>CAWJGN010000001.1:0-62964 GCA_963842415.1 uncultured Acidimicrobiaceae bacterium
GCATCCGGCGGTACTCGCTCGTGTCACAACCAGTTGTTCTGGTGGTGGCATGGGCAGTGATAATCCGTCCGGTGCGGACAATCAGCAGGAAAGACCTGTTCCTCTAACTGGCTGGATCGGATCCGAAGCGACCTGGGCAACTGGGTAGCCGGATTCGTCGATGGTGAGGGAAGCTTCAACGTCCCTATCCGTCGAGAGAGCATTCTCGTCTAATCAGGAAGTGGACTCGGAATCCTCAGAGGCCATATGCAGAGCTCCCTCTTTGAAGAGAGGGATGAAGATATGGTCCACACCTCATGGCGACATGGGGAATCAAGTGAACTATAACGGTCCTAAGGTAGAATTCCCATAGAGTGCAATGGGTGCTGCCCTCCGCGTCGGTGACGATGCGGTGAGTAGTCGGCCATATGCTGGAAACTCCGAGTATCCGACGGTACTCATTCATGTCACAAGCGCTCTTTATGGTTTGTCATGAGTAGTGACAATCCGTTCGGTGCGGACAATCAGCAGGAAAGACTCTGGTACTGCGGATGGATTGCCGGTTTCGTGGATGGGGAAGGCTGTTTCAGCTGCCCCATTTTTCGAAATCGGAAGACGGCGCTTCGCTGGCAGGTGCAGCCCACCTTCGTGGTGGTCCAGTCAGCCTCGAGTCGAGATGTGTTGGAAGAGCTTGCACGCTTCTTCGGTTGCGGCAAGGTGTATGTGAATCGGAGACACGACAATCACCGGGAAGATATGTACCGGTATTACGTGGGAAGATTCGCAGACCTGCGGGACGTGATCGTCCCGTTCTTCCAAGAGCAACAGCTGCGAACGTCGAAGAGTGAGAACTTCGACAAGTTCGCGAGAGTGCTTCGTCTCATGGAGGAGCGCAAGCACCTCACGATCTCTGGGTTAATTGAAATAGCTGAGATAGCGGAGACGATGAATCATCGAAAGCCATCCGAAGTCCTGAGAATCCTCAGAGACCAAACGCCGACCACCTCACAGGTGACATAGGTAGTCCCTGTGAGATGAAGTTATGGTCCGGTCCCTACGGCGACGTAGGGAGATCGGCGGAAACGACCGATCCGCCAATCACTCAAATGCTGTTTGAGTGATTGGTTGTAACAGAACAAGCGAAATTCCTTGTCGGGTAAGTTCCGACCTGCACGAATGGCGTAACGACTTTCCTACTGTCTCAACCACAGACCCGGCGAAATTGAAGTACGAGTAAAGATGCTCGTTAGCTGCATCAGGACGGAAAGACCCCGTGGACCTTTACTACAGCTTGATGTTGAGTTTTGGTACTGTTTGTGTAGGATAGGTGGGAGACTTTGAAGCATTGGCGCCAGCCAGTGTGGAGTCAACCTTGAAATACCACCCTTTTCGTGCCGGGACTCTAACCTCGGTCCGTAATCCGGATCAGGAACAGCGTCAGGTGGGTAGTTTGACTGGGGCGGTCGCCTTAACAAAATGGGGCGAATCATGGGAAACCATGTGAGATAAAACTCTCGGCGTATGCTGGGACATCCGAGTATCTGGCAGTACTCGTTCGTGTCACAACCACTTCTTACGGTTTGGCGTGGGCAGTGAAAATCTGACCAGTGCGGACAATCAGCAGGTTGGGTGGCCTTCGGCCGCCTACCCCAACGACCACAACGAGAGCCCCGTCGCATCGCGACGGGTGATGGGATGGTCTGAACTGCATGGCGACATGCAGATCGAGGCAGAAATGACCTCGAGATGGCAACTCCGTTCATGAACGGGCCGGAACTGCGTAAGTAGCGAAGGTGGTTTTTGGACGACGGCTCAGATAATCGAGCCAGTATCGCGGTCTCTGTTCAACACACGTTGAAGTCGAGACCACAGTGCGAAAGCAGCGCGATGGCTTGCAAATCTATGTGCCGGCGCCCTCCGCGTCGGTGATGAGTGCATACGTCGTGGAAGAAATACTGCCAAGCATGAGATACAAGTTGTCGGGCTAACAGATTGCCTAAAATGTAACGGAGGCGCCCAAAGGTTCCCTCAGGCTGGTTGGCAATCAGCTGTCGAGTGCAATGGCAAAAGGGAGCTTGACTGCGAGACCTACAAGTCGAGCAGGTGCGAAAGCAGGGCATAGTGATCCAGCGGTTGCTTGTGGAAGCGCCGTTGCTCAACGGATAAAAGGTACCCCGGGGATAACAGGCTCATCTTCCCCAAGAGTCCATATCGACGGGAAGGTTTGGCACCTCGATGTCGGCTCGTCGCATCCTGGGGCTGAAGCCGGTCCCAAGGGTTGGGCTGTTCGCCCATTAAAGCGGTACGCGAGCTGGGTTTAGAACGTCGTGAGACAGTGGATAAAACCGCGCTGTCTATAAACTTGGCTATATGCTGGAAACACCGTATGTATCCTGCGCTACTCGCTCTTTGAGAGGTCGTGGCATCCGCATGTACGAAGCGGAATAAAGCACAAAGGGCAGTGACAATGCGTCAGGTGCGGTCAATCAGCAGGAAAGACTGGATCGTACACACATCCAGAATCCTCAGAGACCATATGCCAAGCACACTCGCAGATTTGCGAGTGTGAAGAGATGGTCCGATCTGCATGGCGACATGCAGAGCCAGGCAGAAATGCCCTGGCCCCCGACGCAGTTGGTCGGTGGTAACAAAGAATGTCGGTCCCTATCCGATGCAGCCGTAGGAGATTTGAGAAAGGCTGTCCCTAGTACGAGAGGACCGGGACGGACGTAGCTCTCGTGTGCCAGTTGTCCTGCCAAGGGCACGGCTGGTTTGCGACCTACGGGTGGGATAAGCGCTGAAAGCATCTAAGTGCGAAGCCCGTTTCGAGATGAAATCTCCCACAGGGTTAACCTGGTAAGGCCCGTGGCTAGACGACCACGTTGATAGGCCGGAGGTGTAAGTGCAGTAATGCATTCAGCCGACCGGTACTAATCGGCCGAGGGCTTGGGGACTTTTTCTGCTCGTGCTCGCTTTGGAACGCTCAGGGGCTGCGTCATCGCAGCCACGGGCGCGGCTCCGTCTCGCAGAGACGGTGAGCCCGCCGAGCGCACGGTTTCCGGTGGCCATAGCGGCGGGGAAACACCCGTTCCCATTCCGAACACGGCAGTTAAGCCCGCCCGCGCCGATGGTACTTGGGGGGAGGCCCCCTGGGAGAGTAGGTCGCTGCCGGGATTTCTAATGACGAGATCCCCTCAGAGCTTCGGCTCGAGGGGATTTTGTCGTTTTTCCGCCCGTTTCCGTCTGCGTCGGCGACGGTCGGCAACCGGGCTCAGGTCCTGCATTTGTAGACTCGGCTGGTGCCACCGCGTTCTTCGCAGCCGAATCGTCGCGCCCAATCGTCGCGATCGGGTGGTTCGGCGCGCCCTGCGAGACCCGCAGGCCCGGCGCGCCAGTCCCGTTCCGGCGCCTCGTCGGGCTCAGCTCGCTCAGGCTCAGCGCGCTCGGGCTCAGCGCGCGCAGCAATCCGAGGTACCGGGCCACGCAGCGGCCAAGGCGCCACCGGGTCGCGACCGCCGCGCAAGACAGGAGCGGGAGCGAGCCCATCGAGATCGTCGGGTACCAAGAGCTCATCGCGGGGACGTGCGACAGGCGCTGGGGCCGCCACCGGCCGGCCGACCAGTGCATCGAGCCGATCGGGAGGATCAGCCAGGCCGACCCGCACTGGCTCCGGATCGCCTTCGCACTCCCGAAACGGGACGGGGGTCACGAGCCGTGAGGGCGGCCGCACCAGTCGCTCCAGCCCAACCAGCACCGGGCGGACCCAACGACCGCCCACGCAGCGACCCGGCGTCGCGGTACCGGGACGACGAGGGACCACGAACCCGTCGTCCTCCACGATCGACCAGCACGGGCCGCCCCCGCCCACAGGGCGACCGGACGCCGGCCCGCCCGAGCCGCGCCGAGCCGCGCCGACCGGGCTCCCGGCCCAGTGCGCCGTCACGAGGGGACGACCGCCGCCCACCCGAACTGCCCGGGTCGAAGTCGTGGGGCAACGTGGCGCGTCGAGGTGCCCGCGAGGTCGTCAAGCGAGACGACGACCACCGCACCGGCGCCGTTCCCCCGGAACGCCGAATCGGGAGCCCACCGCCGAAACGCGAACCGACGACGTGGGTGCGAGACGACGGCGCCCGCGACGAATGGGCCGACTCGCCAGCGCCCACAAGGCGCCAGCGCACCACACGCGGCCCCGCCGCAACCGCCACCACCCGCACAGCCACCCGCTCGGCCCGCGACGCCCTCGCCGCTCTGTCCCCGAAGCACACGCTCCCGCCCGAGGTCGCCACCGCCATCCGCAACGCCGCGGACGTGGCGACGGCACAGCACAAGGAGCGGCTGGTCGAGCGCGCCGAGTCCGCGTCGGGCGCCTACGAGCGCGGCCGCTACCAAGATGCGCTGCGGGCCATCAAGCCGGTGGCCGAAGAGGCTCCCGCCGTGGCCGGCGTGCGGGAGCTGGCCGGCCTGGCTGCGTACCGCTGCGGTCGCTGGCGCGAGGCGGTCCGTCACCTCCAGGCGGCGGGGCAGCTGAGCGACACCATCGACTACCTCCCGGTGCTGATGGACTGCCAGCGCGCGCTGCAGCGGCCGAAGAAGGTCGCCGAGCTCTGGACCGAGCTCCGGCACAGCTCGCCCGAGCCCGATGTCCTGGCGGAGGGCCGCATCGTCGCGGCTGCCTCACTGGCGGACACCGGGGATCTCCAAGGCGCCATCGCCATGCTGGCCACCGCCGGTGCGGCCAAGGCGCTGCGCAACCCGTCGGACCGCCACGTTCGCCAGTGGTACCTGCTGGGCGATCTGTACGAACGGGCGGGCGACGTGCCGAAAGCCCGCGAGTACTTCGAGCGGGTGCGAAAGGCCGATCCTGAGGCCTACGACGTCACCGAGCGACTGGGATCGCTCGGACCGGACCGCCCCCGCCGCAGCCGAAACTCCAAAACCGCGACCAAGAGCGCAAAGAAGATGGACAGCCCCAAGAGGCCCGCCCCGACCAAGAGGCCGGCGACGAACTAGTGCCGTGACCGGCAACGTTGGAGGGGCGCGTCCACCACTTTGACGTCGGGGTCGCGCAGAATTGGCCTCTCGCGAAAAGAGGAGGTCAAGTGCGCGAAGGGATACACGTTCGAGAGATCACCAATGACGAGGGCAGACGGTTGCTCCAGATCGTGCGGCGGTCCTCGGGCTCGGTGGTGCGGTGGCGTCGAGCCCAGATGGTGCTGCTCTCGGCCCAGGGCATGGACGTGGCCCAGATCGCCAAGGTGGCCTTCACCTCGCCCGATCGGGTCCGTGAAGTCCTGCACAACTTCAACGACGACGGGTTCGACTCGTTGGCCCCCAAGTACTCGGGAGGCCGACCACCGAAGTTCACCTTGCCCGAGCGCCGGGAGATCAAGAAGATCGCGCTGAGCCGTCCGATGGACCACGACCTGCCCTTTTCCACCTGGAGCTTGTCCAAGCTGGCCGAGTTCCTCGTCGCCGAGGGGGTGTGAGCGGACCCCGTTTGTTGAGCCACTCCCTATGCGAGTGTGAGCTGCTGTCGGTGGAGCCAGGCCTCGACGAACTCGACCGGGGTGAGCCAGCCGTGCGCGCTGTGCGGCCTGTTGATGTTGTAGTCGATGCGCCAGTCCTCGAGAAGCACCTTGGCCTCGAGCAGGGACTCGAAGCGCTGGCCGTTCAGGAACTCGTCGCGTAGGCGGCCGTTGAAGCTCTCGATCCAGGCGTTCTGCCACGGCGAGCCCGGGTCGATGAACACCGTGTCGGTCCCGTTGAAGCGGCACCAGTCGGCCACGGCATAGGCGATGAACTCGGGTCCGTGGTCGAACCGTACATAGGCGGGTGCGCCGCGTTCGTCGGCCAAGCGCTCGAGGCAGGCCACCACCCCGTCGGCGTCGATGGATCGTTCCACCTCGATGGCCAGGCACTCGCGGCTGTACTCGTCGATGACGTTCAAGAGCTTGAGCATCCTTCCCTCTGCGGTCTGGTCGAACTGGAAGTCGAGGGCCCAGACGACATTGGGCCGGATCGGGCAGAAGGCACCGACGGCGACCCCGATGCCGCGCAGCGGGCGCTTCTTCTTTCGATAGGGCACACGCAGGCCTTCGGCACGCCAAAGGCGGTGGATGCGCTTGTTGTTGACCCGCCAGCCGGCCTTGCGCGCCGCGGTGGCAGCCCGCCGCCAGCCCCAGCGGGGCCGCCGCCGCGAGAAGTCGCGTAAGGAAGGCGCGGAGCGCCAGCTCGTCGTCGGAAGGCACGGGCGCGGGGAGGCGTTGGGTGGATCTGGGCTGGCCGACGAGGGCACAGGCTTTGCGTTCACTCACCCCGAACTGCTCTCGGAGGGCCACGACGGCCCGCCGGCGGCGGTCCGGGGTCAGAAGTTTCCCCGGTTCACCTCTTTCAACATGTCGATGTCGAGGGCCTGGTCGGCCACGATCTTCTTCAGCCGGGTGTTCTCGCGCTCGAGCTCTTTGAGGCGTTTGGCGTCGTCGGCCTTCATGCCGCCGTACTGGTTGCGCCAGCGGTGGAAGGTCTGCCCGGAGATCTCGAGATGACGCGCCACCTCCTCGACGGTCTTGCCTTGGGCCAAGAGCTTGTCGCCCTCGGCCAGCTTGCGGATCACCTGTTCGGGCGTGTGCCGCCGGTTTTTCATCTGTGCTGTCCTCCTCGTCCCATCTTGGGACATCGGACTCGCACAGGAGGTGGATCAGTTCACGGGGATCCGGTCAGGTGGTCGACGACATCAGTCACGAGGGTCTACGCGTGCTCCTCCGTGAGGAGGGTGTCTCTTTTCAAGTGATCAAGACCTGGAAGCAATCGAAGGACCCCGACTTCGAGGCCAAGAAGAACCGGGTGCTCGAGCTCTACGACATCGCCGATGGGAAGTCCAAGCCCAAGCGGGGCGATCCGACCGTCGTGATCTGCATGGACGAATTCGGGCCGCTCAACCTGCTCCCGCGACCCGGCAAGCAATGGGCGCCCATGATCGTCAAAGGCGAGTCGAGTACCGCCGGCCCACGGCGACGACGCCGCCGGGCCACCTACACCCGCACCAAGGGCGTGCGGCACCTCATGGCCGCCTACGACCTGAACCAGGACAAGATCTACGGCCACATCAAGACGAAGAAGGACCGCACCACCTTCTTGGAGTTCTGCCGCTACCTGCGCAGCCTCTACCCGCCGAACGTGCGTATCGCCATCGTGCTCGACAACTTCAGCCCACACCTCTCAACCCACAAAGACGACCGGGTCGGGGTGTGGGCCAAGGCCAACAACGTCGAGCTGGCCTACGTCCCCACCAACGCCAGCTGGCTGAACCGGATCGAGGCGCAGTTCCAGGCGCTGCGCTACTTCACCCTCGACGGCACCGATCACCGCTCACACGAGGAGCAGAACTCGATGATCCGTCGCTACATCATCTGGCGCAATCGCCATGCTCAAGACGAAACCCTCCGTGAGCTGGTAAAGCGCGCAAACGTTGCTTGATGGGGCACTAGGTCGGCGGAGGCGCCGGAGCAACCGTCGTCGAAGTACTGGCCGGCGCCGGAGCAGTGGTCGTCGTGGTCGGAGCGGGGGCAGGGGGAGCGGTGGTCGTCGTGGTCGGTGGCGGAGGCGCCGTCGTGGTCGTCGTCGACGGCGGCGCGGTCCCGTAGTTCGGGCCCTCGACAGTCACGAGGGTGCCGATCGGGGTGAGCGGCCACACGAGGGCGGCGTCGGCGTAGCTCATCTCGACGCAGCCGTTGCTCTGAGGTGAGCCATAGGAGGCCCGGATGAAGCCGTGCAACGCGTCGCCGCCGTTGAAGTAGCTGGCGTAGGGCACGTTCGGGTCGTTGTAGGTCGTGCCGTCGGGGTTCGTGCCCTTCATGTCCGAGTAGCGCACGTGCTCGAACACGGCGTAGGTGCCGTCAATGGTGTCCGCTCCTGGAGCGCCGGTGTTGACCGCGATGCCGACGTACTGGGCGTCGCCGTCGTTCCACAGCGTCAGGTTTTCGGGGAGCACCTTGTTCACGAGTATGTAGACGTACGGATTGGCGTTGGGCTTGTCGTTGATGGTGTCGTTGATCAGCGCGGTCCACACCGCCGGTCCCGCGACCCCGTCGACGCCGAGATCGTTCTCGTTCTCGAAGGCCTCGACCGCCGCCTTGGTGATCTGGTTCTCGCTGCCCTGTGTCCATTGCGAGGTGAGCTCGCTGGGCAGGTTCGGCCAGCGCCACGAGAACGTGCCGGCTTGGTCCTCGGCCAAGTCCGCCCGCGCCGGGGCGGGGCCGGTCCCAGCGAAGCCCAGGGGGAGATAGTTCAGCCCGGCCAAGAGCTGCTGGAGCCGCAGCGTCGTCCCATCCGCCACGTCGAACGTCACCGAGGGTGAAAAGGAGAGGACCGCACCGCCCGCACTGCGCAGTCCTTTGGCTCCCCCGGGGATCGTCACGACCTCTTGCGAGGCCGGAATCAGAGGCGAGTCGAGCTCGTAGGTGAGCGTGGTGGCATTCGTCTGCACCCACCTGCCGGCGATCGTGGGCGAGAGAGTGGGTGTCGACGCCGCGCGCAGGCTCACTGGCGAGGAGAACGTCAGGGAGATCTTCGCATTGGCCGGGACGTTCTGTTCCCCCATCGAGGGGACGGAGGCCTTCAGAAAGAAACCGCTGCGCGACCCCGCTGACCCGCCGGATCCCGAGCCCGAGCCGTGCCGACTGCTGCTCGATGTGTCTACGGACCCCGAGTGCCCAGGCGACGAGGAGACGTCGGTGAAGTACAGGACCGCGGCAATGATGACGACGGCACCGGTCAAGAGCACCCACGGTCGCAGACGCAACGGTCTGGCCTACCTGGACTCGAGAACGTTCATGGCCTCCGCTCCGTCCGCACGTCGTCAACGGGGGGATCCGACGGGACTCAGCGTAGGGGTCGTGAACCAGCGCCAAGCGTCACCACCCGGCACCACTCGTGACCACCCCAGGAGTACCGGAGCGAATGTGGCGAAAGAGTGACGACCGGGACCGGAAAGCGTCAAACACAAGCAGGCCAAGCCCAAAGGGGCCTCGCGTTTACCCTCCAGTAGGCTGAAGCGCATGAGCAAGACCACCGACATCCGTGCGCTCCTCGGTGACGACGCGGACGACCTCCTCACCCACACGGCGAAAGCGTTCCCTGCGGAAGGCCTCACCCTCCCGGGCCCCGACTACCTCGATAGGGTCTTCACCAACAGCGACCGCAGTCCCACCGTATTGCGCAATCTCGGCTCGATGTTCAACCACGGGCGGATGGCGGGAACGGGGTACCTCTCGATCCTCCCGGTGGACCAGGGGATCGAGCACTCGGCCGCCGCCAGCTTCTCGAAGGCCCCTCTCTATTTCGATCCGCTGAACATCGTCGAGCTCGCCCTCGCCGGTGAGTGCAGCGCGGTGGCGACGACGCTCGGCACGCTCGGCCTGGCCTCACGCAAATACGTGCACCGCATCCCCTTCATCTGCAAGCTGAACCACAACGCGTTCTTGCACCTGCCGAACACCTACGACCAGATCATGTTCGGCTCCGTCCAGCAGGCCTTCGATCTCGGTGCCGTGGGCGTCGGCGCCACCATCTATTTCGGCTCCGACGACATGGACCGTGAGCTCCAAGAGGTCTCGAAGATGTTCGCCGAGGCCCACCGTCTCGGGATGTTCACCGTGTTGTGGTGCTACCTGCGCAATTCGGCGTTCACCAAGGACGGGGTCAACTACGAGCTCTCGGCCGACCTCACCGGTCAGGCCAACCACATGGGCGTCACGATCGAGGCGGACATCATCAAGCAGAAGCAGCCGGAGAACAACGGCGGCTATACGGCCATCGGCTTTGGCCGTACCGATCCTCTCGTCTACGACGAACTCACGACCGACAACCCGATCGACCTGACGCGTTGGCAGGTGGTCAACTGCTACGCCGGCCGCATCGGCCTCATCAACTCGGGCGGCGAGTCCAAGGGCGACGGCGACCTCGCTCAGGCCATCCGCACCGCGGTGATCAACAAGCGCGCCGGCGGGATGGGCCTCATCGTGGGCCGCAAGTCCTTCTCCCGCCCCATGGCCGAGGGCGCGGCCCTCATCCGTTCCATCCAGGACGTCTACCTCGATCCCGAGATCACCATCGCCTAGACGGCCTCCGCAATGACGGCCTCCGCAATGACGGCCTCCGCAATGACGGCCTCCGCAATGACGGCCTCCGCGATGAGGCCTTCTGCGAAACGGGTCGACGACCGGCAGGTGGCCGACCTCGCCGTCTGACTCCGAGAAGTACCGGAGGCCGGGCGCCGAACTGCCCGCCAAGACACCCAGATGAAGCTTGGATGAAGAAGAGGCTTGCTGGGCGGGGATTAGGATTGCCCCGAACGACCAAATTCGGACGGAGAGTGTCGCGCGCCGCGCGGGTGAGGGTGCCAGGAGCCCGCCGCGCTGAGCCAGGTCTCTCCACGTCCTTGACATGAGACGAGGCAGCCCGTGGCATCGGGAACCCAACACGTGACAGAGCAGTTGGACCAGGTCATCGTGCGTTTTGCCGGCGACTCCGGCGACGGCATGCAGCTGACCGGCGACCGCTTCACGACCAGTAGCGCCCTACTGGGCAACGACCTGTCCACCTTCCCGGACTTCCCGGCCGAGATCCGCGCCCCCGCCGGCACGGTCAACGGGGTGTCGGCGTTCCAGGTGCACATCTCGGACCACGACATCCTCACCCCGGGCGATGCACCCAACGTCCTGGTGGCGATGAACCCCGCCGCACTCAAGGCCAACATCGACCTGATGGCCAAGGGGACGGTGCTCATCGTCAACAGCGACAGCTTCGAGGAACGTGACCTGACCAAGGCCGGCTATGCCGCCAACCCCCTCACCGACGGGTCCCTGGCCGCGTACACGGTCTACGAGGTCCCGATGACATCGATCACCCAGGAGGTCTGCAAGGAAGCCGGCGTCAAGCCCCGTGATGCCGAGCGCTCCAAGAACTTCTTCGCTCTCGGCCTCATCAGCTGGATGTACACCCGTCCGGTCGAGCCCACCATCGAGTGGATCGCTGAGCGTTTTGGCGGCAAGCCTCAGGTGGCCGACGCCAACACGCGGGCGTTCCGGGCCGGCTACGACTTCGGCGAGACGGCCGAGCTCTTCGAGTCCAACTACGAGGTCAAGCCGGCCGCCTTCGAGAAGGGCGAGTATGTCCAGGTCACGGGCAACCAGGCCCTCGCCTGGGGACTCATCACGGCGGCCCGCCTGGCCGGTGTGACCTTGTTCTTGGGCAGCTACCCGATCACCCCGGCTTCGGACATCCTCCACGAGCTGAGCCGGCGCAAGGAGTTCGGCGTCCGCACCTTCCAGGCCGAGGACGAGATCGCCGGCATCGGCGCCGCCCTCGGCGCATCGTTCGGCGGTGCGCTCGGGGTGACGACGACGAGCGGCCCCGGTCTCGACCTCAAGTCCGAGACGGTCGGCCTTGCCATCAGCCTCGAGTTGCCGCTGGTCGTGGTCGACGTGCAGCGGGGCGGTCCGTCGACCGGCCTGCCGACGAAGACAGAGCAGGCCGACCTGCTCCACGCCCTGTACGGCCGGCACGGCGAGGCGCCGCGTGCCCATCGTGGCACCCCAGACGCCGAGCGACTGCTTCGCCACCGCCATCGAGGCGACACGCATTGCCATCAAGTACCGGACGCCGGTCATCGTGCTCTCCGACGGCTACCTGGCCAACGGCGCCGAGCCCTGGCGCCTGCCCGATCTCGACGCGCTCGAACCGATCGAACCCGGCTTTGCCTCCGAGCCCAACCACACCGACGAGGACGGCCAGGAGAGCTTCTGGCCCTACGTCCGAGACGCCGACACGCTCGCCCGGCCATGGGCCCCGCCCGGCCTGCCCGGGCTCGAGCATCGCATCGGCGGGCTCGAGAAGGAGGATGGCAGCGGCAACGTGTCCTACGAGGGTGTCAACCACGAGCGCATGGTCCATCTGCGCCGCGACAAGATCGCAGGCATCGCCGCCGACATCCCTCCGGTCGAGGTCAACGACGAGTCGGGGACGCGCAGCTGCTGCTCGTGAGCTGGGGTTCGACCTACGCCGCCGTGTTCGCCGGAGTGAAGCGGGTCCGGGCCCGCGGCATGAAGGCAGCCCACGTCCACCTGCGCCACCTCAACCCGTTGCCGCCCAACTTGGGCGAGGTCCTCAGTCGTTACACCCAAATTCTCGTGCCCGAGGTCAACCTCGGCCAGCTGAGCCGGCGTGCTGCGCGCCGAGTTCCTGGTCGACGCGCAGACCATGTCCAAGATGCAAGGCGTGCCGTTCCGCGTCGGGGAGATCGAGGCAGCCATCACGGCGATGCTCGGAGGGAAATCATGAGCGAGTCCAACGGCTCCAGCAGCAACGGCAGCGCGAACGGGACGAGCAACGGCTCCGTCGCCACCGCAGTGCCGGCCACCACCCGGAAGGACTGGACCAGCGACCAGGAGGTGCGCTGGTGCCCCGGTTGCGGGGACTATTCCATCCTCGCCGCGGTACAGATGCTGATGCCCGAACTGGGTGTGCGGCGCGAGAGCACGGTGTTCCTCTCGGGCATCGGATGCGCAGCGCGTTTCCCGTACTACATGAACACGTACGGCATGCACTCGATCCACGGCCGAGCCCCTGCGATCGCGACCGGGCTGGCCACCACACGTCCGGACCTCGACGTGTGGGTCATCTCCGGCGACGGTGACGC
Source organism: uncultured Acidimicrobiaceae bacterium (assembly GCA_963842415.1). Taxonomy (GTDB): domain Bacteria; phylum Actinomycetota; class Acidimicrobiia; order Acidimicrobiales; family RAAP-2; genus Bog-473. The sequence continues at coordinate 12,677 of CAWJGN010000001.1, forward strand.
GCTCTCCATCGGCGGAAACCACCTGATCCACGCGCTGCGCCGCAACGTGCGGTTGAACATCTTGATGTTCAACAACCAGATCTACGGCCTGACCAAGGGCCAGTACTCGCCGACCTCCGAGGTGGCGAAGGTCACCAAGTCGACGCCCTTCGGCTCGGTGGACACCCCGTTCAATCCGGTGTCGCTGGCCCTCGGCGCCGAGGCCACGTTCGTGGCCCGGACCCATGACATGGACCGGGCCCACATGCAGGAGACCTTCCGGCGGGCGCACGAGCACGACGGGGCCGCCTTCGTCGAGGTGCTCCAGAACTGCAACGTGTTCAACGACGGCGCCTTCGAGAAGATCACCAGCCGCGACGCCCGCGCCACCATGTTGATCCCACTTCAGCACGGCAACCCGATCGTCTTCGGCGCCGAAGGCGAGGAGCGCGGCGTCGTCCAGCGTCCCGACGGCAGCCTCGAGATCGTGTCGGTGGCCGAGGTCGGCCTCGATGCGCTGCTGGTACACGACGAGAAGCGCGACGACCCGGGCCTGGCCTTCGCGCTGTCGCGCCTCGCGCACGGCCCCTACGAACCGACGCCGATCGGCGTGTTCCGCGCCGTCGAGCGGCCCGAGTACGGCACGCAGTTGGCCGAGCAGATCACCGACGCGCAGGGCAAGCGCGGCATGGGCGACCTCGCCTCACTGCTCCGCTCGGGCTCGAGCTGGACGGTCGACTGAACGCGACGGCGTCGACTGGGCGAAACGCGGCCTGACGGAGCCTAACGGGGGCAAGAGAGCGTCGCCGGAGTCGGCCACGCGCCGCCGCGACGACCTCGGTGTACTCGGCGCGCCGCTCCTCCGTGGCGCGGGCCCGCTACTCGAGCTCCTTCCAGTGCTCTCGCCCGAAGAGCCGGCCCCAGCGGGCCGTCAACGACGGGCCCTCGTCGTGGGCCGTGTCGGGATGGAGCACGAGCGCACCCTTCGGCACGGGGAGCGAGTCGACCTGGTCGTCGGTGATCGTGGAGTGGACCTCGGTGGTCGTCATGTCGGCGACCTGGTCGCGATCGACGAAGCGCACGTCATGGTGATGCGTCTTGACGACGAGCCCATCGAAGATGTCGAGCTCGGGGATCTGCAACACGTGCTCGACCGTCCCGAACTCGGTGCCCGACACGGTCAGGACCGGGGTGCCCGCCTTGAGGGCCATATACGAAATCGGACGGCCTTGCCCCATGTGTCCTCCTCGTGAGTCCGTCTGGTCGAAATTCAAGATCGTCGAGTCGGTCGGGCCGATCGCCGCCAGCGGTGACCCGGTGCTCCTCGGGTGATCACCCGCTGCGACTGCGGTGCGACTCCGGTGCCGCCCGCTACGACGCCACCGCCGGCTGGACCTCGTCGCGGATCCGCTCGAGTGTCGTGCGCATGCCGTTGCGGTTCGTCTTGCCGCGCGCCCAGCCGAGCACCGCCCAGTAGAGGCGCAGGGAGCGGGTCGGGCGCAACGTGAAGGACTCGGTCACGTCGCAGCCGTCGCCGGCCGCGACGATGTCGTAGCGCCAGACGTTGAGCGGGGTCTTGCCCGGCGCCCCGACACCGAATGCGAACGTCTTGCCGGGTTCGCACTCGGTCACGGTGCAGGTCGTCCAGTAGACGGGACCCTTCCCGTTGCGCTTCACGTGACCCCTGAAGCGCGCGCCAACCGCCGGTCCGGTGGCGCCGTCGACCCATTTCGCCTCGAAGGTCTCCGGGCTGTAGCTGCCGATGCGGGTGACATCGCTCACGAGCGACCAGACGTCGTCGGGCGATGCCGCCATGTGGATGGTGACCGAATCGTGCACAGGAGGCTCCTCAGGGCAGGTCGAGGGACCGGAAGACCATCCCGGTCCGCGGTTTGGGGCTGAAGTAGGTGGTCTTGGGCGGCATCCGCCGGCGCTCGTTGGCCCACTCGTCGATCTGCTTGACGCTGGGCGGGCGGAGCAGGAAGGCCGCCTGGCCCTCGCCGTTGGCCAGCGCCTCCATGGCCTCGCCGACGCTGTGGCGGTGCATCACCTCGTGTGGAGGGAGGGTCGAGAGCACCGAGGCGATGAGGTTGGAGTCGAGGTCGTTGCCCGGTTCCTCCTGGACCTCGGGGTGCGGAAGCAGGAGATAGGCCCCGCCGCCGGTCACCATGGCGAGCGAGTTGGCGTCGGCGAGAGCGCCGAGGGTGCGATCGTCCGCCTCTCCGGCGCGCACCACGTCGAACCACTGGCTCAGCGCCCCGACGAGGTCGAAGTCCTCGGGCAGCCCGCTCACCGTGCGGTGGATGGCGCCGACGGTCAGTTGGTCCTCCGAGAGCTCCACGACGAGCGCCATCACCAGGTCGTGCGGGCCAGCTCGCCCGCCGTTGGCGGCACGGCACTCGGCCTGGTACGCGCGCGCCGTCTCGTAGCGGTGGTGCCCGTCGGCGAGGACGACGGGTGCCTTGGCCACCGCGTCGCCGACCGCGGTTATCGCGTCGGGGTCGCTCAGCACCCAGATCTGGTGGCGCACGCCGTCGTCGTCGTAGGCGTCGGCGACGGGCTCGTCGTCGGTCGGGTCGAAGGTGGCCGTGACCCCCGATGCCATGGAGAGGCCCCAGATGGGGGAGAGGTTGGCCCGCGTCGCCCGCAACAGGTCGAGGCGGTCGCTCTTGGGCTTGGGCAGCGTCTGCTCGTGCGGGAGGATGTCGCTCTCTGCGCCCGGTTCGGCCAGCCCGAGCGCTCCGATCACCCCGGTGGTGGCACGGCCCGACGGGTCCGTCATGCGGTACGGGTAGAGGCTCGGCGCCTCCTCGGCGGCGATGATCCCCTCGGCCTGCCAGAGGGTGAACAGGTCGCTCGCCACGGCGTAGCGATCGCGCCCGCCGGAGAGGTCCGCCTCGGGCAGCTCGACGAGCACCGCGTTCGCTTGGTTGCGTGACGCCAGGTGCGTCCGTTCGGCGGAGGAGATCACGTCGTAGGGCGGTGCGATGACCTGGACGATGGGCGCCCGTGCGGGCTGGTAGCGCAACCCTTTGAATGGTTCGAAGCGAGGCACTGCGCCACTCTGGCACACCGCAGGCGGGGCTGTCGCGGGGCCCTCCCGTAGACTCGGCCTCGTGGACGACGAAGGGCTGGACAGGATCTTCACCGTCCCCAATGTCATCACCATGGTGCGCCTCGTGTGCATCCCGATCTTCGTGTGGCTGCTCTTCGGAGCGCACGAGCAGACCGCCGCGGCGATCCTCTTGGCGGTCCTCGGCGCGACGGACTGGGTCGACGGCTACGTGGCCCGCCACTTCGGTCAGGTGACGACCTTGGGCAAGATGCTCGACCCGACAGCGGACCGCCTGCTCGTCGGCACGGCGGTCATCTCCATCATGGTGTACGGCGCCGTGCCGTTGTGGTTCGGCCTCGCCACCATCGCGCGCGAGGTGTTGGTGTCGGTGATGGTGCTGGCGCTGGCTTCGCTCGGTGCATCCCGCATTGACGTGTTGTGGGTCGGCAAGGCGGGCACCTTCGGCTTGATGTTCGCCTACCCGACCTTCCTCCTCGGGTACGGCGACGCGTCGTGGCAGGAACCGATCAAGGTGATCGCGTGGGTCACCGGCATCGTCGGCCTCGCGCTGGCGTGGTATGCCGCCGGGAGCTACATCGGCCCCGCCAGGAAGGCGTTGCGCGACGGCAGGGCGGCGAGGCAGAGCCATGAGGCGGAGCCCGACATGAAGGGGAGCCACGCATGAACAGGAGCCCCCGATGACCAGGAGCCGCGCATGAAGGCCGTCATCATGGCCGGCGGTGAGGGCACCCGGCTGCGCCCCCAGACCTCGAACCTGCCCAAGCCAATGTTGCCGCTCGTCGGCCGGCCGATGATGGAGCACATCCTGTCGCTGCTGCGGCGCCACGGGATCACCGACATCGTCGTCACCGTTGCCTTCTTGCCCAACGCCATCCGCAGCTACTTCGGCGACGGCAGCGAGCTCGGCGTGTAGATGTCCTACGCCACCGAGGAGTCGCCGCTCGGCACGGCGGGCTCAGTGCGCAACGCGAGCGCACAGCTGACCGAGCGCTTCTTGGTCATCTCGGGCGACGTGCTCACCGACATCGATCTCACGTCGGTCATCTCGTTCCACGAGAAGAACCAGGCGCTGGCCACCATCGCGCTCAGCGCGGTGGAGAACCCACTCGAGTTCGGCATCGTCATCACCCGCGAGGACGGGACGATCGAGCGCTTCTTGGAGAAGCCCGGGTGGGGCCAGGTGTTCAGCGACACCATCAACACCGGGATCTACGTGCTCGAGCCCGAGATCTTCGACCGCATCCCCGAAGGGCAGGTGGTCGACTTCTCGGGCGAGGTCTTCCCCGAGGTGCTCGAGGCCGGTGAGCCCCTCTATGGCTACGTGGCGGACGGCTACTGGGAGGACGTCGGCACGACGGCGGCCTACCTGAAGGCGCACGAGGACATCCTCGACGGCAAGGTCGAGGTGGACGTGGCCGGTTTCGAGCTGCGCCCCGGCATCTGGGTGGGGAAGGGCTCGTCCATCGACCCCTCGGTGCGTATCGACTCGCCCGGCGTTCATCGGCGAGAACTGCACGATCGACGCCGACGTCGTCGTCGGCTCGTACTCGACCATCGGCGCCAACACCCAGGTGGCCGAGCGTGCGGAGCTGCAGCGCTCGGTGATCGGGGAGAACTCCTATCTCGGGCCGGCGACGCGGGTGGAGGGTGCGGTGCTCGGGCGGTCCTGCGACCTGCGCACCGGCGCCCGGGTGGAGCCGGGCGCGGTCGTCGGCGAGGGCTGCCTGGTCGGCGCCCATGCCGAGCTGCGCAGCGACGTCAAGGTCTACCCCTACAAGGTGGTCGAGGCGTCGGCGCGCAGGTGAACGCCTCCATCGTGTGGGAGTCCGGCGGGGCCCGCACCCTGTTCGGCCCCGAAGGGGTGCAGGGGATCGCCAACGTCGACATCAGCCCCGAGCTCGCCGGTGCGGCTCGCCAAGGCGTGGGCGTCGGGGTTCGAGAAGGGCTCGTACATCACCGCCTCGCGTGACACCAGCCGCGTGGCGCGCGTCCTCAAGCGCGCGCTCATGGTCGGCTGCAACTCGGTCGGTGTCAACGTGAACGACCTGGAGCTGGCGACGGTGCCGGTGACCCAGCACCACGTCCGCATGCGGGGGAACCGCGCCGGCATGACGGTGCGCCTCAGCCCGGACGACTCCCAGTCCGTGGTGATCCGCTTCTTCGACCAGCGCGGCATCGACCTCTCCGAAAGCGACCAGCGGCGGGTCGAGCGCATGTACCACCGCGAGGAGTTCCGGCGGGTCACTGCTGGCGAGATCGGCGACATCGACTTCTCGCCGCGCACCATCGAGCTCTACACCGCCGACGTCGTCGAGGCGTTCGGGCTGCGGCCCGACGCCGGGCGCGAGGTCAAGTTCGTGCTCGACCTCTCCTATGGCGCCGCGAGCTTCGTGATGCCGAACCTGCTCTCGAAGGTGGGCGCCGACGTCCTCAGCATCAATCCCTACGCGCAGACGCCGGGGATGATCTCGGTGGATCGCATCGTGAGCGAGGAGCGTGTCGCCGACGCGGTGCGCGGCTCGGGCGCGGACCTCGGCGCGGTCATCGATGCGGGCGGTGAGCGGCTCACGCTGATCGACGGCAGCGGTCATGTACTGAGCGACGACGAAGCAGTCATGGTCTTCATCGAGCTGCTGGCGGGAGCGGGTCAAGCCGAGCGTGTCGCGCTGCCGGTGACGGCGAGCGACCGGACCCGTCAGCTTCTGCGAGGAGCGCGGCATCGCGCTCACGCTCACGCCACTCTCGCCGTCGGGGCTCCTCGGGGCCTCGGCCTCCGGCGGGGTGTCCTTCGCCTCGGACCGCGAGGGCGGGTACGTCTTCCCGACCTTCCTGCCCGCCTTCGACGGCGCGGCCGCCCTGGTCCGCCTGGTCTTTTTGCTGGCCGGGACGACGACGTCCCTGGCCGAGATCGTGGCGGCCACCCCGCCGATGCCGGTGCTCCGCCAGGACGTCGCCACCCCGTCGGACCACAAGGGGCTGATCATGCGGACCCTCATGGAGCAGCTGACCGAGCAAGGGGCGTCGCTGGTGCTCGTCGACGGGATCAAGGTGGTCTCCGACGACGGGTGGGCGCTCGTCGTCCCCGATCCCGAGGACCCGGTCACCCACGTCTGGGCGGAGGGATCCGACGTCGTCGCCTCCGAGGCGTTGGCAGCGGCCTATGCACGCCGGATCAGCGCGCATGGTGCCCTAGCGAGACCCCTGCAGGTCGGTCTGGCGGTCCGGTATGGTCGCCCCCCATGAACATCCCCGAGGATCTTCGCTACTCGCCCGAGCACGAGTGGGTTCGCGTCGAAGGCACGCGCGCGTGCGCATCGGGATCACCGACTACGCGCAGGACGCGTTGGGCGACATCGTCTTCGTCGATCTGCCGGCGGTTGGGAGTCGAGGTCGAGACGGGCGGACAGCTCGGCGAAGTCGAGTCGACGAAGTCGGTGTCGGAGATCTACGCGCCGATCGCCGGCACCATCACTGCTGTCAACGACGCGCTCGCCGACGCGCCCGAGCGCATGAACCAAGATCCCTACGGTGAGGGCTGGATCTGCGAGCTGGAGCTCGCGCCCGGCGCGGACACCGGCGCCCTGCTCGACGCGGCGGCCTATCGCGACCTGACGACAGATTGAGCACCTCCTACGCAGGCATCCGGGAGTGTTATGAGGCCAGGAGAAGTGTCCAGCGGGGTGGGGTACCGTGGACGCCGTGTTCTGTCACAACTGCGGGCATCGGAACCCCGAGGGCGTTAACTTCTGCTCATCGTGCGGTCAATGCCCTGCTGGCGGACGGTGACGACGCGACCATCACGCTCCACCCGACCGACGAGGCAGAGACGGCCGAGGACCAGCCCGACGTCACCGTCGTCGACGTGCCCCACGGCGCGGGGGTCCTCGTGGTGACCCGAGGCCCCAACGTGGGCGCCCGTTATCTGCTGGGCGAGCAGGTGGTGAAGGCGGGCCGCCACCCCGAGAGCGACATCTTCCTGGACGACATCACCGTGTCCCGCCGACACGTGGAGATCACCCCCTCGGGCGAGGGTGCCTACGCCCTGCGGGACGTCGGCTCGCTCAACGGGACCTACGTGAACCGTGAGCGCATCGAGGAGGCCGAGCTCTCACCGGGCGACGAGGTCCAAATCGGCAAATTCAAGCTCGTCTTCCTGGTGGCGGGCAACGAGTGAGCAGCCGCAGCTACCTCTCGATCGGCGACGTCTTGACGCTGCTGCGTGAAGAGTTCCCCGACGTCACAATCTCGAAGATCCGGTTCCTCGAGAGCCAGGGCCTGGTGAACCCGGAGCGCTCGCCTTCGGGCTACCGCAAGTTTTTCGACCATGACGTCGAACGTCTTCGCTGGGTGTTGCGCCAGCAGCGGGAGCACTTCTTGCCCCTCAAGGTGATCCGCGACCGCCTCGCCGACGGCGAACTCGACGACCCGGACAAGGTGTCGAACGGCAAGGCGGCGTCGGCGCGGGCGCCGGAGCCGGCGCACGCCACCGCATCTGGCGGTGGCGCGTCGGGTGCACCTGGTGGGCACGCGTCAGACCCAGCGGCTTCGGTCTCGGCCTCGGCTCCTTCGTCGCCGTCCTATGCCGCGGAGCAGCCCACCAAGGCCGACGAGGAGGCGATGGCGCGCATCCTGGCCGACGCCTCGCGTCGTACGGCCCGCCTGCCCGAGGATGCGCCGGGACGTCGTGGCCTGCAGGTGGTCGGTGACGCAGGCGCTGCCGGGGCGACTGCGGCGACCACCAGTGCGACGGCGCACGCGACGGCATCCACCGGGGCTCCCTCGACGGCCGCCGCCGGTGCGGCCGACGCGCGCGCGCCAGGCGGGGCGCCCCGAGCGCACCGCGTCCCATCCGTCGGGTGCGCTCGACCGGACGCTCGGGTGCGTCGAGCGGCGGGAGCGGGAACGGAGCGGCGTCGCCGGGAAGGCGCCACCGCCGAGACGCCCCGGGCGGCATCCGGCGGGGGCCAGCGAGGAGCGGGCGGCGGCCAGGGCGGCTCGCGCAAGGGCCCCGCCCACGCAGCCGGCGCTCCTCCAGCAGCGGAGAAGGCCGCCGCCGTGGTGACCGGCACGAGCCTCACCGCCGAGGAGCTCAGCGCGGCCAGCGGGCTGGCGGTCGAGGAGGTGGCGGGCCTCGTCTCGTTCGGGCTGATCGAACCGGTCTCCGTCGCCGGCATCGAGACCTACGACGAGGACGCCCTGACCCTGGCCAACCTGGCGGCGTCGTTCCGGGCCTACGGGATCGAGCCGCGCCACCTGCGCCTCTTCCGCAACGCGGTGGATCGTGAGATCGGCCTGATCGAGCAGGTCGTGATCCCGCTGCTCAGGCAGCGGAATCCCGAATCCCGCCAGCGAGCCCTGGACGCGGCGGATGAGCTGGGTGCGCTCGGCCAGTCCATGCGAGCCACATTGCTCAAGCAGGCCCTCCGACGTCATCTGGGGGGGTGACGCAAGCCCGGAATCCGGCGCTACATTTCTGTCATGGTCCGTGTGCTACTCCGTGCGGTCAGAGTGGACCTGCAGTCGAACACCCCGGTGCTCCTGCTGCAGGAGACCGAGGGAGAAGGCCGTACGCTGCCGATCTTCATCGGCAGCCCTGAGGCAACGGCGATCGCCTACGCCCTCCAGGGTGTCACGATGCCCCGCCCCCTCACCCACGACCTGATGAAGGACATGCTCGGCGCCCTCGACATCAACGTCGAGCGCGTGATCATCACAGAGCTGCGGTCGTCGACCTACTTCGCCGAGATCCATCTGATCCGCGGCCAGGAGCGCACCATCGTCTCGAGCCGCCCGTCCGACGCGGTCGCCATCGCGGTGCGCACCGAGACGCCGCTCTTCGTGTCCGACGAGCTGATGGAGTCCGAAGGGATCATCCTCACGCTCGAGGCCGAAGACGAGGAGGAGGACACACCGGACGAGCTGGTGGGTCAGTTCCGCCAGTTCCTCGACTCGGTGCGGCCCGAGGACTTCGAGGGGTGACCCGATGTCGTTGGGCGCTCGCCTTGGTGGCGGGCGCTGGCGCTGGCCCTCGCGGCTTGCGGCAGTTCGAACCCGCCCAAGAAGAACTCCAACGCCACGACGCACAACGCGACGTCGAGCACGACCTCGTCCACCACGTCGACCACGAGCGCGCCGTCCTCGAGCACGTCGACCACCGCGGCATCTGCCGCTTGCGCCCACGTCTCGGCCACCCCCGGCCAGGGTCAGGGGGCGGCCGGGACCATCACGGGAACGGTGACGGTGACCAACACCGGTTCGTCGCCGTGCACGGCGAACGGATACCCGACGCATCGCGCTCGGCGTCGGGAAGCGGGGCGCCGCTCACCGTCACGATGGTCAACGGCCTGTCGGTCGATGTCTCCGCGGCGGCCAACGCGGCACCCACGCACAGTCACCCTTGCGCCGTCGGGCACCGCGCAGTTCGCCTACCAGTTCTCCGACGTACCGGTCGGCAGCGAGACCAGCTGCCCCAGCTCCGAGTCGGCGTCGGTCACGATGCCGGGCGCGACGACCGCCTCAGCGTCGTTCGCGCTCTCGATCGACCCCTGTGGCAACGGGACCATCAGGGTGTCGCCCATCTACGCCGTCCTCCGTGAGCACGGGGCGCTTCCGACCGCCGACCCGCCGGGCTGACTCCCGCTCCAGTCCGCTGGCCTACGCACCTCCCGCTGCCGCGACCGCGGCACCGACGCCAACGTCGGTCTCTCGAGCCGGGTCGACCAGGACCCGTCCGCGGACGGTGGCGTCGAGCACCTGGTTCAGTGCCGCCGTCAGCCCGCTCGAGGCCGATCTCCTCGTGGACGATCTCGTCGCAGCGGTCGAGAGGGAAGGCATCGGGCATCTCGGCCCACAGCGCTCGCCGCTCCTCGATCGGCGTGGCGACCGTGTCGATTCCGAGGAGCGCCACCCCGCGGATGATGAAGGGGTAGACGGTCGTGGTCAGGTCGTTGCCACCGGTGAGCCCGCTGGCGGCGACGGCACCGCCGTAGCGGACGGTGCGCAGGGCCTCGGCCAGGGCCATCCCGCCCACGCAGTCGACCACGGCCGCCCACAGCTGCGGCCCGAGGGTCCGGCCGTCGTCCTCGGTGAACTGGCGCCCGACGACCCGTGACGCGCCCAGCTCCTTGAGGTAGTCGTGTTCGGCCGTCTTGCCCGAGGAGGCCACCACCTCGAAGCCGGCCTTCGCCAGCATGCGCGACAGCGGCGCTGCCCGACGCCACCGGACGCACCCGTGACCAGCACAGGGCCGTCGTCGGGGTGCGTCCCGTGCTGCAGCAGGCGGCGCAGCGACAGCAGCGCGGTGAACCCGGCCAACCCGATGATGGCGGCGTTGCGACAGCTGAGGGTCTCGGGCAGCGGCACGACCCAGTCAGCGGGCACGCGTGCATAGGCGGCGAAGCCGCCGTGGTGGGCGACCCCGAGGTCGTAGCCCTGGACGAGCACACGCTGGCCCGGGCTGAAGTCGGGACTGGTGCTGTCCTCGACACTGCCGGTGAGTTCGACGCCGGGGACGAGGGGGAAGCCGCGAGCGACCCGGTTGCCCGGGCGCGTGACCATGGCGTCCTTGAAGTTGATGGCGGACCACTCGACGCGGACGAGGACCTCGCCTTCGGGCAGGTCGGCTTCGGAAAGTTGGACGACCGCCGGACGGATCACCTCGCCCGCCTTGGAGAGCAGGTAGGCCGGGAAGCGCACCGAATCACTGTAGAGGGCGGCGCTGCCGGAGCCCTGCGCCGCGCCGTGCACCGGGTACCGTCGGACGGTGGCCACCACTGCACGCTATGGGCGTTGGGCCTCCCCGTTCGCGGCGGCGGACGTCGCGCGGGCCAAGGTGTCGTTGTCCGAGCTTTGTTCGGACGGCGAAGCCCTCTACTGGCTCGAGTCCCGGCCGGCCGAGGCCGGGCGCGTCGTCCTCGTGCGCGCCGGTGACGGCGCGTTGACGCGATCATTCGCCGCCAGCTGTGAGCATCCGCAGCCGCGTCAACGAGTACGGCGGGGGAGCGCTGTCCCTCGTGCCGGGCCACGCGGCCGGCGCCTTCGCCTACGTGGACCAGTCGGACCAGCGGGTGTGGTTCTGCGACGGCCCTGGCGGTTCCACCGACGACGCCATCCCGGGGACGACGCCGAGGCCGTTGACCGCCGCGCCGCCCGCAGGGCGTGGTGCACAACCACGGCGGGCTGAGCGTCACTCCCGACGGCGACTGGGTGCTGGCCGTGCGCGAGGTGCACCGCCCAGGCGTCACCGCGGCCGCGGCGCAGCGTCGTCGCGCTCGGGACGCGCGCCGAACCGGCGACCCGAGTGCGTCGTGCTCGAGGGTCACGACTTCTTCGGCACGCCCCGGGTGGACGACAGCGGGCGAGCGCCTGGCCGTCGTGGCGTGGGACCACCCCGGACATGCCGTGGGACGCCTCCCGGTTGCTCGTCGTGCCGCTGGCGCGTCGACCGAGACGCGACGTCGAGTACCGCCTCGCTCGCGTGCAGCGGGCGAGCCCATGGTGGTCGCCGGCGGTCCCGACGAGTCGGTCGGGCCAGCCGGGATGGGGACGCGACGGCCGGTTGCGCTTCGTCTCGGACCGGGCCGGCTGGTGGCAGCCCTATCGCGACGCGGACCCGGCGCCCGAGCGCCTGCGCCGACACGGCCGCGGAGTTCCACGGCCCCGACTGGGTTCTCGGGCAGTCGACCCTGGCCGAGCTGCCCGACGGGACCCTCGCTGCCCGCATGACCGTCGTCGGGGCGCGACGCGTTGGTCATCGTCGACCCGGCCACCGCCTCGAGCGGGGCGAGCGGGGCCAGCGGGGCGAGCACCCCACGTCGTCCTCGAGCAACCGTGCGTCTCGATCGCGGCGGTGTGCGAGCACCAGGGCGGACTGGCGCTGATCGGCACGACCCCCGACGCCCCCTCGACCGTCTGGATCTGGCGCGACGAGGCACGGTGCCCACCCGGTCCGCCCCCCGGCGACGACTGCGCTGCGGCCCGGCCGACGTCGCCGTGGGGGAGCCCTTCGCCCTGACCGGGCGCACCGGGCGCCCGGTCTACGGCACGCTCTACCGGCCGGCGCTCTCGGGCACCGAGGGGACCGAGCGGCAGCGCGCCGCCGCTGGTGGTGTGGTGCCACGGCGGGCCGACCGTCGGCCTGTCCGGCCGGCCTCGACCTCACCGTGCAGTTCTTCACGACCCGCGGCTTCGCCGTGGCCTGCGTGGACTACGCGGGCAGCTCGGGCTACGGGCGGGCGTATCGCTGCGCGCTGTGGGGCCAGTGGGGCGTGGCGGACTCCGAGGACTGCCTCGATGCGGCACGACACCTGGCGGCGCGAGGTGACGTCGACCCGCGGCGCCTCGCCGTCCGCGGCGGCAGCGCCGGCGGCATGACGGCGCTCAACGCGCTGGCGGCGGGGGAGGGGTTCGGCGCCTGTGTCTCGTGGTACGGGGTCACCGACCTGATGGGGCTGGTGGCGACCACGCACGACTTCGAGGCCCACTACACCGATCGGCTGATCGGCCCGCTGCCGGGCGCCGAGCGCCTCTACGAGGAGCGCTCGCCGATGCAACCGGGCCCCGGCCATGCGGGGCTCGGTGCTCCTGTTGCAGGGCACCGAGGATGCGGTGGTCCCGCCGTCGCAGGCCGAGGGATGCGAGACGTCCCTCGACGCGGCCGGAGTCCACTGCGACCTGCGCTTCTTCGAGGGCGAGGGGCACGGGTTCCGCCGGGCCGACACGCTGACCGCATGTCTGGAGGCTGAGCTGGCGTTCTACGTCGCGCACCTGCAGCTGGCCGAGCCCTAGGATTCCGAGGAGGAGGAAGGGGTTCCCTTTCGGTCGTCGCCCCTGTGTGCGAGGCTTTTCGACACCCCATGCCGACCATGTCGACGACGACGAACTTCTCGTGGGCCTCTGATGCCGGCGACGCCGCGCGCCGGTTGTTCGAGCGGGTCAAGCGCATCTCACCCGAGGCGGGTGACGCGCTGCTCTACGGCGGCAGCGCGCTGTTCGCGTTACTCACCATCTACACGTCGACCAACGGGCTCTACGAGGTCTGGGGACGCATGGCGCTCTCGCCGTTCGTCTTCGGCGCGCTGGCTTCGGCGATCCTGGCCTGGGTGCTGCACCGCAAACGCCGGCGCCAACCCGGCCATGCGCTGACCATGCGCCAGCACAGGCGGGCCTGGTTCGCCCGCATCGTGGTGGCGGTGTGCGTCTTCGCCGGGGCGCTGGCCATCCCGCTGGGCTTCGAGATCCTGTGGCGCTTCGACGGGGTCGCCGGGTCGCACCAGCAGCCCGAGGTGGCCGTCGGTCGAGGTCGGCGGCCAGGACCTCGTGCACGGCCAGAATCCGTACCACAAGCTGGTGCGGTTGCATCGCACCCGGTGAAGTACCACGCGCCGGGCGAGCCCGACTACGCGGGCTTCTTGCCCTACCTCCCGGTGATGGCGCTGATGGGCATCCCGAGCGACATCTGGCCCAACAACGGACTGAGCGACGCGCGCATCTTCTTCTGCCTGACCACGCTCGCCGTGGCCGCGGTGGCCCTCTACCTGTGCCGGGCGAACGGCCGCCGCAAGATCCGCGCGCTCCAGGCCCTCGTCATCCTCCCGTTGGCCTCGCTGCCGCTGGCGACCGGTGGCGACGACATCCCCGTCGCGGCGTGCTTGTTGCTGGCGGTGGTGCTGGCCCAGCGCCGCCGGCCCTTCGCCTCGGGCGTCGTCTTCGGCATCGCGTCGGCCATGAAGTTCACCGCTTGGCCCCTGGCCGCGCTGGCATTGTTCGCGGCGCGGGGCCGCAAGGGTGAGCGGCGTCCGCTCGCCATGCTCGCCGGCATGATCGTGATGGCGGTGCCGACGATCTTCCCGTTCGTGCTGCGCGGCCCGTTCGCCATCGTCGACGACGTCGTGCTCTTTCCCCTCGGCTTGAGTGCGATCCCATCGACGGCGGCGAGCGCGTTGCCCGGGCCACGTGCTGGTCAGCGCGTTCCCCTCACTCAGCCGTGCACTGCCCGCCTCGGTCGGCCTCGTGCTGACCGTGCTCCTGGCCCGACATCTCTACCGCCACACGCCGCGCACCGTGTCCGAGGTCTGCACGATCGCCGGCGTCGTGATGGGGGCGCTGATCCTGCTGGCACCAAACCCGCGCGTGGGCTACCTGCTCTACCCCATCAACTTCTTCGTCTGGGCCTATCTGCTGGCCGAGCCGGAGCAGCCGACCGAGCTGTTGGCGCCCGCTACAACGGCTGAATCGGTGGACATCGACGCGGGCGCGGACGCGGACGAGTTGGCCGCGGACGAGCTGGCCGCGGAGGAGCGAGTCGGCGCCGACTGCATCTGAACGGCGCCGGTCCCGGCCCCGGGACGTTCAGCCCTCGTCGTCGCTCTGCTGGAACAGCCGGATGGTGAAGCTGGTCCACCCCGCCGGCGGCGCACCCTGGCCGAACGTGGTGGGCGCGATGATCGCCCCCATCTGCCAGTAGTAGCCGTCGGTGCCGGCGAGCTTGCCGAGCACCTCGAGCGCGCCCGGGTCGTTTGCCGCCGCGCCCTTGTCGAAGACCTGCCAGCCCTGCTCCTTCATGTCGGCGGCGAAGAAGGCGAGGAGGGCGGCCTGGGATTCGTCGGAGCGGAAGGTCACCTGGGCGTCGTACTGGCCCGGACCCCGCCGCGTTGTTCTGGTGCGCAGAGGCGGACCGAGCCCACCGGGACGGACACGGCGTTGAGGATGTTGTTCGGCGGCTCGCCCGAGATGATGATCGGTGAGAGCAGTCCGGCCGCCACGGTGGCACGCAGCGTGCGTCCCGGACCACCGCGCTCGGTGCGCTCGAGGTCTTGACCGGCTGGGGCGACTGCGAGGTGACGATCCCGATGGTCACGAACACCGACCAGGATGAGGACGGCCAGGCCGAGGACGATCATGGCCGGCCGCATGGAGATCCCGCCCGCGCTGGCCGGGCGCTGGGGCCGCGGCGGAGGATGGCCCTCGCCGACGAGCTCGACTGTCGGTGTCGTGCAGCGTCATGCGCCGCGCCAGCCTACGGCTGCGCCGACCACCCGAAATGGTCGAGGGGGCCGTGCCCCGATCCCGAGCCGCCAGCCGGCGCCTCCGGCCAGCGCACGGGCGACGAACGCCTTCGCCTCGGCGATCGCGTCGGCCACGGGAACGCCACGCGGCCAGGTGCGCCGCCATGGCGGCCGAGAGCGAGCAGCCCGTGCCATGGTCGTTGCCCGTGACCACCCGCGGCCCGGGCAGGACGTCGATTCCGTCGGGGCCGGCCACGACGTCCTCGGCCGAGTCGCTCAGGTGGCCGCCCTTGACCACGACGTAGCGGGCGCCGCGCGCCCGCAGCTGCTCGGCGACCTCGCGCCGCGCCGCGAGCGTCCGCGAGCGACGCGACGCTCGGTCCCCGAGAGGATGGCGGCCTCGCGCAGGTTCGGGGTGACGACGAGCGGCGTGGGGCACCAGCAGCTCGAGATACGCCTCGATCCCTGCGGGCTCGACCAGCCGGTGCCCGGTCGAGGAGACGAGCACCGGGTCGACCACGAGCTGGGGGAGCCGTCCCTCGGCCGCCAGGGCCGCCACCTCGGCCACGATCGCCGCGGTGGCCAGCATGCCGGTCTTGACGCTGCCCACAGCAGAAATCGTCGAGCACCGTCTCGACCTGCTGGCGCACGAAGGCCGGATCGAGCGCGACGACGCCGCGCACCTCGGCCGTGTTCTGCGCGGTGACCGCGGTCAGCGCGCACGTGCCGTGCACGCGCAGCGCGGCGAACGTCTTGAGGTCGGCCTGCACGCCCGCGCCGCCACCAGAGTCCGATCCGGCGATAGTCAGCGCCGTCGGTGGGGTCTCGTCCGCCACCGAGCAACCATAGGCGGGCACCGGGGTATGGTCGTTCGGGTGAGCGCCGACGACGCCGCTGCCCCCGCTACGCCGCTCAGCATCGCCGGTCGTGGAGTTCGCGCTCGCGCCTGCTTCTCGGCACCGGTGGCATGACCAGCCTCGATGCGCTCCGGCGCGCCCTGCACGAGTCCGGTACTGCGATGGCCACGGTGGCGGTGCGGCGCGTCGAGGCGTCGACGAAGGGTGCGTTGTTGTCCTTGCTCGACGAGCTGGGGGTGCGCGTCCTGCCGAACACCGCCGGCTGCGCCACCGCGTCGGAGGCGGTGCTGACCGCCAAGCTGGCGCGCGAGGCGTTCGGGACCGAGTGGGTCAAGCTCGAGGTGGTCAACGACGACCGCCAGCAGCTGCCGGACGCGGTCGAGCTCCTCGAGCGCGGCCGAGCAGCTGGCCGAGGACGGCTTCGTCGTGCTGCCGTATACGACCGACGACCCCGTCCTGGCTCTGCGCCTCCAACAGGTCGGCTGCGCGGCGGTGATGCCGCTCGGGTCGCCGATCGGCAGCGGCCTGGGCATCCGCAACGCGCACAACATCGCACTGGTGCGCGAGGCGGTCGAGGTGCCGGTGATCCTCGACGCCGGGATCGGCACCGCCTCCGATGCGGCCCTGGCCATGGAGCTGGGCTGCGACGCGGTGCTCGTGGCCACGTCGGTCAACCGGGCGCACGATCCCGTGGCCATGGCGCGCGCCATGCGCCTGGCCGTCGAGGCGGGCTACGTGGCCCGCCGGGCCGGCCGGATCCCGGTGCGCTTCCACGCCGAACCCTCGAGCCCCTCGGAGGGCCGCCTCGACTTCGGGCCGCCGGCCTCACCCCTGAGGCCGGACCCCTTTCCCCGGACCCCGTCTCGCCCGGCCTTCCACCCGCGGAACCCCGCCTGCGCACCGGCGTCGCCTCGCCCTGTTCCTCCTGCGTCCGGCAGGAGGGCGCTCTTGACGGCTTGTGAGGGTCACCTAAAGTTAGGCTACCCTAAGATTCGCTCGACGGGCGCGGCGACAGATCTCGGGCCGCTGGAAGGAGAGGCCGGTGTCCGAGCGAGAGACGGCAGGCGACCCTCGTGGTGCTGGCGTTGGTGACGGCGCCGGTGGCGCTGGCCGCGTGCAGTTCGGGGTCGAGCTCCTCCGAGCGCGCGCGGGCACTAGCTCGACCACATCGGGCGGGGGAGCGACCGCGGCGCTGGCCAAGGCGCCCGCGTGCCATCTGCCAACAGCTCAACGGCGTGTTCTCCGACGGGCCGGATCCCGACGCCGACCCGGTGGGCTACGCGCTCAGCCAGATCCTGCCGCTGCACAAGCTGCACAGTTCGGACACCCCGCTGATGGCGACGGTGTCGAGGCTGGTCACGACGACGAGGACCTCGTGAAGTCGAACGGGGCCGACAAGGCGGCCGACCGCCGCCATCAAGAAGGACGACGCGGCGCTCAACGACGCCTGCCCAGGAGTTGCCCCATGACCCGTTCCCTGCTCCACCGCGCCCGTGGCGCCCTCGTCGCGCTGTGCCTCGGGGCCGGCTGTGCTGGTGGCGGGCACGGCCGCCGCGGCACCGGCCGGCGCGTCCGGCGCGGCCCTCACGCTCTACAGCGGCCAGCACGTGCAGACGACCCAGTCGCTGGTGAACGCGTTCGAGAAGAAGACCGGCATCACGGTCAACGTCCGCTTCGACGACGAGGACGTGCTGGCCGACCAGATCGTGACCGAGGGCGGGCACTCGCCGGCCGACATGTTCTTCACCGAGAACTCGCCGCCGCTGCAGTACCTGGCCTCCAAGCGCCTGCTGGCCCCGATCAAGGCGTCGACCCTGGCCCAGACGCCGACGAAGTACAACTCGCCGAACGGCATGTGGGCAGGGGTCTCGGCCCGGGTGAGCGTCATGGTGTACAACACGTCGCTGCTCAAGCCCAGCCAGCTGCCCACGTCGGCCATGCAGCTGGCCCAGCCGCAGTGGAAGGGCAAGATCGCCATCGCGGGCGGCGAGACCGACTTCCAGCCCATCGTCACCTCGGTGGCGCGCACGCACGGCAACGCGGCCGCCCTCAAGTGGCTCGAGCGCGCTCAAGGCCAACGCGGGGAACCACCAGTACCCCGACAACGAGACGATCGCCGACGAGGTCAACCGGGGCCAGGTGGCCCTCGGCATCGTGAACCAGTACTACTGGTACCGCGAGCGGGCCGAGGTCGGCGCGTCCAACATGCACTCGGCCATCGCCTACTTCGCGCCCGCACGACGTGGGCTATGTCGTCGACGTCTCCGGCGCCGCCATGTTGCGCTCGTCGCCGAATCAAGCCGAGGCGCAGCGCTTCGTGGCGTTCCTCACCTCGGCGCAGGGGCAGCAGATCATCGCCCACAGCGACAGCTTCGAGTACCCCATCGCCTCGGGGGTGACCACGGCCCAGCCCGAGACGCCGTTCAACCAGCTCCAGCCGAACCCGATCACCATCGCCCAGCTGGGCACCGGTGCCGAGGCGATCAAGCTGCTCCAAGAGGCGCAGCTGTTGTGAGCGCTGGGCCGGGGTCGTCGTCGCGATGAGCACGGCCGCTCCGTCCCGCTGGGCCGACGCGGGCCGCGGGACGAGACGGCGGGCCGGCGCCACGGGCGGCACCGAGCACGGTGCACCGCGGCGGCGGGGCCGGTGCGGCGCATGGCCGGATGCGGGCACGATGGCCGCTGGCACCACCAGCGCGACCGGTTCCACCACCACATGCACCATCACCGCCTGCGCGGCCATCACCGCACCGGGCCGCCGCTGCTCATCGCGTTGGCGGCCTGGTCGCCCTGGCGGTCCTGACCCCGCTGATCTTCTTGGTCGTCCAGGCCTTCCAGACCGGCTGGTCGACGCTGCAGCCCCTGCTGTTCCGCAGCCTGACCGCCGAGCTGGTGCGCAACACGGTCAGCCTCACGGTCGTCGTCACGCTGCTGTGCGCCGTGCTGGGCACGGTGCTGGCCTGGTTCGTCGAGCGCACCGCGCTGCCGGGGCGGCGCGTCTGGGCCGTCCTCGTGGTCATCCCGCTCGGGATCCCCGACTTCGTGGTCAGCTTCGGCTGGACGTGCGATCTTCACCGGCTTCAGCGGGTTCTGGGCCGCCGTCCTGGTGATGACCCTGGCCGTCTACCCCTTGGTCTTCCTGCCCGTGGCGGCCAACCTGCGCAACGCCGACCCCGCCCAAGAGGAGGTGGCCCGCAGCCTCGGGCTCGGGCGGCTGCGCACCTTCTGGAAGGTGACCGTGGGGCAGGCGAGGCTCGCCATCCTGGGGGGCTCGGTCCTCGTCGCCCTGGTGTGCCTGGCCGAGTTCGGCGCGTTCGAGATCCTCGGCTTCCGCACGCTGACCACCGAGGCGTACACCGAGTTCACCGTCGGCTTCAACACGGCGGCCGGCTGCGCGTTCTCGCTCATCCTGGTGCTGTTGGGTGCGATCCTGCTCGCTCGGGAGAGGGCGCGGCCCGGGGCAAGGGCCGTGGCGGCGCGGCGTCGGTGCCGGCGCCGCACGCGTCGTGCGGCCGCGACCGCTCGGCCGCGCCACCGTGCCCGCGCTGGCCGGGGTGGCCGCCGTGGTCGTCCTCGCCCTGGGCGTGCCGGTCGGCGCCATCGTCTACCTCATCGTCGCAGGGCGGCACCTCGACGGTGCCTGCGCGTGTCGATCTGGAGCGCCACGCTGACCACCTTCGGGCTGGCCGCCGCGGCCGGGCTGGTGGCCACGCGTCGGTGCGTTGCCCGTGGCGCTGCTCTCGGTGCGCCACTCCGGGCCCGTTGATCCGGCTGCTCGAGCGCACCTCCATGCTCGTCCTCGCCGTGCCCGCCATCGTGATCGGGCTCACCGCCGCCTACGTGACCACGCACTACCTCGACGGGCGCTGGTACCAGACGACGCCGCTGCTCATCGTCGTCTACGCCGTGATGTTCTTCCCGATGGCGGTGGTGTCGGTGCGCGCCGCGGTCGCCCGGGCGCCCATCGGGCTCGAAGAGGTGGGCCAGTCGCTCGGGGTGACCAAGCGCTCCGTCTTCTGGCGCGTCACGCTCCCGCTCATCGGGCCCGGGCTGGCCGCCGCGTTCTGTCTGGTCTTCCTCGAGACGGCGACCGAACTCGATCGCCACGCTCATCCTCATCCCGACGGGGATGCAGACGCTCGCCACGGGGTTCTGGGCCCAGCAGACCAACCTGAGCTATTCGGCGCGGCGGCGCCCTATGCGGGGATGATGCTGCTCATCGCGGCCGTGCCCAGCTACGTGCTGGGCCGGTGGTTCGACCGGCTTGCCCTCGCGGGCGGCCGCCGCCGGGTACGCCCCGTGGCAGCCGTCACGGGGGCGGTGCGCGTCCTCCCAGCGGGCACAATTGGGTGATGAAGGAGCTCGCCGTCCGAGGCGCCGGCAAGTCGTTCGGCGACCTGCGCGTCCTCGACGGCGTGGACCTGACCATCCCCGCCGGCAGCTTCACGGGCATCTTGGGCGTGTCGGGGAGCGGGAAGACGACGCTGCTGCGCATCATCGCCGGCTTCGAGCGCCTCGACCAGCGGCGAGGTGGCGCATCGGGACCGAGGTCGTCGACGACGGCCGCCGCGTCTTCGTGCCGAGCGAGCACCGCCGCATCGGCTACGTGCCCCAGGAAGGGGCGCTGTTCCCGCACCTCTCGGTCGGGCGCAACGTGGCCTTCGGGCTGCGCCGGGGACCGCACCGGCGTGACCGCGTGCTCGAGCTGCTCGACATGGTGGGGCTGTCCGGCCTGCACCGCCGCTACCCCCACCAGCTCTCGGGTGGCCAGCAACAGCGCGTCGCCCTGGCCCGCGCGCTGGCCACCGAGCCCGAGATCGTGCTGCTCGACGAGCCGTTCTCCTCGCTCGACGCCAGCCTGCGCGCCAGCGTGCACGCCGAGGTCCACGACGTGCTGCGCCATGCGGGCACCACCTCCATCCTCGTGACCCACGACCAGGACGAGGCGCTGTCGATGGCCGACCAGGTGGCGGTGCTCCGCCACGGCGTGATCGCGCAGCTCGACACGCCGGCCGGCATCTACCGCCATCCCCTCGACCCGGCCCTCGCCCGCTTCCTCGGGGAGTCCAACGTGCTGCACGCCCCGGTGGCGGCCGGCCTGGCGGCGGGGCCGGACGGGGGCCATGGCGGCGGACACGCCCCTCGGCGCGCTGGCGGTGGAGGGCTGGCCGCCCCGCGTCGCGCGGGCGGCCCGGCGCACGTCCTCATCCGCCCCGAGCAGCTGGTCATCGGCGAGCGGCGCGACGGCGCCCGTGGTCCGCCACGGTGGAGAGCTACCAGTACTTCGGTCACGATGCGGTGGTCCGGGTCCGCCTCGAGGGCGGCCAGCTGCCCGAACTGGTGGTCCGGGTGACCGGGGGCACGCCGCTCGAGGCGGGTGCCCGGGTCGGCCTGCGCGTCCAGGGCTCGGTCGTGGCCTGGCCGATCGACGAGCGCGCCCACGCCCACGGGCAGCGGGCGGCACGGGCACCGAGGACGGCGACGGACCGTGAACGGCCACGGAGGATCCCGCGGCACCGATGACGCCGGCATCGATGGGCACCAGGCGCTCGGGTCCGAGCCCGGCGTCCCCGAGGCGAGCACGGCGCGCCCCTCGACCTGAACCTCTCGAGAGGTCGGAATCTGAAGAACGCCCCAGTAACTACAGCAGTGTCGTCCGCGCTGCACTAGAGTGAGCGCCGGAGATCCAGTGCAGTGCAGGGAGGTGGAGATGGGCGACGAGTTCCGTGACCCGTGTCGGGGGGTTTTCCGGGCCGCAGGTCTGCGGCTTGGTGGGAATCTCGTACCGGCAACTCGATTATTGGGCCCGCACGGGCCTGCTGCAGCCTTCGGTGGCCGCGGCGAAGGGCAGCGGCTCGCGGCCGCGTCTACGCGTACTCGGACGTGCTCGAGCTGAAGGTGATCAAGCAGCTGCTCGACGCGGGTGTGTCGCTCGCAATCGGCGCGCCGCGCGGTGGAGTGCCTGCGCGACGACCTGGGTGCTGACCTGGCCTCGGCCAACCTCGTGCTGACGGGGACGAGCTCGGTCTTGGCCCGGTCCAACGGTGAGGTGGTCGACCTGCTGGCCGGCGGCCAGGGCGTGTTCAACATCGTGCCGCTCGCCGGCGTGCTCGAAGAGCTCGAGGCGGACATCGTGCGGCTGGACGACACCGGCCACCGAATCGGCGGCCAGCGACACGGCCGACGCAGACACAGCGGGCGCGGGCCGCGGGGGAGTGAGCCCGACGGACCCTGCGCGCGTCGGGCGCATACGCCATCCGGCTTGTGCGCCCGCAGGGACCATCCGTTTCGCGCATCCCTCCGAGCGACTGTTCGCGGCGCTCCTCGACCTCTCGGGTGAGCGCTGGGAATACGAGCCGGTGGAGTTCCCGCTCGAGTGGGACGCAGACGGGCACGCCGGTGTCGGGATTCCGGCCCGACTTCTACCTTCCGAGCCGCGGCGTGTTCATCGAGTTGACGACCGCCGACCAGCGGCTGGTGACGCGCAAGAACCGCAAGGTGCGCCGGATGCGCGAGCTCTACCCCGAAGTGCCGATCCGCGTGGTGTACCAGCGCGACTTCACCGGCGTTGTTGGCCTCACACGGGCTGGCGCCGGTGACGGCGGGAGCCGCCTAGCCCGTCGACCGGGCGTGCCGTGTGAAGGTGTCTAGTCTGGCTCGGTGAGCGCCGACGAGAGTCATCAGCAGCGGATCGGTCCGGGTCTCCCCGCTCTACGCCGACCATGTGGCCGTCGGCGCCAAGATGGTTCCCTTCGGCGGCTGGGAGATGCCGCTGGCGTACCCGAGCGGCACCGTCGCCGAACACCGCGCCTGCCGCACCTCGGCCGTGGCCTTCGACGTCAGCCATCTGGGCACGGTGCGCGTGCGGCGGGCCCGAGGCGTTCGAGCACCTGCAGCGCTCGTTCAGCAACGACCTCGCGGCGCGTCCACCCGGGACGGGCGCAGTACACGCACCTGCTCGACGAGGACGGCTTCGTCGTCGACGACATGATCGTCTGGTGGGTCGACGAGGACCGCTTCGACGTCATGCCCAACGCCTCCAACACGAGCGACGTGCTCGGCGCGATCGGGGGGACCGACGTAACCGAGGAGCGGGCCGTGATCGCCGTGCAGGGCCCCGAGGCGCGGACTCTCCTGGCCAGCGTGTCGCCAGCGGCGGCTGCGGTGCACCGCTTCAACGTCGAACGCTTCGAATGGGGCGGTGCGACCTGCCTGGTGGCCGGCACGGGCTACACCGGTGAGGACGGCGTCGAGTGCGCCATCCCCGCCGAGGTGGCGGCGAGCTTCTGGGAGGCACTGCTCGCGCAGGGCATCGTCCCCGCCGGTCTCGGTGCGCGCGACACGCTGCGCCTCGAGGCGGGACTTCCGCTGCACGGGCACGAGCTGGGCCCCGGCATCACGCCGCTCCAGGCGGGGCTGGCCTGGGTGGTCAGCTGGGACAAGGGCCCGTTCACCGGGCGCGCCGCCCTCGAGGAGGAGCGGGCCAACGGCCCGGCGCGGCGCCTGCGCGGCCTGGTGGCCGACGGCCGCCAACCGTTGCGCGACGGGGCCGACATCTGCCAGCGACGGACAGAAGGTCGGCATCCTCACCAGCGGCAACTTCTCGCCCATGCGCGGCTGTGGCATCGGCCTCGGCTTCGTCGAGGCCGATGCAGAGCTGCTCGACGGCGACCCCGTGACGGTCCTTCAGCGTGGGCGCGAGCTGACGGCCTCCCTGCTCCGGCCGCCCGCTGTGGCCCGTCCGCGAGGACGAGGAGTAGCCATCGGTCGGGTCGTCGCTGAGTGCCGGCCTGGCCGGGGCCGCTGCCCTATAGTGGTTCGCGACAACTGAATACGCCGTTTGAACCGGAGCGCCAGAGTCCCCGAAGGTGTAAGTCGAGGGGACGCCGGAGGAGCAACTCTCCCCAGAAACTCTCAGGCCGACATACCGCTCCGGCGAGGCAACTCTGGAAAGCGTGGCGTCAAGGCGCTGCGCACCGAAGGTGGAAGCCGCTCGTGTAGCGGTGAGACTCTCAGGTCCGACGACAGAGTGGGGAGGACATCCGACAAGCTCCGCGTGAGTGCGGGGCGCATCAGGAGGCCTCCTTGAGCGACCATCGTCCAGCCGACACCGACGCACTCGAGCCGTTCGAAGACTTCTTGTCTCGCCACGTCGGGACCTCCGCCGAGGAGCAGGAGGCGATGCTCAAGATCTTGGGCTACGACGACCTCGACGCACTGGTCGACGCCGCCATCCCCGGCTCGGTGCGCAGCCTCACCGAACTCGACCTTCCGCCGGCTGTCTCCGAGCGAGCGGTGCTCGACGAGCTACGCGCCGGTGCGGCACGCAACGTCGTCGCCGAGCCGATGATCGGACTCGGTTACGCCGGCACGATCACACCGGCGGTGATCCGGCGCAACGTGCTCGAGAGCCCCGCCTGGTACACCGCCTACACCCCCTACCAACCGGAGATCAGCCAGGGACGCCTGGAGGCGCTGCTGAACTTCCAGACGATGGTCGACCGATCTGACTGGCCTCGACACGGCCAACGCCTCGCTGCTCGACGAGAGCACCGCGGTGGCCGAGGCGGTGACGCTGATGCGGCGCCGGACCACGGTCGAGTCGAACAGGGTGCTCGTCGACGCCGACTGCCTGCCCCAGACCATCGCAGTGCTCACAGACGCGGCTTGGCCCGCTCGGCCTCGAGGCCGTGGTGGCCGACCTGGGCCAGGGCCTCCCCGACGGCGAGTACTTCGGGGTGGTCGGGCAGTACCCGGGGTGCTCGGGCGCCGTCCGTGACTTCGCCGCGGTGACCGCCGACGCCCACGCGCGGGGCGCGCTGGTGACGGTGGCGGCCGACTTGTTGGCCCTGACGCTGCTCACCCCGCCGGGGGAGTGGGGAGCCGATGTGGTCGTGGGTTCGTCCCAGCGCTTCGGCGTGCCGCTGTGGTACGGGGGACCGCACGCCGCCTACATGGCCGTGCGCGCCGGCCTGGAGCGAGACCTGCCGGGACGCCTCGTCGGTCTGTCCGTCGACGCCGAGGGCCGGCACGCCTACCGCTTGGCGCTCCAGACCCGCGAGCAGCACATCCGCCGCGAGAAGGCGACGTCGAACATCTGCACCGCACAGGTCCTCCTCGCGGTGGTCGCGGCCATGTACGCGGTGTACCACGGTGCCGAGGGACTGCGGGGCATTGCGCGCCGGGTGCACAGCCGGGCCGTGCAGCTGGCCGACGGACTGGAGGCCGCGGGTTATCCGCTCGTCCACGGGGAGTTCTTCGACACGATCGTCGTCGAGACCCCGGGGCGGGCCGAGGAGATCGTGCGGGCGGCGGCGGAGCGGGCAGTCCAACTGCGCCTGGTGGACGTGGACCACGTAGGTATCTCGTGTGGCGAGACCACGACCGACGACCACGTCGGCGCGGTACTCGACGCCTTCGGCGCATCGGCCCTCGCTCCCGGAGGAGGTTGGCGCAACGCGCTGCCCGTGCCACTGCTGCGCCGGGGACCCATCCTCGTGCATCCCGTCTTCTCCGAGCACCACTCCGAGACGTCCATGTTGCGCTACCTCCGCCGCCTGTCCGACGTCGACTTCGCGCTCGACCGCGGCATGATCCCGCTCGGGTCGTGCACCATGAAGCTGAACGCCACGACGGAAATGGAACCGGTGGGGTTGCCCGGTTTCGCCGACGTCCACCCCTTCGCGCCGCTCGAGACGACGCCGGGTTACCAAGAGCTGATCGACCAGCTCGAGGCGTGGCTGGCCGCCGTCACGGGCTACGCCAAGGTCTCGGTGCAGCCGAACGCGGGCAGCCAGGGCGAGCTCGCCGGGCTCCTCGCCATCCGGGCGTACCACGAGTCGCGGGGCGAGCACCGAGCGCGACGTCTGCCTCATCCCGTCCAGCGCACACGGGACCAACGCGGCGTCCGCCGTCATGGCCGGCATGAAGGTCATGGTCGTCGGTGCCTGCGACGACGGGACCGTGGACCTGGGCGACCTCGAGGCCAAGTGCCGGGAGCACGCGCCGCGGCTGGCGGCGATCATGATCACCTACCCGTCGACGCACGGCGTCTACGAAGAAGGCGTCAGCGCCATGTGCGAGATGGTGCACCGTTACGGCGGGCAGGTGTACATCGACGGGGCCAACCTGAACGCGCTGCTCGGCCTGGCCCAGCCCGGCGAATTCGGCGGCGACGTCTCCCACCTGAACCTCCACAAGACCTTCTGCATCCCGCACGGCGGCGGCGGCCCGGGCGTCGGCCCGGTCGCGGTCGCCGCGCACCTGGTGCCGTTCCTGCCGTCGCACCCGATGCACCCGAGACCCGAGCAACGCCAGGGGATCGGGCCCGGTGAGCGCCGCGCCCTACGGCAGCGCCGGGATCCTGGCGATCAGCTGGGCGTACATCCGCCTGCTGTCGGGAAGTGGACTGGCACATGCGACCAAGTCGGCGGTACTGGCTGCCAACTACGTGGCCGTCCGGCTCGCCTCGTCCTATCCGATCCTCTATACCGGCAAGGGCGGCCTCGTGGCGCACGAGTGCATCGTCGATCTTCGGCCACTCAGCAAGGCCACAGGGGTCACGGTCGACGACGTGGCGAAGCGGCTGATCGACTACGGCTTCCACGCGCCGACGGTGAGCTTCCCGGTGGCCGGCACCATGATGATCGAGCCCACCGAGAGCGAGGACCTCGGGGAGCTCGACCGCTTCTGCGATGCCATGATCGCCATCCGTTCCGAGATCGACGACGTCGCGTCCGGCCGCTGGCCGCTCGAGGACAGTCCCCTGCGTGGCGCGCCGCACACCGCCGAGTCGCTCGTGGGTGAATGGGCCCGTGCCTATGAACGAGCGACGGCCGTGTTCCCGGCCGGCCCCACGGCCGCCAAGTACTGGCCGCCCGTGGCGCGGATCAACCAGGCCTACGGGGATCGCAACCTGGTGTGCACGTGCCCGCCGCCCGACGCGTTCGTGTCGTGAGCTTTGCGAGGGCGGTGTCCTCGGCTACTCAACGGCCTCGGCTATGAGACGCGCTCCGAGTCGGAGTCAAGGCGTGTCTCCGAGTACGGGTGCCCGGGTCGTCATCTAGGAGCCATAGCCACCCGATCCGTGGAAGCTCTCGGGAGGGCGGCCGGACGTTAGACCTCTTTGCCCTTGTCTTCGAGGTCCGCGGCCACGGTGTCGTAGCCGGCGCTCGTTAATATTCGGCGCAAGTCGACGAGCTGTTGTCCGTCGATGTCTTTGTCGCTCGGACGCCTGAGAACCTCGGTCTCTTGGCCGATGCGGAACACAAACATGTCGTCGTGCTGTTGCTCGATGGATCCGACCGCCTCGAGCAATGACACGACGTCGTGCCATTCGACGTTGTGGTTCGTATCTTGCTGAAAGATCTGTACCAGGGTGTCTCGATGATGGCCGCTGAGATGCTCGGGCCCTGAGATTGACGACATCGGGATCCTCCCGTCGTGGCGAAGACCTCAATGTAGCGAGGTCCCCGATTGACGAGAGAGGCCGAGGGGTAATCAGAGCCGGGACCCGCGCTGTGCGGGGGTCACTCCTGAACTGTTCTGCAATAGGGGCAAGGTGCCCGAGCAAAGGGATCCATCGGCCGAACCGGCGACGGGGACACTTGGCCCTGACTCGCATACCCACCAAGGACTAGTTCGGCCACGGGTCGTCGAGGACCCCAAGCTGAATGAACAAGCCGAGCTTGTCGGCTCCGATCCATTCCCGCACGACCTTGTCGCCCTCGAAGTGCATGATGGTGACCGCCATTCCTCGACGGCCCGTCCCGTCGGGGCCCGGCCCACGTATCCTCCGGTGTCGGTGCCGCGGAATGCGACCCTCAAGACCACCGTCTCGCCTGCCACGATCAGGTCCTCGATGTCTAGATGGAGATCGGGAAACGCCTCGCGGTAGCGACGGATCGGCTCGATTCTGGCCTCGGGCCCGACCCCAAAGGGATTGCTGTATTTCTCGCTGTAGAGATCGGCGGCCGCTTCGTAGTTTCGGCCATTCCAGACCTCCTCAACGAACCTCCGCAGTTGCAGTTCGCTCCGGCGACTTCCATTGGTCTCCCCGCTCTCTAGCCGTGGAGATTCAAATGCGTCGCCTGGTGTTGCGCAACCATTGGATCGAAAAGTCCTTCCTCGTGACGATGTCCGACCGACCCGGCGGTCGGGGGCAGCTCCTTGTGCCCGATCGCGCGCCCGAGGAGGGTCAGCCGAGCAGCCGACGCCGAAGGGAGTCGATCGTTCTGTGATCCATCCCTCCGGATTCACAGACATATGCCTCGATCCCGCCATAGTCGGAGTCCAGGCGATCCAGCGCATTCTCCATCGCCCACCGCGGCGTGCCGAGAATCCCTACGGCGGCCTCCCGCTCGATTCCTTCCGACACGAACAGATCCACGACGTGTGGTATCTGGTCGGGTCCGTTGTAGCGCGACGTGAGCTCGTAGTCGTCCAATACGGTGTCACGATCCACGCCGAGACAGCTGAGCAGCAAGGCAGCTGTCATTCCGGTCCGATCCTTTCCGCCCATACAGTGAAACATCACCGGGCCTTCGCAGTCCGCAATCTTTGAGAAGAGATCACCAAACACCGGACCAGCCACCTGGAGCATTCTGCAGTAGTCCTCGAAAAGCCAGCGCTCCCCGTCCCTTCTATCCTTCAATGTGTTCTGCTCGGTAGCAGACACTGGTCCGCTTGGCAGCTCCGTATGAACACACGGCCGCGGTCCCGGGTCTGCGTCACGCTCTGCATCACGGCGGAGGTCGTAGATCAGGCGGACGTGCAGCATGTCGAAGACCTCGAGATCGGCTGCCGTGAAGTTGTGCGGGCTGTCGGATCGAAAGACCCGCCCCCAGAGGGTCGTAGCACCCGGTTCGGCCCTGTAACCACCGAGGTCTCGGAAGTTATTCACACCCACAAAGGGCAGCCGGCGTTCCCCGATCTCGGTGGCCGAATCGATCGCCTCCTGCATGTTCCGAAGGGTAGTGGTGCCGCGTGACATCAGACTTCGAAGGCTGAGGAATCGATGAGCCGCGCTATCTGCCGGCGTTCTGGTCACCCCCTCCTGGTCAGGTCAGGGTCCTGCCAGACTTGACCGCAATATCGTCTGAAGACCCGTCAGGCGTGGTAGGTGACCCAACCAGTGGAGGTGCCAGATGGCCGAAGTACGACCTGAAGAGGAAATTCTACTGACCCACTTCATCGTCTCGGACGACGTCGAGCGCTCTTGGCGCTTCTACACCGAAGTACTAGGGGGCAAGGTGGCCTTCCGAGGAACCGACACAGGACCGGTCAACGTCAAACTATCCAACAGCTGGATTGTCATTAATGCTGGCGGGGGCCCGACCGACGACAAGCCTGCGGTTACCCTGGAAACGACACGCGATCCGAACCGGGTCAGCAGCTTCCTCAATATCCGGGTCAAGGACATCGAGTCCGTGTACGCCCAATGGAGCGCCCGGGGCGCTCAGTTCCTGACACCGCCGAAGCAGCACCAGTACGAGATCCGTTGCTACATCCGCGATCCCGACGGTCATCTGATCGAAGTGGGTCAAACCACGGACCCAGACGGGGACTGGTCGCCCGCTCACTGGCCGTCGACTACGTCCGGCCGGGAATCTGAGTGAACCTCGAGATCACCGGCGAGCATCCATCGGCAAGGTTCGGTCAACTGCCGCATATTGATCTCGCTCGAAGGTGCAGGTATGTCTTGCGGTCCTGGCGTAGAGAGGCACACAAAGAGAACCGGTTCCAGCCTTCGGGCTGCATAATGGAGCAGTGACCGACGTACGTCTGGCTCTCTGTCAATCCGCCTCGAGTGGCGATCCACAGGCCAACCTCGAGAAGGGATTGGCTCTTTGTTCTAGGGCCGCCGAAGAGGGGGCGGATGTCGCAGTCCTGCCAGAGATGTGGCAAATCGGTTACGCCCGTTGCCCTGATGACGAGGCTGGACGGGCGAGGTGGCAAGAGATGGCCATCGCCCGTGACGATCCATGGGTGAACGCATTCAGAAAGGCTGCGTCCGACCTCAACTTGGCGATTCTGGCGACATTTTTGGAACGGTGGCCTGGTTCCCCTCGGAACACCGGCCTGCTCATCGACCGGCGGGGTCAAGATGTTCTTTGCTACGCCAAGGTTCATACGTGTGACTGGGGAATGGAGAGAGCCCTGACGCCCGGAGAATCCTTTGAGGTCGCTCGGCTCGAGATTGAGGGCGGGTTCGTCGACGTCGGCGTCATGATCTGCGCTGACCGAGAGTTTCCTGAGTCGGCGCGTGAACTGATGCTTGGCGGGGCTGAACTCATTCTGGTTCCAAACGCTTGTCCCATGGCTGGCGAGCGGACCTCTCAGCTTCGGTCCCGAGCCTTCGAAAATATGACCGCAATCGCAACGGTGAACTATTCGGCTCCCGATCAAGATGGGCATTCCAGCGTCTACGACGGAATGGTCTACGAACAGGATGGTCATCCGAACGGTCAACCGCGTGACCAGCTCGTTATCGAGGCTGGCGATGGCGAGGACGTCTACCTTGCGACTCTCGATCTAGACGCACTCAGGGAGTACCGAGGCCGTGAGACGATGGGGGACGCATACCGGAAACCAAGTGCCTACAGGCGCTTGGTTTCCGACGAACGAGGCGTGCCAGTCTTCGATCGGTCCGATTCGCGCAGAGGATCTGTGATCACAAAGGGTTGAGAACGGCGCTCAAGACCAGTCAGAGATGGTCGATTACCCTCGGACTTATCGCTATCGGCGAGCTCACCGGATGGCGAGGATGTCCCGAGTCCTGTGGGATTTCGGTGACGGTCCCACAGCTGTTCAGGCGGCGGCCTGATCGTACTTGGCAGGTGTGACAACTCCTCCTTCCTCTTCGGCGAGACGGCGAGCGACCTCGGCATGGACGGAGTCGACCAACGTCTTCATGTCCCGACATCCCTTGATCCGCCGGAAGGATCGCTGTGCTTCGATCATGCCGGTGCCCACCCATCGGCGCACCATCGCTGGGTCGCGCCAGCGCTTGACGCCCGAGCTGACAAGGCGCACCGTCGAGATCATCGACTCGATGTTGTTGGTGCACGACAAGGACCGTGCGAGGCGGTCTGACGCCCCGAGCCGGCGCACGGTGAACATGTCGTCGAGTCCCTCGCGCAAGGACGCCGCGGCACTCGGATGCTCGCGGTCGAGTTGGGCAGCGAGGCCTTTGGCCACCTTGAGTCCGCGGGCAGCGTCGGCGTCGTTGAAGGCCGCCTTGAGCTGGCGGTCGATGCGCCGGGCGAGCTCGGGGGCGAGGTAGTCAGCGACGTCGCGACGTTTGTGCAAGACACAACGCTGCACCACGGCGTGCTTGCCGAAGACGCGCTTGATGCCCGCGGCGAGCGCCTTGCCTCCGTCGATCACGATCAGCAGACCCTGCTCGAAGCGCAGGCCCCGCGCCACCAGGTCGGCGAGCAGGTGCTTGACCACCGTGGTGTTCTCGGTGTCGCCCTCCCACACCCCGACGGGGATCTTGGTCCCGTCTGCGGTGATGAGCAGGGCAACCACGCAGCAGCACTCGTGGAACATGATGCCGTCGATCATGAGGACCGCCGCGTCGTGGACCGAGAGGTCCGAGGCGAGCAGCTCGGCCAGCTTCTCGGTCGTGGCGGCCACGAAGCGTCGCGAGATGGTCGAGCGCGAGTCGCCGCGGGCGACCTCTTCGAGCTCTTCTCCGATGGGCTCGGCCACCAGGGCGTGGCGCCGCGTCGCCACTCCGGCCAGCATGCGCTCGACGGCGAGTTGGCTGAGGAGGTCCCGGTCGTTGAAGGCAGCGTAGGAGTCGAGGTGCATCTCGCCTCCCTCGCTCAATGTCGCCCGGGGACGAGAGACGGGCACAGTGCGCCCGCCGAGCACGACCGAACCTGGCGCCGAGCCGTTCCTCGTCGCCGTGCGCTCGCGATCGTGGCGTCCCTTGGGCCCGGCCTTCTCGGTCATCTCGGCGGCCATGATCTCGCTGACCACGGCAAGTCCGGCCGAGCAGCAGAACGCCATGAAGCCGTCCTTGATGGCACCGGCCAGGTCCTCGAGGGCGACAGTCGCCTCGGCAGGCAGGTCAGCGAGGCGCGCCGCCTCGTCCCGCGCCGCGACGGTCACAACAGGTAGCTTCTTCTTCATTGGTGGTGGTCCCCTTCTTGTGGGTAGTGGTCTTGGTTTCGATGCCTGAACACCTACCAGCCGGAAGGCATCAGGCGGGGGACCGCCACCTATTTCCCACAAGATTCAGGACAACCTCCGGATGGCCAACGGGCTCACTTCGCGTCGTACACGTTGGCCACCTGGCCCGTAGAAATGTGAACTGAGCACCGGAACCTCCCTCGACCCCTCTCGGGAGGAGCGTCAGCCGTCTAGGGATTCCTAGATGCGAGTTCGTACGACCCTGCAATGATGTGAAGCCCACCTCCCACGACATTCGATCCGAAAGGAACCAGGCTCGTGCCCGATGACTCGGTAGGTGACTCCGGTTCCTCGATCGACGATCGTCGCCTTCTGCTGGTCGGTGCCGGGCCGGGTCTTGGAATGGCCGTGGCTCGTCGTTTCGCCAACGGCGGCTATCGAGTGACCTTGGTGGCTCGCAGCACGGACGGGCTCCGCGATCTCGCCGACAGCCTGGCTGACACCGGAGCCCAGGTTGACACGATCGCGGCAGATGCCAGCGACCCTGAAGCTCTGGGAGCTCGGATGGCTGAGCTCTACGCCGAGCAGGGTGCGCCCGGGCTCATCATCTACAACGCAGTCATGGGAGCTCCGGACACGCTCCTGAGCTCGAACGTCGAGCACCTGCAGACGGCCTATGCGGTTGACGTCATCAGCGCCATCGTTCTGACGCAGGTGGCCGCACCAGCCATGCGGGCGGCGACCACCGGCACCATCATCTGACGGGGGGCGGCTTCGCAGATAATCCGATCCCAGCCCTCGCGACCGTATCCCTCGGCAAAGCAGCGCTCCGATCGGCCGCCACCATGCTCGGAGCCGATTTGAAGCCCGATGGCATCCGCGTGGCGACACTGACGATCCTCGGGCAGATCGTTGCGGGCACCGCCTTCGATCCCGAGAACATCGAAACGCGCTATTGGGAGGTCGTCCATTCCGACGGTCCCTGGCAGGCGGAGTTTCGCTTTACCGGCGAATAGCACTCGACAGCGGGCGGGGAGACATTCGGCTCTCGGCAATTTACTGAGGCCTCGATTGGGCTCAGTTGCGATAGGCGGCGGTTCTACTCGGTACTGATCTTCTCGAGCCTTTCCAGGCTGGCCGCCATGGACTCAAGCACCGAATTGGTCCCGTTGATCCACCGCCCGTCTTCGCGTAAGAGGTGTTGACGGTTCTCCGCGGGGCCGCAGTCAAAGACCTCGGTGACGACGGTGGCGTCGTCACCGTCCGGAGTGAGCCTGTAGCCCCAGCGGTAACCCGCAGGGACGCCGACTTTGGATGGGTCACCGCCAGCAGTAGGGACATCTCCCGGAGCGGGTTCCCAGACGAGGCGGCGATCCGGCTCGTACTCCACTACATGATTGACCATGAGGTAGTCGCGACCGAGCCGATGCATCATCATGGTGAAAGTGTCGCCGACCTCGGAAATGGGACTGTTGAACACAGGTCCCCGGACCATGCCAGACCCGTCGAAATCGATGTGGCGTTGCGGATTTGCCAGAATCTTGAAGATGAGCGCCGCCGGTGCTTCAATCCTGCGTGACACCTCGAGCGGGTTGCTTACCCCTGCTCATGCATGAGCCTCTGTGTCGCCATTCCAGCAGAAGAGGTCGCGCAAACCGCCCGGCACCTGACGACAATTAGGAATCAGTAGATGTGGTGTTCGAAAGCGACGGCTCGTCCTGCGGGCCCTGGCGCAGCAAGCCGGGGAGATCGTCGGCGTTGAATCCGCTGGGCTCCGTTGTACGCAAGAATTCCCTCAGGATCTCGACGAAGCGGACCGGCTCTTCCACCTGGGGATAGTGGCCCACACCCTGCATCACCTCCAACCTGCTGTTGGGGATGGCCTCGTGCGCTAAGTAGGCGTGGCCGAGCGGGATGATTCTGTCATGGTCGCCCCACACAATGAGCGTCGGCATGTGTGCGGCCAAGTAGAGGCGGTCTGCGGCGTTCACCGATTGCCCACCCGGGTCGATAACCGACCGCATGGTACGGATGAAGGCGCGGCGGCTCTCGCCTTCGGTCAGGGACCTGTAGGAGCGCCACATCTCCAACGCCTCTGCGTTGCGGAAGCCTCGATCGCCCAAGAATCGTACGACCGAGTCCCCCCAGTTCCGCACGAAGGCAGGGAAGAGCGCCGGCATCACGTACTCGGCCGCAGGCAGGGTTGCGAGACGCAGGATCCAGCTGACCTCGCGCCCCAAGCCTCCGGCGTCGACAAGCACCAAGCGATCACAACGCTCCGGGAACTGATAGGAGAACTGCATCGCCACTCCACCACCGAAGGATTGCCCGACCACGGTGGCCTGGTCGATGCCGAGGAGACTGAGCAGGTCCCGCATAACGGTGGCGAGGTTGCCGAGCGAGTAGTCGCCGAGAGGTTTTTCGGATGCCCCGTGCCCGAGGAAGTCCGGGGCCAGGACGGTGTAGTCACTCTGCAAGATCCTCATGGCGGGAACCCACGCAAGGGAACTGCCGGCGATGCCATGGAGCAACAACAGCGCTGGGCCCCGACCACCACGGCGGTAGCCGATCCGGTGACCATGGATCGAGATGTGTTCGACTTCGAACGTCTGCGAAGAGGTGATCTCCTTCATAGGCTTGATCGGTCCCTCGTTCTCGGCACCACGACCGCCCGACGGACGGCCATCACCATCCTCCATCGTAGACAGCTGCCGCGGGCGTCGGTTGAAGTGCTGGGGCGTAGAGCCCTCACACCCTGGTGTGCCACTGAACCGCCGGCAGGGGCAGGGTGATACGCCAACCACCTTGGCTTTCGTTAGTCGGACTCCCATGGGTCACTCGGGTGGGTTGGCCAATAGCGATGACCCGTTGGTGGATAACCCACGCACTAACTTTTCTCACTGTGGAGGATTCGGCTGATGTGACAACCGTGCAAGCCACCGCGACGGCGAAGAAACCGTCGAGTATCGAACGCATTCAACGGTTGGAGAGGCTGGAGCAGGAGCGCCTCGAAGATAACGCGCGCAGGGAGGAGCGTCGGCGTCAGGTCATCGCTGGGGCGAAGCCGTCGGGGGGGCGCCACGATCTCGTGGACCGAATCGAACGGGTTACGAAGTTCCCGATGACCGTCCTCGGGGTCGCCTGGCTCATCCTCGCCATCGTCGTACTCAGCACTGACGTCAATGGTTCCGCCTCTAAAGTCTTCGTCGGCGGCCTGTTCGTGCTCTGGGTAGTCATGCTGGTGGAGTACCTCGTGCGCCTCGTGATCACTCCCGATAGGCCCGGCTATATCAGGCGTCGGTTTGTAGAGCCGGCGACCGTGTTGGTGCCCCCCCTCCAGGGCTGGCATGTCGTGGGAATCGAAAAGATGAGCCTCCTTTTTCGTGAGGGGGAACTGCGCGTGGAGTCGATCCTGAAGCACCACAGCCTCTTTCGGGTGCTCATCGCGGTGGTGGTAACGCTCTTTCTTGGGGCGTGGCTCGTGCTTCTCTTCGAGGAGAAGGCCAAAGGGACCAACATCCACGATTACCCCGACGCCCTGTGGTGGGCCATCGTTACTGTCACCACCGTGGGTTACGGGGACCGGTACCCCGTCACTGAGGGTGGGCGGCTCGTGGCCGTGGTCCTGATGCTGGTGGGAATCGGCCTGATCGGCGTACTTACCGCCACGGTTGCATCCGTGTTCATCAAGGAGCACACCGACGCCAACAAGGAAGAGTTCAAGAAGGGCCACGCCGACCTGGGCCAACGGCTATCGGTGATCAGCGACCGGCTGGCCGACGTCGAACGCCGGCTCGGCGCCACGCCGGCTGAGGTCGTGGCGGTGGATGCGGTGGCAGACGCCGAAGCCGTGGCGAACGGGCCGGTCGTTCCAGACCCCTGAGCATCGTCGCTTAAACGCGGACATTATCGGAATCACCTGCTGTGTAGTTTCGTCGCCGCGGCGGCTCCTCGACTGGACATCGAAGCAGACGAGCCGGTGTGTTTCCATATCAATGACGTCCAAGAAGCCCCGTGTGATACTTCTCGGACGGTGAGGAAGTCGGGCTGGTGAATCGGTCTGAGATCGAAGTGGTATTTGGAGCGAATGCCAACAGCGAGAAGTCAGGGGTAAGGCAATGAAACGGGGTCTTCTTATTGGCTTGCTGCTCGTTGTAATTGGATTCTTAATCCTCGCCAGTGTCTTCTGGACTGATTCTGCTCATTGGTTCTTGCGGTATACCGGTGCGGATGCTGAGTCCGGAACCTGGTACGGGTTCTGGTCTGGGTTCGGTGGTGCGATTCCTGACTTCCTCATCCTTGGCAGCATCATCACCGTCTACCGCCACCACAATTGCCACGTGAAAGGATGTCTACGACTTGGGAAGCCGGTCGAAGGCACCCCATATCTGGCTTGCCCAGCGCACCATCCGGCACATGAAGGCAACAAGCGAGCGGTTTCAGAGGACGTCATCAAGCTCGCTCACAAGGCTCACCTCGAGCGAGAGGCGTCGTGATTTTGAAGACGTTGCGACCGGTCATAAACCTGGGATCCGCGACAAGTCCAATTCGAGTTGTCAGCTGTCGCAGCACGCTGCGTTCGGGATGAGTCGGTTTGCGGAGGCCTTTTGGCCCTGGGCAGCGCGATTCACCGAAGAACTCTGGGTTTTGAACGAATCGCAATCGCGATCGAGACTCGGCCGCCACCTTCATCGGCGTAGTCACCTGTTGGTGAGAGCTTTCTCTTCGGTTTGTCGTTCGAAAGCTCAGGGCCATGAAGAGCGAGAGCCTGCCAGGAAAGGTGACGACACTCGACCTCAACTGCTGTGTATTCTATGCTCGGAGCCGGACGGCGTAGTCGGGCCACCCGAAGGGGGGATCCCTCGGTATGAGGACGAAATCCAGGTTGGTGGCTTCTATCGGGGTGGGCGGCATCCTCGGGTTTGGCGGCACCGTCGGACTGGTTGGTGTCGCCGCCGCCGCTCCGGCCTCGACTGCGAGTTTCGACTACAGCGTGTCACTGAGCGGCCTGACGTCATCGCCCGTCACTCTCACTGGAACGGGACAAGCCGATAGTGCCAGCGACGAGGTCTCGCTCACCGTCAATCTCCCACCTGCAGTAGCCGCATTGATTCCTGGCGGAACAGCGTCAGCCGAGATGGTCAGTGCCGTGCTGGCCCAAAACACGATCTACCTCGATGTGCCCAGCCTCCAATCCCGAATCGGTGCACCATGGATCTCTGTGACGTTGCCTTCCAAGGCTGCATCGAAGGTCTCCGGGATTTTCTCTAAGGTCGCCTCCGCCATCGGCGACGTGAACTCCATCGTCGGATTCGCCCGATCTCATCACGCTACGGTGACCCCGTTGCCCACCTCCACGATCGACGGGGTCACCGCCACGGGGAACCATATTGTGGCTGCGCATAAACGAACGACGATCACCGCAAGCCTGTGGGCAGATTCGTCGGATCGGCTGGTACAGGCAAACGTAACGGCCTCAGTTGCAGCAAAGAAGAAGACGATCGGCGTGAACGCGACAATCAATCTCAGCGGTTACGGTGATCCGGTGACAATCGTCGCGCCGTCAGCTTCGCAGGTGAAGGCCATTCCGTTCTCAACGGTCGAGACACTCCTCGCGACGGCGTTCCATCATGGTCACCATGCCAGGAAGCGGTAACTGCGCAGCCCTCTAGCCCGCTGCACGACAACCGGGCCTCAGACAGACACACCAAATCGACGCCTCGACGCCGCCTCCGCAAGTGGCATCAGTGGCCGTCAGTGTCCTGTCTCGTGGAAAACTAGCCGAGTGACTTCGTTAGAGCTGGTCACGCTGATCGTTGAGAACTATGACGAGGCGATTGCGTTCTTCGTCGCGAAACTCGGTTTTGAGTTGGTCGAAGATTCGCCGTCGGTGACCAACGCCGGACAGCCGAAGCGATGGGTCGTCGTGCGACCGCCGGGAGGACAGACGGGCGTTCTCCTCGCACAGGCTGAAGGAGACGAGCAGGCCTCAATCGTAGGGAATCAGGTGGCCGGCCGAGTTGGCTTCTTTCTCCGCGTAGAAACGTTCGATCAGGTCTATCAACGGATGGTGTCAGGCGGCGTGGAGTTCGTATCACCACCACGCACGGAGCCCTACGGCAAGGTCGCCGTATTTTTGGATGTATCAGGCAATCGTTGGGATCTGCTGGGATCCTCGTAAACCGGTGCTCGATGTTTGCCTCGTGACATCCGGAGGTCCCCGTCAGCATCCCGATGAGGGCCGCTAGACGGTAGACGTTCGCCGAGCTGCTCTACAAGAGATCGTTCCTGAGCTGCAGCAGAGTTCAGACTCTGCATTCCGCGACAACTCGCTGAGCAATGACGTCATCGTCTCCGCATCGATCGGTCGCGAGAAGAGATAGCCCTGCATCTCCTGAAAGTGCAGCCTTCGCAACAGGTCCAGCTGCTGTTCCGACTCCACGCCCTCTGCAATGACTCTCAGCTTGAGGCGCCGGCCCAGCTGAATCATGGTTTGCACCATCGTCGAGGCCTGCGCTGAGTCCAACATCGAGGCAATGAAGGACCGGTCGATCTTTAGGATGTCGAAGGGAAATTGTCTCAGATAGCTGAGTGATGAGTACCCGGTCCCGAAGTCGTCGATTGCCAGTCGTACCCCGAGTTCCTTGAGTGCTCTGAGCCGTTCGAGCGCCGTCTGGGGATCATTGATGAGAACGCTCTCGGTGACCTCGAGGACCAGACCTGAAGGGTCGATGCCACTAAACTCGATGGCGTCGCGTACATCGGAGATGAACTCGTCCGATCTCAGCTGGAAAACGCTGACGTTGATTGCAACAGCGAGCTTCTTGTGTCGCTGCTGCCACGATTTCGCTTCGTTGCACACCTGTCGCAGGA
This sequence comes from uncultured Acidimicrobiaceae bacterium, assembly GCA_963842415.1. Taxonomy (GTDB): domain Bacteria; phylum Actinomycetota; class Acidimicrobiia; order Acidimicrobiales; family RAAP-2; genus Bog-473. The sequence goes on from CAWJGN010000001.1 coordinate 51,607, forward strand.
CGAGCCTTCCGACGTCGCCAATGAGGTTCATCTCTTCGGCCAATGAGATGAAGTGCGCAGGGGGGATCAGCCCAAGCATCGGGTGGCGCCAGCGGACCAGAGCCTCCACCCCGACGACGCTGAGATCTTTGGATCGGACGACGGGTTGGTAGAACGTCTCGAATTGTCCGGCACTCACTGCCTCGTGGAGATCAATCGTCAACTGGGCTCTGGCATCGACAGCGGTCTGCATCTCCTGCGCGAAGGTCAAACAGCGATTCCCGCCCTCGGCCTTGGCCATCGTGAGAGCGATGTCTGCACTTTGGATGAGATCGCCACCGTGGTCAGAATTCCCCGCAGTGATGCCGACGCTTGTTGTGACCTTCAGCTCGTGCCCATGAAGGTTAAAAGGCTCCGATCCGATGACATCGAGAACTGTGCGCCCCAGATCTTCGGCCACAAGCTCAGCCGAAGATAGAGCCAAGACGACGAACTCGTCGCCACCGACGTGTCCGACAGTATCGACGTCAGGGAGCGCACTGACGAGGCGTTCTCCGACAGGCGCGGATCAGGCGGTCGCCGACGTCGCGACCGTAAGCTTCGTTGACCAGCTTGAAACGGTCGAGATTCAGACACAAAACGGTTGCGTCAGCATTTGAGCGCACAGCCTGTGCATTCAGCCGGTTGACCCGGTCGAGCAGGAGAGCGCGGTTCGGCAGTCCGGTCAATGGGTCGTGCAGCGCGCTCTCCCAGAGTTGGCGTTCGAGGCGTATTCGTTCGCTGATGTCCTGGGCCATGACCAACCCGCCTCGACGACCGCGAAAATCCAGGGTGTGCGTGGTGACCTCTACGTCGATGATCTCACCATCCTTGGTTCGATGGCGCCAGATCCCGGCGTAGTTCTGGTCCGGGCTTTCGACTCGCAGGTAGGCCCGCAGCTCCTGAGCATCCTCTTCGGGCCTGATGTCGGCGATTGTCATCGAGAGGAACTCGTTCCGGGTAAAGCCGTAGCGTTCAGTGGCACAATCATTGACTTCGAGGAATCGAAGGGTCTCGAGGTCGTAGACCCACATTGGACGCGGGTGCTGCTCGAAGAGAACCCGGAAGCTCTCTTGTGCACGCTGCAGATTCTCGGCAGACTTCGTGCGCTCCGTGATATCGCGAAGGCTCGCGACGTGGCCTCCCACTGAGGGACGGTTACGCTGGTCCGCGACGACTGCTTCGACGAGCCTGAGCGTGCTGTCTTTCGCGTGGCATACGGAATTGGACGGCGATACCTTCCGGGGCCGATGAGTCCGATCTGATCTGAGAACTGACGCGCTCCCTGTCCTCTTCGTGTACGAACTCGAGAGCAGAACGGCCGACCACTTCGCTTGGCGCGAACCCCAGCATCGGCCTCACGGACGGGCTCACGTAGGTACAGATTCCCTCGTTCACGACCATGGTGACGTCGGACGAGTTCTGGATCAGCGATCGGAACCTATCCTCGCTGTGGATCACGAGGTCCTCGGCCTTCTCCTTCTTCGCCATGACCGCGCCCGCCATGCGGATGATGAAGAACAAGAGGAACGCCCCCATGAACGCCAACGCATTGGCGTGTGGGTCGGAAAGAAAAGATGGTGCCCATCCCGCACTGATCGCAACCTGACCGGTGGCGACGCCGAGCAGGCTCCAGAACGTGACGACACGCCAGATACGCGATCCTTCGTGGGAGATGTTCTCCAACGCCACAAACGCAAAGGCCAACACCAAGACGGGTCCCCAGCCGGTGAGGTAGATCACGACGGTGACCGCAGCGACGTTCTGAGCAATCCGGATGTTCGTGGACGAAGTCGAGGGTCGACGCCGAGACAACTGGTCGGCCATCAGGCTGGTCGTGGGAATCAAGGCAAAGACGGCGATCCAGAGCCACACGGACTGACGGATGACCAGGCCATAGTGCATCATGAGGAGGATGACCACGAGTGCGATCGGTCCGATGAGATAGCCCAGCGCCATAGGGCTGAGCCGGGATACCCACGTCAGTTTCCCGCCCGACCCGCTTCGGCCAAATGGAGGCAAGCCGTCTTCTACGGCTTCTGGAGGGACTGCGGCAGTCGACCCGAATGCAGGACTCTCAGCCATGATGGGGCTCCCAGTCGGTCGCCCTCGAGCTGCCACCGTGGCCTACCCGGTCGGTGTCTGGACAGAGCGTCACTCCGTGCTGGATCACGACGCCGACGTCGCGGCGCGCCATTTCGACGATGGCCGCGTCATCGGCGACGCCGCCAAGAGGGGCCCGTTCCGCCTCTTCGATCTTCTCTGACACCACGCGGCTCCCAGCCCAACCACCGCCCGAACGTGCGGTCGGAACGTCCAAGGCGATTCGGCTTTTCAGTCCTAACGAATCATCGGATTGTGGTGAGGGAAACGATTACATCTTTCGTAACATCGGCTAGTTCGGCACCTCGACGCCACCGGGTGGCAACCTCTCCGCACCCATAGAGCTACCCAGCACCCGGAGTGTCGGTTTCAGCCGTCACGAACGCACTGACGTGCGAGGACGGATCGACCAGGCAGAGACGGCGAACCGAAGCCGATTGTCAGCGGGTCTGTGACGATTACGCGAATTTCTCGAGACAGAAGCCAGTCACCTATTGGTCGTACGTCGCTGGGCACATACCTTTGAGTGAGTGTCGGCGATCCGCCCGCAGCATCAGCCAAAGCTAATGCGACGTCCAGATGGGCGCTGGGAGGTCCGATGCCGACGCGTGCGAGGAGCGGGTTGACGAGGCACTGCCGCTGGGCATCGGCGTACCCATCACGAACAGATTCGAAGCTGAAACGGCCTTGCGAAATCACGCGGGGCGTGCTGCCTAAGCCTGGAACCACCGACCGATGACACGGTGACGTCGTCGCGCATCCGCGGAAAGTGCCTCCCTGCCTGGGAGAATTGTGATTGCCACGTCACGATTCACACCAGCGTCAGGAGGCACTTTCTGTGATGCCGAGTATCCGCGGATTGACCGGATTGGCGTGACCTTCGACGAGCCGAACCTGGTGGCCAATGCCGGCTTGTTGTTGGTGGCGACGTTGGTCGCTCGCCTCGGTCTCGAGCGCCTGATCAACGCCACGGTCGACCTGTCAGGGCGGGTCGGAGGTGCACTGCCTGGGCGCAAAGTGCTGACCTTGGTGCACGCCATGGTGGCCGGTGGCTGGCACATCGAGCACGCTGACATGTTGCGGGCCGGGGCCACCGGCTCGGTGCTCGGTCACCGGGTGATGGCACCCTCGACGCTCGGCACCTTCTTGCGGGCCTTCACCTTCGGTCACGTCCGACAGCTCGATGCCGCCTTCGCCGAGGCACTGCGCCGGGCCTGGAGCCTCGGGGCCGGTCCCGGCGCCGGGCAGTGCGTCGTCGACCTCGACTCGACCATCGCTGAGGTGTGTGGCAAAGCCAAACACGGTGCCGGCTACGGCTACAACAAGAAGTTCGGCTACCACCCCCTCCTCGCCACCTTGGCCGCCACCGGTGAGCTCCTTCATGTCCGGATGCGCAAGGGCGCGGCCAACACGCAGCGGGGCACCAAGCGCTTCGTCGAAGAGCTCGTGGCCCGGTTGCGCCGGGCTGGGGCGGCCGGCGAGCTGATCATGCGCTTTGACTCGGGGTTCTGGTCGAATGCGACCATCGCCACCCTCGAGCGCCTCAACGTCGGCTACACGATGGGCGTCCACATGGTGAAGTCCGTGCTCAGCGCCATATCTTCCATCGACGAGGGCGCCTGGACCCCGATCGAGTACACCCCCGACGGAATGGCCGAGGTGGCGGAGTGCGAATACAAAGGTCGCCGCCTCATCGTGCGTCGGACCCGGCTCGTCGGAGCCCAGGCGATGCTGTGGCCCGAGTGGCGTCACTTCGCCTTCGTCACCGATCTCGAAGGAGACGTGGTCGACGTCGACGCCTTCCACCGCGCCCACGCCCACGTCGAACTCGCCATCAGAGACCTGAAGGAAGGGGCGGGACTCGAGCACGTCCCGTCGGGCAACTTCTCGGCCAACGCGGCCTGGCTCCTCTGCGCCGCCCTGGCCCACAACCTCATCCGCTGGTCCGCCTTGCTCGGCGAGCTCACCCCCGAGGACCAGCTCGTCGTGGCGCGCACGGTGCGCACTCGGTTCTTCTCGGTCCCCGGTCGTCTCGTCAGCCGTTCTGGAACGCACACGCTCCGCACGCCGCTGCACTGGCCATGGGCGGAACTCTTCGACCGAGCACTCGCTCTCCTCCGCGCTCTGCCGCCGGTCCCGCTCTAACCCCACCGCCGCGGCCGGCGCACCGCAGACGACCGAACCAGGCGCTGACAACCCACGCACATCATGAAACGCCTGGACTCGCACGCCCCAAGGCCGTCGAAGACGTCACGCTCGGGCCGTTGGGACCGTTCACCTTGCATATCACGTCAGCGATGCTCACTCAGATGGTCGATCGGTGGTTCCAGGCTAAGACCTACGCTTCACCTTGCCGCGCTCAGAGCAGGCCGACGAGCCCGATCCCGGCGGCTGCTGCGCCGACACACACGACCAGGCTGCCCAACGTGTAGACGACCGCCTCGGTGCGATGGCCGGTGTGCACCAGGTGGACCGTCTCCCAGCTGGAGGTCGACCACGTGGTGTAGCCACCACAGAGGCCGACGCCCACCACAGCCAGCACGTGCGGACCGAGGCCGTGGTAAAGGGAGAGCCCGGTGAGCACGCCGAGGACGAGCGAACCCGAGGCATTCACCACCATGGTGCCCACGGGCAGGGGGTCGTCGCGGCGCACGCCGATGTGATGGATCAGGAGCGCACGCGCGAGGGCGCCGACGCCGCCCGCGCAGGCAACGAGCAGCGCCAAGCCGAGAGTGGGGGAGGAGGCGCTCATCGCGCTGCCAGTCTGCGGCCGAGGTCGTGCCCGGCGACGACAAGGGCCAGCCCGCCGGCCACCGTTGCGACGAGGTAGGCGAGGCAGGTGACGAGGTCGCCGTCCTTTCCGAGGAGGGCGACGTCGACGGCGAGGGTGGAGTACGTGGTCCACCCGCCGAGGAATCCCACAACGACGAGAGGCCGCAACGCGGGCGCGCGGATGCGAGACGCGCTCGGTGAGCGGGAAGAGGAGGCCGATGGCGAAGGACCCGCTCAAGTTGACGACCAGGGTCACCCACGGGAAGGCACCCGGCAGCGATTGGGTGGTGGGCCGCCAACAGGTAGCGGGCCAATGGTGCCCAAGGCGCCGCCGACGAAGATCGCCGCGATCGTCGTTGGGGACAGACCGAGGAGGGGAAGGGCGGGCTCGTCGAGGAGGTCCGGTTCGCCCTCTCCGCTCCGATTGCGGGCCGGGTACGCGCGCGGCGACCGTGAGCTCCTGGCCGTTTTCGTGCAGCTGCTCGTCCATGGCTCGGCCCTCCTGCGCCGCCTCCTAGGAGCCATTAGCCATGTCGCGTCGGCGGTTCGGGGCCGAGCCCCCCGGCGGGACCCATCGCCGGTTGGTTGCTGCTGTTCGGCATTTTACCGGCGGGACTCGGAATGAAGCGGATCAATCGAGCCTGGGTCCGGGAGCACGGCGGAACTGGAACGGCTCGCTCGGCCGGCCGGCGACGACGTACCAGCACTGACCGGTGCTGTCGGAGTCGAGGATCCGCTGGAAGGCGTCGACGACGTCGGCCACCTCGATGATGGGGAAGCCCATGTCGAGCAGGGTTTGCTCGGAACCCTTGATGATGTTGGTGTAGGCGAAGGAGGGGCACAAGGCGTGCACGCGGATGCCATCTGGTTCGTAGACCTGCCCGAGCGAGCGTGTCAGTCCGACGACGGCGTGCTTGTTCGCCGCGTAGATCGGGTCGAAGGGCGCCGGTACGAGGCCCGCCATCGATGCCGTGGCCACGATCGTGCCGCCGCCACTCGCCTTGATGGCTCGGCGCGCCGCCGCAATGCCGTAGACGACGCCGTCGAGGTTGATGGACATCGAGCGGCGGTACGCCTCCGGATCGAAGTCGTCGCCCATTCCGCACCACGACGTGACGCCGGCATTGAGGTGGGCAATGTGGAGGCCACCAAAGGCCTCCACCGCGGCGGCGACCGCGGCGGTGCTCGCGGCGGGGTCGGCGACATCGGTGCGCACGAAGCGGCCGCCGAGCTCGTCAGCGATCTGTTGGCCGCGGGCAGTGTCGACGTCGGCGAGGACGACGTGCGCGCCGGCGCCCGCCAGGTGCCGGGCCACGCCCTCGCCGATGCCGTTGCTTCCACCCGTGATCAGGGCCACCTTGCCTTCTACGTCCATGCACCGGATCGTAGGGGACCGGGCGACGCTCAGCCGTTGAGCACGTCAGGGAGGGGGAGGGCGTGGACGATGCTCAGGTGCTGGATGGGTCGGGTCATCGCGACATAGAGGAGCCGAAGCCCTCGTTGGCCGTCCCCAGCGAACGCCGAGGGCTCGACGACGACGACGGCATCAAACTCGAGGCCCTTGGCCGCGCCTGCAGGCACGATCGTCACGGGACGGGTCATGGCGTCGCGCTCGAGGACGCCGACGTCCCGTTGCCCTCTGGCGAGCGCGGTGAGGGTCGCGACGTAGCTCGTCGGGGGTGATGATCGCGACCAGCGCGTAGTGATCCGCCAAGGCCCGAGCCTCGGCGAGTGCGGCCGGTGCGAGCTCGTCGGGATCTACCTGCTCTATGGCGGGGTCCGTACGGCCGGCACGGATGGAGGAGGTCGGGGTGACGCCGGGCGCCGCCAGCGGCAGGAGACGCGACGCGTAGCCCAAGACCCGGCCCGGGGCCCGGTAGCCGAGCGTCAGTTCCTCGTGGCGCGTGCGCAGCGGCATCGGGGAGGTGAGCCCGGACCTCGCTCCAGTCGGCGTAGGCCCAAGGCCCGGTCGCCTGCGCCAGGTCGCCCGAGACGGTGATCGACCCTGAAGGCGCACGCCGCGCAACCATGCGGAACTGCATGGGCGTGAGGTCCTGAGCCTCGTCCACGACGATGTGGCCGTAGGTCCTGGTGCGTCCGCCCGTGAGAAACGATGCCTCGTCGAGGAGCGCGAGGTCATCGACGCTCCAGCTCGTCGACGCTGCCCGACGCGTCGCGGGCCGCGCAGCAGCATCGGCCACTCGTCGTGGGCGAAGAGGCCGCTCGCAGCGCGCTCGAGTTGGGTCCGGGAGCACAGCAGATCGCGGACGAGCGCGGCAGGGGAGACCGTTGGCCACAGGGTGTCGAGCAGTGCCTTGAACTCGTCGGTCGCGGTGAGCTCCGTTCGAACCAGGCCTCGTCGGCACCCAGGCGGGCCGACCTCCGGAAGACGCCGTCGGGCCTCGCTCGACCAAGCGGGCGCGGAGGGCGGCACGTCCCGCCTTGTAGGGGGCCGGGCGGGCGACGATGGAATCGACGAGCTCGTTGACGCCGCTCCGCGCTCAGCGAGGCGCGGGCAAAACGGACGCGCAGACTGACGTCGCTCTCAAGGCGCTGCCGCCGGCCCTCAAGCGCGCGCCGGAGCACCGCGCCCATCCTCGCGTCGCCCTTCAGTCGCCGGACGCCGAGCGGCTCTTCGATCCGGACCTTGGCCTTTGGCGCGATGTCGGCGATCGTGGTCTGGACCACCGCCTCCTCGCCGAGGGATGGCAGGACCTGCGCGATGTAGCGCAAGAATGCTCGGCTTGGCCCGAGGACGAGCACCCCGTCCCGGCTAAGTGGGGGATGGTTGTAGAGGAGGAACGCAGCCCGATGGAGCCCAACCGCTGTCTTGCCGGTACCCGGGCCTCCCTGCACGGTCAGCAGCTCGCCGAGAGGAGCGCGGATGATCTCGTCCTGCTCAGCCTGGATGGTGGCGACGATGTCGAGCATCTCGCCGGTGCGGGCCCGCTCGAGCTCGGCCAGCAGCGCGTCGCCGCCCCGCGAGCCGCGTGCTGCCGGCGTCGGCATCGACGCCTCCGAACACGTCGTCGGCGACGGCAACCACCGAGCCTCGGTCCACCATGATCTGACGTCGCCGCGAGAGCCCGAGCGGTTCCTTGGTGCTGGCCCGGTAGAAGGGGACGGCGACGGGTGCGCGCCAATCGACCACGACCGGATCGGCGCGTTCGTCCTCGACGTGACGGCGACCGATGTGCCAGGTCGGGCCCGTCCTCCTCGTCGATGCGCCCAAAAAGCAGGGGGCGGGGGCTGTCCTCTAGGAGCGAGACCCGGCGCGACAGGGCCGCGACGTAGTCGAGATCCGGGTTACCGGCCGCCACGAGGTCTCGCAGGAGCTGTTCGGCCCGTGCCGCATGGCCGCAAGCGAGGTCAGTGCCCGACCGAGGTACTCCTGTTCGGCTGCGACCTCGGGATCCGAGAGTGGGGGAGCGCCGCTCATCGGGAGCGCCTCGACGCCGAAATACGGCGAAATGCACCCGCGCAAAAATCCCCGGACATCCCGGGGATACTACTCGATTTCCTGATCTACTGAAACAAGCCTCTACCTGGTTCTTCGCCTTCCCCGCTGTCCGGGCTTTGAACCTTTAACCAAGGGGCTGTATCGGCTGTCACTTTACAGATTTACAAGACTCAATGCAAGCCCTTTTCCTGCCGCCTCACTCTGGTCGACTCTCGCTGATCGGACACGACCAATACCGAAGGCGCGGCCGGGCCACCCGGTCGATGGGCTGAGACCCCCCACGCAGTCTTCCCTCAAGCCATTGCATATCGGACCGAGATGACCCGCCCGCCGGACCCACCTCACGGAGACCACCAAGCAATGTCAGCCGTATCAGCCGGCGCGAACGCGAACACGCCCAGCCCTGGCAACTTCGAGGAGGGCTCATTGGGCCACAACCCGCCCCGACGTTCTCAGATCCCGTCACCGCCGGATGTAGGAGAGAGGAGTGTCGTGCATCGGTCCCGTGACGGGAGCTCGTCTGCTCCCTCCTCGGATTCGCCGCAGCTAAACATAATGAACATTATCGGCGTTCGGGAGTGAGGCGGAGGCGGCCATAGATCCTGCATACACTGAGAGGTCCTGTCCGCCAAAGACATGTGTGGTGTCTGTGGCGGGTGTGGCGAGGCACCACGTCAGCTGGTGCGCTGAGTTGGACAGCGGATCGCACGCCCGGCTAGTCCCCGGTGAACTCCCGTCGCAGGGTCCCAGCTCCTATGAGGCGATGAGCTTCCTCCACGCTCCGGTGTCCGTTGGACTGGTTGCCGTGCTTCAAGGGTGTGGGGATAATCAACCCCGGTGGTGGTAACGAAGGCCCTAAACGAGCCGATCCACTCCGCGAGCGACGGTCCGTGCGTTGGAGTGTGCAGCCCTTTGAAAAGGGTGAGGGACTGAAGGGGGATTTGAGCGAGCGGGCCTGAAGACCCGCCCTGACTCGTAGGTTTTCGTGCCGGCGTAGTCGGCGCTCATTCGTTGGCGGTTGCGTGGGTGCTGCGGTGCGTCGGCGTGGGCTGGTGGCTTGGCACAGTGGCCCATGCGCTGCCCCTCGCCTTCGGAGGCGCCCGCTGGCGTCGCGCCGTCCGCATCCGCCGTCGAGGCGGGAGGCGGACGCACGCACGGACGCACCGCTGCGAGGGTGCACATCGTCACTCGGTCAAGGTGGGGGGCGGCCCGGGCAAGATCCGGTGCGCCCCCGACGCCGGTTCGCCGTGCATCGGGTCCCGAATCGAACCGGATCCGGGCCACTTCGCCCTGTCACACTTCGGGGGCAGGGGCGCTTAGTCGGCGAACTGTACGCTGACACGGCGGAGAGCCGGGAAGCCTGGTCGGCACATCGAAGGTTCATGCCCCTCAGGAGCTGGACGTGTGTCACCTGGATCCACCCAACTGGCTTTCGTCGCCACACCCGTGCCCAGGCGAGGCGAGTCAAGTCGGGATTGAGCCATGAGCGTGGGACTTTCCTTCTTTGCCTTCTTCGTCGGGGCCGTCGTCAGCCTGGCCACGAGCTGGGTGCTCGTTTCACGCCTCGAACGGGTGGGTGAGCGGCTGAGGCTCTCCGAAGCCCTGCTCGGCATGGTCGCCGCTGTCGCGGCCGATGCACCCGAGATCACCGCCTCCATCACGGCGTTGGCACATCACCAAGCGACGATTGGCGCCGGAGTCGTTCTCGGTTCGAACGTGTTCAACCTGGCCGCGCTGCTCGGCCTGGGAGCGGTTGTTGCCGGTCGCATCAACCTGCACCGAAAGGTCGTGATCCTCAGTGGCACCGTTGCCATGTTGGTCGCGGTGACCTGTCTCTTCAGTGTGGGGGGCCAGCTCTCTGCGGGCGCGGGCCTGGCCGTCGTCCTCGCCGTCTTGGTCCCCTACATCGTCCTCCTCGGCGCGCACCGAAGCGTCCTTGGACGCCTCGGCCCCGAGAGGAGGTGGACGGCATGGCTCAGCTCCGCCATCGTCGAAGAGGAGATCGAACTCGAAGAAGCCATCCACCCTCGACGAGGCACGGCGGGCGACGTGGTCATGGCGGGCGCAGCTTTGGTCGTTGTCGTCGCGGCCAGCATCGCCATGGAGCGAGGCGCCGTCTCGCTCGGCGTGCACTTCGCCGTCCCTGAGATCATCGTCGGTGGCCTCGTGCTGGCCGCCGTGACCAGCCTTCCCAACGCGGTATCCGCCGTCTACCTGGCCCGGCGAGGTCGTGGTGCGGCGACGCTGAGTACCGCGCTCAACTCGAACTCGCTCAACGTGACGGCCGGTCTCTTGATACCCGCCACGATCATCGGCCTGGCCGAGCCGTCGGGATCAGGCCTCCTCGTCGCTGGCTGGTACGTGGGGCTCACGGCCTTGACCTTGGTGCTCTCCTATTCCGGGCAGGGGCTGCGGCGTACTCTCAGGCGCATTCATCATCGCGGCCTACGCCCTCTTCGTGGTCCTGCTTCTGGTCGTCACGTAAGAGGCATCTCGGCGACTCAGTGCTTGGTTGCCGATTCGAGAATCCCGGCCGCCCAGGTGCAGGCGATGGCAACCATCAAGACGGCGCCGGCGAACGCGAACTGGGCCGCAGTACCCACAGATGCCGTCTGGCAAAGCCAGTAGCAACGCCAGCTGACGATAAAAAGACCGCTGCCCGCAGCTTTCGACCTCTGAACATGATCGGCGCACCCCCGGAAATCAGCCAAGCTCAACGCAGGACGACTGGAGCCACTCTCAGGCTAGCTAGGTGCCAAGGGGCGGCCCAGGTGCAGCCGGACTGGTCCGGGTGTCCAGGCGTGGCACATCGTTTTCTGCTCGCCGATTGCATCCGATACGTTCGGCGGGCGCGGGATGCCGACCGCAACTGAGGCCGCAGGTCCCTGGCTGTCGCTCGGGCCCGCCCGGGTCGGAACGGTCAAAGGGAGTAGGAAACCGCTCCCGTCGGACCCCAGCGATAGCTCAGTGTGGCCCCGCGTCGTTGGAGTAGCGCGGGACCCGCC
>CAWJGN010000002.1:0-1423629 GCA_963842415.1 uncultured Acidimicrobiaceae bacterium
TGACTGCACATCTCAATCTCGAGGAGGCTGTTCACGTCGGGCACTCAACAGGGGGCGGCGAAGTCATCCGCTACATCGCCAGGCATGGCGAGGGTCGCGTCGCTAAGGCCGCCATAATGAGGCGATTCCGCCGCTCATGGTCAAGACAGATGCCAATCCTGGCGGCGAGCCCAAGAGTGTGTTCGATGATCTTCAGGCTCAGCTGGCCGCGAATCGCTCCGAGTTCTACCGGGCAGTGGCGTCAGGGCCGGTCTATGGCTACAACCGGCCCGGCGCCGAGCCTTCGGACAGCGATCATTCAGAACTGGTGGCGACAGGGGATGATGGGAGCTGCCAATGCGCACTATGAGGGAATCGTTGCCTTCTCAGACCGACTTCACCGAGGATCTCCAGAAGATCAGCGTTCCAGTGCACGTCATGCACGGTGACGACGACCAGATCGTCCCGTACGCGGACTCGGCTCCTCTCACCGTCAAGCTTCTGCAGAATGGGACACTGAAGACTACCCGGGGTTTCCGCACGGCATGCCTACGGTTCACGCCGAGGTCATCAACGCAGAGCCTGGACTTCATCAAGTCGTAACCGCCGACGCGCCCTCATCATCGAGCCGCAAGCTCGGTTCGGCAGAGCGAACACGGTAGGCATTCCGTCCCTGTAGTGGAGCGACCTACTACAGGGACGGAGGCGGTTGTGAATCGGAGGGAATGAGGTCCCGTCGACCGTTCTCTTTGCGACGAAACGGCGTTTCGGCTGTCGTTAGGAATCAGCGAAGCTGAAGGCAGTGGATTTTGCAGATCTTATGGTTGCACCACACCGAAAGCAGGCGATTGTGACGCTGACAACATCGAAGTGGTTAGTAACCGGGCGTGAGAGTCGCGTCCGGGTTGCCTCGGGTCTGCATGGGCACAGGATCGGTGACGATGCGGTTCGCTCGTTTACGGCTGAACTGATCGGAACCTTCGTCCGGTACTCGCCATTATCAGCACCGCGATCGGTGCCACATTGGCTGAGCCCGTCGCCGGCGCCCCCTTCAACTCGCTGGCCATTCCGATTGCCGGGGGAATCGCACTTGTCGTAGTTGTGGCGAGTTTTGGCCACATCTCTGGCGCCCATGTCAATCCTGCTGTGACGATTGGTCTCGCCCTAAACCGACAGTTTCCCGCGAGATCGGTCGCCCTTTATATGATCGCCCAATTTGCCGGATCCATCTTGGCCGCGCTCTCCGCGTGGTTACTGTTTGGGAGCAAAGCACGATCACTGGCCGGCCTGGGTGCGACAGTCCCAGCGGCCGGGGTGGGCATCGGGCGTGTCTTCGCTGCAGAAGCGATCGTGACGTTTCTCCTGGTGCTTGTCGTGCTCGCCGTGGCTACCGACGCACGCGTGCCGCAGGGAGTCGCAGCGGTGGCCATCGGATTCGCATTGGCTACGGCCATCTTCATCAGTGGCCCGATCACTGGCGCTGGGGTGAATCCCGCACGGGCCCTGGGTCCGATGATTGTCGCCGGCAAGTTCACGGACTGGTGGATCTATCTGATTGCGCCAATTTTCGGTGGTGTGTGCGCTGCGACCATCTACCTCAGAGTTCTGAACGGTGATTCGACGGTAAGGTGCCGGCTCAGGAATCCGGCAGCAGAGATCCAGGAACTTCCGGTTGTTCGATCTCGATGACGGTCTTGAGTCCTTTTTCTCGATCGCGGTATCTTTTCGCATGAGCACGATCCCTGAGAGCGTTCGGGCGGTACTCGAGTCCTCGGCGCTCGCGCACCTCGTCACCCTGGAACCCGATGGCAGCCCCCAAGTGTCGATTGTATGGGTCGGCCTCGATGGTGACGAGATTGTCGCCGGACACTTGGCAGAGCGCCGCAAGGTCCGCAACATCCGCGACGACCCTCGGGTTGCCGTGTCGTTCGAGACGAGCGGCTACAACGAGCACGGCCTCGTTGAGTACCTCGTCATCCACGGGATGGCTCGTATCTCCGCAGGGGGCGCTCCCGCTCTTCTCCAGCGGCTCGCTCACACGTACCTTGGGCCTGAGGTTCAGTTCCCACCGCCTGAGGCTGCCCTACCCGGTTACATCACCCACATCACTGTCGACCGGATCACGGGCGTCGGGCCATGGGCAAGGTAGCTAGTGGTGTCAACCTCTGGTAGCCGACAGACAAAATAGCGGCTTCGTGGGCGGGAGGTCGAGAAAGGATGGACTAGCCCATCGCCTAGCGGAACGATGGTAGAGCGCTCCACTACAGCGGCGGAACCAGTGGACGGACTGGAAACTGGGTGGACAGAGGTCACCTCAGAAGACCCGCCAGACCTAAACGTACGAAACCACCACGTTGCCAAGGTAATGGTCGGCTACCCCGTTGAGGACTTAGGCGGGCGTGACCCGACAGGTCGTCAACCGGCTGCTGGCGGACAGAACATTGGCATCCCGTCGTCTACCCGGCAACAAGCACGCTGCTCCGCCAGTTGGGCAGCTCTTCCTCCTGATCGGGGAGGGCTGTCGTCGACCGGCTGCTGGCCGACAGAACATTGGCGTGCCGTCGTCTGTCCGACATAGGCATCGCCACTTGAGGGTCGATGGTGTCCCGTCGCTCGCCGAGGAACGTGATCGTCGCCATATGGGAACGAGCGCCATTCGCTGCGCATTACGAGAGCCTGCCGATCGGACCTGAGTACCGATCCGTGGACACGCCCCGACTCTGTTCGGGCGTGTCTTTACGTGTCTTTATCGAGAGGGAAGGAGAGGGATCGTGAGGGAACCTGAGGGGATCGAAACGCCACCACCAGGAAAGTCCTCGGAAAGGGCCTGGTCAAAACACTGAGAACCACACTTTCGGAGCGCCGGGATAAACCGGCATGGAGAAGGAGATGAGAACGCTCCACGTTGAAGGGGTAGCGACCCACGATGGCCCCGAGTCATGCGTCGACGTCCGCAAGGACGGCGGCGAAGCGTTGACAGGGGTACGTGCAGGCTGGGCTATTGAGCCGGGAAATAGGTGCATTCGGGGTGCCGACGCTGTCGAAAGAAGCGGAAGGCCACATCGGCGGCAGCGTCATCGCAAGTTGCCGTCGGACCCCGCCCGGTCGAAGAACCTGTGCATGTACGGAGTCTCCATGCGCGAGAACCGGGAGATCCCACACTCGCCCCTCGGGTTGATCGCCCGCCGGGCCGCTCGGGCAAGGCCAAGGCCGTAATCCTGAGATGTACGAGCGTGGGAAGTCTGACAGCCCCGTACTACCTGCGAAGCCGCCGAACAAGGCCGGGAGACCGGCAGCGGAGGCGGTGGAGGGAAGGGGGCTGGCCAAGGGGAACACGGACGACCCACCACGTCCCGGACGCAGTGCCGGGCCCGACGTGTCAAGCGGATTGGATCGTGTGCGCGAAGCAGCACGCAAGGACAAGGATGCACGGTTCACCGCCTTGCTTCACCACGTCGACCTCGATCGCCTCCGGGCGGCCTACGGGGCGATCCGCCCCTTGGCTGCACCGGGGATCGACGGGGTGACGTGGGACGCCTACGGGCAGAACCTGGAAGAGAACCTCCAGGGACTGCTCGCTCGGGTCAACAGCGGGGCGTACCGGGCAAGCCCGTCTCGCAGGGCGTACATCGAGAAGGCGGACGGGCGGCTCCGGCCGCTCGGCATCGCCACGCTGGAGGACAAGATCCTCCAGCGGGCCGTCGTCGAGGTGCTCAACGCCATCTACGAGGTGGACTTCCTGGGCTTCGTGTGTCACGAACGTTGAAGGAGGGAGATATGTAGGAACCTTCGGAAACGGTGCTGTGTGAGAGATGGAGGTATGGCCCTCCGGCGTCGGCCTTCGGGGGCAGGCGTCAAACCACCCTGTGCTGCGTTGGCTGAAGACCGTCGTGGTGAGCGACAGGGAAAAAGGCGCACGAGATGCGTCAGGTGGGGACCAGGAAGACGTACCAGAAAATGCCCGACGGGGATGTCCTCGCTGGGAGTCGCCGTGGAAGCGTCGTTAAGGAACAAGGTGGCATCGAAACTGGGGACTCTGAAGCCGTCCCCAGGATGAGCCTGGCGGGAACCCGAGTACGGGCCAGGTGGTGCCCGGCGTGGAGGCGGCGTGAGCCTGGTCTGCTGCTCTTGCACGGAACGTGAGAAGGCGGGTGTCGATACGTCCGACCGTTCACTTGGGCTTGTTCAGCCACCCGGTCGGCGAGAGGGAGCGTGCCGAGGCGCCAACCGAAGGCACTGAGTACCGATGCGGCGCCCGCCGGCGGACCAGCCCGTAGTAGCGCTGAAGCCCCTGCTCGCTGGGGTGGGGGTGGAGCAAAGGGGCTGGCTCATCAGGAATGCGGAATCGATCAACCGGGGCATGCCCCGGGAGGAAGAGAGGAAACATGCCAACGTCGCAAGTCAAGCCGTTCGACATTCCCAAGCAGATGGTGTGGGAGGCGTATCGGCGGGTTGCGGCCAACAAGGGTGCCCCCGGGGTCGACGAGGTCGCCCTCGAGCACTTCGAGTCCGATCTGAAGAACAATCTGTACAAGATCTGGAACCGGATGTCTTCGGGGAGCTACTTCCCGCCCCCGGTCAAGGGCGTCGAGATACCGAAGCCGCATGGTGGGGTCCGTTTACTCGGTGTGCCTACGATCGCAGATCGGGTGGCCCAGACGGTGGTGGCCATGCATCTGGAGGAAAGGGCTGAACCACGGTTCCACCCCGACTCCTACGGCTACCGCCCGAAGCGCTCCGCCCACGATGCGGTCGAGACGTGCCGAAAGCGGTGCTGGAGCCACGACTGGGTCGTGGACCTTGATGTCGAAAAGTTCTTCGACACCGTGCCGTGGGACCACGTTGTAAAGGCGGTGGAGGCTGTCTGTGACACGCCCTGGGTGCTGCTCTATGTGAAGCGGTGGCTAGCCGCTCCACTGCAGCTCCAAGATGGCGCCCTTGTCGAGCGAGACAAAGGGACCCCGCAGGGATCGGCAGTTTCACCGATACTTGCGAACCTGTTCATGCACTTTGCGTTCGACTCGTGGATGGTCCGGAACTATCCGGATTGTCCTTTCGAGCGCTATGCCGACGATGGTGTCGTGCACTGCGCGAGCAGGCGGCAAGCCGAAGTTGTGCTGGCCGGGATCACCGAACGGATGGAGGAGGTGGGACTACGACTTCACCCCGACAAGACGCACGTCGTCTACTGCCGAGATGGCAGGCGCCGGGGGGAGCACGAGCACACATCTTTCACCTACCTCGGATTCACCTTTCGGGCACGAGGGGCGAGGAACCGCAAGGACGGAAGCGTCTTTACGAGCTTTCTTCCGGCGATGTCCACCGAGGCGCTCAAGGCCAAAAGTGCCGAACTCCGCAGCATGCGGATCCATCGGCGCACCACCCTTACCCTGGACGAGCTGGCACGATGGCTGAACCCCATCGTGTCCGGCTGGATTCAGTACTACGGCCGGTTCTACCGGACGGAGATGAACCCCCTCCTCCAGCGCATCAACACCTACCTGAGGCGCTGGGCTGGTCGGAAGTATCGGCGGTTGCGAGCCCACAAGCGGTTCACGCGGTGGTGGGACGACGTGCTCGACCGAGCACCTGGTCTCTTCGCCCAATGGAAATGGGTTCGCGCGTGCTAACCGACGGATGAGAAGAGCCGGATAACGGGAGACTGTTACGTCCGGATCTGTGGGAGCCGGGGGCTGCAATGCCCCCGGCTACCCGACTCCTACGGGTTCCGACCGGGGCGCCGACCGCACGATGCGCTCGACGCCCTCACAGTCGGGATCGAGCGGAAGAAGGTGAACTGGGTGCTCGACGCCGACGTCAAGGAGTTCTTCACCAATCTCGATCACGATTGGCTGACACGGTTCCTCGAGCACCGCATAGCGGACAAGCGGGTCCTGCGGCTCATCCGAGAGTGGTTGAACGCAGGGCTGATCGAAGACGGGGAGTGGATGGCGAGCGAGACCGGTGCCCCCCAGGGGGCATCAGTCTCACCGTTGCTCGCCAACATCTACCTCCATTACGTCCTCGACCGATGGGTCCGGCAATGGAGGAAACGGCACGCCCATGGTGACGTTGTCATCGTGAGGTTTGCTGACGACTTTGTGGCCGGGTTCGAGCACAAGTCCGACGCCGAGCGGTTCCTCGCCGACCTCCGTGAAAGGTTCACGAAGTTCGGTCTGGAGCTGCATCCCGACAAGACCAGGCTCATCGAGTTCGGGCGAAACGCCGCCCGGAACCGTGCCGCCCGGGGCGACGGGAAGCCCGAGACGTTCGATTTCTTGGGGTTCACGCACTACTGCGGGAAGACCAAGAACGGGCGGTTCTGGCTGAAGCGAAAGACAATCTCGAAGCGGATGCGGGCGAAGCTTGCCGAGGTCAAAGACCAGATCAAGCAACGCCGGCACTACCCCGTTCCCGAACAAGGGGAGTGGCTCGGCTCAGTGGTGCGAGGCCATCTCGCCTACTACGCCGTGCCCGGCAACACCGACGCCGTGGCGGCATTCCGCACTCAGGTGATCCGGCACTGGTTCAAGGCCCTTCGGGGCCGCAGCCAGCGCACCCGCGTGAACTGGAAGCGGATGAGCCTCTACGTCCAGCGGTGGATACCCCCGGCCCGTGTGCAGCATCCCTTCCCGAACGTGCGCTTCGACGCTCGGACCTGAGGCAGGAGCCCAGTGCATTAGGAGTGCACGCTGGGATCTGTGCGGGGGGCCGCCCGAAAGGGCGGTCCCTACCGCAATCAACGCAGAGGGCGAGGGTTCGAATCCCTTCACCTCCACTCGGAGAAAAGTCCAGGTCAGAGGCCTAAAGTCTGATCCCCACAGGTTCACCAAGCGCCGGTGGAGCGCTACGTGGCTCTGCGTAGAGGTCGTTTAGGCGAGTTCGTCTGCTTCGCTATCGTCCAGCTCACAAGCGCTGGACCGACCGGGGGTGTCGTTTGGCGTCGCGCAACAAGCGTGGGTTTCTGGACATCTGGGCGCCGCCGCATCGATTGACTCATAACTGGGTGGTCGGTCGTTCAAAGTCCGCCCCCGCCACCATCGGAACGCTGGTCGGCGCGTCTCGTGCATAGGCACGGGCGCCTGACCATCGTTTTCGCGTTCCGCCGAGATGGCGAAGATGGGGTTTATCGGGGCTTTTTATCGGGACCTACTCAGCGGTGCCATGTGCAGCCCTGTGCAGGGTGGCGCAGCTCGTGCGGCACGTACGCTGCCCTTTCGAGGTCGAGTCTCCGGTCGAATTGGTGATGCATAGGGCTGCACAGGGCATGCCCATGCAGTTGCCCTGATCAACCGAGCCCGGCCCGAGCGTTGCGATCTCGACTTCGGCAGAAGTGACCGCCGGCAGGTTGGGCGTCAGGGCGGCGATCTCTATGGCTGTACGGGCTTGCTGCTGCAGCATTTGCGGGTGTCGTCGAGGTCGAGGATGAACTCGCATGAACGTTCATTCACAGTCGTGGTCTGGGTAACGCAGGCCCTTGATCACGACGTCGAGGTTCAAACACGTCAGCGAGGTTCCCACCCCGCCTCGGTCGCACATGCCGTGGATTTCAGCTGTTGGCCTGGGTGATGGAGCCGGGAGTGAGCAGGATCAACACGCCGTCGGGGTCGTGAACGGTCGCGATGGTTATGGGTCCGTTCGGAGTCGGTTGTCTGATTCGCCGGGGCGAGCCGCCAAGTCCGAGGTTGGCGAGCCGGCTCAGCGTGGCCTCCACATCTACGAAGAACGAGAGCATAAACAGTCCTATCGGTCGCGTGGAGGGGGAACTTGTCTGCGGGGCTTGGTCCCCGCGGAGCTCGTTCAGTTCCAACACGCCGGCGAAGACGTCGGGGACATGAGCGTCTCCCACGAAGACAGCGCGAAGGCTACGGCTCGGCGCGCCGAATAGATCAGGCCAGTCTCCTTCGACCTCGCGGTCGGCCAGTACATCGAGACCAAGCCCGTCCCGGTAGAAGCGGAGGCTGACCTCGAGGTTGTCGACTGCGATCACGGAGTGATGAATCGCACCGGACACATCACCAACGTAGCCCGCAGGATGTGCCCTCTAGGCCTCGCTACCAGCGGGTATGTCGACTGCCCTTGCGCTTCGGCTGAGGAGCACGAGCGAGCCGCCTGCGGCTATGACAGCAGCCAGAACCAGTGGACCCGTCGTGCCGTAGGCGTTGAAAAGCAGGCCGCCGACCGCTGACCCGGCGGCCAGGGAACCTTGGAGCGCGGAGACGAACAGGGCCAGACCGCCTTCTACGCTGGCCGGCATTGTCCGAGCCATCCAGGTTTGCGCGGCTACGGGGACCGCACCGAACCCGGCGCCCCACACAAGTACGAGGGCGATGACGACCGGGTGCATTCCGCTGATGACAGCGATCAGGAGAGTAGCGATGGCAATGAGCAATCCAGCTCCGCAGAGCGTTGCTCGCAGATGGCGGCGCACGGTGACTCCAGCGGCAAAGTTCGTTGCCCCGCCGGCCAACCCGAAACCGAGCAGGACGACCGTGACCTGCTCGCCGGTCAGCCCGGCCCGACTCTGTAGGAGTGGGTTGATGTAGGTGTAGGCGGCGAAGTAGGCGAAGAAGATGGCAGCGGCGGCGATAAGGCCAATCCGTGCCGTACTGACCTTGAGTATGGTCAGCAACGTCTGCGGATGGACGGGTATCCCGGTCCCGAGGCACGGTAAGGCCGCCATCTGTAGAACGATGGCGGCTCCTGCCAGGCCGGCGGCGATCGCGAAGGCGACCCGCCAACTGGTGAGGTTCCCTATGAGCGCGGCGGTTGGTAGCGCTGCCACAGTTGCCAGGAAGATCCCGCTGCTGACCAACGCGATCGCAGTACCACGCGCCTCTTCGCGGACGAGCGACATGGCCGCTCCGGCACCGAAGACCCAGAACCCTCCGATGCACACGCCGAGGAGAGCCCTGGCGACGAGCATGATCTCGAAGTTCGGGGCGGCGGCGGCGACCACATCGGAGGTCAACACCAAGGCACTCAAGGTCCACAGCAAGACACGACGCTCGATACGAGCCGAGCCCAGCGTCAGGATCGGACCGGCGATGGCTGCGGCGACGGCGGGGACGACGACCATAAGTCCGGCCAACCCGATGGAGACGCCGAAGGCTTGGCTGAGATGGGGGAGGAGGCCGACAGGAATCACCTCGGAGAAGACGAGCGCGAACGATCCCAGGGCGATCGACCAGACGGCGAACCACCGGTCACCGCTGCTGGTTTGCTGGGGGTTGTGACAACTCATCCGGTCGGCCAGCTGGGCCGCTACGGGTCGACGTTGGAGTGTCACCTCGGTCAACGTCGAGTCCGGCTGGGTCGATAGAAAGGTTCAGCTCGCGAACGATCCCGGATGCCCAAGGGCTGCCGGTGGGCCTGGCGAATGAGACCGACGCGGATCGGGAAAAGGATCCTCGCCGCTCTCATGCGACGGTCAGGATGAGCTTCTCGCGTGCTGCGCCGTTGTCGAGCAGAGCGTGCGCTTCGGGTGCTCGCTCGATCGGTATCTGGCGCTGCGCCCGGAGGCGAAGGACGCCGGAGGCCAGGAGCGCCATGGTGTGATCGAGCGCATCGGGAGCCCGGTCCGGAGTCGGCGCGGACAGCGCCACGCCGAGATCGGCGGCGTGTTCGTCGGCGAGAGTGATGACCCGAGAGGGACCGCCCGCCAGCTCGACGGCGGCGCTCAAGCTGCCACCCCTTCCGGCGGCGTCGAATACGGCGTCGACCGATGGCGTATGGGCATGCACCTGCTCGATGAGGTCCGTTCCGTAACGAACCGGTACCGCGCCGAGCTCACCGACGAAGTCTTGGTCTTGAGGGCCGGCGGCGCTGATGACGGTCAGGCCTTGTGCAATCGCCAGCTGGGTGGCGATCACGCCAACGGAACCGGCGCCGCCCAAAATCAGCAGGGTCTCGCCGCGGGCGACGTGGAGTTGGCGCAAGACGCCAACCGCTGCCTCGGCGGACGCCGGGAAGGCGGCCGCATCGCTCCAAGTGACGTTCGAGGGTTTGTGGGTCCATGTCGACGCCAGCACATACTGGGCGTAGCCGCCGAGGCTGGCCAGCAGCGCCGCGACCTCGTCGCCTTCCTTCACGCCGGTTACGGAAGGTCCCAGCGAGTCGACCACGCCGGCCGCCTCGAAGCCCAAGACGGCGTCAGGTGGCAGCGGGAATACAGCCTGAAGGTCACCTCGGCGGATCTTGGCATCGGTGGGGCCAACGCCAGCGGCGCGCACCCGGATTCGCACCTGCCCCGCCCCGGGCTGGGGCATGGCGGTCTCCTTCCAGACGAGCACGTCGGGCGGGCCATAGCCAGTGAGAACGGACGATTTGGGCATGGGCGGTCCTCCACAGACGTTGAGACGGGCGGTCGGTTGGAATGGAATGGTGGGGTCAAGTTCAGATCTGTTCGCTTCCACCATCGACGAATATCTCGCCTCCGGTCATGAAGCTGCTTTCCGATGAGGCCAGGAACAGCACCGCGTTGGCAATCTCCTCTGGCTGGCCCAGGCGTCCCAGCGGGACCTGGCCGGCGATGGCCTGCAAGAGGCTTTGAGCCTGTTCGGGGTCCGGTGCCAGGGCACTGAGTCCAGGAGTATTGGTCGGGCCGGGCACAATGGTGTTCACCCGGATACCCCGGCCAGCGAGTTCGGCCGCCCAGGTGCGACCGAAGGACCGGATGGCTGCTTTGGATGCGGCGTAGACGCTGAACGCCGAGGTCCCGTTGGTCGCCGCCGATGAGCCGGAGAGCACGATGGAGGCGCCGTCGTTCAGAAGCGGTAGCGCCTTCTGTACCGTGAACAGGGTTCCACGAACGTTGATGCCGAAGGTCTCGTCGAACTGCTCGAGCGTGATCTGGCCCAGCGGCACGAACCCGCCGCCGCCCGCGTTGGCGAACAGCACATCCAAACCCCGACCGCGTTGGAAGATGGTCTCCATGAGCCGGTCGAGGTCATCGAGATCGGCGACGTCACTTGGGAACCCGGTAACGTCCTCGCCGATCGAAGCGACGGCGACTTCGAGTTCAAGCTTGCGCCTCCCGGTGATGAATACGTGGGCGCCTTCGGTTGCGAATCGACGAGCGGCGGCCAGACCAATCCCGGCGCTGCCGCCGGTGACGAGCGCCGTCTTACCTTCGAGTATCCCCATCGTTCTGCTCCTTTTGTTGGGTGTTAGCGCGGTGTAGGTCAGGTCTGCGGTGTTGCTCAGGCGGAGTCGGTCAGGCGAGCGCCGGGACCAGTTCGGCCAGTTCCCGCCACTGCGGTCTCGGCTCGCCGTCCTGGGCGCCCAAGACGTGGACCGCGACATGGTCGGCTCCCGCGTCGAGGTGGGCCTGGATGCGCGACCGGATGTCGTCGGGCGAGCCCCAGGCGACGACCGCGTCGATGAGCCGGTCACTGCCACCCGGCACGACATCGGCGTCGGTGAAACCGATTCGGCGCAGGTTTTGCTGATAGGTCGGTAAACCGATGAACATGCCGATACCGTCTCGGGCGATGGCCCGAGCCCGGGCGGCGTCGGCCTCGAACACCACCGCCAGATGGGGAGCGATGAGGGGGTCGTCGCCGATCCGGTCCCGAGTGGTCACGCTGTACTGCGGTGTGACGAGAAACGGGTGTATCCCTGCCGTGCGCGACGCTGCCAGCTCGGCCATCTTCGGGCCGTTCGCCCCCAGCAGTCGCCGCTCTGGCCGGACTGGGTGGGCGGCCTCGTCCAGGCGGTCGAGGAACTGCCCCGACCGCGGCGATCGGGTTTCCGTAGACTTGGCCGGCGTTCACCGCCGCCTGCTCGTTGCTCACCCCGAACCCGGTGATCGTTCGCGGCCCGAACTCTGTGTCCAATTGGTGGAGCCGATCACCTATGGCCGTCGGGTCCTGTCCCCAGATCCCCAGCACACCCACGACGACAGCCGAGTTCGGTGCCGACCGCAGCAAGTGGCCTACATCGTCGAAGACACCATGACCGTCCAAGCCTGGGAACCACAACGCCCGCAACCCAAGCGCATCCAGTTCAGCGGCAGCGTCCTGCACCTGGGGGCGTCCCGCGTCGCGGAGCTCCATGCTCCACACGCCCACCCGCCCCAGGAGCGACCTCACATCATTGACCACGACGACCTCCGTAAATCGGTACCGAATCGGTTCTGACCTCGATTACCGACGTCTCTTCGCTGAGGCGGTTGGCGAGAACCGAACCGGCCGAGCCGGAGCCCACGACGATGAACTCGTATTCCTTCGCTGCCATGTCCTGCCCCTCTCGGGTCAGAAAGAGTCGAGACGCGAGCGCACCCATCTGGGTTACCCGTTCTGTAGTGTCCGATACAGAACCTCTTGCCGGACCATACCACGGTTCTGTGCCGACCGCTATAGAATCCTGGCGCCATGGCTCGTCCACGCGGCTTTGACCGAGACCAAGCGCTCGAAACAGCGATGCGACTCTTCTGGGAGCGCGGCTACGAGGACACCTCGATCAGCGACCTCACGACAGCCATGGGCATCGCCTCACCGAGTCTGTACGCCGCCTTCGGCGACAAGCAGCGCCTCTTCGACGAAGCGGTAGAGCGCTACGCGACCGGGCCTGGAGCTGTGGTCGCCACCGCGCTGGCTGAGCCCACAGCCCGCGAGGCCATGGAGCGGTCGCTCTGCGACGCGGCGCGCCTTTATGCCGCAGCCGACCGTCCGCCCGGCTGCCTGATCGTGAACGAGCCCCGCCTTGCGGAGCGTCGAGGCGCGTCCGACGCCGCCATCCTCGGTCGTCTGAAGCGTGGTGTAGCTGAGGGCGACGTGCCGGCCGACGCCGACGTCGAGGCGCTTGCCGCCTACGTGTGCGCCGTGATCACTGGCATGTCGGCGAGAGCCCGGGCAGGCGCCAGCACAGAAGAACTGGCGGCCGTCGCCCGGATCGCCATACGCGCTTTGCCAATCGACGATTCCAGCTGGTCCGTCACGATGCCGCCTCGGCCTGCGGCCGCGGTGCCCGGACGCCGACGGCCGCTACCGCCAGACGCAGCAAGGTAGACCCCACAGAGTTGGCCATGGCGAGGTCGTATCCCGACGTCGACGGCTCTCGTCACTAGGTGGTCGCCCGTCGTCCATAACCCGAAGGTCTCACCAGGACCGACAGCGACAGCGGATTTCTCGGGACTTCAACCTGGAAGCGACGACATTGAGTAGTGCAGCACCTGGGCGGCTGCATAGGGCAAGGCCCGTGACCAGCGGTAACGTCGGGTTTATCAACCCGAAGGTCGGGTCTGACCCGTTCCGGACCTAATCCAGCACGTAAGTGAACGCCCGTGCCCCAATTCACTCCCAATCAGCTGATTCCCTCATTGCCCTTTTCAATAGTTTCAGGCAGCCTGGATTGCTATGGCCTCGCCTGCCGCCTGATGCTGTCCAATCTGAAAGGCCTGGATGGCGAGGTTCGGATCCATCATGTTCGCCGGAGCCTCGATGTCGCTGAAATCGGGCTCGACCGCTAACAGCCGTCTGGTTTGGCGCAATGGTGCCAACTCAGCGTCAGGGGTCACGGAGGCGGCAAGTGAGCCACCACCTCCGGCGCCCTTGGATCCAAGGGAGTGGCAGGAAAGGACCACCAGAACGTCGGTCGGCGGCGCCGCCGTGGCGTTCAAGTGACTGAGGAGGCCGCCATCCATATAACTGCGGCCTTTGATGGTGATGGTAGGAAACAGCATCGGTATGGCGCAACTGGAGGCGACAGCATGCCGCAGCGGCACGCCGGATCCCTGGTCCCACACGGCCAAATCACCGGTGTCGGTGTCGATCGCAGTGCATCGAAAGCCTGCAGGCCAGGCGATGCTGTCGAGGGTGCCGAACAGGCCGAGATAGACGTCTTCGGCAAGCGTGCTCGCCTCCTGCGCTGCGTGACCGATCGTTCGTAGCGCTTGCCGCGGGTCGGTCTCGAGCCTCGCCTGACGCATGGCGCTTAGGAAGGCTTCATCGCCCGCCGCCAAGCTGTCGGGATCGATGCTCTGTCCGAGTGCTGCCAGGCTGGTAAGCGCATCGGTGACCGCACGGCCGCCGGCCAGCAGCGCTCCGACGAGGGCACCCGCGGACGTTCCCACGATTGACTCGGCTCCCGCCAAGTCGACACCGGCCTCACGCAGCCCCGTGAGTAGGCCGGTCTGCCAACCGACACCGACGGCGCCGCCGCCTCCAAGGACGAGTGCGCGTGTTGGCGAGTCATTTTGCGGAGAAGTCATTGCTGTTCCCTTTCGATGGTCTTGATCGTCTCGTTGAGTTCTTCGAGGTCGAGGTCACTCCCGCCCCCACGTAAACACCGCCTACGGCTTGTAATCGGTCGGGTGGCCCTGTATGGGCATGAGCATCACGATCCTTTACATGTGGCGAGTCGCTCAACGAGCGTTGAGCCAACTGTACTCCAGGCAAACACTTCGCTCAACACGCATAGAGTGAAACCATGAACCAAGGCACCGTGGCCTCCAAGCCGATGACGAGCCGGGCGGCCCGTCGCGCCGCATCACAGGTCCGGATCCTCGATGCGGCGCGACACGAGTTCGGTGACCGAGGATTCGAGGCGACAACGGTGCGGGACATCGCCCACCGGGCCGGGGTCGACCCGTCCCTGGTCCTGCAGCACTACGGGTCCAAGTCGGCGCTGTTCACTGCTGCCATAGAACTCCCGCCCGGCGTGCCGGAAGAAGCCGCAGACCATCTGGCCGAAGTCCTCAAGGTGCGCGCCGCCGCATTACCTCCCGAGATGCGGGCCCTAGTCCGGTCCATGCTGACCGTGCCCGAGGCTTCTGAAGCCGTCCGGCTCCATCTCGACGAGCGAATCGCCAATCTGGCTGCCGGCATCGGCGGCCCGGACGCCGAGTTGCGAGCCGCCATCGCCGTGAGCAGCATCCTCGGCCTCACGGTGGCCCGCCACTTCCTCCAGCTGCGCGTCGTCGCGAGCGCCTCCGACGACGACCTCGTCCGAGTCGCCAGCCAAGCCCTTAGCGCAGGTCTGGGACCACAGGGTTTCCGCTAGCACGACCAAAGGCATCCGGCCAACCTCAGGAGATGTCCGGACGGGCCTTTGGGTAGGGAACCCGAAGGTGTAGGAGGCGACTGCCGTCGAGGCCAGGGATCAGGAGACGGGCCCTGTGGGTGACCTTGTGGGCGTGACCCGACTGTCGTCGATTCGCTGATGGCGGACAGAACATTGACGTTCCGCGGTCTGCCCGCCAACAAGCACCGCCACGTCAGGGCCGAAGATGTCCTGTCGCTCGCCAAGGAACGTGATCGTTGTCAACAGGGAACGAGCGCCATTCGCTGCGCATTACGAGAGCCCGCCGATCGGACCTGGGTACCGATACGTGGCCACGCTCCGACTCCGTTCGGGCGTGACCTTACGTGACCTCCGGTGAAATGCCGAATGCCGTCGCGGATCGTGGGCGCGCTGTAACGAGGCACCGGTCGGTGCGTGACGAGGTGGAGTTGTCGGAGGGTGTGGCTACGCGGCCTTCTCGGTGATGGTGACGGCGAACCCGAGGGCCTCGATCCGGTGCTGGAGCCGCTTTGCCTCAATGGCCGGATCGTGACGGCGCTCGAAGTAGTCGGCACCGGGGTCTTCGTAGAGGGCACCGGTGCTGAGCAGGTGCCAGGCGGTCTCGAGCATGGAGTGGGCGACGGCGACCGCCGCCTTGTTCGGGCCTCGGCGCCGGGCGATGCGGGCGTAGAGGGCCGAGTAGTAGCTGCCCTTGGTGCGCGCCGCCGCCCGGGCCGCCTCGATCAGGGTGCGCCGCAGCCACGGTGAGCCCTTGCGGGTGCCGGCCGGGCGCTTCTTGCCGGCCGACTCGTAGCTGGCCGGGGCCACCCCCGCCCAGGCGCACAGGTGCCCGGCCGTCGGGAACCGGCTCATGTCGGCCCCGGTCTCGGCCACGATGACCTGGGCCGTGGTCGCCGAGATGCCCGGGATCGAGGTGAGCAGGGCGACCTGGGGCTCAAAAGGGACGAGCCGGGCGCAGATCTCCGCGCTGAGGGTGGCGATGGAGGCGTCCAAGAAGTCGAGGTGGTCGATGATCTGGCGGCAGAGCAGCGGCGTGGTGAGCGCCGAAGTTGCCCTCGAGGGCCGACTTCGAGCCGGTCGATCTTGTTGCGCATGACGCCCTTGGCCATGTCGGCCAGGACCACCGAGTCGCGCTCGCCGGCGATCATCGCCTCGATCATCGCCCGCGACGACGCCGACCACACCGTCGAGGCCACCGAGGTGAGCTTGACGCCGGCGTCTTGGAGGGTCTTCTCGAGGCGCTGGATCTCCTTGGCCCGGGCGTCGACCTGGGTCTTGCGGTACCTGGTCAGCTCCCGCAGCTCTCGGATCTCGGGCGGGGGCACGAAGGAGGGCCGCACCATCCCGTGCGCCGCCACGTCGGCCAGCCACTCGGCGTCGGAGAGGTCGGTCTTGCGCCCCGGGACGTTCTTGACGTGCTGGGCGTTGCAGAGCCACAGCTCTTCGAAGAGCCCCTCGAGGGCGTAGTAGACCGGCCGCCAGTAGATCCCCGTCGCCTCCATGGCCACGGTGCTCACCCCGGCGTCCATGAGGAACGCCGTGAGCTCGGCCAGGCCCGGCTTGGGTGGTCGGGAACCGCTCCTTGGCGACCTCGACTTCGCCGTCGGGCATCGTCACCCTCGTGCAGGCGACCACGCTGTCGCGGTGGACGTCGAGGCCGCCCACCTTGTCCCTGATCTGCTTCATCGCTCACCTCCTGATCGTTGTCGGAGGCCACCGGGAGAGGACCACGGTGTAAAGCGGAATCTCCGGTTCGTGCTCGTAGCGACACTTGGTGGTCCCCACGGTCCCGCACCAGACTTATCGCGCGCACGCGGCTGCAAGAGAACGTCGGCGACCACACCCGGCGGCCGCCCGCCAGCATTTCATCCCTTGATGGTGACCGGCCAGGTCATGGGGACTTATCGAGAGGGAAGGGGAGGGATTATGAGGGGACCTGAGGGGATCGAAACGCCGCTACCAGGAAAGTCCTCGGAAAGGCCTGGTCAAAAGGCTGAGAACCGGACGTTCGCAATGTAGAGGCCGAGGGTTCGAGTCCCTTCACCTCCACTCGGCTAAAAAGTCCAGGTCAAAGGCCTAAAGTGGATCCCCACAAAGGTGGCGGAGCGCCCAGAGCGCTACGTGAGCCGTCGTAGAGGTTGTGGGTGTGATTCCGCTACCTCAGCACAAACTTGCCGGTCAACGGACTGAAGGGCCAGGCGCCAGAGTTAACGGAAGTCCCATCATCTATTTCGGGACTGGAAACGTCTCTTCGAGCAGGATCAGCGAAACGTCGCAGTTTGAATCGGGCCATAGATATGCGTTAGCGACGGGGCTGCTCTGAACTGGGACGACGGGCTGCGGCGCCCCATTCGGTGCCCGGCCGAACTCCTCCTGGGGTCGAATCACAGACCGAACGGACCCAACTCGAGAATGGCTTGGTCCTATATCCCATCGGCTTGGTAATTCCACAACTCCAGGCCGGCGGTGGCGATACGCAGTTGCACTGGACCGAGCAGATCGCCAACATCACGCCGACCCGTGACAGAAGCGACGACTTGGAAACACACGCCCCACATCACGTGATCGAAGAGGCTGCTGCGTTTTTTTCGCCAGACGAACTCAGAATGAGGCACCGCAAAGGGAGGGTCGATAATGAAAGCCCCCTCGGAGCGCTAGAGAATGCGGATGTTGTTGGAGTGTTCGCAGTGGAGGATGACCTCGACTCGCTGGTCGATTCGCTCGGGTGTGGGACCTGCCCGACCTTCGTCTTGTCGGTGAGCAGGCCCGTCAGTGGAGCCCTCTTCTGCCTCGCCTGCGAGTCCGCCGGATCGCCCAAGCACAATCGTGGTCAAGCGGAGCACGCTGACACCACGGCCTGGCCGATCTTGTCGTCAAGTTCCCTACCAATCTCGTCAATCTCTTTCGATCCCAATGAAGCAAAGAGGCTTGAGGGATGGTCATAGGAGATGTGGGCGCCGCCGACGTGGTCGGCGAACACCGCCACCCCAAAGGGCGCGTACAGCGCAGCGGCCGGCTCGGCGCTGAGGACCCGCCGAGCGAGAAGCGGATTGCCAACCAGGTAGCGGGTCGCTCCGAGTGGTTCACCGTTCAGGCTCAATAGAGCACCTTGATCGAGGCGCGCCAGTGCCACGAACCCGGTCGGCCCGAAGTACGCAGCAACCGTAGATTCCACTTCAGCCCACGAGGCGTGTCGCATGACAAGGTCGAGAGGCACGAGGGGGTCGAGAAGCGGGATCTGCTCGTCGAGGCGCGCCCTGGTGGTCACAAAGTCGTGGCTGCTCTGGTACGTAATTCGGAGGGTGTACTGCTCGGTGTCGGTGTGCATTGGCGTTGCCGTGTGAGCCCGTAGGTCCGCGTGCTTGAGGGGGGTTGGGCCGTTACTCATTGTCAGTTGCCTTTCTGATCAGTTCAGCCACGGTTTCGGGCTGGTTCCACTGGGGCCAATGTGAGGCGTTTTGCACCAGGTGAAGCGACGGTTCCCTGAACAGCCCGGCTATCTCGGCCGCAAGGGTCGGGTTCAGATAGCGATCCGCCACGCCAAAGATGATCGAGACCGGAACCTCGAGGCGTCCGATTGCACCACTGTCGATGAACTCGTCCTGTCTGAATAACTCGTCGAACAGACGCCCGGTCCAGGCCCGGATAGCCATGAGGGCATCGGGCTGGTTGGCGTCGCCGAAGAACTGCGGGAGGATCGACCGAATGGCCAGGCTGTCGGGGTCGACGGCTTCTAACCCCCATTGGTCGGCGGTGTGCTGCAGCAGCCAGAGACGCTGGCCTTCGTCATTGAACATGGCGTCAGCGAGCGGTGTGAGTGCCGGATCGGCAAGCAGTCGGATCATCTCAGGAAGCTGCAGTGCGGGCAGGTGCCCAAACATGGTGTTGAGCAGAACCACATGGGCTAGCCGCTGGGGATGGGCGACGGCGAACGAAACCGCGTCCGGCCCGGACGCGTCGTGACCGACAAGTACGGCGCGGCCGATGCCGAGCTCGTCAAGCACAGTCTCCAGTAGGGACCCATGCTCTTCGAGAGAAAATCCGACCGCTTCGGGGCGATCGGACCGACCGTATCCGAGCCAATCGAAGGCAACGGCCCGCCTCGGGTAAAGCTTCGGAAGGAGCTTGTCGTAGATCTTGTGATCGTCGGGAAACCCGTGCATCAAAACGATCGGCGGATCCTCACCGGGTATGTCGCGCACGAAGACGCTGCCGTGGGTGGTGTTGACTCGTCGCTCGTTGGAGAACACATCCGGGTCAGTCACAACTTCTATCGATTCATCCTGCATTGTCATTGTCGCCTCCTTGTGAGATCGATGGATGTGCGCTTGCTCTCGCTCGATTCGGTGACCGCTGATGTCCTTGTTCATCGGCACCGGCACATCTGCACACACTGTTTCGACGGACAGCTGGGTTTGCTGCGGGGTGTCCTGCGACTTCCAAGGACGGGTGACAGCAACAACGTGGTCACGAACAACCCGAGGATGGTCATTCGACCTGCCAGTCCTCCATCTGTGGTACGACGTCGGATCGTCGCCACTCGGGGGGAGCAAGTCCTACAACCGGTCGCCGGCGGTGCCCTCGGTCATCAGCGACTCGGTCGCCGCGTCGTCGAACCCGGAGAAGTGCATCAACTGGCCGATCGGACGAATGCACCGCGCCGCACTCCCAGGGTGCCGTCGGCGAGCGCTCCGGCGAGGTTGAGGACCCGGACGAAACCGTCCTCCAGGAGCATCGGCAAGGTGGGGCCCGAGGGAAGGCCACCGGCGAAGGTCGTGTCGAACCAAGAACTGGCCCAAGCCGACTCGTCGACCCACTCGACCAGCTCGAAGCCCGCTCCGAGGACGGCGTCACGCAGGTCGTCAGAGGTGGCCAGGTGGCTGTCACTCCCATCCATCGACCACGGCAAGGGCCATGAGAGTTCCGCGTCCGATGTGCGGCAGACCTCCCACGCGGCGAACCTGGCTCGAGGCGCCAACCGTTGCGCGATCTCGGCGAACCACTCCCGCTTTGCCTCGATATTCATCTGGACGTGCATGGTGTATCCGGCGTCAAACGGCTGCTCGGGCACGAGGTCGGCGATGTCGCCGTGGAAGAACCGGACACGGTCCGACAACCCGCAACGGTCGGTCAGTTCGGCGGCCGCCTTCACGTAGGCCTCGGTGATGTCCACGCCCTGTACCCGGCAGCCTGAAACCGTGGCCACCTGGCGGGCCGGACCGCCGAGACCGGACCCGATGTCGAGGACGGTGTCCGACGGCGACGGCATCAGGGTGACCAGCAAGCGCTCGACGGCCTGGGCACCTCCCACGTGGTACTGGTCGAGGTATTGCAATGCTTCAGCCGTCATTCCATCTGCCGTCGCACCTCCCGGCACGAGTCGGTCGATAGTGGTGATCAGATCCTTCTCGGTATAAGTCATGTCACTCCTGGATGGTCGGGGTGTCGTTTGGCGCGTATTCGCCGTGGTGGTCCGCAGGCAGTCGGTTCGGGGCGGTCGCCCCGGCCAATTCGATGGCTGCCCGGAGCGACGGAGCCAGTGGTGGCCCATCGAACATGGCGATCGGGTGGAACCTCATTACGATCAAACGGTGCATAGTCACGAATTCGAACCGGCGGCCGCTGGTGTCGCGCTTCCCAGTGCTGGTTCGGCTCCCGAAGGAGAGCTCAACGCTCCAGGTCGATCAGTTTGGTCCGCTATGTCCTCCAGTTGCTTCGGACGGGCGGGAAGGAACGCGATTGCGACGACTGCCCCGACGATGGTGACGGCTCCGACCACCCGGCAACCGCCCGCCAGGCTGTAGAGGAACGCGTGCGTAGCGGTGTTGGCCAGGTCTTGTGCGGCATGGTCGAGCCCGAGCTTCGAGAGTTGGTGAGAGGCGATGATCGCTCCTCCGACCGAGCCCTTTGCACCCGCTACGGCTCGCTCAGGTACTCCAGACGGCAACTCCGACACGAGTCGACTCGTGTACAGGGACGTGGCGACACTGCCAATAACCGCCACCCCGAGCGTGCCGCCGAAGAGGCGGGTGGCATCGTTGACGGCAGATCCCACTCCCGCCTTTGCCGCTGGTACCGCGCCCATGATCGCTTCGGTGGCCGGCGCGCTGGTGAGACCCATCCCTGAGCCGAGGAACAGCATCTGACCGACGATGACGAGATAGGTCGTGGATCCAGATGCGGTCGAAGCCCAGAGAAGCCCAGTCGCAAACAGCAACAACCCAGTTCCGACGATTGCCTTGTTCCCCACCCGAACGGCGAGTTTCGTGCCCAGTACCGACGTCACAGCCACAGAAGCGGCCACTGGTAGAAGACGGACTCCGGTACCCAGTGGGGTGTATCCCTTCACAATTTGGAAGTACTGGACAACGAGGAAGATAAATCCCGACAGAGCGAAGAAGGAGATGGCGACTGAGCCACTGGCGGCCGTGAACCGGGGATTGCGAAAGAGGGCCACATCGAGCATGGGGTGCTCGGTACGCTGCTCTACCAGGACGAAGATGATGAGGAGCGCCAAGCCGCCGGCGATACCGGCCAAGGCGGAGGGAGATGTCCATCCCCAGTCCGGCGCCTCGATGACGCCGAAAATCAGAACCGTCATTCCCGCCGCTGACAACGCAAGACCCCGCCAGTCGATCGGCGGTGTACTCGGATCCCGAGAACTCGGCACCGAAACTGCGACGAGGACCGCTACCCCGGCGGCGACGATGGCCATGAAGGCAAAGATGCTGCCCCACCAGTAGCGCTCCAGAAGCCACCCACCGACAATTGGGCCAGTCGCTATGCCGACCCCGGTCGTGGCACCCCACAGCCCGATCGCCATGGCGCGCTCTCCGCGTTCCGTGAAGACATTGACGAGCAAGGACAGCGTCGAGGGGAACATCAGAGCTGCTCCGAGGCCCATGAAGGCGCGGGAAGCAATGAGTTCGCCGACGGTCCCGGAAAATGCTCCGGCCAGGCTGCCGGCGGCGAAGAGGGCCAGCCCGATCAGCAGAACCCCCTTACGTCCTAGACGGTCGCTCAGACTTCCTGCCGCCAAGACGAAGGCGGCGAACACCAGGCTGTAGGCATCGACGACCCACTGGAGCTGCGTGGTGGATGCCCCCAGCCTCCGCACCAGCGTCGGCAAGGCAACGTTGACGATCGTCACGTCCACGCTGATGATGAAGGCTGCGAGACACAGCGCCACAAGGATGGCCACCCGGCTTTGCTGCGCAGGTGCATGAGAAGGGATGGTCATCATGCTCTCCCGTGGAGTCGAATGCCGGGGGTGCCGCAGCGAATGCGCGTCAGCGACCGGTCCAGTAGAGGGAGCCGTAACTTCTTTGATCCGGCCTCTCCTCTGGTCTTCCGCTCTGCCCTGGAATCGACCCGAGCGCGGTGTGCGAGTCGGGACTCTTCGGCTTCTCCCAACCGGCTACGGATCCGCTCCGCGACTAGGGGCTCGAGTTGGCTGTAGTTGTGCATCACATCTCCTCTGAGGGTGACGGGTGCTTTAGATTCTAAAGTACTATCTTGAAATAGTCAAGCGCTTATCATGATGAGGGGGATGCGGTCCTATGACCAGTACTGCGCAGTGGCCAGAGCGCTCGACGTCGTGGGTGACCGCTGGACCCTGCTCATCGTCCGCGAGCTGCTCCTACGGCCCTGTCGCTACCGCGAGTTGCAGGAAGGGCTTCCCGGCGTAGCCACCAACCTGTTGGCCGATCGCCTGCGCCATCTCGAGGAGAGCGGCGTGGTTACCCGCGACGAGCAGGGCCGCTACGAATTGACGGCGTGGGGAAAGGACTCGCCACCCCCGTGCGCGAGTTCGTTGGTTGGGCCGCTCCGCTGATGACGGAGAAGCAAAGTGGCGATTCCTTTCGGAGCCGTTGGCTGGAGATTCCGTTGGACTGAATGTTCGGCGGATCCGACCCGAACCGACCTGACCTCGAGGTCGAGGTCCGAGCCGGGGGTCAGGAAGCGGTGACGCTCGTGTCGAGAAACGGCGAGGTTCATTGCCGTTCAGGGCCCGCCGACTCGCCAGATGTCGTGGTGACCGGCCCAGCGGACACGATCATCGGTCTCTTGGCCGGTC
Organism: uncultured Acidimicrobiaceae bacterium; assembly: GCA_963842415.1. Classification (GTDB taxonomy): domain Bacteria; phylum Actinomycetota; class Acidimicrobiia; order Acidimicrobiales; family RAAP-2; genus Bog-473. The sequence continues at coordinate 23,081 of CAWJGN010000002.1, forward strand.
GACTCGATGAAGATGCCGCGGTTGAAGAAGGTGCGAGCGTCCTCGGTGACTTCGTGCAGGTTGCGCAACCGCGTCAACCCGACTGGCTCAGTGAACCGTCCTCGTAGCTGGATCGGTAATCGGGCCACTTCGTCGATCCCTCATCGACAAATCGCCCACGGCGGGGAAGTTCGTCCCCGGCGTGGACGTTGAACCCAGCATGGATCGGACCGTTCGAGTACTGCTGGTGTCGGGAAGCCTAAGGGGCCGGTCGACCAACACGGCGGCGCTTCGTACCGCCGCCGCCGCCGTCATCCCAGGAGTGGAGGCCGTGCTCTACGAGGGCGTCAGTGGCTTGCCTCACTTCAACCCCGACGACGACAGCGATCCGCTCCCCGGTGCCGTCGCCGACCTGCGATCCCAGATCAGGACCGCCGACGCGGTCCTCTTGTCGACCCCGGAATATGCGGGAGCGCTCCCCGGGTCGTTCAAGAACCTCTTGGACTGGACCATCGGCGATGACCAGCCCGGCTCGATCTACCAGAAGCCCGTCGCATGGGTCAACGTCTCTGCCCATGGTGCCGTCAACGCTCACGAGTCATTGCGCAAGGTCCTCCGCTACGCCACCGCCGAGATCATCGAAGAAGCCTGCGCAGAGGTATCCGTCACCCACCCGATGGTCGACGACGACGGGCTGATCGCTGACGAGTGCGTCCGCAGTCAACTTGCTGCGCTCCTCAAGACCCTCGCCGCGCACGTCCGCAGCACCGATGACTCGGCCAATCGTCGAACTTGATGTGGCCGCCCGCAAGGGATCGAATATCTGGAACGGCGCTCGGCCGCCTGCTCACTCCGGCGACTCTCGATTAGTTGTTGTTAGAACATCAAGATCCCCACGTCAGGCGGACTCCGGCGCACCCTGAGGGCAGCTCGGAGCCCCTCGTCGGTGTACGTGGGCGGCATGCGGGTGGCGACCACTGTCACATCGGGGACTTCGGCCTCAACCGCTTCCTCGAAGACGGCATCACCGACGGCACGAAGCGCTGCGAACCCGTGTCAGTGAGCAACTGGACCAATCCTTCTCGCAGAATGCTCGAATTTCGGCGATCACCACTTGGACAGTTCGGGATCGCTACTGTCACGACTCCGCCTGTTACTCGGATTGTAGGACCAAGGCGACGGGACGTCGTGCCCCGGCGCGCGCCGGGAAGAAGGTCAGCGCGGCGACAACGGCGACGGTGCCGACGACCACGGCAGCCATCCAGGAGATGGGAAGACTTGCGTTGGGCGCGCCTCCAGCGACGTGGGCGGCAACCCGATAGAGGGACATGCCGGCCGGCACACTGAGAACGCCGCCGAGGAGGGCGGGAATCACTTGGGCCATCGTCAGCCCGGCGCTGACCTGGTCTGGGGTGGCACCGAAGGCGCGTGCCAGGGCGGCGGGTCGCTGGGCGTCGAACACCGTTGCCTGGGTGATGAAGATGGCGTTGATCGTGGCGAGCACGACAAGGATGACCGTCACGATGAGGACGACGCTGTCGACCCGGGTGAGGAGCGGGTTTCCGAGACCGGGTTGACTGACCATGACATCGGTGCTCTTGCCGGTGGCAAAGCTGCTGTGCAGCGCCAGAGCACACACGATCATGACTTCGGTGATGAGCAGGCTCACGGTGCTCAGGATCGTCCGCCGCGGGCGGCGGGCTGCAAGGAGGAGACCGAGCACCAGTGCGGCGGGAAGCCGGGCCGACAGAGCGATCATTGCGCCGCTGTGACGTGGCGGGCGGGCAGAGTCGTTCAGCGCTCCGATGGTGGTGGACCGGGCCGCCTTCAGCGCTGGCACAACCGTCGCTGCGACCGCTACGGCGAGGGCGACGGCTACGACGATCAGTGCCCTCGGCACGGTGAGTGACGGCGAGTTGGCCGATCCCAGCAGCGACAGGCTGGGACTGGTCAGTACAGGGGCGACCAGGTAGCCGACGAGGAGGCCGATGATGCTCGCCACGAGGGCCAACAGGAGGTTCTCGGCGAGGAGTAACACGGCCACGAACCGGGGGGTGCCCCCCGCCGCTTTGATCAGCCCGGCCCGCCGGTTCTGCTCGATCATGCGACCCCCTACGAGGACGGCGACGCTACCAATGGCAAGCATCCCGAGCAGCCAGGTACCTACAAGTAGGACCATCTGCACCACGGTGATCTCTTTCTCGTCCGAGCTTCGGACCTGCTGCCAAGTGGCAATGAACAAGTTGGGCGAGTTGTGCGCGGCACCAAACGCTGGAGCACTGGCTGGGTCAGCGAGGCGAACGTTGAGCACGTAGGCGAGCTGTCCGTGCGGTCCGGCGAGTTGCAGTGCGTCAGCGCGCGTCACCCACACCAGCTGTGGTCGCCAATTGGCGCCACGGTCCGTGTCGACAGCGACGCCGACCACTTGGAACGTCCGACTGCTCAATGTGACCTGACTGCCCACATGAACACCGAGCTCGTCCGCGAACCCTCGCTCGACGACCACGCCACCGGGTCGGACCCAGGTTCCACTCGTGACGTGGGGGCGGTCAATGGCTGGCATCGTCTCGTCACGACCCTCCGCGAACACCGGGTCGGTAACCTGCCCGGCTCGGAGCACCGGGCTGGCCATCGGGTAGGGACCGGACGTCCCGACGACACCGGGGGCATGGCCGAGGGCGTCCAACTGGGTCGGGTCGGGGTGCTCGGAGGGATAGGTCTGCAGGATGACGTCGGGGCCCGCGGTGGCGGCTCGAGTAGTGCTCCAAGGATGGTTGGACGTACCGTCCAGGGAAAAGGCGAGCGCCAGGGTGCTCGTGGCAGCAGCAATGACCAGGAGTAGCAGCACCGACTGGGTGAGCCGGCGGCGCAAGTCGCGGACGGCGAGTCGCCAGACGAGAACAATGAGACCCATGGCCTCAGGCGTCCAGCCCGGCCAAAGAGTGCATGTCGGGGCCACCAGTGTCGGCCGTCCGGGCGTCCTCGATGAACGCTCCGTCGCGCATCGAGATCAACCGATCGGCGGTCGCGGCGACCCGTTCGTCGTGCGTGACCACCACAAGCGTGAGCCCTTCGGCATGCAAAGCGTCGAAGAGGCGGAGCACCTCGACGGTGGCGGCACTGTCGAGATTCCCGGTCGGTTCGTCAGCGAAAACGACCGATGGTTGGTTGACGAGCGCCCGGGCGATGGCAACGCGTTGGCGTTGGCCGCCTGACAGAGCGGAGGGCAGATGGCCGGCCCGCTCGCCCAGACCAACCTGTTCGAGGAGCTGGACTGCTCGACGGCGTACTTCGCGCGGCGACGATCTCGCCAGCAGGGCGGGCAGCTCGACGTTCTCTTGGGCCGTGAGCTCATCAAGCAGCTGGAATGCCTGGAAGACGAACCCGGTCTCCTTTCGCCGTAGCTCGGCCAGGGCACGCTCCGAGAGCTGATCCACTCGGCGGTCGCGGAAGAACAGCTCGCCTGAGGTGGGCCGGTCGAGACCCCCGAGCAGATGCAGAAGCGTCGACTTCCCGCAGCCGCTCGGACCCATCACCGCCACCGTCTCACCGACGTCGACTCGCATGTCGACGTCGTCTACGGCGCGGACGAGGCCGGCCCCGCTGCCATACTCCTTGCGAAGATGTCGGGCGCTCAAAAGTGAGGAACTTGGGCGCGTCATCGGCCTCTCCTGTGCATCCAAGCCCGTTTACAGGCTTCCAGCCATCGAAGATCGGCTTGCACGCGCCGCACGATCCCTTCCAGTAACGGCGCGGGCAGGGGAGTCCTCTGGCTCGCCCATCGCGGCTCGCTGGGCATCACGCAAAAGACTGGCCATCTGGTACTTCCCATTCGGATCGCCGGGGTGGTACATGGCCATGCGGAAGATCTGCTCCGACGACGTCAGGGGTCTCGGTTGGTCGGGGCGGCAGCGACTGACTCGTGGGCCTAACACGAATGCTGCAATGAAAACACCAGGTGGCCGTCCCGAGGAGTAGGCCCCAGAGCAGGAACCAGGAGTCCCACAGCTCCAGGTGCCAACGCAGGGCTACCCAGTCCACCGCTCCGGCAGGTCGAATCACGCCCAGCTCGACCAGCGCTTCCGAGATCACCTGGACGCCTCCGTAGAGGACCAGAATCACCGACGCAGCGCCGCAAGCGGCCGCCCGCCAACGTCGGGATACGATCCGACCCCATGGTCGTACCAAAGAGAGCGGAAGAATGACGCCAACGGCCTTGACGACCACGGTCACCCAGATCAGCATCGCAGATCGGCTGCCGCCGGCCCGGGCCATCCGCTCGGCGAACCCACCCACTGTTTGGAGGCCGGCGGTCCCTCCCGAGGCCCAGTAGAGGCTGACGGCGCAGAAGAGTCCGGCGGAGACCGCGGCCACGTAGGCAATCCAGTCTCCGGGGAATGATTCGAATTTCGCGGGTTGAACCAGTTTTCACAGTTACCTCCTTTAAGAGGGCGGGCCACGACCCGGCGGCCAAGGTGGTCTGGATGTCGTGGTTGTTCTTCTTTGCCGGGTTGAGGTTCGTTCCCATTCAGGGCCCGCCAGCTCGCCAGATGTCATGGTGTCCGGTCCAGCGGTCACGATCATCTGTCCGTAGCCCCCAGTGACGAGAATCGTTACTGGTCCAGCCAATTACGAGTCAGGAGTGTCACGGTCTCGCTGACCCCGCAGTTGATAGACGGTCAACCCCAGCGAGACCCCAGCGACCGTCAGGGCGAGTCCGGCCAAGCCGAAAGCTAGCCAGGCGGTCATGACCAAGAGCACCCGCGGGTATGCGCCACCCCATCGCGGCGACCGGGGTCGAGCTTCACGCTATTCCGCCAGTACTGGTTCTCACGGCTTCGGCACCTCCGCTTTGCACAACCTCGCCGGATTCCTGAGCACAGTCAGCGCTGGCGACAGAGGCATCTGCGCGGTCTCGGCGCAACCGAGTCAACACAGCGACCCTTCCTGTCAGCGTCAGACCCGCAGCCTTGGCTTCTTTGACGCTCAAACGACCAGAGAGGGTTCCCAAAATGACATCTGGGGGCCCAGCCAGTTCAAGATCAGGGGATTCAACTATGCCAGGTCGCGTGCGGATTCCGTCTTGGGAGGCCTCGATGACGGCCGGGTAGTCCTCCGGACTGAGCTGTATGGAGACCGGAGGCCCGTCTGGCGCCCGGTCTTTTAGAAACATCGCGACGGGACGCTTGAACCAGTGACTGCGGAATTGATCTGTCTTGTCTTTTTCAGACATGAAACGAGCACCCCATATCCCGAGTGCGTCGAGTACCGGCTTGAGGTCGGCTCCGGCATCGGTCAGGTGGTACAGCGTGGCTGCGACGGGCGGCGGAACGGCCTCACGCCAAACGATGCCGGCTTCTTCTAAAGAGGCCAAGCGGTCGGCCAAGAGGTTGGTCGCAATTCCAGGTAACCCACTCATCAGGTCGGTGTAGCGACACGGACCTTGGCTCACGAGCTCTCTGATGATGAGCAGGGTCCAACGATCACCGACAGCATCGAGTGCCTTGGCCACGGCGCAGTAGTGGTTGTACGACTTCATGCCACCAGTATGCCAGACGTTGACTTGAGAATCAACAGTAAGAACTTGACTTTCTCAAGGTTCGTGGTAGAACGGTTGCGTGTCCAAAAAGGCCCCGGTTTGTCAGTCCACTTCGGGTGGCCGTGTGGGCCCGCCATTTCGATACTGCTCCGATGCTCGCCGTCACCCTCTTGACGCATTTATCCGGCCGCTAGCTCGGACCAGCAAGCACGCGATCTCCCTGGAGGAACGTGACCACCATTAATTATCTGGCAACCCGCATGATCCACGACAGCGCCGTCGATTTTGAAGAGACACGCCATCGGTTCGACGAACAGGTGCCGATGCTCGACCCGCTACTGACTCTCCGACTCGTCGTCGATCAAGCAGCGTGGCATGACGTCGAGGCTCACGTGGATCGCGCGGTCGGCCCAACAGGCTTCGTCGCCCTTACGCGAATCGATCAGGGAGCTCTGTTCAGCCTGGGCGGCGATCCGGTACAGGCGACGCTGTATCTCGTCGGGAACCCGGTGATTGCACGCTCGATCCTCGCGGTCGAGCCGGCGGCGGGACTGTATGCACCGTTCCGCGTAGCGGTCTACCGAGACGCCATGGGCGCGCACGTCGCCTACGACCAACCTTCGAGCGTATTCGCGTCGTTCGGTTCCGACGCGATCGACGCGATCGCTCGTGAACTCGACGAGAAGACTCGAAACTCAGCGGGGACGTCGTGCCGGTGAGAACGACGCTCAGCGACCATGACTGCTTCTTCACGCGCACGGGTGCCCCGGTTCGCCGTTTCGGCCCTCACGCGACTGACGGTCGGATCACAAACGAATCAAATGGCGATTTTTGAAAGAGGAGACACACAATGAACACTCCATCCGATTTGATCAAAACAGGAGATGAGCGCCAAAGCGCGCCGATCGCTGGACGACATCGTGATGCCGTCGATCCTCACAGAGGGACTCCCAAACGGCGCTGGCGGTTCGCCGCGGTGGTGGTCACGGCTCTCACGAGCATGGCGATTGTCGCGGCGAGCGTCGTTGCCGCCGTACCGGCGACCGCAATCGGCCAGCCAGCCGCCGCAGCACCGTCACACTCAAGGTTGGTGTGGATCCCGCGTGCGGGGTACCGGATTGCCGCCTACGTGCATCCCGGTCGCGGTCCCGCGATCGTGCTCAGCCATGGCTTCCCGGACAACCACCATCTGTATGACAGCGTTGTGCCGTTGCTCAGAGGGCGTGAAGTCGTGACCTTTGATTTTCTCGGCTGGGGACGGTCGAGCAAGCCGACTCACTACTCCTACACATTTGCTGGCCAGGAACAGGATCTCAACGCGGTGATCCAAGGCCTCCACCTCGGCCGCGTTGTCCTCGTGGCACACGACGCCAGCGTGCCGGCGGTGCTCAACTGGTCCCTTGATCACCCCGGTCACGTCGCTTCAATCATCCTCTCAAACGGCTTCTACGCCCCTGTGGCGGGATCGGGGCCGCCCACTCTTGCCGGCATCTTCGCGCTAGGTCAGTGGCCGATCACGGCTTCGCTCGGACCGCTTCCCCCCGGCACCGCCTACGGACTGAACAGTCTGATGAACGGATTGTCAAACGATCCACGTCTCCTCGATGAATTGCTCACTTGGCAGGAGTCGACCTTCATTTCCAACCGCTCAACCGCTCGGAAGTTCATCCCCCTCTTCACCCGGCAATTCCTCGCCAAACCCAGCACTCTGGGGCCGCTTCGCTCGTTCGCCGGCGATCTCTTCTCGGCGGTGACGAACGATGCTGCCGCGCGTCCCTAGCCTCAAGTCCCTCGCTGTTCCTGTTCACATCGTCTGGGGCGCCAAGGATCCCAACCTCAATCTCAGCGTCGCCGAAGCCCTGCATCAAGAGATTCCGAATAGCACGCTCACCATCTTTCCCAACGCGCGTCACAACTTGATGCTGGACGATCCAACACAGTTTGCAGCAGCAATCAGATCTGCCGCAACCGGATAGGTGGATCACAGCGGAGCGTGCCGCCATCACCGAAGAGTTCACGTGATGAACGAGTCGACTGTTCGACCTGACCCTGAATAGAAGGAGAGAGTGAAGCCGTGACTAGGACAACGCACAACGTCGCACACGCATCATCACAACCGAGTCAGCGGCACGTCGATACGGCGAATGAGCGTCTCGCAAACGCAGCTGCGCTCGGGATTACGCAGAGGATGGCGGCCTCCAGCTCTCGACGCCCCCGCCGCACGCTCGCCATCTGGGGTCTTTTGGTCTTGGTGGCTCTTGTGCTCGTCGCAACGTCGCTCAAGGGTTTGACAACGAATGCTCAATGTGGTGGGCACCACGCAGTCCAGCCAGGCCGAAGCCCTGTACAACGAGGTCGTCCGAGTCCGCCAGCCAGAAGCCGACTGACGTCATCGTCGTCAGCTCCAAGAGCTGTCGACGGCGAGCAATCCGGACTTCAAGGCATTGGTGAGGCACGCTCGAGGCGAAGGTTGGAACCAGCCCCGGCATCACCCATGTCGAGGCCGATCTCGCCTCGGGCAGCCCTCTGATCTCGGATAATCGGCACGCCGCCCTGATCTCACTCACGGTGGCGACTGACAACGACATCAAGCCCGTCGTGCGCGCGGTGCAGTCGGCAAATGGCAGTGGCGGGTTCGACGTCGCCGTCACCGGTGTCCACACGGTGGGCAACGACTTCGGCACCTTGGCGACAAGCGATCTCCGAAACGGGGAACTGGACTTCGGCCTGCCGATCTCGATCGTTGTGCTCTTGCTGGTGTTCGGAGCGGTGGTTGCCGGGCTGATGCCGATGCTCATGGCACTGGTTGCGATCATCGTCGGGCTCGGGATTGCGACACTCGTCGGTGAGGAGTTCCACCTGTCGACCTTCATCATCAACATGATGACCGGCATGGGCCTGGCGCTCGGGATTGACTACTCCTTGTTCATCGTCTCACGCTTCCGTGAGGAACGGGCCGCCGGACTCGACAAGGAGGCAGCCATCCAGCGCACGGCGGCTACCGCCAGCCGAGCCGTGCTGTTCAGCGGCGCCACGTTCGTGATCGCCCTCTTGGGCATGTTCTTGGTTCCCACGAACCTCCTGCGCAGCATGGCCGCCGGGGCGGTGATCGTCGGGGTCGTCTCGGTCGCCGCCGCCCTCACCCTGCTTCCGGCAATGCTGCACCTCCTCGGGGATCGTGTGAACTCCCTGCGTCTGCCCGTTGTGGGAAAGCGCCTCGGAAGTCCGGGTTCGGGCGAGTCCAGGATCTGGCGAACGTTCATCGAGGCAGTTCTGCGCCGCCGTGTCGTCATGTTGACCCTGACTGTCGGCGTGCTGGTCGCGTTGGCGGTGCCGCTGCTCGGGCTCCACGTCGGTCAGAGCGGCGTGGCCACCCTTCCCAACAATCTCCCGTCCAAGCAGGGGTACCTCGCCGAACAGCACTACTTCCCCCATCAGGCTCCCTATCCGGTCGAAATTGTGGCCGACGGTGGCGATGCCCGCACCCGGGCGGACCTGTCGAAGCTCGAAGCCGTCCTCGCCGATAACCCACGGTTTGGGTCCGGCACCATTGCCGCATCTGCGAACGGCAAGCTTCTGGCCCTGACCGTTCCGATCCGCGGTGACGTTGTGTCGAGCCCGGACGTGGCCGCAATGCGCCAACTGCGGAGTGCGGTCATTCCATCGGTCTTCGCCGGGTCCCGTGCCCGCGTGCTAGTCGGGGGCCAGACGGCAGAGACGGCCGACTACTTCAGCGCCGTTTCTGAGCCGACCCCCTACGTGTTGCTGTTCGTGCTCGGCCTCAGCTTCATCCTGCTGTTGGTGGCCTTCCGGTCGTTCGTGATCGCCCTCGTCTCGATCCTGCTCAATCTCCTCTCCGTGGGTGCCGCGTACGGACTCTTGACCCTGGTCTTCATCCACGGGGTGGGCGCAGGCCTCTTCGGATTCCAGAAAGTGACCGCCATCGACGCCTGGGTGCCGCTGTTCCTGTTTTCGGTGCTCTTTGCTCTCTCGATGGACTACCAGGTCTTCCTGATGAGCCGGATCAAGGAGCGCTACGACGAGACGGGCTCGACGACCGAGGCCGTCGTTGGAGGCGTGGCGTCGACGGCCAAGATCATCACGGGGGCCGCACTGATCATCGTGGTGGTGTTTTCCGGGTTCGCTCGCGGCCAACTCGACATGTTTCAGCAGATGGGATTCGGAGTGGCCGTGGCACTTCTTCTCGACGCCACCCTTATCCGCTCGATCGTGTTGCCATGCACGCTGAGCTTGCTGGGAGACCACAGCTGGTACCTGCCTCGCTGGCTCAACTGGCTGCCGCGAGTCGAAGTCGAGTCGCCACCGCCACCGTCAGCTCCTGTAACCGATGACGTGGAGCGAACCCTCGTCCCGGCTAGGTAGGCGGCAGGCCGTCACACCCACGCTCTGGTGGCCAATGTCGCCGAAGGGACAGAGGGACCTGGTCTGCCCCCGACGCGCGCCTGATCTTCCACGCCCGCACGGCGCGCTTCCTCTACAGGCGGCACTATCCCTTGATGTCCTGGCCTAATGATCGATGACCGCTTCCACCCTCGGGTGGAGACGTGGCGCCTCATTTCCACCCATGGAGCCACCCGGGGGCCGATCCATTCTGTGGTCCGAAGTGTGACGGTGGAGCTGTCCCCAAAGAAAGTGGTTGTCATGCCAAGAGACGTTCTTATTGTGAATCTTGCGGTGCTGTTCGCAGTGCTCGAAGCAGACCTTGGACGCAGGAAGGTCAGTACCTTCCGCATTCTCCGGCCAGTGCTCCTGGCCGCTGGCCTCGTCCCGCTCTTCATCGTCCACCCGGCCACAGCCGGCAACGGCGAGATCCTCGAGTTCGTGCTCGCCGGCCTCGGTGTGCTCCTCGGTGTGGTCGCCGCCAGTGGTCTCATGAAGGTCAGCTTCGACGACGTGTCGCAGAAGTGCCTGAGCAGTGCCGGTGCCGCTTACGCGGCCTTCTGGGTGTTCATCATCGGAGCCCGGCTCCTCTTTACCTACGGTGCCAACCACTGGTACACCGCGCAGCTGACCCACTGGATGATCACCAACGGGATCTCCTTGAATGCGCTGACCGACGCCCTGATCTTCATGGCCGTCGCCATGTCCGTCGCCCGCAGCGTTCGCCTCGCCGTCGGCCGGAACCAGGCGGGCCGCCAGTTCGCTCACGAGCTGGCGGTCTGAGATGACCTTCACGGCCATCGCTATTTACCTCGCCATCATCGGCTTCATCCTCTTCCGTCGTCTGCAGGGCGAAGCGGTGCCGGACCCCAAGAAACTGTTTGTCCTCCCGGTCATCGTGGGGGCCATTGGCCTGGAGAACATCTCCCACGCCAAGCCGAACGCCATCGCCATCGGCGTGATTGTCGTCGGGAGCGCACTGTCGCTGGGCCTCGGCGCTCTTCGAGGCCGTTTTGACCGGTTGTCGATAGTCAACGGCGCCCCCTACATGGCCTGGACCGCTGGCTCAGTGGTGATCCTCGTCGTCAACGTGCTCTTGAAGCTGGTGCTCGATGTCGGTGGCGTTGCCGCCAGGGGTACCAAGGCAGCCTTGACCGGTTCCATTGTGCTTAGTCTCGGACTCACGCTCCTCGGTGAGGCCGCCATCATCTGGGTGCGGGCGCAGTCGCTCACCACGGGTGGAGCCCCAGAGGCCCAGTACCGTGGGCCCGTGCAGCAAGCCGATCGGCCCACCCGCTGGCCACCGATCCGGTGAGCGAGACCCAGGGGGCCAATTCCCTGTTCCTCTACGACAGTCGCGCCGCCCGAGCGGTGCGACTTGTCGCGTTGGCGGTCATCGTCGGCACAACGTTCATTGGTCAACCTCACGCCTCGTTGTCTGGCCACGGGCTGGTGATCCTGATCAGCCTGATCATTGCTGCCATTACTCAGCTGGTGATCACCCTGCAGGCGACGGGAAGGTTGGCGCTTCCGTTCATCGTGGCGGGTGCAGTGAGTTGCAGCGTGCTGGCCGGTTTCGACCCGACGGTGGGTACGGCCATTCTGATGGTCTTTGTCGGGCTCAGTGCGGGCGCCAATTTCAGCTTCGGTACGGGGGGCGCGGTGACGGCTCTGGCTGTACTGATCACTGCCCTCAGCGTCCTGATCTCCGGTCAGGGGACAGGCAACATGACGGTGGGAGTGGTCGCCGTGGTGGGCTTCCTAGCCGCGGCGGGCCGGAAGCAATATGTGCTGCGGGCTGAGGAGGCGGAATTTCGACTGGCCGATGCCGAGCGGGCTCGCGAGGAGCACGCCCTGGCCGCCGCCCTGGCCGAGCGGGCCAGTGCGGCCCGGGAAATCCACGACATCCTCGCCCACAGCCTGGGTGCGTTGATCCTCCAGCTCGACGCCCTGGATGCTGTGCTCGGCACCGAGCAACCGGATCGCGCTCGCGCCACCCAGCTCCTAGCCCGGGCCCGAGCGTTGGCAGTCGGAGGCCTTGACGAAGCCAGGCAGGCTGTCGGGACGTTGCGCAGTGATGCGCCTCCCCTTATTGAAGGGCTACGGCAGCTGGTCGACGCCACGCCGGGCGGCAGTCTTGAGATCACCGGAGCCCCGACTGAATTATCGGCCAAGGGCGCGGTGGCGCTAAAACGTACCGCTCAGGAAGGTCTCATTAATGCGGCGAAACATGCGCCCGGATCGGTCGCCAAGGTGCATCTCGACTTTCGGCCGGACGAGGTCGTGTTGACGGTGTCCGATGCCGGGGGCGATCGCAATGCCGCGCCGGGGTCACTGGCGCAGATGGGTGGCGGCTACGGGATCGAGGGACTGCGGGAACGGGCAGAGCTGCTCGGCGGCACCTTGACCGCGGGTCCGGACGGCGTTGGCTGGCTAGTGATGCTGCGACTGCCTGCCGAAGGGGATCATCGGTGAGCGATGACGCACCGGCGCTCCGGATCGTGGTGGCGGATGATCAGCGGGCGGTACGCGAGGCTCTGGCCACCTTGCTCGACGCCGAGCCAGGCCTGGAGGTCGTGGGCTTGGCGGCGGACGGCGAGGAAGCGGTCGAGCTCGCCCATCGATTCTCCCCCGATGTGGTCCTGATGGACCTGCGCATGCCTAACGTGGACGGCGTGGTGGCCACCCAACGATTGGCGACCGAATTGCCCGATGTCAACGTGGTGGTTCTCACCACATTCGCTGACGACAGCAGCGTGCTGGCCGCACTCGAAGCCGGTGCCCTGGGCTTTCTTACCAAAGATGCCGGTCGGGACCAGATTGCTCTGGCGGTGCGTTCGGCCGCGGCAGGGCAAGCAGTCCTCGACCCGAGCGTCCGGGCCAGTCTCCTGCGGGCAGCATCACCGGCGGGCACGCCCTCCCCGCCCGTAACGTCCGAGCCATCGCTGCCAGATGACCTGACGCCACGAGAGGCCGACGTTTTACGTGGCATCGCCGCTGGACACACCAACGCCGAGATTGCGGCGGAGATGTTCATCTCAGAAGTGACGGTGAAGAGCCATATCAATCACCTCTTTGCCAAGATCCATGTCCGCGGCCGGGCCGAAGCTGTCCGCTACGCCTACGACCACGGCCTGGCGTCACCACCCGGATAGTCGGGCGGCTGGGCCGAACGCGAACCAGCTGCGGCCGAGTACAGCCGCGGCCATGTACTAATGATGCGATAGGGACAAGTGGGGTCACGCAATGATTCACTGGCCGTCGTATAAGTAAGCCCTCAGCAGGAGCGGATCGAAGGTCGGCGGGCGCTGCCACCAGTTCCAGGGGTCACAAAAGCGTCGTCCCTTCAATATCCCTACAAATGCCCCGTCCCGTGAGTGGTCCCCAGTTCGTTACCGTCTACTCCGTTGGCTTTTGGCATCCTCATTGGCCGCTGGACGAAGTGGAGACAATCACAGGACGCCGAGGCCGGAATGCCAGCTAGTCGGCACCGCCGCCACGGGCCCGTGGGCGGTGTTGAGCATCGCGTGCTCACGGTGACGGTTCGAACTCGGCCACCACGTCCACGATGATCTGATCCGAATCGTCAGGTGACCGAGTGCCTCGATGCCTATCTCCCCCCGGGCTCGGACAGGAGATTCTGAGAGGTCTCTACAAGGCTCGTAGGTGCGGGGAGGGCCACGACAACTTCTCCAGTCGTGGCCATCAGCCGCTCCCCACGCATGGCAGGGCGGCTAGCTCCGCCACACGACGGCAACTTCTCCTCACCATGATGTGAGAAGGATGGCCGCGCTGAATCCGCCTAGGCCGTTGACGGCTCCTTTTCATGACTCCACAGCACCCGACCGGACAGCGGAGGACACCACGGAGCAAGCGCCAAGAATCACGCGTGTGACCCGTCTCTCGCTTCAGCAATGACGTATCTCAAGCTAGTTGGCACCCGCGGCCAACCACTCGTCGAAGGTAGTCGGCATGATCTGCGCGTCCGGGCCGGCAGAAGGACGCTGCCGGCCATCGCGACACTGAACGGCCCGTCCCAGGTCGGAACAAGCCGCAACACGCGCCCTCTTGCGGCAAGCGTGCGGCGGGCCATGTCGATGAGGTCCTGGATGTCCGGGCCGGCGACGTCGAGGTGCCGGTGCTGCCCGGCGCCGATAGCGACGTCGGCCAGGATGGCGGCGACCTCGGCCGGGGCGATCGGCTGGACGAGTAACGGCGCGATAGGTGCGATGCCGTCTTGCTCGGTCAAGCTCACGACCATCGCGGCGAAGTCCCGGAATTGGGTGGCGCGGACGACCGTCCAGGGGATCGGCCCGGCAGTGGTTGCGGCCTCCTGAGCCAGCTTGCCGGCGTAGTGCGGGCTCCTCGCGGGCTCTGTGAGGCCGACGATCGACAACACGACGTGGTGGCCTACGCCAGCACGCGCCTCGGCGGCGAGCAGGTTCGTCGTGACATTCGTGAAGAACCTGACGACCTCGTCGGCGTCTCGGGCGGGAGTGTTGGTACTGTTGATGACTGCGTCGACGCCAGTGAGGATGTCGTCTAACCCGGCTCCGGATTGTAGGTCCACGCCCGTGCGCGCGACTGATCTCGACGGGGTCGTACGGGCGTTGGCGGAGTCGGGATGGGCTGTCATTGCTAGGCAGCGGTGCCGTATCGACTCACCACCGGCCATCAGGGGTCGCCACGCCACGCTCAATAGCTCCGATACCGCCACTTTTGTCCAGGGTCTGGAGGCCGCTTTGTCGTCCGGCTGCTCGGGTTGACTGACTTCTCGAAGCGCCTGCGTTGCACATTCGGGGACACTCCGAATGATCGCGACGGCGAGGAGACTTGCAATCGAACAAGTCGAAGATCCTCTGGAGAGGGTGCGGCAGTGCAGCTCCGATTCGGGGCACGGCCTTGGTGCTAGCAAGAGTTACGACGGTGCCTTCTTTTTCTGGTCCTTCCGGGTTCTCCGTGGATTCTCGAACGCCGGTTGACCCTCCTGGAGTCCGGCTGAGATCGTCTGGACACGTACACACACGCGACGAGCGGGAAGGCGGGTGACCGCGAGTTCGGTCGCGTCGACACGGCGTGGTGGGCCACTCACTCGCGCCGGCCTCAAGGGTCCGCTGCGAGCCTCCGCTGACGCGGCGGTTCTCGCTCGGGCTGCGCCCGTCCCTTGACCCCGGGCTCGTCTGTGGCATGGGGCACCAAGAGGAGCGACACTGAGGTGTCGCTCCGGGATGGATCCGGGGCGCAGGCTGAGGGAGGCAGCGATGCGCGACATCGAGTTCTACGCCCAGGTGCTCGGGCTGGTCGACCCGTGGTTCGTCGACGACGTGGACCTCTCGGTCGAGAACACGCGCGTCGACATCACCGTCGCCCATCATGAAGGGCGGTTGTGGACCTGCCCCATCTGCGGGGTCGAACTCCCCCTCTACGACCACGCCGAGAAGCGGGCCTGGCGCCACCTCGACACCGGGGGGTTCCCCACCTGGCTCCATGCCCGTCCCCCACGGGTCAAGTGCCCCACCCATGGGGTGCGCCAGGTGCATCTCCCCTGGGCCGAGCCCCGCAGCCGCTTCACCCGTGCCTTCGAGCGCTTCGCCATCGACGTCATGAAAGAGACCGACGTCTCGGGCGCGGCCAACATCTTGAAGACCAGCTGGGACGAGTGCTGGGGGATCATGTCCCGGGCCGTCGCCCGGGGCCGAGCGGCCAAAGAACACCAGGTCCCGGCCCTGATCGGGGTCGACGAGAAGGCGGCCCGCAAGGGGCACTCCTATCTCACCTTGGTCTACGACATCGCCGGCGGCACCGTCGAGTACATCGCAGACGACCGCACGCAGGCCAGTCTCGACCCCTACTTCTGCTCCTTCAGCGCCGCCGAGCTCGAAGGGATCAGGGCGGTGGTCATGGACATGTGGCCGGCCTACATCAACTCGGCCGAGGCGCACCTGGTCGACGCCCACGACAAGATCGTCTTCGACCGCTTCCACATCATGAAGCACATGGGCGAGGCCGTCGACACCGTGCGCAAGCGCGAGCACCGCCAGCTCCGCGCCGAGGGCGACGAGATCCTGACCGGGTCGAAGTACCTCTGGCTCTACGCCGAGAAGAACCTGCCCGCCAAGCACAAGAGCACGTTCGGAGCCCTCAAGGACCTCAACTTGAAGACGGCCCGTGCCTGGGCCATCAAGGAGTCGCTCTCGGTGCTGTGGCACTACCGGCGCCTCGGGTGGGCGACGAAGTTCTACACGCAGTGGTTCTTCTGGGCGACCCATTCGCGCCTCCAACCCGTCATCGACGTCGCCTACATGATCAAGCGCCACCTCTACGGAGTGCTCAACTACTTCTCCGCTGCCCGCATCACCAATGCTGCAGCAGAAGGGCTCAACTCGAAGATCCAGACGATCAAGAAGATGGCCTACGGCTTTCGCAACCGCGAGCATTTCAAGACGGCCATCTTCTTCCACTGTGGTGGGCTACAGCTTTACCCTGGGACCCACGGAGAAGCCGGATGACCCCTTTTTCTAGACGAGGATTCGCGCAACTTCGAGCGGTCGCGTTACTGAGCCCAGGGGGGTGTGATCCGGGTTCCATCGCTGGTGACCGCTTCGAATCCGGAGGTGGTCGTGACCCACACGCTCGCCCCTGCAGCTCCTGCGTCGACTTGCAGTTCGCTTTCTGCCACGACGAGGGCCACGTCGCCTTCGTGGAGTGTGGACCGCACTCCGTCGAGGGTCAGGCACAAATCACCGGCGAGGACGAGCAGGACCTCTTCGCGATTTGGTCGGTGGGCAACTCCTTCGAGTCCGGGCGGAACCTCGAGTCGCCAGGCGCAGAGCTGATCGCTACCTCGGGACGGCGCGACGTAGGAGTGGAAGCGGGAGCCGTGGGTCTCGAACGCGGTGGCGTCGCTTGAGCTGATGATGGGCACGTCAACCTCCATATAGACAGTCTGCTTGTCTTAATAGACAAGCAGACTGTCCAACAGATGTCAAGATGTCGGCATGACAGAAGAGAGTTGGGAAACGGCCGGGGCTGTTCTGCGCCTGGCCAGCCAGCTCGTTGACGGGGTGCAGGAGGGCCTTGCTCGTCGCGGGTTCACCGATGTTCGTCCCGCCCATGGGTTCGCGTTCGTGCGGATCAGTGCCGGTGATGCGCGCACGGCCGACGTGGCAGAGCACCTCGGGGTGACCAAACAAGCTGCGGCGCAGCTCGTCGGTCAACTGATCACACTGGGCTATGTCACCCGGCAACCGGACTCGTCCGATGCCCGCGCGCAACTGCTCTTGCTCACTGAGCGCGGATGGGCGTGCACCGAGGCAGCACAAGCGGCCGCTGTTGAGACCGTCGATCGATGGAAATCTGAGCTGGATGCGCCAGACTTCGACCTTTTCGGAGACGTTCTGAGGACGGTGGCCCGACCGGGAAGGCTGCGACCATCGTGGTGATCCAGGGCCAGGGACCCCACCGGCTCTGGTCAGGTTGCCGGTCTGATTCGCTGACGGAGCAACACGCGCGACGCGTGCCGCGGGCATCGACGGTGACGATTTGTCCCAGCTCAACGACTGGTTGTAGCTACGAGAGGGTCCACGGCCTGATACTCGCGTTAGCTCCAACCGGCTTGATCCTGCCGGAGGCGATCCTCATCACGGCCTTCGGTCGGACGAGACGACCAAGCGACGCGGTAGAAGATGCGAGGCCTTCGCACGGTCCCATCCACGCCCGGTCAGCCCAACCGTGCTCGAGGCCAATATGACTCCGGACGAACGTACGCCCCCTGCCGAGCAGGTGAGAGCGTCTCGGATCGGCACGTCGGGGATGGTCGCCCACGTCGACCGGCTTTTGGAAACTGCGCCCACCGGCGTCCGCGTAAGTGAAGGGACTAGGCGCTAGGCGGGCGCCCGGCGGTCGACGGTCGCTAGTGGCGCGCAAACGCCGTCAGCGCCGCCGCCCGGCAGAGGAGTTCTGGCGACCTCGCGCCGGAGCCGGCGAAGCGGCAAGCGTGGTGAGGTGGTCATCCAGTACCGCCAGCGCCCACGCGGTCGTGGTCTGCCGGGGGGTGGTAACGAGCTGGAGGCGCAGCCCGTCGAGTAACACCCGAAGGCGCGCCGCCTCATTCTCAGGGACAAGGTGCGCCGGTAACTCGCCTGCCTCAACCAGATGGGCGATCCGCTCAGCGAGCGGCTCCTGAAGCCGCTGCGCTGCTCCCTCGGACGCGTCGGCCAGCGCGGGCACGACCGCGGCCTGCGCCAGAAAGGCCAGGTGGACCAAGGCCTCCTCGCGCCGGCCGGTGTCTAGCGGGAGCAGTTCGGTGGCGGCGAGCCGCAGGTCGTTCATCGTCCTTCCCCCGGCAGTGCGGCGCTCGATCCGCTCATCGACGCGTTCGCCCACCCGCCACAGAGCCGAGGCGAGCAGCTCGTCCTTGTTCGGGAAGTAGTACCGGATCGAACCGATCGACCAGCCCGATTCCTCTGCCACATGGGCCAGTGTGGTCCCGGAGAGCCCATTACGCGCGATCACGCGGCAGGCCGCGTCCGCGAGTTCGCGGCGGCGGGCGGGGTGGTCCACGTCTTTCGGCATGGTCTCAATTTAGCATTGACGTACTAATAATCCTGTATTAGCATAACTATATTAATATGATCGTGTCATAAAGACCTGCCGGCACGCCAACAACGCACCTGAAGGAGCCCACCATGCTCTCCACCACCTACCCCGCGACCCGCAAGACGACCACCCCCGCCCTCGGCCCCGCTTCAGCGTGCCGCGCGGGCTAATCGCCGGAACGCTCGTTGCCACCGCCCTGGTGTGGGGGCCCTACGCGGTTATCCCCGGGTCCAGCTTCCGGTTTGCGCTCGTACAGAGCGGTATTTACCTAGGCCTGCTTCTGCTCACCATCTGCAGTCGCCGCGCCAAGGTGCTGCTCGTCCGGACGGTGCAGCGCTACACCATCAACCCGCTGATGCGGCTGCTGCTCGCGGTCGGCGTCAACCCGTTCGGGTTGGCGATCTTGGAAACCCGGGGCCATCTCTCCGGGAAGACCCGCAGGGTCCCGGTCGGCAACGGGCGCAAGGGCGATTCGTTCTGGATCATCGCCGAACACGGCACCCGCGCCGGCTACGTGCGCAACATCGAGCACGACCCCCATGTCCGGGTGCGGCTGCGCATCGGACTGCGCTACCGCTGGGTGCGCGGCATCGCCACCGTGTGTCCCCACGATGATCCGCTCGCACGCCAGCGGCGCATAATCGCCTGGCACCCGCTGCGCGCACTGAACGCGATCAACGTGCGCGTGGGCGGTGCCGACCTGCTCAGCGTGCACGTGCAGCTCGACAGCACCCCGGAGGGGGAATCCGGCCGGTCCGTCCCGATCATGGTCGCCCAGCCCAAGACACCAGCCCTGAGATATGCACCGAGGATAGTGATGGCGAGTGCCGTCATCGCGGGGCTCTTCGGCCTCGTCGTTTCGGCACCCGCGGCCGCCTCCAGATCGCAGGGTGCCGGTACGGTCATCGCAGCCGAATCAAGCCCCTACGGCGAGGTGCTCGAGGTGGGATCGGGCGAATTCGCCGATTACTCGGTGTATCAGTTCGACCGAAACTCGGTCGGCGCGTGCAACGCCACCACGGTCGTAACGGTCGCGGGCCGCCCGATGACGTGTGCCGGTTCTGAGACCGACGCGAACGCGGACTGGCCCATCGTGAGCACGGTCGGAAAGCCCGTGGCAGCCAAGGGCGTGAACCCGAAGCTCCTCGGTACCGTCTATCGCAAAGATGTTAATGAAGAGCAGGTGACGTATGCCGGAAAACTGCTCTACCTCTTCGACGACCATCCCCACCAGTTCACCGGCGTCAACTTCGTCGAGACTGTCCTGCCGCTTCTTCCGTGGCATGGGCTATGGGCGCTCGTCTCACCGAAGAACGGATCCGAAGTCACGGGATCGATCACGCTGACCACACAGGCGCGGCCGACCGGCGGCTCCGAACTGGCGGTCGACATGTTCCAGGGCGTCTTCAATATACCCGTCGTCGTGTACACCTACAGCGCCGACACCAAGGATCACAGCAACTGTTCCGGTGCATGCTCCCTTGAGTGGCCTCCTGTGCTCTCTTCGGAAGCACCTCACGTCTCGGGCCTGCCGCCCCGCACTCTGGGGACCGTCAGGCGCTGCTGATGGCGGAACGCAGCTCACCTACAAGGGTCATCCTCTGTACTTCTACTCAAGAGAAGTTCCGAGGTTGAACCCAATTGGCTTCCCCCTGAATCCAGCCACCATCGGGAGCGGAAATGCCCTGGCCGGGCCCGGACATAAAGGAACCTTCGCGATCGTCGCGCTGGACGACATCGACAGAGTCGGGGGAGCGGAGTGACCAGGGCGGAGGCGACGCCGTGATCTTCACCATCCTCCATATCCTCAACCCGTCGCGGCGGCACATCGACGCTCTCTTGGTCGACATCGACGAGGCCCCGTCGGCTGGGGCTGCACCACCGGCCCGATCAGCAGCGCAGCGTTCCGCCCATGGCTCTGGTCCCGACTGGCCTCCTGAGGACTGGGACTGATGCCGGCACGAAGGCCTACGACACCGCCGCGAACCGAAATCGGGTCGCCACAAATTGCTGCTACGAGCGATGAATCGGAGCGAAACCTCGTTCCAGCCGCGATGAAGTCGGCTCGCCGTCACCCAACGACTCACAAACTAACCGTCACCTCGAAAGAACCCGTCAAAGGAGAACAGATGTCACAACCATCATCACCGACACAACGACGCCAGGTCCTGATCGTCGGCTCCCAGGGCGTCTTGGGATCGCTTCTCGTCGACGCCTTCACAGCCACCGGGTGGGCCGTCTTGGGAGGCGGCCGCCGTCCCGACGAGCGCCCCGACTTCTGCCGCCTCGACCTCAACGAACCCGAGACGGTGGCGGCAGCCATCGCAGGCACCGACCTGGTGATCAACACCGTCCCCGACAGCGGCCTCACCGCAGAGAGGATGGTGCTCGAGCGAGGCGGGGTGCTCATCAACGTATCGGCCCTGCCCGACGAGGCCGGCCGTCGCCTCCGCTGGAACACTACGACAGCGAAAGGGACGGTAGTCATGGGCGCGGGTATCGCCCCCGGGCTCACCAACCTCGTCGCCGCAGACCTCCTAGCCGCCCACCCCGAGGCCGACGAAATCGAGTTCGCCCTTACCGTCTCGATCAAATCCACGAGCGGTCCCGCCGGGGGAGACTTCGCCCACCGCAACCTGAGCGCTGTCGGGCGCCACCGCACAACCGTCGTCCCGCTGCCCGAACCGTTCGGCCAGCGCCGCTGCTTCGGCTTCGCGGAAGCAGATGGCGGCTGGCTCGGCAGCATCGCAGCCGATCGAATGGTTAGCCCATACGTGTGTATCGCCGAGCGAGGCACCCACCGCGCCATGCTCGCCTTGAACAAGGCCGGTCTTCTGTCCCGGCTGCCGCGTGCTGCGTTCGGTTCCCGGGCCACCAGCTCCAACCGTGGCGACGCCAGCCAGGAGCCCATAGCCCATTGGATCGCCGTCCTGAAAGAAGGTAATCGCATCGCCGTCCGAACCCTCGAATGCCGCGGTGACTACCACTGCGCCGCACAGAGCACTGTAGTCTTCGCCCACGAGCTCCTCGACGACGACGCCACTACCGTCCGACCCGGTGTCTTTGATCCCGAGGATCTGCTCACCCTCGACCGAATCGCGCCGCTCTTCGTGACAAGGGCATAGCCGTGATCGACCGATCCAACGCTCTGAGCGGAGCAGGCCTATCCTGACACCCACCTGGCGACCGAGGATTCATCGACAGGGTTCCTGACCAAACGCCTTGGCGCCAAGGTCGCGGTGGCCGGTGTTTCCTTCTTTCGTCAGGATCTCTCAGCCAGCGGCAACCGGCGTCGACCCAGGATTAGGAGACGGCCCGGCGGGTGACGGGGTGGGCGGCCACGGGCAACAAGTCGTCGAGCGGCTGCCGGCGGACAGAACATTGACACTCGGGATCGACTCGGCCGGCAAGAAGCAGCGCCGCCTCAGGGCCGGTGATGGCTGTTCGCTGGCCGAGGAACGTGATCGTCGCCAACGGGAATATGCGCCATTCGGTCCGTCCGCGATGCGAGAGCCTGCCGATCGGACGTGAGTACCGATCCGCGGACTGCCGCCAGGGACCGTGTTCGGGCGTGTCTTTACGTGTCTTTACCGAGAGGGAAGGAGAGGGACCGTGAGGGAACCTGAGGGGATCGAAACGCCGCCACCAGGAAGGTCCCCGGAAAGGCCCTGGTCAAAACACAGCGAACCAGACATTCGCAACGCAGAGGGCGAGGGTTCGAGTCCCTTCACCTCCACTCGGCGAAAAGTCCAGGTCACAGCCGTAGAGCGTGATCCCACAGAATCACCAAGCGCAGGTGGAGCGCTACGTGGCTCTGCGTGGAGGTCGTTCAAGATGCCCCTTCTACCGCCCATGCCATTCAGGCTGTCGACCTCCGGCCATGGCCGTGAGGGCCTCCTGGAAGTCGCTCGACCTCAAGCACTCGATCTGTTCCCTTATGGCCACCCTCAAGCTTGTATCGGGATCGCTATACCATGCGGCCTCGAGGGCTCGTCGAGCCCCGCGCAACGCCAGCGGTGGCTGGGTAGCGATGATCCCGGCGAGTTGGGCTGCCTCTCGCTCGACATCGGCCACGTCAACTACTCGACTGGCTAAGCCGATGCGGTAGGCCTCGTCGGCGTCAATGATCTGTCCAAGCAGCATCATCTCGCGCGCCCGGCTTTCACCGACGATGCGTGGGAGCCGAATCGTCGCCCCCATGTCAGGAAGCAGACCGAAGCGGGTTTCGATAAGGCCTACCTTCGCATTGCGAGCGAACACACGAAAATCGCAGGCAAGTGCCAGCTGAAGTCCGGCACCGTACGCGTGGCCTCTGACTGCGGCGACGCTCGGACAGTGAAGGTTGGGAATCCACGCAAATGTTCCAGCGAGCCCGAGTCCAATCTCAACGGCTTCGTCTTCCGAGACGGCCGGCGCTCCGGTCATTCCACCCAGTCCTTCGAGAAGGTCTATGCCAGACGAGAAACTGGATCCCTCACCCGTGACGACCAGACAGCGAAGGTTTTCGTCGTCTCCAAGAGCCAGACCAAGATCAGTCAGTTCGTTCCACATCAGTGGATTCTGAGCGTTGAGCTTCTCGGGCCGAGCCAATGTCAAGGTTCCGACGTGTCCGACCCATTCATACCGGATGGTCTGGTAGCTCACCGTCGCACCTCCGAGAAGACGATCTCGTATCCAGTCTGGTCCGGCGGTGCCGGGCCCAACGGGTCGCCCGTTTCACACAGATAGTTCGTACGGCCGCAGTCCAGAGCTCGATCTTCGGACGCCCACCGTGAACGTTCGGTCACCGCTTGCTCAGCCCCACGCGGCGTCAAATGCCGCCGCATCCAGAGGGATCAGGGAGCATTCGCTGATCCGGCCGTCTCGGGCCCGGTACAGGCCGATGGTCGACCAGCTGTGGACAACGCCCGCACGCTCGACGGTGCCGTTGGTCAACGCAGCGAAGTGCGATGGACCGACCAGCACTTCCTGTCGTTGCATGCGGAATGTTGCGTTGGCGAGTTCTCGGCGGTGCCGCATGTACGCCACTACCTCGTCGATGCCTCGATAGGTGCCGGCGATCCGGTTGTTGCCCGGCACCCGCCACACGATCCCGGGATCGAGCAACTGATGAAGTGCCGCCGCGTCAGCGGCGCCATAGAGGTCCGCCTGGGCATTGTGCAGCGCATCGAGCAGCACGTCCGGACTCGCCGGGTGCTGAACAGACAAACCTTGCAACACCCCAGGTAGCGCACAGCGCCGGCCGTTGCGGACAGAGACGTAGGTGATCTCGGCCGTCGCCAGCGTGTCCGGCTCGCGTCGCACGTCGAAGGCCGCCTTGAGGGTGGAATCGGTGATTGCCTGACCCGCGACCGTGATGCGCAGGCGGTCTTCGAGCATCGCGGGTCGCCGGTACGAGAAATGCGACTCGGAGATGACCAGATCTACGCGGTCGGTCCGCAACGCCGAGTAGCTGATGCCTACGTGCTCGAGCCAGCCGAGAAAGGCGTCCTCGCAGAAGTCGTGGTAACGCGCCGCGTGCACCATGGCTTGGGCGTCGCAATGGCGCGGGCGCACCTGCTGCTCCATGACGAACGGGTGGATCCTCACGGCATTAACTGCCAGCGGGCCACGGCGGTCACAACAGACTCCGTCCATACTGGGATTGGACGCCGAGTCGTTGGGTTCAGGGACATCGAGCTGCCTGTAATCGACGACGACGGTCCTTGTGTGGGTGCGGGCGGCTGGCGTCGATCCCGGGGTAGGGCATCGTTCAGTGGGAAATCGATATTCGGACATCACGTTCTGAATCCTCAAACTCGGTCGTCGTCCACAACGCACCAATGAGTAGTTCTGCGACAAGTTTTATGGGCGGGAGTCAGAGTGAACCCGCGCCTTTGGATCCGGTCGAAGCAATTGGACTCTGACGTTGGCGAATATCGGTGCTCATGCCGTACTCCTTCTGTTAGAGAGCGACGTCAGTGCGGAGGAACCTTCGCTCGCTGCTCGAAAGGGACTCGTGCGCTCCGGAGTCCGGCCTGCTCTCCACTGGCCAAGGACCCGCCTGCGAGCCAGCCGACGGGGCCGACCCAGTCACCAGCGAGGAAGATCCCCGGCAGTTCTGGGATCTCGACCGGCGTTCGCCCGACCAGGCCCCTTCCAGGTGGCGGCAGGCAGCTGGCGACGACCATTCGATGCAGGAAGCGTTCTGTGACCACATCGGCATTGTGGATCCCCGCCGCGGCGGCGACCTCCCAGAGCTGTTTCCGATCCTCTTCAGAACCGCGAGCTCCGTAGCGCATGACATGGACGAGGGCGCTGCCAGGCGGTGCCAGGTCGCCAGGGGGACTGTGGCGCGATAGGTAGAGCGGTTCGTCTATCCCGAGGTGAAAATGGACACGGCGGCCCTGGACTCCCAAGTCCAAGCACGCGGCAGTCACCTCGGGCCCAAGTTCACCCCACGAGGGATCCACGGGAAGCAGGCGACGCGCGGCCTCAGGCCCCCCCGCCGCCACCACCACAGCCGCCGCCGAGACGACCTCGCCAGAGGAGGTATGGACCTGCCATGCGCCGGGTTCGCCTCCCACCTCGGTGATTCGGGTGTGCGGACGGATTTCTGCGCCGGCCGCGGACGCCCGAGACAGCAAGGCCGAGGTGAGTTGCTCCCAGCCGCCGTCGAGATACTTGACGCCCATGCCCTTGAGGGAGTCTCGTAACTGGATGATCGCGAGGTCAGCCGAGAGCCGATCGAGATCGGCCACGTAGGTGTTCACACGTAGGGCAGCGCCCATGAACATGGCGGCGTCAGGGCGCAGCTCCAAGGCGTCGATCCATTCTCGGGCGCTCTTGTCGATCCATTTCGATGCGTCCGTGAACATGAGCTTCGTCATGGCACGTCCGACTTGAGCCTTGGAGCGGGGGCGCAGTGTGCGCCGCGAGAAGACGCCGTGGGGCTGGCCCTCGATGAGCGCGCGGATGCCTTTGAGGGGTGGCGCATGTCCTTTGGGACGGATCGAGAGGCGAGAGAGAACGGCTCGCCCCGGTCCTCCGTTGAAGAGGGCGTGGGGGCCCTGGTTGAGGCGAAACCCATCGCGAAGGTCGGTTCGTGCCCGGCCCCCAGGCGACCGGCTGTCGAAGATGGCCACGCCAGCCCCCGCCCTGGCAGCGGTGGCGCCCGCCACAAGGCCCGCGAGGCCTGCCCCGATGACGGCAACGAGGGAGCTGTCGTCAGCGTCGCGTTCCATGCTCGAATTGACCAGACAGCTGCGCGATTCGTGACAGCTCAGACTCGTTCGGCTCCTACGGGGTCGCCGGCTCGCCTGGCCAGCCAAGGCCCTCTCCACGTGGGAGCCCGGCCATCTGGCGAGCGACGAAGCGGAGTTTGTCGGGATTCATCATGACCCAGAGGCCCGCGATGTGGTGCTCGGCCACATCGGCCATGAGCACCGCTTCCAGCACGCCGTTGCTCCAGGCGAGGATCCCTGGCTCGCCGTTGACCTCGCTCACCATGAGTCCGACCCCGTTTCTGTAACTGGGGTCGGCCAGGTACCTAGGGAACACCTTGGCGAAGAAGTGGGCGACCCGATGGCGACCCAGCACGGGACGGCGGGCCACCGGAGCCTTGCCACCACCGTCGCCGGAGTAGGAGGCGTCCTCGGCGAGCAATCGTTCCAGGCGCTCGACGTCGCCCGCTGTGGCTGCCGCGAAGAACGATTCGACGAGGTCTTGCCACTCTTTGGGTATAGGGCGAGCCGGGGTGCGGTGCGCAGCGACTCGCTGGCGAGCGCGCCGAAGAAGCTGTCTTGAGTGTGCTTCTGTGAGACCCAAGACGTGCGCGATCTCCTGGTGGCGATAACCGAACGACTCGTGCAGCACGAAGACGGCGCGCTCTGGTGGTGTCAGCTGCTCGAGGAGCACGAGGAGCGCCAGGGAAACCGAGTCGCGTCGTTCGGCTGTCTCCAGCGGTCCCAGGGATCCGTTGGAGGTGAGCACCGGCTCCGGCAACCAGGTGCCCACGTAGTGCTCTCGCTTTTGACGGGCAGAGGTGAGTCGGTTGAGGCTCAGGTTCGTCACGACAGTCGTCAGCCAGGCGGCCGGCTCTTTGACGTTTGTGCGATCCGTGCCGGCCCAACGCAAGAATGCGTCTTGGAGCACGTCTTCAGCATCGGATGCCGACCCAAGGAGGCGGTAGGCCAGCCCAAACAACCGGTGCCGTTCGTTTTCGAAGACCTCTGCTACTACCTCGACGGCGCCCACAACCTCAAGCCTGCAAGGATCGCCGAGGCGAGCGCAAGCGACGAGGATCCGCCTAGTGACCGGTTTTGGATGGTCGGATCGGGGATGTCGCGCCACTCCAGACGACCCCGGCCGAGAAGGCAGAGCTGGTTCATTCCGGTTCAATCCCGTTCGAGTACGAACGTGTGAGCGTGCTGGTCTCGGCCACAAAACGTCGAATCTCGCCGGCCAGGCGCTCTGGTTGATCCAGTGCGATGAGCGTGTAGCTGTCCTCAATCTCGACAAATCGACCTGTGCCCAACGCTTGGGCGAGTCTTTTGCCCTCAGCCAGAGGCATGACACGATCTTCAGTGGCCCAGACCACCAGCGAGGGGCGATCAAAGGAGTGCATTCGTTCCGTAGCTTCTTTGAGCCGCGCGGCGACTTGTTCGAATCGAGCGGATGTATTTGGCTGCGTCACGCCGAATGGCGCGTTGAGTCTGGACGGGCTTCAGCCAGTCGTCCACTACGTCATCGGGAATAGGTCGTTTGGTCATTCGTCCGAACCCGATAGGACCATGGCGAAATGCTTCGAAGCGCATCTGCTGCATGGCAAAGTTGACCCCGCCCGGGAGCTTTGCGATCAGTGCGGCAGCTCGACCAGGTAATCCCGGGGGGTAGTTGCCTGCGGTTTCGGACGAACAGAAGACGACACCCCCGAGTCGTTGGGGACGAAGAGTCACAAGCAGTTGTGCCATGGCGGAGTCGCTCTCAACCAGCGTGATGTCATTGAGACCCAGATGGTGGAGAAAATCGGCCAGGATCTGGGTTTGTCCCAAGAGCGAGAGATCGGCATCGGGATGCATCGGGAGCCGGTGCGCACCCCAGGGGAGGCGGGGCACTACGCAGCGAAAGTCGGCTCTTAAATCGGCAACGACTCCGTCCCAGAGAGAAATGCCGATGAACAATCCGCCGATGAGGACGATGACCGGCAGATCTCCGCCCGTGTCGTCATACTCGATAGGACCCGATTCCAAGAGTGCCTCAGGCACGAATCTGTGCTCCTTCGTTTTCAGGGGTAACGTCAGCGCACCTGGCGCGGTTTCCGTTGCTTGGGGAGTGCTTCTCGTATTGCAGTCGTCACGTACCTTCCGGCGACATCGATGGCATCGACGTTCCGTTGAGCCCGGCTGAGAACAAAAGCTCCCTCGAGAGCTGAGAGGGCGAAGAGAGACAGCTCCCGAGCCTGGAGGCGTGCGATCCCTGCATGCTCCAATCGTTGGCTGGCTGCGTTGAGCCATGATTCAAAGACTTCTGCTGTTGCTCGACGCAGATAGTCGTTGGTGCTGGCGACCTCGAGGGCGATGGTGGCAATAGGACACACGTCGGCGTAATCGGTTGCGACCACCTGTGCTGCGGCACCCGAAAAGAAGTCGTTGACTCCTTGGACGATATTGGGAGCCTCGTCGAGCACCGTTTCGATTAGTTCGAGGTAGATCCGGCCCGAAGCCTGGATCGTCTCTTCGCAAAGTTGGTCCTTTCCGCCTGGGAAGAAGTGGTAGATCGAGCCCAACGCAGCTTCGGCGTTGGCCACAATTTTGTTCATCCCAGTCCCTGCATAGCCCTGTCGCCCGAAAAGTTCGGTGCTCGTATTGAGAATCCGATCCCTGGTGGCAACCACGTGGACACTCCTCTTGCGCTGACCGATCTTTGGAGCCTAATCTCGTTAGATCGATCTATCAAGTGCAACCGGACACAAACTCAGGCCATTGACTACGGCGAGGCGGTCTGGACCGATGCGGTTCTCGACGCGACTGCCGGGCGCCGACCGACCACCGTGCTCCATGGCGTCGGCGGCGCGATGGGCGTAGAAGCCTTTGCGCTGATCGCCGACGGCGGGCGGTTCTCGGCTCATGGCGCGCCGAGCGGCTCGTTCGCGCCCATCGACCCGGGCGAGGCCGAGCGTCGTGGCGTGACCCTTACCACGATCGCGGACCTCCAGTTCGGCGATGGTGATCGGTCTCGGTTGCTCATTGAGGTTCTTGCCGAGGTTGGAGCCGGGCGGTTGGCCCCGCTGGTGGGGCAAGCCTTCTCACGGGCTCAGGCGTCGAAGGCACATCTGGGTACGGAATCTCGTGAGACCATTGCCAAGACGCTCCTCTTCTGCGGTGACCGATGACTTTCAGGGTGCCGAACCCGAAGGCTGGCGTTCGGGTCGGGGCAAGATCGAGTTTCCGTGAACCCGATCGGGTAGCTGCGATTTGAGATGGTGGTTGCCAGGCGGCTGCAGCGCAGCAGCCGAATGGTCAGGCGGAAACGAGCGCGACACAGTCTGGGGTCAGGTCGAGGCGCAGAGTGACCCTCAGCTTGTTCGCCAGATGGGCCTATTGCCGTTGACGGTTTGCGCCGTCTGCCCGACAACAAGGATCGCCGCTTGAGGGTCAATTATGACCTGTCGCTCGCCGAGGAACGTGATCGTCGTCAACAGGGATGCGCCGTTCGTCGCGCATTGCGAGAGCTTGCAGATCGGACGTGAGTACCGGTCCATGGCCCCTCTCCGACTCCGTCGAAGCGTGTCTTTACGTGTCTTTACGGTGCGGGAAGGAGAGGGATGGTGAGGGGACCTGAGGGGATCGAAACGCTGCCACCAGGAACCCACTACCGTCGGAAACCAGGCCCCGGATCGCCGCGCTGCCAGACCTTCTCGGAACAAGCTTATGAGCGGCCCGCCAGACCGCATCTGAGACCCGATCGACTCCGAACACCGTAACGAAATCGACCGGTCAGCGATACGAACGACAAGTCATGGATTGCCGTTGTCGGGCGCAGAAGCGACATCAGCGTGCTCGACGTGGCGATTCGGTGGTTGGTCATGCAGTGCAGATGTCGGAGCGTAACGAGCTTCCAACTCTTCCCTTCGCTTGGCCCGACGGAGGAAACGATCGACGACGACCATGGTGCCGGGAGCGATTCGCGCACCTGGGCCAGCGTGCATGATCACGTCTCGGTAGGCAATCGGCTCACCGCACTCGGAGCAGCTGACCCTCGGCTCGATGTCGTGTCCGCAGCGGGGGTGGTAGAGGTGGGCCGGAGGTCCGTCATCATCGGCCGTCCAACGGTCTCCCCACGCCAAAAGGATCATGAGGGCTGGGACGAGGTCAGCACCCTTCTCGGTGAGCACGTAGTTGTGGCGGACCGGATGGTGTTGGTACGGACGGCGCTCAAGTACACCGTGTTCGACCAGCGTCTCGAGACGCTCGGCGAGGACCTTGCGCGAGACGCCGAGGTCGCGTTGGATGTCGTCGAATCGCCGCAAGCCCACCGCGATTCGCGCGATGACGAGGGGCGTCCACCACTCGCCGACGATGTCGAGCGTGCGAGCGAGCGAGCAGTGGAAGTCGGCGAAGCTCGTGCGCTGCATGACCTGAGCTTAGCAGTGAGTTGACTAAGGGAACTCACTCGCTTAAGGTCAGTAACCTAAAGATACCAACTCGAAGGAGCACTTAATGCCGATGTTCGACCTCACCTTGCCTGCCGGTGCCCTGGAACCCTCGGCCCTCGCTACCCTCGTCGAGGGGATCACCACAGCTCTCTTGCACTGGGAGGGGGCACCGGACAATCCGGTCAGCCGATCGGCGGCGTGGGGCTTCGTGCACGAGCTACCGGAAGGGGCGATCAACGTCGGCGGCGAGCCCGTCGAGCTGCCTGTTTATCGGGTCTTTCTGACGGTGCCGCAGGGTACGCCGGGCATTCACGGCCCGCTTAACGAACAGCGCCGCAACAAGCTCGTCCGCGAGGTGACCGAGCTCGTGCTCGCGGCCGAGGGGGTCACCGACGTCGAGGCCCACCTCTCGCGCGTCTGGTGCATGATCAGGGAGCACTCTGACGGCTTCTGGGGTGTGAGCGGACGCATCTTCCGAATGCCGGACATCGCGGCGGCCGTGATGGAGGGCGAAGCGCTGACCGCCGCCGCCAGCCCGGCATGAGCGCGCCCCGCGTGTCCGAGCAGACGAGGGCGGACGGCGCCTCGTGCAAGCCGACGGTCCTTCAACGCCGCGACATTCCCGAGGCGATCCGCTCTCTCAGTAACCTTGCCAGCCCCGACTACGTAGACCTCTTCACCGCCTGGACCAGTGAGGCAACGGACAGATCACCTAAGCAGTGGGCTCGTGCTGTCCTTGAGGAGGCTCCCTTGTCAGGCCAAAACGCTCGTGTGCTCTGGCGGCTCATGGGCCTGCGTCTCGGACCGCGGCATTCGCCCGACCACGTGCAAGGCTGGAAGATCGCCGCGCACGGCGACAACTGGATCCGGGTCGAGACGGCTTCGTGGTACATGACCGCCCAGGCGGTCTGCCTGGTCGAGGAAGGGCAGGTATCCATCTCGTTGTCCCTCCACTACGACCACGCTGTCGCCATAGTCGTCTGGGCCCTTGTATCTGGTCCCCACCAGCGAGCCGTGCCGGTCATGCTGAGCCAGGCGGTGCGGCTCGTCGAGCGAGGAACTACGACGACTCCGTGAGCTTCACGGGCGTTCCGCAGTGCGGAGCACAGTCGGAATTCGCACTGTTGGGAGCAGCTCCGCCAAAGCCAACGTCCGGATAGAGGGACCTTTGCATCTACAGCTGATACAGGTGCAGAAGGACGTGACATGAGTCGAAGAATGACCGCATGAGGATCCCAGTGCCAAAATTACCCATCGTTGACACCTGGGGCTCCACTCTGGAAGAGAGGAAAGGTACCTATCACTGCGACCACCTGATCGAGGACCCTGATCTCGTCCTATTCCGAGCCGTTGATATCGCCGCCTCCACTGAGATTGTCTTCGCGTGGCTCTGCCAGCTCCGCGTCGCTCCGTACAGCTATGACTGGATCGACAATTTTTGGCCGGCGAAGTCCACGCACGCTGGACCCCGCCTTGCAGGACCTCAGCGTCGGCCAACGATTCATGTTCATCTTCGAGCTCCATGCATTTGAGGAGAGCTCATCCATCACGCTCGACTCGTCGACTCTTCTCGGGCAAGTCGCATGTACTTACCAGATCACGCCCCGAGCCACGAGCGAAAGTCGCCTCGTCGTCAAGATCGTCGCGTCGACTCCGAGGCTACTTAAAGCGCCAACCCGAGTTCTGCTTCCCATAGGGGATCTCTTCATGATGCGTCGCCAGCTTGCCACGCTGAAGGAGCTCGCCGAGGGCTCCTCGAGTGCGGACAGTGGTCGATCTCCCAACCGCTTCGTGGCCGAGGGAGGACGCTAGAACGGCGCGCTTGCCGGGTGCCGCAACCTACGTCGAGCACCCTTCACACCAGTCTTCGACGGCCTGTTCTTGGGCCTCGGCGCGGTGGCGCTTCTCGTTGGGGCGGTAGGGGTGGCCAACATCATGGTCATTTCGGTTCTCGAGCGACGAAGCGAGATCGGCCTGCGTCGTGCCCTTGGCGCCACCAAGGGCAACATCCGCATCCAGTTCCTGTCGGAAGCCGTCTTACTCGCCCTAGTCGGCGGCGTCGTCGGCGTGGGCGCTGGAGCGCTATCGACCGCCGTCTACGCGTCCACCAAGGGTGAGGCGATCGTCATCCCCGCCCTCGCCTGGGGCGGTGGCTTCGGAGCGGCGATACTCATCGGCGCCATTGCAGGACTCGGGCCCGCCTTGCGTGCGGCTCGCATGTCGCCCACGCAGGCCCTCTGGAGTATGTGAGGTGGGAACGCGAGAACGATGAACGAGCATTGGCGCGACTCACGCAGTTTTCTGCAACTGGTCAGTGGACGGTGGACCCTCACACTGCTCACCGGACTCTCCGAGTCGGGTCGCCGCTACCAAGAACTCCACGACACCGTGGATGGCATCTCCTACAAGGTGCCGCCGCCTAATGGTCGCGGTTGAACACATCGACGTATCGAAAGAAGATCTCGATGGTCCGGCCGATGCCGTCCTCAGATCGAATGGTCTTTCCGATCTCGTAGGCCCGATGGCGCATGGCGGGGTTGGTTGCCGCTTCGCGAATGGCCGCCGCCAGGTTCCCCGCGGTCAAATCAGTGAACGGGATCGGAGCGGGACCGGCACCAAGGGCCTGGACGATACGGGCCCAGCTGGGCTGATCGGCAACGAGTGGCGTCACCACCGCCGGTACGCCAGCCCGGAGCGCCGCGCCAGTCGTCCCGGCTCCGCCGTGGTGCACCACGGCCGCGGTATGCGGGAAGAGCCAACCGTGGGGAAGGCTGTCGGCGGCATAGACATGGTTTGGCAGTGAGTTGCCTTCGCCCAGACCACCCCAGCCGCTCAGGAGGACACCCCTCTGACCGGACAGCTCCAGGGCCTCGAGGATAACTCTGCGAGTTGCCGCGGGATCGGGGCCGAGCATGCTGCCGAAACCGATCGAGACCGGCGGCGGGCCTTCGGCCAGGAAGCGGACCAGCGACGCGGGCGGGTCCCAGGTCGTGGGTGGATCCAAGAACCAGTATCCGGTCACATGTGTGTTCTCCGGCCAATCCGACGGTCCGGGTAGCACGGCGGGACTCCAGGCGCACAGGACGGGCGTGTCCTGGCCTTGGCGCAAGAGAGTCGGAGCCAGAACGGGTAGCGCTTGCATCCCAAGGTTGGCCCGCAGGCGCTTGTCGTCAATGCGTAGGCCCTGCCAGATCCCCTGCCAGGGCACGTTCCACACCAAGCGGTTGAGGAACGGGCCCCGCTCGAGTCCCCTGCCGGACAAAAAGCTCGGATAGGCGTTGGTCCGCATGAGGGGGAGGAGCATGACGGGCACGCAGGGCACACCTAGTTTCTCGGCGATGGTGTGCGGCGTGATCCAGGGGTACTTGTAGATGATGGCCTCCGCGCCTTGCGCGGCGCTCCACGCGTCGTCGTGGAGCTTTTCCGTCACGTATCGGCGCTGGGCCAGGCCGAAGCGCAGCTTGGCCAGAGGATGTCCGGCTCCCATCGCGCCCGCCTTGGCGGCGGCGGCGATGAAGGGCTGGTATGGGTTGCCCAAGGGGGAGAATTCGATGCCGTTGTCGCTGACCAGCTGTGCCAGGTCGGGCCGAGCGGCCAGGCGGACACTGTGGCCCGCCTGCATCAGTCGCCGGGCCAGGGCTACGAAGGGTTCGGTGTCCCCACGCCCGGGGACGGTCATCAGCACGATTCGCATGGTGGTGGCCCAGTCGCTTCCGGTCGCTACATTAATACAGTCAATATACTTCTATATCCAGTGTAGTAATCTGACCAAGTGACCGCCGGCGTTGGACTCCGGGAGCGTAAGAAGCAGCGCACCAGGCAGGCCCTCATCGACGCGGCTGTCCGGTTGTTCGAAGAGCGCGGCTATGAGGCGACGACGGTGGCGGACATCGCAGCGGCGGCCGAAGTCACCCCCCGGACCTTCTTCCTCCACTTCCCGGCCAAGGAGGCCGTCGTGTTCGCCAACAGCCCCAGCCGGTTGGAGCTCGGCCTGGGGGTACTGGCCTCCCGGCGCCCCGGCGAGCCGGTGCGGAATCTGTTGGTGAGAGCCATGACCGAGATGATCCAAGACACCTGGGAATCCGACTTGGCTAGCGGGTTGGGCGTCCTAAGGGTTCGGCTCCTCGTGACCAGCCCGGCCCTTCGCGCAAGCTTGTTTACCGGATTGTTTGCGGCGCAGGGAGAACTCGCAGCTGTGCTGCAGAGCGTCTCTCCGGACGAGCTGGACGACATCGACGCCGCTGCGCTCGTTGGTGCACTCGTCGGGGCGGTCTACGCCGCGGTGCTCAGGAGCGTGCAGCGAGGAGACTCGGCAACGAAGCTGCGTGACGCCATGCTGCGAGCCACGGAGTTGGGCGCCCCTTGCTCTGTAGGCGTCAGTTGTTTCCAAGGTCTTGGGCGAGGTCGCTGAGCTTGCGTAGGAGGCGTCGCGTGTCGGGGATCGGCTGGGAGCCGTAATACTCGCATCGCCATCGAGTGCGAAGACCCGGATCGAATCGACATTCGAGCCCGGCGTCGTCCAAAAGCTGAAGTTGGCCGCCGAGCATGAGATGAGGGTAGGAGGCGCGGACCTGGCCGGGGAGGCCATCAAGGCTGGGCTGGTCGACGAGCTACGCCTGTTCGTGGTGCCTGTCGCACTCGGAGACGGTAAGGTAGCGCTCGCCGATGGCGCCCGCTCTGATTTTGGAGCTGATTGATACGCGGCGGTTCACAAGCGGTGTTGTTTATCTCAGGTATCGCCCCGAGTCAGCTTGATCACCTTGCCGGCCCCGGACTGAATGCCCACCCGATGCCAGCGTGGATAAGCCCGAAATATTGCAATCCCATCGGGCACTAACCCGAAGGTGGCGGTCGCGTGGCCATCGACACCGAGTTGAACCGACACCAGTGAGGGACCCGGTCAGCTGTGCCCCACGCTGCTTCCCGCAGCCAAGCGCATGCCCCACGTCAGCCGGAGAATCGTGTCCTCGGCCGGCTGCAACCGTTCTATCCGGGCGCTTCGCGGCCCTCGGTGGATCTCAGGGATGCGTCCTGAATCGTGACCCCTGGCCGGCAACGGTAGGGGCCCCTGATGTCTGACTCGGTCCGACGGGCCGCCCCTCCGTTCTCAGTGGGAGTGGACCGCCTTCACTTCGCGGCCGCCCCGCTGTTCCCGGCGGCCCCGCTGTTCCCGGCGGCCCCGCTGTTCCCGGCGGCCCCGCTGGTACCGGCGGCGGGCGTCTCGGCGACAGCCTGCGAACTCCCACACGTCCAGATCTGATTCCAGCTCGGACCGGATCCGCTGCTCCCAGTGGTGCCACTGTTTCCTGAAGAAGACGGCGTGAGAACCACTGACTGCGCCGGTCCGGCAACGACTGACCGGTTGAAGGTCCACGTCGTGCTTCCGGTTCCTAGTGTGTTTCGGGTTCCTTTCGGCACTTGAACGCTTTGAGCTTGCACGCTCTGGGCTTGGCAACCAGCCGGTGCCGCCGAGGCCACTTTCGCCCTAATTCCCAGTTGGTGAAGCTCTGCGTTCACCCCCGAGATCGCGCTGGCACCTCTGATCGTGACGGTGACGGTGCCGTTGTGATTCAGGGTCACGGCGAACGCCGGAGGAGCACCCCCCACAGTGAGCACAAGCGCCAGTGCCGTCGCACCACCGGCCAAGCCGAGTCCGGCGCCGGCAACGACCCGTGGCCGACGGAGGCCATGCTTCGCTGCGGGTCTGCTGAGCTGCGCGAAGTCCTCACCGTGCTCACGCATGAACTCTCGCCAGAGGTGATCCTCAAACTTCCTCGTCGACATGATGCTCCTTTCTCAAGTGCGCCCTTGCTCGTGACAAGCGCATGCGCAGCACTCCTCGGGAGACGCCAAGGACCGCCGCCGCCTCCTTTGGGGTGAGACCGTCGAGATCGACCAGTTCCACCGCCGCCCGCTCGGGAGGCGAGAGCGCTGCGCAGCGTTCGAGCAGCGCTCGACCGGCGCGCTCGCCGTCGATCCTCTCCGCCAGTTCGTCGATCTCTTCTGCTGGAAGAATGAGATGCCCAGCGAGCCTTGCGACAACGTCACGACCACCCGCCGTATCTGCGCAGTGCTGGGCGTAGACGTGTCTCGTGATCCCGTACAGCCACACGCCCGGGGTGCCGCGACGGGGGTCAAAGCCGGCAAACCCCGCTGCGGCCCGAACGATCGTCTCGGACGTGAGATCCGCGACAGTCTGTGGTTCGCTGCAACGCCGGGCGAAATAGGCCGTCACGACGCCGACGTTGGCACGGTATACGCCCTCGAACTCAGACAGTGCCGAGCTGTTCGAGTTTTCCCCGCGCCGCGCCCTCCGTGCCCGACGATGCGTCGACCTCGAGCGCATCCGCGCTTGACTCCATACTCACTAGTTGCTGATTCTCCCCCATCTGTCACATCGCTGGCCCCCATCGGCCGGGCAATCCCTGAGTACCTGCTTAAGACTTGGTCTCCGTTCGCGCGCCCCGCAAGCAGGTTCCCCCGCTTCAGGGGGTCGAAAATGTCTTATCGCTCGCCAAGGAGCGTGGTCGTTATCAAAAGGGAACAGGCGCCATTCGCGGCGCGTTACGTGAGCCTGCCGATCGGGCCGTGGAGTCCCGTCTCGGCGTGTCTTTACGTGTCTTTATCGAGAGGGAGGGGGAGGGACCGTGAGGGGAACCTGAGGGGATCGAAACGCCACGACCAGGCATCTCCTCGGAAAGGGCCTGGTCAAAACACTGAGAGCCAGACATTCGCAACGCAGAGGGCGAGGGTTCGAATCCCTTCACCTCCACTCGGAGAAAAGTCCAGGTCAGAGGCCTAAAGTCTGATCCCCACAGGTTCACCAAGCGCCGGTGGAGCGCTACGTGGCTCTGCGTAGAGGTCGTTCAGGCGAGTTCGTCTGCTTCGCTATAGTCCAGCTCACAAGCGCTGGACCGACCGGGCGTGTCGTTTGGCGTCGAGACAAGCGCGGGTTTCTGGACATCTGGGCGCCGCCGCATCGATTGACTCATAACTGGGTGGTCGGTCGTTCAAAGTCCGCCCCCGCCACTATCGAAACGCTGGTCGGCGCGTCTCCTGCATAGTGCAGAGGCGCCTGACCAGCGCTTTCGCGTTCGGGCCGAGGTCGAAGATCGGGGTTTCTCGGGGCTTTTTCTCGGGACCTACTCAGCCTTGCCCTATGCAGCACCGTGCAGGGTGGCACCGCGCACGCGGCCCTCACGCTGCGCCTTCGCGGTCGAACCATCTGATCGAAGAGGCGTGCATGGGGCTGCATAGGGCATGCCCCATGCACGTGCACTAATCAACGTAGGGGCGAGTCATGGGGTCGCGACCTCGAGGTCGGTGTTGTACCCGTCGCTTTGGATGGAACTTGCGGCGCCGAGGTGCAGGTTCGTGGGCTTCCGAAAGATGACGCTGACTGAGAGCCCGCCGTTGGGCATGGAATGGGCACTGATGCCGGCTTGATGCGCGGTAGCGATCGCTCGGACGATGGAGAGTCCGAGCCCGTGTCCGTCCTTGTAGTGCGCCCGGCGCGGATCGAGCCGTTGGAAAGGCTGGAAGAGACGGTCGACTTCAGCTGGTGGGATGAGTGGCCCGGTGTTGGTCACCGATATCACGGCCTTGCCTTGCTCTACCCGGGTCACGATCTCGATGCGGCCGTCGACCACGTTGTGGCGTACAGCGTTGGTGAGCAGGTTGGCGACGAGGCGTTCGACGAGTAGGGGATCTCCCTCTAGGAGTGTCGGAGTCGTCACCTCGTCGACACGGATCCCGAGGCGGTCGATATCGGGCTGGAGATCGACAAGGGTCTCGGTGACGGTGACAGCGAGGTCAACTGGTTCGCGTTCGTTCAGCCCGCTCTCGCTGCTGGCGAGGGTGAGGAGAGCCTCGATCAGGTGCGCTTGCTCGTCGGTGGAGGCGAGCACCTCTTGCGCGGTGGAGCGCCACGCGGCCGCCGTCGTGCCGGGGTTGTCGAGCGCGACTTGCAGGAGGGTGCGCTCAGCGGTCACGGGGGTACGCAGTTCGTGAGAGGCGTTGGCGACGAAGTGACGTTGCGCCTCGAACGCTGCATCGAGCCGTCCAAACAGATCATCGAGGGTGTCCCCGAGTTCCTTGAGCTCGTCCTGCGGGCCGTCGAGGGCCAAGCGCTCGTGCAGGCTGGTCGAGGAGATCCTTCGAGCCGTACGGGTGATGGTCCGGATCGGTCGCAGCATCCTGCCGGCAACGAACCAGCCGGCAAGCAGCGCGAGTACGGCCACGATGACCAGCGCGATTCCCGAGTTGACCAGAAGCTGGTGCGAGTCGGTGGCGCGCTGCGCAGCTTGGATGGTCCCTGTCTGTGCCACCTGATGCACAGCCAGGGCCAGCTGATGTTGGGCCTGCGCCAGTTGATGTTGGTCCTTTGTCAGCTGCTGCTGGACTTGTGCTATTTGCTGCGCCTGCGGACCCCCGGGCACCACCGACACACCTGAAGGGAGTGTCAACTGATGCTGATCCTGTGTCAGCTGGTTCTGGACCTGTGTCAGTTGAGCTAGAGCTTTGGCCGGCGAAGGTGAGAGCTGGAGATTCTGGATAGCGGGAGTCTGTGGGACTGTCGGGAGGTGCGGTGTCCTGTATTGGGTTGCCCGTTCAAACAGGCCGTAGGTGATGGCGACCAATGCGGCGCCGGAGACGAGGAAGAGGCCGCTGTAGAGAGTGGTGAGCCGGCGACGGGCGGTGCGCCGGGGCAATCGTAGCCACGGAGGGGGTGTCTGCTGGGGGTGTATGACGCCCATCACTGGCCTCCGATGCGATAGCCGTGCTCGCGGACGGTCTCGATCATCGGCGGATCGCCGAGCTTGGCCCGTAGCCGGTTGATGGTGGTCTTGACAGTCGTGGTGAACATGTCGGTCGCCTGGTCCCACACTCGTTCGAGGAGTTCTTCCGCCGACACCGGCTTACCTTCGGCAGCGAGTAGGCATTCCAACACGGCGAACTCCTTCGGGCTGAGCGCCAGGCGTCGTCCGGCACGCGTTGCGAGGCGTCTTTCGGGATCCAAGCTGAGGTCGGCGTAGCCCAGGCTGCTCGGGTCTTGGAGCGCCGGGCCGTCGGCCCAGTGCCTGGACCCGGGCGACCATCTCGGTGAAATCGAACGGCTTGGGGAGGTAGTCGTCGGCGCCCAAGCCGAGGCCTTCGACCCGGTCCTGCACCGAGCTGGCCGCGGTGAGCATCAGCACCCGGCTCTCAGACCGTTCGGCCGCAAGGGAGCGGCAGATCTCGTCGCCGTGGGTCCCAGGGAGGTCGCGGTCGAGCACCACTACGTCGTAGCGGTTGGCGCCGCAGACGAGCGAGGGCATCGTCGCCGTCCAGCGCCACATCGACGACCATCCCGTAGCGGCGAAGCCCAGCCGCCACTGCCTTGGCCAACCGTTCGTGGTCTTCAGCTACCAGGACTCTCATCGTCTCCTCCTGGCCACAAGCGTGGCAGCGGCCGTGGCCGATCGGGTGGCACCTCGGGGGCAGTTCCCTCTTGGTCCACAAGATGCCAGTTCCAAGGTCACAGCCAGGTAACAACTGTGACCGGGCTGTGACCTTGCGTTTCGTACAACTGCTCTCGAACACCGCTTCGGACTGTGAAGAGAGAGCAGATGAAAGACAACGAAGGCTACGAGAGCGCTGATACAGGCCCTTGGACGCCGCATCGAAGTTGGCGAAACAGGACTGCGACTTACCGGCGGTTGGGCGGACTCGTCGTCGTTGCTGTGGCGGTCGCCTCGGCGCTTGCGGCGTGCAACGGCGGCGGCTCCAGCTCCCCGCGCGTCGCCAGCTTGGGGACTACCACCAGCGTGGGGACCAGCCGTGGTACCGACGACGGGAGTACTACGACCACGGTGCCAAGGAGCAGCGCGACTGCGCTGACCGACGAGTGGGCCACCTGCATGCGCAGTAACGGCGATCCCAACCAGGCGGACCCGATCATTGACTCCCACGGGGTCATCAACATCACTAGTCCGCTGCTCAATGGCCCGGGAGGGGGTCCGTCTGCCGCTGCCCACAACGTCACAGGTCAGTGCAGCCAGTACCTGACCGCGGCCCAGAATATTTTGCGCGCCGAAGACCCTGTCCCCCCCTTTGATCCCGACCAGGCAGTGCTCGTGCAGTACGTCAACTGCATGCGGGCGAACGGGGTCCCCAACTACCCCTACCCCACGGGGACCACCACCAATTTCAACGGTACCGGCGTGGACCCGAATAGCCCGTTCGTCGAGAAGGCCAACGATGTCTGCGGCAAGCAGATAGACGCGCCGGCGTGGTGGATCAATGGCTGGGGTCCGCCGGGAGACGTCAGCGTCGCTCCGGCCGCCGGCGGTCCCCCGCTACGACCGCCCGTGCCGGCTGGCAACGGCGGGGCAGC
This sequence comes from uncultured Acidimicrobiaceae bacterium, assembly GCA_963842415.1. Lineage (GTDB taxonomy): Bacteria > Actinomycetota > Acidimicrobiia > Acidimicrobiales > RAAP-2 > Bog-473. The sequence goes on from CAWJGN010000002.1 coordinate 63,608, forward strand.
CGGATGAACGGCCACGACATGGACACAGACAGAGCTGCCCAGAAGACGAATCGGCGGCCCGACCCAGAAAGGCGCACTATGAAAACGACCATCCGGCGAGCGGGCGGGCTGGCTCTCATCGCTGCGGCGGCCGCCATCGGGTTGGCCGCGTGCGGCGGCGGGTCAGGCTCGCCGCATGTCGCCAACCTGGGAACCAGCACCACCTTGGCGACCAGCAGCGGCAACCGCGGAGGCAGCGGGAGTTCGTCGACCGCGCTGCCCAGCAGCAACCCGACCCAGCTGCTGGACGAGTGGGCCGCGTGCATGCGCGCCCACGGCGATCCGGGCCAGGCCGATCCGACCATCGACGCCAGCAAGGTGATCCACCTGACCTGGAATGACGCCATTCCTGGAGGGATCTACGGGACGAACAAGGGCGGGCAGGGCGACGCCGGGCCGGGCCAGTACTGCCGGACGTACATCGACACGGCGGAAACCGATTTGCAGGGTGGGCAGAATCAGCAGCAACCAAGCCAGGCCCAGCTGCTGAAGTTCTCGCAGTGCATGCGGGCCAACGGGATCCCGGATTTTCCTGACCCGTCGAATGGCGGTCTGTCGTTCAATCGCGGCGCGGGGGGTGACTTAAACCCGAGCAACCCGGTCTTCCAGAACGCTTCGACGTTGTGCGCCCACAAGACCGGCGTGCCAGGCTTCGCCAGCCTCGGCTCGCCCCAGCCGGGGTCGGTCGAGTTCAACGGCGACAGCCCGGGCGGTGCCGGTGGCTGAGTTCTCGGCTAGACGGGTGGCGGCGATCGCTGCTGTCGCCGGCGCCCTGGTCGGGGGGGCGGTGGCCGGCGTGGTGGCCGTGGCGTCCACCGGCGGCAACAACGACAGCCCGGCTCGTCGTCGGGTGGCAGCGGTTCGGCTGACCACTGCGGCGGTGGTGCGGACCACCCTCGCCACGTCGGTGCAGGAGGGCGGCTCCATCGGCTACGAGGGTTCCTACACCATCGCCGCTCCGTCGGGGACGAGCGCCCAGCAGGTCGCCCAGGACCAGCAGGCCGTGACCAAGGACCAAGCAGAGCCTGTCCGCCGACGAGCAGGCCGAATCCGACGCGTCGACGGCGGACAACCAGGCGATCGCTGCGGCCCAGAGCGGCGTCGGCGCCGCAGCAGTCCACCTTGAGCGCAGACCAGGCCACCCAGGCCCAGGACTGCGCCGGGTCGGGGGCATCGACGCCGGCGTGCAGCTCGGACACCCAGAAGGTCGGCCAGGACCAGGCTCAGCTGACCCAGGCCCAGCAGCAGCTGGCCACGCGCCCAGGACGACCGCGACCCGCGACCACGACCAGAACCAGGCCAAGGTCGCCTCCGACCAGACGACAGCTGCAGGGCGATCAAGCCACCTTGGCCTTGGCCGCAAGCCAGCGCCGTGAACCCGGGCACGACCTACACCGCCCTGCCCAAGCGTGGGCGACGTCATCAAGGAGGACCAGTCCGTCTACTCGGTCAGCAACGAGCCGGTGCCGCTCCTCTACGGCTCCGTCGCCGCCTACCGGGCGTTCTCCGTCGGCATGTCCGACGGCGCCGACGTGGGCGAGCTGACCGCCGACCTGATCGCCCTCGGCTACGGCGCCGGCCTGACCCAGTGCAACCACTACTCGTCGGCCACGGCCGCCGCGGTGCGAGCGTTGGCAGAGCGCGCTCGGGCTGCCTGCGACCGGCGAGATCCTGCTCGGCGCAGGTGGTCTTCGAGCCCGGCCCCATCCGGGTCACCTCGGTCACGCCTTCGGTCGGCTCGTCCGTCGGGGGCGGTGGCGGTGGCGGCGCCGGTGGCGGGGGCGGCGGGGGTGGCACGGTGCTCACGGCCACGAGCACCACCCCCATCGTCACCGTCGACCTCGACGTGAGTCAGGAGTACCTGGTCAAGCCCGGCGACGCGGTGTCGATCGTGCTGCCCAACGGCACCTCGAGCGTGGGCGGGCACATCGAGACGGTCGGCAACGTGGCCACCTGCCCGAGCGGCGGCGGCACCGGGTCCGGCACCGGTGCGCACGAACGGCAGCAGCTCGGCCGCACCGTCGACCTGCTCGTCGGGCGGAAGCGGCACCAGCTCGACCCCGACGGTGCCGGTCACCATCACCTTGGACAGCACCCCGGAGTTGGCCACCTTGGACCAGGCTCCGGTGAACGTCAACATCACCACGCAAACGGCGCCAGCAACGTCTTGGCCGTGCCGGTGAACGCGCTGCTTGGCCCTCCAAGGCGGTGGCTACGGCGTGGACGTGGTGACCGGCAGCACCAGCCATCTCGTCGGGGTCACGACCGGCCTCTACGCCAACAACCTGGTCCAGGTCGAGCGGCTCGGGCATCAGCGTCGGCATGCGCGTCCAGGTGCCGTCGTCATGACCCTGATCGTCCCGGACCCGACCCTCCCGCTCCCGGCCCAGCCGCATGCCCCGGCGCCGGTCCTCGAGCTGGTCGACGTGGTGAAGGAGTACCCCGGCGACCCCCCGGTCGTGGCCCTGGCCGGCGTCGACCTGCGCGATCGACCAGGGCGAGCTGGTCGCCATCGTCGGTCCGTCGGGGTCGGGCAAGAGCACCCTGCTCCACGTCATGGGCACCCTCGAACGGCCCAGCCGCGGCGTGGTCCGCATCGCCGGTGAGGACACCTCGACCATGTCCGACACCCAGCTCTCGGGCTTGCGCGCCCGGCGCCTCGGCTTCGTCTTCCAGCAGTTCTTCCTTCTCGACGGCCTGAGCGTGCTCGACAACGTCGCCGACGGCTTGCTCGTACCGCGGCGGAAGGCTGGCCGAGCGCCGCGAGTTGGCGCAGGCGGCCATCGAGCGGGTCGGGCTCGGCCACCGCATGGGCCACCGGCCGAACCAGCTCTCGGGCGGCGAGCAGCAGCGCACCGCCATCGCCCGGGCCCTGGCCGGCCGTCCCGCCCTGGTCATGGCCGACGAGCCGACCGGGAACCTGGACTCGGCGACGGGGGCGTCCATCCTCGAACTGCTGCGCGAGCTGCACGACGAGGGCACGACCATCGTGGTCATCACCCACGACCACGAGGTGGCCGCCGCCATGGAGCGGCGCATCGAGATCAAAGACGGGAGGATCATCGGTGATACGCCGACCGGTGCGTGACGCCGGCGGCTCCCGGCTGACCGGCCGCGACCTGCTCCGGGTCGGGAGCCTCGGGCTGCGCAGCCGGCGGGTGCGGGCGGTGCTGTCCGCCCTCGGGATCAGCATCGGCATCGCGGCCATCGTCGGCGTGCTCGGCATCTCCCAGTCGTCGAAGACCGGTCTGCTCAACGAGCTGGGCAGCTCGGCAACCTCCTCACCGTCCAGGCCAGCAGCACCGCCTTCGGCCAGCAGACCGAGCTGCCCACCACCGCCGAAGGCATGGTGGCGCGCATCGGACCGGTCACGGACGTGACCGAGATCGGCGCCATCTCCAACACCTACGTGTACCGCACCGCTCTTGTTCCGAGCATCGACACCAACGGCATCTCGCTCACCGCCACCGACGCCGCCCTGCCGGCCACCCTCGGCGCCACCATCGCCCACGGCGCCTTCTGAACGCGGCGACGGCTCATTTCCCGGCGGTCGTGCTCGGCGCCGAGACGGCCAGCCTGCTCGGCATCGAGAACCTGGCCAACCCGACCCAGGTGTGGATCGGCGGGCACTGGTTCACCGTCGTCGGCATCTTGAATCCCGTGCAGCTGGTCTCCCAGATGGACTCGATGGCCTTCATCGGCTTCCCCATCGCCGAGCAGTACTTCGGTTTCGACGGCCATCCCACCGAGCTGTTCCTGCGCGCCGTGTACACCCAGGTCAGCGCCGTGGCCGCCGTGCTGGCCGCCACCGTGAACCCGGCAGAACCCAACCGACCGTGGCGTGGACCGAGCCGGCGGACATCTTGAAGGCCGAAGTGGCCGCCAAAGGGGCCTACAACGGGTTGTTCCTCGCTCTCGGCGCCGTGGCCCTGCTCGTCGGCGGCGTCGGCATCGCCAACGTCATGGTCATCTCGGTCCTCGAACGCCGCTCCGAGATCGGCCTGCGCCGGGCGCTCGGCGCCACCCGGCGCCACGTGGCCGAGCAGTTCCTCGTCAGAAGCGGTGCTCCTCTCGGTCCTCGGCGGCGTGGCCGGCACCCTCATCGGCTTGGCGGCCACCGCCATCTACGCGCGAAGCCAGCACTGGTCGGTGCAGATCCCCGCGGTGGCCCTCTATGGCGGCGTGGGCGCCGCCCTGGTCATCGGCGCCGTCGCCGGCCTGTACCCGTCGATGCGGGCGGCCCGCCTGTCGCCGACCGAGGCGTTGCGCACGGTATGAGTTGCCTGGGTGGCCGTTTGCGTTCGCCACACTGCGTCGTGGATGCGGTCGGTTTCGATGTCAACGCAGTCGCCTCTTGTGCCAGCGCCTTGCGCGAAGACCGGCTCCGGCTGTCCTCATTTTTCGATCGGTGATCCGGCCCTTCGAACTCGCTGAATGTCTGCCGTGGGCGGCACGGCAACGTCTCTGTGATTGTTCCCGTCGACGGGTGAAAGCGGAAAGAAGATCTGCACGATGAGCCCACCGCTCGGACGGAGTTGTATCTTCAGGCCGGCGTCGTGGGCGGTGACGACCGCCCGGACGATGGAGAGCCCGAGTCCGTGCCCGCCAGGGTGCGTGGTGCGGTCGTTGCCTAGGCGCTGGAATGGCTGGAAGAGCCGGTCGACGTCGTCTCGTGACACCGAGAGGCCGGAGTTGGCAACGGTGAGCACAGCTGATCCGTCGCTGGCACTCGGTGCGAAGGTCGATGGAGCCTCCGGGGACGTTGTAGCGAACGGCGTTTTCCATCAGGTTGGCGATCATCCGCTCGACGAGGGCGCGATTGCCGGTGAGGGGGGCCGCTTCGATCGAGGACGTCACTTGCAAACCTTGTCGAGCGGCTTCAGGGCCAATCGACGAGAGCGCCTGCTCGGCGGCTGCGGCCAGATCGACAGGTTCGCGCCGGTCGAGGCCACGTTCACTGCTTGCGAGGGTCAGCAGAGCTTCGATGAGGCGCTCTTGCTGTTCGCCCGATGCCAGGAGCTCTTCGAGCGTGGCACGGAGTTCCTCGGAGGACGCGTCAGGGTCGGCGAGGGCGACTTCAAGGAGCGCTCGGTCGAAGGTGAGCGGGGTCCGCAGCTCGTGGGAGGCATTGGCGACGAAGCGCCGTTGGGCTTGGAAGGCGTTGTCGAGTCGGGCCAGCAGTCCGTCGATGGTGTCGGCGAGGTGCTTCACCTCGTCATTCGGTCCGGAGAGGGCAAGCCTTTCGTGCAGGTTCCGTTCGGTGATCTGTTGGGTGGCGGCCGCCATCGTCCGTAATGGGCGTAGTACCCGCCCCGCCACGAGCCAGCCGAGAACGACAGCCAGCACCGCCATGACACCGAGCGCGATGGCGGACTGCGTGACGAGCTGGTGGAGGTCGTGGGTGTGCTGGGCGGTCGCTTGCGCGGCGAGCTGGCGGGCGACCTGCAGCTGTTCGGGTGAGGGAGTGCCGGTCTTGAGCTGCGGACTGCGCGTCGACGAGCCGAGCTGCCCACCTCTGACCGCGACGCGCTCTCCGTTCTTGTTGTCGACGAACAGAGCGGTCGTCGTGGAGTGATCGACCAGCACGTAGGTGATGGCGAGCAAACCGATGCCCGCTACGAGGAACAGGCCGCCATAGAGCACGGTGAGGCGGAACCGCATGCTGCGCCCCGACAGCAGGAGCCGGGAGCGGACCATGGTGAACCGGTCGATCACACGCATCGTGGCTCAGATCCGATATCCGCCGTCGGGAACCGTCTCGATCAATGGTGGGTCTCCGAGCTTGGCCCGCAACCGACTGACGGTCATCTTGACGGTCTGGGTGAACGGGTCGGCCATCTCGTCCCAGACTCCTTCGAGGAGCTCGCCGATGGTGAGAACCCTCCCTTGGGCGGCGAGGAGGCGCTCGAGTACGCCGAGCTCTTTCGGACTGAGCTTGAGGTCCTTGCCCGCTCGGGTGGCGACTCGTCGTGCCGTGTCGACGGTGAGGTCGCCGTGGACGAGCGTGGGCGGAATGGCCGGCGTGGATCGCCTCCCGAGCGCCTGGATGCGGGCGACGAGCTCGGCGAAGGCGAAAGGTTTCGGGTAGGTAGTCGTCGGCGCCGAGGGCGAGGCCCTCGACCCGGTCGTCGACGGTTCCTGCGGCCGTCAGCATGAGCACGCGGCTCTGACGTCGCTCGGCAACGAGGGTCCGGCACACGTCGTCGCCATGGACGCGAGGGAGATCTCGGTCGAGCACGATCACGTCGTAGTCGGTACCGGCAACATGACCAAGGGCGTCCTCGCCGTCGAAGGCCACGTCGACCGCCATACCTGCCCGACGGAGCCCCTTCGCTACCGTCGTGGCGAGCTTGGCGTGGTCTTCGACCAGCAGCACCCTCATGTGGACCCTTCCGTCAACTTGCGCGTCGTCGATTGTCGCTCGCAACCGGGACGAGCATGGCGCGGTGGCGAGCTGAGCTGGGAATTCGTGGGTCCCACGATGCCCGTTGAGCGGTAACAGGTGGGTAACAGCGTTACGGCCCCGTTACCGCGCTCGTCGTAGAACGCCTCCCATCGACGAACGCCGCCCCAGAGGAGGTCGCAACGACATGGAACACGGACCACATAAGACCCCAACCGGCCCCAAGGGCGCGGCGACGCAGACGGCTACGGGGAGCGGGCCTCCTCGCCGCCGTGCTTGTCGGCTTGGCCGTCACCCTCGCCGCCTGCGGCGGTAGCTCCGATCCCAGCTCATCCCCGCCCACGTCGACCTCAACGTCGAGTGGGTCGTCGAGCTCGTCGAACTCCTCGCAAAGCGGCGCGGTCGCGTTCGCCCAATGCGTCCGCTCGCACGGGGTGCCGGACTTTCCCGACCCCCAGAACGGGCACTTCCTGATCAGCGGGAGCGATCAGAGCAACCCGAACTTCCAGTCCGCGACCCAAGCCTGCCAGCACCTCCTGCCCGGCGGATCGTTGTCGGGAGGGTCCGGGACGAACAGTGGTGGCGGGGGATCGAACAGCTCGGCTGAGCTGGCATTCGCCCACTGCATGCAGACCCATGGCGTCCCGAGCTTCCCGGACCCGTCGAGCAACGGAGCGATCGGGATTCCCTCAGGGGGTGGATGCGAACTCCCCGCAGTTCAAGTCGGCGTTCCAGGCGTGCGACTCGCTGCTCCCCAATAACGGCGCCGGCCTCGGAGGCTGAGCCTTGAGCGACACCCTCTCCGAGACGACGGACGAAGTTGCCTTCCGAAGCACTGCGTCCAAGCAGCCACCGACCCGGGCGACGCCGCGGGGTGATCGCGATCGGCGTGGTCGTTGCGCTGGTCGCGATCGCGGCGGGGCTGTGGGTCACCGATCCCTTCGCCGGCCCCAAAGCCACCGCGCCGATCGCGTCCGATCCGACCTCGCTGGCGACGGTCACCCGCCAGTCGCTGTCGTCGCAGACCCAGGTGAACGCCACATTGGGCTACAGCGGCAACGTACACCGTTGTCGTCCCCTCGGCTGGAGCCGCCTCTCAGGGCGGTTCGAGCCAGGGGGGTGGCGGTGGTCAGCAGGCGTCAGGCCAGGCGGCAGGGACCTTCACCGCCTTGCCGGCGGCCGGGCAGGTGGTAGTCCAGGGGCAGCCGCTCTACTCGGTGAGCCTCACCCCGGTCGTCGCTCCTGTACGGCGCAACCCCGGTCTCGCGGACATTGTCAGAGGGCCTCAGCGGTGCCGACGTCGCGCAACTCAACGCAGACTTGGTCTCGCTCGGTGACGCGTCGAAGACAGATCTCGACCCGAGCTCGGACTACTTCTCCGCCGCTACGGCGGCCGGAGTCGAGAAACTCCAATCCAACCTTGGGGTGACCCAGACGGGCACCCTAACTCTCGGACAGGCAGTCTTTCTCCCCAGCGCCACGAGAGTGACCAGTGTTTCGGCCACGCTCGGGGCTCCCGCTCAGCCCGGCTCGACTGTCGTGCAAGCCACTTCCACCACGCGGGCGGTCATCGCCCAGCTCGACGCCGACCAGCAGTCTGAGGTCAACGTCGGCGACAAGGTGACGATCACGCTCCCTAGCAATCAGACGACGCCTGGGGTAGTGAGCAAGGTCGGCACGGTGGCGACGACACCATCCTCCGGAGGATCGAACGGCGGCGGGTCAGCGAGTGGATCGTCGGGCAGCTCCAGCGCTCGGGCGGCACGCCGACCATCGAGGTGGACATCACTCCGAGCGATCCAGCGGCGACAGGAGCCCTCGATCAGGCCCCGGTGACCGTCACCATTACGACCGCCACCGTGAATGACGCGCTCGTCGTCCCCGTGGATGCGCTGCTCGCTCTGTCGGCCGGCCGTTTCGCCGTAGAAGTCGTCGGTGTTGCGGGCGTCCATCATCTGGTGCCGGTCACGCTCGGTTTGTTTGACGACGCCGACGGGTTGGTCCAAGTGACCGCCTCGGGGCTGTCGGCTGGTGACCGTGTGGTGGTGCCGAAGCTATGACCTCGGTGAACGAGACCGGCGCCTTCGCCACGGGCACGGACCACCCGGAGCTGACCTCTTCCGACGGCGGGGGCGTTCGCCCGGTGCTTCAGCTCGACCAGGTGACCAAGGTCTACCCGAGCGTTCCGCCGGTCCAGGCGCTGCGGGGTGTGAGCTTGACGGTGCAGCGCGGCGAACTCGTCGGCATCGTCGGACCTTCAGGTTCGGGCAAGACCACCCTGCTGCACCTCATGGGCACCCTCGATCGCCCCAGTTCGGGAACGGTGCGCCTCACGGGTCTCGACGTCGCCACGATGGCCGACGCCGATCTCGCCGCGTTGCGGGCCACCCGAATCGGCTTCGTGTTCCAGCAGTTCTTCTTAGCCGAGCACCAGACGATCCTGGACAACGTGGCCGACGGACTCCTCTACGCCGGTGTCCGTCAGGCCGAGCGTCGGGAGCGGGCCTGCGAAGCGCTCGACCTCGTCGACCTCGGTTCTCGCCTGTGGTCACGACCGACGCAGCTATCGGGAGGACAACGCCAACGTGTGGCTATCGCCCGAGCCCTCGTCGGCGATCCGGCCATCGTCCTGGCGGACGAGCCCACCGGCAACCTCGACCAGATCACGGGCCAGGCAATCCTGTCCCTCCTTGCCCAGCTCCACGAGCGCGGCGTCACGATTCTCGTCATCACTCACGACCGGGCAATCGCCGAGCGCATGCCGCGCCGGGTCGAGATGCTCGACGGGCGGATCGTCTATGACACCCCGACTGCGACATCCCACGGCCCCGCAACGCTCGACGGGGCCGCCCTGAGCGGCCATCCAGAGCAGATCCCCCCTGGGCGCATGTGATGACTGCAACACCAGTCATCACTCGAAGAAAGCTGCCGCCAGCAGACCTCGGCCGGCTGGCCTCGGTCGGCTTGCGCACCCGCAAGCTCAGGGCCGGCATGTCCGCACTCGGTATCGCCATCGGAGTAGCGGCCATCGTCGCCGTGCTGGGCTTGTCTTCATCCTCCCAAGCGGGTCTCCTGGCCGAAATCGACCAACTCGGCACCAACATGCTCACCGTCCAAAACGGTCAGACGCTCTTTGGTCAACCAGCGGAATTGCCCAAGACCGCCCCGGCCATGATCGGACGCATCGCGGGGGTCACCGCGGTCCAAGACACCGCGTATGTCCCCAACATCGACGTCTTCCGCAGCCAACTCATCCCATCCATCGACACCAACGCGCTCAGCGTCCAAGCAGCAAGCCTTGGCCTGCTCCACGCCACGGGAGACACCCTCGCGCAGGGCAGCTTCCTCAATGCCGCTACCGCCACCCAGCCGGTCGCGGTGCTGGGGGCCCTGGCCGCGCAACGGCTCGGGATCGACCGCGTCTTCCCCGGCGAGCGCATCTGGGTCGGTAGCCAATGGTTCTACGTGGCCGGAATCCTCAACCCGGCCATCCTCGCCCCCGACATCGACACCTCCGTTCTCGTCGGCTATCCGGCGGCCGAGACCTACCTCGGCTCAGACGGTCATCCCTCCACCATCTACGTGCGGGCCCAGACCGACAGCGTCGACGCCGTCCAGGCGCTCCTTGCATCCACGGCAAACCCAGAAGCTCCGAGCCAGGTCAACGTGAGCCAACCATCCCAAGCCCTCGTGGCCCGAGCCGACGCACAAAGCGCCCTCAACGACCTGTTCCTTGGTCTCGGCGCCGTAGCCCTGCTCGTCGGTGCCGTTGGCGTCGCCAATATCATGATCATCTCCGTCCTCGAACGACGTTCAGAGATCGGACTGCGCCGCGCCCTCGGCGCCACCAAAGGCCACATTCGGGTCCAGTTCCTTTCAGAAGCCATCCTCCTCTCCCTCCTCGGAGGCGCCGTCGGAGTGATCCTTGGTGTCCTCTCCACCGCCGTCTACGCCCACACCAAAGGCTGGGCCACGGTCATCCCCACCGAAGCCTGGGTCGGCGGCTTCGCAGCCACCCTCGTCATTGGCGCCGTTGCCGGTCTCCTCCCCGCCTTACGGGCCGCCCGCATGTCACCCACGCAAGCGCTGTGGACCGTATGAAACCCGCCCCGTCACATCAATTCATTCAGATGTTGGCAGGGCGGTGGACCCTTGGCGTGTTGGCTGAACTTGCCGAGGGCGGTCGCCGCTACCAAGACATCGACGACACTCTGAACGGTGTGCTGATGGCGGACAGAACATGGCGTTTCCTCGTCCGCCTCAAGCGACTCGCGGCTTAGAGCACCCCGCTCGCTGGATGGTTGATCTTCGGGTCGCAAACCCGAAGGTGTAGAGCACGGCCGTCGACCCCGGATCAGCAGCGGCCCGGCGAGCTGACCTGGCGGGCGTAACCCGACAGGTCGCTCAGGCTGCTTGCGGACAGAACAACCTTCGCATTCGTCGTGCTCGAAGTCGAGGTCTACGAGGGTTCCTTCGAGGCTGGTGTCCTCTACCACCGGGCCTGTCCGTCTATCAGACGAGTGGCGATCGCCACTCCGAGGAGAGAAACGAGGAAATCCATGACAACCAAGACAATTGGATCAAAGGCGGATCAGCAGGCGGTGCTCGACGTCCTCAAGGGCGTGTACGAGGCGTGGGAGGCGAACGACGCCGAGGCGTTCGTGGCCGACTACCTCGACGATGCCAGCGTGGTCCAGCCCGGCGTCTACAAGAAGGACCGGCAAGAGATCCAGGCCACCATGGCCGGTGGGTTCGCGGGTCCGCTCAAGGGATCGCGCGTGATCGACCAACCCCAAGACGTCCGGTTCCCCAACGAGGACACGGCCATCGTGATCAGCGAGGGCGGGATCGTTTTTCCCGGACAGAACTCCGTGCCGAGCGAGGGCATGGTCCGGGCCACCTGGGTGCTGGCCAAGCGCGACGGCCGCTGGTTTGTCGCGGCGTACCACTACAGCGCCGCGAACTAGCGATCGGGGTACGAGGCGGCTTCCCTGGTTCTGTGGGAAGCCGACTCGTGCCCGAGGGGCTGGCCGGATCGAGTTACGGTCGCGAGTGGGCTTCGGCCGAAATGCCCTGTCCTCCTGGCACAGCCTTGATCGTCTAGTAGACGTTAGATGTCCGCGAAGTAGAGGAAGGAAGTTCTGACGATGGCGCTGTATGTGGCTTTGTGTTACTACGACCGAGACCGGTACTGGGACGAGCCTCCCGAGACCGAGTTCTCTCCCGAATATACGGAGTTCGCCCGGCGGGCCACCGAAGCGGGGGTGATGCGCAGCGGTGAGGCGCTTCACCCGGTGACCATGTCGACCACCATCACCGTTTCGGGCGGCAGGGGCGGCGACGTGATGTTGACAGACGGTCCGTACGCGGAGGCAAAAGAAGTCCTGGCCGGCTACTTCGTGCTGGAGACGGCCGATCTTGACGAGGCGATCGCCTGGGCGGTCCAGATCCCGGCCGCTTGGAGGGGCAAGATCGAGCTCCGCCCGATCGCGCCACACCACGCCTAGGCGTCCGGCCGTGGACGCCAGCGCCGCCCTGGTCAAGGTGCTCAGGGAGGAAGGCCCGAGAGTGCTCGGCACCCTGGTGCGCCAGTTCGGGGACCTGTCGGTGGCCGAGGACGCCCTCTCCGAGGCCACGATCGCTGCTCTGGGCGCCTGGCCCGGGTCGGGGATCCCGGAGAACCCCCGGGCGTGGCTGACCGTGGTGGCCCGGCGCAAGGCGCTCGATCTCCTGAGACGGGAGTCGGCCAGAACCGACAAGGAGACGGCGGCGTTTCGATGGGGAACGGAGCGCGCGAAAGACGAGATGGAGGAGGTGATCGACGCGATGGAGACCGAGAGCGAGCTAGCGAGACGACATGCTGCGCCTGATCTTCACCTGTTGCCACCCCGCTCTCAGCCGCGAGGCCCAGGTGGCCTTGGCCTTGCGCACGCTGGCCCGCCTCGAAGTGGACGCCATCGCCCGAGCCTTCTTGGTGCCCGAGCCCACCATGGCCAAGCGCCTGGTGCGGGCGAGGTCCAAGATCGCCACCGCCCACATCCCTTATGCCATTCCCTCCGACGCGGAGCTCCCCGAACGTCTGGCCGCGGTGCTGGCCGTGGTGTACCTCATCGCCACCGAGGCCCACGCCCCGACCGGCGGGAACGCGGTGGCCCGGGTGGATCTGGAGGCCGAGGCCGTCCGCCTGGCCCGTTTGTTGGTGGAGTTGATGCCCGACGAGCCCGAGGTGCTGTCTTTGCTGGCTCTGTTGTTGTTCACCTCAGCTCGCACCCCGGCGCGAAACGACGCCGAGGGCCACGTCGTGACCCTCGCCGACCAGGACCGCGGTCGATGGAACCGGGAGGCTATTGCGGAGGGATCGCGGTGGTTGCACAGAGCTGTCGACTGGTCGGGCGGTACGGCCGGGCCTTACCAGCTTCAGGCTCACCTGGCCGCGGCCCACTCCACCGCGACGAGCTGGTCCGAGACCGACTGGGACCGGATCATCGAGCTCTACGACCTGCTCGGGTCGGCCGGAGCCAACCCGGTGGTGGCGCTCAACCGGGCCGTTGCGGTGACTCGAGCGCGACGGGCCCGAGCACGGGCTGGCCGCACTGGAGGCCATCGTCGGGCTGGAGCGGTCCCATCTCTGGCACGCCGCTCTGGCCGACAACCTGCGACGGCTTGGCCGGACGGCAGAGGCTGCCGGAGAGCTGGAAATCGCCGCCTCGCTGGCGCCCTCCGAGGGCGAACGACGTCTGCTTCTGTCCCGTCTCCTCGACGTGAGGCCCGAGCCCGCCTGACAGATTCCAGGGCTCGCAGGTGTCCTCTACTGGTTTCGCCGTTCGTCCTCTCACCAAACGCAGATCCCGATCTCGGAGATCACATTAGAGAGGAGAAGCAGATGACTGGCAGCAACCCCGAACAGACGATCTCGCAGGAGAAGTACGTGTCCGTGGCCACCTTCCGCAAGACCGGGGTGGCGGTCGCGACGGCGACCTGGATCGTCCCGCTCGACGGCGGCCGGGTCGGCCTCTTGACCTCCTCGGCCTCCGGCAAGGCCAAGCGGCTACGGAACAACCCGAGCGTGACACTGCAGCCGAGCGACGTCCGAGGCCGGGTCAAAGCCGGCACCACGCCGGTGACCGGCACCGTTGAGCTGGTGACCTCCGGTCCGGACTTCGAGGCGATCACGTCCAAGGTGAAGGCCAAGTACGGCCTGATGGTGCCAATCATGCGGCTGGTGGACAGTGTGCGACACCTGGGCAAGGGCCCCTTCCCCTATGCGGACACCGGCGTGGTGATCACGCTCCAGGGCTGATTGCCGCGGCGACCGTCGCGGGCATCAGCGGTCGGCACCTGGCACGGCCCGCGGGTCAGGGAGTCGCGGGCGGGTTGCCCAGCCCGTCCCGGGTCGCGGCCAGCGCCGCCAGGATCTTCTCGATCGCCACGTCCTGGGCCAGCCGGTGGGCCGGGATCTGCGCGGCGTCCTCCAACACCGGCTACCGCATCGTCGTAGGTGGCCCTGGGCCCTTCCCCGCCGAGCAGGAGGGGGCGGGGCTGCTGGGGCCAGGCTGCGCAAGATCTTGAAGTCGCCCCAATCCGAGACCGAATGGCGCTGCAGCGCTGGCTCCAGAACGACGACGGCGCCGTCGTAACGACCTTCGGCCACCGAACCCGAAGGTGTAAAGGGCGACTGCCGTCGACAGGATCAGGAGACCGGCCGATGGACGACGTTGCGGGCCGGACCCGACATGTCATCGACTCGCTGATGGCGTTCCGTCGTCTGCTCGCCAACAAGCACCCCCGGTTCAGGGCCGGTGATGTCTGCTCGCTCGCCGAGGAACGTGATCGTCGCCAAGAGGAACGAGCGCCATTCGCTGCGCATTCCGAGAGCCCTGCCGAACGGACGTGCGTACCGGTCCGTGGCCACCCTCCGACTCCGTTCGGGCGTGACTTTACGTGACTTTATCGAGAGGGAAGGGGAGGGATCGTGAGGGAACCTGAGGGGATCGAAACGCCGCCACCAGGAAAGTCCTCGGAAAGGCCCTGGTCAAAACACCGAGAACCAGACATTCGCATCGTAGAAGTCGGCGGTTCGAGTCCGCTCACCTCCACAACACGAAGGTCCAGCTCAACGGACTGAAGGTGGAAGCCCCCCGTAAAGACATGGTCCCGAAAAAGGGGTTACGTGTCTTTACGGGCCTATCTGTCGAACATCCAATGCCGCTATCGAGAGGGCAATGGGTGCCGTCTCGGAGCACGGAAATGGTCCGCACACACGCTTAGAAGGCGTAGCCGTAGTCCTCGATCCTTGGGGCATTGCTTCCCCTCTGGGCTCCAGCTCCTTGGTCGGCGCGGCAGAGAAACTGCTTACACTCGCGGGTGGTCCACATCGAGCGGGATCGAATCAGCGCTGATCGCTGTGACCGACGACTCTTCTTGAGGCGTGACGGCGTTCAGCGCCCAGTCAGTCAGCACCCGCATCCGATTTCCAGACATTGCCGATAGGTGGTATCCCCGTGTCACGGCATTCGCTGCCGCCCCAGACAAGGGGATGTGGAGCGGGTTGGCGGCTCCGGCGAGTCCCCCCAAGTCGACAAGAAAGCCAAGGTCGCGGTGCCGGTAGGGCTTGGCCTTTCCGGTTCCGATGGAGGCGGCTACATTTCGAGCTACTTGCTTCCCCTGCCGCTGAGCGTGCTGCGCCGTCATGCCGCAGATCTGTCCCGGGCGGGTGAGATCCGGGACAGCCGCGCAATCTCCACATGCATAGATTCCATCGGCGCCCGGCACACCCATGAACTCATCCACCACCAATCGTCCTCTGTTCGTTGCGAGCGCGAGACCGTCGACGAACGGGTCGGCACGAACCCCGACGCACCAGATCAGTGATCGCGTCTGCACTTTTTCACCGGTCGTCAGCTTGACGTAACCATCGCTCGCTTGGGCGACAGACTCACCAGTTAGCACCTCAACGCCGCGGCGACGAAGCACCCGCTCCGCGGTTTCGGACAGACGCTGATCGAGGCCCTGGAGCAGCCGGGTCCCGTTGTCCAGCAACATCCAGCGGATCTGATGCCCATCCAATCCGGGCATTGTCTTGACCAACCGCAATGTCATCAGCTGACCGTGTGCAGTGACCTCCGTGCCGGTGTAGCCCCCGCCAACAACGACGAATGTGCAGCGCGCCATGCGTTCTTCAGGATCACTAGCAACAGCCGCTAGTTCGAGCTGACGAACGATGTGGTCGTGCAAGTACATGGCCTCCTTCAGGCTGCGGAACCCATGTGCATAGTCGGCCACGCCTGGGATCGGCAGCAACTTGTCGACACTCCCAGCGCTCAGGATGAGATGGTCGTAACCGACCTGGCCTGATGCGCCCTCAGGTCCGTCCCAGCTGACGATTTTTCGCGCAGGATCGACATGCCTCACGGTTCCGAGCACAAACCGCGTCTTGGGCAAGCGGCCTGGCAGGGACACGCGGATATGACGTGGTTCGACCAGTCCACCGGCGACCTGCGGCATCAGCGGGAGGTACAGGAAATAGTCAGTCGTATTGATCACGACGATCTCGGTTGTCGCATCACACAAGCGAGCGAGTTCACGGGCGGCGTTGAAGCCAGCGAAACCAGCCCCGATAATGATGACTCTGTGCTTCTTTTGCGGACTCGGCATTTCAGATCCTTCTAGTGGCGTCTGTGGGTAAAGGTGATCTGGAGAACCCGCATTGGTGTCCGGAATGTGAGAGCGGCGATTCAAAGTCTTTGTCCTCATCGGATGTGCACAATGAGGGCCCGCCTCCCGGGAAGGGGTTTATGGTGGTGATTCGCACAATCGCCCTCATGAATGTGTGAGGACGTCATCGTTCTCCTTGTTGGACAGAACGACGCCCAATGGTGGTTCGGGCGACGTCAAGGGCGCTGCCAAGGGTGCATCCTCAGGGTGTCCTTGTTGAGCGCATCGCGCCTGCCTCCTATCCTCGAGCAGCATGCCTATATGGGGAAACAGAAGCAGCCCCAGTACTAGCGACCCGAGTACAGCCGTGAAGAAAATCAACTTCCACAATGGTGTATGCAACCCGGTGACGACGACCACAAGCGAAGTGGTGTTCATGCTGGAGACCCTTCGCGAGTCACACCGCTCGGCATCGAAAAGAACATGCTCAACTCCTCCATCATCTGGACATGTTTCACACTGACGACTGACGTCATGCGTCGAGCCTGTGGTGACCCCTTGTCGATACAGGTGCCTCCTACGATCTCGCGAACCCGGGTAGATCGCCGAAGGATCAAGTGTGGGGTTCCTCGGCCCGAGCGGTTTACCGGTGCTGCGACTTCGGCCGCCGGGGTGTGAATCACGAGGCCAGGTCGCGCCGGCCACATGAGTTGCTCGATCTCACGCAGGCGGCTTGAGAAGCCCGCTGCAGGGTATGGGCTCGGGAACAAGCCCTGGAATCCTCATCGCCTTGTAGGCAGTTTTGGCACTCGCCAATCGAGCCGCCGTGGTGGCGTTGGCGCATGCCAATCAAGCCATCACCGTGCTACTGCGTGCTCAGTGAAATGCTCGCTGTGGACGACCTGCGCAATTGGTTGCCTAGGAGACCGGGATGAGCAAGACGAGTGCCGGTGCCGCGCAAACAGACGCGCATGATCGCCAGACCTAGCTGGGCGGCAGGGTAGGCGCCTTGAGCCTCCGCTCGCGCAGGAACGATGTGAGGAAGGACCTACGAGAGGCCGCCTCCTGGCTTCTCCGCGATACCAGGGAAACAACGGCCAATACCATGAGACCCCCGATACCGAGGGAATACACCACGGCGGTAGCGCGCAAACCAAAGATGGAGACCACCGAACCGGCAATTACAGCCGGCACCCCGAATGCCGAGTAAGTGACGGTGAAGATTGATGCGATGAGTCCTGCCCGATCATCGGAAGGAGCGAGTGCGACGACAGTTCGAAACGCTCCCAGAAAAGCAGGTCCCCAACCAAGTCCAGCAATAGCTGCCGCCAGAAGGAAAATTGCGGACACATCACAAATGACAGCGATGCACGTCAGTACCGTGCCTGCGAGCAGCGTCAGACAGCCCCTCAACATGACGCTGGACGCATTCGAGTGACGGAGGAAAAAGGCAGCTATGGATCCGAGACCAGTTAGAAGGAAGATGGAAACTCCACCCCAGACTAAGTTCCCCGATTTAAATAGATGGCTCACCAGAGACGGTCCGAGTGACAAATAAAATCCGCTGAGTGCCCAAACACCAATGAAGCAGGGAACCGCAATCAGAAATGTCTGGCGGGCCCCCGATGGAATTCGAAGCTCCGGACGAAGAGACGAGAGAACTCCAGAGCGGACTACTCCGGTCTCGGGAATCCAGATCAGCAATGTTGTAGCCATGGCGAAGACGACCACGAGAATCCACCAGATGAATCGCGTTGGTGCCGGACCATACTCAACGATAACGCTCGCGCCGAGGGCGCCCAACGCAAGTCCAACGCCGGGCATAGTGCTCGCAACAAACGGAGCTCTCTCCCCATCCACGTCCAAATCGACGAGCAATGCGCCTGCCGCTCCCGTCGTTATCCCCACCGCGATTCCCTGTAGGGCGCGGCCGACCAAGAGCGATACAAGTCCATTTGCCGTCAGGAAAACGACGCACGCGACGAGACCGGTGACAAGACCAGCTGCAATGACCGGCCTTCGACCTACGAAATCGGAGACGGAACCGAAGATAAGAAGCGCACCCAATGTAAAGATTGCGTAGATAGCGAAGATCACCGTCAGCGTGAAGGTCGAGAATCGCCATTCGGATCGATACAGTCCGTAGAGAGGAGCGGGTACGGCAGAGGAAGAGATCAGGAGGAAAATCACTCCCGCGCTGAACCAGAATGTTGCTTTCTTGGAACGTATCCGAAAAGATCGCAGACCGATTGCAACATTGTCTCCCCGTATCCCTCGATGATTGGTTTGGTTGGAGATGGCCATGTCTATTCAGTCAAGGTCGATGTTGCCGCGGCTGATTGTTCCGAATACGTCCTGTTGCTTCAGGAAGACGCCGGCATTTGAGCAGCGCCTCGGACGATGAACTTCGGATTTGTTGTGCAACATTTCTAGGCTGCAGAAGGAGTGCGGGAGCCCGGGCTGCATCGATCAAGAAAGCGAATCCATGGAGAAGGGTTTGAACTACTTCCGGCACTTTTGGCGATGATTCGAGGTTCTTCACGTTGTCACCCCGTTCTGGCCTGCGAATATTCTTCGTCTTGGTGCGAGGTTTCCACCTGAACAGATCATTCGAACCCGTGACAGGTACTGGTCGGGACCTTCGAATACGAATTCACGAAGCAATGGGGCCGCTCCGCCCGCTCGACTCAGCCGCGGCAATCGAAGTTGCCAAGCGCTCTAGTCCGGCGCCGCAGAGGCTGCACACACTTGGGTGTTTCACGGGTGCGAGAAGGGCGACTCGAGGGCATGCTGACACGTAGTCGGGACCGTTCCTTTCGACTCAGAAGCGTTTCGGAGTCGGGGGCTGTGCGGGACGAAGAGCGAAATCGGAAGAGAACTGGACCAGCGTCATCCAATGATCCCGCGGCACCGGTGCTTCCGTCCGCGGGGAGAAGGAGCCAGCCATGAGCAACGAGCTTCCCGTCCCTCGTTTGACAATGATCTTCCGCCTCGAGGCCACTCTCGGAGAGCCTCTTGAGCTCGGGCAGACAGCGTGGGGTCATCGCCGGATCGTGCCTCAGACCAGCGGGACGTTCAGCGGCCCTGAAGTCAGGGGAATACTGCTACCAGGCGCAAGCGCCGATTGGCAGATAATCCTGCCCGACGGGACTGCTCTCGGAGACATCCGCTCCACGCTCCAGACCGACGGTGGCGATCTCCTCTATGTCCAGTCGCGAAGTATCCGCCACGGCAGCGCCGAGGTCCTGGCACGGCTCGGGCGCGGCGAGGACGTGGAAGCAAGCGAATACATGTTTAGGACTTCGACTCAGATCCAGACAGCAGTCCCCGAGCTCGACTGGCTCAACAAGGGCATCTTCATCAGCGTCGGTGGTCGGCAGCCTGGTGGCGTGATCTACGAGACCTACCTCGTCGCATGACACTTCTTATGTAATACCCGGTGCAAGATGGGTGTGTGCGGAGCAGCGCGGCAACCGCAATTTCACCTCGGTCCCCGGACCGCCTTCATTCCGACGAATCCTGCGAGCATTTGCATTGGAATCGCGCCAGCCTCCGGTTTGGAAGTCGATTCAACTGATCAACGCGCGCTAATCGCAAGCGATTTGGACTCTGGGAGACTCCTCGTCAGCCGGAGTCATCACAGCGAGTGAAATGCACTGGTAGGCCGAGATCCGGATTAGGTGGCCCGTGGTTTAAGCCCGGCACCCCTGCCGGGGACGGATTATCGAGGACGGCTGGAAAACACTCGATGATTTCTTGACGGAATCGCCGAGTAGGCGAACTCAGTGGGCTCTTTTGACTACGGACGAAGGGGCAGGGCAACGATCGGCAACAAGGGGTTTCTTCGGGTGCGAGGGGTCACTGGAGCCGTCACCGTAATTGAACAGACCAAAATTTTTGGAGGTGACCCGATGAATAGTGCCGACGTAAGCAGTGAAAGCAGGAGGAAGATTCCGACCCCAGGGGTTGTGGAGGTGAACCTCGAAGTGATCGTCATCGCAGTTGGAGATGTTGACCGGGCGAAGCGTTTCTATGAAAACCTTGGCTGGAGGCTCGACGCCGACGTCGATGGTGGTGAGGACTTCCGCCTGATCCAGTTCACTCCTCCGGGTTCTGGGTGCTCGGTGCAATTCGGGATCAACCTCATCTCGGCCACACCCGGCTTCGGCCAAATTCCATACCTGGTCGTCTCGGACGTCGAGGTGGCGCGCAACGACCTGATAGCCCGGGGCGTGGAGGTGAGCGAGGTATTCCACGAGGGGCGGCCAGGCAGTCGCTTCCACGATGCCGGTCGTGTGCTCGGACCCTCGCCCGACCGCAGCAGTTATGGCTCGTTTGCTTCGTTCAGCGATCCGGACGCCAACGGGTGGCTGATCCAGGAGGTCACGACGCGGCTTCCCGGCCGCATTGACCCGGGTGCGACGATCTACGCATCGGAGAGCGACCTGGCGGAGGCGCTTCGGCGTGCCGCACGGGCCCACGGGAAGCACGAGAAGCAGATGGGCGTAGCCGATCCGGATTGGTCCGATTGGTATGCGAAGTACATGGTGGCCGAGCGGGCAGGCCACAAACTGCCGACCTGATTCAAAACGACACCTTGACCGGTCGCGTTGATGCTGGCTCTCGGAGTTGGTCTCCAGGTGGCAGGGCCACGGACATTGACGGCGAGTGCGAAGCTGACCGACCAGGGTCTACGACGGGTTCCACGGATCGCCGTCAGGCGCAGACTCTCTTCGGGTGAACGTACGTCAGACCTGGATTGCGATGGTGGTAAGCAGATCGTCGGTGGTTGCGACTGGTGAAGCTCAGTATGTCGATTTCTATCCTGGAGGTTTGTCCATGTCCAAGCAGCAGAATATTGCGGCCCAGCAAATCGGTGGTGAAATCGGGGTCTCTCACGACTACGAACGCTTCAGCGAAGTGATGGCCGAGAATTTGATCGACCACGATGCGGCTGAGGGCCAGGCCCCTGGCGTCGAGGGGACTAAGCAGTACTGGCGCAGTCTCGGAGAGTCGTTCCCAGACTTCAAGCTCGATGTCGATCTGTTCGAGGCCGACGACGACTACATCACGTTGGCCTATCGCCTGTCCGGGACTCACATAGGTGAGTACATGGGGTTCGATCCGACCGGCAAGCATTTTGAGGTCCGCTCAGTGCAGGTGGGACGGTTCGAAGATGGGCTGATGGTCGAGCGGTGGGGATCGACGGACATCCTCGGGATCCTGACGCAGCTCGGCCTCGTGAATCTGCCGCAGCCGGCGCTGGTGTCGGCGTAGTGAGAGTCCGACGGAGGTCCTGATACCGAACGGGAGTGCCCCGAGTTCGGGTGGCTCACCCAGGACGGAAGAGTGGCCTTCACTCCGAACGGTTCGGTGTTCGGTCTCCGGCGGAAGCGGTTCCGGCGCTCAGCCCTGCATGGGAATGGAGACGAAGAGCGACGTCCCATGGCCGGGGACACTCTCGACCACGAGGTGGCCACCGAGCGCCTCAGCTCTGTCCTCCAGCCCACGCAGGCCGGTTCCACCGTCGATGTCCACCCCGCCGATGCCATCGTCCTCGACGGTCACCAGGAGCTGTGACGTCGACTCTCGCACGTGCACTCGACCAGACGTGGCCCGCGAATGCTTCGCCACGTTAGCCAATCCCTCCGCCACCACGAAATAGGCGGCTGCCTCGACATGGGATGCATATCGACCGGCCGGTGCCACCACAGTGACGGGTATCCGGGACCGTGACGCGATGGAATCCAGGGCAGCGAGGAGACCCCCCCTCGAGAGGATCCTCGGATGGAGACCCGCCGCAAGCTCACGGAGCTCCTCGAGGCCGGCTTGTGACGTTTCGATAGCGGAGCGCAGTGCGGCCCGGGCCGCCGGAGGGTCGCCGTCGAATCGCTCTTCCGCCATTTGAAGGTCGATGACCGATGCCACGATCCGCTGCTGCGCACCATCGTGGATGTTCCGTTGCAGGTGTCGGCGGGCTTCGTCGGCTGCGGTCACGATCCTCACGCGTGATTGTAAAAGCTGGGTACGGGCAAACTCGTTCGTGAGTGCGGTGGCGATCATCTCGGCGAACCTGACGACGCACACTTCAGCGCTGGACGGAAGAATCTCATCAGACTCCACGACGAGGGCTCCCCAGAGTTCGTCCTGCACGATGACGGGGGCACCGACTTCAGATCCTGAGGACCCCCCGAATCCTGCCGATTCCACAACTCGATAGCCAGCCTGCAGGGTCTGGATGCGATGCCTGAGAGTGCCGAGGTCCGTGTCCGGATCGGGCGCGTCCCGGCGGTGCGGTGCCCGACCATCTCCTCGCCATGCCTGAACCGCACGGGATCCTTCGTCGTCCGTGAACTCCACTACCCTCACCTGGCGCGCAGCGAGCAGTGGGCCGACTGCGGAACAGACCGCGGCGACGATGTCGTCCCCGCTCGCCCCACCCGCGACCATCGTGGCAACACGACTGAGGGCCGACTGTTCATCAATGAGCTTGTGGAGTCGATCGAGCGATTGCGTGTTCGCTATCGCTGTGGCTACGAGCTCAGTAAAACGCGAGAGTCGATCCTCCGCTTCGCTGGGGGGTTGATCGGAACCTTCCCAATAGGCGATGACCACTCCCCACGTGCGGCCATCGACGTTGATGGGGGCGCCGATACCAGATCGGATTCCGACACCGAGAGCCAACATCGCAAACGCGCCAGCAGTATCTGCGTAGTCCTCAATTCGGGCGGGCCTGCCAGTGTGGGCCACCACGGCCATCACGCTCGGATCGTCAAGACTCCAATGACTACCGACCTCGAGAGGCGCGATGCCCCATCCCGCAATCTTTGTCGCGACCGAGTCTTGATCGAATCGGATCATGTTGATCCCAGGTACACCTAAGACCTTGGCAACGCCGCCGGCCACCGCAGAGAAGACCTCGAGCGTGTCTGCCCCTTTGGCGACCAATGTCGCAACCTCTCGCAGGGCCGCTTGTTCATCGGCCAGTCTGTGCAGTTCCTCTTTGAGCAGCACTTCTTCTGAGAGGTCCCGCACAGCGCCGTAGATGAGGAGCGGCTCGCCGTCGACCCGCGAGAGTGAGAGCTCAACTGGAAACTCGGTCCCGTCGCTTCGCATGGCAACCAACTCAAGCCGCTTGCCGAATAGTCGGGGTTCGCGGGTTTCGACGAATCGAGCGAGAGCTTGTCGGTGAAGATCTCGAAGAGACGGTGGAACGATCAGATCGCCCAGCAAATGCCCGAGGACCTTGCTACGTGCGTAGCCGAAGGTCCTCTCCGCCGAGGGATTGAACTCAACTACCCGGCCCTCGCCGTCGATCACGATGACGCAGTCAAGTGCAGCCTCTAGGTAGCCTCGCTCCTGAGCCTCATCATCCGAGGTCCGGCCGGCATGTTCACCGATGCTGCTGGGCTCGGCGTCCATCTCATGTCCGATGCCTGAAACGACCGTCAAGGTTCATGTTCTCGCTGTGAGGCGCTTTGGCAGGGCCGATACGACGCGTCATAATGGTTCCATCCGCAGAACAATGCCCAATTACCCCCAAATTGTGACCGCTAAACGCTCCGCCTGGCAATCGATCTCGTTCATGGAGGTCCTGAGCCTCGACGCGGGCGGGGGGCTGCCCAGTGGTCGCTGACGGCGGCATCCGAGTCGTCGTTGGCGAGGATCACCCAATCGTGCGCGCCGGCATCGTGAGCGTTTTGGAGGGCGCCGGCTTCCAGGTCGTCGGAGTAGTCGAGGACGCTGAAGAGCTGGTGCAACTCACCGAGGCTCAGCAGCCTGACGTCGTTGTCACCGATATCCAGATGCCTCCCACCTCGACTGATGATGGACTCGAGGCGGCGTTGGCCATCAAAGCCGCCTGGCCGCACATCGGAGTGGTCGTCCTCTCTCAATTCCTCGAAGCTCAGTATGCGGTGGCGCTGGTGAGCGAAGGTGCGGAGGGTCTCGGGTACCTGCTCAAGGATCGCGTCGGCGATCTCGCTGTGTTCACGGATGCCGTCAGGCGGGTCGCCAACGGGGGCTCTGCTCTGGACCCCCAAGTGGTCCGCCGCATGGTTGAGCGACTCCGCCAAGACAGCCCGATTGCTCGGTTGACATCTCGTGAGCGCGATGTGCTCACTTTGATGGCAGAGGGACTCTCCAATCAGGGGATCGCGGACCGTCTGGTCGTCGGTGTGGCGGCAGTCGAACGTCATGTCACCAGCATTTTCGTCAAGCTGGGACTTAAGCCGACGTCCGAAGACCATCGACGAGTGCTGGCTGTTCTGACCTACCTCCACAGCAACTAGGCCCGACGCGGAGCTGGCTGCGCTCAGCGGGGACAGAGATACTGGCGCAGATTTGTCGTCGCCAATTGCGTTTTGGGAACGAATCCCACTGCGCCGCATTCCTGCGCGAGCTTCTCGGTCGCAGCATCGGGATCTGACGATGTGAGGAGCACCGGGATCTCCACGCCCAAGCCCGACAGTCGAGTCAGTAGAGCGAACCCATCGGACGACGCCAGGTTGACGTCGAGGAGGACGGCATCAGGATGCAACTGCCGGACCGCCTCGATCGCCTCGGCTTCATTTGCCGCATGACCAGCAATATCGAATCCTCTTGCTCGCAGCAACCCGCTGATCAAGTCCCGAAATGATGGGTCATCGTCCACGACAAGAACAGCACTTCCCACAGATTCCAGGGTATATGGCTGCTTTGAGGCCGCAATCGTGTGGTCCCTATGCCACGCCATTGGGTAAACCCCACTCTCAGGCGAGGAGCGTCCGAGGGACATTCTGAAGCAGGCGTGATTGACCAGCTCGGCGGATCTCCTCAACATGGAGTGCAGACTCTTGTGGAGGTATCTGAATGATGAGGTCGTCGTCAGTCATGTCGCCTCGAAACGCCCGACCACTCGCCATACGACACCACCGCACGGAGCTGCGTCCTCCCGATGAGGTCATCAACAGCCCGTCGTTGCTTCTCCGGATCGCCGACCGGCTCGCATCATTCGACGGGGAGTTGGCCCGCGAGGCGTTCCTCGAAGCACTTGACGCGGCCCTTTCGGCCCGGCGCAATGGCAGCCGTGGCGGCCTGGTGCTGGTGGCCGACGCGGCCCGACGCGGCCCACCAGCAAACACGCCGCCACGAGCCGTCGACCTCCTCCTCGAGGGCCTGATAACCCGCGTGTCGGAGGGCTATCGGTCGGGCGTCTCCAGCCTCGGGTGTGCGCTGCGGGCGTTCGGCGAAGCCGAGTACGCCGTCGAGGACCTCCGGTGGCTGCGGTTGGCGTTCCGTATCGCGATGGAATTGTGGGATGACGAAGGATGGCAACACGTGGTGGACAGGTTTGCATCATCCGCTCCGTCGTATCGAGGCCGCCTGAGAGATGAACGACACGCCGCAGGACGTCATCTCGGGGAAGCGCCATTCGGATACTCAGCCGAAAATCACTCCCGTGAGAACACCGGAGTCGACAGCTATGAGGAAGGTCTGATCGAACTGAGGTCCCTCTTGGTGGGATTGAATGGCCATCGACTGAACGATGCGGGGATTCAAGACGGAGAGCCACAGATTGAAGGCGTCTCGAAGTTCCTGGTTGAGTACTCACAATCCGTGGTGTGCAACGGCTTGGGTTGCTACGAGTACGCGTACTCCGCTGCGCAGCGCGCGCTCACGTACGAGGACGTCGGCCTTCATGGTTGGGTTCTCTGTGAGCTGGTGGAGGCGAGCGCCCGCACTGATCGCGAGGACAGCGCAGCCGACGCTCTGACCGAGCTGTCCCGGATGACCCAGAGCAGCGCGACCGAGTGGGCGCTCGGAATGGAAGCTCGGTCACGGGCTCTTCTGCACAAAGGGAAGGCGGCGGAGGAACTGTATTGCGAGTCGATCGGTCGGCTCAGCCGCACCAGAGCTCGAGTGCATTTGGCCCGAGCCCAACTTCTCTATGGTGAATGGCTGCGTCGAGAGAACCGGCGAGTCGACGCCAGGCAAGCGCTGCACAGTGCTCGAGCCACATTCGAGGCGTCCGGTGCACGGGTCTTTGCCGAGCGATCCCTCCGTGAGCTCATCGCCACCGGAGAGACGGCACGCAAACGAACGGAGGAGGACCGCTTCCAGCTCACCGCGCAGGAGCGGCAGATCGCCCAATTGGCCGGAAGGCGCCTCTCGAATGCGGAGATCGCGACCCAGCTGTTCATCAGTCCCCGAACAGTCGAATGGCATCTGCACAAGGTTTTCACCAAGCTCGGCGTGAACTCCCGGAAGCAGCTGGCTGCGGCACCGCAGGCCTGTTGAGCGTACGGAGCCGATACAACAGGGCTCAGCCTGGAGGGCTCGATCCAATGTGACCGGGTCTTCTGCGGGTGCCACGGTGTGGGCGGAGCACTATTGAGACTGTGGTGAGGACTGAACCTCCTCGGCGAAAGGTCTATGTGAGCAATCCCGATGGGACCCCACGGCTCAACTCCGTTCTGATCGACATGGAGGTTCGAGATGTCGTGTTCGACTGAGCTGGTGACACAAGCCACCTGCGTAGTTAGGGATCTGGTGCGGCTGTCGCTGGATGAGGCAGGAGTCCAATGAGGTCCTCCTGGAGGGCACGCGTGTCCTGAACGAGGCAGTTCGTCGAGCCTGGGGCGGTCTCACCAGGTAGTGGTCGTTGACGGTCACAACTCAGTACCCGCAACAGCAGACCGCATCGTCCCCCTAGGCGCTCGAACACTTCAGACGGATCGGCACCCTCGTCAACACTGCCGCGATTGTCATATCGAAGCCGTTCTCCGAATGGGACCACCAGAACAACCAGGGATTTGCCCTGGCGCCAGTATCCACGCCGAAGCGCAACCATATGTCTCGGGAAGATCGTGGTGTTCAACAACCGCTCACTGAGCTTGGTCGAAGGACCGTGTTGTGAGGGCGGGGCCACGAGCTTATCGACGTGACAAGAACAGACATCGAGCGTCATGACTGGAGGATCCTGAACCATGCCTACACAGAAGACGATCACAAGATCACCTCACTCAGAAAGCAATTCCAAGCGTGGTCACGCGCTGGACTCGAAGTCTCCTCCGCCCGGCTCGGTGGCGAAGGCCGTACTGTCGGGCCTTGACCAGATTCGTGGCTGGCAGGAGGACCTCTACCGTGATCTCCATCGCAACCCTGAGCTGTCCTACCAGGAGCACCGGACGGCGGCGATCATGGCGGATCACCTTCAAAGTTGGGGCTACGAGGTCCACAGCGGAATTGGAAAAACGGGGGTGGTGGGCATACTGCGCAACGGAGATGGCCCTGCCGTACTATTGCGGTCCGAGATCGATGCCTTACCGGTGGAGGAAAAGACCGGGCTCCCCTACGCGAGTACGGTTCGGGAAACCGACGCGGCCGGTAATAACGTACCTGTCATGCACGCGTGCGGTCATGACGCGCATATGACCTGCCTGCTCGGTGCGGCCGAGCTGCTCGCCGTCGCACGTGAGCACTGGAACGGAACACTGGTGACCGTGTTCCAACCTGCCGAGGAGCTCGGAAGCGGAGCCCGTAGCATGGTTGATGACGGCCTCGTCGATCTGGTCGGAAAAGTGAATGTGGCCCTCACACAGCACGCCTTGCCGTTTCCTGCCGGCCAGGTAGCGAGCCGCCCCGGCACCACAATGTCCACAGCCGACAGCATGAAGGTGACGGTCTATGGCCACGGAGGTCACGGTTCAATGCCGCAAGACTCAGTCGATCCGGTCGTCCTCGCCGCCAGTATCGTGATGCGGCTTCAGACCATAGTCGCTCGCGAGATCGCGCCGACCGAGTCCGCCGTGGTATCTGTCGGCAGTATCCAGGCCGGCACCAAAAGCAACGTCATAAGCGATCACGCCGTTCTGCTCTTGAACATCCGCACCTACAGCGAGGATGTTCGCACCAAGGTCCTTGACGAGGTGCACCGGATCGTCAAGGCCGAGTGCGTGGCGTCCGAGTCGCCAAAAGACCCTGAGTTCGAGATGTACGAGCATTTCCCGATCACGTCCAATGACGTGGCGACAACGGCTCGCGTTCGATCGGCCTTCGACGCGGTGTTCGGCCAACAGTCGAAGGATCTCCCCCTGCAGACCGTGAGCGAGGATTTCAGCGCTATCCCTGATGCGTTCGGCGCTCCGTATAGCTACTGGGGGCTTGGGTGTATTGCCCCCGACCTCTACGAGAAGGCGAAGGCGGCCGGGCGCATTGCGCAGGATATTCCAGTCAATCACTCTGCGCTGTTTGCCCCGGTTATTCAGCCGACGCTTGACACTGGGACAAAGACTCTTGTCGCGGCATCCCTGGCTTGGCTCGGTCGTTCCTAATGTTGACGTTGTGTTGAACGCACCTAGGTCGGCCAGACTTACCTGAGCGGGAGAATTACCGCTCGACCGCCAACTGGCATTGGTACGCCCGCCGTTCCAAGCAGCACGATCTTGGTTGCCATGGATACGCCCTCCTGGTTCGCTTTGAGAGGGACTCTCCGGATCACGAAGTCCTCGACCCCCGGGGGGTGTACCTTCAATTGTCCAATCGACATCGTCGGCAACACTTGCCCAGTACACAGCTTGCGTTGGGGGAACTTGAATCTTGGAAAACGGCCGTGGTTGTGACCGTTTCGTTCCTTGACCATTCGCGACGTATCCGGATGGTACGGCGACGAGGTCAGTCAAATCGGACGTTCGAACTTGAACAGCTGTTGTTTGTCACATTCGGACCGGGGTCTTCCATGGGTGTGATGAACCTTTCGATGGATCACAATCACGGCACGGCATCGAAAGTGCCCAATCGGAAGTTCTAAACATCTCACAATCGAAACTCTCGAGGGAGCAAAGGGGTCGACTTCATTATGGTTGCGCTCATCGTCGTAGTTGTCGTCATCGTTCTGCTGGTCGTCGCTCTATGGTTGGCTTTCAACGGCCTAATCAAGAAGCGCAATCGCACCCGAGAAGCATGGTCCGAGATCGACGTTGAGCTCAAGCGTCGCCACGACCTCATTCCCAACCTCGTGACAACAGTGAAGGGCTATGCTTCACACGAGCAGGGGACGTTAGAGGCTGTCACTCGGGCCAGGGCCAATGCGGTCAGTGCTGGGGCGACGGGCGACCCGGCGAAGATCGCCTCCACGGAGAATGTCCTGTCCGCGGCGCTACGGTCGTTGTTTGCGGAAGCCGAGAACTACCCGCAGCTACGGGCGGTTGAGAGCTTCCTTCAGTTGCAAGAGGAGCTGACGTCCACCGAGGACAAGATTGAGTATGCCCGCCGGTACTACAACACCAGCACCCGGGATTACGACATCTCGCTTCAGACATTTCCGCACAACTTGATTGCAGGTCCCTTTGGGTTCAAGGCGGTGGCGTTCTTCACCGCCGATGACGATGACCGCGCCGTGCCCCAGCTCGATTTCTCCAGTTCCGGCGGGGGGGCGCCGTTACCCACGGCCGGTCCAGAGAACCCCCCGCTGGCCAGCTGAGCCAGCGAGCCGGCTCGGAGACTTCCCATGTACAGCGAGATCGCAAGCAATAAGCGGCGGAGCATCATCTTTGTTGGTCTGTTCTTCGTGATCTGGCTCGCCATCGGCGGCGTCCTCGGCCTCCTGTTCCGAGCTGTCACCTACCCTTCCGTCACCACCAGCCTGGGCTCGGCACAGCCAACCAACTCAGGCTGGACCCCAGTTGTCATCGGAATCGTGATTGGCGGCATCTTGGCTCTCGTCGGGATTCTCTACTCCCTCACGGCTGGAGCGAAGTTGGTGCTACGAACTTCGGGGGCAGTGCCCGCCGACTCTGCCCAGTATCAGCAGCTCCACGACGTGGTGGAGGCCCTGGCCATCGGGGAGGGGATACCCAAGCCGGCCGTCTACGTCATAGACGATCCCTCACCCAACGCCTTTGCTACGGGGGTCAGTCCGGACAAGGCGGCTATCACTTACACAACAGGGCTATTCACCATCATGAATCGTGAAGAGCTCGAGGGCGTCACCAGCCATGAAATGAGCCACATCAAGAATCACGACATCCGGCTCCTTCTTGTGGTGAGCACCATGATTGGTTTGGCTGCCCTACTGGCGAGCATCTTGTGGCGAACCGCCTTTTGGGGCAGCATCGGCGACGAGAACAATGGCGGACAATTCGCGTTAGCGCTTTTCGTCGCTGCTGCCCTGCTCGCGGTCCTCGGCGTATTCTTCGGTCCGCTCATCAGACTGGCCCTTTCACGCCGTCGCGAGTCACTGGCCGACGTAAGCGGGGTGGAGCTCACCCGGAATCCGGTCGGCCTGTTGAACGCACTGAAAAAGCTCCAGCAGAATGATAAGCCGTTCAAGAAGATGAACCATGCCACCGCTGCCATGTGCATTGACGATCCGCTGCAGCACCATGAGGGCTGGTATCACCGCCTGTATGACACCCACCCTCCGATCGAGGACAGGATCGCCGAACTGGAAAAGATCGCATCCGGCCAGAAAGTCTGACCAGCCGGCATGTTTAGCGCTACCTGTGATGTGAACGATTTCCCCCCAGAGCCAAGGCGATACAAAGGAGCCTGATCGTGTCGTTTACGGTGTCGGACCTCATAGTCGAGACTCTGAAGAACGCAGGGGTCCGTCGCATTTACGGAATACCCGGCGATTCACTTAACGGTTTCACCGACGCGCTCTACCACGACGGGACGATCACATGGCAACACGTTCGTCACGAAGAGGCAGCGGCGTTCGCCGCCGCCGGCGAGGCGACAATCACGGGAGAGGTGGCCGTGTGCGCCGCAAGCTGCGGACCGGGAAACCTGCACCTCATCAACGGGCTCTATGACGCGCATCGTTCCCGCGTTCCGGTCGTGGCGATTGCCGCCCATATCCCTTCGAAGGAGATCGGCGGTTTCTACTTCCAAGAGACGCACCCTCAGGAACTGTTCCAGGAATGCAGCGTCTACTGTGAGCTCGTTTCGTCGCCGGCGCAGCTCCCGTACGTTCTAGACATCGCCATCCGTTCCGCAGTCGAGCAGAAGGACGTCGCCGTGTTGGTCGTCCCCGGCGACGTGCTACTCAGCGAGATCGACCGCCATGAAGAAACGTCCACCATCCGGCCCACTATGCCGGTGATACGTCCGAGCGATGACGAACTGAATGTTGCAGCTGATTCCCTCAATTCGGCTCGCCGGGTCACCATCCTGGCCGGGTCGGGCTGCGTGGGGGCTCGCGACGAGGTTCTGGCTGTGGCCAAAGTCCTTCAAGCACCCATCGTCCATGCCCTCCGCGGCAAGGAGATCATCGAGTATGACAATCCCTACGACGTCGGTATGACTGGGCTCCTGGGGTTCAGTTCGGGTTACCATGCTATGGAGCAATGCGAGACCTTGCTGATGCTCGGCACGGACTTCCCCTATCGGGAGTTCTATCCCCAGGGCGCGACGGTTCTTCAGGTCGACTTACGCGGTGAGCACATCGGTCGACGGGTAAAGGTTGACATACCCCTCGTAGGGACTGTTAAAGATACGCTCACGGCGATCATTCCACGGTTGCGAGTGAAGACTGACCGCCGTCATTTGGAGCGGATGCGAAACCATTACGCAAAGGCCCGTGAGAGTCTCGACGAGTTGGCGGTAGATGACCACAACCGCACTCCGCTCCACCCCCAGTTCGTCGCCAAGACCGTCGATGAAGTCGCATCCGACGATGCGGTATTTCTCGCAGATGTCGGAACGCCCGTGGTGTGGGCTGCTCGCTATCTCCGCATGAATGGCAGACGTCGACTCGTCGGTTCGTTTAGCCATGGATCCATGGCTAATGCCCTCCCTCAAGCTATCGGCGTCCAAGCGGCGCAACCTCACCGACAGGTGGTGACCTTTTCTGGCGACGGCGGGTTGGCCATGATGTTCGGAGAATTGATCACGCTTCGCCAATTGAAACTCCCCGTGAAGATCGTAGTCTTCAACAACGGAGCGCTGAGCTTCGTCGAGCTGGAGATGAAGGCGGCTGGGTTGGTCAATTTCGGCACGGAGCTCGAAGACCCGAATTTCGGGGCGGTCGCGTCTGCCCTCGGGTTGTACGGCACGCGAGTGGAACGGCCCGCGGATTTGGCAGCCGCTCTTGAGAAAGCGTTTGATCACGACGGACCAGCACTGATCGAGGTCATGACGGCTCGACAGGAGCTTTCCCTCCCGCCGACCATCACATTTGAGCAAGTCCGGAACTTTACGCTGTATGCGACGCGGACCGTGTTGTCCGGACGTGGTGACGAACTCATCGACCTCGCCAAGACAAATGTCGTCCGCCACCTCACCGCCTGAGGTCGTGGGTGCGGATAGCTTGGACGCCTCCCTCTGATATTCCATCCGGAAAGCGGGTGATCATCTGTGATGAGATACCCATCGTGAGCGCCTCCTAGACCGAACTCGGGCGACCACACGCGAGCAGTCCGTGTTCCAACCGCGCCCACATCTCGTTCAAGCCCACGGGAATCCTTCGGTCATGCTCCGAAGACGAGCTGCTCGCCACCGTCGACGTCGTAGGTCGCTCCCGTCAGGGCCGTGTTCGCCATCAGGTGCACGGCGAGGGCGGCGACGTCCACAGGTTCGACGACCCGCCGGATGGGAAGCACGGTGCGTAGCTGGTTGCGCCGCTGTTTGAGGTCGTCGCCGAGCAGGGACGCGGATAGGGGTGTGTCGACGAAGCCGGCGGCGATGAGGTTGACTCGGACTGGCGCCAGTTCGAGCGCCAAGTTTGCCGTGAGAGCCGGGAGTGCTGCGGAAAGAATGGAGGCAATCGCGAGGCCGACCTCTGGTCGGCGGGCACGGGTACCGGTCATGAACACAAGCGTGCCTCCGGGACGCACCCTGGCGACGCCTTTGCGAGCTACCTGGAGCGCCAACAACAAATGTTCGTCCAATGAGCGGCGCACTTTCG
This sequence comes from uncultured Acidimicrobiaceae bacterium, assembly GCA_963842415.1. Taxonomy (GTDB): domain Bacteria; phylum Actinomycetota; class Acidimicrobiia; order Acidimicrobiales; family RAAP-2; genus Bog-473. The sequence goes on from CAWJGN010000002.1 coordinate 96,592, forward strand.
AGAAGTCCATTTCGGCTAGTGGCGCGTAGTAGGAACCGCCAGCCGTGACCATTATGTGGTCGATTGGGTGCGGTAGATCCTGAAAGAACTGCTCGAGTTGATCCGGATCGGTGGCGTCAAAGGCCGCCGTGCAGAGCGCGTCGACCTCGTTCCCGGCTTGCTGCAAGCGCTCGGGATCCCGACCGGTGAGTACGACGTTGGCTCCTTCGAAGTGTGTTCGTCGAGCGGTTTCGAGTCCGATGCCGGAGCTACCGCCGATCACCACAACGGTTTGGCCGAGCAGTTCGGGTTGACGCTGGCTGAGACATGACGCAGATGCAGTCGCGGCCTCCATTTCCTTATCCTTCTGAGCGTCTTTAGAAACGGCAACCTCCGCCCGAATGTCTCGGTGATGGGTGTGTCGTCGAAGATGCCAACGCTCTAGGTCCTCGGAAAGGTCGACCAGTCGGGCAAAATCGTCGGGTGAAGACACCTCGGCTTCCTCCAATTCTGAAAGCAATGAGTTCCTCCGAGCGGCACTCCGTTTCGAGGAAATCAATGCTCGCCATGTAACCCTCACAGTTGTTCCGACTACAAGACTTGCCTGACGGCAGCGTCGATGCACCAGTGAAAATCCCTAGTTGATTTCCCGCATTAGAGGAGAGCAGTGGACGGTTTTCCCTGGAACTGGATCACCAATGAGACTGGTTCTTGCTCGCATTTTGTGATTGCAAACCCGCGTGCGCCAGCCAGGGACTAGGGACTTTCACTGGCGATAGAGGAGGTCTGGCGTGCAACTCTGAGAGCGCAACCGGCCAGGCCGCTTTTTGAAGGGCATACCAAGAGGAGGAGGTTATGCGCGCGGACATTGTACTTGGCGGTAAGTGTCCCGACTATGAGCTGACGGATCACACTAAAATTAGGCGCCGGTTGAGCGACCTTCAGGACAGTTGATCCCATGATCGTGGTTCTGTCACGAGGCCACTTCTGTCCGAAGGATCACCAACAGCACCCTAAGTTAGCCGCCTTATGTCCCGAGCTCGTTGCCGGGTACACGCAGATCGTCACTGTCGCCGCGGACAACATTGTTACCGTGAACGACTCCCGGGCCTCAGTTGGCGCGCAATGGATCTTTCTCTCCGATGCCGGTCGCAAAGTACAAAAGGACCTCGACATCCAGGAGTACACGGACCGAACGACGATCCGATGATTCCACACACCGTGGTCCTAAAGCATTCCCTGATCGATCCAGATCGTGGTCGGGCATGATCAACGCGGGTGACACTGTTTGGGTGCTTACGAGCACAGGGTTGGTCCTGTTCATGGTGCCGGGGCTGGCGTTGTTCTACGGAGGCATGGTTTCCAGCCGCAACGTGCTGGTGATGCTTCAGCAGAACATCTTCCCGCTCGGGCTGATCAGCCTTCTGTGGGTCATGATCGGATACAGCCTTGCGTTCGGCCGGGACGCTGGCGGCGGAGTGATCGGCAACCTGGACCTGTTCGGGCTGCGGGACCTGGGCCACCTCCACCACGTCGCGCCGGGCGTCACCATTCCGACGCTCGCGTTCGTCGCCTACATGATGATGTTCGCGATCATCACCCCGGCCCTCATCACCGGGGCAACGGCGAACCGGCTCAAGTTCGCCGGATATGCGGTCGTCATCGGGCTCTGGTCGGTCATTGTTTACGCGCCGGTCGCGCACTGGTTGTGGAGCCCGAGTGGCTGGCTCGCCAAGCGCGGGGCGGAGGATTGGGCGGGCGGACTTGTGGTCCATGCCTCTGCCGGCTCGGCGGTTCTTGCCCTGCTCCTGGTGATCGGTCACAGGCGACGGTGGCCGAACGCCGCGACCCCTCCGCACGCGGTCCCCATGGTCGTGCTGGGCGCCGGCATCTTATGGTTCGGCTGGTTCGGGTTCAATGCCGGTGACGGCCTCCAGGCGAACGGTGTCGCAGCACAGGCCCTGATCAACACCCAGGTGGCCGCGGCCGCGGCCATGCTCGTCTGGCTCCTGGTCGATCACTTCACCGACGGGCACGCCACCGTGCTCGGCGCCGTTACCGGCGCGGTCGCCGGCTTGGCGACGATCACACCGTGCGCCGGGTACGTCGACACGTACTCCGCGATCATCATCGGTGGGCTGGCCGGGCTGATCTGCCATCTCGCGCTCCGGCTGAAGGTGTTCCTGCACCTGGACGACGCGCTTGACGTCATCGCCGTCCACTTCATCGGCGGTGTCTTGGGGACGTTCCTGCTTGGTTTCTTCGGAGACAAGAGCATCAACTCGATCGGCGCGAACGGCGTGTTCTACGGCGGCGACGGTCATCTCCTGGGAGAGCAGGTGCTGGCGATCGTCGTGGTGGTCGCCTTCTCGTTCTGCCTGACGTGGCTGATCGCGATGGCCGTGGCGAAGACGATCGGACTGCGCGTCTCGCCTGCGGACGAAGACGACCTCGACCAGAGGCAGGAAGCGATGTCGGCCTACACATTCGGACGCGCCGCGGGCGTGATGCAATCCGTCAACACCGCCCAGCGCCCCTTGATGCCGGCCGCCGCCGGGCAGATGAAACTGATCAGCGCGCTGGTCGATCACGAGGACGCCGACGATCTGCGCGCAGTCCTCGCCGAGGCCGGCGCGGTCTCGATTGTGCTGTCGGATGCCAGCCTGTACACCGTACCGACGCGCACGGAGGTCACCAGGGGCCAGCGTCGGACGGTCGAATTCGCTCCGAGGTTACGGCTTGAGGTGATCGCCGAAGAACACTACGTGCCGCGCATCGTACAAGCGATCGAGCGGATCCCCGGTGCAAGCACCTACCTGCAAATCATCGATGCCCAAATCATCGATGCCCAAATCATCGAAAGCGTGGGCGTAGACGCCACCAACTGATCTGCCCGCCCGGGGTGCTCCCTAGCCCATGCTCTTCATCTGCCATTGTGACCCAACCAGCTGATTTCATTGACACGCGTGACTTCGACCTTCGTAGAAAAGATCGATGCGGCTCCTCCTTGTGGCGTCCCTACAAAATCCCTACTTTGGGCAATTTCGTGTCGGGGCAACATCCAGCTCCTAGGCTAAGCCCTGATCCACCGATCGGCCTCGGTGCGACGGCTTTTGCCAACGATGTGTAACCCGCCTGTCTGTGCGGTGAGGTGGTCAGTCGCTGTGACGTGTTCTGGGCCGTTCGAACCAGAGGTTCTTGTGATCGGCAATCTGCACTGGCGGCCCCGGGTTGCTCGGGGCCACGTCCACACGACAGTCAGGTCACGAGCAAGACGTCGCGGTGACAGGTGAGCGCAGCGACGAATCGCTCCGCCCATGGCCAGCGTGCCGGCAGGTGCAAGGTGACGTGTCGGGCTGAGCGCGTGAGTCGTCCCGGGAGGCTCAGGTAGCGGCGGCGAAGGGTCTCGGTGGTGATCAGGCTGTCGCCGAGTCCGATCCTGGTGCTGAAGCGGGCCAGGTTGTGAGCCATGACGTTGAGAGCCAACCACGCCGCGTTGGCACCGAAGCGCCCGGAGGGCAGATGGTTGAGACCGACACCGTATTTCAGGTCACGGATGGTGTTCTCGATCTCGGCATGGCGTCGGTGGTCGGCCTCGAGCTCCACCATCTCGCCTTCTCGGTCGGTGATGAAGGCGTGGTAGGTGAACTCGACGAACAGCGCCAGCTGGCTGCCCGGTGTGGGCCGCACCCGGCGCACGATGAGCCGACACGGCCGGCCCTTGGTGCCGAAGGGCTGGTAGGTGGTCTCGGCGACGTCGGCGCCGTCGAGGAAGTAGGAGATGGCGACCCAGGCGGACTCGCCGATGGCGGCGATGGCCGTTTTCACACCGCCTTTGTGGAGTTTGGCCGTGATGGAGAAGGACACGTTGGCCCGCGGCAGGCGTCGACGACGCTCCGGTTGTAGAAGCCCGAGTCGGCCCGGAGCACGATCGGCCCACTGGCACCCGCTGTGCGCACCCGACCAAACGTCTCGGTGAGGAAGCTGGCCGCACCCCGACCCGAGTGGGCATTACCACCGCGCAGGCGGACGTGCAGGACGTCTCCGGTCCCCGCCGCCACTGCGTAGAGAGGGTTGTAGCCCCGAACGTGGTTGTAGGTGAAGTGGGTCCCGCCCTCTTTGGCCAAGCCGTAGGTCTCGTGGATGGAGGAGTCGACATCGATGGTGAACGGCTGCTCCTCGCCCGGACCCGCCCCAGCGGCCCAGGCCCGCGTCAGCAGGTCGCCGGCCACCGCGTCGAGCTGACGAGCATGCCCCCAGCTGAAGCTGCGTAGGAACGTTCCGAGAGTCGACGGCGCCAACACGACGTGGCCGAGCACCGCTTGGGTGTCGCCAGCCCGCAGGGCATCGGCATCGTCGATCGAATCGCCCCCGGCCAGCGCCGAATGAATGAGCGTCATGGCCTTGTGACCCACATTGGCGCGGCCCGCCGCATCGCCGAGGTCGACGTACTCGTCGAGGAGCTCTCGCAATCCCAAATGCTGCGCCAGGGTCGCCGGCAGCATCAAGCCAGCGTTGGCCACCAGACGCTCGTCGTCGAAGGTCACGTCGAAACGGTCGAGACTGTGGCAAGCTACGCGCATCGAAATAGTGCCTTCCCGTAGGGGATGTGGTCGGTGTGGTAACCACCATTTTCCCTTGCAGGACGGCACTTTTCGCGGATGCGCGACCGCGATCAGACTCTAATTATCGGTGGATCAGGGCTAAGGTAGTGGGCCGCCCTTGTTGACCGTTTCGGAAGATCTGACGTGATGAGAATGATCGGAAGAGGTTGGCGTCGAGCCAGTTGCATCGCCATGAAGCCAGCCTTCTCGACAGTGTCCGTGCGACGAAGTGCGCCCCGATCCTGTTCGTCGGGAGTTCCCCGAGCCAGAACGAGAAACGGCCGACCGTTTCTTCCCGATACTTGGGCATCGACAGGAAACCCCTGGATCCGGAAATTGACCTTTTCGATTGTGGCCCCTGCCTCTTTCAGACGGGCGATTGCCATGGCTTTGAAGTCGGCTTCTGACCGAGGTGCGGGCGACTGGAAATTTGCACGCCCTCGGAGATCGGGCTCCTCAAACGGCTCCCGCCCGGCCCCAACGGGGACCTCAAACAGCCCGTCGAACCCGGAGTTCTTCATTGGGATCACCTGGGAATGGGGGCAAACCGAGCAGCGTGCGACGTTCGGGGAGTTGGTCCATCACGAGGTGACTACCGGGTGCTTCGAGGAGCCGGTAGAGATGAGACCGAGTAGGTACCGTCGAGACGTTCTCTGCATCGGTGGCGACGAGGTAGCGAGCCGATAGGTCACAACTTCGTACCTCAACGGCTATCACCTCGATGTCCGCTGTCATCCGGGAAATCGCATGAAGCCAATGGGCACGAACAATCTCATCCGCGCCGTATGAGCGCTCGTGTCCTCGACGCCCAGCGGGAACGATCCACCCGCGCTGGACCCAGTCGTCGAACTGGTTATACGTGACCTGTGCGGCTTCGGCGGCTTCAGGTTGAGAGCGCAGAGGAGCAGAGCGTGAAGCCTCAAGTGCTTCTTGCCACTGCCCCTCCTCCAGCTCCTCGAGGCCACTCTCGATAAGTAGTGCTGCCACCTGCGCCGGACCTACTCGACGGCCGGACACGCCGATCTCGCTGGCAAGGTCCTGGAGTCGCGTCCAGTTGTCCTCCTTGAATGGCACGAGTCTGGTGACCGTCCAAGCGGGATCCGTAGGCCGCCCGCCACTCGAACGGAGACGCTGGTTGAACTCCTCACGCAGTGCAAGCAGATCGAGGGGACCCCCGATCGTCTTTGGGCCAACCTCGACGACTCGCGATGCGCCAAGGGCTTTAGCGATCCTCGATTTGTCTTCCTTCTTCATGCCTCACCTTCGTCGTCGTAGTCGATGATCCCGAAGTAGGTGCCGCCGATGACGATGCCGACCTCACCTTGGTCTGCCTCTCGTCCCATTCGACATAGGAATGTTCGCAAGCGTTTCAGAACCTCGTGGTCGCCGAGAATCTCTCCAGTCACGTACGACGTCACCATCTGGGTGTCGTCGTACACCAACAAGCCGCCTCGCTGATCATCACGCCAGACCCCCCTCCCGGGCGGGAAGGCCGTCGCCCCCCGGAACAGGTTCCCGAAGGTCGCGAGTGCCTGTTCAGTCCAGTAAGCCTGATCGATCGGTTCTCCGTGACGATCGACGCTCGGAACAAACAGAGTTACCTGTTCCACGCCTGCCGGCGGTCCAGCTCCGAGGGCCTCATGCAGCGTGCCGCTCACAGACACTTTCTATATTGAAAGAAGGCCGCTGTCAACGGGCGGCCAGGGACGAAGCGACGAGTGCTCGCGACCGTTAGCACCCGCGCGAAGTACGGCCCCAGGGGGTGTCATTTACCCGGCCGATCAGGACACCCCGGGGAACGACAAGAGGTGCGCCCAGGCCGGCGTTAGAGGTCACCGATTGGGCCTGTCCGGTACCCATACCGGGATCGTCACGCCAACCCGAAACTTGATCTGACGCGTCTGCACTCCGCGCGTCTTACGCACAAAATGTGCGTGAACGCGTGCCAGCGACCCGAACTAGCGACCTGGCGGGCTACGGGACTTGAGTGTGGATCATGACTGGCAGCGCACGACGTTGCCTTCAAACCTGGCGGCCGCCCGTGTACGGATGACGGAATCCCACGCCGGTTCGCTCTCTGACCGATTAATGCGTTTCCACGTCAGTGTGATGTGAGACTCGTCGAGAAAACGGTATGGATCGCACGTCTGGTTGGAGGTGTAGAACGAGGCCTGCGCATATCAGACTGAAACCGATCCACGGCTGGATGAGCGCGCCCAGGACCGCTGAGCCAAACAACACCAGTGCTAGGAGTGCTCGGAATCGGGCAAGTCTCCGGCCGCGGTCGTCGATGTCGGTCGCGCCCTGGAGGATTTGACGCTCGAATATGTTGTAGAGACCGCTGGCGCAGACGAATAGGCCTGCGTAGACCATCACTGGAACGGTAGCCAATCTCGTCTTGGCCATCCATTCAGTGGTGAAGGGCAGTAATGACACGAAGAACAGGTGCACGAAGTTGGTCCAGATCAGCGACTGCGTCGGGGTTTTCACGAACCGCATCACGTGGTGGTGATTGATCCAGATGATAGCGATGAACACGTAGCTCACCACGTAGCTGACCGCTGTCGGCCAGAGCGCGACAGCGCGGAGATGTGTGGAGAGGCCGGCGGCCTGAGCTGGAGCACCATGATCGTGACGATTACCGCAAAGACCGAGTCCGAGTAGGCAGACACGCGGTCCGTCGTCTCTCTCACACGTCACCCGCGGGGCGTGGCTTCGCCTTGGTGCTGGCGCCGCTCGCCGAGGGAATCTGCAAGACACTCGTCGTATTCGTCGCGGGGGAGGCCCACCGGAAGCTCAGCGGTACTGACACCCGCATCGCGCAGGATCCGGTTGTCACAATTCTACATTGCGTTCTAGTTCCTCAACGGTGAGATCACGGTCGACGCCATGGGCAATCACGGTCTGGCCCTGCTGAGGTTCAAGCTGTTCGTCGTCGAGGGAGACGTTGACCTTGTCGGCTTCGAAGGAGATGAACCCGGCTATCCGGCTGACTTCGGCCCACGCCTTCTTGTACGACCATGCGGCTCCCGTTGGCCGTCGATCTCGTAGTAGTTGGCCAGTCCTTTGTACGGGCAGAAGGTCTGTCCTTCCGCGGGAGTGAGGGCGGCTTCGTCGACGTAGGCGTGTTCTTGGGACGATCTACCAGCGTGTGAGCGAAGCGGGACTCGAACAGCCCGAGTGGAGACGGGGATGTCAGCGATGACGCGGCCTTGGCTACGAACCACGAGTTGTCGGCCGGTTTGCCGGATCTCGGATGGCGGTCGAAGGTCGGCGACTCGGACAGCGGGTCGCTGCTCCCGAAGCCGAGGTAGTCGATCGCGACAGTGTGCCGGTTGGGTGACAGCTGGTCGATCAGTCGGATGTAGGAGCGGGTGCTGGACGGGTACCCGGGCAGCAGCACGAGCGTCGGGCGGGCTGCATGTCCCGCTTCGCGCAAGAAGACCTTGAGGCCGTCGATCTCGACATGGTGGTGGCGGATAGCGTGGCATGGGTGCTCTTTTCGGTGTTGTTGGCTGGGGATGGGCCGGGGCGGGTCAGAAGCGGCTGCCGGCATCGGCGGCGCGTTGCAAGGCCGCCGCCTTGTCGGCGTCACGGGTCGCGGTCAGCACGGTCGGCTGCCAGTGGGTCTCGGTCACGTCGGTGAAGCCCGCGAACCGGAGCCAGTCGTTGAAGAACGCGGCGTGGAAGTCGGCCCCATAGGCCAGGGGTGCTCCGGGTGCGTAGACGCCGCTGGTGTAGATCACCGCGGCCTTCTTGCCCAGGATCAGGCCGCTGTAGCCGGCCTCGGGTGTGAAGCCGAACAGCCAGCCGGGCTGGCTGATGATGTCGATCCACTGCTTCAGGACGTAGGGCACGCCCGCGTTCCACATCGGGACCGAGAACAGGTACGCGTCAGCGGCGGCGAAGCGGTCGAACACGGCCCGGGCGGCATTCCACTCGCCCTGTTGCTCCGCGCTCGGCTCACCGCCGCCGAAGGCGGCCATCTTTGCCCCTGCCGCCAGCTCCCCGAAGGTAGGCAGTGTCCCGTCGAAGAGGTCCAGGTGCTCGACAGTGACGTCGGGATGGGCTTGGCGGTACGTGTCGAGGAACGCGTCCGCCAGGGCGAGGCTGTCGCTCGAGGTGCCCCTGGGGCTAGCGGAGACGTGCAGCAGTGTGGTCATTGGTGAGTCCTTTCGGGTTGCGGATTCAGTCCACGTCAGATGACTAATGGCATTAGAAGCTAATCTGACGTTAGTCATGGGTTTATCACGACCCTCTAATGCTGTCAACCACTAATCTGGCATTAGCCATGGCCCGCCGACACCGCCGCAGCTCGCGCCTGGCTGGCCGGGGTTGATCAGCCCGGCGCGGCATGGGCACCCTCAAGGAGCGCTTCAGCTCAGCAGAGCTGGACGACGTAGTCGTCTAGGCCGTGAAGCTTCGCAAGTGGTTGCGACCGGTCTTCGGGCGGGTCCTCGAGCGTGGTGGTTCGCAGCATCGGTTGCCGCTGCTCAGGCTCGCTCCTGTCGCGCACTATGCGGCCGGGGGGCCTCCGAGCTTGGCGGCGAGGAACTGGCGCGTGAGGTCTGCGATCTGGTCGGCTTGGTCTTCGAGGGCGAAGTGGCCGCCGTCGAGCAGGTGCACCTCTGCGTCGGGCACGTCGCGCTCGGTAGGCGGCAGCCTCCGCGGCCTCGAAGGACGGATCGTAGCGACCCCAGGTCACCAGCAGCGGCGGTTGATGAGCCCGAAGCCACTCCTGCCAGGCGGGGTAGCTCGCGACGTTCGTTTGGTAATCGAAGAACAGGTCTGTCTGGATGTCGGCTTGGCCGGGGCGATGCAGGAACGCGAGCTCATCGGCCCAGTGATCCGGGTCGTAGTTCTCTGGCGTAGGGCTCGTTCCGACGTGACGCAGGCGGGTTGCGGCGGGCGAGAAGAAGTTCTCGCGTAACGTCGTCTCGTGTTCGGCGCGGTGAGCCCAGAACTGGCGGCGGGTCTCCCACAGCGGCCCCAGCCCGTCTTCGTGGGCGACGGCGTTCTGCACGATGAGCGCCTGGACCCGGTCGGGGTGCGCCAGCGCCAGCCTGAACCCGATCGGTCCGCCGTAGTCCTGCAGGAACAGGACGTAGCGCGTCAGACCGAGCTTGGCGGTGAAGCCGTCGATGACCTCGGCGAGGTGATCGAAGGTGTAGGCGAAGACAGCGGGGTCTGGCGTGTCGCTGTGCCCAAACCCGGGATAGTCCGGCGCAACCAGGTGGAAGGCGTCCCCCAACCGGGTTAGCAGCGGTTCCCACATGCGCGAGGAGGACGGAAAGCCGTGCAGCAGCAGAATGGTCGGGGCGGAGGCGGGGCCTGCCTCCCGGTAGAAGATGTCGATTCCATCGACCTCGATCGTGCGGTACGTGGTCATAGGTGTCTCTTCTTTCGTTTCTCTGCGACTCGTCGGGCGGGCGGCGCCGGATGGTCACGGGAGGTCGAGGGTCCGGTTGGCGCGATCGAGGGCGACTTCGACGTCTGAGCCTTGGCGTCGAGCAGCGCTAGAGGTCCGCTTCTGTTGGTCGGTGGCGGTGGTAGTGGCGGGCGACACGAGCGCGGTTGCCGCAGATGTTGGGGGTGCACCACTGGCGGCGTGAGTCTCCGTTGACGAAGAGCATCGAGCAATCGGTATTAGCGCAGCGGCGGAGTCGCTCCACGCTGGCCGTGTCGGTCACGATCTCGATGGCCGAGCGGGCCGCCGCGGCCAGGGGCAGAGCGGTGGGGTCCGCCGCGTGCCAGTGCTCGACGCGTTGGAATCCGGTGCTGGTTTGGGACGCTTCGAGGGTTGTCGCTACGGATGCGCTCACCCCGTTGACGATCTCGAGGGCTCGAACGTCAAGTCGGACCTTGGCCAGGGTGTCGTCGAGCAGCTGGCGAATAGCGTCGCGCAGCTCCCGGGTCGCGGAGAGTGACGGGACCTGCCAGCCATCGGGAAGGCGTGCGTGCTGCAGCGCCCAGAACCGCTCGCACGCCTCGCGGTCGGCGAGCAGGTCAGTTGGGGGGTCAGAAACGGTGACGATCGTGTCGGCCAGGTCGACCGCGAGGGGCTCGCCGCCGACGGGGAAGCCGGCGACCTGAGCGGCATCGAGGCTCGGCGTGGTGGGCGGAGTCGGTGAGCGGGCCATGGCTAATGCCAGATTAGCAGTTGACGGCGTTAGAGGGTCGTGTTAAACCTGCAGCTAACGTCAGATTAGCTTTTAGTACCATTAGTTATCTGACGTGGACTGAACCCGCTACCCGAAAGGTCATCCCCTATGCCTGCCATAGCTCACCGCACCGTCACCGTCGACGGCCTGAATCTCTTCGTCCGGCAAGCCGGCAACCCCGACCAGCCCACCATCGTGCTCCTACCGGGCTATCCCTCCAGCACCCGGGCGTATATCCGCCTGATCGACCGGTTGGCCCGCAACTGGCACACCGTGGCCATCGACTACCCCGGCTTCGGCAGCTCCGACCCGCTGCCCGACAGCCCGACCTTCGACCGCCTGGCCGAGGTCACGGCCAAGGCCATCGACGTCTTGGGCATCGGCGACTACGTCATGTACATGTTCGACTTCGGCGCACCAGTGGGGTTCCGCATCGCGCTCGAGCACGATCAGCGGGTCCTGGGCATCGTCACCCAGAACGCCAACGCCTATGTCGAGGGCTTCGGGCCAGGGGTCGCCGCGCTGTCGGAGTGGTGGGCCGACCGTGACGGGGGCCAAGCGACGGTCGACGGTTTTGTCAGCCTGGCCGGAACCCAAATGCAGTGGCAGGCCGGCGCCCGCCACCCCGAGCACATCGACCCCGAGCAGGCCCTGGCCGACCAGTTGGTACTCGACCTGCCCGGCCGGGCCGACTACATGAAGGCCCTGCTGTGGGACTACCAGAACAACCCGCCCCGCTACGACGCCTGGCAGGCCTGGCTCAGGCGGCGTCAACCCACCGTCTTGGCCATCTGGGGAAAGAACGACCCGTTCTTCATCCCCCCCGGCGCCGAGGCCTACGCCCGCGACGCCAAGGCCACCACGGTGGTCCTGCTCGACACCGGCCACTTCGCACTCGAAGAAGAAGCCGACACCATCAGCGACCGCATCGACCAACTCATGACCAACACCTTCGTCTGAACCCCCCGCCCACGTCTCGCTCACACACCGCACCCCCACGGGCACTTACACCCGCACCGCCAACCCGTTCCACCAGTCGAACCACCACCAAACCGAAAGGAAAGGACCCAAAATGTCCACCCCCGACGCCGGGCTTCCCGGCAAGACCATCGTCATCACCGGAGGTACCTCCGGCATCGGTCTCCACACCGCCCAACTCCTCGCCGCCGGCGGCGCCCACGTCACCGTCATCGGCGCCAACCCAACCAAAGGCGCGTCCGCCGAAGCCGCCATCACCCAAGCAGCCGGCGCCAGCGGAGGAACCGCCAGCTTCGTCGCCGCCGACCTGTCCTCCATGAGCGAAGTGCACGCCTTGGCCGCCACCCTCCGCGAGCGCCTCCACCGGCTCGACGTGCTCATCAACAACGCCGGAGTGATCAGCCAACAGCGCCAAGTCACCACCGACGGCTACGAACGGACCTTCGCCGTCAACTACCTCGCCCCGTTCGCCCTGACCGTGGACCTGCTTCCCCTGTTGCAGGCGTCGGCTCCCGCCCGTGTCGTGGCGCTCACTGCTGCGGTCGAACCCATCGGCCGACTGCCCTTCGGCGATCTGCAACGAGCCCGCCACTACGGGGGACTGCGCGCCTACGCCCAATCCAAGAAAGCATTGGCGCTGTTCACCATCGAACTGGCCCGCCGCCTCCAAGACGACAACGTCACCGCCAACATCGTCGACCCGTTCCTCGTCCGCACCGACCTGACCAGCGACCACGACGTCCCCCTGCTGTTCAAAGCCGCCCGGCCCGCCATGATCAAACCCGCCACCGCGGCACGCTGGGTCGCCCGCGTCGCCACCGACCCCAACCTCGAAGGCACCACCGGCCGCCACTTCATGCTCGGACACCGAGCCCCGAGCTGGCCCGGCAGCCGCAGTCACCGCAAAGCAACCCGACTCTGGGACGCCACCACCGAACTCCTAGCCACCCCCACCCCCCGCAGCGAGACGAGAACCGGGCATGACCAACACTCCTCCGCATCGCCCATGGGGAGTCCCCTCGCTGACAACGAAAGAGCGGCGCTACTCAGAGAACCCCGATGACGGGCGAGCGGCCTTAGCGGGACTTTCCGTGCGGATGTTCCCCAGGGGCCGTCTCTGGCAACATCCCTCTGCCCGTTGAAGCAGGCCACCAACGGCCCCCTTCCGTTGCGACGTCAACTGGCATCCGACTTGCCGAGCTGGCGGCCAAGCTCGCGCCTTCGGCCCTCTGAGCAACAGCGCGGCGTGAACGGCCGGGTCCCTCGAGACCCTGCTGGATCTGTACCCCGACACGAACTTCTGGCAGGGCCACGGCATGACCGAGGCGGGTTCGGTCGTGACCATTCCCGGTCCCGAGGGGCACCGCCAGGGCGACACATGCCTGCGATCTGCCGGCACTCCGCTCACGGGGGTCGAGCTCTCTATCCGGGACCCGTCCGGAAGAACACTTCCGGCTGGAGAGACCGGCGAGGTCTGCGTGCGGGGCGGCAAGGTCATAGTTGAGCACTGGCGTCAGCAGGAGGCGACAGCGGCCGCGCTGCGCGACGGCTGGTACCAGACGGGGATGCCGGACGTGGACGGCTACCTCTTCTTGATGGACCGGGTGAAGGAAATGATCGTGACTGGCGGCGAGAACGTGTACTCGACGGAGGTGGAGAACGCCTTGGCCAGCCACCTGCCGTCGAGCAGATGGCGGTCATCGGCATTCGCACGAGCAGTGGGGCGAGGCGGTCCATGCCGTCGTCGTCCTTTGCTCGGCGAGGTGGTCACTGAGGAGGAGCTGACGGCCCACGCCCGCGAGTGGATCGGCGGATACAAGGTGCCAAAGACCATCGAGTTCCGCTCCGAGCCGCTGCCGCTGTCGGGTGCCCTGAAGGTGCTCAAGCGTGAGCTGCGTGCCCCCTACTGGTCTGACCGGGAGCGCACCATCAACTGAGTTGGTCGGCGAAGCGGTCAGCCGGATCCGCGCGTACCCTTGAGGAAAGGCGAAGTGAAGCGAGCAAAGGAAGTAGCGGTTGCTGATCGCCAACCTCCCGCTGTCAGAGACCTATCGTTGGGCTTCGGCGGGTCTCCAGTTTCCTGCCAGCCGGACATCCGTTCACGGAGCCCACCCCCAGTTATCCACACGCCCGAATGTGCCGGGTGTGGCAGGGGTCGCGCCGTCGCGAGGTGCCCAGATCGGGCCGTTCCCTGGCAGGGCACAGTTGCAAGCAACAGGGCCGATCCAGCGCTCCTCGGCGGATTGAACATTGGCTTCCGTCGTCCGGCCCGGCAACAAGCATCGCCGCTTCAGGGCCGATGATGTCGGCTGGCTGGCCGAGGAACGTGATGGTCGCCAATAGGGCAACGGAGCGATTCGCTCAGCATTTCGCGAGTCTGCAGATCGGACGTGAGCACAGGTCCGTGGCCACCCTCCGACTCCGTTCGGGCGTGTCTTTACGTGTCTTTATCGAGAGGGAATGAGAGGGATCGTGAGGGAACCTGACGGGATCGAGACGCCGTTACCAGGAAAGTCATCGGAAAGGGCCTGGCCAAAACGCTGAGAGCCACACATTCGCAATGTAGAGGCCGAGGGTTCGAGTCCCTTCACCTCCACCAACAAAAGTCAAGGTCAACGGCCTGACGGTGGGATCCCCGAAGATGCTCAAGGTCCAGGAATTGGGTTGAGTGTCTACACGTGTCTAAATGGCCGATGTGTCTAAATGGCCGATTGTGGTCCTCTGTCGCCCGGTAGTCGTGATGGCAAACAGAAGAAGGCACGGGGGCGTCCGGAGGACGGGCTCGATCATGCAACTGCCCGTGGTCAGTGGCGATACTTGGTCTACTACGACGAACCCGTCGCCCTGGGACGCGGAGTGGCAGTTTCCACATGCTGTCAGCCGGCGTCCGGCGAGCAGATTCATCCAAGCGCCTCTTGCGACACCTTGAAGTAGTCCTCATATCGCTGGGTTCGCCGCCGCACCTCGCCCACTCCTAAGCCAGTGGCCGAGAAGCTGTAGCGGTGGACACCATACTTGTCCGGGGGATTGTCGCGATAGAACACGCGCATGGCATCCTTCGCCTCGGAGTCGAGAGTCATCCCCATCTGCTCGTACACGCCGGCAATCGAACCCCACGGGTCACGCATGAGCGCGCTGAAGTGCACATCAATCGGACGCCCCGCCGGAACGGTGCCATCCTCGCGGGCGGTTACCGATCGGTCATTACCCTCGACGAGGTAATCAACCCACTCGGTTGCCAGGTCAGGGATGGAAGTGTGTTCGCGGGCCATGCGCTGTAAATGCGCCGTCAGGGAGGCAGTCGAGGCAAGTACCTTGAGGGGATCGCGATGAGTCTGAACGATCGTGGCATTGGGATACTCGGCGAACGCTGCGCCAAGACACCACTGATGGGCCGGAGACTTGAGGAGCCACCGTTCGCTCGGCGTGACGCCATTGAAGGAGTTGCAAAAACTTGCGATGGTATCGGTAGGCGGGGGCCATGTCGGCCTCCCATACCAACCAGCGCGTGTAGCTCGGCACATGGAAGGCAGTCGAAAACAACAGGCTCCGGAAGTCCCCGGCCGTGATAGCCACGCACTCCTGGCCCCGCAGTGGCCCAGACGGGTGGATCGATTGGAAGCCGGGGTTCAAGGTTTCGGACATGGCTAGTGCGATGGCGGCGTCCCCTATACGAGGATCGGTGTGGTACGTGGCGGTCTCCGGTGGTGGATGTGGCTGCGCCACCTCCCACGTCAGCGGTACGCGGAAGCTTGGGTCTTGGGCCAACAGATCGAAAAGTATCGTCGTACCGGTTCGCGGCTGGCCGATGACCAACACTGGATCGGAGACCATCGTTGTGCCGATCTCCGGGTGGCGCTGGTGCCAATCTATGACCCAAAGCCGGCTCTTGAGGAAATCGGTGATCATGGCCGCAGCCACCACCTCGCCGACTTCGCTCAGATCACCTTCGGCATGAAGTGAGTGGATAAGGCGATCCAATCCTTCCTCCCAGGAGTCCTCGCCAAAGTCCGATAATCCCGTCTCATCCGCTGCACGAACAAGCAGCAAAGCCTTGTTTAGCTGAGAATTCGCCCTCATTACTCTTTCCCCCAATAAAGTATCCTCACGTCAGAGCACCGCATTCTTGTTGTTGATGCAGACCCAATTTGGCATGAACGACGGACCGACTGTGAAATGAACCAGGCTCCCAAGACCACGGCTGCATTCGATGAGCTGATCGCCCTCCTCCAGCTCATTCGGGATGACTACGTCCTCAACGGCGAGCGATTCACTGACCCCCAGGATGTCGTTGAGGGCTACCGGTATGTGGGACAGCTGCTCTCGGCGGCGTCCGAACTCTTCTTTGAGGCCGACCCCGAACATCCCAGGTTGGCGTCGATCGTTTCGCCCGCTCGCAAACTCCAAGGTGATAATCCCGACGCCATCTACCATTACGCCCGAATCTCGGGTTCGCGCTCGTACCGGATCTTCGGTCGCGTCGACACTGAGTGCTACACGTCGTTCACCATCCACGGGAGAGCTCAAGACGGGGCGTTGGCCGGGCCGCTTCTCGGTGACGTCAATGATCGACAGTTTCAAGTCGACCAGGATGGTTCGTACTCCTTGACGCTCAGCGCTATCGAACAGCCGGGTAACTGGTTTCGCCTTGACCCGGATGCCTACTGCGTCGTCGTGCGCAGCTATTTCCAGTTGGGCACGTCCGCACAGAACGACATGGATGTATCGGTGCGGATCGAAATCGAGACGATTGAAGACCTCGATCCACCACCGCCGCTGAGCGACGAGGTGTTCTCGGAACGAATGCGGGAGGGTATTGACTTCCTACGCCAAACAACGCTCGGACAGTCGCTGCCCAATACCCCGTCACCTGCCCCCTTCGTCTCCCAGGAACCAAATGTACTCCCAGTGCCGTTCAGTTTTCGGGATTCCGGTCTACCGGTGCCGGGTGCCGCCGACATCTTCTACGCCATGGGGCGATGGCGGCTCGACCCCGACGAGGCACTCGTGATGACCGGGACCCTCCCGTCATGTCCCTTCGCCAATGTCATGCTGTGGAATCGACACATGCAGACGCTTGAATATCGCTCTCGGCGATCGTCCCTCAATCAGTCCCAGATTCAGCTGGAACCCGACGGAGGCTACCGAATTGTGATCGCTCACAAGGACCCCGGTGTACCGAATTGGCTGGATTGTGAAGGTCACCACTCGGGAACTATCTTTTGGCGTTTCCTGCTTCCAGAGAGCGACCCGACGCGCACTGAGTGCGAGGTGCTGCCGATCGGTGAAGTGGCCGATAACTGATTCGTCGCCACAATCCGACGACTTGAGTTCGAACATAGTCCCGCTACGGATTGAACATTGGCGTTGCGTCGTCTGGCCCGGCAACAAGCACCGCCGCTTCTGGGCAGGATGGCGGCTCCCCGGCCGAGGAACCTGATCGTCGCCAAAGGGGACACGCGTCATTCGCTCCGCATTGCGAGAGCCTTGACGTTGTCCCGCTTCTTGTTGAAGTTCAGCGGTGGCCACAGCGTGTTCAGGCTGCAGCCTGATCGTACTCTTCGGGTGAAACCACGGCCGGTGTGACCTCGCGTCGGAGGGCATCGACCAGCTTGGTCATCTCCTTGTAACCACGTACGCGCCGGAAGGAACGCTCGGCTTCGAGCATGCCCGCCGCGATCCAGCGCTTCTTCATCGAACCGTCCTTCCACTTCGTGACTCGACGCGTCGTCCGCTTGGCGATCGAGATCATCGACTCGATGCAATTGGTGGTGGTGAGCGTGGCGGCCAAGGTGCCCCCGACGCCCAGACGTCGCACGGTGAACATGTCCTCGAGTCCTTCGCGCAAGGATGCAGCCGCATCGGGATGGTCGGCCTCGAGCTCTTTGGCGAGGATCTTGGCGGCGGCGAGCCCCTTGGCCGCATCGGGCTGGGCGAAGATGAGGGCCAGTCGCTCGTCGACGACCGCGGCCAGCTCCTTTCCCAGGTGCCCCTCGACGTTGCGACGCTTGTGCAGTACGCAGCGCTGCACCACCGCGTTGTCGCCGAACACTTTCTTGATGCCCGCGGCCAGCGCCTTGGCGCCGTCGATGACGCAGAGCACGCCCGAGGAGACGTCGAGGCCTCGGGCGACGAGGTCGGCCAACAGGGCGGTGACGACGGTCTTGTTCTCGGTGTCACCCAGCCAGAGCCCGACGGGAACCTTACTGCCGTCTGTAGTGATGACCAGGGCGACCACGGCACACGAACCGGCCATGTCGAGCCCGTCGATCATGAGCACGGCCACGTCGAGCTCGGCGAGGTTCGGGGCCATGAGCTCACCCATGGCCTTGGTGGTCGCCGCCACGAAGCGCCGAGACACCGCCGACTTGGACATCGACTTGGAGCGCTCCTCGAGCTCGGCTCCGACCGGCTCGGCCACGTCTGTGTGGCGCCGGGTGGCCACCCCGGCGAGCATCCGCTCGACGACGAGCGAGTTGAGCAGGTCGGCCGAGCTGAACGCTTTCCAGGTGTCGAGCCCGATCTCGGTGCCGTTGGTGCTCCGGCCCCGCGGCCGCTCGGTGCTGACCTGGCGTCCGCCGAGCACGACCGAGCCCTTCGCGTTGCCGTGCCAGTTTCCGACACGCTCTTGGGCCGCGACCTTGGCGTGTTTCTCACCGATCGCCTTGGTCAGTTCGGCCTCCATCATCTGGCGCATCACGACAAGTCCGGTGGCCGAGGCGAAGGCCAACAACCCGTCCTTGATCGCGCCGGCCACGTCGGCCAGCGCCACTGTCGCCTCGAGCGGCAGGTCAGCCAATCGGGCTGCCTCCTCCGCCTCGGCGACGCTCACAACAGCTACCTTCTTCTTCACGGTGGTCCCCTTCCTAAGGGTTACTTGGTCGTGCCCGATCCCTACCATTTGGCAGGTCTCAGGCGGGGGACCACCGCCTTACTTCAACAATGTTCGGGACAACGTCAGAGCCTTGCGAGTGGGACGTGAGTACCGATCCGTTGACAGGCCCCACGAGCTCCGTCCGAGCGTGTCTTTGCCGTGCGGGAAGGAGAGGGATCGTGAGGGAACCTGAGGGGATCGAAACGCCTCTACTAGGAAAGTCCTCGGAAAGGGCCTGGTCAATGCACTGAGACCGAACTTTCGCAATGTAGAGGCCGTGGGTTCAATTCCCATCACCTCCACCCGGAAGTCGAGGTCAGAGGTCCGAAAACCCGACCGCTCGGATGACGAATCTTCTGAGGTAGTTCGTACGCACTACTTGGGCAGTCTGGCCACAGCGACCAGTGCGAAGGCATCCGTGGCCTGGCGCTGGACATCTTCGATGCGATCGAAGGCGACATCGTCGAACGTGAGCTCCCGGGGAGTCCCGGCGGCAGCCTCCTCCCAGAAGTTGGGGAAGTACTGGTAGTACATCTCCACCTGGTCGAAGTACGCCCTCAAGGTTCGTTCAAGCGAGCGGGCGGTGAACTCCTGGACGTGGGACGGGTCCATATGGCGGCGGTCCTGATACCGGTTGTAGGTCATGGTGCGATTCGGAGTCCCCACCACGAAGGTGCCTGTCGGCTTCATCATGGACACCACGTTCTCCACGTAGGTGAAGTAGTCCTCCAAGTGCTCGATCGTCTCCATGGAGAGCGCCACGTCGATACCGCCGATACCTAGTGCAACCCCGAGATTGGGCGCGCAGGCGTTGGCACAGAGGAACTGTGCATTGGCGAGCTGGAACCTTTCACCCAGGCCAACGACGTTCGGATCCAGATCGACCCCAACGACGTCGGCACACCGGGGCGACAGGAGGGCCACGCCAAAGCCAGTGCCGCAACCAAAGTCGAGGACGTGATGCTCGGGCTGTACGAAGAGCTGCGCAGCCCACACGTAACGGGAGACGTGGAGAATCGCGTCCAACGAGTAGGGCGGGCTGCCCGGTAATTCGAAGCGGGCGTGCGTCTCGGGGCGCACGGACGCCGAATCTGCCGACACCATCAATCCCGGCATTTCCGAGGGGGAAGGAGACGGCGAGGGTTCGGAACTCATGGACGGACGCTACTGACAGGCACCCCGAGGGTCAACGATCTCCGCGCTCTCGCTCCGACCTGCGGTCGGCACGCGTTGGCATTTCTCCATGTGCCCTGACTGCGTTCTGTCGGCTCGCTCCACAACATCATTGGCGTTGAGGGCAGCTCCATGGTTCGGCCCGGCCGGCGGTCGGATCATTCCGACGAATCAACCTGGGGATGAAACCGTGACGTCACCCTTTGTACGACAACAGTTAAGCTGACCGGTTTACGGTATCCACGCCACGCGGCTGGCGCCTGCACTCCCCGACCCAAGCCGGGGGGCGCCCGTTGTTTGGTCAGCCAGTCACGGTCGGGTGCGGCTACAGGACATAGACAAGAAGGACGGGAATCATGCACCCCACCGTGACCTCAAGAGAACTCCACAACATCGACTGGGCTCACGTAGCCGCCAAGGCCAGAGCCGAACTTGGCTACGAACCTGTCGCCCGCTTCAGCGACCGCCTGCGAATGATCCTCATGGTCACTGCGGGTGCCCTCCGCCCTGGTGATAGCGATGACCTCCGATTCGAACGGCCATCGCCGCGCGCGTGACGCGGGCCCTGACTGATCGCGGATTCCCGGGTCATCGATCATTTCGTGGGGTCGATAGGCGAACCCTGCGGGCGTCAGCGAGACGCTTGACGCGATCCGCTAATGAATCTTGACGACCCCTGCGACGAGTTCTTCCCACGGGACACTGTCCCAGCCAGACTTTTCGGCGGCACTCTTCGCAACGTCCGTCGCCTCCTCGACCCACAACAGCTCGATATCTTCTCCCGGTCCGATCTTTTGATCGCCCTTGACCTCTTGCGAAGCCTGACCCTTCCCAATCTCGATCTCGGAGCCAAACTCCGCTCCCAGCCAAATGTCCTGCCACGCTTTGTGGGTTTCCTTCAGACGGACTGCCATAGCGGAAAGCTGTGAGTGCTTCGGGCTCTCGGCCGTCTTGATAGCCCAATGAAGGCAGTACCTCGCCCTGTGGAAATCGCCCTTTGGGGTCGAAGCGTCCGCCTGTTCTGTGTATCCCTCAAGCCTTTGGCGCTCCGCTTCGGGGAGGATCGCCCGGAGGTTGTTCATCAAACCCTCGACGATCGGTGACGAGCCTGTGCTTGTTTCATGAGCCATCACGCAACCATACCGGCCCCTTTCAAACGGGTCAGCTGAGGACGAGGGAATGCACTCGCGATACGGAGCGCCCCTCTAACCCTCAGATTTCTTTGACCGAAGGCATGATTTCTGCCGCGAGGTATTCCGGCTCGGCGTCTGATGCAATGTTGTTGCACCGAAATACGGCCTCCTGCAGCCCAGAGCGCGCATACTTGGCGAGCTCGTCGATGATCTGCTGCCGACCTCCAACCACGAACCCCCCCATCCTGCGGCTGGACGCTGAAGTTCGTCGGAGCGATGGGCCGGATCTTGCTCGCGTGAAGAACCTGCCTTGCCGTCCCGCGGACGAATTTCGCGCATCCCCGGGACGAAGTCACCGGCAATTACCATCGAACGGCGGATCGAGGCCGGGTCGCGCGAGACCGATTCGCAGTGCCGCTCGAGCACTTCAACTTTTCGGGCGTAGTCCTCTACGGACACGCATTCGGAGCACCATTCGTCGGCATACTGGGCGACGATCTTCAGCGTCCGCTTCTCACCGGTGCCACCGATGATGATTGGAACGCGCCCGGAAACTGGCTTCGGTCGACAGTCGACCTCTTTCAACGAGTAGTACCGACCGTCGAACGTAGCGGGTAACTCGCCCCAGAGCAGGCGACAAACCGCGACCGCTTCTTCGAGGCGCTCGAAGCGTTCGCCGACGGGGGGAAATGGGATGCCGTAGGCCTTGTGCTCACGCCCGTACCAACCGATCCCCAACCCGAGGACGAATCGACCGCCACTGAGGCTGTCGATTTGCGCGGCCATGCGGGCGACGTCAACAGGGCGACGAAACGTCACCGGAGTAACCAATGGACCGAAGCGCAGCGACGTTGTCTCGGTTGCAGCGAGAACCAACGAGATGAACAACTCCAGGGAGTCCCGCTGTTGGCCGATGAAGTAGTGATCGGATCTGAACAGCGACGAGAATCCGAGGCGATCAGCCCGGGCAAGAATCGTGCTCCAGGTCTCCCAGTCGAGGCCGTTCTGCGCTTGGATGTCGATCCCAATTTCCATCGGCTCACGTTACTGCCGCGGCGGACTGTGCCCCCGAAGCATCGATCACACCGCGGACAGAGTGCGCCTCAATTCGTCCGTGAGTCGTATCGCGAGCGCCACCACAGTCAGCGTGGGATTGGCGCATCCCCCTGTCGGAAACACCGAAGCACCAGCCACATACACAGATGACGATCCATGGATGCGACAGGTGCGATCGACGACACCGAGGCGCGGGAGGTCATTCATTCGCGTCGTACCGAGAAGGTGATGGGCGCTTCTCGGGGGACGTGGCGCCAGATCACTTTGAGGGTAGATGACGTCTTCTTCCTGGACGAGCTCTGCCACGCCGCTGGCTCGAAGCTCAGAAGCGAAAATCTGCCCCACTCGGCGCATGCTGAGAAGGTCGATTTCGGACCATCGCCAATAGAGATGTGGGACCAGGTAGCCAAAGGTGTCCCGCCGCTGAGAAAGGGTCACGCGATTCACTCGATTTGGAGCCTGTTCGGGTTCATAGACCAGCTCGAAAGATTTCGCGACGAAGCCGTTCCGCTCTTCGGAACCGGGGACTGACTCCTCAGAACCGCTGAGCTCGCGATGCAAGACATGGTGCCAGACGAGAGAAGGAGCGTGACGCCTGGCCCCGACCAGTTCTCTCCGTACACGTTCCAGACTTCGTCTGAGCTTGATCGAGTTGATTGCCATACGAGCCGACCTTGCCGCATGCACCTGGGAGGTCGACAATCGATAATTCGGAACGATATAGGCCTTGCCGTTGAGCAGCTCTTCGCGACGGAGCACCCTCTCTGAGAGTGTCAGCCTCCCTTCGACGACCTGCGCTGCGAGCTTGTGCGTCCTGTACAGGTCTACGACCCCGAGTCGAAGAAACGAACCGCCACCGAGCAGGACCCGAGGGTGTTCCATGAAGAATCGGCCCACGTTGTCGAACTGGTTCCCGAGACCGGCCGGATACTGGGTCGTCGAGTTGAGCAGAAGACGTGCGTTTTCGATCGCTCCCCCCGCCAAGACCACTGCTCGACTACGGACGGTGCACGGGCTACCGCCCGGGGTACGCACCGAGGTAGTCGCCATACCGTCGTCAGTGCCCTCTCCCGATACGACTTCGACCGCGACTGCATTCGTCACCACATGTACGTGATCGGATGAGGTCAGCTCAGCAAGAGGCTGAATCGTGAAAGCGGCTGCCGGTCCCAACTGTGCGAGCCGGGTCACCAGGTCCCCTGAGGGACTTGACAGCGGTGCCAGGGCGGTCTCGGGCAGCGGGCCGTGATAATCGAAGGACTCGATGCCGCACAACTTTCGGGCACGGTCGTAGTACGGCGCCATCTCGTCGAACGTGACCGGCCATCCGCTGTATGGAACCCAGTATCGGGTTTCGAAGTCGATGGGATCGAGGGGCAGGTAGCGCGCAGCGTTCGATCCATCGAGGAGGAGCGGCTTCCACGTTGTCGCCATGCCACCGAATTGATTGCGGAGAGTGCCAAGCGGAAGACGAAAATGGGGGCTCTCGAACTCCAGATCCGACTTCAGGTCCGCGGCGGCCTGGTCGGTCACATCACCACGCTCGATGAGAAGGATCTTCAGCCGGGAACCGCTCAGCTCGCGGGCGATTGCGAGACCGGCCGGCCCAGACCCGACGATGCAGAGATCGGCAACAAAGTCCGTGGCTGTGGGAATATCTCGACCGTCAGTCAGCACGCCGAAGAACGTAGCAGTGAGCGTTCGGGGGAAATGTGGTGTCGCTCGAAGGCACAGTGACGCTCGCTCGCAAATTCGACCGGCCCGAACACTGTCAGGCGCAGTCTGGGCAGGTGCCGACGATCTCGACGGTATGGGTCACGTCGATGAAGCCGTGCTGCGTGCCCGTGGCGGTAGCCCAGCGTTCGACTTCTGGTCCTTCGACTTCGATCGCCCTACCGCAGTGGCGGCAGACAAGGTGGTGGTGGTGTTCAGCGCTGGCGCAGCGACGGTAGCAGGTTTCACCGTCGTCGCTCCGTAGAGCATCGAGCTCGCCGGCGTCGACGAGCGCTCGGACTTGGTTGTAGACGGTGGTGAGGGCAATGTTCTCGCCTCGGCTTTGGAGCTCGGCATGAAGCTCTTGAGCAGAGCGGAATACGTCGGAGGCTTGCAGGACGGCAGCAAGCGCACGCTTCTGCCGGGTCGAGCGCTCTTGCGGCGTCCTACCCGGAAGATCTTCTGAGTCGGCGGCGATCACCATCGTGTCTCAGTCCAGAAGCTCAGTGGTCGTCATGGGTGTTCCTCCTGGGAGTGTCGGATGGCGTCAGTGACGATGTGCCCGACGTGGGCGTCGGCAAGTTGGTACGTGATCTCGGTACTACGCCGAGTGGTGGTGACCAACCCTGCGTCTCGGAGCACCTTGAGGTGCTGGGACAACAGTGGCTGGCTGATCTCTCGCCCGGAGGCGCCGAGCGACCTCTGGAGCTCGTGGACGCGGCGGGGTTCCTCGCTGAGCTCGATGATCGTGGCCAGACGGACCGGAGACGCGAGAGCCTTCAGCAGCTCCACGGCTCCGGTCAGCGCGTCACCCACCGTCGTGTCAGCCACCCCCTTACATTAGGAGTTGCTTATATAAGGAGCAAGCCATAGATGAGGTGGGGGGCGTAGAACACTGCTCGGTTCGGACATATTTGCAATCATTGCAAATACAGTCTAGGGTTATCTGAAATCGATCCAGACAAAGATCCCGGTGCAGCCGGTTGGCCCCGAGAGTCCGGGAGGGTCGATATGGAGCGACGTTGGCGATGCCGACGATGACCGAAAGGACGGAGGACGATGGTGCGCTCGGCGATGGTGCGCGCAGGGATGATGGGGCTCGGGGCGCTGCTGGTTGCCGTCGTGGGCACCTCGTCGTTGACGCCCGCCGCGGCGTCCGCGAAGGGCAGTAGCGGAAGCACCGTGGCCGTGGTCGCCGGGGAGAACGAGTACGGCAACGTCGCGTCTCAGATCGGTGGAACGTACGTGAGCGTGTACTCGGTGGACTCGAACCCGAACACCGATCCCCACACGTATGAGGCCACGCCGAGCGTAGGCCAGAAGATCGCCAACGCGAGCCTGCTGATAGAGAACGGGGTCGGCTACGACACGTTCATGGACACGCTTGCCTCGGCGTCACCGAACTCGGCGCGCAAGGTCATCGATGTGCAGCATTTGCTGGGTCTTCCCGACAGCACGGCGAACCCGCACCTCTGGTACAACCCGAAGACGATGCCCGCGGTCGCCAACGCACTGGCATCCGACCTCTCGTCACTGGACCCCCCCCACGCGTCGACGTTTCGTGCGAACGAGCACAAATTCGTGGCTTCGCTTCAGCCGTGGTTCAACGCGATCGCGGCGTTCAAAGCCAAGTACGGAGGGACGACCGCAGCGACGACCGAGCCGGTCGCCGACGACCTCCTGACAGCCATGGGCATCAAGAACCTGACGCCATGGCAGTTCCAAGCCGACATCATGAACGGCACCGACCCCACCCCCCAGGACGTGTCGTTGGAGCAAGGGTTTTTCACGAAGCATCAGGTGAAGGTGTTTTGCTACAACCAGCAAGTCACCGACCAGCTCACGGATTCGATCGGCCAGACCGCCCTGGGGGCCGGCGTGCCCGTCGTCGGGGTGTACGAAACGATGCCCGTACCGGGCTACAACTACCAGTCATGGATGATGGCAGAGCTCAACGCCATCAAGAAAGCCATCGCCACCGGCGCCTCCACCCAGCACCTGTGACGGTGACGGACGACGCCATGGCCGCCACAGACCCGCACGTTGGAGCCGGCAACGGCGAAGTGGCCGACGTCGTGTTGCGGGTCGAGGATCTGAGCGTGTCGCTCGGTGGCCGGCGCGTGCTCGACCGAGTGTCGTTCTCGGTGGAGGCCGGCGAGTTCTGTGGGCTTATCGGCTCGAACGGAGCGGGAAAGACCACATTGTTGCGGGCGATCCTCGGCCTCATCGCCCCGAGCCACGGCCGTGTCACGGGGACGGGCGGGACCCGGTCACGGCACAACCCGCAGATTGGCTACGTCCCGCAGAAGATCGTCCTCGAGGCGGACATGCCGCTGCGGGCCCGCGACCTGGTGGGGCTCGGACTCGACGGGCACCGCTTCGGGATCTCCAGACCGTCGGCGAAGCGGCGCATCGCAGTCGATGAGATGCTCGACGCGGTCGGAGCGGCCGGGTTCGCGGACGCGCGAATAGGGAACCTGTCGGGCGGAGAGCAGCAGCGGATCATGATCGCCCAGGCGCTCATTTCCCGCCCGAAGTTGTTGCTGCTCGACGAGCCGCTGGCCAACCTGGACATCCGCTCCGCCGCCGAGGTGGTCGACGTCCTGGCCCGGATCGCCAC
The DNA here is from genome assembly GCA_963842415.1 of uncultured Acidimicrobiaceae bacterium. Taxonomy (GTDB): domain Bacteria; phylum Actinomycetota; class Acidimicrobiia; order Acidimicrobiales; family RAAP-2; genus Bog-473. The sequence continues at coordinate 122,883 of CAWJGN010000002.1, forward strand.
CGAGCAGGACATCGCGATCTTGCTGTCCGCGCACGACATCAACCCGCTGCTGCCGGTCATGGACCGCGTCGTCTACCTCGCGGACGGCCGGGCTGCGTCCGGCACGACCGACCAGGTGGTCCGAACGGACACCCTGAGCAGGCTCTATGGACACCACGTCGAGGTGATCCACGTCCAGGGACGGGTACTGGTCGTCTCGGGCGCAGAGCATCAGGCCCACCACCCTGACGACACCGACCATTTCCCGGGGGAGATCTGATGCTTGTCGCGGCCTCGTGGTCGACCCTGTTCGAGCCCGGGTTCTTCTCATCGGAGCCGGTCCATGTGGCTCTCATCGTGGGGGCCATCACGGCGGTCGTCTCCGGAATCGTCGGGGTGTTCACCGTCATCCGTGGGCAATCGTTCGCTGGCCACGCCTTCTCCGACATCGGGACTGCCGGTGGTTCCGCCGCGTTCTTGGTCGGGGCGTCCACGATCTACGGGTTCGTTTCGTTCAACGTGGTCGCTGCGGCGGTCATGGAGCTCATCGGCGTTCGCAAGCCCCGTGGCCGCGATCTCGCCACCGGCATCGTGCTGGGTGCCTCCTTGGGCTTGGCGGCCCTGTTCCTCTACGAAGGCACCATCTCCTCGAGCACCACTGGGGCCACCGTGAACGTGCTCTTCGGGTCAATCTTCACGCTGCCGCCCGGCACCACGACGGTGATCGCTGTCCTCGGGATCGCCTCGGTCGCCTTGATCGCCGTCTTGTACCGGCCCCTGCTCCTCAGCTCCCTGAGTGACGAGCTCGCCGCGGCGCGTCGTGTTCCGGTTCGCCTCGTCGGCGCGGGCTACCTGTTGGCACTGGCTTTGGCGGTGTCGATGTCAGCGGTCACGATCGGGGCGATCCTTTCGACGGCTCTATTGATCGGACCGGCCGCCGTCGCGCTGCGGGTGGCGAACCGTATCTGGGCTGCCATCGCGATCGCGATCGGGGTCGGCGTATGCGCCTGCTGGCTGGGCACCTTGATGGCATACGACAGCACCGTCTGGGCTGGCGGCAACGGCTGGCCGGTCAGCTTTTGCATCGTGGCGGTCATCTTCGCCTTCTATTTCGCCTCGGGAGTTGTCGCCCGTGTCCGGGGGGATCGGCGAGGGTCGACGACCGGCGGCCAGCGAACGCCGGCCCGACCCGTCGGGGCGACCTGATGTTCGCCAGTTTCATGATCAATGCGTGGGAGGCGGGCACTGTCGTGGCCATCGTGGCCGGCGTCGTTGGGTTCTTCACGGTGTTACGCGGTGCGGCGTTTGCCGCGCACTCCCTTCCCAACGGGGCCTTCGCCGGAGCGGCGGGCGCGTTCCTCATTGGCGCCAACACGATCGTCGGGCTCGGCGTGTTCTCGCTGGCCGGGGCCGGAATGATCGCCGCTCTCGGCCGGCGGGCCCGCAGCGACGTCGCCACCGCGCTCACCATCGTGATGATGCTGGCTCTGGGGGATCTGTTCTTGTCGCGCACGAGCGAGTACGCCCCCGAGATCTTCGCCCTGCTCTTCGGCGAGATCCTCGGTGTCTCCTCCAGCAAGCTGGGCCCGACCGTGGTCATCGCCGCGGTGTGCATCGTGGCCGTGGTCGCCCTCTACCGGCCGCTGATGCTCTCCTCGGTCACTCCCGACGTCGCTGCCGCCCGCGGCATCAACCCCCGGCTGATGGACCTGGCTTTTCTCATCGTGCTCGCGCTGGTCACGACGATGGCCGTGCCGGTCGTCGGCTCCCTGCTCATCTTCAGCCTGCTCATCGGCCCACCCGCCGCCGCCCGGTCCTTCACCAACCGTCCCCCGATCGCGATCATCCTCTCGGTGGCGTTCGCGCTCGTCACGGTGTGGGTGGCGATCGCCGCCTCTTATTTGACGAACCTTCCCATCGGCTTCTTCGTGGGCGCGACCAGCGCGTTCGCCTACAGCGTCGGGCGGGGATGGACCGCGTGGCAGCAGACCACCAGGAGGCGACGCCACGTTGATCGAGACGGACGCACGCCAACCAGCGCCGGGCGGCGCACGTCCGGTCCGGGTTCGAGCGTGCTGGCGGAGCTCTAGCGCGCGAAGAGGTGATAACCGGCGAAGGCCCACGCCGCGATGAGCAGCACGTGCGCAACCTTCGACGTCGAGATGAACCGAACGAACTCCTCCGTTGTCGCGACCGTGCCGTTCGTTCGCCGCGCGACCAGGTCGATCACGATCGCGGCGACGGGCACGGCGATCCAGAAGGCGACGCCGACCGGCGGGCTCGAGGGCAGGAGCAACGCCGGCGGGCTCGAGTGCGTGCCCGGTCCGAGGACGCACATCGCGAAGACGCCTTGTGCGCCCGGGAGGTCGTGCCGATCCGCCTCGGGCGCGAGCCGGGGAGGTAGTGGTCGTGCCGGCACGGGCGCGCGGACACGGGCCGCCTCGTAGCCGATCCCGACCAGCATCCAGACCAACAGCAGCGCCGCGTTCAAGGGGCGATAGGCCTGGGCCAGGGCACTGATGGTGAGGTGGTATTGGTGCGGTCCGGTGTCGATGCCGAGCACGTCCCACGCGAGCGCGACGAGAAAGAGCACCAGCCAGGGAGCGACACCTTGCAGGGCGAGCCGGCTCCCGCCGCGTCCGGCACCCGGCCAGGGATCCCCGGCGCGTGGCAGGCGCCAGCCGAACCGCCTGCCGCGCGACCCTCGCCACAGCGCGGCGTCCACTACCACGACGGCGGCCAGTGACACCACCCAGGTGATCTCTGCCGCGTCCGAGGCGCGATGGAAGCCACTGACCCAGCCGCACCACGCGACCAGCGCGACGGCGGCGGGTACGGCGATGAGCACGGTGCGGACTCGCACGGCCCTGGTCTATCCGCAATCAGTGGTGCAGCCCAACAAGCGCTGCGTGACGCCGGCACTGCGTTAGGGTCCGCCCGATGGCCAAGGGAGGGGTGTTGTTCCGGCACCGCGACTTCCGGCTGCTCTGGGGAGGAGAGACCGTTAGCGAGCTGGGCTCGCAGGTCAGCCTGCTGGCCATCCCGCTCCTCGCCGTGCGGACGCTGCACGCGACGACCTTCGAGATGGGCCTGTTGACCGCGGCGTCGACAGCAGCCTTCTTGGTCGTGGGACTGCCGGCCGGTGTCTGGATCGATCGCGTCCGGCGCCGACGGGTCATGATCGGCGCTGACCTCGGCCGGATGTTGGCGCTCGGATCGGTGCCGATCGCGTACGCGGTCGGCGGGCTCACGCTGGCGCAGCTTTTCGTGGTGACGCTGGCCAGCGGCATCCTGACCGTCTTCTTCGACGTTGCCTACCAGTCGTATCTCCCCGCACTGGTCGGCCGGGAGCACCTCGTCGAAGGGAACGCCAAGCTCACCGGGAGCGCCCAAGTGGCCGCCGTCGCCGGACCGAGCGTCGCCGGTGGGCTCATCCAGGCGATCGGGGGCTCGGCCGCGGTCGCCGTCGATTCCGCCAGCTTCCTGGTGTCAGCCGCTGCGGTGGGCGCCATCGCGCGCTTCGGAGCTCAAGCCGGTGGTGCCCGAGGCTGGGCACCCGCACCTCGTCGGCGACATGGCCGAGGGCCTGCGGTTCGTGTTCGGCAACACGCTGTTGCGAGCCATTGCGGCCACCACAGCGACCTCGAATTTCTTCAGCGGCATCGCGGCCGCCGTCGAGATCGTCTTCTTGGTGCGCGAGGTGCACGCATCACCTGGTGTGATCGGACTCCTGTTCAGCCTGGGCGGCGCGGGCGGGGTGCTCGGCGCATTGACCGCCCGACCCATGGCCAGGCGCGTCGGCGGTGCGAGGGCCACGCTGATCGGCATCGGCGGCAGTGTCGGAGGGCTCTTGATACCGCTGACCATGCCCGGTGCGGGCCTCATCCTCTTCGGCATCGGCTTGATGATCGTGTCGTTCTTCGTGGTGGTCTACAACGTGAACCAGGTCAGTTTCCGCCAGCGCCTCTGTCCAGACCGTCTTTTGGGTCGGATGAACGCGACCATGCGGTTCGTGGTGTGGGGTGTGCTGCCCATCGGCGCGCTCGTCGGCGGGGTCCTCGGGTCGTTCATCGGTCTGCGGCCGACGTTGTGGATCGGCGTGGTGGGCGAGGTGTTCGCGGGCGCGTGGCTGCTCGCGTCGCCCATGCGCACGATGCGTGACTTTCCCGAGGCGCCCGAGCCCACGCTGTCAGCCGACGCGAGCTGAGCTCGCAGACTCGACGGCGGCCGACTCAGCCGCCCGGCTTGGACAGGTCGACCTGGGGCAGCTCGCCGATGTCGTCCTTGCTCATCGAGACCGAGATCCCGCCTCCGTCCATTCGGGTGACGTTGCCGACGGGGATGGCGACGTCCTTGCGGCCCCACAGGTGGCCCTCTTGGAGGAGGACGTGGGTCACGTGGCCGCGCGCTGGTGTCGACGACCAGTCCCTCCACCTTGCCGATCTCGCCGTCGGTGGCGTGGACGGGGTCGCCGCGGCGGACGCCCACCTCGCCTGGGGGCAGTGTGTCATGCGTCACGATGCCGCTGGCATTGGCGGCAAGCGGGTTCCGGTCCGCCCTCGATCCCGAAGTAGGGCCAGTAGTACGCCTCGTGTGCCTCGTAGTCCGCGTAGCCGCTGCCACCGGGGAGGAAGTCGTTCTCCTCGGCGTGGGGGAGCGCGTCGAACTCGTCGAGGGTGTAGCGCAGCTCCACACCGTCGGCACTTGACAGCGACTCGGTCGAGTGGAACAAGGCGACCCAGGCCGGCCCGGTGTTCGGGCTCGACCACGAGATGGGTGAGCGAGCGTGCGACTGGGTCCACGACGACCTTGATCACCTTCCCGCAGGGACCGTCGGTGCATGTCGCGGGTGACCCGATCGTGAACGTGGCGTCTGCCATTGCGACCTCCTTGTCCCGGCCAACCCTACTGGCGGAGCGCGAGAGGGCCCGGGTCCCGACACGCCCGGTGCGCGGTCACACTCACCACCCGCGCAGGTCGATCTCCCAGCGCTCGATCACCTCGTCCCCGTCGACCACGTGGAGGTGCTCGTGGTACGCGACGGTCGGATCGACATGGGCCGGCAGGACGCGGATGCGGTCGCCCACCCGCATCGGTCGCTCCGGCACGAAGGTCAGGTGCTCGTCGGAACAGAACCACACCTCGGCGCCTTCGACCGATGGGGTTGCCGTGGTCCATGCCGAGCGCCTTGAGCCCGCAGTCGGCCACGGCCCACTCCTTCGACACCGAGATCACCGTGGCGAGCACGGAGAGTGCGTGCTCGAACGGGAGGCCCAACTTCGCGTAGGCGGTGTCCATCAGCGCGTACGACCCCGCTTGGATCTCGGTCGCCCACGTGTTGAGGTCGTAGGTGCCCGGTGCCGCCGGCCGACACCACCTCGCCGCCCGACGTCCTCATGGGCCCGGGCCAGCTGCGTCATGGACACCTCGATCATGGCCACCCTCGTCGCTCGGTCCTCGAGCCCGACGATGTGCCCCTCGTAGCCCATGACGCCGCGCACGCTCAGCCAGCCGCCCGCGCCCGGTCGGCCAGGCGTCCCGCGTCCTCCGGGCTGCACCCGCATCGGGGCAGGCCGACGTTGACGTCGACGACCACCTCGGGCGACCCCCGCCCGCGCCGCGGCCGCGATGGTCTCCTCGGAGTCGACCGCCGCGGTCACCCGCACCCCGTCGCGCGTCAGCGCTGCCCAGCCGACTGGCGTCGACCACCTCGTTGGCCAGCAACAGGTCGTCACCGAGGCCGGCCCTGGCCATGCCCTCCATCTCCCGCACGGTCGCGCAGGTGAATCGCCTGTGCCCGTGCGCAGCCTGCCGTGCCGCGAGCGCCGTGCACTTGTGCGCCTTCACGTGAGGGCGTAGCCGGTCGCCGGGGAGCGCCGCAGCCATGGTCGCCAGGTTCGTCTCGAGTGCGGCCGCCTCGACGATGAGAGCCGGCGTCGTGAGCGCTGCCGTGTCCACGCCCGGAGGCTAGCGAGCGGACGGCGCGGCCGGCGTTGCGCGGGTACTGTCCGCGTGGTGAGCACACCATGGCTCAACGACGCCTGCAGCCTGGTGGACGCCTATCGGGCCAAGGAGCTGTCGCCCCTCGAGGCGCTCGACGAGTGCATCGCGGCCATGGAGGCGTCACCGCTCAATGCCTTCTCCTACACCGACTTCGAGCATGCCCGCGCCGCCGCGCGCCGGGCCGACGTCTCGCTGCCCTTCGGTGGCGTGCCCTTCGGGGTCAAGGAGCTCGAGAAGGTTGACGGGTGGCCGTACACCGAGGCGTCGGTCATCTTCAGGGACCGGGTCGCCGGCCACGACGACACGTCGGTGACGCCGCCTGCGGGCCACGGGCGCCGTCCTCGCCGCGCAGACGACGGCACCGGAGTTCGGCGGCATCAACTGCACCTCGACGGAGCTCCACGGGACGACGCGCAATCCCTGGAACCACGAGCGCACGCCAGGGCGGCTCGTCGGGTGGCACCGCGGCCGCGGTCGCCGGCGGCCTGCTGCCGATCGCCACGGGGAGCGACGGTGGCGGATCGATCCGGGGCCCGGCGGGTTTCAGCGGCCTGTTCGGGCTGAAGGCGACCTACGGCAGGATCCCCAAGGGGCCCGACGGCACCATCGAGCCGATGACGACCGTGCTCGGCTGCCTCACCCGCTCCGTGCGTGACACGGCGCGCTACTTCGACGCCTGCAACGGCTTCGACTCGCGGGACCCGCTGAGCCTGCCCCGCGTCGAGGGATGGGAGGCGGGTCTCGGCACGTACGACCTCGCCGGCATGTCGGCGGCCATCGTGGTGGACCTGGGGATCGCCCAGGTCCGCGACGAGGTGGCTGCTGTCGTGGCCGACGCGGCGGAGCGCCTGGTCCGCGCGGCGGGTTTGCGACTGGTGGTCGTGTCACCCACCCTGCCGCCACTGCGCGGCGCCTGGGCCATGGCGAACCAGCCACCCATGGTCGCCGACCTCGGCGACGCGTACCCGGACCGGCTCGGCGAGCTCTCGCGCGAGATCGCGGCAGGACTCGCGAGTGCGCGCGAGCGCTACAACCTCGAGCGAGCGGCGTCCATCGAGCGCTATCGCCGCCAGCTCAACGAGGCGATGGCGGCCCTGTTCGACGAAGCCGACTTCGTGCTCTGCTCGACGCATCCCGACGTGGCGTTCAAGGCGGAGGGCCCACCGCCCTCGACGTTGCCCGGCCGCGACCTGATCCACGAGATCGGCTTCGCCCGCGCCATCATGAACAACGCGGCGTTGACGGCGCCCTCGAATCTGAACGGGAGCCCGGCAATCACGATCCCGGCCGGGCTCGTCGACGGGTCTACCGGTCGGCCTGCAGGTCCTGGCCGGCCATCACCGCGAACCCCTGCTGCTCGACCTGGCGCTGGCCGCCGAGCGCGCCATGCCCTGGCCGCTGGTCGCGCCGGGCTCGCCGCACGCCGACTTGGCGTGAACGCTCAGCCCAGACGCGTCGCGCCAGGGGGTCATGTCGAGCCCGGGATAGCGCGCCTGCACGCCCTCGAGCGTCGCCTTCGTCCAGTACGGATGGCCCGGCAGGGGGATGCCCATCAGGGCGAGTTGGCGCGGCGTCGCCTCCTGCACGTACTTGGTCAGCTCGTAGGAGAAGCCCCGGAAGGGCCAGGCCTGGTAGCCGCCCCAGCCGGCGTCGCGGTGGCGGAAGGACACGTGCAGCATCACCCGGTAGCGGGTTGGATCGGTGTGGTCGACCGAGCGGTGGTACACGTCGGGTCGGTAGGCCACGACGGAACCGGCCGGTGCCGCCGCGTCCGACGAGTCGTCGTAGAGCTCGGCATAGTCCACGTAGTTGAGCGTGTGCCGCTCGACCGGGATGTCCTTGGTCTTCTGCCATGACACGAAGCGGGTGGCGCCGTCTTCGCTGGTGACGTCGGTCAGGTAGACGAAGAACTCGACTTGTTGGTACCCGAGCTCGTGACGGGGCACGACCATCATGTGGTTCGGGTAGTCGGCGTGCAGCAACTGGTTGTAGCCCGACTTCTGCTGTGCGTACTTGGCGGTGGCGATGCCCATGTAGAGCGCGAGGTCTGTCGTGCCGAGGAGTCCCTCCGCGATGTCGATGACGTTGTCGTGGAGGACAAGAGCATTGAGTCGAGAGCTGTGGAACGGGAACTCAGGCCAGGGGGCGTCCCAGGTGTGCCACTCGCCGGCTGCGGTGCCGCCGAGCTCGACCATCTCGGCGGGCGTGGGGAAGTGCCGGTGCACCGCGTCCTGCGCCGGCGGCCAGCTGGTCGGCCGGGATGGCGTCGGGCACCACGCACCAGCCGTCGACGTCCCAACGTTCTTTGAGCTGCGGGCGTGAGCAGCGGGGGAGCGGGCGGCGACGCGTCGCGCACGATAGCGCCGGGTCCGCGCTGACGGCGCGGCCCATAGCGCCAGGTCGGGCCTGGTTTGACAGCGCCGACCGACGCGCCGTACGGCTCTTAAGCAATCGCTCAAATCAATCGCTCAATCCAACTCGATCAGGAGCAGCGGATGGCCAAGTCGGGCGTGAAGGCACGGGTGGGCAAAGGGGGCTCGCCCGTGGTGGCGGAGACCCGGGAGGCGCTGGTGCGCGGCGCGGTCGCAGCCCTCAAGGAAGAGGGGTTCGCCGGCGCCAGTGCGCGGGCGATCGCCCGGCGGGCCGGCTGCAACCAGGGCCTCGTCTTCTACCACTTCGGATCGGTGGCCAACCTGCTGCTCGCCGCGCTCGACGATGTCAGCGAGACCCGGCGCGTGCACTATCAGGCGGCCGTCGACCGCGCTGACGGGATGGGTGAGCTCGTCGATGCGGCGCAGGCGATCTTCGAGGAGGATCTCGACGCGGGCCACATCGCTGTCCTCGCCGAGATGATCGCCGGAGCCTCGGCGACGCCCGGGCTCGCCGCCGAGGTAGCGGCGCGCATTGCACCCTGGCGCACCTTTACTGCCGACGCGCTGCGCGAGGCGCTCGAGGGGTCGCCGCTCGCGGCAGTGGTCGAACCCGACGTCGCCGCGCACGCCGTGGTCGCGCTCTACCTCGGTCTGGAGATGCTGGCGCATCTCGACGGGGACCGCAGCTCGGCGCTTGCCCTGTTCGACCGGGCCCGCCTGCTGGCCGGCTTGATGCAGGCGTTCGGGCCGGCGGTGGTCGCGACGGGGCGCGACCCACAGAGCCCGCCGATCCCCCCATCGCGCGAAGGAGGCTCCATGACCGAGCGAACAGGAGTACCGGGAACCGTGGTGCACTCGCCCGCGGCGGGCGGGATCACGGTCCCGGCCGATGGCATTGACGTGGTCACGGGTGCCTTCAGCTATTCGGGCGCCGCGATCGCCCGCGAGCTCGGGCGCGGCGGGCAGGCGGGTGCGCACTCTGACCGGGCATCCCGAACGGGCCCCGGCGAACAGCGAGGTTGACGTGCGGCCGTTGGATTTCGACGACGTGATCGAGCTGACCGCGTCGTTACGGGGCGTCACGACCCTCTACAACACGTACTGGGTCCGCTTCCCTCATCAGCACGACGACCACGAGCGCGCCGTGGCCAACCTGCGTACGTTGTTCAACGCGGCGCGCCATGCGGGGGTCGAGCGCATCGTGCACGTGTCGATCACTCACCCGAGCATCTCTTCGCCCTACGGCTACTTTCGCGGCAAGGCCGAGGCCGAGCGTGCGCTGGCCGAGGTGGGCGTGCCATACGCCGTGCTCCGCCCCGCCCTCCTCTTCGGAGGCGATGGCGTTCTGCTCAACAACATCGCCTGGCTGCTGCGCCGCCTCCCGGTGTTCGCCGTCGGGGGCACCGGTGACTATCGCATCCGGGCCATCCACATCGATGATCTCGCCGCGCTGGCCGTCGCCGCCGGGCGGGAGCGGGACGACTCGGTCATCGACGCGGTCGGTCCCGAACGGCCGACCTTCCTCGAGCTGGTGCACCAGTTGCGGGCGGCGGTCCAGAGCAGGACCATGATCGTGCGGGTGCCGGGCGCGCTCATGCGACCCCTGGCGTCAGTCCTCGGCCTGGCGTTGCACGACGTGCTGCTCACCGGCGACGAGTACCGGGCCATGGCCGACGGCCTCGCCGACACCGACGGTCCCGCCACCGGCTCGATTGCGCTCAGCACGTGGATCGAGGAGCACGCAGATTCACTCGGCCGCCGCTATGCCAACGAGATCGACCGGCACTTCCGCCGGCCGGGAGTCAGCTCCAGATGACGAGGACGAGTGCAGCCGCCACGGCGAGATAGAGCCCGAACGGCAGCCCCGAGCCTCGCTTGGCCCGGTGCAAGCCGATGAGGACGAGACCCACGACGGCTGCCATCAGATTCGCGTAGAAGAAGCCGTCGAGGAGCGCCATCGGACTCACCCAGGCCAGCCCGAAGCCGACGACGAGCGAGAGGCGTACGTCCCCGTAGGCGATCCAGCGCGGGTTCATCAGGTTGATGAAGAAGAACACCGCGAAGAGCACCAACCCACCGAGGGTGGCGTGCACCAACTTCTCCCAGTCGGGGACGGCGGCGGCGGCGGCCACCCCGCTCGTGATGACGACCGCGCCGAGGGCGTACACCAGTGTCTTCGGCAGGAGACGCCGCGTGAAGTCGCAGTAGGCCAGTTGGACGAGACCGACGAGCATGAGCAGGGGCGGGAGCGCGAGGAGCGACCACCCCACCCGGTAGAGCATGAAAGCGGGGATCACGCCTGACGCCGCAGCCAGGACGAGCCATTGGCGCCGGCCGATGCGCGGCACGTCGACCGGTATTGGGGCCTCGGCGGGAGCACCCGTCCGCTCAGCCGCCGAGACCTGCCCCGCCGCCGCGCGGGCGAGCGACGCCGTCAGTTCACGCCGGGTCAGTGGCACCAGGAGCGAGCCGGCCGCGATGCCGAATGCGGCGCCGACGAGAAGTGCAACGGTGGTGCTCATTGGACCAATGTGACAGACCCGCAGTTGACGCTCAGGTCAGCCGTCTGGACGCCACCGACGGAGACGCCCGTCGCCTGGAGCATCGGTGCCAGCACGGCCATCGCCGCGTCGACAAGGACCGATTGGGTGCCCGAGTAGGACGGGGAGGCGGTGGTCGTGACCGGGTTGCTGCCGTTCTGGATGGTCGTCGCGGTCGGAGGCACCGTGGTGAAGCTCGGGCTCGCGCTGTAATTGCTCTCGGTCAGCGTGCCGATCTGCGACCCGCCGAAACTCACGTCGTCGGTGAAGCCAGTACCCGTCACCGAGATCGTGACCTTCTTCAGCGCATTGTTCTGACAGGTGACGTGTGAGAGCGTCCCGGTCGCACTCGCCGCTGCCATGGGAATGTTGATGGTTCCACCAGCGATGTTGAGCTGAAGGTCGGCGGTCACCTGCTGGGTCGTCGTGGTGGTGCCCACCGGTCCGTACGCATACTGAGGTGGTTGGATCGCTGAGAAGGACAAGGTGGACGAGAGCAGACCAGGAATGCCACCCAAGGTCCCGATATTCACGGCACTCGTCCCATTCGCCAGCTCCGCCTCTGTCGTGAGTGCCTGGAGGACGTTGACGCTTGCGCTGAGGGCCGCCGACGGGAGCGTGCCACACGACGACCCGTCGATCTGGACCATCTGGCACAACTGGGCCGACGAGGACGCGTTGAAGGCAAGCGAGCTGAGCGCGGTGCTCGCGTTGCACGGATAGGGCGTCGGCGACGATCCACAGTTCAGCTGTGCGACCTGGTTGGCAACGGCGTCGGTCCAGACCGAGAGCCATTGTGAAGCCGAGAGTGACGCCGTCATCACGTTCGATGTCGTGAGCAACCCGCCTGACGCCGTGATGAGCTGGTTGATGGTCACATCGGCGTTGGCGAGCCCGTCGAAGCCCACTGCAGTCACGGTGGCGCTCGTGCCGAGTTCGCTCAGGAGCGCGTTGAAGACCGAGGACTGCGACGAGCTGACACTGGTCAGGTACGAGCCGATGGAAAAGCCCGATTCGGGCGTTACTGCTGCAACCGAGGTGCGAGTCACACTCGCATTCCCGCCTCCGAAGATCTGGGGGATCTTCTGGGTCGCCGTGACCTTGACGGCATTGCACGCGGGCAGCGGTGGCAAGCCGGTTTCACATTGCGGTCTCGGAAGCTCCACGCTGCCGTTCCACTCGCCCGGCACCACCGTGAGCGTCGTGTTGGCCGAGTTGTCGGTGTCGACGTAGGGGAGCTTGTTGGTCGTCAACCAACTGGCGGCGGCCGTCTCGGAGGTCCCACCTGCGTCGGCGTCGGCGAGGTTGATGTAGCGCGCCATGTCGAGCGCTGCCGTGTCTGCCATCGCCTGGGCCTGGCGGTTGCCGTCCACCGTGAAGCCCAGGTCCACGCCGAATGCGCCCGCCGACAGCAGCAGCACCATGCAGATCGCGGTCAGGACGAAGGTCGCGCCGCGCTCGTCATGCCGGCGAGCGCGGGACCAGCCGAGGAGGTGCTGGCGAAGGGCTTGCATCTAGCGAGCTCGGGTTCGACATCTGCAGGACATTGGTCGACGAGATGGTCGAGGGGGTGATGACGCCGAGACCTGGCATCTCTGGGAAGAGCGGCGACGAGGCGTAGTTGTAGGACACGGTCACCTGCAGGCACGTGTTGTTGCTGTTCGACGGACATGGCTCGGGCACGGCGGTGCAGGTGATGATCGTGCTGGAGGGGCACGTCCCCTTGCCCATCCAGCCGACGTCCGACCCAGCCTGGTCTTCGCGCGGCGCAGACCGACGGGACGGTCGACTGCGTGCACGTCTGGTTGGTGGCGACGATGCCGGCTCGAGCGCCGTCGGCAGCAGCCTGGGTCACGGTCGCCTGCGCGGCCAGGATGAGGCCGTAGGTGATGATGCCGTAGAGGAGCATGATGAGGAGCACGACAACGAAGGCGAACTCCACCATCTCCGCCCCGTGCTCGTCGTCACGCCACCGCCTCAGCGCAACCGGAAGCTTCCACGTCCGCGGTTTCAACGCGACCCCCCTCTCCTCTATGTCGGGCGGCGGTACCAACTCTTGAAGGGCAACTGTCGAATTGCCGCGTCGCCGTGTCGCGACCGTGTCGATTGTGGGCTTCACGCTCTTCGCGGTACATAGGCCCTAAGGACCATTTGGGGGTCTCACCAGGGGCGGAGTGCTCAAGAATGGTCTAAAGGGCCTATGTACGCGGATCGGTTCCCGTCGTACTCTCCTAGCGAACCAACGGCGGACGGCCGTGCATTTGTCGCCAACGTCCTCCGCAGCGGAGAGGGGGGATTGTTCTGTGAAGAGGCAGACGCTCACGCTGGTCCTTATTGGGGTGATCCTGTTCATTGCTGGGAGCGCGATCGCCTTTGCAAGCGTCAAGGGTGCCGGCAACCACGCGGCTTCGAACTCGGGCAGCAGTGCGCCAGTGACGATGTCCGCGGTCGTCGCGAAGGGCAATATCTCGGCCGGTACCACGGGCCAATCGATGATCTCCAGCAATCTGGTGGCCATCGAACTGATCCCGACGAAGTCGTTCAAACCGACGGATCTGACCACACTGACCCTGCTTGCCCAACGAGGTCCTTACGCAGGCGGTCACGAAGGGGCAGGCCATCAGTTCGGCCGAGCTGTCGGCGAGCACGTCGGCGATCTCCATCCCGACCGGCATGGAGGCGACGACGGTGACGATGACCGGGACGAACGCCCTCGCCGGCTACCTGCAGCCCGGGAGCCGGGTCGATGTCTACGCCAACATCACCAAGCTCTCGACTGGGGACAACTCGAACCTGCCGGTTCCCTGTACCGAACTCGCCATGTCGAGCATCCAAGTGCTCGACGTGTCCAGCACAGTCCCGTCCTACGCGAGTCACAGAACGGCGGAAGGACGCACCATCCCAGGCAGCGAGACGGTGCTCCTCGCGGTGACCGGCCAGCAGGCGCAAACCCTCCAATTCCTCGAGCAGAACGAGTCGCTGTCGGTCGTCCAGCCTCAGCGGGGAGCGACGCCGCCGCCGCTGATGCAATGCGTCGGTACCGGCCAGACGACGGGTGCCCCGTGATCAACCGCCGCATCCTCGTCATCAGCCGCTCGCCGGCTCTCAGCCGGGCGATCCAGGCCTCGCTCGGACCGGGGTACCAGGTCGTCACCAGCTCGAACGTGATCGACGTCGAGGAAGAGGTGAGCGAGGAGGGACCTTTCGACGTCCTCGTGGCCGGACCGGTGTTCGACAGCCACGCCGGCATGGCCCGGCTGGCCAACCTGCGGGCCACCGTCCGCCGTGCCGGCGGTGGTGCTGGCGCTGGGACCGAAGCCGAAGGCGAACCTTGGCGACATCGTCCGCACGGGCGCGGTCGAACTCGTCGAATACCCGACGTCCAAGCGTCAGCTCTCCAGCGCGTTGCAGCGTGCGTTCGATATCGCCGACGCATCCCAGTCCGGCTCCGGCCCGCCCGTCCCCGTCGTCGCCGACGGCGTCGTGGTGGAGCGCTCGCACTTCGCAGAGGTGTTCACCGTTGCCTCCTCCAGCGGCGGCTGCGGCAAGACCTTCTACGCCACCAACCTGGCCTGCTATCTGGCCGCCCAGACCGGGCAACGAGTGTGCTTGGTCGATCTCGACCTCCAGTTCGGCGAGGTCTCGACGGCGCTGCACCTGCGGCCCCGGTTCACCATTTCGGACTTGCTCTCCCGGGAGCCAGTCGACGAGGACGACCTCGACGAGCACCTGGAGGAGTATCTCGAGGAGCACGAGCTCGGGTTCTCGGTGCTGGCGGCGCCCTTCAGCCCGGCCGACGCGGACATGATCGCTCCCAAGGACGTCTACAAGGTCCTGAGCGCGCTGCGGCGCCACTTCGATTACATCGTGGTCGACACACCGGCGCAGCTGTCCGAGATCGTCCTGGCCGCCTTCGACCACTCGACCCGGGTGCTGTGCATGGTGACGCTCGACCTGCCGAGCATCCGCAACATGCGGGTGTTCCTGACCACTCTCGAGAAGCTCAAGATCAACAGCGACGCGGTCGGCGTCGTGCTCAACAAGGTCGAAGACGACATCGGCATCGACATCGGCGACGTCCAAGAGGTGCTCGACAACAAGATCATCTCCGTGCTCCCGTATTCCCGCGAAGTCATGAAGTCGATCAACAAGGGACGCCCCGCACTGGTGTCGGCGGCCGGTTCCGAGATCGGCAAGAAGCTGGCCGGCGGCATGAACCAGTTTCTGTCGGGCGAAGTGACGCCCGTCCTCGAGACGGGCGTCTCGGCCCCCGAGCTCAATGGCGAGCCCCGGGGTTTTTGGCGGAGGAGGAAGGGACGCACCACCAAGGTGCCTGAGCTCGAGAGGGCCTGATCGCGATGAACCTTTCGGAGAAGCTGGCCGCCGCCGACGGGTCCGCGTCTGAACCTGCGGCGGACGAGCCCCCCAGCCGCCGCGCAACCGGCGATCCGGGGACCCCGGCGGGCCGCCCCCGCACCCAAACCCGTTCGGAACGCCTGGCACCAAGGGCCACCCGATGCGCAGGGCGGCCGATCGGACGTTGCTCGACGAACAATGGAAGCAGAGCAAGGTCAAGGTCCAGGCCAAGGTGCTCGCTGAAATAGCGCCGACGGCGGCCGACCTGTCACCCGAAGAACTGCGGTCAAAGGTCCGCGCCTCGGTCAACGAGATCCTCGAACGCGAGGACATCGGGATCTCGCCCATCGAGCGTCAGCGCTTCGTCGAGGAGATGCTCGAGGACTCGCTCGGTTACGGGCCGCTCGAGGCACTGCTCGCTGACAACACGATCACCGAGATCATGTGCAACGCGTACGACGAGATCTGGATCGAGCGCAAGGGCAAGATCGAGCGGAGCGACATCATCTTCACCAATCTGCAGCAGTACCGTCGAATCATCGACCGCATGGTGCATGCCGTCGGCCGCCGAGTCGACGAGTCGTCGCCCATGGTCGACGCCCGGCTCGCCGACGGATCCCGGATCAACGCCATCGTGCCGCCTCTCGCTCTGCGGGGCCCGGTGCTGACCGTCCGGAAGTTCCCCGAGCGCGCCTTTCTCATGCAGGATCTGATCAACCTGGGCACGCTCACGATGGACTCGGCGGTGTTCCTCGAGGCGTGCGTGCGGGGCAAGATCAGCATGGTCGTTGTCGGCGGCACCGGTACCGGCAAGACGACCATGCTCAACGTCCTCTCGAATTTCATCCCCGACGGGGAGCGCCTCATCACCATCGAGGAGTCGGCGGAGCTCCAGATCCAGGGAGCCCACGTCGTCACCCTCGAGACACGGCCGGCCAACGCCGAGGGGACCGGCGAGGTGCGGATCCGTGACTTGGTCCGTAACTCGCTGCGTATGCGCCCAGACCGCATCATCGTTGGTGAGTGCCGTGGTTCCGAAACCCTCGACATGCTCCAGGCCATGAACACCGGGCACGCCGGCTCTATGACGACGGTGCACGCAAACACACCCCGCGAGCTGCTCGGCCGTCTCGAGACCATGGTCATGATGGGTGGAGTCGAACTGCCTCAGCGCGCCATCCGAGAGCAGATCGTCATGGCCGTCGGCCTCCTGGTGCAGCTCCAGCGGACGCCCGGCGGGCCCCGTGTCGTGCACACCATCACGGAGATCCAGGGCATGGAGGGCGACACCGTCCTGCTGCAAGACATCTTTCACCGGGTCGACACGGCGGAGGGGATGGGCCGCCTCGTGCCCACCGGTCTCCGCCCCAAGGTTCTCGACGAGCTGGCGTTGAACGGCATCGACGTGGCGCCGCACGTATTCCGCAACGACGGCGACGCCTTCGCCTCGTCGCGGTCCGGCGGACGCCACCACCGGCCGTCCCGACCGGGCCGAGTGGCCGAGCCACCGTCCGAGGAGCTCTACGAGATGCTGGCACGCCGCCGGGACGGGAGATGAGGGCCGCCATGCTCGCCTCCACGCAGTTGAGCTCGGCGACGGAGGCCTTCGTCGCCGCGGTCCTCATCGGGGCGAGCCTCTCTATCGTCGTTGTCGCCGCCATCATGCGAGTGCGCACGAAGCAGCGCACGCTGGCCCAGATCCTCGACGACACGATGGGCACCGCGCAGGTCCCCGTCGAGGTGGTGAGCGAGTCGCCGGAGCAGGGCGAGCTCTCCGCGCTGACCGTCAGGATCGCCGGCATCTTCGGCCGTATCGACACGTCGGGCGCGCTCGGAGCGGCGCTTGGAGCGCGCCGACATCCCGCTGCGTTCCGGCGAGTACATCGTCATCGCCGGCACGATCGCCTTCATCCTGGCCGTCGGCGCGGGCGTCATCGCGAAATCGCCCTTCGCGGCCCTGGCGGCGATCGTCGTCGTGGCGGGCCATCGCCTGGTATCTCCCTTCTCGGCGGGCCAACAAACGGATCAAGCAGCTACAAGAGCAGCTGCCCGATGCACTGGCCCTGCTGGCCGCATCCGTCCAAGGCGGACAGACGTTCCAGCGATCGATTGACATGTACCGGCGTGACGCCAGGCCGCCGCTCTCTGACGAGCTCGACCGGGTCATGGCCGAGGTGGCGGTCGGTTCCGACCTCGTCGTCGCGTTGGAGAACATGGCCGAGCGATCGGGCGTCGAGGATCTGACCTGGGCGGTCGAGGCCGTGCGGATCCAGCAGTCCACCGGCGGCCGGCTGGCACCGATCTTGCACACCTTGGCCGACTTCATGCGAACCCGCCAGGAGGTCCGCCGCGAGGTCCAGACGCTCTCGGCCGAAGGGCGGATGTCAGGGTATGTCCTCTTCGCCATCCCAATCTTCTTGGTCATCGCGCTCGAGCTGAAGGATCCCGACTACCTCCAGCCGATGGAGCACGGGGCGGGGCTCATCGTTCTCCTCTTCACCGCCGGGTTGATGGCACTTGGGTTCTGGATCGTGCGGCGCATGGTCAACATCAAGGTGTGAGGGTCGCGGGAGGCTGATGAGATGAGCACTGCGTACTACGTTCCGCTGGCGGGCATCATGCTCATGGCGATCGGACTCATCGGCGTCGGCACGGCGGCATGGCACTCGCACCGCCAGAACCAGCGGCTCGATTTCATCCGCTCGCTCGGCTCCGAGGCGGAGCTCTACGCGGAGGCGACACCCACCCTCGATCGCGTGCAGACGCCCCTGGTCAACCGGATCTTCCGCCCTGTCGGCAAAGGCCTCCGCGACAACCTGTCACGGCTCTACCCCTCCCAGGACATCGACCGCGTCCACGCCGATCTGCTCAAGGCCGGGCTCACCGGTTCCATGCGGGCAGAGGAGTACGTCGCCGTCCAGGTGGGATCGATCATGCTCGGGATCGGTATCGGTCTCGTGGCGCTCATCAGTGGGATCGTCAAGGTCAAGTTGGGGTTCGCCATCTTGTTCATTCTGCCGATGCTCGGAGGCCTCGTACCGAGCTGGTGGCTCCGCCATCGCATCAAGGAGCGGCGTCGAGCAGGTCACCAACGACCTCCCGGATCTCCTCGACCTGATGACGATCTCCGTTGCCGCGGGTCTCGGCCTGGAGCAAGCCATGCAGGTCTCGTGCGCCCGCTTCGAATCGCCGGTATGCGACGAGTTACGGCTCACGCTCCGGGAGATGGAGCTCGGCCTTTCCCGTCAAGATGCGCTCGAGAACATGAAGCTTCGTACCGACATCGACGACCTGGTGACCTTCGCTGTCGTCCTGGCACAGGCAGACGCGCTCGGGCTGCCGATCGGCCGCGTGTTGCAGGCTCAGGCAGACGAGATGCGCGACAAGCGCCGCCAACGCGCACGTGAGAAGGCGGCCAAGGTGCCGGTCAAGATCCTCTTCCCGCTCGCATTGTGCTTCCTGCCGGCGATCATGATCGTCGTCCTTGGTCCGATCGTCGGCCCGATCAAGCACGCGTTGCACGGCGGCGCCTGAGCAAGCGCCGGGCCAAGCCGGGCCCCCGATACGCCGAGAATTGTTCATCCGTCGGTTCTCGCACCCGGGCTGCAATCGTGCTGCGACTGTCGTTTGATAGCCGAAGCGTACAATGACCTGGGAGTTTCCACCGCAGTGCGGTGGGGTGGAGCCGCCACCGGCAACCCCGGGGCGGAAATGAGGGGGAGGAATGTCGAACACTGCGACGGCCCTATGGCCGGTTGCGCAGCCGGAACGGGCGGCATTGGTGGGACCCGGCCCGGAGTGGATGTTCTACACACAGGTATCGGTGTCCGGGCCGTCGGTGTGCACCACTGTGCACCGCGGCGAGAGCCTGCGCGGCGGCGCTCGCGCCACCCTTACCCGCGACGACATCGACGTCGAGACGGACGAGGACTACCGCGACCCCGACGTCACGACGCAACGTCGCGACGACGATCGCCAATGGGGGCCTTGGTCGCTGACGCAACGCGAGCTCGAGGTGCTCCAACTGCTCGCGGAAGGGGCAACGAACGGCGAGATCTCACAGCGGCTCTACATCAGTCCGAAGACGACGAAGAACCATCTTGCGGCAATCTTCCAGAAGTTGGACGTGACGAACCGCACACACGCGCTCGTGCGCGCGGTCGTCATGGGACTCGTCACGATCGAGTAGGACAACAATCGGTCCACGTCACGGGCGCAATTGGTCCATAAAGCCTATGGAACGGCAATGCGGGTGAACAGACAATGTTCTTGGGAACCCACATGGACTCGAGCAATCCCGTTCGGAACCATTGGGGCGAGAGAGGGGAATCAAGAATGACTGAGCTGTTTCTGAACGCGTTTTTCGCAGTGCGTGGCTTCCACGCTGACCTGCTTGAGCGCGCCCGGACAGAGCGCGGCGCTTCCATGGTGGAGTACGCGCTGCTCGTTGGCCTCATCGCCGTTGTCGCCGTCGTTGCGGTGGCTGCGCTCGGTGGCGGCATCAAGGGCCTGTTCAACAGCGCCAACAACTGCGTTGGCAACGCCGCAGCTGGCTCGACGAACTGCTAGCTGAGGCAGCGGCGTCTCGTCGCCGCTGAAGCTATCGACGAGAGATTCCCTAAGGGAATATTCCCCCTTCCCCAATGGGATGACGGTAGGGCTGGGTCGGCCACGGTCGGCCCAGCCCGCTGTCGTTTCTGGGCGTCGGTGTGCCCCCGGGACAGGAGCGGCCGTGGTGTCGGGGGCAGCCGGGGAGGGCTGGGTCGTGGGATCCAGCCCTTCGTCGCGTCCGGGCACGGGTGGGCGGACCCAGTCGCGTTCGCGGAAGGCGACACCGGAATTCATCTCCGGTTTACACAACCGATATGGCGGCGAAATAGGGTCCGGCGACACTGATGTGCGACGCGGCGGATTTCGCACCCGCCGAGCGTCCGGTGCCGCGTCACCCGTCGGTCTCGGAGCTCCGAGACCGACGGAAAATCCGGAAATAGGGGAACACAGGAGCGTTCATGAGCTATCAGGCCGAGTACATCTGGATCGACGGGACGGAGCCCTCTCCGCTGCTCCGGAGCAAGACGAAGATCGTGGAGGATGGAAAGGAACCTCCGATCTGGGGATTCGACGGCTCGAGCACCAACCAGGCCGAGGGGAGCGACTCCGACTGTGTGCTGCAGCCGGTGTTCGTCTGCCCCGACCCGCTACGCGGCGAGAACGACAAGCTCGTCATGTGCGAGGTCCTGCTGACCGACATGTCGCCGCATCCGACCAACACGCGGCGAGCCTGCGTCGAGGTCGCGGACAAGTACGCCGCGTTCGAGCCCTGGTTCGGCATCGAGCAGGAGTACACCTTCTTCCAGTACGGGCGGCCGCTGGGGTGGCCCGAGGCCGGCTTCCCCGCTCCACAGGGCCCGTACTACTGCGGCGTCGGGGGTGACAAGATGCCCGGCCGTGAGATCGTCGAGCGTCACACCGCTGCCTGCCTGAAGGCCGGACTGGGCATCGAGGGCACCAACGCCGAGGTGATGATGGGGCAGTGGGAGTTCCAGATCGGGATCCTGCCGCCGCCGCTCATCGGCGACCAGCTGTGGACGGCGCGCTGGCTGCTGTTCCGCATCGCCGAGGATCTTGACGTGTTCGCCACGCTCGAGCCCAAGCCGGTCCTCGGCGACTGGAACGGTGCCGGCGCGCACACCAACTTCTCGACCAAGGCGATGCGCGAGGACGGCGGCTGGGACGCCATCATCGCGGGCTGCGAGGCGCTGGGGAAGCGGGTCGAGGAGCACGTGGCGAACTACGGCATCGGCATCGAGAGCCGCTTGACCGGCGCGCACGAGACCGCGCACTACAGCCAGTTCAGCTACGGCACCTCCGACCGTGGCGCGTCGGTCCGCATCCCGTGGCAGACGGCCAAGAACAAGAAGGGGTGGATCGAGGACCGCCGCCCCAACGCCAACATGGATCCCTACGTGGTGAGCCGCTTGCTCGTCGAGACGGTCTGCGAGGACGCCGCCGGCCGATGAGCCACGCACTGATCGGGGCGCCGCCGGTTCCGGGATCGCACAACCGGGGCCGGCGGCGTTTCTCGTTCCGGGAGTGAATCAGTCGGATGGAAGCGGTGGATCGCGATCCGCCGGGAGTGGGAGGCCATGGCAGGCTCTCCCGGGACGGGCCAGAGGCCCGAACTGCAGCGCTGCCGTGTCACCCTCGATGTAGCGGCTGGCGTCACCACCGGCGTCCGCCATCTCGTCCATGCCGATGGGACCCTCGGGCTGTCCGGCGAGGAACTGCTGGATGATCGGGTTGTCGGTGGCGAGCATGTCGGGCTTGCTGGCGAACTTCACGAGGTTCGAGCGAAACAGCACTCCCATGTAATCAGCGGTGCGCATCACCGACTGGATGTTGTGCGTGATGATGAAGAAGGTGGCGCCAGTCTCCTTCTGCGCGGTGACCACGAGCTCGTCGAGATATGCCACGCGCACCGGGTCCAGACCCGAGTCGGGCTCGTCGAAAAGGACGATCTCGGGCTCGGTCACCATGGCCCGGGCCAGACCGGCTCGCTTCTTCATCCCACCGGACACCTCGCCAGGCAGCTTCTTCAGGTGGTCCATGAGGCCGACCAGCTCGGCGTTGCGATAGACGTCCTCGCGGATTTGCGCCTCGTTCATCTTGGTGTGCTCGCGCAGCGGGAAGGCAATGTTGTCGTAGAGGTTCATCGACCCGAACAGGGCACCGTCTTGGAACAGCACCCCGAACTTCTTGCGGACCTCGTAGAGGCGGCGGTCGCGGAGCCCGACGATCTGGTCGCCGTCGACCCAGATCTCACCGCGCTCTGGACGGAGCAGGCCGAGGATGTTCTTGAGCAGCACGGACTTCCCGGTACCTGACGGGCCCAGGATCGACGTGATGCGGCCCTTCGGGACGTCGAACGTGATGTCCTCGAGGACGGTGTGGGAACCAAAGGACTTGGTCACCCCACGCAGCGAGATGATCGGCTCGCCTGGTGCGATCCACGCTTTTGCCTCGTCGTCCTGCTTGGTGTCCAGAGAACGAGAACCCCTCTCCGAGCTTGGGCCTCCGCTACGTTGCATGGGTAGGCGGGGCGGCCTCAGCCGCCGAGCAGGCCGCCGAGCCCCAGCCGCCGGGCTCTGTGGTCGTCGTGGTGCTGGATCCTGATCCGGCCGAGCTGCTGGTGCTCGACGTGCCGCTGCCGGAACTCGAGGACCCGGACCCCGGTAGGACGTTGCCCAGGCCCAGCCCCGACGAGAGGCCGTTCACCGTCTTTGTCACACCGCCGGTCGTGCTCCCGCCGCCGGTGACGCCACCGACGGTGCCGCCCACGCCGCCGACGGTGCGACTGACACCACTGGTGACGCCGCCGACCGTGCCACCAACACCACTGGTGACGCCGCCGACCGTGTTGCCCACGCCACTGACGACACCGCCTGCCACGCCGCCGACGGTGCCACCGACACTGTTGGTCACGCCGCTGACAGTGTTGTTCAAGCCACCCGAGGCCTGGCTGAGACCGCCGCTGATGCTTCCGCCGCCGCTCGCACCACCGACGAGCCCGCCGACGCCGGCGCCCAGTCCCCCTGACGTCGACGAACCGTCGTGCGATGAGCCAGAGCCGGAGCCTCCTCCGGCACCACCGCTACCTGCACTACCTCCGCCAAGGGCTGCGGCCAGGCTGCCCGGGGCCAACCCGTTCGTCCCCGCTACGCCGGAAGCGCCCCTCGCGCCTGCGCCGGCACTCGGCACCCCAAAGACGAGCTGCGGTGCGGCAAGGGCGGAGCCTGGTGACCCCGGCGGTGCGCTGGGACCGCCGGAGAAAGCATGCGGTGCGATGAACGCTGCCGCCACTGCAGCACCGGTGACCGCCATGCCAGCCATTGCGTTGCGCAGACCCTCGCCGGCGCCACCGCTCTGGTGGTTGACGCTTGCGCCGCGGTGGGCCACCCGGAAGAAGGTACGCCGCAGCAGCGCCCCGGTCGCGATGAGGAAGCCAGCCAGCGCTTCCTTGGACTCCGACACGACAGCGAACTCGCGCTTGAGCGCCTGGCGCGCTCGCCACAGCAACGTCTCGATGGTCCCGATCTCGACGCCTTCGTGGTCTGCGATCTGCTGGTACGTCCAGCCTGATTCCTCGCGCATGGCGAGGACGTGGCGGTGCCGCGTCGAGAGTCGGTCGAGCGCCCGGTTGACGAGCTCGCCGTCGACCGCCGCCAGGACCAGCTCCTCGGAAGTGTCCTCGCCGACGACCCCGACGGGATGCTGCGCCGTCAGTTCCAGGTCGTCGGTGGGCGTGCTGCGCGAACGCCGGCGCAACATGTCCGTGCAGATGTTGCCGGCGATCACCGTGAGCCACGGGTAGAAGCGGCGCTCACCAGCGAAGCGCGGCAGGGCCTTCCAGGCCCGGGCGAACGCTTCCTGTGCCGCGTCCTCTGCCTCGTGGCGGTCGTTCAAACGGCGCAGGCAGAAGCGAAGCAGGCGCTCGTAGTAGCGCGCGTAAAGGTTGCCGAACGCGGCGGAGTCACCGCTTTGGCAGCGTTCCACGAGCGCGCGGTCGCGCTCAAGGTCGACATCGTCGCAGAGACTGGTGAGCTCTTCCTGGCGGAGCGCCACTATCCCGTCCCTCCCCTTCCCCTTCCGGCCTCACGAGGAGTTTGGTCACATTATGACTGCCCTCACAAGTGCCAAAAGGCCAGTCTCGACACCATCAATAACCGGGGTTGACGATTTCAAACAAGGGAAACAACAGACAGACAATTACGTCCCCCAGCTTCTGAGTCCTGCGCTCCACCTCCTCCGCTCGAGAGCCCTGACGAGCTCTGGAGCACCTCTTTTGTGCACCCCTGTGTACGTAACGGCCGAGGACTGCTCTGCTTGCGGTTGGCGTGCCGCAAGGTTGTTCGGTCACTCCCGTTTTTCTCCACGAAGGAAAGGGACGGACGGGGGGAGCGTGCATCTTCGCCCGTCCGCGTGCATGGGGAGGCCTCGGAAGGGGGGACCGCGTTGGCGGAGACGGGTGACATGAGCGGCGTCACCCCCCACCACGCGTCCGGACCCACCGAGACCCTTTCCCGCGCCGAGATGGCCCGACGACTCGGCACACCGAGTGGCCGTCCCGGCGCTGGGGGTGCAGGCGTCCTGACCCGCCCCAGCCGCCCGCTCACCGACGACGGGAAGATCGCGACCGCCGTCCGTGAGACCGGCAACATGTTCGCCACCGCCCTGGAGGCGATCCGCCAGGCACCGCTCAAGGGCGTCCCCATGGCGGAGTTCTTCGACCAGTGCTGGTTCCTGGCCCGCGTCACCACGCTCCCGCTGATCTTGCTGTCGATCCCGTTCGGAATGGTGATCGCGCTCGAGGTCGGGTCGCTCCTCGAACAGATTGGCGCGCAGTCCCAGCTCGGAGCCGCCATGGTGCTGGCGGTGGTGCGTGAGCAGGCGCCTGTCGCCACGGCGCTGTTGATCGCCGGCGCCGGCGGGTCCGCCATATGCGCCGATCTCGGTTCGCGGCGGATCCGCGACGAGATCAGCGCGATGGAGGTGATGGGGGTGAACCCGCTCCACCGGCTGGTGCTGCCGCGGCTGTTGGCCGCCACCCTCGTCGCAATGCTCCTCGATGGGGTCGTCAGCGTCGCCGGCATCGCCGGGTGGCCTGTGGTTCGGGACCCAGTCCATTCACATCACGGCGAGCAGCTTCTTCGCGACCTTCAGCGAGCTGAGCCAGATCGCCGACCTCGCTATCGCGCTCGTCAAGGCAGGCATCTTCGGATTCATTGCCGCGATGGTTGCCTGCTACAAGGGCCTCTACTGCAAGAGCGGGCCCAAGGGGGTGGGTGACGCGGTCAACCAGGCCGTGGTCGTGACCTTCATCCTCTCGTTCTTCGTGAACTTCCTACTGACGGTCTTCTATTTCAACTTCATCCCGCAGAAGGGCATCTGATGGCGCTCGATGCACCGGTCAGGCCACAGCTGGGATCACTCCCCATCGCGGGCAGGAACCTGACAACGAAGGCGGTCGGGTTCGGGGATGCCGCCATCGGAGTCTTCGACGCATTCGCCGCGCAGCTGAAGTTCTACCTGCGCATCCTGCGCGCCCTGCCCCGGGCGCTGCGCTACCCCAAAGAGATCCTCGTCTTGATGTCCGACATCACCTTGGGGTCGGGCGCGCTCGTCGTCGGCGGCGGCATGTTCTTCGTGGTCGTCTCCATCTCGTTCTTCACCGGGACCGAGGTCGGGCTCGAGGGCTTCAACGGGCTGCAACAGATCGGAGCCGAGGCGTTCACCGGCGTCATCACCTCGCTCGCCAACACGCGGGAGATCACGCCGCTGGTCGCGGGTGTGGCACTGGCCGCGCAAGTGGGTGCAGGGTTCACAGCCCAGCTCGGCGCCATGCGCATCAGCGACGAGATCGACGCACTCGAGGTCATGGGCGTCAACAGCGTCGTCTACCTCGTCGCCACCCGCGTCTGGGCGGCACTGATCACGATGATCCCCCTCTACCTGGCGGCGCTCTTCGCCAGCTACCTGGCCTCCGAGCTGGTCGTGACGAGGTTCTTCGGGCTGTCGACGGGGACCTACACGCACTATTTCCGGCTCTACCTGCCGCCGCTCGACATCTTCTACTCGTTCCTCAAGGCGATGGTGTTCGCCGTCTTGGTGACGTTCGTCCACTGCTACTACGGCTACAACGCGAGCGGCGGGCCGGCGGGTGTCGGAGTGGCGGCGGGACGTGCCATCCGCCTCTCCATCATCTTGGTGGTCGTCGTCAACCTCTTCATGTCGCTGATCCTCTTCGGCGGCGTGAACGCCACAGCGAGGTTGGTCGGATGAGAAGGCTTCTGAACCTCGTCGTCAGCCTGGTCGTCCTGTTCGGCCTCGTGTTCGGCACGGTGACGCTGGTGCGCCTGGCCAACGGGGACTACGCCGGCGACTACACGCTGAGCGGGACCTTTCCCAGCGCGGGAGAGGGCCTGCACCCGGGCTCGGCCGTGGTCTTTCGCGGCGTGCAGGTCGGCCGGGTGTCGACGATCTCGCTCGACCAGAACCAGGCGCAGGTGACCGTGCTCATCGAGCCCTCGTTCAAGGTCCCGGCCGCTTCCACGGCGACGATCGAGCCGGTCAACCTGTTCGGTGCGGAGCAGGTGTCCATCACGTCACCTCACGGCAATGCCGAACGGCGCGCCGTACCTGTCGCCGGGGGCATCCTTCGCCCACGTTGCGAGCAGCGACGAGCTGGGCGATCTCTTTGCCGCTGCCACTCCGTTGTTGAACAAGATCGACACCAACAACCTCTCGACGGTGCTGGGGGAGCTGGCGCAGGCATCGCAGGGTGAAGGTCCGAAGATCGCCGCCTCCATCAGTGCGGGCACTCAGCTGGCCGGACTCCTCGACCGCACGCTGAACGCGCAGCTGCTGGCGCTCGACTCCTTCGCGCAGTTCACCCAGGCCGTGGCGCCCGCCGCGTCGGACCTCAACAACCTCAACGCGCAGATCAACGCCGGCCTGCCCGCGTTCAACGCGGAGGAGACCGACTACGAGAACCTCTTGAACACGCTGATCCCGTTCTCGGACCGGCTGGCCGCGCTGCTCTCGACCTACCACCCCGACATCGCCACCATCCTCGAATCGGGAGACAACGTGTCGAGAGTGCTGCTGGCGCAGCAGGACAACATCGGCCAGGTGGTCAACGGCGCGTACCACTACTTCCAGAAGATCGCGCAAGGCGCATCGGGCCTGAACACGTTGCCCGACGGGAGCACGTACGCCTACTTCAACACCTTCATCCTCTTCAGCGACGTGAACAGCCTGGTGTGCAACCTGATTGCGCCGCCGACCGGGGGGATGTCGTTCCTCCAGCCGATCCAGCAGGCCCTCGCGGGCGCCGGGTCCGCGTTCAACTGCTCGTCCGAGCTGGCGACCTTCGACGCGTTGCAGACCACGCCCGGCTCACCGGCAGCGACCGCGGCCGCACCGCGACCGCGACGTCCCCGACCGCCGCGGCGTCGCAGGCCGGGGCAGCGGCGGCCAACCAGGCCTACGGCATCGTCGGGGAGCCGGACGAGTCCCAGCCCACGAGCCTCGGCAGCGTCATCACGCAGCTCCTCGGGGGCCCGTCATGAGGCTGCTCCGCCACTTTCCGGCGTCGGCGTTCAAGTTCGCGATCTTCGCGCTGGTCTGCATCATCCTCTTGGTCGGGCTTGCCGTGAAGATCGGGAACCTTTCGCTCTTCAGCAGCCGCCACACGATCGACGCGCAGATGAGCGACGTCACCGGGTTGGCGAGCGGGGACGCCGTCAACATCGCTGGCGTCCCCGTCGGCCAGGTCTCGGGCATCTCGGTCCAGCACGGGCACGCCCTCATCTCGTTGAGCGTCGACAACACCGTCACCCTGCGGCGCACGACCGACGTCGGGATGCGCTGGCAGAACGTGATCGGACAGAAGGAGATCGAGCTGTACCCGGGGCACGGCGGCGCGATCCTGGTGCCGGGGTCGACGATCCCGTTGAGCCACGACGTGACGGACGCCAGCATCAACGCGTTCTTGAACTCGCTTGGCCCCCTGCTGTCGTCCATCAACCCGACGGAGGCCAACGAGTTCGTCGAGAACGTCTCGGGCGCCCTCGAGGGCGACACGGCTGAGATCAACCAGCTGATCAACAGCGGCGCGGCAGTGTCGTCGACCGTCGAGTCCCTCGACAGCCAGGTGGGCCAGGTCATCGGCAATCTCGACCAGGTGCTCACCGCGCTCGCCTCGCGCTCGGGCGACATCGACAGCCTGGTGACCAACCTGCAGAAGGTGTCGTCGGCGCTGGCCTCGAAGAACTCACTGCTCGACGACGTTGTCGGCAACCTCTCGCAGGTGGCGACCGACCTGGCCAGCCTCATCGGGAACAACCACAACACCATCACGAGCACCATCGACAACCTGCAGGCGGTCGCCTCGGACGTCCAGAACAACCAGCAGAACCTGGCCAACAGCCTCTCGACGCTCGGCGCCGGCCTGGCGCCCTACATCCAGATCTCCCAGTGGGGCCAGTGGTTCGCGGTCGAGACGATCTACACCTGCCTGGCCAACCAGACGGTGTGTCCGTATTACCAGCCGAGCAACCCGCCCGCCGGCTCCGGCCCCTTCGGGAGCCCCCCGCTGCCCGCACCCCTGTCGGGCGTCACGACACCGGGCCTGCCGAGCGCCGACACCCCGTCGGCCGCCCCGTTGGCGTCGTCGAGCCTCGGCCAGGACCTGCAGGCCGTCAGTGGGGCGGCGGCACCGGCCGCATCGGGCTCCGCTGGAGGTTCCCCGTGAAGGCCGTCACCGAGCGCAACCCGAAGGTGGTCGGCCTGATCGCGATCGTCGTGATGTCGTGCTGCGTCCTGGCCATCCTCTTCCTCAACCGCAGCCTCTTCTCGTCGGGCTACACGGTCGATGCGCGCTTCGCCAACGCGGCAGGCATCACCAAGGGCACCGACGTCATGGTGGCCGGAGTCACCGTCGGCTCCGTCACCTCCGTGCAGGTGCACGGCAACGCCGTCGACGCCTCCCTCTCGGTCAACCGGTCGGTGCAGCTGCCGCACGAAACCACGGCGGCGATCGAGGTCGAGACGCTGCTCGGGGTCGTCGACGTCACGCTCACGCCGGTCAGTGGGTGGGACGACCCGCTGAAGCCCGGCGCGTTGATCACCGACACCTCGGTCCCCACGGAGTTCTACGAACTGCAGAACACCGCGCACGCCCTGCTGTCGAAGACCAATGCCCGGGCGCTCAACAGCCTGGTGACCTCGCTGGCGAACATCACCAAGGACAAGCAGACCCAGGTGGCCCAGATCATCGATGGGCTCGGCGCGCTGACGACGACGGTCGACCAGCGCAGCGGGCAGGTCTCCCAGCTGATCGACTCGGCCAACACCTTGTCGTCGACGTTGGCCAGCCGCGACCAGCAGCTGCTCTCGGTCGTCAACAACCTCGACACTGTCTCGACGGGGCTCGCCGCCAACGACCAGGACCTGTCGAACCTCATCACGAACGTCGACACCATGGCCAGCCAGACCAACAGCTTGGTGAGCCAGGACTCGCCCGCGCTGAACTCATTGCTCCAAAGCCTGCACACCGATCTCGGCGTGGTGAGCCAGCACCAAGACGACCTGGCGGAGGGCGTGAGCTACCTCGGCAGCGCACTGAACGGCTTCCAGTCGATCGCCTACAGCGGCACGACGCCGGTCAGCTGGGGCAACATCTTCGTCAACCCGGCGTCTCTCACCAACACCTTCGGCATCATCGGGCCCTGCGGGACCTTCGACCAGATCCTCGACCAGGTGCTCGGGCCCGACCCGACACCGTGTGGCGACCAGACGGGACCGTTGCCCGGTGAGGGCTCGAACACCTCGCCGGGCAACTCGGCGACCTCTTCTTCGTCCCCCTCTTCCTCCTCTGCTTCACCCTCGTCGACCACGCCCACCACGCCCTCGTCCGGGTCGCCGAACACCGCCGTCGGTCCCGACTCGGGCCTGGGCGCGCTGTCCCAGTTGATCGCACCGCTCTTGCAGGGGACCGGGTGATGGACGCGATCGCGACCTCGAAGGCCGTCCGGTTCGCGCTGGCCGGCGTGGTCATCGTGGCGGGCGTCCTGACCGCGGTCGAGCTCACCGAGGGACCGGCGACCTACCCGCTGCAATGTCGTCTATCCCAGTGCTCCAGGTCTCTTCACTGGCGCCGCCGTCGACGTGCTGGGCGTCAAGGTGGGGACCGTCACCGAGGTGCAGAACATCGGCGACACGGTGGACGTGACGCTCGCCGTGAACAAAGGGACCAAGATCCCTTCTGGTGCCTTCGCCTCGCTCGTCGCCGCCCAGTTGCTGGGTTCTCCCGACGTCGACCTGAATCCCGGGCTACATCAGCGGTCCCTACCTCGCATCGGGGGCCACCATCCCCGAGGACCACACGGCGGTCCCGGTCTCGACCGACGAGGTGCTCAAGGAGCTGCAGAACACACTGAACGCCATCAACCCGCACGCGGTGGGCGACCTGGTGTCCAACCTCGCCACCGATCTCGACGGGCAGGGATCCAACCTCAACAAGCTCATCGCGTCGGCGGCAGGGACCGTCCAACTCCTGGCCGACAAGGGCAACGACCTCGGGCAGCTCAACGGGACGCTGGCCCAACTCACCGGCACGCTCGACACGGACACCGGCGCAGATCGAGCAGCTCGTGCAGGAGTACGACACGGTCTCGAGCACCGTGGCCCAGCATTCGGGCCAGCTCAACCACGCCATCACCCAACTGGCCGGGGCCAGTACGGGTCTGGTGAACCTGCTCGTGCCCAACGTGGCGCCGCTCGAGGCCGACGTGGGCACCGTCACCACGGTCGGCCGCACGCTCGATCGCAACCTGGCGTCGGTCGACGAGATCCTCCAGGACGGCAACAACCTCTTCCAGGGGGCCGAGCGCGCCTACGACCCCGAACTACGACTGGCTCGACCTCAACCTGCAGTCGCCGGTCGGCGTCAGCGGCGCCTACATCGCCGGCCTGTTGCGCGACCGGCTGGCCGGCATCTGCCGCCGCATCGTGGCCAACCATTCGAGTGGCCTGTCGGCGGCCGTGATCGCGACGTTGAACCAATGCGGGAACCCCTCCTCGGGCTTCTTCGACCCGCTGCTCAACGACATCCCGACCATCCTCGACACGCTCTCGGGGCAGGGCGGGTCCGCCACCGCGCAGTCGCTGCTGCAAGAGGGACTCAGCCAGATCTCGGCCGCCACCCAGTCGGCCGGCGCCGCGGCGCCGAGCGCACGCCAGCCTCGAGCACGCCGGACCACTCGGGCACGTCGCCGACCACGACCACCACCACGACGACCACGCCGCCCACCACGACGACGACCACGCCGTGCGGTGTGCTCGGCGTCGTCCTCGGGTGCAGTGGCTCGTCGGGCGGGGGCTCGGGCACGAACGGATCCGGCTCGGGCTCAGGCATCAGCAACCTGTTGTCGGGTGACGTCGTGGGCGCCGCAAAGACGTCCACCGCCACGTTCGCCGACACCGCGTCGGCGCGCAGCTCCGCGCCCGCACTCACCGCGCCTGCGGCGTCGCTCCTGGGGCCACTGCCCCAGGAGCAGCATCACACGCGTCGCGCGGCCTCCTCTCCGGCTGGATACACGACATAAAGAGCTGGTTCTGATGCGTCGCCCCGGTCTTCGCACCCGTCTCCTGGTGGTCCCGGCCCTGGCGCTGCTCGCGCTCGGCGCCGGCGGCTGCTCCTTGAGCGGCGGCGGGTCGCAGCGCACCGCCACCGCGGTCTTCAGCGACGTCGGTGATCTCTCGAACGGCGCGCAGGTGCAGCTGGCCGACGTGCCGGTGGGCTCGGTCAGCTCCATCGCGCTGGACGGGGACAACGCCAAGGTGACCCTCGCGTTCGACAACGGGGTGCGTATCCCCGCCGACGTCAGCGCCGCCATCAACCGCACCACCATTCTGGGCGACCAATTCGTGCAGCTCACCGTGCCCAAGAGCGAGGCCGGGGCGGCGGCCGCCACGGCGCCGCAGCTGCCCAACGGGGCGGTCATCCACAAGACCTCCGTCGTCCCCGACGTCGAGCAGTTCATTCAGGCGGGTTCCGAGGTGTTCGGCGCGGTGTCCACCAACGAGCTCGAGCAGATCATCCAAGCCGGGGGAGAGGGCTTCACGGGGCAGGAGGCGTCACTCAAGGCGTTCCTGGCCGACCTGACCGCGGTGACGAACGGCTACGCGCAACACACCGACGAGATCGCCCAGGCGGTCAACGGGCTCAACACCCTGACGTCGGCGCTGGCGCCCGGGAGCAGCGCCGGCGAGACGGCGCTCGACAACCTGGCCCAGACCGTCTCGATCCTGGCCCAGAACGCGTCGCAGTTCGAGACGCTGCTGCAGTCGCTCGACGACCTGTCGACACAGGGCCGGAGCATCCTCGAGAACTACTACCCGCAGATCGTGACGCAGCTGCAGGCGCTCCAGGCCGTGAGCAGCCAGCTGGCGCAGCACCAGGCCGACCTGGCCGGCCTCCTCTCCGAGATCCCGCTCGCCGACAACGCGCTGCCCAATGCCGTGCGGGACGGCTACGTACAGCTCTACGAGAACATCATCGTCTGCGGTATCCCCGGACTGGGCGAGGACGACAGCCAGCCCGCCTTCTCCTGTGCGCCGCACAGCACCTCGGGGAACACGCCGTGATTTCCCCGCGCCTCATCATCAACCTGATCGTGTTCTTCGCGGTCAGCGCCGGCCTCGTCGTGTACGGCATCGTGAACCTGTTGGGCAACCCGCTCGACAGCCCGACGATGCTTACCACCCAATTCCCGGACGCGTCGGGCCTCTACTCGGGCTTCGAGGTCGAGCTGAACGGCGTTCCCGTCGGCACGGTCACGGCGACCGCGCTGACACGAACGGCCACCACTGTCACGATGCGCATCGACCCCGGCACGCAGGTCCCGAGTGACGTCCAGTCCTCGGTGCAGATCGCCAACGACCTCGGCGAGCAGGTGGTGAATCTCGTGCCCGCACACGGCGGGAACGCGCCCGCCCTTCACAGCGGTGCCGACGTCCCGGCTGCGCCGGACCAGGTGCCCGCCAACGTCGGCGCCGTCGTCGCCTCGGCCACCCGGCTGCTCGCGCGCCATCCCCGCCAACGACCTGAACGAGCTGATCGGGGAGCTGGCGACGTCGCTGCAGGGCCAGGCGGGCAACCTGCGCACGCTCATCAGCGCGGGCACGACCTTCTCCAAGGAGTTCGTTGCCTATCAGCAGCAGTTCACCGAGCTGTTGGCCAACGCACCGCCCACCCTCGATGCGATCACCGCCGTCGCCCCCGAGCTGCGCCAGGACCTGGCGAACACGGCGGCACTCGTCCAAGTGCTGGCGCAGCAGAAGTCGGGTCTGCACACGCTGCTCACCGCGGGCTCCTCGGCCTTCAACGAAGTCGACAACCTGGTGACGTCGCAGTCGGCCAACATCGGCTGCTTCCTGCACGACACCGCCGACATCCTCTCGAACATCGCGCAGCCCGCGAACCTGAACAACCTGTCGCAGGGGCTCGCGTACAACCAGTACTTCTTCGGCGCCGTCGATCAGATTGCGGTGCAGGGCCCGGCCAACCCGACGACGACCAACTCGGCGCAGGACCCCGACCAGACGTTCCTCCGCACGCGCCTGCTGTTCCCGCCGATCCTCAACGAGCCGGGGTCGTCGTACTCCACGGCCAACGGGATCCCCGACACGCTGCCCGGCGCCGGGTGTGTGACCGTCTTCGGCAACGGCGTCGGGACCCGCCACCCAACCCGGCTTCACACCGGCGGCGGGCGGGCAGCTGGTGGCGCCCACGGCGCACGAAGCCGACGTCGAACTTTCGGGCACACCCGTGCCGGCGACGAGCGCGTCGTACCGCGTGCCGGCCGACCGTCGGGGGATGGTGCTCGCGCTGGGCGGCCTCGTCGTCCCCGCGCTGTTCCTCGCCTGGGGCGCGCGGCCGGCGCGCCGTCGCACGAGGAGGCGGGCGTGAGAGATCTCCGGGGCGCCACGGTGGCGCGCCGGGTGACGTGATGGAGGGAGAACCGAGATGACAGTGACCGAGCACACCGAGAACGGCGTGCGGGTCGTCGGCGCGACGTCCGACGACACCGAGACCGCGCCCCATGAAGCGGCGGGCGGCCCGCCGCCCCGGGCGCGCCCACGTCGTTCCGGCGGCGACCACTCCGCCCCGACCCGCCGTGCCTTTCGCCTGGTGAGCCTCGTGGCGGTGGTGGGCCTGGTGGGGACCCTGGCCTTCGGGGTCCTCTTCGCCACCAAGGGCGGCGGCGGCCCGACCCAGGACCCCGCGGTCATCAGCGCCTCGCGCGCGTTCCTGACCGACTTCTTCAACTTCAATGCCAACACGGTCGACACCGACTTCAACGCGGTGACGGCCATGGCGACGGGCGCCTTCTCGACCCAGGCCCAGCAGTTCTTCAACACCTCGATCCGCAAGGCCCTCGAGCAGGCGCTGGCCGAGTCGCGCGGGCAGATCCGCGCCCTCTACGTGCAGTCGGAGAACCAGGCAGCGGGAACGGCCTCGATCTACGCAGTGGTCGACCAGACCTACGTGAACAACAAGATCGACACCCCCCAGGCCGACGTGGTCCGCCTCACGGCCACCCTGCAGCAGGTGGACGGGGTGTGGAAGATCGCCGATGTCACCGTGCTCGAGGGTGCGACGCCCGGGAGCGCCGGGAGCGCCTCGGGCTCGGCCGGCTCGTCCGTGCCCGGGCAGTAATCCCGCCCCAAAGCAGCGGTCCGGCGGGAAGGCGGGGTGGCCATCCCGTAGCATTGCTCTGGGCTGCGTGCGGGTCTGTGGTTGAAAGTCGATGCCAGTCGCAGGCAAAACGACCCACGTAAGGCGACTTGTGGTCGCTGAGCATGGTGCGACTTAGAGGTAAGCCCTGCCCGCCGGGTCCCCGACAGTCGGGGGCGGGCGGAGACGAGGCGACGCGTGCCAATGCGGCGCCGCTGGGTGCGGTGGCGACACCGTGCCGCCGGTGCCGGCGCGCCACCCTCGCGGCAGGCGAGTGTGGGGTCAAAGACCAGGTCAGCCGCACGCAGCCCAGACACCCCGGCCCCGTGCCCGTCGGCTCGGTCGCCCCTGGTGCCGGTAGGATCGGCCTCTCATGAGCGTGTTCACGAAAGTTCTGAAGGCCGGTGAGGGCAAGAAGGTCCGGCGCCTGGCGGAGCTGGTGCCGCTCATCGGCGCCCTCGAGCCCGACCTGCAGAGCCTCAGTGACGAGGCGCTGGCCCACAAGACGGTCGAGTTCCGCGAGCGACTCGACCAGGGCGAGACCCTCGACGACCTCCTGATCGAGGCCTACGCCGTGGTGCGTGAGGCGGCCTGGCGGGTCCTCGGGCAGCGCCACTTCGACGTCCAGCTGATGGGCGGCATGGCGCTGCACTTCGGCTGGATCGCCGAGATGAAGACGGGTGAGGGCAAGACCCTCGTCTCGACCCTGCCCGCCTACCTGAACGGGCTCGACGGGCGGGGCGTGCACATGGTGACGGTCAACGAGTATCTCGCCTCGCGTGACGCCGAGTGGATGGGTCGCGTCCACCGCTGGCTCGGGCTGAGCGTCGGGCTCATCTCCTCCACGGTCGACGACCCCGTGCTGAAACAGGCGGCCTACAACTCGGACATCACCTACGGCACCAACAACGAATTCGGCTTCGACTACCTGCGCGACAACATGACACGGTCGCGCGAGCACATGGCCCAGCGCGGCCACGTCTTCGCCATCGTCGACGAGGTCGACTCCATCCTCATCGACGAGGCCCGGACCCCGCTGATCATCTCGGGCCCGGCCGACGAGGCGGCCCAGCTCTACTACCAGTTCGCCTCCATCGCCCGGACGCTGACCCGCGACACCGACTACGAGGTCGACGAGGAGAAGAAGACGGTGATCCCGCTCGAGGCGGGGATCGAGAAGGTGGAGAACGCCGTCGGGGTCGACAACATCTATGACGCAGTCTCCGTCAATTACGTCCACCAGTTGACCAAGGCGCTCACGGCCAAGGACCTCTACAAGCGGGACAAGGACTACCTCGTCACCGGCGGCGAGGTGAAGATCATCGACGAGTTCACGGGCCGCACCATGGAGGGCCGGCGCTGGTCCGACGGCCTCCACCAGGCGATCGAGGCGAAGGAGCGGGTTTCCATCAACGAGGAGAACCACACGTGGGCCACGGTGACGCTCCAGAACTACTTCCGCATGTACGAGAAGTTGTCGGGCATGACCGGGACGGCCGAGACGGAGGCCGGCGAATTCGCGGGCACCTACGGGCTCGCCGTGGTGCCCATCCCGACCAACAAGGACATGGTCCGCGCCGACCAGTCCGACCTCGTCTTCAAGTCCGAGGAGGCCAAGTTCAACGCGGTCGTCGACGACATCGCGGAACGCAACGAGCGGGGCCAGCCGATGCTCGTCGGCACCGCCTCGGTGGCCAAGTCCGAGCAGCTGTCGCGCCTGCTCGAGAAGCGGGGCATCCCGCACAACGTCCTCAACGCCAAGCAGCACTTCCGCGAGGCCGAGGTCGTGGCCCAGGCAGGCCGCCTCGGCGCGGTCACCGTTGCCACCAACATGGCCGGCCGCGGCGTCGACATCATTCTCGGCGGCAACCCCGAGCTGCTGGCCCAGCACGAGCTGGCGGCCGAGGGCGTCGACCTCGACACCGAAGAGGGGCTGGCCGCGCTGGACGCGCGTCAGTCCGCCATCGAGGCGCGCTGCCGTGACGAGGGCGAACAGGTGCGCAAGCTCGGTGGGCTCTACGTGCTCGGCAGCGAGCGCCACGAGAGCCGCCGCATCGACAACCAGCTGCGAGGGCGCTCGGGCCGTCAGGGCGACCCCGGGGAGTCACGCTTCTACCTCTCGCTCGACGACGAGCTGCTGCGGCTCTTCGCCACGGGGGCCATGAACTGGGTGATGGGGCGCACGCTGCCCGACGACGTGCCGATCGAGTCCAAGACGGTGGCCAAGGCCATTGAGCGCGCCCAGAACACCGTCGAGGCCCGCAACGCCGAGATCCGCAAGGACAACCTCAAGTACGACGAGGTCATGGACCAGCAGCGCAAGGTCATTTACGAGCGGCGCCTGCAGGTCATCGACGGCGACGACCTCGAGGAGCACACCGAGGACCTGTTGGCGGGGGCGGCGGAGAAGCTGGTCGGGGAGTACTGCCCGACGGAATTCGAAGAGGACTGGGACATCAAGGGCCTCGTCGACGGGCTGATGCAGTACTACCCGACGAAGTTCTCCGTGGAGGACCTCACCCAGGCCGCCACCACCGAGGACCTGGTGGAGTCGATCGTCGAGGAGGCGCTCGACTACTACGAGCAGCACGGCGAGTCGATGCCCCAGGGCACGGAGACGATGCGCCAGATCGAGCGCGACGTGTTTCTCCAGATCATGGACGCCCGCTGGCGTGACCACCTGGCCGAGATGGACAACCTCAAGGACGGCATCCACCTGCGCTGGACCGTCCAGGCCGATCCTCTCAACGCATGGCAGCAGGAGGGCTACTCCATGTTCGGCCAGCTTATGGAGGTGATCGACAACGACTATCTGCGCTACATCCTCCACGTCGAAGCGGTGCAGCCCTCCGCCGCCGAGCCCGATCTGGACAAGGCCGTCTACGCCGCCGCCGAAGACCCCGTGGGCGAGACGAGTGCGTTGGCGACGGCGCTCTTGGCCGAGCAGGGGACGAAC
Organism: uncultured Acidimicrobiaceae bacterium; assembly: GCA_963842415.1. Lineage (GTDB taxonomy): Bacteria > Actinomycetota > Acidimicrobiia > Acidimicrobiales > RAAP-2 > Bog-473. Next base: position 160,389 of record CAWJGN010000002.1, read on the forward strand.
GTGGCGGCGCAGAGCTCGCTGCTGGCGGCATCGCCCGATGGTGGCGGCGGCGGGAACGGTCGGATGGCCGCCGGCGGCGTCGTCGGCGGCGCTATGGCGGGTGCCGATGCCGGCGTGGGTGCGAATGGCGGTGGCGGGGGCAAGATCAAGCGCCCCAATGCCCCCGACCCGGACGCGTTGACGCCCATCGTCAAGGACCAGCACGAGAAGATCGGCCGCAACGAGCCGTGTTGGTGCGGCAGCGGCAAGAAGTTCAAGCTCTGTCATGGCGCCGCCTGACGGGCCCTCGGCCGAGGCACCCCGGGACTTCACATCCGAACTCGAAGCGCTGGGGGAGCGGCTGGCCGAAGCAGAGCGCTACCTCGGTCGGGACAAGCTCGAGGCCCGGCGAGCGGAGCTCGAGGCCGACGCGGCCAAGCCGAACCTGTGGGACGACCCCGACCACGCCCGGGCGGTCACCAAGGAGCTGGGCCGGGTCACCGCTGACCTCGAACAACTCGACGGGTTGCGGAGCGCGCTTGAGGACGCCTCGGCGCTGCTCGAGCTGACCGAGGAGTCGGCCGCCGAGGGCGCGCGCGACGCCGCGTTGGACACCGAGCTGGTCGAAACCGTGGCCTCATTGGGGACCCGGCTCGACGCGCTGGAGTTGCAGTCGCTGTTCTCGGGCGAGTACGACGAGTTCGACGCGGTGTGCGAGGTGCACGCCGGCGCCGGCGGGACGGACGCGCAGGACTGGGCCGAGATACTCCTGCGGATGTACCAGCGCTGGGCCGAGCGCCGCGGCTTTACCGTGGAGGTGGACGAGGCGACCGAAGGCCAGGAGGCGGGGTTGCTCTCGGCGACTTTCATCGTGCACGGACGCTTCGCATACGGGCTGCTCGCCACCGAGCGCGGCGTACACCGACTGGTACGCATGTCGCCCTTCGACTCGCAGCACCGGCGCCAGACAAGCTTCGCCTCCATGGATGTCACCCCGTTCCTCGAGGACGTGTCGTCAGAAGTGGAGATCGACGAGAAGGACCTGCGTGTCGACACCTATCGGTCCTCGGGTGCGGGCGGGCAGCACGTGAACAAGACCGACTCCGCCGTCCGGCTCACGCACCTGCCCACGGGGATCGTTGTCGCGGTCCAGAACGAGAGGAGCCAGCACCAGAACAGGGCCAAGGCGCTGCAGATCCTCGGCGCCAAGCTGGCTGAGCGCGCCCGGGCCGAGCGCCGGGCCGAGCTGGACGCCTTGAGCGGGGAGCGGGGGGACAACGCCTGGGGGAGCCAGATCCGCTCCTATGTCATGGCTCCCTATCAACTGGTCAAGGATCTGCGCACCAACTACGAGACCGGGAACGTCGAGGCCGTCTTGGACGGGGACTTGGACCCGTTCATGGAGGCGGAGTTGCGGCGCCAGCGCGAAGGCAATTCCTAGGTTCCACGAGCGTTGCAAGGCGTATTTGGGCGAGTCAGAGCCCGCGTCACCGTGCGGCGCAGGGATCGCGGTCGAGCACGTGGAGCAGAGGGACGGCGCGCTGACCTGCACCGGAGGCAATGACCAATACCCGTAATACGGATTCAGTAGGATGCTGGAGGTGCCCCGCCGGTTGGCCGGGGCCCATTTTCTTTCCCTGATGATCCGATTCGAGAACGTCACCAAGACCTACAAGGGTTCGACCGTCGCCCTGCGCGACCTCACGGTCGACATCGACAAGGGTGAGTTCGTCTTCCTCGTCGGCGCGTCCGGCTCTGGGAAGACGACTTTCATCCGCCTGCTTCTGCGCGAGGAGCTCCCGACCTCCGGCCAGATCCTCGAAGCCGGACGCAGCATCGTGGAGCTGCCCAAGTGGCGGGTCCCGTACCTGCGCCGGAACATCGGCTGCGTCTTCCAGGACTTCCGTCTCCTGCCCAACAAGTCGGTGTTCGAGAACGTGGCCTTCGCCCTCGAGGTGATCGGCCGGCCCCGTCACGTCGTGGCCAACCAGGTGCCCCAGGTGCTCGACCTGGTCGGCCTCGCGAACAAGCGGGACAACCTGCCCAACGAACTCTCCGGCGGAGAGCAGCAGCGCGTCGCGGTGGCCCGTGCGTTCGTGAACCGTCCACTCATCCTGCTGGCCGACGAGCCGACGGGGAACCTGGACCCACAGACGAGCCAGGGCATCATGCAGCTTCTCGACCGCATCAACCGGACCGGGACCACGGTTGTCGTCGCCACGCATGACGAGGTCCTGGTCGACAAGATGCGTCGGCGCGTCATTGAACTGAGCAACGGTTCCATGGTGCGCGACCAGAAGCGCGGGGTGTACGGCTTCGACGGCGCGGCACAAGAGCGCGTCGACGTGGCTGCGGGCGGCATGGGGTAGTGCCGGTCTCAGTGGACTACGTCGTCCGGGAGACGGCGTCGAACCTGTGGCGGAACCGGCTGATGACGGTCGCCGCCGTCCTTACCGTCGCGGTGTCGCTGTCGCTCGTCGGCGCGTCCCTCTTGCTGCGGCAGGGGTCGGCCAACGCCACCGGGACGCTGGAGCGCGGCACCAAGGTCACCGTCTGGATGCAGCCCAACGCCACCTCCCAGCAGATCGGGGCCGTCGGCACCGAGTTGGCCCAGCTCAACTACGTACAACAGCCGTGTGAGTACTGGAACAAGCAGCGCAACTTCACCGAGGCACGCCAGCTCCTGCCCTCGGACGTCTTCCAGGCAACCAACCAGTCGGAGATGCCCACCTCCTACTGGTGCGTCCCCTTGGCCCTCTCCGACGCCGCCCAGGTGGTCCGGACCTTCAACGGCACCGCCGGCGTCCTGGCGGTGACCGAGCCCTCCACGGCCATCCACAACGAGGAGACCGTCATCAACATCGTGAAGTGGTCTTTCCTCGCGGTGGCCGTGGTGTTGATCATCTCCGCCGCCGTCCTCATCCTCAACACGATCCGCATGGCTATCTTCGCCCGCCGACGAGAAGTGTCGGTCATGAAGCTCGTGGGCGCCACGAATTGGTTCATACGCGTCCCCTTCATGTCCGAAGGCCTGCTCCAGGGCTTCATCGGCTCCGTCTTGGCGGCGGGTGTCGTCTATCTCCTCTATGTCCTCATAAACCATTGGGGGAACGGGAGGACGACAAGCAACATCTTCACCGCGATCCATACGACCGCTCCTGAGATGATCCTGACCAACGTCGTCGTCATCATCGTCGGCATGGCCATCGGGACCGCCGGCTCCGCCGTCGCCATCCGACGCTTCCTGGACGTCTAGCAAACCCGCGCTCGTCGCGCCCGCAGTACGAGCCCCTCGCCCGAGCGGAACGGCTCTGAGCGATGCGTCACCTCGTCGAACCCTCGCTTGCGCAGTGCGAGCGTCATCGTGTCGACCCAATCGGACACGGGCGCTCGCTTCTCAATGGCCCAGCAGTGCGTCACGGTGACCAACGAGGCACCGGGGGTCAGCACCCGCGCGATCTCGTACAACGACGTCTCGAAGGGCTGCCACAGCTGGATGCTGTTGACGGCCACCGCACCGTCGAACGTGGCGTCGGGCCACGGAATCGCCTCGGCCCCCGTGGCGGCCAGCTCGACACGCCCTTCATTGACTGCGGCCTGGTTGCGCCGTCGCGCCTGCTCGACCATGGCAGACGAAGGGTCGATGCCAGCGACGAACCCGGCAGGGAGGCGAGGCACGAGAGTCGCGATGCCCACGCCGGGCCCGAACCCCACGGCGAGGACGCGATCTGTGGGAGCAGGGTCGAGCTCGTCGACGGCGGCGTCCTCCATGTCCCTGTTGAGCCGGGCCATGACGGCGCCGGCCAGCCGACCGGATGTGCCTTCGAACCCCATCGCCATGCCACCACGCAATCACTTGAAGTACGCTTCAAGTCAATGACCGATCTGCTCGACATCGGCGAGGTCGCTGCCCGCGCCGGCATGGCACCCTCCGCTCTGCGCTTCTACGAGCGAGAGCGCATCATCGAGAGCGTCGAGCGCAAGGGGCTGCGGCGTCAGTTCCGGCCCGACGTGCTGACGACCCTCGCCGTCGTGGCGATATGCCGTCAAGCGGGCTTCTCCATCGAGGAGATCAAGGAGTTGCTGGCGACGGGCGGGCGTCCGGCCTGGAAGGCCTTCGCTTCCCGCAAGCGCGACGAGCTGCGCGCGTGGGCCGAGCATCTCGAGACCGTCGCGGACCAACTCGACCACGCGCTGGGCTGCCCGAGCCCCAATGTGTTCGACTGCGAGCACTTCCGCGCCGCCCTCGACGAGGCGCTGCCCATCCGACCGGGATCGCTATCAGTCGGGGTCGGTCTCGCCGGCCGCACGTCGGGGCCACAGTGAGCGATCCTCTGCGCAACGGTGCTCGACCGGACCGCTCGCGGTCGGGATTCTTCTGCAACACCCCTCGCAAGGTCTCCCTTGCCTTCCTCGTCTTGGCGTTCGCCGCGCTCGTGATCGGCGGGGGCTTCGCCGAGATCTCGTCCAGCGGCTCGCCCACGTCGCTCGAGACGATGGTCATCCGCTGGATCATCCTCGGGTCGCTCGTCATCGCCTTCATCGCCTACGTCATAGGTGGCCGGGCGCTCCAACGCGATCAACACTGACGCTCGCCGCTCAGGTCCAGACCTTGACCACCTGAACGAACAGGAACGTGCTCGAGGCCGTCTCGCGGGTCTGGCACAGTGCCTCGAACCCGGCTGCACTCTTCCGGGGCGGGTGGCAGTCCGCGTCTGATGGTAACGAGCCGGCTGTGCGCGGACAGGCGAAGGGACCACGCCCCGCCGACCAGGCGGACGCGACGAAGATGCAAGCCTGGCCGTTGGCGAGTTGCATCGCCCACGGTTGAGTGGCGGGCACCGACGTCGCTGGCGCTGGTAGGGCTGTGACCTGGAACGAGACTGCCTGGGGCTCGGCCGGGTCGGCGACGCACATCAGGGGCCCGCTCGTGGCCTGCGGCGGCGCGAAACAAGGGTCATAGACCGTCGAGCCCGGCTGGGCGAAGCAGCGGTAGCTCGACGCACCGGCGACCCCTGGGCTCACGCAGGTACCCGTCACCGTCTGTGTCACGTCGATCGTCGCCAGAACCGTGCCCTGCGGCGAGTAGGGGGTGAAGACGACTTCTTGCGACGTCGACGTCGACGGCGCGGTGACGACGTGATGACGGCCACCGGCGCCGGACCCGCTCTGATTGCTCGGCGAGCTGCTGCTGGTGCACGCTGCGAGCAGGAAGGCCACCGCCAGCACGAGTCCCACGACCGCAAGCGGGCGCGCGACGTGCTGGTGGCGGGGCACGATCCGATGCTCCCACAGCCGGTTCCGCGAATCCGTGATGACCACAGATCGGGATTTGGGCCAGACTGTCGCCATGGGGAGCGCGGGAGACAAGTCGAGGAAGCCGAGGCGTCGCCTCGCCAAGGTGCCCAAGTATGAAGAGCCCAACACCTTTCCCGGTGGCGGCCTGACTGGGAGCTCGGCCGCCGGGTACGGCTCGCGCTACGGGCACTCGGCAGATCATCACGGTGGAGAGAAGCAGCCGGGCCGATTTGGTTCCTCCATCCTGCGTTGCCTTGGGATGAAGCCAAAGGACTAACCGCACAATCTCTCGCCAGCCATCCTCTGCAAGGTTTTTGCAAGGATCCCAGCAAGGTGCAGTCGTCATGCTGCGTCACACCCCTCGACTCGAGGGCGTGACGAAAGCGAGGAATTTCGATGGCGAACACCACCACGATCACGGGCAATCTGACCCGCGAGCCCGAGATCCGTTACACCCGTGAGGGTCAGGCGACGACCCAGCTGGGTGTGGCGGTCAACCGGCGCTGGCAGGACCGGACCACCCAGGAGTGGCAGGAGTCCACTTCGTTCTTCGACGTCATCTGCTGGCGCGATCTCGCGGAGAACGTCGCACTCTCGTTGACCAAGGGCATGCGCGTCGTCGTGACAGGCCGGCTCGAGCACCGGACGTGGGAGACCGAGGAGGGCGAGCACCGGTCCAAGGTCGAGATCACCGCCGACGAGCTCGGGCCCAGCCTGCGCTTTGCGACGGCCGACGTCCACCGCGTGGACCGCCGAGCCGACGCGTCCGACGCGATGCCCGTCGAGGCGTGAGTGTCGCCCTGGCTGATCACGACGACGGGCTGGCCGGGACTGGGCATACGCGTCCTCCTTGCGCTCTTGAAGTTGGCCGCACAGCCGGTGCCGGTGGCAGCTGCGTCGGCTGCCGCCGCCCTGCTCTGCAGTGTGGCCCTCGTCAGGCTCTGCGCCCGGGTCCGTCCCGGCAGCCGTCGGTCGACTTCTTGAAGGAGGAGGTCGCCGAGATCTGCGGCGCCCTGGCCCTCGGCGCTTCGCTCCTGCGGCGCCTGGGCCTCGGCTCCGAGGCGTCCCGGCTCGAGATCCTCTTCAGCATGGTCGAGAGCCGGCTGACCGAGACGCAGAGTCAGTCGGACGCCTTCTCTCCCTCGGGCTCGTAGGTGAGCGAGAGGGAGTTGACGCAGTAGCGCAAACCGGTGTCGGTCGGCCCGTCGGGGAACACGTGCCCGAGGTGGCCGCCGCACCGGGCGCACAGGATCTCGGTGCGGACCATGCCGAATTTCCGGTCCGACTTCTCGATGATCGTCCCGTCGGCACGGGCCCGGTCGAAGCTCGGCCAGCCCGACCCCGAGTCGAACTTGGAGTCGCTGTCGAAGAGCTCCGCGCCACAGCCGGCGCAGTGAAACACGCCCTCGCCGTCGACGTGCAGGAGGTCGCCCGACCAAGCGGGCTCGGTTCCGGCGCGCCGTAGGACGGCGTAGCGACCGGCGGAGAGCTGGTCCTTCCACTCCTCGTCGGTCTTGGTGACCTCGTATGTCGTGTCCTCGTGGTTGGCGGACTTGCGCGTGAACATCTCACAACCTTTCTGTACGACATGTACAACATTTCCCTGGTCAGAGGTATTCCGCGCCGGCACCGGCGGCGGCCGATTCAGGCGGCCAGGGCGTCGCCGGCCCGACCCATCAAGTACACGAAGTTGTCCGTGTAGAACGCCCGCCGCACGTCTTCCCCGGCCCCGGCGTCGCCCAGAGAGGCCTCGAAGCGCTCGAGCGGCTTCCGGCCGCCCTCGACGTGGGGGTAGTCGGACGAGAACATGACCAGATCGGCGCCAGCCTGCGCCACGATCCAGCCCACGTCCTCCGTCGGATACGGCGTGAAGCGGACCTGGCGGTGGACGTAGTCGCTCGGTCGCATCGACAGCGCCTGCAGCCGTTCCTCGTGGCGGGCGAACGCTTCGAACGCCGACTCCATCTGACGCAGCCACGACGGCACCCAGATCGCGCCCTGTTCAATGACGCCCACCCTTAGCTCGGGGAAACGCTCCAGCACCCCGTCGAAGATCAGCGTCGCCAGCGTCTGCGCCGGCGGCACCGGGATCCCCATGTAGTCGACGGAGCGGAAGTTCTCCTCGCCGCCGTGGAAGTCCGGGGGGACCGGCAGCCCATTGACGAAGTAGAGCGGGTCGATCAGATCGCCCGTCCCGCCGACGTGGAAGACGACCGGGATGCCGGCCTCCTCGGCCTGGGCCCACACACCGAAGAGGTCGGTGTGGCTGGGCGAGTACCGAGGAGGGCACCCCGACGCAACCAACAACGCCGCCGCCCCGGCGTCGAGCGCGACCCGTGTCGCCGACACCGCACGTTCCGCATCGCAGAGAGGCACGTAGAGTGACGGCAGCAGCCGTGGATCGACCGAGCAGAACTCGAGCATCCCCCGGTTGTGCGCCCGCGCCGCCGCGTACGCCAGCTCGACGTCGGAGCCGTGCTCCAGATCGTGGAGCCGCCCGTTGTGGAATGTGTTGAAGACGAGCTGGCTCGAGAACCCCAATAGGTCCAACGCCCGGGAGCGGTCCGAGGCGATGAACGACCCCGTCGCGGCGAAGTTCTTCCGGGCCATGATCTCGGCCTCCTCGTGGGCCCGGTACGCCGCCGACGCGTGCGTCTGCCGCAAGCGGTCGAACGCCGCCTCGAGATCGCGCTGCTGCTCGGCGGGGTCGCCCGTCTGCCGCAACTCGTTGCCCGACGGATAGCGCAACACGGGCAGGCGGTCACGGAACGCCGCCTCGGCATGGTCTCGCAACCACGTCGGGGTCTCCATGATGTGGGCATCGGCGTCATGGACGACCCGCCCCTCCGAGTAGGGCATGCACCCTCCCTTTCGCTGCACGCCGAGTATCGCGCCGTACGATGCCCGCGTGATCGCCGGGCTGCTCAACGAGGTCGGGTTGCCCGCCGAGGCGGCCGAATTGGTCACCGTCGTGGGCGACGAGCATCCCTTTGCGACTCCTTTCGCTGTGGTGGAGGCCGCCGCGTCGGTCCTGGGTGCCATCGGCGCGGCGGCCTCACTGCTGTGGAGCGACGGCGGGGGCGCTCCACAGGACGTCACGGTCCGCCGGGGTCACGCCGGCGCCTCGCTGGTCGGTTTCGCGTTCCAGCGCGTGGAGGACGGCGAGACTCCGGTGGCGCCGTGGAGCCTCGACCGTCCGCTCGTCAAGCTCTACCGCTGCCGGGACGGTCGCTGGATACACCTGCACGGCGAGTTCGTCCATCTGGCCGCCCTCACCTGTGACGTGCTCGGCTGCACCGTCGGGAGCCCGACCGAAGTCGTGGCCGCCCATGTGGCGCGCTGGGACGGCCAGGACCTCGAAGAGGCCCTGGCCGCCGCCGGCACCTGTGGCGCATTGGCGCGCTCGGCAGAAGAATGGTCGGCCCACCCGCAGACGCGCGCCATTGCACCGCTCGGCCGGGTCAGCATCGAGAAGATCGGCGACAGCCCGCCCGAATCGACAGCTTCGGGCGATCGTCCCCTGGGCGGCGTCCGCGTCCTCGATCTGAGCCGACTCCTCGCCGGGCCGATGCACGCCCGCACGCTGGCCGAGCACGGTGCCGAAGTGCTGTTGGTCAACTCGGCGCGGCTCATCAACATCCCCGCGTTCGTGATGGACACGAGCCACGGGAAGCGTTCGTGCTGCATCGAGCTCGACGATACCGAAGGGATGGCAACGCTGCGCGGCCTCGTCACCGGAGCCGATGTCTTCGCACAGGGCTATCGGGGCGGGTCGTTGGCCCGGCGTGGCTTCGGGCCCGAGGACCTCGTGGCGCTGCGGCCCGGGATCGTCGTCGTGACGATCAATTGCTACGGGGACGTCGGCCCGTGGCGTGACCGCCCCGGCTGGGAGCAGATGGCGCAGACGGTCTCTGGCCTCGCTGTGGGGCAGGGCGGCGCGGACCATCCCGCCCTGCTTCCGGCCGCAGCGTGCGACTACACCACCGGGTATCTCGCCGCGTTGGGCACGATGGCCGCGCTCTGGCGTCGGGCGCGAGAAGGCGGGAGCTACCACGTGCGCGCCTCTCTCTGTCAGACCGCGGGCTGGTTCACCCACACCGGTCCGGGCGCCCGTGCCGATGCAACCGGGTTCGGCGACGTCGCCTCGTACCTGACGACGAGCGACACACCATTCGGCCGGCTGCGCCATCTGGCCCCGGTCGCCCGCCTCTCCGACACGCCACCGCGCTGGGCCGTCCCCACGTCACCCGTCGGCACACATCCTCCGGCCTGGGCCATCTGACGACCCGTCAGGTTTCGCTACGCTCCCGGTTGCGATGGATCTGCGAGACCGCCCCGAGGACGTGGCGTTCCGCCAGGAGGTCCGTCAATTCCTCGACGAGCATCTGGTCGGGGAGTTCGCCGAGCTCGGAGGACGCGGAGGCTCGGGCGACGAGACCTTCGGCTTCGAGATCCGGCGGCGCTGGGAGAAGGTCCTGGCCGACGGCGGCTGGACCTGCCTCGGCTGGCCCAGCGAGTTCGGCGGTCGCGGCGCCTCCATGACCGAGCAGGTCATCTTCAACGAGGAGTACGCCCGGGCCGCCGCGCCCGGGCGCGTCAACGTCATGGGTGAAGGGCTCCTCGGCCCCACCTTGATCCACTACGGGACACCCACCCAGAGGGCGCGCTTCCTCCCGCCGATCCGGGAGGGGGACGAGCTGTGGTGCCAGGGATACTCGGAGCCTGACGCCGGGAGCGACCTGGCCAACGTGAAGACGCGGGCGGTTCGCGACGGCGACGAGTGGGTCGTGACCGGCCAGAAGGTGTGGACGTCGCTGGCGCACCAGGCGGACTGGTGTTTCGTCGTCTGCCGCACGGACCCCGAGTCGACGCGGCACAAGGGGCTGTCCTATCTGTTGGTGCCGATGGACCAGCCGGGCGTCGAGATACGACCGATCATGCAGTTGACCCGCACGAGCGAGTTCAACGAGGTCTTCTTCGACGGCGCCCGCACGAGCACCGACAACGTCGTGGGTGGCGTCGACGACGGCTGGCGCGTGGCCCTGGCCACGCTCGCCTTCGAACGCGGCGTGGCACTCCTCGGCCACCAGCTCGGATTCCGTCGTGAGCTCGACAAGATCGTGGCCCTCGCGAAAGAGAACGGTCGGGCGCGCGATCCGGTCGTGCGTCAGAGATTGGCGCAGGCGGACATCGAGCTCACGATCATGCGCTACAACACGTTGCGCTCCCTCGCCGGCGTCGATGGCCCGGTTGCCCCGCCCGAGGCATCGATTGCCAAGCTGTACTGGGGGAGCTGGCATCGTCGGCTCGGTGAGCTGGCCATGTCGGTCATCGGCCCGCGGGCGATGGTTCTCGACGGGGACCCGCTGCCCGAGAACGGGGGGTACGGGTTGGGGGAGATGCAGCGCTCCTTCCTGTTCGCCCGGTCTGAGACGATTTACGGCGGCTCCAACCAGATCCAGCGCAACATCATCGGTGAGCGCGTCCTCGGTCTGCCTGCGGAGCCGAAAGGGGTGGCATGAGCACGAACCTGGATGCGTCGTTCGACCCTCCTCCGCCACCTCCGCCTCCCGGCGGCCACGGCCTGCTCGAGGGCAAGGTCGTCATCGTGACCGCTGCGGCGGGCACGGGCATCGGCTCGGCGACGGCCCGGCGTTGTCTCGAAGAAGGCGCATCTGTCGTCATTTCGGACGCCCACGAACGACGACTGGCCGAGACGGCCGCACAGCTCGCCGCCGACACATCCGACGGGACGGCCAGGGTGCACGCCATCGTCTGCGACGTGCGTGAGGAGTCACAGGTCGGCACGCTCTACGACGGGACGGTGGAGCGCTTCGGGCGCATCGACGTGGCGGTGCACAACGCGGGTCTCGGCGGGACGGTGCCGCTGATCGAGATGACCGACGACCAATGGTCGACTGTCCTCGACATCACCCTGACCGGCACGTTCCGCTGCACGCGTGCCGCGCTCAGTCACATGCTGCGTCAGAGGTCCGGCGTCATCGTCAACAACGCATCCGTGCTCGGGTGGCGGGCCCAGGCGGGCCAGGCGCACTACGCGGCGGCCAAGGCAGGGGTGATGGCGCTGACGCGCTGCGCCGCAGCCGAGGCGGCACCGTCCGGCGTCAGGGTCAATGCGGTGTCGCCCAGCTTGGCCGAGCACCCCTTCTTGAACAGGGCCATACCCGACGAGGACCTGGCCGTCCTGCGTCGGCGCGAGCTGTTCGGGCGTGGCGCCGAGACCTGGGAGGTGGCCAACGTCATCGTGTTCCTCGCCAGCGATTACTCGTCTTACCTCTCGGGCGAGGTCATCTCGGTGAGCAGCCAGCACCCATGACGGGCATCGGCGGAGCGCCGGCCGACCAGGAGGACCCGCGCGCAGACTCTGATCTGGGGGACGGTGCCTTCGCTCGTCGAGGACGCGGCCGTTCGTCACGGCGCGACGGAAGCGATCGTGGACGGGTCGGTTCGCCTCACGTATGCGCAGCTGGCCGCGGAGGTCGATCGCTACGCCCGCGGTTTCGTCGCGGCTGGTCTGCAAACAAAGGACCGCGTCGCGCTCTGGGCGCCCAACTGTGCCGAATGGATGTTCGCCGCGCTGGGCCTGCTCCGTGCCGGGGCCGTGCTCGTTCCTCTGAACACGAGGTTCAAAGGGGGCGAAGCCGCCTATATCCTGCGCACGTCCGGCGCGACCACCCTGCTCACCGTGCGCGGCTTCCTCGGCGCCGACTATCCCGCCATGCTGAAGGGAGAGGACACCGGCGCGCTCGAGCGCATCGTCGTCCTGAAGGGCGACCTCGGGGGGCCCGACGAGCGCGCCTCGCGCGTGCCGGCGATCAGCTTGGCCGCGTTCCTCGAGGCCGGTGATGCTGTGGATCCCGGGGCTACCGCAGCCCGGGCGGCGACAGTCGAGCCCGATGACACGTCCGACCTGATCTTCACCTCGGGCACCACCGGGTACCCCAAGGGGGCCGCCACCACACACGCGCAGACACTGCGCACCTTCGGTACCTGGTCGTCGATCGTCGGACTCGAGGCGGGGGATCGCTACCTCGTCGTCAATCCGTTCTTCCATACGTTCGGCTACAAGGCGGGGATCCTCGCGTGCCTCATGGCCGGCGCCACCGTCGTCCCCGAGCCCGTCTTCGACGCGACGGCCGTCATGGCTCGCATCGCCGCGGAGCGCATCACCGTGCTCCCCGGGCCACCCACGCTCTACCAGACACTGCTGGCGGACCCCGGGCGTGCGTCGCACGACCTGTCGTCGCTGCGCCTCGGGGTGACGGGCGCCGCCGTGGTGCCGGTCGAGCTCGTCCATGCCATGCGCTCGGAGCTCGGCTTCGGCACGGTCCTCACGGCGTACGGGCTGACCGAGTCCTGCGGGACGGTCACCATGTGCCGCCGCAGCGACCCCTCCGAGATCATCGCCGGCACCTCGGGACGCGCCATCCCCGACCTCGAGGTGCGTGCTGTCGCCGGGGGCAAGGAGGTGCCGGCAGGCGAGCCCGGCGAGATCGTCGTCCGGGGCTACACCGTCATGTCGGGCTACTGGGGCAACGAGGAGGCCACCGCCGACGCCATCGACGCTGATGGGTGGCTCCATACCGGCGACGTGGGCGTGATGGACGAGGCGGGCAACGTGACCATCACCGATCGTGTCAAGGACATGTTCGTCGTCGGCGGGTTCAACGCGTACCCTGCGGAGATCGAGGCCATCCTGCGCGGCCACGAGGACGTGGCTCAGGTCGCTGTGGTGGGGGTGCCCGACGAGCGGATGGGCGAGGTCGGATGCGCCTATATCGTGTCGTTGTCGGACGACGCCGACCCCGACGAGCTCGGTCGAGCCATCCTCGGTTGGTCTCGGGGGGTCATGGCCAACTACAAAGTCCCACGCGGCGTGGTGCTCGTCGACGAGTTGCCGGTCAACGCCAGCGGCAAGGTGCTCAAGCGCGAGCTGCGCCAGCGCTACAAGCAGGGCGCGGACCACGTCGTCACCAGCGAGAGGAGCAAGTAAGTGCGAGGCATCGTCTACACAGGGGAGGGCGTCGAAGTCAGCGACGCGCTCGAGGTACGAGGACCGGGGCCCAACGAGGTGCAGATCCGCATGCAAGCGGCCGGCGTGTGCCACTCCGACCTCTCGGTCATCGACGGCACCATCCCCTTTCCGGCGCCGGCCGTGCTCGGTCACGAGGGTGCCGGCATCGTCGAGGCCGTCGGCGATGCCGTGCGGTCGGTCAAGCGTGGCGACCACGTGGTGATCGCCACGCTGGCCAGCTGCGGGGCGTGCCGTGCCTGCAGCACCGGACACCCCACCATGTGCAAGAGCTCGCTCGGGAACATCACGACCCCGTTCACCTTCAAGGGCGAGCCGGCCTCGAACTTCGCCGCCGCCTCGGTCTTCTCCGAGGTGACCATCGTCAACGAGGTGCAGGCGGTGCGGATCCCCAAGGACGTCCCTCTCACCTCGGCGTGCCTCATCGGCTGTGGCGTGCTGACCGGTGTCGGTGCCGTACTCAACCGCGCCAAAGTGCGTCCGGGTGAGACGGCCGCCGTGTTCGGAGTCGGCGGGGTCGGGCTCAACGTGATCCAGGGGCTGCGCATCGCGGGGGCCACCCGCATCGTCGCCGTCGACACGGTGGCGGCCAAGGAGGACTTGGGCCGCCAGTTCGGTGCCACTCACTTCGTCGACGCCAGCGCGGGCGACGCGGCGGCCGCCGTGCGCGAGCTGGTCCCGGCGAACAAGGAGTCGGCCGCGGGCGCGCTCTTCCCGCTCGGCGGGGTCACGTGGGCCTTCGACTGTGTCGGGAACGCGGCGGTGCTCAAGAGCGCGCTGGACTGCCTTGACTGGGGTGGCAACGCCGTCGCCATCGGCATCCCACCACGCGGCACCGAGGTACCTGTCGACGTCAACGCGCTTGCCTATGTCGATCGCGGCCTGCTCGGCTGCCGGTACGGCTCGGCCCGTCCGCACCATGACATCCCTCTCATGATCGACCTCTACCAGGCGGGGTTGCTCATGCTGGACGAGCTGGTCTCGCTGACCCGGCCCCTGGACCGCTTCGGCGAGGTCGTCGACGAGATGCACGCCGGCCGCGTGGCGCGCGGCGTCCTGCTGTTCGACTAGAAACAGCCCCATGCACTCGGCGGGAACGAAATGAAAGGCGTGATCCTTGCCGGCGGAACGGGTTCGCGGCTCTATCCTCTGACCCGGATCACGAACAAGCATCTGCTCCCCATCTACGACCGGCCCATGATCGCCTGGTCCATCGAAGCGGTCGTCTCCAGCGGCATCGACGAGATCATGCTTGTCACCGGCGGGACCCACGCGGGGGAGTTCTTGCGCCTGCTGGGGAACGGACACGAGTGGGGCATCAAGCAGTTGTCCTATGCGTATCAGGAGAAAGCGGGTGGCATCGCCGAAGCGCTCGGACTGGCCGCCCGTTTCGCGGAGGGCGGCCCGGTGCTCGTCATGCTCGCGGACAACATCGTCGAGCGCTCCATCAAGCCGATGGTGGACGCGTTCTGCGCCAACCCCACCGGCGCGCGCATCCTTCTCTCGAAGGTGCAAGAGCCCGAACATTTGCGCCACCTCGGCGTGCCCGCGTTCGGCGACAACGGACGCGTCGTCCACATAGAGGAGAAGCCCGAGGTGCCGGCATCGGAGTACTGCGTGACCGGCATCTACTGCTACGAGGCCGGCGTGTTCGACATCATCGGCGACCTCGTCCCCTCGGGCCGGGGTGAGCTCGAGATCACCGATGTCAACAACCACTATGTCGCCAAGGTCCAAATGGCGCACGACGTCCAGGAGGGCTTCTGGGGCGACGCCGGCGAGTCGATCGAGGCGTATTACGCCGTCAACGACTTCGTGCGGCAGAACGGCGCCAACCTGCCGCTGCCATAAATCGCAAGGCGGACCGCTCGAGCGGGGCGGTCCGTCAGTGCGGCGGATCAGCCTCCGCCGCGGGCGCCACCGAAGGGATATCGACGTGACTGCGGACGCTTTCGGCGATCCCCGCTCCGTCCAACCCCAACGAGGCCAAGATGGCATCTGGTTTTCCCTGCACCAGGTACTGGCGGGGAATGCCCAGCACCCGCGCGGGGGAGAGGGAGCGCCGCCGACTCGACCTGGGCGGTCATCGCGTCGATGAGGAACGCGCCGGCGCCACCGTGGCGCACCCCGTCCTCTGCGCTCACCACGAGCCCGTGTCGAGCCGCGTCGGCGAGCATCGAGACGTCGGGTGGGCAGACCACGCGCACGTCCCAGACCGTCGCGTCGATCCCATCGGCCGCCAGCTCCTCGGCGGCGTCGAGACACGAACCCACCGTCTTCCCCACACCCAGCAAGCAGACCGACCCGTCGCCGGCGCGTAGCTGCCGGGCTTCGAGCCCTGTCCCCACGTCGTCAAACGCCACGTGCCGCGGCGCCGTCTTGGGCAGGCGGATGGTGGACGGACCGGGCAGTGCCAGTGCGGCCTGCAGCATGGGTGCCACCTCTTCGGCCGTCGACGGGGCGAACACCGTCATGCCCGGGATCGATAACGCCAGCGCCATGTCGAGCACGCCGTGGTGTGAGGGACCATCGTCGCCGGTGATGCCGGCCCGGTCGAGCACGAACACCACGGGGCAGCCGTGCAGCCCGACGTCGAGATTGGCCTGGTCGAACGCCCGCGAAAAGAACGTCGAGTACACCGCCACCACCGGTCGCAGCCCGGCCATGGCCATGCCCGCAGCCGACGTCGCCTCGTGCTGTTCGGCGATGCCCACGTCGAAGAAGCGATCCGGGTAGCGGGCCTGGAAGGCCAGCAGTCCCGTGGGCCCCGGCATCGCCGCGGTCAGCGCCACCACCCGCGGGTCTTCGGCGGCCACCGCCAGCAGCGCACGAGAGAAGGCATCCGTATAGGTCGCCGCATGCGGCATCCCCTCGTCGACCGCGGTTTCAGGCACTGATCCCGGCGAGGACAGCCCGCCACCGTCCGATGCCGCCGAGCCGCCGACGGCCCGCCCGGCCGAGCTCCCCACGGTGTTCTCGAGCGCCACCGTCTGCGTCGCCTTCACGTCGTGCAGGCGCTGCACCTCGTCCTCTTCGGCCGGCGCGTACCCGCGGCCCTTCTGGGTCAGCACGTGGACGACGATCGGCCCGTCCCACTCGGCGGCGTGCGTGAAGGCTTGCTCCATGTGCTCGATGTCGTGTCCGTCGATCGGCCCCGCGTACCGCACACCCAGGGCCTCGAAGAACGTGTGCGGCGCCACCATCTCGCGCAACGCGCTCGGTCAAGGAGTGCACGCTCGAATAGGCGAGCTCGCCGAAGGCCGGCAGCTCTCGCAGGCGCAGCCGCAGCCGCTCACGGGCCGCCGTGTACGTCGGGTTCAGCCGCAGGGACGTCAACGATTGCGACAGCTGCGACACGGTCGGCGCGTACGAGCGGCCGTTGTCGTTCAGCACGATCACCACCCGACGGTGGGAGTGGCCCAGATTGTTCAGCGCCTCGTAGGCCATGCCCCCGGTCAGCGCACCGTCGCCCACCACTGCGACCACGCGCCGCTCGGCCCCCACGCCCCGCACGGCAAACCCCGATGCGATCCCGTGCGCGTACGACAAGGCCGTCGAGGCGTGGCTGTTCTCGATCCAGTCGTGTTCCGACTCCGCCCGGCTCGGGTAGCCGCTCATCCCGCCCGCCATCCGCAGGTTCTTGAACCCGTAGCGACGCCCCGTCAGCAGCTTGTGCACGTAGGCCTGGTGGCCCGTGTCCCACAAGATGACGTCGCGGGGCGAGTCGAAGACCCGGTGCAGCGCCAGCGTCAGCTCCACTGCACCCAGATTCGACCCCAGGTGCCCGCCCGTCGTGGTCACCGTGTCGACGATGAAGCTGCGGATCTCAGCGCTCAGCTCGTCCAGTTCCTCGTAACTCAGGCCCTTCACGTCGGCCGGGGTCTCGATGCTCTGCAGGATCATGGCGATCCGTCCACGCTACCCCGTGGCACGCCCACGACCCCCTCATGACGGGACCGGTTGCCGCTCAGCAGGGTGCACCCGGCGACGCCGAAGGAGGACAAGGCGAGGACCTGCAACCCTCGCGCGAGCCCCGAGCGTCTGGGAGACCCAGCCGACGATGGGCGCGCCGGCGACCCAACCCACGTACCCAGCCGCCGTGAACGTCCCGACGGTGCTGACGACCTGGCTGGCCATGCGGCTGACCGTGCTCATCACGAGCGGCCAGAACAACGATGCGCCGCCCGCCCCCAGCGCCAGACCGACGGCGGCCAGCCCCGACAGCGACGTGAGCGACTCGAGCAAGATGCCGCTACCCGCGACGCACCCGCCGACGATCAGGGCGTGGCGGCTCGACAGCCGCCCCAGCAGCGGCCCGCCGGCGCCCCGCGTGGTGGCCGCCACCGCCTGGCCGACCACGTAGGCCCCGGCGCCGAGCAGCACGCCCGTGGCCAGGTGGTTGCGCAGGTAGAGGACGCCCCAGGTGTCGACGCCGCCCTCGGTGATCTCCGCCAGGGCGAAGACCAACAACAACAAGAGGAGGCCTTCTTGTCGCAGCCGCCTCATGGGGTGCTGGCCGGTCGATCCGGTGGTGCCCGCCGCCTCGGACGCGCCGGGATCGGTGGCGGCGGCCCACACCCCGACCGCCAGGGCCACGACGGCGATGCCGGGCCAGATCCAGCGCCAGGACACGCCGGCGTGGATCACGCAGGGCCGCGACGGCTGCCCCGGCCAACGCCCCTCCGTTGAAGAGGGCGTGCAGGCGCACGAGCATCGCGGGGTGCCCGACGAGTCGGTGCGAGGCCTCCGCGTTCATGGCGGTGTCGATGGAGCCGCCCGCCACCTCGGTCAGGACGAGGACGACGGCGAAGGCCCATTTGTCGGTCATGGCGGCCAGCACGCAGAGCAACACGGCCCAGGCGAACAGCGCGATCCACAGCAGTCGCCGGGCGCCCACGCGGGCGCACAGGTGCGCCATGACCGCGCTCGACCCGCCGGCCACGGCGATGGCGACGGCCAGCAGGATGCCGAGCTGGGAGTCGTTGAGGCCGAAGGCGTGCTGGATGTTGAAGAGCATCACCGCCCAACTGCCCCAGAACAGGCCGAAGGTCGCGAACGCTGCGACGACCGGTCCCGCGCCGGCCAGCAGCGTGCGCATCGCGCGTCAGGGCTTGCCCGTTTTCCCCAAGAAGGCGGCCCGGTCCACCACGACCCGCGTGACCCGACCGGCGCCCACGAGTCCACCGCCGTCGTTCTCGAGGCGGGCGGCCGAGACGGTGAAGACGAGGCGGCGGCCCTCGACCTTGACGAGCGTCGCCTCGGCCAGCACGACCGAGCCGATGGCAACGGGGGCGAGATGGTCGAACTGCACCCGGGTCGCGACGCTCGCCTGCGCGTCGGTGAGATGCCCGTCGGTGGCGCGGCAGGTGGCCTCTTCGCACAGCGCGATGAGCCGGGGCGTGGCGAGCACCGGGACGTCGCCCGAGCGGAAGTGCTCGGCGGTGTCCTCGTCGCCCACGGTCAGCTCGATCTGCGCGCTCAGGCCCGCGTGTGGCCCGTGCCCGGCTGCGGTTGTCGTCACGACGATTACGATACCTGGGTGCCTGACGCTGCCCTCATCGATTCTGACGTGCTCGAACGCGTGCTCTCCACCGCCCTGGCAGGGGGTGGTGACATGGCCGAGGTGTTCGCCGAGGACGCTGTGACCGCCAGCGCCATGCTCGACGACCGCCGGGTCGAGGAGCTGTCGTCGGGTCGCAACCGCGGGGCGGGGATCCGGGTGGTCGACGGCGAGACGACCGGCTTCGCCCACACGGCGGACCTCAGCGAGCCCGGTCTGCTGGCGGCGGCCCGCGCTGCGGCGGCCGTCGCCCGCCAAGACGACGGCGGCGTGCGCATCGTGGCGCTCGACCCGCTCTCGGCCCACGGCAGCGGCGACCGCACGTCACCGGACACCGTGGAGAAGGCCCGCAAACTCGAGCTGTTGACCCGCGCCGACGAAGCGGCCCGCGCCTCTGGGGACGCCATCAGCCAGGTGCAGGTGGGCTGCGGCGACAGCCGGCGGCGCGTGCTGGTCGCCAACTCCGAGGGCCTCTACGCCCAAGACGACCAGATCCGCACCCGCTTCAACGTCGTCTGCGTGGCCAACGGCGACACGGGGATGCAGACCGGTTACGAATCGCTGGCCCGTACCGAGGGCTACGAGATCTTCGAGCGCCACCGGGTCGAGGACATCGCGCACGCGGCCGCTCGAGCGCGCGCTGACCAAGTTGTCGGCTCGGCCGGCGCCCTCGGGCGAGGTGCCGATCGTGATCGCGGGCGGGAGCGGCGGCATCCTCTTCCACGAAGCATGCGGCCACGGCCTCGAGGCCGACCACATCTTGAAGGACTCGTCGGTCTACACCGGGCAGGTCGGCGAGCTCGTCGCCAGCCCGCTCGTCACGCTCGTCGACGACGGCACCGTGCTCGGCGAGTGGGGCAACTTCGCCATCGACGACGAAGGGCACGCCCCGGCGCGCAACGTGCTCATCGAGAACGGCGTCCTCACTGACTACATGTGGGACTGGCTCCGGGCGCGCAAGGAGGGCCGCGCCCCGTCGGGCAACGGCCGCCGGCAGAGCTACCAGCACCTGCCCATGGTGCGGATGACCAACACCTATCTCCTCGCCGGCGCCGAGGACCCCGACGAGATCATCGCCCAGACCCCGTCGGGCGTGTACGTGAAGAAACTCGGCGGCGGCCAGGTCAACACCGCCACCGGCGACTTCGTGTTCGGCACCACCGAGGCCTATCTGATTGAGAACGGTCGGATCACCGAGCCGTTGCGCGACGCCAATCTCATCGGGAACGGGCCCGAGGTGCTGCGTCGCATCGACGCGGTGGCCACCGACTTCGACATGACACCGGGTACCTGCGGCAAGGACGGGCAGAGCGTCCCGGTCGGCTGCGGTCAGGCGACGCTTCGCATCACCGGCGTCACGCTCGGAGGCACCGCGTGAGCGAGCACGATCTCCTCGAGTTGGCCAACTCCGTCGTGGCGCAAGCCCGTCCCGGCGAAGGCATGGAGGTCTACGCCACGCGTGGCACCGAGAACGAGGTGCGCGCGTACGAAGGAGCGGTCGAGTCGCTCACCTCGGCCGACTCCTCGGGCGTCGGCATCCGCGTGCTCATGATCCCGGCGGTGGGGGCAGCCAGGTCGGCTTCGCCTGGGCCGGATCCCTCGACCCGGCGGTCCTGGCCGCCACGCTGGCCGACGCCCGCGACAACCGCGCGCTTCGCCACGCCCGACCCCGACGTCGTCCTGGCCGAGCCCGACGGCGTGGCCGCGGTGGAGCTCGACCTCTGGGACGACGGGGTCGCCGCCACACCCATGGAGAAGAAGGTCGCGCTGGCGCTCGAGCTCGAGCGGGCGACTCGTGCCTCGGATCCACGTGTGCGCCAGGTCTCCTCGGCCGATTACTCGGACAGCCGGGTGGAGGTCGCACTCGTCACGACGACCGGCATCTCGTCGTACCGGCGCCGCACGAACGCGTTCCTCTCCGTCGATGCCATCGCCGGCGAGGGTGCAGACACCCAGACCGGCGCTGGGTTCAGCGTCGGGCGCGGTCCGGGCGATCTGGTGCCGGACGAGGCGATGGACGACGCGGTGTTGCGCGGCGACGCGCATGCTGGGCGCGCAGAAGGCGCGCTCGACCCACTGCACGGTCGTGTTCGATCCCCGGGTGGTCTCGACGTTGCTCGGTGTCATCGCGTCGGCGCTCTCCGGTGAGGCGCTGGTGAAGGGACGCTCGTTCTTCGCCGGGCGAACGGGGGAGCCGGTGGCGGCTCCGTCGTTCTCCCTGGTCGACGACCCGACCGACGGCCGGGCCTACGGCGCCGCCTCACACGACGGCGAGGGCGTGGCCTGCCGGTGCAACGTCCTCATCTCCGATGGGATCCTGCGGATGTTTGTCTTCGACACCGTGTCGGCCCGTCGCGCCGGCGCGGCCTCGACAGGCTCCGCCGTGCGCGGCGGCTTTGCCGGCACACCCTCGGCCGGCTGCCGTGCCCTCGTGCTGACGCCGGGGGGCCTGGGCCAGGACGAGATCCTGGCCGCGGTGGGAGAGGGGCTCTACGTCCAGTCGGTGACAGGCGTCCACTCGGGCGTCAACCCGGTGAGCGGGGACTTCTCGGTTGGGGCGGAGGGATTGCTGATCGAGGGCGGGTCGTTCGGTCAGCCGGTGCGCGAGGTGACCGTGGCCTCCACGCTGCAGCGCATGCTGCAATCGGTGGTCGAGATCGGCGCCGACCTGCGCTGGCTCCCCGGCGTGGCCGCCGGCCAGACCCTGGCCATCGCCGACATGGCGCTCAGCGGCGACTGATCAGCTGGAGCTGGCGGCCGGGGTGGCCGGCTTGGCCGGGGTGGTCGGCTTGGCCTCTTTGGTGGTCGAGTCCCCGTTTTTCGACGTGTCCCCGCTGCCCTTCGACGAATCCGAGTCGCTCTTGACGGGTCCCTTGTCGCCGCTCTGTCTCGTCCGACTTGGTCGCGTCGGAGGACTTGCCGTTCGACTTCGCCGCGGCCCGCGAGTCGGTCTTGTAGAAGCCACTCCCTTTGAGCACGATCCCGACAGGGCTGTAGACCTTGCGCAGCGCCGCGCCGCACTCGGGGCATTCGGTCAGCGGGTCGTCCGTGAAGCTCTGGACGGCCTCGAGCCGATGCCCGCACGCCGTGCACGCGTATTCATAGGTCGGCACTGGATCCCTCCGTCGTTGGCACTCACCGCCTGCGAGTGCCAAGTCTACCCGCCGCGACGATTCGGGCGACGACGGGCGGCGGTCCGCCCAGGTCGTAGACTGCTTCCTCGTGTCCGACCGCATGCTGGCCAATCTCGACCCGCTGGGCGGAGCCCGCATGGTCGACGTCACACCCCGGGAGCCCACCCACCGTCGAGCCCTGGCCCGCTGCCGGGTTTCCATGCTGCCCGAGACCACGACCAAGGTGGCCAACAACGCCATCACCAAGGGGGACGTGATGGCGGCGGCGCGGATCGCCGGGATCCAGGCCGCGAAGAGGACGGCCGATCTCATCCCGATGTGCCATCCGGTCCTGGTGGGCTCGATCGGCATCAATTTCTCCATCGGCGACGACTACGTCGAGGTCGAGGCCCAGGTCGAGACAGTCGACCGCACCGGCGTCGAGATGGAGGCGATGACCGCCTGCTCAGTGGCCGCCCTGACCGTCTACGACATGTGCAAGTCGGCGGACAGGACCATGACGATCGAGCACGTGGCGCTGTGGGAGAAGGCTGGGCGGTCGCTCGGGGCCGTGGCGACGGGCCGAGACGAACCACATCTAACGGCTCTTTCCTTTTATCTCCGTCACGTCTTCTCTCGGCCCCTTCCTCTTTACTTACCCTTCCTTCCTTGTACTTCTCGGCGGTAGGTCAGTGATCCTCAGCTGAGGCCGGCCGCGGCCGGCTGACCCTGGTCCACAGCGGCGAGGGGCGCGAGAGCATGACCCGGCCCGAGGGGCCGACGAAGCGCAGCTCAGCGTTCGCGTTGCCGGTCACCGTCCACTCCTTGGCATGGACCCGGTGGTGGTGGTGCGCACAGAGCAGCACCAAGTTGGGCAGGTCTGTTCGGCCCGACGGCGTCCAGGGGTCGAGGTGATGGGCGTTGGTGAAGGTTGCATTGGTACAGCCGGGGAATCGGCAGTGCCGGTCCCGGCGCCAGAGCTCCCGGCGCTGGGTCTCGGTCGGGTCCCTCGTGGCCCGGCCCTCGTACATGGTGTGGCCCACGTCGTCGTCGACCGCGACGACGAGCGTGGCGTCGCAAGCCAGACGCCGAAGGGTCTCGGCGCTGATGAGCCCGCTGCGCTCGAGCTCGGCGCACAACGTGCTCTGCTCGTCGAGGAGAGTCTCGAGGGGAGTGTGCGCCACCACGACGTAAGGGGCTGGACCTGGTGCGCGGGCCCTTTCCGGGATCGGGGGCGCTCACCACCTCGACGAAGGCGTCGGCCAGGCGCTGGTCCCAGCCGGTCTCGCCATCGGAGGGATGGGCCCGGGCCTTGGACTCGAGGCGGGCGCGCACCGTGGCATAGGACTCTTCGGGCAGCTGGGCGCTGATGGTGCGCAGCGTGTCGTTGAAGCGCAGCGATCGCGGCGTCGTGGGCGGCGTGGGCCTGGGCCTCTGAGGGACCCCGGCTCGAGCGGGCGAGCTCGGCCAGCTGCCGCACGGAGGACGCCTTGGCCGCTTCGGCCCATTCGGCGTCGCGTTCGGGGCTCGCGCTCTCGGCCACGGCGCGCACCTTGTCGAAACTGAGGGTCCCCTCGCAGAGCCCGGCGGCCAGATGGGGCAGGTCGAAGAGCCGCTCGCCGACGGCGGCATAGGCCCTCGCCGTGGGGACGGACACCCCGCAGCGCTCGGTGATCCAGGACTCGAGCGAGGTGGCGCCCTCGGCCCGCCAGCCCTCGCGCCGGTCGAGCTCGGCGGTCACCAACACGAAGCGTCCCGCCAGAGAGGCCAGAGCCCGGGAGGTGGCGGCGGCCTCCTCCATCAACTCGGCGTCCGAGAGACGGGCCAGCTCGGCGTGGGATGGCGGCGACATGGCAACAACGGGGGCCGGGGCAGCAGCGGCGGGCGCCATCGAGAGGAGAACGGTCTACATTCGGCGGGAATGACGACAACGTCCGATGTCGACGTCGGCAAGGGCATCGTCGGCGCCGTCACGTCGGTGGTGGGGCGAATCGGAGGGCGCAACGCCGTCATCTGCCGGGCGCTCGGGTCGATGCGGCGGGGCGCCATCACGCACGCCGACGGGGTGCGGCTGGCCGAGGCGGCGGACCAGGCTCGGAACTTGGGGATGCCGTTCGTGTTCTTCGTCGTATCGAGCGGCGCGGACGTCCAAGACGGCGTGGCGGCCCTGCACGGATGGGGGCGGGCGGCGGCGGCGATCTCACGCTGTAGCGGGCAGGTCCCGGTCATCGCCGCCGCGACGGGACCGGTGGTGTCCGGGCCGGCGCTGCTGCTCGGGCTCGCGGACCTCGTCGTGATGAACGCCGACGCCGTGGCCTTCGTGTCGGGGCCCCAGATGGTGGCCGAGTTCACCGGCAGGCAGGTGGGGCTGGGCGAGCTGGGCGAGTGACGGCGTGCACGCGACGGCCAGCGGGCTGTGCAGCTGTCGAGTCCGACGACGTCGACGGCGCGGTGGCCGAGCTGTTGGAGTACCTGCCTTCGAGCACCGACGAGATCCCGCCGCTGGCGCCGGTGAGCGATTCGGTGCTGCGCTCGACGCCGGAGCTGCGCACGGTGATCCCGGACCGCAAGGCGGCGACGTACGACGTGCGCGACGTGGTGCGCTCGCTGTGCGACGACGGCGAGTTACCAGGAGCTCTGGCCGCGCTGGGCCGGCCAGATCGTCACCGCGTTCGCCCGGATGGGAGGGATGCCGGTGGGGTTCGTGGCGAACCAGCCCCGGATCTTGGCGGGGACGCTCGACATCGCGGCCTCGCAGAAGGCGGCGCGCTTCGTCCGCCTGTGCGACGCGTTCAACTTGCCGATCGTGAGCCTGGTGGACACGCCCGGCTTCCTGCCCGGGCAAGGACCTCGAGTGGCGGGGGATGATCCGCCACGGGGCCGAGCTCGCTTTCGCTTACGCACAGGCGAGCGTGCCCCGGCTGTGCCTCATCCTGCGCAAGGCGTTCGGAGGCGCCTACATCGTCATGGACTCGAGGGGCATCGGCAACGACATCTGCCTGGCCTGGCCGGGGGCCGAGGTGGCGGTCATGGGTGCGTCGGGTGCGGTGCAGATCCTGTACCGGGGCTTGGAGGCCGGGGCCCGGGCCGACGAAGAGATGGCCTACGAGGACGCCTACTTGAACCCGTGGCCGGCCTCGGAGCGGGGACTGGTCGACCAGGTGGTCGACCCGGCCGACAGTCGGATCGTCCTGTGCTCCGTCCTCCGCCAGCTCAGCACCAAGCGCGAGCTGGTGGTCGGCCGGAAGCACGACGCCGGGCCGCAATAGGGGTTCAACCTGGGAAAACGTAAATTGTCACCCATTTGTAACGGTGCTGAGCTGGATTCGACGCCCATCTCGGGAAAGTATCGGGCATGATCAGCGACGTGGTCCCCCCCACGGACGACTCTCTGTTTGTGCTCGAGTCCTGCCACAGCACATGGATCTTCGATACCGAGCGCATGCGGTTCCGGCGCGTCCTCAAGGGCCTGGCGCTCGACGCCCACGCAGCGACCACCGCATGGCGCGATCTACTACGGCCTCGAGATCGACCCGATCTCCGAGTCCTTCGTGGTCCTGTTGAACCCCGAGGGCACCCGTCTCCTTCGTTCGTGGCGCCACGTCGAGCACTGCCCGCAGTGCGGCGGCAACCAGACGGCGGAACTCTCGCTCGACGAGCTGCGGAGCGCGTCGCTGGCCTGACCACGTCAGAAGTGGATGACGTGCACGGCTGAGAGCAGCAGCGCCGTCATCGTGGCAAGGGCGGCAAGGACGATCAGCGCAGTCAGCGCCTTGGAGACCGCCGGCTTCGCCGCCGCCTCTTCGTCCGCAACCCGTGCGGCGCCGGCGCGGCGGCGAATGGTCGCCTCCGTCTCGGCCGGTTCGTCGGCGGCCAGCACGAAGCGGTGTTGCCCGACGGCCGGCACGCTCGACGACGACGATGACGACACCCGAGCGACCGTCGGGGAGCTCGGAGCGCTCGACCGGCGACATCTCCTCGAGCTGGTCCCACGGGCTCGACCAGACGTGATCGCCGTCGGCCTTGTCCAGGGCGACGCCGCTGTCGAGGAACGTGAGCGTGAGGTCGGGGACGGCGACGGTTCCCTCCGACCCCTCGGTCAGGAGGTAGACGTCGGGCACCGACCACGTCTCCTCCATACGAGAACCGAGACGCTACTGCCACTCCTGGCGGACGAACGTCGCATAGGCGCCGGCCATGTGCTCGGGGAGCAGTGGTGGCGTGCGGCGCGTCACCCGCAGCACCGCGGCGTCGACCGCGGGGACGGGGCGGAAGGCCGACGCCGGAATGCGGCGCCCGACGTCGAAGCACCACCACGGCGCCCAGGTGGTGGACAGCAACGTCGTGGGCGGCGTCGCGGCGCGTTTGCGCGCCACCTCCCACTGCACGACGAGGTCCGCCCGCACCAGCGCGCTGTGCGTGTCGTCGAACAGGTGGCGCAGGATCGCCGTCGTCGCGCCGAAGGGGATGGAGCCCATGACGCGGAACGGGCGTCGCGGCATCCGGTACGCCAGCGCGTCGCAGCAGAGGACCGTGACGTTGTCGACCCCTCGCCGGCGCACCTCCGCTCGCAGCCGGGAGGCCCAGATGCGGGTCCTTTTCCAGTGCGACCACCTCGAGGTCCCGCCGCGCCGAGCGCGAACGTGAGCGCACCGGCGCCCGCGCCGATCTCGACGACCGGGCAGCCGGCGTCGAAGGCCGCCTCGGCGACGAGGGAGTCGGCGAGCTCAGGCCGAAGGAAGTTCTGTCCGAGACGGCGCCGTCGCTCGTCCCGCCGCGTCCGCTTGTCCGCGGACACGGATCATCACCGCTGCACCCATAGGGCTCCATTGTGCACCATCACGACGGCGGGGGCAGCCACCGGCTCCGCCGTTCCCGCCGGTCCGCCCGCTCGATCTCCCGTTCGACGTCGGACCACATCGAGCGGCTCGTCCTGCCCGGCGACGTCGGCCGACTGGGCCCGGGTCATGATGACGAAGGCCACGGTCCAGAGCACCGCGATCGTGCTGAGCTTGGCGACGAAGCCGGCCAGCTCCTGGTCCAGCAGCGGTGACATGCCCACCACCTCCCCCGGTGGCTGTAGGGCGGGTACAGGGAGTGCCGGGCGAAGATCCAGACGATGGAGAGGAAGCTCGGCACGATCGACTGCACGATCAGGTAGCCGCCGCGCCCGAGTGGCGAGAGCCGTGGCGCTCCCGGCAGCTCTGTCAGCACGGGAGCCCACAGGACGAACCCCGAGGCGAGCACCACCAGTTCGATCACGACCCGGGCCGCGTCCGAGCGGGCCGCCAGGCTCACCGCACCCGTCGTCAGCGTCGCGACGGCGATCACGGTGACGATGGCCACCGCCGGGGCCGGCCGCACGGCGACGCGCAGGACCGCGTCGACGGGGGCGGGACGGGTGAGCCGGGCGATGAGGGGACGGGGCGTGCCGAGCACGAGCAGCGGCGGCACGGCGAGGGTGAGCAGCAACCGCTGGAGCACGAGGGCCACGAGCAGCCAGTGCGCGGCGAGGTCGCCGAGCGGCCACGTCACCGCGACCACCAGGATCGAGCACGCCACCGAGGAAGAGCACCTTCTGGCGCGGCGTCGCCGTGTCGTGGTCCGGCCGCTGGTGGCCCACAGGTACAGACCGACGAGGACGGGGAAGGCGAGCAGCCAGAAGAGGTGGAGGTGCCAGTCGAAGGGGTGCCCGGCGGCGATCACGGCGCGCCCACCGCCGTAGGCTCTGGTCGATGGAGGCCCCCCCGAAGCTCGATCGGCTCGAGCGCGTCACCGACCTCGTCCTCGTCCTGCTCGAGGCGCAGCACCCGCTGACCCTCGACGCCATCGCGCACCAGGTCCCGGGCTACCCGGCCGAGCACTCGGCGCGCCGCCAGGCCTTCGAGCGGGACAAGCGGCTCCTTCGCGACGAGGGCATCCCCGTCCTCACCGAACGGCTGCCGGGCGCGCGAGCAGTACGGGTACCGGATCGAACGCGAGTCGTTCTACCTGCCCGACCTCGATCTCGAACCCGACGAGCAGGTCGCGCTCCACCTCGCCGTCGCCGGCGTCCACCTCGGCGATCCTAGTGGTCGAGATGCGCTGCTGAAGTTGGGCGCGGCCGGCCTGGGCGACGTCCGGCCGATCGCGTCGCTCGTGCCGCCGGCCGCGCTCGTCGAGCTGTTCGAGGCGGTCCGCACACGCGCCGACGGCCGACGTTCGCGTACCGGGGCGGCCGCGGTGCCTCCCGCGTGGTCGCACCCGTGGGCCTGTGGTTCCGCTTCGGGCACTGGTACCTCGTGGCGTGGGACGTCGAGCGCGAAGGCGTGCGCACGTTCCGTGTCGACCGGATCGACGGCGACGTGACGCGCGGCGAGACGGGCAGCGGCACGGTCCCCGACGGCGTGCAGGTGGACGTGAAGGCGGCCCTGCCCGACGAGCCCTGGGAGGCCGAGGGCGACGACGCGGTGGCAATGCGTGTCCGTGTCGACGCGCTCGAGGCACGCCGGGTCATCGACGAGGTCGGCGAGGACAAGGTGGTCGCGCGCGCCGACGACGGGTCGGTCGTCCTCGTGCCTCGGCGTGTCGTCGTTCACCGCCATCCGCTCGTGGGTGCTCGGCCTGCTCGATCACGCCACCATCTTGGATCCACCGGCCTTCCGCGACGAGCTCGTTGCGTGGCTCGACGCCATAGTCCAACGAGAAGCACACACTTCCGGCGGATCCGGTGGTGCCCGCCGCGCCCGATGAGGGCAGCACCGGCGCGGCGGCCGGGACCAGATCCGCCCCCGGAGCAGAGACGAGCCGGCGGTCTGCGCCGCCTGCTCGCCGTGATCGGGTGGCTGGCGCAGGTGGGGGAGGCGCCGACGGCCGAGGCGGCGCGGCGATTCGGGATGGACGAGCAGGAGCTGGTGGCGGAGTTGGAGCTGGCGGCGTGCTGCGGGACGCCGCCGTACACGCCGGACACGCTGATGGAGATCGAGGTGTCGGAGCATTCCGTGCGCGGCGTTCTTGCCCCCGGAGTACGCCCGGCCGCGGCGGCTTGACGCCGGCGGAGGGCTTCGCCGTGGCGGCGTCGGCCCGGTTGCTGCTGGCGGTGCCCGGGTTCCGACGACGACGCGCTGCGACGTGCCTTGGCCAAGCTGGACGCCGCGCTGGGGTCGCGAGAGGTGGTCGGTCTCGACGTGGACGCGCCGGAGCACCTGGCCGCGGTGCGGGCGGCGGCGGACGTGGGTGGGGCGGTCTCGATCGACTACCTGTCAGGGTCGCGTGACGAGCTCACCACGCGTGTCGTCGAGCCGGTGCAGGTGATCACGATCGACGGCCACTGGTATCTCGATGCGTACTGTCACCGGGCGGGCGACATGCGCCGGTTCAGGGTGGACCGGATCGGTGCGTGTGCGCGACGGGTGGACGGCGCCGGGACGACCGCCGCCACCGCGTGCGCTGCGGGACCGGCCGCTGCAGGAGATGTTCGTGCCGGGGCCCGGCGCGGTCGAGGTGCAGCTGCGCCTGGGTCCCGACGCCGGGTGGGTGCCCGAATCCGTGCCGGTGCGGGCGGTGGTGCGCGACGGCGACGGTGCGGTGACCGGCGTCGTGCTCGACGTCTCGGGGATGGCCTGGTTCGAGCGGCTGCTGCTCCAACTCGGTCCCGCCGCCCGGGTGGTCAGCCCGCCGCTCGTTGACGGGGCTGGCCGCCGACGCGGCCCGGCGGGTGCTGGCCCGTTACTAGGGTCCGGCCCATGGGAACGCAGAGACTTCAACGCAGGGCGTCATCGACGAGTTCCGGGCGAACCAGGGCAAGGTGGCCGCCTTCGGCGACGCGCCGGTCGTCCTGCTCACCACCACGGGGGCGCGAGTCGGGGCAAGGAGCGGGTGAACCCGCTCGTCGCGCTCGCTCGAAGGGCGACCGGATCTACGTGGTCGCCTCCAAGGGCGGGAGCACCGACCAACCCGGACTGGTACTACAACCTGGTGGCGCATCCTGAGGTGGGGGTCGAGCTTGGTGACGGAGCGCTTCGCTGCCGTCGCCGACGCCGGTCACCGGGCCCGAGCGCGACCGCCTCTTCGCGGCGCAGGTGGCCGTACCAGCCCGGCTTCGCCGAGTACGCGGAGAAGACCGCCGGCGACCGGGTGATCCCGGTGGTGGAGCTGCGCCGGAGCTGACGACCGTTCCCCGGGCGTGCTCGGGATCCACGGCGTCCGGCGGGACGGGGCGGACTACTACCTGTCGGACGTCGGTCGCGAGCTGCCGGCCCGGTGCCGGCACGCTGGACCGGGTCGGCGGCCGCCGGGTTGGGGTTGCGACGGCCCGCTCGACGCCGCCGGCGTGCGCCGCCTCTTGTCGGGCCTGCACCCGGCGACCGGACGGCCCATCGGGTCCTCGCGAGTCACCGTCGCCGCCTTCGACCTGACCTTCAGCGCCCCGAAGTCGGCGAGCGTGCTCTTCGCACTGGGCGGCCCGGACGTGGCGCGCCACGTCGTCGACGCGCACGAGGCCGCGGTGGCCGGTGGTCTGGCGTACCTGGAGCGCACGGGGTCTCGGCTGTGCCGCGGGCCGGGAGCGGTCGTGATCCCGACCAGCGGCATGGTGGCCGGCCAGTTCACGCACGCCGTCAGCCGCAACGGGGACCCGCACCTGCACAGCCACGTCGTGATGGCGAACCTCGTGCACGGCGAGTGACGGCCGCTGGACGGCCTGCGACCGGCGCGGGCTCGACGCCCACCGGCACGCTGCGTGTCTGCCGTCTACGAGGCGCACCTCCGTGCCCGGCATTGGGCGTCCGCTGGACGGCGCCGCCGCCGGGGCGTACCGCCGAGATCGCCGGCGATCCCGCCGGACGGTGCTCGGCGAGTTCTCGTCCCGCGGCGCCGACATCCGCCGCCGGGTGCACGAGACGGGTGCCCGCTCGGCCCGGGGCCGCCGCGTCGCCTGGGCCGCCACCCGTCCCGCCGAAGTCGTCGGGCCTCGACTACGCCGAGGCCGCGCGTGGACTGGCGCCGCCGGGCCCGGGAGGCCGGTGGCCCGCTGCGTCGTCGAGCCGGATGCCCGGATCGGGCGCATCCGGTCCTCGACGAGCACTGCGTCGCCGGCGTGCTCTCGCTGACGCCGCACGGCGGGGCCCGCCGCCGTGACGTCGTGGCCGCCTTCGCCAGCGGGCGCTCGCGACGGCGTCGAGGCCGGCTCGGTCGAGCGCCTCGTCGCCTGCTGGGTGCCGGCCGGCTCCCGCGGGCGTCGCCGAGCCGCTCCATCAGCGCCGTGACGCGCTGGCCGTGCCCGGCGCGCACCTCCTCGGCGCGCTCGGGCCACGTCCCGGTCGATCCCGGTCGGACCACGAGGTGTGGGTCGGCGCCGCCAAGACGATCGAGGCCTACCGGGAGCGATGGAACGTCACTGCGCTGCCGACGAGCCGCTCGGCGTCGGGCCGCGACGGATTGGCCACGTTGCCAGCCGGCGCGGCTCGCCGACCATCTCACGGCGGTGCGACACGTCGAGGTCGCGCGGACCCGCCTCGGCCGGCGTGACCCCGTCACGGTCGAGCTCGGCCTCGGGCGCTGACTAACGACTCAAGCCCGTCGTCTGGCGCGTCCGCGAGCGTCCGCTGCGGGCGCACGAGGTCGCGCCACGGTGCGTGGGTGTGCGCCGGTGTCAGCGCCACGCCGGCGACGTCCTTGTCCGGGCCGAGGACGAGCGCGTGGCCCGGATGCGCCGCGCGCGATGGCGTCGACGGGCAGCCGTTCCTCATGGGCGGATCCCGACCGACGTCGACGGGTGGATGCGGCCCCAGCGTCCGACCGAGCGGCTGATCGTCGTCGTCGTGACCTCATGGCGGCCGGCCAGCGCACTGATGTCACGCAAGCGTGGCGGTGTCGGCGATGCCCTGCAGGACGACCGTCGTCCCGAACAGCGACAGGAAGCCATCGGCCGCCGGGCCCCAGCGGCCTCGGGCCTGCGAGAGGTCCTGCAGGCAGGCCAGGACCAGCAGCCCCTGCCCCGCGCCCTCGCTCACCATGGCGGGGAGGTCCGGGATGGGCGCGATGTTGGCGACCTCGTCGAGCGCGAGCAGTGTCGGCGGCCCAGTCGAGACCGTTGGTGCGCGCCCGTGCGTAGACGGACTCGCGCACGTCGCCGACGAGGGAGACGACGAGCGGCGCGAACTGGCGCTGCCGGCGCCCCGTCGAGCAGATGTAGAGCGTGTTCGCTCCGCTCGCAGAACGAGTCGAGATCGAGGGGCGGCGCCGTTCGTCGACGCCATGGCTCCCTTGGTGCGATATGCAGCCAGGACGCCCGAGGCGGTCGACCAGATTCCGGACTGCTCACGAGAATCGGTGGCGGCGATGCCGGCCAGCAAATCCGTCGCCGGAGCCTCGGCCCCGGTCGTCGTGGCAAGGATCTCGAGGGCCGGGGCAGCCGTTGTGGCGGTCGATCCAGCGCAGGACCTCAGGCATGGACAGTTCTTCGAGCGCAGCCGCGTGCAGCAGGGTCGAGAGCAGGGCGCCGGACCGCTCGGTCCAGTGGTGTTCGCCTGTGCGAGCGCCACTCAGACGGCTCGCGCCGACCATGGCGTCGGCAGTCACCACCGCTGAGTCCCAATTCCGCCGCAGTGGTCAGCGGCGACCACCCGACGCGCTCGACAGTGGCAGGGCAATCGATTTCTCCGCTCGGGTCGTAGAGGAACGCCCATCCGTCACGACTACGCGACGGCGCGGTGGCAAGCATCACGTCGGGCTTGGTGGACGTGGAAACGACGGCACCGCCCGACAACAAAATATTGGGGATGACCAGGGACGATGTCTTCCCGGAGCGCGGAGGACCCAACACCAGCGTCGAACGCTGCGATCCAGCCCACATCCACCCGTTTCTGCCGTGACCAACATAGATGCTGTGCTGCGCAAAACGGTGGACCTCGCGCAACGCAGCTGTGGAAATCAGGCACGAATCATCGCTGGTCATGCACATGAACATCACGTTCCATGTAGCGATGTTTGCGTTGCGGAACAGAAAATTCCATAGGACATATCGCCCAATGCGACGACAATGAAACGTCGATGGTCGATCGCAGGTGTGCAGTGTGCGCGTCGATTTGTAGCAGACGCACAGACGCGTGAAACGAAGGTCATGAGGACACGCGAAATGACCTCGCGAACAAAGAATGCTTGACCTGGGCGTGTTGACAACAGAAGAATGGAGGCTACCCGATGTGTGAGGGAGGGTTGACATGTGCTGCGACACATCGATGTGTGGCGCGCAAAACGAAACTTGTCGGTTTCGTTTCTGCGCGTCTGCCCGTCGAGCAGCACAGTGCCAAGCTCGACATCGCACGAAGGGAACCGGGACGGAGCGACGTGATGCGGTGGTGTCATTGACGCCGGCGCAGCAGCGTCATTCGTCTCACAAACAAGTGAATCCGGTGCGGCAATGCGCACGGCGAGGTACGGAACTCGAAGTGGCGCAGGCTTCACCTCTATTCAGTGACCATGCTCCTAGGGAGGTGCACCTGTGGCAGTAGCCGCGAAAAGAAGGGGTCCGGCCAAGAAGGCCGCCAAGAAAAGGGCCCCGGCAAGAAAGGCAGTTAAGCGCTCACCGGCCAAGAAGGCCGTCAAGCGGGCTCCGGCACGCAAGGCGGTCAAGCGTCGGTCCCCGGCCAAGAAGGCCGCCAAGAAGCGGGCTCCGGCACGCAAGGCGGCCAAGCGGCGGGCGCCGGCCAAGAAGGCTGCCAAGAAGCGGGCTCCGGCTCGCAAGGCGACCAAGAGTCGGGCCCCGGCCAAGAAGGCTGCCAAGAAGCGGGCTCCGGCACGCAAGGCCGCCAAGAAGCGGGCCCCGGCTAAGCAAGCGGGCTCCGGCTAAGAAGGCCGCTAAGAAGCGGGCTCCGGCACGAAGGCGTGACCAAGCGTCGGGCAACGCAAGCGCTAGACGCCCGGGCGCAGCACATTGCTGCGCTGCGACTGAAGATGGGAACCGGGGGCCTTCGGGCCCCCGGTTCCGCGTCAGGGCGCCGTCGAGAGCTCGGTGAAGTCCGCTGGCCAGTCGACGTCGTAGGCGAGGTCGGGAGAGCGCAGGACTCGTACGGCCAGCCCGAGGCGCGTGGCCTCGGCCCGGTGAGCCCGGAAGGAACCGGGACCGTACGGCAAACCTGAAGTCGGCGGTCGGCGGGCAGCCGCAGCACGTTCGTGCCGTCGTCTCGCCGGTCGGGGACGAGCGTGACGCCATCGAAGGGTGAAAGGGTCCCGAGACCCTTGGCGCGGGGCAGGTCGCCGTGCGCGACGGTCACCCGCCGTGCGCCGGCCTCGAGCCAGGCGATCGACGCCGGCCCGGACGGCGCCGTTGAGGCCGTGACCCGGCGCCCACACGACGCTGGCGCCGAGATCTTCCGGGCCCACGCGGCCACGACCTCGTCGTCACACACGACGGCAACCGGGAGGGGATGCGCAGGCCGAAACCACGTGTGTCGCCATGGCTGCGCACCAGCTGCTCTCGCTCGGGGTCGCTCAGCGTGGCGCCCAACCGGCGCTTGGCCTGAGGAACGCCTTGACCGGGATCAGGACGACCTCAGGACCGAGGTGGAGGTCGGCGTCGGAGCGTCGCATCCCACGCAGCCGGCACGATCACCCTCGACACCCGGTCAGTGTAGGGGCGCAGGGCAGGAAGGGCGGCGAGGCCGCCGTAGTCTCTTGGGGCATGACCGAGCGGGTGGCAGTGATCGGCGCAGGGTCCTGGGGGACCGCGGTGGCCACGATCGTCGGCGCGACGCACCCGGCCACGCTGTGGGCACGATCAGAAGACCTGGCCGCCTCCATGCGCGCGACGCGCGAGAACGGGACCTATCTGCCCGGCATCCCAGCTCCCCGACGGGCTGGCGGTGACCTCGTCGTTGGACGAGGCGCTCGAGGGCACCCGCATCGTGTTCATGGCAGTTCCCTCGCACGGGTTCCGTGACGTGTTGAAGGTGTGCGACCGTCCTCTGCCGGCTCGCTGGAGGCCGTCGTCAGCCTGGCCAAGGGGATCGAGATGGGAACGAATCTGCGGATGTCCCAGGTGGTCGCCGAGGTCCTTCCCGGCGTCCCAGCCGGCGTGCTCACCGGACCGAACCTCGCCCGCGAGGTCGCCGACGGCCACCCGGCGGCCTGCGTCGTCGCCCTGCCCGACGAGCGCGACTGGCCGAGCGCGTCCAGGGGCTGGTGCACACCCGGACCTTCCGCACCTACACCGGCACCGACGTGGTCGGGTGCGAGATCGCCGGCGCCACCAAGAACGTGATGGCCATCGCCGCGGGCATCGGCGACGGGCTGGGCCTGGGCGACAACACCCGGGCCGTGCTGATCACGAGGGGACTGGCCGAGCTCGGCCGGCTCGGCGTCTCGCTGGGCGGCAAGGTGCTGACCTTCGGCGGCCTGGCCGGCGTGGGAGACCTGGTGGCCACGTGTGCCAGCCCGCAGAGCCGGAACCGGTCGGTGGGTTTCGCGCTGGGTGAGGGCCGCTCCCTCGACGAGATCGTCGAGCGGGATGCACATGGTGGCCGAGGGCGTCAAGAGCGCCGGCCCCCTCGTCGGCCTGGCGCGGGCCCACGGGGTCGAGATGCCCATCGCCGAACAGGTCGAGGCGATCGTGGAAGGCCGGTGCTCACCGGCCGATGCCCTCATGAACCTCATGCGCCGTCCGTCCCGACCCGAGTGGGACGAGGAATTGCTTCGGGGCCTGCCCGCATGAGCGGCTTCTTCCACGGCTATGACGCGCTGTCGGGGGTCGACGACGAGGCTCGGCGCGAGGCCGCCCTGGCCCACGTCAAGGAGATCCTCCTCATGCACGGCGCGACGGAGGAAGAGATCGACCGAGCGGTGGACGACGGCGTGATCGACCTCTTCGTGGCCGATCGGATGCTCGTTCCCTTCCGCCGCCGGTACTCGCGCCTCGAGGTCGTCGGAGCTGACCGGCGTCAGCCTGGACAAGCTCGAGCGCTTCTGGCGTGCGCTCGGCTTCCCCGGAGTGGACGACGAAGAGCTGGCGTTCACCGATCTCGATCTCGAGGCCGTGCGGATCTTCCAGGGCCTCCAGGCGCTCGGCACGGCCGACGTCGAGACGGCCGTGCAGATGGCCCGCGTCATCGGGTCGTCGATGGCCCGCATCGCCGAGGCAGAGCTCGTCCCGAGCGACGTGGCGCACGCGGAGGTCGACCCGGTCCTGTCCGCGGAGGCCTTCGCCAGCGTCGCCGACGTCACGATCCCAGCGATGGCGAAGCTGCTCGAGTTCGTCTGGCGGCGCCAGGTGGCAGCGGGGATCCAGCGCAGCATGATGCTGCGCAGCCACGGGCTCGCGCCAGGAGAGAGCCCCGTGCTGGCGGTGGGATTCGCCGACATGGTCGGCTTCACCCTGCTCAGTCAGCACCTGAGCCACGAGGAGCTGGCCGAGGTGGTGCGCCGCTTCGAGGAGATCTCCCACGACATCGTGACCACGCGCCCGCGGCCGTGTCGTCAAGATGATCGGCGACGAGGTCATGTTCGTCGTCGACAACGTGGTCGACGCGGCACGGCATCGGACTCGACCTCGCCGACGCGTACGCCGACGACGACCTGCTCTCCGACGTCCGGGTCGGCCTGGCCTGCGGCCCGGTCCTGCTTCGAGACGGCGACTACTTCGGTCCCACGGTCAACCTGGCCCACCGCATCGTCAACATCGGCAATCCGGGGACGGTCCTGATGTCAGACGAGTTCCACACTGCGCTGATGGAGCAGGCGCCGGCGGAGTTCATCGCCGAAGCGCTCCGTCCCCGTGTGCTCAAGGACCTCGGGTCGCGTCCAGCTGTGGTGGTGTGGCCGTCCCGGGCAAGAGGCGGACGGGACGGGTCTGGCGGCCGACCGCCGGCGCAACGTCCGCTGGGAGCGGATCTCAGAGGTACTCCGCGACCTCGAGGAGCTGCGCGGCGTCGGCGAGCGCCTCCTCACCGCCAACCGCGGCGGCGAGAGTCAGTCGCCGCGCAGCCGGGCGGTGGCGATCCCGAAGGGTCGTAGCTCGAAAGAACCCTCGAAGGCGCTCGAGCGGGTAGCCGCGGAGGTCGACCAGCCATCCCGAGCGCCCCGGGATCGAGACGACGGTGGCCTCGGCGCGTGGGGTTGAAGACCCGGAGTCTCGAGCACGCCGCCGACCCGGTGGAGTGCGCTGACCTCGGCGCCGTGGACCGCCAGCTCGCTGCCGGACGCGGCGCGGCTGCCGCCGCCGAGGGTCGACACCGGCTTCGAGCGGAAGCAGCACGTCGTCGGCCAGGCGGTACGGGTCGGCGCAGTCCACTTCGAGCGCATAGCGCAGCGTGACGCGCTTCCCTCGCATCTGCAGGCCCTCGACCGGCGTGACTGGACCGGCCGGGAAGGGGCGGTAGGCCATGCCGAGCCGCGACAGCATGCCGGTCGAGCGCAGAACCGTGAGGGCGATGCGTCTTGGCCGCATCGCCCTCGATGTCGATGAGCTCGTACTCGCAGACGCCCTCGTGGGCGACCGTGAGCCGTCCCGCGGTGACGAACCGGTTGGCGGGTGCGGTGGGAAGCCCGAACTCGTCGGCGCGGCCCTCGGCGGTCAGGCCGCGGCGTCACGATCGTGAAGGCGCTCTCGGCATGTGAGTGCGTCCGCCGGCTCAGGTAGGGGGAGGTGGACACGCAGCCGGTGGTCGCCGCTCGGGTTCACGAAGCTGGTCGTCACCCGGACGACGGCGTCGTCCGCCCGCACCTCCACGTCGGTGTCAACGGCGACGTGGTGCTCGCCCACCCGGGCCTGCGAGGAGCCGTCGACGTGATCGGGCCACACATAGGTGGCGGTGATGCGGGCTCGCGCCCGGACGGGCCCGCGTTCGACGACCCGCACCGTGACGGACTCGGGCTCCTCGACGAAGGAGTCCTGCCGGGGCGGGGAGTAGTTGTAGGAGTCCCCGAGGTCGCCGCCGTCGACGAGCCGGCCGTACCCGGCGATGCCGTCGAGCGCGAAGGTGCCGCTCGCCGTGTCGATCTCCACCCGGACGAGCCCGTTGGCGAGCACGACGGCGTCGCTCGGTCTCGGCGGCCTCCACCGGGTGCTCGAGCGATGCGGCCTCGAAGGCCTGCCACCCGTATCCGGGCACCTCCGCCGTGCGAGCGGCGATCTTCCTCGTCGAGGGCTGCTCCATGGCCACCCGGATCGACCGCGTCGGGCCGGGCGCCGAGGCGTGTGTAGACGTCCTGCTTGGCCTCGGCGATGGGCACCCCGGGCTTCTCCTCGGTGCCGACCGCAATGGTGATGTCGATGCCCTCGTCGGTGTCCTCGATGCGGACGTCGTGGATCCAGGCGTCGTCGCTGATCCTCGGGCCCTGCATCATGCCCAGGACGGTGCGGACCGTGTCGGCGTCGAGCACCATGGAGCCGGGCATCCCGCTGCGCTCCGAGAGCACCTGCACGTGTCGCCGGCGGCGGCCCGTCGGCCGGGACCACCAGCTCCACGACGCCCGAGCGGGCGCGCTGTGACGCGTTCAGCACGTAGGGACCCGGCTCCGCCAGCGAGCGGGCGAAGGTCTTGACCGCCCGGTCGGCCAGGCCGGACGCGATGTCGCGCGCCTCGGCGTAGCGGTGCAGGACGGCGTCGACGACGTCGTCGACCGAGCAGGCGCAGATGGAGTCGTGCGCGGAGTTGCGCACCATCTCACGCCAGGCCAGTTCGAGCAGCCGGTCCGGGTAGGCCGCGGGCGGCTGGAAGAGGGCGCACAGCGGTTCGGCCCGGCGCTCGAGCTCCCGCTCGGCCACCGCCCCCAGGCGCTTGACGTCGACCCGGTTCGACGTGACGCCCATGAGCATGTTGGCGCGGATGCCCGAGCGCAGCTCGCCCTCCACCGTGGTCAGGCCATCGGCTGGACGTGCCGGCCAGGTAGTGCGCGCAGCGAGGTCACCTCGAAGCGGTACTCGTCTTGCAGGTCGTTGGCCTCGGCGACCACACGTCCGAGCCATGGCTGGGGCATCAGGTGGTCGGACCCGTTCATGCAGAGCAGGTCTCCGGTGAGGAACTCCTCGATCTCGTCCACGTTGTCGCGGGTCCGCCGGACGAGCGCCTTGGCGTCGTCGGGGAGCGCGGCACCGTTCCCGTAGCCCGACGGGCAGGTACTCGGCCCGGCACCGACGAGCCGTCCGGGAGCGACCCAGACGAACGCGTTCTTGGTCACCTGTGACGGGACGCCGCGCCACACCACGGCGTCGCGGAAGCCGGCCAGCCGGAGGATCTGGGGCATCTGCGCGATGTGGCCGAACATGTCGGGCAGGTACCCCACGTCCATCACGCCTCCGAAGGCCGCGCCGCGCAGCCAGGCCCATCTGGAGGTTGCGCACGATGGTCTCGCCGGAGGCGAGGAACTCGTCCATGAGGATGTACCAGGGGCCCATGCTCACCCGGCCCGACGGCCGCCAGCGCACGGAGGCGGCCCTCGGCCTCGGGCCGCACCTCGAGGTAGTCGTCGACCACGGCCATCTGGCCGTCGAGCATGAAGTGCGGATAGCTGGCGTCACGCTCGAGGAGCGGGATCAAGGTGTCGATCAATTCCACCAGGGCCAGGCGAAAGTCCTGGTAGGACTTGTACCATTCCCGGTCCCAATGCGTGTGCGGAACGATGGCAATCCGACGGGCGGTCATGACCGCCAGACTATGACCTGCCGTCGACCGCGGTGAGGGCGGAGATCGCCCCGGGGCACTGGCCCGACCGGGGTCATCGCACCGTACCGAGGGCCCGACGCTGCTCGAGGTCTGGGCGCGGCACTGGGCGGGCCCGGCCGGACTCCGGTGCTGGTCGACGGGCGGGACATGCGCGACGGGTCGTCGGCTGGGCGCCGAGCTCGACCGGCGCACCGCCCAGATGGCGACCGACGCTGGTGCACCAGCGGCGTGCGGCCCGGGAGCACGCGTTCGTCTGGCACGGGCGCGCGTCGCTCGCGACCGGTGCCGGCGCTCCTCGGTGCGATGCGCGCGGGCGCGGTCCTCGTCCCGCTGAGCATCGTCGGCGACCGATGCCGAGGTGGCGCACGTCGTCGCGCGACGCGGCGCCCGGTTCTCGGCCGTCACCGACATGCGGAAGGACGGCAGCGCTTCGACGGGATCGGCACCGTCCTGCGGATCGACGAGCTCGTGGCGCTGGCGGACCGAGTCCGAGGCGGAGAGCCTCCCGTCGCCGGGCCGCAGGCGACGACGCGCTCATCGTCTACACCTCGGGCACGACCGGGAAGCCCAAGGGCGCGGTGCACACGCACGCGTCGCTGCTGGCGGGCGTCGAGGCCTTGCTGACCGCCTGGGCCTGGGAGCCCGAGGACCGCCTGATCCTCAGCCTGCCGCTCTTCCACGTGCACGGGTCTGTGCGCCGGCCTCTTCGGGTCCCTGGCCGCCGGCGGCTCGGCCACCGTCTTCGATCGTTTCGACGAGGAAGCGGTCCTCGCCGCGGCATCGTCGAACACCATGTTCTTCGGAGTGCCGACGATGTACCACCGGCTCGCCGCGGCTCCCGACGTCGCGGCGCCCTGGGGAGCCTCCGCCTCTGCGTGTCGGGCTCCGCCCCGCTCGCCGCCGACCTGTGGCACCGCCTGGCCGCCGCCGGCGTGCACGTCCTCGAGCGCTACGGCATGACCGAGACGCTGCTCACGCTGTCCAACCCGCTGGACGGGCGAACGGCGCCCGGGCTCGGTCGGCGTGCCGTTGCCCGGTGTCGAGGCGGCGATCGAGGACGCCGACGAGCACGGCGTCGGGGAGTTGCTCGTACGCGGCCCGTGCTCTGTGCCGCGGCTACTGGGGCCGGCACGGGCCGCTCTCGCCGCCGACGGCTGGTTCGCCACGGGCGACCTCGTCTCGGTGGCGCGACGACGGGTACGTCACCATCCGGGGCCGGCGCACCGACCTCATCATCACCGGGGGGCACAACGTCTATCCGGCCGAGGTCGAGGCGGTCCTGGCCCGCCACCCCGGCGTTGCGCGAGGTGGCGGTCGTCGGACTGCCCTCGGCGGAGTGGGGCGAGACGGTGGTGGCCTTCGTCGTCGGCGAGCCGGGCCTGGAGCCAGCAGTCGCTGCGCGACGCCGCCGCGGCGGAGCTGGCACCGTTCAAATGCCCACGCGAGGTGCGCTTCGTCGACGCACTGCCGCGCAATGCACTGGGGAAGGTCCTGCGCAAGGAGCTCCGCTGACTGGCGCACGGCTCGCCGGACCGGAGGACCCGGAGCGCCGCCTGAGGCGGCTGGGGTAGCGTGAGCCCATGGCCACGTTCCTGATGCTCTCGACGGTGGGGCCCGACGGGGCGGCGACGCTGACCGAGAACCCGGACCGCCTCAAGGCCGTGAATGCCGAGGTCGAGGCCATGGGGGTGCACATCGTGGCGCAGTGGGCGTTGCTGGGCCAGTACGACTTCTGCACCGTGATCGACGCCCCGGACGAGACGACATGGCCCGTGTGGCGCTGGTGCTCGGCTCGCGCGGGACGCTCAAGACGTTGACGCTGAGCGCGATCCCGATCGACGACTACATCGACAGCGTGCTCAAGTCGAGAGCAGTGACGTGCGGCTCAGTGCCACCAGAAGCCCTGCCGACGTCGCTCCCGGCGGACGTCGTCGCGTGAGAACAGCTCGCCGAGCGTGCTGCCGTCGGACATCCGGCGGATCCGGTAGCCATCGGGAGTGACCTCGGCGATCTCGAACCCCCGCACCCACGTGCCCTGGTACCGGTTGCGCACGTCGACCTTGGTCCCCGGGGAGAGCGGGACTCGCCCGCTCGATTCAGATGCGTCGCCTCGTCCCCCCCGTCTGCGCTCACGCCCCCATGGTACGAGGCGCGCCCGTGTGAGCACCGGTGACGGTCTGCTCTCCGGACCTCAGGCACGAGCGCCGACTGCGCTCCCAGGGATTCGACGTCGTCGCGGGACTCGACGAGGTCGGCCGCGGCGCGTGGGCCGGTCCGCTCACCGTCGGCGTCGCCGTGGTGCGGCCACGGGTCCAGATGCGGTCCATGCCGGCGTGGCTGCGCGACTCGAAGATGCTGAGCGAGGCGCGGCGAGAGGACATCTTCGATGCGGTCGGCGCGTGGTGCCAAGCCTGGGCCGTCGGACATGCCAGCCCGGCGGAGTGCGACGAATGGGGCATGACCGAGGCTCTGCGTGTGGCCGCCCGCCGTGCGCTCGCCCAGCTGGGCATCCAGCCCGACGCGCTCCTCGTCGACGGTCCGGTCGACCTGCTCCGCCACCCCGAGGATCCCTTTCCGGGGGCGAGGTGCGCCCGATCGTCGATGGCGACGCCAAATGCGCGTCGGTGGCGGCGGCGTCGGTGCTGGCCAAGGTGGTGCGCGACCGGCTCATGCGCGAGCAGGCCGACCACTATCCGGCCTATGCCTTCGAGCGGAACAAGGGCTATCCCTCTCCGGTGCACAAGACCGCGCTCCGCGGGTACGGGCCCTCGGCCATCCACCGGCGCACCTGGGCCTTCGTGCAGGGAACCTGCCGTGGTGCGGCGACCCGCGCCGCCGGCGCTGCGCGACGTCGTCAGACGACGGCGGCGACTTCGGCGAAGTGGCAGGCGACGGGATGGCCCTGGCCACGGTCGATCAGGGCAGGCTCTTCGGCGGCGCAGATCTCCTGGGCCTTCCAGCAGCGGGTGCGGAAGCGGCAGCCGGAGGGCGGTGACTGCGGGCTCGGCACGTCGCCCTCCAAGACGATGTGCTTGCGTGCCCGCTCGGCCCTGGGGTCGGGGATGGGGACCGCCGAGAGGAGCGCCTGGGTGTAGGGGTGCGCGGGCCGCTCGTAGACGTTCTTGCGGTCGCCGATCTCGACGATCTTGCCGAGGTACATGACGGCCACCCGGTCCGAGATGTGGCGCACGACGGACAGGTCGTGCGCGATGAACAGGAAGGCGACTCCGAGCTCGTTCTGCAGGTCCTCGAGCAGGTTCACCACGCCGGCCTGAATCGACACGTCGAGCGCGGAGACGGGCTCGTCGAGGACGAGCAGCTTGGGTTGGAGGACGAGGGCCCGGGCGATGCCGATGCGCTGGCGCTGGCCGCCGGAGAACTCGTTCGGGTAGCGGTTGGCGTGGTAGGGCTCGAGCCCGACCAGCGAGAGCATCTCCGCCACCCGATGGCGCTGGGCCTCGCGGTCCCCGATGCCATGGATCTGCAGCGGCTCGGCGATCGCCTGGCCGACCGGCACTCTGGGGTCCAGCGAGGCGAAGGGGTCCTGGAAGACGACCTGGATGTCGCGGCGCATCCGGCGCATGCTCGCTCGTCCGGCGAGCTGGGTCAGCTCGGTCCCCTCGAACTTCACCGATCCCGACGTCGGCTGAATCAGCTGCAGCACTCGCGCGACCCGTCGTCGACTTGCCGCAGCCCGACTCGCCCACGAGCCCGAGCGTCTCGCCGGGCGCGATGGTGAAGGACACGCCGGAGACGGCGTGCACGACGCCGACCTTGTGCCGGACGAAGCTTCCCCCGCGCAGCGGGAAGTGCTTGACGAGGTCCGTGACCTCGAGGAGCGGCACGGAGCGGTCGTCGGCGGGCGTGGGCGGCGGGGTGCCGATCTCGGAGACCGTCATGCGATCACGTTGTCGATGACACCGTCGGAGAACACGCGGCCGTGGTCGCCGCGTCCGACCTCCTCTGCGTAGTGGCACGCGGCGCGGTGCTCGCCCTCCGCCGAGGTGACCGACGGCACGACGATCAGGTCGGGCTCGGTCGTCGCGGCACAGGTCGGTGGCCAGCGGGCAGCGCGGGGCGAACGGGA
This sequence comes from uncultured Acidimicrobiaceae bacterium, assembly GCA_963842415.1. GTDB lineage: Bacteria > Actinomycetota > Acidimicrobiia > Acidimicrobiales > RAAP-2 > Bog-473. Next base: position 204,118 of record CAWJGN010000002.1, read on the forward strand.
CAGCCGGTGCGGTCTCCCAGCATGGAGGGCGGGGCGCCGGGGATCTGGCGCAGCCGCTCGGAGCCGTCGCTGTCGAGGCGTGGCAGCGAGCCGAGCAAGCCCAGCGTGTAGGGCATGGAGGGACGGTAGAAGACGTCCTCGGCCGTCCCCACCTCGACCGCCCGGCCCGCGTACATCACCAGCACCCGGTCGGCCAGGCCGGCGATCACGCCGAGGTCGTGGGTGATGAGGAGCAGCGCGGCGCCGGTCTCGCGCAAGCGCGGTCTTCAACGACTCGAGGACCTGCGCCTGCACGGTCACGTCGAGGGCGGTCGTGGGCTCGTCGGCCAGGATCACCTCGGGATCGTTCGCCATGCCGATGGCGATGACCGCCCGCTGGCGCATCCCGCCGGAGAACTCGTGCGGGTAGTTGTTGATGCGCTCGCTCGGGTTGGGGATGCCGACCTTGGCCAGCAGCTCGATCGGCGCTGGGCCTGTGCGGCCTCCTTGGAGAGGTCCTGGTGGGCCCGGATGGCCTCGATGATCTGCCAGCCGATCGTGTAGACGGGGTTGAGCGACGTCATCGGGTCCTGGAAGATCATGGCGATCCCCGTGCCGCGCACCCCGGTCAGTTGCTTCTCCTTGAGGCCGAGCAGCTCGCGCCCCTGGAAGCGGATGGAGCCGCGCACCTCCGCGCTCTTCGGGAGGAGGCCCATGGTCGCCAGCGCGGTGACCGACTTGCCCGAGCCCGACTCTCCGACGATGCCCAGCACCTCGCCGCGGGCCAGGGCGAAGTCGATCCCGCGCACCGCGTGCACGACGCCGTCCTTGGTCCGGAAATCGACCTCGAGCTGCTCGATCTGCAGGGCGGGATCAGGCACTTAGGCCCTCACCCGGCTCTTCTTGGGGTCGAACGCCTCGCGCAGGCCGTCGCCGATGAGGAAGATCGAGAGGATGAGGATGACCAGGAAGACCACCGGGAAGACGAACAGCCACCATTCGGTGGTCGCCGAGTCCTGCCCCTGGTCGACGAGGAGCCCGAGCGACACGGCGGGCGGTTGGACGCCGAGGCCGAGGAACGACAGGGTCGACTCCAAGATGATGCTCAGCGCGACCGTCAGCGTGGCGTTCACGATGATCGGCCCGACGGCGTTGGGCAGCATGTGCTTGACGATGATGCGCCGGTTGGTCGCGCCGAGCGCCCGGGACGCCTCGACGAAGTCGCGTTCGCGCAGCGACAGGAAGTCCGCCCGCACCAGCCGGGCGACGTAGGTCCACGAGAGCAGGCCGATGATGAGGGCCAGGCCGACCCAGTTGCTCGACTGCTTGGCCAGCTTGCTCGACAGCAGGATCAAGACGGCCAGGACCGGCAACACCAGCACGAGGTCGACGAAGCGCATGAGGAGCGAGTCGACCCAGCCCCGGTAGAACCCGGCGATGGCGCCGACCGTCACGCCGATGAGCATCGCGATGGCGGCCACGGTCAGGGCGATCTCGATGTCCTTCTCCACCCCGGCCATGACCTGGGCGAACATGTCGTTCCCGATCGCGTTGGTGCCGAAGGGGTTGGTCCACGACGGCGGGTCGTTGAGGTTGTTGGTGATCGTCGTGTAGCTGTACTGCCAGAAGTGCCCGACGACCACCGAGGCGATGCCGAGCAGCACGAACATGCAGAGGCCGACCACGGCCAGGCGTTGGTGGAGGAAGCGCCCGAGGACGATGCGGAACTGGCCTTTGGTCTCGCCGGTGAGCCCGTACGCATCCGGGCCGCCAAAGCCGACACCGACACTCGGCCCGGCCAACGTGTGCATGCCCGCCTCGGTCGTAGCGACCGTCCCCGGGCGTCTGGACGAAGTTCTCTTCGGTGACCCGATCAGCCATAGCGGATCCTCGGATCGAGCACGCCGTAGAGGATGTCGGCGATCAGGTTGAACAGGATCACGAAGGTGGCCGTGACCAGCAGGTAGGCCAGCATGATGTTGACGTCGAGGTCGGTGACGCCGGTGACGTACCACTGGCCGAGGCCCTGCCAGCCGAAGACGATCTCGGTGAGGATCGCGCCACCGAGGACGGCGGCGAAGTCGAGCGCGATCACCGTCGTCACGGGGATCAGTGCGTTGCGCAGGACGTGGCGTACGAGCACCCGGCGCCTGCTCAGGCCCTTGGCCCGAGCCAGGCGGACGTGGTCGGCGTCGAGTGTCTCGATCATCGACGAGCGCTGATAAATCGCCCAGGACGCGTACGACACGAGGACGAGGGTGAGCACCGGGAGCACCGTATGTTCGGCGTAGTCGGGCAGCCGGCTGACGAACGACCCGCTCAACGTCGGGCTCTGCTCGCCGTCGGTGTAGAAGATCGTCGTCCCCAGGTGCTGGTTGATCGGGATGGCCACGAACTCCTTGAGGGCGAGCCCGACGACGAAGACCGGCGTCGCCAGGAGCGCGAAGTTGGTGACCGTGATCGCGTGGTCGGTGAACCTGTTCTGACGGACCGCACCGACGACGCCGAGGAAGATGGCGATCACAATGGCGATGAGGGTGGCGATGACGACCATCCGCAGCGTCACGAACAGGTGGGACCACATCTCAGAGCGCCACGTCCTGGCCGTTGATGGTGGTCCCCAGGTTGCCGTGGAGAGCTCCGCTCAGCCAGATCCAGTAGCGCTGGAACAACGGGTCGTTGAGGTGGAGCAGCTTCTCGCGTGCGACGATCGTCGCGTGGGGGATGTGCGGGTTGGCCAGGAGAAGGCCGAGCGGATTGCCCGCGCTGGCGACCAGGAGGAAGACCAGGATCGTCGCGAAGAAGAGGACGACGATGCTGATGAGGAAGCGCCTAATGATGTAGGCGAACATTGCGGGGATTCTACGTTCGCTAGGAACAGAAGGAGGGGCCGACCAAAGTTGGCCGACCCCTCCTTCCCGATCCAGTCAGCTCTAGGAGCTGATCGTCCAGTTCTCGGCGTTCCAGGTGATCCCGTCGTTGGACGCATTCGGGACGACACCCTTGAGGTTGTTGGTCCAGGCGAAGTACGCCGGCACCTGATACAGCGGCAAGGTGACCATGTTCTGCCAGAGGATGGAGTCGGCCTCGTTGAAGTCGGAGTCCTCCTTGGCCTGGCTTGGAGCGGAGACACCTTCGGTCATCAGCTGGTCGACGTGGGTGTTGGCCGAGTGCGTCCAGTTCTCGCCGCAGTTTGCGGTGTTGGTGTACGAGCAGTAGATCGACTGGTTGCCCGACACGAAGGGCGTGGAGAACCAGGCGAACTCGGTGATCTGGTAGGTCCCGCTCGGCAGGTTGGTCCCGAAGAGGGTGTTGGCGTCGTAGTTCTGGATGTTGATCTTGATCCCGATCGCCTTCATCTGAGCCTGGAACAGCTCCTCCGTCTGGGACCGGAGCTGGTTGCCCGACGTCGACTGGATCGTCAAGGTCAGATCCTTGCCCGACTGCGGTCCGTAGGTCGGGTGCCAGTAGCCGTCAGAGCCCTTCTTGAAGCCGGCCTCCTTCATCAGGTTGTTCGACAGCGACGGATCGTACGAGTAGTTGGTTCCCGAGTAGCCCGGCTGAGTCGGCATCAGCATGCGGCTGCCGAGGGGCTTGATCTGGTTGTCGATCTCCCCCACGGTGCGGGCGATGATGGAGGAGCGGTTCACGCCATGGCCGATCGCCTCGCGGACCTGCACCTTGGCCAGGTAGGGGTCGGACTGGTTGAAGTCGAAGTGCTCGAACTCCAGGCCCGGGACCGTCGCCTTCGAAATACCTGACACTTGGTTGGCGTTTTGCACGATGGACAGGTTGAGCGACGTCGGGTTCATGATGTTGATCTCGTGGTTCTCGAGCGCCGGCACGAGCTGGCTGTCGGCCGAGAAGAACTGGAACACGATCTTGTCCAGCTTGCCGGGCGTGCCCCAGTAGGAGGGGTTGCGCACCAGGACGAGGGACTGGTTCTCGTTGTAGCTCTGCAGCTCGTACCAACTGCCCGAGATGACCTGTGTCGGCCCGACAAAGCCGGTGTTCCAGCCGACGACCCGGGCAATGTGGGCCGGGACGATGTTGATGAACAGGCTGCGCCAGTCGGCGAACGCCGGCTTGAAGGTCACGGTGACGGTACGGCCGTTCGGGCACAGCCCCACGTTGCGGTCCGCCGTGGTCCCGGGTGCGCAGGAGGCGCCGCCCGACGGGGCGGAGCCCACGACGGATTGGATCTGCTGATAACCGACCGACGAGGCAGGCTCATACGCCTGGCCGTTGGTGTCGGTGTAGGCAGGATTCCCGCTCTGGGTCTGCCAGTTGTAGATGAAGTCGTCAGCGGTGATCGGAGTCCCGTCCGACCACACGGCCTTGGGGTTGATCTTGTAGACGACAGTCTGGGGGTCGCTGCTGGTCACGTCGGCGCTCTCGAGGAGCTGGGTGTTCAGCGTCGGCTGGAGCTTGTTGTTCACGATGAAAGCCTGGGGCCACACCATGTTCATGATCTCCTGCAGGACGAACTCATTGGAGTTCACGTTGTTGATGTTGAACCCGGCCAGGTTCTCGTCAAGGGCGACGGTGGCGGTCCCTCCCGAGGAGGACGCCTTCGTCGACCGCGCCGCTGGTCGCCGGTGTGATGGCGACGATGGACAGACACAGTGCTCCTGCTGCCATCGCGGCGAACGTCAACCGCTTCACTAAACCCTTGAGTCCCATTGCACTCCCTTTTCTCTCGGACCGCCCCGGTGACGAGCCGATGCCCCGCGCCCTTCCTTCGTCCCAATATCGGAACAATGTCGGAAGTTGAAGCTAACCGTAACGCAATTGCCATATTCCTTTGGGGCATCCCACCAAGAATTTCTGCAAGAACAACGCAAGCAGAGAGCCGATCCGGTGTGGAGCCGCGACTCGCACAGGATTCCTGCGTCAACAGGGCAGAATCACGCAGTGGACAGAACCTGTGGACCAGCTGAGGCCCCCCTGCGTGAAGAGTGACAACAGCCCGTTAAATTGCGGCTGAGGCGATGGTCTATGTCCTTGCGGTAGCAGCGGCTCTTTGCAACGCGCTGGCGAGCGTCCTCCAGCGCATGGGGGTAGAGGACGCCCCCGAAGAGACAACGATGCGCCTCAGCCTCATCACCCATGCCATCCGGCGGGGTGTCTGGATACTCGGTTTCGTCTTCATCATCTGCTCGTTCTTGCTGCAGTCGTTCGCGCTCCACGTCGGGAGGCTCTCGGTCGTCCAGCCCATCCTCACCATGGAGCTCCTCTTCTTGGTGGCGATCCTCGGGATCTGGTTCCGCTTCTCCATCTCGGTGCGCGAGTGGGTCGGCGCCTCGGCCATCGCCTTCGGCCTGAGCGGGTTCCTTTACTTCGCCGCGCCGGGCGGCGGCAACGCGGTGCCCACCAACCTGGGTTGGATCGTCGTCGGCGGGAGCGTGACCTTCCTCATCGGCGCCGCCGTGGTGGCCACTCGCTGGGGCCCGCGCTGGTGGAAGGCGGCGATGTTCGGCACCGCAGCGGCCTTCACGTATGCGTTCACCGCTGCGCTCATCAAGGTGGTCAGCAACTACGCCGCCAACGACTGGGTCACGATGTTCGAGCACTGGCAGACCTACGGCGTGGTCGTCTTCGGCCTGCTCGGCCTGTTCCTCACGCAGAACGCGTTCCACGCCGGCCCGCTGGCGGCCTCCCAGTCGACCCTGGTCCTGGTCGACCCGCTGGTCAGCATCTGCCTGGGGATCGCCCTCTATGGCGACACCCTGCGCACCTCGGGTCCCTACGGGCCGCTCGAGGCCATCTCGCTGCTGGTCATGTTCATGGGCGCCGTCTTCCTTTCGAACTCGCCGCTCGTGACCGGCATCCGCAGCGAGGGCAAGGGGGTCGAGTACGACGAGATGCTGTCCCGGCGACTCAAGCACCCCCACCAACCGGCGCCGGCGGCCGACAGCGGCCTGCCCTTCTCGTCCGCCTGAGCCGAGCCGATCAGCGGTCGGTCGGCGCGCGAGACCACGAACCTAGTGAACGCGGCGAAGTGGTCGGGGTGCGAGAGATGCGCCCCGTGTTGTGCCCCGTCGATCTCATAGACCGAGGCGTCGGCGACGTTGTCCCCCAGCCATTCGACGCCGCGGCGATGATGGGGCCTCGACGCCAGCCCACCCATCCCGAACACCGAGGGAACGCCCAGCGCGGTGACGTCGAAGGGTGGGCCTTCGGTTCGGAAGCTCCGCATGTCCGCCATCAGGGCGGGCCCGTCCGCCCGGCGCGACGCCTTGCCCTGCTCGCTCAGGCGAGACCACGCGGACTCGCCCACCATGCGGCCGAAGAACCGCTCGGCCTCCTCGCCGGCGTCGTCGGACATCGGCGTCCACGACCGCGGCGCACCGCCGGCGGATTGGGGACGGAACCCCAGCCAGGGCATGGGCGGCTCGAAGGCGCCGACGGCATCGAAGGCCCGGGGCGACGCCAACGCCGCGCCTACCACCACGTCGCCCCCGAAGCTGTGCCCGACCGCCACGACCGGACCCGCGCCGTCTCGGGCCGCGGCGGCGACGGCCAGCAGGTCGTCGATATGGCCGCCGAGATCGGTCACCCCGCCGTCCCGCGACCCTTGATACCCGCGCCGGTCGTAGGCCACGGTCCGCAGCTCGGGCAGCCGGCGCATGACCCGCCGGAAGCTCTCGGCCCGGTCGAGTGAGCCGTGGACGAAGATCACGGTGGGGGCCGATCCGGGGGCGGACCGCGACAAGACGTGGAGCGCCGCTGGATAGGTCATGGGCAGGTCAGACGCTACCCGCCCGCCCCTGCGGCCCCACCCCCGCCGGTAGGGTTGGCTCATGACCCAGTTCGGCGGTGCAGGAGGCTCCTTCGGGCCCAACGCATGGCTGGTCGACGACATGTACGACCGCTTCCTGGCCGACCCCGACTCTGTCTCAGAGAGCTGGCGTGAGTTCTTCGCGGACTACCGCCCGGCCCCCGTGCCGGCGCCGCAACCAGGTCCGGCCGCCGCGCCGATTCCGGCGGCAGCAACCCCGGCGACCACGATGCCAATAGACAGCCGGACGCCCGCCGCCCCGGCTCCTGCTTCCACCATCGTGGCGGGAAGCGAGGATCCCGTGCTGCTGCGGGGCGCGGCCTCGCGGATCGTGGCCAACATGGAGGCCAGCCTGTCGGTGCCGACCGCGACGAGCGTGCGCAGCGTGCCGGCCCGCCTGCTCGAGGTCAACCGGCTCATCTTGAACAACCAGCTGGCCCGGACGACGGGGGCCAAGGTCAGCTTCACGCACATCATCGGGTACGCCGTCGTGCGCGCGCTGCACGACGTGCCGTCGCTGAACTCCGCCTTCGTCGCGGACGCCGACGGCTCCGGCAAGCCCGGCGTCATCCACCACAAGCACGTCGGGCTCGGCCTCGCGGTCGACCGGGAGAAGAGCGACGGGACGCGCACGTTGCTGGTCCCGTGCATCAAGGACGCCGACACGCTCGACTTCCGCTCCTTCGTCCTCGCCTACGAGGAGCTCATCCGCAAGATCCACACCAACAAGATCGCTCCCGACGACTTCGCCGGGACGACGGTGTCGCTCACCAACCCCGGGACGCTCGGCACCGTGCAGTCCGTGCCCCGGCTCATGCCGGGACAGGGCGCCATCATCGGCGTCGGCGCGTTGGGGTACCCGCCGGGCTTCGAGGCTGCCGACCCCCGTGTGCTCGCCGAGTTGGGCCTGGGCAAGGTCGTGACGCTCACGTCGACGTACGACCACCGGATCATCCAGGGCGCGGAGTCCGGCCTGTTCCTCGGTCGTGTCGCGTCGCTCTTGACCGGCGCGGACGGGTTCTACGACGACCTCTTCGAGTCGATGGGCGTCCCCTACGAGCCGGTGCGCTGGCAGGTCGACAACAACGCCGGCGACGGGTCCGACGAGGGCGAGCACCAGCGCCTGGTCAAGCAGGTGCACGTGCAGACGCTCATCAACATGTACCGGGTGCGCGGCCACCTGATCGCCCACCTCGACCCGCTCGACGCGGAACCGCCGCACATCCATCCCGAGCTCGACCCGCTGACCTACGGCCTCACCATCTGGGACCTGCCGCGCCAATTCGTGGCGGACGGGTTGGCCGGGCGCGACGTGGCGACGCTCGACGAGATCCTCCACGTGCTGCGCGACGCGTACTGCCGGACGCTCGCGATCGAGTACATGCACATCCAGGACCCCGAGCAGAAGCGCTGGATCCAAGAGCACGTCGAGGGGCAGCCGACGGCCTTGAAGATCGAGGAGCAGCGCCACATCTTGGATCGGCTCAACGCGGCCGAGGTGTTCGAGCGCTTTCTCCACACGCGCTACGTCGGGCAGAAGCGCTTCGGGCTCGAAGGGGCCGAGTCGACCATCGTCCTGCTCGACGCTTTGCTCGACGCCGCGGCCGGCTCCGGCGTGGCCGAGGTCGTGATGGGCATGGCCCACCGCGGCCGGCTCAACGTGCTGGCCAACATCGTCGGCAAGTCCTACCGCGAGATCTTCGAGGAGTTCGAGGGCAACCTCGATCCCGATTCGGTCCAGGGATCGGGCGACGTGAAGTATCACAAGGGCGCACGCGCGGCATCTTCCACGCGAGCGCGGGGAGGAGCTCCCGATCACGCTGGCCTCCAATCCTTCGCACCTCGAGGCGGTCGACCCGGTCGTCGAAGGGATGACCCGGGCCAAGCAGGACCGTCTGTCGCCGCCGACCGACGGCACGCCTGCCGCCGCGGCCGAGGGCGTCGACGGGTTCCCCTGCATGTCGGTGCTCGTCCACGGCGACGCCGCGTTCGCCGGGCAGGGCGTCGTGGCCGAGACCCTCAACCTCTCCGGGCTGTCGGGTTACCGCACCGGCGGCACGGTGCACGTCGTCATCAACAACCAGCTCGGCTTCACGACCGCGCCGGCCTCCGCGCGCACGTCGGTGTACCCGACCGACGTGGCCAAGATGGTCCAGGCCCCGATCTTCCACGTCAACGGCGACGACCCCGAGGCGGCCGTGCGGGCGGCCCGCCTCGCCTTCGCCTTCCGGCAGACGTTCCACAAGGACGTCGTGATCGACCTCGTCTGCTACCGCAAGCACGGCCACAACGAGGGCGACGACCCGAGCTACACGCAGCCGCTGATGTACCAGCGGATCGAGGCCAAGCGATCGGTGCGCAAGCTCTACACCGAGACGCTGGTGCGCCGGGGCGACATCACGCTCGAGGAGGCCGAGTTCGCACTCGACGACTTCAACGGCCGGCTGCAGGCCGTGCTCGACGAGGTGCGCGAGGAGCCCTCGCTGGCTCCGACCGAACTGCATGCGCCGGACGCCGGCCTCGGCGACACCCCGGCTCCGGAAACCGGCGTCGACCCCGAGGTGCTGCACGCGTTCGTCCGCGGTCGTGCGTTCGGTGCCGGACGGCTTCATGATCCACCCCAAGCTCGAGCGCCAGTTCGTCCAGCGTGACGAGCTCGTGGCGAGTGGGGAGGTCGACTGGGCCCTGGCCGAGGCGCTGGCCATCGGCTCGCTGATGTACGAGGGTGTCAACGTGCGCCTCACCGGACAGGACACCCGGCGCGGCACGTTCAGCCATCGCCACTCGGTGCTCGTCGACTACGGCAACGGCGAGGAGTACGTACCCCTGGCGCACATCCGCGACGGGTTGCACCGCATCGGCGCCGACGCGCTCGTCCCCCAGGGCGAGATGGGCAACTTCACCGTGCGCGACTCGCTGCTCTCGGAGTACGCGGCGCTCGGCTTCGAGTACGGCTACTCGGTCGAGGCACCCGAGGCGCTGGTCGCCTGGGAGGCCCAGTTCGGCGACTTTGCCAACGGCGCGCAGATCATCATCGACAACTTCATGGTGGCGGCGGAGAACAAGTGGGGCCAGTTCTCGAGCCTCGTCCTGCTTCTGCCGCACGGCTACGAAGGGCAGGGTCCGGAGCACTCGTCGTCGCGGTACGAGCGGTTCTTGTCCTTGAGCGCGCGTGGCAACCTGCGCGTCACCGTTCCCACCACCGCGGCGCAGTATTTCCACCTGCTCCGCTCCCAGGCCAGGCTCACCCCCAAGCGGCCACTCGTCGTGGTGACGCCCAAGTCGATGTTGCGGGCCCATGCCTCGCGCTCGACGTTCGGAGAGCTCGAGGCCGGTTCCTTCCAGCTCGTGATCGACGATGCCTCCGTCGAGGACCCGGCGATCGTGCGAGCGCATCGTGTTGTGCAGCGGCAAGATTGCGCACGAAGCAGTGCAGCACCGCGCCGAGCTCGAGCCGGCCCAGGCGGCCCGCGTCGCCGTGGTCAGGGTGGAGCAGCTCTATCCCTGGCCGGTGCACGAGCTCACGGCAATCTTCGAGCGCTACGGCAAGGCGAGCGAGGTCGTCTGGCTGCAGGAGGAGCCCGAGAACATGGGCGCGTGGTCCTTCGTGCACGCCCGCCTGCACGCCTGCCTGCCCGAGCGCCTGCGGCTGCGCCACGTGAGCCGCACCGAGTCCGCCAGTCCCGCCATCGGCAGCGCCGCCCTGCACCAGCTGGAGCAGGCCGACCTCTTGCGGCGGGCCATTGGCTGAACCGCACTATGTCGTGGTCGACGGGTCGAACCTGGCCACCGAAGGGAGAACCTTTCCCAGCCTGAAGCAGCTCGACGAGGCTGTACAGGCCTACGCGGCCGAAGACCCCGGGGCGAGCATCATCGTCGTGGTCGACGCGACCTTCGAGCACCGCGTCGTCCGATGCCGAGCGCGAAGCCGTACGCGACGCCATGCTCAATGGCGAGATCATCTCCCCGCCCGCTGGCGCCATCGGCCGCGGCGACGCGTTCGTGCTGCGGATCGCGGAACGCACGGGGGCCACGGTGCTCTCCAACGACTCGTTCCAGGAGTTCCACGGCGAGCACCCCTGGCTCTTCGAAGACGGCCGGCTGGTCGGTGGCAAGCCGGTGCCCGGCGTCGGGTGGATCTTCACGCCCCGGCTGCCCATCAGGGGCCCGAAGAGTCGTGCGGCCACCGCGGAGGCGAACGCCAAGAAGGACCCGGAGTCGGCGCCGGCGAAGGCGGCCGAGCTGGCCAAGGCGGCGAAGAAGGCCGCCAAGAAGGCGGCGAAGGCCAAGAAGTCGTCGAAGAAGGCGGCGCCGTGTCGACACGTCGTGGCCGATCAAGCCGACGACGCCGCCTCCCGGTCGGGCCAAGGTCGATCCCGCCTTCTCGAGCGCGATCGACGAGGCCGTGGCCGAGGCGCTGCAGCCGCCGGTACCGCAGAAGTCGAAGGGCCCGACCAAGAAGGGCGCGGCGGCCAAGAAGGCGGCGCCGCAGAGGAGCGCCAAGACCAAGAAGGTTGCCGGTACCGCGGCGGCGGGGGCGAAGCAGACCGCCAAGTCCGGCCGGGCCGCGAAGACCGCGAGCAGTGCGGCTGCGACCGACAATCGCCGCGGCCGCTCCAAGAAGAAGCGTGCGACGCCGCCGCCGGCCGTCAACGAGCCGCTGGCTTTCATCAACTTCGTTGCCGCCTACTCGGTCGGCAGCACCGTCGAGGGTGAGGTGGTCTCGTTCACCTCGCACGGCGCCATGGTCGACGTGGCGATCCCTGGCGGCGGCGGCCTGCACTGCTACATCCCGTTGATCGCCATGGGGACACCGCCGCCCACCAAGGCGCGCCAGGTCCTCAAGAAGGGCGAGGTTCGATCCTTCGTGCTGGCCGGGCTCGACCCACCACGCCGGGTCGCCGAGCTCGCCCTGCCCGCGGCGTCATCGTCGGCCGCGAGCGCCCGTGGCGGACTGGCCGAGGGCAAGAAGACCGTGGCCGCCAAGAAGGCCTCGGCCCGGCAGACGCCCGCGCCCGGCCAAGAAGGCGGTCGCCAAGAAGGCCGCCGCCGCCAAGAAGTCGGGCAAAGAAGGCGCCGGCACCGGCGAAGAAGGCGGCCGCCAAGAGCACTACCAAGGCGAAGAGTGCGCCCGTCAAGAAGGCGGCGGCGAAGAAGGCCGCCAAGAAGGCCGGGGCGAAGAAGTCCGCGGCGAAGAAGAAGGCCGCCCGGAAGAGGGGCTGAGCAATGGACGACCAAGGACTGCCGTCGCCCCGGGACGTGCTGCCGCACCGGCCCCCTTTCTTGTTCGTGACCGGGGTGACCGCAGTCGAACCGGGTGTTTCCGCGCATGGGTTCTGGGACCTGACCGACCAGGAGCCATTCTTCGGCGGGCACTTCCCCGGACGACCGACGCTGCCTGGCGTGCTGATGGTCGAGTCGTTGGCCCAGCTCGGCGGCATCGCCGTGCTGCTCGATCCGCGCTACGCCGGCGCGTTGCCGCTCTTCGGTGGGATCGAGCGGGCGCGCTTTCGCCGTCAGGTGGTGCCGGGCGAGCGGCTCGACCTCCAGATCACCATGGACCGTCTCTCGGCCCGGGCTGGCAAGGGGCACGGGAGGGCGTCGGTCGGCGGCCAGACTGCATGTGAGACCGACCTGCTGTTCGTGATCGTCGATGGAGGGACTGCGTGATGCGCCTCGCCACTTGGAACGTGAACTCCCTGACGGCCCGCATGCCACGGGTCGTCCCGTGGATCGAGTCGAACCAGCCCGACGTGCTGTGCATGCAAGAGACCGAAACTGGCCGACGACAAGTTCCCCGAAAAGGAGTTCGCCGAGCTCGGCTACGAGTCGGCGCACAACGGCGACGGTCGCTGGAACGGGGTGGCCATCGTGAGCAAGGTGGGGCTCGAGGACGTCACGAGGGGCTTCGGGACTCCCGACGACGAATACGGGCGGCGCATCGTGTCAGCCCGCTGCGGGGGGATCCGGGTGTTCTCGCGTCTACGTCCCCAATGGGCGCTCGCTCGACAACGAGTTCTACGCCGTGAAGCTGGCCTGGTTGGCCCAGCCTGCGCACCACCCTCGACGAGCAATGCCCGCCCGGCTCGTCAGTCGCCGTCTGCGGCGACTTCAACGTTGCCCCCGACGACGGTGACGTCTGGGACCCGGCGGCCTACGTCGGCGCGACCCACGTCAGCGAACCGGAGCGTGCCGCGCTGCGTGAGGTGGAGGCGTGGGGTCTCGACGACGTGTTCCGTCGCTTCAACGAGCCCGGCACCTTCACGTGGTGGGACTACCGGGCGGGCGACTTCCACGAAGGCCGGGGCATGCGCATCGACCTCGTGCTGGTCAGTGACGACCTGGTGCAGCGTGCTACCGGAGCGTTCCGTGACCGTGATGCGCGCAAGGGACAGAAGCCGTCCGACCACGCGCCGGTCGTCGTGGACTTCGCCGCTCCTTGACGCCCCAGGACCACGCACCGGCCCGGGCGAAGGCGCGAGCCGTCGATCAGATAGGGGAGAGGGCCCGACTCGGAGGGCGGCTCTGCCAGCACGGGCCGAATCTCTGCCTCGGGTACGTGCCACCGGCAGCGGTGATGCTTCATCGCTCGTCCTGCCCCGCAGTCTCGTGCTGCGGTGCGAGGGTTTGCATCAACTGGTGAGCCCGTGTGACATCGCGTCGCGGGATTGCCGCCACGATGGCCGCGAGGACTGCGAGCACGACCAGAGCCGCCAGAATTACCACCGTCCCACCGCCGAGATCATGATGCCACACTCCTTCTTTGTCCTGGTGGTCGAAGGCGTGACCGCCGCCGCAGCGCCGTTGCTGCCAGTCACCGCCCCTCGACCCCGTCGCCGATCGAAATCCGCTTGGCCGTCGCCAAGAGCGGCACCGCCAGTGCCGCTCGGTCAAGCGTTCTTCGACTGCTCCGTTCTGTGTCTGTCCTTTCGCCCGTCGCTACCTGAGGTCCAACAAGAGGTCCCGCAGCGGGACGCCGTCGCAGATCGAGACGATCTGGTCGAAGTCCTCCTTGGTCAAGGAGCGCTGCACCTCCGGCCAACTGCGGGCGCCATCCCGCATGTAGGTCATGAAGATCTCCCAGATAGCCAAGCGCTTGCGCATCCGCTCGACCTCGAGCTCCAAGGAGGCGTAGTCGATCGAATCCGGGCCCGCGGTCTCCTCGACAACGGACTCCTCGACCTGACCGCCGAAGAGGTCCTGTCGAAGGCGCTCGAGCGCCGCTTCGATGGAGGCATCGGTAACCCGATTGTCCATCTCCATCTGCATCAGCGCTCCTCCTCGGTGTCGAACCGTCCCCCGGGTCATCTCTGTTGTGAGGTGATTCCGTCTCCAAGAGGCATGCTGACAGGACGGATTTGGGCGCTATAGATCCGTTGGTCACTAATGGGGACCGGACCGCCCCTTTGTTGTGACCGCATTGCGCACGTTGTCGGGAGGTTGACCGTCGGACTCGTCCGACCGCCTCCAGAGCCCTCTTAGAGCGGCACCTCGATGAGCGCAGGACCGGGCTCGGCCAGTCCGGTCTCGAGCGCGGCGACGAGGTCCTCGGCATTCTCGACCCGTCGCGCCGGCACGCCCATCCCCGCGCCAGGTCGCAGAAATCGAGCTCGGGGTCGGTCAGATCGAGCAGCCGCCGGGCCTGCGGTCCGCCGGCATCGGCACCCACACGGTGCAGTTCCATGTTCAAGATGGCATAGCTCCGATTGGACAGGACGACCGTCGTCACGTTGAGCCCCTCTCGGGACTGGGTCCACAACGCCTGCAGGGTGTACATCGCGCTCCCGTCGGCCTGGAGACAGAGCACGGGTCGGTCCGGTGCGGCCACTGCGGCGCCGGTGGCCATGGGCAGCCCGATGCCGATCGCCCCGCCCGTCAGCGTGAGCCAGTCGTGGCGCGGCGCCCCCGCCGTGGCGCCGGCGACGAAGAGACCCGACGTGTTGCCTTCGTCCACGACCACGGCGCCCTCGGGGAGGACCGCTCCGACGGCAGCGGCGAGTGATCTCGGTCGAGATGGTCCCAGTGGGCCTCTCTGGTCGCCCCGACGCCGCGGGTACACCGGCGGTGGGCGAGGCACCGACAGCATCGGCGAGCGCCTCGAGCGCGACGAGCGGCGTCTTCGCCCGGGACGGCCAGGGTGTGGACGGTGCAGCCGGCCGGGACGAGGTCGCTGGCCTTGCCGGGATAGGCGAAGAAGGAGACGGGGGAGGCGGCCTCGACCAGGATCAGGTGGCGCACGCCTTCGAGCTGCGCCTGCGCCATCTCGGCCAGGTAGGCCAGGCGTTCCACGGCGGGGATGCCCGCGCCCCGCTCGAGATTGGCGGGGAAGGTCTCGCCGAGCAACGCGGCGCCCGTGGTGGCGGCGACCCGGCTGGCGGCGTGCAGGCCGGCGGCGCGCAGCGCGCCCCCGCCGAGCAGGAGAGCGGCGCGCTCGCCCGATCGCAGTGCCTTGGCGACCTCTTCGACCGTGTCGGGCGCGACCAGCGCCAGCGCGCCGCCGCGGCCGGGGCGGGCACGGGCCGGTCGAGGACTCCGACCACGACGAGTCGGCGGGCAGCACGAGGGTGGCGACGCAGCCCGGAGGCCCGTAGGCGGCCGCCACCGCGTCGGCCCCGTCGGCGGCCACGTCGTCGGCCCGCGGCGCTCGAGCGGTACCAGCCCGACACGGCGCCGGCGATCGACGCGATGTCCGACTGGAGGGGTGCGTCGTAACGGGCGTGGTAGGTGGCGTGGTCGCCGACGACGTTGACGATCGGCGTGCGGGCCCGCCGGGCGTTGTGAAGATTGGCCAGGCCGTTGCCCAGTCCGGGTCCGAGGTGGAGCAAGCGTGGCAGCAGGCCGTCCCGCCACGCGCCCGTAGCCGTCTGCCGCACCGGTCGCGACGCCCTCGAAGAGGCAGAGGACGCCGCGCATGGCCGGCACGTCGTCGAGCGCGGCCACGAAGTGCATCTCCGAGGTGCCGGGGTTGGCGAAGCAGACGTCGACCCCGGCATCGACCAGTGTCGAGAGAGGGACCGGGCGCCGTTCATGCCGGGCTCCCGGTGGCTGGACCCTCGGCCTCGCTCTGTCGGCCTGGGCGATGCCCAGGACCCGGTCCGGCCCGAGGATGCCCGTCGGGGTCGAAGGCCCGCTTGATGGCGCGCATCAGCTCGAGGGACACCGGGTCCTCCATCTCGAGGAAGTACGGCAGCTTGGCCGTGCCGATCCCGTGCTCACCCGAGATGGCACCGCCCGACGCCACCGCCAGCTCGAAGCTCTTGTGCATGAAGGCGCGCCGGCGCTCGTCGTCGGGTTGGAAGACGGTGATGTGCACGTTGCCGTCGCCGATGTGGCCGCACCCCGTCACGAACGCGCCGTGCTCCTCGGCCAGGACGCCACCTCGGCCAGGTAGCCGGGGATGGAGGCCCGCGGCAGGACGGCGTCGATGAGGTCGTCGCAGCCCGGCCGCCTTGCCCACGAAGAAGGCCCGCTCCCGTGCTGCGATCAGCTGAGATCCCGATGTCGCGGGCAGGACGTAGACGTCCAGCGCGTGCAGCTCTTCGAGCAACGTGCCGAGGCGCTCCACGTCCTCTTCCACTCGGCCGGGGTCCATCCCCTCCAGCACGACGACGAGATAGGCGAGGGTGCGCGCCTGGACGTCCTCGGGCACCCCGAGGTCAAGGCCCGCGGCCCGGGTGATCCCGCCCATCACGGTGACGTCGACGTACTCGAGGATGGAGGGGTTGATGCCGCTGTTGACGATGTGCGGCACCGCCTGGGCGACCTCGGCCAGCGTTGCGAAGGGGGCCAGGACCGTGGCGGACTCGGTGAAGCGCGGCGCGACCTTCACCGTCACCTCGGTGGTGATGGCCAGCGTGCCTTCGGAGCCGATGAGGAGCTGGGTGAGGTCGTAGCCGCTCGAGCTCTTGACGAACTTGCCGCCGGTGCGCAGCACGGTGCCGTCGGCCAGCACCACCTCGAGGCCGAGGACGTGGTGGCGCGTCACGCCGTAGCGGACGGCACGCATGCCGCCGGCGTTCGTGGCCACGTTGCCGCCGAGCGATCCGCTCTGCTCGCCGGGCGAGACGGGGTAGATGAGGCCGACCTTGGCCAGCTCGCCGTTGAGCTGCTCGAGGGTGACGCCGGGTTCGACCACGGCCACCTGGTTCTCGGTGTCGATCTCGCGGATCCGCTTCATGCGGTCGAAGGCCAGCAGGATCCCGTCGGGGAGCGGGATGGCGGCGCCGGAGAGGCCCGTGCCGCTGCCGCGGGCGATGACGGGCACGTCGTGCTCGCTCGCCAGCTTCAGGACTTCGGAGACCTCGTCGGTCGACCCAGGAAGGACGAGGGCGAGAGGCAGCGACGGGGTCGGCGCGTCGAGCGTCTCGTCGTGGGTGTAGTCGGCGTGGATCGCCTCGCCGGACACCACATTCGTTCTCGCCGACCACCTTGCGCAGCTGGTCAAGGAGTTGGGACATGCGTCGGGCCACCCCCACCTCGGGTATCGATCGGGCGATCCGACCTTACCGGCCCTTACCGAACCGTGTCCGAGCCCTCCACCCCCTCGGCCAGGCGGCGCCGCAGCTCGGCCACCGTGCGTGGAGACGTCCGCCGCGGCCGTCGGCGCGGCTTCCTTCTCGAGCTCGGCGATCGTCGCTCGATGGGAGCGAGCCACGGGCTGGGTCCGCGTGCGGTGCCCGTGTCTCCGCCGTCGTCACCCCGGCGCTCGAACCAGCTGCACCACAGCTCCTCTTCGGACCGGGTCAGCGCGACATAGAGCAGACGGCGCTCCTCATCGACGGCGGCCGGCGTTTGCGCCGACGCGATGGGCATCAGGCCTTCGCCGAGGCCGAGCACGATGACCGTGGGCCACTGCAGGCCCTTGGCCCGGTGGAAGGTGGTGAGCACGACGCGGTCCCGATCGGCGGGCTCGTCGGGCACCGACGAGATCCTCGAGGTCGCGGTCGTCGCGCCGCCGCGCGTCCGCTCGCAGGTCGGAGGCGGGGCCGAGGTCGGCGCCGGCGACCATGCTCGGCACCCGCGCCGCGTCCATCGCCGCCTGCACGGTGGCGAGCTGCGCGTTGGTGCGCGTGAGCACCGCGATGCTCGACCACCGTCGTCCCGGCGTGCGCGACAACTTGGCCCGCTGCGGCCGCCCACGCGGCCTCCTCCTGATCGGTGCCGTGCGACACCACGACCGGCACCGGCCCGTCGACCCGGGTGGTGCGCGGGCGGCAGCACCTCGCCGCCCGCGCCGAACGCGCCACCCTCGCGCAGGACGGCGGTGGCCACCGCGACGACTTGGGGCGTACAGCGGTGGTTCTCGTCCAGACGGATCACCTTGGTGCCGCGCAAGCAGGTCGGGGAGGCGGTCCAGCAACGTGGGGTCGGCGCCGTTGAAGCCGTAGACGGACTGGTTCGGGTCGCCGACGACGAAGAGGTCGGGCTCGTCGGCCAGCATCGCGGTCAGGAGGCGGAACTGCGCGGGGTTGACGTCCTGCATCTCGTCGACGAAGAGGTGGCGGGTGCGCCAGCGGATGGAGTCGGCGAACTCTGCTGTCGCCAGCCAGGGCGTCGGCACAGGCGACGATGAGGTCGTCGAAGTCGAGCAGCCGGCGGCGGGTCCGCTCCTCCTCGTAGCGGGCATAGGCAACGGCGACCTGGTCGGGATTGATGCCGCTGCGGCGACGGTGCCGACGCGCCTCGGACTCGTACTGCTCGGGGGGCACGAGGCGCGCCTTGGCCCACCCGATCTCGCCGTCGAGGGCGCGCGGTCCGGCGGGCGTCGCCGGTCGTCACGTCGGCCAGCAGCCGGCGGCGGTCTGGCAGCAGCTGGGGCTGGGGTCGGCCTCGCAGTTCACGGTGCTCGTGCAACAGCCCGAGCGCGGTGCGGTGGAACGTGCCCGCCTTGACCCCCGAGACGCCGAGCGAGCGCAGGCGCGTGCGCAGCTCGTCGGCCGCCTTGCGGCTGAAGGTGGTGACGAGGGTGCGATCGGGCTCGATCGTGCCCTCGCGCACCCGGCGCGCCACGCGCAGCGTGAGCACCCGTGTCTTGCCGGCGCCGGCGCCGGCGACGACACAGAGCAGTGGCGTCGTCGGATTCGATCGCCTCGCGTTGGGCCACGGTGAGGCGGCCCGCACCGGGAAGGGCCTCCCAGGTGTCGCTCTCGAAGCCCTCGAACGTCATGACCACACTCCGCACGGTACAGATGGGGTGCTCGCAGCACCCTCAGGACCTGCGCCTATCGTGGCCGACCGAGGCCGTCGAGGCGAGCGGACCGGGGAGCTGAGGGGTGGCCGGGCCGCTGACCGGCGGTCAGAGGACCCGGTGCGTCCGTAGGGTGCGCCGCCGGGCGTGCCGGGAACGGGCCAGCATGATCAGCTCCTCGATGACGTGAGCGAATGCGAGCCCCTCGGCCTCCCAGAGCATCGGGAACATGGAGATGGGGGTGAAGCCGGGCATCGTGTTGACCTCGTTGACGACGATCTCGTCGTCGTCCTGCAAGAAGAGGTCCACTCTGGCGAGGCCTTCGACACGCAGCGCGCGGTAGGCGGCGACGGCAACGCGCTGCGCGTGGGCGAGCGCGCGCGTCGTCGAGGTCAGTGGGTGCCACCGTCTCGGCCCGACCCGAGCACGTACTTGTCCTCGTAGTCGTAGAACTCCCGGCTGGCGATGATCTCGCCGGCCGTGACACACGGACGTCCTCGTTGCCCATGCGCTGCGAGCTCGAGCTCCCGGCCCTCGATGGCCTCCTCGAGGATCACGTGATCATCGAACTCGAAGGCCGAGAGGACGGCAGTCGCCGAGCGCGGCGGGATCGGCCACCTTGGCCACTCCGATGGACGAGCCGAGGTTGGCCGGCTTGACGAAGAGTGGCAGCGCCGAGGGCGTCGACCGCTTCCTCCATCACCTCGACGCCCCAGGCGGCCCGGGACGACGAGGCGCCAGGCGGCAACGGGGAGCCCGTGGTCGTGCAGGACCGACTTGGCGATGCCTTTGTCCATGCAGATGGACGGACGACAG
Source organism: uncultured Acidimicrobiaceae bacterium (assembly GCA_963842415.1). Classification (GTDB taxonomy): domain Bacteria; phylum Actinomycetota; class Acidimicrobiia; order Acidimicrobiales; family RAAP-2; genus Bog-473. The sequence continues at coordinate 223,881 of CAWJGN010000002.1, forward strand.
GACTCCCGCACCGACATAGGGAACGCCGATGGCCTCGAGGTGCCCCTGGATCACGCCGTCCTCGCCGAAGGGTCCGTGCAGCACCGGGAAGACGACCGCGTCCGACGGGATGCCTTCGTCGAGATGGCTCGAGCGCGGAGAGTGGGAACCGCTCGTACAGTTCGTCCGGAGACGTCAGGGCGTCACCGGCCGCGACGTCGACGAGCGCGGCGCGCGCGTCAATCCACTTCCGGTCGTGCGTGAGTCCGACGGCCGTGACATTCCAGCCGCCGTCGAGCGCCGTCTCCACGATCCGGCGCGCCGAGATGCACGAGATCTCGTGTTCGGCGGACGGCCCGCCGTAGATGACCGCCAACGCTCCCGGATCAGGCATCGACCGAGGCTATACAATCGCCGCGAGGGTGATGCGTGCGCTGCTCGACATCTGAACTGACGGCCCACCTCGGCGGGGAGTTGGTCGGGCCTGATGTCGAGCATCGAGGGAGCGAGCATCGACTCGAGGACGATCCGACCGAGACAGCTCTTCGTCCCGATCGTGGCCGAGCGTGACGGGCATGCCTTCATTCCCGCCGCGCTCGAGGCCGGTGCGCCGGCGTACCTGACCGCGCACGATCCGATCGGCGCGACGGCGATCAGGGTGGAGGACACCTCGGCTGCATTGATGCAGCCTCGGCGAGTTCGCGCGTGGCCGCGTGGCCGGTGGCGTCGTCGGCATCACCGGATCGGTGGGCAAGACCACGACCAAGGATCTCCTGGCCGGTTGCCTGTCGTCGACGTTCGTGACGTCGGCTAGCGAGCGATCCTTCAACAACGAGCTCGGCCTCCCGCTCACGCTGCTGAACGCACCCGACGACGCGCTCGTGGGTGGTGCTGGAGATGGGCGCACGCGGGCCAGGGCACATCGAGCGGCTGGCGCAGGTCGCGCGGCCCGACGTCGGCATCGTCACCAGCGTCGCCATGGCGCACGTCGAGTACTTCGGCGACCTCGACGGCGTGGCGCGCGCAAAGGGCGAGCTCGTCGCCGCCCTGCCCGCCTCCGGCCTCGCCGTCTTGAACTACGACGACCAGCGTGTCCGGGACATGGCATCGGCGAGCCCGTGTCCGGTGCTCGGCTACGCGGTCGACGCCGATGCCGAGGTACGGGCCGACGACGTGACGCTCGACGGCGAGCTGCGGGCGCGCTTCACGTTGACCTCGCCGTGGGGCCAGGGCGAGGTGCGCCTCGGCCCTGCACGGAGTGCAGCAAGTCCCCGATGCGCTGGCCGCGGCGACCGCCGCGCTGTGGTGCGGCGTCCCCCTCGAGGAGGTCATCGCCGCGCTGGCCGAGGTGCGCGGGTCCCCCTTGCGCATGGAGGTCCACCACGTGCCCGGCGGTCCGGTGCTGGTCGTCGACTGCTACAACGCCGAACCCTGCCTCGGCCGATGCGGCACTGCGCTCGCTGGGCGAGCTGCCGGGGGAGCGCAAGCTGGCAGTTGCTCGGGCTCATGGCCGAGCTGGGCTGCCGAGACCGATGCCCGAGCACCGTCGGATCGCGTTGGTGGCGGAGGAGCTGGGGATCGAGGTCGTGGGCTACGAGACGCGCGCTCTACGGCGAGGCCCAGGTGGCCGGCGTCGACGACGCCGTCGCCTCTGCTGCGCACGATGGGGCCGGGCGACGCGGCCCTGGTCAAGGGGAGCCGGGTGGCGCGGCTCGAGGACGTCGTCCGGGCCTACGGCGCGGCCGAGGGCGTGCCCGTCCTTGACCGCTGGCGCGTAGGAGGCTGGACTGGGCGCCAGCTGTGGGACTCGCGAGCCTGCGACCGTGCGGCACCGACGACGAGCGACCGGCTGAGCTCGCCGTAGAGCGACTCGGTGCGTGGCGAAGGCGAGCTGCCCGGATCGAGCGCGTCGAGGCGTCGCTGACACTCCCGCCACTCGTAACGAAGGCGATCGGCGTCGCCCTCGGCGGCGGCCAGCTCCATGGCGGCGCGGGAGAGCGCCTCGCTGTAGGGCTCGACGAGACGCGCCTGGTCGAGCCCCCATCGAGCGAGCTCGAAGAGGCCCGCCTCTGCGGCGAGCGAGGCCATGGCACAGGCCGCGTCGACGAGCACGGCGGCGAGGCGTCCGCCGTGGCCCTCCGCTTCCCACCACGTATAGCCCGACAGAGCGTTCGCCAGCGGCTCGCCCTCGACCAGTTCGAGCGCGGCCCGGAAATGCGCGATGGCGATCGAAGGGATCACCGTGCAGCTTTCCCTCTGCCACCAAGGCCATGGCGCGGCGCACGTCGACCGTCACCTCGGGCGACACCTGGTAGAGGCCGGTGCGCGTGCCGGCCGGGAACAGCGGTTCGCCGTCGGTGTCGAGGCCCATGGCCCGACGCGCCGCGTACGCGGTGTTGAACAGCGTCTTGGCGGCGGCGTCGGCATCGGACGACCCGAGCACCCGGGTGCGCGAGCCGGTCGCTGGTGATCACGTCGGGCTGGTGCAGGGCCAGATACGCCACCAGCTCCACGGCGCGGCGCGCCCGGTTGGCAGGGGAGCGCCTCGGCTCAAGCCGTCGAGGCGGGGTGTCATGGTCAGGAGCCGGACGTCGACCTGCCCGGGCACGACCGCTGCGGTGCCGCTGGGCTGACCTGCGCCGAGTGGAAGTCGGGTCTGCGGGCACCGGCGTCGGGCCTGAACGGCTCGGCTCGGTGGTGAGGCCGGCGCCAGCAAGCTCTGCGATGTTGCGCGCGACGTCTCTCGGATTGGAGGTGGGGCCGGACGACCCGGCTGAGGGGTGGATCGTGGCGCCGTGGCGGTCGACCAGGATGGTGAGGTCGCTGGCCGGACACCGGCGGTCGTCACGATCGCCGTGCGAGCCGCGACAGCGGAGGGGAGGGCGCCGGGGTCGCCGAAGAAGAGCAGGTGCCGCGCGAGCCGTGGGTCGGCCGCCGCCTCGGACAGCAACTCGGGATCCGTGGCGTCGTCGGTCACGACGAGTGTGTCGGCCCAGGCCCACGCGCCGGCGGCGGTCCGGACCGAACGTGCCAGCGCGTGCGCCTCGGCGCCGAGGAGAGGGAGGACGTGGCCCGGTCCGAGGGCGACGAGCCACGTGCCCGTCCTCGTCGTCGCCGATCGGGAAGCACGATCGGGACATAGGGCTCGACGAGGTCGGACCGGTCCAGCCGATCGTGGGTCACCCGCCATCCGCTGCCGCCGGCGACGCGGCGCGAATCCCTCAGGCGCTTCGCGTGTGGGCTCCGCCAGCCAGAAGGTCACGCCACGCGGGCCCGACGGCACCGCCCGCACGTCGGGTGCTCGGGTTCGCCGTCAGCGCGCGGCCCAGCATGCAGTTGGCGGTCTCGAAGGCCTCGACAGCGCCGGCACCCCGTCGAAGCGATTCAGGAGAGCGGCTGCGTCCACGGCACCCTCGGATTGCGGCCCGGCCCAGGTCGAGTTCGTCCGCGGAAGGGTTCCGGTCGCTGGCGCGCGCCGGGTTCGCCGAGCCAGTGCGGCGCAGGCGAGCGAACCCAGCCCCAGGGCGAGAAGCTCGGGCAGATGGTCGGGCACGTCGTGCGTGCTTGCCCGGGAGCTGCGCGGCTGACCGGGGGAGCCCGAGCCATGCCTTCCGTCGACCGTCGGACGCGAGTCCCGTCGGGCAGTCGCAGGCGCCAGCCCGTCTCTGACGTGATCGGGGTCGACGAAGCGCTCGCCGCCACCCATGTCCCGCCCGAGGTTGATGCCGGCGAGGGCCGTCCAGTCGGCTCCGTCGTCGAGGAGGTCATCCGCGATGCGCCACAGCGTGTCGCCGGGTTGCACGGCATAGGTCGATCCCGTCTCCGACTGGCTTGCATCCTGCACGCCAGGGTTCTGCGAGCCCGGCGAGTCCGCCTTCGTCGTTCGTCGTCCGCCGGTGCCGGGAGGGGCTGCCGTATAGGCGCTGCGCGCGCGACTTGGGTCGTGGACGCACCCGTAGGCACCGAGGGGACGGCCGCTCCGGCCGACGCGGACAGCGCGACGGGCCCGCCGATCGAGGACAATGCGAGCACGCCGACGGCGATGCGTGCGGCCACGTGGTCCAAGACCGACGCGCCGTGACCGCGTAGGCTCGCCACTGCGCACGTGCGCGACGACCCCTCGCACGAGCTGTGCGCAGCACGCGGCCCAGGCGATCCAGGCGGCCACCGCGACCACGAAGAGCATGTCCCGGCTCGCCGCGTTCCAGGCGTGCCCGAGACCACCCGACAAGCGGGTTCTCCACAACGACGACCAGGACAACGGGCACCGCGGTGAAGGCGAGCAGCGCCGCTGCCACGGCGCCGAGGACGTCGAGCACCCGCCCCGTCCTGTCGAGGAGCACCGTGCGTCGTGGCGGGCGCCCCCGCGCCCTACCCACCGGCTGGGCCGATCGTGATCGTGAAGGTCAACGAGGTGGACCCGGGGGCCGGCTCGCTCACCGTGGCCTGGCACTCCCCGCTGGCATCGGGAAGTGTCGCCTGCATCGCTCCGTGCCGCCGACGTTTTGGTTCACCGCTCGGGCAGCTGACGTTCATGGTCAGGTAGGTGGCGCCTGACCAGACGACGGTGACCTGCATGGCGCCGGTCCCCGGGAAGTCGAAGGTGCTGGAGGTGTGCACGGGCGGATCGAGATAGCCCTCCGTCTCGGAGCGGTCTGCCGGCTGGGCGACACCGGCAGAGGTCGTCGTGGTCGTGGCCGGCGGCGCGGTCGTCGTGGTGGTCGGTCGGCACGGTGGCGTCGCTGCAGCGGGGAACCCGACGCCGCCGAGACTCCTCGAGCTCGAGGCCAACGACGTGCTGCCACCAGTCGACGCGGCCGTCGCCAGCTCCGCCGGCTTGGTGGCGGAGCCGCCGGGCACCGTGGTCGTCGTGGTGTCTCGAGAGCGGGCGAACCTGGTTCGTGGCGGGTGCCGCCGGCGCCTGCGCCGGAGCGAGCGCCGGCGGTGCGAGAGTCGTTCGACGGCAAACCGCCCAACGAATGCGCGGCGACCTGAGTGCGGCGTGTTGCCCGACTGTCGCAACCAGCAGCGCCATCAGCGCCAGGGACACGGCAAGGATCACCCACCAGTTGGGGCGGCCTCGCACCACCCGCGAGCGCACACTCTCGGTGGTGTCGGACCCTCCCCCAACCACGGGCACACCATATGCACGTGCCACGCCGACTCGCATGTGCCCATGCGACGTGCTCAGGCGCATGATGCGCCGGCGGCCGCGGTCCCGGCCGGGCGTACGAAACGCGGCGATCACGTCCCGTGAGCGCCGATGCCGGTCAACTCGGCCATCGGAATAGCCCATGACGTGATGGGTGTAGAGGACCTGGGCATCCTCCTCGCGCATCCCGTCGCGACGGAGCTCGACGAGGACCCGAGCCAGCTCGTCGAGATCCGTCGCGCCTCCGGTCGGACCGCTCGACCACGTCCGAGGTGAGTGGCACCGTCCGCCGGTCGAGATCCTTGAAGCGGAAGAGCTGGCGGCGCATCCGGCAGCGGATGGCCGAGAGCAGGTCGAGGACGGCGTAGGGGCGCTCCTGACCAGCCCATTCCTGGACGACGAGCCAGGTGGTGGACAGAGAGCTCACCGAAGAACTCGTTGCCGTCCTCCCATTCCCCGCCGCGGCCCCACTTGAGCTTCCCGGCCACCGTCACCAGGCCCGGCATGAGGACCTGGACGAGCATGCGGGTCATGAAGGGGTCCGACCCCGCCTCCCGCAGCAGCACGCTGACGAGGCGCGCCGCTTCGTTCGCGCTCGTCGCGGCCCGAGGCGCGGCGCATGTGCTCGACCAGGTCGAACGGGGTGGGACAAGGTCGGCGGCTCGGCCCCGACTGCCCAGCACAAGGCGGGCCAGGCTCTCGTCGCTCCGGGCCACGGCTTGCAACGAGCGGGTGCCATGTCCCGACCGGCCCAGCGAGCGCCATTCGGCCGCCATGGTGGTCGATCACGGGGGCACGCTTCGTCGAAGAGGAGTGATGGCCATGGGCGACACGGTGGCGAGGATCCCTCCCCCGATCGCTCCCACCGCACGAAGGTGGCACTCCGACCAGGAGCACGGCGCGTCGCGTGGACGTGACTGTCCAATCACGGCCACGTCGGGGGTCGGCGGTAGTGTGCCGCCGATGGACATCGACGAGTTCTACGAAGGCGACCCCCGCCGGCGGGCGTCCGCCGAGCTCGAGCTGGGCACGGACTGGATGGACGCGGACAACGTGCGCCACGAGCTCAACTACGTCGAGGACACCGGCGAGCTCTACGTCCTGCGGGAGCCGGCGCCGCACGTCAACGAGGATCCCTTCGGCGGGCTGCTACGTGAGCGCATCGCCGGACTACGACCACAAGATGACCGTGCACGTCATCGCCAAGATCCCCACCAAGGACGACGTGCACCGGATCCTCGACGGCTGGCAGGAGGCGATGACGCGTCCCGACGGACCCGATCTGGCTGGGAGATCGCCTGCGGGCGGCCGGGGTCGCCGTGGGGCCGCCCGGGACCGCGATCGAGGACGACGGGCCGGACCTCAAGTCCTGAAGCCGCGGCCGGCCCGGGCGCACGCGATCGGTAGGCGGCCCGAACGGTCGAACCGCTAGGTCGGCGGCTCCAAGTCGAGCATGGTCGCCAGGAGCTGGGTGGCGATGTTGTTCGACCGCATGTCCGCCTCGGCCGGCAGGATCTTGGTCTCGAGCAAGAGGTCCGAGAGCCGCAGCATCACCACGGCGAAGCGGAAGCCCGAGAACACCTCGTAGAAGAAGAGGTCCCGCATCGGCCGGCCCATCTGCTTCGAGTAGTACTCGATGGTCTCCTCGTGGGAGGGGAAGCCCGGCCGGGCGGGGCACGCCCAGCGGGTCGGTGAACTGGCGGTCGAAGTAGAGGAACCAGCCCAGGTCCATCTCGGGCTGGCCGAGCGAGGCCATCTCCCAGTCGAGCACCGCGGCGGCGCGGAAGTCGTCCCAGATGATGTTGCCGATGCGGCTGTCGCCCCAGCTGAGCACGACCTCACCTTGCTCGTCGGGCCGGTGGTCGACGAGCCACTGCCACGTCGACTCGACGACGGGGACGCTAGAGCCCCTTGGCCGACCAGTCGAGGTAGTCGCGGTAGTAGGACATCTGCTGCTCGATGCCCGGCTTGCCCCGAGCCGGCATGGCGAGCCAGTCGAGGTCCAGGGCGCGCCAGTCGGTCTTGTGCACGGCGGCGAGCGCGTCGATCCCGCTCCACCACATCCGCGCCTGCTGCTCGGGCGTGGCCTCGATGACCCAGCCCTCCATGGTGTAGGGGATGTTGTCGGGGGGGACCAGTCCCTCGACGTGGTCCATGGAGAAGAACGGCACGCCCAGGAACTGCGGGTCGTCCTCGTAGAAGCCGAGGCGCGGGGAGCGGCACCGACGAGCCGCCGTCGGCCAGCGCCTTCATCACCCGGTACTGGCTCGAGAACTCGGCGTCCATGAAGAGCAGGTGCTTGGTCGGTGCCACCCGGACCACCAGCCGGCGCTCCGACCCGTCCGGCCGAGCGGGTGCGGCACAGGATGGTCTCGTTGGAGAACCCGTTGGAGGCGGGCGACTGGACGTCGAAGACCTCGGGCCCGGATCCGTCGGCCGACTTCGTAGCCAGCCACCGTGGTCAGGATGGCGGCGACCTCGTCGGGGTCGCGCTGGTCGATGTCGGGCACGAGGCGGCACTTTACCGACGGTGGGGTGACCAGCGAGTGTCTCCGGGTGTCGGGGTCCGGAGCGGGCGGATAGCGTCGCCCCGCGTGCTGATCGTGATCGACCTCGCCGAGGGGCGTGTGTACCTGAACGACCCGGCCGACTTCACCCGCTTCTCGGTCGCGCTCGAGGGCGAGGGCGACCTGGCCGAGGTGGTGCGCCAGTCGGGCCTGGGCCGTCTGCGCGACGACGGCGAGCACGTCGTCGTGGATCCGGTGGCGCTCCGCGGCGCTGGCGGGGCCAGCCGCCGACGAGGCCTGGGACGAGGGCTTTTCCGGCATGTGCGCGTACGCCGCCGGGAAGGGGTGGATGGAGGACGACGGGGTGGTCGCCCACATCGAGCGACGCGACGAGGCGGGCTGAGGGAGTCGCCGGGGAGAGCAGTCGGACAGAGCTGTCCGATCGGCGCCGGCCGCAGCTAGCCTTTGAGTCACCGCACGGCACGGGTAGCGGCGAGGGCGCGGGCCCTCTGAGCTCCTGGGAGGGACGCATGGCGATTCGGGACTACGACCGCTTGTTCATCGGCGGCGACTGGGTGGCGCCCGAGGGGACCGACACGATCGGCGTGATCTCGCCGGTGACCGAAGAGGTGATCGCCCGGGTGCCCGACGGGACCGAGGCCGACATCGACAAGGCGGTCGCCGCCGCACGAGAGGCGTTCGACCGAGGGCCCTGGCCGCGCATGGCGCCGGCCGAGCGGGCCGAGATCCTGCGCACCGTCTCCGCGCAGATCATGGCCGAAATGGACGACCTCGCCGAGATCATCACCCGCGAGATGGGCTCGCCCATCACCTTCTCGGGCCTGGGCCAGGTACTGGCGCCCATGATGATCTTCAACTACTACGCCGACCTCGCCACCACCTACGCCTTCGACGAGGTGCGCACCGGCGTGCTCAACCCGCAGGTGCTGGTGACCAAGGAGCCGGTCGGGTGTGGTGGGTGCGATCGCGCCGTGGAACGTGCCGCTGTTCATCGCCGCCGCCAAGCTGGCGCCGTCGCTCGCCGCCGGCTGCACCGTCGTCTACAAGCCGGCACCCGAGACGCCCTTCGACGCGTTCCGCCTGGCCGAGATCTTCGCCGACGCCGGGCTGCCCAAGGGCGTGCTGTCCGTCGTGCCCGCCGGGCGCGAGGTGTCCGAGCACCTGGTGACCCACCCGGGCGTGGACAAGATCTCGTTCACCGGGTTCTGGTGTCGGCGGCAAGCGCATCGGCGGGCTGTGCGGTGAGCGCCTCAAGCGCTGCACCCTCGAGCTCGGTGGCAAGTCGGCCGCGATCATCCTCGACGACGCCGATCTGGCCACGACCATCCCGACGCTCCTGCCGAACTCCATCATGAACAACGGACAGGCCTGCATCGCGCAGACGCGGATCCTGGCGCCGCGGTCGCGCTACGACGAGGTCGTCGACGCTGTCGTCTCGGGCGTCTCCGCCATGAAGGTGGGCGACCCCATGGACCCGGCCACCGAGGTGGGCCCGGTGGTGGCCGAGCGGCAGCGCAGCCGGATCGAGGGGTATCTCGAGAGCGGGCGTGAGGAGGGTGCGACGGTCGCACTCGGAGGCGGCCGCCCGTCCGGAGGCGATTTCTCGAAGGGCTGGTACGTGGAGCCGACCGTCTTCTCCGACGTCGACAACAAGATGCGCATCGCCCAGGAGGAGATCTTCGGCCCGGTGCTCGTCGTGATCCCCTACGACGGCGACGACAACGCAGTCGACATCGCCAACGACTCGAACTACGGGCTGTGCGGTTCGGTCTGGACGGGCGACAACGATCGCGGTCTCGGCGTGGCCCGCCGGGTGCGGACCGGCACCTACATGCTCAACGCGCCGGTGCCGATCGACTTCTCCACGCCCTTCGGCGGCTTCAAGGAGTCCGGTGTCGGCCGTGAGTTCGGGCCCGAGGGCCTCGAGGGCTTCTTGGAGACTGAAGTCGATCGCCCTGCCCGCGGACTACACGCCCGCGACCTAACCGCGGAGTCGGACGCGGGGCGGCGGCAGACCGAGCGGACATGGGCCCGGCGGAGGCGGGCGGGCCGGAGCGGAAGCGACGGGGCGCGCCCCGCACCGTCTCGGTCACCGACTGGCCCATGTGGGTCGTCGGCTTCACCCTGTTCATCGACGGGCTCGACCAGTACATCGTCCGGGGTGACAGCGACCAGCTGAAGTCGGCCTTCGGCGTGGGCGACACGGCCATCGCCGTGCTCTTCTCCGCGTTCATCCTGGTCAACGGGATCGCCACGCTGCCCTCGGGGTACCTGGCCGACCGCTGGAACCGCACCAAGGCCATGGCGGTCACGATCGTGGCCTGGTCGCTCATCAGCGCGCTCGGCGGTCTCGTCCCCACCTCGGCCTTCGTGCTGCTCGTGGTCATCCGGGGCTCGCTCGGCTTCGGCCAGGCCATCACCGACCCCTCGGGCAGCAGCGTCATCGCGGACTTCTACGGGATCGAGCGGCGGGGGAAGGCCTTCTCGATCCAGCAGTGCCTCAACTACGTGGGACTCGGCGTGGGCCTGGTGATCGGCGGCGCCCTGGGCCCGCTCTTCGACGGCGAGGGCTGGCGCGTGGCGTTCTTCGTCTCGGTGATCCCGGGGCTGGCCGTCGCCTACATGTGCTGGCGGCTCCCCGAGCCGCGCCGCGGCACGGCCGACCGGGCGCACGTCACCAAGAGCGAGGAGATGGAGCTCTCCGACGAGGAGCTCGGGCCGCTCTTCCCGCACGGCTTCCGCCAGTTCCTCCGCGACATGGGGTCGGGCCTGCGCCGCGACATGGGCGTCATCATGGGCATCCCGACCCTGCGCTACGCGCTCGTCGGCGTCTCGACGGTCGGCTTCGTCGTCACCGCGGTGGGCACGTGGATGCCGAGCTTCTACCAGAACCAGCTCGGCTTGTCCCAGGGCAAGGCCACCACCGTCTTCGGCTTGTTGCTCGTGGTCGGCGGCATCCCCGGCACCGTGTGGGGCGGTTGGGTGGCCGACCGCTGGGTGCACCGGGTCCTGGGGGCCCGGGTGGTGATCCCCGCCGTCTGCATGATCATCAGCGCGTCGTTGTTCGTGCTGTCGTTCGCCCGGATCCCGCACGGGCTGGTGTTCCTGTTGCAACTGGCCTGGGCTGGTCGCCGCCACGGCGTCGGTGCCCGCGCTGCGGGCCGGGCTGTCCGACGCGTCGCCGGCCCAGGTGCGCGGGGCGGGCTTCGCGGCCTTCAACCTGGCCTCGGTCGTCTTCGGCGCCGCGGCCGCGCCGCTCGTCACGGCCGCGGTGGCCGGTGCGTTCGACGAGGACTACCGCACCGCGTTCCTCATCGTCATGCCCATCGCCTTCGTCGGAGCGGGGTGCCTGCTGCTGGCGCGCTCGCACATCGAGCAGGACTCGGCCAAGGTGTTCGAGGCGGTCATGCTCGCCATGGCCACCAACCAGGCGGAGGAGGCTGCGTACGCAACCGCCCGTCAGCCCGAGGAGGACGAAGAACCAGGCGGCGACGACGGCGAGACGTAGCCCGAGAGCGGCGCGCCCTTGCCCCTCACGTCGGCGTAGGCCTGGTCGGTCCCCGCCTCGACCACGCTGTAGCCGGTGCGGTCGCCGTCGCCGTTGACGACGTCGGGCGCCCGGTCGTTGCCGGTGGCCGCCGTGACGACCGCCACGTGCACCGCGGTCACCGCGCTCGGTGTCGAGCCCGTAGACGGCGACGTCCCCCGGCTGCGGTGTGTAGCCCGACCCCACCGCATGCCAGGTCCCGTGGTCCACGCCCCAGACATAGAAGCTCGCGGAGTCGCCGTTGAGGTACCCGGGCGCGAGCTGGTAGTCGACCTCCGCCCCGGCCTGCTTCCACACCCAGGCTGCGAAGTCCGCGCACCACTCCTCATCGAGATTGTCGTTGCCGCAGTCGTCGACGCCCGCGTACCAGTAGGCGCTGAACTTGTTGCAGTACGTGTCGGCGGGGTCGGTCGTATAGCCCACCTGGCCCTCGCGCGATCGACACGATGCGAGCCTGCAGGGGGCTGAGCGGGGGGCCCCGGTCGAGATGGTCCTCGATCGCCAGCCCGGCGGCTCCAACGAGCGCGACGACCAGGAGAAACGCGACGACGCGGCGCCCCCGTGCGGCGCGCGTGCGCGGCGGGGTCGGGACGGTGACGGTCAGGGGACGGGTGGGGCTCAGGACGCCTGAGGGTACTGAACTGACGGTGGACGGTGGCCGCGGGGACCGTCTGCGAGAATGTCGGTTCTCCGGGGCACGTAACCCGCGCTGCCCGCCTGAGCCGACCTGGAGGAACGAGCCAGATGCAGGACGACGAGAGCGCGATCTCGCACACTCGTCTCGCCTACCTTCCGGCGCTCGACGGCATCCGGGCGTGCGCCGTCGTGGCCGTGATGATGTTCCACGGCGGGATTCCCGCACATGGAGGGCGGGTTCATGGGGGTCGACGCCTTCTTCGTCCTCTCGGGATTCCTGATCACCTCGCTGCTGATCGGGGAATGGCGCCAGTCGCTCACGATCAAGCTCGGCGGCGTTCTGGGCCCGCCGGGCCCGCCGACTGCTGCCGGCGCTGCTGTTGATGCTGCTCTTCGTGGCGTTCTTCGCCTCGGTGATCGTGCCGAAGGGGACCTACGGCGCGTTGCGGCTCGACGCGCTCTCCACCCTCCTCTACGTGAGCAACTGGCACTTCATCCTCGTCAACTCCAACTACTTCAACGAGACCGCGCAGTCCTCGCCGCTCCTGCACACCTGGTCGCTGGCGGTGGAGGAGCAGTTCTACGTCGTCTGGCCACTCGTGGTGCTCGGCCTCCTGCGCCTCACGCGCAGCCTCAACGCGCTCTTCGCTCTGTGCTGCGCGGCGGCGATCGGCACCGCGATCTGGATGCACACGGTCTACGACGGCGGCCTCAACACCAACCGGGCCTATCTCGGAACGGACACGCGCTCGCAGTGCCTCTTCATCGGGTGTGCACTTGCCGTGGGCCTGGTCCTGCTGGCGCAGCGCAGCCACGAGCAGGGCCGGTTGGCCAAGGGCGAGCTGTGGCGGCCGGCGGGACAGGTCGGCCAGGTCCTCTGCGGGCTGGTCGGGCATCGTGGGCGCGGCGGCGGCGGTCACGATCTGGGTGCTCACGACGTCGCTCTCGTCGTTCCCCTACAACGGCGGCTTCTTCCTCATCGGCCTGTCCGTCGGCGGGGTCATCCTGGCGGCGGTGGCCGCCCCGCGCAGCATCGTGCCCCGCGTCCTCTCCGTCGCGCCCGTGCGCTACGTCGGCCGGATCTCGTACGGCCTCTACATCTGGCACTGGCCGATCTTCCTCTGGCTCGACCACGCGCGGACGCAGCCTCGAGGGCTACGAGCTCTTCGCGAGTCCGCGTGCTCGTCACCTTCGCCGTCTCGGTCGTCTCCTTCCACCTCGTCGAGCGGCCCATCCGGATGGGCACGTTCGTCAGCCAGTGGCGGGCCTGGCTCGTGGTGCCGGCCGGCGTCGGGGCGGTCCTGGTTGCCGTGTTCGCTGCCACCAGCGGGTTGCCAGCCGGCGGCGGGCACGGCGCTCCCGCCCACGGTCGCGACGTCGACGGGTGGCGGCACCAGCACGACCACCTCGTCGGCGCCGGTCCACGAGCGCGACGGGGCCGCCCGTGCAGGTGCTGCTCTTCGGCGACTCGGTGGCCGCTGACCCTGGGCTGAGGGTCTCGGGGAGGACCCGCTGCAGGACAAGTACGGCTACTCAGCTCACCGACAAGGGGATCCTCGGGCTGCGGCGTGGTCGACGGACCCGAGGTCGAGATCATGGGCGCAGCGCGACGACACGCCGCCGGCCTGCGGCGGTTCGACGTACACGCCCGGCGAGCCGGCCGAACGACCAGCCATGGCAGAACCAGTGGCTGGACGAGATCGAACCAGACCAGCCGAACGTCGTCGTGCTGCTGGCCGGACGCTGGGAGGTCGTCGACCGGCAGTACCAAGGGAACTGGACCAACATCTTGCACCCGAACTTCGCCGCCTACGTCAAGAGCCAGCTCAACGACGGCGTCCAAGCTGGTGACGACGACCGGCGTCGCCCATGGTGTTCCTGACCGCTCCCTGCACCGACGAGGGTGAGCAGCCCGACGGGGCCCCATGGCCCGAGGACAATCCGGCTCGGCTTGCGGCGTACAACAAGCTCGTCCGCGAGGTGGCGGCCGAGCACGCCACGACCGACTCGGTCGTCAACCTGGACACGGCGGCGTGTGCCCGCGCGGCAAGTTCACCAGCTCCCTCGACGGACAGGTGATCCGCAAATCCGACGGGGTCCACTTCACGCCGCGGCGGCGGGCCAGATCCTGGCGCCCAAATTGATGCCGGCCATCGTCGCCGCCGGGCGGGCGCAGGCGGCGGGCCAGACGGCCTCGGATCTAGCCGGCCGGTGAGGCCGGCTGCGGGTTGACGTTCTGGGGGACGGTGGTCGCGGTGCTGCCGGACCGGCCTGAGTTGCCGGAGCTGCCGGAGTTGCCCGTGTTGCCGGAGCCGGGCCCTTGCGGGTTGACGTTCGGGTTGGTGTCGGCGACGACACACTGGGCCCGGAGCGAGGGGATGAGATGACCCTCGTCGATCGTGCCGCTCTCGGAGATGGCCGTCATCGAGCGCGTTCCACGAGCCGTCGTCAGAGTTGGCCGCGGCGGCCAAGGGGAGTGCGGCGCGCAGCTCCTGGTCTGCTTCGTCCTGGAGATTCGCCGCGGCAGCCGGCGGCGTGCCGGCCTTGGTCGGCGAGCAGGTAGTCGCTGACGGAGCGGCGCACGTGGACGCAGGCCTGCTGGGCCAGCGACTGGCCGCTGGCGGAGCTGCACGCGCTCAGCGCGACCGCAGCCGCTGCCACCATGGCGGCGAGGGCCAGCGCCCGGGGCGGAGCGCGGCGGCGCCCACCCCGCATGTCAAGCCAGCCAGCGTTCGGCGGACTCGAGCAAGAACCGGCTGACGGCCAGAGCGCGGTCGAAGACGTCGCAGAGGAGCTCCTCGCCACTGAGCACGCGGGCCAAGGACACGGGATGCCGAGCCACGATGCTCAGGCGGCGCTCGGAGCCGTCCGTCGCATTGGCGAAGGAGTCGATGGCGGACACCTCGAGCGGGAGCTCGATACCACCCACGCCCGCCAGGTCGATGGCCAGGCGGAGCAGGTCGGGGCTACTCGGGAGGGGAGGGAGCGCCCAGGTGAAGGTCAGAGGGAAATGGAACTCGTCCGGCCGGCTCCTCGTCCTCGGCGAGAAGTACCACGGCGTCCTCGAACGAGAGGAGCACGCGGGGGTCCACGTCGAGGGCGAGATGAAGATCGAGCGGGCCTCCGCACCCCTCCTCGGGATGAAGATCCACTTCCCAGACCTGCCGCAAGGAGTACGTCTCGACGAAGTGCCGCTCGTCGTGCACGTGGAACCCATGGTCGACGGAATGGTCCTTCAGGTCGGCGACGTAGCCCGCGACGTCAATGGCAGCCACAACAAGGGGAGCCTACCGGGACGGGGCGCACGTCCCAGTTGCGCCCGTCGGGTCCCGACCGCAAGCCCGGGTAGGGTTCGTCACCCGTGGATGACGTTCGCCTGCTCGAGGTGCTCGACGACGCAACGGCGGCCGTCAGGGCTGCCCTCGACGTGCTGCAGGAGTGGGGCCCGACCGGAGGCAAGCCGGGCCAGTACCACCTCGACCTGGCGGCCGACGCGGCGGCGCTCCCGGTGCTGCACGGGGCCGGGTTGGCAGTGCTGTCCGAGGAATCCGGGGTCAGCGGTGACGGCCCGTCCGGACTGCTGGCGGTGATCGACCCAGTCGACGGCTCGACGAACGCCTATCGGCGCGTGCCCTTTTACTCGACCAGCATCTGCGTGCTCGACGAGGAGGGACCACGCGTCGGCCTCGTCCGCAACCACGCCAACGGCGACCGCTACGTCGCGATACGAGGCGGGGGTGCCGACAAGAACGGAGAGGCCATCAACCCTTCAGGTTGCAGGGAGCTCCGCGACGCGATCGTCGGGATCTCGGGTTTTCCGGGTACGTTCCCCGGCTGGGCTCAGTTCCGGGCGCTCGGCGCGGCCTCGCTCGAGCTGTGCGCCGTGGCCGAGGGCGTGCTCGACGCATATACGGTCGTCGGCCGGAGCACCCTGTACGGCTGGGACTACCTGGCAGGGTTGTTGGTCTGCCGCGAGGTCGCTGCCGCCGAAGCGGAGCGCGAGGGACGTGAGCTCGTCGTGCGCGACGGATCGAGCCGGCGCCCTCTCGTGGCGGCGACCCGCTCCCTCGCCGACCAACTGCTGAACGAAGACAAGCTGTGAGCGCCCCCGGTAGTGCTGGTGACGCTGGCGCAGTGCGGGCACGCAAGACCTGGCGGACCCTGGAACCACTGCACGGCATGGTCTACTTCGTCCCAGAGGCAGTCGAGGCCTACGCTCGACTCGGTGTCACCGGGCGGTCCGGGTATTTCGCGTCGCGCGCGGCGCCTATGGGGGCGGTGCCAGCGGAGGTCGTGGTCTCGACCTTCTTCAACTTCAATCCGGATCTGGTGCACGCCGCGATTCCCGCTGCATGGGAGGCGGCGACCCCGGACCAGTTGGTGGCGGCTCGTTTCGCCGCGGTGGACGCTGCCTTCAACCGGCTACTCGGGGACGCCGTGGTGCGCTCCGAAGAGATGGAACGCGCCGCACGCCTCGCACGGATCGCGGCGGACGAGGCGGGCCGCCGGGTCGAGGGCCGGCCGCTGGCGGCGGGGCACGCCGACGTGCCGTGGCCGTCCGAGCCACACCTCGTGCTCTGGCACGCACAATCCCTCCTACGCGAGTACAGGGGCGATGGGCACATCGCGCTGCTGGTCGTGCATCGGGCTCTCGGGAATCGAATCGCTGGTGACGCACGCTGCAGCCGGTGATGTGCCTGCGCGCCTGTTGCAGTCGACACGAGGCTGGTCCGACGATTCCTGGCGTGCGGCGACCGACGCCCTGCGCGAGCGAGGATGGCTCGAGAGAGGCGAGCCACTTCGCTTCACCGACTGGGGCGCCGCGCAACGTCAGGCGATGGAGGATGGGACCGATGACTTGGCGGCGGCGCCCTATGCGGCGCTGGGGGACGACCGGTGCGCGGAGTTGCGCGCGCTGGTACGCCCGTGGAGCAAGACATTTGCTGAGCATCTAGGTTGAACCGGCTCGAGAGGAGAAGGGACCGCGCCGCTGGCGGGCAGTAATTGGCCCGGCGCTGAAGCGCTTGGGGCGCTTAGCTCAGTTGGTTAGAGCAGCTGGCTTACAACCAGCAGGTCGGGGGTTCGAGTCCCTCAGCGCCCACTGGGTCGTGTGTTTTGCCACGGCTGATGTGTCCCAAATCAGCTACGGGTGAATCTGTGACGCCGTAACGGCTGATCCTTGACACCCGGCCCCATTTCCTTTGCGCTGGCTTCCCGGAACCAATCAGGCGGGGCGAACAAGTCGACGAGCAGCCGGCTTGTTGCACTCGAAATGCCAGGTCGTGACGCATTGCTTCAAACGGGGGTTGACCACCCAGAGGGCCGCCACTACGGTCGACGAGCGGGGGGCCTTGGACTTCTTCACGGCGCCTATGTCTGAGAGGAAGGAGCCAAGCATGTTGCGTAAGTCTCTTCTTGTCGGAGCGGCCATCGTCGTGCCCGCGGGCGTGTTTTTGGTGATCACGCCGGGCATCGCATCGGCAAATCCCGTGGCCACGGGGTCCGCCAGCTGCACGCAAGTCACCGGATCGGGTTCGATACACCCCGGCATTTCGCTGGCCGGTTCGCCAGGCGGTGAAAAGGTCACCTTCACCGCCAAGCTGACCGCATGCGCCAACAGCAACGTCACTTCGCCGTCGGGAACTGCGATCACGAGCGGCGTCGCCACTGGGTCTGGCTACTTCAACTCCAGCGCTGCCAACGGCAGCAAGTGTGTCAAATTCGACAGCGCAGCGACGAGCGTCGGCGTGATCAAGGTGAAGGTCAAGTGGAACGTGGCCCCGTCCCCGGCGATCGCCAACACAAAGCTCAAGTACACGGGTAATCCCGCACCGATCACTGGGCCGGTTAACGGGTTTGACACCATCACGCTCGCGGCGCCTGCCGCGGCGGCGGGGTCCTTCTCGGCGGGGCCGCCCGACACCGTGCAGCTCAACACGACCCTTCCGGCACCGGGCACTCACTGCGTCGGGACCACGACGAGCTTCAAGATCATCAGCGGCCTCGTCTCCATCGACTGACTCGAGCGCGACGAGATTTCCGAGACGGCACGCGCCGTCTGCATGACCTCTAGGAAACGAGCCGCCCTCGTCAGCTCAGTCCTGGTGAAATCATGTCGTTGCGGTGGGTTTCCCGATCCCTCAGACATCGTGTTCCGCTTTCATCCAGCCCTCGGGCCGGGGTGGAGGAGAGCTGATAGTGGCTTACAACCAGCAGGTCGGGTGTTCGAGTTCCTCAGTGCCCACTGGCTCGTTGGCAGATTTACAACGATCCTCCTGATGAACAAGGACTGCAAGCCCACTGTCGTTACCTACAAAATCGAGCCGGCAATCGCCGGCACTCGCTTCACGTTCGAGCACACCGGCTTCACTGGCGTCGGGTGGGTTTTTCATGGCGAGGATTCTCGGCGCTGTTCGAAGGAAGATGCGTGATGTTGGCTTTCCTGCCGTACTTGACGACCTCGCCAAAAGTGACATCGGCTCCGATCCCAGACGACCCGAAATGATCGAGCCGACAAGTGTCCGACAGCGCCGCCGCCTAGCCCATGTCCTGGCCAAGGCCAGCGAGCGTGCTCAGAATAATTACTTCGAGGAACTCGGCGTCGATCTGTTGTCGAGAGAACCAGCGGCGATAAAAGAGCGGCCCTAGCAGAGCTGTGGTGATGGCGTCGCAGTCTGTGGTCGACGGTATCTCTCCCTTAACGGCTGCGCGGTCGAGTGCCAATCTCAACTGTGCGGCGTGGCCACGTTGGATCCTGCTGTGGATGTCGGCGAACGTGGGATCGTGTTCGGCGACAGCGACGATCGACGGCACAATTGATGACCACCGCGCAGTAGCGAGCAGCTGTGCAATGTGTGTCAAGATTGCTCTGACGTCACCTTCGAGCGATCCGGTGTCAGGCGGCTCTACCTCACTGTCGGTCATCCGTGAGCAGGCATCGATGACAAGCGCGGAGCGGTTGGGCCAGTGCCGATAAATGGTGGTCTTGGCAACCCCCGAACGTCGGGATATGTCGTCGATGGTGAGTTCGTCGAGCCCGGCCTCTGTCAGTAGTTCGAGCGTCGTCGTCAACACGCGTTCGCGAGAAACGACCACCCGTGGGTCGAGGCCTTGTTCGCCCGCATGCTCCGCTCGGCCTTCGACCGCGCTGGTTTTCGGCATAGAGGACCCCGTTCGGTTGACTCGAACACTACGCTACTGTATCGTAGCGATACGACACCATATCACAAAGGAGGGGAGGAGCGAGCCATGGATTTCGCCTCTATCCGCATGATCAGCGACGATCTTGAGCCGGTGGTCAACTTCTACGAGAAGGTCACGGGAGTACAAGCCGATTGGCCAGCGCCTGTGTTCGCTGAGGTCCACTTGCCGTCTTGCACGATCGCATTTGGCCACACTCAGACGGCCCAGCTGTTCAACAACTCCGCCCGGCGAGCGGACAACCACGCCGTCATCATCGAGTTCCTTGTCGATGATGTCGAAAAGGAATACGAGCGACTCAAGACGGTCGTCAACGAGTGGGTGCAGGGGCCGACAACCATGCCCTGGGGGAATCGCTCAATCCTGTTCCGTGATCCCGACGGCAATCTCGTCAATCTCTTCACGCCCATCACTGAGGAAGCCATCAAGAGGTTCAGCGAGCCAAGAGAAGGAAGGAACTCAGGCTGCAGCCCCGTAGATCCCGAGCTGTCTCGACCTCATGAGGGAGGTGGCGTCCCCCTCTTGGGCGAACTGCGGCGGAACGCTACGAATGCGCCTGCGTCGGAGCACCCACCCTGTTCTGGGCTTCCAGATACTTGCGATGTTGGTCCAAGATTTGCGCTTCCGATGCGCCCTTGGTCGGAACTCCCGGGTGATGACGCGGACAAAGATGATACGGAGTTCCGTCCAGCGGGTAGTGGCCGATCCTCCAACACCCCTTGGTGTGACAGTTGACCTTGCGCAGGCCGGTATAGAGGCCGACGCTGATCGCTCCAATGAGTGTCGCCTCTCCGAGGTCAGAGCCGAAGCCAGACCAGAAGTTGTAATAGACCGGACTGTTGGTCGAATAGACCGTACCTGTATGAATGGCCGTCCAATGGCGAAACGAGTTGAAGTACGCGAACAGCAACGCGAGGCCGGCGAGGCCGGCGAGGACGAGCACCACGACGAAAGCCTTTTTCAGCGGGTGGCCTTCAGTATCGAGAAGGTCGAACTCAGCCTCTCTTTCTGCATGCACGGTATCCATTGAGCACCTCCGGTTCTGATGTCCGCTCCTCGGAAACAAACGTAGTCAGGAGGGTCTCGGCCGGTCCTAGTCGGACTCAATGGCGTCAGGGGCCTGTCGCACAGAGCCGGCGAAGTGGAGCACCATCCAATGGCGGCGCCCCGCGATGCAGGCTGGGCCAGGCTGAGTCTCTTCCCTAGATTCGATGTTGCGAAGGCAGTGGCTCCTAACCCCCGCTCAGGGAAGACTCCGCCCGACACAAGGGCAAAGCTGCACAGCGCCAGCCGGGATCGAACAGATCGATTGCACACCCGTCGCTGCCATCGTCAAGGGCTGAGTGCCTCCTGCAGCTCGGAGGCAATCTCGTCGGTTGTTGCATTCATCGAGTGCTTCACTACCTTGGCTGCGCCCTTCAGTGCTTCATCGATACCCTTCTCAATCGTCGGGTCGCCAACCACGATCAGGCCTGCGTCGCTCGATATCAGCTCGCTCGCCGCGTCCTTGAGCTCCTTTCTCGGCAAGCGTCCGCCGCCGAAGACCTCCGGGATGACCCGGACACGTGGGCGGTCCATGCGCTTCACAATGTGAGGCTTACCGTTCTCTTTATCGACAACCGCGGCGTCGAATGCGCCGACGAACTTGTCCGTGTGTAACTGCTCGATGGTGCCGAGGTCGGCAACGGCCATTTCGGCACTGGGATAAACGGCGGTGTAAACGTCTACTTCATCAGCCATTTCTCCTCCTTTGGTCCCCTGGGGGTTTTCGATCCGACCGACCAACCTCGTCGATCAAATTCATGGTAAGCACAATGCCCCGACTCGTCTAGGAGCGATTTTGGCGCCGATGAGGGTTCGCGGAGAAGTGGCACCGCGAAGGCAGCTGGGACTCAGCTCGCGGAGCGCACCTCAAAAGCAAGCACGAGATCGCTGATACCGCGGAAGATGGCGAAGAATCCGACCCAGAGGATCAGCAACGTGGCTCGGGCACCTATGTACTGCTGTGACGCCCAGAATCCCAGCGCGACCTCGAGAATTCCGGTGACAAGGCCGAGCCACCAAAGGGGGTTGATGGGCTGGGCCGTCGCGGAGTACACGATGTCGAACACGCCGTTCAATATGAGGAGCAATCCGAACGCCGCAGCCAGTGACCAGAAGGCGTCGTAGGGACTCACGAACGACCAAATGGCCGCGCCGATGAAGAGCACACCGAGGGCGACCCGAATCACGGCCCAACCGCCGCCTTGGATCACCGCAAGCGAGAACTGGTAGGCCGCAGAAAACAGGAAGACCGCGCCCAGCAACAGGCCGATCGTCGTCACCGACCTGATGTTCATACGCAGGACGATCACCGCAATGATCAGCCAGGCAATGCCTGCCACGAGGAAGAGCCACCAGCGTCTCGAGAACTGTGACGAGATCTCTTGCCGTTCGGAGTGCAGCACCCGAACCTCCCCAAGATAGGCGGAAGAAGGGTAGCGCCTTCTCACATCTGGTACCACTGAAGAACGAGTAACCAACGACGGACCGATTCTGGGACAAGGCTGGGGAAGGTAGTCATTGCAGCACCTTCCCAGGTCCGTTCGGCACTTCGTCTGCTCTGGCCTGACACTCGTAGGTGAAATCCTCGCGAGGTGCGTGACGCCCCTCGCCTGGTTGGCCGCTACGGCGTTGACCAAACGCAGCCGCCGTGTTACCACGTAAGGGAGGACTGAAGGCGCCTCCGGGTTTCTCGAACCACGGTTGTCGATCCAGCGAGCTTCGCGAGAAGCACGCTCCGAAACTGAACAGGAGAAATCTGTCGATGAAGAGAAAAGCTAACTTCGTCGCGGTCGCGCTCCGCGTGAACCGTTCCGCGTCGGGAGCGAGGACCCGCTCCTTTGTCGCCCTGGCATTCGCTCTTGCCATCATTGCGACAGGCTCCGCGTTCGCCATCGGCTCGACTGCCTCGGCGCTACCCGCCCCGCCGGCCCAACCTCCGGGCCTCGATCACTTCCTTTGTTACAACGCATCAACTCCAGCCGGGACGACCTTTCCGGTAATCCCCTCTCAGCTGATGAGCCAGTTCCCCGGTGCAATCAACATCACCCAGACCAGCGCAACGGTCGACCTCCACTGCAATCCGGCCACGAAGAAGGTCAAGAGCGCGAGCGGTGCGGTCACCAAGTACAAGGCGATGAGCCCCAGCTGGCACCTTCTCTGCGTCGCTATCGATACCTCGCAGTCACCCGACACCCACGTGGTGAAGGTGAGCGACCAGTTCGGCGAAGCCAAGCTCACCACCGGCCCACCAAGCCAGTTCTGCCTGCCCTCCTTGAAGACGCTTACCCAAAGCCCTTCGGGCGCACCAGTATTCACTCCCCCTGGGCCGAATGAGGTCACGCCCGACCATTTCACCTGCTACACGATCGAAAACCAGACGGGCGGGCAACCGTTCACCGAGATTCCCCCCGTCGTCAAGGTGAAGGACCAGTTCAATACAAGGCCAGTCCGTGTCCAGATCGGTCCCCCCACCATGCTGTGTCTGCCGACGCAGAAGACGCTTGAGTCAGGACCGAACGCTGGTCAGGTGACCCCAATTACAAACGCAACGGCCCATCTTCTGTGCTTCCAAGTGAGCGGCGTTCCGACTCCCACCGTGGGCACGGTGTTCGACGAGAACCAGTTCAACCAACAGCCGTTCAACCCGCAAGCCCCCGGGCCGGGCTACACCCCGATCGAGATCGGGAGTGTCAGCTCGTTGTGCCTCCCGTCCTACAAGAAGTTGATCTCCTAGTCGCGTCCCGTTCCGGGGCACACCACACCGCACCGTGTGTGCCCCGGAGCTGCGCTCCGTCATTGCGTGGCCCGTCGAAAGAGAGCTGGGCTGCCAGCCTTGGGCTTCGGTGTCGCCGCCTCTCACGAACCGTCCGTAATCACTGGACGTGGATGTCAACCGGAACTATTGCCTGGCCCTCATCCCCCTCTGGCTCTGGCACTCGTCGCCAGGCGGCGTGGTTCTGACAGTGGGTCCTGGGCCCGTAACCTGCTCGACCGCTCCATCAGCCCCGAGCACCTCCTTGGGCAGGCTGTGAGGAGGTGAGGGCATTGCTGCCAAGGCACTTTCGGACGATGATTCCCACCGAACTCGTGAGGTGATCGAAGAACACCATCGCAGCGGGCGTCCGCCGTATCTGGAGGGACTAGACGAATGAGTTCCACCGCTGCTCCATCGACGGAGCTCCACCACGACCCACGAAAGGACCTGACATGCCTGCATCCGAGATCAGCTTCGACGCCGACATCAAGCCTCTGTTCCGCGAAAAGGACCGCGATTCGATGCGCAGCGCGTTCGATCTGTGGTCCTACGCCGATGTCAAGACCCATGCTGCCGGCATCAGCGAGCACTTGAAGAATGGCTCCATGCCGTGCGACGGTGCATGGCCCTCGGAACGCGTCGAGCTGTTCGAACGCTGGATCCAGCAAGGCGAGCCGGAGTAGGACTGTTGCGCGGCTGGGACGCTCCGAGCGTGAGGCGTGCTGGCGAGCTACAACCGGCTTCGGCGTAAGCGTCACGGACCAGGAAGTTGCGTGAACTCACAGCTCAGTGAGAACAGATCGTGCCGCCTGTTGGTGGTCCGGTTGATTCGCCTTGCTACAGAGACGCGGTGATGGATCCGACTCGGGTGCGCATGAGCCGAGTTCGAAGCTCTTCGGCGCAAACAGGTTGGCCAAAGTAAAAACCCTGGATGACCTGACAGCCGAGTTCGCCGAGGAGCTCGATCTGCGCGGCGTTTCCGCTCCTTCGACGATGACATCGAGGGCGAGTGCGTCGGCGATCCCGACAATGGCACGAACCAAAGCAAGGGCTTGGTGGTCCACTCCGAGCGGCGTGACGAAGCTCCTGTCGATTTTCAGGATGTCGACGGGAAGGTCTCGCACGTAGGCGAGCGACGAATACCCCGTGCCGAAGTCGTCGATCGCGATCCGCACGCCGAGCTTCCGCAGCTCGCCGAGTTGTCGCGTTGCTTGCTCTCTGTCGGCCATCATGATCCGCTCGGTGATTTCGAGGACGAGAAGCTTGCCTGGCAGACCTGACTCCTCAAGAGCGCTCTCCACCCGGCCAATGAGGTCGGCCGAGAACATCTCGGGCGCCGACAGGTTGACGGCGATAGAGAACGCCCGGGCCGGATCGATGGACTGCCAGCCCTGGGCCTGACGACACGCTTGACGGAGCACCCAATCTCCGAGGGTGGCGATCAGACCGATGTCCTCGGACACGGCCAGGAAGTCGTCGGGGGTCAGCAGGCCCCGTTGGGGGTGTTGCCACCGCAGAAGGGCTTCTGCTCCGATGATGGTGTGCATCCCCGAGTGGACGACCGGTTGGTAGTACACCTCGAACTGCTTGTCTACCAGTGCGTCGCGCAATTGGGTCTCGAGCTCGAGGCGCCGAATCGCCCGCTCCTCCATTGCCCCTTCATAGATCACGAGTCGGTTGCGGCCCGCCGCCTTGGCTTCGCTCATGGCCCGGTCCGCGTCACGCAGGACGAGTTCAGCAGTCGTGGGCGGAACGATCTCGACGATGCCGATACTGGCGGTGATGGCCGCTCGACCCAGACTCAGCCCGTAGGGTGCGTTCAGAGAGGTGATCAGCCTGGCCGCGAGCTTTTCCGCCTCATCAAGGCCGCGGTCTTCGAGGAGCACCACGAATTCGTCGCCACCGAGCCGTGCGGCCAGGTCACCGTCTCGCAGAGCGGATTCCACTCGTCTGGCCACCGCGACCAGGAGCTCGTCGCCAGCGGAGTGGCCGTAGGTGTCGTTGATCCTCTTGAACCCGTCAAGATCGATGAAGAGAAGTGCTGAACGAGACGACGTGCCTTGTTGCATCACGATGCGCTCGATGCGGTCCGAGAGGTAGAGCCGGCTTCCTAGTCCCGTCAACACGTCGGTATTCACTTGAGCGACCAGTCGCTTGGTGCGGACGCGCGCCCGTTCTGTCCGAGCAGCCAGGACCTCAGAGATGAGGATCCAGATGGCCAGCGCCAAGACCAGCTTCACCCCGACCTCGGCGGTCCAGGGTCTCTCGATGACAACCCATGCCGACCCGACGACGAGGGCGAAGAGTGGCCCGACTCCTCGGTCTTGCGTCAAGCCGATGAAGACGAAGATCAACGTGAAGAACCCCGTGTACTCGACGGCCCCACCGCCGGCAGCGAAGAAGGAGAGAGCCAGTTCGCTGGCCACCACGAGGAAAGGGAAGCACAGCAGCATTGGTCCTTTGATCCGCCGACCCGACAGTGCGAGAAGACCCAGATCGAGAGCGGCCGTTGCAGTGATGATGACCGCGACGGACTGACGGCTCTCGCCACCTAGCCTCGATAATTCGTCCGACCACTGAATCAGTGGTGCGCGCGTCCGCGTAAAAAGCTCTCCTTCCTGGAAGAATGACTGTCACCACAACAGCGTTCACCAACCAGGAGGAGAGCTCCTTGAAAGTGCACCGTAGTCGCTCGGCCCGTCGCGCCAAAGTGATACCCGACGCCAAGAACTTGGTCAGCCATGCCGGTGCGGCACTCTTGGCCGAGCTGGCTGATCGCAGCGGGTTGACCGAGGCCATGTCGGTGGCCATGGAGGATTGCGGGATCAACTGGCACACCCACGATCCGGGCGTCGTCCTCACCCATCTGGCGATCGCGATCGCCGACGGCGCGGACTGCCTGGCCGACATCGGCACCCTCAAAGAACAAGAGGGGCTCTTCGGTCCGGTGGCTTCTGTGGCGACAGCCTGGCGGGCCATGCACGCCACGGCCGTCTTTGAACTGCGGGCCATCCCAGTCGCGCTGGCCCAAGCCCGGGCGGCGGTCTGGGCGGCGGCGCCACCGGTCGGTCCGATGATCTGGGACTTCGACTCCACCTTGCTCGATGTGTCCTCGGAAAAAGAGGACGCCGCCGCCACGTATAAGCGCGGCTTCGGGTTCAACCCCTTGGGCGCCTGGTGCGACAACACCCGCGAGCCCTTGGGCGCCATGCTTCACCCGGGCAACGCCGCACCCAACGACACCGACGACCACCTCGAGTTGCTCGAGCAGGTGGTCCGCTCGGTGCCCGCTGAGTACGCACTCGGCCACGAAGAAGGTGACGACCCCACCCTGGTCGTCCATCCCATCTTGGTCCGGGCCGACTCGGCTGGGGCCTCGCACCGCTTCGTCCAATCGCTCAGCGATGCCAACTTCGACTACTCGATTGGCTTTTCCATCAGGGGTTCTGTGCGTGACGCCCTGCTGCTCGCCCAAGAAGAGGACTGGGTGCGGGCCACAGAACTCGACGGGGGGATCCGAGACGGCGCCGAGGTCGTCGAGCTCACCGAGATCATCGAGCTCAAAGGATGGCCCGATGACATGCGGGTGATCTGTCGCCGGGAGCGCCCGCACCCGGGCGCCCAGCTCTCGCTCTTCGACACCCATGCTGGGTGGCGCCACACCTGCTTCATCACCAACACCGACAGCACAGACATCGCCGCCTTGGAGTTGCGCCACCGCGGCCACGCCCGGGTCGAGGACCGGGTGCGGTGCTGGAAGGCATGCGGACTGGCCAACCTGCCCTTCGACGGCTACTGCGCCAACGAAGCCTGGGTGGCGGTGTCATTGATCGCCGGGTCACTGTTGGCCTGGAGCCAGATGACCTGTTTCGAGGGCGCCCTGGCCAAGGCCGAGCCCAAGACCATGCGCTACCGGGTCCTGCACGTGGCCGCCGTCCTCGCCCACCGCGGCCGTGACCTCATCGTGCATCTCGACGAGACCTGGCCCTGGGCCAGCGAACTGGCCACCGCCTTTACACGCCTTCGCGCCGCCTTCCCATAACAGAACGGGTCTCGGCGCCCGACCCCGAAGCGATTCCGCAGGGCGTGACACTACGAAACGAACCAAGCGATCCGGATCCTTCACGCCCCCGATGCGGTCATGGCGACATCAACGGGCCAGCGAGTCAATTTTCCGGGCTGGAGCCAGCTAGCCCGCTGTCGGACGAATGATCGAGGCTAGGGGAAAGAAGATGCTCGCGACGAGCGCTACCGCACAATAGGCAGCGACCAATCCGAAGCCGAGTCGTACGTCCTGCTCCGACGGCGAGGACTTGACGCCCAGGGCTGAGTCGGGGAGCCAACGTTCGGTGATCCTCGCGATGTCCGCAGGCGTATGTCGGCCTCGCGACGGCACTCGTAGGGCGTCGAGGGGAGGGACCCCCTTCGGTTCCGGCTCCGAGCGGACTTGGGGTCGCGTCACGCTGGCAGCCAGCCGAGGTATCTGTCGGCGCTCGAGACAAGCCACTTAGCAATCTTCCGGGGCACGAGCCTTCGGATCTGTTCCATCGCTCACCCCCCACAGGCCCCGAGCTCGGATGTGACCTCTCACGAGGGGCGTGCGAACCGATCTGATGACCCTGAAATGCATCATCGGCATCGCAGCGCACCAGGTAAAGGTCTTTTTCTACGTTTCCCATATCCAAATGTGACCAGTTTCACGAGCGGCCGCAGCTCCGTTGACTCAACCGAGAAGGTCCGAGACGAGCGCTTTGACCCGCCTTTCGATCTCGTCCCTGATCGGGCGCACGTCCTCGAGTGACCTCCCAGCGGGATCGGGAAGCTCCCAGTCCAGGTACCGCTTCCCCGAGTACACACGGCACGCGTCGCCGCAGCCCATGGTGACGATCACGTCCGCCTCTTCGCCCATGGCGTCGGTGAGACGCTTTGGCCGTTCAGCTGAGACATCGAGTCCGACTTCGCTCATCGCTGCAACGACCGATGGATTAAGCGTGTCGCGGGGAGCTGACCCGGCGGAGCGAACCACGATCCTGCCGTTCGCTTCCCGACTCAGGAGGGCCGCAGCCATTTGGGATCGCCCAGCATTGTGGACGCACAGGAAGAGCACCACTGGCCGTGTCTTGATCACGGCACCTCCTCCACGGAGGCCATCTGGTCACTGACTTCGCCGTGGCGGGGAAGCACGATCTCGCCAGCCTGTACGGCCGTGATGCTCGGATAGAGGATCCGTATCAGGAGGTAGGCCAGGACGGCACCAGCGAGTTGAGCGCCAACGAAACTGGGTACCGATGCGGGTGCAATGCCGGCAAAGGAGTTGGAGAACGTGCGCCCGACGGTGATGGCGGGATTGGCGAAGCTCGTCGAGCTCGTGAAGAAGTACGCCGCGCCGATGTAGGCGCCAACGGCCGCCGGAGCGGTTCGTGACCGCCCCGTGCGGGCCAACGCGAAGATCACCAACAAGAGACCGAGGGTCGCAACGATCTCGGAAATAAAATGGCTAGGCGACGCCCGATGTCTGGTTGAGATCTCCCACGCGGGTATCGAGAACATCACGTTGGCGATGACCGCCCCGGCGATGCACCCTGCCACCTGAGCGGGGAGGTAGGCACAGGCATCAGGCCAGGACAGCCCGCCAAAGCCAGCGTCGACGAATGACACGACCGGGTTGAAATGGCCTCCTGAGATTGGGCCGAACATCAAGATGATGGCGAAAAGGCCTGCCGCGGTCGCGCCCGCGTTCTCGAGGAGTTGCAGGCCGGTCTCTCCAGGCGACAGATGCTGCGCCGCGATCCCTGAGCCGACGACGACCGCTCCCAAAAACGCGCTCCCCAAGAACTCCGCGACGACGCGCCGCCAGAGCAAGGACTCGGTACCCATCGGGGGAGAAGGCGGCCGCGACCGGACCTCAGCGGCAGCGGGACGTGTCCGCACTTGGGGTCGAATCGGGACGCGAGTCGCAACATGCTGCGGAGTCGGAATCCACCGCACGAAGTTGACCATCGGTCGTCTCGACATCAGCCAGCACGGTGTAGATCTCCCACGGCTCGCCGCCCGGACCGTCCACCCAGACCTTGTCCTGCAGGGCGTAGCAGCACTCGACCGTGCCCTCGACTGCGGTCTCGAGACCGACGCCTTCGAGTCGCGTGATGGCGTCGGCCACGGCCTGGCGGCTGGCTACCTCGACGCCGAGGTGGTTGAGCGTCCCTGGCTCCTTGGTGTGATTCTCAATCAAGACAAGCTTGAGGGGAGGATCGGCAATGGCGAAGTTCGCGTAGCCGGGACGCGTCTTGGCCGGCTCGGTGCCAAAGAGCTTGGTATAGAAAGCCACTGCTTCGTCGAGATCGACCACGTTCATGGCCAGTTGCACGCGTGACACGGATGCCTCCCCCTAACATTGACGTCTGTCGATGCGTTGTAGTCTAGGTACATATCGACAGATGTCAATGGGAGGAGGAATCGATGACCACACGGACGGCCAGGTCCACGGAGACCCTCTGCTGCGAACCGTTGACAGCGGCGCCGGTCTCGGAGGCCAAGGCGAACGAGGTCG
Source organism: uncultured Acidimicrobiaceae bacterium (assembly GCA_963842415.1). GTDB lineage: Bacteria > Actinomycetota > Acidimicrobiia > Acidimicrobiales > RAAP-2 > Bog-473. The sequence goes on from CAWJGN010000002.1 coordinate 253,272, forward strand.
CCCGTGTGCTGGCTGCGCTCGCCGATCCTGTTCGGTTGCGCCTCTTCTCAATCGTTGCGAGCCAGGCCGAGGTGTGCAGCTGCAACTTGGAGATGCCATTGGGCAAGAGTCAACCGACCATCTCGCACCACACCAAGGTCCTTTCCGAAGCAGGTCTGATCAGCGGGGAGAGGCGCGGGCGGTGGATGTGGTGGCGGGCCGTGCCCGAGCAGGTCGCAGCACTACGTCAAGTGCTCGGCCAGCCGTAGACGTTCAGCCACCAAAGGGAATCCCCAGCACCTCCCCGAGCTCACGCAGAGCCTGCTCGGGATCGGACACCTTGATGGTGTGCATCCCGAGCGCACGGGCGGGCTTGAGGTTCACGCCAAGGTCGTCGAGGAACACCGACTCGTCCGGCTGCACCTCGAGTACCTGGCAGGCCAGCTCATAGAAGCGGGGATCGGGTTTGCGAACACCGAGCACCCGCGACTCGAGCACCGCGTCAAAGAGGGCGTAGACATCGGCGACCTCATTCGAGACCGCACGCTCGACTGATGCGAAGTTGTTTGTCAGACAGGCGGTTTTGTACGACCCTCTGCAGGCCTCGATCGCGGCGACCATTTGTGGCCGGATCTCCCCGGCCAGCATCTCGAGTACACGCCGCCCATCCACCTCGTGTCCCAGGGCACGCGCCTCTGCTCCCCACTGCGTTCCGAACGCGTCGACGCTGATCTCGCTGCGCTCGAGCCGCGCCCACGCGTTGTCGTCCGCGTTGGTGGCGTTGACGGTGCGTATGAACCCCGCCGGCAGCCCGTGCTGCGACTCGAATCGTGCGAAGGCCTCGAAGGGGCTGGTCGAAATGACGCCCCCGAAGTCGAACATGACTGCACGTATGGTCACACGCTCCTCCGAAAGGCGCACACAGTGGCAGCCGACGCCGTCACGTCGTTCACAATCCGGCAGCCCGGCGCGCAATGTAGCACCGCTCCCCTCTCCGGAGGTCAGATCGCTACATTGCGGGCATGGACTTACAAGCAATCACCGACAAGCTCGAGATCCGCGAGCTTCTGTTCCGCTACGCCCGCGCGGTCGATACCCAGGACTGGGCTCTCCTGACGTCGGTGTTCACGCCAGACGCCCAGCTCGATTACACGTCTGTCGACGGCCCTGCTGGTGTACGGGACGAGGTGGTGGCCTGGTTGGAGCAAGCGCTCACGCCCGTGCCCATGACGCAGCACTTCATTACGAACATCGAAATCGATCTCCGGGGAGATCGCGCCAGTGTGCGCGCCATGTTCTACAACCCGATGCAGCTACCGGGGATCACGGGACTGGTTTACTGCGGCGGGAACTACCACCACCGCGTGGTCCGCACGTCGGACGGTTGGAAGAGCGAACGACTGGTCGAAGAGACCAAGTGGACAGTGAACCCGGCGCTGACGCCCCACAGCTGAACGCCGGACAGGTGTCGTAACTTCTGCGCCACAGCGTCATCTCACGAGCCGGCAGGTGAAGCGGCGCCCTCGCGCGAGCCCTCGATCTTCCGAGTAACCCGCTCACCGGCCAGGGGTACGAGCACGAACAGGAGCCAGCCGTACTTGGCCACGGTGGTGTCGACCCAGGCAAAGAGGATCGTGAGCGAGCGCGATCAACACAACCAGGACCGCGCGGATCCGACCCGCCATTTCGTCGTGGGACGAGCGCTGCTTGTCGACGAGCAGGTTGTTGGTGGTCGCATAGTGGAAGATCCACTGCGTGCTCAGGCTGATCGCCATCAGGTTGATGCCGAACAGCGTGATGGCCAGTGGGTTGCTGCCGTATCGACCGAGTACGTCGGATGTGAAGGGCATCAGGGTCAGCGTCAGTAGGAACCCGAAGTTGCGCCACGCCAGCCCCTCACTGTGGCCACGCATGCCCCGCAGGACCCTGTGATGCACCAACCAGAACTGGGCGATCACCACGAAGGACACCAGATAGCTCGTCAGTTCGGATCCGTCGACGTCGAGGGCTTTCCAGAGGGTTGATGCGGAGGTGGGGTCACTCTTGAGCGCCTCACTGACGGGGACCTGCAGCTGCAGCACGAGCAGGGTGAGCGCGATGGCGACGACCCCGTCCGTCAAGGCCAGCAGCCGGTCGATACCGGGGATGTTCTGGTCGTCCTCGAAGGCGCGCGGCACCGGTCAGAGCTTGGCAGATCGCGTAGGCGTCATCGCGTATTGCGATCCGCCCTCTCGGCGAGTCCACACGGCGTCCCGCCGTGGCGACGGTGCGGCACCAACCTCAGACGAAGTCGGACCCACCATCGGCGTTGACGCACGCCCCGGTCACGTAGCCGTTCCGCTGGGACACGAGATAAGCCGTCAGCGATGCGACCTCGTCGGGCAACCCAGCTCTTCCGAGATCGGCCGGCTGGTGAAAGGTCTTGTCGATCCACGTCATCACGTCGTGTGGGTCGGCGGGGTCGAGCCCGTCGGCAGCGAAGATGTCCCTCAGGTTCTCCGTGAAGCTCGCCGTCACGATCGAGCCCGGGCAGACGGCGTTGACGAGGATGCCGTCAGGCGCCAGGGTTTTGGCAAGGTTCTTGGCGAGGCTTGTCACGGCCGCCTTCGAGGCGGTGTAGGCCACGAGGATGGGGCTCTGCCGCTGAATGGAGTGAGCGGAGAACATCGCGATTCTGGCCCAGTCTGCCGCTCGCAACAACGGGAGGGCGGAGCGGACTGATCGCACGGCGGACATAGTGCCCAAAGAGAAGGCGTCGTTCCAGTCCGCGTCATCGAGGTCCTCGAACCGACCCGCACCCGGTCCGATGGTGTGCACCAGGATGTTGAGCGAGCCCCAACGGTCGCCGACCTCTCCGAAGCCGACACCGATTGAATGCGGGTCGGTCATGTCCACGCTGATGCCGACCGCGTCGGGGCTGCCGAGCGCGCGGAGGTGCTCGACGGTGTCGTCGAGTGCGTCGCGGCCCCGCGCCATGACGGCGACGCGTGCTCCGTCGGCGGCCAAGATCTCTGCGACTGCCCGGCCCATGCCTTTGCTTCCACCGGTGACCACCGCCGTCGCATCTGCGAGTCCGAGATCCATGGTGCTGTTCACGCCTCCTGTGCCCAGGCGTGCACGTCGTCACACCGCGGCATCGTACGAGTCCATGTAGGGCGCGAAGCGCGTCGCGCACCTGCTCTGCCTCCAGCCCGAAGTCCGCCAGTTCATAGGTGTGCTGGCCGTGGGAGCCCGGCTCGTGCGACCCGGCCCAGCGCGCCACCGCATCACGGGAGGAACCGGGGAAGCCGATCCCGATCTGCTCGAGGGCCGCGCCCAGGTCCCGACCGGATCCACCTGCAGGTCGGCGAAGGCGAGGTCGGCGAAACGGTCGTCTCGCCACGCGGCTCCGGAAATCCATTGCCCGTGAGACGGCCGTCCACCAGCGGTCGAGTTGTTCGGGGCCGAGCTCGAGCTGTCGTCGCGGTCGCTGCTCCAGCTTCTCGTGTAGTGGATCAGGCTGCAGACCGATCCCAGCACCTTCGCTGGGTCGCGATGGCTCCACAGGAACTTGGCGTCGGGGTACGCCTCGAGCAGCGCGTCGAGGGCGAACATGTGGACAGGCGTCTTCAGGTGCCAGAGCCGTGGCGGGCAGTGCCACTGCAGGAGTTGGAGCACACGCCGGTGGTACTGGTACGTGCCCCGCATGTCGCAGTCCGTGACCCAGGCCAGGTACGACGGGACATAGCCGAAGCCGTCGAAGTGCACCGTCCGGAAGCTCATGCCGAGCAGGTCTTGGCACTCGGTGGCCGTGGTCGCCTCCTGGTGGTGCATGCTCGCCATGAGCGGGAACATGTCGTACATCATCGCCAGACCTGCTTCGGCGTCGGCAATGCGGGGATCACTGTGTTCGGTGGCCGACTCCGGTGGCGGGCACGGCGACGAGGACTCCCACATGCGCAACGAGCGGAATTGGGGATCTGCCGCCACGAGCTGGCTCAGCGCCGTGGTGCCCGTTCGGGGCAGCCCGATCACGAAGACCGGCCCTTCGATCACCTCGTCGTCGATCGCCGGGTGCATGCGGTAGGTGTCCTCCACCTCGCAGCCGGGACGTGAGCAAGCTGACCAGGCGCATGTGCTGCATGACCTCCCCGCTTCGGTGAGGTCCGCTTCCTCGTTGAACGAGCGCACCAGACGCTCGAGGCCCTCGCGGAACATGGAGTCACCGAAGTCGTCGAGGCCTGTCTGTTGGCGAGCCTCGGCTTCGAGTTCCTCAGCGTCAAGTGTCATCGGCAAAACCTCTTGCTCACCGCGAGCCGTCGGGCGCGATTGTCGCGCTACGCTCCGCGGGGGTGACGCGGCGGGTGCTCGACGGCAGCGCGTCCGTCGACGCTCCGCGAACTTCACGACGTGGGCGGACGGCACGGGCGCCGACTCGGTCCGCACGCAGCGGAGGATCACCGGCCCGGCGCTGTGGCCGGCGGTGTCCAGCCAGTTGGCCACCCCGGGGTCGTGGTGAGCCACCACGACGCGAACCATCCCGTCGTCGTCGATGCGCGCTCTGATGCCCGTTCAGTGAGCTCTGGTGACGGGCATAGTCGATGGTCTCCCACCACGGGTTTCCGAGCGAGAAACTCCAATACAGGCCCTCTGGGGGCGCGACCTCGATGATCAAGCGCCTCGTCCTCATCGAGTTGCCACGAGCCGATCACAGGCCGGTTCTCCGCCGCAGCCCCCATCGCGGTTCCGTCGAGCGGCGGCAGGAAGGTGTTGGGGGTCGTCCGGACGCGAGAACTGCAAGAAGAAGTCCAAGTTGGCCACGACGAAGTCACCCAGGGCGACCAACTGGCGGGCCGCGACCGCTCGAGGGTCCTCGGCCGGGCGCCCCGCTCGCTCAGCGGTCCCGCCGATGCGCTCGATGGACAGCGACGAGGCCACCTCGGTGTCCCAGTCGTAGAAGAAGTGCCGCACGACCAGCGTCGGTCGCGTTCTCGGCGATGGGAAGCCAGTTGCCCTCGTGCGACTCCTCCGAGAGGATGAGTCGACTTCGCCTCCGGGCCCCAGGTCCAACTCGTCGAGAAGGACATTGGCCGATGAGGCCATGCCCGCCATCGACTGGAGTCCGACGTAGCGAGCGGTGCCGCGGTTGCCCCACAGGTGGTAGCTGTCGCCGCCGCGCAGCGGTGCACCGGCGTAGATGCAGTCTGGGCAATCCATGCCCCACTTGTACACGTTGTCGACGTTGGAGGGCTTGACCGCCAAGACGGGGTCGATCTCAGCCCGAAGGCCCTGGTCGATGCCGATGCCGAGCAGCCCGAGCAGGTGCCTGAATCCCGCCGCCATGTCCACCGGGTCCCGGGGGACGTCATCTGACAGCACGATGTCGGCGGCCTTTTGCAGTGCTTGGAGCAGGTGCGACCCACGCGCGACCTGAGGTCAGATCATCCGCGGTGGCGTCTCCGGCGCGGGCGGCCTCGCTCACCGAGTGGGGCATCCAGGAAGGGTTGACGAATGCCATCAGGCGCTTCCCGAGCGCGTGTGAACGACTGCGAGCACCCACATCTCCGACCCCCCGACCCCACTTGGCCCGGCCATGCTTGCGCGCTCGCGCGCAGGCCGTCAACCCCGTCAGTCGAACTTCGCCGGTGGATACACCGCGGTCGGGGTTCCCGCGCGTAGCGTGTGGCGGGAAGGGGCAGGGCGTGCCACAGCGGGCGGTCACAGGGCGAATTGGACACGCATGATCGAGACGGCGCGATCCCGACACTCGTCCTTATCGGAGTTGCAGCAGTACTCGCGCCGATCATCGCCGAGTGGACCCGGAGGTTCCTTCCGGTTCCCGAAGTGGTCATCCAGATCATCCTGGGGATCATCATTGGTCCCTTTGTGCTCAACATCGCGCACTCCAACAGCATCGTGACGGCGCTGTCGGACTTCGGGCTGACCTTCTTGATGTTCCTCGCAGGGACGGAGCTGGATCTCGCTGTCTTGCGCCAAGGGCACCCCGGGCGGGCCGTTGGCTCGTGGGGGGTGTCAGTGGCGATCGCACTCGGTTTCGGTGCCCTGCTTCACGGGACGGGGCTTGTTCTCGACTCGGTAGTGGTCGCGTTGTGCCTCACGACGACGGCACTGGGCACACTGCTGCCGATCGTGCGCGATGCAGGAGTTCTGCGCACGCCATTCGGACCGTCCATGCTCTCAGTCGGGGCTATCGGCGAGTTCGGGCCGATCGTGGCCGTTGCGGTGCTGCTGACGAACCGCGACGCCCGCCTGACCTTCGTCCTGCTCGTCCTGTTCGTTGCGGTCGCCGTCGTGGCGGCCCTGTTGGCCGTCCAAGTGCGACCGCCTGGCTTCGTCGCTCTGTTGCGCCGGCACTTGAATTCCACCTCACAGCTGCCTGTGCGGATCTGCGTTCTTCTCGTAATCCTCCTCGTCTATCTCGCGATCAAGCTAAGCCTCGACGTCTTGCTGGGGGCGTTCGCCGCCGGAGTCGTCGTGCGCCTCTTCATCAAGGGAGAGGACAGCCAACCGGTTGAGAGCAAGCTCGAGGCGATTGGGTTCGGTTTTCTCATCCCCATCTTCTTCATTGAGAGTGGCATCAACTTCGACCTGGGGTCGCTGATCCATCGTCCCCACGTGCTGCTTCTCGTTCCGATGTTCACCGCCATCTTCTTGGTCACGCGCGGTCTTCCGACCTGGGCGTTCTTTCGCGGGGCCATCTCCAAGGTGGAGAACCGCAGTTTGGCCCTCCTCTCGGCGGCCGGGTTGCCCATCATCGTCGTCATCACCACGCTGGGAGTCGATGAGCACCGCATGAAGCCGGAGAATGCGGCCGCCCTTGTCGCGGCCGGGATCTTGTCGGTCCTCATCTATCCGCTCATCGGGCTTCGGTTGCTCGGCCAGGGAGCCGAGGGAGCCGACGGCACCGAGGGCCCTGACAGAGCCGAGGGAGCCGACGGCACCGAGGGCCCTGACAGAGCCCAGGGAGCCGAGGCTGCCGACGGCGCCGGCACGGCCGACATGTCCGGCCCGCCGAGTCCGTCCGAACACGCAGGGGACGATGATCCGTGACGCCCGCCCACGTCGCCGTATCCCGAACCCCACCCCTGGGATCTGGCTGACGCTGGCACGCTGGCGAGCGCGGTGAGAGCCTGTCCATAAGACCGGAGAAGGAGGTGCGCCGTGCTGCTGAACGGGTTCAATCACGTGGCCATCCTGACCAACGACACGCAGCGCTTCGCGGACTTTTACCGCGAGGTCTTCGATGCGGAGGTGCTCGGTCAAAGCCAGATGGGAGACGAGGGCACGCTCACCTTCGTGCGCGTCGGCGAGCACGCAGAGATCAACCTCTTCGAGGTCCGTGGGAATCGGGAGTCGGAACGGCAGACACCCATGTTCGGGCGAGGGCGGATCGACCACATCGGCTTGCAGGCAGAGTCGATCGATTCCTTCGAGGAGGCTCGCCGTCGACTGATCGCTCTCGGTGCGGCCGACGAATTCGTCACTGACTTCGGCCCCGTCCTCTCCCTGTTCTTCCGCGACCCCGACGGGCTCGAGGGTGAGGTGTGTGTCGTCAATCCGGACGCCCAACCGGGAGTCATGAACCCACCCGGGACTCCAGCAGCTCGATACCGTTGAGCACCACCGACATCCGAGCCCGGGTCAGGAAGCTGCTCCCCGCCCCACGGCGGACGCCCCGAAGGCATCACGTCGCGGCGCCGCCGGTGAACATGCTCGGATGGGGCCGCGCGGGGGGCGTGCGGAAGAACGGCCGGACGTGCGTGTCCATGATCTCCTCGACCACGTGAGCTGACTGGGGGTCCGGCACCAGGTTGGTGTCCTCGTGGGGGTCTTCGTCGAGGTCGAAGAGCTGGCACGGGGAGCATGCGTCTTCGTCGACCACGAGCTTGTAGCGGGCGGTCTCGAACACGGCGAAACCCCAGTTCTCGCTGACCGTCAGCACACGGGTCCCCGGTGTGCCCTCGCGCACGGATGCTGCAAGCGATTGTCCCTCGCTGAGCTCCATCGGGGGTCCGCCGGCGATGTCCCGGACCGTCGCCGGCACGTCGAGCTGTTCCACCAGTGCGTCGATCACCAAGCCTTGGCGCCCTCCGGGCGGGCGGATGATCAGGGGCACACGGACGGCCGGCTCGTACATGACGCATTTGGACATGAGCCCGTGACTGCCCGCCATCTCACCGTGATCGCTCGTGTAGATGACCCATGTGTCGTCGAGCTTCCCCGTGCGGGCCAACGCGTCGACCATGAGGCCGACCGCATGGTCGATGACCGAGATGTCGGCTGCATAGGAGCGGCGCATGCCGCGGATGGCGTCATCGGTCATGGACCCAGAGTCCGACAGCCAGAGGAAGCCATTCAGCAGCGCGCCGTAGCGACCCGTGCCTTCGGTGCTGGGACGGGTGGTCGAGCTTGGCATCGAGATCTCCACGTCCTGATAGCGCTCGACCGCTTCGGCCGGCGCATCCCAAGGATCATGGGGACCGGGGAAGCCGACGAAGAAGAAGAAGGGCTCGGCTCTGTCGTACTCCTCGATCCATCGGACCGCCTGCTGCCCGTGCCAGGTGTCGACATACGCGTGCAACGGCAACGGCATCGGAGTCGAGTCCCACATGGGGATGCATTTGGAGGCGTTCTGACCGTCCTCGTTTTCGCCCTGGTAGCTCCGGTCGGCGATGTGCTTCTTGTACGCGTCGAGCAGGCCTTCACCGGCCAGGAAGTCCGTGTAGCGGTTCGGGATTTTCGGGATGAACTTGTCGCCCGTTTCGAACACCTCGGCGAAGCCGAGCTCCTCTAGCCGACCGGCCATGTCGTCGATGTGTGAGACCGTGACCTTCTCATCGCGGTACAGATGAGCCTTGCCCAGGAGGGAGGTGTGATAGCCCGCGTCGCGCAGCGCCCAGGCGTAGGTCGGGGTCTCTGGGCCGATCTCCTCCCAGTTCGTGAAGACGCCGTGGTCGCGCACGTAGCGCTCGGTCATGAACGAGGCCCTCGACGGCATGCACAGCGGCCCTTGGCACGAGACTCGCGAGAACCGGGTGCCCTCGGCGGCCAGTGCGTCGAGGGAAGGCGTCAGGATGGTCGGGTCTCCGGCGCATCCCATCATGTCCGCCCGGTGTTGATCCGACATGACGAGCAGGATGTTGGGAGCACTGTGACTCACGAGTCGGCCTTTCGTGTCTCGAACGTCAGCGGTCGGGCGCGCCGCGGGGATCATCGCATGGATCGGCGACGAGCTCCGGAAGTCGAGTTCTCAGCTGGCCATCGACGACGCCCGACCCGCTCCGAGTGGGCCATTCGCTCGTCCCGGCCGCGGAAGCGCTGGAGGACTCCGTTCGCCGGTTCGCTGGCTCCGAGCTGGCCTGGGTGAGCGACGAGCGGGGCGAATCCGCTGGTCAGCACCCACGCGGGCCCGTCTGCGGTCTGATCACCGGGTTACGTCGAAGGCCGGTGGTCTGCGATGGCGGGTAGAGAACGGGCGCGCGTCCAATCGCGACCCGAAGCCCGACTAATTTTCCCTGGCAGAGGGGGCTGTGGCCGAGGTGATGCGGGACTTCCATCGACGTGGCGGCACAGTACGCCGGCTTATGGCTTGCACGTTGCTCAGCGCGCCTGTCGCCCTTGCCGCAACGCTCGTACTCTCCTGCTCCGGACACGCCGAAGCTGCCCGGGGCGCCGCACCAAAGCTCGAGCAGTTGCCGGGACGGCAAGGAGCAGTGCCGCCGGGAGCGTCGTTCCTCGGCCCGGCGCCGGCGTCGACCGAGTTGCCGCTGGTCGTGACGCTGCAGCCCCGTGATCCTCAAGGGTTGGCGGCCGAGGCGCAGGCGGTTTCGGACCCGTCGTCCCCCGAGTACCACCACTTCTTGTCGCCGAGGCAGTTCGCGCAGCGCTATGGGGCCACGAGTGCGACGATCAGGCAAGTCACGCAGGATCTCGACGCACAAGGCCTGACGGTCGGCCCAGCCTCGACGACGGGCCTCTCGCTGCCGGTCTCGGGCACCGCGGCGCATGTGCAGAGCGCCTTCTCGACGACGATCGACCGTTATCGGCTCGCCTCTGGGAAGACAGGCCTTCAAAACCGATCAGCTCCCGAGGTCCCCGCGACGATTGCGCCCGCGATCGAAGGCGTCATCGGCCTCGACACCCTCAGTCCTCCCCAACCGACGATGAGCCCGCCCGACGCGGCTCCGACTGGGGCTGCGGGCGGCGCGGCCGCCTCAACCGCGTCTCCGGCGCAGGCGCCGGGGCAGCCCTCGCCCGTCGCGGGGACGTGCACGTCGGACATCGACTCGGTGCAGACGACGTACGGAGCACTCGACGCCGACGATCTTGCGCAGGCGTACTCATTCGATCCGCTCTACGCCACGGGGGACTACGGCTCGGGAACGACCGTCGCCCTCGTGGAGCTGGCGGGAGCGGGCTACAACTTGTCGGACATCACGGACTTCGCCAACTGCTACGGCATCACACTGGGCAACGGGCAGGTCAGCCAGGTGGCCATCGACGGGGGCGGTGCGACGGGCCCAAACACCGTAGAAGCAGAGTTGGACATCGAGACCGTGCTCTCCCTGGCCCCCCAGGCGAACATCGAGGTCTACGAGGGAGGCATCTCGGACGGGATCTACAACGTCTTGAGCCGGATCGTCAGCGACGACTCCGCGAAGATCGTGAGCGCCAGCTGGACCAACGGGTGCGAGTCCTATGTGGGGCAGTCGCTACAGAACTCGGAGAACACGCTCCTCCAAGCGGCCGCCGTCGATGGACAGTCCGTCTTCGTCTCCACCGGGGACCAGGGTTCCGAGGGCTGCAACGTCAACGGCGTCGTCTCCGCGCCCACGGGGTCGGACCCGGTGGCCCAGGTCGTCGATGCGACCACAGGCACCGTGTACGTGGCCAACAAGTCCTCCAACACGGTGAGCGTGGACAGCGAGGGCACCGCGAGCGACCCGTCTGATTTCGCCTCGTCCGGCTCGGTCACCACCGGCTCGAAGCCCGATGCGATCAGTCTCGACTCGTCGCTCGGGAAGGTGTTCGTGGCCAATGCCACGTCGAGCTCCCTCACGACCTTCGCCACGAGCACCTGTAACCAGACGGCCACCTCGGGCTGCGCGTCGCCCACGCAGATCACGTCGGGCGGCGATTTGTCGAACCCCCGCACGCTCGCGGCAAACGGGTCCACGCTCTACGTCGGTAACTCCAATGGAACCGTCGCGGTCTACAACGCCACCACCAATGCCTACGTGGACACGGTCACGCTCCCGTCCTCGAGCGTGCCGTCCGCGCTCGCCGTCGACCCGACAAACGGGTTTGTCTACGTGGCGGATGGCACCAACGACCGGGTCGAGTACTTCGACATCTCGACATGCAATGCGAGCACGACAACGGGGTGCTCGACCACACCGGCCACCGTGGCGGTGGGGAACGATCCGATCAGTCTGGCCGTTGACGCGGCGGTGGGCAGCCTCTTTGTCGCCAACGCCGGGACGGGAGGCGGTATCTCCGTGCTGAACCTGACTTCGCATGACGTAACCGCCACCATCTCGACCGGGCCGTCGGTCTCGGGACTCGACGGAACCGCCGTCGTACGCTCGGTCGCGCTGTCACCGGACGGCACGGAGATCCTGGCGGCCCTGGAGGGACTGGAGTTTCCCGGCGACGTCCTCGCAACGATCGACCCGAACACGCAATCCATCACCGCCACGGCCAATCTCGAAACGGGCAGTGACACCTTGGGCGAGTTGAGCAGCGACAGCTCGCGTAATTACGTCTGGGTCACCGACGGGAGCGCGGGCGACGACGTGGTGCAAAACCTGAATCTCGCGGTGTCCGACCCCGCAAGCCAGCCGTACGTGACCGCTGTCGGCGGCACCTCGCTGACACTGAGCCCGGCGCGGACCGAGACCACGTGGAACGATCAGCTCCACTTCGCGGAGGGTGCCGGCGGGGGCGGGGTCTCGGAGACCTTCTCCATGCCGGCGTACCAGCAGCCATTGGGCACGGTCACGGGCAGCACCGGGACGCCGTGTGGCAACTCGAGCGGCGACTGCCGCGAGATCCCCGACGTGTCCGCCGATGCCGACCCGAGCACGGGGTACGTCATCTACGACTCGGTGAACAGCCTCGGGTGGACTGCTGTCGGGGGCACGAGCGGGGCCGCCCCCTTGTGGGCAGGTGTCCTCGCCGTTGTCGCATCGGCCGATGGCACTGCGGGCGACGGCGCGCTGAATCCGGTCTTGTACCAGCTGGCTCAGGAGTCACCGGGTACGTACCTCAACGACGTCACGACCGGGAACAACGACTACAACGCGACGAACGCCGGTCAATACGGCGCGATGAGCGGCTACGACATGGCGACGGGATTGGGCACTCCGGTGACATCTGCTCTCGCGACCGCCTTGGCGCCGATACCACTCGACGTGGCCGTCTCGGGGAGCCAGGCCTACGGCGGGTCACCCGGATTCACCGGCACCGCACCAGACCCGCCCCTCCCGGCGGGCGTGGGCGGCGTGGACACGAGCGGGCTCACGTGCAGCGAGGTGGCCCCGGCGACCGCCATCTCCCCGTCGCTGGCCGGCGGGACATACACCCTCGTGCCCGGGTCGTGCAGCGGCGTGACGCTGAGCGGCTCCGACCCCGGCGGCTACACGGTGGTCTTCACGAGCGCGTCCGGTGACTTCTCTGTCACGGGTGGACCGCCACCACCACCGCCGCCGCCCACCCCGCACGGCTACTGGCTCGTCGGCTCCGATGGCGGCATCTTCACGTTCGGCTCCGCCGGCTTCCATGGGTCGACGGGCAGCCTCAAACTACAGCGCCCGGTGGTCGGCATCACACCCACGGCAGACGAAGGCGGCTATTGGCTGGTCGCGTCGGACGGTGGCATCTTCGCCTTCGGCGATGCAGGATTCCATGGATCCATCCCGGGTCTCGGCCTTGCGCCAGCCGGATCGGGCCTGTCCCACGCGCTGAACGCGCCCATCGTCGGCATGGTGCCTTCGGCCGACGGTGGTGGCTATTTCATGGTCGCTTCGGACGGTGGCGTGTTCGCCTTCGGCGACGCGCGGTTCGAGGGCTCGTGCCCGGGGATCGGGGGGTGTAGCGGGGCTGCCGTGGCCGTCGTGCCCGATGCCACCGGCCAGGGCTATTGGCTCGTCACCCAGGCCGGCGACGTGTACACCTTCGGGGACGCTCCCTACTTCGGCGCACCCGGACCGCAGGGATCGCCGATCACGGCGGCGGTGCGCAGTGCGGACGGCCACGGGTACTACGTCCTCCTCGCCAACGGCACGGTCTACGGCTATGGAGACGCCGTGTCGCACGGCGGACCCTCCGGCTCGGTCGGCGGCTTCGATCCCGCCTCGGCGATCTTCACCGACACCGGCGGCGGCGGGTACTGGGTGGCTTCGGCCGCGGGAGACGTCTTCACCTATGGCGACGCGCCCAACGACGGGTCCATGGCGGGGTCGCACCTGAACGGGGCCATCATCGCCGGCACCGGTTTCTGAGCCGCGGACGACCACGTGCCGCCCTCGAGGATCGGGGCGCGTGACACGGAGCAGCGCGCCGATCGGGCACACTGGTCGCCGTGGCCCCCCAATTCATCTACACCATCCGCGGCTTGCAGCGCTTCTATCCCCCTGATCGCGATGTCCTGAGGGGCATCAACCTGTCCTTCTACCCGGGCGCGAAGATCGGCGTCATCGGGTCGAACGGCTCCGGCAAGTCGTCGTTGTTGCGGATCATGGCCGGCGAGGACGACGGGTTCACCGGCGAGGCCCGCCTCACTCCGGGCTTCACCGTGGGGTACTTGCCGCAGGAGCCGCAGCTCGACGAGTCCACGGACGTCGCGGGCAACGTCGCCGAGGGCGTGGGTGAGACCAAGCGTCTCGTCGATCGCTTCAACGAGGTGTGCGCCGCCTTCGGCGATCCCGACGCCGACATCGACGCGCTCATCGCCGAGCAGGGTGACCTGCAGGCCAAGATCGACGCCGCCGGCGCCTGGGACCTCGATCGCACCTTCGAGATCGCGATGGACGCGCTCCGACTGCCACCGGGCGACGCCGACGTCACGACGCTCTCGGGGGGCGAGCGTCGACGCGGTCGCGCTCTGCCGGCTGCTGCTGTCTAAACCCGATCTCCTCCTCCTCGATGAGCCGACCAACCACCTCGACGCCGAGTCCGTCGCCTGGCTCGAGCGGACGCTCCAGGAGTACCCCGGCACCGTCGTCGCGGTGACGCACGACCGCTACTTCCTCGACAACGTCGCCGGATGGATCCTCGAGCTCGACCGCGGCGCCGGCATCCCCTGGGAGGGCAACTACTCGTCGTGGCTCGAGCAGAAGCAGGCCCGCCTGTCCGTCGAGGAGAAGGCCGACCGGTCGCGCCAGGCCTCGCTCGAACGCGAGCTCGAGTGGATCCGCATGTCGCCCCGAGCCCGCCAGAGCAAGGGCAAGGCTCGCATCACCGCCTACAACGAGTTGGTCGCCGAGGCGGAGGCGTCCGAGCGGCGCGCGGACAGGATCGAGCTCACCATCCCACCTGGGCCGCGCTTGGGCGACCAGGTCGTCGAGGCCGCGAGCGTGGTGAAGGGCTACGGCGACCGGCTGCTGGTCGACGGGCTCTCCTTCATGTTGCCGCCCGGTGGCATCGTCGGCGTCGTCGGGCCGAACGGGGCGGGCAAGACCACGCTGTTCCGCATGATCGTGGGGGAGGAGCAGCCCGACGCCGGGTCGCTCACCGTCGGCAGCACCGTGGAGCTGGCCTACGTCGACCAGTCCCGTGCCACCCTCGCGCCCGATGCGACGGTCTTCGAGGAGATCACCGGAGGGGCCGACCTCATCGTCGTGGGCGGGCGCGAACTCCACGGGCGGGCCTACGTCGCCGGGTTCGGCTTCAAGGGCAGCGACCAGCAGAAGAAGGTGGGCCAGCTCTCGGGCGGCGAGCGCAACCGGGTCCTGCTGGCCAAGGTCCTCAGTAGCGGCGGCAACGTCTTGCTGCTCGACGAGCCCACGAACGACCTCGACGTCGACACGCTCCGTGCGCTCGAGGACGCGCTGCTGGCCTTTCCCGGATGTGCGGTCGTGATCAGCCACGACCGCTGGTTCCTCGACCGCATCGCGACCCATGTGCTGGCGTTCGAAGGCGACTCCGAGGCCCGCTGGTGCGAGGGCAACTTCAGCGACTACGAGTCCGACCGGCGCAAACGCCTCGGCGCCGAGGCGGAGCAGCCGCACCGGCTGCGCTACAAGCCACTCGTGCGCAACTGAGCATCGTCGTCCACTCCGGACGGCGCGGGCTCCTCCCACAGTCGAGAGACCTCGTCGTAGGGCGTCGCGCACGGCGGTCCGGCGGCCACCCAGATCCGGGGCGGGGTCGCGCCGTCCGCCACCCGCACGATGCACGACGAACGGGTCCCGAAGTTGTCGAGATGCACGCAGTTCGCCGCGTTGGGGCGTTCCTCTCCCTCGGGGATGCGGTGGTCGGCCAGCGCACGCGCCGAAAGGCGGCGACGACGTCGTCGCCCGAGACCGGGTGCCCGAGCGTGGCCCGTACGAGGTCGACCTTCAGCGAGGGCTCGGCCAGCGCGCGGTTCTCGAGCACGTGGATGCCGGGCGGGAGGGTCACCGCGCTGCCATCCGCCGACCCGGTGAAGTCGACGAAGAACAACGACTTCACGGTCTCCGACGAGCAGCCACGAGCCGTTGTAGTCGGCTGGCCTGTACGAGCCGAGCAACGCGTCGACCGCCTGCGCGGCCGTCGGCTGCCGGGCGAGCGCGAGGGGAAGCTCGCCCCGCGAGCGTTTGCTCGGGTCCTTGGCGTCTCCGAGCGGCTGGTTGGTCAGACCGGCGCAGACCCCGTGCTCGTTGACGGCGAGCCAGGTGCCCCCGGAGAGTTCGTCGCGCCCGCCGACGATCCGCGGGTGTCCCGATTCGAGCACCGTCATCGCCGTCGAGGGCCGCTCGAGGACCTCGTCCCGGTTGGCGCCGACGAGCAGCGGCTCGCCGGGGACGACACGCGATGCAACCACCAGGAGGCACACGCCGGGTCACGTTATCGACCGCCCTCGGAGCGACCGGTCTCCGTCGCCGCCTGGACCCTCTCATCCTCCATCGAAGAGCCGCCTCCCGCGCTGCAACGGGACTAGCGTTCGTGCATGCGAACCCGTGCCCTGATGCTCACCACCGGGTTGGTCCTGGGCCTGCTCGTCGCCCTCCCCGCCCTGCCGGCCTCGGCCAAGTCGATCTCGTCCTCGAGCCTGAAGAACCTGTCCAACGCCATCAACAAGGGCAAGCATCTGACGTACTACCTGCAGTACACGGCGCTGAGCAACGGCCAGAAGTCGACGGTCACCTCGCGCAGGCGCCGCCGAAGTCGTACTTCGGGTCGTCGAAGCGGCGCCGAGATCGACAACGGCAAGACGACCTACTACTGCAGTGACCTCCGGCAGCAGCGGCAACTCGGGCAGTTCGGGGAACAGCGGCAACTCTGGCAATTCGGGGAACTCGGGCGCCACCACCACGACGACAACCAAGTCGTCGGAGACCTGCGTCGAGTCGAAGGCCTCCAATTCGGCACTCGGGCTCGAGGCTCTCTTCAGCCCCTCCATCGCGCTCGCCGCCTTCTCGGAGGCGGAGAACGGCTCGCTCGCGCGGGCGCTCGGGGTCCACGTGTCGTCGTCGTCGGGCAGCTTCGGCGGCCAGCCTTCGACCTGTATCAGCGTCAGCTGCCCGCAAGGGGTCCGGCAAGTACTGCGTGACCAAGCAAGGTCTGCTCGTCCTACGTGAGCTACATCGAAGGGCGACTACTTCGAGCTGACCAAGTACATGTCGAAGCCACCGGCCAGCTTGTTCACATTGCCGGCCGGGGCGACGACCGAGACGCTTCCGAGCGGGCGAATCAATCCCGTAGCGCAGTGACCGACCGCTGGCGGGAGAGCGACGTCCCCCGCGGCGCGGCCTACGACCGACGCTTCGAGCAGTTGGCATCTGCCGGCGTCGACATGCACGGCGAGGCCGACCTCGTCGCCTCCTACCGGCCCGGATCGCGTCCTCGACGCCGGGTGTGGCACCGGCCGCATCGCCATCGAGCTCGACCGGCGCGGACGTGAGGTCGTCGGCATCGACGTCGACCCGTCATGCTCGACGGCCGCACGCCGCAAGGCACCGGCGCTCGAGTGGGTCGAAGCCGACCTGACCGACCCCGCGTCTCGAGTTCGGGCGCACCTTCGACGTCGTCGTGATGGCGGGGAACGTCCTCATCTTCGTCCCCTCGGGCACTGAGGAACAGGTGATCGCCAACGCGGCCGCGATGGCTGGCTCCGGGGGGTCGCCTCGTTGCGGGCTACTCACTTCGTTCCGGAGGCCTAGGCCCCGCCCGCCACGACGCCTTCGCGGCGGCGGCGGGACTCGAGCTCGAGGACCGCTGGTCGACGTGGGACCGCCGTCCGTTCACGCCGAGCGATGCCTACGCGGTCGCCGTGCATCGCCGCGTGGGCTGACGGCGCGGCCGGCGACGGAGCCCGATCCGAAACGCGTCTACGCAACGGAGAAGCAACATCTGGCTCCTTTATTGCACTGAACGTGCGGACGAAGCCGCCTTCGTTAGGCTTATGGTCATGGGAACAGAGGAATTGGATCCGATCGATCACCACATCATCGAGCTCCTGTCACACAATGCACGTCGGACCATGGCCGATATCGGCGAGCAGGTGTCGCTCTCGGCCTCCGCAGTGACCAGGCGCATCGAGCGTCTGGAGCGGACTGGCGTGATCGCCGGCTACACGGTCGTTGTCGATCACCGCAAGGCCGGTCGTCCCATCCAGGCCTTCACCGAGGTCCGTTTCGCCGGCACGGCCGACCTCCAGGAGATCAAGGAGACGGCCATGCAGCTCTCCGAGGTGCAAGCCGTGTTCACCACGGCCGGCGACCCCGACGCCCTGGTCTGGCTCCAGGTCCCCGACGTCGAGCGCCTCGGCCAGGTGATCGAGCAGTTGCGGCGGCGTGGCCGGGTCACCGGGACCAAGACGCTCATCGTGCTCGATACCTGGTCGCGCCACCGCGCCATCGAGGCGAACGGCCTCCCGGTTCACTCTTAGTGCGCGTGAGGGCGCGCACGCGGCGCTGCGGCGCTTGCGCTCGCCGCGCTGGCGTTGGTCGTCGCCGCATGCGGCGGGACGAACGGGAGCGCGAGCGCACCGACCACCACGTCCACGGCGCACACCACGACGACGGCGCGTGCGACGACCCCGACGACCGTAGCGCCGACGACGCCGGCGAGCACGTGGTCCAAGCCCCTCCACGTCGCGGCCGGGCACCGACCTCTCCGTGGTGTCGTGCCCCGTCGCCGGCGCGTGCCTGATCGGGTCGTCCGCCGGGCAGACCTACCGGTTGTTCCTCGACAAGGTGAGCGCGCTCGGGCCGCCGCTGCCCGTCTCCTTCGCCGCAGGGCGCGGCGTATCTTTCGTGCGGCGCCGCGAGCTTCTGTGCGGCGGCACCCAGCACGAACCAGGTCGCCTTCTTCAACGGGTCCGCGTGGCAGGCGCCGACGATGTTGTCCGCGGCCCAGGGCATCACCGCCATCGACTGCACGGGCCCTACCTTCTGCGTCACCATCGACGGTGAGGGCAATTCCTTCAGCTACGACGGCAGCGGTTGGTCCGGCAACCTCGGCGCCTGGGGGGCCGCCAACCAGATCTCGTGCGTGTCACCGAGTTTCTGCGTCGCCGCCGAGGGCGGCCCGTCGGTGTGGGACGGCAGCACCTGGTCTCAGCCGAGCGACGTCGATACCCAGGGACAGCTGAACGCCGTGTCCTGCGCCTCCACCACGTTCTGCGTCATCGTCGACAGCAACGGGCGACGTCCTCACCTGGAACGGGCAGGACTTCACCGCGCCGGTGTCCATTGCCACCGAGCAACCCGTCTTCGGGAGCAACGTCTCTGGGCTCACGTCGGTGTCGTGCCCGACCGCGACCTTCTGCCGGGCCGTCGACTCCCTGGGTCGGGTGTTCGACTGGAACGGGACGACGTGGAGCGCGCGGCACCCTCATCGACAACGGGCACGCGCTGACGAGCATCTCGTGCCCGACGCCCGCCTACTGCGTGGCGGTCGACCGCGCCGGCAACGCGTTCGTGTCCTCGTAACCGACCCTCGCAACCAGCGCCGGAACCGGCACGCCGGACCGCCCGCTACCAGGGCGCCAGCGCGGGCGCGTCCCCTCGGCCGATGACCCACGCCAGCAGCGCGGCCGGGTCCGTCCGCTGCGGCCAGCCGGGGCAGCTCGCGCGGCAGCCAGGCGGCCACCAGGTCGGGCGGCAGCGGCACGGGACCGAGCCCGAGGTCGCCGTGGTGCACGACCACCTCCCGCCAGCGCGAGAGCACCGCGTCGCGCGAGGGTCTCGACGACACCGCGCAACGTGCGCGACGGCGCGTCCCACGCCGCAGCCGGAAGCTCCTCCATCACCCGCGCCACCGCGGCGGAGGAATGCCGCACGTCGGCGACCAGATCGGTCGCCGGGCGGCCGGCACCGGCCTCGATGTCGGCCTGCCGCTGCGCCAGACCCCCCGACGTACTGGTCGCGCAGCTCACCCCGGGCGGCGCCCTCGAGCCGCCACACCACGCTGTCGGCGTTGCGGGCGATGTGGGTGAGCACGTGGCCCACGCTCCAGCCGGGCAATTGGCTCGGCCGGCGAGCGCCGTCGTCGGACAGGCCGGGCCAGGGCCTCGTCGAGCGCGGCCTGCGCCGCCAGGCAGCCGGTGACCCACGCGTCGGGCCGCCCCGTCTCCGCGTCGGTCACTTGGCCGGGATGGCGGACTGCCCGTCGAGCATGTCGGCCATCACGGCCCGGATGAACTCGTCGGCCTCCTCGGTCATGCCGCCGGCCACGCCGCCGTAGATGGCACCCGACTTGGGGGCCTCGGCCGGCGTGCTCCTTGGCGTAGGTGACGGCGTCGGCCAGGTCGGCCGCGAACTCCCCGACGACCTCGGGCTGGGTCTGGGGCCTCGTCACCGCCATGTGCAGCGCGTTGGGGTACTGCTGTCCGTTGAAGCGCCAGCCCCGTGTCCGCATGAAGTCGTTGACGTGGTAGATGTCGAAGTCGTCGGAGGTGAAGGAGAAGAGGAACGTCGGGTGGCCGACGAGGCGGAGCTCGGGATGCGCCCGCACCGCCTCCTGCATGGCGACGGAGGTCTCGAAGATCTGTTTCGCATAGCCGAGGTAGCCCTCGTGGCCCAGCTGCACCATGGCCGCCCAGGTCGCCGCGATCAGCCCGCCCGAGCGTGAGCCCTCCATGCCGGGCGACGTGTACTTCCCGCCGCTCCAGTCGGTCAGGTAGAAGTACTGCGCGTTGCGCAGCGCCTTGGAACGGAAGGTGAGCACGGACGATCCCTTGAAGGCGTAGCCGTACTTGTGGGTGTCCGCCGACATGGAGGTCACGCCGGGCACGGCGTAGTCGAAGGCAGGGATGTCGTAGCCCAGCTCGCGGCCGAAGGGCAGGATGAACCCGCCCAGGCAGGCGTCGACGTGGAGACCCACGCCGCGCTCGAGCGCGAGGTCGGACAGGTCGCCGATCCCGTCGACGGTGCCATAGCCGTAGTTGCAGGCGGACCCGATGATCGCCACCGTCTGGTCGTCGATGTGAGTCACGCACCCAGTCCACGTCGACCTTGGTGGTCACGGGGTCGACCGGCGCCCGCCGCAGCTCCACGCCGAAGAGGTGGCAGGCCTTGTCGAAGGCGGGGTGTGCGGTCTCGGGCTTGATCACGTTCGGCCTGGTGACGCCGCGTTCGGCGGCACCGTGCTCGCGATAGGCCAAGACGGCGTGCATGATGCTGCCGGTCCCGCCCGTGGTGACGAGGCCGCACGGCTCGTCATCGGTCGCCGACGCAGCGTCGCCCGACTGCAGGCCGAGTGTCATCGCGATGATCTCCGCCTCGAACTTCGTCGCGCTCGGGCACATGTCACGCTGGAGCACGTTCACGTGGGCGAAGAGGCCGAACGCTTCGTTCATGAAGTGGTAGTGGTCGTGGTCCCCGCAGTACATCGTCCCGGAGCACTTCCCGGTCTCCCAGAACGCGTCCTCTTCGCTGGCCATGGCGCGCAGCTCCGCCAGGACGTCCTCCCTGCTGGTTCCTCGCTCGGGGAGTGCGCGGTTGATGGTGAAACGGTCTGCGTAGGGGTAGTCGCTCATGGATCGGGCCTCCTTGGGGCCGGTGGCGCGTCCGCCGGGATGCGTCTCGACCGCCGGGTCCGAGACTATTCGAATTGCATCGATCCACCCGACACCTCCGTCGGCGAAGATGTCGCGGTGCGAGGGCCCCGGGTCTTCACGTCGCTCCACGGCTACCAGCGCGCGCCTGGGCGAGCGCCGACCTGGCGGCTGGCGTCACGCTCCTCGTCATCGCGGTGCCAGAGCAGCTGGCGACCTCCCGCCTGGCGGGGATGCCGCCGATCACCGGGTTCTACGCGTTCGTCGCCGGCACCGTGCTCTTCGCGCTGCTCGGCTCCAATCCGCAGATGTCGGTGGGCGCGGACTCCACGATCGCACCGCTCTTCGCCACCGGTGTCGCCGCCCTTGCCATCACCGGGTCACCCCACTACGTCGACCTGGTCGGCATCCTGGCCGTGATGGTCGGGCTGATCGTCATGCTGGTCAGCCTCCTTCGCCTCGGCTGGATCGCCGAATTCCTCTCGACGCCGATCGTCACGGGCTTCCTCTCCGGTGTGGCCGTGATCATCATCGTCCACCAGCTGCCCGACTTCCTCGGCCTGCCTGCCTACTCGGGCACCAACCAGCACCGCATCGGGCAGGTGGTGACGCACTTGGGCGACGCCAACGCCTGGACGGCGGCCATCGGCGCCGGCGTCCTGGCCGTGACGATCCTGACCGTCCGGTTCGACCGGCGCATCCCCGGCGCGCTGATCGGGCTGGTCGGCTCGACCGCCCTGGTCGCCGCCCTCGACCTCCAGGCGCACGGCGTGGCCGTCCTCGGCCCGATCACGTCAGGCGTGCCGTCGGTGGGGCTCCACGGGCTCTCCTGGTCCGACGTCCAGAGCCTGGCGCCACTCGCCGCGGTGGTGGCGCTCGTCATCGTGACCCAGACCGCGGCGACGACGCGCGCCTTCGCGGAACAGGGCGGCTACGACATCGACGCCGGCCGCGACTTCCTGGCCGTCGGTGCCGGGAGCGTCGTGGCGGGTCTGGTCGGATCGTTCCCGGTCGACGCCAGCCCGCCGCGAACCGGAGCCGTGGTCACCGCCGGAGGTCGCACCCAGGCCGGCCTGCTCGGGGCGGCCGCTGTCGTGGTGGTGCTGATTCCCATCGCCGGTGTGCTCAAGGACGTGCCGCTGGCGACGCTCGCCGCCGTCCTCATCTTCATCGCGCTCCGGCTCTTCCATGTCCACGACCTCATGGCGATCGCCCGCTTCGATCTCGTCGAATTCGCCCTCGCCGCGATCACGCTGCTCGCCGTGGTGTTCGTCGGGGTCGAGCAGGGTATCGCCGCCGCGGTCATCCTCGCGATGTTGGACCGGATCCGCTTCGACGCCGCGCCCCCAGCTGCACGTGCTCGGGCGTGTCCCCGGGAGCACCAGCTGGACACCGTTGGCGGCCAACCCCGATGCGGCGCTGCTGCCGGGCGTGCTGGCCGTCCTCTTCGCCACGCCGATCTGGTACGCCAACGCCGTGCACTTCAGAGAGGAGGTGGCGGCCGCCGTGGCCGAGCACGGTCCGACACGGGTGCTGGTCCTCGACACGCTTGGCATGTCGGACATCGACTTCACCGGCTCACGGGAGCTGGCCCGCGCGCTCGATGCGGCCGACCGCGCCCACATCCGTTTCGGCGTCGCCCGCGCCGGCGACCACCTGCGCACCTCGCTGCGGCGGTGCGGGCTCGAGCGCCGCATCGGCCTCGACCATTTCTTTCGACCGTCGACGAGGCGGTGACATCGCTCACCGCTGGTCCGACGTCACCGGCCTGACGAGGAGAACACCAACTCGGCGCGCACGGGACGGTGATCCGAGCCGGCGTTCGGGAGCACCATGCCGGAGGCCCGTCGCAGCGCCCCGCGCACCAAGATGTGGTCGATCTGGCTGTGGGGCCGCCAGGCCGGCCAGGTGCGCCCGATGACCGCGCGCCGCCAGCCCGGCATGAACACGCGTACCAGGGGGCCCCAGGTGTTCATGTCGCCGACCAGCGCCGCGTCGGGCCGGGCGGCGGTCTTCAACGCCCGGCGGAGCTCGGCCCAGTTGCGGTGGGAGCCGTAGTGGAGGTGGGACATGTGGGTGCCGACCACCGAGATCGGCCGGCCCTCGACCGTGAGGTCCACGACGAGCGCGGCACGCTCGACGCGGTCGGACGGCAGGACGCTCATGGGCACGATCGCGCGTGCTCTCAACGGGGAGGTCCGGCCGGACGAGCACTGCGATGCCCCAGGTGCCGGGCTCGGCCTGCTGCCAGCGCTCCAACGCGTGGACGCTCTCGGGGAAGGGGCGCACGCCCTCGAGGTACAGCGCCCGGTTCTGCGCCGACCAGGCCGGGCGGGCCACCCAGCCGGCGCCGGCGTCGGGCTGGCGGCGAGATGCGACGGCCGCTGCCGAGCGTGCGCGTGACGATCTGGTACCCGAGCGCACGCGCCGCCTCCTCGGCCTGGCTCTCGGTGTCGCCCTCGGTCGTCCACGACTCCTCGAGCACGATGACGTCGGCCGCGAGGGCTCCGATGGCGGCGACATAGTCGAAGGGCCGTGCCCCACCCGTCCATCCCGCAGTGCATGTTGAAGTTGGCGATGCTGAGCACGGTGGCCGCCGACGATAGGCGCCGCCGGCCGCCACCGGTACGATCGTCGCGGTGGCAACGGGGGACGCGTATCTGACCCGCCGCCTGCGCCCGTTCGCCACGACGATCTTCGCCACCATGTCCGAGCTGGCGACCGAGACCGGTGCGGTCAACCTGGGGCAGGGTTTCCCCGACACCGACGGCCCCGAGGAGCTGCGCGAAGTCGCCGTCGCCGCCATCCGGGAGGGCCGCAACCAGTACCCGCCGAGCGCAGGCATCCCCGAGCTGCGCCAGGCGGTGGCCGCCCACCAGCACGCGTGGTACGGCCTCGAATTCGACGCGGACACCGAGGTCCTCGTGACCGTGGGCGCCACCGAGGCCATCGCGGCCACCCTGCTCGCCCTGTGCGAGCCCGGCGACGAGGTCGTCATGTTCGAGCCGACCTACGACTCCTACGCCGCCTGCGCGGCCATGGCCGGCGCGGTGCCACGGCTGGTACGGCTGCACCCGCCGGACTGGACCTTCAGAGCCGAGGAGCTGGCGGCCGCCTTCGGGCCGCGCACCAAACTTGTGCTCCTCAACTCACCGCACAACCCGACCGGCAAGGTGTTCAGCTCGGACGAGCTGGACCAGGTCGCCGCGCTGTGCCGGGCCCACGACATCCTGGCGGTCACCGACGAGGTCTACGAGCATCTCGTCTTCGAAGGTGCCCACGTCCCCCTGGCCACGCTGCCCGGCATGGCGGAGCGCACGGTGACGCATCTCCTCGGGCGGGAAGACCTTCTCCTTCACGGGTTGGAAGGTGGGATGGGTGTGTGCCGCCGCGCCGTTGGTCGCCGCGGTGCGGGCGGCCAAGCAATTCCTCACCTACACCAGCCCGGCTCCCTTCCAACTCGCGGTGGCCCAGGGGCTGCGCTTTCCTCGCCGAAGCCCTCGATGCCATCGCCGGCGAGCTGGCCGCCAAGCGGGACCTCTTCTGCGACGGGCTGGCCCGCTTGGGCTACGAGGTCTACCGCCCGGCGGCGACCTACTTCGCCACCACCGACATCGCACCGGTGGCACCGGGGATGAGTGCCCACGAGTTCTGCCTGGCCTTGCCGCGGCGTTGCGGGGTGGTGGCCATCCCGAGCTCGGTCTTCTACGACCCGGCCGATCCCGAGGCGGGGCGGACATTGGTGCGGTGGGCCTTCTGCAAGCGCCAGCGCGTCCTGCGGGACGCGCTGGGCCGCTTAGCATCGTGGGCACCATGACGATCCCGATCACCTGGGTCGACGCGTTCAGCGACGTCGCCTGCGGCGGCAACCCGGCCGCCGTGTGCCTGCTCGACGCAACCACTCGACGAGTCGCTGATGCAGTCGATCGCCTTCGAGCTCGGGATCTCGGAGACCGCCTACCTGACGCGCACGAGCGAGCCGACCACCTTCGGCCTCCGCTGGTTCTCGCCGGCGACCGAGATCGACTTGTGCGGTCACGCCACCTTGGCCTCGGCCCACGCCCTGCGCGAGGGAGGCACCGTCGACGGGAGTGCGCCGCTGACGTTCCACACGCGCAGCGGTCCGCTGCGCGCGGCGTTCGACGGCGACCGGATCGAGCTTGACTTTCCGGCCGACCCCGTGCTCCCCGCCCCGCTGCCGGGCCCGCTGCAGGAGCAGTGGCCCGGCGCGGTGGTCATGAGCGGGTCGACCGCCTTCTTCGCCTACGTCGTGCTTTCGCTCGGCCGCCGCCGTCGCGACCTACGAGCCCGACCTCGCTGCCATCGCGGCGACCGGATCCAAGGCGCTCCTGCTGACCGCGGCGGCGGATCCCGGATCGGGCGCCGACTACGTCCTGCGCGTCTTCGGTCCCAACGTCGGGATCGACGAGGATCCGGCGACAGGATCGGCCCAGTGCGCCGCGGGCCCCTACTGGGCGTCAGAGCTGGGCCGCGAATCTCTCGATCGCCCGGCAGCTCTCCGGCGCGGGGCCGTGCTCTACGTGCACGTCGACGGCGACCGGGTCCGCATCGCTGGCCACGCGACCACCGTCCTGAGCGGCCGACTGAGCGGCCAGTTGTGTTAGGGAGCCCGACCGTGGGCGCCTCCACGGCGGACCTGCGGGCCCTCGTCGAGGGCCATGAGCCCGCATCACCGCGTGAGGTGGCCGCCCGCGAGCGCTTCTTGGCCGAGCTCGCCGTCCTCGACTCGCCCTGCGACGAGCACGCCGCGCCGACGCACGTCACCGCGTCGGGCATCGTCGTCGGCCGGCGCGGGACGGTGCTGCACCGGCACAAGCGCCTGGGGATCTGGATGCAACCCGGCGGCCACATCGACGCCGGCGAGACGCCCGCGGTGGCGGCCCGGCGCGAGGCCATCGAGGAGCTGGGCCTGGGTGTCGAGCACCCGGCCGGCGGGCCGCGCCTCATCCACCTCGACGTGCACGAGGCGGCGCTCGGCCATACCCACCTCGATCTGCGCTACCTGCTGCTCGGCGAGGACGCCGACCCCCAGCCCCCGCCGGGGGAGAGCCCCGAGGCCGCGCTGGTGCGGGTGGGACGAGGCCGCGGCGATGGCCGACCCCGCGCTGGCCGACGCGCTGCCGCTGGCCCGCGCCGCCGTACGAGGCGCTGCCGTGACCGACCTCCTCGACCACCTGCTCGCGGTCCAGGATCTCGACACCTCCATCACCCAGCTCCAGCATCGCCGTGACGCGCTGCCCGAGGCGACGGGCCTCGCCGCGGCGGAAGCGCGAGTTGCGCGCGCTGGTGACCGAGGAGGCCGACGCGGCGGCGCGGCGCGGCGTGCTGGCGGCCACGCAGAAGGACCTCGAGGAGCAGATCGCCGTCATCACCGAGCGGCGCAACTCGATCGAGCAGCGCATGTACGCCACCACCAGCTCGTCGGGGCGCGATC
This sequence comes from uncultured Acidimicrobiaceae bacterium, assembly GCA_963842415.1. Classification (GTDB taxonomy): domain Bacteria; phylum Actinomycetota; class Acidimicrobiia; order Acidimicrobiales; family RAAP-2; genus Bog-473. The sequence goes on from CAWJGN010000002.1 coordinate 279,908, forward strand.
TCCAGGCCATGAACGACGAGGTGCGTCATCTGACCGAACGCAGGGCTGACCTCGAGGAGCAGGAGCTCGCGGTCATGCTCGAGCAGGATCCGATCGACGCGGAGCTCCAGGCGCTGCGCGCCCGCTTGGTGCCCGTCGAGCAGCAGGTCGACGAGCGACGCGCCCAGGTGGCCGAGGGCCAACGCGAGATCGACGCCGAGCTGGCGACGGCAACCGGCTCGCGCGCGGCAGCGGCGGCCCTCCTCCCGACCGCGCTCGCCGATCGCTACGAGACACTGCGCGCCCGCCTGAAGGGCACCGGTGCCGCCCGCCTCATCAAGAACCGGTGCGACGGGTGCCATCTCGAGCTCTCCTCCGTCGAGGTCGAGAAGATCCGCGCGCTGGGGCCCGGTGAGATCGCCACCTGCGAGCAGTGCGGGCGCATCCTGGTCCCCGCCTGAGCAGCCGTCGGCGCATGCTGATCCTGGTCCGCCACGGTGAATCCGTGGCGAACGCGCAGGGGCTCCTGCTCGGCCGCTCCGACGTCGAGCTGACCGACGAACGGACGCGCCCAGGCGAGGCTGGCACGCTCGCTCGTGACCGCGCCCGTGGCGGAGGTTCGTACCAGTCCGCTCCGCCGTGCCCGCGACACGGCGGCCCTGCTCGACCTCGGCCCGGCGCCCATCGTCGACGACCGGTGGGTCGAGGTCGATTACGGGGAGTACGAGTCCCTCCCACTCGGTGACGTCCCCGCCGAAGTGTGGCGGCGCTGGCACGACGACCGCGACTTCCGCCCGGCGGGCGGCGAGACGCTGGCCGAGGTGGACGAGCGCGTCACCGCGGCCTGCGCGGCGCTCTTCGCCGAGGACGGTGCGGGCGCGCGCCGCGCCGACGGCGACGTGGTCGTGGTGAGCCACGTGACTCCGATCAAGGCGGCGGTGGCCTGGGCCCTCGGGACCTGGGATCTCTACTGGCGCCTCTACCTCCGCACCGCGTCGGTCACCCGCATCGGGTGGAACCGCGACGCGCCCATCCTGCACAGCTTCAACGAGGTGGCGGTGGCGCCGCTCGCCGGCAGGGCGTCACAATCACCCGGTGCCTGAGTCCCCGACCGACCCTTGCCGCGCTCCGGCCGCCGCCGGGCTCGGACGAGGACCCCGTCCACCGCCGCACCATCGCGATGGAGGTCTTCGAGCGCGGCGACTACTTCGCCGTCATCGGGACGCTGCTCGACCAGCGGCCCTGGGCCGGTGGCGCGCTGGGGCCACGCGACCTGCACCGGATGGAGCTGGGCATCGTGGTCCGTCGCGCCGACATGACCATCGTCGACGCCGCCGCCGACATGCAGAGCTACCCGCACGCCGAGTGCACCGACATCGAGCCCAGCTTTCAGCGACCTGGTCGGCCTGTCGGTCGCCCGGGGGTACTCGAACGCGGTGCAGGAGCGTTTCGGTCGACAGCGCGGGTGCAGCCATCTCGAATTCCTGGCCCGAGCCATCGGGCCCGTGGTCGATCCAGGGCCTCACCTCGTCGGGTGCCTGGGAGGTCGAGAAGGGGAGCGGGCAGCACCCGATGCGCGAGGGAGGGTTCGGCTTCCTGGCCAACACCTGCCACGTCTGGACCGAGGACGGCGCGGGCGCCCAGAAGATCGAGGCCGGATGGCGCCCGGGGCTGCTCGGCTATCCCGCGCCGCGGGCGGTCGAGGTCCGCCGGCGCATGGCCGGCGATGCGGCCGAAGCGGGCACGGGTCCCGAGTCGCCTCCCACCCGTTAGAGGGCGCCCCGCACGCCGGGACCGCCGCCCTGGTGCCGTCGCCCTCTCGGCGTCGGTGCCCGGCGGGGCAGGTCCAGAGCGCAGTCACCATGCGCGTCACGACCCGACGCGCCGTCCGCACGCCGACGCCCGACACGCCTGCGGAGCCGCTCCCACAGCTCCCACGAGGTGGAGGCGTCGAGCGCGCCCAGGTACTCGCTCCGGACGGCCGGCGCCAGCTCGGTGAGCTCGGGCGCGAATGTCGTGCGCAGGCTCTCGCGCAGCAGGTTGTCGGCGGCGGCGATCGCCTGCGCGATGGCCGGCGAGGAGGCAGGCGCGGCGAGCAAGGGCGCGCCGGACCGGTGAGATCTCCTCGAAGAGTGCCGCCCGGTGGGCCACCGTGCGCTCGATCCGCGCTGCGCAGCGAGAGGCGAGGGGACAGTCGCGGCATGCCCGACCACTGCCGTCGGAGCTGCAGCGCTGCCACGAAGTGGTACAGGTCGTCCATGTCGGCGAAGTGGTGGAACACGAGCCGCAACGACACGCCCGCTCGCGCCGCAACCGCCTTGGCCGTGGGTTCCGGATCGCCGGCGCGGAGGAGGGCGACGAGCGCGTCGGCCACGTTGCGCCGGGTTCGCCGGCCGCGGGCCAGGCGCCCGTCGGTAGCCAGCTCGCCGGCGAGCGCGGCGACGTCGCGGTCCACCCGCTCGAGTTCATGTCTGAGGGGATCCGGCAGCGCGAGGTCGAGGCCGCCAAAGCCTCGGTCGCCTGCTCCGCCCGCCGCCTCCGAGGAGCCTGGAGTCACAGATCACACCTTCCTGTCAGTCTGGGAATCCAACGCCCGGTGGAAACTTGCGCACCGTCTGCACAATGAACCGGTACGCGGCACCCACGACGGCGCAGCGGCATCGTCACGGCGCGGCCCTCAGGACGAGCGCTCCGTGCATCGACCCTGGTCGAGGGCCTCTGCGGGTCGCCCGGAGCCGCCGACGCCGGGGCCGGATCCACTTCACGGCGAACGACCGGGTCGCGGTCATTGCTCCTGCGTTTCCTGTGCCGCCGCCGCGCCTGCCCTGCCCGCGGCGGCCGGCACCGGGTCCGCCGGCCCTAGGGGTCGGCCGACGCGGGCACGACCCGGCCCGCTTCGAGGGCGATCCTGACGTCGCAGCGCGCCGCCTCGGCGGGGCGGTGGGTGATCACGACCACGCTCCGCCCATCGCGCCGCTGCCGCCAGGACCCCGTCGACGACCTCGCCGGCGAGCGGTGCGTCCAGCCCGCTGGTGGGCTCGTCCAGGACGATGACGCGGCCGGTCGCGAGCAGCGCACGCGCGACGGCCAGACGCCGACGTTCGCCGCCCGAGAGGGCGACTCCTCCTTCGCCGACCGGTGTCTCGAGACCGTCGGGCAGCCCGTCCACCCACGCGTCGAGCCGGGCGGTTCGCAGTGCGGCCACGAGCTCGTCGTCCGTCGCGTCGGGACGGGCGAGGGTCAAGTTGGAGCGGATGGTGCCCGCGAACATCTGGGCGTGCTGGTCCGCCACGGCAAAGACGCTCCTCGTCGTGTGCTGGTCCAGACGCTCGACGTCGGTCCCCGCGAGCGCGAGCGTGCCCGCCTCGAGTGGCCAGAAGCGCAACAGCGCGTTGACGAGGCTCGACTTGCCCGCGCCGCTCGACCCGGTGAGAGCGAGCCGGCCGCCGGGGGGAGGTCGAAGGTGACGCCGTCGAGGGCGCGGGGAAGGCCCGGCCCGTAGCGCAGTGCCGCGTCGACGACTCGGACATCGGGCACGCCGGGCGCCAGCGGCGAAGGTGCGGACGGGTCGTGGACCGGGACGGGGACGTCATCGAGTGCGAAGAGCCGCTCAGCCGACGCGCGCACGGTCAGAGACCGGGCGACCGCGAGGGGCACGCCCGGCACCGTCTCGAACGTCGCCAGCGCGGCGAGCGGGAGCACCGCCACCATGACCTGCCCAGGTGGTGCGCGTGCGACGGCGTCGACACCGAGCGCGAGGACCGTGGTGACCGCCACGGCGAGGCAGAGCTGAATCACGAGGGCCGACGCGGCGGCCAGGCGGGCGTGGCGCCGCTCCAGCGCGTCGGCCTGCGCCGCCAATGCCTCGATGTCGCGTAGGGCGGCGGCGTCGGCGCCGAAGGCCAGCAGCTCGGGTGCGCCGGCCAGCGCGTCGACGATGCGGGCGGACAGATGGCCCGCCAGGTCCGCGATCTCGCCATCGCCGCCGCGCCGCCAGGTGAGCAGCGCCGGGACGACGAGTGCCACCACGAGCGGGACCCCGAGTGCGACCGCGGCCCACGGAAGGATCAAGCCGACCGCCACCGTGCCGAGCACGCAGGCGCCGACCGCGATCGCCACGGGCAGCACCGTGCGCAGATAGAGATCTTGGAGGGCGTCGACGTCGTCGATGGCCCGGCTCAAGAGGTCGCCGCTGCGCCACCCGGCCAGTGCGGCCGGGACCCGAGGGGTGAGGCAGTCGTAGAGCCAGACCCGCCAGCGGGTGAGGGTCCGCAGCGCGGCATCGTGCCCGACCAGACGCTCGGCGTAGCGCAGCGGCCCGCGCAAGAAGGCGAGCACCTCGACGAGGGCCAAGATGCCCACGAGCGCGCTCAGGCCCGGCCGCAGGGCCGCCCGGCCGACGACGTAGCCCGAACCGGCGAGGAGGCCGATGGTCGCCGCCGCCGACGCCAGCCCGAGCAGGCCCGCCAGCACGAGGCGCCACCACGGTGTGCCCGGCTCTTGCAGGACGCGGCGCAGCGCGCCTCGTGGTCGTGTCACGGCGTGGCGACCGCTGGGATGCGACGAGCCCGCCGAGAGCGCGAGGACGACGTCGAAGTGGGGGAGCAGGACCGGCTCGTGCGCCGCCACCACGACGGTCCTCCCGTCGAGCCAGGGCTCAATGGCCGGCGCCAGGCGCGCCACGGTCGGAGCGTCGAGGGCGGCCGTCGGCTCGTCGAGCAACAGGACGGGTGCGGGACAGAGCAACGCGCGGGCGAGTGCCACGCGCTGGCGCTCGCCGCCGCTCAGCGTGAGGCCGTCATGACCGAGCACGGTGTCGAGGCCCGCGGGCAGGTTGGCCATGAGCTCGGCCAGTCCGACGGCGGCGAGCACTCGGGCGAGGTCCGCGGCGTCGGCGTCGGGAGCACCGAGGCGGAGGTTCTCGGCCAGGGTGGCGTGGAAGATGTGCGGCCGCTGCGGGAGCCAGGAGAAGCTGTCGGCGCCAGCGGCCGACGGCGGACGCGGCCAGCGGCTCCCCGTCCACCGCGATCGTTCCCTCAGTCGGGGTGACGAAACCCAAGAGCGCGCCGAGCGCAGTCGACTTGCCGGCGCCCGAGGGCCCGGTCAGGGCGACCCTGCTGCCGGGAGGCGCGTGCAGCGAGAAGGAGAGGAGAGCGGCACCGCCGCGGCGCGCGTAGTCCACCCGCACGCCGTCGACGGTCACGTCGGCGCCCCGGCTCATCGGGCGTGGGAGCGGTGGTGTGAGTCCAGACGAGCCACCGTCTGTGTGCCGCGGACTCGCAGGACTCGACGGGCTCGCCCGACTCGTCGCTCTCACCGCGAGTGGGTGTCGCGGTGTCGAGCACCTCGAGGATCCGGGCCGCCGCGGCCTGCCCCTCCGTGCTGGCGTGGAACTCCGCGCCGGCCCGGCGGAGAGGGATGAAGATCTCGGGTGCGACGAGGAGCACCGCCATCGCGGTCTGGAGGCCGAGCTCGCCCCACAGGAGGCGCAACCCGAGCGACCATCGCGACGAAGCCGACGCCGAAACCGGCGATCAGGTCCATGGCGAGTGCGGACAGGAACGCGACGCGCAGCGTGCGCATGGTGGCGGCGCGCACGCCTTCGGTGGCCGCGGCCACCTCACGGCGGCCCTGGCCCTCGCGGCCGAACGCGCGGAGGGTGGGCAGGCCCTCGACCAGCTGGAGGAAGCGGCCGGCGAGCGAGCCGAGGCGGCGCCACTGGCGTGCCGAACGGCGCGTCGCCTCGCGACCGAAGAACACCATCGTCAGCGGCACGGCGAGCACCAGCGCGATGACGACCAGGAAGGACAGCCAGTCCTGCGTCGCGACCCAGGCCAGTAAGAGGACAGGGATGACCGCGGCCGCAGCCGCCTGGGGCAGGTAGCGCGCGTAGTACGTGTGCAGCGAACGCAGCCCCCGTGTCGCAGTCAGCGACAGCTCACCCGGCCGCTCGCCTGCCAGCCAGCCCGGACCGAGGGCCAGCGCGTGGCGGAGCAGGTCTCCGCGCAGCCGGGTCACGACCCGGTCAGCCGTGTCCTGGGCGTAGAGGTCCCCGGCGCCGTGCGCCGCCGCCCGCACCACGAAGGCGATCCCGACGAGCACGATGGCCGGCGCCACGGAGTCGAGTGGCGCTTGGTGCAAAAGCGAGCGGTCGACCACGTGGGCCAGGGCGACGGCCTGCACGACGATGGCCACCGCGCTGACCACGCCGATGGCCAGGGCGACGCCTGCGCTCCTCCGCAGGCCTGGCACGCGCGCCGCCAGCTCGGGATCGACCAGGCGCGGCCGGACCGGGCCGGGGGGAGTGGCGATCACAGGCTGAATGTCGTGTCCTTCACCTCGACGGTGCGCCCGATGAGGCCGTCGGTCACAGCCAGCCGGGCGGTCGCTGCATCTTCGCAGGTGGCAGCCGTTCGAACCCCATCGGGGAGATCCGCCACGATGGCGGCGCGGACCGGCTCCAGCCCGCCCTCGCCACCGTAGGTGACGGTGAACGACACGACCGTGCCTGCGGTCGATGCCGCGGGTGGGGACACCGCTATGGGGACGACGGCCGTGGCCGCAGCCGCCTCGTCCGCCAAGTCCGCCAGCAGCAGGGCGTTCGTTGGTGGTGTCGCCGACCAGATGCCGAGGCCCGGTTTCGACAACATGCCTGACACCGTCGTCACCAGCCCGAGCCCGGTCGGGTGCGCGCGCAGCCGCTGGCCCAGCACGGCGTGGGCCATGAGGACGAAATGGTTGAACGGGCCGCCGGCGAACGCCATGCCGCCGGTGAGGGTGGGCGCCTCGTCGCGGGGCAGGCCGAGGGCGCGCTGCTGCACGCGGACCGCCGAGGGAAAGCAGGAGTAGACCTCGACGAGGTCGACCTCGGAGAGGGGCCGCGCAATGGCGCGGGAGGCGGCTCGTCCCAGCACCTCCATGGCGGGCCATGCCTCCAGGCGCCGGCGGGCGGTCAGGGTGACCGCCTGCGAGCACTGCAGGGCCACGTGAGGAAAGAGCCAGCGGTCGGCGGGGATCCCTGCCGCGGCGGCGCGTTCGGCCGAGCAGATCAGCAACGCCGACGACTGGTCGACGGTCCATTGGCTGGCATGCCAGACGTTGTACGGGAAGGCGAGGGGACGGTTGCGCGGTCCAGGGGTTGCGATGTCCGTCGCAGTGCGCGGCTGCGCAAAGGCCGCATCGGGGTTCGCCTGGGCGGCAGTGTTGAAGCGGGCCCATAGGCGGGCGACTTCGTCGCGCTGTTCATCGGTGCTCAACTCCTCGGCGGCACCCAGCGCGTTCTCGATCATGGCGTACTGCTGGACCGGCGGTACGACGATGCCCGCGGCGATCTCGACCGGTGCAACGAAGTCCGGCGGCCGGCTGAGGACCTCGTCGGGCGGCGCGCCCCCTCGTCGCTCTCGACGCCACCGTGGCGCGCCCACGCCCGCGCTTCGGCCCCCGCGACGACGATCGCGTCGGCCGTGCCAGCTGCGATCGCAGCGAGGGCGAAGTTAATGGCTTCTTGCTGCGACACGCCGATTTCGCACCGCACCGTGCGGGCGCGGGGCGCGCCGATGCGGTGTGCCACCGCGCGCGCCGGGTCAACGTGCGACCACGTGCCCTGAGGCACCACGACGCACCCGATCGCGCGCAGGATCTCGGGCGTGCCGGCGTCGTCCGCGGCGGCCCGCACCGCCGCGGTCATCAGATCGACGATCGGGGCGGCATGGTTCGCGGTCCCGAGCCCTACCAGGACCGGGAGACGCGGATCGAGACTTCGAGCACGTCCGGCCACGACGGTCGATGCTACGGTCCGGCCATGGTGACGGGCGAAGCAGGCAGGTGGGACGCCGCCCTCGACGACTTCGGCAAGGAGTCGTTCGAAGCCGACGGGAAGAGACGGGACGTCTACCGGATCGGCGAGGGGCCCGCGGTGATCGTGATCAGCGAGATGCCGGGCATCACACCTCAGGTGGCCCAGTTCGGACGGCGGGTCGCCGCGGCCGGCTGCACCGCGGTGGTGCCGCACGTCTTCGGTGATCCCGGCCGTCCCGTGTCCGGCGGGTACGCGTTGCGCTCCATCGGTTCGGCCTGCGTGTCGCGTGAGTTCGCTTGTTTCGCCCTGAAGAAGACGAGCCCGGCCACGGTCTGGCTGCGCAAGCTCGCCGCATCCGAGCACGAGCGCTGCGGCGGGCCTGGGGTGGGCGTGGTCGGGATGTGCTTCACGGGAGGCTTCGCGTTGGCGATGATGGTTGACGAGGTCGTCCTCGCGCCCGTCCTCAGCCAGCCCTCGCTGCCGTTTCCGATCGGCAAGCGGCACAAGGCAGACATCGGGATCTCCGACGCGGACCTTGCCGCGGTGAAACAACGGACTGAGGCGGGCACCTGTGTGCTGGGCCTTCGCTTCTCTAACGACCCCTTCTGCTTCGAGGCGCGCTTCGAGACGCTCCGCCGCGAGCTCGGTGACGCCTTCATCGCGGTGGAGATCGACTCGGCGCCGGGCAACCCGCACGGGCACCCGAAGACCGCGCACTCGGTCCTCACCGACCACCTCGACGACAGGGAGGGCACGCCGACCCGCGCCGCGCTCGACCAGACGCTCTCGTTCTTCCGCGAGAAGCTGGGTGTCGGGAGCGGGCCAGGTCCGCGGCCCCAGGGGATGGGCGCCTGAGCATCCGGGCGGGTCGGGGAACCACCGAACGGCTCAGGTCGGTGCGTCGAGGATCTCCTGGCAGACGCGCTCGCCCGAACGCACCGCGCCGTCCATGGCGCCGTAGGACACGGTCGCCGTCTCGGTGCCGGCCCAGTGGATCCGCGCTACCGGCTCGCGCAGGCGCCGGCCGTACTGGGTCAGGACACCGGTCGGGAAGTGACCCAGCGAACAGCCGCGGGTCCACCGCTCCTCGGCCCAGTTGACCTCGATCACCTCGAGTGGCTGCGCCGCTCTCGGTCCGAACCTCGTGACAAGCATGGTGAGCAACGTGTCACGGCGCTCGTCAGGCCCCTGTCGCCAGAGCGCACGAGCCTGGGGGCCGGCCGCGTAGGTTCCGATCACGCCGTGCCCGTGGCCGGGTTGCGTCGTGTCGAGCGTGACCTCAATGAGGTCGTCGAGCGCGACGCTCGCGCCAGAGACGCCTTCGGCGCGCCAGAAGGGCTCGTCGTAGACCGCCACGGTCTTCACCTCACTGCCGGCAGGGATCTGGTGGAGCAGCAGCGCGTGGTCCCCTGGGAGCGCTGGCTCGAAGCGGATGCCGGCGGCCAGTGCCCTGGGCAGCGCGAGGACGACCCGCCGTGCCGTGACCGTCCCCGCGTCGGATGTCACGGTGACCCGGTCCGATGTCTGGGTGACGGCAGTCACGGGGGCATTGAGGACCACTGCGTCACCGAGCTCGGCCGCCAAGGCATCAGGGATGCGGCCGACTCCTCCTTCGAACTGGGAGTCCTGGTAGCCGCCTGCGATCGACATGAGGGCCTCGACGCCGCCCGCGGACCGCACGAGGAACAGCCAGTTGAGCAGTGAGACCTCGGAGAGGTCACAGGCGAAACAGGCACGAATGGTGGCGTCGACGAGGTCTCGGGCCAGCTGCGTCGGGACGCGGGCAGGCGAAAGCCAGCTGCCAACCGACTGCGCATCCCACGTGCGGGCGCGCCGAGCGTCCCAGGGTGCATCGACCGGGACCCTCTTCGCCATGGAGTTCATGCGCGCGATGGCCTGGCCGGCGCTTGCGAGTGCCGCGGGATTGATGCGAGGAATGTCGCCGCGGTACCGAGTGATCTTGCCGCCGGTGGCGAGCACATAGTCGCCGTCGACGAACGTCTTGAAGGTGGCGACTCCCATCTCCTTGGCGAGTGCGTGCAGGTAATCGTGGGTGGGTCCGACGAAGCAGCCGCCCATGTCCACCGGCACTCCGCCCTGCGTCGTCTGGGTCCAGACGCGGCCACCGACGCGGTCGCGTGCTTCGAGCACCACGACCGATTGGCCGGCCTGGGACAGGCGCCGAGCTGCGGTGAGCCCGGCCAGACCGGCACCGACGACGCAGACGTCGGCCTCGCCGGGTGCGGTCGTGCTCATGGCGCACCTCCCCTCCGTCGCCCGCCGGCCTCCCCTGGGCCAGGCGTGTCACGGTGAGGGTAGTGCCCAAGGTCCCGCTCCGCACCGCCAACACGGCCGAGCCGGGGGTCGAGTGTTCGATCGCCCTCGCCCTGTTACGTGGTCGTCGTGGTCACGGTGCCGGCTCGACCCGATGCGGCGCGGCCCTTCTTACCGTGCCGACCGGGGCCCTTCAGCCCGGCGCGGCTCAGTCCCGCGTGGGCTGTCCCCTCGCTCCGGAGGAGGCGACGGATCTGGATCACGTCCGAACGACCCTTTTCGAGCGCGCCTCGCGCGGTCTTCAGGGACGACTTCGCCGGGTTGAGCAGGTCGCCGTTCGCGTTGATCTGTGCCGGCGTGTAGGCCAACACCGTGGCGGACAACCCGTTGGTGGCATTGGTCGCCTTGGTGCTCTGGGTGCTGAGGTCGTCGATCAGCGGCTGCAATTTCGCCTGGTTGCCTGAGGTGACGTAGCCCTGGGCCTTGGTCTTGTCCGACGACAGCACCGGTATCGCGGTAGCCGTGTCCCGGTCCGCCGCGCCCGCGAGACTCGAGGCCGGCAGCACGAGCCGATAGACCCGGAAATCGGTGAAGATGTTCGACAAGTCCTGGCGCGCCTGGTTCACCGTGGATTCACCCTGGATCTTCTGGTTCAACTGCTGCAGCGGCACAATGTCGGCGCTCAGGTGTGAGACGAGGGCGGACTGGCTAGAACCGAGCCCCTTCGCCGCGTTGGCCTTGGCGATGGCCGAGTTCAACGAGTCGACGCGCTTGGTGACGGCGGTGTTCGCCTGAGCCTTGATGCCGCTGAGCGTGGTCAGATTCTTGCTCGCCGAGCCGCTCGATCCCGACTGTGCTGCGGCGGCCAGCCCGGCATTCGCGCCGAGCGCGAGCGCAGCGCTGGACGCAACCGCGAGCGTGCCCAGCCGGACCAGATTGGTGCGCACGTATGTCATGGTGCTCCTCCGTCTCATCGTCGGGCACGGCCCGCTCAACATCGGGGCCGGCCCACAGAGTCCATCATGCGCAGGCCCCGGTGAAGGGTCTATTCGGCAAACGTGAGGGTTCTGTGAGGGATGAGCCCAGTCCGGCAATTCGGGGTGCGGCAGGTGGGAGGCTAGATACGTGAGCACGGAGAACGGGACGATCGTCGTGGTGGAAGACGACCCGCACATCGCTGATCTGGTGGACCTCTACCTGCGGCGCGAGGGCTATAGGGTGCTGTTGGCCGCCGACGGGGAGCGGGGCCTCGAGATCTTCAAGCAGGAAAATCCCTGGATCGTGATCCTCGACGTCGGCCTGCCCGGCGGGCGTGACGGGTTCGATGTCTGCCGCGAGATCCGAGCGTGCAGTTCGGTCCCGGTCCTCTTCCTGACCGCTCGCGACGACGAGGTCGACCGGATCCTCGGCTTGGAGCTCGGGGCGGACGACTACCTCGTGAAGCCGTTCAGCCCACGCGAATTCGGTCGCGCGCGTCCGGGCCATCCTGCGGCGCACCAGAGAAGGGCCCGCGCCCCAAGAGGTCGTGGCAGTGGGAGACCTCGAAGTCGACATGCGCCGTCGTGAGGCGCGTCGCGCCGGCGAGGTCGTCGCCCTGGCGACCCGAGAGTTCGAACTGCTTGCGTTCCTCGCGAACAACGCCGGCCTGGCCCTGTCCCGCCAGCAGCTGCTCGACGGCGTCTGGGGCCCCGACTGGTACGGCGACGAGCGCACCGTGGACGTTCACGTGGCCCAGCTGCGTAAGAAACTCGGTGCCGACCTGCCGCTCGCCACAGTGTGGGGCGTCGGGTACAGGTTCGGGTGACCATGCGCGTCCGCTTGATGCTGGCCATGGTCGGCCTCGTCGCGGTCGTGCTCGTGATCGCCGGCGCCGGCAGCTTGATCCTGACTCGCAACGCCGCCCGCAACCAGGCCGGACAGCAGCTGGTCACACAAGCCGACGCCCTGACGTCGAGCAAGACCGGAGGCCGGTCCCTCGCCGTGCTGACCGTCATCCGGCGCACGCTCAAGCTCGAGAACGCCGACGTGATCCGGATCGACAGCCAGGGCAATCTGCAGACGCCATTGCCCGAGAACCTGACGGCTGAGGACATCGACGCGGGGGCGGTCCAGTCGGGGCAGACGACATCAGGTCGCAACGGCAATCTGGTCTACGCCGTGGCGCCCATCACGCTCTCGGCCAAGACCCGCGCCCAGCTCGACAAGCGCTACCGGGTACCCTTCGGCGGCACCTTCGCGGTGTTGTTGACGCGCGACGTCGGGGGCCTCGGCCCGAGTTGGGGCTACTTCATCATCGCGGGCGGAGCAGCGTTGCTCGTCGCGGCCCTCGTGGCGTGGCAGATGTCGCGCCGGATGGCGCGCCCGCTCGTCGAGGCCATGAATGTGACCGGCCGCATCGCCTCCGGGGAACTGGAGAGCCGCGTGCCGGTCGGGCGCCGCGACTATCCCGAGTTCACCTCGCTGGCGGGCTCCATCAACGACATGGCGCAGAGCCTCGAGGACAGCCGCGCCCGAGAGCGACAACTCCTCCTCGCCGTCTCCCACGACCTGCGCACGCCGCTCACCTCCATCCGCGGCTTCGCCGAGGCGATCGAAGACGGGGCGATCGAGGACACCGGGAAGGCCGCCGACGTGATCATCGCGGAGTCGCGACGCCTCGAGCGCCTCGTGGGCGACCTGCTCGACCTGACCAAGCTCGAGGCGCGTCAGATGTCGATCTCCATGCGCCCTACCGACGCGGCCGAGGTGGTCTCCACGACGGCCGAGGGATTCAGGCCGGCCGCCGCCAAGAGCGGGCTGCAGATCGTGCTGCACGTTCCAGACGGTGGCGTAGCGCTCATGCCGGGCGATGCCGCGCCGTCCCTCCGCCAGCCGGCCGCGGCGGATCCTGATCGGCTGGCTCAGCTGTTGGCGAACCTCCTCGAGAACGCACTCACGTTTGCCCGCTCCACCGTGACCGTCTCGTTCATCGATCGCACTGCCAACGGGCAGTGTGCGATCACGGTCGAAGACGACGGGCCCGGCATCGCCCCGGGAGATCTCGAGCGCGTGTTCGAGCGCTTCTATCGTGCCGACCGGGGCCCGAACCGGCAGATGGGTTCGGGACTTGGTCTGGCCATCGTGGCGGAGCTGGCGTCGGCCATGGGTGGGAGCGTCCGGGCCGAGTCGCCGCTCAGGGACGACGGCGGTTCGCGTTTCGTCGTGACGTTGCGAATGTGGACCGCGCCGGTTCCCGTCGCCTAGGTATCGGGCCGTCAGTGGGTCAGTGGGTCAGTGGGTCAGTGGGTCAGTGGCCCGGCAGCGAGGCGACGGGCCTCGCAGTAGACGGCGTCACCGGAGAGGGCTTGGCGGGGGCAATCGATGCCGCCCCGCTCGGTGTCGATATCACGACCAGCGCGCGGTATGTCACGGTATACGAGCAGGCGGCGACCACGAGAGCGATCACGAGCGCGCACACAAACCGGGCGAGCCAGTGCTGACTCGTACGGTGCTCCAAACGGATGGTGCTTTCTAGCGTTCCCATAGTGCCGTCGAGCCGTCCTCGGCCAGTCTCCTAGACGTTCACCTGGGAAGTCGGCCTGAACGCGACCTGTCTTGAGTGTCGAGACCCCGGTGGGGCCACTCCCGGAGGTGGCGCCGAGGCCTGGCGGACCGTTCGCGAGCTCGAACGGACCAGCTCAGAGGCATCGAGGCGTCGCGGTCGCCCGTTCGGCAGCCTCAGGGGCCCTGCAGAAATGTCGCCCCGAAGGCCTGGACCCACTCGACGGGCCCGGGGGCCGGCGACCAGGGTGGGCCGATGATCGTCCAGTCGACCCCCATCTCGTCCATCTCCCCGAGGCGCTGCGTGATCTGCTCGGCGTCGCGCTCGAAATGTGCCAGGCTCGGTCCCGAGTAGCTCAGGATCAGCGTGAGGTCCTCGTAGCGGTCGGCGGCGAATCGCTTGAGGGCACCGAGACGCTCCTCGAGTTCCGCGGGCGTCGTGACCGGCGGCGTACGCGCCGTCTTGGCCACCGAAGCGGGGAGCGGTCATGGGCATCCATCCGTCGGCGTAGGTCGCAGCGCGTCTGCAGCGCAGCGTCCGAATTGCCGCCCATCCAGATCGGGACCCGGTTGTGCCGCGGTGCAGGCAGACGCCCGAATGTTGCGCGCCGAGAAGTGGCGTCCCTCGAAATCGAAGGGCTCGCCGCTCCAATGGAGTCGCATCACCTGCAGCGCCTCTTCGAAGAGGGCGTTCCGCTCCTTGAAGTCCACCCCGAGCGCGAAGTACTCCGACTTGAGGTATCCGGCGCCGGCGCCCAAGTAGAAGCGGCCTTCAGACATCCGGTTGAGCGTGGCGGCGCTCTTGGCCAGGAGCAAGGGGTTGCGGTATGGGATGACGCTCAGGTTGGTGACCAGGGCCAGCTTGGTGGTGACCCCGGCGGCTGGCAGCGAGCGCGACGAAGGGATCGAGGCTCTGGTGGCCGCCTGATCTCGAGCCAGCTGATTGCTCGGCGCGGGGTGCTCGGTGAGGGCGATGCCGTCCCATCCGGCCGCTTCCGCCGCCGCTGCGACGTCGGCGATCGCACCCGCGTCGAGCAGGTCGATGTCGCTCCCGCTGGCCTCGGGGTACTGAAGGATGAAGCGCACCGATTCCTCCTGGGATCTCGGGCTCCTCGGTCGACTCCGGTCTGCGAGCACCATATCGACTCTCGGCGCTCGTCCGGTCCGTGCGCATGTGCACGGTCAGACACATTTGGAGACGATCATCGATGCCGATGTCCGGGAAGCAAAGCCGTGGCTGCGAGCGCAATCGCGCGAGGGAGCCGAAGTCCGTCACGGTCGGGTGACCGGCCCGGTCGAGCGCGCCGCCGATCAGCCTGAGCCGCGCAGGCAGCAGTGGGAGGACGGACGGCTGGTGTCTGGTCGAGGGGCTTCTTCCCGAGCGAAGCGGTGGCGGCCGCGCAGGCGGCGATGCCGGCCCATGTTCCCTACGGCCGAGGAGTTCGCCACCGACGCCGACCCGGTCCGCAACGCACCGTTCCGTGACGACTCCCACCGGGTCATGCCGCGGTTTCCCTTCGAGGACGCCGCGCTCAACGACCTGGTCGTGCACGACCGTCATCATCGATCTGGCCGAGTTCTTGCTCGACGTCGAGGGTGCGGACCTTCGGCTCTACCAGGCCTCGCTGAGCGCGAAGTACGGCCAGGGCGCCCTGAGCGACGAGCAGTTGCTCCATGCGGACTACGGCAATCACACCCTGGTGGTGCCCCGTCATGAGCCGGGCTACCAACAACTCGAGATGTTCGTGTTCCTCAGCGACGTCACGCCCGAGACCGGAGCGACTCGCTGGTGCCCCTGCGCCTCACGTCAGGAGATCCCGGTCGAGCGCACCTATCTCAGCATGAGCGGAGTACGCCGACCTCTACGCCGCCGAGGTGCCGGCGTCAGGCCCGGCTGGGTCGATCCTGGTCTACCGACCCGACGTCTACCACCGAGGCGTGCGCATGGAGGCGCCCGGTTCGGCCCGGTTCATGATGCACCTCTCGTACAAGCCGACCGGCACCGACTGGCTGGGTTCGCTGGCGCTGCCCGCACGCCGGAGAGGACATGGCGTGGTACCGCTTCGTGGGTGGGGCAACCCTGCGCCAGTTGACCGTCTTGGGCTTTCCCGGCGCCCGGCCATCCGTACTGGACGCCCCGAGACGCTGGCGGGGGTCGCCGCCCGCTATCCGATGCTCGACCTGACGCCCTGGCGCGAGCACCGACGCGGCCAGGGTCATAGCGACATGGACCGTCTCGCCGGCAAGGTCGCCATCGTCACCGGCGGTGGCGGCGGCATCGGAGGGGCGACGGCTCGGGCCCTGGCGCGCGAGGGTGCGGCCGTGCTGGTCGTCGACATCAACGAGGCCGCCGCGGTCCGGCTGTGGTCGCGGCGATCGAGGACACTGGCGGTACCGCGGCCGCGTTCGCGGCCGACCTCTCCGCCGAGGACCAGGTGATGGCGACCGTGGCGAGGCCGACGGCGCGCTTCGGCCGTCTCGACGTCGTCCACAACAACGCCGCGCTGACCGATTCGGACTTCTTGCAGCGCCGACACCGCGGTGACGGATCTCTCGGTCGAGGTGTGGGAGCGGACGATGGCGGTCAACCTGCGCAGCCAGATGCTCATGTGCAAGCACGCCGTGCCCCTGATGGTGCGGAGGCGGCGGGGGCTCCATCATCAACATGTCCTCCGGCGCCTCGCTGAAGGGCGACCGCACCCGCACCGCCTACGGGGTCTCCAAGGCCGGGGTGAACGCCCTGACCATGTACGTGGCGACGAGCCACGGGAAACAGGGCATCCGGGTCAACACGATCCTGCCCGGCCTGGTCATCACCGATGCCGTGCGCGCCCATCTCACCGATGCCATCGTGGCCTCGCTCGGCAAGGCCGACCTTGACGCCGTCCGTCGGCCAGCCCGAGGACATCGCCGACGTCGTCGTCTTCTTGGCCTCCGACGAGTCTCGCTACATCACCGGGCAGATGATCGCGGTCGACGGCGGGATGTCGGCCCACGTCGGGCTCGGCGACGGCTGAGCGGCTCCGACGTCGACGCGGGCTCCGGACGGACTGGAGCAGGTCGTAGGATGGGCCCGAGGACGTAGACGCCCGTCGTCGGGGTTGTGGTACCAGCCACTGGCGGCCTGAGTGCCTCCGTCGACGTGGATCGTCTGACCGGTGATGTAGCTGGAGAGCTCGCTGGCCAGGAAGATCGGCGGCACCGGCCATCTCGTCGACGTGGCCGGCCCGGCCCATGGGCACGGTGAAGCCGAACCCCTCCTGCGGTCCCTCGGGGGCGACCGCCAGGATGCCCTCGGTCATGGTGATGTCGGGCGCCAGTGCGTTGACGCGGATGCCGTGCGGCGCCAGCTCCAGCGCGGCGGTCTTGGTGTAGTTGATGACGCCCGCCTTGGCTGCGGCGTACGCGGCGTAGCCGGGGGCGGCGCGTACCCCCTCGATCGAGGTCACGCTCATGACGCTGCCGGCGATGCCCGCGCTCGACCATCAGGCGGGCGACCCGCTGGGTGCAGAGGATGACGTGTTTGAGGTTGGACCGGTAGAGGGCGTCCCACCCGTTCTCGGTGGTCTCGAGGAGGGGCGAGTTGAAGACCCCGCCGGCGTTGTTGACGAGGATGCTCACCGGGCCTAGCTCGGCGACCGTGCGGGCCAGTGCCGCGTCGACCTGCGCCGGAGTCGCGCACGTCGACGTGAAGGCCCGAGGCCGCCGACCTCCTCGCCGGCCGCCGCCGCGGTGTCCTCATGGCGCTCCCAGATGGCCACCTTGGCCCCGAAGGCAGCGAAACCCTTGGCGATGCCCGCGCCCGATCCCCGAGCCGCCGCCGGTGACCACGGCGACGCGGTCGGTGAGCAAGATGGAGGAGGGATCGATCGGCACGAGCGGACAGTACAGTAGCGACGACGTCGGACCGAGAGAGCTCCGCCGGGGAGGCCCGGGGAGCGGTTGGGGGGTTGTGTGCCCAGGATCGAGCCGATTCCGTTGGACCAGATGGCGCCGGAGCCGCGCCGGATCATCGAAGAGGGGGTTGACGGACGGGCTGTACGCGACGCCCATCCCGCTGCAGATCTTCGCGTACAAGACGCAACAGATCTTGATGACCAACGCGGCGCGCCAGGTCATGGGGAAAGGCTCCTTGCTGGGGGGCCGGATCCTCGAACTGCTGCGGATCAGGAGCGCCCAGCTGGGCGAGTGCCAGCCCTGCATGCAGTCGAGGAAGCACGACTCCATCACCGACGAGGACGTGGCCTGCCTCATCGCCCCGGGCGGGGGCGACCTCAACGAGCAGGAGCGGTTGGCCGTCGAGTTCCTCGATCTCCTGTCGGCCGACCACCACGCCATCGACGACGAGGTCTACCGGCGCCTCGGTGAGCACTTCACGGCGGCACAGATCATCGAGCTCGGCTTCGCCTGTGCCGAATTCGATGGGCCTGCACCGCTTCATCCACACGCTCGACGTGTTCGGGAAGTCCGCCCCGGTGATCCCGTTCAGCCGCGACCAGGTCGACTCGGCCGTCAACGAGCCGCCGCTGCACGCCTTGGCATGAGCCAGACCGTCCTGGTGACGGGAGCCACCGGGCTCGCCGGCGCCAACGTCTGCAAGCTGCTGGTGGAGCGCGGCGACGCCGTCCGGGCGCTGGCCCGGGAGACGCGCCGACACCGCGCCGCTGGTCGAGCTCGGTGTCGAGGTGGTCGACCGGCGACGTGACCGACCCCGACGCCGTTCTGCGGGCGGCCACGGGGAGCGATGCCGCCATCCACTGTGCCGCGCTGCTCGGTGGCGCGAGCCAGAACATGGCCGACTTCGAGGCGGTGAACATCGGCGGCACCAAGAACGTGCTCGACGCGGCCGAGGCGCTCGACCTCGGCCGCGTGGTGGCCGTGAGCACCGGGACGTTCTTCGACACAGCCGGCGGCCTCGACCGCGAGGACGCCCCGGTCACGAAGAACCCGAGCCAGGATCCCTACACCCTGACCAAGATGGCGGCCTTCCTCGATGCGATGGACCGGGCCGCCAAGGGCCGGGACGTGGTGAGCGCCCACCCCGGCGCCATCTTCGGACCGTCGCCGGTTGCGAGCAACGCGCTCGGCACGACCAGCTTCAACCGGGTGCTGCTGTCGGCGGCGCGTGGGCGCATCGAGCGCTATCTCAAGTTCCCGGTCAGCTGGGTGTTCGGCGAGGACATCGCCCGCGGGTGCATCCTGGCGCTGGACAAGGGAGTGGCCGGAGAGCGCTACATGCTCGACGGCCGTCCCGAGGACGTCGTGAGCACGGCCGACGCCTGCACCCGCATGTGCCGGCTGGCCGGCATCGACCGCGAGGTCATCGACGTCGAGCCCTCGGACGACCCCGAGCTGCTCGAAGGTCTTCGGGCCCACGCTCATCGCCATCGCCAAGAAGGCGGCAACGGCAGACGCCCGGAGCGCAAGAAGCTCGAGGACTCCAAGACCTACAAGCGTCTCGGTTACAGCCCGATCTCGCTCGACGAGGGTCTGGCCGCCACGCTGGATGTGGTTCCGTGCCGTCGGCAAGGTCGACCCGGCGTAGGTCGAGGTACCCCGCTTCGCGACGGTCGTACGTGTACTCGCCCGGCGCCGACCCCCATCCCGCCCTGCCCGACCCCGCCTCAGGCCGTCAGTCGAGGAACCGCTGCGAGAGCCTGAGGATCCCGGCCGTGAGCGTCGCGTCGTCGAGGTCTGCGACGAGCGGGTGCGTCACGGCGCCGCCGATGGCCGACGCCGCCATCGCGACCCGCAGGCGGGCGTCGACGTCGGTGCGCCCGCCGAGCAGGGCGCGGAACAGCCGTCCCATGAAGTGCTGGAACGGTGCGTGCTCGGCCAAGAGGCGGACGATGACCGGGTCGTAGAGGATGTTGCCGACCATGCGGCGCCGCCCGACGGCGACGTCGATGACCCGGCCCAACAACGCCTCGAGCGCGTCGGCCGCTTCAGCGCGCTCGAGCGCAGGCTCGATCGTGCCCAGCTCGACGTCGACGGCAGCCACGACGATCGCCTCTTTGGTCTTGAACTGGTGGTAGACGGCCGCTTTCGTCACCCCGACCGCGTCCGCGATCATCTGGAGTGAGGTGCCGCTGACGCCGTGCTGCGCGAACAAGCCGAGGGCGGCGACCACGACGCGCATCTGGGCGGCGCTGTAGTCGGTGGACCCCAGCCGGGGGACCGCCACCGCCTCAGCGGCGCTCATGGCGCTTCCGAGCAGCTCATGGCCCGACCCTAGCCGCATGGTTGTCACCGCCTAGCCGATCGGCTACCCTCGAACGAGCCGATCAGCTAGCCCATGGGCGACTCGACGCGCAGGAGGTCCGAAGGTGCCAGAGCCACGAATGACCCGCAGCTCGACGACTTCTTGGAGATCCGAAAGCCCGGGGCACACCTCGAGGAGGGCGTCGTCGCCGACGACTTCGTCCTGATGCTCGGGGTCGACCTGCAGAACTACCCCAAGTTCTCCCGCGTGGATGATGAGGTCACCTACCCCAGGACGAACCTCGATACGCCAGCAGGTCGACGTCGACGCCGGGGCGGAGCTTCCCGACTACGGCGGTGCGTACCGGGCGGATCTGCGCTTCACCGATTTCTCGAAGCAGGCGCTGGCGACGCGGTTCCTGCCGTGGGCAGAGGAATACCTTCTCTTGTGCGTCGACGGCTGGGCCGCCGAGGTCGCACGGCGCTACGGCGCCGAGACGATGGCGGAAATCGAGTGGACGGCGTGGAACGACCAGATCGTCCCCGAGGCGGAGCGGATGAAGAACGAGTTCCTCCCGGCGGGGAGCACGTACAGCGACCCCAACGCGCTGGTGCCCGAGGAGGCCCGCTCCGGCACGAGGGTCGACTACAGAGGCCTCTTCTCTCCGCGCGAGGGCGCGCTGGAGCTCTCCAAGCCGCAGCTGGTCACATGGTTCCTGGGGTCCCACGAGTACCTGCTGCAGTGCATCGAGGCGTGGGCGACCCAGATCACGGTCCGCTACGGGCTCGACGTGATGTTCGACATCCAGTGGACGCTGTGGGGCACCTGCGTGTTGCCAGGCGTCAAGAAGCTCAAGGCCGAGTACCTCGGCATCGACGGCAACACGGTCGAAGACTGGATGAAGGACCTCCAGCTCGATGCGACGGCCCTCCCGGGCAAGGCTTTCGACCTCTCGTTCGAGATGCCCGAGCCCGACGTCGGGATCATGACCTTCAACCGGTGTGTCGCAGCCGACCAGTGGGAGGCGATGGGCCGGCCGGACATCCTCGAGAAGAACTGTCACTCGACGTGTCCCAAGTCCATGATCGAGACGACCAAGATGTACGACCCGAACATGAAAGGTCGACATCCTCGCCATCCCGCCCCGGCGGGATCCGGGCGACGTGTGCTGCAAGTGGCGCTTCAGCATGCGCTCCGAGGACGACCCCGAGTACGTGCCGGTGACGCTCACCACGAGGCGCAAGGACGACTCCGCACCAGACTGACCCGACGGCCAACTGGTTCGCCACGCGGCCGGCGTGCGTGCAGAATCCACCCTCGTGGGCCAAGAGACGAGCACGCGAGGGACACCATGAACGTCGAGCGGTTCTCCGGCCGGGTCGCCATCGTGACCGGCTCGACCGCCGATCCGAGCATCGGCCGATCCTGCGCCCTCCGACTGGCCCGAGAGGGAGCGTCGGTGGTCGTCAACGGCCGCGACGTCCAGCGCGTTGCCTCGGCCGAGGCCGCGCTGCGGGCCGAAGGGCTCGCCGTCGTGGGCGTCGCCGGGTCCATGGATACCGAGCCGGCCGTGGCGATGCTGGTCGACCGTGCCATCGACGCCTTCGGCCGGATCGACCTGCTCGTGAGCACGCTGGGCGGCGCCCCTTATCCGCTTTCCTTCGACGCCATCAGCGAGGCGCAGCTGCTCGAGACGTTCCGCCTCAACACCTGGCCGGCCGTCGCCCTCATCCGCGCCGCCATGGACAGAGGCATGGGCGACAACGGCGGTTCGGTGGTGACCATCTCGAGCGGTTCGCCGCACAAGACGACGTCGGCCATGGTGTCCTACGCGGCGGCCAAGGCCGCGCTCAACGCGATGACCCGGACCATCGCCGCCGACCTCGCACCGGCCGTGCGTGTGAACGCGGTAAGCCCTGGACTGGTGCGCACCACGGCCACGCGGCCCATGTGGGAGTCCGATGGTGGTGCGGGTGCGGGCGCCAATCTCCCCGTCGGCCGGCTGACCGAGGCGGAGGACATCGCGGCGGCGGCGTGCTTCTTGCTTTCCGACGAAGCGCGTCAGATCACCGGGATCACGCTCGATGTCGACGGGGGCAACCACCTCGGGAGCGGCTGGACGCCGATCCGGTAGCTATCGGCCGCCTCGTCCCGTCGGAGGCCAGTCCTCCTTCAGGCGGTCGACGACGGTTGTCCCGAGGTGGGTGATCTGGTCGCGGACCTCCTCGGGCACCATGCCCGGGAGCTGGACCCGGAGGTTGAGCGCGTCGGCTCCGACCTCCCGGACGCTCGCCACGAGCCGCTCCGCCAACTCGGCCGGCTCCGCGAGGCGATCGTCTGATCCTCACCGAACGAGCCGGCGCGCTCGGCGTAGCTCTCGTAGACCGCGCGCTGGCGTGCGACGAGCCCAGAGCGCGGCGAACCGAGCCAGACCCGGCGGATCAGGACGACCGAACCCGTGCCACCGGCCTCGCCGAACGCGTCGGTCAGGCGGGCCAGTCTCGATGGCGCCGACATCCCCTCCATGAGGATGCCGGCGCCGCAGCGGGCCGCACGCACGGCGGCGGCAACCGAGACGGCCGCGCTGAGCACCGGGACCGGGTTCGCACGGCAGGCGCGCAGCGCCGGGTCTCCCTCGAGCTGCCCCAGATCCTCGCCCCGCAGCATGGCGACGAGCCGAGGGAGCTCCGACTTGAAGCGGGCAACCGACTCGGCCTGGTCGACGCCCGCCACGTCGAAGTCGAGTGGGAGAGCTCCCGCGGCCACGCCGAGCCCGACGCGGCCGCGATGGCGAGCCTGGAGCCACGCCACCTCCTCGGCCACCAGCGCCGTGGGCCGAAGTGGCAGGAGCAGCGGGGCGGCGGCCGCCCACCCGTCGCGTGCTGCGCCAGCACGAAGGAGGCCATCTGCAGTGGCTGCGCCGTGTACCCCGCGAAACCTCCGTGGTGCTCGCTCGTCATGACACCGTCGAAGCCGCTGTTGAGGGCCAGTCCCGCCTGGGTGCAGAGCTCGCGCACGATGGCGTCGGCGGGGAGCTCGTTGTGCGGATACAGCCGGATGGACACCGACCCCCGTGCGAACGGAGGAGGCGGGTCGCGCCGCACCGTTGCTGGCGCGTTGCGCTGACCCGATGGCACCGGGTGAGCTTAGGAGGGCGCCCACCTGGTCACCGTGGGCCGGAGCGCTGACGGCGCCCTTTGCCGGGAGGCGGGATTCGGTGTGGGCCGACGCCGGCACCAGGGAAAACCGTTTCCGGCTGTTCGTGGCCTGTGACCCCGTTTCAGAACTGACCCCCGGCGATCGCGGACATTGACCATCATGGTCAGGACCGATCGCGGAGGAGTGCCACGTGTCAAGACTGCGGAAGAGTTCGTCGAGGGCGTTGTTCGCCGGAGCGGCCGTCGTCTCCCTGGCCGCCCTCCTCACTGCCGGCTGGTCCGGCGACGCTCGTCTCGGCCAGTTCGAGCGGGGCCACCACGCTGCCGCTCTCGGTGACCTGGATGCCGAGCTACGCGGCACCCGGCACTCCGGCGCGGTACGACAAGGTCGGCGTCCTCAAGATCGGCCCGAGCTCGGCCAAGAACGTGCTCGTCCTCGAACCAGGTACATCGGCTGGGAGCGCCTACTTCGTGCCCCTGGCCAAGTGGATCGTGTCCAAGACGCCGGGGTGGCAGGTGTGGTCGGTAGAGCGGCGAGAGAACTTGCTCGAGGACCAATCAGAGCTGAACCTCTTCAAGGAGGGAAAGGCCACGGCGACCCAGCTCTTCGACTACTACCTCGGCTACATCAAGGATCCGGCGATCACGCACCACTTCGTGATGATCCCGAACTCGAGCGGTCGAGTTCGCCAAGAACTGGGGAATGAATGTCGCCGTCCAAGACCTGCACACCGTGATCGGCGGCGGCCAGGAAGCTCGGCGGCAAGGTCGTCCTCGGTGGGCACTCCCTCGGCGGCACGGTCGTCACGGCCTATGCCACGTGGGACTTCAACGGGAAGCCCGGAGCCGATCAACTGTCGGGTCTCGTGTACATCGACGGGGCCAGCAGCCCCACACCCGAAGCGCTCGGCGCCGCCGGCGCGCCTGCACCGATGACCGCCGCGCTGGCCACCCAAGAGCTCCAGGCGCTCGATCAGCCGTCGGTGTCTCCGTGGCTGAGCTTCGGCGGGATCACGGCGCCCTACGCCGGCGTGTTCAACGCCACGGGGTCGGCTGCGGCACTGCTCGATCCCAACGCGCCCTCTCTTGGGCCAGACCTCAGGACTCCTCCCCAGCGACATCGTCCCGCCGGTCAGGGTCTCCAACGTCGGCCAGTACGGCTACGCGCTCAACGTTGCGACGTCGCCCCCGTCGCTCGAGGCGGCACAGGCACACCTCGGAGAAGGTGTGTCGTCCGAGGGCCCGATCCACGGGTGGAACGGGACGGGGGCGCTGACGCCGATCGACCGGTTCGCCACCATGTTCTCCGGCGCCGACGTCGACAACGCGGACGGAACCGAGTGGTACTTCCCGCAGCGCCTCACCGATGACATCAGCCGCCGTGGCCGACGGCAACGCCAACCCGGCGCAGAGCGTCCTCGACGTGCAGTCCACCATGGGCCACGACCTGCCGCACAGCCTGTTGATCTACGCCTTCGCCGCCCACCTGGGCGGACCCGGCGTGCTCACCGCCACGAAGGTCGCTGGCGCAACAGTCGGGCATCCCGATGAGCCACCTGACGCTGATCGACGAGCACACCACCTACGCCCACAACGACCCGGCCGGTGCGTACCCGAACAACATCTTCTTCGCTCATCTCGTGCCGTTCCTGAAGAAGGTCGGTCAGTAACGGTGAGCCGGCCTGGTGACGGGGTTCTGTGCACCCCTGGTCCAGCCAGGGAGCGCTAGCCATCCAGCTTCGTTGACTACCGATCGCGCAGCGGCGGTAGCGTTTGCGGCCTGTGGGAGGCGTGTCGGACGGCGTCATGATTATCGACGACCTTCACGACGCGAGCGCGTTGCCCGATGGGGCTTCCACGGCCGACGCACGACAGTGGTTCCTTGCCGCCGCCGTGTTCGGCCTCATGGTGGCGGAGGGATACCGCGAGGGGGGGTTCTGGCCCGCCGACGCGTTCCTGGTCGCCTTGGTCTCGGTCGTCGTACTCGGCGTCGCCATAGTGCTCCACCCGCCGGATCGGCGCTCGATGATCCTTGTCGGCAGCGTCGTGATCCTGGCCCTGTGGTGGTTGGTGCGATCGATCAGTGTCGAGACGGCGAAGTCGTTCCTTCCTCTGGGTGCGAGCATCCTCGGCTTCGGAGCCGCCTTCCTGGCCGTGCGACCACTGAAGGATCAGCTCCGCGATCTCGGTGGGCTCGGCGTCGCCTGCCTTGGTGCCGTGGGCTCGCTGATCGGCTTCGCCGGTCTCGTCTGGCGCTGGTTTCCGATCGCCATGCCGGCGCAGTCGCTGTGGCGCCTCTCGACCACCCTCACCTACGCCGATGCCGCAGGGCTCGTCCTCGCCATGTGCCTCCTGGTCGCCCTGGGCGTCAAGTCGTACCCGCCGTTGACGAGGGTCGCGGTGTGTCTGTGCGCCGGTGGTCTCTTGGCCACCCAGAGCAGGGGCGCCTACGTGGCCTTCGCCTGTGCCTGCCTGCTCGTGCCGTGGCGCCGCTACGTCGACCTGGCCATCCCCCTCGCCGCTGGGATCGCATTGGGAGCCGCCGCCATCGTCACTTCGCCCGAGGCGACACCGGTACCTTGGCTGGCCGCGGTCGTGGTGGTCACGTGTGCCATCTCGGCTGTCGCCTCGAGGGACATCCGTTCGTATCGGATTCCTCGTCAGGCGCGCGTGGTCTTCGCGATGGTCCTGCTCGCGCTGGCGGTGGCCGCGGCGCTCGGTGCGCACCACGAGATCGGCCTACGTGCCTTGGCTCCGAGCGACCAGGATCGAGCATCGGAATGGTCAGCCGCTCTGGACCAGTGGCGCTCCGCACCGCTGCTCGGTGTCGGACCGGACCGACTGCTGACCTTCCACGCCTCTGACGGAACGTTTGCGCACTTCGCGCACAATGAGTATCTCCAGATCGCCGCAGACGCCGGGGTCATCGGTGTGGTACTCCTTGCCGCGGCCGCCGTTTCGGCCGCGCGGGCCGTGTGCCGTCTCGACGTGTTGTCCTCGTGCGCGGTGTCCGCGTTGGTGTGCTTCGCGGTCGGCGGTGCCTTCGACTTCGACTGGCACCTATCCTTCGTCGGGCTGCTCGGTGGTTGGTGTGCGGGGCTCGCTGCCCGGAGTCGTGGTGTCGCGTGAAGAACTTTCTCAAAGTGCTCGGCGTCATCGGGACCCACCTGGTCAACGCTGTCTACGCCGGCCATGGGATGTACGCCGGTTCCAGGAGCAAGGTCGTCGCGGAGAAGGTGAAGCCGTGACGTCGGGCGAACAACATTTTCTTCGCCCGTCTTCTGACGTTCCTGAAGTACTCGGTCACTGAGAGTTCGGCGTATGAGAGCGGCGTCAACGGCTCCATGTCCGGGGATTTGCACAACAGACTTACAATTCACACCCGCCCGTCGGCACTCGGGAGGCGATCGACCTTCTCTGCGGAATATTCTGCGCCCCACTCGATCAGGCGGTTGAGCACGAGGCGCACCGAAGGGCGACCGGTGCGTGCTCTCTTCGAGCAACTTCACCGCCATGTGACTTTCCTTGCCGGAAACGGAGGATGCGGTGAAGGCAGTGGCGGCACCTGTGCGAGGAGCGCGGGCGCGGGCGCCGGTGGCGGCGGTCCTAATCGCTGTTGGGCTCGGCATCCCGTTGTCCGTTCGCGACGGCTGCACCGACGGCCGCGACACCACCGCTCACGACGGGCTACTACGCATCGCCGATTCCGCCGGCCAGCAGCTTGGCAGCGGGGACGGGCACCATTGAGGACGGCGTGTCCTGTCCGCCGTCGGGCCGGTGCGTCGCTGTCGGCTACGTCGGCGACATCTTCAGCTCCACCACGGCGGCGGCGTCGACGCAGGAGCTCGACGGGACCTTCGCGCAATCCACTCTTGCGACCGCGCCTGCGAACTCGGGATTCACCTCAGTGTCGTGCAGCGCGAGCGGCGACTGCACCGCCGTTGGCTACGCGGGGGGCAGTCCGAGTGAACTGGTGGCGGACACCATGGCGGGCGGCACCTGGGGTTCGGCGGAGGTGGTCGCACTCCCGAGCGACGCCACGACCGGGCACGCCGAACTGAGTTCGGTGTCGTGCACCTCACCCGGCAACTGCATTGCCGTCGGCGTCTATCAGAACGCGACCTCTTCACAGGGCATCGTGGCCGTCCAGAGTGGAGGGACGTTCGCCCAGGCGGTTGCGATCACACCTCCCGCACCGGGCGATTACACCAATCTGACCGGGGTGTCATGCGGATCGGCAACGAGTTGTGAGGCCGTAGGCCTCTACGTCTCGAGTCAAATCACCGAGGAACCCATTGTCGTGCCGATTGCCAGCGGCGTCCCCGGATCGGCGAGCGCCAGCAGTCTGCCCAGCGGGGTGCCCTTTGGCAGTCTGTCCGCCGTGGACTGCACGGCCGCAACCTCGTGTGAAATGGTCGGGAACGCCTTGACGGGGGATTTCGAGGAGCCCTTCTACTCCTCCATCGCAAGCGGTGCGCCTGGCCCGGCGGTGTTACTCAGCCTGCCCGCTGACCTGGATACCCAGCCCAACGTCGAGTTCGATGGTTCGAGCGGCATCAGCTGCGTCTCGTTCGGCAACTGCGCGGTGAGCAGCAACTATCTCGACACGTATCTGGGCCGCCAATCAGTCGTCTACACCGAGAGCTCCGGCGTGTTCTCCGCGCCGCAGAGCGTGGACGGCACCGGGTACGGGACGTTCACCCTGAACGGCATCTCGTGCGTCGCGCCGCTCACGTGCGCCGCCGTCGGGAGCGAGGTCAGCGGGACGAATCAATCGGCGGCCTCGACTGCAGTCGGCCCATTGGCCAAAGGTTCCGCCGGGGCCGGCAGAACAAATTCGACGAGAGCCCCACCGAAGATGATGCAACGAGAGATGCAAGCTCGTCAGCCTTGTGCCATCCTTTGGAGAATCTTCATGGTCGATGACAGGGAGGCGGAGCTGTGGAGTGGACAGCAGAGAGCCGGGCCTTCGCCAGGCAGCGGAGCCGTGGGGCGAGACATCGATCCGGCTTCATCGTTGTCAGGGCAATCAGCTGTTTGTTCTTGGCCTTCTCCGGTCTAGCCGTCACGCTCGCACTCGCAAGCACGCCAGCGTCGGCAACAGTCAGGACTTGGTTCGCCAAAGTTGGTGGAACCGGCACGGCATGTAGTTCAAGTTCCCCGTGTGCGTTGACAACTGCGCTGTCCTCAGCGGCGGGCGGAGACACGGTGGACCTGGCTGCGGGAACCTACCAATCAGCGAGCGGGTCCAGCTTCTCGATCTCGACCTCGATCACAGTGCAGCCTACGACGTCCGGTAGCAACGTCACTTTGGTTGGCAACGGACGCTCCGTGATATTGGTGAATTCAGGGACGGTAACCGTCTCGGGAATCACTATTGAAGGCGGCAATTCCGGCTCCGGAGGCGGAATAGAGAACTTTGGTGAACTGACAGTTGAGGGCTCCACTATCACTGACAACACAGCCGAAGGCGGAGGTGGAATCTACCTGCAGGGAGGTGGGACCCTTACGGTTGTACGTTCCACGATCTCTAACAACAGCGCCACCAATAATGGAAACACCTACTACGGCGGTGGCGGAATTGAGAACGCCGGTGGGACTGTGATTGTCGAGGATTCCACCATCTCAGGTAATAGCGCGGGTGCTGGCTACGGACCAGGAGGCGGCATCGTGAACGGTGGGACGGCAACCATCGAAGACTCGACCATCACCGGGAACTCGGCGGGTACGGATGGTAGTGGCCAAGGCGGCGGCATAGGGGGCGTCGGCTCAGTGACTCTCGCCGGAGATGTGATTGCCGCGCAGCTCAGTGGTGGTGCTTGTCGTCTAGGCACAATTACCGATGCGGGTTACAACATCGACGACGATGGCAGTTGTGGACTGAGTTCCGCCAACGGCTCCGTGCCTGGCTCTATCGTGATCGACGACTATCTCGGCTCCCTCGGTTTCAACGGAGGACCAACACAAACGGTGCCGCTGCTCGCCACCCCTTCGCCCTCTACGAGCACTCCCGACCCCGCGCTACGAGCGGTTCCCGCAACGTTTTCGTTACCAGTGGCCATTGGTGGTGTCGCTCTGGCTTGCTCGATTCCCGACCAGCGCGGGAACACCCGCGGCCAGCCATGTGACATTGGGGCTTTCGATTTACCGGGGACGACTGTCACCTTCGCCGCTAATGGTGGGTCCGGCACCATGGCACCTGAGGCTGGAGCCTCGCCGACGCCCCTGATTGCGAATGCCTTCACGCGGTCCGGGTACGTTTTTACCGCCTGGAATGGCACGGCCAACGGCAGTGGGACCGCGTATGCCGATGGGGCGACCTACCCGTTCACAACCAATGCCACTCTGTACGCTCAATGGGCCACGCTGTGCTCACCCGGCTACTACAGCGCCAGTGGAGGTGCACCCTGCACGGCTGCTCCTCCGGGCAAGTACGTGAGCACCAGCGGTGCAACCATGGCGACGAGCTGCTCCACAGGTAGCTATAGCCCGGCTCCAGCAGCAAGCAGCTGCACCTTGGCCGATCCGGGAAGCTATGTAGGGTCGACCGGTGCCGCCTCGGAGACGCAGTGTCCCGCGGGTTCGTTCAGTTCGTCCTCGGGCTCCTCTGCGTGCACCCCAGCGCCTGCGGGAGACTACGTGGGCACATCTGGAGCGACGGCGCCTAGCCAATGCCCAGTGGGAACCTACAACCCCAACTCCGGCGCGACCAGCAACACTGCCTGCCTGTCGGCTGACCCGGGAAGCTACGTCGGAACTGCCGGATCGGCGTCTGAGGTCCAATGCCCAGTCGGTTCGTACACCGCCAGCAGCGGCGCTTCGAGTTGCACGTTGTCACCGCCCGGCTTCTATGTCGCCACCTCGGGTGCGACCGCGGCGACACCTTGCCCAGTGGGAACCTACAACCCCAACTCCGGCGCGACCAGCAACATTGCCTGCCTGTCGGCTGACCCGGGAAGCTACGTCGGAACTGCCGGATCGGCGTCTGAGGTCCAATGCCCAGTCGGTTCGTACACCGCCAGCAGCGGCGCTTCGAGTTGCACGTTGTCACCGCCCGGCTTCTATGTCGCCACCTCGGGTGCGACCGCGGCGACACCTTGCCCAGTGGGAACCTACAACCCCAACTCCGGCGCGACCAGCAACACTGCCTGCCTGTCGGCTGACCCGGGAAGCTACGTCGGAACTGCCGGATCGGCGTCTGAGGTCCAATGCCCAGTCGGTTCGTACACCGCCAGCAGCGGCGCTTCGAGTTGCACGTTGTCACCGCCCGGCTTCTATGTCGCCACCTCGGGTGCGACCGCGGCGACACCTTGCCCAGTGGGAACCTACAACCCCAACAACGGGGCAAGCGGTTGTCTCGCCGCGGACCCTGGTAACTACGTGGCAAGTCCCGGAGCCACATCTGAGGTCCCCTGCGGCGAAGGCGCCTTCAATCCGAACAGCGGCGCGTCGGGATGCACCCCGGCTGATCCTGGTAGTTACGTCCCGCTCAACGGTGCCACGCAGGAGACGCCGTGCCCTCCCGGCTCGTACAGCCCAACCTCTGGGTCTAGCAGCTGTACTTTGGCGGATGCAGGCAGCTACGTAGCTTTCAGCGGCTCCTCTGCGGAGACTCCATGCTCAGCCGGTTCCTACAGTTCTGCTCCCGGGTCGAGCGACTGCACGTTGGCCCCACCGAACTTCTATGTTGCTGCCACGGGAGCAATCGCACCCACCCCGTGTCCGACGGGCACGGTGAACCCGAATACTGGATCAACTAGTGCGGCAGCGTGTGTTGTCCCCCCGCCTACCATCACCAAATTCAGCCCCAGTTCTGGACCACCTGGAACAGTTGTGACGATCAAAGGAACCGACCTCAGCGGGGCCACCAAGGTGCAGATCGGCAGCAAAACGGTCAAGGTCACTAATGACACCGCCACCAAGATCAAGTTTACGGTCCCCAGCGGAGCCGTTACCGGCAAGATCAAGGTGAAGACGGCAGGTGGGACGGCGAAGAGCGCGACCAAGTTTACGGTGATCTAAGGACACCCTCGTGGTCTCGTTGGCGAGAAACACCCGGGCGGTCCATGCAACCAAATGGACGGTCCGCCTCAAGGGCCGCGGCCAGGCATGTGCCGCGCTGCACCTTAGCCACAAGTTCGCCCTATCGGACCTCCAACGTTCAGATCATCAACAACACGACGAAGGACGGCCAGCTCGACGTCGTCTACGGGGGTAGCCCCGATGACATCAACCGCGACAGCATCGCGTACATGACCGACGTTGTGCGAGCGACCATCTCGGGCAACAAGGTCACCGCCTACGACGGCGCCGACGGCCCCTACCTCGGAATGGTGACGGGGATCGACAACGTCAACATCTCGGTGACGAGCAACAAGGCGAAGAACGCGGTCCAGCGTGTGGAATCCCAACTCAGGGGGCAGCGTCAATCAGACGCACTGTGGGAATACCTACTGGCTGGCCAACTCCATGTCCGACTCAACCTGCTGATTCTGTACGGGGGACCACAGAGCGAACGAGACCGCCCCGGCTTCGGCTGGGGTGGTCTTTCGCGTCCGGTGCATCCTATTGAGACTCATGACGTACCGAGCGTGTCTACTGCACTCGCCGTGGCTGACACCTGCGCGACGCCGCTGAGGATGACGCTCGGAGTCAGCTGGTCGCCGCCTGCCGGGTTGCCCAACTCGTAGCTGGAGTCGTCGCCCCACCCCCACAAGTTGCCGCTCGTGTCTATGCCGTAGCTGCTCTGGCCGCCGCTTTCCACGGCCACCAGCGGCGCAGGCATCGTGATCTGCTCCGGCGTGTCCACGACTCTCGTCGTGCGCCCGTCACCCAGCTGACCCAAGGCGTCGTTGCCCCAGGCGTACTCGTCTCCGCCTGCGAGTGCGATCGTCTGACCGTTCTTCGGCACAGAGCCGCCGAGCGCTACGGAGGTCACCGGACTCGGCAGGCTGACGGCCACTGGGCTCTCGGCGTCGGTCGTCGTGCCGTTGCCGATTTCGCCCCACTCGTTGAACCCCCAGTCGTAGTAGGTGCCGCCAGCGATCGCTCCGCTGTTGCGGAAGCTCGCAAAGACCGCCGTCACGCCACGCAGTGGCACCACCACGGGCACCGCGCTCGGCGCCGTGCTGTCGTCACCTAGGTCGCCGTTGCCGTTGCCGCCACAGGCGTACAGCGTGCCATCCGACAGATAGAGCGCATGGTCGCCTGCTCCCGCGACGGCTGTAACGCTGCTGAACGGCAGTTCGGCCGGGTCGGGGTACGGGTTGGTGTTTCCCAAGCACAGTTGCCCTTCTGAGTTTCGCCCCCACCCCCAGACCTGCCCGGTCGTGTCGATCGCCAGCATTGTGTCGAACGATCCGCTATCGGCCAGCTTCGCAATCTTGACGCCGTCGGGGAAATGCACGTTTGTCGGCTTCGAAGTCTGCGAGCCCCACTCGTCGACCTCGCCGGTTGAGCGCAAGGCGAACCAGTCGGCATTGGTCGTCGCCACCTGAACGACCTTGTCACCGTGGCTCTGCGCCGTCGGCGTGGTCACTTCGTCCGCCTTCCCCTTTGAGGCCTTCGCGGTGCCCCAGTACATCACTGACTCTCGGGCGTGAGCGTAGGCAGGTGCAGCTACCGCCGCGCTCGCCACAGCAACAAGTGACGCAGTCAGAGCAATGAAGGTCTTGAGTTTCATCGGATCCGCCTTTCTTTGATTCCTCAGGAATCATCCATTCCGAGCTCAGGCCCCTCTAAGTTTCCCTGAACCCGCATCCGCCACACGAGCTCGCCGCGGCGCGCCCCGGTGAGCGCCCCCAGGAGGAAGGTCATGCCCATTGCCGGCGAGACCTCCTGGGCCGCGCCGATCAGCTGGCCGACCTCAGCCGGCGTCAGGGCGTCCTCGTCGCCCCCCTCCACCCGTAGCGGCCTGACCCGGGCCACGGGGTTCGACGCCAGCCATTCGTTCACGACGGCGAAGGCCAGGGCGCCGCGCAGGATGGCGTGGGTGAGGCGGATGGTGCGTGGAAACCTCTCGAGGGACCGCACGAAGGCCCGCGCCCGGTCGGTCGTCATATCGGCCAGCGGGACGTCTCCGAGCGCCGGCTTGATCTTCGTCTCGAGGTGGACCCGGTAGGTCTCGAGGGTCGAGCGCTCCCGACCCTCTCGTTCGATGTCGGCCAGCCAGTCGTCGACCAGGGCGGGCCGAAGCTAAGCGGTGTGTCAGCCTCGTGTCACGGTTGAACTCGCTTGCGCCCTGACCAGGGGGTGACGGTGAGCCGGCCTGTAGGCGGGATTCTGTCCGGCCCCCGCCTCGATGTGAGGCAGAAAGCCTGGGTGGCCATCCATCTGCGCGGCCTACCTGGGGAGCGTCCCTTCTCAGAGACCGGACGAGCAGCCCGTCTCCCACGCTTGGCCTTGCTCCGGGTGGGGTTTACCGAGCCATCGAGGTCGCCCTCGATGCTGGTGCGCTCTTACCGCACCGTTTCACCCTTGCCTGTGCGAGCCGTAGCCCGCCATCGGCGGTTTCCTTTCTGTGGCACTGTCCTGCGGGTCACCCCGACTGGCCGTTAGCCAGCACCCTGCTCTGCGGAGTCCCGACCTTCCTCGACGCGATCCCGTTGCCGGTCCGTGCCGCGGCCACCTGGCCGGCTCACCGTCAACTCGATTGTGCCACCCGTGTGGCCGTGACCGTGACCGTGACCGCACGGCGCATCGGTAGGGTGTCGTCGTGCCCGGCGGCTCCCGTCAACTCTTCGATCCCGAGGCTCCGCCCCTGGCCGCCGCCCCGGACGAGGACCCGGCCGTGTCCGGCGGCCTGACCCCTGCCCACCCAACCGACGAACCCGCAGCCGGCGAACGCGCAGGCGACGAACGCGGAGCTGGCGAACGCGCAGGCGCCTACGACCCCGAGCTCCACCGCGACACGCATCCCGACGTCCTCACGATCGGCGGCCTCTACGAATCGGTCGAGGGCGCGCTCGACCCGCGCCTTCCCGCGCAACCGGCCGTTGTGGGTCCGAGGCGAGATCGCGCATCTGTCCGACCACCGCTCGGGCCACCTCTTCCTCGACCTCGTCGACCCCGACGACGACGGGCGAGCCGCCCGCTCGCGTGGTCGCGGCGGGGTGCCCACCCTCAGCGTCAAGTGCTGGCGGACCACGTGGGCGCCGTTGCGGCACCGGCTGTCGAAGGCCGGGATCGAGCTGGCGGAGGGGATGGTGGTGGTCCTGCGCGGCACGCTCGACCTCTACCGGGCCAAAGGCGAGATCAGCCTCATCCTCGCTGACGTCGACGTCACCGCCATCTTGGGCCGCCTGGCCGCCCAACGGGCCCAGCTGCTGCGCACGCTCGAGACCGAGGGCCTGCTGCGCGCCAACGCGGTCGGTCCCGCTCCCCGAGGTCGCGCTGCACGTAGGACTGGTGGCCAGCCCCGGTACGGAGGGCTGCCGCGACTTCTTGGGCCAGCTGACCACCTCGGGGCTGGGGTTCAGCGTCTCGCACGTGAAGGTGCCCGTCCAGGGCCCGAGCGCACCGGCCTCCATCGCCCGCGCGTTGACCATGTTGTCGAGGAGCGACTGCGACGTCATCGCCGTCGTCCGTGGCGGTGGCGCCCGGTCGGACCTCGCTGCGTTCGAGACCGAGGTCGTGGCGCGGGCGGTGGCCGCCTCGGCCAAGCCCGTGTTCACAGGCATCGGCCATAGCGGCGACGAAACGGTGGCTGACGTGGTGGCGGCGCGGGCGTGCATCACGCCGACCGAGTGCGGGCAGTATCTCGTGCTGGCGGCCCGTCGCTGGTGGTCCGCCCACGTCGCCGAGCCCGCGGAGCAGCTGGCGCGCCGCGTGCCCACCTTTCTCGCCGACGCCCAGTCCCGCGACGCGCAGGCGCGCCGCCACCTGACCGCGGCGGCCCGCCACCACCTCCGCATGCACCGCGACCGCCTTTCCAACCGGGCCATCGCGCTCGGTCGCGCCGCCCCGGGGCGCCTGGAGTCGTGCGAGGCGGGCCTGCGTGCCCACGCGACGCGCCTCGGCCCGCAGGCCACGGGACATCTCGGCCGCCAGGACGAGCGGCTGCACGCCTGGCGCCGGCTGCTGGCGGCCTACGACGTGGAGCGACAGCTCGAGCGGGGCTACAGCCTGACCCTGACCACCGACGGCTCATTGGTGCGCGGCGCTGCCGAGCTGGCGGAACACCAGGAGATCGTCACGCGCTTCGCCGACGGAAGCGTGCGCAGCCGGGTGGAGGGAACGACGCCAGCCGATCGGGCCGACGGAGCCGAGGGAACCGACGGAACCGGAGAGGACGCGTGAGCGACGCCACCAAAGACGAGCCCGTCCCGGTGGAGACGTTGAGCTATACCGACGCGAGCCGCGAGCTCGATGCGATTGTCAGCTTCTTCGAGCAGCGCGAGGTCGACGTCGACGTGCTGGTGACACGGCTGGAGCGGGCCACCGCACTGATCGATGAGCTCGATCGCCGCCTGCGCCGCACCCGGGCCCAGGTC
This sequence comes from uncultured Acidimicrobiaceae bacterium, assembly GCA_963842415.1. Taxonomy (GTDB): domain Bacteria; phylum Actinomycetota; class Acidimicrobiia; order Acidimicrobiales; family RAAP-2; genus Bog-473. Next base: position 315,350 of record CAWJGN010000002.1, read on the forward strand.
GAGGAACTGGTGCCCCGTCTCGATGCGCTCGCCGCCGACACGACCGCGTCGAGCACGGGAGGAGATGACGATGAGTGAGCATGCCGCCGACGGTGCCGACAGGGGTGGCGACGGCGCGCCCGACCTGGGCGATCGTGTCTACTTCCGCCAGCTGCTCTCGGGCCGCGACTTCGCCCAGGGCGACGTGATGGCCCGCCAGATGGTCAATTTCGTCTATCTCATAGGCGACCGCGAGACGGGCGAGGCCGTCGCCGTCGACCCCGCCTACGCCGTCCAGGACCTGCTCGACATCGTGGAGGCCGACGGGATGCGCCTGACCGGTGTGCTCGGCACCCACTTCCACCCGGACCACCTCGGTGGGCAGATGGGGGGCTGGTCCCTCGAGGGCATCAGCACGCTGCTCGAGAAGGTCCAGGTCCCCGTACACGTGCAGGCGGACGAGGTGCCATGGGTCGAGCGGACCACCGGCGTGGGCCAGGCCGACCTCGTCGGCCATCACAGCGGCGACGTCCTCCGGGTCGGCGACGTGACGATCGAGCTCATCCACACGCCCGGTCACACGCCGGGCAGTCAGTGCTTCCTCGTCGACGGCCGCCTCGTGGCAGGGGACACCTTGTTCCTCGAGGGTTGCGGTCGGACCGACTTCCCCGGCTCGGATCCCCTCGCCATGTACGAGTCGATCCACACCAGGCTCGCCCGCGTGCCCGACGACGCCATCTTGTTCCCCGGGCACCTCTACTCGGCGGACCCTTCCCAGAGCATGGGCGAGACCCGGAAGTGGAACTACGTGTTCAGGCCCCGCTCCGCGGAGGAGTGGATGGCCATGTTCGGGTGGTGACGCTGTCGGCGGAGTTCGGCGAGGACAGCACGATCGTCGTCGTCGGCGCCTCGCTGGCCGGCTGGCGGGCGGTCGAGACCCTTCGCACCGAGGGCTTCGAGGGCACGATCTCGCTGGTGGGGGAGGAGCGTCACCTCCCCTACGACCGCCCACCGCTCTCCAAGCAGGTGCTGGCGGGGACCTGGCCTCCCGAGAAGGCGGTGCTGGCCGACAAACGGCGCTCGAGCGAGTTGCGGGTGCACGAAGTGCTGGGCCGGCGCGCCATGAGCCTCGACGCCGCCGGGCACAAGGTCCAGCTCGACGACGGCAGCGTGCTCGACGGCGAGGGCCTGGTCATCACCACCGGGGCCGCGCCGCGGCGTCTGCCCGGCACAGAGCGCCTCGGTCAACGTGACGGCCTCTTCACGCTGCGCACCCTCGACGATTCGATCGCCCTGGGGGCGGCCGTGCGCGCGACCGAAGCGGCACGGGTCGTGGTCATCGGCGCGGGGTTCATCGGTGCCGAGGTGGCGTCGACCTGCGCCGCCCTCGGCTGTCACGTCACGGTGCTCGAGACCCTCGACATCCCGCTACGTCCCGTGCTCGGGCCGATGGTGGGCGAGCACTGCGCGTCGCTGCACCGCTCCCACGGTGTCGACCTGCGCCTCGGCGTGTCGGTGGCGGCGGTGCGCGAGCCGACCGCGGCCGACGCCCCCGCCGACGCGGCCGGCTCGTCGTCCGATCCGGTGCCGGCCTTGGTGGTCGAGCTCGTGGACTCCGAACCGGTTCCCGCCGACGTCGTCGTGGTCGGGATCGGCGTCACGCCGCAGACCGAATGGTTGGAGGGTTCAGGGCTGGCCCTCGACAGCGGCGTCGTGTGCGACGACAGCCTCTTCGCGGGCGACGGGATCGTCGCGGCCGGCGATGTCGCGCGCTGGCTGTGGCGCCACGATGGGAGCGAGGAGCTGATCCGGATCGAGCACTGGGAGGTCGCGGCCGGAGCGGGCGCCGCCGCCGGCGCGCAACCTGCTGGCCGGCCGTGCCGACGCGCTGCCCTTCGCGCCGGTCCCGTATTTCTGGTCCGACCAGTTCGGCATCCGCTTCCAGGTCCTCGGGAGCCCACGCGGTGACGACGAGGTCGTGATCACCGACGGGTCACTCGATGCGGGCAAGTTCGTCGCGCTCTTCGGTCGCGCCGGACGTCTGCGCGCGGTGATGGCGATCGGCAAACCCCGTCAGTTGATGGGTTTCCGGCCGCTGCTGTTGGCCGGCTCGAGTTGGGACGACGCGCTGGCTCACGCCGCCGCGTAGGAGAGCGTCCTCAGAACGAGATGCCAGAGAGCTCGGGAATCGTGGCTTCAGCTTTGCTTCCGGGCCGCGAGCCAGCGCTCGCGGCCAGCGGCTCGTTCGGCGTCGGTGGTCGCGGGTTCCGACCGTGTGACGGGGTGAGAACGTGTCGGCCAGCTCGTCGGTCGACGCTGTAGATGCCCACCGCGAGCCCGGCCAGGAGTCCGGCGCCCAGCGTGGTCGCCTCGAGGACCGGCGAGATCTCGACCGGTCGTCCGATGGCGTCGGCCAGTGCCGTCGGTGAACACCGCATTGTCGGACATGCCGCCGTCGATGCGCAGCGCCGCGATCGGGTACCCGCTGTCATGCTCGGACGCCTCGACGAGATCGGCGCCTCGTTGCGCCACGCCCTCGAGGACGGCGCGCACGACCTCGGGGCGGCCGGTGCCCCTGGTGAGGCCGACGAGGGTGCCGCGGGCACCGAAGTCCCAGACGGGTGTGCCGAGCCCGAGCAGCGCTGGGACGAACCACACGTCTCCTGACGTCTCGCACTGCGCGGCGACCCGCTCGGACTCCTCCGCGCTGGCGAGGATGCCGAGGTCGTCTCGCAGCCACTCGATCGCCGTCCCGGCCGAGAGCATGACCGCCTCGGTGCCCCACGTCGCCCGGCCGCCGACGCGGAACGCCACGATGGGGAAGGTCCCGGCAGTCGCCCCGGCGCGACCCCGGCGGGGCCGTCGCCGGACCCGGTGCACTGGTCGAGCATGCCCCCGGTGCCGAAGGTGGCCTTGGCCAGGCCCGGCCGCGTGCATCCCTGGCCGACCAGCGAGGCCTGCTGGTCGCCGGCGATCCCGCAGATGGGGGCGCGCCGGCCAGCGCGGCGGCGGCCCGACGGCGCCCGAGGAGTCGACGACCGTGCGGCAGCATGGCGCGCGGGATCCGCAGCCGCTCGAGCAGCGGCTCGTCCCAATTCAGGGTGGCAGGGTCGACCAGCGCGGTGACGGCGGCGTTGGTGGCGTCGGTGACGTGCAGCGCGTCGGAGCCGGCGGCGGCGCCGCCCGAGAGCGTCCAGGCGATCCAGGTGTCGACCGTGCCGAAGCACAGTTCGCCCGGCCTCGGCGCGGGCGCGCTCGGGGTCGACCTCGTCGAGGATGGCCATGACCTTGGTCGCCGATGCGTTGGGGGCGAGCCGGATGCCCTCGGCCTGGAGCGCCAGGCAGGTGCCCGACGGTCCGGAGGTCCTGCCACCCGATCCCCGGGGCCAGCGGCGTGCCGGTGGCGCGGTCCCAGACGATGCTCGAGGCGCGCTGGTTGGCGATGCCCACGCCGGCGACGGGCCCGCCGTCGGCCAGCGCCGCGGTCGCCACGCGCGAGCGCCGCCTCCGCCATGCGCGTCGGCGTCGAACTCGACCAGCCCGGGGGCGGGCGTGTCGGGGAGAAGCGGCGAGGCGGTGCTCGTGCTCGACCGTGGCGTCGGGGCGGACGACGGCGGCGCGGACGCTCGAGGTGCCGACGTCGACGACCAGGATGCTGGCGCCCGGTGTGCTCACACCAGGGCGGGGGCCCGAACGGGAGAGCGAGACCGAACTTGCCCGGGTTGAGGATGCCGTTGGGATCGAACGTCGCCTTCAGGCCCTACAGGACCTCGAAGCCGGTGCCGAGGGCGCGGGGCAAGAAGCGTGAGCGGTTCAACCCGATGCCGTGGTGGTGGCTGATGGCGGCGCCGTGGGCCATGCGTGGCGTCGATCACCACGTCCCAGGCCTGGCGGTAGTAGCGCTCCCGCCATTCGGCATCGCCCTCGGGTCCGCGCCCGCCGAAGGTGAAGTAGAGGCACGCCCCGTCGGGATAGGCGTGCGACTGGTGGGCCGACGCGGCCAGCGTCCCTTCGATCCCCTGCAGCGCGCCGACCACCTCCTCGAAGAGCGCCGGGCAGCGACGGACCACGGACCCGACACCTCGGCGGTGTCGACGACGATCCCGGCGCGCCACAGCGGTGCCAGGGCCGAGACGTCGTTGCGGTGCCCGAGCCACCGCTCGACCAGGGCCGGCGTCGAGCGACGTGCGCGCCGGCCTCGGCGCGCGCACTCGGCGTCGACGACGGCCATCGTGGCGCGACACGAGACCGGGATCGGCCTCGTCGAGCACGATCAGCACGTTGGTGTCGGCGCCGGTCGAAGTTCCGCTCCGACTCCGTCTGGTCGTAGAGGCGCAGGACCGCCGGCGTCGCGCCTCGGCGCAGGATCCTCCGGCACGCCTCGAGCCCGGCCGCGAAGGTGGTGAAGCCGAAGGCGCGGCGCTCCTGGGCCGGCGGGAGCGGGATGGATGCGCAGGCGGGCTTCGGTGATGACGCCGAGCGTCCCTTCGCTGCCGACGAAGAGCTGGGTCAGGTTCGGTCCGGTGGCGGCCCGGGGCCCCTTGCCCTCGGTGTGGACGATGCGGCCGTCGGCCAGGACCACCTCCAGCCCGATGACCATGTCCTCGATCTTCCCGTAGCGCGTCGAGTACTGGCCCGCCCCGCGGCAGGCCAGCCACCCGCCGACGGTGGAGAGGTCCATCGACTGGGGCCAGTGCCCAAGCGTGTAGCCGGTCACCCGCCGCGCCGAGGGCCGCCTCGAGGTCCGGGCCGAAGGTGCCGGCCGCCACGTCGGCGGTGAGCGACGTCTCGTCGACCGCGCGCAGGCCGGCTCAGCCCGGTCAGGTCGAGCGAAACACCACCGTGCACCGGGATGGACCCGCCGCACACGCCGCTGCGTCCCGCCGCCGCGGTCACGGGCACGCGCGCCTCGTTGCAGGCCGCCAGCATCGCCGCGACCTGCGCTGCGGTGTCGGGGCGGACCACCACGCCGGGCCGTTGGGGCACGCCACCCTCGGCGGCCCACCCGATGGCCAGGGGCCACCAGTCGCGCCCGGCCTCGGCCCGGGCGTCGTCGTCGGTCACGACCGTGGCCCCGCTGGCGCTGATGCGCTCCACGACGTCGGCGGGGACTTCGACGACGGGGGCGCCGAGCCGGTCGCGTACGTCGGCGCCGGCGGCGTCGATGGGGGTGACCGGGGTGGGCTTCGGTCACGGCAGGTCGAGCCCGGCGGTCAGGAGCTCCTTGTGCGTCGCCTCGACGAACCGGGTCGCCTGGTCGACCGCTTCCTGCTCGTTCCAACCCATGTCCGGCGCGATGAGCGCCGCCACCGCCGCCGCGGCGTCCATCGTCGGCTGCGCACGCTGGATCCTCGCTCGTGTGCGCCGGGACAGCACGTCGTCCAGCGTGCACGCCATCTCCTCGCGCGCCGCGTACACGAGCTCCGCGCCGGTGTAGGGCAGGCCGGCGACGGCGGGCTCGAGCAGCTCGGGCCGCCCATCTGCCAGTGCCAGCACGGCCGGTGACCTCGGTGCCGTAGCGCCCGACGAGGCGGGCATGGGGTTGCGCCTGGGAAACCGGGTCACGGGTCTTGGTGGTGGCGCCGATGAGGCGGAGCGACTTGGTCACGCAGCGGCGCCGGCGCGGTGACTCGCCGAGGCTGGTCCACGACGGCGTCCACGGTGTCCTCCGCCATCTTCCGGTAGGTCGTGAGCTTGCCTCCCGTCACGGTGACGACGCCGTGCGGGGAGGTCATGACCGTGTGGCGGCGCGAGAGGTCGGCCGTGCGCTCCGAGACGTGCCCGCCCCCCTCGGGTGGCGCGAGCAGCGGGCGCAGGCCGGCCCAGACCGCGGTGACGTCGGCCCGGGTCAGCCGCTGAGGTGGTCACGGCGTTGGCCGCCTCGAGGAGGTAGTCGACGTCCTCGGGCGTGCAGGCGGGGTCGTCGAGGGGCCCGGTGTAGTCGGTATCGGTCGTACCCAAGTAGACGAGGTCGGTGCCGGGCCAGGAGACGACGAAGATGGAGCGCCGGTCCTTGGGGACAGGGATCACCGCCGCGATGTCACAGGGCATCCGCTCGGCCGGCACGCGTGACGTGGACGCCTTTGGCCGGGCGGATGGAGTGCGGGTGCGACGCCCTCGTCGAGCGCGCGCGACGGCGTCCGACCAGACCCCCGTCGCATTGACGACGATCCGGGCCCGTACCGCGAAATCGGCCGACTCGTCGTCGGGTACCGGGCGCACCACCGCACCATTGACGTGGCCGTCCTCGCCGGTGGTGAGGCGAACGACCGTCGGTGTAGTTGGCGACCGCGGCCCCGTACTCGAGCGCAGCCGTGCGGGCGATGGTCAGGGTCAGGCGGGCGTCGTCGGTCCGTGCGTCGTAGTAGAGGAACCCGGCGACCAGGTGGTCGGTGTCGAGCGTGGGGAGGTGGGCGAGCGCATCTGCCTTGTCGACCTCCCGGTGGCGCTGTCCGATGCGCCATCCACCGGTGAGGTCGTACATCCACAGCGCCGTGGCGTACGAACGAGCGACCGTCTTGGCGACCACGCCGTCGCGCCCGAAGAGCGGGATCAGGAACGGCAGGGGGCGGACGAGGTGCGGCGCGTTGTCGAGCAGGCGCTGGCGCTCGGCCAGGTTCTCGTAGACGAGGCGGAATTCGCGCTGTTGGAGGTAGCGGAGTCCGCCGTGCACCATCTTCGAGGACTTCGACGAGGTCCCCGATGCGAAGTCCTCCTTCTCGACGAGCGCGGTCCTCAGGCCCGCGGCTGGCGGCGTCGAGCGCGACACCGGCGCCGGTGACCCCGCCTCCGATGACCAGCACGTCGAACTCCTCGTCGGCGAGTCGGCGCAGCGCGTCGTCGCGGCGGAAGGGGTGCACCGGCCCAGCCTGCCACATCCGCGATGCGGCGATCCCGGGACGCGAACACCGCCGGAGCTTGGTCGCGCCAGGCATAGGGTGCCCGCGATGGTGCTCGGACCTGATGACGCGTGGGCCCGCTACGCGCGCGTGGTGGTGGAGATTCATCGCGTGGGCGGGCCGATCGTGGTCCGTGCCGCACCCACCGGGCAGTCCGGCGTGTGGCCCTGGCCCTCGCCCCAGCCTGTCCACATCCTCACGGCGTGGGACCCCGGGGCGTTGCACCCGGGTCTGGAGGCGAACCGGCGCCAGCAAGCGCGCCTCGAAGCGGAGGTCGCCCCGCAGGCGGCGGCGATGTGGGCCGCCTGCGGCTCGGACCCCGCCACCGGGCTGCGCGACGAAGGCGTGGCCGTACGCGGGTTCGACGAGGACGCCGCCCGCGCCCTGGGGACCCGCTACGGCCAGGACGCGATCTTCTCGTGGACGCCCGACGAGTGGGCCATCGTGGCCTGTGCGGGCACACGGCGGGTGGCGTTCGGATGGGCTCTGGGGTCGCCAGGGCTGACGCCACCGTGTCGCCGCGATCGTGTCAAGCCCTGATGCCCGAAAAGCTCGCTGGACCTTGGAAAACGCCGAGAATCCTTCAGAGTCCCTTCGAACGCGCCGATGCGTTGACAGGGAACGCTACGGGCCGGGCTGGCCCGATGCGAGAGCGCAACGCTCCTTGGCTGCGAAGTGGCAGTCCCGGCGGCCGTGGCGCTTCGAGGGGGACGAGGCACATGGAGTTCTGCGACGATCGGTGGGAAGACCCGGAGGCACGACGATTACGACTCGCGCCCGAGGGACGCCGGGGTCGGTCCCGGGGAGCTCTATCGTCGGCTCGTCTCCGACGAGGAGGGCCGGCGCTACTGGTCCGAGAGCGCGTGGACGCACGAGGCCGGCGACGGAGGACGAGCGGCGCTCTTCGCGACCCGGTGCGGCCGAGGTGGAGCTCGCGCCACGAGCTGCGGCTCTCGGAGCTGTGGGAGCGATGCCAGCGCGGGCAACTGACGATGGACGAGTTCTTCGAGCTCTCGGCTTTGATCACCGAGGTGAACGGGATCACGGGGTCGCTCTGCGTCGACTGCGCCATGCTCGACCGCCCGAACGTGAGCTCCAACTGGGCGTTGGCGACGACCACACTCTGCCGCGGCCACCTGCGATTCCGCCTCGGGTACGCCCGCATTGACGGGGGCGGCGCCCCGCACCCCGCGTAGCGGGCCAACGCGCCAGTCCCCGACCGCTCCGCACCAGACGGGCAGAATGGGGCGGTGACGTTGGCCGCCCGTGTCTTCGCCGCATCGCACCTCACGGGTACCTTCGTCCTCCGATCGGGACGGACGGCCGACCACTACTTCGACAAGTACCGCTTCGAGTCCGACCCCGTCTTGTTGGCCGACATCGTCCGCGCCCTGGCGCCCCTGGTGCCCGTGGGCACCGAGGGACTCGCCGGACTGGAGCTGGGCGGGGTGCCCTTGGCGACGATGCTGTCGTCGCTCACCGGGCTCCCGGCGTTCTTCGTGCGCAAGGAGCCGAAGAAGTACGGCACCGAGCGCATCTGCGAAGGCGGTGACGTCGGCGGCCGCCGCCTCGTGATCATCGAGGACGTCGTGACCACGGGTGGTCAGATAGTGCTGTCCGCCCAGGACCTGCGAGCCGAGGGCGCCGTGGTGGAGCACGCGGTGTGCGTCATCGATCGGGAGGGCGGCGGCGCCGACGTGGTCGGTGCCGAGGGGATCGCCCTGCACGCTCTGTTCACCATGGGCGACCTCGATGGGTCCGCAGCGACCTGACGGCGCTGGCTGCAAGGTCGGGCCCATTTTGACAATGATTGTTGAAAACCGTGTAGGGTCCCCGAGGTGGCCGACTACACGATTCCCGAGCCAGAGCCAAAAGAGATCGACGAGCGACTCGCCATGGAGCTCGGTCATATGGTGGAGAACCACGTCCTCCGTGGACACCCCTCAGGCGAGGAGCGGTGTGAAAACTGCCGCTATTACCTCGAGCCGTACAAGGACCTCTCGTACTGCTGGCACCCGAAGCTCCGCATGCTGGTCGGAGGGAACTGGTGGTGCCAATGGTGGGAAGCGATCCCAGCAGATTGAGGCTTCCGGCGCCGAGCGGCATGCCGCGGCGGAGTCCTCATGCACCGCACAGGTGCACGGTGACCGCCGCCGTTCGCACGACCATTTCGACAATCATTGTCAAAAATGGGTGGCGGGACCGCTAGGGTGGCGACCTAATGCAGTCACCGGAAGCACTCACGGACCTGTTCCGTGCCCACGGTCGCAAGATCACCGCCCAGCGGCAGTGCATCTTCCGTGCCCTCGAGGGCGACGTCGACCCACCCCTCGGCGGAGCGGGTCCACGAGCAGGTCCGGCGCGAGATGCCCAACGTCTCGCTCAAGACCGTCTACCAGACGCTCAACGACCTGGCCGAGCTCGGCGCGATCTCGCGTGCTCGACGTCGGCACGGGCTCCACCCGCTTCGACCCCAACGTCGAGACGACGCACCACCACCTGGTCTGCCGCTCGTGTGGCAAGGTGCGCGATCTGGCGGCAGACTTCCCGGCGGTCGCCGTGTCCCGGCGGGGTGCCCAGGGCTTCGCCGTCGACAGCGCCGAGGTCGTCTTCCGGGGGTCGTGCGACGAGTGCCGCACGACAGAGCGGGCGGCGAGGACGCAGAGGTTTCCCGATAGCCGCAACGAGATTCGCAACAGATCGATCTCACCAACAGACAGACTACCAGAGACAGAAAGGGACGAACCAACCATGGCAGCACTGAAGGGGAGCAAGACCGAGGCCAACCTCAAGGAGGCGTTCGCCGGCGAGAGCCAGGCCAACCGCCGCTACCTCTACTTCGCGCAGAAGGCCGATGTCGAGGGGTACCCGGACGTAGCCGCCCTGTTCCGCTCCGTCGCCGAAGGCGAGACCGGCCACGCCTTCGGCCACTTCGACTTCCTGCGCGAGGTCCGGCGACCCGGTGACCGGCGTGCCGGTCGGCGCCACCGCGGACAACCTCAAGTCGGCCATCGAGGGGGAGACCTACGAGTACACCGAGATGTACCCGGGCTTCGCCAAGACGGCCCGCGACGAGGGCTTCGAGGAGGTCGCCGAGTGGCTCGAGACGCTGGCCCGCGCCGAGAAGTCGCACGCCGGGCGCTTCACCCAGGGCCTCGAGTCGGTCTCCTAGGCGACCGTCTCCTGCGTCCTCGTTGCTACCCGAGCCTCAGACCCCGTCGGCGCGAGCGTGCCGTCGAGGCGGGCGGCAGGCGCCCTGACGTGGCGGTGAGTGGCGAGACCGAGTCGGCGCCAGGCCTGACCCTGGCCGACGTCCTCGACCTGCGCGCCTACGAGCGGGTGCGCGAGGACTACCGGGCCCGGGTCATCGCACCGCAAGCGCGAACCGGCGGGTGGCGCTCGGTCCGATCATGACGCTGGTCTTCGAGTGCCTCGACACGGTGCGCTTCCAGGTCCAAGAGATGGCCCGGGTCGAGAAGATCATCAGCGACGAGGGCGATCCAGGTCGAGCTCGACATCTACAACCGGCTCCTGCCGGCGAGAGCGCGAGCTCTCGGCCACCCTCTTCATCGAGCTCACCTCGCGAGGAGGCGCTGCGCGAGTGGCTGCCCGCGCCTGGTGGGGATCGAGCGGCACGTCGCCTTCGACTTCGGCGGGGACGTCGTGGCGAGCGTGCCCGAGGCAGCAGCATGCGGCAGCCCTCACCCGCGAGACGGTCACGCCGGCCGTCCACTACCTCCGCTTCGGCTTCACCGAGGCCCAGGTGGCGGCCTTCGGCGACGGCCACTGAGGTCGCCCTGGTCTCGACCCACCCCGCCTACGAGGCCCGGCACCGTCCTCGCGCCTGCGGTGCGTGCTGAGCTCCTCGGCGACCTGCTCGGCACAACAAAGGCCCTACCTATCGGCTGACCAGGGACAATTCTGTGCGCAAGTCTTTACAGACGCTCAGCGGATAAGCCATACTCGCTCGTTCGCCGAAATTCGGGATGGCGCCGTCGGCTGACCTGCCGAAAGGGCCCCCGACCAGGGCGAATGCAAGTATCCGCCTGTTTGTCCGTTATCGAGGAAGTGTTTCCCATGACCGCCACCACGTGGCGCAAGCTAGCCGCCTGCCGGGGCCTGGACGTCGAGGCGTTCTACCCGGTCACCGAGGACGAGGCCGACGCGGCCGAGGCCAAGGCTGTGTGCGCCGATCTGCCCGGTTCGACAGGCGTGCCTGGAGCACGCGCTGGCCCACCGCGAGCGTGAGGGCGTCTGGGGAGGAACGACGGAGCGGGAGCGCCGGCGGATCGTGCGCCAGCGCCGCAAGTCGGCCTGATCGCCGGGCCCCGGGGAGGGGCCAGACCGAGCTCAGCGACGGCGGGCGGCCTTGTCGCGTCGTCGGTCGAATTCTCTTCAACCGAGCCCGCGAGCGGCGGTGCGCCGTGAGGCAGCGATTGGACGCTCCAGCTGCGGGAACCCCGGTGGCAACATAAGGGTGAAATCGGGGAGGTGAGGGTGAATCCCGCGCAGGAGGGTTGGTACAGCGACCCCTGGGGTCGCCATGAGGCCCGTTGGATCTCGGGAGGCGTGCCCTCGAAGCTGGTCCGTGACGGCGACCAGGAGTCATACGACGACCTGCCCGATTCCCCGCCGACGCATGCCTGGGCCCAGATCGAGCCGCTGCCTGGCTCGGTGACCGCTGCGGACACCTTGCGAGCGGATGCTGCAGAAGCCGAGGCGACGCCATCGCTCGCTGAACTCAACAGAAGAGAAAACAGTGCTGCCATCACGGCCAGGGCTCATCCCTGGATCGTCAGCCGGGACTGGGTCCGTACGGCTCAGCCGCTTCCGGCCGTTCCTGCGAACCCCGTATCGCCCGCCCGAAGGATTGCACTGGTGGGCGGCGGCGCGGTGTCCGGACTCCTGCTTCTCTTGGTCAGCTACCTGTGGGTCGTCGTGATCATCGAATTGGTGACACCGCCGCCGCCGATATGGAGTGGGGTGCTCGTCTGTTCACTCGTCGTCCTCGTCCCACCAGTTGTGATCTCCCGGACATGGCGTGGCGACCGGCTCGCGAATCTGACGTTGGCTCGCCGTCTCCAACGAGCGGAAGCAATCGGCGGCCTCCTCGTACTCGTCTCGTTCATCCTCTGGGTGGCAGTCCGGTCCGCGATGTAGGCGGACACCCTCGTTGACCAGGGCCCGGTCGGCGGCGAGCGCCCCTTTGCGGCCCTGAGCCGAGCCGGCCCCGAGGTGAAAGCGGCTGTTCTGCACCCGTTCTCCTGAGACTGCGCTCCGTTTACGCAGAGTTCACCCGTGGTTCGCGGTTCTTGACAATCCCCATGGGATTAGTCAGGATTCCCCCGGGTTGCCCATGCCTCGTACCCGGGTTGCCCCGTACACGTGAAAGGGATCGCTCGTCCTTTGGAGGAGGTCCCCGCTGCGAGAGCGGGTCGAGCCGGGGCGGACATCGACCACGAGAGCTACCAGGACAAGGAGTTCATCAGCCATGTTGAAGAAGCTGTTGGGACGACACCGCTCATTGCGGATCGGCGCAACGATTGTGGGAGCGTCAGCGCTGGCGATAGGTGTTGCCAGCCCGGCCTTCGCCGCGCAGAACGTCAACAATGGGAACGCAGACAACGCGAACGCCCAGAACTACGTCGTCGTCGAGGGTGGAGCGCAAGCCTCGTACCAGTTGATGCTGGCCGAGTCCGACATCTTCAACGAAGCGCCAGGATGTGATCTCCTCTCGGTGAGCGGTTCGGAGCAGCCACTCGACTACGGGTGCCCGGGTCTCAACGGCGAAGCGGGGGTCCCCCAACCCCCCGCGACAACGGTGCCCTTCACCGACGTGACCGTCACGAGCGGCTCGAAGAAGTTGAGCCTGTCGTCAAACAGCGGGCTCGTAGTGGGCGATCAGCTCACGGACAGCCAGGGCGTGATCCCGGTGGGTGACCCGATCGCCTCCCTGAAGGGCGGCTCCAAGATCAAGCTGAAGTTCGCCGCCAAGGGCAACTCGACCGGTGCGGGTGACACGATCACGGTGAACACCGTCCCCCAGTCGGGCGAGGACGGATACACGACATGGGGTAACGAGAACCCGTTCAACGACTTCCTCCTCCAGGAGCCGTCGTACGGTTCGGGCAACGGCATCCAGGAGCTCGCGGGCACGGGCAGCGCCAGCGTGGTTGGTCATTCCGCCAACACGGACGACCCGACCGGGATCGGCCCGGTCTCGGTGGCTCCGCTCGACGCGGCTCGGTCCTCGCCGCGCGCCGAAGCTGACCTCCAGCGGTGACTTCCAAGGTCTGAACTTCGTTGCCTACGCCGAAGACGCCGTCAGCTACCTCTACTGGCCCGAGTACAACGGCACGTCGACCGACGCCGCAAAGTGCATCAACCAGATCGGCGCCGCCAACATCACGACCGGTGAGCTCAAGCTCGTCTGGAACGAGACGTACAGCGCCGGCGGCACACCCAGCGAGACGTGGAACAGCGTCTTCGGCTGCACGACCGCCGGGAGTTCGAACCCGATCGAGGCGTACTGGGCGCTGAACAACACGGGTACCGAGTCCACGTGGGCGACCACGACTGGTGCGACGTTCCCGGGTGCGTCGTCCAACTGGCCGTCCAAGCAGATCATCTTCGAGAACGAGACAGCCTCGATCCTGAAGAACGCCAAGACGGTGCCAATCAGCGATGTGCTGTTCTTCTTCTCGTACGGGAACTTCAACAAGACCTGCCTGCCCAACACGTCGGAGCTGTCGACCGCCGTCAGCTGCGCCGGTACGTCGACGACCTCGACGGCCAACTCGGTCCAGCTCGGCACGACGCTGAACGGGATCGGCCTCAACCAGGCCGACATCAACAATCAGCTGCCTGGCCTGGAGGGAAGCGCCTTCCCGGGTGACCGCCTCTTGTACAACGTGTACTCGGACGGCGAGAACCCGAACATCCCGGCCAGCGCGCCGGCGGCCCTGAACGCTGTCAGCGAGGACGGGTTCTTGTGCAAGCCGGCGACGGCGACCGACATCGACCCGAACACGGGCGCGACGTACCGATCGGAGATCGACGCTGTGATCACCGCCCAGGGTTTCTTCCCGCTGCCGAACCTGCAGGTCGAGGATGGTCAGGGCGACGTGTCGATCGCTGCCTACAACTCGACGGAGGCGGGTATTCCGAACCCGGCGTGGCACGACGGGCTCAGTGCCTCGAAGTACAACGCAGCCAACGAGACGGGTTCGCCTTGGAACTTCGCGGCGGCCGACGTCGACACCGACAACTCGGCGGTGAGTGGCACCTACACCAACGTCGAGGACGGCAGTTCCGCCCTGGGGACGTTCAGCGCGAGCGCGAGCCAGCCGGTGGGCTACTGCATCACGGAGACGTCGGACTCCAGCAGCGCAGGTCAGTAACACCTCGCCACCCACGGAAGGCCGGATTCGCCCTCCGGTCTGCAGGTTCTCCCCCCTGCCTGCAGACCGGAGCCGGCCCTCCGGGGGGCGCCCCGTGAGCTGCGCCTAGGTCTTGCGCCCCGTCTTGTCCACCCCGGCCTTGGCTTTGTCGCCCTTGAGCGTCGTCGTGGTCGGGTTGGGTGACGCCTGCGGTGCTCTGGCCGAGCGTGCAGGGGTAGGGGTTCCAGGGCTCGGGTTGGGTGTTCGTGTAGACGTCAGCCGGGATCGTGGTCGTTGTCGTGGTCGTCGGACCGGTCGGCACCGTGTGTGGTCGAGACCTGCGCTGGCCTCGCGCCCGTGACCGACAGCTGCGAGCCGGCGACGAGCAGCGAGACCGTCTGGCCACTCAGGCTGCGAGTCGGCCATGTAGGTCACCCCGCCGCTCAGCGCCGACCCGAGCGTCACCGCGGCTCCGTAGCCGGAGGGGCCGTAGAGGATCTCGGACGGCCCGCCGGCCTCGAGCTGGGTCGTGGCGTTGCCGATCTCGGTCGATGGTGAAGCCCTGTCCCTGCAACGCGGCGGCGGTGCGTGTCCGCGATGCCGTTCACCGTCGATGCGTTGAGGACGTTGACGGATATCTGCCCGTGCGGGACGGTCGTCGATCGTGGTCGTGGGTGTATCCTTGCCGCTCCTTCGCCGGCTTCGGCGCCGGCGGCGTGGCGTGGTCCCGATCTGGTTGAACGCGTTGATCATGTTCTGGGCGTAGGGCTGGGCCTCTTGCAGCACGTCGGCGCCGTCCGTCGGTGACGAACCCGATGGTGGGCAGCGTCTCGGTGATCAGGTGCGAGGAGGGGAGGCCCTTGAAGTCCTCGGCGATGTTGAGGAGGTCGCTCTTGCTCAGCGTGTCGTCGATGGTGAGGTTGGACACCGCGGCGCTGAGGAAGGAGTTGATGGTCAAGGGGTTGAGGCCCGTCTGGTTCAGCTTTTGCAGCACGGCTCGGAAGAAGGCGTCCTGTCGCTGGATCCGGCTGAAGTCGGACAGCCCGTCGCCCTCCCAGTAGCCGTTCGAGTTCAAGTAGTAGAGGTGCCGGCTGCGGACGAGCTGGAGGGCAGTGGTCCCGTTGACCACCTGGCAGCCCGTGGTGGTGACGTCGAGGCCCGTGTAGCTGTCCTTGACCTCGGTCGGGAAGTCCATGGTGATGCCGCCCAGCGCGTTGACCATGCCGGAGAAGCCCGGGGAAGTTCACCGACATGTAGTGGTTGACCGGGATGCCGAGGTCCTGCTCGATCGTCTGGACCAGGAGGTCCGGCCCCGAGTCGAAGGCGGCATTGATCCGGTTCATTCCAGCGACGTCGGAGTTTCCGGGGATGTCGACCCACAGGTCGCGGGGAATGGAGAGCACCGTGACCGTCTTCGCCGCCGGGTCGAAACGCGCCACCATCGTGACGTCGCTGCGCTGACCGCCCTGCACCTCTGGGTTACCGAACGCGTTGACCTGCTGCTCGTTGTCGCCGTTGACGAAGGCCGGGAATCGGAGCCGACGAGCAGGAGGTTGAACGGCTGCTGCGCGCTCACCGGCGCGGTGCGCACCAGGTGCTTGGCGTGGATCTTCTTGATCTGGTCGAAGCGGTAGTTCGCGTAGAAGTAGAGACCGCCCGCACCAATGGCGGCCAGGAGCACGACGCACGGTCAGCGCGTAGAGCCGAGCGGCGCGCGCCAGCGGTGGCGGCGCTTCTTCTCCTTCTTGCGGGACTTGCGCAGCTCGGCTTGGAGGTCGGAGCGCGAGCGGGCTCTGTGCGCTCGCCGCGGGATCCGGGTCGGGAAGCGCTGGGGTCTCGGGCTCGTCGGGGGTCAAGAACCAGAAAAATACCTGGCCGGACCGCCAGGTAGCCTTCGCCAGTGCATTTCGAACTTCCAGAAGAGCTGCTCGAGCTGCGCGACTCGGTGCGGCGCCTCGCGCAGGACAAGGTCAAGCCGCGGGCCCGGGCGATCGACAAGGAGTCCGCCTACCCGGCCGACATCTTCGAGGCGTTCCGTGCGGCGGGCTTGCTCGGCCTGTGCATCCCGGCCGAGTACGGCGGCTCGGCGGCGGGCATTCTCGGGCTGGCCATCGCCATCGAGGAGGTGGCCAAGTACTCCAACGCCGCCGCGCTGATGCTCCTGCTTGACCCGCCTGCCCACGGGGCCGGTCATGATCGCCGGGACAGAGGAGCAGAAGAAGCGCTACCTGCCCGGCATCTGCGACGGGTCACTGCGGGCCGCCTTCGGGCTGTCGGAGCCCCAGGCGGGCAGCGACGTCATGGGGATGCGGACTCGAGGGGAGCCCGACGCGGGCTCCGACGGCGGCTGGGTTCTCAACGGCACCAAGTGCTGGATGTCCGGCGTGCGCGAGGCCGACTGGTACACCGTCTTCGCCAAGACCAGCGACCCCGCCAGCCGGGCCCACGACTCGGTGACGGCGTTCATCGTCGAGCGGGCCTGGGACGGGGTGGACGTGGGGCGCACCGACCACAAGATGGGCGTCCGCGGGGTCGACACCGGCGAGCTCGTCTTGACCGACGTGCACGTCCCGGCCGAGAACGTCATCGGCGAGGTGGGCGGCTTCCGCCTCGCCATGCTCGGGCTCAACGCCATGCGCCCGGTCGTGGCTGCCCGCGGCATCGGGCTGGCCGAGGGCGCGCTGATGTACGCCACCGAGTACGTCCAACAGCGTGCCGCCTTCGGCAAGACCATCGCCGACTTCCAGGGGATCCAGTGGGAGATCGCCAAGTCCGCGGTCGACATCGAGGCGGCCCGGCTGCTGACCTACCGGGCGGCCGTGCTCGCCGACGCCGGAAAGTTCACCAAGGAGTACGTGCCCTTCTTGTCCATGGCCAAGTACCACGCCACCGAGCTGGCGGTGCGGGCGTCGTCGCTCGCGGTCCAGCTGCTCGGCGCGGCCGGGTACATGGAGGACCACCCGACCGAGCAGTGGTATCGCGACGCCAAGCAGCTGACGATCGTGGAGGGCACCTCCCAGGTGCAGCTCGGACTCATCGCCCGCGGGGTCCTCGACCGGGACCTGTGGTGGGACTGACCTGGCCCGACGTCCTAGCCCGCCTGTCGAGCCGTGAGGCGCTCAGTGCGGACGAGGCCGAGGACACCCTCGCGCGTGGTCCTCGCCGGCGACGCGACGCCGGCCCAGGTGGGTGCGTTCCTGGTGCTGTTGCACGCCAAGGGGGAGACGGCCGACGAGGTGACCGGGCTGGCCCGGGCCATGGTCGATGCCGCCGTACCCTGCCCGCTCGGCGAGGGCGCCGACCTCGACGGCGGGCCGGATGTGGTCGTCGACCTCGTCGGTACCGGCGGTGACCGGCTGGCGAGCATCAACGTGACGACGCTGGCCTCGTTCATCACGGCCGGGGCAGGGGTGCGGGTCTGCAAGCACGGCAATCGTGCCGCCTCCTCGTCGGTCGGCACGGCCGACGTCTTGGAGGCGCTGGGTGTCGCCATTGAGGTCGGTCCCGAGGGCGTGGCGCGTTGCGTCGCCGAGGCCGGCATGGGGTTCTGTTTCGCGCAGCGCTTCCATCCCGCCATGCGCTTCGTGGGGCCGGTGCGCAAGGAGCTCGGGGTGCGCACCGTGTTCAACTTCCTCGGTCCGCTCACCAATCCGGCGCGGGTCCGGCACCAGCTCGTCGGTGTGAGCGATCCGGCGATGGGCCCCGTCATGGCCGGCGTCTTCGGGGCCACGGGGAGCCGGCGCTCGCTCATCGTCCACGCCGACGACGGGCTCGACGAGCTCAGCGTCACCTCGCCCTCGAGCATCCTGGAGGTGCGCGGCGACGGCGACGGCGCGTTCGACGTGACCGACTGGCGGGTCGACCCGGCCGCGCTCGGGCTGCGACCAGCCAGCATGGCGGACCTGCGTGGCGGCGATGCCGCCTTCAACGCGCAGGTGATCCGCACCGTGCTCGAGGGCGAGCAGGGGGCACCGGCGCGATATCGGCCTGCTCAACGCAGCCGCCGCGTTGATCGTGGCGGGCCGGGTGGACGACCTCGAAGGCGGGCTGGTGCTGGCCGCCGACTCACTCGACAGCGGTCGGGCCCTCGGCGTGCTCGACGCGCTCGTCGCTACGTCGCAAGACGCGCTGCGCCGCCAGCAGGACTGACCCGCCAGGCCGGGCGCGGCGCGTCGCGCGGCGGGATCGAGCGCCGGTGAGTCGGGCCGGCAGAGCGCGATCACGCAGCCACCGAACCCGCCGCCCGCCATGCGCGCACCGAGGACACCGGGTTGCGCGAGCAGTTGCTCGACGAGGTCGTCGACCGCGGGGACCGAGACGCGGTAGTCGGTGGCCAGGCTGCGATGCCCCTCGGTCATGACCACGCCGAGGTCGGACATGGCGTCAAGTCCGAGCAGCCGCTCGGCCTCGCGCACGCGGGCGCACTCGGTGACGACATGGCGGGCCCGGCGCCGCAGCACCGGATCGGTCAGCTCACTGAGGTCACCGAGCTCGCAGAGGCCGAGCGGCCGGCCGAGGATGTGCGCGGCACGCTCGCACTCGGCCCGCCGGGTGGCGTAGGGGGTGGCGGTGAGAAGGCGGGGCGACTCGCTGTGCACGATGACGAACGCGGCGTCGGTCGGCACGGCGACGGCGCGCGTCTCGAGCGTCTCGAAGTCGATGTGCAGCGCGTGGCCTTCGCTGGCGCCGGCGATGGCGAGCGGATCGAGCAGGCCGACGTGCGCGCCCGCCAACCGCTCGGCCTCCTGGCAGGCGAGGGCGAGGGGGAGTGGATCCGGATCATGGCCGAGCGCGAGCAGGACGGCCACCGCGAACGCGGCGCTGGAGGAGAGACCGGCGCCGACGGGGATCGTGCTGGTCACGCCCATCGTGCCACCCGAGGGGGGTGGGTGGAGCCGGAGGAGTCCGGCCGCCAAGAGGGCCTCGTCGGCAACCGGCGCGGCCCCGCCCAAGGGGATCTCGAAGGGCTGAGCGGGAAACTGGTCCGAGTCGAGGCCGACGAGGAAGCTGTCCGGCTTCGGGGTGAAGGTGACCTCGGTGGCAAGGCCGATGGCCATGGGAAGGGAGAGGCCAGCGTTGTAGTCGGTGTGGTCGCCGATGATGGTGACGCGTCCGGGGGCACGGGCAGTGGGCACGACCCCCAGCTTGTCGCAGGTCGGACCGGCTTGACCGCCACCGCGGGCTCGGGTCAGCATCCTGCGATGGCCGAGCGCAGTGGACCGCTGAGTGGGATCAAGATCATCGAGCTGGCGGGCATCGGGCCGGCGCCGTTCACATGCATGATGCTGGCCGACGCCGGTGCGGAGGTGTTGCGGCTCGAGCGTGCTGCGCCCGGTGCGGTCGAGCGCGCCGAGGAGTTGCGTGCGGCTGGGTCCGGTCCGCACTGGGACCTGCTGAACCGGTCGCGTCCCTCGGTGGGGATCGACCTCAAGGACCCCGACGCCGTCGAGCTCGTGCTCGATCTCGTCGAGCAGCGCCGACGGGTTCGTCGAGGGGTTCCGTCCCGGCGTGGCCGAGCGGCTGGGCGTCGGTCCCGACGCCTGCTTCGCCCGCAACACGAAGCTGGTCTACGGGCGCATGACCGGCTGGGGCCAGGACGGGCCCATGGCCAACATGGCCGGCCACGACATCGACTACATCGCCATCGGGGGCGCGTTGTGGTCCATCGGCCGGGGCGGCGAGGCGCCCGTGCCACCGCTGAACCTGGTGGGCGACTTCGGCGGGGGCGGCATGCTGCTCGCCTTCGGCATGGTGGCGGCGTTGTTGGAGGCGGCGCGTTCGGGCCACGGGCAGGTCGTCGACGCGGCCATGGTGGACGGCGCGGCGACGCTCATGACGATGATCCACGCCTTCCGCGAGGGCGGCATCTGGAACGAGTCGCGCAGCGCCAACATGCTCGACAGCGGCTCGCCCTTCTACGAGCTCCTACGAGACGGCGGACGGGCGGTGGATGGCGGTCGGGGGGATCGAGGCCCAGTTCTACGCCGCGCTGCTCGAGGGTCTCGGGCTGGCGGACGACCCCTCGCTGCCCGCGCAGAACTCACGCGAGGAGTGGCCCGCCATGAAGGAGCGCTTCGCCGCCATCTTCAAGACCAAGACCCGCGACGAGTGGACGGCCGTCTTCGACGGCACCGATGCCTGCGTCGTGCCGGTCCTGTCGGCTTGGGAGGCGCATCTGCACCCGCACAACGTGGCGCGCTCGACCTTCATCGAGGTGGAGGGCCGGGTGCAGCCGGCGCCGTCGCCGCGGTTCTCGCGCACGCCGTCGGTGGTGTCCAAGCCGCCCTCACTGCCCGGAGGCGACACGGTGTCGGGTCTCCTCGAGTGGGGTGTGTCGGAGGACACGGTGGCGAAGTTGCGCGAGTCGGGGGCGCTCAGCTGACAGCGAGCACGCGAAAGGAGGGCCCCCGAAGAGGCCCTCCTTTCGGCGCCTGGCGCGTTGCCGCGCCGGTGGCTGTCGGCTCAGGCCGGGTTGCCCAAGATGCCCGTCGAGATCCCGGCGGCGTCGGTGACCCCCGTCCCACCCAGGCTGCCGTCGAAGCCGGCCGAGCCGTAGTTGAAGACGCCCCCGTCGGAGGCGACGAACCAGTAGCCCTGTCCGTCGGGTGCTGCCGCCATGCCCACGATGGGCTCGTTGAGCTTGATGCTCCCGGTCGAGCCGTAGAACCCGGCGTCGCCGTAGGAGAAGATCCCGCCGTCGGAGGCGACGAACCAGTACCCGTTCCCGCTCGGCGTCGCCGTCATGCCGACGATCGGCTTGTTCAGCGGCTGTCCGCCCCGGGAACCGAAGAAGCCGGCGTCGCCGTAGGCGAAGATGCCGCCGTCGGACGCGACCAGCCAGTAGCCCTTCCCGTCGGGGGTGGCCGCCATACCGACGATCGGCTTGTTGAGCGGCTGGCCACCACGCGAGCCGTAGAAGCCGGCGTCACCGTAGGCGAAGATGCCGCCGTCGGAGGCCACGAACCAGTACCCCTTGCCGTCGGGGGTCGCCGCCATGCCGACCACCGGCTTGTTGAGGCGCAGGTTGCCCGTTGACCCGTAGAAACCGGCGTCCCCGCTGGCGAAGACGCCGCCGTCGCTCCCGACCATCCAGTACCCCGCGCCGTCGGCCGTCGGGGCCATGCCCACGATCGGCCGTTGAGGTTGTAGTACTCCGCGCCGTTCAGGTACGACAGATAGTTGTCGTTCCCGAACCCGGTGATCTCACCCTCTTGACCGAACACGTAGTAGCCGTCTTCGGGATCCGTCGGCACGATGTTGTAGGCGATGGTGCCGGTGATGTCGGTCGTGCTGGTGGTGCAATCGAACTGCACCGCCAGGTTCTGGAGAGCACCAGACGTGGATGTGTACTGGTCCACTTCGAGCGCCGAGCTCACCGTGGGCGGTTGCACCCCGAGGCAGGTTTGTCCGGCGACCGAGATTCCCGAGGGACCACTCGATCGGGTCGTAGATTGCGCCAGCCTGCCAGGCGCCGCCCGGCTGCGGTGACAGGTCCATTTCCCCGCCGTTGGGTCCTGAACCAGTCCCATAACTCACGCAGAGATTGCTGGTCGTGCTGACGTTGCAAAACGAGTTGGCGTTGTTGACCGCCGTCACGCTGGACCACGAGTAGACGCTGGAATTGTTGGTGGCCAGGTCGGTCACCACGAAGTTGGCCAACGTCAACGGCGCAATGTCATGCGCGCGCTCTGCAGCTGGCGCTGTTCTTGCTGAGGCGTGCGGCCCGAAACCGGTGCCAGCGCCCGCTCCGAGGGCTCCTGCCGGGGCACTGAGTGCCGAGGCGAAGGCCAGCGTGCACACGACTGCGGCGAGCAGACTTGCGCTACGCAGCGTGATCGCTTCTCTCAAATGACGCCCTGGTGCATGGGGCTTCTCCATCGTGACGTTGTCTCCCTTCCCCGGCGAGTGTTTTCTCGCGCGTCCCGTTCGCCGTCGGATGCGCCCGGAGGGAACGTCCAGATACCGACCGGTCGGTCCAACGGCGGCACGAATCTAGCCCGGCGCGGGAATCGAAACGGGTATTTCGCCGATCCGACGGTCGAGCATCACGATCACGAAGATCGCCGCACCCGGAGCACGGCATGACGCCGACCGCTTAGCCCGGCGTGCGGGACACGCTCAGATCCGGACGACGGGACAGGTGATGGTGCGCGTGATGCCCTCGATCTGCTGGACGTCGCGGACGACCATGCGGCCCAGGTCGTTCATGGTGGGCGCTTCGGCGCGGGCGATCACGTCGTAGGGACCGGTCACACCCTCGGCCACGACGACGCCCTCCACCGCGTTGACCTGCTGAGCCACGTGAGCCGCCTTGCCGACGTCGGTCTGGATCAGGACGTACGCGTGGACGGTCACGGCACACCGTACATTGGCTTGGTGGCGAAGTCCCCCAAGATCGAGCAGTTCAAGGACATGGCCAAGCAGGCCCAGAAGGACCTGTTCGACCAGTCAAATCCGATCGGGCGGCTCTCGCTGGTGCAGTGCGCCATGCTCGGCGGTGGCACCGTGGTCACGATCTCTCTGGCCGGTTCGCTCTTCTTCTCCATCTCGCCGACGGCCGCCGACCACAAGGTCCTGCTGTACCTGCTTTTTACGATCGCTCCTTTCGCCATCGTCTCCCCCTTGCTCGGGCCGCTCATCGACCGCAGTCGCGGCGCGCGCCGGCTCATGGTGGTCGCCTCGGCCATCGGACAGGCGGTGCTCTGCCCACTCATGGCGACGCACCTCCACAGCCTGCTGCTCTTCCCGCTCGCCTTCTTGATCCTCGTGTGTCAGAAGCTCTACCTCGTCACCAAGGGCGCGCTCGTCCCCGAGATGGCCGAACTGACCGGCCCCGGCGGGGAGGGCGAGCAGGCTGGCTACGCGACGCTCAACGCGCGTCTTACCTTGCTCGGCACCGTGGCCGGCTTCATCGTCTCGATTCCGGCCGTCATCCTTTACAAGCTGGCCGGCTCCCCGTCCGTCCTCGTCTTCGCCACGTTGATCTTCGTGGGCGCCATCGTCGCGGGCATCCGTCTGCCTGTGTTCTCGGAAGGCAAGGCTGAGCGGCTGTGGACCGACGAGTCCACGCGCGTGCGCGAGTACGGGCAGGCGGGTGAGGCGGTGGCCCGCGAGCAGGACCTGTTGAAGCTGCAGCCGATCGCCAACCCCGAAGTGATGCTCGGCCTGACAGCCATGTGCATCGTGCGCGGCCTGACCGGGTTCATGACGTTCATGCTCGCCTTCGGGCTGCGGCGCATGCACGGCGTCGGCCTCTATTGGTACGGGTTGGTGCTGGCGGGGACGGGCGCCGGCGCCATCGTGGGCCTGGTCCTGGTCGGGAGGCTGCGCAAACGCCTGAGCGAACAACAGCTGCTGCTCTCGTCGCTGTGGGTGATCGCGGCCACGGCGATCGGCTGCGCGGTCTGGGGCACGCTGTTCGCCCAGGTCGTCCTCGCCTTCATGGTCGGCCTGTGCGGCGCGGTGGCCCAGCCGTCCTTCGACGCCATGACCCAGCGCTACATCCCACTTTCGGCCCAAGGCCGCGCGTTTGCCCGCTTCGGCATGCGCCAGCAGCTGGTGTGGGTGGTGGGTTCGTTGATCCCGGTGATCATCGCGTTCTCACTGCCCCAGGGCGACGCCACCATGGGGGTACTGGCCGCGCTCGGCGGGCTGTCCTACGTGTCGGGGCGGCGAGCTACCCAGGCGACCCGCGTGGTGCGGCGCAACGTGCGCGACCTCGGCAACGAGATGGGGGGGGCGGGCAGCCCGGGGGGCTGACGTCAGCGCCCCCGGCGGGCTCGGGTCGGCTCGGGTCGGCTCGGGTCGGCTCGCGGTGCGGACTCAGCCCAGGCGCTGCGCGAGCAGGTCCGTCTGGTCGGCGAGGGCCTTGGGCAGCCGGTCGCCGAACTGCGCGTAGTACTCCCGGATGAGCGGGACCTCGGCGCGCCAGCCGTCCACGTCGATGCGCAACAGCTCCTCCATGGCCTCGGGAGCCACGTCGATGCCGTCCGTATCGATGGCGTCGACCGTCGGCACGCAGCCGATCGGGGTGTCGGTGGCCGGCGCCTTTTCGGTCACGCGGTTGAAGATCCACTCGAGCACGCGTGAGTTCTCGCCGTAGCCGGGCCAGAGGAACTTGCCGTCAGCGTCCTTGCGGAACCAGTTGACGTAGAAGATCTTCGGCAGGGCGTCGCGGTCGGGTGCTTCCGCGCCGATGCTGAGCCAGTGCGCGAAGTAGTCAGCCATGTTGTAGCCGCAGAACGGCAGCATGGCGAAGGGATCACGCCGCAGGTTGCCCACGGCGCCGGCCTGTGCCGCTGTGGTCTCCGACGCCATGATGGAACCGAGGAAGACGCCGTGCTCCCAGTCGTGCGACTGGAAGACGAGCGGGACGACGCCGGCGCGGCGGCCGCCGAAGAGGATGGCGCTGATCGGCACGCCGGTCGGGTCTTCCCATTCCGGCGCGATGGCCGGGTCCTGGGCGGCCGGGGCGGTGAAGCGGGCGTTGGGATGCGCGGCGGTCGTGCCCGATTCGGGCGTCCAGTCGTTGCCCTTCCAGTCGATCAGGTGGGCCGGCGGCGCGTCGGTCATGCCCTCCCACCAGATGTCGCCGTCGTCGGTCAGCGCGGTGTTGGTGAAGATGCAGTTGCCGTCGAGGGTGAGGATGGCGTTGGGGTTGGTGTGCGTGTTGGTGCCGGGCGCCACGCCGAAGAAGCCGGCCTCGGGGTTGATGGCGTAGAGGCGGCCGTCGGCACCGAACTTCATCCAGCAGATGTCGTCACCGACCGTCTCGACTTTCCAGCCGTCGATGGTCGGGATCAGCATGGCGAGGTTGGTCTTGCCGCACGCCGAGGGGAAGGCGCCGGCGATGTAGCGGGTGTCGCCCTCGGGGGAGGTGAGCTTCAAGATGAGCATGTGCTCGGCCATCCAGCCGGCGTCGCGTGCCATGACCGAGGCGATGCGCAGCGCGAAGCACTTCTTGCCAAGTAGGGCGTTGCCGCCGTAGCCCGAGCCGTAGGAGATGATCTCGCGCGTCTCGGGGAAGTGGACGATGTACTTGTTCTCCGCGTTGCACGGCCAGGCGACGTCGTCGCTGCCCCGCTTCGAGCGGCGCGCCCACCGAGTGCAGACAGGGAACGAACTCGCCGTCGTCGCCAATCACTTCGAGCGCACCGGCGCCCATGCGGGTCATGATGCGCATGGACACCGCGACGTAGGCCGAGTCGGTGAGCTGCACGCCAATGTGCGCGATGTCGGAGCCGAGTGGGCCCATCGAGAATGGGACGACGTACATCGTGCGGCCCTTCATGGCGCCCTTGAAAAGGCCGTCGAGGTGCGCGCGCATCTCGGCGGGATCTCGCCAGTTGTTCGTCGGGCCGGCGTCGATCTCCTTTTCCGAGCAGATGAACGTCCGGTCCTCGACCCGGGCCACGTCGCCGGGGTCCGAGTGGGCCCAGTAGCTGTTCGGCCGCTTGGCGTCGCTCAGGCGGGTGAACGTGCCGCCGTCGACGAGCTCCTGGCACAGCCGGTCGTACTCGTCGGCGGAGCCGTCGCACCATTCGATCCGGTCGGGCGTGGTCAGCTTTGCAACCTCGTCGACCCAGGCCAGAAGTTTCGCGTGCTTGGTAGGCGCCATATCGGGGGGATCTGCTCCTTCGTCCGACCGGTTTCGGTGGGGTCCAATGCTAGGCATGTGCAGTGGGATCCCCCAAACCTGCGCACACACCACCTCTCGCCTCGGAAGACGAGCTCCTGCAGTCTATTCGGGGCATCCTCGGGAACGGGATCGAGTCGTTCGGCTTGCGCGACGACGCCGGGGTCCTCGCCACGCCGGACGGGGGTTCTCTGGTCGTCTCCGTGGACAGCGTCGTCGACGGCGTCCACGTCGACCTCGCGCTCTGCCGCCCGGCTGACGTGGGGTGGAAGGCGCTCATGCAGGCTCTGAGCGACCTGGCCGCCATGGGGGCGACGCCATTGGGTGCACTCATCGCGTTGTGCGTGCCCGGTGGCACCGGCGAGGGGGCGCTGGCGCTCGGCGTGATGGAGGGAGTGGCAGAGGCGTCGGCAGCGAGCGGCTGCCCTGTCGTCGGGGGCGACGTGTCCGAAGCGGCCGAGGTGGTTGTGGCGGTGACCGTGCTCGGTGTGGTGGAGAAGGGCGGGCCTCCTCCGGTGTCGCGTTCGGGGGCCAGGCCAGGCGACCTCCTGCTCGTGACCGGGCCTTGCGGTGGGTCGGCGGCAGGGCTGCGGGAGCTGCGGGCCGGCGTGGAGGCAGCTGACGACGAGTGGTCCTACCGCCGGCCGGTGGCCCGGTTGCGCGAGGGGGCCGTTGCCCGCGAGTGCGGCGCGCACGCCATGATCGACGTCTCCGACGGGCTGGCACTGGACCTGCACCGGCTCGCCGATGCGTCCGAGGTGGGCTTCGAACTCTCGGACGTGCCCGTGGCCGGCGGCGCGAGCCACGACGAGGCGCTCGGGGGTGGGGAGGACTACGAGTTGGTCATCGCGGCGGGGGCGGGTGGCGCCGCGGCGTTGGGGGACGCGTTCGCCGACGCCGGGCTGCGAGTGCCCGTTCGTCTGGGCGAGGTCGTCGAGGATCCCGACGTCAGGTCCCTGGGGTCGGGCGCGCTCGAGCGACTTGGGTGGCAGCACCGGTTGGGGTAGGCACGCACTGCTCCGGTGTCGGTCACGAGCGCGTCCGCGTTCGTCCAACAATACTTCGACAACACACGACAGCTTCGCTGCAAAACGTGACTGACGGCTCTGCCGTTCTCTGTCGCCACCCATTTGACTATTCGCCAGGCGGTCTTGGCGAATGGCGCCGAGCGGGAAGTCGAGAAGGTGCTGCGGTGAACGATCTGTTGACGGTGCTCTTCGTCGTCCTCTTTTTGTTGTCACCCCTGGCCTGGTACCAGGTCATCACGAAGGCGGGCTACTCGGGATGGTGGGTCCTCGTCGACGCGGTTCCACAGACCTGCATGGTCATTTTCTGGGTGCTCGAGAGGAACGACATCGACACGTTCACCGTCAACAACCTCTCGAACCTCAAGTTCTGGTTCTGGGCCTCCGTTCTCGGGTGGCTGGCGGCCTGGGTGATGTTCATCGTCTTCAGCTTCTTGGCGTGGCCCGCGCTCGAGGGACCTGTGCGTCGCGACACGTCTCGGGTGGCGGGGCCAACCTGGGCTCGCCACATGCCGGCTCCAGTGGCGCCGGTGGGTGGGCTGGCCGTTGGCGCTGCCATGACGCCCACTGCTCCCGCGCCGGCTGGTCCGGTCGGTCAGGCTGGCCAGGTCGCACAGGGAACGCAGACGGCCGAGGTTGTTTCTGCCGCACCAGGTTGGTACCGCTCGGGTGCCCTCGGTGCCGGTGAGCAGAGCTACTGGGACGGCTCAGCCTGGACGGCTCGTCGGCGCTGGCAGAACAACGTCTGGGTCGATCTCCCGATCCCGGTCGTCGAGGACGCAGCCGTTGGCGCCGCGCCCGAACCCCCGGCCTAGCGCCGTGAGGTGCCGACCTCAGCCGGCGCAGCCTCGTGGGTCCGGCGCAGCGGCTTGGTGACCTTGCCGGCCCGGATGCACGAGGTGCACACGTGCAGGCGCTTGGGCGCCCCGTCGACGAGGGCCCGTACCCGCTGGATGTTGGGGTTCCACCGCCGCTTGGTGCGCCGGTGCGAGTGGCTCACGTTCATGCCGAACGAGGGCTTCTTGCCGCAGATGTCGCACACTGATGCCATGGGGTGAACCTTCCTGGGGGAGGCCGCGGTTGACAGACCACGCAGGCCTTCACGAACAGCGCAAAGGTTAGCATCACCAGCCATGACCGCCCCGGCGACCCTCGGCGCCGATGACCTGCGCGCCGTCATGGGGGGGTACCGGGACGCACTCCGGTTGCACCAGACCGACATCAACCGGTTGAACGTCTACCCGGTGCCCGACGGGGACACCGGCACGAACATGGCCCTCACGCTCGAGGCCGTCGTGAGCGAGCTCGAGGGAGTCGACCCCGGGGCGGGCCTGGCCGAGGTGTGCAAGGCCATCGGGCACGGGTCCCTCATGGGCGCCCGCGGCAATTCCGGCGTGATCCTCTCCCAGCTCCTGCGTGGCATGAGCGAGCGCATGGGCGGCGCCGGCGACGCCGGCGTGGGGCCCGAGCTGCTGGTCGACGCCATGACGCATGCCGCCGAGCTGGCCCGGCGCGCCGTGGTGCGCCCGGTCGAGGGGACCATCCTCACCGTCGCGTCTGCCGCGGCCGAGGGCGCCGAGGCTGCCGGGGGGTCTGGCCTCGTGGACGTCGTCGAGGGCGCACGGGGCGAGGCCGCCGATGCGCTGGCCCACACCCCCGAGATGCTGCCGGTCCTCGCGCAGGCGGGTGTCGTCGATGCCGGCGGCTCGGGGTTCCTCCTCCTGCTCGACGCGTTCTTGCTCGTGCTCGACGGGCGGCCCCTGCCCGAGCCCTCTGGTGTCGCCGCCCCCGACCTCGGTGCGCTCAATGGACACATGACCTTCGGGGCAGCGACAGGGGACGGCGGTGCCGACGGCCGTGAGCTGCACGCGGCCGGCGATCTTCGCTACGAGGTCATGTACATGCTCGCCGCCCCCGACGATTCCATCGAGGCGTTCAAGGAGGTGTGGGCCGGCATCGGTGACTCCATCGTCGTGGTCGGCGGCGACGGCCTGTGGAACTGCCACATCCACACCAACGACGTGGGCGCGGCCGTCGAGGCTGGCGTGGACGCCGGACGACCGTCGCGCATCCGGGTCACCGACCTCGACGAGCAGGTCGAGGAGGAGCGTTGGGTGCGCGAGAGCGTCGGCGCACCGGGCGCGGGGCCGAGCATCGAGGGGACGGGACCGCCCCCCACGACGAGCGTGGTCGCGGTCGTGTCCGGGGACGGCATCGGGCGCATCTTCCGTTCGCTCGGCGTGCACCATCTCGTCGTCGGGGGCCAGACGATGAATCCGGCGACGGCCGACCTCGTCAAGGCCGTCGAGTCGGTCGGCTCGGCGGAGGTGGTGATCCTGCCCAACAACAAGAACATCGAGCCGGTGGCCGAGCAGGTCGACTCGCTCACCACCAAGACGGTGCGCGTCGTGGCGACCGGTTCGATCGTCGAGGGTTTCGCCGCCCTGCTGGCCTACGACCCCGCCGCCGACGCGGGGTCCAACAGTGCGTCGATGGCGACGTCGGCCGCACGCGTGGTGCCCGCCGAAGTGACCCGTGCCGTGCGCGACTCGACCACCGACGCCGGCGAGGTGCACGAGGGCGACTACATCGGGATTTCCCGCGACGGCGTCGTGTCCATCGCCGACAACGTGGTCCTGAGCACGCGGCTCCTCCTCGACCGCCTGCTCGAGCCCGACCACGAGCTGGTGACGCTCATCGAGGGCGAGGGCGCCCGCAAGGCGGACACGAGACGGATCGAGGAGTGGCTCTCCGAGGAACACCCCGACGTCGCGCTCGAGGTACACCAGGGCGACCAACCTCTCTACCCGTACCTGTTGGGGATTGAGTAGCGCTCGCACCCTCAGCGCGCTGCGCGCCATCGAGGTCTCGCGGCTCGGTGGCGTGTCCGAGCGGCGGACCGCGATGCTGGCGGAGCTCGGCATCGAGACCGTGCTCGATCTGGTCACGACCTACCCGCGGCGCTACATCGACCGCACGCGCCAGGCGGACGTGTCCGACCTCGTCGTCGGCGACGAGGCGGCGGTGCTGGCGGCCGTGCAGTCGGTGCACGCCCGGCGGGCGCGGACGGGACGAGCCGTGGTCGACGCCGTGGTGCGCGACGAGACCGGCCGGCTCAAGATCGTCTTCTTCAACCAGCCCTGGCGGGCCAAGCAGCTCGAAGCCGGCACCGAGGCGATCTTCTTCGGGAAGGTGACCGAGTACCGGGGCACCCGCCAGATGGCCAACCCCGTGGTCGACGTCGTCGCCGGCGTGACGCCCGGCCGGCGCACGCTGCGCATCCTCCCCGTGTACCCCGCCTCGGCCAAGGTGGGGTTGACGAGCTGGGAGATCGGCTCCTTCGTCGCCGAAGCGCTCGAACGCGCCGGCGAGTTCGCCGACCCGCTCCCAGCCGAGTGGCGCGCCTCGCTCGAGCTGTGGGGCCGCACCGATGCGTTCGCCGCGATCCACCAGCCCGAATCGTTCGAGGCCAAGGACGCGGCGCGGCGCCGGCTCGTCTTCGACGAGTTGTTCCGCACGCAGCTCGCGCTGGTGCTGCGCCGGCGCGCCTTCGAGGTGAACGCCCGCGCCCTGCATCACAACGTGTCGCCCCGCGAGGTCACCGGCGGCGTGTCCGACACGTTGCTGGCGCGCTTCCTGGCCGCGCTGCCCTACGAGCTGACCACGGCGCAGCGCCGCGCCCTCGCCGTCATCGTGGCCGACATGGCGGGCCCGTTCCCGATGCACCGCCTGCTCCAAGGCGACGTGGGCTCGGGCAAGACGGTCGTGGCGCTGGCCGCGCTGCTCGCCGCGGTGCAGAGCGGGCACCAGGGTGCGCTGATGGTGCCGACCGAAGTGCTGGCCGAACAACACTTCTCCGCCGTGCGCGCGTTGCTCGGCGACCTCGAGGGCCCGGGCGGCATGGCGGGCGGCGAGGTGCGGGTGGAGCTGTTGACCAGCCGGATCAAGGGCAAGGCGCGCACCGCGGTCCTCGAGGGCCTGGCCACCGGCGAGGTCTCCATCGTCGTGGGCACGCACGCGTTGCTCACCGAGGAGGTCACTTTCGCCTCGCTCGGCTGCGTCGTGATCGACGAGCAGCACCGCTTCGGGGTCGAGCAGCGGGCCACGTTGCGCGCCAAGGGAGCCGACGGCGATCCCGACCTCTTGGTCATGACGGCGACGCCGATCCCGCGGACGGCCGCCATGGTGATCTTCGGCGACCTCGACCTGACCACCCTCGACGAGCTGCCCCCGGGCCGGGTGCCGGTCACGACCGAGTGGCTGCCCGGTGAGGGCCACCACGGCGAGGAGCGCGCTTGGACCAAGGTCCACGAGGAGGCGGCCGCCGGTCACCGGGCTTTCGTCGTCTGCCCGTTGGTCGGCGAGTCTCTCCGGGTGGAGGCCAAGTCGGCCACCGAGGAGTACGAGCGCCTCTCCGCAGGCGAGCTGGCAGGGCTCCGGGTCGGGCTCTTGCACGGGCAGATGGCGCCCGCGGCCCGCGAGGAGGTGATGAGCCGCTTCCGGGCCGGCGAGCTCGAGGTCCTGGTGGCGACGACCGTGATCGAAGTCGGCGTGGACGTGCCGGAGGCGACCGTGATGATCGTCGAGAGCGCGGACCGCTTCGGCATCGCCCAGCTGCACCAGCTGCGCGGCCGGGTTGGCCGTGGCGGCACGCCCAGCTGGTGCTACCTCCTCGGTGGCGAGGAGGGGAACGAGCGCCTCGAAGCGGTTGCGGCCTCGACCGACGGGTTCGCCCTTGCGGAGGCCGACCTGCGGGTGCGCGGTGAGGGCACGCTCTTCGGGGCCCGCCAGAAAGGGCAGAGCGACCTGCGCCTGGCCTCGCTGACCGACCCCGGTGACCTCGCCCTGCTCGCCGAGGCCCGTCGCGTCGCCGACGTGCTGGTCGCGGAGGACCCGCAGCTCGACGACCATCCCGGCCTGGCCGACGAGGTCAAGTTGCTCTTGAGCGAGGACGAGGGGGAGTACCTCTTCAAGAGCTAGCCGGCGCCTCCCGCCGCCGTAGGGTGGGCGGATGCGGGTCATCGGGGGCCGGAGCCGCGGGCGCCGGCTGGCCGCCAAGCTGCCCCGGTCGGTGCGTCCGACGTCGGACCGGGTGCGCGAGTCGATCTTCGACATCTTGGGCTCGCACGGTGGGGTCGAGGGTCTCCACGTGGTGGACCTCTTCTGTGGGAGCGGCGCCCTCGGGCTCGAGGCGCTGTCACGGGGGGCGGCCTCCGCGACCTTCGTCGACCGGGACGCCGACGCCCTCGCCGCCGTGCGCCAGAACCTCCGCGCCGTCGGCCTCGATGCCGAGACCGTCACGCTGGTGCGGGCCACCCTGCCCGAGTGGTTGCAGGGCGCCCCGGCCGACGCGCGGGTTCGACCTCGCCCTGTGCGACCCGCCCTACGACTTCGACGACTGGCCGGCCCTCCTCGAGGCGCTGCGCGCACCGCTCGTCGTCTTGGAATCCTCGGCGCCGATCGGCCTCCCCGAGGGCTTGATGGTCGTAAGAGAGCGTCGCTACGGCGGTACGCTCGTCACCGTGGCACAGCGCAGCGGGACCGGCTCGTGAAGGTCGGCCTCTTCCCCGGCTCCTTCGACCCGATCCACAACGGCCATGTCGAGATCGTGGAGCGGGCCAGCAAGCTCTTCGACGAGGTCGTGGTGGCGGCGCTGCGCAACCCGCAGAAGGGCAAGCCGCTCTTCGACCTCGAGGAACGCCAGGCCATGCTCGAGGACGTGGTGGCGCACATCCCGTCGGTGCGCATCGTCTCGGTCTCGACGCTGCTTGTCTACGTGGCGCGTGACGTCGGCGCGACGGCGATCGTGCGCGGGCTGCGCGCCGTCTCGGACTTCGAGGCCGAGATGCAGATGGCCCAGATGAACAACCACCTCTCGGGCGTCGAGACGATCTTCATCCCGACCAGCCCCGAGTGGTCCTTCGTGGCCTCCAAGCTGGTGCGCGAGGTGTGGCGCTTCGGCGGCGACGTCTCGGCCTTCGTGCCCAAGCCGGTGGCCGAGGCGCTCAAGGCGAAGTACGACGGAAAAGGAGCGCTGGCGAGAGGTGGGCGACTCGATGAGCGACCAGTTCCTCGATGTGGAGGAGGACCAGCCGGTCGACGAGGTCGGCATCGAGTCGATCCTGCACCAGCTGCTCGATCTGGTGGCGGCGGCCAAGTCAATGCCGCTGTCGTCGTCGGTGATGGTGTCGCGCGACGAGGTGACCTCGCTGGTGCAGTCCGCGCTCGAATGCCTCCCCGAGGAGTTGCGCCAGGCGCGCTGGCTCCTGCGCGAGCGCGAGGAGTTCATGGCCGAGCGCACGCGTGAGGCCGGGGCGCTGATGGACGATGTCCGCGCCCAGGCCGAGCACATGGTGCAGCGGACCGAGATCGTGCGCCAGGCCAACGCCGTGGCCCAGCGCATCCTCGACGACGCCAACGAGGAAGCGCGCGCGCTGCGCCACCAGGCCGAGGACTTCGTGGACACCAAGCTGGCGGGCATGGAGATCGTGCTCGACCGGCTGACCCGCACGGTGCACGCCGGCCGGGCCAAGCTGGCCGCGCCGCTCGTGGAGGCGGCCAAGGACGACGACGGAGCCTGGTAGCGAGGAGGACGGCTTCTTCGATCAGGACCAGTCCTGATGGGAGCCCGCCAAGCCCTTCGTCGTCCACGTGGCCCGGCTGCGCCGCTCGGGGCAGTCCGCCCACGAGGTGCGCCACGGCGAGGTCGCACTCGCCGGCCCCCTGGACGAGGCGGGCATCGATCCGGGCCGCAGCGTGGTCCCCGCCGGCGCCGAGGCCGAGGTCGACGTGACCCTGCACGCCTTCGAGGGCGGGATCGAGGTGGAGGGCACCGTGAGCGCCCCCTGGGTCGGCATCTGCCGCCGCTGCGCCGAGCCGGTGTCGGGCGAGCTGCACATCGGTGTCCACGAGCGCTTCGCCGACGACCCGCTGGCGGGCGCCTCGGACGAGGAGCTCTACCCGATTACCGACGGCGACATCGACCTCGGCCCGATGGTGCGCGACGCCATCGTGCTCGAGTTGCCCATGGCGCCGCTGTGCCGCGACGACTGCGCCGGCCTCTGCCCCCAGTGCGGGGCGAACCGAAATGAGGGCGACTGCGGCTGCGTTGCCCCTCGGGATCCCCGGTGGGCTAACCTCGACGTGCTCCGGTAGCCGGTCCCGGAGGGCTTCCTCCGCAGCTTGCTTCGGCGCCCAGCACCCCGACGGCGTCCTCAGAACCGATCGTTGGAGACCGTCCATGGCTGTCCCGAAGAAGAAGAAGTCCAAGGCGAAGGGCCGCAGCCACCAGGCTGCGGCGTGGCGCTTGGGCCGGCCGCCTCGCAGCGTGTGCCCGCACTGCCAGGCGGCGAAGACGCCGCACGTCGTCTGCCCCAGCTGCGGCTGGTACAAGGGGCGCCAAGCGGTCGAGGTCGACTGACTTGAGCCGCCGGGGCGAGCGCCCGGCGCCCGAGACACTGGCCACCCTCCCCGTCGCCGTCGACGCGATGGGTGGCGACAAGGCCCCCGGCGACATCGTCGAGGGCGCCCGCCGCGCCGTCGACGAGCACGGCGTGCGGGTCGTCCTGGTCGGCCCGCCCGAGCAGGTGGGCGACACCCTGGGCCTGGACCTGGTCGCCTGCACCGAGGTCATCGCCATGGACGAGGACCCGGCCAGCGCGGTGCGCCGCAAGAAGGACTCCTCGCTGGTACGCGCCGCCGAGCTCGTCCGCGACGCCAAGGCGTCGGCCATGGTCTCGGCCGGCAACACCGGGGCGACCATGGCTTCGGCGCTCCTGCGCATGGGCCGCCTGCCCGGAGTGGTGCGGCCGTGCATCGCCACCCCGCTGCCGCGCCTCGGGCGGACACCGGCCGTGCTGGTGGACGCCGGCGCCAACGCCGAGTGCACGGCGCAGATGCTCGTGCAGTTCGCCCAGATGGGCGCGGCCTACGTGGCCGCCCGCTTCGGCACCGAGTCGGGCGGTGCGGGCGCCACCGGGAACAGCGTCGGGCTGCTCTCCATCGGCGAGGAGCCCTCCAAGGGCACCCCGCTCGTGAAGGAGGCGCACGCCCTCCTCGCGGCGGAGAAGGGCTTCGAGTTCATCGGGAACCTCGAGGGGCGGGACCTCCTGCCCTCGCCGGCCGACGTGATCGTCACCGACGGCTTCACCGGGAACGTGGCGCTCAAGGCCCTCGAGGGCTCGCTGCGCTTCCTCTTCGACACGATGCTGGGCGTCTTCGGCACCGACGACGCCACCAGGGAGGCGTCGTCGGTCCTGCTCCCGTACCTGTTGCCGCTGGCCGCCCAGTTCGAGCCCGAGAACACGGGCGGCGCCATGTTGCTCGGGACCAACGGTGTCTGCGTGATCAGCCACGGGTCCTCCAGTGCAACGGCCATGATGAACGCCGTCCTCGTTGCGCACGAGTGCGCCTCCAGGGGCCTCGCAGACCAGGTGGCGGCGGCGGTGCATTCCGGCCAAGAACGCTAAAGATCCAGTTCAAACCCCATAAACGGGCGGTTCTGGCCCCTCAAGACCTACACTGGGTGGCGTGCCAGCCGAAACCCACAGCAAGCAGGGCCCTCTCGACCGCAACGGGGTGTTCGAGCTGATCCGCGACCTGCTGGCCGACATCTTGGAAACCGACCCCTCGTCGATCACCGAGGGTGCCTCCTTCGTGGAGGACCTCGATGCCGATTCCCTGGCCCTGATCGAGCTGGTCGAGGCCCTCGAAGAGGAGCTGGGGGAGCGGACCGTCGGGTTTCGCATCGACGATGAGGATCTAGAGGACCTTCGCACGGTCCGGGACGCCGTTGACTACGTCTACGCCAAGCTCGAGGCGGGTTGAGGCCGGCGCTGAGGGTGCGGCCATGCTGGCCGAACGACTTGGCCACACCTTCGGCGACCTGAGCCTCCTTCAGCACGCCCTCGCACACCGCAGCTGGTGTGGGGAGCAAGAAGGCGGCGCGCCCTCGAACGAGCGGCTCGAGTTCCTGGGCGACGCCGTCCTCGGGTTGGTCGTCGCCCGCTACAGCTACGACCGCTACCCCGAGTTCCCCGAGGGGAAGCTGGCCAAGGTGCGCTCGGCCGTCGTCAACGCCCGCGTGTTGGCCCAGGTCGCGGGGCGCCTCGGCGTGGGTGAGGTGCTCCTGCTCGGGCGGGGCGAAGAGGGCTCGGGGGGTCGGGCCAAGGCTTCGATCCTCGCCGACGCCTTCGAGGCCGTCCTCGGTGCCGTCTACCTCGATGCCGGGTGGGAGGCCGCCCAGACGCTGGTCCTGCGCGAGCTGGGGGATGCCATCGCCCGCGCCGGCGAGGAGCCTGACGACTTCGATCACAAGAGCCGGCTCCAGGAGCGGGCGGTGCGCGACGGGGAGGGGACCCCGCGCTATGTCGTCGAGGGCTCGGGCCCCGACCACGACCGGGCCTACGTGGCCAAGGTCTTCTTGGGCGGGACCATGTGCGGCATCGGCGAGGGGCGTTCCAAGAAGGACGCCGAGCAGGAGGCGGCCCGGGCCGCCTGGGAGGAGCTCAACGGTGCCTGAACTGCCCGAAGTCGAGACATTGCGCCAGGACCTGGCGCGCGAAGTGGTGGGGCGCAAGATCAAGACCGTCTCGGTGGCCAACGGCCGCTCGGTGCGCCGGCACGCCTCGGCCAAGCACTTCCGGGCGTTGCTCGAGGGGCGCACCATCAAGTCGGTCGGACGGCTCGGCAAGTACCTGCTCCTGACCCTCGACAGCGGGGACACCCTGGTGGTGCACCTCGGCATGAGCGGCCAGCTGCTCCGGGTCAAGTCGGTGAAGGATCCCAAGCCCAAGCACACCCACGTCGTGATCACCTTCACCCAGGGTGGCGAGCTGCGCTACGTCGATCCCCGAACCTTCGGCGAGCTGTTCGTGTCCACGCCGCCGCTCAAGGCCGACGGCACACCGTTGTCGCCGGTCTCAGGCACGGCCGGCGGTGACGGTACGGCGATCCGCAAGGCCGTCCCGGAGCTGGCCCACCTGGGCTTCGACCCGATCGAGGACCTCATGAGCTGGGACCGGTTCGGCGCGCTGCTGCACCAGCATTCGGGCGCGATCAAGCCGCTGCTGATGGACCAGAGCTTCACCGCCGGCATCGGGAACCTCTACTCCGACGAGATGCTCTACCAGGCCGGCCTGCGCTACGACCGTGCGGCCAACTCGCTGACCGCCACCGAGGTGCGACGGCTCTATCGGGCCATCGTCGAGACGCTGGCCGATGCGATCAAGCACCGCGGCTCGTCGCTGGCCGACGAGCAGTACCGGGACCTCTTCGGCGAGATCGGCGACTTCCAGGGCTCGCACCAGGTCTACGACCGCGAGGGCGAACCATGCCGGCGTTGCCGCAACCTGATCGTGCGGGTCAAGGCCGGCGGGCGCTCCACCTTCTTCTGCGAGCACTGCCAGGTCTAGGTCCCCCAACCCTCACCAGGTGTGAGCACCCCTGGCCGGTACCCACCCCCGGACCCTCGCCGAGACCCTCGCCGAGACCCTCGCCGAGACCCACCCCGAGACCCTCGGAGCGGGCTTCGTGGGAGGCCAATCCAAGTCCCCACCCACCCCGCAGGCAGCCGGTAGGGTCGCCCCGATGTTCTTGAAGTCGCTCAGCGTGAAGGGGTTCAAGTCGTTCGCGGACCCGACCGTGCTGGAGTTCGAGCCCGGCATCACGGTGGTTGTCGGCCCGAACGGGAGCGGCAAGTCCAATGTCGTCGACGCGGTCACCTGGGTGCTCGGCGCGCAGGGCCCACGCTCGTTGCGCTCTGCCAAGATGGAAGACGTCATCTTCGCAGGCACCTCGTCGCGCCCCCGCTCGGGAGGGCCGAAGTCTCGCTGACCATCGACAACGCGTCGGGCAAGCTGCCCATCGACCTCGCCGAGGTGACGATCACCCGCACGCTCTTCCGCTCGGGTGACAGCGAGTACGCCATCAACGGCGCGCCCTGTCGCCTGATGGACATTCAAGAGCTGCTGAGCGACTCGGGCGTGGGCCGTCAGCAGCACATGATCATCGGTCAGGGCCAGCTCGACACGGTGCTCAACGCCCGGCCCGAGGACCGCCGGGCGATCATCGAGGAGGCGGCAGGCGTCCTCAAGCACCGCCGACGCCGCGAGCGGGCCGAACGACGCCTGGCCGCCACCGCGGAGAACCTCGAGCGTCTGGGGGACCTGGTGCGCGAGGTTCGACGCCAGATCCGGCCCCTCGAGCGCCAGGCCGCGGCAGCGCGTTCACACGATGCCGTCGCCGGCGAGCTGCTCGCGGTCCGCCGCTACCTGGCCGGCGCGGAGCTGGCCGACCTGGTGGCCCGCAGACGGTCGGCCGCCACCGGCCTGACCGTGTGTCGCGACGAGGAGAGCGAGCTGCACGAGGCGCTCGAGCAGCTCGACGCCGAGGCCACGAGCACGACCGCCGAGTTGTCGTCGCGCCGGGAGGAAGACCTGGCCAACGCCCTCGGCCGGGTGCAGGGTCTGGTCGAGCGCGCCCGCGGTCTCTCGGGGGTCCTGCGCGAGCGCGGACGGGGTGTGATGGCGGCGCTCGACGCGGCAGCCGATGTCGACGTGGTGTCCACGCTGGAGGCTGAAGCCGCGCGCTTGGCCACCGAGCTGGCCGTCGCCGAGGCCGAAGAGGCGGCGGGGGGCGCGCCCGAACGCGAGGAGCTGGCCCTCGCACAGACCGCGCTGGCCGACGAAGAGGCGTCCCTGCGCCAGCGCTGGGCCGACGTGCTCGGCGGCGAGGCGCCCGATCAGGCCATCGTCCGCGTGCGGGCCCGCACCGAGCAGGCCTCGCGGGCCGCCGTGCGCGAACAGCAGGATCTCGACGCGCTGGTCGCACGAGTGTCGTCGCTCGAGGAGCGGTCCACCGCGGCGGCAGTCCGCGCCGACCTGCTGGTCACCACCGCCGGCGAGCTCGAGCAGGCCACTGAAGTCCTCCACACCGACCTCACGGCGCGGGCCACCGAGCTCGAGGCAGCAGTACGCGAGGCCGAAGTGGCCCAGGCCGCAGCCGACGAGGCCGAAGAGGCGCGCCACCGCGGCGCCGCCCGCGCCGAGGCGCTGGAGCGTGCGCTGTCGGACCTCCAAGGCGCCGGTGGTCGCGAGCTGCTGCGCGACGTCGACGGGGTCGTTGGCTCGCTGGTGGATCTGGTCGAGGTCGACGGGGGCTGGGAGGCCGCCTTCGAGGCGGCGGCGGGTGCTGGCGTCGCGGCCGTCGTCGTCGATGGGCGACGCGCCGCACAAGCGGCGCTGTCGACACTGCGCGAGCGCGGCGTCACGGGCGCCGTACTCGCACCGCGCCAGTCTGCGGCCGATGTCGGCGCGTTGCCGCCCGGCAGCAGTGCAGAGCCGGTCCGCCGCCACGTCCGGGCGCGCCAGCGGCGGTGCCGTCGCGGAGTCCGTGCTCGACACGCTGATCGGGCGGGCCGTGCGCGTCGACGGCTGGGAAGAGGCGATCGACCTCTCGCTCGGTCGCGACGACCTCATCGTGGTGACGATCGAGGGCGACCGTTTTGCCGCCAGTGGGTGGCGCGTGCGCTCGGGCTCCGGCGTCGTCACCGCCGCCGCCGTCGAGGAGGCCCGCAGCCGGGCGGAGGCCGCCGCCGCCGCCGCCGAGCTGACCCGGGCGCAGCTGTCCGAGGCCCGCATCGTGTTGTCCCGGGCGCGCGACGCGCGTGGCCGCGGCCGAGCGGACGGCGGACCGCCATGACGCCGCCGTCGCGGCGGCGCAGATCGACACGGAGCGATCGGGCGACGAGCAGCGCCGGGTGTCGGGCGAACTCGAGGAGGCGCGTGGCGCTGTCCTGGCCGCGCAGCACCGACTGGCCGACGTCACGACGGAGCAGGCACAGCTGGCCAGTGCGGTGCCCGATCTGCACGACGCGCTCGACGCGTGGCGGGAGCTCGAGGAGCACCGGGCTCACCTGGTGGGGCGACGCCAAGAGCTCGAGGTCCGGGTGGCGGGCGTCGCCGAACGCCGGCGCGTGCTGGTCGAACGGCATGGTGAGGTCGAGCGGCGTCTGGCCGGCCACGCCGAGGAGCGCGCCACGGCAGCGACACGGCGCCAACGACTCGAGGCCGAAGGGGCCGCGCTGACCCGTCTCGAGTCCGTCGTCGACCAGGAGCACGCCCGCCTCGACGGCATCTTCGAGTCGCTGCGCCACGACTACCAGGACCAGGTCGACGCGGTGCGCGCCGGCGGCGAGCGCCTCGAGCAGCTGCGCCAAGACCGCCACACGACCGAGCAGCGTCTCGACGCCGTGCGCAACCGCACCCGCGCCCTCGACCTCGAGGTGAACGAGGTCGACCTACGGACCGAGACGTTGCACGAGCACATCGCGCGAGACCTGGGTGCCACGCCTCAGGAATTGGCCGGCGTTCCCGAGCCGGAGGTTCCGGAGAAGACGACGTTGACGCAGCACGCCGACGAGCTCGAGCGCAAGCTGACTGCGCTCGGACCGGTGAATCCGCTGGCGCTCGAGGAGCTTTCGACGCTCGAGGAGCGGCACAAGGAACTCGAGGCCCAGGTGGACGACGTCCGCGGGGCGCGCCGCGAGCTGCACGAGGTCGTGCGCACGTTCGACCAGGAGATCATGACGTCCTTCGCGGCCGCCGCGGCCGACGTCAACGAGCATTTCTCCGCGCTCATCACCATGTTGTTCCCCGGCGGCACCGGGCGCTTGATGTTGGTCGACCCCGACGATCTCTTGAACACCGGCGTGGAGATCGAGGTGCGTCCCGCTGGGCGCAACGTTCGCCGGGTCTCGTTGCTCTCGGGCGGCGAGCGCTCCATGGCTGCGCTGGCCTTCCTCTTCGCTGTCTTCCGGAGCCGGCCGTCGCCCTTCTACATGATGGACGAGGTCGAGGCCGCACTCGACGACGTGAACCTCAGCCGGTTCCTGGCGCTGGTGCACGAGTTCAGGGACGAGGCGCAGCTCCTCATCGTCACCCACCAGAAGCGCACGATGGAGACCGGCGACGCCCTCTACGGGGTGACCATGGCGCCCGGTGGCTCCTCGCAGGTGGTCAGCCAGAAGGTTGCGAAGGAGCCCTCACCCGCATGAGCGGCACGCTCTATCTCGTCTTCGTGCTGGCCGCGCTCGTGTGCGTCATTGCCGGCGTCGTCGCCGTGACCCGGACGCGGCGCGCGTCGCGTGAGGACGAGGAGCAGTACCCCGAGATGAGCTACGCCGAGGAACAGGCGGCGGTCGAGAAGGCCCAGGCGGCCCAAGCGGAGGCGGCTGCAGGTGCCGGCGCGCGAGACGAGGACGACGAAGAGCCAGTCGCGTGATCGGCGTCTACATCACGATCGCGGTCGTCGTCGCGGTTCTCGCCGTCGCAGCCGGGACGATCGCTCGTACCAGGTCGCGCCGGCGTGGTGGCGGAGGAACCACTGAGGCCCCCTCGCGGCCGGTCACGCCCGTGCCGCCGCCGGCCACCGCCGAGGCGCCTCCTGCCGCTCGCGCCGCCAGCGCCGACCGTCGAGCGCGCACCGCCGCTCGCTCCCGCGGCCGAACCCGCGGCGCCTCCCGAATCGGCCCCCGAGGTGGCGCCCCCGTTCGAGCCCGAAGCCCCGCCTGCCACCTACCGCAGCCGTCTCGGTGGCGTGCGAGGCCTGTTCAGCGGCGCGGTCTCGGCCTTGCGCTCGGGCCGGATCGACCCCGAGACGTGGGACTCGTTGGAAGAGGCCCTCATCCGGGCCGACGTCGGGGTCGCGACGGCCACTGCGCTCCTCGACGACCTGCGCGCCAAGGTCGATGCCAAAGAGATCCGTGGGGGCGACGACCTGCTCGAGGCGCTCGGCCGCTCGATCCGCGAGCTGCTCCAGACCGCCGGTTCACGCGCGCTTCGCTTCGACGGCACCGCCGGCTCCCCCGACGTGTGGCTGATCGTCGGGGTCAATGGGGTGGGCAAGACGACGACGATCGGCAAACTGGCCCGGCGCCAGTCGGCGGCGGGCCGGTCGGTCCTGCTCGCGGCGGGTGATACCTTCCGCGCCGCTGCGGTCGACCAGCTCGCCATGTGGGCGGAGCGCACCGGCACCGACATCGTCCAGGGCGCCGAGGGTGGCGATCCGAGCGCTGTCGTCTTCGACGCCGTCCAGCGCGCGGCCGCCCGGGGCAACGATCTGGTCCTGGCGGACACGGCCGGGCGCCTGCACACCAAGGTCAATCTGGTCGAGGAGCTCAAGAAGATCCGCCGGGTGGCCGACCGCGACCCCGGCAATGTGACCGAAGTCCTCCTGGTTCTCGACGCCACCACCGGCCAGAACGCGCTCGTGCAAGCCCGCCAATTCACCGAGGCAGTCGAGGTCACCGGCATCGTGCTGACCAAGCTGGACGGGACGGCGAAAGGCGGGATCGTCATCGCCGTGCAGCGCGAGCTCGGCCTACCGGTCAAACTGGTCGGGCTGGGTGAAGGTCCTGACGACCTCGTCGACTTCGACCCTGACGAGTTCGTCGAAGCCCTCCTCGCCAGCGACTGAGCCACGGCCCACGGCGCACGCCGCCGCTCCGAGCGCCGTGGCGGAGTGCGTCGCTTCTCTTGCACCAGCGAAGGACGACGAGGGAACGAAGGGAGGAGCAATGACCGAGCGACAGGTACGGGTGCTCACGGTCACGCTGATCGTGCACCTGATTCTCTTGCGCTTCACCATTCGCGATCTGCGCCGGCGCCCTGACGCGGGCGTTCGGGGCTCGAAGCGCTTCTGGCGCGTCACCGCGAGCCTCAACACGACGGGCTCGGTCGCCTACTGGCTCCTGGGCCGCCGCCGCCTGCCCGAGCTCGGCGCGCCGACCCCCGCCGCCGCAGCCGCCTGAGGTCAGGCCCAGCGAACCTGCACGGATTCGCCGAACAGATCGAGCACGGCGCGATCACCCTCGATCGAGAGGGCCTCGGCGCCGGGCCGGTTCCACAAGGCGAGGTAGAGGTCGGCCGCCGCACCGCGCACGGTGCATGCAGCCGTGCTCTCGATC
This sequence comes from uncultured Acidimicrobiaceae bacterium, assembly GCA_963842415.1. Classification (GTDB taxonomy): domain Bacteria; phylum Actinomycetota; class Acidimicrobiia; order Acidimicrobiales; family RAAP-2; genus Bog-473. The sequence continues at coordinate 358,231 of CAWJGN010000002.1, forward strand.
GAAGGCTCGCCTTCGCGCCCGCGTGGTCGTCGTCACGCCGTCTGCGTCGATCCGTAGCGTCCACGACGCGTCGACGTCGGTGCAGGCAACGTCCAGCGTCGTCGGCGACTCCGCATGCGCAAGGAGGTGGACCGGCGCGGCACGAAGCACGTCAAGAGCTCGTCGGCACCATCGGCGGCGAACACTGGGTTGTCCGCGCTCGGCGCGAGTCCTGCAGCCAGCTCGGCGTCGACGCGATGGATGGCCGTCTCGTGCGCTTGGCGGCGCGCCCACATGGCGAGTGGCGACGGCGCTCGGAGGAAGGTCGAACACTGGAGGTCGGGCGGCGCCGCCTCGAGTGCGGCGGCCAACGCGGCGCACCCGTCGCGCAGCCAACTGGCCAGCGTCGGCGTCCTCGGGCCACGAGCCGACCACGTCGTCGAGATCGACGTCCCAGATTTCGCGTGCGGGCCTCGGCAACGTAGCCGGTGGCCCAGCGGTGCACTCCGCCCAGGTGCTTCACCAGGTCGCGCACGCGCCATTCCGGACAGGTGGGCACTGCTGCGTCCGCGTCGACAACGTCGGTGGCCGCCGCCATCAGCTCCCCTTCGCGGCGGAGCGCCTCGATGTGGGTGGCAACGTCCACGCCTGTCCCCTTCGCGTGACCTAGTTGATCTTGAGGAGGTCGATGACGAAGACGAGCGTGTCGTTCGGTCGCGATGCCCGGCCCTGGCGACGAATCCTGGTAGCCGAGGCTCGGCGGGATGATCAGCTCGCGGCGGCCGCCGACCTTCATCCCGACCACGCCCTTGTCCCACCCCGGGATCACCTGACCTGCGCCCAGCGTGAAGGTGAAGGGCTGGCTCGTCCACGACGACTGGACCACCTTGCCGCGAGGAGTACGTCGCCAGGACGTACTGCACGGTGACGGTGTCTTTCGGCGCCGCGATCGCTCCCGTGCCGACGATGAGGTCCGCGCTCTCGAGCGAGGTTGGCGGTGTCCCGGCGGGCACGGTGACCGTGGGCGCCGTGCCGGCGGTGCCGGCGGGGGAGCGGTCGGCCGCGGGGATCGGACGCGATGGCGATGAGGGCACCGCCGCCCGGCGCAGTGGTGGAGGTGGCGGACGCGCCGCTGGCGCTGTTGGCGGTGGTGCTCGTTGCGCTGCTCGCCGGTGTGGTCGGCGAGGAGCTGCAGGCGGCCAGGCCGAATGCTCCGGCCACGACGAGTACGGCCGCGGACGATCAGAGAGCGCGGAATGATGCTGAAGCATGGGCCGCGACGGTAGCCGTTCACTGCCGCCGTACGACGGCAGGCGCCGCGCGCGGGCCGCCGTCAGCGGGTGACGCGGTAGGGGTCCCACGCCGGCGGGGCTGCGCGCAGGTACTCCTCCACCAGCCCGCGCACGGCCCCTGGCGTCAGCGAGCTCTCGGCCTGCGCCGCCGGCGCCAGCGTGGGCGTGAGCCCGGAGAAGGACGCGGCCACCCACGCCGCGTCGCCGTCAGCATCCGCCTCGGCCTCGTTCAGCCGTTCGGCCAAACGCTGCGAGGTCGACCCTGGCCCGCACCGGTCGCGAGCGGAATTGCACCCAGCTCTCGTAGCGGTAGGCCAGCTCGTAGTGCGGGCCGCGCATCGTCAAGAGCGCGCCGCGCTCGGTCGCACCGTGCAGGGCGATGGGGTGCAGGCCCGAGACCCACTGGCCGCCGAAACGGTGGCCGCCGCCGTCGGGGGCGGACGGGCCCACCTCGATGACGGCGAGATCGACGTCGGGCACCTCGCTGATCGTCACCGCGCCCGAGGCCAGCGCGGCCTCACTCGCCGAGAGCGTGGCGTCTTCGTCCGCCCACAGCGCACGGCACGACTCGACCCGGTCGCACACCTCGGGCAGGCGGTCCACCAGTTCGCCGTAGAGCAACGCGGTCAGCTCGTCGTAGTCGTCCGGCAGTCTCTCGAGCGGGCTGCGCTCGGGGTCGGCGTAAGCCGAGAGCACCATGGAGATCCGCGCGGCCTCCCGCGACGAGGTGTCCGCGAAGTCGCCTGCCCGGGCTACCTCGACCAACAGCGCGCGCCGTGCCAGTGCGTCGGCCGGCGACGCGAGCGCGAAGACGCCGACCAGCCCGTCCTGATCGAAGTGGTTGTTGGACACGGCCTCGGCCCCGGGGTGAAGGTCGAACGCGTCGAGGTACAAAAAGGCCATCTCGGCCGAGAGGTCCGCCGCGAAGCGCTCTGGGCTCCCGATGCCCGGCCAATGGGACAAGCAGAGCAGCGTGCCGTCGGCGGGCGAGCCGTCCACGATGACGTTGGGCGCTCCGCCAAGCTCGGCGTAGGGCACGTAGTGCAGGTCAGGGGAGCGGGCGCCCACGGCCAGCAGCGTACGGCGCTCGGCGGGTGACGCTCGGCGTATGACGTCCCGTTGTGGCCTTGTGTGCGCCGCTGACCCGAGCGATGCCGCCACTAACCTGAGACCTCATGTTCGACGCCCTCTCCGACCGCCTGGAGCGGATCTCCACCCGCCTGCGCGGCAAGGGCCGCATCAGCGACGAGGACCTCGACGAGGCGCTCAAGGAGATCCGCACCGCGCTCCTCGAGGCCGATGTCGAGCTCGGCGTGGCCCGGCGTTTCTGCGACGGCATCCGACTGCGGGTCAGCACCGAGTCGCTGTCGAAGAGCCTGACGCCCGGCCAGCAGGTCATCAAGGCGGTGCACGAGGAGCTGATCGCCGTCCTCGGGGGCGAGACCCTCAAGCTCTCCTACGCGTCGAGACCACCGACGGTCGTGCTCATGGCGGGCCTCCAGGGATCGGGCAAGACGACCAACTCGGCGAAGCTCGCCCGGTGGTGGAAGCAGCAGGGCCGCAACCCGCTCCTTGTCGGCGCCGACCTGCAGCGCCCTGCGGCTGTCGAGCAGCTGCGCGTGCTCGGAGACCAGGTCGGCGTGACCGTCTTCTCGGAGCCGACCGATCCCGTCCGCTGCGCGCGGGCCGGGGTGGAAGAAGCGCGGCGGCTCGGCAGGGACATCTGCATCATCGACACCGCGGGCCGCCTCACCATCGACGCCGAGCTCATGGAGCAGATCCGTGACATCTCGGCGGCGACGCAGCCGCACTACACGTTCTTGGTGATCGACGCCATGATCGGTCAGGACGCCGTCGCCACCGCCAAGGCGTTCCACGACGCGCTCGAGCTGAGCGGCGTCATCCTGACCAAGCTCGACGGCGACGCCCGCGGCGGCGCCGCGCTCGTCGGTCAAGGGCGTCGTGGGCAGACCGATCGCGTTCGCCAGCACGGGCGAGCGACTCGAGGACTTCGACCTCTTCCACCCCGACCGCATGGCGGACCGGATCCTGGGCATGGGCGACGTGCTCAGCCTGATCGAGCAGGCCGAGCGCACCATGGACACCGACGAGGTGGCGAAGAGCGCCAGCCGCCTCATGTAGGGCCAGTTCACGCTGGAGGACTTCCTCTCGCAGCTGCGCCAGGTGAAGAAGATGGGCTCGCTGGGCGGCCTCATGCGCCTGATGCCTGGCATGTCCAAGGAGATGCGCCAGGCGGCCGGCCAGATCGACGACGGCGAGGTGGGCAAGGTCGAGGCCATCGTGTGCTCCATGACGGCGGCCGAGCGCAACGACACCTCCGATCATGGACGGCTCCCGCCGATCACGGGTGGCGCGGGGATCGGGCACCACGATCCAGGACGTCAACGCGTTGCTCAAGCAGTTCAAGGAGATGCAGAAGATGATGAAGGGGATGGCCTCGGGCGCCATGCCCAACCTCCCGGGCATGCCGAATCTCTCCGGGATGAGCGGCCGCGCCGCCAAGAAGATGCTGGCCCAGCAGGCGGCCGGCGCCGGGCTCGCCGGACCGCGGGGCGGTGCCGGTGGTGCCGATTTCGACATGCTCTCGCAGCTGATGGGGGGCGACGGGGACGGGGACGGGGCCGGGTTGCCGGGGGGGTTCCCCGGGTTGCCTGCACCGGCCGGGTCGTCCCAGCCCGGTCGTGAGCGTCAACAAGGGGACCAAGAAGAAGAAGAAGGGCGGGCGGGTCACGCCCCGAAAGGGCCAGTAGGCACCCTAGCCCATCTGGCAGAATGGCGATCTGGCAGAATGGTGCCCTTGGGCTGCCGGCGTGTCCGTCGGCTGTCCGCCGGAGCGCCGACCCTCGGTCCCGGCATCCGGGCCTGGGATCCCAGAAGTGGAGGAATCAGTTCGTGGCAGTGAAGCTCCGCCTCGTGCGGATGGGTAAGAAGAAGCAGCCGACCTACCGGGTCGTGGCGGCCGACAGCCGCTCGCCCCGCGACGGGCGCTTCCTCGAGATCGTGGGTACGTACGCGCCTCGGGGTTCGTCGACGACCGAGCCCGACGCGGTGATCAACATCGACAACGAGAAGGCCGTCAAGTGGCTGGTCAGCGGCGCCAAGCCGACCGAGCGGGTCGAGCGGCTCCTCAAGACCTCCGGCGCCTGGGACGAGTTCGCTGCGGCGAGGGCGAAGTGACCGACCTCTACGAAGCGGGCGACATCAACCAGACCGGCGGTGGCGGGAACGACGACGTGGACGACGTGGACGAGGTGGCTGACGCGGATGACGCGGCCTTCGACGACGCCTACGACACGGACGAGGACGAGGACGACGTCGGCAACGAGCGCGCCGAGCAGGACGGGGGCACGCCGTTGGCGGTCCTCGACGTATCTCGCCCGCTCGCTGTCCAACGACCCCGACGCCGTGGTCATCGACACCGAGGAGCGCCGCGGCGGGCCTGCGGCTGAGCCTGCACGTCAGCCCCGAAGACATGGGTCGCGTCATCGGCCGGCGGGGCCGGACCGCGCAGGCGATCCGGACCTTGGTCAACGTGGCGGGCGCCAAGGACGGCGTCCAGGCCAGCGTGGACATCGTCGACGACTGAGCTGCTCACCGTCGGCCGGGTCGCCCGGGCCCACGGCCTGCGGGGCGACGTGATCGTCGACCTCTGGACCGACCAGACCCAACGCCTCGAACCGGGCGCCACCCCGATGGTCGGCGGAGTGCCGTTGCGTGTGGTCTCGTCGCGCCCGATGGGCGGCACCGATCGGTACCTGGTGCAGTTCGAGGGCGTCACCGACCGCGAGGGTGCCGACGCGCTGCGCGGCGCCGAACTCGAAGCTGAGCCGATCGAGGTGCCCGGGACGTTGTGGGTGCACGAACTCGTCGGCATGCTGGTGCGCGACGTCGACCGGCACCCGCTCGGGCGGGTGGCCGTCGGTCGAGGCCAACCCGGCCAGCGACTTGCTGGTCCTCGAGTCGGGCGGACTCATCCCGCGTGCGCTTCGTCACCGCCACGACGCGCCGGCCGGGACCGTCGACGTCGACATCCCCGAGGGGTTGCTCGAGCTGTGAGGACGCTGCCGTGAGGATCGACGTCTTCACGATCTTCCCCGATGTCGTCGTCGGCTACTGCGGCATGTCCATCCTCGGGCGGGCCGGCGAGACCGGCGCCCTCGACGTGCGCGTGCACGACCTGCGCCAGGGCGCGGACGAACCCCGACGCTCGGTCGACGACAGCCCCTTCGGGGGTGGCGCGGGCATGGTCCTCATGGCGGAGCCGCTCTTCCGCTGCGTGGAGGCGGTGTCGGACCTGCCCCGGCCCCTCTACCTGCTCGCGCCCGGCGGACGTCGCTTCGACCAGGACGTGGCGGCCGAGCTGGCCGCGCTGGGGGACCTCCGCGGAGGCGGGTTCTCGCTGCTCTGCGGGCGCTACGAGGGCGTGGACCAACGGGTGGCGGACCACCTGGTCGACGGGGAGCTGTCCGTCGGGGACTTCGTGCTGGCCGGTGGCGAGCTGGCGGCGCTGGCGGTGGTCGAGGCGGTGGCTCGTCTGCTGCCGGGCGTGCTCGGCAACGAGGACTCGGCGCAGGACGACAGCTTCAGTGCCGGGTTGCTCGAGTACCCCCAGTACACCCGTCCCGCCTCCTTCCGAGGCTGGGACGTGCCTGAGGTCCTGCGCTCGGGTGACCACGGCGCGGTGGCCGCATGGCGGCGCACCCAGGCGGTCGTGCGCACCGCCCAACGGCGACCCGATCTGATCGAGCGCCTGGTCAGGGCATCGGCGCTCGGTCCCAGCGACGTGCAGGCCCTCACCGAGCACGGCTACGATGTCCTGTCCGGCACCGAGCAGACCGAGCAGCAAGAGACCCAGCACTCCGACGGGCCGGAGTGAGCGAAGGACGCCCCCAATGCACCCCACCGAAACGATCGATCGCGACAGCCTGCGCGACGACATCCCCGAGTTCCGGCCCGGCGACACCGTGAAGGTGCACGTCCGGGTGGTGGAGGGGAACCGCGAGCGCGTGCAGGTCTTCCAGGGTGCGGTCATGCGGCGCCAAGGCGGCGGCGTGCAGGAGACCTTCACGGTGCGCAAGGTCAGCTTCGGCGTGGGCGTCGAGCGGACGTTTCCGGTGCATTCGCCGACGATCGCCAAGATCGAGGTCACGACGCTGGGCGACGTGCGGCGGGCCAAGCTCTACTACCTGCGCGACCGCCACGGGAAGGCGGCCAAGATCAAGGAGCGCCGAGTGCCGCGGGGCAAGGCGGCGGCGGCGGTCGAAGCGGTCGTTGAGGACGTCGTCGAAGATGAGCTCGTCGAAGCCGACGAGCCCCAAGCCGAGGTGGTGGACATGATCGACGAAGCTCCGGCTTCAGGCGACGAGTCCGGCGCCGCCGACGAGGCCGGCGACGCCGCCCAGGAGGAAGCAGACGGCTAGCACGACGGGCGGCGCGGCGTGAGCGAGGAAGACCTCGAGCGCTACGAGTCCGAAATCGAGCTCGGCCTCGTCCAGGAGTACCGGGCCGTCCTGCCCGTCTTCCGCTACGTGATCGAGACGGAGCGGCGCTTCTATCTGGCCAACGAGGTGTCGATCAACGTGCGCGGCGATACGACGCCGGCGTGTATCGAGGTGGAGCTGCACGACGCGTGGGTGTGGGACATGTACCGGCCTGCCCGCTTCGTGCCCGAGGTTCGGGTCGTCACCTTCCGCGACGTGAACATCGAACGGCTGCCCGAACAGGAACTCTGAGGGGCTGCCACTCGCCGCCCCGGCGCCGGACCGTTCATCGGGCGATGACGGATCGTCGCTTGTTGGGGCACATGGGGGAGCAGGCTGTCGGCGGAGTGGTACGCGTCGCACGGCTACCGGGTGGTCGCCCGAAACTGGCGCTGTGCGGCGGGCGAGATCGACCTGCTGTGCACGCGGCAGAACCCTGCCGGTTGCATGACGCTCGTCGTGTGTGAGGTGAAGACCCGTACGTCGCACTCCCACGGCCACCCCCTCGAGGCGGTCACGCCGGCCAAGCAGCGCCGGCTCCGCCGGCTGGCCACCGAGTACCTCCGCAGCCAGGACACGATCTACGACCACATCCGCTTCGACGTCGCCGCGCTGACCAGGCACGCGCTCCACCTCGTCGAAAGTGCGTTCTGAGGGCACGCCGCGTAGGGTCGGAGCCCATGGAGACCCTCATTGTCGAGCGCAAGGACGGCGTCGTCACGGTCACGATGAACCGTCCCGAGCGCAAGAACGCCGCCAACGCCAAGATGCTGACCGAGCTGCTCGAGACCTTCATCGCGGTGGAGGACACGCCCGACGACCGCGTGATGGTGCTGACCGGCGCCGGGCGGAGCCTTCTGCTCGGGCGCCGACCTCGGCGACCCCAACGGTCCGGCCACCGACGCCAAGCGGGCCGGCCTGGTGCGCATGCGCCGGCTCGGCGACGTCGCGCTGGCGCTGCACCGCGTCACCAAGCCCACCATCGCCAAGGTCGAAGGGGTAGCGGTCGGGGCGGGCCTCTCGCTGGCCTTGGGCTGTGACCTCTGTGTCTGCAGCGAGACGGCGCGGCTCTCCATGATCTTCGCCCGGCGGGGCCTCTCCCTCGACAACGGGGCCTCCTGGTTGTTGCCCCGGTCTGGTCGGCCTCTCGCGGGCCAAGGAGATCGCGCTCTTCGGTGGCATGTGGAGCGGCGTGGAGGCGGCCTCGATCGGGTTGGTGAACCGGGCACTGGCGCCCGACGAGCTCGACGCCTTCGTCGACGACTGGGCGGCCACATTGGCCGCCGGGCCGCCCCTGGCGCTCTCCATGACCAAGACGCTGCTGCACGCGTCGTCCACCGCATCGATGGAGCAGGCCGTGGAGGACGAGGCCCGCTGCCAGGCTCTGAATTTCTCGACGGCAGGACACCGCCGAGGCCCTGGCGGCCTTCACCGAGAAGCGGGAGGCCGTCTTCATCGGTCGCTAATAGACTGGTTTCGTGCTCAATGGCGTCCAAGGTATGGTCGGCGACTCTGCGCTGGTGACCAAGGCGATCGAGGGAGCGCACCATCCCGGAAGGATCCGTGCCAGGGGCGAGGAGTGGTTGGCAATCCCACTTGACCCTGACGCGTGTATCCCTGTCGGGACCGATGTCGTCGTCGCCGACGTCGAGCGAGGTCTGCTCGTCGTCTACGCCATCGACAGTTAGAGAGGTACTCCATGGTTCTGTTCGCGTCGGCTGGTGAGGTCGTGGGGATCATCATCGTGGTGGCCCTGGCCGGGGTCGGGGTCGTGACCCTCTTCGCCAGCCGCTTCATCAAGATCGTCCAGCAGGGAAGCGTCGGCGTGGTGAAGCGCCTGGGAGAGTTCAAGTCCGTCGACCAGCCGGGCATGCACATCCTCACTCCCTTCATCGACAAGATGGAGAAGGTTGACGTCCGCGAATTCCCAATGACCGGTGATCAGCAGGCAGTCATCACGAAGGACAACGTGTCGCTCCAGGTGAGCGCGACCATCTTCTGCCAGGTGATCGACGTTCAGGTCCGCCCTCTTCGAGATCAACGACTTCCAGTTGGCGGTGGACCAGCTGTCGCGCACCGCGCTGCGAGCGGTGTTCGGTGAGCTTTCACTGGATCAGGCGCTCTCCGAGCGTGAGACGATCAACAGCCGCATGCAGGACCACATGGCTGACGCAACGGCCAAGTGGGGCGTACGGCTCAACCGGATCGAGATCCTGGACATCACGCCGCCGATGAACGTGGTGCAGGCGATGTCCGAGCAGAAGGAAGCCGAGCAGCACAAGCGGGCCGCCATCTTGAAGTCGGAGGGTGAGCAGCAGGCCGCCATCAACAGCGCCGGTGGCCGCAAGCAGGCCGCGGTTCTCGAGGCCGAGGGCGCCAAGCAGTCGGCCATCCTGCGGGCCGAGGCGCAGATGAAGGTGCTCGAACTGCAGGCCGAGGGTGAGAAGAAGGCGCTCGAGCTCCGTGGCGAGGGCGAAGCGTCCCGGCTGTCGTCAATCGACACCGTGGCCATCAACCCGCACACCCTGGCCGTCTTGCAGCTGCGGGCGCTCCAGGACATCGCGGCGTCGGACAACGCGAAGGTCGTGGTGCCCTACGAGGCGACCAGCCTGATGGGTGCGGCAGAGGTGTTGCTGTCGACGCTGCGTCAGGAGAACCTGAGCGAGCCGAGCACCAACGGGGCTTCGGCGCCTCCTCCGCCCCCGCCGGCTCGGCCGGCGCGGCCGCCGAGTCCCGAGCTGCCTCCTAAGTAGCTCACCTGGCCTGGCCCAGCCCTGGCTGGGGCCGCTGTCGCTGTCGGTCGGTGGCCCCTTCTCCGAGTTGGTGTGTGCCGAACGTGTAACGGCCGTTGAACACTTCTCTTCAGCCGTATCCGACGGGGATCCTCGTTTTCACCTGTATATGTATCCTTCGTTTATTGGGGTGGTTTAACGAAGGATACTCGCTTATCCTTCGTTAAATAGGGGGTCGATCCTTCGTTAATTGGGGTGGGTTTCGGAAGGCTTCATATACAGGCGAGATCTACATCCCTCGGAGGACTCTGAGGGTGCGAGCGACCGTTCTCCGTCGTGCTCGCATCCGTCGACTCCGCCACGCTCAACGGCGCGGTCGGGTATCCCGTCTCAGTCGAGGTACACGTCTCGAATGGGTTGCCCGGTTTCACCATCGTCGGCCTTCCTGACGCCGCCGTACGCGAAGCACGCGACCGGGTGCGAGCCGCCGTGCTCTCGAGCGGCCTGCCCTGGCCGATGCGAAGGGTCACGGTAAACCTCGCGCCGAGTGGCCTTCGCAAGGGCGGAGCCGGGCTCGATCTCCCGATTGCCGTCGGGCTCCTCCTCGCCACGGGCGAACTCAGCCCCATCTCCACCAAGAGCATGGCCTTCTGCGGCGAACTCGGGCTCAACGGCTCGTTGCGACATGTGCCCGGGATGATCGCGTTGGCCGACGCCACTTCGGCCGGCGAGCTCGTGGTGCCGCTGTGCGACGTGGGCGAGGCGATCCTCGTGCGGGGATCCGACGTCCACGGTGTGGCAACCCTGGGCAGCCTGGCCAAGGTGCTGCGGGGACAGGCGACCTGGCCCGTGGTCCCGGCGCGCGCGGCCGAGTCAGAGCAGCCGGAGGGGCGCGACCTGGCCGACGTGCGCGGGCAGGCGCTTGGGCGACGGGCGCTCGAAGTGGCGGCCGCGGGGAACCATCACGTGCTGATGATCGGGCCTCCGGGGTCCGGCAAGACCATGCTGGCGGAGCGTCTGCCCGGTCTTCTGCCGCCACTGGGCTCAGAGGAGGCACTGACGGTGACCCGGATCCACTCGGCGGCGGGATGCTCGCTGCCCGACGGTGCGCTCCTCAGCCGTCCCCCCTTCCGTGCCCCGCATCACCGAGCCTCCATCGTGTCGCTGGTCGGCGGTGGGAGCTGGTCCCTCCGTCCCGGTGAGGTCAGCCTGGCCACTCCCAGCATGATCAAATGTTCCTAGAAGGCGATGTCTCCGTCCCGGCGTTAACGGGGGCAGGCCAGGACCGCACCGCTATAGGTCCGTGTGCCAGGCTGTTTCCGATGGAGTCATCCGTCCATTTAGACCTCGTCCCAGGCGCCCTGTCGGCGGACATCGTCCTCCACGACGCTCCTATTGGTGAAGCATCATTTCCTTGTTGGACGGTGCTCACGAACGGATTACTCCGCCACAAACAGCAGGAAGTTGCGTTGACCATCGTCCGTGACTCTGATGACATCAACGACTTCCCAGAAACCGTTTTGGGCTATCTGCCCGCACTGCTGGAGTTCGCCAAACAGGGTCGCATCGTCGGAGAAGGCGGATTGAGCTTCTACCAAGCTCCGGGACCATTCAACCTAGGTTCATTTACGGGCATCGCCTACACTGCGGCTGGATTGGTGCCGGACTCCATCGTCCCAAGCGGAACTCTGTCCGGTCTGTTCCTTACCGCCGAAGAAGCAAACATGGCGCACCGTTGCAGTGTGTTTAGGGTTCTGTCTCGGTTGGGACAGGCCTATCGGTACTTCCCGTGGCCGTATTGGTCCGATCCTCGCCGTTCCTCCCTCTACGCACCTGAAGACGCAGATCAGAGCATTCTTTCCAAGGTAAACAAGCTACATGCCGCAACGGCCTCGGCGACGATCAGCGGCAACGAGATGCGGTTGGTCATGCCGAGGTCGGTAGCGACTGGAACGGCGGAAAGACTGGCCGCTGCACAGGCCATCGCAGTTCTGACCGGCCGGGATCCTTCTGTTCCGGCGGCATTGGTATGGGGACCAGGTCAGAGTGAGGCCACGGCTATCACCGACGACAGGATGGATGGTTCTCGCCTGGCGGCCTGGTTTGCCCTCGTCGTGCCTTCCAATGAACGCACTGATGCCATCCGGTTCCAAGAGGACGGTTACTGCGTCCTTTTGACGGCTGAAACGGCCGCCAAACTGACCGAGGCGCTTCGCTTCTCCTCCACGTTCCGAATGGAGCCTCGCGGTTCAGAGCTCAGTCTGACCATCCTGATTTCTGAAGGCGGAGCGTCGTCCTGACCCAGGCGAGCTGCGTCCGAACACGCCGCTTTGCGTCTTGGGGGCACTAGCCCATAAGTGCCGGATTGGGACAGTGCAAAGTGGCCCGGATGCGACCCGCCTAGGGACCCGCCGACGGCGTAGCCGGTGGCGGGGGCGGGGCGGATCTTGCCCCGACCCGCAGCCCCTTGGGGCCGTGGCGGGAGCGGGGAGGGGTCGGGCCACTGGGGGGCGGAGTCTCCGGGATTCCGGTAAAACGATGATCCGCTGGACCAAACGACAGCGGTGTGATTAAATCACTTCCGTTGGCTCGCCATAAATGAAGTGCACGCTTGAGAGTGTGCAGTGCGGATGCAGCGAGCCTTTTTGAGAGCGCCCGTCGAGGCGGATTGAGCCCGTTGGGGCATTTATGCGAGGGCTGGTTGGCCCACCTTTTGGGGAGCCGTTTGCGGATGGCTCGTTCCGGTTGTTGTCCTAATTCTGGAGTCCTGCCATGCCTGCGTCCCGGACGGGAAATGCGGTGCGAAGCACCGCACCTTCCCTTGTTTCATCAACAAAACTCGTTGGAGATGTCGAGCGGTTCCTTTGGGCCGCATCGGCAGAGGTCGATAAGGAGTATTTGGATGCTCCTTGGGTCCTCAAGCTTTATCCGACAGCCTTGGAAGCCTCGGCATATTTTGAATCGCAGTATCGGCCTCGTTCATACGGATCGGATGAGGTTAGGCAGGAGCCGACAGAGGAGGGTCGGCTTCGGTCGAAAGCAAATGCAAGCCGTCGAGCTGCTGGTCGGCTCCGTCGTTATGCGGTGGGCAATCGCCTGAATCGGTTCGGCACGCTTACCTACGCCGTTGCCTGCACCGAGCCGAAGAAGGTCAGTAAGGACGTCGGTATGTTCTTTCGGGACCTGCGCCACGAGATCGGCAGACCGTTCCCATACGTATGGGTTCGGGAGTGGCACCCGGGGGGCCACGGGCTGCATGTTCATTTCCTGGTCGGTCGCTTTATTCGGCAGAGTCTGATTCGGGAGGTTTGGGGTCGAGGCCTCGTCGACATCAGGGCCCGGGGAGAGGTACGGATGGGTGAGGGCTCGGCGGCCGAGGCTCGAAACGCCGCTCGCTACATGGCGAAATACATCAGGAAAGCGGCCGATGAGGATCGCATTCCCGGAATGCACCGCTACGAGGTAGCGCAGGACTTCCAGCCAAAACCTGTGTTCTTGAGAGCACCGAGCGAGTCCGATGCCGTGCGGGCTGCAAGCCGGAGGATGAGCTGCTCGCCAAGCGTGCAGTGGCGCTGCTTCGACCAACCGGACTGGTCTGGCCCAATCGTGGTGTGGATGGCGTGGGAACGGTGACGGGCGTCCGGACCGAGCGAGGGCATCTCGCCGGCCGGACGCCGGCACCGTCCCCAGCCGACCAAGCACGCAGTTGGGTGGACCGGACCTGTGCGGAGCAAGGCCTTCCAAGCAAGGTGGGTGAGAGGAGCCGTCCTCAGGAACATTGCTGTTCTGCTCGGCAGTGGACAGGATTCAGGCCCTCCAGTTCGGGGTCACCCGGGTCGGGTCAAACACATTGCGGCCTCTGACGGCGGGACCGATGATGATGGATTCAAGAGAGCGGAGACAATCGCTCGTTGTCGGGAGGGAGCTGAGGGCGTCCCACTGGCGTCGTAGGGCATCTCCGTGTCCAAGGTAGCCGTCGAGGGCTGAGGTGCCGGTGGCAGCCCCGAGGCGCCGCTCGGTCTCCGAGATTCTTTGCTGAATCGGAGCCTTGGCAGCCATCCATTCCCGGGCGGTCATCTCCTTGCGGCCGTACATCTCTGCGAGTTCATCGAATTGGTGCCGGTCGAGCCTCGAGCTGGCAGTTCCATTTCGGCAGAACCGAGGTTCCATCCGAAGCCATCATGGCGAAGAGCGTGCGCAAGATGCAGGCGAATCAAGGCGATACAGGATCGCTTCCTTGATCAGCTGCTCAAGGGGTTCTGCGAGTTGGAATGTTTTTCCGCAGCCGATATAGCTCGGGCCCCTTTGCACACACGTAGCGCCGTGAACCGTCATCTCTGGGACGGGCGACCATCTTTGCGCCGCACAGTCCGCAGAGCACAAGGCCAGTCAGCGGATAGGAGCGAGGAGTCCGGTTGGTTCGGCGGTTCGGGGTCTCTGAACAGCAAGCGCAAGCGAGACGTCTGAGTGGGCGTGAGTATCGGCGGCCAGTTACCAGTTGAAACGATTTCACCTTTGTGCTCACGTTGCCCGGAGAGTCGTGCAGACATCAGCATGTTACGGAGGACGGTCGTAGACCAGGCGTTGACCCGTCACCGTGGGGCACATCCCGATCGTTCAGGTCACCGCAAACCGATCGAAGGCTGTCTCCAGCAAGAATCCGCTGGGCGGCATCCTTCACAACGGCGGCTTCTTCGGGGATGATCTCTGTGTGCTCGTGGTTGTACCCATATGCACGGGTGCCCCCGCCATTTCGTTTGCCCTGCTGCGGCCAATCGAGCTGCCTTTCTCGTGATGCGTCGGCTCTTGTCTTCGGATTCGTGTCGAGCAACGGCCCCCGAGCATTCTGAGCTGAACACCCGGCCATGGGGAGTTGAGAGGTCATAGTCACCTCCAGTGACTGAGTGGACCTCAGCAGCTGTCGCCTCAATGAGGACAATGAAGTCCTCGAGCTCCTTTGGGACTGCTGTGGAGGCGGTCGGGGTGCCAGGCAACGACCCCATCCCGCGGCGCCGTCCTTTGATGTCGTCGCACATGCGGCGGTATTCGGGTCGAGATCTTGCCGCTGTAGGCGCTGACGATCATTGTCAACGTAGACCTCTGCTACGACCGTTCCTCTTATGTGCGGCCCACGATCCAGACAGTCCTGGCAATCTGTCGGGCGACCCCGAGAGCCAATCCGTGCGGGTCGGAGGAGATACGGGCGTAAATGGCAGCGGCCTTCACTCAAGGTATATTAGCAGAGGCTGGCTACCCACGGGATCCTGTTCCTCGACGAGCTCGGCGAATTCCCCGTGGCCGCGCTGGAGGCACTGCGCCAGCCCCTCGAGGAGGGTGTGATCCGGGTGAGCCGGGCGGGCGGCACGGTGACGTTCCCGGCGGCATTCCTGCTTGTTGCTGCCATGAACCCGTGCCCGTGTGGCGAGGGTGTGTACGAAGGGGCATGCCGCTGCAGCGTGGTCGCGCGGGCTCGCTACCGCCGCCGGCTGTCGGCGCCATTGCTCGACCGCTTCGACCTCGTGGTCGGGCTCAGCCGGCCCGACCCGGACGACCTCCTCTCCGTCACACCGGGCGAGCCGTCGGCCGCTGTGGCGGCCCGGGTCGCCGCCGCACGAGCACGCGCCGCCGCGGCGGCCGGCTCGGAAGGCCCACTGCCCCTTGCAGCAGACGCCGAGGCGTTGCTGGCCGCCAAGCTGCGCGCCGGCGACCTGAGCGCGCGAGGGCTGCACAAGGTGACCAAGGTGGCCCAGACGGTGGCCACATTGGACGGGGACGACGCAGTGACGTTTGCGCACGTCTCCGAGGCGCTCGCCCTCCGTGGTGGCCGGGCGGTCGTCGCGACATGACATCGCCCGTCGTGCCCGAACCCAAACCCGATTCTCAATCCGGATCCGCATTGCCCGAAGAGGCCTATGCCATCGCGCTGGCGTCCACGCCCTCAGTCGGGCCGTCGACCCTGCGCGCCGCGCTGGCGTCGGAGCGACCATCGGCCGCATGGGCGAGGAACCAGCGGCGGTCGGGAATCTCAGCAGGCGACGCCGCGTCAGTCGCACGAGTCGAGGAACTCTGGGAGGCACATCAGCGAGTTGGGATCACGGTGCTCTTGGCGGGCGACCCGAGGTACCCGGCGCGACTGGCGGACGACCCCGCAGCGCCCGCCATGCTCTTCTGCCTCGGTGACCCGTCGGCGTTGGACGGGACACCGACCGTTGCCTTGGTGGGAACCCGTGCGCCCACCCGATATGGCATCGGCGTCGCCGCACAACTCGGCGCCGAGTTGTCGGCGGCAGGCGTCAGCGTGGTCTCCGGACTCGCACTCGGAATCGACGGCGCGGCCCACGAGGGCGCGTGCGGCGCGGGCGCGCCACCATCGCAGTCGTTGCTGGTGGGCTCGACCGTCCGTACCCACAACGTCACGCACGTCTGTGGGAGCGCGTGGCCGAGCACGGCGTGATCGTCTCGGAGTCACCGGCCGGGGTGCGCACGGAGAAGTGGCGGTTCCCTGTGCGCAATCGCCTCCTGGCGGCTTTGAGCGACGTGGTGGTGGTCATCGAGAGCCGGCATCACGGGGGTTCGCAGCACACCGTCGACGCCGCCACCGCGCGAGGCGTCCCGGTCGGCGCGGTCCCGGGTTCCATTCGGAGCCCCGCATCCGAGGGCACGAACGAGTTGCTGGCCGACGGTGCGTTCCCGGTGTGCTCGGTCGCCGACGTCCTGGTCGCTCTGTCGCTGGCCGGCGCGGTCGTGCCGAGCCCTGAGGCTCTCCGAACTGCGTCCTCGTCGACCAGCGCCGCCGCCGATCCAACGGGAGAGCAGCGGATCGTATACGAGGCATTGACCCAGGACCCCACGTCGCTCGAGGAGCTCTCCCGAGTGACCGGGCTTCGGTTCCCTGCCCTCTGTGGCGCTCTGGAGTGGTTGGCGCAAGCAGGCCTGGCCCACGACGCCGGGGGCTGGTGGGAGCGAGCCTGACGGGGCGATGACCGAGGAACCCTGCCCCGGCGTCCTAGTCTGCGTCGCCGTGGAAGGTCACTTCCTCCAGGCCGACACCGTGAGGGAGCTGCGTGAACAGGCCTTCAATGCCATGGCTGCTGGTGCAGCGGGCGTCTTCGTGAGCCAGGGTGCCCTCGGTGATCCAGTCGTCGTGGCTGCCGGGCTGTCCACATCCGTCCCCGAGACGCTGCTGGGCGTTCGTGTCGAGCTGGCCGAGGACGGTCGGCACCCCGCCATGCTCGCCCGCGATCTCACGAGCTTGGATCTCGTCTCGGGAGGCCGCAGCGTGCTCTGCTTCGAGCCGCCATTCACCGACGAGTTGGCCGAGGCCATCGCACTCTGCCGGTCGCTGTGGCACGAGGGCGTGGTGGCGAGCGAGGGGCCGCGTTTCCCGGCGCACGCTCCTGCCCCCCGGGCGAAACCGAGGAGCGGGGCGAGCCCGCTCGTCGCGCTGGACCTCACATCGGGCGACCCGGTGCCGCCGTCGCTCCGCGGCCTGGTCGACCTCCTTCTCCACCCCACGCCAAACCCGCGTGTCTGCAAGATGGAGCGGGTGTGACCGATACGGCCATCGCGCGAGCGCGCCACGAGGCCGTCACGCCGACCACAGCGGTCACGGGGCGGCATCTCCCCGCGCTCAACGGCCTGCGAGGCGTCGCCGTGATCGGCGTCGTCGCCTACCACCTCCAGCTCGGGTGGGCGTCGGGTGGCTATCTCGGTGTCGATCTCTTCTTCGTCCTCTCCGGGTTCCTCATCACGTCCCTCCTGCTCGAGGAGTGGGTCCGATCAGGCCGCATCAGCCTGGCGGCCTTCTGGGGACGGCGCGCCAGGCGCCTCCTACCCGCGCTGTTCCTCGTCGTCATCGCCCTCGCCCTCTACCTCATCGGCAATGCGCTCTTCGGTGGACCCGGTGCGAACGCGTTGATCGACCTCTCCGGCCTGCGAGGCGACGCCATCTGGACCCTGCTGTATGCGAACAACTGGCACCTGATTTACGCGCACCAGTCGTACTTCGCGCAGTTCTCGACCCCCTCGCCGTTGCAGCACACGTGGTCCCTGGCGATCGAGGAGCAGTTCTACCTGGTGTGGCCCCTCGTACTCCTGGTCCTGTTGCGCTACGCCCGGCGAGGCTGGCGGACCGTGGGAGTGGTCGTGACGATCGCGCTGGGGTTGTTGTCGTCGCTGCTGATGGCGCTCTTGTTCAATCCCGGGACGGATCCCTCGCGGATCTACTACGGGACGGACACCCGCCTCTTCGATCTCATGGCCGGGGCGACCCTGGCCTTCCTGGCGGCGTCGCGGCAACAACCGAGCGCGCGGCGCACGCCGAACCCTCCACGCGGTCGCCCCGGTGGCTGCCGCCGTCCTCGCCGTCTTCTGGGTCACGGCCGGCACGCCGGGCGGGCTGCCGACCAACTTCATGTTCGAGGGAGGGTTCCTGATCTGCGCCGCGTTGGCCGCCTTTGTCATCGCCGACGCGCGCCTGATCGAACCCGGATGGTTCTCCCGTGCACTGGCCTGGCCGCCTCTGCACTTCATCGGGACCATCTCCTACGGCATCTACCTGTGGCACTGGCCGGTGATCGTCTATCTCAGTGCGTCGCGCACCGGGCTCCCGACCCTGTCGCTCGACATCGTGCGCGTCCTCGTCACGCTGGCCCTGTCGATCGGCAGCTACTACCTCGTCGAGCGACCGATCCGGCTCGCCCGCCCGGGCGGCCTCGTGCGCTGGTGGGGAGCACCAGTGGCCGGGGTCCTCACCGCCGTCCTCATCGTGGTCGCGACGATTCCGGCTGTCGCCGATCCCTCCAAGGTCGTGGGGACGTCGCACCTCGCCAGCACGACGGCGCAGGACAGCGTGCCCGGGGCCGGGGGATATACCGGGCAGAAGCCCATCGACCTGAGTACGGCGCCGACCGCAGCCGATCCGCTCCGGGTCATGCTGATCGGCGATTCGGTGATGGGTGACGCCTCCTACGGGATCACGGCGGCCCTTCAAGCGACCGGCCAGGTCGTCGTCACCCGCAAGACGATCCCCGGCTTCGGGCTCACGACGGCAAGCAACTGGCCTTCGTCGTTCCCGACGCTGATCGGGCAGGTCAAGCCGCAGCTGATCGTGGCGTCGTGGAGCTGGGACCAGTACGGGCCCACGACGCCCAACGCACTGCACGAACCGGCGGCCTACACGAAGCTCCTCACGAGGGCGGTCAGCACGTTGCTCGCTCCCGGTAATGGCGTGGAGGGGGTGATCTTCACCCAGTTTCCCGAATCGGGGGTCATCGCGGCCCCCGCCCCTTCGCAGCAGACGAGCTACAACAAGGAAAGGTGGGACGGCGTCATCGCGTGGAACAACATCGCGAAGCACATGACGACGCTCTTCCCCGGTCGCGTCATGTACTTCCCGCTGGCCAGCTCGGTGATGCTGAACGGAAAGTTCTCGCCCTGGCTGCCCCCCGAAGGCGACCCCCACGCGCCGAGCGACCAGTGGATCAGGGTACGCAAGGTGGACAACGTCCATCTCTGCCCGGAGGGGAGCGCGCGCTACGGGGACGCGCTCCTGGCCGACATGACGTCGGTCTTCCACTTGGCCCCCGCCATCGGGGATTGGTCACAAGGCACCTGGGTCACCAACGCCGACTTCAACAATCCTCCCGGCGCGTGCCCTGACGACCACCCGCCGGGCTGAGCCGGGCCGGCTCCTGCTGCTCCTAGGGCTTGGAGCAGAAGGGGTTCGAGCTGTTCATGGTGCTCTCGGGACTGGCTGGCGATTTCGCGCTGGTCCAGTTCGTGCCAATCGTCGTCACGACCTCGAACCAGTAGTTGGAGCCCGCGGTCAAGGTGCCGCTTGTCCACGACGTTGTCGTTATCCCACTGGCGGCAACCGTGTAGGTGCCGGTCGCCGACGTCGTCGACTCGTAGACCGAATAGGTCGTGGCGTGGGTGACGGCGTTCCAGCTGACCGTGACCGTCTTCGATGTGGTGGGCGCCGCGCAGGCGACGCTGACGCCGGCCGGGGCGCCCGGGATCGTGGTGGCCCTCGCTTGGCCGGCATTGGTCGAGGCGACGTGGACGAGCCAGTTCGTGGTCGCCCACGCCGACTCGGTGACTGCCAGCGAGCACAGGGCGACGCTCAGCAGCAGAACGACGAGGCGAGCTCCGAGCCTCACGACTCGGCTCGCCCCGCCGCTCTCTGCCCGCCTGTGGGGAAGACGAAAGTGGATCAGGAGGTCCAGGCGTCCGTGGCCGGACTCGTTGTCGATGTCGCTGCGCCACCCGTGGCGGTGACCCCGGTCAGTGACGGCATCGAGAAGTAGGTGTTGGCACAGGCCGCGGGTGAGGTGGTACTCATGTTTGCGTCGTTGGTGAGCGTGACGACCAGCGGGTTGTTGGCCGTGCCGCTTGCGCCGACCGTGAGCGGTGTCGTGACGGTATGGGAGCTGCCACTACTGGCTGTGGCAAAGGCCCACGTCACACCGCTCGGCGTCGAGGGAATGCAGCCCGTCTGCGTGGTCGACAGCGCGCTCGTCGTGTACCCCGTGGCGTACGTCGTGCTCGTGGGTAGTTGCACTGCGGTGATCGTCGCCGGGAACGGGTTGGGATTCGAGATCGTCACGACGACGTCGCCGGTTCCGCCCGGGTAGAGCAGGTTCGACGCTGCGGGAGACGCCACTGCGCTGATCGTGAGGTTCGAGACGGACGCCGACTGAGACTCTCCCGAAGAGCCGGCGTTCAGATTGACGACCCAGTTGGACGCTGCGTAGGCACCCGCGCCGGCCAGCACGATGCCACACGCCGCCGACACGATCTTCAACCGCGTCGAGAACGCACCGGCACGTGTCGTGGTCTTGGGAGTGGCATCCATCTTCACGGCTCTTGTCCTCCTTCTCGACCGCTCGCGGTCGCTCGAGTGCGACTGCGATTCGCTCGTGGTCCATCACGACGTCGGAGGAGCTGCAACCCACCTTGAGGAACGTTGAGGGAATTGGACGCGTGGCGGTGTCCGTCGAGGTCAGGGGGCCTTCGGCCGGGTCATCCACAGGCTTAGGCCGCAGGCGTTTCGAGCCGATATCCCAGTTGTGACGAGCCGGCCCACGATACGAACAGCGCACAAATCACCACCGAGGCAGTCAGTGCCGACCGTGCCTCTCGCGACACCGAGTTGGTCGCACACCAAGCCGACCACGCCACGTGTGCCCGAGCGCACCAAAGCGGTCCGGACTCCCACCCTGACCTCCGCCCTCGGAGTGCCGGGCGGTGAGCCGTTCACGCGGCGCGAGCTGTTATTCCGCCGCGCCCCCTTTGCATTCGTCGCGATCGCGGGTCAGCTCAGCGCAATCTGGCCACCGGGGCCGACGAACATGGGCCTGTTCTGGGCCAGCAGTGTCCTGTTGTTCGTCTCCATCGTCGTCGTGCTGCGGAGCCACGGGCTGCCGCCGCGCATCTGGCTGGTCCGCTCGACCGTCTACCTCGCGTCGGTGTCGCTCCTTATGTTGGCCACGGGCGGACTGGGCAGCGGTCTCGGCGTCTTGTTGCTGGTGCCGGTGGTCGGCGTGGCGTTGTACGGAGAAGCATGGGAGTCCGCCTTCACGGTCGTCGCCGTTCTGATCGCCATCCTTGCCGTGTCTCTCGCGTCGGGCCCGCACCTCGCAGGCGCGACGCCTCGTCGACTCTTCCTCACAGGCTCACTGGCCACCATGCTCACCATCGGGATCCACACGTTGCGCAGCCGGCTCCTCGAGTCGAACGAACGTGCCATGCGTCTCTTGGCTCAGGCGAAGGACGTGAACGATGCGGCTCGCGAGCTGACCCTGTTGTCGGACCCGCCGGCGATCACGGCGCTCGGCGCCGACCTGGCGGGACGCATCGCCCTGCCCGAGGGCTCCGACGCCCTGCGCGCCTCCTACATGAGGGTCGTGGACGGGCACGTGGTGATCGACGCGCAGTTCGACCAATCCGGGGACCACGTCGAGGGGAGCTTCCCTCTCGAAGAGCACCCCGGCATCGCAGAGGCTGTGGCCACGCTGCGCCCGGTGAGCTCTCGCCTCGACCCCGAGTGCGTCGGACCCGTCGTCCGCGACATCCTCAGCGCGACAGGCGTCACCCACGGAGTCTGGGTGCCGGTGTGTCCTGACGGCGAACTCCACGGTCTCCTCACGGTCGCCAGCCGCGGCACCCCGGTGTCCGAGGAGTGCGTCGAGCGGGTCATCGCCTTGGGTCACTTCCTCGAGCTGGCCCTCTCCAACTGGACGGCCCACGAGAAACTCAAGCAGCGGGCGACGGCTGAGGAGCGTCGCCGGATCGCTCGTGAGCTCCATGACGGGCTCGCGCACGAGCTCGCATTCATCGCGAGCAAGACGCGTGGGTGGGACGGGAGCCGCCCCAAGACGTTGGACGTCAGGGAACTGTCGGGTGCGGCCGACCGCGCCCTCGACGAGGCCCGGCGCGCCATCACGGTGCTCTCAGTACCCCAGCCTCAATCCTTGGGGGACGCCGTTGCCCAGACCGCGGAGGACCTTGGGGCGCGACTCGGAGTCGCCATCGATCTCGACCTGGCCGAGGACGCGGACGTGCCGGGGGAGGTGACCGAGAACCTGTTGCGCATCGTGCGTGAGGCTGTGACCAACGCGGCGCTGCACGGCCATGCGTCGCACGTCAGGGTCCGGCTCGACCGCAGGGAGGTTGTGCGACTGGTCATCGAGGACGACGGGCGGGGGTTCGATCCCGATGCCGGAGCGGGCTCGAGTGGCTTCGGGTTGCTCAGCATGCAGGAGCGAGCGGCCTCCGTCGGCGCCACCCTCACCGTGCACTCAGCCCCGCAGCGCGGGACCACCGTCGAGGTCGCCTTCCCATGACCGGCGTAGCCAGCGTCCTCCTTGCCGATGACCATGCTCGGACCCGGGCCATGGTCCGGCGCGCGCTCGAGGAAAGCGGCGACTTCCTCGTGTGCGCCGAGGCCGCAGACGCCGCCGAGGCGGTACGAAGGGCCGGGGATGCGCACCCCGACGTGTGCCTGCTCGACATCAACATGCCTGGCAATGGGATTGCCGCTGCGGCAGAGATCACTGCGACACTGCCCGGGACGGCGGTGGTCATGCTCACCGTGTCACGGCAGGACGAGGACCTCTTCGACGCCCTGCGCGCCGGTGCGTCGGGCTACTTGTTGAAGGGGCTCGACGAGCACAGGATCGGAGAGTCGCTGCAGCGGGTATTGGCCGGGGAAGCGAGCCTCCCGGGGACCCTTGTCGCCCGGCTCGTCGACGAGTTCCGAGACCGCGAGCAGCACCGGGTCGCCGTGTCCGATGGCCAGGCCGCCCGCCTCACCGGGAGGGAGTGGGACGTCCTCGAGCTCATGCGAAAGGGCGCCACGACGGTGGAGATCTCCGAACGGCTCTTCGTCTCACCGACGACCGTCCGCAGCCACGTCTCGGCCATCTTGCGCAAGCTCGGGGTGCCGACCCGGGAGGAGGCCATCAGGCTGCTCGACGGCACCTGAGGCGGCCACCGGCGTGGGCCCGCCGGAGAATCACCCTGTGGCACCAGTCCTAAGCTGGCGCCGTGACCACCGCACCGGCGACGCGCATCGAGAGCGACAGCATGGGGGAGATCGAAGTCCCCGCTGACCACTACTGGGGCGCGCAGACGCAGCGCTCCTTGCACCACTTCGACATCAGCACCGAGACGATGCCCAAGCCCCTCATCCGGGCGTTCGGGATCCTGAAGGGCGCCTCAGCCGCAGTCAACCGGGACCTTGGCAAGCTCGATGCCCGGCGCGCCGACCTCATCGTCCAAGCCGCCGACGAGGTCGCCAAGGGCGCGCTCGACGCCGAGTTCCCGCTGCGAATCTGGCAAACGGGGAGCGGCACCCAGACCAACATGAACGCCAACGAGGTGATCGCCAATCGGGCCATCGAGCTGGCCGGCGGGATCGTGGGCTCCAAGGACCCCATCCACCCGAACGACCACGTCAACATGTCGCAATCGTCGAACGACACCTTTCCGACCGCGATGCACATCGCGGCCGCCGAGGAGATGGTCCAGCGACTCCTCCCGTCCGTGGCCGCCTTGCGCGACGCACTGCACGCCAAGGAACTGGAGTTCGCCGGCATCACCAAGATCGGGCGCACCCATCTCATGGATGCCGTGCCCCTCACCCTAGGTCAGGAGTTCTCCGGATACGTCGCCCAGCTCACCGCCGACATCGAGCGCATCGAGCTGACGCTGCCCGGGCTCTACGAGCTGGCCCTCGGCGGCAGCGCGGTGGGGACGGGGTTGAACACCCATCCCGAGTTCGGCGAGCGGGTGGCGACGAAGATCGCCGACATGACGGGGCTTCCCTTCGTCACCGCGCCCAACAAGTTCGCCGCCCTGGCGGCGCACGACGCGCTGGTGTTCACGCACGGTGCGCTGCGGACGCTCGCCGTCTCCCTCATGAAGATCGCCGACGACATACGTTGGCTCGGGTCCGGCCCGCGCTCCGGTCTCGCCGAGCTGGTCCTGCCAGAAAACGAGCCCGGCTCGTCCATCATGCCGGGCAAGGTCAACCCCACGCAGTGCGAGGCGATGATCATGGTCGGGATCCAGGTGATCGGGAACGACATGGCGGTGACCACCGCAGGGAGCAGGGGCAACCTCGAGCTCAACGTCTGCAAGCCCGTGATCGCGTACAACGTCATGCAGTCGATCGCGCTCATGACCGACGCCTGCCGGACCTTCCGCGAGTTCTGCATCGACGGCCTCGAGCCTGACCAGGCGCAGATCCAGCGTCACCTGACCAACTCCCTCATGCTGGTGACGGCGCTCTCGCCCGAGATCGGGTACGACAAGGCGGCGGAGGTGGCGAAGCTGGCCCACAAGGAGGGCTCCACACTCAAGGAAGCGGCGCTGGCGCTCGGATATCTCACTGCGGAGCAGTTCGACGCCGCCGTGCGCCCCGAAGACATGACCCACCCGTGAGAGAACCCGTGCTGACGCAGACCGACATCGATCAGGCGCTCGAAGAGCAGCACCTGAACTGGACGCGCCGAAGACGACCGAGCTCGTCACGACGGTGAAGCTGCATGACTTCGCGGCCGCGCTCGCGTTCGTCAACGCCGTCGGCGCCGCGGCCGAGGCGGCCAACCATCACCCCGACATCGACATCCGCTGGAACACCGTGCGGCTCGTCCTCACGACCCACGACTCGGGCGGCCTCACCCTGTTGGACCTCGCCTTGGCCGGGGCGATCGACCGGCTGCGGCCCGACGTGCGGGACAGCGACGCCGGCAGCTGAGCCGGACTCTCAACGCAGCGGTTCGAGCAGGGCCGCCCGCAACGCCTCGATGAGACCGCCACGTGCCCCCAACCCGGCCAGGTAGGCCTCGGCCGACCCGTACTGGTCCCGCAGGTGGTCGAGCAGCAGTTCCATCTGGCCCGGGTCCGCCGAGAACACCTCGTCGATGTTCTCGAGCGTCTCGCGGCCCTCGGGGTACTTGAGGATGAGCTTGGCCCGCAGGCGCAGCATCGCCTCTCCACTCAAGGCGTAATCGGCCACCACCGTCGGACTCGTCGACGCCGAGCAGGGACAAGACGAGGGCGGAGAGGACTCCTGTGCGGTCCTTGCCGGCGGTGCAGTGGAACACCGCGGGCAGCGCATCGGGACGGGCCAGGATCTCCAAGACGGCGATGATCTGTGGGCCGGCGTCGCGCAGGATCTCTTGGTACTGGGAGCCGAGCAGCCCGGGCCGCCGGTCGAATTCCTCGGCGTCGGGGAGCACCTCAATGAAGGGGAAGTGGTGGAACGCGACGGGGTGCGCGTCGGTGTCGAAGCGGCCGCGCTCGAGTTCGGTCGCCGAGCGCAGGTCGATCACGGTGCGGATCCCGAGCGAGCGCATGACGGAGAGGTCACCCTCGGTGAGCTCGCCCAGCCCGTCGGCGCGGAACAGGACACGCCAGCGGGTCCGCTGCCCGTCGTCCGCGGCGTAGCCGCCCAGATCGCGGAAGTTCACTGCGCCCTCCAGGGCGATGAGCCGCTCCCGCGCGTCGGCCGTCACGAGACCGGCATGTCCCACATGGGGAACCAGCGGCTGAGGTCCGGTTCGAAGGGGAGGTCGGCGCCCACCATGGAGCGGATGCGCAGTTCGAGCTCGGTGTCGCGGCGCTCCTTCCCGGCGTCGACCGGGGCGAAGGGATAGAAGGTGCCGCGCTTGAAGAGATAGAGGAGGCGGAACGGGCGGGCGTCGTCGGGCGCGTCGGGCCCCGGCACGAAGCCGAACACCGACACGAGCAGCTGCGGTCCCCAGCCGTTGTCCTGCAGGGTGGAGTTCGCCATGTGGATCTTGGTCACCAGCTCCTCGAGGTCGGGGTCGTCGAGCAGGAGCCACCCGTAGTCGAAGGAGTCATGCGTCTGGCGGAAGCCGTCGCCGACGAGCTCGCCGATCTCCTTCTGCGCGTCTGCCGTGCCCTGTCCGGGCGGTGGCTTCCAACAGACGCCGGCGTGGCCCGAGCTCACCAGACCCCCCGCGCTCTGCAGCGTCAGTGCGGCCGTCGGCAGCGCGAACAGCGCGTCGAGGTTGGCGCGGACCGGCTTGGAACGGCCGAGGATCGTGTCGAGTAGGCCCACTGTCGTTGCGTGATGCGACCGAGACCTGACCCCGCTCCGAACCCGTGACCCGACCGGCTCAGCTGGCCTGACCGAGCTGGTGCTCCGAGCGCGTCCAGCTGGGCCAGCCGGCGCTCGAGCGTCGGGTGGGTCCGGAACAGGTTGCCGAAGCTGAAGCCGCCGCCGCCGCCCTGGGTGCCCCCGCTGGCCACGGCCGGGGCGAAGAAGAAGGCGTTGAACGGTTCGGCGGAGCGCAGGTCCCTGGTCGGGATGCGTCCCATTTCCCCGGAGATCTTGACGAGCGCGGAGGCCAGCAGCGACGGCCGTCCGATCAGGATCGCCCCCGAACGGTCGGCGGCCAACTCGCGGTAGCGGGACAGGGCCATGGTGAGCAGGAAGCTGATGAAGTACACGACGACCGACACGAGCAGGACGCCCATCTCGACGAGTGCGGCCTGGCTCTGCTGGTTGTTGCCGCCACCGCGGCCACCGCCGAAGATCTCCGAGTAGAACAGCACGCGGGTCATCAACCCCGCGATCATCCCGAGCCCACTGGCGATGGTCATGACGGCCACGTCGCGATGCGCGACATGGGAGATCTCGTGCGACAGCACCGCCTCCACCTCGGGCTCGTCGAGCCGCCGTAGCAGGCCGGTGGTCACGCAGACCACGGAGGACTTGGGGCTACGGCCGGTGGCGAACGCGTTGGGGATGTCCGTTGTGGCGATGGCCACCTTGGGCTTGGGCATGTCGGCCAGGGCGCAGAGCCGGTCGACCACGCCGTGGAGCTGGGGCGCCTGTTCGGGCGTCACTTCCTTGGCGTGCATGGCGTACATGGCGATCTTGGCGCTGAACCAGTACTGGCAGAAGATCAGCGCGAACGCGATGACCAGGACGAGGGCGTACGACAGGCCGATGGCGATGAGGAGCCCGACCACCAGCCCGTAGAGCAGGACGAGCAGGAACCCTGTCAGCAGCATGCGGAGGTCAATCCCCGGTCCGGCTTGATGTTGCGTGAGATTGCCATCAGGCGCTCTCTCCTCCAGTTCCGCCAGATCCCCCTGGTGCCTGTTCGGCCGCCGGCAGCGCAGCCGTGCCGTCGGTCCCGTCAGAGCCCGTCCCCAGCTCCGCCCGCAATGCGGCCAACTCGTTGTCCACCTGGTTGGTCGACGACACCTTGTCGAGCTCCTTTTGGATGTCGTCGACCGGCTGCGTCAGGTCGTCCAGCGCGCCGGAGGCGAGCAGCTCGTCGATGGCGCCCGCACGCGCCTGCATGGATGCGATCTTGTCTTGCGCCCGCTGCATGGTCGCCCCGGCGGAGCGAGTGGAGTCCGAGATCCCCGACACCGCCTCGCCCACCTTGGTCTGGGCCTCCGCCGCGGTGTAGGAGGCCTTCATCGTCTCCTTCTGCGTGCGGAAACGCTCCACCCGCGTCTGGAGCTCCTGTGAGGTCTGGACGAGCTTCTGCTCCTGGTCGGTGATCTGGTCGTGCTGGGTCTTGAGCTCCGTCAGCTGCTCGCCGAGCGCGGCACGGCGCGACAGCGCCTCGCGGGCCAGGTCCTCGTTGCCCTGACTCAGCGCGGCCTTGGCCTGACCCTGCAACTTGTCGGCCTGCTTCTGCAATCCCTGCGCCTGCAGCTCGATCCGCTTGCGCGCCGTCGCCACGTCGGCCACCCCCCGGCGCACCTTCTGGAGCTGCTCGAGCTGCTTCTCGTAGGAGAGGTCCAGGGTGTCGCGGGGGTCCTCCATCTTGTCCAGGGCCTTGTTCGCCTTGGACCGGAAGATGTCGGCGACCCGACTGAAGAAACCTGCCATGACTTACGAGCATAAAGCCCAGCGGGGGAGGGGTGGCACCGGGTGGCCCGGCCCAGGTACGCCGCTAAGGTCGACCCGTGCCTGATCGCCTGTGCCTGCTCAGTGTCCACGCGCACCCCGACGACGAGGCCTCCAAGGGCGCGCCCACGGTGGCCCGCTACCACGCCGAGGGCGTCCATACCGTCCTGGTCTGCTGTACCGGGGGCGAGGAGGGCGACATCTTGAATCCGGCCATGGACACACCCGAGGTGCGGGCCGACATCGGGAGGGTCCGGATGGCCGAGCTGAAGGCCGCCACCGACATCATCGGCTACGACGACACGGTGCTGCTCGGGTACCGCGACTCGGGTATGCCCGACTCGGAGGCCAACAAGAACCCCGCTTCGTTCGCGCAGGCCCCGCTCGACGTGGCGGTGGGACGGCTCGTCACCGCCATCCGGCGCGAGCGTCCGCAGGTCATCATCACCTACGGCGACAACCAGAACGAGTACCCGCATCCGGACCATCTGCGGGTGCACGAGATCTCCGTGGTGGCGTTCGACTCCGCCGGTGATCCGGACAAATACAAGGAGGCCGGCGCTCCGTTCACCCCTTCGAAGCTCTACTACTCGGTGTGGTCAGGCGAGCGCTTCCGCCAGATCCACGAGAAGTTCCTCGAGCTCGGCCTCAAGTCGCCCTTCGACGACCGGTGGTTGAAGCGGATGACGATGACCGAGCCGTTCACCACGACGATCGACGTCACCGGGTACACCCAGGTGCGCGCCGAAGCGCTCAAGGCGCACGCGACGCAAGTGGACCCCAAGTCGCCGTTCTGGTTCGGCCTGCCGCCCGAGGTCCTGCGCGACATCCATCCCGTCGACGAGTTCCGCCTGGCGCAGAGCCGCGTCTCCTCGACCGACGTCGTCGAGGACGACCTCTTCGCTGGTCTGCGCTCTTCCTGATCCGCCTCAGGCCGTCGGCCCGAGGATGCCCCAGCTGATGATGCCCGCACTCTGCAGCAACACGAGCGTGACTGCGGCGGCGAGGAAGCAGAGCAGCGTGACGGTCACGACCGCCCTCCAGCGCACGCGGATCCGCCCGGCTCGTCGCCGTTCGCCGAGTCGCTCGGCTCGCGTTCGGGCCGGAGCGACTCGCGGAGGCTGGTCCGCCAGTTCGGGTGCGCTCTCGGCACGCCCAGTCGAGTCGGCCACCACCCGCTCGGTCGTGGCCGCCGCGGCGACCGCCACCGCGTCCGCCACCGCGGCCGCTGGGGCGTCGGGGACCGGCTCAGCCTGCGGCGGGCCTGCGGTGACGTCGCGCATCACAACCTCGAGGTCGTCGAGGGTCCACCCCCTCACGACGAGCGGCGTCACGGCGCCGTCGCCGCGCAGTGTGAGGAGGACGTAGCCGGAGCGCTCCTCGATCTCCCATTGCGAGACGCGGTCCCACCCCATGTGTTTGCGCGGTCCGACCTGGCCGTAGCACCTGAATGCCCTCGATCGACAACGTGATGTCGAAGACGTCGGCGCGTCGTGCCCGCTTCTTCGTCAGGATCTGGACGCCCTTGATCGTCGTGGTCGTGGCGTCCACCCGTCTCGTCGTCAGCTGCGGCCCTGCCGGCCCTCGCCAGCTCGCGGCAGGGGGCGGTACCCGATCAGGGTCGCGCCGGCCTCGTCGAGGACTCGCCTGACCCAGTCCTCCTCGCAGATCATGCGGTAGTCGTCGACCCGGGCCTCCCAGTCGTCGGTGGCGAGGGACCGCAGCTCCGCGCTGTCGACGGCGGGGTGGAGGTGCAGCTCGGTCACGCCCGGTCGCAGCGTGGCGAGGTCCTTCTCGAAGATCTGCCGGGACCCCACACCGGGGACGAAATGGAAGTGGTCGGTGAAGACGGCGCCGGCCTCGGCCGCCACCTCCCGTGCCGGAAACCCGAGGTAGCCCTCCATGGACGGGCTGACCATCCGCAGAGGCAGCCCGAACTCGATGGCCAGGTCGAGGTAGACGTCGAAGAACTCGGCGCGGAGCTGCAGCGTGCCCATGTGGGCGTCGACGTGGCTGACGTCGAAGCCCCAGAGGATGGCGCGCTCGATCTGCGCCCGGCACTCGCGCCGGACCTCGTCGAGGTCGGCATGATCCCAGACGTCCTCGAGCGTTCTGGGGAACCCGCCGTCGCCGCCGAGCAGAGACGGGCGCGTGCGTGATCGGTCCCCAGCGGTAGAGCTCGTATTCCGCGTTGACCGTGAGGTGCACGCCGATGTCCTCACCGCGGTAGCGGCTGCTCGCCTCGCGGGCCCAGGGGCAGGGGACCATGAGCGTGGCGCTGGTGACCGTCCCCGTCGCCAGGCATTCGAACACGCCGACGTTGGCCGAGTGGCACGAACCGAGGTCGTCGGCGTTGATGATGACGAGCTTGGCATCGGCGCCGTACCCGAGGCGCTGGGCCAGTGTGGGCGTGGACTCAGGCATCGTTGCGAGCTCCTCCCGCCACCTCGGCATCTTGGGCGTGTGCGTCGGAGGCGATCTCCGCCTGGAAGGCTTCCATCGTGGCCGTGAGATCGGGATCCCCGACAGCGAGGATCCGCACGGCCAGGAGACCCGCGTTGCGGGCACCGTTCACCGCGACGGTCGCCACGGGCACACCCTTTGGCATCTGGACCATCGAGAGCAGGCTGTCGAGGCCATCGAGATGGGCCAGCGCCACCGGGACTCCGATGACAGGAAGCGGGGTGACCGAGGCCAGCATGCCCGGCAGGTGCGCTGCGCCGCCGGCGCCGGCGATCACGACGCGCAGGCCGCGGCCGGCCGCCCCTTGACCGAAGGCGAGCATCTCGCGCGGGGTGCGGTGGGCGGAGACCACCCGAACCTCGTGAGCGACGTCGAAACGCTCGAGCATCTCGGCCGCGCCCTGCATCACCGGGAGGTCCGACGAGCTCCCCATCACGATCGCCACGACCGGCGCGCGTTCCGTCACGGCCGGCCTCCGGCAGGTGTCCCGCGTCGAGCCCCACGCTCGGCCGCCGCCGCGGACCCCGTCGGGCAAGGTGAGACCGTCGGGCGCCGGGGTCCCCAGGGCCAGGGCCGCCGTCCAGGCGCGCGAGCGCACCACGTCGGCATCGACACCGCACACCGTCACGTGTCCCAGTTTGCGTCCTGCCCTGGCGCTCTTGCCATAGAGATGGATGTGCGCCCCCTCGACGGAGAGTCCCTTGGACAAGAGCCGGGACGGGTCCTCGCCCGAGTCGCCGCCGAAGATGTTGACGCTGGCCACCTGCGGGTGTTGGGCCGCGGCAGACCCGAGGGGCAGGTCGAGCACGGCACGGACGTGGTTCTCGAACTGCGATGTGATCGCCCCCTCAATCGTCCAGTGTCCCGAGTTGTGCGGACGCGTGGCGACTTCGTTGACCAGGAGCCGGCCTTCCGACCAGAACAGCTCGACGGCCATGACGCCGACGCCGCCTGTGATCTCGGCCACCTTCTGACCCAAGGCCGCCGCAGCGTCGACGATGTCGTGGTCCAGGCGCCCGGGCACGAGCACCTCACGGCAGACGCCGTCGACCTGGGCGGTCTCGACGGCGGGCCAGACGTCTGATGCACCCGACGGGCTGCGGGCCACCATCACGGCGAGCTCGGCATCGAGTGGCACGAGCTCTTCGACCACGATCTGGGTCGTGATGTGGCCCAACACGGCCTCGGCCTCGGCGGGGCCGGACACCGACCAGACGCCCTTGCCGTCGTAGCCACCGCGGGCCGCCTTGAGGATCAGCGGCCACCCGTGCTCGCTCGCAAAGGACGACACCGCCTCGAGCGCCGCCCGACCGGAGTCGACGATGCGGAACGACGGCACGGGGACGCCGGCGGCGTCGAGGATGCTGCGCATGTGCGCCTTGTCGACGGCCATCTCGAGCGTCGCCGCCCCGGGCCGCGTCGCCACGCCGTCCTTCTCCAGTGAGGCGACGATGTCGAGGTCGACCTGCTCGTGGTCGAAGGTGACGACCCGGCAGCGCTCCGAGAGGGCGCGCATGTCGGCGGGGTCGAAGGGCGAGCCGACCAGGACCTCGGCGGCCACACTGCACGCGGCGTCGTCAGGTCGCTCGGCCAGCACCGCCATGGAGAGGCCCAGCGCGCTGGCCGCTTCACCCGCCATTCGCGCCAGCTGGCCCGCCCCGACGAAGCCGATGTCGTGCGTGCTCAGCTCGCTCGCCCCCGTTGGGGGATTCGCCTAGACAAGGGGGCGGACACATCCGGCAGACTACACGAGGGAGCACCTGAACATGGCCAAGCCGCTGCGGATCGGGACCCTGATCGACGTCGACCGACCATTGAGCGACACGGTCGCCCAGCTGCAGCGTTTCGCCGACGCCGGTCTCGACCACGCCTTCGCCGTGCAGATCTTCGGCCCGGACGCCCTGACGCTTCTTGCCGCGGCCGGGTCGCAGGTGCCGGGCATCGGGCTGGGCACGGGTGTCGTTCCGGTCTATCCCCGCCACCCGATGATGCTGGCGCAGCAGGCGCTGACGGTGCAGTGGGCCACCGCCAACCGGCTCCTCCTCGGCATCGGGCTCTCCCATCAGGTGGTCGTCGAGAACATGTGGGGCATGAGTTTCGACAGGCCTGCCGGCTACATGAAGGAGTACCTGGCGTCCCTCATGCCGCTGCTGCGGGGCGAGACCGTCGCCAGCTCGGGCGAACGGATCACGACCAACGCGTTCACCCCGGTCGATGTGGCAGGGGTGTCCGCGCCGCCGGTGCTGGTCGCCGCACTGGGCCCGGCGATGCTGAAGCTTGCGGGCACGGTTGCCGACGGCACCATCACCTGGATGACGGGCACCGCGACGATCGCCGGCCACATCGCCCCGACGATCACCGCGGCGGCGGAGGCGGCCGGGCGCCTCTCGCCGCGGATAGTCGTGTCTCTGCCGATCGCCGTCACGTCGGACATGGAGGGCGCAAAGGAACGGATCAACGAGCTCTTCTCGATCTATCCGAACCTGCCGTCCTACAAGGCGATGCTCGACAAGGAGGGTGCGGAGGCGGCCGCGGACATCGGATTCATCGGGGACGAGGAAACCGTCGCAGCCTCGATCACACAGCTGGCGAATGCGGGAGCGACGGACTTTGTCGCCTCCGTCGTCGGCGACGCCCAGGAGCGCAAGCGGGGCTTCGCACTGATCAGCGAATTGGCCCGCTCCTAGACGTCACCGGCAAGCGGTCGTCGCTGGTCTGCCCCGTGGGCGTCAGTGCGACAGCGACGTGTGCTTGAACTCGTTGAGATCGGGCAACGTGTCGAAGAGCGCGAGCACGCCGTCGATGGTGCGCCGAGCCAGCGCCGCGTCGCCGGCCGGGCGGCTCATCAGTCGCACGAACACGGCTCGGTCGCCGATGACGAACGTCGGCACCCCGAAGGCATCCCATTCCGACACCGCCTGTTCGTGGGCTGCGCGAATGACCGCCACCGGCTCGCCGGACTGAGCTTCGGCGACAACCTTCGCACCGGGCAGGCCCACGCCGTCGAGTACGCCGGCGACCACATCGGGTAGACGGAGGTCGAGGCCCTGGTCGTGGCGCGCGGCGAACAACGCCAGGTGCGATTCGAGGAAGCGATCGGGATACTGGTCGCGGACGACGACGCCCGAGGCGAGTGCGACCAGGTCACCCGCCTTGTCCGGGTCGTCCCACACCGGGAGTCCGCCTTCGGGCACGTGCACCTGGCTGAGTGAGAAGGGCAGGAACGTCACGTCCCAATCGGCGTCGGCGCCATCGACCAACGCCGCCACCAGGTGCTCATGGGCATTGCGGGCGAAGGGACACCGGTAGTCCCAGTTCACAGCGAAAGTCTTCACAGCACGTGCAACACGACGCCGTCGGCCGTCATTCCCTGCCCGCCCAGGCGGTTGTTCCCGCCCAGGCTGCTCTGCCTGCCATTTCCCGCCCTTCGTCCAGCGCGTCGGCCCGACCTTCGGGCCTGTCCACTCGGCGGCGCAGACCGGGAGCGCCGCCCGCGGCGGCGACCTGCCGAACCCGGCGTCACCGCGTTGACGATGGGCCGCAGGCCCAGGCCCAGCACCGATCCGATCGCCGCGCCTCCGAGCACGTCGGTCGGGTGGTGGGCTCGCAGGTGCACTCTGCTGGCGGCCACCGCGGTGGCGAAACTGACGTTGGCGACCGTTTCGGCCTCGGAGTTGGCGAGCACGAAGGCGGTGCAGAATGCAGCCAGGGTGTGACCGCTCGGAAAGCTACTGCTCGAGGGCGTGCGCACGGTGGCGTCGAGATGGTCATCGGGCCGCTGGCGCTCGACCGCCTGTTTCACCACCCGGCTCACGATGAGCGAGGAGAAGCCCGCCGAGGCGAGGGCGACCACGGCGCGCCGCCGGTTCGGTCCGCGCCGGCGTGCCTTGAGCCCGGCCAACAGGACCCAGACGAGCCCGTAGTCGGCGAGATTCGAGACGACGGCGGCGGCCCGGTCGACCTCGGGCCGGCCGCGGAGAGGGTCGAAGGCGGCATCGACCGCTTGATCCAGGCTGCTCATCAGTCCGTTACGCGGCGAAAGCGGGGCAGGAGCTCTTGAAATGACAATGGTCGCAGAGCGGGCCGACGTTCGGACGGAAGTCTTCCGAGTCGCAGGCTCGCTCGATGGCCGTCCATACCGCGACGGCCCGCTTTCGTTGGCCCCGGATGCTCTGTTCGGACGGCACCGAGGAGATGGCGATCGGTTGGCGAAGGTAGAGGAGCCTGACCTCGCTGGGAGCGCGTCCGAGCAGGCTCTCGCACAAGAGCGCATAGGTCTGGACGCCACCCAGGCTGCCGCGTTCGAAGCGCTCAGACGGGGCGCGGCCGGTCTTGTAGTCCACCACGATGAGGCTGCCGTCGGGCGCCATGTCGAGCCGGTCGATGATGCCGCGCAGGCGCATCCCGTCGACCATGGTCTCGACGCCCAGCTCGACACCAACGGCATGGGCGCGATCGGGGTCTTCGAGCCTGAAATAGTTCTGCACGAGCGTCCGGGCGTCGGCCAAGAACTCGTCGGCGCGCTCGGGGTCGAGCTCGAGCTGGACGAACTCCTCGTCGTCCTGCAGCTCGGCCCACGCCCGCTCGAGCTCGGCGACTGCCGCGGCCGGCGTCCGGGAGCCGGGGGCGTGGTGCCAGAACAGCCCTTCGAGCGCCGTGTGCACCAGGGTGCCCTTGACCGCATGGGGTGAGGGGGGCTCGGGGAGTCGCTCGATCTGTGAGAGACGGAAGGCCAGCGGGCAGTTGGTGAACGCGGTGACCTTCGACGGCGTGAGGGTGCGCGGCAGATCGAGGGCCATGCAGGTCAGGATAGGACGCAGGTGCTCACGCACCGGAACATCCTCGCCAGCCGGTAGAAAGGGTCTCGATGCTCGTGTCCGACCGCCGCGTCCTCGTGGGCCCGTTCGATGACCCGGCCCGCCGCCTCTCGCCTCGCGGTGGCTGACCTTCGCCGCTCCAGCCGGTGGGCCGGACTGAGACCCGGCGACCCCGTGCAGGTCGAGGGCACGCGCCTGCGCGGCGCCACGTGGGAGTTTGTCGCACACGTCAAGAACGGCGAGACGGGGGAGGAGTGGGTCGAGGTGGTCGGCGGGCGGGCGGGGGACCGCGCGGTACGGTCCTTTCGGCCCCAGCAGCTCTACGCCCCCTCCGCTCGCCCGGGTCACGACCTCTCCTTGGCCGACGCTCCCGGGCTGCCACTGAGTTGATGGCCGAGCACGCGCGCGAGCGACAGACGGTGAAGCATCCGGGGATCCCGACGCTGACGACCGATCGCCTCGTGCTGCGCCCCTTCGTCCCCGAGGATCTCGACGAACTGGCGCCGATCCACGCCGAGGAGTCGTTCTGGTGGTACCCGCTACGGGCGGCCATGACGAAGGAGGAGACGGGCACGTTCCTCGAGCGCTCGGTGTCGCGGTATGAAAGCGACGGGTTCGGGATCGAGGCGCTCATCGATCGGGCCAGCGGTGCCATGGTCGGGTGGGCGGGCCTGGCGGTGCCGCACTTCTTGCCCGAGGTCCTGCCCGCGGTCGAGGTCGGCTGGCGCCTGTCGCGGGCGCAGTGGGGGAAGGGTCTGGCGACAGAGGCCGGTGCCGCCGCGGTGGACTTCGGGTTCACCAAGGGCGGCCTCGACCGCATCGTCAGCATCTACGAACCGGAGAACGCCGCGTCGGGGCGGGTCATGGACCGGCTGGGTTTCACCCACTTCCTCACGACCAGCGGGCCGCGTGGCGAGGAGGTCGCCGTGACCGAGCTCACGCGGGAACGTTGGGAGCGGCGGGAGCGGCGGGAGGAGTGGGAGGAGCGCCGCGGTGGGTGACATCGCGGTGCAGACCGCCACCGAGCGCGTCGCCGAGGGGCGGCATCGCGCGATGGTCAACGACGACTGGGAGATCTGGGGACCGTGCGGCGGGTACGTCGCCGCCATCGCACTGCGCGCCGCCGGTGCGGAGAGCCCGCTCGTCCGGCCGGCCAGCTTCTACTGCCACTACCTCTCGGTTGCGGCGTTCGCGCCCGTCGACCTCGTCGTCACGCCGTTGCGCTCCGGGCGCACCGTGCTCGCGCAGCGCGTCGAGATGACCCAGGAGGGGCGGCCCGTGCTCGATGCCATGGTGTGGTCGGTCGGCGACGTCGCCGGCCTCGAACACGAGGACACCGCTGCGCCCGAGGTACCCGGGCCCGACGAGATCCCGCCGCGGGTGGAGCAGTTACCCGAGGAGGAGCGGCCCCGGTTCGCGTTCTGGGACAACTTCGACCAGAAGATGGTCGACTGGTCACAGACGTGGCCGCCCTCTGGGCCACTGCCGCCGACATGGCGGACCTGGGTGCGCTGCCTTCCGACGCCGGTCTTCGACGACCCCTGGGTCGACGCGGCGCGCTCGCTCATCGTGCTCGACGTCGGAAGCTGGCCGGCGGGGTCGCGCCCGCACATGTACCTCGAGCCCCCGTTCATCGCACCGAGTCTCGACTTGTACGCGTCGTTCCAGTATCCAGGTGGCTCGTCGGAGTGGATGTTGCTCGACGCACATTCGCCCGTGGCGCACGCCGGCCTGCTCTCGTGGACGGGTCGGGTCTGGTCCACCGAGCGGCGGCTGCTCGCGAGCGGCGGGGGCCAGGCGGTGTTCCGGCACACGTAGCCGGGACGACGCTCAGCCCGTCCCTCGAGGCAGCGTCGGGTGGTACTACTTGTACTTTTAGTTCACGCCGTTGCTGGTTCCCGCCGGCGAGGTCACGGTCACCGCGACCGTCGTCCCCGCCGTCCCCGCCGGTGAGACCGCTGTGACCACGGTATTGGAGTAGTAGTGGAAGCTCCAGGCGGCCCGCGAGCCGAAGTGCACCGACGTCGCGCCGGTGAGGCCCTTCCCGGTCAAATAGACAGAGGTACCCCCGGCGGCCGGACCTTTGGCTGGGTTGTCCCCGGTGAGGATGGGCGCTGTGTAGCGGTAGGTGGCGCTCGAGGTTCCCACTTGGCCCGAGGAGGAGACCGGCTCGACGCTCACCTTTCCTGATCCGACCGGCACGGTCGCTGTGATCTCGGTGCTCGACGCGACGGTCGCCTTGGCCGGCACGTCACCGAAGAAGACGTACTTGGTACCGGTGAAGTCGGTACCGGTGATGGTCACGGCTGTCCCGGCCCCACTGTTCGAGGGCTTCACCTTCGTGATGTCGGCACTCGAGGGGCTCGCATAGCTCACGGTGCCGCTGACGCTGGTGCCGCCGACGCCCAGCGTGTAAGAGTCACCCGGGTTCAGCGAGTCGTTACCTGAATAGAAGGACCCCAATCCGAACACCGCCCTTTTCCCGGTGATGGCCGCGGTCAATCCGACGCAGTCGCCCGGAAGGCCGCCGGCCCAGTCGCCCGTGTTGTCGTCGAGGTAGAGGTTGCCGTACGTGTAGTCCTCTCCGGTGCTGCTGCAACCCGGTGCGTAGGTTGACATGTAGGGGGCCTCGTTCCCCAGCTTCATTTCGCTGCCCTTCACCGTCACGATGGGGTCGCTCGGGGACCCGCCGAATGTCACCGAGCTGATGGCAGCATCCGGCGTTGTCAGCTGGTCGATCGAGTCCAGCTGCTGGTCGACCACCAAGAGGCTGCCGTCGCTGAAGGTGGAGCCCATGGCGCCGAGAAGCCCGACCGCGATCGGGCTGAAGACGTCCTGCGTGACGGCGGTGCCATCGAGGATGCCGGTCGAACTGGACAGGACGCCCACGGTGTTGTCGTAGTCGACGTAGAGATTGCCTGCACTATCGAGGGAGAGGCCAGCGGCGTCGGTCAGGCCGCTGACCAGTGTCGTCGGGGTGTTCTGGGTGACGGGCTGGCCGAAGATGGTGCCGGTGTGTGCCGGGAGCACGTTGACCGAGGAGGCGCCGTCCTCCTGGTTTCCCATGTCGGTGTAGAAGACGTCCCCGCCGGGGTCCACGGCGACGTAGCCGCCCTCGACCAACCCCGACGCCAGCACCGCCGGGGTACCCAGCGTGACGGACTGGCCGAACAGCGTGCCGTTGCTGGCGGGCAGGACCTCGACGTCGTTCTGCGTGGCGTAGTAGAGGTTGCCGGCCGAGTCGAAGGCCAGACCGGTCGGGTTGTCGAGGCCCGAGACGAGCGTGCTGGGCTCGTCGGCGCCAAACGATTGACCGAAGATGGTCTCGCCGTTGTTGGCGGGCACCACCGAGATGGCGCCGTTGTCCGGATAAGCATCGTCGGCGATGAAGAGGTCCCCGCTGGAGTCGAACACCATGCCCGGCGCGTCCACGCCCAACGTGAACAGGGTGTTGGCCTGGTCCGGGATGACGAGTTGGCCGTCGATGGTGTCGTTGCCGGTGGCGGGCCAGACGTTTACGTTCCCGTTGTCCTCGCTCTCCCAGAGGTCTCCGGCGGGGTCCACGGCGACGTCGACCATGTTGCTCTCGGGGGTGAGGTACGGGAGCGGAAGGAGCGCGGCAGCGCCCGCCGGTGCCGACCCGAAGTCGGGGAGCACCACGAGAGCCCCGAAGAGGGTGGTGGTGGTCACCAGGCCCACCAGCGAGGCCCGCAGGCCAGCCGCCGCCCGACGGGAAGGGGAGCGCCGCGCCACGCCCCGCGAGAGGAAAGCAGGCAAACGAGGCATCTTCTGCACCTCCACGAGATTTCGCCACGAGGACGATCGTGTTCTGGATGAGTCTCGTCCCCGCTTGCACCCTGCGCAACTGGTCGCGGGTGCAGTCCCCGTACCGGGCCTTACTCGGCCGTGTAGCCGTCCATCCGGGCCAGGATGTGCAGCATCACCTCGTCGGCTCCCGCCCCGATGGAGTCGAGCCGGGTGTCGCGGAAGTAGCGCGATGTCCAGTTCTCGTCCATGTAACCCATGCCGCCATGGAACTGCACGGCACGGTCGGCCACCTCGCGCTGCAGCCGTGAGCCCAAGAGCTTGCCGATGGTGGCGTAGCGCGTTGCGTCCTCGCCGCGCAGGACGGCATCGGCGGTCGTTCGCGCATAGTGCTTCAAGACGTCGTGGCGGGCGGCCAGTTCGGCCAGGGTGAACTGCAGGTGCTGGTTGGCCAAGAGCGGGGCGCCGAAGGCGTGGCGCTCCTCGAGGTACGACTTCGTGCGCTCCAGAGCAAGCTCGATCGACCCGACCTGCTTGTAGAAGGTCATCAGGCGCTCGGCCTGGAACTGGACCATCTGCTGCTGGAAGCCGCGGCCGGTCTCGCCGATGGTGTTGGTGACGGGCACCCGCACGTCGGTGAACGAGAGCTCCGCCGTGTCGCTCGACCACATGCCGAGCTTCTCGAGCTTGCGCGACACCGCGACGCCGTTGAGCGCGGTGGGGACCACGATGAGCGACATCGAGTGGTAGCCCGGCTCGTCCGAGGTCCGAGCCAGGAGGCAGAGCCAGTCCGCCTGCGTGCCGTTGGTGATGAAGAGCTTGGTGCCGTTGATGACCCACTCGTCGCCGTCGCGCACGGCCTTGGTGCGGATGCCCGCGACGTCACTTCCGGCGTCGGGCTCGGTCACTGCGATGGCGGTGACGACCTCCCCGCGGATGGCGGGAGCGAGATACTGCTCTTTCAGCTCGTGCGATCCGTAGCGCGCCAGGGCCGGTGTCGACATCGACATCTGCACGGCCAAGGCCATCGGCACGCCGCCGCAGCCGACACGCCCCATCTCCTCGCCCGCGATGAGGGAGTAGGTGTGGTCCGCGTTCATGCCGCCGTAGGCCTCGTCGTACTCGAGCCCGAAGAGACCCACAGCGGCGAGCTTGGGGAAGAGCTCGTGGGCGGGAAAGGTGCGGGCTGCCTCCCACTCGTCGACGTGAGGCTCGATCTCCCGCTCGAAGAGGCTCCGGAGCGTCTTGCGAAACAGCTGATGCTCGTCGCTCTCGATCACCGGCGAACGATACCACCGGCCCTTTTTTCGTCGTCCGCAGGCGTCCCCCTACACTGCGCCTCGTGACGGATGCATTGGTCGGCCAGCGAGAAAGCGACGGCATCCGTACCATCACCTTGGACTCTCCGCGCAACCGCAACGCGCTGTCGGCGCGCCTCCTCGAGGAGCTGGATGACGCGTTGCGTGACGCGACGAATGCGCCGGCGTTGCGCGCCATCGTCCTCACCGGCTCGGGCACGGTGTTCTGCTCGGGCGCCGATCTCTCCGAGCGGGGTGCGGCGGCGCCCAACCGCATGCCCGACATCCTCACGGGCATCGTCGAGAGTCCGGTGCCGGTGATCACGCGCGTGAACGGACATGCTCGCGCCGGGGGCATCGGTCTGATCGCCGCGTCGGACATGGCCGTCGCCCCAGCGGGCGCGACGTTCGCCTTCACCGAGGTGCGGGTCGGCGTGGCTCCGGCCATGATCTTGGTGCCGGCGCTGCGCGTGATGGACAGGCGCTTCCTCGCCCGCATGGTGCTGACCGGCGAGGCCTTCGATGCGGGCGACGCGGCGGCGATCGGGCTGCTCTCCGCGGTCGTCGACGACGAGGCCGCGCTCGACGTCTGGGTCGAAGAGCGGGCGAGCGCCCTGCGCAAGTCGGCACCCGGGGCGGTGGGCGCCACCAAGGAACTGCTGCGAACACTGCCTGCCCAGGAGT
Organism: uncultured Acidimicrobiaceae bacterium; assembly: GCA_963842415.1. Classification (GTDB taxonomy): domain Bacteria; phylum Actinomycetota; class Acidimicrobiia; order Acidimicrobiales; family RAAP-2; genus Bog-473. Next base: position 399,165 of record CAWJGN010000002.1, read on the forward strand.
GGGCCGAGGGGCTGGCGGCCGCGGCCGCGACGTCGGCGTCGTTGTTCGCCGGGTCGGAGGCCGCCGAGGGAATGGAGGCCTTCCTGGAGAAGCGCGCCCCGTCGTGGGACACCACGTCGTGAGCACGGTCCTGCGGTCGCACCTCGCCACGTCCGGCGAGGAGTTCCGCGGCAACGCTGACGCCATGCGCACGCTCACCGAGGACGTACGCGCGCTGCACGACGAGGTGCTCGCCGGCGGTGGCCCGCGCTACGTCGAGCGTCACCGTTCCCGGGGCAAGATGATGGTGCGCGAGCGACTGGAGGGGCTGGTCGATCCCGGCATCCCTGTGCTCGAGTTGTGCCCGCTCGCCGGGCTGCACACCGGTGATCCTCTGGGCGGCGGCGTCGTCGTGGCGCTGGGCGAGGTGTCGCACACACAGTGCCTCGTCATCGCGAACGACCCGACTGTGCGCGGCGGCACGACGAGCCCGACCACCATCCGCAAGCTCTTGCGCGCCATGGACGTGGCAGAGGAGAACCGCCTCCCCGTCTTGCTCCTCGTCGAGTCCGGAGGGGCCGATCTGCCCCGCCAGGCCGACGTGTTCGTGCCGGGGGGCGAGCAGTTCCGCCGTCTCACCCAGCTCTCGGCGCAAGGCATTCCCACCGTCTGTGTCGTGTTCGGGTCGTCCACGGCCGGGGGCGCCTACCTGCCCGGCATGAGCGACTACACGGTGATGGTGGAGGACCGGGCCCGGGTCTTCCTCGGCGGGCCACCCCTCGTCAAGATGGCCATCGGCGAGGAGGCCGACGAGGAGGAGTTGGGCGGCGCGGCCATGCACGCCCGGGTCTCAGGCCTGTGCGACTACCTCGCACGCGACGAGGCCGACGCGCTGCGGATCGCACGGGGGATCGTCGCCCACCTGCACTGGCGGCGCTTGGGCCCGGCACCCGAGGTCCCGCCCGACGCGCCGGCCTACCCGGCGGACGAGCTGCTCGGGATCGCGTCGGTCGACGTCCGCGTCCCCTTCGACGTCCGCGAGATCCTCGCCCGCGTGGTGGACGGGTCACGCTTCGAGGAGTTCAAGCAGTCCTGCGGGCCCCAGCTGGTCTGCGGGTGGGCGTCGATCGGCGGCTATCCCATCGGCGTCCTAGCGAACAACGGCATCCTCTTCTCGCCTGAGGCCCAGAAAGGGGCGCAGTTCATCGCGCTGTGCAACCGCACGGACACGCCCATCCTCTTCGTGCAGAACATCACCGGGTTCATGGTCGGGACGCGGTACGAGCAGGGTGGGATCATCAAGGACGGGGCGAAGCTGATCAACGCCGTATCCAACTCCACCGTCCCGCACCTCACCTTGATGGTCGGTGCCAGCTACGGCGCCGGCAATTACGCCATGGCGGGGCGGGCGTACGACCCCCGTTTCATCTTCACCTGGCCGAACCACCGCATCGCGGTCATGGGCCCGAAGCAATTGGCGGGCGTCCTCTCCATCGTGCGCCGCAATGCGGCAGAGGCAGCGGGCCGTCCCTTCGACGAGGCGGCCGACGAGGAGCTGCGCCAGGCGACCGAGAGCCAGATCGAGGAGGAGTCCACCGCGCAGTACGCCACCGGGCGCCTGTGGGACGACGGGATCATCGATCCGCGCGACACGCGCACCGTGCTGGGCATTGCGCTCACGGCGGTCCACTCGGCACCGGTGCGAGGCACGGCGGTCTTCGGCGTGGTGCGCCACTGATGGCAGCCGGACCAGGGGGTGCGCCGGCAGCGAGCGACGGGATCCGCCGGCTCCTCGTCGCCAACCGCGGGGAGATCGCCCGCCGGGTGATCACCGGCGCCCACGACGCCGGCTGCGAGGCCGTCGCCGTCTACGCGGCCGACGACGCCGCCAGCCCGCACGTGGCCGAGGCCGACGCCGCGGTGCTACTCCCGGGCGCGTCGCTCGCCGAGACCTATCTCGACCCCGACGCGCTGGTGCGGGCGGCGAAGGTCTCGGGTGCCGACGCCCTCCATCCCGGGTACGGGTTCCTCTCCGAGAACCCCGCGCTGCCCGAGGCCTGCGTCCCGGCCGCCATCGTGTGGGTCGGCCCGCCGCCCGAGGCGATGCGCGTCATGGGGAACAAGGTGCGGGCAAAGGAGGTCGTGGCCGCGGCGGGTGTGCCGGTGCTGCCGAGCGCACGGCTCGGTGCCGGAGACGACGAGGCTCCGCAGCTGCGCGCCGCGGCAGCGGTGGGCTACCCGTTGCTCGTCAAGGCGTCGGCCGGCGGAGGCGGGCGGGGCATGCGCCTCGTGCGCACCGAGGACGAACTGGACGACGCCGTCGCGTCGGCCCGGCGCGAGGCCGCCGGCGCGTTCGGCTCGGACGAGGTCTTCTTGGAGCGGTACCTCGAAACACCGCGGCACGTCGAGGTCCAGATCATCGGCGATACGCACGGCACCGTGCTCCATCTCTTCGACCGGGAGTGCTCGGTACAGCGCCGGCATCAGAAGGTCGTCGAGGAGGCACCGGCGGACCTGGTCCCCGAGTCCACCCGCCAGGAGATGTGGGACACAGCTGTGACGGCGGCCCGGGCCGTCGGCTACGTCGGCGTCGGCACGGTCGAATACCTGGTGGACGCGAACGGGTTCTACTTCCTCGAGATGAACACCCGGCTGCAAGTCGAGCACGGCGTGACCGAGTTGGTCACCGGGCTCGACCTCGTCGGGCTCCAGCTGCTGGTGGCCGGCGGGAGCCCGTTGCCCTTCGGTCAGTCCGAGGTCACGGTGCGAGGCCACGCGGTCGAGGTTCGCCTCTGCGCGGAGCGACCCCGCGACGGCTACCGCCCGACGCCCGGCACGGTGTCGCGCGTCCGATGGCCCAGCGCCGACGGCCTCCGGACCGACCGCGCCATCGAGGGCGGAAGCGTCGTCAGCCCGGCCTACGACTCGTTGGTGGCCAAGCTCATGGCCCGTGGATCTGATCGGCTCGGCGCCGTGGCACGCCTGTCGCGGCGCGCTGCGCGCGCTGGAGCTCGACGGGCTCGAGACCAATCGGGACCTGCTGCAGGCCGTGCTCGACGACGACGTGTTCCGTCGCGGTGAGGCGGACATCCACTATCTCGACCGCCGCCCCGACCTACGCGACGCCCGACTGCCCGACGAGGTGCGGCACCGTCACGCAGCGGCCGCGGCGTTCGGCCTGCTCGCGTCCCGCGCCCGCCACAGCCTGGTCCCTGTGCCCGCGGCCGGCTGGCGCAACGTCGGCCGGCCGCTGCACGCAGACCAGCTCACCGACGTCACCGGCAGTCTCGAGGTGCGCGCCCCGTCGTTCGACGAGCCCGCCCAGGTCTTGGTGGACGGCGCATGGTGCGACGTGGGTACGGCGGCGAGGCCAGGTTCTTCGGACACGCGTGACACCGGTGACACGGGTGACGCGGGTGGCCCGGGTGCCCCGTCGGATCACGCGGAGGCGAGGGACCAGTCGCTGTCGTCAGCTTGGGTGGTCGATCTCGTCGCAGCAGACGGGTTGCGTCGGCGCTACCGGGTCCGCCTCTCCGCGCACCGGACCGACGTCAACGGTCCTGAAGGCCAGTCGAGTTTCGTGCTGCGCACCGAGGACGACCCCGACGAGCGAGGCGGCGTCGCCGGGGAGTGCCGCGCGCCACTGCCGGGCGCGATCGGCAAGGTCCTCGTCGCGGCGGGTGACACGGTTGCCGAGGACGACGGGCTGGTCGTGCTCGAGGCGATGAAGATGGAGCACACGCTTCGGGCCAACGGGGCGGGCACGGTGACCGCCGTGCACTGCGCGCCCGGGCAACAGGTGGACGTCAATGACCTGCTCGTCACGGTGGAGCCGTCGTGACCGTACCGTGGGGTCGTCCCGAGGCGCTGCGCATCGGCAACTGCAGCGGCTTCTTCGGCGACCGCGCCTCTGCTGCGATGGAGATGGTCGAGGGCGGCCCGATCGACGTGCTGACCGGGGATTGGCTGGCCGAGCTGACGATGTACATCTTGCACAAGACGAGGGAGCGCAGTGGAGGCTTCGCCCGCACGTTTCTACGCGAGCTCGAGCACGTGCTCCCCACCTGTGTCGAGCGACGCATCGCGGTCGTCTCGAACGCCGGCGGACTGGAGCCCGAGCGGTTGGCCGATGCAGTGCGCGAGCTGGCCACGCGCCAGGGCGTCGAGGTGCGAGTCGCCTCCGTGTCGGGTGACGACATCACGCCGCAGCTCTCGGACCTGCGGGCTGCGGGTGAGCGCTTCGTCAATCTCGACACGGGTGAGCCGCTGCCGGCCGACGCCACCGTCGTCACGGCCAACGCGTACGTGCGGGCGCGTCCGATCGCCGATGCGCTGGCCGCCGGTGCACAGGTGGTCGTCACCGGCCGGGTGACCGATGCCGCCCTGGTCGTCGGCCCGGCCCTGCACGCCTTCGGCTGGACCGACGCCGACCTCGACGCCATTGCGGGCGCAGTGGTCGCGGGCCACGTGATCGAATGCGGCGCTCAGTGCTGTGGAGGCAACTATGCCTTCTTCGAAGAGGTGCCGGGCCGCGAGCGCATCGGTTTCCCGCTGGCCGAGATGCACGCCGACGGCTCCTCGGTCATCACCAAGCACCCAGGCACCGGTGGCATGGTCACCGTGGGCACGGTGACGGCGCAGTTGCTCTACGAGATCGGCGGCCCGCGTTACTTGAGCCCCGACGCGGTGGCGCGCTTCGACACCATCGAGCTCAGCCAAGAAGGGCGCGACCGCGTCCGCATCTCGTCCGTACGGGGAGAGCCGCCGCCGCCGACGCTCAAGGTGACGGCCAACCTGGATGCGGGTTGGCGCAACGCCATGACCATGGCGCTGACGGGCGCGAATGTCGTGGAGAAGGCTCGCTTTGCCGCAGACGCCGTGTGGGCCGGTGTCGACGGCGGTCGTGCAGCCTTCGCCGAGACCGCGGAGGTCCTCTCGGGGGACCTCAACGGTGGAGGCATGGCCTACTTGCGCCTCGCCGTCCGGGGGGACGACGAACATGTGGTCGGCCGGGCCTTCTCGGGTGCGGTCGTGGAGACGAGCCTGTCGAGCTACCCGGGGACCTTCTTCACCGGTGCCCCCTCGGGCGCCCAGGGCGTGGCCCGCTACTGGCCCACGACGGTTGCCGCCGCCGCGGTCACCCCCCGCATCGAGTGCGAGGGGGTCGTCGTGCAGCCCACCCCTCCGACGATCGCCGCGGCCGCGCCGCCCGCTGACGACATGGCCGGGAAGACGGCCACGTCGGGCCGCAAGGACTCAGTGTCGACGTCCCGCGCGAACGGCGCGGCGACAGACGTTGTGCGAGTGCCGCTGTGGGTGCTCGTCGGTGCGCGCTCGGGCGACAAAGGTGGCGACGCCAACGTGGGGCTGTGGGCCGACGAGGAGCCGGTTGCGGCCTGGCTCCAACGGGAATTCACTACCGGGCTCCTTACGGCGCTGCTGCCGGAAGCAGCGCCGTTCCGGGTCAGCCGCTTTGCCTTCCCGAACCTGCAGGCGATCAACTTCGTCGTCCATGGCTTCCTCGGCTGGGGCGTGGCGTCGAACCTTCGTCTCGACACGCAGGCGAAGGGCCTGGGCGAGCTGCTGCGCGCGCGCGAGGTTGACGTGCCCGCCGCGCTGGTCGCCGGCGGGCGGCCGGCCTCCCGGTTGGCATCGGCCTAGCCGTACCGACGACGACGTCGTCGGCCCTGCGGCGATGACACGCGCACCGTCGCCGCCCCCCGGCCATCTGGCAGGATGACGCGGTGGAGTTCGCCCGGCTGGTCGCACTCGTCGCGGGCATCGCCATCGTCGTGCTCACGACCTGGAGCGTCTTTACCACTCTCGTCGTCCCCCGGGTGACCTCGTCGCGCATCATGCGCGGCCTGGCGCGCTCGCTGGGCAGCGTGACGCACTGGCTGTCGCCCCGGCTCCCCAACTACGAGGTCCGGGACCGGGTGCTCTCGTTCGTGGGCCCGGCGGCCATGGTGCTGCTCTTCGTCCTCTGGCTGTGCCTGATCCTTCTGGGCTTCTCGTTCATCATCTGGTGGGACAGCGGCACGGACTACGCGTCGGCGCTCGGCGTCGCAGGCTCATCGGTCTTCACGCTCGGCATTGCCAGCGTCGGCGAGCCCGGGCCACGGACCCTCGAGATCCTGGCGGCGGGCATCGGGCTCTTGGTCATCGCGCTGGAGATCGCGTACCTGCCGGCTCTCTACGGACAGTTCGCGACCCGTGAGACCGAGGTGACGCTCCTCTCCGCGCGCGGCGGGAATCCGGCGTGGGGTCCCGAGATCCTGGCCCGCAATTACTGGCTCGACACCATGGACGAGCTGACGCCGCTGTACAGCAACTGGGAGCGCTGGGCCGCCACCGTCTCGGAGAGCCACTCCAATTACCCGGCGCTCATCTGGTTCCGCTCCCCGGTGTCCTCACGCAGCTGGCTCGTCTCCCTCGTCGCGATGATGGACTCGGCGGCCCTCTATCACGCAATTAGCCCGAGCCAGACGCCGCACGAGGCGCGGCTCTTTCTGTCGATGGGAATCCGTTGCCTGCGCTCCATGGCTCGGGCGCTGCACATCCCCGTCGACACGGACCCGCTCCCGACCGCAGGCACGCGTCTGACCAAGGCGGAGTTCGAAGACGGGTTCCGCCGCCTCCGCGAGGTCAACTGGCCCGCCGAGCGCGACCTCGACGAGTCGTGGCTGAACTTCCAAGGCTGGCGCGTCAACTACGAACCCATCGTCGACGCGCTCACCCACCTCATCACGCCACCGCCGGCGCCGTGGTTCGTGGCCCGGCCCGAGCTCGGCGCGGCGGAGTGGCCGGTGGTCATCAACCGCACGCCGGACGAGCCCGGCGGCTCTCAGTCGTTCGGGCCGAGCAAGACTTTCAAGACCCCGTCTGACCGCGAGTCGAACAGCTCGTAGGCGTCGGCCACCCGGCTGAGCCCGATGCGGTGCGTGAAGGTGTCGGCCAGGTCGCTGAAGTGACCCGACTGCACGAGCGGCACGAGTGCCGGCCAGGTCCCCGGGATCGGCGCGAAGATCGTGCGCACCGTCAGGCTCTTCAAGAACACCAGCCCCATCGGGAAGGACATCGCAGGCGAGAGGTTCACCCCGACCACCGAGACCGTGCCTCCTGTGGCGGCGCAAGCCAGTGCCTCGCTGATCGTGGCGTCCGCACCCACCGCCTCGATCACCGACTCGGCCCCGCTGCCACCGGTCGCCTCGAGGACCTGCGCCGACCCCGGTGCCACCCGTGCATCGATGGGCTCGGCGCCGAGGCGCTCGGCTCGCGCCAGGCGTTCGGGCACCACGTCCACGGCGAGGATCCGGGCGGGCCCGAAGAGGGTGGCGCAGCGAAGCGCCATGATGCCGACAGGCCCGAGGCCGACGACGACGACCGTCGCGCCCGGCCGGATGTCGGCGCGCAGCGCACCGAGGTACCCCGTCGGGAGGATGTCGGTGAGGAGCACCGCCTCCTCGTCGGACATGCCTTCGGGGATGGGCAGCGCGAACAAGTCGGCGAACGGCACGGCCATCGCTTCGGCCTGTCCGCCGGGGAGGTCGGGCACCGTCCCGAACGCAGCGGACTTTCCGGCGCGGCAGACGTGCGGCTGTCCCGCCCGGCACGGAGCGCAGAGGCCGCAGCCGATGACGCCGGAGACCAGCACCCGGTCGCCCCTCTGCAAGCTCTGCACCTGCGCGCCGACTTCGGCCACCGTGCCGATCGCCTCGTGGCCCAACCGGATGCCGGCCCCGGTTGGCGCGTCGTGGTAGAGGTGGAGATCCGATCCGCAGATGGCGGTCGCCTCGACGGTCACGACAACACCCTCGGGGCCGGGAAGCACGGGATCGGGGACGTCGCGCAACGTGACCACACGCGGTCCCTCCAGAACTGTCGCTCGCATCCCAGGCACGCTATAGCGAGGAGCAGGGACTACAGTGCTGCGGGCCATTTTTCGCGCCAATGACCCCTTCGGACGCATATGGAAAACCCCTCGCAGCCCTCGACCACGATTGAGCTCGATGTCCTCGTCGACGAGGACATCGCCGCGTTCTTCGACATCGAGGACCTGTGGGCGGTCATCGTCTGGAACGACGACGTGACCACCTTCCAGACCGTCATCCAAGCCTTCGTCGAGATCCTCGGCCACACCTTCGAGCGTGCGGACCAACTGGCGTGGAAGATCCACCAAACGGGGAAGGCCGTGGCGGCCGTACGGCCGAAAGACGAGGCGGAGGCCGCCGTCCATGCACTCCACCTGCGCAAGATCCAGGCGACGCTGGCCCGGGCCTGAGTCCTGTCCGTCGGGAACGTGCCGTGTGCTCTGACCGGAGGGCGATGCGTCGCTAGGAGCCGAGCCGGGTGGTCAGCTTCGCCTTCACGGCCGGCCATTCCGATGCCACGATGGAGAACCGGGCCGACGTTCGCACGGTGTCGTCCGAGCCGGGGCGATCGGCTCGCATGATGCCGTCGAGCTGTCCGCCGATTCGTTCGATGGCTGACCATGATCGCTTGTTGCGCACGTCGGTTTGCAGTGCCACGCGATGCACCTCCCACACCTCGAACGCGTGGGTCATCATCAAGAGCTTGGCCTCAGTGTTGACCGGGGTGCGCTGCGCCGAGCCGGACAACCAGGTGAAGCCGATGTCCACCACGTCGGGTACGCCGCGGCGTTGGTGTGTCGCCCCCGGCGGCCACTGCCAGAAGGCGATCTCGCAGTAGCGGGTCGCTCCCGCGACGACGTCACCCTCGTCGGGACCTACCCCCTTGCGGATGGTGGCGAAGGCGACGTGGGCGCCTGAGGCGACCTTGTCGAGCGCGTCGCGCACGTAGTCAGTCATCTGGTCCAACCCGTCAGGGGTGTAGGTCCACTGATAGTTGGCGCGGTCCTCGGCCGCGGCGGCCACGAGCCCCGGGATGTGATCCTCGCAGAGTGGCTCGAGGCGGACGAAACGACCTTCGAGCGTGAACGGCTCAGGCATGAGCAGCGGGCACGCCGGCGTCGTCCGGCGTCGCTGCTGTCTTGCCGTCCGCGCTCGGCGCACCCTGTTCACCGGGCGCGCTCGCCGGAGCGCTGCCTTGCGCGGTCGGGATGACGAAGTCACGCTGGCGGACCAACGCGAAGCCGACGATCGCGCCAACCAGGGCAACCACTGCGCCGATTTCCATCAGGTGGTTCAACGTGGCCGAGAAGCCGACGTGGTACGCCTGCAGGAGCGCGTTCCGGGCCGCGACGATCGGGATTGCTCCAGCCGCCTCGCGCACCTCGCCCGACGACATGGCCCCCTGGAGTTGCGCACCGCCCCGCCGGAGAACCTCGGGACCGTAGGGCGACTTGGCCAGCGCGGCAGTCGTGTGCGCCACGATCTGGCTCTGGAACACCGCGCCCAGCACGGCAATCCCAGTGGCGATACCGACCTGGCGGAAGGTGTTGTTGGCGCCCGAGGCCATACCGCTGCGCTGTGGTTGGACAACGGAGACGGCACCCGAGGCCAACACCGGGTTCACGATCCCGACCCCGAAACCAGCCACGAGGAAGCCGGGTAACAGCACGGTCCAGGTCGAGTTCGGATGGGTCGTCGCCATGAGGAGGAGCCCGCCGGTCACGAACAGCATCCCGATGCCCAGAAGGAACCGCGACTGCACTCGCACGGTGAGGCGCCCGGCGAAGAAGGACGTGAAGAAGATGAGGAGGGTCATCGGCAGGAACCGGACCCCGGCCGCCAGCGGGCCGTAGCCCAGATTGTCCTGGATGTAGAGAGTCAGGTACAAAAACATGGCGAAGATCGACGCCGCCAGGGTGAAGGCGACCGTCGAGAGCCCGACGAAGGCCGGGATCTTGAACAGGCCGAGATCCAACATCGGGTCTGCCGTGAACCGCTCGTTGATTAAGAAGGCCACCATGAGGACGGCCGCGCCAGCCAGCAGACCGACCGTCGTTGCGCTGCCCCAGCCGAAGTCGTTACCGCGCACCAGCGCAAAGACGAGCAGGAAGAGGCTCACCGAGAAGGTCACGAAGCCAACCCAATCGATCTTGCGCTGCCGTAGGTCCTCCGACTTGGCGATCTGTGTGAAGGTGATGAAGACGGCCACCGCCCCGATGGGCACGTTCACGAAGAAGATCCAGCGCCAGCCGATGCCGCTCGTGATGGCGCCGCCGATCAGCGGTCCGATGGCAACGGCGCCGCCGATGACCGCGCCGTAGACGCCGAAGGCTGTCCCGCGGTCACGCCCGGTGAACGCGACGGCGATCAGGGCCAAAGAGGTGGCGAACATGATGGCGCCCCCGACACCCTGCACGGCACGGGCGAGGTTGAGCATGAGGGGTGTCGTCGACAACCCACAGACCAACGAGGCGGCAGAGAAGACGACCAGTCCGACGGCGAAAATCCTGCGGCGCCCGTAGATGTCGCCCGCCACCCCGGCGGTGAGCAGGAAGGCGGCCAGCGTCAGCGAGTAGGCGTCCACGACCCACTGCAGGTCCGAGAAGCTTGCGTGCAGCGACTTTTGGATGTCGGGCAGCGCCACGTTGACGACCGTGATGTCGAGCAGGAGCATGAACGTCGCCGTGCAGACGGCGATCAGGGTCCACCACTTGCGGTCTAGTGCAGGCATTCGCGGAGTGTACCGAGCCGGTGTTTCCCCTCGTACACTGTGGTGTGATCGTCGGATCGGGCCTAACCATCGAGATCGGCGACCGCACCCTGGTGGCGGACGCTTCCTTCGTGGTGGGCGCCGGTGAGAAGGTGGGGTTGGTCGGCCGCAACGGGACCGGCAAATCGTCCTTCATCTCCATCCTGGTGGGCGAGCCCGCGCCGCAGCTGCGGCACCACGGCAACGTACGGCTGCTCGGCTCGTTCGGCTACCTGCCTCAGGCACCCGTCGAGGGCGGGCTCGGGCTGGAGCCCACCGGCTTCTCGCACATCCTGTCCGCCCGCGGTCTCGACGTCCTCGACGACGCGCTCGGCACCGCCCGTAAGGCCATGGCCGAGGATCCCTCGGAGGAGCACATCGAGCTCTTCACCGACCTCCAGGACAAGTTCCAGTCCAATGGCGGGTACGAGGCAGAGTCGGTCATGGCACGGTTGGCCGACGGCCTGGGCTTGCGTCAAGAGCTGTTGCTCGACGAGATCGACTCGCTCTCGGGCGGTCAGCGGCGCCGCGTCGACCTGATGCGGGTGCTCTTCCAAGAGCCCGAGCTGATGATCCTCGACGAGCCGACGAACCACCTCGACCGGTCCGCCAAGCGCTGGCTCCTCGACGAGCTGGGCCGCTTCCCCGGCGCGCTGCTCGTCGTCAGCCACGACCTCAAGCTGCTCGACCAGTCGATCACCAAGGTGTTGCACCTCTCGAACCAGAGACTGACCGAGTGGAAGGGGAACTACACGAAGTTCCAATCGTTGCACGAGGCGGACCAGTCCCAGCGCGAGCGCGCCGCGGGGCTCGAGGAGCGCGAGATCAAGCGGCTCTCGTCGCTGGCCGACTCCATGAGGGCCAGCACCGAGAAGCGCGCACGCAAGGCCAAGGCGCTCGACAAGCGAGTCGAGCGGATGCAGTCCACGCGCACGCAGGTGGACCGCCGCGAACGTGCCACGACGTTCAAGCTGCCGGTGCCGCCCCGCTCGGGTGCCGTGCCACTCGATGTGACCAAGCTCGCCGTGCGCTACGGCGGCAACGAGGTCCTCTCCGACGTCACGTTCCACGCCGGTCGAGGCGATCACATCGTCGTGATTGGCCGCAACGGAGCGGGGAAGTCCTCCCTTTTGCGCTGCCTCGCCGGCGTCCAAGAACCCACGAACGGCGTCGTCGAGCTCGGGACGAATGTCACGCTGGGCTACTTCGCCCAGGAGCATGAGCAAATCGATGCGGACTGCACCGCGCTTGGAAACGTGAGCGACGCCGTGCTCAAGGCCGAGAAGGACCGCCGGGCGCTCCTCGGGTCGTTCGGGCTGCCGTCCAAGGCGGCCGACCAGTTGCCCCCGACCCTCTCGGGCGGTGAACGGGCCAAACTCGGGCTGGCCATGCTCTCAGCCGGAGAGGCCAACGTTCTGCTACTCGACGAGCCGACGAACAACCTCGACCCCGCCTCCATCGTCGCCGTGGGCACGATGCTTGGCGCGTGGCCCGGCACGATCGTTGCGGTGAGTCACGAGCGGGGCTTCGTCGAGGCGCTCCGTCCCACCTACTGTCTGCGACTGCCGGAGGAGCGCTTCACCCACTGGCGGGAGGAGTATCTCGACGACGTGGAGATGCGCTGAGGGATCAGGACATCCAGATCTGCGCCGGCCACAGGACGCCCTCGTCGAAGGCGATCGCCTTGGAGCCCTGCAGCGTCGTCGGGTTGGCGAAGTTCTGCACGTTCGGGGTCGCCACCACGCACCAGGTGTCGCGGGCCAACCAGAGGTAGGGGATGTCCTCGGCCAGGTACTGATTGATCTGCTGGTAGTCCTTGACCCGGTCCGCCTTCTCGCTCGTTTCCCTCCCCGCGGTCAGCGCCGCCTGAATCCGGGTGTCGTTGTTGCGGGCCATGTTCAAAGGCAGCGGCGGGCCGACTGTCGTCGTGCTCCACCACACATAATTGAGATCGGGGTCGACCGCACCGAACTGGCGCCACAGCGTGGCCTCGTAGCTGCCGGCCAGCGCGTCGTCGATGATCGTCGCCTGGGCCAAGATGTTGATGTTGACCTTTATGCCCGCCTGCTGCCAGGCCTGCTGCAGGAACTGGGCTGCCCCCAGCGTCTCGGGGTCGCTCGTCGGAATTGAGCGTGAAGGAGACCTGCTTGCCCGTCTGCTGCTGCACCTGCTTGACCAGCTTGGTCGCGCCCGACGGGTCGTAGGCCGGGTAGGCGGTCTTGGTGTAGTACTCGCTCCCCGGGAGGAAGAGGCCGTTCATCGGCGTGTCGATGCCCTTGTCGATGACCTTGGCGAACTGGGTCTGGTTCACGCACTTCGCCATAGCGGTCCGAAGCGTCTTGTTGTTGAACGGGGGGGCGGAGGTGTTCAACATGATGCACTGCACCGTGGGCTGTCCGACGATCTGCCCGCTGTTGTCGTAGTAGGAGTACTTCTTGTTCCCCCGGAACTGCAAGAGGTTGTTGGGGGAGTTGGAGTGCATCATGTCGATCTCGCCGGTCTCGAGCGCGTCGGCACGCGAGTCGTCGTTGATGATCGGCTTGTAGGTGATGGAGTTGAGATAGGGGTATCCCTTGCGCCAGTAGTGCGGATTCCTGGTGGCCGTCATGTGGCTGTTGGGGACCCAGTCCTGGAAGACGAAGGGACCGGTGCCGATCGGGTTCGCCGTGCCGCCGTCGGCGCTGTTGAGCATGGACGGCGCGGCGATATAGCCGGTCTGAGCCTGCGCCAGGTAGTAGGGGAACGGGGCCCACGGCGCCTTGAGGTTGATGGTGACCGACAGCGGCCCAGTTACCGTCGCGCTGCTGAAATCGGCGAACGCGGGCCCGGTCAGCACGCCAGTCGCCGTTTGCTCGATGTTGAGGTGCAGTGCGTTGGCGTCGAGCGGCGTGCCGTCGTGGAACACGATGTTCGGGCGCAGGGTGATGGTGAAGGCCGTGAAGTCGGCGTTCGACGTGATCGACTCCGCCAGGTACGGCTCGACGCCACCGGCTGCGTTGACGATGGCGAGGGGGTCGAAGACGGTGCGGCCGTAGAGGAACCCGCCCTCGTCCCAGCGCGCCGTCGAGGGATTGAACCCGCCCTCCTCGGTGTCGATGCCGAAGGTGACCGAGCCGCCCCGCACGGGCCGGGCGGTAGAGATGCCGTTCCGCCCCCGCCCGTTGGTCTGGTAGGCCCCGGCGACGCCGGCGTCTCCGAGGGTGCCGAACGCAGCGGCGCCGGCACCGAGTGCAAGGCCACCGGCAAGGAACGACCGGCGATCGAACGACTGCGTCATCGCAACCCCCCAAGGTTTTGATTTGCCCGTGTACCACGACTCTGTCGCGGCACGACTGGCGGCAGGTTACAGCTTCGTGACTGAGTGCGGGCGGCACCCGATTGGGGGTCTCGACTGGGGGTATGGCAACCTGGTCGTTGAAGACCAACGAGCACGAGTGACCGCGAGGAGGAGGCGATCAATGATGATTGCAGTCGGCGACCCGGTGCCCGATGTGAAGGTGTTCACAATCGGCGACAAGGGACCGGAGGCGACGACGTCGACGGAGGTTCTGGGCAAGGGCAAGGTTGTTCTGTTCGGCGTGCCGGGAGCGTTCACGCCGACCTGCTCGGATCATCACCTTCCCGGCTTCGTGTTGCGAGCCGAGGAACTGCGCGCCAAGGGCGTGGACAAGGTGGTCTGCGTCTCGGTGAACGACCCGTTCGTCATGGGGGCATGGGGCAAGGAGCAGAAGGTCGGTGACTCCGTGGTGATGTTGGCCGACGGGAATGGCGAGCTGACCGCGGCCCTCGGACTGACCATGGACGGGAGCGGGTTCGGACTGGGCCAGCGCTCGCAGCGCTATGCGGCGGTCCTCGACGACGGAATCGTCTCGTGGTTGGCCGTCGAGCCAGGGCCCGGTCTCAAGGTCAGCTCGGTCGAAGAGGTCCTCGCCGCGCTCTGAACCCGACGGGGCGGAACAGACTCGCAACGAAACGCCCCACCGGACGCTCGCGCCGGACACATGTCGAGCGCGTCTGCACCCCCGGATGCAACCAGGATCCGAGCATTGTGCGTGTTGTCTCGATCACGCCGCGCGTAGTCCTAATTGCCCTGGAACGCGAGGCGCGTGCCCACGCAAAATTGCGGACAACGCGGTACCGCCACTCGCCTGACGGCGAACGCGGTTGCCGCAATGGGGGAGGGGGAACACGATGCCCACGCTGGACGGGCCGCGTCGTCGCGGCTGGCGTGCGGGCACGCTCGTTTCGGGTGCCGCAACAGCGCTCGTTGTTGCCGCGCTCGCTGTCGCGGCGACAGGCGGTGTCCCCACGGCGGCGGCCCACCTCAGCGCCACGACGGCGTCGGTCACCGCCAAGCCGGCGGCGACGACCTCGACGAGTGGAAACCCAGCCGGTGCAAGGACGTCCAGCACGACGCGCGGCCACGGCACCACGTCGTCCCCCCGAGGGGCAACGTCCACGCCGTGAACGCGACGACGAGCAGGGCGCCGAAGTCCGGCTCGAATATGGCCGGCTCCGGCGCGACCGATGGCGCCGACACCGCCGACACCGCCGACTCCACCACGAACACCACCGGCACCACCGGCGCCACCGGCACCACCGGCACCACCGCGCCGAACTCGGGTACAGACGGCGGCGCCCCGCTATCGGGCGAGACAACCAATCCGAGCCTGCCGTGCCAGGGCACGACGCCGCTTGGTCTCCCCGGCACCTGGACGTGCACGTTCGACGACGAGTTCAACGGCACCTCGCTGAATGCGAGCAATTGGGTCCCGCAGCTCACGTCCAACAGCGGCTACGTCAACGGCGAGACGGCGTGTTACGTCGACAACCCCGACACGGTCTCGGTGTCGGGCGGCACGCTGGACTTGAGTGTGCGCCAGGTGGCGCCGTTCACGTGCTCGTACCCCGGCGGCAGCTTCACGACGAGCTACGAGGCGGGCATGTTCTCTACCTACGGGCTCTTCGACCAGACGTACGGCGCCTTCGAGGTCAGCGCCAAGCTGCCGGCCGCCACGATCTCGGGTTTGCAAGAAACGATGTGGCTGTACCCGCAGAACCCGACGTACGGGTCGTGGCCAGAACCCGACGTACGGGTCGTGGCCGAACTCGGGAGAGATCGACTTCGCCGAGTTCTACAGCCAGTACCCCGGGCTCGACGTGCCCTATGTCCACTACGCCGGTTCGGCGAATGACCCCGACGCGACCGCCTACGACTGCACGCTGAACCAGCGCACGTTCAACACTTTCGAGGACGACTGGGCTCCGGGGACGATCACGGTGCTCTACAACGGCCAGACCTGCCTGGTCGACCATCCGACGACGGGCAGTGAGCCCTTCGACCAGCCGTTCTTCATCGCCCTCACGCAGGCGCTCGGCGTTGTACCAACGCCTTCTCGGCCTCTTCGACGCCCCTCCCGGCCACGACCCAGGTCGACTGGGTCGGGCCTGGTCCCCTTCGTCGTAGGGGTCGCCCCGCCGGTCCGCCCCGGTCTCCCCGGGGGCGGCCGGCAATTCCGCCAAGGCCTATTCCCACGTTCTTCGCACATCTCCCCACGTGGCGGTTGACATGCAGCCGGATAGCTGCTTAAGTAGTTCATGCAGCCAAGTGGTTGCATGATTGACCAAACGGACACGTGATGCAGGACATGGATGCGATCTTCCGAGCGCTGGGCGACCCAGCCCGGCGCCGGTTGCTCGATCGGCTGAACGAGCACAACGGGCTCACGCTCACCGAGCTCTGCGCCGGGATGGGGATGACCCGTCAGTCGGTGACCAAGCACCTCGGCGTGCTCGAATCGGCCGGCCTCGTCGCCACCCTGCGCCGGGGGAGGGAAAAGCTCCACTACCTCAACGCCGCGCCCATCAACGACATCGCGGACCGCTGGATCCATCACTACGACCGGGCGAGGGCCGAAGCCCTCTCCGATCTCAAGACGGCACTGGAGGACACGAACCCCATGAACACCGACGACCGCACGACCTTCGTCTACAGCACCTACATCCGGGCCACGCCTGAGCGGGTGTGGCAGGGACTGACCGATCCGGCGTTCACCACGCGCTACTGGCGGCATCCGACCGCGGGTGGTCTGTCGATCGCCACCGCGTGGAAGAAGGGGGACTCCTACGACGTGGTGTACGACACAGGGGCCCTCGTGATCAGCGACCCCGAACAGGTGGTCCTCGAAGCTGATCCCTACCGCCGGCTGGCCTACACCTGGCACACCTTCTCACCAGAGTGGGCGGAGGCCCACGAGATCGACTCGGCTGGTGCTGCAGCCTGGCGGGCCGAGCCCCGCTCGAAGGTTGCGTTCGACATCGAGGAGACCGGCGACGACGTCGTCAAACTCACGGTCGTGCACGACGGCTTCGCCCCGGGCAGCAGCGTGCTCCAGGGTGTCTCGGGGGGCTGGCCCGCGGTGCTGGCGAGCCTCAAGACCCTCCTCGAGACCGGCTCGCCCCTGCCTTAGCGCCGGCTCGTCCGCAGAGAACTCCACATGGATACGCGCACGTCGTTCACGTACAGCATCTACATAGAGGCGAGCCCCGGGCGGGTGTGGCAGGGGCTCACCGACCCTGCCCACACGAGACGTTTTTGGCGTCACCCATCGGCGGGTGGCAAGTCGTTTCGGTCCAACTGGCGGAAGGGTTCGACCTACGACCTGGTTCACGAGGACGTCGGTCTCGTGGTGCACGACCCAGAGCAGGTCATCCTCGAGTCCGACCCCCACCGCCGGCTGGCCTACACCTGGCACACGTTCACGCCCGCATGGGCCGAGCGCGTCGGCCTCGCCCCAGAGGCGGCTGGGGCCTGGCGAGCCGAACCGCGTTCGAAGGTGACCTTTGCCCTCGAGGACACGGGGAGCGGAGTCGTCAAGCTCACTGTGGTGCACGACGGCTTCGGGGCGGACAGCGTCGTGCTTCCAGCCATTTCCGAGGGCTGGCCGGCCGTGCTGTCCAGCCTAAAGACCCTCCTCGAGACCGGGTCGCCACTCACGTCGACCCAGGTGGCGCCTTCGAGCAGCGGCTAGGTCCTCACGCACGACGTGAGAGCCGGCGGCGATCGGTGCCGGTGATTCCCCCTTGCCAGGGCCCCCGGGGCTCTATAAGATACTCAGTATGCTACTTCGAATCAGGGAGCCCTCATGAGTGTCCGCCACGCCATTCTCGCCCTGCTCAGCGAGGGTCCCAAGTACGGGCTGCAGCTGCGCCAGGAGTTCGAGGCCCGTACCGGCGAGGTGTGGCCGCTCAACGTCGGGCAGGTCTACACGACGCTGCAGCGACTCGAGCGCGACGGGCTGGTCGAGTCCGACGACTCCGCCGAGGAAGGCCCCCAGAAGGGCTTCCACATCACCAAGGAGGGGGCCGAGGAGCTGGCGCAGTGGCTCCACACCCCGCCCGACTTCTCGTCGCCGCCGCGCGACGAGCTGGTGATCAAGGTGCTGGTGGCTATCGGCTTGCCCGGCGTCGACGTGCACGAGGTGGTCCAGGTGCACCGCCGCTACCTCGTCGAGCTGATGCAGCAATGGACTCGCCTGAAGGAGGACGAGGCCCGGCTCGATCTCAATTTCGCTCTGGTCGTCGACGCCGAGCTCTTCCGGCTCGACTCGCAGATCAGGTGGCTGGACACGGCCGAAGGCCGTCTGAAGCGAGCAGCTGCGGGCGTGGATGCGCCGGCCCCGCAGTCATTCCCCCTCCCCAAGGCCCGGCGCAAGGTAGGAGCCCCCAAATGAGCTACCTCGAACTCCGCGACATCTCCAAGGTCTACGGAGACGGCGCCGCAGAGGTGCACGCCCTGCGGCGCGTCGATCTCTCCGTCGACGCCGGGTCGCTGGTAGCCGTCATGGGCTCCAGCGGCTCGGGCAAGAGCACGCTGCTGACCATCGCCGGCAGCCTCGAGGACCCCACCAGCGGCGAGGTCTACGTCGGCGGCCGGCCCCTGTCCTCGCTGTCGCGCAACGGCAAAGCGCGTCTGCGCCGGCAGTCCATCGGCTACGTCTTCCAGGACTACAACCTGCTCGCAGGGCTGAACGCCGTGGAGAACGTGTCGTTGCCGCTGGAGCTCGACGGCATCTCGGCCCGCAAAGCCCAGGTGGCGGCGCTCGAGGCGCTGGAGGACTTCGGCCTGATGGACCGGGCGTCGCACTATCCCGACCAGATGTCGGGTGGCGAGCGCCAGCGAGTCGCCATCGCCCGTGCGGTGGTCGGGGGCCGCCAGCTGCTCCTGGCCGACGAGCCCTCGGGCGCGCTCGACTCCACCAACGCCGAATCGGTCATGCGCCTGATCCTCGCGGCCTGCCACCGCGGCCTGGCGGCCGTCGTGGTGACCCACGATGCCCAGCTCGCCTCATGGGCGGACCGCGTGGTCTTCTTGCGCGACGGCAGCATCGTCGACCAGACGCTCCCGCTCGAAAGCCCGGACGCGTTCCTCGCCGACCTTCCGAACCAGTGAGCGTCGACGTCCTCGAGCGGCCGACCACCGAGTCGGCCCCCGAAGCAACCAGCGGCGGCGTCGCGGCCCGCCGAGCCATGCTCCGCTGGTCCTGGCGGCTCTTCAGGCGTGAATGGCGCCAGCAGCTCCTGATCCTGCTTCTGATCGTCGTGGCGCTGGCCGCCGTCGTGGTCGGCTCGGCCGTCGCGGTCAATACGCCGCCGTCGGCCAACGCCGGGTTCGGCACGGCGCACGACCTGGCGACCTTCAACCTGACCCCGACGAACAAGTCGTCCACGACCAGCCCCGCGTATGTGGCAGCACAGACGTCCTTGCTGGAGCACGAGTTCGGCACAGTGCAGGTCATCGCCAACGAGACGTTCACCGTCCCCGGCTCGACGCAGACCTACCAGCTGCGCTCCCAGGATCCGCACGGCCCCTACGGCGGGCCGATGCTGCAGCTGCTGTCGGGGCACTATCCGAGCCGGGCCGAACCAGATCGCACTCACGCCAGGCTTGGCCTCCGAGCTCAACCTGCGGGTCGGGGACATCTGGCCCCAAGGCGGCAAGACCGTCGTCGGCATCGTGCAGAACCCCCAGAGCCTGCTCGACGAGTTCGCACTGGTGCCGCCCGGGCAGGTGACGAACCCGACGCAGGTGAGCGTGCTGTTCGACGCATCGCCGTCGGCGAGCAAGAACCTCCCGTCCTACGTGACGACGCCCGGCTCGAACAGCAACAACATCATCAACCCGTCCACCATCATCTTGGCGTTGGCGACCGTGGGCATGCTCCTCATCGCCCTGGTGTCGATCGGCGGGTTCACGGTGCTGGCCCAGCGCCGCATGCGCTCCCTCGGCATGCTCGAGTCCATGGGGGCGACCGACCGCAACGTCCGGCTCGTCCTGGAGGCCAACGGCGTCATCGTCGGGGTCGTGGGGGCCATCGTGGGCTTCGCGCTGGGCCTGGTGCTCTGGCTCGCCTACCGGCCGCACAACGAGCAGAGCGCGCACCACCTCATTTCGACGTTCGCCCTGCCGTGGAACGTGGTCGTGCCGGCCATGGTGCTCGCTGTCATCGCGACCTTCTTCGCCGCCGGCTACCCCGCCCGCGCCATCACCCGCGTGCCGGTGGTCAGCGCCCTGGCCGGTCGTCCGGCGCCGCCGCGCCAGATCCACCGCTCGCTGGTGCCCGGCGTGGTGGCGCTCGTCATCGGGTTCATCATGTTCTCCGTCTCCGGCGCCTCGGGGAACGGCGGGGGCGTGGTGTGGCTGGTCCCGGGGCTCATCGCGCTGATCGCAGGGATCATCTTGGTCTCGCCCTTCTTCCTCGCCCTGCTGGCCCGAGTGGGAGCCAAGGCGCCCATCGCCATCCGCCTCCCGCTGCGCGACATGGCGCGCTATCGGGCCCGTTCGGGCTCTGCCCTCTCGGCCATCAGCCTCGGCATCATGATCGCGGTCATCGTCTGCGCCGTCGCCGTCGCCCGGTACGCCAACGTCTTCGACTACGTCGGGCCGAACATGGCGGCGAACACGATGAACGTGTACAGCCCGCCCAGCGGCCCAACCTTCGGACCGAACGGCCAACAGCAGAACACGACGCCGCCACCGCCCATCCAGACGCAGGAGGCGGCCGTGCACGCCATCGCCTCCGCCGTCGGTGCGACGCACCTCGTCGAGCTCGACAACCCGGCGGCGGGTCTGAACAACCCGAGCGCAAGCGGCCGGCAATGGAACGGGCCGATCTACGTGGCGACTCCGGCCCTGCTGCGGGCCTACGGCATCAACCCGTCGTCGATCCCGTCCAACGTCGACGTGCTGAGCTCGCGGCCCGGGCTGGCGGGCTCGGGCGCTGTGCTCAACTACGGAGGCGGCGGAGGTGGCGGGAAGGGCGGCGGCTTCGACGGACCGACCGCCGGCGTCGCGCACCCGGTCATTCAAGAGGAGAGCCAGCTGCCCATCGGCACGTCGGCCCCCAACACGGTGATCACCGAGAGCGCGCTGCATCGTCTGCACATCGCGGACCAGAACAGCCTCGACGGCTGGATGATCCTGACCAACAGCCCGATCACCAAGGCCCAGCTCACGAACGCCAACTCGCTGGCGGCCGGCGCTGACCTGAGCACCGAGTCGAAGAACGACGAGCCGACGTCGGCCGAGATCGTGAACTGGGCGACCGTCTTCGGCATCGCGCTCGCGCTGGGCGTCCTCGCCATGAGCGTGGGCCTCATCCGCAGCGAGACGGCGAGCGAGCTGCGCACGCTCACCGCCGCCGGTGCGAGCTCGCGCACCCGACGCAGCGCTGACGGCGGTCACCGCCGGCGGGCTCGCCTTCCTCGGCGCGCTGCTCGGGACGGCGGCGGCCTACGTCGGACTGGCCGGCTGGTTCCGCTCCAACTCGCTGGAGGGCGGGCTGTCCGACATCATCGATCACATCCCGTGGGACAACCTGTTCTTCATCTTGATCGCCATGCCGGTCGCCGCCTGCTCATCGGCTGGGTGCTGGCGGGGCGGGAGCCGAGGGGGATCGCCGCCCGGCCGATGGAATAGACGGCCGAAAGGCCCGCCTGCGCCGCTCTGCCACCGGCTAGGACTCGATCATCACTCCGAAGCGCTCGGTGTAGAAGGACAACGCCCGGCGGCGCTCGGTGGGGTCGAGTCCGAACTCGGCGAGGTCGTACGCGACGGCGCCGAACTTGCCCCGAGGGTGCGCGGCCGTGAATGCGGTCATGGCGGCCCGGGCGCGGTCGTCTATCGGCTGGCCGGCGAGCCCGTACACGCGTCCGACCATTGCCATGTCGTCGGCGATGAATTCGTCGAAGTGCACGTCGATGGTCTGCCCGTCGGGCAGGGCGTCGTGGCCCTCCGCGCAGGCGTGGAGCATGCGGACGAGGCGGTCGGCCCAATAATTCCCGATGCCGGCGAGGTCGACGGTGTCGTGGGTGAGTCGCGCGCTGTAGGCGAGCATCATGACCATGGACGCCGTCACCGAGACCGGGTCGCGATGGGTGACGACGAAGGTGGCGTCGGGGAACGTCTCGACCAGTGCGGGGAACTGCTCGAGGTGTTGGGGCGACTTGAGCACCCAGCGCGTCCCGCCGCGCAGCCACTGCAGCACTTTGAGCACCCTGAGGAGGTAGGCGTAGCTGGGGCGCTGGTCGCGGGCAAGGTAGTGGTCACGCCAGAGTGGCATGGGTGCCGTGGTTTCGAAGAGCATCGTCGAGAAGTCGATGGCCAGCAGCTGGATCTCTTCGTGGGTGTGTTCCACGGTCATCTCGTGCATGCGGTTGAAGTACGGCATGGCCGCGTCGAGAAACGACAGGGCCATCGCGGTGCGTTCGAGGCGGGGGTCGGGCGCGCCTGGCACCGGCCGCTCGCGCTCGGCCAGCACTGGCTCGAGGCTCTCCCAGTAGGGGAGCGAACGCAGGGCCGGATCGGCCGAGATGAGGTTGTGCAGGTGGGTGGTCCCGGTGCGGGGGAGCCCGCAGATGATGATGGGGGCTTCGATGCGCTCGTCGAGGATCTCGGGGTGCCGCCGCACCAGGTCCTCGATCAGGAGCCGGTTCTTCAGCAGGCCCACCAGGAAGGTGTGCTGTTGGAGCACACCGGCGCCGTTGAAGCCGCCCTCGTCGCGCATGGCGTGGCAGAGCACATCGAGGCGGTCGACGAAGTCGGGCGGGCCGAAGTCGTCCAGCGCGGTGTCGGCGGCCGCCGCCTCCATCAGCGCTGCGGGCTCCAGCGCCAGCTGCGACCCGGTCTCTTCCATGAAGTCGAGGATGGCCCGAACCTCGTCGTCATAGCGCGGCTCGGCCAAGTCCTCGATGTGGACCCGCGGTGGCCGGTCGCCGTCTTTGCTCACACGGTCTCCAACGGCAGCACCTCGACCTGGGGCTGTTCGGGCGTCTCCGCCGGCAAGAACCAGCGGAACCAGATCCGCCCGCTGCGGTGGCCCGCGGTGGACACCCAATTGGGGTGCGCCGGGCGTCGGGCCGACACGACGATGATGAAGGACCCGTCGCTCTCGTAGTGCACCTGGGCCCCGTTGATCGTCACCGGCTCGTAGTCGTAGTTGTAGGTGTGGAGGAGGCGGTTCCACAGGCACATGTTCCAGAACGCGCACACAGGGGAGCGCCCCCTGATGACGAGGGCCTCGTCCTCCTCCAGCTCGAAGGCGCCCATGGCGTAGGCGGCGTCGCCCGCAGCCCAGCCGAACGTGGTGGTCGGGACCGGGTAGGGCGGATCGATCGCGTTGGGCGTGCCGAGGGGGATGGGCACGATGCCGGCCTGTTCGCGCACCCAGGTCGCCATGGCACGCAGGCGGCGCGCCAGGTCCGCATCGTCCTCGCGGTAGGTGTCGGGCGGGCCGTCGGCTTCGATGTGCCAGGTGGCCCGGCGCCCTCGGACGGGGTCCTCGAGGTAGTCGCGGGTGATGGCGGCGACCGCGTCGGGCTCGAGGCGGATCCAGGCGACGTCCGGCTCGGTCGGCTCAGTCGGCTCGGTCGGCGACAGGACGATGTGTATGGCGCCGTCGGGGCCCCTGGACACTTCGTGGCTGTTGACACTGCCGACGATGCGCTCGGAGTACCGCCCGTCGTTCGGGCCCCCATAGACGGTGAGCGACATGTAGACGGCGTCACCGGGATGCAGCGTGACCCGATAGGTCCGGGCCGGGTCGATCGGCGCGTAGCAGTAGAACGCGTCCGCGTTGTCCCCACCCCACTTCTTGTACGGGCCGACGATCTCGACGAAGCGGGGACGGGCGGTGTCAGCCCACAGGTTCACCTCGGCTGCCACCTGAAGGATCGAGAGCACCCATTTGTGGGCCTCGAGCAAGGTGTCGGGCTCGTCGGCCAACTGCTCGACCATGCGGGCGTGCGTCGCGGCCACGGTCTCGAGTAACTCGCTGAAGGCCTGGTCGGTCTCGGTCGTCATGTGTTCCCCTGAACTCGGCGTGGCGCCGATCATAGGGACGGGCTCGGGTTTCCGGGTGGTCCGCGGAGGCTGTCCCGGCGGGATCAGGTGCCGTAGGGGCGGGTGAGGACTTCCATGTTGTGACCGGATGGGTCCTCGAAGTAGAAGCCACGCCCGTGATCGTTGAGCACCCCCTCGCGGGTGTGGCCCGGATCAGCCCAGTACCGCAACCCCCGCCCGATGATCCGGGCGAAGATGGCGTCGAACTCGTCCTCAGCGACGAGGAAGGCGTAGTGGTTGCGTTCGAACGGGACAGCGCGATCGGCGTAGTCCAGGCTGACACCGTTCGCCGTTTCGACGCACATGAACGGTCCGAACCGCGTCGGCGGGTCGAGTCCGAGAATGTCGGCCAGGAACGTCGCGGATGCCTCTTTGTCCCGGGCTGGGACGATCGTGTGGTTCAGCTCGATTGGCATCTCGACCTCTCTCGCGGTCGCCGCACCAGTATCGGCGCGCCTGGACCGGTTCGCCACCCCGGAGTGGGTTGACCATCTTGAGCCCGTCGTGTTGCCTTGTGCTCCAACTCGGGGAGCGAAAGGGGGAGTGAATCGGTGATCGCCTACATCCTCCGCCGACTGGTCGCGATCATTCCTCTCCTGTTCCTGATCTCCTTCGCGGTCTTCTCGCTGACCCTCCTCATCCCCGGTGATCCGGCTCGCGAGATCCTGGGGCCGAATGCGCCGGCCGCCGAGGTGATCGCGCTCCGCCGTCAGATGGGTCTGGACCAGCCTTACCTGGTCCAATACTGGCATTGGCTGGTCAACGCGCTGCACGGGAATCTGGGGCGCTCGATCCAGGAGAACACCTCTGTCTCCCACGAGATCGCACAGCGCTTTCCCGTGACGTTCAGCATTGCTCTCGGTGGGTTGGCCGTGACCATCTTGTTAGGCGTTCCGCTCGGGGTGGTGGCCGGCACCCGCCCGGGCTCGGCCACGGACCGCATCGTCACCGTGACGACGAGCACCCTCTTGGCCATCCCCGACTTCTGGCTGGCCATCCTTCTGGTGCTGTTCTTCTCGGTGAATCTCAAAGTGTTGCCGGCGATCGGCTACGTCCCCTTCACCCAGTCACCACTCGAATGGGCGTCGCACCTGTTGCTTCCCTGGATCGCTGTGGGTGTCGGCGGCGCCGCCACGCTTGCCCGGCAGTTGCGTGGTTCGCTGGCCGACGCGCTCGAGCAGGACTACGTGCGGACGGCCGAGGCCAAAGGCGTCCGCGGGTCGGTTGTCGTGCTCAAACACGCACTGAAGAACGCCTCGATCGCCCCGGTCACCATCCTCGGCATCATCTTCGCCTACACCCTGGGCGGCACCGTCCTGATCGAGTACATCTTCTCCATTCCGGGGATGGGTCAGTACTTCTACCAAGCCCTCAACAGCAAGGACGTGCCGGTCATTCAGGGCGTCACGCTTCTCGTCGCGTTGATCTTCATCACCGTGAACCTGTTGGTGGACGTGCTCTATGCCTACTTGAACCCCAAGGTCCGGCTCCGATGACGTGGCTGGGATCGGAGCAGGCGTCCAATGAGATGGCCGAGACGTTGGAGGCGCGCCCCCTCGGTGCGCACCCGGAGCCCGACGTCGCCGGGCCCTGGCGCCTGGTCTTGCGAAGGTTCCGCCGCAACAAGGTCGCGATGACGGGTCTCTGCTTCGTCGTGTTCGTCGGGCTCGTCGCGATATTCGCCCCCTTGATCGCTCCGCAGAATCCAGACACGATCGGCAATGTCGTCAACGGTGGACCCTCGTTGGCCCATTGGCTGGGCACCGACAACGTCGGTCGGGACAACCTCAGTCGTCTCATCTATGGCGCACGAGTCTCCATGCAGGTGTCGGTCCAGGTCGTCCTGCTGGCCCTCGTCGTCGCCTTGCCACTCGGCATGGTCGCCGGCTACCGGGGACGCTGGACGGACTCGGTCGTCATGCGGGCGATGGATGCACTCTTCGCCTTCCCGCCGATCACGCTGGCACTGGCCGTCGCCGCCCTCCTGGGGGCCAACATCTACACGATCTCGGTGGCCATCGCCATCGTCTTCGTGCCGGGCTTCGTCCGCGTCATCAGAGCTCAGGTCCTGGCCGTGCGCGAGGAGACGTTCGTCGAGGCGGCGCGTTCAGTGGGCGTGGGGACCAACCGCATGTTGCGCCGGCACATCTTCCCGAACGTGGCATCGCCGCTCATCGTCCAGGTCGCGATCAGCCTGGGCTATGCCTTGCTGGCCGAAGCGGGTTTGAGCTTCCTCGGTTTTGGGGTGCAACCGCCCGCCGCCAGTTGGGGGAACATGCTGCAGAGCGCGTACCAGTTCGTTCTCGTCCAGCCCTGGCCCATGATCCCGCCGGGAGTGGCGATCGTCCTGACGGTTCTGTCCTTCAACCTCATCGGCGACGGTCTGCGCGACGCCATGGGTCGTGACGCCTCGATCGGTGATGTCCGATGACCAACGAGCCTGTCCTTGCCGTCGAGGGTCTGTCCGTGGAGTTCCGCGGCCATCCGGACTGGTTGCGGGTGGTGGACGACGTCAGCTTCGAGGTTCAGCCGGGCGAAACGGTCGGCCTGGTGGGCGAGAGCGGATCCGGCAAGACGGTCACGTCTCTGGCGGCGATGGGGCTCTTGCCGCGGCGTGCCGCTCGTATCGCGGAGGGCACCGTGCGCCTCGACGGCCGGGATCTGCAACAGCTGTCCCCCACAGAGCGTCGTCAGGTCCGGGGTCGCGACATGTCGATGGTGTTCCAGGAGCCGATGACGAGTCTGAATCCCGCCTTCTCGGTCGGCAACCAGATCGCCGAGTCCCTGCGGGTGCACCGCAGGCTGACTCGCCGCCAGGCGCTGGCGCAGGCGATCGATCTGCTCGAGCTGGTCGGGGTGCCCGATGCCGGACGCCGGGTCAAGGACTACCCCCACACCTTCTCGGGAGGGATGCGCCAGCGGGCGATGATCGCCATGGCGGTGGCATGCCAGCCCCGATTGTTGATCGCCGACGAACCGACGACGGCACTCGACGTGACGGTGCAAGCGCAGGTGCTGGATCTGCTGGGGCGCCTGCAGGCCGAGTTCGGCATGGCCATGCTCCTCGTGACGCACGACCTGGGAGTGGTGGCGAATGCCTGTGACCGCGTGGTCGTGCTCTACGCCGGGCAGGTGGTGGAACAAGCGGTCGCGGCAGACTTCTTCACGCCGACCGCGCCATCCCTACGCCAGAGGCCTGCTCGATGCCATGCCCCAAGTCGGCGACCCGCGGGAACGACTTCGAGCCATCCCCGGTGAAGTTCCCCGCCCCGAAGCGTTCGCGTCGGGCTGTCGCTTCCATCCCCGGTGCGCCTACGCGGAGCACCGCTGCGCCGAGGCGCCGGTGGTGCTCCAGCGCCCCGGCAGCGGGCACCCGTGGGTGGGGCAGGGTCTCGTGTCCGACTCGTCGGGTGGCGCCTCGGCGGAGCCGCTGGTCCGCTGTGTCCGCCAGGACGAGCTTGACCTCACCTTCTCCGTGCGAGGCACCCCTCGGCCCTCTCAGTCTGAACGGGGGAGAGGCGGAGAGGCGGGCGGCGGTGCTGCCGACCTCCTGCGAGTGTCCAACCTGGCCAAGCACTTCCCGGTGCACAGCAGCGTGCTCCGTCGCGCGATCGGAAAGATCAAAGCGGTCGATGGCATCGACCTGACCATCGGAGCGGGGGAGACCCTGGGGTTGGTCGGGGAGAGCGGCTCTGGAAAATCGACGGTGGCGCGCTTGATTGTCCGCCTGATCGCGCCGACGTCGGGATCCATCTGGTTATCGGGCGAAGAGCTTACGTCGCTTCAGTCGGCCGCGCTGCGCCGAACTCGACGGACGATCCAGATGGTCTTCCAGGATCCCTATTCGTCGCTGAACCCCAGGGCGTCGATCGGCGACATCGTGGGCGAGCCCTTGGTGGTCCACGAGGACCTGTCGAGTGACGAACGCCGGGTCCGGGTGCGCGACCTGTTGGACCAAGTGGGCCTCGACCCTGAGATGGCACGCCGCTACCCGCACGAATTCTCGGGCGGGCAACGCCAAAGGATCGCCATTGCCCGCGCGCTTGCCTTGCGCCCCAGCCTCGTGGTGTGCGACGAGCCGATCAGCTCACTCGACGTCTCCACCCAGTCGCAGGTCATCAACCTGCTGGCCGACCTGCAGGTGGAGCTCGGTCTCGCCTACCTCTTCGTTTCTCACGACCTGTCCATCGTCAGGCGCATCAGCCACCGGATCGCCGTGATGTACCTCGGTCAAATCGTCGAGGTGGGGCCGGCCGACGAGGTCTATGAGCGCCCCACTCATCCCTACACGGAGGCCCTGCTCTCGGCCATCCCCCTGCCGGTTCCCGACGCACGTGGTGCGGCCGCACGGATCGTGCTCACAGGCGACCTGCCGAGCCCCATCGATCCGCCCGCCGGCTGTCGGTTTCACACTCGATGCCCCTACGCCATGGACATCTGCATGAATGAAGAACCGGAAGCGTTCACCACACCGGCTGGCGCAACGGTCAGGTGCCATCTCCATCTTCACGGACCGGTGCTCGGTGGGCAATCAGTCCGGTCGGCGCAGCGACCAACGGCTGGCTCGGTGCCAGGCAGCTCCGGTCCCTGACCTTCAGTATCCTCATCGCCCATGTCGACAACCATCGGACGAGGGCGGGGCAGCGTGCGGCGCGAGCCTCGACGGCGCGTGAAGAGACTTGGCCGTGTGGCTGCCATCGGGCTGGTGATGTCGGGGATCGCGGTGGCAGTGGCAGCGTGGGGAGCGGGTCCTTCAGGTGCCTCCACGTCGGGCAGTCATGGCGGGACGCTCAACGTTGGCTACGACTTCTCCTCGGAGTTCACGAACACCTTTGACCCGGCCAAGAGTCAGAGCGAGTGCGACTCAATCGTCACGGCCCAGATCTACGGATTCCTGCTCACCCGGAACGCCCAGGACCAGGTCCAGCCTGGCCTCGCCCAGTCCTGGGCCCTGGGCCCGGACAGCCTGACTCTCAACTTGCGGCCAGGGCTGACCTTCTCCGACGGCGAGGCCTATGACGCCGACGCCGTGAAGGCCGGGCTCTTGCACAACAAGTCGAACACGATGTTCACCGAGCTCCACGCCATCTCGAGCATCGACGTCTTGAGCCCGACCTCGCTCCGCATCAACCTGACCGACAACAGCGGGGTGCGCCTCACCTACGCCTTGACGCAGAGCTCGGGTGAGATCCCCGCCCCTGCCACCCTCAGCTCGTCCTTCACGAACCCGGTCGGAGCCGGGCCCTTCCAATTCGTCTCCTATCACGAGGACAGCAGTCTCGACCTGAAGCGCAACAGCGCCTACTACGACGCATCTGCGTATCGCCTCGGTGGCGTCAACTTCCTCCAGGTCGGTGCCGGCCCGCCCTCCGTCCTGGCGCTGCGGTCCGGCTCCGTCGACCTGGTGCGGCTGCAGCCCGATTCCTACAGCGCGGTGGCGGGCAATTCCGGGATCGGTGTCGCGTCCCGTCCTTCCACGGACTATCTCCAGATCACCTTCCGGTACGCGGGTCCGTTGCTCAACACCAAGGTGCGCCAGGCCATCAACTTGGCCATCAACCGACAGCAGATCAATCAGATCGTGCTCGACGGCAGGGGGTTGGTCGCCACGCAGCCGTTCCCGCCGTTCTCCCCGGTCTACGTCTCGGGCCTGGTCGGCTCCAATCACTACGACCCGGCCAAGGCCAAGGAGCTGCTCGCCCAAGCCGGCTACCCCCATGGGTTCGGCTTCACGTTGATCATTCCGGGCGGCGGCATCTCCATCGAAGAGCGTCTGGCCGCGTTGGTGCAGGCCGATCTTGGTGCCGTCGGGATACGGACAAGCGTCCAGCGAGAGCTCGGGAGTGATCTCTACACCGCGTTCCTCGTGCAAAAGCAGGGCAATGCCCTGGCCGCTGAGAACACCGACAATCCCTATCCGCCGTTGTTGCTCGGCCAGTTCGCGTCGAACGACTTCGCGGCCGTGCAGCTCAACGCGGTCAACCCCACCGTCAATTCCATCCTGCAGCAGGCTGACGACTCCACCAACTTGACGACGATCGACGCGCTCGGTCGAGAGGGGAACAAGGTGGACGTCGATCAAGCGCTGGAAGTGCCCATCGCCTTCCTTCCTCAGCTCGTGGCGTGGAACAAGTCGAGCGTGGGTGGCAGTGTGCAGGCACCGCTCAACACGTGCGCGCCGGACGACCTTGCCGGGGTGACCGTCAAAGGCTGACGTCGCCAGTCGCCAGTCGCTCCGGACGTAACGTAGGTCCATGCGCTTCGCCTTCAAGACTTCGCCGCAGGACACGACCTGGACCGACATGCTCGCCGTCTGGAAGGCGGCCGACGACATCGAGCTGTTCGAGTCGGGCTGGACCTTCGATCACTTCTACCCGATCTTCTCCGACAGCACCGGACCTTGCATGGAGGGTTGGGTCACCCTCACGGCGCTGGCCCAGGCGACGACCCGCCTGCGAATGGGAACGCTGGTCACCGGCATCCATTATCGCCACCCGGCGATTCTCGCCAACATGGCGAGCACCCTCGACATCGTGTCGGGTGGGCGTCTCGAGCTCGGGATCGGGGCCGGATGGAACGAGGAGGAGTCGGGGGCCTACGGGATCGAGTTGGGCACGCCGGCCGAGCGCAGCGACCGCTTCGAGGAGGCTTGCGAGGTGATCGTTGGGCTTCTCACGCAGGACACGACGACCTTTCAGGGCGAGTACTACCAGCTCAGCGACGCTCGCAACGAGCCCAAGCCGGTCCAGCGCCCCCACCCCGCCGATCTGCGTCGGCGGCAGCGGTGAGAGGAGGACGCTGCGCACTGCAGCCCAATTCGCCCAGCACTGGAATTTCGTCGGTGGCACGCCGGAGGACTTCGCCCGCAAGCGCGACATCCTGCGTCAGCATTGCGAAGACGTGGGCCGCGCACCGAATGAGATCCTCCTCTCAAGCCACGTCATCTTCACCGGCGACCCGAAGGCCACCGCCGAACAGGCCGCCGCGCTGGCGGACGTCGGCGCCGAGCTGGGCATCGTCTACCTCCGACCGCCCCTCGATCCTGGAGTACTCGAGCCCCTCGCCACCGCCTTGCGCGAGCTCTCGTAACGGGGGACGACCCCTCGTCGCGACCGGGCACCGGCCAACGAAGCGGGTTCAGCTGTTACGACAGGAGTCGTTCCACGGCTGCTCGCCATCGGCGTCGTAGAGCGCGATGGCGAGGTCGTCCTGCTCGGCCGGCGTCGCCTCGTTGGGAGGGACGTTGATGAGCTGGGGCATGCCGGCCAGCTGGGCCGCTTCGTTCCATGTCGCCTGACTGAATTGGAAACCGCCCATGTACGTGCCCCCCGGCGAGACCGCGTCGTAGTTGCCGCTTGACTCGACCTGCAGGACGCACTGGAGGAAGGGAGGCAGCGTCGGGTCGCCGGTCGACGTGCTGACGGCGATCACCTGTACCGCGGTGGAGGCGGCGGAAGCCGCTGGTTGCGTTGTGTTCGTCGTGGCCTGGCTCGCGGCGGCCTGGCTCGCCGCGGCCTGTGCCGCCCGGACCGCTGCGGCGGCGGCCGCGGCCTGTGCCGCCTGCTGTTGGGCCACCACCACGGCAAGCTGGCCCGTGACTTCTGACTGCTTCGACTCGAGTTCTACCTCGGTCTGGTGTGCGGCATTGGTCAGCGTCGCTTCCTGGTTGGTGGTCGTTTGGTCCTGTGCCTCTTGTTGCTCAAGGGTGGCCCGTTCGGACCGCAATCCGCTCTGATCGATCTGCAGAGCGTCGATAGTAAGGGTGATATCACCGCTTGCCACTTCTTCGTACTCCGCTCTCACAACCGCTTTGTCCGGGTCCCCCCGAACAGGGACACGTTTCCGTCGGACTGCGAGCCGGAGTTGACGTAGGCGGAAACCGCTTCAGTCTGGAGCCGATTGCGATCGCGACTCACGCGTTTGATATCGGCTTGGATCCGATCCTCACTCGATCGCGATCTCCACCTCGTCCCGTTGGACCTTGGCAATATCGACGCCGTACTGCTGTTGGTACGTGCCGATCTGGAGCTGCTCGAGCACGAGATCCTGGGCGATCTGAGCGGCCTGTGCTTTGAGGTCGGAGACTTGGTCGGCCGCGACGGGTCCCGGAGGCACGACGACCGTTGCGGTGGTCGCGGTTACGAGAGTCAGGCCCACCATCCCCGCCGCAATTCCGGCGAGCCTCCGTACTCGGCATCGGAGACCTGGCTTCGTCGTCGGGTCCTTATCGACGCCGATCACGATTGAAGAACGTCTAGTCGCTCCTGCATGGACCGTGCAACCCTAGGCGTGACTGGTCCGGCGAACCGTGCCTGGCGGCCCCACACCGGGGGGTTCTTATCGGAGACCTGGGACTTTTCGGACGTTTTCACAAGGCCCGCCCGCTCTTGCCGGCGTGCCCACGCCGGCTGCCGGCGGATGAGGACTGTCGAGCGAGTGATTTACATCGTCAACGCGACGATGACAGCGGCACTGTCCAACCATTGGGCCGAGGCTTGCGAGACCGTCGTCCGCTGCACACGCGCGTCGTCGGCCACCAACGCGGAGAAGGTGCCGGGCTGGTACTCCTGCCCGTTGCCCCAGACCGAGACCATCTCGAAGTGATGCGACACCTGGTACTGATTGGGTGGGTATTCGCTGCCGTCTGTCTCCGCGACCAGAACGAGATCGTCGCCGTCACGCGTGGCCTCGGAGGTGGCAACGTTGATCGATGTCCCGCCGTCGACACTGGCGAATCCGGTCTTGTCGACCGCCGAGCTGTCGCCGGTGCCCGTGATCTCCCACGTGAAGGTGGTGCACGAGACATCGTCGTTGCCTTTGGGCACCTGTCCCAACGTGACGGAAGTCGTGCCACCCGGATTGTCCGCCTGGTAGAAGATGGCAACCTCGAGCCCGCCGTCGATCCCGCCCGTGTGCTTCTTCGCTTTTTCCCAGCCGGACGGAGAGGTGAGCTTCGGGACCACCATTCCGCCGTTCAGGACCCCACACAGCACCGCGGCGACGAGCAGGTCGCCCCGGCGCGTCGGCTTCGCAAAGGACGCCGGCGGGAGTTGCTCTCCGCCGGCGATGTCGTCGTCGCTGCTCTGACACGTTTCGGCGACGCTTACAGCCGAATCACCGGGGAGGTCGACGGGAGTGGTGGTCGCACTGATGCAGGGCGCCGGGGTCGTGGCGGCGACCGCCGCTCCTGCGAGTGAACTGCTCGTCGGCACCGTCTCGAACCCCAAGAGGCAACACAGGCCCAAGGGCGCGATCACGGACAGCACTTTGCGTGCGACCGTGGGCACGATTGTGACACCTCCTGTGAAATTTCAGTCAGCCCGCCCCCAGAGTCAGCCAACCGCTAGCGCACCAATCGTAATTCGGAATCAGTATTGGCCGCACTTCGCCTTGCGAGCGCGTCACAGAGTCGTCACAATTCCGACGGCAGTGACGCGCGCGTTGCAGCCGTGCTTTGTATGGCGGCACCGGCGGCGGCGGTGGTGCTGTCAGAGGGTGCACCACTCGTGGCGCAGAGACCCACGGCACGCCGAGCTGGCGCCGGGCGCGCCCGGTGACGCCGAAGCCCAGGCTTGCTACCGCGTTCTCCCAGCGTCAACGACGTGAACGACTGAACGAGAAGAGTGGAGGCCGAGCCAATGGATGGGTATGTACCGGGCAACGCCGCCTGGCTGGAGGTGGAAGGCGAACGGCCGGGACAACGATGGACGCTTTGACTTCCTCGTTTCGGAGGTCGCCTATGGCACGGGCCCGGCACTGCATGCCCACGCCACATAGGAAGACACCTTCTACGTCCTCGTGGGCGTACTCAGCGTCCAGCTCGGCAACGACATCGTCGAGCTAGGTCCGGGCGACTTCGGGACCGCTCCGCCTGGCGTTCCACATTCATTCACCAATGCTCGAGCCGACCAGGCGTGCAGGGCGATCAACCTCATGACACCGGGTATCGGCTTCGACCGCTCATCGATCAAATCGACGACGTCGCTGCGACCGGCGACTTTGTTGCAATCGAGCGGCTCCGCACCCAGTACGGCGTCTCGATCGTTGGCCCGAGCTTGGCCGAGCGCCTCGAGTTGTCGTAGGACCTCATCACGGCCGCTCGTCGACCTCGGTGACGTACACCCACGAATCAACGTGTGCGCTGTGGCGCTTCACCACGATGGGGCTGGCTGTCGACGATGACAGCTCGCGAGCCCTCGCTTCAGCGGTGTCGTCACCATTGAACTCGCCGGTTTCTACAACGGTCTCACCCGGTTGGGAGAACTGGTAGCGCCAGAGTTTTCCAGATGATTCTGCCTCGGTCATGCCTTTGACACTACCGACTGCGGATCTCGATGTTCGGCACACGCCAGCCCGCGCTCCGGAGGCGACTGCGGCAAGCCGCTGCGCAAAAGCTAGGCTGTAGACACGTACTACGGTCACGCTTCCTGGATCGCCCTGGTGGTCTTTTTCGGTCTCTTCGCGGTGCGGGCGCTCTCTTCTCAGCGCCGCCGCAGGGGTCCGCGAAGATAGCTCACCTCCCGCGAGTTCGTTCACCGACCCCAATGTTCAAAGTCACGCATCTGATGTCGTCGACGCTCCGCCCGGCGGAGTCACGTTCACGGGGATCGCTCCGGGTTGGCTGACTGACCCCTCGGGTCGACATGAGCAGCGGTACTGGTCGGGGTCTGAATGGACGGAACACGTCAGAGACGGCGGCGTCCCGAGCACTGATCAACCTCCAGGCAATACGCACTGAGACCACTCAGCTGCAACTGGTGCAAGGAGTTCGAAACGGATGTTTGGGCGCAACAAGGGGCAATCCGACGGCGACGAGAACATTTCAGTCGACGCCACCCTCGAGC
The DNA here is from genome assembly GCA_963842415.1 of uncultured Acidimicrobiaceae bacterium. GTDB lineage: Bacteria > Actinomycetota > Acidimicrobiia > Acidimicrobiales > RAAP-2 > Bog-473. The sequence continues at coordinate 434,007 of CAWJGN010000002.1, forward strand.
ACGATATCGAGCAAGTTGAGGCGTCGATCGCGAAATACCTCGAGACTCCGACGGATATGACCCGACGAGCGCTGCTTGAGGTTCTGGAGAGACTTGATGATCAGACGGATCAAGGTGACGCCTACGAGAGTTCGGTCATTGGCTCCGCTGCGTGGGGATACGCATCCAAAGGGGAGGTTCTCGGAGAAACGAGTATCGATCCAGTCGTCGACGAAGTTGCTGGCGCGGAACTGAAGGCTCAGGTGGCGCTGGTCAAGGCAGCCAAGAACGAAGTGCGCAGACCTAGCCCCGATACCTTCTCTGTTCTGCAGTCCGCCGTTGCGGCCCTTGCAGCCGCGAGAAGCAAGGGGACCGCTGGGCGTTGAATCCATCCCGCATCGCCGGGCACAGGCTGTCCTCTCTGCTGGGCGGGTCCAGGTCAGATCGAGCAGGAGAGACGAGAGGAACTCACCGAAGCAGTGAACAGAATGGAACGACCGGTCGAACCCCCGACGCCTCGGATCGAACTTAAGTCTGCTAACAGCGCTCCCAAACAGAGATGTGTTTTCTGCTCTCGCTGGTAAAGGGTCTGTGGTCCCAATCGGCCCATCGTTCCCGCAACCTCATCCCAGCCATTTGAGCCATGAGGTCAAGTTCGGCCGGCCATGCGTAACGAAACGGTGACTCGAAGTGTCCACCCCGTCCGTCTATGACGACCCAGTGGTGCGACACGCCGCGTTGGCTGACTACGTCAAGCGTATCGAAGCCGACGTGGTTTGCGCTCACGTCAAAAGGCAACACAGCGGCACCTGGTGGAAAACGCCGAAGGTCGATGACGTTCAGTTCCATGGCGAAGGCGCAACCCGGTCCAAGGTGACGTGAGGCGTTGCGAAACGTCTCAACCCACTCGGACTGTTCCAGCAAGTTGGAGATGCTGTTGAAGACGACGTAGACCAGCGAGAACTCACCTGGAACGGTTGTGGTTGCGAAATCGCCGACCGTTGTCCCGATCGCATCGGACTCGGGCTTACGACGCAGTTGGTCGATCATTTCGGCTGAGATGTCGATCCCGTGGACTTCGATGCCGCGCTGGCTTAGCGGAAGCGCAACCCGACCTGTTCCGATCCCGAACTCCAACGCTCGACCGCCCCGTGCCAGCCCGGCAAGGAACTCCGCCGTTGCGTCAAGCAACGCCGGGTCCCACATCTCGGGGGACCCGCGGTCGTAGTTCGTCGCCTTGATGCCCGTAAAAAGGTTCTGCGGCACGAGCACAGTATTGCCCTCGAGCACCCCGGTCCGAAGAGTTCGGCCGGAGACATTCAAACGCCCTTGCGGCCAGACCCGAAGAGTCCCCCCGGAGCAAAGAAACTTGGCGGTTTAGCCCTGACGCCGGCAGGCACGTCGGCACAAATGGGGCAAGCGATGACACTGAGACACGCCGGGCACCTTGGAGATACCTCCGGGGTCATGCTGGGCTCCTCTTTTGGGCGACAGGGAAGGCGGGATCTCGCTGCGACACCACTAGCCGAAGAACGTCCGACCACGAGCGCTCTGTCTCGGCAAAAAGTCGCGTGCTGTATCACAGCGCGAAGCCCAACCCCGATTTTCAAGTACCCGCCCTACTCGGAGCACGAAAGGATGCACGGGATCGTCGCCAAGCTGATGCCGTAGCCACGGGCCCGCTCACGTGGCGGTTCCAGAGCCGTCTAAAAAGTCCATGGTCTAATGGATCATGTTCTACATTTTGGTTTTCAGTCTCCTTGCGGTTGTCCTCGTCGTCGGCGGTGTTACGACAATGAGCCGTCGCCGACAGCATGTGGAACGTGGAGGAGGGCACCCGGCCCACAGTGATGCCGGGCGTCGCAATCAGAAGGCAAAACGAGCGCAATCAAGGCGCGACAGGCGTAAGCGCCATTGACTCCGTGGCAGCGTATTCGACGGCGTCGATTAGTACCGCCGACGACGTATGCTTGCGCGCTGTGAGCTATGCCGTTGATTTCGTCGACGTGTCCACCATCGGCTTGGAGTCGTCGCCGGTAGCGGTCGCGCTGGCTGGCCTCCGGGCCAACGAGGCTCGCTACTTCAAGAACAAGTACGACCACGTCTTCACGGTCGAACCGGCCGCCAAGGCCAAGAAGGCAATCGACTTGGTTCACCGCATTCTTAAAGAAGAGCGCGACATTGTGGTCATGTCGCCCCCGCTGGAGGCAACGACATTCCAGGTCGAGAACATCCGATGGACCTACGTCTTCTACGAGAGCGGGCTCTCCATAAACGTCCTGTACACCCTGGACGGTCCGAAACGAGCGGTCGGGTTCAAACTCTCCGAAGGGATGGAGGTCCCCGCCGAACTCAGCTCGTTCAAGTTCGCGCGACAGAAGTCGAAACTGGCGGGGACGATCCGCGGCTCATACTTCGTGATCAAGGGCGAGTACTGACCTATCGGGTTTTCAGATCGGTCGGTGTTGGGCACTGATTCAGCCAGGGTCGAGAGTCCTGTCGCAGTCGACCCCCGCTCGTGGGAATGGCGTCACGCGTCGCTACGATGATCGAGGCGTCCGAGGACCGCGACGACTCACCTAATACCGCGAGGTCCCCTTTTTAAGGGGCGGGACTGAAGAATTCCAAAGCGATGTTGTCCGGGTCACGGCAAGAGAGCCCTGAGCCGTACCCGGCATCGACGATTCCCCCATTGTCGATAGCGAGTTCTGATAGCCGGCTTTCCCAAGCCTCAAGCTCATCTCGACCTCTGCAGGCGAATGCCAGATGGTCCAGACCAATTCGACGCTCATCGAACGGAAGGGTGTCAGATGGATCGGGGAATTCATGAAGCCCGACGAGCGTTTGACCTTCGACAAACCAGACAGCTCGTCGAAAGGGGCCAGGGCTTTCGTCCCGGTGAAACACCACGCCGAAGAGTTGTTCGTACCACTGGACACTGCGGTCGAGATCACTGACCGTCAGAGTCACGTGTGCGATGGTCGGAAAGTCAGGCACGGCAACCTCCTTGTAAAGAGTCTGAACCGCTCTCGCAGCTGATTCTGTCCGCTGAGTGGTTGGAGGGCGCATTGAGGAACCGCTTGTCGCGCTCTTCTGCGGCGAGCTAGCCCCGTTGTTCGGAGGCAGTTCGCAAAGCTTGGAGGTCTCCACAGACGAACGCAAGTGCTAATCCCGCTGCGAACAACGCGTCTCGTCTTCCGATCGACCGCATCGCCGCCAGGCTTACGACGATGTCGAGCGTATCGCTCGCCAGAGTCGCTTTCGCCCAACGGCGCTCGTCGGACTCATCGGCTGTTTGTGCTGCGGTCACCGTCCCCAGGCCTAGGACGAGATCGCGAATGCCGATTGTCCTCATCAGAAGGAGCGCGGTACCTGTCGGCGATTCGACACCGGCGAGTCGCATCGGAGCTCCGGGTGCGGCCATCAAAGCGAGACCTACCGACGTGCGCATCCATCCCATGGATCCCGTACGAATCGCCGCCACAGCTTGAGCGTAGCGAACCCGAATGAGCGCCCTGATCCTATTCTCGCTGCTCGACAGGGTCCGGGTCCCCGAACGCCGAGACGGAGGGCAGCTCATCGGCAGCATCGAGATAATCCGAGATGCCCCTGCACGGGACGCTACGGTGCGAGCAACGAACCGAGTTGGCAATTGCTGGAGATCGGAGACTGGCGATGACCTCGAAGTCTGACTTCACGGCTGAGGAATGGGAGCTGATCCTAGAAGCGCCACCAAGTGCTGGCATGATCGTGGTCACCGCCCAACGAGGCGGGTCTTTTCGCGAAACCATCGCCATGGCCAAGGCCTATGTTGAGGCACGCCAGCAGCACGGCAAGAGCGAACTTTTGGATGACATAGTCGCGGCGAAACCTGAGCGCGATCACACGCACTATCACTCCCACGAGGAGCTCCAGCAGCACGGCCTGCAACACCTGCGTGATTCGGTCGCAGCGATCAAGAACATCACCGACGCCCTGAACACGACCGTCACTTAGCAAGCGGGGCGATGGGTGGGCGCTCCGTGCGGGCGGTCCAGATATTCTCGGTGGATGTCAGTCAGATGCGAATGGCGCGGCTCCTTTGAGAATGCCGAGGTCAATGCGCTCCATGCCGAAGCCTTCGAGACTCGGGTGGAGTCCGACGACGAACGGAACTGGAACGAGCTCCTCGCCAAGCACAGCCTCGGCTGGGTCGTTGCACGGGATGGCAGGCGCCTCGTCGGACTTGTCAACGTCGCGTGGGATGGATTGAGGCATGCATGGATTCAGGACACAATGGTCGCCAACACTGATCGCAGCCGAGGCATTGGCACTCAGATGATCGAGATCGTTCGAACCGAATGTCAGAGAGCAGGCTGTGAGTGGCTGCACGTCGACTTCGACGAGGCTCTTGGGAAGTTCTATTTCCAATCCTGCGGCTTCACGCCAACTCCTGCTGGGCTCATTTGTCTTAGCTGAAAGAAGGACGGCGACTGGGGGTGAGCTCTCGCTCCTAGGTCAGAAGCACGCGGCGGCCATCTTGGAAGCATCGCTCGGCACGAAAGACTGGTGTGAGGTCGTCGAGCCCGTCGAGCATGGTCACCTCGGCGGGACGTCGGTCACGGAAGCGGAAAAGCGGCACGAACGTGTCTGCCGTTTTCTGAGGGCCGCTTCGGCGGGCGATTGCTCCTGTGTTCTGGTCCGCCAACTCAAGACGTATTCCTTCTGCTTCAAGGACCTTGAGAGGCGAGAGCCAGATCACGTCTTGGGCCCCGTCCTTCTGGACGTATTTGTCCAGGAACTTCTGCATGGACGCTTGATCACTGAAGAAGTAGACCCGCTGATTTAAGAGGTGGATCCAATCGCTCACGTCGATTCCGCTATCTAAGATTGTGCTTAGATCCTTACGGGCGAACAGTGGTCCTTGGTCTCTGAGGATCACCTCTTTGCCGTGGACGCGCAAGCGCTCTGATTCTCGACGAGGCGTTGACAACAGACGTTGGCGTTCCTCGTCGGACAGATCGGCCTCCAAGATCAACTGCTCGGCGGTCCGGAACCCATGACTTGCGATCCGCTCCCAAACCCCAGCAGGACCGACGTGACAAACCAGCTTGCAACGATTAAGGAACTGCTCGGGCGTCATGGTCTGAAGGATCGCACACATGTCCCGCGGCCGAGTTGGCCGAGTCGGGAGCGTCCCCCCTTCGCCGGTTCGATGGCGCAATTCGAGGCCAGTCAATCCCTCTGCGACCTTTGGTCCGACAATCTCGCGTAAGGTACCTCGAGTTTTGGTAAACGAACTCAGATCTCGGTCCTTCAGGTCGAGAAATTCTGCATCTCGCCCTCCACATATACCCAGCCAGCCGGTTCGGATCGGCCTCCAGATCATCCGAGACGAGTTCCAGCTCGGCCAACAAAGCCGTGGGGAGCTCGCTGTGGCCAGCCTCAAATCCTGAATGACCCTGCGCCCAAGGTCGGATGGTGCGAAGACGTAGAGCCCGGCGCCGTCAGGCTCAGCCCAGAATTGGACGAGATCGGCGAACCATGCGTCGTCGTCTGCAGGTCGCCGACCCGGTCTGCGACCGACGTTCCACTCGGATAGAGAGGCGAGACCTCGAATTCGTTCGGCACCATTCGGGTCTCCTTGTCGCTGGCCAGATTGTTACACGACCGCTCAGGTACCTCCGGGCGCCGGCTCGGTGAACGGGAAATACCCGCCGCGTAGAGTGGGCATCAACGCCGCCGTCGTCGGGTGCGGGGTGCCGCGAGGAGGACCGATGACCAGATTGGAAGACGCGGCCCCGGGCGTCGACGGCGGAGGGGCGACACGGGCCCATTGGTGGATCCTGGTCGTGATTGCGGGAGCCCAGCTCATGGTGGTGCTCGATACGACGATCATGATCATCGCCCTCCCGTCGGCCCAGCACGCCCTGGGGTTCTCCAACACCGATCGCCAGTGGGTGGTGACCGCGTACACGCTGGCCTTCGGCGGCTTCCTCCTCTTGGGCGGCCGGATCGCCGACATCTTCGGGCCGAAGCGCACCCTGATGACCGGTGTGGTCGGCTTCGCGCTGGCCTCGGCCATCGGCGGCGCCTCCCAGACCACCCTGATGCTGATCGGCGCCCGGGGGCTGCAGGGACTCTTCGGTGCGCTGCTCGCACCGTCGGTGCTGTCGATCCTGACATCGACCTTCACCGACCCGCGGGAACGAGGGCGTGCCTTCGGCATCTACGCCACCATTGCGATCGCGGGGTCGGCGTTTGGGTTGATCCTCGGCGGCTTCCTGACCCAGTATGTCGACTGGCGTTGGTGCCTCTACGTCAACTTGCCCATAGCTGCACTGGTGCTCTTCGGGGCCCTCACCATGGTCCCCGACCGCGAGGGGACGCACGGCATCCGCCTCGACGTGCTCGGCGTGGTCCTCGGCTGTGGCGGCCTGGTCTCCCTCGTCTACGCGCTGGGTGAGGCGGGCGCGAGCGGCTGGGGCGGCACCGACGTGATCGTGGCTCTCGTCCTCGCCGGGGTCCTCCTGGCGTCCTTCATCGTACGGCAGAGCAAGGGGCCCAACCCGCTCCTCCCGCTGCGCGTCCTGCGCAACCGGAACCGGGCCGGATCCTTCCTGACCATAATGCTGGCCGTCATCGGCATGTTCGGCACCTTCCTGTTCCTGACATACCTCCTCCAGACGATCGACCGCTACTCGCCCCTCAAGACGGGTGTGGCATTCCTGCCCGCTGCTGATCCTCAACGGGCTGGCCGCGACGCAGATCGCCAGCCGCCTGATGCCACACGTGCGGACCCGACTTCTCGTGGTGCCCGGTCTCCTGTTGGCGGCCGTCGGCGTCGCGCTCTTCACCACCCTGACCCCCGGGGCCTCCTACGTATCCCACGTGCTGCCGAGCGAATGCCTCCTCGGTCTCGGAATGGGGCTCGCCATCGTGCCGTGCATCAGTACCGCCACTCAGAACGCCGAACCAAAGGACGTCGGGGTGACAGCGGCCATGACGAACACGTCCCAACAGATCGGAGCCTCCATCGGGACCGCACTCCTCAACACGATCGCTGCTGCGGCTACCACGACCTACCTGGCCACCCACGCACGGAGCGCAGGCGAGGTGGCGAAGGCGACGGTCCACGGATACGCCGTCGCCAGCGGTTGGGCGGCGGGGATCTTCGTCCTGGCCGCCTTGGTCGCCGGCGTGCTCATCAACGTTCACCCGGGTGAGCAGCTCGTGGATGGGCCCGCTCCCGACGTGCAGGCTGACCTCTTCCTTCCGAGGTCTTCTAAGCGGACAGTGTCGAGAGCTGCTCCTCTCGGGCCAGCGCTCACTGGCAGTTCCTGTATGGATTCAGAGCAACTTTCCGGCGTCGCCGACAAAGACCAGACGAAACCGGGTTCGGTGGCCCTTCAGCCTTTGGACGATTGTTGTGGAGAGGTTGTGCGGCCCAGGGTCCGAACGGCTCTATGGAGGATCGGAAGCTCTCGCCAGAATCGCTGTAGGGCTGTGGCCGACAGGCCGGCGGTCCAGGAAGGAACCTGGGACTTCACCCGTTCTTCGACCGTCATGGATCCCGATCCGACCGCACAGTTTCAGTGGCGCTACAAGTCGATGGCCGTTCTGAAACGCGTGACGGGCGCCAAGAGGCGACTCTCAGCGTCGCTGAGCTTGAACCAAGTCACCTTGTTCGAGGCGGCAGACGAGTTGGAGGCGGCCTCCAGGGATGCGACGGCGTGGATGGCAGCGAACGCCTGCCCAGATGCGGTGCTCGGGACGCGTGTTGCCTGGATGCTGAACACCTGCACCGAGGCCGCGCTCATTGCTCAGAGTGCCGTCGGCGATCCTTCCACGGACACCGAGTTGGATCTGGACCACCTTCGTGACCTCCTGGCGATCATCGACATTTACTCGCAGACGCTGGGCACCTTGTAGCACCCTGGTTCTCCGGGTGTTCGGCCGCCCGCTCCTCTCGATCTGATCGCTAGATCTGTGGCACACCCAGTGTCCGACGTGCATTGACCACAGGCAGTCTGTTCGGGGCGGTATGCGAGGACAGCGAGGACCTGTGAGATGTACGGATGCACTCCATGAGTCCATGCTTCGACCCGCTCAGAGATCACGAGCTCTGCGGCAGCGAGTCGTTCCACGGCGGGCCGGCCCTTCGGAGGCCAATCCTGACTGGCCAACTGATGGGCCGATGCAGCGTAGAGCGTGGCCACTTGAGAGACCGTCTGTAGCTGACCCTGGTTGGCCAACCGGTGGCTGTCCCAGGTCGTCATCTGGCCCCCAATGCGTCCTGCCACGGAATCGAAGTACTCGGCGTCTGTCATGTACTGGGATGCAGCACCCGTTGGCGACACCATCGAGAACCCATCGTGGACGACAGGACTCGGGACGAGATACTCACCGTTCTGGGTGGATAAACCCATCTCGTTGTCGTATCCGAGCTTGGGAGTATGACCATTGACCGTCATATCGCTAAAGGAGACGCTCGATGTTTTGGCGTAGGGCACGTCCACCCCTGGTGTCTCTTCACCGGGGTCCTCTTGAATCCATGCCCCGTTCGAGAAGCTGTCGTCAACGCCGTAGCGGACGGTGACCGACCGACTCCATCCGACGGTGAGATTGTGCACGGTGAGTCGCCAACCGATGTTCTCTCGGATCATCTCGAAGGAGATCCGGTCTCCGGGACGCCGGAGGAACACAACCGGGATCGGCGCATACCGACGGGCCGTATCACTCCAAAACACCTCGTAGGCCGTGTGGGTCGTCGGCGTTGATGAGACCGAGCCGAAAGATGGGGACGAGTAGGTGAAACCCACGGTCCCGAGCTGGATGAATGGTTCGTCTCGTGCATCACCCTCGGCACCGATCCAGGTGGACTCCCCGGCTGATCCACCGACCGGATCGAGGATCTGCGGCACCGTCCAGTCAGCCCTGATCTCGTGCACGGCACCTCGCCAGTTGTACCCACCGAAGCCGGTGGGAAGCGGGTCAATCCTGGGTGGCGCTGACGACGGTGCCCGAACACTCTGCGCAACCGATCTGACTCCCACCACGGCGGCCATAGCTGCCAACAAAGCGAATCCAGCTACGAGCGCCGATGGCACTGCCCTGCGCCGAAGTCCCGTCGTTCCCTGCATGCTTGGAATGTCGACTGCCCGGGAAGCCCACACCCAGTGATTTGTCTAAGCGTTGAGGCCCGGAGCACGGTTTGCTCAGCTCATCCTGGCGTCAAGCACCACGGTGTCCCGAACCAGGAGATTCAGACGGTCCCGCACCGACGACCGATTGTCGGCAGCGATCTCCAGGGCCGCACTCACTTCGCCAATGATGTTGTGAAGCTCCCGTGAGGGTCCACCGCTGCAAGGTTGGTCGTCGGTAATTTCGGGAGCACCGGAGCCGCCGGTCTGACTTGAGATCACGATGGACATGTCATGGCGTCCGCACCCCGTCGACCGGAGCTCCGGGCAAATCAGACGAGGCGCGGCGTGCCCCGTTCCAGAGGGGTGATGGGCCGGTCTGTTCGGACCAGATCGACCCGCACCGTCACTCCTTCTCGGGACGGCCGCGCCACCCCTCAACCGATTAAGGAAAGGAAGGGATGGCATGACCATCGTAGAAGCCACGCGCACCGTCACTGGTGGCATCGACACCCACGGGGAGGTCCACGTGGCCGCCGTCTTGGACGAGGTCGGTGGCCTGCTCGGCACCGAATCGTTCCCGGCCGATCCCGACGGCTACTCGGCCCTGTTGGCCTGGCTCGAGGCTTTCGGAGAGGTCGCCAAGGTCGGCGTGGAAGGGACGGGGTCCTATGGCGCCGGCATCGCCCGCTTCCTCGCCCGAGCCGGCGTCCACGTCGTCGAAGTCGACCGCCAGAACCGCCAGGCCCGACGCCACAGCGGCAAGTCCGATCCCCTCGACGCCGTCGAGGCCGCCCGGGCCGTTCTCTCGGGCCGGGCCCAGGGAACGGCCAAGAGCAGGGACGGCTCGGTCGAGGCCATCCGGGTCCTCGTCGTGGCCAAGCGCTCGGCCCGAGGGGCGCGCATCAAGGCGCTCGACCCAGATGCGCCAGCTCACCTTCAGTGCCCCTGACCAGCTGCAGAGCCGACTCAAGGGCCTCCCCATCGCCGAGTTCGTCGCCGCCGCCCAGGGACTGCGTCCGACGCGCTCGCCCGACGTGGTGACCGCGGCCACCAAGGCGTCGCTCTCCTCGCTGGCGCATCGCGTGGCCGATCTCGAAGAGGAGATCTCCGACCTCGACGCCATGATCACCCCGCTGCTTCAAGAGGCCGCCCCCGAGCTGCTCGGCGTCTATGGCGTCGGCATCGACACCGCGGCCGCGTTGCTCGTCGCCGCCGGCGACAACCCCGAGCGTCTGCACTCAGAAGCCGCCTGGGCCCATCTGTGCGGGGTCTCACCGCTCGAGGCCTCCTCGGGCAAGGTCACTCGTCACCGCCTCAACCGCGGCGGGGACCGCCAGGCCAACCGGGCGCTGTGGCACATCGTGATCACCCGACTCGCCTCTGATCCGAGGACCCAGGCCTACATGGAACGTCGGGTCAAAGACGGTCGCTCCAAGCGCGAAGCCATCCGCATGCTCAAGCGCTATGTCGCCCGCGAGGTCTACCGCTACTTGCCTCGCGCCTAGATCCCCGGACCATGGACCTGGCTCACCAATACGCCTGTCGTCGATGGGACTGACTTCGTACCCGATTTGCCGGTCCATGGTCCGGGCTCACCAACTCTCGAAGACGCGTGACCTGATAAGAGCTTGCCCCTCGACGAGTGGCCCATCATTGGTCTGTCCGCTGTCCTCACTCCCGAAAATCCCTCGAAAGGGGTTGACATCATCCATAGGAGCATCGGGCTCCGCAGGTGGACTGGTCAATCTGCCCGGCTGTCCCTCCATGGCCAACATGCTCGCCTCCGGAGCCCGGTGCAGTTGGACACGTTCGACCCATGTGGGCCTATGGAAAGGTGACGGCACGGTGTCAACCGTGGCAGGACGGCGACATCGCCCTTCTCCACAGACGCCGGGCTTGACTGCAACTCAGGTTCCGATCACCGAAGGGCGTGGGTCGAGATGTCTATGAACGGCCAGGCCGGGACGCCACGAGACTGGAGGATCACCAATGCGCAGGAGAGGGCCAAGCTGGTTGTTGACCGGAACCATGGCGCTGACGATGGGAGTGGGCCTCGGCGTTGTCGGAGCGGGTTCGCCTGTCGGTGCCGCTCACCCGCTGGCGGGAACCTACGAAATCGTTACGTCGATTACTTTCCCAAGCCCCGCTACCTACACCTGTGAGTTGATCCTCAAGACCGACGAAAAGGGCAAAATTCCGTCTAGCGGTGAATGCAACGGCGTCACCAAGGGCCATCTGGTCCGTGACAGGCTCTACCGTGACGATCAAGCTGTACCACAACGAAGATGTCTACGTCGGCAAGGTGACCAACGCAGGATTCTCCAATGCATTCAAACCCGGAACCTATTCCCAAATAGATCCGACAGCGAACGGGACTTGGTACACGAAATAGCAAGTCCTAGTTTTAGCGAGCGATCTCAGACGCACACCGTCGTCGCGGTGAGCTCACGGTTGTCGACCTCCAGCTTGGTCTGAGCTCTCTCGCGACGGGGCGACCTGGTTCTGATTGAATCGGTGCCGGGCCGGCAAAGCCGGCCCTGTGCCCATCGCGCGCGCGGCTACCAGCAAGGACGCGAAGGTCCCCATAACGTCCTCCCCGACACATAACTGCTGATCGACCGCGGCAACGGTCGGAGAGGAGGCCGCCATGGGGACCGTGGCCAGGCTACTGGACGAGCACGTCAGCTTTCGCTGCACTTCGGTGGACCGCATCGGGGTCCGGGGCTACATCCCGGGGATCCAATACGAGTTCGGACTGGTCAAGTTCCTGCTCAACCGGGGAGGAACGATTCCCTCTCCGGCCCTGCTCAACCGCAACCACGAACGGCTCGTCGCCGAGCTCGAGGCACTCGAGGAGAGCACCGGCGTGCCCGTCGTGCGCTTCAAGGCGGGAGAGTCCAAAGAGGACCTGGCTCGGCCCTTCCAAGACGAGGCAGCGGCCGCCGGTCGACCCGGACTGGTGCTGGTGGGCAAGGCCCAGGAGCGGACCTCGGTCGTGGCGGGGCTACGTCGACGACACCCACGCCGGGCATCGCCCCAGCCATCCGCACATGGCCTGGCGTCGCCAGTCCTCGGTGCCCGACCACTGGTACTTCTACTTCGCCGACCCCGAGTGGGGACCGGCCTTCGTCAAGGTCTGCACCTACGCGCCCTACCCGCTGTGGTGCTGCGCCAACGGGCACGAGTGGGCCAAGTGCCAGCTGGCCAAGGCCGGGATCGGCTTCGAGGCTCTCGACAACGGACTGCGCAGCGTCGAGGATCCCGCCGCTGGCCCATCGCATCTGTGCCCGCCTCGGTGCCGGCCATCTCCGCGGGCTCCTGGCCCGCATGATGGCCGTCGTCCCCGATCCTCTGTGCGCCCACGATCGCGCGGCCGGGTTCGAGTGGTCCTTCTCCCTCGCCCAGTTCGAGGTCTCCGACACCGCGGTCTTCGACCAGCCGCGCCGGGCCCGGGCCTGGTTCGAGGCGGCCATCGGTGACCACCTCGACCTCGGTCGTCCCGAGCGGGTCTCCTTGCTCGTCGACCGCACGGTGATCAAGCGGGGCCAAGTACAAGACCCCCGGACGCTTCGCCACCGAGGTCATCACCCGCGACACCGCCCCCCAGCTCCAGATCCACTACAAGTCCTCGAAGGCCAAGGCCTACCTGAAAGAAGGCCGGGCCCTGCGCGTCGAGACCACGGTGAACAACGCCAGCGACTTCGCCCTGCACAAGACCCTCAGCGCCGAGAACTGGAACGCACTGCGCCGCGCCGGGGCCGACACCAACGCCCGCTTCTTGGCCACGCTCGGCGAGGGACGGCCCGGGCTTCCCGACCCCGCCACCCTCGAGTCGATCGTGCTGCCGAGCGTCCACGACGGCCAGCGCGCCCCGGGTCTGCGTTTCGGGGACCCCCGAACCATGGCGCTGCTCGGCTCCATCGCCGCCTTCGCCCACGTCATCGGCGGACTGACCAACAAGTCCCTGCGCGCCCAGATGACCGCCCACTGGCGGGCGGACTACTCCTCGGCCCAGGCCTCCTATGACCTGCGACGCCTACGCCTGAAGGGCCTCATCGAACGCGTCGAGGGCTCCAACACCTATCGCGTCACCCCCCACGGCCTGCGCGTCAGCGCCTTCTTCACCCAGCTCGCCACCCGCGTGATCGTCCCCGCACTCACCGATCTTGCCGATCTGGCCCGACCATCTCCACCCGCGCCACGCCCACTCACAGCCGCCTGGCGAACCTACGAACGCGAACTCGACAACGCAGTCCGCACGGCCCGACTCGCTGCCTGACCCAAAACTTGCCTCATCTGTTCCGAATCAGACTGTCAAGTGGGTCTAGGTCGTCTACGGCGATCGCCGTATCTTTGCCGTTGAAGTGACGAACATGGAATGAGCGGGCGAGTCCGCCCTCGACTCTCATTGGAAGCACATCGTGCGATAACTGGGCGTCACAGCGGGTCCGCCGCCGGGAATTCGATTCGTCCGCAGACGGCGAAACCTACCGGGCGCCGCACGTAGGATCACTTGTCGAGGAGGAACAATGCGTCAGAACTCGTTACGAGCCATCTGGGCTGAACAGGGCGCCGCCCTCGGTGGTTGGTTGACCCTGCCGAGCAGTGTGTCTGCCGAGGTCATGGCTCACTGTGGATTCGACTGGGTCTGCGTCGATCTGCAACACGGCCTGATCGACTACTCCGAGATGGTCCAAATGCTTCAGGGCATCTCCTCCACAGCCACTGTGCCTCTTGTGCGGGTTCCTTGGAACGAGCCGGGCATCATTGGCAAGTGTCTCGATGCGGGCGCGTTCGGGATCATCGTGCCGATGGTGAATTCCCGAGAAGAGGCGAGTCGCGGCAGTCTCTGCGTGCCGCTATGCGCCATTGGGCACTCGGAGCTATGGACCGCTCCGAGCGAACTACTACGCGGGGTCTGACTACTTCGATCGTGCCAATCACGAGGTGATCTGCATCGTGATGGTGGAGACCCAACGTCGCGGTCGATAACGTCGACGAAATCGTGTCGACGCCGGGGGTCGACGCCGTCTATGTGGGTCCAGCGGACTTGAGCGTTACTCTGGGTCTCCCTCCTGCACCAGACCAGCCTGACCAGAGCTTTACGGACGCTCTGGACCGGGTGATCGATGCATGTCATCGTCACGACGTGATACCAGGAATTGCTGGTAACGCGCAAACAGCGATAAAACGGTTGCAGCAGGGTTTTCGACTGGTCGAGGTCGCGTCTGACATCAGGCTGTTGGGACTCGGTGCCCGAGATGCTCTGGAGCAGGTTCGACCAAGCGCTGGTCCTGAAGCAACGTCTGCGTACCTATGACGGCGATGTCCGAACGCTCAAAGGTCGTGATCGCACTGCCGCTGGCCCAGTCCTTGGTGGACCAGCTCGCTGCGTATGACCTAACTATGCTGCCCGCTGGCAGATCCGAAGATGGCGTCTTCGAGGCCGCGCTCGCCGAGGCCGAGGGCCTACTGGTGAGTTCGAATGTCATTGTTGACCGAGAAGTGATCGCATTGGCGCCGAAGCTTCGAGTGATCAGCACGATGAGCGTCGGACTTGATCACATTGATCTCGACGCAGCGCGGGTGAAGAAAATAGTGGTCACCATCACCCCGGTGCTCAGCGACGCAGTAGCGGACCTGACAATGGCGCTTATGATCATGCTCTCGCGACGTATCTGCGAGGGAAATCGTGCCGTTGTCAGCGGTCGATGGAATGAGGTCTCGTTAGGTAGCGATTTGGCAGGGAAAAGGTTGTTCCTTGTGGGATTCGGTCGCATTGGTCAGGCGGTGGCGAGGCGGGCCTTGGCCGCGAAGATGCATGTGCAGTACGTCGACACCCGGAGCGGACTGCCCAGTCGTCGATGACGTTGAACGCGTGGCGCGATCTCGCCAAAGGATTGAGCAGACGCAGACTTCGTTTCGCTTCACGTTGATCTCAATGCCGAGACGCGGAACCTGATGGGCCGAGACGAATTCAAGTTGATGAAGTCCACTGGATTTCTTGTGAACACATCTCGGGGCGGCGTGGTAGATCAAGCTGCTCTGACCTCGGCGTTGACTGAGGGAACGATCGCTGGCGCCGGCTTGGACGTGCTTCAGGATGAGCCGCCACAGCCCGATGAGCCCCTCTTGAACGCGCCGAACACCATCATCGTTCCCCATATCGGCTCGGCGACGAGGGAGACCAGGAGCGCCATGGCGCAATGTGCAGTAGACAACTTGCTGCTGGGACTGCGCAATGAGCGAGGTCCGTTTGAGGTGACCTAAGTATACCTAGGGCTCAGAGAAACGTCCCTTATCGTGATCTGACCGCTGTTCTCACTTCTGAGTTCCCGAAGAGAGGTCGGCAAGTGAGAGCAGCGTCGCCGGGTCGGTGCGCAGCCGATCGACACAACAGGTATAGCCCCCACCCTCCAGAGCCGCACTTCATGGGCAAGACGGGGAATGTGAATCTTCTTCGACTCTCTCTTCCAGATGATCACGAAGTCGTTCCCGGTCGGGAAGACGGACGTCTCACCAGCGCCCCTGGCTGCTCCGCAGAGAAGCACACGAACGCCTCCGGCGCGGCACCAATACCTCGCCGTTCCGCTATCTTCCTCACCGAAGCCAGCCGGCATCCGAATGAATCGCCTCTAGCCCGATCGGGCTTGGGAGGCCTCCCCCTTCAGAAAGACGTGTGTTAGTGAGAAAGCTGACTCTGAATCTCGTCGTCGCGGCAAGCATTGGCGCAACCGTTGTCGCGGTCGTTGGGTCAGTCTTCGTGGTGCCTGCGGCGGCGGCCACGTCCTCGGCGTCGAAGCCATCGACCAGCGTGCTCGTTCCCGTATCTGCAGCCAAGGAGGCGGGATTCACGAAAGTCGTCAACGCTCCCTCCACCTCTACGAACACCGGCGTCACGGGGTGCCCCTATGGAGCCCAAGAGGAATTCGCGAGCGCATCCGGAAACCTCGGGTTGGAGTCTGAGGTGCTCTACTGCGAATCAGCGGCAGATGCGGACACTCTCTTGAAGGGTCTTGCATCCAACGGCAAGGCGCAAGCGGGTCTGAGCCCTCCGAAGAACCTCGGATCGACAGCCATCGAGCGATTGGGGTCGGATTCGACCTACCTCATCGCCTGGCGCCGCGGCACCGCATTCGAGCTGACCGGCCTGTCCACGGACCTACCCTCGAGTTCGACGACAAGTACCACCACGGGGACTCCGGTTCCGCTTACCGCGCACGACAAGCAGGTGCTGGCAAATGCAGCGACACAACAGAGCGCGAGATTCACGAATGTAACGGTTTCCTCGGGGACCAGCGGTTCGGCGGCCGATGCGAAGGCGCAGGCAGCCGCAAACGCAACTTCGGTGGCGGCCGGCTGTCCAAAGAATCCCGCAACGGCGCTGCAGAAGCCGAAGTGGAGCAGCGCACCGGCGATGATCATCGATGCCGCCAAGGCCTATACCGCCACGGTGAAGACCGACGTGGGCACATTCGTCATTGCGCTTGATGCAAAGGATGCGCCCCAAACCGTCAACAACTTCGTCTTTCTGGCTCAGCACCATTTCTTCGACTGCGTGATCTTCCATCGGGTCATCCCGGGGTTCGTGGATCAAACGGGGGACCCTACCGGGACGGGGAGCGGCGGCCCGGGGTACACCATCCCCGACGAGCTGCCCGCGAAGGCATCGAATCCTGCCGACCAGTATCCGCTCGGATCCGTGGCCATGGCCAACACCGGCCAACCGCATAGCGGCGGCAGCCAGTGGTTCATCGTCGCCGGCGCGCAGGGCGAATCGCTACCGAATTCGTACTCCCTGTTCGGTCATGTCACCTCGGGGATGAGCGTTGTCGAAAAGATCAATGCGCAAGGAAGCGCCTCAGGGGTCCCTCCCGACGTCACTCACCGGATGCTGAAGGTGACTATCACCTCGTCCTAAGGTCGCGTAGCGGGCGGACTCTCACGAGTCCGTGTGCGCTGCCAACGGTGACACCGAAGGGACTGGTCACGAGGGCGCGAGCGAACGGGCCGTCTCGCGCCAACTGTCGTGGGCTGCACTTCTGAAGAGAGCGGCCGACCGGGATCGAACCACGAGCGAACGACTCATAGCCGCGTGGTCGGCTCTGCACCCTGAAGGCCGGCTCTTTGGCGAAGTCACTCCCGGACCACCACAAAGCCTACGCACCTCGACCGTCTCGCGACGGGTCGATTTCGTCACACGTTTGGAACCCTGAAATAGGTGTCTTGACACAAAGAGAATTCGAAATGTCCCGAGTTATAACCGAAACCTGTGGATGCACCACCTGAACGGAGGCGCGGCGTACCTTCCTGTTTGACACAAAACAAGAATCGCTGGCGGTGAGACGCTGGCAGGAAGGAACGCCAATGTTGAGAGTACATGTTGACGAGCCCGCGAGCGCGGAGCTGTCGAGCGGGCTGGACGAGCTGGTCGCCGAGGGGGCGAGGCGCATGCTGGCCGCCGCCCTCGAGGCCGAGGTCGACGGCTACATCTCGAGCCTGATCCACGAGGTCGACGAACACGGGCGTCGCCTGGTCGTGCGCAACGGACACGCCGAGCCACGGTCGCTGGTGACGGGAGCAGGGCCGATCGAGGTGCGGGCCCCCCGGGTCGACGACCGCCGGGTCGACGCCGAGACCGGGGAACGGATGCGGTTCGCTCGGCGATCCTGCCGCCATGGGCTCGCAAGTCCCCCAAGGTGGCCGAGGTGCTCCCGCTCATGTACCTCCACGGGATGAGCTCGGGTGACTTCGTCCCCGCGCTCGAGGAGTTCTTCGGTTCGGCCGCCGGGCTCTCGGCCTCGGTCATCACCCGCCTGACGACGGAATGGCAGCGCGAGCGTGACCAGTTCACGCATCGCTCCCTCAAAGACGTCGACTACGTCTACGTCTTCGCCGACGGCATCCATTTCAACGTCCGCCTCGAAGAGGCGCGCCTGTGTGCCCTGGTCATCGTCGGCGTGCGCGCCGACGGGACCAAAGAGCTCGTCTCGATCACCGACGGGCATCGCGAGTCGACCGAGTCGTGGGCCGACGTGCTGCGGGACTGAAGCGGCGGGGCATGCGAGCTCCTGTCCTCGCCGTCGGCGACGGCGCGCTCGGGTTCTGGGGCGCCCTCGGCGAGGTCTTCCCCGACACGGGGCACCAGCGCTGCTGGGTGCACAAGATGGCCAACGTCATGAACGCCCTGCCCAAGTCGACCCAGCCCGCCGCGAGGGCCGCGCTCTGCGACGTCCGCGACGCCGAGGACCGGGCTCACGCCGACAAGGCGCTCGACGCGTTCGTGATGGAGTACGGGACCAAGTGGCCCAAGGCGACCGAGAAGGTCGAAAAGGACCGCGAAGAGCTGCTGGCCTTCTACGCCTTCCCCGCCGAGCACTGGGTGCATCTCAAGACCACCAACCCGATCGAGTCGACCTTCGCCACCGTGCGCTTGCGCACCAAGGTGACCAAGGGACCGGGCTCACGGGCGGCCGGACTGGCCATGGCTTACAAGCTCATCGAGTCGGCCCAGTCCCGCTGGCGGGCCCTCAACGCGCCGCACCTCGTCGCGCTGGTCCGCGCCGGCACGACGTTCGACAAGGGGGTGATGGTCGAGCGATCAGACGAGCTGAACGAAGAGGTCGCCGCGTAGTCCGTCAGATCCTGATCCACAGGTCTTGACTATTTCTCAAATGTCCCACCGGGCCGACGAAGCCACTTTCAATGTCAAGCCCCTTCTGGGCTCTCTCACCGCCCGTGAAGGTCCATCAGCAAAGCCCTGAAGTGCTCGTGCAGGACGAGACCCACTTGTCCTTGAACGCCGTCCCTCCTGCCGAGAGTGCTCCACTCTTGATTTGAGTCGTCCCCGCCGCGTCGTTGAGGTTCTCCTTCAGCGTGCCCGTCAAGCTGGATCCATTTATCGAAGAGTTTGAGAACTTCACTTTGGACTGCAACTTGGGAACCGGCACGCATTTCTTACCCGAGGTGTCCCCGCTAGTGAGGTTGCAGCCGGTCGCAAAAGTGCCGACCTCAAGCCCCACTGCTGGCGGTGCGGACGCCGTATCGCTCCACGTTTGGCTGCCATCAGTCATGGTCACCGTTGCAGATGTTCCGGTCTCCGAGACCTCAACAGACACGGTGTCGCCAACGTTGACGGTGATGCCAGCGACAAGGCTGTTTGGATAGATGTACGGAGATGCCTGAACTATGGGATTACCCTCTGAGCAAACGACGGCGACCCCTGCGGCAGCGTTGGGATCGGATGTGTTTGGGTTGCTCCCGCCGATCGCGGCACCGAGCACGAAGCCCTGGAACTTCTTGTTGCAGGAAGGCGCCGGAACGATGAGCGTCGTTTGAACATCTTGCGTCGGGTTGGAGTTTGCAGAGGCGACGTAGCCAGCAATGTGGGTGACGGTCGCCGCACTTGCCATACTTGAGACGGCTAAGGATGACCCGGCCAGAATAAAGCCAAGACATCCAATCCTGATAGCGCCAGACAAGTTCATCCGCACTTTGCCGCCTCCTGTGTTGCACCTGAGTTTCACCCGGGAAGGGGTGTGCCGGGTAAAGCTAGCGCCTGGGTTGCAAGTGTTTCGTACATTTTTGTCGCCCCTTCAGGTGAAATCCTCGCGACGAGTGACGGGACGGCATTTCGCTGAGGCCCGGTGTGACGACCGTGTCTAGAGTCAGTTGACCTTCAAGCAGTTCGGTATTAGCAACTGTCGAGGCGGATCTGTACCTGCTGCTTTCTCTCGCGAAAAGGGCACAACCCATGACGGCAGCAGCGGCGCGCACATTCAGGATGACGTTGGCGACGATCATGGCGATCACCGGCTTCTCGATCGTCACAGCAGCGCTCTCTGTTTCGAGCTCCGTGGCCGGTGCAAGCGTCGTCTGGGGGACGCCGACCGAAGTGCCCGGCTCCCTCGGTGGCGGTGGCATCTTCTTTGACGTGAGCTGCACAGGGGCCGGGAGCTGCAGCGCCGTCGGCCAGGACAGCGACTACCAGCCGATGTACGCGACCGAAACCGGGGGTGTTTGGGGGACGCCCACTGACGTGCCCGGCTCCCTCGGCGAGGGTGGTGAATTCCAGGCCGTGAGTTGCACAGCGGCCGGTGAATGCGCCGCCGTCGGCAGCGACAACCTCACCGAAACCATCAACGGCACCAACAACGGCCCCACCCAGCCGATCTCTGCCACCGAGACCGGGGGTATCTGGGGGACGGTCAGCGAAGTGCCGGGCTCCCTCGGCGGCGTTGGCGCGTTCGGCGGCGTGAGCTGCACCGGGGTCGGGGACTGCACCGCCGTCGGCAGCGACAGCAACCTCCAGCCGATCTCTGCCACCGAAACTGGGGGTATCTGGGGGACGGTCAGCGAAGTGTCCGGCTCTCCCGGCGGCGGCGGCGTCTTCAACGGCGTGAGTTGCACCGGGGTCGGGGACTGCACCGCGGTCGGCTACGACAAGAACTACCAACCGATCTACGCCACCGAGACAGCGGGCGCCTGGGGGAGCGTCACTGAGGTGTCCGGCTCCCCCGGCGGTAGTGGTTTCTTCAACGGCAACGGCGTGAGCTGTACCGGGGTCGGGGAATGCACCGCCGTCGGCAACGACGGCAACGGTCAGCCGGTCTATGCCACCGAGACCGGGGGTGTATGGGGAACGGTCACCAAGGTGTCCGGCTCTCCCGGCGGCGGTGGCGGTTTTTGGGGCGTGAGTTGTACCGGGGTCGGAGAATGCACCGCTGTTGGCAAGGAGGACAACGTCAACCAGCCGATCTCTGCCGCCGAGACCGGGGGGGTGTGGGGGACGGCCAGCCAGGTGTCCGGCTCTCCCGGCGGCGGTGGCGTCTTCGGTGGCGTGAGCTGCACCGGGGCCGGGAGCTGCACGGCCGTCGGCTTTGACGGTAACGGGCGGCCCATCTATTCGTCGTCCTCGGTGGTCGCTTCCCCCACCATCACCAGTTTCACCCCGACCGCGGGACCGGTTGCGACTGCAGTGACCATCAATGGATCCAACCTCGATGGTGCCACCAAGGTCAGCTTCAACGGCGTCAACGGGATGATCAGAAAGGACACTCCGACAAAGATCAAGGTCAAGGTGCCCGCTGGAGCCACCACCGGCAAGATCACGGTGGTCACTCTGGGCGGGAAGGCCAAGACTGCCACCGCCTTCAAGGTCACTTAGACACGGTTCCGGTAGAGGTTCGAGGTTCGAGGTTCGAGGTTTAACGCATCAAGCCGACAACTTGAGAGGTATCCCCATGGTGCCTGCCTGAGACTTCCTGCAGGCGCTGAGGTTCAAACGAAGAGAGCGGCCGACCGGGATCGAACCGGCATCATCAGCTTGGAAGGTCGGAAAAGCGTATTTTCGTGAACCCTTGTGAACGAAAATTGCAGGTCAGACAACTGGACGTATTGGCGTGAACCGGCCTGATCGACGGTGCCCGCGGGATATTCGCTGGATAAAACGGGTGCGAGTCTCCGCTTGAATCCGCCGTCCGACTTAGAATCGAATCGAGCTCGAGCTGGATGGAGTGAGCGGGTGACGAAAGCTGCAGAACGGCGCAGAACTGAGCGGGAGATCGAGGCCCGTGAGGCACTTATGCGTGAAGAGTTCCAACGACAGGGCGACGCTTGGGAGAACGGCGTACCTGTCGACGAGATCCTCGAGAAGCTGAAGGCAAAGATCACCGACAACGGGTGAGCCAGTGGACGATCGTCTTCGATCGCTCCATCGACTTCGACTCGTGGTCCGAGGGTGTATCGATCGAGGCGCTGGCGTCACTTCACGACTGGCTCGCAACCTGTCGTGAGGACGGTCCGCCAGCCGACGCTTGGCTGACTGAGCTCGAAGACGGCTATCGGTACCGCTATTGGCTGATCGAGGTCGACGTCACTATCGAGTTCCTCGCCGTGACTCACGAGAGATGGATGCTCGTGACGAGAATTCTCTAACAGTCCGACCGATCCCGGCCAGACTCGTTGGGCTCCGCAACACACTGCCGAATCGACGTACCACCGCTGAGCTGCAACGTCGAAGGGAGCGGCCGACCGGGATCGAACCGGCATCATCAGCTTGGAAGGCTGAGGTTCTACCATTGAACTACGGCCGCGGGACGGGGCGCAGTCTAAAGCCTCTACTCTCGGCCCCATGGACACGCTGTTCGACCGAGTCGGAGGGGAGCAGTTCTTCCTCGATCTCGTTGACCGTTTCTATCTCGGCGTCGCGGGCGACCCGTTGCTGCGCCCTCTGTATCCGGACGACCTGAGCGAGTCGTCTCAGCACCTTGCCCTCTTCTTGATGCAATACTGGGGTGGTCCGAGTACCTACAACGAGCAGCGCGGGCACCCGCGCCTTCGGATGCGGCACGCACCCTTTGTCATCGGCTCTCCCGAACGCGACGCCTGGTTGCGGCACATGCTCACGGCACTCCTCGAGCTGGAGTCCTCCTCGCGGATCTCGCCTCATGACGCGATCGAGTTGCGTGACTACCTCGAAATGGCTGCGAACTCCCTGGTGAACTCCCCCTGACAGACGGGGTGACGGCTGGGCCTCCAACACCGACGTGAGACCCGGCGACTCAGTCCTTGAAGTCGGCTTTGCGCCCCTCCTTGCGCGGCGGCCACCGCCTCTTCGAAGTTGCGGGTCGTGATGCGTACGAAGAGCTGCGACGTTCCCTCGGCGTCCATGTGGGACTGGAGGCTGCTGGCGTCGAGGCTGTTCCAGAGTTGGCGCTTGGTCAGCTCCACGCCGGCCCTGCTCCAACCATTGATGCGGTCGGCCAGTTCGAAGCAGGTGGGGAGGAGATCTGCCGGGGCCGACCACTTCGGACACCAGGCCGATTCGATCAGCCTCGGACGCATCGACGTCGCGGCCGGTGAGCATGATCTCGGCCGCCCTCGAGTGTCCGACTGACCGCGGGAGCAGAAAGCTGAGCCCGAGTTCGGCGGCGGTCAGGCCGTTGTTGATACCCGCGGCCCGGAAGTAGGCCTCCTCTGACGCGACCCTGATATCGGCTGCGAGGGCGAGGCAGAATCCACCACCGATGGCAGCGCCGTTGACGGCGGCGATGACTGGCTGATGGAGCCGGCGAATGGTTGCGATGACGTCGTCGAGCATCTCCATGGACCGCAGTGCGATGGTCGGCAACGTCAAGCCGTCGATGTTCGGCATCGTCCCGGGATTCTCGTGATCAGCGCCTGAGCAGAACCCCCGGCCGGCTCCGGTGATGACGACGACGCGCACTTCGTTGTCGCTTCCGATGTCGCGCAGCGCGTCCCGGAACGGGATCATGACGTCGAATGCCATGGCGTTCATGCGCTCGGGCCGGTTCGAGCGTGACGACCGCGACTTGGGGATGGGGACGGCTGACTTCCGCAAATGACATGGCGCGGCACTCAGGCCTCGCGGGGATGGTGGGACTGTGTCTGCTTTGCCCTGATCCAGGGGCCTTCCCTGCGGGCGATCCAGCGCAGCCGGGCTGCGCGGGCGTCCCAGTCGTAGACGACGACGGTTCCCGCGATGAAGTCGTCCAGCCCCCGGCGCTCCCGCTGGAAGACGATGCCGAGGAACCCGATGCCAAGGGTGAGGAACAGCGTGATCGCGAGCCCGATCGTGCGGAGCACGGCCTGGCGACCACTGATCGGCCTGCCTTCCGTGGTCACCACCTGCAGCCCGAAGATCGCCATGCCCACGGTCTTGCCACTGACGGCCCACTGGTAGGTGTAATAGAGGAACTCCCAGACAGTCAGTGTCACCAAGGCAAGCACCTGGTGATTGCTCAGCGTGTAGGAGTGCCCCGACACGAGCTTGATCGCGGCATTGAGCAGCGCCACGCCGAGGGTGTAGGCCCCCCAGGATGCGCCGACGTCCGCTGCGAAAGCCACCAGCCGGCTGGCCGCGCCCGCGTAGTGGCCCTGCCGGCCAACGGTCATCTCCGGAGCAGGCATTGGTACGGTCGTCATGGCGTCGACGGCCTCGGAGCGCAGAGGAGGGGCGGGCCGACCGGCCAGTCGAGCATGCGCTTTCGCCGGCCGATCATTAGGTTGCCCCAGCGGAAAATGAAGTCGTCCAGCCCCACGCCCTGTGCACGGATCACGTCGAGGATCTCCGTCAGGACGCCAGTCGTCGAGCGGGCGATGATCGACCCGAGCTCGGTGTGCTCGACCAGGGCGTCGATGTCGATCTCTTCGACGATGGCATTGATGTCGATCCGCTCGATGATCTTTTGGATGTCGACACGCTCGACGATCTTCTCGATGTCGACCTGGTCGACGATCTTGTCGATGTCGACCCGTTCGACGATCTTCTCGATGTCGACCTTTTCGAGGATGGCGTCAATGTCGATGGCATCGACGATGAGCGGCACGATGCGTTCGGCCAGCGATTGCGCCAGCTGCTCGACCCGGGAGCCGATGGGATTGCTCACAGGTCTCCTGGCCAATGTGACATTCCCGTGATCTTCTCACCCCCGGGCCGCAGCACGTGGGACATCGATCGGGTACCGTCGAACCCGTCGGGGCGCGAGGCCATCGAGAATAAGGAGACGGGACCAGTGGAATACGAACGCTATGACGACGGTGTCCCCTCATGGGTCGACCTGGGCAGCCCTGACCTGGCGAAGTCCAAGGAGTTCTACGGCGGCCTGTTTGGCTGGGAATGCCCCGAGGGACCGCCGGAGGCCGGCGGCTATTCGGTGTGCACCCTGAACGGGAAGACGGTGGCCGGCCTTGGTCCGCAGATGAACCCGGACTTCCCCCCGGTGTGGATGACCTACGTCAATGTGGACGACGCCGACAGCACGGTGGCCAAGGTGTCCGCCGCCGGCGGCACGGTGTTCGCGCCACCCATGGACGTGATGGACGTCGGCCGCATGGCCATCTTGGCCGACCCGCTCGGCGCGGTGTTCGGTCTCTGGCAGCCCAAGTCGCACACGGGGGCTCAGCTGGTCAACGAGCCAGGCACGCTCTGCTGGAACGAGCTCATCACTACCGATCTCGATACATCGAAGACCTTCTACAAGGCGGCGTTCGGCTGGGACGCCGATGACCAGGGTCCTCCCGGCGGACCGCCGGCCTACACCGAATGGAAGCTCGCAGGCCGTTCCGTGGGCGGCATGATGGCCAAGCACGGTGACATGCCTGCGGACATGCCACCGAATTGGGGCGTGTACTTCGCGGTCGCAGACACCGACGCCACGGTGGCCAAGGCGCAGGAGCTCGGCGGCGCCGTCTTCATGGGCCCGACCGACATCGAGCCGGGCCGTTTCGCCGTGCTCGCCGACAACCAGGGCGTCGTTTTCAACGTCCTGAAGCTCAAGTCCTAGCCGGGGAGGGACGGTGGAACGCCGGCGCCTCGGACGCACCGGTCACGAAAGCAGTGTCGCCATCCTCGGCGGCGCTGCCTGTTGGTCCGCCACCGTCGAAGAGGCCGGAGCGTGGCTGCGACTCGCCCTTGACCACGGGGTCAATCACCTCGACATCGCGCCCCAATACGGCGCCGCCGAGTCAGTGGTCGGGCCGAACCTGGCCGCCCACCGCGATGCGCTGTTCATCGCCGGCAAGACCTTGCGGGCGAACCCCGAGGGGGTGGCGGAGCAGTTCGACACGACCCGGCGTCTCCTCAACGCCGAAGTCCTCGACCTCTACCAGGCCCACGCGGTGACCACCTTCGAGGAGCTGGAGCGCCGGTCGCCTGCCCTCGAGCGCATCATCGGCTTCCGCGACGAGGGGCGCACCCGCTTCGCCGGCATCACCGGACACGACCTCGACGTGCCACGCGTCCATCTCGAGGCCCTCCGCCGTTTCGACCTCGACACCGTGATGTTCCCCGTCTACCCGGCGCTGTGGGCCCGGCCCGAATACCGCGAACCCGCCGAGGAGCTTCTGGCGGTGTGCGCCGAGCGTGACCTCGGCGTGATGGCCATCAAGGCGGTGGCCCGCCGCCCATGGGCCGACCATCGGCCGTTGGCCGACGCGGTCGCGGGTGACCCGGCCACCGCGGCGCGCTGGGCGTCATCGTGGTACGAGCCCCAGCACAGCGACGAGGAGATGGACCAGGGCGTGCACTTCGCGCTCTCCGTGCCCGGCGTCCACGCCTTTTGCACGCCCGGCGACATCGCCTTGTTGCCGCGGGTGCTGGCGTCCGCGGAGCGCTTGTCGCCTATGGACGATGCTGGGCGTGCCGCGGCCGCCGCCGCGATGGCCGGCGAGGAGCTCATCTTCCCCATGCCGCGCTCGAGGGCGACGCAGGCGCTGCTCTTGCTCAGCCGGCGCGGATCGCCTCGACCACCGTGCGGAACGACGTGTCGTCGCTCGCGTCGGAGCGGCGGTGACACGACGATGCCCTGCCCGAGTTCCCCGAAGCGCTCGAGCAGGAGGGCCGGCAACTCGGCGAAGGTGCCACAGGGGACGAGTGTTTCGAGCATCTCGTCGGAGAGGACACCTGCCAGGTCGTCCCAGCGCTCGCGCCGGATGAGGTCTCGTAGACGGGGGCCCAGGTCGTCCCATCCGTAGAGCTCGAGGGTGGGGGCGTAGGCGGGCGTCGAGTACAAGAAAGCGAGCAGCCGACGTTGGCGCTCCCGCTCGGTGACCACGCCGGCGTCCGTCGCCGCCGTGATCACCGACGTCCCGATGACCGTCTCGAATCCGGTAGCCGGCGAGGTCGCGTCCTGCGCCGGCTGCCCCCTCGGCCAGCGCCGGGAGGCAGACCTCGAGCAGGTAGCGCGGGTTGGAGTTGGTGGGGTGGCTGACGAACCCGTCGGCCACTGCCCCCGCCAGCGCGCACGCGCGCCGCTGGACGCCACCGAGGTAGAGGCGTGGCGGAGTCGTCTCGGAGTCGGGGCCCGGGTTGAAGTAGGGCTGCAGCCGGGTCAGGTGATAGTGCGGACTCTCGTAGGCGGGCGCCTCGCCCGATGCGAACGACGCGAAGGCGGCTCGGACCGCACCCACATAGTCTCCGAGGCGCCCGATGGGGTCCTCACCGAAGGGCACGGCGTAGCGGTCTTCGATGTTCTGGCGGATCTGTGTCCCGAGGCCAAGCTCGAAGCGGCCCCCGCTCAGCTTTGCCAGGTCCCACGCTGCGTACGCGACCAGAGTCGGACTCCGCGTGAAGGCCAGCGCGACGCTCGTCCGCACGGTGATCCGGCTGGTGTGCTCTGCGCAGAGGAGCGCGACGGCCAACCCGTCGTGCACCGTCTCTGCCACGTGCAGCCCGTCGTAGCCGAGCCGCTCCACCCGCCGGGCGTGCTCGATTCCCTCACCCAGCGACAGACGCGGGTCCATGCCCGCATAGACCTTCACGCCGGCGCGCCACCATCGAGTCCGGTGTTCTGTTCCCTTCCTCGGGCCACGATCTTCTCGCGCTCGCCGGCGAGGCGGCTCTGGTCGAATCGCTTCTCCATCCAACCGCGCGACCAGCGGTTCTCTGCCGCGAGGGCTTCCGCACCGGAGAGGGCACCGATCTCGGCGTAGCCGCGCCGCAGCTCGCGGACGTACTCGTTGGGGATGGAGGCAATGGTTGCCGCGAGCTCTCGGGCCCGTGGGAGCAGCGCCTCGTGCGGGACGACCTCGACGACCAGGCCCCAGTCGCGTGCCGTCTCCGCGTCGATGTAGTCGCCGGTGAAGCTCATCCGTCGTGCCCGGTCGATGCCGACCAGCTGAGGAAGACGGATCGTCATGCCACCACCGGGCATGACCCCGACCCGCGCGTGCGTGTCGGCGAAGCGGGCCCGTTCCGAGGCGATCAGGAAGTCGCAGCACATCGCGAGCTCGAGCCCACCGGTCACGGTGGGCCCGTTGATGGCCCCGATGACCGGGGCCTGGTGCGGTGGCAGCATCTCGAAGCGAGCGGCCTGACGTTGGCGCTCCTGCTGGGTCGAGCGGTTCTCGGTGGCGAGGGACTTGAGGTCCATGCCCGCACAGAACGCCGGGTCCGCTCCCGTGAGCACGATGCACCCCACGTCGTCTCGCCCGTCGAGCTCGGTGATCGCCGCATCGAGCTGGCCGTGGAGCTCGGACGAGATCGCGTTGCGTGACTCGGGACGATTCAGCGTGACCGTGGCGACGCGGTCCTCTACTTCGACCAGCACCAGCATCAGTGGTTCCTCCTTGCACATTGCGATGCCAGTCCGTCTCTCGTCATCGCGTCACCCATCCTCGTCGAGCACACCGGGCACCAGTCCTTCGAACGTGACGACCCGCGCGATCGCCCCCGTCTCGTCGAGCGAGCCGAAGCTCCAGCCTTCCATCGCGCTGGCTCCGCGCTCCACTCGTTGCCAGGTGTAGCGGAAGTAGCCGTGGTGCAGGTCGATGCTGCTGGTCCGCCGGAGCGTGACCGGTCGCCGGTTGGCGCGGCGGTACATCGCAAACGCCTCGCTCAGCCCTGCCGGCCCCTCGAAGACGGCTTCGGGGCTGATATAGACGAAGTCTGGTGCCACACCACGGCGGAGGCTGGCCAGCCGCTCGTCGTCGTCCTCCTCGAACACTGCCTTCATGAGGCGGTCGATCCGCGTGGCGATGTCCTCGCTTCCGTGGTCCTGTCCGAACACTGCTGCAGTCTCGCAGAGCCCGCCAGGCGAGGTCAGGGTCAGCCCGGCGATTCCCGTTCGCTGTGCAAGAGGGCAAAGCAGTCGGCATCGTGTTGCGCGCCGTCGATGCGCTCCCAACCCCGCAAGGTGGCTTCCCGGCGGAAGCCGGCGGCCTCGGCGGTCCGCGCCGAGGCAATGTTCCAGGGCTCCACGAAGAGGTGCAGACGCGGGATGGCCAGCTCGTCGAACGCGAAGTCGACGACGGCGCGCAGGGCACAGGCGGCTAGGCCGTGCCCGCGTGCGGAGGCGAGCAGCCAGTAGCCGATGGAGGCCCGGCCGCTCTCGATCTCTTGGAGCCACAGACCGATGGAGCCCAGCCCCGCACTCGGTTCATCGCCACGGGCGATCACGAAGGAGAACCCATCTCCCTCGCTGGCCCGCGCGTGTTGACGTTCGATGAAAGCCCGTCCCGCGTCGTCGGTGTAGGTCGCCGGGACTGACGAGATCGGCGGGATCGCGGGGTCGGCTGAGGCATGACGCACCATGGCGAGGTCCGAGATCGCATAAGGCCGAAGCACGACCGGCGCCCAGGCCAGAAGGGGGACGTGCAGAGGGGGAGTGAAGGCCTCGAAGTGGAACAGAGTCATCGGAGCTGGAAATACCCCGGTACGAGGTGGTGCGCCACGTCGAGGTATCCCTTGGCCTCGGGCAAACCGCCGAAGCGGCCATGGCTCCATCGCACCTCGACATGCCCGGCCACCTCGGACAGCTCGTGAGAGACACGGTGGCGCACCACGGCCTCCCACCCCACGCGCGGCTGGCCACCCGGCTGGGCCTCGACCGAGAACGAAGCGAGCTTGTACTGCTGGCGCCAGTCCCACGACGTCGCGATGCGCAACCGGAGCGAGCGCGCGGGCGATGAGCCGAGGACGAAGTAGGGCGCACTGCCGATGCGCAGGAGGCGCCAGAGCATGGCCTCCCCGGCCCCGCCGGCACCGGCACCGGCGCCGGCGATGGCCTCCTCCCACCGCCGCGCCGAAGCTCGAGCCACCTCGTCCGACAGCGTGGCGTAGCGGTCCTTGGCTTCCTCGGACCAGCCCGCCCGCAGCCACTGCCCGCAGCGCGTCGCGCTGCGCCGTCGTGAGGTCGACGGCGCGCTCGGGGAGCGCGCGCAGAGCCAGCGAGGGAGACGCGCTCGCCGCAGCCCTGTGCACCCCGTCGGCACCGCCACGGACGTCGCCGACCGGGTCGAATCCCGGCAGCGACACCACCGACGCCCCGCGGCCCGTACCTGGCCGCGCTGATCCCGTCCGCGGCGCCGGCGCAGGGGCTGGCACGGGCCCGGCAGGCCCGTCCGCGGCCCGCAGCAGCGAGCAAACGAACCGCCTCGTAGAGCGCCTGGTGCTCGCGGGGCGCCACCTCGGCGTACCAGTCCGCGCCACCGGGGAGGATGTCGTGGGTGCCCCGGCTGGCGCGGCTCTGCCCACCCATCAGCAAGTAGTCGAAGACGTGCGACGGCGATGCGTTGAAGAGGATGTTCGAGAGGTACTTGCAGCTGACGAGGTAGACGTGGTCGACCCGCAGATCGATAGGGGCCACCTCGTCACCGGGTGCTCTACCCGTACCCTTCCATTCCACGACGGTGGGCAGCCGGCCCCGCAGGCCGTCGGTGGCGGCGAGGAACGCCTGGCCGTTGGCCCAGGCGGCGTGGAACTCAGTGTCGAAGGCGCCCCCGGCGCGCAGCGCCGCCAGGCGCTCCCACATCTCGGGCGAGACGCTGTGCATGACCGGTGTGCGCGAGCGCACCGCGGCGTCGACGTCGGACAGGCCGAGCGTGCCGAGCCCGGTGCCGAGCTCGGTCACCGTGGTGCGGTCGCTCGGCATCCACGAATCCTGGCACGACCCGCCTCACGGCCTCACTGCTGCACGCCAGATTCCGTCGTGGCCCCGTCGTCCCGGTTCGCTACCCCGAGAACAGGGGCGTGAGCTGCAGCTCGAGCGGACCGACGGCGGCGTCCGCGCCGAGATGCAGCTCCGTGCTCTCGTACACGTCCACCGCGATGCCGGTCCGGGCGATGAAGGCGAACACGGCGTCGCCCCACCGCTGCTCGTGGAGTGCGAGGCGCAGCGCGTCCCGTTCGCCGGCCGGCAACTCGTCCCCCGGGGTCTTGGCCACCAGCTGGCAGGCCAGCACCCAGTTCAGGGTGTCGAGGTCCTCGGCGACGAAGACCCGGGGCGGGTCGTCACGCACAACTGCGCAGGCCACGACGGCGCCCACGGCTCAGACCGCCCCCGGCGAGACGTCCGATGAGGCCCAGAACCCCGCCAGCGGGCTGGCGGAGCGTCCACGCGCGCGTACGTGGCCAGCCGCGCCAGTGCCTCGGCCGAGCCCAGGTCGACGGCGTCGAAGAGCCCGCCCGGCCCCGGAGCCCGTAGCGCACGGTCGGCTTCGGATCCCGCGCGTGGCAGCTGGGTGGTCAGCACGACGAAGGGGGAGACGTCGCCGGCGGCCATCACGTGGGCACGCCCGAGCGTTCGCCACACGGTGTCCGATCGCGCCATGCCGCCCCGGAATGCCGAGTTGGGCCCGGCGACGTCGAAGTACCACGTCCGGCCCGCGGCGTCGGAGGCCGTGAAGTCGACGGCCATTCCGAGGCCGCGCAGGCGACGGTTGGGCCGTACGTCGCGGAAGCCGGCACCCTCGAGCGCTCCCCGTGCCAGGGTCGAGGCAGAGGCGCCGTCGGTGTCCGGCCGTGGGTCCCCGTCGCCCTCGGTGGCCAGCCGCGCCAGCGCCAGCTCGACGTAGGCCGGGTCGGTGTCGTAGCCGACGGCGTCGCGCCCGCCGCGCCGCGCCACGACGAGGGTCGAGCCCGACCCGGCGAAGGGGTCGACGACGAGGTCGCCTCGATACGTGTAGAGCTCCATCAACCGCAGCGGCAGCTCGACGGGGAACGGCGCGGGTGCCGTACCCGCACTGCGCTCTCGGGCGGGATGTCCCACACGTCGAGCGTCAGCGCCATGAAGTCGTCGGCGCCGATGGTGCTCTCATGGGGCAGCCCGTCGCGCCGGCGCTCCTTGGGGGAGCGGGCACGCCCGAAGCGGCCCTTGCTGGCCACGATCACCCGCTCGGTGACGTCACGCAGCACCGGGTTGGCCGCCGAGCGGAAGGAGCCCCACGCACACGAGCCGCTGGCGCCCTCGCCCTTCTGCCACACGATCTCCCCGCGGGGCAGCAGGTGCAGGTCGTCTTGGAGGATGGTGATGACGTCGGCCGCCAGGCTGCGATACGGCTTGCGGCCGAGGTTGGCGACGTTGACGGCGATGCGCCCGCCCGGCTCGAGTACCCGCTTGCACTCGGCGAACACGTCGCGCAGCAGCGCCAGGTATTCGATGTAGGAACCGGGCACCCCCTCGCGGTCGAGCTCTTCCTCGTACTGCTTGCCTGCGAAGTAGGGCGGTGAGGTGACGACGAGGGCCACCGAGTCGTCCGCCAACCCATCCATCCGGCGGGCATCGCCGCACACGCACGACACACCCGGCTCGTGCGGGTTCACGTGCTCGTCCGCGCCGAGCTCCGGTGCTTCGAAGCGGGAGTAGAAGGCGTCGGCCACGTGGGACTCGCGGCGTCCGACACCGAAATTAGATGTCGCGGTGCGACGTCGTGGCGGCATGACGATCGGCCGAACCCTACTGGCCGGCTCGGTCCGCGGCCAGGATGCGAGAGGTCGTCATCGGCCTCGAAGAGAGCACGCACATGACCCTAGGGAACCGTTGTGACAGGCGACGGAACCGACGTGAGCGGCCACGGAACGGCCGTCGGGGGGCTCCATCTCGGCGACGACCAAGGAGGGTGTGGCGCCTATGACTGCCCCCGGAATCGCTGCCCTCGGAATGACCGACCTCAGAAAAGGGGGTTTACGGAAGGATCAGCGCGTATCCTTCCGTAAATGGGTGGGGTTTCGGAAGGATACATATACAGAGGACGCGAGGTCCCGGTCTCGTGGAACGGCGCCGAGGTGCGGGCGTGGGTGCCCGCACCGCTGACCGGCCAGGCGTTCGACCTCGGCCTCAAGGCCAGCCGGCTGACCGAGCGGGCCGCGGCCGCGGCCGTGGCGGCGGGGAACCGTTCGGCCCACTTCGGACCGCTCGCCACACTGCTCCTGCGGTCCGAGGGGGTGGCGTCCTCCTATCTCGAGGGCCTCCAGGCGCCTTTGGCGGACGTCGCGGCGGCCGACGTCGGGGGCGCGCTGAGCGACGCCGCGTCGTACGTGGCCGACAACCTCGGTGCGGTGATGGGTGCCCTTGCTTCACCCGAGCGCGCGCTTACCGAGAAGGACATACTCGGGTGGCACCGCCGGCTGACCGAGTCCAGCGGAGCACTCCCGCCTCGCATGGTCGGCACCTATCGCACTGAGCAGTCCTGGGTGGGAGGCACGTCTCCGCGCGACGCCGCGTTCGTGCCGCCGCCACCCGAGCTGCTCGGCGGCCTCATGGAGGACCTGGTGTCGTTCGCGAACGACGTGTCCCTCGACCCGGTCACCCAGGCCGCGGTCGTCCACGCGCAGTTCGAGTCGATCCATCCCTTCGGCGACGGCAACGGGCGGATCGGGCGGGTGCTCATCGGCTGGGTGCTCTCGCATCGCCTGGCGCTGAGCGTCCCGCCGCCGCTCAGCGTCGTCATCGCACGGGACCCCGGTGGGTATCTCGCCGGCCTGACGCTGTTCCGCATGGGCCAGTTGGACCCGTGGGTCGAGTGGATGGCGGGTGCATTGGAGCGGAGCGGCGACGCGGCCAACCAGCTCATGGCGCGCTCGAGAAGACCTGGTGGCCGACTGGCGCACCCGGCTCGGAGGGGTGCGCGAGGACGCCGCGGCGCGGCGGGTGATCGACCTCCTCGCCGAGCAGCCGGTCATCTCGGCGGCGGACGTCGCCCAACGGCTCGGGGTCTCGGCACGCTCGGGGCAGAGCGCACTCGCCGTGCTGGCCGAACGAGGCATCGTCGAGCGTTACCTGCCCGGCGCGTCCGGCCCCGGCCGGCCGACGCACTATTGGGTGGCGCGCGAGCTCGTCGAGCTCGTTTCAGGGTGGACGTCGACCACGCGCTGAACCTCGGTTAGACCGTGCGCCCGTGGCGCCGTCCCGCCCGTGGGCCACGAGAGCGGCCCCGGCCCTCGAACTTTTCGCGCACCTCGGCGCGGCGTGCCTGGAGCTCGCGGTGCGTCAGGCTCTCGGTTTCTTCGTCCAGCCCGAAGCCTGCCTTGAACTCCGCCATGTCGGGCGTCCAGTCGGCGCTGTGTTCGAGACCGAGCTGGGCCATGATCCGCTCACCGTGCTTGGCCGCGAACATCAAGGCGATGGCCTCGACTTCGGCGAAGAGGTCGAGGTCGGGCGCCAAGGTCGCGATGGCGCCGTCGAGGAACATCAGGTTCTTCACGAAGAGCATGAGCTCCTTGGGCAACCGGGCGCCCAGCGCGAGCAACGTCTTGATGGACCGCTGCATCTGGGACACCAGCTCGTCGGCGGTCAGGGTGACCGGGTCGACCGGTGGGCCCTCGAGCCCCAGTGCGTCGATGACCTGCTGCACATCGACATCGTCGGGGAACGCGCCCAGGTCACGCAACGCGGTGACCTGGGCCGGGATGTCCCCGTTCGACGCGCCGACGAGCAGGGAGAGGAGCGCGAGCCGCTTGGCCTCGGTCAGGCGGCCGGTGATCCCGAAGTCGAGCAGCGCGGTCTTCCCCGACGGCAGCACGAAGAGGTTCCCGCCGTGAAGGTCGCCGTGGAAGATTCCGAGCATCATGCAGCCCTCGAGGAAGCCGATCATGCCGGCCCGCACGACCGCCTCCGTGTCGATGCCGGCGGCGTGCATGCCCTCGACGTCGGCGAAGTTGAACCCGTCCAGACGTTCCATGACGAGCATGCGCCGCGTCACCAACGACGGGTGGGGCCGTGGCACGACGAAGTCACGCTGATCCAACGCGGCGAAGGTCGTCGCGATGTCGAGCATGTTCTCGGCTTCGAGCCGGAAGTCGAGCTCTTCGGTGATCGTCTCCGCGAACAGCTCGACCAATGCCGGTGGGTTGGCCAACGCGGCCACCGGGATGCGTCCCACGAGGAGCGGCGCGAGCCATGCCATGACAGCGAGGTCTTGGTGCACGCGGTCCGCCACCAGCGGCCGCTGCACCTTGACCACGACCTTCGTCCCGTCGAGCAACGTGGCCGCGTGCACTTGCGCGATGGAGGCGGCGGCGAGCGGCACCCGCTCGACCGAGGCAAAGACACCGTCGAGTGGCCCGCCGAGCTCCTCGACGAGCATGCGCTCGATGACCGCCCACGGCTCGGGGGCCACTTGGTCCCGGCACCACTTGAACTCGGCCACCAGCTCGGCGGGGAAGATGCCGTCGCCCGAGGCGACGATCTGGCCGAGCTTGATGTAGGTCGGGCCCAGCGTCTCGGCGGCGACGCGCAACCGATGGGAGAGTCCGGCGATCGACCGCGCGCCGCCCCGGCGCCGGTCGGTCAGGTACCACAGCCCGAGCGCGCCTCCGAGGTGCCACAGGGTGCTGCCGAGCCTGCGGCCCGGCGGGATGGTGCGCCGGCGGGTCAGAGAGGGGAGGGCAGCGGTGAGGCGCGCCCGCACCCCGGCGAGTCCACGGCGCCACGTGAGGGCATCGGGGTCGACGATCCACGGCCCGTCGTCGCTGAAGGTGGCGAAGGCGACGTCAGGGGCCGCACCAAGGGGCCTCGGGTCCGGCGCAGCGTCCACCATTGAGCGAGCCTATGGGCGGCTGGTCGCCGCGCCTTTCGCCGTGCCTCTTCGGGACCTCCTCCGTCCTCCCTCTGGGAGTGACCCTATGGCACAGCCGTTGAGCCGCGTCGGCGGGCGTCAGGAAGGCCGGACCAGCCCCGACTGGAAGGCGAAGACCACCGCCTGCACGCGGTCGCGCAGCCCGAGCTTGGCCAGCAGGCGCCCCACGTGGGACTTCACCGTCGCCTCGGAGACGTAGAGGCGCTCGGCGATCTCGGCATTGGAGAGGCCGTCGGCGACGGCCAGCAGGACCTCACGCTCGCGGTCGGTGAGGCTGGCCAGTGCCGCCTGCTCCGCCGTGTCCGCGCCGGCGCCGACACCGCTGCCGGACACGTCGGGCAAGGTGGCGGCGTACTCCTCGAGCAGCCGGCGTGTGACGCGCGGCGACACTACGGCATCGCCCCGGGCCACCGTACGGATGGCCGAGGCGAGCTCGGCCGGGGGCACGTCCTTCAACAAGAAGCCGCTGGCGCCGGCCCGCAGCGCGCTGAAGGCGTACTCGTCGAGGTCGAAGGTCGTGAGGATCAGGACGCGGGTCCGCTCAGCGGCCGCAGACCCCGCGATGGCCCGCGTCGCCTCGATCCCGTCGAGCACCGGCATGCGCACGTCCATCACCACGACGTCGGGCTCGTAGAGCTCGACGAGGCGGACGGCGTCCGCGCCGTCGGCCGCCTCGCCCACGATCTCGATGCCGTCCTCCGCCTCGAGGATCATGCGGAAGCCCTTGCGCAGGAGGGCCTGGTCGTCCGCCAGCACGACGCGGACGCTCATCGAGCGATGGGGGCCTTGCAGTCACGCAGCGTGGCGCGGACCTCCCAGCCGCCGTCGGCCTTGGGCCCGGCCTCGAGCCGGCCGCCGAAGGCCGCCGCGCGCTCGGCCATACCGGCCACGCCGTGACCGCTCGAGCTCCCGTTGGCACCGCCACCACCAGTCGGCGGGCACCACGCTGCGGCCGTCGTCGCCGACGCGAACCGAGAGATCGGGGTCGTCGAACTCGAGCACCACGTCGACGAGGGCCGGCTCGTGCGCGTGTTTCAACACGTTGGTCAGCGCTTCCTGCACGATCCGGTACACGGTCAACCCCGCGGCGCCCGACACGTCGAAGGGCTGCCCACGGCGTTCGACCGAGACCACCAGGCCGGTGCCACGCACGCGCTCGACGAGCGCATCGAGGTCGCGCAGTCCCGGCTGGGGGGCGAGCGGGGCGCAACTGCCGTTCGCACCGACCGGCTCCTCGCGCAGCACGCCGAGCATCCGGCGCATGTCGGTCAGGGCCTGGCGTCCGGTCGCCGACACCTCGTGCATCGCCTCGGCCGCACGCCCGGGGTCGGACGCCGGCGCGGCCGAGGCGGCGTCGGCGAGGGTCACCATCACCTGGATGTTGTGTGACACGACATCGTGCATCTCCCCCGCGATGCGGGCCCGCTCCGCGGCGGCGGCCAGCGACGCCTGCTGGTCCCGCTCGATCTCGAGCCGCTGGGCGCGCTCGGCCAGCCAGCCGAGCTGGCTGCGCAACGCCCGCATCACGATGCCGCCGAGCAGCGCGGCGAAAGCGAGACCGGTGAGGAACACGAACGACTTGAGGTCGTTGCCCGTCGGCGTCCAGCTGATGGTGGCCATGACGACACCGGTCTCGAGGATGACCGAGGCCACGACGACGAGGAACCACTGCGACTCGAGCGCGACCGTATAGAGCGCGACGAGGAGCGCGGCGTCGGCGAGGGCCGGGCTGGCGACGAGGTACTGCACGAAGGCCACCGCACTGATCACGAGGAAGACGGTCATCGGTGCACGCCGCCGGAAGATCAGGGGCAGGATCAGGGCGGCGGCCAGCCACAAATTCGGAGCCGTGCCGCGCTCGATGAGCCACCCCGAGCACAAGACGAAGAGGACGCCCGCCAACGCGACGTCGACGTAGCGGGCGTAGCGGCGGTCGAAGGCCCGCAGGCGCTCCAAGATCTGCGCGGCCCCGTCGGGCTGGCGCTCGCCTCCCGGCTCGCCGCCGGGTGCGCCCCGGGCCCTCCCGGGCCGGAGCCACTCTGGATTCAGGTGACGTGCGCTGCGGGCCATCGGATCCCTCGTTCCCGGGCGGGACGACCATGGTAGTGCCGCCTGAGCAGGATCTCCGTCCGCGAACCACCCCGGTCTCACCACACCAGACTCCCTGGTGGGGGCCGGCCGTGTGTCATCCCGAAGGATGAAATCGGCTCACCCGGGATTCATTCCTCTGGGCGATCCAATGCGGCCGTTGCCCACCTACCGTCGCGAGTGTCAAACCGTCGGGCGGCGCGGGGAAGCGGGCCTGTTCCGCCCCGAGCGTGCAGCGCACCTCGCGTCGCCCGTGGACGGTGCGTTGGCGGCGCCCCCGCCCCGATCACCCCCAGACGCCGGCGCGCAGCGCGTCAGGGACCGTGCGCCGCGCGACCTCACGGCAGGCCTCGAGATCGTCGAAGGCGCGGGCGACGTCGTCGGGTGTGAAGGCGAAGAACAAGGCGGCCACCGCGTCGGCGCCGGCCTCGGCGTAGCCCTCGACCCACTCGGGCGTGAGCTGGTTGAAGTAGGGGCACACGGTGATGCGCAGCTCGTCTCGGGTCCGACCGGCGGCGTCGAGCTCGACGTCGAGCTCGGCCAACCCGCTGACCAACTCTTCGGGTGACCGGTTGAAGGTGTGCCAGCCCTGGGCCTGGCGAGCGGCTCGGCGCAACGCGGCCTTGGTCTCCCCGCCGATGTGGACGGGCGGGTGGGGCTGTTGGACGGGCTTGGGGAACATCTCGCAGGGGGCCAGGTCGTAGGTCTCGCCGTGGAACTCAGACGTGTCGTCGACCCACAGCGTGCGCAGCACCTCGAGGTACTCGTCGGTGCGCGCGCCCCGGCGCGCCCAGGGCACGTTGAGCGCGTCGAACTCCTCCTTCAGCCAGCCCACGCCGACGCCGAGGTCGACCCGCCCGCCCGAGAGCCAGTCGAGCGTGCTGACCTCCTTGGCCACGTAGACCGGGTTGCGCTGGGGGAGGAGGAGCATCGCCGTCCCGAGGCGCACCGTCCAGGTGCGGGCGGCCAGATAGGTCAGCGTGACGAGCGGCTCGAGGAGCCCGCTGCCCGGGGGAGCGGGGATGCGGCCGTCGTCCGCGTAGGGATAGGCGCTCTCGTACTGCCCGAAGAGCACGACGTGCTCGCCCACCCAGATGGTCCCGATGTCCCGGGCCTGGGCGCCCTCGGCGACCGCATCGAGCAGCTCGGGGGTCGACATCGGGCTCGCAGTCGGCATCCAGAGATCGAATTGCACGTGTCTAGGCCCCCAGTCCGCGTCGTACGAAGTCGCAGATCTCCTCTGCGGCTTGCGCCGCCGGGATCGGGTCTGGCTCGCCGGCTCGCACC
The DNA here is from genome assembly GCA_963842415.1 of uncultured Acidimicrobiaceae bacterium. Taxonomy (GTDB): domain Bacteria; phylum Actinomycetota; class Acidimicrobiia; order Acidimicrobiales; family RAAP-2; genus Bog-473. The sequence goes on from CAWJGN010000002.1 coordinate 472,802, forward strand.
GAGAGCGCACCGTAGATCTGCTGGCCGATGAGGACCACGGCGCGCTCGGGATCGAGCCCGGGGCGGAAGTCGCCCGCCGCCACACCGGCCGCGAGGAGTTCCTCGAGGACGCGCATCATGTCGAGACCGATCATCATCAGCGCGCCGCCCACCGCCTCCGATCCCTCGGCCCGGGTCGAGCCCTGCGTGGCCATGGCCAGGCGGAAGAAGGACGGGTTCTCGTCGATGCGCTCGAGCACCCCGACCATGAGCCGGCGCAGGCGCTCCATCGGCGTGGCGTCGCCGGTGACGACGAGCGCGATGGTGTCGGCCATGGCGTCGTACATCGACTGCACACAGGCCCGCAGGAGCTCGTCGCGGTTGGAGAAGTACACGTAGACCGTCGAGCGGGCGACGCCGGCCTGGGCGGCGATCTCGTCCATCGGGACGTCAGTCGTGCCGCGTTCGCCGAAGAGGCGACGAGCAGTGTCGATGATCTGGTCGCGCCGGAAGTCCCGGATGACGTCCTTCAGCGCGTCCGGCGCACGCCGGGCCATGGTGTTCGCCCCCGCCTCAGCGCGCCGACTCAGGAGCGGGCGGCCGGGGTGAACGCGACGGGAAGGTGCTTGACGCCATTGATGAACTGGGACTGTAGGCGCTGCACGTCGCCGGCCTGGCGGATGTCGGGCATGCGGTCCAACAGGTGTTCGAACATCACGCGGATCTCCATGCGGGCCAGGTTGGCGCCCAGGCAGAAGTGCGGCCCGCCGCCCCCGAAGGCGACGTGCGGGTTGGGGTCCCGGCTGACGTCGAAGGTGTCGGCGTTCTCGAAAACGTCCTCGTCGCGGTTGGCCGAGGCGTGGAAGAAGACGACCTTGTCACCCTCGGTGACCTTGGTCCCGCTGAGGGTGAGGTCGCACATGGCGGTGCGCCGGAAGTTCATGACGGGCGTGACGAAGCGCAGCATCTCCTCGACCGCTGTCGGCAGCAGGTTGCGGTCGGCCACGAGGCGTTCCCACTGCTCGGGGTGCTCGAAGAACGTGTGCATGGCGCCCGACATCAGATTGCGCGTCGTCTCGTTGCCGGCGACGGTCAGGAGGAGGAAGAACAGCTCGAGCTCCATGTCGCTCAGGCGCTCGCCCTCGACCTCGACTGTCGTCAGCGCGCTCATGAGGTCGGCGTGGGGGTCGATGCGTTTCGTCGCGAAGAGCTCGGCCGCATACGCGTAGAGCTCCATGGCGGCGACGAGGGCCTGGTCGGCCTGGGCCTGGTACTCGGGGTCCTCGCTGCCCACCATGGAGTTCGACCACTCGAACATGCGGTGGCGGTCCACCTGGGGCACGCCGAGCAGCTCGGCGATCACCTGGAGCGGGAGCTCGGCCGCGAGCTGGGTGACGAAATCGGCCTCACCGGACTCGATGACGTCGTCGATGATGCCGTCGGTGACGCGGTGGATGCTCTCCTCGAGGTCGCGCACCATGCGGGGGGTGAAGCCCTTGTTGACCAGGCGGCGGTAGCGGGTGTGCAGCGGCGGGTCCATGTTGAGCATCATCAGCCCCTGCTGGGCGATGTCGTCGTCGGACATCTCGAAGGGCATGGTGCCGCGGGCGGCCGAGCTGAAGCGCTCGTAGTCGCGGTTGACCGTGACGCAGTCCTCGTAGCGGGTGACGGCCCAGAAGCCGGGCCCACCGTCCTCGTCTTGCCAGTGGACCGGGTCGTGGCGCCGTAGGTAGGCCAGCCAGGCGTGGGGGACCCCAGCCACGTAGGAGCGGGAATCGGAGAGATCGACCGGGGTGACCTCGGGGGCCACGTCCGCCAGGGTGCTCATGTCTGTACAACTCCTCTGAAGAATCAGACAGCTTGTCCGATTTCCCAGATGCTAAGTCCAGGCGTGTCGGGCCGTCAATGCGGGTGGGCGGAGACCCTGATCAGGAGGATGGAGCGTTTCCCCCGGGCTCATCGGTTTCTGCCGGTTCACTGGGCTCGTCGTGCTCGTCGTGTCTGGCGCGTTCGGCGCCGGTGGGCATGATCGCCACCGACTTGGTGGGGTCGTCGGGGTCGAGGATGACCCGCAGCCGCTCGTCCTCACCGGGCGGGTCACCGGGCACCGAGGCCACGATGACCGGTTGGTTGGCCGGCGGGGCGAACACGGCCTGGAGGCCCCTGGCGACGCCGGTGCCGACCGCGCCGAGGGCGGATTCCCGGCGCCAGCGCTCGAAGCCGCCCGGCGTCGTGCGTCGGGAGGCGGGTCGTCTCGCGGATCTTCCTCTGGCAGATCGGCTTCGGTCTGATCCTGGCTTCGGTGGCGTCCTCGGGTTCGATGCGATCCATCCTCGCACGAAGAGCACGCAAGGTTCGGACGGCACGTTCAGATCCGACGTTGCGCGACTCGGACAGCGTCGCCGCGGACTTGAGCCGTATCGACACAAGGCAGCAACAACATTGCTTCGACGTGCGCTGATGGAATCCATCTGCCTCCTTCGAACAACGCCCTGACAAGACCCCTGGCAGAGAGGGTTGCAACTGTCCGGGGATACACGCGGCATCGTCATCGCGCCAGGTGACACATGACTTTCGGCTCGTTTACTTCGCCGCGCGTCACATGAGCTCAATGCCTGCATTGGCGGTTGAGTGGTTTGGCGACCACTCCATGATCAGGCGATAGGCGTTCAGTGGATCTGGCGAGTCCCATTCTTGGCGAATCAGCACGTGACGCGGCCGTTCTTCGGCCCGCACGTGTGATCGACACGCGGCGCTGGACCTCCGATCGCGCTCCGACACGACGTCGGCGGCGATTCGGCACCTATCGATCAGATGTGGCGGCACGAAACAGCGGAATCACTTCCGCGTTCGCTTCGGGCCGGACACATGGGGACTCATTCGGGTTCCCGGCAAGAAGCAGGAACCCCTTCGAATGGGTTCTTTGCGTAGGGCGGACTGCGCTTTGGCAGGACGCACCAGGTAACGCCTGGAGCGGGGGATCTCAGGCGCCCAACACAAGCAACCCAATCAAATAAAAGGAGAAAAATGAAGCGATTCATGAACAAAAGAGTGGCGGCCATCGGCCTCGCCGCAGGGCTTGCCCTCGGTGTTGCGGGCGGCGCGTTCGCCTACTTCGTAACGACCGGTTCAGGTTCAGGAACTGGCACCGCAGGTTCGGCGTCGAATGTGACGCTCCACCAGACAAGCATCACCTACAACGGTCCGGGTAGCACGACCAACTTCCTGCCGGGCGACACCGCCACGGTGACTTGGAGCGCCACGAGCGCTGGCAACCAGCAGGTTGGAACCGTGTCCCTGTCCAACTGGTCGTCGAACCAGGCTGGCTGTGACCCAGCCGACCTTCCGGATTCGTTCTCGATGACCCCTGTCGTTGAGAGTCAGGATGTGCCGAACGGCACAACCGCCCTCAACAACTCGGGCACCATCAACTTCAACGACCTGGGCATCGACCAGAGTGCCTGCGAGGGCGCAACCATCACGTTCGACTACTCGTCCTAATCGGGCGCTGTCGGACAAGGCGAACTTGCCGGGCCGCGGAGTTTCAACTCTGCGGCCCGGCTAACCGCCGGTATCTGGGTGATGCCAGCGAGGGATTTCAGGTCGGTGGCGGTACCTGAAGTCCCTCGGTGGGCTTGCCCATCACAGTGAAACCACCTGAGGTATCAATGAAGCCAGAGCGGTTCAAGAGGACGAAGTCGGTGATGGCCACTAGTGCCATCGCGCTCGTCGTCGCCGCGCTCGTCATGGGGGCCTCGCAGCTCGTGCTCGGCCCACGCTCGGCTTCCCCTCAGCACGTCGGCTATGAGCTGACCTCTAGCCCCTCGACCTTCACCATCACGAGCAACATCTACACCTCGCCTGCCTGCTCCGGTTCGACGGCTTCGCTCTATCCGGGGACCACCCGTTGCGTCGTCTTCTCAGTGCAGAATCTGCTCAACGTCCCCATCTCCGTCCAGAGCATCACGACGGCCCTAGACGCGAGCTACGCGGCCCCACCAACACAGTGTGCGCCGCCGACCTACTTCACGTTGCCCACTTACTCGGGATCGGCCACGGTTGGGGCGAGCGCCACGGTCAATCTTCCGGGCGTGCCTATCGAGCTGGCTGACAGCGGCTCTGACCAGAGCACCTGCGAGAACTACACCTACCACTTCGTCTACTCGGGAGGCGCCCAGTACACCGACTCGACGACGACCACACTGACCTCATCGCCCAACCCGTCCACCTCGGGCCAGTCGGTCACCTTCACGGCAACGGTGGCAGCGTCCAACTCCACCACCGACGGGGCGAGCCCCTCCACGGGCACGGTCACCTTCTACAGCTGCACGAGCTCGGCATGCAGCGGGACGCCGACACAGCTCGGCACCGGGACGGTCGGCTCCAACGGCCAGGCGACGTACGCCACCTCGAACCTGTCGGTGGGGACGACCTACGTCGAGGCCGTCTACGGCGGCTCGGGGACCAACTTCACGTCCAGCACGTCGAACGTCATTACCCAGACCGTGACCTCGGGCTCCATCTCCACCACCTCGAGCCTCGCCTCGTCGGCCAACCCGTCCACCTTCGGCTCCTCGGTGACCTTCACCGATACCGTCTCGGCGTCCTCGGGGACGCCCACGGGGACAGTGACCTTCTACACCTGCACCACCTCGGCGTGCAGTTCCAAGACCTCGCTCGGGACAGGGATGCTCGGCTCGGGCAAGGCCACCTACTCGACCTCGACGCTGCCGGTGGGCACCACCTATGTCGAGGCGATCTACACCGCCACGGGTAGCTACACGGGTTCCACGTCAAACGTGGTCTCCCAAGTGGTGAACCCGCTCGGGACCACCTCGGTCCTGACTCCGTCGGCCAACCCGTCGGGCTACGGCTCCTCGGTCAACTTCACCGACACCGTGTCAGCGACTTCGGGCACGCCGGCGGGGACGGTGACCTTCTACACCTGCACGACAAGTGCGTGCACCACCAAGACGCAGGTGGCCACGGGCGGCTTGAGTGGCGGCAAGGCGACCTACTCGACCTCGACGCTCCCGGTGGGCACGACCTATGTCGAGGCCATCTTCGCGGCATCGGGTAACTACGGCGGCTCCACATCCAACGTGGTGACACAGACGGTCAATGCACTCTCGACCACCTCGGTGCTCACCTCGTCTCCGAACCCCTCCACCTTCGGCACCTCGGTCACCTTTACCGACACGGTCAGTGCCTCCTCGGGCACGCCCGCCGGCACAGTGACCTTCTACAGTTGCACGACCAACACCTGCTCGACGAAGACCTCACTCGGGACGGGGACCCTCTCGGGCGGCAAGGCCACCTACTCCACGTCCACGCCGGTCGGCGCCACCTACGTCGAAGCCATCTACGCCGGCTCGGGCAACGACGGCACCTCGACATCGAACGTGGTGACACAGACGGTCAATGCCCTCGCGACGACCTCGAGCCTCACGTCGTCGCCCAACCCGTCGGCCTACGGATCCTCGGTGACCTTCACCGACACGGTGTCGGCCTCTTCGGGCACGCCCGCCGGCACGGTCACCTTCAACAGTTGCACCACCTCGGCCTGCACCACGACGACCCAGCTCGGAACGGCGACGCTGAGCTCGGGCAAGGCGACGTACTCGACGTCCAGCCTCCCGACGGGAACCACCTACGTCGAGGCGGTCTACGCGGCCTCGGGGAACTACGCCGGCTCGACCTCCAATGTGGTCTCCCAGGTGGTCAACGCGCTCTCCACAACCTCGAGCCTGACCTCGTCGTCCAACCCATCCACGTACGGGGCCTTAGTGACCTTCACCGACACGGTGTCGGCCTCTTCGGGCACGCCCACCGGGACGGTCACCTTCTACAGCTGCACCACAAGTGCGTGCTCCACCAAGACGTCGGTCGGCACCGGGACCCTCTCGGGCGGCAAGGCGGCCTACTCGACCTCGAGCCTGCCGGTGGGTACGACCTACATCGAGGCCGTCTACGCGGCCTCGGCCAACTATTTGGGCTCGACGTCCAACGTGGTGAGGCAGAGCGTGACAGCGCTCTCCACCACCTCGAGCCTGACCTCGTCGCCCAACCCGTCGGGCTATGGGGCCTCCGTCACCTTCACCGACACGGTGTCGGCTTCTTCGGGGACCCCGAGCGGCAGCGTGACCTTCTATAGCTGCACCACTTCGGCTTGCACCTCGAAGACCTCGCTCGGGACAGGGACCCTCAGTTCGGGCAAGGCCACGTACTCGACCTCGGCTCTGCCGGTCGGCACCACCTACGTCGAGGCCGTCTACGCGGCCTCGGGGAACTACGGCGGCTCGACGTCCAACGTGGTGAGCCAAACGGTGACCGCCGTGTCCACCACTTCGAGCCTGACCGTGTCGCCCGACCCGTCGGCCTACGGGGCCTCGGTCACCTTCACCGACACGGTGTCGGCGTCGTCGGGGACCCCGAGCGGCAGCGTGACCTTCTATAGCTGCACCACTTCGGCGTGCAGCTCGAAGACCTCGCTCGGGACAGGGACCCTCAGTTCGGGCAAGGCCACGTACTCGACCTCCAGCCTCCCTGTCGGCACGACCTACGTCGAGGCGGTCTACGCCGCCTCGGGCAACTACCTCGGCTCGACCTCCAACGTCGTGACGCAGAGCGTCAACGCGCTCTCGACCACGTCGAGCCTTACGTCGTCGCCTAACCCCTCGGTCTATGGGACCTCGGTCACTTTCACCGACACCGTCTCGGCTTCTTCGGGGACCCCGAGCGGCACCGTGAGCTTCTACGGCTGCTCCGCCTCGGGCTGCACCCCCAACGCCTTGCTCGGCACCGGGACCCTCAGTGCGGGCAAGGCCACCTTCTCCACCTCGATCCTGCCGGTCGGGACCGCGTATGTCGATGCCGTCTACGCGGCCTCGGGGAACTACGCCGGCTCGACCTCCAACCTGGTGTCCGAGGCCATCACCGCGCTCTCGACAACGTCGAGCCTCACCTCGTCGGCCAACCCCTCCACCAACGGGTCCTCAGTCACCTTCACCGACACCGTCTCGGCCTCTTCGGGCATGCCGGCGGGCAGCGTCACTTTCTACAGCTGCACCACGTCGGCGTGTTCCACCAAGACCTCGCTCGGGACGGGGACCCTCTCGGGGGGGGAGGCCACGTACTCGACGACGAGCCTCTTGGCGGGCACCGACTACATCGAGGCCCTCTACGGGGCCTCTGGCAACTACGCAGGCTCGACGTCCAACGTGGTGACCCAGAGCGTCCTGAGCGCCCCGAGCGTCTGCGCCTCGAGCGGCTACAGCGACGTCATCACCGGGACCCCAGGCGACACGTTCCTCTACGGCACCAACGGCAACGACCTCATCTATGCCTTCGGGGCCAACTACTGGATCGACGGCTACAACGGCAACGACTGCATCGACGCCGGTGACGGCAACAACGTCATCTTCGACGGGGACGGCAACGACGGCGTGTCAGTCGGCAACGGCTCGGACACCGTCATCGTCGGCAACGGCAACGACAAGGTCAGCCTCGGCAACGGTTCGGACGGGGTCGAGACCGGCAACGGCAACGACACCGTGACGCTGGGCAACGGCTCGGACAGCGAGCTCATCGTCGGCAACGGCAACGACACCATCACCGTCGGGACCGGGTCCTCCAACGAGGTCAACCTCGGGAGCGGGACCGACACGGTGACCATTCAGAGCGCCGGCACCCACGACGACATCGACGGCGGGTCCGGGAACGAGACCATCTACCTCGGCTCGGGCACCTACAACTCCTACAGCGGGGTGAAGGGCAAGACGAACACCTGCCACCTGCCCCTCTACAACGGCAAGGCGGGGACGGCGGCCGAGTACCACGACACCATCACCAACTGCACGGTGGTCTCGCCATGAGGCACGCACGACACGCCCGGAACCTGAGCAGACGTCGAGGTCTCTTCGCGGTCCTCGTGGCCGTCGGCGTCCTGGCGGTCGTGGGAGGCTGCCTGGGCGTACTTCACGTCCACCGGCTCGGGCACGGGGGCAGCAGCGACGGGGTTGTTGAACCCTCCAACCAGCGTCAACGCCGGGCCAGCGAGCGGCATAACGGTGCCCGTGACTTGGACGGCCTCTGCCACAGGTGGCGGAGCTGTCGCGGCGCAGGGCTACTACGTCACCGAGTCGAACGGTTCGACGACGAGCCCGGCCTGTGGCACTGACTCGACGCATCTGATCACGAGCGGCACGTCCTGCACCGACGGCAAAGGAACGAGCTACTCCAGCACCTCGGGCGGTCCGACGAACCCGCCACTTGCCAATGGCTCCTACACCTACACCGTCGTCGCGGTGTACTACTCCTGGTCGGCGAGCGGAACCAGTGGCTCGGTGAGCGTCAGCGTGTCAGCCCCGACCGTGACGGCGACGGTGATCGGCCAGGCCTCGGGCGCGCTCGTCAACGGCTACGTCCAGGACAACGCCGGTTACTACGTCTACGCGAACGTGACGGACAACTCGGGGACCGGCATTCAGAGCGTGACGGCGAACCTCGCCAACGTGACCTCTGGAGACATGGTGGTGGCGCTCACGGCGGGTAGCTACCCCGCACCTCCTGGTGGCGGCAGCTACGCCTACCGGAGCGGCCTGCTCACCGCCAACCCCGGCCAGGCCGACGGACCGGTCAACTACACGGTCAACGCCACCGACAACTCTGCTCGCACCTCCACCTACTCCAACAACGGCTCGGTGACCTTCGACAGCACGGCACCGACGGGAGGTGCGATCAGCGTACCGACCTATTCGAAGACGCACTCGCTCACGATCACTATGACGGGCTACACCGATTCGGGGTCGGGCATCGCCAGCAACGTGATCACCCGCTCGAATGGCCAGACGCCCGTCAACGGGGTCTGCCCGGCAAGCGGTTACTCCGGCACGAATGCCGTCAGCAATCCCGACACGACCATTACCGACAACAACTGCTACGTGTACACGCTGACTGGCACCGACAATGTCGGGAACTCGGCCAGTGCGACGAGTACGCCTGTGCTCGTTGACGCCATCGCCCCGGTCGTCCCGCTACCAACGGTGAACGGACAGTGATGATGCGACTTCTTCGACTCGTTCGCACCTCCTTGCACGCAATCGGATCTCACGCAGCTTTCGGCTGCTCAGCGATCGGTGAATCACGGTGAAGCACCGACTACGGATCCTCATTCCGGCGCTGCTGTTTGCAGTACTAGCGGCACCTTTGACGTTTGCGGGGCCGGCATCCGCATCGACTGCCCCGAGTGGTAACGGCACAATGACCGTTTCGCCGACCTCCGTAAGTGCCGGATCGACTGGGAATGCCCTGACTTTCACGTTCACCGTCGGTCATGACACCTGCGGATCCGGTTCTAGTAGTTGCAACTACAGCACTGGTTCAAGCTTGACGCTGACGATCCCCTCAGGCTGGACAGCTCCACAGAAAACGACGAGCACTGGTGCGGGTTATGTGGCGGTTTCAACGGGAAGTTGCACCACCGTTTCGCAGACGACGATGACCGTGTCTGGTCAGGTAGTCACGGTCCCAATGGCATGTCAGGACAGCCAATCGTTCACTCTTACCTACGGCGTGACTGGGACTGGGGTTTCTGCTCAGGCTACCGCTGGGACCGTGCAGTTCACGACGCAGACGACTGAGAATGGACAATCGATCGCGAATATCTCCACGCAGCCGACCGTCACTGTCGTCGGCCCCGCCGCTCAGCTCGTCTTCACGACCTCACCGGTCGCGGCGGCGTCGGGATCGGACTTCTCAACCGAGCCGGTGGTCAAGGCGGAGGACTCGGCAGGCAACGTGGTGACCTCCTTCTCGGGGACGATCGGGCTCGCGGCCTCCACGGGCGGGAGCCTGACGTCATGTACAAGTTTGACTGCCTCGTCTGGCGTCGTGACCCTGAACAGCACCTGCAAGTTCAGCGGCACCGTGGGCACCCAATACACCCTCACGGCTTCGTATTCGGGGCTGTCCAGCGGCACGAGCGCGTCCTTCACCCCAACCAGCGCCGGCACCACCTTCTACAAGCTCGTCTTCACCACCTCACCGGTGGCGGGGGCATCGGGGTCGGCGTTCACGGTTCAACCGATTGTTACGGTTAACGGCGAGAGCGGCGGTGTCATAACGAGCGGCACTGGCTCGGGCGACACCATCAGCTTGTCCATCGCGACGGGCACCGGTGGCACGTTGTCGTCCTGTACCGGTCTGACGGCATCTAGCGGCACAGTGCACACGTCTGGCTGCACGTTCACCGGTGTAGTCGGCACCCAGTACACGCTGAAAGCAACCGATACTTCGCGTACTCTGACAGGGGGCTCGTCTACGAGTGCGTCGTTCTCGCCCACCGGTGCCGGTCCCGCGAGCACCACGGACACCACGATCAACGCCAATCCCACTACGGTCACCGCGGACGGTTCGTCGTCTTCAACGATTACCGTGCAGGCCGTTGACGCTACTGGAAACGACCTCACTTCGAGCGGTGGCACCGTCACGCTGAGCTCGACGGCTGGCTCCCTCTCAGCAGTTACCGACAACGGCGATGGTACGTACACCGCCACACTGACTGCCCCGACGACTGTAAGCACCGCCACCATTAGCGGCACCATCGGCGGGAGTGCTATCAGCTCTTCCCAAGACGCCACGGTCAACTTCGTCGCCGGTCCGGCCACTCAACTGGTCTTCACGACGGAACCGGGGGGCGGAGTCGTCAACAGTCCGTGGAGTCAGCAACCCATCGTGAAAGTCGAAGACGCTCACGGCAATGTCGTCACGTCGGATTCGGAGGCGATCACGCTCGCCATCGCCAACAACGCGGGGCCAGGCGGCACGCTCTCTGGCTGTAGTGCGACAACGACCAACGGCGTTGCGGCGTTCTCCGGCTGTCAGATCGACACGATCGGGGCGGGGTACACCCTTACGGCGAGCAACGCTGCCCCAGATAACCTCACGTCGTCGCCCTCCAGTGCATTCAATATCACCGGTCCCGCCGCTCAGCTCGTCTTCACGACCTCGCCGGTCGCTGCGGGATCGGGCTCGGCATCGCGCCCGAGCCGGTGGTGAAAGTGGAGGACTCGGCGGGTAACGTCGTGACCTCGTTCTCGGGGGCGATCGGGCTCACGGCCTCCGCCGGAACCCTGTCCTCGTGCTCGGGTCTGACGGCGTCGTCTGGCGTCGTGAGCGTGACTGGCTGCACCTTCATTGGCAATGCCGGCACCTACTACACCCTGACGGCGACGTATTCTGCGCTGACCAGCGGTACGAGCGCGTCCTTCACCCCGACAGCCTCCGGAACGAGCGAGTACAAGCTCGTCTTCACCACCTCACCGACAGCTGCGGCATCAGGGTCGGCGTTCAGTGTTCAGCCAAAGGTAACGATCGAAAGCAAGAGCGGCGGTGTCATAACGAGCGGCACTGGCTCGGGCGACACCATCAGCTTGTCCATCGCCAGTGGCGCCGGCGGCACGTTGTCGGGCTGCACCGGTCTGACGGCCTCTGCCGGCATCGTGAATGTTGCGGGTTGCACCTTCGCCGGTGTCGTCGGCACGGAGTACACGCTGGTAGCTGCCGATACTTCACACACCCTGACGGGCTCGTTCACGAGTGCGTCGTTCTCGCCCATCGGTGCCGGTCCCGCGAGCAAGCTGGCGTTTTCGACCGAGCCACCCGCGACCGGTACGGCCGGCACCCCTCTCACGAGCTTCGTCGTCTCGGTCGAGGACGCCCAAGGCAACCTCGTCACTACCGGAACTGGATCTAGCGACACGATCACCCTGTCGATCGCCACCGGACCGACAGGCGGGGTCTTCAACTCAGCATCGAACACCTACACCAACGTCGCTGCCGTCAAGGGCCAAGCCACTTTCTCCTCGATTGTCCTCGACACGGCTGGGACCACCTACTCCTTCACCGCTACCGACACGAAGGCACCCGATACGGGATTCACGCCAGTGACCAGCACGCCGGACACCACCATCGGGCCCACGGGGACGGTGACGCAGTTCGCCTTGACGGGCTTGGCGACGATGGCGGCGGGTGCGACGAACAACCTCACCATCGTCGCCGAGGACACCTACGGAAATAAGGTGACCACCTACAGCGGGTCACAAAACCTCATCTTCTCTGGCGCAAGCACCGCCCCGAACGGGACACAGCCGAGCGTCACCAACTCTTCGGGCGCAGCGATCAGCTTCGGCTCGACCACGGCGATCAACTTCTCCTCTGGGCAAGCGTCGGTATCAGGGTCGAGCAACGGCGTCATGAGTCTCTACAAAGCGGAGACCGCGAACATCGTGGTCACGCAGGGCCTGGTCAGCAACAGTTCCAACCCTCTCCAGGTCATCGTGAGCTCCACCGGTACGGCCACGCAATTCTCGCTCACAGCCGCCACGACCACCCCGACGGCAGGTGCAGCGGACAATCTGACTATCACGGCCGAGGACACGTATGGCAACACGGTCACGACCTTCACCGGGTCGCACAGCCTGACCTTCAGCGGGGCGAGTGCCATCGGCTCGAACAACCCGACGGTAACCAACGCCTCGGCCAGCGCCACCAACTTCGGCACCGCCGTATCGATCACCTTCGCCAGCGGCGTGGCGAGCTCCACGACGGCAGGTGCGAGTGGACAGGCAGTAATGACGCTGTACCAGACCGGCACCGACTTGATCGTCGTCAGCGACGGCTCGATTAACAACGGCAGCGGCCTGTCGGTGACCGTTGGTACGGCTGGTGCGTACCAACTCGCGTTTGGGCAACCGCCCTCCAACGCGTACGTCGGCCTGTCGATGAGTCCAGCGGTCACCGTCCAAATCGAAGATCAGTACGGAAACCTGACCTCCAGCAACTCGAGCATCACCCTCACGCTTACGACGAATCCCTGTGGCGGATCGCCGATGGTCACGAACGGCACGGCGAGCCGCGGTCAGCGGAACGGCTACGTTCTCCAGCCTTCAGATCTCCAAGGAGTGCATCGGCTACGTCATCACGGCCACCGATGGACCTGACGGCAATCTCACCGTCCCCAGCACCACCTTTACGGTCTCTGCCATCGTGACCAGTTCAGCCAATGCCCTCCAAGATGCCGCCACAGATACGGGCGGCTCCGGGATGAACTCCGTCACCTACTACTACTGCTCCGGGTTCACGACCTCGTGCTCCTCCGGCACGTGGACGATGATCGGGTTACCGTCCACTTCAGCGCCCTTCCAGGTCAACTGGACGTCCCTGCCCGGCAGCGGCCCCTACAGCGTTGTCGCGGTCGGCACCGACAACGCGACGAACTCCACCGCGAGCACCCCAGCAATCCCGGTAACGGTCGATAGTTCGGGGCCGACTGGCGGGGTAATCATGGTGCCCCCCTACGCCAACACGCTCTCGGTCACCATCACCTCGGCCAACTACTCCGATTTGTCGGGGATGGCGAGCGACGTCATCACACGCTCGAACGGTCAGGCACCCACCGCTGGTGGGGTCTGCCCGACAAGCAACTACACGGGCAACAACTCCGTCGCCAGCAACCCTGACACGGGCGTCGTGAACGGCAACTGCTACGAGTACACGCTCACGGGCATCGCCAATGACGGAAGATCGTCCTATGTGACGAGCAATCCTGTGCTCGTGGACACCGTCGCACCGGTGACCACGATCACGCTCAACCCGTCGTCACCCAACGGGACAGGCGGCTGGTACGACGGAACGAGCGCAACCTTCACCCTGTCGGCAACTGACACTGGTGGCTCGGGGGTGGCCACGACTTACTACGAGATCGACGGCGGGACTGCCACGGTGTACCCAGGGAGCGCAGTGACGATCCCAGACGGCTCGGCGCAGCCGATCAGCTACTGGTCGGTGGACAAGGCCGGGAACACCGAGACCATGCACACGACTGGGGCGCTGAAGATCGACACCACTGCACCGACCGGCTCGATTACCGCACCCACCGCCGGCGCGACGGTTTCGGGAAGTGCCGTCACGGTCTCGTCTAACTCGGCAGACAGCGGTTCTGGCGTCGCCTCGGCTCAGTTCGAGTACTCCGCCCACAACGCCAACACGTGGACGACAATTGGCACTGACACGTCGTCGCCCTACTCCGTCAGCTGGAACACGACGTCGCTACGCCCCGGCAGCTATGACCTCCGTGTGATCACTACCGATGTTGCGGGCAACTCGACGACGTCGGCGATCGTCACGGTCACCGTCCAGCCGCCGAACCAGACGCTGAGCTTCACCAGCGCGGGCAGCTACACGCTGACCGTGCCCGCAGGCGTGACCTCAGTCAACTACACACTGGCTGGCGCTGGCGGCGGATCCGGTGCCTCTGATGGAGGGAGCGGTGCGGCCGGAGGGAGCTCGTCGGGAACCATCACCATCCCCGCAAGCTCGACGCCGACGAACTTCACCGTGGTGGTCGGCAGCGGCGGCGGCGGCGGTACGTCGGCCAGCCCCGGGGTCGGGGCGCGGCCGGGACGGGCGGCACCGGGTGCGCTGCAGGCGGTGCCGGTGGTGGAGGCTACGACAGCGGCGGTGGCGGTGGCGGTGGCGCCACATGCATCTACGTCGAGGGCGCACCTGCCAACACGATCGTCGAGGTCGGTGGCGGCGGAGGCGGCGGCGGGTATGGGAGCTCCAGCGGTGCGGGCGCGAACGGTGGCACCGGCAGTGGCGGCACGAGCGGGGCCACCTCATGTGGCACGAGCACCGGCTCGGCTGGCTCGAACTACAGCTTGGGTTCGACCCCGGCGACGGGCGGCGGTGGCGGTAAATCCGCCAATAGTGGCAGCTCCCCATGTGGCACGACCACCTACACAGGCGGGAGCGCGGGCACGGGCGGCAGCATCACCGGCAACACGCAGCCCAACGGCGTCGCCGGCGGCACCGACAACAGCAGCGGTGGCGGCAGCGGCAGCGACACCGGAGCGGGCGGGAACGGCGGCATCGGGAACAACACGGACACCTACTCGGCCGGTGGCGGCGGCGGTGGTGGTGGCGCAGCCTCCGGTGGCGGCGGCGGCGCCGGACCGAACGGGTACGGCGCCGCCGCTGGTGGTGGCGGTGTGGCGTACACGGGCGGCAACGGCAGCGACACGGTGAGCGTCACCACGGCGAGCGCGGGCGGCGGCGGTGTCGGCGGGGCCATCAGCAGCGGCAACGGAGCCGTCGGAACTGCCGGTTCGGCGACGTTCACCGGCGCAGGGATCTTCGGTGCCGAGGTCGTGGCAACCGGCGGCGCGACGAGTGGGACCAGCGTCCCGACGTCTAGCTTCACGCTGGCGGCGAACACGACCTATGTCGTCTACGGCTTCTCGGAGGACGCCACCGCGGGGACCAACACGTTGGGCGTGTCGTCGAGCGGCTTCGCAGCGCCGACCTTCACTCAGATCGGATCACAACAGAACTACGACGGCTCCACGCCGGTCGCCCACGACACGGCCTGGTACACCACGGGTGGCAGCGGCACCGGTACCCTGAGCGTGTCGTTCTCGCGCACCACGGCACAGGCGTACGTGGAGGTCGTCGAGCTCTTCGGCAATGTCACGGCGACGCCGGTCGCCGACGACACCTTGGCCCAGGCGAGTAGCTCGGGCACGTCGGCGACCGCAGGCCTCTCGACCATCAGTAGCAGCAGTAACGGCGATCTGATCCTCTTCAGTGCTGCGACGAATGCCGGTGCTTCGGCGCCGACGTCGTCCCAGTCGGCCATTGGGGACCTGAACTACACGCCGGCGACGAGCGGCTCCGAGGGCGTCTACTTCGGCGCGCCGCCAGAGTCGAGCGAGACGCTCACGCTCGGCACCAGCGCATTGTGGAGCACGATCGCAGTGGAGATCGACGAGTAAGGACGCGTCGCCCATTACGTGACCTCATCCTGATGGCGGGACTCTCCCGGTGAGGGACGACCGTCATATGGTCTCGATCCCACTACGGCGTCGGGCCGGGACCGTAGCGAAGCCGGCGCGTCGGCGCACGCCTCTGGGGCCCACTCTCGGTATGTCGATCCAGGTCACCGGCGGCGCCGGATACATCGGCTCGTACACGGTACGGCTGCCGCTCGAGTCGGGCCGCGAGGTGGTGACGTTCGACTCGTTGGAGTTCGAGCACCGGTCCGCCGTCGGTGACGGAGCGCGCCATGATTGGTCGGTGAGCGAGTTTCTGGTGCTCTACCTTGACTCCATCGACGAGCGTCTTCTCGACTACCTCGACGAGGACGACGAACCCCGCCCCGAGGTGGTCAAGCGCCTGCGCTATTACGCCAGCGCGCTGCTGGAGGGTTCCATCACTCCGGCCGCCGTGGCCGAAGACTGGGCCGACTGGTTCGACCTCGTCCTGGCCCTCGTCGCAGCCTACGCCCCTGGGGGGATCGAGAAGCTCGAAGAGGCGGCACCCCTCATAAGCGACGAGGTGGAGGAAGACACCATGCTTACCGCGGCGGACCGCGCCTACCTGACCGCCGTCGAGTTGCTCCTCGACGCCTACCCCGAGATGCGCCTAGGGGAGTAGCTCACTCGGCGGGGAACGCCTTGTCCACGGCGTCGGACAGATCAGCGTGGGAGAGGTGCAGGTAGCGCGTGGTCGTGGCGATGTTGGAGTGGCCGAGGAGGCGCTGGACAACGTGGATGTCAACGCCGCGGCGCGGAAGGCTGGTGGCACAGGAGTGGCGCCAGCGGTGGGGGACGTGACGCCCCGAGACTCCCGCCCCGGTCCCAGCCGCCCTGACCAACACCGACACCGACATCGGGCCGAAGCCGCCAGTGTTCGTCCCGCCCTTCAGAGAGCTGGGGTTGACGAAGAAGAAGGCGGACTTGGGCACTTCGGGGCTCAGGGCGCTCAGTAGTCCTGGAGGATGGGGACGAGCGGGGGAGCGATGGGGACGATGCGGGCCTTGTCTCCCTTGCCAACGAGCGAGATGCGCCGGGCGTCCAGGTCCACGTCGTCGAGGCGGAGCATCGAGATGTCGTTGCGGCGCAGCCCCGCCCAGCGCAAGGTGGCCAAGACGGCGTAGCCCACCCGGCTGTGTTTTCCTGGCTGATCACCCGCCCAGGCCAGCATCAGGTCGGCCTCAGCGTCGCTGTAGACCTCGGTACGCAACTTGCGGGCACCGGGGGGACCTTGATCTTGGCTGTCGGGTTGGTGACGATGAGCTCCTCGGAGCGCAGGTACTCGAAGAACGGGCGCAGCGCGAAAAGGGCCGACGAGCGTGTGGCCGGTGCGATCCCTCGCGCTGCGAGCGCCAAGAGGTGCGCCTTCACGTGGACGGCCTGCACGTCGGGCAGCGTCAGATCGGGGAACTGGTCGGCCAGGTAGGTGCGGAACGTCCCGAGGTGGCTCGTGTAGGTGGCCTCGGTGGTGGCCGAACGGTCCTGGCGCAGCCGCAGATCGGTGCGAGAGGCGCCCACCAGCGTGTCGTCGGATCCCGACCGCATCGAGCTTCTCAGCAGCCTTGAACAATTCACAACCTAGCCAAGCAGGGTGTTGGGTCCTCCGCGTCGGCGAGATCCTGGCCACCTACCAGATGCCCGAAGGCATCGGGACATCGTGCAGACTTAGCGCATGGCTGTCTTGGTGACTGGTGGCGCTGGCTACATCGGTTCGCACACGGTGCGCCTTCTCCGGGAGCAGGGGCGTGACGTCGTGGCGTTCGATTCCTTGGAATTCGGGCATGCCGCAGCGGTGGGAGACGTCCCGCTGGTCAGAGGCGACGTCGGAGACCCCGGTACCGTGACCGAGACGGTCCAGCGGTACGACATCGATGCGGTGGTCCATTTCGCGGCGTACAAGTCTCCGGGCGAGTCGATGACTAAGCCCCAGCTCTACTTCGCCAACAACGTTGCCAAGAGCGCGGTCCTGTTCGAGACGCTCAAGGCGGCGGGGGTCACGCGGGCGGTCTTCTCGTCGACCTGCGCTGTCTACGGCACCCCTGACCGTGTCCCGGTGGGGGAGGACGCCGCGATCCAGCCCGAGAGCCCTTACGGGGAGAGCAAGGCCATGACGGAGCAAGTCCTCTCCTGGTACGACCGCTGCCTGGGCGTACGCTCGGTGAGCCTCCGCTACTTCAACGCCGCCGGGGCTTGGCCCGACGGCTCCATAGGCGAAGACTGGTCAGCCACCTACAACCTGGTCCCGCTCATCATGAAAGCGGTGCTGGGTCGGCGAGGCCCCCTCCAGGTGTTCGGGACGGACTACCCGACGCCGGACGGAACGGCCATTCGGGACTACGTGCACGTCGTGGACCTGGCCGACGCGCACATCAAGGCTCTCGAGTACCTCGAGAGCGGGGGGGAGACCACAGTGGTCAACCTGGGCACCGGGATCGGCTCCTCGGTCCTCGAGGTCCTGACGACTGCCGAAGCCGTGATCGGGCGGCCGGTGCCTCATGAGCTCGTGGACCGTCGCCCCGGTGACCCGGTCGCGCTGTATGCCGACAACACCCGGTCGAAGGACGTCTTGGGTTGGGCGGCGCAGTCGAGCCTCGACGAGATCCTGTCGTCTGCGTGGGCTTGGCACAGCACCCATCTGGACGGGTACGGCGACTGAGCGCCGAGGTCGTCCTTGAGGATTCGCGAGATCAGACAGACTGCAGGTACCGAACGGTACTTTCGCTTAGCGATGTAACGAGCGTCTCGAAGGCCTCGTCGAAATCCTTCTCGTTGTTCGCCTCGCTCATCGCGAGGAAGATGCTGCGGAGGCCGTAGTCTGCGGAGCCAAAGTCGGCAGCCGAGCGGACAATGGCGACAACCTCGGCGCGACGCTCTTCGAATGTCTGTGGGTCTTCGTCCCCGTACATCTCAGACAGTTTCATGAACCTGTGGAACCCCCTCGTTCAACCGCGGTCAAAGACGCGGTCTTTCCCCACGTCAAATCGTAAATCGAGCGCTGCTCGAGCGAATAGGCCAAAAGCCCTATTCGACAAGGAAATTGTCGGTGAATTGGCCTGCGATCAGGTCGAGTAGTGCTGGTGTCCTTCGGGGACAGTCCTGGCCGGGAGTCGACGTGCGCCACCTATCACGCATGGTGAGCGAAGGCAACGACCTCCGCGGATTCGAGACACCGACCCACTTTCGGTGAGCGATCGCTCGACACGCGCGAGTGGAGCCCTCGGCACCACATGATCCATCGTGGACTTCGCGCCGACCACTAGCGTGAGGCGGATGACCCGACCAACGAGTTTGTAGAAGGCGCGACATGCTCGGGCTGTTGATCGGATTCTGCGCCCTTCTGGGTCTCGTGGTTGGCTCATTTTTGAACGTTGTGATCTACCGGGTGCCGAGAGGGGAGTCGATCGTTCGCCCCCGGTCATCCTGTCCCGCATGCGGTACACCGATCCGGGAGAGGGACAACATCCCGGTGGTGTCGTGGCTCGTGCTCCATGGCCGCTGCCGAGATTGTCACGCGCCGATCTCGGCAGTATCCGTTGGTGGAGCTGGTGTGCGGCGGGCTTTTTGCTGCCACGGCAGCTCGTTTCGGCTACCACTGGGACCTCCCGGCATTCCTCGCGCTGTTCGCGGGCCTGCTTGGCCCTCTCTTGCATCGACGTCCAACGGATGATCCTGCCAAGAAGATCGTCTACCCCCTGACCGTCGTGGTCGCGGCGCTCTTGCTCTTGGCCGCGGCGGAAACGGGCCACTGGCACGACTTCATAATCGGAGTCATCTCCGCCGCGGGTTGGTTCATCGTGTTCTTCGCGATGAACTTTGCCAGTCCACGGCTCCTGGGGTTCGGCGACGTGCGGCTTTCCTTGGTCCTCGGCCTCTCGCTCGGGTGGCTGGGTGTCGGGTACGTCCTGCTCGGATTCTTCGCCGCGAACCTCATCGGTGCCGTGGTCGGCATCGGCCTGATCGCCACGAAACGCGTGGAGCGCCAGAGCCGGATTCCTTACGGAGTCTTCCTGGCCTCCGGATGTGCCATGGCGGTGTTCGCCGGGCCGGAGCTGCTACGACCTTTACGAATCACTCCATCTGACCGGTTTGTGACCACATCGCGAAACTTAGCGGACGATCTCCATCCGCAATCCCTGCTCGTCCCATTCGGGGTCGATGGGGATGCGAACGGCGGCCTTGGCAAAGATTCGTCGGGCGGTCCAGAGGATGGCGGCCACATCGAGAAGGTGCGACGGCGTCGCCCCGGGCACTTCGGCGTCAATGATTCGCAGAACGCCGGGCATCTTGGCCTCCAGCAAGCGACCTTCGCTCCTCGATTCCCTTCTCGGAGTGCTTCGCCCACTGCATGGGAACGTCGTCGTTCAGCTGGTAGAAGCTCAGCTCGGCGTTCACTTCGTAGATGGTTCGCTGGCGGAAGGGGCCATCTCGTCGGCGACCTCCTGATAGCGGGGGAGAAGCGTCTGGCTGATGGCATCGAGATTGTCCGGGAGCAGGTCGACCGCCTGCCCTGAGTCCACCTGGACCGGAGCGCTCTTGACGGCGGCCCCACGCCGACCCAGAAGGAGCCGGGCCTCACGGTCGCAGGTCCTCCCCCGGTCTTCGCCTGGTTGAGGCCCCCACGGGAGCGTTGAGCGCGACGACGGAAAAGGCTGGCCTCTGATCGACGACATCGATGAAGGTGTCCAGCCGAACCGGATCCTCCGGGGCGAAGATCGTGCCATGGAGCTTGGCGCCAGCCACGAGCCAGCCCCCGCGGCAGGGCGTGACTCCCGCCACCACTGAGTAGGGCAGCGTCGGGCCCTGGCGGAGGGGCCGATCGGTGTTCACGCCGTCGAAAGCATCGCACCCCGGTGGCTCAGCAGCCGCTCGAGCTCCTTGGGGTGCGCGGAAATGGCCATGCCGTCATCGTACGTGACGACGTCGGACTGGATGAGGTCGACGAGGCTCGACTCCAGCGTGCACATGCCTTCCTGCTGGCTCGTCGTGATGACGTTGAGCAGCTGGTTGGTCTTGCCTTCCCGGATGAGGTTGCGAACCGGGTTGTTGGCGACCAGGATCTCGAACGCGGCCACCATCCCGCCGCCGATCCTGGGCACCAGCCTCTGGGCGATGACCGCACCGAGGGACGCGGCCAGCTGGACCCGGATCTGCTCCTGCCGGAAGGCCGGGAACACGTCGATGATCCGGTCAATGGCCTGAGCCGCGTCGTTGGTGTGGAGGGTCGAGAACACCAGGTGGCCGGTCTCGGCCAGGGTCAGTGCGAGCTGGATCGACTCGAGGTCGCGCATCTCACCGACGAGCAGAACGTCTGGGTCCTCCCGCAGCGCCGAGCGCAGCGCTCGCTCGAAGGAAGGGCTGTCGAGGCCGATCTCGCGCTGGTTCACCGCGGAGAGGTCGTGCTCGTGCACGTACTCGACAGGGTCCTCGATCGTGAGGATGTGGAGCGGCACGCGTCGCGTTGATGCGGGCGATGATGGAGGCGAGGGTCGTCGACTTCCCGGAGCCGGTCGGGCCGGTCACGAGGACGAGGCCGCGAGGGAGCCTGGCCAGCCATTCGGCGATCGGTGGGAGCCCAAGTTCCTCGAAGCTCGGGATGTCGGATGGGATCATCCGGAGGGCGAGCGCCAGCTCGCCCCTCTGGTGGAAGGCGCTGCCACGAAGCCTCGCCTTGTCGTGCCAGGTGAGGGAGAAGTCGACGTCCTGGTGCTCCTCGAGGATGGCCTGCCTGGTCCGGACTCAGCATGCTGGCGACCAGGTCTGCGATCTCGGCTCCGGTCAGCGGCGGGACATTCTCGAGAGGCCGCAGGCCTCCGTCAATCCTGACCCTGGGTGCCGAGCCACTGACCAGGAGCAGGTCCGAACCGTGCTGGTCCCAGAGCACCTGGAGCCACGGATCGATTCGTTCGTTGTAGTTAGAGCTCACAGTGTCACTTCCGTCTCGTTAGTTAGGTGCCGGTATGAAAGGCGAAGCGCCCGGCCCCGAGGGCCGGGCGCTTCGCCTCGAATGCTCATGTCGTTGCTCGTGCGACGACTAGCAGCGCGGTGCAGCCGGCCGTGTGTCGTAGCTCGTCGAGTGCCGACGCCTTCGTCGTGACGTCGACCTGACCAGCGGCCGTGCCGTCAAGCGTGATGGCGTAGCCGTTGGAGGCAACCGTTGCCGACGGCGCACGTGTGCAGGTACGTCGGCGTCAGTAGAGCCATGCGTCGGCCGGAGCTGTACCAGCGGTCGGCGTAGCTGGCCGGGTTCGCCTCGTACGCCGCAACAGCGGTCTCACCGACTTGGCGTCCGTGTTGCACGCAGCGGCCTGACTCTGTCCGGTCACACCCGTGAGGGAGAAGATCACGATCGCGGCCAGAATGCCCAGCACGACGATGACGATGAGCAGTTCGATCAGGGTGAATCCGGATTCCGGAGACTCCCCGTCCTTCCTGCGCTCTTGCAGTTCGCGATAACGCTCAAACACGCGTTATACCGCCTTTCTTTGTGGGGGCCGACCCTCGCCGGAAGCACCCGTTCGTATGTGTGTGTGGAAAGGGTCCCCTGGATGAGTTCCCCAGCTCCCGAGATCGCCAAATCTCGAGAGGCGCTTCATGCTCCCTATTTATCGGGCGTTCCTTCAAGCAACTTGAACAATTAATCAGGTGAATTTGCGTCTCATGTTGGATCGAATTGTCGCCCAAATGCAGCGTCCGTCAGAAGCCGTATGAAGTTGTTCGGTCGTCATGGCAAACTGTTAGTCCGACGTTGGCACTGCAACTCGATGGCTCAGAAGTGCGAAATCAGCATGCTCAGAAGCGGAAGGATCTCGGCGACCTTGACCTGGCGGTAGATGCCGTACATAGCCGAGACGAGCGCGATGGCGACGAATCCGACAACCAGACCCATGAAGATGATGATCGCCGGCTCGAAAAGGCTCGTGAAGTGCTTGACCTTGAGTTCGAGTTCGCGGTGGTAGAAGGCGGCGGCGGTGTGGAGCTGCTTGTCCAGCGTTCCCGTCTCTTCGCCGACCCGGAACATCTGACGGGCGGCCGCCGGGAAAAGCCCGGTTTCGGCCAGGGGGTCGGCCAGGCCGTTACCCTCCATCATCTGCTCCCGGATGTGGTTGAGCCCGCTGGTGTACACCGCGTTGTTGGAGGCCTCCGCTGTGACGGCCATGGCGCGAGGGAGGTCGACGCCGGCGGTGACCAGCGAGGCGAGGACGCGGCAGACGCGCTCGACGATGGCGGCCTGGAGGAGGCTTCCCGCGACTGGGATCTTCAGAAGGACCGCGTCGAGCTATGCCCGACCCTCGCGTCGAGCGCCGCAGGGCGACGAATGCGACGACGACCAGCACGATGACGGCTGCAATGGCCCACCACCACTTGCTGATGAACCCCGAGACGCTCAGCAACATGCGCGTCGGGAGCGGGAGCTTGGCGTTCAGCGAGGCGAAGAACGTCCGGAACTTGGGCAGCACGAAGGTGGCCAGGACGACGACGGTGCACGACGGCCATGACAGGCGACGACGGCCGGATAGATGAGCGCCGACGTGACTGCCGACCGCGCCTCAATGTCGGTCTCGAGGTATGTGGCGAGCTCCAGGAGCACCTTGTCGAGCGTCCCGGTCAGCTCCGCCGATTCGAGGACGGCGACGTAGTAGCGGGGAAACGCTTCGGGGTGAGACGGCGGCAGCGGACGGCAAAGGTGTCGCCGGCCTGGAGCTCGGCGACCATGTCGAGGAGGACCTTCTTGAGGAGCTTGTCGGTCGTCTCTTCGGAGATCAGCTCCAGAGCCTCCATGATCGGGATGCCGGCCTCAATGAAGACACTCAGCTGGCGCGAGAAGTGCATGATCTCTTTGCGCGAGACCGTCTTCTTCGTGATCTCGAACTTGAGGATGCTCTTGTGCTCTTTGACGTCGATCGGCTGCAGCCCGCGCTGAATCAGCATGAGGTGCGCCGCGCTGACCGAGGACGCCTTCTCGGTCCCGCTGACCTTGTTACCGCTCTCGTCGAGTGCGCTGTAGCGGTAGCTCTCCATGGTGCTCATCGATTTCTCCTGACTCTTACAACGCGTAGATGCTTCGTGATGACCTCTGACACGGTGGTGATGTCCTGTGCCACAGGTCGATGGCCTCTTGTCGCAGCGAGCGCATGCCCTGTCGTTCCGCCAGTCGGCGCAGTTCGTCCTGGGTGGCCCATCCGACGACGAGCCGCTTGATCTCGGGCGTGATCCGCAGCAGTTCGTAGACCCCGATCCGCTCCTGGTAGCCGGTGCCGCTGCAGAAGTTGCACCCCTCGCCGTGCACGAACTCCTGCTTCTCGGGTCCGCCGCTCTCTTCGTAGAAGGCCCGCTCCGCATCGGTCAGGGTGTAGGGCGCCTTGCAGGAGGGGCAGATGCGCCGAACGAGTCGTTGCCCGACGATCCCGATGACCGAGGAGGCGACGAGGAACGATTCGATGCCCATGTCGAGGAAGCGGTGCAGGGCCGAGACGGAATCGGTGGCGTGCAGCGACGAGAGGACGAGGTGGCCGGTGAGGGCGGACTGGACGGCGATGCGGGCGGTCTCGACGTCTCGGATCTCGCCGACGAGAATGACGTCGGGGTCCTGGCGCAGGATCGACCGCAGGCCGGTGGCGAAGGTGAGGCCGGCCTGCTCGTTGGTCTGGATCTGGTTGATCGACGGAAAGACGTACTCGACCGGGTCCTCGATCGTCATGACGTTGCGCGTGACGTCGGCGATCTCGGTGAGGGTGGCGTAGAGCGTCGTCGTCTTGCCGCTCCCGGTCGGTCCGGCACACAGCACCATGCCGAACGGGGCCCGGACGAAGCCGGAGTAGGTGTCGGCTGCCTCCTTCGGCATGCCGAGCTCGCTCAGGCGGAGGACCGAGCGGGTCCGGTCGAGAAGCCGCATGACGCACTTCTCGCCCCAGATGGTGGCGACGGTCGCCACCCGCACGTCGACTTCTTTGCCGTCGATCTCCGTGCGGAGCTGGCCGTCTTGAGGTCGGCGCCGCTCGACGATGTTCATGCCGGCCATGATCTTGATCCGGCTGATCAGGCCGACGCCCATGGACGAGGGGAGCGTGAGGACCTCTTTGAGGGCGCCGTCAATCCGGTAGCGGACCCTGATGCCCACTTCGGACGGCTCGATGTGGACGTCGGAGGCGCGGTCGCGCATCGCCTGCGTGAGGATGCGACCGACGACCTGGACGACCGGCGCATCGTCGGCGACCACGTCGGGCGTGACGCGTCGTGGTGTCGACGGAGCGCCTGCGGGTGCCCTCGACGGCCTCGAAGGCCTGGACGAGATGGTCGAGGCCACCGATGGCCCGGTAGTTGTTCTCAATGGCGCGGCGGATCTCGGAGAGAGGCGCCAGCATGGGCCGGATGGCGGCGCCGCTCGTCTCGCCGAGAAGGGCCACGAGCTCACTCGACGGCTGGTCGGCCATCGCGACGTGGAGGCCGACGTCGTCGAGGACCATGGGGATCACGAAGTGCTCGCGGGCGACGGAGTCGGGGATGAGGCCCAGCGCTTCGGGCTCGGGGTCCGTCTGCCGGAGGTCGGCGACAGCCATGCCGTAGAGTTCGGCCCGTGGCGTCGATGAGATCTCGCTCGCCGATGACCCCTGTTCTGACGAGCCTCTCGCCGGCATCCGACCCATCGTCCTCTGGCATTCCGTCGAGCCTGGTCGATCTGTGCCTGCGTGGCCAGGTTGCGCTCGGATCAGCGTCTTCTCGAGGCGCAGATCGAGTCGGCGACCGCGGCCTCTGGTGAAGCTCCGTTCGTCAACGAGCCGCTCTGGACCTCTTCATACGGTGGAGCGGAGGTCGGCGTCGTCGTCCTTTGCGTGTCTGGGTGCCTTGCGGTCTCCCCGCCTGGCGCTCACCATGACGTTGCCCGGTCGGGCGTCCGGAGAAACTCTGTACGCCGAGCGACGGCGAATCGGTACCCGGCCTGCCCTCCAGATGGGCGCGCGGACACAAGGACGCGGTCCGACGGCGGTGAGTCCTCGATTCGCCAGTTCTCCATTGTGAACTCCCGGGTGCTGCCGCCTGCGCCGACTCTCAAAGCCAGCTTCTGCTCGGCGCGGTGAGCCTCGTTCAGCCGGGGTTGCCTCCCCTTGGAAACATCGGCCTCTTTCTGGCGTCTCTGAAGGGCTCATCGGAACGCCCCAGTCAAGTCCGCAATTGGCAGCCGGCCGAGCAGGGCCGCGTGTGCAGTCTCCCTTCTCCGATGCCTTCTCTGGAGCGTCCGCCTGCCGCCATCAGGATCTCCGCCATCTGGCCAGGGCCTAAGTGTGCGTGAACGTGTCGGCGGGCTGGTTGTAGGCCTGCGACGGGGGAACGTCGTTTGGCTGTACTGCGCGGGCAGCGTGACGATGGGGTAGTAGGTGCCGTGCCGGCGAGCGTCGGGACGGTGACGGTGATCTGGGTCGGGCATAGTGACCCCAACGGTCGCCGTTGTGCTGACCGTCAGCCGTTGATCTGAGCAGTTGCCGACGATGTAGCTTCCGCCCGTGTCGGCGCAGAAGCCGACGGTCGAGCCCGTGAGGAAGTTGGCGCCCGTGATGGTGAGCGCGGTTCCCGTTCCACCGCTGGACGGGGTCGTCCAGTGCGATGGAGATGACGATCGGCACATGCACGTTGTAGGTGAACGATGATCGCTCTGCGAGTGCTGTAGAGGTTGTACGACTCGACTTGCACGTAGTACGTGCCCGCTGAGCTCACGGCCGGTGTCAACGCCGTCATGGTCTCGAGCGACGAGCCCGT
This sequence comes from uncultured Acidimicrobiaceae bacterium, assembly GCA_963842415.1. Classification (GTDB taxonomy): domain Bacteria; phylum Actinomycetota; class Acidimicrobiia; order Acidimicrobiales; family RAAP-2; genus Bog-473. The sequence continues at coordinate 499,405 of CAWJGN010000002.1, forward strand.
CGCCGGCGAGGTGACGCTGCAGGACCGAACCGGGGGTGCAGGTCCGACCCGTGGTCGGGGCAGAAGAAGACCTGGGTCGGGAACTGCGGGTTGGATCGCTCCAGAAGCCCGTGCCTTGGATGAGCACCGCTGTCCCACCGGTAATCGACCCGGCGTTGGTCCCGACGATGGCCGTTGACGGTCGGCGTGGCCGGGGCGTACGTGAACGTGGGCACGTAAGGAGTTGGAGTCGCTCGTCGTCGTCTGGCTGGTGCCTCCGGGCGTGGTGACAGTGACGTAGTACGCCGTGCCGACTGGTGACGACGGGTGATGTCACCTGGAGGCACGTCGGGAGGGAGCAGCCCGGCGACGGGTTGGCGACGATGGTCGGCAGGCACCGCTGGGTTGTACGCCCCCGATGTCGGGTTCTGCTGCACGAAATTCACTGTCTCGCCGCCGGTGAACCCGGTGCCTTGGATCGTCACGGTGGTGCCGCCGGTGATGGGTCCGGTGATTTGGCGAGAGCGGGGGTCACCGCCGGCACCACCGGGTTCCAGAGCCAGCTGAGCTCGGTCATGTTCTCGCCGCATGATCCGTTCGAAGCAATCAGCGTGCACTCTGGGCGGGCTGCTCGAGATGGATGCCGCCGAAGGGTAGTCGTAGAAGGCGAACTGGGCCTGCAACAGCGGCTTGGCTGCACAGTCGGCCGGGCTGTTGTTGTTGACGCTGGTGGAGGTGCAGGCCGAATAGGTGAAGACTCTGGTGTTCGAACTGTAGGGCTGCCACACCATGGTGCAGTAGACGTCGACCTGGCCGACTCGTTGGGTATCGCGTAGGTGGCGCAGAGCTCCGGCGCAGGGTTGTTGAGGAATGGTGTAGGCGATCCGACGTCGAACGAATAGCGGGTGTTCTGGACGGCCAGATTCACCGCGGCGGTGACCCCGTATTCCACGTTCCGCTCGGTCTGGAAAGCTGCCGGTCGCGGCGAGGCTGGTTCCGGCCCAGTTGAGCAGGGCGGTGATGACCAGGCCGACGGTGACCAGGAAGATCAGGGCCAGGATGAGGACAGCGCCATCCTCGTCGTGTTCCACCGGTGCGCGACCCGCGCCGCGGACGCGCGAGAGCAAAGCTCGCCACTGGGCCGGTCGCTGCGGATGGTGCCGACTGAGGGTTGGGGTCAGAGGATTCGGGTGCGCGCTCATGGGTCAGTTAGAAGCCAGTCGCCGTTGTCGAGGTGAAGGTCGTCGTGGAGATCGCGTTGCCCGACGTGTCTGTCACTGAGCCGCTCGCGGTGTACCCGGGGAACCCGGCGGTGACGTTCGTGCTGACGTTGAACGTTCCGGTGCCGAGCGTTCCGAGAGTAAAGGAGAGCTTGTCAGTGGTCGGGTTCCAAGAAATCGTGGAGTTGGTGAACGTCACTGGGCCGGACACGTAGCTGGCACCGGTGCCCACCGTGCCGAAGTTGCCTCCGCCTGTGCAACTCGAAGAGGTGGCGGCAAAGGTGTCGTTGTACCCGTTGTTGGTGAAGGTGATTGTGGCGTTGGTGAGGGTCTTGGTGCCCGTCCCGGTCCATGACGAGCAGATCGTGGACGCCTGCAGCGCCTCGTTGAAGGTGATCGTCGCTGTGTCACCCGAGTCGGCCTTTTTCGCCGTCCCGCCGTTCGCCAGGACCACTGCGGTGGGGGCTGTCTGCACCGTCACCGTGTCGTTGGCCGATGCCACCAAGTTGTAGTTGGTGTTGCCGTTCCACGAGTCCGAGACGACGTAGGTGCCCGTGGTCGGGACGGGCAGCACGCAGGTGGCCTGACCAGATGCATTGAGCGTCGTGGTGGACGACGTCGTGCAGCTGGTGGTCCCCGCGGTCCCGCCGACAGTCCAGGTCACCGTGCCGCCGGTCGGCGTGGGTGCCCCCGAGGGGCCGGTGACCGTCGCCGTGAAGGTGACGCTCTGGCCGAGCGTCGGGCTGGCCGGGACGTTGGTCACGACGTTGGTCGGGGTGGTCTTGGCGACCGTCACCGTGTCGTTGGCCGATGCCACCAAGTTGTAGTTGGTGTTGCCGTTCCACGAGTCCGAGACGACGTAGGTGCCCGTGGTCGGGACGGGCAGCACGCAGGTGGCCTGACCAGATGCATTGAGCGTCGTGGTGGACGACGTCGTGCAGCTGGTGGTCCCCGCGGTCCCGCCGACAGTCCAGGTCACCGTGCCGCCGGTCGGCGTGGTGGCCCCCGAGGGGCCGGTGACCGTCGCCGTGAAGGTGACGCTCTGGCCGAGCGTCGGGCTGGCCGGGACGTTGGTCACGACGTTGGTCGGGGTGGTCTTGGCGACCGCGAAGGTGTCCGCACTCGAGGTCACCGCGCTGTAGTTGGAGTCGGCGGCGTAGGCGGCCGTCGCACTGTAGGAACCGGCCCCTGACGCCGCGATGACGCACGTGTACGTGGCCACATTGGTGGTGCCACTCGGACCAGTGGTGCTCGCGGACGACGTCACCGGTCCGGTCAGCGTCCAGGTAACCGCCCCCGACGGGGTGGCCCCGCCAACCGGCCCGGTGACTGTCGCCGTGAAGGTGACGACCTGGCCGAGCGTCGGGCTGGCCGGGACGTTGGTCACGACGTTGGTCGGGGTGGTCTTGGCGACCGTCACCGTGTCGTCGGCCGATGCCACCAAGTTGTAGTTGGTGTTGCCGTTCCACGAGTCCGAGACGACGTAGGTGCCCGTGGTCGGGACGGGCAGCACGCAGGTGGCCTGACCAGATGCATTGAGCGTCGTGGTGGACGACGTCGTGCATCTGGTGGTCCCCGCGGTCCCGCCGACAGTCCAGGTCACCGTGCCGCCGGTCGGCGTGGGTGCCCCCGAGGGGCCGGTGACCGTCGCCGTGAAGGTGACGCTCTGGCCGAGCGTCGGGCTGGCCGGGACGTTGGTCACGACGTTGGTCGGGGTGGTCTTGGCGACCGTCACCGTGTCGTCGGCCGATGCCACCAAGTTGTAGTTGGTGTTGCCGTTCCACGAGTCCGAGACGACGTAGGTGCCCGTGGTCGGGACGGGCAGCACGCAGGTGGCCTGACCAGATGCATTGAGCGTCGTGGTGGACGACGTCGTGCAGCTGGTGGTCCCCGCGGTCCCGCCGACAGTCCAGGTCACCGTGCCGCCGGTCGGCGTGGGTGCCCCCGAGGGGCCGGTGACCGTCGCCGTGAAGGTGACGCTCTGGCCGAGCGTCGGGCTGGCCGGGACGTTGGTCACGACGTTGGTCGGGGTGGTCTTGGCGACCGTCACCGTGTCGTTGGCCGATGCCACCAAGTTGTAGTTGGTGTTGCCGTTCCACGAGTCCGAGACGACGTAGGTGCCCGTGGTCGGGACGGGCAGCACGCAGGTGGCCTGACCAGATGCATTGAGCGTCGTGGTGGACGACGTCGTGCAGCTGGTGGTCCCCGCGGTCCCGCCGACAGTCCAGGTCACCGTGCCGCCGGTCGGCGTGGGTGCCCCCGAGGGGCCGGTGACCGTCGCCGTGAAGGTGACGCTCTGGCCGAGCGTCGGGCTGGCCGGGACGTTGGTCACGACGTTGGTCGGGGTGGTCTTGGCGACCGCGAAGGTGTCCGCACTCGAGGTCACCGCGCTGTAGTTGGAGTCGGCGGCGTAGGCGGCCGTCGCACTGTAGGAACCGGCCCCTGACGCCGCGATGACGCACGTGTACGTGGCCACATTGGTGGTGCCACTCGGACCAGTGGTGCTCGCGCACGACGTCACCGGTCCGGTCAGCGTCCAGGTAACCGCCCCCGACGGGGTGGCCCCGCCAACCGGCCCGGTGACTGTCGCCGTGAAGGTGACGCTCTGGCCGAGCGTCGGGCTGGCCGGGACGTTGGTCACGACGTTGGTCGGGGTGCCTTTGGCGATCGTGAAGCTTTGCTGGACCTGAGGTGCCGGGTTCCAGATGGCGCTTCCGGCCTGGTTGGCGTCGAGGGTACAGGTGCCGACGGCGTTGAAGCTCACGACGCCGCCGTTGATGGAACAGATGCTCGTTGACGTCGAGTCGACGGTAATGGTCACGGTGAGGCCCGAAGTCGCGGTGGCCGTCACCGTGTAGGTGGCACCATTCAGCGTGGCGCCTGACGGCTTCGTCGAAGTGAAGGAGATGGTCTGGTTCGCTCGGTTTGACTCGGCGTACGTAGCAGGAGCGGCGGCTCCTGCGGACGCGGTGACGCTGTACGCGCCATTGGCGCCATTGGCAGTGAACGTCGACGATGTGGCCTGCCCGTTGGTGCCGGTGTTCTGCGTACACGAGTACGTGTTCGGGTTGGAGGTGCACGACGCGAAGGTCGCGCTCGCGCCGCTGGCCGGAGCCGCGAAGGTGACGGCCAGGCCGGACTCGGCGTTACCGTAGGCGTCGGTTGCAGTGACCACCAGCTTGTTGGTAAAGGCACTGTTGACCGTGGCGGACTGATTGGCTCCAGACGTTGCCGTCAATGTCGAAACGCCAGCCGCAACGACCGCGAACGAGGGTGACGTGCCGCTGACGCTCGATGTCACCTTGAGCGTCGTCGTCTGCGCGTCGTAGAGGGTCACCGACGCGGTCGCGCTCCCGTTGGTGAACGTGACCGACGGCGGATAGACCGGGGCCGTCCCATTGGGCGCGTTGGAGGGACCTGTGAAGGTTGGTGTGAGGATGCCCGTGAACCCGTTTCCGTAGGCATCTGTACCGGTCATGCTGACAGTGAACTGTTGCCCTGCGGTCTGTCCGCCCGGGCTGGTGACAGTCAGTGAGGCGAGGGGACCCGTGGCGACGCTGAATGAGGCCGAAGCGCCAGTGAGAGTGGGAGTGGCCGTGGTCGTGACCGTCAACGTCGTTGTCTGTGCGTCGTAGAGAGTGATCGTGGCGATGCCGATGCCGCTGGTGAACGTCACCGAGGAGCCTGACGTGCAACTGCCCTTTGCCGGATAGAGCGGCGCGGTGTTGTTCGGCGACTTAGAGGGTCCGCTGAACGTGACGCACTCGGCCTGCCCGCCCGTCCCGCCGTAGCTCGTCGCGGTGTTGCCGTAGGGGTCTGTCGCCGTGACCATTTCGGTGAAGGATGTGCCTGCGATGGGTGAAGGGGTGGCGAGAGCAAACGCTGACGCGCTGCTGGCGACGACGCTGAAACTTGTCGAGCTGCCTGTGATGAAGGCCGAAGTCGCACTCAGCGCTGTCGTCTGAGCGTCGTAGAGGGTGATCGCCGCTGTGCCCACGCCGTTGGTGAAGACCACCAAGGACCCAGAAGGACAGACGCCCTGGACCGGATACAAGGGGGCAGTGCCGTTGGGAGAGTTGGCGGGACCGTTGAAGGTGAGGCACTGGTTCCCGCTGTAACTGGTCACCGTGTTCCCGCCGGCGTCCTTGGCGGTGATCGTCTCGGTGAAGGCGACTCCCGCTTTGGGGGTACCCGGGTTGGAGAGCGAGTAGGAAGCCAGCGGGCCGACATTGATGGTCTCGGGTTGAGTGGCAGGCGTCAAGCCGTTGGCCGCCGCGGTGATGGTCGGCGAGCCATTTCTGGTGTCGCCGTAATAGAAGGTGACCGACGACTGGCCGTTCGGGATTGTCAGGCTGGTGTTGCCCGTTGGCGTGGTGGCACCTTGGGCCGTGTTGAAGATGTAGGTGCCAGGCGAGGTCGAGGACAAGTTGACGGTCTCGCCCACGGTCGTCGGCTGGCCCGCGGCGGTCTCCTCGGTGACGGTGATCGGCCCGATGTTCGCGTCCGTGTAGGCGTTGCCCGTGACCGGTTGGGTCGTGAACACCAGCTTGGTGGGCGCCGCGGTGATCGTCTCGGTCTGGGTCGCGGAACCAAGGGCGGTGGTGGACGCGGTGATGGTTGGCGTCCCCGATGCGGCGTCGCCGTAGTAGACGCTCGTGGACGCGGTCCCGCCGGTGATCGAGACCGAAGTGGCGCCAGTGGGCGTCTTCGCGTTCTGCGTCGTGCTGAAGATGTAGGTTCCCGCGGAGTTCGAGGAGAGGTTGACAGTGGTCGAGCCCGTCTTCGGCGTCGGGTTGCAGTAGGTGTCCTCGGTCGGCGACCGTGAACAATCCGTTGGCAGCGGGGCTCGATGCCCCTGCGGTGAAGGGGCTCGTCGTGAACCCGATCTTCACTGGGGTGGTGCCCGCGGAAATGGTCTCGTTTTGGCTGCCCGACGCGAGGCCGGCGGCACTTGCAGTCACCGTGGGCGTTCCGGCGACCGTGTCCCCGTAGAAGAACGTCGTACTCGATTGCCCGGCGGGGATGGTGACCGACGTCACTGACGCACCCCCCGACGTCAAGGCAAAACTCGGGCCCGTGGAGGCCGCGCACAGCGGGTTGGCCGTGGAGGTCGAGCTCAGCGTGACGGTCGTTGCTGTTGCAGAGGTGGTCGCACTTCCGAAGGCGTTCTCCTGTGTGACTGTGATCGGACCGAGAGTGGCCTTGTTGGAGGTCGTACCGGATACAGCCGACGTCAAGACCAACTTCGCCGGCGGCGCATTGGAGATAGTGACATTGACGCCCGACGTGGCCGAGACGCTTGAGTTCGAGTCGTCCGCCGTGATGGAATACTGACCCCCTGCGCTCAGGCTGCAGCCCGAGAATTGGACGATCCCGTACGACTCCACCCCGAAACAGGTGTTCGACATCGTTCCGGGTCCGGATGCCTGCAACGTGACCGAAGAAAAGTCGTTCTGGACGATGTTGCCCGACGCGTCCTCGACAGCCACTTCGGGTTGGGGCGTGATCGGGGTCCCCGCTGTGCCACCGCCGGGCTGCACGAGCCATTGGAGTTGCGAGGGCGAGCCCAGAGTGGTGGGTGATCCTGGCGACGACGGGTCCGAGATGACGGTGGTGACCGTCGTGCTGTAACTGCCGGACGAGATGGTCAGCGTGTACTGCTGCGGAACGTTGGCCGTGCAACTGGAAACCCAGCCGGTACCGTTCCAATAAGTCACCGTGGGTGGGGCGACCGTGAACGATCCGGCGAGATTGGTGAAGCTCGGGGTGAAGGCGCTGCACGCAAATGGGTTATTCGACTGGCCCTCGGCGGCCTGGGCCTGTTGCTGCACATCGGCGATGGCCTCGTTGGCAGCGACCCTGGCTGACGAGTCGAGCGATGCGATGTTGCGGTGCTGCGCCGACGCGGAAATGGAGGTGGCAAAACCCGCGAGGAGGGCAACGGAGGCGATACCCAGGATGACCATCGCCAACAGGACCTCAATGAGGGTGTCGCCACGCTCGGAAGACCGGGCTTCGGTTGTCCGGTGTTGCCATCTGGCGACGACGCGCCTGAAGATCGTGCGTGCCCGCATCACAGTTCCACTCCCAGGAAGATGGCCTGCAGACTCTCGCCCTGGAGGGTGACGCTGACATTCTGTGGGGCGCTCGATCCCGACGGCTCTGGCGCAGCCACCATCAGCGAACCCGTCTTGTTCAGAGACGTGTTGGCCTGGCAGAGGACGCCGTTGGAGTCGGTGTTGTAGGAGAGGCTCGGGTTGGCAGCATTGGCCGTGTAGGCGGTCGCGGGGAGCGCCTGGACATATGCGCTTGACGGTGGCGTGGTTGCGGGATCGCCTTGGCCGTTCATCCCGACCTCGGGTGCGGTCGGAGGCGTGGGCCCGATCCAGTCGAGCACGCCGTTGTTGGCCGTGTTGTTGGTGATGCTGGTGTCAGCGCTGTCGTAGCAGGAGTTGCCCCAGAGAGAGGTGCTCGAGTTCGGGAGGATGTTCCATTGGACGCTGGAGTTCTGGAACTCCAGCCAGCCGTTTGTGTCCGTCGATTCGGCGTCTCCCGTAACCAGGATCCAGCCCGTTGCCGGCTCGCCGACGGCGTTCACCACCTGGATGTTCGAGAAGGTGATGGTGGTCAATTGGAATGGCGCTCCGGCGAAACCGTTCGGCCACGTCGGTGTGTCGAGAGTCGCCGAGGTCTGGCTCCGTTGTGACAGCGCCGGGAGGCCTGCGACGCCGGTGTAGAAGCCGTTGTTGCCCAGATAGGCCTCGCTGTCATTTCCGCCGGTGCCCTCGCTGTAGTACGTCGGTATGCCTTGCGGCGCCGCCGTGTCGTTTGGGCTCTCGATCACGCAGAACTGCAGAAAGTCAGGAGAGTTCGCGATCGACAGCTTCATCTGCTGGCAGGTGCTGGTGGGGTCGGTGAAGCCAGTGAAGTCCGCGAAGCAAAGAGTCTGGGCGTACGCGCCGCTCCCCGGGCTGGCCAGGTTGCACCCAGCGGGGTTCGGAGTCTGTGAGATCGAAGAAGCCTGGCCCCCGGTCGAGGTGCTCGCGGCCGGCAGCCCACTCAGCGTGTACGTGTAGTTGCTGCCGGGCTCGGTTGTGGTGATCGTGACTCCGAAGAGACCCTGGGTCGACTTCCAGGTGGCATTGGCACCGAGGAAGCCGCCAGGGTTGAAGGCGACGGTCGGGGAGCCCGCATCGTGCGAGACGACGAACGTGCTGTTGGGCGTGGTCGATGCGCCGGACGTGCAGATTTGTCGGACCAGATCCTTCGACGGGCCGCTGCCGCTGCCGAAGCCGTTCCCGGCTATGAGCACGTAGGAGACGACCGTGTCGTAGTTCTGGTTCGCATCGAGACCCCACTCCATTCCGAGGATCTGTGTCTGGGAATTGCTGCCACAGGCCGGCGTCGTTGATGTTTCGATCATCTGGGAGCTCTGGACGTCCTTGTTGAAGACGGAAGAGCTGGTAAGGACATCGTTGGAGTCCCCGATGCGGTTCGTCGTCTGGTCCTGCAGGCCGAAGACGGCGAGCAGCGCCGCCGCAATACCACCGATGACCAAGGGAAGAATCGCCACGACGACGATGATCTCGATCAGCGTGAAGCCCGCCTCGTCGTTGCCCTCAAGACGCAGACGGGTGGCTCGCCGGGCCGCGACGACGGGATGCGTGACGTCCCTGGTGGCGTGAATGCGCCCAGAATTCGCTCTCGGCTCATGTCAACGGGTGGTTCCCAGGGAACGAGGACGGTTCAAAGCCGTGACTGGGTACGCATCGTTCGCCACGGCGGTGCAAGGGCAGCGCGAGGTTCAACCGCAGAGACGGTAAGACTCGATTTCGCAAGTTCGTTCGCCACGTCGCCAAGATCACCCCAAATGTGCGGACCGCCCCGCCTCATCTACCTCGACAGTAACCCCCATTACCCGGTAAAAGGCCGAGCTCTGGGAAGGATTGATGAGCCGTAGTGCAACTGTCGGCCGATCGTGCGTAAGTCCGAACCCAAGAGTTGGGGGGATCAGAACAATTGTGTTTCCGTAGTCATACGTGCAGCTGCCGCCTTCGCACCAACACGACGGGTTTCAGACGCATGTTCGAGTTCCCTGACTAGGACTCGTCGCGACTCGACTTGCCCATGTGCCACGCAGCGCAGACGTCGCAGCGGTAGACGTTGAGCTCCACTCCCGATTCCTGTCTGCGCACGAGCGCAGCGGTCAATGCGTCGCCTTGGCTCGGGTATGGCCTCTTTGGAACACCGTCTGCCCGCCAGTGAGATCCCAGACCCGCGATCCGTTCCGTGCCTTCGGCGGGCTGCCTCTGACTCTTCCGTGCATTGTTTCGCCGCGGCATTCGAACATTCTGGTGCGCGGCGGTTCGGGGAGAGGACGACCCAGAAAGAATTGCCGCATGGTCCACGTCCTGTGGGCCGATACAGGGAAAGCTAGGTGGTGACCTGGGCAGGCACGACAAGAAGTCCATCGGAGGAGATGAATATGGAACAAGAAGAGGCTGGGACTGCCCCGCCGCTGGCATTGGAGGCAGACGAGGCGCCGATTTGGTCGGGAGCGGAACCCAAGGCGCCTGGGTGGTACCCCGCCCCTGCCAATCCCAGCGACCAGACGTATTGGGACGGTCACGACTGGACAGCGCGGCGGCGTTGGACCGCCGCCAAGGGTTGGATGGTGGCGGGCGACAGTCCGGACGAGGCAACGACCCATTCGAACCCGTCAACTGCCGGGCCACGTTCGTCGGTCAATCCCTACGCCTCGGTGTGGTCGAGGTCCAAGGCGACTGGCTTCACGTTCAACGTTGGCCTCCTCCTGCTCCTCGTCTGCGGGATCGCGCTGATGTTCGGATCCGTCGGTGCCTGGGTGCACGTCAACGGGAATGTTGGAGCCGCGAACTTCCACGTATCCCTCAACGGCATCGATCCCGGGATTTCGACGCTGATCGGGGTCAACGGCTGGGTGACGTTCATCGGTGGCACCCTCATCGTCATCTTCGCCTGCTTCGAGATGACCTCGGAGGAGCTCCAGCTGGGAATCCTCACGACGGTCATCGCGGCCGCGACAACGGTCTTTGCTATCTACGACATGTTCCGGATTGTGCAGAAGATCTCGCAGGTGCCCACTTCCGCACTGGCCGACGTGAGCGTCGGCTGGGGCTTGATCTGCATCCTGAGTGCCGCCGTGCTGGCCACGCTGATCGCCATTGTGAGGCTGGCGCAGCACTGATTGAGGGGCCGGCCACCGTGTCCGGCCGGCCCGCAAGCCCTGGTCTCGCCCCGGCGCTCAAGGATGAGGGCCATTCCGCCGACAACGCAGGCACAAGGAGAGTTGGCGGAAATGGCGGTACCTTCCGCCGCCTCAGCCCCAGCGAGACCACTATGAAAATACGACGCAGGGATCTCAGCGAATCCGAGCCAAGCGGAGACGTCCTCACGCTCGAGCGCGAAGACGGAGCCGACGAGGGAGCCTTGGGGCCGAACGGACAGATCGAAGCGGCAGTGCAAACGATCGGGGCAGGCCCCAGCGAAGGGTCGCGGCCCAAGGGTCTTCTCGGACAGGTTCTCGTGGCGAGGAACCTCGTCACCGAACAACAAATCGCGTCGGCTCTTGAACTCCAGACGGGCTCGGGCAAGCGGCTTGGCGAGGTGCTCGTCGACATCGGAGCGCTCGATGAGCGCAGCCTGGTGGACGCGCTGGCGGACTTCTTTGAAATGCCCGTCACCGACCTCCGTCGCGACACACCCGATCCGATGGCCCTTGCCCTGGTACCAGAGGCCATCGCACGCGAACACCTGGCCATTCCCGTCCACCTCGGCGACGACGGGCTCCGCGTCGCAGTGGCGCAGCCCAGCGACGAGCTTCGGTTCCTGCTCGCTGCCACCACCGGGCATTCGGTCAGATTGACATTGGCACCGATGACCGACATCAGATGGGCGATCGACCGCAGCTACCAGGCCATCGACAGCGTCAACGACCTGGTGCAGGCCTTCGAGGCGGTCGACGCCTCCCGCAACAAGCGCCAGGCAGAGGTCGAGACCACGAACGTCGTTGCCGACAACGCCCCGGTCGTCCAGGTCGTAGACAACATCTTGACCCAGGCGGTCCGCGACCGGGCGTCGGACGTGCACATCGAGCCGTCACAGGACGTGATCTACGTCCGATTCCGGGTCGACGGTGCCCTCAAAGACGTCCTGGAGCTCCCGACAATCATGGGTGTCGGGCTTGTCAGCCGGATCAAGATCATGGCTGACATCAACATCGTTGAGAAGCGCCGGTCTCAGGACGGTCAGTTCACGACCACGATCGACGAGAAGGAAACGGACGTCCGCGTGGCGACCGTCGCGACGATCTGGGGAGAGAAGTGCGTCCTGCGGATCTTGGACAAGAACCGCTCCGTGCTCCGTCTCAACGATCTAGGGATGCCAGCCGACACGCACGAGACCTACTCGAAGCTCGTGCGCGCGCCCTTCGGCATGGTCCTGTGCGCCGGTCCGACAGGAAGCGGCAAGACCACCACGCTCTACGCCACGCTCACCGAGGTCAGCGATCGCAGCCGCAACGTCATGACGATTGAGGACCCGGTCGAGTTCGTGTTTCCCAAGATCAACCAGATCCAGACGAACGAGCAGGCGGGCCTGACCTTTGCCACCGGGCTGAAGTCAATCCTGCGCCAGGACCCCGATGTGATCCTGGTCGGTGAGATCCGTGACGTCGAGACCGCCCGCATTGCCGTGCAGTCCGCCCTGACCGGGCACTTCGTGCTCTCTTCTCTGCACGGCAACGACTCCGTGTCAGCCCTTCACCGCTTCTTGGACATGGGGATCGAGTCGTTCCTGATCGCCTCGTCGGTCATTGCGATCGTCGGTCAGCGCCTGGTGCGGCGCATCTGCCCGTCGTGCAAGACGTCCTATACGCCGTCCAAAGAAGAGCTCACCTTCTACGAAGAGAGCGGGGCGGAGCCCAAGACCCAGTTCTACCAAGGTGGCGGCTGCAACTATTGCGGCCACACCGGCTACCTCGACCGAATCGGGGTCTACGAACTGCTCCAGATGACGCCCGAGATCAAGCGACTCATCGTCGGCTGGGCCACCCAGGACGAGCTTCGCCGACAGGCGGAGAAGCAGGGCATGCGCTCCCTCCGACAGGAAGCCCTGAAGCTTGTCGTGGAGGACACCACGACCATTTCCGAGGTGATCCGCAGCATCTACGCGATGTAGCGCTACGCCGGAGTCGATTGTACTCACGTCCAATTCGAGGATCCGGTTCCCGGACGCGAACGAGCGGCGGATCGCTCCGCCGCTCGTCCTGTGTTCCCAGGGTCCCGACGACCGCTTACTGCGGCGGCCCCGAGGAAAGCTGCACTGTGGCGGTGTGGCTCTGGCCCGAGCTGTCGGTCCAGCCGATCTGCACCTTGTTGCCCGGGTGGTAGATAGCCATGTCGTTGGTGAGGTCGTTGGCCGAGCTGATGGTCTTGCCGCCGATCGAGGTGATCACGTCGCCCTCGGCGAGGCCCGCCTCCTGGGCCGGACCGTTGGTCACGACGCCGGCCACCGAAGCACCCGAGGCCGAACCGGCGCCGGAGGACCCGGTGTTCCCCGTGTTGCCGGTGTTGCCCGTGCCGCCGGTGTTACCCCCGATGCCTCCGAACGGGCTGGCGCCACCGAACGGGCTGGAGCCGCTCGAGCCCGAGCTCGAGCCGTTGGGGCTGATCTCGACGCCGAGGAAGGCCGTCTCGCCGATGTGGACCGTCGTCGACGCGTCCCCGTTCTCAATGGAGTGGGCGATGGACGAGCGCGGTGTTGATCGGGATGGCGAAGCCCTGGTCTCCCGTGGACTGCCCGTTGTACTGGAACGAGTAGCCATCCGAGGCGGCGGTGTCGACGCCCAGAACCTGGCCGGAGGTGTTGACGAGGGCGCCACCTGAGTCACCCGGCTGGATGTCCGCGTTGGTCTGGATGAGGCCGCTGAGTTGCTCGGACGTGCCGTCTCCCTCGTCGCTGGCGGTGATCGACTGGTTGAGCGCCGTCACGGTCCCGCCGGCCGCGCTGGGCGTCCCGCCGGTCCCGCCGGCGTTGCCGATCCCGACGACCTGCTCACCGACCGAGGCGTTGGACGAGTTGCCGATGGTGGCTGTCTGGAGACCCGACGCGTTGTTCAGTTGGAGCACCGCGATGTCCTTGGTGCGGTCGTAGCCGACCACGCTCGCCGTGTAGGTCTTGTGGCTTCCGACGTCGGTGACCGAGATGCTCGTGGCGCCGTCGATCACGTGGTTGTTGGTCAGGACGACGCCGTTGGACGTCAGCACGATGCCGGTGCCCGCCGCTTCCTCCTGCTGGTAGCCGAGCGTCGTGTTGACGTCGACGAGCCCCGGGTCGACCTTCGATGCGATGGCGCTGACGTCGCCCGGGCCACCTGCGCCCGAGCTCGTCGACCCCGAGCCTCCGCCGCTGTTGGCCGAGTTGCCGGAGTTGCCGGAGTTGCCCGAGTTCGCTGAGTTGCCGCCGCCGAAGGGGGATCCGTTGCCGAAGCGCGAGCCGTTGAAGCCGTTGCCCGACGAGCCCGAACCCGAGCCAGAGGGGAGGCGGGTGCCGCCCGACGCGTTCAGGGCGGAGAGGTTGGAGGAGCCGTTGGAGCTCGAGGCGGCGAAGCCGATGCCCACGCCCGCGCCCAGGAGGGCCACCGCGGCGGCGCCGGCGAGGACGCCGTTACGAAACGTGTGGTCGCGGTGCTTGCCGCCCGCAGCCGCACCAGCACCGGCGCCCTGGGGAGCCGACCACTTCGGCGCGTTCGGATCGGTCGGGGGGCCGCCGAACCCGCCGTATCCGCCGTCACCGGCGCCGGCCCCGGCCGCAACGTCCGCAGTGGCGGGCGCGCCGGCAGGCTCATCGAGTGCGGGATTGCCCGCCAGTGCGCCCATGGCGTAGATGCCCTGCGGAGGGGTGCTGCCGGTCGTGGCCGGCACGTCGTCTGGCACCTGCTGGGGCGCGGTGACCGGGTCCGGCTGCTGGTCCATTGTGTGCGCCATACCCAGCGGCACGCCTTGTGGCACCCCGTGCGTGGGCGTCTGCGGCTGCCCGGGCAGCGTCGAAGAATCCGCCGGCGGCGGGGGAGTTGCCGCCGGCAGAGCAATGGCCTCGCCCGCGGTCTCGGCCGTCGGGGACGCAGGTGCCTCTGGTCCCGGGCCGCCAGCGGGCTGGTCTGTCGACTGGTCGTTGTGTTCTTCGGTCATCGATCCTCCGTTTGAACGTCCCTGAGCCGGGAGTCCTTCACGAAGTCCATTTCACAGGCTGGGTCTGTACGCCAGGTCAGAGAAAGTTATGACCCCCATAAATGTTGTCTGAGACGCCTCGGCCTCCTCGACGTGCGTGTCCGCAGGTCTACGCTAGAGGTGAGACGATGACGGGCATCAGGAGGCTCCTGTGCAAACTCCGATCTTCGACGCCGACAGCCACCTGATGGAGACACCCGAGTGGCTGGGGCCCTACGCCGATGAGGCCGTGCGGGACCGGCTGGCGCCCCTCGGGTTCGGCGGGGCGGGGTCCGGAGCGGCCGAGCTCATGGCCGGCCTGCCCGAGCTGTGGGAGTCCCACCGTTCCCAGGAGATCGGACCTGAGGTGCTGAAAGGCCCCAAGGGCTGGAAGGCGCCGGGCGCCCTCGACACCGATGTACGCGCACGGGTGCTCGATGCGCTCCAGATCGAGGCCCAGCTCGTGTTCCCGACCTTCGCCCTCGCCCACTTCTCGTTGAGCAAGGACCCTGACGTGCTCTACGGCGGGACCGAGGCCCTGAACAGGGCGATGGCGGATTTCTGCCGGCCCGAGCCGAGGCTCAAGGCCGTCGGCTACCTGCCGCTCAACGATCCGATCCGGGCGGCAGCGGTGGTCGAGCATGCCCTCCAATTGGGAATCGCCGCCCTGTGGGTGCCTTCCGATGCTCCCGGCGGATTCTCGCCCACCCACCTGGACCTCGAACCCGTCTGGGCTCGGCTGGCCGAAGCCGGGGTGCCCTTCGTCCTCCACGTCGGCGGCGGGAAGCTGTTGCCCAAGGCCTTCCACAACAACGGCCGGCCCCGGCCCAAGGACTGGCTGGGCGGCGGGGAGAACCTGCGGTCCAAGGACTTCCCGGTGGTGCACCACTCGCCGGAGCGCTTCTTGGCCTGCATGGTGCTCGACGGGGTGTTCGAGCGTCATCCCGGGCTGAACGGGGCGGCCATCGAACTCGGTGCGAGCTGGGTGCCGGGGCTCTTGCGCAACGTCGACCACGCGCTGCGCTCGTTCGCAAAGTTCGAGCCCGCCCTCCAGGAGCTGACGCTCCAGCCCTCTGAGTACCTGCGCCGCCAGGTGCGCTTCACCCCGTTCCCCTTCGAGGACACCGCGTGGCTGCTCGAGCAGTGTGGCCCCGAGCTGTTCATGTTCTCGACCGACTACCCCCATCCCGAGGGTGGCCGGCGGCCGTTCGAGGCCTTCGGCGATGCGGTGGCCGGGTTCGACGAGCCGACCCGCGAGCGGTTCTTCTGGCGCAACGGCGCCGAGCTCCTCCACCTCGTGTGAGCAGGCCCCGACGCTGACGCAGGGCGCCGATCTGAAGGTCGAACCGGTGGCGGGCGCGCTCGGCGCCACGGTTACCGGCATCGACCTCGCCGCGGTGTCCGAGGCGGCGCAGCTCGACGGCGTGCGCCGGGCGCTCGCCGATCACCTCGTGGTGTTCTTGCCCGGGCAGGACCTCTCCCTCGACGACCTCGAGCGCGTCACCGACCTCCTCGGCGGGCGCGACGTCACGCCTTTCGTGGACCCCCTCGAGGACCGGCCCTACGTGATCCGTGTCATCAAGGAGCCGGCGGACGTCTTGAACTTTGCCAACGCCTGGCACAGCGACCTCAGCTACCTGCCGGCCCCGCCCGCCTACACGCTGCTGCACGCCTGGGAGGTGCCCGATCACGGAGGTGACACGGTGTGGTCGAACCAGCACCTGGCCTACGAGACGCTGTCGGGCGGGCTCAAGGCCACCCTCGAGGGTCTGCGCGCGGTGCATTCCGCCGGGTTGGCCTATGGCACCGGTGGGTTGCTCGACCAGGTGAAGGACCTGACCTCCATGGCGATCGCACCGTCGCCGGACGCCTACGCCGAGCACGTCCATCCGGTGGTGACGGTCCACCCCGTCACGAACAAGCCCATCCTCTTCGTGAACCCGATCTACACGACCCGCTTCGAGGGGTGGACGAAGGAGGAGTCACAGACGCTGCTGGCGCACCTGTACCGCAACAGCGTCAACGAGAACTTCACCTGCCGCCTGCGCTGGTCGGTCCACACGCTCGCCATCTGGGACAACCGCTGCACCATGCACAACGCGCTGAACGACTACTCGGGCGTGCGCCGCGAGATGTACCGCACCAGCGTGAAGGGCGCCGCGCCCGTTGGCGTCGACTGAGCGACTCAGGTACCGGCGCCCCCGACGACCGGCTTGACCAGGTGCAACGACCCCGCCGACCCGAAGAACTGTGAACCCGTCGTGGGCTTGGTCGAGTAGTTGAAGACGCCGCCGTCAGAAGCGAAGGTCCAGTACCCGCGTTGTCCGGGGCGGCGGCGATGCCGACCACCGGCGCGTTCAGGTGGAGGCCCCCGGCGGAGCCGAAGAAGCCGGCGGAGCCGAAGTTGAAGACGCCCCCGTCGGAGGCCACCTCGTAGTAGCCGGCGCCGTCCACGGCGGCGGCGATGCCGACGATCGGCTTGTTCAACGGCTTGCCGCCCATCGAGCCGTAGAAGGCGGCGTCACCGAAGTTGAAGATCCCACCGTCGGACGCGACCTCCCAGTACCCCCGTCCGTCGGGCGTCACGGCGATGCCGACGATCGGCTTGTTCAGCGGCTTGCCGCCCATCGAGCCGTAGAAGGCGGCGTCACCGAACGTGAACACGCCTCCGTCGGAGGCCACCTCGATGTAGCCGAGGCCGTCGGGGGTCGATGCGATGCCGACCACCGGCGCGTTCAGCGGCTTGCCGCCCATCGAGCCGTAGAAGCCGGCGTCACCGAAGTTGAAGATCCCTCCGTCGGAGGCGACCTCCCAGTACCCCAGGTTCCCGGGCGTGTGGGCCATGCCGACGATCGGCTTGTTCAGCAGCTTGCCGCCCATGGAGCCGAAGAAGCCGGCGTTGTAGTTGAAGACGCCGCCGTCGGAGGCCGTCATCCAGTACCCCTGCTTCGACGCGCCCTGACGGTCCGAGCTGGTGGTGAAGCCACACGACGTGTCGCCCACCACGTTGCCACCGGCCGAGCCGAGCGGGAGCCCGGCCCCGGTTCCGACGAGTGCGCAGTCCTGCTCGGCGCCGGCCGGGGTCCGGTTGAACCCGACCGTGCTGTTGGCCAACGTGCCGCCGCCAGTCGAGCCGCCGTCGCTCTCGATGGCGAAGCCCGCGCCGCTGCCGGCCACGTTGCCGGCCACGGTCACCGCTTGGAAGTCGACACGGTTCCCGGCGCCGGCTATGCCGGGCAGGTAGATGCCGCCGCCGGCGCTGCCCGCACCCGACGCGACGTTGTCCACGATGGCCGTACTGGTGGCCTGGAAGATCCAGCCGCCGTAGACGCCGGCGCCCAGGGGGGCCGTGTTGTCGGAGATGAGCGAGCTCGAGGCGATCTGGCCGTCGTCCTCCCACAGGCCACCGCCCTGCTCGTCGGCGTGGTTGCCACTGATGGTGACGTCAGAGAAGCTCGCCTGGTCTTCGGCGAAGACGCCGCCCCCTCACCGTCGGGGCCCGTGGACCCCGTGGCCGAGTTCCCGCTGACGGTGCTGCTCGAGAGGACGTCGCCCGAACCCTCGTCGGCGATGGCGCCGCCGTCGCCGTTCACCGCGGTGTTGCCCTGGAACGTGCTCGAGGTGAACGTCGTCGCGGTGTTGTCGTAGTAGGCACCGCCAAACCCCTGCGCGGTCGCAGGGTTGTCGGTCGAGTTGTCGAGGAACGTCGAGCTCGTCACGGTCATGATCCCCGCGTCGTTGTAGACCGCACCGCCGAAGGCACCGATGTTCGCCGTCGTGGTGGCGCTGTTCGCGTTGAAGAGGTCGTTGGTCAGCTCTGACTCATCGGCGCTGTAGATTGCGCCGGCGAAGACGTCGCCGGTGCTCGAGGATGTCGCGTCCGAGCTGAAGGTCGAGTTGTCGACGCTCATCGGTCCGAAGTTGGCGATGGCGCCGCCCTCCACGCCGGCCGTGTCGCCGACGAACGTGTCACCGCTCAACCGCATCGAGCCGCCGTTGTTGTTGATGGCGCCACCCTCCCCGGTGGCGGCGTCGTCGGAGAACACGCTGTTGGTGGCCCAGAGCTGCCCGATGCTGAAGATGCCCGCGCCGCCGGCGGTCCCTGACCCCTTGGTCACCGTGGCCCCGCTCAAGACGAGCGTCGCGTTCTGCTGCTCCACCTCGGAGCCGGTACCCCCGCTCAGGGTGAGGTTGGTGACGCCGGCGAACCCGCCGCTGTCCGTCGCCCCGGTGACCTCGAGGAGCTCGTTGGCGCCGGTGGCGGCGATGGTGGTCGTCGCTGCGCCGGCACCCGTGAGCTGGACGCCGGCCGGGTCGGTCACATCGAGGTCACCGAGGGTCAGCGTGTAGGTCCCGGACGGGATGTTGACGGTCACGCTCTGGCCGATCGCGTTCGCCACGTCGACGGCGGCCCGGATGGAGCACTGGCCCGCACTGTCGGCGCACACGCCGCTGGCGGGATTGGTCGCATCGGTGTCGTTCGTCGTGTTGACGGTGAACGTCGCCAGCGGCGGCGGGAAGGTGCGCGGCTGTTCGGGGAGGAACGAACGCAGTGCGCTCGGGGTCTCGACGCCGTTGGCCGACTTCGCTGCGCCCGCGGGCGCAGCGCCGAGCGCGATGGTCAACGGCGCGGCCAACACGGCGAGGCTGAAGACGCCGCCAAGCACGGCACGGGCACGGACCGAGGAAGTCGACATCGGGGGACACCACCTCTCGCTCATCGCACGCACGTGCGATTGCGGTGACAGTAGCGACTCGGCCGCCGCGCCGCCATGATCCTCGCGAGAAAGGCTGTCGTGGGAGATGCTCCTCGAGCCCGAGGTGCTCCTTCTCGTACCGCGCCGCTGGGCGTCGGTATGGTGGCGCCGGTGACCGGTGACGACGTGCTGGCGGCAGCCGAGCTGGTCGAGCGGACCCTCGAGGCCCACCTCGGCGCCGACTGGGACGCTCCGGTGCCGGGTCTCGACTTCACCGTCGCGTCGGTGGTGGCGCATGCCGCCAATGCAATGCTCTGGTACTCGGTCGACCTCTGGAGTGGCAGAGAGGATGCGGCGTACGAGATAAAGGTGCGCATCGACGCGCCCAATGACCGGCTCCTGACGAGCCTGACTGCCGGCGCGCGTGCGCTCGCGGCCGGGATCGACGCCGCCCCGGCCGATACGCGCGGCTTCCACCCCTTTGGCTCGCCGGATCCCGGTGGGTTCGCCGCCATGGCGTGCGACGAGCTCCTGGTCCACGGTGACGACGCTGCGAGGGGACTGGACGCCCGCTTCCATCCCGACCGGGCCCTCGCTGCGGCCGTGCTGTGCCGTCTCTTCCCCTGGCACGACGTCGGGCGTGACGAGCCGTGGGAGGTGCTCTTGTGGGCGAACGGCCGACGCGATCTGCCGCGTCGGGACCAGCAAGCTCGGTGGCGCTGGCACACCCCGCCCTTGAACGAATGGGATGGCGCCAGGCCCTGACGCCTCCACACCGTCCACCGCGCACCGTGCGTGGTTGCTGTTGCGTTGCTTTTTGCTCCTGAGGCGCCCCAGCTCTGGTCTGGGCGCGATCGCGATGCCAGAATGCAGCCAGGGGAGGCCTTCGTGCCGGCAGCAGTCGAGCCGGGCGGGGCTGGCGTCACGCCGACGGCGACGTGCCGGACGTGCTGGCGTCGAATGCAGAGGGGGACGCATGCGCAGGGTGTCGGCATGGATCGACGCGAGAGCAGTGCCGTTGATCGTGACCATGGTGCTCGCCGTCGCCGGGGCGGCCTACTCGTTCTTCTGGCTGGCGGCGGCGCGCCACGGCTGGCAGTCCTACAGCGACCTGTGGAACAGCGCCGGACTGGCGCTCGCCATCGGGCACGGCCACTTCGCCTCGGTGTACTCGCCGTCCTCGTATCTCGACTCGCCGCCCGGCTTCGAATTCCTCCTGGCACCGCTGATGGTCGTCGGTCACGCCCTGGGGCTCGGGACGACGGCCGCCCAGAGCAGCACCAAAGCGTTCGGGGTGCTGCTCGCTGCCGTGGCGACCGCAAGCGGGTGCACCGTGCTCTTCGCCCTCGATGCGGTGGCTCGACGGTGGGAGTACTCCGACGGGCGGCGAGTCGCGCTCGCCGTCCTGGCCGGGCTGGGCGTCGTCAGCGCAGCGGTGTTCTGGGGTCATCCCGAGGACTGCATCGCCCTGGCGCTCCTCCTGTGGGCGGCGCTCGCCGTCGAGCAAAAGGGCGCCGGTGGGCTTCGCCGGGCCGGCTGGCTGCTCGGCCTCGCCGTGGCCTGCCAGCCGCTCGCGCTCCTCGCCGTGGCGCCGATCGTGGCGCGCGCCCGGTGGCGCGACGCGTGGCCAGTCGCCTGGCGCCTCGTCGTGCCCAGCGCGCTCGTCTTGTTCCCCGAGCTCGTGGCGGCGCCGGCCCGCGCGCTGCACGCCGTGGTTGACCAACCCTTCTACCCGCCCGCAGAGTCGGCCACGCCGTTCAGCCACCTGGCGCGCTACCTCGGCCAGGGGATGTACAGCGGCGGGACCCTGCGGCTGGTGGTCACCGTGGTCGCCATCGTGGTGGGCTGGGTGGCCTGTCGGCGCCGCCACGATCTCCCCTTCGTGCTCTTCGTGATGGCGATCGCCTTCACGCTCCGAGTCGTCTTCGAGAGCGAGCTGCTCGGGTTCTACTTCTTCCCGGTGGTAGCCCTGTGCCTCCTGCTCTCGCTGCGCAGTGGCTGGGCCCGCTTCGACGTCTGCGCGGCCGTCTCGGTGCTGAACCTCGTGCTCGGGAACCGGCGCGAGCACGACATCGCGTTGTGGTGGCCCACCATGATGGCGACGGTGCTGGTTCTGCTCGTGCTCGCCTACGCGGGCCTCCCGGCCGGCAACGCCAGCGCGGACCTGCGCCGGCTCGCCCGCCGCCGGCGCCACCAAAGCAACTGGGTGACGATCTCGCACGTGCGCCTGCTCGACACCCCGGTGCCTCGGCCGGTCGCCTCCTAGTCAGCCGGGCTGGTCAGCCGCGGGTCAGCCCGCCACTCAGCCCGAGCCCGACGCCGCAGCTGCGGGGTGCCGCAGCGTCACCGTGACGTGGCGCACGCTCGGCGCCAGGGTCACTGTGCCGGTGGCCTCGTCGACCGTGCCGGCCGATGTCGACGCCACGTCGTTCAAGAACGCGGGTAGTTGGAAGAGGACCTGCCCCGAGGGGCGAGCGCCGTCGAGGGTGAGGCTCACCTGCGTGCCGCTCGACGCGGTGATCGTGATGCCGGCCCGCTGTCCCTTCGTGGTGGGGTACTTGGTCACCGTGATCGGCGAGGCGCCGGCGTGCAGCCAGGCCGAGGGCACGCCGCGCCCGACCACCAGGACGCCGCTGGTCCGTTCTGCCAGGAGGGAGTCGAGCAGCACCTTGTTGGCGCCCGCCATGCCCCACGCGTGGGGGGACGACCCCTGCCCCGCGCCGGGGTGGCGACCGACCCAGGGCGAGTTGGGATCGGGCGCCGTCGAGCTCTCCCACCACGACAGGGGCCCGCTCTGCCCGTTGGCCAGCATGAACTCGTAGTCGACGATGCCCTGGTCTCGGTGGGTGGAGCCCGCCAGCCCGGCCGATCCGTTTTCCGCGTCGTAGGCGCTCGAGTAATAGTCGTCGGGGAAGCCTCCTGTCGTGCCGGCTGGGAGGAGGCCCCGGAGGCGGCCGAACCCGTAGTCGTAGGTGGCGTCGATCAGCGTCAGGCCCGGCCCGGCGATCGTGGCTCCGAGCAGCGAGCCCTCCCAGGCCCAGGCGCCGAAGCCGAAGGGCGACGTCCAGTTGGCGTCGCGCGGGTTGTCGCAACGGTTGGCCGTGTTGGGCTGCATGAGCGAGCAGGGGAGGTAGTCCAGCTTGTTCTGGCTGATCGTCTGGCCGAGCACGGCGTCGGTGGCGGCGAGCAGGCTGTCGTACTGCGAGGTGGCCCAGCTGGCTTCGCTTTCGTTGCCGATCGTGGCCGCCACGTAGCGGTAGGCCGCGAGGCCGAGCAGCGCCTCGTAGTCGTCCACCGTCCAGTACCCCTGGGTGTCGATGTCGTCCGTTGCCTCCATGGTTCCCTGAGGGCCGGTCCGGTCGGCCGCGATGGCGTGGGCCGCGTCCTCGAATGCTCGGCTGCTGCGCCGCGCCGGCCGGCCCGGCGGTCGCAAAGTTCTGCGCCACGAAGGACGTGTCGCCCGTCTTCATCAGGTAGACGGCCCAGGGCACCGCGTACGTCCAGAGGCCGTCGACGTACTGGCCCTGCGCCGCCGACCACGTTGCGGGCCTCGGTCAAGAGCGCATGGGCGTCGGTGAAGTACCCCTGGGTGAACAGGTTGGTGAGGATGCCGATGACGTCGTGGCTGAACTCGCTCTCGTAGCCGTTGACGCCCGGTGTCGAGGTCGTTGCCGCTCCGCGCGATCTGGGTGGTGATGAACCCGCTCTTGTACGCGTCCACCAGGGCGGGGTCGGGCACGCTGATCTGTGCGATGGCGTCGAGCTGCGCGTTCCAGAACGAGCGCATGTGGGTGAAGTGCGCGTCGAAGCCGCCCGCAGCGGCCAACGCCTGGTCGCTCGGCCACGGGACGTCGGCGCCGAAGCGGTCCGAGAGCACGACGTAGTCGTGGTTCACGCTGCCGTGGGCGGGCACGGTGTCCGAGGCGGTGTCGAGGGGGACCAGGCTGGGTGATGCCTCGGGGTTCACGACCACTGCGTCGGCGGTGGGGTTGGTGACGTGCACCCGGCTGTAGACGGCGACGAAGGGGTGGCCGCCGAGGGTGACTTCGTCCGCGAACTCCGTGATGGCAACGGTGGTCCCCTTGTCGTCGAAGGTCGTCACCTGCGCGGGGAGGTAGCCGTCGACGTCGGCCCAGGTCGTCCGCTGGCCGTCGTAGACCCCGAAGCCGTCGTTTTGGAAGAGCCCGCCGGGGCCGTCCTGGACGACGAAGGTGCCGCCCAGGCAGGTGATCACGCTGTTGTAATCGCCGAGCCAGCCGATGGCGGACGCCGTGCCGTCGGCCCCGGTGAAGGCGTCGGTGTTCACGTTGAACGTGCAGCGATATGCGTGCTGGGGTCCGCCCGTTCCCGTTCCCGCCCGGCCCGTGCCCGACGTGGGCGTGCCGGACGTGCTCGTCGGCGCACCAGTCGTGGGAGCAGCACCGGCACCGGCCGGGCAACAGGCGAGCAGGAGGACACCCAGCGCCACCGCCCACGGCACGAACAGCCCTCGCGATCGGCCGGTCCTCCGCAACACGCTGCAACTTCTAGCAGGTGCGTCGCTCGCTGGGAGGCCGGATGCCGCCGGGACGCCGCGGTTGGTGCCTCAGGGCCGGAAGACAACCTTGATGGCGTGGGACGCGCTGGCGGTCGATGGCCGTCTCGACAGCCTCGCGGTAGCCGTCGAGGGGGAACTCGTGGGTGACCACCACCGAGTCGGGGAGGAAGCCGGCGGCGAGCACGTCGATGGCGCGGTCCACCGAGTGGCGGTCGGGGCCGCCGGCCAGGCCCGGGCGCGGACGCGGCGTCGACGGTGTGGTCGATGGAGCCGACGAGCGCGGCCTCCTTGTACCAGATGGGCGTCAGGTCGACTTCGCTGATGCCCGCTGCGCCGAGCAGCAGCACGGTGCCCCGGTGCGCCACGGCGCGCAGCGCCTCGGTCACCGACTGCGGCGCGCCCACCGCCTCGATCACGTAGGGAAAGCCGCCCATCAGCATCTGGTGCTGCTTGCGCCCGACCACGCGGGCGCCCGAGAGCGACGCCAGCTCCTCCCAGTGCCGGTTCTCGGGGTCGGCGTAGACGACGTGGTCGCGCGCCGCAGGCCGCCGCCGCCGCGGCCTGATGCGGGTGACGGGCCAGCACGGTGATGGGGCAGTTCGGGGAACAGGCCGCGAAGTGCGGCGACCGCGGCGAGGCCGATGATGCCGGCGCCCACGACGAGGACGGGGTCGCCGTCGGCGGGCATGGCCCGCATCAGGCCGTGGCACGCGATGGAGACGGGCTCGTAGAGGCTGCCCGCCCGGTCGGGGACGGCGTCGGGGAGCGGATGGAGCATGGAGTCGTGCGCCAGCACCGTCTCGGCCCAGCCGCCGCCGAGGTCCTGGGTGTAGCCGAGGGAACGTCCCGAGCTGACGATCCGGCTGTCGAGGTTCAGGCACGACGACGTCCAGCCGCGGGCGCAGTTGGCACACGGCGGCTCGATACCCCGCGGCAGGCAAGGGATGCAGGGGTCGATCACCACTCGGGTCCCGGGTGCGATCGTGCACCCGGACCCGGTCTCGACGACACGCCCGGCCGTTTCGTGGCCGAGCACGAAGGGGAACGTGCCGACCGAGGCCAGGGTCGGGGAGGGGCCCGTGTTGTGCGCGAAGAGATGGAGGTCGCTCCCGCAGATGCCACCGGTCGTCACCTCGATCCGCGCCCACGACGGACCGGGAAGCTCAGGTTCGGGCAGGTCGGCCAGCGAGGCGGGGAAGGCAGGGTCAGCGAAGTCGAACACGACGGCACGCATGGGCGACGAGCGTAGGCGCGGCGGACCGAGGGCGGCGGCTGGCGGGCGCAGGCCACGGGCTGCACAGGGGCGCGCCAGGCGCGTAAGGTGCCGAACGATGCGGGTCCCCGATGCCGTCCTCGACGAGGTGCGCGGGCGTGGCTTCGCGCTCATGGAGGGCTTCCTCGGCCCCGACGAGCTGTCGGCCGCGCAGGAGTCGCTGTGGCGGCACTTCCCGCGCCCCGACGAGTACTTCGCCGACCCGGCCGCGCACCCGCTCTACGCCTCGAGCCAGTTCGCCGGCGTCGAGGAGTTCCCCTACCGCTCCTGGGACCTGAACCGCCTCGCCGTCCACCCCGACCTGATCGACGCCGCCGAGCGCTACCTCGAGACGACCGAGCTGCACCTCTACAAAGTCGAGCTGTGGGCCAAGTACTCCGGTGCCGTCAACTACGACCAGCCACTGCACCGCGACTACGGCAGCCACAGCCTCGTCGTGCCCCGGCCCGAGGCGCGCTACCAGCAGCTCACCACCTTCATCTACCTCTCGGACGTCACCGACGAGGACGGGCCGACGTGCATCGTGCCCTACGACGACGGCAAGGACGTCCCCTACACGCCGCTTGTATCTCCCCTTTGGGACGCTCGCCGCCCGCGAGGTGCCGTGCATCGGCCCGGCGGGCTCACTGCTGGTGTACCGGACCGACATCTTGCACCGGGGCTCGGACATGACCGGCGCGCGGCGGTCGCGCTTCTCGATCCTGGCCGACTACCAGGTCCGCGGGACGACCTGGGGCGGCAAGATGGCCTGGCCCAAGCAGCACCCCGATCGCTGGGCGAAGTTCATCCCGCAGTGCACCGAGCGCCAGCGCGACGTCTTCGGCTTCCCGCGACCCGGCGACCCGTACTGGAGTGAGGAGACGCTGCGTGGCGTGGCGGCGCGCTATCCGGGCCTCGACCTCGCGCCCTATCGCGCCGGCCTGTCGACGTAACCTCGGCCTCGGCGCGCCGCCCTGAGATTGCGCTCTCGCGCTCCTCAGAGGAGAGCGGTGTAGCACGCGTCGCTCGACGCGTCGCGCGCCGGGTTGTACGTGGCGCCGTACTGGCCCGGCGGGTTCACCCAGATGTCGCCGGCCGCGTCGTACTCAAGGACGTAATGCGCCGTCAACGGTGCCACCCGGAGAAACGGGCCACCGTGACCTGTGGCCGTGAGCGGCTGGTAGTTGCTCGCGTAGGTGGCGGCGCTCCACGGCGACGGTGGTGTGGGTAACTCCCCGTTTCCGCGTCAAAGGCCTGGAGGGCGACCTCGACCGTGTCCCAATCGCTTTGGCAGGAGGCGATGACCGCGGCCTCGCCTTGGCCAAAGGTGGCGCCGCTGGCCGTCGTCGACTTCGTCGGCGTGGTCGACGTGGTCGATGAGGTCGAAGAGCCGGTGCTGGCCGACCGTGTCGTGGTCGTCGGCGTCGCCGAGGGGGTCTGGTTGCTCGAGCACGCGGCGAGCGCCAGCGCAGCGACAACACCCAGAGCGAAGCAGAGTCCTGGCGCCGACCGCCGGCCGTCAGCGAATGGTGCCCACACCGGGAATCAAGGGCAGGTCCAGCGCGGTGACCCAGCCGGGTCGCAGCTCGTTGACTGCGGGCACGGCGTTGAGCGCACGCAGTCCGGTCGCCAGGCACCCGGCGGCGGCGGCGTCGCGCCCGGACCCGTCGGTGAACCGGAACGCCGTCTCCTGGCGGATGGATGGCGAGCCCTCGATCTCGACGCGGTAGACGTCGTCCTCTGTGCCGCGCGGCCAGTCAGGCGCGGCCTCGGTGCCGACCCGGTTGATGTGCTCGAGTGCGATGCGGGTCTCGCCGTTGAAGATCCCATTGATGGTGAAGTGGATGGCGGCCACCTCGCCGGGGTTGATGACGCCCTTTGCAGTTTTGATCGACGTCGGCGTCGACCCACTTCTCCCAGGTGGTGGTGATGCGGTCGAGCTCGATGCCGACGGCATGGGCGATCATCGGCACGGTGGCGCCCCACGACATGACCAAGATCTCCTGGTGCTCGAGGAGGGGCGTGAACTCGGGTGATCGCCCGATGCCCATCTCGTCCTCGTAGTCACCCTCGTAGTTGATGTAGTCGAGGATCTCGAGGGCCCGCACAGAACGCACCTCGCTGCAGAGCCCCATCAGCGTCATGGGGAAGAGGTCGTTGGCGAAGCCGGGGTCGATGCCGGTGGTGAAGCACGACGCGCCGCCGGCGGCGCAGGCCTCGCTGATCGGCTCGATCCACGACGGTGGGTTGAGTGTCATGGCGGGCCACACCCACGGCGTCATGGCCGTGGAGCACACGTCGATGCCCGCCCGGAGGAACCGGCCGATGAGGTCGATGTTGTCCTGCGCGTGGGCGGCGGTCGGCCCGTAGTGGACCAGCGCGTCGGGCTCCAGGCCCATGAGTCGGTCGATGTCGTCGGTCGCCGTCCACGCCGATCGGCCCGATGCCGCAGATCTCGCCGGCGTCGCGGCCGACCTTGTCGGGAGCGCTCACCCCCACGCCGACGAGCTCGAAGCCGGGGTGGCGCACGATCTCGGGGATGACCATCTTCCCGACGAATCCCGTCCCCCAGACGACGACCCGTTTGACGCGCCGCCGGCGCGCTCTGTGCGACCATGACCGAGACGCTAACGCCTGGGCCCGCAGCGACGCGTGAGAATCGGGCTCACGGCGTGCCCGCCACGAGCCTCCGGTAGATGGCGACGGGGTCGTCGGTCGCTTCGGAGGGGAGCGTGGCGACCCTCACCAGCTCGAATCCGTTTTTCTCGAGGACGCGGCGCGACGCGGACATTTCGCGCGTCAGGGCCGGCGATGACCCCGCAGCCAGGATGAACCGCCTGCACCAGCTCGACGAGGCGCGCGACCAATGCGGTCCCCATTGCTCGGCCGACCTGCGTCGCCTCACCGATGGCGTAGTCGATCCCGACGTCTCCGGGTGCTGCGCCGACGTCGACGGCCCAGGCGGGCTCGTGCCAGCACAGATACCACTGGCACCACCCGACGGGCTCGTCGTCGCTGACCACGAGGAGCCCGTGCACCGGCTGCATGCCGGTCACGCTCTGGCGGAGATCGTCGAGCTCGCGCTCGACCGAGGAGCCGGCCAGCCACCAGCGGGCCACGTGCGGTGCGGTGAGCCAGCGACCGACGAGAGGCAGGTCGCCGACCTCCATCGGCCTCAGGACCAGGCCCACCGCAGCCCTAGCCTCCCTGAGGATCCGGCTGGAACAGGAACGCCATGGCGTCGCGCATGGACGCGTCGACGACTTCGATTCGCACGCCGAGGACGTCGTCGCGGTGATAGGCGAAGGACACCGGCGCATCCGCGCCGGCCCGGCCGCAGAGTTGCATCGGACAACCGCCACCGGTCAGCCCCGTGCTGACGTCGACCAGTCCTTCGCTCCAGAACCCGATGTGATGCAAGTTGCTGTCCTCGTTGCGTACCCACGCCGAACCCGGGACCTCCTCGATGAGCTCCAGGCACGGATCACCCACCGAGTAGCACATCGTCGTGGGGAGCACGAGGTCGTTGCCGGCACCGTCGCGGTAGTCGACCGCGTCGAGGTGCATCACCGGTCCCCAGGTGACCCCGAGCATGGCCTGCAGCCGGGTTCGGGCAGCAGCGACATCGGTCACGATGATGCCGACGTGATAGTGGTTCGGGAGCGTGGCCATGGCGGTCCTCTCTTGTTGCTCTCTTCTTCCTGCGCCTTCTCTTCCTGCGTCTTCGATCGGTCCCGTGGTGCCGGAGCCGGTCAGTGGCCGGCCCACCGGGCGAGCTGGTCGCGCAGCCAGCCGTTCTCCCAGAAGCTCACGTCGCCGCCTGAGTCGAGCAGATGGCGGTGGGCGCCGGCCATGAGCGCACCGAGGCGCGGCTCATCGGGAGACGCGGTGGCGACGACCTCGCCGAGCCGGATGGCCACGACGGCATCGCCTCGGGCCAGTGCGGCCTCGGCCCGTTCGAGCACGGTGCCGATCCCGGCGGCATCGAGCAACTCCATCATGGCCGCGGTCGAGCAATCGGGGTACAGCTCGGTCGTCGACCCCAATTTGAACCATCCGAGGTAGCTCTCCCACAGCGTGCGCACCGCCCACGAGACCTTGCCGTAGCCCTCGCCGACGCGCAGCTCGGCGGGCAGGCGGATCTGCTCCATGAGCGTCCACATGTCGGTGCCGGCGTTGAAGCCCTCGAGTGCCCGCTGGTGGACGTAGTCGACGGCGCCGTGCAGACGCGCCAGGGAGGCGTCGATCAGCTCCGCTCCGACGATGGGCTCGTGGCGTCCCGTGATGAGCACCTCGGGCCGCAGCGCGCGCACCGTGCGCACGCTCTCGAGGTAGGGCTCGACGAAACGGTAGCGATCACCCCGGAGCGTGTTGAGGTTGGGGAAGTGCGGGAAGAGGGGGCCGAAGAGGTTGCTGATCAGCGCCGTGCGGCGCTCGGGGAGCCAGACGACCGCGCTGTCGATCGTCTCTCCCACTGCGGCGATCAGCTCGACGTGCAGGCCGTCCGCGTCGAGTTCGAGTCGGTCGTCGAAGGTCACATCTGGCACGGGCTCCGCCTGGCGCATCGGCACGCCGGGATTCTCCGACGCGATGCGGCGGGCGTCGGTGCCCAGCATGTCGAACCAGATGCCGGCGGTCCGCATGCGCAGGTCGCGGATACGCGCGTCGTCGGCCTGGCACGCCTGATTGTTGGCCTGGGCGACGTAGACGGTGTCGGGCTCCTTGAACAGGTCGACACCGCCGACGTGGTCGACATGGGCCTGCGTGGTCACGATGAAGTGGGTCGGCCCGGACCGGACCGCGTCGAAGACCCGCTTGTGGTGCGGCGCCTCGAACCCGAGGCCCGTGTTGACGATCACCCGCCCGGCGTCGGTGAGGAGCATGTAGGCGGCGGTGGTCCCCCCCGAGCGGAAGATGGCGTCGCCGACGGGGTAGGCCGGATCGTCATAGGCCGGACGGAGGAGCTCCTTGCCGCCCCGTGTGTCGATAAGGTCATCGACCTGCTCATCAATGCTCACTGCACCTCGATTCGGACGTCGAAACGGTCGTGATAGGCACCGAAGCGCGATCGGAGTTCGCGAGGAGTGGTGGAGAAGTCACGTCGCAAGTCATAGACGACCCTGCCCTCCTTCCCTCGGGGATGGGCGCGCTGGTAGGCCGCGACCTCGGCGCGTGCCTGGTCCGTGAACTCCATCCCGGCGCACTCGTAGACGCGTTCGAGCGTCCCGATCTCGTCAGCCATGTACTCGTGGAAGAGCACGTCCACGCTGCGTTGGTGAGGGAGGAGCTCGCGGTCACGCAGGGATGCGTCGAGCAGGCGGCCGATCCGGTCGGTCCAGTAGTCCCGGTACCACTCTGGACGGGTCGAGCGATAGGCGGTGCGGGCGCCGTAACACGTCATGGTCATGGCCGACTGGGCGACGGCGACGGGGTCGCGGTGGGTGACCACGATGGTCGCGTCGGGGAAGGCGCCCAGCAGCGGTGCCAGCTGTTCGAGATGTTGCGGTGATTTGAGCACCCAGCGCTGCCGCGGGCGGTACCACTGCATGATCTGCAGCACCGTCTTCATGTAGGCGTAGTGCGGCGCCTGGTCGTGGCTCAGGTAGTAGTCGCGCCATTGCGGTGCCCGCGCCACCCACTCATGGGTGTAGCTCGAGAAGTCGGGTAGCTGGAGCTCGATCTCCTCGTGCACGTGGTCGGGCTCCATCGGATGCATGGCCGCGACCAATGGCGCCGCCGCCTGCATCGCCTGCCACGTGCCCTCACAGCGGGTCCAGCGCGGGTCCACGCCGTCGATCTCGGAGGGTTCCCTCGGGTTCGGCACGGGCTCGTATGACTCCCAGAGTGGCATCGACCGGAATCGGGTGTCAGCGGCCAGGAGGTTCACCAGGTGCGTCGTGCCCGAACGGGGGAGTCCGACGACGATCACCGGTCGCGTGATCGGGATCTCGAGGATCTCGGGGTGCCGGCTCAGCAGGTCGTGGATGAGCAGACGGTTCGAGGCGTAGCGCGTGCAGTCGCCGAACATGAGCAGCCGACCCAGTCCCGTCCGCTCCTCGTCCGCGTCCATCTCGTCCAGCTGGAGTCCGAGACGTTCCTCGGAAGTCGCCGGGGCCGAAGTCCTCGAGCCCGGTGCGCGCCGTGGCCGCGGCACGGACGGCGTCGACGCTGCAGCTCCGTGTGCGTGGACTCGCCGTACTCCATCCCCATCCGCTGCATCTCGTTGAGGACCGGCGCACCCAGGTCCTCGATGCGAATCACGTCGGCCATCGTCACGCCCGGAGAGCTGCGCGCGTTCAGCGCGCGAGGTAGCCGCCGTCGACGGCGAGGACGGATCCGGTGGTGAAGGCCGACGCGTCACAGGAGAGGAAGAGGACGGCGGCCGCCACCTCCTCTGGCGTCCCCATACGGGGCAGGACTCCCTTGCCGATCTCTGCGTCGAGCAACTCGGGGAGCGACTTCATCGGGGCCGTCATGGGCGTGTCGATCAGGCCGGGCGCCACCGCGTTCACCCTGATCCCGTCTCCGGCCCAGTGCACGGCGAGGTTGCGCGTGAGGGCGAGAAGCGCAGCCTTGGCGGCCGAGTACCCCGGCACGATGGTGGTCGAACGGAAGGCTGTCATCGAGACCAGGTTCACCACGCTGGCGCCCCCGGCCATGGAGCTGGCGGCCAGAGCCGGGCGGAGCCGGGTGGTCAGCCGCATGGCACCTTCGACGTTGAGGTCCAGCGCGGCGGCGAATCCGTCCGGGTCCCACTCGTCGCGCCCATCGGGAAAGTTGGCGCCTGCGTTGTTGACGAGCACGTCAAGACGATCGAGGCGCCCCGCGACGGCGTCGACCCCTTCGTGATCGCGCACCTCGAGCGAGCGAAACGTGAAGGCAGACAGGTCGCGGTCGTACCCGCTCGCCGATTCGCCGCGTGCCAGTGACGGTGACAGCGGCGCCCGCGTCGACGAACGCGGTGGCGATGGCGTGGCCGATGCCACTCGTGCCCCCGGTCACGAGCACCGAGGTCCCGTCGAAATCGAACTGCAATCGGTTCCTCACCGGTCGTCGCCCATCGTGATCATGACCTTTCCGCAGTCCTTGGAGCCTTCGAGCATCGCAAGGCCGAGTCCGAACTCCTCGAGCGGCAGGGTGTGGGTGATGAGGGGCGAGAGGTCGCGCTTGGCGAGCAGGTCGATCGCGTCCTCGAAGCGCGGCGGGTACTCGAAGGAGCCGCGGATGGTGAACTGCTTCATGAGCACGATGGCGTAGTTGGTCGGTACCGGCTGATAGTGCAGGGCCACGACTGACAGACGGCCGCCGACGCGCCCGTGTTCGAGAATCTCGGAGAGCACCCGGTCGGACCCCGATGCCTCGATGAAGGCGTCGGTGGCCGGGGTCGGGCCGAGCATGAACGGCGCGGTGCCGTGCAGGCGAGCCAACTCACCCCACACGTCGACCGCTGTCGGATCGAGGACGTGGGCGGCGCCGAATTCCTTTGCCAGCGCGCGCCGTGCCGCGCTCAGATCGACGGCCACGACGTCATCGATACCCAGGTCCGCCAAAGTGACGAGCGACATCAGGCCGATCGGCCCACAGCCGAACACCGCAACCTTGTCGCCGCGATGCACGTCGGCCTGGCGCACCGCCTGGATGCCAACCGCCAATGGCTCGGTCAAGGCGGCCACGTGAAGCGGCATCGCGTCGGGCACCTTGAACAAGCGCTGCCCCCTCGCTGCCTCCCGGACCAGGAGCATCGGGGTCAGGCCGCCTTCAGGCGCCCCGCTGCCCAGCCGGCCGAGCTCGTCGTCGCCGGGGTGGACGACGACGCGGTCGCCGGCGGCGACGTCGTTGACGTCCTCACCCGCCCACTCCACGACGCCTGCCATCTCATGGCCGAGCGCCATCGGCCTCCCGGTGATGCCACCCATGTGGGCGAATGAGATGTCGGTGCCGCAGATCCCACAGGCGGCGATGCGCACCAGCGCATCACGAGGCCCTGGGATCGCCGATGGGAGGTCGTCGAGACGCACGTCGTTGGGACCGTGGACGCGGATCTGTTTCATGGACAGGTACCCGGACTCCCTACGACGACATGCCCCGGAGCCCGCCGATCCCCAGGGACTCGTCTGTGCGACCGCCGGACTCGGTCGGGACTGCCTCTCCGCAGACAGCGGTGTGCCCGGTCGGGATGGGGGAGTCGTCGTCCGCCTCGCCCGGCGAGGGCGGCGGGTCGTCCAGGAAGTCGGCGGTGGGCACGAAGAACAAGGTGCCGGTCACCGCGGTGGAGAAATCGAGAATCCGGTCGTAATTGCCGGCGCGGATCCCCGAGGAACATGCGCTCGAGCATCAGTTCTGTCACCGAGGGAGTTGCCGAGTACCCGATGAAGTAGGTGCCGAACTCTCCGCGCCCGACCGCGCCAAATGGCATGTTCTCCCGCAGGATCTGTCGCTGCGTCCCGTCGGGCTCGATGATGGTGTTGAGGGCAACGTGAGAGTTGGACGGCTTGACATCGTCGGCCATCTCGACGTTGGAGAGCTTTGCTCGTCCGATCGCCTTCTCCTGCTCTTCGACGCTCAATGCGTTCCAGGCATCGATGTCGTGCTGATACTTCTGGACGATGACGTAACTGGCCCCGGCGAACGCGGGATCTTCGGCCCCGATGCTCACCGCCACTTCGGCTGCGGATCCGGTCGGGTTCTCGGTCCCGTCCACGAAGCCGAGCAGGTCTCGCTCGTCGAAATAGCGGAACCCGTGAACCTCGTCGGCCACTGTGGCGGCACCGTCGAGCCGCCCGACCACCAGTGAAGCGACTTCCCAGCAGACGTCCATGGTCGCGGCCCGGATGTGGAACAACAGGTCCCCCCGGGTCGCCACGGCCTGGTGCCGGCCACCGTCGAGGGCACGGAACGGGTGGAGCTCTGCGGGCCGGGCACCGGCGAAGAGGCGATCCCACGCGGCAGATCCGATGCCCGCCACCACAGCCAGCCCTCCTTGCGGCGCGCGGAACCCGACGGTGCGGCTCAGGCCCGACAGGTCCGACAGCAGATCACGGACCGCGGCTTCGCCGCCGCCGTCGATCGTGAGGACGAGGAAGACGGCGCTGGCCGTCAGCGGGGTGAGGACGGGCTGTCCCACCGGACCCCCGGCGACGCCCGTCGGGTTCTGCTGTGCGCTCACGATTCCACGTGCTCCCGGTTCGACTCGCTGCTCTGCCGACGTTCGGCCCCACCCTCGCCTTCGATCCGGGTGTCCTCGCCCAGAAGGTGGAAGAAGATGCCCTCGGGCTCCGTGTCCACCGACATGGTTGCCAGCGTAAACCGGTCTATCCCGACTTTTCGACTCCCGCAGTCCGCTGATCCCGGTGGGCCCGTCGCTGTCACCAACAGCTCGCCTGCGGACGTCTCACTCGGTTGGCGGCGGGGAGCAAGTAGCCTCTGGATCAACCACAAGTGGGGCCGAGCGCCGCACCCGAGGGAAAATCGACAGCCGGGACCATCATTTGTGTCCTGTCGGTGTCCCGCCGAGAGCGAACGTCTGAAACGGTGCCGTACTGGAAGAAGGTTCCGTGAAGAAGCTGGCGAAGTTGTCGTGGAGGGCTCGAGGCCAAGGAGGCACCTGCACCGCAGAGGTCGACCTTCCGATCCGCGGCTACCGGGTCAACCCACGGAGCCGGTCCAATCCGTTCGCCGTCGCCGGTCCTGAAGGATCAATTCCGACGGTGTCGTGGATCTCCTTCGACGGCGACACGTATTGGGTCCGTCTCTCGGCCGCCCAGGGGTGGCCGCGCACGATTCGCGTGACCCAAAGCGATGTGGATGGAGCCAGGGTCTGAAGACACGGGACGTCACCACCTCGAGGTCGAGAGACGCTCGAGTGTGCTGCGTTGTGGTTCAGTTGGCCTCGGGCCGAAGACGGCGACATCGTTGACGACGCAAACGACTCTTCCTGGCGGCGTTGCCGAAGAGTTCGTTGCAAGAAGGTGGCTTCTCAGGTCATGACGAGAAGTCGGCCCGCCTCGTGATATCGTGGTGGTACCGCCTCGCAGTTAGCTGGCGTGGGCCCGTTCGAGAATTGACACCCCGAGTTGGCCTTTTCTTCAACTCGAACGGAGCTATCGACATTTCGTCTTTCCTCGACCTCGGGGTCGGCGCGCCCATTTTTGAGCGCCTCGACGACCTCGGCATTACCACCCCGCTGCCGATTCAGGTGGCGACCATTCCCGACGCTGTTTCCGGGCGCGACATCTGCGGGCAGGCCCCCACCGGATCGGGCAAAACGCTCGCCTTCGGCGTGCCGCTCGTGATCAAGACCACCGGCTCCAGGCCCGGGCGGCCGGGAGCGCTCGTCCTGGTGCCGACTCGTGAGCTGGCGGAGCAGGTGCGAGAGGTACTGGCCAGCCTCATGGGCTCGCGGGCCAGGCGGGTTGTCGCCCTCTATGGAGGTATGGGCTACGAGCCCCAGCGGCGGGCGCTGCGACGCGGCGCCGATATCGTCGTGGCCTGCCCCGGGCGACTCGAGGATCTGATCGCACGGCGCGACCTGAACCTGAGCGAGGTTCGCACGGTCGTGCTCGACGAGGCGGATCGGATGGTGGACATGGGGTTTGTCCGTCCCGTATGCCGTTTGATCGACCAGACTCAGCAAGGGCGCCAGGTCCTCCTGTTCTCCGCCACCATGGGGAAAGAGGTGGAGGCGATCAGCCGCCGTTACCAGCGCGAACCGGCGCGCTACCAGATCGATCCCGAACCGTCACAAGCGGATGATGTCGCGCACCACTTTTGGCGTGTGCCGCGTGCTGATCGGGTGAAGCTCACCGCCGAATTGATCGCACACCACGGGCAGGCCTTCGTATTCTGCCGGACCAAGCGCGCCGCTGACCGGGTGGCGCGCCAGCTGGGAGCGGCCGGGGTCGTGTCGGCCCCGATCCACGGAGACCGGTCACAAGGCCAGCGAGCCCGAGCGCTTGCCTCGTTCGCCAGTGGGCAGACCCACGCCCTGGTGGCCACCGACGTCGTCGCACGGGGAATCCATGTCGATGACGTCCCCTGCGTCGTGCATTTCGACCCGCCTGGTGGCGCCGAGGGCTACGTGCACCGGTCGGGTCGCACCGGCCGGGCCGGGAACACGGGAACCGTCGTGTCCTTCGTGCCAGACGAGCAGCGAGCAGAGGTACGGGCGCTGCAGCGGGAGCTCGGCTTCCCGACCAAGTTGACCGAGCCTTTCGGGGCGGTGGCCACACAGGTTCCGCGCCGGCCCACGGAGGTTCCGAGCGTCGACCGACCCGCCCGCACGGCGAAGTCCGAGCGATCGGCCCGCCATGACAGGATCGACTCGCGGCTGAACGGGACAGTGAAGTTCTTCGACGCCAAGCGCGGCTATGGCTTTCTCGCCGCCCCGGATGGCAGCGATGTCTACGTGCATCACTCCAAGCTGTCACGGCGCGTGGGTCCAGACGAGCGTTCCTCCGCAAGGGTGATCGCGTCGTCTTCGAGCTCGCCCCGGGTCGGCGTGGTCAAGAAGCGCACAACGTCACGATGGCGCAAAAGGTGGCTTCGTGACAGCTGGCACCCTCGCCGAGGCTGAACCGGAGTTCGGCGCGGAGGACGGTTGCGATCCCACGTCGCCGGAGCGATGGTGGAATCAGATCATCACGGTGGTGATCGTCGTTCTCCCCTTGGCCGTGCTCGCCTTCGCCATTTGGATCTTCTGGCATCACGGAATCGGCTGGTTCGACCTCGTTCTGGGTGCCACGCTCTACGTGATCACGGGTCTGGGGATCTCGCTTGGATTCCACCGCCACTTCACTCACCGGAGCTTCAGGGCCCGGCGGCCACTCCGGATCGCCCTTGGCGTCGCCGGTTCGCTGGCCGCGGAAGGCTCGCTGATCAGCTGGGTCTCCCATCACCGTCGCCACCACGTCTACGCCGACCAGGCGGGTGATCCCCATTCACCATGGACCGTCGACCACGGTAGTTTTCTTCGGCTTCGGGGACTCTTCCACGCCCACGTCGGGTGGCTCTTCACGTCAGCGCAGTCCAACCCGAAACGTTGGAGCCGAGATCTGCTCGGTGACCGCGACGTCGTGTTGATCTCGAACCTCGCCCCCCTTTGGATGGTGCTCTCGCTCGCACTGCCGTTTGCGATCGGTTGGGTCATCACCGGATCCATCGTCGGCGCCGCGCTCGCATTGGTGTGGGCCGGGCTCGTGCGTATCGCGCTCTTGCACCACGTGACATGGAGCGTCAATTCGTTTGGGCACATGTTCGGCAAGCACCCGTACCAGAGCGGCGACCACAGCGGGAACATCGCATGGCTGAGCGTCGTGAGTTTTGGTGACTCCTGGCATAACTCGCACCATGCCTTCCCTGCCCTGGCGCGCCACGGCTGTGACCGTGGCCAACTCGATCCATCGGCTTCCGTCCTGCGGCTGTTCGAGGGCCTGGGCTGGGCCTCGCAAGTCAAGCGGCCGACCACTGCGTTGCTGAACCGGCGTCGCTGCGTCCTGACGGGTGCGCCGAGCAGCTCGGACGAGCCGGCTGAGGTTTCGACCGACTGATTCCTCGACGAGCAGCCCGCATCCCGGGGGAGAGCAGGGAACAGAGCATTCGCGTCCGTTCGATGAACGGCGCAACAAGAGCGCATCGGCGCAAGAGAGCAAGGAAATGAAGGTAAAGAGACAGTTATGGCAACCGGAACAGTAAAATTTTTCAACGCTGACAAGGGATTTGGCTTCATCAGCCAGCCTGATGACGACAAGGACGTCTTCGTCCACTACTCGAACATCAGTGGTGACGGGTACAAGTCCCTCGAAGAGGGGCAGCAGGTCGAATTCGACGTGGCTGAGGGGCGAAAGGGCCCGGAGGCGCAGAATGTGCGGGTCCTGTAGCCGTTCGTTGAGAAGCGCGGGAGTGTTGGAAACTCAACACTCCCGCGTTTCCGTGCGGCACACGGTTCGCTGCGAGTCCTGGCGCGATCCCCCGAGAACCAGTCGAACGATGACCCGTCGACGTTCGACGTGAGGTTCGGCTACACGGTCAGCTGACCGGCCGATAACCGTCTCGAACGTCTCGGGACCTCCCGATCAGAAGCTGAGAGCGTGGTTCACGAGCGCGTCTCGAATGCCGGGCTGCGCCACCCAGGCCTGCAGCGCAGTGATCTCGTTCTGGAAGATTTGCTGGCGTGCCGCGGTGGCGCCCGGGTCGAGCTTGCTGAACTCGATGATGGCGAGCACGATCTGGCGGCACATGGTCTGCAATGGCAATTCCGGCTCGAGCAGCTCCATCACGTCGGGTGGGATACTCGCCAAGGTCCTCTTGGCAGCCTCGAGCTGACTGGTGTCGAGCGATGGTTGCGTCCGGATCCCGCTTATGAACTTGCCGAGGTCGATCAGCTTCTGAACTGCGGGCGGCGGCGCCGTAGGTTTCCGGGAGGCGGTCGCCGCGGCCTGAACGGCGGCGACGACGCTCGCGGGATCGGTCGAGACGGAGGCCCATCCGCTCAATGCTCCGATCATCGGGTTGTCGTGTCCATCGAGCTCTGTGATGGAGGAGGTCTTGTACGGCACGACGGGGTGCCCCGTGTACCACGCCAGAGTGGCCTCGACCAGGCTCCCCTCGTCAGGCACTCGGCCGTCGAGGTTGAGGACCGTGCACTGGCAGGCTTCGACGGTCTGGTAGACGTCGAGGGAGACCACGGCGCGCGTCACCCAAGCCATACATCGGTCCAGGACCGGGGGCTCGAGCATGGTGCCGCCGTAGAGGGAGGGGTCGTTCAGGAGCTGCATCACGGCAGCCACCTCGATCCCGTCGATTTGAGGGAGGTAGCACGCGTAGCCGGCCGACTGAAGGGCGGCGGCCAGCGCGCTCTGCTCGGATTTGTCTCCAACGCTGAACATGGGGCCAGCGAGGTAGACGGTCGTTGGTGGTTGGGGTGTCGCCATGTTGCCTCATACCTCCTCAGCGTGGATCACTTTGGGTCATAGGTCCAGGGCGGCGAGCACGCGCCGAGCGCGGATGCAGTCACTCGTCGTGTGACCGCCTTCGATCTGGCCGAGCAGTGCGCCCAGCGAGTCCGCCGTCGTCGGGTCGAGATCGGCGAGGTCGGAGGCGGCGCGCAAGGCGAGGCCCGTCTGCCCCCGAGCGACGCCTCCTTCGACCGCCGAGCGGAGAAGCGCCGTTGTGTCGCCGCCAGGCATGCCCGCCTCGCGTCCCGCCATCGCCTCGAGGCGGAGCAGTTCCGCGTTGAAGAAGGGCTGATCGAGCGCGTCAGCCATCGCCAGGCCAACTTGCGCCACCTCCAGCGCCGCCATGGGATCCCCCGTGGCCAGGTGGGCCTCGGCGAGGAGGACCATGGCGATTGGGGCACCGCTCTGCCCCCCACCCCTCCCGACTTCGGCGATCCCGGCCTCGATGTCCGCCACTCCCGAGGGGTCAGCAGTCGCGATCGCGCGTTCCACACCGCCGAGCATGCGCCCGAATCCGAGGGGCAGCCACAGGCTCGAGCCGGGTCCCTTCTTGGGACAGCACGGCGGCCTCCGCGCACGCCAGCTCGTTCTCCCCTCGCATGTGGTGCAAGAGGCCTTTGAACACCCGCGCGAAAAGCTCGCTGATGGGGCTGCCGAGCCGCTGACCGAGTTGGACGGCCTCCTCGCTCAGCGCGATGCCCTCGTCGGGGCGCCCAGCGAACCAGGCCGCCGCCCCGCCGACACTGTAGGCGACGACGCCCTGGTCGGTGCCGAATCCGTAGGTGACCGTGTGGAAGTCCTCAGGCTGGTACAGCGTGATGCCGTGGCGCGCGTGCTGCAGGGACAACGGGGCTTCGCCGAGAAAGAGATGATTCAGGGCGAGGGTGCAGTGGCCTCGCAGCCGTCCGACTCGCAGATCGTGCAACTCGGAGACCCGGAGGATCCTTTCGGCGATCTCGATCGACTGTCGGCACGCCCCGGCCTGGTTCCAGTAGGTCGCCAGACCGTTGAGCGCGGACGTCAGCTCCTCCACTGCGCCGAGATCGTCAGCGAGCTCCTGGGCGCGGGTCCAGACCGGCAACGTGTCCGCCGACCCCCAACCCTGCGCCGCCGAAGATGGCGTTGCCCAGATCGATCTGTAGCCGGAGCTCGTCAGGCCCGGACAGACCACCGAGCGTGCGCGCCAGATCCAGCGCACGGTTGAAATGGAGAATGGCCTCGACGAATGCTCCGTCCGCCGCCGCCCGAGTGCCGGCTCTCTCGAACCAGCCGACGGCTTCGGGGTCGCATGCCTCTGCGAGGTGGTGCGCGAGTAGCCCAGGCTGCGCGTCGACGAGTGGCCCGCGGTGCTCACGAAGAACCGTGGCAATCCGAGCGTGGACGGCCCGGCGTTGGCTCCGCATCATCGATGCGTGCGCTGCCTCTTGCAAGAGTGCATGCCGGAACGTGTGCCGCCCGCCTGGAAGCTGGACCAAGACGTCCGACGCCACCAGACGGGTGAGCGGGCCTTCCAGATCGGCCTGCGGGTCCATGAGTTGTCGCAACACGTCGTCGTCGAAGATGCGGCCGATCGCTGACGCGTGCTGGAGGATCAGCTGGAGCTCTGGGCCGAGTCGATCGAGCCGGGCCGTCAGGATCCCTTGCAGCGTTGACGGCACTGCCCGCGTGGGTGCGTCGACCAACGTCGCCACCAGCTGCTCCGCGTAGAGGGCGAGGCCATCGGCGCGCGTGGACGATCTCGGCGATCGTCGAAGCCGGCAGCGGGTCGTCGGTGGCGGCGCCCACGAGTACCGACATGTCATGATCACCGAGGGGCGGGAGATCGATCCGTCGTAGTCCCGACCGGTCCAGCCATTCCTGATCAGAGTCAGGGCGTGTCGTGCACAGCACGAGCAAGGGACGGGCATCGGAGACCAGGGCGCTGGCCAAGCGTTCGATCAGCTCCTTGGTCGAGGGATCGGCCCAGTGGATGTCCTCGATGTGCAGGACCGCCGGTCCGGCCTCACACAATCCCAGCGCCCACCGCTCCGCGGTGGCGATGCCGGCCGCGCGCCGTTCCTCGGGTGACAATCCTTCAGGCGAATCGGTGTTGGAGAGTTGGGCGGTGAGAGGACCGAACGGTTGCTCGCTGGCCAGCGGCGAACACTGCACGGTGACCCACGACGCACGGGTGGCGTCGCCGTGCCGGAGCTCGTAGGCCAATCGTGACTTCCCCACGCCGGCCTCGCCCTCGAGAACCACGACCCGCCCATGTCCGGCTGCGACGTCCCTCCACAGCTCGCGGAGCTCTTCGACAGATCCGGCGCGGTCGACGAGTTCGTAGACGCGCTCCACGTCGGGGCCAGGCGTCGGCTGGGGCCCGACCACCACGAGCATCTCGAAGTCGGAGCCGACGCCACGGAGTTCTGGGTGGCCGAGGCTCTCGAGGATCCACCGGTCGCGGAAGGTGCGGCTCGTCACATCGCTGACGACCACGCTGTTCACCGGTGCCTCGTGTTGCAAGCGCGAGGCGACATTGGGCACCTCGCCCAAGACGGAGGTGTCGTCGCGGCCGTCGCGACCGAGCTTGCCGATCACGGCAAGCCCGGAGTGGATGGCGATCCGCAGAGAAAGTCCTATTGAATACGTGTCCTCGAGATACTCGTTGAGCGCGGGGAGCTCGTCGAACAAGTCAAGCGCGGCGAGGACGGCATGGTCGGCGTCGCGCTCGTGCGACACGGGCCAACCGAAGACGGCCAGAAGGCCATCGCCCGCGTAGTGCGCCATGTGGCCACCACGGCGATCCACGACCTCGTCGCAGAGGTTCTGGTATCGGAGCATCACATCCCCGTAGTCCTCAGGGTCGAGCTTCCGCGAGAGCTCGGTTGAGCCGACGGCGTCAGAGAACATGACGGCGAGCCAGCGCCGTTGTCCACCCTCGGCGGCATCGGTGAATCGCAGCACGCGCGCGCGCCGCAATGAGGGCAGGATCGGGTGCCGTCGACGAGGGCGCCCCGGCAGGCCGTGCAGGTCGTGGTGCCGACCGCGTTTCTGCTTCCCGCCCCCACCGCGCCCTGATCTGTCCTTGCCGCGTCGATCATGGGGCTCCTCCGCCACGATCACGGTGGTCTCTACTGAGGCGGGGCCTAGCAAGCCGAGCACTCCGTGTCGTACCCTAGTTGCCGAAGGTGAAGGTTGCTTCCTCGAGCGGCAATGCTCGCGGCGAACTCCCCCGGGAGCGGCCGGTGAGAGGCACAGGAGCCACGACAGCACGAATGGCGTATGAGCAAGGCCACGAGGAAGGCGCCGTCGGGATCGTGTTGTCGGGCGCTGGGATCCCGAGGAGCCTACGAAGCTGGTGTCCTCTCTGTCCTCCTCCCTCTCTTGAAAGGCGCCGACGCCGCCCGCATCGTTGTGGGAACGAGTGCGGGAGCCCTGAACGCGGCGATGCTGGCGTCGGCGATCGACCGGGACGCCGATCCGGTGGTGGCGCTCACCAGCCAGGGGTGGGAGCAGATAACCCCGGAAAGGATCTTCGCCAAACCTTGGTTGAGCCTGCTGCGAATGGCCAAGCGACAGCTGCGCCGGCCGGCCGGCGTGGCCCCAGGCCTGCTCGATACCGATGTCTTGCGAGCGACGCTTGGCCAGATGCTTCCAGACCCTCGCTATGCGTCTGGCGTGGAGCGAGGAGCATTGGACGCGGTCGCCATCGTGGCGAGCTCGTGCTCCTCGGCCGGCGCAGTTGCCTTTTTCGAGTCCCGTCTCGACCCGAAGTCGACATCGGGCGTCCAGTACGTGAAGACCGAGCTCGGGCTCGACCACCTCATGGCTTCGTCGGCCTTCCCCATCGCTTTCCCGGCGCGCTGGGTCAGTGGTCCCGGGCAAGGGTGGTACATCGACGGCGGGGTCCATCTCAACACACCGATCAAGCCGGCGATCGACCTTGGTGCCGGCCGGATCCTCGTGAT
Organism: uncultured Acidimicrobiaceae bacterium; assembly: GCA_963842415.1. Classification (GTDB taxonomy): domain Bacteria; phylum Actinomycetota; class Acidimicrobiia; order Acidimicrobiales; family RAAP-2; genus Bog-473. The sequence continues at coordinate 542,236 of CAWJGN010000002.1, forward strand.
CAGTGCCACGCCTTGGGACGTCTCCCAGCTGCCAGAGCACGCGGACCCGCCGAACATGGTCGATTACGGCGGCCAACTTCTTCACGCCATGCTGGTCGACTCCATGCGGGCGGACCTCCAGGATGTCGTTCGTGTCAATCGCCAACTGCTGGCCGGACCCCCCGTCTCGGGCCCAACGCCCCCGATGCAACGAGTGGTCGAATTCTGCGTCGTGCACCCGCAGAACGATTCGCTCAGCGAGGTCGCCGCCCAGACCTGGCGCCCGGGCATGCTCCGTTTCGTGCGATCGCTCGGCGGTTACTCTGCGCTCGGGCCCGTGACCTCCCAGCGCCAGCGGCCCGGAGAGCTCCTCAGCTATCTCTGCTTCAACCGGGACTTCATCTCTCGGGCGATCGCCTGCGGACGGCGCGACGCCGAACGGCTCATCGGGGTTCCGCGGAGAATTCCCTGAACATCGATCTGACGACCGGCCCGTCCCTGGAAGACCATCGGCTATCCGCTTTGCCGGCGAACATGAGCCGACCTCGAAAGCCCCTCGGCGTCGAGAAGCTCGACCGAACCACGCCGGAGGGCGACGAAGCCATCCTCGGCCGCCTGGCGTAGGGCGCGGTTCGCCGTCGCTCGCGTCGTGCCGGCGAGCCCGGCGAGCTCCTGCTGGGTGATCGGCAGAGGCACTCCGTCCCCCCACAATGCTGCGACCGAGATGAGGCGCCGCAGCACCCGCGTCTCGGCGGGTACGAAGAGCATCTCCATGAGAAGGTCCGAGGTCCTCCGGAGTTCAGAGGCAACGGCGGCTAAAAGGACTCGGTCGACCGAAGGTTGCTCGATTCGGAGCCGGTCGAAGTCGCTCCGCCGGACCGAGAGTGTCTCAGAGGCCTCGAGCGCCCGCACGGTAGCCGAGCGTTGCTCACCGTCTTCCAAGAGGGCCAGTTCCCCGACCACACTGCCCGGACCGATGAGGCGGAGCATGGTGGCGTCGCCGAGCTCGCTGAACGACCAGACGGCCAGCCGCCCCTTCGCCACCAGGTGGAGGGAGGCAGCCGGGTCACCAGCATGAAAAACGATGTCGCCCTTGGCAAAGCGCTCGCGGCGGCAATTGGCCAGGAAGCGACGGCGCTCGGCGTCGGGGAGCTGGGCGAGAAGCGGCCATTCCACGAAGGCATCTTTTCATCGCCCGGGCCTGGCCGTCCTCGAGATGTGGCCGTGGACCAAAGACTGGCTGGGTCGGCAGGCAATGGCACCGGGACGGCGAAGAGGGTAGTAGCCCGCCGGTGGCCGGGTTGCCAGTTGGGAATCGGTCGGGGCGAAGACCGAGAGCCCCGGGCATGCCGTCCAGGGCCGCACGCTCCGGGCCACACGCTGAAGGTGCCTGCTCTGTATCCCGGCGAGTGTCGGCTCGGTTACACAACGAGCGTCGCCTCGGCGACAGACAGGCTCGATCACGAGGCGCACGATGAATCAGGAGTTGCAGTCGTGTTGCACGGCCGTTCGAACCGGAGCGAACGTGCAAAGGAATCGCAGAGGAGGAGCCATGTTGGAGTCCGCACATCTCTCGAAGCGCCTTGACATTCACCCCGGCAACCTGGCGGAGGTCGCGGCGCGGTGGCACCGCGGACTGGAGCGCATGCCTTGGTCCTCGAGGACGCTTCGTGTGAGTCCCGGGTTCTGGCTCTCGTCGGACGCAGCCGGCTCGGCCCACGCGTACGAGGTGCGGGGTGTCGTGTGGACCTCTGGTCGTCCCGTGCCCCTCAACCTCGAATTCGCCGTGTGGTCGAAGACTCAGTCAGAAGTTGGGGTCTCTCCGCGTTCTCTGTCGTGGCCCGTGGGTTCCGACCGTTACATAGGTCGTGTGATGGCTGCGCTCGAGAACGTGAGCCACACGTTGTACTCGTCCATGCTCCAGCTCGACGCACCGTACGAACGTGCGACGGAGCCAGCAGTCCGCCCGGAAAGAATTTGGCGATCTTTTCCGGTACCGGCCCATTCGTGATTGGCCGCTTAGCACGAATGGCGCAATGCAACCCCAACGGCGCTCACGATTGGCGCGTGCGAGCGCCGTTGGAGGTGGCGGGAATCGAATTGACGCACGTTCTGTATCCGTCAGTTCCGGAACGCGGGAGTAATGCGGCACCGGGCTCAGGACTGACGTCGGCCGAATCCCTTCAAGCCTCCGATTCGCAAGTCACTCGGCTCGCAAGACGAGGGCGGCCGGGGTGCGGGCGGCGACGCGGGCCGGGATGACGGCGACGAGATTGGCGAGGATCAGCACTCCCGCCGCGACCAAGAACAGAGAGGTCGGGCACAGTGGGTTGGGGCACTGCGTCGATGCTTCGGGCGAAGAGGGTCCAGAGTTGCCGCCCGGCTGCAATGCCGAGGGGCAATCCGACGATGGCGGCGATGGCCGCGACCACCGAGGCCTGCCAAGCAATGGTGGCGGCAAGCTGGCGGGCTGTGAACCCGAGGGTCTTCAAGAGGGCGAGATCCCTTCTTCGTCGCCGCACGGATGCGGTCAGAGTGAGAGCCAGTGCGACGATGGCACCGCCGGCCAGGCCGGCTGCCAGGATGACGGGTGTTGCCCCCGTCGATTGGTAGTTGACGATTTCAAGAGGGTGTTGGACGCCGAGGACCTCGACACTGTCCCCCGTCGTGTTCGGGTCGGACGGCAAAGACCTTGTCGGAGAGGGTGGCGATGCGGTTCATGTCCGCCAGTCCGGCTCCCACACTGATGCCGTTGCGTAGGCGCACGAAGACCAGGCCAGGTCCGTTGAGATTGGGGTCGGGACTCTGGGTCGCGCGGATGAATGCCGGGCTGATGTGGTCGGACAGGACGGCTCCGCTTCCCATCGAGGGATGATCGGCAAAGTTGCTGGCGCCTCCGATCGCAGGCAGTGTCGCGGTGCCAGTGATGACCAGCTTGAAGGGGGGGAGGTAGAGCGGGGCGGTGTTGGGGGTGCCGAACGAACCGATGACGGTGTCGCCGATCTGCTTGTGCAGCAGAGCAAGCGTGCTGGGACCCAAGACGATCTGGTTGCCGGCATCGACCGCATGTCCGGAGAGGATCGGGGGAGCGACGGTCGCGTGGTTGTCGCCTATCAGGACGGGGACCGTCTCGCCGTCGATTTGAACCGAGATGTTGTGGTAGCCGGACCAGGCCACAACGTGATGGTCATGGTCCAGGGCGGTCGAGGGCCTGCGGGGGGACGACATTCTCCGAGGTCAGCGCGTAGCTCCAGTTCCATCCGTAGAGCGCAGGCCGGGACACCAAGGTATGGAGCCCGCTGCTGAAGGTGAGCGTCATCGTCACGATGATCACGGCCAACGTGGCGCCGACGAGGACGGAGCGGGCGGGGACCGAGGTGCTGCCACGACCGGACTGCAGAGCGAAGCGGACCCCCACGGCACCGGAGGCTGACAGGCCCGACGAGGTCGCAATCTGGAGCAGTCTCGAGTCGCGGGGAGGTTCACGGCGGGATTTGGTGGCGACACGGTGCGGCGCACCTCGGTAGGCCAGCGCCAGCGCGATCAGGCCGAGTCCGCCAATCAGCACGAGAAGCCCGAAGCCAAGGACCGTCCAGTCGACCTCGATACCGGCTGGGCGGTACACGGCTCGGATGGGACCGAGCGGAGACAGCGGCGAAAGCGAGATGGCGACCGCCACGGCCAGTAGCGGCGCCGGACACAATCGCGACCAGCACTCCGACCAGCCCGTCGGCCATGGTCATGACCGTGCTGGCACCGAGAGCCCGGAGCACGGAGAGATCAGTCCTCAGCCGACCCCAATACTCGGGATATGGCGAGTGCCCCGATGGCCAGGGCAGCCAAGGCGGCAATCGCACCGAAGACGCCGAGCGCGATCGACTCTGGTTTGACGGCTCGCTCCACCTTGCGTCTCGGTGATCGCGGTGACAGTGAAGTTGGCATCGCTCCCACTCGGGAGCAGATGGATGAGCTTCTCTTCGACCGCCGCGATGGAGGTGCCGTGAGCCAGTTGCATGGCGTACCAGGTGCCCTGGACGGAATTGGTGGTGATGCAGTGTGCGGGTCAGGGCGGGGGTGAACAGGACGTCGGTGGGGAGGCGGTCCGCATCGTCCTCGATCACTTGGTTGTTGAAGACGACGAGTCCGACCAGTTTCATGTCGATCCTGCGCAGCGGTGCCACAGCTCGGCGTGCCGAAGCCCGGCAGGCCGAACTGGTTTGATGAGTAGAGCCCCATGGGGATGATCTGATCCACGTGCCAGCCCATGGTGCGCGCCCCCAGAGCGGTGGTGACGAACTCGTCGGCCCGACCTGGGTCCGCCATCCGACCGACGACGGGGGTCGCACGGTCCTCGTCGAAATACAGGCCGTCGACGCTGCCGGCCGGATTGATCGAGGGATTCAGATTCGGTGCTCCGTCGTGCTCGAGCGGCAAGACCCCTACGCCCACCCAGCTCTCGACCAGCTTGACCTGCGGAAGACGCGCGATCACCCGCGACAGCTGCGGCGAGTAGTTGTTCGCCGCCGAGTTGTTGGTGACTCCGTACGTTGACATCGTGAGTTCCGACGCATTCGTGCTCTTCAGAAAGGCCGGATACGACGACTGGGTCCGTCGGGCCGCCGCAATCGACCCCATTGCGATGCCGCCGACCAACCCGATGAGGAGGGCGATGGCCAGATAGCCGCCCCAGCGCCGGCGGAAGGTGGCCTCGAAGCGGTACAAGGTGGCGGTCAGCACGCGCTCTCACGCCTCTCCACCTGTGCCATCACAACCAAGTGTTACGCACACTCCGGTGTCGCCCAAGGAGGGCAGCATCCGGGTCGCCTTCATGCCAGTACCCTGATTCGAGGGTGCCAGCAGGATGAGGAGCGATCAAGTGGCCGCAGCCGCAGTCGGCGCTGGGGATGATTCGGGCTCCGCCGCCGGCCGGGCAGGCGCGAGTCGTGCGCTGGCGACGTAGGAGACGACGACGGCAACGATCACCAGCGGCATCAATGAAACGGCGTCGGCCTCAAGGAAGAGGCTGGCGAGCAGAACCGAGGTCAGCGGCAGTCCAAGCATGGCGACAGTCATCGCCCCAATACCCATCGCCACGCCCGCAATCATGGGTAAGCCCGGGAGATGGGAAAGGGCAATACCACCGGCCGCACCGATGAACATGCCGGGGAAGGTGGGGCCGCCGCGGAAGCAACTCAGCGAGGTGCCGTAGGCCAGTCCTTTGAAGACAACAAGGAGCAGCAACGCTCCGACCGTCCAACTGGCGGCGTGCTGGACCAGCGTCGGCAAGGAGTTTTGGCCCGAGAACAGGACATAGGAGGAGCCTCTCCCTGATGCTTCGGCGAATGCGATGGCACACCCAGCAATGGCGAGTCCGGCGAGGGAGGTGAGCAGAACCTTGCTCCTCTCAATGACGGGTTGGAGGAAGAGGCCCAATCGACGGATGCCCATGCCTACGACAGCCGCTGCCAGGCCGATGCCGATGGCCCATACCAACTCGGCGCCATCGGGGGTCTTGAAGGGGGGGATATCAGGGATGGCGAGGGCAAAGGTTCCGTAGCCGGTCCAGTGGTCCAGACCGACAAAGATCAGCGATCCGATGCCCGCTGCCAGCAGGCCAGGGACCAAAATGACGCCGAGCAACGGGCCTCCGAGCCCGGCAGCCTCCATGAGGAGAAAAGCCCCGACTATGGGGGAGCCCAAGAGGGTGGCGATGGCGGCGAAACTCCCTGCGGCCCCGATGACCGCGATAGCTGAGCCTGGTGCGTCTCGCTTGACCAGGTGCATCGCCAAGACGCCCATGCCGCTGCCGATGGCGATCAAGGGTGCCTCCGGCCCCAGAACAACCCCCAAGCTCAATGTGACGAATGCGGCAATCACAATGCCGGGGAGGTCAATCGGTGCAGTCGCGCCAGCGGTCTTGAAGCCCTCGGCAGGCTTGTGGCCCGAGGTCCCGGGCAAATACTCGATGGAAAGACCCACAAGCAGACCACTCACCGTGAGCGGAACGACTGGCCACCAGATCGGCTCGCCATGAAATCCGAGGTCGCGTGGCAGGGACGTAAACACGTCGCTCTGCACGACGCTGACCGCCTTGAGAAAGAAGTAGGCGACCAACGCAATCGGCACCCCCATGACGGCACCGAAGAGGAGCAGCACCACATAGCTTCGAGATTTGAGAAGTTCCTGCGGATCGCTCGGAACTCCTGGTGTTGGTGACGTAGGATCAGTCATTTTTCGTCACAGTACTCACAGAGATCCCCCAAGCAGAGGATTGGGCTTCAGAAGTTCCATCAGCAGGCCCCGCGACAACAAGTTGTCGACGTTCTGTCGTAGGCCATTTCCAATCGGTATCCGGGAATTCCCGGAGGTGAGCGAACCCCGTTCCGTGGACCGCGTGCGGACATCTTCCCCCGGTTCGATGTGTGTCGACTCAGACGGGTTGTTGTAACAAGCGGAAGATCAGCTCGTGCGTCACGACCGCAAGCGAGACAAGGGCGGATTCTGACTCGGACATCGCCGACCTTCAGGTCCATGACTCGGGACCGGAGGTGTGCGTCACCTTCACCGTTGCGTCCTGAGGGAAGACCAGTCTGGCGGGCCGCAGGGTCGTCCCCGATGGCCGGTGCCGCTGTCAGTCCGCAACGAGCGACAATAGGACCAATCGGCAATCGGCAATCGGCAATCGGCCATCGGCTGTCTAGGCAAGGGAGGCAGTTCGTGGTCCCAGGATGGGCGGAACCTCTGGGGACAGCTTCGATGTCGGCGGGCGGGGGCTCGACATGGTGGGAGTACTTGGTCCTTTTTCTAGCCGTCATGGCATCTTGGGCAGGCGTTCCAGCCATCGGCAGTGCGGCCCTCGGTGCGGCTGCAGTGGGGGCGAGCCAGGGCAATCTGAATCTTGCGGCAATCGTCGTCATCGCAGCGATTGCGGGTGAAGTCGGCGGCCTAATTGGCTACCGAATAGGGATCCGCTGGGGTCCCCAGTTGCTCGATCGCCCCGGCAAGCGACAGGCCGGACGCCAGAAGCTCAGGGACAAGGGCGAGCTTGCCTACGCCAAGTGGGGGAGGCTGGCCGTGTTTTTCACCCCCGCGATTATCTCGGGTACCGCGAGGATGCACTATCGCCAGTTTGTCGTATGGAACTTCGTGGCGTCGATTGCCTTCGCAGTGTCAGTCGCCGCAACTTCCTATGGCCTCGGGCGAGTAGCCACTGGACATCACTCGACAAAGGACTTAGCGGTCCTCGTGTTCGGGTTGGCATTGAGCGGCTTGATTGTGGCGATCTTTGTCCGACGTCACCGTCGCCACAGCAGCAACTCCATCACGAATGGCCCCTAACCTACCGGGTGACTCCCTTACGGCACCGGGGACGAGCCCTGAGGAGCGCTGTGACTCGTGCGTTGTGCTCCGATGGTTGCACCTTCCGCCCCAACTTCGGCGACGACGTGTGCGGCCTGGTGAGCTACAACGCACTCTTTGTCGCGTCGGTGTTGACAATGGTGTCCGGCGTACTCGCGAGGAGGACCCTTCCGGCAGGACGACCGACGCCGTTCCCACGTTCGCGACAGGTAGTTCTACCGTCCGCCGGGCGGAGGCCCGATAGGGCACAGCCCTAGTCGGTGTCCGAGTTCCTTTGCATATCCGTGAACGGCTTGAGGCTTTGGTGCCCGGAGGATGAATGACCCTGATCGCGCCACCGTGGAACAATCCCTGGGATGGACGAGCCGCCAGAACTGCAACACAACGGACACTGGAGGATGGCTGTCTGGGCCCTGCGAGTGGGGTATGTCGGGCTGGCCGTCGCCATCGCGGGTCTGATCGTGATGCCGTTGGGATCCACGCCGTGGGTCCTGGCGGTTGGGATCATTTTCTGGCTGGCCGCAGCCGCCGTCACGTTGGCGGGGGTCTTCTGGTCCCGGCACGAGCTTGCTGAGCCGCGGCCTGGGTACTGGTCGATGCGGTTCATGCTCATCCACGACACGATCCACGCCCGGTCTTCGGCCCAACAGGACTGACGGCGGAGGATGCCGCGCCACGTAGAACAAATCCCGCGCAGCACTGAACGGGCGACTTGTCGAGAGACAGATCGATGATCGGGCGCTGGTCGCATCGTGCTCGCGTGCCGATCCTCATCGTTGCCGGTGTCGTACTGGCAGTCCTCATCGCTCCCGCCTGGCCGGCCGGCGCAACAGTTGATCCCGGGCAGGACCACGACTGCATCGTCGGTACGCCGCCTCGTGCCATCGATTGGTCAGCGTTGCGGAATCCGATTCTGTCGTTCACTCATGTCGGTGTGAAGGATCAGGCACTGCAGTGGTCCGGCGGCGCATGGCACATGCTCTATAGCGATATGACCAAGACCAAGTCGGCTCCCTATGTCCGCTTCAGCGTCGCGATCTCGTCAAGCGCCAACCTGATGCATTGGAGCTCGCCGCGTGTCATTGCCACGAACGCCGCGTCACCCGATATCGTCCGAAATCCGTCGGGCCGGTTCATCGTCACCTACCAGACGCCCTCCGGCTTGGAATATCGTACGAGCCGCGATGACTCGTTGGCGTTCTGGTCATCCGCCCACCCGCTCGGTCACGGGCTGGCGAGCCGGATGATCGATGCCGCACTCGCGTTCACCGGCCGTGGAGTGATCCTTGGATTCAAAGCCGGAACCACGTCTCAGCACTTCGAGATCGCATGGGCTCCGAACCTCAGTGGCACGTTCCACCTCGTCGGGCAGCCCGACATTGAGATTTACAACGATACCGTCGAGAACTATGAGTTCGTCACAGTAGGGGGCTCCTGGCGACTTGTGGCGACGTCGAACACCCTCGACCAACCGTTCATTTTCACCTTGGGGCCAGGAGATCCATCGGTGCCGTCAACGTGGCTCCACTGGATCACGGGTCGACAGATCGTGATACCGAGCCAGCCGTTCAATTCAGCCAGCGGAATCTCGAGCGTCAATTACGAGCATGCCAACTCGGCGTTTCTGTGCGTTGGTCTCCACGGCGAGGACTATCTGACCTATGCCGGCAGCTCCGAGCTCACAACCTACGGCGGCTGGGGTCACGCCCGCATTGGCATCGTGAGGAGCAACAACCTGGTCAACTGGCAAGCGCCACCGTGATACCAGTCCGCCAAGAAGAGGCAGCATCGTGCGAAGGGGCCGCGTCGCTCCAACGCTAAATATCTGGCTGCCGGATCGGTGGCCAAATGTCCAATGCGGCTATGCGTAGGTCCGCACCAGCGCCAGGACATTGGCAACATCAGGACCTTCTCCAACCAGCGTGGTTGCGGCTGCGTCGGTGCGCCTCGCGGCGACAGCACAAAGGTCGACCGCGGAACCGCAGATCGTCGTCACCTCGGGTTCGTCAGGGACGAACTCCCATCGTTCGCCAGAAGGACCGATGAGGCGAAACGCTACTGGACCGGTCATCGTGAGACCTGATGAGGAGAACGCATAGGGCAGTGTTCGCCATGCCAAGCGAGCAATGAGTTTCAGCCGGTCGCTAGGCACCAAGTCGATCCCTAGGGAGTCAGCGATGTCCTCGGTGTGGATCCATGTCTCCGAGAGCCGGGTGGTCGCGAGAGTCCGAGCAGAGAGATTCCCTGCAACCCAGGGAACTCGAGTCGAGAGATCCATGTCACCGAGGCGCGCGGTCAAGCCAGCCGCGGCCAGCCTCCACCGACTCAAGACATCCTCGAAGGGAGCTGCTCGTTCACGTTCGACCATCATGGCCACGCTTTCGTCGATGGAGGTTCCGCCTCCCCATCCGCTCGTGTTGTCCACAGCGGCCGCGCCAAACCCGTCAGTGAGGCTTGTGATTGCCATTTCGTCTGATTGAGCTAGGTGGAGGAGGACATCGGACACGGACCACCCAATGCACCGAGTCGCTCGGTGAGCCTCGGCACTCGTGACGCCGTCCAGGAGTGTGGCCGTCTCGGCGTGCTGATCGATCAGTGCCCTCACGGCGGGATCCACGTCGGCCGAGCCTAGATCGATTGTCGAGAATGAGACGAGCAGACCGAATCCGGAATCGCTACGCTCACCCCGCATCCGCGCAATACAGAGGTTTGCTGTGGCGTCAATCGGCATCGTCCTCGTCGTTCAAGCCCTCTCCTTCGGCACTGATGCGCAAGCGTCGCTTCGGAGTGCGGCCTCGGCGGTGCCGGCGTCTCCGGGCTACTGGCTGATGACCGGATACGGGTCTAGTTATGCCTTCAACGCGCCCTATTTGGGCTCCCCAGAAACCGAAGGAAACGACACCTGTGTGAACCAGAGCACGCTTCCCTATGCCTGCGTGGGGTTGTCGGCCGTGGCCTCGGGCCAGGGGTACTGGATTGCCTCCGCTCTGACGGACACCATCTCGAATCCCGGGACGACCGCCTATTACGGGATCCTGGCCAGCGAAGGCACAACTCCATCGTGCCCGTCGGGTACCCCGACTGAGGTGAGCCACCTTGCGGCTCCGGTCGTCGGAGTAGCAGCAGCTGCGCAAGGAGCGTGGCTGGCCGGCTCTGATGGAGGCGTCTTCGGCCTCTGCGGGGCACCGTATCTCGGGTCCATGGGAGGACAGCCGCTGAATGCACCCATTGTCGGTATCGCTCCAACGCCCGACGGTGGCGGCTTCTGGCTGGTGGCCTCCGACGGTGGCGTGTTCGCCTTCGGCAACGCCTCGTTCTACGGATCGACAGGATCACTGAAGCTGAACAAGCCGATCGTTGGAATAGCGGCGACGCATGATGGTGGCGGATACTGGCTGGTGGCCTCAGATGGTGGTGTGTTCGCATTTGGCGACGCCGTCTTCTCGGGCTCGATGGGCGGCATGCATCTCAATGCGCCGATGGTCGGGATCGCGGGGGATCCAGATGGGACTGGGTACTGGACGGTCAGCTCCGACGGTGGGGTCTTTTCATTCGGTGACGCTCCCTATCTCGGATCAGCATCCGGCCAATCCCTCGATGCGCCAATAGTGGGGATCGATTCCCGAGGTTGATCCCGGAACCGGGCTCGGACCGATCCGCCTATGGATGCTTGCGAGCCCGACAACGCAGCGAGCTCAGTCTCCAGTCGACGGGCCACGGCTTGTCAGTTAATACAACGTTTGATACAAACTCACGGTGGATTTGCTGACGCTCGATCCCGACTCGGCGGTACCGCCGTTCGAGCAGGTGCGCGCCCAACTTGCCGCCGCCATCGGTAGCGGGAGCCTCGAGCAGTCCAACAGGTTGCCGACGGTACGGCAGTTGGCCGCCGACCTCGGTTTGGCGGTCAACACGGTTGCAAAGGCTTATCGACAGCTTGAGCTAGCTGGACTCATCGAAACGCGAGGTCGGCACGGGACCTTCGTTGCCGGAGCACCAACTGCGAAGAGGGCTCTGTCGGTGCGGGTTGCGCAAGACTTCATGAGACGCATGCGTGAACTCGGGATCGGCAAAGCAGAAGCGCTGGCGATCCTGAACCGGGAAGTCGAGCAAGCCGTTTGGTAGCCAAGTCCATTTCAAGGAGAAGGGTCACCCGAAACAACTGTGTCGTCGGCGGGCATAGGACTACATAGAGTGATTCCCATCGCTCCTTCATGCTCGGAGCGGATGCGCAGCGTTCCTGCATGCCGCCACTCAACGAACTCCGAATGCCGGTCGCGATCTACTCGCCATGTGTCAGTGACTCGGATCGTGACGAATCCACAGCAGTGAGCAACTCGGTGTCCGATAGATCCGAACTCTTTCCCGATTGGAGGTATGGGCGCACGCGGCTGCCGACACGCTGCCCCCATCGCGATGGGCCGGGGATGCCGCCAAGGCACATTGGGGCTAGGCCGCCGAGCCAAGGAGGTTCCGATCCGTACCCGGCAATATTGGATTGAGGAGGTCGGCCATCTTGAGCTTGGAGAAGACACTCGTCACGTCACGTTTGGAGGTGCGCCCACCCGGCGAGCTAGACCGCGCTCGGTTCGTCGAACTCTTCGGCAACGACGACTTCATGATTTTCTCCGGCCCAGCTCTGACTGAGGAGGCAGCCCACCGGCGTTTCGATCACATGCTCGCGATGTGCGAAGTCGTTCCGTTCGCGAAGCAGCCGATCGTTGAGCGGGCCTCAGGCCTGGTCGTCGGCTACACGGGCGTCGATCACTTCACCTTCGAGGGTGAGGAACGACTGGAATGGGGGTACCGGTTGGTGCCTGAGTCACGTGGATTGGGCTACGCGACGGAGTCAAGCCAGGCTCTACTTGCCCGCGCTCATGAGACGTTCTCGGGCGAACTGCTTGCGATGATCGACCCAGCGAACCATGCCTCCCAAAACGTCTGTCGGAAGCTTGGGTTTTCGTTCCTGAAGCAGGCGATTGTGGAGGGAGACGTTACGAACTTCTACAGCTTGGTCATCGGCGACAAAGGGACATAATCGTCCGAGCTCCTGGCTTCAAGTTGACTCTCGAGCAATAGCGGGCTGGCCCCGAACGAGAGTCGCTGGGACTGGACGTGGTGCCGTGCTCTGGCACACTGATCGGCCGTGAATGCCCGCAGCTCAGCGCCAGCCAAGCTCCGGCGCAATGCCGCTCAGGATCGAATCGAGGACGTGGGCGCAATAGTCGACACCGAGCTGATTGGGGATAGTCAGCAGCAGGGTGTCGGCAGCGGCGATGGCCTCATCCTGGGCCAGCTGCTCGATGAGCGTTTCGGGGCGCCCAGCGTAGGTTTTACCGAAGCGCGCCTTGCCACCGTCGATAAACCCGACCTGGTCCTGCGAGTAGCCTTCGCGCCCGAAATACGTGCGGTCGAGGTCATTCACGATAGGGAAAATGCTGCGGCTGACCGACACGCGGGGCTCACGAGCGTGGCCCGCCTCGGCCCAGGCCTTGCGGAATCGTTCGATCTGTTCGGCCTGGAGCTGATGGAACGGGACACCGGTGTCCTCGCTGAGAAGCGTGGAGCTCATCAGGTTCATCCCGTGCTCGGCCGCCCACTCGGCGGTCCTCCGGGTTCCGGCGCCCCACCAGATCCGCTCGCGCAAACCATCGGAGTGTGGTTCGACCCGAAGCAGTCCGGGAGGGTTCGGGAACATCGGCCGCGGATTCGGTTCGGCAAAGCCCTCGCCGTTGAGGACCTCTAAAAGGACCCGCGTGTGCTCGCGGGCCATGTCGGCCTGATCGGTACCCTCCTCGGGTACATAGCCGAAGTAGCGGTAGCCCTCGATGACTTGCTCGGGCGATCCACGGCTTATACCGAGCTGCAGGCGCCCGCCTGATATGAGGTCGGCAGATCCGGCGTCCTCGGCCATGTAGAGCGGGTTCTCGTATCGCATGTCGATCACGGCCGTCCCGATCTCGATGGTGCTGGTCTTGGCGCCGACGGACGCGAGCAGCGGAAAAGGTGAGGAAAGCTGGTTGGCGAAGTGGTGGACCCGAAAGTACGCCCCGTCGGCACCTAGCTCCTCTGCTGCGACCGCGAGATCGATTGATTGGAGCAGAGCATCCGAGGCCGAGCGGGTCTGTGACTGTGGCGAGGGCGTCCAGTGACCGAACGACAAGAACCCGATGCGCTTCATTCTCCGGTCAACACCTCAGAGGTCGCCATTGTTCCTCGCCAAGGGGCGAGTCACGGGAGTCGTGTCACCGCGTCAGAGCACGGTTGCACGGCCTGCGCTGCCCTTTGGGACCCGCAGACAACGAGATTCAGATCCTTCAGTTGGCTCCGCGCTCATGCCGTAAAAGGGAATGGCCGTCCAGGACGTCCGAGACACTCGGACCGGCGATCAACTCATCGCTGCGCCGCCTGGCCTGTCGCCGGCCGAACGCGTCCAGGCCGAAGCGACCGAAAGGTCAGGAGAGCGGCTCCGTAGCGGGGGGTAAAAGCGATCGAAGCTCAGCCTCGGCCCGCCAGTAGTCGGTCAAGTCCCTGCCGTCCCTCGCCGCCCTCATAATCCGAATCAACTCGTCGGCGCGCTCGAGCTGTTGGTGAGCAAGGGGCTTGGGTTCGTTGTCGGCCATCGCCTCGATACTACCGCCGGCCGAATCAAGGGTCGGGATCATCGAGCTGCACCTCGATGATCCTCCGCTTCAAACCCTCGATGTCCTCGATGATCTGGTCTCGTAGCTGACCAAGCTGCAACCGGACCTCGGCTGACTCTTGGGTCTCTATTTGTGACAGCACCCAGCTCAGCCTTTCCTGCGTCCGCTCGAGCTCGCCCTGGGATCCAGGGGATTGTGCGCCCGCCGGTGCGCGGCGAAACTGACGACTGATCTCCTCGGCGATCGCCTGCCTATCGGAGTCGGCCAGGTGGGAATCGACTTGTCCCAGCCATGCCTCTATCTCCCGTGGGTCGCTGAAGTCGATCTCGTCAGAGCGGCCGTCCTTGCGGTCTTCCTTTTCGGCCATGGGTTCCTCCTGCTCCTCGTTTAGTCAATGCCACGGGCTAGACCCCTGCAATCCTGTCAGCCCGGCCAGATAGTTGCCGCAGGGATGTCCCTTCCGAATCCGATCCCGAGAGGAGTCGGGTGCGACCAGGGGCCGCTCAAGTCCGTGGAATCAATGCCATGGCAGCACTGGTCACGTCGCTAAGGACTGATTCGGGCACACCCGCCTTGGCAACGCAGTCGATTCCGCGGACGACGGTGAGCAGCAGATAGCCAAGCCTTTCGGCATCGACGTCGGTGCTTACTTCTCCGGCCGCCTGAGCTTCCCGAATGGTTCCTGCGAAGGCGTGGGCTAACACGTTGAAAGCGTCACGTGCAATTCTGGCTGCATCTTCATCTGTGCCGGCCAGGTCGTCGGTCGCTCTGTAACCCGGCGGGACGCGGTCCTGTGACTCAGACCGAGGCGAAGCCGACCATGGGGGCGTTGAGCCGGTGGCCTCCCATTGAACCGAGAAAGGCTGCGTCCCCGTAGGTGAAGATGCCGCCGTCGCCACCCTGCAGCCAGTAGCCCGCACCGTCGTGGGTCGCAGCCATCCCGACTATGGGCGAGTTCAAGGTAGTGCCCAGCATGGAGCCATAGGGGGCTGCGTCCCCGAAGTCGGCAACGTTGCCGTTCGCGCTCGCCAGCCAATATCCAGAGGAGTTGTGAGTCCCTGCCATGCCGGTGATTCGGTAGCCGCCCGGGGCGAAAACCGGCTGCCCCTCGAAGGGCGCGTTCCCGTAGCTGAAGACCTGACCGTTGGCATCGACCAGCCAGTACCCGCCCCCGAGGAAGCTCGGCGCCGCCGCCGTGACCGGATAGGCCAGGCGGTCGCCACCAGCTGAACCGTGGAAGGCGGCGTCCCCAAAGGTGAAGACGCCGCCGTCGCTGGCGATGAGCCAGTAGCCGTGCCCATCCAGGGAGGAGATCATCCCGATGATCGGTTTGTTCAGGATCATGCTCCCCGTCGATCCGTAGAAGCCGGCGTCCCCCCGAAAGCGAACACGCCACCGTCGCTCGCCACCAGCCAGTACCCCCCATGGTCGGGGGTCTGTGCCATGCCGACCACGGGCGCGTTCAGCCTCATGGATCCGGTCGAGCCGCAGAAGTTGGCAGAACCGAAGCTGAAGACGCCGCCGTCGGCGGCGACCTGCCAGTATCCAGGACTGGGTGTCGGCTGCTGCGGACAAGACGGGCTGGCTGCGGGGGATTCACCGGAATTGTTCGGCGAGAGCGTGGGCGCGCCGCCACTGAAACTGAGGTCGGCCAGATACATAGGGCGAATACCGCAGGAGAGGTAGCCGATCGTGTTTCCCTGCCAGGCAGCGAACGCCATGACCAGTTGGCCGCTTGGCAGCGTGAAGACGCCGGGGCCGCCAGGGCCCGACATGCCAGGGGAGGAGGTCAGCAAGGGCGAGGACGACTTGTCCGTGCAAGGACCTGATGGGCCACTGCAGCTGGCCCATCCGAGAGCATAGGTGGTCGTTCCGTAGGCCCCCCCGAGTAGAAGAGGTAGAACCCTCCAGAGACGTACTCCATGTCGGGGCCCTCGATGATGCCGTTCTGCCACGACTCGTCAGCCCCGTTGAGGATCTCAGAGGATCCCCCGGTCAGAGAAAGAAGGTCCGGCGCCAGAGGGGCGGACCAGATCCCCGTGGGGCTGCCGATCCTGTTGCCGTCGTTCTTCCAGATCAGGTACGCAACATGATTCTGCGGATCGGTGAAGATATCGGGGTCGATACTTCCGCCGTCGCCGGTCATGCAAGTGACGGGGTTGGGATTGGTGTCTGCGTACGGCCCCAATGGGGCGGAGGCCGTGGCCACGCCGATACATTGATCACCGCTCGAGATGTCCGTCGCCGTGTAGTACATGACGAATTCGGCCCCGTTGAACGCGACGCTTGGTGACCAGGTTTCGCCGACTTCGGCCCAGGAACCGAGCGTGGGCAGCGCGTCGGTGCTGGTGGAGGTCCAATCGACCCCATCGTTCGACGTTGACACTTGGACGTTGATGGTCTGGCTGGCCGACGCGAAGTTCTGGGTCGCGAAGCCGTAGTAGGCGCCGTTCCAGTACAAAATGCTCGGATCCGGAAAGTCCCCTGGGTGGACGGGAAACCAATTGTCCACGCTCGCCGGCGGCGCGGCGACGGCCGTCATACCGACGCCGACAGTCAGCGCCAAGACGGCGGCGGCGAGCGCTGCGATCAGCGAGCGGACCGCGTCGCGCTGGAAGGGGTGATAGGTGTTGCGGGGTAGGGGGGACATTGTCCTTCTTGCCGGGACTCGCCTAGGCCAATTTCGGAATCCGCCTAGGCCCCAAGGCTCGAATGCCTTGCGCGAGTGCGAAAATCAGAGCCTGATGACGGCTCCGGGCGCAGAAAAGGGATCGCTACGGACAGACATTTTGCGAACGACGTCCAGGGTTGCGGTTTCCAACCGGGCCGAGACTTCATAGAGCAGGTGCATTGCCAGCTCGGGGAATACTGTCGAGAAGTTGGTTCAAGCCACCGGTAAGGACCAGTGTTCGTCGTTCGGTTTCGGCCACCGCCGTGTGGCTGCGAGGGCGGTGCGAAATGACTTCGCCTCCCTGGCTCGCACGCTCATGATCAACGTCTCATGGTCGTGATGGAATCCGTGCACAAAGCTGACTCCCTCGTTGATCACCCAACCATCCGATGGCCTTCCGGTCCTCGCTCTACCGATGAGAGGCATCTCAGTATTCTGCGGTGCACGGGGGTTGCCACTCTTGACATTTCAGCGACAGACTTTCGCCATCTGGAGACAGGGAGGTGACGGGTGGCGGCCATGGTCCAAGCCCAATCCCTGCGGGGCTATCGAGAGCTCGTTGGCGACTTGGGAGGCAACCCCTCCCGGCTTTTGCGACAAGCGGGTATCGATCCCGCTGCCCTTAGCCGACTCACCGCTTTCATCAGCTTCGAGGCCCTTGCCGATCTCTTGGAACTCTCTGCAGCGGGACTGCGCTGTCCAGACTTTGGATTACGCCTGTCCGAACGCCAAGACATTGGCATCCTCGGGACGCTTGCAGTGGCCATGCGATATTCCGCCACGTTGGGCGAGGCGATGCAGTGCGTGTCCAAATATCTCGAGGTCTACAACGCCGCCATCGCTTTCACCATCAGGGGCGGGGAACCCCATGACCAAGCCCGCTTGGAGTTCACACTCCTTCCGGGGCCCTACATCAGATGGGCACAAACCGCAGAGCATGGCATCGGTTTGACCTGCCGCGTCATGACACTTCTGTCCGAGGGACGATGTCAGCTCCAAAAGGTCTGGTTTCCCCACGCAGCGGTGGCAGCTGAGGCCACGTATCGCGCCCGTTTCAACGCCCCTCTGGTCTTTCGTGCAGATCAAGCCGCCTTGGCTGTCGCCGAGACAGACCTCAAACTGCCGATCAGCGAACACATCTAGGAGCTTCACGACGTCGCCTCCCGCCATCTGGAGACGAGGCTCTCAAGAGGAAGAACGACTCTGACGGTTCAAGTTGGCCAGGCCGTTGAGGCCCTGTTAGGTACCGGCACCTGCAGCCGTTACGAGGTGGCGAGAGCGCTCGATATGCACCCTCGCACTCTGCAGCGACGCGTGCGAGAGGAGGGCACCACCTTCGAAGCCATCAAGGACGGGGTCCGACGAGGTCTAGCCCAACGGTACCTGTCCCAGCCCGACCTTCCGCTCACCCAGATCACCGCGCTGCTCGGTTACAGCGAGCAATCGGCCTTCGGCCGGAGCTGTCGCCGCTGGTTCGGCGTGACACCCCGGCAGGAGCGCACCCGACTCTTTGCCGGTACCCACGGATCGACTCTCACGTGACCGATGGCCGTGAGCCCAGAAGCGCAGTTGCCGACTGGGACGGATTGCCGACCTGAGACAAAGACCTCGGCGGTTCAATTAACTGAACTGCCCCGTCTTGAGCCAGACCTCAGCCCTAAGTCGCTATGGAGTTGATCTACCACCTGGAGGTTGGTGAGGATTGGTCGGAAGCGATCGATTCCGGATGGACATACGCCCGATCAACCCATGGGAAATCGCTTGCCGACGAAGGCCTCATCCATCGCTCTCTCCCAAGTCGGGTGGGGACGATCGCCGATCCCGTCTGAAGCGACCGGAGTGACCCACCGAGGGTGAGATGACTTGTTTCCTCATACTTACGGCGAACGCCCCTGCCCTCGTCCGGCCGGATTGTGTGACCCCGTCGGACGAGGAGCACACCGTTGAGCACGAAATGGGCAGGTCGAACAACATGACGCTGTGGACCCCCATGACAAATGTCACGGCCGCAAGGTGTGGGATCTCACTACCACGGATCGGCGTCAACCGTCACCATCGTCTTATGAGGATGCTCGAATCGACCCAAACAGGTATCGAGCTGTCCGGTGTGACCAAGTCCTACGGATCCATCCGGGCGGTTCGCGACATCGACATGACAATTGCGCCCGGGGAGATGGTCGCGCTTCTGGGTCCGAACGGCGCGGGCAAGACGACCACCATCGAAATGATCTTGGGTCTGACGCATCCAGACCAGGGGGAAGTTTCGGTCTTTGGCGTCTCACCGTCGCTGGCGGTCCTGTCCGGTTGGGTGGGAGGCATGCTCCAGAGCGGATCATTGCCCGATCATCTCAGAGTGGCAGAGCTCGTCACCCTGGTCGCGTCGTACTACCCACACCCGTTGGGCGTCGATGAGGTCCTGCATCTGACGGGAACGACTGACATCGCGCGGCAGTGGTCGACCAAGCTCTCGGGTGGGCAGGCCCAGCGAGTGGGTCTCGCCGCCGCACTGGTTGGCGATCCCGATCTGCTGGTCCTCGACGAGCCCACTTCGGGCATCGACGTGGAGGGCCGACGCGAGTTCTGGCGGATCATGAGATCTGTCGCCGAGAGGGGCAAGACAGTCCTCTTCGCCACGCACTACTTAGAGGAGGCTGACACGAACGCCGACCGGATTGTGCTCATGGCACGAGGCCGTGTGGCCGTCGACGGTTCTCCGAGTGAGATCAAAACCCAGTTCGGCTCGCGGCACGATCCGAGCCACCCTTCCCCATGTCGAGCTTGGCGCTCTGAGATCTCTGCCCAAGGTGCTGAGCGCAGAGCGTCACGGGGACGTAGTCACCCTCACGTCCTCGGACACGGACGCTGCCCTTGTCGCCCTTCTCGGATCGTTCCAAGAGGTGCGCGACATCGAAGTGCGCGGCACGAGCCTCGAAGAGGTGTTCTTGGAGCTCACCGGCACGAAGACCGAAACGACAGCCGACTCATCACTGGCACGTTGTCGGGTTCAAGGATGAAGGAGTCGAGCCAATGAACACCACCCACCTGCGCTACGAGGTCCTTCGGGTGATGCGCAACAGAAGGACCATCCTGCTCTCGCTGGCATTGCCGCTGACTCTCTTCTACGCGGTCGCACCGGAGAACCGCCATGCTGTAACCGACGGTGTCTCGTTCCCGCTTTATTTCATGACGGCAATGGCCGCCTACGGTGCGATGTGGGCTGCAATCTCCCCTGGTGGCCATATCGCTTTCGATCGGTCGAAGGGATGGGTCCGACAGCTGCGCATGACACCATTGCGTGTCCGGTCGGAGATCGCCGCCAAGGTCCTCGTCGCCTATTTGGTCGTGCTACCCACGCTGGTCTTGGTGTTCTTGGCCGGCACCACGCTCGGAGTGCACTTGAACGCCGCCCAGTGGCTCGAGCTTGCAGGCTTACTCCTGGTCGGCTTGGCTCCTTTTGTCGCCGCGGGGATCACTCTCGGTCACCTGCTGACCGTCGATTCTGTCGGCCCGGCAGTGGGCGGGTTCGTGGTGGTCCTCGCCCTCCTCGGTGGCGCCTTCGGCCGGCTATTCAGCGGGGGCCTCATGCTCACGATCGTGAAACTCCTTCCCTCCTACTGGCTCGTCCAGGCGGGCAAGACGGCGACTGGAAGCGGGAGCTGGCCGCCTGAAGGCTGGATCGTCGTCTTCGTCTGCTCGATGTGCTTAGTTCCCCTTGCCGCCCTCGCGTACCGGCATGACACCGAAAGGGTCTGAATCCCTGGCCTCGGCAGTAGCCTCGGGGAGGGTGGGTGTCTAGAAGCAGGCGCTGAATCGGGCGACCCTGGGTGGCTTGCGAGCAGGGGCCGACTCAAGGGTTGGCGAGCGGCAGTCCTTGCATTTGTGCCGCTCATCTATCTGATTTATGTGGGCGGGGCGGTCGCAAACTACGCGCACGGCGACGGCGAGTTGGCCGAAGGCCTGGCCATCCTCGCTGTTTTTGCCGCGTGTTACCTCGTCATGGGGAACCTGGAAGTGAACGGGAAGGGGACCCGGAGGAGTTTTTGGTTCCTCTTTGGCTTGCTCATCCTTCTCTTTGTCTTCGAGCTGCCCTTCGCGCGCGCTCAGGGTTTCGTCCTGTGCCTCTATCTGACGATGATTGCGGTCGCCCGCCTTGGCATTCGCTCCGCACCAATCGTCGTCGTCTTAACGGTGGCGGCGATTTTCGTCCCTGTCGCTATCGGGTCATGGCACGACGGCCTGGGTTCCGCCGTTAGCGACTTCACCCCCATCGCGATTCCGGTCGTCGCGGTCGTCACCTTCGTCGTCGTTCGTTCGCTGCGCAGCGCCCTCGAACTCGCCGAGGCGCGAGCAGCGTTGGCGCGCCTGGCGGCGGAGAACGAGCGAAGCAGAATCTGCGCGCGACTTGCACGATCTTCTTGGCCATTCGCTCACCACGATCACGCTCAAGGCCGGCCTGGCACGACGACTGAGCGTGAACGATCCGGAGCGAGCCGCGTTAGAGATCAGCGAGGTGGAGGAGTTATCGCGCCAAGCACTCGGAGAGGTGCGCGCGGCCGTCTCGAGCTATCACGAGGTCACCTTGGCAAGCGAGCTTGCCCACGGCCGAGAGCTGCTCCGAGCGTCAGGTATTACACCGGACCTCCCGACGGCTACAGACGTCGTCGACCCGGCCCACCAGGAATTGTTTGGCTGGGTGGTCCGCGAGGGCCTCACCAACGTGGCGCGTCACGCGCAAGCCTCTCGGTGCACTGTGAGCCTGCGGGCTAACGAAGTGGAGATCCGTGACGACGGCGTCGGGGGGCTGGTGTCCTTCGGGAACGGTCTCGACGGTCTCTGTGAGCGGGTCACTGCGGCTGGTGGTTCGGTCGATGCTGGTCCGCTTTCCCCAAGGGGATGGCGACTCCGCGTCGCGATCGGCGCAGATGGCTCCGGGTCTGCATGACGATCCGCCTTTTGTTGGCAGACGACCAGGAGCTCGTGCGCAGTGCCCTGTGCACTCTTCTCGAACTTGAAGACGACTTCGAGGTCGTCGTTTCCGTCGGTCGTGGTGACGAGGTCGCCGCCGCCGCCAGGGCGCACAGCCCAGACGTCGCTCTTCTTGACATACAGATGCCGGGCCTCGATGGGCTGGCCGCGGCAGCCGTGCTTGCCGATCAGGTACCCAATTGCCGGGTGGTCATTCTCACAACGTTTGGACGTGCCGGATACCTTCGCCGAGCGATGGAGGCCGGGGCGGCCGGTTTCGTCGTGAAAGATGCCCCGGCGGAAGCGCTGGCGAGTGCCGTTCGCCGGGTTATGGCAGGGGAGCGGGTCGTTGACCCACAACTTGCTGCGGCAACATTGGCAGCGGGCGAATCTCCACTCACCACCCGTGAACGCGACGTACTCAGTGTGGCGCGGTCTGGGGCCACGGTGGCAGAAATTGCGACCAAGCTGTATCTGTCCGAGGGCACCGTCCGGAACTACCTATCGGCGGCGATCGCCAAGACATCCTCACGAAACCGATTAGAGGCTCTGCGAATTGCAGATGAGCGTGGTTGGATCTAGCGACTCGGAGTGCCAGACTCCGCCTCATTTGGCCCGCGCACGTATGCAACCGAACCGCTCTTCGAGGAGGCGGGAGTCGAACGGACCGCAGCGCGCATGCAAAAGTCGACGTCGAGCTGAGCGGGCGAACGGAAACTGGAAGGATGGCCGAACTCGGCACAAGGCTGGGTACGTCATGGTTCGCGCCGGACCATCCACGTTCGGGTCGAGGCAACCACGTGTTTGAGCACATCCTCACTGCAGAAGAACTCCTGGGCAGATTCTTGAATGACGGCGAGACGGTGTACCGCCGAAACAGGGTACGTGACGACAACCGGCCGGAGAATCTGGAAATCTGGACGCGGCCGCAGCCGTCAGGAATCCGGGTGAACGACGCCATCGCTTGGGCCGGCCACCGGGAGACGGAGTGGCACTCGCTGGCACACGCTGTTTTTGGCGATGATTCGTGCCCTGTCGTGTCGTCCCGAGAGATCCGGACCTGGAAACCGCACGCGAACGACTTTGTCGGCTCAGGCGGGAGTCCCTCGCCACGATCAGTTCAGGAGCGGTGCGAGCGCCTGCTGCAGCACAGTCGCCAGGTACTGGCTGTACACGATGGACACATGATCTGCGTCGGCGTAAACGAGCAGTCCACCTAGTCGCTCCACGGGTGCCCAGATCGGTAGGGTCCTGGACACAAGTCTTGAGGGTACGGACGACCGGATGTTTGCTCCCGCGAGCGACCAATAGCGTCCGCCTCTTTGGGAGCGGTGACCAGCGTGTGGTGGGATAAGTCGCCGGATCTACGTCTGGGGGGTGAGTTCAAAACGTGCCGCGCTTTCACCGTTGAGACTGCCCCCCTCCGCCGGATCGGCGACATTCTTCGTAAGAAGGGCATGGCGACCGAAAGCGAGGGACGTCTGGCTTCGGCCGGGGTAACTTCGCGCTTCGCAGACATTGCGCACCCAGCAATCCGCTTGCTACGCCTGTTTTCCTCTGAAAAAGTGGGGCGCGGCGAGGGACCGAATCCAACGGAGGGTCATGTCATCGAGGTCGAGCTCCCAGAACGGCCGGCCCACCATAGCCGAGAAGTCCGGCGACGCCACGTTGACCACGAGATCCAATCGCCCGTGCCCTTGCGCGATCCGCTCGAAGACCCGGGCCACCGACGCGTCGCCCGTGTGGTCGCACTGCACCGCGACGGCCTCGCCGCCCGCGGCATTGATCTCCGCCGCGGTGCGCTCGAGGCTGCCCAGGGCACCGGCGGCGTCCTCGAGCGTGCGGGCCGTCAGGTAAGTCGTGGCGCCCGCCGCCCCCACCTCGAGGGCGATGCCCTTTCCGATGTTCTTGCTGGCGCCAGTGACCAGCGCCACCCGCCCGCTGAGCGGTCCCCCCACGGGTACCCCCTTTTGCGAATTACGATACCGCTTTAGTGTACGAGTATCACAGAATTCGACGCAACCGGACACGGTCGAAATGGAGCCGGTAGAGCAGCTGCGGCGGGGCCGGCCCCGGCGGCTCTCCCAGGAGCGGATCCTCGATGCCGTGGCCGAGATGCTGCGTAGTGAGCCGAGAGCGCCCCTGACCATGGCCCGCGCCGCCGAGGCCGTTGGCGCGTCTCCGATGTCCCTGTACCGGTACTTCGAGGACCGCGACGACCTGATCGTGTCGGTCACGCGACACGTCCTGCGCGACGCCGGCGGCGATTCTCACGATGACCTCCCTTGGACCGACCGGGTACGGGCGTGGATGACGACTGTGTACGAGCAGGCCGTTGCCCATCCGCAGCTGTTCCAGATGGCGGCGTCTGGGGAGTCGCCGGCGTGGTTGACCTGCTCAGCCCGTCTGGCGGTCATCCTCGAGAGCGCCGGGTTTGCCGACGATCGCGGGCTCGCCTCGGCCGTCTATCTGATCGGCACCACGACGCTGGGCCAGGCGATGGTTGCGGCCGCCACGGGGTCGGATATGACGATGCCGCGGCTGTACGGTGCCATCGGCGGTTTGACGGAAGACGAGACCGCCCGGGTCGGGCCGCTGATTCCACAGCTGGCCGACATTGGCCGGTCGGGCTTCGGCTTGGTGGTAGAGGCCACGATCGCGGCCTTGACATCGACGGACTGGTCGCGGGTAGTGGCCGGAGGATAGACGAGGAGCAAAGGGTGAGGGGTCTGAACGGCAAGGTCGCGGTGGTGGCGGGCGGAGCCGGCGGGATCGGGACGGCCACGAGTATCCGTCTGGCTGAGGAAGGAGCACGCGTGGTCGTCGGCGACCTGGACGACGGTCGGCGCGCGGCGTCGCCGAGGAAATCGCCGGGCGGGGTGGGACGGCCCTCGCAATCTCCTTCGACATCGGCGTCGAGGCCGATGTAGCAAGACTGGTCGCCACGGCCGTCGAAGAGTTCGGCGGCGTCGACCTCCTCCACGCCAACGCCGCCGACCTGTCCCCGGACACGATCGGCCAGGACAGCGACGCCACCCAGATCGCTCTCGAGGTGCTCGACCGCACCATGCAGGTGAACATGCGCGGCCATCTCTTGTGCGCCCGCCACGGCATCCCCGAGCTCCTGAAGCGCGGTGGCGGCACGCTCGTGTTTACGAGTCGGCGGCCTCCTTCGCCGGCGAGCCGGAACGCCCCGCCTACGCAATGGCGCGATCAACGCCCTGGTGCGTCACATCGCATCACGCTGGGGAAAGCAAGGGATCAGAGCCAACGGCATCGCTCCGGGGCTGGTCCTGACTCGGAGCGTGCGCCACTCGCTGAACACGGAATTTCGCGATCAGGTCCTCGGGATGAGCCGTAGTCCCCGCCTCGGAGCGCCCGAGGACATCGCGGCCATTGTGCGCGTTCTTGGCGTCCGACGACGGCGAGTGGATCAATGGTCAGGTGCTCAACGTCGACGGGGGGCCATACTCCGGTAGAGCGGTCGGGTGTTTCGATCGAGAAACGTCCGGTGCTTACTGGTTCGGACGGAAATCCATCGATTACCCAAACCTCACCAGCTATCGCCTCCGGGACACGGATTGCGTGTGGGCATCCCCCCTTTCCGTGGAGGCATCGCGTAAGGAGATGCGATGCCAGAGAAGCGCCGAAGGTACGACCCCGAGTTCCGTGAGGGCGCGGTCCGCGTCGTCCGGGAGACGGGGAAGTCGATCCGCCAGATAGCCGAGGACCTCGGGATCAACCCGGGGACCCTGGCCAACTGGGTCATGAAGGACAAGATCGCCCGAGGAGAGCGGCTCGATCCGAGACGGTCGACCCTGAGCGTGTGAAGGAGCTTGAGCGCGAGAACGAGCCGAGCTCAAGATGGAGCGTGATGTCCTCAAGCGATCAGTGGTCCTCTGGGTCAAAGAGGCGACGACCGATGACCGTGGCATCGTTCATCGCCTCCCAGAGGGCCGACTTCCAGGTTCCCCACGTGATGAGCTGCGAGCCCTCGGTGTCTCGAGTCCTGGTTCTACAAGTGGCGGGACCGCCAACCGACCCCTCGCCAGCAGCGCCGACGCGGCACTCGACGAGGCGGTGAAGGAGTCCTTCGAGGACTCCGGAGGCAGCGCACCTATGGGCTCCCCGAGGTCTACGAGGACCTCGTCGACCACGGGCTGGGAGGTCTCGAAGAAGACCGTCGAGCGACTCCATGGCCGCCAGGGGCTCGTCGGCCGACCGAAGCAGCGCTGTCGCACCCTCACCCGTCCCGACAAGGCCGCAGAGCCCCTGCCGGACCTGGTGAAGCGCGACTTCACTGCGCCGAAGGTCAACGACAAGTGGTGCGGGGACCTGACCGAGATCCCGACCGAGGAGGGCAAGCTCTACCTCGCCAGCGTGCTGGATCTCGGCGGCGCGCCGCGTACCGGGGTTCGCCCTCTCCGAGCACCACGACGCTGAGGTCGCCGCCGCCGCGATCCAGATGGCGGCGGCGACCCGGGGCGGGGACGTGCGAGGCGTCGTGTTCCACTCCGACAAGGGATCGGAGTTCACCGCGGAAGTGTTCGCGAGAGGTCTGCGATCGCCTCGGGATCGTGCAGTCGGCAGGCCGGGTCGGGTCTTGTTTCGACAACGCCGCCGTCGAGAGCTGGCATTCGACGCTCGAGTTCGAGTTGCTCTCCCGCCGGCGCTTTGCCACCAAGGCCGACGCACGTCGCGAGGTCGCCAGCGTACATAGACGCTACAACACCACACGTCGCCACAGCAGCTGTGGGCCTCCCCCCAAATCGTGGAGTCGGTTGGATAGTTGACTGAGCCTGTCAGCAGCCACTCTCGGTGCGCCACTTCGGCCGAGGTGCTCACCGGCCCGAGTCGCATTGCGGGACGGCCTATGCCGCCCTTGTCGTCGCGGTCGACCCACCTCGGCGCTCAGCGAGGATCGCCTCGAACTCGACAGGGGATTTCATCTCGCACGAGTAGTGCCGGCGGACACGGTTGTACCAGTCGATGAACTCGGCCACGGCACGTCGCGCGTCCGCTTTTGTGGGGAAGCGCCGTCGCGACAGGAGCTCGAACTCAAGCGTCGAGTTGAAGCTCTCGGCAGCAGCATTGTCGTATGCCGACCCGACGCGGCCCATCGACTGAGTGATACCGAGTAGCGTGCATGCCTCGTGGAACGTCGACGCTGTGTATTCGGACCCCTTGTCGCTATGGAATATCACCCCGCGTATCTCACCACCGCGGACCGCTGCCGCCATCTGGATTGCTGCGATGGCAACCTCTGCGTCGTGATGTTCGGACATCGAGAAGCCCGGTACGCGTCTCGACGACAGGTCTTCGACGGTCGCCAAGTAGAGCTTGCCTTCGTCGGTGGGGATCTCGGTCAAGTCCCCGCACCATTTCTGGTCCACGTCGTCGGCCGAAAAGTCCCGTTCTACAAGGTCGGGGGTGGGTTTTGCCGCCTTGTCGGGACGGGTGAGGTTGCGTCCCTTCTTCTTCGGGCGAGCGTTGAGTCCCTGGCGCGCCATGGAATCGGCCACCGACTTCTGCGACACCTTCCAGCCGTCCTCGATCAAGTCCTCGTGGATCTTGGGCGAGCCGTAACGACCGCCCGAGGTATCGAAGAACTTCTTGACCGCCTCGTCGAGCTCGTGGCGGCGCAGAGCCCGCTTCGTCGGTGGACGGTCCTTCCACTTGTAGAACCACGATTCGGACACGTCGAGCGCTCGGCACGAGAGCACGTGAGGAACGTCGTGCTCGGCCCTCTGGGAGGCGATGAACGATGCCACGGTCATCGCGTCGCCTCTTTGACCCAGAGGACCACAGATCGCTTGAGGACATCACGCTCCATGGTCAGCTCGGCGATCTTGGCCTCGAGCTGGCGTACGACCTCGGCGTCGACCTTGGTCGGGTCGAGTTTCTCGCCGCGGGCGAGCTTGTCCTTGGCCACCCAGTTGGCCAACGTCCCGGGGTTGATCCCGAGATCCCGGGCCACCTGGGCTATGGGCTTTCCCGTCTCGCGGACGATCCCGACGGCTCCCTCACGGAAGTCCCGGTCGTACCGGCGTCTCTTCTCTGGCATGCCATCTCCTTACGCGATGGCTCCACGAAAAGGGGGGATTCCCACTGTGAGATGAAATCGCCTATCGACTACGAACAGATCCTTGCTGGCAGAGCCACCGAGGAGGAGAAGGCCGCGTGAAGCTCCCTCCAGGATCGCCTCAGAGGCCCGCAACCACGGCCGCTGGTGCCACGGTGCCCGGCGATGACATGCTCAACCGACTATCAGACAAGCCTCCACGATTTCGGGGGAAGCCCAGTGTCTTTCTCGCGTGCCGTCGCGTCCTGTTGGGAGTCGGCGCACCTCCAACAATGTCCTGGCCAGCATGTTTCGGCCAAGCCATTCTTGGAGGTGGCGGGAATCGAACCGACGGAGGACCGACTGCGTTTGTCGACGTCAGGACTTTTTTGCCTCTGAGTAGGGCCAACGCTACGTCAATCCGTCGCCGCCATTGACCGCCAATGACCGCAATTTCGTGTCTTTCTGTGTTCTGTGTCTTTTTCGGGTCGCGGGAAGCGGGGGACTCTCTACAGCCAGCGATTCGACTTCCTTGGACCCTGAGTCCATTGATCACACCTCTCAGGGCATGAAGGAGTTGAGAAACTTATTACTGAACACCTTGTAGGGATCGTAAGAATCAATGGTGGCCAGCGCGGAGTCCCAGTTGTCTCCGGCAGCCTGCCCCGCGCTCGACGGCTGCGGGGATGGTGCTGGTGAGCATGGTGGGATCGGACCACGCTGCACTATCGGTGTAGGCCCAACCCTTGGACCATTCGGGCCGAACGGCGGCGTAGGAACCCGTGTAGTGAGCGAACATCCACTGTTCAACGTCGCGGTAAAACTGGTCTGAGAGTGGAGTCCCGGGCATCGTGAGAATGTCGAACCAGACGGCAACGTCCCAACCGGGCTCGTCTGGTCGGGGTCGCAAAGCCGACAGCTGCGGAGTGACTGCAGAAGCGATTTCGACGTCTGCGGGGTCGTCGAGGCCGGTCACTCGGATCTCAACGGGACCGTTCATCGGATAATTGCCCTCCGCCTGATAGGTGGCAACCTGACTCTCGTAGTACGTGGTGAAGTCATAGATGACTTGTTGGATGTTTGCCTGATTGGTCAGCACGGCGTAGCCGTTGGCGGTCACCCTGAGAGTGCTCGGCTTGACATAGAGCAGCAGGTCTTTTGCCCAACCCCAGATGTCGCCGGTCAGGGTGGCGAGGAGTCCAGCCGTAACGATCTCGAGCTCGGCTTGCCCGAACGTGGGCGTGATCGCGACATCGCCGTCGAGAATGTCCTTAATGAGGGCGGAGAGAGTGTGCGGGATGACGTCGGCAAAGACATAGTTGTACGGAGCGTCCACATGTCGTGAGGTCAGTGGTTCGTCGGGGCATATCGTCCACACCTTCAGCCAAGGCGCACTGGTGAAGGGGAACCAGATCGTCTCGACCCGGCCGGAATGCTGTACGTAGCTGTCGAAGGTTCGCGAGCTCGAGCCGGGCGATCCGAAGAGGGCGCTGGCCGGAACATCTGTGAAGCTCTGGCATCGTAGACGTGTGTTGGCACCAACTTGGAGAGTCACCTCCGTAATGAAAGTCCTTCCGAGGTGGACGAGAAGAGGTTGGATCGCCGGATCCGAACGGTCGAAGCTCTGCAGAACGTACCGACCAAGAGCCGAGTTCCAGACCACCGCAGTCAGAGACAGGATGAGGTTGCTCACCGAGCCATAGGTGTGGCCGGGGATAGGTGTCTCGCCTTGGGCAGGGACGGCGGTGCCGTGACCACCAATGGCGAGAACACCCCCGATCGTGATGTCTCCCGGGGCGGGGTGGGCGGTCAGCCCGAGTCCCGCATTCTCGAGATCTTGAAGGAGCACGTCCATGGTCACCCCGGTCTGGGCTGTGACCGTGGAGGGTGAGCCGGAGGTGTCAATGGCGACCGAGGTGAGGTGCTGTGTCGTGTCGGCCAGTACGAGATTGGCACCGCTGGAATCCACAGGAATGACAAGTGGCGACCAGTTGTGCATCATGCCCCGGGCCCGGACCTCGTATCCAACTGGATAAGCCCAGTTGGCCAGCGTGACGATGTCGGATTCGGAAGTCGGCGCGCAGGTCCAGGCATTCTCAAGAACGATCTCTCCGGACCAGTTTTGAAACGCTTGTTGGTAGAGGGGGATTGCCGACGGAAAGTTCGCAGGCTCGGCAAGTGTGCTCTGCGCGCTCGCTGCGGGCACTCGAAAGATGGGCGTCCATTCGACGGCACTCAGAGCAGCCGCACCCGCGGATGCGGCAAGGAATTGGCGCCGGGAGAGTTCCGGGCCGTCGAAGCGGCCCGATCTTCCGTGCGGCTTGCCTTGACGAAGTCTCTTGGACATCGAATCCCCCGGTGAGCTGAGCGAATTGCTGCAACCTGTTCCGACAATTCGTGTACCCGACTGACGGCGCGACGAAACACGCCCGTGTTAGCTGGGTCGGATCACCTTCCGATGATCGGTGATCCCTGATCCCTGATCGGTGATCCCTGATCGGTGATCCCTGATCGGTGATCCCTGGCCCTCACTAGCGCGACGACAACCGCCCGGGGAATCTGGAGTTGTGGATGCCGCACGGCTGAGCGATTACTGCGGGGTCGAGCAGGTGGGTCCCGAGATCGTTCGAACCATGCCCGCGAGTTTGTCACTGCGGCCTTTGGGGCTACATGCCCCCGTTCTCCGGTTCGGAGATGCCCAAAATTCAAGGGACGCGTCGTTGGCCGGTTCTGGCTTCCGCCGAGGTGATGCGGAGCAGGGCTGCGGCCATCGCCTCGACATCACACCTGTCGTCTTGCGGAATTCTGTCTCCTTTTCGTGTCCTGCGAAGCACCGGCGCACCTCCAACAACGTCCTTGTCTGCACCTTCACAACCAAGCCGTTCTTGGAGGTGGCGGGAATCGAACCGACGGAGGAGCAAATGCGTTTGTCCACGTCCGGGCCATTTCTTGCCTCTGAGTTGGGAGAACGCTATGTCCATCACGCACCGTTATTGACCGTCACTGACCGCGATTTGGTGTCTTTTCTGTGTTCTTGTGTCTTTTTCGGGTCGCGAAGTATCGCCTCTGAGTCGAGAGACTTGAGCGCGGCGCATTCTCAGGTGGCGGCAGTGCATGGGAAGTGATGGCACGAAAGGTGGCAGCCCAAGCGCAGATGCAGACGTGGTCCGTCGATTATCGGATGCCTCCCGACCACCCCACGGCGCTGCGCTCGATGATGTCCCCGCCGTCTACCGACGTCTGCTCGACGTTCGGGCATTCGAACAGATCGTGTCGGATCGCAGCATCTCGAAGCCCGCCAATCTCGAGGACTGCTCGATCGTGACGTTTCCGGCAAACCCAGCGACCCCTGTTGCGTTCGCGGGAGTGGGAGGTCAGAAATGAATGTGTTCGAAGAGCGTGACGGTCGGCGCTTTGAAGGTAGACGTCGGTGATGAAGGGTGAACGAAGACGTTCTTGCCAAATCCGACACCCTTCAGTCAGGGCTGCTCACACTCCTGACTGACGTGCCCCCTCTCCACGAGCGTCAGCGGTAGTGAAGCTGCCCGTAGGCGTCGTAATAGGAGTTGGCGGTTAACTGTGTCTCGGTATTTGCGACCATAATCGGCGTAGCTAAGAACTGTTGAATGTCATTTCCGTGTGGCACCAACCCCCAAAGTGCATTCCACCCCTCACCAAGTTCAAGTTTGTGATACACGAGGGCAAGATCAAGTCCCCACGAGATTGTTTTCAATACACCGCCCGCGGGAAAGGCTACGGGCGAAGTTTCGGGCTGAACGAGCCCTGCTACGTAGCACGCTGTGGCTGTGTCCGCGGTTTTATTTGCCCAATTCTGCACTTGGGTCCAATACGGTGACGTTGTGGCACTCTCTAATCCCGTTGGATCCGTATCGTTGACTGGATCATCGCTTGCATAGGTGTACGGCTGTTGGGTGAGTATGGAGAGAGGATCGGCGCTCAACATCTGAGCCGTGGCCGGATCATAAAAGCGGCTCCGAAGGTAGTAGAGCCCGGACTCACTGTCACGGTACTGTCCTGCGTACAAAAGTGGCGTGCTCATGGAGCCGGATGAGAACGTGAGCGAACCAAACGAGCTGTAGCGGTATTTCGCAACAGCTGACCCTGAGTCACTGGTCAACAGTGTCGTCGAACCGAGCTGGTCATGGTGGAAGAAAGTCTCGCCTCCCACGCTGGTCTGCTCGAGTGGGAGTCCATTGGGACCATAGATGTAGTTGTTGGTCCCATCGCTGAGCAGTAGCGCCGTAGACACGGCGGTGTCCCAAGTGAAATTCGTGGTCGTTCCGTCTATCGTCTTTGTCATTCGCAGACCATCGCCGTTGTAGGCGTAGTTTGCCGAATTCGAGGCTTGGGAAAATCCAATAAGCTCGTCGGATTGGTTGTAGGCGAAGTTCGTGGGTCCGCCTGCCGTTGGCGTGGTCGTCGTCCGATCGCCTTCGGGGTCATACGAGTAGGTGGTGGTCTTACCCGATTTCCCGGATGAAGTGAGTTCGTCGTCGGCGTTATAAGACAGTGGCTGCAATGACAAAATCGACGTTGGGTTCCCAGCCGAGTCGTAGGAGTACGCGCCCTGGGAATCCTGAGTGAGCTCGTTCAACCCGTCGTAGGAGTAGTCGATCGTCGCCTGCCCCTTGTCGCTCGCCGAGGTCACCAGCGAGTCGGCATTCCTGGCGTACTTAAACTTCTCGAGCGTCGTCGAACCCGAGGTAGTTGAACTCGACTTGAGCTCGTTGTCCGCGTCGTATTGGTAACTGTCTACTACCGGCGCGGTCGACCCCAACGTGTCTCCGATTAGGTTGCCGTCTGCGTCGTAGGAGAAGGTGCTGGTATGACCCAGCCCATCGCTCAAGGACGTCTCGAGGCCAGCAGGGTCGTATCCCTCATTGACCGTCTCTCCATTGGGATAGACGATTGAGGTAGTGCGCCCGTCGGCGTCGTAGGTGTAGCTGACAGTTGCGCCCGCTCCGTCCGTCGTGGACGTTAGGTCGCCGAATGTGTCGTAGCTGTAGGTCGTCGTCCCAGTTCCGTCGCTCATGGACGTTCGGCGTCCGTCGGCGTCGTAGGTGAAGGAGACGTTCGTCGTCGTGCCATCGGAGTAGGCCAGTGACGTCAGCTCATTGTCGGCGTTGTAGGTGCTTGTCGTGACCCTACCCGAAGGGTCCGTGGTCGTGAGCAAATTGCCCGTTGGATCGTAGGTGTACGTGGTGGTCTTTCCGAGCGGATCGGTCGTCGACGTCATGCGGTTCAGCGCGTCATAGCTATAGGTCGTGGAATGTCCATCACCGTCGGTCGAGTTGGTCTCGTTTCCGTCAGCGTCGTACGAATAGTGGAGGGTCCTGCCCGACTGCTTCACGGCCGTGACATCATTATCCGCGTCGTATTTGTACTGCGTCTTGTGGCCTGAAGGATCGACAACCTTGGTCAGGAGTTGATCAGCGTTGTAAGTGTTCTTCGTAAGCCGGCCGAGGGGATCGGCCGTGCTGAGCACGTCACCAAAGGCGTCGTTTGTATACGTGGTTGTCTTGCCGTTGGCGTCCGTGGACGTCAGCTCCTGCCCGAGCGCGTTGTAAGTGGCCGAGGTTGTGTGGCCGTCGGGATCGGTGACAGAAAGCAAATCTCCATCGGCATCATAAGAGAACGTGTTCGTCTTACCTGTCGGGTCTGTCATCGCAGTCACGTCGCCGGGATGCGCGCCGTCGCCGTAGGTCAGTGTTGTGGTTCTCGAGCCCACGTTTTGGGTCAGCAAATTGCCGGCCGCGTCGTAGGTATTGGTCGTGGTCACGCCCATGGGGTCAGTGATCGTCGTTGGCTCGTTGAATGGGTTGTATGTGGTACTCGTCACCCGACCCATTGGATCCGTCTTGGTCAAGACGTTGCCCGAAACGTCGTAGGTCGCAGACGTCGTATGGCCGTCAGGGTCAGTGACCGATGTGACGCCGAGCGTGGCCGGATCGTAGGTGTAGCTCCACGTTGCCTGCGACGCCGTGTCGACCCCCTCCGTGAGCACCATTAGCAATCCGCTGACGTAGTGCTTGGTCTCAACCTTTCCATTCGGGTCGGTGACTGTTGTCGTACCTCCTGTCGAAGAGAAGTTGTCACCCTGGTAGTTGTACGTGGTCGTGCGACCCATCGGGTCGGTCTGACTCGTAACCCTCCCCGAGCTGTCGAAGACGTTGGTCACCGTGTGACCGAGTGGATCGGTCATTGTCAGAAGCATGTGGCCTGACCCATAGGTGTATTTCCACGTCCCGCCGCCCACATCGGTGAAGCTTGTGAGGTCGTTCGAGGCGTCGTAGGCATAGGACGTCGTTCGACCAGCAGAGTCCTCGACACTGGCAACAAGCCCGTTCTCACCGTATGAGAACGTCAGGGTTCGTCCCGCAGGGTCCGTAATCGTCTGAAGGTTCCCAGATCCGTTGTAGGCCAGAGTGGTGGCATAGCCGTTCGGATCTCGCAAACTAAGCCCTGATCCACCGATAATTAGAGTCTGATCGCGGTCGCGCATCCGCGAAAAGTGCCGTCCTGCAAGGGAAAATGGTGGTTACCACACCGACCACATCCCCTACGGGAAGGCACTATTTCGATGCGCGTAGCTTGCCACAGTCTCGACCGTTTCGACGTGACCTTCGACGACGAGCGTCTGGTGGCCAACGCTGGCTTGATGCTGCCGGCGACCCTGGCGCAGCATTTGGGATTGCGAGAGCTCCTCGACGAGTACGTCGACCTCGGCGATGCGGCGGGCCGCGCCAATGTGGGTCACAAGGCCATGACGCTCATTCATTCGGCGCTGGCCGGGGGCGATTCGATCGACGATGCCGATGCCCTGCGGGCTGGCGACACCCAAGCGGTGCTCGGCCACGTCGTGTTGGCGCCGTCGACTCTCGGAACGTTCCTACGCAGCTTCAGCTGGGGGCATGCTCGTCAGCTCGACGCGGTGGCCGGCGACCTGCTGACGCGGGCCTGGGCCGCGGGGGCGGGTCCGGGCGAGGAGCAGCCGTTCACCATCGATGTCGACTCCTCCATCCACGAGACCTACGGCTTGGCCAAAGAGGGCGGGACCCACTTCACCTACAACCACGTTCGGGGCTACAACCCTCTCTACGCAGTGGCGGCGGGGACCGGAGACGTCCTGCACGTCCGCCTGCGCGGTGGTAATGCCCACTCGGGTCGGGGTGCGGCCAGCTTCCTCACCGAGACGTTTGGTCGGGTGCGCACAGCGGGTGCCAGTGGGCCGATCGTGCTCCGGGCCGACTCGGGCTTCTACAACCGGAGCGTCGTCGACGCCTGCCGCCGGGCCAACGTGTCCTTCTCCATCACGGCCAAACTCCACAAAGGCGGTGTGAAAACGGCCATCGCCGCCATCGGCGAGTCCGCCTGGGTCGCCATCTCCTACTTCCTCGACGGCGCCGACGTCGCCGAGACCACCTACCAGCCCTTCGGCACCAAGGGCCGGCCGTGTCGGCTCATCGTGCGCCGGGTGCGGCCCACACCGGGCAGCCAGCTGGCGCTGTTCGTCGAGTTCACCTACCACGCCTTCATCACCGACCGAGAAGGCGAGATGGTGGAGCTCGAGGCCGACCACCGACGCCATGCCGAGATCGAGAACACCATCCGTGACCTGAAATACGGTGTCGGTCTCAACCATCTGCCCTCCGGGCGCTTCGGTGCCAACGCGGCGTGGTTGGCTCTCAACGTCATGGCTCACAACCTGGCCCGCTTCAGCACCAGGATCGGACTCGGCGACAGCCTGATCACCACCGAGACCCTTCGCCGCCGCTACCTGAGCCTCCCGGGACGACTCACGCGCTCAGCCCGACGCGTCACCTTGCACCTGCCGGCACGCTGGCCATGGGCGGAGCGATTCGTCGCTGCGCTCACCTGTCACCGCGACGTCTTGCTCGTGACCTGACTGTCGTGTGGACGTGGCCCCGAGCAACCCGGGGCCGCCAGTGCAGATTGCCGATCACAAGAACCTCTGGTTCAACGCGTCCCAGAACACGTCACAGCGACTGACCACCTCACCGCACAGACAGGCGGGTTACACATCGTTGGCAAAAGCCGTCGCACCGAGGCCGATCGGTGGATCAGGGCTAAGCAGTTGCCCGCCCGCAGAGAAAGTCTCAGTCTCGGTTTGGTGACGTACAAAGGTGTACGTGCCATCGGAATTCTGGACAAGACTGGAGTCGGCCCAGAGCGGCACGTTGAAGGTCCCTTCACCCGTCGGGGCAGCTGTCACCTGGGATCCGTCCTCTTCGGTCACCGTGACCGATCCGTCCGAAATTCACAGTGAGGTGAGAGTCGTAGGACGAGGACCACCCATAGCCAAATATGCCCTCGGAGTTCGCAGCAAGAGAGTTGAACGTGCGGGAAAGATCCAGCGGTATGCCGCGCCCTGGAATATCGAAGTCAGTGAAGGTATGCCAGAAGTCTCCGCTCGCACAGTTCACCGGATTGAGTCCGCTGTTGTTGCATGGCTCCGGCTGTACGGCCGTTTGAGTGCCGCTACCGAGCCCAACCCCCGCGAGTGGTGCCGACGCGGGGTTCACGGTGAGCGTGCCCGAACCGCTGAACGAACCCGATGCTGATCCCTGATCTCCCGTGTCCTGTTCGGTCCATGAGCCGCTGCTCTGGATAGACCAGGCACTTGACTCGCTTGGGACAACGGTGAACGACCCCGGCGAGACGGTAACGCTTATTCCGCCGCCAGACAGGGCTGACGAAACAGCTTCAAAGAAGGTCTGGCACGTTTGACCGTCAAGATCGGTGAGGAATCCGGGGGGCTCAGTCACAGAAAAAGAGAGGCCAAAGGAGCCGCTGAGGATCGTCCCGCTACTGTCCTGCGTCCAACCCGCCGACCAGTTGCCGCTCCACTGGCCCGACTGCGGACTGTCGCCTGACCATGTCCCTGAGATGGCGACCGATCCCGCGGGCCCGCACGAGGTCACCGCCTCCGCCCCAGCACTGGAAACGAATTCATTGAGGATTGCGCTCTGGGCAACGAACAACGGGACCAGCAGGAGTAATGCCGCACAAGCTTTCCGGACCGCCTTCGTCGAAGTGCGGAAGCGCACGACCTCTAATTCCCCACTTGAAGACATGCGACCTCCTATGACTAAGCCCTGATCCACCGATAATTAGAGTACTGATCGCGGTCGCGCATCCGCGAAAAGTGCCGTCCTGCAAGGGAAAATGGTGGTTACCACACCGACCACATCCCCTACGGGAAGGCACTATTTCGATGCGCGTAGCTTGCCACAGTCTCGACCGTTTCGACGTGACCTTCGACGACGAGCGTCTGGTGGCCAACGCTGGCTTGATGCTGCCGGCGACCCTGGCGCAGCATTTGGGATTGCGAGAGCTCCTCGACGAGTACGTCGACCTCGGCGATGCGGCGGGCCGCGCCAATGTGGGTCACAAGGCCATGACGCTCATTCATTCGGCGCTGGCCGGGGGCGATTCGATCGACGATGCCGATGCCCTGCGGGCTGGCGACACCCAAGCGGTGCTCGGCCACGTCGTGTTGGCGCCGTCGACTCTCGGAACGTTCCTACGCAGCTTCAGCTGGGGGCATGCTCGTCAGCTCGACGCGGTGGCCGGCGACCTGCTGACGCGGGCCTGGGCCGCGGGGGCGGGTCCGGGCGAGGAGCAGCCGTTCACCATCGATGTCGACTCCTCCATCCACGAGACCTACGGCTTGGCCAAAGAGGGCGGGACCCACTTCACCTACAACCACGTTCGGGGCTACAACCCTCTCTACGCAGTGGCGGCGGGGACCGGAGACGTCCTGCACGTCCGCCTGCGCGGTGGTAATGCCCACTCGGGTCGGGGTGCGGCCAGCTTCCTCACCGAGACGTTTGGTCGGGTGCGCACAGCGGGTGCCAGTGGGCCGATCGTGCTCCGGGCCGACTCGGGCTTCTACAACCGGAGCGTCGTCGACGCCTGCCGCCGGGCCAACGTGTCCTTCTCCATCACGGCCAAACTCCACAAAGGCGGTGTGAAAACGGCCATCGCCGCCATCGGCGAGTCCGCCTGGGTCGCCATCTCCTACTTCCTCGACGGCGCCGACGTCGCCGAGACCACCTACCAGCCCTTCGGCACCAAGGGCCGGCCGTGTCGGCTCATCGTGCGCCGGGTGCGGCCCACACCGGGCAGCCAGCTGGCGCTGTTCGTCGAGTTCACCTACCACGCCTTCATCACCGACCGAGAAGGCGAGATGGTGGAGCTCGAGGCCGACCACCGACGCCATGCCGAGATCGAGAACACCATCCGTGACCTGAAATACGGTGTCGGTCTCAACCATCTGCCCTCCGGGCGCTTCGGTGCCAACGCGGCGTGGTTGGCTCTCAACGTCATGGCTCACAACCTGGCCCGCTTCAGCACCAGGATCGGACTCGGCGACAGCCTGATCACCACCGAGACCCTTCGCCGCCGCTACCTGAGCCTCCCGGGACGACTCACGCGCTCAGCCCGACGCGTCACCTTGCACCTGCCGGCACGCTGGCCATGGGCGGAGCGATTCGTCGCTGCGCTCACCTGTCACCGCGACGTCTTGCTCGTGACCTGACTGTCGTGTGGACGTGGCCCCGAGCAACCCGGGGCCGCCAGTGCAGATTGCCGATCACAAGAACCTCTGGTTCGAACGCGTCCCAGAACACGTCACAGCGACTGACCACCTCACCGCACAGACAGGCGGGTTACACATCGTTGGCAAAAGCCGTCGCACCGAGGCCGATCGGTGGATCAGGGCTAAGTCACTCAATTGAAAGCTCAACAGCTCGGTGCCGACCTACACCGAACGCGAACAGAACCTGGGCCTCCCCCCAAATCGTGGAGTCGGTTGGATAGTTGACTGAGCCTGTCACCAGCCACTCTCGGTGCGCCACTTCGGCCGAGGTGCTCACCGGCCCGAGTCGCATTGAGGGAAGGCCTATGCCGCCCTTGTCGTCGCGGTCGACCCACCTCGGCGCTCAGCGAGGATCGCCTCGAACTCGACAGGGGATTTCATCTCGCACGAGTAGTGCCGGCGGACACGGTTGTACCAGTCGATGAACTCGGCCACGGCACGTCGCGCGTCCGCTTTTGTGGAAAAGCTCCGTCGCGACAGGAGCTCGAACTCAAGCGTCGAGTTGAAGCTCTCGGCAGCAGCATTGTCGTATGCCGACCCGACGCGGCCCATCGACTGAGTGATACCGAGTCGCGTGCATGCTTCGTGGAACGTCGACGCTGTGTATTCGGACCCCTTGTCGCTATGGAATATCACCCCGCGTATCTCACCACCGCGGACCGCTGCCGCCATCTGGATTGCTGCGATGGCAACCTCTGCGTCGTGATGTTCGGACATCGAGAAGCCCGGTACGCGTCTCGACGACAGGTCTTCGACGGTCGCCAAGTAGAGCTTGCCTTCGTCAGTGGGGATCTCGGTCAAGTCCCCGCACCATTTCTGGTCCACGTCGTCGGCCGAAAAGTCCCGTTCTACAAGGTCGGGGGTGGGTTTTGCCGCCTTGTCGGGACGGGTCAGGTTGCGTCCCTTCTTCTTCGGGCGAGCGTTGAGTCCCTGGCGCGCCATGGAATCGGCCACCGACTTCTGCGACACCTTCCAGCCGTCCTCGATCAAGTCCTCGTGGATCTTCGGAGAGCCGTAACGACCGCCCGAATCATCGAAGAACTTCTTGACCGCCTCGTCGAGCTCCTGGCGGCGCAGAGCCCGCTTCGTCGGTGGACGGTCCTTCCACTTGTAGAACCACGATTCGGACACGTCGAGCGCTCGGCACGAGAGCACGTGAGGAACGTCGTGCTCGGCCCTCTGGGAGGCGATGAACGATGCCACGGTCATCGCGTCGCCTCTTTGACCCAGAGGACCACAGATCGCTTGAGGACATCACGCTCCATGGTCAGCTCGGCGATCTTGGCCTCGAGCTGGCGTACGACCTCGGCGTCGACCTTGGTCGGGTCGAGTTTCTCGCCGCGGGCGAGCTTGTCCTTGGCCACCCAGTTGGCCAACGTCCCGGGGTTGATCCCGAGATCCCGGGCCACCTGGGCTATGGGCTTTCCCGTCTCCCGGACGATCCCGACGGCTCCCTCACGGAAGTCCCGGTCGTACCGGCGTCTCTTCTCTGGCATGCCATCTCCTTACGCGATGGCTCCACGAAAAGGGGGGATTCCCAACCGCCGATAACACGCCCGTTTAGGCCGGAGGCTACCCCCGAGGCGAGGATGTCCCGAGCCCTGTGGGATTTCGGTGACGGACCCACAGCTGTTCAGGCGGCAGCCTGATCGTACTTGGCAGGTGTGACAACGCCTCCTTCCTCTTCGGCGAGACGACGTGCGACTTCGCGTCGGACCGCGTCGACCAGTGGCTTCATGTCGCGACACCCCTTGATGCGGCGGAAGGATCGCTGTGCTTCGATCATGCCCGTGCCCACCCAGCGCCGCACCATGGCCGGGTCGCGCCAGCGCTTGACGCCCGAGCTCACGAGACGAACGGTCGAGATCATCGACTCGACGGCGTTGGTGCACGAGAGCGACCGCGCCAGGCGGTCCGACGCCCCGAGCCGTCGGACACTGAACATGTCGTCGAGGCCCTCGCGGAGCGACGCCGCGGCACTCGGGTGCTCGCGCTCGAGCTGAGCAGCGAGGCCTTTGGCGACCTTGAGCCCTCGGGCAGCATCGGCGTCGTTGAAGGCCGCCTTGAGCTGGCGGTCGATGCACCGAGCCAACTCGGGGGCGAGGTAGTCACTGACATCGCGCCGCTTATGCAACACGCAACGCTGCACGACCGCGTGCTTGCCGAAGACGCGCTTGATGCCCGCCGCGAGCGCCTTGCCCCCGTCGATGACGAGGAGGAGACCCGCCTCATAGCGCAGTCCCCTCTCGACGAGGTCGGCGAGCAGGTGCTTGACCACTGTTCCGTTCTCGGTGTCGCCCTCCCACACCCCGACGGGGATCTTGGTCCCATCTGCGTTGATGAGCAGGGCGACCACGCAGCAGCACTCGTGGAACATGATGCCGTCGATCATGAGGACCGCAGCGTCGTGGACCGAGAGGTCGCTCGCCAACAGCTCGGCCAGCTTCTCAGTGGTCGCCGCCACGAAGCGCCGCGAGATGGCCGACTTGGAGTCACCCCGGGCGACCTCTTCGAGCTCGTCACCGATCGGCTCGGCGACGAGGGCGTGGCGCCGCGTCGCCACGCCGGCCAGCATGCGCTCGACGGCGAGCTGGCTCAGCAGGTCCCGATCATTGAAGGCGTCGTAGGAGTCGAGGTGGACCTCGCCCCCCTCGGTCCTCGTCGCCCGGGGACGACGGACAGGCACGGTGCGCCCGCCGAGCACGACCGAACCTGGCGCCGAGCCGTTCCTTGTCGCCGTGCGCTCGGGATCGTGGCGACCTTTGGGCCCGGCCTTCTCGGTCATCTCGGCGGCCATGATCTCGCTGACCACGGCCAGCCCGGCCGAGCAGCAGAACGCCATGAAGCCGTCCTTGATGGCACCGGCCAGGTCCTCGAGGGCGACAGTCGCCTCCGCCGGCAGGTCAGCGAGGCGCGCCGCCTCGTCCCGCTCCGCGACGGTCACAACAGGTAGCTTCTTCTTCATTGGTGGTGGTCCCCTTCTTGTGGGTGGTGGTCTTGGTTTCGACGCCTGAACACCTACCAGCCGGAAGGCATCAGGCGGGGGACCGCCACCTATTTCCCACAAGATTCAGGGCATCCTCCCCGAGGCGGAAGGTAATCAACAAAGTCACCTGAGTGTTAAGAGGCGGATGTCGGTTATGCCTCGGTGTCAGGCGGATAGCTAGTTCCGCGGCCGGCCGAACTCCCGGAACGGGTCAGCCCCTCGAGGTGGTCCGGGCAGCTCCCCACCCGCCACCACCGCTCGGTGCAAACCACCGGTCCGTCCATGACGGCGCCTCGCGGCAGTGAGTGCTCTGAAGGTTCCGGTCGTAAACCATCGCCCAACATCGGCTGACGTCGGCCATGAAGCCGGGGCTGCGGTCGCCGGGTTGAGGCAT
This sequence comes from uncultured Acidimicrobiaceae bacterium, assembly GCA_963842415.1. Classification (GTDB taxonomy): domain Bacteria; phylum Actinomycetota; class Acidimicrobiia; order Acidimicrobiales; family RAAP-2; genus Bog-473. The sequence continues at coordinate 583,937 of CAWJGN010000002.1, forward strand.
CGGGCTCACGGCAGGAATCAATCCTTCGCGAACGCCTAGGAACGCAGCGGCGGCAAGCGACTATCCAACCAAGCATTGAGCGTGCCTGGCGAGTGTGCAAAAAAGGGCAAGTTCGTTACATCGAACGCGGCACATGAATCATCCGGCGTGAACGTATGTTCTAAGAGCGCGTGCCAATAGGTGAGTGGATTCGGGGTTGGAATGCCTAGTGCTGGGCCTATACCGTGGCGAGTAGCAGTCCCGCTGGCGTGCGCTGCTCGCCGGCGAGCAGGGCCAATGATTCCGCCACGGAGGAGCGAAAGAGCAACGACTCTGGGCGGTCGAGCTCGAGGACGGCCATGGCAGCGAGCTTCTGCTTGATCTGACCTTGGTCACGAAGTGTGAGGACTGCCTCGGCGAGAGCGAGGCGTCGCTCGGGCGAGTCGATGGCACCGAGCACCTTGTCGAGCGCATCGTCGAAGGCGTCGCCGTCATCGTCTCTCAGTGCGTTGATGGCCCTCTCCATGTCCGGCGTGATGATGCCCGGCAGGCGCACCTGCAAAGACGCGTCGAGCTCGGGCAGATCGAGCAACCGGTCGAAGTAGGCGCGCAGCTCGATCTCGTCAGTTCCATTGAGGTCCACGATGGCGGAGTCTCCGACCTCTCGGGGCAGCATCCCGGTGTGCACCGGCTCTTGGGTTCCATAACAACACCGTTTGGCCTTGGAACCGCTCCCGCACGGGCAGGGTCCGTTGCGTTTGATCTTGGCCATAGCCACCTCCTCTGAGGCCATTGTCACCACCCGAGCAGGTGGCGGGGTGGACCGGCGATGACCAGGGAGAAAGGTCCACCGGTCGTGGTGTCGGAGCCGACATGATCCGGCTGCGTCCCAACACCAACGAACCAGTGGAGGTCCCATGCTTGCACTTGACCCAGTTGTCGTCGACGCCGTCTGGGCGTCCTTTGCCGCCTACCTGCCCGAACGCGGGGAAACCGAGCATCCGTTGGGTTGTCACCGGCCCCGGATCTCGGACCGTGACTGCTTCGAGGCCATCTTGTTCCGCCTTGTCACCGGGTGCAGTTGGGATGTGGCGGGACGGCTCGGCAAAGGGAGCGAGACGACGCTGCGACGCCGACGCGACGAATGGGTCGCCCTCGGTGTCTGTGTGCGTCTCGTCGACGAGGCCATCGCCGGCTTCGACAAGGTGATCGGGCTCGATCTCCCCGACGTCTCGGTCGACGGGTCGCTGCACAAGGCACCGTGTGGTGGGGAGGGAACGGGACCGAACCCGACCGATCGTGGCAAGACCGGTTGGAAGTGGTCGGTGGCTACCGACACGAACGGAGTGCCCATTGGCTGGGTGAGCGAGGGCGCCAACCGCCACGACTCGATCCTGCTCGCCCCCACCCTCGACGACATTGCACGCCGCGGTCTGCTCTGCGACATCGAGACCATCTGGCTCGATCGTGGCTATGACTCCGCCGTCACCCGAACCCGTCTTGCCGAGCGCCAGATCGCCGATGCCGTCATCGCGAAGAAGCGCAAGAAAGGATCCGCTGCAGGACCCAAGCACCAGCCGATGGGTCTGCGCTGGCCGGTCGAGCGGACCAACTCGTGGCTGAGCAACTTCGGTCAGCTCCGGCGCAACACCGACCGGTTCAGCTCCCACCGCCTCGCTCAGCTCGCACTGGCCGTCGCCCTCATCATCACCGTCAAGCTCATCAAGTGGGCCAAGCGCTGGGATGGCCTCGCCGTGGCCTAATGGCGCGCGCTCTTAACCTCGATAATTCGTCCCACCACTGAACGAGTGGTGCGCGCGTCCGCGGGAAGAGCTCTCCTTCCTGGAAGAATGGTTGTTACCACAGCAACACAATCAACCAGGAGGAGAGCTCCTTGGAAGTGCACCGTAGTCGCTCAGTCCGTCGCGCCAAAGTGATACCCGACGGCAAGAACTTGGTCAGCCATGCCGGTGCTGCGCTTTTGGCGGAACTGGCCGATCGCAGCGGGTTGACCGAGGCCATGTCGGTGGCCATGGAGGACTGTGGGATCAACTGGCACACCCACGATCCGGGCGTCGTGCTCACCCATCTCGCCGTTGCTATCGCGGACGGCGCGGATTGCCTAGCCGACATCGCCGTGCTCAAAGAACAAGAAGATCTCTTCGGTCCGGTGGCGTCGGTGGCCACCGCCTGGCGAGCGGTGCACGCCACCGCGGTCTTCGAGCTGCGGTCCATCCCTGCCGCGTTGGCAACAGCCCGGGCGCGCGTCTGGGCGGCGGAGTCACCGGTTGGCCCGATGATCTGGGACTTCGACTCCACCTTGCTCAACGTGCACTCAGAGAAAGAGGATGCCGCGCCCACCTACAAGCACGGCTTCGGGTTCAACCCTCTGGCGGCGTGGTGCGACAACACCAATGAGCCCCTGGCCGCCATGCTGCGCCCGGGGCAACGCCGCCCCGGGCAACACCGACGACCACCTCGAACTGCTCGAGCGGGTGGTCCGCTCCGTGCCGCCCGAGTACGCCCTCGGCCACGAAGAAGGTGACGACCCCGCACGCGTTCTCCACCCCATCGTGGTCCGGGCCGACTCGGCCGGAGCCTCGCATCGCTTCGTCGAGTCCCTCAGCATCGCCAACTTCGACTACTCCATTGGCTTCTCCATCAGGGGTTCTGTGCGTGATGCCTTGTTGCTCGCCCAAGAAGAGGACTGGGTTGGCGCCCACGAACTCGATGGAGGAATCCGAGAGAGCGCCGAGGTCATCGAACTGAGCGGGGTCATCGAACTCGAGGACTGGCCCCTCGACATGAGGGTGATCTGTCGGCGCGAACGCCCGCACCCGGGCGCCCAGCTCTCGCTCTTTGACACTCAGGCCGGTTGGCGCCACACCTGCTTCATCACCAACACGAAGGGTGCCGACATCGCGGAGCTCGAACTGCGCCACCGCGGTCATGCCCGCGTCGAGGACCGAGTGCGGGCCTGGAAGGCCTGCGGACTGGCCAACCTTCCCTTCGACGGCTTCTGCGCCAACGAAGCGTGGGTGGCGGTCACGGTGATCGCCGGCTGTCTATTGGCCTGGAGCCAGATGACCTGTTTCGACGGCGCGCTGGCCAAGGCCGAACCCAAGACCCTGCGTTACCGCGTCCTGCACGTCGCCGCCGTGCTCGCCCACCGCGGGCGCGACCTTGTTATGCGCCTCGACGAGACCTGGCCCTGGGCCAGTGAGCTGGCGACTGCCTTTGCGCGTCTACGCGCTGCTTTCCCATAGCGAGACGGGTCCTGGCGCCCGACCCCGAAGCGAAACCCCGCAGGGCGTGACATCACGAGCAAACGAGCGACCGGGAACCATCACGTCCCTTGGTCCGTTTCTCACGCCATCAACGGTTCAGCGAGTCGACTCTCAGTGCTGGAGCCAGTTTCCCCGAGGTCGGAAGAATGATCGAGGTTAATTCTTCAGGTGAATCGTCTGTGACGACCAACGCGACCGAGTCAAGAACCTGGCGGTCGTGCCAGACATCATGGTCAGTAGCTATCGACCTGAGCGCGTCGATCACCGCCTCGTATCGCCTAGCTTGTCCATCTTTGAGGTTGAACGAAATCACAAAGACGCCCATCGCGTGGCTCCCTTCCTGCGTGTCAACCTAGGCTCGCTCCGGTGCCAGCGGCGGCCGGGCTCGGCCATAAAGCCGGGGGAGCGGTCGCCGGCGCGAGGTGGTACCGGCTCGACAGTAGACCGGCGCGATGTCCCACATCGTCACAGCCCGGCTCTACCCTGCGAGCCGTGCCGAACCCGCTTATCCCAGCCCTAATGCGGGGACTAGACGGCGCGGCGTTGCCGGCCAGCATCGAGGACTTCATGTGCCGCCCCGAATGGCACGCCCGGGCCGCCTGCCGGGGGACCGGCACCGACGCGTTCTTCCCTCGCCGCGGCACTCTCTACGACGGCACCCGCCAGCTCTGCGCGGAGTGCCCGGTGCGCGAGGAATGCCTCGAGACGGCGCTGGCCGACAGCAAGCTCGTCGGACTGTGGGGCGGCACGACGCCGGCGCAGCGCCGGGAGATGCGGCGGGAGAGAGCGGTGGCGTGATGCTCGTGTGCCCTTTTCGTGCCCTCTGGAGTCGGTGAAGGCACGATTCAGCAAACAAGAATGCCCTGACCTGCGGGAAAACAGGTCAGGGCATCGTCTGTCGTCGTGGAGGTGGCGGGAATCGAACCCGCGTCCTCCGGAGCCGCAGTAGGCCTTCTCCGAGCGCAGCCGGCAAGAGATTGTCGGGGGCGGCACTTCTGCCGGCGGCAGTGCCGCCCCGTAACCAACGGAAGTGTCCTCAGTGCTCAGTTGGTGTGAAGCACTGAGTAAGCCCTACTGAATGACGCCCGTTATACCGGTCCGTAGGGCGGGGACCGGGCGGACGTCGCTACCTAAGCAGCGAGCGCGAGCTGTGGTTGCTCGGCGTTTGTTTTTGGTTCCGGCTCTTTAACGTGGCTCCGGAGACCACGGCTCGCTTCTCCTACCTTGACGACCGAAGTCGAAACCGATCACCCCCATGTCTGGGTTCCGGCCACTCTGGCCGGTCTTTCCATTCTACGGCCCGGGACGGCCCGCTCGTCCGTGGGCCCTCGAGCCCGTCCAGCGGTTCACCTCCTTGGCGGCTCGAGCCGCCTCCTGCTCGGCGTCGCGGGCCTTGAGCAGGTTGCGCTTGTCGTAGAGGCGCCGGCCCTTGGCCAGGGCCACCTGGACCTTGGCCTTGCCGTCGTGGAAATAGAGCGATGCCGGGATGAGGGTCAAGGACTGCTGCTGGGTCTTGCCCATCAGCTCGTCGATCTGCGCTCGATGCACCAGCAGCTTGCGCTTGCGGTCGGGATCGTGGGCGCCCACGCCGGTGGCGAACTGCCACGGCGGGATGTGCATCTGGAAGAGCCACAGCTCGCCGTCGTCGACCCGCGCGTAGGCCTCGTTGAGTTGGGCCTTGCCTTGTCGGAGCGATTTCACCTCGGACCCCTGCAGCACGATGCCCGGCCTCGAACGTCTCGAGGAACTCGTACTCGCGCCGGGCGCGCCGGTTCGTGGCGACCGTGCGGTCACCACCGCGCTCCTCACGGGCTGCCGCCCGCTTGGCGATCTGCTTCTTCGCCCTGGCCATGAGGGGTACGAGGGTACCCTTCATGGGTGCTCCGCCTGTCCCGTGCCATGTACATGGAGATGGTCGCCCACTGTCTCTCGGGTCTGCCCGACGAGGCGTGCGGCCTCCTGGTCGGGTCGTATGAGGGGGACGAGGCGACCCACCTCTTCGTCACCGAGAACGCCGCGGCCTCCGCGATGGTCTATGAGATCGACCCCAAGGACCTGTTGCGGGTCGACCGTGCCGCGCAGGCGCTCGGCGCCGACATCATGGGTGTCTTCCACTCGCACACCCACACCGACGCGTACCCGTCGCCGACCGACGTGGCGCAGGCGACCGACCCCGGCTGGCACTACGTGCTCGTGTCGTTGCGCGACACCCATCCGGTCGTTCGCAGCTATCGCATCCGCGACGGCGAGATCTCCGAGGAGCCCGTCGACGTCCCCGGCCTCGACGTGCCCGGCGTCGACCTGCCCGGCGTCGACGTGCTCGGGCTCGATCTGCCCGAGCCCTCGGGGGGCAACTAGGCACGTTCCCCGACGTCGGCGGGACCCGGGGGAGGCCTTGTAGAATCGTTACCGAATCAGTCAACAATCACCCGCGCCGGCCCGGTGCCGGCCGGTGAGCAGCCCAGACACCAGCGAGGAGACCCCGTGGCCGTCGATGTCCGCCTACCGACCGTCCTGCGCAGCCAGGCCGCCGGTGCTTCCGTCGTCAGCGTGGACGGGTCCACCGTCGGCGAGGTGCTGTCCAAGCTCGTGGCCGAGTACCCCGGGATGGCGGGCCAGGTGCTCACCGAGGACGGCGGCCTGCACAAGTTCGTGAACATCTACGTCGACGACGACGACGTCCGCTATCTCCAAGGCCTCGACACGCCGGTCAACGACGGCGCGGAGGTGTCCATCCTCCCCGCCGTGGCCGGGGGCTGACGTCGCGGGCGTGGGTTCGCAGCGGTGGCCCTCTATCCCTCTGTCCTCGACCTCATCGGCAACACGCCGATGGTCGACATCTCCGCGCTGAGCCCCAACCCGGCGGCGCGCCTCTTCATCAAGCTCGAGGGGCAGAACCCCGGCGGTTCGGTCAAGGACCGGGTGGCGCTGTCCCTCGTCGAAGAGGCCGAGCGCGCCGGCGTGCTCATCCCCGGCCAGCCCGACCAGGTGCTGATGGAGCCGACCTCGGGCAACACCGGTATCGGCCTCGCCATGGTGTGCCGGGTCAAGGGCTACCGGTTGAAGGCGGTCATGCCGACCAACGTGTCGGTCGAACGACGCCAGCTCCTCGAGCTCTGGGGAGCCGAGATCATCGAGTCGCCGGGCTCCGAGGGCTCCAACGGCGCCGTGCGCATGGCGCGTGGCCTGGCCGACGAGCACCCCGAGTGGGTCTTCCTCTACCAGTACGCCAACCCGGCCAACCCCAAGGCGCATTACGAGGGGACGGGTCCCGAGATCTTGCGCGACTGCCCCGGGATCACGCACTTCGTGGCCGGCCTCGGCACGTCGGGGACGCTGCTCGGAGTCGGGCGCTTCCTGCGCGAGAAGCTCGGCGAGAAGGTGCAGATCTGGGCGGTCGAGCCGCCGGCGGGCGAGATGGTCGACGGGCTGCGCAACCTCGACGACGGCTACATCCCGCCGATCTTCGAGAACCTCGGCGGTGCGGCGCTGCTCGATCGCAAGACGGTCGTGCGGCCCCGGGAGTCGATCGAGTGGACGCGGCGCCTGATCGAGGTGGGGATCTTCGCCGGTATCTCGACGGGGGCGGCGCTGGCGGGGGCGATCCGGTGCGCGACCTCGCTCCCCGAGGGGGAGGCGGCCTCCATCGTCGTGGTCTCGGCCGACGGCGGGTGGAAGTACCTGTCGACGGGCGCCTGGACCGACGACCTCGACGAGGTCACCGAGCGGGCCAAGGGCGATCATCTACTTTTAGCGAGCGATCTCAGACCCACGCCCGTCGTCGCGGTGAGCTCACGGTTGTCAACCTCCAGCTTGGTCTGAGCTCTCTCGCGGCGGGGCGACCCGGTTCTGGTTGATTCGGTGCCGGGCCGGCAAAGCCGGCCCTGAGCCATCAGCGGGCGTGGCTACCAGCAAAAACGTGAAGGTCCCCATAACGTCCTCCCCGACACATAACTGCTGATCGACCGCGGCAACGGTCGGAGAGGAGGCCGCCATGGGGACCGTGGCCAGGCTACTGGACGAGCACGTCAGCTTTCGCTGCACTTCGGTGGATCGCATCGGGGTCCGGGGCTATATCCCGGGGATCCAATACGAGTTCGGGCTGGTCAAGTTCCTGCTCAACCGCGGCGGAACGATTCCCTCTCCGGCCCTGTTGCATCGCAACCACGAGCGGCTCGTCACCGAGCTCGAGGCTCTCGAGGCGAACAGCGGAGTGCCCGTCGTGCGCTTCAAGGTGGGCGAGTCCAAAGAGGACATCGCTCGGCCCTTTCAAGACGAAGCGGCAGCCGCCGGTCGACCCGGACTGGTGCTGGTGGGCAAGGCTCAGGAGCGCACCTCGGCGTGGCGCGGCTACGTCGACGACACCCACGCCGGGCATCGCCCCAGCCATCCGCACATGGCCTGGCGTCGCCATTCCTCGGTGCCCGACCACTGGTATTTCTATTTCGCCGACCACGAATGGGGACCGGCCTTCCTCAAGGTCTGCACCTACGCGCCCTACCCGCTGTGGTGCTGCGCCAACGGCCACGAATGGGCCAAGTGCCAGCTCGCCAAGGCCGGGATCGGCTTCGAGGCTCTCGACAACGGACTGCGCAGCGTCGAGGATCCCGCCGCAGCGCATCGCATCTGCGCTCGACTCGGTGCCGCCCACCTGCGCGGACTCTCTGGCCCGCATGATGGCCGTCGTCCCTGATCCTCTGTGCGCCCACGATCGCTTGGCCGGGTTCGAGTGGTCCTTCTCCATCGCGCAGCTCGAGGTCTCCGACACCGCGGTGTTCGATCAGCCGCGCCGGGCCCGGGCCTGGTTCGAGGCGGCCATCGGCGACCACCTCGACCTCGGTCGTCCCGAACGGGTCTCCTTGCTCGTTGACCGCCGCGTGCTCAGTGCAAGCAAGCACAAGACCCCAGGGCGCTTCGCCACCGAGATCATCACCCGCGACACCGCCCCTCAACTCCAGATCCACTACCGATCATCCAAGGCGAAGGCCTACCTGAAAGAAGGCCGGGCTCTGCGCGTCGAGACGACGGTGAACAATGCCAGCGACTTCGACCTACACAAGACCCTCAGCGCCGAGAACTGGAACGCACTGCGCCGCGCCGGGGCCGACACCAACGCTCGCTTCTTGGCCACGCTCGGCGAGGGACGGCCAGGACTTCCCGACCCGGCCACCCTCGAATTGATCGTGCTGCCGAGCGTCCACGACGGCCAACGCGCCCCGGGTCTGCGTTTCGGGGACCCCCGGACCATGGCACTGCTCGGCTCCATCGCCGCGTTCTCCCATGTGATCGGCGGACTCACGAACAAGTCCCTGCGGGCCCAGATGACTGCCCACTGGTGGGTGGAGTACTCCTCGGCCCAGGCCTCCTATGACCTGCGACGCCTACGCCTGAAGGGCCTCATCGAACGCGTCGAGGGCTCCAACACCTATCGCGTCACCCCCCACGGCCTGCGTGTCAGCGCTTTCTTCACCCAGCTCGCCACCCGCGTGATCGTCCCCGCACTCACCGATCTTGCCGATCTGGCCCGACCATCACCACCATCGCCGCGCCCACTCACAGCCGCCTGGCGAACCTACGAGCGCGAACTCGACAACGCAGTCCGCACGGCCCAACTCGCTGCCTGACCCAAAACTTGCCTCATCTGTTCCGAATCAGACTGTCAAGTGGGTCTAGACGCCGGCACGCCCCGGCGAGGTGGTGGCCAAGCGCCGCATCGCCTTGGCGTACGAACGCGGCGCCAGCGTCCGCGCGATCGGTGCCAGCAGCGGGAGGCGCGCCGCGTTGATGTCGACGAGCGGTCCGCCCATGCGATCGACGGTGAGCCTCGCCACCTGGTCGGCGCTGCGGCGCACCATCTTCGGTGGCAGCGAACCGCCGTCCTCGTTGCCCGACAACCCCATGGCCGTGGGCACCCAGCCGGGGTAGAGCACGTGGACGTGTACGCCGCGGCCGGCCACCTCGTGGGCCACCGATTCGCTGAACGCGGAGATGGCCGCCTTGGACGCCGCGTAGGCGCCCTGGCGTGGCTCGGGTGCACGCGCCGTGTCGGAGGACACGTTGACGACCACGCCCCAGCCGCGCTCGACCATTCCGGGGACGACGGCGAGCATGCCCGCCACGGCGGCGAAGAAGTTCACTTCGAACACCTGGCGCACGGTGTCGTTGTCGCCCCCCGGCACGGGGAGCATCACGTCGATGCCCGCGTTGTTGACGAGGATGTCGATCCTCCCGTGGTCGGCCTCCAGCGCGGCGAGCGCGCCGCGGAAGGCATCGGTCTCTGACCAGGTCGCACACGAGTGTCGTGCTCTGCGGGCTCTGACGGGCCAGCTCAGGGGCCAGTTCGTCGAGCAGCTCCTTGCGCCGGGCCAGCCCGATGACCGTCGCGCCGCGTGCGGCCAGTGTCAGCGCGATGGCGCGCCCGATGCCCGACGACGCGCCGGTGACGACCGCGACCCGGCCGTCGAAACGGGGAGGGGTGCGTGGGTGCAGGTGCATCCGCCAACCCTACGGCGGACCCGTTCGTCGAGCTCAGGCGGCCAAGCCGGTGCGCTCGGCGACCCAGGCCGCCAGGTCGGCCACGGTGTCGTCGGTGAGCGGCGCCGCGGCGAGCTCGAGGACGCGACCTGCCGTGACGGCACCGTCATCGTCTCCGGGCGGCGGCGTCCATGGGTGTCCGTTGCGCAGGCAGAACTCGATGGTGACGACCAGCGCAACGGGCGCGTTCCCGTCCTCGAGCGGGTGGTTCTTGATCAGGTGCGCGCAGAGCACCGCAGCCTTGGTCGGGAAGTCGGGGTAGAAGTCCCTCCCTCCGAAACAGGCGAGCGGCGCGTGCAAGGCGGAGTCGGCGAGATGGAGGCTCGACGTCTCGGCGATCCGCTTGGCCGGCGTCTCGAGGACCGCCTCCGCGATCAGCAGGAAATCCGCCAGCTCGATGGGACGGACGGTCTCGGGTTCGAGCCCGCAGGTGGGCCTCGGGCGTCATTGCTTCAACCGATCCAGGGCGCGCTCGTTCTGGCGGATGGCGCCGGCGAGCCGGATGTAAAAGGCGCGGTCGGTCCGGCGCCGCCGTACCGATGCGTTCAGCGTGGGTCGTTTCCGGGCCCGTGCCGGCGCCTGCGTCAGCGCCCGTGTCACCGCCCGCGTCGGCATCTCCGCCCGGGTGGGCGCTCCCGCCACCACCTGACTGGTCCCGCTCCGCCGCATCGCCGATCACGAGGCGATCCTAGGGGCCGTGAATTGCGATCCGCGCTGGCTCAGCGTCCAGCCAGCTCGCAGAGCTTGGTGACCGTGTTCCAGTTGCGCGTGGTGCTCAGGACGCCGAGGCGGCGTTCCAAGAACGTGCCGGTGTACTTGGTCCCGGCGTAGCCGTCGGGCGTGTAGACGTAGACCTCCCGCCCGTCGATCACCAGCTCGTCATGCCCGCTCGCCGGCAGGTCGAGCGCGGCCAGAGCCTTCTTCGACGGCGGCGCGGCGAGGAACGTCACGTGGTGGCGCGCCGGGGTGGCACCCGCCTTGGCGTAGGGGCAGGCCCCGCCGATACGCAGGAGCTCGGGGACGGACCGCACGATCACCGCGGGCGCGTCGCCAAAGTCGGCATCGAGCTGCTCCTCGATGGCGGCCGCGACCGCCAGTTCACTGCGCGCCGAGGTGCTGAACAGCACGTTCCCCGTCTGGATGTACGTGGTCACGTCGTCATAGCCGAGGCGCTCGAAGGAGGCGCGGAGCTCGTTCATGGCGAGGCGGCCGTGGCCGGCGACGTTGACGCTCCGGAGCAGGGCGGCGTAGCGAGGCACCGACATCACGGTAGCGGGCGAGGTGCCGCCCTGATTTCCAGATGTGTAGAGCACCGCGTTCCCGAACTCGCCGTCATTCCCGTAGCCTCAGCAGTCCACCCCGGCGCCCAACGTCAACAGAGCGCAGTCGCCGTTGTCGTTACTCGACGTTCGTCACCCAGAAAGGTCGCTCGTTTGACCACTGCTGACACAGGATGCCGACGACGTGAGGACGTCACTCTGCTCCGAGACGATCCCGGTGGTCGAACCCGCAGCCCTTCTCGGGGTCTTGACGAGGTTGAGGTTGTTGGTCTCTCCCGTGAATCCCTCCTCACTGCACGCAGGGGCGAGCGTGGTTCCGTTGTTCGTGGCAGTCATGACCCGCATCGTGGTGCCGGCGCCGAACTTCGCCTTCGTTCCATTTCCGTCACCGAAGACTCCGAACTCTGCCGTGGTCCAAGCCGCCGATAGATCGACAACGCTGTCTGGGTTACTTCTTGCGTAGGCGGTTGTCCCTGCGGAGAGAATGACTCCGTCCGATTCACCGGCGTCGACGAAACCCTCCAATGAAACGTCGGAAAGGTCCGAGACCGACAGTGCCGGCGTCGAAGTGGCCCGACTGCTCACGTAGCAGCTGTTCTGCAAGCTTCCAACCAACCATCCCTTGGGACATGTCGGCCCATAATCGATGAGCCAATACTGCATGAAGAGTTGTGGTGAGACTGAGGGTGCAGAGTCCGGACTGGTTGCGTAGACAAATTGCTGCCACGCTAAGCAGTACTTCGGTTTCGTCGCTGCCGAGCACGCTGGGCTCCCAGAAAAGAAGCTCGAGTTCAGCTGCAGGCTGAATGTGTTCGCCATCTTCGGATTCCCTGGGACCGGCACGACTCCCTTCTCTGTTATCCAAGCGCTGACGGACGGAAATGACCCCGTCACACTGCTCAGCAGGCCGCCCGAGGAGACAGCCGAATAGTCGACCCCGTCCCCCACGGTAAACAGCGGCGAGCCCTCGGTCGCCGGACCGAAGGGGACATCGGGCGCTGGCCGACAGGAAACCGCCTGCCATTGCACGTTCGGGAACGATGCGGTGAAGCAGCCCGTTCCGGGGAGCCGGAGGGCACGGATCGCTTGGTGCCACGCCGGGACATTCGGCGGCCCCACGCCAGCCGGAGTAGCAAAGGAAAGAGCTGCCGCGATCAACACAAACAGGCTGGTCAGCTTCAAAAAAGCCGCTGGTTTCACGAACCCACTCCCTCTGCAGCAACCCTTGATGCCCAACGGGGTCTACCCGAGCACGCGGGGGGTGGTCAATCAGTATCCAGTCTCCGCCCCGTGTCAGCGCCTGTGTCGTGCTGTGTCTGTGTCTGTGTCGCAAGAGGCGAAGGGACAGGGTCAGCGCAGCAGGCGGAACGGACCGAGGTCGACGCGAGGTCGGGCGCCGTCGGCCAGGTCGGCGAGGAGCTCGCCGAGGAGGGGCCCGAACTTGAAGCCATGGCCGCTGGTCGCCGCACCCGACCACGACGTTGCCCACCCGGTCGAGGACGAAGTCGCTGTCCGCCGAGTTGTCGTAGACGCACCGCTCGGTGGCGACGGGGTCCGGGTCGACGTCGGGGAGGAGGCGGCGGACCGCATCGACGAGGCCGGCCAGGAGCGCCGGATCGTCGGGGAGCGCCGCCGAGCCCGTGGGGTCGTAGCGCTCGAGCGGCGGACCGGGCGTGTGATGGGACACCTTGACGAGGCCTGGTGCACCCGGAGCCCGGCACGGGCAGGCCGTAGATCATGTCGTCGCCCCACTCGATGAAGACCGGGACCGCGACGCGCCTGCTCGCTCGCGGTAGCGGAAGTAGGCCACCTGGGGGAGTGAGGGCGCGACGACCGGCGCCTTGGCGGCGTCGGGTCCGAGCAGACCGATGGTGCCCGGCCCGGCACAGGCGACGGCCACGTCGGCCCGGAGCTCCGTCGCCGCTCGCGGTCATGACCCGGACGCCGTCGGCCGCCTGTGCGCAGCGCGGTGACCCGGGTGCCGGTCCGCACGCTCGAGGCGGCTGTCGACGCGTAGCGCCTGCAGGCACGCGTCGGCGGCCAGGACACCCGAGTCCGGCTCGAGCAGCGCGGCACCGGCGATGGCGATGCCGGGGAAGCGGGCGCGCACCAGTGCAGGGTGCAGCCGCTCGTGCGCCGCGCCGTGCGTGCGTCAGGGCGGCGCCGATGGTCGTCCAGCGTCGTCCTCGTCACCGAAGGTGAGCTGACCCGTCACGTGCAGCAGGCGTCGCCCGCTCTCGCGCTCGAGGGCGCGCCAGAGGTCGCGCGCCGAGAGCGCCATCTCGACGTAGTGCGGCTCGGGGTAGCCGAGGCGGAAGATACGAGCCGCACCCTTTGACCCGGCGCCGGCGTGGCCGACGTCTCCCGCCGCCTCCAGCACCTCGACGGACCACCCGCGTCTGCCCAACGCCCGGGCCGCCGACAGTCCCAGCACTCCCGCGCCGACGACGACGCAGCTGCGGATGGCGGGCACACGACGATCTTATGAACGGCGCTGCAACGCGAGCGGTGGTGCGACGCTCCGTCTGCGCCGTGGAGGTGGACGGTGCGCGCAGTACGCTCGCCTGCGGTGACGAGCGGGACGGACGTGTCGACACACCCCACGCACGAGACGCCCACGCCGGCTCGCCGCTCGAGGCCGACCTGGCGGACGAAGGCGAGGGACCTCCCGACGCCGCCGCGGCGCCGAGCGTCCGAGGGTGGCAGCGCCGGGGTCCGGCGCCGCGGAGCCCGATGGCCCGTGCGCTGCGCGGCATCGGCTTCCACCTGGTCGTCATCGCAGGGTTCACCGTGCCGGCCGTCGCCCTGTGGTGGCACGTGTGGTCGGGCCATCCCGCCTCCAGCCTCACGTGCGGTTGCGGTGATCCGGCGCAGCAGGTCTGGTTCACCGAATGGCCCGCGTGGGCCATGGCCCATCTCCACAGCCTCTTCTTCACCGGCGCGGTGAACGTGCCGGACGGCGCGAACCTGCTCTCCAACACGTCGGGGCTCCTCGTCGGCGTGCTCCTCGCCCCGGTGACATGGTTGTTCGGACCGGTCGCCTCCACCAACGTCGCGCTGACGCTGGCGCCCGCCCTGAGCGCGTGGGGATGTTTCGTTGCCATCCGGCGGCTGGTCACATGGAAGCCCATCGCGATCCCCGCCGCGCTGATCTACGGGTACTCGGCGGCCATCGTCTCCTCGCTGGTGTTCGGTCACGTCTCGGTGACGGTGCTGGTGATCCCGCCCCTGCTGTTCACGACCCTGCACGAGATCGTGATCCGCCAGGAGCACTCCGTGCGGCGAGACGGGTCGTGCTGGCGGCACTGCTCATCGTGCAGTTCTTCATTTCGCCCGAGATCTTCGTCATGTCGCTGCTCTTCGCCGCGGTCGGTCTGGTCGCGGTCATCGTGGTGGGCTGGCGCCAGGTCGGGCCCCGGGCGGGCCACGCGGTGCCCGCGCTGGGCCTGGCCGCCGGGCTGGCCGTCGTCGTGCTCGGCGTACCCGGCCTGGTACGGGCTGGCCGGGCCGCAAGTCCGTCACGCGGTGTGCTCTTCGCGCTCGCGCCCTTGACCGGCGTCCCGCTCTCGGGCCTCGCTGGCACCCGGGGAGCTACTCCGCCTTCGCCAACGACCTACGTGCGTTTCGGCGGGTACCTGGGTCGCAACGGGCCGCCTCCGGACTACGTCGGCGGCGGCGTCGCGCTGGTGGCAGTGGCCTCGGTCGTCCTGGGCCGCCGCCGGCCGCTCACCTGGCTGCTCGTGCTGCTCGTCGTGGTCAGCCTCTGGCTCTCCCTCGGCGCGCTCCTCATCGGCGGGCCCGCCTGGCTCTCGCACGTCTGGCTGCCCTGGGCGCAGCTCTCGAGGCTGCCGGTCCTCAAGGAGATCCTCCCGGATCAGTTCGCCCCGTTCATCGCGCTGTTCGCGGCGTTCCTCATCGCGGTCGGCGTCGACGCATTCGTGGCGCGCCCATCGCCGCGGCGACTCCTGGCTGGCGGTCCACCGCCGTGGCGTCGGCGCGGGCGTCACGGCGTTGGTCGCGCTGATCGCGCTGGTCCCGGTGTTCGTCACCTTCAACGTCCCGCTCCGCGTCGTGCCGGTGGGCGTCCCTCCGTACGTCCGCAGCGTGGCCGACTCGCTGCCGCGAGGACACGCGTCTTGCTCACCGTCCCCTTCGCGGTGTCGGGATCGACGCCACCGATGCTCTGGCAGGCGACCGGCGGCATGCACTTCCGGCTGGCCGGCGCCGGCGTTGAAGACGCCCGACGCCACCGGGGGGCCGGTCGGCACCGGCGCGCCGGGGTCGGCGCGGCGACATTCTGACCAACCTGACCCTGCCGGCGCGCCCGAGCCGGACGGGCACGCCGGCCCAGCTCGCCGCAGTGCGCGCGGCGCTGGTGCGGTGGCACGTGGACCAGGTCGTCATCGCGGGCGTCAGCCGGGATCCGGTGTACGCGTCCGGTTTCTTCACCATGGCCATCGGCAGCGCACCGGTCGTACGTGCGACCGCGCCTGGGTGTGGGACCTGCCGCCTGGCGGCCCGGCGACGACGCCGGCCACCGGTGCCTCCCTGGCGACCTGCCGGGCGGCCGCCGCCGCGTCGAGCGCCCAGGCCACCCCGCTCTTCATGGCCGACTGCGTGCTCCTGGGGGCAGGGCGGTTCCTGAGGAGCACGTCGGGACTCCTCGGGGCGCGGCCGTAGGCTGGCGCCGTGCAGCCGATCCTCCACCTGTCGATTCCCGGTGCGCGACATGGACGAGGCGCGTGACTTCTATGTGCGCGTGCTCGGCTGCCAGGCGGCGCGGACGAGCGTCCGACTTCACCGACGTGTGGTTCTACGGGATGCAGCTCACGCTGCAGGACCGGCCGGACGAGGTCGCCGCGACACCGTCGCGGGGCTGCCGGCACTTCGGGGTCACGCTCGGGCGGGACGAGTTCGACGCGATGGTCGCCCGCGCTGCGCGCGCTGGGCGATCGACTGGCTGAATCCGGTCTCGACCGACGACGAGGGCCTGGCCAGCGAGCAGACCAAGGGCAAGATCGCGGACCCGAGCGGCAACGTCATTGAGCTGAAGACCTACCGTGACGTCGAGACTGCGCTCGAGACGTCGCCGCACTCGTACCCCGAGGCCTTTGCCCACGGCAACTGAGCCGTCGCCTACGGTGTCGGCCGTGGCTCGGGCCCGAGCGGACCCGGGAGAAACGCAGTGGGAGGAGACGACATGGGCGGCGATCCGGCTACGGCACGCCAGGACGGGCGCGCGATCGACCAGCTGCGGCCGGTCACCTTCGAGCGGGACTACACGGTCATGTCCCCGGGCTCGGTGCTCGTGACCTTCGGGCAGACCAAGGTGCTGTGCACGGCGTCGGTCGAAGAGCGCGTCCCGCCCTGGATGCGCGGCACCGGCCGTGGGTGGGTCACCGCCGAGTACTCCATGCTCCCGGGGTCGACGCCGGAGCGGGCCTCGCGCGAGGCCGCGA
The DNA here is from genome assembly GCA_963842415.1 of uncultured Acidimicrobiaceae bacterium. Classification (GTDB taxonomy): domain Bacteria; phylum Actinomycetota; class Acidimicrobiia; order Acidimicrobiales; family RAAP-2; genus Bog-473. Next base: position 600,476 of record CAWJGN010000002.1, read on the forward strand.
AGGGCAAGCAGTCGGGGAGAACCCAAGAGATCCAGCGCCTGATCGCGCGCTCGCTGCGTGCCGTGTGCGACCTGGTGACCCTGGGCGAGGTGCAGATCACCGTCGACTGTGACGCGCTGCAGGCAGACGGCGGCACGCGCACCGCCTCCATCTGCGGCGCCTATGTCGCCCTGCACGACGCCTGTACCCGCCTGGTCGACGCCGGGACCATCGGCACGCACCCGTTGACCGACTCGGTGGCGGCCGTCTCGGTCGGCATCGTCGAGGGCGTTCCCGATGCTCGACCTGCCCTACACGGAGGACTCCACCGCCGAGGTCGACATGAACGTCGTCATGACCGGCGCCGGGCGATTCGTCGAGGTGCAGGGCACGGCCGAGGGAATGGCCTTCACCCGGGGCGAGCTCGACAGCCTGCTCGGGCTGGCGGAGGCAGGTATCAAGGAGCTGACCGGAATGCAGGCCGCCGTCCTGGCCGAGCCGCCACCGCGACGGTGAGCCGCGGGGGCGGCCCCTTGCGGCTCGTGGTCGCGTCGGCCAACCCGGACAAGGTCAAAGAGATCGTCGCGGTGCTCTCGGCCGCGACCCCCGTCGAGCTGGTCCCGCGGCCGGCGGACGTGCCCGACGTCGTCGAGGACGGCGGCCACCCTGCTCGACAATGCGCGCCTGAAGGCACGGGCGCTCGTGGCGGCGACCGGCCTCGCCGCAGTGGCCGACGACACCGGACTCGAAGTCGATGCGCTCGGAGGCGCACCCGGCGTGTACTCGGCGCGCTATGCCGGCGAAGACGCCACCTACGCGGACAACGTCAGCAAGCTCCTCGGGGCGCTCGCCGCACGTCGACGACGACGGCGGTGCGCGGGTCGCCCGGTTCAAGACGATCGCGCTCGCCGCCTTCCCCGACGGGTCGGAGGTGTGGGCCGAGGGCGTCGTGGAGGGAACCATCGCGACCCGGCGCAGCCGGGGAGAACGGGTTCGGTTACGACCCGGTCTTCGTGCCCGCTCCCGGGAGGGCGGCGACGGGCGCACGTTCGCGCAGATGGACGCAGTGGAGAAGGATGCCCTGTCGCACCGGGGCCGCGCCTTCCGCGCCCTGGCGCAACGATTGGCGCAGGGCGCGCCCGCGCGACTGAAGCCCCCGACGGCGGCGACTCCGCGCCGGGCGTCGTCGCCAAGGCCGCCGGCGAGCTCCCGGTACTGCTGCGAGCGGGAAGTCGTGGTGGTCCGCCACCACCTGGATGCACACGTGGTCCGCTCCGGCCTCGAGGTGCTCGCGGACACGGGCGGCCACTGCGGCGGCATCGCCCCACGGGATGACGGCGTCGATCAGGCGGTCGCTCCCGCCGCCACCGATGTCGTCGTCGCCGAAGCCGAACGTCCGCAGGTTGTTCGTGTAGTTGGGCAGGTCGAGATAGATGCTGGCGTAGCGACGCGCCAGGTGGCGCGCTGCGTCAGGATCCGCCTCGAGCACGACGGCCACCTCCGGCGCGAGCAACGGGCCGCTGCCGAGGATCTCGCTGCGCCCGAGCCGTGTGCTCGACGGGGACGAAGTACGGATGCGCCCCGGCCGCCCGGGCCGCTGCCAGCTCGAGCATGCGCGGGCCGAGGGCCGCCAGCACGCGACGCGCCGGCGGGACCGGCTGCGTCGAGGGCGTCGAGCGCATCGAGGTAGGCGACCACTGCGGGAGTAGGGCCGGGCGTAGTCCGGCGCGAGCGCGCGAGTGGCTGGCGCCGAGCCCGAGGAGGAAGCGACCGGGATAGGCGGCTTCGAGCGCGGCCACCGCCGGCCCGACGTCGGCCGGCGCGGCGGTCCAGATGCTCACGATGCCGCTCGCCACGTGCAGCTGGCGGGTCGCGGCCAGGAGCCGCTCGAAGTGGGGCGAGAGACCGGGCTCGAAGCCGCCGGAGGACCACAGCGTGCCGAAGCCGAGGGACTCGAGCGTCGCCGGCACGTCGACGGCGCGGGTCGTCTGGCGACCTGCCACGAGCCGCTCCACCACACGCCGTACACGACCGAGGTCCACGAGACCGACCGTAGCGGGATCGGGCGATGAGCTGGCGCGATCAGCTGGCGCGATCAGGTGAGGTGCAAGAGGCGTGCTGCGGTGCCGCCGAGGTAGGCGTCGGCCGCAGCGTCGGAGAGAGGCAGGTCCCGGGCGGCGGCCACGGCCCGCTCCAGCGGGAGGAACGGATGGTCGGACGCGAAGAGCACGCGACCGAAGCCCCGCTTGGAGTCCATGAACGACACCAGTGCCGGGTCCATGTACTTGGCGAGATACGCGGAGTTGGACAGGTACAGATCAGGCCACTTCAACATGTACTGCATCAGCAGAGCCTCGTAGGGGTGGCCCATGTGGGCGCCGATGACCGTCAGGCCCTTGAAGTCGATGAGGACGTCCTCGAGCAGCTCGGGATGCTGGCACGCCGAACGCACCCGCGGGCCGGGGATCCCGACGTTGATGGAGACCGGGAGCCCGAGCTCGGCGCACGTCTCATAGACGGGGTAGTACAGCTTGTCGTTCAGCGGGTACTGGTCGACCAGCGGCGTGACGCGCACCAGCGCGACGGCGGGGTGCCCGGCCAGTTCACGGAGGCGGGTGCACTGGCGCACCGGGCGGTCGGGCCGGTCGACCACGAGCGCGGCGCGCAGGCGCGTCGGGGTGCGCGGCGATGGCGGGCAGCATGTCGTCGGTCTCGGCGGCCGAGAGGCCGAGTGCGACCACGCCGACGTCGACCCCGCACGTATCCATGGTGCCGAGGAGGTCGGTGAGCGTGGACGAGGCACGCGAGGTCGCCCCCGAGCGAGATCGGGGATGCCCTCATTGCCGGCGCGCCCCAAGAACGCCTCGGCGGCCTTGCCGCTGAGCGCGTTGACCCAGAGGTCGACGACCGTCACGCGGGTCGGGGCGCCTGGTGCCGATGTTGCGTGGCGCCGGCGCCGCGCCGGCCGCCTTCGCCGCTCCTTCTCCGCCGCTCTTGCCTTGGCGGCGCGCAGGAGCCGGACTCCCGTCGTCAGCGACTCCTTGATCAGGTGGTCGTTGTCCTTGGAGATGAAGGCGTGCACGCGCTTCTCCAAGAGGACCCGCAGGATCGGGTTGAATGCGTGGTAGGTCTCGGTGAAGTGGACGCGTGTGGTGCCGTTGCCCAGGTCCTCGAGTCCGCGTGTGCCCTTCTGCTTCGGACCAGCAGGGGCCGTCCGACTGCGTTGTACTTCCATGACTCCTTGGGCTTCACCTCGGTGAGCCACTCCCAGGACTGCCCCTTGCCGCCGGTCAGGAGATAGCGGGGCACGCGGAACGTGCAATGACGGACGAGCCCCTCGCCGATGGCATCACCTGGATGGAGGATGTCGATCGTCACGTCCCCCGACTTGGTGTGGGGGATGCGGGCCCAGAAGAGTTGCCACAGCTCGTCGACCGTGGCGTCGATATCGACGTAGTAATGGTGCTCTTGCACCGGCTCACCATATCCGCGGACCTGACACCGGTGTCAGGTGCCGGTGCCGGACGAGCGCAGCCGCGCCGCCGCGGCTCAGGCGGAGGGACCGCGGGGAAGAGGATTGCCGTAGCGGTCGAGATGAGCCTTTTCCGACACGTGCTGGCGGCGGGGTGCGCCGAGCGGCTTCGGCGAGATGGCCGAGGGGGACCACTGCGAGGGGCACGACTTCGGGCGGGAGCCCAAGGAGAGTCGGGCAGCTCGTCACCACCGAGGACCGGGAGCGTCGTCAGCGTCGAGCCCAGCCCGAGCGCATGGGCGGCCAAGAGCAGGTTCTGCACCGCGGGAAACACCGAGGCGTCCATGGCCGGGGCGAAGGTGAGGCGGGTGTCGCCACAGACGACGACCAGGACCGGCGCCGCCGCGATCCCGCCCATGGCCCCGCGGTCGCACGTCGCGGAGGAAGGCGGGGGAGAGGCGGTCCCTCCTCGGCTGCCCGGGCGCCGCCTTGCCACAGCCGCGCCGTCAACTCGCCGATGCTCTGGCGGAGGCCGGGGTCACGCACCACGACGAAGACGAAGGGTTGGCTGTTCTCTGCGCTCGGTGCGTGGGTGGCCGCCGTGAGGATCTGCGCCACGGTCTCGTCATCGACCTCGTCGGGGAGGAACGAACGCGCCGCACGCTGCGTGTGGACCACCTCGAAGAAGTCGGGCACAGGGCGAACGGCCTTGCTAGATCTTGAACCCGGGCATGGCGGCCGATGGTACCGAGTCGGTGGGCCTGTCGCCCTGTCTGAGGGTGGATTGGGCGGGGCCGAGGCGACTTCGCTACCGTTGGCGCCGCATCGGCCGGGGGTCGGTGCCCGCCATGACGACGTGGTCCGGACGAGGCGGAGGGGGACAGGAGGCTGCAAAGGTGGCAGACGGTGCCGCATCGGTTGAAGAGTTGCTCAAAGGAGATCATCGGGCAGCCGATCGGCAAGTCCAAGGTCGTCGTCGAGCGAGGACCCGTGCAGCACTTCGCCGACGCCGTGCTCAGCTCCAGCCCGATCTACCACAGCCCCGAGGCGGCGCAGGCAGGCTGGTTTCGACGACATCCCGGCCCCGCCGACGTGGGCCTTCGCCATGGAGTTCTCGGGCAAGTTCGACGAGCTCCAGCCGCCCGACGCATCCGGTGGCGGCAGCCCGTTGGCCAAGGTGATCGGCCCTCTGATGGCCAAGGGCGGGCTGATCCTGCACGGAGAGCAGGAGTTCATCTACCACCGCCCGGTGCAGGTGGGCGACGTGCTGGTGAGCGAGGGCAGGATCGTCGACGCCTACCAAAAGGAGTCCAAGGGCCGCACGATGACGTTCATCGTGCAGGAGACCAACTGGAGTGACGACAAGACCGGCGAGCCGGTGGTGACGGCTCGCTTCAACCTGATTCACCGTGCATAGGGCGGGCCACGACCCGGACCAGGGGGACCTCAATGACATTGGCGACGAGCTCGACGACCTGGCTCACGGCGGCCGAATGGCTGGCCGTGCTGCGGATCGGCCTGGGCGTGTGGTGGTTCGAGAGCTTCCGCCACAAGGACAAGGCCGCCTGGTTCCAGCGGGGTGCGGGTATCTCGTGGGGACAGTCGGTTGCGGAGAAGCACAAGTGGGCCTTCGTCAAGACAGGGGTTCAACGCGGTGGTCGTGCCGCGACCCAAGGTGATGGCGTACGTGGTCGTGCTGGGCGAGCTCGCGATCGGGCTGGGCCTGATCCTCGGCTTCTTGACGCCGATCGCCGCCTTCGCCGGCATCCTGCTCAACATCTTGTACTTCATCCTCATGATCTCGGACTGGGCTGAGCAGGGTCAGAACTTCATGATGATCCTCGCCTCGGTGGTGGTCCTGGGCACGCACGCCTGGAACACGTGGTCGATCGACCACTGGCTGCACCTCTTCGGGGCATGAGGAACGCGATTCCGGGTGCGGGATCTGAGTTCTTTGTCTGCGATGAGCGAATAGTCGACGGGAGGTCAAGACGATGGGTGAGAAGAAGCTGTCCTTCGAGGACGTGACAGGTCGGGGACGAGGCGCCGGTGCTCTCCCATACCCTGACCCGCACGGACCTGGTCCGGTACGCCGGCGCGTCGGGCGACTTCAACCCGATGCACCACGACGAGGTCCAGGCTCAGGCGGCCGGGCAACCCAGCGTGTTCGGCCACGGCATGTTCTCCATGGGCACTGCTGGGCTCGGCGCTGACCGACTATGTGGGCGTCGGGAACCTGCAGCGCTACCAGGTCCGGTTCGCCCGCCAGACGTGGCCCGACGAGGTCCTGTCGACCAAGATCGTGGTCACGGCCAAGCGCGAGGAGGGCGGCCAGAAGCTGGTCGACTTGGCGGTGACCCTCTCGAACGGCGAGGGAGAGGACAAGCTCGTGGGAGAGGCAACGGCCGTTCTCTCCTGAACCGGCGAGATTTCTGGTCACGCAGTCGAGTCGGGGCATGACTTTTGGGCCGTATATGTATCCTTCGAAAAGCCCCCCAATTACGGAAGGATATCCGATTATCCTTCGTTAAATGGGGGTAATTAACGAAGGAAACGTATAGAGACGAGCACGACTATGTCCTGCCCGGGGCCGGCTGGCGCACCCCTGCGACGTGCGTCGACGCCCTACGACGCAGCCCCCGGCTCGAAGCTCAGGGGCAACCGCGCCGGTCCCCAGATCCCGAAGCTCGAAGGCTTCCATTCGATGTCACCGCTCGTCTCAATCCAGGCATCCGCCGGGCCAGGAGGGGAGGGCCTCTTGGAGCTCTGCTCGGGCGAGCGCTGCCCCCATGCAGAAGTGGATGCCGGCACCGAAGGTCATCTGGGCGGTCGCCCGCTCCCTGGTGATGTCGAAGACGTCGGGATCCTCGAAGGCGTCCGGGTCGCGGTTGGCGCCGGCGAGCGACGTCGCCACGAGCGTGCCCTGTGGGAACAGGACGTCGCGGTAGACGATGTCTTCGGAGGCGAACCGCGCCGTGCCCCGCACGGCACCGAGGTAGCGCATCGACTCCTCGACTGCACGGCCCGCCAGCTCGGGTCGCTCGGCCAAGAGCGCCCACTGCTCGGGATGCTCGGTGAAGAGAGCCACGGAGCAGGCGAGCTGGTTGCGGGTGGTGTCGGTCCCCGCCATCAGCACGGCCTGCGCCAGCATCGCCATCTCGTCGGTCGAGAGCCGGTCGCCTTCTTCCTCGATGGCGATCAGGTCGCTGAGAAGGTCGTCACGAGGATCGGCCCGTCGTTGGGCAATCATGTCGCTCACGTAATCGTTGAGCTCTTGACCCGCCTTGGCGATGAGCGGCAGGTCCTCGTCCAGGTTGTTGTTGAAGATGCGAAAGATGTCGGTCGCCCAGGCCGAGAACAGCTTCCAGTCCTCGGGCGGTGCACCGAGGAGTTCGCAGATGATCGGAATGGGGTAGGGCTCGCAGACATCTGCCACCAGCTCGCACTCGCCGCGGTCGGCGAGCGCGTCGACCAGGGTCCGCCGACGACCGCGCGCATGGTGGGGCGCAGCCGGTTCGCCGATGCGGGCGTGAAGGCCGGTGCCACCAGGCGCCGGAGGCGGGCATGCGCTTCGCCCTCCATGGTGAGGATGGAGTCACCCCGCGGGCCTCGGTAGTCGGGCGTCCTGAAGCTCGGGCGCTTGCTCGAGCATGGAGAGCGCCGAGTGGAAGCGCTGGTCGCGCAGGATCGCGGTCACGTCCTGCAGCTGGTCACCGAGTAGCCGAGGTCCGTGCGGGCTAACCAGTGCTGCGACCCGCGCCTGCGGCAATGGCGTCGACGGCCTCTCGCCGCTCCAGCCCGATGGTGTCGAGGTGAGGGGAGGTCGAGTTCGCTGACAGGCTGTGGGGGCGTCATCGCAGCGAGAGCTGGCTAGGAGCTCGGGTCAGGCTGCAGCGACGGGTGGCGCTGCGCCAGCAGCGGGAGGATCAGTGACTTGGGGGCCAGGTGTGCGAGTGCGGCGGCGGTCCGGTTGGCGACGCCCGGGAATCACCACCGCACGGCCCGCCGCCAGCCCGTCGACCGCGGCCTTGGCCACCTCGGCGGCCGGCACCCACATGAATTTGGGCAGCGCCTCGCTCGCTTCCTCGTCGGTCATGCCGGCCGCCTCGGCGAAGCCCGTCTCGACGGGCCCCGGGCAGAGCGTCGTGACCGTCACGCCCTTGCCGCGCAGCTCGGCTCCGAGCGCACGGCCATAGGACAGCACGAAGGCCTTCGATGCGCCGTAACACGCCTGACCGGGCAGCGGCTGGAACGCGGCGGTCGATGCCGTGTTCAACACGGCGCCGCGGTGCCGGGTGACCATGCCCGGCACGAACAGCGTGCACAGGTCGACCACTGCCTCGACGTTCGTCCGGACCATGGCGACTTCAGCCGAGTGGTCGGCGCGATCGACCGGGCCCATGGTCGTAAAGCCGGCGTTGTTGACCAGGATGTCGGCCGTGAGGCCGCGTTGCTCCAGTAGGCCTGGGAGCTCGGCGCGCGAGCCGCGTCGGCCAGGTCGGCCACGATCACCTCGGTCCGCACGCCGATGCGGCTGTGCGATCTCGTCGGCGAGCGTCTTCAGCCGGTCCTCGCGGCGTGCCACCAGCGTCAGGCCGTGTCCCCGACGCGCCAAGCTCGCGGGCGATCTCGGCGCCGATGCCCGACGAAGCGCCGGTGACGAGGGCGGTCGTGTTGTCCTTTGGGGTTGGCAGTGCCATGAGCCCTAGAGCGTAGGGGACCTGTGCACGCCGCGAGCCCCGTGCGCATCGGAGCACGGATGGATCACGAGAAGATGAAGTTCGTGTGACGTCGCTGGCGTCTCACCAGGACCTTCGCGAAAGACCCTGTTCGCGTGGGGTTCACATGCTCGTGGACGAGGCAGATACTTGGTCTCAGCGAGAGGCAACTGGAGCACCCGCCGTTGCCACGAGTGAAAGGAGCTGCCGATGTCCATCGACACGCTCGAACGAGGAGGCCGGTCCGCCGGGTTGAACCGGCGTCACCGTTGTCGGTTTCGGTGGCGCTCACGATGGCAGCCCGCTAGGTCTAGAAGCCCGGCGTACGAATCGAGGCCGTGCTCGCGCCGGTGCGTGTGCCGGCCGGCCGACAAGGCGGCCCCCGCACCTACTGCGTCGAGGCTGGGTACCGAGCAAGCTGCCCAGACAGAACGAATAATCACTACGCGAGTGAAGGACCGGCCGAGGAGGCCGGTCCTTCTCGCGTCTGACGTCCGGTACGGTGGGCCTCGTCCGCCAGGCAGCCCGACCGCGACCCGTGCACGCCCGACCGACCCATGCCATCGTGGAGCATGACCGGGACCCGCCTTCCCATGTTCCCGCTCTCGACCGTCCTCTTCCCGGGGGCGTCCATGCCCCTCCACGTCTTCGAGCCGCGCTACCGGGCCCTGATGCACGACTGCCTCGGCCGCGCGACAGCCGGTTCGGCGTGATCTGATCGAGCGGGGCTCAGAGGTCGGCGGGGGCGACGTGCGGGCGGCGCTCGGCACCCGGGGCTCATCACCAAAGTCCATCGAGCTGCCCGACGGGCGCTGGCTCCTCCAGGTGGTGGGGGAGTCGGTCGATCGAGGTGGAGGAATGGCTCGCCCGACGACCCCTACCCGGTCGCGTTGGTGCGTGACCACGGACCCGAGAGCATCGACGGGTCACCACCGTCGTCTCCAACCGAGGCGGGCGATGATGAGGCGGGCGATGATGAGGCGGGCGTCCTCCTTGCGGCGGCGACGCAACGGGTGCGCCGGGCGAGGGCGCTGCTTGCCGAGCAGGGCGGCGCACCGCCGCTGCACCCCGATCTCGCGCTGGACGGCGACGGCGATCCCGATGCGGCTTCGTGGGAGCTCTGCGCAGCCGCTCCTCTCAGCGCCTACGACGCACAGCGTCTCCTTGGCGCAGAGGGCACGGTGGCACGGGCGCGGCTCTTAGTCGAGTTGATGGAGGACCTCGAGCTCGACCTTCAGCGCATGCTCACCTCGGAGTGAGCCCGGTTGGAGGAGCGGTGGCACGGCACCGCAATGGCATGCTCTGGGGCATGGAACGCCAGGGAGGGAGCCGAGTGGCGATCACGCCGACCGGAGAGCAATTCACAGAGCTGCAGGCGTGTGAACCGCTGCGCAACGTCCTCGCCGGCGAGAGCACCGATGCCTGAGGCACCTCCGAGAGCCCCACGCCGCCGCAACATCCTCTTCATTACCTCCGACCAACAGCGCTACGACAGCCTGGGCTGCAACGGCGGGACGGTGGCGCGCACGCCGGTGGTGGACCGCCTGGCCGCCGAGGGCATCAACTATCGGCGCGCCTACAACCAGAACACCGTGTGCATGCCGGCGCGCTCGACCATGCTGACGGGCCAGTACGTGCGTACGCATGGCGTCGTCGCCAATGGCATTCCGCTCCCAGTCGACGCGCCATCGGTCGCCCAGTACCTCCATGACGCTGCCGGCTACCGCACCGCGCTCCTGGGCAAGGCACACTTCGAACCTGGCTTCGACCCGCAGAACCAGTTCGAGGAAAATGCCCGCGTGGCGCGGGGCGACATCGGGCCCTGGCGCGGTTTCGAGCGTTCGCAGCAGGCCATGCACGCGGCGGCATGGGGCGATCACCCCATCGCTCACTACGGCCGCTGGCTGAAGGAGCACCATCCCGAACACCTGCACAGCTTCGCCGGATTACTCCAGGCCGAGCCCGGCGGCGACACGCTGGCGCCCGAGACCAAGAACAACCCCATCCCACGACGCGTGGTACCACACCGACTGGGTCGCCGACCTGACGGTCGACTGGCTGCAGTCGTTGGGCGCCGACGAGCCGTGGTTCTGCTGGATGTCCTTTCCCGACCCGCACCACCCGTGGGATCCGCCTGCCACCGAGCTGCACCGCGTGCCCTGGCAGGACCTCGGGCTCCCGCCGGGACATCCCGGCTCCGACGACGCCATTCGTGCCGTGCTCGAGGGAAAGCCGCCTCACTGGCTCGCATTCTGGGACGGCCGGTTCCCCAACATGGAAGGTGGGCCTGCGGCCTTCGTCCCGTCACGGCTCACCCACGACCAGATCCGCGAGATCAACGCCAAGGTGCACGTCATGAACGAGCTCATCGACGAGGCCTGCGGCCGCGTGCTGCACACGGTGGCGCAGCGGGGTTGGCTCGACGACACGGACGTCGATCTTCACCACCGACCACGGCGAGATGCAGGGCGACTTCGGCCTCCTCTACAAGGGCCCGTACCACACCGACGCGCTGATGCGGCTGCCCTTCGTGTGGCGGCCGGCCACCGTCCGCCGGCATCGACCCGGCGCGTCGTCACCGATCCGGTCGGCCAGGTCGACCTGGCCCCGACCTTCTGCGCCATCGCCGGTGTCGACGCCGCGCCGTGGATGCAGGGCAGCGTCCTGCCGGTCGCCGACGGCGAGCCGGGCCGCGAGCGTGCCCTGTGCGAGTGGGACAGCCAGTTCCCCGGCTATGGCATGCACCTTCGCTCCGTGTACCGCGACGGCTGGCTGTGCACCGTCTACGAGCCCTCGACCGCCGGGCAGCCGAATGGTCTCGAGGAGGTGTGGGGTGAGGCGGTCCTCCGCCTTGCCCGGTGGTGTACGAGCAGACCACGCACCGGTCCGGGGGGAGTGGGCATCGCGACCGGCGAGCTCTACAACGTCGACGACGACCCGTACCAGTTCGAGAACCGCTGGGACGACCCGGCGTGCAGCGCCCTGCGTGACGATCTGGTGGCGGATCTCTACGCCAGCCTGCCGCGCGGAGACACGCCACCTGAAGGTGATGGCGCCGGCCTGACCCGGTCCGGTCGACGTGCCGTGGCCGTGCCGTAGCCGAGACCCGGGCCGAGAAAGCGCTGGGGCGCTTCGACCATGGGGTAGTGGCCGACGCCCTCGAGACGCTCGACCGTCGCATCGGGGCGCGCCGCCACCAGCGTGTCGACCATGGACGGCGACTGCGACGGGATCGTCGAGACCCCAGACGACATGGAGAGGTGCAGGGTCGGACTCGATGGCGCCGGTGAAGCGGCGCTCGTTGAGCCCGCCGCTCCTCGATGTAGCGGATCAGCCGCGGCAGCAAGCGGTGGCCGTCGTCGTGCACGACCTGCGCCGCCGCCGGCGGTACCGGGTCCTCCGGCCAGCCTTCGGGGACCAGCGGCGTGTGCGCGCTGAAGGTGTCGCGCAGGCTCTGGGTGATGGAGGCGACGTCGATGGGCACGCCGTCGGGCAGCAACTCGTCGGGCAGGCTCAAGCAGCAGCTGCTGGCCGTTGGTGAGGTGAGCCTGCTCGATGTAGATGCTCCCGTTGGTGACCACCCGGCGCGTCACCTCCACCGGCCAGGTCCCCTCGGCGCGGCGGGCGAGCAGCTCGCCGCCGACCGTGTCGCCCATGTCGTGGGTGAGCAGCGCCAGACGGTCGACTCCCAGTGCGGCCACGTAGGCGGCGGCGATGTCGGCCTGGAGCGCCATGGTGTAGGACCGGTCGGGCTTGGCCGAGAGCCCGTAGCCCAGCATGTCGAACAGGAGCACCCGGCGCCCCGCTCGCAGGCCGTCGAGCACGGCCGCGTAGTCGAACGACGAGGTCGGGAAGCCGTGGAGCACCAGCAGCGGCGGGTGGCGCTCGGCCCCGATGGCGGGCACGTCGACCGTGAAGATGCGCTCGCGCCGCAGAGCTGGCGCTGCTCGCCGATCGCCTCCCAGCCCGCGCTCGTCGTGATCGTCACGTGCCGGCCAGCTTGCTCACCACGGGAGCGAGCGTCTCCCAGGCGTCGGACTCGATCGACCAGTAGGAGATCCCGTACTCGGCCCGGCGCCACTCGAGCTCGGCCGCCATCTCGTCGAGCGTGCCGATGAGCGCGAGCGGGACGTGGAGCGCGTCCGCGGGGTCGATGCCGAAGGCGGGAGCCATCTGGCCGGCCAGTCCCTGCGCGTCGTCGGTGACCATGACGAAGCCGATGAGCGAATTCAGCTCGAGGTCGTCGAAGCGGGCGCCGGCCGCGTCCTTGACCCAGCCGACCTTGGTGCGGGTCCGCTCGGGCGTCGCGTCGGCGGCGGTCTCGGCCCCGCCGGTGCCCTCGCGCAGGTTGACGTTGATGCTGACGATGTCGGCGTGCTGCGCGGCGAAGGACAGGACCCGCTTGCCCCCACCGCCGATGATCAGTGGTGGTCCGGGCTGCTGGACGGGTCGCGGCGTGAGCGTGTGGCCCAGCACCTCGTAGTGCTCGCCGTGGAAATGAAACGGGCCATCCGTGCGCAGCAGCCCCTGGACGACCTTGACCGCTTCTTCGAAGCGTGACACCCGGACGGCCGGGTGGTCGTAGGCGATGCCGGCTTCGTCGTAGTCCGTGCGCATCCAGCCCGCCCCGAGGCTCAGCTCGAAGCGACCCTCACTCAGCACGTCGAGCGTGGCCGCCTCCTTGGCCAGGACGAAAGGATGGCGGTAGTCGTTGCAGAAGACCAGCGAGCCCATGCGCAGGGTCGTCGTCGCGCCGGCCACAGCGGCGAGGGCGGGTACGGGGGCCAGTTGGTCACCGAAGTGATCGGGCATGAGGAGTGCGCTGTAGCCGAGGTCCTCTGCCTTGCGGGCCTGCTCCGCCCACGAGCGCGCGGAGCCCTCGGGTGCTTTGCTCAGCTGCGCGGCGAAGCGGAACTTCCGGTCGTGTGCCATGGCGCCATGGTGCCAGAGAACGGCGTCGCCAACCCAGTCCCCGCCGGCGAACTTCAGCCGGCGAACTTCAGCCGGCGAACTTTCCCGTGACGAAGCGCTCGAGGAGGAAGTAGCCGCAGGGGAGGAACAAGAACAGCAGCGCGCGCTCGCGCCACTGGTGCCGGGCGACCCAGACTCCGAGCGCCGCGAAGAAGGGGAACAGCACCAGCACCTCCCGGCTCTCCGAGAGCAGGATCGTCTGGAACGTGAACACACACCAGACGAGCCCCAGGAGCACCCCGTAGGAGGGGCGGATGCGAACCCACGCCACCACAGCGGCAATGGCGATGAGCACCACCGTCACGAGGTCGAAGAGCTCGACCACCGATGCCGTGGAGGTGTCGAGCAGTCGCCAGTGCACGAGGTCGGAGACCGCATGGCCGATGGAGGTCCACGGCCAGCTGAGGTGCCGGTTCCAATGGGCCTGGGAGCGAATGAACGCGAGCGACTGCCCGAAGTGGGCTTTTTGGTAGGCCAGCCAGGCGACGAAGGCAAGGATGGTCGGCGCGAAGACGGCGCTCAGCCGTGCCGCAGTCACCCGCAGCGGTGAGAGCCATTCGACGTCTCGACCCGAGTGCCACGTCGAGCGGTCGCGCGGCGCCCACCACACCTCGAGCACGAGGGGGACGAGGAGGAGCACCAGGTAGTACTTCCCCATCGCGGCGGCGGCGGCGAACACACCCGCCGTGACGTAGTGGCCGCGCCGCGCTGCCAAGAAGGCGACGGTGGCCGCGGCCAGCGTGACCGACTCGGGGTAGGTGGCGACCAAGAAGAAGGCGCTCGGCCAGGCCAGCAACAGCACGCACGCCCCGTCGGCTGCCTGCCGCCCGACCTCCAGGTCGACCAGCTTCCAGAGCGCCGCCAACGCAACGATGAGGCCGAGGGTGCTCACAATCTCGCCGCTCGTGATGTACCCGAACCCCAAGACGTCGTGGGTGATCCGGACCAGGAGGGGATAGAGCGGACCGAACGCGTAGAAGGCGCGATTGCTCGTCTGCACCGTGGCGGCGGCCGCTGCGCCGGATACCCGTGCGCCGCCAAGGACAGGTAGTAGCCGGCATCCCACTGCGCCAGGATCTGGGTCAGCACGCCGGGATGGCGGGCCACCACGTGTGGGAACTGCACGCCATCGGCGCTGACGAGTGCGATCCAGGTGACGATGAGGCGAAAACCGATCGTCGCCCCGACGGCAATCGTCAGTGGCCGGCGCCACTCCTGCCAGAGCAGCCGCAGACGAGACGGCGGCGCATCCGGCTGTGCTGTCTCTTCGCCAGACGTGACGGAGCTGCCTTCGAAGTCGTTGGAACGTTGCACGTCGCCGCCAGTTGGTGCGCGATCGGCACCACCCTCGTCGCCCTGCTCCACGGCGCCGTCCGCTCCCAGGGCCTGCTCAGTCACGACGTCGCCACCGTAGTGCAGGACACTGCGTGCGGCCGGGGTCCGGCGCCGACGCGGAGGTCCGGCGGACCCGCTGCGTCGACCTAAATGAAGCTGAAGTCGGGCACGCCCGAGCTGATGCCCTTGAAGAGCTCGCCCTTGTGCGCAACCAGCTCTTCGGGCGTCCACGCCGCGTCGCGCGTCACCCGTCCGACTGCCTTGAAGGCGCTCATGGCGTAGATGTTGCCGCCGAAGACGACGAGGATCTGGCCGTTGATGTCGGCGGACGCCGGAGCGGCGAGGAACGCCACGACGTTGGCGATGTTCTTCGGGTCCCACGCGTCGAAGCCGTCCTTCGCGTCCATGCCGTCGCCGCCGAAGAGGGTCTCGGTCATCCGGGTGCGGGCGCGCGGGGCGATGGCATTCGACGTGACGCCGTAGCGGCCGAGCTCGCGAGCCTCGACCACCGTGAGCGCGGCGATGCCCGCCTTGGCGGCCGCGTAGTTCGCCTGGCCGGCGTTGCCGAAGAGGCCGGCCTCCGAAGACGTGTTGATGATGCGGCCGGTGACGTCGTCGCCTGCCTTCGAGCGGTTGCGCCAGTACACGGACGGCGTGGTGGGTGGCGGCGAAGTGCCCCTTGAGGTGGACCCGGATCACGTCGTCCCAGTCCGACTCGTCCATGTTGAACATCATCTTGTCCCGCAGGATCCCGGCATTGTTCACGAGGATGTCGAGGGAGCCGAAGGTGTCGATGGCTTCGTCGACCACGGCCTTGCCGCCGGCCCACGTGCTGATGTCGTCGCCGTTGACCGCGGCCTCTCCACCGTTCTTCTTGATGAGCTCCACGACCTCTTCTGCGGGGTGGACGTCCGAACCGCCTTCGCCGTGCAATCCCGCGCCGACGTCGTTGACGACGACACGCGCGCCCTCGCCAGCCAGGACGAGCGCCTCCTCGCGCCCGATACCCCGTCCTGCGCCGGTGATCACAGCCACCTTGCCGTCGAGCAGTCCCATCGTCATGCCTCCCTGTGCCAGTGCTCTGCCGCATCGACGCGCCGACCCGTACGTCCCTGAGGTGAGGGTCCGGCGCCCGTGCCCGAAGGCCGTCGCGCGGCGCATGCAGTGTGGCCGATGGTGGTCTTCACGGGCAAAACCGGGGCAGTGCCTCGGCGACGACCAGCGCTATCAGCGCGGCGGCCTCCGCCCGTGCCCGTGCTCGCCCGAAGCGAGCGACGAGGCTGACGACCTCCATCCCGTCGGGCGGATCGAGGAACACCGCCGCGTCCACGCCGCCCGCGACGCACAGGACGGGGAGCGGTCGCCCGCGCGCGGTGCGCGCCCGCGCCAGTTCGAGCACGCCGCCGGGCACCTTGCCGTGGAAGGAAGGCGGATCGAGGTGTCCTTCTCCGGTCATCACGAGGTCGGCCGGCTCGAGCCGGACTGCCAGGCCGACCAGGCCGGCGACGAAGTCGAAACCCGGCTCGATGCGAGCTCCCAGGGCGACGAGCCCGCCCGCCAGGCCGCCGGCGGCACCGGCACCGGGGATCTCGGTGACGTCGACGCCCACCTCGCGCCGGTCAGCGCGCGGCCACCTCGACGAGGCGCCGTTCGAGCAGCTCGACCTGGGCCCGCGACGCACCTTTTTGTGGGCCGAACACGGCCGCCGCCTCGGTGAACGGAATCGTGACATCGGAGGCGACGACCAGCTCGACGTCGCGCAGCGCCTCTGGCGACCCGACGGCGTCGAACGCGCCCTCACCGCCATCGGTCGTCGCAGAGCCACCACAGCCGATGACGATGCGCCCGGCACCCGCGTCACGCGCGGCCAGGAGCAGCTGGCCGACTCCGGCCGTGGTGGCGCGCACGGGGTCGTCGCCTCGCGGCCTCGGCACGAGGGCGCGGCCCGCTGCCTTGGACATCTCGACCACAGCCGTACGGAGAGCGTTCGCCCCGCCCCCGAGGGCCGCGTCCGTCCCGAGCAGGCGCCATTCCGCCTCGACGGCCCGTCCGAGTGGGCCGGTGACGGTGGTGACATGGCGGGTGCCGCCGCAGGCATCGAGCAGTCCTTCGCCGCCGTCGGACATCGGCACCTCGTCAGCGGTCCACCCCACCTGGCGTGCCGCACCAGCCGCCGCGGCGGCCGCGGTGGTCGCCGAGGCCGTCCCGCGGAACTTGTCCGGCGCTGCGACGAGGTGGGGCATCCCGGCGAAACCTACCGGGCGCGGTGGCGCAGCTCGGGTCCCGCCCGGTCCGCCAGTGCCGTGCGGGCGGACCACGACCGGCCGAGGTGTGCGGGCGAGGTGTGCGGGCTAGGTGTCCGGGCAGGTGTCCGGGCGAGATGTGCGGGCGAGAGGACTCGAACCTCCACCCCCTCGCGGGGACCGGGACCTAAACCCGGCGCGTCTGCCAATTCCGCCACGCCCGCGGCGGTCCCGCAGTGCGGGTGATCAGGCAGTGTACGGCGCTGTGCCCACCGGAGCGCCCGATGCCCACTAGCCTCGTGCCATGGCAAATTCATCCGACGCCACGCCCATCGTGGCTGCGGGCGCCGACCTCGATTCGAGCGGCCGCATCTTCCAGCAGCTGCTCAAGGAGCGGATCGTCTTCATCGGAAGTGCGATCGACCAGGTCACAGCGAACCTCGTCTGCGCCCAACTCATCCTCTTGGAGGCGGAGAACCCCGAGAAGGACATCTCCCTCTACATCAACTCCCCGGGCGGGTCGGTCACCGACGGCCTGGCCATCTACGACACGATGCAGTACGTCCGCCCCGACGTGTCGACCATCTGCGTGGGGTTGGCGGCCAGCATGGGCCAGTTCCTGCTCTGTGCCGGCGCGCCGGGCAAGCGCTACGCCCTGCCGCACTCGCGCATCTTGATGCACCAGCCCTCGGGGTCCATGCAGGGTCAGGCCGCCGACATCGCCATCCAGGCCGAGCAGATCATCTATCTCAAGCGGATGATGGCCGAGCGGATCGCCTTCCACACGGGGCAGCCCCTCGAGCGCATCGAGACCGACTCGGACCGCGACCGCTGGTTCACGGCCGACGAGGCCCAGGAGTACGGCTTCATCGACAAGGTCATCGACCGCTCGGCAGCCACGACAGCGGCGGGGAACCCATAAACGTGGCGCTCGACGTCCCGGCCTCTTCGTCGGACGCGGACCAAAGACTCGAAGGCGCGCTGGACGAGGAGCGGGTAGCGGACCGCTCGCCCATGGCGGCGCAGGCGGGGGGCCTCAGCGGGCGTGAGGCCCGCCGGGCCGACCGGTACCCGCATCGTCACCCCGACGATCAGCGTGCGCAAGCGGTTCCGCGAGATCTGGCTGTCCCGCGAGCTCCTCGTCTACCTGGTCCGCACCGAGATCAAGGTCAAGTACAAGAACTCGGTCCTCGGCCTCGTCTGGTCGATGGTCGCGCCCGCCATGACGCTGGCCATCTACTTCGTCGTGTTCCAGATCGTGCTCGGCAACCACACGCCGAACTTCGTGATCTTCCTGTTCGCCGGGCTGCTTGCTGTGGAACCTCTTCTCCCTCGGCGTGCTCACGGGCACCGGCGTGGTGGTCAACAACGCCGGCATCGTGAAGAAGGTCTCGTTCCCGCGGGAGATCCTCTCGCTGGCCGCGGTCGGGTCGGCCTGCGTCTTCTTCTTCTTCCAGTCGATCGTGATGGTCGTCTTCATGATCGCCCTGCACCACGGGCCCGACTGGTCCTACCTGCCGGTCCTGCTCCTCGCGCTCGTCACCGGAATCGTCCTCGCCTCGGCGCATCGCGGTGCTCCTCTCGTCGATCAACGTCTACCTGCGGGACACGCAGCACCTCATCGAGGTCATTCTCACCGCGTGGTTCTGGGCCTGTCCGATCGTCTACCTCTACCAGCAGCAGATCGGGATCAGGCTCGGGATGAAGGGACTGACCTGGGTGTACTTCCTCAACCCGATGGTGCCCCTCATCCTGTCGTTCCAGCGCTGTATCTACGCGGACCCGACCGCCTACGGCGAAGGTCAACGGACGCTGACGACGTTCTACGTCCTGCCCACGAAGGGGATGCTCTGGTACGTCGGCACTCGACCTGGCGGTGCTCGTGCTCTCGATCATCCTCTTCCTGATTGCCCTCGCCATCTTTGGCCGCCTGGAGGGCAATTTCGCCGAGGAGCTCTGATGGGCGACTTCGCGGTCGACGTGCGCAACGTCTCCAAGCGCTTCCGGCTGGCCCACGGGCAGTACAACTCCGTGAAGGAACGCCTCATCCACGGCGGCCGTCGCAAGACGCACCGAGGACTTCTGGGCTCTCAACGAGGTCTCACTCACCGTGCGGGAGGGCGAGACGGTCGGCATTCTCGGGCGCAACGGCTCGGGCAAGTCGACCTTGCTCAAGTGCATCTGCGGCGTCCTCCAGCCCACCTCGGGCGAGGTGGCAGTGCGGGGCAAGCTGGCCGGGCTTCTGGAGCTGGGAGCCGGCTTCCAGCCGGACCTGACCGGCCGGGAGAACATCTATCTCAACGGGTCGCTGCTCGGGATGACCAAGCGCCAGGTGGATAAGGCCTTCGATGCGATCGTGGACTTCTCCGAGCTCGAGGAGTTCATCGACGGGCCGGTCAAGTTCTACTCGTCGGGCATGTATGTGCGGCTGGGTTTCGCCGTGGCCGTGAACATGGATCCCGACATCCTGGTGGTTGACGAGGTGCTGGCTGTGGGGGACGAGCGCTTCCAGCGCAAGTGCCTGGACCGGGTCAAGCAGTTCCAAGCACGAGGGACGGACCATCCTGCTCGTGACCCACTCGGCCGACAACGTGCGCAGTATCTGTGACCGTGGGGTTGTGCTCAGCCACGGTCGGCTGATCGCCGAGGGCTGAGCCCGGCGAGGCGACCCGTATATTCCGTGAGGACCTGATGGCAGAGGGGGCCGGCATGTCGATCGTCGACCCGACGATTGTCGCCGTGCCGGCGATGCCGACGTCTGGGGCCATACGACTCGCTGCCCGACGCCGAGCGGCCGGTACGGTTCCGCTCCGTCCACCGTGTCTTCTCGGGTGACAACAGCGTGCCCTACATGCGCACGGGTGACGACCTCACCATCCGCGTGGAGTTCGAGGCGCTGCACCCGACGAGGACGTCGTCTTCTCGCTCGAGATCCGTGACGACTTCGGCAACACGGTCGATTCGGACCGACACCTCCATCATCGGAGTGTCCATCGACGCCCTCCTCGGCACGAGCGTCATGCACTTCGGGATCGTGGGCGTGCCGCTGCTCGACGGCTCGTTCTCCTTTGCCCTCGGGATCCAGAGCCGGGGCGGTGTCCTCTACGACTGGCAGGAGAACGCGGGGACCTTCGAGGTCATGAATCCGACCAAGGTCACCGGCTCGATCTGGCTGGACGTGCATGCCGCGCTGATCTCGACGGAGGGCGATAGCAACGTCGACACCGCTGCCGCGCTGGCGCAGCCCCTGCTGAGCTGGAGCGCGCCATGAACGACGGCCGATGCCCCTGCCCGTGGACCCGCAGGCCTACGTGGCCCAGGTGATGGCCGAGATCGCCGAAGAAGTGCGGCTTCGCCGGACGTCGGGCGACCTGCCGCCGAAGCTCGAGCGCGAGCTCGACGAGCTGTTCCTGGCCCATTCGCCGGTGGCCGGCCGCGGTGGCGACCTGGGCGACGCGCTGCGCATGGTCGACGCCGCCACATTCATCGACCCGGTCGTGCCGGTCGACTCCGAGAAGGCGGCGGGGGCCTTCGTCAAGAAGGGCATGCGGTCGATGCTCCTCTGGTACGTCGGGTGGGTCACCCACCAGATGAGCCAGTCGGCCTCGGCTGTGAGCCGGGCCCTGCACATCGTGGACCAGCGCCTGCAGGAGCTCGAGCGCCAGGTCGAGAGGCAGCGGGTCCCCGGTGCCGGTGTCGTCGAGTTCCCGGGCGCGTCGGTCCCGACGCCTGGTGGGTGGAGCCGGCGGTGGCCGCCATGGCCAAGGCGCCCGGCCGCGTGCTCCATGCCGCGTGCGGTGATGGCTGGCTGGTTCGCCGCATCGTGGAGGCCGGCGGGGACGCCTACGGGGTCGACCCGCGAATGCATCTGGTCGAGGCCGCAGAACGTGGTGCCGTCGACCTGCGCGGCGAGGAGATCCTCGAGCACCTGCGCGCCGTGGCCGCCGCCGGCCTGGGCGCGCTGGTCCTGAGTGGCGTGGTCGAGGGCATATCGGGAGGCGAGCGCGCCCAGTTGCTCGATGCCGTGGGGACGCGGCTCGCCCCGGGCGGCACGCTCGTCATCCAGTCGGTCAGTCGAGCCACCTGGGAGGCGCCCGACGCCCCATCCGAGGCCGATCTCGCGCCGGGCCGGCCGCTGCGACCCGAAGCGTGGTGTCTGCTGCTCGGGCAGAGCGGCTACGACGCCGTCGCCCAAAGCGGACCCGGCGGGGCCGACTACCTGGTGACCGCGGTCAGGGACCCGATCACGGCACCGTACGCGCCATCGCTCCGGTGAACGCCGCCGCCGGGAGGCCGGTGGCCGTCCACCAGTTCATCGCCACCCTCGACCCGTACGACGCCACCGGCACCCATACCCTGCTGCTGCGTGATGCCCTGCGGGCCGCCGGCTTGGCGCTCGGAGATCTTCGCCGAGGCGATCCACGACGACCTCTCGTCGCTGGCGTCAAGCACTGGATGTATCCCGAGCACACGGCGCGAGGGCGACGTGGCCGTGTACCAGTTCACGACGTCCTCCGTGGTGGCCGGGTACCTGGCCGAGCACGGCGTGCCGCTCGTTCTGGACCTCCACAACTTCGCCGCCCCGGAGTACTTCGACGGCTGGGAGCCCGACAGCGTGGAGCGGGCGACCCGGGCGGCCGAGGAGTTGGCGCTGCTCGCCCCACGGCCCTGCTCGGACTGGCCAAGAGCGGGTACAGCGAGGCGCAGCTCCGGCAGGCCGGCTGCCGGCGCACCGCCGTCGTCCCCGTGCTGGCCGACACGGCCCGAGTCACCGCCACGCCCGACCGCCAGGGTGGCGGCCGAGCTCGCTCGCGGGCGCTGCCGAGCGGCGGAGCCGACATCTTGTTTGTCGGGCGGGTCGAGCCCTCCAAGGCGCAGCACGAGCTGGTGAAGGCGTTGTGGGCCTTCCGCCGCCTCTACGACGGCGCGGCCCGGCTGCATCTCGTCGGCGGCACGGCTCAGCTTCGAGTACTCCAAGGCGCTGCCAGGACTTCATCGCGGACCTCCGGCTGACGCGAGGTGGTCCGTATGACCGGCGAGGTGTCCGACGCCTCGCTGGCCGCGCACTTACGCCGCGGCAGACGTCTATCTCTCGCTGTCGGCGCACGGGGGTTCGAGCGTCCCGCTCATCGAGGCCATGGCGGCCGGCGTCCCGGTGGTGTCGCATGCACGCGGCGCGGTGGGCGAGACGACGGGGGCGCCGCGCTCGTGTTGGCGCGCGGCCGATCCCTCCTACGTCGCCGCCGCGCTCCACCGGGTGTGCACCGACGATGCGCTGCGCGCCACCCTCGCTGCGGCGGGTATGCGCCGGGCGGCCGAGCTCGCGGCGAGGCGGTGCGGCCAGCCGAATCGTCGACGCGATCGCCGAGGTGGTGGGCGCGCCGTGAGCGGAAAGGTCGCCTTCGTGACGCCGCGGTACGGCACCCAGGTGGTTGGCGGCGCGGAGACGGCGGTCCGCCAGCTGGCCGAACACCTGCGGCCAGCACACGACTGGGAGGCCGAGGTGCACACGACGTGCGCCATGGACCCGCATGACGTGGGACGACGAGCTCGAGCCCGGGACGACCGAGGTCAACGGGGTGCCCGTGCACCGTCACCCCTCCGCCCACGGCCGGCTTCGCGATTTCTACGATCTCGACGGGCTCGTGCGCCTGCGGCCCCGCCTACGCCACGCTGGCAGAAGGGACGGCGGTGGGTGGAGTACAACGGTCCGGTCTCGCCCGAGCTCATCGACGCCGTCTGCGCATCAGATGCCGACGTCGTGGCCTTCACCCGTACCTCTACCACCCCACGGTGGCCGCCATCGGCAAGGTGTCGATGCCCGCCGTGTTCCACCCCGCCGCCCACGACGAGCCTGCGCTCTATCTGCTCTGTGTTCCGCGGCACGTTCGGCGATGCCGACGCCATCTGCTACTACACGGCGTCGGAGCGCAAGCTCGGTCGAGCGGATGTACCCAGTGGCTGAGCGTCGCCAGATCGTGCTCGGGCTCGGCGTCGGGGAGTCCGAAGGCGCCGGCCGTCCCGGTGGTGAGTTGGCGGGGTGGGGGACAGGCCCTACATCGTGAGCGTCGGCCGGGTCGACGAGCACAAGGGCTCGAAGATGCTGGCGGCGTACTTCGCCGACCTTCAAGGAGCGCCACCCCGGGCCGCTGGCGTTGGTGTTCGTCGGATCCGTCGCCGTGGAGCTGGCGCCGCACCCTGACATCGTGGTGACGGGTGCGGTGACGAGGCCGACAAGTGGGACATCGTCGCGCGACGCGCTGGTGTCCGTGTCGCCCTCGGCGCTCGAGTCGTTCTCGCTGGTGGTCATCGAAGCGTGGATGGACGGCCTTCCCGTCCTGGTCGAACGGCGCCTGCGGCCCGACCCGAGAGCATTGCGAGCGCTCCGGAGGGGGCTGTGGTTCACCTCCTACCCCGAATTCGAGGTCGTGGTGGAGCGTCTCGTGGCCGACCCCGTCTTGCGAGGGACATTGGGCGGCGCGCGGCCGCGCCTACGTGGACACGCACTTCCGGTGGCCTGTCCTCACCCGCCGCTACGACGACTTCATCACCTCGGTGGCCGACCGAGGGCGGGGGACGCCGGGTTTGTTCTGAGCGGGGAGTCCGTCGGTCACCGCTCCGCGAGGAGTAACGGCCCCACCGGGATCGTCTCGAGCTGACTGGTATTGAAGTTGGTGACGTCCAGTTCCTTGCCCCCGGGCTCCAGGGTCATCTGGCGCGGGACGGCGGCCGGGAGGTGGCCCACGAGCGCGGGGCCGCCGGCGACGTCGGCGATGTCCACGACGGCCAGCGAGCCCAGGCCTCCGCCGAAGCGGTTCGAATCGGCGACGAGAAGGCGCCGTCCGCCGTCGAAGAAGGCCAGCCCGACCGGTGCGAGGCCCACCGGGACGTCGGCGGTGACCGCCGGTGCGCCGCGGCCCAGCGCGCGGGCGGAGAATCCGAGGAGTGCGTCGCTGCCGCGAGCGGTCACCCAGATCGTGCGGCCATCGGCCGACACAATGACGCGCACCGGCTGGCACCCAGCCACGACGGTGCGTTCGACCGCGCCCCCGGGGTGGCGCTCGGCGACGGCGACGCGCAGCAGCGACAGGGTCCCCGGCAGGGAGGTGGTGTCCCCGCGCTCGATCTCGCTCGTGACGTAGGCGGTCGCACCGTCGGCGCTGACGGCCACGCCGACCGGGGAGCGCCCGACCGGGGCCGCGCCCACGTAGCGGGGGCGATGAGTTCCTGCGAGACGGAACACGTCGACCTGGTCGCTGTTCTCCATGGTGACGAAGGCGAACTGCCCGTCGCGCGTCGGCGCCACCTCGATGCCTCCCGTCCCCGACGCCGCCTCCGCGGTGACCGCGTCGGCCGCCCCGCGTTCTGCGTCCTGCACGTCGAGGACGAGCAGGACACTCCCCGCGGCCACGAGCAGGACGCCGCCGTGATCGGTGAACGCCATGCCGCTCGGTGGGAGGCGCCCGAGGAACACGGTGTGCAGCGGGTTGCCAGTGCTGCCGTCTCCTCGGTACACGAGGATGGCACCCCCCCCGGTGTGGTCGGGCTGGCCGACTCCCTGGCTCGACACAAAGGTGTACCGGCCGTCCGGGGTGGTCTCCACGTCGAAAGGAAGACCGGGGACATTGGCGAACTGCGGGATCACCGGCAGCGCCGGGGCCGTGGCCGCCGCGGTGGAGCAACCGGGGGGCGACAGGGGTGGATCGGTCGCGGCGATGGCGGCCGGGGCGACCGCCCGACCCGGGAGCACGAGCACACATGCCACCAGGGCCACGACCGGGACCCAGCGGGCGGTGGTCATCCAGCCCCGCTCACGCCTCCGGGCGGCCCACCACGGTGTACATGCGCTGCTCGATTGCCTCGGCCCCGATGTCGTGAGCCAGGTGGTGGCGCTGGGTGTGCATCGTGGTCTCCGTCCGCCCGAAGCCCAGGCGCGAGAGCATCGACACGACTGCGCCGGGATAGATCGACCACCAGTTCGTCATGTGGTGCTCGGCCGACGGGGAGAACCGCATGATGTTGGACTCGGGCGGCTGCGTGTCGTCTTGCAGGGGCTCGGTCGACGTCATCGTCTCCGTCGTGCGCGCCGCCGCCTGCGACAACACGCCACGGCTCGCGCAGGTGCAACAGGATCGCACCGACCAAAGTGATGTCGAAGGTACCGAGATCGGCGGGCATGTCGTAGATGTTCCCCTGGACGAACGTCGCCGAGGAGCCGAAGGGCGCGATGGAGGTACCACCCACGCGTCGTGGTTCCGATCGATCGTCTCCTGCATGACGCGCTGCCTCTCTCCGGGAAAATCGACGCCTTTCACCGGGAGCAGGTCGATCGACACGTCGAAGCCGGCTTCGAAGGAAACCACCTCCGCCCCCATCCGCTCCAGGTCGAGCTCAGGTAGCCGGTGGCGGGACCCAACTCGAGGACACGCTTGCCCGCGACGTCCACACCACCGAGGTAGGCCGACTCGTGACCGCGCAGGTCCCAAGCGCCGGGCAGCACCCGGCCATCGGGAAGCTCAACTGCGTGGTACCACACGAGGTCGTCGAGGTCCGCGTCGGCACGCCGGCCGAAAACGCGGCCTGGAAGCCGGGATCGAGCTGCCCCAAATACCCCTGCGGTGGGTAGGTGGGCAAAAGCGGCTGAGCACGGCGCGGGGGCCTCGAGCAGGGCCGGATGTCACCGCGCTGGCGGCCGCTGTCTCGGTTCCACGTCGCCTCAACATGGGGCGTCACGCTAGGCGAGGGAAGCTGCAGCCCCGTCCGGATGCGGCGGGCGAGTCGGCTGGCCCAGAACCCGGCCGTGCCGCCCTGGAAACACCCAGTTCAGGGCAGTGATGCGCAAAGAGACCGAGCCTTGGACAATTCCGACGACTTCAGGCTCTATCGCTGACTTCCGTATTTTGATTTTGAACAGGTGCCGCCCAGAGGCTGCTGATCAGCAGACCCGGACTGGGCATTGCGGGCCATTCTCCCACGACGGGGTCATGGAGGGCTAAAGCTGTCGGTGGTTCTGCAGGAAGGCGGTTTCCCCAGTTGAAGGATGCCCAGCACAATCGGTGATTCAGATCGACGATGTCGTAGCGGACGAGACGGCGGGGCGCTGCGCAGAAATTGACTGTCCTTAACTCTTCCCTACCGCGACACCGGCGCGGTGCTCGCCCTCCCTTCGTTCGCACGCCGACCCGTATCCCAGGCCCCGTGGCCCTGAGCCTCGGGGCCACTGACCGCGCGGTGAAGCGCCACTACGCTGTCGCTCATGACGACGCCGGCGGAGCTGCAGGCCCAAGCCGACAGATCGAGTGGTATCACACGATCGACCTGGGTCAGGGAGTAGTCACCAAGGGCAGGGCGTCCAGGACACCTCTCTTGAGATGCTGCCTGACATGGCCGGCCGAAGCGTGCTCGACATCGGCGCTTGGGACGGGAAGTTCTCCTTCATCTGCGAGAAGAGCGGTGCCAGCCGGGTCGTCGCGCTCGACCACTACGCGTGGGGCATCGACTTCGTGGCCCGGGGCGCCTATTGGGCCGAGTGCATCCCAGAACGGGACGTTCGCCGACCAGACGCGGGATGAGACTGATTTCTGGCGGCCGGACCTGCCGGGAAAGCGGGGCTTCGACCTGGCGAGGCCATGCTCGGGTCCAGGGTGCGAATCGGTGGTGGCCGACTTCCAGAAGTCGAACTGGACCAGCTGGGACAGTTCGACGTCGTCCTCTATCTGGGCGTGCTGTACCACATGAAGGAGCCGCTCGTCTGCCTCGAGCGGGTGCGGGCCGTGACCAAGGAGGTGGCGGTCATTGAGACGGAGGCGGTGCACCTCGCAGGGCCACGGGAATGAGGCGCTCGATGCAGTTCTACGCCGGCAGTTCGTTGCGAACGGACTTCGGGAACTGGTACGTGCCGACGATCGAGGCACTGCACAATCTGTGCCGTGCGGCGGGCTTCTCGTATGACCGCCGTCGTGGGACCGCCCCGCCGGGACCTGAGCCAGCCGCCCATCTGAAGGTGCGCATCGGCGCCGCATCGGCGGCACCGCGCCCGCGGCACCGTCGGCGCCCAGTCAGCACTACCGCGCCGTGGTCTATGCCTACCTCTGAGCAGCGGCGTGGCGCCCCACTCTCTGCGGCCGAGGCTGAAGCGGGCCTGTCGGAGGGGGGTGTCACGGTTCCGGGGGCAGCCGGCAGCCGCGACGCTCCGCTGATGCCCCGGGCGTCGGGGCTCCTTCGTTGGGTCGGGGCTGATCGAGGACCTCCCGAGCCAGGTGTTCCTGCGCGGGATCTTCTACCTGCTCTTCGGTCGGGAGCCGGACCTCAGCGACGACGGCGCGTACGTCAAGGAGTTGGAGAGCGGTGCTCGAAGCCCACGCCAGCTCGTGGAATGGTTGGTCGACTCCGCGGAGTGGAGTCATGCCGCGCCGATGACGGAGTTCGGCCCGTCCCTCCATTTCGGGCGGGGCGTCTTCATCCGCAGCCTCCCCCGGGCCAGACGCATCCTGGACATCGGCGGGGCGTCCGTCGGGCGACCCCTCGGGTGGCCTTGTCCTCATGGGCTATCCCTACAGCTTCGACGAGCTCGTCGTCGTGGACCTGCCGAGCGAGGACCGGCACGCCATTTACCAGGACGATGCTCGCCCCACCTCGGCCGAGACGCCGAACGGCCCGTGACCTACCGCTACCATTCCATGACCGACCTGAGCGGTCTGGCGTCGGAGTCCTTCGACCTCGTCTACAGCGGTCAGAGCATCGAGCACGTGACGCGGGTGGAGGCGGGGAGCGTCCTGGCCCAGGTGTGCCGCGTGCTCCGTCCCGGCGGCATGCTCGCACTCGACACGCCGAACAGCCGGCTGACCAGGCTCCAGCAGGACGCGTTCGTCGATCCTGACCACAAGTACGAGTACGCGCACGGCGAGATGGTCGCCCTGCTGGAGGGCAACGGCTTCGTCATCGAGCGGGCGCACGGGATCAACTACGGGGGGGCGTCCGCAGCCCACGGGATGTTCGACGCGACCGAGCTCGCCACGAAGCGCGGCATCTACGACGCGATCGAGGACTGCTATCTGCTGGCCTACGTCTGTCGCCGCCCCGCCTGACGGCCTCGACAGGGCCGGAGGAAGGCTAAGTCGTCTCGACAAGAACTCCCACTTGGCTACGTGGACAAGCCTCCCATCTGCTGGCGCCTTGGCGCAGCAAGTCCCTTGGAAAGATCGACCGCCTAGGAGCCGGGCAGAACGCCGGCCCCCCGCCTCGGGCACTGTCCGGCGCGAGCATCGCGCGCATCCCAAGGCTGCATGTTGCCTCAAGTCGAAATTCCCCGGGAAGCTTCAAAATTTGCCTCAAGTGAACGTCCGGCTGAGGGCTCGAGTTGATGGCCCTGTATCGCGTGGTTCCGTGCCAGGCACTCGAGCTATTCGGTGAGGCCAGAATCCGGTGAAAGACATCGTCGAGGGGAACCGCGGTCATCTGAGCTTTCAACTTACGCCGAGCGGCCGTTGTGATCTCAGTGAAGCCCGTCGTTCTGCATCAACGGCCATGCCCTACGATGCCGCCGCAATGCCCGAGGAAATGGAGGTGCTGACTGGCCTCGCCCGGGTGGCCGCGGCGATCGCAATTGCCCTCATCGTGGCGTCCGGGGTCTTCCTCCGATTCTTCACCCACTCTGCCTTGTGGTTGGACGAAGCTCTCACGGTCGACCGGTCGAGTCTGCCCGTCGCGCGACATCGCTGCGCTCGCTCAAGCAGGATGGCGCGCCACCGCTCTACTACTACCTCCTCCACTACTGGATGGAGCTGTTCGGGCAGTCCGATCTCGCCACTCGCTCGCTTTCCGGAGTCATCGGAGTGGCCACCCTTCCCGTGGCGTGGTTGGCGGCCAACCGCTTTGGTGGCCGCACCGCCGCGTGGATCACTCTGGTCCTCTTGGCCAGTGCGCCATTCGAGGTTTACTACTCCACCGAGGCGCGCATGTACGCCCTCGAGATCCTGCTCACTGGCTGTGGTTACCTCGCTCTGAGCCGGGCCCTCGAGCAGCCCCGTCCGGGCAACCTCATCGCCATCGGCGCCGTGACGGCAGGGCTGCTCTATACCCAGTACTGGTCGTTGTACCTCGTCGCCGCAGTCGGCGATCTGGCTGCTTGGCTCGGCCTGGCTCGACCGGCGCAGGCAGACGCCCTCGGGGCAGCGGGCAGAGGGCAGCCACCCCTTGCCTGCCTTCTTCGCCGTCGTGGGCGGATGTCTGCTCTTCGTGCCATGGCTGCCGACGTTCTTCTACCAGTCGCAGCACACCGGCACTCCCTGGGCGAAGCCGCCGAACTTCGGCGTGATCGTCTCCGCGGTGACCGCGATTCACGGACAACCAGGGCTCTTTGGGCGTCGGCACAACCCAGGGGCGCCTGCTCGC
The DNA here is from genome assembly GCA_963842415.1 of uncultured Acidimicrobiaceae bacterium. Classification (GTDB taxonomy): domain Bacteria; phylum Actinomycetota; class Acidimicrobiia; order Acidimicrobiales; family RAAP-2; genus Bog-473. Next base: position 629,587 of record CAWJGN010000002.1, read on the forward strand.
GGTGATCTACCTGGTCATGCTCCCGCTCGCCATCTTCGGCATCGGAAGGAGCAGCAACGTCATAGACCTCGACCTGCGTACCAGGCCGCGGGCCCGGGGAATGGCATTCGCCGTGATCGGCACGCTCTTCCTCGGCCATTGCCGGAGGGATTCTCACGGGGAGCGCCTTCGCGTCCACGCTACGCATCGGTGATCTTCCTGCCGCTGCTGCTCCTGGTAGGCCCTCGGATTCACGACGCTGTTCAGCCTCCGGGTGCGCCTGGTCCTGGTCGCATTGGCGGTGGCGGCCGGACTCTTCGCCTCCTTCCAGAACATCGACACGCATGCGGACGCAGGCGTCCCAGGTCGCCGAAGTCATCAACGCCCATGCCCAGCCGGGGTGACATCATCGCGTTCTGCCCGGACCAGCTGGGGCCGGCCGTGTACCGGATCACTGACACGCGTCGCGCTATCGCATGACCACCTTCCCCCGCGGCACGAGTCCCCGGTTCGTCGACTGGGTCGACTACGAGAGACGGTCCAGGCCGGAAACCCGACCACCTTCGCCGCGCATTTGGCGGCCGACGCCGGCTCGACGCATCGGATCTGGCTGGTGTGGGAACCGGGGTACAGACCTACGAACGAAGTGCGAGAGTTGGTGAACGCCCTGCTCGGCGACGCCAATTCCAGGCTCACCAGTGGGTGTCGTCCAACGGCTACGAGTACTACGAACCGATGGACATGACGGAGTACTTCCCCCGCGCCCAGGTGAGGGGACCTTTCATGGGGTCGAGGCGGCGACGGAGCAGTCCGCCCCTTCCGCGCCCGAGAAACGCTCCGCAGGCTTCCGGTAGGCTCCCCGAGTCATGACGCGCAGCTTTGCCTCGTGACCCACAGCCCTGGACAGACGGTGACCGGACTTCTCAAAAGACACCCGGAGCCGCCCGACACCGCGTTGTTCTCGGCGTCTTCCTCGTCAACGGGCTGGCGTGCGGGGTGGCGGGCGTGACGGACGCGCCACGCGTCGGCGCCAGTAATCCGGCGTGGGCAAGCACTCCGCAGTGGACGCAGGTGCTCGACGACAGCGGTGCGCCGGTCGAGCAGTCGTCTCCGAATATCGCGACCGCTCGACGGGGACGGTCCCTCGGTGGTCGTCGGAGACACGCGCGGCGAGCTCTACGCCTTTCATCTCAGCGACGGCTCCCCGGTGAGCGGTTGGCCGGTGCAACTGGGCGTCGCCGATCGACTCGACGCCTTCGGTGAGCCGCGACGAACGGAAGTCCGTACGACTCGGTCTTCGTCGGCTCGGGCACGTCAGCCAATCCGAGCGAGGGCGGCTATCAGGCCATCGGTCCTGGCGGGAACATCGAGTGGTACACCCCGGTCGTCACCGATCCGGGCAGCGACAACGAGCCCGGCCTATGCGGTCGAGGCCTCCATGAGCGTCGGTTCGCTGCAAGGTGGCGGCACCGACGTGGAGGCCGGATCTCTCGACCAGGAGGAGTACGCTCTCAACGCCACAAACGGGTCCACCCTCCCGGGCTGGCCGTTCTTCTTCCGACAGCGTGTTCTCGACCTCCGCACTGGCGGACCTCTACGGCACCGGACAGACGGAGGTCGTCGAGGGAAGCACGCAGACCGCGGGGTTCGCGCTCGGGAAGAACTACACGCCAGGGGGGTCACCTCCGATATCCTGAACGGGCGCGGCGGGCTCATCTGCAGCTACGACACGGACCAGGACGTGGTTTCGTCGCCGGCAGTGGGCGGTTTCCTCGCCGGGGGGGCGACCGGCGCGGTCTTCGGCACCGGCACATTCTTTTCCGGGGCGTCGGACACCAACACCGTGCTGGCCGTGAACAACCAGTGCAATCTGGAGTGGTCGACGACGCTGGACGCCGCCACGTCGAGCAGTCCCGCCCTCGCCGACGTGCAGGGCAACGGTGCCGAGGACGTCGTCGAGGAGACCGACAACGGGTCGACCGGGTCAGTCTGGGTGCTGAACGGCGTCCAACGGCCAGGCCCTCTGGCACGAACCGATCGTCGGGAGGGGCCTCGGGAGCGTCACCACCGCCGATCTCTTCGGCACCGGCCACCAGGACTTCTTGGTGCCCACCACCGCCGGCGTGGAGATCTTCGACGGCGTCACCGGTGCGCTGGTGGCGGAGCTGAACGCCGACGGGTCCGACGTCAACGGCATTCTCGGGTTCATCAATTCGCCGCTGGTCACCGACGACGCCGACGGGAACGTCGGTATCACCGTCGCCGGCTACACCTACAACACCGACCAGGGCGTCATCGAGCACTTCGAGATCCCGGCCTCGAACGGGGCACAGGCCGTCGGGGCGGGCTCGTGGCCGGAATTCCATCACGACCCCCAGCTCACGGGTTTCACCGGTCAGGGCGGATGCCACGCCGCCTGCGACGTGCCCTCGGCGGCGTACAACGGATACGACATGGTGGCCAGTGACGGCGGGATCTTCAGCTTCGGCAACGTCCCCTTCTGCGGATCGACAGGGGGCCTGGCCCTGAACGCGCCGATCGTCGGCATGGCCCAGGCGCCGAACACGGGCGGCTACTGGTTGGTCGGCCTCCGACGGCGGCGTCTTCGCCTTCAACGGCGCCGCCTTCTACGGCTCCATGGGTGGTCAGCGCCTCAACAAACCGATTGTCGGCATGGCGGCGACCCCCGACGGCGAGGGCTACTGGCTCGTCGCGTCCGACGGAGGGATCTTTACCTTCGGCGACGCGCCGTATCTGGGGCTCGACGGGCGGCCTGCGTCTGAACAGCCCAGTCATCGGCATGGCCGCCGCGCCGGACGGCCTCGGGTATCGTCTGGTCGGCATCGGACGGGGGGATCTTCACCTTCGGCGATGCGCAGTTCTTCGGATCCGCCGGCGCGCCTGAAACTGAAGGCACCCGATCGTCGGCATAGCCGACGACCTCCAGACGGCGGCTACTGGCTGGTTGCGTCCGACGGAGGGGTGTTCAGCTATAACGCCCCGTTTTACGGGTCGATGGGCGGCCAGTTCCTGGCCGCTCCGATCGTCGGCATCGACGCCGGCCAACAACGGGCAGGGCTACCAGCTCGTCGCGTCCGACGGCGGTCTGTTCTCGTACGGCAACGCCACGTTCCACGGGTCGATGGGCGGTCAGCACTTGAACCAGCCCATCGTGGGCATCGCCGGCAGACTGAGTCCACCGAGCCGCCGAGGTCGGATCAGTTGGCGGTCTTCTGCAGCTCATCGACGTAACGTCCAACGTGCTGTTGGGCCCGACACCCACGCTGATCGAGAAGGTCGACGCGGCGGAGGTGGAGAACGTGAGCGTCGTCTGGCGGGTGGCGGTGCTCGGGGGCAGCAGCGAGCGTCGAGACGTGTTCCTGGGCCAGGTCGAGCGGTGCGGGCGCAACGACCAGGTTGGCCATTGAGGTCGGGTGCTCCAGGCTGAACCAGTTCGACACGACGATCCGACGGATCGGCGTCGTCAGGAAGGACATCCGCGACGGGCTTCCCGATGCGCTGTCCACACTCTCGGTCACCGTCACCTCGTAGGTTCCCGTTCCCAGGTTCGCCACAGCGAGCGGAGCCGTGCGGACGCGCGAATTCCCCGTCTTCCAGGGACTTCCGAAGGACTGGCCTGACCACGTCAACGGCGTCGGCGGGTGGCGGCCCGGTCGGCACGACGAGTGCGACGAGTGCGACGACCACTATCACGATGAGCGCGGCCGTCCCTGCGATGAGGCTGCGCGCCACCTGGATCGGGCGCGCGATCGACCAGCCGTATCAGCAGCCCCACGAGTGCTGCGATGAGCACCACCTCGAACGAAAAGTTCCTCCGCGACGACATGGCTGAACGTAGGCACGACCGAAGGCAGGTACGAGTTGATCCAATCCCACCACCCCGGGTAGAGGGTCGGGTCCCAGGGGGCGAACGGAGGGAACGTGGCATTGAAGTAGTTGTGGTCACCGATGAGAATCGGAACGCCTTGGACGATCCAAAGGACCGCCACCACGATGGCGGCCCCAGCGAGCCTCTGGCGATAGTCCTCCAGCCGTTTCAGGAAGAACGGAGACCACGCGAGCAGCATGGGCATCACGGTCCATTGGAACCGGCCGGCCAACGCCGTGCCCCCGAACGCGGTGACGATGGGCTGTGTTCCGTTGATCACCAGGATGGCGACTGCGCCGAGGAGAAGAACGACGTTGGTCACCTGCGTCTTCCGGCGCGAGTACCACAGGCCGAGCAGTCCAAAGATAATCGGTGGGGCATTGGACGAGGAATCCCTGGTCGCGATCGAAGACGAGACCGAACGTGTCCTTGATTCCCCGAACGCCGAAGTTCGGGCTCGGCTGGGGAAGCCCGAGCAGATGGCCGAAGTAGTACTGGTTATAGAGGACGAGGAGGGCGAACGAGAGGGTAACCACGCCGATCACGACGAGCGCCGGGACCAGCTCGATGCGCCGCAGGTAGACCAGGACGAGCAGCCCAACGATCGCCACCACGTCGACCGAGAAGTTCTTGATCTGGAACCAGGGTGGAACCGCCAGGGCGACCGTGATGACGGCGACCGAGGTCCAACGGCAGGTTCCCGAGCGTTCCACCAGGGCCATTTCGAGGAGGCCACAGGCCAGGAAGATGCCACTGATCAGGTCGGGGTAGATCTGCGTCGCCGCGAGCCAGAGTGCCGGACACGCCAGCGACAGGGCGAAGACGACCTGGCCGTTGCGGCCCAAGTCGGCGAGCCGGGATGCCCGCTGATGGATGTATACGAACCCGATGGCATTGACGGTGAACAACGCCACCAGGGCGAGGGGGACGTTGCCCACTGCGATGAAAGGTGCGAGGAGGACGGGGAGACCGATGCCCTGGGCGAAGATGACCCCGTGCGGTCCGGCGAAGGCATGCGCCCCCATGGTCCCGAGCGTCGCGCCCTTGGGCCACGCGTAGATGTAGTGCGACACGAGGTCGGCACGATATTGAGGGAGCACGTGGACGCCCAGGTGGCTTAGCGTCTCGGCCGCAATGAGGTAGTGCGGCGAGTCTCCCGAGATCAAGGTGCCCTGGGAGCGGAGCAGGAACCAGGTGAGGATCTCACCGATGACGATTGCGACGACGGCAATGACGAGCGTCAGCCAACGAGCCCGCTGGAACCCGACGCCGGCATTTTCGGGGTCCTCATGCTGCCCCCTGGAGGTCACGGCCAACCTGTTTGTGGTCGTGCGGCACCAGTATGAAGCGTCGTCATAGCTGGGTCATGATAACGAGGAGCAGCGAAAATGGGCCTGTCCAGAATCACGTTAAGCTAGCGTCTTCAGGTTCTTTGGATCTGATTGGGTCGTGAGTCCAAGGGTGGACGAACGCGTGCGCGGGCCAGCTGCGGGCGTGATCGTGACGCTGGCAGCGCTGAGCTGGGTCACAATTCGGGTTGTTCCACGACCTGGCAACTAAGCCAGATCAGATCCGAGTCCCGTCCGGTGTCCTTACGCCACCGTGGGACGGCCCTGTGCCGTTCGCAGCCTCTAGGACGGGCAGGTACCGGGTTGGGGAGGCTCAATTCCTGCACCGCCGGAACCGGCGAATCCGCCTGTGTCAGTGCTCAATGCACCCGCACCCGGCCGGACGTCCACTACACCTTCGCTCAGCTGTACTGTCATTCCCCCAAGATGCCAAGGAAGTCGGCGAGGGCCAGCAGGTGAGCGGTCGGCTGAGCCACTGGACAAGAGCGTGCGATGCCGAAGGAGAGAAACCGCACCCGGACGTGCCTGAAGGTAGCCTCGCCAGGCGACATGTCTTGCTCAAACGGGCCGCCCCGGGGGGGTCGATGTTGACTGGTACGCACGAGAGGTGAGTACGCAGGTGACCGAACCGACCCCCGAGAAAGGGCCCCGACCCCCCGACGGCGCCTTACCCGAGCAGGCGCTCGATGTCTCGATCGTGGTGCCCTATTTCAACCCGGGCGACCGGTTGCGCACCACCGTCGAGCATATGGTCCGCGTTCTCGACGCTTCCGAAATGACGTTCGAGATCATTACGGTGTCCGATGGCTCGACGGACGGGAGCCCATTCACGCTCCAGGGATTTTCCGAGAGCATGGTCCGCCGCGTGACCTTCCGCACCAACGTGGGAAAGGGACACGCAGTTCGCATGGGATTGGGGATGGGGCGGGGCCGGTATCTCGGATTCATCGACGCTGACGGCGACATCTCCCCGGAGTTCCTCGCTCCCTTCGTCTCGATCATGCACACGCAGCATCCGGACATCATCATCGGCAGCAAACGTCACCCGGGCTCTTCGGTGCACTACCCTTCGCTGCGGCGTCTCTACTCATGGGGGTACCAGCATCTGATCCAGCTGCTGTTCCGCTTGGACGTGAAGGACACGCAGGTCGGGATCAAACTGGTGGACCGCCGGGTCATCGCGGACGTGCTCCCCCTGCTGCGCGAGAGCCGCTTCGCGCTCGACCTCGAACTACTCGTTGTCGCTCATCGGCTCGGTTACACTCGGGTGGTGGAGGCGCCTGTGCGCATTGAAGAGCGCTTCGGGAGCACGATCTCCATGAAGGCAGTGTGGTTTCTCTTCGTGGACACGCTGGCCGTCTTCCTGCGATGCAACGTCCTCCGTAGCTACGACGTCGGACGCGGAACGAGCACTCCGACGAGCAGTGAACACGGGCCACATTGAGCACCTCGCGGGATATCGATCCGGTCCGCACCAGGCGCGTCGGGCCCGCCGTCAGGACGTCGGCCCTCAGCGAAACGGACGATCCACGTCTCCCCACCGAGGGTCAAGGGGAAGGTGCCGAGCGCGACACGAGTCCTGGTGGTCGCGCTCCGATGCGATGGCTGGTCTGGGTGGGCGTGGCGGCTGGCGCGCTGCAGGCGGTGGTCCTCATTGTCTACAGCGCCCACCTGTACTCGCATTTCGATCTCACGCTGGACTTTGCCGTGGAAAACCAGGCGTGGTCACAGATCGCTCACGGGGACCTGAATCCCTACATGACGATCAACGCTCACAACTACCCGCACTATGGGTATCCGTTCTGGCAGGATCACCTGGCGCTCATCACCTGGCCCATGGCCCTTCTCGCGCTGGTGTTCCCGAGCTCATTCACCCTGCTGGTGGTGCAGGATCTTGCCCTGGCGGGCTGCACCGTGGTAGTCGCCCTGTTTGCCCGCGACGTCATTGTCGTGACGCCCTGGGGCAACGAGAACGAAAGCGGGCCGGCGCACGGGCGACCGCCACGGTGGGAGCGGGCCTGGGACCGGGGGTGGGTGCCCGCGTTGGGCCTGGGGGCGATCGCCATCGCCCTCATCAACCCTTGGATCTACTGGTCGGCGTCATTCGACTTCCACATTGAAGCCCTGGCGACGCTCTTCGCACTTCTCGTGGCGCGCGACCTGTGGAATCGACGGCTGTTGCGGTCGCTGTGGTGGGTGGTTGCACTCCTACTGTGCGGCAACGTCGCCGGGACCTATTTGGTGGGTATCGGCATCTTCGCCCTGTTGACCATCCGCCGCCGCGACCTGCGGGTGCCGGGGATCGCGCTGGTTGTAGGCGGGATCGCGGTCTCTGCCATCATGTCCGCGGTCGGCGGGGCAGAGGGAACCCTTATCGGCTACAACTACGCCTACCTGGCCCACGTGACGCCCGGGACCTCGGCCAGCACAGGCGCCATCGTCCGCGGCATCGTCACCCACCCGGGGACGCCCCTCCACATGGTGTGGTCCCGGGTGCACCTCCTGTACCTCCAACTGGCGTCCGCCGGTCTCATTGGAGTGCTGTGCCCGCTTGGCTTCGGCATGAGCGTGGTCGTGTTGCTGGAGAACGCCCTCAACGGGTCACCAGTCTTCAGCAGTCAAACCTCGGCATTCCAAAGCCTGTCCGTCTACGCCTTCGTGGTGGTCGGGACGGTCATGGTGCTCCTGTGGCTAGGGCACCTTCGATGGCCCGGGCGACGCGTCCTCGCATCCGTCGTGGCGGTTGCGGTCTTGGTCCAGGTGGTCGTTCTCGCTGCGATCTGGATCCCCAGGGCAAACACGCAGTTCGCCGTCGTCGGCGGACCGACCTCGGCCACGCTCTCTGAACTGCAGCCCAAGATCCCTGACGGAGCTGAAGTCGTCGTCTCGCAGGGAGTCATCGGGCGGTTCGCCGACCGCCGACTGGTGTTCCCATTTCTCGACATAGCCAACGGGGGGCAGATCGTGCCCGTATTCGGCCCTGGACCGGTCGTTGTCGTGCTCACTGATGCGGGCATCGAGTACGCGACAACGGCTGGTACGGCCACTGCCGTCGCCTATCTGCGGTCGATCGGCGCGCACGAGCTCACCTCCAAGAACGGAGTTCATGCGTTCCTTCTGCATCCCGCGGCACGGACGACGCGCCTCGTGTTCCCCCCCGGGTAACCGGGCTGTAGCGCAGTCGGAAAACAGCGGGCTCACCCAACCTTGAGCCAGGCATGACGAGGCGAACCTTGCACACGAGGTACGGAATGAAGACTGATCCGCATCCTGGCGCGACGAGCATCGAGTCTGGGCACGCACTCGGCGAGCAGCCTGACAGCCCCGGGGGCGCGACCGTCGGATGTCACGAATGATGCGGATCGCCGGGCCTCCGCGGTATCGATGTTCATTATCATGTCGAACTTGTGGAGATCACTCATCATGAGACGGCCTGCGTCCACCCATGACGGCTGCGACATCCACAGCGCAGCTTCCTGATCTCGGCGCGACGACCGACACCTACTTGTTCCAGCGGGCTCGTTGGCTGACGCTCGTCATTGCCGTCGTCGCAATCGTCATCGGTGAGATCCTCACCTGGTTCCTGCTCCGCTCCCAGGGCACCTTGATCTCGGGAGACTCGCCGCACTACCTCATTGCGGCCGAGACGCTAAGCCACCTGGGCGTCCACGTGCTCCCTCAATATCGTGCCGACCTCGTGTCGCACTACATCTACGCGTGGCCCAAGGGCGCGACGCTCGGGACCATGGGGGCGCATGCCTTCGCCGGACCGCACGGGGTCATCTTCGCCCAGGGCATCGGTCTCCCCGTCCTCCTCGCACCTTTCATCGCAGTGGGCAACGTCCCCCTCGCCCTGGTGGCGTTGTTCACCGTCAATGCCATCGGGTTCGTATACATCCATCAGCGGGCATCCCGGCTCGCCGACTTGGGCCGCAACGGCCAGGTCGTCTTCGCCCTGTCGCTGGCGTGTCCGGCACTCTGGCTCGCGGCGACGCAGATCTACCCCGACCTGATCAGTGGCATCTTCCTGGCCTGTGGCCTCCTCGAAATGGCCCTGGTGGAACGCTCGGGAACCTGCCGTTGGACCTCGGTCGCCGTGATCACGGTCGCCCTGGCGGTTCCACCCTGGTTTCAGATCAAGAACTTCTCGGTCGACGTGGTGGCGATCGTTGGGCTGCTCGTCCTGGTCTACCTGCGGCGCATCGAGCTGGTCCCGGCGCTCGTCGTGATCGGCGTGGTTACCCTCTCGTTCGCCCTCCTCGTCCTCTATAACCAGTACTACTTCGGCCATCTGCTCGGGCTTCCCCAGCCGAGCCCGAACTTCGGCGTTCGGGGAATCAAGGACACGTTCGGTCTCGTCTTCGATCGCGACCAGGGATTCCTGGTCCAATGCCCCACGATTATCTTTGGACTGCTCGGCCTGTGGTACTCGCGCCGGAAGACGCAGGTGACCAACGTCGTTCTTCTCCTCGGCGCAGTCGCCATCCTGGTGATCAACGGAACACAGCCCATCGTCACCGCGTTCGGGGGCACGGCGTTGGCCGGACGGTTCCAATGGACCGTGATGCCCATGCTGCTCGCGTGGTCTCCGTTCTTCCTGAAACGGCTGGAGGACTATCGCCAGAGGCTCGCTGGGGCCGCCATCGTGGTGGCGGTCCTTTGGATCGTCCAAGGCGTTCCGATTCTCATCGGTGACCACAACTACTTCAATGCCACGTTCCCTCCGTTCGCCCCCTGGGACCCGACCCTCTACCCGGGGTGGTGGGATTGGATCAACTCGTACCTGCCTTCGGTCGTGCCTACGTTCAGCCATGTCGTCGCGGAGGAATTTTTGTTCGAGGTGGTGCTCATCGCAGCACTCGTGGGGCTGCTGATACGGCTGGTCGATCCGCGCCCGATCCAGGTGGCGCGCAGCCTCATCGCAGGGACGGCCGCGCTCATCGTGATAGTGGTCGTCGCACTCGTCGCACTCGTCGTGCCGACCGGGCCGCCACCCGCGACGCCATTGACGTGGTCAGGCCAGTCCTTCGGAAGTCCCTGGGAGACGGGGAATTCGCGCGTCCGCACGGCTCCGCTCGCTGTGGCGAACCTGGGAACGGGAACCTACGAGGTGACGGTGACCGAGAGTGTGGACAGCGCATCGGGAAGCCCGTCGCGAATGTCCTTCCTGACGACGCCGATCCGTCGGATCGTCGTGTCGAACTGGTTCAGCCTGGAGCACCCGACCTCAATGGCCAACCTGGTCGTTGCGCCCGCACCGCTCGATCTGGCCCAGGAACACGTCTCGACGCTCCTGCTGCCCCCGAGCACCGCCACTCGCCAGACGACGCTCACGTTCTCCACCTCCGCCGCGTCGACCTTCTCGGTCAGCGTGGGTGTCGGGCCCAACAGCACGCTGGACGTTACGTCGATCGAGCTGCAGAAGACCGCCAACTGATCCGACCTCGTGGCTCGGTGGACTCAGTCTCCTGCGATGCTCACGATGGGTTCGTTCAAGTGCCGACCGCCCGGGTCTCCCACTCATCCCATCCCTCGGGTACCGAGGCGACGTCCAAAGGCTTCCGGTACACGTGCGACGTGATGTGAAGGACTTAGCCTCGAACCACCGCGTAGCCACGTGATCTGACACGCGCGCATCCGCGGAAAATGCCCCCGTTGCTGGGAGAATTGCGGTACTTGACGCCGTAGTTCTCACCGACAAAGGAGGCACTTTCTGTGAAGCCAGTATCGCGCGGAATCGACCGCGTCGCGGTGACCTTCGACGAGCCGAACCTGGTGGCCAACGCCGGGCTGGTGCTGATCGCCACCCTCGCTGGGCGCCTGGGGCTCGAAAGGCTCTGTGACACCACGATCAAGCTGTCCGGGCGCGTCGGCGGCTTCCGACCGGGAAGGAAGATCCTGACGCTCGTCCATGCCATGGTGGCCGGGGCCAGCCACATCGACCACGCCGACATGCTGCGCGCCGGAGCGACCGCCGAGGTGCTCGAGCATCGGGTGATGGCACCGTCGACGCTTGGGACCTTCTTGCGCAGCTTCACCTTCGGTCACGTCCGCCAGTTCGAAAGGGTGATCGGCGAGGCGCTCGGCGCCGCGTAGGCGCTCGGGGCAGGTCCGGGCGAGGGTGAACGCCTGGTCGTCGACATCGATTCGACCATCGACGAGGTGCACGGCAAGAAGAAGCACGGTGCCGCCTACGGCTATACCAACAAGCTCGGCTACCACCCGATCCTGGCCACCTTGGCCGCCACCGGAGAGATCCTCCACGCCCGCCTGCGCAAAGGTTCGGCCAACACCCAGCGCGGCATCAGGCGCTTCGTCGAAGAGCTCGTGCCACGCCTGCGCCGGGCCAGCGCGAGCGGACAGATCGTCATGCGCTTTGACTCGGGCTTTTGGTCCAACGAGACGATCGCCACCCTCGGGCGTCTGGGCGTCAACTACACGATGGCCGTGCGCACCGGGACCAAGGCCCTGGCCAAGGCCATCGCCGCCATCGCCGAGGACGCCTGGGTGGAGATCGACTACCCCGAAGGAGGCCGGGCCCAGGTGGCGGAGTGCATCTACAAGCGACGGCGCCTCATCGTGCGCCGCACCCGCCTGGTCGGCCCCCAGGCGACGTTGTGGCCCGCGTGGCGCCACTTCGCCTTCTTGAGCGACCTCGAAGGTCCCGCCACCGATCTCGACGCCTTCCACCGTCACCACGCCGTGGTCGAACTCGTCATCGACGATCTGAAAGAGGGCGCGGGGATGGAGCACTGCCCCTCGGGGAGCTTCTCGGCCAACGCGGCGTGGCTGTGCTGCGCGGTGCTGGCGCACAACCTGATGCGCTGGACGGCATCGATCGGTGCCTTGGTGCAAGAGACCGAGACCTTCGTCGTGGCGCGGACCTTGCGCACCCGCTACTTCGCCGTCCCCGGACGTCTGGTCAACCGCTCGGGTCGACCCACCTTGCGCCTGCCCGAGCGCTGGCCCTGGGCGCTGCGCTTCAGCGCCGCACTCGACAATCTGCGCGCCGTCACCTTTGCTCCTACCTGAGCGACCCCCCGGCGGACCGGCGTGGCCGCAGACGAACACCCTCACGCTGACATCGGAGCCGAATAGTCAAGCGCCTCTGACTTTGCACGCCCCCGATCCTGTTCGCGGACCCCCCGAAGCGAACTTTCGCGATCTCATCCCTCACCAGCCTGAACTGGTCTGCGGCCAATGGCTACACGGTGGATCGAGGCTAAGTTAAGCCCTGATCCACCGATAATTAGAGTCTGATCGCGGTCGCGCATCCGCGAAAAGTGCCGTCCTGCAAGGGAAAATGGTGGTTACCACACCGACCACATCCCCTACGGGAAGGCACTATTTCGATGCGCGTAGCTTGCCACAGTCTCGACCGTTTCGACGTGACCTTCGACGACGAGCGTCTGGTGGCCAACGCTGGCTTGATGCTGCCGGCGACCCTGGCGCAGCATTTGGGATTGCGAGAGCTCCTCGACGAGTACGTCGACCTCGGCGATGCGGCGGGCCGCGCCAATGTGGGTCACAAGGCCATGACGCTCATTCATTCGGCGCTGGCCGGGGGCGATTCGATCGACGATGCCGATGCCCTGCGGGCTGGCGACACCCAAGCGGTGCTCGGCCACGTCGTGTTGGCGCCGTCGACTCTCGGAACGTTCCTACGCAGCTTCAGCTGGGGGCATGCTCGTCAGCTCGACGCGGTGGCCGGCGACCTGCTGACGCGGGCCTGGGCCGCGGGGGCGGGTCCGGGCGAGGAGCAGCCGTTCACCATCGATGTCGACTCCTCCATCCACGAGACCTACGGCTTGGCCAAAGAGGGCGGGACCCACTTCACCTACAACCACGTTCGGGGCTACAACCCTCTCTACGCAGTGGCGGCGGGGACCGGAGACGTCCTGCACGTCCGCCTGCCGCGGTGGTAATGCCCACTCGGGTCGGGGTGCGGCCAGCTTCCTCACCGAGACGTTTGGTCGGGTGCGCACAGCGGGTGCCAGTGGGCCGATCGTGCTCCGGGCCGACTCGGGCTTCTACAACCGGAGCGTCGTCGACGCCTGCCGCCGGGCCAACGTGTCCTTCTCCATCACGGCCAAACTCCACAAAGGCGGTGTGAAAACGGCCATCGCCGCCATCGGCGAGTCCGCCTGGGTCGCCATCTCCTACTTCCTCGACGGCGCCGACGTCGCCGAGACCACCTACCAGCCCTTCGGCACCAAGGGCCGGCCGTGTCGGCTCATCGTGCGCCGGGTGCGGCCCACACCGGGCAGCCAGCTGGCGCTGTTCGTCGAGTTCACCTACCACGCCTTCATCACCGACCGAGAAGGCGAGATGGTGGAGCTCGAGGCCGACCACCGACGCCATGCCGAGATCGAGAACACCATCCGTGACCTGAAATACGGTGTCGGTCTCAACCATCTGCCCTCCGGGCGCTTCGGTGCCAACGCGGCGTGGTTGGCTCTCAACGTCATGGCTCACAACCTGGCCCGCTTCAGCACCAGGATCGGACTCGGCGACAGCCTGATCACCACCGAGACCCTTCGCCGCCGCTACCTGAGCCTCCCGGGACGACTCACGCGCTCAGCCCGACGCGTCACCTTGCACCTGCCGGCACGCTGGCCATGGGCGGAGCGATTCGTCGCTGCGCTCACCTGTCACCGCGACGTCTTGCTCGTGACCTGACTGTCGTGTGGACGTGGCCCCGAGCAACCCGGGGCCGCCAGTGCAGATTGCCGATCACAAGAACCTCTGGTTCAACCGTCCCCAGAACACGTCACAGCGACTGACCACCTCACCGCACAGACAGGCGGGTTACACATCGTTGGCAAAAGCCGTCGCACCGAGGCCGATCGGTGGATCAGGGCTAAGGCTACGTGCGACTGCACTCACGTCGATGACTCCAGGAGCGTGCAGTATTGCGTGTAGGGATGTCAACGAACTCTGCATCGGAATAAGCCCCACATGCCGCTAACTGCGGGCATCTGCAGGCTAGAGACAAGGGTAGTCAGGTCCCGGCCATGGCCACGACGGGTTTGTTGAGCGGCTTGCCGCCCATCGAGCCGTAGAACGGCTCGTTGTAGGTGAAGATGCCGCCGTCGGAGGCCACGAAGCGGTAGCCCGAGCCGTTGCGGTTGGCCTCCATGCCGACGATCGGCGCGTTGAGGTGCATGCTCCCGGTGGAGCCGTAGAACGGGGCGTCGAAGGAGAAGATGCCGCCGTCGGAGGCGACCTCCCAGTACCCGCCGGTGTGCCGCGTCGGCGGCCATGCCCGACGATGGGTTGAGTTGAGCGGCTTGCCGCCCATCGATCCGTGGAACGTGGCGTCGCCGTAGCTGAAGATGCCGCCGTCGGAGGCCACCAGCCAGTAGCCGTTGCCGTCGGTGTCGCCGCCATGCCGACGATCGGACTGTTGAGGTGGATGCCCCCGGCGCTCCCGTAGAAGCCGGCGTCGCCGAAGTTGAAGATGCCGCCGTCGGAGGCCACCTCCCAGTACCCCTTGCCGTCCGGGGTCGCCGCCATGCCGACGATGGGTGCGTTGAGCGGCTTGCCGCCCATGGAGCCGTAGAACTCGGCGTCGCCGAAGGCGAAGATGCCGCCGTCGGACGCGACCTCCCAGTACCCGCCGCCATCCTGGGTCAGTGCGTCGCCACCACCGGCCTGTTCAGGTGGATGCTGCCGGTCGAGCCGCAGAAGGGGATGTTGCCGTAGTCGAAGACGCCGCCGTCGGAGGCGGAGAGGAGGTAGCCGTTGGGGCCGCCGGCCGGCGCGTTGCACGGAACCTCGATGGTCGGCCCGGGCGTCCGGCGTCGCCGGTCAGCTGCGGGTCGTGGTGGAACTGCGGCCAGGCGCCGGTCTCGTTCACGCTCGAGCCGCTGGCCGCTCGTGTCGTCGATCTCCCAGTGCATGATGACGCCCTGGTCGCCCGCAGTAGGTGTAGCCCGCACCGGTGATGCCGATGTGGCCGTCGGGGTCGTCGGTCACGAGGGGGGAGCTCTGGAACCCGTCGTCCGGAGCCGAGCGTCGCCACCTTGGCGCCCGACCGGCCGTCGAAGATGTCGATCCCGTTGATGGTGGGCACGATGACGTCCTGGTAGCCGCCGCCGGTCAGGTCCGCCGTCACCGGTGATCCGTCGATGGCGCCCGAGGCGGTCGCCGACCACAGGACGTTGCCGTTGGCGCCGTTGAGGACGTAGATCGTGCCCGCTGACGTCCCTTCGACGACCTGGAGCTGCCCGTTGCCCTGCACGTCGGCCAGGGCCGGCGAGTCGGTGGTCAGCCCGTTGAGGGTGTCGCTCCAGGCGACGCCGCAGCCTGTGTTGATGGCGAAGAGCTTGTCGGTGTCCGATGCCCCGCCGTAGTAGTCGCCGTCGCCGATGGCGATGCCGACGGCGCCGCCGGCGAGGAACTGGCCCACGGCCGGCGAGGAGGCGGCCGATGTTCTGGTTGGTGTCGTACTCGCAGATGACGCCGCCGGCCGGGTTGCAGGTCCCGGCGTTGCCGGCGCTCGACATGATCCGATGCGGCCGCCGTTGGTGTAGGTCTTGCCGTAGGCGACACCCGGCAGTCGACTCCCCGCCGCTGATGATCTCGTTGTTGCCGTCGGCGTACAGGTCGGCCACCGCCGCCGTCGAGAAGACCGAGTCCGAGAACCACGGGAAGCCCGTCGAGCATTGCGCCGTTCGCCGCCCCAAGCGCGTAGGTGTTCTGCCCCAGCGAACCCGCCTCGACCCCGTAACCGCCGGCGTAGCTGCCCACGGTCATCGACGCCGTGACCGCCGTGTGCGGGGTGGGGTCGGTGCCCGGGTTGGTCTCTTGGACGAACCACTGGTCGCCGCCGTTTGGGGCGATGGCCTGGTAGCCACCCGCGGTGGGCTCGGCCACGTTGCCGGTGCCCACGTAGACCGTGTCGAGCCCGTTGGCGTCGATCGGCGCCACCGAGGGGGACGAGTCGACCGCCGCGCCGGCGTTGTAGGGCCAGCCGGCGACGCCCGAGCCGTTCGAGAGGTGGTAGGCGTAGACGTGGCCCGGCCCGGTCGCCGACGACGACCGAGGGCTGTCCGTCGAGGTCGGCCACGTTGGGTGAGGAGTCGACGATGGGGTTGTTGGCGTCGTTGAGGGTCTGCGACCAGGTCTGGT
The DNA here is from genome assembly GCA_963842415.1 of uncultured Acidimicrobiaceae bacterium. Lineage (GTDB taxonomy): Bacteria > Actinomycetota > Acidimicrobiia > Acidimicrobiales > RAAP-2 > Bog-473. Next base: position 645,937 of record CAWJGN010000002.1, read on the forward strand.
TCAGCGTGAAGCCGGCCCGGCGTGCGGAGACCTCGTCGCCTGGGCGGTCGCGGGCTGCCGACAACGAGGATGGTCGTCAGGGGCAAGGCGGCAGTCGCCGCCATGGAGGCTGCGGCTGGTCAGACTGGGTGCACGTCTCACGTCAATCCTCCAAGGATTGTGGGGGTGGAGGTAGCCGATTGTTGCCTCGCAACGTCCGACGCCGGTGACCGGGGGGTTCGGAGCGCGCAGGTTGAAGACGAACGTCGACTCGTTTACCCAACCAATCGGTATTCGGCTCGCCAACCTTGAAGAATCTGCGCATGTCTCGGTCCCGCGGCTTAGCACACGTGGCGGAGTCACCTGAGACGAACCGGTGGTTCGCGCCTAGCCCAGTCGTTGCGAGGCCATCGCTCGATAGCGGTCCCCGCCCTCAGTGCCTGCGGGCGACCACGGTAAGAACGTGACCTCGTTGGCCAACTCCGGGTTGGTCTCGGGGACGTAGTACTGCCGGTGGTAGCTGACCGTCGCATTGGGGAATCCCAGCACGGCGAGCATGTCGGTGATGACGCCGGGAGGAAGCAGCCACCAGCCGTTTGGGTTCTCGCTCTTCGATGGGGTTCCAGAACAGAACCGTCTTGTTGGCGTCCTCGGGCGTGACGAGGAGCGGCTCGACCACCACGATGGCATCGTCGGTCACGGCGGCGGCCTGCTCCATCGCCATGAACGGATCCCGCAGGTGCAGCAGGATCGAACCGAAGACGGACACGTCGAAGCGGCCCAGGTCCGGGGGAAGGTCGTAGACCGGCGCGTAGACGGCCTTCGCCGAGTGGCCGAAGGCATTCCGCACATACCACCACGAGTTCACGACCTGTGCCGGCACGGGCAACCTGTTCCCGGCGCGTCTGCTCCAGATCGATCGTCCCCAACGGGATCAGATCGGTGGAGAGGTCCCATCCGATGTCGATGATGGTGACGTCGGCCCCCTGCTCGCTCATGTAGTGCGTGAGCCAGCCGCTGGCGGGGCCGTACTCGAACACGGTGCGCCCCTTCAGGTCGATCCCGCCGAGGTATTCCTTCTCGTTGCCGATGAGGTCCCACGGGCCTTTCACGAAGCTGCCGTCGGGGAGCAGCACGGAATGGTAGAAGTAGCAGTCCTCGAGCCGGACGTCATCCCATTTGGCGGCGAGTTCGCGTTGGAAATCCGGTTCGAGTTGCCCTCTGTATCCGGGCGGCGGGTCGGCGGGCCACACCACGAGCGCCTCCCGGCCCGGATGTGGTGGGCGGGGATCGGCAGGGGAGCGGGTCGCGGTGGCGTCGGGCGCCGCGGTGGCACGACGGGTGCCGTCATGGCAGGTCCACCCAGTCGTTGCGCGAGCGGCCGCAGCACACGGGCGACCGGCTCAGGCAGTTTGCTGCCCACTGCCCGGAGCCGCTCTACCGTCGACGGAGAAGATGAGTGCTGCTGCCCGTTCGTCAAGAATGTTCCTTCCCAGTCGCATTGAGCCCGGTGGCGTGCCAGCGAGCGCTCAGATACTAGACGAGCGACCCCAGCCACTCTGGGGCTCGTCGACCCTCGAAATCCCTGCACGAAGCCGTCCATGCTGGGTTTGACCGACCGTGCCGGCACGCCCGCATCGCATCGGCGCGGACCGCAAGACGGACCCTTTCGCAGGTAGCATCGAGCGCCATGTCCGCAGACGTCTCTCGCGGGGTGCCGGTGCCAATCACGCCGATGAGCCGGGGGCCGAGCGACGCCGACGACGGCGGACCAGATCCGGGCAGCGCTGCGCGCTGCAGCAGGCTTCGACGCGACTCGCTCCGCAGGGCAGCGACGCCTGGAACTTCCTGGCGGCGTTCACGCACTTGGGTGATCGCTACGGCCCGTACCATCCCGGCGCCTCGGCACTCTCCGACGCCGTGGCGTCCGAGCGCCGCGGCAGCGTCCGGCGCGGCGGGCCGCTCGATCGCTTGCGCCCGGGAGCGAGGCGGCGCGGCCGCCCGAGAGCGGGAAGACGGACCTCGAGGTGGCGATGGGACACGTCGTCGAGGCGTTTCGCTTCTTGTCGGCACGCGTCGGGACGCTCGAGGCCCGCCTGGCCGCACAGGACCGACCGGTGGACGGTCGCGGCATGGCTCGTGCCGGCACGCGAGCTCGGGCCCGTGGGCGGGCCCGTGGCGGCGCACGTCATGGCGCACGACCCCGGGCGGGGTGATCATCCATGCCGACTGCGGTGAGGGCAACCTGCTGGACGCCTTCGCCGAGCGCGGCGGCCGAGAGCCACGGCGTCGAGCCGCGCGGCGCGGTGGCCCTGCGCGCCGCTTGAGCACGGATGCACGGTCACCATGGCGGAGGCATCGGAGTACCTGGCGTCGCAGGCCGACGCAGAGCTCGGCGGGGGATCGTGCTGAGCGGGGTGGTCGACCGCCTGCGCGCTGCACGCGCTGCTCCCACTGCTGGCCCTGAGCCGGCGCGCGCTCGCCCGCGGCGCGCCGCTGGTCCTCGTCTCCGAAGACGTGGCGGCGGCCGGGTCGCGGGAGGCGCCGCGGCCAGGACCTCGTCGCAGGCCGCCCGCTCCACGAGGCGACCTGGGAGCTGCTGCTGCGAGCGCGCCGGGTTCGTCGACGTCGGCGCCGCTGCCTGGGCGCCGAGGAGGAGAATCAGCGGATCGCCCTGGCGGCCGCACGCCCCCGTGAGCGGCATTCACCACTTCGTCCCCGTCCTGCACCGCGGCGATGCGGTGGGGCGGCACACCCTCCGGCTACGCGAGGCGAGCCGCAAGCGGGGTTCGGCTCGGAGATCTTCGTCGACACCGTCGACGACGAGACCGCGGACGAGACCCTCCCCGTGCTGTCCTACCCGGAGGCGGCGGAGCCCGGGGACGTGGTGGTGTACCAGTTCGCCACGGCGTCGGCCATGGCGCCGTGGCTGGCCGGCCGGTCCGAGACCCTGGTCGTGAACTACCACAACGTCACGCCGCCCGAGCTGATGGCGCCGTGGGACAACCATCTGGCGCTGGGACAGCTGCAGGCCCAGGGTGACCTGCGCCTGTTGGCGCCGCGCACCGCGCTGGCCGTCGCCGACTCCGTCTACAACGAAGGGCACCTCGCCGCGGCCGGGCTTTGTGCGGACTGCAGTCGTGCCGCCGTCGGCGGCGCTGCCGCACTGGTCGAACCGGGTGCCGCCGCCGCAGCCGCCGCCACCGCAGCCGTCCGACGCCGACCCGCCGGCCAGTGGCGCGCGCTGGCTGGCCGTCGGGCCGGGTCTCGCCCAACAAGGCCCTGGAGCACACCATTGCGGCTCTGGCCGTGGCGCGCGCCCACGGCGATCCCGAGGCGACGCTGCACCTCGTCGGCAAGCCGGCCACCGACTCCTATGTCGCCGCGCTGCAGCGCTATGTGGTCGAGCTCGGCTTGGCGGACGCGGTGCAGTTCGCCGGGCACGCGAGCGATGCCACCGTGGCGTCGGCCTATGCGGAGGCGGACGTGTTGGTGGTGACGTCCGAGCACGAGGGGTTCTGCGTGCCGGTCGTCGAGGCGATGGCGGCCGGTATGCCGGTCGTCGCCTTCGATCAGGGGGCGGTGCCCGAGGTGCTCGGCGGCGCCGGGGTGCTGGTGTCGGACAAGGATCCCTACACGCTGGCCGGGGCCATCGCCGCGCTGTGGCGCGACACGCCCGGCGCGGGCCACCTTGGCCGAGGCGGGCAGCCGGCGCCTCGGCGAGCTCGATCTCGCGACGGCCGGCGGACCGCTTCGTCGACCTGCTCGTCCCGCTGGTGGGCGCGGGCGCCAGCTCGACGCCGCGTCATGACCGCGGTCCACCAGTTCGTGCCGATGCTGCACCGTGCCGACGCCGTCGGCCGCCACACGCTGCGCCTGCGCGAGGTGCTCGTGGCGCGCGGCGTGCGCTCGCGAGATCTACGTCGAGATGACCGACGAGGAGACGGCTGCGCTGACGCGGCCGTTCGGCCGCTACGCCGAGGAGGCCGAACCCGGGGACGTGCTGGTCTACCAGTTCGCCACCGCGTCGGGCATGGCTCCGTTGCTCGGAGCGCGCCGTGAGCGGCTCGTCGTCAACTACCACAACGTGACGCCACCCGAGTTCTACGCGTCCTGGGACAACGCCATGGCGCGGCATCAGCTGCTCGCCCAGCAAGAACTGCGCGCGCTCGCCCCGCGCGCGTCGCTCGGACTGGCCGTGTCGTCCTTCAACGAGGCCGAGCTGACGGCCGCCGGGTTCGCGCACACCGCGGTGGTGCCGCCGGCGGCGATGCTGCCGACGCCGAGCGCGGCGGCCGGCGCCGGCGCGCACCGGCGCACGCCCACGGGCGGCGCCCGCTGGATCAGCGTCGGCCGTGTCGCGCCGAACAAGGGCATCGAGCTGGCCGTCATGGCGTCTCCTCGTGGCGCGCGAGCACCACGACCGCCGGCGACCACTCGAGGTGGTGGGCCGGCCCGCCGTGCCCGCCTACAGCGACGCCCTGCACCGCTTCGTCGACGAGATGGGCCTGCACGACGCCGTCACCTTCACCGGCGGCGCTGAGCGACGCCGCCCTCGTCGCCGCCATGGCGCGGCGCCGACGTCCTCGTGCTGAGCTCGCGGCACGAGGGCTTCGGCGTGCCCGTGCTCGAGGCGATGAGCATGGGCCTGCCCGTCGTGGCCAACCGAGCCGGCGCGCTGCCCGAGGTGGTCGGCGACGCCGGCCTCCTGGTGGACGCCGACCGATCCGTACGCACTGGCCGGTGCCGTCGCCCGCGTGCTGGGTGACCAGGGTCTCCGCCACGCACGCTCGCCGCAGGCCGGCCGGCAGCGGGTCGAGGCGCTCGATCTGCCCTCGGCCGGCGACCGCGCCGTCGACGCCATCCTGGCGCTGCGCGGGCTGACCCAGCCGGGTCAGCCCGACGCTCAGGCGGCCACGGCCTCCTGCACCAGCGACACGAAGCGCTGCGTCGACGCCGCCAGGTCGAAGCCCGCCGCCCGCTCCCGCCCCGCCGCGGCCAGCACGCCGCGCAGGGCGTCGTCGCGCAGCACGCGGCCGACGGCGGCGGCGAAGGGCACGGGGGACTTGTCGTCGAGCACGAGGCCGGCGCCGCCGACGGTCTCGGGCACTGCGGTGACCCCGTAGGCGACGATGGGGACGCCGTGGCCCATGGCCTCGGCCAGCGGGACGCAGAAGCCCTTCGTGGTCCGACGCCATGACGAAGACGTCGGCCGCCTGGTAGTAGGCCTCGAGCTCCGCGCCACTCACCGAGCCGGCGAGGTTGACGGCGCCGCTCAGTCCGAGCTCCTCGATGAAGGTGCGCAGCGCCGGCTCGTAGGTCTCGCCGAGCGGCGAGCCCACCAGGTGGAGGCGAGCGGCCGGGTCGTCGGTGCGGCGAAGGACGTCGAGCATCTTCACCAGGTCGTGCGGCGCCTTGTGCGGCGAGATCTTCCCGACGTAGAGCAGGTCGGCCCCGCCCTCGCGCGCCTTGCGCCGCGGCCAGCGCGGCCGCCAGCTCGGGATCGGGCTCGTCGCTCTTGGCCTGCATGTCGATCAGCAGGGGGACGACGGCGGTGCCCTCGTAGCCGAGCGCGCGGAGCTCGGACTCGTTGAACGCGGAGTCGGCGACGGCGAAGCGGCTCTGCGGGGCCAGGCGCGCCAGCTGCGTCCGGCCCAGAGCGACCTCGTAGGCCACGGCGGGCTCCCAGTCGCGCAACAGGTCGGCCGGGGTGATGTTGTGGTAGTTGACGAGCTTGGGCTCGTCGCGCGCGGCGAGGATGTCGTAGACCGGGCTGCCGATGGACGCCTGGTACAGCAGCCAGCGGTCACGCCCGGCCCGCCCGAGCTCGATCACCGGCCGTCCCTCGTGCTCGACGTCGCGGCGTGTGATGCCGTAGTAGATGTCCGAGTCGAAGCCGGCGGCCGCGCAGGCCGTCGCGCAGGTTCACCGTGTGAACCCCGATGGCGTCGCGGCTGGCGAGCGACGGAATGACCTGGTCGACCCGCACGGCCGTGCAGTGTACAAGCGCGCCGTCGCAACCCGATTGCGCCGCACCCATGCACCGATTGACGCCCGGCGCACCCCTATCCTGGTCGCATCGTGTCGGACCGAGCCCCAGCCGCGCGCCGCGAGCATCGAGCTGCGCGATCACGAGTCCGAGCGCCCTGCGACGCCACCGCCGCCGCGCGGCATTGTTGGTCGGGCTTCGTGCTCTCGGTCTTCTTCGCGGTGCCCGCCGCCCTGATCGGCCCCACGTCTCCCGCGGCGGCCGACCTCGGTGCCCCGAACCGGGCCTCGGTGCCGCAGATCCCGTCGTCCGAGTCCGCGCGCTGCCGGCGGACTCGACCAACGTGCGCATCGCCATGACGGAGAACGACGGCATCGACGTCATCGTCGGAGTCGTTGGGCGGCGTGTCGGCGCCGGGCGTGCCCGACTCGCCCGCCGTGCTGTTCCAGCCGACGGGCGGGGACGTGGGCCGTCGACACCGGGCCCGGGTTGCGCCGGCCCGTGGACCCAGGTGCTGGCCAACCAGACCACCCCCACGGCGTCGCCGGTCAGCGGGGGGCTCCTCCAGCTGTGTGTCGCCGGCGGCGAGCCCGATCGTCCACGGCACGCTGAGCGGCGGTCTACAACTCGGGCGGCGAGGCGCAGGACCGTCAACACGCTGCCGCTCGAGACCTACGTCGCCGACACGGTGCCGGGGGAGTCGCCGTCGAGCTGGGCCAGCGTGGGCGGGGCCGGTCCACAAGGCATGGACTGGGGCTTCCAGGAGCTCGAGGCGCAGGCGGTGGCCGTCCGTTCCTACGTGCTCGCCGACCTCGGTGGCTACGGCGGCTACGCCGACACCTGCGATCTGACTGTCAGACCTACCGCGGCACCGAGTACGAGACGTCGACGAGCATCGCCGCCGCCGACGACACCGCCGGGCAGGTGATGGTGATGCCCAACGGCTCCATCGCCACGACCGAGTACTCCGCGTCGACCGGCGGCTACACCTCGAGCGCCAACGAGGGAGTCGCCGTTCACCGCGGTGCCCGACGACGGCGACGCCGTGTGCGTGTCCGGCGCGTGCAACCCCAACCACCAGTGGACGACCTCGGTCAGCTACGGCGGCGATCCAGACCGCGTGGCCGCAGATCGGCACGTTCACCGGCTTCCCGACGGGACCGGGCCAGCTGGTGATCGACCCCGGCCATCCCTACGACGCCTCCTACGGGCGGGTCGCCACCATCACCGTGGCCGGCACGTCGGGGAGCGTCACGATGCCCGGCACCGAGTTCTACACCGACCTCGGTCTCAACTCGGACTTGTTCTCCATCACCGGGATCAACGGGTCATCGGTCTCCATCAGGGCCAGGGGTGGGGCCACGGCATCGGCATGGGCCAGTGGGGTGCGCTGGGCTACGCCATCGGTCAGGACAACGGGGACGGGAACTGGACCTACACCCAGATCGTGGACCACTACTACGGCCCGGCCCAGCTTGAGCACCCTTCCGGGCTCGGCCGGGCAGCCGAGCGGCGGCGTCGGCGGCTACTGGATCAACGCGGCGGACGGCGGCGTCTTCAGTTTCGGGAACGCGCAGTTCCACGGCAGCATGGGCGGCATGCGCGTTGAACGCACCCGGTCGTCGGCATCGCGTCGACCCACGACGCCAACGGGCTACTGGGAGGTCGCCACGCGACGGTGGCGTGTTCAGCTTCGGCGACGCCAACTTCTACGGCAGCACCGGCAGCATCCGATTGAACAAGCCGATGGTCGGGATGGCGGTCACGCCCGACGGGGGTGGCTACTGGCTCGTGGCCGTCCGACGGTGGCATCTTCGCCTACGGCGACGCCGGCTTCTACGGCAGCACGGGCAGCCTCGCGCTCAACAAGCCGGTCATCGGGATGGTGCCGACGCACGACGGCAGTGGGCTACTGGCTCATCGCGTCCGACGGCGGCGTCTTCGCGTTCGGCGACGCCGGGTTCTTCGGCTCGCTGGGTGGGGCGCCGCCCGTCCACGGCGCTCGTCGGCGTGGCGCCGACGCCCGACGGTGGCGGGTACTGGGTCCTCGGCGCCAACGGCACGGTCTACGACTTCGGCGACGCCCCACGGTGGGGGTCGCCGGGGTCTCGCCCACGCTCAGCACCATGAAGAGCCCGATGACCGGCTTGATCCCGGACTTCAGCGGCCAGGGCTTCGATGCGGTCAACGGGGGCGGGCAGGCCTTCGCGTTCGGTGATGCGCCGTACTTCGGCGATGTCACGACCGCGGTGCCCGGATACTCGGGCCACGCCGTGGGCATCGCAGTGACGCCCTCCTAAACACGCATTGCAGAGCCGTCGCGTTGCGTCGCATCGTGCCTGCGGTGCCGGTTTTCCCGTTGCACTGCAAGGGCAAGCATCTCTCTGCGCGGCGACACGCAGCGTCCGAACAACTGCTTGACACTTCGTCGTACCGCGAATAAAACGTCACGCTAGTTGTCGTGTGAAGCGCCCGCGGGTGCGGGGCCAACATCGGGAGCGAGGGGGCTACACCGGAAGCTAGGGGAGAGCGAGGGTCTAGTCATGAGCGCTGCCACGCCAGCACACGTCCACGGAGCTGTGATTCTCAGAATCCTCTCAGCTTTGTTGCTGACGGCCGGCATCGTGGCGACTGCGGCCATCACCTTCGAGTCACCCGCATTCGCCCAACCTGCGCCGACGATCGCGAACGGCACCGGCGCATTCTCAACGGACCCGGTGATCAACCTCACCGGTTGCACGGCCGCGAGCAAGTCCGAGACGCTGACCTGCACCAGCACGACCGGCGTCGCGGTAGGCATGAGCGCCAACGGATCGTCCTTTGCCTCTGGCACGTCGGTCAGCACCGTGACCGCGACCACCATCGGGATCTCGGCCGACACCTCCGCCGCCATCACGAGCTCCCAGACGCTGACGTTCACGACGCGCACGGCGGTGGACGACGTCAGCGGATCGAGCTCGTCGACAGAGGTCACCAGTTCGAACAGCTTTGCCAACGCCGGCGTGACCGCTGGTTCGGCGGTCGTCGGGCCGGGGATCGCCAACGGCACCTACGTGAGCTCAGTGAGTGGGGACGATGTCGTGTTGTCGGCCGATCCGACCGGGACCCTGTCGGACGTGACGCTCATCTTCAACAATCCGGACAACTTCGACACGTTGACGTTGGTGTCGGGCGGTGCGTCGAACGTCAATCCGGCATCCCTCACGGTGCTGAGCCAGCCTCCGGCCGGCGACGGCGCCGTGATCACCACAGCCAACCAGGGCATCTTGAGCCTCCTGCCGGGAGACAGTGCCACCACCGCGTTCAGCGCGACCTTCGCCTACTGCGACCCGGGCGACACGTACTCGGCGGGGTCGCCCGATTGCGCGACGGCGACGATGAACTACGCGCCGGCGGTCGACCAGGAGGTCGGCGAGGACATCACCGTCGACGGCATCTCCCAGGACGTCTACGAGACGGCGGAACTCGCGGTCGTCGCCCCTTCGACCCAGCAGCAGAACACGCCCCTCACGGTCACCGTGGCGCCGACCGGGTCGAGCGTCCCGAGCAGTGAGTCCACCGAAGTCGGGACTGCCACCATCAACTACGCGGACGGTTTCGCCTCGGTGGTGCCGGTTCCCTCCGGGTTCACCTACGTGCCCGGGTCGGTCCAGGTCACCGGTGGCGACGCCACGACAGAAGGTGTGGCCACGGCCGAGTTCTGCACGACCACTGGGACAGGGTGTGACGCGCAAACCACCGGGAACTACCACACGACCTATCCCTATCTGGAGGTCGAGCTCCCGACCTCCGACCACGTCGATGGTGGCCAGAACTTCACGCTCCCCACGGTGAGCGCGCAGTTCACGGCGACCGGGTCGGTGGGGTCCACCCAGAGCGAGACCCTCTCGGAGTTCAGGGTCGACACCAACGTGACCATCCCGATCATCGGCACGCAGAACGCCGACTTCGACGGCTACCCGACGAGTGGCAACAGCGGGACGCCCCCGTACACGCCGCCCGTGGCACTGGCAACCACCGAGATCATCCCGCAACAGACCGCGCCCGCCATCACGTCGGCGAACGGTGCGACCTTCACGACCGGCACCGATGGCAGCTTCACCGTCACCACGACCGGGTATCCCGACCCGTCACTGTCCGAGAGCGGGAACCTGCCGTCGGGAGTGACCTTCGCCGACAACGGCAACGGGACGGGGACCCTGTCGGGCACCCCGGCCGCGGGTACCGGCGGCACGTACCCGTTCACGATCACCGCGGCCAACGTGAACCCTCCGAACGCGACGCAGTCGTTCACGCTGACGGTGGACCAGGCTCCGGCAATCACGTCGGGTGCGGGCACGACCTTCACCACCGGTACGGCTGGCTCCTTCACGGTGACCGGCACCGGGTTCCCGACGCCGTCGTATTCCGAGTTCGGCAACCTGCCTTCGGGTGTGACCCTGGTGGACAACCATGACGGCACCGCCACCCTCTCGGGCACGCCGGCTGCGGGGACCGGCGGCACGTACCCCTTCACTATCACGGCTGGCAACGGGGTGGGGAGTGCGGCGACCCAGACCTTCACGCTGACCGTGGATCAGGCACCGGGCATCACGTCTTCTGACGCCACCACGTTCTCCACCGGCAGCTCGGACAGCTTCACCGTGACCACCACTGGCTATCCGACCTCGGCCATCTCCGAGAGCGGCGACCTGCCCTCTGGGCTTTCCTTCGTCGACAACGGGAACGGGACGGCCAGCCTCTCCGGCACGGCGGCGCCGGGAACACAGGGCGACTTCCCCATCACGATCACGGCGACCAACGGGGTGGGGAGTCCGGCGACCCAGTCCTTCACCCTGACGGTCACCAATGGTCCACTCGCCCCGGCCATCACGTCGGGATCGAGCACCACGTTCCAGGTCGGGGACGCCGGCAGCTTCACGGTGACGTCGTCGGCCAACCCCACGGCGGCGCTCAGCGAGACCGGGTCCTTGCCCTCTGGTGTGACCCTCGCCGACAACGGGAACGGCACCGCCACCCTGGCGGGCACGCCTGCCGTGGGCAGCGGTGGCGTGTACACGATCACGATCACGGCGAGCAACGGGGTCGCACCCGACGCCAACCAGACCTTCACGATGACGGTCGACGAGTCGCCGTCCATCACCTCTGGCGCGGGCACGACGTTTACGACAGGCAGCCCCGGGACCTTCAGCGTCACCACGGGCGGCTACCCCGCCCCGGCGCTCTCCGAGACCGGGGCCCTCCCGAGCGGCGTGACCTTGGTCGACAACGGCAACGGGACCGCCACCCTCTCGGGCACGCCCGGGGCGGGGACCGGCGGCCTGTACCCGATTACCATCACAGGCTACAACGGCATCGGGACACAGGCGACGCAGTCCTTCACGCTGACCGTGGACCAGGCCGAGGCGATCACCTCGGACGCCGGCGCGACGTTCACGACCGGCAGCGACGGGAACTTCACCGTCACGACGACCGGCTTTCCGACCGGGGCGCTCTCCAAGTCCGCGTCCCTCCCGAGCGGTGTGACCTTCGTCGACAACGGCGACGGCACCGCGACCATTTCGGGCACGCCTGGCGCCGGGAGCGGTGGCGTCTACCCGGTCACCATCACGGCCACCAATGGCGTGGGCCACGCGGCGACGCAGTCCTTCGCGTTGACGGTGGACGAGGCGCCTTCCATCACCTCAGGTACCAGCACGACGTTCAGGACCGGCAGCGCCGGGACGTTCGCCGTCACGACGGGCGGGTATCCCGCACCGGCGCTAAGCGAAACAGGGTCCCTCCCGGGCGGTGTGACCTTGACCGACAACGGCAACGGCACCGCCACCCTGGCGGGGACCCCGGCTGCCACGGCCGGTGGCGTCTACCCGATCACCATCAGCGCGACCAACGGCGTGGGCCACACCGCCACCCAGTCGTTCACGCTGACGGTCGATCAGGCTCCGTCCGTCACGTCGGCGAACGCGGCGACGTTCTCCTTGCATGACCCCGGCACCTTCACGCCGACCGCGGCCGGGTACCCCGCCCCGAGCATCACCGAGTGGGGCAACCTGCCCAAGGGGGTCACGTTCACGAACGGGCGGCTGGCTGGGACGCCCACGAAGAAGGGGACCTTCCAGATCCTCTTCACGGCGTCGAACGGCATCTCGCCGGCCGGCACGCAGACCTTCACGCTCAGCGTCGTGAAGTTCGCCGTCTCGACGACCTCGCTCCCGGCTGTCACCGAGGGCACGCCCTACAGCCAGCAGCTTTCGGTGGTGGGCGGGAAGGCTCCGTACAAATGGAAGGCCGTCGGGTCGCTGCCGAGCGGGCTCGCGCTGTCCAAGTCGGGTGTGTTGTCGGGGACGGTGCCCTCGACCGTGACGCCCAGGACCTACACGATCGACGTGTCGGTGACGGACCACACCAAGCCGACGGCACAGACGGCGAGCGGCTCCATCACCGTCACGATCCAGGCAGCGGGCTCGTAACGAGGGTCTGCGAGAGCTCGGAGACAGCAGCGAATGGCACACGCGGGGCCGACGAAGAGCTCCGCTCCGAAGACAGGGACGCAATGGACTTTGAAGTAGTACGACCGAGGAGGATGGTGTGATGGGCGGTTTGCGACCGGGGGCAGGGCACGTGGCCCGAGTCACGAAGGCGATACTCGCAGCCGTACTGATGGGGGGCGCGCTCACGTTGGCTGCGGCCGCGACCGGGGCTGGCGCGTTCTCGGCCACCCCCCAGTGGTTCACCACGGGAGGCACGGCGGTCTCGTCGTTGTCGTGTGGCACCTGGTACTACACGACCATGGGGTCCCAGACCGGCGGCGGCTCGGCCTCGATCACGCTCGACGGCGGCGGTGGCGGTGGCGGCGCGGGAACTCCCGTGGGCGTCGGCAACACGTCCAACACGGCCGTCGGGGGTTCCGGTGGCGGGGTGGTCGGGACCTTCAGCGTGTCCGCCGGCCAGAGCATCGCCACCTTCATCGGATGCGGGGGCGGCGGCGGGACGGCCCACAGCAGCGGTTCGACCGGCACCGGAGGCACCGGAGGCACCGGCTACGCCAACGGCGCGAACGGCGGCATGTTCTCCTCCACCGAGGGTGAGTCCTCCGGCGGCGGCGGCGGCGGTGGTGCCTCCGCCGTGTGCGTCTACGGGAGCGCCAGCTCGCCCTGCGCCACCCTGCTCGGCGTGTCGGGCGGCGGCGGTGGTGGTGGCGGCACCGGCTGCACAGGAAATGGCGGAAGCGGCGGCACCGGGAACGCCGGGGCCACCACTGGCGCGACGTCGTCTTCTGAGACCAGCTCCACGGCTCCGGGCGGATCGGCAGCTGGTCAGGGCTTCGGCGGTGGCGGCGGCGGCGCTGACAAGGACAATCAGTCAGGTGGCGGCGGCGGCGGCGGCGGCGTCGGCGCCGTGAGCGGGACGAGCTCGACCACGGGCACCACAGGCGGAGGAGGCGCGGCCAACAGCACTGGCGGAGCAGGGGGCGCCAAGCTCAGCGGAGGCACAGGTCCCGCCGGGACCGCCGGTGCCAACCCGGCCAGCGGGGTCGGTGCCGGTGCCGGAGGCGCGGGCGGAACCAATGCCAGTGGGGACGAGGACAACGGCGGCGGCGGCGGCGGCGGCGGCTACACCGGCGGCGGTGGCGGGGCCGGTGACTACTGCCTCATCGCGCCCGCTCTCGGCAGCGGCGGCGGGGGTGCCGGCTCCTCGTGGGCGTCTACCTCCTACCTGACCAGCTTCACGAACGGCTCGAACCCGAGCTTTCCCGTCGGGACTGCGACGACATCCACTGCGTGCGGCCGGTCGGTGGCACAGGGGACCTCGGGGGGGTCGAACGGCGCCGGCGGGACCAACGACACCACGACCAGTGGAGCAACCGGCACCGGGTACACGGGATGTCCGGGCGGCATCACCTTGACCTGGTCGGCGCGGCCGGGCGCGCCCACCGGCGTCACGGGCACCGGATCGAGCGGGCAGATCGCGGCCAGCTGGACGGCACCCTCCGACCCGGGCACGTCGTCCATCACCGGCTACACCGTGACGGCGACGCCGGTGCCCAGCGGGACGCCCGTCAGCCAGACCTTCAACTCGACCGCCACCACCGAGACGCTCACCGGGTTGACCAACGGTGACAACTACCACGTGTCGGTGGCCGCCATCTCCAGCGTCGGCACGGGTCCGGCGGCCAACGCCTCCAACAACCCGATTGCGCTCGGGTCGGCGCCGACGATCACGTCGGCCACCAGCACCACGTTCACGGTCGGGACCGCCGGGAGCTTCACCGTCACCACGAGCGGGGCGCCTGCTCCTGCGATGACTGAGACGGGGACGCTGCCGAGCGGTGTGGGCTTCCTCGACAACGGCGACGGCACGGCCACCTTGTCCGGGACCCCGGGCCCCGGCACCGGAGGCACCTATGCAGTGTCCTTCGGGGCCGCCAACGGGTTCAGTCCGAACGCCACGCAATCGTTCATGCTCACGGTGGACCAGGCGCCCGCCATCACGTCGAGCGACGTCTGCCACCTTCGCCGAGAACGATGCCGGGAGCTCGACCATCACCACGACGGGCTACCCGACGGCGGCGCTCTCCGAGTCCGGATCCCTGCCGAGCGGCGTGACCTTCCTCGACAACGGCGACGGCACCGCGACCTTGGCCGGCACGCCCGCGGCGGGCACGCGAGGCTCGTACCCGCTCACCATCACGGCGAGCAACGGCGTGAGCCCGGATGCGAGCCAATCGTTCAGCCTGACGGTCAACGCGGCACCGGCCATCACGTCGGGCTCGACCACGACGTTCATCGAGAACACGCTGGGGACCTTCACGGTGGTGTCCAACGGACAGCCGACGGCGGCGCTCTCGGAGAGCGGGAGCCTCCCGAACGGCGTGACCTTCCAGGACAACGGTGACGGGACCGCCACCCTGGGGGGGATTCCCGCCACCGGGACGAACGGGACGTATCCGCTGACCATCACGGCGAGCAACGGCGTCAGCCCGGACGCCACGCAGACCTTTGCCCTCATCGTCGACGCGCCGTCGACCATCACCAGCAACGCCGCGACGACCTTTACCGTCGGGACCGCCGGCACCTTCACCGTCACGACGAGCGGGAACCCCACGGCGGCACTCTCCGAGACCGGATCCCTGCCGAGCGGCGTGAACTTCGCCGACAACGGGGACGGCACCGGCACGTTGTCGGGGACCCCGGCCGTCGGCACGGGAGGCGTGTACTCGTTCAGCATCACGGCGGACAACGGCGTGGGCTCGGCTGATACGCAGTCCTTCACCCTCACCGTCGACGAGGCAGCGGTCGTCACGAGCGCCGACTCGACCGTCTTCACGGCGGGCAGCGCCGGCAGCTTCACCGTGACCACCAGCGGGTACCCGATCGCCGCCTTGTCAGAGAGCGGCGCGCTGCCAAGTGGTGTCGGCTTCATGGACAACGGGGACGGCACCGCCACGTTGTCCGGGACCCCCGTCGCCGTTACGGGGGGCAGCTACTCGATCACCATCACGGCGAACGACGGGGTGGGCGGCGCGGCCATGCAGTCCTTCACGCTGACCGTCGATGAGGCGCCCACCATCACGAGCGCCGCCGCCGCCACCTTCGTCTCGGGCGTCGTGGACACCTTCACCGTGACGACGAGCGGGACCCCCTCGGCCAGCATCTCTGAGACCGGCGACCTGCCGGACGGCGTCACCTTCACCGACAACGGTGATGGGATGGCGACCCTGACGGGGAACCCGGCAGCGGACAGTGCCGACAGCTACACCTTCACGGTCACCGCGACGAACGGCGTGGCGCCGGACGCCACCCAGATGTTCACGCTGACGGTCGAGATCCCCGCCGGCATCAGCTCACCGGATACGGCGTCCTTCGCCCGCTACAGCCCGAGCACCTTCACGGTGGTCACCACCGGGAACCCGGCGCCGACGCTCAGCGAGGTCGGGACGCTGCCCAAGGGCGTGACCTATTCGGGCGGCACCATCTCGGGCACGCCGACCAAGGCCGGCTCGTTCGAGCTGTCGTTCATCGCGGCCAACGGGATCGGATACCAGTACGTGCAGTACTTCACGCTGACCGTCACGCCGTTCGAGATCACGACGACCTCGCCGCTGCCGGCGGCGACCGAGGGCACTGCCTACAGCGTGCAGCTGACGGCCAGCGGTGGCGTGACCCCGTACAAATGGAAGTCCAAGGGAACGCTGCCGACCGGTCTCACGCTGTCGAAGGCCGGCGTGCTGTCGGGCACGGTAGCCGACACGGTCAGTCCGGGCACCTACCAGATCTCGGTCAAGGTGACCGACCACAAGACGCCGACGAAGGAAGTGCTCACCGCGACGTTGAGCATCACGGTCAACAGCAGCGATTGACCTCTCTCGGGGCTGGCGGCCGGCCCCGAGACCGGACAGCCCGATATCCGGCGTCAGGTGGGCCCGATATCCGGCTTCAGTGGGGAGGGCGAGCAGCGGGAGACCTCAGGGTCTCCCGCTGCTGTGTCGTAGAGGGGTGCCGCGACGAGGCGGGGCGTCGAGCGCGGGGTCAGTCGGCCGGGCCGGATGGCTCGGGCGCCGCTCTGGGCGGCTCTGCCTGCTCGGCGACCACCTGGGCGAGACGGGGGAACCGGCGGAGCCGGCCGAGCGGGCCCAGCTTGCCGGCGTCCACACCGTGGTCGGCCGCGTTGAGCAGCCGGAGGTCACCCCGGCTGTTGCCGTAGGCCCACAGCACGGGCTGCTCGGCCCCGCTGCCCGAGAGCAGACCGTGCGCGCGGAGGTGGACGATCAGGCGGGCGTACTTCTCGGCGCCGCGGCAGTTCTTCCCCTCGTAGCCGCCCGTGAGCAGGCCGCCGCCCCCGACGGCGAGGCGGGTGGCGACGACGCCGTCGGCACCGATCTCAGCGCCGGCCGGCCGCACGTAGCACTCGGGTGAGGCGGAGACGATGACCGTGTAGTGCCCCTGGCGCCGGTGCCACTCCAGCCGGCGACGGGTGTCCGCGCGCAGGCGTCGGGCCAGGTGCTCATGGGCGAACTCGGCGCCGTGGCGGTCGACCTCGGCGACGGGGAGCCCGCCCAGCAGGCGGTGGAAGAGCTTCTCCTTCACGTGGTCGGCGGCCGTGCCCCCCGCGATCGCGGCCCGGATCAGCTCGGGGGAGAGGCGGACCACGGCGCGCAGGACCGGCCAGGCCCCGCGCAGGCTCACGAGAAACGGGAACACGCTGCCGCCGTGGGTCAGCGTGCCGTCGAAGTCGAACGCGGCGACGGTGGGGCGATCGGGCCGAGGCTGCCCCGGGTCGGCCCGGTCAGCCGAGCGCAGCGCCACCACGACCTGCACCCCCCGCGAAGCGCCGTGCGCCCTCAAACGTCTCGCCGCTGGTGATGACCTCGCGCCCGCGTCGGGCCTCGCCGATTGCCGCCTCCTCCTCGCTCAGGCCCCACTGCTCGAGCGCGCTCATGCGGTCCGAGCGCAAGCAGACCTGGGGGAGGGCGGCGAGTTGGTGGGCCAGCTCGAGGCCGGCCGCCAGCGCGTGGCCCGGCGGTACGACGCGGTTGACCAGACCCATGCTCAACGCCTCGGGGGCCTGCACCGCCCGGCCGGTCAAGATGAGGTCCAAGGCGCGGCCGTGCCCGACGATCCGGGGCAGGCGCACCGTGCCGAGGTCGCACAGGGGGACGCCGAAGCGGCGGCAGAACACGCCGAAGGTGGCGTCCTCGGCGGCCACCCGCAGGTCGCACCACAGCGCCAGCTCGATCCCGCCGGCCACGGCGTAGCCCTCCACCGCCGCGATGACCGGCTTGGACAAGGTGAGGCGGGTCGGGCCCATGGGGCCGGGACCGTGGTCGGGGATGGGGCGACGGTCGCCCTCGGCCACCGCCTTGAGGTCGGCGCCGGCGCAGAAGGTCCCCCCGGCCCCGGTCAGGACGGCCACCGCTGCGTCCTCGTCGTGGTCGAAGGCCACGAAGGCCTCGCGCAGCCGGTCGGCGCAGACGCTGTCCACCGCGTTGCGGCGCTCGGGCCGGTTGATGGTCACGACGATGACCGGCCCGTCGTGTTCGACGAGCAGGGTGTCGCCGGGGGTCATGGGGGCATTCTCGCATGAGGGGGAGGGGCCTCCGCACATCGAGGTGCAGCGCCGCCCCAGGTGGGAGCGGTATTCGCGGGCCGCCCGGGGGGCGCCATAAATATGACCAATCCTGTCGACAATTGCGTCGGCTCCCGGTAAGGTCACTCCACTCACAGACGACCCATCCCACCCAGGAGGAGCAGATGGCTGTACGACTCGGGGACACCGCTCCCGACTTCACCGCCGACACCACCGACGGCACGATCAACTTCCACGAATGGCTCGGCGACAGCTGGGGCATCCTCTTCTCCCACCCCAAGGACTTCACGCCCGTCTGCACGACCGAGCTGGGCGCCTTTTCCAGGGCCAAGCCCGAGTTCGACAAGCGCAACACCAAGCTCATCGGCCTCTCGGTCGACTCGGTCGAGTCGCACAAGGGGTGGGCAGGCGACATCGAGGAGACCCAGGGCGCGGCGCTGAGCTTCCCGCTCATCGGGGACGAGGACCGCAAGGTCGCGGACCTCTACGACATGATCCACCCGAACGCCAACGACACGCTGACCGTCCGCTCGGTCTTCATCATCGGCCCCGACAAGAAGGTCAAGCTCACCTTGACCTACCCCGCCTCCACCGGGCGCAACGTCGACGAGATCATCCGGGTGCTCGACTCGCTCCAGCTGACGGCGGACTACTCGGTCGCCACCCCGGTGAACTGGAAGGAGGGCGAGGACGTCATCATCGCCCCCGCCGTGAGCGACGAGGACGCCAAGAGCCGCTTCCCCAAGGGCTGGAAGGCCTTGAAGCCCTACCTGCGCTTGACGCCGCAGCCGAACAAGTAGCGCCCGCGGGCACCTCGGCCGGGCCGGGTGGCGGAGCGTCGACTCGCCGCTCAACCCGGAGGGACGAGCTCGTCGCGTAGTTCGCGCTTGAGCACCTTGCCCTGCGGGTTGCGCGGCAGCGCCTCGGAGCGGAACCAGATGTGGGTCGGCACCATGAAGCCGGCCAGGCGTGCCTTGACGTGTTGGCCGAGCTCCTCGGCGGTCACCTTGGCGCCGGGACGCAGCACGACCACCGCGCCCACCTCCTCACCGAGCGTCGGATGGGGTACGCCGATGACCGCGCAGTCGGCCACGGCGGGGTGCTCGAAGAGCGCGGCCTCGACCTGGACCGAGTACACGTTCTCGCCGCCACGGATGATCATGTCCTTGGCCCGGTCGACGATGTAGACGAAGTCGTCGTCATCGATCTGGGCCACGTCGCCGGTGTGGAGCCAGCCCTTCGAGAACGACGTGGCCGTCTCCTCGGGGCGGTTCCAATACCCCCGCACCACGTTGGGGCCCTTGACCCAGAGCTCACCACGCACGTCGGGCCCCCGCGGGTTGGACGCGTCGGGCTCGTCGCCGGCGAAGTCCTCGGGGACGACGGCGACGTCGCAGACGGGGACGGGTGGGCCGACGCTGTCGGGCTTGGCCACGTAGTCGCCGCCCGAGATCATGCACGTCACCGACGAGGTCTCCGTGAGCCCGTAGCCGTTCGAGGGCTGCCCGACGGGCCAGGCCGCTCGGATGCGGCGGACCAAATCGGGCGGCGCCGGCGCGCCGCCGTAGGACACGCCGCGGACCGACGACGTGTCGTACTTGGCGAAGCTGGGCGAGTCGAGCACCTGCATCACCATGGCCGGCACCCCGCCGAAGCTGGTGATCTTCTCGCGCTCGATCAGCTCGAGCGCACGTTCGGGGTCGAAGTGGTGCATCATCACGATCTTGCCGCCGCTGGCGATGGTGGAGAGCATGATGGAGTGACACCCGGTGGCGTGGAACAGCGGCACCGACAACAAGAACGAGGGCTGGGTCTTGTCCTCCGTCTCCAACAGTGATGATCCGAAGCGCTTGGCGCCGCGTGAGTTGACGAAGAAGAGGCTCATGAGGTTCGTGATCATGTTGCGCTGGGTGCCGACGGCGCCCTTGGGTCGGCCCGTCGTCCCCGACGTGTAGAAGATGGTGGCGTCGTCCTCGGGCTCGATCGTCACGTCGGGCGGCGTGGCGGCCTCGTCCACCGGTCCCACAGCGAGGGGGAAGGGCCACTCCGTCACCGGCGGCGCCCCGCCCGGTGGCTCGTAGACCGACAGCGGCGCCTTGGGCTCGCTGCGATGCTCGTCGGCGACGACGAGCGCGCGAAGGCTCGAGAGCCCCCCGAGGAACGGCCGGATGCGCTCGGCCCGTTCGGTGTCGACGAAGGCAACCTTGGAGCCCGAGTCCTCGAGGCCGTAGCGCAGCTCCTCGCCGCTCCACCACGCATTGAGCGGTACGACGATGGCGCCGGCCGCTGCAGCCGCCCAGAAGGCGATGACCCACTCGGGGATGTTGCGCATGACGATCGCCACGCGGTCGCCCTGGGCAACCCCGAACTCATTGCGCAGGCGGTGCGCCAGCGTGCAGGCGATCCGATAGTGCTCAGCGAAGGTCGTGCGCTCGTCCTCGTAGACCAAGAAGGTGGCGTCGCCGTGCCCGAGCGACATGTCGAGGACAGACCGCAGCGAGGGGGGCTGGTTCTTCCAGGTCCGGGTGGGCACGCCACGGATATCGAGCTCCTCCATCTCGAAGAGCTCTCCCGGCGCCGTCATCGCCGCGTTCGCCTCGGCGATCGACAGAGCCGGCGCGTCGTTCCGCGGCGTGGTCATGGCGCTTCCTCTCCGTCTCCGGGCTGCTCGAAGATGGCCGCCTTGTAGTAGGCCAGCTCGGACACGCTCTCGCGGATGTCCTGGAGGGCGCGATGCCCGCCCTTCTTCTCCGGCGCCGCCCTGTAGACCTCGGGCCGCCAGCGCCGGCACAGCTCTTTGATCGTGGAGACGTCGACGGAGCGGTAGTGCAAGAAGTCCTCGATCTCGGGCAGCTGCGAAGCCAGGAAGCGCCGGTCGGTCCCGATGGAGTTGCCCGCGAGCGGCACCGTCCGCGCCGGCGGGAATGTGCTCCTTGAGGAAGGCGAGGGTCTGCGCCCCGGCTTCGGCGAGTGTGATCGTCGACGCCTCCATGGCGGCCAGGAGGCCCGAGCGGGTGTGCATGGCCCGGACGACGTCATCCATGGCGGCGATCTGCTCGGGCGAGGCGTGGACGACGAGGTCGGGCCCTTCCTCGACGATGGTCAGGTCGTCGTCAGTGACGAGGCAGGCGATCTCGACGATGCTGTGGCGCGCCGGATCGAGTCCGGTCATCTCGAGGTCGATCCAGGCCAGCATCCGCCGGATGCTATCGGCCGACCCCCGCAGGGGTGCTCACGGCACCTGTATTGTCCGGCGATGCTGCGTGTCCCCCTGCACCAGCTCGACGCCGAGCTCAGTGTCCCCGGCTACGCGCGTGACGGGGATGCAGGGGCCGACCTCGTGGCCCGGGCCGACGTGACGCTGTCACGCGGCGGCGGCCGCGCCGTGGTGCCCACCGGGATCGCGGTGGCGATCCCGGTGGGATATGCCGGGCTGGTTCTGCCGCGCAGCGGGCTGGCCGCCCGCCACGGCGTGACCTGCCTCAACACGCCCGGCCTGGTGGACTCGGGCTACCGGGGCGAGCTCAAGGTCATTCTGGTCAACCATGACCGCGTGCGGGACTACGAGGTGAGCCGGGGGGACCGCATCGCCCAACTCGTGCTGGTCCGCGTCGAGCAGGCAGACTTCGTGCTCGTGCCGGAGGGGGAGCTCGGCGAGTCGGAGCGGGGCTTGGGCGGCTTCGGCCACACGGGCACATGACGGCGGGGCGACGACACGCTAAGAAAGGGTGATGCAGCCCCTCGTCGGCATGGACGCCGCCTTTCTCGCGCTCGAGACGCCCACCACGCCGATGCACGTGGGCGTCGTCCTCGTGCTCGATCCGGCGGAGGGCACGCGCTCGCTCTTCTCACCGTCGACGCGCTACGCGCAGATCCGCCGGATCATTGAGCAGCGGATCGCGCTGATCCCGCCGCTGCGCCAGCGGGCGGTGCGCGTCCCGCTCGGCCTCCACCATCCGGTGTGGGTCGACGACCCCGACTTCGAGCTCGACGACCACCTGAGCCGGGCGAGCCTGCCAACACCGGGCCGTCGGGCCGAGCTGGACGCCTTCGTGGCGGGCGTGATGAGCCGTCAGCTGGACCCGGACCGGCCACTGTGGGAGATGCACATCGTCGAAGGGCTCGAGAGCGACCGCACCGCGCTGCTCGCCAAGGTGCACCACGCCGTCCTCGACGGCGTCAGCGGCGCATCCGTGCTCGCCGCCTTCCTCGACCTCACACCGCGGTCACGCGTCACCGAGCTCCCGACGGGGTGGAACCCGCCACCCCTTCCGTCGAGCACGCAGATGCTACGACACGCCGCCTCTTCTCTGGTGCGCCAACCCGGCGAGACGCTGACCACGTTCCAGGCCGGCGTCGAAGCCGTGGCCGACCTCGGTCTCCACAACCGCGAGCTGGCCGGGCGTGGCGAGGCGCCGCCGCCGGGCTTCTTCGCCGCACCGCGAACCTCGTTCAACGGTGCCGTGTCCAACCGCAAGCGCTACGCCACCTTGTCGGTGCCGCTCGAGGACGTGAAGCTCGTCAACCGGGTCTTCGAGGCCACAGTGAACGACGTGCTGCTGGCCTGTGTCTCGGGTGGGTTGCGGCGGTTGCTTGCGGCTCGGGACGAGCGGGTCGAACAGTCCCTCGTCGCCATGGTGCCGGTCTCCACGCGCCCCGACGGGCAAGCCGAGGAGCTTGGCAACCAGGTCTCCGGGATGCTCGTGTCGTTGGCGAGCAACATCGAGGATCCCGTGGCTCGGCTCGACGCCATCGCGGAATCGGCGCGGGTGGCCAAGGAGCAGGAGAAGCTGCACCGGGGCCGTTTCGTCGGCGACCTGGCGCAGATCGCACTTCCGGCGCTGGTCTCCCGCATCGCCCGTGCCGTCGCCGGTGCTCGGCTCTTCGACAAGGTCCGGCCGCCGTTCAACGTCACCGTCTCGAGCGTGCGCGCACCCGACGTCTCGCTCTTCTGTGCCGGCAGCCGCGTCGTCGGGATGTACCCCGTCGGGCCGATGGCGGAGGGTATCGGCATAAACATCACCGTCTTCTCGTACCTCGACCGCGTGTACTTCGGCCTGCTGGCGTGCCGCCGGCTCATCCCCGAGCTGGCCGAGCTGGCCGTCCACGTCGACGATGCGCTCGGCGAGCTGGTGGCCTGTGCACTCGACGCCCGGGGAGCGATCGCTTAGCGCCGTCGCGGCCGGGCGCGGTGCCGGGCGCGCTACCGGCTTACGGCCCGAGAGCGGCGGTGGGACCGTGCGCCTTACGCGCGCCGGCCACACCGCCCAGCCTCTGTGGGAAATGGGGAGAGTGAATGGTGTCGGGGACAGCCTCCTAGGAGGTGGAGCCCGAGCCCGAGCCCGATCCTGGCGGTGCCGCCTCGCCCGAGCCCGACGGGGGAGCGCCGGGGCGAGGACCAGCGCTCGAACCCGAGCCCTTGGTGCCCATGTCGGGGCAGTTGTGTGTGGAGCCCGAGCTCGACCCTGAGGTGCTAGAGCTCGACGACGGCGTGGACGTCGACGAGTTAGACGTCGAGGAGTTGGAAGTCGACGAGTTGGACGTCGAGCTGGTTCCCGAGTTCCCGGTCGAACCGGTGGTCGAGGTCGTGGCGGCGTTGGCCACCAGCGCGCCCCCGGCCACGAGGCCGGAGGTGAGTGCGCCGATGGCGAGCACGTTGCGAAGGCGGAATGGCATGGCGCAATTCCTTTCGTTGTCTGCGGCCGACCCACTCAGGCCGGCACCGCAGAGCGTGCGCCTCGCGTCTGTGCGTCCCCCTACAGCGACGTAGGTCGGTGCACGGGGTTTGTCGGCGAATCGATGACGATTCTCAGGATGCGAGCACGGTGTTCAGATGCCTCGTGGCTCGCACTCAGGAGGTCCAACGCCCGCGCCCAGGGCTCGTCGAGGCGACGCCCAACGGATCAGCTCAGCGCTTGGTGGCCCGCCAGCAGTAGGAGCGCATCGGCACGTCGATCACATCCTGGCCGCGGAAGTCCTCGTGGGAGTCGAGGTAGCGCGTCATGTCGTCGAGATGCTGTTGCCGGCTGGCCTCGTCCATGTTGATGACGACGCTGTAGGTCGCGGACAGCGCGACGAGATCTGTTCTCGTCATGGGCCTGGTCCACCGGAAGAGGATGGTTTCGGGCTCACCGAAGGGGCTTTCGCCCGCGATCTCGACGTTCACGAGATGGCGCCGGCGCCTCCGAGCATCTTCGTCTGTCTTGGCCTCTGGGCTGAAGACGACGCCGCCGGCCCAGAGCGAGCGCATCCAGTCGATTGACCGGTCGGGGCCGCTCCACACCAGTGACAGCCGGCCTCCCGGACGGAGCACCCGGGCCACCTCGGGCACAGCGCGTGCTTGGTCGACCCAGTGCCACGCGGACTGGGCGATCACGACGTCACGAGATGCCGCTTCGGCGGGGATGTGCTCCGCCGTGCCGGGTATGACCTCGGCCCCCGTGTTGCGGCCTGCGAGAACCGCCCGCATGCGCTCGTCGGGCTCCACGGCGGTCACGTGAGGGACCCGGGCCACCAACACCACAGTGAGGAGGCCCGTACCCGCACCGATCTCGAGTGCATCGGTCGCCCCCTCAGGGATGAGCCAGTCGAGGGCCTCGTTGGACGGGCCTGAGCGCAGGCGGTCGTATTCCGCTGCGACCTTGCCGAATGACTGGCTCAGGACGGCCGTTGTCTCGTCTTGGTGCATCAATCGGGCAATCTAGCGAGGACTCCGCATGGTCATGCAGGCAGGTGCGGGGAGCCTCGATCGCCTACTTCGACTGGTTCTCAGACCCACCAGTGACAGGGGCGGCAGCGCGATAAAGTGGTTTCCCAACGCGGAAGTGGCGCAGCGGTAGCGCATCACCTTGCCAAGGTGAGGGTCGCGGGTTCGAATCCCGTCTTCCGCTCCATCTGGGCTTGACCCCAAAGCCCGAGCCAGCGTTGTAAGAGTTTGGTCGTGAGCTACCAGGAGGTAGTCCATGCCCAAGCAATATGCGAGAGAGTTCCGCCGGGCCGCCTGTGAGCGACTCGTGGCCGGCGAGAAGGTGAGCGCGCTCTCCAAGGAACTGGGGCTGTCCGAAGGGACCCTCTATTTGTGGAAGCGCCAAGCGCTGATCGATGCCGGCCGGGCCGAGGGCATCAAGAGCTTCGAGGCCGACGAGCTGGCCCAGGCGCACCGGACCATCGCTGAGCTCGAGGCAGAACTCGAGGCGGTCAAGGCGGCGGTTGCCCTGTTCAACGGGGAGGAGCCCGTCAGCCCAAAAGGCGGTGCCAGATTGCCCAAGGCCTGAGCAATCTGGGCTACAACGAGCGCGTCGCGTGTCGGATCGCTGGGGTCTCTCGCTCGTGCTTCTACGAGTTCAAGTACCACGGCCGAGCGATCGCCAGATCCGTCGGCTCTTGGTGAGCGGGCTGATCGCCGACATCCACAAGAGGTCACGGGGCACTTACGGGATGCTGCGGATCCGAGCCGCCCTCATGCGCGAGCAGGACATGGTGGTCAACAAGAAGCTGATCCTGTCCATCATGCGCGAGCTTGGCATCAAGGGACTTCCGGGCCCGAAGAAGCACAAGAAGAACTTGGTGAACCAGGCCACCGAAGAGGACCTGGTTCAGCGCAACTTCACCGTGGATCGGCCCAATGTCTTGTGGCTCACCGACATCACCGAGCACCCGACGCGCGAAGGCAAGGTGTACTGCTGCGCGGTCTTCGACGCGTACAGCCGCCGGGTCGTCGGTTGGGCCATCGACCGGCGCTGTCAGACGGCGCTCGTCAACGACGCGGTGATGATGGCGAGTGAGTCACGAAAGACCGGACCCGACTCGATCATTCATTCGGACCACGGCAGCCAGTTCACGTCGTGGGGGTTCAGCGAGCTCATCCGCACGAAGGGTCTGTTGGGCTCGATGGGCACGATCGGTGACTGCTACGACAACGCCCCCATGGAGTCGTTCTGGGGGACGATGCAGACCGAGCTGCTCAACCCCAAGAAGTGGCGGACCAAGATTGAGCTGCCGATCGCCAGGGCCGAGTGGATCGAGCACTTCTACAACCCCGAGCGCCTCCACAGCTCCCTCGGCTACGTTCCGCCTGTGGAGTTCGAAGAGGCTCTCCAAGCAGCATCCATTTAGACCGGACTCTTATAAGCCTGGTCCGGAAAACGGGGTCAAGGTCAATCGGAGCAGGTCAGAGGCGGTTTTTCAACCTGGAAGTCCTTCGGAGACTCCTGCCGAAGTCCAATATGGTCGGTGATTATCTCGCCAATGAAACTCCTCGTCATCCAAGACCAGCGTCTCGCGTAGTGAGGATTGGTACTCGATTCGATGAAGCTTGAGTATCGGATGTCCCCGCATTCGTTACGAAACCGAGGCCGCCCGTCGTCGGAGGTCTTCAGGCCAGTGTTGCAGTCATCCCACCGTCAACGGGAATGACTGCGCCGGTGATATAGCTCGCTCTATCGGAGCAGAGGAATGCCGCTAACTCAGCCACCTCCTCGGGTTGACCACCGCGCTTGAGTGCAGTGCCCTGTACGAGTTGGGGATGCCGAGCCGCCGAGCCCGGGCCTCCAGACATCTCGGTCTCGATGAAGCCGGGGCAGATGGCAATGGCCCGAATGCCTTTGGTGCCGTATTCGACCGCCGCAGCCTTGGTGAGCGCGATGGCGCCAGCCTTGGCGGCCGAGTACACGCTCACAGGGAATGGCGTGGCGTTCATCGCTCCGGTCGACGACCAGTTAAGGATCACACCACCACCTGTCGGGAGCATCGCCCTGATGCCGTGTTTGGTCCCGAGCATCACGCTCCTCAAGTCGGCATCCATGATTCGGTCGTACTCGTCCATTGAGACATCTGCCAGCTCTCCCGAACTGCCGATACCAGCCACATTCAGAACGGCGTCGAGGCGCCCGAAGGCGTCGAGGGCCGCGGCGAACATCGCTTCGACCTGATCTTCCTTGGTGACATCGCAATAGAACGGCACGACCGCATCGCCAAGTTCGGCGGCGGTCTCCTCCTGACGACCACTGATGTCGGCGGCCAGCACTCGGGCGCCCTCGCGGACGAACACTCTCGTCGACGCTCTGGCCATTCCAGACCCTGCGCCGGTGATCAGCGCGAACTTCCCTGCTAATTCCGTCATATCGATTCTCCCCGCTGCTCGTCCTCGGGCGCCGAGACTAGCCGATCGGCTACTATCGCAGTCTGGTTGATGGAGCACAGTGGGCTCGGCGATGACGCAAACGCTCGCTCGAGCAGGGAGACAAAGCGATGACGATGACGGACGTGTACTACGACCCCTACGACCGTGGGATCGATGCGGATCCTTATCCCGTCTATGCCCGACTCCGAGAAGAAGCGCCGCTCTATTACAACGAAGAGCACGACTTCTACGCAGTCAGTCGGTTCGAGGACGTCCAGCGCGGGCTCGTCGACCGGCAGATCTTCAGTTCCGCTCGGGGCTCGGTGCTCGAGTTCATCAAGGCGAACATCGAGATACCACCAGGAATCGTGATATTCGAAGATCCTCCGCTGCACGATGTCCATCGCGGTCTGCTCTCCCGAGTATTCACACCGAAGAAAATGCTCGCACTCGAGGAAAAGGTCCGAGAGTTCTGCGGACGCGTCCTCGATCCCCTCGTCGGTGCTGGCCGTCTTGACTTTGTCGCCGATCTCGGGGAGCAGATCCCGATGCGGACGATTGGAATGCTCCTCGGAGTCCCTGAATCCGATCAAGAGGAAGCCCGCGACCGCGCCAACGCATCGCTACGTACCGATCCTGGCAAGCCGATGGAGGTGACGGCGGACAACATTGGACAAGCTGATTTCTTTTCGGACTACATCGACTGGCGCGCTACCCACCCCTCCGACGACCTCATGTCGGAGTTGTTGTTTGTCGAGTTCGAAGACGAGAATGGAACAAGGCGAAAGCTCACTCGTGACGAGGTTCTCATGTATGTAAGCGTGGTCTCGGGCGCTGGGAACGAGACCACGAATCGCCTCATTGGTTGGATGGGCAAAGTCCTCGCAGAGCACCCTGACCAACGACGTGAGCTGGTAGAGGATCGCTCCCTTGTCGCCAATGCCGTTGAGGAGCTGCTGCGCTTTGAGCCGCCCACGCCGCATGTCGCCCGGTACGTCGCACACGACGTCGAGCTGCACGATCAGACCGTGCCGGCCGGCAGTGCCATGATCTGCCTCACGGGGTCCGCCAATCGCGACGGCGAGAAATACGAGGGTCCCGATCGGTTCGACATACACCGCAACATCGGCCAGCACCTCACGTTCGGCTACGGGATTCATTTCTGCCTTGGCGCCGCGCTCGGCGCGGATGGAAGGTCGCGTCACTCTGGACGAAGTCCTGATGCGATTTCCCCAATGGGAGGTCGATTGGGACAACATTCGACGAGCTCCTACGTCAACCGTGCGGGGGTGGGAGTCTCTTCCGGTCATCACCGCCTGACCGACCACGCATCGTCATGCCTCAGCGTGCCACGGGGGGTTGTCCGGTGACTAGCCGATCGGCTATCCTGCGTCCGCCGAACATAGGGAGGGAGAGGGTACGTGGACGCATCGAGATACCGCGTCATCCAGTGGGCGACGGGCAACACCGGTCAGCGGGCCCTCCGTGAGGTGATCCGCTCTCCCGCCCTCGAGCTCGTCGGGGTGCGGGTCTACGACGAATCTAAGGACGGCGTCGAGGCGGGGGAGTTGTGCGGAGAAGGCCCCACCGGCGTCGTAGCCACCACCGACAGAGAGGCAGTTCTCAAGATCGAAGCGAACTGCTGCATCTACATGCCGCGTGCGACGGGGAGGGGCCCGACTCGAGCTGGCTTGACCGAAGACGAGCTTGTCGAAGACGTGGTTGCCTTACTCGGTGCAGGTACAAACGTCGTCTCTACCTGCAGTGATCTGTTCGCTCGCGGGGTCCGGCTGAGCAGCGCCAACCTTGCCCGGATCCACGCGGCCTGTGAGAAGGGCGACGCGTCAGTGTGGGCGAGCGGGAGTGATCCAGGCTTCGTTACCGAAACCCTCCCTCTGGCCTTGCTGTCGATCCAACGAAAGGTCGATCGGATCGAGATCGAGGAGTTCGGCGATCTCTCGCACCGGCCCTCTGCGCACATGGTGATGGAGCAGATGAGATTCGGGAAGCCCCTTGCAGAATTCGATCCCGAGCGCCGTAAGAACCACTTATTCGGTGAGTACCAGCCACCGCTCAGTGTGTTGGCCGACTTGGCAGGATTCGAAATCGACGAATGGGTCGGCGAGGGTGGCGTCGCGGCAGCCAAGGAAGACTTGATGATTGTGGCCGGCGAGATCAAGGCCGGGACTGCGGCGGCGCAGCGGGTTGTCGTCACGGGCCGCAGCAAGGGCATCGATCGGATCCGTTTCACGCAGTATGGCTTCGTGGCCATGGACGTCGAGCCCGATTGGGGCCTGCAGCCCACGGGTTGGCGGATCCGGATCCACGGTGATGCGCCCATCGACATGAGCATGCCGTTCCCGGTCCCGCTCGATGACCTCGCGTCCTTTGTGCCCGCCTACAACGCCAACGGCCTGGTGAACGCCGTCCCCTACGTGTGCGGCGCCCGGCCCGGAATTCTCACGACCGTGGAGCTCCCGCACATCTTGCCGCGCGGTCCGCGCCCGTCTGACGATTAATGGACCGAAACGCGATGACACCTAGCCCGACGGTCGACACCGCTACATGTGCGGGCCCTCTGACGCGCAAGGTTTTCGGATATGACCAGACTATGAAACGGATGGTGGCTGAGATCGAGGATCCGGTCGATTGGACTCCTTTGGCCGAATTCGTCGCCGTGGACGATTTCGAACGGGTGGGCACGTTTCTCGAGGTACAGAACTGGAACCAGTACACCGAGATGCTGACCCGATGGGCTTCGGCCACGGAGTCATTCGAGACCACGGTGCGGCGGATCTCCGAGTTCGGTGCTCTGGTCTATTACGAGATCGAAGAACGCCACTTTCGTGGCGACAACGTCAACGTCATCAACTCGATGACCGTCTTCGAATTCGATCCGCACGAGAAGATCCGCCGTTTGAATGTCTACTTGCAGCAGGCGCGCCGACGACGACTCCGGCGACTACCGCGTGTCGGCTCGCCAGACTCAGGTAGGGAGGGAAAGAAAACGCCGTGCAAGACGTACCAGCTCGGCTCGTACCAGCTCGTCGTCGAGGTCGGCGACGAAGGGGTGCATGACCGCGCCACTGATGGCTGCGATGAGCATGGCGGTCCGAACTCGGGCCTCTGGCGCCGTGTGTCGTCTCCGATCAAAATATGACCAAGGCGGAGCATGACGTCACGAAACTCCTCGTGATCAGCAAAAGAAGCCGACGATCATGGGATACGAGGCCTGATCGGACCCGCCAAGATTTGTGAAGCGTGTCTGGTCGAACCCGCCGGCTCCTCGACAGTAGAGCGCTCTACTACAGCGACAAACTGGGTGGACGGGCTGGAAACTGGGTGGACAGCAGCGCACGTCGGAGGACTGGGGGCGCCTCCCGAAACGAAAACCCACACCTTGCCAAGGTGAGGGTCGCGGGTTCGAATCCCGTCTTCCGCTCCATCGTAGCAGGTCAGAGCGATTTTAAAACCATAACCTTCCTCTTGAGCGGCAGGTCGCCCTTTGCTTGATCTGCAAGCACCGGAACCAGTTCCTCAGATGCGTCGGACCTGAACGAACATACCGCCTTCCGCTTCATCTCCTGGTTGAAGTCGCGACTTCGAGCTGGAAGGTTCACAACGCGGAGTGATCAAGGCTGGTCCCTGTGCCACGTCGGAAAGTCAGTGCCACCGGATTTTCCAGGCGTGTCTCACCAACCGGAGGCCCCAATCACTGGAGCGTTCAGGTGTTCTGCGGCGAGGTCACCGTCGCCGGGCGCGTCCCCGTACGTGTTGACCGCGCCGTCTGCCGTCGCCGCCCAGTAACCACCACCATCGGCTGTGGCAAAGATCGTGGTGGCCGGATCGAACCCGCCGAGGCCAATCGCGCCACCCAGATATCTTGCGTCGCCGTAGGCATAGACGGAGCCATTGGAGAGAAGAATCCAATAGCCCGCGCCGTCCGGGGTGCGAACGGCCGATGTAACAGCTGGCCCTTGGTTGCCAGGTGCGCCGTAGTAGAGGGCATCGCCAAACGTGTAGACGTTGCCTGTGTTCGTCACCAGCCAGTACCCGTTGCCAGAGGAGTCGGTCATAATCGCCACCACTGATCCCTGGCATCCCCCGATGGTCTGACACGAGCCGGCGAAATGCGCGTCACCAAACGCGAAGACGCCGCCGTCAGAGGCCACCATGTAATAACCACCTCCATCGGTAGAAGAAACCAGGCCCACAATCGGCGCACTGAGCTTCGGAACAGATCCAGATGTACCTGCTGGCGCAATACCCGATCCTGGGATCGAACCATAGAAACCTGCATCACCGAAGGCAAAGACACCGCCATCCGATGCCACCAGCCAGTAGCCCCTCCGATCCGACGTCGGGGTGATCCCGACGACAGGACGCTGTAGCTCCAGCGAGCCCGTCGAGCCATAGAACTGGGCTGAGCCGAAGGCAAAGATCCCGCCGTCGGAACCAACGAGCCAATAGCCGTGATTGGTCTGCGTTGTGATGGTGAGCGGCTGGGCCGATGAGGCTGAAGTCTGGTAGTTCCCGTCACCTGGATAGTTCGCCGTGAGCGAATAGGAACCCAGCGAGAGCTGGTTGTCACCCAAAGTGCAACTTCCACTCGCTGCATTGCCGGCGCTGGCGCTAAGGCTGATTGTGCAGATTGTGGTACCCCCGTTCTGCACGGCGACTGATCCCGTCGGGGAGCCCGTCGTCCCTGAAGTCACGTTCGCAGAAATGACAACCGAGCTCTCGTTACCGAATGCCGCGGAGGACTGCGACTCGCTCAAGATCGTTGAGCTTGTGGCAGGGAACACGGAGAGAGGGACAGTCGTGGAGTCTGCGGTGAAGTTGGCGTCACCGGGGTAGCTCACGGTGACCACATATGGCGTGGTGGAAGCCGGAAGTGCAGTGGCCGAGTCTATGAAGCAGGGATTTCCCCCTCCGTTGCCGGCGGAACAGGTATTGGGGGCGACCAAGTTCACCCCGTTCGCTGTGATCGTGAAAAATCCAGTTGGATTCCCTCCGTTTCCTCCCCCCACTCCGGTGATGAAGAAGTTGCCGCTTTCCGCGCCATAGAAGGCATAGCCCGGCACGGGGAACACTTCCATCTGGCTGGTCACTTGATCGATAGCGAAATCTTGGGGAGCCGAAGAGGAGCCATCGAAATTGCCGTCTCCTCCGTAAACCGCGGTCAACGAATAGAGACCTGTATTCAGCTGAGTGTCGTTGAGATTGCAATTGCCGTTCGATTGACCGGAGCCGTTTCCACCAAGAAAGGCAGTGCACAGGTATGTGTCTGGGCCCGGTATTCCGTCGTAGAGGTTCGCATTGCCCGAGGGAGAGAAGTCGGATACGCCTGGAGCGGACACCCTGACATTGAGGGAGTTCTGATTTTCATTGCCGTACATGACGGACGAACCGGGAGAAGGAGACGTAATCGTGGTATTCGTCGCTGCCTGATCGACCGTCTGAGTCATCGAGCCCGAACCGGGCGTGTAGGTCGAATCTCCGGCGAAATCGGCCGTGATGGTATGAGGTCCAACGGACATGGACGTCGCGGGTTCGCTGCACGTTGCGGTGAACTCCCCGACTGTCCCGGTGCCGGTCAGTAGTTGGGAGCTACAACCCGGGATATCGCTGCCGCCATCCATGAACTCGATGGTGTCCGTGATATCGATGCTGCCTGAATCCGAGGTGGTCAGCGTGGCCGTGTATGTGACGCTCTGGTCATAGCTAGATGGATTGGCCGACGACAACACGACGATGCCGACGGACGGTCCTCCGGGAAACGCGAATGCCGAAGGGGACCATTCAAGCGCGATCAGCGGGACCGTAAAAGCGGCCGTCAGGGCTGCCCAATTGCGTAGCCGCCCCCTTCGCAGTGTTGTCACTCGGTTTTCCTAACGTTGTCAATACGTAGATATCGACAGTTTTGATGCGGACTTGAACGGGAGTTGTGTGCATGAAAAAGCACCGGACCTCTGTCTGTCTCCAGGAGCGACCCGAATGGATGAGGGCGTCGGAACCCCGATCTCCAGCGCGCCGTGAAATCGGGGAGTCAGCCCCAACGAGTTCGAGGGCAAGTGCGTGGGGGCCTCCCGGTTCCAGCGCTGGGAGGTCGTAGGGCTCTCGCAGAGTGCTCTGCTGCAGAGACGGATCTAGTGGACGGGGTGGAGACTCGGTGCACGGAATCGCACCTCACAGAACCCCCGGACCAGAACGGACGAAAACCGCACCTTGCCAAGGTGAGGGTCGCGGGTTCGAACCCCGTCTTCCGCTCCATCGTGGCAGGTCATACGGGGATTCTCAACCCACCACCCCTTTGATGGAGCTCACCGGATTGCGACATTGGAGTGCACTTTGTTGCGCCCTGGGGGAGGGGAAAAGGCGCGGTTGCGGAGAATAAAACAGTCAGCTGCGTGTCTCGGCTCCCGCAACGTTTTGTGCTGTCGATGACACTTCGGTCAGGTGGATTCCAACGTCGACCGGGAGGGTCGCTCGTAGTTGTTCCGAACTGGTGCCAAGTTGCCCGCTGCGGTTGTCGCCCCAGGCCCAGAGCCGACCGGTCGAGTCGATGCCGTAACTGGCGTAACCGCCCGAGCTCACCGTGACGAAGGTGACGCCCTCCGGGACGTGGACCTTCACGGGGACGTCGGAGCTGGTCAAGGTGCCGATGCCGAGCTGGCCCCGATCGTTGTCCCCCCAGGTCCAGTGTCCGAACCGTTCGACAGGATGGCGATGGTCTGTCCGTTCTTCGGCGCCACTCCCGCCCTGGAAGACCTGTCGGACGGCTGCGGGAAGGTCGACCTTAACGGGCACGGCACTGTTGGCCATGGAGCCGTTGCCCAGTTGGCCCGCCGCGTTGTACCCCCAGTTGTAGTAGTCGCCATTGGCGAGCAGCGCTCCCGAACCCTCCCACGACGACGTGAGCGAGGTGATCTTCACCCCGCTCGGCAGTCCGACGACGGGCGTGGGCGTACTGACGGACGACGGTGGATCCGTTGCCCAGTTCGCCGGCGTCGCCACTTCCGCACGCAAAGAGGGTGCCCTTGGAGTCGAAGAGGGCGTGGGTGCGAGCGCCGGTGGCTAGCGTCACGTCACTGAGTGGCAGCTGCTGGGGCGTGAGATTCGACGAGTCCGGACAGGCAGAGGTCATCGTCACCGTTGAGACCCCAGCCCCATGCATGGCCAGCTGGAGTCGATGGCGAGACCGGCGTCAAAGGGCATCGGATTGGCCAGCGACGTAATCGTGACGCCAGCAGGGAAGTCGACTTTCACGGCCTTGGTCTCGTAGGGAGTCAGCTGTCCGTCCCCCAGCTCGCCGTAGCTGTTGACCCCCCAGCCATAGACGGCGCCGGTCGAGGTGAGCGCATAGCCGTCCGAGTTCGAAGTGGCGATCTGCACGACCTTCCCACGTGATGCCGGCGATGGCGGTCGGGCGTATCGAGCTGAGTTGGGTGATCGCGCCTTTGTTGCCGACGACGCCCCATCGATAGACGGTGGATGCCGGCCTCGTTGTATTATTGGAGGGGGAGCTTCCACCGCTGCCGCCACATGCGGCCAGCACCAGAGCGGCCATGACAGGGTCGTTGAGAGGATGGCAGCGGAGCCGTGAGCCGACGCCGTGCATGATCTCGCGAGTCGGGGGGCCAGACCAGGGCGTGCTCTGGGTGATTGGTTCATCGGGATCCTCTCATCAAGTCCGAGCGACGTTCTGTGTGGTCATCTTCTAGTGAACTTGTGAGCAGAATGTAAACCAAGTTGTCAAAAACCGATTAGGAGAACCCTGGGATTCGGCTCGGTCAGCGCCGGTCACGGCCCAGTCGTGCTCGAAGAGCCGAGGTGCAGGGCACGAGCAGGTGGATGAGGCAACCCAGGCCGTACCGTCGGCAGGGTAGAAGTTGCAGTCGTAGCCGCCGTAGTAGATGCGCCCGTCGCCAAACGGTGAGAGGAGCGATTGTGCGGATAGAGACGTAGGCCTGACCCGCGCGGATCGGGGGCGCCGGACCGGCCGGTTGGCTTGAAATCCGAGCCACTCAGACAACGAAGGATGTAGGCGGGGGTACCTGAGGACCCGGTGCGGACGGCGAAGCACGCCGGCCGCGTCGAACTGGGCGATCGGGCCGAGATGGGTCCACACGTTCGGGTCGGAGGGCAGCGCCCCGCGTAGGCCCATTCGAAACCGATGAGCTGTCTGGTCACGCCACCGATGCGCACCGTGGTGAAGCGGTTGTACGCGGCGATAACGTAAACGATGGAACCCCTACCTGTCGCGGGGACGGCGGCGCCATCCTCGACGAGCATCTGACGGATTGCGGGGATCGGGGAAAACTCGAGGGTGACTGCGAGACCTGCTGCTGGATGCCCCGGGCGAACGGTGGGAGTCGTCCCCACGAGGCCTTGCGGGAGATGGTCGAGCCGGTACACATCCCCGTCGCCCTCAGTAGACAAGAGCAGCGCGGCCGCGCCGTCGTAGAGAACGCAGGTGAGACCTCGAAGACCGCTGTTGTGGGGCCCGACCGGTGGCTCCTCGTAGAGCAACGACCATCGTGGTATTCCTCTCGGGAGGCGCCCGTCGTTGCGCCGGAAGAGCTCGGTATTGATGGTGGCGTAGAGCGCGCCACCACAGTTGGCGAACGCGGTGACCTTCTGAGAGACCAGGCTTGGTGACGAGGATGTCGCTGCTGTCAGCTCGGGCGTAGGGCCAAAGACCAGGGTATGACGCGCCTTGGACCAGGTGGCGCGGAGGATGCCGGTCGGGTCCACGCCGGCGTAGACGGACCAGACCCCACCGATTTCGTGTGCCCCGAACGACCGGACGTCCATCACGTCGGCGGCGAGCGAGAAGCTGTCCGCAGGCGAGAAGGACTTCGCGCCGTCGAGCAGCCATTGCAGCTCGTTATGGCCATTCAGAGTGGCCACGGTGATGAGCAGAGAATGACCACGTCCCATGCCTTGATCCTGCGGGATCGGGAACGAGGCCATCGAATCCTCAACGCGCAGTCCTTGGGTCTGTTCGAATACCTTCCAAGGCGTATTGGCCGAGTTCTTCACCAATATCTGCCCGTGCGCCGGCGAACCCGGATACTCCCATTGGTCAGTCGAGGCGAAGAGCCGCGTTCCTTGAGCGACGAGGACGTCGTTTTCGGTGTCGTGGGCGACTGGGCTGGCGGGATCCGTGGTCAGCGGCTGACGGACGGCCGGCACCGCGTAGACGGACGGTGTACCCGGGATAAGGGCTCCTGCGCTAGACGACCCGCTGAGTCCATATGCAACCACGATCATCACGACTGCGATGATCGTCATGCCTAGGCCGTGGTCCGCTCCACCGGGAGAACTCCTGGGTGCTGCGATCACCGCGATGTCCGCGTCACGAGCCTGTTGCCGCTAGAATGACAACCATGGTTGTCAAAGTAGCACGAGGGCGACAGTGAGCGGGCGCGATGTCAGTCCATCGTCGAACAGGGGTGACAAGGTCGGCAGAGGTCGAACGAAGAATCGATCGCTCGCCCTAGGGGGCGCCTTGCGCAGAGCCTGGGTCGGTTATCAGCTGCGATTGGACGAGCAAATGGCGGCCGCCGGGTTCGCCGAACGGGGCTTTCCTGACGGACGGGTGCTTCGGCTCTGCGCCCAAGCCGAGGAGGTCACGGCCTCTCAGATCGGCCGCGAGCTCGGCATCACTCGTCAAGGTGCAGGGAAGGTTGTGGCTGCTCTCCGCGATAGGGGGTATGTGACCCTTCTGACCTCCCCCAGTGACCACCGCGAAAAGGTTGTTCGTCTTACGCCACGGGCTCATGACTACCTCGCTGCTCAACAGTCCGCCTCTCGTCAGATCGAACGGAAGCTTCGAAAGCAAATCGGAAGCGAGGCTTTCGAAAGTCTGCTGCAGTTGCTGGACGCGCTCGGCGGGCACGACCAGCCTCTAATGCGCGACTATCTCCGACGCACCCTACGCGTTTCCTATGACAACGAGGGCGATTGAACCCAGGGTTCGCGGGTTCCTACGGAGCGAAAGTCGAATCTGCTCGGGCTTGGTTGAGGATGTCAACGGAACTCTGGGAAGACCCCCGCGGGTTGGACGGACCGGCGATCTCTTCTACGGTCCGTGGATCTGGTCGATAGTCGACCGCTCTGCT
Source organism: uncultured Acidimicrobiaceae bacterium (assembly GCA_963842415.1). GTDB lineage: Bacteria > Actinomycetota > Acidimicrobiia > Acidimicrobiales > RAAP-2 > Bog-473. Next base: position 683,240 of record CAWJGN010000002.1, read on the forward strand.
ACACAGCGCCGGACGCACTGGAAGAGGTGGAACTGGGTGGATGAAACCGCGCGACGGGGGAGTAGTGCCGACCACGGAGACGAATACCAGCACTTTGCCAGTGAGGTTGCGGGTTCGAATCCCGTCTTCCGCTCTTTCGTGGCAGGTCAGGCGCCGTTTTTCAACCGCGATGTTCTTCTGCGATTGACCGCGCCGAGCGACCCCAGCTTGGTGCCGGACGTGCGGGTCTTGAAGAGCCGTTGGTGTCTATGCGCTGCGCAGGTGAGGACGAAGCGATGCACCCGCCTGATCGGCCAGTGCGATCGCGACCACGCGAGGTTCGAGCGGTACCTCACATCCCAGAGTAGGCGTGAGGAGGAAGCGACCCAAGGTCTTGCCTCTGTGCTCGACGAGGAGCTCGATCTCTGGTCCAGGCAGCCCCATGCGATCGACGCTCCATAACCTTCCGCCGAGCAACACGTGGGCGTCGTGGTCGAGGCGCATCATGGGTCGGGTGCTGGGGCCATCCTCGTAGCGACAGGCTCGGAGATGCAGCAGATCGATCAGCGCGGCGCGTACACGTTCGACCACCTCAGGCGCAGGTGCGCCAGAGGCAACAAGTTCTGACACTTCGTAGATCAGAGCGACGTAGTCGGACTCCGCCGCTGCGGTTACATTGTGATGACGGTTGCGGGCGGCGAGCTCGGTGACGATGATCCCGACTACGAAGAGGCAGACGGCTGTCTCGATGTCGGGGCGGTGGGTGATGGCGAGCTTCTCGTAAGGCTCGGTTAAGAAGTAGTCGAACCACAAGGTGGCGCTCAGCGTCGCAACAAAACCGCTGAAGCGGTTACCGAGAGCGGCTACCGCCACGATGACAGCCACAAGGATCAGAGCAGACGCGGTATTCGCAGAGTTCGCGCGGAACGCAACCAAGAGGGCAGCGACACCGAGTGGTAGGACGACGGCCGTGGCGAGGGCAAGCTGATCTCGATACGGACGGAGTCTGTCCATAGTTGCCTCGCTTCGATCAAGTGGTTGCCAGTTTCTCACGACATGTCGGGAGACGGAAGACAGAAGCGTGGTGCATGGCGCCACTCTCAGCGGTACTCGAGGAGTCCCGGAGGAGTGCGCCGCGGCGCCCTCGCTTGTGGTCACAGATCCGACGATCCCGGCAGCCCACACGCCCGCGATGACGAGCAGCGATACCGACGCGGCTGGTTGGGAGGGTGCATCCAAGATCCGGTCGGTTATCAAGGCCAACGGGACCGCAACCGCCCCGACCTTTGCTGTCCGGCCCAGGTGCACCGGCCCGGAGGCACGAGGAGCGCCAGCTTGCGCGAAAAACCCATAGCCTGCACAATAGATGCACTATGCAACAAACGTCGGTCGTAGTTTCGGGCGAGGACCAGTTGGTAGACGCTGTCCTCAGCGCCAGCCGGGTGCTCGTGGCCATCGCCGCCCGATCGCTCGCCGACGTGGGGGAAGAGGTCACGCTCACCCAGTACCGCTCGTTGGTCGTCTTGGCTTCCCGCGGGCCCCAGCGCGTGGCCGCCCTTGCCGACGCAGTCGCGGTGACGCCACCGACCGCATCGAGGATGTGCGACCGCTTGGTGAAGAAGGGTCTGGTGACGCGCCGCGTCGATCGACGTGACCGGCGCCAGGTGCGCATTGCCCTGTCGCACGCAGGCCGCCTTTTCGTTGACACCGTGACGGCTCGGAGGCGAGCCGAGATCGAGCAGTTGATCGTCTCGATTCCCACTGAGTCCCGTGGGGGGGTTGTCGATGCCCTCCGCCATTTGGCGCAAACTGCCGGTGAGGTCCCTGAGCAGGATTGGAGCACCGGGTGGGACCTGTGAGCCGGGGCCGGTGAGCGAGGAGTCGCAGGCTCCACATCCGAGTCGTTCTATTCGCGCCCGTCGGGGGGCAGCGGCACTGGGCCGCCGGCTCCGCTCGGCCTCTTACCTCCAGCGCTGGATCGTGCTCGGAATCGCAATCGGTGCCATCGCGGGTCTCGGAGCAGTCGTCTTCTACGAAGCCCTGCGACTCTGCACGCACTTCTTCTTACAGACTCTCGCCGGCTACACCGTCCCGACTCCCGTCGCGGAAGGACACCTGGCGGGTTCGGCGCACGCCGCTAGGCCGTGGGTGCTGCCTCTGGTCGCGGGCATGGGGGCGCTTCTGGGCGCCTTGTTGGTGTATCGCTTCGCGCCCGAAGCCGAAGGCCACGGCACCGACGCCGCGATCGCAGCGGTGCACCACAACCCCAAGGGCGTGCGCTTTCGCGCCGTCATCGTCAAGATCGTTGCCTCTGCCCTCACCATCGGCTCCGGTGGCTCTGGTGGACGAGAGGGGCCGACCGGTCAGATCAGCGCCGGCTTCGGGTCGCTGCTCACCCGCGTGCTCGAACTCGAGCCCTCTGACGGGCGCATCGCAGTGGCCACGGGGATCGGCTCGGGCATCGGGGCCATCTTCGGCGCACCACTCGGCGGGGCGGTCCTTGCGTCGGAAATTCTCTATCGCGACGACTTCGACCCCGGCGCCCTGTTGCCGTGCTTCATCGCCTCTTCAGTCAGCTACGCCATCTTCGGCTCGGTTGAGGGATTCGGACCCCTCTTCGGCTACGTTGGGCCCTACCGCTTCGATGATCCCGTCCAGCTCGGTTGGTTCGCTCTCATCGGCGTCCTCGGTGGCCTCATCGGACTCCTCTATGCCAAGGGCTTCTACGGCATTGCCCACATCTCGGCCGGTGTCCCCCGACTCCCCAAATGGGTGAAGCCAGCGATCGGTGGTCTGGTGGTGGGTGCAATTGGGATCGTCATTCCCGAGGTACTGGGCACGGGCTACGGCTGGATCCAGAAATCCCTCGGCCCAGAATTGCTCGGCATCCCACTGTGGGTTGTGCTAATCGTGCCCTTTGCCCGCATCGTCGCTACTGGTCTCTCGATCGGCTCTGGGGGATCGGGAGGCATCTTCGGCCCGGGCATGGTGATCGGTGCCTTCATGGGTGCGGCCGTCTGGCGGGTTTTTGAGCCCATCGCGCCCTCCATGGGCCACGATCCATCGCCGTACGTGATCGTCGGCATGATGTGCTGCTTCGGCAGCATCTCGCGCGCACCACTGGCTGTAATGCTGATGGTGGCTGAGATGACCGGGAGCCTCTCGATCCTGACCCCCGCTTTGCTTGGAGTGGGTATCGCGTGGCTCATCGTGCACCACTTCGATGACTCCATCTATCGAAGCCAGATCCGCAGCCGGGCCGACACCGAGGCGCAGCGCCTGACGGCGGGCCTGCCGCTGTTGGCCACTATCCCAACAGCGCGCGCCATGGCGCCACCCCGACTCGTACTGCCAACATCGGCAACGGTACGCGAGGCGCGTGCGAGCGCTGCGGCAAGGCAGACGTGCCCGGTGCGCCGGTCGTGGACGCGGCAGGCCGTTTCGAAGGAACGATCTCTGTGAGTGAGCTCGGTGAGTCGTCACAACCCGAGGCAACGGTGGGAATCCTGGCCGACGCAGGCGCTCCAGCCATCTCAAAAGGAAGTCGGCTCGACACGGCCCTCGAATCGATCGTTTCGGCACACATGTCGTGGGTGCCCGTGCTCGATGACGATCGTCACGTCGTGGCCACCCTGTCCATTTCCGACGTGGTGCGGGCCTATCGCCGAGAGCTCCTGGCTTCGGCTGAGCGCGTCGGTGCGCTCGGTACTTCAGCAGGTGCGTTCGAGGTAACCATAACCCAGGACTCCACTCTTGCCGGCAGGCCATTGCGCATGGCCGGCCTTCCCGAGGGCACCCTGGTGACTTCAATTGCGCGCAACGGTCGAGTTCTGGTCCCGACTGGCGACGTCATCTTGGAACCCGGAGACCAGCTCTGGGTACTTGGTAAAGACCTGGCGGACGTCTCTCCCGCTGTCGCATGAGATCGCCCGAAGATCCGAGAAGGAAGAACAGTGGCGGCTCGGAGTGGATAGTAGAGCGCTCTACTACAGCGACAGACTGGGTGGCCGTAATGGAAACTCAGTGGACCAAACAGCAGGGCAGGGGAGTGCGGCTAACCACAGAGACGAAAACCACCACCTTGCCAAGGTGAGGGTCGCGGGTTCGAATCTGATTTTCGAGCTGAATCCCATCTGAGCCGAACTACTGATTGAATGTCCCAGTACAAGATGATCGGGGTGGATATGAAGGGGTTACCGAAAGGCCTTTTTGAGCTGCGATCGACGACGATGCGGCTAGCAATAGCGACCGTAACACTCGCCGCGATATTGGTCTCACTGTCGTCAGCTGCGACGGGTGCAGCAACATCGTCCAGTCGCGTGGAGTCGTCGAGCGTCCCCACCAACGGCGTGTGGCCGGGCTTGGGCAAGATCTGCGAGGCGGGTACGGGTGGTGCGTCCTCAGTACGCGGGGTGGGGGACAAGACCATCAACATCGCTGTGTTCAACGATGCTGCCAACACGATCGAGCCGGGCCTCGAGGCGGAGTTTCCCCAACAGGCCCAGGCGTTCGCGGACTGGTGCAACGCCTCCGGCGGCATCAACGGCCGCAAGATCGTCATCGACAACCGCGACGCCGCCCTGTTCAACGCAGCGCAGCAGGCAACAGCGGCCTGTCAGAGCGACTTCATGGCGGTCGGCGGTGGCATGGCCCTCGACCAGCCCTCGGTCCCGGTGCGTGAGAAGTGCGGGCTAGGCCAGATCAGTGGCTACGTCGTGTCCGACGCATCTGAACTCGCGTCCGATCAGGTCGACCCCAGTGGCGCCAACACCAATACCATCACCTCGGGTTGGTTCGGTGCGCTGGCCAAGGCCTACCCGCAGGCGGTCAAGAAGGCGGGTATGGGCGGGGAGAACAACCCCTCCGTCCTCGAGCCCGAGCGCAAGGACGAGTACGGCGCCGAGGCGCAGGGGTGGAATGTGCTCGACTTCCAGGAGCCACCGATTTCGGTGACCGACTGGGCGCCTTATATCGAAGAGGTCCAGAGCAAGGGCGTCGAGGCTCTGTGGCCGTCCCTGGACGACAACATCGTGCCCTACTTCCAGGCGATGACGACCGCCGGCTACCACCCGGCCTTCGTCATCCTCGGAGTCCAGTTCTACACTTCGTCGACCGCCACGGGAGTCGCCGACAACCCGGGTCTCCCACCGGTCTACGTCGAGACGTCGTGGTGGCCACTCGAGATGGCTTCGCAGAACCCCTCCACCGAGCAGCTGGTCAACGTCATGCACACGTACGCCAAGGGCGACCCGGTCGACTTCGATGATGAGGAAGGGGCGGAGTCGTGGCTCTTGTGGGCGAAGTCGGCCTCGGCCTGTGGTGCCGAGCTGACGGTGTCGTGCGTGCTCAGCCATGCCGCCGCCACGAAGAACTGGGATGCCGGAGGAATTGAATCACCGGTGGCGCAGTTGACCATGTCCAACGAGAACCCTCAGCCTTCACCGTGCTTTGCTCTGCTCAAAGTCGAGCCCAACAAGTTCGTCTACGACAAGGCGATCACCCGGCCCACCCAGTCCATCTGGAACTGCAACCCAAAGAACGTCGCCCACCTTTCCCCGCAGCAACAGGCGTCCTTATCCGCGACTTCGTGAGGGGTTGGCCTTCGCCCGTTTCCGTTCTCGCAATAAGTGCGAGTGGCAGGCCTATGACTCGTCATATGCCCACGCTGAGAAGCCCTTGCTGGGCGTTCGTCGACCTCGCTGTTCGCACCTTCTACCGCAAGCCGGGTCATCAAAGAGCGATTAGCTCAGGCGGCGGAACAAGATCCAGCGGAAGTCACGCTTTCGGCTGCGGCCAGCATGGGATCGACATCGTCCTCGTTGGTCTCCGCAATGAGGTCGCTTCCGACATGCTGCGCCGGCATCCTGATCGCTTCGTTTCCAGCCTGGAGTCGACCCGAACGACATTGGTAGGGCGGTGCGCGACATCCGCCGGCCCCCGCCCCGTCGCACGTCGTTGCGGTCACCACGTTCCCGGCCCCGGGTCCCGTCAGAGTGTCAGCACGTCATGTACTTCGACCAGTCTCCTGCGACTTTCCTGATCTGGGGATGTTATGCGGCACGGCGCTGAGCCCTGGGAAGACCTCGCCGCAGAGCTGATGGTGAAGCGGCCTGCGGTGAAAGTCCTGTACGGACTCTGCTACCCGATGGGCCTGAGCCTCGATCGCATCTTCGACGAGCTGAGAGAACGTACCGTTTCGTGACCACGTCTGGCCGTTGTTCCTGCATGACAATGCAATGCGGATCTTCAAGCTGGGGGAGCGAGGATGACCCCGATTCGGAGAATCCCTTACTCCGGGAGCGTGCACGACGAGCGCGAGGTTGAGGCGGTATGCGCCGTGCTCTCGGGCGGGCCGCAGGCGCTTCGCATCGGCGCCAACGTGCGGGACTTCGAGCGTCGCATCGCCGAGCTTTTCGGGAAGCGACGTGGGATCATGTGCAACTCCGGCTCCTCGGCGCTCTATCTCGCCGTCGAACTCCTCGGACTGACGCCGGGCGATGAGGTCCTCACCTCGGCTGTCACCTTCTCGACGGATGTAGCGCCACTCGTGCGGGCGGGTCTCATCCCTGTTTTCGTGGACGTCGAGGCCGACACGTACAACGTGGATGTGAACGGGATGGCCGCGATGATCGGTCCGCGGACCAAAGCGATATTGGTACCGAATCTGATCGGCAACGCGCCCGACTGGGATGCCATCCGGGCCTTGGCCGATAGAAATGGCCTGAAGGTGGTGGAGGACTCATGCGACGCGTCTGGGTTCGACGTTGCGCGGGACTCCCACCGGTACCCGTTCGGACATCTCGGTGACCTCCTTTGCCCTTAGCCATATCATCACAGCCGCTGGGACGGGCGGGATGGTGTGCGTCGATAACGAGGGGCTGGCCGATCGTTGCCTGTTGCTTCGACGGTGGGGCCGCCGCTCGGAGATCCAACTCTTCGGCTCGGCCCGAGGGACTGAAAGTCGATTCTTCTCGTCCCTGGACGAGGATGATCTGGAATACGACAATCTGTTCATCTTCGACGAGGTGGGGTGGAACTTCGAACCCTCGGAGCTGTCTGCCGCCTTCGGCCTGGTGCAGTTGGACAAGCTCAAGGCCAACCTTGAGACCCGGAAGCGGAACTTCGCCCGTTTGCACGAGCACTTCGGCCAGCGCCCCGACGTGTTCGCCCTCGCTCGAACGACCCTCGAGCTCGACACGGCCTGGCACATGTTTCCGATCCGCATCCTTCCTGAGTCAGGGGTACGGCGCTCCGCCTTTCAGGAACACATGGAGCGCAACGGCGTCGATACCCGGATGGTGTGGACTGGCAACGTCACCCGCCAGCCGGCGTTCCGCCATGTTCCCTGCCGTGTGCCCGCTGACGGCCTACCCACGGCTGACCAGATCATGGAGCAGGGTCTCGTCCTACCTTCCAACCACGCGTGCTGGGCGACGACGACATCGACTACATATGGGAGACCGCAGAGGCCTTTCTCCCGTGAGCGGTTCCGTTGGCGACGACCGGCCGGTACTCGTTTCTGCCGATGGCCACGCCGGAGGGAACGTACGATGTCTGCGAGAGGACGAAGGCCCTCGTTCGTCATTCGAGGAAGGATCGGTGTGATGTCGGGGCGAAGCTGCGAAGGCATGGTCGCCCTCGTCACCGGGGCGAGCAAGGGGGGAACGGGAACGGCCATCGCACTTCGCCTTGCGGCCGAAGGCGCCAAGGTGGCGATCACCGCCCGCTCAGTGGAGGGCTTGGAACAGACCAAGCGGCGAATCGACGCGATGGGTTCGGAAGCTCGCGTCATTCCATGCGACCTCTCCGTTCCGGGCGGTGGACGAGCCGACCTCGTCGCACGGACCGAGGAGGAACTGGGTCCGATCGACATTCTCGTGAACAATGCGGCGGTCAACGGCTACAAGCCCTTCGAGACGACGACCGTCGAAACCCTCGAGCGCTGTCTCCAGGTGAACCTCTGGGCACCCTGGGAGTTGATGCGCGGGGTCGTGGTCGGCATGCGTGCACGCGGTAAGGGCTGGATCCTCAACCTCACTTCGTTCGCCGCCGAGCTTCCACCTGGGCCGCCCTTTCCCACCAACAAACCGGCCACTGCGGGCTTTCAATACGGAGCATCGAAGGCTGCGTTGAATCGCTTGACGGTCGCGGCAGCGAGCGAGTGTGCGGGTGAGGGGATCGCCGTCAACGCCCTTTCACCCCAGGCGGCCATTGCCACGCCGAGCCTCGTCGCAGCGGGATGGATCGACGAGGTGATGTTCGAGCCGCTCGACACGATGGCCGAGGCTGCGTTAGCACTGTGCACGGGTGATCCGGCGGTGCTGACTGGCCGCATCGCCTACAGCCTGCAGCTTCTCGTGGAGCTGCGCAGACCGGTGCACTCCCTCCATGGCGATGAGCTCGTCGAAGAATGGCAACCATCCGATCTACCGGCCGTCATCGCCCGACAAGAATCGCGCCTGGCTGACATGGGCTGGCCAGACGCCTATGTGTTCGGTCGGGTTCACAGCCCCGGTACCTTCTGCTCTTAGTTCCTTCCACCGACGCGTGAGGGGATTCCGTCTAGGCCGAAAGAGGAGCCCGACTCCGCGATCGGATCCACGCTGGCACCATTCGACCCATCCGCTCACAGGGGTATCGCAAGTCGTTTTTCAGATCATGGGTTTGGCCTGGATCGCTTGGGCGTTGCGGGCGACCCAGCTCTCAGTGTCCTCGACTATCTCGTAATCACGTGCATCACAGATGGTCTCCCACTGCTCGGCAAGTATTTCCGGGCTCACGTCGAGACTCTCGTGCACGTAGCCGCCGGTCTCGCCGAGGAACAGACGGCTATAGCGCCGCATTCCCGCCGAGAAGACCTCGCCTTGGACGGGGCAGGATTGGTGCGCCAGCACCGCGGCCATGGGGGCAACAAGCGCCGGATGACGTTCCGGTTCAGGATCCGGGTCGGCGCCGCCTAGATCCCGCGCTCGACATCATGCGCGTATTGGCCATAGGTGCGAGCGCGTTGACTTTGATGTCACTGCCGCTGCCAGCAGAGACGGCCGAGAGAGCCCGGGTGAGGCCGATGACCGATGCCTTCGCGGTCCCGTAGGAAGTGAGGCTGCGCATTCCGAGAGCCGCCGTAGAAGTGGTGAGCACGATCCGCCCGTATCCGCTTGTCACCATGTGGGGCCAGCAGGCTTGGACCGTCAAGAAGCTGCTGACAAGATGCACGTCGAGGTGCCGCCGCAAGTCGGTGGGGTCGATATTGGGGAAGTCGTCCGTGTTGTAGATGCCCGCGTTGTTGATGAGCACGTCCAGCCGCCCGAACGCCTCGACGGCCCGCTCAACCAGGCGGATGGCTCCTTCCGGGGTTGAGACGTCAGAGTCGTCAGCCACCGCCGACCCACCGGCGGCGCGTATCGCCTCGGCAGCCCGTCGGGCTGGTCCGTCATCTCGACCCCTTCCGTCGATAGCGACGCCTCGGTCATTGACAAGTACATCCGCGCCGTGTGACCCGAGCAACCGAGCGTGCTCCAAACCGATTCCCCGCCCGGCTCCGGTGACAATCGCCACTCGTCCATCGAACCTCAAGGTGTCCATGCGAACCCTCTCCTCCATCTGGAGCGACCCAGACCATATATTCAGGGCCGCTGCCGAACGGAAGCGCTTCCTTGACTTCGGTCTCGCACGGATTTCGCCGCACTCCTGGTGCGAGGAGGCTCGAGATTCCGCGGCGACGAAGCTGGTTGGATAAAATATGCTATCCCTCGTGGAACTGACCCGACCCAAGACATCTGGGCACAGGACCGTTTCCGGTTTCTCATAGGTGACTCGGGCAACTCGACGCCGTCGCCTTAAGCCGGGCGCCAGGTGTGTCGTCCTACTGTGACGGGATTTGCTGCTCTCTGCCGGAGCGCTCTTCTCTCGCACAGCTTTGCGAATCGCCGGGCATTCGAGGCGCTGCGGAGCGGGTCGCCCAGGGGACAGGAGGAGTGGAGTGGATCTCGGGCTTGCTGACGCACGTGTGCTTGTGGTGGGCGGCTCGCGGGGGATGGGCCGCGCCGCCGCCGAGACTTTTGCGCGAGAGGGTGCCCGCGTGGCGGTGCTCGCCCGGGCCAGCGAGGCACTCGATGACACGGTCGCCATCGCTGAGCGCTCTGTGGGGAGCCCTGAGAGCGTCCCCTTGGCGGCGGACCTGACGAACCTGAGCGAGGTCGACTCGGCCATCGACCGTCTGGGCGAACGGTGGGAGGCCTTGGAGGTCCTGGTCAACGCCGCTGGACCGGTCGACGTCGGGATCGGTCCCTTCGACCGGACTCGACGATGACGAGTGGCGGGCCACCTTCGACATCGGGGTGCTCAGCGCGGTCCGCACGATTCGCCGCTCCGTGCCCCTCCTCCGCCGGGGTGCCTTCGCGAGGATCGTCAACGTCTCGGCCCATTCCACCAAGCGGCAGAGTCCCGACCTCGTGGCGTACACCGCAGCCAAGGCCGCGCTGAGCAGTCTGACGAAGAACCTGTCCCAATCGCTGGCGCCCGAAGGCATCCTCGTGAACACCGTCTCGCCCGGGTCCTTCCTCTCGGAGGGGATGCAGGGCTACCTCCGCTCCCTCCCCCCAGAACGTGGAGTGGACAGCACCAGCCTCACCGACGCCATGCGGGTCATCGCAGAGGATTTTGGTCACCCCGCCTATCTGGGACGAGCCGGCAGCCCGGCCGAGATCGGACCCGTCATCGCCTTCCTCGGCTCCCGCGTGAACAGCTACATGACCGGAGCCGATGTGAACGTGGACGGTGGGTCCGACTTCACCTGAGAACGCCAGACGCGGATGCCAGTGGACGTGCTGCAAGATGTCGGTCCGAACGCCCGCTCCTCGGTGCCGAGTTAGATTGGCGGAGAACTCGACGAGACTATGGACAGGCGCGTCAGCTCCGGCCAGGTTTCCTGCCCAGCCAGAAGGGATCTCTCTTGTTCGCAGAACAGCGCACATCCGGTCCGACGATCGGGGTCATCGGACTTGGCACCATCGGCGGCGGTATCGCCACCAACGTCCACGCCGCCGGATTGCCGCTGGTCGTGTGTGACATCCGGGACGAGGCGACCCACTCGCCACGCCGACTACGCCACGGTGGCCGCTTCGCCAGCCGATCTGGCTCGGGAGTCCGACGTCGTCGTGGTGGCCGTAGTGAACGACGAGCAGGTCCGTGCCGTACTGTCGGGCCCCGAAGGCGCGCTGGCCGCCGGTGCTACCTGGTACCACCGTCGTCGTGGTCAGCACGATCACCACGGCGTGCGTGGCTGCCATCGGCGCCGAAGCGACGGCGCTCGGTGTGCCCATCATCGATTGTGGCGTCAGCGGCGGGCCGTCTGCGGCGGCCTCCGGGAACCTGGTCTGCATGTGCGGCGGCGATCCTGAAGTGATCGCCGGTCTCGCTCCGCTGTTCGAGGCCATTGGCTCGCTCACCGTGACCATGGGGCCGTTCGGCACCGGGTTGGCGGCCAAGCTTGCTCGCAACCTGGTGCAGTACGGAGGGTGGCTGGCCGCCTACGAGGGGCAGGTCCTGGCCGAAGCCGCCGGCATTGAGCTCGCCAAGCTGGCCCAGGTGGTCAGGGCCAGCGACGCTCAGTCCGGCGGCCCAGCCACGCTCATGTTCCGGCAAACGGTGGCGCCCTTCACCCCTGCGGATGACCAGGGGCTGGTCAGGGCCATGCAGGCCGCAGCCGACCTCGCGCGCAAGGACTTGCAGGCGGCTTTGGCGTTGGCGGACGAGCTCGAGCCTCGAGCTGCCGCTGGCGGCCATGGCCGAAGCGCACTGTGGCGAGATCTTCGGCGTCGGCGTTCCGCCAACCGAGTGATGGCGGAGCGAGCGAGTCCGACCGTCCGCCGAATGGCGATGGCTAACGCGGCTGCCTGCGCCGGCGCCCATCTCGCCGAAGAGCGTCCGGCGTCCCGAGTCCTGCTCCGTCAGCGGGTGACGAGACCACCATCGGCGTGGACCACGGTGCCCGTCACGTAGCTCGACGCATCGGAGGCGAGGAAGAGGGCCGGCCCCACCATCTCGTGTGGCGTTCGCCACCCGTCGCAGCAAGGCGGCTCGGGCCATACCGGCGGTGGCTGCTGGTCCGGTGGCGCGTGTCATGTCGGTGTCGACGGATCCTGGGGCGAGGGCGTTGACTCGAATGCCTTCAGGGGCCAGGCCAGCGGCCAGCGCCTTGGTATACGAGACCATGGCGGCCTTGGCGGCGGCGTAGTGGGCGACCGTGGCAGAGAAGAGCCAGGCTCCCGCCGAAACCATGTTGATCACCGACGCATGGTCCGAGACGCGCAAGTAGGGAAGGGATTCTTGGATGAGAAAGAGCGGGCCCTTTACATTGACGTCGATCGATTTGGTGAATCCCGCCTCGGTGAAGCTACCGATGGGCTCAGCAAGCGCATTCGCAGCGTTGTTGACCACGACATCGATGCGCACCGAAGCGTTCCACGGTTGCTGTGACGAGGGCACGCACATCGCTCAACGAGCCCATATGGCAGGCGATGCCAGTGGCGTCGATGCCCAGCGAACGCAATGCCTCCTCGGTCTCCGCACACGCGTCGGGCTTTCGACTCGCAACAACCACGCGAGCCCCGGCATGCCCGAATCCTTCGGCGATCGCGCGGCCGATCCCGCGAGTACCCCCAGTGACCAGCGCCACCCGCCCATCAAGGCGGAAGAGCCGAGTCACGTCGATACCTTCGGCATCGTTCTCACAGCGCCATCATCGGCACTTCCTGCTGAGTCGATCGGGCTTTCGTTGTGCCCTTCGGAGTTCATGAGAGTCCCGGACCGACCTGTGGGCGGACTGCAATCACCTCGTTCGGAAACATCACGTACGGCGCTCGGCAACCAGTCCATAACTCGAAATACCTCTTTCGTGGAACGTCGCATGGAGTCCAATCCGGACAGTCGTTGGTTCATCTGGGAGATTTGCATATTATATTATCTGAGGCCGTGGCATGCCGCACGGTCGTGGACTGTGCACTCGTTTCCAAGGCGTGACCAGCATCCTTCATCACGCGTCATCACGACGAAAGGGACAGACATGCAGGGCGGCGACGTTGCCGGCGTTTGATAGGTTCGACCGATGAGCAGCGTGGTCATACCGGATGGTCTCAGCGACGATCACATATGACGTTCGCGACTATGTCGCACAGGTGACACTGAATCGGCCTGAAGTGCACAATGCGTTCAACGAGCGCATGCAAGACGAACTCGCTGCGCTCTGGCGCCATATTCGCCTCGACGATGCGGTAAGGGTTGTCGTCTTGACCGGCGCCGGAGATCGAGCATTTTGCACGGGCATCGATCGTGGCGATATTCCGACCGACGAGGAATTCGATCCCTTCACCTACGACGATCCCGGCCAAAAGATCGGCCCGAAGAGTCAGGGGTTGTGGAAGCCCGTCATTGCCGCAGTGAACGGCATGGCCTGTGGCGGAGGGTTCTACCTCCTCGGCGAGAGCGACATCATCATCGCGGCAGAGAATGCCACGTTCTTTGATCCGCATGTGAGCTTCACGATGACGGCTGTCTATGAGCCAATCTTGCTGACCAACAGGATGGCGTTCGGGGACCTGGTGCGGATGAGCCTGGTGGGGGTTGATGAGCGGATGTCGGCGCGGACTGCCCGTGAGGCCGGACTGGTGTGCGACGTTGTCCCGAAGGAGCAGCTCCTCGAGTCCAGCCGAGCACTCGCAGAGGTCATCGCCTCGCAACCGCCGACGAGCGTGCAGGCAACGCTGCGGACTTTGTGGGCGGCGCGGAGCCTTTCGCGGGAGCAAGCTCTCGGCCTGGGAAATGTCTTCCTTCAGCTCGGCACGAGCGCCCAGGCGCTGCAAGAAGGCCAAGAGCTCTTCACGCAACAGAAGCGAGGAGAGTGGAAACTGCGCTAACGGATTCGTGCCGCGATGAGGGTCGCGTACTCGTCGGCGAGGCCGTTGAAACGCAGCTACATGAGACGCGAGCGCAGGTCCTGCTTGAGTACCTTGCCCATTGCGTTCCTGGGAAGCGCATCGACGATTTCCAGCTGCTCGGGGCACTTCTGGACGGCGAGACCCTCAAGGCGGCAGTGCTCACGGATATCGTTCAGCTCCACTTGGCATCCCTCCTGGAGCACCACAACGGCCACGACCCGCTCTCCCGTGCGTGTGTCGGGTAAGTCCGAGTACGGCCGCATCGGCGACGGCGGGATGACGGTAGAGCATTTCCTCGACCTCGACGACGGAAATGTTCTCTGCGTTGCGGATGATGATGTCCTTGAGGCGGCCCGTGATGCGGACGTTTCCGGCGGCATCGATCGTGCCGAGGTCACCGGTGTGGAACCATCCATCGGCGTCGAACGAAGCCTCGTCGAGCGTCGGATCGACATAGCCGGAGAAGCATTGTGGACCTCGAAGGAGAAGCTCGCCTTCTTGTCCCTGCTGCGCAGACGTCTCCCTGCGTGTCGACGGCGCGCACCGAGACGCCCGACGCCGGCCGTCCAACCGACGTCGTGAGGATCTCCACAGAGTCATCGGGTGCCGCGGACGTGGCGTTGGGGAACTCGGTGAGCCCCCAGCTGCCGATGAGGGGCACGCCGAACATCGCCCGCATTTCGTGGTGGATCTCGGTGGGAACGGGGGCACCGCCGAAAGTTCCGAACCGCAGGGCTGGGAAAGAGTGCCGCGTCGTTGTTCTCGCGCGCGGCGTCCAGGTACGCCCGGAAGAATGGGACGGCTGTGCCCAGCGCCGTGGGCTCGTAGAGGGCCATCCGGCGGGGGGTCTCCGCAGGGTCGAAGGTCTCGAAGAGGACGAGGTGGACCCCGCCGCGAATGCTTGATGCCAGGACGGACGCGCCACCGATGTGCGTGATCGGCCAAGGGATTGGATAGACATCGTCCTCGCCGAATCCCATGAGTTCGAGCAAGGCGTTGGACGAGGACATGATGCTGGTGTCCGTATGGCGGGCGCCCTTGGGGTCGGCGGTGGTGCCTGACGAGTAGTAGATCCAACGGGGACCGTCGATGGATGGCGATGGGGAGAGCGCCGAGCTGTTCGGGTCTGCGATCGGCAGACGGAGGCCCTGTGGGGATCCACGAGTGCTCAGCTCGTGCAGATCGATCTCCATCACCTCGAAACCACCGGAAGTGGCAAGGTCCCGCGCCATGGCCCCGTGCGGAAAGCCTCGCCACTCCTCCGGCACGATGAGCAGCTCGCGTACCGACCTGTTGGGTGATGAACGACACCTCCCGCTCACGCAGGATTGGGATCAATGGGTTCTGGACGGCGCCGATCCGTGCCAGCGCGACCAGGAGTACCGCGGCTTCGATCGTCGTTGGCAACTGCCAGGAGACCACCGTGTCGGGTCTGACCCCCCGAGCTGAGAGCGCGGCGGCCGTAGCTTCCGCTGCGTCGCGGAGCTGAGTTCGGGTCAACGACCGGCCGTGGTCGTCGGATACCACAGGGGCGTCCGGTTGTTCCTTGGCCGCTTGAACGACGAGCTCCCAGAACGTCGGTGGCAGCGTCGACCCCATCATGCGCTCCATCGCCGCCGAGGCTGACGACCTCGCTGGCGTTCATGAGGATCAGCGTCCTTGACCTCGGGATCTCTTTCGAAGATGAGGTCGATACTCTCGCTGAGATAGTCGTAGACGCCGGTGATCGGGCAGACGCCCAGCGGACCATGCACGCAACTGGCTGTCGAGGACGGCATCCACTGTCCGGACGATCGTACGGGCACGACGAGGCTCCACACCGTCGAGCAACTCCATGTAAACGCTCGATGTGGTCTGGTCCATTCTCTCGAGGATCTCTGTGGCGAAGGGGTCCGACGACAACTCAAGTGACGCGATGAGCCGGGCCAGCTGAGGCTGATGCTGGAAAGCGCGAACCGAACGATGGAGTGCCTCGGTGAGCTTCTCGCGTGGCGTCAGGCCTTGTGGGGGATGACGAGCAAGGCTGGACTTGAGGGTGGCTGCCCATTTGACGAGTACCTCCGCGAAGAGGTGCTCCTTCGACGAGAAGTAGTGGTACAGCGTGCCAAGAGCAACATCGGCTTCCTCGGCCACGTCCTTGATTTGGATGCGCTCGTACTCGTTGCGCTCCAGCAGCACGAGTCCCGCGTCGATGATGCGCTGACGGCGTGCCAGCTGATCCTCGGTCAACAGGTTCGGCGATACCGGTTCGGCCATGTCAGCCTCGTCCTGAGGCTTCATCACGCCGATCCGTGACAGCGCGGCGCGTCTCTGGCGGTGCGAATGCATCACTAGAAGCAGAGTCTAGCTCACGAGGGAAAACTCGCTAGTCTGTGCTAAAGAGGAGTGAATGAAACTAGGTTCTATGTTGACGAGCGATCGACTGACGAGCCGCAGTGCATCGTGAGCGCAGCACAAGGCACGGTTCAATCGGCTCAATCCATTTGCGATCAGCCCAGAAGGATGGATGCATGAATAAGGCGCGAGCGCACGAGGTAACCGAGAGATGAGCAGATTCCCCGGTCAACCCGACGACCTGCGTTGGGACCCGTTCGACGAATCGCTCAAGGACGATCCTCATCCGGTGTGGAGACGGCTCCGCGACGAGGCGCCGGTGTACTACAACGATCAATACGACTTCTGGGCTCTGAGTCGCTTTGAGGATATCGACCGAGCCCACCGCGATCCGCAGCGTTACAGCTCCGCACATTCCACCGTCTTGGAGAGCATGACCGAGGAGGCCCAAACCGAGGGCATGATGATCTTCCTCGACCCGCCGGAGCACACAGCTTTGCGCCGTCTGGTGTCGAAGGCCTTCACGCCTCGTCGCGTGGCAGAGCTCGAGCATGAAATCCGAACCCTCTGCGCGAGTCTCCTCGATGCTCAGCAGGGACTGGACAGCTTCGACTATGTACAGGATTTCGGGGCCCGGCTCCCCGCCACGGTCATTGCCATGCTGCTCGGCGTACCCCCTTCTGATCGTGAGGATGTGCGCCACCACATCGATGGTCTGTTCCATCTTGAGCCCGGGGTTGGCATGGCCAACGAGATGTCCGTTCAGTCGGCGGTGTGGCTCTTCGAGTACCTCGGGCAACTGATCAAGGAACGCGGAGAGCAACCGCAGGACGACATGCTCACCGACCTGGTGCACGCGGAGATCCCTGGCGCTGACGGCGCTCCGCGGCGCCTCACCCCTCAAGAATGCACGGAATTCGGAATCCTTCTGGTCAGCGCTGGCACGGAAACTGTTGCCCGCCTGCTGGGGTGGGCCGGGCTCATTCTGGCCGACCATCCTGAGCAGCTGGCCGCGCTGGTGCAGGATCCATCTCTGATACCGAATGCCATTGAGGAGCTCCTTCGCTACGAGTCGCCGTCACCTGTCCAGGGTCGGTGGCTGACCCAAGAGGTCGAACTTCATGGGCAACGCATCCCCGCCAATTCAAAAGTGCTCCTGCTGACGGGTTCCGCCGGGCGCGATGAACGTGTGTACCCCGAACCGGATCAATTCGATATTCGCCGCAACTTCCGACTGCACGTTGCGTTCGGGTACGGCATTCACTTCTGTCTGGGCGCGGCGCTGGCCCGGATGGAGGGCAAGATCGCACTCGAAGAGACCTTCAAGCGCTACAAGAGTTGGACCGTCGACAAGGAGCGCTCCGTTCCGCTCCACACCAGCACCGTGCGCGGCGTATCAGCAACTGCCCATTCTCGTGTAGCTGGGCGGTACTCACGCGAGAGGCCGCGACCCACTGATGCCGGCTTGCCGCGGTCCTGAATGCGCACCTGGCCCGGCTCGTAAATTGGATATAATATATGGTGATGGCGACCGTACTGGAATCAGACGTCAAGCAAGATCCCCTGGATCGTGGACCTGGATGCGCACGTCGTCGAGCCTCCGGACGTGTGGTCCAGCCGCCTTCCAGCCCGTTTACGCGACGCAGGGCCCCATATCGAGTACATGCCCGGGGGGGTGCCCAAACTCGAAGGGGCCTCCTACGTCGAAGCTCCCGGGCACCGACGGCCCGCCGGTTGCCTGGTGGTGCTACGAGGATCATCGGGCCTCGGTCAAGCGCACCATCGCCGCCGCCGGCTTCCCGGCCGAAGAAGTGGTGCTCAAGGGAGTCACCTATGACGAGATGCGTCCGGGCTGTTGGCAGACCGAAGGCGCGTCTGGAGGACATGAGTCTCAACGGAGTGCAGGCCCAGCTCTGCTTCCCGAACTACCCCAGATTCTGCGGACAACAATTCCTGTGGGGCAAAGACCGGACTCTCGCGTCTGCTGTGCGTCGAGGCGTACAACGACTGGATGGTGGAGGAGTGGTGCGGTTCGAGCGAAGGCCGACTGCTGCCGCTCTGCCTCATCCCGCTTTGGGACGTTGAACTCGCGGTAGCCGAGGTCGCGCGTAACGCGGCCCGCGGCGTACGGGCCGTGGCCTTCAGCGAGCTTCCCGACCTTCCTGGGTCTTCCCAGCATCTACTCAGGTTACTGGGATCCATTGTTCCGGATCTGCCAGGAGACTGGGACCGTCGTCTGCATGCACGTGGGTTCGGGCACCAAGACGCCACAGACGTCGCCCGACGCACCGGACGCAGTGCCGGCCACCATTCTCTTTGGGAACAGCATTGGCGGGATGTCCGACTTCATGTTCTCCGGTGTTCTCGAACGCTTCCCGCAGCTCAAGCTGCTCTTCGCGGAATGCCAGATCGGCTGGATCCCTTACCTTGCTCGAGCGAGCGGACGACGTGTGGCTGACCCACCGAGGTTGGAGCAACTCCCAGCTGTACTGTCCCGAACCACCTTCCACGTACTACTACCGACAGATCTGGAGTTGCTTCTTCAAAGATCCGGTTGGCATGGCGCTTCTCGACCGCGTCGGTCCGCGCAATGTGGTCTTCGAGACTGACTATCCCCACCAAGACGGCACGTGGCCGCACTCAGTCGAGGCGGCCGCTGAACAGTTCGGTCATCAAGCACCCGAGATCGTCAACCGCTTGGCACGGGGGAACGCCATCGAGTTGCTTGGCCTCGACCTCCCGTTGGAGGCGCCGCGAGTGTGAACAACTAGGCGGTTGCCTTCGCCGCGATGGTGCCCAAGTCCACACCTTTGCCGGTTCGCTCGAAGCGACCCTGATCAAACGAGCGGATGGACACGTCGTGTCCGATCGCCTCAGCTCGTAGCGCGCGCGACCGTGCATTGCTCCCGGGGCCGATGGGCCAGCGGATCGAAGGAGTACCAGCGACACGCGTTCTCCCAGGTGATCTTCTCCACTTCATCGTCCGGTACCCCGGCCGCCACGCGAGCCAGCTCTTCAGGGGCATGTGGCCATGACGAGTCGGAGTGGGGGTAGTCGCACTCCCAGGCAATGTTGTCGATGCCGATCTGATGACGAAGCTGGATCCCGATCGGATCCGAGATGAAACAGGTCAGGAAGTGCTCGCGAAACACCTCGCTGGGCAACTTGCCGCCGAAGTCCTGCCCGGTCCACTTGTGGTGCATCTCATAGGTGCGATCCACCCGGTCGAGGAAGTAGGGAATCCATCCCGTGCCGCCCTCGGAGAGGGCGATGCGAATATCGGGGAAGGTCTTGATCACGCGGGACCACAACAGGTCTGAGGCAGCGCTGCAGATATTCATCGGCTGCAGGGTGATCATGACGTCAACCGGGGCATCCGGAGCCGTGACGGCGAGCTGGCCCGATGAGCCGAGATGGATCGACAACACAACCTGCTCGTCGCACAGTGCACGTCCACAGCGGGTCCCACGAGGCGTCATGAAAGCTCGGGTAGTTGAGCGCGGCCGGGTTCTCGGTGAAGGTCAAGGAGTGGCAGCCTTTGGCGGCCACTCGGCGCACCTCCTCCGCGCAGAGCTCGGGATCCCACAGGATGGGCAGCGCCATCGGGATGAATCGACCGGGGTACGAGCCGCACCACTCGTCGATGTGCCAGTCGTTGTAGGCACGCAGGACGGCGAGTGCGAGGTCCTTGTCGTGACAGGCGGCGAAGAGGCGGGCACTGAAGCCGGGAAAGGAGGGAAAGTTCATCGAGCCAAGCACTCCGCCGGCGTTCATGTCCTTGATGCGCTCGTGGACGTCGAAGCAGCCGGGCCGCATCTCCTCGAATGCCGTCGGCTCGATGCCATATTCCTCTCGGGCCGACCGGCCACGGCGTTCAAGCCGATGTTGGGGATGGTGTGCCCGTTGAACACCCAGACGTCACTGCCGTCGGGCAGGCGCTTCACACTGGGCGCCCGGTCCTGAAACTTGGCAGGCAACCGGCCCTCGAAGAGGTTGGGCGGCTCGACCAGATGGTCGTCCACACTGACCATGATCAAGTCGTCGGCGTGCATGGCGCCCCTTCCTTCGCGGGTGCTGAACTCAGTGAAGGCTATGTGGTTCGGCTGGACCAGCACAGTCGGACGGTCCTTCGTCCCGTCGTGTCACTCCGCGGGTTCAAAGAGGCCCTCGAACTCCAGCTTTGCGTCGCGCACCCGGCCGTAGAGCAGCCAGTCTCCTCGGAACATTCCATGCTCGTGCGGCGCGGCAGCGATGTGGGTGCGCGGCCCGCCGGTGGTACTCGGCATGAAGCGGATTCTCTCGAGCCCGTCCTTGAGCCCGGGTCCCGAGAGCGTGGGTGCGCGGAAGAGACCCTCAGCCAGCACGCGAGCCGTGTCGTACGCCAGCACCGGGATGGCGTTGGGCCACATCGGTGGGTCCTCCCCATGTCGCTCGACAAACCGACGATGAAATCCTTCGACCAGCGGGTTGTTCGGGTCGAACTGGTCGATTCCCACCCAGCCCTCGAACTTCTCGAAACCCATCAGATAGAACATGAAGGCCGTCCCCATGATCCGCGGGGGATCCCACGACAATTCGTCGAGCGCCTTGCGCAGGAGACCCTGCGCCGCCAGCATGCCGTAGCCCATGTAGCAGAGGGCATCCGGGTTCGACTGCCGAAGGTTGTCGAGGTTCTCCGTCAGATTCGCCGGCTGCTGGCTGACGGTCTCGAGCGAGACGATTTTCAGATTGTGCCTGCGGCATTCTTGTCGGAAGAAGCGAAAGTACTCTTCGCCATTGGGTGAGACCTCGCTCAACACGGCGACACGCTTGTACCCGTGTCGCAGCAAGCCAGGCGACGCAGAGCGCGGCGTCACCACCGCAGTCCCCGTTACCGAGTCGAAAGCAGTAGTCGCCGGCCAATCGCTCGGTACCCGCCCAGCTGATCAGGGGTACCTTGAGCTCGTTGGCGAGCGGGGCGGCGATGATCGCGTTGTCCGAGCTGTACGCACCGGCGATGCCGATACAGCCTTGGTCGACGAGGTACTTGAACCCATCCGCCGTGTTGCGAGCCGAGCCACGGGCAAACCGTTCTCCGCGTGGAGCACGAACTCGACTGGGCGGTCGAGCAAGCCCTGCTCGAGCGCTTCATCGAAGGCCATCCGGTGGATCTTGTTGTAGCCGCCATCGGGGCCGTCGAGTGCTGAGCCGAGCCAGCCGATCTTGATCGGGTCTGGTGACCCCGCCCAACCGCTTGCACTGTCTGCCATCGCGGGACTCCTCACACTCGCGTGCAGGCATGCCGTCCCGCACTGGACTTGATCCCATCACCAACACATCCTGCGCCAGGCATCACCCCGACCCAGATCATCGACCTATCCCCGGGCCGGCCACCCCGGTTTCCCGAGAGGGTGGGAGGCGAACAAATATAAAGTATACAATTGCTCGGCCGGAGGGCCGGGGCGGTGAGAAGCCTTCGGAAAGGATGCTCCGTGTCTGAGCCGTTCACCCACCTCCTGACCACGGGGTCCGCAGCGTCGGGCCGCGATTGGCTCGTATCCGATTGCGCCGCGGGCCGTCTCTCGCCGTAGCGCCGGCTCATGACGGGGGCCGCGGGCAATCTGGCGGACCTGCTGACCGCGCACCCTTTTTCGGACGGCGAGGACCTGATCAGCACGGTGGACCGGACGGTCACGGCCGGCGCCGCCCGCGGCCGAAGCCGCCCGAATCGGCGCATGGCTGCGGTCCGCCGGCGTCGAGCCCGGCCAGGCGGTGGTGGTCCAGCTGCCCAACGGGCCCGAGTTCGTCTTCGCCATGTTCGGGGTCTGGCTGGCCGGGGCGGTGTTCGTGCCGGCCAACCCACGGCAGCCCCAGGCCGAGCTGGACCACGTTCTTTCATCGACCGCCCCCGCCGCCGTGATCGACGCCGCGGGAGTGCGCTCGTCGGGCGTGTCGCCCACGCGCTACGAGCCCGATACGGCCTTTGTCACCTGGACGTCCGGAACGACGGGAACGCCGAAGCCCATCCTCCAGACGCACACCGGGTACCTCGAGCTGCTCGACCGCGTCCTCGGTCCGCTGCGGGGCCGGCCCGCCGATCCGGCTCGTCCACCATCGCCGAACCTGGTCCCGGTGTCCCTGGCCCTCAACGCCGGCATCTACAACGTCCTGTTCGGACTGCGGGCCGGAGCTTCGCTCGTCCTCATGGACCGATTCAGCACCTCGGAGTTCGCCACGCTCGTGGGCCGGTTCTCCATTCGCTCCACCGTCTTGCCGCCTGCCGCCATGGTGATGCTCGCCGACGATCCGCACGTCACCGATCTGACGCCGCTGCGCTACGTGCGGAGCATCACCGCGCCGCTCTCGCCCCTGGCGGCCCGTCGATTCTCCGACAAGTTCGGCGTCACGGTGCTCAATGGCTACGGCCAGGCCGAAATCGGAGAAGTCATCGGATGGACCGCGGCCGATGCCCGGGATCACCCCGAAAAGATCGGAGCAGTGGGCCGGCCTCATCCCGGGGTGGCGATCAAGGTGGTGGGGGAGGACGGAGCGGCCGACGCCGGCCGACACCGTCGGGGAGTTGCTGGTGAAGCCGCCGCGGATGGCCTCGGGGTACGCGGACGGCGAAAGCCTCGATGATCGACTGGATCCGGAGGGATACGTCCGCACCGGGGACTTCGCCCGCATTGACGCTGATGGCTTCGTCTGGATCGAAGGTCGGGTTGGCGACGTCATCAATCGCGGCGGGAACAAGGTGTTTCCGGGTCAGGTCGAGGAGGTGCTGCTCCTCTCACCCGGCGTGAGCGAGGTGGCGGTGGTCGGCCTACCCGATGAGCGCCTCGGTGAGGTGCCGGTGGCCTTCGTCGTCGGTGACGCGCCTGACGCGGAGCTGGATCGTCTCTGCCGGGGCCACCTGGTGGCCTACAAGATCCCCGTGGCTTTCCGGCACGTGAACGAGTTGCCGAAGAGCGAGGTCGGCAAGACATTGCGTCGAGAACTCGTTGCCATGGCAGTGCTGGGGGACCCTTCAGTTCAGAAGCTCTAAGCTAAGCCCTGATCCACCGATCGGCCTCGGTGCGACGGCTTTTGCCAACGATGTGTAACCCGCCTGTCTGTGCGGTGAGGTGGTCAGTCGCTGTGACGTGTTCTGGGACGCGTTGAACCAGAGGTTCTTGTGATCGGCAATCTGCACTGGCGGCCCCGGGTTGCTCGGGGCCACGTCCACACGACAGTCAGGTCACGAGCAAGACGTCGCGGTGACAGGTGAGCGCAGCGACGAATCGCTCCGCCCATGGCCAGCGTGCCGGCAGGTGCAAGGTGACGCGTCGGGCTGAGCGTGTGAGTCGTCCCGGGAGGCTCAGGTAGCGGCGGCGAAGGGTCTCGGTGGTGATCAGGCTGTCGCCGAGTCCGATCCTGGTGCTGAAGCGGGCCAGGTTGTGAGCCATGACGTTGAGAGCCAACCACGCCGCGTTGGCACCGAAGCGCCCGGAGGGCAGATGGTTGAGACCGACACCGTATTTCAGGTCACGGATGGTGTTCTCGATCTCGGCATGGCGTCGGTGGTCGGCCTCGAGCTCCACCATCTCGCCTTCTCGGTCGGTGATGAAGGCGTGGTAGGTGAACTCGACGAACAGCGCCAGCTGGCTGCCCGGTGTGGGCCGCACCCGGCGCACGATGAGCCGACACGGCCGGCCCTTGGTGCCGAAGGGCTGGTAGGTGGTCTCGGCGACGTCGGCGCCGTCGAGGAAGTAGGAGATGGCGACCAGGCGGACTCGCCGATGGCGGCGATGGCCGTTTTCACACCGCCTTTGTGGAGTTTGGCCGTGATGGAGAAGGACACGTTGGCCCGGCGGCAGGCGTCGACGACGCTCCGGTTGTAGAAGCCCGAGTCGGCCCGGAGCACGATCGGCCCACTGGCACCCGCTGTGCGCACCCGACCAAACGTCTCGGTGAGGAAGCTGGCCGCACCCCGACCCGAGTGGGCATTACCACCGCGGCAGGCGGACGTGCAGGACGTCTCCGGTCCCCGCCGCCACTGCGTAGAGAGGGTTGTAGCCCCGAACGTGGTTGTAGGTGAAGTGGGTCCCGCCCTCTTTGGCGAAGCCGTAGGTCTCGTGGATGGAGGAGTCGACATCGATGGTGAACGGCTGCTCCTCGCCCGGACCCGCCCCCGTGGCCCAGGCCCGCGTCAGCAGGTCGCCGGCCACCGCGTCGAGCTGACGAGCATGCCCCCAGCTGAAGCTGCGTAGGAACGTTCCGAGAGTCGACGGCGCCAACACGACGTGGCCGAGCACCGCTTGGGTGTCGCCAGCCCGCAGGGCATCGGCATCGTCGATCGAATCGCCCCCGGCCAGCGCCGAATGAATGAGCGTCATGGCCTTGTGACCCACATTGGCGCGGCCCGCCGCATCGCCGAGGTCGACGTACTCGTCGAGGAGCTCTCGCAATCCCAAATGCTGCGCCAGGGTCGCCGGCAGCATCAAGCCAGCGTTGGCCACCAGACGCTCGTCGTCGAAGGTCACGTCGAAACGGTCGAGACTGTGGCAAGCTACGCGGATCGAAATAGTGCCTTCCCGTAGGGGATGTGGTCGGTGTGGTAACCACCATTTTCCCTTGCAGGACGGCACTTTTCGCGGATGCGCGACCGCGATCAGACTCTAATTATCGGTGGATCAGGGCTAAGTCACTGGGTTTGGCTCGGTGCCGGCTTCAACCATCCCAGGCCTCGGTGCGGTCGGCGCGAGAGGGCTGGCGACCCAGGCGCATGGGCGAGAGCGCAGCTTCCACCAGCAGGATTCGGCTCGTACGCTCGGTCAACGCCAGGGTTTGCGCCTCCAGCTCGACCAGTCCCCGGTGGTGTCGGCCGTGCCTTCTCGCGGTCGGCCCAGTCCTGCCACGTGGGGACGGCCCAGAGCAGGAAGCACTCGCTGTCGTCGATCAGGGCCGTCTCCCAGGCCCCGGCCAGTTTCCATCCGAACTCGCTCATGCCGGGATGGCGTCGCTGCTGGACGAAGTCCAGGTAGCGCGCCGAGCTCCCTCTCGGCACTTGGATCTGCTCGTGTGCGTAGACATCGCCCCGGATGCCCGCCGCGCAGGCCTGCTCAATCGTCGGCATCCATGGCGCCGGAACCAGCAGCCGATCCACACCTCCTGCCCTCAGCTCTGCGGCCGCCGCCCACCACGCCGCCAGCTTGGGGTCCTGCAGATCCCGATGCCCCAGTTCATGGCCGAAGGACCGGGCCAGGCCGTCGAACCCGTCCTCCTCCCAGAGGTTGACCACCTGCGGCCAACTACCGGTGCTGCCCACGACACCCCATACGCCGTAGCAGAGCTGGAGCCGTTCCTCCTGTGCCGTCGGGCTCCAATTCGCGGTCATGTGGTACATGTAGCGCCCTCGGTTGTGCCCGATGATGTCGATGTACTCGTGGATGTAGACCTTCTCGTTCATGGGGGCAACCCCGTCGGTCACCGCTGACCCTCCGTGGCTGGAGCGAAGTACGGAAGGGTGATCTCGTCGGACGCCGGATGGAATTCCACGACGAGCCGCATGTCCTCGTGCAGTGCGTCCGGTTCGCAACCGATGACGGCACTCATCATCCAGACTCCTTCGTCCAGTCGTACCACGGCCGGGGCGTACGGTACGCAGAACGTCGGATTTGGGGGGTGCCACACGACGGTCCAGCTGTAGAGGCTGCCCCGACCCGCGCTGGCGACCCAGATTGGTGACCTCGCATGGCACTGGGCGCACACCGTGAAGGCACCGAGGCCCCGATAGCCGCATGCGGCGCACTGTTGGTAGAGCAAGGTGGTGTCGGCGACATCCCTCCCAATAGGCCTCGCTGCGAAGGCTCGGGCGGGGAGCGGGGATGCCCGTGGGTTGTGGCGCCAGGAGAGTCATGGTCGCTCTCGGCCGAGGAGCAGCACATCACAGAACAAGGCGCCGGATCCCCCGTTCGAACAGAGCGCGACCTCCGCTCCGGCGACCTGGTTGGTGGCACACCCACCGCGCAGCTGTAGCGCCGCTCGAATGACTCGCTGCAGTTGCTGCGCGCTGATACCGGGATGACTGAACGACATGGTCCCTCCGTCGGTGGTGACAGGGAGCCGGCCGCCGGCCACGATGTTGCGGTCCTCGACGAACGGTCCGCCTTCACCGGGGGGGCAGAAGCCGAACGCCTCCAGCTGCCTGATGATCTCGAACGAGAACGGATCGTAGAGTTCGGCGACATCGACGTCGTTCCGGCGTGAGCCCGGCCATCGCGAAGGCCCGCTTGGCGGCGCGGGCGCCCACCATTCCGGCGGGATCGGCGCCGGGCCGGGGCCTGGAAGTCCCACACTGGTGCGACCGTGTATGCGGGGCCCGAAGGAGTCACTGGCCCCGCCGAGGATCCAGACCGCTGACTCGCATTCGGCCGCCCGCTCGGCGGCTACCAGCACGATGCCGCAACCGCCTTCAGAGGTCATGGCGCAGTCGAGCAGGTGAAAAGGGTCGGCGATCATGCGAGAAGCAAGGATGTCGGCAGGGCGAGAAGGGGCCCCGGTCGTGGTAGACGGCATCGGGGTTCGTGTGTCCGTTGGTGCGGATGGTGGCCGCGACGGCGGCCAGCTGTTCGGGCGTGGTGCCGTACGTGAGCATGTGACGGCGTGCCATCAGAGCGAATTCAGCCGCTGTGAAGAGCCCGTAACCGACGACGAGCTCGTTCGCCGGCCGGGTCCAGGGTGCGGTCGAACTCCGGTCGACGTGGATTCCGGCCCCTCCTGCAGCGATGACCACGACATCGCACTGGCCAGTCGTGATCAGTGCCGCCGCGTCGAGGACCGTCGGGATCCCCAGCGAGCTGGGTCGTCGGGTGCAAGGACCGAGGCCGAGTTCCAGGGCGATGTGCGCGCAGTCCGGACCGACGACACCGTCGACCTCGTGCGGTGGGATGCCGGCATCGGCGAGCGCACCCAGTGCCCCATCGAGGGCGATCGAGGTCGAGTCGTGGCCGGGAAGCCGGCGCGCCTGCACCGTGTTGTGGACACCGGCGATGGCGACACCGCGGAAAGGGTGCGTGAGCACGTGGCGGACAGGCGCTCGACTTCTCGCCCGTCAGGCCGTGGCTTCGGCCGACTCGAACAGAGAGCGCTCCCGGAAGAGATGGGCCACCTTGTTTCCCACGTTCCTCATCATCTTGACGTATTCGGCGGATGCTTTGTCCCCGTCCCCCTGCTTCATCGCCCGGGTGATGGCGGCCAGCCCGCGACTCTCCACATCCACGGCCTCGGGGACTTCCTCGAAGAAGTTGCCGGGCACCAGCGCGGACATGGCTCGAAGCGCCACGTTGATGCGGGGCGATGCCGCGCCCTTCACGATCAGGCTGTGAAATGCGATCGAAAGGTCGTAGTGTTCTTCCGCCGTCGTGGCCTGCGCGAACTGTGCCTGTATGGCGCCGAGTTGTTGGGGGAGCTCGCTGCCGGCACGCGCCAAGGCACGCTTTGCTGCAAACCCGTAGATCAAACCGAACAATTCGTAGTGGTCGTGGACGGTTGTTTCATCGAGGCTGTTGATGAAGGCGCCCCGGTGCATCTCGTTGGTCACCCAGCCCTCGCGCTCGAGCACGATGAGCGCCTCGCGTACTGGTATCCGGCTCACACCGAGTTCCTGAGCAATCGCATCCTGGGGAACCCGCATGCCAGGGCGCAACTCGCCTTCGAAGATCAATCTCCGAATATATGAGGCGATGTGCTCCCCGCTCGGTGTGCGGACGATCTTTGCCCCACGACTTCCGTTCGATCGGCCCGTGGCTCCAGCCCGTGAACGCTTCGTGGGTGATGGCATACGTATATCTTATGCGACCTTGCCGTGCGTACCGGCGCTTTCGCCACTGCGCCGCCCGCCGAACCGACGACATGATAAAATATACAATCTAACGAGTGGAACACTGGCCGAGGGTGTTCGTGCCATGACCGATGGGCCGATCGACCGAGTGGGCGACCTCCGAGAGGGGATAGGTGGCATGGTCATGCCGCGGCGAAGCTCGAATGAGCCGATGACGAAGTCGCGTGCTGCTCCCGCCGCCACCAGCGACGAGTCCGGAGGGCTTCTGTCGGTGCCACCCAATGCCTCCGTCGACGAGGTCGTCGGGGCGGTCCGGTCATGGATTGCGTCGGCGATTCCCGCGCCGTGGGTCGAAGCCGGTCGTCGGGGCGGACCGAGCGCGGTTCGAGAAGTCAGATCCAGGGCCGACTACGAGGCGTGGTACCCCGTCTTTGGAAGGTCCGGGCTCGTCGCCGCCACGTGGCCCCGCGCCTACGGCGGGCTCGATCTCCCCCCGGATGCAGCCCGACGGGTTGAACAGGAGCTCAGCCCGTTCAACCTGGGCCGGCTCAACCCGCTCGGACTCAACTTGGCTGCGCCCGCCCTCTTCGCGCACGGGACCGCGGAGCAGAGGCTTCGTTTTCTCCCTCCGATCGTTCGCAACGAAGAGGCCTGGTGCCAGCTCTTCAGCGAGCCGGGTGCCGGCTCCGATCTCGCATCCCTGGCCACGAGGGCCGAGCGTGACGGCGACGACTGGGTCATCACCGGTCAGAAGGTGTGGACCACGTGGGCGCACCTCTCGGACTGGGCCGTGCTGCTCGCCCGCACCGATGTCGAGGTACCCAAACGCCAGGGGCTGACGTACTTCCTCATCGACCTACACCAACCCGGCGTCGAGGTTCGTCCATTGCGTCACATGGGCGGTGAGGTCGATTTCAACGAGGTGTTCCTCAGCGCGGCCCGGGTCCCTGATACGTGCCGAGTGGGCGACGTGGGTGCCGGGTGGAAGGTCGCCAACTCCACTCTGTCCGGGGAGCGCCAGATGGTGTCGGGCGCGGGCTCTGGTGGCGTTGACCGCATCGGTGGGTCGGGCGTTGGCTATCTCATCCGGCTGGCGAAGCGCCGCAGCGCCGAAGCCGGGGATGGTGGGTGGGACGATCCCGTGCTCCGTGACGAGATCATGCGCCTCTACTGTGAGGAGCGTGTCCGAGAATGGACGAACCAGCGGGTACGGAGCCAGGCCCGCACCGGGCGGCCTCCCGGCCCGGAGAGCTCGGTCGGCAAGCTCCATCAGGGTGAGCTGAACCAACGTATTCAGCTTGCGGCCACCTCCGTGCTGGGCATGGCGGCGACCGCCTGGGCGGGCGACGTGGGGGACTACGCCGCATCGTTGCCCCACGAGGTCCGGGGCATGCTGCGTAGCCGTGCCAATACGATCGAGGGAGGGACGACCGAGATCAACAAGAACATCCTCGGCGAACGTGTTCTCGGGCTGCCCCGCGAGCCGGACCCGTACGCCTCACTGCCGTGGCAGGAGGTGCCGCGCAGTTGAACACCTACTCGTCGCTTCTGGTGACACGCGAGGGCCCGGTCGGATGGCTCATCTTCAATCGCCCCCAGTCGGGCAACGCCATGGATGCGGTCATGCTCGACGAGCTCGAAGCGGCCTGGCGCGAGCTGGACGAAGATCCCGATGTTCGCGTGATCGTGAACACGGGACAGAGCGGCGTGTTCCAGACTGGCCTGGACGTGGTGCAACTCAGCCGAAATCCCGACGCGCTTCGCAAGCAGTCCGGGCGCACTCGCCGGGCCGAGCTGCGCTTGACGTCCTGGCAGAACTCGGTGTGGAAGCCCGTCATCGCGGCGGTGAACGGGATATGTGTGGGGGGCGGGCTCCATTTCGTGGCTGACGCCGACATCGTGCTGGCGGCCTCCGACGCCACGTTCTTCGACACCCACGTGTCGGTGGGACAGGTGGCGGCCTACGAGCTGATCGGCCTGGCCCGGCGGATGCCCTTCGAGGCGGTACTGCGCATGGCCCTGGTCGGACGGCACGAGCGCATGTCGGCCGAGCGCGCGCTCGCGCTCGGCATGATCAGCCAGGTGGTCGATCCGCCCGAACGCTTGCGTGAAGAAGCCCAAGAGCTGGCCGAGAAGATCGCCCGCAACTCGCCCGCCGCCATGGCGGCCACGAAGCGGGCGCTCTGGGGTGCCCTCGAGCACGGGCTCACCGACGCCTGCAAGGCGGGCGCCACCGAGCTGGTCTCCATGTGGGGCCATCCCGACCAGGTCGAAGGCCCCCAGGCCTTCGCCGAGAAGCGGGAGCCGCAGTGGATCGCCCCGACGACCGCATCACCCACCCCTGCCGGGTGACGTCGAGAACCAACGAGAGGGACCCGCAACGGTGTATGAAACCCTGAAGGTCGAGCGCCACGGCCCGGTTGGCTGGTTGATCAACAATCGACCTGAGCGTCTCAATGCCATGAACAACGCCATGCGCGACGAGTTCGCCGAGGCGTGGAAGGAGTTGGACGCCGATCCGGCGGTGCGTGTCATCGTGCACACGGGAGAGGGCAAGGCCTTTCAGACGGGCGTGGACGTGATCGAGATCGCATCGGACGGCATAGGGTTCGAGCGTTATCGGGAGTCGAGCGAGAAGTTCGACTTCCACTTCACGTCTTGGCACAACGAAGTGTGGAAGCCGGTGATCACGGCGGTGAACGGGATCTGCGCCGGTGGGGGATTCCACTGGATCGCCGACGCCGACATCGTGCTGGCGGCCTCCGACGCGACGTTCTTCGACCCCCACGTGTCGGTGGGACAGGTGGCGGCCTACGAGCTGATCGGCCTGGCCCGGCGGATGCCCTTCGAGGCGGTACTGCGCATGGCCCTGGTCGGACGGCACGAGCGCATGTCGGCCGAGCGCGCGCTCGCGCTCGGCATGATCAGCCAGGTGGTCGATCCGCCCGAACGCTTGCGTGAAGAAGCCCAAGAGCTGGCCGAGAAGATCGCCCGCAACTCGCCCGCCGCCATGGCGGCCACGAAGCGGGCGCTCTGGGGTGCCCTCGAGCACGGGCTCACCGACGCCTGCAAGGCGGGCGCCACCGAGCTGGTCTCCATGTGGGGCCATCCCGACCAGGTCGAAGGCCCCCAGGCCTTCGCCGAGAAGCGGGAGCCGCAGATGGATCGCCCCGACGACCGCATCACCCACCCCTGCCGGGTGACGTCGAGAACCAACGAGAGGGACCCGCAACGGTGTATGAAACCCTGAAGGTCGAGCGCCACGGCCCGGTTGGCTGGTTGATCAACAATCGACCTGAGCGTCTCAATGCCATGAACAACGCCATGCGCGACGAGTTCGCCGAGGCGTGGAAGGAGTTGGACGCCGATCCGGCGGTGCGTGTCATCGTGCACACGGGAGAGGGCAAGGCCTTTCAGACGGGCGTGGACGTGATCGAGATCGCATCGGACGGCATAGGGTTCGAGCGTTATCGGGAGTCGAGCGAGAAGTTCGACTTCCACTTCACGTCTTGGCACAACGAAGTGTGGAAGCCGGTGATCACGGCGGTGAACGGGATCTGCGCCGGTGGGGGATTCCACTGGATCGCCGACGCCGACATCGTGCTGGCGGCCTCCGACGCGACGTTCTTCGACCCCCACGTGTCGGTGGGACAGGTGGCGGCCTACGAGCTGATCGGCCTGGCCCGGCGGATGCCCTTCGAGGCGGTACTGCGCATGGCCCTGGTCGGACGGCACGAGCGCATGTCGGCCGAGCGCGCGCTCGCGCTCGGCATGATCAGCCAGGTGGTCGATCCGCCCGAACGCTTGCGTGAAGAAGCCCAAGAGCTGGCCGAGAAGATCGCCCGCAACTCGCCCGCCGCCATGGCGGCCACGAAGCGGGCGCTCTGGGGTGCCCTCGAGCACGGGCTCACCGACGCCTGCAAGGCGGGCGCCACCGAGCTGGTCTCCATGTGGGGCCATCCCGACCAGGTCGAAGGCCCCCAGGCCTTCGCCGAGAAGCGGGAGCCGCAGTGGGCCACGAGTGAAGGGTCCGAGGCGGGTTGACCCGGCGCTCTGTCGCGGTCGAGTTCACCACGTGACCGTCGTCCGGACGGCCGAGCTGTGGCGACGGGTGGCGCTTGTCTCGGGCATCGACGCCACGTACGGAGCACCCTTTGGTGCGCTCGAGGTGGTACCGGTCCCCGGCACCGTGGCACCGCTGTTCGCCGCGGCCCACCAACGGGTGCACGGGGTCCGCGCCGCGGCCCACCGAGGCGACGGCGTCTTCTGGATGCCCGGACTCGATACCGGGGCCTGCCTCACGGTTGTGGCGGACTCGCCCGACGCACTGGCGGGGGCGGTTCCCGACTTGTCGTCCCTCGACGAGGTGGAGCTCCGTATCACCCTCGACCCCGATCAGCCGGTCGAGGACTCGGTGCCGCCCCCCCCTGCACGCGACGACAATTGGATCGAGCCGGTCGACGAAACGGTCAAAGCGGCTGACACCGCCGTCGCCTTGCTCGTCTTGGCCGGCCCCGGCGTCATCCGCGACGGGGCCGTCCCAGGTCTGCACGATCTGGCCGTCTCGGCCGGGGTCGGCGTCTTGAACACCTGGGGAGCGAAGGGGGTCTTCGATTGGAGGAGCCGGCATCATCTGGCGACGGTGGGGTTGCAGGCCGACGACTTCGTGCTCAGCGGGCTCGACCGCGCCGACCTGATCATCGCGACGGGCCTGGATCCAGCTGAGTCTCCCGAGGAGCGATGGCGGCTGGCTCCCGCGCTCACGATTCCTCCGTCCGGTCTGGCCCCGCTCGCCGAACGGTGTCGTCCCGGCCATCGCCCGCCGTTGACCATGCCGCCCCTGCGGGCGCGCCTGGCCGAGGTGACCCAGCGGGGTTGGCGTGTCGCAGCGAGTCCGCTGCCACCCAGCCGGGCGACGTTGCACTACTCGGAGTGTGTCGCCGCCGGCGCGCTGGTTGCGGCCGACGCCGGCCACGCCGGCTTCTGGGTGGCACGCACGCTCGGCACGACCCGGCTCGGCGCGGTCATCGTCCCGCCGACGTCAGTTCGGGGGTTTGCCGCGGCCTGCGCCGCCGTCTCGCTGCTCCGCCACCCTGGCCGTCCGGCCCTGGCCGTGATCGATCTCGCCGACGCGGAGGCGACCACTGCGGTCGTGCACGCGGCGGCAGCGCTCGGGATCGCTGTCCCGGTCGAGGCGTGGGATCCCGATGGCGATCGCCTCGACGCCGATGCCCACTTGGAGCGGCTGCGTCGGTTGATCCTCGGCGGACTACCGGCAGGGGGCGCACCGTGCACCCTGGCCACCGACCCGCGTCAGCTGCCAGAGATGATCGAGGTGGCCGGGCCGATCGTGGCCTGGACCTGAACCCAGCCGATCGACGACGTCGTCCGCCGACGGAGCCCGAGGTCATTCCGCGAGCTGGGCCCGCAGTTCGAACTTCATCACTTTGCCCGTGGGATTCATTGGGAGCGAGTCGACGACCCATACCGATCGCGGGACTTTGAAGTTGGCCATGTGGTCACGGCACCACGCCACGAGCTCGTCCGGGTCGACCGCCTGACTGGACCGCGGCACGACGAAGGCGACCCCGACTTCCCCCAGCCGATCATCGGGCATACCCACCACCGCGACCTGGCCCACCTGTGGATGGCTGGTGATGATGCCTTCGATCTCCGCGGGATAGGCGTTGAAACCGCCGACGATGTACATGTCCTTTTTGCGGTCCGTGATCCGCAGGTTGCCGTCCCGGCCGATAATGCCGATGTCCCCCGTGCGGAGCCAGCCGTCCTCGTCAATCGCGTCTTTCGTCGCTGCCGGATCCTCGAAGTACTCCTTCATGACGTTGAAGCCGCGGACCAAGATCTCACCCGGCTCGCTCGCGACGACGGACTGGCCGGCGTCGTCCGCGATGCGCACGCTCACGCCGGGAAGGGGATGGCCCACCGTGGTGGCGATCACTTCAGGCGGGTCGTCGTGACGGCACATGCTGACCGTGCCCGTGGTCTCGGTCAGGCCGTAGCCCGTCACGACGGTCTCGAAACGCAGCTCGTCGCGCATCCGGCGGATCACGTCCACGGGGACGGTGGCGGCCCCGGTCACCGAGAGGCGCAAGGAGGACAGATCGAACGACGCGAAGTCGGGATGATTGAGGATGGACTGAAAGACGGTCGGGGGCCCGGGTAACATCGTGATCCGCTCAGACGCCACGCGCTCCATCACCGGAACGACGTCGAACACGGCGTGGGGCAAGATGGTGGCACCCCGCAGCACGCACGCCAGAATGCCGGACTTCAGCCCGGCCGTGTGGAAGAACGGATAGACCACGAGGTAGCGGTCGCCTCTCCGCAGGCCGACCAAATCTGACCACGCGCAGTACGTGCGGACACTGGCGCCGTGCCCAAGGACCGCGCCTTTGGGCTTGCCGGTCGTGCCCGAGGTGAAGACGATGTCGGATGCGTCATCCTCGGTCACGGCGGCCCGGCGGCGTTCCACCTCCCGGACGTGTGTAGAGGAGCCCCGGGCGCTGAACTCGGCGAGCGTCGTGCAGCCCGATCGCGGGGGTCCCTCCAGCACGACGATCTCCTCGAGAGCTTCGAGTACGGGGACATCGTCCAGCCATGACACGAGGTCGGAGCCGAGTAGGTCGGTCACGGCGAAGAGCAGGCGCGCCCGCGAGGTGCGCAGGACATGGCCCGCTTCCTCGCCTCGGTATCGGGTGTTGACAGGCACCAGCACTGCACCGATCGTGTAGACGGCGAAACTCGTGATCACCCATACGGCGCTGTTGGGTGCCCACAGGGCGACGCGGTCGCCGCGCTCGATCCCGCTCGCGACGAGCGCACGCGCCACGAGGTCGACGCGTTCGGCCAAGTCTCTAAACGAGAACCGGGTCGTCCCGTCGACGAGGGCCTCGTCGTCCCCGTAGACGTCGGCTGCCTGCTGCAGGGCCTCGGGGATCGTCCGAGGCGCTCGATCGTGTGGCACGTGGTCGGCCTCGGTGTCCTCTCGCACGGTTGTATATGTTATGAAGTTCCCGGGGAGTGAGGGAGCAGGGCGTCGAGGGGTCGCGTCCGGCGTAAGTCGAGTCGAGCCGTCTATCCGACCACAGCAGACGACCGCAGGTTCTCGATCGCGGCGTCGGTCAGTCCGAGCTCTTCGCGCAAGACCTCGTCCGTGTGTTCTCCGAGCCACGGGATCCGTTGGTCACGACCGTCACCGTGGTCGACGA
Organism: uncultured Acidimicrobiaceae bacterium; assembly: GCA_963842415.1. Lineage (GTDB taxonomy): Bacteria > Actinomycetota > Acidimicrobiia > Acidimicrobiales > RAAP-2 > Bog-473. Next base: position 718,519 of record CAWJGN010000002.1, read on the forward strand.
TGAGCGCCGGGTTCCCGGGTACCAGCACCGGTTGGTCGACCCCATCAGTCCGTCTGATGCCGACAAGCATCTGTCGGGCGGTGACGTGAGGATCGGCGACCAACTCCTCGGCCCGGGCGCAGGGGCCAGCGGCAATGCCGGCCTCGCTCAATGCTTCGCACACCTCCCGGCGGCTCCGCCCACCCGCCCAGTTCTCGATGGCCGGGCGGATGACCTCATCGAGGTGTTGCACCCAGCCGTACGGGGTCGCGAAACGTTCGTCGGTGATCCACTCCGGATGTCCGACGAGGTGAGCGAGACGCTCGAAGACGTGAACACGGGCCACCTGCATGACGAACCAGCCGTCGGCGGCACGAAAGCCATGGTTGATGACAGAACCGGAGTCGCCACCATCTACACCCATCGACCAGTAGTTCGTGACGATATCGGTCATGGCCATGACGGCGTCGAGCATCGCGACGTCAACGTATGCGGGACGTCCTGTTCGATCTCGGTCCCGGAGAGCGGCGAGGACTCCGATGGAGGTGTACAGCGCCGCCCCGATGTCACCGAGCGCACCGACGGGCGACACCACCGGCGGCAGGTCCTCCCTTCGCTTCATCTCGTAGACACCCGACATCGCCTCGACGATCGGAGCAAAGGCGGGCCAATCACGGTAGGGGCTCGGCACGGAGTTGCCAAAGCCCGACACCGACGCGTAAATGACTTGTGGATGCACCGCCACGATGTCGTCGTAGCCCAGACCCATGCGATCCATGGCGCCCGCCTTGAAGTTCTCGGCAAAGATGTCGAAGCGCGGGGCCAGGCCGAGCACGAGTTGACGTCCCGCGGGCTGCTTCAGGTCGACGCACATGCTTCGTTTGTTGAAGTTGTTGCGCAGGAAGGTCGCCCCGACGGCGCGCCCTCCGGGGTCCGACATTGCTGGCAGCGACGCCCGGCCGAGTTCGCCGGCGAGCGGTTCGATCTTGACGACGTCAGCACCGAGGCGCGCCAAAAGCTGGGTGGCATAGGGGAGTGCCTGCATCTGCTCGATGGCGAGCACGCGGACTCCCTCGAGGGGCCGTCCTGCTGCGGCGACCGCCCCCGACTCTGCCGCAGCGAATTCCATCTTAAATATTATATCCGAACGGTCCGTCCGGTTTGCGGGCGTGCTGCGTGCGGTGGTGGGTTATCGCCCCGTGAAGCGCGGCGCGCGCGTCTCCTTGCTGGCTTGCCCGTACTCGCGGAAGTCCTCCGAGCGGCTGGCAACCTCCATGGCCCAGGCCTCATCGGCCAGGTGGCTCGTGAGGTCGGAGGTGAGCGCGCGCTGGAGCAACAGCTTGGTAAGCCCGACGGCGACCGTCGGTGCGGCAGCCAGACGATCGACGAGCTCCTGGGACACGGCATCCAGGTCGTCCGCCGGCACGGCGCGGTGGACCAGCCCCCACGCGGCGGCATCCGCTCCCGAGACCCTCTCACCCAACATGAGCATCTCGCGGGCCCGGGCGATGCCCGCCAGACGAGGTATGAGCCAGCTGGCGCCGCTGTCGGGCGTGAACGCGAAGGTGGTGAAGGGAGCCCAGAGCCAGGCGTCCTGCGTCACCACGGCGAAGTCGGTGGCGAGCACGATGTCGAGACCCAGGCCGATGACCCAGCCTCGGGCGGTGCAGACGATGGGTGTCTGGCACGTCAACATCGCGGGGATGAGCCGGTTCACCTGCGCGTTCATGCGTCGATGCACCGAGCCCACCCGAGGCCGGTCGGGGCCGGGTGTCCGTTCCGCCAGATCGAAGCCCGAGGAGAAGTGCTCGCCCTCACCTCCCAGGTCGATGACCCGCACAGACTCGTCACTGGCGGCAGCGTCCACCGTGTCGGTCAGCGCATAGACCATGGGGTCGGTGAGGCTGTTGCGACGCTCCGGCCGGTTCAGCCGTAGCCGAAGGACCGGTCCGTCATGTTGAAGCGTCAGGCCGGCCGGCATCTCGGGGTACGGCTTCACGGCCGTTCCTCGGCGGCGAATCGTTCAGCCAAGGCGTCGAGGGCGTCCTGACAGGTGGCGGCTCCGCCCGGCGGTACGGGGAGACGGACCTCCCCGTGCTCTCGAGAGGGCAGGAGGACGGTCGCGTGTCCCGGCGTCGTCGTTTCCCCCCGCTGGTTCTCCCCCCGAAGATCGAGGTCGACGGCCGGCCGATCTCCTTCCGCCAGGTACTTCCGGATGACCGTCCCACGCATCCAATGGGTGTCGCCCACGTAGTTGAACTTGCGGAACTGGCAGTCCAGCTTCCAGAGCCAGGCGTCGTCACCCATCCAATCAGTGCACAGGTGGATCAGCCACGTCTCGCGCATGCGGCCGTAGTCATAACTGGTGGGATTGCCCGCCCTGCGCGCCCATTCGGGGTCCCAGTGCACGCGTTGCTGCACATCAGGGATATTGAGGTCATCGGGCTTGAAGAACCGTGGCATGCGTTGCAGCTGGTCGTAGCCGAGACGCAGTGCCGCAACGCCGTAGAGACCCATGCCCATTCCGGTATGCCACACGACCATGTCGGTGACCCGCATCGGTCCCTTGACGAGCGGCGGGAGCTGGTCACCCTCGTCCACGTTCTCCCACCAGCGCGGCTCGGCGCCGCGCCGGTGGCCCCTCTCTCCTGCGATGGCGTTGCCGATAGCGGCCAGCTCGTCGTCGGTGTAGGCGCTGATCTCAACTTCGTCGTTCTTCTTGCGCTCGGTCGCTTTCTCTCGCTCGGCCCGGATCATCAGGCGATATTGCCCGGAGAGGACGGGACCGTTCGCCGCGGCGAACACTTCGGCCAGCCACTCGTGCACGGTGCGACCGGCGAACTCGCCGATCTTGTCGTGTACCCCGACCAGGGCGTTGCGGCGGGTCACCTGCATAGCGGGGCGGAGGGGGTTCCACCACTCCCGGAACGATCCCGAGTAGAAGGCATGGACGCCTCCGAGCGGGTCACCTTTCATCAGGGCCTTCGTCTCTCCTTCGAGGGCGGTGATCTCGTCCTCCCCGATGAGGGTGTCCCCGCCGACGAGATGAGGGGGTGCGATGGGACCGCCCCACCTGGTTCCGGCGCCGTAGGACGGGTCGCACCAGAGAGGGTTGTCGTCGCCGTATGCCTCGGCGACGTGCCGGAAGGCGTCCTCGTTGGGACTGCGGTAGTAGGGAGGATTCGTGTGCGGACGCGCAATTCCGATGCGCTGCCGTAGGCGGGCAACCCCCTCGTCGGTGATGGCGTCAGGCATGTCGAAGCCGCGTCTCAGGGCCTAGAAGGGCTGTACGGGATGGCCACATTCCAAATGCGATGCAACGTGTCTGCCCTTCTGAACCGAGAACTCCCCGATAGCGCCGCGAGCCAACGGTCACGCGCACCCGATCCCCCGTGACAGCTTGCAGTGTCTTCGCATACGACGCCCGACTTCAAATATAGTATACGAACGTATGAACCCTGGCGGAAGCAGATCCATGCGTCGCCGACCCACGCGGATCTCGATTGACCTCACGAAGGACTGCAACGTCGCTCTGGGAACCTCAATCTGAGCCCCTAGTTCGCGCTCGCCGACCCGCCTCCGTCTGGGCGGATAGGCCAGCCCCGGCGATGGTTACCTTTCTAGACGAGTGTGAGTGGAGAGGCAGCCATGGATTTTGACGACACAGAGGAGGACGCCGAGTTCCGGCGTGCGGCATCGGCTTGGCTCGAGGCGCACGCCGACGCCCGCACGGGCCTGAATGATTGGTCGCGCAATCCCGCCCACCCCGACTACGTCCGCCGGTGTCGCGAGTGGCAGCACACGCTCTCCGAAGGGGGCTGGGGCGCGATCACCTGGCCTGTCGAGTACGGCGGGCGCGGCGACAGCGCCTGGCACCAAACCATCTTCAATCAGGAGACGGCCAGGTACGACGTCTCCGTCGGTGTGTTCTCCGTCGGGATCGGGATGGCGGGTCCGACCCTCATCGCGCACGGATCGACGGAGCAGAAGCGGCGTTACCTCCCAACCATGCTGCGGGGGGAGGAGGTGTGGTGCCAGCTGTTCTCAGAGCCGGATGCCGGATCGGATCTCGCAGGACTCATGACCCACGCCGAACGCGACGGGGAAGCCTTCGTCGTGAACGGCCAGAAAGTCTGGACATCGGGGGCCCAATACAGCGATTGGGGGATTCTGATCGCCCGGACGAACGCGGAGGTGCCCAAGCACAAGGGCATCACGTATTTCGTCGTCGATATGCGGACCCCCGGAATCGAGGTCCGTCCGCTCCGCCAGATCACCGGGATCGCCCATTTCAACGAGGTCTTTCTCAGGGATGTCGTGATCCCCACGACGAACGTGGTGGGGGAGATCGACGGGGGATGGGCCGTCGCTCACACAACCATGAGCTACGAGCGCGCGCTGATCGGCGGCACCGGGCAAGGCTTCACCATTGGACAAGTGTTGGACCTCGCTCGCCGGTGTGGCAAGAGCACCGACCCGTTGGTTCGCCAGCACCTCGTCGATTTCTTCACGCGTTTGGAGCTCCTCCGGTATATGAACTATCGGGTGCAGACGGCCCTCTCCAAGGGCCGCTTGCCCGGTCCAGAGGCGTCGACGACAAAACTTTTCGTCTCTCGGCACATGAGCCTGACCGGCGAGCTATTCATGCGGCTGCTCGGCGCCAACGGGATGCTGGCCGATAGTGCGGCGCTCGATGACGGGATCTGGGAGAAGGCGTTCCTGAACCAGTGGACGTCCAGGCTCGGAGGCGGCACAGACAACATCCAGCGCAACTCACTGGGAGAACGTGTGCTCGGCCTTCCGCGAGAGCCACGCGCCGACAAAGATCAACCATTCAGCACGGTGCACGAAGCATACGTAGGAGGCCCCCGGGGAGACGTTCAGGGGCTCAGAACGGGCGAACCCGCCCAACGAAAGGGAACGTGATGACCGACAAGGTGTTGCTCGAGGTGGACGGCCCAGTCGCCGTGATCACCAACAACAATCCGGATAAGCGCAATGCGTTCGATGACGATATGGACGCTCGCTTGTTCGACATCCTGACCGAACTAAAGGGCCGTCCTGAAGTACGTGCGATCATTTGGAGAGGCGAGGGGAAGGCGTGGTCGTCTGGTCGCGATGTGTCCGTCATCGGGAACAACGCCACCTCCCTCAGTCATCACGAGCTGATGAGCCGCGGCCATCAGGGCATCCTGCAGGTCTTCGAATTGGATGCACCGATCGTCGTGGCCATCCATGGATGGGCTATCGGCGGATCCTTCCAGCGCGCCCTGTTGTGCGACATCAGGATCGCTGCGACGGGAACTCGCTTCATGCTGCCCGAAGTGGGCCATGGCGTCATCCCTGACACCGGCGGCATGGGTCGGCTCTACGAGATCTGTGGGAGCGGCGTGACAAGCGACCTCGTCCTGACCGGGCGCGCCATGACGGCCGAGGAGGCCTACGGCCACGGGATCGTCTCCCGTGTCGTGCCACCCGAGGCCCTTGACGACACGGCATGGGAGATTGCAAACAAGATCGCGGCCTCGCCGAAGGTCACGGTCAAGATGGCCCGCCGCGTGCTGCGACACCTGAGCGAACCCGGGGTACGGTCGTCCATGGAGGACGAGCTGATCTACCAGACCTTCATCAACAAGTCATCTGACTTCGCCGAATTCCGAGCGGCCGGCACCGAAGGACGCGAGCCGCACTACACGGGGAGTTGACCATGGCCCAACAGAAGGGACTTCCCGAGCCGCCACCAGTGGGAACGCTGGCCTTGCCCGCAGGAACCTATGCCGGGAGCTGTGTCTTCGTCACCGGCGGTGGGACCGGGCTCGGCAAGGCCATCGCGGCGGAGTTCGCCCGGCTGGGGGCCGACCTGGTCATCGCCAGTCGCAAAGCCGAGCACCTCGGCGCCGGCCGGGAGGCGATTGAGGAACTTGGGGCGCGTGTGCTCGGGGTGACATGCGACATCCGTGACCCCGATCAGGTCGGCGCCGCCTTCGACGAGGCCACGGAAGCATTTGGCCTCCCCGGCGTGCTCATCAACAACGCGGCAGCGAACTTTCCCGTGCCCGCGGAGGACATGTCCCCCAACGCCTGGCGGACCGTGGTCGACATCACCCTCAACGGCACCTTCTTCTGCTCGCGTGAATTCGCCCGGCGTCATATCGAAGGCGGAACGGCCGGGTCCATCGTCAACGTCGGGGCCTCCTATGCTTGGACCGGAGGTCCCGGATTCGCTCACTCTGCTGCTGCGAAGGCGGGGGTGAAGAACATGGTGGAGACGCTCGCCGTGGAATGGGGGCCATACGGAATTCAGGTGAACGGATTGGTGCCCGGCCTTTTCCCTCACGAGGATATGACGGCTGACATCCGGGGCAACCTTGACCGAACCAACGAGAAGGACGTCTGCCAGCCGGCGCTCCGGGTGGGGCGACTGCAAGAACTGGGCTGGGCCGCGGTCTTTCTGGCATCACCGTTCGGCCGGTTCATCTCCGGTCACACCCTCGTTGTCGACGGGGCCAACTGGCAGCGCCGAACGCTGACGAATCCTGCCGTGGTCACAGTGCGCGACCAGATGGGACGTGAGCCGTTCGATCCCACGCCGACCCGCTAGAGAGTGAGAACACGAATGAAGACGGGCAACGCCACGATCGACCGGGCGAATGGTCACTACACCATCATCACGGCTGATAGCCACGCCGGAGGCAGTCATGCTGCCTACCGGGAGTACCTCGACCCCAAGTACCTCGAGGAGTTCGACGCCTGGCGGGGCGAGTACAAGAATCCCTTTCGGGATCTCGGGGACACGCGGCGGCTCCGCAATTGGGACAACGACATGCGCAACGGTCAGCAGGAGGCTGATGGCGTCGTCGGCGAGGTCATCTTCCCGAATACCATCCCTCCGTTCTTCCCCAGTTTCGTCCTGTTCGCAGCGCCCCCCAAAGCCGAGGAGTACGAGCATCGTCTCGCCGGCATCCGGGCCCACAACCGTTGGCTCGTGGACTTCTGTGGCGAGTTTCCCGAGCGCCGCGCCGGTATCGGCCAGATCTTCCTCAATGACATCGACGATGCCATTGCCGATGTCCACTGGATCAAGGAACACGGGCTCCGCGGCGGTATCCTTCTGCCCAACATCGCACCGGATGTCACGTGGGTCCGACCCCTGTATGACCCCGCCTATGACCGACTCTGGGAGGTCATCGAGGACCTCGAGATGCCCATCAACGTGCACGGGGGCACCGGTGTTCCGGACCACGGCGACTATCCGTTTGCGATGCTCTTCTATATCAACGAGGCAGTCTTCTACTCACAACGGCCCTTTGTGCAGTTTGTTCTCGGGGGCATCTTCGAGCGGTTTCCCCGGCTGAAGTTCGCCATCACGGAAACCCAGTGTTCCTGGGTGCCGAAATTGCTGAAGGATCTCGATACCACCATCGACCGCATCCGCAAGACCGGCCAGACGGGGGAGATCCGCTACGGCGACGAGCACAAGCTCGGCCATCTCGCCAGTGAGTACTTCGCCCAGAACGTGTGGATGGGGGTGAGTCAACCCCGACCCGGCGACGTGGCAGTCCGGGCACAGATCGGTGCCGATCGGTTCATGTGGGGCAGCGACTATCCCCACGACGAGGGGACCCACCCCTTCACCCGCGAAACGTTGCGCCAAGTGATGTCCGGGATCCGTCCGGACGAGAAGCAGAAGCTCCTCGGGGAGAATTGCGCCACTCTTTACGACTTCGATCTGGCGAAGTTGGCGCCGCTTGCGGCGAAGCTCGGCCCCACGGTCGAAGAACTCGACGAGCCTCTCGACCGGCTGCCCGAGGACGCAAACGACGCACTCCGCCGATCAGCGCTGGAACTGGAAGCGCACGCTGTCTGAGGCATCTGGCCCGACCAGAAACTGCCTGCGCCGGACCGGACGAATGGGGGGCGCCCTCGTCAGAGCGAGCCGTCCCTCGAGTCCCGGGTTTTCTAAGGGCTCCCGCACCCGTGTCGGTGTGATCTGACGTCCCGTTGTGTGCGGCGTGAACCGGCTTCCGCGGGTTGAACGGGTCCTAGGTAGGCGGAGTGGAGCACCGATTCCACGTCCCGTGCCGCCCCGGTCTGGACGATCCGTCCGTTCGCCATCACCATGGCCGAGGTGGCCACCGACAGCGCGGTGCGTGCGAATTGCTCCACCACCACGACGGTGATGCCCTCTGCCGCCAGATTGGACGACATGGTTGTAGAGCTCGTCGACGACGATGGGCGCAAGCCCCATCGAGAGCTCGTCGAGCATGAGCAACCGCGGGCTCGTCGCCACGGCGCGAGCGAGCGCCAGCATCTGCTGCTCGCCGCCCGAGAGCGTGCCGGCCGGCTGGTCACGACGATCCGCCAGGCGCGGGAACCGTTCGAATGCGCAACGTTCGACGTGTCGTCGCCCCGAACCGCTGTGCGTCATGACCCAGAGGTTCTCCCGCACGGTCAGGTTCGGGAACACGCCGCGGCCCTCGGGAATCAGGCAGAGCCCCGGCGGGCCAAGTGAGAGACGTCGATCCCACGCGCACCCTTTCACCGGCGAAGCGGACCTCGCCCTCGCTCGGCCCCATGATGCCGGCCGCCAGGGCGAGGAGGGTCGACTTTCCGGCACCGTTGGCCCCGAGGACAGCGGTCACGACACCCTCTTCGAACGTCGCGTCGATCCCGTGGATCACCTCGACTTCCTCGTAGGCCGCCCGGACGGCCCGGAACTCCAACGAGAGGTTCAGGCATCGGCGCACCGCCGTCGACACTGTGCCGAGATACGCGGCCTGGACCTCGGGGTCGGCCCGGACCTCCGCCGGCGTGCCGGTGCAGATGACGCGGCCATAGTCGAGGACCACGACGCGTATGGCAGACGTTCATGACCAGTTCCATGTCGTGCTCGACCAGCAGAATGGCGAGTCCGTCGTTCGCCAGATAGCGCAGAACCTCCGAGAAGCGCTCGGTTTCGTCCGTGTCCTGGCCCGCCGCCGGTTCGTCGAGGAGGAGGACCTTGGGCCTGGTGGCAAGGGCACGCGCCAGCTCGACGAGGCGCCCGGTCCCCGTCGGCAAGGTGTCGGCTCGGTCATTGGCCACGGCTGTCAGTCCCAGCCGGTCCAGGATCTCCTCACGGATCTCTTGAATCGCTCTCGACCGTGCCTTCACAACCCCCCGCTGCGCGATGGATGCGGCGACCCCGATGTTCTCGGCGACAGTCAGCGTGCCGAAGAGCTCCAGGCGTTGGAACGTGCGGCCGAGCCCGAGCCGGGCCCGGCGATAGGACGACAGCCCGCGCAAATCCCGACTGTCGAGGCGCACGGTCCCCGCGTTGGGGCGCTGCATTCCGGTCACCACGTTGAACAGGGTCGTCTTGCCGGCTCCGTTCGGCCCGATCAATCCGGTGATCGCACCCTCAGCAGCGCTGAGCGACACCTCGGACAGCGCGGCCAAGCCCCCGAAGCGAACCGAGACCTCCTGGATCTCAAGCCCCACTGGTGCCTCCGGCCCCCGACAGCGCGGCGAGCGGGTCGGCCGAGCCGACAGGACCCTCGTCGGACACCGCCTCGGCGAACCAGGCGTTCCTCTTCTCCTTCGACCGACGCTCGGGAAGGCCGAATGCCGGCGGTGCGATCCTCGCCCGGTAGTCGGCGACGTAGGCCGGGACCGGGAACAGCGCGAGGTCGACCACCATGATGATCGTCATCGTCCAGTTGCCGATCGCCCCGCTCAGGCGGAGCGCCCAGGCGGCCCCGACCACCGCCACGATCAGGGCCACCAGCCAGCGGCGTCGCGCCACCGACAGATAGACCGGGCGGATGCTGCCCGGGATCGTCCCGTTGGGCGTGGTCCCCACGCCAGACGCCGCCGAGGCCGACGAGGAGCAGCGGCAACTGGGTGAGCGAAGGGAAGAGGTTGGTGAAGAACGGCGATCCCTGGTAGAGGCCGTTCAACCCCGCCGCACCGAACGAGGTGATCCCAAAGACAACCATCACCAAGAGCACGGAGAGCCCGTTGAAGAACTGGAAGACGTCGGGCGCGGCGCTGCCGAGCGCCATGCCGTAGATGCCGCCACCGACCCCCGCCAGGGCGGCCGAGAAGGCGAAGACTCCAACGAGCGACGCCCGGCCGTTCATGCCCAGCGTGGCACACGCGGCGGGGCTGTCCTTCATGGCGAGCAGGCGTTGCCCGAACTCCGATCGCCGCAGCGGCGACGACGAGCGGCGACCAGGATCACGAAGGCCACCGACCCTGCGATGAACTGCGACGTCTTGGAGTTGAGCGCGAGCGAACCGATGCGGAAGGGAGCGAAGACGAGCGACCCCGAGCCGAAGGGCGCGTAGGGATGCCCGAAGAGGTTGAACGATGGGAGCACGAACACCCAGTTGTCCATGGTGATGGCGAATGCCGCGGTGGCCAGTGCGAAGTAGATGCCCGAGAGCCGCAGGGCGGGGATGGCGACGATGACGCCGATCACCGCGCACACCCCGGCCGCGGCCAGTAGGGAGAGGGGGTTCCCCTGGGCCCCCAGATGCCCCACCATCGTGGCGCCGATGCCGGCGAAGGTCATCTGGCACAACGACAGGCGCCCGGCGTACCCGACGATGGGGACGACCGAGAGCCCGACGATGGCCAGCCCCCACATGCGATTGAGGCTGAACAGGTCGGCCGTCGAGACGGTGGTGGCCAAGAAGACGGCGGCGATGATCGTGCCGACGCAGAAGAGGCCGGTGCCGTTCCACGTGGGGCGGAAGGCGAGCTCGCGGCTCCGAAGCTGCCGGTGCCCGCGCAGGCGCGACTGGGGCAGGACCAAGAGGGCGATGAAGAGGATGATCGCCGGCACCGCGTTCTCGAACCCCTGGATGTAGGGGTTCTGGGGCAGATAGGCCACCGAGTACGCGATGGAGAGGCCCAGGATGATCGCACCCACGAAGGTCATCGGAATGGAGCGCAGGCGCCCGATGACCGACGCCGCGTAGGCGTTGACGATGAGCAGCGTCAGCGCGGAGGCCGACAGCGTGAGGGTGGGTGCGATGAGGATCCCCGCCAGTGCGGCCAGCATGGAGCCGATGATCCAGGCGTTGCGGGCATTGGCAATGGCGCTCGACCCGTTGAGCGAGGTGAGCGTCCGGTCGTCGACGCTGGCCCGCATGGTGACGCCCATCCGGGTGCGGTAGAGGAACAGACCGCAGCCCGACGGCGACGACCAGGGCCAGGATCAAGACGGTCACGTCGTTGTAGGAGATCCTGATCGACCCGAGGACCAAGGTGTCGTTGTTGAAGAGAGGGGGCAGAGCCCGATAGGTCGTGGGGTTCCAGATCCATTGCGCGAGGCCCAGGAACATCGAGCGCGATGGCCAGCGTGACGACCAGTTTGGATGCCTCCGAGACACCTTCGAGCCGGCGCATCACCGCCGCTTCGATCACGATGCCGATGACAGGCGCCAGCACGAAGAGGCAGACGAGCAGCGAGACGAGCGTCGGCCAGCCCCAGCCGATGCTCATCTGCCAGTAGGCGAAGGCGCAGACCATCCCGATGGCGCCGTGCGCCCAATTGAAGATCCCGGTCGTCGTGTAGGTGAGGGTGAGGCCGCTCGCCGTTATCGCGTAGATGCCCGCCGCAGCCAGGCCGCCGATGGTGAAGATGATGAACTCATGCACAGCCGTCCCCCGACAGGATGATCAGTCGCCTGCCCGGGCAAGACTATGCAGTTCGCACCCACCCCCGCGGCCGGCCGAACCCATGCTCACAAGGAGTTCAGTTGTTGTTGCTGTTGCGCGGTCAGTTGTACGACGTTCTTAGGGTTGCAGTTCCAGATGGATTGCGTCGGCTTGGTGATCGCCTTGTCGTAGATGATCCCCTTGGCGTCGAGCTTCAGGATGGCGAAGCACGGCGAGGGCTGGGGGTTCTCGTTGGAGAGCGTCAAGGTGGGAATCGGCGCCTCGATGCCGCCGGCGTCCCAGTTCTTCACCGCAGCGGCGTTGTTCAGCACGCACGTCACCGTGAGGTTGGCGCCACAGGCCGAGGCCGCCTTCGCCCACAGGAGCCACGCCTCGGCCCCCTCCTCGTCGTCGAAGTCGATGGTGTCGCCCTTGGCGTAGGTGTGCATGGTGTTGACGAGCTGCTCGGTCGAGGGGTTCTGCGAGGCCAACCCGAGCGGCCACCACGACGTCTCGACGTAGACCGGCGGCAGACTGGGGTTGGCGGCCACGGCTTGTTGCGTCTGGGTGTTGGCGAACTGGGTCCCCAGCAAGATGAAGGCGGGGTGATAGCCGGCAGTCGTCATCGCCTGGGCGAACGGGGTGAAGTCGGCGGTGTCGGCGGGCCACAGCGCCTGGGCCCCCTTGCTCTGGTAGTCCTCGACGTAGGGCGCCCAGTCGGTCACCGTGACCGGGGGCTCGAGGAAGTCGACGACGTGCCAGCCCTGAGCCTCGGCGCCGAACTCGTACTTCGTCTCGGGCTCGAGGACGGAGGGGGTGTCGGCCCCACCCATGCCGGCCTGCTTGACCGCCTGTGGGTAGGCCTTGGCCAGCGCCCCGAACCACCCCGAGGTCACCGAGTCCGTGTTGATGCCGCTCGGGTCGACTTGGTCGGTTGCCAGATCGGAGGCGTTCGAGACGACGTAGCCGCTGATCTGCCCCAGCCCGCACTTCTCACGGATGGGGACCGACGGTTGGTCGAGGGCCATGCCGCCGCCGACCGCCATGAAGTCGCTCTGGCAGGCCGATGTTGCCTGCTGCGCGGCGTTGAACAGCGCGGCGTCACGGTTGTCGATCACGATGTGGCGACCGTTGATGCCCCCCGAGGCGTTGCACCAGTCGGCGAACGCCGTGGCCTGCTGGGGGAACTCGGCCTCGAGTCCCGGCTCGACGGTGTTGGCGGCGTCGTTGAACACGGCGATGTTGATGGTCTTCGAGCCCACGCCTCGCACCGAGGATGCACCGCCGGGTCCCGGTTCGCAGATCTTGCCGACCCCGGGCCAGACGCCGTTGGTGGCGGCGCTCGACGATAACGTCCGGCTGGCCGACGTTGCCGCCGCAGCGGCGGTCGACGCGAGCGCGACGTACGTCCCGGCGACCATCATGGTCGCCAACGCCAGCGGCAGCGCCGACTTTCGAAATTCGCCTGGTCCTTTGTGGAACATCCTCACACCCTCCCCGGAGCAGTTTGCGATCGGGTCATTCAATCAGCGCCCCGACAGAAGCGGGGATCGGGCCGCAGAGGTGAGGGAAGAAGCACGACTCTCGGCTGCTGGCGGCCCGCCGGAACCTGCGATCATTTTTCCCTCCCTGAACCGAGGGGCGAGACCCCTCGTCTGATGACGCATGCAGGACGACGCGGTGTGTACGACCTGCACCCATCCCAGCTAGCGGTGACGAACCATACGCGACGCCCAAGATCGAAGGGCGCCCAATATCGAATATAGTATACGAACGAATGTTTTCGGGGGGGAGTCGCAGTCCACTGTCGTAGGCACCGCCACACCAGGCTCCGTCGCCCGGTGATGCCGGGTAACGGCCGGAACCCCTCCACATGGGCTGGCGATCCTGGGGGCAGCATCTCGACACGATGGGCGGCGTTCGATCTGCCCCCGGCCCGCTAGAAAGTTCAACGTGTCAATGAGCGTCTTCAATCTGGCCGACCTCTGGGAGGCGGTCGCCGACTGCGTGCCGGATCGGATCGCTTTGAGCTGTGGCGAACAGACGCCGGACCTACGCGCAACTCGAGGAGCAGTCCAACCGACTGGCCCACTGGTACCTCCAACAAGGCATACAGACCGGAGACCATATCGGCCTGTACCTGCAGAACTGTGTGGAATACGTGGAGGCCACGTTGGCCGCCTACAAGGTCCGAGCCGTCCCGATCAACATCAACTATCGGTACACCGCGGGGGAGTTGGAGCACCTGTTCAACGATGCCGACCTCGTGGGCGTGGTGCACCAAAGGGTCTTCACGAACCGGGTGACGCGAGGTGGAGCACCAGGTCCCCACGCTGCGGTGGACGCTTGCGACTGGTTCGACGTACGACGGTGCGCTGGCGTCGTCGTCGCCGGATCGGGTCTTTGGACCCCGGTCGGGAGACGATCGCTACATCCTGTACACGGGCGGTACCACCGGTCTCCCCAAGGGCGTGGTGTGGCGGCACGAGGATGCCTTTTTCGCCTGCATGGGTGGCGGCAATCCTGCCCTTCCCGAGGTCACATCGGTCGGGGAACTCGTCGCGCGCATCGCTCCCGTGCAGAGCACCTTCCTGCTCCTCGCTCCGTTGATGCACGCGGCTGGCGGCTGGGTGGTGCTGCTGCACCTCTTCAGTGGGAACAAGGTCGTGCTGTGGTCGGGCCCACTCGACCCGAGCGAGGTGTGGCGCACGATCGAGCGCGAGAAGGTGACGGCCACCAGCACCGTGGGGGACGCGGTCATGCGACCCCTGCTCGACGCCTGGGATGACTTCGATCAGAAACCCGACATCGGATCGCTGGCCGTGGTCAGCTCGGGAGGTGCACCACTGTCGACAGCGTTGCGCGATCGGTTTCTCGCCACCTTCCCTTCCATCCCGCTGTCCGACGCCTACGGATCGTCCGAGACTGGGATCCAGGCCGGCCGCATGTTCTTGGGACCGACCGGAGACAAGCCAGAGCCGCAATTCACGGCTCAACAGGCGGTAGTGATGGATGAGGAGACTCACCGGCCCATCGTGCCGGGCTCGGGCATCGTCGGTCGCGTGGCTCGCACTGGACGGATCCCGCTCGCCTACCACAAGGACCCGGCGAGATCGGCCGCAACGTTCGTCGAGTGGGACGGGCGACGATGGTCGCTCACCGGGGACATGGCGACGGTTGCTACAGACGGCGGCATCACCTTGCTCGGCCGGGGCTCGATCTGCATCAACACCGGGGGGGAGAAGGTGTACCCCGAGGAGGTCGAAGCAGCGCTGCGGCAGTCTCGCACCGTCTACGACGTGGTCGTTGTCGGCGTGCCCGACGAGCGCTGGGGGGAACGTGTGGTCGCCGTCGTTCAGTTGGCGCCCGGGACGGAGCCCACCGAAGGTGAATTGATGCGTCTGGTGCGGGCCTCCCTGGCCGGCTACAAGGTGCCGAAACAGGTCGTCTTCGTGGAGGAGGTTGTTCGGTCCCCGAGTGGCAAGGCCGACTACCGCTGGGCGGCCGACGTGGCAGCGTCGGCGTCAGCCTGACGCCGAACGGGCCCTCCTGCTGTCGCGACACGAGGGCGCCACACTGCCTTACAGGCCCGTGGGGAGGTCTCCAACGAGGCCTGATTGCCGGAAGCCCTCGATTCTTGCTGGCGAGTAGCCGAGGTCCTGGAGGACCGCGTCGTTGTCGCGGCCGAGAGTGGGCGCCGGCGCTCTCAGCCAGCGGTCCACCCGCGAAAAGCGAAATGGCAGCGTCGGGATCTCATGGGCTCCGGTCACCGCGTGCTCCTCCATCTCGAAGAGGCCGCGATATTGGAGTTGCGGGTTGGCTGCGATGTCACGCGGAGGAACCACCACGGCCGCCGGTATACCAACGCCGAGGAGCATCTGGGTGCACTCGTCGGCCGAGCGCCGGCTGGTCCACAGAGACAGCTCACGGTCGATGTGCTCGTGCGCAGCGCGCCGGCCGAGTGAGTGGTTCAACTCGTCACTCTGCGCCCAGGGTGGGCCACCCAGCAACGACCGCAATGACCGCCACTGGTCGTCACCGGCGACGGCAATGGCGACCCACTGGTCTTCGCCGGCGCACGGATAGACCCCCTGGGGGGTGGCCTGCGGACCCCTGTTCCCGTCGCGACGGAGCAACTTCCCACTCGAGCCGTACTCGACGACTTGTTCTGCTGCGGCATTGAGAACGGACTCGACCATGGCTGCCTCGACCAACATGCCGCGGCCACATTGATCGCGCTCCATCAGGGCGAGCATGAGGGCGATCACGGCATGCATCCCGGCCAAGGGGTCGCAGGCCCCCCGCACCAACACCGGGGGCCCGTCGGCGAACCCCGTCAACCAGGACATGCCGGTCAGGCACTCCATGGTCTGGGCGAAGCCGGTCCGATCCCGCCACGGCCCATCGAGACCGAAAGCCGGCATCCGGACCATGATGAGCCGGTCGTTCAGCTCGTGCACACGATCCCATCCGAAGTCGAACTGTTCCATGACCCTGGGAGTGAAATTCTCCACCAGGACATCGGCGGTCCGTAGGAGGCGCTCGAACATCTCGGACCCCTCTGGACGGGACAGATCGAACGTCACGCCACGTTTTCCTGCGTTGGCAGCATGGAAAATCGGGCTCCACTCCCACCAGCGGTCATACGTCGGTGGCCGGGTACTCGCGAAGCGCATGTTGTCCGGTCTCGTCAGTGATTCAACCTTGATGACGTCTGCTCCCAGACCGGCCAGGGCAGCGGTGGCCACCGGACCGGCCCACCAGGCGGTGCAGTCGACGACACGAATGTCGGCCAGAGGGAGCCGCCAGTCCTTGGCCGCGGCATCACCGTCTGTGTCGGCGGTTCGGCCGGCCCGGGCAACATCTGTCCGTTTGGGCCAGTCGATCGAGCCGCCGTGTTGGCCGATCCCTGGTGCAGGGGCGAACGGTCGCGGCGACACTCCCGAGATGCGATAGGGAACACGGGGTTGGAGGAATCGGCCGGAGGGATTCGGGACGAAGACATCACGGGCCACGAACTGTTCGAACTCGGTCATGGTCGAACCGTTGAGAAGGGGACCCGCCGGGATCCGGAACAGGGCGGCCGCCTGGAGGATCTCTTCCGTGCTGTGCTGCGTGGTGAAGTGGTGGACGGCGGACAGGAACTCCTCACGGCGGCGGAATCGCTTGGCAACCTGAGGAAGGTCGGCGTCAGCTACCAAGTCGGGCCGCTCGATCATGAGCAAGAAGTCTTGGAACTGTTGGGCGCTATTCGTGGTGACGACGAAGTATCCGTCCTGTGTGGGCTCGATGGAGGGAACCTCGATCGTCCGTCCCGTCCCCACCACCTTTGGCCACCCGGCAAATGAGGCGAACACCGACGGGTACGTGACCATGGTGACGGCCATGCAATCGAGCATCGCCACGTCGACCAGCTCCCCACTGCCGCAGCGAAGGGCCTCGCGAAGCGCAGCGATCGCCCCCAGCGCGGCGTAGGTCCCTGACGTCCACTCTCCGAGGCGACCTCCGGCAGACAGTGGCGGGTATTCGGGGAGTCCGCGCTGCCCGATGGACCCGCACGCGGCCTGCAGGGTGAACTCTGTGCTGGGCTGACCAGTCCAGGGCCCCTCGCCACCGAACGGGGTAATGGTGACGACCACCAATGACGGGTTCTCCGCCCAGAGCACATCCGCGTCGACGGGTTCGTTGCTGACGAAGACATCGGCCGCTGCCAGCAAATCGCCGGCCTCACCTCGAACCGAGCGCTTCGAGGTGTTGAGGTATTCGAAGAGAGCACCCGAGCCCCAGTGCCGCAATGGGTCACCCTCGGGTGGCTCCACCTTGACCACGTCCGCACCGGCGTCGGCCAACAGTTTGGAGCAGTAGGGCCCGGCAATTTCGGTGGTGCAGTCGACCACGCGGATGCCATTGAGCATCAGGATGCATCCCGTCGCATCGCCGGCGAGCTGAGGGTCGAAGCCACCTGACAGCGCATGAAAGACTGAATGTAATATGGAGAAGGCTGACCGGCACGCCTGCTGGTTGCCTGAGTCCAAGGGGCGCCGATGAACGCGGATGACATGATCCTCATCAGCGTGGACGATCACATCGCGGAACCCCCGAACATGTTCCGGGGTCACGTACCTGCAAAGTATCGACATCTCGCGCCTCGCGTCGAAACGGACGAACGCGGATTCCAGCAATGGTGGTATGGCGACAAGAAGGGTCGGAATCTCGGGCTGAACGCGGTAGCCGGCAAGCCACCCGAGATGTTCAATGTCAATCCGACCAGCTACAGCGAGATGCGAGCAGGCTGCTACGACGTACACGAGCGAGTGCGTGACATGTCCGCTGGAGGCACGCTCGCGGGACTCAACTTTCCCAACTGGACCGGCTTCTCGGGTCAGGTGCTGAACGAGGGCCCGGATCCGGCTGTGAACGAGGTCATGATCAAGGCATACAACGACTGGCATGTCGACGAATGGTGCGCCAGTTATCCCGATCGGTTCGTCCCGTGCGGCATTCTGCCGCTCTTCGATGTGCACAAAGCGGCGGACGAAGTCCGTCGGCTCGCTGGCAAGGGGTGCCACGCTGTGACGTTCTCGGAGAATCCAGCCGCTCTCCGCATGCCGTCGATCCACTCGGGTCACTGGGATCCGCTCTTTGCTGCGTGCTCGGACGTCCGAACCGTCCTGTGCCTGCATGTCGGTTCGTCCTCCAAAGCCGCGGCAACCTCCGCTGACGCACCCGCCTCGGTGGCCATGGGGCTCTCCTCGGTGATGTCGATCTACTCGCTGGGCGATCTGTTATGGGCAGATTTCTGGTGGCGCTTCCCTGACCTGATGTTCTCCCTTACCGAGGGTGACATCGGATGGATCCCGTATTTCCTCCAGCGGGCCGAGCACATACAAGAACGTCATTCGGGTTGGACGCAACAGAGATTCCCCGAAGGGATGGGTCCTGCTGACGTGTTCAGACAGCGGGTTCTCTGCTGCTTCATCAACGATCCCGTTGGAGTAAGCCTCCTCGACCAGTTCAATATCGACAACGTCTGTTGGGAGTCGGACTTTCCGCACTCCGACAGCTCGTGGCCCTATGGCCCCGAGGTCAACGAGTTGCAGTTCGTTGCACTCTCCGACGAGCAGGTCAACAAGATCACCCACCAGAACGCCATGCGGCACTTCTCGTTCGACCCATTTGGGATCCGTCCGAAGGGGAGGGCGACCGTCCGCGCACTCAGGGCGGAAGCGAGGGACGTGGACACCGTGACCCGGGTGGGTCGAGCGCCTGATCAGAGTGACCGTGATTACTTCAGGAGTCTGGGACCTCGGCCGACGGCAACCCTTCCCTGATCCAACGGGACTGCGTCGGGCTCAGGCTCGAGGGCAGACATGCCAATGGCTCTGGTGCGCAGCCCGACGCCGTCACCCGCTCGCCGGCTCCTTTATCGTAACGTTCATGGAATCCCCGGCCACGCGGGATGAATGGGCTCCGCTCCTGGAGCAGCTGGCTACGAAGCGAGCCGAGGCCACCGCCATGGGCGGCGAGGAACGCGTCGCCAAGCATCGTTCGACGGGCAAGCTCGACGCACGAGAGCGCCTGGCGGGACTCTTCGACCCGGGGACGTTCGTCGAGCTCGGTGCCCTGGTCGGCAACGAGCCCGAGCCGGGCACGCCGCACGCCCCCGCCGACGCCCTCGTCGGCGGGTTTGGAGCGATTGACGGTCGGCCTGCGATTGCGGCCGCTGAGGACTTCACGGTGCTGGGCGGCTCTATAGGAACTGGAGCTTCCGACAAGCGCTATCGCCTGGTGCAACTTGCCGCCCAGGAGAGGGTTCCGATCGTCTTCATGCTCGAGGGTGCCGGACATCGCGTTGTCAACGCCCCAGCGGGGCGTCGGCCCAACGACCTCCAGGCACTCGCCGATCTGTCGGGTCTCGTGCCCATGGTGTGCCTGGTCCTCGGGGCGTCGGCTGGGCACGGGGCGCTCACGGCGCCTCTATCGGATTTCGTGGTGATGACACCCTCGGGCTCTTTGTTCACCGCCGGCCCGCCGCTGGTCAAGGCGGCCCTGGGTGAAGACGTCACCAAGGAGGCGTTGGGCGGCCCGAGCGTCCATGTCGAGCAGTCCGGTGTTGTCCACAACCTTGCGCCCGACGACCTGGCGGCGATCGACGTCGCCCGGCGGTATCTCTCCTACCTCCCGCTCAACGCGTGGTCGACAGCGCCCGTTCTGGTGACCGGCGACACCGCCCGTCGAGACCTCGATGAGATCCTCGATGTGATCCCGCCCAACCCGCGCCACCCCTACAAGATGCGTGCCGTTCTCGACATGGTCGTCGACCGGGGAACCCTGTTCGAGGTGCAGCCCGCCTTCGGTGCTGCGATCGTGACTGCACTCGGGCGGATCGGGGGGCGCAGTGTGGCGATCGTGGCCAACGATCCCTCGGTGCTCGCCGGGACCATCGATTCAGACGCCGCCGACAAGGCGACCCATTTTCTTGGCGTCGCTGGGGCATTCCACCTCCCCGTGGTGTTCCTTGCGGACAACCCCGGCGTGATGAGCGGCTCTGTCGCCGAGCGCTCCGGTGCCTTGCGCCACGTGGCCAGGATGTTCGTTGCCCAGCACCGTATCAACGCGCCGAAGTTCCATGTGACGCTCCGCAAGGCCTTCGGCTTCGGCTCCACGATCATGGCGATGAACCCGTTCGACGGGCAGACGTTGACCCTCGCCTTCCCCGCCGTCACTCTCGGCGCGTCGCCGGCGGCGAGCGTGGCGGAGTCGTCCAAGCTTGACGACGAAGCACGTGAGCGCGTCATTGCCGCACAGGCCGGTGGATCCCTCCGGGCCGCCAACACGATGGGTTACGACGACGTAATCGACCCCCGACAGTTGCGCAACGTGCTGCTCGACGGGTTGGCATTGAGCGAACCCCGCCTGCGGGGACCGTTTGTGCCGGACCAGAGCCTCGGCATTGTTCCCTAAGGCGCCGCAGTGCCTCCCGATCATCAGGGCGTCGTCGTCGAGAAAAGCGTATTGGCCGCCCCGAGCATCGACGCAACGGCGGGATGGGCGGTCAGTCGGCTTCCGAACCGACCACAGAGACGAACGAGACCGCACACGTTCGAAACGAAGCTCTAGTTCGACCAGGTCTGTAGGCCGCGGCCCCGCGTGCCGAAGATCCGTGTCGCCATGACATCGCCCACCTGCGTAGCGTCCCAACGCTTTTCGTCGTTCGATGCCGAGGCGCCCTCTTGCCAGCCCTGCATCAGGTGAATCTTGTCGCCGATCACCCGGATGACCTGTCCGGTGACGTACTGCGCCTCGTCCGAGGCTAACCAAGCGACCACCGGAGAGCTCCCGGCGGGATCTAACGGATGGAAAGAGTCGTCGGGTATCTCATCCGGTTCGACGACGGCAGGGGCGTTGGGCATGGTACCCGTGATGCGTGTAGCCCCAGCCGGCCCAATGGCGTTCACCGTGACGCCGAGACGTTGCAACTCTAGGGCCAGCGTGAGCGTGAGCCCAACGACGGCTGCCTTGGCGGTCGCGTAGCTCGTCTGGCCGAAGTTGCCGACAAGCCCGGCTCCCGACGTGGTATTGATGATGCGACCGCGGCTGTCCTGGCCGGCCTTGTCGAGCGATCGCCAATGACGGGCTGCGGCGCGGCTGGTCAGCCATGTTCCTCTGACGTGGACTCCCATGACGGCGTCCCAGGCCTCTGTCGTGAGATTCCAAATGGCACCGTCGCGCACGATACCGGCGTTGTTGACGAGGACGTCGAGGCGCCCCCATTCGTCGGTCGCATGTTGGATCATTGCCACAGCGTCGGCTTCGTCGGCTACGTCGCCGTAGTCCGCCACGGCCGTTCCCCCGCGCGCAGCGATCAGCTCGACCGTGAGGTCCGCGTCCTTGGAGGAACCTTCACCGGTCACGGAACTGCCCAGATCATTCACCACGACTCGTGCACCGTGTCGGGCCAATTCAAGGGCATGACCGCGACCGATGCCATGGCCGGCCCCTGTGACAACGGCAACCTTTCCTTCAAGCATTTGACTCCTGCGTCATCGCCCTCGGCGGCGGTTTGGGAATGCGATCGGATTGGAGAGCGACAACGAGGTGGGCGCGTCGCTCACTTGCCGAATATTATATACAAGATGACCGCGGCGCACGAAGGGCGTCGGTCTTCAGCGTCTTCCGCCGAACTAATGGGCAGCCCGGCACGTCAGAGCCCAGCCGTTCTCGGCCATGACGGTGTGGATTTCGTCCTCGCTGTATCCGTGGCGTCGAAGGTCGAACGCGAAGTTGCGTGGTTCTGACAGCCCTTCGGCGTGTGGCCAGTCGGAACCAAACAGCACGTGTTCGGTGCCGATGAACTCTTTCAGCTGAGCCAGGTTGTCCTCGTAAAAAGGGGCCACCCATATGTGCTGGCGTAGCTTTTCGACCGGGTCCGACTGGAACGATCCCGGCATCTGGCTGTACGCCTTCTTGAGTTTCTTGATCAGCACGGACACCCAACTCGCGCCAGCTTCGATGCTCGCCACACGCACCCTCGGGAAGCGGTCAAAAAGGCCTTGGCACAGGAATGCCGCCATCGTCTCAAAGGGCGGGCGGTCCGAACTGAGGACCGTACGCAGTGGCGAGTACCGGAATGCTTCAAAGTCGCCGGACGGCTCCCAGTCGTTCAGGTAACGGCCGTAGCCGGCGTCTCCCGAATGGATTCCGACCGTCACGCCCGACTCGTTAGCCAGGCCCCAGAAGGGGTCGAACCGGGTGTCCGCTGGCGAGATGAGACCGGTTGGAGTGTGAGCAGGTCCCCCTTTGATGCAGACGATCCGCGCGTCGGCTTCGAGGACACGATGGAGCTCGGCCACAGCGGCCCCGACATCGATGAGGGTGATCATCGGTGCCGCGAAAATCCGTTCTTTGTAGGCATAACCCCAGTCGTCCTCGAGCCACCGGTTGAACGCTTCGAACGCGGCCACCAGTGCAGCTGGATCGTCCGCGAGCGCTTCTTCCATGCCGACGCCAAGGGTCGGGAACAGGAAGCAACCGTCAAGGCCTTGGCGGTCCATGACGGACAGACGAGCATCTCGATCCCGGTATTCGGGACGGATGGGCTCTAGGTCGCCGAAGAGAGACCGGATGTCCTGCGATCCTGGATTCTTCCCTCGGAAGTATTCGTCGAGACTTCCCGGTTTTGCCACGGGATCAAACAGAGGATTGGGGATGAACCTGTTCACCTTGCCGCCTACGAGGAGTCGTTGCCGGCCATTGATCTCGGCCCACTGCATGGTGCGCTTCGCCATTGCCTTGTCAATGTGACGGGTATACGCGTCAGTGGCCTCGTAATAGTGATTGTCGGCGTCGAACGTCGCGTAATCGACAGCGGCACTCGAAGCAGACGTGGTGTCGGTGGTGGTGCGGGTCATCTCGTTCCTCTGATCGGTTTGGGTTGGTGGCGCACTCAACGGTGTTGCCCTACTGGAGCCCGAGCACCCTGAGGGCATTGGTACGGAGGAACTTCGGCCACACTTCGTCCTTGAATCCGACCTGGGGCATCTCCGTCATGATGCGCTCCAAGGAGAGTCCCATAGGGAAATACCCGGCATAGATGATCTTGTCGGCGCCCCGGCTGTTGGCATAGTTGATGATGTCTCGGGGGTAGTACTTGGGAGCGAAGGCGCTCGTCGAGTAATGCAGACCGGGCCACTTCAGCATCAGTTTCACGGCCAATTCGGTCCATGGCTCGCAGCCGTGGCGGGTGACGAAGATCAAGTCCGGAAAGTCGTACATGACCTCATCGATGAGCTCGACATGTTGGCAGGAGGCCTTCAGCCGTGGGCCTGGTATGCCGGCACAGCAGAAGATTGGTACGCCAAGTTCGACGCACTTGGCATAGATGGGATACATCTTCTTGTCGTTGATTGGGACCTGAGGGAATGTTCCCGCGGGAAACACGCCGACGGCCCGCGTCCCGAAGGTCTCGTGCTCGCGGACGAGGCGATTGACCCCAGCCATGCCCTCATTGGGATCGGCGCCCGACGACGGGATGAAGCGATCGGGGAATCGCTTCAGCGCCTCAGCACCCGTGCCGGCCGGGTCACCGATGCCGATCAACCCCTTCTCGATTCCCCAGAGGTCCATCTCGCGCACTGTCGTAGCGATCGGGTCGTCGACGTCCTGCAATGCCTTCTCGGGAACGTCTTTGAACATGTACTCGACCGGGAAATCGAACTCTTCCTTGGACTCCGTGTCCTTGGTCTGTTGGGTTATGAAGCGATACACGTCTTTCATGTCTCGATGGGGGAATCCCAACATGGTGTCGATCGCGCCTACGCCTTGGGGCATGACCATTCGAGGCGAGCCTCCTACTGTCCGCGGGCCCGCTCCTATCGGCGAGACCAGCGGGGGATCATATACTAGAACGTGATTTCAATTGCGTCCCGCCGCCACACTCGCCCCACCCGAGTTGGCCGACTGCAATCAATGGAGATCACCCACGTAGGGAGAACGAGCAGGGTAGAACAGCGTTGTAACAAGTGAGCACTCAGGATACGGCGCGTGTACACGGGCATCGACAGACTCAGACGATCTCGCTGATCTGCACGACGGGCGTGACGTTGGTGTAGTTCGCGACATCGGCCGTCACTTGCGCGGAACCGTCAGCCGACAGGGCAGCGGTCATCGCCTCGAGGGAATCGAACTGAAAGTGGACGGCTGCGACATAGGGCCCATTGACACCCTTGTCGATCTCGGCCCGATCGAGTCCCCAAGTCCGGAGAGCCAGGGGCACGTGCTGGTCCCGGTAGTAGTCGTGATCGAAGACATGACCCTCGGTTGTTGGGTACAAGACGCTCATCCGTATCATCGAAGTCTGCTCTCTCTAATGGATGGAAATTTCTCTCTTCCCTCGGTTCCGGTCAGCTCTTCGAGTCGATCGGTTTGGAGGTCATCATGTTGGCTTCGAGAAGGTACTCGGGGAGGCTGCCATCGATCTGTGACGCGGCGCGGTCCCTGATCTTTTGTTGTTGCTGGGCCTGGGGGACAGTGATCCAAAACGTGTCATTGAGGATTCCCTCGAAGCAGATGTCAGCCACTTCCGACAAGGGCGCGAACTGCACCTCCAAGCCGGCGTCTTCCATGCGCTGCAGGTAGGCACCCAGCGCGTCGCGTCCTTCTTTCGGCGGCGCACCCGGCCGGTCGAAGCGTTCGGGACGATTGGCTCCTGGCCGCCAGATGCCGGTGTTGAGCATCCCCGGTGAGAATGTTGATGGGTAGAGCAATGATGCGCTGACCTTCGCGCCGACCTCGCGGAGTTGGCCCCAGAGGCACTCGGTGATGGTCGTCACCGCCGCTTTCGTGGTCGCGTAGACGGCGCTGTTGATGAGTGGTGTGAACCCGCCGTTGCTCGACGTGGTGTTCACGACATGTCCGACCTCACCCTGCGCCAGGAGGGTGGGGACGAATGCGTGGATTCCGTTCACCACACCCATCACATTGACGTCGAGGGACCAGCGCCAGTCGTTGACGTGGTGTTCCCACAGCTGACCCTCGGACCCCGAGCCGATCCCCGCGTTGTTGCAGACGAGGTGAACCGCGCCGTAGCGCTCGAGCGTCGCGTCGCGCAGGGCCTCGACCGACTCGAGCGACGTGACGTCGGTGACCACGCCAGTGACCTCGAGACCGCGGTCCGTCAACTCACTCGTCGTCGTTTCGACCAACGCCGGGACGAGATCGGCCACCACAACCTTCATCCCCTCGGCACCGAAGCGCTCGACCAACGCCCGCCCGATGCCCTGCCCGCCACCGGTGACCACCGCGACCTTGCCGACGACGTCCCTCATGACGACCTCCCCTTGTCTGACGTGCGGACTCGCAGGCCGGCCACGCCTCCGTCACAGCTGAGGCTTGCCGCCCCAATGGAGTGGCGGCAAACGAACCATTGCATATCATTTGTGTTTGCACTATAACGCTGTCATAGGCCCTGGGGGGGTGTGAGATGCAGCCACTCGCGGATGACCGCTACATCGTGATCTCTTCCGACGGCCACGCCGGTGCGGAGATGCTGGACTACCGGGACTACCTCGAACACCGCTATCTCGACGAGTTCGATGTCTGGGCGAAGTCCTATGTGAACCCGTACGCCGATCTCCGAGGAGAAACGGCCTACCGCAATTGGGATTCCGCCGCACGTCTCCGAGAGCTTGAGGACGATGGCGTCGTCGCAGAAGTGCTGTTCCCGAACACGATTCCGCCCTTCTTCCCATCCGGCAACCTCCTGGCTCGCCCCCCGACGCCGGACACCTACGAGCTCCGCTGGGCCGGCCTTCGGGCGCACAATCGTTGGTTGGCGGACTTCTGTGCTGACGCGCCTGGTCGGCGTGCCGGCCTGGCCCAGGTTTTCCTCAACGACGTCGACGACGCCGTCGCGGAGATCACCTGGGCGCGAGAACACGACCTCTTCGGCGGGGTCCTGCTGCCGGGAGTGCCACCTGACTCGGGACTCCCTCCGCTCTGCGCCCCTGACTACGAGCCGATCTGGGCCGCTTGCCAGGATCTCGACATGCCGGTCAACAACCATTCCGGGGCCGCCGGTCCCGAGATGGGTGAACACCTGGCCTCAATGGCCATCTTCATGGTCGAGCTGGGCTGGTTCTCTCATCGGGTCTTCTGGCACATGGCTTTCGGGGGCGTCTTTGCCCGCTATCCGCGCCTGAAATTGGTGCTCACCGAGCAGTCATCGGGTTGGATACCTGGCACGCTCAGCATGCTCGACTACCAGTACAGCCGCTTCGCCGACGACGGAAACGCAGAGGCGCACTTCGGTGCCGAGCTCATCAAGGAGATCCCCGAGCCGCCGAGCTTCTACTGGAAGAACAACTGCTTCGTCGGCGCCAGCTTCCTCCGTCCCAACGAGGCACCGCTCCGCTACGACATCGGCATCGACAAGATCATGTGGGGCCAGGACTATCCGCACATCGAAGGAACGTACCCCTACACCACCGAAGCTCTGCGCTACACCTTTGCCGGGATCGGCACCGATGAGGTGGGGCCGATGCTCGGAGGCAATGCCGCCCGTGTCTACGGCTTCGATCTCGAAGAGCTTGGCCCCGTCGCCGCTCGGGTTGGCCCCCACGTTGACGAGGTGAACGTGCCGCTCGAACGTGTCCCCGCTGACTCCCATTCGCTTGCCTTCGCCGGAGGAGACGTGAAGCCATGGTGACCGAGAACTACCTGATCATCTCGTCCGACACCCATGCGGGTCTCCCCGACGCGCAGTACAAGGACTACCTCGAACCCCAATACCGAGATGCCTTCGACGAAGACATGGTGCAGCGCGCTGCGCTCCGCGCCCCGATGAACGCCCAGGTGGGGGAGCTCGAGTTCGTAAAGGACTGGTACGACGAGAACGAGGAGGGGCTCCGCGGCGGATGGGATGCTGCTCGCCGCGATGCTGAGCTCGAGGCAGACGGCGTGGTTGGCGAGGTCATCTTCCCCGACGCCGACGCAGTGTTGGGAGGCGCGTCGGCGCCGTTCGGCGCCGGTCTGGGCGCGGGCGGGGAGTATGACCCGACGCTGCTCATGGCGGGGGCCCAGGCCCACAACCGTTGGCTGGCCGAACTGTGCACTGACAGTTCGGATCGGCGGTGCGGCCTGGCGATCGTGCCCATCCTCCACGACATCGACGCCGCCGTCGCCGAGATACGGAGGGCCAAGAACACGGGCTTGGGGGGTGTCCTCATCCCGGCAATGTGGCGCCCGTATCCTCCGTACAACGACCTCCGATACGAGCCCATCTGGAGCGTGTGCGAGGAACTGGACATGGTCGTTCACACCCATACCGGACCCGCACCTCGCGAGGAGATCGGTACTGACCTCGGCATCTATGCCAACGAGACCATCTTCTGGACAATGCGGCCGATGTGGTTCCTGCTCTGGTCCGGAGCCTTCGAACGACACCCCGGCCTGAAATTCGCCGTCACCGAAGGGGGATCGTGGTGGGCGGCCGATCTCTTGTGGAGGTCCGACATCGCGTACATGAACGAGCACACGACCAAGAAGATGGGGGACATCGCCCCGAAGTTGAAGATGCTGCCGAGCGAATACTTCGATCGCAACGTCTTCATCGGGTCGTCCAACACCAGGCGACGCGAGATCGCTCGACGGTTCGAGATCGGTGTCGGGAACATCATGTGGGGGAACGACTTCCCCCACCCGGAAGGGACGTGGCCCCACACGCGCCAGTGGCTCCGCGACACTTTCTGGGATTGTCCGGTTGACGATGCGCGTCGGATCCTCGGGCTCAACGCCGCAGAGGTCTACAACTTCGACGTCGGCAAGCTGCAGTCTCTCGCTGATCGTGTCGGGCCCACCCCGGAAGATCTCGGCCAGACCGGCGACGTGGATCTCCGGAAGTGGAACGACGTCGAAGTGGCCGGTCGATCGTGGTTGTCCGGCGTCGAGGCCCTTCCTGTGACCGTTCCGGAGTAGCGGAGAGCCTTGCATCCGTTTCCAGCGCCCAATCGTCGTCGGTTCCCGGCGCAAGTCGAGCCGAGGATCTCGGCAAAGAGGATGATGGTTTGCTTTTGACCCGATCGTACGGCAGGAGGAGGTAGAGCAATGGTGTCGATCCTTTCCCAGTACTGCATCAACGTCAGTGATCTCGAACGCGCCATCGACTTCTGGGAGGGCGTAATCGGTATACCGGTGCAGAGCCGAACGGACATTCCCAATATCAAGGAAGCGGTGTTGCAGTCCCCTGCCGGCGGCAGTCGCATGCAGCTCGCTCAACACCTCGACCGGGAGGGTCCGATCGACATGGGAACCGCCATGTGGAAGCTCTACGTGAACACCGACGATTGCGTGGCGCTGTACGAGAAGGCGATCGCTGCGGGATGCGAGTCGGTGTCGGCCCCGAGTCGGCTCGATCGCTGGCCTGTGACGATGGCCTACGTGAAGGACTTTGACGGCTATCTGGTGGAGTTCGTCGAGTACCACGAGGGCACACCGCCTGGCGTGCCGGATCCCAAGGACTTCAAATAGCGCTGTGCCGTGCGCGGGTTGGCTCTCAGGAACCGAGGTACGAATTCGTGGCGCGGAAGGGAAAGACGAGCTCAGCTGGAACAGCCAGCACCGGTGCCTCAACCACGGTCGACAAGGTGCTTGCGACAGCCATGGAGATGATCGAGGAGAGCGGAGTCGATGCTTTCAGCATGCGCAAACTCGCGGCCGAGCTCGGCGTCGGGACCCCGACCGTCTACTGGCACGTCGGCAACCGGGATGAGCTCTTCAACAGGTTGATTGAGGAGATCACCGACCAGTTCGGCAGAATTTCGCCCCGTGGCCGTACCCCGGTCGAACGCATTGCATCAATCTCGAACGCTCTCCTGCGAGAGGTACGGGCCCGCCCCCAACTCATTGCCCTGTCGAAGACGCAGGGCCGCGGTGAGGCCATCTTTACCAAGGCGCAAGCGGTATTGGCACACGAGCTGACCGCCAGCGGTCTGCACGGTGAAGAGGCGGCCTTTGCTGTGGCGACCATCCTGTTCCATCTGGGTGGGTTCATCGTGCTCGTAGATGCACTCTCACCCGACTACCGGGTGCGCGGGGCGCAGGTATGGGCCCAGCGGGACGCTGAGATCGACGAGACCATGAGCACCACGCTTCAGCAGGAGGTCGACCTCGACCGGATTTTTCGGTTTACGCTCGATGCGATTGTCCGGTCCATCCTCGGGAACCACCCGAGCGAGTACGAATGATCGACCGAGTGAGGGGCAGAGAGATCGCTCCGGGCATCGCCGTCACAGAACATGGGACCCGCGATCCCACCGTGTCCAAGGTTGTGTTGGTGCATGGTGCCATGGATCGAGCCAAGAGCTTTCTGCCGGTGGTGGAACACCTGCCCGATCTCAGGGTCGTCGAGTATGACCGCCGGGGCTATGGCGAATCCCTCGCGGCGGGGTCAGCCGCGTTACTGGCACTCCACGTGGACGACCTGCTGGACGTGATGGGTGACGAACCGACCACGGTCGTCGCGCACAGCTTCGGGTGTGTCGTGGCGGCCTCGGCGGCGATCGAGCACCCAGGCCGGTTCTGGGGCCTCGGACTGTGGGAGCCGCAGGTGCCCTGGATGGAATTCTGGCCCAGACCGGTCCGGCGAGGGCTCGAGGCGATGGCGGCCGAGACCGACACAGATGCCCTCGCGGAGCGGGTGTACGCATCGATGGTCGGGGACGAGGCGTGGAGCCGTCTTCCCGAAGAGCTCAAGGCGCAGCGGCGAGCCGAGGGCATCGCCTTTCAGAGCGACGTCGTCCTAGGACTCAGTCCACCCTTCCGCTGGGAAGACCTGATAGTCCCCAGCCTGTTCGGCGTCGGCCTCGGGTCATGGCCCTTCTCCCAGGAGGCTGCCACCAGGCTCGCGGAGTCGCAGGGCGCGGAGCTGTTCACGATCGCGGGCGCCGGCCACAGCGCCCATGTCAGCCACCCCGGGCAATTTGCGGAGTTCGTGCGCCGGAGCACGGCCCTTCGATGAGGGGCAGGCCACGACCGGGTTGCTTGCGAAGGTTCGTGTAAGACATGGCCGCGATGCACCCGAAGCGCTGTGCCCAGCACCTGACGGTCTCACTATGACCGATCAGGATGATGCAGGGAGCGCTGATGTGCTCACCCACACGCCCGACGAACTCCTCGCTCGCTACCACAAGGCCATGGGTGATCGCCCGGTCGCTGCGCTGGAGATCGAGGAGTACTGCGCCGAACTGATCGTTGCACACGCTCGATTCGAAGACGCACATGCCCGCCCGGGGGGGATGGTCGCCGGCCCCATCTTGTTCACGTTGGTCGACACGATGGCCTACTTCGTTACGATCTCCCACTCCCCGAAGCGCTCCGAGGCTTTCACCGCCTCCATCTCAATGGAGTTCTTGAGCCCGGCGCCGATCGGGGTCTTGATCGTAGAGGGTCGCCTCTTGCGGTTCGGAAGACGATCGTGCGTGGTTGACACGGTTATCCGACGCGCAGAGCGGAAAGAGCTGGTCGCTCATGCGGTCGTGACCTACGCGCCGATGTTCCCGGACAAAAGTCAGGGGTGACACACGATCCCGACCACTGGGGGATGCCAGACCTGACGAGGAATCCCAGAAAATCGTTCTCGGCCACCTCTGGCACCAGACCGGGTCGCTCCCAGCGCCGCCGGATCATGTTTCACATGGTGGCGATACCTGAATCGCGTTGGGCCTCCTTCGTGCCAGTTCATACGATCCAACCGCACTCGTGGTGATTCGACATAGTACGTACTATGGTGGAACCACCAGAAAGTGAAGGGCTGGAGTCGTATGGCCGGAGCACTCGAAGATCTGCGTGTTCTCGACCTCTCGTGGGGCATGGCGGGGCCCATGACCACCATGTTCCTTGCGGACAACGGTGCCGACGTCATACGGATCGAGTCACCCCTGGGTGATCCATTTGCGCGGCAGACCGGGTACCGGGTCTGGAATCGGGGCAAGCGCAGTGCTCGCCTCGATCTGCAAAGCGTCGAGGGAAGGCGACAGTTCGAAGAGCTGGCCGGGAAATCCGACATCGTCATCGACAGCTTCTCGTTTGGGACGACGACGCGGCTCGGCATCGACCACGACTGCCCTCATTGCACTCAATCCTCGTATCATCACTTGTTCGATAACCGCCTACGGGGAGCACCCAGCGCACCGTGACCGTCCCGGCTACGACGGGCTGGTGGCAGCCCGGACCGGCCTTCTCTATGACCAGAAGGGTCGGCGGGGGACGGCCATGGAGTTCATCAATGGCCGTCCCGGGCCGTACCCTGAATTCGGTGCGCCCGAAGGGCTCGTTCGGGGCGCCGATCGAGAGGGTCCGATCTTCCCGCGCACTCCGTGGCCGAGCATCGGCGCGACTTACATCGCCACACTGGGGATCGTCGCCGCGTTGCGCGCTCGGCAGGTCAGTGGTCTGGGCCAGCATGTCACCACATCACTGCTGCAGGGCGCCCTGGCCGCGGCGTGCCTGAACTGGCAGCGGGTCGAGGATCCCGATGCGCCGCTGTACTGGATGTGGCCCGTCGACTCGAGGTCGATCGAGGGCCTCTTCGAATGCGCGGACGGCAAATGGGTCCATCACTGGACGCTCCGGCCCCGGTGGGTCTTGGCCGCGGCCGAAGGGGACACGCTCTCAGCCGTCGGGCTCGACACGTCGTTCCGGGACGATCCTGATCGTGTCTCGATGGAGTCCGATGGACTATTGGCGGGCATCTTTCTCCACCCGCAACTGGTGGAGGCGTTCAAGAAGTTCCCTGCCGACGGAGTGGGTCGGGGCGGCAGAGGAAGCGGGACTTGGGATCACCACGGTCAGGTCGCCGAGCGGAGGCATTGGCGGACAAGTCGTTTCTCGCCGATGGTTGCGTGGTCGAGGTCGACGATCCCGGAGGAAGGGTTGATTCGCCACGTCGGACCCTTGCTGGAGTTCTCGGCAACACCGGGCTCAGTGCCGGACCAGCGCCCCGCTCCGGCCAGCATACGGAGGAGGTGCTCGCCGCAATCCAATCCGAGCGTGCGGACGCCCCGGTCCCGCCTTGGGGCCTCCGGAGCCGCTCGCCCATCCGCTGGCCGGCATTCGGGTCCTCGATCTGGGTCTGGGTGTGGCGGGGCCGTTCACGGGGCGAGTCCTTGCCGACCTCGGAGCCGACGTCATCAAGATCAACGCGCTGCACGACACCTACTGGAATGGCACGCACATGGGTCTCGGCACGAACCGAGGGAAGCGCAGCATCGCCCTCAATCTCAAGGATCCTGCCGGCCGGGAGGTGCTGGAGAAGTTGCTGCAGCGCTCTGACGTGATCACGCTGAACTGGCGACCGGGGGCGGCCGCCCGACTGGGCCTCGACTACGAGACCCTCCGAGAGCGCTACCCAGGCTGGTCTACTGCAATACCCGGGGGTACGAGAAGGGCCCCAGATCTGATCTGCCGGGCACCGACCAGAACGCCGCGGCGATGACGGGGACGGAATGGGAGGACGGGGCCTGCAGTGCGGGAAACCCTCCGCTCTGGAGCCGGTCCAACATGGGGGACACCGGCAATGCTCTGCTGGCCGCCATCGCCATCACGACCGCGCTCTACCACCGGGACAGGACTGGAGAGGGTCAGGCGGTCAGCACCTCCATCGTCAACGCCGGGCTTCTGCACACGTCCCATGCATGGGTCCACTCTGACGGCACGGCCCCGGACTGGGGGCAGGTGGACGGCGATCAGTTCGGGCTTTCCCCCTATCTACCGCCTCTATCGGTGCGCGCTCGGTGAGTGGGTCTTCCTTGCGGCGACCACGAGTCGAGGCGCGGGCGAAGCTGCGAGACGCTGCTTCCCGGTGCCCCCACGGCCGAGGATGAAGCGTCGGTGGCCGAGTGGCTCGGGCTCGTACTTCGAGAGCATGGTGGCGGCCGAGGCCTTCGCTGTCCTCGACGACGGGGGTGTGCCCATCGAGGTCGTCGACGAGATTCTTCTGTCGGAACCTGTTCGACGATCCCGAAGCGAGGCGGCTGAACCTCGTGAGTGAGACCCGGTCAAGCATGTGGGTCGATTCGAGGATCCGGGCCTGCTCGTCAACATCAGTCCCGCCCAGCCGGTCATCCAACGCGGTCCGTGCGCCTGCGGGGAGCAGACCAGGGACATCTTGAAGGAACTGGGTTACTCCGACGCCCAGATCGAGGCCATGGTGGAGGGTCGTGCGGTCCTGGACGGAGCGCCATGACCGAGGCGGGCGAGGTCTCGCGCCCTGCTCCACTTCTCAACGAGGACAATCACTTCTATTGGGAGGCTGCACGTGAGGGCCGGCTCGTCACTCAGCGATGCCAGCAGTGTGGCCGGTTGCGACACCCGCCCCGCCCCATGTGTCCGGCGTGCCACTCGCTCGATTTCGAGATCATCGACCTGGCAGGGGACGGAGTGGTCTACAGCTACGCCATCCTTCATCATCCTCAGAACCCGGCATTCGAGTACCCGGTGCTGGCCGCCCTCATCGATCTCGATGAGGGCGTCCGCGTGTTGTCGAACTTGGTCGATGTCGATCCACGCGACATCGTGATCGGCATGCCGGTGACGGTCGACTTCCGGCCGACGCGTCACGACGGTGCAGTCCCCGTCTTCAAGCCCAAGGCGACAGCCGATGAATAGTCGGCTTCGTGATGCAACCGCGATCGTCGGTATTGGGCAGACGGAGTTCTCGAAGGCGGCCGGTCGCAGCGAGACGCAACTTGCCTCCGAAGCGATCGTGGCCGCGCTCGCCGACGCGGGACTCACCACGGCCGATGTGGACGGGCTGGTCAGCTACACGATCGATCCGGTGGAGGAGACCGAGCTCGTCCGGACCCTTGGGATCCCGGAGGTCCGTTTCTCCAGTCGGGTGCCGTATGGGGGCGGCGGCTCCCAGGGCGTGCTCCTGCACGCCGCAGCGGCGGTGGCGGCGGGCGTGGCGGACGTCGTGGTCGCCTACCGGGCTATCAAGGCGAGGTCGGGCGAGCGCTTCGGCCGAGCGGCGGTCGGGGGCAGAGGGACGTCGTCACATTCCGGTTCGACGGCCATGCAATGGTGCACCCCGTACGGCGTCCTCACGCCCGCGTCGTGGATGTCGCTCAATTCGCGTCCGTTACATGCACACCTACGGCGTGTCGAGCGAGGACTTCGGTCGTGCGGTCGTGCAATTCAGGGAGTACGCCGCGAACAATCCGAACGCCCACTTCTACAAGAAGCCCATCACGTTGGACGAGCACCAGGCCTCCCGCTGGATCGCCGAACCAGCCATCAGGCTCTTCGACTGCTGCCAGGAAACCGATGGCTCGGTGGCCCTGGTGATCACCTCCGCCGACCGTGCATCCGCGAGTGACAGGCCGGTCCTCATCGGGGCCGCGCGCAAGCGCGGGCCTCTTCGAGGAGGAGATCGCCAGCAACCACTACACAAAGGACATCGCGGTCATGGAGGGATGTGCCGCCATGGCGGAGCGTTTCTTTGACGGGTACGGATTTCGGCGCTCCGACATCGACGTCGCAATGATCTACGACGCGTTCTCCCCGATGTTTCTCATGCAACTCGAGGGTCTCGGATTCTGCGGCCCCGGGGAGGCGAAGGACTTCATCGCGGACGGCAACCTTGGCCCGCAGGGCAGTCTTCCCTGTAACACGAACGGGGGCTTGATCGGTGAGGGCTACATCCACGGGCTGAACCTCACCACCGAAGCTGTGCGGCAACTCCGCGGCACTCGCCCAATCAGTTGGTCGATCCCACCACGGCGCTCATCTGCGCAAGTCGAACCGGCCTGATTCTCAGGCGACCATGAGGCAGTCTCGAGCAACGACCTCATGACAGCGCGGCACAAGGCAGACCCAACAGGGACACGGCTGAGCAAGCTCCTGGCACCTGGCCTATGTGCCGTCCTGATCCAGGAGCTCCAAGAGGGCGTGGTCGGCGCGAGCTCCGGCCTCGCGCCTTGGCCGAGGTGGTGCGGGAGTCCTCTGTCGTTCTGCATGCGGCGAGGGTGGCTGCGAGCGCCCGTCGGGTATGGTGTCCCCGTCATCCACTGCACCGCCGAGAGTCTTCCTGACCGTCTGGGGAGCAATACGAATGCACGGCTGTTCGGCGTGGCGCGAAAACGTGGAATGGACAATCGGCCTGGCTCGGACTCCGTTCGGCCAGTCAGCGAGCTCGGGCCGTTCGATACCGACATCGTGCTACCCCGGCTTCATGGGTTGAGTCCGCTGACTGGCTCCTCCCTGGATTCACTGCTCCGCAACAGTGGCATCACCACCCTCATCGTGATGGGCGTCTCGTTGAACATCGCGATACCGAACCTCGTCTTCGACGCGGTGAACAGGTCATATAGCGTCGTGCTGGTGTCCGACGCCGTCGCGGGGGTCCCCCTGGAGTACGGGGCCCAGGTGATCGAGCACACCCTGTCGCTGCTCTGCACGATCGCGTCGAGCGGAGAGATCGCCGACGCCTGGGTCTCGTCTGCGTCGGGGACTGCATCGAGTGGCGATTGACCGCTTCGACGACCTTCGCGGACGTGTCGCCTGGACGGACCGCTGATGGGCACCGAACTGTCTGTCCTCGTCGACGACCTCGTGACTGAGTCTGCTGCTCTCGACGTGGTCCTCGACCAACTCCAGCCCGCGGAGTGGGGGCTGCCCACGCCCGCCGCGGGGTGGACTGTCGGCGACCACGTGAGCCATCTCGCCTATTTCGACGGAACGACCCTGCAGTCCCTGGTGGATCCCGATCAGTTCCGCCGTAGACGCCGAGCTCCTGACTGCGCCGGCGGCGACGACTTCCCCGACCGCGTCGCCGCCGAGCATCGCCTCCGTTCCGGAGCAGATCTGCTTGGTTGGTTCCGGGATGCTCGAGCAGCCCTGGTGAGTGCCTACCGCGGCGTCGACCCGCTCCGTCGGCTGCCGTGGTACGGGCCGGACATGAGCCCGGCCTCGTCGATCACGGCGAGACTCATGGAGACCTGGGCACACGGCCAGGACATCGTCGACACGCTCGGCATCGAGCGTGCGCCGAGCACGCCGCCTGCGTCACATCGCCGATCTGGGCATCCGCGCCTTGCCGTACAGCTTCTCCGTCAATCACCTCCCGCCGCCCGTGGAGTCGGTCCGGGTCCAGCTGAGCGCACCGAACGGGGACATATGGAGCTGGGGACCCACCGACGCCGTCGACCGTGTCACCGGGGACGCCGTGGATTTCTGTCTCGTGGTGACGCAGCGGAGGCACCGCGACGATACCGGCCTGGTCGTGACCGGTCCGACTGCGCAACAGTGGATCGCGCTCGCGCAAGCATTCGCCGGTCCGGCCGGACCAGGGCGGCAACCGCAGCGTCCCAGCGCTTCCACGGCCGGGAGCGAGCGCTGCCGCAGAGGTGGAGAGAGATTTCGTTGTGACGATCCCAACGATCAAGGAGGAGCGATGACGATTCTGGACACCCGTGAAGGCTCGCTGGACGATGAGCTGCTGATCTCAGCTGATAGTCACGTTGCCATCACCCACGATCAGGTAAGGGCGCACCTGGCATCGTCCTTTCACCCCGACTACGACGCGGCCGTTGCCGCCTTTACCCAGCGCATGGCGCGCGGCACGGCGGCCGCCAATCAGGCGGGAATGAAGTTGAAGCGGAGCGACAAAGACGCCCATATCGGGGCGAATGCCGTCTTCAAGCGGCCTGGCTATGGAGATCCCCGTGAGCGACTGGCGGACATGGAGCTCGACGGCGTCGAGGTGGAGGTGCTGTACTCAGAGGTCAGCGCCTTCCGCTACATCCCGGACCTGAAGACCGGCGCAAGCGAGGCCACCCGCGCCTTCAACGACGCACTGCACGAGTTCGCCTCGGCGGATCGTCAGCGGCTCTGTGTGTCGTACCAGATACCGATCCATGACATCGACTTCGCCGTGTCCGAGGTACATGCGTACCGCTGCACGTGGAGGGAAGTCGCTCCAGCTGCCGGTCTTCCCGGCGGAGTTCGGGCTGCCTGACTACTACGACGAGCGGTACGACCGCCTCTTTTCGGCCATCGAGGAGACCGGCCTGCCCGTTTGCTGCCACATCGGCCTGAACACGAGCCTGGACGACCTGAGCCGGCGGGACCCAACTCCGCAGAAGGGCATCATGGTGGCGATGACGCCTCTCACGACGGGGGAGGCGTTCGGCATGTGGATCCTCACCGGGGTGCTGGCCCGGCACCCCCGGCTCAAGCTCGTGTTCGTGGAGCCCGGATTGGCCTGGGTGGCGTGGTGGCTGCACGTGACCGATGACATGGTGCTCCGCCAGGGGTACGAGTTCCCAGGAATGAGCGAACTGCCCAGTTTCTACTTTCATCAGAACGTGCATTTGACGTTCATAGAGGAGGACTTCTCGTTGGAACTCCTCCGCGACCGGATCGGCGTCCGCAACATGATGTGGTCCTCCGACTACCCGCACCCGGTGACGTCATGGCCCCGATCACGACAGGTGGTGGAGAACCAGTTCCGCTCGATACCGTCGGAGGAACGAGAGCTCATTCTCTCCGGGAACGCCAAACGCGTCTGGAATCTGTCGGATTAGGTCGATTTGTTGACCTGGCATGATTGCTCGGGCGTCGGCAGGGCAGCTACACCGGACTAGTCCAGGACGGGGAGAGATGGGCGTGACACGTCGATCGACCGCGCCCCGCAGAGGCGCTGCGAGCATGGGCGTGCGCCGGTCGGCCATCGACGTGGACGTCGTGCGGTGGCGCCCGCGGGCTGCAGGCGGATCGCCGCCGATGTCTTCGTTCCTCAGGATCTTCGTCCGGCACCCCTTCTCTGGGTGTGCATTCCGGGTGGTGGCATCAACCGTCAGTACTTCGACCTTGATGTTGCAGGTCAGGCGGTGCCTTCAGCATGGCCCGGCACCTTGCCGCAGGACGGCGATCTCGTCGTGACGGTCGATCCACCCGGTGTCGGGGAGAGCGATGCGCCAGACGACGGGTACACCCTCACTCCGAGGGTGGTCGCCAACGTACTGGCCGCTGCGATCGAAGGCTCCGGGCGGACCTCGGACGTGGCGGCTAGGAGCAGCGGGACTCGGCCGTGTGATCCCCGTGCCACGGTCGGGCTCGGGCATTCTGCCGGGGCTCTCCTTGTCGTCGTCCAGCAGGCTCGCCACCATTCGTACGACATCCTAGCGCTGTTCGGATTCTCCGCGTCGGGCCTCCCGGTGTCCTCAACGAAGAGGAGTCGGTTATGCAGCGAGCCCAAGGAATTCGCCGAGGATGTCGGAACCTGACCAAGGCACGTTTTGGTGACCCGCTCCCCGAGCTGTCGAAGAGCCGCGCGGGTGATCGAGCCGAACGCCGTGCCCACGGATGTCGACGTGGTGCTGGCAGCGGCGAGCTCAAGACTTCTGGCGCTCGTGGGTATGAGCGCCATCGTGCCGGGATCGGTGCAGCCCGAGCTCGACGAGGTTCGCGTTCCTATCTTCGCGGCCCTGGGTGAGCATGATCTCGCCCGCACGTTGGACGCCCTGCCGAGCCAGCTCCCCGCGTGCGGCGATCTGACGCTCTTCCTCCTGGAGGGTGCGGGACACAATCACAACGTGGCGGTCAACCGCCAGCTTCTCTGGGATCGCGTCGCATGCTGGGCCGCAACCGTCACGTCGTGACCGGGTGATTGGGCCTTAGAGTTCCGCTGTGACGACCAAGCCGGACCGTTTCACGCACTCCACCAACGGGCAACGCCGCGAGCGGACGACCGGCAGCTCGGAGAGCGACACCCGCGCAGCGGTGATTCAAGCGGCGGTCGAATGCATCATTGAACTGGGGTTTTACCGAGGGTCCAGTACCAACGAGATCGTCCGCCGGGCGGGGGTCACGTGGGGGGTGATCCAGTGGTACTTCGGCAATCGAGAGGGCCTCATGCTCGCGGTCCTCGAAGACGGAGCAAGACACATGGTCGAGACCGTCGAGAGCGCGCGCATCGAAGGCACGACCGTCGTGGATCGGATGTCGCAGCTCATCGACGTGTTCTGCTCGCACTACGCGAGGCCTGACTATCTCGCCAGCCTGCAGGTACTGCTCAACATGGACCATGACCCACGCACTAGCTCCGAAGTTCGCAAGACGATGTTGGAGGTCGCGGAGCGGTCCCACGCACATGTCCGACGACTGTTGCGAGAGGCTCTCGGGCCGGCCGCGAACAAACCTGATCTGGCGACGGCGATCTTCCTTGTCATTCGAGGCTTTGCTTTCAGCCAGCAGCTGCTGGACATGATGGCGTACGACACTCTGGCGCCGAAGCGCGATCGTGGCCAGCGCCATCGACGGCTCCTGGCCGACATGTTGGCTCCCTACGTCGAAATGGCGGCTGCAGTCGAAGGCTAACAGCATCGTCTCTGGCGACAGTGGAGCGCTCTACTGCGGGCGGACTGGGTGGACGTGGAGGAAACTGACCGGACGGAACCGCACATCGGGAGACCGGAGTGGACCCCATAGACAAAACCCTCCCCTTGCCAAGGTGAGGGTCGAATCCCTGTCTTCCGGTCCATCGTGGCAGGTCAGGGGGGTTTCTCGGTCCCTCGCTGTGGCTACCTCCGTCCGTACTGGCCAGCCTCATCCACTTTCTTTTGGAGCAACTCCTTCGCACCGTCGGCGGCGTCTGATCGATCCGCAGCAGGACGGGGTCACGCCAAGGCGTCGAAACTCCTCCCCGTGACTTATCGCCATGGGAGCGAACGCGGTTGCCGACTTGAGTCTTCTGTTACAGAACCGATTCGGATTGGTCGGCGTGCCAGCGGAGCAGGAAGACGAATCGCTCCATGGCTTCTTCCACTCTGACTCGATCCCCGGTCGTGAGCAGATCGAGCAAGAGGCCAGTGACGGTCGCGATCGCC
Source organism: uncultured Acidimicrobiaceae bacterium (assembly GCA_963842415.1). Classification (GTDB taxonomy): domain Bacteria; phylum Actinomycetota; class Acidimicrobiia; order Acidimicrobiales; family RAAP-2; genus Bog-473. The sequence goes on from CAWJGN010000002.1 coordinate 758,526, forward strand.
AACGTGGCCGAGATTTCGTCGATGGCGGCCAGAGGTTCATCGAGCCAGTCACGGATCGCGTGGTTGAGGAAATCCGAATAACGATCAGGGTGACGAAGCGCGAGTCCGTACGCCTCGAAGAAGAGACGCATCAGCGGTTCTCGGTCGGGATCAGACACCCAAGTCCACACAGCTCCCAGGCCCGAGCGACGGGTCTCCGTCTCGGCGCTGCGTCCGAGTGTCCGCAATCGGTCGCGGACTCGGCCCAGGAGCTCCGAAACGAGGTGCTCCTTAGTGCCGAAATGATGGAGAAGCACCGGAGCTTGCGTATGAAGTGCGGCCGCCAACGGGCGCAGCGACAGGTCGGAGATGCCGTTGGCGACCACGTAGTCGACGGCACCGTCGAGGAGTTCCTGGCGGCGCCTTGGATTGGGCGGCCGGGCCATCACCCAACCAGAATTTGGCACGACGGACGCGAAGTTTCCGATTGACGCCGGGCCACCCCATTTACTATAACACTCGTAATATTAACCCGACCTTCGAGGAGCGCAGTCACGTGACACTCGACTACCTCTCCATCATCTCGGACGAGACCTCTCGCATCGTGATCGATTACGGACGCGATCACTACGGAGCCGTTCCTTGGTCCGACCGCTGGACAGTCGGCACCGTTGCCCGACACGTGGCGGGACGCACCATGTCGTGGCCGAGGTGGTCCGAGGTCGACCCGACGCCGACTTCGGATTGTTTGCTGACCTGCGAACGCCACCGAAGGATTCCCCCGAGTTTGTCGAATGGTTCCAATCCGGCACTGCATCGCTACTTGAGGAACTTGCGAATGTTCGCTCCAGCGAGGAATGTTGGTCGTGGTTCGCGCCCGGACGTCGCGTTGGCTGGTGGGCCCGCCGCATGGCGTTCGAAGCCGTCGTTCACCGTTGGGATGCCGATGCGGCACAAGGACGGGACTTCTCGGTCGCACCCCACATCGCTGCTGACGGAGTCGATGAATACCTCGACGTCTTCGTCGCAGCATCGCGTGCCACCAACGATGCCCCCGCCGGACCGACGATCAGCTTCGAGTGCAGCGATCGAAGCGACAAGTGGTGGCTCGATCTCTCGGAGCGCGGCGGCCGAATCGTGAGCCGTGACCCTCGGGCGGCAACGGTGCGAATCCGCGGTACTGCCGAAGAACTGCTTCTTATTGTTTGGGGGCGGCTCTCCATATCTGACGCTGCAGGTGCGGAAGTGTCGGGCCATGTAGAAGAGCTCGATCGATGGTCGGAACTCGTTCCGCCCATGTGAGAATTTACAAAGATCTCGCCCTCCTGGGAGGGATTGTTACTTCTGGCTCGAGAAATACCGGCAAGAGCTGCGGTGTGGGGTGCCGCCCAGCGGATCGAAAGGTGTGATTGGGAGCGGACGAGGCGCGGCGATTTAGGGTAGGAGAGAGGACGATCCCAGGGAGCCGCCATGACGACCGAAACCGTGACCGAGACGACCGGCCTCGAGAGCATCGCTGAGCTGGCGGCGCAACTCCGGGTGGACTCAATTCGATCCTCGACCAGCGCAGGCTCTGGTCATCCCACCTCGAGCATGTCGGCGGCTGACCTGATAGCGGTGCTTGCGGCGCGTCACCTGCGGTACGACTGGAACGACCCACACGCCGTGGCGAACGACCATCTCGTGTTCTCGAAGGGCCACGCCTCGCCACTCCTGTACTCGTTGTTCAAGGCGGCCGGGGTGGTGAGCGATGAAGAGCTGATGACCGGCTACCGCCGTTTCGGGCAGCGCCTCGAGGGACATCCGACTCCCGTGCTGCCCTGGGTGGACGTGGCGATCGGTTCCCTCGGTCAAGGTTTGCCCGACGGTGTGGGCATTGCCCTCTCCGGCAAGTATCTCGAGCACATCCCTTTCAGGGTCTGGGTGCTCTGTGGCGACAGCGAGCTTGCGGAGGGATCGATCTGGGAAGCCATCGACAAGGCCTCCTGTTACAAATTGTCCAACCTCGTCGTCATGGCGGACATCAACCGGCTGGGACAACGCGGGCCGACCGATCTCGGTTGGGACGTCGACGCCTACAAGCAGCGCTTCGAAGCCTTCGGGGCTCGTGCGCTCGTCATCGACGGCCACGACCTGTCCGCCATCGACGGCGCATTCGCCGAAGCAGAGAACATGAGTGGGGACCGGCCCACGGTCATCGTGGCCAAGACGATCAAGGGCCGAGGATTCTCGGAGGTCGAGAACAAAGAAGGCTGGCACGGAAAGCCGCTTCCGCCCGACATGGCCGAGCGCGCCATCAAGGAGCTCGGGGGCGAGCAGCACCTGATCGTCCGTGGCCCGCTCCCCGAGAAGGCCTCGGACCATTCCAGCGCGTCCGACACCCCCCTTGCGGCCACGGCCGATCTCCCGCGCTATGACATGGGCGACTCGGTCCCCACTCGCAAGGCCTACGGCGACGCGTTGGTCGCCCTCGGCACCACCGACCCGCGCGTCGTCGTCTTGGACGCCGAAGTGAGCAACTCGACCCACGCCGACGAGTTCAAGGACGCGTTCCCAGATCGCTACTTCGAGATGTTCATCTCCGAGCAGCAGATGGTCGCCGCTGCGACAGGACTGAGCGTGCGCGGCCACACGACGTTCGCTTCCACCTTCGCTGCTTTCTTCACCCGGGCGTTCGACTTCGTGCGAATGGGGGCCATCTCGGGTGTCGAGCTGCGCCTGTCGGGATCGCATTGCGGGGTTGAGATCGGTGCGGACGGACCCTCGCAGATGGGTCTCGAGGACCTCGCCATGATGCGGACGGTTCACGGGTCCACCGTTCTGTATCCGAGCGACGCGCCGAGCACCGCCGCGCTCGTGGCGGCGATGGCACGCAACCCGGGGATCAGCTACATCCGCACCACACGCGGCGCATACCCGGTGATCTACGAGGCGCAAGAGGCGTTCGCTATAGGCGGCTCGAAGGTCTTGCGTTCCTCCGAGAGCGACGACGTCACGCTCGTCGGCGCTGGCATCACGCTCCACGAGTGCGTGAAGGCGGCGGAGCTGCTCGGAGGCGAGGGAATTCAGGCTCGGGTCATCGACTGTTACTCGGTGAAACCTATCGACGCTGCCACCGTCTCCGAAGCGGCGGCGGCCACGTCCGGACGAATCGTCGTCGCCGAGGACCACCATCCCGAAGGCGGGCTGGGCTCTGCCGTGACCGACTGCCTGCTGTCGAACGGGCGGACGAGCCTCCACATCGCGCACCTGGCGGTCAGGGGAATGCCGGGCTCGGGTACAGCGGCCGAGCTCATCGCGTGGGCCGGCATAGACGCCGACCACATCGCAGCCGCGGCGCGAGGACTCGTGCGCGACGCCTGAGCGGCGTTTCTGGGGCCATCGACGCTCAGAGTCTTCCTGGTCCGAGAGGGATCCAGAGGGGAAGGGCGGTCGTCGTCACAGGCTCACAGCCGAAGGCCAGAACCGGCGGCCCAGCCATCTCGGCCTTGAGGCAGTGCGTCGATAGTAGAGCCCTCTACTACGGGGGTCGAACAGGATTGGACGAGGTGGAAACTGGGTGGACGGACCGGCACTTCAGGCGACCAGCCAGAGCTGGAGGGACGAAAAACACCGTCATGCCCAGGTGAGGGTCGCGGGTCCGAATCCCGTCTTCCGCTCGATACTAGCAGTTCAAGGGCCCCTTTTTTGATCCCTGCCGCGTCCGGGTCTCGTTGAGTCGCGACAGCGTTCCTTCGGGACTCGGGGCTCACATCCGGCGCCAATAGTGTGACGAAAATGCGACTCTTGTTGGTGGCGTATCCCGGTGCCGGAAAGGGCACTCAGGCGACGAAGCTGGCTGCTCACTACGGCATCGCCCAGTTGTCCAGCGGCGAGTTGCTTCGAACTGAGGTGGCCCGTGGCACAAGGATCGGGAAGGAAGCAGCTGACTATCTCAGGCGCGGTGATCTCGTACCAGATCAGCTGGTCTTCGACATGTTGTCCGCACCCATTCTCGAAGCGGCTGGCAACGGTGGCTATGTGCTCGATGGATTCCCGCGGAGGATGTCCCGAGTCCTGTGGGATTTCGGTGACGGTCCCACAGCTGTTCAGGCGGCGGCCTGATCGTACTTGGCAGGTGTGACAACTCCTCCTTCCTCTTCGGCGAGACGGCGAGCGACCTCGGCATGGACGGAGTCGACCAACGTCTTCATGTCCCGACATCCCTTGATCCGCCGGAAGGATCGCTGTGCTTCGATCATGCCGGTGCCCACCCATCGGCGCACCATCGCTGGGTCGCGCCAGCGCTTGACGCCCGAGCTGACAAGGCGCACCGTCGAGATCATCGACTCGATGTTGTTGGTGCACGACAAGGACCGTGCGAGGCGGTCTGACGCCCCGAGCCGGCGCACGGTGAACATGTCGTCGAGTCCCTCGCGCAAGGACGCCGCGGCACTCGGATGCTCGCGGTCGAGTTGGGCAGCGAGGCCTTTGGCCACCTTGAGTCCGCGGGCAGCGTCGGCGTCGTTGAAGGCCGCCTTGAGCTGGCGGTCGATGCGCCGGGCGAGCTCGGGGGCGAGGTAGTCAGCGACGTCGCGACGTTTGTGCAAGACACAACGCTGCACCACGGCGTGCTTGCCGAAGACGCGCTTGATGCCCGCGGCGAGCGCCTTGCCTCCGTCGATCACGATCAGCAGACCCTGCTCGAAGCGCAGGCCCCGCGCCACCAGGTCGGCGAGCAGGTGCTTGACCACCGTGGTGTTCTCGGTGTCGCCCTCCCACACCCCGACGGGGATCTTGGTCCCGTCTGCGGTGATGAGCAGGGCAACCACGCAGCAGCACTCGTGGAACATGATGCCGTCGATCATGAGGACCGCCGCGTCGTGGACCGAGAGGTCCGAGGCGAGCAGCTCGGCCAGCTTCTCGGTCGTGGCGGCCACGAAGCGTCGCGAGATGGTCGAGCGCGAGTCGCCGCGGGCGACCTCTTCGAGCTCTTCTCCGATGGGCTCGGCCACCAGGGCGTGGCGCCGCGTCGCCACTCCGGCCAGCATGCGCTCGACGGCGAGTTGGCTGAGGAGGTCCCGGTCGTTGAAGGCAGCGTAGGAGTCGAGGTGCATCTCGCCTCCCTCGCTCAATGTCGCCCGGGGACGAGAGACGGGCACAGTGCGCCCGCCGAGCACGACCGAACCTGGCGCCGAGCCGTTCCTCGTCGCCGTGCGCTCGCGATCGTGGCGTCCCTTGGGCCCGGCCTTCTCGGTCATCTCGGCGGCCATGATCTCGCTGACCACGGCAAGTCCGGCCGAGCAGCAGAACGCCATGAAGCCGTCCTTGATGGCACCGGCCAGGTCCTCGAGGGCGACAGTCGCCTCGGCAGGCAGGTCAGCGAGGCGCGCCGCCTCGTCCCGCGCCGCGACGGTCACAACAGGTAGCTTCTTCTTCATTGGTGGTGGTCCCCTTCTTGTGGGTAGTGGTCTTGGTTTCGATGCCTGAACACCTACCAGCCGGAAGGCATCAGGCGGGGGACCGCCACCTATTTCCCACAAGATTCAGGACAACCTCTTCCCGCGGACGCTACGCCAAGCAGAGGTGGCGTACTCGGTGGCGCAGGAGATCCAAGACATCGAGCTTCAGGCCGTCGTCTATCTCAGAGTCGGTCATGACGAACTGCTGATGCGGCTTCGTGCCCGTGGGGACCGAGAGGAGCGCAGGGACGACGATGAGGTCACGATCGCTCACCGGTTCAAGGTGTTCGAAAGTCAGACCGAGCCACTCCTTGACTTTTACGCCCGCCGCGGAATACTCCTTGATATCAATGGGGAGCAATCTGTCGGGGACGTATTTGGCGACATCACTAGAGCCGTGGACAGACTTCAGATCTGACGGTTGCGTTTCGGAGCGACGGAGCTCCTCAATGTGATCGCCGTCCATCTGTGTCATTCGTAGTGCGGAGTTGATCGCATCGAGAGACGTGATGACATTGGCCAGATCAGCTGCGAGTGTGGTGCGGGTGTGTGATCATTGAGAGGTGGCTGGAGTGCATCTCGATGGTCGTGGCCTGCATCCGTTGATCCAGAAACGCAGTAACTCTGGAGAGATCGCGTGATCCCGCCCCGGCAGTTCGTACCAAGACGATTTCGAAGAAATCTTCGTGGTCGCTTCGTGGGAGGAACATCTTCGCCAACACCGAGAGCGCTTGACCGCTACTGACCTCGCCTACGAGGAGCACGCGAAACGCCTCTGCAAGACCACCCCACAAACCCCGCATCTCTTACCCAGTAAGCTCAAAAAGAAGTAGGGCGGGGATGGGAGCGCGAACCGGGACGACCACAGCGGTTTTCTCCTCATCTCGATGCATGTCGCGCTTCGCGGGTTCTCAGGTGGTCGGTTGGACCGATCTGGCTATCGCACCACACATATTCGGATGATGCCCTGTTTTCTCGTGTGACACGGACGTGGCTTCTTCTAACCGAAGGACGCCTCGGCCGGAAGGACAAGGAAATGACTGAGTTTGCAATCATTCCGCGTTAGGAGCGTCAGGCCAGCTCAGGGGCAATCGCCCGAGACACTCGTAAGAATTACACGTTCACGTGATTCGAGGGACGTGCCTCAGGGCGCATGCTTCAGGAGGCGACCGTGGAGCATGGCCAGTCAGTAAATCATTGACAATTGAAGCCAAGAAAGGGAAATACCGTGCCGCTTTTCAATGCTGACGATGGAACGGGGATTTACTACAAGGATTGGGGCATGGGAGACCCGATCCTCTTCTCGCACGGTTGGCCGCTGAGTGCCGACGCGTGGGATGCGCAGATGCTCTTCTTCGGGCAGCAGGGATACCGTGTGATTGCGCACGACCGCCGCAGTCACGGTCGCTCAGACCAGACGTGGTACCGAAATGATTACGACACCTGGGCTCATGACCTCGCCGGGTTGATCGAGGAACTGGACCTGACGAACGTTACCCTCATAGCGCACTCGATGGGTGGAGGCGAGATCGCCCGGTACGTCGGCCGCTATGGCACGTCGCGTCTGGCCAAGATGGTGTTTATCGGCGCGGTGCCGCCACTCATGCTGAAGACCGACAACAATCCAGGAGGTCTGCCACTATCGGTATTCGACGGCCTACGCGCCGGACTGGTTGGGAATCGATCCCAGTTCTACAAGGACGCGAGCGTGGGATTCTTCAGCTACAACAGGCCCAATGCGAAGGTCTCCGAGGCCACTGAAGATCAGTTCTGGCGGCTCGGCATGCAATCAGGTATCAAGGCATCCTATGACTGCATCGAGCAAGTTTCCGAAACCGACTTCACCGAAGACCTGAAGAAGATCACTGTTCCGGCGCTGTTCATGCACGGTGACGACGACCAGGTCGTTCCGTACGAGGACGCCTCTGTCCTTGCTGTGAAGCTGGTGCAGAACGGGACACTGAAGATTTACCCCGGGTTCTCGCATGGCATGGCGATCACCGAAGCTGCCACGATCAATCCTGATCTGCTGGAGTTCATCCAGTCGTGAGGTCGTTATCGGGCGGTCGGGTGAACGTGAGCGGACCCCGTTTGTTGAGCCACTCCCTATGCGAGTGTGAGCTGCTGTCGGTGGAGCCAGGCCTCGACGAACTCGACCGGGGTGAGCCAGCCGTGCGCGCTGTGCGGCCTGTTGATGTTGTAGTCGATGCGCCAGTCCTCGAGAAGCACCTTGGCCTCGAGCAGGGACTCGAAGCGCTGGCCGTTCAGGAACTCGTCGCGTAGGCGGCCGTTGAAGCTCTCGATCCAGGCGTTCTGCCACGGCGAGCCCGGGTCGATGAACACCGTGTCGGTCCCGTTGAAGCGGCACCAGTCGGCCACGGCATAGGCGATGAACTCGGGTCCGTGGTCGAACCGTACATAGGCGGGTGCGCCGCGTTCGTCGGCCAAGCGCTCGAGGCAGGCCACCACCCCGTCGGCGTCGATGGATCGTTCCACCTCGATGGCCAGGCACTCGCGGCTGTACTCGTCGATGACGTTCAAGAGCTTGAGCATCCTTCCCTCTGCGGTCTGGTCGAACTGGAAGTCGAGGGCCCAGACGACATTGGGCCGGATCGGGCAGAAGGCGCCGACGGCGACCCCGATGCCGCGCGAGCGGGCGCTTCTTCTTTCGATAGGGCACACGCAGGCCTTCGGCACGCCAAAGGCGGTGGATGCGCTTGTTGTTGACCCGCCAGCCGGCCTTGCGCGCCGCGGTGGCAGCCCGCCGCCAGCCCCAGCGGGGCCGCCGCCGCGAGAAGTCGCGTCAGGAAGGCGCGGAGCGCCAGCTCGTCGTCGGAAGGCACGGGCGCGGGGAGGCGTTGGGTGGATCTGGGCTGGCCGACGAGGGCACAGGCTTTGCGTTCACTCACCCCGAACTGCTCTCGGAGGGCCACGACGGCCCGCCGGCGGCGGTCCGGGGTCAGAAGTTTCCCCGGTTCACCTCTTTCAACATGTCGATGTCGAGGGCCTGGTCGGCCACGATCTTCTTCAGCCGGGTGTTCTCGCGCTCGAGCTCTTTGAGGCGTTTGGCGTCGTCGGCCTTCATGCCGCCGTACTGGTTGCGCCAGCGGTGGAAGGTCTGCCCGGAGATCTCGAGATGACGCGCCACCTCCTCGACGGTCTTGCCTTGGGCCAAGAGCTTGTCGCCCTCGGCCAGCTTGCGGATCACCTGTTCGGGCGTGTGCCGCCGGTTTTTCATCTGTGCTGTCCTCCTCGTCCCATCTTGGGACATCGGACTCGCACAGGAGGTGGATCAGTTCACGGGGATCCGGTCAAACGGCTGACGGCTTGGGCACCACGTGAAGTATCTTCACGTAGATCGATGGGTCGGTCAGCGATTACCGCTGGGTCTCCCAGCGGTTCGATTCAGGTCCAGCCCGATAGTGCCCGCGCTGCCCAAGGGTGAACAGGCTGACGGATGGTAGGGCGCTCGACTACGGGAACGGATTAGGTGGTCGGAATAGAAACTGGATAGACGAAACTCCACGCCGGGGGAGTGGGGCAAGTTGTTGAGATAAGGACCCTCACCTTGCCGAAGCGAGGGTCGCGGGTTCGAATCACGTCTTTCCTCTGCATTGTGCAGGTCAAGGATAGCTTTCAATCCGTTGGTCGGGAGTTCTCGTCAGCGATCACGTCGCGCCACTCGGTTCTCCCCAGCGACTGTCCCCGAAATCGCGCAACGGAGGTCCGTCGAAGTAGTACTGAGCGAGCCGGAGTACCTGCGTGTCGTCGAGATGATCGATGTCGACGCGTACTTCAGCCACCACTTTCGCGGCGACATCAGCACGATGTGTTTCGACGTATGCCACCCAGTGATGGGACGCGTTCGCTTTGCCAGCACCGTGTCCCAACAAAAGAATCGCCGCGGCCGGCGCCAGCGCATCGGTCAGCTCGCGCCAATAGGCAGAGTTGTCGGCTTCGTAGGTGCCCTTGGGATTCCCCGCCATATGGTGGACCTTATGGAGATGGCCTTGCGGGTCGGTGGCGCGAACCTGCTCCGGCAGTTGGCCGGGCGATGCATTCGTGGGATAGATCGTTGTTTGGTGAAAGTCGATGGCTGCTACAACGTTCTTTCCTCTCACGAGCTCGAAGTCATCAACCATGCTCAGACCTCTTTGCCCTTGGCCTCAAGCTCGTCCACGGCAGCTCCATAGCCTGCACTGGTCAGCATCCGACGAAGATCGACGACTTGTTGGATGTCGATGTCCTTGTGCTTGGGAGGCGTGATGACCTCGGTCTCGGTCCCGAGGGTGACCTTGTACTTGCCGTCATGGCGCTGCTGGACTGACCCGATGGCTTCCAGCAAGGACAATACGCTCGGCCACTCAATATTGTGGCTCGTCGGATGTTGAAAGATCCGCAAGAGCGTGTCGCGATGACGGTTGCTCAGATGTTCCGGCACTGGGATTGACATCCAACTCCTCTCGTTGGGTTGGCCATGTATCGGTGGCGTGGACTGCGGTTACATATTGAACCCAAGTTGGAGCGACCTCTTCGCCCAGGCTCAATCGGCTTGTCACGCAGCGGACTGCATTCGTCGAACTCCGTTGAAGCCTCCAATATAAGAACGTCCGGACTCTCTCACGACGCCTTCCAACCAGAGTACGCGTCTTCCCACGCGTCGAGGACGAAGAGCGGCATTGATCCGTTGGCCACCGAGCTCTGATGATCGTAGATCTGCTCCATAATGAGACGTCCTCTGAGCGGCTGCCAGACCAGAGCCCCCATCCCGATTCCTGAACCGTGTTGGTTGCCTGGGTGAGCTGCACCTTGAACTTGTCGAACGAGCCGAACGCCTGGTCGATCGCGTCAGCGAGAACGCCGTCGGGTTTGTCGCCCCCGTCGGGAGAGACGTTCTGCCAGAAGATGGAATGGAGGACGTGGCCCGAGATGTTGAACGCAAGGGTCTTCTCCTGGCCCACGATGTTGGCGTAGGAATCAGCCTCGCGAGCTTCGACGAGTTTGTCTAGCGTCGCATTGGCTCCGGCGACATAGGCAGCGTGGTGCTTGTCATGATGCGACTCCATGATCTGAGCCGACACCGTTGGCTCGAGCGCCGCATATTCGTAGGGCAAGTCGGGGATGGAGTAGGTGGCCACGGCATGTCCTCCTGTGCATCCGATGGAGCGAGCAGATCGCTCGTTTTGGACCTTATACACTGCGCTCCGTTGATGCTCGCCCGAAACGGGGAAGCCGAATGCTTTCCCGGATGCAGTGATCCCAACTTTCGATTGTCCTCTCAGTTCGCTTGTGGTTCACTTGGCCGAGTGAGGTCTCAGTTCGGGGACGGCTCTCCGTGAGCGAGCACACGAACGCCCCCGCGCCGGCGAACCCCTATAAGCCGTCGGGCGAGTCGCCTCTATTCATCCTCGCCATGGATCATCGGGCGTCCTTCGCCCGTGTCCTCTTCGGCGTCGACGGTGATCCAACCGAGGCGGAGCGGACCAAGATGCGCGACGCCAAGATGGTCATCTATGACGGCGCGCGCCAGGCGGCCGCAGAAGGGCTGACAACCGGCCGCGCCGGGGTGCTGGTCGACGAGCAATTCGGCGCTGAGGTTGCCCGGCGGGCCAAGGCCGACGGGTTCGTCTTGGCCATGCCCATCGAGAAGAGCGGGACAATGCTCTTCGAGCTCGAATACGGCGAACACTATCCCGAGCACGTGGAGGCGTTCGACCCCGATTTCTTCAAGGTCCTGGTCCGCTACAACCCGGCAGACGAGCCAGACGCGCGGGCGCATCAGATCGAGCGGCTCGCCGAGGTGTCGGCCTGGGCCAGAGCGTCTGGACGGCGATGGCTCTTCGAGCTCTTGGTCCCACCCACCCGGGACCAGCTCGCACAGAGCGAGGACCAGTTCCATTTCGACCGTGATGTTCGACCAAAGCTGACGGTTCAAACGATCGCGTCCTTCAACGATGGTGGGGTTCATCCGACCATCTGGAAGCTCGAAGGTTACGAGACGACCGACGGAGCCCACGAGGTGCTGCGGGGGGTCGCCGCCGACACGGCCTACCCCGCCGAGTGCATCGTCCTCGGCCGCAATGCTCCGTTGGAACAGGTCGAGCACTGGCTCGACGTGGCGGCGCCGCTGCCGGGGTTCGCTGGCTTCGCCGTCGGTCGCAGCATCTGGGAGGAGGCGCTCCAGGATCTCCTCGCTGGGCGGGTCGAGCGGGACCAAGCGGTCAGCGTCATCGCCGATCGCTATCGCAGGCTGATCGGCGACTACTGCAGCGCCCGATTGCCGGGCGGCGGCGGAGTCGACCGCACGGAGCCGTTCACTTGGCAGAACCCGCGATTGACGCCGGACCGCGAGGACCGGATACGCCGGTCACTCAAGGGCGCCGACATGCGAGGCACCAGATTGCCCGCGTGGATGGCGGCAACTCTCCTGGCCGAGGTGGACGCACTGCGAGCGGAAAAGGGCGATCACCCTCCCGGCACGTAGGCGACGGCACCGACCATCTTCTGGCCCAATCGAAGTGAGGGCGAATTGGGACAGGTGGGGCATTCCAAGCATCGGCACCGTCCAGCTGTGAAATGGGAGGAAGCAACAGATCAGGCAGATGACGAGGCTAGAGCCCTCCACTACAGGAGCGATCTGGATCGACCAAACCACCGCCTTGCCAAGGTGAAGGTCGCGGGAAGGACCAGGTCAGGTACGTCAGCGATTGACGAAAGGAAGGCAGACCGCGTACGCGAGGAGTAGGACGACCGCTTCTGAGCGTCGGAGTGTTGCCCCCCGCGCCATAGCAAGCCACGACGCCAAAACGACCAGAGTCATGAAAACGAGTGCGTCATCGCCCACATGCACCGATTTGGCCGACGCGAGGAGTCCGACAATGGCACCGCCGCCGAGGGCGATGAAGAGGTTGCCGCCGAGTACGTTCCCGACAACGAGGTCGTGCTCGCCCTTCCGCGCTGCCTGAATCGATGCTGCGATGAGCGACGCCGAGGTGCCGATTCCGACCAGGGTGAGTCCAGCCAATCCCTCAGAGAACCCGAGATGTTTTGCCACACCGAGCGACGAAGTCACCATGACTTCGGCACCGCCGAGCGTGAACACGAGCATGCCGATCGCTCGAACCGACTCGAGAGACCGGCCTCGTGCCTTGACGGACGCGAACTCGGCCATCTCGGATCCAAGCGGGTCCTCTCTTCCGGGTCGCTGTCCGAGCAGCAACGCCGCAACTGCAGCGCCGAGCGCGACCAGCATGACGAGGCCCTTGGCCATCGTGACGCCCCCGAGGGCGAGGATGGCGAACAGCACGACCGACGCGACGCTGATCGGTGCCTCCCTCCGGACGGTGGCTGAGTCCACCTTCAAGGGGACGATCAGCGCTGCCACGGCCAAGGCAAGACAGACGTTGGCCACGATCGATCCCACCAGGCTCCCAATGGCCAAGGCGGGCGATTTGCTCGCGGCGACACCCGCCACGCCACGATGAGCTCCGCGATGCTGGTGCCGAGGCCACCGACCAGTGCGGCGGCAACCGTCGGGCGGATACGCAGTGAGGTTGAGATACGTGCCAGCGCGATCACGAACTGATCCCCGCTGATCGCGAGGACAACAAGGCTTCCCAATAGCCCGACCAGATCAAGCCACAGGGGGCCATCGAGGGCACGAGAAAAGCAAGCATGGTGCCGACCAGGCTTCCCGGCGCCCCACTATGGAGTTGGATCAGCGCATCGTAATTCGATAGTCGCGACCAGTCAGTTTGTACGCGCTGGAGGCCGCGTCGTGGCTAACTCTGGCTCAGATCAGCCGACCAAATCGTTCGCCGCCTTATCTCAGGCCGGTCAGTGCCGCGATGATGTCGGCCACCTCGGTGCGGGCGGTATAGTCAGCCTTCACGTCGATGAAGCGTACGATGCGATCCGCGTCGACGACGAGCACGGTGGGCCGGGGCAGGCGGACGGTGCCTTCGGCGTTGACCTTCGTCAGGTCGAGACCGAGCGCTGCGCTGGGCGGCAAGGACGTCGTCAGCTTGGTCGAACGCGATCCCGATTCGGTCGGCGAGTCGAGCCCCCGGGTCGGAAAGGACGGTGAACTCCAAGGCGGCTTTTTCCACGGTGGAGAGCGAATCGTCTGGTGACTGGGGGCTGATGGCGACGAGCCGTGCCCCAAAGGCGCCCAACTGCGGTGAGAGCTCCTGCTGGTACGTACGCAGGGCAAGGTTGCAATAAGGGCACCATCCGCCCCGGTAGAACACGATGACCGCCGGACCACTCTCGACGAGCTCATCAAGGCTGACCGGATTCCCGGTTGCGTCGTCGAGCGTGAACTGGTCGAGTGCGTCCCCAACCTTGATGCTGTTAGCCGGGATCCCTTCGTCGAGGAGGTTCTGGATGCTCCTGTCGAACACGTCGAGCACCTCGGATGGCAGATGCTCGGCTGCCGCAGCCTTGAGTTGATCGGACTGCTCGCGGATGGTCTGGGGCATCAATCCTCCGGGGTGGGGTTCGGGAACTGAACCATCCAGTTCACTGGTTATCCGAGCATGAGAAAACTGGACTGTCAAGTCCAATTTCCGAGATACTGGGGATGATGGGATCGATGCCAACCACCGACAGAGGACGCCAGACCCGCCAGCGCATCGTGGGCGCGGCGACCGAAGTGGTTGCCGAGAAGGGGGCCCTCGGGGCAAGCCTGGACGAGGTCGGCGCCCGGGCCCCTGCGTCGCGGAGCCAGCTCTACCACTACTTCGACGACAAGAACGATCTCTTGCACGCCGTCGCTGAGGCCACCAACGACGGCGTGCTCGACGGCCAACGCGACCTCTTCCACCACCTCGGCACCTGGGACGGACTGGTGCGATGGGCCGATGCTCTCGTCGCCTTCCAGCGAGACCGAGGCGGGAGGGGAGGCTGCCCGATCGCCAACCTCCTCGGTCAGCTTGGTGAGCGTGATGACAGCATCCGCACCGTGTTGGCCTCTGGGTACGACCGCTGGGAAGCCGAAATCCGCGCCGGCCTCGCAGCGATGGCGAGTTCGGGCGAGCTCCGCCCCGATGCCGACGTCGCGTGGCTCGCCTCCTCGACTCTGGCCAGTGTCCAAGGCGGCCTTGTCCTCACCCAGGCGCGTCGAGACCCGCTCGCTCTTCGCCGCGCCCTTGACGGCGCCCTCGCACTGATCGCGAGTTATCGCCCGATCGATTGAGGATCCGAGCGTTGTTCGGCCGAAGCGATGCGGTTGCGGCCAAGTTCTGGAGCTTTGCCCCACCCGCGGACCTTGGGTCCCGTAACCCAAAGGTGGCTGAAGGCGCATTGGGCTGGTCTCCGAATGGCGTGCAGTTCCACGCGAGATCGAGTCTCTGGGGAGACCTGCGACGGATCGCGATATTGAGCCGGCGCGTCGCCGAGGCGTTGCGCTATCGATAAGAGGGGAGTGCCTGCAACTGAGCTCGGTGCCAGGTTCTACCCCAAGCGCGTCAGCACGTTCCGAGTGATCTGTTCAATCTGGGTGTCTCGCCCGGCCAACCCGTGAGCCCAGTCGGTCGATCCCGAGGTGATCACCGTGGCGCCGGCCTCGTTTGTGTAGGCACCCAATACGGCGTGGCCGTGACGGATGCGTTCAATCGCTTCGGGCTCGCGGGTCCCGAATACGCGTGAAGCGATGTACTCCAATTCGCTCGGCTCACCCGGCTTGGGCGGACGAGGCGCTGTCTCGCGCGTGAAGTGCTGCGTCGGGCAAGTGCCGAGAATCTCGAACGTCGAAGGCGTGCCGTCCTCCCCGGTCGGGTACGGCAGCCCGTTGCGGTAGGTGAAGACACACCCGTCGCACTCGTAGCCGACGACGGTCGCGCCAGCGCCGAGGACGTCTCCGTAACCGAGCCCCGTCCCTTCGAATATCCAGTGGCCGGCGCGGTGCACGGTGTAGCCACCGAGGCCCGACATCACATTGCGACCTATGCGGTGATAGCCACCGCGGGTGAAAGTGACGCCGGTCATGGAGTTCTCGGGACGCCCGATGACTGCGTCGGACCAGAACGTCGTCACCTCCCCTTCGCGGTCGGTCCCCATGAGTGGGTCGCTCTTGAAGAAGTTCTTGTATCCGACCATTATGTCGTGATCGTCGCCCTCGAGGCGCACCTGCCATAGCGACGTGTTGCCCGAGAAAAACGCTGCATTACCACCTGTTGCGATGAATGCTTCGACCGTGTCGCGCATTCCGCTTGACCAGTACTCGTCGTGGCCGACAGAGAGGTACAGACTGGACCCCTCCAACACCTCGGGGTGTTCTTCGAGGTCAGCATTCGTGCACACGCCGATCTCAAATCCTTCGCGTTCGGCCCACTCTATGAACGGCAGCTCCCAGTCGGGCCAACCGGCCGACCCCGCATAGCCCGACAGATGGTTGATCTGGATGTAGCCCACATGTGCGGCGTTCTGCGGATCGGGTGCGCCCGTACCCGTCACGCGACGGCCCTTACCCGGCGGCTTAGAGAGGTAGCCCGCCGACATGGGGCGTTTCATCGCGACGCGGGTTCCACCGGTGTACAGATTCGATCCACCAAAGTCGTTGTAGGCGTGCCACGTATTGGTCGCCAGCGCGATCACGATCCTCTGACCGGACCTCGGACGCACGACGAAGAACGCGAAGTCGCGCCGCACCTTCTCGCCAACGTCGATCTCCATCACCACTTCGTAGTAGCCAGACCGCCACGTCGGGTCGACATCCAGCGTGAGACTGACAGGCCAACCGCAGCCCTTGGAGGAAGCGTCCTTCGGCGTCTCGTGCTCGTGAGCTGCGACCGCGTCAGAATTGAATACGACCTCCCGTCGCGCACCGACCCGTGCTATCTCGACGCGTACTGGCCGCCCCCCGGACGACGACATGTGCAGACCGATCTGCTCGCCTGTGCGCACCGATTGCGGCCAGCAGTACCCGACAACGATCTCGCGCGCCATCCCCCGACCCTAATCGGGACACATCACTCCCAGGGTTAGAAGAAGCTCGGGAAGCCCTCGTTGCGGAGCCGTTGCGGAGCTGCGGGCTCCGAGCGAGCTCCGACAGAAAACAGACGAAGCGGGAGCTAGATCGCTCAGACGTTCGAGGTTTACGATGTTGGATGTGTCTACCGCGAGTGTGTCTCGGGCTCGCGCCGGGTTCGGATCGTTCTCACCTTCTGAGTGCTGAGAGTCTCGTGGTGGATGACGGCCGGCCGGAACGCTCCGGGGAAGTGACGGGCTCCCGCAGTCGGAGGCTGCCAACGCCCCGGGCCTTCCGGCCGCCCGGACTCCACCGAATCACCGCACGTCCCGACAACTGGGTCGACGAAGCCGGCGCTTCAGTGGACGACCCGGCTCTTCTCGAACGATTGCGGCAGCTGGTGATTCCACCGGCGTGGGTAGACGTATGGGCGTCCGCCGACGCCAATGCGTCAGTACAGGCGACGGGCGTCGACCAGCGCGGCCGGACGCAGTACCGATACTCTCCTGCGGCCCGAGATCTTGCCAGCGACTACAAGTTCGCCCGCATGACACTGTTCGCTGCGGCGATTCCTGCGCTACGCCTTCAGGTCGCGAGCGACCTCGCTCGATACCGCCAGGATCCGCTCGGCGCACGTGTCGTGACCGCCACCATCGTCAGGCTCCTCGAGCGTGGGCTACTTCGCGTTGGTAATGACCGGTATGCCCGAGACAATCACACCTACGGACTTACAACGCTTCGGCGGAACCACGTCGATACGCGCTGTTCGACTATCACATTCCACTTCATCGGCAAAGAACACCTCCCGCACACCGTCACAGTCCGCGACCAGGCGACGGCCAAGGTTGTGGGGGCACTTGTAAGTGCGGCGGGCAACGATGCGCAGCCGATTTTTGCTGTAAAGGACGAACACAGAACGCATCACGTGACAAGTGCCACAGTGAACGCCTACCTCCATGCACATACCAAGGCGCCAGCGAGCGCCAAGGTGTTCCGCACTTGGGGCGCCACGGTTGCCGCAGTTGCGGTGCTTGCCGGAGCCGAACCCCCAGCGGACGTATCGGCGAGGTCGCGGGAGCGCCTCGCTGTCGGTGCTGCGGCGACTTTGCTGGGCGACACGGCCTCCGTCACCCGGTCTTCATATATCCATCCTGCCTGGATCGACGTTGGCCGTTCTGACCTGGCAGGCGCCGCCGTCGCCGAGTCCTCCCATCGCCTCGGCACGCGTGCTGTGTCAGACCTCTTTACCGATCCAGGGCTCCAGGCAGCGGTCCTCTCCGGCATCACTGGTGCCACCACGGAGGTTGCCGGTCGAGACGAGAATCGAGTGCCTAGACCATGAACTTTCTAAGGTCCTCTTCTGAACTCGGGTGACCTCCTCCTCGATGTGAATGACCTGGGCTTTCGCACAGAGCCCTGTCCGGATTAAGCCGCCACGTAAGAGGGTCCCAGAGATCCCGGTATAAGTAATTAAGTAATCTTGTAATAAGGACTTCGATGACCGACACTCTTACCCGTTCATCTCAACCAGAACTCGCAGCGCTTGACGCGTACTCCCAGGTCGTCGTCTCCGTTGCCGAACACCTGACCCCTCGGGTTGCTGCATTGCAGGTGTCGCGGCTCCGCCGTGACGGGAGCATCGCCGCGGGCGCTGGCTCGGGGGTCGTGTTCACAAACGACGGTTTCTTGCTTACCAATGCCCACGTGGTTGGGAAGGCCGAGGCCGGGCAGGCCGCCTTCGCCGACGGCACCACGGTCCCGTTTCGCGTCGTTGGCAGCGACCCCCTCTCTGACCTGGCAGTGGTTCGCGCCGACGGCGTAACCCCGGCGCCGGCGCGACTAGGTGAGGCCTCCCAGCTCAGAGTAGGACAACTGGTCGTTGCGGTCGGGAATCCCCTCGGATTGGCCGGGAGCATAAGCGCAGGAATCGTCAGTGCCTTGGGTCGCTCGCTTCCGACGCGAGCAGGGGAGAACGTGCGCATCGTTGATGACGTCATCCAGACCGACGCCGCACTGAACCCGGGGAACTCGGGCGGGGCACTTGTGATCGCCTCGGGCGAGGTCGTGGGCATCAACACCGCGGTCGCCGGGGTTGGGGTCGGCCTGGCCATCCCTATCAACGGAATCACCCGTCAGATCGTCGCTACCCTCATGAATGAGGGCCGTGTCCGGCGGGCATACCTGGGCGTGGCGGGGACTCCCGCGCCACTCCCTCCGTCAGTCGCCGCCCGACTCGATCAGAGGACCGGAATGGGAAGCGAGCAGGTCGTATCGGAGGGACCGGCCGCAAAGGCTGGACTACGAGCGGGCGACTTGTTGGTCGGTGCCAATGGCGAGGCAGTTTCGAGCGCCCAGTCCTTGCAGCGACTGATGCTCGGTGACGCTATCGGTCAGCCGTTGGCATTGAACGTGCTCCGATCCGGAGCCCTCGTCGATGTGATCGTCACACCTGAAGAACTGCGTGGAGAGGGCTAATCCAAAAGGTCGCTGAGGAGATCACCCCGTCGGTCTGGATTGCTTCGCAGAACGAGACAGCCAAACCTCCCCGACGTTGCCCCGTTCGCTGTTGAAGTTCAGCGGTGGCCACAGCACGTTCAGGCTGCTGCCTGATCGTATTCTTCGGGTGTAACAACGGCAGGTGTGACCTGGTGGCCAAGGGCGGCGACCAACCTGGCCATGTCCTTGTGACCTCGTACGCGTCGGAACGAGCGCTCTGCTTCGAGCATGCCGGCGGCGACCCAGCGCTTCTTCATCGAGCCGTCCTTCCACTTCGTGACTCGACGCGTCGTCCGCTTGGCGATCGAGATCATCGACTCGATGCAATTGGTGGTGGTCAAGGTCGCGGCCAAGGTGCCCCCGACGCCGAGACGCCTCACGGTGAACATGTCCTCGAGCCCTTCGCGCAGTGACGCAGCGGCATCGGGATGGTCGTCCTCGAGCTCTTTGGCGAGTGCCTTGGCGGCGGCCAGCCCCTTGGTCGCGTCGGGCTGAGCGAAGATGAGAGCCAGTCGCTTGTCGGTGACCTCGGCCAACTCCGTCGGCAGGTGCCCCTCGACGTTGCGACGCTTGTGCAGTACGCAGCGCTGCACCGAGGCGGCATCGCCGAACACCTTCTTGATGCCTGCGGCAAGCGCCTTGGCGCCGTCGATGACACAAAGTACGCCCGAGTCGACGCCGAGGCCTCGGGCGACGAGGTCGGCCAAGAGGGCGGTGACCACCGTCTTGTTCTCGGTGTCGCCGAGCCACAGTCCGACGGGGACCTTGGTGCCGTCGGCCGTGATGACCAGGGCGACCACCGCACACGAACCGGCCACGTCGAGCCCGTCGATCATGAGCACGGCCACGTCGAGGTCCGAGAGGTTCCGGGCCATCAGCTCGCCCATGGCCTTGGTGGTGGCGGCGACGAAGCGCCTCGAGATGGCCGACTTGGACATCGACTTGGAGCGCCCCTCGAGCTCTTCTCCGACCGGCTCGGCCACGTCGCCGTGACGTCGGGTGGCCACCCCGGCCAGCATGCGCTCGACGACGACGGAGTTGAGCAGATCGGCCGAGCTGAACGCCTTCCAGGTGTCGAGCCCGATCTCCTCCCCGCCGCTGCTGCGTCCCCGCGGTCGCTCGGTTTTGACCTGGCGCCCACCGAGCACGACCGAGCCCTTGGTCGTCCCATGCCAATTTCCGACCCGCTCTTGGGCCCCGATCTTGGTGTGCTTCTCGCCGATCACTTCGCTCAGTTCGGCCTCCATCATCTGGCGCATCACGACGAGCCCGGCAGCCGACGCGAAGGCCAGCAGGCCGTCTTTGAGGGCTCCGGCAACCTCGGCCAAGGCGACGGTTGCCTCAAGCGGCAGGTCGGCAAGGCGATCAGACTCGTCCACCGGCGCGACGGTCACGACGGGTAGCTTCTTCTTCATTGGTGGTCCCTTTCCTGGGTGGTTCTTTGGATTGGTCTCCTGAACACCTACCTCACGGCAGGACTCAGGAGGGGGACCACCACCTCACTTCAACAAACTTGGGGACACCGTCCGGGCCTTCTGCGAGTCGTTCTTCGCCTACTACTGCCATGAACATCGCCATTCGGGCATCGGCTATCACACTCCGGCTTCGGTGCACTTCGGCACGGCCACAGAAGTACGTGCCCAGCGCAGCGAGACCCTCGACGCCGCCTACGCCGCCAACCCGACCCGGTTCGGGCACCGCAAACCCAAACCACCCAAGCTCCCCACCATCGCGTGGATCAATGAGCCCGTCACCGAAGAGGAAGTCCTACAGAAGGCATCGTAAGAAAGTGTCTCAAATCGCTTGACAGGTTCCGCTTCTTCGCTACCCCGGACCGGATTGGACAGAGCGGCGCTCGATGAGCCACTGAGGCCCCACTCTGACCAGATGCTGCGTGATGAAGGAGAGGCTTGCGATCGACACAGGCGACTCGTTGCGCAGGATCATCAGTCGCGATGTGACGACGGCGCGATCTGGACTTCCTTCCACTCCTTCGACGACGGCGTTCAGAGTGACATGAGTGCTCACAGGCCCTTCGGACTCCCAGATCGGTCCGACCGATTGGCGTAGTCGCTCCTTGCCCCGGTGCTCACCCTTGTCGCCGTCGAGCACAGCTTCATCGGTGAAGAACGCGAGGTAGGCATCAGCATCGCGTCGGGTTGCTGCGTCGTCCGCTCGAGCGACAACTTCGAGGATGTCCAGCCGATCGCTGGCCGTGGGCATTAAGCAGAAGCCTTGTGCGGGGGACGAAGCCAACGCTCGATCTGGCGCCGCAAGGTCCCACGACATCTCCCGATGCGATCGTCGCGACCGGCGGTGCGCTCGGATCAAGGAACCCCGATCGCACGGTCTGGGTTGTCGATTCGACCGTGTGCAGTGTCATATTCCCTCCGAACTCGAGTTCGATCCTGGTCGGTGGCTATCACGGCGATCCGGTGACGCTGAGGTCATCGGAGGCAGATGCAATTGTCGGGTCCATTTCTGTTCGAGGCGCGTTCAGTGAATCCCTGCTGGGGATCGCATCATGAGATCCATGGCTCGTCGGCCCTGGAGCTGTGGGCGCCTCACCTTGTTTCTTGGGCAACTGCATCGGCGTAGCGCGCGCGTATTTCTGGGCGATTTGCCGAGAGCGTCGGTTGGGTGGCGTGGCCTTGGCCAAGAGCCCATTTTTGGGCGATGGAGTCAAGGTCGCAAGGCAGATACGTAGCGGCCGCCTGCGCCGCGGCACCGGTCGCGACCAGCTCATCAGAAACAACCTGCACGGGCCGTCCGACGAGATCAGCAACGACCTGGGCGAAAGCCGGACTCTTGGCCGCTCCACCGACCAAGAACACTCTTCCGTCCAATGTCGTGCCGAGCGCATCGGCTCCATCCAACAGATTGCATACGACACCTTCTACGGTGGCCCTGGCGACAAGGGTTGGGCTCACGTCTGTGCGCAGGCCACGAAGGGTCCCAGTCGCGTCAGGTCTGTTTGGAGTTCGCTCTCCGTCAAAGTGCGGAACCAACACCACGTCGCCCGCTCCTGGAGGAGCATCGAGCACCAGCTCATCGAAACGGTCGCGACTGGCTCCCAAGAGTGCGGCGACCGTTTTGATGACTTTCGTTGCGTTCATGGTGCACACCAGAGGCAGATAGTGGCCCGTGCCGTCGGCGAAACCTGCAACAGTGCCGCCAGCGTCGTTCGTCGGGGTCTCGCTGACGGTGAACGCCGTAGCACTGGTGCCGAAGCTCAGCGCCAAATCGCCCGGACGCAGTCCCAGACCCAGAGCGATCGCCATGTTGTCGCCAGTTCCCGGTCCCACGAGAGTTCGAGTGCCTCGCCATTCTCCGACGGGTTCTGTGGGACCGAGGACGTCCGGCAAGAGGACGCCCCAATCGATGGTGTCGTCGACGAGTGCCAAGAGGTCGTCACGATAGAGCGATTCCCGTGGTGACCAGTATCCCGTGCCAGACGCATCGCCTCGGTCTGTCACATGTCGGCCAGTCAAGGTGTAGGTCAGCCAGTCATGGGGGAGGAGAATGCTGGCCGTACGGGCGAGCACCTCGGGCTCACATCGTGCGAGCCAGTGCAGCTTGGTGATCGTGAAGCTCGGGACGGGAACACTCCCGCAGGCCCGAGCCCACGCTCCGGGGCCGCCAGCAAGGGCCTTGAGAAGCGCCTCGGCGTCGGGTGCAGACTCCGTGTCGTTCCAAAGCTTCGCCGGGCGGAGGACCTCGCCGCCGCCATCCAAGACGACCATTCCGTGTTGTTGGGCGGCGACCGAAAGGGCCACAGGTGTGTAGGCAGAGCCGATGCCAGCCTTCGCGCATGCCGCCTCGAATGCGTCCTTCCAAGATCGGGGGTGCTGTTCACTCTTCGGGGGATGTGTCGCGGGATGCGGGGCTCGACCCGTAGCGAGTATCTCGCCCGTCTCGATGTCGTGAACTTGGATCTTGCAGGCCGAAGTGGACGAGTCGACCCCGACCACGTGAGCCATTCAGCGGACTCCGAGGAGCAGCTCAGTGACGAGCTGGTCGAGGCGCTCGTGCCCGTATCCCTGTTTTGCCAGCGTGTCCTCGTCGACTTCGGTGGTCAAAACCTCGGCCAGGCCACCTGCCGGCGTTGTCGGGACGCGAAGGCGGTCGAATTGGCCACTTGTAGAGCCTCTTGGATCTCCGCGTCCTCACGGAAGCGCCTCGCCTTGTCGGCGAGGATCAGGTAGGTCTGCATACAGCCGCGGGCAAAGTCCCAGACGCCGGAGGCATTCTCGGTTCGGTATGGGTGGGCGTCGAAGTGCCGCATGCCCCGCCACTGAGCATCCTCGAGCAACTTCACGACGTAAAAGGCGTCTCGAATCCCTTCGGAACCGAAACGGAAATCCTGATCGAACTTGCCTATGCGCTGGGCGTTCAGGTCGATGTGGAAAAGCTTGTTCTGCCAGAGCGTCTGAGCCACGCCGTGGCTGAAGGACAGGCCACTCATGGTCTCGTGTGCGAATTCGGGGTTGAGCCCCACCATGTCGGGCCACTCCAACTCGTTGATGAACGCGAGAGCATGGCCCACGGTGGGCAAGAGAATGTCGCCCCGCGGTTCATTCGGTTTTGGCTCGAGAGCGATTCGGAGGTCGAGTCCGTTGTTGCGGATATGCTCGCAGCAGAGGTCGACTGCCTCCTTGTATCGGTCGAGGGCGGACCGCACGTCCTTCGCTGCGTCAGCTTCGACTCCCTCGCGGCCGCCCCACATCACATGGACCTCAGCACCGAGTTCTGCCCCAAGATCCATGGCCTCGCACGTCTTGCGCACGGCGAACCTTCTGATGATGGGGTCGTTGGCCGTAAACGCGCCTTCCTTGAAGATCGGGCGCCAGAAGAGATTGGTCGTGGTCATCGGGACTTTGAGTCCCGTCTCGTCGAGGGCATCGCGGAAGCGCGTGATGACGGTGCGCCGTTCGGTAGGGGTTGAGCCGTAAGGGACGAGGTCGTTGTCGTGGAAGCAGACGCCGTACGCACCTAGCTCTGCGAGTCGATGGACGCTCTCGACGGGATCGAGAGGCTCACGTACCGCCTCTCCAAATGGGTCGCGTCCAGGATTCCCTACGGTCCAGAGTCCGAAAGTGAAGTGGTCCTCTGGTTCGGGTGTGTAGGGATCTGTCATTGGAGTGTCCTCTCGAGCCCGCGGGCCGGACGCCCCGGTCCTCGCAACAAGACGCTCCTCAATGATCGCACTAAGACGGCGGGGCACGCTTTAGCCCTTGGAGGCTCATCCTGCCTGTGAGGGTTCGGCGAAGCCGGAGTCCGGCTCGAACGCCGCCAGCCCAGACTTTTCCGTCCTACCGGGGAATTCGTGAGCTCGAGCGATGGGGCGCTCCTGGGAGTTGGACCTGATCAGCTCGGAGCCACCACCAAGGCGTTCGCCCGGGCCACCGCGCCGAACCACGACGCGCTGGGCTTGGCCCGACGCTCAAACGTCTCGGGGTCGACGCTGTGTAGGCCGAACTTCGGGGTGAATCCATTGGACCACTCGAAATTGTCGAGGAGACTCCAGACAAAATAGCCGCGGATGTCAACACCGTCATCGAGGGCGCGGCGGACACAGCGCAACGCCTCGCTGATATACGCGATTCGCTCAGCGTCATCGTTGGTCGCGATTCCGCTTTCGGTGAGCAGGACCGGAATCCCTGTGATCGCCGCAGCCCGGCGAGCGCAGTACTCGACACCCTGGGGCCAGTACTCGTATCCCATTTGGGTCACCGGCACTTCGGGGTCATTGGGAGCCTGACCCTCCGGACCGAAGTGAACGCGCGAGTAGCACTGGACTCCGATGAAGTCGTCGCCCTCGGTGGCTCGCATAAACCTCTCCTCAAGTACCTCTTGGGCAGCCTCCAAGATGTCCTCACCACCCGGCTCCGCGACCATCTCGTCCATGGAGAGAGTCAGGCCCACCGGGAAGTCTCCAGGGCCAGATCGGATGGCGTCAACGGCCAGGCGGTGGGCCTGGGCGACCACGTCGTTAACGGCCAGATGACGGACGAAGTCCTCAACACCCGGTGGCGAGGAGCCCAAGCCGTAGCCCATGGTTCCTATGAGGTTGAGCTCGTTGATCGTGCAGCCCCAGCCGATCAGGTCGCCGAGGTGAGCTGTGGCTTTGCCCACAAAGCGGGCGAACACGTCGGGCATATCGTTCGCCTCCCATCCGCCCCGCCGGGCCAACCAAGTGGGGGTTGTGAAGTGGTGGAAGGTCACAACCGGCACGATGCCCGCCTCGCGACAAGCCGCGCACATTCGGCGGTAGTGGTCCAATGCGGCGAGGGAGAACTCACCTTCGGCTGGTTCGATTCTGCTCCATTCCAGCGAGAAGCGGTAGCCCCCCAGTCCCATTGCGGCCACAAGCTCGATGTCCTCAGGCCAACGGTGGAAGGAGTCGCATGCGTCGCCGCTCGACTCCGCACATCCCGAAGCCGAGTTGTGCTCCCAATCCCACCAGTCGTTGTTGACGTTCCCACCCTCGATCTGGTGCGCCGCTGTCGCTGTGCCCCAGAGGAAGCCTTCCGGGAACCCGAACTGAGAAGCCGCCCGCTCTCTCTCCATCATGGGCGACGACTGTATCGAGTACTCGACGCATCGTGTGGACCCACGTGCGGTCACCAGTCGTCTTCTCCCGGCACTATCTTCCGGGCCATGGAGCTCGGCCTCTTCGATGGGCTCATTGCTGGGGTTAATGCGTTCTTCATGGCAGGGAAGGTTCGAATGCAGGGACTAGCTTGAGGTTCGCCATGGGGCGACGAAAAGGGTGGGTGATCGGACCGAGGCCATGGTCGGTGGGACCGCGTCGGATGCTCCCCACTGTGATGGGAGCACTGGTTCTCGTCATTGCGACGTGTGTCGTGGCGCGCTCGACCGCGCAAGCGACGGGGTCCACGTCCAAGACGGTATTCACCACCGGTGGGGTAACTTCGCCCGCGCACTACGGCGTCGGACAAGAGACACTGAGCCTGGTGGACAACAGCAGGACGACCCCGGCCAATGGCAGCGCTCCAGCACTTCCCTATCGGAAACTGACCACCTGGGTCCTCTACCCGTCCACGGTCGCGACCCACGGAGAATCCCGTTGCCAATGCAACACCCGCCACCGCCGGCAAACCCTTTCCACTCATCGTCTTCGCGCACGGCCTCGATTCCGAGGGCTTCGTTTACGACCCACTGCTCGAACAGTGGGTCGAACGGGGCTACGTCGTGGTCGCGCCGACCTTTCCACTGTCCAACATTGCCGCACCTGGCGGCGACACGGCCAAGGACCTGGCCAACCAGCCGGGCGACATGTCATACGTCCTCACCCAAGTCCTCACCCTCTCCCAGGAGCCCGGAAACCTGCTCTCAGGCATGATCGATCCCAAGAGAATTGCAGGCGTGGGCCATTCCCTCGGAGCAATGACCGTGCTCGCCTGGACAGAGAACACGTGCTGCCGGGACCCCCGGGTCGATGCCGCCGTCATCATCGACGGCACCGAAGCGAAGTTCGGCGACGGGAAGTTCTTCAAGGGCCGAACGACGCCAATCCTTGTGCTCCACGGCACAGCGGACAAGACGATCCCGTATTCCGCCGGGAAGAAGATCTACGAGGATGCCAAACCTCCCAAGTTCCTCGTGAGCCTGATCGGAGCACCTCACGTCTCATTCCAACAACTCGAACTATCGAGTCAGAAACCCCCGAAATGGGAGAACGTCGACGTGCACTCCGTGCTTGACTTTCTCGACGGGGAGCTCAACCACAGCCCGGCTGCATTGCGACAACTGACCACCGTCGGCCAGCAGCCCGGCCTTGCCCGGCTTCAAGAGGCGAACAAACCATGACGGACAAGATCTTGATCGGCCACCCTCCGCTCGCCCTTGGATCTGATGTACTCGTGTGAGCACCTGCGTGGGGAGAATGCCGGCGCCAACACCTCGCCGGTGCTGCCCCTTGGGAAGGACTGGCGGGATGAGGTCGGGGCCTTTCGTGGTCGCCCGCTTCATGAAGCCCAAGATGTCTTCCTTGGCCTTCCCTTCGTTCCAGCTCGCCAGTAGCAGGATCTTCTTTCCCAGTGCTGGGAGCGAATGAGCCAGCGTTCCACCTCCAGCGCCGGTCCCGATGACGATGACTTCGTAGTGCTCTGGCATTGGTGCTCCTTGGATGCATGCATGCGGGGACGGTCACGAGAAGAGGCGTGGCAGACCATTGAGTCGGTCGTTCGCCGCCCGGGTCAGAGCCCGGGGCTGCTCTGCATGATGCCTCCGTCAGCGAAGATCGTGGTCGCGGTGATGTAGCTCGCGCCGTCGCCGGCCAAGAAGACCACGACGCTGCCGATTTCGGACGGTTCGGCCATGCGCCCGATCGGGATGGCCGCGTCCAATTTGGCCAGCTGGGTGGGATCGGCGACCGTGGCCGCGTTGATCGGTGTATCGACCGCGCCGGGTCCCACCCCGGTCACCGTGATCCCGTGAGGGGCCAGCTCGACGCCCGCGGTACGCGTCAGCATGCGCATGCCACCCTTGGACAAGCAGTAGGCCGTGTTGCCAGGCATGGGCCAGTCCTCATGGACCGAGGTCATGTTGATGATCCGCCCACCGCCACCCTGGGCGATCATCTGTTTGGCGGCCACTTGGGTGCCGAAGAAGGCGCTCTTGAGGTTCACCCCGAGGACGAACTCATATTGCTTCTCAGTGGTGTCGAGTACCGAGGTGCGGGTCTCGACACCGGCATTGTTCACCATGACGTCGAGCCGGCCGAAGGCCTTGACGGCAGAGTCCACCAGCCGTTGGAGATCCTCGACCTTGCTCACGTCTGCTTCGACACCGAGAGCCTTGTCGCCCAGGGCCTCGACCTGGCGTCCCAAGTCCTCGGTGGCGTCAGGATTGCTGACGTAGTCGATGACAACGTTCGCGCCCGCCTCGGCCAGGGCGAGGACGACGGCTTTGCCGATACCGCTGTTGCCACCGGTGACGATGGCCACCTTTCCTTTGAGTTCATCCGTGGCCATCGGCCACCTCCTTTTGTCGTTGTTGGAGGGTGCTGTCCCTCTTATGGGGCCGCTTCCTCTGCCTCGATGAGACGGGACACGGCTTCGATGAGGGCGAGGTGGGTAAAGGCTTGGGGAAAGTTCCCGAGGTGCTCGCCTGTCTTCGCGTCGATCTCCTCGGCGTAGAGGTGCAAGGGGCTGGCGAATGACAACAGCTTCTTGCACAATGCCGTGGCGCGATCGAGTTCGCCGATCATGGCCAGGGCCGTCACGAGCCAGAACGAGCAGATGGTGAAGGTACCTTCTTTACCCTCAAATCCCGTGTCGGTGGAGTCCACTTTGTACCGAAGCACGAGGTCATCCTCGGTCAGCTCATCGGCGATGGCCAGAACGGTGTTGCGCACGCGATCGTCGTCAGGTGGCAGAAAGCCGAGGATCGGGATGAGGAGCAGTGATGCATCGAGCTCGTCATTGCCGTAGTGCTGGCGGAACCGACCTCGCTCGTCCACCCCTTTGTCGAGGATGTCTGCCTTGATGTCGTCGGCCGCCTGTTGCCACTTCCGCGCGCGATCGTCATGACCCCGCTGGGTGGCGAGGTCCGTTCCTCTGGCCATGGCGACCCAGCACAACACCTTGGAGGCCGTGAAGTGTTGAGGATCGCCTCGGATCTCCCAGATACCCTGGTCAGGATCTCCCTGGTGTTGAATCGCGGCCTCGACCAGGCTGGCGACGCCCTCCCAGACCGCCGGAGCGATTTGGGCCGCACCCTGGCGGAGCTGCGTGTCCACGGCATCGAGGAGCATGCCCCACACGTCGTTTTGTTTCTGGTCCCACGCGCCGTTGCCAACACGCACGGGAACGGCCCCGTCGTACCCGGTCAGATGGTCGAGAGTGCGCTCAGAGAGGTCGTGCTCCCCACCGATGCCGTACATGATTTGCAACTGCCACCCCTCGGCTGGGGTAGGGCTACCAACGGCCTCGAGGACGAAGGCGAAGTACTCGAGTGCCTCCCATTCGAAGCCGAGCCTGTACAGCGAGCGCAACATGAACGCGGAGTCCCTGATCCAGGTGTATCTGTAGTCCCAGTTCCGGGCTCCTCCGGGTGTCTCGGGGAGTGAGGTCGTCGACGCCGCCATGATGGCGCCCGTCGGCGCGTAGCTGAGTCCCTTCAAGGTCAAGGCGCTGCGTTCGAGATAGGGGCGCCATGGGTGATCCGGGAATTTGCCGGCGCTGAGCCAATCTCGCCAGAAGGTAACGGTGGACGCCAGGCCACTCACGGCTTCGTCTTGAGTGGTGGGACCCTTTTCGTCCCATGACAGTGCTACGAAACAGGACTCACCCCCCTCCAAGGTGGTATGCCCGTAGCAGCGCGCTCCCACCGTGCCGAGCATGATCGAACTCGTCAGCGTCAGATGGGGGCCGTCGCCGTTGCCGCGGGCGCTCATCGACTGATATTCGGCTTCGTCGTACTCCCACGTCACCATGGTGGTTCCGTAGTCGAGCAGAGGGACGCAATTGACGACCACCTCGGTTCTTCCCCCGATGCATGTTGCAACGCGGACCAGGTTGCCGATGGCTACGACGTCGCTGGGTGTTCGTCTGTATTGCGGGCGCCGTCCTCCCTGGTGCACCGGTCCCATCGAAAGGAAGTCCTGTACCAGAAGCCAGCCGCTCGGAGTGTGCCAAGTGGTCTCCATGACCATCGTTCCCGGCAGATACCTTCGCTGGTGCGGGACGTGGGTGTTTGATGGACCGAATCGGAATGTGCCGGCGGTGCGGTCGAGCAACACGCCGAAGATGCTGGGGGCGTCGGGCCGGGGAAGACACATCCATTCGACGGCACCGTCCGGTGCGATCAGACAACTGTTCTCACAGTCCGAGATGAATCCATAGTCCGCGATGGCTGGAAAAGAACTCATCTGCTCTCCGTTTCACGCTGGGCCTGCATGGGCCAACTCCAGGGCGACGTGGCCCTGGTCTCTAGGAATCTGCATTTGCTCACGCGCGTCACCACCCGTCCTTCAAGGGACCGGAGAACCTTGTCCAGCATGAGGCTTGGTCATAAAGGGTTCTGCTCAATCGGGCGCATAGGGAGTGCCGTCGCCTCGTAGACGGGGAACTGGCTTGGCTGGACCAACCGCAGAACTGCATCGGGCAGGCCTAGGTCGCCGCCGGTGTGGGAGACACTGAACTCCCGTTCGGCTCGACCTCGGCCGATCATGGAGCGGAGCCAGCGCATCAGGGTGGTCAGGCGGTTCGCGAAGCCGGTGAGAAAGGCCAGGTGGACGAACATCCAAACCACCCAGCCCGGGAAGCCGCTCAGGCGGATGCCCTTCACGCTGACCACGGCCCGGAAGCGACCGATAGTGGCCACGCTGCCGAGATCTCGGTAGGTGAACGGCTTGGTGTCCCTGCCCTTGAGTCGCCTCAGCACGGTATTCGCCGAGTGCAGCCCGCCCTGCATGGCTACTTCGGCCACCCCGGGCAGGTTGTCGAGGCTGGCCATGTCACCCACGACAAAGACCTCAGGATGTCCGGCCAACGTAAGGTCAGGCAGCACGCTGACGCGTCCGGCCCGGTCCACTTCGGCTCCGCAGGCCTCGGCCAGCATGCCCGCCAAAGGCGAAGCCTGCACCCCGGCCGCCCAGATGGTTGTGCGAGCCTCGATGCGCGACGTGGCCTCCTTGCCCTGGACGTCTACTCCCGATGCATCGACGCCCACGACACGGGCTTCCATCTGGAGTTCGACCCCGAGGTGTTCAAGCGTCTTGGCTGTCTTGGCTGACAACTTGTCCCCGAAGGTGGCCAAGGGTTTGGTGCCGCCATCGACCAGAATCACCCGGATGGACGACGCGTCAAAGGTGCGGAATTCGCGGCGCATGCTCCGGGTCGCCAGCTCGCGAATCTGGCCGGCCAATTCCACCCCGGTCGGGCCCGCTCCAACCACCACGATCGTGAGCCAATGCTCCTTCTCGGTGGGATCGGTGACCATCTCGGCCATTTCGAATGCACCCAGAATGCGTCGGCGCAATTCCAGCGCATCGTCCAAGGTCTTCATGCCGGGGGCATACACCGCGAACTGGTCGCTGCCGAAGTAGGACTGTTTGACCCCGGCGGCCACTATCAAACTGTCGTAGGGGTACTCGACGGGTTCATGGCCGATGTACTTGGCGAACACCACCCGGGTTTCGAGATCGAAGCCGGTCACCTCGGCCAACTGCACCCGCACGTTCTCGGATTTTCGAACGATGTGGCGCAGCGCCGGCGCGATCTGACCGGGTGACAGTAGTCCGGTGGCGGTCTGGTACAGCAGGGGCTGGAAGAGATGGTGGTTCCGCCGGTCGATGAGAGTGACATCGACATCCTCCCCGCCGAGCAGGCGAGTCGCGGGGAGACCGCCAAAACCACCCCCGACGATGACGACGCGGTGGCGCCGACGAGAGCCTTCGGTGTCCTCCAAGGTGTCGTTCCCAGTCGTCACTTCGGATGCCATAGTCGTCGAACCAACAGAGAGCATCCTGCTCTTGAGGCGACGAAGCCGAGCCTTCGTTCACAGGCATAGTGGGTAGGAATACACAGTCGGTCTGGCTGGCGCATTTTCTTCACTCGTCTCCAAAGTAAGAGGGAAGCGGCGGCTCCGCATCACCCGCAATGGATGACATTGGTCCCGGGGTCGCTGACTACGAGATGGGTTGGCGACATCAAGTCAGAGTCGCTGCAGATGTTCGTTGAGGATCGGCATCCGCCCACGGCGTCGGCCCGCGAGCATGGAGCGGTAGCTCAGGACGTCACGGGGCGGCCGTTCCCTCGTTCCAAGCTTTTGCGCCGGCTTCAGAGGCAGCCTTTGCACCTGCAGATGCCGCGTTTCGAAGTTGCGCGAGCGTGACTTTGATCGTTGCGCTCGGTGCCTGATCCAGAGTACGCAGCCACCGGCGCCCGGCAAACCAGAAAGCACTCGCACCGAGCACAGTACCGACCGCAAGGAGGAATAGGCCCACGATCGCCAAGGCGATTCCTCCGTCGAGGAGGTTTTCGTTGACCTGAACGCGGCGTTGATTGTTCCCAGTGACCATGGTGACCTCCGTAAAAGCCCCGCCAGTGACGGTTTCGACTCCGACACCAGAAGGAGCCCTTCCGGCCAGTATCCATGTGTGCTCGGGCGAAGTCATCACCCGCGCCGGGTGATGACTTCGCTCTGTTCCAGAGCCAGACTCGGTGGACGGGTGGCCACTCTCGAGACGTCGACACCATCGATAGTGGATGGGCCTGACGGTACGAGCCATGAGGTGATGCAGCATCAAGGTCTCTGCGTGAGCGCCGAAGTAGCAACCCGGAGACCGACGAAGTGCCCGAGGACCCGACCATGACCGATCCCGCCGCTTCCCCGGAGCCAGCGTCGGCTCCCGACCCCACTGCCGCTGTAAAGTCCCGGAGCTACCTTGCTCTCCTGGTACTTGGGGCCCTCTTAGGCGTCCCGGTGGCGACGGTCGCGTACTTCTTCTTGGACGCAGTGGCCCAGCTCCAAGCGCTGATCTTTACCGATCTCCCGACGGATCTGGGTTTCTCGGGAGAGCCGCTGTGGTGGCCGTTACCATGGCTGGCACTGAGCGGGCTGCTCGTTGCCCTGGCTATTCTCTATTTGCCAGGAACCGGTGGGCACGAGCCCTCGGAGGGTTTCAAGTCCGGCGGTCCAGTTCAGCCCGTCGAGCTCCTCGGCATTGTCGCGGCTGCGCTGGCCACGCTCAGTCTCGGGGTGGTGCTGGGCCCCGAGGCGCCACTGATCGCCATCGGTGGTGGTCTCGGCGTTCTGGCGGTACATTTCGTCAAGCGCGACGCACCACCAATGGCGGCCGTCGTTATCGGTGCGGCTGGGAGCTTTGCCGCTATCGCGACCCTTTTGGGCTCGCCGCTCGTCGGCGCCTTCCTTCTCATGGAGATGGCCGGACTAGGAGGCCCGATGATGGAGATCGTGCTGGTCCCTGGTCTTCTTGCTGCCGGCGTGGGGTCATTGATATTTGTGGGGCTCAACAGCCTGACCGGACTGGGATCGTTCTCGCTGACCGTGTCCTCCATTCCACAAGCTGGGTCTCCCACCGGCGTCGAGTTCCTGTGGGCGCTGGTCATTGGTACCGGAGCCGCAGTCGCTGCAACGGGAATCTTCAAGTTGGCCACGATGCTCCGGCCCCTGGTTGAACGCGGCAGGGTCTTCGTGACGCCGCTGGCGGGCCTGGCGGTTGGCGGTCTGGCGATAGCCTTTGCCGCCGGGACCGATCGAAGTTCCTCGGAGGTGCTGTTCTCCGGCCAGAGCGCGCTGCCCAACTCTCGTCCAGCAGGCGGCTGGCTGGACCGTGGGCTCGCTGATCTTGTTGTTCGTCTGCAAGGGCCTGGCGTATGCGATCTCGCTGAGCAGTTTCCGCGGAGGTCCCATCTTTCCAAGCATGTTCATCGGGGCTGCCGGCGGCATTGCCCTGTCTCACGTTGGCGGCCTGTCGATGATTGCCGGTGCGGCCATGGGCGTCGGGGCAATGATCGCAGCGGCACTGAAGATGCCCATGACGGCGGTGTTACTGCCCAGCCTCCTCTTCCTATCCGATGCCGTCACCCTCATGCCGCTCGTGATCGTGGCCGTCGTCGTGTCGTACGTGGTGTCCGTGTGGATCAAGCCGAGCCCGCCGCCCGTAGTTACGCCAGCCCCGGCGCCGGCGTCGGCTCCGGCGCCTTCCCCGGGATAATGGCCTGACGTGTCCGGGTGCTGACGGGCGCCTCGGTCGAAAGCCATATGTGTGGTGCGCGGCGGTCCGTTCGAGCTTCCACGTCCCGGTCTTGGTCTGGCGCCGATCCGGAGTCTTCTCAGTGCGGTCGATACGTGGCGCTACTTCAAGATGTTGACAGCCCGCGCAATCACGAGACCCAGCACTGCGAGACAGGACGATGCCTGGGAGCCATGGCGAGCTTGGCCCAGCGAGCAAGCGGCATGACATCGGTCGGGCTGAACGCCGTAGCGTTCGTAAAACCGAGGTACAGGTAGTCGAAGAACTCAGGTCGCCACCCGGGCTTGGCGACATGCGAGTTGAAGTGCTGGGGAAACGCGAAATCCGGAAATTCAGGAGCGATACGAGCGCGAGCCTCCGGGCCCCCACCATCAAGTTCCCAGTAGAGGAATGAGAACGTGATGATTATGTAGACCAGGACAAGGCAGCCCACCCGAAGTAGCTGCCCAGGGGAGTTCGTCTCCGGTCCACCCCGGACGAGATCGACCACCAGGCGTACGGTGACTCCCGCTGCCCCGATAACCAAAATAGCGACGAGCCCAAGCGAGAGCGCCCGCACAAACGATGAGCGTTTGTCGATTCGTCCCGGATCAGTGATTATCAGCGCAACTAACAGCAGCCCGACGACTGTCGGAATGATCCACCTCGGGCCGAGACTGAAACGCGGAGGCAGCAGAAACGGCAACGTCATCGCGAAAAGCAGGGTCAGCGCCATCGGCCAGCGCGGCTCTCCTCGTGTAGCGCCATCTTCGATCGCCGCTCTGCGAGCAGAATGCTCCGAGCGAATGATCCAGTTGCCCTTCATGACCGATGCCGGGTGGCCCGGGTCGGCCTTTCGTCGATTGCTGGCACCGACATCTCGCACAGCGCGGGGAGCATGTGCGCGGGCACGTCGACGAGAAGCTCATCCACCCGAGGCCACGACTTGAGTCTCGTCTTGGGTAGGTATGCGCTCACGTCACGATGAGATAGATACTCTTGCCGACCAACCAGAACCCGAGAAGCAGCGACACCACGATGATCACTTGATCAGTGTGGGTGTCGATCCACGTCCGGACGCTACCGAGGAATGCCTGAGCGTTCTCGGGCCGGAACCCGGAGTAGAGCTCGAGCACTATATAGACCGCCGTGGAGACGATGCAGAATAGAAACAGCGCAACGTAGCTCTCCCACGATTCGAGCTTGGCTTCGACGATTACCGCAACGCCTGCGGCGACGAGACCCCAGGGCTGCGTGAGGGGCGCCAGACCTATCGCGAACCACGGTGACATGTTGTCGAGCCCCGTTTGCCACTTCGGTGTCTTCTTTGGTGGTCTGGGCTTCCCCATCCTGCGGCGTTGGCGTAGGGCGATGAAGACGAGAAACACGCCGATGGCGATCTTCACGGCCGGCGCGGCGAGCGATGGCGCCGTATTGGGTTTCGGTGGGTTGTTTCCCGTGACGAGGACGGTGATGGCGACCACGACGGCCAGGGAGAGGAGCCACCCGAAGATGAAGGCTGCACCCTTGCGTGTGCCACCCTTTGCCAGGAGGATCAGGAGGAACGCTGTGAGGGGGATCGGCTCGAGTGTTATGACCAAGCCGATGACCAGAAGATCGAGGATCATACCGACACCGGGTTACCCATCGAACCGCACCTATTCGTTGCTCCCCGTTAGAGACCACCCGGTTGTCGGAGTCACTGACGAACTTCCGAGACTGTCGTTCGAGCCTGGTAGGAGATGTCGAGAGGTGACGTCGACTTAGGCGGCCAGGATCTTGGCTTTCTGCGAGTCGAACTCGGCATCGGTGATGACGCCCTGCTGCTTGAGGTCGGCGAGTTTTGCCAGCTGCTCCGAAGGGTCTGCTGTCGAGCCGGCTGTCTCCTTGACGTACGCGTCGAAGGACTTCTGCTGCTGGGCTGCCTGCGCCGCTGCTCGCTCCTGCATCTTTCCGCTCCTGGCTATCAAATAAACGAAGATGCCCAGGAACGGCGGGACGATAACGAAAATGACCCAGAGCGCCTTGGCCACGCCTCCGAGATCGTGACTACGAAAGATGTCCGAGAACACGATGATCAGAAGCCACAACCAGATGATGAGGAGAAAGAAGCCCAGCATCGTTCCGAAGAGATCGGCGAGGGGATACGTGTAGGCAAACAGCAAGGCGTCCTCCTAAATTGATTTCCGGTCTCCGCCTGGGCGGATCAAATGTGGTCGTCGTAGGGCTTCGTTCCCGAATAGGGAAATCGAACCCGGCCAGACCGTTCTGACATCACCCTCCTGGGGTGACTTTCACTGGTCTCGGGGTTGTGCGTGCGGGAGGTACGCACGCCTTGAAGCTAGAGAATCCCCATCTCCCTGGCCCGAGATATGGCTCGGTTTCGGTTGGCCACGCCCAGCTTGCGGTAGATGTGAGCCATGTGGGTCTTGATCGTATTCACCGAGACGTAGAAATGATCGGCCAATTCGGTATTGGTGAGGCGACTCGGCAAGTACGAGAGGATCTCGAGTTCTCGGCCTGTGAGCGGCTCAACGAGGTTAGTCCCGACGATCGGCGAGGCGAGAACCTGAGCACGCCGAAGGATCCGCTCTCGAAGGTCGGAATACGCATCAGACAAGACGGACACCATCCGCACCAACACCGGACCAGCTCGTACGAATGATTCGACCAGCGAATGACCTTCGGCCACTTCCATGGCTTCGTTCAGTTCAGTGCGCGCGACATCGAGGGACCCCTCACTCTCGGCCAGCCAGGCAGCGAGTAGGTGACCATCGAGAATGGCAAGCGGTTGAGTTGAACCGGCGGGTTCGGAGTACGCATCGACCAATTTCGCGAGCCAGCTCGTGGTCTCCCAGCGTCAGGGCCGCTGCCGCGTGCTCGAAGGTCAGCACCGTTGAACCCTCGGAGCTGTTGCGGAGTGACCGCTGGCTTTGTTTGGGGCTTCCGCCCAACCGGTAGAGGCGGCTCTGGAGCGCAGTGAGTCGTTCGGCGACGACCGGTGGCGCCGGCGCCCCGAGCTCGCTTTTGGCCGATCGTGCGAGCGTCATCGCCTGCTCCGCCCTTCCCTCCGCCTCGAGAAGCAATGCTGCTTCGAGGTGACCGAACCACGAAAGCTGGCTGCGTCGATTCGCCTCAGCTCTCAGTATTCCCTCGTGCAGGCTCACTGCTGCATGACCGGGTTCGCCGCGTTCCAGCGCGGCGAGGGTTGATGCCAAGTAGGCCTCGGCGATTGAGGGATGCGCCAAGAGGCCGACTTCCTTGGCGATCGCCAATGCCTCATCGGACAAGGCGACTGCTGGTTCAGTATTGCCCTGCCAGGCTTCGAGCAGCCCGAGAGAGCCCAACCCGCTGATTTTCCAGATTGGATAGGTTGCCCCTTGGGTCCCGAGTCCCCGCTCGAGCCATTCCCGAGCCAGGACGAGATCGCCTGCTTGGAACTGTGCCCGACCGTGGGACAGCACCGCCATCGTTTCAAGCGACTCTGGATGCGTGAGATTGATGATGGTGGGTAGTCGCACATCGCCGACTTTGTCGAGCGCGCTGCAGCGCGTGGACGGCCATGTCGATGGATACTTCAGGGCGTGGCCGCCATTGCACCATCGCCGCGAGGAACACGAGCGCACACACACGCTCGCCCGCCGAGGATGAGGCATGAGTTGCGACCCGTCCGAGAATGTCCTCCGCTCCCGCCGCTTGGCCTTCGAGCCCCATGAGCATGCCGAGGAGAAGATTGACATCGGTCCTGCCTGCTCGGGCGGACTGTGGAACCTCGGAGATCCAGCGAATCACCGTGGCCATCTCGCCTCTTTCGAAGACCTCGGAGCCCCGGGCCATGACGACCTCGAGCGCATGGCTCCAATTCCGGGCTCGAAGCAGGTACTCGATACCAGAACTCACGTCTCCGCGCTGCAGGTGCCACGTAGCAGCCTGGTTGAGCATGCGAACTTCAACGTCGGGCCGCTCGGCTCGCAGCTTGAAACGAAGCATGTCTCGAAACAGGTGGTGGAAGCGGAACCACTCGCGACGGGTGTCGAGCGGAACCAGAAACATCGAATCCCGTTCAAGCTCTTCGAGGACGAGCTGCGAGCTCGACTCGTCGGTCAGAAAGGACACCAGGTCCGCACACATGGTGTCGAGCACCGAAACCCGGAGCAAAAGCTCACGCCGGTCATACGGCTGGGCCTGGAGCACCTCCTCGCTGAGGTAGTCGGCGATGAGTCGGTCGTCCCCGCTGAACTGGGTGATGAATTCGTCCGTGTCGTCGTAGAGCCTCAGAGTCATCCCCGCCAGCTGCAGCCCGGCAGCCCACCCCTCGGTTCGGGCGACGAGCGCTGACACCCTGTCCATTCCGAGTTCCCGACCACTAATGTGCTCGAGCAACGCGGCAGAGTCGATGTCATCGAGGGCCAGATCGGATTGGCGGATCTCCGTCAGGTGCTCGCTCACTCGATGACGGCTCCAGGCGAGGGGGAGATCGTTCCTGGTCGAAAGCACCAAATGAATATTGGGTGGAATGATATTGGCCAGCCGGCCGAGGTCGGAGATGAGGACAGAGTTCGACAGACGGTGAAGGTCATCGAGGATGATGACCACGTCGGGGAGATCCGGCATCTGAGCCTCGAGTGCTTCGAGCATGGGCGCGCCCAATCCACCGCCGTGCCACGAGGTCAGGACTGAGAGATCGTCGAAGTCCGGGTCGACCGCGGCAAGTCCTGAGAGAAGCCGTTGGGAGAATCGGACGGGGTCATCGTCGCCGGCGTCAACCTCCAGCCAGACGAACTTCAGCTCGGGATGGGTCGAGGCCCACTGCGCGAGGAGAACGGATTTGCCCGCTCCAGCCGGGGCAACGATCAGCGTGAGCGGGCGGACCAGCGCTTCGTCCAACCGACGCCTCAGGGCCGCACGATCGACTGCGTAGGCCGGCGCGACTGGTGGTCGAGCCATCGCGAACGCTCCGTTCTTCCCGGTTAGTGGACGCCAAGTCTGCCACCAGCGTTTCTGCAAGTCCAGGTGCACGTCCGGGTACCCGTCAATCTCGAGTATTTGCCCCAAAACAGCGTGGCACGCTGTCGTGAGACCCGCTGTCTCCGATTGGGATCACGGACCGGGTCTGTTACTCGAGGGCGTCTTTATCGGCCCGGTCCCGACGCCGGCGGAGTACGTGCCTCACAGGGTCGATCCGCTCGACAGAGTGCTGGTCGGTGCCTCGCCGATTGGATTGACGGCTACGAGCTCGATGTTGAGGTCGCGGAGCAGCCGAAACAGTTGGTGGAGAGCCTCTTGGTCGGGAACACGTCGGACGAGGTCCGTCAGTCCTCCGCCGCATTCGGTGGCTTCGAAGCCCCCGAATGCGGCGAGGAGAGCGGGACTGAATCGTCCGCGGACTGTCACTTGATAGGTACGAGTTGGCACGGGTTCCTGGGCGGTCGTTGCGGATCTCGGGAGGAAGAACTCATGAACGCCGAGAGTCACGACGACGCGTCGCTGCGGGCGTGGTCAGCTCCAGAGTTGAGATCCCGTCCTTCTCTGAGCGGCAACAGAGCATAGAGATGGCGATGCGCGGATATGCATCAAGTGAGAAACATTTAGCGTCCGCTTATTCGAGCGAGTTCGTGCGCCTCGGTCCGCCACGAGGTGGGGGACGAGGATGGGGACCCCGACGGTGAACTGCGTCGACGTAGCCAACGGGCGGTCAAGAAGACCCGTGGCTTGGCCTCTGGATGCCTCAGGCAGAGAGGGTCCGTGAGCCCTGCGGTCGGCATGATCCTTTTCAGCCTCAATGGCCAGATCACGCGATCACCCTCCAGGGATGACGACTTTGAGATCCGGACGTTCCACGATGGACCAGTGCGTGTCCGACCTTGCTCTCACCCTCCGGACCGGGCGCCCACTCCGGGTTGGTTTCCATGGTGAATGGTCACTCTCGTGCCAGTGGCACCGAGTGACCTCGGGCACCACCGGATAAGAGAGCGCTGTGAGAGCCGAAGGATCCCTTTGAATGCCGAGACGTTCGAGATAGTCGTAAGGGGAAGGCTGAGTCAGACGTTGATCGCGGCCATCGTCGGATTCGAGGTCAGTCGGTGTGACCACGGAGAGACCCACCTGGTCGGGTGGGTGCCGGATCAAGCACGCCTGCACAGCACACTCGAGGTACTCCGGGATCTGAACATCGAATTGGTGTCGGTCAATCCGAAGCAACCTGACTCCGGAGCCGTCCTTCAGGACGGCCAAACTCTCGAAGGAGAGTCCGGTGGCTGACATCGAGCGGATCGACATCGCCCAGCGCAACCTGCCGGTTCCTCATCGCTGCCACCGTTGGCTGACTACTCGGTCGACGTGACGGGTGACCTTGGCGGCACTCCGTCAAACCCGTGAGAGACGACCTACACCGGGTCCAGTCATTGGACGGGCAGAGTCAAATGGGTCGAGCTGCAGAGTGACGACGACAGACACGACCATCTGACATCCGAAAAGGCTCCACTGGCGTGGCAACGGCGATTCAGAGGCGAACCGATGGACGCCCAACAACAACTCACGCATAGTCCTGGAGGGCAATTTTCGTTGATCACATGGTGGTGACAACGGACATTCCCCTAACGATTCCGGACCTGTCGCATGACAGTCGTGGCGGTTGTCGTCCTCCCAGTTGTCCACCTGTACCAGGGCTGGGCCCTCTACGTCTTCCGCAAACGCCTCAGCGGTGGGATTTCGACTGACGCCGCTGAGCCGAGGCTCCATCGGCCGCGCCGATACCGGCCAGACAACCACGACCGGCGAGTAGCGGCGTCCGGGACCCTCAGAAGCTCCCCGCGATCCACCTCGGCCTCGGGATGCTCGGTCCCGGGGGGCAGGCCCGTGTCGGGCCATGTCCCGGCGTCCTTGCCCTCATGAAATCGCCCTCCGAGGGTGATGGTGTGGAGGCCCACCAGCGCGTACGGTGGAACGATGGCTGAAAAGAGCACTCTCGAGGCAAAAAGTTCGCCGGCTGTGCACATGCCCACCGGCCACTCGTCGACCGCAGAACGCGTCGGCCTGGGCAAGAAAGCTCGCACCGACGCTCCAAGGGCCGCTCATGCGGTGTGGGAGGAACCTCCGGGTCGTCGGGACCCCGTCGCCCTCCTCGAGAGCCAAGCTGAGTCACGGGTGCAGGAGCTGGTGCCCATCCGCTACGGCCGGATGTTGGTCTCCCCCTTCACCTTCTACCGAGGGGCGGCTCTGATCATGGCATCGGACCTGGCCACCACGCCGCGATCCGGCCTGAACGTCCAGGCGTGCGGGGACGCCCACCTCAGCAACTTCGGCGTCTTCGCTTCGGCCGAACGGAACCTGGTCTTCGACCTGAACGACTTCGACGAGACATTGCCCGGCCCGTGGGAATGGGATGTGAAGAGGCTGGCGGCAAGTCTGGCCATCGCCGGGCGAGATCGGGGGTTCTCCGACCAAGAACGTGCGGCCGTGGTGGTCGACGCGGCTTCGGGCTACCGCGTCGAGATGGCGAGGCTGGCGACGATGAAGGATCTGGACGTCTGGTACGCCCGCATGGACATCGAGAAGGTGCTCAGCGATCTGGGGGACGAGTTCGGACTCACCGGAAAGAAGCACGACGACCATTCTCTGTCCAAGGCCAAAGTGCAGGCCGACAAGACGCTGGCGAAGGCACGCACACGCGACAGCATGCAGGCGTTGGACAAACTCACCCACGTCGTTGACGGGGAGACACGGTTCGTCAGTGATCCGCCGTTGCTGGTCCCCATCGAAGAGCTTCTCTCCGAGGACCAAAGCACCTACCTCACCGATCGAATGCACGAGTTTTTGAACAGTTACCGGCACACCCTGCAGAGCGACCGACGACATCTGCTTCGGCAGTTCCGGTTCGTCGGTATCGCCCGCAAGGTGGTGGGGGTCGGCAGCGTCGGTACCCGGGCCTGGGTCGTCTTGATGGTAGGGAGCGACGGCCAGGATCCGTTGTTGCTTCAAGCCAAGGAGGCGCAACGGTCAGTGCTCGCGGAGTTTACCGGCGAGAGCCACTACGTCAACCAAGGCGAGCGCGTCGTGGCAGGCCAGCACCTCATGCAGGCGTCGAGCGACATCTTCCTCGGATGGGATCAGGTCGAAGGTATTGACGGTGTGCAGAGGGACTTTTACGTTCGTCAGCTGCGGGATTGGAAAGGCTCGGCCGATACGGATCAGATGACGCCGCAATCCATGGCGGTCTACGGGCGGTTGTGCGGTTGGACGCTGGCGCGGGCTCATGCACGCTCGGGTGACCGAGTTGCCATCGCTGCGTACTTGGGATCCGGCAAGTCCTTCGACAATGCGATCGCGTCGTTCTCGGAGGCCTATGCCGATCAGAACCAGCGAGACTTTGAAGCGCTGCAGAAGGCGGCAGCCGAGGGCCGCATCCGGGTCGAGTCAGGATTGTGAATCACCCGATGAGGGTGAGGATTTCGCCCCGGGGGACTCGTAGCCTGAAAGAAACCGAGAGATGAGGACCGATCACATGACCATAGGACCAGTCGAGTACATCATCGTGGGGTTTCCGGGGAACAAGTTCAGCGGCGAGATTGCGCCGGAGCTCCTTGCTTTGATCGAGAGCGGCACGGTCCGGATCCTCGACCTGATCTTCATCGGCAAGGATGCCGACGGCTCGGTGGTCGCCTTTGAGATCGACGAGTTGGACGCAGCGGCAGGATTCGGTGACTTGGACGGCGACGTTGGGGGCCTCATCAGCCCCGAGGACATCGAGTATGCCGCGGCAGCACTCGAACCGAACTCATCTGCTGCGCTGTTGATCTGGGAGGACGTCTGGGCGGCCGGCTTTGCTGAGGCAGTACGCAGGGCCGATGGCGTGTTGCTCGAGGGCGCACGCATCCCACACGAATTGATCGCACCCGTGCTGGCGGATCTTCCGCAAGCGGTCTGAGCGACACACAGAGACAGGAGAACCGACATGATGAGAAGGCGACCCATCGCAAGAGCGGCGGTCCGCACGACTGCTGTAGTTGGAACCGCCGCCGTGGTAGGCGGGCACATGGCCAACAAGCAAGCGGCCCAAGCCCAACAGGCTGCCCCGGAGGCTGCGCCGGCTCCAGCGGCGGCCCCGGCTCCCGACACTGTTGCGCAACTCACCCAACTTGCCGCGCTCAAGGACTCGGGGGCGCTGACCGAGGCGGAGTTCGAAGCCGAGAAGGCAAAGATCCTGGGCTAGGCAACGGTCGGCCTCGACGTTCGGTCTTCCTCGAGGCGGTGATGTTCATGAACACCAACGGACGAGGTAGGGCTATCAAAGTGCTGCGGACGACGACGCGCAACCTTCCTGGCCCGCTCTGAGCGTGCCGACATGAACGCCACGGATTCCGAGCCCGGGCCTGGCTCGGGCGTCCCGGGCTCATCGGGGGCGATGGTGACGCCAAAGCCGAAGCGCCGCGTGCCCCGAACCAGACGGATCACAGCGTGGGTGCTCGTGGCGCTGGCGTCGTTGCTGATCCCGGTCTCGGTGATCTCGGTCTGGGCGATCCGCACGGTGACCAACACCGACCAGTACGTCGCCACCTTGGCCCCGCTGGCGCGCAACCCGGTCATCGTGAACCATCTGGCGCAGAAGGCCACCGACGAGCTCTTCTCCACGCACATCGTGCAGCACAAGGTCACCGCGGCCCTGCCCGCGAAGGCCAAGCCAATCGTGTCGCCGATCGTGGCCGAGGTCCACAGCTACGTCTACGGTCTCGCGCTCAAGGTCTTCGAGAGCCCTAAGTTCGGGCAGCTCTGGGACACCCTGAACCGACGCACCCACGACGCCATCATCGACGTCCTCAGCGGGAAGCAGACCCCGCTCGTGCAGAAACTGGAGAAGGGGGGCGGGATCGCCGTCAACGTCACCCCTGCGC
Source organism: uncultured Acidimicrobiaceae bacterium (assembly GCA_963842415.1). Lineage (GTDB taxonomy): Bacteria > Actinomycetota > Acidimicrobiia > Acidimicrobiales > RAAP-2 > Bog-473. Next base: position 802,029 of record CAWJGN010000002.1, read on the forward strand.
TCAACAACCTGATCGACGAGGCAAACGCGAAGGGCGTCACGTTGTTCAACCCGCTCAAGCCGATCCTGACCAAAGGCGACAGCCTCGGTGTCACCGTGGTGTCGAAGTCGCAGGTGTCGAAGTTCACCGGTCTCTTCAACGCGATCCTGACGCTGAAATGGGCCATCCCGATCGTCGCCCTGGTGCTTGCGATCCTCGGTGTTGTGCTCGCGGTCGAGCACCGCAAGACCCTGCTCCGCATGGCGATCGGCATCACCCTCGTCACGTTGCTGCTGCTGGCCGGGCTGTCCGAAGGCCGAATCACGTTCATCGACAAGGCTGGGCACACATTCAATAGGCAGGTGGCCGGCGCGGTGTGGGACACCATGCTCCGCTTCCTCGTCACAGATCTGCGATGGCTGTTGCTCGTCGCTGTCCTCTTCGCCCTGGGGGCCTGGCTGGCCGGCCCCGCCCGCTACGCCGTCTGGATCCGCTCGACAGTCGCCAAAGGAGGCGTCTGGGTGGCCGCCCAGGCGCATGGGCTCACTGCCGGCGCCGGCCGCGCCGCCGCCGGATCGGACCGGGCCCGCCGCTCCGGAGGGTGGATCCTCGAGCACCTCAACGGCCTGCGCATCGTCGGGGTAGTCGTAGCCGGGCTCTTCCTGGTTCTCGGCGGAAACCTCACGGGATGGAGCCTCCTGATCATCCTCCTCGTGCTGGCCGTGTACCTCGGGCTGCTGCAGCTGGTGGCGGTCTGGGCGCGCACGGTGTCTGGCTCCGTGCCGAGCTCCGGCCCGGCCTAGAACGAAGAACTCAGCCACACGATGCCGGACAACGTCCCTCGGGGTCGGGACGACGTCATCGACACGCCACCCTCTGCCACACGACGAGTGATGATCAGGGAACAATTCGAGCGTCTCATAAAGGCCATCCGTACCGGCGACAAGGCAATGGTCGAAAAAGCTGTGCCGGCGCTCAGCCCACGCAACCGTTGGCCGGCACGCCTGGCGATGTTGGAGAGGAAGCGAGCGAAGCTCGTCGAGTTCTTGTCCGATCCGGTCAGGGGCGAGGCGTGACACTGGCCGGTGATTCATCTCTGGGGGACTTTGAACGTTCCCACCTGGTGAAGACACTCGTGCGTGCCGTGGTCAGCGCTGTGCTGCTCGTTTTCTTGTACTACGTCTTTCCGATCGAGCATCGAGCGCACCAATCGGTGGCCTTGCGCTTGAGCGCGGCCTTGGTCATATTCTCCATCGTCCTCGCCGTTGAGGTCCGCCAGATCTCGAAACACGATCATCCGATGCTTCGGGCCGGCGTGGCGATGGCCACCATCATCCCGCTCTTCCTCGTCCTGTTCGCGTGGATCTACCTGACGATGTCTGCCTCGAATCCAGCGGCATTTGGAAGCGCACTCAATCGCACCGGAGCGCTGTATTTCACGGTGACGGTGTTCTCCACCGTGGGCTTTGGCGACATAACGCCGAAGACGGACCCGGCCCGCATCGTTGCCATGGTGCAAATGCTTTCGGACCTGGCAGTTCTCGCCGTGGTCGTTCGACTGATCCTCGGTGCCGCGACCCGTGGTATGGCGCGGCTGAAAACATCAGACGAGTAGAGGCACTGGGAGCCGACGAGAGCGGGGGTAACGAACCGTACTTCAGGGGGCCCGACGGACCGAAGGGGACGAACTCGAGCTCGTGCAATGACCTGCGTCAGTGTTGGCGAGGGTTGGCGCACGAGTGCTGATGCAGCGGTCGGTGTTCAGAAAGTCGAAGTGGGCGCGGGTCGAGCACGGGCGCCGTCGATACGGATGAAGAGATCAGCCAGCACATTGACGAGGCTCGCCCGTTCCATCGCCAATCGCCCCTGGTGCCAGGCCAGGCACAGCTCGCTCAGAATGCCGATCTGTGCGTAGGCGACGAGATGAGCACGAAGGTCCGTTTCCGGATCCGAGCCAGGGGGCGCCATCCCCGCGACGGCCACGTCGATGATCTGGTGTCGAAAAGGGCTGAGCGCGCCGCCGTGCGTCTCAGCGAGCAACACATGGGCGAGACACTGGTCGTCCACCAATGCGCCGACGAACGCCTCGAGCCACGCTTGTGGCGGCCCGCCGGGCCCGCTCGGCCGGAACGGATCCACACGTTCGGACATCGTCGCGATCCGCGTGGTCGACGACGGCGCTTTGAAGCTCGGCGAGCGACGCAAAGCTCTCGTAGAAATATCGCTTGGTCAGTCCGGCAGCCAGGCAGACGCGACCCACGCCGAGCGCGGCCGCGCCCTCGGTTCCGGCGATCTCGAAGGCGGCTCGCACCAGCCGGTTCCGTCGATCGATGCGCCGTTCGTCGGCGCTGACCCCTCTGAACGGCAGCGTCACCTGGTATTCCATCTCGGATGCAGCATAGTTGACACCGCTGAGTATCAAAGTCTACGGTCGCTGGCTGCCAAGCGGTGTCCAGTAAGGAGGTCCGCTGTCGTGCCCTCGACGCCTGTCGACGCTCGCGTCGATCTGAGTGATCCCGATCTGCTGGCTGATCATCTGCCCCTGGACGAGTTCGCCTGGCTGCGCCGGAATCAACCGATCCGATGGAATCCGCAAACCTCCCTCGCCGGATATGGCGACGCTGGATTTTGGGCGATCACGCGCCACGTGGATATCACGGAGGTGACAAGGAGTCCGGGGTGGTCAGTGGAGGCCAATTCCGCCTTCGTTCGGCGGCTCGATGAGTCCGATCCCACAGGCGAATCCACCAAGAACCTCTTGCTCTGCATGGACCCACCGCGGCACACCCGAGTTCGCAGGGTGGGAAACCGGTGCTTCACCCCGCGCGCCTTGGCCGGCCTCGAAGACGACCTACGCGAACGGGCCCACCAGATCGTCTGGGCCGCCAAGCACGACGGTACGGGCGACTTCGTGATCGACGTCGCCCGTCATCTGCCCTTGCAGGCCATTGCCGGCCTCATGGGAATTCCCGACGCCGATCGTCAGCGGCTCTTCGACTGGAGCGACCAGATGGCAGGGAACGAGGACCCGGAGTACGCCGGCACTGATCTCTCCGGCGTCGTCGAGATGTTCGCCTACGCGCACGCAGTCGCCGAGGTGCGGGTCGACAACGACCTCGGGGACGTCACTAGCCGACTCGTCCAACCAGACGCCAGTGGCCAACGCCTGAGCAGCGAGGAGTTCGCGTTTTTCTTCATGATCCTCGCCGTCGCAGGCAACGAGACAACCCGGCAAGCGATCACCCACGGCATGTTGGCCTTTCTGCAGCACCCTGACCAGTGGGAACGATGGCGCTCCGAACGCCCTGCGACCGCCGTCGACGAGATCTTGCGCTGGGCTTCGCCAGCCGTGGCTCTCCAGCGCACAGCTGACGAGGACACGGAGGTCGCCGGTCAGTTGGTGCGCAGGGGCGAACGGGTCGGCCTGTATTTCGCCTCCGCCAACTTCGACGAGGAGGTGTTCAACAACCCTCGCCAGTTCGACATCGGTCGTTCACCGAATCCCCACGTCACCTTCGGCGCCGGCGGATCGCACTTCTGCATCGGGGCCAACCTCTCCCGACTGGAGCTGAAGGTGATGTTCGACGTGATCGCCGAGGAGTTGACCGACATCGAGTTAGTGGGTCCGGCCGACCGCCTCCGCTCGTCGTGGCTCAACGGCATCAAGCACCTGCCTGTCCGCTACGGGGGCTCCTTGTGACGACAACGGCGATGGCCTGGATGGTTACCAAGCTGGCCGCACCACATGACGCTCTCGAGATCCAGACGGTGGACGTCGGCGAACCGGGCGCCAACCAGGTGCGGATCGCGGTGGAGGCGTTCTGTCTCGACTTCAACGACATCGACACCATCCGTGGTCGATACGGGCTGTTGAGGTTCGAACCCCCCTTCGTCGTTGGCATGGCGGCCGCGGGAACGGTAGACGCGGTCGGGCCGGGTTGTGAGGGGCTGCTGGGCCGACGAGTGGTCGGCACGACGGCCGGTGTGCAGGGCGCCTACGCGTCAGCCGCGCTGCTCGACGGAGCGATGCTCCAACAGCTCCCCACTTGGCTCAGTGCGGCCGAGGGGGTGGCGATGTACTTCCCCTACCAGCTGAGCTACCTCGCCCTGCGCATCCGGGCACGAGTGGGGTCAGGCGACGTCGTGCTCGTTCACGCCGCAGCAGGGGGCGTCGGGTCTGCCGCCGTCCAGCTGGCGAAAGCCTTCGGCGCGACCGTGATTGCCACAGCGGGCACCGACGAGAAGGTGGAGTTGTGCTGCTCGCTGGGCGCCGACTACGGCGTGAACTACCGAAGCGATGACTTCGTTGCCTTCGTCGACGACGTCACGAACGGACGGGGTGTCGACGTGGCCTTTGACACCGTGGGCGGCGAAGTGACGATGGATACCTTTCGGGTGATGGCGTTCAATGGCCGCCACCTCATCATCGGGTTCGCTTCTGGTATCGAAGCCGAGGAGCATCCGCTGCCAATCCAGCCGAGCATCTACGGGAACTTTGATGTGGTGGGGATCTGCTTTGCCTACGCTGACTCGCCGCGGCCAGCTCGTCCGTTCGGGATGAACTTTTTGTCCAGCGCGCAGGGAGTTGATATCTGGAGTCGTATCTTGCACCTCACCCGAGCCGGAACAATCCGACCTGTGATCGGCCGGCAGATCGAGTTCGCTGACGTTCCCGCCGGGCTCGAGGCGCTCGAACGTCGCGAGACGACCGGCCGCACAGTGGTGCGCCTTCCGCCAGAGGGCGAAGCGGCTCCAGCTACCTAAGCATCCCGCCCGCTTCGTGGATCCAGACAGCGTTCAGCTATGGTCGAAATCCAAGCAGCGTTCCAGATCGAAGATGAATGGAAACAAGTCGGGGTAGACGGGGGAGCCGTGCACACTGGAGCCGAACCGACTGGACCACTCCGTGGTGTAAAGGTGGTCGAGCTGGGAGTATGGGTCGCCGGTCCTGCCGTGGGGGGCATTTTGAGCGACTGGGGAGCCGACGTCGTCAAAGTCGAGCCCCCGAGTGGGGATCCCGCCCGCGGCTTTCGAGAGATGCTTGGAGGAGACCTCGACAGCAACCCTGTCTTCGAGCTCGACAATCGCTCCAAGCGAAGCATCGTCCTCGATCTCTCCTCGGCCGATGGGCGTCGAGTCGCGAACGCTCTGATCGATGAGGCCGACGTCTTCGTCACCAATATCCGCCTGTCGGCTCTGGAGCGAGTCGATCTGGGCCCCGCTTCTGTGAGGAGCCGCAACCCAGGACTCGTGTACGCCATCATCACCGGGTACGGTCTGACTGGTCCCGAAGCCGACCGGCCTGCTTATGACATCGGAGCTTTCTGGGCTCGATCCGGCGTGGCCGCGTCTCTCACCCCTCCCGGTGCCGACCTTCCCTTCCAACGCGGAGGTATGGGTGACCACTCGGTCGCGATGACGGGTGCGGCGATGATCTGCGCGGCACTCGTCGCCCGCGAGCGGACGGGCGTGGGTGATCTTGTTTCAGCGTCGCTCCTTCGACAAGGTGCTTACACGATCGGATTCGACGTAAATGTCGCTCTGATGTGGGGAACGCCGATCCGGCTGGGAAGCCGATCGACCATGAAGGTGCCCACCGTCAATAACTACACCGCCGGCGACGGGAGGCGTTTCTGGATCGTCGGACTCGAGGGAGAACGTCATTGGCCACCCCTTGCCCGGGCCGTTGACCATCCGGAATGGCTGACTGATGACCGCTTCGCCACACCCGTGGCGCGATTCAAGAACGGAGCTGAGCTGGTTCGCCTCCTTGACGAAATCTTTTCTACTCGGCCGCTCTCGGAATGGGCACAGATCTTTGACGCCGATCCGGACTTCTTCTGGTCGCCGGTCCAGACAGTCGAGGACCTCCTCTCCGATGAGCAGTTTCTCGCCGCAGGTGGGCTGGTGGAGGTGCCCGATGAGCAGGGGACCCTTCTGATGGTTGCCACACCTGCCGACTTCGAAACACGACCGGCCACACCGCGCTTCAGGGCGCCACGCCTGGGCGAGCACACCCGGGAGGTGCTCGAGGGTCTGGGGTACGACGAGTCTGAAATCGCCGAGTTGGAATCAGCCGGTGTGGTCGGGACTGGCGTACCCCGATGAGCGGGCTTGGCCTGCCGCTCCAGCTACCGGGTGGAAGGCGCTTTTGCGCACATCATTTCGAGTGGATGAGAGCCGCTGGCGCTCGCGTCGACGGCGAGAGGAGCAAGGCTCTGAGTTCGGGTGCCTCGCCAATAATAGCGCGCGCTGCATTCACTCCATAGAGCTCAGTCGCAAGAGCGAACCGAGCGAGACCGTGGTGCAGGCGGTCTTGAGCGCTCCAGGCCGCGCACTCACCATCGAGATCGAAACCGTAACCACACCAGGCATGACCGATGAGGTCGTGAACGGCACGAAACCGATCAAAGGCGCCTCCGAACTCACAGTCGAGTAGTGGATGAAGGCGTTGTCCAACAGTGGCAGATGAGGTGATCTCGAGCGTTCCCTGGGCACGCACCGCGAAGATGAGCTCTTCGTCGCTCCCATAGGGTTGGACGCAACGGGTGAATACCACTCGTGCCGCCCCGTCGCCGGCGCCTCGAGTGACGAGGGTGAAGAGATGATCCGTTTCAACTTGGAGCTGCTTGTACGCCTCGATCACCCAGAGATCGCGATGAGCGCTTCGAGAGTCGAGATACCACTCGCCCACCATCGCTGCGGTGGAAGCCGAGACGTTCAAGATCATTGGGGCCCGGTATTAACCGTTCTCGTTCAGACTCTCATGTCGCCAACCGTCTTTGTATTCGGCATCATGGAGCCGGCGGACGAGATGGGCGTAGTGGTCCAGTTGATCGGCAGCAGCTTGAGCTTCGTGGTAATCCTTGCCGTGGTCACGCGCAGCCGTCTTTTCTTGGGCTCGCTTCCGAACGATACGGAGCTCCTCGTGGGCGTGCTCAACAATCTTCTCCAGAGTCTGCTCAAGGTTCATTGTTCAAATCCCGGTGTGCTCGGCTCGGACCGGATCAGGGTCCGGCACGTGAGGCATCAGCGCGTTCGGGGGGATCGTACCGAATCGACCGGCCTCGAAGTCCTCTAGTGCCTGACCGATCTCCGCTCGGGTGTTCATCACGAACGGTCCGTAGTGTTCAACGGGCTCCTTGATCGGCCGGCCTCCCAGGATGAGCAGTTCGAGTTGGTCGGTGTCAGAGTTCGATTCGGTCGTCCCCCCGGATGGCCATCCAGTCACCGGGATCGAACGCCACCAGCTGGCCGCCTTGGACCGGTCTCCCGTCGCTGCCGACCCGGCCCGATCCGGCGAGGACGTAGACGAGTGCGTTGAAGCCGGGATCCCATGGCAACTCGAGGAGCGCCCCGGGGGAGACGCTGGCGTGCATCAGGGCCATCGGCGTGTGGGTGGATCCGGGTCCTCGATGTTCACCGACCTGGCCGGCGATTACCCGCACCAAGCAGCCCCCGTCGGTGGTCGAGATGAGAGTGACCTGGTCCGCTTCGAGCCCTTGGTAGGCCGGTGGGATCATCTTGTCCCTCGCCGGCAGGTTCACCCAGAGCTGGATCCCGTGGAAGAGACCACCCGAGACGACGAGATCCTCGGGCGGCGTTTCGATGTGCAGGATCCCCCCTCCGGCGGTCATCCATTGTGTGGCCCCGTCGGTGATGAGGCCACCCCCTCCCTGAGAGTCCTGGTGGGCAAAGGTTCCATCAATCATGTACGTCACCGTCTCGAACCCCCGATGTGGGTGCCATGGAGTTCCCTTGGGCTCACCGGGTGCGTAGTTGACCGCGCCCATCTGGTCCATATGGACGAAGGGGTCGAGGTCAGCCAGGCTCACGCCGGCGAAGGCCCGGCGCACGGGGAACCCCTCTCCCTCGAGTCCGCTCGGCGCGGTGGTCACGGACCGCACGGGCCGCTCGGCCGTCGCCTCCCGGTCGGGAACGGGGATTTTCGGCAGCCTCGATAGATCTTCGACGGTCACAGCAGGCATGGATACCTCCGTTAGGTCCTTGCGCTCTCAAATGTCAGTCCCCGGTTCTGCCAGGTCCCGATCCCAGTTTCGTCGATAGAGGGGAATCTCGCCACGAGATGTGGAACCTGGCGCCACAGGGGACGCGCGGTCTCGATCCTAAGAGCACCCACGGGAATTGCGGCCGAAACCGGGGTAGACCGCTGTACTTCAAGGTCGGCTACCACACCGAGGGCGAGCGGGATGGCCCCCAGCAAGGTGTGTGCGTCGGCGTCCGCGTGAAACGATATTTGCGTGGAGATCCCGCTCATGTTGGCGACGTTGACCGATCGTCGCGACTTCGGCGACGACTGGTTGCTGGAGCGCAAGTTCGACGGTGAGCGGTGCATCGGTCGCAAGTTGGGTGACGACGTGCGACTCGAGTCGCGTAGCGGCATGGATCTCACGGGCACGTACCCCGAGGTCCGCTCCGCCGTCGCGGCTCAACGCTCTCGGAGTCTCGTGCTCGACGGCGAAGTGGTCGCATACGACGGCGACCAGACGTCCTTCACCCGACTCCAGCAACGTCTCGGGGTGACGAGCCCTTCTCCAGAGCAGGTCGCCACATACCCGGTGGTCTATTGCGTGTTCGACCTCCTGGAGATCGACGGGGACGATCTGACCGACCGGCCGCTCGTTGAGCGCCGCGATCGGTTGACGACGATGATCGGGTCCAGCTCGGCACTCCAGCACACCGAGGCCTGGCGCGACGACTCCGAACGGCGGTTCGCAGCGGCCTGCCGATCGGGCTGGGAGGGTCTCATCGCGAAGCGCGCCGACGCCCCCTACGTTGCTGGACGCTCGAAGGACTGGTTGAAGCTGAAATGCGTCTGGGAGCAGGAGTTCGTGATTGGGGGTTACACCGACCCAGGTGGAAGCCGGACGGACTTTGGTGCCCTGCTCGTCGGTTATTACGACAGGGGCGCCCTCCGTTACGCCGGGAAGGTTGGTACTGGCTACACCAAGGCGACGCTCCACGATTTGGGTATCCGGCTCCGAGCGCTGGAGACGGCCGAGCCGGCGTTTGAAGACGTACGACCGATTCCGCGAGGCGCTCACTGGACACGTCCCGAGCTCGTCGCTCAGATCGGATTCGCCGAATGGACGAGTGATGCCCGGCTGCGGCAGCCGCGCTTTCTTGGTCTCCGCGACGACAAGGACCCAGCTGAGGTTGTTCGAGAGCGGCCGCAGTGAACGGGGGGTATGGGTCCAGCACGGCGGACCCCCGAGGTGGGCCAGATCCGAGGCCGGCGCTAGCGCTCCGTTCCGGCCTGGGCGGCTTCGTTCACACGGCTCATGTGGCCGGCCAGAGCGGCGCGGCTGCTCACGCCGAGCTTGCGATAAATGGCCCGCAGGTGGGAGTCGACCGTATACGGCGAGCAGTACAACGTGGCACCGATTTGCTTGTTCGTGAGGCCCGTGCTGACCAGCTCGGCGCGATCTCTCGTTCCGCGGAGGTCAGCAGCTGCCATCCCTTCCACGCAGATGGGACTGACCGGTAGACAAGCGGCATCAGAGCGACGATGCGTTGTTCGATCTCGCGGGCTCCGCTTCGGGCGAGTCCCAACATCAGCGGGCTCGCTTCGTCTGCCGACGCCGTGAGGTCGAGCGCTCCCTCGACCTCACGGCTGACAGGGTCCACGATCGCGCGCAGCCGCACAGCTCAGCTGCGTGAGGACATCTGCAAAATGCTCACGGCTCATGACCAGCGCCGGCGAACCCATTGCCAAGGCTGTGCCGATCGCGTTGGTACCCACGCTGTCCTCGGCGTAGGCGTAGCCAGGGCCGAGCGAAACCCGGTCGAGGCGAGCCCTGATCGACCGGCTGCCATCGGCACGAACGAGCACGTTCGCCGAAGCGTCGGTGAGGATCACCGACACGTCAAGAGCAGCCAGGTCTGCCGAGATGCGGCGAAGGACGGGCCGGGCAGCCCGCACGAATCGCGACTCGAGCTCGGGCTCACGCTCCGGGACTGTGAACCGGTCGGGCGCGAGACCCGACGAGGCCGAGCGCTGCCAGGAGGACACGATCTCAGGCCGCAACTCGAGCCCCCGGTAGCGCCCTAGCTCAGCCGGATCGGCCGTGCCCGTGATCGGCTCAGTCGCCGCTGCCTGCATCGGTCGCAAATTGGCGCTGATCGACACCCCGATCCTCGAAGACGCTCTCGACGACTGTGTCGCCACCTGGAGTTATCAGTCGGTTGTAGCTGTCCGGGCCGGACGATATCCGCGAACGCGGGATGACGCACGGATTACAAAAGCGCAGCATTTGAGTGGGTGGGCTGACCTCGAAGTCCGTGCTCAGGGCGAACAGCGAGTGTTGCCGGCAGCGGAGCATGCGGAGGGCCTGCAAAGAACGGAGATGTGCCATGACTATGGGTCAAAACGCAGGCCGCGACACGAAGGGTGACCGAGTGCCCCCGACCCCTTCACATCTCCGATGATTGCTCGAAGATCCCATCATTGCCACGTGGGCCAGGGAAACTGCGTCCGAGCGTCGTATTACGCCCTTGGCGGCGCTGTGGTCGCTTGCACAGGCCCTCCTCCTCGATCCCCAGCCATGACGAAGGCGACGAGACCACTCCAGTGTGAAAGGGACGACGCGGTGGTAGCGGTGAGTTGTGAGCCGGACTGCCGTGATGCTCCGTTGCTCGAGGTTGAACTGGCGGAGAGCCCTGGCGGCTACCTCGCTCGATTCAGAGGCGACCCCGTGGCCGAGACCATGGCCGTGCTGTGGGGGATAGAGCCGATGCTGCTCAACGAGACCCGCGTATCCTTTGATGTGTCTGGAGTCACATCGGTCGACCAGGCCGGACTGAAGGCCGCTCTGAAGCTGGTTGGGGCGCTTCACACCTTTGGTGAAAGGTTGACCTTCGCGGCCTGATGGAATCCCTAGGTCGTAACATCGGCTGCAGACCCGCCGTGAGCGTGGTGCGAGCCCCACCAGTGGAGGTGCCAGATGGCCGAGTTCCCACAGCCCCCAGAGGGCATTGTGCTGGCCCACTTCATCGTGTCGGACGACGTCGAGCGCTCTCGGCGGTTCTACACCGAAGTACTCGGGGGCAAGGTGGCCTTCTCCGGTGAGGTGACTTACGTCGCGCTCGCCAACAGCTGGATCATCATCAACGTCGGGGGAGGCCCGACCGATGACAAGCCCGAGGTCACCCTCGAGACGCCACGCGACCCCGACCGGGTCAGCAGCTTCCTCAACATCCGAGTCAAGGACATCGCGGCCGTGTACGCCGAATGGAGCGCCAGGGGTGCTCATTTCCTGACGCCGCCGAAGCAGCACCAGTACGAGATCCGTTGCTACATCCGCGATCCCGACGGTCATCTGATCGAAGTGGGTCAGACCACGGACCCAAAGGGGGACTGGTCGCCCGCCCACTGGCCGCCCAGTGCACCCGCCACGGAGTCCGAGTGAATGACTCTGAGGAGGCTTCGGTCATGACCACCGCAGTGATCGGCACTGGAGGGATCGGATCGATCATCTCCCGCCTGCTCGCCTCGGGTGGCGAGGGGCTGCGGCTCTCGAGTGCCGACGAGGAGTCGGCACGAAAGCTGGCCGCAGAGATCGGTCAAGCCGCGGTTGTCGCCGCCGACAACCGCGACGCCTTGCGCGGCGCCGATGCCGTCGTCCTCGCGCTGCGGTTCCCCGTGCTGGAAGGGGTCATAGGCCAGATCGCCGACGCGCTAGGCGACAAGGTCGTGATTGTTCCGAGCAACCCGGTCGGCCTCGACGCCCAAGGAAACGTCTCGCGTCTCTTGCCCGAAGGGCAATCCTCCGGAGAGGTTGTAGCTGGGTGGTTGCCGGCGGGGGCGCGCTTGGTCATGGCGTTTGGGACCCTGTCGGGAGACATCCTCGAGTCCTCTCGCACCCGGTCACCGGAGTCGGCGGTTCTCTTCTACGCGACCGACGACGACCGTGCCGGCGGGGAAGTCGAGCGGTTGATCCGAACGGCCGGTTTCGAGCCGGTGAAGGTCGGCGGGATCGAACAGTCGAGTCGACTCGAGGTGGGCGGCGACCTTCACGATCTCGTAATCGGCCCCGCAGAGGCACGGTCATTGATCGGTGGGACCTGACGTCAGCGGACTCCGGAGAACTGATCGGACCAATCGCTCGGCCGGACAACTCATCGGACTGGCCTTCTCGATTTCGATCACGCCACTGTCGATGCTCAGACGTCGATGATGGCTGGCGATTTCGATCGCTTTGCTCCCGTCATCGATTTGACGAGCGGACTGGCGGCCATGACCACGCCGGAGCTCACCAGAACCACCTGCCAGAACCATATGGGGAGTGGGGCAGGAAGCCCGTTTGGCAGCCAGGGCGGCCACCGGAGGAAAGCCCATGCGGCAATGGCGAACCAGGGCAGCAGATACCAGCGGACCCTGTGGTGGACGGCATCTCGAACGATGACGAACACGACGATCGCGATACACGTCAAAGGAATCGCGGTGGCTATGTCACTGGCCCACCACCGCGTATTGTCGTTGAGAAGAATTGGATTGAAGGCCATGGTCACGAGGGCGAGCCAAGCTAAGAGCTGCCCCCGAATTCTCTCCTCGGACGATGTCGAGAAGAATGAGCAGCACGGCGAGGGCCATGAACTTGTAGCCGTAAAGACCTTCCTCGAAGACGAGCCTCATGCTCAGGCAGGTTGCGATCAATGACAGCAAGGGGATTGGATCGAGCGCGCGTGGGCCCAGGCGTCGAAGGGCCCACCACGCGAGGGCCACGGACACCGCGATCGGCAGCGCGCGGGCACAGAACAGGAGCGGTGTAGTTGGCGTTCTGCCGAAATAGGAGGGATGCGCGAGAAGGTGCCAGAGGACCGTGCCGCCGCGACCTCCCGAATCACCGGTCCCGACCAACACGGCGTGGATCGCTCTTCCCGACGTCGCCACGAGCAACGGAACCGAGACCACGACGACGGACACGGCTGAGGAGATCAAGAACCGCCATCGGTTCCTCCCCGGCGCCACGATCACCAGGGGTATCAGGATCAACAGCGCGAATTGCTGCGAGGTAACGGCCAATCCCACGAGCACGCCGGCCCAGACCCAGCGGCCTCGAAGCGCACAGGCAGTGCCCGCCAGCCCCAGTCCTAGGGCAACAAGGTCCTGGGGGTGGTATTCGTACAGCAAGGGCATCCATGCAATGGGGACAAGGGCGAGAAACACGACGCCCAATGCCTCCCACCGGCTGCGGCCACGACCAGCGGCGCGGAGCACCGCGACGAATCCCGCGAGCAGCGCGATCCAGCTTGCGTAGCCCAGGTCGATCGTCGGGGACATGGCGTTTGCGCCAAGCGACCAGCGATACATCTTTGCGTACCCATTCGCACACCCTGCTCCCAGTGCGTGCTGGGTGGGGAACGGCACCGCGTGGCCAATTCCGCTCAGCGCGGAGAGTCCGCCCGAGATGAGAGGCCAGAGCGGGGGCACGGCAGGGGCGGGTTGGTAGAGGAGCTGGAATGAGTTCGTGATGGAGTTCGCCGGAGGGTACGAACAGGCGAGGCTGCCATGGGCAATCGCCCACGTCGGATAGAGGGACTCAACGGCGTCAAGCTGCGTAGGACCACCGAGGAGTGCGACCAGTCCGCAGAAGATGCCGGTGGCCAGCACCCAGCTTGCCAGGCACTGGGCTCCGGACAATGGCTTCGCCAGGTCGCGCCACCGAGCGCGGGGGAGCAGCATCAACCACCTCGTCTGGGGCTTCCACCTCCACCACAATAGAAACGGGCGGACCCACGGTCGTGGGCAATGGGATTCGAGAGGTGACCCTATGGCTATCCTGCCCTCGCCGGCTGGCGCGCCGCCCCGATCTGTTTGCGGAGAGTTTTGAGGGTGGCGACGTAGATCTCCGAGAAGGTGGGGAACGGCTGGATGGTGTCCCGCAGCACATCGAGTGGCACCCTCGCCCGGATCGCCAGCGTTGCTTGTTGTAGCCACTCGCCGGCCTCGGGTCCCAAGGCGTAGGCGCCAGTCAACACGTCGCCGTCGCTGAGGAGAGTCAGAAATCCCTTCGATTGTGCGGAGGCGTGGTTGTACGTTGCCGTCTTGGCCACCTCGGAGAGGGGAGTGGTGGCGCTGAAGGTGGCCTCAGTGGCGCCTACCGACGCTGCTTGGGGGTCCGTGTACACCACGTCGGGAATGGCTTCGTAGTTTGCCTGTCGCGGTTCGCCGAGAATGTTGGCGGCGACGACCTCGCCCTGGTACTTCCCAACGTGGGTCAGCAATCTGACGCCGGTGACGTCGCCAACTGCCCACAGGCCTTCGCCGACTCTCAAGTGAGCATCGACGGGGATGCCGTGTTTGTCGGCCTGGACGGCGACCGTCTCGAGGCCGATCCCGTCCACGCGAGGGCGTCGGCCGGTGGCGAGGAGCAGGTGATCGCCGCGCACCTCCCGGCCATCATCGAGTGCGAGGACGTAGTCCTCGCCGCCGCGTCGGGCCGACGTCGCCTGCACGCCCAAGATCAGTTCGATCGCGTCACCGCGTAGTACCTCACCCAGCGCCTCGCCCAGCGGCGCGGGCTCACGGGCGAGCACACGTTCCGCCCCTTCGACCAGGGTCACCTCACCGCCCAGACGTCGCACAGCCTGGGCCATCTCAACCCCTACCGGGCCACCACCCAGTATCAGCAGGTGCCGTGGCACCACCTTCATGCCGGTCACCTCGCGGTTGCTCCAGACGCCGTCCAAGTCGGCCAGGCCCGGGACCGGTGGCACGACCGGATCCGAGCCGGTAGCCACGACAATGTGTGGCGCGCTGTGGGGCACCCCATCCACTTCGACGACACCCAGCCCAGCCAGCCGGCCGGTGCCGCGCAGCAGGTCGATGCCCTTGTCCGCCAGCCAGCGCTCCTGGCCGGCATCGGAGTAGTTCGAAACCATGAAATCGCGATAGGCCAGGGCCGCCTTCACGTCGACTTGGGCGGGGGCCGCTGCATCGCATGCTTCTTGAGCCGCCTCCCCGGGTCGCAGCAGTGTCTTGGACGGGATGCACGCCCAGTAGGAACACTCGCCGCCGACCAGCTGGCGCTCGACGACGGCGACCCGCAGTCCTCCGTCGGCCAACTCGCCTGCGCAGTGCTCGCCGGGCGAACCGGCGCCCAGGACGATGACGTCGTAGCTGCTCATGTGCTCGACCCGGTGCTCGTCGTACCGGGGAGCCCGGACTGCTCGTCCACCATGAACTGCGCGTACCAGTCCGGCCAATCCGCATCGGGATGCCCGATCTCCTTTTCGTGGCGACCATGAGCATCCTCCGCCCGACGGAGAGCGGTGGCCAGATCGGTGGCCGAATCGTAGGTGGCTGGCATCGGTGTACCTCCTGTCGATGAAGAGCGCCCGACCGGGCGAGCATCAGCTCTCCGTGTGGTCACCGCCCTGGAAGGCGCGTCGTCACTTCTTGAAGAAACCAGCCGTTACCGTCCGGATCACTGAACGAGGCGAACGACCCATAGGTCTTGTGCTCTGGAGCCGGGCCCGCCACGCGTGCCTCGGTGCCGGCGTGGTGGAACACCCCACCGGCGTCGTGGAAAACCTCGCTCACCTCGACGCCTCGGTCGACCACCTCGGCCCGGGCCGCCTCTACATCGGCGACGACGAGCTGCAGACCTTGAGCCGAGCCCGGTGCGGCCGAAGTGATACCACTGCCGAAGACGATCGAGCACGCCGAGCCTGGCGGCGTCAGCTGCACAACCCGGAAGCCGCCATCACCGGAGAAATCGGCATCCAGTCGCCACCCCAGCGACCCATAGAAGCCCTTGGCGCGGTCCACATCGGACACCGGCACCACTACCACTTCGAGCTTCATGTCCACGACCGCGGTTCCTCTCCGTCGGGGCCGATAGTCACTGCCCGTCCGCCTACGGGAGCCCGTCCCGCAACACCTTCGCGCCGCACATCGGCGAAGTCCAGGCCGAGTGCCTGATTGATGGCGGCCGCCATCAACTCGGAGTTCGATCAGTCGAACCCGTCGCGCCTGGGACATCTTCTACCGGTGACTTCTGTCGGAGTTCAGTCTCAGAGATTGCCCAGGCCGCGTTGACGAGCCCGATGTGACTGAAGGCTTGGGGGAAGTTGCCCAAGAGCTCTCCGCTGACGGGATCGACCTCCTCAGCGAGCAAGCCGACGTCGTTGACGAAGGCTGCCGCACGTTCGAAGACGGTGCGGGCCCGAGCCGGCTGTCCGGCCCTGGCCAGGGCTTGCGCCAGCCAGAAGGTGCACAGGAGGAACGTGCCTTCTTCACCCTTGAGCCCGTCTCGGGACCGGTAACGGTACACAAGGCCCCGCTCATCGGTAAGACGTTCTTCGGTCGCCTTGATCGTGGCCAGCACTCTCGGCTCGTCGGCCGGAAGGAACCCGACCAGTGGCAGCATCAGATTGGATGCGTCAAGGTCGTCTGAGCCGAAGGACTGGGTGAAGGCGTTGGCCCGGTCGCTCCAGCCTCTGGTCAGGATCGCCTCATGGATCTCGGCCTGGGTCTGCTTCCATTCCTCGACTCGGTCGGAGGCGTCGAGACTGTCAGCCAAGTCCACTGCCCGGTCGAGTGCGACCCAGCACATCAGCTTGGAGTACAAGAAGTCGCGGGGCTCGCCCCGAACCTCCCAGACGCCTTGGTCCTGTTCCTGCCACCGCCGAGCTGCGGTCTCCGCCAGTTGGACGAAGAAGCGTCGGGTGGCTGGTGCCAGGTCGGGTGGCGCACCCCACTTGTGGGGGTCGGCCATTGGCCCAACCCGTCGCGACGCGTTGTCGAAGAGGTCGTCCGAGAGGCGGTGGACGGCGCTGAGCAATTCGCCGTAGACGTCGAGTTGGCGCTGATTCCAGGCACCGTTCCCGACGCGGACCGGGAGAGAGTGTCGCCAGCCCTCCAGTTGCGGCAGCTCCCTCTCCGTCAGATCCCGTTCGCCGCCGATGCCAAACATGATCTGCAGGTCGCCGCCCCGGTCGAGCGAGCCGGCCGCGGAGGTGGTCACGTAATCGAAGAACTCGTTGGCTTCGTCAGGGCAGGCGGCTACCCACAGCGCCTCGATCGTGAAGGAAGCATCCCGAACCCACGTGTAGCGGTAGTCCCAGTTTCGGTTGCCGCCAACTGCCTCAGGCAGCGACGTGGTGGCCGCCGCGCAGATCGCACCGGTTGGCGCGAACGACAGCGCCTGGAGAACCCGTCCACTGTTGTGCACCAGGTCCCGCCACGGACCCTCGTAGGCCTGGTGGAGCTTCGACCACGACTCCCACGCCGACACGGTGTCTTCGAGCCGTCCAGCTATCTCGGATTGGCTCCAGACCCTGGCCGAGCCCGTCTCAGCCCGCTTTCGGTGATGCAGAGCGAAACCCGCGCTCTCGCCCTGGCGGAGGTGGAGCTGGCCCGAGGCGGACGACTGGTCGACGGTCAGGGGCATTGGAGAAGAGAGAACCAGCACATCCGCGCCGCCGGTTGCGGTGAATCCGCCGTCGACGACGTCGAGCAGGGGATGGACGAGCCCGTACTCGGGGCGTGGGACGTACTCCAGGTCTAAGTCGACCTCTCCTTCGAGGCATGTCGCGCGCCGCAGGAAAAGATGCGGCGCATCCTTCCCGAGTTGATGCCCCCGGTTCCCGTCGCCCATGGCCAGGGCGTCGGTGATCGCGACCGTACCCCTGGGCGTGCGGAAGGTTGTCTCCAACACCATGGTGCGGTCCAGGTAGCGGCGAGTCACCTGTGTTGCGCTCGTGTCCCGGATGGACCAGTGGCCGGCTTCGTCACCGAGGAGCCGACCGAAGATCGACGGGCTGTCAAAACGCGGGAAGCACAACCAGTCGATCGACCCGTCCCGGCTCACCAGCGCAGCGCTGTGCCGATCCGAAAGGAGTGCATAATCGCTGATAGGGGTCGTGCTCATCTGGGCTCCTTCGCCCGTTCATCCGCGGGATCGGTAACTGGCGCCCCGGGGAAGCGTCAGGTGCCGCCCATGGTGGTCGGAGATCCGAACTATCAGACGGGGATGGTCAGCGTACTCAGCCATTGCCACCAACGGACTCGCCGCGAGGAGGTGCGCGTCGACATAGGTGAAGCCGGGGAGGGTTGCGTGACTGGTGTAGAGCGCGATTGAGCACGCTAGAGTTCGCGGGGCGTGTCCGTCGCACGGGACTGGGTGAGCGACGTGCGCGAGGAGAGTGCCGAATTGGGAGGTCCACCGACGATGGGGATCCACCAACCAGACCAGGCCATCTTCAGATCGGTCCTGCCCGAGGACATCGACTGGAAGCCGTTCCCTGCGTTCCCGCCGTTGGCGCGCCTGGCAATCGTCGTCGGCGAGCCTTCCGAACCGGGGCCCTACGTCATCAGGGTCATGGTGCCCTCGGGCGTCAAGCTGATGCCACACCGGCACCCCGAGGATCGTGTCTACACCGTCATCTCCGGCGTCTTCTACATTGGGCTGGGGGACCGGTTCGACGACGGACAACTGGAGGCGTACCCGCCAGGCGCGGTCGTCGTGCTGCCCGGCGGTACCCCTCATTTCCACTGGGCGAAGTCCGGTGCGTACGTCACCCAGGTATCTGCCATCGGGCCGCTCGGTCTTGAATACCTCGACCCGGGCGACGACCCGAGGACCACGTAGGAAATATCCTTCAGGC
This sequence comes from uncultured Acidimicrobiaceae bacterium, assembly GCA_963842415.1. GTDB lineage: Bacteria > Actinomycetota > Acidimicrobiia > Acidimicrobiales > RAAP-2 > Bog-473. The sequence goes on from CAWJGN010000002.1 coordinate 820,641, forward strand.
GACGAAAGACGCGGTGATCAATGCGATCCGACATCAGACCCGGTGGCACCTTCCCCGACTACGCACTGCCGGATCACACCAACACGGTGCGCAAGCTCAGCGACCTCCAAGGCGACGACCCGCTGGTCCTCACGCTGGCGCGGGGCAATTACTGTCCGAAAGAGCACCAGCAGCATCTGGAGCTCGCTGCGAACTATCCGAAAGTTGCCGTCGCCTACACCCAGATCGTCACGATCTCGACGGACGACCACCACACGACGCAAGAGTTCCGCGCCTCAGTTGGCGCGCGAGTGGCCTTTCCTCTCCGATCCCGGTAGGACGATTCAAAAGGACCTCGACATCGAGGAGTACACCGACCCCGAACACGACCCGATGATCCCCCACACGCTGGTGCTCAAGCCGGGACTGGTGATTCACAGCATCTACAACGGCTACTGGTTCTGGGGACGCCCATCGTTCTACGACTTATGGAGCGATCTGTGTGCCGCGTCGAGCGAGATCCGTCCCGACTGGGATCTGAGCAAGCCCGGGCTGCGAGAGGCCTGGGCCGCAGCCGATTACTCGAACTTTCACGGATGGAACAAGCGGGCTCCTCAGTCGACGCCGACCTCGTATGAGTCGTAACTGAATCTGCCGCGCCTGCCTGACGGACGGGTCCACAGAGAGGCTGGTCGCTCGCCTGTGAGCGGGAAAGGTAGGTGGTAGTCATGCGAACACCGGTCTGCGAGCTGCTCGGGATCGATCAGCCGATCGTCCAGGCGCCGATGTCGGCGGTGCCCCAACTGGCCGCCGCAGTCTCGAACGCCGGCGCGCTCGGCATGTTGGCACTCACGTGGTCCACTCCCGCCGGAGACGTGGTTCGTGAGACGGCAAAGCTCACCGGGCGTCCGTTTGGCGGTAATCTCGTTCTTAACTCCGATCAGCACCGTCGCCTCGACGAGGCTCTTGAAGCCGGCCTGCGGATCGTGTCGCTGTTCTGGGGAGATCCCGCCGGCTATGTCGAGCAGGTCCACGACGCCGACGGAATCGTCTTGCACACGGTCGGCAGCGCGGAAGAGGCGCGGCGGGCGGTCGCCAGCGGAGTCGACGTCATCGTGGCGCAGGGTTGGGAGGCCGGTGGGCACGTGTGGGGTCAGGTCGCGACGCTTCCCCTCGTGCCCGCCGTCGTTGACGCGGTGACACCGGTGCCAGTGATCGCGGCCGGCGGGATCGGCGACGCCCGCGGCGTGGCCGCCGTGCTTGCCCTTGGCGCGCAAGCCGCGTGGCTGGGCACCAAGTTTCTCCTGGCTCAAGAGATGCCTATTCACGAGGAGTACCGCCGTCGAGTGCTGGACGCAGCCGAGACCGATACGCGGTGGTACGCGGACCTCTACGAGGTCGGGTGGCCCGATGCCCCCAACCGCTCTCTCCGCAACTCGACGGCCGAAGCGTGGGAGGCGGCGGGCCGGCCCGCACTGGGGAGTCGACCCGGTGAGGGCGATGTCATCGCGCACTTCGCCTCTGGCGAAGAGATCCTCCGGTACGAGCCGGCGGCGCCGATGGTCGGGACCACCGGGGACATCGAAGCGATCTCGTTGTGGGCCGGACAGAGTGTTGCGCTCGCCAAGAAGCCACAACCTGCAGCAGAGATCGTGGCCGAGCTCGTCTCCGGCTTAACCCAAGCCGACGTACGTCGTTGACGAATGTCCTCTTCGTACAGTTGACTCGTGAACCGGCCGATCTGGGCAGCTCTGCACGGAGGGTGCAGGTCGGTACACGGGCGGCGTCGAGTGGTGCCTCGCTCTCATGAAGACTTGGAGCACAGGATGATCTTTCAGGGTGTCCTCATGAATGTGGCCGATCTCCAGCGATCGATTGACTTCTATCGTGAGGTTCTCGGCTTTACGTTGCTCTCCCAGGAGGAGCAATTGGCTGCGGTGAGCGCCCCCGGGGGCGACCGACCCCAGGTCATCGTGTTGCGAGCGTTTGGAAACAGCATTGTCGGAGGAGCTGGTCATGTCGGTCTGCGAGCCTTCATTTTGGAAGTGGAGTCCGACGATCAACTGGAACGGATTGCAAGCGACTTGGACTCCCGAAGACTCCTTATCAGCCGGCGTGATCACACCGAGTGGACTGCCGTGGTTGGTCGCGACCCGGACGGGGTCGCCGTAGTCGTGGCCTCGCACGCCGGCGAGGGGAAGATTACTGAGGACAGCTGGAAAGCGCTCGATGATTTCCTCTATGGAATCGGTGAGTAGGCGAACGCGGAGCGCCCAGTGCTGACGGATCAAGCGACTGGAAAACGTTGGATTGTTGACCTCGGAGACGGCTGAAACCTCACAAAGAGAAAGGGGCAACTGTCATGACGGGAGGGAGCCAGGATGGTCCCGTTCTGTTCTGCTTCGACGGGTCTGAGGGATCGCGAGAAGCGATGAGAGCGGTGGCGGACCTGATCAACCGACCGGTGGAGGCTGTTGTGCTCACGGTTTGGGAGACCGTCGCAACGCGCTTGGCTCTCGCCGGTGCCTTCGCGGCGGGCGCAACGACGGGGGGCGCTGACTTGGATGCGGAAGAAGAGGCGTATGCAAGGTCCGTGGCGGAAGAGGGAGCGCTCAGAGCGAATGAGCACGGATACAAGGCCTCGCCGATGATCAAGGAGTCCTTTGAGGGGATTCCCAAGGCCATCTTGGAGGCCGCGGACCAGCTCTCGGCGCGCTTGATCGTCTGCGGCCAACGTGGTCGCGGCGCTCTGCGCAGCACTCTGCTGGGCAGTGTCTCTCACACTCTGGCGTCGCATACCCGACGCCCGATCCTCATTGCTCCACAACACCCCGCAAACACGGATTGACTCACTTCTGACCGTCGCGGTGTCTGCGCGCTCAGTGGATGACCTCATCATTGCTAGGTGTACTGGTTGGACTTCTTCGGATTGAACCACCAGATGTACAGACCGAAGGTGATCAACCAAATCGTCACGGGATACGCCGCGATCCGCTCCATGGTCCCACGACCGATCCCAAAAGACCTGTGCGAAGCGAAGCAAAACAGCGCGGCAAGCGCCACGCTGCTGAACATCAGCATGGAGCGCCGCATGGACTCTGGCAGGGTAAGCAGGGATCCAAGAAGAAGGATCGCCAGGTTGCCGATCGCGATCGCGAGAAAGGCGCCGATGACGTGCATCGTCCCATTCTGGTTCTCGGGGAAGACCCCGACGAGCATCGAACCGACGCCCCCGAGTGCAATCAAAGCGAATCCAAACATCGCAGCGCGCCGCTCCCGTGGGACTTTTTCGGTGAACTCGTGGTAGAGCAGAGCCGAACCGACGACCATGACGAGACCGAGTAGGAGGAAGCCTGCGTAGTCCATGAGCCACCAACGAGGTGAGCAGATAGCCGGAGAGCCGTAGCCGCCACAACTGGTTTCGCCCAGATCGCTGATCGAATTCGAGACCAGGCTGTAGCTGGGGATGAAGACCCATGCCACGATGATCTGGATCACGAAGTAAACCGAGGCGACTGTGAAGATCAGAGGCCCAAGGAACGGGTGCGCGTCGTGGAGCCTTCCTATCCATCTCACAACCCGATAGTCGCTTTCGTATGGAACGTGGACCGAACCGACTGAGTGTTGCTTCTCCACCGATTCTCCTCGCCACCGGCCCCGAGCGGGACCGTCTCTCTGCTCGGCGCTGGCGCCCGGACCGAGCCTCGACGGGCGCCGATCTACTCGCCTGATGTCGGCACGGTACTCGGTGCGACCTCTGCTCCGTCTGCTGCTGAGGCCTGCTTTCCTTCCGCCAGACCCTTCTCGAACTGGTTCTTGGCCGACCCAAGGTTGCGCGCCAACTTGGGAATGGCCGCTCCGCCGAACAGAAGGACCGCCAAAACGGCGACCACGACGATCCCATCGACCCCGAAAATCTCAGCCAGCATCGAATTCTCCTTCGACTACCTCGGTGCTCTCGCCGACCCGATTCGACGGTCACCGCACCCTCGAATCTCGGGGGTACCTCCTATTCGCAGCGGATGCACGAGAGGATGTCAGACGCTCGCATGATCCATGGCGATGCAAATTCCGATCGCCTCGTACACGCATCTGTGAAAAGGGGTCGCAACGAACAAGAGATGTGCACTGGAGGCGAATTTCGAACGGACCGAAGCAGGCAGGCCGTGCAGCCGGGCTGGTCGCGACCGTGGCGCTCGCCCTCGGCGGGCTCCTTCTCGTGTGGTCGAGCTACATCCATTTCCACCTCTGGGACTCTGGGGGGTACCGGCACGTCGCGACCATCGGACCGCTCTTCTTGCTGCAATCCATCGCCGGGCTCATTCTGGGTGTGCTCGTTCTGGTCGTACGCCGCGTCTGGGCTGCCTTGCTCGGCCTGGGATTCGCGCTGTCGACGTTGGCCGGATTCCTCATCTCGGTCGAGTACGGCCTCTTCGGATTCAAGGACTCCTGGCAGGCACCGTTCGCCAACCAGGCGTTCGCCATCGAACTGACGGCAGCGGCCACCCTGGCAATAGGCGCAGTCATTTGTGCCGTTGGATCGACGCCCCTCTCGTCTGCAAGCGAGGTGCCGGTCGACTTCTCGTCGACGGGCGCATAGCGCGCGCGGTGCGCCGGAGTTCCCAGTCGCCATCATTCCGCGGAGAGGGTCCGTTCGAACACATCCTTCAGCCAGGCCACCGCCTCGCCAAAGGCCTGTTTGTTCGGATCGATCAGCTCCATATGGCCGGTCCCGGAGAGCGGCAGGTAGCGCGCGTCCTGGTCACCTTTCGCGTTCGCCCTCTCGACGTAGTCGGCGCTCAGTAAGGCGGGCACTGATCTGTCCGCTTCGCCATGAATCAGCAGCTGAGGGACTCCGAGCGGCAGTAATGCCGCCGGAGATCCGAGTGCATATCTTTCGGGAACGTCGTCCACATCGCCTCCCATGAGCGCCCGAACCGCCGTCCCCCCGACCATCTGCCGATTGGCCTCCACGAGGTCGACGACCCCGGCCAGTGAGACGGCTGCACAGACACCGACCGCGGGCGCTGGCGGGGATGCTCCCGTCGTTCGTCTCGCCGACGCCGCCCAGAGGGACAAGTGTCCTCCGGCGGAATGGCCCAAAGTCGCCACCCGACGCAGATCTGCCGCGGCGACGTCGACCAGTGCGTCGAGCGCTTTGGATACGTCCTCGAACGTGGCCGGGCAACCGCCGCGCCCAAAGGTGCCGACCCTCCGATACTCGATGTTGTAGGCGATCCAGCCGCGCGCCACTATCGCTTCGGCGAGCGGATGCATCAGCCGCTTCGTGTAGAGCTGGCGCCAGAATCCTCCGTGGATCAAGACGACGACCGGCAGGGATCCATCTACCTCCTCTGGGTACGAGAGTTCGGCTACTTGTGAGCGGTCCGCCCCGTATCGGTACGTGGATGGCTTCACGAAGCTACGACCACGGACCGTGCCGCGGCCGTCACTGCAGCTCGGTGCTCCATCACCGAATCGATCATGTCCCGACGCTCCCGCACGGTGTGGTATCCCTCGACGAGGCCGCCGACGTCCCGCACGCGCTCGCTCAAGCGAACGGTGGCATAGCCGCACATGGGTGCGGCCGTGGCGGCGAAGAACCCCGCCCACGCGCCAAATGTCTCCCCGATCAGGATCCCGAGAGCGATATAGACGAGGAGGAACGACGCGAAGCAGCCAAGCGGCTTTACCGTTGCCCTGATCCCCTCATTGGTCGGTCTCTTCGCCAGCTGCTTCATTACCTGGAAGGGGAGGACGTGGACCGCTGCCCCCATGGCTGCCGCCGGCAGGACGATGACGATTTTCACGGCGGCGCAGAGGACGGCGAGCCTGAGCCGGCCCAGGGGATATCCCGCTGCCACCTGTGCGTCGCTCAAGCCGAGCAGGCCGAGATCGCGCTCGTAGGTAGCGAAGGCGACGCGCAATTCGGCGAGCGCAGCACCGTCGCGGTCCCGCTGAGCGGCGGCAAGGCGGGAGGCAGTCTCTACTTGGTCCCCTACATCCGTCTCTGCGGGCAGAGCCGCGCCGCCGGCTCGGACCACAACTTCGGCAACGCGCCAGCACCATTCGGCCTCGCTGACCGATGAGAAAGACGGGCTGACCGATGAGAGTTGCGCACTCAGTTCCTGCGTGAGCGCACGCACCGCGGCGTGGGTGTCCGTCCGGTAGGAATCAGCCAGGGCCGCGACGCCGATCGGCGCGGCCACGTGCACGACAGCTCGGGACCGAAAGCGCGCCTTGGCGTCGTAGGTGAGTCCCACTGCGATGACAGCAATATCATCGATCCCGTCGTCCAAGGCTCCTTCCAGGGCGATCCGTGCCGCACCAGTTTTCAGGGGCTGCAGCGACAGCTCATCGTGGCTGATCCCTTCGGGGAAGACTGCGATCATGCCACCCCTGGCCAGAACGTCACGACTGGTCGCGAACGCGGACACGTTGCCGTCTCCCGCGACACCGTCGACGGCCCGGTACACGGGAATGACGCCCGCGAGCTTGAGGAACGGCCACAGAGGAGGGATCCGGAAGAGGGTCGATTTCCCGAGAAAGCGTGGGTAGCGGTCCAGCGTCGCGATCAGGAGGAGTCCGTCGACCAACCCGTTGGTGTGGTTGGCGACAAGGACGACGGGACCGGCCCGCGGGAGAACATCGCCTCCGTCGAGCTCGATCCCGCGGAAGAAGACCCGGATCAGAACCCGGGCCAACCTCGTCATCAACCAGTCGGACGGTTGTGGCACGGCTAGGGTACGCAATCGCGATGCCCAGGCGCGTTCGTCGTGATGCCAAGACCTTGTTGCATCATCTACTTGACGACGATCGTCCCCATCATGAACTGGTGGATGTCACAGATGTAGTGATAGGTGCCCGCCTTTGTGGGCGCCGTGAACGTCTTGGTCTGCTTCGGCGAGATATCGCCCGTATTGAACTGACCACCAGTTGCGCTCAGTGTGTGGGTGACCTCGTCGGTATTGGTCACTGAAACGGTGGAACCCGGAGCAACGACGTCGGACATTGGCGAGTACATGAAGTTCGAGATCGTGATGTGGTCGCTCGAGGCCGATGTACCGCTCGAGGCGGATCGATGCCCGCTGCTGCCCCCGCACGCGGCCAGTAGCAGGGCGCCCGCCAGTACCAGGACGACAGCCGCGCTCTTCATTCGCCGGTGCATCTGCATTAGATGGCCTGCGACGTCGGGTTGAACGCAAGGGGAGTACCAGAAGGGGTCTGCGTCCCGGGGTACATGCCAAGTACGTAGTACAAGATGGCGATGTGCTGCATCTCCACCGGCTGAATCGACGAGGAAAGCCCAATCGCGGCCTTGGACTTCAGCATTGATGTCTCCGCCTGATAGGTCTGCGCTGCAATCGTCTCGAGGGTCAGACGCGAGTTGTGCCAAGCCAGTGATGTCCGTCACCTTGGCGAAGTCTGCCTGGACGGTGGGCGTGAGCTTGGGGTTGGTCACCGTGACGGCTGCCTTCCCGTGTGACTTGAGTACGCCGTTCCACGCGTCCGCGTGCTGCTGATGTTGACCCTTGACCGTCGTGGCAAACGCGGCCACCGCGGGGGGCACCGCGCCAAGCTTGCCCGCCGTGGCTGCACTGAGGCCCGCCGAGTAGGCGAAGACGGCGAGGTTCTCGAGGCTCGCGGCCACCGCGGCGACCCCAAGGTCACCGGTCAGACCGGCCGGAGGGAATGCCGTCGCCCGCATGGTGTCGACTGACGACAGCGAGCGCGTCGCCGCGCCAGCCACCGCAGGCGTTCCACTGACCACGAGCAGGGCCGCTCCACCAGCCGCGGCTGCACCGGCACCCAAGAGGAAGGTGCGACGGCTCGTTGCGCGCGCGCCACGTCCCACGGAGTCGATCATGTTCGAGATACCCTCGCTCATGGCCGGCACGCCTACGTCGTGGTGGAGCTCATCGAGCTCCTTGGCCATGGCCAGGAGCTCTGTGTCCGAGCCCTTGAAGAGGTCCTTGCGTCGCTTCCTCACTTGACGGCTCCTTGCTTGGCCGGGGCGGCCATGTCGGTCTTGTAGAACGCATGAGGGAAGCCAACGGACCCGGCCGCAGCGGGAAGAGCCGCCGCGGTGCCTGGCGACAGCGAGATCAGCTGGGGTGCGCCCGCCATCAGAAGGGCCTGAACGGCCAAGAGCACGCTGACGTGTTGGGCCTCGATCCCCATGATGGAAGCGAACAACGCCTTGTTGGTTGCTGACTTGGCCAGCGTCGTGTCGTTGACGTAGGTCTCCGCGGCGATGTTCTCGAGCTCGAGGGCCAGGCCTACGACGCCCAGCGCACCTTGAGTGGCGGTGGCTCCGTTCAGGCTGGCGACCGCCTTGTTGACCACCGGGACGAACGCGGGATCCGGCTTGTTCTGGTCCTTGCCCCCGAGGTGCTTGGCTGCAGCGTTGAAGGCATCGGCGTGCTGGGCGTGTTGACCCATTGTCACCTGTGCGAACTTGGTCACGACCGGGTTGGCGGCAGATCCACCGACGTAGGGGAGTGTCAGCGCCGTCTTGTAGGTCGCCACGGCCAAGTTCTCGATTGACGCTGCTGTCTGGAGAATCTGGACGTCGCTCGAGCTGCTGGCCGACGCGGCTGAGGCGAGCAGGCCGACGAGAGCAGCGCCACCGGCCGCGCCGAGGATGGTTGTGCCACCGAGGCTCGCGTGGAGCGACCGCTGGTGCTCCATGTGGAAGGCGGCGTTCGACGCCGGATCTTCTTCGCGAGAGCCGTGATTGAACTCGACCAACTCGTCGAGAGCATCATGTGTGGGGCGCATGGCGTCCGCCTGCAAGTCCTTGGATTCTTCGAGTAGCCCACGAAGAGCTCTCGGATCTGCCGTCATGTGACCTCCTGATGAGATGGATTGAGAAGAGTTCGGAGCGGAATCTCTTCCAGATGTCAGGCTCGGCAGCGAGGCCGTACGCATTCGCGACGCTCCGACATCCGCCCAAGGCGCCGGCCCCGTAGAAGTGCTGCATGGACGACATCGGAGAGGCGAGCGACGCGCAGCTGGTCACGGCCATCGCTCGCTACAACGAGGTCGCCCTCGCTGAGGTCTACCGACGCCACGGCGGAGCCGTCTTCGGCCTCGCGAGAAGGGTGCTGAGCAACGCCGTCGAGGCGGAGGACGTGACGCAGGAGATCTTTCTGCGACTCTGGAATCAACCGGACCGCTTCGATGCATCACGAGGCTCGTTGCGCTCCTTTCTGCTCGCGCAGTCCCACGCCAGGGCGGTCGACTCCGTTCGGTCCCTCAACTCGCGCCGCCGTCGCGAGAGCGTGGACGCCGAGAGCACCGCAGAGGCGGCCTACGACCTGCAGCACGAAGTGTGGGATCTTTCACTGGCCGACCAGGTGTCCAGCGCCATGAGCGAACTCCCGAAGGAAGAACGCCGAGTGATAGAGCTGGCGTATTTCGAGGGTTACACCTACCTCGAGGTTGCCGCAATTGGTGAGGCAACCCGAAGGAACGGTCAAGAGCAGAATTCGCAACGGCATGCGCCGGATGCGCGCCACGTTGGTTGAAGCGGGGATCCAGGGGGTCGACGCATGTTGACCCATGGGGAGATCGGTGAGCTGCTCGGCGCCTATGCACTCGACGCCGTCGTAGGTGACGAGTGTCGGGTCGTCGCGGGGCACTTGGAGCAATGCCCCCGCTGTCGGGTTGAATTCGATGCATTCCGCGACGTTGCTGCGGGCCTTGGGAATTCGATGGCACCGCTCCCAGAAGGTCTCTGGCTGAGTATCGAGAGTCGCCTGATCGACCAGGAGCATCGAGCCGCGCCCGATGCCGCGGCTCATCCCGGACACAGCCGCAGCGACTCCGGTGGTCCCTCTCCGGTGGCATCGACGGGTCTCGACTCGTGCCGGCTTCGCCGCCGCCGGGTCCCTTCTGGGGGCCGTGGCCGCCGCGGCTGCGCTTCTCGGCTTCGGACTGATCCGGACAAACGAGGATGTATCTCGGCTCCAGGCCGCGTCTCCATCGCAACCGACCGGGGTGGTCTCTGCGCTCGAGACTCCCGGGCACAAGGTCATCGACCTCGGCAACGCCGGCACACGAAGGCTCGCCCAGTTCGTCCTCGCGGACGGGCGGGGCTACCTCGTCTCGTCGACCCTGCCCGCGCTCAGGCCGTCGAACACCTACCAGCTTTGGGGTGTCGTCGACGGCCAGCCCATCTCGCTGGGCCTGTTGGGCGAGTCCCCGTCGGAATCAGTGTTTACCCTCGCCGGCTCGGGGGTGCCCTCGCAGCTTCGTATCACCGTTGAGCCGTCAGGTGGGTCGGTGGTGCCCAGTGGCGCAGTGGCGGCGGCGGGCCTGGTGTAACAGCCGGCCTGGCTGGACCCGCTCTCAGGGCTGTACTACCGAGACCCGCGTGCACCGGCACTCAGGAGGAGCCTTCGAAATTGCTACCCGAGTCCTCCTGAGCGCCGGACAGTTGATCTATGGCGAGATCACGATCTGGAATTTCTCGATCACCTTCTGCCGTGGCGAAGATGAGTCCCTGACCTTGACGGTGAAGGTGAAGGTGCCGCTGGAATCCGGAGTGCCTTTGATCTTGCCGGTGCTCTTGAGTGCGAGCCCTGGGGGAAGAGATCCCTTGAAGAGTGTCCACGTGTAGGGAGCCGTCCCGCCCGTGGCCTGCAGTGTCACCCTGTAACGGACATGTTCGGTCCCGCTGTGCAGCGGCGACGACGTAGTGATCGAAAGCGGCTGCACGACGTCCACACATTCGTCGACAGTCGTGTCCGAACTCGCCAGGTAGTTGGAGTCTCCCGAGTAGTAGCTGGCGAAGCACCAATAGCCGGTGGAGGGCGGCGTGAACGGGAGCGACGATCCATAGGCCGAGTGGCCGCCCTCGGACGTGAGGTTGACTGCTGAGCCGATCTCGTTGGCTTGGGTGGTGCAGGGATCTGGGGTGGCTGTAGGCCCACACTCGTAGAACGACACAGAACCGGTGGGGTTACCTCCTGATGTATTCCCGGTGACGGTCCCGAGATCGGTGTCAGCTTGCCCCAGATCGATCGTGGTGTCGGTCGGATCCGACGTCAGCGAGGTCGTCGCCTGCGTCACGTCGAAACACTCGTCGGTGCTCGTGTCCGAGCTTCCCGCGTAGTTGCCGTCTCCGGAGTACACAGCGGCGAAACACCAGTAACCGACAGAGTCCGGAGAGATCGTCGACGAAGTAACGATCGCTGGATTGCTTGTGCCGTTCAACGATTCCGTATCGAATTGCGAGCCAGTCGTACAAGGCTCAGGCGTGGCGGTCGGTCCACACTCGTAGAACGAGACGGTGCCCGTCGGGTCCACCGAACCATCTGAGCCGGTGATGGTCGCGACGTCGCTGTTCGGACCTCCGAGCGCCGCACTTGAGCTCGTCGGCGCGCTCACGGTCGAAGAGCTGCCCGGCGTCACGTCGAAACACTCGTCGGTGCTCGTGTCCGAGCTTCCCGCGTAGTTCCCGTCTCCGGAGTACACAGCGGCGAAGCACCAGTAGCCGGTCCCGGTCGGCGTTGTCGTCGACGAAGTAACGATCGCTGGGTTGCTTGTGCCGTTCAACGATTCCGTATCGAATTGCGAGCCGTTCGTACAAGGCTCAGGCGTGGCGGTCGGTCCACATCGAGTAGAACGAGACGGTGCCCGTCGGGTCCACCGAACCATCTGAGCCGGTGATGGTCGCGACGTCGCTGTTCGGGCCTCCGAGTGACGCACTTGAGCTCGTCGGCGCGCTCACGGTCGAAGAGCTGGCCCCCGACACGTCGAAACACTCGTCGGTGCTCGTGTCCGAGCTCCCGGCGTAGTTGCTATCGCCGGAATAGACACCGGCAAAGCACCAGTACCCGGTGGCGGTCGGAGTGAATGGAGCTGACACAGCCGTCCCAGGGTTCGTAGTCCCTGAGAGTGACTGGGTGTCGAACTGTGCCCACGAGCCCGAGGTGCAGGGCTCTGGTGAGACGGTCGGTCCGCACTCGTAGAAGTCCACCGTGCCGGTCGGATCGATACTGCCGACAGAACCGGTGACCGTCGCTGAGTCGGTATTGGTGGTGCCGAGCACCATACTGGAGTTGCCAGGCGTTGTCGTCGTCGACGAACCGGCTGTCTCCACGTCGATGGTCGAGCTCGCGCAGATCTCCGTCGGTCCGGAATTTCCGCTCACGTACTGGAGGCTCCCCGAGGGTGCGAGCCACTGGACACCGAACTCCCAGTCGTTGCCGTTCTCCGGTGTGGTCGCTTCACACGTTTGCACCGGCTGAGGTCCCGTGGGCGTCCCTGGCGCGATCGTGAAGCTGGCGTTCAGTTGGGGAGGGTTGAGCACGTTCGCGAAAAACGTCAACGTCTCGGCAGCCGGAGTTGCGGTCGCCGCGTTGGAGAGGGCGAAGGTCCATGTTCCGTCGCCGTTGTTGGTCACCTGGGTCACCTCGGTACCGTTCGGAATGTCGGTGCCGCTCACCCCGTCCCCGATGAGGTCGTTGTAGGGAGCTGACGCCGTTCCGGCTGATGAGGCCGAGGTCGTCACCTGGCTGGATCCGCCCATCACGTTGACGAGGGTGATGGTTCCCGGGCTCGCGGCATCGCTTGGTCCGTTTACCGTGTAGTCGGCTTCGCTGACGTCGCCTGCCGACTCGTTCGTTGGAGCGACCGCTTCGGACACGCCACCGACTGTGACGGTTACAGGGGTCGAGTCGCCGGCACGGCCGTACCAACAGTTGTACGACCCGTTGAAGAAATTGGTGGTCCCCGTTCCGATCGTCGCTGGGCATGCGCCGCTCTGGTCGGTTATCCCGATGCTCGATCCCACAGACCCGGATCCGGCGCTGAGGGCGACCGTTGGAGTCTCACTCGTGGGGTTGTTCTGACCGGTGTACTCGAGCGCCGCTTGCGCTGCGCTTGGTCCAGCCCCTGAATATTCGAATTCTTCGAAGCAGAAAGGAGCACCCGCGTCGCTCATCGCAGGAAGCGGCGGACAGGTGTTGAGAGGGTCACCACTCGATTTGAACGACGCCTCCGACGCAACGGTGCTGGCGCTTCCGAGCGTGCTCGGAGGCGGCGCGGTCGTCGTGGCGCCAGACCAGGTCTGCTTGCTCAGACCGGCCGTTCCCGTGTCGACGTCGGCCTCACCGCTTCCCGCCGATCCCGTCCAGTTGAATCCAGGCCCGGCCATGATCGTGAGGGCCAAGCCCCCCCCGGCATCGACCGGGTTCGCTCCAGTGAAGATCGTCCCTCCACTGGCCGAAATGCTTGTCAGTAGGGTGCTGGCGGGTCCGCTCGCACCGTCGTAACAGGCCTCGGCATCGGTCGGATCGCCGGCCGTCGTGTACGTGGTGTCGATCGTGCCGCTGAGCGAGCCGGTGCCGTCGGGCGCCACGGCGCAGATCGGCGGGTTGTACACGTTGACGGTGTAGGGGCTCGAAGTTGCAGAATTGTCGCTGTCCTCCATCACCAAGGTGTTGGCGGTGCCGTTCGCTCCGACCACGCCACTGTCGTCACCGTTCGAAGACCCTGGCCCGGCCTGCAGGATGCACTCGTGGTCGTAGACGGTTGGATCAGTGGTCGCGTTGCAGACGAAGCCGGTGCCGGGATTCGATGAGGAGATGACAGGAGTTCCGGTCAGGCCGGAGCCGTCGATCACGTCGATCGTCTGGCTGTTTGATTGGTTGTAGCTGTTGTCGAAGATGTATATGGTCTGTCCGGATGCCGCCCCACCAACGGTCGTGAAGGCGGCTGCGGCCACGTTGATGGTGTACGTGGCGGAGGTAACACAGCTTGCTCCGCCGGCTGCCGCCGTGAAGGTGAACGTGTAGGTACCGGGCACGAGGTACCCGTTGGAGTCGGTCACTCCCGCCACGTTCGTCTGTCCGGCGACCTGGCCGACTACTGCAGTGCTCGTCGTCGACGTGTTCGTGGATCCGTATGAAAGAACCGCGATCGCGCCCGCGCTTACCGCACTCACGCCCGCCGAGTTCACGCCGGCGATGGTCAATCCCGGTGCGCCGCTCGCGCCACTCGTGCTCGTCACTGCCGCTGCACAGCTCTTCGCAGTGACCGTGATTCCCGCGGGCGCTGTCGCGGTTCCACCCGTGAAGTAGTTGGGTCCCGTGGGTGCAGGATTCGTCTGCCCGTAGGGAACATCGGTCGCCCATGTCGCCGGTGTCACCGGCGACTCACTTATCGATGCGGCCGCGCTCGCGGGAACGATCGAAGAGAAGGCTGCGACCAATCCTCCGACGATCACTGCAGTGGCGACAGCCACACGGAAACGGGTCATAAAACGACGCATCTCAACCACCCCTATCGGGGGAAAGCACTTATGAGCGCGCCTGAATGCGTAAATTGACGGTCGCCAACGCCGAAGCGGATTCCCCGAATATCGAGGATCCTCGCGCCACGATTCGTGCGCGTCAACCGGGAATGCGTGTCCACGTGTCTGTACGCCCCGCCAACGCGTTCAGCCCCGTTCCGTGTGACTCGGCCTTGCTCTCTCGGGAGCTGGGAAACCAGTCGGCCAGCTCGCTGTCCGATCAACAGTAGAGCGCTCAACTACAGAGGCGGACCTGGTAGAGAACGTGGGCACCCCGCGGACGGAGCCGCACTCGAAGGGCCCACCTGGCCCTGATGGCGAAGACCACCAGTCCACGGGATGGCATCGCTACGCATCGTTGGACGTGTCATCACGTGGCGTTGCTGATGCCCTGAGTCGTCCCCCCAAGACCCACGAACGCGGGATGCGGCACACGGCCCTCGAGCACACCATCGAGGGACTGGCGATTCCTGACAGTCGGCTGTGAATCAATCAGACGAAAGGAGATGGAAACAAGATGACAGTTCCGGAGGAAAACTCACCGTAGAGCGCTGCGGGCAGATCGTCCTCCTTGGCATCAATCGGCCTGACATCCAGAATCGAATTGATCCAGAAACGTTCGAGAACCTCGCCGAAGCGTATTACCGATACGACCGCGATTCCTCGCTGCGCGCCGCGGTTCTCTTCGGGCACGGGGAGAATTTTTCAAGAGGGATCGACGTCGAAGGTTTCAAGTCCGTCGCTGGGACGGGCAAGCCCTGGATTGCGAACACCGGGGCCATAGACCCTCTCGCCAAGCGCGCACCGCGCCTCACCAAGCCGTTGATCGTCGTGACGCATGGCGATACCTGGAAACATGGCCCACGAGCTCCATCTTGTCGCCGACATCCGTGTTGCTTCAGCCGACACCTGCTTCGGCCAGGACGAGAACACTCACGGGCGCTTTCCCGGCGGAGGAGCCACGATCCGGTTCCCACGTGAAGTGGGTTGGGGCAACGCCATGCGCTACATCCTGAGCGGAGAGCACTGGAGCGCTGAAGACGCGTACCGGATGGGAGAAGTGCAGGTGGTAGCTCCGGATGCGAAGCAAGCGCTCGAGGCTGGCATTCGAATCGCGAACAGGGTTGCCGAGTGCGGCCCGCTCGGCATCAAGGCCTCGTTGGCGTCTGCCCACTTGGCGAGTGATCACGGCGAGGAGGAGGCACTGTCAAAGCTTGACGAGCAATTTGGGGCGCTGTTCCGCACACAGGACTTTCTGGAAGGCCGGAGGGCTGAGGCGGAGGGCCGAAAGCCCGTGTACCAGGGAAAATAAGCGCGGGTTGAGCTTCCGATCGTTCGGCCTCAGCGCCGCCACCAGGTTTCAAAGCTATAGACGGTTTCTCCGTCTTGGCGATCGTCACTCCGGACCACGAGATCAAACTCTGTTTGGTACGGCGGGAAGAACTTGGTGCAATGGAAGTCGCCGACGACCTGGGTCAGCAGCAGTTGATTGGCCTCGTCGATCGTCTCTGCGTACACCGTGGCGCCGCCGATGACCCAGATGTCTTGGCCCGGGTTCTCGTCAACCAGTCGGTCGAGGCTGCCGATCGCCCGAAAGCCTTGGCGCAGGGGTGCCGGGTCAGCGGTCAGCACGAAGTTCTCTCGTTCGTGCAGCGGAGCGGCGAACTCGTTGTAGGTTGTCCAACCCATCACGATGAGTCCGGTGGCTGTCTTCTCGTGGAAGTAGGCCGTATCCCCGGGGAGCTTCCAGGGAATGCCCGAGTCGGTGGCGATGCCACGTCGAGAGTCAATGGCTGCGATGAGACGGATCATGTCGGAAGGTGCTCCTACTTACGCAGCAAGCGCTCGAATCCCGACCTGTCGAAGAGCACCCTCGAATCGATTGGATCGCCGTTGAGCCACGAGGCCGGGGTTCCCTGTGGATCCTCGGATTGATAGAGAGATTCGCGTGCCAGCACCCACTTCTCATAGCGGGCTTCCCGCACCCCCGAGGTGAAGTCCGAACCGGTCAGTCCCACGTGTGCACCCAGGCGCAAGAGGTCCTCGGTCGTGAAGCCACCAGTGCCCTCCGGCGGCTGCGCCGCAAAGAGCGCCCGGCGCAGCTCGTCGAAGCGACCGGCCTCGGCGGCGAGAGCAAGCGCGTTGTCGGCTCGCACTGACTCTGGGCCTAAGAAGCAGCGCATGCGGTATTCGACTGCGAGATCATTCGCGTGCCAACGCGGCCGCGATGAGCGTTCCGTTCAGCTCCTCGAATTGTCGGCAGTAAGGACACTGAGGATCCTCAAAGAGGACCATGCCCTTGCTCGCGTTGGTATTGCCGACGAGGACCCCGCCTTCAGGGGTATGGCGGGAGGGCGTGACCTCCGGATCAGTCGTGCTCATCGCTGCCTCCACACCGTCGTGGAAAACAAGGGTCTGTTGTTTCTACCCCCAGATCCGCTTCTCTGTGGCTGGCGGGACCTGGACAGCTCCTTCGCCGGGGTCCGAGGCGAGGGGAGCCTCAGCCTCCCTTGACCTTGAAGTGCGCCGATGCGGACGCCGACAGTGGGAAGTTGAAGATGGTCATGCTCTGAGAGACGGTGACCACCTTGGAACCCTTGGTCACAGTTGGGACGGTGAAGCTGCCCGAGAGGACCGGCGGGGTGAAGACGGAGTTCACATACGACGCGGGCGTCACCGTGGCGTTGGAGACGAGCTTCGTTGTGCCGAGGGTCACCGTCACCGCCGGCGGGCCGGCAGTCCCGCCGAGCAAGCTGTCGAGTGCCGCCAGGGTGGACACCCACCAGTAGGTGGTGTGGCCCGACGCGTCACCGACGCTCACCGTCTGCCCTGCAGTGCCCTTTTTCGCGGACAGGGCCAGGGTCGGCGACGGCGGGAAGAGAGACTCCCCGGTCCACTGCATTAGGGCGCTGCCCGCCCCGACGGGGGTGAAGCTTGTGAGGTCGATCATCGCCAAGGCACAACCGATCAGACCCGAATTGAACTCTTCGGTCGACGGCGGGCAGCTGGCATTGGGGTCGAGCGGCTGAGAGCTGGGGACCGTCCAGTCGTAATTGAGGTCCCCGTTGAGGTTCGACACGGGGAATGCCAAGGCACCCATGTTGATCTCCTTGAGTGCGTCGAGGGCGCCGAGGAGCCCCGACACCGACGTGATACCCCCGGACAGGGCGGCCTTCGCCTGCGGGTCGATGCCCGTGAGGAGGCTGGCCTCAGCGAGAAGGTACGGATGGACAGGAGGCAGACCCGTACAATTGATGTCGATCACCTTCCCGCTGCTCACGTCAAAGACGATCGGCAGCGAGCTTTCGTTAAAGGTGCAGGACGGCGCAGAACTTGCGGCCTCTGCAGGGACCGCTCCTCCGATCGATAGCAGCGTCACCGTGGAGGCGAACAACAGCATGACACCAAGGGTGGAAGCAAGCCGGTGGCGGGACATGGTTGACTCCTTTAGGCGCTCCTGCGGTTACCGGGGCAGGCCGTTCCCCCTCCGTCTCCCGCAAGGTTGAGGTCGCAACGGCCGCTCAGACGGACCGCCGTTGCATACCTGTACCCACGTTTCAGGCCACCAAACCGAACTGAGCCGGCGCCGTGCGCCGAGGCGAGGATCTCGCTGCGCCGGTGATTCCTGTGGGGCGCTCCTCGCCCACGAGCGCCTGGTCCGGCTGTCGCGCTCAGCCTTCCCGCTGGTCTGGGGTCCGACCCGTGGCAGAGACGAAGAGCGGGTGTCGCCACACCAACACCCTGTACGGGCCGATGACGTAGGACCGGGTTACGGGGCCGAAGGTCGAGGTGGCCGAGGTGGCGTCGATACCTCCCCAGGGCCTCGCAGTGTTGTAGACGAGGAATTCGAACGGCTGATTCGTATACCAACTCGCGGCGGATTGTCGCTGGTAGCGCACCACATGACCGCCCCGCGTGGCGATGACCGGACGCACCGTCACGACGCCCTCGGTGGCCACGGTCGTGATCGAGGCGCTCCAGTAGTCGCCTATCGCGCGACGCCGCGAGGCCTGCCTGCACGCCCGTCGATTCTCGTAGTCGCTCTGTCGTGCGTTGGCGTCGTGATCGCGACGTTCATGGCCTTCAGCCGACCACCACTCCAGCTGTCAGTGCGCGGTGTTGTCACCTCCGACGCCGGCACACAACTGGAATCGGTGACAGTCTCGGTCGTCAACAGGACGCCCAACAGAATCGTTCCGCACTTCCTCGTCAATACGGCGACCAGTCAGAACTACGAGGGATTCTGGGCGCCCTCGAAGCGAGGTCACGGAGTGCTCGGGGCTCACGACGCCGAGACGATCACGTTGTATCCCCCGACACGGACGGCCGCGCCCCGACGTGGCGCGCGGTTCTTGGTCGAGGCGTACACGGGCAGCCCTTCGTGGCTGAGTACGTCCCCATTGGTAACGTTCCCTCCGTCGTAGCGTCCCGACCCGGACCAGAAGAGGAACGACCAACTGGCAAGCCTCGGACGGGCGACGCGAGTGGATGTCAGCCAGCAGGGGACATGTGGTACATCAGTGTGCTGCCGCCGCTGGTGAATGTCAGCGACAGGTCCTTGCCCGTGCAGCGGTACGAGCCCTGCTCGGGTGAAGAGGTCACGGCCCTCGCCACACCCGCCACTGTGATGGTGGCATCGTCGGTGACCGTCGAGACCGGGAAGGTACCCGTGTGTGACCTGGTCTTGGGTGAGAAGCCGTAGTGGTCGGTGACGGTGCCATTGAATTTGGCGGACCCCTCGCTGCCCGTGAGCGGCGTCCCTGGAGTGAAGTTCCCGAGCGCGTTCCCATTGGACATGATGTCGACCGTCGTTCCCGCGCCACCGGTGAAGGTCAGGCCGGATGCACTCAAGGTGATGCTCGTCACGTTCCACTTGCCCTCGAGGCAGGGCTTGTTCGTGCTCTTTTTGCCCTTGCTCTTCTGAGGCTTGTGGTTGGTGTGGTGGGTGTCGTGCTGGGACGACGTCTCGGTCCGGGCGGAGTGCGAGCTTCGTGCCACCGCAGCGGAGCTGGCTCCTGCAGCGCCGATGACGAACGCAGCGAACGTGGCCACACTGAATGTCGCGAACGCCCGGCGTCGGGGCCCCCGGCTGGGGGCCAACAGTGCTGGAGAGTGCATGCAACCAGGATGACCCGCCCGCCGCGAGTTGTCCATCGCTGCCGGAAGGTGGACATGGCGGGGTTCGAATCGGTCTTCTGGCATACCAGCGAGCCGCGAAACCTCTTGCAGTAATCTCAGCGAATGAGCAGCGGCTCGGAGCTCTCCTCGGCGCAGCAGGAGGATCGGAAGACTCTTGACGACTTACGGCGTGAACGCGGAGAGGGCTGGCAGTGGGCTCGCGCCCAGACGGACCGCTGTCCGCAGTGTGGGCAGCATCCTGGTGATATGGAGCGTGACACCTTAGGGAGGGAACTCCTCGAATCAGCCGCAGCATGGCGCACGTTTCTCCTCGGCGCTGACGACGGTTACCTGCGCACGGTTCCCGCACCGGGAATCTTCTCGCCCATCCAATATGGGGCTCATGTGCGTGACATTCAGCGGGCGTATGGCGATCGGGTTGTCCTCATGCTGGTCGAGGACAACCCGGTATTTCCTCAGCTGAATCCCAACGAGGCTGAATGGGATCGTTACAACCATCTGGGAGTGGTGGAGCTCGCCGACGATATCGAAGCGCAGTCGCGACGGCTCGCGGAGATTCTGGACGCCCTGCAACCAGCTGACTGGTCACGCACCATGATCAGGGATGGGGGGAGCGACGGCGTGTTCGAGTTTACCGTCGTTGGCTTGGCCAACTACGCCGTGCACGAGTCGTATCATCATCTGCTCGACGCCAACGGGACGCTGAAACCCGTGAACTCCAAGGACGCACATTCAGAGACGAGGTGAACATCGGTGGGGGACGGGGGACTCGAGGAGCGGGTGACGGCACTGGAGAGGCGCGTGCAAGAGCTCGAAGACACTGTAGCGGTCACGCGCCTCATCTACAGCTGGGGACCAGCAGTCGATACGGGAAGCAGCCAAGAAGCGGCGGACCTATGGGACGACGACGGGGTCCTCGAATCCGACCTCTCCCGCCTCGAGGGCCCTGCCGCGGTCTACGCCATGGTCGAGAGCGAGGGTCAGCAGGCGCTGATCGACCAGGGGTGTGCGCACGTGCAGAGTGGCCCGATTGTCACGGTGGACGGCGACCGGGCGAGTGCGATCACGTATTCGCAGGTTTTCTTGCACACCGAAGATGGGTATGTCGTTTGGCGCGTCTCGGCAAATCAATGGGAGTGCCATCGCACTCCGTTCGGGTGGCGCCTGCTGCGGCGGACCAACAGGATCATCGACGGTGCATCGGACTCACGCGACATCCTGATCCATGCCTTCGATCCATCGCCCTGACGTGCGGCGACCCGTCCGACTGATCCATAGCCTGGGGCGATGACGGACGTCGAGGTATTCATCGATCCGGGCTGCCCCTGGGCTTGGATCACGTCGCGCTGGATTCGAGAGGTGGCACCCGCTCGGGACCTGATCGTGTTCTGGCGTTCGTATTGTCTCGAGATCCGAGATGACTACGGCGTCGCACCGACCGTCCCCGACGATTTCCGGAAACAGGCCCTGGAGGGTCACGCGATCTCGCATCGGATGCTGCGGATCTTCGAGGCCGCGCGCGCTGAGGCGGGTGAGCAGGCGGTGGACCGGCTCTATTCGGAATGGGGCCGGGCGTATTTCGTCTTGAAGCGCCAGAGGACTCCACAGTTCCTGGCCGACTGCGTGGCGGCCGCTGGTCTCGACGCTCGTTTGACCGCGGCGGCGGACGACGAGAGCTGGGATGTGCCGATTCGCGACGCCATGGAGGTGGCGTACGCATTCGGCGGGCCGAAAACGCAGACACCGGCGATCGTGGTTCGGGCTGATCCCCCTCATGGATTCAAGGGCCCGGTAATGGCGCCCGCCCCGACCGGACCAGCAGCGCTTGCGCTGTGGGACGCCATCGAAGTGCTCTCTGAGTACAAGGGCTTCTTCGAAATCACCCGTCCGCGTGTCGACGCCCCTCGCGATCATCTGCCCGGCTAAGGGTGTGACCGATCAACCGCCGTGACAGGACCATGGACGGCGGGGCGAGGGTCCCTCCCACGTCAGTTCGCGGAATCGTCGCGGACGTACTGGACCTCTGCGCCACCTTGGTAGCTCATTGTGGCCGTGACTAGGGTCAGCTCTGACGAGGCGGCTCGAGGAATAGGAGTCGGAGCGGTTGCGCAAGGTCCACCATCCCAAGATCGTGCAGAGGTCTGACACCCGATGGATCGTCGTCTGTGACGATTGCGAGCGTGATCGCGAGACCGCGACACCGATTGGCATCAACACTCCGGTGGAGTCCCGAGAGGTGGCACAGCTAATGGGGGAGAACCATTGTGAGCGCCGACGCCCTCCGGTTCGTCGAGGCGCCTGAACACTGCGAGGCGCGGGCGGGGCGGAATTCTCGGGCGACTCAGCCGAACGGTCGCGAGATTGGAACGTGACCGTCGCACGGCCTCAAAAGCGCTCCTATAGGGTGCCAACAAAGCGGGGACCGGACCGTCAGCGGTCGTGCAGCGTTCCGCACGACAAGGCGCTGCTGCCCCGCAGCCGAGCCGACGGCCTTGCGACATCCCCCCTCGTAGGGCCGCCGGCTCGTGCCGGTTTCCAGCAGGATACCGTCGTCCCCAGAACGCCGAGGACCTTCAACGACGCGGTCCGAGACCAACCGCACGCACGAATCGGTTGATCCGGCGATTCCCCTCCCGATAGATCACCCGCCGAGCCTCGCGTTGAGCGGCTCCGCCGGCGGCTCCGGAGAGCCCGCCTCGCCTGTAGCCGTGCTCGACAGCCTCGACGTTTCCGAGGTCACGGGCGAACCGGTAGAGCTGGGAACGGGTTGTGCTCACGACCGCACGTCCTCCTTGCCGGCGCGATCGGCCAAGATGATGGCCTCGACGACAGAGCGAAGCTCGTCGGGACCCTCAGCTGACTCCATGCGCTCGTGGTCTGCGGGCGCGACGCCGGCGCAGCCCAGGCCGTCGTCGTCGAATTCGCTGCGGCGCCAGGAGAGCCACGCCTGGCCGTCCGGATCCTGGCCGTCACCTTCGATCGCGTTGATGAGCGCAACCAGTTCGATCTGACCATCGCCGTCGACATCGTATTCGATGAACAACAAGGCGGTCTCCTTCGAGCGCGTTCAGGTTAGGGCGGCACAAGCCCGCTGTGGGCTGACCGGCGCCCTCCCCCTCTGGTCTAGGCTCTGGCGGAGCCGTGGACCATGCAAGTGACCGCGTGCGGGTGCAGGGGCGCCCCACCCTGAAGCGCCGCGAGGCCTGCACCAGAGCGCGATCGCCGCGCGTCGCGTGCGTGCAAGCCCGGGTTCGGGGACTGAGGATCATCGCGCCGTCGAGCACCCTCCCGGTCGTGACTCCGGTGGGACGTCCCGGCAATGGAGCTCCCCCGAACGGGTGCCGTGCGAGTTGCGTCGAAGGAATGGCGCGCCCAATATGACCCACTCACAGACCGCGGAAGCAGGGTAGGACGTGGAGGAGTTTCTCAAGTCAGCCGGCTACGGCGCGATCTTCGTGCTGAGCTTCATCTCGGCCATGGGGCTTCCCGTGGGCGCCGAGATCGCGCTCATTTACGGGGGCGTCCTCGCCAGCGGACAGGTACCCGGTGAGGGCAAGCCGCTCGAACCTTGCGGTCGTGATCATCGTGGCGATCCTCGGCGAGCTGCTCGGGTCCGCCGCCGGCTACGGCATCGGCCGCTATGGCGGGAGAACGCTGGTGGACCGGGTCGGCAAGTACGTCCTGTTGACCCACAAGGACCTGGACCGCGCCGAGGCCTGGTTCGCCCGGCGCGGAGAGCCGTTCGTCCTCTTCGGTCGGTTCATTCCCTTGCTCCGCTCCTTCGTCTCGTTTGCCGCCGGTCTTGGTGAGATGGCCCTGGCGAAGTTCTCCGTCTTCACCGTGATCGGGTGTGCCATCTGGTGCACCGCGCTGTGCTCGTTGGGCTACAGCCTCGGCAGCAGCTACAACCACGTGCTGAAGGGGTTCAGCGACGCGGGATACGTCCTCGCTGCACTGGCCGTCGTGGCGGTGGTCGTCGTGTTCTTGCACCGCTGGCGCGAGTACCGGAGCCAGCAAGAGATGGAGCGGACGGACACCGGCTCCTGATCAGCCCCGCCGAGGACTCGATGCCCCTTCGTCAACTCTGTCACTACGAGGTCACAACGGACTGACTACGCGGGCCTCGACCGGCAGGTGGCAGTGCAGCTGAGGTCAACTTCGGCCCGCCAGCCGCCGATGCAACGGGGAGGCGCGGAGCAGCTGAGGGCGACGCGTTCCGTTGCGTCGGAGCCAGAATGAGAAGAGGTCTCGTGGGGGCGAGGGGGATCATGCGAGGTCTCGCAGTGTCGGTGCCGTGGCCGGCCGGCAGGATGGCCGGTGGGTGGCGCCGTGACGGGCGAGCGCGCGACCGACGCTCACCCAGCGCCGGGTGGCTGGTGGTCGCTGCCTGGGTCGCGCTCGGGTCTCGCGGTCGTTGCGGTTGTCGAGCCAGAGGGTCTGGATCGACGGCTGGCCCAGGGCAACGGCGACGATGTTCGCCGTCGTCTTCGGCGCGCTCATGGCGGCCAGCTGGATCTGGCCCATCACCCTCTTCGTGCACGACAAATCCGATGTGTTCGACATCGACGAGGGGATCTTCGTCCTTCTGATCCTGCTCGTGCCGCCCGCCCGTCACGGTGCTGGTGTTCGCGCTGGTTGCGGTGGTGGCCCACGTGGTCAAGCGCCGCGCCGTCCTGAGGACGGCCTTCAACGTGGGGCGTGTCGTGACGTCGACGGGCGTCGCTGCCCTCGTGTTCGTGCTCCTCGACGGGCCCGCAGCACCCGATCGGGCTACGTCAAGGTGGGGGCGGCATTGGCCGGCGCCGCCGCCTACTTCGTCGCCAACACCGCCGCCATCGTCGCCATCCTCACCGCTATCGGGACCACTTCGTGGCGCGAGGCGCTCTGTGGCGGCATCAAGACCAGGCTCCTCGTTGTCGTCGGCACCATCGACATCGCGATCCCGACTGCATTGTTGCTGGCCTATCAGCCAGCGTTCTTGCCCTTGGCGTTGCTGCCCCTCCTGGTCCTGCGCTATCTCGGCGAGGGGCATTTCTATGCCCGCAACGACCGGATCCGCCTGCGCGGGCTTGTTCGAAGCGACGCTCGACGTCAACCGCTCCATTGGCAGCGAAGAGACTCGGGACGCGGTGTTGACGTCGGCCGGCTCCTTGCTGCGCTCGCCCGAGGTGACGCTCGGGCCCGCCCTGCCACGCGTCGAGGAGAACAGGCTTGCCGCGCCCGTCGAGGTTGCCGACCGCCGGCTCTGGCTCTCGGTTTCGGGCCGCCGCCGGAGCGACCCCTTCGACGACGGCGACCGGGCCTTGCTCGACGCCCTGGCCTCCGTCGGCGGGATCGCGCTGTCCAACGCGGACCTCTACGCCGAGGTCGAGCGGCAGAAGGACAACCTCTCGGTGATCACGCGCAGCCTCGGCGAGGGTGTGTGCGCCATCACCAGGTCCGGGGAGCTCACCTTCATGAATCCGGCGGGTGCAGGCATGCTGGGATGGGAGGACGTCGGTCCTGACGGACGCCCTCGTCTGGGCCTGGCGACCCCGCGCTTCCTGCTCGACCCCGCGCTCCGTGCGATGTCGCAGCGGCAGAACGTCATCAGCGACGACACCCGCTTCGAGCGGGCCGACGGCTCCTATTTTCCCGTCACCATGACGGCATCGCCCGTGGTGGGTGGCTCCGAGCCGTCGGCTGCGGTGATCGTGTTCCGTGACACCTCCGAGCGCAAGGCTTTCGAGGAGCAGTTGGCGCGCCATGCGTTCCAGGACCCCCTGACTGGCCTCGCCAATCGTCGCCTCCTGCTCGACCACCTGGACCATGCGCTGCTCCAGGCCAAGCGCGACCGGCAGCCGGGTGGCCGTGCTCTTCGGCGACGTCGACCGCTTCAAGGTGGTCAACGACAATCTCGGACACCAGGTTGGTGACGAGCTGCTGCGTGTCGTCGCCGAACGCCTCCGGCGAGCGGTGCGCCCGGGTGACACGCTCTCTCGCTTCGGCGGCGACGAGTTCGTCGCCATCTTGGAGGGTGTGAGTTCGCCGGATGACCCGGCCAGGTGGCCGCCCGTATCCTCGAGGTGCTGCGTGAGCCGGTCATCCTGAGCGGTGGCCATGAGGTCGTCGCCACCATGAGCATCGGCATGGCGCTCAGTGACGAGGAAATGTCGCGCGACGATCTGCTCCACGACGCCGACGTTGCGATGTACCGCGCCAAGGAGCGCGGTCGTGGCGGCCAGGTGACCCTCTTCGACGTCGACCGGATGGGCGGCCGTTCCATCGGCCGGCTCGACCTTGACACCGCCTTGCATCACGCGGTCGAGCGTGACGAGGTGCAGGTCTACTACCAACCGCTGATCTCGCTCGCCAACGAGGGCATCGTCGCCGCCGAGGCCCTGCTGCGCTGGGACCACCCCGAACACGGCATCCTCTCGCCGGCGCACTTCATCGAGCTGGCCGAGGACAACGGCACCATCCTCCCCATCGGCAAGGTGGTGCTCGAGCACGCATGCCGGCGGGCCAGGTCCTGGTCCGAGTCCCTCGGGATCCACATGGAAGTTGCGGTCAACCTCTCGGCTCGGCAGTTCCAGCAGGCTGATCTCGAGCAGCAGATTCCGGAGTTGCTCGATGCCACCGGGATCGAGCCCTCGCAGCTCTGCCTCGAGATCACCGAGAGCCTGGCGATGTACGACGTCGAGATGACCTCTGCTGTGCTGACCAAGCTCCACAACCTCGGTATTCGCTTGGCCATCGACGACTTCGGCACCGGCCACTCCTCACTCGGATACCTGGCGCGGTTCCCCATCGACATCATCAAGATCGACCAGAGCTTCGTGCGGGGGATCGATCAGGACCCGGTCAAGTCCGCCATCGTCTCTGCGGTGGTCGCGCTCTCCCAGGCCATCGGCTCGACCACCGTCGTGGAGGGAGTCGAGACGCTGCGCGAGCTCGAGCAGATCGAAGGACTCGGCTGTGACGTCGCCCAGGGCTTTTACTTCTCGCGTCCTCTTGCCGGCGGAGCGCCTTCGAGGACTTCCTGCGGGCGGGTCGCCAGCCTGCTCCCGACGTCGGCTTGCTCCGGCGCACGGTTCTTACGGGATAGCGGCTCCCGGGTTAGGGCTCACGGAATAGGGCTCACGGAATAGGGCTCACGGAACGACGGGTTGCCGCCGTCGGGCTGACACGGCCTTTTGCAACCGGATTGCCACCGCTCGCCAACAAAGGCTGGTCAGGGGTTCACCCGACGCGTGACGAACAGGGTGAAATTAGGCCCAATTGCCCATGACTAGCCGCAAAGTCATTGAAGGACGGCGCCGCCGGTGTTACCTTCCCGAACTGGGGGATCGCGGGGGGATTCCGGAGCGAGTCCGGTGGAGGGGAGCGTGGCGGTTTTCCGGCGTCGCAGTAACTATCGGTCGAATCGGCGGCGCGCCCGCAACGAGCGGTCCCGACTCCAGGCCTTACTCGAGGCGACCCTCGAGGTCAACCGCTCCATGGGCATCACCGAGACGAAGTCGGCGGTCGCTCGGCGCGGCCGGAACGCTGCTGCGGTCGCCTGAAGTCACCGCTGACCACCCAGCGCCCGCCGGACGAGGTCGTGGCGGCCCCGCTGCATGCTGGCCGATCGGACGCTCTGGCTGGGCGTTTCGGGCCGGCGCCGGGGCGAGCCCTACGACGACGAGGACCGCGCCCTGCTCCAGGCGTTGGCCTCGGTCGCGGGCGTCGCGCTCGGCCAACGCCGGCCTCTACGGCGAGGTCCAACGCCAGAAGGACGAACTGTCGGCCGTGACGAGCCAGCATGGGAGAGGGGGTCTGCGCGATCAGTGAGGAGGGCCGGATCACCTTCATGAATCCCTCGGGCGCCGACATGCTCGGATGGTTCTCGTTGCGCGACAAGACCGAGGGTCGCCTCGGCCGTCTCCGACTTCGAGACGCCCGATTTCCTCCTCGAACCGGCCAAGCGCGCCATTGCCCTGCGTCGCAACGTCATGACCTACGACACGCGATTCACCCGCATCGACGGCTCTCACTTCCCCGTGACCATGACCGCGTCGCCGGTCGTCGGCGGCGCATCACCATCGGGCGCAGTGATCGTGTTCCGTGACATCTCGGAGCGCAAGGCCTTCGAGGAACAGCTGGCACGGCATGCCTTCCAGGATTCCCTCACGGGCCTGGCCAACCGGCGGCTCTTGCTCGACCACCTCGAGCACGCCCTGCTGCAGGCCGAGCGCACCGGAAGTCATGTCGCTGTGCTCTTCTGCGACATCGACCGCTTCAAGGCGGTCAACGACGAGCTGGGCCACCAGGTCGGGGACGAGCTGCTCGCGCGTCATCGGAGACAGGCTCCGGCGTGCTGTGCGCGCAGGCGACACGCTGTCGCGCTTCGGGGGCGACGAATTCGTCATCCTCCTCGAAGGTGTCACCTCGCCCGACGACGCCAGCCAGGTCGCCAACGCCGTCCTGGACGTCTTGCGTGACCCCATCACGCTGAGCACGGGGCACGAGGTGGTCGCCACATTGAGCATCGGCGTCGCGCTGAGCGAAGTGGGCAAGTCGCGCGAGGATCTGTTGCACGACGCCGACCAGGCGATGTACCGGGCCAAGGAGCGCGGCCGCGGCGGCCGCGTGGCCATGTTCGGGATCGACCGGACCGGTCCCGGCTCCATGAGCCGCCTGGGCCGCGACACCGCGTTCCAGCACGTGGTCGACCGTGGCGAGATGGAGATCCACTACCAACCGATGGTCTCGCTGAGCCGACCGCCGCATCGTCGGTGCCGAGGCATTGGTCCGCTGGAACGATCCGGACCACGGGATGCTGCTGCCGGGCCAGTTCATCAAGCTGGCCGAACGCAACGGGACGATCGTGGCGCTCGAGCAGATGGTGCTCGAGCAGGCCTGCCGTCAGACCAAGACGTGGCAGCAGGAGTTCGGGACGACGCTCCAGATCAGCGTGAACGTGTCCTCGCTTCACATCCAGCAGCGGAACCTGGCCAAGCACGTCGCCGGTGTGCTCGAGTCCACCGGCCTCGAAGCATCGCTGCTGTGCCTCGAGATCAGCGAAAGCGTGGCGATGCACGACGTGGTGCTCACCTCGAGCGTTCTCGGCGAACTGCACGCGCTGGGCGCCCGCATGGCCATCGACGACTTCGGGACCGGGCATTCCTCCTTTGGTTACCTGGCCCGGTTCCCCTTCGACATCGTCAAGATCGACCAGAGCTTCGTGCACGGCATTGAGGACGACGCGGTCAAGTCCGCCATCGTGTCCGCCGTCGTGGCCCTGGCGCAGACGATCGACGCGATTGACCGTGGCCGAGGGCGTGGAGTCGCAGGACAGCTCCAGGACGCTGACGGACCTCGGGTGTGCCATCGCACAGGGCTATTACTTCGCACGCCCGATGTCGACGGCCGACTTCGGCAAGATGCTCACGGCCAGCGCCGACGTGGATCTCCGCCTCTTCGGTTCGGCCCGCGCCGGCTAGGACCCGCCGCCGGGCTCGGGACGGACCGGCCGGCGGTCCTCTTCAACCGAGAGCTGCGGCGCCGGGGGCGACGTCGGCGCTGCGCAGTGCGTCGGTGAGGACGGGGCAGCACCTCGTGCCAGTCGCCCACGATGCCGAGATCGCAGTGGGTGAACACCGGCGCCTCGCGGTCGGCGTTGACGGCGAGGATCGTGCCGGCGCTGCGGACGCCCACCATGTGATTGAACTTCCCGCTCAGCCCGAGCGCGACGTAGAGACCGGGGTGCGATCGACCGCCCGGTGATCCCCACCTGCCGGGCTCGCGGCGCCCAGCCGCGGTCGGTGACCTTGCGGGTGGCGGCCAGCTCGGCACCGAGGAGCGCCGCCAGCGGGCTGAGCTGTTCGTACTCGTCCGGGCTCACGCCGGTCCCCGACCCCGATCACGACCTCGGCCCGGGCCAGGGTCTCGACGTCGTCGTCGCGGTGCGCACCGAGAATCCGGACGCGGCCGCGGGTTCCCACCGAGCGCACCTCGACGGTGCCGTCTGCGATGACGGGGCGACGCCGGGGGGAGCACACCGGGCCGGACGGTGGCCATCTGGGTCGCGCTCCGGCATGTGATGTCGGCCACGAGCGCGCCCGGCGAACGCCGGCTTGGCGGCGACGAGGACGCCTTCGTGCGCGGAGAGGGCGATGGCGTCGCCGACGAGCCCCGACCCCGTGGCTGCGGCGGCCCGTGCGGCCACCTCGCGGCCGAACGCGGTGCTGGGTGCGAGGAGCGACCAAGGGCCGACGCTCGCGCGACGTAGGCCGCGACGGCGTCGCTGACGTCCTCGGCGACCGCCGACCCGTCCAGGGCGATGACGACGTCGGCTCCCGCCTCGATGAGCGCGCCGGTGTCCGTCCCGGCGGGCGCGAGCGCGTGCACCGATCGCGCCGACCTGCGCGGGCCAGCCGCGCACGGCGGCGCCGAGCAACTCGCTCGCGATCTGGGGCCGCCCGGGCTCGGCGAGCACGCTCACGACACGCCCGGCCACCGGTGCGCGGGCTGCGTCCTCGCCGCCACCGGCACCGGCGCCGCTGACGGCACCGGCATCCTCGTTGTCGGGTCGTGGCGTCCCGGACCGGAGCGCCCCCGCCGCGCCAGCTCGTGGACGGCGCGGCCGGACCTGGTCGTTCGACGGGTCCGTCGAGGACGAGGAGTTCCCGTGCGTGCTCCATCGGGCGCGTCGCGCCCACCACCGTCGGGCTGCCGGCCTCGCCCCACGGACCGGGGCCGAGGTCGTCGGCGGACATCCGCCGCAGGCGAGCGGGGTCGACGGCGGCCCTCCCGGGGGGGTCCACCTTGCAGGGGTCGCAGAGGCGCTCGGCGACGGTCAGCACCGCGGGCAGAGCCACTTCGACGTCCTGGCTCCCGTCGTCGTGCTCGAGCTGGAGGCGCAGGAGCGGTCCGACGTCGAGAATCTGGCGGACGCCGCTGGCGAAGGGAAGTCCGAGCACCTCCGCCAGCTCCGGTCCGACCTGCCCGGTCTCCCCGTCGATGGAGTTGCGGCCGAGGAGGACAAGGTCGAACGGCCCCGCTGCCCGCAAGGCGGCCGCCAGAGCGCTCGCGGTGGCCATGGTGTCAGAGCCCGCGAACGCCTCGTCGCACACGTGGAGGCCGACGTCCGCGCCCCAGGCAACCGCCTCGCGCAGGACGTCCTCCGCGCTCGGAGGCCCGAGCGTGATCACCGTGCACGAGCCGCCGGTGTCGCGGGCGAGGATCACCCCTTCTGCGACGGCGCGGCGGCAGTAGGGGTTCATCTCGAGGGCCACGCCGTCGCGGGCGAGCCGGCCGTCCTCGAGGCGCAGCGACTCGGCCAGCGGTACCTGTTTGGCGAACGACGCGATACGGAGCGCGTCCCCCGCGGCGCGGGTCACGACCGCGGCATCCTGCGCAACGTCGGACGTGCAAGGGTAAGGGGAAGTGCCGTTCGATGCCGCGTCACGCTATCGTGGACGACGCCTCGATGCTGGCCGTCCGCGCCTCAGCAGCCGACCGCGTCCCCTTCGGGGCTGCGGGGGTCCGAGGCGCCGACCAGGCGCTCCACGCCGTCTGCGGTGCGCTCCGCCACGATGATCTGGGCGCAGCCGACCGCGATGGGATCGAAGGGCCTGATTGCCCGCACGCGGTGACCGTGACCGGCGAGATCGCCGAGCCAGGCGGGCGGCGCGTCCGATTCGACCAGCACCGTGAGGTCGTCGCCCCACCAGAGGCGGAAAGGGCCTGCGCCCGGCGCGTCGAGGGTCAGCCTCGGCGCCGCGATGGCGGTCGCCGGGTCCTGCCCGCTGTGTAGGAGCCGCGCCAGGAGCTGGCTGATGATCTGCGGCTGGGCGTCGCCGCCCATCGCCCCGACGAGATGCGCGAGAGCGCCGTCGGGCCGCGTCACCAGCATGGGGGAGAGGGTGTGCGGCGGTCGCCGGCCCGGGGCCACCTCGGCGGGGTGGCCCGGCACCAAGGAGAACCCGACGCCGCGGTTGTGGAGGAACACACCGGTCGACGGTTCGACGAGATGGGAGCCGAAGTCCAACGCGTTGGACTGCGTCAACGAGACCCCGAGGCCGTCGCCGTCCATGGCGCACAGGTGTGTGGTGTCCCCGTCACCGAGACGCGGCACCGCTGGGCCCACCGATCCGTTGCCGGCGGTGACGTCAGGCGGCGCCGCCCGGCTGGCGTCGACCCGGCCGGCCGCAGCTTCCAGTCGGCCGCGCTCGAGGAGCGCGTCGCCATCGGCGCCGTCGAAGAGGACGTCGGGCCGGTCGTACCCGACGGCCCGCCAGCATTCGACCAGGAGGTGGGCCCACTGCGCCTCGTCCGGGTCGGTGCCGAGGCCGACGGCCTCGGCCACCCAGGCGGCGGCCAGCGTGAGGTAGCCCTGGGAGGGCGGAGGCACCGTCCACAGGTCGTGGCCCCAGGCCCGCAGGCGCAGAGGCGTGTACCACGGTGCTGCGCGTTGGGTGAAGTCCTCGGGATGGAAGTGGCCGCCGCCGAGCTCGAGCAACCCGCGGCCGAACTCACCCTCGTAGAAGGCGGCCCGGCCGTCGCGCGCGATCGGCGCGCAGCGTGCGGGCAATGCCCGGGAGACGCACGCGTTGGCCGATAGCGAGCGGCCCGTCGGGGCAGAGCTCACCGGCGCCGGGGAGATCGGGGACGAGAGAGCTGGCCAGCGCCAGCATGATGGACGCGGGGAACCCGCCCTCGGCGAGATCGATCGCGGGCGCCAGCACCTCGTCGAGGGGCAGTCGCCCGTAGCGCTCGTGCAGCGCGAGCCAGCCGTCGACGGCGCCGGGCACCTGGACGCTGCGGATGTCGCCCCGCAGCGGCATCTTCGTCATCCCCTCGGCGCGCATGGCGGCGGCATCGGAGCCCCGGCCGGCGCGGCCCACCGACAGCAATGCTTCGGGCGGCGAGCCGGGCGCGCTCACCATGGCGAGGACGTCGCCGCCCAGGCCGCAGAGGTGCGGCCCCACGACTGCCATGACGGTTCCGGTGGTGACCGCAGCGTCCGCGGCCGAGCCGCCGCCGGCCAGGATGGCGCTGCCGGCCGACGACGCCAGCTGGTCCGCCGCGGCCACCATGCCGCGCAGGCCGGAACGGGGAGCCATGGGGACGAGGGGTAAGGCCATCACAGCACCACGACGGAGCGCAGCACCTCGCCGCGTTGCATGCGGGCGAAGGCGTCCTCGACCTGGTCGATGCCGATGGTCTCGCTGACGAAGCGGTCCAGATCGAGGCGGCCCTCGAGATAGAGGTCGACGAGCATCGGGAAATCACGAGACGGGAGGCAGTCGCCGTACCAGCTCGGCTTCAGCGCGCCGCCGCGGCCGAAGAACTCGATCATGGGCAGGTCGATACGCATGTCGGGCGTGGGCACGCCCACCTGCACGAGCGTCCCCGCCAGGTCACGGGCCAAGAACGCTTGTTCCATCACCTTTGGGTGACCGACGGCCTCGATGCAGACGTCGGCGCCGTTCCCGCCCGTCAGCGACTGCACCGCCTCGACCGGGTCGGTGGTGCTCGCGTCGACGGTGTGTGTGGCGCCGAAGGCGGCGGCCTGCTCGAGCTTGCGCGGGTCGAGGTCGACGCCGATGACGGTGGCCGCCCCGGCGAGCTTCGCCCCGGCGATGGCGGCACACCCGACGCCGCCGCAGCCGAACACGGCCACGGAGTCGCCGAGCCCGACCTCTCCGGTGAACATGGCCGCCCCGAGCCCCGCCATGACGCCGCACCCGAGCAGCCCGACCGCTTCGGGCCGGGCGGCGGGGTTGACCTTGGTGCACTGGCCGGCCGCCACCAGGGTCTTGTCGGCGAACGCGCCGATGCCGAGCGCCGGCGACAGCGGCGTGCCGTCGGTCAGGGTCATCTTCTGCGTCGCGTTGTGGGTGGCGAAGCAGTACCAGGGCTTGCCCCGGCGGCACGAGCGGCACTCGCCGCACACCGCTCGCCAGTTCAAGACCACGAAGTCACCGGGCGCCAGGTCGGTGACGTCCGGTCCGACCGACTCGATCACGCCGGCCGCCTCGTGGCCCAAGAGGAACGGATAATCGTCGTTGATGCCACCCTCGCGGTAGTGCAGGTCGGTGTGGCACACGCCGCACGCCTTGATCGCGACGACCGCCTCGCCCGGTCCGGGATCGGGGACGACGATCGTCTCGACGGCGACCGGGCTGCCCTTCACCTTGGACACGACACCGCGCACTTCTTGTCCCATCGGTCTCCTCCCGTGTGCGAGCCCACATGATGCCCGATCAACCGCTGGGCTCGGGAGGGCCGGCTCTAGGGTGAGCGCACATGGCCGCCGGATACGTCGAGGTGCCGGGAGGCTGGCGGCGTCTCCGTGGCCGTGGCTTCGGTCCCTTCGTCACCCGCGAGGTCTTTGGTCGCCCGGACGGAACCCGGATCGCCTGGGACTCGCGCTGGCAGCGCAAGCACCCGCGCTGGTCGTCCGCAGACTCGACGTGGTGGGCACCCCGGGCCATGGCGTGGTGGATCGGCGTGCTCTTCGCCGTCGGGTCGGTGTGCTTCGCTCTCGGGGCACTTCCGGCCTACGCCACGTCGGTCGGCACGAACGCGGACGACCTGACGTTCTTCATCGGGTCGATCTTCTTCACCACGGCCTCGTTCCTCCAGTACTACGAGGTGGCGACGACGCCGACGACGCTCGAGCCGACGTCACGCCGCGGGCCGCGCTCGCTGCTCGCCGTGCAGCACCACCGGATCGACTGGTGGGCCGCGGCCATCCAGTTGGTCGGCACCCTGTGGTTCAACCGGACCACGCTGAGCGTGTACCTCGTCAGTCTGGGAGCTTCCGCCGCCCACCACCCGGTGTGGCGACCCGACGCCCTGGGTTCCGTGTGCTTCCTCGTCTCGAGCTGGCTGGCCTGGGCCGAGACGTGCCACGGGCCCTTCGCGTGGCGACCCGCCTCCATTTCGTGGTGGATCACCGCGTTGAACCTGGTCGGCTCGGTCGCGTTCGGCGCGTCGGCCATCGCCTCGTACGTCAAGCCGAACGGCCAGCTGGTGAGTCTCGCGCTCACCAATCTGGGGACGTTCGTCGGCGCCGTGTGCTTCTTGGTGGGCGCACTCTTGTTGCTGCCCGAACGCACGCTCGAGCGCGCTCCGGTCCCCCTGGCGTGACCCGTGCGCGGCTGCGCTCAGTCGCCGGGGGCGCGACGACTGCCGCGTGCAGCGTGCTGGCGAGGAGGAACGCCGCGGCCAGGAGCGGGAGCACGATGGCGCCCGCGAGCCTGCTCCCCGCGAGGAGGAAGGCCACCCCGACGATGATCCCGGTCGCCAACGCGAGCTCGGGTGTGTCCCCGATCAGGAAGTCCCACCAGAAGTGGCCGAAGGCACGGAGCGCGCCCACCACGCCGTCGGTCATGGCAGAGCTCTTTCGGCCTGGACCACGGGCGCGGGGAAGCGCGTGCGCAGGAGTGCCGTGTACGCCACGTAGACGACGGCGAAGAAGCCGACCAGGACCGGGATGGCCAGGTCGTCGCCGGGCCAGTGCACGCCGGCGCCTTCGCCGACCCAGAACACGCCGAAGCTGGTCAACATGACGCCGACCACCGTCTTGATGGTGTTCTCGGGAACCTCGCTGAGTTGGCGCGCTACGACGAGCCCGACGATCGCCACGAGGACGAACGCGGCACCCGCCGCCAGCGCGGCGAGGCCGAGACGGTGCTGTGCCGCACCGAGGCTGATGACGATCAGGACCACCTCTGTGCCCTCGAGGAAGACGCCCTTGAAGGCGACCACGAAACCGACGCCGTCGCGCCCGGCCTTGCGGGCACCGGCGCCCGCTTTTGCCTCGGCGTCCGCCTCGGCACCGAGTTCGGCAACGGTCTCCGCGTAGATCGTGTCCTCGTCGTGCAGTGCCTTGTGCCCGCTGGCGCGCAAGATGGCCTTGCGCAGCCACGACAGGCCGAGCACCAGGAGCAAGGCGCCGACAATGACCCGCAGGGCGTCGAGCGGGATGTACTTGATCAGGGGCACGCCCACCGCCACGACCAGCACGCCCAGGACCAGGGCCGCGGCAACAGCGCCCTCGAGCGCAGAGCGCCAGCCCCGGCTGACGCCGGCGGCGACGACGATGGTCAATGCCTCGACCATCTCGACCAGGCTGGCGGCAAAGACGGCGAGAACGAGGACCACCGTCGAGGAGGTGTGCATGAGTGCCGCCGAAATTACCCGGGGTACTCCACCGGTCCCCGACCCGGGGGGCCGGCAGTAGTGTGCGGGGCACTGACCAGGGAATCTGGAGGGAGTCGGGGGCCATGGGTGAGGGTGCGGGCAGCGCGGACCTGAGCGGGCGGAACTACGTCGTGGTGTCGGCCGACACCCACGCCTCGCCCGACAGCCTCGAGCACTTCCTCTCCTACGTCGACCCCGGATACCGCGAGGCGGTCGCCGCCTTCGGCGACATGTCCTCGTTGGCCATCTCCATGTTCGGTGGTTTCGACCCGGGCGAGGTCGACGAGTCCGACCCGGTGCGCGCCACCGCAGCGCGCCGTCTCGCCGGCATGGGCGTCGACGTCGATGCCGCACAGGGCTGGCTCGAGCACTACGGCACCGACTGGGTCATCCCGGGCGATGGCGACGGCCGCCGGCTGGCGGTGCTCGAGGAACAGGGAATCCATGCCGAGGTGACGCTGCCGGGCCCGATCCTGGCCGGTGGGTTGTCCCCGGCCATGTACCTCGGCGGCCACGCCGACAAGGGCCTCGAGGTGGTCTGGCCCGCGCTGCACGGGTACGTGCGCTGGCTGGCCGACTTCTGCAACGCCGCGCCCGGCCGGCGGGCGGGCTGCATGCCCATCGACTTCCACGACATGGACCACGCGGTCGCCGAGGTGGCGTGGGCGCGCCAGCACGGGATCTTCGGCGGCGTGATGCTGCCGGCCATGTCGGTCGGCTCCCGGCTGCCCGGCTACGCCGACGACTACTACGAGCCGTTCTGGAGCGCGTCTGAGGACAACCAGATGGTGGTCACCCTTCACACGGGCGCGTCGGGCTCGGCGACCGACACCAAGTTCCTCTACGACGAAGAGCACGGCGGCATGCTCGGTCTCTACGAGGTGTTCGTCTTCACGCGGCGACCCCTGTGGTTCATGATCTTCGGCGGTGTCTTCGACCGGCATCCCGATCTGCGCGTCGTGGTCACCGAGAACGGCGTGCAGTGGCTGCCCTCGCTCATCCGGGACATGGAGTCGTTCTTCGACACCCACGGCGGCGCCCCCGTCCGCAGCTACCTCAAGATGCGGCCGCGGGATTACTTCGAGAAGCACGTGTGGCTCGGCGGCTCCCTCATGAAGCGCTACGAGGCAGAGATGCGACACGAGATCGGCATCGACAGGCTCATGTGGGGCGCCGACTACCCCCACCTCGAGGGCGCGGCCCCCGTGCACCGCCAGACGCTTCGTTACATCTTCGGTGGGATGCCCGAAGAGGACCTCCGGCGCATCCTGGGCACCAATGCGGTGGACCTGTGGGCCTTCGACCCCGATCAGCTCCAGGCGGTGGCGGACAGGGTCGGCCCCACCGTGGCCGACCTGGCGACCACGCTCGATCTGGCCGACATCGAGGACACGTTCAGCTGGAGCCTGGCGCGTCCGGTCCCACTGGCGGCCGGCGCCTCGTAGGGGCTCACCGCGCGGTACTGCCGGACCGGTTCCGGCGGCATCCGCGCAGCGGCCCCCCTAAAGACGCGCACCGGCCCCCCTAAAGAACGGTCTTCGTTATCGGCGAAATGTCAACGGAAATTCTGCATCCGTTCGCCGTGACAACCTCGTGCTTTCATCGAGCCATGGAGCTGGACGACTTCGCCCGGGCCCTCGAGGCGCTCGTGGCGTCGGGTGCCGAGCACTACGGCGACTGCGCCTCCATCGAGGAGCTGCACCGCCACCTGTCGCGCTTCGAGTCCTTCGTCACCGAGGCGACGGCGAGCTTCGAGGCGGGGGAGGAGTGGGCGGCCGACGGGGCCAAGACGGCCTCCGCCTGGATCGCCACCCGCTGCCGCCTCCCGCGCAGCGCGGCCCGGCGCCGGGTGCGTCTCGGGCGGGCGCTGCGCCACCTGCCCGAGTGCGCCGAGGCCTGGCGTGAGGGTGCCATCGGGGTCGACCAGGCCCGCGCCATCGCTTCGGCGCGGCGCCATCGGAACGAGGCCTCCATGGAGCGCGACGAGGGCATGCTCGTCTCCCAGGCTGCACAGATGGGCTTCGACGACTTCTACCGGGCTCTGTCCTACTGGAAGCAGCTGGCCGATCCCGACGGGGCCGAAGCCGCCGACGAGGACCGCAAGGCGGCCCGCAACGTCTTCTTAGAGGCCAGCTTCACCGGGATGTGGCTCGGGCAGATGACCCTCGACCCGGTCTCGGGCACCATCGTGGCCGGCGAGCTCAACCGCCTCGAGCACGACATGTTCGAAGCCGACTGTGCCGAGGCCAAGGAGCGCTTAGGGCGGACGGCGAGGCTCGACGAGCTGGCCCGCACCTCGGCCCAGCGCCGGGCCGACGCCCTCGTCGAGATGGCGACCCGCAGCCGCAGCGCTCCAGCCGACGGCATCCGGCCCGCTCCTCTGTTCTCCGTCTTCGTCGGCTACGAGACCCTCCACGGGCGGATCTGCGAGCTGGAGAACGGCACCGTGCTCACCCCTTCCGCGCTGACCTCGTGGCTGGACGCGGCCTACTTCGAGCGCGCCATCTTCTCGCTGGGTAACCGCGTCGACGTCAGCGTGCGGGCTCGCTTGTTCACCGGTGGGACGCGCCGGGCCCTCGAGCTGCGGGACCGCATGTGCACGCACCCCTATTGCTTCGAGCCGGCCGAGAACTGCCAGGGTGACCACATCGAGCCCTGGGCCGAGGGCGGGCCGACCACCCAGGAGAACGGGCGCCTGCTCTGCGGGTTCCACAACCGGATGCGTCAGCAACGAGAACGCCCGGCACAGCGCCAGCGCCCGCCTCCGGCAGCCGCCTGACCGGGCGGTCGGCCCCGGGAATCACGCTCGCCGAACTCGGCCGGCGCAGTTGAAAAGCGCAGGAGGCCGGCGCATTGTCGCGCCCGGGCGCAGGCGCGCCGGTGAGCGAGTGGTGGGTGCGCGGCGGGGCAGCCTGCGTCGGTCAGTCAGCCACGACCAGCCGGTACCCGAGGTCGATGGCCGCCAGCTGAGCCAGGTCACCGTGACGGCGTTGCCACGCACCGCTGGACAGGTCCGCCTCGAGCGCAGCCACGCCACGGGCCACGACGGGTGGTTCGGCCAACGCCAGGCCCGAGCAGTTGGCCCGGACCGCAGGGTCGAGGTAGGCCTCGGGCCTGCACCAATAGGCGCCGAGCACGCCGTCCTCCATGTCGCGCGGGACGAGCAGCGGTATCGAGGTCGTCGCGCCGATGATCTCCGCCACGGTGTCGGCACTGGGCTCCAGGCGCCGCGTGAACTCACCCACCTCGGGGACGTAGTCCTCGAGGAACCAAAAGCGCGAATGCAGCTCGAAGTCCATGGTCAGCACGATCCGCCGCGGCGCCACGCGACACAGCTCGGCAAGGCCGGCGGCCCAGTCGTCCCAGTGGTGCACGGTGAGGATGGCCATTGCCACGTCCGCGCAGTCCGTCGGCAGGGGAAGCGCCGAGCCGCTGGCCCGAACCGCTGGCGCCGCGCCGCGTGCGCGTTGTCCCACCATGACGCTCGAAGGCTCGACTGCGATGACCGCGCGGTCAACCGGCTCGTAGTTGCCGGTGCCGGCTCCCACGTTCACCACGACTCGCCCGCTGCCGAGCTGCTCGTGGATCACCGCTTCCCAGCGCCGGTCAGCCCGCCGGTTGGCGACGTAGCCCTGCCCGATCGTGTCGTAGACGGGCGAGACGGGCGAAACGGGCGAGGACGTCACTCTCGCGCCCGGCTCTAGGCGGCCGACTTCTCCAAGATGTGCACGCCGCAGGCCGAGCCCAGGCCGATGACGTGAGTCAGGCCGACCTTGGCGCCCTCGATCTGACGGTCGCCGCCCTCACCTCGCAGGTGGGTCGTCACCTCCCAGACGTTGGCGATGCCGGTGGCCGCAATGGGGTGGCCCTTCGACTCCAGACCGCCCGAGACGTTCACCGGGGTCGTGCCGTCGCGCCAGGTCGCCCCCGAGTTGAAGAAGTCAGCGGCGCCGCCACGCTCGCACAGCCCGAGGTTGTCGTAGTGGACCAGCTCGGCAGTGGCGAAGCAGTCGTGCAGCTCCACCAGGTTGAGGTCAGCGGGCCCGACCCCGGCCTGCTCGTAGGCCAGGGCGGCGGCGTTGCGGGTCAGGTCATTGACGTTGGGCAGGATCTGGCACGCCTCTTCCCACGGATCGGTGGTGAGGATGGAGGCCGAGATCTTCACCGCTCGCCTCTGTTGCTCCAGCGACAATGTCTTGAGCTTGGAACCGGAGACGACGACTGCCGCGGCCGCCCCGTCGCAGTTGGCCGAGCACATCGGGCGCGTGTTCGGGTAGGCGATCATGACGTCGTTCATGATCTCGTCCAGCGACATCTTCTTGGTGTAGGCCGCCAACGGGTTGAGCGTCGAGTGCGCGTGGTTCTTCTCGCTGATCTTGGCGAAGAGCTCGAAGCTCGTGCCGCCGTAGCGGTGGCCGTACTCCATGCCGATCTGCGCGAACACGCCCGGCATGATCTCGGTGCCGATCCGGCCGTCGACCCCGGCGACCGCGCCGTAGCGGCCCGAGGGTGTCCACTCGGCGGCGTCGCTCTTGCGGCTCCCACCGGCCAGCAGCCCCGCGCCGGCCAGCTTCTCGACACCGAAGGCCAGGCCCATGTCGGTCTCGCCCGCCTTGATCGACATGACGGCCACGCGCAACGCAGTCGCCCCGGTCGCGCACGCGTTCGACACGTTGTAGACGGGGATGCCGGTCTGGCCGAGTTGCTTCTGCAGCACCTGCCCGATCGGCAGCGCACCACCCATGAGGTTGCCGGCGCCGATGACGCCCATGTCCTTCATGGTCACCCCGCCGTCGGCCAGCGCTCCTCGCACCGCCTCGGACGCCAGGTCGACGGTGTCGAGGTCTGGGTGCTTCCCGAATTTGGTCATGTGGATCCCGAGGACCCACACCTCCTCTGATGCCGATGCCATTGCGCTCAACCTCCCAGGGGTTCGAAGCCGAAGCCGACCGCTTCGGTGCCGCTCTCGTCCGTGCCGATCACGTCGGTGGCCAGGCGCACCTTCATGCCCGTGGTCACGTGCTCGGGGTCGGGGGTCACGTTGATCAGGTTCGCCCGCACGCTCGTGCCTTCGCAGTCGACGACGGCGGCCACGTAGGGCACCGGGATCCCCGGCGCGGCGAACGTGACGATCGTGAACGTCCGGACCTCACCGGTCGTCGGGATGTCGACCCTCTTGAACTCGGTGGCCTCGCAGTTGGCGCAGGCGTTGCGCCGGTCGAAGAAATGGGCCCCGCACGAGGTGCACTCGTTGGCCACCAGGTGCGGGTGTTCTCCCAGCACCAGGTAGTCGACCAGCGGAATCTGTTGCGCCATCAAAGCCCCCAAGTTCGGGTCGAAAAGACTGTTCTCAAACTACCGGCGGCCTCGCGGCACCTGCGAATTCGGACCATGCTGACGAGCCTACGGGCCGCCCATGCTGCCCGATCCGCTCATGCTCACACCGTGCGCAGTGCGTCGGTGGGCGAGAGCCGGGCCGCCCGCAGGGCGGGCAGCAGCCCGGCGACGGCCCCGATGACCAGGGCCGCGGCGAACCCGCCCGCCCAGGCGAGGGGCGGGACGTCGACCGTCCACCCCTTGGTGGAGGCGTAGACAACCGTGGCCAGCGCGCCCGCCCCGACGCCGACGACCCCGCCCAAGATGCTGAGGAGGATCGCCTCAGAGAGGAATTGCGTGCGGATGTGGCCCTTGGTGGCGCCGAGCGAGCGCCGCAGGCCGATCTCGCTGCGCCGTTCGAGGACCGAGATCACCATGATGTTGGCCACGCCGACCGCGCCCACCAACAGCGCCACGGCGCCGAGCCCGAGGAAGAGGTCGTTGAAGGTGTTCTTCGCGTCGGCCTGGGCGACGAGGACACTCGAGGGCTGGCTGACGTCGACATTGCTCGGGTTCTCCGGGTTGGCCGTCGCGCCGAGCACGTTGTAGACGGCGTTGACCCCATTTGGATTTGTCCGCACGTAGATCGTGCTCGGGTGACCGTTGTAATGGAGGTAGGTCTCGGCGGCCGCGAATCCGACGAGCACCTCGCTGTCGATCTCCGGGGTCAGCACCGCCGGGTTGAGAATCCCCACCACGTAGAACCACTGGTTGCCGACCCAGATCCGCTCGCCGGGGAACACGCGATCGATGCCGAGGTGCTGCGCCGCTGCCGCGCCGAGCACGCACACCGGCTCGTCGGCCGAGGCGGCGTTCAGGTATGTGCCCGCGTACAGGCTCGTCCCGACAGCCGCGGGCAGGTTGAGGCTCGATGCGTCCACGCTGATGGCGTTCGTGTTGACCGATGGGATGTAGGGGTTGCGGTAAGCCGACGCGCTGGTGGTCCCGGTGTACTGCGTATCGGTCACCGGCCCGATACGGGCGATCATCCGGGGTGCCGCCTTGGGCAGCTGCGCCGTCTGGCCGAAGGCGGTCTGCCCGTTGGTGACCTCGAGCAGGTTCGTGCCGAGCTGGCCGATCTCGGCCAACAACCCGGCCTGCGAGGACGACGACAGGCCGAGCACGGCCACGATCGCGGCCACGCCGATGGCGATGCCGAGCGACGAGAGCGCGGCGCGCAGGCGACGCGTGCGCAGGCCCACGCTCGCGACCCGCAGCAGGTCGCCGGGCGAGAGGCTCTTGGGTGCGAGGCTCATTTGGCCGTTGGTCATGGCCTGCGTCCGCTGCGGCCGCCGCGCCCGCCGCGGCTGCTCAGGTCAGCCATCGCACGGCTCGTGTCAGTCACGATCCGTCCGTCGAGCATCTCGACCTGGCGGGGCAGCCGGGCCGCCAGGTCGCGGTCGTGGGTGATGACGACGATGGTGGCCCCCTCGGCGTTGAGCTCCTCGAGGAGGGCGAGGATGGCACCGCCGGTCCCGCTGTCGAGGTTCCCGGTCGGCTCGTCGGCCAGCACGATGGCCGGCCGTCCGACCAGGGCGCGCGCGATGGCAACGCGCTGGCGCTCGCCGCCCGAGAGCTGGGTCGGCCGAGCGCCCGTGCGGCGCCCGAGCCCGACGCGTGCGAGCGCCTCGCGCGGCGCCATGCCGTTCGCGCACGCTGACACCGGTGTAGAGGAGTCCGTCGGCCACGTTCTCGAGAGCGGTGGCGTGCTCGGACAGGAAGAACTGCTGGAACACGAAGCCGATGCGGTTGGCTCGCAACGCGGCCAGCTGGCGGTCGGAGAAGCGCGAGACGTCCAGTCCGGTGATCCGCACCGCGCCCTCACTGGGCCGGTCCAGTGTCCCCATCAGGTGCAGCAGCGTCGTCTTGCCGGATCCGGACGGGCCCACGATGGCGACCAGTTCGCCCCCGCCCACGGCGAAGGACACGCCCGCCAGCGCTGTGACCGGCGGTTCGCCGGGATAGAACTTCGTCACCTGATCGAGTTCCAAGACGAAGGGTGCCGCCCCGTCCGCCGCGCCGGGCCTGATCCGGGGTGCCAAGGTCCTCCCGCCCGACAGGTCCGACGCGTCGGGGTCGCCCGACCCGTCGCTCATCTCTTCCATGGCGCGCAGTGGCGTCATTTCGGCGGCGTCGACACCGGCCACGCCGGGCTCTCCGGTCTCGTGCGCGCTCACGTCGAGGGGATGACGATGCGCTGGCCGGCCGCCACACCGGGCCCGCTCACCTGCACGCTCCCGTTCGCATCGTCGAAGAGCCCCGTCGTGACCGGTTCGAGCGTATGGACGCCCTTGGGCCCGACGATCTCGATCGCATAGCCGCCGCTGGCGAGAGCGAGCAGCGCGTCCACCGGCACGATGAACGCGTCCTTCACCGAGTTGGTGGTGATCGACACTTCGACCGAGGCCTGGTCCAGATTGCCCGTCGCCGTGGGGTCGTCGGGCGCCACCAACACCGTGATGGTGGGGCTGGAGGCGCCCTGCGCCGTCGTCGCCACGGTGCCGACCGAC
This sequence comes from uncultured Acidimicrobiaceae bacterium, assembly GCA_963842415.1. GTDB lineage: Bacteria > Actinomycetota > Acidimicrobiia > Acidimicrobiales > RAAP-2 > Bog-473. The sequence goes on from CAWJGN010000002.1 coordinate 864,123, forward strand.
GTGACCGTGCCAGGCGTGCTCTGACCGCTGGGCAGCGTGATGGAAACCTTGTCACCGACGGCGAGCTCGCCCTCTTGGTCCGCATCCAGGGCGACGGTCACGATGCGACTCGTCGAGGTGGCGGTCAGGGCCTGGGAGCCGGGCTGGGCCGAGCCGCCCAGGACGGCGTTCGTCCCGAGGCCCGTGATGCGCGCCGCGGTGGGGAGGAAGACGACCTGTCCGAGCGTCAGGACCCCGTTCTGGGTGACGCCGAGCGCCGCCTGGAGCTCTTCGACGCCTTCCTTGGTGTACGCCGTGAAGTCGCTGGGGTCCGACGCGTTGTCGGCACCGGAGAGGTAGCCGAGGGCGACGAGGTCGTAGTTGAGGTTCTCGACGTCGGCACCACTGGTGGCCGAGGCCGTCGCGCCCTCCGACAGCGTCCGGTAGGCGGGCGTCGTGCCGTACAGGAGCACGACCGGGCTGCCGTTCACGTCGTAGAGCACCTGGCCCTCGGACACCACCTGGCCGACCGAGGGGAGTGAAGTCAGGGTGCCCTGCGCCTGGTTCACCACGTCGTAGGTACCCGAGTACCCGAGGGTCGCCGAGACCTGGGTCTGTTGCGTGAGGTCGCCCTGGGTCACGGTGGTGACCGAGGTGGGGTCGGCGTTGTCGGCCGGGCCGCCGGGCGCACCGCCACTGTGGGCGAACGGGTCCGCCACGACCACGGCCACCACGGCGGCGACGACGACGAGTACGGCCATGGTCGCACCGACCCGGCGCCGCCTCTTCTGCCGTCGCTCGTCACCATCGGGCGGAGCGAGCGCGGTACGGGGCGAAGTCTGCTGCTCGATGGTGCTGCTCATCAGCCGGGCCCGATGACGACGCCGCTGCTGGACTGGCCCCCTGCGCCCGCACCCGAGCCGCCATTGCCGCCGGCGGGCGGAGCAGGCGCGTTGGGCATGCACGCCTTCTGTGCTGCCGCGAAGAGCGGGTTGTTCGGGTTGAGGTCACCGCCCGCGCTGCCATGGATCGACATCGTGATGCGCCCGCCCGAGCTCTGCGGGTCGGGGAAGTCCTTGATGCCGTGGTTGCGCATGCACTGCGACATCTTGAGAGCGTTTTGCAGTGCCTGCGCCTGCTGGGCCTTCGAGGGCGGAGGTCCCATCTTGGACTGGCATGCCTTGGACGCGGCCTCAAAGGTGGGGCTGTTGGGATTGACCCCCGACGTGCCGTTGCCCTGAATCTGGGTCTGCCCCTGGGCGTTGGGATCCGGGAAGTTGCTCACCCCGTGCGAGCGCATGCACTCGGAGTACGCGAGCGCATCCGCCTCCTGCTTCTGGTTCGTGCTCCCCGACGGTGCATTGTTCGACGCCGTGGTCGTCGGGGTGCCCGAGCTTGCACCCGCCACCCCGGGGCTCGACGGGTCACTCGAGCACGCCGCAGCCGCGCAGGCCAGGCCGAGCAGCATCGCCGCCGCGGGCAGGAGGCGGCGGCACCGTCGGCGACCCAGGCCGGCGGGGGGAACCGGGTGGGCGGGGATGGTCGCGCCGGCGGAATCACAAGCGGAGTCAGAATCGGAATCAGAAGCGGCATCAGAAGCTGCAGTGCCCCAGTCGTCTATGTCGTTCGTGTCGTCGTCCATGTCGTCGTCCTCTTTGCGTCGCACGTGGTCTGTGGCGTCGAGTTGTACGACAAACGTGGTTTCGGGAACGTTGCGTCATGTGCCGAACGCGCGCACGAGGTCCCCACCAGATCCACAGCACGCGCACAGCGGGCAACAAACTGAGGCTGCGCTCGCTGCGTTACGAAATTGAAACCTTCCGCGGAACATCCTGATGGGAGTTCGAACAGGGAGCCTCGGCCGTGCGGGTGCTGGTGATCGAAGACGACGTCGAGCTGGCCGAGACGGTGGGCCTCGGGCTGCGGCGCGCCGAGATGGCAGTGGACGTCGCGTGCGACGGCGCGACCGGGCTCGAGCGCGCCGTCGACACCGACTACGACGTCATTGTCTTGGACCGGGACCTTCCGGGCGTGCACGGCGACGAGATCTGCCGGCGCCTCGTTGAGTCACGTTGCCGCGCCCGAGTGCTGATGTTGACGGCGGCGGGGACGATGGACGACCTGGTCGACGGCCTCGAGCTCGGGGCCGACGACTACCTGCCCAAGCCGTTCGACTTCCCGGTCCTCGTCGCGCGCATCGGCGCGCTGTACCGGCGCGCCCAGCCCGCGCTCCCTCCCGTGCTGCGGCACGGCGACGTCGAGCTCGACCGGGGACAGCGGCGGGCTCGACGAGCGGGCCGGCCGCTCGTGCTGTCGCCCAAGGAATTCGGCGTGCTCGAGCTCCTGCTTGCCTCGGGCGGACGGGCGGTCTCGGCCGAGGAATTGCTCGAGCGCGTGTGGGACGAGGCGGCCGACCCGTTCACCAACGCCGTCAAGGTGACGGTGAGCCGGTTGCGGGCCAAGCTCGGTCAGCCGACGGTCATCGAGACGGTCCCACGCTCCGGGTATCGGATCTGAGGGCTCACGTGGCACTGCGAGACCGCATGCTCAGGCTGGCCAAGGCGCCGCACCTCCCTCGACGCACGGTGCGGCTCCGCCTGACGCTGCTGTACGGGGCGCTCTTCCTACTCTCCGGCGCCGCGCTGCTCACGTTGACGTATTTCTTCGTCAACGCGTCGACGGGCAACGCCTTCATCGTGCAGGGAAAGAACGGGACGACCATCGCGGGGTACGAGATCGGGAATCCCAACGGGCTGCCACCGATGACCATCCAGCACGCCCCGAGCCTCAAGGCCAACAAGGAGCTGAGCGGCCCGCAGACCCATGCGGGCTCCACGGGCCGTGCGGCAAAGTCCGGGCATACGCCCAGCGCCGCCAGCGCCCAGGCGGTCACGGGTAGTGGGGGTTTGGGTGGCGGGGGGCCCGGCGGTGACACCAAGGCGGTACAGCGACAGATCGAGAGGCAGACGCGTGAGTTCACTGCGCTGGCGTACGCCTACCGCGATCGCGAGCGGCAGCAGCTCCTGACCGAGTCGGGTATCGCGCTCGCCATCATGGCCGTGGTCTCCGTACTGCTCGGGTGGCTCGTGGCGGGTCGCGTGCTGCGTCCCCTGCGCACCATCACTGCGACGACCCGGGATATCTCGGAGTCCAACCTGCACGAGCGCCTCGACGTGCGCGGACCCGACGACGAGCTCAAGGAGCTCGGTGACACGATCGACGGGCTGCTCGAGCGGCTCGACGCGTCATTCCGCTCCCAGCGCCAGTTCGTGGCCAACGCGTCGCACGAGCTCCGCACGCCGCTGGCACGTCAGCGCGCGCTGGCCCAGGTCGCGCTGGCGGACCCCGACGCCACCGCAGACTCGCTGCGCGCCGCGCACGAGCGGATCCTCGTCTCGGGCGAGCAGCAGGAGCAGATGATCGACGCCCTGCTGACCCTGTCGCGGGCCCAGGCGGCGACGCTCAGCGCGCACGACGTCGACCTGACGGCGCTCCTCGGCGAGCTGCTCGAGGAGCGCGAGCTCGAGGCGGCGGCGCGCCAGGTGACGATCGTCCCCTCACTGGGCCCGGCGGCCTTGCGGGGCGATCCGCGCCTCCTCGAACGCCTGGTCGAGAACCTGCTCGACAACGCGCTGCGCTACAACGTGCCCGGCGGCCGGGTCGCGGTGCAGACCGGCACGCGCGGGGCTACGGCATGGCTGGCCGTGTCCAATGACGGCCCGGTCATCCGGCCCGACGACGTCGCCCGCCTCTACGAGCCATTCCAGCGCCGAGAACCCGAGCGGACGACGAGGGGCGAGGGCTTCGGCCTGGGGTTGTGCATCGTCCGCGCCGTCGCGGCGGCGCACGGCGCCACCCTCGAAACGGTGGCGGAGCCGGCGGGCGGTCTCCGCGTCGAGGTGCGCTTTGCGACCCCCGACGGCCCCGGCGCCGGGGAGGGCCCGACCGGGACCGGGTCGCAGGCACCGGTGGTCGGCCGCAGTCCGGCCGCCGGGAGCGGTCCGGCGGACGCGGCCGGTGGTCTCCGAGGAGAAGGCACCCACCTGGTGCACACCTCGCCATCGCGCCATTAGGTTCGGCCGCATGCGATTCACACATCTCGGCCGCACCGGCCTCACCGTCAGCCGCATCTGCCTCGGCACCATGAACTTCGGGCCCGAGACCGACGAGGCAACGTCCTTCGCCATCATGGACTCGGGCCTCGAGGCGGGGATCAACTTCTTCGACTCGGCCAACGTCTACGGGCGTTCCAAGGGCCGGGGCGCGACCGAGGAGATCGTCGGCCGCTGGTTCGCCCAGGGCGGTGGCCGGCGCGAGAAGGTCGTGATGGCCACGAAGCTCTACGGCGACATGGGCGAGTGGCCCAACGAGGGCCGGCTCTCTGCTCTCAACATCCGCCGCGCCTGCGACGCCAGCCTGAAGCGGCTGCAGACCGACTACATCGACCTCTACCAGATGCACCACATCGACCGGGGCAGCACCTGGGACGAGATCTGGGAGGCGATGGAGGTGTTGCGGGCCCAGGGCAAGATCCTCTACGTCGGGTCGTCGAACTTCGCCGGCTGGCACATCGCCAAGGCGCAGGAGGCGGCGGCGCGCCGCCACTTCATGGGCCTGGTCAGCGAGCAGTCGCACTACAACCTGTTGACCCGGCAGATCGAGCTCGAGGTGCTTCCCGCAGCGGAGGACTACGGCCTCGGTGTGATCCCGTGGTCGCCGCTGGCCAGCGGCCTGCTGGGCGGCATCGTGCGCAAGCGAGCGCGACGGGAGCCGGCGCTATGCCAGCCACCTCGAGCAGAGGGTCGCCGCCCTGCGTCCCCAGCTCGAGGCGTACGAGGACCTCTGCGCGGAGATCGGCGAGGACCCCGGGACGGTCGGCCTGGCCTGGTTGTTGACGCGTCCGGCCGTCACGGGACCGATCGTGGGACCGCGGACGCCCGAGCATCTCGACTCAGCCGTGCACGCCGTCGACGTGACCCTCGACGACAAGGTGCTGACGCGCCTCGACGAGATCTTCCCCGGCCATCGCACCGCGCCCGAGGACTACGCCTGGTAGGTCAGGTGAGCGCCCGTCGGATCGGCGGAGTTCGGTCGGACTAGGAGCGGACCGAGCCGGCCAGCTCGGGCTCGGGGTCTTGGCCCTCGCCGCTGCCGTCCCCGGCGAGGGCGGGGTTCTTGAGGTCGTCGGGATCCACCGACACATGCGGGAGCACGCGGTCGAGCCAGCGCGGGAGCCACCAGTTGGCCTTGCCGAAGAGCATCATGATGGAGGGGACGATGGCCATGCGGATGAACACCGCGTCCACCAGGACGCCGCCCGCCAGGCCGATGCCGAACTCCTTGATCACCCGGTTGCCGCCCAAGATGAACGAGGCGAAGACCAAGATCATGATGAGCGCGGCCGCCGTGATCGTCTTGCCCGTGGCGGCGAGTCCGTTGCGCACGGCGGCGCGGTTGTCGCCGCCCGACTTGATGTACTCCTCGTGCATCCGGGACACCAAGAACACCTGGTAGTCCATCGACAGGCCGAAGAGGATGGCGAAGAGCATCACCGGTAGGAAGGCCTCGACCGGACTGGTGCCCTGCGAGTCCGATGAGCGACCCCAAGTCGTCCCACTGGAAGACCGCCACGAGCATGCCGAGCGCGGCGCCGATGGACAGCAGGTTCATGCAGGCCGCCGTGAGCGGGATGACCACCGATCGGAAGACCATCATCAGCAACAGGAACGACAGGATCACCACGACGGCGACGAACAGCGGCAGCTTCGCGCTGAGCACGTTGGCGAAGTCGATATAGATCGCCGTGGTGCCGCCGACGAGCACGTTGACCCCCGAGTGCCCCACCGCCGCGGGAACGGTGTCGGACCGCAGATGGTTGACCAGGTCGGTGGTGGATGCGTCCTGGGGGGCGGAGTCGGGGTAGACGTTGACCAGGACCACGTCGCCCGAGCCGGTCCTCGACGGGATGTAGAGGGGCTGGGCGACCTTGGCCACGTCGGACTGCTCGGAGACGGCGTGGATGACGTTGTCGATCACATGGTGCTGGTCGGGCTGTACGACGGCAACCAGCATCAAGGGGCCGGTGTAGCCGGGACCGAAGCCCCGCGACATCATGTCGAAGGCGATGCGGGTCTGTGACCCGGCGGGGTCCGTGCCCTGGTCGGCCGAACCCAGCCGCAAGGAGAAGAAGGGGAGGGCGATGGCCACGACGATGGCCAGCGCGATGCCGGCCGGGACCCACGGGTTGCGCTGCACCCGATCCGCCCACTTCGGCCAGAAGCCCTTGCTGTCGGCACCGATGATGCGCGGGCCGTTCTCGGCCAGGTTCCTCTTCTGCTTGCGGCTCATCACCTTGGGGCCGATGAAGCCGAGCATGGCCGGCAGCAAGGTGAGGGCCGCCACCATGGTGAGGGCCACGCCGATGGCGGCTGACACGGCGAGCCCGTAGAGGAAGCTCACCCCGAGGGCGAAGAGGCCCAGCAGCGCGATGCAGACGATGATGCCGGCGAACATCACGGCCCGGCCCGACGTGTTGACGGCGTTGACGATGGACGACTCGGGATCGCGGCCGGCCACGAGGCCCTGGCGGTGCCGGGTCACGATGAAGAGCGCGTAGTCGATGCCGACGCCGAGCCCGATGAGCAGCATCACCTCGGGCGAGATGGAGGGCATCCCGATGGCATGGCTGAGCAGCGTGATGACGCTGTAGGCCGTGCCGAGGGCGAAGAGGGCGGAGACGATGGGCAAGATGGCGGCAAAGACCGAGCCGAAGACCAAAAGGAGCACCACCAGCGCGAGCAGGACGCCGATGCCGGTGCTGCTGAAGGACTGGTTGCTGGCGTTCTCGGCGATGGGTCCGGTGTCGGCGACGGTCAGATCGTGCGTGGAGGCCGCGGTGACGATGTCGACGTAGTGCTTCGACTCGGAATCCGAGACGTTGTTGGGCAGCACGTCGAAATTGACCTGCAGCCAGCCGACGGTGCGGTCCGCGTTGATGTTGGTGGTGTTGACCAGGTTGCCGGCGGCGTCGTAGGGACTGGCGACCACCGACACGTGGGGCAGTTGCTTGATCTCGCTGACCATCGTGTTGATGCGTTGGCCGACGGCGGGGTCGGTCAGCCGCGCGTCACCCGAGGTGCCGAAGACGACCTGCTCGGTGTCGCCCGACTGTCCGGGCGCGACCGACTTGAGGAGGTTGATGGCGTCGAAGGACTGCGTGTTCGGGAAGTTGAAGTTGTTGGAGAAGTCGGAGCCGACTGACCTGGCGACGAGGCCCGACAGCACCAAGACGAGGAACCAGATCAGGAGGACGACACGGCGATGTTGGACACACCACCCGGCCAGGGTGCGCATTAGTGGGATCTCCTCGGGGACGCTGACACCGCCACCCCGGTGTCAGGGGACGGCCTCAATCGTACCGGCATGACGGAGGGGCCCAAGATCATGCAGTTCTCTCGGCGAAGTGGGCCAACGCGTTGAACACCGGCAGGGCCAGGCGGTCCGCCGAGACGGCGGACCGGGCGACCAGACGGCCGGCCAGGACCGGGTGGTCTTCGGGGATGGCGAAGAACTCCCGGGTCGCGCAGGGTGAGCAGCGTCAGGGGCGAGAGGGCCACCACGGTGATGGGCGAGTGCAGCTGGTTGAGCAGCGAGTGCTCGGACCACGAGTCGCCGCGCGCCAGCAGCCCGATCGCGACGCCGTCGCGTTGGACGACGGCGTGGCCCACCGTGATCAGGTGCCAGCGGCGCACGGGCACGTCCTGGGCCTGGACGACCTGCCCGGGGTGGGCGGTGGCGACGTCGCACCGCGCCGCCATCTCGTCGAGCTCGCTCTCGGGCAGGCCGTCGAAGAGGGGCAGGGTGCGCAGCAGCTCGACGGTATCGAGGCGCGGATCGGGACTGGGATCGGGACTGGGGCTTGGCGTGGGGGCGGGCACGACGGCGGCTCAGTGATCCATGACCGAGCTGGGACGCTCGCCGAGGTTGTGGTGCCAGTGGCGTCCGGCCGGCGGCACGCCGCCAGAGCACGCAGTCCGACGATGGCGAAGAGCAGCCACGGGACGTGGTACATCGGGTAGAAGGGCAATGTCGCACCGGCCGCGATGGCGAGGAAGGCGACGAGGAAGACCCAGGGCAGGATCCGGCGGTGACGCGGCGGCGGGGGCGGTGGGTCACTCGGCAGCGGCGGCAGGTCGTGGAAGAGACCGTTGAGGTCGCCACGTGTCGTCGCCGACATCGCGGTGTCGAGGCGGGTCTTGAACTCTGCCTCGTCGAGCCGGCCCTCCGCGTAGTGGCGCGAGAGCTTGTCGGCCACCGCGTTGCGTTCGCCGTCCGAGGCGCGCAAGGACGCGTCGGTGGGTTGTGTGTCCCGGCGTCCCATCGGGTAAGCGGGGTCCCATCGGTAGCGCATTGGTGTCCTTTCGATGCTCGTGTTCGTGGTTGGTTCGAAAAGCGTTCGGGTTCGGTGCGGGTCCGGACCGGAGTCGGCCGGGGCTCAGTAGGCGCTGCGGGCGCGCTCGCGAGCGAGGAGCTCCTCGGCGACCGAGAGATGAGTGTCCTCGTCGGGGATGAGCGCCCAGCCGGCGAGGTAGAGCGGCACGGCCAGCCCGCCCAAGAAGGCCAGGGCGACGAAGCCGATGCGGACCATGGTCGGGTCGACGTCGAAGTAGTCGGCGAGGCCGGCGGCGACGCCGGCCAGCATGCGGCCGTGGCCCACTCGGTGGAGGCGGGGCGTCTCAGCGTCGCCGTCGTGACCGGAGGGTGCGGACGGGGCCGGCGCGGCTTGCTCGGGCGTTGGGTTCTGGTGCGGTGCAGTGTCCATGGGGCCAGCCTGACGGTCCCCTGACCTGGGGTGAATCCGGTAACACCCTGGTCCGACCCTGAGTACGCCCCTGGGCCCTCAGGGATGTCCCTGATAGCTGTCCTACCTGGGGCGCGCGATCATCGAGGTATCGCAGAGGCACCCGATCCCGGCACGACCCCGCTCAGCTGACGGGGGCAGCCCGACCACGCCACCGCCGTCGGGAGGGACCGACGCGCCCCAGTGCGTCACTGCCGTCCGGGCGGTTCGGAGCGTCCGGACGGAACGGGCCAGGCTTCGGGTGGGACGGTGGCGGACCGCCGTGGTCACGCCGGGGCCGGACCCCGTGGGAACGGGCACCGCCACCGCGGCCATCACCACGTCGGCCGCAAGTTGCGCTCGTTGCGCCGGACTCCCGACAACCGCGTCCTCGGTGGGGTCTGCGGCGCCATATCCGCGGAGACGAGGATCGACGTCACCTGGGTGCGGATCGGGTTCGTGCTGCTGGCCATCGGCGCCAGTGGCGTGATCGTCTTCCTCTACGCCATGGCGTGGTTGTTGATCCCGATGGAGGGGGAGACCTCCAACATCTACTCCCGCGCCGTGAACGACCGCCGGGGCATCCGCCTCGTGGCCGCTGTGCTCATCCCGCTGCTCATCGCGATGCAAGTCGTCACGAGCACCCTGCACGTCTCTTTCATCGGCCTCATCGGGTGGCCGACCTTCCTCGCACTCGGCGTGATCGTCCTCATCTGGCGCAACGCCAACGAGTCTGAGAAGGCGTTCATCGACAACGACGTGGTCCCGCTCCTCGGGGCCGACTCCCACGGCCAGGGCCGCCGGTTGCTCATCGCCCGCGTCGTGGTCGGCGTGCTCATCGGGGCGGCTGGGATCGCGCTGCTCGTGATGGGCCACACCACCATCGCTGCGCTGCGGCCGGTGGGCGGCGCGGCCCTCGTCGTCGCGGCGGCCGTGCTCATCTTCGGACCATGGTGGCTCGAGCCTCGTCCGCGACCTGATCGCCGAGCGCCAGGCGCGGGCGCTGGCCGAGGAGCGCGCGCAGATGGCGGCCCACGTGCACGACTCTGTGCTGCAGACCCTGGCGCTCATTCAACGCTCAGCCGAGGACCCCCAGAACGTCGTGCGCCTGGCCCGGGCCCAAGAGCGCGAGTTGCGGGCCTGGCTGTTCGAGGGCCGGCCACCGGGCACCATCGGTGAGGACGCCACCATGCTGGCCGAGGGGGTCGGGCTCCTGCAGCGCCAGGTCGAGGCAGACCACGGGATCGCCGTCCACATGGTCATGGTGGGTGACTGCGAGCTCGACGAGGCGCTGCGCGCCCTGCTCGACGCGGCCCGTGAGGCGACGGTGAACGCCGCAAAGTGGTCAGGCGTCGACCAGGTGTCGCTCTATGCCGAGGTGGAGGCGGACACGGTGATGCTCTACGTACGTGACCGGGGTTGTGGGTTCGACCCCGACGCCGTGCCCGAGGACCGACAGGGGATCTCCCAGTCGATCCGAGCCCGCATGGTTCGCTTCGGAGGCTCCGCCGTCGTGCGGTCGGCGCCGGGTGAGGGCGCCGAGGTGCAGCTGTCGATGCCTCGGCGGGCCCGGGTCCGGTGAGCGCCCCGGCGGACGGGGCCGGTAGGCCGGCAGGCCGGCCCCGCATCTTCCTCGTCGAGGACCACGCGGTGTTCCGAGCCGGCGTGAAGGCCGAGCTCGGTGACGCGGTCGAGGTGGTGGGCGAGGCGGATGAGGCCGAGGCGGCCGTCGAGCTCATCAGCGAGCGCCTGCCCGATGTCGTCCTGCTCGATGTCCACCTGCCCGGGGGCGGCGGCAACGCCGTCTTGCGCGGCGTGCATCCTGATCACCCAGAGGTGCAGTTCCTGGCCCTCTCGGTTTCCGACGCGCCCGAAGACGTCATCGAGGTCATCCGGGCCGGGGCCCGCGGCTACATCACCAAGACGATCTCTGGTCCCGAGCTCCTCCAGGCCGTCTACCGCGTGGCTGCGGGTGATGCCGTGTTCTCCCCGCGCCTGGCCGGCTTCGTGCTCGATGCGTTCGCCACCGGAGGCGCCCCGGCCACGGGCTTCGACCCCGAGCTGGACCAGCTTTCGCCCCGCGAGCGCGAGGTGCTGCGCCTGATCGCCCGTGGTTACACGTACAAAGAGGTGGGCCGGGACCTCGGGATCTCGGCCAAGACGGTCGAGTCCCACGTCTCCTCCGTGCTTCGCAAACTGCAGCTCTCGACGCGGCACGAGCTGACGCGCTGGGCCACTGACCGACGCCTGGTCTAAGAGCAGCTAAACAGGGGGCCCATGCCCGAGGACCTCGCCGCCGAGCACCGCGACGCGGCCACGCTTGCCGTTGCGGCCGGCAGGGTCCTCATGGAGCTGCGGGCGTCACCACAGGCTCAAGGTGATATCGGGGCCGTCGGCGACCACATGTCGCACCGGTTTCTCGTCGATGAGCTCACGCGCCTGTACCCCGAGTGACAAGGTGCGTTCGGAGGAAGGGCTCGAGCACGTCGCCGGCGTGGGTCGTCTCTGGATCGTCGACCCGCTCGACGGGACACGTGAGTTCCGCCAGCTCGAGCGCAGTGACTGGGCGGTGCACGTCGCCCTGGCCGTGGGAGGGGAGGCCGTCGTCGGAGCCGTCGCCCTTCCCGCACTGGACCTCGTGGTCTCCACTGTGGAGCCACCGCTGCTCCCGGCACTCGACGACGCGGAGCATCCGCGGGTCGTGGTGTCGCGTAGCCGGCCGCCCGATGTCGCCTACGACGTCACCGAGGAGATCGGTGGTGTGATGATCCCAATGGGATCGGCCGGCGCCAAGATCGCCGCCGTCATCCTCGGCGCGGCGGAGGTCTACGTCCACGCCGGGGGCCAGTACGAGTGGGACTCCTGCGCGCCCGTGGCTGTCGCCGATCGGCGAGCGGCTTGCACGCCAGCCGCCTCGACGGATCACCGCTGCGCTACGGCGACCCCGACGCGTGGCTCCCCGACCTCGTCGTGTGCCGCAAGGAGTACGCGGACAGCGGTCCTCGAGGTCACGACGCGCCAGGCCAAGCCGTACTGGTAGCGAGCTGGCGGTGCCGGCACCGGACCTGACGTGCGCGCCACACACGCGCAGCCGGAACGCGCCGCGGACGCGACAGAACCCCGCCTCCGCGGAGGCGGGGTTCTGCAATCGGCTTGTTGCGCGTGCTCAGATGGCGCGGCACGTTCGCGGCCTGCAGGCCCTTAGGGCCCTCGTTGGTCTCGAACTCGACCTTCTGTCCTTCTTCGAGATTGCGGTAGCCCGAACCCGAAATCGCGCTGAAATGCACGAAAACGTCGGGGCCCCCACCGTCCTGGGTGATGAAGCCGAAGCCCTTCTCACCGTTGAACCACTTCACGGAACCAGTTGCCATTGAAAATCCACTCCTCTCCTGGCCAGATTTGACCCGTGTTCGTGGGGTCATGGCCGGTGGCCCTTGCGGGCCAGAGGGATTTCCAAACTTTTGTGGTGGTGCCCTCGGCCAAAGACCTTAGCGCGCCCCCGGCTCGCCGGGCGGGTTTGCCGCGGGCCCGCGTGGACCGGTCACACATTGTTCACACGCCGGGCGTGCCTAACGTAGGAACGTGGTTCGACCGGGGTCAGGGGTGGTACGACCGGGATCAAGGGGGGCTGGTTCATGACGGACGCCGCCAATCCGTACCTGCAGGGGAACTTCGCACCGGTGCGCGAGGAGGTGACCGCGACCGAGCTTGTCGTGACCGGCCATATTCCCGACACGCTCAGCGGCCGCTACGTGCGCAACGGTCCGAACCCCGTCTCGGTGCCCGAGCCCGCCTCGTACCACTGGTTCACCGGCGACGGCATGGTCCACGGCATCCGCTTGCGCGACGGGAGGGCCGAGTGGTACGCAAACCGCTGGGTGCGTTCCGGGGAGGTGGCCAAGGCCCTCGGCGAGGCGCCGCCATCGGGTCGGGTCCACGCCGGCATGGACTCGGCGCCCAACACCAATGTGATCGGTCACGCCGGGCGGACCTTCGCCATCGTCGAGGCGGGCGCGTCGGCCCTACGAGCTCACCGACGAGCTCGACACGATCGGACGCTGTGACTTCGGCGGCACGCTGAGTGGCGGCTACACCGCACACCCAAAGCGGGACCCGCGCACGGGTGAGCTGTACGCCGTGTCGTATTTCTGGGGATGGGGTGACGACGTGGAGGTCACGATCCTCGACGTCGACGCGCGGGTGCGCTCGGCGCGACGGATCACGATGGGCGGCCCGGTCAGCCTGCACGACTGCGCCATCACGGAGCGCTCCATCGTGCTGCTCGATCTGCCGGTGACCTTCAACATGGAGGCCGCCGCCGCCGGCGCCCGCTTCCCGTATCGCTGGCAGGAGGGGTACCACGCCCGAGTCGGCGTGTTGCCCGCGCGACGGTGACTCGACGACGCCCGTCTGGCACGACGTGGAGCCCTGTTACGTGTTCCACCCGCTCAACGCGTTCGACGAGCCAAGTGGCGACGGCGTCGTGCTCGACGTGGTGCGCCACCCCTCCATGTTCCGCACCCAGCTCCTCGGGCCGTCGGAGGGATCCACGACGCTGGAGCGCTGGCATCTCGACGGGCGGGGCGCTGCCGTGAAGGAGGAGCGCCTCGACGACCGCGGGCAGGAGTTCCCGCGCGTCGACGAGCGTCGGGTGGGTCTGCCCCATCGATTCGGCTACGCAGTGGCGCTCGCTACGGCCGACGGCATCCTCGGCGCGGAGTCGCAGCTGCTCCGCCACGACTTCGAACGGGGGACCAGCGAGGCCCGTTCGTTCGGCGCCGGCGCGCAGGTCGGCGAGGCGGTCTTCGTCCCCCGGCACGACGGTGCCGACGAGGACGACGGGTGGCTCATGACCCTCGTGTACTCGGCCGACACGAACACGCTCCTCGCTCTTCGTGCTCCACGCCCGGGACATCACCGGTGAGCCCCAGGCTGTCGTTGAGCTGCCCCAGCGGGTGCCGGCGGGCTTCCACGGCAACTGGGTCCCAGACCCGCTCTGACCGGCCCGGCCGGGACCGACCAGCGTGACCTGAGCCTGACCTGCGTCCCGACCACGCGACGACCAGCGGACGACCGGGCGACGACCAGGGCTGACCAGCGCCGGGCGAGCGGCGACCGAGAATCCGGTTGGGCCCGACCCCGCCGGGGTACGCTTCCCAAGTGTTCGTTTGGCAGTGGGTCCAGCAGCACCGTTTGCTGACCGTCCTCATCTTGGCCTTCCTGATCGTCAGCACCGCCGGCGGGACGGCGTGGGCGCTCGTGTTCCGGACCGTCTCCTCACCCGTGGGCCTGCGCGAGGCGCTGCGCATCTACCGGCGCGAGCAGACCGGCAAGATGCTGGCTTCGTTGCGCAACAAGCTGCCGGCTCCCGGCGTCTACACGTACCGCACCAGCGGCGGCGAGGGTCTCAACCTGGTGGGCGTGCAGCGGTCCTTCCCTTCGACGACGTCGATGATCGTGGCCGATGCGAGCTGCGCCACGGTCAGTTGGGTCCCCATCACCCAGCACACCGAGACGACGACGATGTGCAGCGAACCGGGTGGCGCGCTGACCGTCCCCAAGCTGGTCACCGACGAGTCGATCGCGGGTACGACGAGCACGTCCACGGTCATGTGTCCGGCGACTGCTTATCTGCTGCCGCCCTCGGTGCATCCGGGCGAGCGCTGGGCCGTCACCTGCTCACAGGTCAGCCCGGCCGAAAAGGTCTCGATGGACGGTCTGGCTCTCGGGCACCTCGACCCTGGACGTCGGCGGGCATCCGGTGACTGTCGAGCACACGCGTTTCACGCTGACCTTCGCCGGCAGCGAGCAGGGCACCAACCCGACGGATTTCTGGATCGTCCCGGGCGACGGGCTGATCGTGCGCGAGCACGAGACGGTCTCGGTGAACCAGGGGAGCGTCCACTACAGCGAAACGATGCAGGCGACGCTCACGTCGCTCTCGCCCGCCCACTGACCGGCGCGTCTGCCTGCGGGTCGACGAGCGCCGCCAGCCGCTTGGGCGCGGTCAGGCAGTAGCTCTCAAGGATCATCTCGGCCAGCTCGTCCCAGTCGGGTGGCTCGGACAGGTCGAGGCGTACGCCGACCCACCCGATGTGCCCGACGTACTTGGGGACGAAGAAGCGCGCCGGATCCGACGCCACCAGGACGGCCTGCACGCCCTTGGGCGCCTTCACCGTCATGGACGAGCCGTCCTGGCTCGTCATCGCGAAGAACTTGTCGCGGATTCGGAATGCAGGCGCGGTGTGGTCGCCGAAGGGGCGCTGCTCGGCCTCGGGCAGAGCGAGGCACAGCGAGCGGACCCGTGCCAAGACGCTGCGCCGGGGCGCCGGGCTCACCCGGCCGGGTCGGCGGCGGCGCGCGCCACCGCCCGATCCCGCGCCACCTCGTCGTAGGACTCGTAGTCCGAGCCGGTGTCGTCGGCGAACTCGAACTCGAGCAGGCCCGCCGCCCCCCACTTCTCGCGCAGGTAGCCACGGTTGGCGTCGAGGAGGCCGAGCTTGCGCACGTTGGGCACGAGCTTGGCGAAGAAGCCGCGGGCGAAGCCGCTGCGGGGTTGAGCTTGGTCTTCTGCGCCGCCTCGACGATGAAGGGCATTACCTCGTCCGCCGTGGTGCCCATGCGTTCCCACACCTCGGGCGTGGTGGCCCGTGCCCGCGAGTTCAGCGTGGCGTCGACAAGGAATTCCTGGCGCTCCTTCAGCTCGCCCTCGCTCATGTCCCCGTAGACCTCGGACAGCGTGAGGACGCCGAAGGCCACGTGGCGTGCCTCGTCGGACATGACGTAGCGCAGCAGCTTCGTCAGCAGCGGCTCCTTGGTGCGCCGCAGCATGTCGCCGAACGCGGCGAGGGCGAGCGACTCAATCACGATCTGCATCCCGAGATACGCGATGTCCCAGCGCGGGTCCTCGAGCAACGACCAGATCTGCTCCTTGAGGAACGGGCTCATCGGATACGCGTCGCCGAGCTTCGTGCGGAGATACTTGGCGAACACTTCTGTGTGTCGAGCCTCGTCCATGGTCTGCGTCGAGGCGTAGTACTTGGCGTCGATCCACGGCACGGTCTCGACGATCTTGGCCGCAGTCATCATCGCCCCCTGCTCGCCGTGCATGAACTGCGACAGGCTGGCCTTGAACAGCTCCACCCCCAGCGCCGTGTACTCGCGCTCGCGCCCAGGCCGCCATGGGCGATCCCGGTAGCGTGCCGGCCTGGCGGGCGACCGCCAGCAACGGGCTCTCTTGCTCGGCCACGAGCCGCTCGGGGTCGACGTCGGTCGACCAGTCGAGGTCGGTGACGCTGTTCCACTGCGACCCCATCGCCTTGTTGTAGAGCGTCACCAGTTGGCCGCGGTCGCGCTCGTAGTCCCAGAGGAACAGCCGGTCGGCGTGGTCGTGGATGACCTGGGCGGCGGCCTCGACCTCTCGCCGGGCCGGTACCGGAGGCGTCTCCTTGGCTGCCATGGACACGACGTTAGTGCCAGGCCTACTTGCGGCGGCCGCCCATGTTGGCGTTGGGTGCCGCGTTGGCAACCAGTTCGGGCACGACCTTGCCGAGCTCGGCTGGATCCCAGCGGTCGCCCTTGTCCTGACCCGGACCGGCGACCCAGCCCTCGGCCACGCTCAGGTTGCCGCCCACGACGTTGAAGACGCGCCCCGTGATGTCCTTGGACTCGGGGCTGCCCAGCCAGACCACGATGGGGGAGATGTTGGCCGGATCGAGGGCGTCGAACTCCTCGGGCTTGCGTTGGGCCGACTGCTCGCCCATGCCGAGGTTCTCGGTCATGCGGGTCAGCGCGGCGGGTGCGATGGCGTTGACCGTGACGCCGTAGCGCTCGAGCTCCATGGCGGCGATGATCGTGAACGAGGCGATGCCGGCCTTGGCCGCGCCGTAGTTGGTCTGACCCACGTTGCCGTAGATGCCCGAGGGCGAGGTCGTGTTGATGACACGGGCGTCGTTGCCCTCGCCCGCCTTGGTGCGGTTGCGCCAGTACTCCGCCGCGTGACGGGTGGGCGCAAAGGTACCGCGGAGGTGCACCCTGATCACGGCGTCCCACTCCTCGATCGTCATGTTGACCAGCATGCGGTCACGCAGGATGCCTGCGTTGTTCACCAGCACGTCGAGACCCCCGAAGCTGTCGATGGCCGACTGGATCAGCCGCCCCGCGCCGTCGTAGTCGGAGATGTCGTCGTCGTTGGCCACCGCCTCGCCGCCCATGCCGCGGATCTCGTCGACGACCTCGCCGGCGGGCCCCGTCGAGGACCCCGAGCCGTCCATCTCGCCGCCGAGGTCGTTCACCACGACCTTGGCGCCTTGCCGGGCGAATTCGAGGGCGTGCTCGCGCCCGATGCCCCGGCCCGCGCCGGTGATGACGACGATTCGTCCGTCACAGATACCCACGTTCGGCTCCTTTGCCCTTGTTCTATGTGCTCTTAGTCAGTGGCTGTTAGTCGGTGCGCGATTGATCAGTGCGGCCCGAGGCCGCTCGGTACTGCTCGCGCAGCTTCCGTTTGAAGATCTTGCCAGTATCCTCCCGCGGCAGCTCCGTGACGAAGTCCACGCTGCGCGGGCACTTGAAGTGAGCCAGGTGTTCCCGGCAGAACGCCATGAGCTCGGCAGCCAGTTCGTCGCTGCCGGTGACGCCCGCCTCCGGTTGTACGACTGCCTTGACGACCTCGCCCCACTCTTCGTCGGGCACGCCGATGGTGGCGACGTCGTCCACGGCCGGGTGCTCGAGCAGGACGGCGTCGACCTCGGCGGGGTAGATGTTGACTCCGCCCGAGATGATCAGGTTCGCCGTGCGGTCGGTCAGAAAGAGGTAGCCCTCGTCGTCCATGTACCCCATGTCGCCCAGGGTGAAGTAGTCGCCACGGAACGCACCGGCCGTCTTGTCCGCGTCGCCGTAGTAATCGAAGCGGGCGGCTGCCGGTGCCTGCAAGAAGACGAGACCGATCTCACCGGGCGGCAGCTCGTTGCCGTCCTCGTCGGCCACCTTCACCAGGCCCGGCACGAGAGGGCGGCCGACCGTGCCGGGGTGGGCCAGCCACGTTGCGGAGTCGACCAGGGTCCCGAGGCCCTCGGTTGCCGCGTAGTACTCGACCACCACCGGTCCCAGCCACTCGATGAGGCGTTGTTTGACCGTGACCGGGCACGGCGCCGCGCCGTGGATCACGAAGCGCAGGGACGAGGTGTCGAAGCGTGCCCGCTCCTCGGCCGGGATGGCGAGCAAGCGATGGAACATCGTCGGCACCATGTGCGTGTGGGTGACGCCGTGCTCCTCGATCAGGCGGAGCGCCTCGAAGGCGTCCCAGTGGTCCATGAGGAGGAGAGGAACGCCGTAGAGGTACGGCACCGCCACCGAGAACGCCAGCGGAGCCGCGTGGTACAGGGGACCCGTGAGGAGGTGGGCATCGACACTGTCCGCCCAGTCCTCGTCGTACCCGCAGAAGTTGACCGTCGTGAGCGCGCTCACCGCGGCGCTCTGGCGGTGTACGCCCTTGGGCCGGCCGGTCGTGCCGGAGGTATAGAGCATCTGCGTGCCCGGGACCGGGTCGGGGATGTCCGAGCCGTCCTCGTCGGCGAGGACGCCGTTGTACATCTCGAAACCCGGGAGGTAGCCGCCAGCGTCGATCTTGACGAGTCCGGGTCCGCCCGCCTCGGCTGCGGTGATCACCGTGTCGCCTAGCTCGCCGTCGCACACGAAAGCTTTGGCCTCGCAGTTGGAGACGATGTAGGCGGCTTCGGGCCCGGTGAGATGCCAGTTGATCGGCGTGAAGCGCAGGCCGATGCGCTGCGACGCGTACAGGGTCTCGAGGAACTCGGGCCGGTTGGTGCACATCAGCGCCAGGGCGTCACCGGCCTTGAGCCCGCGCGCCCGGAGTGCCCGCGCCATGCGGTTGATGCTTGCGTTCAGGTCGGCGTACGAGCGATCCCCGTACGAAGAGGCGATGGCCAGGCGGTCGGGCACCCGCTCGGCCCACCAGGCGTGCAGCATGCCTTCGGCCGCTGCGGCGCGCTTGTCCTCGGGCATGCTCATCGAGCCGTCCGCACAGCCGCGGCTGCTGGCTCGAAGAGGGCGAGCTGGCGCCCGTCGCTCAGCGGCTCCCAGGTCACCGTCACGGCCATCCCGCTGTGCACTTCGTCGGGCGGGCACCCCACGATGTTGGACAGCATCCGCACGCCCTCGTCGAGGTCGACCAGGGCGACACAGTAGTGCTGCCCGTCCGAGAAGGTGGCACCCGCCGCCTCGGGGCGGTGCTCTACGACGGCCGCGTACACGGTGCCTCGGCCCGACGCGCTGCGCCACTCGAGCGAGGACCGGGGTGCGGCGCAGAAGGGGCAAAAGGCGCGCGGGTAGAACACGCCGCGGTCGCACGCCGTGCACCACTGCACGAGCAGTCGCCCTTCGCGCGTCGCCTCCCAGTAGGGGCCACTCTCCGCGCCGACCGGCGGCTCGAAGCGCGGGGTACGTGCCGCGCCGATTGCCCCGCCGATTGCCCCGCCGATTGCCCCGCCGATTGCCCCGCCGGTCGCACTCACAGCGCGGCTTCTCTCCCGAGCACCACCGTCGACATCACCGAGAGGAACATGCCCGAGCCGTGCGCGACGGCAACGGTGGCCCCGTCGACCTGTCGCTCGCCGCACTCGCCGCGGAGCTGGCGGGTCGCCTCGGTGAGGAGGAACATCCCGTACATGCCGGGATGGGTGAACGAAAGCCCGCCGCCGTTGGTGTTCATCGCCAGGGTGCCGCCCGGTCCGAGGTGCCCGTCGGCAACGAAGGGGCCGCCCTCGCCCTTCGGGCAGAAGCCGAGGTCCTCGAGGTGCAAGAGCGCGGTAATGGTGAAGCTGTCGTAGCCCATGAGGACGTCGACGTTGTCCGGCTTCATGCCCGCCATGGCGAACGCGTTGGCCCCCGAGACGATGCCCGGCGTCCTCGTCGGATCGGGCATCTGCGTGATCCCCATGTGGTCCGTGCAGGTCGCTGCGCCCAATACGAACACGGGCGCCTTGCGCAGCGTCCGGGCGCGCGCCGCGCTCGTCATGACGAACGCGCCCGCACCGTCGGTGACGAGGCAGCAGTCGAGCAAGTGCAGCGGACTGACCTGCAGCGGCGAGGCCAGCACATCGTCGATGGTCAGCGGCTCGCGGTAGCGCGCCCGCGGGTTCAGGGCGGCCCACTCCCGGGTGCTCACCGCGATCTGCGCCAGCTGCTCGGAGGTGGTGCCGAACTCGTACATGTGGCGCGCCGCGGCCAGTGCGTAGGGACCCATGGGCGTCCGTAGGCCGTAGGGCATGTCCCACTCGGCCATCGGGTTCGGCCCGGCGAAGCCGCGGCGGCCGCGGGGCCGGTTGCGCGTGCGGTCGCTGCGCGGCGTGGCCGCGTAGACGCTCACCACGACATCGCAGACGCCCGCGGCAATCGCGGCGGCCGCGTGCTCCACGTGGACCTCGTAGCTCGATCCGCCGGTCATGGTCGACTCCGTGAAGACCGGGTGGATCCCGAGGTACTCGGCGAAGGCGACCGCCGACTCGGGATGGCAGACGCCGTCGACATCGGCCAGGGTCAGTCCGGCGTCTTCCAATGCTTCGAGGACCATCGCCACCTCGAGCTCGCGGCCGCTGCGTTCGAGCTCGCCGGTGGGGGAGACGTCGTCCGCCACACCAACGATGGCGGACGCGCCGCGCAGGGTCCGGTCCTGACCGCCCACGCGCAACACTCCCCGATCCCGATCCGACCCCGATGAGGGTCGCTTACGCGTTCTTGGGCAACTGCGAGAAGGGCGTTACCCGGTCGTTGTTCGGCTCCTTGGGCAGGCCGAGCACGCGCTCGCCGAGGATGTTGCGTTGCACCTGGTCGGTCCCACCGTAAATCGGGGGCGCTTGGGCGAAGACGGCCATCTCGGTGATGCTCCCCGCGAAGGGGTCACCCGTGGCGTGCTTGAGCGCGGCCTTCTCGTCGCTTTCGTAGGCGTGGAGCGTGCCCGCCGGCCCCAAGATGCGCAGCCCGAGGTCGCGGGTGAGGCGCACGATCTGGCTCATGGAAAGCTTTGCAATGTTG
This sequence comes from uncultured Acidimicrobiaceae bacterium, assembly GCA_963842415.1. Classification (GTDB taxonomy): domain Bacteria; phylum Actinomycetota; class Acidimicrobiia; order Acidimicrobiales; family RAAP-2; genus Bog-473. Next base: position 884,995 of record CAWJGN010000002.1, read on the forward strand.
GGCATGCCGGGGATGTCCCCGCCTTGCTCCTTCACGGCCTTCATCCGCAGCCCGTTGAAGCGACCCAGCTCACCGAGCGTGTAGAGGCGGGCCAGGTCCTGCCGGATGCCGGCGTGGGTGTTGACGCCGCGCGACTGGGCCTGGGTGATCAGCAGGTTGGCCCCGCCGCGCATGGCGCCGAGCGCGCCGCCGGGCTGCTGCGACTTCTGTGCACCCCCGTTCGCACCCCCCTTCGCGGGTTGTGCGGTCACCAGGTCGCCGACCCGCCGGGAGAGCATGCCCATGACCGTGCCGGGTTGAGCCAGCCCCCCGCCCGCTGCGTTGCCGCCGCCCGAGCCGAGGCCGGCGCGCTCGTTCATCAGCGTGGTATTGGCGGCGGCCCATCCGTTGTTGACACCGCCGATGAGCGCGGAATCGGCCACACGGGCGTCGGTGAGGAAGACCTCGTTGAAGAGGGCGTGGCCGGTCATCTCCTTGAGGGGGCGAACCTCGACGCCATCTTGGAGCATCTCGAAGGCGAAGTACGAGATGCCCTGATGCTTGGGCACGTCGGGATCGGTCCGGGCGAGCAGCATGCCGAGGTCGGCGTACTGGCCACCCGAGGTCCACACCTTCTGGCCGTTGATGATCCACTCGTCGCCGTCCCGGAGGGCACGGGTCTGCAGGCCGGCCAGGTCCGAGCCTGCCTGGGGCTCGCTGAAGAGCTGGCACCACGCCTTCTGCCCGGTGACGATGTCGCGTACGTAGAGGTCGATCTGCTCCTGGGTACCGTGCGTCGCGATTGTGGGCGCCGCCAGCAGAAGCCCGAGCCCAGCCGGCGCGCCCAGGGCACCGAAGGCTGCGATCTCCTGCTGGACGAGGACGGCATCGGAGCGCGCCATGGCCTTGCCGTAGGCGTTGGTCGGCAACACGGGGGCCGCCCAGCCGGCCAGGCCGAGCCGCTCCCACCACTGCGCCACCGTGAGCTCGCGGTCCCAGTTGTCGGCCAGCCATAACCGCAGTTCGCTGAGTAACTCCTCTGTGCCGGTGGTCTCGATGGCGGTGTCGGTCACGGTGCGCTCCTGTTTCAAACTGCCCCGAAGTTACCGGGCGGACAGCGAACCGGAAAACCCGAGCTCAACACGGGTAGCGTCGGACCCCATGCAAGACGAACGGCTGGAAAAGGCATTCGAGGCCTGGATACAGGCGCAGACCGCTGCGCTCGACGTGGTCCGCACGGCGACCGGCGTGCAGGAGACCGACGTGGAGATCGCCGAGGGGTACCGCTGGGTGACGCGTCTGGCGCGCCTCGCCCTCGACTGGATCGTCGAGAACTCCGACCCCCTCCACCCGGAGATCTTCCTCCTCCAAGACGAATACAAGAAGCTCCTGGTCGACAACCCCGACGTGCATTACCTCTTGTGCGTGCTCGACGACTCGCGTACCTACCGGCTGACTGGGTACCGGGGTGAGTGTGCCTACCTGGGCATGACGTTCGGCACGGCCTTCGGCCAGGGCCAGGTGGGCGGGAGGACCGGCACGCAGACCCAGACCCACATCGACGAGTTCGAGCTGGGACCGAACGGCGAAGTGGACATCCTCATTGCGCCCGCGTCGTCCATGCCCGACCCGCGACCGCGCAATTCGGTCGTCCTCGAACCCGGGACGGCGCAGCTGGCCATCCGGGAGACGCACTGGGACAAGCGACCCGAGAAGTTCTCGCGCCTGAAGATGGAGCTGGTCCCCGAACCGGGTGAGACGGTGCCGCCGCCGATGCTCTCGAGCGAGGAGCTTGCCCCCAAGCTCGAGTTCGCCGCCATGTTCCTCACCTTCGTCGGCGCGACGGCCCAGACCATGTGGCACGACGCCGCCACGAACATGAACACCTTCGGCGGGCAGGCCGGCTCCGCCCACGTCGCGGCCCAGGAGGATGAGGTTCGCACGCACACCAACGCCGAGATGACCTATCACGGCGGCCGCTTCAAGCTCGAAAAGGATGAGGCGCTCGTGGTCACCGTCCACGAGCCGGACAAGCCGTTCCTCTATTGGGGGCTGACGCTGACCTCGCCGTGGATGGAGAGCTACGACTACCGCTACACCACGACCAACCTGAACAACAAGGGAGCGACGCGCGCAGAGGACGGGTCGTGGCGCCTCGTCATCGCGCCGAGCGACCCGGGCGTCGAGAATTGGCTCGACACCGGCGGACGGCTCGAGGGCTACATGTTGGTGCGCTGGGTGCTGGCGGACGATCCCCCGCATCCGACCGCCGAGGTCGTGAAGCTCGACAGCCTCGCCTGACCCTCAGACCTCGGAAGGCACCCCGAAACGTTCCTGGTAGGGGGCGACCAAGGCGCGGTGCGAAGCCAGGTCGAGGCCCGTGTCGGCGAAGGAGTAGTCGTGGCCGCCGGCACGCGCCGTGTGCCGGGCGCTCAGGTACCCCTCGAGCGCGGCGCGGAATGCGGTGCTCACCGGGAGGTCCCAGCCGGCGTAGAGGCGTTCGATGACGCCGACCGGGTCGGCGACGAGGTCGCGGTAGACGACGTCGTCGATCTGGTCCTCGGGAATGAGACCGGCGTCGCGCTCCTTCGCCACCTCGTCCATCTGCATCTCGAGACCCATGGCCATGAACTCGACCAGGACGTCATAGTCGACGTGGTCCGAGTGCATGTAGTGCAGCGTCGCCATGAGGTCGGCCAGCGACCCGATGACCCGCAACGGGTCGCGATGTGTGATCACGACCCGCGCGTCGGGATACGTCGAGAAGAGGAGCGGCAAGGCGGAGAGGTGCGAGGGCGCCTTGACGACCCAGCGGGTGGTGTCGCGGGGCGTGACCCATTGGAGGGTCTGGAGATGGCGCTTGTGCCAGTCGTAAATGGGCGTTTGGTCCTGCGCGCTCTTCCAGATGGTGTAGTCGGCCACATTGAAAAAACCGGTGTACATGTCACTCGAGAACTGGTGGGCGAAGATGAAGATGCATTCGGTCGGGAGCCGGCCGCCGTTCTCATGCATCGACGTGAAGGCGGGGATCATCTCGTCCATGAGGTGGATCTCGTCGTCGCACAGATCGCCCGAGGCGTCGTCGTAAGGGACCGAGTGCAGCAGCTCCCACAGCAACGGCGGTCGGTTGTCGGGATCGCAGGCCAGCAGCTCGTGCAGCAGGGTCGTGCCCGAGCGCCCCATGCCCGTGACGACGATGGGCCCGTGCACCGGCTCGCGCAGCACCCCGGGCTCGCGCTTCCACAGCTCGACCATGCGGAGCCGATTCTGCAGGATCAGCTGGATCTCGCCGCGGGTCCGGATGCGTCCCGGCAGGTGGAGCCTGGCCTCGTCGTCGATGGACGTGCACAGGCGCCGGAAGGGCTCCTCCCACCAGTCGTCGCCGAAGTCGTCGAGGCCGGTCGTGGCGGCGGCAGCGACGCGCAGGTCCTCTGGCTGGAGCGAGATCATCGAGCGGCCGTCGTCGCCGAGTCCGCGTCCGAGCGACACCATCCTCTCGGTCCAAAGGCTGCGCGGCGGTGGTTCCCAGGGCACGGGCGGTCACCGTACCCGCACCAGGGGCAGAACGGAGGAGAATGACGGCGTGTCCACGCAGAGCGGTGGCCAGGTGAGTGCGCGGAACCTCAGCGTCGAGGAGATCACGACAGTCCTGGCTGCCGGGTCCGAGCAGAAGCTCAGTCCGAGCCTCGCCGTCTCCCAGCTCGACCATGCGCTGCAGACTGCGGCGCTGCTCGAGCGGGAGGTCCCCGGCGACCTCGAGCTGGCCGCCGCCGGGCTTGTGCACGACATCGGTCAGTGGTTGCCCGGGGGAAGCGACGAGACGCACGCCGAGGGCGCCGCCAGCGCAGTCCGCCAGGCACTGGGGGAGCGGGTGGCGGGGATCATGGCCTTGCACGTGGCGGCGAAGCGGTTTCTCGTGGCGACCGAGGGCGCCTACGGCCGTGTGCTCTCCGGCGACAGTGTGGTCTCGCTCGGCCGACAAGGCGGCGCCATGAGCGATGCCGAGGTGGCTGCCTTCGCAGATCTGCCGTGGGCCGACGACGCCGTGACCTTGCGGCGGGCTGACGACCGCGGGAAGGTCGAGGGGCGCGCGGTGAGGGACCTGACCCACTGGGTACCCATCCTCGAGCAGTTGTCCGCGCGGCTTGGGGGCGCCGAGGTCTGACGCCTCGAGTCCCGGCCTCTCCACCGTCGACGATGCCGTCGATTTCTCTAGAACGTGGGACCACGCCCACCAAAACGGGACCTCCTTCGAGGGCCACAGGCCCTCGGCCGGCGGAGCGTGCAAACGCCCCCCACCTGCCCATATGCCTGCTTGCTGGCAGTGCGCGCGTGGTCCGGAGGGCGACTTTGTCTGGAAATCAGGTGTAGAGCGACCTGCCGCGAGCCGAGACAATGGGTATGCCCGGGTTCGTGCGGACGGCCGGCGCCAGACGCCAGCGCGTCCCTTACGCGCAGCACCAGCCGCGCCCTGGGCACGGTCCTGGCGCTGGTGGTGGTGGCGCTCCTCTTGCCGCTGAGCGTCGCAGGACCTACCGCGCCGGCCGGAGCGAGTGCGGCCATTGGCGACTACGGCACCGGGCACGAGATGGCCGCGGACCCGAGCGGCGGCTACTGGCTGAGCAACACCTCCGGCGGCATCTTCGCCTTCGACGACGCACAGCTTTTCGGCTCTATGTCGGGGCACCCGCTCAATCGTCCCGTCGTCTCGATGGCGGCCACCCCCGACGGCCGCGGTTACTGGATGGTGGCCAGCGACGGCGGTGTCTTCGCCTTCGGGGACGCGCACTTCTACGGATCGACGGGTTCGATCCACCTCAACCAGCCGATCGTGGGCATGGCACCGACGGCCGACGGCCGCGGTTACTGGCTTGTGGCGAGCGACGGCGGTGTCTTCGCATTCGGGGACGCGCACTTCTACGGATCGACGGGTTCGATCCACCTCAACCAGCCGATCGTGGGCATGGCACGGACGGCGGACGGGCTCGGCTATTGGCTGGTGGCTTCCGACGGCGGCATCTTTGCCTTCGGGGACGCGCAGTTCTACGGCTCGACCGGTTCGATTCACCTCAACCAACCGGTCGTCGCCATGGCGGCCACTCCCGACAGCGCCGGCTACTGGCTCGTCGCGTCAGACGGTGGCGTCTTCACATTTGGGGATGCACCCTTCTACGGATCGCTCGCCGGCACTGGCGCGAGCATCGATGGGGTCGAGGTGACCCCGGACAACGGCGGCTACGACATCATCGAATCCAACGGGTCGGCCCTGGACTTCACCCCTTCCGCTGCGCCAACGACGCCTTCGGGCGAGATGACGTCACCGACCGGTTACAACTCGAGCGAGAAGATCCTCGACGACGACTTCTCCGGCACCACTTTGAACACCTCAGTGTGGAACACGTACATCGGGGCCAACGGCAACGTGTGGGACGACCTCGGACAGTTGCCCGCGCCCTATTCGGGGCCTAACACGCCCTCCGCGACGAACGCAGAGTTCTACTCACCCTCGCAGGTGTCGGTGGACAACGGTCTGACACTCACGGCGCAGCGCTCGAGCGCCGAATCAGGCCTGGGCCTGTCGTGGGTTTCGGGCGTGGTGAGCACCGAGGGCAAGTTCTCGCTCCCCGCCGGGGGTTGGTACGTCCAGGTCAAGGCCGAGATGCCCGATTCCTCGCAGGGACTGTGGCCGGCCATCTGGTTCATGCCCGACTCCTCCTCCTCGAATGTGCCCGAGATCGATCTGTTCGAGGGGGGCTGGGCGGGCAGCGACCCCAACGCGCTCGATGCACACCGACTACGGCGGCGGGGTGAGCGAGTACGCCGACTACCGCGAAACCGTCTACAACACCGGCACCGACCTCAACGACGGCTACAACATCTACGGGATCCAATTCACTCCTGGCGTCGGGGTGAACTACTACTTCAACGGCCAGCTCATGTTCCAACAGCTCGAGACCGATCCCGGCGGTGTCGTCAGCAACCTCAACGGTGGCGGCAGCGGCACCTACGAGATCATCTTGGAGCTCCAAATGGCGACCCAGGGCGACTCAGGCTGGCACACCGTGCCGACAGCGAAGCTCGCCAGGCGGCTCGATGAAGATCGCCGAGGTGCAGGCCTACTCTTTGCCCTGATGGCGTCCGTCGAGAGCCGGTTGACACCGTGCCCGATGTCTATGATGAGCCGCGCATCTGGCGCATTTGGGTCGGACCGCTTCTCCTCGGGAAATTGAATCGATCGATGCACACATCGGACCGTCCCGGGCTCAACGCTGCATGTCGTCGGTGACAGTATCCCCGGAACCGATTCGTTTGGGGGCCATGACTCCATGTGAGCCTGGTAAGGCGGTAGAGCGGTTGCGGGCTCGCAGGAGGCGCCTACCCGAAGCCCTATTGGGTCACCTGCCGCATGGTGATCACCGCTCGACCGCACCTCCCGACCTCGACACTGCTCTGCCGGTCCTACTGGTTCGGATTGGTCATTATCCGATCCATCACGGCACGGTCGGAGTGGTGCGCACACTGGGGCGTGCCGGGGTGCCTGTCTATGCCTTGACTGAAGCAGGCGTGACTCCGACGTCGAGGAGTCGGTACCTGACTGGGCAGCTGGCGTGGTCGTCGAGCCGAGAGGCGGAACAGTCCGCCCTCCTCGACAGTCTGATCGAGGTGGTCGACCAGTTGCCGTCCAAGCCGCTGCTCGTCTGCACCGACGATCAAGCGGCGGTGCTCGTCGCAGAGGGCGCCGCTGCACTGGCGGACCGAGCCATCTGTCCTGCCGTCCCACCGGACCTCCCGCGCCAGCTCGCCAGCAAGAGCGGGCTGTACGAGATCTGCCGCCGCATCGACGTGGCGACGCCTGTCACGTTCTGGGTGAAGACCGGTGAAGACCTGGAGGAGGCCCTGACGGCCCTGGCGCCCCCTGTCGTGGTGAAGCGAACGGATCCGTGGTCCGAGTCGGCCCGTCCGGTCGTCACGGCACGTGGTGAGGACTGCCGAGGATGTAGGACGACTGCAGGCCGAGTTCGACCGTTCGTCGGCGGGCGCCGACCTTGCCATACAGGAGTACATACCTGATGAGCACGCCGAAGACTGGTTCGTCCACGGCTACTGCACGGCTTCGTCGCGCGCTGCGCTGATCTTCTCTGGGCGCAAGCTCTGGTCCTGGCCCGCACGCGCCGGCGCGACCGCGTACGCCCGAACGGAAAGGAACGAGGAGTTAGAGCAGTCCGTACGCGTCATGTGTCGGCGCATTGGCTACTGCGGCATCTTCGACACCGACTGGAGATACGACCGAAGGACCGGCACGTATCACCTGCTCGACTTCAACCCCAGGGTCGGAGCACAATTCCGCATGTTTGAGGACGATGGCGGCCTCGACGTCGTCAGAGCGATGCACCTCGACCTATCCGGGCGCGCTGTGAGCCCGACCCGACAGGTCGACGGAGAGCGATTCTTCGTCGAGAACCTGGGTCTGAGGGCTCGGAAGCATTACCGGGAGGAGCCGGCGCCGCCCGAGATCCCGGGCGCGCCAACCCGCCTGAGGCTCGCCTGGTTCACCCTCGACGATCTGGGCCCGTTCATCTCCATGATCGTGCAGCTCGCGGCGCTGTCGCTCAGGATCGGCCTCAGGGCGCTACGGAGCCGCTCTTCTGGCAACGACGAGGCGAGCGGCAACGCCCTCCGCCACCCGGGGACCGGCGAAGACTGATCCGCAGACGAAACGCAGCATGGGGCCGAAGGTGGCCGCCGCTGCCAGTCCACTGAAGAACAGACCGGGCACTGAGCTCTCGAATTCCCCCGACAACCGCGGGGATCCCTCGATGGTGGCGACGGAGCGGGCCAGCTCGTCGGAGAGGAGGCCCAGCGAAGGCACATCGACGTGGTAACCCGTCGCGGCAATGACGTGATCCACCTCAAGGTGTGAGCGTGCGCCATCGTGGTCGACAAGCTCGAGCCTGATGCGGTCAGCCTGCGGCCCGGCTGCAACCACCTTGGTCCGCAGACGGACGTCGACCCCCTCGAGGCGGCTCTTGAGCCACCACGCTCCGAATGGACCGAGAATCTTCTGCACCCCAGCCAGGCGCAGCCGATCTGGTAGGTGGCGGTAAGCCCCGGCGTAGCGCGTGACGAACAGGTGCGTCCAGCCATCGCCCAGCTGTGCGGGAGGCGACCGCAGCTTGTGACGAATGGTCGGGTTCGGTGGCTTCGGAGGTTCAGCCCAGATGACGACAGGGGACCGGACCAACAGGTGTACCTCGGCGCCCGCTTCGCGCAGCAGCGCGGCGGTCTCGAGAGCAGACTGGCCCCGCCCGATCACCGCGACGGCCTCGCCGCCGAATCGGGAGAGATCGCGGTGATCGGCCGAATGGCTGATGCGATCACGGATCCCATCCGCCTGTTGCTGCGCCGCTTCGAGCTCGGGGGGGATGAAGGCGAACGGCGCGGTGCCCACGGCGACGACGACCGTCGCCGACGTGAACCGCTCGCCCGAGGCGAGCTCTACTGCAAATCCGGAGTTCGAACGAGTGATGCCGGTGATGTGCTGCTGCTCGAGCTCGGGGACCTCTCGCTCTTGGAACCAGCGGCCATACTCGATGAACTCGGCGAGCGGGATCGGGGTTTCACCCCCGTCCTTGTCGTAGGACTCGACGCTGGCGGCAGCGCACCAGTCGCCGATGCCCACCTTCGCATGGGGTGAGCCGACGCTCGAGTCCCGCGCCGTCGATTTGAGGAACATCCCGATCGGCATGTGCTCGGTCCATCCGCCCATCGGAGCGCCGAACGTGCGGTGCTCGACACCTCGTTCGGTCAAGTGCGCGGAAGCAGCAAGGCCGTACGGCCCCGCTCCGATGACCACTGCGCTTACTCCGTCGCTCGCCGCCATGGGCTGAGAATTTACATGCCCCGGCTGACACGTTGGAGAACGCTGCTCAGAGAGGTTGGCCGTCACGAGTAAGCCTGGACTTCGGCTACTTTCATGCTGCTTGATGGAGTCGAAGCCCTCGGCACGGTGTGCCACGGCGAGGTCTGATGCGTGGCCACTTGCAGCTGCATGATCAGTTCGTACGTGCCCGCAGGGACACCTCCTTTGTCCGACTCCAACTGCTCGAATATGAGCTTGCCGTCGAAGAAATACTTGACGCTGACGTTAGGGATGTACTGGATCCCGTACACGTGGTAGCCCGCGGAGAGGTCCGATCGGGTGTTGTAGATGATGTTGCGGTAGTCCGGGTACTCGCTGCTGCCGCCGCCGTAGTCGGAGTGCATGAGCTCGTTCGGGTCAGATCCCGACCAACCGCCCTCGAAGAGGTCGATCTCGGGCGCGGAACTTATGGGAGTGCTGGGCAGGAACCAGATGGCTGGCCACATTCCCGCCGTCATATCGGGCATCTTGGCTTTCACTTGCACGTACCAGCCGGTCGAGGGCAGCGAGAGCTTTCCCTCGGTCGTGACGACGCCGCTGATCCACGGGTACATGCCGGCGTATTGGTTTGCGTTTCGCTCCGCAGTCAGCGTGAGTCCGTTGCCCATGCTCAGCTGCCGTGGCCCGTACATGGCCGCCTGGTATCCCGTGCCTGGGTAATTCGGAGCGGAGTACGGCAAGGGGATACGGCCGTGGTCGCTCCATATGATCCCTTGAGCTGCCATGTACGTCGTCCAGGTGGATGTGGCGAACCCGGTGCCGGTGAACTGGTCGTCGAAGATCAGCTGGTGGGTCGTGTAGTCGGGAGGAGCCGACATGCTCACGTTCGGGTCACTGGCGGGGGAAGGGGTGCCTGCATGCGAGTCCCACGGCCAAAGGACAATTCCAAGAGGAGAACAGCAGCACACGCGATACCGAGCGTCAGTCCGAATGTGCGACCCAAACTCGAAGCCCGGGCGCGAGGTTTTGCATGGGCGGGAGCTCGCCGTCGAGTATTTCGCCGATCATTTGGTGCCGGCGCCCGCTCCACGTCGTCCCCCGCGCGCCGAACAGCACCTCCGACCTCAGTGCCTGGATGAAGATGGTGTACGGCTCGGTCGCGGCGCAACGGCTCTGCTTTCCTTGGTAGCGAGCAGGAGGTCCTGATCGCCGAGGTTACCGGCTTCATGATCCCAGAGGGCGGGTCGGCCACTCCATCCGCCGTAATGCATTCCGCCGGCGAGCGACAGCTCGTGGCGTTCGAAAACGTCCTTGATGTAGCCCTCTTCGTACCCGGTCGAGAGTTCCGGAGCCTTGTCGTTCACCGTCCAGTATGTCGTGTGGTCGTGCTTGAAGCGAAGGGACCCGTTTCCCGCGTCCATTATCGCGATGGAGTCGTAATTCAAGATGTAGAAGGTTGCCCAACACCGCCCTCCGGGGCGTAGCACGCGGGAGATCTCGGCAACGTATCGCTCCGTGTCGTCCGGAAGCATATGGGTAAAGACGGAGATGAGAACGACAAGGTCGAATGAATCGTCTGCGTACGGAAATGTGTATTCCGACGCTCGAACGTGCCCACCCGGGTTGTATTCCTTGTTGTAGATGTCGGCCAACGTGAAGTGGAAGTTCCGAAATTTCGTCGCGATATGCGCGTTGCACCAGTCGATGCCGGACGGCACGATGTCGAGGCCGTCGTACGAGCCTCCCTCGAGGTAGCTCGTCAACGGGATGGCGAGTCTTCCGATTCCGCAGCCGATGTCGAGGACGCGGTGACTCTGGAGTGATGACGTCCATCCTGATGAGCCGGTCGACTGCCTCCTGGGCGCCTTCTTTGAAATCCACGGTCCCGACGAAGATCTTCGATTTTGGCGGGATCAGATCGTCGGAGTGGCCGAGAGCCGAGTCGATCAGTTCTGGCACCATGAAGTACAGCTTGCGAAGGTTCCAGCGCACACTCCTGGGGATGGCCGGCATGACGACGCTGTTGAACCATTCCTGTCGGAACAACAGTTGCCTGAATCTGTCAATGGCAGAAGCGAGCTCTTCGAGCGCCGAGCGTGCGAAGCGCGCTGCCAATACGCCAATTCGCCGGTGTTCTTCCCCCGAGCGCATGCCTGCTCCCATCTGTCGAAGCCGGTGCCGCTCCGCTGCGGGCGGATTCGGATCCTGGCGGCCGAGCGTACCGGATACCCGTTCGCGGCGCATGGCGAGGGTAGCTCCGACGAGCTGGCGAAACGCGAGGGATTTGACGTCGGGGCTCACTCTGAACAGAGCCGACCAGGCCGAACCGGCATGACGCTCTGACAACGTACGACTGGCGTCTGCAGCTGCACTGCCCTGGAGAGTGGCATAGGCCCGATGCGCGTCGATCCGGCTCTGTCTCCCAACGAGCCCTTGTTCCCCTCACGTCACACAGTCGTCACTTGGACCGCACGCGTGCAGGGAGGCGGTCGTGGGTCGATGACGAGTGACGGCGGCTTTCCTGTACGACGGTGCGCGCGTGAGCGGTGCGCTCGACCGACCGAACAACCCGTTCGGCATGCCCTGGGGAGACGCGCGATCGATGCCTGCGTGAACATGCCGTGCCGCACTGAAAGTTGTTCTGCACGGAGAAAATGAAGCGGGTGGACTTCGGTCGTAGGGGATGCAACCCCAATTGCGAGACGACGTCCGGGGTGAGATTCCAGGCCAGCAACACGAAAAAGGGCGGATGGTGCGGCATTCGAAATTGCCTGACGATGACCAGTTCGCGGCGACATTGTGTTCGTCACGGACAGCTGGATCGTCGAATTTCTCTTCATCCTGCGGGAGGGGTGCGCCTGCGCGGAGGTCCCCTCAAGTAAAATGGGGAAGTCGCCGAGGGGGGTTATATGGCGTTGTTGTCCAAACGCACACCTGGAGGCAGCAGCGAGGGTCGAACCCACCGGCCCGGCGTCTGTCACCGGTGTGGCTGGAGCGGTCTCGTGTTCAAGCCGTCGCGAGCGGATCGGCGTCGTCTGAAGATCGGCAGGACGTTCGGCCGCATCTGCGACGAGTGCGCCGCCTCCCTGCTTGGTCAGGGTCAGCAGGCTCCGCATGAGACGCCCAGGGTGGGCCACCGCAGGAACGTCGCGTAGCGCGCTTTTGCGGCGGATGTCTGGCGGCAGCGTCCCAGCGGAGTCGCTCCGCTTCGGGTTCTAGCTGGCTTCTTCAGTGCGGAGCGAGAGGTGGCTCTTGTCCTCGTTCCAGACCGAATCTCTAGGAGCGCTCCGGTCGCCTTTCTTGCGCTCCGCGTGGATCGTCCGCAGCACCCGCAGGCCATCAGAGAAGGCATTGAGGTTGCTTGCGCCGAAATGGCGGATCGACTTCGAAGCTTGGAACCTCGGTGACCGAGAGGCCGGCCTTCGCGATCCGCAGGTTGATGAGGGTCTCGATCTCGAAGCCGTCCCCCCAGAGCATGTCTGCCGGGTTGGAGCCTTTCACGTCCGGGGGGAGAAGCAGCATAACGCCGAGGCAGCTGCCGTCGGAACGCGTTGTATCCGTAGCAAAGGTCGGTGTAGTGGGTCCTGTAGAGGAGGTTGACGATCTTGTTGAGCCAGAAGTTGCCAACTCGACGTAGCGCGCTGATGTCATGGCTTCCGCCGCCGGCTAAGAAACGTGATCCTTTGGCGAAGTCCGCCCGTCCTTCCAGCACGGCGACGAACCGCGGGATCTCGTCCGGGTCGTTCGAGCCATCGGCATCGATCATCACGATGAAGTCACCCGTGGCGGCCACGAACCCGCAGGCGAGGGCGTTGCCCTTGCCGCCTCGGGTCTGAGCCATCACCACGATGTCGGGATCGCACGACGTTGCGCCACAAGCACCGTCTCGTCGGTCGAGTGGCCGTCAACGAGGATGATCTCGCAGTCTGTCGGGAGCTTCGGAAGGACGTGCGGCAGGTTGCGCGCGCTTCGTTCTTCGCCGGGATGACGATGCTGACGCGGGGCGCCGAAGCGTCTGGACCGATAGTGCGGCTCCCATCCGCGTCTCGTGCTTTTCCGCTGGCACTGTGAGGGCTTCCTTGCGGTCTGCGGGTCCCGAGCCCGAGAAGGGCAGACTGCGTGCTGAGACACTGTCTCCAGCCGCCATCCAGCCTCGTGGCCAGCTACTGCGAACGGCCGCCCCGGCAGCTGTGCGGAGACGATTCACAACGATCATCGCGCGAGTCCGGGGCTTTTCGATAGAGCTGATCTGGATCCAATAGAGCCGATCGGATCGAACAGGGCGCGACAGATCGAGTCGATCTCGTTGGGTTACTCGCCATCATTAGGACAACGTTTGCACAACTTTTGAACTACGGGTTCGGACACCGCGGGTTGGTGGTCGCGGGTCTGTCGACCGGATCCGGCCCGAGTGCGAGTATGGCCGGGCATGTCCACGGCCCTGATCATTGGCTCGGGGCCGGCCGCGGCCGGTGCCGCGCTGGCCCTGGCGGCCGACCCCGCCCAAGAGATCACCGTGGTCGACGTCGGGAGCGACTCTGGAGTCGGACCTCGGCTCCTCCTTGGCGCGGCTGGCGGCGACATCTGAGGACGCGTGGTCCCCGGCCGACGTCGCGCTGATCGCGAGGCAGCCGCGCACGCCGGCGCTGGCGTTCTGCCACGAGAAGCGGATCTACGGCTCGGACTTCCCCTTCCGCGGACATCGGTCAGCTCGACGGGATCATCGCGCTCGGCGACGCCAACCCTCCGTGGTTTCGGGGGCCTACGGCGGGTTCTCCAACGTGTGGGGGGCCCAGGTCATGCCGTTCTCGGAGGCCACGTTCGACCTGTGGCCCGTGTCGCTGCGCGAGATGCGGCCGCACTACCGCACCGCCATGGACGAGATGACCCTGGCGGCTGACCACGACGATCTGGCCGAACTCTTCCCCGTGGGCGAAGGGGCCCGCCCGCTGCCACCACCGGGCGCTCGCACGACGCGGGTCCTCGACCGGTATAGGGCGCAGCGGGCACTGGTGCGGTCGCACGGGATCACTCTCGGCCGGGCCCGGCTGGCTTTCCGTGCCGAGAGCTGCACCCGCTGCGGCATGTGTATGACCGGCTGCCCCTACGGGCTCATCTACTCGAGTGCGCACACCTTCGACCGGCTCCGAGCCGAGAAGCGCATCACCTACCGGCCCGGCCTTCTTGCCGTCCATCTCGACGAGGTCGACGGGGTGCCCCGCGCCGTTTTGCGCCACGCCGGGACCGGGCGACTGGAGTGGCTGACGGCCGACCGGATCTTCGTCGCCTGCGGCGGCATCGGCACCACGCCGCCTCGTGCTCGGCTCGCTTGGGCCTCTTCGACAGGGCCGTCCACCTCCAGGAGTCGGTGCAGTTCGTGGTCCCGACGGTCTCGAGGAGTCCGGTCCGCGATCCGCGCACCCCCGCGACTTCACCTTGAACCAGTTCAACATGGTCTTCGACGCCACGGGCGAGGGCCTCGACCTGTGTCAGGTCCACTTCTACGAGTACAACCCCGCCTTCCTGACGTCATTGCCGGCGCCGCTCCGGAACCGACGGCCGGGCCGCTGATCGGTCCGCTGCTGCGTCGGATCTCGGTGGGGTTCGGGTTACGTGCCCGGATGGGCCGCGCCACGGGTCGACGGCGGTGGCCCGCCGGTCTGGAGCGGGGGACGGACCGGCTTCCCGCGCTCGAGATCAGGCCGCGAGAGGGTCGGACCGGTGGCCACCGATGCTGCGTGACCTGGTGCGGGCAATGCTCCGCGTGGCGCCCGCCCTCGACCTGTGGCCCGTTGTGCCGATGATCTCATTGTCTGCGGCAGGCAAGAGCTACCACTTCGGGGCAAGCTTTCCGCACTCTCGTTCCCGCACGGCGACGACGACCGATCGGAGAGGGCGACTGGGGGCCTGGGAAAACATCCACCTTGTCGACGCTTCGGTCTTCCCGGTCGTGCCCGCCACGACCTTCACCCTGACCATCATGGCGAACGCGCATCGCATCGCCAGCGAGACGCTCGGGACTGTTCGGTGACGGCCCGTGGCTTCCAGAGCGTGCGGACGACGAGCGGCTCGTCGCCCATGGTGGCCATCACGGGAGCGCAGCGGGTACCTCGGGTCGGTGCTCGTCGACCGCGTTCGGGGACGCCGGCTGCGCGGTGCGGCGCTTCGTTCGAGCCCCGGTTGCCGGGAGCTCCGACCGACTACTTCGACCTGCGACGTGGCAGAAACCGCCGGTGCACTGGACGACGTCGACATCCTGGTGCATTGCGCCTACGACATGGCCCTGACCAGGCGGGCCGACATCTGGCAAGTGAACGTGCTTCGGCAGCGTGGCATTGCTCGATCAGGCCGCTGGCCGACCGGGGTGCCGCGCACCCTCGTGGTGTCGTCGATGTCGGCGTACAGGGGGACGCACCAACTCTACGGGCGTTCCAAGCTGGCGGTCGAGGTAGCAGGCCCGGGCCCGAGGGATGTGCGTGGTCCGCCCGGGCCTCGTCTACGGACCCGCCTGGGGCGGCATGGCCGGGACATTGCGACGCCTGGCTGCGCTACCTGTTTTGCCCGACTTCGGTAGCGCTGCACGCCAGTTCACTGTCTCGCAGGATGACTTCGCCTCGGCGATGGTGGCACTGGCCGCAGCCGAGGGTGTTCCCGCGGTGCCCGTCGGCATCGCGCACCCAGAGGCGGTCGGCTTCGCGCAGCTCCTCGCCGCCTTCGCGGCGAGCGCCGGCCACAGGGCGCCGCACTTCGTCCCCGTGCCTCCCACGGCTGCCTACCGGATGCTCCGCGCGCTGGAGGTACTGCGGGTGCAGCTGCCGGTGCGGGCTGACTCGCTGCTCGGGCTGTCCCGGCCCGCACCCGAGGTGCCCAACCCCGACGTCGTGGCTGGCCTCGGCGTCGCCGTGCGGCCCTTCGCCCTCGAGCGAACCGGCAGGGCCGCCACAGCGGCTCGCTGAGGGCTCACTGACAATGGCGGCCGGCCCGATCCACAGAGCTTGCGGGACCGATCCACCTCAGTAGCCGACGATGCGGAGCGCCCTCCCGTTCGAGACGAGGGCAACCCGTGAGCCGTGAGCCGCCGCGATGGCGGGGAGGTCGACGTGCTGAGCCGCCGTCTTGGGGTCCAGGTTTTTTTCCCAGACGAGGCGCCCGTCGTGGGCTACCAGCAGCTCGGCCGCGACGGGGCCGGCGGAGCCCAGCTGCACCTGCGCGACGGGGTGACCCTTCGCACCGCTGACGAGCGCCAGCTCAGCCGGCGGTGTCCACTCCTTCAGAGCCCCCACCGTGGCCACCCAGGCCCCGACGACAAGGAGCGCACCGCCGGCCAACGCCAGGAGCACTTGTACCCGCGAGCGGGGGATCCGCTTTGGCGCGATGGCCGGTTGGGGCTTCCGGGCGGGCCGCCAGAAGCTCAGCCCAGCCAGCACGACCAAGACCACCGCGGCAGCCAGATCGGGCCGGATATGGGTCAGCCGGACCACGACGGCACCACCGATGGCAAGCAGCAGCGTCGTGACCAACGCGCAGAGGGCGAGGTGCGCCAGAGCACGGCCCGGCAACCCGCGGCGGCGGAGCCGCAGCACCCACAGAACCACGACGAGGAGCGCCAGGAGGGAGACGCCGACCTCGACGCCACTGCCGACAGCGCCGTCTGGCGGGTTTGTCGGCGCGCTGCGCTCAGAGGGCTTGAGGAGGGCCGTCACGTCGTACACCTTGATCGGGCCGTTGTCATAGACGCGGCGAATCCGGGGGTTCGTGTCGAACTTGTTGAGTTGTTCGAGGGTGAGCCGGGTCTGGGGCTCGCCCGACGCCACGTAGACCCCATAGAGCGGGCGGCCCTGCGTCAGGCGATCGTCGACGAACACGTACCGGATGTCGGCCCGCCGGATGAGCGAAATGTCGTAGGGCGTGAGCTTGTGGTCGAAGTAGAGGGACTCGGGGTTCACCCCGTTCGCCTCGGGCGTGACCGGGTCAACGCCTGCGATGGCGTTGAGCAGGTCGCCGTTGTCGCGGTCGGCTGCCACGTGAGTCCCCGCAGGGATGTTCATGTCAGCCCAGTGGGCGACCGCCAACGACGGGGATCCCAATGAGAGGTCGTCACCTCCGACCTGGTAGGGCCCGGGAACGACATCGGCGATGGCGCCGATGCCGAAGAGCAGGCTGCCGACCGAGCACAGGGCGGCGACCGCGACGGTTGCCACCCGTTCGGGCCACCGGGGCTCCTTGGCGATCCGGCGGGCAACCCACGCTCCCACGACCACCGCGACGCCGAAGAAGGTGAACTCGGTGGCCCGACCCGCGACCACCTTGCTGTCTGGCGCGTAGTTGGCCAGCAACAGGAGTGGATAGGTTGCCGCGATCACCGCGGGTAGGTAGCGGAGGGGCCCGCCGCGTACGGAGCGCTTGAAGACCACTTCGTAGAGAGACGGGACGAGGATGAGGCACCATGCGATCGTCGACCCCAGGAGCAAGGCGATGTCCCACGGTGGGCTCAGGCCGCCGGACGCTGAGACGAAGAGGCGCCGGCTTCCATGGAAATTCCCACCAGGGAGAGGACGTCCGAGTAGGCGGCGGAGAAGATCGGGCTCAGGTACTCGCTGAGCCGGCTGCCGACGAACAGTGTCCACGCGGTACCGAGCACGACGCCGACGGCAGCGGCAATGCCCACAAGGCGGGCTTGAGCTCGCCGCCGGGAGCGGAGCGCGGACGTCCCGGTCCAGTGGAACCGGAGTGAGAGACCGATCGCCCACACGAGGACGAACCCGACCGTGAGCCAGCCAGTGAGGTGGTGCGTCACCACGACTGCGGCGATGGTGCACAAGGCGAGCACGAACAGTCGCCCCGTGTCGGGTCGTGCTCGGTCGACCGAAACGAACAACAGATAGACCGTGGCAGCGGCGAGGGCCAACGCCATGGTCTCGTACGCGTACATGCTGTCGAACGCATAGAACGCGGGGTTGGCCATGTACACGAGCGCCCCGACCCCTCCCGCCCGCGCTGACCCGCACACCCTCTCGACGACGAGGAAGACGGCGAGGACCAAGAGGACCCGCACCGCCGTCAGCACGATCCCACTGTCGACGGTGAGAGGGAGGCCCGTCAGCCATCGCGTCGCCGCCGTGGCCAGTTCGAGTCCGGGATAGTAGGGGCTGACAACGAGGAGGCTGTTTGTAGGGAACAAGGCGATGGCTCGAAAGCAAGTGCGACAGCGTCGCCCTGTGCTGGAGTTCGTCGTAGCTGCGTCAGGAGCAGGGGGTACCGCATGATGTAGGAGGCGAGGAGACCCAGGCCCAGGACAAGCGAGGTAAGCAGCCGCTCGTTCCGGCTCGCTGGCGCGCCGGTGAGTCGCCACGCGCAGACACCGAAGAGGAGAGCTATTCCCACGAGGAACAGCCGCAGGCCGGTCGAGCTGTCTCCGTTGCGCGCCAGGGCGTCGGCCGCACCTTGCATCAGCAGCCCGACACCGGCCAATGCGATGACGGCACCGAGTCGCGAGCGCGCCGGAGAATGAGACAGCACAGCGAGCGGAGCGATCTCGTCCTGGCTCGGTGTAGTTGTGGTCATCTGAGGTCGCTGCAGGGCCGACACTTCCTTTCAGCAGCCGTGCCGACCAGAGCTGCCCCATGTCTCCTGATCGCGAGGGAAACTATCGCATGCGAGCGGTCGATGTCGCTCCGCGGGACGACTCCATCAGGGCCCGGCGCGGCATGATTCCCACGTCGGACGGGTGCCGGCCTGACGGACGGAGTTTAGGATTCCGACGTGGTAGGCGGAAGTGGCCCATTCACGAGTGACCAAGTCGGAGGAGCGCGTGACCGGCGACGCCGAGCATCACGGCGCGCCGGTCCGAGCGCGCCAGGCTCAGTGGAGCGCCCACTGACCATGAAGCTGCGTGTCGGGATCACAAAATTGTTCGGCAGTAGTGAAAGCGGACAGGTCGCGGAGAGTCGTCGTCTCTTCTCGACGTTGGGGTTCCTCGTCGCGAAGACTGGCGCCACTGCGTTCATCGGCCTTGCCTATTGGGCCGTGGCGACGCACCTCTTTAGCGTGCCTGACGTCGGTCTCGCCGCCGCCTCCGCATCGACCGGGATCCTCCTGGCGACGGTCGGTGCCGTCGGGGTCCCCTTGCTTCTCCTCGCAGAGATCGAGGCGGTCGACCCGCAAAAGCGTCGGGCCATGTTCAGCACCGGTATCGCGATCACCGGCACGATCGTGTTGGTCCTCGCCATCGGCACGATGTTGCTGTCACCTTACCTCGGAAAGAGTCTGAGCCTGATCGGCAGAGATCCGGTCACAGCGGTGCTCTTCGTTGTGGGTTCGGTTGCGACGATGTGGGGCCTGACTCTCGACGACACTGCGATCGGACTCCACCGCGGCGCCGCACAGCTCTGGCGGAACAGCCTCAGTTCCCTTTTGAAACTGGCCATCGTGGGGCTCTTGGTGCTCACAGCGAACCGCACAGGCACGGGCCTGATCCTCGCTTGGACAGTCGGCATGGTGCTCTCGGTCTTTATCTGCCTCCCCATGCTGGCCCTGGGACCAGCCCGACCGGGCGAGTCGACGATCGCCCAGCGCTCGGCTCTCGTGCACCGCTTCGGCAAGCTCTCGCTGCAGCACCACGTGCTGAACCTCTCAATCGGTTCAGTGTCTTACGTCATTCCCTTGGCAGCGACACTGCTGATCTCCCCGACGCAGTTGGCGTATTTTTCCGCGGCGTACATACTTGCAGCGACGCTGCTGATCCTCCCGTATCTTCTCGCCCTGTCACTCTTTGCCGAAAGGTCGGGCGATGCGGGGCTGCTGCACCGCCACGTGCGTCGCACGTTCCCGTTGGGCCTGGTACTGGCAGGAGCCATCGTCGCGGTCGTCGAAGTCGCGGCGCCCTATGTGCTGCGTATCTTTGGTCCGGCCTACCCCGTGAATGGATCGACCGCACTCCGGCTCTTAATTCTGGTCGGCCCGGCCTATGTCGTGAAGGACCACTACGTGTCCATCCGTCGGGCTGAGCATCGTCTCTCCGAAGGGTCCAAGGTGATGACGATCGGGACCATCGCAGAAGTTGGCGGCGCTGCGGTCGGCGGGGCGATGTTTGGCCTCACCGGGATCTGCGCCGGCTGGGCAATCGCAGCATCGTGCGAGGCCCTCGTCCTGCTCCCGGGAGTGCTTCGGGTCTACCGTCGGGTCCTACCGGCGCCGCCACCAGGAGAGGCCAGCCCAGCCGAGCCGAGCCCAGCCGAGCCGAGCCCAGCCGAGCCGGGTCTTATCTCAGACAGCTAGCGGTCTCCCCGCCACCAGGTCGTTATAGAGCACCTCGAGGCGCTCCAAGACGGCCGACGCGGTGAACGCGCGCACACGCTCCAGCACGCGGCGCGACCCATGGCCGCGGCTCGTTGAGGGTCGTCGAGGATCGTCGAAAGCGCCGCAGCGAGGGCGGCGGGGTCACCGGCCGGGACGAGGAGCCCGGTGACACCATCGTCCACGAGGTCGACGATCCCCCCGCTGGCAGCCGCCACCACCGGCCGGCCGGCCGCCATTGCCTCGAGGAGGACCGTCGGGCAAGCGTCCTGACAGATCGAGGGCACGACCACGACACTGGCCGTACGCATGAGATCGATGACCGAGGGGTGGTCGAGCAATCCGCGCAGCTCCACGTCGTCGGAGAGGTCGAGTGGCGTGTCTTCGAGCGATCGTCCCCCCAGCACAAGACGCCGACGGCCGTTGAGTCGACGGTGGGCGTCGAGGAGCACTTCGATGCCCTTGTCCCTACTGAGCAGTCCTGCGAAGACAATCGGCCCATCAGGGTTGGGGACAGCCTCGTGGGCCACAAGGTCGTCGGGAATGAAATTCGGAATGACCGTATGGGGACTTCGCCCTGGCAGCCCTGTCTTTGCCGCAACGAACGAGCTCACTGGGACGAAGGCGTCCACGTGTTTGGCGCGGGTACGGTGGGCGAGAGCGTTCGTCAGGGTGAGGCTTGTGCCGACGACCGGTCCGTACCATGATGAGGCACAGCGGACGCAGGCGATCGGCGCCGCACCCGGACATACGTGATCACCACCGCGCATGAGGCGCTTCGTGGCGCAGACGTGGCTGTACTCGTGTTGGGTCAACACCACGGGCACCCCGGCGCGCCGGGCTGGGCCGATGGCCGAGCCGACGCTCCAGTCGTGAGCATGCACGACGTCGAACTTTCCGTCCGTGAGCAGCCGCGAGATGGCATTGCGAAACTCAGGATCCATGGTCGGCGTCGCGTGCGGCCGCGCCGATTCGGCGTAGAGGGGCAGACGCTGGGCAGTCGTCCGGATGAGGTGGAGCGGAACATCCCCGTCGAAGCGCGTTTCGGCATCACCATCGGTGGCAATCGTGACGACCTCGACCCAATGGCCACGCTCCACGAGGCCGTGCGCCAAATTTCGAACATGACGCTCTTGCCCACCCACGATCGGGGGATAGAACTGCGAAACCATTAGCACTCGCACCGCGGACGTAGCCTTGCTCAAGACGTCGAATTAGAGCAAATGCTACACTCCGCGTCTCGTAGACGCCTTGTGCAGGCGACGCAGACGCTACAAGATCAAGAGAATCCCCGAACGGGGTCGGTGCCAGGGGCTGTCCTCGCGTGAGTGAGGACGAGCAAGAGGTGGCGCATTCGGATCTCGGGTGCGCTGGGGTCGAAGGTGGGTTATGAAGGTCGGTGGTTCACGCATTCTCATGTATCACCGGATTGCTGAGGGGGTCGACGATCCCTTCACTCTCTGTGTGAGCCCAGACAAATTTGCTGCGCAACTCGAAGAGATTTGCCGCTATGGCGAGCCCTCGACGCTCGATGAACTCTCCCGTCCGTCACTCCGGCCTCGAATAGTCGTGACCTTCGACGATGGATACGTCGACAATCTGATCAACGCAGTACCCATCTCGGAAGCCAAGGGAGTGCCTATTACGATCTTCGTCACCAGTGGTGTGTTGGGCAGCCACCATGGCTTCTGGTGGGATCGTCTGGCCTCGCTCCTGCGTGCTCGTCCGTCTGGCATCCGTGAGATCACTCTGCCGGCGGCTGAGGGAACCGTCCGCATCGGGCTCGGTTCACCCTGGAGAAGGTTGGACCTCCAGTCCGTGCGCCGCCACCTGCTGCCGCTTCCGGTGGCAAAGATTCACGATGTAATCGACACCGTATCGGAGCAGTGGGGGATCTCTGCTGCGCCGCCCCCTGATGCTCGACCGCTGACGACGTCCGAGTTCGTGCAACTGGCGGCTTCCGACGTGGTGACGATCGGTGGCCATACTGTCGATCACGTGCGGCTTCGGGATCTTGAGGCAGAAGATCAAGAACGAGACAATTGGTTCCTCGAGGAAGCACTTGGCACAGCTCTGCGGTCAGGCGGTCTCACACTTCGCGTACCCTTTTGGTGGCGAGGATTCCTTCGACGACCGGTCGGTTGAGGCCGTGCGCTCCGCCGGATTCGAAACGGCATGCACCACCATCCCGGGCAACGCCAGCCCCGCGTCGGACCCGTTCCGCCTCCCGCGTCGCCAGGTCAAGAACTGGAGCCGACATCGTTTCCGGATCGCCCTGGCGCGCTGAAGACCGGCCGCCGTCGCCGATTGAGCGCTCTGCAAATAGACGATGACCCAGGTTCGCATCGCCATGGTGAGCGCTCGCTATCCGCCCTTCGTTGGGGGAGTCGAGACTCACGTCTACGAGGTCGCGCGGAGGATTGCCGAGAAAGGACTCGACCTCACGGTACTCACCACCGATCTCACGGGTGAGCTTCCGTCGCTTGAACACGAGGGACCTCTGACCGTGCGACGGTATCCTGCGTGGCCCAGAAAATCCGATCTCTACGTCTCGCGTGCGCTGGCCCAGCAGATCAGGGAGGGAAGCTATGACCTGATCCATGTGCAAGGTGTGAACAATTTCCTGCCCCCGATGGCGCTCAGGGCCGCCCAGCAGTCTGGGGTTCCCACGGTGGCCACCTTCCACGGCGGCGGCCACTCGAGCCGTGTGAGAAAGATGGTCAGGGGCATGCAGTGGCAGCGCCGTGGGACCGCTTCTTCGCCGCGCGAAGGCGCTGGTCGCGGTGTGTCACTTCGAGATCGAGACGTGGTCCGGGCGACTCGGGCTCGAACCGGAGAGGATCCGGCTTATCCGCAACGGGGCAGAGGCGCTCCCAGTGGGGGTGGCGCCACCGGAGGTCTCGGGGTCGCCCTTGGTCTGCTCGATCGGTCGACTCGACCGGTTGAAGGGACACCAACGCGTGATCGAGGCGATGCCGGCCCTTCTCGAATTGGAGCCCGGTGCCCACCTTGCCGTGATCGGTCGGGGCAGCTTCGAGCGCGAACTGCGTCGCTTGGCCACACGGCTCAAGATCGACTACGCGGTGACGTTCACCTCGTTCGACGCCACGCAGCGGCAGGCGCTCGGTGCGCTGGTGAACAGCAGCGACGTCGTCGTCCTGATGAGCGAATTCGAAGCGCATCCCGTCGCCGTCATCGAGGCCATCGCCCTCGGGCGGAAGGCCGTAGTGGCGGACAACTCTGGGCTATCGGAACTGGCGGCTGAAGGTCTCGCCGTCGCAGTGCCCCTCGACAGTTCGCCGCGCGCCTTGGCCCAGGTCTTGGCCGACGTGGCACGCCGTCCGGATCCGGTCGCTCCGAAGCTGCCGACATGGGACGACTGTGTCGATGAGATCTGCGAACTGTACGGGGAGATCCTCTCGGGCACGAGCATGGAGAGGGGCACGCGCTGATCCCGTGCGCACATGGAGGCACGATCGGTATGGTCGTAGACTCCGGTGCAGGCGGTGAACAGCGGCGTGTTCGGCGCCTAGAAGTCGGCGAGAGGAAAGGGTGGTGCCTTGGCGATGCGCTCCTTTTGTGTCACCGAGACCGGACAGCGCACATAAGGGCGTCATGCTGACGGCATCGGTAGTTATCTGCGCATACACGGAAGATCGCTGGGCCCTCCTGGTGAAATCCCTGGAGTCGGTGTTGAACCAGAAGCGCGATCCCCTCGAGGTAATCGTCTGCATCGACCACAACGACGCCCTGCTGGAACGGTGTCGGCGCGAGTGGCCACCCGGAGGCGAGGATCGACGGATACCCGTGGTCGTCATCGCCAACAAATTCGGAGGCCATCTCGGCTCCGGCGCGGAACTCCGCAGCCGAGGTCGCCCACGGTGAGATCGTGGTCTTCCTCGACGACGATGCGTGGGCAAGCCCGGACTGGCTGGACCGGCTCCTTGAGCCCTACGAGGACGGGCGGGTGATCGCCGTGGGCGGTGCCCCGATCCCGGATTTTGAGAAGACGCGTCCTGGCTGGTTCCCAATCGAATTCGACTGGGTCTTCGGGTGTGCGTACGAGGGTCTCCCTCGGTCTCGGGCCACGCAGCCCCGGCTCATCGGGGCGAACATGTCCGTGCGGCGCGAGGCCCTCGCCGAGATCGGAGGCTTCCACTCCGACAACCACGACGACATGGATATGTGCCACCGCCTTGTGCATTCGTTCCCCGACGAGTGCATCGTCTACGAGCCGATGGCGCAGGTATGGCACCACGTGCCCAGGACGCGTACGACGTGGCACTATTTTTGGCGGCGATGCTTCTTCGTGAACAAGGGGAAGGTCGAGGCCTTCCGCCAGATGGAGGAGGCAGCCACCATGGCCGCGGACATCGGCTTCGTGAGCCGGGCTTTGACCCGTGGCGTGCCGCGCGCGCTCGGGCAAGCGGTCCGGGGGGACCCATGGGGCGCGGCGAGGGCCGGCGCCATTCTGGCGGGTATCGCCCTCGCCGGCGCGGGCAACCTGACCGGACGAGGGGCTCTGATGGCGCGCCGCCGGCAGGCCGGGCGACGGCCGCGGAGGTCCGGACCGGGAGGGAGCGGCGTGTCGCCGCCGGGAGGGCATAAACGCCTGGCACGGCGCGGAGCGGCTACGAGCTGGTCGAAGCGGGCATGGGATTCTGAATCGGAGGCGGGCGAGGGAAGCCCGCGGTCATGATGGTGGTGTGACGGGTCGAAGCTCGGACGTGCCGGTTTCGGGCCACTGCGACCCACGCTTCGCCGGTGTGCGCGTCCAGTTCGCCTGCAACTTCGCTGAGCGCGGTGAGCTCGGCGCGGCCGTCTTCGTGATGATCGACGGCGCCACGGTGGTCGATCTCGCGGGTGGGTGGACTAATGCGGCACGGCGGGAGCCGTGGGGTCACGACACGCTCGTGAATTACTACTCCGTCGGCAAGCCTTTCCTGGCGCTCGTGGCGCTGAAGCTGGTCGAACGCGGTCAGCTCGGGCTCGACGACCCGATCGCAGAGGTCTGGCCTGCGTTCGCGGCCCGCGGCAAGGAGCAGGCCACCCTCCGGCATGCCTTGTGCCACCGCGCCGGCGTGCCGGCCATCCGCGAGCAGCTCAGCAACGAGGATCTCTGGGACTGGGGCCGTATGTCGGCCGCCCTTGCCGCGACCGAGCCCTGGTGGGAGCCCGGCACACGCCACGCCTATCACACCAACACCTACGGACATCTGGTGGGCGAAATCGTGCGACGCGTCAGTGGTGAGTCGAGCGCGGCGCGGCTCGCCGCCGCCGCCGGTCCGTTGGGTGCCGACGTGCATGTCGGTGTGCCGTCGGATGCGCGGCGACGCTGCGCCGAGGTGGTCTTCCATGGTCCTGCCCCGTCGCCGTCAGCGGCGGAGTTCGCCTCCCTCGACGGCGACGAGTTGATGGAGATGCTCAGCTACGTCAACCCTCCTGGGTACTCTTCGATGGGCGTGGTGAATTCGGACGAGTGGCGGAACGCGGAGGTGCCGTCCACCAACGGGCACGGCAGCGCAGAAGGCGTTGCGCGCATATACGCCGCGTTGCTCGAACCGGGACGGCTGCTCTCTCCCGAGCTGCTGGCCGAGGCGACGTCACCGCAGTCGAGCGGCTTCTGTCCGATCCTGCACGAGGACGTCACCTTCGGGCTGGGCTTCAAACCGACCGTGCCCCGTCGACCGTTCGGTCCAAATCCGCGTAGCTTCGGCCATTTCGGCACGGGCGGCGCGGTCGGATTCGCCGACCCCGATAGCGGTGTGGCCTTCGGGTACGTGATGAACGACGTCGTCCCTCGCTGGCAGAGCACTCGCAATCGCGCGCTCATCGACGCGGTGTTCGCCGCGCTCTAGGCCCGAGCACTGTCCGCCGTGGCCTCCTTCGAGGAGCTCGTCGACGAGGGGCTGCGCGTCCCGGTCGAGGGCTGGGACTTCTCGTGGTTCGACGGTCGCGCCACCGAGGAACGCCCGGCTTGGGGGTATGCCGGCCTGCTGGCGTCGCGCTTGGCCCGAGCCGGCGCGGCGCTCGACGTAGAGACGGGCGGAGGCGAGGTTCTCGCCACCGCCCGTGCCAGCGCGCTGCGGTCGCACGTCGACAGCCGGCCCGTTCTGCTCGTGGCGACCGAGTCGTGGCCTCCGAACGTGGCCC
Source organism: uncultured Acidimicrobiaceae bacterium (assembly GCA_963842415.1). Taxonomy (GTDB): domain Bacteria; phylum Actinomycetota; class Acidimicrobiia; order Acidimicrobiales; family RAAP-2; genus Bog-473. Next base: position 911,282 of record CAWJGN010000002.1, read on the forward strand.
AGGCCCGTGCACGGCTCCTCCCGCTCGGGATCCATGTCGTCGCAGTCGCGGACCTTCCGGTGCTGCCGTTCGCGCCGTGTTCCTTCGACCTGGTGGTGAGCCGCCACCCGGTCGTCGTCCTCTGGGAGGAGATCGCACGGGTCCTGCGGCCCGGCGGCATCTACTTTTCCCAACAGATCGGCGCGGGCACGAACCGAGAGCTCACCGAATTCATGATGGGGCCGCAGCCGGTTAACGACCGCCGCAGTGTGGCCGCCACCCGCGCCGGTGCGGAGGCGTCCGGTCTCGAGGTGCTCGAGCTCCGCTCGTGCGCACTGCGTGTCGAATTCTTCGACGTGGCCGCGGTCGTGCACTTCCTCCGCAAGGTTCCCTGGACGGTCCCCGGGTTCACCCCCGACTCCTACGCCGAGCCGCTGCGCCGCATGCACGCGCTCATCGAGAGCGAAGGCGTCTTCGTCTCGACCGCGCGCCGGATGCTGGTGGAGGCCCGACGACCGGTCTGAGGCGTCGGACCGATTCAGACCGCTCCATCAGCGGGGCGCGCAGAGGCCATGAGCAGGCCACCTATCGTTCGGCCATGTCCTGGGTCCCGCCGCCCCCGGCGGGCTTGCCTCCGCCGGGCTGGTATCCCGACCCCTCGGGTCAGCCCGCGCTCCGCTGGTGGGACGGCACGACGTGGACCTCTCACCTCGCCCAACCCCCGATGGCGCCGGCCCGCCAGCGGGCGCAGGTCGTCACGCAGGCTGGCCCGTTCGAGCTGGCGGGCTGGTGGTGGCGCCTCACCGGCTATGTGATCGATTCGATCGTCGTGGGCGTGCCGCTCTTCGTCATCGGTGTCGTCATCGGCGTGGCCAACCTCGCGACCCAGTCGTCGGTCTCGGGCACCACCGGCTCGCTCGCGAACACCGGCGCCGAGGTGGCGGTCGTCGCCGTCTCGGTCGTGGCCGTGGTCGGATACCCGCTCCTGCTCTTCCGGTTCTGCAGTCGGACGGTCGGCATGATGGCCGTCGGTGTGCGCGCCGTTGACCGCACGACGGGCGCAGCGATGACCATGGCGCAGTCGTGGGCGCGGGTGTTGACCTTCTTCGGGCTCAGCGGGCTGTGGTTGCAGATCGCGGCCGTCATTACCTACGTCGACAGCGGGCAGCCCGATCCCACGGCCGGGTCCTTGCTGCGAGTGCTCGCGATTCTCGGGTTGGTGACTACTGGCATCTGGGCTGCCGCCAGTTCCCGGAAGCAGACAGTGCAGGACATCGCGGCCAACACCGTCGTCATCAGTACGCGCCCCTGATCCGGGCCGACCCGTCAACCGCCTCCACGAGGCGCCTCCACGGGCCCCCCTCCACGTCGACGCCGTCAGCTCGCCTGGCTCACCGAGCTCATGTTGTAGTCGGGGATGCGCAGCGGCGGGCGTGATCGTCCGGTTGAGGTACTCGCCGAATTCGCGGCCCAGCGAGCGCACCGGCGTGCCGACCTCGGTCGCCCGGGCGAGCAGGTCGACCGGGCTCTCGTTGAAGCGGAAGTTGTTGGCGGCGCCCACGACCACACCGTCTTCGATGACGTAGACGCCGTCTCGGGTGAGCCCCGTCATGAGCAGCGTCGCCGGGTCGACCTCGCGGATGTACCACAGGCAGGTGAGCAGCAAGCCCCGCTCCGTGCGGGCCACCATGTCGTCGATCGACCCGCCCTCCGCCGCGCCGCAGCGCAGCACCAGATTGTCGACGTAGGGGCCCATCTCGACTCCCGAGCGAGCCGCGCCGGCGCGGTGGTAGCGCAGGCGGGCGAGGACGCCGTCGCGGAGCCAGTCGGTGCGCCCGATGGCCAGCCCGTTGTCGAACACCGACACCTCGGAGCTGCTGGCCGCCGTGGCGACGAAAGGCGTGCACTCGATCCCGGGCTCGGCGGGGTCGCTCGAGAGCGTGAAGGGGAGCGTGGCGATGGTCTCGCCCAGCCGGGTGCCCCCGCCCTCCTTGGAGAACACGGTGCGGCCGTCCTCGGCGTCCTGGCCGCCGAGGGCGTCGAAGGCCAGCATCGCCATCATGTCGGCCACCCCCGACGGCGGCAGGATCACCTCGTAGCGGCCGGCTTCGAGCGCGATCTGGCGCGTGGCCCAGTCCAGGCGCCGCCAGATCTCCTCTTCCATCTCGCCGAGCGACGGCGCAATGGTCGGGGCGGCAACCCAGGCGGAGCTGGCGCCGTCGGCCGTTCGCCCGACGAGGCTGACCGCACCGGTCGGCTGCGCGTGGGACAGCCGGAGCCCGGTGGAGCTGCCGAGATACAGCGTGTCGAGATCGAGCTCGGCGAACCCGGCCAGCACGGCGTCGCGGGCCCGGGCCCGCTCGAAGGCGCCTGAGAGGGAGGAGAGGACCGGTTCGAGCACGCCCGAGTCGGTCTCCTCGGGCGCCGAGGAGAAGGCGCGCCGGGCCGCCGGCGGACGTCCTCACCCGGTTCGACCAGTGCGAAGGCGTCCTCGGCCGCCGGTGCGGCCTTGGCGTCGGCCAGCGCGGCGTCCACCATCTCGGCCACGCCCTCGGTGCCGACGACGCCGGTGCGCCGTGCCGTGCCCGACGACTCGCCGGCGAACGCGATCACGCTGACGGCCCGCCCGCGCTGCACGCCGTTGGTCGTGGTCGTGTTCAGCGCGAAGCGCACGTCGGCATGGCTGCCTTCCTCGACCAGCACGACGCAGCCGTCGGCCCCGCGCCGCATCCGCGCGCGCCAGGCCGTGCTCGACGAGCTCCTGCGCCGGGATCACCTCGTCACCGCTCTCGTCATCGGCGCCGATCACGCGCCCATGCTCAGCGTCCCGACTCCTCGCGGGCGTTGAGGACCCGCACGCCGCGCACGAGGACCGACGGGCAGCCGTGCGAGACCGGGGCCACCTGGCCCGGGCTGGCCCTTGCCGCAGTTGAAGGCGCCGCCGAGCACCCAGGTGGACTCGCCCCCGACGGCCTCCATGGCGCCCCAGAAGTCGGTGGTGGTCGCCTGGTAGGCGACGTCCTTGACGCTGCCCGGCCAGCCGGCCGTTCTCGATGGCGTAGAAGCGCTGCCCGGTGAACTGGAAGTTGTAGCGCTGCATGTCGATGGACCAGCTCTTGTCGCCGACGATGAAGATGCCGCGGTCGACGCCGGCGATGAGGTCCTCGGTGCTCGGGCCTTCCGCGCCGGCGTGCGCCAGCGACACGTTGGCCATGCGCTGGATCGGCACGTGCATCGGCGAGTCGGCGAACGCGCAGCCGTTGGAGCGCTCGAAGCCCATGGCGGCCGCGATGGAGCGGTCGAGCTGGTAGCCGACGAGCGTCCCGTCGCGCACGAGGTCGAAGGACTGGGCGATCCACGCCCTCGCTGTCGATGCCGATGGTGGCGAGGCCGTGCTCAACGGTTCGGTCGCCGGTGACGTGCATGACGGGCGACCCGTAGGCGAGGGTGCCGAGCTTGTCGAAGGTGGCGAAGGAGGTGCCGGCATAGGCCGCCTCGTACCCCATGGCGCGGTCGAGCTCGGTGGCGTGGCCGATCGACTCGTGGATGGTCAGCCACAGGTTCGAGGGGTCGATCACGAGGTCGTAGTCGCCCGCCTGGACCGACGGCGCGTGGAGCTTCTCGGCCAGCAGCTCGGGCAGCTCGGCCAGCTCGGCGTCCCAGTCCCAGTTGCCGTTGCCGGCCGGCCCGGTGAGGAACTCCCAGCCGCGACCGACCGGCGGGGCCAGGGTGCGCATGGTCTCGAAGCCCGAGTCCGACAGCGCCAGGGCCTCGAGCTGCGCCTGGAGCCGGACACGGTGCTGGGTGGCCCGCGTCCCGTTGAGGTCGGCCAGATACGTCTGTTCGGAGACGGCCAGCAGCGACGCGCTGGTGTGCGAGACGACGTCGTGGCGCGCCAGGCGCTCGCTCCACTCGGCGAGCAGGGCGATCTTGTCGGCCAGTCGGCACCGTCGACGGGTCGACCTCGAAGGCGCTCGACCACGTCACCTCACCGTGCGAGGGCTCGGGCGCTAGCTCGACGCGGCCACCGCCGGTGCTGCTCGTGACGCTCGCCATCTCCTTGGCCCGGGCGACGAGGCCGGCCGCCTCCTCCGGCCGCACGTCGACGGAGGCGGCAAACCCGACGGCGCCGTCGACGACCACGCGCACGCCCATGCCGAACTCGGTGTCGTCCGCCGTGGTCTCGGGGTTGCGCGTCGTGCAGGCGGACGGTCTGGCTCCGGATGCGCTCGACCCGGAGCTCCGCCGCCTGGCAGCCCGACGCGGCGTCGAGCGCGGCATCCGCCAGTGCCGAGAGGTCGTCCGGCGTCGAGTGGCATCAGCCGACGGGCGTCGGTTGACGGACGGGCAGGCCGGCGGCGGTGTAGATGGCGTCGATCAGCTCCATCGTGCGGATCGCGTCGGCCGCGGTGGTCGGGAACGACGCGCCGTCCTCGACCGCGGCGACGAACGCCTCGAGCTGGAAGTCGTAGGTCGGTCGCCGGCTGAAACGCTCCTTGCGGGTGCCGAGCGAGGTCGTGACCTTCATGCGGTGACCGTGCTGGGGAGCGAAGGGGTTGAAGATCGAGACCTTCCCGTCGTCCCCGATCACCTCGGCGTGCAGGCGCAGGATGGACGACGAGAACATGGAACAGCCGATGTGGGCGCTGCCCCCGTCGGGCAGCGAGAAGTGCGCGTCCATGGCGCGGTCGACGCCGGGCGAGGACAGCTTCGCCTCGGCACTGATGACCCGAGGACCCGGAGCGAGCAGCCGCAGGAGGCTGATCGGGTAGCAGCCCATGTCCATGGTGGCGCCGCCGGCCAGCGCCGAGCTGGTAGCGGATGTCGCCCTTCTTCCACAGCGGCGCCGAGAAGGCCACGTCGATGTTCGAGACGTTGCCGAGCTCGCCGGAGCGGACGATCTCGACCAGCCGCTTGGCGAAGGGGTGGTACTGGTAATGGAAGGCCTCCATGACCACCACACCGGGGTTGCCGTTGACCACCTCGGCCACGGCCCGGGCCTCGTCGGCGTTGGCGGTGAAGGGCTTCTCGCAGAGGACGTGCTTGCCGGCCCGCAGCGGCGGCGATGGTCCAGTAGCCGTGCAGCCCGTTCGGGAGCGGGTTGTAGATCGCGTCGATGTCGGGGTCGGCGATCAGCTGGGCGTACGAGTCGAGGACGCGGGGAATGCCCTGCTTGCGTGCGAATTCCTCGGCCCGGGCCCGGTCGCGGGCCGCGACGGCGGTCACGACGCGCGCTGCCGGTCCGGCGGGCCGGCTTCACCAGGGCGTGGGGGCGATACGGGCCGCCCCCAAGATGCCGATCCTCAGCACGCAGTCATGGGGCTGGGGGACCGGACCGGGGCAGCGACTGAGGCAGTAGGACGCGGGACGCAGCGCCACGTTTCCCCAGTATGGGACGGAGGACCCGCCGGGGGCGGCGGGAGGAGCCTGGCGCGACATGAGCACGGACGCTAACGCACGCGGGGCCCGGCCGACGCTTGGCCACATCCGCGGCCTCGACGGCATCCGCGCCCTCTCGGTCCTCGCCATCATCGCCTTCCACACCGGTTTGAACTCGGTGCCCGGGCGGGTTCTACGGGGTCGACTCGTTCTTCGTCCTCTCGGGGTTCTTGATCACCTCACTGCTCGTCAAGGAGTGGGGCGGCAGCGGGACGATCCGCCTGCGCCGGTTCTGGGCGGGCCGCGCCCGCCGGCTGCTGCCCGCGCTCTTCCTCCTGGTCGCCGTCATCGGCATCGTCTTGGCGGTGCTCCCGCAGCCTCCTGCAGACGCCGCACCTCCTCGGGGACGCCGTCTCGACGATCTTCTACTTCTCGAACTGGTACTCCATCCACGGCGGGGTGACGTACTTCTCGCTCTCGAACCAGCCGTCACCCCTGCTGCACACGTGGTCGCTGGCGATCGAGGAGCAGTTCTATCTGGTGTGGCCGCTCATCGTGCTGGCCGTGCTGAAGATCGGCACGTCGGCCAGGCCCGGTGGTCGCTCGGTCGCCGTCGCGCCGTCGCGATTCCCGGCGGTCGGCGCAGGCCGGCGGGCGTGTCGTGCCGGTGCTCGGGGGCGGACGCCTCCTCGTCGGCGCGCCCGGCCGAGCGAAGCACCTGGAGTGGACGCGGCGCCGCCGCCTCCACGTGCTCTTCGCGGTCGCCTGCTCTGGGCTCGCTGGCCTCGGCCATCCTCATGGCGTTCCTCGCCCCCAACGGGTACACGACCCGCGCCTACTACGGCACCGACACCCGCGCCCAGGCGTTGCTGGTCGGGGCGGCCATCGCCATCGGGCTGACGCTCTGGCGCGAGGGCAGCCAGCGCCGCTGGTTCACCCGCACCGCCTCGGTCCTGGCCGTCGTCGGGATCGCCGGCACTGCCGCGCTGTGGTGCACGACGTCGGAGACGTCGACCTTCGCCTTCAGCGGCGGGTTCCTCGTGGCCAGCCTCCTGGCCGGCGCCGTGGTCCTCGGGTGCGCGGTGGCGCCGCGCTCGCTCGTGGTCCGCCTCTGGAACTGCCGCCGCTGCCGCAGTGGGGGCGCATCTCCTACGGGGTCTACCTCTGGTACTGGCCGGTGCTGCTCGTGCGTGACCGGACAGCGCCTGCACTGGGGCGTCTACCCGCTCTTCCTGGCCCGGGTGGGCATCACGGTCGCCATCGCGGCCATCAGCTACGACCTGGTCGAGATGCCGATCCGCCGGGGCGCGCTGCGGCGGTGGCGCTCGTGGATCGCGGCGCCCCTCGGCGCGGCTGCGGCGATCAGCGCCGTCTTCGTCAGCACGCTGATGCCGGTGGGCGCGACCGAGCTCCAGGGCTCCCAGCTCAGCGTCGTGGCGCGCGACGACGACGAGCACGGCCGCGACAGCCGCCGGTGACCGCCGCGCCACCCTGGCGTGCGCCGCGCGCCCGCGGACCCCCGACGACGACCACGACCAGCACCGTGCCGTCGCTATCTCTCTGCCGCCGCCGCCGGCGGTCGACGGGACACCAAGCCGGTGAAGGTCTTGTTCGTGGGCGACTCCGTCGCGGGCACGCTCGGGGTCGGCCTGGCGGAGGAGGCGAAGCCAGTACAACGTCCAGATCGCCAACGAGGGACGCCCGGGTGCTCCCTCTCGATGCAGACCGAGATCAAGGTCCTCTTCTACACGGTGAGCCCGGACGCGCCCTGCGACGTGGGCAACGATCCCGACCTCGCTGCTGAGTACGCTGGCGCGACCTGGGTCGACGCGTACAACCCCGACGTGGTGGTCTACGTCGCCCGCGGCGAGACCTTCGACCAGGAGGTCGGAGGGCAGTGGCAGAACCTGGGCGAGCCTCCTTCGACAGCTACGTCGAGAACCGCTTTCGCCAGGCGGTCGCCGTCCTCGGGTCGAAGGGCGCCACCGTCGTCCTCGCCACGACGCCGTACTACGACAGCGGGACCGTCACCGACCGGGACACCGTGGCCAGAGGACAACCCGTCCGGGTGCAGATCGACAACGACACCATGCGGGCGGTGGCGAACACGACGCCGGTCGGCGGCCGAGCGGGAGCCGTGTGTACGTCTTCGACCTCAACGCGCTGGTGTCACCCGGCGGCAAGTACTCGCCGACGGTCGGGTCGGTCAACGTCCGCTGCGCCGACGGCGTTCACTTCACGCGCTCGGGCGGGATCTTCGTCGGGTTGAAGCTGGCACCCGAGCTCGCCGCGCTGGGACAGGCACACGCCAGCGCCGCACCGGGTGGCGCCTGGCCGGGGCCTCTGCCACCATCGACACCGACATGGTTCACGAACCTGCCCTGCCAGTAGTCCGGCGTGCCACCGCACGCCGACGTGGACGCCATGGCCGCCCAGATGGCGCGGACGTTCTGGGACGATCCCGTGTCCATCTACGTGTTCCCGAAGGAGTCGCGCCGCGAGCCGGGGCTGCGCGCCTTCTTCCGGACCCAGATGCGGGCCGACTACCTCCCCTTCGGCGGCTGTTACGTGGCCGAGGGATACGCCGGCTCGGCCATCTGGGCGCCGGCGGGCAAGCCGCTCCTCACCGGGCTGCGGGGCATCCTCACGATGGTGCCGGTGCTTCCCTACGTGGCGGCCAACCTGGCCGCGACCCTGCGCCTGCTCAACCTGGTCGAGTCGCTCCATCCCCACGAGCCCCACTGGTACCTGGCCAGCCTGGGGACCGCGGTCGACCAGCAGGGCAAGGGCATCGGCGGCGCCCTGATGCGCCCGGTCCTTGCACACTGCGACGCCGAGGGCATGCCCTGCTACCTCGAGTCGTCCAAGGAGCGCAACGTCCCCTTCTACCGCCGCCACGGGTTCGAGGTGGTCAAGGAGGTGCGCCTCCCGGATGGGCCGCCATGTGGACGATGTGGCGAGAGCCGCGCCCAGCCGCAGGCTGAGGCCACGGCCTCTCGGCGCTGCCCGTGCCCGGATCGCTCTCGCGGGCGACCGTGATATTAGGTCGGGTGGATCCCCTCGGGCATCGACAGGGCGTCGTTGACGACGAGGCCCAAGACGTCGATGACGGCGCGGGCGGGGGCCGACGGCAGACCGCGGCGGCGCTGGGCCACACCGACCCGTCGGCGGGGGATCCCGGCGACGGGGAGGACCGAGAAGCGGCCGCGCAGGTGGCCCGGCACCGCCGTGGCGGGCAGGATCGCCGGCCCGTAGCCGTCGAAGGCCAGCGAGGCGATCAGGCGAACGCCGTCGAGCTCCATGGCGGGGCGCAGATCGATGCGAGCAGGCACGGTGGCGCTGTCGATCTCCGCCCGCAGCGCCGTGCCCGGCGCCGGGAGCAGGAGCTCGAGCTCGGAGAGCCGTCTCGAGGTCCACCGAGGCCTCGGTGCTGAGCGGGTGTCCCGGCGGCAAGCACCAGGACAAGGTCCTCGTCGAAGAGCTGCGCGGCCATGATCTCGTCGCCGCTGAGGGGGAAGGTGACGACGGCAAGGTCCAGCTGCCCCGAGGCCAGCTGCTGTTCGAGCTGGACGCTCGAGCCCTCGGCGACGTTGAGGTGGATGTGGGGATGGCGCACCCGCAAGAGGTCGAAGAGCTGGGGCACCAGCCAGCGGCCCGTCGTGCCGATCATGCCGAGGCGAACCGTCCCGACGACCTCTTCGCGCAGCGCGGTCACGTCGGCCACCATCGCCTCGAGCTCGTTCATGACCCGCCTCGCCCGCTCGATCACGACGTCGCCCTCCTCGGTCAGCCGTCCCGAGGACCGGTCGACCAGTTGGACGTCGAGCTCGCGCTCCAGGCGGGCCACGTGGGCTGAGACGTTCGACTGCACCGTGCCGATGGAGGCCGCGGCGGCGGAGAAGCTGCCGGTGTCGGCGATGCCCAGGAGTGCTTGCAGATGTTTCAGTTCCATGGCGGCCTTTCTGCAAGAAACGCTTGCCCGAGTTGCGTTGACCATCAGTATAACTGATAGAAAGTATCTCCTAAAGCTGCTTGACTGATTGCCGAAAGGCCGACAAAATGGAATGTCAGACCGCAGGGAATCGGAAGCCCCCCCTCCTAGCCCTGGTGAGTCTCGAGAAGGGATCGCCCTCCCCCCCGGCGATCCCTTCTCCTAATTTCGGACCTCTTTCGCCGCCGTGACCTCAGCGCACGATCTGCCGAGCCTTGCGCGAACGCCGACGGCCTTCTTCGACCCCCTGCCGGGCGATCGAACTGCTTTAGGCTGCGTGTCCGTGGCGACCAGCGGGAGCGCAAGCGCCGTCTTCATCGACCTCGATCGGACCCTGCTGGCCCATGCCTCGGGTCAGGTGCTCAATCGAGCCCTCGTGGCCGAGGGCGTGCTCCCCGAGGGTCGATCGCTGCCGGGGGACAAGCTGCTCTACGCGGTCAACGACCGCTTCGGCGAGAACCTCCTGTCCATGGGCCTCGTGCGGGCGGCGGCCCGGGTGGCCCGGGGGCTGGCGCCAGGACCAGGTCCAGGCCGCCGGCCGCAGGGCGGTGGCCGCCCTCAGCGAGTTGGTCGCCCCGTTCGCCCCGCAGCGCCTTGCCGCCTTCCGGGCCGACGGGCCACCGACTGGTGCTCACCACCACGACGCCCCTCGACATGATCGCTCCGTTCGCGGAGGCCTACGGCTTCGACGACCTCATCGCCACCGCCTACGAGACGGACGAGGGCCGCTACACCGGCCGCCTCTACGAGGGTTTCGTGTGGGGGACCGGCAAGCTGCGCGCCGTCCGGCGCTGGGCGGACGCCAACTCGGTCGACTTGAGCGAGTGCCACGCCTGCAGCGACAGCATCTTCGACGTCCCGCTGCTCTCGAGCGTGGGCACGCCACACGCGGTGAACCCGGATCCGTCGCTGATGGTCGTCGCCACCGCCCGCTGCTGGTCGGTCGAGCACTGGGACCGTCCGCCGGGGGTCCCGAGCGTCATCGGGTTCGAGCCGTACCACCTCTTGCGGCCCTTCGTCCGCAAGCTCTCCTTTCCCTACGCCCGCTTCGACATCGCGGGCATCGAGCATGTGCCGACCCGCGGGCCCGTCCTGCTGGCCGCCAATCACCGGAGCTACTTCGACGTGGCCGCCCTCGCCCTGGTCGCCCGCGAGATCGGGCGACCGGTGCGCTTCCTCGGCAAGAAGGAGATCTTCGATGCTCCCGTCGTCGGGATGGTCGCACGCGCCATCGGTGGCATCGCGGTCGACCGGGGCAGCGGATCGGGCCAACCGCTCCGCGAGGCCGAGGCCGCTTTGAAGGCGGGCGAGGTGGTGATCGTCTTGCCGCCAGGGCACCATCCCGCGCGGCTACGACTTCTTCGAACCGGTGCTGCACGGCAAGACCGGGAACGGCGCGTCTGGCCGCGTCGACCGGCGCCACCGTCGTGCCCGTCGGGCTGTGGGGGACCGAGAAGGTGTGGCCGAGATCGGCGCGGGTGCCCGACGTGACGCTCGTCCGTCAGCCGCCTACCGTCCGGTACGCGTCGGCAAGCCGGTGGCGCTCTCGCTGACGGATGCCAAGGCAGACACCGAGACAATCATGCGGCCATCAGCGCGCTGCTGCCGCCCGAGGCCCGGGAGCCTCACGAGCCCACACCCGACGAGCTGGCGCGTACGAAGCCCCCTCGGTGAGGGCGGGGCTCGCGAGCGCGACGACGCGCGCGGTGAACGCCGCGTCGCGCCGGCTTGGCCGTGGTCAGGGAACGGTCGCCGGGGGACGCGCCGGGCTTCGCCTCGATCCGCGGCTGCTCGAGCACCTGAGCGCGGGGCGTCAGGTCGTGCTCGTCACCGGGACGAACGGGAAGACGACCACCACGAGGCTGGTGACCGTCGGTCTGGGATCTGGGGGAGAGCCCGTCGTCAGCAACGAGACCGGGTCCAACATGCCGCCCGGCCACGTGGCTGCGCTGGCGGGGACGGACGCGCCGTCGCGCGGTTCTCGAGGTGGACGAGGCGTACCTTCCGCGGGTGTTGACCGCGACGACTGCGACCGCCGCGGTCTTGCTGAACCTCTCGCGTGACCAGCTCGATCGGACGAACGAGGTGCGCATGGTGGCGGGGCGCTGGCGCGCTGCGCTGGCGGCCGCGCCGCATACCCACGTCGTCGCGAACGCCGACGACCCACTCGTGGTGTGGGGAGCCGGTGCGGCACGCGACGTGCACTGGGTGGGAGCGGGTTTGCGCTGGCAGCTCGACGCCGTCGGCTGTCCCTCCTGCGAGGAGCGCATCACCTTCGGCGAGGGCACGTGGTCGTGCTCGTCGTGCGGGTTCACCCGACCTGAGCCAGAGGCGAGCCTCGTTCCGGGTCCGGACGGGACGGCCCACGCGGTGTGGGCGGACGGCCGGACCTATCCGATCCACCTCGAACTACCCGGGCGGTTCAACCTCGCCAATGCGTTGATGGCCGCCGTTGCCAGCGAGGTCTGCGGGGTGGACGCCGGATCAGCGCTTGAGGCCATGGCGTCGGTGCGCGAGGTGGCCGGGCGATTCACGGTGCGCGACTTCGGGGACGTCGGTGCGCGGCTCATGCTGGCGAAGAACCCGGCGGGGTGGGATGAACTCCTCGATCTGGTGGTTGGGACCGAGACGCCACTCGTGGTGAGCATCAACGCCAGGGTGGCAGACGGCACCGACCCCAGCTGGCTCTGGGACGTCCCGTACGAGTGCCTCGCGGGCCGGGCCGTGGTGGCGACAGGGGAGCGGTTCCGTGACCTGTCGGTGCGCCTGCACTACGCCGGCGTCGGGCATGTCACCGAGGCAGACCCCGTGAAAGCGGTCCTTCATGCCGGCGAGGCGGCTGGCGGTACGGTCGACGTGATCGGCAACTACACGGCCTTCCACGATCTGTTGGGGGCTCCCGCGTGAGTGACGTGCTCCGCGTCGCGGTGGTGTATCCGGACCTGCTCGGGACCTACGGTGACGGCGGCAACGGGCTCATCCTGGCCCGACGAGCCGAGTGGCGGGGCCAGCCGGTCGAGCTGCTCCAGGCGGTCTCCGACCGACCCCTGCCCGAGGCCGACATCTACTGTCTCGGCGGGGGCGAAGACGGGCCCCAGGTGCGGGCAGCCCGCACGCTGATCGACGACGGGATGCTCGCGCCGGCGCGTCGCCGGCGGCGCGGTCGTGCTCGCGGTGTGCGCCGGGTTCCAGGTGGTCGGACAGACCTTCCCGGGAGCGGACGGCTCGTCGCATGAGGGGCTCGGCCTCCTCGAGATGGACACGCGCAAGGGCGAGGGCCCCCGCGCGGTAGGCGAGGTCCTGGCTGAAGCGACGGGCGTGGCGGACCTGCCGGTGCTGAGTGGCTTCGAGAACCACGGCGGGCGCACGACACTGGCGGACGGCACGACGGCGCTCGGACACGTCACGGTCGGCGTGGGCAACGGCGGCGGTGACGCCAGCGAGGGCGCGGTGTGCGAGCGGATCGTCGGGACTTACCTGCACGGCCCGGTGCTGGCGCGCAACCCGGCCTTGGCCGACGTGTTGTTGGGCTGGGCGCTCGGCGACGCGGCGCTTGCCCCGCTCGACGACACCGCGTCCGAGCAGCTGCGCGCGGAGCGACTCGCGACGGTGGGCGGGCGACGTCGGCTGCGTCGGCACAGGGCCACGAGAGGCAGCCACGCCACGCGGTCCGCTCGGTGACCGACGAACGAGGCATCTGATGCGAACGGTTCTCAACGTGCTGTGGCTGGTGCTCTCCTGCTTGTGGCTCGCTATCGGCTACGGCGGGCGGATCGTGTTCTGAGTTCGCGCGACCGGGTGGCGAGCAACGGCCGGACGTTCTCACTCACCCGGACAAGGCCACGTCGCACGTCGTCAGGTCGTTGCTCACGACCACGACGCCGGCGAAGTGCTCGCGGGCCAGCGCGGCCCACTCCTCTTCGGCGCCCGGCGGGGGAGCCGGCACCAGATGGGTGAGGACGAGCGTGCCCACGCCGGCGCGGGCCGCCGTACGTGCCGCGTCCTCCACCGTCGAGTGGTAGTCGAGAACGTCGGTCAGCCGTGGCAATCCGATCGGCTCAATCAGGTCGCGCCGGATCACGGTGTGCACCAACGCGTCCGCTCCTACGCAGAGTTCGTCGAGCCCCGCGCACGGGACGGTGTCACCCGACACCACCACGGAGGTCGAGCCATCGTCGATGCGGTAGGCGAGGGTCGGGCGGACTGGTGCGTGCTCGGTCGGAGCGGCCGTCACCGTGACATCGCCGTTGCGCCACACCTCGCCGCTTGCGCACTCGACCGCCTCGGTCGAGGGTCGCCACTGCAGGTCCGCATGGTGCGCCAGCCGGTAGCCGATGTCGAGCTCGAGCATCGCCTCGGTCGCTTCAACCAGCGCGGCGGTGCCCGTCGGCCCGAGCACCTGCAGTGGATTGGGTTGGAACGAGGTGATCCAGCGCGACGTGATCACATCGTTCAGATCGGTCGTGTGGTCGCTGTGGAGATGGGTCAGGAAGAGTCCACGCAAGGCACCAGCACTCGTTCCGGCCGCGGCGGCACGCATCAGGACGCCGCGCCCACAGTCGAAGAGCAAGTCGCCTGAGCCCGTCCGGACCAGAGTGGAGGGTCCGGCGCGAGCCGGGTCGGGAAGCGGGTTGCCACTGCCGAGCACGATGACCTGCACGGCTCCGTTGCTACCACCTCCACCGAGCACTCTCGCGACCCTCGGCCCTCCCCGCCCAGTTGAGGCCCACGCGTTGCGTGGGCGAGTCCTCCTCAAACGCTCCACCAGGGTTGCGACGGCGCGACCTCACTATGCTCCCATATGGCTTGGAAGTGAATGCGTTGAACGCCACACGTATGTCGGGTCGCGACTCGACGAAGACGATCTTGGTCGTCGAGGACGAGCGCGTCTTGCGCACCATGACCCGCGAGATCCTCGAGCGCAACGGCTATGCTGTGTTGGACGCCCGCGACGGTGACGCCGCGGTCGAGCTCAGTCACGATCACGACGGCGTGATCGATGTGCTGCTGACCGATGTCGTCATGCCGCGGATGCAGGGAACCGAGCTGGCCGACACCATCCGGCTCCAGCGGCCCGAGATCGCCGTCGTCTACATGACCGGGTATGCCAAGGAGGCCTTCCGCGATCGCGCCGTGCGACCCGTCGCGCTGGTGGAGAAGCCCGTGACAGAGGAGCAGCTGCTCGAGGTGTTGCGCCTGTACCAGGCCGGCTGAGTCACTCCGGGCGAGCCGAGCGAGCCGAGCGGGCCGAGCGGGCTGGGTTCAGTCGGGCCACTCCGAGTCGCGGACCCGCGACGGCGGCTCGTCGAGCGCCCAGGCCCGTCGCCACGGCGAGGAGGTCGGGCCCCGGTGTGCTGTCTCGGCCCCAGCGGTCGGGGCCACGGCGCTGACCGAGCGGCGCGCCAGCCACCAGTCCGAGTGCACTTCGCGCGACAAGGTGGCGACCGCCGCCTCGACCCGGTCAGAGAAGCGATGGGCGTTCTCGCCCTGGTCGGGGGTCATGGGCGCGCCGAAGAGGACGGCGATGGGCGAGCGGCGCAGGCGCCCCCCGCGGCGGGCTTCGGTTCCCGAGCCGCCGGGTGGAAGGCCGTCGTCGGACGTCTTTGGCAGCACGTGCCGGGTGCCGTGGAGGTATACCGGGATCACGGGTCGCCCGGTGCGCCGGGCCAGGTAGGCGGCGCCACCCCGGAAAGGCTGGGTCCAGCCGTCGGGGGAGCGCCCGCCCTCGGGGAAGATGACCAGGTTCCAGCCGTCTTCGATGAGCCCGGCCGCGGTGTCGGCGGACTTGCGGTTCACCCGGCTCCGCTCAATCGGGACGGCCGCCAGCGCGAAGGACCATAGGGCCGACTTCCAGGTGCGGTCGAAGAAGTAGTCGGACGCTGCGGCCACGACCGTATGGTGCCGGAACTCGACCGGCAGGGTGGTGAGCAGCAGCGGCGTGTCGATGTGGCTGGCGTGGTTGGCCGCGAAGATCACTGGCCCCTCGACGTGACGCAGGTACTCGATCCCGCGGACGGTGGCAGGAGCCAGGAGGCGGGCTGCAGGCCGGGCGACGTTGTCCATCACCACTGCGCGGGCGAGTCGGACCGGGTATCGCCGCGACCACTCGTGGTCGTAGTCGAGGCCGACCTTGCGTTCGGGGTCGGGGCGCTCCACGGTCGTCGGCCACGACGGCGCAGCGAGGGGGAAGCGGGCAGCGCGCACACGGCCCTGCAGACCAGCGCCGGCCATCAGTGCACGTCCGACATGAAGATGGGCGGGTTGTGCACGTGAGTGAGCGTGGGGGACGGTCCGACGACGTCGGAGGCAATCTCGAGCGCGTCGTCGAGCGAGCTGGCGGGCGAGAAGCCCAAGCGACGCACCGCTTTGGGGTCACCGCCGACGACGATGACCCGGCCGACGTGGGCTAGCGCGTGCGCGCACCAGTACCACATGTAGAAGGGATGCACGCCGTGGTAGGCGTGGCCGGTCCTGTACAGGTGCACGTACCACGGGTCGGTGGCAAAGGACTCCTCGTACTCCTTGTGCATCCGCATAGGGTCGACCGTCTCCGTCAACACCTGTTCGTAGAAGTCGATGTAGCTCGGGTGGTGACCGGGATGAAACTCGGGCCGGGTGGGATGGCGCATGATGACGACCCCGCCCTCGCGAACGAGCGGCTTGCCCCGGTACATGTTGAAGAAGTACCCGAGACCGAGGCACGCGACGAGGATCGGGTTCATGATGGAGTTGACGTTGTAGGGACAGATGTAGGGCAGGCCCATCGTGAGGATGTCGGTCTGACCCCCGACGTCGACGCCCTGTTGGGCCCAGACGTTGGCCGTGGTCAGCGCGTGGACAGCCTCGACCTCCCCCGCCTGTACGGAGGTCAGCGCGTGGGGCGAGCGGATGGAATTGAAGATCTGTCGTGCCACCCGGGGAGGCGTCTTGGCGAGCGCGGCGGAGGAGGCCGCATAGGTGGCGCGGTCGCGCAGGGACCATTCCCACTCACGCTTCTGGAGGAATTTGAAATTCGAGGGGAAGGTGTCGTTGTTCAGCGTTGTTTCGATCTGGAAGACCTGCACGCCCGAGTCCGCGATCAAGCGTCCCATGCGCCAGTTGGACGAGTGCAACTCGGACGACGGTTGGTCCATGAACGACTTCGAATGACGCATGGTCTGGGGGTTGTGGTGGTGGCGCAGGCTCCGGTAGCTGGCCAGGCCCGTCGCCACGCTCTTGTGCCCACCGTCCATGGAGACCAAGTTGATATTGACGTAGACCAGCAAATCGGAGGTGGCGGCGCGCTTGTTGATCTCGACATCCTCGCCCTGCTCGGTCTGGCCCAGATGGATCAGGTTGTCCGGGTCTTCGGCATCGTGTTGGGTGAGCAGGCCGTGCGGTGCGAACGCGTCGTAGACCCGATCGCCGAGAGCATGGCGCAACTCTTCCTCGGTCATACGGCGATGCAGTGCCAACGCGGCAATGAGCATCACGTCGTCGACGCCAGCTTCTGCCGCCATGTCCAAGACGGTCTCGATCACCATCTGGCGGATGTCGGGTGCCTCCATCGGCGGCAGCGGCAGCGACACGTCGTCGAAGCAGATCGTCAGCTTCATCCCGGGTCGCAAGAGCGCGGGCAACGGGTCCCGATCGCCCTCGGGATGCAACAGCGCGTGGCGGATGGCCCCGTAGGGGTCCTCGATCGCCTTCACCGGCTCGGGCGCGTAGATCACCCTGCTTCCTTCGGGCAGCGTTTCGAGCGTGAAGCCTTCGCCGTTCCAGAACAGGGTGGGTGGCGTCGACTTGTCCACGTCGAGGACGAAGCCGGGTCGTCGGCTCATCGAGACGATCCTTTCCGTAAATCGAATGCGATCTTGACCGCCCCGCGGCGGCCTGCCGCGCCCGCGTGGGCCACGGCCTCCTCGAACCGGGCGAGGGGATAGGTGGCCGACACGAGGCGTCCCGTCCGCTGCGCCGCCACGACGTCGAAGGCGAGGGAGAACGTCGATGTGGGGTCCCCCAAGCACTCGCCGCGCTCGGTGCCGTAGGCGTACGCGCCGGCCAACCGGACCTCCCGGTGCCAGAGCGGCGCGAGGTCCACGGTGACCTTGCCGGGCATGCCGACAAGGCACACGGTGCCTCGCGGCCGCACCATGGCAAGGGACTGGGCAATCGACTCGGGGCTGCCGACGCAGTCGATCACCACGTCGGCGCCCGACTCCAGCGTTGCCGTGACTGCCGACGCGCCGCCGTAGGACAGCGAGTGCGAGTGCCGTCGGACCGCCCGTGCCAACTGGTCCGGGGGTAACGCCTCGGTGCATCCGAGCTCGCGGCGCAAGCCTTTGTTGGTGCGCGTAACGGGCGCCCACGAGGACCACAGACGGTGTGGGGCACAGGCCCACCGAGGAGAGGTGGCTGAGCGCCCCAGTCACGAGGAGACCGAGTGTGCCCGCGCCGACGATGGCCACGACGTCTCCTTCGACGATCGGCGCGCCGAGCACGGCATGGACCGCGCACGCCACGGGTTCGGTGGTGACGGCGTCGGCGTCGCTGAGGCTGTCGGGTACCGCGTAGAGCTGGCTGGCGTGCGCGACGATGCCGGCGCTGGACCAACCGCCTCCCGTATCTGCGCAGAATCCGGTCTGCAAGCCGGGCCTGATGTGGCCGAACGCGATGCGGCCGCAGTTGCCGACCTGGCCGGCCTGGCAGGCGGGGCACGGCGGCTCGATCCCGCGGGCCGCGCAACCGAGGACCGGTTGGAGCACGACCCTGCTGCCCGCTGCCAGCGGTGTGCCGCCGGCGCTCACGGCGTCCTCGGGCACGATGCCAACCACCTCGTGGCCGGGCACGAAGGGAAACGAGACGATGTCTTCGAAGTAGCGCGAGCTGCGCCCGTCGAGCGTCGCCAGGTCCGAACCACAAATGCCAGAGAGCACCGGGTCGATGTGAAACCATCCCTCGGCTGGGGTTTTGGGGGCGTCGCGGTCCACCAAGCGCAGCGGCCCAATGCCGGCACTGCGGCCAGACCCGAACGACGACACGACGCGGGCTGCGGCGAAGCGTGGCAGAGAGCGCTCGAACAACAAGGTGCTCATCGGCCCATGACCGCCCGGGGAGCCGTGACGTCGAACGGCCCGAGGGGGAGTGGACGGTGCGAGCCGCCCTCGGCCTTGGCCCAGTGTTCGACGTGCCACCCGCGGCGCCGAGCGATGGCCGAGAGCCGCGACTCGGGGTTGACGGCCACGGGGAAGCCGACCGCCTCGAGCATGGCGAGGTCGCTTGCCGAGTCCGCGTAGGCGACGGACTC
Organism: uncultured Acidimicrobiaceae bacterium; assembly: GCA_963842415.1. Lineage (GTDB taxonomy): Bacteria > Actinomycetota > Acidimicrobiia > Acidimicrobiales > RAAP-2 > Bog-473. Next base: position 929,917 of record CAWJGN010000002.1, read on the forward strand.
CTCGAGCGAGAGGGAGTGCTCGCTCGCGTAGTCGGCCAGGAGGAGGGCGCGCGCTTCACCGATAGGAGGCAGGGTCGTCAAGTGCCCAGTGAGGCGGCCGCCGCGCACCTCCATCTCGGCACACACGATGTCGTCGAAGAGAGGTCGGATCGGCTCGATGATGAAGTCGAGCGCTCCGGTGATCAAAAGCGTCCGGTGCCCGACGGCTCGGTGCGCGCGCACTCGGGCGAACCCCTCGGGGAAGGAGCGTGTCAAGAGCTGGCGGTGGAAGAGTTCCCATGAGTCGTTGCGCAGCCGCTCGATCGGCGCGTCCTCGAAGCGACGGTAGAACGAACGAAGAAAGTCGCCCCGGTCGCGTCGGTCCAGCGCGAGGAGCGACGGGCCCTGGCGCACGAGGTCGGCGACAAAGCGGGCTCGGCGCGACGGCGAGAGGTGCCGGCTCGCCAGCCAGGCGTACGTGTCGACGACGTTCGAAGACATGAGCGTGTGCTCGAGATCGAAGACGGCGAGATGTCGGTCAGGCGACAGGATGGCCCGTCGCTGCCGTTCCGGACGCTTGTCGACGACGGACTTGCCGGGCTTCGTGCGCACCCGGGTGTGCTCCAGCACGGATGGCAGGTGTACGTCGAGTACGTAACGGTCCCAGTCGATCACCGCCGGGTCGAACTCGAACAGCGCGTCGCCGCCGGCATCCAACTCCTGACGCAGCTCGAGCAAGTTGTCGACCCTGTAGCGAGCATCGGTCTCCGTGTAGGCGCCGTACAGCTCGACGTAGCCGAGTGCGCGTTTGGCCATCGCGTGGCGGTCTTCGATGCGGGCGGCCAGCTGCGCCTGTCTGCCCCGGATCGGCAAGGCAGTGATCAGTTTTTCCACGAATGTCATGAGCGTGTCCGCGCGACGGAGCTGGCGCTGCACCCTGCCGCGCCCCGGAAAGGACCACTCAGGCACGTTGATCGGCTGACCTTGGTCGTCGTAGAGCGGGTTCCGTTGGAAGAATCCGGTGGCAAGGTCCACCAGGCGCCCGTAGCGGAGCGGGTTCCGCACGCCCGAGGCGACCTGATACACCTTCGGCCGGCCGGGTTCGGGACCGCGCGCCGCCACGGCGAGAATGGCCGCGACGACGAGGTCGACGGGGATCACGTCGACGATGCCCTCGGGCACACCGGGGAACTCGGCGAGCAAGCCGCGCGCGAACGAGACGATGATGGGTTCGGCCATGCGGAAGCCACGGATCCAGCCGGGCCGGGGCTCCGCGAGAGCCGACTCGATGATCGACGGCCGTACGAAAGTGATCGGGACCTTGCCCTCCCACTGCTCGACGAGCGCGCGCTCACCGAGGGCCTTCGTGAAGGGATAGGCGTCGGGCCAGCCGAGTGACAACGCGCGTGCGGTACCCGCCTGGACCAGCTGGTCGCTGACCCACTCTTCGCGAACCTTCTCCGAGCGCGCTGCGATGAGGTGGTCGCCGGCAGCGCCGATCTCGCCGCGTGCCTTCTTCGTGAACTCACGGAGCCTTTCGGGCTTACGCGACTCGGCCTGGAGGTCGTCGCGGAGGCGTCGGGCAGACGTGACCTCTTCTTCCCATGGAACGTCGAGCGTGAAGCGGTTCTCGCTGAGCAGCTCCTCTTTGGCTTCCCCTTGGTGCGTGCTCGCGACGTACGCGGTCGACACTGCGATCAGATGGGCAGCCGATCCGGCGTCGACGATCGCGGCGGCAACCCGGGAAGGCCCGAGCAGGTTGATTTCCACCGCCTGAGTGAGCGGTGCGTCGAAGGACACGGTCGCGGCGGAATGGATGACGACGTCGGCCTCGCCGAGCGCACTCCGGCCGGCTTCGTCGAGGCCGAGACCATCGCGCCCGACGTCACCCGCAACGGCGTGAACCCGTTGCTCGACCACCCGTGGGAACTCCTCGCCGAGCTCGGTTCGCAGGCGGTCGAAGCAGTCGTTCTTGATGACCTCGCGAGCGAGCCGAGCGGCTGGATCGGCGCGTCGCCCGGGCCGCACCAGGACCGTTACCTCCGCTTGCGGCACGCAGCGGAGGATCCGTTCGACCAGAGCGGTCCCCAAGAACCCGGTGGCCCCGGTGATGAAGAAACGCTTCCCACGGAGATCCCGCTCGATGGGCATCAGAAATGTCTACCACCACGGGCCGAATCTGTCTACCATTTGGTAAGTGACCAGCTCCCAGGCGACCCCCTCCACGAGCGACCGCATCCTCGACGCGGCCCTGTCGTCTTTCGCGAGCAGGGGTTATGAGGCGACCTCGCTCGACAGCGTGGCCAAGAGCCTGGACCTGACGAAGCAATCGATTCTCTACTGGTTCCCCTCGAAAGACGCGCTCCTCGAAGCGGTGATCGCCCGCAGCGCCGCCGACCTGTCGGCTGTGCTCGAGACCGCTCTGCGAGGCGCGGGGGAGGGCTGGGTCCGGGTCGAAGCGGTCGTGCGGTCCGTTTTTCGACTCGCCGCGCGCCAGCCCGAGTTGCTCGGATTGCTCCGGGAGGTCGGGAGGCTCGGTCCGCCAGCCGCAACGCAGATGACAGTGGCCCTCGAGCCGCTGGTGCATCGGGCCTCGTCATTTCTGGAGGCCGAGATGGACGCGGGGACTATGAGGCGACACGACCCAGGACTGTTGCTGTTGGCGATCTACTCCACCGTCATCGGCATGGTGACCGAAGTCGAGGTGCTCCGCGCGCTCGGAGAGGAGCCGACCGCCCGATCGCTCGTCCGGCGGCGGGCGGACGTCCTGCAGTTGCTGCGGTCTGCTCTGTTGATCGAACCAGCAGGGTGATCAGCCACCCCGACTATTCCGTTGGTTTCGGGACCTTCTTCCGGGGCGGAGCTTTCGGGGTGTAACGCTTGTTGGCTGTCGGCGGTTTGCGTTCCGCAGGCGTCGCCGTGGCTTTGGAGCGGGTCGTCGCCCCCTTGGTCCGATCGCGGCCGCGTGGCCGGTTTGCAGCTTCCCGAGCGATGAGCTTCGAGTTCGTTGTCCCGTAGCGATTGATTCGCCAGGCCCTCAGCATGAACCACCCGCCAAGGAGGATGAAGACGAACCCGATGAGTCCGAAGGGCAGGGTGAATGCAAAGCCGATCAGGAAGAGGGCAAACGTGACGAACGTCCGCTTGTTTTTCCAGAGGGCAATACCTCCCAGAACGCACATCAGAAGGATCACCCCAGCCAGCAGCCACGCGTCGGGCGCAACGGCGATGGAATTCTTTCCTGCCTTTGTCACCTTGTTGGCCGAGTTGATGTAGATGGCGGCTCCGAGGGCGGCTGCTGCAGCCAGGACCAGCGCCCAGCGAGCCAGTTTCTGCTCGAGCGGGTCCAGCGTGGACATCGCCGCCCTGCGTTTCTCCGGGGGGATGATTTGGTCCGGCTCCGCCTCCGTGCCCGCACCACCTGAAGAGGAGGGCATGGAGAAGGCGTTTTTGAGCCGGGCGCTCCAGGTCTGAGGCCCCGTGTTGCCGTCGCCGGTGGTCCACGTCATGAGGAACTCAGGGTACCGGCGCACTTGAGACCTCCCCAAGTCACCCCGGCTGGGCAGGCGGGGAACGCGGCGCGGACTACGGTTGGACTGCGGCATTGCCCCGGACGGGGGCGCTTAGCTCAGCTGGTTAGAGCGCAGCCTTCACACGGCTGAGGTCGTGGGTTCGAGTCCCGCAGCGCCCACCATCGTCTTCTCTTTCAAACCCTGCGTGTCGCGCACTGTCCTCGGGGTCTGAGCGACATCCACAGGCGCGAATGCCACTTCAGAGGCCGGGTGCTGCTGACCATCGCGCTCCCGGAGAGCTTCGTCAACAGCCCTGCCGAGCTCAGCCTCCGCCCTCCAAGCCGCAGCTTGGCGGATTTCTTCTCCCAGAAGAGCCTCGAACGGTTCGGCGAGTTCGCCGGTGACGTTGTACTCGTCGTCAATCAGCAATCGCTTGAAGAAGGCTTGGTTGAACTGCCGGCGAAGCCGGTCCGGGGCGTCTCGGTAAGCAGCTTCGCACTCTTGGACGAGAGCCAGCGCCTTCGTAAGGTTGGCCTCGGCCGCTTTGAAGTCGTTGTCGACAGCAGCGAAACGGGACTCGGCAGCTGTGATTTCTCCCGTGATCCGAGCCTGTTCGGTCTTGAGCAGGCTGAGCGGGATCGCGTCGGCATAGTGGGCGTCGAGCAGTTTCTTCTGCTCGTCGTGCAACGCCCTGAGTCGCCAGCTCTGACGTTCGCGTTCAGCATCGGCTTTCGAGCGGAGCTTGACGATCTCATCGAGGACGAAATCGCGCACCTGTTCGGCTTGGTCGGCGGTGAGGCGGATACTGGCATACTCGGCGACCACGGCGTCTTCGGTCTGGTCGATCCGGATGGCCTGTTGGGTGCAGGTGGTGCGCTTTTGGTGACGGCCAATGCAAACGAAGTACTCGTAGACGGTGCCATGACGGTTCTTTGCATGACTGACCACGAGTCGGCTCCCGCAGGTTCCGCAGTAGACCGATCCCTTGAGGTAGTGGCGGTGTTCGCGTTGCTTCTCGCCGGCGAAATTGCGGGCGGCCAGTAGCTCTTGGACCTTCTGCCACGTTTCGGGGCTCACAAGTGGTTCATGCTTGCCCGGGTAGAGGACCCCTCGGTAGCGGACGATGCCCATGTAGTAGGGGTGGCGGAGGAGTCGCTGGAGGTTCGAGGTACCGAGCGGCTTAGCGGGAGTCCTTGGTCCGGGGACCGAGGTCAGTCCTCGCCGAGTGAGTTCCTCGAGCAGGGTGCGAATCGTCCAACCACCGTCCGCGTAGGCCTCGAAGGCCCATTTCATGAGCGGCCCTCGCACTGGATCGATCTCGACGGTGCGGACCTCTTGGCCGTTCACCACACGACGAACATTGAGGTATCCGGTTGGTGTCCGCATGGGGGTGCCACCGGATTTGGCCTTCTGCACACTGCCCTTGATCACCTCGTTGGCCAGATTGCGACTGTAGAACTCCGCGATCGAGCTCATGATCCCGTGCAACAGGATCCCCGATGGGGTCTCGTCGATGTTCTCAGTGACCGAGACCAGTTGCACCCCAGCCTGTTTGATGGCGAGATTGATGGCGACGTCGTCAGCCCGGTTTCGGGCCAGGCGGTCGATCTTGTGGACGATCACATAGGTCACTTGATTGTCGTGGACGAACTCCAGCATGCGCTGGAGTTCAGGTCGATCCGCGGTGCGGGCTGACTCACCTCGATCGACGAACTCATCGAGCACAACGGCACCGAGCGACTCCGCCTTGCGTTTGCAGGCCTCACGCTGTGCCGGTATCGAGTAACCCTCGGGGTCGCCGTCGCGCTCGGCCTGCTCTTTGGTGCTGACTCGCACGTAGAGCACCGCTGTGGCACCACCGAGATCGGAATCGTCTGCCGGTTCTGCGGCGATGGGCATCATTTGGTTGGTGGTCATGGCGTCGCCTCCGATCTCGCGCCGGTGCCCACCGTGACCGGTTCGGATTGGGGGGTCAGACCATGCCGAAGGACGAGGGAGTCGAAGAGGTCGGTCAACTCCTTGACTGCCGCCTCGGGCAGGTCGCGGTAGCGGGCCGGCAGGTAGGCGTGAAACGCGGGAAGGTCCTCTGGCACGGCGTAGCCGGCGTGGCCGTACACGTCGGCCAGGGTGATCCCGAGCACCTCGGCGATACGGGCCAACTTGTCGGGGCTCGGTGCGGCGAAGGCGCCCTGCTCCAGGCGGACAACCGTCGAATTGCGCAGCTCCGATCCGCCCGCCCAGTTCGTGCGTCGACATGCCGAGTTCTTGTCGACGCTGCCGGATCAGCTCGCCCAACCGGGCCGCCCGTTCCTTGTCCACTGCCGTCCCTCCCTTCCAATATAGCCAGTTTATCAGGAATAATGCGGAAAGACATCGGACATTGTCCATTCCACAACGGAACGGCTCAGCGCGCCTGATCGAACAGATAGACACCGTTGTCTCCTTCTGAGGAGGCCACGCCGCCGGCATATTCGAGGTCTCGAGCGAAGCCCGCCAGGTCAACGCTGAGGTAGGGCTGGAGGAAGTCGGGCACGGCCTCTTCGATGAGGTCATCGAGGTCGAGGTCGTCGAGGAACTCTCCGGCGTAGGTCTCGAGCGAGTCCCAGTGGCCGAGGTAGACGTCGTCGAAGCGGGCGAGGTCCTCGGGATCGGTGCTGTCGCAGATGGCGGCCCAGTGGGCGAAAGCGGAACCATGCTCGGCCATGCCCTGGGCGATCTGGCTGACGGTGGCGAGGTCCTCGTACTCGCCCAGACGAACGGGTCCGAATCCTTCGTAGTCGTGGATGGCCCACTCCTCGGCGCCGGGCATCGGTGAGCGAGCCAGCATCTCGTGGATGCTCGCATCCAGCTCCTCGGCCTCCGCGTTTGCGTCGAGCCAGACGCCGTGCAGCCGACCGTCGTTGTAATCGCTAAGTGAGGCGACGTAGATCCGTGTTTCGGGAACTGGTTCGACGCTCGGCCGTGCTCTCGGCGACTTCCGGCCTTTGGAGTTCTGGTTGTTCGGGTGGGTTGGGTGATGGGTGTTCCATGGTTCACCTCCTTTCGTGCTTAGTTGGTTGATCGGTCGTCTGAGACCGTTATGCGGCCGCACGGGTGGCCTCCTCGGTGTCCCTTCGGGCAGCGGCGATGCGCTCTTGGGCCAGTCGGGCGAAGAGCGGGTTTAGTTCGATTCCGATCCAGTCCCGCCCGTGGGCCTCGGCCACGACCCCGACCGTGCCGGCGCCGAAGAAGGGGTCCAGGACCACACCCGGAACGGTCCCGGCCCGACAGCGACACGCACGATCCAGTTCGCCGCGCACCGCCACCTGGCCCACGGCGCGGACCCGTTCACGGCGCCAGGGAGTGCCGCAGTCGGCGCAGACCTTCTCTGGACACGTCGCCAAGAGCGGCGTCTGCACGAGCGTGGTCGGAAACACGGCGAAGTGCTCGCCTCGGAAGTTGGCCGTGGCCATGGTCCAGACATCGCCGGGGTTCTTGCCCAAGGGGTGTCCGGCCTGACCTTGGGCCTTGAGCCGGCCGAGCCCCGAGTTGCTGCCGGCGAGCGGGCCGGCCCACGGCGGTCGTCCCGCGCTCGGCGGCGAGGAGGTCGTGACTTTGCCGCTCGGACTCCGGCTTGCCGACCGGTGCGGGACCCTGATGCCGTCGAGGTCAAAGCTGTAGGTGGGTGAGCGCACCAGGAAGTAGACGACCTCCCATGTGCAGGCCAGGCGGTCGGCCACGCTGGCCGGCATCGGGTTCGTCTTGGCCCAGATCACCTTGTTCCGGAGAACCCAGCCGTCTTTGACCAGGGCGAGGGCGAGGCGTTCGGGGGCCAGCAGCAGGCTCTTGGCGGGAGCGCCGGTGCGCTGGTGGTGGCTGTAGCTGTCGCCGAGGTTGAGCCACCACGACCCCGACGGCTTGATCACTCGGGCCAGCTGCCGCCCGACCTGGCACAGATCGTCCACCCACGCCTGTGCGTCGGGCTCTGCGCCGAGCTGACCTGCGACCCCATAGTCCCTCAAGGCCACATAGGGGGGCGAGGTGATCACGGTGTCGACCGACGCATCAGGCAGCTCGGCCAGACGCTGGCGGGCGTCACCGACCAGCACCGTGTTGCGATGGAGGGTGCGCGTCATGGTTCTGTGCCTCCGAGCACAGCCAGGGCCCGATCTGTGGTGGCGACGACGAAGAGCGCGTCGGTGAGGCGAGCGTCGTTGGCCACGGCGCTGCGAAACCGCTCGGCCCGGCGGGCGTCAGGGACCAGCCAGCACACCCGGGGGAAGACCCCGTGGTCGGCCTGTTCGACCCCGCTGGCGTAGTAGGACTCGTAGAGGCGGCACTTGCGGATAAGTGCGGGAAGGTGCTCACTGCCACGGTCGACCTCACAGAACCAGCGGAGCTCGTAGTCACCGCTGCCGAGCGACACGAACAGGTCGGGCCGCAGCGTGGTGAGCCCGCCAGGCGAGGTGAACTGTCGCCAACACCGAGGCTCGGGCTGGCAGCCCAGCAGGTCGATCGAGCGGGACCGGGCGGTACAGGTCAGGTCGGTGACCAACTGCGCCACGGCAAGGGTGTGATCGACGAACATGGCGGTGGGTTCGCGGTAGCGGGGCCGTGGCGTGTGGCGTTCGAGGACCCGGTGGCCGACTGGGCCGAGGGCATAGACGAAGGAGCCCGAGCCGGCGCGCACCCCACCGATACGACGTTCGAGGCGGACGAGGAGTCGATCACGGGTCAGTCGCCCCAGGCAGCGCCGACAGGCCCGCGCTGCGGCCGGAACCGAGACGTGATCACCGAGCGGAAAGTGCACGGCTTCGATCTGGCGGGCCGTCATGAGTCGAAGATCGGCCACCTGGCTCACGATGGCCACATCGCGGCCCGTGAGGTCTTCCCGCAAGTTCTCGAGCTCGGCGCGGCTGAGCGTTCCCCCGCTCATGTCGGTCCCCTGTCTTCATTCCGCGCCACAGATGGGTAGGTGAGAGGTGGGGGAGCGGCGACGCTGGACAACGCGGTCGGACAGAGCCCCCGAGTGACCATGCGTTCGGAGCCATTAGTGCGTTGGACAAGACAGATGATGAACCCGGGGGAAGTTGTCAGCGGATTCGTAACGCAGGCCCTGCACCCCGTCGGAGGCCAGGGGGTGTGGGCAGAAGATGATGAGAGATAAAAAGATAGATACGAAACAGTCCGCGCCCGGATCCCGCCGAGCGCACCTCGGGTACAGGTGTTTCTAAGCGGCGTGCTCGACGCGATCGGACGGGCGATCGGACACCTCATCGCTCGCCTCCGTCGGATCGGCGGCGTGGCCCTAGGTCGTCGGCACTAGCCGTTCGCTGTCCCCAGGCGAGACTGCGGACCTCCTCCTCGATATCGGCCCGAGGACGACCGTAGGCCGCACGGGATGCGGCCCGTATTTCTGCAGGGTTGCTGAGCGGATCATCAGGGGGGAACGACCGGGCGCTGCACCAGGGCTGGACCGTCCCGCCGGCCACAAGTTGGGCGTAGAACTCGAACGCGCCCAGGGAGGCGAAATCCTCGGGTTCGAGTCCGCTGCCGCGGGTGGCTAGGACGCGGGCATCCTCGTCGGCCAGGCGGAAGCAGATCTTGTTCTGGACATTGGCGAGCACGGCCGAGCGCATCGACGCGTCGAGCTGGTGGAGGTATTGGTTCGCGACGGTAAACGAGGCACCAAGCCCCCGAGCCTGGGCGAGGGCGTCGCCGAGGTCTGTGGGTAGGCGAAGGAAGTCCTGATACTCGTCGAGGTAGATGCTGACCGGGTGTCGGCGGGGCGGCGGGATCGTACTGCGCGACAAAATGGCACCCCAGAGCTGGGCGATGACCAGGCTGGCCAAGAGGGCCGAGGTCTCCGGGCCGAGCGCACCTTTGGAGCAGTCGACCAGGAGGATCCGCCTTTTGGTGAAGACGTCGCGGATGTCGAAGCGGGGCTTGGATTGACCGAGCACGGCGCGGAGCTGGGGTCGAAGGACGAACGGCCTCGCCTTGTTGAGGAGCGGAGCGACCGCTTCGGTCCGAGCGGCGTCGGACCAACTCTCGAACGCCGCCCAAAAGGGACCGAGTGCGATCGGGTCGTCGACGTAGGCCAGACAACGGCGTCGAAACCCGGCATCGGTCAAGATGAGCGGGAGCCCGATCAGGGTCATTCCGGGGACACGGGCCAAGGTGTGCAGGGCCGCCCCGGCGATGTCGGTGGTACGTGGCCCGAAGCTCGCCCCGTAGAGGCCCTTGAACACTGCCAGGAGTCGGTCGGCCACGAGTTCAGGGTTCTGGCGGTCTCCGGCCAGCGGGTTGAGACCGACGGTGCCGACGGTGTCAGCCGGGTCGACCAGCACAACGTCGCCGATGCGATGCGGCGGGACGTGGGCAAGGACTTCGGCGATGAGGTCCGATTTCGGCTCGATGACGACGACCGCTCGGCCGGCGGCCATGTCATCGGCGATGCAGCGGCCGAGCAGCGTGGACTTGCCAACCCCGCTGGGGCCGAGGGCGAGGCAGTGCCGGAGAGCATCAGTGGCCGAGATGGCCAAGGGCCGCTCTCGACCCGGGAACGAGGCCTCGCCGATGACTCGTCCGCTCGAAGGTATCGGCGTCGCAGGCGCGAGCAGGCGGACACGTTGGCGTTCGACCGGCAAGTTGGCGGTCGGACCGGTAGGCCAACCTGACAGGTTGGCCACCTCGCTCACGTTCAGGCGGAGGGGAAAGCGCCACGGCACCGGGGCGTTGGCGACCGTCGAGGGGTGGCGTGATCGAACCCAAAAGGCCACACCCGGGCCTTCGGTACTGCGTATAGCGCCAAGGATCTGGCGGACCAGCTGTCGTTGGCGGCTCGCCGTGGCGGCTCTGACACCGATGCGCCCGCCGGCCTTCCAGCCCGGCTCAGCCTGCTTTACCTTGAGGGCATTGCGAGTGTCGGCGTCCACGGCGATGTGTTTGCCGGCTGCCGTGAGCACGGCGTCTTTGACCCACGAGGACCCCGTCACTTCGTCCACCTTGTTCGGGACGGCGACGGGTAGGAGCGTGGACCCAAGGAACCACACCAGGTCCAGGGTCTCGCCGGCCTTCAGATCAGAGAGTGCCGCGAGGATCGACCGACTCACGGCCGAGGTCTGGTCGGTGTGCAGCGGGCGGTGCTTGGTCGACATCCGGACCTCGATGGCCCGGTCAATCTCCAAAGGAGGTCTCGACGTCACGGGATCGACCCGGACACCGGGCATGGCACTGCGGAGCTGATGTGCAATGTTCTCGGCGCGGCCGTCGGCGACGGCCATGTGGTGGGTCACCGAGCCTGCGTGCCCCGTGGTCTCCAAGATCATGGGGCTGCCCGCCGCTGTCACGAGCAACCGCATGACCGCGCTCAGGTCGTCAGCGTTGACGTCGCGGGGCCAACGGAGCGTGTGCCAGACGAGCGGCACACGCTTCACGGTGAGTCCTTGGGGTGCAATTTGGCCCACATCGCCCTTTGCGGCGCGATTTGCGCCTTTGTTCTTGGATTGCGAGGACTTCGGTCGGGTGTCCTCGGCCTGCGCGTCGGTTTCGGCCTGGGCAATGGCGAGGTCGATCAAGGTTCGGGCGATGCGGCGGAGATCGGGTGGATCTCGCCTGATGCCCCTGACGCGGATACGGCGCTCGCCGTGATGAAACGTTCTACTCATAAGCAAACCTCCTTTCGTTCCCTTGATTGCTGGGGTTTGTGGACACGATCGGCGGGCGCCAACGCGCGTGCGTCCACACGAAACCCATGAAATGGCTCTGACCACATGAGCTCTGACCGGCCTGTCCGGCTCAGAGTGATGCGAAAACGCATCAGTGGGAGCGTGGAAGTTACGGTACGATGTTTTTGCGCATCGGTCAAGAAGATTGTGTATTCCACAACACCGACCGGACATCGATTGTGAGCGTTACCAACGAGATCTCCGGTAGCGGATGACGGCCACAACGACAGAACTCAGGACTGCGAGAGCCACGAGCACGAATAGAACCGGTGCGATTTTGTCCACGAGGGCCACGACGATGTACAAGGCGATCGCCACAAAGAGTGCGGTGGCAGCCATGCCCCTCGCCTTCTCTTGCCAGCTAGGCGATGGCGCGCTCACGCCGAATCTCTCGCCGTCAGTCGGCCTTGGGGGGCGTCAGGTCGCGGATAGTCCCCACCTCCGAAGGCGCTTGGCCATGACCACGGTGACGATCGCGCTTCACCTTTCGGATCACCGTGAGCGCGTCTCCCAGTGCAACGTGGGTGAAGATGTCGTGCTTGACAGCGCGATGCGACAGGTCGGCGCGGTAGAGGATGCTCCGGGCGGCCCGACGTGCCACTCGTCTCCTCAAGGGCTGCCGCCTGAGGTAGGTGACGACCGAGATGAGCACCATCGCGGCCGAGACGCCGACGACGGCGACGATCGTCATCGGGAGGTACGGCGGAGGAGGTCGATCGCTCGGATCCCGCCCTCGACGCTGACGCCCTCGGCCGGCAGGTTCTCCAAGATGGCCCGGGCGCACTCGACGAAGATGCCGCGGGCATACTCACCCGCCACGGGATCGTCGTAGGCTTCGGCGACTTGCTGCGCTTGCTGGCTGAACGCAGTCTCGAGGTCGGAAATGAACACCACTTCGTGAACGACACGACGGCGACGGAACCGGGCAAAGGACAGGTCGCGCCGGGACGAATCGAGCCGCCTCCGCTCGGACCGCCCGTACATCCGGGCGTCAGCTTGGTTGGGGGAGACCCTAGATCCAAAGCCCATCAGTCAGACTCCGAAGGTGTCGCGGAAGTGGCCTCGGACGACGGCGCCAGCGGTGTTCAACACGGGAGCCACCATCTCGGCCACGAGTTCATCGCCGTCGACGATCTCGCGGGTCAGCCTCACGAATTCCGCTAGGCGGTCGATATCGTGCTCCGCTGCGCCGACAACGGTCTCGGTGAGGTGGGTGTGGTCGACGCGGTCGTACTCCCGGTCGATGGCCTGGATTGCCGTCTGCAGTTGGCGTTTCTCGATGTGTTTGACAAGTGCCCTGACCGACTTCGAGCTCGGTTCCGGGTGGTTGTCTCTCGGGAACGAGCTCGTGACTAGAGATACCCATGGCGAATGTCCTTTCTTGTTGGTTGCTTTTCTGGAATAGGGAACCTGAGCTCGTGCGTCCGGCCCGCCTCGATCTCGTGCGGCGGCGTCTCGGTCGCCGCACGGTCGTCGGGAACGTTCTCTGGGGAAAGGAGAAGAAGGACTGCCCGCCGTCCAAGAGGAGGCGATGCCAGGAGGCCCCGGCGCAGAGCGTCACTGTGCTCGGGTCCCACTTCAGCCGGCTGGATCCGCCGAACGGTGCACCCGTCATCGCCGGCGGGAATTGTCGAACTCGGATCGGCGTTACGGCACCTACAGGGCATTGGGCCACCTCCGGTTGGTTCGGTCTTGCTCGCTGTGGGTCTTGTTGAACGAGATCAAAAGGACGTGTGCGTCCGCCAAGGACATAGGCAGGTACCGGTCGCCTCGAGAGGTCATCACCTCGAAAGCAGCAAGAGCTCTCACCGATCGGGCCGAGTGGAGGCCGCCTCGTAGGGCACATCTCAGAGTTGTCCAGGACCCTCCGCTCGTGCCCGAGGGGGTTTCACGTTCCGTTTTTCTAATCATTCGGTCGAAGTCCAGGACGACTGGTTGGTTCGATCGGTTTCTTGAGTCTTCTTTGGCGAGCGTGGTTCTCGCAGGGCTCGTTCTTTGTTCCATTGGTCTGTTCCCCTGTGCTTGCGTTCTCCCGGTGACAACCCCTAGTCCGGGGGGAGTGACGGGGAGAAAGCAAGGGCAGCGTCTGCAGAAGTTAAGGAGGGCAAATGGGAGGGCGAACAGGAACTGGTCGATGCTGCGCAGTCACCCCGTCTCTCCCAAGCCCTCACCAGCACAACTCGCCGGTAGACGTCTTGGCGCGCACTGTCATCTCAAGACGCGGGGAGAGCGGGGTCGAGGGATCTAGGTGGCGGGCGCAACCACGAAGGCAAACACGATGACCAAGTCCTCGCGTTCAGAAGGAAGATCAATCCGTGTACTTCTGTAACGGCTCAGGAGGTTTCATAGGTGGCGCGGGTACCGTTGGTCTTTAGCCGGGCTCAACGGTCTCGGCTGCGCTTGAGGGTGCGCCAGGACTGAAGAGGGGGTCCGGCGCTGTTGAGTTCGCCCCGCCCCCAATGCTTGTCGATCGGATCCAGAAGAAAGGAAGCCAGCGCCACCTGCTCGGCGAAGGTGCGCAGTGACGCGCGCAGGCCGGTGGGTTGAGAGGTTTCCCGCCAGTAGACGGCGAAGGTGCCTCCGAGAATCGTCGGCTTGCTCCTCCCGCCTGGGCCGCGGGTGACAAGAACGGGCCAGTGGTCTTGCCACGTGACCTCCGAGTCGGTAGGGATGATCGGTACTCGGTCACTAGTGGCCCCGAGTGCGACCAAGGCTGCTGGCTCCGGACTGGTCGACGAGATGGCGAACCGTCGTGAGGGGGTCTGGTGAGCATCCAGAAGCAGACGACTCGAGTGTCCCGAGGGAGCGACGACCAGTGGGTGCAAAGGCCTGCCTTCGGCGAGCGCGGCAACGTCCAATTGGCCATCGCCGAGTTCGCCTTCCCCAATGCGCTCACAGAGCGGATGGTCTCGACGAATCGCTGCCGCCAACGCCCAACGATATGCCGGCAAGTACCGAAGCCCGCGCGTTTCTTCGACTTCATGCTGGTCATTCGGGTCCCACAGGACAGCGAGCCCGTCATCGTTGTCTTTGTCGGGGCCTGAATCGCTGGGGGCAAGAGCGGAGTCCCATGGCGCGTATTACTAGGTCAACCTTTTTGTCCTTCAGATCGGCGAGGAGTCCCGCTCCAGCCCCATCTCGGTTCCGGCCGAACCACGGTGCCAACTCGATCCGGATTTCTGGATTTGCTTGTTCGAAGCGCCCCAGGGCTTCGCCCCAGAACTGCTCGATGTGGCTCCAGTAGCCATCGATTCGAATGAGGAAGATCCGCCGGGCGAAGTTGGCCTTCTCCTCGATCATCGTGTACTTGAAGAGCACGTCTCGCACTTCGTCGATCAGGCTTTCGAATTCCGCTGGAACGTGTGGCCGGCCATCAAGTTCAGTGAGCAGGCGAGGCACCTCGAGCTTGTCGGCGAGCCGCTGGACCAGGCGTTGGATCTGGGACTTGTTCATGCCCAGCTCGTCTTGGGCCGCCGTCCAGCTCTTGGCACCGGCGACCACGAGAAGCACCTTCAGCTGCCAGAAGGTCGGCGTACGCCGAGTCTCGGTCTCCTCGAGGCATCGCCTTAGTGTGCATAAATGACACGGATCGCGTCAATGACGAATACGTGAATATATAGCAGTCCTGAGGTCAAAACACGCGGATGGGCGTAGGCTCGCGAGAACCGGTAGGGCCGACTCCAGTGAGCCAGCGCCCGTCGCGCCCGACAGGGGGGGTGGCCGTGAGGAGTTCACGAAGCGCAGGTGGCCCGTGACACAGGCCGGACCCAGCGACGCTGGTCTTCAGGTCGCCGCCTGGGGTGCGCTCTATCCCACCCTGAGACTGTGTGGCGAGATCGCCGTGCGTGAGTGCGCAGGTCACGATGTCGAAGAATACCTCGGTCGCCTTGCTATGGACCCGTCGTTCGGGGCGCACCGGTACGACCGACCCGATCCAGCTGTCGGATCGGACCTGCGCCTCCGAGTAAATGCGAGTCTTGGATCTGTGTCGGGCTGAGATCACCACGCCCGTGCCGTCGAAGCGCCACGACGATGAGGCCGTGTTGTGCTGGTGGAGACACGTCACCGGCGGTTATCCCATCAAGGCTGTGCCTGGGGCCCTCAAGGACCAAGATGGACAGCCGCTGTTGGCTGGTCGCTGGGCCAACCCGGACAAGACAGTCCGTGAGCGGATGTGGGCAGCCACCGAATGGCGTTCACCGAAGGTCACCTTGGGTGCGCTCGATGGGTACTCGCGTATCGTGAAGCGTTGGGAGGAAGAGTTCGGCGTGACCCTCGGAGAGCGCCCTCCGACTGCAACGATGGCCGTCGATGTACGACGGGGCGATGACGCGGAGTTCATGGGCGACGTCGTCGGAGTGAACGGGAGGGTGTCGCGACCCCGCGAAAGGTTCAAAAAGAGCTGGAGGATCCGCAACACCGGCACTGTGCTGTGGCGCAGACGATCGTTGACGCGTGAAGGGGCAACGTCTACGGGTGGACTGAAAACGCCTCCTCGAGTCCGAATTGGTGAGACCGCTGCCGGGTGCGAGTGTCGAGGTGTCAGTATGGATCACAGCCCCAGCGCGTCCCGGCACGTACGAAACCTCTTGGACGATGACCGACGAACACGGGAACACCTGCTTTCCCGGTCGAGACGATCTGGCCATTGTGTTCACCTTGGTGGTCCGCTCCGGCTGAGTGATGTTGCTGGGAGATGTTTCCGATGCCGGGCTTGCCCGACGACGCCGAGGGGGACATTCGAGTGAGAGCGACCTGCCGCCGCTCTAAGGCGTTTCGCCCTTTTGGTCAGAGTGCCTCCTACGTGGCCTAGGTCCGGGGCGCAGCGGAAGTGGCACGAGCGACCCATCGGAATCTCCAGTATTGAGACGCGCCTGGCCAGCAGAAGACTGCCGATACTTCCTGATCAGCGCAGCAAGCTGATTGCCATCAGGGGCGGCAGCCAAGATGAGCGAAGCCAGAAGTTCCTTCCTGTTTGTCCTCTCGCTGCTGGCTTCGGCCAGGACAACTAGTGCATCAAGACGGTCGCTTATCGGGGGGACGAGGGCCAACCCAACGCTGCTCTCGGAACAGTCTCGGAGCGGGGTCGTATCCGTGATCTGCGGCCTACCCACGGCCATCTAAGGATTTCCAGCCGGTCGCACCGCTTCTAGCCTAATCGTACGTTTGACACGTGTCTATCACGTGATTAGATTGAGCTCGTGACTAGGCACTCTCCGTCAAATACCGCGGTCCGTCGGGGCGCGTCTGGGTTCACTGGACCCTCGTGACCAGTCCTCGAGCGGTGGTGGTTTCAAAACGGCGTCGGCCTGCTTTGCCCGGACGTCCGCAACTGGTTGACCCCTTGAACTTCTTGATGGCCACCAGAGACACCGGCTACCGGAACACAGCTCTGGCAATCGCTGAGTTCATTGACAACTCGGTCCAGGCCGGGGCGCAAAAGGTGTCGGTGAGCGTGGCGCAGGGTTCTGACCCCCGCTATCCGCTGGAAATCACCATCACTGACAACGGCACCGGAATGAATGCCGCTTCTCTGAGTCGAGCGCTGACCTTTGGCGGATCGAGCCGCTTCGGCGACCGTTGTTCCCTTGGGCGCTATGGAATGGGGCTTCCAAACGGCGCATTAAGTCGGGCTCGTCGAGTCGAGGTGTACTCCTGGCAAGGTCGCGAGGTGTTGTGGAGCAGATTAGACATAGATGAACTGGCAGTTACTCGACGCCGCGTCCTGGCCCCAGTGGAGCCGGTCAAGAAGCTTCCATTCAAAGTTTCCACATCGACCGGTACGGTCGTGCGATTGCTGCGCTGTGATCGACTCGAATACAAGCGACCCTCGTGGTTTGCGCGGAAGCTAGACGAAGAACTGGGTCGGATCTATCGATACTTCTTGGAGACTGGACTCAAGCTGAGTGTGAACGGTCGCCGGATTGTCTCCGTCGATCCGATGTTTCTCCAGCCCTCATCGAGGTTCCACGGTGCCCGGCCATTTGGAGACGTGCTCCGCTACCGCCTCCCGACGGATCACGGAGAAGGCGAGATTCAAGTTCGTTTCGCTGAGCTGCCCATCGACGAATGGCATAAGTTCTCGTCGGATGAGAAGCGGGAACTCGGTATAACGAACAGTCCTTCGGTCTCGGTGCTGCGTGCGGACCGGGAAATCGATCGCGGTTGGTTCTTCATGGGTTCCAAACGCAGAGAAAACTACGATGACTGGTGGCGTTGTGAAATCCGTTTCAATGCAGCGTTAGACGAATGGTTCGGAATTACGCATTCCAAGCAAGCGGTTGTCCCTCGCGACGACCTGCTGCAACTGCTCGTACCGGATTTGGAACCAATCGCCCACGCCCTGAATAGTCGGGTTCGCCAACGGTTCGAGCTGGTTAAGGCGACCGCTCCGCTCGGCGCTGCTGAGCTCACAGGCGGGACGGGCCGATGAGGCGCTGCCTGCGATGCCGCGACGCAGGGAGATCATTCCTGACGGGCTCAAAGATCTAGTGCGTAATGCAGATCAGATTCACGGGTGCTCACAAGGCTCCCTACCAAATCTTGGCATCCGAATTGCCAACGACTTCTGCCTTTGAGGTAGTCGTCCGTAATGGACGACTACTGCTCCTCTTAAACGCCCGTCATCCTCTTTACCGTGACCTCTATGGCCCATTGGCCATTAGCGAGTCGGCGCGGGACCAGGAGATCGCCAAACAGGTGGCCCTCGCGGTTCTTGCAGTGGCCCGGGCCGAGGTCAGTACGTGGCGACAGGCGGAGCGGACGAAGGTCTCCAGCTTCCGGCAGACTTGGGCGGACGTGCTTGCGACCTTCCTCAACGCCTGAGATGTTCTTTAGGCCCTGGATTCCACTCCCAACGCCCGCAACCTGGACCCCAGCACAGCGACGGGCCTTTCTCGATCTTGCGAGGGCACTGGGTTCGACGACGAAGCGTGGCAGAGAGGCCATCGAACCAGCCAGACGGACCTGCCTGCGAGGAGACCGGCCAGGTCTTGCCGCTGCAAGTTGCGTCCTATTTGACCTCGTTGAGCAGGGATGGGCGGTTCGAGTCGACAAGGCTGGCCGGGTCGCCACTCGACCGCCAAGGATCGATGCTGATCCCGTAACCGAGAAGGCGCGGGTACGACGCCAGGAGTTACTCAAGCGCGACGAACAGCTCGCTACCGCGTCGGTGCAACGGTTTGTAGCCGATATGGAGAAACCCCGTGAGTTCGCGGGCAGCTTCGTGTCGGTCTTCAGCCTGATGCGGGATGGACGCGAAATTGAGTTCATCCCTGGAGGCGATTACCGCCGACGAGGATCGGTCGTCGTTCCGCACAGTTATCGATCCCTACGTTCAGATCGTGAATAACACCGACCGCTGTCGCTATACCGGGCTCCGGCTTAACGACATTTGGCGGTACTTCAGGCTCACCTGGTCCAACCAATACACCAGTACGCCGGGACGAACCATGACGTTGTTGGTTCGAGACGGCGCCGCCCCCTTCCACCCGGTCATTGGGATCGCGGCCTTGGGAAGTTCAATCGTCCAGATCAAGGAACGGGACGATTGGATTGGCTGGCAATCCAGCGCGTTCCTTGCGGCGCTATGCTATCCAACCGACCCTGGCGATGGCTCGATGGATAGTCCGTCGTCTGGACGAGGCGGTCGATGAACTATTCCTCGACGATCTGCTGGAGGATGGGCTGTACTGGCCATCGTTATGGGACTCTCCAACGAATGAGGCGATAGTCAGACTGCAAAAGGAGGCTGAGACTCGTAGGCGCGATCATCACCGTTTCGTGCGCCGATCGGAATTTAAGAGACATATGGAAGCCTCTGACATCGCGGGCTGGCGCCAGCGAGCCGAGTCCGACCTGTTTCGAAGTAAGCGGTGTCTGGCGCTTGCAGATCTGCTGCGCTCGCGAGATGCGTTAGAGCCCTTTCTGTACCCCAATCCAAGTCGGGGTGGCTTGCGGAAGGCCGTAGAGGATCAAGACGGGAGACGGGCCATTGCGGCGATCGTTCGTCGGGCCAAGGCTGAGGCTGTCGGAACCGAGATGGCTGACCTGACCGTTTGCGGTGCCATCGCACCGTACAACGCCTTGCTCGGCGGAAAACTGGTCAGCATGCTGGCAGTGAGTCCGTCAGTTGTACGTGCCTACCGGGAACGGTATTCCGATTACGCCAGTGTCATCGCTTCGTCGATGGCTGGCCGTCCCATTCGCCGCCGTACGAATCTAGTTTTCATAGGTACAACGTCGCTGTACGGCTCTGGGTCGAGTCAATACAACCGCGTACGGATCCCGGCCGACGTACTTGGCGGCAAAGAAGAGATTGTGTACCGCCAGCTCGGTCGGTCGCGATCTTTTGGAACTTCACATTTCTCGGATCAGACGATCAACGCCCTGGTTCGCTTGTCAGAGAAAAGCCGAACAGGAGTTCGCGTTAACAGCATATTTGGGGAGGGGGTGAATCCAAAGCTTCGGAAGGTCCGCGACGGCATGGACTTGTTGGATTGGCCATCGGAAGAACTGATGCGACACGGTCGGCAGCGGATTGTCTATGGAGTCAGCCTTGTTTCGAATTTGCTGCCCTATCTGATCGGTGCCGACTCAGAACCGAAGTACATTTTCCGGCGAAACGTCAAGGACGACGTCGAGCGGATCTCGCAGTGGTGGATCGATCGCTGGCTAAGCCAGAGGAGTCGCTCGCCTGAAGTCCTAGGAGCCGTTGCCGAACACCGGATCGATCGGCCTGTTCGGCACGGCGCACGTGCTCCCCAGCGCAGCACTTGATCTGGATTAGCCGGATACGTCGAATGTAAAGACTTCTGAAACGTTGGTCATGGAGCCGATTGGCTGGGTTGATTCAGGGTCTGCATCTCGGCGCAAGTTGAGCAAACGGATTTGATCTCCAACCTTGAATGGCATGGCTTCAGAGGAGGTCCTAAGTAGCAGAGGCGGCGGGCCTCTGTGGGTGTTCACTCGCCAACTCCTAGCTCCGTTTTGGCTGGTCACGGTGCCTTCAAAATCGAACCAGCCTCCAACTTCCACATCGCTGAGATCGTGATCCAGGTCAGTCCAATACTCAGGGCACAGCTGCCTAACGCCGCACAGACTGCAGACTGCAACTTCGGGACGGGCCGGGGGCGGCCGTTCCCGCAGTGCAACCTCCGCTTCATGTATCAATTCCGTCGTATCTGCGGCCAGCGCATCTAGCTGAGTTGTCGTCAGCGGATCGATGTCGACATCATGCGTGGGATACGAGACGATTAGGCGCCTGACGGGCAAGTTCTGTGGATTCAGTTCGGTATCACGACTCCAGAGCAGCGAGTACAGGTAGAGCTGATCGGCATGGTGTGGATCTGGAGTTCCGGTCTTGTAGTCGGTGATCTCGCAGCCGTCCTCCTCAACCGTAACCAGGTCGGCACGCCCGGCAAGGCGAAGGTCTGGTGACCTCAGCTCGACTTCCGGATGGAAGCCCAAAGAAAGGGGCCAGCGGCCAGCGGGAGAACCTTCACCAGCCACTTCCGATGGCGGCTGAAAGTTAGTTCGCGCGATGACGGCTTGAATGCGCTGGCGGATCTCGGGAACTTTGACGCGGAGCGCGGTCTCAAGGGGTCCGACTCGATCGCAGACGCGAGGATTGTCGGCAAGCGGTGTTAGCTCGCTCTCGATGCGATGTTCAACCATCTTGGTATAACCACCAAGGTCCTTGAGCACTTGAACCGTCTTTGGATCGGATAAAGACGTGCAACCATGTTCACGAAAGCTCAGTAGCAGGACCTCAAGGATGCCATGAACGACCTCACCAACGAGGGTCGCCAGAGTTGGTCGTGGCGGATAACCCCAACCGTTCCAAATATCGGGATAGGTCGCTCGACTCAGCATCCAGCGTCGGGGGCACTCGGCTGCATCACGCAGGCTGGAATAGCTCCAAGTGTTTGGGGGGTTCGGCCAGCGGCCGTCAGAATCCTGGATACCGGTTGAAAACTCCTCTACGGACGCCGTCAAGTGATTGCCTCAATGATTTGCCGGGTGGCGTGCGGCAGGTTGCGGGAGATGACGATTTCATCGATGAGAATGACGGGTACAACGCTGCCATACTCCTTGGCGTCGCGGAGTGCTTCATCGGATGCATGGTCCGGTGTCAGCGGTCCGTGGATACCGATTATGTAGTCACGGCCGCCTGAACGAGCCAGGATCGGTGCTTCAAGTGTGCCGATTCCCGGTACGTCGATCGCAGCATTGCGGCGTAACTCGACGGCGTTGTGGCCTTGCCGAGTGAGGTCCTCGTAGAGACGATCGGCTGCCTGTTCCAGTCTGGCCTTGTCTAGTACCGGCTCTTGGCCACGAACGAGATACCTGAGCAGACTGGCGGCCAGGTGACGGTCGAGAAGGGTGTGCTCAAAACGGTTCTTGAAGCTTCGCAGGCAGCGGTAGCACGAGCTGTCACACATGGCAGGACAGCTTTCCAGCAGATGGATGGTGTCCTCGAAAACGGTCGCGCCGAGATCGCCGATACGGCGAGAAAAGCCGGCCCCACCCGCCAACGTGTCGTAGATGTAGACCTCGGCTTCTAGTCCCTCATGGCCAGCCTGGGTTAGGGCGGGTCGATATTCGGCTTGCAGTTCCCCGGACTCAATCTCCAGCCGACTAGTGGCGGCGATCGTCAGGGCGTCGGAGAGCGTACGAAGGGCGACTTCGGTGGCCAGATAGCCCGGCCGCAAGATCAGGGGCGCATCGACTCGCAGAGAGATAAGCAGCACGTCGGATATGAAGTCAGTCCCGAGGACTAGACCTCGGGTGGAGGCCGCTCCTGCGCACATCGGCTCCCGCTCGTTTGGGAAGGGTTTGGGATGTGATCCTCCGACAGTGCGGCTTGGGACCGCGGTCGGTTCGATGAGACCACACTTTGTGCAGTAGGTGTAGCCCTCTTGCCGCGGGCCGGTGTTGGTGACTAGTAGAGGATTGCGGTCGTAGTACTGACGAATCCGTGGGGTAACCCGTCGCCAGCTATCGGGGTTGGCTGGCCCCTGCGCCACCAACTTGGCGCGGGTCGCATAGCTGCGCGCTGGTTGGTCGTCCTGGGACGTCCCTTCTTCCCAGGACAATGGATGGGCGAATCCAGGCGGACACATCCAGTTCTTGGCTGCACCGAACTTGTCTTCTGAACCACAGGCTGGGCAATCTTCTAACTGTCCGCGCTCAGCCGCAGCAAAGTCCCTGGTTTGGGCGTAGTGGCAGACCGAGCACTCGAAGTACAGTCGACGCTGCTGCCAGGCTTCAAAGCGATCGCCGGACATCGGCGAGTAGATGGCGCCGGAGCGCCACAACTTCCCGTCGACCCACACCTCCTTGCCCGGGGCATACTGCGTCAGCGCAGTTGGCAGCCCTTGACTCGGTGCGTATTGGTATTCGGCCCGAAAGCTCGTCGAGCGGTCACGGTCAAAGACGTAGAACGACACGACGTCCGTCGGGAACGCGTAGCGCGGCAGGACGCCTTTATAGAGCAGGCGGTCCAGGAGATTCTCGACCACCCGTCGGGTGTTGGCCTTCTCTTCCTCAGTTTCGTCGGGAGCGTCCACTACGATGGCGTCTTCATCCTCTTCGACTCCAGCTGGCGGCGCTGGTGGTAGTTCGTCCTCTGCTGCGGGAGCGCCGAGGGCATCATCAACGGACCTCAGGGTGTCGTTGACCAGGTGACTCAAGAGGCGTTCGCGTTCATCGGCCGATAACTCGCTGGGTAGCCAGTCACGCACGGCCGTCACGAGATCAGCTTCGTGCTCTCGCAGCCACGCTTCAAAATCAGTCCGGTTCAGCGGCGAGGTAGTGCCGATGAAGTCCTCGACGGACCCCAGAACTTCGAAGAGTTGTGGCTGAACCTCGGGGTCAATGTCGGGCAGGCGGGCCTGGTGATAGCGCTGGAAGAGGTAGGCGGTCACGTGGCGCCGCGCTATCTCCGAATTATCCAAGGTGAGGACTGGGTCATCGACTTGTCCTCGAATCATGGCGTCCGGTTCGGTGAAGTAGTGCTCGTCGTGACTATCGGCGCTGCCGAAGGCCACGACGGTCGCCACGGCGTTGCCGCGCCGACCGGCTCGACCAGATCGCTGTTGGTAGCTGGCCCGCGACGGCGGCATGTTGCGCAAGGCCACACCTGACAGCGTTCCGATGTCTATACCGACTTCCATGGTCGTCGTGCAGGACAGGACATCGATCGCACGGCGTCGCGGAGCACCCGGCGTGGGCAGAGCCAGATTGACATCCTGGAACAGCAGCTCATGCTCCTCGGCTTTGGAGAACACCTCGTCGGACTGGGCGGCGTTGAGTTGCGCCGTGTGTTCGGCGGCGATGATCGCCATTGGCTTCTCCGGTGGTTCACTAAGTGCCCGCACCGAGCTGCCTCGGTAGTAACCCTTGCGGGCTGCAAAGACCGCGTCGGTGTCAGGATCGATCGGGATGACTTGGTCGCGGCGGCAGTTGATGCACG
The DNA here is from genome assembly GCA_963842415.1 of uncultured Acidimicrobiaceae bacterium. Classification (GTDB taxonomy): domain Bacteria; phylum Actinomycetota; class Acidimicrobiia; order Acidimicrobiales; family RAAP-2; genus Bog-473. The sequence goes on from CAWJGN010000002.1 coordinate 953,592, forward strand.
TGCTGGAGCCAGGAAAGAGCCGTTGAGTCGTTCGGCAGGTCTGGCAATACCCCCAGTTCGGCTGGGTGTCGAGCGCCAGATGTTTCGCCAGGATCCGATACTTCTTCGGTGCTCGGAACTCGCAGAACAGGTCAAGCAGTCGCGGCACCCACTCCTTCTCGTAGACCTTCTTGGCCGCTTTGTCTGCGATCCGACCGCTAACCGCCGCGAAGTTTCCGGAATGCGGTCGAACGCCTCGAGTGGTCTGCACCCAACTGTCATCCATGCCCCGAAACCAGATGCCGGCGTTATAGGTAGCCCACTGAGCCAACCACAGACGAGTCAACGCCAACTTCTCTTCGTTGGTCGAAGCGGTCCCCGGCACGTCGGGCAGTTCGGTTACCTTGCTTTCCAGATTGCGGCGTTCCCGAAGTGACGCCAGGGCGAGGGACTGAAGGCCGTAGTAGCGATCGGTGATGGTGGAGACCATGCCTTGCAGCAGTGCCTTAGGGGGTGGCTCGCTGCCGAGTTGGTACAAGGGTAGGAGCTGGTTCGGATCGGAAAGTGCCCCGCCGTCAACGGCGTCAGCCACTTCGTCCATGACATGGAGAGATTCCGTACCCTTGAGTTCGGGTCGGAGACGGACTGACAGAAGTCGCGACCCCACCATCACGGCCAAGTACAGGTCGTCAAGGCTGAGCGCCGGCGAGAGAATGTCGATGGCGTCCAGGGCCTGCCAGCCACGAAGGATGACTGGGCGGAGCACGTCACGCATCGAGTAGTCCTGCAGGTTGGGTGCCAATCTGGCCGCGGTCTGCCGTGAGTCCGAGAAGGCCAGGACCTTGCGTCCCCTAAGTGGGGCAAAGTCCGAGTACGCCTGTTGACCGGGCGGCTGTACTTCGATCTGTCGGGTGACCAAGGCCTGGAAGGGCTGATCGCCTTTCGTCTGGTGATCCTGGACGGAAGTGCGTCCGTAGGGAGCCTTCGTATTACATACGCCGCACGGCTTGAACTCGCCCGCCGCCTCAGAACCATCCGACTCCTCGTCGGGGTCGTCGCTCTGCTGCCCGCTTCGATCCTGGCAAAGGAATACCTGTCGCATCCTTTCCCCGAGGCTCACAGGATTAAGACCTCCAGTCGTCAAGTCGAGTTCGGCTGGCTCGGTCGGCATGGTGGGCTCTTCCAGCAGCAGATCGATCGGGAACAGCGGCGGAACGTGACCGTTGACGGCCAGAAAGTCGCTTCCCGGCTCATTCCAGAGGAAGCGCGGGACCTGGACATTGTCGGTGTACGCGCGGGCATAGGCCGTCCCGCAGTTGCGGCAGGTGTAGAGCTCAAAGACTCGGGCTGCGCAGTAACTACACGTAGACCTGGGCTGGGAGAAGATGGCTCCGACCGGGCTGTCCGGATAGCTGGCGGCGCCAGCGCAGTCTGGGTCTAGGCAGGCCCACAGGCCCGGCAGCCCGCGGAAGAAGGCGTGAATTCGACATGGTAAAAGCCCTGGCTCGCCGGGAGCTCGATGGGAAGCGCTGCCGAGCGCAATGAGGCTGGTAACGGCTCGGTCAGCCAGCTCCGGGTCATGATCAGGGAAGAGTTGACGGCCAAGTTCTTCCAGCGGAGTGGCCTCCAGCATGGTGACGTTGATCAGCAGGTTCATCGGGGGAAAGGACTGCAAAGCTTCGTAGAGAGCGGGTCCGCATTCGTCGGCCTTCGCAGTCACGCCTCGATAGGCCAGAAACTCCTGCACCGCCTGGAGTCGAGCCGGTTCGTCGCTGGCGTCGTAGAATTTGTTTAGTGGTACGTCCGCTAGCGCCCGGGCGTCCGCCGCTGTCCCTATCGCCGCCGCATCGCGCATCGCCAGGTCACCTTTGATGGTTTGAAAGTCCACGGGTGACTTGCCGGTGAGTTGGGCGGCGAACTCCCGGGCGTAGACGGGGTCCTTGAAGCTGGCGCTAGTGCAGATGACTTGCAGGCGTTCGGCCGGGATAGCCAAGCGGGCCCGCAGCCGTCGCAGCAACAACCCCACCTCGGCGCCCGCCGCACCTCGGTACAGATGTGCCTCATCGACGATTAGGAGGAGCCGTTCGTCGGGGTTGTCCGCTAGCCACTGGCGAGTGGCGTCGATAGATGGGCCGCTCCAGCGGCCGCATCAACGTGTACTCCAACATCGAGTAGTTGGTGACCAGAATGTCGGGCGGGTTTTGAAGAACCTCGTGCCGGGTCAACAGCTCAGCGTCCTCCGGACGCAGCACCGCTCGCACAAACTCCCCGGCTCGATTCCTCCACCGAGCCCCGCTCTTGCCGAACCACTGCTGTAGTTCCGGCTTGCTGGGCCACTTGCCTCTTCTTCTGGAGATTGGAGACCAGGGCCGCGGCCTGCTCGTGCTCAGCCGAGTCCGGGTTCTCAGCTGCTTCGAGGAGCGTTATATAGAAGGTCTCGATCGACTTCAGCCGCAGCGAGTCCTTCTTGGCGGTCCGAACGCCCGGGTACAGCGTTCGGCTGGTGTAGCGAGCGAAGCGTGCGGGCCGACCGCTCCAAGCAGTGAACTGGGCGGCTACCCGCGGATCGCCGAATAGCAGCCGCAGTCGCGCGAGCTGATCGTTGACCAGCGCGTTCATCGGATAGAGCAACAGGGCCCGAATGGCGGGTGTCTGGAACGAGGCAGGACGCTCCTGGGCCTCGATTGCCAGCTTGGCCATGATTGGCAGCAGGAAGGACTCGGTCTTACCGGAACCAGTGCCGGTGGTGATCACCAGGCTCATTCCGTCCCTCGAGGTGGCCTGCAGGGCTGTCGCCTGGTGGGTATACGGCGGGTCGTACAGCAGCGAGGACTGTCCGGCGGTGGGATGTGCAAGCGAGGTCAGCAGAGACTTAGCAGTGGCAGAAATGTCGAGTTCGCCAAAGGACCGATCGGTCTGTGTAGCGGGGCGTGCTCTCGATGTAGGGCGCTCGAAACAGAACCCCTTCCTGCTCCAGGAGATCATGCCGCTGCGCCACCAGAGCCGGATGACCCACGTGATAGGTAGCCTCGATGTACTCCTGCAGTGTTGCCCGAATGTCCGTGATGGTCTCGGCGATGGTTTTCGTGACACTCACTGCGCGGTCCTCTCGGGCTCATTTTCGGTTGACATCCATAACATGTCGCTTAGAAATTGCAGCTCCTCTTCGACTTCGCTTGTTGGAAGACCGTAAGAGAAGAGCGAGCCGCGTTCCCGTAGCAGCGGCATCCCAACGACGTCCAATCGTCGTTGTGCCCAACTCGGGAGGGGAGAGAAAAAGTCAAGGCGTGCTGCACTCGGCCCCATCTGGACGCGAACCTGTTGCGGGCGTCCAGACGACGCGTCAATGGCTGCCTGGAGCCGCCACGCTTCGTCGGCGCCAGGAACAAGCAGCTCGAAGATTGGAAGATCAATAAGACTAGAAATAAGGCCGTCGGCAATTTCAGCAAAACACCACAAGTCTGCTCCAAAGGCCTGTGGGCGGCGCGCGACAAAGGTTCCGGCGTCAGATGGCTTGGGCGATCGCCAGCGACCCAGGTAGTAGGTGACGGGGGTGGTCGGATCAAGTATCCGAGAATCTGTAATGTCCCCCGAAGGTCCTGCCACTTCGAGCCGGCTCTGGTACTCGCTGATCAGGTCTATCGCCGGAACCATTCGGGGCGTTTGGAGCCATTGCTCGGAGTTGAGCTCAATGAGGCCGCTCGACGTGATCGCCCCGTCGAGTGCATCGGATAAGGGGACGGTCCGGACATGTCCCTCGTACTCGATTAGAGCTGCGAGTTCATCTCCAACCAGTTGGGCTCCGTCCGGACGAACTCCTATCAGCAGACATGATCCCGAGGCTCGGCGGACGAACGATGGAGGACCGAGAAAGATCCTGAGCCCGCTCGATTCCAAGTCTTCCGCTGGCAGTTCCAGGAGGTCGCCGTAACCGACGAGGGTATCGATTAGCGTTTCAAGCTGCTCCTTTGTGCCATCGCTATATCCGGGTAGTCCTTCAATGACCTCTAGAACCGACCGGACGATCCGCCCCGGCGTGGCCGGACAGAGAAACGATGCGGCCCGACGCAATGATGCTGCCAGGGATTCAACCGAGAAGAGATCGATACCGGCATCACCCAGCCCAAGAGCGCTCAGAGCGCTGCCGCAAACCTGCTCTGGTGTGAGTCGCGCTACTACCATGACCAGCCCCGGTAAGTACTCCCGCTGTCGTCAGCCTCATCTAGATGGATGGCCAGGACCAGAAATCGAGCGGCGCGTACCAGGACTGGTGAAACGAGCACTCGATCCAAGGAAGAACGAATCTCCTCCACTGGCCAGCCCACGATTGTTGCCGGATCGCTTGCCACGCGAAGTAGAAACTCGGCAAAGCGCTCGTCGCTGTGATCCACCAGCGTCCGATGTTTGAAGCTTCCGAGTACTGCGGCAAAATCCTCAGCGCGCTTGGTTGGTTCCAACGCTTCCCAGGCCAGCACGCGGCGCTGAATGGAATCGGCCAGCGCTTGTTGGTAGCCCTCCTCTCCAACGCCCTTCTGCAGCTCTATGAAGGTGTACGCGTCGCTTCGGGAACCATGTTCCTCTAAGTGTGACCAGCGTCCGCCTGCAATCATCGACACCAGGTGTGAAGTGATGGCTCGAAGCACCGCTCGGCGTTCATTTTCCGCGAAGGGATTGGCGGGCAACGATGCCGATGTCCATAGAGCCGCCAAACGAATCAATCGGATGGCCTGATCAACCGTCCGGGAACCAGCGGCGATATGGGGTGAGACCCTGGTCCTTCGCAGGTCGTCTAGATCACGGACGTAGGGCGGGACGATGACCGACGATTCGAAGCCACTGATACGCGCTCTAAGGAGTCCTCCTGCCGGCCAACGGATAACTGAGTCAGGTCCTATTTCCACCGGAACTGCCTTGGCCGGCGACACGAATTCGAACTGATCTAACTCAATCGATCCGTTCTCGCTGTTGTTGATGAGTCTGGCGAGCGGACCATTGCGATCGTCCTCCACCACCCAGCGCAGCGGGGTGAACTGCCTCTCACAGCGGAGCAGCGCTCTTCCCAGCCCGGGATGGGAGGCGATGAGGATGAGAGCTTCGGCATCGTCGTAGAAGCGTCGGAGTTCCTCAGCGCCACGGAGTTCCCTGTTGGCGATCTTGAACCATCCCGAGTGGTGAAGCGGTATCAACGTCTTGAACTGTCTAGTGGCTAGGACCTTCTGTTTGGCGTTGACCAAAACGACCTGGATCGTTATCCGAGCACCCGCTGGCCCAATCAGCTGAACGTTGGTTCTACCGTCCCACAGTTCGCTGAGGGTTGGCCGAGCCGGATCGGCCAGCAGCACCAAGGCTTCACCGAGGGTGCCGGTCGTAGGACGTGACTGAACAGCCCGGATGCTGACTAAGAGAGACCCTTCAGCAACGTAATCATCAACAGCTTCGGGAAGTAGACCAACCTGAACCTCGTGTGAGCCGATATCGAGGTCCGAAAGTTTCACGAAGATTTCGTCGGTTGCGGGTGGCCATTCGAGCAGCTGGGGAGCGCCGTCCACCGTAAAGATGCACTTCGCAATTTGCCGGGTGGCGCTAATGGCGAGCAGGACGTCCTCCCCGGCGAGCCATTCGGCGGCTCCCTCTCCGTCCCACTCGCCTGGCACAACACCAGCCGGGCGTACGCCGACATCAGAAATGAGGCCCGAATCCAAGGGCATTGAGCGCGTCGAGGTCCTGTTGTCCGACGATGTCCGGTACATCGACGTCGTATGCCGTAACGCCAGTTGTGGCGACGGCACAGGGAGTTACCCAGCGAGGGCGGATGTCTTCAATGTTTGACGAGTGCAGAAGGACGTAATGGTGACCAGGTCGAACGAACTTCCCGCGAACCTCAACAGCCAACCCGGGATCACGCTTTCGAAATAGCCAATCTGGACCTGAGCTAATAACGCATTGGTCTGCCAACAAGCGATTAGCTGAGTCCATCCCATCGCCCTCGATCTGAAAGAGGGGCGCCCGAGGATCTGGCCATTCGTCGAGGCGAATTCGCTGACCGGGAATCAGCATAAGGCGGCGAGCCAGTGGTGCGCCCGAAGTTCCTGCAACGTGAACACGCAGACGGCCAAGATGGTCATGAATGTTTGGAAGTCGTTCGGCCAGAACGGAGAGATCTGGAAGAGATAGATGAGCCGCCCATCCTTGAGGTTCCAGCTCAAGGGACAAAAGAGGGTCGGTGGCAGATGGCAGTCTGGGTCTTGCACCGTTCGCCGGGCCGGCGGGCTGTTCTCGAGTAGCAGGTCGAAAACCTCGGGTTCTGACGCTGCGTGCGGTCGACTTGGCATCTCGCAGCCATGCTCTTGCCTCTCGCTCCCGCGAGAGCGACTCGACGATGCGCCTAAGTGTCGAATTTCAGTAGATACGGCGTGTCTTCGTCCTCATCAACGAGCAGGGCGGCGGCGACCTGCCCCAGGAGGCTGGTGTTTTGTGCGAAGTTTTGGAACCGCGACGAGTAGTGCCAGGCGCGAGCCGCCAGCCGAGTTCCGAGCTGTGCTGGATCAGCCAGCAGCTCCGACGTCAGGGCCCCGCGGTATTCGAAGATCAGTTGAGCGAGCTGTCGCTGCAAGTCAGTAGGCAGGACGGCATGGGTGATCGGCCAACAGATGATTGAGAAGTGCTCAGCCCACGCACCTGAAGGCCGCGCACCACCGAATTCTTCGGCGAACCTGAGGAAGCTCGTGCGTATGTAGTGCCGGTCGCCGAACTCAGTCCATCCTGGCGTGCGGGCCGCGAATGTCTGCCAGTATTCGTCTCCGTCATACTCGTACCCTGCCTCGGCGGCATGGACCACGAAGGGCAGCCAAGAATGACGTGGCAGGTGCGCTGCTTGAACCGCGGCAACGACTCCGGCTTTAAGGAGCGCTAGTTCAACCTCTTTGAGTCCGTGTTCCAGGGCGAAGATGGGGATACCTGGACCGGCTTCGTCCCGGCGGAGCCGGAGTGCGCGGAAGTGCTCTTCCAGACGCTGGTGCAGCACGGTGAGGCCCTCAGCGCCGCCGCCCGCACTGGTCATAGCTTCTAGCGATTCTTTGGACCGGCGATGCCGTGCTCGCCCCTGCCACTGAAAAGGGAAATCATGTCAAGAAGTGTGCTTCGGAGGTGTGACGTACGGCTTGGAGGCAGACCATCCGCCTGGTGCGAGTGCAATTGTCGTGGCGAAGGACACTTGACCAGGAGGTTCACCACAGCGTCCAGAATAGAGTCTGAGCAGCCCGCACGCCCAGGGTGACTGTCACCCGCCCGAAGCCTTAGCCTCGATCATTCGTCCGATCTTTGGCGCGACGACTCGGACTTGGTCAAACGAAGTGGGAGTCGCCGGCCGGCCGATGAGTGCACCAGGGGCGTGAAGGGTCAAGGTCCCTGGTTCCAGTCTCGTGATGTCACGCCCTGCGGGATCGCTTCGGGTCGGGGGCCTGGACCCGTGCAGCTATGGGAATGCCGCGCGTAGACGCGCAAAGGCGGTCGCGAGCTCACTGGCCCAGGGCCAGCTCTCGTCGAGGTGCACGATGAGGTCGCGCCCGCGGTGCGCGAGGACGGCGGCGACGTGGAGGACCCGGTAGCGCAGGGTCTTGGGTTCGGCCTTGGCCAGTGCGCCGTCGAAACAGGTCATCTGGCTCCAGGCCAGTAGGCAGCCGGCGATCACCGAGACCGCCACCCACGCTTCGTTGGCGCAAAAGCCGTCGAAGGGAAGGTTGGCCAGTCCGCACTCCTTCCAGGCCCGCACCCGATCCTCCACGCGGGCGTGTCCGCGGTGGCGCAGTTCGAGCGCAGCGATGTCGGCACCCTTCGTGTTGGTGATGAAACAGGTGTGGCGCCATCCCGCTGCGGTGTCGAAGAGCGAGAGCTGGGCACCCGGGTGCGGGCGTTCGCGCCGACAGATCACCCTCATGTCGAGGGGCCAGTCCTCGAGTTCGATGACCTCGCTCAGTTCGATGACCTCGGCGCTCTCTCGGATTCCTCCATCGAGTTCGCGGGCGCGAACCCAGTCCTCTTCTTGGGCGAGCAACAAGGCATCACGCACAGAACCCCTGATGGAGAAGCCAATGGAGTAGTCGAAGTTGGCGATGCTGAGGGACTCGACGAAGCGATGCGAGGCGCCGGCCGAGTCGGCCCGGACCACGATGGGGTGGAGACCACGTGCGGGGTCGTCACCTTCTTCGTGGCCGAGGGCGTACTGGGCGGCACGGAGCGGACCACCCGCTCGAGCAGTTCGAGGTGGTCGTCGGTGTTGCCCGGGGCGGCGTTGCCCGGGCGCAGCATGGCGGCCAGCGGCTCGTTGGTGTTGTCGCACCACGCTGCCAGAGGGTTGAATCCGAACCCGTGCTTGTAGGTGGGCGCGGCATCCTCCTTGTCCGAATGCACGTTGAGCAAGGTGGAGTCGAAGTCCCAGATCATCGGGCCAACCGGTGGCTCCGCCGCCCAGACACGCGCCCGAGCCGTCGCCATCGCCAGTGGGATGGCCCGCAGCTCGACCGAAGCCGTCGCGTGCACGGCCCGCCATGCGGTGGCCACAGACGCCACCGGGCCGAAGAGCTCCTCTTGTTCTTTGAGCACCGCGAGGTCGGCCAGACAGTCCGCACCGTCGGCAATGGCGACGGCGAGATGCGTGAGCACGACACCCGGATCGTGGGTGTGCCAGTTGATCCCGCACTCGGTCATGGTCTCCGACATCGCCCCGGTCAAGCCGCTGCGATCGGCCAGTTCGGCTAAGAGCGCGGCACCGGCATGGCGACACGAGGTTCTTGCCGTCAGGTATCACTTTGGCGCGACGGACAGAGCGACTATCGTGCACTTTCAAGGAGCCCTCCGGTTCTGGTTGGAATGTGTGTTCAGCGACAAACATTCTTCCAGGCGGGAGGGCTTTTTACGTGGACGCGCGCACCGCGTGTTGAGAGGTCGGACGGATTATCCGAGGTTAGAGCCCGAGCGGATAGGCGCGCTCATCCCTCCTTCCGGGCACCCTGGTCCAGCAGCTTGATGATGAACAAGATGGCGACGACGAAGGCGAGCTGGGCGTCCCTGTCCCGCTTTCGGCGGTCGGTGTTGCGGCGGAGCTGCCCATAGTTGGAGAGCCAGGAGTCATCTCTCGTGATGAGATCCGTAACGAAATCGGTGATGACCGCGTCTCGCACAATGAGGACGTCACTGCGTATCTCGAGATGAGTCTCCGCAGGGCCGGATGGCGCGCCGCTCGGCGGGGCAAGAGCGTCTCTCCTCCGGTGCTCGACATCTGGGATCTCAGTCCAGCATCCGATTACGTGAGGCCGTACCACTTGTTTCCTAGGCGCCAGGAATCGGCCGGCCCCCAAGATTGAAATCATGCGGTGCCCAAAATGTCCACGCCTCTGAGGTACGGCGTTACTCCCCGGGCCTGTGAATACTTATGACGCGCTCCGGAGGCTCTCCGTCCCTCGGTTTCTCCTGGGCGGAAAGGACCAAGGTCTCACCCTCCATCGTAAAAGTGGCTTCGGTCACGCGCATCAACGTTCCATCTTCGGGAGACACGTACTCCCTTCGAACGACGGGAGTAGACGACATCGTAAGGGTGAACGTTCCTTCGACCAATATTGCGGCTACATCCACCGGCAACGGCTCCGCGTCGACCTCGTACCGGCCGGGGTCGAGCAACAGGATCACCGAGCCCTCCTTCTCCTCAAGCCCAGCAAGCATCATCGCGTCGTAGACCGGGACAATTCTTTCACGAAGCATGTTCCAGATCTCCTCAACACAGAACATGGCGCTGTCACTCTTCTGACGGAGAATGCGAGTCCGGTGGTCGTAGCCGGCGAGCGCTCGTACCGCTACTCCTGGCGGCACTTGAATCTGTATATGTTTGGGCTTCAGCCCATGATGGTACGTACGAAGCTCGGTTGGTCGAAGCCAACTCAACACATCCTCATCGCTTATAGCCAGCGTGCGGAGCGAAATGCCCTTTGCTCGAGCGTAGGTCTTGGCTGCCTCCGTGAATCCATCTCGGGATACCGCAACCACCCTGTCCGCTCCAACGTCGTCCCGCTTCCCCACCAAGGAGTCGATCCAAGACACGTCTTGTGGACCGCTGCGGTCTCGACACTCCACCATCACCAGCACAGATGCAGAACCCACAGAACCGCGAAGGGTTACGTCGAGTTCCCTCGGAGCGCCTGAGTGGCGCCCAGTTATATGGTCGGGTGAGTTGATCGTGACACCGGTATCGGCAAGCGCTCCCTCAAGCCGCTTTACCAACTGCTCCAGATCTCGACCGAGTCGTGCCATCAGTTCCAGTATCCCTCAACCTGAAGTCACTCGGGAACGTTCACGAAGACGGTCGGAACTCAGCGATTCCAACCTCGCCGTGCTCGGATGGGAGTCCCAGAACGCCGGAACTCCCGGGCGAGCGTTCTTGTGTGGACGCCGAACTCAGAAGCGACATCGGCGAGCGACAGCCCCTCGGCGTAGCGTTGGGAGGCTCGGGCGACTAGGGCGTCGGTCATCTTGCGGGCGACGCGGCGTCGGGGCACGCCTCGGCGATCGAGTTGAGCGATGATCGTGGTCCGGTGGACGCCGTACGCGCCGTGCGAGGGCATCGATCGACGCCCCCTCCTCGTAGAGGTGCGCAAGTTCATCGACGACACCCGGCGACAGCCGCCGCTGCACAGGGTTTGAAAGCTGTCCCTTTTCTTCCAGATCGCCCGGTTCGGATGCGTTGGGGGAGCGTTTCGCGCCCTTCGAGGTTGTCAGTCCGGGTGGGGGAGTATCACATCCTCCCTGGTCAGCCACACATTCGAGAGTCTCGGGAGGGTTTGAAAGCCGTCCCATAAGGTCCACTCGTTTTCCCTGGTCATAGAGTTGGTCTCGTTGATGTCGATGAAGGGTGCGATTTCGTGCCCCGAGTCGTGCCCCGAGATTCCGAGGGATTGATCGGTTGCAGCGTCCAGAGCACGCAAGAAAGCATCACCGTTGTCCGGGTACAAGTGGCCATACCGATCGAGTGTGAAGGCCACCGACGTGTGGCAAGCATGTACGGAAACGTCCTTCACGTTGATCCCAGCCTTGATCCACAGGCTGATCGCCGTGTGCCTCTGATCGTGAATACGAAACGATTCGTCCATGCCGCACCGCTTTAGTGCGGGCTTCCAAAAGCGATTGCGGAAGTTACTGAGTCGCATCGCACCGCCGTTTTCGTTGGGGAAGACGTAGTCGGTTGGTGGAGTGCCATACAACTCCGCATGTGCCGTCAACGCCCTGACTGCTTCCCGTGATAGAGGTACCGTTCGTCGCCCCGCATCCGACTTTGGCGGTTGATCTGTATGGAGTTGACCGTTCGTCTCGACGACGGCATTAGACACCGTCACCCTCCGACCGGGAAGATCGACGTTGCTCCATCTCAGCCCGAACAGCTCTCCGGCTCGGAGTCCCGCATAGCTGGCCAAGTAAACCAATGCTCGGAATCGAAGGTCGATGGCGCTGGCAAGGCGTGCGATCTCGATCTCAGTGATGATCTTCAACTGCTTCTTGACGGGCTTGGGTCGCTTTACGTACTTGCAGGGATTGGACGAGATGTGGCCTGACTGGATCGCCCAGTCGAGAACTCGTTCCAGGGCGAGAACGGCACCGGCGCCGTTGACTATCCGACCCGTCTCGGAGCTAGGGAAATGCAGAGAACAAAGACTTCGTGTACGTGAAGCCCGTCGAGAACTGAAGGAAGACAGTGTTCCCGTCGCCCGGAGTGCTCGCCCCAATGGCCGGGAGTTGGATTTGATCGTTCTCGTCAGCCTGGACTGTCAATGTCGAGACGCTTACCGTTGCACTTCCATTCGTCACCTTTACTTCGAGACCGACCTGGTACGGTCCCCGAGGGCGTGTTTTCCACTTGGATGGGGGGAATCGCCAGTTGGGTTTCGCCAGCATTGAGCCCGTTGCTGAACGCCGTTCCCTGTTGATAGAGACCATTCGGACCATCGACGATGGTGATGATCGTCACAAGTGGTGACACACTGAGGTCGAGCGTGACGGGACTCATGTTGATCGTCAGCGTTACGGGAGCCTTAGCCCGCAAGCTGCTGCTCGCTGGGATAGTGCTCAACCAGCCAACGGTCGAGCCCAGGATGAAGATCGCCAAGGTGGCCAATGCCACTCGAAATCGAATGAGTCGCCTCACTTCAGTGCTCCTTTGTCCAAGGGATTCCACCATCTTGGCAAAGCAACGGCTACGTCGTGCGTGACGCGAATGCCTGCCGAGCGAGTGCGCCAGCTCCTGGCCGGGCGAGAACGGATCAAACCTGGTCCGCGCCCGCTCGTGCTCCCGGACGAGACGGAGGTGCGGCTAGAGCTGGACCGGCGGCTCCTGTTTCCAAATCGAGTTGCCGGCCCACACTCGGTAACCCAGCGGGATCGATCCAGAGGTCGCTAGCGAACGGAACGGTCCAGCGTCTCCTCAAAGACCGTTCGTGCCACGGCTGCGGTCACGAATAGAGCGGCCAGCGTCACTGTGGCGCCCAATCCCGAGACGGAGGCAAGCTTCGCCGGGATCGCGACCATCACAAAGCCAAAGGCAACCGGCCACAGGCCGCGAGCGTCAGTGCGTGCTCTGTCGCGCTCCTCGGCATTCATGCGCGTCGTAAGGATGCCGATGTTCTCGCGAAGCTCAGCGGTCACGGAGTCGACCCGTTGGGAGACCTCTCCATGACGCTCTTGTGATGTCTTTGCCAGTTCTCCTACCCGATCAGTCAACGACGCAAGGTTGTACCTGATGGCGTCGAGCTGCTCCTGGACCGGGGCATCCGACGAGACAGTCCTGGTTCCGGAAGCCGTTGCGCTCAGTGCCGATACCCCGACTTTCGCTATGCCGGTGATCGTTCTCACGGTGGGGCCGGGACGCCCCAGTGTCCTGGCCAAACCTTGCGCAACACGTCGTTTTGCTGGGACAAGCTGCTCCTTGATGAACAGCGCGACACCGTTGGCTGCCGTAGTTGCGAGTCCAGCTAGGCCGACGAGTAATCCGAGCCATAGGATGGCATCTGCCTCGCTCACGGTCTAAGAGTTGCTGCGCGAGTACAACGGTTCATACGAGAGGTCGAAGAACGGATCGGGCACGATCTACTTCCGCCCGAAGTGCAGCAGCATGGAGACTGTCCTGCCGATCCAGCTCGTCGATAAATGAATCCAGCACAGGCAAGAGCCGTCTCGCTTTCGTTCTCAAACCCTCTCGGCTCGATTTCGCCCGGCTCGGAGGGACGAGCCTTGCCGACGTGAGAGACGCTCTCGCTGGCAATCCCGTAGTCGCGCCGAAGTGCCTCTTCGTTCTCCGTCCCCGGCGACCAGTCCGCTACGAGGTCCTTGGCACTCGCACACTTCGATGGCGCGCCAATGACCAGGAACTCGATTAGGAGTCTATAGTTCGTAAACCAGTCCTCTAGACACGCGATTCGCACGATGTGTGGGAGTGATTGGTCAGCCGTAAAGGGAATCAATTCCGATACCAACCACACCGCATGGCTAACGCGCGCCACGGTATGTGACGTTGGATCAATCCTCATGATCCTCGGAGCCTAGGTCCGGCGAGCGAGTCACTGACTTTCAAGCGGTTCCTCGTACGGTGCCGACAGAAGGTCCTGAAACTCTCCCTCTGGCGCGTCGCCGTATTTCACAACCTTGTTGAGGAGCGCTATGCCGTCGTGGTAACCGAATGCGGTTTCATCCGAATAGCGCGAAAGATCGTAGAGAGGTGCCATCCTGCGCTGAGAGACGTGGACGGCCATCAAAACGCCGTAGTAACGCGAAGTCCGCTACTGCGGATAACCCCGTTCACAACAGTCCGATTTGACCAGGCTTTGACCAGGTGAGGACAACGCTCACGTCGGTCTAGCCCCAAAGCCGAACTCCTGGGAAGTAATGAAGCAGACCCTCGTCAACGAGAGCCCTGACGGTCGCAAGATTGTGAGGCGACGCTCCGCGAGCTAGAGACCGTGGGCTACGTCGAGTACGGCGAGGAGCCACGAGGCGAGCGTGGCCGCTTCGACTCTGCCGCCACCATTGTCCACGAGGTCCCGACGACGGGATTCACGCCCAAGGCGAAACCCGCAAATGCCCAGGTTGCACCGATCACGCATGCCGATACCTGAGCGTTCCAAACTGGAGGAGCGGAACCGACTGCTTGGATAGTACCGTTGTCAAACCACCGGCACGAGGCTTGGCAGAGATTACGTAGAGGGAGCGCCTGCGGATGCGAGGAAACCCTTGGTGGCGGATTCTGGCTATCGAAGTCTTGGTCGTGTCGGCGGTCGCCGTTGCGGGCGCGGCGGCGTCGCTTATTGACGCTGGGGCAGCCTCCGCCTCTCAGGCAAACAAGATCGTTTCGGCCGCGGAGAAGTGGGTTACGAGTCCCGTCACGCCGTATTGCTGGTACGGAGGAACAACGACGGGCCCAAGTCATAAGGACGGAGACTCCGTGGAGTACTACGGTCCAGCAGGCAAGTCCGGCTGTGCAAACTTTGGCAAAACGGCCAACGCGAAGGGATTCGATTGCACAGGACTGACCCTTTATGCCGTGTTTCAGGCATTGGGGATCACGTTGCCCCACGATGGCACGCAAGCGACGGCGGCAGTTGCTGATAGTGGTCAGAAGATCAAGTCGCCATCTTCACTACTGCCCGGCGACCTTGTGTACTTCGGAGGAACCTTCAAAAGCTTCAAACATTCCGGGGTGTACATCGGCAACAACGAACTCGTCAACGCCTTCGACTACAAGAACGACGGACCAGACAATGGTCCGAACAACGAATACTGGGGCGTGGCGAAGATGCCGATGTCCTGGGTCAGAGGACGGACAGCCCTTCGTCGGCGGCGTCAGGTTGTGGAAAAGCTCAACACCCGCTCCGACTGTTTCAGGTTTCGGAGCAGATCCTTCATCTCTGCCCAGCAAAGGGGGCTCGGTAACGCTCTCGGCAAGTGTTGCTAACGCAACGAGTTGCACGTTTACGTCAGACAAACCTGTCTCGGGATTGTTGACCTCCACGCCATGCTCAAACGGAACGGTGAGTGACACCGTAGAATGTCCCAACGAACTCCGTTAGAAAGACGAAGACCTACACATTTACGCTCGCCGTGAGAGGAACCAAAACGGTCGAACCAGCGACAACTGTACCTGTCAGCCCTAACGAGTTTGCTTTTTATTCGGTCGCTTGTTCGTCGAGCACTAGTTGCGACGCAGCCGGGCAAACATCTTCATTGACTGGCGTCGTAGCCGACACAACGGACGGCGGTGCTAGCTGGACAACCCAGCTCGTCGGAAGCGTTGATCTCCTGGACGCGATTGCATGTCCATCGTCAAGCGTCTGCGAGGCGGTAGGCGACTCGTCTGCGGGTGGTGGGATAGTCGGAACTACCGATGCTGGGAAAACGTGGACACCTCAGACGCTCCCCTCTGGAACTGGGAACTTGTCCAGCGTCGCATGCCCATCCGTCACTTCGTGTGAAGCAGTCGGATATAGCAATGGCGCAAAGGTGATCGCGGCCCTGAACACGGTGGATGGAGGGTCCACCTGGACAAGCCAGACCGTCCCAGCGAACGTCGGAGGATTGGCCGGCGTTGCCTGTGCGACTATCAGCATCTGCGAGGCCGTGGGGAACTCCTCAGACTTGAATGGTCTCATAATCGGGACATCGGACTCCGGGACCACTTGGACTACACAGACGGTGCCCAGCGAACTCGACTGCGCTCCAATGAGCTTAAACTGCATGCTCTCAGCAATCAGTTGTCCATCACAGGCATCATGCGAAGCAGTGGGCTCCCGCACCATTAATGGTGACACTGCGGGAGCGATGGTTGGCACCGTCGATGGCGGAGCCGACTGGAGCGCTCAAAATGGTCCGGTTGGCGGTGACGCTCTCGATAGCGTGTCATGCCCGACTCCGAGCGTATGTGAAGCAGTTGGCCTTTTCGGCGCTGCGTTCGGGACCACAGACGGCGGATCTACCTGGACTTCGCAATCCCTGCCGTCTGCCAATGGCGGTCTGTTTGGCATCTCATGCAGCACGGCTAAGAACTGCATGGTTGTCTCCCAGGTCGTGGTGGGCACCGGCGACGAGCCACAGATCTTGACAACGAATGACGGGGGTGTGACCTGGAGTGTCCAAGGCACACCGTGACCATTCCTAGGTAATCGCCGGTGGGCGCAGACGTTCTTGGCCTCGACTTGGTGAGACTCGTCAGGAAGTGGATCAGTTCCATCTGAATCCGGGAGCAACAGCTCCTTAGCGCTCAGCTTCCTGTGCAGTCCAGCAAGGCAAAGGTGGTGGTTGAGAGCGGTCTAGTGGCATGATCTCCCTGGTCAAGGCACGTAGACGACGATGAAGGGGACCCGTTGGCGGAGACAGCTATCAAGAACCATGCCGCCTTCATCTGGTCCGTTGCAGACCTCCTACGCGGCGACTACAAGCAATCGGAGTACGGCAAAGTCATCCTCCCTCTGACCGTCCTCCGCCGCCTGGACTGTGTGCTGGAGCCAACGAAGGCCGCCGTTCTGGAGCGTGGCAAGACACTGAAAGGTCGGGTTGAAAACGTTGACCCGGTGCTGGAAAACGTTTCGGGACAGAGCTTCTTCAATACCTCGCCCCTCGACTTTCGCCGACTCCTCGATGACCCAGGCCAGATTGCTGGGAACCTCCGTGGCTACATCGCTGGGTTCAGCCTGGGGGCGAGAGAGGTCATAGAGAAGTTCGACTTCGACGTCCAGGTCGCTCGGCTCGCGAAGGCCAACCTCCTCTACCAAGTCGTCGGCAAGTTCGCCGACATCGACCTTCACCCTGAGGTCGTCTCGAATATCGAGATGGGCTATCTCTACGAAGAGCTGATTCGACGGTTCTCAGAGCTGTCCAACGAGACGGCGGGAGAGCACTTCACGCCTCGCGAGGTCATCCGTCTCATGGTCAACCTCCTCTTTGCTGAGGATGACGAGATGCTGACTGGCCCAGGTGTGGTTCGCACCCTCTTTGACCCGGCATGTGGGACGGGAGGGATGCTGTCGGTTGCCGAGGACCACGTCCGCTCGCTCAATCCTCACGCTCAGTTGGAAGTGTTCGGCCAGGAACTCAATGACGAGACGTACGCCATCTGCAAGTCCGACATGATGCTGAAGGGCCAAGACGCCTCTCACATTGTGTCGGGCAACTCCTTCAGTGAGGACGGGCACCAGGGTCGGACGTTCGACTACCTCCTCGCCAATCGCCAATCCACCGTTCGGAGTGGAGTGGAAGAAGGTCGAGGACGTGGTCCGCACGGAGAAAGAAAAGCTCGGCTTTGCTGGTCGATTCGGTGCGGGGCTGCCTCGTATCAACGACGGCAGCTTCCTGTTCCTCCAACACATGATCTCCAAGATGAAGCCGGTGGAGGAGGGTGGGAGCCGCGTTGCCATCGTCTTCAACGGGTCGCCGCTCTTCACGGGAGCTGCCGGGTCAGGCGAGTCGGAGATTCGGCGCTGGATAATCGAGAACGACTGGCTAGAGGCAGTCGTGGCGTTGCCAGACCAGTTGTTCTACAACACGGGTATCTCGACGTACTTCTGGATCGTGACCAACCGCAAGCGGCCTGAGCGACGCGGCAAGGTCCAACTAGTCGACGCACGCGACTACTGGGTGAAGTTGCGAAAGAGCCTGGGGACAAGCGCAAGGAGTTGAGCGACCAGCAGATCGAGGAGGTCACGCGGCTGTACGCGGACTTCACCGAAGGTGACAAGGTCAAGATCTTTCCTAACGAGGCGTTCGGATACCAGCGGATCACCGTCGAGCGTCCTCTTCGGCTGAATTGGGAGGTGACACCCGAGACCGTTGAGCTACTGGCTGAGACGAAGCAGTGGGCCAAGCTACCGGAGGACGGCCAGAACGACCTGAGCGGGCGCATAGAGGCTCTTCGACGGTCTCGCTGCTCCAGGCTCGGCAACGGCAGGAGGAGCACAAGGTTGTGGCTTTGCAGCGGCTGGTGGATCACTTTCGGACACCTCCGCCGGAGGTCAGTGCCGCTCAGCCATTGAGGACACAGGCTCATGCTGCTGAGGCGCTTGTTGCCGAAGCTTCCGAACAACTGCGTCTTGCACAGGAAGCAGCCGCTGCCGAGAGAAGGCAGCAAGCCGAATTGCGGGACGCCAGCGAATCCCTTCGCACCCTTGCCCAACTCGCACTCCGACACCTTGGCGATCGATGTCCGGTCTGCGACCAAGACTATGACATGGAAGCCACCCGGGCTCGTCTGCAGCAGTTCGTAGATCAAGACGACGTTCCCGTCATCGCGACGGGAACGTCCGTGTCGGCTCGAGCCACGCAGTTGGAAGAGCTACAGCGGAATCTTGCCAACGTCCAAGCAGCTCTGCGAGCCGCTGAGGCCTCGGAAGCGAACAGGGCGGGTTGGGACCGGACGATGTCCGCATTTGCCGAGGATGCGGGATTCTCGGCGGCAACGCCTGACCTCTTGGCGCATGCGCAGAGCGGGATCGAGGTTTCTAGCAACATCATCGCCGACATTCAACGCCTACGGTCTGCTGGCGAGCAGTTCTCGCGTCAGCTGGCTAGAGCTGTGGAGCACTCCCAACGTTCCGAGTTGGTCGCCCAACTGACTGACATGCAGCAGGATCTCGCCCAACGCCAGGGGGAGTGGGACGCACGGGGCGAGACAGGAGAGCTGGCGTCGAGCCTCATCCGTGCCTTACGGGGCGCAGGCAATGCGATCGTGACCGAGGAACTCTCTCGTGCGGATCCACTGCTCCAGCGAATCTACGCCACAGTGGATCCGCACCGTCCTTCCGGGTCGTTCAGTTCCTGGCGCGTGCAGGAGCCCGCGGGCGAGTGTGGACAACGCTCACGGACGAGGCAGAAGATAAAACGGTGACCGATCCGTCACTTGTGCTCTCAAGCTCGCAGCTAAATGTTTTAGCTGTTAGCACCTTCTTGGCGCTGAACCTGGCGATCGACAGTCTGCCGCTGCAAGTGGTTGCACTGGATGATCCCCTTCAAAGTCTAGATACGGTCAACCTCCTGGGGCTGGCCGATCTCTTACGAAGAGTTAGTTAGAGCTTCCCGGCAGGTCATCGTCTCCACCCACGACGCCCGCCAAGCGAGTCTCCTCTCGCGCAAGCTCCGGCCGACTGAGGGCACCAGGACACGCAGGGTCGAACTGGACGCCTGGAGCCGAAACGGTCCCGTGATCAATCAGTTCGACGTTCCCCCAGACGCATCTCCGCTCAGGTTGGTCGCATCGGCGTAGTCCCAGCCCGCCGGAACTCCCGGGTGAGGGTTCTTGCGTGGACACCGCACCTCCACAGCGTTGTCATTTCAACAAGGTTTTCTCCTGCTGAGCATCCGTTGTGGTTGTCCGATCGTTCGGCGACTTTCGGTGGGCTATTCCGACCCCTTGCCATTGTCGCGGTCGCTGGACCGTGACGATGGCAGCGTCAAACGAGGTGTGCGACCATGGCGCTAGCTGAGGAGGACAGATGGTCGGGAGCTGGCGGGTGCGAGCGCGGTGGCGGGCTGTCGTGGCTCTGCTCGGAGGGGTAGGCGTACTTGGAATCCTGACGTCGCCGGCCATCGCCGCCACCGACCAGACCCCAAACGCACACCCATCGGTGGCGAAAGGCAGCGCTGGCCGCACGGAGTCAGAGCCGAATCACGGATCGATCACCTCGTCGAAAATCCAGACGACCACGACCGCTATTGCCTCAAGGGCTCAAAAGAGGAAGAAGGCGAAGACTAGGGCTGCTCTTCCACTCGACTGTCCGTCGATGACCTCGGGATCGGGTCCGGACACGCTCGTCGCGATGGGCGACTCCTACTCTTCGGGCGAGGGCTTGGGATGCTACGACCCGAACACCGACACCAGCAGTGACCAGTGCCACCGGTCGTCCTACGCCTACTCGAACGATGTGGATCCCAACGACATCCACATCTTCGTGGCCTGCTCCGGAGCCACGACCTGGGATCTCGCGAACAGCGCGAGGCGTCAGAAGGTGGCGAAGATCCGCAGATCGACGAGGTGGGCGATGCCTCAACAGTTACCCTCACAGTGGGCGGCGACAACGTGGGCTTTGCCGCCATCCTCAAGGCCTGTGCCTCCGCACTCGAGACGGCCCCAGGTGCAACCCTCTATCAGGACATCGGTGGCACCCAGAGCGAGGGCAACCTGAGCGGGAACTGCTCGAGTCTTCTCAACCAGTCGGGGGGCCTCGTCGGCACCGGTGGCACCGGCCCGATGATGCAGACCCTCCAGAGCACCTACGAGCAGATCCTGGCCCAGATGCCCGCCACCTCCCAATTGTCGGTCGGGACCTATCCGCAGGTCTTCCCCCAGCCAGGGGCCTATACGGGCATTGGCGGCTTCTGTGCTGGGCCCGGGGTCGGGGTGACACTCGGCGGCATTGGCGCATGAGTCTCCGTCGGCTATACGGCCAGCGACGTGAGCAGCTTCGATTCCATCGAAACCGATCTCATCGCCGACATCCGCAGCGCCATCTCGGCCATCCAGGCCCAAGGTGACGACAGGGTCCAGCTTGTCGATCTCTATAACGAGATCGGAGATCACGCCATCTCTTGGGAGACTCTGGACGACCGACCCCTTACATCAACAACATCACGTTGGCCCCAGGGGCTGAGATCGGGGCCATCCTGAACGGTGATCCCAGCATCGCCGACCTCGTCAGTCTGGCCAGCTTCCACCCAAACGAGCAGGGTCAACAGGTCATGGGCACCGACTTCTCCGCGGCGGCGAGCGAATCCGTTCCACTCTCGCGTCGTGGCTCCCGTTGCGTCGGAGACCTCGGCCCAGCAGCTCGCTCTCCCTTCCGAGGTCTCACGTGAACGCCGTCGGCGGCTCGGCAAGCGCCACACCCACCTGGAGCATCTCCTCTGGCAGCTTGCCGCCGGGGATGACCCTCGATACGGACACTCCGACAACCCCATCATCATCTCGGGCGTCCCAACGACGGCTGGCAGCTACACCTTCACCCTCAAAAGCCAAGGAGGGGTCGACCCAGCCAAGCGCGCAATCACGATCGACGTGGGGAGTAGTGCCCCCTGCACGATCATGGCCAACGAAGGCGAGGCTCGGGAACGACTGGTCGAATCCCTCCTCCTGGTATCAGGACCGAGTGCCGGGACCCTCAGACGTGGCCTGCCTCGGTGATGCGTCGATGACGGTGTCCGGTGACGAGACGGTTGGCGCGGTGATCAGCACCCAAGGGTTGCTTCAGGTCTCGGGACAGCTCACCCTGACCGACGCCTCCGTCGCCTCGAGTGTCGGCGACCTCATCGTGAGCGGATCGATCACCCCGCAATCCGGCGTGACCCTCAATATCACGGATACGAATCCTTATATCCAGGGGTTTGGCGAGCTTGACGGCGGCACTATCGGCGGTCCCGGCACCGTGCAGATCAGTCCACAGGGAATGCTCTACGTGCCACCCGGAGGCCAGGGCACCATCGTCGGCACCGTGACCAACAACGGGACCATCGGGGTCGACGGGACGCTCAACGTCAACGGCAACCTGGTCAACAATGGCACGTTCACCGGTTCGGGCAGCGTCGAGACCACATCGTCGCCCAGCGGTCTGCTCAACGATGGATCCTCCGGGATCATCACGATCAACGGTGGCGACTCGCTGCAGCTTGATCTCCCCGTCAACTACCAAGGGACCATCGTCATCCCGACCGGCTCGACGATGGATCTCAGCTATCCCACGACGGTGGCACCTGGACCGGAGCGGGGACCTTGGAGGTGGACTCCACCCTCACCAACCCGGCCTCTGTGTCTGGACTCGGTCAGTTCGTGGTCACCGGCACCGTGGCCTCGACGGCATCGCTGACCCTCCCGGTGGCAACCATCTTGGCGGGATACGGGACCCTCGGGAGCACCGGCACGGTCACCGTTCCGGCCGGGGCAACGTTGAGCGTCGAAGGCTGCGGCACTCCGGCGACGGGTGCTGCGTTGGTTAACGACGGAACCATCACCTTTAACTCCTGCGGCGATCTCGACCTTGGTGGCCCCCCACCAACAACGGGACCATCAACGGGTCGGGAACGATCTCTTCGACCCTGTCACCACAACCGACACTGACCAATGCGTCAGGTGGAGTGATCACCCCGACCACGCCACCGAATCAGTCCGGGAACGGGTGGTCGATCAGCCTGGAGGATCCGTCGCCAACCAGGGCACGGTCACTATCCCTGCCGGCAACACCGTCTCCGACGATGACGCTGACGGGCCACCGGTGGCACCTGGACCGGAGCGGGGACCTTGGAGGTGGACTCCACCCTCACCAACCCGGCCTCTGTGTCGGACTCGGTCAGTTCGTGGTCACCGGCACCGTGGCCTCGACGGCATCGCTGACCCCCCGGTGGCAACCATCTTGGCGGGATACGGGACCCTCGGGAGCACCGGCACGGTCACCGTTCCGGCCGGGGGCAACGTTGAGCGTCGAAGGCTGCGGCACTCCGGCGACGGGTGCTGCGTTGGTTAACGACGGAACCATCACCTTTAACTCCTGCGGCGATCTCAACCTCGGTGGCCCCCTCACCAACAACGGGACCATCAACGGGTCGGGGACGATCTCTTCGACCCGTCACCACAACCGACACTTACCAATGCGTCAGGTGGAGTGATCACCCCGACCACGCCACCGAATCAGTCCGAAACGGGTGGTCGATCAGCCTGGAGGTTCCTGTCGCCAACCAGGGCACGGTCACTATCCCTGCCGGCAACACCGTCTCCGACGATGACGCTGACGGGAGCCCACTCGGTGGCACCTGGACCGGAGCGGGGACCTTGGAGGTGGACTCCACCCTCACCAACCCGGCCTCTGTGTCTGGACTCGGTCAGTTCGTGGTCACCGGCACCGTGGCCTCGACGGCATCGCTGACCCTCCCGGTGGCAACCATCTTGGCGGGATACGGGACCCTCGGGAGCACCGGCACGGTCACCGTTCCGGCCGGGGCAACGTTGAGCGTCGAAGGCTGCGGCACTCCGGCGACGGGTGCTGCGTTGGTTAACGACGGAACCATCACCTTTAACTCCTGCGGCGATCTCAACCTCGGTGGCCCCCTCACCAACAACGGGACCATCAACGGGTCGGGAACGATCTCTTCGACCCTGTCACCACAACCGACACTTACCAATGCGTCAGGTGGAGTGATCACCCCGACCACGCCACCGAATCAGTCCGGAAACG
This sequence comes from uncultured Acidimicrobiaceae bacterium, assembly GCA_963842415.1. Taxonomy (GTDB): domain Bacteria; phylum Actinomycetota; class Acidimicrobiia; order Acidimicrobiales; family RAAP-2; genus Bog-473. The sequence continues at coordinate 976,808 of CAWJGN010000002.1, forward strand.
GGTGGTCGATCAGCCTGGAGGTTCCTGTCGCCAACCAGGGCACGGTCACTATCCCTGCCGGCAACACCGTCTCCGACGATGACGCTGACGGAGCCACCGGTGGCACCTGGACCGGAGCGGGGACCTTGGAGGTGGACTCCACCCTCACCAACCCGGCCTCTGTGTCTGGACTCGGTCAGTTCGTGGTCACCGGCACCGTGGCCTCGACGGCATCGCTGACCCTCCCGGTGGCAACCATCTTGGCGGGATACGGGACCCTCGGGAGCACCGGCACGGTCACCGTTCCGGCCGGGGCAACGTTGAGCGTCGAAGGCTGCGGCACTCCGGCGACGGGTGCTGCGTTGGTTAACGACGGAACCATCACCTTTAACTCCTGCGGCGATCTCAACCTCGGTGGCCCCCTCACCAACAACGGGACCATCAACGGGTCGGGAACGATCTCTTCGACCCTGTCACCACAACCGACACTTACCAATGCGTCAGGTGGAGTGATCACCCCGACCACGCCACCGAATCAGTCCGGAAACGGGTGGTCGATCAGCCTGGAGGTTCCTGTCGCCAACCAGGGCACGGTCACTATCCCTGCCGGCAACACCGTCTCCGACGATGACGCTGACGGAGCGCACCGGTGGCACCTGGACCGGAGCGGGGACCTTGGAGGTGGACTCCACCCTCACCAACCCGGCCTCTGTGTCTGGACTCGGTCAGTTCGTGGTCACCGGCACCGTGGCCTCGACGGCATCGCTGACCCTCCCGGTGGCAACCATCTTGGCGGGATACGGGACCCTCGGGAGCACCGGCACGGTCACCGTTCCGGCCGGGGCAACGTTGAGCGTCGAAGGCTGCGGCACTCCGGCGACGGGTGCTGCGTTGGTTAACGACGGAACCATCACCTTTAACTCCTGCGGCGATCTCAACCTCGGTGGCCCCCTCACCAACAACGGGACCATCAACGGGTCGGGAACGATCTCTTCGACCCTGTCACCACAACCGACACTTACCAATGCGTCAGGTGGAGTGATCGCGCCAACGGTGACCATCAGTGTTCCGATCGACAACGAGAATGGGAAGCCCCAAACGATTACGTTCACCTCCTCGCCACCGACCAACGCCGCGGTGGACGGCAACTACACGGTAACCGCCCTGGGCGGCAAGTCTGGGAATCCGGTGGTGTTCTCAACGCAGAGCACAGGAGTGTGCTCAATCAACGGAGCCGATGTGAGCTTCACCGGACAAGGCACATGTGTGATCGATGCCAATCAGGCGGGCGATCTGGAGCACCAGCCGGCACCGACCGCGACTCAGAGTGTCAATGTGGGCCCGGCCAACGATCAGGCGATTACAAGCGCCAATGCCGCCACTGCGATCGTTCGTAGCTCCTTCGACTTCGACGTCACGACCAGTGGTTCTCCCGCACCGAAACTGAAGGAGTCTGGTGTCCTTCCCAAGGGCATCACGTTCGTGGGGGGCGCAGGGACCGCCACGATCCAAGGAACGGCGAAGTCCAGAGCCGTGGGAACCTACGTCATCATCATCAAGGCCAAGTTCGGAAGTGGCGCGGGCGCCAGTATCGTCACCCAGGCTTTCACCCTCACTGTCACGACGTGAAGGCTTGCCTTAGCCCGAAACGAATGGCGCTCAGCGAACCCGTTGTCTCAATCGTCACCGGTGCCGAGATCTGGGCAACTGCGTCCGATGAGCAGGCAGACCCCGCCAGAATCCGATGAACCACATTTGTCCAGGTCAGATGAGGGTTTGAAAGACTGCCCAAAGGTGTTTTCCCATTCGCGATCGACGACGAGGACGCGGGTCCGTCGGTTGCTGCGCCCAGTTCGACACATAGGTAGACCCATTGCGTGCATGCCAGTTGCAGTTAGTCTCCGACGATGAAGATGCCTCGGCGTCTCGTGCTGTCAATATTCCTGCTGCTCCTAGGGGTGGGCACGGTCAGTGGGATGCCCACGGCGACCGCTCATGCGGCGACCTCCAGCAAAGCGCCGAGCGTGACCTCGTTCACGGCCAGCACCACGACGCTCACGGCCGCCGGTGGCGCCGTCACGCTTTCCGCAAAGGTGAAGCACGCGACGACGTGCACTTTCTCGTCCCCCCAATCGGTCGTCGGCCTTCCTGCCACGGTGCCGTGCACCAGCGGGACCGCGTCGAACACGGTGTCACTCCCGGCGAATACGTCCCTCTAGCGCGATCAAGTACAAGTTCAAGCTTGCTGTCACCGGGACCGAGACCGTCCACGCGACGGCGGTGAAGGTCACTGTCTCGGGGGAGATTCCACCAAAGGTCATCTCGTTCACCGAGAGCGCCGCCACGTTGCCCTCTTCGGGAGGCAGTGTCACCCTAAGTGCAACAGTGACCAATGCGTCGAGCTGCACGTTCTCCTCGAATCCGGCGATCCCAGGACTCCCGGCCACGGCCCCATGCACGAGTGGGAGCGCCACCCAGGCAGTGAGCGTCCCGGCCAATAGCACCTACGTGACGGTGAGCTACACGTTCTCCTTGGCCGCCATCGGGGCCAGCACGGTCAACGCCCCATCCCTGTCCCTGAGCCAGGCGGCCGCGCCCAAGATCCCTGTGGTCTCCTCCATCTCCCCGATGGCCGGGCCGCCCGCTGGCGGCACACTCGTGACCATCACCGGGCTGAACCTGGCGAACGCCACCAAGGTGAGCTTCGGGTCGGTTGCCGGGGTGATCAAGTCAGACTCGGCCACATCCATAACGGTCAAGAGCCCGGCTGGGACCGGCAGTGTCGCCGTAACCGTGAAGACCAGCATCGGGACTTCGGCAATGGTTCCAGAGGACCAGTTCACCTACTCACACATCATTCAGCCCTGCGCGGGGCCCATCACGACGGACGGCGAGATTGTGGCCGGCACCTACCTGGTCAACTGCAGCATCGACGTACCCGCCGGGATTACCCTCGCCATCGACCCCGGAGCCATCCTCAAGTTCTCATCCGGCGACCAGGTCAGCGTCGAGGGCACCCTCGATGCCGTGGGCACCCTGGGCAATCCCATCACCTTCACGTCGATCAACGACAACTCGGTCGGGGGGGACACGGGGTCGGGCAGCCCGGCCACCGATGACTGGGAAGGGATCACGGCCGACGGCGCGGGTTCTATCGACATCGAGCACGCCGACATCGAGTACTCCGCCATCGCCGTTTCCTCGTACGGTTCGACATCGATCACCATCGTCAACTCGACGATCACGGCGTCGGAGATCGCCGTCCAGCTGGTCACGGTTTCATCGGTTGACATCGATGGGAACACGCTGGCCGCTCCCTGGGGGCTGCGGATGATCAATTCCCCTCGACGCCACCAGAGGTGATGGACAACTCGGCAATCGGGATCCAACCTGACACTGGCGGCTACGCATTCCAGGTGACCTCGAAGGCCATCGATCTAAGCCTTCTGACGGGTAACACCGCATCAGGTTCAGGTGCTCTCGCGCTCTACCTGAGCGGGACGCTTAGCACCAGTGGATCGTGGTCGCCTACCGACGGTCAACTCGTCATCGATGGCCAGATCGATGTCCCCCCCGGCATCACTTTGACGATCGAGCCAGGGACCGTCGTCAAGTCGGACAGCAACTACGTAGCCTGCGGCGAACAAGGTGCCATCGGGGACTGCTCGCTGTCGATCGAGGGCGCCTTGGACGCTGTGGGGACCGCTTCTCAGCCAATCACATTTACCTCCGTCGACGACAACTCCGTGGGCACCGTGACGGGTTCAGGGTCTCCGACCGCTGGCTGGTATGGGATCGAACCGAGTCAGTCGGGTTCTATCGACATCGAGCACGCCGACATCGAGTACTCCGCCATCGCCGTTTCCTCGTACGGTTCGACATCGATCACCATCGTCAACTCGACGATCACGGCGTCGGAGATCGCCGTCCAGCTGGTCACGGTTTCATCGGTTGACATCGATGGGAACACGCTGGCCGCTCCCTGGGGGCTGCGGATGATCAATTTCCCCTCGACGCCACCAGAGGTGATGGACAACTCGGCAATCGGGATCCAACCTGACACTGGCGGCTACGCATTCCAGGTGACCTCGAAGGCCATCGATCTAAGCCTTCTGACGGGTAACACCGCATCAGGTTCAGGTGCTCTCGCGCTCTACCTGAGCGGGACGCTTAGCACCAGTGGATCGTGGTCGCCTACCGACGGTCAACTCGTCATCGATGGCCAGATCGATGTCCCCCCCGGCATCACTTTGACGATCGAGCCAGGGACCGTCGTCAAGTCGGACAGCAACTACGTAGCCTGCGGCGAACAAGGTGCCATCGGGGACTGCTCGCTGTCGATCGAGGGCGCCTTGGACGCTGTGGGGACCGCTTCTCAGCCAATCACATTTACCTCCGTCGACGACAACTCCGTGGGCACCGTGACGGGTTCAGGGTCTCCGACCGCTGGCTGGTATGGGATCGAACCGAGTCAGTCGGGTTCTATCGACATCGAGCACGCCGACATCGAGTACTCCGCCATCGCCGTTTCCTCGTACGGTTCGACATCGATCACCATCGTCAACTCGACGATCACGGCGTCGGAGATCGCCGTCCAGCTGGTCACGGTTTCATCGGTTGACATCGATGGGAACACGCTGGCCGCTCCCTGGGGGCTGCGGATGATCAATTCCCCTCGACGCCACCAGAGGTGATGGACAACTCGGCAATCGGGATCCAACCTGACACTGGCGGCTACGCATTCCAGGTGACCTCGAAGGCCATCGATCTAAGCCTTCTGACGGGTAACACCGCATCAGGTTCAGGTGCTCTCGCGCTCTACCTGAGCGGGACGCTTAGCACCAGTGGATCGTGGTCGCCTACCGACGGTCAACTCGTCATCGATGGCCAGATCGATGTCCCCCCCGGCATCACTTTGACGATCGAGCCAGGGACCGTCGTCAAGTCGGACAGCAACTACGTAGCCTGCGGCGAACAAGGTGCCATCGGGGACTGCTCGCTGTCGATCGAGGGCGCCTTGGACGCTGTGGGGACCGCTTCTCAGCCAATCACATTTACCTCCGTCGACGACAACTCCGTGGGCACCGTGACGGGTTCAGGGTCTCCGACCGCTGGCTGGTATGGGATCGAACCGAGTCAGTCGGGTTCTATCGACATCGAGCACGCCGACATCGAGTACTCCGCCATCGCCGTTTCCTCGTACGGTTCGACATCGATCACCATCGTCAACTCGACGATCACGGCGTCGGAGATCGCCGTGGAGGTAAACGGAACCGGCTCTGCAATCATCGAGGAATTCGACCATTGCAAATGCTGGGACAGCCATTGACTTCTCTGGAAGTTCTGGTCTCTTCACCGGACTGACGATCGAAAATGTGCCACAGGCGCTCTCGGTGTTGGCAGGATCTGTGTCATTCCGTGCGAACCTGAACAACGTGCAGAAGGGCGTGAGCGCGTGCGACTGGGGTTCGGGATGTTCCGTTGACGCTGCCTACTCATACTGGGGCGCCTCCTCTGGTCCATTACCCAGCGGACAGCCTGCTTTGGCGTGCGGCACGGTCACCGTCGGTCCGTGGTACGTCACATCCGAAGAGACGACAACAGACACGGATGGCGATCTCTTCGGGGTGGGAAACTGCGACGGATCTCCTACACCTGAGACACAGCTGTCGGATGCGGAAAGTGGCTATGGCCAGGAACTTGCTGCTCTACAGCTTGAGTGTGACGACGGTGACCAAGCTGCTTGTCAGCAAATCCAAGCAGACGGATCTTGTCTTAGTTCTGAGGTCTCTCTTGCGATGGCAGGGTCTACGTTCTCGTTCTCGGGCGCAGAAGACGCCGTGTCAACCTTAAGCGACGCCCTTGCAGCAGCAGAGATTCCCTACGTCAGCGATGTCGCCGGGGCCGTGAGCATCGGACTTCAGATTTATAACGTCGTCGAAACAATACAGGCGCTGTCGAACGCCTATCAGCTCTTGCTAGTCGACATTTAACGACATGCTTGCGGGGAACGGATCAGGATGTCCCCTCGGAACCGGAGTGTGGATTCAACCTCCCAGGCGTGGGCGTAGGGGTTGTCTTCATCCGTGACGGCGTTGCCGTGACGTGGATGGCGTCAACAAGAACGGCGACCCTCCCCAATCCGGGCGGACTGCCGGGTTCCGGGGGTTCGGGTACTTGTGCGGATACTGGTTGGCAAGAGCGTCGAAGTCGTCAATGGGGTCGATCACGAGCAAATGCCGCCTACCATTGGCCTCACTTCGGATCTGTCATCTCAGGAGATTCTTCACTGTGCGGGATTGGACCGACCTCCACTACTTCATCAAGCAAGTGCAACCAGGGCACTAGTCAACCTATGCTGATCTAGCGGGAGCGATGGGATATGAGCCCAGGAAAATGGGGAAAGCAATAGGCCAGCACGTCATGGATTGCGCCGAGTGTCATCCGTATGCCAAGCGCATCCTGGACTCCTCCGGGAAGCCCCGGGAGAGCTTTGGATTCAGCGACGCCAATGACCTCCGAACCTGCCAACAAGCCTTGGAAGAAGAGGGACTCACTTTTGTAGGAGGGGCCGCTACTGCAAGCAGCCGCGTCGTGTTCGCCAGCTCAATGAAGAGTAGCGATGCTCCGAGATCATCTGTTGGGGTGCCACGAACGAAGTAGTGTCCGACTTGCCACCTCGCACTGCTCCCGAGCGGCGCATGTGGCAACTGCGATTGAGTCTCGCAATTTAGCCATACCGCTGATCGAGTACCCCCGCCCCAGATGGCGGCAAATGGACGTCCTGGTCGGTCTGCCGGGAACGGCGGAGCCCCGGTGGTCGAGATGGGGCGCTGTCTGACCATCCCCCCGTTGGCCGGACACCTCGAATAGGAGGTAGTCATGCCAACGGTGACAGAGAAGAACCCTCTGCCGATGGCTCTCAGGGTCCAACGTCCCGAACGTCTCGTCGATCCTTCTTGCGCCCCCTATCCCTTGGTTGCACTCCAGGCAGGACTCGAACCCTGCATTGGGATGTCTGGGGAGGCCCGATGCCTTTTCCACCGAGTGAACTTTGGCTAGGTACTAACGGAGTCTTGAAGAGGAACATAAGCCCGTTGTGCAGCCTCAGCACCCCCAACCGGGCCGCTGTCGGATGGCAAACCCCGCCCGCCGGAACTCCCGGGCGAGCGTTCTTGCGTGGACACCGAACTCCGAAGCGACATCGGCGAGGGACAACCCGGCCGCGTAGCGTTCGGAGGCTCGGGCGACTAGGGCGTCGGTCATTTTCCGAGCTACGCGGCGTCGGGGCACGCCTCGCCGATCGAGGTGGGCGATGATCGTGGTCCGGTGGATGCCGTACCGCCGTCCGAGCGCAGGTAGCGACGCCCCCTCCTCGTAGAGGTGCACAAGTTCGTCGACGAAACGCGGAGACAGCCGCCGCTGCACAGGGTTTGAAAGCTGTCCCTTTTCTTCCAGATGGCCGGCTTCGGACGGGTTAGAGGACCGCTTCGTGCCCTTTGTGGTCGTCCGTCTGGGTGGGGGAGTATCACATCCTCCCTGGTCAGCTGCAGATTCGAGACTCTCGGAAGGGTTTGAAAGCCGTCCGATAAGGTCCACTGTTGTTCGTCCTGCTCAGGAGGCGTGAAGGTGAGTACGTCGGCATCCGAGTCGGAAACTTCGTCCGTAGGGGGTCTCTACTTAGCCGTGAGAACTACCGTCACGTGGGCGGCACGAGAGGAATCGTCTCGGTTATGGCTGGGCCGTCCGACAGCGCGATGGTTACGTTCAAGGGTCGGTTTACGTCGTCAGGTAGTGGGGTCAAGAAGAAGTCATTGGCTGAGACCGGAGCAATGACTCCATCAATCTTCACGTTCGTCACGTCGTTCGCCACGAAACCTACCAAAAACGATTGCGTACCAGAACCAGTGGTCCACGAGAACATCGCATGGCTGGTTTCGAGAACGCGAGGAGGATTGCACGACCCGAAATCTCCGTCTGTCCCTCGAACGCGCTGGACAAATAGACAGATCTCATTCGGATACGTGGCCGCGTAGACCTTGTTGATTCCATAACCTGGCTCTGATGCGAGGAGGCGGGAGGCTGTAAGCTTCTGTGTTCTGAGCCAGAGGGAAATTCGAGGGTAGGGCGTCAGACGAAGAGGCTGGTCGGTTGAAGACGTTGAACTCTGATGCGAGAATCGAGGCTGCTGCCGGCTGACGACCGCTGAGGTTTATTGCAACAAGCACACCACCAAGTGTCAAAACGGCGATCGAGCACAGAAGGAGAGGAATCAGAAGTCTCGCTCTTCCCCTGGGTCGGTAGTCCTCGCGCAGAAGGCGCTCGGTCAGACCATCGGGTGCCTCGACGTCGCTGCCCACGTTGACGAACTCATTTCGCAGCTCGCGTTCAAGATTTGGGCTCAGCATGAGGCCTCCTCCTCATTTTTCGTATGCGAACTGATTGGAATCACGTTTTCACCCCGTCGCAGGAGACGCCGGAGCTCGCTAACTCCGCGGGATGTAGTGCTTTTTACGGTGCCGACCGGGCAACGGAGGATCTCGGCCACTTCTCGCTCTGAGAGGTCATCCCAATAACGCAAGATCAAGACGGCCCGCTGAGGTGGTGGCAGCGCAGCCAGCGCCCACCGAAATTCGGCTTGATCATCGATGCCGCTGAAATTGGCGAAGGGACCCCTGGTCGACGACTTGGACCGCTTCGTCTGGGGTCCTCAACTCCTGGCCGCGGCGGTCTCGCAATGCAGCTCCATCGAGCGCCAGGTTGATCAGAACCCGGCGGGCGTACGCGAGCGGGTACTCCATTGAGCGGACGCGATTCCAGTGCCGCGCCACCCGGAGAAACGTTTCTTGGAGAAGATCCTCGGTCTCAGCGACGTTGGCGGTCATGAGGTAACCGGAGCGAAAAAGTGGGTCGGCGGTCTCAGTGACAAAGGCCTCGAATTCCTGGCTGAGCCTTTCTGCCGCTTTCCGTTTCACGAAGCCTCCGGATGGGTCGCAAGACGATCTCACATCTCTAAACGTCGCCGGAGCGCTTGAAGTTCCAGATTGTGGCGCTGGACGCGGCCTGGTGTCCGTGGCCGGTTTCCACTCCGCAGTTTTGGCCACCAGAAGTACGCACCCCTCGCGGTGATTTCCGACTCTACGTGAGGTTCGGGCCGCCTCCCTTCTGCCGGGCCTCCTTGAGCCGGAATGACTCGCCGGAAGTGGCGACCAAGACGCTGTGGTGCAAGAGCCGGTCGAGCAGGCTGATGTTGGCGGCCACGCTCTCTGCACATGAGCCGGCGACGTTCCGTGCACATGGGTCGGCCGGGCTTCGTGATGACGGTGGTGCTCTGACTCTCGTAGCCACCGCTGTCAGTCCCGACGGGTGAGCTCGGCGGCGGCCTTCTTCGCGCAGGCGTCGTCGACGAGGTCCTTGCCGTCCGAAGCCGCCGCGATGAGCGCGGCGGTGGCGGCGTTGTTGAGCGCCCGGGGCAGGCCGTTGGCCACCCGGTGCAGTCGGGCCACGGCGTCGTCGGCGAAGAGGGCCTCCTCCCGTCCGGCCAGGACGAGGTGGTGGCGCAGGTAGGCCGCCGACTCGCCGATGTCCATGGCCTTGATCCCGAACCTCGTCACGATCCGCTGGTCGAGGGCGGCAAAGGTCCCGAGTCGCAGCTGGCGGCTCAGCGTGGGCTGGCCGACCAAGATGCCGGCGAACGGCGAGGCCGAGTCCATCTCGGCGTTGGTCAAGAGACGCAGCTCTTCGAGCTGGGCCGGATCGAGCAGGTGGGCCTCGTCGACGATGATCACCACCCGGCGGTGGCGCTCGGCCTCTTCGGCGGCGAGCAGGTCGGCCGCCTGGGCCATCACCTCGGCCTTGTGGAACCGAGGCTCGGCGCCCAGCGCCCGCACAATGGTGACGTAGAGGCCGCGTGTCCCAAAGGCCGGGTTGGCCACGTAGATCACCTGGTGCCGCGTCGGGTCGAGCCCGGCCACCGCGGCACGCACGGCCACCGTCTTGCCTGCTCCCACGTCGCCGGTGATCACACCGAGGGCGGACTCCATCACGCAGAAGCTGATGCGCGCCACGGCTTCGGCGTGGGCGTCGCGGACGAAGAGGTCCTTGGCCGCGATGCGCTTGCCGAAGGGAGTACGTGTCAGCCCGAAGTGGCTCACCCAGGGGGCCGCGCTCACTGGGCCTCCTCAGCGTCGCCCTCGAACATGGCCAGCTGGGAGAAGTCGATGCTCCCGGTGCCCGCTTGCTCCTCGTGGGCGGCCGCCACCATGCCCAGGTAGTCGACGCCGGTCGGCACCGGCTCGGGACGTGCGGACTGAGGCACCGCCTTGTGGGTGTGGCGACCGATCACGAAGGGCGTCGCCACTCCGGCCGGGCTCCCTTCGAAGAACACGTCGATGACCGCGAGGTCTTCGGGGTCATAGCGCAGCTCGACACGCCGGGCGACGAGTGCGGGGTCGACCGCGTAGGTGTTGCCCTCGAGCGAGACCGTGGCCGTGCGGGTCACCTTCCGGGTCATCGACCAACGGAACGCTTCGGCCAGGCGTTCGGGATCGGCCCCGCGGTGCGGGCCGCCCTTCTCGAAGCGCTCGATCGGCGCCTCACCGGTCTCGGCATGGATCCGGCGGTTGGCCACCTGCTCGGCCCACGCATCGAAGAGATCGTCGAGGGCCGACAGCGACTCGATGCCCTGATGCATCGCCTCTTGGAGAAAGGCCTCGCGGATGAAGCGGTTCAGTCGCTCCTGCTTGCCCCGGCCTTGGGGCGAGTAGGGCTTCGAATGCACGAGCCGGACGCCGAGGACGGCGCAGGTCCTGGTCAACCAGGCGTTCTTGAAGGGCGCCCCGTTGTCGGCATAGAGGACCTCGGGCAGGCCCCGATGCACGATGGCCGTTCGCAGCGCCTCTTGGCAGGCCCGGGCGTTCTCGTCCGCGAAGAACCGGCCCTGGACCAAAAGGCGCGAGTGGTCGTCGACGATCAAGAAGAGCTTGGCCCGCACCGAGGAGGCGACTCTCGGGTGCGGGACCCAGGGTCCGACGAGCACGTCGGTGATCCAGCGGTCGTTCGCCCCCGCCGCCTCGTAGCGGCCGAAGGACTTCGGTTCAGCGGCCACGCCCGCGGCTGCTGCAGGCGGACGGGCGAAGAGGATCCGAGCGATCTGGGCGGCCGAACGCGACGGGAGCTCGAGGCGGAGCGCGGCGGCCTCGTCGGCGAGCTCGGGGTGGGCGCGCACCGCCCCGGCGTCAGAGCGCGTCTCGGGGCGCAGAGCCTCGAGGCCACCGCGGCGCCAGGCGCGGATCCAGCGGTCGAGGGTGGCCCGACTGTAATGGCGACGCGGAGCCGTCGGGGTGGGTGTGCGCTCGTGTCGCGATGGACCGCACCAGCACACCGCGTTCGGCTGGTTCCAACCGGTCGCTCACAGCCTCGGCGATCACCGCCCAGCGGTGCAGCGCCACCGCTTCAACGTGCTGTTCATCCATGTCGTCATCTCCTGTCTCGTGGTCGTCAACCGACAGGAGGCATGAAACGACGTCTGCCGACGAGCAGATAGGGGGAGTTCGTGTTGGTGGCCACGAGCGTCCCGCCGCACACCGACGAGCAGAACCGCCACGGCCCGACCGCCAGCCATCCCGGCAGACCCGTGACGGCCCGCCAGGCGACCGTCATGGCAGCGAGCGCGTCGCGCCTCGGATCGCCACGCGGCGTCACGGCCTCGCCGCCGAGCTCGACCGCGAGAGCGGCGAAGGACAGCGCGAGGGAAGCGGCCCGGCGTCCGAAACGGCGCACCCAACCGCGCACAGTGGTGTGGGGGACCCCGAGGCGCTCGGCCACCGGGCGAACCCCGTCCTCGCCCGAGACGACGGGTTCGAGGGCGGCACCGATGGTCTCGATCGAGTCGAGGCGATTCTTCGCCACGAACCCCGGGAGCAGGGCATGGGTCACCGCACACGCTGAGCACAGCCCTCGGGCCACCCACACCTTGTGGGCACGGCCGTCGTGACGGACGAATCTCGAATAGCCCGACCAGAACGTCATCGGCTCGAGGCACGACGGGCAATCTGGCCTCGGGACCTCGACTTCTTTGCCGGCCGCCGCATAGGCGTCGACGGACAACGTGCAGGGCCATACGATTGCCATCGGTGGCAACACCGCCTTGGACCCCTTCCGCGGTGTCAGCGATCAACTGCAGCGGGAGGGGTCCCTCGCGTTCAGGGACCGCTCATCCTCGCCGTTGCCGACCTCAAGGGGCCAAGTTGCGCCCAAACCCATCCGCAATGAGCACGGCCGAAAGCCGCGCCCGCGTCCTCAGGCAGTCACGCCGTTAACAGCTGACGGCCGTCGTGTGTTCGGGGAGGAAGCGACCCCAGTCTTCGAAAGGCCAGTGCGAGCCGATGCCGAGCGAGCGGCGCTCGTAGGCCGCGGCGACGATGCGGAAGAAGAGTTGGGCGCCGTTGTCGTCCATCGGGGCGAAGCCGATCTCATCAATCAGGATCAGGTCGGCCTTCAAGATCTGTTCGATCACGCGGCCGACGGAGTTGTCGGCCAGTCCGCGATAGAGCGTCTCGACCAGATCGGTGGCGGTGAAGTAACGCACCCGCTTGCCGGCGTCGACAGCGTGGTGTCCGAGGGCGACGAGGAGATGGGACTTGCCGGTCCCCGCCGGTCCGACCAGACAGAGGTTCTCCTTGGCTGCGATCCACTCGAGGCTGGTGAGGTACTCGAAGGTGGCTCGGGGCACCGACGACGCGGCCACGTCGAACTCGTCGAGCGTCTTGGTGACCGGGAAGGCGGCGGCGGCCAGGCGGGCTCGGGCGTTCGAAGCGTCACGCGAGGCGATCTCGGCCTCGACCAAGGTGCGCAAGAACTCCTCGGGCTTCCAGCGCTGGGTCTTGACCACCATCAACAGTTCGGGCGAGAGACGGCGCATGGCACCGAGGCGAAGTCGCCGGAGCCCTGCTTCGAGGTCGGCTGGCAGTGCGGGAGGTGTCGTGCTCATGACTCGGTCCCGATGGCGTAGTCACCGAGCGAGCGCACGGCGACCGCGGGCAGGTCGACGATGAGCGCGTCACCGGGCTGGCGTGGTCGGGCCACGCCGGTGCCCGCCGCGAGGATGGAGCGCACGTCGTGGGCCCGGAACCGCCCGAACTCGACGGCGCGCTCGATAGCGGCCACCAGTGCGGTTCGGCCGTGCGCCGCTTCCATGGCGCACAGCTCGACGAGGTCGGCCGCGAGCGTGGTCGACCCTCGAGCGGCGGCCGCCTTGATGAAGTCCTCAGCAGCCGGCCCGAGGGCGACGAAGGCCTTCTCCGCCTCTGTCTTGGGCCGCACCGCCCGGGCGGGTAGAGGCCGCGGCCCGCCGTAGTGGTCGTCGCAGATCGCCGTCTCACCAGGGGCGACGAGCGCGTGCTCGGCGATGATCTCGCCCAAGAACACGGCCATGACCACACCGTCGGCGACGCGGAGCTCGACGGTGCGCCCGATGTGGGCCGTCGGCACCGAGTAGCGGGCCGAGCCGAAGCGCACACAGCTCAGGCGGTCGACCTTGCGCAGCGCGACCTTGCCGATCCGGGCCCGGAGCGCCGGCAGCTCGCCCAGCAAGGGGCGCTCGATCTCGAGGCGCTCGGCCGGGATCGCGGCGATCTCGCTATGCACCTGCGCGTTCACTTCGGCGCTCCACGCCCGGCCCTTGGCGTTCGCGTTCACCAGGTCGGCGACGCTGAGCTCTTCGGGGATCATGAGGTCGGACTTCACGTAGCCGACGAGGTTCTCGACCAGGCCCTTGGACTCGGGGTCCGCACCTTCACAAAAGTCCGGGCGGGTGCCGTAGTGGGTGACGAAGCGCACGTAGTCCGGTGTCGGAACCACGAGCCCGGCCACCGTGGCGCCTTTGAGACATCCCATGCGATCGGTCAGGAGGGTTTTCGGCACCGCCCCGATCGTCTCCATGCACTCGGCCAACGCCGCCATGGTGCTCTGTGCCCCGAGGTTGTCGGCGAAGGTGACGAAGCGGAATCGGCTCCACGCCAGCACGGCGCAGAACACAAAGAGCGGGCCGATCTCGCCCCAGTCGAACACCAACACGTCGCCCGGCGCCCACACTCCGGGCCGACGACCCCGGTGATGATCCACCCGCCACTTGTCCTTGGCCTCGGCCACCGCCCGGCGCAAGTTGCGCGCCGAGCCCTCGTAGCCCGCAGCCCGAACCACCGGGAGCAGCCGCTTGGCCGAGATCCGCCCGTCGGTGCGTTCCACCCGCTTGGCGATGATGGCGCTCACGTCGTCGTAGTTGTGGGCGACGAGCACCTCGGCACCTGGTGGAGTCGCCTCGGCGGCTCTGGCCTTGGCCACGGCTCGCTTGACCGTCTTGTCAGTAGTGCCGCAGATCGCGGCTGCCGCTCGATAGGAGCCCACCTCTTGGAAGGCAGCATTCATGTCCATTCGTTCCCTCGCTGATTTCATGGAGGTATCCCCTCGGTCGGTGCGGCGGTTGGATTGCACCGCCACCGTGTCCGGCCGGGGGGACCCTCGAGTGGATGCTTCAGCGAGGGGTGCGGACTTCTCGTGGCCAAAAACGGGGACTTCTGGTGGCCATCAGTGCGGACTTTTCATGGCCATAAGTGCGGACTTTCTCGTGGCCACGGACACCTGGCCAGCGCCACTAGCCCCGTCCAAGGGTGAAGTGCAAAACGGAGCCAACTCATGGCAGCTCGGCGGCTATGTGGGTAGACGATGCCGCCGGGAGGTCGGACATTGCGCATCACGATGACCTATGGCCACCTCCCCTCGGTGACCGTCGCATGCGCATGGAATGGAATGCCTATTCGACAGCAGATCGACAGCATTCAACGGGTATCACCGAACACCGGTTCGGGGATGCCGCGAGAGCATCCAAGCCGGCCCTACGGGCCCGGCCAGACCCCGGTGTCGATCTGGAGCACTTCCGGCCCGTCAAAGGCACGCTGCGGGTCTCTGCTGCGCTGCGTGTCCTCGCTCGCCTGCGGCGACCCTTGACCCGCCTCTCCGTCATGGTACTGAGGTGGAGAGAGGACAGTCCACAGATGTGGCTCCGGAGTTCGGAGTTCTAACCTTCGGAAATGAGTAGTGGCGTCCAAGGTGCTGGGCATCCAGCTTTCAGGGTCAGCATCGAACTGAGCGACGTTCAGCCGACGATCTGGCGTCAGATCGTCGTGTCGGGGACGATCCGCCTCGCCAAGCTGGCCGACATACTTCTTGTGGTCATGGGATGGAGCAACTCGCATCTGCACCAGTTTCGAATAGGCGACACGCTCTTCGGGATGCACGTGGAGGACTGGCCCGAAGAGGAGATCGATGAGAAGAGCCTCTCGGTCGTGCAGGCAATTGGTGGAGAATCCGGATTCTGGTTCGACTATGACTTCGGCGACGGATGGGAGCATCGTGTCGAAGTGCAGGAAAGGAGCTGGACGAGCCATTCTCTCAAGTTTGCGGTCTGCATGGCCGGGGAGAACGCCTGCCCACCCGATGACATCGGTGGGCCAGGTGGCTACGAGGAGTTCTTAGACGCATTGAATGATCCCAGCCACCCAGAGCATCTGCAGTACCTGGAATGGATAGGTGGGTCATTCGATCCGACGTTCTTCGACGTGACCGAGGCGAATGCCGCACTCCAGAGGCTTCGGTAGCGGAACGAGGGGACCGGCTGACTTGAGTCAGGCCGACTCAGTTTCACCGCACGATCCGTGCCCGAAGGAACCGAAAACCATGTGATTGAGCGGTTCTTAGCGGTCACCACAATCCGATCCTGACCTGGGCTTTCCTCGGTAACCACAGGTGACGGTGCAAACGGTCTGTGAAACATCTACCGCTTCGGAACTACGTCCCTCTTTCGTCCGTAAGAGCCGAGGAGTACGTTCGGGTGGCGGATTGGGAGTTATAACCGAAACCTGTGGATGCACCACCTGAACGGAGGCGCGGCGTACCTTCCTCTTTGAACCAATCAGAGAAGCGCTGGCGGTGAGACGCCGGCAGGAAGGAACGCCGATGTTGAGAGTACATGTTGACGAGCCCACGAGCGCGGAGCTGTCGAGCGGGCTGGACGAGCTGGTCGCCGAGGGGGCGAGGCGCATGCTGGCCGCCGCTCTCGAGGCCGAGGTCGACGGCTACATCTCGAGTCTGATCCACGAGGTCGACGAACACGGGCGTCGCCTAGTCGTGCGCAACGGACACGCCGAGCCACGGTCGCTGGTGACGGGAGCAGGGCCGATCGAGGTGCGGGCCCCCGGATCGACGACCGCCGCGTCGACGCCGAGACCGGGGAACGGATGCGGTTCGCTCGGCGATCCTGCCGCCATGGGCTCGCAAGTCCCCCAAGGTGGCCGAGGTGCTCCCGCTCATGTATCTCCACGGGATGAGCTCGGGTGATTTCGTCCCCGCGCTCGAGGAGTTCTTCGGTTCGGCCGCCGGGCTCTCGGCCTCGGTCATCACCCGCCTGACGACGGAATGGCAGCGCGAGCGTGACCAGTTCGCGCATCGCTCCCTCAAAGACGTCGACTACGTCTACCTCTTCGCCGACGGCATCCATTTCAACGTCCGCCTCGAAGAGGCGCGCCTGTGTGCCCTGGTCATCGTGGGCGTGCGCGCCGACGGGACCAAAGAGCTCGTCTCGATCAGCGACGGGCATCGCGAGTCGACCGAGTCGTGGGCCGACGTGCTGCGGGGACTGAAGAGGCGGGGCATGCGAGCTCCTGTCCTCGCCGTCGGCGACGGGCGCGCTCGGGTTCTGGGGCGCCCTCGGCGAGGTCTTCCCCGACACGGGGCACCAGCGCTGCTGGGTCCACAAGATGGCCAACGTGATGAACGCCCTGCCCAAGTCGACCCAGCCCGCCGCGAGGGCCGCGCTCTGCGACGTCCGCGACGCCGAGGACCGGGCTCACGCCGACAAGGCGCTCGACGCGTTCGTGATGGAGTACGGGACCAAGTGGCCCAAGGCGACCGAGAAGGTCGAAAAGGACCGCGAAGAGCTGCTGGCCTTCTACGCCTTCCCCGCCGAGCACTGGGTGCATCTCAAGACCACCAACCCGATCGAGTCGACCTTCGCCACCGTGCGCTTGCGCACCAAGGTGACCAAGGGACCGGGCTCACGGGCGGCCGGACTGGCCATGGCTTACAAGCTCATCGAGTCGGCCCAGTCCCGCTGGCGGGCCCTCAACGCGCCGCACCTCGTCGCGCTGGTGCGCGCCGGCACGACGTTCGACAAGGGGGTGATGGTCGAGCGATCAGACGAGCTGAACGAAGAGGTCGCCGCGTAGTCCGTCAGATCCTGATCCACAGGTCTTGACTATTTCTCGCGGATTGGGGAACGGCGGTCATTGCTGCTGGAAGCGCGATTGTGGCATCGGCGCCGACTAGCTACCTAACCTATGGCCAGCCGAAGACTCGAGCGGGACGGCGGGAGCGTACAGATGTCGTCGTGTTCCGGGCTGGCCAGACCTTTGGGGTGATCGAGTACGAGGACATCGGAACTCCTGACATCGGTCAGGCTCAGACATACGTCACCGAGGCAGTCAACAAGGTCGAAGGCAAATCAACCGTGACGCCGACGACCTTCTGACGCGAACCGACCCGCGGTATCCCTCTGGGTCGACGGGCCGTTCTCGCATCGTGACTGCCCACGATGGGCAGCAGGTCAACTGTTACTCCTCCGGACCTGTGTGGCTATCTCCCGAACGCGTGATTGTGGCGAGACGCGATGTTCATCCGACGCTCAACGCGAGGGCAGGACAGACGAGACGTCCCCGACCCGATTACGCGGACCGGGGACGCCTCGCTTGGCGTACACGCAGCCGGCGGGGATGGCGGATGACCCGCCGTCGGGTTGTCGGGCAACCCTCGCATGTGCCGTCTACCAGCTTGCCAGGCGCGAAGTGGCCCCGCCAATGGGACGGGACCGCTCGCCGGCCAAGCCGAATTGTGACCCCACAGCCGGGGCTACCGGATGGGTCTGCCAAGCTACGACGACTCGGTTACCGTCAACGTTGCGCCGGTGCCCGGAACTGTGTATGTCCCGGTGCCCAAGCCCTGGCAGATGAGCGCCTCGCTACCGGACGCCAAGCCGGTGATGAATGGGTTGCCGCCAAAGTCGATGTTCTGGGTCGAGCCCGACTTGTTCGTGATGCTGAAGGAGTAGTTGGTCGCCTTGCACTTGCCCCCGTGGGTAACGAGGTTCAGTGTCTTGGGCTTGAACTTCAGAACGCTGCTCGCGTTCATCTTGAGGTTGACATTCGGGCCTATGGTCCCAGCGCTGGCGGGAAGTGCTGTGAGGCCGAGAACTCCGACTGCGCCAAGAGCCGAGACAGCAACGATTCGCCTGATCATATGAAGTACCTCTTCCGCTAGCTTTGGTCTCCCGCAGCGGAGGCTGCGCGGAAATGCTCGAGTCACGGTAGCCCTTCCGCCACTCAGCTGCTCAGACGGCATCACAGTGTCGTCGCGAGTTCGCCGGAAGATCACGTTCCTGACGCGAGAACCGCCCATCTTCGGGACACGGTTTCGCACCCGGTATGAGCACGCGAAACGACCCCGCCAGAAGGCGGGGCCGCTCGCTGCAGCGGACTTATCATCGTGGCGTCGCGATACTCCTGGGGTGTGTCAGCCAGCTGCGGGCAGTGCCAGCGACGGCCGCGGCGCCAGCCCGAGGTCCTCGTCGCCGATGGGGCGGCGGAGCACCCGGCGCTGTTTGGGACGCACGATGCGCGCGGCGGAGTAGGTCTTAGCTTAGCCCTGATCCACCGATCGGCCTCGGTGCGACGGCTTTTGCCAACGATGTGTAACCCGCCTGTCTGTGCGGTGAGGTGGTCAGTCGCTGTGACGTGTTCTGGGACGCGTTGAACCAGAGGTTCTTGTGATCGGCAATCTGCACTGGCGGCCCCGGGTTGCTCGGGGCCACGTCCACACGACAGTCAGGTCACGAGCAAGACGTCGCGGTGACAGGTGAGCGCAGCGACGAATCGCTCCGCCCATGGCCAGCGTGCCGGCAGGTGCAAGGTGACGCGTCGGGCTGAGCGCGTGAGTCGTCCCGGGAGGCTCAGGTAGCGGCGGCGAAGGGTCTCGGTGGTGATCAGGCTGTCGCCGAGTCCGATCCTGGTGCTGAAGCGGGCCAGGTTGTGAGCCATGACGTTGAGAGCCAACCACGCCGCGTTGGCACCGAAGCGCCCGGAGGGCAGATGGTTGAGACCGACACCGTATTTCAGGTCACGGATGGTGTTCTCGATCTCGGCATGGCGTCGGTGGTCGGCCTCGAGCTCCACCATCTCGCCTTCTCGGTCGGTGATGAAGGCGTGGTAGGTGAACTCGACGAACAGCGCCAGCTGGCTGCCCGGTGTGGGCCGCACCCGGCGCACGATGAGCCGACACGGCCGGCCCTTGGTGCCGAAGGGCTGGTAGGTGGTCTCGGCGACGTCGGCGCCGTCGAGGAAGTAGGAGATGGCGACCCAGGCGGACTCGCCGATGGCGGCGATGGCCGTTTTCACACCGCCTTTGTGGAGTTTGGCCGTGATGGAGAAGGACACGTTGGCCCGGCGGCAGGCGTCGACGACGCTCCGGTTGTAGAAGCCCGAGTCGGCCCGGAGCACGATCGGCCCACTGGCACCCGCTGTGCGCACCCGACCAAACGTCTCGGTGAGGAAGCTGGCCGCACCCCGACCCGAGTGGGCATTACCACCGCGCAGGCGGACGTGCAGGACGTCTCCGGTCCCCGCCGCCACTGCGTAGAGAGGGTTGTAGCCCCGAACGTGGTTGTAGGTGAAGTGGGTCCCGCCCTCTTTGGCCAAGCCGTAGGTCTCGTGGATGGAGGAGTCGACATCGATGGTGAACGGCTGCTCCTCGCCCGGACCCGCCCCCGCGGCCCAGGCCCGCGTCAGCAGGTCGCCGGCCACCGCGTCGAGCTGACGAGCATGCCCCCAGCTGAAGCTGCGTAGGAACGTTCCGAGAGTCGACGGCGCCAACACGACGTGGCCGAGCACCGCTTGGGTGTCGCCAGCCCGCAGGGCATCGGCATCGTCGATCGAATCGCCCCCGGCCAGCGCCGAATGAATGAGCGTCATGGCCTTGTGACCCACATTGGCGCGGCCCGCCGCATCGCCGAGGTCGACGTACTCGTCGAGGAGCTCTCGCAATCCCAAATGCTGCGCCAGGGTCGCCGGCAGCATCAAGCCAGCGTTGGCCACCAGACGCTCGTCGTCGAAGGTCACGTCGAAACGGTCGAGACTGTGGCAAGCTACGCGCATCGAAATAGTGCCTTCCCGTAGGGGATGTGGTCGGTGTGGTAACCACCATTTTCCCTTGCAGGACGGCACTTTTCGCGGATGCGCGACCGCGATCAGACTCTTAATTATCGGTGGATCAGGGCTTAGTCAGCTCCTCGCGGGTGGCCCATTCGTAGAAGTTGTGGAGGGTGGCAACCCAGTAGTACCGCGTCAGACTGTTCAGCTTGCGGCCCTCGTGGGTCTGCCGGCTGTCGAGGAAGGTCTCGAAGTCGGCTTTGGTGGCGCTCAGGATGGTCTGACCCGGCTCGAAGCACCGGGCGCAGGCGGGTGGCGCAGTGCTCGGTGCTCGAGGGAAGCAGCCCTCGGCCCTCTTGGTCGATCCGGTAGGAGCGCAGCAGCCCCGCGTGCTCGGCCGACAACGGCGCAGCTGTCGGACCCTTCATGCTCCTGCGGCCTCGAACAAGCCGAGCCACGGGCGCTTCATCTCGACCACCTTCTCATGTGACCCCGCGGTTCGGATCGCCGTTGCCATGCTCGAACAGTCGAGGTGTTCTGTGGCATCGAGGTCGTCAGCGAGGAACAGGTCTTCGACTCTCAACATGCTTTGCAGTATGACCCGGGATGCAGAATGTGGCATTCGCGCAAATTTTGCGAGCCCCAACGGTGGGCGCGTCGAGGCGTTCGGATGTTTGCTGTGCAGTCATGGCCATGGATGAGTCTCGACGCCCTCGCCGAGCGGCTGGGCGTCAGTCGTGAACGGGTGCGTCAGATGGTGATCCGGGCGTAGCTTGGATGTGGCGAACGTGTTGCACATGGAAGGACCGCCGCCGGTACGTCCACAAGCAATCTGCATCGGCGGGTGCTAGGAACTGACGAGCACGGGTTGGGATTAGGACAGACAACGAAGGAGATCCGTGCGTATTGCCAGGAGATGTGGTTTCATCGCAGGGGTAGTCGGCGTCCTCGCCCCGCCCTTGGCGACGGTGGCGTTCACAGAGCAGGCCTCGGCGGCGTTCCCTCCTGGCGCATTTGGTGTGGTGTGCACCTCACTTCACGGCAAGGCCACAACTCTCACCGCGAACCTCACCGGCTGTACCAGCGGATCCAGCGGTGGCGGTGGCGCAATCGTAAGCTTCACCCCGAGCGGCGGTGATGTGACCTGGGCGAATGGCTCCACGACCGACTACACGGCTACTGCGACGAATCCGTCTACCGGCTGCCCGGCTGGCTGGGTTGCCTTCAAGATCAAGGGCGCGGTGACATCGGGTACAAATGCCAACACTCCGGTCGGGCAAACCGTCAAAATGACAGTCTGCTCGGAGCAGGGTGGCAAACAAAAGCTGAAGAACGAGGTGGGAACAACCATCAAATTCTGAGCCGCCGGCCGAACTCTCGGACTCCCCTTAGTCCCTCGAGGTGGTCGGGGCACGACCACGCTCGGCACTACTTGCCGCCGGTGGGTCCGAACTACCTGCCGTCCACGTGGGCGTCTCGAGGCAGTGGGTGACCTGGAGCTTGGAATCGTGGACCATCGGCCAGCACTGAAGCGGCTCGACGAGGCTGGCCCCAGGGTGCTCGCTGGTGACTTTCCCCTCAGAGTCTCTGCCGTGCGAATCGAAGCGACCACGCCGTCACTATCCCTGCGAGTAGGAGAGTCTCGATTCCGACGAGCAGGACTGGTGGACCAAGGGCGAAGTGACCGGTCTCGTTGAAGAGGACCAGGATCTGACGAGTGGGTGGGCTATGTGGAATCAACACCGTCGCCATGCCGAGCAGGACGCCTAGCAATACAGACCAGGATCTCCGGCGGATTATCGGGCGACTGCAGATTGCGCCGAATGCCACACCCATCACAGCCGTGATCACCTGAGCGGAGATCCCAGCAATGACCTCTTTGATGGTTGTGGCAGAGCTGGAGATAATCGTGGGAGCGATCATCCCCAGGACTCCGAGTACGAGCGCTGTCAGGAAGCTCACGGCGAGCTTGGAGACGCGGACCTTGGTCTGACTGGCCGCACACACCTCTGTGATGCTCTCTTGGATCGGATCCTCATTGTTGATGATGACGACCGTCAGCCAGATAGTGATGAAAAGCAGCGCAGCTGCGCCGATCGCATAAGAAGGCAGCACAGATCCAGTCTGTGCACTGACAATGGCGTCGATCGCCCCGAAACAGAGTAGCGGCGCCACCCAGCCCTGCGATCGAAGTGTGTCTCTGGCGACATACCTGACGAGTGCGATCATTCGAGGCGTCCTTCGTGAAGCTCAGCGCGAACGGAACGCACTGACCAACCTTGTGCTATCGCTGCGGTCAAGACGCGATCAATATGGAGGTGATCGGTGAGGAGCACGAGAACCCCCTGTGGTTGCCCGAGGCGAGCTTGCGAGACGCCAGGGAGGGCGGCGACCTGTTCCGGATCTAGCGCTCCTTCTGTGGGCACGAGTTCAACCTCCATCACGCCCGGGCTTAGCGCTCCCGGAGCCTCATCGTGGCTTATTTCGGTCAGCTGCCCGTTATGGATTCTCAGTTGGCGCTGCGCTGCCTGTTCCGGGAAGACGTGATGGGAACTGATCAGCACAGCGGTGCCGCCCGACTGTGCCGCGCTCGTTAGTTCACCGAGAACGGCATGGGCGGTCGGATCAAGACCACTGAAGGGTTCGTCGAGCACCAAGAGTTCGACGGGACCCAGGAACGCCTGGGCGATGACGAGCTTCTGACGGTTGCCTTTTGACAACGAGTCGATGGCCTCGTCGGGGCTGGGCTGGAGATCTAAGCGTTGGAGTAGCTCCCGGCTTCGGGCGCTGATTTCCGCCGAATCGAGCCCCTTGATCCGACCCATGTGGGCCAGGTACTCCGTTCCAGTGAACTTGGTTCGGGCGGCCAGCCTCTCCGGTACGTAGCCAATGCGGTCGGGCAGCTTGACGACGCCGTCGTTCGGCCAGCTGACTCCCGCCCCGATTCGAAGCAGCGTTGACTTTCCAGAACCGTTACCGCCAACTATCAGTGTTCTCGACCCAGTCTTGAGGTCGAGATCGACGCCGTTGAGCACCCATGGGCCCTTCCTTGAAAACCGTTTGGTTATCCCTGAAAGGGAGCTTCCTATGTCAACCACGGGTACTGAGTCTGCCTTCTCGGGTGTCCGCGGGCTATGGAGGGTCGGAGGGTTCCACCGTTCGCCAGGAGGGCGGCAGGGGATCGTTCGTAACGGCTGGCGCGCAGGACTCGGGCCCTGGACTTACGCAGTATCCCCGCTCCGCAAGCCATACGCGCGCCCGTCCCCTGGCCGGTCCTCGGAGATTGCGTACCACCTGTCCAGTTCCTCGGGCCAGTCATCGAGTGCACCTCTGAACTTTCGTAAGGCACCTCGGCCCTCGATGGCAGCGGCGAGGCGGTTTGCCCTTCTGGCATCCTCGACCGCGTCAATGAGGAATTGCATGTCGCGGTACGATTCGACCGAGCCAAAGCACTCGACCCGTAGCCATTCGCGGACCAGCTATACGAGGAGTCAAGTGTTGTGGAGTAGGAACATGACAGTTCCGAACTCCCGGACTGGCAGACCAGTTGGCAGCTAGGCGCTTCCTTCCATCCAGGCGGCGAACTGTTCCCAGGTCGCCGTGCGGGGATGGGGAGACTTGAACGGTGTCCAGTCGATACCGCCTTTACTGATCTGGACCTTTCCCAACAGCTCGCCGTCAGCGTGGACCTCAAACTCCACGTCCACGTTCCTAACGGTGATCGGATGGGACAGGTTCATCGTGACATCGTGAGCCGGCATAGCAGCAGAGCCTACGGGTGGCTGGCTCCTGGCGGCACCTCTGATGAATCCATTGACGGACCTTGGCCGCCATACGCCTGTTGGCGGCCACGCTCTCTGCACATGAGCCGGCGACGTTCCGTGCACATGGGTCGGCCGGGCTTCGTGATGACGGTGGTGCTCTGACTCTCGTAGCCACCGCTGTCAGTCCCGACGGGTGAGCTCGGCGGCGGCCTTCTTCGCGCAGGCGTCGTCGACGAGGTCCTTGCCGTCCGAAGCCGCCGCGATGAGCGCGGCGGTGGCGGCGTTGTTGAGCGCCCGGGGCAGGCCGTTGGCCACCCGGTGCAGTCGGGCCACGGCGTCGTCGGCGAAGAGGGCCTCCTCCCGTCCGGCCAGGACGAGGTGGTGGCGCAGGTAGGCCGCCGACTCGCCGATGTCCATGGCCTTGATCCCGAACCTCGTCACGATCCGCTGGTCGAGGGCGG
This sequence comes from uncultured Acidimicrobiaceae bacterium, assembly GCA_963842415.1. GTDB lineage: Bacteria > Actinomycetota > Acidimicrobiia > Acidimicrobiales > RAAP-2 > Bog-473. The sequence goes on from CAWJGN010000002.1 coordinate 1,001,264, forward strand.
CAAAGGTCCCGAGTCGCAGCTGGCGGCTCAGCGTGGGCTGGCCGACCAAGATGCCGGCGAACGGCGAGGCCGAGTCCATCTCGGCGTTGGTCAAGAGACGCAGCTCTTCGAGCTGGGCCGGATCGAGCAGGTGGGCCTCGTCGACGATGATCACCACCCGGCGGTGGCGCTCGGCCTCTTCGGCGGCGAGCAGGTCGGCCGCCTGGGCCATCACCTCGGCCTTGTGGAACCGAGGCTCGGCGCCCAGCGCCCGCACAATGGTGACGTAGAGGCCGCGTGTCCCAAAGGCCGGGTTGGCCACGTAGATCACCTGGTGCCGCGTCGGGTCGAGCCCGGCCACCGCGGCACGCACGGCCACCGTCTTGCCTGCTCCCACGTCGCCGGTGATCACACCGAGGGCGGACTCCATCACGCAGAAGCTGATGCGCGCCACGGCTTCGGCGTGGGCGTCGCGGACGAAGAGGTCCTTGGCCGCGATGCGCTTGCCGAAGGGAGTACGTGTCAGCCCGAAGTGGCTCACCCAGGGGGCCGCGCTCACTGGGCCTCCTCAGCGTCGCCCTCGAACATGGCCAGCTGGGAGAAGTCGATGCTCCCGGTGCCCGCTTGCTCCTCGTGGGCGGCCGCCACCATGCCCAGGTAGTCGACGCCGGTCGGCACCGGCTCGGGACGTGCGGACTGAGGCACCGCCTTGTGGGTGTGGCGACCGATCACGAAGGGCGTCGCCACTCCGGCCGGGCTCCCTTCGAAGAACACGTCGATGACCGCGAGGTCTTCGGGGTCATAGCGCAGCTCGACACGCCGGGCGACGAGTGCGGGGTCGACCGCGTAGGTGTTGCCCTCGAGCGAGACCGTGGCCGTGCGGGTCACCTTCCGGGTCATCGACCAACGGAACGCTTCGGCCAGGCGTTCGGGATCGGCCCCGCGGTGCGGGCCGCCCTTCTCGAAGCGCTCGATCGGCGCCTCACCGGTCTCGGCATGGATCCGGCGGTTGGCCACCTGCTCGGCCCACGCATCGAAGAGATCGTCGAGGGCCGACAGCGACTCGATGCCCTGATGCATCGCCTCTTGGAGAAAGGCCTCGCGGATGAAGCGGTTCAGTCGCTCCTGCTTGCCCCGGCCTTGGGGCGAGTAGGGCTTCGAATGCACGAGCCGGACGCCGAGGACGGCGCAGGTCCTGGTCAACCAGGCGTTCTTGAAGGGCGCCCCGTTGTCGGCATAGAGGACCTCGGGCAGGCCCCGATGCACGATGGCCGTTCGCAGCGCCTCTTGGCAGGCCCGGGCGTTCTCGTGCGCGAAGAACCGGCCCTGGACCAAAAGGCGCGAGTGGTCGTCGACGATCAAGAAGAGCTTGGCCCGCACCGAGGAGGCGACTCTCGGGTGCGGGACCCAGGGTCCGACGAGCACGTCGGTGATCCAGCGGTCGTTCGCCCCCGCCGCCTCGTAGCGGCCGAAGGACTTCGGTTCAGCGGCCAGCGCCTCGCGGCTCAGCCCACGGCGCGCCAGCTGTTGGCGCACCGTGCGCTCGGCCACGCGGATGCCGTGACGGGCGAAGAGGATCCGAGCGATCTGGGCGGCCGAACGCGACGGGAGCTCGAGGCGGAGCGCGGCGGCCTCGTCGGCGAGCTCGGGGTGGGCGCGCACCGCCCCGGCGTCAGAGCGCGTCTCGGGGCGCAGAGCCTCGAGGCCACCGCGGCGCCAGGCGCGGATCCAGCGGTCGAGGGTGGCCCGACTGTAATGGCGCGCGGAGCCGTCGGGGTGGGTGTGCGCTCGTGTCGCGATGGACCGCACCAGCACACCGCGTTCGGCTGGTTCCAACCGGTCGCTCACAGCCTCGGCGATCACCGCCCAGCGGTGCAGCGCCACCGCTTCAACGTGCTGTTCATCCATGTCGTCATCTCCTGTCTCGTGGTCGTCAACCGACAGGAGGCATGAAACGACGTCTGCCGACGAGCAGATAGGGGGAGTTCGTGTTGGTGGCCACGAGCGTCCCGCCGCACACCGACGAGCAGAACCGCCACGGCCCGACCGCCAGCCATCCCGGCAGACCCGTGACGGCCCGCCAGGCGACCGTCATGGCAGCGAGCGCGTCGCGCCTCGGATCGCCACGCGGCGTCACGGCCTCGCCGCCGAGCTCGACCGCGAGAGCGGCGAAGGACAGCGCGAGGGAAGCGGCCCGGCGTCCGAAACGGCGCACCCAACCGCGGACAGTGGTGTGGGGGACCCCGAGGCGCTCGGCCACCGGGCGAACCCCGTCCTCGCCCGAGACGACGGGTTCGAGGGCGGCACCGATGGTCTCGATCGAGTCGAGGCGATTCTTCGCCACGAACCCCGGGAGCAGGGCATGGGTCACCGCACACGCTGAGCACAGCCCTCGGGCCACCCACACCTTGTGGGCACGGCCGTCGTGACGGACGAATCTCGAATAGCCCGACCAGAACGTCATCGGCTCGAGGCACGACGGGCAATCTGGCCTCGGGACCTCGACTTCTTTGCCGGCCGCCGCATAGGCGTCGACGGACAACGTGCAGGGCCATACGATTGCCATCGGTGGCAACACCGCCTTGGACCCCTTCCGCGGTGTCAGCGATCAACTGCAGCGGGAGGGGTCCCTCGCGTTCAGGGACCGCTCATCCTCGCCGTTGCCGACCTCAAGGGGCCAAGTTGCGCCCAAACCCATCCGCAATGAGCACGGCCGAAAGCCGCGCCCGCGTCCTCAGGCAGTCACGCCGTTAACAACGCCAACAAAAGTGGACTGCGGCTGGCTATGCGCTCTTTTGAGCGATCAACAGCGGAAGTTGGTACGTCGCGCCTTTCTGGCGGATCGGTTTGGCGATCGGAGCGAGGTAGTACGCGGCGGCGAGAAGCTTCGTCAGATGGTTACCTTTGAGAGATCCGCTGTTCCGACGAAGGCGAGCCAGACTGTCCCTGGTGTAGAGCTCGCTTTCAGCGATCAGCAAGACGTTGAAGCCAGACTCTTCGAGATCTGCGATCAGAGAAGTCAACAGGTGCCGCTCGCTCTCATCGTCTTCAAAGAGGTGCATCTCGCCGACGATGGTCGAAATGGACGACAACTTGGTACATGCTCGGAAGGTCTCGTATTCCGCGCCTTCGATGTCGATTTTCAAGAGATCAATGGGACCGATCTCCTTGATGAGATCATCCAGACTGATGCTTTCGACTCTGTTGCCTCTTTCATCGTGGAGAGAGTCGTCATGGACTCGCCCACATCCGGAGTCAACGGTTGCGTCTAGATCAAGCATTTCGCCGGTCTTGCTCCACAGCGCCAGGTTTCTCGGATCGATGTTCTCGATGTGGTTTCGATCGACGTTCAGCTTCAGGAGGTCGAAGTTCACTCGCGATGCCTCGATCGAAATGACCCGTTCGGCCCATTGTGACGCCATGAGGCTAAAGATGCCGGCGTGCGCGCCGGCATCGACGACCGTCTGCAGATCGGATGCAAACGTGAATCCGCCCCTTTCGTAGATACGATCAAGGATCAGTTCACGCGAGAGGGTGAAGACCTCATCATCGGGACAGAGCGCACTGAGATTCTTGCCCCGCTCAGTGATATTGAGGGCAACCAGGTTCCCTCGGCTTGGTGAAACTATTGACTTGACATGTCTTTTGACCGCACGACCGAGAGAGATCACGCTCCGCCTTTCAATCTACGACCGACTCAAAGAAAGGTTTTCTCAGGTGAGCGTCTCCCCTATGTCCCGCACTCTCCGTGTGGAGTCCCGAGTCCCCCTCTTCCGACTGGCCGAGCCGCTCTTGTCCAGTCAGACTGCGCCGTCACCTGGGAATTGAACAGAGAGACAACTGTTCAACAACAAGCGTGTCTACGAATCGAGCAGCGCGCCCCGTCGGCCCCGCTTCGACCTGCGTACTGGTTCTTTTGCATAGTGCATTCGCCCGAGGTGACGGACAGACCGCAACTCGCGACCAAAGAGGTCAGGTGGCGGTGCGCAGCTCGACGTGCTGGAGCTCGATCCACAGCGGGATCAGGAATGAGATATAGGCGTTGGTGAGGGTGTACTGCTTGTCCTGGTAACGCGTCACCATGGCGCCGACGTCGGTGACCCGAACGCGGTCGTCCTTGCTCTGGTACGCCTTGACTCTGTCCAGAATCTCCAACAGCTCCTCTTTGGACGACACTTCCAACCCGAAGTGGTCCATGTTCGGCGTGACCATGAATTCGTCCTTCGCCGGGAGCAGGTAGAGGAACTGGCCTAATGACCCGGTGTAGAGAATGAGGGGGTTCCCTTTCTCCGTGCTGTTGTCTCCCTCGATCCAGCCGAAAACGTCGGAGTAGAAGTCCAATAGCGCGGCTCTACCCTCCTCGTCCATGACTTCTGCATCAACACTGATCGCCACGTGATTGATGCGCGGAGCAAACGGGGTCGGGCTCATGCCGGCAGGCCTGGTTCAACCATCACCTTGCTCGGGATCTCACCTCGTGCGAGCCGCTCCATCGAGACCATCACTTCGCTGAGTGGAACGTTGTCGGGTTCGATCAAGGCGCCGATCGGCAATGTACCGCTGTCGAGGAGGTCCACGGCCGGCTGGAATCCTTCGTCGTTGTAGTTGTATGCCCCGATGATCTCGAGCTCGAAGATGATCATGCGGTTCTGGTTGATTCGGGGCGGTTCGAACCCGGTCCCGACGATCACGAGAGTTCCCGCATAGTCGAGCTGCCCGAACCCTGCCTCGGCCGCGCTGGCTCGGCCGGAACACTCGAACACCACGGCGTAGGGCTGCGCAACAGGAAGGGCCAAGGGTGGATGCTCGAGCATGTCGGGCGTCACGACCCGGAGAGCCCCGACGTCGAGGGCCTGCTGGCGCCGAACAGCGGAAGGCTCGCTCACGGTGATGTCGGAAATCCCTTGCGCATGCAGCACGGCCACGATCAACAGCCCAACCGGGCCGGCCCCGGTGACAAGTATCCGATCGTCGGGACCGACATCGGCGAGCCGCAACGCGTGCAAGGTGATGGCTGTCGGCTCGGCCAGTGCGGCCACCCTGCTCGGCAGAGAATCGGGAATCCGTATCAGGCCGTCGGCCGAGACCGTCTTGTACTGGCAGAAGGCACCTCGATATCCGACGAAGTCGGCCGCAGGACGGTTCATGCACACCGAAGGGCGGCCCCGTCTACAGGGTCGGCAGACGCCGCACCCTGGCGCCGGGTTCCCCACCACCCGGTCGCCCGGAGTCCAGTCGGAGTCGCCGGGCGCGGCGGCCACGACGCCCGACCATTCGTGGCCGAGAATGGCTCCCGGTTTTGCGTATTTCTCCAGGACCATGTGGAGATCGGACCCGCAAATGCCACACTCGGCGATCTGCACGAGCACCTCGCCCGGTCCGGGATCGGGACAAGACACCTGCTCGACCGCGATTCTCCCATCGCCCACATAGACGGCTGCCTGCATCAGGGGTGATGCCACGGAGGCAACCATAGGGACTCGACACGCCCGGGCGCGCCTCCTTCGATGTGATGCGCTTGAGTGATGCGACCGGATCACTGAACTCATGTGCTCACGGTTGTCTTATGGCTGGCGCCAGATTGCAGCGCCTCGCTTCGTTGCACGACGTCGTAGTTCCTGGTCAAAGGGGTCCTATCCCTCGCCCCGCGACTCCTTCGAACGATTTCCATGCCGGGCGTGGACCGGGCGCCTCAGCGCCCGGTCCAAACGGGTGAGCGCTTTTCGAGGAACGCGGCGACACCTTCGCGTGCATCGGCCGACTGCGTCGCCTCTCCAAGCGCGCGCTCCGTGAGGTTCCAGCCGAATTCGTCGGCTCCCGCGGTGAGCTCGTTCACGGCGGCGAGGCACGCCTGAACCGAGACCGGCGCGTTGGAGCAGATGTCCTGGGCCAACTGGACGGCGCCCTCGAGCGCGCCCCCGGCTTCGGTCAGGACGTTGACGAATCCTGCTTCGTAGCCGCGCTGTGCATCGATGGGCCGCCCCGTGAGGATCAGCTGACGCGCCACGTTCAGTGGTAGCGCTCGCGGGGCTCGGAACAGTCCGGCGCAGGTCGGCACCACCCCGATGCACACCTCGGGGAGGCCGAACCGGGCCGTCTGCGAGGCCACGACGAGGTCGCAGGCCAACACGAGCTCGAGCCCTCCACCCAGTGCCGGGCCCTCCACGGCGGCGATCAGCGGCTTCCGGCGCACTCGCCTGATCAGCCCATACTCACCCCCACGCTCGGTGACGTAGTCGCCACCGGCTGTGAGATCGCTGCCAGCCGAAAACACATCGGGCGTGCCCGTCAGGATTCCCACCCACAGCTGGTCGTCGTCGTCGAGCTGGTTCAGTGCGGCGTCGAGTGCGTCAGCCATCGCACGGTCGATCGCGTTGCGCTTGGCGGCTCGCCGCATTGATATGAGCAGAACGTGCCCTTCGCGGCGTTGCCCGACCAGCTGTGCATCACCCGCACCTGTATTGCTCACGCGAGCCTCCGATCACCGACTCCGAAGAGGGGCTCACGTTAGCTGTGACGACGTCAGCGCCTCGTTTGCCTCACCGGACACTCAGCACGTCGTCTGCTCGTGAGTATCCCGCCCGGGCCGGCGGACCTCCTTAGGTGTAAGCGCTCAGCTCCCGGCCATGGCCACGACGGGTTTGTTGAGGGGCTTACCACCCATAGATCCGAAGAACGGAGCGTTGTAGCTGAAGATCCCGCCGTCGGAGGCAACGAAACGGTAGCCTGAGCCGCTGCGGTTGGATTCCATCCCGACGATTGGCGCGTTGAGGTGCATGCTCCCCGTTGAGCCGTAGAACGGCGCGCCGAACGAGAAGATCCCGCCATCGGAGGCGACCTCCCAGTACCCGCCGGTCTGGGGGTCGGAGGCCATCCCGACGATGGGTTGGTTCAGTGGGCTGCCGCCCATCGATCCTCGAAACTTCGCGTCGCCGTAGCTGAAGATCCCGCCGTCGGAGGCGACGAGCCAGTAGCCCTTGCCGTCGGGCGTCGATGCCATCCCGACGATCGGGCTGTTGAGATGGATGCTTCCGGCGCTGCCGTAGAAGCCGGCGTCACCGAAGTTGAAGATGCCCCCGTCGGACGCCACCTCCCAGTACCCACCACCGTCGGGTGTCGCGGCCATGGCGACGATGGGTTGGTTCAGCGGCTTGCCACCCATGGAACCGAAGAAGCCGGCATCACCGAAGGAGAACATCCCGCCGTCCGAGGCGACCTCCCAGTAGCCGCCGCCGTCGTGGGTCAGCGCTGCTGCGACCACGGGGCGGTTGAGGTGGATACTCCCGGTCGATCCGCAGAAGGGGATGTTGCCGTAGTCGAACACGCCACCGTCGGTGGCCGAGAGGATGTAGCCGTCCGGGCCTCCCGCCGGCGCGTTGCATGGCACCTCGATCGTCGGACCGGGAGTGCCGGCGTCGCCGGTCAGCTGCGGGTCGTGGTGGAACTGCGGCCAGGCGCCGGACTCGTAGACCCTCGAACCGCTGCCCGGGGTGTCGTCGATCTCCCAGTGGGTGATGACGCCGGTCAGGGCGCCGTTGATGTCCGCATAGCCCGCACCCGTGATGCCGATGTGCCCGTCGGGGTCGTCGGTCACCAGTGGCGAGTTCTGATAGCCGTCGTTCGTGTCGAGGGTCGCCACCTCGGCGCCCGAGCGGCCGTCGAAAATGTCGATTCCATTCGTCGTCGGGACGATGACGTCCTGGTAGCCGCCGCCGGTGAGGTCGGCCGTGACAGGGGAGCCGATCACCGCGCCGCTAGTGGGCGCCGACCAGACGACGTTGCCGTTGGTCCCGTTCAGCACATAGATGGTGCCGTCCGAGCCGGCCTGGGTGCCCTCGACGACGTCGAGTTGCCCGTTGCCCTGCACGTCGGCAAGGGCGGGCGAGTCGGCCGTGATGCCGTCAAGGACCTGGCTCCACGCCAGCCCGCAGCTCGTGTTGAGGGCGAAGACCCTGTCAGAGTCAGAGGCGCCCGAGTAGTAGCTCCCGTCGCCGATGGCGATGCCGACGCCGCCGCCCGAGAGGAACTGGCCGACCGCAGGCGAGGAGCGGTCGATGTTCTGGTTCGTGTTGTACTGGCAGACGAGACCACCCGCCGGGTTCCCGGTGAAGAGGTTCCCGGCGGTCGAGAGGATGCGGATGTGCCCGCCGTTGTAATACGTCTGCCCGTAGGCCGACCCCGGCGGTCGAGTCGCCGCCGCTGATGATCTGCATGTCCCCGTCGGCGTAGAGGTCGGCGACCGCCGCCGTGGAGTAGACGGAGTCGGCCTGGAACCAGGGGAACCCGGCCAGGACCGAACCGTTGGCGGCTCCGAGCGCGTAGGTGTTCTGACCGAGGGAGCCGGCCTCGACGCCATAGCCGTCCGCATAGGCCGCGACGGTTGGCGAGGCCTGCACGGCCGAGTGCGGATGTCGGGTCCGTTCCCGGGTTGGTCGCCTGCTGGAACCACTGGTCGCCGCCATTGGGCGCGATGGCCTGGTAGCCGCCCACGGACGGGTTCGCGGCGTCGCCCGAGCCGACGTAGACGGTGTCGGTCCCGTTGGCGTCGATCGGCGCCACAGATGGTGAGGAGTTGATCGGGGCGCCCGCGTTGTAGGGCCAGCCGGCGACCGGCGTGCCGTTCGCGACGTGGAGCGCCCAGACCAGGCCGGCGGTGTCGCCGACGACCACGGCGGGTTGCCCGTCGAGATTGGCGACGTTGGGTGAGGACAACGCGATCGGGTTGTTGCCGTCGGGCGAGTGTCTGGCTCCACGTCTGGTTGGCGACGAAGCCGGCCGCGTGCGCGATCTCGGCGGCGTCTGCGACGGGGGCCGCCGGGAGGGAGATCGTCAGAGCAAGGGCGGCGACCCCACCCATGATTGATGCCGGAATGATGGACCTCGACGGGCGTCGTCTCACGAATCTCCCTTCGCGCTGTGCGCGGTTGCGGCGGTCATCGGATCAATGCGCCACGGATATCTGTCCCGTTGGCACCTCAACGCGGCTGGCGAGGGCGTGGGCGCCCACACGTACTAAGTCGGCAGCCCAGGGACCGATCTTGACCCGTCAACGCACTCCGCCACCTCAAGACGGGTCCAAGTATCGTGCGTGGCGCAGGACCCGCGCGACATACATCCAGCAAGTGCCGTTGGAAGCAAGACGGCGTGCATCGGGGGTAGGGGAGCGCTGAACAGGTATGAAGCCCTCGAGGGCGTGCTGGCCGCGTACCATGCTCGCGGTGATCGGCTCGTTGACGCAGCGGCTGGCGCGCTGATGGGCCGGCGCATCCGATGGCTCGGCGTCATCTTGGTCGTGTGCCTGGGTCTCGTCGCAGTGCAGCTTGTCAACATCCAGCTGGTGAAGGCAAGGGCGCTGGAGAGCTCGCCGTTCAACCCGCGCATCTCGTCACAGCTGTACATCAACCCGCGAGGGACGATCTACGCGTCCGACGGCAGCGTGCTGGCCAAGTCCGTCCCGACGCCGGCGGGGACCAACCGGGTGGACTATCCCTACGACTACGTACGGGAATATCCCCAAGGTCCGCTCTACGCGGGCATCACCGGCTACGACTCGGCGTTGACCGGCGCGGTCACTGACATCGAGAACGAGTACGACTCGTATCTGAGTGCCCACCAGCAGTCGGCCCAGACGCTCAGCCAGCTGCTCTTCCGGGAGTCATTGCCTCGCACGACCGACAACGTCACGCTGACGATCCAGCCCAAGCTGCAGCAGGAGGCGTGGAACACGTTGAACGAGGTGTCGGGGAACAACGACGGAGCGGTCGTGGTGCTCGACCCCAAGACGGGCGCCGTGCTGGCGATGGTCTCCAACCCGACCTACGACCCCAACGCGCTCGTGAGCACCTCACTCTCGGCCGAGAACCTCGCCTACTACACCTACACGCAGAAGGATCACGAGGGTTTCTATCCGCTGCGCCCCCTCGCCACCTCGGAGTACTTCGAGCCTGGGTCGACCATGAAGGTGATCACCTCGACGACCGCCTACAACCTCAAGCCATCTCTCATCAACTTCAACTACCCGGTTCAGCCCTGTCAGAAGTTCACCGACTCGAACCGGTTGCTCTGCAACGACGGCAGCACTCCGGCCGACTCCGACCCGTGCGGTGGCACCATGGCATCAGACATGCTCGCCGTTTCGTGTGACCCCGGTTACGGCGAGCTGGGGATCCAGGAGGGCGTGTCGACGCTCCGCCAGCAGGCTGAACTGTTTGGCATCAACTCCGTGCCACCGATCGATCTCCCGGCGGTGGGCCAGCAACCGACGGGCGGCGTGATTGCCTCGGTATTGCAGCCTATCCAGGCGAACGCGCAGGCGGATCAGGCATACTCCGCGATCGGTCAAGAATTTGTCGAAGAGACAGCATTGCAAAACGCAATGGTGGCGGCGGGCGTTGCCAACGGTGGGGTAATCATGACGCCGCACCTCATGTCGTCGATCACAAGTTCGAACGGTGCAGTGGTCAAGACCTACACGCCGACGCCCATGCCGCGATCGGCGTCACCGGCGGCGGCGCAGGCGGTGACCTCATTGATGGAGAGCGTGATCACGAACCCCGGTGGTACGGCAGCCGGCGTCGGATTCCCCTCCTATTTGTGTGCTGCCGTGAAGACGGGGACGGCGCAAACTGGACTCGGCGTGAACCACGACTGGATGATCGGGTTCGCCCCGGCCAACAACCCTCAGATCGCCGTGGCCGTCGTCGTGCCGTATCAGTACATCGGGACGGATGGCGCGCAGATCGCCGGACCGATCGTGAAGGCGATGATGGAGACGGCGCTGCCACAAGGCTCCGTCCAGCAGCCGTGCACCGTCCAGGCGCCGCCTGCCTCCGCCTTCTCGCCCTGAGCCAGCCGGGAGCTGGGCCGGCTTTTTTCACGTGCGATCGAGGCCGCGGCTCGGGTACAGTTATCTGCGTGCCTACGCAGATACGTAAGAGTCCGGCCCGGGAGGAGTTCCGCTCGGCCGTGGGGATGCTCAAGCTGCTGGGCGACGAGACCCGGCTGCGAGTGATCTGGGCCCTCCTCGAGGGGGAGCATTCGGTGAACGAGCTGGCCGAGATGGTGGGGGCACAGCCGGCAGCGGTGTCGCAGCATCTCGCCAAGCTGCGGCTGGCCCGGCTCGTGCGGAGCCGCCGCGAGGGGACCCGCATCTTCTACGTGGTGGACGACGCGCACGTCCGTCGCCTGGTGGAGGAGGTCGTCACGCACGCCGACCACGTGACCGCTCATGGGTGACGGCCACGCCCACGTAGGCATGGCCGGCAAGACGTCGGCCGGCACCGACCGCCGCGCGCTCGTCGTGTCGCTCGTCCTGCTCGTGGGCTTCATGGCGTTCGAGGTCGGCGCCGCGGTGGCGTCCAACTCACTGGTTTTGCTGGCCGACGCCGGACACATGCTGGTCGATGTCGGCGCAATCGCCGGCTCGCTCGTGGCGATCCACCTCGCAGCCCGACCCGAGACTCGCTCGCACACCTACGGGATGAAGCGCGCGGAGATCCTGGCTGCGGCAGCCAACGCCATCACCCTGCTCATTGTCTCGGCACTGGTGACCTGGGACGCGGTCGTGCGTCTCTTGCATCCTTCGTCGGTTGACGGTGCCGTCTTGATAGTCGTTGCCGCAGTCGGGGTCGCGGTGAACGTCGTGGCGACCTCGATCATGGCTCGGGCGAATCGCCGCTCACTCAACATCGAAGGGGCCTACCGGCACATCCTGACCGACCTCTACGGGTTCGCCGGAACCCTGATCGCCGGCATCATCATCGTCCTATGGGGCTTTGACCGAGCCGATGCCATCGCGTCACTGGTGGTCGTGGTGCTGATGCTGAAGGCGGCCGTCGAGTTGTTGCGGCCTTCGTTGCGCATCCTCCTCGAGGCAACGCCCGAGGACATCGATCTCATCGAAGTCCGCCAGCATTTGCTCGAGCTGCCCGAGGTCGAGTCGATTCACGACCTGCATGCCTGGACGCTCACCTCGTCCCTTCCTATTCTCACGGCGCACGTGGTGGTGACGGAGGAGTGCCTGAACACCGGTGAGGTTGGGCGGGTGCTCGACCACCTCCAAGAGTGCTTGGCCGGCCACTTCGACGTCGAGCACTCGACGCTGCAATTCGAGTCGGCCGGGCACATCGAACACGAGGTGGGTGGCCACTCCTAAGTCGCGTGTCGCGGTTTTGGCGATCCGGTCGGGGTGGCTGTCGCCGATCGACCCGTTGTCGGTACTCTCGCGCAATGCGACCTCTCCGGTACTCCATCAATGTCACCTTGGATGGGTGCTGCGATCATCGTGCAATCCCGGCGGACGAAGACTTGCATCGCCACGCGGTCGAGAACCTCAGCCAGGCCGATGCCCTTCTCTTTGGCCGGGTGACGTACGAAATGATGGAATCGGCGTGGCGGCCGCCGGCGCCGGCGGGAGCGAGACCTGATTGGATGGAATCCTTCGCCCGGACGATCAATCCGGCAAAGAAGTACGTCGTGTCGAGCACCCTGGAGCAGGTCGATTGGAACGCCGAACTCGTGCGCGGAGATCTAGGCAAAGCCGTTCAGCAACTCAAGCGGGACCCGGGGAATGGACTGTTCGTGGGAGGGGTGAGTCTCCCACTGGCGTTGACGGAGCTGGGATTGATCGATGAGTACGAGTTCGTGGTGCATCCCAGGCTCGCGGGCCACGGGCCGACGTTGTTCGCTGGGCTATCGAAGCATGTCGACTTGAAGGTCGTGAGCCGGCGGGAGTTCGGCTCGGGGGCAGTGGCGATGCGCTACGAGCGGAGAAGGTAGCGATGCCTCAACTCAGGGTCGGTGGCTCAAAGGCGGCGACCAACTCAACGTGCTCGGTCATCGGAAAGATGTCGAACGCGCGCAAGGCGGACATGTCCCAGCCGGCGTCGAGCAGGATCCGTGCATCCCGGCTGAAAGAGGCCGGGTCACAGGAGACATAGACGAGGCGTTCGATCGACGCCGCGTGGGTGGCGAGCGCCGCCATGACGCTGGTTCCGGCACCCTCGCGTGCAGGATCGAGCACGACGACCTGCGGACGGTCGATGGCGTCTGCAACCAGTTCGGGAGTCACCTCGGCTTCGAGCACACGAAGCGAGTCGAGGCCGGTGCCGTTGTGTCGGAGATCACTGCAGGCTCGGGGATCCCGCTCCACGGCGATGACCGAGCCCTCGGCGCCCACCCGCTCTGCCAGATGGACGGCGAAGAGCCCGGCGCCGGCGTAGAGATCGACGACGGCCGCCCCGCGGCAGTCACCGACGAGGCCGAGGACGGCCGAGAGCAGGACGTGGGGGGCTCCGGCGTGCACCTGCCAGAACACACCCGCGGAGACGCGAAAGGTGTGCCCGTGCACCTGCGCATGCACGGCGCCAGGTGGCCGGCGCACGATGCCCCGCATGACGAGGCCGGCATCGATCCCGGCCGGGTGCACCGGGCGGCGGCCGCGAGGGGCCAGCGCAACGAGTGCCTCACCTTGGTCCCCCGTCACGATCTCGAGCTCCGCGGCCCCGGGCCACACGGCTGTGAACGCGCCCGTGGCAGCGAGGGCAGGGCTCGCGAGCGGGCACCCCTTCACGAGCTCGAGCTGGTGGGAGCGGTGACGGCGGAACCCGGTCCTGCCGTCGTGGTCCACCGCGACCCGCACGCGGGTACGCCAGGCGAGCCCGTCGCTGTCGCCGTGTACCTGCTCGACCTCGATCGGTCGCTCCACGCCGGCCAGATGCGTGAGCTGCTCGACAACCCGGAACGCTTTCAACCGTCGCTGTGCGGGCAGGCTCGCGTGCTGGAAGTCGCAGCCGCCACAGCGTCCGGGTCCGGCGTGTGGACACGGTGGTGGGACCCTGTCGGCGGACGGATTCAGGATCTCTACCGCATCGGCCCGGAGGTATGAGGAGGTGGTGGCCGTGACTTGGGCCCGCACCCGTTCACCCGGGAGGGCGTGCCGGACGAAGACGACTCTTCCGTCGGGTGCCCGGGCGACGCAGCCACCCCCGCCTGCCACGGCCCCAATGTCCAGCTCGAGCAGGGCGTCGTCCTGCGTGTTCGCCATGAATCGGAGCGTAGGTCGCCACGGGGGCCGGCCATTGACGACAATTCCAGGAAATCTCGCCATGAGGTGTCGATCCGGGGGTGCCCGATCGTCGTAGGGACAACACCACGACACGAAGGAGAGCACGATGCGCTACCTGTTGATGATCGCCCTCGATGAGGCCGAGGGACCAGGAGAGGACGTGACGCCCCAGTACGCCGCCTTTGGCAAGGAGATGGCCGAACGGGGCGTGCTGCTCGGTGGGGAGCGTCTTCACTTCACCAGCGATGCAACGACGGTGCGAGTCCGCAACGGCGAGATCCTCGCGACCGACGGCCCCTTTGCCGAGACCAAGGAGCAGCTCGCGGGCTACTACGTCGTCGACTGCAAGGATCTGGACGAGGCGATCGAGGTCGCGGCCAAGATCCCTGGTGCCAGGGACGGATCCATAGAGGTGAGGCCGATCTGGGAGATGTAAAGGTCGAGGCGGCGGTCGCCGATGCGTTCCACGCGGAGTGGGGCCGGGTCGTGGCGACCCTGGTTCGGCTGACCGACGACTGGGACCTGGCGGAGGAGTGCGCGCAGGACGCTTTCGCGGTGGCCTTGGAACGATGGCCCCGTGACGGCGTCCCGCGCCGTCCCGGCGCCTGGCTCACGACCGTGGCGCGCAATCGCGCCCTCGACCGGGTGCGGCGCGCTCAGCTCGGCATGGCCAAGACGCTCGACGCGGCTGCGATGGAGAGGGGCGAGGACGAGGTGCTCGTGCGAGACAAGATGGCCGCCGACGACGAAGTGCCAGACGACCGGCTGCGCTTGATCTTCACCTGTTGCCATCCCGCTCTCCCGTTCGAGGCGCGGGTGGCGTTGACGTTGCGCACGCTGGCGGGGATGACCACCCCAGAGATCGCCCACGCGTTCTTGGTCCCCGAACCCACGATGGCCCAGCGGCTGGTGCGAGCAAAGAGGAAGATCCGCAACGCCGGCATCCCTTTCGTGGTGCCGCCGCCCCACCAGCTGGTCGAACGGACGGCAGCCGTACTTGCTGTCATCTACCTGCTCTTCAACGAAGGGTATTCGGCCAGCTCGGGTGCCGACCTTCTCCGGCGCAGCTTGAGCACCGAGGCCATTCGGCTGGGTCGCGTCCTGTGCACGCTGATGCCTGACGAGGCCGAGGCCCTTGGCCTCCTCGCGCTCATGCTGTTTCATGACGCTCGCAGCGCTGCACGCGTCAACGAGAACGGCGATCTTGTCGTGCTGGAAGCTCAGGACCGCTCCTTGTGGGACGCCGAGGCGATCGCCGAAGGCTTTGGCGTGCTTGACGCGGCGGCACGGCTCGAGCGGCCTGGACCGTTCCAGGTGCAGGCGGAGATCGCGTCGTGCCACGTGCATCCGAACGAGTCCACAGACTGGGCCGAGGTCGCCGTGCTCTATGACCGTCTCTTCGAGATGATGCCGTCTCCGGTGATCGAATTGAACCGCGCCGTCGCGGTGTCCCTCAGCATCGGCCCCGAGGCCGGTCTGGCGTTGGTCGAGGCCATCGAGCTGCAGGGCGACCTGCGCGACTACCACCTGCTTCCGGCCGCCCGCGGCGACATGCTGCGCCGCCTGGGACGCCGAGACGAAGCGGCGGCGTCGTACCGGCGGGCGCGCGAGCTGGCGGGGACGGACGCCGAGAAGCGCTACCTCCAGCGCCGGGAGCACGACATGACGGGACATGATGGTTAGGCGCTCGCGGGATCCCTCGGTTTGACAGGTCGATGCGCCGTTGCAATCGTCTCGCTCCTGACCGACCGCGTCCTGGTGCCCGTGGGTGCGCGGGCGCCGTGGACGATGCGAGAGGACGGCTGGACCATGTTGCAGGGCAGAGTGGCGATCATCACCGGGAGCGGGCGCGGCATCGGCCGCGAGCACGCGCTTTTGTTTGCATCCCTCGGCGCCAAGGTGGTTGTGAACGACCTCGGCGGCGCGATCGACGGCTCGGGGAAGGACGTGTCGGCAGCCCAAGCCGTGGTCGACGAGATCACGGTCGCAGGAGGCGAGGCGGTCGCCAACACCGACAGCGTCAGCTCGTTCGCAGGTGCTAAAGCCATGGTCGATCAGGCGGTGTCGAGCTTCGGCGATCTGCATGTGGTCGTGAACAACGCGGGGATCCTGCGGGACCGCATGCTGGTGTCGATGAGCGAGGAGGAGTTCGACGCGGTCATCGCCGTCCACCTGAAGGGCACGTTCAATATGACGCAGGCACGCCGCGGACTACTGGCGCGAGCAGGCCAAGGCGGGGACGATCGTCGACCGGGCCATCGTCAACACGAGCTCGGGTGCGGGTCTGCACGGCAACGTCGGTCAGACCAACTATGCAGCCGCCAAGGCGGGTATCGCGGCGATGACGGTGGTGAACGCGATGGAGTTGCACCGCTATGGCGTCCGGGCCAACTGCATCGCACCGGTGGCGCGCACCCGCTTGACGTTGCAGACGCCGGGCATGGGCGAGCCCATGCAGAATCAGGTGTTCGATCCGGAGAACGTCTCTCCGCTGGTGGCGGTGCTGGCGTCGGAGACCTGCCCCTTCAACGGGCAGGTGTTCAGCGTGTATGGCGGTTCGGTTGGCATCTACGGCGGGTGGTCGATCGCGGAGACCGTCGAGACGGACGATCGTTGGACCGCCGAGACGTTGGCGGCAGCGATGGACAAACTGCCGCGAAACGTCGAGGTCAACAGCCAGATGACCGAGCTCGCGAAACACATGCAGGGTTGAGCCACGCCCTGGTCGCGGGAGTGCGATGGCGCACCGAGACGACAGCTTCTACCTAGGCTTCACGGTGATGGGTGGGGATCACCAGGGGAACGACGGCGACGGGGGTGCCGTCAGCTCGCAGACCGGCCATGCCGGCGCGGGCATGGGTGGAGGCGGCCTTCGCTGCGGCCGACGTCCATCCTCTCCTGTGCGCGGTGGCGCATCGGACCGGCGATCTTTCGCTGCTGCGTCCCGAGCTGGCGCCGGACCAGTCCCAGATGCTGGTCCCGGGCCGGGGCCTCACGCCCGAACAGGAGGACGAGGCCCGTCGCATCGCGGCCGACGCCTGGCGTGCCCACGCCGCATCTGGCGTAGGCCGAGCACGAGCTGCCACGACCGACGAGCGGCGTGGCCGTCTTCGCGTTCTTGGTCGGTGACGGGCGCCACCGACCAGTGGGAGCCTTTCTTGGTCGAGGAGCTGGGGCTGCCCGGCACCGACCCGAGGCGTCCGTCGTGGCACCTGCGGGACACCGGTCGTTCGTTCCGTTGTGCCGTCATCGGTGCCGGGGCCTCGGGCCTGGCCGCGGCCCACCGGCTCCGCCAGGCCGGCGTGGACGTGACAGTCTTCGAGAAGAACGACGAGGTCGGTGGCACCTGGCTCGAGAACGTGTACCCGGGCTGCCGGGTGGACGTGCCGAACCAGCTCTACAGCTTCTCCTTCGCGCAAACCAACGACTGGGTGTCGCGGTTCTCGGCGCAGCCCGACCTGCTGGCCTACCTCCAAGGCGTGACCAAGGAGCTCGGACTGGGGGAGTGCATCCGGTTCGGCTGCGAGGTGACCGAGGCGCGCGTTCGACGAAGCCTCCCAGTCGTGGCAGCTGGTGCTGCTGCTGGGGTGACGGCAACGAGTCGACCGAGGAGTTCGACGCGGTGGTCTGCGCCGACAGGACAGCTCAACCGGCCCTCCTTTCCCGCCATCGCAGGCCGGGACGACTTCGAGGGCCCCTGGTTCCACTCGGCCGCCTGGGACCGACTCGGTGGCGGTGGCGGGCCGCCGGGTGGCGGTGATCGGGACGGGGGCGAGCGCGGCCCAGTTCGTGCCGCCTCTCGCCGACGAGGTGGCGCATCTCGACGTGTACCAGCGGACGCCGCCGTGGCTCCTGCCAACGGAGAACTACGGCGACCCTTTCCCGCCGGAATTCCACGACCTGCTGCTGCTCCTGCCCGACTACGGCCGTTGGGACCGGTTGTCGCAGTTCTGGATCATGCACGAGGGACTCCTCGCCGCGGCCCGGGTGGACCCCGACTGGGACGAGCACACCGAGGCGGTCGAGCGCGGGGAACGACTTCGTGCGCTCCATGCTGATCGACGTCCTGCGGGCCCAGGTCGACGATGACGAGCTCTTCGAGAAGATGGTGCCGCACTTCCCACCCTTCGCCAAGCGTGCCTTGCGCGACGACGGGCGGTGGGCGGCGGCGCTGGGCCGACCCCACGTCGATCTGGTGACGATCCCGATCGACCGCGTCAACCGCGCACGGCATCCGGACCGCGGATGGCGAGGACCATCCGGCCGACGTGCTGATCTACGGCACCGGATTCTCGGCGTCGGATTTCGTGGCGCCGCTGCGGGTCTTCGGCCGTGACGGGGTCAGAGCTCAACGAGGTCTGGGACGGCGACGCGCAGGCCTACCTCGGGATCACGGTGCCGGGTTTCCCCAACTTCTTCATGCTCTACGGGCCCGAACACGAATCTGGTCATCAACGGCAGCATCCTGATCATGGTGGAGTGCCAGGTCCGCTACGCCGTCGAGGCGATCGGCCGGCTCCTTCGGTCCGGGCACCGCTCCATGTCGTGTCGGTCGCGACGTCTACGAGCGCTACGGACACGAGATGGAAGCGGGCAATGCCACTATGGTCTGGGGCGTGGCGGACGTGCCGACGTGGTACCGCAACGCACGTGGCCGTGTGACCCAGAACTGGCCCTTCGACCTGCACACCTACTGGTCGCGCACGCGCGAGCCCGACCTGGCCGACTACGAGTTGGCCTGAGCCCGTTGCCGAGCCGCGAGACTGACCGAGGTGCTCGGACCTGATCGCGCCGGACTTCGCCGACCCGGCGGCCGACTACCGGGCGGTGCGCGCCACGATGGCGCCGTTTCACGGGCACCCCGTCCCGTCCCACATCACCGTGACGGAGGCCGAGTGGGGAGGGGTTCGCTGCGCCTGGTACGACGACGCCCGGGTGGAACGAGCGGGCGCGCACCGTCTTCCATTGCCACGGTGGCGCCCTCGTCTCGTGCCCGCTGGACGACTACCACTTCTACGGCGCGCTCCTTGCCGAACAACTCGAGGCGCGCGTCCTCATGGCCGACTACCGGCTGGCTCCCGAGCACCCCTTTCCCGCCGCGCACGACGACTGCCTGGCCGCCTACCGCGGCCTGGTGTCGAGCGTCGAGGTGGACCCGGCTCGCCTCGTGGTCAGTGGCGACTCGTGCGGTGGCCTCCTCGGCCTGGCCACGCTTGTGAACGCGCGGGACGAGAGTGTGGCGCTCCCGGCTTGCTTCGTGTCGGTCTCGGGCTGGTTCGACCTCTCCGTGGTCGAGGAGCCGGCCGGTCGGTGGACGCGACCCTTTCCTCACGGCTTCCTGGGTGCGTAACCGCGGCCGCGACTACACCGCCGGCGCGGTCGAGCTCGACGATCCGCGCGTCTCGCCCCGTTACGCCGACCTGCGCGGCCTCCCGCCGCTCTACCTGCCGGTGGCTGAGTACGACACGCTCTACGCCGGCGTCGTTGCGCTGGCCCAGGCGGCCATGGCGGCGGGAGTCGACGTCACGGTGGAATCGTGGCCGGGCGTGGCGCACGGTTGGCAAGGCCTGGTGAGCGCAGGTGTCCCCGAGGCGCTGGCCGCCTTTGCCCGTGCGCCGCGACGTGCTCGACAGCTGGGGCGTCTGAGGGCGGCGCGTCGACGCGGGACTCAACTCAGCTGACGACGTTGAGGGGCGTGCCGGGCGGGATCACCGCCAGCTGCGAGAGGTCGGCGTCGTGGAGCCTGATGCAGCCGTGTGAAATGGCCGCACCGGTGTCGCCGATCAGCGAGTCGTCGTAGGATGTGATCGGGCCGTGGATGCCGATGAGGGCGTCGCCCGAGTTCTCCCAGTCGACGATCGTGTCGGAGTGGTCCGAGGTCGCCAGCACGAAGGCGCCGTAGCTCGGATCGGGCGGCGGAACGGTGGCGAAGATGAAGAATTGGCCGGGCGGCGTGGGATCGTCCGGCGCCCCGATGCCGGCCGGGAAGTCGAGGACCTCGATCCCGTCCTCGTACACCGAGAGGCTCATGGTGGCGAGGTCGACCTGGATGGTGTACGGCGTGACCCCGACGGTGACCAAGCGCTGCTGGACCCAGGTGGTCGAGCCGTTCGGTCGCTGCGCCAGCCGCACCTCGAGCCAACCCGGTTGACTCGCGATCACGGGGAGGATGGAGGGGTAGCCGTAATAGGAGCCCGGCACGGTCCTGTTCGCCGGTGCGCCGGGTGCGGGGTACCCGGGGATGGATCCGCTGATCCTCGCCGTGAGCGTGGTGCCGGGCGGCGGGGTCAGCGCGGCCGGGGCGGCAGCGGTTGTGGTGGTCGTCGTGCTTCGATCGGTGGGCGGCCGGCGGGGGTCGCGGCGTGCGCCGTGTTCTTGGGTGAGGACGCGCCGAAACCCCAGACGCAGCCAGCGCGATCACTGACCCCACCACGAGGGCCAACACCGCGGCTCGTACTCCCGTGAGAAGACGTCCTCGAGCCTTGATGGGGCCATCGTACCGGCGGCCGCCCGGCGGCCCAGTTGCTCTCGGGGTGGCAGGATGCGCCATGGCCAGCCACCAGCGCATCACCTCGGGCTCGCCCTTCGAGACGACCATCGGGTTCAGCCGGGCCGTCCGGGTGGGGGACCGGGTGATCGTGTCGGGCACGGCCCCCGTGCTGCCCGGTGGCGGTTGTCCCGAAGGCGCCGGGCCTCAGGCGCGGCGGTGCTTCGAGATCATCACGGCCGCGTTGGCCGAGGCGGGAGCGCAGCTCGACGACGTGGTGCGGACCCGGATGTACATCACGTCCGCGTTGGATGCCGAGGCGGTCGGCGCGGTCCACGGCGAAGTGCTCGGGCACGTTCGGCCGGCGGCGACGCATGGTCGTGGTGGCGGGGTTGTTGGATCCCGCCTGGAGGGTGGAAGTCGAAGCCGAGGCGGTCGTTGCCCTAAGCCGCGAGCCCGGCAACGGTGGCGGCCACGATGTTGGTGCCGCGCAGGTCGCCGACGAGCCCGGCCTCCATGCGGTTCATGACGTAGCAGACCGCAAGTTCCGCGTCCAGGTCCAAGATGATGACCGAGCCGCCATAGCCGCCCCAGTAGCACGCCCGCGGTCCGAGTGGCATCTCGGGCGGGTTGCTGAGGCCATAGCCCATGCCCATGCGCTCGGGGACGCCGAGCACCTTGTCGATGCCCTCAGCCTGGACCTCGAAGATGGGGTCGGTGCCGGCGGCGCTGAGAAGGCGGACGCCGCGCGCCTGTGCCCTTGCCGGCGACGATGGACTGCACGGCCGCCACCGAGCGCTGCGTTGCCCTGGCCGTTGGCGGCGGGGATCTCGGCGCGGCGCCACCATTCGTGGTGGGCCATGGTCGCGTCGATCGGCGGGTTGAGGAACGTCTTGAGCATGAGCTCGGGGACCTGGCCCTCGAATTCCTCGGGCCTGATCGGCGGGGGAGGGATCACGTCTGGAGACGCGATGGTCCTCGCTGGCGGGCAGGCCGATGTAGAAGTCGGCACTCGAGCGGCTTGGCCACCTCCTGCGCGAAGAAGGTGCCGATCGAGTCGCCGGTGATGCGCCGGACGATCTCGCCGATGAGGTAGCCCTGCGTCAGTGCGTGGTAGCCCGAGGCGCTGCCCGGTTCCCACCACGGGGCCTGCGCGGCCAGCGCCGTGGTGCACTTCTCCCAGTTCGGCCAGGTCCTCGGCGCCGATGGGCTCGTCCCAACCGCTCAAGCCCGGCGGTGTGCCCCATCACGTGGCGCACCTCGATCGCCTCCTTGCCGTTGGCGGCGAACTCGGGCCAGTACGTGGCGACGGGGGCGTGGAAGTCGAGCTGCCCGCGGTCGTGCAGCATCAGCGCGACGAGGAAGGTCATGGTCTTGGTCGTCGACCAGACGTTGGTGATCGTGTCGCGCTTCCCAGGGCCGCGTCTTCTCGGCGTCGGCCCAGCCGCCCCAGATGTCGACGACGGGCTCGCCGTGCAGGAAGACGGCGACGGACGCGCCGAGGTCGTCGCCGGTCTCGAGCTGGTCGGCCAGCGTCTGGCGCACCTCCTCGAAACGTGGTTCGCAGGTTCCGTGTACCTCTGCCATGGGCGCGCAACCTATTGACCTCCGGCCGCCGCGTCCAGCGTCGCAGGGTGGCGGTCGGTAACGTCAGTTCGTGGAGCGCTCGGACGCGGTGGTGGTGGGCGCCGGCCCCAACGGGCTCGCGGCGGCGATCACGCTGGCCCGGGCCGGGCACGCCGTCGAGGTCTTCGAGGGCGCTCCCACGATCGGCGGCGGGACCCGGACCGAGGCGCTCACGCTGCCGGGGTTCCACCACGACGTCTGTTCGGCCGTCCATCCCTCACTGGTCGCCTCGCCGTTCTTCCGCGACCCTGGACCTGCCAGCACTGGGTATCATGCTGCGCCAGCCCGAGGTCGCCTACGCCCACCCGCTCGGCGGCGAGCCGGGCCGCCGCGCTCTACCGGGACGTCGAGGAGACCGCGTCACACCTCGGCGGTGACGCGGCGGCGTACCGGAGCCTGATGGATCCGCTGGTGCAGTGGCTGGACCGGATCGTGCCCTACGTGCTGGGCCCGATGCGGACGGTGCCGCGGGACCCGCTCGCTCTTGGCCCGCTTCGCGCTCGTCGGTGCGCCCTCGGCGCAGCACGCCGCCAAGCGGTTCACGACCGATGCGGCACGGGCACTGGTCGCCGGCGCCGCCGCACACTCCATGCAGCCCCTGACGGCGCCCTTGACCGCCGCCTTCGGCCTGTTGCTGGCCGCGCTGGGCCACGGCGCCGGGTGGCCCGTCGTCGAAGGTGGGAGCGCGGCCATCACTACCGGCATTGGCCGCCGAGCTGCGCCGCCTCGGCGGCGTGGTCCACACCGGGCAGCTCGATCGAGTCGCTGGACGAGCTGCCGCCGGCCCGCGCCGTCCTGCTCGACACGTCACCTCGCCAATTCGTCGCGTTGGCCGGACCACGACTGTCGCGCCGGGCCGCCCGGCCGTGGGCGCGCTTTCGCGCCGGGCCCGGGTACCTGCAAGGTCGACTGGGCGCTCGACGGCCCGGTGCCCTGGGCGGCCGAGCCGTGTCGTCGAACGGTCACGGTGCACGTGGGCGGCACCTTCGACGAGGTGGCCCGGGCGGAGGCCGCGGTGCGGGCCGGTCGTCACGCCGAGCGCCCGTTCGTGCTGGTGGCCCAGCCCTCGGTCGTCGACCCGACCCGGGCCCCCGACGGGCAGCACACGCTGTGGGCCTACTGCCACGTGCCCAACGGATCGGGCGTGGACATGAGCGAGCGGATGGAGGCAGCAGATCGAGCGCTTCGCGCCCGGGTTCCGCGACCGTGGTGCTGGCCCGATCGGTGCGCACGGCGGCACAGGCGGAGGCCTACGACCCGAACCTGCTCGGCGGCGACATCAACGGCGGGGCGGCGACGCTGCGCCAGACCGTGTTCCGGCCGGTTGCCTCGCTGGAATCCCTACCGGACGCCGCTCGAGGGGGTGTATCTCTGTTCGGCGTCGACGCCACCCGGCGGAGGGGTGCACGGGATGTGCGGTGTGTGGGCGGCCCGCAGCGCCCTGCAAGGACCGTTTCGGCTGATCTCGATCGCCCGGACGTCGGTGCGGCGGTGCGTATCGCCGGCGAGCTCAGACGACGGTCGGTACCTCGGCGGTGAGCTGTTCGAGGAGGTACCAGGCCTCGATCTCGTCCGCCACGCATGCTTGAAGTCGCCGTGGGCGACGACATAGCGGAGCCAGCATGGGTGGATGCGCAGCGTGTGGGTGCCAGGCCCCGACGCCACCTCGATGTTGTCGACGTCACTGGTGATCTCGTACTCCCACGTCGCATCGCCATGCGACCGGTTCGCGCGCGCCATGAGCCGCACGACCTTCTTCTCAGCGTCGCTCAGACTGCTCGTCATGGCTGTATCCCCCTTGCACCGCGCCGACTCCACCGTCTGGTCGGACCAGCGGATCTCCGCCACGCTGCGCCCCTCGGTGCCTCCCTCGAGACTCCAGCCCCACGACAGGATGCTCCGCCGAAGGTGGGAGACCGGCGCAGGGCGGTTGCGATCGCGGTGCTGCCGGTGCTCAGTTGGCTCAGGACCCGGCGACGGCCGTGGCGAGGGGGATCCGCCACTCGACGACGGTCCCGCCGGCCCGCACCGGGCCTGACGGCGAAGGCGCCACCGAGCGAAGCGGCCCGTGCTGCCATGTTGTGCAGCCCGAAGCCTCGGTGCGCCCCGGTTTTGGGCCGGCGCCGTCGTCGGACACCACCAGGGCGAGCTCGGCGCCGGCGGCAGACCTCGATCGACAACCGAGGAGGCGCTGGCGTGGCGGATGACGTTGGAGAGCGTCTCGCGCAGCACGGCCAAGAGCTGTTCGCCCACCTCGGGGTCGACCACGTGTCGATCGGGCCCGTCGAAGGAGACCCGCGGCTGGAAGCCAGCCGCTCTCCGGCGTCGGAGGCCAGCTTCAGCACGTTGGCCCGCACCCCTCGCTCGACGTGGGATCGGCCTGGAGGTCGAAGATCGTGGTGCGGATGTCACTGATCACGCTGTCGAGCTCGGCCACGACGTCACGCAGCCGTGTGCCGGTCTCGGGAGGTCAGCTGCCGGCAGCAGGGAGCTGAGGCGCATACCAGCGCCGAAGACTCGTTGGATGACGAGGTCGTGGAGGTCCCGGGCGATGCGGTCCCGTTCATTGGCCATTTCGAGTGCGCGGAGCTGTTGGTCCGCCTGCCGGATTTTGATCGAGGTTGTCCACGCGGGCCCGGAGCTCGGGCTGGAAGAACGGCTTGAGCAGGTAGTCGTTTGCGCCCTCCTGCAGCACGCCGATGCGGGCCGCACGTGTCGTTGCGGGCGGTCAGGATCAAGATGGGCGTGGCGTCGATGCGCGGCTCGGCACGTACGGCGCGGACCAGCTCGTCGCCGCTCATTTCGGGCATCATGAAGTCGCAGACGATCAGGTCCGGCCGGAGGTAGCGGGCCAGCTCGAATCCTTCCCGTCCGTCGAAGGCGGCGCGGACACGGCACGACCCCCGCCAAGCGCGTCGCAGACGAAGCGGTTCATGTCGGGGTTGTCCTCGACCACCAGCACCAGTGGTGCGTCCCCTCCCCGGGTCGGAGGCTCCCGGACGCCGTGCGGGTAAACGACCGTGCGGCCGGTCGATTGCGACGGCGCTGGACGACCCGGGTATGAGCGTCGTCGCCGGCGGTCCTCGGAAGTGTCCTGGGCGCGTGCCTCTTTGTCTGTTCCGACTGGCGCGCACCGCGCGTGCCCGGCGGCGCAACCAGTGGCAACTTGACGATGAAGAGGGCGCCACCCTCTGGTGCGTCGTCGATCCCGATGGTGCCCGCCGTGCATCGTCGACCAGTTCGCGCGTGATGTGGAGGCCGAGGCCGGCGCCGCCGGGCCTGCGCGTCGACACCGCCGTCGAGTTGGTGGAAGCGTTCGAAGACCTCGTCGCGTCGGCTCCGATCGATCCCCGGACCGCTGTCGGCGACCTCGACCCGGACCGCGCCGTCGAGTGAAGGCCCGTGGAGCTCCAGCCGGACGGTCCCTTCGGGCGGCGTGAACTTGAAGGCGTTGGACAGCAGGTTCAACAGGATCTGCTGTACCCGCAGTGAGTCAAGCTCCGCGGTCACGCCACAGTCGGGCGCTGCGAACGACGAAGTGCACGGAACGGTCTGCTGCCAGCGTCTCGAAGTTGTTGGCGAACGAGCCGTACCAGATGACCGAGGTCGAACTCGCTGTACTCGAGCTCGATCCGGCCCAACTCGAGGCTCGAGGCATCGAGCAAGTCGTTGACCAAACCGAGCAGGGTGCGCGCGTTGCGCAGGACGGTGTCGATGTCGCCGCGCGTCGGGGTCGTCGGGACTCGAGCTGGCTGAGGACACGCTCGGCGGGCCGAGGATGAGTGCCAGCGGCGTGCGCAGCTCGTGGCTCACGTTCGAGAAGAACTGGGTCTTCATCTGGTCGAGCTCCTGGGAGCGGGCGTAGAGGGCGTCAGCTCCTCGTTGGCTTCCTTCAGCGCGCGGCCCGAGTCGGCGACCTCGTCGGGCCCGCCTGAGGATGCTCGGCTTCCATGTCGTCGATGCCGGGGCCACGGTCCGTCTGGGACCCGTCCCGCGTGCCGCGCCGGAGGATGACGAAATCGGTCATGTCCTCGAACCTGGTGGATGACGTAGGCAACCGAGCCGTCCGGGCCGAGGACCGGCGAGTTGTGGGGGCTCCAGAAGCGCTCCTCGAAGCCGCCGGTACCGTCATGGGTCGGGATGTCGTACTTCTGAACCGACATCGCGTCGCCGGTGCGATCGCGCAACACCCGTGCCAGCGATGCCTTCAGGTTGCGGACGCCCTCGTTCTCGGGATCGTCGGGGTTGTCGGGGAAGACGTCGAAGACGGAGCCGGCCGACGATGTCGTCTCGCTGGTGTTGGTGGCCCGAAGGTAGGCGTCACTGGCGGCGACGATGCGCAGGTCTCGGTCGAGCACGAGGTAGAGCCCCGGCGCCGACTCGAAGAGGCTCCGGAAGTCGGGCGTAGATCGGTCATCGACCGCGCGCACGCGTCTCCGTGGCCACACCGTGTCGACAACCACGCATGTGAGGTCCTCCCGCATTCCGATCCGCTCTCGGTGCGCCGCAACGATAGTCCTCCGGGCCGTAGTGCGGGACGTCAGCCTCGACACCCCCGTGACCGGTCTCTTCACGCAGGCCGGTCGGTCGTGGCCGAGCCGGGAGGTGGACGTGGCGAGAGTCACAGGCACGGACTCGAGCAGCCGACGGTCATGGGAGACCAAGCAGGAGCGTGCCTCCGAAACTGCCGAGCGCGGACTCGAGCTGCTCAATGGCGGGAAGGTCGAGATGGTTGGTCGGCTCATCGAGCACCAGGAGGTTCACCCCGAGCACGGCAAACGCCGCCAACTCGGCCCGGGTGCGTTCTCCGGGCGACAGCGAGGACGCCGGCCGCTGCACCGCGTCGGACCCGAGGCCGAACTTGGCGAGCTGGCTGCGGGCCTGGTCGGGGGGCAGCCCGGTCGCCCGTGCGAAGGAGTCGGCAAGGGAGGCGCCGTCCCGCAGGATGCGCCGATCCTGGGCCAGTTCGCCCGACGACGACGGCCGGGCCCATGCGGCGCGTGCCCGACGCGCAGGGGCAGCCGGCCGAGCATCGCGTCGACGAGCGTGGTCTTGCCCGAGCCGTTGGCGCCGACCAGGGCGACGCGGTCGGCCCAGGCGATGTCCAGCGTGAACGGCCCGAGGGTGAAGTCGCCACGAGCCACGACCGCGTCCTCGAGACGGACGACGACATCACCCGAGCGGTCGGCCTCGCTGATGGAGAACCGGAGATCCCAGCCCTCCCAGGGCTTCTCGACAGGCTCGAGGGAGTCCAGCGCCCGCTGGGTACGGCGCGCCCGTCCGGCGAGATTCTCGGTCCGCTCAATCCGGAAGTCGCGTTGGGTTTTGTCGTTGTCCCGGGGCCGGCGCTTCTCGTGCGCCACACCGGTCGTCGCCCATTGCCGCTCGCGCTGGGCCCGTCTGGCGCAACTCGGCGCGTTGGGACTCGTACGACGGCGTACGCCTCCGTTGCATGTGCACGTGCCGTTGCGCGCTCGGATTCGAAGCCGTCCCAGCCGCCGCCGTAGAGGCGCCCACCGTGCGTGTGCTCGTCCAGCTCGAGGACGTCCGTCACGGTGCGTTCGAGGAACGCCCGATCGTGCGAGACGATCACCATGCGCGCCACGTCGCCGGGTGACCATCTCCTCGAGCCGGGCCAGGCCGTCGAAGTCGAGGTCGTTCGTCGGCTCGTCGAGCAGCGTGATGTCGAAGCGCGAGAGAAGGACTGGCCGCGAGGGCGGCGCGGGCCTCTTGACCTCCCGAGAGCGTGGCCAGCGGTTGCTCCACGAGATCGGGGGAGAGTCCCACCTGCGCGAGCGTGCTGCTCAGCCGAGACTCGAAGTCGCCGGCAGACGACGACTCGAAGCGAGCCAGTGCTGCTGCGTAGCGGTCGTCGGCGCCGGGGGCCCCTCGCCGAGAGGCCGCTGCGGCCTCGGCCAGTCCGGTTTCGGCTGCGGTGATCCCCGCTCGGCGTTCCAGCGTGGCGTCGCACGGTCTCGCCGGTCGTCGCGCCGTGCTCTTGGGCCAGAGTACCCGACCGTCGCGTGCGGCGGGTCGATGCGAACGTCGCCTGCACCGGGATCGATCAGGCCGGCAAGGATCTGCAGCAGCGTCGACTTGCCCACCCCGTTGGGCCCGACCACCCCGAGGCAGGTCTGGCCGGCGAGACGGTCAGCGAGACGTCGTCGAGCACGACGCGGCCACCGCGCTCGTGGTGGAGGTGGCGGGCGACGAGGGTGGCCGAGGGTGCGGCGGTGAGGGCAGGCACAGAGCGGCTCCGCTTCGGGGAGACATGGGACGGCAGTTGCGGGGTGCGGCACCAGCGTCACCGATGTGTGCACGTGCGGCCACGATGCGTCGAGCTCTACCTCACGTGGCCATCGTAGCGCCGCTTCGTGGTGCGCTCTGTAGTGTCGAACGATGCCAGGCGGCGGGGCTGCGGGGCTGCGACGGCCCGCGGCGCCCGACACCCGACGCAGTTGACCTACAGGGAGCAGGAATGCCGATCGCCATCATCGACGAGCACCAGGAACTGGCTGCATCCGTCCGCGGCGTGCTCGGCGCGCACGGCGCGCTGGCTGCCAACCGGGCGCTGCTCGAGGCCGACAGCGAGCCGCGCCCGTCGTTTTGGAACGAGATGGCCGGAGTTGGGCTGGCTGGGCATCCACCTTCGCCGAGCGCCACGGTGGCGCCGGAGCCGGCTTGGCCGAGTTGGTCGTCGTGCTCGAGGAGGTGGGCCGCCAGGTGGCGCCCGGGCCCGTTTCTGCCCACCGTGCTCGCCTCCGCCGTGATCGCCGACTGCGGGAGCGAGGGCTCAGCGCGACGCGCTCCTGCCGGGACTGGCCGACGGGAGCTCGGTGGCGGCGTTGGGGTTGGGCGGGTCGCTGACCCTCAGTGACGGCGTGCTCGACGGTGACGGCGGCGTCGTGCTCGGGGGCGCCGCCGCCGACGTGCTGCTGGTGCGGGCCGGAGACGACGTCGTCGTGCTGCGGCGCGGACGGCCGGGGTGGGCGTCACGGCGCCAAGGACCTCGACCCGTCTCGCCGCTCGGCCCGGGTCACCGTGTCGTCGTCCCGGTCGGTGCCGGCTGACGTGCTGCCCGGTGCGGCGCGGCCGAGCCAGTGGCACTGGCGCGCACGCTCGGGGCCGCGGAGGCCGTGGGTGTCATGGCAGCGTGCACCGACGCGGCGGTCGCCTACGCCAGAGGAGCGGGTGCAGTTCGGCAGGACGATCGGCACCTTCGAGGCGGTCAAGCATCACTGCGCGAACATGCTGGTGGCGGCGGAGCTCGCCACCGCTGCCGTCTGGGACGCCGCCCGCGCCGCGGGCGGGCCGGACGACGAGTTCGATCTCGTCGTCGGCCATGGCCGCGCACCTCGCCTTCGGTCCTGCGGTGGACAACGCCCAGATGAACATCCAGGTGCACGGCGGCATCGGGTTCACCTGGGAGCACGATGCCCACCTGTTCTTGCGGCGCGCCCTTGTCCTCAACGCGGTGCTGGGCTCACCCGGACGATGCAGAGGACGTCACCGCGCAGGTCGGCCCGCGGCATCACCCGCGAGGTGTCGCTGGACCTGCCGCCCGAAGCAGAGGCCGTACGGGCCGAGGTGCGGGCCGAGGCGGCGCGAATCGGGCGCTGCGCGGCGACCGAGCAGCGCAAGGCGTTGGTGGAGTCCGGACTGATGGTGCCGCATTGGCCCGCACCGTGGGGCCGCGCCGCAGGCGCCGTCGAACAGATCGTCATCGACGAGGAGCTCCGCGCGGCAGGAGTCAAGGTGCCGCCGCTCGGGATCACCGGCTGGAACATCATGACGGTCAACCAGTACGCCACGCCCGATCAGGTCGAGCGCTGGGTCTTCAAGACGCTCATGGGCGAGTACGTCTGGTGTCAGCTGTTCAGCGAGCCCGATGCCGGGTCCGACGCCGCGGCGGTCAAGACGAGGGGGACGCGCGTCGAGGGGGGCTGGAAGGTCAACGGGCAGAAGGTCTGGACGAGCGGGGCCCAGTACTGCCACCTGGGTCTGGCGACGGTTCGAACCGACCCCGGATGCGCCGAAGCACGCGGGCATCACCACGATGGTCATCGACATGCACGCGCCCGGCGTCGAGGTACGGCCGCTCCGCCAGATCACCGGCAACGCGGACTTCAACGAGGTCTTCTTCAACGACGTCTTCGTTCCCGGACGACGACGTCGTCGGCGTGCCCGAACGACGGCTGGACCGTGGCGCGCTCGACGCTCGGGAACGAGCGGGTTTCCATCGGCGGCAGGACCGGCGGACTCTTCCGCTCCATGGACTTGCTCGCCCTGTTGAAGAGCAGCGGCGACACGGTCCCGGGTGCGGCGGCGCGCGTCGGCGCCGTCGTTCACCGTCGAGCACGCGTTGAAGGTGCTGAACCTGCGTCGTGCGCAGCGCGCCGTGGTCGGGTCGGGACCCGGCCCGGAGGGCAACGTGACCAAGCTCGTCCTGGCCGAGCACGGGCACGAACGAGCCCGACTCCAGGCCGACCTGGTCGGCGCAGCCACCGCGTTCCTCGACGGCGAGGAGGCGCTGGCGGGGTACACGCAATTGGCGCACGCGGGCGATGTCCATCGCCGGCGGCACGTCGGAGATCACGCGCAACCAGATCGCGGAGCGCATCCTCGGCCTGCCGCGCGACCCGCTGATCTCGTAAGGACGCTGCGGCGCGGCCCGGGACGTTGGCAGGCGGCGGGCCGCTGGCAGGCGGTCGGCGCCACCGGCCCGCTGCCACAATGGTCGCCCGTGGTGGGCCTGAGGACGAAGCGCTCGCGCATCATCACGGCGGTCGTGGGTGTCGTGGCTGGTCCTGGTCGTCGTCGGGTTGACCCTCCGCCTCTTCGTCTTCCCCGACCTGAACGCACCCGAGCATTCGAACGCCATCGTGATGCTCGGGGGCAACGGAGCGGGCCCTTTCGACGAGGCCGTCGCTCTGGCCAAGCAGGGATGGGCGCCCACCGTCGTGTTCTCCTTGACTCCGTACCAGAGTCGTGCGAGCCCTCCATCGTCCACCTGCCGCCGTTCCACCTGCCGCCGAAGGAGCACGTGCTGTGCTTCCACGCCAATCCGGCGACGACGCAGGGTGAGGCGCGTGCCATTGCAGCACCTCGCTGCGCTGCACCACTGGCACCGGGTGATCGTGGTCATGCCCACGACGCAGGCGACACGCGGCGCGTTTGCGCATCGGGCGCTGCTACTCCGGTCAGGTGCTCGAGGTGGGCGTGACGCCGCCGGGATTCTGGGCCTGGGTACGCGGCATCACCTACGAGTGGGGCGCACTGTTCAAGGCGTTGGTGCTGCAGCCCTCCTGCTGAGCAAAGCGACGGAATTGCAACCGGACCTGCGACGGAACTGTGTGCGGCTGGCGTTGTACCGTGCCAAGCAGGGGTGCCGGCGAGGTCCGGCACGAGGGGGGAGCAGTGCAGGCGAGCGTCGAGGCCGTCGAGACACGCAATGTGCCGACGGCCGGCGCCGCCCCTGCTGCCGCAGACGAACGGCCCGAGACGGCACCCCGCCGCCGCTTTCGCAGCGGTCCATCGAGCTGGTCGGGATCGCCCTCGGCATCGGCTTCATCGCCGCCGTCGCGCTGGAGCAGCAGCTCTCGAACGACGAGTTCTGGTCGCTGGCCGCCGGGCAGTGGATGCTCGCCCATCACAGCCTCATAGGTCTCGACCCCTTCAGCTACACCGAGGCGCATCGCCGTTGGGTGACCGACGAGTGGGGCTCCGAGGTCGCGCTGGCCTCGCTGTACCGGGCCTTCGGCGTCGCTCGCCTTCGCCATCTACGGCATCGTGCTGGGAGGCCTCTGCCTGCTGGCGAGCGCGGCGTACGCGCGCACCCTCGGCGCGCGCGGTGGCCGCGTCGTGGTCATCGTCTTGCTGCTGTCGGTCGGCATCGCCGGGACCGTGGTGGGGCGACCGGGGCCTGGACTTCTCGTTGGTGTGGTTCCCGTTGGAGCTGCTGGTGCTGGCCAAGGCGCGGGCCAACCCACGCTGGCTCTTCGCGCTCCCGCCGCTGTGCGTGGCGTGGGTCAACACCCACGGGTCGATCCTGCTGGGCTTGTTCGTCATCGGCCTGGAGCTGCTCTGGTCGCTGATCCCGGCGCGCCGGGTCGCGCAGGTCCACGGCACCGGGCAGTCGCCGCACACCCGTCCCCTGGTGCTCGCCCTGATCGGCAGCGTGCTCGCCTCGTGCCTCACGCCGTACGGTCCGGGGCTCCTGGTCTACGACATCGGCGTCAGCCGACAACGGGCAGATCGGCAAGTACATCAGCGAATGGAACTCACCGGATTTCCATTCGCTGGCTGTGCTGGTCGTCTTCCTCGTCCCGCTGGCTGTCCTGATCGCGTGCGTCTGGCTGCGGCGCCTGCCCGTGCTCGAGGCGTCGCTGGCCGCCGTCTTCTTCATCGAGGCGCTGCAGACCCAGCGCCTCGTCGTGTACTTGATGCTGGTGACGCGTCGGCCTGGCGGCGTCGCTCCCGGCTCGGCCCGCATGGAACACCACCGCGCGTCGCTGGGCCGGCGCGGGCCTGGCGGTCCTCGGCATCGTGATCCTCGCCGTCCCGTCCGTGCCGGCGGGCTCGGTCGTCGCCCTCGCTGCCGGTGCAGGCCTTCGACTACCTCAGCTCACACCCGGGCCGGATCTTCACGCAGTACACCTGGGGCGACTACTCCATCGCACGCCACCGCGCCACGTTCGTCGACGGGAGGACCGACCTGTTCGAGGGCCGCGTGCTGACCGAGTTCTTCGAGGTCAGCGACCTGACGACGAATCCCGATCCGATCCTCGCCGCGTATCACGTCGACTACGTCGTGTGGGCGCCGGGCACTCCGTTGACCGAGTACCTGCTGCGCGATCGCCCGCTGGCACGTCGTGGACCGCACGCACGTCGCGCTGGTGTTCGCACGTCGCTGAGCGGCACTCGGACGCACCTCGACGCTGCGACCGGCGTGCGCTAGGGCGTCCGGACGGGCTGGCCAGGGTGGCCTCGACGCCGCGGAGTGTCGCCGTCCTCGTCCGTCCACGTCGTGACGTCGACGAAGCCGTTGCCTGCGAGCACCGGATCGAGCAGGTCGGCCTGCTCGCCGCCGAGCTCGAGGAGGAGCGCACCGCCGGGCC
Source organism: uncultured Acidimicrobiaceae bacterium (assembly GCA_963842415.1). Lineage (GTDB taxonomy): Bacteria > Actinomycetota > Acidimicrobiia > Acidimicrobiales > RAAP-2 > Bog-473. The sequence goes on from CAWJGN010000002.1 coordinate 1,034,538, forward strand.
GGAGGAAGCGGGGTGCCTCCGGCGACGACCCGGCGGAGGATCGTCGGTGCCGTCGGGCCCGCCGTCGTAGTGCGCCGCGGTCTTCGTGGCGGAGGGTGTCGCTGGGAAGGAACACCGAGCGCTGGGGAGGGGACGTAGGGGACGACCGCCACCACCACGTCGACGTGCGCCGTACAGCGAGCGGTGCCAGCGGGGCGAACAGGTCGCCCGCCAGCCGCCTCGACGCCGTTGGCCCGCGGCGCAGGCCACGGCGCGCGGGTCGTTGTCGGTTGCCATGCACCCGCGCCTGAGGACGAGCAGCCTGGAGCGCCACGGCGAGCGCGCCCGATGCCGGTGCACACGTCCACGCGCGCATCCACGCTCGGGGAGCCGCGCGGCCGGCACGCCGTGCCAACGCGAGTGCTCTGCCAGCGCGGCACGTAGACGCCCGGGTCGACCTGCACGCCGAGGTCGCCGAAGGGAGCGCTGCCCGGTGAGCCAGGCCAGCGGTTCGCCCGTCGCAGGCGGCGTGCCACGAGCGACTCGAGGAGCGCCGGCGTCGTCGCCGGCGGGCGCGACGAGCTCCTCGGCCTCCTCCGCCGCCGCGACGCACCCGGCCTCGGGCCAGCCGGTCGGCCAGCGCGCCGCCGGCCTGACGGCCGGAGGTGCGGGTCGGCGGTCGTCAGTCGAGCATGGCGCCGGCCACGCGCGGCTCGCTCGTCGGGTTGTCGCCCCCGGCCCGGGTCCGCGGCGGCTCGGCGACGGCGGGCGTGGCGCGCCGCATGGTTGGGGAGGAACAGGGTGGGGATGAACGCGATCAGGATCGCCCCGACCGACCACCAGAAGGTGTGGGCGAAGGCGGCAGCGACCGGGTCGGCCACCTGGGGCGGGAGCTTGGCGGTGGTGCCGAGGATGCCGGCGGAGCCGCCCGCCTTGGCGGCGGCGGGACCGAGGTTGGCGATGATCTGGCGCTCGAGCACGACGGCGAACAGGGCGGTCGCGACGGATCCGCCGACCAGGCGGACGATGTTCATGACGGTCGAGGCCTTGGGGATCTCGGCGTGGTTGAGGTCGAAGTAGGCCGCCGCGGTGACCGGCATCATGGAAAGGCCCGAGGCCCAGACCGCGCACGAAGAGCGTGACGGCGAGGAGCGACCTCGCTGGTCGTGGTCGTGACGAAGGCAAAGGGGACGGTCGCCGACGGCCATGAGCAGGATCCCGAAGGGCACGACGCGGCGGGGGCCGAGCCGGTCGGTGACGCTGCCGGCCCAGCGCATGATGCAGGCGGCGCCGATGCCCTGGGGCGCCATCAAGCAGTCCCGCCACCCACGCCTCCTGGCCACGCGCCACCTGGTAGTAGATCGGCAGGAGGAACATGGAGCCGTACAGCGTGGCGCCGATGACGAAGATGCAGACGTTGGCGATGGCGAAGTTGCGGTGCTTGAACGGGTGGAGGTCGAGCAGCGGGTTCTTGCGCGTGAAGGCGTGGAGGATGAACCCCGCCATGAGCACGACCCCCAGGACGAAGCTCACGAGGACGGACGGGCTGGTGAAGCTGCCGGTCGTCCCGACCTCGGAGAGCGGAGTAGACGAGCGCGGCGAGGCCGGGCGAGAGCAGGCAGAAGCCGAGCGGCGTCGAAGGCGGTCGGGTAGCGCTCGTCGCTGTCGAACTTGGGGAGCCAGCGGCTGCGAGAGGATCAGCGTGACGATCCCGATCGGGACGTTGATGTAGAAGATCCAGCGCCAGCTGTAGTTGGAGACGATGAGGCCGCCGATGACCGGGTCCCATGATGGGGCCGAGGACCATGGGCACCCCGATGATGCTCATCACGCGGCCCATGCGTTGCGGGCCGGCGGCGCGGGCCAGGATGGACTGGCCCGACGGGGAGCAGCATCCCGCCGCCGATGCCCTGGAGCACCCGGAAGAAGATGAGCGAGTCGGCCGACCAGGCGAGCCCGCAGAGGCTCGACCCGATCACGAAGAGGGCGGTGGAGCCCATCCAGATGCTTCTTGGCGCCGAAGCGGTCGACCGCCCAGCCGGTGACCGGAGTGACCATGGCGAGCGCGAGCAGATAGCCGGTGGCGACCCACTGGATGGTGGTCACCGAGACGTGGAAGTCCCGGCCCAGCGTGGCCAGGGCGACGGCGACGATCGTCGTGTCGAGGATCGACATGATCGACCCCAGCACGACGACCGTGGAGGTGCGACGCAGCTCGGGAGTCAGACGGAAGGCCGTGGCCGGGGAGGATGCCATGGGATTACTTCAGTGATACTCAAAGATAGAGGCTTGTCAAAGAGTTTGCGGCAATGGGACAATCGCGGCGATGGGTATGGCCGAGGAGGCCTTCGAGACGGCTCCGCCGCATCGCCTTCGAGGGCGAGTACGTCGAGCGGATGGCCGCGCTCGGCGTGCGCATGAAGCTCTCGCCCGGCGTCATCAAGACGCTCATGCGCCTGGCCGGGAGGACGGGATCTCCATGGGCGAGATGGCCCGGGGCATCGGCTGCGACCCCTCCTACATCACGGCCCTCGTCGACGACCTCGACGAGCGCGGCCTGGCCCGGCGCGAGCCGTCGCCCGACGACCGGCGGGTGAAGATCATCGTGCTGACCGACGACCGGCCGGGCGGTGGCCGAGCCGAGATCGACGCCACTCTGTCGGTGCCGCCCGCCGCCTTCTCGGCGCTGCTCGGAGGCCGAACTGCGCCAGCTGCGCGACCTGTTGGACAAGGTGCTCGAGCATGGCGGTGTCGACTGTGGGGGCCGTTGCGCCGGCGTAGCCGGTCGCGGCCCCGGGCAGTGCGCCGGGCGCCGTGCCCGACGGTGCGTCCGCGACATGCCGCGGGCGCATCGAGTTCGGACGGCGGCACGCACGGGGAATACGGGGTCGCCGTGCCCGCAGTGACCGTCGAGCATCTCGCCAAGTCCTACGGGGACACCGTCGCCGTGCGCGACGTGAGCTTCGAGGTGCAAAAGGGCGAGGTGTTCGCGCTGCTCGGGCCGAACGGCGCCGGCAAGACCACGACGGTGGAGATCCTCGAAGGATTCCGCCGTCGCAGCGGCGGGCGCGTCGAGACGCTGGGGGTCGATCCCGCCGACCGCGCCACGCAGCGCTGGCTGCGCACCCGGATCGGCGTCATCCTCCAGGAGCTGGCCATCGAGCCCTACTACTCCGTGCGCCAGGTGCTTGACGCGCAACGCCGGCTACTACCCGAACCCGCGGCCGGTCGACGAGGTGATTGAGCTGATCGGGCTGGCCGAGAAGGCCGACGACCGCGTGAAGCGCCTGTCGGGCGGCCAACAACGGCGCCTCGACGTCGGGCTCGGGATCATCGGGAACCCCGAGCTGTTGTTCCTCGACGAGCCGACCACCGGGCTCGACCCGTCCGGGCGGCGCGAGACGTGGGAGCTCATCCGCCGTCTCGCCGCCGACGGGACCACGGTGCTCTTGACCACCCACTACATGGACGAGGTCGAGGCGCTGGCCGACCAGGTGGCAGTGCTCTTCGGCCAAGCAGATCGTGGCCAGCGGGACGCCGTTGTCCATCGGCGGCCGGGACCTCGGCTCGGTCACCATCCGCTTCCGCCTGCCCGACGGCGTGACGACGCTCGGAGTTGCCCGTCGATGTGGTCGCGGTCGGCGACGACATGGTCGAGATCCACACCGAGAACGAGCTGCAGGTGCTCCACGACCTCACCGGCTGGGCGCTGGCGGGCGGCCACGCGCTGCCGCGGCCTGTCCGTGCTGCGGGTCTCGCTCGAGGACATCTACCTCGGTCTGACGAGGTCGGGCGAGTGAGCGCCGCTCTCCGAGCCCGGCATGGCGGCCTCGATGACACCGCAGCGGGGCAGCTTCCGCGGCTGGAGCGACGCGGGCCTGGTGGTGCGCCAGGTCGGCTTCGAGCAGCTGTCGTTCTGGCTGAACCCCATCGGCGCGCTCGATGACGATCGCCTTCTCCGTCGTCTTCCTCATCCTCCTCGGCGCGACGGCGGGGACGAGCACCGTGTCGTCCTACGGCGGCATCAAGCTGATCGACTACTACGTGGCGGGGTTCTGTGGCTACGGCGTGATGGCCGCCTGCTTCACCATCCTCGCCATCACGCTGGTGAACCGCCGCGAGACGGGCCTGCTCAAGCGCCTGCGCCTCAGCCCGCTGCCGACCTGGATGCTGATGGACGCGCTTGATCATCAACGCCATGATCGTGGCCGTCATGGGGGTGGTGCTGCTGCTGGTGGTCGGCTGGCTCGGCTACGGCGTGAGCGGCCCGGCCCACTGGGCGCCCTTCGTCGTCACACTGCTCGTCGCCATGGTCTGTTACAGCGCCATGGGCGTCGGCATGAGCACGCTGGTGCCCAACCAGGATGCCGCCGGGCCGATGGTGAGCCTGACCTTCTTCATCCTCGTCGCGTTGTCAGGCCTGTGGTTCCCCATCGCGCCGGGATCGGGTCTGGCCACCTTCGCCGACTTCTTCCCCATCCGCCACCTCATCGATGCGCTGGTGGGGTCGTTCACCGGCGAGCGGGGCACGCCCTACTGGCCCTGGCGCGACCTCGGGGTGATGCTGATCTGGGGTGCGGCCGGCATCTTCGTCGGCCTGCGGCGCTGGACCTGGTCGCCCGCCGGGCCTGAGCACGGCGTCAGCAGGTGAGCCGCCGTCGACCACGAGCACCTGGCCGGTGATGTAGCGGTTGGTGGGATCGGCCAGGAAGAGGACGGCGCGGGCGACGTCCTGGGCTCGCCGAGTCGGCGTTACCGGCACTCGGCGGACAACGAACTTCTGGAGCCGCTTGCGATTGGGGGAGTGTCTCGTCACGAGGGCTTATGGGACGGTCGCCGCGTCGGCCGGATCGGCTAGAAGAGGGTGGTGAGCCCAGCCGAGACCCGCCCGACCCACTTTCGCCCCGCCACCTACGCCACCGGTGACGCCGGCCGCCGCCCCGCCCTGATCACCGCGGCGGGACAGGTGGTCACCTTCGCCGAGCTCGAGGAGCGCTCGGCACGCCTGGCGCAGGCGCTGTACGCGCACGGCCTGCGCCCGGGTGACCACGTGGCGGTGCTGCTGCCCAACGACCACCGGACCCACGAGGTCGTGTTCGGGCTGCAGCGCAGCGGCGTCTACTACACGCTCGCCAACTGGCACCTGACGGCGGACGAGGCGGCGTACATCGTCAACGACTGCGGCGCGCACACCCTCATCACCTCAGCCCGCCTGGCGCCGCTGGCCGACGAGCTGTCGCGGCTCACGCCCGACATCGACCTGCGCCTCATGGTGGGGGAGCCGGTGCGCGAGCGGCCACACCTCCTACGACGAGTTCGTCGCGGGCTTCCCCGGCGAGCCGCTCGACGAGGAGCTCGAGGGCTTCGCCATGCTCTACTCGTCGGGCACGACGGGCCATCCCAAGGGCATCCGGCGCCCCCTCACGCGCCGAGCCCTTCGGCACCAGCGCCACGCTCGTGCCGATGCTCGAGCGCATCATGGGCTTCGGCGAGGGCAGCGTCTACCTGAGCCCGGCGCCGCTGTACCACTCGGCGCCGCTGGTGTGGTCGATGACGGCGCAGCGCATGGGCGGGACCGTGGTGCTGATGGAGCGCTTCGACCCCGAGGAGTGCCTGGCGCTCATCGCAGCGGCACCGGGTGACGCACGCGCAGTTCGTCCCGACCATGTTCGTGCGGATGCTGAAGCTGCCCGACGAGGTGCGCGCCCGCTACGACGTCTCCTCGCTGCGCTCCGTCGTGCACGCCGCCGCGCCGTGCGCACCCGAGGTGAAGCGGCGGATGATCGAGTGGTGGGGACCGATCATCCACGAGTACTACTCGGGCACCGAGGGTCTGGGGATGACCTGGATCACCTCCGAGGAGGCGCTCAGCCACCCCGGCTCGGTGGGCCAGGCCATCTGGGGCGAGGTGCACGTCTGTGACGACGACGGCGAGGAGGTGCCCGCCGGCGAGGACGGCGTCGTCTACTTCGGCAGCGGCACCCGCGCGGTCACCTTCGAGTACAACCACGACCCCGAGAAGACCAAGGAGACGTTCAACGACAAGGGCTGGGCCACGCTGTGGGACGTCGGGCACCTCGACGACGAGGGCTACCTCTACCTGACCGACCGCAAGCTCTTCATGATCGTGTCGGGGGGCGTCAACATCTACCCGCAGGAGATCGAGGACGTCCTGGTGCTGCATCCCGCCGTGGCCGACGTGGCCGTCTTCGGCATCCCCGAGCCCGAGATGGGCGAGGAGGTCAAGGCCGTGGTCCAGCCCGCGCCCGGCGTCGTGCCCGGTCCCGAGCTCGAGGCCGAGATCATCGCCTTCTGCCGGGACCACCTCTCGCACTACAAGTGCCCGCCGCTCGGTCGACTTCACCGACGCGCTGCCCCGCGGCGAGAACGGCAAGCTCTACAAGAAGGCTCTGCGCGAGGCCTACTGGGCCAGCTCGGCCCCCAGCACGACCTGAACCTCGCGGCGGCGGGCGCACGTCGGCGTACCAGGCCAGGCCGAGCGCCACCACCGGCGCCGAAGAGCAGGACGTCGGTGATGCCGACGGCCGCGACCACCGGCCCGATGAGGAGGTTGCCGATGCCCACGGTGCCGCCGAAGCCCATCATCCACAGCGCCATGACCCGTCCGCGCACGTTCTCGTGGAGGCGCGACTGCAGGGTGGTGTTCAGCGCGGTGATGAAGGCGAAGTAGAAGGCACCCGCCACGGCCACGTTGACGTAGGCCGGGACGGGTGAGCGCTGTAGGGCGAACCCGCACAGCGACAGCGAGTAGCCGACGAGGCAGACCCGCACGAGCAACGGCTTGGAGGTGTGGGCGAAGACGGTGCCGATGGAGATGGCGCCGGCGAGTGCGCCGGCGCCGAAGCAGGCGTAGAGGATCCCGTAGTCCGCCGACTTGGAGAGGTTGATGCCGAGGTTGTGCGCCGCCACCACCGGCATCTGCCCGATGAAGGCCAGGGCCAGCAGCGAGAAGACGAAGACGGTGACGAGGCAGCGCCCGACCACCGGGTCCGTGCCGGGCCACCGTGATGCCGGCCGTGAGCTCCCGCCAGCGGCTGGCGTGCTTGGCCATCTGGGGAACGGCCGGCAGGGTCACCATCATCAGCGCCGCGACGACGAAGAGGTAGGTCGCCGCGTTGCCGGCGAAGACCCAGGCCGGCCCGATGGCCGAGTACAGCAGGCCGCCGATGACCGGGCCGATGACCCGGGACGCGTTCATCTGGGCCGAGTTGAGCGAGATCGCCCCGGGCAGGTCCTCCTTGCCGACCAGCCCGGGCAGGATGGCCGAGTAGGCGGGCCCGAACATGGCGCTGCCCGGCGCCGACCAGCAGCACCATGACCACGAGCAGGACGTGGGACGGGTGCGGCGACGAGCACGACCAGCGCCACGCCGAGCGAGAAGACCAGCTGCTCGATGGAGAGGAGGATCAGGAAGCGCTTGCGGTCGACCTTGTCGGCCAGCAGGCCGCCCACCATGGGCAGGACGAGCGTCGGCCCGAGCTGGGCGAAGATGATGACGCCGACGAAGTGCTCGAGTGGGTGAGGTCGTAGGCGTAGGCGCCGAGGACCACGTTCTGCATCCAGGTGCCGATGTTCGACGCGAAGGCGCCCAGGAAGACGATGCGGAAGGTCCGGTGGCGCAGCGCCGCCCGGGCCGTGCCGCGTGCGGGCCGGGACGGGACTGTCGCCGTCGACGACCGCGTCCTCGATCTCCTCGATGGAGATGGCGGCTCGCCGTCGCCTCATCGTCGCTCGCGCTCAGGACGGCTGTCGGGCGTGGCGGGCACCTGCCCATGGTACGGGAGAGGGTCTGTTCGCCTCCCCGGCTCAGGGACCCGCAGGCGAGAAGATGCTCCCGCACGGCTCGTCGAAGGCGGAGGACGGCGCCACCGGCACGGTCAGCACGGACGCGGCGCCGGCGCGGCGTTGCACCTGGTAGATCCCGCCGAGCAGGTTTGGAAGTGCGTCTCAGCCGAGGAAGAGGTGCGGCGTGTCAGACGTGGTGAGGGTCACCCGCAGCCGCCAGCCGGCCGGAAGCTCGGCCATGGTGGGATAAACCGCGTGGATCTTCGACCAGATGAACTGAGTCAGGAGCTCGTTTTGCCGGGCTTCACGATGACGGACGTGACGTTCTGCACCATCTGCGTGAAGGACTTGTCGGCAAACCCGAAGATGAAAGCAGCGACGTAGAAAGTCGTTCTGTCGACCGACACGGTGCTCGACGTCGTGCCGAGCTTGAGCAGCACGTAATAGATCAGCGCCCCGATGGAGCCGGTGATCGCTCCGAAGAGCGGCCGGCAGTAGTGCCAGTAGTTGTAGCTCGTGTCCCACTTCTGGTTGTGCACGAAGATCCCGTACAGGCTCCCGATCTCGGCGCCGATGGCGCCGAACCAGACGACCCCGACCGGGAGGGGCCCGAGCGATGACGGGACGTGGGTGCGGAAGGGGGACCAGCAGGCGTAGACGACGAACACGGCCATCGGCGCGACGAGATAGACGACAGCCAGCACGAAGATGTGCAACGGCATGACGACGCTTGCCTCCTCCTGTTGGCTCTGCTGGCCCGGAGGCGGCTGCTCTGGCGTCGGTTGCTGTGGATGTGGCTGCGGCGCGGTCGCCGCGGTGTCACTCACAATGCACACCCCCCGATGTCCAGCGTGTGACCAATGCTACGCGGGGTCTTTTTCGCGATGTGGGATGCGAAGGTCGGTCTGGACGGCCCGACGCTGCCGACGAGTGCTATTCGACGGACGAGAGCGCCGTGTCGGCCAAGCGCGCCGTTGGCCCGCAGTGCCGACACGATGCCGGCGACTGCGGCGATGCCCGCCAGCACGTAGGCGGTGATGCTGAACGGCGTGCTGCGCGCTGGCCGCACCACCGTGGTCGCCGCCCGCCGCGACGAAGATGGTGCCGGTGACGGCAAGACCGAGCGCCGTGCCCGTGCCCCGCGTCATGTTGAGCACGCCCGATGCCATGCCCGCCTGCTGCCCGGGCGCGGCACCCATGATCGACGCGTTGTTGGGCGAGGTGAACAGACCCATGCCCACTCCGATCGCGGCCAGGAGGCCGAGGAAGCCGGCGGTGCCCGGGTGCGCTGACGCCCAGGACGATCAGCGCCGTGGCCACGAGCGTCATGCCGCTGACGGTGAGGGGCCGGGCCCCCACATGGTCGGCCAGGCGCCCGGCCAAGGGTGCGACCACGCCGAAGGCGAGTGGCATCGCCATGAGCTCGAGCCCCGAGCGTGCCGTTCCCAACCCCAGCCCGCGCTCCAAGAAGAACGGCACCAGCAACAACACGCCGAACATCACGAGGTAGGAGCCCGTGCCGCTCACGATCCCGGTGGAGAACTGGGCACTGCGGAAGAGCCCGAGATCGAGCATGGGGTCGCGGTCGCGTCGCTCGTGCCAGACGAACAGGACGCCGAGCAGCGCGGCCACCACGAAGAGGCCCACGATCAAGGCCGAGGCCCAGCCTTGCTCTGCACCGAACGTGATGGCGGAGAGGAGGGCGGCCACGGCCGGGAAGAAGATGGCCAGACCGGTCCAGTCGAAGCGGACCCGCGCCAACAGGTTCTGGCTGCGCGGCACCAGCAGGATGGCGGCCAGCGCGCCGAAGATGCCGAAGGGGACGTTGACGAAGAAGATCAGGCGCCACCCCCCGGCCGCGAGCAGCAGGCCGCCGACGGTGGGGCCCAGGGCGAGCCCGAGGGCCTGCGCCGCGCCCTGCAATCCGATGGCCCGCCCGAGCGCGCGAGCGGGCACCACCAGCACGATGATGGCCAGGCTGTTCGCCTGCAGCATGGCGGCCCCCACGGCCTGGAGCGCGCGGAAGCCGCAGAGCGCGCCGAGGTCGGGCGCGAGGCCGCACAGGACCGAAGCGAGCGTGAAGATGACGAAGCCGTAGACGTAGAGGAGCTTGCGGCCCCACATGTCGGCGAAGCGCCCGACGGCGGTGACGGTGGCCACCAGGACCAGCAGGTACGAGAGGCCGACCCAGGTGACGGCACCGACCGATGCGTTGAAGGTGTGCTGGAAAGTGGGGAGGGCGACGGTCACGATGGACGCGTCGAGCTGGCCCATGAACGCGCCGACGCAGACCGCGGCGACGGCGAACCAGTGGGCGTTGGGCCGCTCCCTGATGACCTGGGGCCGCCGCGGCTCGACCAGCAGCCTGTCCCAGGTCAACGTCCACGGACGCGGCGCTTCCGACGTGCCGGTCCCGGACCTGTCGCCCGCCGTGCCGCCGTGTCAGCGCGCCGCGTAGCTCCGTCACACCTCCGGGTCGGCACGCCAGTCGACCTCGGCGCTCGCTCTGATGTCGCACGACGACGCGCCGACCAGTACCTCGTAGCGACCCGAGTCGAGCGCGCCACCCGTGCGTCTCCACGTCCCAGTAGCGGTAGGCGTGGGCCCCCAGCTCGATCTCGACGGTCGCTTCGGCGCCCGGTTCGAGCGACACCTTGGCGAACCCGGCCAGCTCTCGGTCGGGCCGGCGGAGAGGCGCCTCGAGCGCGCGGACGTAGACCTGGACGACCTCGGTGCCCGCCCGGGACCCGTCGTTCACCAGTCGGACACGTCACCAGATCCGGTGCGACGGACACCTCCTCGAAGGCGAGGTCGCCGTAGGAGAGCCCGAAGCCGAAGGGGAAGCGCGGTGCCAGGTGTGACGTCTCGTAGAAGCGATAGCCGACGAGCACGCCCTCTCCGTAGACGACGGTGCCCTCGATGCCCGGGTACCGCTCACCCTCGACTCCGAGCCCGGCCGGCCCGTCCTCGACGCGGACCGGGAAGGTGACGGGGAGGCGACCGGTCGGCTCGGCGGCGCCCACGATGATCTCGGCCAGTGCGTCGGCGCCCTCCTCCCCGGGATACCAGGCCATCAGGACAGCCGCCGCACGCTCGGCCCAGGGCATCTCGACCGGCGAGCCTGCGTTGACGACGACGACCGTGCGCGGGTTGACCTCGAGCACCGCCTCGATCAGCTCGCGCTGGCGTCCGGGCATCGACAGGTCGGGCCGGTCGTGGCCCTCGGACTCCCATTCGCCGTTGGACCCGACGACCACCACGGCCACGTCCGCCTCCGCCGCCGCGCCGACCGCCCGTTCGAACTCGTCGCCGGTGTCGGGCGGTGCCGCACCGATACGCGCGCCCATGATGGGGGAGGACGACGAGCGGGGCCAGACATCGACGGCAAGCTCGTAGGTGTGGCCGGCTGCGAGGTCGACGACCACGTCGACCAGCTCGCTTCCCGCACCGTAGAACCCTGTGCCGCGCGTGGGATCGGTGTTGTCCACGACGATGTCGCCGTCGAGGCGCAGCACCGAGCGGCCGGCGCTCTCGAGCCCGAGTCGCCACGCTCCCGCCACGTCGGGCGTGAAGCGCCCGCTGATGCGGACGGAGCACGCGCCAGTGGTCAGCCCAGGGTGGGGTGGGCCGATCCACATGATCCGCGCCGAGTGGGCCGTGCCCGACGCGACGGGCTCACCGGCCAGGTCGGGATTGTCGAAGTACTCGATCGAAAAGGCGCCGTCCTCCTGGTCGTCGGGGGTACCGGCAGCCGACGGAGCGACCAGGCGCATGTCGATGGGCGGCAGGCCCCGATCGATGCGGCACCCCACCTCGTGCACGATCTCGACCCCGGGCAGGCGATCGGCCAGCGCGTCGGCCATGCCGCGGCGCCGGTGCGGGGTGACCTCCGAGCTGCCGCCGCCCATGGCCAGCTGTGACGCGTTGGGGCCGATGACCGCGACCCTCGAGACGCCCGCAGGACTCGAGGGGCAGCAGACCGTCGTTGACGAGCAGCACCGTGCCTTCCGCGGCGACGGCGCGGGCCAGCGCGCGGCGCCCGGGGTCGTCCTCCTCACGCTCCTCGGTCCGGGCCGATGAGGCGCCGGCGCCGAGGAGACCGACCCGGCCCATCAGGCGGAGCACGTGGCGGACCTGTCCGTCCACGACGGCCTCGTCGACGGTGCCGTCGCGGACGGCGGCGGCCAGGGACGGACCGAACCAGGCGGAGGGTCCCGGCATCTCGAGGTCGAGGCCGGCCAAGGCGGCCGGCGCGGTGGAGTGCGTCCCGAACCAGTCGGACATGACGAGCCCGTCGAAGCCCCACTCACCGCGCAGGATCCCTCCGATGAGCTCGGGCTGCTCGCCGCAATACGTGCCGTTGACCTTGTTGTAGGCGGTCATGACCGACCAGACGCCGGCCTCGTTGACGGCCTCCTCGAAGGCGACGAGGTGGATCTCGCGCAGCGGCGCGCTCGTCGACCTCGGCGCTGATGGTCATGCGCTCGTGCTCCTGGTCGTTGCAGGCGTAGTGCTTGATGCAGCAGGCCACCCCGCCCGATTGCACGCCGCGCACGTAGGCGACGGCGATGCGGGCGGTGAGCAAGGGGTCCTCGGAGAAGGACTCGAAGGTCCGTCCGGCGAGCGGCGTGCGCACGATGCACACCGTCGGGACCGAGCAGGACGTGCACGCCCTTGGAACGGGCCTCGGCGGCCAGCGCCTCCCCCAAGCGTCCGGCGAGCACGGGGTTCCAGGTCGACCCGACGGCCATGCCGCAGGGGAGCGAGAGCGAGCGGCGCCCGATGAGGCTGTCGCCGCGGACGCCCGAGGGGCCGTCGGAGACCTTGAGGGCCGGGATGCCGAGGCGCTCGACCGGCGGGAGGTACCAGAGGCTGGCGCCGGCGGTGAGTGAGGCCTTCTCGTCGAGCGTCATGGCGCGGAGCAGGCGCTCGATCTCGTTGTCGAGCTCGGCCCCACTCAGTGCACCCGCTGCACCCGCTGTGCCCGACTGCTGTCATGTGCGTCTACTCCTTCGTGCCGTGGGTCATCTCGCTCGTCGTGTCGCTTCGTGTCGCTCGACGTCACCAGGTGTCGACGAACGGGCGCCGCTGCCCTTCTCGCCCGTACCCCGATGCCCCGGGCTCGGACCAGTGCGCCCGCGGGCCCGCCGACTCCAGCGCGTGCACCATGCGGGCCCGTGTCTCCGCCGGGTCGATCACGTCGTCGATCTCGAAGTACTCGGCGACGTGCAGCGCCTTGCCGTGCTCGTAGGCGCGGAACACCATGGCCGCGAAGGCGGCCTCGCGTTCGTCGGGGTCTGCGATGGCCTCGAGCTCGCGACGGAATCCGAGGCGCACCGCGCCCTCGAGGCCCATGCCACCGAGCTCGCCGGTCGGCCAGGCGACCGTGAAGACCGGCCGGTGGAAGCTGCCTCCGGCCATCGCCTGGGCGCCGAGGCCGTAGCCCTTGCGCAGCACCACACAGGCGAACGGCACGGTGAGTGATGCGCCGACGACGAACATACGGCTGACGTGGCGCACCGAGCGCGGTCTCCTCGGCCTCGGGCCCGACCATGAACCCGGGCGTGTCGCAGAGCGACAGCAGCGGCAGCCCGAACGCCTCGCAGAGCTGCATGAAGCGGGCCGCCTTGTCGGCGTTGTCGGCATCGATGGCGCCGGCCAGGTGCTGGGGGTTGTTGGCCAGCACGCCGACCGGGCGGCCCTCGAGGCGCGCCAGCGCGGTGACCATCCCCGGCGCGAAGCCGGGTCGCAGTTCGAGGACCGACCCCTCGTCGGCCAACAGCTCGAGCGCGCGCCGCACGTCGTAGACCCGGCGCCGGTCGGTCGGCACCACGTCGCGCAGCAGCGCCTGGTCGGCCGAGCTCCAGTCGCGCACGTCGCCCTGGAAGTACGACAGGTAGCGGCGGGCGACCTCGACGGCCTCCTTCTCGTCGTCACAGAGGACATCGACGACCCCGTTCGGCACCTGCACCGCCACCGGGCCGACGTCCTCGGGGGCGAACACGCCGAGCCCGCCGCCCTCGATCATGGCCGGGCCTCCCATCCCGATGGTGGCGTCGGGCGTGGCGATGATGACGTGGCAGCAGCCGAGCAGCGCCGCATTGCCCGCGAAGCAGCGGCCCGACACGATGCCGACCAGCGGCACACGCCCGCTCAGCGCGCCGAAGAGCGCGAAGGCCTCGGTATCGAGCCCGGTCACCGTGGCGGTGTCGGTGTCGCCGGGACGGCCGCCGCCACCTTCTGCGAAGAGCACGACAGGGAGGCGGAGCCGGTCCACCAACGCGAAGAGCCGGTCCTTCTTCTTGTGGTTCATCTGGCCCTGGGTCCCGGCCAGGACCGAGTAGTCGTAGGACAGCACGGCACAGCGGGCCCGCTCATGGTCGAAGAGGTGCCCGTTCACCCGGCCGATGCCGGCGATGAGGCCGTCGGCGGGCGTGTTGGCGCGCAAGTCCTCCTGGTCGCGGCGGGCCCGCTGCGCCGCCACGACCAGGCCCCCGTACTCCTCGAAGCTGCCCGGGTCGCACAGGTCCTCGACGTTCTCACGCGCTGTGCGGCGGCCGGCGGTGTGCCGGCGCTCGGTGGCAGCGGCGCGACCCGTATCGAGGGTGGCGGCCTTGCGCGCCCGCACCTCGGCCAGCTCCGGCCGTTCGGCCCGCGGGCCGGCGTCGACGCGTCCGGCGGCGTCGGCGGTCGCGGCGCGCCGCATCGGGCGCCGGCGCGTCGGGCACGCCCGGGGTCATGGTCAAGAGGAGGTCCCCGGTCTGCACGGCATCGCCGGGGGCCACCGCCACCGAGTCGATCCGGCCCGGCGTGGCGGCCTCCACCACATGCTCCATCTTCATGGACTCGAGCACGACGAGGACCGTGCCCGCGGCGACGGCGTCGCCGGGCGTCACCTCGACGCGCAGGACGGTGCCGGCGAAGGCCGCCGCGACGTTGGTGGGTGCCGTCAGCCCGGCCACAGGGGTTCGGGGACCGAGAAGCCGACGTCGTTGCCCCAGGCGTTGCGGTACGAAACCTCGTGCGCGGGCCTGCGTGTCCCGACGCCCCAGGTGCCGGTGGGATAGCCGAAGCTCACGGTCCCCGAGAGGACCCAGCCTTGGTCGGAGGGCACGCCGAGTATCTCGAAGGTCTCGTTCGGACTGAAGAACTGCAACAGCGCGGTGAGGCAGCTGCCGACGCCCTCGGCCCGGGCCGCCAGCATGGCGCTCCAGACGGCCGGGTAGATCGAGCCGCCGGTCGGGTCGTACTGGCAGAAGGGGAACAAGTAGAGCGGCACGTCCTCGAAGTGGTCGGCCAACCACTGGGCCGAACGCTGCACCTTGAGGACCTGGATCGACTCCGGTGCGTCGGGATTGGCGTGCGCCGCCTCGATCTGCTCCTTGTAGATCGTCTTCCACAGCTCGCCCATGGCGTGTTGGTACAGGGGCGCGAGCGCCGCCTTCTTGGCCGGGTCGTCGAGGAGAAGGAAACGCCAGTTCTGCTGGTTGCCGCCTGAAGGGGCGTGCACGGCCGCATCGAGGATGCGGGCCTGGACGTCGAGGGGGATCGGGTCCTTGGTGACCCTGCGCATGGCGCGCGTGGTGTACAGCGCCTCGTGGAGTTCCATATGCAGCGCACCTTAGGTCGCTGCGTCGGGGGGCCGAAGCCCTCTTTCTTGACTACGACCGTGGTTTCGGCTGGGCGAGCCGGGGGACGCCGGGGTCGCACGGCCCCCGTCACGAACCGCACAGGGGACTCGCGGAGGATCTGCAGCGCCGGCTGTGCCGCCAGGGCCAGGCCCCATGACACCAATACGATCTGAAAGAGCCACATTGGAGCCGGGTTGAGCGGATTCGTGGAGACCCACGAGATCACGGTGCACGCGATCACGGCCACCCACGGAAGTCCACGGGTCCAGGCCCCAGGGGCCGGGCGCGGCATGCAGCACGACGAGGACGACGCCCGCGGTGGCTATGACGCAGATCCGGAAAAGGTCAGCGCTCCGGAGGAGCGTGCCGACCTGGGTCACGTACACGGCCGGCACGGCGCACAACCAGGCGACGAGGGAGCTGCGTAGACGCCGTCTCGCCACATCGAGCAGCACGAGCACCACCGTCAAAGCCATGAAGTAGTACCCGAAGACCTGTTGTTCGAAGATCAGGCGCAGTCCAAGGGAAAACGCCACGAGGGAGAGGACGACGATAGGTGTTCTGATTGCAGAGCCCAGGCGCCGCGCCATCCACCACGCCACGCCGCCAGCGACCACCAGCGGGAGCACCCGCGACACGAGGACCAGGCCGGCGGCGTGCAGGTGCAAAAGGGAGACGAGTGCTCCTCCGATGCCGTGGGAGACCCCGGTGCCCAAGAAGATGGCGTGGAAAGCCGAACCGGAGGTCACGGCCAGCAGGGGCGTCGCCACCGCCGCCACCGTCGCCGACGCAGCGACCACGTACCAGGTGCGCCGCGTTGGCGGTGCGACGAAGAACAGCGGGACCGCCACGAGCGCGGCGAATTGTTGTGCCAAGACGGCCAGGCCGACGAGGATCCCCGCCCATACCCAGGCCGAGGGGCCCGCCGGGGGGCCCGCCGGCAACTGCGATCCGCGTACTGCACAGGCCACCGCGCCAAGCGCCAGCCCGAGGGCGAGCAGGTCCTCGGGGTGGAACGTGCTCTGGACGCAGATCCAGACGGGCGGGAGCACAGCCAGGAGGATCACGGTGGCGGGCTCCCACCGGGTGCGCCCTCGGCCGCAGGCTCGCAGCACCGCTGCGCTGCCGCCCAGGAGAGCGAGCCAACCCACGACCCCCGCCTGCAGCGTGCGACCAATGGCGCCACTCTGGAGGGACCACGAGTTGATTGCGACAAACGCCTGGTCGCAGTTCCCTCGGGTCACGTCCGGGAACGGCGTCCCGCGTCCCACGTGCACGAACGCGACCACACCCGCCGATACGAGCGGATAGAGAGGTGCGGTCACGTTGAAGCCGCGGGGGAACGCACAGGCGGCGTGCCCGTTGGCGATCGCCCACGTCGTGAAGACCGACTCGTAGGTGTCCGCCTGGCCGAACCCACCCAGCTCGCGCACCAGGAGCAGGAACACGGCAGTGGCGGCGAACCACCCGAGGACGCAGGCCCATCCGGGCAAGGGCGCGTCCATCCAGGCGCGCCACGCGTCGCCCGTGGAACGAGGCACCGTCCGAACCGCCTGAGAGCTCGCCAAGACTTCAAATGGTCAGCGTGTCCCCGCGGATCCTCAACCGGCCGGTCGGCCCCTTTTCGCTGGTAGCCGCGGGAATTGTGCGTCCCTAGTGGAGACGGGCGGCCCTGCGAACCTGGTTCCGGCGATCCTGCCCTCGTTCACCAGCTGCAGCCGCTCGACCGCTTCTACGTACTCCTCGACCAGTTCACGTCCCGCGCCTCTTCGGGTTCGGCGGGCCCGCGCACTCGATGGCCACCCCGCCGCAGCTCGTCGAGCGCCGGTCCGGCGGCCAGCATGATGCCCGAACCCACGACGACGACCTCGCGTAGCCAGGCCGGGACCGGGTGGAAGAGAGGATTGACGGCAGACGGCCAGGTGACCAGCGAGCAGACGGCCATGGCCGACCAGAGGAAGAGCGACCAGCTGGAGGCCGAGTTACGGACGACGCCGGAGGCCACCGCGATCACGGCGACGAGCACGAGGAGGGGCGGCACGACGGCGGCTGGATGCATCTTCTCGGCGGCGCCGAACATGTAGGTGGGGATGTGGAAGACCAGCGTCACCACGCCGAGCCACGCCATCAGCGAGCCGCGGATGTGCCCTTGTGCCACATCGAGCAGGACCAGGAGCACCGCAAGGGCCATGAAGTAATAGGAGAAGATGTTCTGCTCGAACACCAGGCGCAGGCTGAGGGTCAGCGCGACCAGCGAGATCAGGATGACCGGCGTGAGGGTGGCCACGCCGAGGCGGCGCGACGCCCACCATGAGATCGCCAGCGCGGCGACGATCGGCAGGATGCGTGAGACGCCGACGACGATCAGAGCGTGGTGGTGGTCGATCTCCCAGATCACGGTGCCGCCCTTTGACGGGTTGTCCCCCGAGCCGAGGGTGATGGCCTTCCAGGCCGCGCCGGAGCTGGCGGCGAGGAGCGGTACGAGGACGAGCACCGCCGCGGCCAGAGCTCCGCCGACATAGCGACCTCGGCGCGCCGCCCCGGGCGCCAGCACCAACAATGGTGCCGCCACCAGCAGCGCGAACTGCTGGGACAGCACCGCGAACGCGACGAGGACGCCGGCCCCGGCCCAGCGCCCTCGCAGCGCGCAGGCCAACGCCGCCAGCGAGAGCCCCAGCGCCATGAGGTCCTGGGGATGGAAGTAGTAGCGCACCGAGACCCAGACGGGGGGGAGGCACGCGAGCGCGAGCACCATGGTCGGGTCCCACCAGCGGCGACCTCGCCCGGTGGCGCGCAGGAAGGCGACGACGCCGACCATGAGCACGAGCCAGCCGATGAGCGCGATCCACAGGGTCGGCTCGGTCGAACCGGTCTCTGCGGCCCAGGTTCCGATGGCGCCATCCGCGTGCCGGCATCCGGCGCCGGCGCCCAGTTCGGCCTGTGACGGGAATGGCACCGATCCGCCGGCGGTGGCGCCGACGTGGCCCAGTGCGGCCAGCGCGCCCGAGACGAGTGGGTACAACGGCGCCACGAGCGGCTCGTGGGCCTGCGTGACCGAGGGGAAGGCACAGGTCAGCTGCCCGTGTTCTATCGCCCACGTGGAGTAGACGGACTCGGGGGCGTCGACCGGTCCGGGCCCGCCCGCCAGCGCGACGATTGCTGCGAAGAGAGCGGTGGCGGCGAAGCAGCCGAGGAGGCATTGCCAGGTGGCCGCTGGCCTGTCGAGGCGATCGGCCCACCACGCCTGGCGGAGTCGCGAGGGGCGCGGTCCCTCGGCTGGGGGTGCGAGGACGCCCTCCATGCCTCATAGGTCGGCCGGCGATGACGCGAGGTTGAATCCGCGTTGCGATTCCCCAACGCATCCATCACAAAGTTGTGATCTGGTGGTCAGATCAGTGGCCCTGGATGTTCCTCCATGTCGAACCGCGACGGCCCCGGAGGAACTGTCACGCCGTTGAAGATAACGGGTGCCTCGTCCCGGGCCGAGTTCGAGACCGAGGAGCCTCCGGGTTGGAGGTGAGCACATCCTTCAAGGGGCCAGCGGCGATCGCGATGCCAAGACCGACGAGGGCAACCTGCCACCACGCCGACGCCACGTGCGCGCTCACCGAGTCGTGGCACGCCAGCGCGACTCCCGCTGCCAACACCACCCAGACGAGATCTGTCCGCCGAAGTCCGCTCCGTGCGACGTGGAATCCCAGCACCACTGTGACCAGCACCAGGACCGTGGGCGCGAACGAGGTGTTTCGACGAGGCCCAGTTGACCGGCCAGGCCAGAAAGGACGTCGAGGGGCCGACGAGGAATGTCACCGATACCCCGATGAGCCACGCCACCACGGAGGCCCGGAAGTGCCCGCACACCGCGTCGAGCAGGACGAGCATCACCGCGAGCGCCATGAAGTAGTACCCGATGAGGTTCGCCTCGAACACCAGTCGCAGGCTCAGTGAGAGGGTGACCAGTGAGACCAGGGGAACCGGCTCGAGAACGGCCGCTCCGAGCCGGTTGGCCAGCCACCAGGCCACGACGAGGGACAGTTCGAGGGGGACGACGCGTGAGACGAATCCGAGGACATGGACGTCAGGGTGGAGCGCGAAGAGCCACGTGCCTCCCCAGCCTCCAGAGTCTCCGGAACCCACGAGCGCCGACTTGACGGCGCCCGATCCGGCGGAGGCGAAGAGAGCGACCACTGCCAGCGTCATGGTGCCCGCGGCGCCGCGGACGTAGGCCCATCGCCGTGTGGCCGGAGCGATGACGAGGAGCGGGACGCCAACGAGGAGGGCGAATTGCTGCGAGAGCAAGGCGAGCGCGACCAGCACCCCCGCCCAGGCCCACCGGTCGGTGCGGACGCAGGCCAGGGCGCCCAGGACGATCCCGAGTGCGAGCAGATCCTGGGGATGGAGAAATTGTCGAGGCACTGCGATACCGGGGGGAGGCAGGCGACGAGGAGCAGGGTCGCCGGCTCCCAGCCGCGTCGCCCGCGGCCCGAGGTACGAAGCAGCGCCACGACGCCGACCAGAAGGGCCAGCCAGCCCACGTATCCGATTCGGGTGGTGTCGTCCACAACGCGGGCTGCCCACCCCCAGTTCCAGATCGCATCGGCTGCCTTGCCGCAGCCCGAGGCCACGGCGTCCCTCGTGGGGAAGGGCGTCGCATGTCCGACGCGGGCGACTCGAGCGATGGCGCCCGACACGAACGGGTACAGCGGCGCCGCCAAATCCTGTTTCGGAGGAAAGGCGCAGGAAAGCTGGCCGTGGGCGATCGACCATGTCGATACGGCCGACTCCTCGGCGTCGCTATAGGTCGGGCCCCCCATGAGCTGCACCAGGCCGATGAACACCAGGCTCGACGACAACCAGCCCAGGGCGCACCACCACGCCGAGAGGGGCCGGTCCAGCCAGGACCACAGCGCCGCCATACTTCCGACGTCACACGGGGGAGAGCCGTCTTCCACCGTCCCGAGGACCTCGGCGGGTGCCATCCGCATCGGGCGCTCTTCTCCTGCGTCGCGCGGTCCATCAGCGCTTCTCGTCGCACGAGAGTCGTTCATCGGAGTTGCCCCAGTGGTGCGAACGCGGAGTGCAATGCGTTGAACCTGACATCCACTCGACCATCGCCGTCGCCTCGAGTGGACCGCCGTCGTATCTAGAGGTTGTCGGTTCGCCCGCGAGGAACTTTAGCCAGTTTCCCTTGCAAGAACGCGTCTCGAGTCCCTGAGTTGCTTCAGGCGCCCTCGTTCACCAGCTGCAGCCGCTCGGTCGCCTCGATGTACTCCTCGACCATCCCGAGCACCACGTCCTTCGTGCGTCGCACCTGCGTAGCCCGGCCGATGATCTGGCCGCACGGATTGAAGTTCACGTCCCGCGCCTCTTCGGGGTAGGCGTGCCCGCGCGACACGCACTCGATGGCCACCATCATCTGCAGTGGCATCCCGAGCGGCTTGGGGTTGCCCGGTGCTTCCCAGGCGTCGGTCCAGTCGTTCTTGAGCAAGCGGCAGGGCTTGCCGGTGAACGAGCGCGACCGCACCGTGTCGCGCGACGTGGCCTTCAGGTACGACTCCATCTGCTTGGGTGGCACGTCGGCTTCCTCGACGGTCAACCAGAGCGAGCCCGTCCACACGCCGGCCGCACCCATGACCATGGCGGCCGCCATCTGGCGTCCCGACCCGATGCCGCCTGCGGCCAACACGGGTAGCGGCGCCACCGCGTCGATCACCTCGGGCCACAGCACGATGGACCCGACGTCGCCGGTGTGCCCGCCGCCCTCCGAGCCCTGGCAAATGACGATGTCGATCCCGGCCGCTTTGTGGTTGAGTGCGTGCTTGACCGAGCCCGCCAGCGCGGCCATCAGCATCCCGTGGTCGTGCACCTGCGCGATGACGTCGTCGGGAGGCGTGCCGAGCGCGTTCGCGACCAACTTGACCTTCGGGTGCGCCAGGATCACCTCCACCAGCGGCGCCGCGGTGGCCGCGGTCCAGCCGAGCAGCTCGCGCCGGGGGCCGTTGTCGAGCTCGGGCACACCGTGGTCGGCCAGGATCTTCTTGGCGAAGGTGCGGTGTTCCTCGGGGATCATCGCCCGCAGCTCGGCCTCGAGCTTGACCGGGTCGATCTCGTCCATGCCCTCGTACTTGCCGGGAATAACGATGTCGACGCCGTAGGGGTTGTCGCCGACGTGCTCGTCCAGCCAGGTGAGCTCGACCTCGAGCTCGTCGGCGCTGAAGCCGACGGCACCGAGGACGCCCATGCCGCCGGTATTGGATACCGCGGCGGCGACGTCGCGGCAGTGGGTGAAGGCGAAGATGGGGAACTCGATCCCGAGGCTTTCGCAGAGCTCGTTGTGCACGGGGGAGACCTCCTGATTGGGACTGCTCGGGCCCACGGTGAGCCGGTCGTGCGCCGCCCTCGGTGCGGGCGGCACGGTTGCCAGGACCTTCCCCGGCAACTAGAACAGATTCTACTTTTGACCGGCGGGTCCTGCAGGCCCGGCTGGTCCGGCCGATCGACTCGGCCCAGGCGGCACCGAGGGGAGGGAGCACACGACCTGCCCATCCGCACCGAGCCCGTGCTCCCTGAGGACGACTGGCAGCTGCGTCTCGAGCCCCCGACCGACGCTTCCGGCGTCACGGTCTCGGTTTCGCTTCGAGCTCGCCCTCACGTGCGAGGGCGAGTCGGTCGACGCCCGCCGCTCGCCGGCCGGCCGCTTGGGTCGCCTGCACGAGTTGGGTTGGGCCGTGACATGGCTCTGTTCGCCCTACGCCTCGTTCGTCACGGGCCACACGCTGGTGGTCGACGGCGCCAACTGGCTGCGCCGGGACTTCGTGATGCCGGTTTTACCCCCGTCGACGAGCAGCTGTCCCAGTCGTCCAGTCGTCCGGTCGTCCGGTCGTCCAGCTGAGGCTGAGCGCCTGCTCTGTCACCGAGTCAGTCAGTCAGTCAGTCAGTCAGTCAGTCAGTCAGTCAGTCAGTCAGTCAGTCAGTCAGTCAGTCAGTCAGTCAGTCAGTCAGTCAGTCAGTCAGTCAGTCAGTCAGTCAGTCAGTCAGTCAGTCAGTCAGTCAGTCAGTCAGTCAGTCAGTCAGTCAGTCAGTCAGTCAGTCAGGTCGACCGTCTCGGCGTCGCCCTCCTGGTCCGCGAACTGGGTCCGGTACAGCTCGGCGTAGAGCCCGTTCTCGGCCAGGAGACTGGCGTGGGTGCCCCGTTCGACGATGCGGCCGTCGTCGATCACAAGGAGCTCGTCAGCCTCGCGGACCGTCGAGAGACGGTGCGCGATGACGAGCGACGTGCGCCCGGCCAGCGTCTCGCGCAACGCGCGCTGCACCGCGGCTTCTGACTCCGAGTCGAGATGGGCCGTGGCCTCGTCGAGCACGACGATGTCGGGCGCCTTGAGCATGAGGCGGGCGAGGGCGACGCGCTGCTTCTCGCCGCCCGACAGCCGGTAGCCCCGCTCGCCAATGACGGTGTCGAGCCCGTCGGGCAGATCGTCCACGATGTGGCCGATCTGGGCCTGCTCCAGCGCGTCGAGTACTTCGGCCTCACTGGCCTCGGGCCGGGCGTAGAGCAGATTGGCCCGGAGCGTGTCATGGAAGAGGTGCGGATCCTGGGTCACGACGCCGACGACGTCGCGCAGCGAGGCCATGGTGGCGTGTCGCACGTCGATGCCGCTCAGGCGCACCGCGCCCGCCGTCACGTCGTAGAGGCGCGGCACCAGATTCGAGATCGTCGTCTTGCCCGCTCCCGACGGGCCGACGAGCGCCACCATGGTCCCCGGTTCCACCTCGAAGGACACGCCGTGCAACACCTCGCTGCGCAGCCCGCTCTCGAGGACGGCAACCGACTCGAGGGAGGCCAGCGAGACGTCGTCCGCACTCGGGTACGTGAAGTCGACGTCGTCGAACTCGATCGAAGCGTTGCCGCGGGGAATCGGGACGGCATCGGGGTCCTCGTCGATCATCGGGACGATGTCGAGCACCTCGAAGATGCGTTCGAACGAGACGAGCGCGGTCATGACGTCGAGGTTGAGGTTGGAAAGCTGGGTGAGCGGCTGGTAGAGGCGGGTGAGGTAGCTGGTAAGTGCGACCACTGTGCCCAGTGTCAGCGCGCCGTGGATGGCGGCCACGCCACCGACGCCGTAGACGATCGCCGTGGCCAGCGACGCCGTGAGGGTCAAGGACACGAAGAAGATGCGGGAGTAGGTGGCCTGGGCGATGCCGATGTCGCGTACCCGTCCCGCCTTGGCGTCGAAAGAGGCTGCCTCGGCCTCGGGTCGGCCCATGAGCTTGACCAGCATGGCGCCTCCCACCTGGAAGCGCTCCTGCATGACCATGTTCATCTCGCTGTTGAGGTTGTAGCCCTCCTTGGTGAGTGCCCCGATGCGTTGGCCGACCCAGCGCGACGGAATGAGGAAGAGGGGGACAAGCAACAGCGCGGCGAGCGTGATCTGCCAACTGAGGAAGAACATGAATCCGATCACGATGACGACGGTGACGAAGTTTCCGACCACATTCGACAACAGATCGGTGAAGGCCTGCTGGGCGCCGATGACGTCGTTGTTGAGCCGGCTCACCAGGGCGCCCGTCTGGGTGCGCGTGAAGAAGGCGAGCGGCATCCGTTGGATGTGGCGGAACACCTTGGAGCGCATGTCGTAGATGAGGTGCTCACCGATGTACGCGGAGATCCGTCGCTCCGTCAGGGCCAGGACTCCGTCGAAGATGGCGAGTCCAGCGACCAGCACGGCGAGCCAGATGACGAGGTCGACGTCCTTCTTGATGATCCCGTTGTCGATGAGAGCCCGCAAGATCAGCGGGTTCACGGCAGCGATGACAGCGTCGAGGATCACGACCGGGATGAAGACGGACAGGATCTTCCGGTAGGGGACCGCGAAGGTGAGCATGCGGCGGGACGTGCCCTTCTTGACCCGGTGCTCGAGGACGGCTCGGTCCTGGCGCAGGGAGCGCATGCCACCCCAGCCGCCACCGCGGCCAACCATCCCATGTCCTCCCCGCATTGCCACGTTGTGCAACCTACCGGCGGCGCGTCGCCGACCTGGCCGCGGGGCGCCACGGACGTGGGCCGACCAGCCTGATGATCAGGCGCGGAAGGCCATTGGATTCAGCTCCACGTTCGCGGCGCCCGTCAACCCCGACACGCTCCGATCAAGACGTGATCCGACGCCTGATCAGTGTGACGATCAGGAAGGCGAGCGAGAGCAGCGCGAGTGCGCCGACGACCGCAGCGGTGATGTTGGCGCCCGTGAGAGCGAGGTCGGACGGGACACCGGTCCGCCCTGTGGTGACATGGCTCGCCAATTGGTCGTGCAGCCCTCCCGAACGGAGCCGGGTCGACGCAGACGCGCAGCTGGTCCCGGCGACCAGCGCCAGCGCGAGCGCACACGCCCCCGTCAGGGCCGGTGCGACCCTCGATGCCAGTGTCCGAAGCGATCGCATGCTCGCCGTGCCTCTCTGGTCAATATCGCCGCTGCCAGTCGGCACGGCCCGCCAATTCCGTATGACTGTGAAACGGAGGCTGTGCTGCGCCCTTTCGTTCCTGTTCGCGCGAAACGCCCGTGACCGCAAAGCACCTGCTCACTCCGGGCCTTTGGTGACACAGCAGTGAGCAGCGGACCTCCGTTGCGTGACGTGGCAGTGAGGGCACGGCTCGGTGGTCAGTAGGCGCCGATGCCCCGAGCCATCGTCTTGGGCGTCTCGAGCATGATCTTGAGGTCCCACCACAGCGACCACGACGCGACGTACAGGTAGTCAAGCTGCACCAAGTCGGAGCGTGTCAGGTCGTTCCTTCCCGACACCTGCCACAGCCGCCCCGACGACCAGGACCCTCGTCGTGGTCAACGCGTGGAGCAAGAAGCGAAGGAGCATCCGGCCGAGGGTGACGACCCCGATGGCGACGATGACCGCTGCGACGAGCTGGGTGGCGAAGGGCTCGGTGATCCCGAACAAAACGTGAAAGAGAGAGCCGATGGCGAGAGCGAGGACGCAGCCACATCCGACGCCGAAGGAGAGCTCGCGGATCTCGAGGAAGGCGCTCGTTGGAGGCGGCGGTGGGTGACCCGGTAGACGCCCCCGAGGGCCAAGGTGAGCACCACCGCCACGGGGAACAGCGAGTCGACCTTCACGTTGGTGACGAGCTGGCTGGGTGAGTTGACCGCCACCGCTGAGAGACGGGACAGGAGCAGGAGGGAGAGTGGCAGCGCGATGCAGGCGCAGACGAAGTCGCAGCAGATCTGTACCCACGTCAGCTCGCGGTCGGTGATGGTGCGGTAGGGCGGGGCGGGCCGCGCCGACGCGGGCGGGTCCTCGCCCGGACCGAAGTCGGTGTCAGGAGATTCGGGCGCACCTGTTGCGTCGCCGGTTGCCGTGCCGGCCACCGAGGGCCCGCTCACCGGGGGCCCGTCATCGGGGGCGCGGCCTCCGAGGGCCCTGCCACCTCGACCTCTGATTCGGAGATGCTCATCGCCCTGTCCCTCGGCGCCGCAACTGTCGTCGCCGGCTCGAGCCAGCCACACCCCCTACCGCTTTGGAAACAGTGCAGGGCGCTCAGACTGGCGGAGGGAAGAAAAGCAATGGAACCCCCCTGGGACCCGGCCTCGGCGCCTCACAGACGCTTGGCGCACGCCTCGGCGCCCCAGCCCGGTCGGGTGATTGGCTAGGCGGAACCGCCGACGGCGTGCACGCCTCCGTCGACATGGACGATCTCGCCCGTCGTCATCGGGAAGAGGTCGCTCAAGAGCGCAACGCATCCCTTCGCCACCGAGACCGAATCGTGTACGTCCCATCCCAGTGGGGCCCGGTCCGCCCAGGTGTCCTCGAAGGCGCCAAAGCCCGGTATGGACTTGGCCGCCATCGTCCGGACGGGCCCGGCCGCCACGAGGTTGACCCGGATCCCGCGCGACCCGAGCTCCTTGGCCAGATACCGGGACAGCGATTCCAGAGCCGCCTTGGCGACACCCATCCAGTCGTAGACCGGCCACGCGACGGTGGCGTCGAAATCCAGCCCGACGACAGACGCGCCACCGTCCTTTCCGGCCGCCTCCAAAAGGGGCAGGAACGCGTCGACGAGTGCCTTCAACGAGTATGTGGAGATGTTGAACGCGACGGAGACGTCGTCCCAACCTGCGGCGAACATGCCGCTGCCGAGACAGTCGGGCGGGGCGAAGCCAATGGCGTGCAGGAGCCCGTCGAGGCGATCCCAGCGCGCCGCCAGCAGTTCTCCGGCGGCGGCGAGCTGTTCTGGCGAGGTGACGTCGATCTCGAGCACTTCGGGCTCGGCCGGCAGCTTGCGGGCCGTGCGCCGGGTCAGCGAGAGCGCCCGGCCTGCGCCCGAAAGCACGATCTCGGCCCCCTCTTCCTGGGCCAGCCGGGCCACGGCGAAGGCCAAGGAGGCCTCCGTGAGCACGCCCGTGATGAGGAGCCGCTTTCCGTCGAGGAGTCCCACTGCGCCAGGAGGTTATGCGAAGGTAGGGACGTGCACGTCGGAATCCTCGGGGGTACCGGACCGGCCGGCCGGGGGTTGGGACTCCGTCTTGCCGACGCCGGAGCCCAGGTCACGATCGGTTCGCGCGACGCAGAGCGGGCTCGCGGCGTCGTCGAGGAATTGCGAGAACGCTGGGCCCACCGCGCGCTAGCACTGACCGGTTCGGACAACGCCGGCGCGGCTGCGGCTGAGCTCGTGGTCGTCGCCACACCATGGGACGGCGCTGCTGCGACCGTCCGGGCCCTCCGGGAGCCGTTGGTAGGCAAAGTCGTCGTCTCCATGGCCAACGCGCTCGTCAAGGAGGGCCGCGAGATGCTTGCCCTCATTCCACCGCGTGGCTCGGTAGCGGCCGCCATCCAGGCGAGCGTGCCGGACAGCCTGGTTGCCGCCGCCTTCCACCACCTCCCGGCTTCGGAAATGGAGAACCTCGAATCGGGGTTGGAAGCTGACGTGCTGGTGTGTTCAGATCATCCCGAGGCAACGGCCGCGACGGTCGCGCTGGTGGAGCGGATGGACGGGCTGCGGCCGCTCGATGCCGGCAGCCTGAACCAGGCCGCGGCGATTGAGGCCTTCACCGCGGTCTGCATCACGTTGAACATCCGCCACAAGGCGCACTCGACGCTGAGGCTGGCTGGGATCTAGGCGTGCGGTTGTACGACACGGCGCGGCGTGAGGTGGTGGCGTTCGAGCCCGGCCCGTTGGTCACCATGTACTCGTGCGGCATCACGCCGTACGACGCGGCGCACCTCGGCCATGCGTCGGTGTATCTCTACTTCGACATGCTCCAGCGGCATCTCCAGGACGCCGGGCACAAGACGAAGTGCGTGCGCAACGTCACCGACGTCGATGACGACATCCTGCGCAAGGCCCGCGAACTTGGGGTGCACTACCTCGACCTCGCGGCAGAGGAGATGGCTCGTTTCGACGCCGAGATGAGCCTCTTGAACCTGCTCCCGGTCTATTCCGAACCGCGTGCCACGTCTGCCATCTCCGAGATCCTCTCGCTCATCGGGGACGCACTCGAGGGTGGGCACGCCTACGAATCGGGTGGGTCCGTCTACTTCCGCGTGGCCACCTTCCCTGAGTTCGGCCTCATCAGCGGGTACGACCGGATCCGGATGCTCGAGCTCGCTGCCGAGCACGGCGGTCATCCCGAGGATCCCAACAAGCGAGACCCGCTCGACTTCGTGCTCTGGCAGCCGTCGCTCCCCGACGAGCCGGCGTGGGAGTCGCGATGGGGCCCAGGCCGGCCCGGGTGGCACATCGAGTGCTCAGCTCTCGTCCTGCGCGAGCTGGGCGAGACGATCGACATCCACGGGGGAGGGCGGGACCTCGTGTTCCCGCATCACGAGTGCGAGGCGGCCCAGTCCGAGTCGGTCACCCACAAGCAGTTCGTCCGGCTGTGGTTTCACGTCGGCCTCGTGGGCCTCGACGGCACGAAGATGTCGAAGTCGCTCGGCAACCTCGTCTTCGTCGGCGACCTCTGCAAGGAGTGGGATCCGGCCGCCGTCCGCCTGGCCCTGCTCGCGCACCATTACCGGGAGGACTGGGACTGGCGCACCGCCGAGGACATGCCCGCGGCTGCGGCTCGCCTCGCGCTGTGGCGCAGCGCGCCCGACGGTGACGGCGCCCGGGGTCTGGTTGCGGTGCGGGCTGCGCTCGACGAGGACCTGGACACGCCGGCCGCATTGCGCGCCCTCGATGCGGAAGCGACAGCAGGTCGCCCGGTGGCGCCCGGTGCGCGCCTGCTCGGCATCGACATCTGAGCCGGGCGGGCTGCGTGAGCTGGGTGGGCCAGGACCACGGGATGGTCCAGTACCCTGAGGGAATTCGAACGGTGTCCGGACCAGGAGCGATCCCCGGCTGAACAGGAAAGGGTGCACGATGGCTGGCGTCATCTCGGTTGGTCTCCCCGACGGCTCGACACGGGAGCTCGCCGAGGGCACGACGGCCGCCGAACTCGCCGGCTCCATCGGCTCCCGCCTGGCCAAGGCGGCGGTCGTTGCGGTGGTGGACGAGCGCGAAGTGGACCTGGACACTCGGTTGAGCGACGGGGACCAGGTGGCCATCGTCACCGACAACTCCGAGGCGGGGCGGGAGGTGCTCCGGCACTCCACGGCTCACGTCATGGCCCAAGCCGTGCGCCGCTTGTGGCCCGGTGCCAAGTACGCCATCGGACCGGTGATCGAGAACGGCTTTTACTACGACTTCGAGCTCCCGGACGGCGCGCACTTCAGCGACGACGATCTGGAACGGATCGACGCCGAGATGCGGGCGATCATCAAAGAGGACCAGTCCTTCGTCCGCCACGAGCACACCATTGAAGAGGGTCTGGAGATCTTCGCCGACCAGCCGTTCAAGGAGGAGATCATCAACGCCGTCGCCTCGGGTGCCGACGAGGTGGACGCCGCCGATGCTTCGGTGGTCAGCACCTATCGCAACTCGGATGCGTTCATCGACTTGTGCCGCGGGCCACACGTGTCCTCCACGGGCCGTCTGGGCCATTTCAAGCTCATGCGGGTGGCCGGTGCCTACTGGCGTGGCGATGAGAAACGCGAGCAGTTGCAGCGGATCTACGGGACGGCCTGGGAATCGGAGAAGGCGCTCGCAGCGCACCTCCACCAGCTCGAAGAGGCCGAGCGGCGGGACCACCGCAAGCTCGGGGCCGAGCTCGATCTCTTCAGCTTCCCCGAAGAGATCGGTCCTGGTCTCGCGGTGTTCCACCCCAAAGGCGGCACCATCCGGCGCCTGATGGAGGACTACGCACGACAGCGTCACGTCGAAGCCGGCTACGACTTCGTGAATTCGCCCCACATCACCAAGAGCGTGCTGTTCGAGGAATCGGGACACCTCGAGTGGTTCGCCGAGGGCATGTACCCCCCCATGGAGCTCGACGGCGGCCAGCAGTACTACCTCAAGCCGATGAACTGCCCGTTCCACATCCTGGTGTACGAGAGCCACCAACGCTCCTATCGGGAGCTGCCGATGCGACTCTTCGAATTCGGCACGGTCTATCGCTACGAGAAGTCCGGCGTGCTTCAGGGTCTCACCCGGGTCCGCGGCATGACCCAGGACGACGCCCACATCTTCTGTACACGCGAACAGATGGACGCAGAGCTGGTCCGTACCTTGACCTTCGTGCTCGACCTGCTCCGTGACTACGGCCTCAACGAGTTCTACCTCGAGCTTTCGACGAAGCCTCCCGGCAAGGCGGTCGGGTCCGATGAGGAATGGGAGGTCGCGACCGAGGCGCTGGCGACGGCCGCGCTCGAAATGGGCCTCGAGCTGGTGATGGACGAGGGCGGGGGCGCGTTCTACGGGCCCAAGATCTCCGTCCAGGCTCGTGACGCCATCGGTCGCACCTGGCAGATGTCGACCATCCAGCTCGACTTCCAGCTGCCGCAGCGCTTCGGGCTCGAGTACATCGGGGCTGACAACGCGCGGCACCGGCCGATCATGATCCATCGTGCCCTGTTCGGATCGGTGGAGCGGTTCATGGCCGTGCTCATCGAGCACTATGCCGGTGCGCTGCCGACGTGGCTATGCCCCGAGCAGGTGCGGGTGATCCCGGTGACCGACGGGCATGCTGACTATGCGCAGAGCGTCGTCGACGTCTGCGAGGCTGCTGGCCTGCGGGCGACCGTGGACATGAGCGGGGAGAAAATGGGTGCGCTCGTCCGCCGAGCCAAACTGGCCAAGATCCCCTATGTCCTCGTGGTCGGCGACCAGGACGTCGCGGCGGGCTCGGTCGGGGTGAACCGCCGGGGTTGGGACGGCAGGCCTGAGCACGGAGTACCGGTCGCCGACCTGGTGAGCGAGGTCACCGCCGAGGTCGACGCCAAGGGCCTGCCCGAGGACAGAGCGCCGGTCGCGGCCACGGCGTGAGCACATCGGGCGCGTCGACGTGAGCCTCGATCATCTGTGGGCAGGCTGGCGGCGTGAGTACATCGTCGACGCCACCGCACGCGAGCGCGCCGGCGGCGTCGGACAAGACGAGTCCACGTGTGTCTTCTGCCGCCTCGCCGCGAGCGGTCCGCCCTCGGAGGACAACCTGGTCGTGTGGCGCGGCGCGCTGACATTCGTCGTCATGAACGCCTACCCCTACGCCGGCGGGCACGTGCTCGTGTTGCCCCTGCGCCACGTCGGGCCCTTGGCCGAGCTCACCGATGCGGAGTCCGCCGAGTTGTGGTCGGCAACGCGACGGGCGGTGGCCGCAATCGAATCGGCCTATGAGCCTGACGGGCTGAACATGGGTGCCAACTTGGGCCGGGCGGCCGGGGCCGGCCTGCCGGCACACCTGCATCTGCACGTCCTGCCCCGGTGGTCGGGTGACACCAACTTCATGACCACGGTCGCGGAGACTCGTGTGCTGCCCGAGACGCTGCAGCTGTCCTGGAAGAGGCTCACCGACGCCTGGCCCGGCTAGCCCGACGCCAGCGGAGAGGGGCGGGGGAGCGGCGGACGTCGCGCTAGGGTCCTCGGCTCCCGCAATGGCCGCCGGAACGACGGACACGTCCGCGTCGTCCGAGCCGTCGGCATCGTCTGCCTCGTCTCCATCCCCCTCCCAAGAAGCACCTGCCAGTGCCTCCACCGGCTCGCGCCCCGCGCTCCGCCGGGCGCTGCGCCGGGCCTGGCCGGTCCTGCGCGTCGTCATCGGCTTCGCCCTCGTCGGCGTTGCGCTGTGGGTCCTCTCCTCCAAGGGATCCGAGCTCTCGGGGTTCGCCGACGTGTTCAAGACCCTCAATTGGTGGTGGGTGCCGCCGGCCTTCGCGGTCGAGATCCTCTCCTATGTCCTCTTTGCACGCATGCAGTACGAGCTCTTCAAGGCGGGTCACCTGATCCCACCCTGGGGCCCGCTGGTCAAGCTGTCCTTCGCGTCGCAGGCCCTGACCAACTCGCTGCCAGCGGGGAACGCGGTCGCGACGGTCTATGGATTCCGGTGGTTCCGCCGTTTCGGCGCCGACAACACCCTGGCCGTGTGGGCGCTGTCCGGCACGCTCGTGGCCTCGATCGTCAGCCTGTCTCTGGTGGCAGTCATCGGATTGGGCCTCGCCACGAACGAGGGCGCGTCGCTCGACCTCGTGCCCGTCTTGATCAGCGTCTTCGCGTTGGCGCTCGCGCTCGGGTCGTTGTTCGTCTACGAGCGCCCGCTCCATGCGGTGGTGACGACGGCGCTACGGGTGTCGGTCGCCTTGACCGGCCGGCCACGGGGCGACACGGCCCTGCAGATCGCGTCGATCATGGCCTGGATGACCGCCGTGCGGCTCAGCTGGTCGCAGATCGGCCGCATCGTCGGGTGGGGCACGCTGAACTGGCTGGCCGACTGCGCCTGCTTCGCCATGATGTTCCTGGCCATCCATGCCCCCATCCCGTGGAAGGGCCTCCTGCTGGCCTACGGCGCTGGCCAGCTGGCGGCCAACTTGCCCGTGACACCCGGCGGCCTCGGGGTGGTCGAGGGGAGCATCACGATCGCGCTCGTTGCATTCGGGGGCTCGGAAGCGACCACCCCGTACGCAGTGCTGCTCTACCGGATCATCAGTTTCTGGTTCATCTTGGTGATCGGGTGGTTGTTCATCGGCCAGCTGGCCCTGCAGGTGCGACGGGGGCGCTGGCAGCGCCAGGCCATGACGACCGACATCGAGGCCGGGCCGATTGCCTACGAACCGACGGCGGCACCTGCGGGGGCACCGACGGCGCCAACGCCGACGCTCTCGGGGCCGGCCAGCACGCCGGGATCGATCGGGGCGAGTGGGGAGGAGGGGAATCGATGAGCGGAAACCGGATTTGCGGCTTTCGCTGCGCGCGCGCAGCGCCGACAGCCCGCGCCGCCGCTCCGCCCTCGTGGCCGTGGCCACCAGCCTGCTGCTGGCGGCCACTCTGCTCACGGCCTGCTCTGCCGCCCGCATCGACCTCGGCACGACGGACGAAACGTGCTACCTGGCCCTGCCGACTGCGGCGAAGTCGGTGGGGGTGCACGCCCATCTCGAAGGCGTGCGCAGGTTCTCGATCAGCAGCCTGCGGGGCATCGCGCCCAAGCTCTACGGGCGCATCTCTCACGACGTGCCCAAGGGCAAGGAAGTCTGCCTGGCCGCCTACACAGGCCACTTCACGGCGTCATCGGTGTCCAAGCCCCTCGGCCGGGAAGCCGGGACGCTCGCGGTCGCCATCGTCACGACGCCGGGCAACGACCTGCTGGCCACGCTGGTCCTGACCAAGATCCCGGTGCGCTTCCGCCACGTCATCTGACCGACCGGGACCCGGCCCGCCCCCGGCCGCCCCCGGCCGAGCCGGGCCCCGGCTACCCCTCCATCTTGGGGATCGACGCCATCATGTGCTCGGGCACGGTGTCGTAGTGGTCGTACGTCGCCTTGAACGAGCCCCGGCCCCCGGTGAGAGCCCGCAGGTCGACGGCGTAACGGGTGATCTCCGCGGTCGGCACGGTCGCCGTCACCGTCTGGTAGCCGTCCACGTCGGCCGCGTCGGTCCCCACGATGCGGGCCCGCCGTGACGACAGGTCACCCAGCACTTCGCCCTGGCAGTCGTTGGGGATCGTCACCGACAGCCGGGAGACGGGCTCGAGCACGATCGGCCCCGCCTCGGCCATGGCCGCCCTGATCGCCTGCGCCGCCGCCATCTTGAAGCTGACCTCGTTCGAGTCGACCGAGTGCGCCTTGCCGTCGTCCACCGTCACCGACACGTCGACGACTGGATACCCGTAGAGCCCGCCCATGGCGAAGGTCTCCATCACGCCCTTCTCCACGGCCGGGATGTACTGGCGGGGGATGGCACCGCCGACCACCTCGTCGTGGAACGAGAAGCCCTCGCCCCGTGGCAGCGGCTCCAGACGCAGATGGGCCACCCCGAACTGGCCGTGCCCGCCGGACTGCTTCTTGTGCTTGCCTTCGGCCGCCGAGGCCCGGGTGATGGTCTCGCGGTAGGGGATGCGAAGCTCCTCGCGCTCGACGTGCACGTTGCACTTGCGGTCCAGGCGCTCGAGCGTCACTGAGAGATGCACCTCGCCGCTCACCCCGAGGATCGTCTGGTGCGTCTCGTCGTCCCGGGAGACCGACAACGAGGGGTCCTCGTCGCAGAGCCGCTGCAAGGCCGACATCAACTTGTCGTCGTCGGCCCGGGTGGCCGGTTTTACCGCGACTTGCAGCGCGGCGGGCGGCAGTACTGGCGGAGGCACCACCACCGGCTGCCCCTTGGGCGCCAGCGTGTCGCCGGTCCGTGCCCCGTTCAGGCGGGGGACGGCCACGAAGTCGCCGGCGGCCACCGCGGTCGCCGGAGCGGTCGTGTGCCCTGCGATGCTCTGCAGCCCGTGCAGGCGCTCCTCCTCGCGGCTCCTCGAGTTCACCAGCACGGCGTCGGGCTGCGATCGTCCCCGAGACCACCTTGCACAGCGACATCTTCCCGGTGTGGCCGTCGTTGTACGTCTTCGTCACGGTCAGAACGGTCGGCCCGGAAGGGTCGGCGGGTATCTCGATGCTCTCTGTCCCCGCCGCGGCCACAACCGGCGGCCGCGACGCCGGCGTCGGGCACAGCTCCTCGATGAGGCGAGCCAGCCGGTCCACGCCCACCCCGCTGGCGGCCGAGCAGCACAGCACGGGAAAGACCGACGCCGAGGCCGACGCCGACGGCCAGGCTCTTCTCGAGCTCGGCGTAGTCGAGCGACTCGCCGTTCAGGTACCGCTCCATCAGGTCGTCGTCGCCGACCACGATGCCCTCGACGAGCTGCTCGTGGACGGTGTGCTCCTCGTCGACGAGCTCGTCGGGGATCGGGCCCTCGTGCCCGGACGGCGGCACGGTGCCGTCGACGGGCGCCCCGGCCGCCGCCACGTCGTAGTGCGTCGCGGTGTCGTCGAGCAGGTCGATCACGCCGTGGAAGTCGGCCTCGTGCCCGATGGGCAACTCGACCGGCGCCACCCCGGCCCCGAACGTCTGGCGGATCTCGGCCAGGACACGGTCGAAGTCGGCCCGCTCCCGGTCGAGCTTGTTGATGACGATGACCCTGGGCACGCCCAGCGGTCGCGGCGGCCCGCCAGGCGTCCTCGGTCTGCGCCTGCACACCGTCGGTGGCGCTGACGACGACCACGGCCAGGTCGACGTTGGCCAGCGCCGTCACCATCTCGCCGGCGAAGTCGGCGTACCCGGGCGTGTCGAGCAGGTTCACCTTGACCCCGTTGACGATGAACGGGGCCAGGCTGGTCGAGATGGAGAGCTGGCGGGCCACTTCCTCGGGCTCGAAATCCATCACGGTGGAGCCCTTTTCCACCGACCCGCGCCGGGCGACGGATCCGGTCGCGGCGAGCAGGGCCTCGGCCAGGGTGGTCTTCCCCGCCCCGTGGTGCCCGACAAGGGCGACGTTGCGAATTGCGGTCGGGTCGTGTGGCACCTGGTCCTCCGTCCTCGTCCTTCGGCCGGTCAGAACCCCTCTCCGCACCGGCTCGTCGACGACGAGTGTACGACCGCTCGTCCGGGGCTGCTCAGCCTCCATCGGGCTCCACATCCCCTCCCAGCGGCCAGCCGGCCGCCCGCGTCAGCCGGGGCCAGGATCGGCGGCACCCGCCGTACCGCCGGACCGCGTCCGCCACCGCCGGCATCCGCCAAGGCGGCGTCGTAGTCGTGGCGGACCGAGTAGCGGACGAACAGGCCGAGCGTGTCGACGAGGAGCAGCCACACCGCCTTGAGCGAGATGGTGCTGCCGAAGCGCTCCTCGATCCGCACCGGCGCCTCCACGATCCGCGTGTACCCGAGCCGGCGGGCCAGCACCAGCAGTTCGAGGTCGAGCGCGAAGCGGCTCTCGCGGAGCACGGGCAGCACCTCGGTGATGACCGCGACGGTCGACCAGCTTGATCCCGACCTGGGTGTCCTTCACGTTCAGGTGGAAGAGCAGGTTGGATGAGGCTGCTGGTAGCCCCACGAGTAGAGCCGGCGCAGCGGCGGGTAGTGCACCGACGAGTCGGGGTGGCGCTTGCTGCCGATGATGATGTCGGGCTTCTCGGAGCGCATGATCGAGACGTAAGGGGCGAGCAACTCGGGCGAGATGTCGCCGTCGGCGTCGATGAAGCCGAGATAGCGCCCCCGCCCCATCCCGAGGCCGGCCCGCAACGCAGAGCCCTTGCCGACGTTGGTCGCGAAGGTGACCTGTCGCACGACGTGCGCGGGGAAGCCGTCGAGTGTGAAAGGGCTGCCGTCGGTGGAGCCGTCCGAGACGGTGATGATCTCGAAGGTCATGCCCGAGGCGTCGAGGACCCGGACCATGTCGGCGACCGTCTTCCGGAGGCGGTCGCCCGGGTTGTAGTAGGGGACGACGATCGAGACGTCGAGGGTCGGCGTCGGGCAGCACGGTGGCGTGGCGCCGTGGCTCCCCCGCGCTCCTCGGCTCCGACACCGCACCATCACCTCACGTGCAATGCCCCGGCAGAAGGGAGGTGCGACACCTCCGCCCCGCGGCATCTCGGCTGGTCAGGATACTCGACCCCGTCTCCAGGCCTCTACGCGCCCCCTACGTCGCGGCCCGCGCGACGTAGGCGTAGCCACCGTGCGTCTGCTCAGTAGCCGTAGCCGCCGCTGCTGCTCGAGCCCTTGGACGAGGTAGTGGTCGACCCCTTGGAGGAGTTGCTGCTCGACTTCGCACTACCGGTCACGACGACGATGTTGACGTTCATGCCGAGTACCTTGTGGCCCGGGACCGGGCAGAAGATGTCGTAGGGGCCCTTCTTGAAGGTCACTGTGAGCTTCGCGCTCTGGCCCGGGCGAGAGGTCCTTGGTCGACTGCGTTCTTCAGACCCGGCCCCGTGATCTGGAGCGCGTGCGTCGTGTGTCCCTTGTTGATCGCCTCGAACGTGTACTTGCCCGGAGCGAAGGTCTTCTTCGAGAACGCGATGTGGAAGTCGGTCTCGACCGCCTTGACGGTGGTCGGCTGGGAGCTGGCGCCCGCCGGGGCCGCCGCGAGGCCGGCCGAGGGCGAGGACGCCGGCTGTGACGCCGGCCGCGGTCGGCGAGCGTCGACTCGAGGGCAGACGGCCGACGCGCCGCGCCCCGGCGTGTGCTGCGTCGTGGTCGAGTCCTGCTTTTCGTGCCGCTCGTGCTCGTCTCGTGCCATGCTATCCGCTCGTGCGATCGGCCGGTTCTGGTGTCACGGTCGTTCCTCTCTGCGTGCGTTCCGTGCGTTCTGTGCGCGTTCGTGCGCGTTCGCTGCCGTTCTGCGCGTTCCGGGCTCTCGGTCTCCAGGCCCATGTCTCGACGGCGCCGGCACTCGTTGGGCCGGTGTTGCTCGTCGTGGCCGTGTTGCCGTCGTGTCACAGGTGAGGTACGGACAAGGCTAGGTCCGGGATTGGACGCAGCGTGCCGCGGCCATCGCTCGATCCGGCGTTCTGACCAGGGGATCCGGTCCCGGCTCGGGGCCGTCACGAGCGGTGCCCGGATGGGGCCGCGGCACCCTCGGGTTCGTGGGGACGAATGGTAAACTCGGGGCAACAGCGCCGCCCCATCCCGGGCCGGGCACGACGAGGAGCTTCATGTTCGACGGCCGCTGGCGAACCGCCGTCGACCGGACGACCAGTCCGGTCGGCGAGGCACTGCACCGCCATGGCATCACCGCCGACGTGCTCACCGCCACCGGCCTGGTCTCGGCCACCGCCACGGCGGTGCTGGTGGCGAGCGGCCACCTGCACTGGGCCATCCTGATGCTGATCGTCACGGGCATGCACGACCTGCTCGACGGCCCCGTTGCCAAGGCTGCCGGCACCGCCTCGGTCCGGGGCGCCTTCTTCGACTCGGTCACCGACCGCATCGCCGACGCCGTCCTCATGATGGGCTGCGCCTGGTACCTGCTCGACCAGGGGAGAGGGCCACCTCGCGCTGCTGCCCATGGGCATCTTGGCGGTGACCGCTCTGATCTCCTACGAGCGGGCGAAGGCGGAGTCCCTGGGTCTCTCGGCGAAGGGCGGCCTCATGGAGCGGGCCGAGCGCATGTTCCTGCTCGGCGTCGCGTTCTTGAGCTCCGTCGATCTTCGTGCCCGTGCTCTGGGTGCTCTTCGTCCTCGTCTCCTTCACGGCGATCGCTCGCTTCGTGAAGGTCTGGAACGCGGCCTCGGGCCGCGACGAGATCATTCGTCGTCGCATCGAGGCGTGGCGCGAGGGCCGAGTCGACTCGCGCTGGCGGGCCTGGCGCGAGGGCCGGGAGTTCGCCGGGCCGGCCGCGCCGCGATCCCGCCCGCGCCCGCACCACGACCGGGGCCCCGGTTGGGCCGGTGGCGGGCACGGCGCCAGGAGACGCCCAGCAGTCGCTCGGGCCGGACCATGCGGGAACGCCGCCGCGCCGCGCGTCGCCACCCCGAGGCCGGCCGTGACATATGGCCGCCGGACGCCACCTGCGTCCGGGTCAGCTTCTTGACGCCGGGCGAACTCGACAGTGCTGCCCCGGAACGTCCCGCCGCCGCTCATCGAGCACACGTCCGGCGCCCTGAGCTTGTGAGCAACCAGTGACGTCGCCGTCACCGAGGCCACCGCGCCGGAGTCCGCGGCGGCAACGACGTGCCCACCGACGAATCGGACACTGCCGCGCTGGCGTGACCGCGCCCGGTACTCTGACCTACCGGGGCCTCGCGTACGCAATGGGTCACGTTCCCGAGCAGGTCGCATACGGCGTCGCCGACGTCGTGTCTCGCTTCATGGCGCGTGGCCCGGCACTCGCCATGAACCAACGCCATCTCCGGCGCGTGCTCGCCAGCGAGTGCCCCGACGGCATCGAGCCCGATCCCGCCCTCGTGCGGCGGTGGAGCAAACGGACCTTCACCTCGTACGCGCGCGCTATTGGGCCGACGGGGCGCGGCTGCCCTACGTCGGCGAGTCGGCGCGTGCGGGCCAAGTGGCGCCTCGGAAGGCGGGATCGAGCATCTTCGCCGGGCCGTGGCCGACGGCAACGGTGCAGTGGTGGCATTGCCGCACGTGGGCAGCTGGGAGTGGGGTGGGTACTGGCTCGCGCTCGAGGGCATGCCGATGACCGCGGTGGTGGAGCGGCTCGAGCCCGAGGAGCTCTTCGAATGGTTCGTGGCCCAGCGCGCCGCCATGGGTCTGACGGCCGTGCCGCTCGGCGAGGCGGCTCGAGCATGGCACTGATCCGCGGCGCTGAAGAACAACCACCTGGCAGGCTTGGTGAGCGATCGGGACCTGGTCGGCAACGGTATCGAGGTGGAATTCTTCGGCGAGAAGACGACCGTCCCCGGCGGAGCCGCCACCCTCGCGCTGCGGACCGGCGCTCCGCTGGTGCCCGTCGTCGTCTATTCGGGGCCGGGGCGTTGGCACACCGGCGTCGTGCACGAACCGATCGACACCACGCGCCAGGGCACGTTGCGCCAGGACATCGCGCGGGTCACCCAGGATCTCGTGCACGTCTTCGAATACGACATCCGCTGCCGGCCCGAGCAGTGGCACATGTACCAGCCCAACTGGCCCAGCGATCCGCGGTGAGGAAGCTCGGGGGGGCAGGCCGGTGAGGATCGCCATGCTCTCGCCGTACGCACTGACGAGGCCCGGTGGGGTACAAGGACAGGTCGTCGGACTCGCCCGCTCGCTGCGTGCAATGGGCCACCAGGTGACGATCCTGAGCCCGGTCGACGCGGGGCAACGGTGCCCGACGCCGTGGGCGACCACATCGACATCGGGCGGCCGACCGCACTCCACTCGAACGGCTCGGTGGCACCGC
Organism: uncultured Acidimicrobiaceae bacterium; assembly: GCA_963842415.1. Lineage (GTDB taxonomy): Bacteria > Actinomycetota > Acidimicrobiia > Acidimicrobiales > RAAP-2 > Bog-473. The sequence goes on from CAWJGN010000002.1 coordinate 1,074,148, forward strand.
GTCGCGTTGTGGCCGACGACGGTGGCCCGGGCAGAACGCGCAGTCCGCACAGGCGACTTCGACGTCGTTGCACGTCCACGAACCGCTGGCGCCGATGGCGGCCTACGGCCTGGTGCTCACGGCCCCGCTGCCCATGGTCGGTACGTACCACCGCGCCGGCGTGAGCCGGTGGGTGCCGGTGGTCAAGCCGCTGGCCGAGATCGTCGGCCGGCGCATGCAGATCCGGGTTGCCGTTTCGGACGCAGCACGCGAGACGGGTGAACGGTCGAGCGGAGGCGACTTCGAGGTGCTGTTCAACGGCGTCGACATGGCGCGCTTCGAATCGGCCGACCCGATCCGCGACGAAGAGGGGCGCCCGACGGTGCTTTTCCTGGGGCGGCACGAGGAGCGCAAGGGCCTTCGCGTGGTGCTCGACGCGTTCGACATGCTGGAGCGGCCGGCGGTGCTGTGGATCTCCGGTGACGGTCCGGCCAGCGAGGTCCAGCACCGGCGGCACCCCGAATCCGACCGGGTGCACTGGCTCGGCACGGTCAGCGACGACGAGGTGGCTTCGCGGCTCGCCGGCGCGGACGTGCTCTGCGCCCCGTCACTCTCGGGCGAGTCGTTCGGCATGGTCCTGCTCGAAGGTCTGGCGGCTGGCTGCTCGGTCGTGGCCTCGGACATCGAGGGGTACCGGGCCGCCGTGGGAGCTCATGCCACGTTGGTGCCACCGGGCGACGTCGGGGCCCTGGCTCGTGCGTTGGGGGTGGCCCTGGCCGACGCCGTCGAGGGCAGCGGCCAGTCCTCGCCCGAGGCTCGCAAGGCCGGCGTCGAGTACGCACGGGCCTGGTCCATGGACACCCTGGCCGAGCGCTACGTCGAGGTGTACGAGCGCGCCATCGAGGCCTACGGGCGGCGTGCCCGACACGGCCGGCGCAGCGGATCGAACCGTCGCACGAGGACCTAGCTGGTCGAGGTCGCGATCGGCTGGTGTCCTAGGCTGGGCATCCCATGGCCGAGCAGAGCGACAATCCCGGTCCGTCCAGGCCACCCGGCGGCAGCGGAACAGGGGGCAGCGGTGGCAGCGGTGGGGGTGGCAACAGCCGCAACCGCAACCGAAATCGCAGTCGGAACCGGAACAAAAACCGGCCTGCCGGGGAGCGCAGGCAGCGGCGGCCAGGCATCTGGTGGCCGAGCGGGCGCATCCGGCGCTGGTGCCAACGCCAACGGGAGCGCGCAGAGAAAGGGCCAGACGGGCGGCGGCGGGCAGCAACGCCAAGGCCAAAGCCAAAGCCAAGGCCAAAGCCAGGGCCAGCGACAGAGACAGCGCCAAGGTTCGAATCGAGGCGGCAGTCGGAACCGCTCGCGCTCGAGCTCGCGTCCACGCGCCGGCAGCGGGCAGCCGCGCTCCTCGGTGGCCCTCGCGCCGGCCCCAGCTCCTCCGGCACTCTCCATCCGACCGAGCCTCGGTGCGCCGCAGGTCTACCCGGGCGAGGTCGCGGCCAACCGACGTCGGGCGATCCGCTTGTGCGCCTGGACCGCCGTCGTCCCTGCGCTCCTGATCGGCATCCTCTTGGGGGTCTCGGTCAACCTGATCGTTGGCATCGTCGCACTCGTCGTCGTCGGCGCAGCCGTCATGTACGGCCTCTGGCGGCTCGCGCCGTCGGTGGCGCTGCGCCGTATCGGTGCCGTCCCGATCGACGAGCACGACGATCCCCGCCTCTACAACCTGACCGAGGGGCTCTGCGCCACCTTCGGGCTCGCGCATGCCCACGCTGCACGTCGTCGAGGACGAGGTGCCCAACGCGTGCGCGCTCGGCCGCGACGCCCGGCGTTCCGACCTCGTCGTCACGACCGGCCTGCTGCGCCGGGTGGATCCCATCGAGCTCGAAGGTGTCATCGCCCACGAGCTGGCCCACGTGAAGCGGGGAGACAACGGTGTGTCCTGCGTCGGCATCACCCTCGCCACGCTCTTCGGCGGCGAGCGCACGCTGCGGCGCTGCGTCGGCGAGAGCCGCGAGTATCGAGCCGATGTCGTGGGCGCGTCCGCCGTGCGCTACCCGCGCGGCCTGCTCGGCCGCGCTGCGCATGATGATCGATGCGCCCAGCCCCCGCGGAGGGCTCGCTCTTCGCGTCGCCCTCGCCGCTTCGGATCGACCCGCTGGGTCTGGATCGACCCGTCGGTGGGGCACCGCGAGGACCCCCTCGTCCCAGGAGACCTCGATGCTACGTCGGTGAGGGCCGCCGCACTGAGCGAGTGGTGAGAAGGGGCGCCCGGCTGGCCTCGTAGACTGGAGCCATGACCACCGGGACCTTCACCGTGAAGCGAGGGTTGGCGGACATGCTCGCGCGGCGGCGTCATCATGGACGTCGTCAACGCCGAGCAGGCCAAGATCGCCGAGGACGCCGGCGCCGTGTCGGTCATGGCGCTCGAGCGGGTGCCGGCCGACATCCGGCGCGACGGCGGGGTGGCGCGGATGAGCGACCCGGTGCTGATCGAGGGGATCATCGAGGCGGTGACCATCCCGGTCATGGCCAAGGCGCGCATCGGGCACTTCGCCGAGGCCCAGGTGCTCCAGTCGCTCGGCGTCGACTTCATCGACGAGTCCGAGGTCCTCACGCCGGCCGACGAGGCGTACCACATCGACAAGTGGCCCTTCACGGTGCCCTTCGTGTGCGGCGCCACCAACCTCGGCGAGGCGCTGCGGCGGGTGTCGGAGGGCGCTGCCATGATCCGCTCCAAGGGCGAGGCCGGGACCGGGAACATCGTCGAGGCGGTGCGGCACCTGCGTTCCATCCTCGGGTCGATCCGGGCCATCACGCAGGCCGATCCGGCCGAGCTGTACGGCTGGGCCAAGGAGCTGGCCGCGCCGGTGGGCCTGGTGCAGGAGCTGCACGAGACAGGGCGGCTGCCTGTGCCGCTGTTTTGTGCCGGCGGGATCGCCACGCCGGCCGATGCAGCGCTGGTCATGCAGCTCGGCGCGGAGGCGGTGTTCGTGGGGTCGGGGATCTTCAAGTCGTCGGACCCGGCGCGGATGGCGTCGGCGGTGGTCGAGGCGACGGCGCACTACCAGGACCCGGACCACGTGGCGAAGGTGTCGCGCGGCCTGGGTGAGGCGATGCGGGGGTTGGACGAGTCGCAGTACGGCGAGCATCTCGCCGACCGGGGGTGGTAGCGGGGCCCGAGGTCGACCCGGCCGGTCCCGTGATCGGCGTCCTCGACCTCCAAGGCGACGTGCGTGAGCACCTGGCCGCGCTCGCCGACGTCGGGTGCGAGGGGCGCCGCGTGAAGAGCCCGTCGGAGCTCGACGGCCTGGACGGGCTCATCATCCCGGGCGGCGAGTCCACGACGCTGTCGATGCTGCTCGAGTCGACCGGGCTCTTCGATGCGATCGCGGCCCGGCTGCAGGTGGCGTCGCCGCCCCTGCCCGTCTTCGGGACGTGCGCCGGGCTCATCCTCGTGGCGTCCGAGGTGCTCGACGGCCGAGCCGACCAGCGCTTCTTCGGCGTCCTCGATGCGGCGGTGCGCCGCAACGGGTATGGGCGCCAGGCGCAGTCCTTCGAGGCCGACCTGGTGCTCGGGTCCGGAGAGGGCCCGCCGCTCCCCGCCGTCTTCATCCGGGCCCCGCTGATCGTCTCGGCGGGGGAGGAGGTCGAGGTTCTGGCCTGCCTCGACGGGGTCCCGGTCCTGGTGCGTCAGGGTCCGGTGCTGGCCTCGTCGTTCCACCCCGAGCTCACGCCGGACCGGCGGGTGCACCGGATCTTCGCGGATCTGTGCGGGGCGGCGTCTGGGGCCGCCTGTGCCACGCACGAGCGCACCAGCACAGAGGCCGGTTTCTTCAGGTAGCGGGCGAAACTGACGATCGAAAGACCCAGGGACTCCTAGGAGCGAAGATCGGGGCCAGGGCTCACATGCGTCGATACATCCTCACCATCACGTGCCCGGACCGCGTTGGCATCGTGGCGGCTGTCACCGGCCTCATCGCGTCGCTCGGCGGGTCTGTCATTGAGGCGGCCCAGCACGGGGACCTCGACTCGGGGCAGTTCTTCCTGCGCATCGAGATCGTCGCCGAGTCCCTGCCCTTCGGACCCGACGAGCTGGCCGCCGCCTTCGAGCACGTCGCGGCGGAGTTCGACATGCAGTGGCATCTCAGCGACACCGACGTGCCCAAGCGGATCGTGCTTTTCTCGAGCAAGGAGGACCACTGCCTCGCCGACCTGCTGTACCGCTGGCGGGCGGGCGAGCTCGAGTGCGACATCCCTTGTGTGATTGCCAATCACGAGGATCTGCGCGGCCTCGTCGAGTGGCACGGCGTGACGTTCCGCCACGTGCCGGTCGGCAAGGAGCCCGAGGCGAAAGCCGCCGCGTTCGCAGAGATGGAGGAGATTCTCGACAAAGAGCACGCCGACGTGGTCGTGCTCGCTCGATACATGCAGATACTCCCCCCTTCCTTTTGCGCCAACCGCCTCGGGCGCATCATCAACATCCACCACTCGTTCCTGCCCTCCTTCGCCGGCGCCCGCCCCTATCACCAGGCCTACGACCGCGGCGTGAAGCTGATCGGCGCCACGTGCCACTACGTGACGGCCGACCTCGACGAGGGGCCGATCATCGAGCAGGACACCCGGCGCGTCGACCACGGCGACTCGGCCGACGAGATGCGCCGCGTCGGCCGCGACGTGGAGCGCCAGGTCCTCTCCCGTGGGCTGCGCTGGCACCTCCAGGACCGGATCCTGCTGAACGGCACCAAGACCGTCGTCTTCCCGTAGCCCTCGTACACTCCGCCCTGCCGTGCCGACCGTTCAAGGCATATGGGCAAGACCGCCTCGGCTCCGACTCCCAGCTCTGTCGGCGGCCGGACGCCCGCCGCGCCGCAAGACCCGGCCCCTCAGCCGTCACTACGGCAACGACGCCCGTTCGAAGGAGTTGGCCGAGAGCATCCCCGCCCACCAGCGCGTGATCTCGGAGCACGAGGGTGCCATGCTGCGCGAGATCGCCGAGTTCGACCAGGCCGAGGCGTGGCGGGGCGACGGCTCGCTTTCCATGCGCGACTGGCTCGTTGCCCGCTGCCACGTCAGCCGCGCCCGGGCGCGCACACTCGTCGAGTCGGCCGCACGGGTCGCCGAGTTGCCCGCCCTCTCGGGCGCGCTGGCCGAGGGCCGCCTGACGCTCGATGTGTTCGCGCCCCTCGCCGCGGTCGCCACCCCCGACACCGACGCGCGACCTGGCTCGTGCCTCCGAGCATTGGACGCCCAAGCAGGCTCACCAGTTGGCGGCCGAGGTCAACGGCACGTCGGATGCTCAATCGGCGCAACGTTTCCGGCGCCGCTTCGTGCGCTTCGACGACGACCGCTGCCTGCTCTGGGCGCAGCTGACCAAGGACGCCTACGCGCTCGTGAAGGCCGCCATCGCCGGGCGTGCTCGCCGCCACGACCACCCCAGCGCGAGTGACCCCGACTACGCCCGGTTCGAGAGCCGCTGCGCCGATGCGCTGCTCGACATCTGCATCGAGCGCGGCCGGCAGAGCCGCAAGAGCGGGCCGAGTGGCACGGTGCGCCGCTCGGGTACCGACCAGACCCGAACGGAGGCCGACGACGCGCCGGGCCACCGCAGCGCCCAGGTTTCCATGGTGGTCCACACCGACCTCGAGCGGCTTCTCTACGGGGACGGCTATGGCCACGCCTCGATCGCCGGCGTCGGCCCGATCTCCGCCGAGGTCGCGCGTCGTCTCGCCTGCAGCGCTGACATCACGTTGTCGTTCGACGCCCCCGACGGCGCCTGCCTGGACCAGAAGACATTGGTCCGGGATCCGACGCCGGCACAGCAGATCGAGATCCGGCGCCGCGACAACGGGTGCCGGTTCCCCGGATGTGGCTGTCGCACGGTCACCGACATCCACCACGTCGTCTGGGCATCGAAGCAGGGTCCGACGATCATGTCGAACCTCTTGACGCTGTGCGTCGCCCATCACAGCCGGGTGCACGAGCTCGGCTGGAAGCTCGACGGCGACGCGCAAGGCGAGGTCAGGTTCATCAGCCCGCAGGGGCACGTCTTCGTGTCCTCTCCCTCACCCGCGTGGCGCCCACCGCGAAAATGATGGTCGGCTGAACCCTCGGCTCGTCCCTCGGCATCCGCCTTCGCTCTCTATCTGCGCCACATCGCTACATCGCCGCGTCGCCACATCGCCGCGTCGCTCTCTGACATACGCGCACACTGACGCGCCCAGCTGTCCACTGTCGCCGACAAACCGGCGCAGTTCGCGAGATCTCGGTGATGTCGTGTGCGTGACTTAGCGTGGGCTCGTGGACACTGGATCGCTGAACTACATCAAGGTCAACGCCGGCGCGTGGGACCAGCGTCACGATGATCAGGAACGGACGGCTCGCCGAGGATGGTCAGCGGTTGAGCCCACCTGGGGCATCTTTGCGGTGCCGGAGCGAACGGTCGGCCTGTTCCCCGACGATCTTCCGGGCAAGAACACACTTGAGCTCGGATGCGGCACCGCGTACGTCTCGGCATGGCTGGCTCGTCGCGGAGCGGCGCCCGTAGGGGTCGACCCTTCTGCGGGTCAACTTGGGATCGCCCGTCAGTTTCAAGAGGAGTTCGGGATCTCATTTCCCCTCCTACGGGCTTCGGGCGAGAACGTCCCCCTTGCTGATGGCTCGTTCGATCTCGTCATCAGCGAATACGGAGCGGCAATTTGGGCCGATCCGTACGCCTGGATACCGGAGGCTTCCCGTCTACTCCGGCCCGGAGGTGAGCTCGTCTTTCTTGGGAACAGCACGCTGATGATGCTCTGTGTGCCCCACGAGGACGAGGTTCCGGCCTCAGCGGAGCTCCGCCGTCCCCAGTTCGGCATGCACCGCTTCGAGTGGCCAGATGACCCAACGATCGAATTTCACCTTGGCCACGGCGACTGGATCAGGTTACTGAGGCAGAGCGGGTTCGAGATCCTCGATTTGATCGAGCTCTGGCCCGCACCAGGTGCCACGACGGCGTACGGCTTCGTGGAGGCATGGTGGGCCAATCAGTGGCCGTGCGAAGAGGTCTGGCGGGCGAGAAAGATCTAGCTCGCGCCGCCTGTTGCACCGCCTCACTTTGGCTCCGCGTCCCACCCTCCCGGCAAGGGCTTCAGGCTGGGAGGAAACCAGCCGTAGACCGTTGACCGCCTCGGGCGCTTCGATGTGCATCCACTGCCGGGGCCGTCGATGCGCCGGCGGCCCACCTAACCCTTGGCTGCTCGCACGACTTCGTCGGTGACCGAGTCGGGGTCCTCGAGCGGGAGCATGTGGCCCTTGCCGGGCAACGTGACGAGGCGCGCCCCTGGGATGGTCGACACCATCTGGTCGGACTTGGCCGGCACCGTCAGCGTGTCACGGCTCCCCACCATCACGGTGGTCGGCATCTCGATCGTGGCGATGCCCTCCAACAGGTCCATGTTGCCGAACGACATCATGAAGTCGCCTCGAACAGGCCCCTGGCAGCCAGCGAAGAGCTGCCTCGTCAGGTCCATGTGCGACCGATCGGGGTTGGCGCCGAAGACGCCGCGCACCAAGAGGTGCCCATTCCGCGACCGCATCGCTTTACTGAGCACGGGCGACGCGATGACTGCGCCGGCCAACCGTGTCGCCCGAGGTGACGGCACGCCGACCGCTGTGGCTGCAGTCGCAACAAGAACGGTCGCCTTGGCCCGGTCCTTCATGACCTCGGGCCGATGCGTCGCCAGCGACATGATCGTCATGCCCCCCATGGAATGCCCGACCAGCACGACGTCGCGCACCTGTGTCGCCTCCAAGATGTCGGAGAGGTCGTACGCGAGCGTCTCTACCGTGAGACGTGCGTTACCCCGCGTGCTCAGACCGTGTCCGCGCTGGTCGTAGAGCACGACATGATGCCCTTGCTCCATGAGCCGCCGCGCCACTGGGAGCCAGATCTCGTGACTGCAGCCCCAGCAGTGGGGGAGCACCACGACCTGAGCGTCCGGTCCCTCGCCGGGCAAGTCCCAGACGGCGAGCTCAGCGCCGTCATCAGTCCGGACGATGCGGTGGTCGGGCCGTGTGATGCCGCGTCCCCAACCGAGCGCGAGCGGGCCCCCGTCGATCGCAGCGTCCGCCGCCACACCTCGGTCGTCGCCCTCGTGGTCGCGCGCGAACCGCCGGTAGGCCGCGGCCGCGGCTAGCCCGGCTCCCACCACCGCGCCCGCTACGAGCACACGCCGCGAGCGAGACCGGCGCCGAGTGCCATCGCCCTTCGCGTCGAGACCCGCACGGAGCCGAGAGCCGGAGGCAGAGGAAGCAGAAGGAGCAGTCACGATCTTGCAGCGTACGCGGCACCCTCCGCGACAATCGACTGGCGCTCGACGTCCGTCCCGTACCCAGATGGAAATATGGGTTTCAGGCACTCGATCGGGCCTTGAAGGCCCCCGGCGGCGACACCGCCCTGGGCCGGGCCGCTGCCGCCGCCGCTGCAGACCCCGATGAGGAGCGAATCGAACCATCCAGGCCCCGCGAGAGTCTCATTCACATGCGGCGTCTTCCCGCTCTCGCTTCACAGGCTGCCGCCGGGGCCGCCGTCACGGTTGCTGTTGCGGTTGCCGCGACCGCCCTCGGGCTGTCCGTCCTCGGCTCCGCGGCCGCGGCAGGCGCAGCAGCAACCAACGGTGTGCCACCCACGGCACCCCCGACGACCTTCCCCACCCAACCGCCCGTCTCCACGGCCGGCGGCGTCATCACCCGGTCGGCACATGTCGCCTTCGAGGGTTGCAGCGCGCGGCACATCACCCTGCGGGTGTCCATCGCCAAGGACCCCTTCCCGATCGGCCAGACCGTCACCTACGAAGTGAGCGTCGCCAACTCCGGCGCCACGGCGTGCGGCCCGTCGCAGCAGAGAGTCCCTCCGCTCCGTCGCGCCCTGACCATCGGTCCGTGCGGTGTGCTCTCGGGGGTGGTCACCGACGTCTACGGCCTCGACGTGTACCCCGGGAAGGAGATCTTCAGCTGCCCCTTGCTTTGGGGCGTCCACCTTGGCGCGCACGCCACCATCAAGGCCGAGGGGACCTGGATGGGCTACGAAGCGCTCGAAGGCGGTCCCGCTGGCACGATCAAATGGCAAAAGGCTCCGCTCGACCGCTACAACGTGGTCGTTGACGACGCGGTCAGCGTCCCGTTCCAGCTGGCTGGCGCACCCAGCGTTCCCTCTGTCCCGCCCTCGGTCCCGCCCTCGTTGCCTCCCACCCCGATCACGCCCAACCCCAACCTGCCCACGCCGACCACCCCGGCCACCACCCACGACCTGCCCACGCCGACGACGCCAACCACGACCGTCGGTTGACCAAGGCGCGCATCCCTGGATCCTCCCCCGACCAGGCTCGGTACAATCGAGAGACCCGGGGCCCTGGCACTGCCAGGTGCGTGAGGACAGGGAAGAGGCGAGAACAGGCACATGTCGGGCCACTCGAAGTGGGCGACCACCAAATACCGCAAGGGCGCCCAGGACAAAGCCCGCGCCAAGATCTTCGCCAAGTGCATCCGCGCCATCGAGGTCGCGCCGCGCGAAGGGGGAGGGGACCTCGACGCCAACGCCACGCTCCGCACCGCGTTCCAGAAAGGCCGAGCCGCCAGCGTCCCGATCGACACCATCGAGAAGGCGATCAAGAGAGGGACGGGCGACCTCGATGGCGTCCGCTACGAAGCCATCAACTACGAGGGCTACGGCCCCGGCGGTGTTGCCATCATGGTCGAGACGCTGAGCGACAACCGCAACCGCACCGGGGCCGAGATGCGCAACGTGTTCAGCCGCAACGGCGGCAACATGGCCGAACCCGGCGCCGTCTCATGGCAGTTCGAGCGCAAGGGGATCGTCACGGTCCCCCTCGATCAGGACGAGGACAAGGTCATGGAGATCGCCATGGAGGGCGGCGCCGAGGACATGTCGTCCAACGGCAGCGCCTGGGTCGTGACCTCCGCCCCGGCCGACCTCGACTCGGTGCGCCAGGCCCTCGACGACGCCGGCATCACGCCCGAGTCGGTCGACCTCAGCCTCGAGCCCACCTCGCTCGTGCCCGTCCCCGACGAGGCCGAGGCGAAGAAGGTGCTGCGACTGCTCGAGGCGATCGACGACCACGACGACGTCCAGGCCGTCCACTCCAACGCCGACATCGCCGACGAGGTGCTCGCCGCCTTCGAGGGCTGATCGGGGCCTGATCAGGGGAGGCCACCGATCCGGTCCGCCGGAATCGGCGCGGCGGCACCGGCGCGGCGGCCAGGCCCGCATCCGCGTCCTGCACATCGCGCACTACTAACCTACGAACGCATGTTCGTATTGGGCATCGACCCCGGCCTGTCGCGCTGTGGCTACGGGTTGGTCGGGCGGGGCGAGGGTGACTCGCGGCTGCGGGCCCGGGCGGCCGGGGTGCTCGAGACGGACCCGGCGGCGCCGCTGGCGGAGCGGTTGTTGGAACTGCATATCGAGCTGCGGGCGCTCGTGGCCGAGCTGGCGCCCGAGGCGGTGGTGGTCGAGCGTGTCTTCTTCCAGGTCAACGCCAAGACGGCCATGTCGGTCGGCCAGGCCAGCGGCTTGGCGTTGTTGGCGGCGGCGGAGGCCGGGTGCGAGGTGGCCCAGTACACGGCCAACGAGGTGAAGCAGGGGCTCGTCGGGTACGGCGCCGCCACCAAGGAGCAGGTGCAGCGGATGGTGGCCCAGGTGCTCGGGTTGGGTGCGGTGGACGGACCGCCCGACGTGGCCGACGCGCTGGCGTTGGCGATCTGCCACCTGACCACGGTGCCGCTGCGGCGTGCCGTCGACGCCGCACTGATCGGAAGGGACGTCTCGAGATGAGGAGTGTGCGGTGATCGGTCTGCTGCGCGGGCACGTGGTGGTGCGGACGGGGGAGGGCGAGGTGATCATCGATGTCGCGGGCGTGGGCTACCGGGTGACGGTGACTGCCCGCGACGGCGGCTGCACTGGTGGCGGGCTCGGCGGGCTCGGCGGGCTCGGGGCTCGGCGGGCTCGGCGGGCATCGAGGCGATGCTGTTCGTGCATACACACGTGCGTGAGGACGCCATCGTGCTCTACGGCTTCGTGCACGACGACGAGCGCCGCTGCTTCGAGGTGTTGCTGGCCTCCCACGGTGTGGGGCCGGCGCTGGCGCTGGCAATCATGGCGAGTCTGTCGCCGGCGGCGCTGTCGACTGCAGTGCTCGAGGACGATCTCGAGACGTTGTGCTCGGTGCCGGGGGTGGGTCGCAAGACCGCGGCCCGGTTGCTCATCGAATTGAAGAGCCGCCTGGACCTGCCCGACCTGTCCTTGGACCGAGTCGGTGTGATGGCGGGAGGCGACGGCGGCGAGGTGGTGCGGGGGACCCGTACCTCGCGGGCCGAGGCGCGCGCTGCGTTGAACGAGCTGGGCTACGCCCCCGACGAGATCCGCGGTGCGCTCGACGGCCTACGCGACGATGTCGGTGTGGAAGAGATGCTGCGCCTGGCGTTGCGCGAGCTGGCCAGCCGGTGAGCCCACGAGCGCGCCGGGAGGTCCTGGCCCTCGACGCGGAGGCGGACGGCGCAGGCGCAGTCGCCGGTGCCGGTCCCGGTGCCGCCGCTGTCAGCGGGGGCGATGACGGGGCGACAAGCGAGGCGGACGGGTTCGGGGCGCCCGCTGGGGGTCGAGCGCGTCGTGGACGCCGCCGCCTCGTCGAGCGACGAGGAGCGCGAAGAAGTCGGGTTGCGTCCGAGGACGCTCACCGAGTTCGTCGGACAGCCGGAGCTGGTCGAGCATCTCGGGATCGTGCTGCAGGCGGCCCGGCAGCGGCACCAGCCGGTCGACCACATCCTCTTCGGTGGGCCGCCCGGGCTCGGCAAGACTTCGCTGGCGGGGATCGTGGCGGCCGAGATGGGCGCTGGGTTCCGCATCACCGCTGGCCCCGTCCTGACCCGAGCCGGCGACCTCGCCGCATTGCTGACCGATCTGCAGGACGGCGACGTGCTCTTCATCGACGAGATCCACCGACTGCACCGCTCGGTCGAAGAGATGCTGTACTCCGCCATGGAGGACGGCCGTCTCGACATCCTCATCGGCAAGGGTCCGACGGCACGGTCCATTCGCCTGGAGCTCCCGAAGTTCACGCTGGTAGGTGCCACGACCCGCACCGGTCTCGTCTCGGGTCCGTTGCGGGACCGCTTCGGGTTCGTCGGGCGTCTCGACCTCTATGACCCGTCGGACCTGCGCGCCATCGTGGAGCGCTCGGCCCGGATCTTGAAGGTGCGGATCGACCGGGAAGGTTCGATCCGGATCTCCGAGAGGTCCCGCGGCACGCCCAGGGTGGCCAACCGCTTGCTGCGCCGGGTGCGCGACTTCGCCGAGGTGCGCGGCGAGGGCTTCATCGACGGTGCCACGGCCAATGAGGGCCTCGAGCTCTTCGGGGTCGACGCACTCGGGCTCGACAAGGTGGACCGGTCCATCCTCACCACGCTGTGCGGCCGGTTCGGCGGACAGCCGGTGGGGCTCACGACCCTGGCGCAATGCGTCGGGGAGGAGCCCGACACGATCGAGGATGCCTACGAGCCCTTCCTGCTGCAGAGCGGCCTGATCCAGCGCACCGCCCGGGGGCGGGTGCCGACCGCTCGGGCGTGGACCCATCTGGGCTACGACGGCCCGCCGGTCACGCCACCGAACGCAACGAACACGCAGCCTTTGTTCTGACGGTCGGTCCGTCCCCCCGCCGGCGCGCTCCGATCCATTGTGTTGCCGCCTCTGAGGGCCTCGATGGGCTACCGTGTCCGGGTTGCACCACGAGACGGAAACGAGGTGACGAGATGGCAGGAGAGATGACGCGTCGGCCCATGAGCGCGCGTGCCGATGTGGTCTTGCCGCCCGCCTTCGCCGTTGCAGTGGTGTGTGGGAGGCCCCGGATCATCGGGCCCACCTTCCGCCCTACGGGTCACTGACGCCGACCCGACACTTCGAAGCGGGCTGATCGCCCCGACTCCGCAGGGCCGCGAGGCCCACCGATCGGTGCGAAGCCCTTCGTGCGTCGGCGAATCGCCCGACCCTTCTGCTCCCCGTGAACGGCTCGTGGCGGCGCTGCGCCCGTGCCGCCTTTGCGGCTTTTGTGAGGTTCGCCGCCGGCGAGCGGCCAGGCCCCACCGGCACCGTCCAGTCGACGCACGCGACGACGACCACCGACACGACGACCACGAACACGACGACCACGAACACGACGACCACGAACACGACGACCACGAACACGACGACCACGAACACGACGACCACGACACCTGGAGAGAGCCATGGGTGAGCGCACCCTCTTCCCAAACGCATCCAACAAGGAGACGCTGGCCTACTGCCTGCGCCAGATGCAGCCCGACCGCCTCGCGTTCGCAGGCAGTTGCGCCGCCATCGTGCTGGGCACGCTGGCCAACGCCGTCGCGGCACCGCTCATCTTCGCCTCGCTCTTGAGCCGCATCGCCGTCATGGGCCCCCACGGTGGCAACTGGCACGACTTCGTCCCGCTGATCGTGGCCTACGCCCTCGTGTTGGCTGCCGCGACGGCGTTCGGACGGATCGGTGGCTGGCTCAACTGGGGCGCGACCCTGCGTTCCTTTGGCCGCGCCATCACGAACGGGTACGAGCACCTGATCGGGCTCAGCCACGCCTGGCATACCGACCGGCCTTCGGGTGAGGTCATCGCGACGCTCGAGACCTCGACATGGGCCTTCGTCGAGCTCATCGACGCCATGGTCTGGGGGATCCTGCGGATCTCGGTGACCACGCTCGGGCGCGATCGTCGTCCTCGGCATCGTGGCCTGGCCGGTGGCGCTCGTGATGGCGAGCCTCGTCGCCGTGTTCGTCGGCGTGCTCCATCGCCGCATGGGACGGGTCATCGCCGCCGAGAAGGACTTCTCGGACGCCCACTCCCGCGCCACCGGAGTCATCGCGGACACCATCGCCAACCTGACGACGGTGCGGTCCCAAGCAGCCGAGGGTCGTGAGATGGTGCACGTCGACGCGCTGGTGGGCGACTCCTTGAAGGCCGACTTCCGGGCTCGGCGCGTCTTCACATCCACCAGGCTCCAGATGGAGTCGGCCATGGCCTTCTTCAACTGGGCCGCGGTCGCTGTGGGGATCGTGCTGGCGCTGCACCACGTGGCGGCGGCGGGTGTGGTCTACCTGATCCTGTTCTACGCGACCTTCGTCGGGACCAGCTTGGAGGAGTCCTTCGAGTTCATCCGGCTCATGTCTCGCGCCGTCGGGCGCTGCGCAAAGTTCGCCGGCATCGCTGCCACCGACGCAGACATCGTCGACGTCCCTGGCGCACCGGAGATGGTGGTGCCCAACGGGCTGGTCGAATTCCGCGACCTGCGGTTCGCGTACCAGGCCCGTGCGCCGCTGTTCGACGGGCTGGACCTGCGCATCGAGCCCGGAGAGCACGTCGGGCTGGTCGGCCCCTCGGGCTCGGGCAAGACGACGCTGACCAAGCTGCTGTTGCGGTTGGCTGATCGCGACGCCGGCGTCATCGCCATCGACGGGCAGGACATCGCGCAAGTGACGCAACACTCGCTCCGCCGCCACATCGCGTACGTCCCCCAGGACCCTCAGATGCTGCACCGCACGATCGCGGAGAACATCTGCTACGGACTCGACCTCGACGGCCGGGTCGACATGGATCTCGTGCGCACGGTGGGTCGGGCCGCCTACGTGGACGAGTTCGTCGAGCGGTTGTCGGAGGGCTACGACACCATGGTGGGCGAGCGCGGGCTCAAGCTCTCGGGTGGGCAGCGCCAACGGGTTGCCATTGCGCAAGCGATGGCCAAAGGCGCCAAAGTGCTCGTCCTCGACGAGGCCACCTCCGCACTCGACTCCGAGTCGGAGTCGCTGGTGCAAGGGGCGCTGTGGCACCTGATGGAGGGCACCACGGCGTTGGTGGTGGCCCACCGCTTGGCGACCATAGCCAAGCTCGACCGGATCGTGGTGATGGACCACGGCCGCGTGGTCGAGCAGGGAACCCATGCCGAGCTGCTGTCACTGGGCGGCGCCGGCGTCTACGGACGCCTGTGGGCCCATCAGTCGGGCGGGTTCCTGGCGGCGTGATCTCCATGAACTCCATGAACTCCGAGAACGCCGTCGTAAGGGCGGGCCTCAGGGCCCGCCCTTACGAGGTGGCGACGCGGTCGCTCTGGGGTTCGGCCCGGCCAGTGGTGCGCAAGGGCAAGAAGACCCGGAAGGTCGTCGACCACCCCGGCGTGTCAACGATGTCGACGAACCCCTCGTGGGCCTCGGCCACGGACTTGGCGATGGCCAGGCCCAGCCCGGTGCCCGGTACGCCCGCCTCGTTGGAGGAGGCCAGCCGGTAGAAGCGCTCGAAGAGCTGGTCGCGCTCGCCCGGTGGGATGCCCGGGCCCTCGTCGTGCACCGAGACCCGGGCGTACGCGTCGGTGTGGTCGACGATCACCTGGACCCGCGCCCCGCGCGGCGAGAACTTGATCGCGTTCGAGAGCAGATTTCCCAGCAGTTGGTGCAGCCGGGTCGGGTCGCCGAAGACCGGCACTTCGCCCCCGGGCTCCAGGGTCAGGTGCACACCGGCCACCGTGGCAGAGGTCTGGATGGCGTGGACCGCCTCTTCGGCCAGGCGGTGGAGGTCGAGCCCGATGAAGGAGACCCGGAGGCCACGGCCGGCGCCCGGGTCGGCGAGGAGGTCCTCGGCGACGCGCTGGAGCTGCTCGGCGTTGCGCTCGATCGTCTGGAGCATCCGGATCTGGCTCTCGCCCAGATCGGAGGAGGCATCGAGGAGGAGTTCGACGAACCCCCTGATGGAGGTGATCGGCGTCCGCAGCTCGTGCGAGACGGTGGCGACGACGTCGTCCTTCATCTGAGTCAGCTCGCGCAAGCGGTTGTTCTGCTCGATGAGCGACTGCGTCACCTCCTTTTGGATGGCGAAGAGCCGCTCGCGATCGGCCGCCAGCTCCTCACGTTCGGTCACGTCGATCGCCACCACCACGTAGCCGCCGTTCGAGGGTGCCATCGCGTCGTCGAGCTCGGCCCGGGGGTACCTGCTTCGCTCGGGGGCGCCCATGCTGCGGTCGGCCTCGGCATCGAGACCCTCGAGATCGTCGACCAGGTCGTCGAACCCGGCGTCCCCCGACGGGACCGGCAGGGCGCGAACTCGCACCACGCAGCGGCGTTGTTGGCCGTCTTTGCGGGTGGCGGTCCAGGGAACCTCCGCCGCCGCCTCGGCGTCGATGGGTTCGAGCGCAGTGCGCATGGCGTCGATGGTCTGGCGTCGCAGGTCGATCTGAGCAGGGTCGATGAAGTCGGCGATGGAACGGATGCCCACGACCTCGGCCGCCCGGTAACCCAGCATCTGCTCGGCGCCGGCCGAGAAAAACGTGACCGTTCCGGCCGGGTCCACGCCCATGATCGCACTGCCGGTGGCGGCCCGGAGCAAGGTCTCGAGGCGGTCACGGGCGTAGTCGGCTTCACGCGCGTTGCGCCGCGCGATGCGAGATTGCTGGGCCAGGTCGCTCAGGTAGGCGCGGTCGCGCGAGACCATCGTGTAGACGGTCGAGGCGACGAGCGTCGTGACGGTGGCCATGACTGCAACCTGACGCCACTCGATGGTGGGGTACTTGGGCGAACCAACGATGAGCAGCGGCACCAAGAGCGCCAAGTCCATGCAGAACAGGCCGACGAGAAGGTGAAGCCGCCGGCCGTAAAGCGACAGCCACACAATGGGGAGCAGGTAGACGACGACGAGCCCCGAGTCGGCGCCGCCCTGCGCGTCGCGGATGATGGCGATGACGGCGATGTAGCCGATGGGGATGATCAGCCAGGCCCAGTCGGGCAGGCGCTCCCAGGGGACCAGGAATGCGGCGGCGACGAGGAGGAAGAAGAGGACGCCGGCAATGGAGATCTCGCGGCGGGCGTCATGGGGGAACGGGATGACGGCGATGAGCACGGTCCCGATCGCCACCAAGGCGAAGACGGGAAGGCGCACCCGCATGGAGCCCGAGAAGCCGATCGGCAGGGCGGTTCCGGGCATCTGCGGTTCGCGACGCCCGGTCGGGTCGGGTCGGGGTTGGGGCGCTCGGCTCACCGTGGCCGCGAGCGGTACCGGTATCCGAAGCCCCGCACCGTCTCGAGGGGTGAGTCGTCTCCCTCGTCCCAGCCCAGCTTGCGCCGCAGGCGCAGGACGGCGTACTTGACCCTGGAGGGAGCGAGGCCGCTGGGGTCGTCCCAGGCCAGGCCGATGAGTTGATCCGAGGACAGCACCTGGCCCTGGTGGCGAACGAGCGTGGTCAGGAGCCGGTACTCCGTGGGGGTGAGGACGATTTGCTGGCCGTTGACGTTGACTTCGCGCTGCGCGAAGTCAACATGAAGCGTCCCATCGTCGAAGGTGGTGACAGGGTCCTTGCTGGTGACCAGGCGGCGGCCGATTGCGTCGAGGCGAGCGAGGAGTTCGGCCTTGCCAAAGGGCTTGGTCATGTAATCGTCGGCTCCGGCGTTCAAGCCGCGCACCTTGTCACGCTCCGTCCCGAGGGCGGTCAACATGAGCACGGGCGTGGTGTCGCTCATGTCCCGGATCCGCTCCAAAACCTGCCAGCCGTCCAGGTCGGGGAGTCCCACGTCGAGAATCACGATGTCGGGGTGGACCTGGTGAAACTGGCGTACCCCATCCCGGCCCTCAATGGCTTCCGAAACCGTGTAGTCGGCCCGTTCGAGCAGCGTCCGGAGGAGCTGTCGAATGTCCGCCTCGTCCTCGATTACCAATACGGAGATGTGCCCGTCACGCATCAGCACGCAACTGTACTGGGCAAACAGGCAATGGATGGGATTAAAGGTCACCCATGTTGCCTCGGATTCCGCCAGTTCAGCGGCGCAATTGGCGCCGATTCGGGAAAACGAGACCCACTCGGGCCGGATCAGGCACGCCGAGGCGATATCGGCAGGAATCAATCGGGCGGTACGAGCACGGATCGAAGAACGTGCATCAGGGCGGACCAACAGGCCCGGTCAGGTGTCAGCACTTCGAGCGAAAGGTGCGCCGGCCCGGGTCGTCTGTTCCCCCCGGATCGCTCCGACCGACGGCCTCAAAAGGCCGGCGCACCTCTTCGCTGCTTCTTCCTCTTGGTGTTCCCCCCGTGAGCTTCCGTTCCCCTTCGTCGGATACTCACCTGGTCGCCCCCCTCAGACCGACCACACCAAGAGGTTGTTGTTCTGATGGATCGGTACTCTGCACACCAGCTGTCGCAACGAAGGCCGTTTTGGGTTGCGGTTCGGTTGCCCCACGACAGATTTCGCCATACCAGCGACGGAGGTCCGTTAATCCCGCCGGGAGGCGAATTGGGCCCTCGTGCGGCACCGGTCAGCCACTCCCTCGGCAGTCGCCAGGCGCCAGGCGCGAGGCGCTCGTGCGGCACCACTCTCGGGCGTCTCGTCAAGCGGTGCAGGGTTCCTCGGAACCTCCCGAGCGTGGGGAGGCGTACAAAGCCCCAGGAAGCCGCTGGAAGCCGCCGAAGCGGCAGCGAACCAGTGGAGAGACACGCTGCCAGGCGCTGCCTAAGAGACCGTGGACCTAGGCACTAGGGTGGCGTTTCGCAACCGATTGCGGTCCAAGGATCCTTCATGACACCAACCCCGGCGCTCCTCCACTTCGTGGTCGCGTCCTCCTCCAAGTCCAGTTCCAGCTCATCACTGCTGACCCTGCTGCCGCTGCTCGCCATCGGGCTCCTCGGGTACTTCTTCTTCATCAGGCCCCAACAGCAAAAGGCGCGGAACGCACGGCAGGCACAGGGGTCGGGGATCGAGGTCGGTGACGAGGTGCAGACCGTGGGGGGGGTCGTCGGCACCGTCCTGGAGATCCACGGTGACCGCTACACGCTTCTGACCGGAGCTCTGGGCGACGACGGGAACCTCGACGGTCCTCAGCCCACACGCATCGTGTTCGTCCGCCAGGCCATCGCACGCAAGATCGAGCGCATCGACGACGTGCGTGACGTGGCGGTCGACGACGTGCATGACGTCGCGGTCGACGACGAGCCTGAAGAGGACGTGTCGCCGGGCACCAACGGGACCGCCACGAACTCGGCCAACGGCACCGTCAAAAGTGCGAACAACGGCAGGGGGGAGGACATCGACGACGCCGGTGGGGACATTGACGACATAGGCGGCGACAACGCGACCAGCGGAGGGGATCGAAGCGGGGAGCCGGAGGAAGCGTGAGCCCCAAGTCCGGGGGACGGGCGCAGCGACGGCAACGTCGCAATATGATCATCAGCGTCCTCGTCGTGGTGGCGATCTCCCTCGGCGCGTTCGCCGCGACGTTCTTCGCTCGTTGGTCACCACGGTTGGGCTTGGACCTGGCGGGCGGTGTGTCCGTCGTCTACACAGCCCAAGGCCGGCACGTCAGCCAGAGTGACCTCGACGAGACGGTCAACATCTTGAACCTGCGGGTCGACGGGCTCGGCGTGTCCGGTGCCCAGGTCCAGACGTCGGGGACCAAGCAGATCTCTGTGTCGATCCCGGGCGTCACAAACGCACAGCAGGTGTTGCAGGAGATCGGGCAGACGGCGCGCATGTATTTCCGTCCGCTCGAGTGCTGGGCCGCTCCTCAGACGGCACCAAAAAACTCGAAGGCCGTCTTGCAGCCAGGGATCGAGACGATCCCCGCGTGCCAGTCGGCGTCCCAAATCACCACATCGAGCTTGAACGTTCAACCGGACAGCAGCGTGCCGTCCGGCTTCAACTCGAACCCCGTGCAACCTGATGCCCAGTACGAGGCGTATCCCTCGACCAGCACCGAAAAGCCAAACTACGCCAGCAGCATCGTTCTTCTCCCAGGTGTCAACGGCGCGTGCAACGAGGGAAACGAGTCGCTGCGCTGCGTGCTCGGACCAGCGCAGATGACTGGGCGCTCCATCGCCAGCGCCCAGGCCACTCAGGACCAGACCGGGCAGTGGGTGGTGGACTACAACCTGACGGGCACCGGCTCGGCACTGTGGGACAAGGTCGCCAGTGAGAACTTCCACCTTCCGCTGGGTATCGAGCTCGACGGCAAGGTTTACTCGGCTCCGATCATCCAACCCACGCAGGCGACCTTCACCTCATTCGACGGCAAGGGCGAGATCTCTGGGAGCCTGACTCAGCAGGATGCGCAGAACCTGGCGCAGGCGATGAACTACGGCGCCCTGCCGGTGACGCTCAAGGCCGCGACATCACAGACGGTCTCGGCGACGCTGGGCCACTCTGCGCTTGTCGCCGGCCTCGGCGCCGGCATCGCCGGACTCATCCTGGTGCTGCTTTATGTGTTGCTGTACTACCGAGCGCTTGGCCTCGTGGTGATCTCGGGCCTGCTGCTGACGGCCTTGCTGCTGTGGGCGATCATCTCGGCACTCGGGCACACGTCGGCGGCGCCCAGCTTCGACCTTGCAGGCATCACGGGTCTGATCGTCTCCATCGGCATCACCGTCGACTCCTACATCGTGTACTTCGAACGCCTCAAGGACGAGACCAGATCGGGTCGTTCGGTACGCACCTCGGTCGACCGCGGCTTCAAGAGCGCATGGCGCACGGTGTGGGCCGCTGACTTCGTCTCGTTGCTCGCCGCCATCGTGTTGTATCTCGTGGCGGTCGGAGACGTGAAGGGCTTCGCCTTCTTTCTCGGGCTTTCGACGATCATGGACATGGCGATCACCTGGTTCTACACACGTCCATTGGTCATCCTGCTCGGCCAGAGCCCGCGGCTCCAGGGGACGGGTACCTTCAGCATCGCGAGCGGGCTCGGGGCGGGACCACAGACCCCGGCTCAGTTTCCCGCCGGCGCCGTCGCCGGAGGCGGCTCGTGAGCGAGCGCAACGGCCACGACGACGGCAGCTCCCTCGACGAGGTACCCGAGGAGGAGGTCGAGCTTCTCGAAGAGAGTGTCGATACAGCGTCGCTCGACGAGGAGGAGCTGGTCTCACTCGACGATGCGGCGCGTGCGCTGCTGGCCAAGCCGAGGCGCGGGCACGGGCCGATCTCGCGTCTCTACCGCGGCGAGACCCGCTTCGACTTCGTCGGCAAGCGCCGCATCTGGTTCAGCGTTTCGACGCTGATCATCGTGCTCGGGATCGTCTCGATCGTCCTGCGCGGGGGGCTCAATCTCGGTATTGAGTTCAAGGGCGGCACGGAGTGGCAGGTCGCGGCGCCGGGCGTGACGCAGGCCCAAGCGGTTGACTCCCTCAAAGGTACAGGCGTAATCGACCCGACGGTCGAACTGCTCGGTAACGGAAGCAACCAGACCCTCGACGTCCAGTCGGACGTCAATCACCTGTCGCAGGCGCGGCAGCAGGCCGTGAGTCAGAACGTCGTAAAGGCCTTGACGGAGCTGACTGCGGCGCACGCGCCCACGTCGTCGTCGTCGTCGACCACCACGACGACAAAGGCGACCACGACGACCACGACGAAGGCCACCGGGTCCACGACGACGAGCAGCACGGTCCCGGCCAACGCGGTCCCGGCGACGCACCAGGACAAGGTCAGCATCACCACCGTCGGACCGACCTGGGGATCGTCCATCACGAACAAGGCCATCGAGGCTCTGATCATCTTCTTCATCGTGGTGGCGATCTACATCAGCATCCGTTTCGAGCCCAAGATGGCGTTGGCCGCGTTCATCGCCATGATCCACGACGTCTTGGTGGCCATCGGCATCTATTCGATCTTCAACTTCCAGGTGACGCCGGACACCGTGGTGGCCATCTTGACCATCCTCGGGTATTCGCTCTACGACACCGTCGTCGTGTTCGACCGCGTGCGCGACAACACGAAGGGCATCGGGAGCAGCGGGCGGATGACCTATCCGCAGCTCATCAACCTCTCCATGAACCAGACGCTGGCGCGCTCCATCAACACCTCGGCTGTCGCCATCCTCCCCGTCCTCGCCGTGCTCCTCATCGGCGCCCAGCTACTGGGCGCGACGACGCTGCAGTCCTATGGCCTCGCCCTCTTCGTCGGCCTCCTCTCGGGCGCCTACTCCTCGATCTTCATCGCCTCACCCGTGCTCTGCCTCATGAAGGAGCGCGAGGACCGTTGGATCGCCATCGAGAGCCGTTTGGCCAAGCGGGGCGAGACAGGTGCGTGGTACTCGGCAGTCGACGCCGCCACGATGAGCACCCAGATGAGCGTGGCCGCGTCCGGCCAGGTGAGCCGGGGCGGGGGCGGGGGAGGTACGGCTGCGGCGCAGCGGTCCGGCGGATCGAAGCGCAGTGGGCCGATCCGGCCAGGTTCAAGCAGACGACCAGGGAGCGGCGGCAGCGGAGCCGGCACGGGGACAGCGGTCATGGACCCACCCGGCGGCGGCTCGGCGTCGGGCGGCGGTGCCGGAGGCACTGGTGGCAGCGGCAACGGTGGGGCGAGCGGAAGCGCCAGCGGCAATGGCGGCGGCGCGGGAAGTGGCGGTGGGAACAGCGCCGGAACCGGCGGCGGTCAGGCACCGGCGCAGGGCGGCCAGGCGCAACGGTCAGGGGCCCAAGGGCCCCGACCACGCAAGAGCAAGGGCAAGCGGCGGCACTGACGCGCAACAACCAGGTGCAGTGGCGATGTCGCCCTTGCGTCGGCAGGTACGCTGGATAGATGGTGGCCCTGACCCGGGCGACGCCCACCAACGAGGCCGACGCAACGACGAACGCCCTGCACGAGGACGAGCGGGTGCCCGGGCGCGACCAGGCGGACGAGCAGGCCCGCACCCTGGACGAACTTCTGGCACCGCTGCTCGCCGAGTTCGCCGCGGCACCGGCCCGACGAGGACACGGACTTGATCGTCGAGGCGGCTCGGACGGCGCAGGTGGCCCACGAGGGGCAGTTCCGGCGCTCGGGGGAGCCCTACATCACGCACCCGGTCGCCGTGGCGACGATCGTGGCGGAACTCGGCCTGGACGCCCAGACGGTGGCCGGCGCGCCTCCTGCACGACGCGGTGGAGGACACGGGGGTGACGCTCGAGGGGATCGAGGAGACGTTCGGCGACGGGGTGGCCCGGGTGGTCGACGGCGTCACCAAGCTGGACCGCCTCCAGTTCAATTCCAAGGAGGCACAACAGGCCGCGACCATCCGCAAGATGCTCGTCGCCATGGCGGACGACTGGCGTGTCCTCTTGATCAAGTTGGCCGACCGGCTGCACAACATGCGCACGCTCGCGGTCATGCCCGAGTGGAAGCAGCGGCGCACCGCGCAGGAGACGTTCGACGTCTACGCGCCGCTGGCGCACCGGCTCGGTGTCCAACAGGTGCGCTGGCAGCTCGAGGACCTCGCCTTCGCAACGCTGCACCCGAAGCGCTACGCGGAGATCGAGCAGATGGTGGCGGCCCGGGCGCCGCAGCGTGAGGAGTATCTCGAAAAGGTGCTCGTCCACGTGCGCCAGCGGCTCGAGGAGATGGGCGTCGCCGCCGACGTCACCGGCCGCCCCAAGCACCTCTGGTCCATCTACGAGAAGATGGTCGTGCGCGGCAAGGAGTTCGACGACATCAACGACCTGGTCGCCATCCGGGTCGTCGTCGAGTCCGAGAAGGACTGCTGGGCCGCGCTGGGCGCCATCCACGCCATCTGGGCCCCGGTGCACGGACGATTCAAGGACTACATCAACACGCCCAAGTTCAACATGTACCAGTCGCTGCACACGACGGTCATCGGGCTCGAGGGCAAGCCGGTCGAGGTGCAGATCCGCACCCATGAAATGCACCATCGGGCCGAGTACGGCATCGCGGCGCACTGGGGCTACAAGTCCAAGGAGGACCACTCCTCGGAGATGGCGTGGATGCAGCGGATCGCCGACGTGGACCGCCAGACCGACGACCCCATCGAGTTCCTCGAGGCGCTGAAGCTCGACCTCGAACAGGACGAGGTCTACGTCTTCACGCCCAAGGGCAAGGTGATTGCCCTGCCGGCGCGCTCGACGCCGGTCGACTTCGCGTACTCCATCCACACCGAGGTGGGGCACCGCTGCATCGGGGCGCGGGTGAACGGCCGGCTGGTGCCGCTCGAGACGCAGCTGAGCAGCGCGGACACCGTCGAGATCATCACCTCGAAGTCGTCGACGCCTGCCCCGTCACGGGACTGGCTGCAGATCGTGGCCTCGACACGGGCGCGCAACAAGATCCGCCAGTGGTTCTCTCGTGAGCGCCGGGAGGACGCCATCGAGAACGGCCGCGAGGAACTGGGCAAGGCGCTGCGGCGCGACGGCCTGCCGCTGCACAAGCTGCTCGGGTCGACGGCGCTGCAGCACGTGGCCGAGTCGATGAACCTGGCCGACTTGGACGCGCTGTACGCCTCCATCGGCGAATCCCAGGTCTCGGCGCAGTCCATCGTCCAGCGCCTGACCAAGGCGCTGCGCGGCGGGGGCGACGCCGACGAGCAGCTCCCGACGACGGTGCTGCCCGGCACGAGCCGGCCCCGGCAGGTGCGCCGGACCGGGACCGGCGTCTACGTCGAGGGCCTCGACGACGTGATGATCCACCTGGCCCGGTGCTGCACCCCGGTGCCGGGCGACCAGATCGTGGGCTTCGTGACCCAGGGCCGCGGAGTGTCGGTGCACCGGGCCGACTGCGCCAACGCGACAGCGCTGGCCGACCGCTCGCAAGAGCGCCTCATTGAGGTGGAGTGGGACCGGGGCAACGACGGGGTCTTCGTGGCCACGATCGAGGTGCAGGCCTTCGACCGGTCGCGCCTGCTGGCCGACGTGTCCAAGGTCGTCTCCGAGCACCACCTCAACATCGTGGCCGCCCGCACCGCCACGACCCCGGACCGGGTGAGCCGCATGGCCTTCGACGTCGAGCTGGCCGACCCGACCCATCTGCACTCGCTGATCAACGCGTTGAAGCACCTCGACGGGGTCTTCGACGCCTATCGTCAGCTCCCTGGCAAGAAGGCCTGAACCCGCCGTGAGGAGCATCCTGTGAGCGCTGGCTCGTCCGCGCCCACGCGTACGCCCAAGGGCATGCACGACGTGCTGTGGCCGGAGTCGGCCCGCTGGGAGCGCACGGTGGCCCGCTTCGGCGGGCTCGTCGAGGCGGCCGGGTACGGACTCACCATCACGCCGGTCCTCGAGCACGCCGGTGTGTTCCTGCGTGGCATCGGCGAGGCGAGCGAGGTCGTCGGCAAGGAGATGTACGTCTTCGAGGACCGCGACGGCCAGCTCATGGCGCTGCGCCCCGAGGGGACCGCACCCATCGCCCGCGCCTTCGTGCAGCACCACCCCGTGCCGCCGTGGAAGGCCTGGTACGTGGCGCCGTCGTTCCGCCACGAGAACCCCCAGCACGGCCGTTACCGCCAGCACCACCAGCTGGGGGTCGAGGCGCTGGGCGCCGCCGACGCCGACCTCGACGTCGAGGTCGTGTGCCTGGCCCACGACTTCTTCGCCGGACTGGGGTTGCGCGCCGTCACCCTCAAGCTGAACTCGATGGGTGACAGCACCTGCAAGCCCGGGTACGTCGCGCTCCTCGCCGCCTACCTGGCGGAGCGGGCGGACCAGCTCTGCCCGGCCCACCGGGCCCGTCACCTCGAGAATCCGCTGCGCGTGCTCGACTGCAAGACCGACGAGTGCCGGGCGGCCGCCGAGGACGCGCCACGCTTCCTCGACCACCTCTGCGAACCCTGCGCGGCACACTTCGCCCGCGTGCCGGGCGGGCCTCGACGCGCTGGGCGTCGCGTACACCATCGACTTCCGCCTGGTGCGGGGCTTCGACTACTACACCGCGCACCACGTTCGAGTTCGCGGCCGACGCGCTCGACGCGGCACAGAACGGCGTGGGTGGGGGCGGGCGCTACGACGGGCTGGTCGAGCTGCTGGGCGGCGAACCGACGCCGGGCATCGGGTTCGGCATCGGCATCGAGCGGGTGCTCCTGGCCTGTGACGCCGAGGACGTGTTCAGCACGCGACGCCGCGGTGGCCGAGCGGCCGTTACACGTCTACGTGATCGACACCGCCGGCGGCGGGTCCGCCGTGATGCTGACCACCGAGCTGCGCCGGGCCGGCCTGCGGGCCGACCGGGCCTTCGACGGGCGCTCCATGAAGTCCCAGATCAAGTCAGCCGACCGCTCGGGCGCGCTGGTCGCCCTCGTCGTCGGGCCCCAGGAGCTCGCCGACGGTACCGTCGGGTTGCGGCCGCTGCGCAGCGACGAAGCGCAGCGGAGTGTGCCGCGGGCTGCCATTGTGGAGACGCTCACGGCCTTCTTCGCCGAGCGCCCGTCGAGCGACGCCGAGAGCCTCTGAGCACCATGACGACCGAGCAGAACCGCCCGACCGCCCTGCGCACCCACCTGTGCGGGGTGCTGCGCGCCGCCGACGTCGGCACGACCGTGACGCTCTGTGGCTGGGTGGCCCGCCGGCGCGAACACGGCGAGCACCTCGCCTTCGTGGACCTGCGGGACCACTCGGGCATCATCCAGTGCGTCGTCGACGGCGCCACCGACGTCCGCAGCGAGTGGGTCGTCGCCGTGACCGGCACCGTGCGCCGCCGCCCCGAGGGCACCGTGAACCCCGGCCTCGAGACGGGCGAGGTGGAGATCGGCGACTGCATTGTCGAGGTGCTCAACGAGGCCGAGCCGCCGCCCTTCCCGGTGGACGACCGGGCCGAGGCCGACGAGCCCGTGCGCCTGCGTTACCGCTACGTCGACCTGCGACGGCCGCGTATGCAGCGCAACCTCCGGCTGCGGGCGCGGGTCAACGCGGCGCTGCGGGCGGCCATGGACAGGCAGGGGTTCGCGGAGATCGAGACGCCGATCCTGTGGGCGCCCACGCCCGAGGGCTCGCGCGAGTTCTCGGTGCCGTCGCGCCTGCACCACGGCAGCTTCTACGCGCTGCCCCAGAGCCCCCAGTTGGCCAAGCAGCTCTTGATGGTCGGCGGCTTCGACCGCTACTTCCAGATCGCGCGCTGCCTGCGCGACGAGGACCTGCGCGCCGACCGCCAGTTCGAGTTCATGCAGCTCGACATGGAGTGCTCCTTCGCCTCCCAGGACGACGTCATGGGCTACGTGACCGAGGCCGTGCTCGATGCGGCCGAGGCCGCCACCGGCGAGCGGCCCCCGCCAATTGAGCGCATGACCTGGGCCGACGCGCTGGACCGCTTCGGCACCGACAAGCCCGACCTGCGCTTCGGCATGGAGCTGGTCGACCTCACCGCGGTCTTCGAGCAGACCGAGGTCAAGGCGTTCTCCTCGCCGTGCGTCAAGGCCATCGTGGTCACCGGACGGTGCGGCCTTCCCGCGCAAGCGACTCGACGAACTGGTCGAGCAGGCGAAGCAGCGCGGGCGCGGCCGGGCTCGCCTGGTTCCGCGTCGTCGAGAGACGGGGGCGTGGACCCGGGCCCGGGTCCCATGCTCGGCCCCGGGTTGGACGGGCCATTGGCGCGCCACCTGTCGGAGCAGGAGGTGGTGCGCGTCCTGGAAGGGACGAAGGCGGCACCAGGTGACCTCATCCTGGCCGTCTCGGATCAGTACCACCTCACGTGCACGGTGCTCGGCACGCTGCGCAACGCCATCGGCGGGCCGCCGGTGAACGAGGGGCCGCACCACTACGTCTGGGTCGTCGACTTCCCGATGTTCGAGGCGGGCAGCGACGGCAGGCCGCAGCCGGCGCACCACCCCTTCACCATGCCCTATCCCGAGGACATGGCGCTGCTCGACGACCGACCCGCTGCAGGTCCGCTCGCAGGCCTACGACCTCGTGCTCAACGGGTGGGAGCTGGGGTCGGGGAGTGTGCGTATCCATCGCAGGGACATGCAGGAGCGGGTGTTCGCCGCGCTCGGTATCGAGGCGGCGGAGGCCGAGGCGCGCTTCGGCTTCCTGCTCGGCGCGTTCCGCTACGGCGCACCCCCGCACGCGGGCTTCGCGGTCGGCCTCGACCGGCTGGCGGCGATCCTGGCCGGCGAGGAGAACATCCGTGAGGTCATCGCCTATCCGAAGACGCAGTCGGGGGCGGACCCGCTGACGGGGGCGCCGACGCCGCTGCCCGCGGCCTCGCTGGCCGAGCTCGGCATCCGGGTGGTGGCGCCGCCTTCGCCCGGCCCGACCGGCTCGGCCGGCTCCGCCGGCTCCGCGAGCTGACCCCGGCGGGCGGTTCGTGTCCCTCTTCGCCGACGCCGCCGACCGCCGCCTCCAGCGCCAGGCACCGCTCGCCACCCGTCTCCGCCCCCGCACCCTCGATGAGGTCGTGGGCCAGCAGCACCTCGTCGGCCCCGGTGCTCCCTTACGCGCGCTGGCCGAGTCCGACCGCGTGGGCTCGGCCATCTTGTGGGGCCCGGCCGGCACCGGCAAGACGACGCTCGCCCGACTCCTCGCCGACGCGAGCGCCAAGCACCTGACGACGCTCTCGGCGACCGGCGCCGGCGTGAAGGACGTGCGCGAGGCGCTGGCCGAGGCGGAGCGGCGCCTGGGCGAGCAGGGCCAGGGCACCATCTTGTTCATCGACGAGGTGCACCGCTTCTCGAAGTCCCAACAAGACGTGCTGCTGCCCGCCGTGGAAGAGGGACTGGTCGTGTTCATCGGGGCCACCACGGAGAACCCTTTCTTCGAGGTCAATCCGCCCCTGTTGAGCCGGGCCTCACTGTGGCGGCTGCACCCCTTGTCGCCCGACGACCTGCGCGTGCTGATCCGGCGGGGGTTGGACGTGGAGGGCGCTGACGCGGAGCCCGATGCGATCGACGCGGTGGTCGCAGCGTGCGAGGGCGACGCGCGCGCGGCGCTGACCACGGTGGAGGTGGCGGTGGCGCTGGCCGGCGCGCCGGACGCCGGCGCGGAGTCGGAGTCCGCACCGGTCGTGCTCACCATGGACGACATGGCGCGTGCCCGCGACGGCCGGCTGTTCCATCAAGGCGCGGACGAGCACTACGACCAGATCAGCGCGCTCATCAAGAGCGTGCGCGGCTCGGATCCCGACGCGGGCCTCTACTGGATGGCCCGCATGATCGAGGCGGGGGAGGATCCCCGGTTCCTGGCCCGGCGCATGGTCATCCTCGCCAGCGAGGACATCGGGCTGGCCGATCCACAGGCGTTGCTGGTCGCCGAAGCTGCCGCGCGCGCGGTGGAGTACGTCGGCCTTCCCGAGGCCGCACTGAACCTCGCCGAGGCGGTGATCTACCTGGCCAGGGCCCCCAAATCCAACTCGGTCGTGGTCGCCTTGGACCGGGCGCAGGCCGACGTGCGCTCGAGCGTGAGCCAAGAGGTGCCCACGCACTTGCGCGACGCGCACTACAAGGGGGCGTCCACCCTCGGCCACGGAGAGGGTTACGTGTACCCCCACGACGACCCGACCGGAGCGGTGGAGCAGCAGTATCGTCCAGACGCGCTCGAGGGCCACGTGTACTACGAGCCATCGCCCCACGGCGCAGAAGGCACGGGCGGGACCAGCCGAGGCAGGGAGGCCGATTCGTGATGCGGGGTCATCGGAGGCGGAGCGCGCTCGCTGCCGCCGCGCTGGGAGCGGTCGTGCTCGCTGGTGTCGCGCTGTCGCCCGTCGTCGCCGGAGTCCAGGCGGCCGGGGCGGCCGGGGCTGGCGGTGAGGCTGGTGAGGCGAAGATGGTCCTGCCCTCAGTCCCCGCCCGAGATCCCGTCGAACGCCAAGGCACTCGGTGCCGCGCCGGCGAGCCAGATCCTCAACCTCGATGTGACCCTCGCCGGGCAGGATCCGGCGGCCCTGGCCCAGGCGGTGGCCGCGGTGTCCACGCCGGGGTCGCCGCAGTACCGCCATTACCTGACGGCCGCGCAGTACGCGGCCGAGTTCGGCCCGAGCGCTCAAGAAGTGGCGCAGGCAACCTCTGTCCTGCGCGGCGAGGGCTTGACGGTCGGGACGCCCCAACCCGGGTCGGCCCTGCTGCCCGTGAGCGGATCGGTGGCGCAGGTGACGGCCGCCTTCAACACGCCCATGGAAACGGTGCAGTCACCGACCCAGGCGCGGGCCCTGGTCAACACCGCCGCACCGCAGATACCGGCGTCGCTCTCGGGCACGGTGACGGGCGTGGTCGGCCTCGACGGGCTGTTCCAAGAGCACTCCATGCTCGTGCCCTCGCCGTCGCACGCGGGGCCGGGCTCCGGCACCACCACCGAGCAGGGCCACGCGGTCGGCCACGCCACGACCCCCCAGGCCTGCTCGGCGGCTCAGCAACAGGCATTCGGCGGCGCCTATACGTCGACACAGCTGGCCTCCGTATTCGGGCTCAATCAACTCTTCGGCCAGGGTCGCACCGGCGTCGGCCAGACGATCGCGATCGTGGAGTTCGAGCAGTACCTCCAGAGCGACATCAACGCGTTCGAGTCGTGCTACGGGCTCGATAGTTCCATCCGCAACGTTCCCATTGACGGTGGCGCGCTCGGGCCGCCTCCGGGCACCGGCGAGGCCGCGCTCGATGTCGAGCTCGCCTCGTTCAACGCTCCGGGCGCGTCGCTCCTCGTGTACCAGGCGCCCAACAACAACGACGCGCAGGCCCTCGACCTCTTCAACGCCATCGCGAGCCAGGACGCCGCCCAGGTGGTCACGACCAGCTGGGGCAACTGCGAGCAGTTCATCAACGACAGCGATCCCAACTACATCCCGAGCGAGAGCCAGATCTTCCAGCGCATGGCGATGCAGGGCCAGACCATGATCGCCGCCTCCGGCGATTCTGGATCGGAGGACTGTTTTCCCAACCCACCGGCGCACAGCACCGCCCTCGCCGTCGACGACCCGGGGTCCCAGCCCGATGTCGTGAGTGCAGGTGGGACCAGGCTGCCGAGTGGGGCGCCGGCCTCCTCCCAGGTGGTCTGGAACAACTGCCAGGGTGCGACCATCGCATGCGCGGAGGGGTTCACGAGCCCGGTGCCGATCCCCGGCGCCGGCGGCGGCGGCTTCTCTGCGGTGTGGAGCCGGCCCTCGTTCCAAAACGGGCTCACCTCGAACGCCAATCGGGCCGTGCCCGACATCTCGTTCCCGAGCCGACCCCGCGGGCGGCGGCGTCGCGGCGTTCTACGACGGCGAGTGGACCGCGTTCGGCGGCACGAGCGTCGCCGCGCCGACCAATGCCGGCCTCTTCGCGGACATCAATCAGGGCTGTTACAACCGGCTGGGCATGGTGTTGCCGGCGCTCTATGCACTGGGCGGGTCGGGGAACACCAACTTCACCGACATCACCTCGGGCAACAACGACTTCACCGACAGTCAAGGCGGCGACTACGGCGCGACCGCCGGCTACGACCCCGCCAGCGGCTTGGGCACCCCCGTCGACCAGAATCTCGCCCCCTCGCTGCAGGGCGGGGACGGCTGCCCGTCGGTGGCCTCGGTGAGTCCCAACACGGGCCCGCTCAGCGGCAGCGGCGCCATCACGGTCTCGGGCAGCGGCTTCGCCAACGCGACCTCCGTGAGCTTCGGCTCCCTCGGGTTCGGACACGTCGTGTCGCAGTCACAGACCTCGATCTCGGTCATCCCGCCCAACGCGCCGGGACCCATGTGCGTCGACATCACGGTGGCCAATCCGCTCGGCGTCTCGGCCAGCTCCGCGGCCGACCAGTACGGGTTCGACGGCGACCTTAACTGCGGCCAGGGGTATCGCTTCGTGGCCTCCGACGGCGGCATCTTCGACTTCGGGGACGCCGGCTTCTTCGGCAGCGCAGGCAGCTTGCATCTCAACGCGCCGGTGGTGGGCATGGCCGACACGCCGAGCACCAACGGCTACTGGCTGGTCGCTTCCGACGGCGGCATCTTCACCTACGGCGACGCACAGTTCTTCGGTTCCATGGGTGGACAGCACCTGAACAAGCCCATCGTGGGCATGGCCGCCACCCCCAATGGCGGGGGCTACTGGCTGGTCGCGGCGGACGGGGGCATCTTCAGCTTCGGCAATGCGCAGTTCTTCGGCTCGACCGGCAGCATGCACCTCAACAAGCCGATCGTGGGGATGGCCTCGACGCCCGACGGCGCCGGCTATTGGCTCGTGGCGTCCGACGGCGGGATCTTCTCGTACGGCACTGCCCAGTTCCACGGCTCGGCCGGCTCGCTGCCGTTGAACTCGCCGGTGGTGGGGATGGCCGCCGCACCCGGTGGCGGGGGCTACTGGCTGGTGGCGGCCGACGGCGGCATCTTCGACTACGGCACCGCCGGTTTCTTCGGCTCGGCGGGGAGCATCCGCCTCAATCAGCCGGTCGTCGGCATGGCGGGCACGCCCGACGGCGACGGCTACTGGCTGGTGGCGGCTGACGGCGGCATCTTCACCTACGGCGACGCGCAGTTCTTCGGCTCGACGGGAAGCATCAAGCTGAACAAGCCCATCGTGGGCATGTCGTCGACGTAGCCCCGGCACCACGCCGGCCCGCAGCGCCGCAGCGCCGCCGTGGCCCAGGACCGAAGGGCGGCGGGCGGGCCCCGAAGCCGATTTTGCCCCCGGTAAGCTGGGGCGATGGACGCCAACGGACTGAGGGCGGCCTTCACGCGCTTCTTCGCTGATCGGGGCCACGCCGTCGTCCCCTCCGCCAGCCTCATCCCCCACGACCCGTCGGTCCTTTTCACCATCGCGGGGATGGTGCCCTTCAAGCCGTACTTCTTGGGGGAGGAGACGCCCCCGTGGCCTCGGGCGACGTCCGTTCAGAAGTGCTTCCGCACCCCCGACATCGACATCATTGGCACCGACACCTACCACTGCACCTTCTTCGAGATGCTGGGCAACTTCAGTTTCGGGGACTACTTCAAGGCCGATGCCATCCCGTTGGCGTGGGAGCTCCTCACCGAGGTCTTCGGCCTCGACGGCGACCGGCTCTGGATCACCGTGCACGAGGGCGACGACGAGGCCGAGCAGATCTGGATCGACACGGTGGGCGTCCGGCCGGAGCGCGTTCAGCGCATGGGCGACGAGGACAACTTCTGGGCCATGGCCGAGACGGGCCCCTGTGGCCCGGACTCGGAGATCTTCATCGACAAGGGCCCCGAGTACGGTCACGACGGCGGGCCCAAGCACGGCGGCAGCGACCGCTTCGTCGAGATGTGGAACCTGGTGTTCATGCAGTACAACCGGGACGAGGTGGGCAAGCTCTCAGAGCTGCCCCGCAAGAACATCGACACCGGTGCCGGTTTCGAGCGCATCCTCCCGTTGCTGCAGGGTGAGGACTCGGTGTTCGACACCGACCTGTTCCTGCCGATCATCGACGCGGCGGCCTCCGTCATCGGCACAGGCTACGGGACCGATGAACGGACCGACGTCTCGCTGCGCGTTCTGGCTGATCACGCACGGGCCATGACCATGCTCGTGGCCGACGGGGTGCTCCCGGCCAACGAGGGCCGGGGCTACGTGCTGCGCCGGGTCGTGCGGCGCGCCGTAATGGCGGCGCGCCGGCTGGGGGTCGAAAAGCCGATCGGGCCGACGCTCGTGCAGGCGGCCACCGCGGTGCTCGGCGAGGCGTGGCCCGCGCTCGTGAGCCAACACGACCTGATCGTCAACGTGGT
The DNA here is from genome assembly GCA_963842415.1 of uncultured Acidimicrobiaceae bacterium. GTDB lineage: Bacteria > Actinomycetota > Acidimicrobiia > Acidimicrobiales > RAAP-2 > Bog-473. Next base: position 1,107,554 of record CAWJGN010000002.1, read on the forward strand.
GGCCCGCGAGGAGGCCGGCTTCGACCGCACCCTTCGCGGCAGGTCTCGGGCGCCTCGAAGAGGCGCTCGAAAGCGGCGGCAAGGTCCTTCCCGGCGACGTGGCGTTCGTGTTGCACGACACGCACGGCTTCCCGGTCGAGCTCACCGAGGAGCTGGCGCGCGACGCGGGCGTCGAGGTCGACAGGGCAGGCTTCGATGCCGCCATGCGCGAGCAGCGCGAACGTGCCCGTGCGGCCGCCAAATCGTCTCGGGCCGGCGACGAGGCGGCCTACCGGGCCTTGCTCGACGTCGAAGGCCAGACGGCCTTTGTCGGGCGCGGCGCAGAGAACTACGAGGCGCCGGGGCGGGTCGTGGCCGTGCTCGAGCGCATGAGCGACGAGGATGCCGGCGAAGCGGGCACCGTCGAGATCTTCTTGGATCGCACGCCCTTCTATGCAGAAGGCGGTGGCCAGATCGGCGACACCGGCACCATCGTCACCGAGTCGGGCATCGCAGACGTCTACGACACCCAGTACGCGGTGCCGGGGCTGATCGTGCACAAGGCGCGCGTCGACGGCGAACTGGTGGCCGGCCAGGACGCGCTGGCCACCATCGACAGCGAGCGCCGTGAGGCCATCCGCCGCAACCACACCGCGACGCACCTCTTGCACTCCGCGCTGCGCACGGTGCTGGGCGACCACGTGCGCCAGCAGGGTTCCCTGGTCGCCCCGGATTACCTGCGCTTCGACTTCTCACACCACAGCCAGCCGACCCGCGAGGAGCTCGACGAAGTCTTCGCGTTGGCCAACGCGGCCGTGCTGACCGACGTGGCGGTCGATACGACCGAGACCTCGCGCGACGAAGCCGAAGAGATGGGTGCCATCGCCTTCTTCGGCGACAAGTACGGGGCGTCTGTGCGAGTGGTGCAGTCCGGACCGAGTTCGCTGGAGTTCTGCGGCGGCACGCACGTCGACTCGCTCGGCCAGATCGGACCGATCACTCTGCTCTCGGAGGGGTCCATCGGCTCGAACACCCGGCGCATCTTCGCCGTGACGGGGAAGGCGTCGCTGGCCCGTGCCGTCGAGCGCGAGCGGCTCGTCCAGTCCGCCGCGGAGTTGTTGCGCACCGAGCCCGACGAGTTGGTGGCCGCGATCGAACGGGTCATGGAGCGCCAGCGCGACGCCGAGAAGGAGCTGTCGCGGCTGCGCCAGCAGTCGAGCGAGGCCGAGGCGAAGAGCCTGGCGGCCCAGGCGGCGTCCGACGGTGGCGTCGTGATCGCCCGCCGTGACCAGGTCCAGCCTGACGCGCTGCGCTCGCTCGCCCAGGCCGTCCTGCGTCACGAAGGCGTGCGCGCCGTGGTCCTGGGAGGTTCCCCTGACGGCACCTCGGCGTCCGTGACGGCTGCGACGGGTGGCGAGCCCAACGCCACCCAGCTGGTCAAGACGCTGGGGAAGCTCGTCGGTGGCGGTGGCGGGGGCTCGCCCGAGCTGGCGCAGGCGGGGGGCAAGGACCCCTCGCAGATTGACGCGGCGCTGGAAGAGGCGCGGCGACTTCTCTCCAAGTGAACGTGGCAGCAGGGGACGTCGAGCGCGCCGAGGGAGCTGGCCGGGTGGCGGCAGTCGACCTCGGCACCAAGCGCATCGGGGTGGCCTTCAGCGACAGCGGCCGCAGCATCGCCAGCCCCTGGGGCACGATCGAGCGCAGCGGCGATGCCGCACGCGATCGCCGCGCTGTGGTCAACGCCGTACGCGAGGTCGAGGCGTCGACCGTGATTGTCGGCTTGCCGCTCAGCCTTTCGGGCGAGGTCGGCCCCGCGGCGAAGGCAGCCCTTGACGAGGCGGCTGCGCTGCGCACCCTGCTCGAGCCCGACGGCGTCGTGGTGGAGACGGCCGACGAGCGCTTCACGACCGTGGAGGCCGAGCGCGCCATGCGCACGGCGGGCCGGACCGGCAAGGCGGCGCGCCAGGTGGTCGACAGCGCGGCCGCCATGGTCCTGCTGCAGGGTTGGCTGGACGCCCGATGAGTGGGACCGGCGGACCCGACGACACGAGCATGCCAGCGCACGACGACGAGTTCCCGTGGCCGCAGCCCCAATCCGAATCTGATCTCGAGCCCGAGCCCGGAGCCGGGTCGGCCGACGCGGCGGCACCGGAGGGTGGCACCGAGGGGACCAGGGCCGGCCGGCACGCGGCACGCTCGGCCCAGCGGCGTCGGCGCCGCAGGATCCTGGCCGGTATCGCGGGTGGCCTGGTCGTGCTCGTCTTGGCCTTCGTGCTCTGGTACGAGCTCGAATCCCACGCGCTCGGGCCCGAGGGGCCCCAAGTCGTCGTGACGGTGAACCAAGGGGAGTCGACGAGCGCCATCATCGACTCCCTCAACGCCGAACACGTCATCGGCGAGCTCGTATGCCTTCCGCGTCTTCGACGTGCTGCACGGCTCGCCGACAGTGCTCCCCGGCAGCTACGCCCTGCACGAGAACCAGACCTTCTCCGAGGTGCGCTCCCTCTTGACTGCCGGGCCGAACATCTACCCAGTGGACGTGCGACCCGGCTTCACCCTTTCGGAGGTCGCGGCCCAGGTCGACAGCATCCCGGGCCACGACGAGGGCGGATTCGAGAAAGCCGCGGCGAGCGGCGCGGTGCACTCTTCGTTCTCTCCGCCGGGCTCCAACGACCTCGAGGGCATGCTGGGCACGGGCGAGTACCTGATTCTCCCCGGTGAGAGCGACGCGACCATCGTCGCCGACATGGTGCAGCGCTTCGACCGGGACGCGCAGGCGAAGGGGTTGACGACGACGGCGGCATCGGCGTTCGGCCTGACGCCGTACCAGGTGATCGTCGCCGCCTCCATCGTCGAGAAGGAGGGCTACATCCCGGTCAACATGCCTGACGTGGCTCGGGTCATCTATAACCGCCTTGCGCAGGGTATCCCCCTGCAAATGGACTCGACGGTCCTGTACTCCCTCGGCCAAGACGGGGGAACGGTGACGCAAAAGGATCTCCAGCTGCAGACGCCCTACAACACGTATCTGAACAACGGCCTGACGCCGACCCCGATCTCCATGCCGTCAAAGGACGCCATGGACGCGGCCCTCCACCCACCGGCCGGGGCCTGGCTCTACTTCGTCCTCGTGCAGAAGAACGGCGTCATGGCCTTCTCGGACACCTACGCGCAGCAGTTGGCAAACGAGGCGCTCGGCAAGTCGCGCGGGCTTCCCTGACGTGGCTGAGCCTGCGTTCGAGTCCCGGACCATGGAGGAGGCCCGGCGTCTGCTGGGCCCGGGCACGACCATCGTCGGGGTGATCGGGAGCCCGGTCGCCCACTCGCTTTCGCCCGTCTTGCACAACGCTGCCTTCGCTGTGCTCGGACTCGGTGCGTCCTGGCAGTCCTTCGCCTTTGAGGTAGCGCCCGGCGCCGCGCCGTCCGCGCTCGAGGAGATGCGACGGTGCGAGGTCGCGGGGCTCTCTGTCACCATGCCGCACAAGGCCGCCGTCGCCGCGTCCGTGGACGAGCTCAGCGAGCAGGCACGCCGACTCGATGCGGTGAACTGCATCATCAACACTGGCGGCCTCCTGCGGGGCGTCAACACGGACGGCGAAGGGTTTCGTCGCATCGCTCGGCCGGGGCGCTGGCTTCCATCCCGCAGGCCGGATGTGTCTGGTGGTGGGCGCTGGCGGCGCCGCGCGTGCGGTCGTGTTGGCGTTGGTCGAACACGGCGCCTCGGGCGTCACGGTGCTCAACCGGACTCTGCAACGCGCTCACGCCACGGCGGCGTTGGCCGGTGACGCGGGCTCGGTGGTGGCGGCCGACGACCGCGGGGGATAGAGCGGGCGGTGGCCGCCGCTGACCTGGTGGTGAACGCCACGCCCGTCGGGATGGCCGGGACAGGGACTGCGGCGAGTACCGGGACGGGGGAGTGGCTGGTGGCGCCTGGCCAGCTGCGGCCGGGTCAGGTCGCCGTCGACCTGGTCTACGCCCCCAGGCCGACAACATGGCTGGCGCTCGCGGCGGGCGCGGGAGCGACCACCCTCGACGGCCTCGGCATGCTGGTGCACCAGGCGGCTGCCCAACTCGCCCTCTGGACCGGCGAGCAACCTCCGCTCGAGGCTATGTGGGAGGCCGCAGCGGTGGCGAGTCCCCCGAGCTGAACACCGCCGCGGCACCGGCCAGCGGCGAGCGGCGGAGCGGCGGAGGGTGAGCTGATCAGCGCGCAGGCGCGGCGGGCGGCGCCACATCGACCGGCCACAGCTCGGCCTTGGCCAGCGCCGTGAGCGCCTCTTCGCGTAAGGCGCTCGTGAGTGCATCGCGCTGCGATGGAGTTGTCAGCAGCATCACGCGCATGGTGATCGTCGACGAGTCGGCCGCGAGGAGGCCGACGAGCTTTGGTGGCTCGGTGGAATGCGCCGCAAACTGCGGGTCCGCCGCCACGTGGTGCGCCGCTTCCTCGATCACGCGCCGGACCGCATCGAGGTCCGCCGCCGTGGCACCTGGCAGCGTCAAGTCCACCACCGCGCGCGCCCAACCCCGCGAGAGGTTGCCGACGAGGCGGATGTCGCCGTTGGGCACGATGTAAATGGTGCCGTCGACCCCGCGGAAGCGCGTGAGGCGCATCGTCACGTCCTCGACCACGCCGGTCATCCCACCGACCGCGATGGAGTCGCCGACGTTGTACTGGTCCTCCATGGTCATGAGGACACCAGAGAAGTAGTCGCGCACGATCTGCTGCGCCCCGAATCCCAGCGTGGCCCCGATGATGGTCGCACTGGCCAGCAGCGGCGTCAGGTTGATGCCGAGCAGGCCGAGCACGATGGCACCGGCAACGACGAAGACGAAGAAGCGCCAGACGTTGGCCATGACGCCCGACATCGTGGTTACGCGCGCCCCTGCCCGCGGCGACCCGGAGCGGTTGGTGGCCTGGTTGGCCACGCGTTCGAGCACGCGTCGGATCACCCGGGTCCCAAGGCGGGCGACGATAAGCGCAACGATGACGACGACGAGGATGCTCAGAGGTCTGATGATCAAGTCGGTAACCGTCGACGCGGTGTCGGGGCTCACGCCAAGTTTGGTGAGGAGGTGGTAGAGCCAGCCACCACCCTGGTCCACCTGATTGGTCTGGTTGGCTGAGCTGGTGCTCGCTGCCGCGAGCCAGCGCGTGGTGTCTACCAGGGCATGGGTCGGCGCCAGGGAGGAAGAGGTCACGGCCGATATTGTGTCCCCGAATCCGCGTTATGACCATCTTGGACCGAACACATGTTGCCGCCAGGCGCAGTGTCCCCCCTGTCGATTACATCCTGGTCATCGCCACCTTGCTCGTTTCTGCTGTCGGGTTGGTCATGGTCTACACGGCAACGCGGGGTCCGTTGCTGGCCCAAGGCGACGACCCCAAGACGTTCCTCAAGAAGCAGGGCCTCTTCGTGGTGCTCGGCATCATCACGATGGTGGTCGTCGCGCTGATCGACTACCGGCGGCTCGAACCGCTGGCCAATGCGTTGTACTGGCTGATCGTCCTCGCACTGCTGGGAGTCTTCGTGGTCGGCAGCAGCGCTCAGGGCGCTGCCCGCTGGTTCAGCCTGGGCCCATTGCAGCTCCAACCGTCGGAGTTCGCGGTCTTGGCGTTAATCCTGGCGGTGGCCGCCTATTGCGCGCGCCGTGACGAAGAAGGCCTGGCCTGGCGCGACGTTTTCCGGCTGATCATCATGGCTGGCATCCCGATCGTGCTGGTCCTGCTCCAGCCGGACCTCGGCACCGCCATGATCATGGTGATCGTCCTGTTGGTCCTCCTGGCCGTCGCGGGGCTGCCGGTCCGGATCTTGATCTTCCTCCTCATCGGCGTCGCATTGGTAGCCTTCGTGTCGGTCGAGGGCGGTTTGCTGCACCACTACCAGATCGCCCGCCTCACGACCTTCTTGAACCCCAACGCCAAGAGCACGAACCCCTATGTGCAAGAGGCGATCTACAACGGGCAGCAGGCGAAGAACGCCATCGGATCGGGCGGTTGGTTCGGTTCGGGGATCGGCCATGGCGCCCAGACGAACCTGGGCTACGTCCCCGAGCAGCAGACTGACTTCATCTTTACCGCTGTGGGCGAGCAGCTGGGCTTTGTGGGTTCGGTCGGGCTCTTGGGCCTGCTCGGCGTCATCGCCTGGCGGGTGCTCCATGCTGCGGTCGTCGCTCGCGACATCTTCGGACGCCTGATCTGCGCCGGCTTGTTCGCCTTCATCGCCTTCAGCGTCTTTCAAAACGCCGGGATGACCATGGGCATCATGCCCATCACCGGCATTCCGCTTCCATTTGTGAGCTACGGGGGCACGGCCGTGCTGGTGTTCTTCGCTGCGGTGGGGCTCGCTCTCAGCGTCGGCGCCCGCCGACGGTCGCGGTGACCGACGTACAGCCAGGCCTGACGGACGACCCGGGCGACTCCGACGAGCAGGCGGAGTCGGAGGAGCAGGGGGGACCCGGCCAGTCACCGTCCAGCCCGGTGCCACCTCCAGCCTCGCCTCCCGCGCCCGCGGCGACCTTCCGGGTCATGGACGTCGACGACGTGTCGCTCGATCTGCCCTCCCAATACCCAAGCGTCACCCTGGTCGAGAGCGAGCCACCGATGCGTGAGCTCGTGTTCCCTCTGGGACTGCCGGAAGGCATCGCGATGGCGCAGGCCCTTCGGCGCATCAGCGGCCGTCGGCCGATGACGCACGAACTATTCATGGACGTGTTGCAGCACGCGCGCATCGACGTGATTGCAGTGCGACTGGTCGGGCGGGAGGAGGGCAACCTCTTGGCAGAGCTCGATCTCATGACGCCCGGCGGTCGTGAACGGGTCGACTGCCGGCCCTCCGACGGCATCGTGCTCGCGCTGCGGATGCCGGTGGCGGCGCCGATCCTGGTCGACGAGCGGCTGCTCGAGCATCTCGGCGATGTGCTTCCGGTGGAACAGCCATGAGGACGCCCCACAAGGCCGCCCTCGACGCACTCAAGACAAGGACGCACGGGCGTCGTCGGGATCAGGCGATCTTCAACGTGCTGGCCGTCGGGTCGAGACCGGCGCTGGTGATCGTGATCGAGGGAGCGTTGGCACGTTCAGAACTGAGGTCGACGTTGAAGTTTCCGGTGGTCACAAATCCCTTCTGTGGTGAATTCAGAGTGGACCTGAGAAGATCAGTGCCCGATCCCCGAATCCGCTGATGAGGTGCCATGACTGCTGGTGAAGGACCGACCGTGATCAAGATCAACGCCATCACCGTGCCTGAGGGCGCCGGTGACGAGCTGGCACGTCGCTTTGCCGCACGGGCGCATGCGGTCGACGACCAGGATGGTTTCGAGGGGTTCGAACTGCTCCGCCCGACCGACGAGCGGCGTCAGTGGCTCGTCGTCACCCGATGGCGTGACGAGGAGTCGTTCCAGAAGTGGGTCGCCTCGCCGGCCTTCGCCCACGGTCACGCCGGTGCCGACAAGCCCTCACCGCACGGCGGCCCGGTGTCCGTCGGTTCTGAGCTGTGGTCGTACGAGGTGGCCGGCGGCTCGAACACCGGTGCTGGCGCGGACTGAGCCCGCTCAGCGGGCCGGCACCATGGGCCGCTCGCCGGGGCCGGCGGCCGCACCCGCTGCGAGCATCTCGGCCTGGGCCTGCGCGCCCTCGTCGGAGATCCGCAACATCAACGCGATGAGGATGTAGTTCGCCAGCAGCGACGACCCGCCATAGGCGACGAAGGGCAGGGTGATGCCCGTGAAGGGCAAGAGCCGCACCACCCCCGCCATGATGAAGAAGGCCTGGAAGCCGATGATCAGGGTGAGGCCGGTGGCCATCAGCCGTGAGAAGTCCGAGCGGGCCGTCTGGGCCACCCGGAAGCCGGCGCCCACGAGGAGGATGAAGGCCATCACCACTGCCACGGCCCCCACCAGGCCCATCTCGGTGCCGATGGCGGCGAAGACCATGTCGCTCGTCAACTCGGGGATCAGGTACGCGAAGTGGTCGTAGCCGAGTCCGGTGCCACCGACCCCGCCCGACCCCAGTGAGAACCAGGCCTGTCTGAGCTGGTAACCGTTGTTGTTGTAGTTGGCGGCGGTCTCCCATGGGTTCTGCCACACGCTGATCCGGAGATGCACCTGCCCGAAGTAGTGGGCGGCGATGTAGGCGCCGACGATGAAGAGAACCACGCCGAGCACCAGGTAGCCCACCCGCCCCGTGGCTACCCAGAGCAAGCCGATGAACAGAACGAACAGCAACGCGGCGAAGCCGATGTCGTCCTCGGTGCCGATGATGGCCATGGCGGCGCCCCAGGCCACGATGATGGGCACGAGCGGGTCGGGGGTCGAGGTAGAGCCGGTTGCCGATCTGGGCCGTCGGGATGGCCAAGAGCTCCTTGTTCTCGGCGAAGTAGGACGCGAAGAAGATGCACAAGAGGATCTTGGAGAATTCGACCGGCTGGAACTCGAAGGTTCCCACGTGCACCCAGAGGTGCGCGCCGCCGATGGGCGAGAAGAACAGAGGCGCGACGAGAAGGATGCCTGCGACGAGCAGCAGGAGGTAGCGGTAGCGCTCCAGGTCGCGCGAGAAGCGCACCGCCAGCAGGGTCACGACGTACAACAGCACTCCGGCGGCGGTCCAGAGGGCTTGGTCCCGCGCTTCACCCGGGTACCAGTGGTCCCAGCGAGCGATGACGACGTAACCGATCCCGTTGAGCAGCGCCGCCAGCGGGAGGATGACGGCGTTGGCGTTGGGCACCAGCCAGCGGTTGGCCATGTGGGCGACCAGGGCGAGGCCGAGGATGACACCGAGGAAGGGTCCGAGGTCGGGTGGGAGCTTGGCGTTCTGGCCGAGACTCGCGATGACGTAGAGCGCGACGATCAGCAGCGAGCCGAAGATGAGCAGCCCCAATTCGGTGCGTCGCTTGGGCTTCGGCCCGAAGGTGTAACGCGGGATGCGCGTGCGACGGGCTCGTGACGGCACCGGGCGAATCGTAGTGGTGGGGGGTAGGATCGGGGTGCCATCCCGCCGTCCGCGGCACCCCTCAGCAGCGCACGCCGACACCTCCACTCATGACCCAGACTCAGCCTCAGCCTCGATCCCAGGTACAGCCCTCTGAGGTGACCGGCGGCCACCCGAACACCCAGGCAGCACGCCGCGACCCAGGCCGACCACCCCGACGCCACCGACGTATCAGCAGATCGAGGCCTTCGGGTACCAGCGCTTCACCAACCGGGAGCAGTCACGCCTCGACTTCGGTGCGCGACTCCTGGATCTGGCCGAGGACGACGGGCAGCCGCTGCTCGAGCGGACCAAGTTCCTCGCCATCTTCGCCGAGCTGCTGGACGAGTTCTACCAAATACGGGTGGCGGCGCTGGAGGACCAAGTGGCGGCGGGCGTGCGCACGCGCAGCGTCGACGGCCTGCGCCCGGGCGAGCAGCTGACCATGATCCGGGCCCGCGTCGAAGAGCTGGTCCGGCGCGAGGACCACATCTTCTTGGATCTCATCGTGCCCGCGCTCGCACAGGCGGACATCCGTCTCTCCGACTGGTCCTCCCTCGATGACGACGACCGCGAGCACCTCGTCGACGTCTTCCAGCGCCAGATCTACCCGATCCTCACCCCGCTGGCGGTCGACCCGGGTCATCCGTTCCCCTACATCTCGAACCTGTCGCTCAACCTCGTGGTCGAGGTGCAGGATCCGTCCACGGGGGAGCGCCGCATCGCCCGGGTGAAGGTGCCGCCCGCCCTGCCGCGCTTCGTGGTCATGCCCGACGGCGAGCGTTTCGTACCCCTCGAACAGGTGATCTCCGCCCACCTCGACTCGCTGTTCCCCGGCATGACGATCGGCCACCACCACGCCTTCCGGGTCACCCGCAACGCCGACCTGTCACTCGAAGAGGACGAGGCGGACGACCTGCTGGTCGCCATCGAGATGGAGCTGCGCCGCCGGCGTTTCGGCAAGGCGCTCCGCCTCGAAATCGAAGCCGACATGGGCCAGGACCTGGCCGATCTGCTCGCTACCGAGCTCGAGGTCGGCGCCGACGGGGTGTTCCGGGTGGCCGCGCCCCTCGACCTGAGCGGCCTGTGGGGCGTGTACGCCCTCGACCGACCCGACCTCGCACGCGGAGACGTGGACGCCGATGACGCCGCCCCGGCTGGCCCAGGTGGCGCACGAGCCCGCCGAGCTCTTCGCCATGCTGCGCGAGCGCGACGTCTTGGTGCACCACCCCTACGACTCCTTCGCCACCTCCGTCGAGGCGTTCGTCGCGCTGGCGGCGGAGGACCCCGCGGTGCTCGGCATCAAACAGACCCTCTACCGCACGGGCATCGACAGCCCCATCGTGCAGTCGTTGATCAGCGCCGCCGAGAACGGCAAGCAGGTTGCGGCGATCGTCGAGCTCAAGGCCCGCTTCGACGAGGAGGCGAACATCGGGTGGGCCCGCAAGCTCGAAGAAGTGGGCGTGCACGTCGTGTACGGCATCGTCGGCCTCAAGACACACTCGAAGACCGCACTGGTGTTACGGCGCGAGGACGACGGTGTGCGCCCGTATTGCCATGTCGGCACTGGCAACTACAACTCCAAGACCGCCCGCATCTACGAGGACCTCGGCCTGCTGACGTCGGATCCGGAGATCGGTGCCGACGTCGGCGAGCTCTTCAACTATCTCACCGGCTTCTCGAAGCACGCCTCCTACCGACAGATCCTCGTGTCGCCCGTGACGGTGCGCAAGCGGATCATGGCCATGATCGAGGAGCAGGCCGACGCCGGACCCGGCGGTCGCATCGTGATGAAGCTCAACGGGCTCACCGACGCCGTCCATGATCGACGCGCTCTACCGCGCCTCGGGTGCCGGCGTCGAGATCGACCTGGCCGTCCGCGGCCTGTGCCGGCTCCGGCCCGGCATCCCCGAGCTCTCCGAGCGCATTCGCGTCCGCTCCATCGTGGGCAGCTTCTTGGAGCATTCGAGGATCTACCGCTTCGGTGGGCCCCCCGCCGACCCGGCGGCCGGACCGGGTCTGCCCCTCAAGATCTTCATCGGGTCTGCGGACCTCATGGGGCGGAACCTCGACCGACGGGTCGAGGTCGTCGTCCCGGTGCACGACCCCGAGCTCCAGGGACGACTGTTCGAGGTGCTCGACCTCGTCTTCGCCGACGAGACCAACGCGTGGGAGCTCGGCTCCGACCGGCGCTGGCGCCGCGTGCCCAACCGCCACGGTGTGAGCTCCCAGGAGCGACTGAAGGAACTGGCGCGGGAGCGGGCCCGCCGCCGCCTCGACTCTGATCTCCGCGTCGGAGAAGGTGACGAGGCGAGGCCTGTTTCGTAGCCACGTCGGGGCGTCTGCCGGGTATAGGCCGAATGTGAGATCGTCTCCGGCGCGTCCGGTTCTCGGCACAGTCCCGCGGCATGGCCCGCGACGCATTGGCCCTGCGCATGCGCGCGATGGCCTCGGCGCGCAGCTGGGCGTGGCCCGTGCTGTCGGGCGCGATGGCCGTGCTCGGTGTCACGGTGCTTGCGCTGGTCCACCGGCAGCTCGACCTGGCGACCTACCTCCTCGGGGGTGCACACGCAGCGTCGAACAACCTCTTCAGCGTCACCTATCCGGCCGACCACCTCGGCTTCACCTATCCGCCGTTCTCCGCGCTGTTGTTCGCGCCGTTCGCACACCTCCCTGTTCGTGTCTGCGAGGTCGTGTTCTCGTGGGTCAACCTTGCGGCGTTGTTCGGGTTGCTCGCGGTCAGCCTGCGTGCGGTGTGCCGTGTGCTCGATCGCCGCAGCATCATCTGGTGGGCCCTCGTCCTGTTGCTCCCGGTCGCGTTCTTCGACCCGGTGCGCCAGACGTTCCTCCTCGGGCAGGTCAACATCATCCTGGCCCTCATGGTCGTGGCTGACCTGACCATGGAGCTGCCGGTGCCCCGGGGCGTCCTGGTCGGGCTTGGCGGCTGCGATCAAGGTGACGCCGCTCATCCTCATCCCGTACCTCTTCATGACAGCGCCAGGGCCGGGCGGGCGTGCGCGCCAGTGTCTCGTTCTGCGCCGCCGCGTTGCTCGCAGCCGTCGTGAACGCGTCGACATCGTGGTCCTACTGGACGCACTACATCCGCGACCCGCAGCGGGCGGGCATGCTCTCGTGGGTGGGCAACCAGGGCCTGCTCGGCGCGCTCGAGCGGGCGCTGGGCCACACCGTCACGACGTCGACCACCTTCGTCGTGGTGGTGAGCGTCGCTGCGATCGGGCTCCTGGTCGCCGCCGGCGCCTCTCGGCGTTCCTCGGCGGTGCTCGGCCTCCTTGTCGTGGAAGCGACCGAGTCGTTGGCCAGCCCGGTGTCGTGGTCGCACCATTTCATCTGGGTGGTCCTCCTGGTGGCTTGGCTCGCCCTGGCCGAGGACCGGCCACGCTACGGCGAGTGGTACGCGCTGGGCGTCGTGGTCCTCTTGTGGGCCGCTCCGTACTGGTGGGTGCCCCACGGCCCCTCGATCGTCTTCGCCGGGCGGGGCTGGCTCATTCCCGTCTCGGACTGTTTCGCGCTCTTGTTCGTGGTCCTCATCGCGGGCGCCGGCGTCCGCCTGCTGCGCTCGGTCGCCGAGCGCCCAGTCAGGGTCCTGCGGCGGTCGATGGCGCCGTCGCGTGCCGGCACCTAGCCTGGATAATTCGTCCGACCACTGAATCAGTGGTGCGCGCGTCCGCGTAAAAAGCTCTCCTTCCTGGAAGAATGACTGTCACCACAACAGCGTTCACCAACCAGGAGGAGAGCTCCTTGAAAGTGCACCGTAGTCGCTCGGTCCGTCGCGCCAAAGTGATACCCGACGCCAAGAACTTGGTCAGCCATGCCGGTGCGGCACTCTTGGCCGAGCTGGCTGATCGCAGCGGGTTGACCGAGGCCATGTCGGTGGCCATGGAGGATTGCGGGATCAACTGGCACACCCACGATCCGGGCGTCGTCCTCACCCATCTGGCGATCGCGATCGCCGACGGCGCGGACTGCCTGGCCGACATCGGCACCCTCAAAGAACAAGAGGGGCTCTTCGGTCCGGTGGCTTCTGTGGCGACAGCCTGGCGGGCCATGCACGCCACGGCCGTCTTTGAACTGCGGGCCATCCCGGTCGCGCTGGCCCAAGCCCGGGCGGCGGTCTGGGCGGCGGCGCCACCGGTCGGTCCGATGATCTGGGACTTCGACTCCACCTTGCTCGATGTGTCCTCGGAAAAAGAGGACGCCGCCGCCACGTATAAGCGCGGCTTCGGGTTCAACCCCTTGGGCGCCTGGTGCGACAACACCCGCGAGCCCTTGGGCGCCATGCTTCACCCGGGCAACGCCGCACCCAACGACACCGACGACCACCTCGAGTTGCTCGAGCTGGTGGTCCGCTCGGTGCCCGCTGAGTACGCACTCGGCCACGAAGAAGGTGACGACCCCACCCTGGTCGTCCATCCCATCTTGGTCCGGGCCGACTCGGCTGGGGCCTCGCACCGCTTCGTCCAATCGCTCAGCGATGCCAACTTCGACTACTCGATTGGCTTTTCCATCAGGGGTTCTGTGCGTGACGCCCTGCTGCTCGCCCAAGAAGAGGACTGGGTGCGGGCCACAGAACTCGACGGGGGGATCCGAGACGGCGCCGAGGTCGTCGAGCTCACCGAGATCATCGAGCTCAAAGGATGGCCCGATGACATGCGGGTGATCTGTCGCCGGGAGCGCCCGCACCCGGGCGCCCAGCTCTCGCTCTTCGACACCCATGCTGGGTGGCGCCACACCTGCTTCATCACCAACACCGACAGCACAGACATCGCCGCCTTGGAGTTGCGCCACCGCGGCCACGCCCGGGTCGAGGACCGGGTGCGGTGCTGGAAGGCATGCGGACTGGCCAACCTGCCCTTCGACGGCTACTGCGCCAACGAAGCCTGGGTGGCGGTGTCATTGATCGCCGGGTCACTGTTGGCCTGGAGCCAGATGACCTGTTTCGAGGGCGCCCTGGCCAAGGCCGAGCCCAAGACCATGCGCTACCGGGTCCTGCACGTGGCCGCCGTCCTCGCCCACCGCGGCCGTGACCTCATCGTGCATCTCGACGAGACCTGGCCCTGGGCCAGCGAACTGGCCACCGCCTTTACACGCCTTCGCGCCGCCTTCCCATAACAGAACGGGTCTCGGCGCCCGACCCCGAAGCGATTCCGCAGGGCGTGACACTACGAAACGAACCAAGCGATCCGGATCCTTCACGCCCCCGATGCGGTCATGGCGACATCAACGGGCCAGCGAGTCGAATTTTCCGGGCTGGAGCCAGCCAGCCCGCTGTCGGACGAATGATCGAGGCTAGGCCCCGGAGATCGGCTCGCAGACGAAGACAAGTTGGTGTGCGCCGCGGTCGAGGAGGTGCTCGGGACCGTGCTCGACGTGGGTGACATGCCAGCCGGTGACGATCAAGAGCTTCTCGGGATCGCCGGGCCGGAGTTCGTCGCGCCGGGCCTCACCGAGGCGCGCGACACGGCATTGGTCGCGGTCCTCAGGGTCCGCAAAGGTGGCGTCGGCTCAGGTGCCACCGCGAAGGTGGCCACCAGCGCGCTGCGTGGCGCGGCACGCGCCGCAGGGTCTCGCACAGCGACGCGGTCACGGCCAGCGGGAATGCGACCAGCACGCTCTCACAGACGAACAGGGACGGGCGACCGGGGTCATGACCGGCCGCATCGAGCGCGGCGCCGATCTCGTCGGTCTCGAGGTCGGCGCTCACCCAGACCACCTGCGACGGCGCCAGGCCAAGCACGCGTAGGCGCTGCCGTTTGTCGTCGAGCACGCCGGCGGCGTCGACCTCGAACCAGCGAAGCGCGTCGTCGGCGAAGCGCATCGCCCGTCCGTCGTACCCGGCGCCGAGGAGCACGATCTGTTCGGTGCCGCGCCCAATGGCGTGCGCGACCTCAGCGTCGACGACTCGTGTCCGCATACGCAGGTCGCCGACACGACCGGCGGGCACGAGAGACGCCGAGCCGGCCACGTCTCGGTAGAGCCGCTGCTCACCCTCGAGGTCGCCACCCGGCGTGGCGGGCCGCGTGCGGGCCATGCGGGCGCGTTGCGCCGCCGTCCAGCGCGCCGAGGCGGAAGGTGACAAGCCGGTTAGGAGGTAGCGGCCTTGGCCCCTGGCGACGCGCACGTCAGACGCGAGCGGGCATGGCCGAAGCGCAACGACAGGTAGCTCAAGCCACCGAAGGGGATGGGGAGCCAGAAGTTCACGAGCCTCCAACTGAGCACACCGGCTGCGGCCACGCCGCCGGGTACGCCGAATCCCTTCAAGACGGCAACGACCGTCAGCTCGACGACCCCCAGACCGCCCGGCGTGAGGGGGATGACGGCGAGGATGTTGGCCAGCCCGTAGGCGACCAGCACGTCGATCGGAGAGATCTTGGCCCCGAAGGCAAGGCAGAAGACGTAGAGGGACGCGCAGTCGAGCAGCCAGTTGGCCGCCGCCCAGATACCGGCCTTGACCAGCAGATCCGAGCTCGCGGAGAGGATCTTCATGCGGTCGGCGACCTTCTGCAGCAGCGAGGTCAAGGTCTCCGCCCGGACGAACGGCACGCGGTCGGCCACCTTCTTGACCAGGATGCCGGTCTGCTTCTCGCCCCTGGTGAGCAAGAACACCACCGCAGCGAAGATCGAGAGCAGGAGCACCCCGAGGAGGGCCGCGAACCCGTACAGGGGGTTGTAGCCCTGGAGCGGGATGGAGATGAGCAGTGCAAGCCAGAAGATGATGTTGAGCACGACGGCCGACCCCATGCCCTGGGCGGCAAGCCCGAACGCGGCGGTGCTGCCCGATACCTCCGACTCGGTCAGCAGCCGGTAGCTGGCCGCCGTGCCCGGCACCGTGCCGCCAGGCAGGGTGTGGCTGATCGCCAGCGCCCACATGTTGATGCGGAAGATGCGAAAGCGGTCCGGCGCGCCGGGCGAAAGCACCGTGTGAGTCAGCTCGGCGTACGCGGCCAGAGCCGCCACTTCGAGCAGCGCACCGACGATCAGCCACAAGAAGTTGAGATGGCTCAGCTGATGGAACTCCCTGCGCGCGCTGGCCAGCTCCGGCAGGAGGATGTACTCGCCTATGAAGAAGGCGAGTAGCACCATCAGCGTGATCTTCACGTTGCGTGGCAAGAACGGCAGCAACTGCCGGCGGCCGCGCGGTGCTGGGGTGCCGGCGTCAGGTTCCGCCGCCTCGCTGACTCCTCGAGCTCCCCGGACGACGGCCGCTCGGCGGCCTGCCCGATGCGGGGCGGGCTCGGCGGCTGATTCTGATCCGAGCTCGGCTACACGGCCCATCGACGGATACGCCGATCGGTGTCGATGCCGCCCGACTGCCTCGCTGTCGGCGTGGTGGGCCGAACCGGCGGGAGCCGCAGCGGACGGCTCGCGCACTGAGCCGCTCTCGGGCGCGTGAACGTGTCCGCTCCCAGGTTCTTCCCCGGTGCCCCCCTGGTCTGGCGCCTCCATCGCATTCATGCTTGCACGTCGGGCACCTGAAGAACCGCCTCTTCGAAGGTCGGAGCTGCCAAGCTTGGGCCATGGCCGCTGAGCCTCAGAACACCTGGCGGTCCAGGCTCACGGGCAGCGCGGACCGGCGTGGGATCCCGTTGGGGACGATCGTGGTCTCGGTTGCCACCATCATCTTGCTGCTCGACCTGAACGCGGCGCTCATTCTCGTGCTCTGGGTCCTGCGCACGATCGTCGTGTACATCATCATCGCCTTCTTCTTCACGTTGCTGATGACACCCGCCACGCGGTACTTGCACCGCCACGGCATGTCGCACGGCGGGGCGACCGTCCTGGTCTTCCTCTCCGGCGCTCTTGTGCTGGCAGGGTTGGTGTACCTCTTCACCGAGCCACTGGTGACTGCCGCCATTCACTTCGGCAAGCAGGTCCCGCATCTGGTGTCCGAGGCCAAGCACGGTCGCGGCCCGCTCGGGCGCCTCGTCTACCGCCTGCACTTGCAGAAATACCTTTCGGAGGGCTCCTCCAAGCTCACGTCGCAGCTGACTAAGGTGCTCAAGCCCGCGACCGCCTTCTCTGTCGGGGCGGCCGCCATCTCGACAGTCGTCGCGATCTTGACCATCGCGGTGTTGACCTTCTTCACCATGCTCGAGGCGCCACGGATGTGGCGAGGCTTCCTCAGCCTCTTTCGGCCCAGCACAGCGGAGCGCCTGGAACGGGTGGTCGACGAGTCCATCCGCTCGGTCACCGGGTACATGCTCGGGAACGGGCTCACGTCCGTCATCGCGGGCGTCATCTCGGGGGCGACCCTGGCCATCCTCGGGGTGCCCTTCGCGTTGTTGCTCGGGGTCTTCGTTGCCCTCGTCGACCTGCTGCCCCTCGTCGGCGGCTTGCTGGCGGGGCTGCCGGTCGTCGTCATCGCCGCCATCCACTCCGTGCCCGCTGGGATCGTCATGCTCGTCGTATTTCTGGTGTACCAGCAGATCGAGAACCACGTGCTCAACCCGGTCATCATGAGCAGGACGGTCCAACTCAACCCCTTCTGGGTGCTGATAGCCGTCCTGGTGGGCGCCACGCTCGGCGGGAAGATTGCGGGCGGACTGGGGACCTTCGTCGGAGCGCTCATCGGCATCCCGGTGGGCGGAGCGCTCCAGGTGATCATTCGGGAGCTCCGCCGTGGCCCCGATGGCTTGACCGAGCCCGGGTCGGCCTCGGCGATCGACCCGGTCGAGCCCGTGGACTTCTGATGGAGGACCAGGCCGGGCCCGCTTCGGGGCGTTCGGGCCGTTCGAGTCGACTGGGCTGATTCGTAGGAGGCGCTCGAGGACGAACGCCCAGGCCAGAGGCGGGACCAGGTCCGGCCGCCGCGCCGTCGGGCGCCCGAGCCGGCGCGGCACGACCTCCTAGAATGCCGGTAATGAGGCCGCTGGTGGTCATTCCGACCTACAACGAGTCGGAGAACATCGAGCGGATGCTGCACCGGATCCACGAGTGTCTGCCCCAAACGGGTGTGCTGGTCGTCGACGACGGGAGCCCGGACGGCACGGCGGACATCGTAAAAAAGGTCGCAGCCGAGATACCCGATGTGCAGCTCCTGCCACGAAACGAGAAGTCCGGCTCTGGGAAGCGCGTACCGGGCTGGGTTCGCCTGGGGCCTCGAGCGCGGCTTCGACGCCTTCGTCGAGATCGACGCCGACTTCTCACACGATCCCGCCGCATCTGCCGGGGCTGCTGGCGCCGCTCGAGGAGGGGTTCGACGTCTCGATCGGCTCCCGCTATATCGAGGGCGGATCCATCCCCAACTGGGCCTGGCACCGCCATCTGCTGTCGCGTGGCGGCAACATCTACGCCTCGACGGTGCTCGGGCTCGGCGTGGCGGACTCGACGGCGGGTTACCGCGCCTATTCGGCCAGGATCCTGCGCAAGCTGGACCTCGATCGGATCCGGGCCGAGGGTTACGGCTTCCAGATCGAGATGACCTACCGGGCCAAGCAGCATGGCGGCGGCCATCACCGAAGTGCCGATCAGCTTCGTCGACCGCGCCGCCGGGCGAATCCAAGATGTCCTCGGTCATCGTCGTGGAGGCACTCGGCCTCGTCACCTGGTGGGGTCTGGGCCGGCTGGCCCGGGGACTGCGCCGCGCGCTCAGTGGCACACAGTCTGCGAGCGGCCCGGCGTACGGAGGGACGGCCGGTGCCGGCGAGCGGAGTCGGCGGCGCAAGCGAAGGGCGGCGAGGCGCCCGGCCCCTACGACGGCACCGAGAGCCCGGTGCGGATCACGATGACCGTGTCCCTCCTGAGGCGACGAGGAGAGTGCTGTGGCGTGACGGTCGAGGCGTCCTCCACCCGCATCCTCGTCGTCGACGACGAACCGAATATCGCCGAGCTGCTGTCGGCCGCCCTGTCCTTCGAGGGCTACCAGGTCGGCGTCGCCTCGACCGGCGCCGAGGCGCTCGAGCAGGTCCGGACCTTCCGTCCCAACCTGGTGATGCTCGACGTCATGCTCCCGGACTTCGACGGCAACGAGGTCTGCCGCCGGCTGCGCAATCAGGGCGAGCACATGCCGATCGTGTTCCTGACGGCCCGCGACACGACCCAGGACAAGGTCGAGGGCCTCAGCATGGGCGACGACTACGTGACCAAGCCGTTCAGCATCGAGGAGCTGATGGCCCGCGTCGGAGCCATTCTGCGCCGGGCCGGCGAGAGGGCGGCGGCCGACACCTCCGTCATGCAGTTCGCCGACCTGACGATGAACGTCGACACGCACGAGGTGTGGCGTGACGATCACGTCATCGATCTCACGGCGACCGAGTTCAACCTGCTGCGCTACCTCCTCGAGAACGCGCGACGCGTCATCTCCAAGTCGGAGCTCCTCGACAACGTCTGGGGCTTCGAGTTCCACGGTGATCCCAACATCGTCGAGACGTACATCAGCTATCTGCGCAAGAAGGTCGACCACCGCGATCCCGCGCTCATCCACACGATCCGCCGCGTCGGCTACACCCTGAGACTGCCCAGGGAAGGATGAGCCTTCAAAAGCGGCTCGTCGCCGTCGTGGCGTTGCTGCTCGTGCTCGGCCTCTGTGGTCGCTGACGTCGTCATCGTACGCGTCGGTCCGCTCCTTCCTCTACGGCCAGGCCGACAACACCCTGGCGCAGAACGAAGCGCTGGGCTTCAACTACCTGACCTTCGCGGCCGAGCGCCACGCGCACGGTCTCCAGAGCCGGCACTGTCGCGCCGCATCTCCTCCGACGTCTACGTCACGTTGCTCGACCGCAACGGGAAGGTGGTGTTGCGGCGCCCGTCGGGCCCACCGACCCAGCCCGATCCCGGCGCCGATCTTGACCAAGGGCATCCCCGTCCAGCAGGTGCCCGAGATCTACAGCCGGGTCCGGGTCGGGCGCTACGCCGGCACGTTCCACCCGGATCCCGACGCGGTCATTCTCGGCAGCAAGGGCGATCCCGACGGCGCCTACCGGACGGTCGCCGTGACGGTCCCGCAGGGGACCCTGGTGACGTCGTTGTCGCTCAACCCGACCAACGACACGCTCAACTCGTTGCGCAGGGTCGAGCTCTTCGCCAGCCTGGCCGTCCTCCTGGCCATGGGCGTCCTGGTGCTCGTCGTCGTGCGGCGCGGCCTGCGGCCGTTGCGCCAGATGGCCACGACGGCCGACGCCATCGCCTCGGGCGACCTGAGCTCGCCGTGTGCCCGAGGGCCGGCCGGGCACCGAGATCGGGCAACTGGGTTCGGCGCTCAACGAGATGCTCGCCCAGATCGAGGGCGCGTTCGCCGAGAAGTCGGCGTCCGAGGAGCGGCTTCGCCAGTTCGTGGCTGACGCGTCGCACGAGCTGCGCACCCCCCTCACGTCCATCCGCGGCTACGCCGAGCTCCTGGGCCGGGGCGGCTTCTCCGACGAGGACGGCCGGCGCAAGGCGTTGAAACGGATCGAGGACGAGGCGACTCGAATGGGCGGCCTCGTCGAGGACCTGTTGCTCCTGGCGGAGCTGGACCGGGGCCGACCGTTGCGGGCCGAGCCCGTCGACCTCCATCGCATCTGCGTCGACGCGGTCGGTGACTCCAACGCGGTCGAGCACGACCACCACCTGATCCTCGAGCCCGGCGCCGCCGGTCATCGTGGTCGGGGACAGCGAGCGTCTCGCGCAGGTGGCGCACAACCTCGTGCGCAATGCGCTCGGCGCACACGCCGCCGGGTACCGACGTCAACGTGTCGACGGGGGTGGCACAGCGCATGGGGTACATCAAGGTCTCCGACAACGGGCCGGGGATCCCACCGGCAGGTGGCGTCGCGCATCTTCGACCGCTTCTACCAGGGCGACCCGTCACGCTCGGCGTCGGGCACCGGGCTGGGCCTTGCCATCGTGCGGGCCATCGCCGAGGCGCTGCACGGGACGGCCGAGGTCGTGTCCGGCGCCCGGGTTCGGGGGCGACGCTGCTCGTCAAGATCCCGCTGGCGGCCAGCCACGTGGAGGCGGCGGCGCCGAGCCGTCCGCCGGCGCCCGTCCGTTCACCGCAGCTGCACTGACGCCACCCGGCACCACCGCCTCAATGACGGTGGCCAGCTTGACGTCGGTCTCGGCCGCCTCGGCCTCGGGCTGCGAGCCGGCCACGATGCCCGACGCCGGCCGCGCAGGGTCACGGCCCTCCCGTCCTCGTGGAGGCGGGCGCTGCGGATGCCGATCATCCACTCGCCGTCGCCGGCGGCGCCGACCCAGCCGACGGGGCCTGCCCAGTAGCCCCGCTCGCCGGCCTCGTGCGCGGCGATGAACGCCAGCGCCTCGGGCCGCGGGGTGCCGCCCACGGCCGGTGTGGGGTGCAGGTCGGCGAGCAGGTCGAGGACGTCGGTGCCGGGGGCGCGCAGGCGACCCTCGATGCGGGTGCCCAGATGGGCCACCGAGCGGAAGGCGACGAGCGATGGTTCGTCGGGCACCGAGAGCTCTGCGCAGCGGGCGGCGAGCGTGGCAGCGATCTCGTCGACCACGTAGCGGTGCTCGGCGCGGTTCTTGTCCGAGCGCGCCAGTTCGCGCTGCGCGTCGGCGTCGCGGCGCGCCGTGTCGCCTCGTGGGACCGTTCCGGCGAGCGGATGGGCGGCCACCCGGTCGCCGTGGCGGGCGACCAGCAGCTCGGGGCTGGCGCCGAAGAAGGTGCCGTCGGGCACGGGCATGGAGAAGATCGTGCAGTTGGGCTCGCCGGCGCGCAGCCGGCGCAGGACTTCCGCGAGGTGCAGCGGCCCGTCGAGCTCGATCGTCACGGGCCGGGAGAGGACCACCTTGCGCAAGGTGGCGTCAGGCGATTCCATCTGCGCCACCGCCGTGGCCACCATGTCGGCGGTACCCGGCCGAGGTCATGGCGGTGCGTCACACCGGCGACGGCGGGGTCCTTGTCAAGGACGTGGGCCAGGCCGGGCGGGGGTGGTCCCGTACTGCCAGATCACGGCGTCGAAGAGCTCGCCGGTGGTCGGCAGCGGCGGTGTCCGACGGGCCGACCGCGGTGGCCCAGCGGCGCGTGACGCCGTCGGCGTCGCGCGCGATGCCCATGGTGAAGCGGGGGATGACGAGCAGCCCGGACATGGCGCCGGTGAAAGGCAGGGCGCCCAGCGGCGACGACGCCCGAGCCGAGGCAGCCCACCGGGTCCTCGCACGGGATGGCCGCCAGCGCCGTCGGAGGCGTCGCTCGCCTCGACCAGCTGCGCCGTGCCCCAGCCGACCAGGGTCAGCCCCGGCCGGTCGAAGAGCACGGTCGGGCTGCCGTCGAACTGCAGCGCGTCGGGCCCGAACTCGAGCGGCACGCAGCGTGCGTGGAGGTCCACGGTCGTCACGGTCGCCGGCGCTCCGGCGCGGGTGGCCACGATGAGCTGGCTGAGCCCGCCCGCCAAGGGCCGGATGCCGACCGCGGAGAAGCCCTTGCCTCGCGCAGCAGGGCGCGGAGCGTCGGGGCGGGGGGAAGGTAGACGACCGAGCGCGGGAGATAGTCGTAGGCCTCCTTGTCGGAGAGAGCGCCGCCGAGGAGCGGCACGGCCTTGGTGAACCACACGTCGTAGCCGGCGCGCCAGAGGCGGGAGAGGTCGGCGTGTCGACCTCCAAGACGGCGAGCCGCCCGCCGGCGCGCAGCACCCGGGCGCACTCGCCCAGCGTGGCGCCCAGATCCGTGAAGTTGCGCAGCGCGTAGCCGCAGACGACGCCGTCGAAGGCGCCGTCGCCGAAGGGCAGCCGGCTGCCGTCGGCCTCCACCACGGGGCCGGGCGTGCCGTTGGCGGCGAGCATGCCCGCGCTGAGGTCGGCCCCGACGACGTCGATAGCCCTGCGCAGGGCGAGGCGGGTCAGGTCGCCGGTGCCGCAGGCCAGATCGAGCACGCGGGCGCCGACGGGCAGGCCGAGCGCGGCGACGGTGCCTTTGCGCCACGACTGGTCGAGCCCGAAGGTCATCAGGCGGTTCATGAGGTCGTAGCGCGGCGCGATGGTGTCGAACATGGCCCGGACCCGGGCCGTCTTCTCCTCGCCGGTCGGAAGCGGGCTCGGCGTTGGCCCGCGCGGTGCCATCGGTCCGGCCGGTCGTCTGCGTCGTCGTCAGCTCAGCGGTAGTACCGGTAGACGACTTGGGCGACGCAGGCCGGCTTCGGTGCGTCCTTCACCTCCATGACGAGGTCGTAGGTGACCTGGACGCCACCGTCGGTGTCCTCGACCTGGGCCACCGTCACGCCCATGCGCAGGTCGGACCCCACCGGCACCGGCGAGGGGAACCGGACCTTGTTGCAGCCGTAGTTGACCCCGAACTTCATGTTGTCGACCCGGATGACCTGGTTGAGGAGGACCGGGAGCCAGCGACAAGGTGAGGTATCCGTGCGCAATGGCGACACCGAAGGGGCCCTCCTTGGCGCGCTCGGGGTCGACGTGGATCCACTGGTGGTCGTCGGTCGCGTCGGCGAACAGGTTGACCCGCTCCTGGGTGATCGTCTGCCACTCCGAATGGCCGAGCTCCTTGCCGACTAACTCGTGGAAGGCGTCGACGCCGTCGACGATGGTCTTCATGGGGTGCTCCTCGCTGGTCAGGGTTCGTTTCCGCTGAGGGACGCTACCCGCGTGGGGGCACCTCACTACGCTGACGGCGGTGAGCTCTGCGCACGAGCACGACTTCCCCCAGGTGCACCACCACCGTGACGTGCGGGGCGGCGGTGCCCGGGCCGCCGTCTTCGGCATCAGCGACGGCCTGGTCACCAACGTGTCCCTGGTCCTGGGCATCGCCGGGGCCAATCCGGGCGGCGTCGATCGTGCGGCTGGCCGGCATCGCCGGCCTGGTGGCGGGGTCCTTCTCCATGGCGGCCGGCGAGTACCTCTCCATGACGGCCCAGCGCGAGCTGATGGAGCGCGAGCTCGAGGTGGAGCGCCGCTCGCTGCGCCGGAGCCCGGAGGGCGAGGCGGCCGAGTTGCGGGGCATGTACGTCCGGCGGGGGATCGACCCGGTGGTGGCGTCCGACATGGTCAACGAGGTCATGCAGGATCCCGAGCTGGCGCTCGAGACGCACGCGCGAGAGGAGCTCGGCATCTCGGTGCAGAACCTCGGGTCGCCGTGGCAGGCCGCGGCGGCGTCGTTCGTCACGTTCGCGCGTCGGCGCGTTCATCCCGCTCGCGCCCTGGCTGTTCACGTCGGGCACGATGGCCATCGTGTTGTCGGTGGTGCTCGGTGCCGTGGCCGCCCTCGTCGTGGGCGTCGTGCTGGCCCGCTACACCGAGCGCCCGGTCGTGATGTCCGCGCTGCGCCAGCTCGCGGTGACCGCGGTCGCCGCCGCGGTCACCTTCGGGGTCGGCAAGGCGATCGGGACCGGGATGGGCTGAGCGGCGCTCGGCGTGCGGCGGCGTCCCGACGCCGCCCGTCGCGCGACGGTACGACCGGTCGACGTGGTCGACCGTGAAGCCGAGCGAGCGGTAGAGCGAGACGGCGGCCTCGTTGGTGGCGTCGGTGTAGAGCATGCCGTTGGTCACACCAGCTGTGCCAGCCATTCGAGGCCCGGCCACGGTGAGCGAGCGGCCCCATCCCTCGCCGTGGTGCCGCGGGTCGACGGAGATCACGTAGATCTCGCCGAGGACCGGCGCGCGGTCGCGGTGGATCTTGGTCCAGCACGAGCCGATGAGCCCGGGGCCGTCGGGGTCGTCGGCGAGGAGGAAGCCGTCCAGCTCGACCCAGTCGGCCGCCATGCGGTCGCGGAGTTGCTCGACGGTCCACGCGCCCTGCTCGGGGTGCCCGCCGAAGGCCCGGTTGTTCGTCTCGACCCACGCCGCCTCGTCCTGCCCGGGCACGAAGGGTCGGGTGGCCAGCGGCCGGGTCGAGGCCACGACCTCGTCGGGCAACGGCAATGCGCACGCGCATCTGCAGCAGGTCGCGCTCGGGGACGAAGCCGAGGGCGCGCGGCCCGCTCGTCGTCGGCGGGACCGGCCTGCATGGCCCATAGGTGCACCGGCGAGCGCGGCCGGTGCCGCAGCCAGCGGCGCGGCCGATGAGCTCGGACGCGACCGTCGCCGTCCTTGGTCGCGGGGTCGACGACGACGTAGAGCACCGTCGTCCCGTCGTGCCCCGGAGTGAGGAACGCACTGCCGGCCAGACTGCCGTTTGCCTGGCGAGGAGGGCGCGACCGTCGGTGGAGGTCGCTCGTCCGGCGGGTCACGGCTCGCATCTGGGGCTCGGGCAGCGGCGGATGGCCACGTGCCGCCCCGGCCGTGCCCGACGAAGGCGGTCAGGGCCGCCTTGTCGGGCGCACCCAACGCGCCGAGGTCGAGCTCGGTGATGGCCAGTGCTTCCACGCGCGGCCAAGGTAACCCGGTACCTTGAGCCAGATGGCGAAGCCCCGGACACCGAAGGGCCGGGCCCGCTTGACGATCGAGCGGCTGGCGGAGTCGCTACCCCGGCACGGCCGAAGAGCTGTGCGCGCTCGACTTTGACGAACCCCTTCCAGCTGTTGGCGGCCACCATCCTCTCGGCGCAGACCACGGACGTGCGGGTCAACATGGTGACGCCGGTGCTGTTCGCCAGATATCCCGATCCCGCAGCGTTGGCCGCGGCCAATCCCGAGGACGTCGAGGAGATCATCCGATCCACCGGGTTCTTCCGTTCCAAGACGAAGAGCGTGATCGGCATGGCCACGGCGCTCTGCGAGCGTTTCGGCGGCACCGTCCCGACCGACCTGAAGGACCTCGTGACCATCCCCGGCGTCGGGCCGCAAGACGGGCAACGTCGTGCGCAGCGTGGCGTTCGGTTTGCCGGGCCTGCCGGTCGACACGCACGTGCTGCGCGTGAGCGACCGCCTCGGGCTCCTCGAGGGTCTGACGCCGTCGCAGCGGCGCGACGCGGTCAAGGTGGAACACGTGCTGAACAGCCTGGTCCCCGCCGCGGAGCGCGGCGCGTTCAGCCTCCGGATGATCCTTCACGGCCGGGCAGACATGTGTTGCTCGAAAACCACGCTGCGGTGCATGCCCGTTGGCCGATTTCTGCCCGTCGGTCCGGTAAACGGCGCGGGACGGCCGTTTCGACCCCATTTTTGGCAATTCGGGTTTCCCAGTGGTGAAATCGGGATATCCAGGGGCTACAGTTAGCGCCGGAACCGGTTCCCGCCACCTGGTTCCAAAAGAGTCGTGTGCTGGGATCCGCCTCCTGGCCGACTCGCCCAATGCCGGCCTTCGGGCCGGCATTGGTGTTTTCGTCCCAGGTAGAGCGTGGGTGTGGGCGCATTGGTAGTACTTCAGGTGCTACCCTCGGGCGTATGGTCACCAAGCGCTCGGTCTCGCTCGACGACGAGGTGGCGGCGTCGGTCGAACAGGCAGCCAAGCAGGACGGCGTGTCGTTCAGCGCATGGCTCTCGTCGGCGGCTGAGAAGCAGCTGCGAGTGCGCCAGGGACTGCGAGGCGTGGCGGCCTGGGAGGGTGAGACCGGCTCGCTCAGCGCGGAGGAATTGGCCGCCGGCGAGGCGCTGTTGGCTCGGTTGCGCTCGGGCGTCTCGGGCGTGGCCTCACGGGTCAGGCGGCGGTGAGCGCCGACGCGACGAGAGGGCCTCGTCTACGGGCTCGGCGCACTCCACGCCGCGGCGCGTGGCGACCGGATGATGTGGGCGCTGCATCGGGCCGCGCTGTCGAACGGGATCGTGCCGGTCATTCCTGCCGTGGCGGTCGCGGAGGGCTACCGCACCGAGGCGCGCAGCGACCGGATCGGCGAGCTCTTGGCCGGCACCGAAGTGGAGCCGTTCAGCGGCGAGGCGGCGCGCCGCTCGGCGAGTTGGCTGCCCGCTGCGACACCTCGGACCTGGCCGTCGTCGCGGTCGTCGAGCTGGCCGAACGACGCAACTGCGCCGTCGTGGCGCAGCGCCAGACGGTGCTGCGCACGGCCGCCGCGCTGCTCGGCCACGAGCTCGTCCTCTACGCCGTCTGAGGTCGGTGCCAGGCCCGGGTCGGCCTCGACTGTCAGCCGCGTCCTAGCGGCTCGTGTCCCTGGGAGAAGCGACGCAGCCGTCGCAAGGCCCCGCCGAGTGACCGCTCGACGGCGATCAGCTCGTGCGCCGTCTCCTCGTCGCCGCCCGCCAGCGCGCCCTCGGCCATGGCGGTCACCCGCTCGTGCAGCTCGGCCAGACTGGACGTCAAAGAGGAGATCTCCGCGGCGGTGGACATCCCACGATGATGGCCGATGGCGTCTCGGGACGTCCCTCACCGGCGGCCGCAGAGGGCCGCAGCTCGGCGCCCGGGGCAGCCGCCGGAAGGCCCCGGTAGCCTTGTGACCTCATGTCCCTCCGTGTCCTGGACCTACGCGGCTCATCCGCCGCCGTTCGACGCCGCCTTGCCGCGCCCGGTCGCGCCGGGTGCGGACGTCCACGACGCCGTGGCGCGGATCCTCCGGCGAGTCCGGGAAGGGCGGGGACGAGGCGCTCGTGCGAGTACACGGCCGAGCTCGACGGGGTGGACGTCTCCAGCGGCCTGCGGGTCCCCGACGGCGAGCTCGACGACGGCCCGGTCGCGGGTCGAGCCCGACCTGCTCAAGGCGCTCGAAGTGGCCTTCGGCCGCATCCTCGCCTACCACGAGCACGAGGGCGAGCCACCCGACTGACATGGTCGAGGGCGGGATCACCGTCAGCCACCTGACACGGCCGGTCGGACGGGCCGGGATCTACGCGCCGGGCGGCAGGGCCCGCTATCCCTCGACCGTCCTGATGTGCGCCGCGCCGGCGCGGGTGGCGGGCGTGGCGAGCATCGCGCTGTGCGTGCCGCCCGCCTCGGACGGGCGGGTGGACGACGCCACGCTGTGTGCCGCCTCGGTCGCCGGGGTCGACGAGGTCTACCGGTCGGCGGGGCACAGGCGATCGCCGCCATGGCCTACGGCACCGAGAGCATCCCCGCCGTCGACGTCATCGCCGGACCCGGCAACGCCTACGTCGCCGAGGCGAAGCGCCAGGTGTCAGGCGTCGTCGGGCGTCGCCTCGGCCTTCGCCGGACCCTCCGAGATCGTCGTGGTGGCGGCACCGGGGGCCACCCCTGCTTTCGCTGCCATCGACCTGGTGGTGCAAGCCGAGCACGGGCCGGACGGGCTGGCCTGGCTGGTGACCTGGGACGGTGATCTGTTGGCGGCCGTCTCGGCCGAGGTGGACCGCATCGTGGCGGCGTCGAGCCGGCGCGCCGACCTGGAGTCGACGCTGGCGACGGCCGGGATCGCGTGCCTGGTCGACGGGCCGGAGGAGGCCGTGGCCGTGACGAACGCGGTGGCTCCCGAGCACCTCCAGCTCATGGTGCCCGCGGCGACGTGCGCCAGCTGCTGCACAACGTGCAGAACGCCGGAGCGGTCTTCGTGGGCGAGTGGTCGCCCGCCAGCATGGGTGACTACGTGGCGGGTCCCAATCACGTCTTGCCCACCAACAGGACGGCGCGCTTCGCGTCCGCGCTGCGGGCCGACGACTTCCGCAAGCACGTACACGCCGTCCACGTCACGCCGGACGCGCTCCGCGCCCTCGGTCCGCACGTGGTGACGCTGGCCGAAGCCGAGGGCCTGCCCTGCGCACGCCGACTCGGTCCGCCGCCGCCTCCAGGCGCTCGACGACGGAACGGGTGCGTGAGCGCCGTCCCGCCGGTGCGGCCCGATCTGCTCCTGTCCGAGGGGTATCACTCGCCTCAGGTGGAGGCCGAGGTGCGGCTCAACACGAACGAGTCGCCGCTCGCCACCGCCCGACGGCGTGGCGCGACGAGCTGCTGGCCGCGCTCGAGGACGTCTCGTTCCACCGCTATCCCGATCGGCCGGCCGCCGAGCTTCGTGAGGCGGTCGCCGGACTGCACGGGGTCACGCGCTGCGGAGGTCTTCTGTGCCAACGGGTCCAACGAAGTACTGCAGTGCCTCCTGCTGGCCTTCGGCGGTCCCGGCCGCAAGGCCCTGCTCTTCGAGCCGACGTATGCGCTGCACTCGCACATCGCCCGCATCACCGGCACCGAGGTCGTCGAGGGCGCCCGCGACGACGACTTCCAGATCGATCGCGACGACGCGGTCGCGCTGCTCGGCGAGTCACGTCCCGACATCACGTTCTTGTGCTCGCCGAACAACCCGACCGGCCGGGCCGAGCCGCCGGCGACGACCGCAGCCGTCTGTGGCGCCGCGCCGGGACTCGTGATCGTGGACGAGGCGTACGGGCAGTTCGCGCCGTGGTCCGCTCTGGAGCTGCACGGTCCGGCCCACCCTGGGCTGGTGGTCACCCGGACCTTCTCCAAGACGTGGGCGATGGCCGGCGCGCGCCTCGGCTACCTGGTGGCGGATCCCGGCTGTCGTGGCCGCCTGCGAATCGGTCGTCCTGCCCTACCACCTCTCGGTGCAGACGCAGCTGGCCGGGCTGCTGGCCCTGCGCCACGTGCCCGAGATGGAAGCGCGCGTCGCCAGCATCACCGAGGAGCGCGGCCGGGTCGCCGCCGCGCTGGCCGACCTGCCGGTGGACTCGTGGCCCTCCGACGCGAATTTCATTCTGTTCCGTCCCCGCGAGCGTGACGCAGACGAAGTATGGCGCTCGCTGCTCTCGCAATCGGTTCTGATCCGCAACTGCGCCAGCTGGGAGCGGCCTGCGCGGGTGCCTGCGTGTCACCATCGGGACGCCAGATGAGAACGACCGCTTCCTCCACGCCTTGAAGGAGAGCTTGTGAGCACCGACGCCCGCCGCAGCCGACCAAGGAGCGCGCCACCAAGGAGACCACCGTCGCCGCCACGCTGGTCGTCGACGGATCCGGCCGCACCGAGGTCAGCACCGGGCTGCCGTTCTTCGACCACATGGTCGACCAGCTCGGCCGCCACGCCTCCTTCGACCTCACCGTCCACGCGCAAGGTGACTTGCACGTGGACGCCCACCACACCGTCGAGGATGTCGGCATCGTCCTCGGGGTTTGCCTGGCCGAAGCCCTGGGCGACAAGGCGGGAGTGCGCCGGTTCGCCTCCATGCTCATACCGCTCGACGAGGCGTTGATCGAAGTGGCGCTGGATCTGTCGGGTCGGCCGTACCTCGCGTACGGCCTCGACTTCGCACCCGACACGCCGGGGCTCGGGACGCCGCCGTTCAACCCCCAGCTGGCGGAGGAGTTCTGGCGTGCCTTCGTGACCGCCGCCAACGTGACGCTCCACATCCGTTGCGTCGAGGGCAAGAACACCCACCACATGCTCGAGGCCAGTTTCAAGGGGGTCGCTCGCTGCCTGCGCGACGCCGTCCGTGTCGAGGGAGGTGGTATCCCCTCGACGAAGGGGAGCCTGTGACGGGCCCACGCATCGCCGTCCTCGACTATGGCATCGGGAATCTGCGATCGGCCGAGAAGGCCCTCCAGCACGTCGGGTCCGACGCGCGCCTCGTGACCGACGCGGCGTCCGTCGAGGCGGCCGACGGTGTGGTGCTGCCGGGGGTGGGGGCGTTCGGTGCGTGCGCGCGGGCGCTCCGCGAGAGCGGTCTCGATCAGGCCGCCCGTGCCGCGCTCGAGGCCGACGGTGCCGTTCTTCGGCGTGTGCGTGGGCTTCCAGCTCCTCTACGAGGACTCGGTGGAGAGCCCCGGCGCAGCCGGCCTCGGCGTGTTCCCGGGCACCATCGGTGCGCTGCCTCCTGCGGTGAAGCACCCGCAGATGCAGTGGAACACCCTGGAGGTGCGCGGTGGCAGGTCGCCCGTTGGCGCTGGAGGGACTGGGCGAGCACCCGTGGGTGTACTTCGTGCACTCCTTTGCCCCGCCGGTCGGGGACGAGACCGTGGCGGTGTGCGACTACGGAGGCTCCGTGGCGGCCTTGGCGGCGCGGGGCACGCTGTGGGGCGCGCAGTTCCACCCAGAGAAGTCGGGAGCCACGGGGCTGGCGCTGCTGGCCAACTTCGTGCGCCTGGCGTCGACGAGCGCGCACTGATGGAGCTGCTGCCTGCCATCGACCTGCGCGCCGGCGCGGCCGTACGCCTGACCCAGGGTGACTTCGCCCGGGAGGTACGCTATGGAGACCCCGCTGCCCTGGCGGCCCGTTACGTGGCGGGGGGTGCGCGCTGGATCCACGTCGTCGACCTGGAGGGCGCCCGCACCGGCGTTCCGCACGAGCGGGCCGCTCTGGCCGAGATCGTCCGTGCTCGCGGACGACGGCGAGGTCAACGTGGAGTTCGGCGGCGGGATCAGGTCGGAGGACGACGCCGAGGAGGTCCTCGCATCCGGCGTGGCGCGGGTCGTGCTCGGCACGGCCGCCCTCGAAGAGCCCGCGCTCGCCGGGCGATGCGCGCGCCGTTGGCCGGGCCAGGTCGCGGTCGGGCTCGACTACCGGGTGGGTGCGGACGGCGTGGCGGAGGCCCAGGCCCAGGGGTGGCTTGCCGGGTCCGGGCAGGCGGTCGCCGACCTCTTGGAGCTGTGGGCGCACGAGCCACTGGGCGCGGTGGTGGCCACGGCCGTGGCGCGCGACGGCATGCTCTCGGGGCCCGACCTCGAGGGCCTGACAGGGCTGCTCGCGGCCACGGCGCTCCCGGTGGTGGCGTCGGGCGGGGTTGGTGCAACGAGCGACCTCGTGGCCCTGGCCGGCCTCGGCTCGCCCGCCCGGCGCCTGTCCGGGGCGATCGTGGGGAAGGCGCTCGTCGAGGGTCG
The DNA here is from genome assembly GCA_963842415.1 of uncultured Acidimicrobiaceae bacterium. Taxonomy (GTDB): domain Bacteria; phylum Actinomycetota; class Acidimicrobiia; order Acidimicrobiales; family RAAP-2; genus Bog-473. The sequence continues at coordinate 1,139,068 of CAWJGN010000002.1, forward strand.
ATTCAGCGTGGAGGAGGGTCTCGCCGCGTGCGCAGCGTCCGTCTGATCCCGTGTCTCGACGTGACCGGCGGGCGGGTCGTCAAGGGCGTGCGCTTCGTCGACCTGACCGACGAGGGCGACCCGGTGGAGCTGGCCGCCCGCTACGACGCCGAAGGTGCCGACGAGGTGACGTTCCTCGACATCACGGCGTCCTCCGATGGCCGCGACACCATGGTCGAGGTGGTGGCTCGCACCGCCGAGGAGGTCTTCATCCCGCTGACCGTGGGTGGGGGAGTCCGGGCGGCAGAGGATGCACGCCGCCTCCTCCGCGGCCGGGGCGGACAAGATCGCGGTGAACACGGCCGCCCTCGAGCGACCCGAGTTGGTGCGTGACATCGCCGACGAGTTCGGGGGCCAGTGCGCGGTCGTGGCGATCGACGCGCGGGCATGCCCCGACGGCGGGTGGGAGGTGTACACGCACGGCGGGCGCCATCCGGCGGGTCGCGACGCGGTGGCGTGGGCAGTCGAGTGCGCCGGCAACGGCGCGGGGGAGATCCTGCTGACGTCGATGGATCGCGACGGCACCCGCGACGGCTTCGACCTGGCGCTTGACGCGGGCGGTGGTCGACGCGGTCGACATCCCGGTCGTCGCGTCCGGCGGGGTCGGCCGGCTGCAGGACCTGGTCGACGGCGCGCTCGAAGGTGGGGCGGACGCCGTGCTGGCGGCATCGATCTTCCACCGGCGCGAGTTCACGATCGGTGAGGCCAAGGCGTACCTGGCGGCCCACGGGGTGACCGTCCGGCCGCTGTGAGCCTGGCTCAGGCCCGGGTGACGGGGAGCGCCGGGTGCCGGCAGGACACGCCAGCCTGACCTGGGCGGGCGGCCTCGTGCGGTACCGTGCGAGGGTGCCCACGTCAACGGCGAAGAACGGGACCAGCACGGCGAGCGCGGCCAGCACGGCCAAGGCAGGCCGGAACCAGCTGGCCAAGGACAAGACCGAGGAGAAACAGCCGATCTCGGTGCTCTTCGACCGCGTCATGGTGCAGATCTCACCGACCGACGGCGAGCGCCGGTCCCGCGCCGGGATCCTGATTCCCGCCACCGCCCAGATCACCCGCCGTTTGACTTGGGCCGAGGCGGTGGCGGTGGGGCCCCACGTCCGGACGGTCAAAGTCGGCGACACGGTGCTGTTCAACCCCGAGGATCGCTTCGAGGTGGAGGTGCACGGTGAGGAGTACGTGATTCTGCGCGAGCGCGACATCCACGCGATCGCCTCGCCGCGCAACGACAGCGGCACGGGGCTCTACCTTTGAGTGCTCCCGGGGCCGAGGCCTCCACCGCGTCCGCGGTGCCCCAGGGCGTGCCCCTGGGCGTCGACGAAGAACTCGTCCGCGCCGTCGACTTCGCCAAGGACGCCGACGGGCTGGTGCCGGCGATCGTCCAGGACGCCACGGACAAGACCGTGTTGACGGTGGCCTACATGGACGCGGAGGCCCTTCGCCGCACGCTGACGACAGGGCGCACGTGGTTCTTCAGCCGGAGCCGTCAGGAGTATTGGCAGAAGGGGGACACCTCCGGCGATCGCCAGTACGTCCGCGAGGTGCGGATCGACTGCGACGGCGACGCGCTCGTCGTCCTGGTGGACCAGCACGGGCGTGGCGCGTGTCACACGGGGGAGCGCAGCTGCTTCTATCGCTCGATCGGTACGGGCCCGGGAGTGCCCGCGCCGTGACCTCCCGTGGCGCCCCGAGCCCCGAGTCGGGCCCGGGCGTGCTGGGCTTTCGACCCGATTTCGCCGAGTTCGCCGCGCTCGCCAAGGAGCACTCGATCGTGCCGGTGTGGTGCGAGATGGTCGCTGACACCCTCACGCCGGTCACGTGCTTCGCCAACGTGGTCGGCGACGGTGAGGGGTTCCTCTTCGAGTCCGTCGAAGGAGGCGAGCGCTGGGGCCGGTACTCGTTCGTGGGGCGCCGTCCGCTGGCGACGCTCACCGCGCGTGGCCGCTCGGTCGAGACCACGGGCCGGCTCGGGCTGGCGCCCTCGGACGACGGGATCTTGGCGGCCGTCGAGGCGCTGGTGACCCGCTACCAGTCACCGGTCCTGAGCGGCTTGCCGCCGCTGCACGGGGGGCTCGTCGGGTATCTCGGCTACGACGTGGTGCGCGAGGTCGAGCGGCTGCCGCACCCGCCCGGCGACGATCTCGGGCACCCGGACGCCGCGCTCGTCGTGATCGGCGAGTTCTGCGCCTTTGACCACTGGCGCCAGCGCATCATGCTCGTCGACAACGTGGTGGTGCCCGAGGCTCCCGACGGCGTCGTCGACCAGGATGCCGTCGCAGCTGCATACGGGGACGCCTGCGCCCGGCTCGCCGAGCTGGCAGCGGACTGCGCGCGGCCGGGGGGCGCCGGTGCGACCGGTGAACTGATCGCCGCGCCGCCGCCGGGGCTCGACAAGGCCGACGCGTCCCGCACGATGACCTCGGCGGACTACACGGCGGCCATCGGCGCCGCCAAGGACTACATCCGAGCCGGCGACATCTTCCAGGTGGTGCTCTCGCAGCGCTACGACCTCGACCTCGACGCGGACCCCTTCGACGTCTACCGGGCCCTGCGACTCCTCAACCCGAGCCCGTACCTGTACTTCCTGCGTTTCCCCGAGCTCACCGTCGTCGGCGCGTCGCCCGAGCCCATGGTGCGCCTGCGCGACGGGATGGTGATCTCGCGGCCGATCGCCGGGTCTCGGCCCCGCGGCGAGAGCGAGCAGCACGACCGTCTCTTGGAGAGCGAACTGGCCGAGGACCCCAAGGAGCTCGCCGAGCACATCATGCTGGTCGACCTCGCACGAAACGACGTCGGCCGAGTCGTGCGCTTCGGCACCGAGAAGGTCGACGAGCTCATGACCATCGAGCGCTACAGCCACATCATGCACATCACCTCCCAGGTGTCCGGCGAGCTCGCCGAGGACAAGGGCCCGATCGACGTCCTGCGGGCGACGCTGCCGGCGGGCACGCTCTCGGGCGCGCCGAAGGTGCGGGCGATGGAGATCATCGACGAACTCGAGCCGACCAAGCGCGGGGTCTACGGGGGCGTCGTCGGGTACATCGACTTCTCGGGCAACATCGACACCGCCATCGCCATCCGGACCATGGTGGTGATGCCCGACGGCCGGGCCAGCGTGCAGGCCGGCGCGGGGATCGTCGCCGACAGCGACCCCACGAGCGAGGACGAGGAGTGCGCCCACAAGGCCGGCGCGCTTCTGGTGGCGGTGACGGCGGCGCGCCGGATGGGCGCGGCACGGCGGGCCACGGCGGGCCGGTGAGCGCGTCCGGGGTCGAGACCGAGGCGCTGCGTCACGGTGCCGGGTGCGTATCGGGCCCCCCGCGACGTGCTCGACGGTGGGCGGGCCCGATGCCGAGACCTACCTGCAGGGACAACTGAGCCAGGACCTGGCGACGCTGCCGGTCGGGGCGTCGGCGGACACGCTGCTGCTCGAGCCGGACGGGAAGCTGTCGGCCCTGCTGCGAGTGACCCGCCGGGACGGCCTGAGCTTCGTCCTCGACGTCGAGGGCGGGTACGGCGACGCGGTGACGGCGCGGCTGCGCCGCTTCCTGCTCCGGTCCAAGGTGGAGATCGAGGCGATGCCCTGGCGCTGCCTGTCCCTGCGGGGTGATGCCGTCGGAGAGGCGGCGGCAGGGCTGCTGACGGTGCTGGCGGAGCGCGGCGTGCTGGCGCTGCCTTTCGCGTGGAACGGCTGGACAGGCGTGGACCTGCTGGGCCCCGGCGACGTCGTGCTCGGACCAGAGGCGGCGGCCATGCCTGCCGGCGTGGTGGCCTGCGGAGCCGACGCGGTCGAGGCCTGCCGGATTGCTTCCGGGATCCCCGCCATGGGCTCGGAGCTGACGAACAAGACGATTGCGGCGGAGGCGGGACTGGTCGAGCGCACGGTGAGCTTCACCAAGGGCTGCTACACGGGGCAGGAACTGGTGGCGCGGATCGATTCCCGGGGCTCCAACGTGGTGCGCCGGCTGGTCGGAGTGGTGGCGCCGGAGGGCCCGCCCGAGGCGGAACCCCTGACTCGTGGCATGACACTGCATGCCGGGGCCGCCCCTGCGGGCGACGGTGCGGCAGACGACAAAGTGGTGGGCTCCGTCACGTCGGCCGCCTGGAGTCCCGAGCTCGGAGCGTGGGTCGCCCTCGGCTACCTCCACCGCACCGTCGACGCTCCCGGGTCCTGTCCGCGTCCGCTCGGGTGAGGGTGTGGGTGGCTCCAGGCCCGCCCGCGCCACGACGCTCCCGATGGTCGGCCGCGTCGGCGCGGCCTGACGCCGGGCGTGCCTGGCGCAGCGAGCGCCCAGCGGCGGGCAGCGGCATTGGTGTTGGGTGCCGCCTATTCGGTGGCGGCCGCCGCGCACGACACCGTTCACCTGGCAGGCCGACCTGGTGACAGCGCTGCCGATCGGTGCCTGGCCGTCGCTGTGGCGCTGCGCTGGCCGCTTCGCACCCGGGCACACGCGCGCCGCGGCGGCAGACGGCGTTCGTCATCCGTTCGCACCATGGGTCGTCCTCCTGGCTGCCGTGGTGGCGTGGGAGCTCGTCCAGTACCTGACAGCCGGCAGCCGCGCGCAGCACCCCACCTTGAGCTCCATGGCGGACGCGGTCGATCGCTACACCGCTCTCAAAGCCGTCGTCTTCTTCCTGTGGTTGTGCCTGGGTGCCGCCATCGTCCGGTCGGGGGCACGCGCTCGTGGTGGCGGACAACGCGCCCGGCGCCGGCGGTGAGGCATCGTGAGCAGTGCCGTCACGTACCTCGTGTGGGCACTGCTCGGCGCGGCCGTGCTCGGCCTCTGGGCGTGGTCGCGCTCGGGCCGCGCCCGGGTCGCCCGCCCTCTGGTGGTCTTGGAGCGGGCGGCGACCGGACCAGTGCTGCGGGTTGCCCTCGTTCTGGGCTGGATGTGGGCGGGCTGGCACCTCTTCGCCCGCTGAGCCACCGCTCGTCTCGCAGCGGAGGGGACGTAGTGCCCGGCCGCCCCAGACCGCACCTCGACTGCAACCGAACGTCACCGCGGATGACACAACTGGAGCGCAACATCTCCTCATGGCTGGGACCGGGGAGACGAAGACGAGGACGACGGCCAAGCCGCGGCCGGACCCGATGCCGTGGCGGGTTGTCGGCTGGGTCTTTCAAGACGGCGAGTGCATCGCCATCGAGCGCCAGAACGACCAGTCCGCGTCCGGCAACGGGAGCGAGTGATGGTCAGGGTCATCCGTCTGGCGGAGGACGGTACCGAGATCGGCGACGATCGAGGTCGACGACTTCACGATCGAGGTCATCTACTCGGGCCTCGCCGACATGCTTCGAGCAGCGGCCGACAACGGTCCCTCCGACATCGTGCGAGACGACCTGCCGCGTGACGAGCGCCAACGGCGCGAGAAGATCCTCACGCGCGTCCGCGGCTGAGACCGACCTCGCCAAGAGACCGTTGGGGCCGGTCGGATTCGGCTGAGAGACACGGTGGCCTTCTCGGAAAGGGCGCGCCGCTACGCTGAAGCGTCATGCCCACCTATCTGGCGGACATCCTCGCCTCCCATCGAGCCAGCGCGGCCGAGGACGGTCGTTCCCTGACTGACCTGCTCGAACGCGCCGCCAGGGCGCCGATGCCGCGGGACTTCGCTGCGGCGCTGCGGCATGACGGGCTGGCCTGCATCGCCGAGATCAAGCGCCGCTCGCCGTCCAAAGGCGACCTCGACCCAGGGCTGCACCCGGAGCGGGTGGCCAAGGAGTACGCCGCAGGCGGTGCCTCCTGCCTGTCGGTGCTGACCGACGAGCAGTACTTCGGTGGGTCCGCTGCTGATCTCGCGGCGGCACGCAGGCCTCGGGCCTTCCCGTCCTCCGCAAGGACTTCACCGTGTGCGAGGCCGACGTCGTCGATGCGCGCCTGATGGGAGCCGATGCGGTCCTGCTCATCGTTGCCGCGCTCGACGACGACGAGCTGGGCCGGTGTGCGGCCGTCGCCCACGAGCTCGGGCTTACCGCGCTCGTGGAGGTCCACGACGAGGTCGAGCTCCGCCGGGCGCTTGCTGCGGGCTCGCGCGTGGTCGGCGTGAACCAGCGCGACCTGCGCACCTTCGAGGTGGATCATGAGCGGGCATGCGCGCTGGCGGCGCGGATGCCCGCCGACGTCATCGCGGTGGCCGAGTCCGGGATCCGTGACGGTGCCGACGCGCGGCGGCTCGCCGAGGCGGGCTACGACGCGATCCTGGTCGGTGAGACGCTCGTGCGGGCGGGTGATCGTGCGAGCCAGCTCCGAGAGCTGGTCGGGCATCCAGTCGGAGCCCGATGAGCGAGGACCTCCTCATCAAGATCTGCGGGGTCACGTCGGAGGCCGACGCTCTCCTCGCGGTCAGCCTGGGCGCGTCGTCGGTGGGGTTCATCTTCGCCCCTTCGCCGCGTCAAGTCTCGGTCCAGCTGGCGGGCGACATCGCGAAGCGGCTGCCCGAACACGTCCTGACGGTGGGCGTCTTCCGCGACGAGGCCCCGCAGCGGGTCGTCGAGGCGGTACGGGTCGCCGGGCTCGGCGCAGCGCAGCTCCACGGGCACGAGACCGCCGAGGAGACCCAGTGGGTCCGCGCTCGTGTGCCTACGGTGATCAAGGCGTTCCGGGCCGGCGAGAGCAGCATCGGCCGCTTCGGGGAGTTCGGGGCCGACTACCTCATGGTGGACGGGGACAACCCGGGCTCGGGCAAGGTCTTCGACTGGCGGCTCGCGGAGGGCGTGGCCGACCACCACCGGCTGATCGTGTGCGGTGGTCTCGGGCCCGACAACGTCGGCGAGGCGGTCGCGCACCTGCGTCCAGCGGGTGTGGACGTCGACAGCGGGGTGGAGGCCGCACCGGGGCGGAAGGACCCGTTGAAGCTCCGCGACTTCATTCAGCGTGCCAGGCAGGCGGCGGCCGACGTCGTGGCTCGGGACGCGGTGCGAGAACCCGGCCGGCGAGGAGCCCTACGACTGGAGGGACGGGTGAGCGACGAAAGCCTGATGGCGCGGCCGGGACCCGACGGAAGGTTCGGCGCGTTCGGCGGTCGATTCGTCCCCGAATCGCTCATGCCGGCATGCATCGAGCTCGAGAAGGAGTTCGACGATGCGTGGGGAGACCCTGCGTTTCGCGCACAGCTCGACGGCCTCCTGCGCGACTACGGCGGTCGCCCCACGCCGGTGACCGAGTGCCGGCGGCTCTCGGAGCGCCTGGGCGTGCGGGTGCTGCTCAAGCGCGAGGACCTGGCCCACACCGGCTCGCACAAGCTCAACAACGTCGTCGGGCAGGCGCTGCTCACCACCCGGATGGGCAAGCCGCGGATGATCGCCGAGACCGGCGCGGGGCAGCACGGCGTGGCCGCGGCGACCGCGGCGGCGCTGTTCGGGCTCGAGTGCACCGTGTTCATGGGCGAAGTCGACACCAAGCGCCAAGAGCTGAACGTCTTCCGCATGGAGCTGCTCGGGGCGGAGGTGCGCCCGGTCACTTCGGGCAGCCGAACCCTCAAGGACGCGGTCAACGAGGCGATGCGCGAATGGGTGGCCACGGTCGAGACGACCCACTATTGCCTCGGGTCGGTCATGGGGCCTCACCCGTTCCCCTATATGGTGCGCCAGTTCCAACGAGTTGTCGGCAACGAGGCACGCGAGCAGAGTCGCACCCTGCTCGACGGCCGCGACCCCGACGTCGTGGTCGCGTGCATCGGCGGAGGGTCCAATGCCGCGGGGACGTTCGCTGGCTTCGTGGACACCGGCGCGCCGGCTGGTGGGAGTTGAGGCAGCGGGCGGTGCGGCGGTGACCAACGGGATCCCCGGGGTCCTCCACGGCATGTACTCACGCCTGCTCCAGGACGAGGTCGGACAGATCGAGGAGGCCGAATCGATCTCGGCCGGCCTCGACTATCCGGGCCTGGGTCCCGAGCATGCCCACCTGGCCTCCATCGGGCGGGCCGAGTACTCCACCGCAAACGACGCCGAGGTGCTCGAGGCGTTCCGCCTCCTCAGCCACACCGAAGGCATCATCCCGGCCCTCGAGTCTGCCCACGCCATCGCCTGGGTGGCTCGCAGCGCCGGCACCGACGCATTGCCTGCAGGATCGACGGTGTTGGTGACGCTCTCGGGCCGCGGCGACAAGGACGTTGCGCAGGTCCGCGAGATCTTCGGCACGACAACCTCCGATGCCTGACCTCGAAAAGGAGTTGCGGGCGCGGCGTGAACGCGGCCGCAAGCTGCTGATCCCATATCTGATGGGCGGCATGACCGAGGACTGGGGACACACGCTGGCGGCGCTGGTCGCAGCGGGCGCCGACGCAGTGGAGGTGGGGATCCCGTTCTCGGACCCCATGATCGACGGTCCTGTCATCCAGGAGGCAGCGTTGCGCGCGCTCGCCGGGGGGACGACACCCGAGCAGGTGCTCGACGGCATCGCGCGGGCCGAAGTGCCCGTCCCCGTGGTCGTCATGACGTATTACAACCTCGTCTTCCGCGCCGGCCACAAGCGGATGGCCCGCTCGCTGGCGGCCGCGGGTGTGGGAGGAGCCATCGTGCCCGACCTCCCCATCGAAGAGCTCGGTCCGTGGGCGGCCGAGGCCGACGGGGCCGGGATCGACACGGTGCTCCTTGTCGCGCCGTCGAGCCCGCCAGAGCGGGTGGAGCGGATCTGTGCCAGGGCACGCGGGGTTCGTGTACGCGGTGGCGCGCATGGGCGTGACCGGGGAGCGCGCCGACCTCGGGTCCGACGCCGCGCGGGTCGTCGAGCGAGTGCGGGGGCACACGGACATGCCGGTGTGCGTCGGGGATCGGCGTGTCGACTCCCGCTCAGGCGGCCGAAGTGTGTCGCATCGCCGACGGCGTCATTGTCGGTTCCGCCGTGGTTCGCCGGCTGCTCGAGGACGGGGGGCCCGAGGCAGCGGCCTCCTTCGTGGGCTCGCTGCGCGACGCGATCGACTAGATCCGGTTTCGGAGCACGACCGGCGACGACGGCTGCTATGGCGCGTGCTGCCCGGCCGCCGTCGGGTGCGCGGCTCGCCAGACGTAGCCCTGCAGGTTGCTCTCTGCCGCCAGGGCCGACGCGGCGAGCCCCGAGCACGAGGCCGGAGCGTGCAAGGTGTCGGTCTCGGTACAAGCTTTCGCCGCCAGGATCTTCTCCGTGTCGGCGGCCAGCGTGGTATCCGGCAGCGGCTCGCCCGAGAAGACCCACGGGTCGGCCGTACAGATGCCATGTCCGTCGAGGGTGCCGGCGATGTCGAGGAGGCGCACGTTCGTGACATGGTGCTCGCGGGCGTCGGCCACGGCTTCGGCGATGGCCTCGTTCAGGCCGCCGAGGACGAGTTGGGCGGCTGCGTACGTGCGGGCGGCATTGGGCTTGAGACCGGCGCAGACGAGGTTGGTATGGAACTCGGGAGCACTGGCACCTCCTGCGATCTGGGCCGGAGCGGGGACAGGCTGGTAGTAGTCGAGCACGGCGACGGTGCCGGCGTGAGGCGCCACGCTCTCAATGGCCTCGGCCAGGCTGCTGCGGACGCGGGAGAGCTCGGTGGCGAGCTGGCTCGTCGCGGTTCCGTTGACCACGCAGGACGTGCCGAGGCCGATGCTGATCCCGGCGACGCGGGCCAGCTCGTTCTCGAGGCAGGCGCTGAAGTGGATGTCGTCCGCGCCGTCTTGGAGCAAAACGAGGCGGGCGGGATGCTGCGCCAGGTCGGCGGCAGCGATCTCGTCCTTGAGGTTGCGGGCCTGTTGGGGTGGGACCGGGCATTGGCCGTCACGCGACGTGTTGTCGGCCGGGTCGGCGACGGCGCCACTGATGGCGAGCTGGTCGCCGACGAGGTTGCAGTTGGTGGGGCGAACGGTCAAGGTGAGTCCGAGGTCACGTGCGACCAGGCTGGGAAAGGCGAGGGCCGACGGACCCTGGGAGACAGCGTCGGAAGGCAGCCCGATCTGCGGGGTCAGGTACGGGTTGGCCAGACCGTGGCCGTAGGGCACCGAATCCCCGAGGGCGACCACGCCGAGTCGAGGCCGCGGGCGAGGGCGGTGGGCGCGACGTGCTCCGTGTCGCCAGGACGATGCCACCGGCAGCGAGCGCAACGAGCACGGCGGCCACGACGAGCAAGACCAGGACGTTGCGGCGCGCCGCGGCTCGCCAGGTGTGCAGACTTCCCATCCACCAACCTCGTGAGGCCGCCGCCGAGGCGGCAGCGGGGGTGCGACCTTAGTGGCTGGACTCAGGCGGGCGGCAGCAGGACGAGGCAGCCGTTGTGCCCACCGAAGCCGAAGGAGTTGGAGAGGACCGCGCTCGGCTCCCAGGGCTGTGGAGCTCCGTGCACGATCGGAAGCGTGATCTCGGGGTCTGGCTGCTTCGTAACCCGCCGTCGGCGGAATGGTGGCGCGGTCGATGGTGAGAACGGCGGCCACTGCTTCGATGGCACCGGCCGCAGCCAAGCCGTGGCCGGTGACGCCCTTGGTGGAGGTCACGAGCGGACCGGGCTCGCCGAAGACCTTGGTGATCGCACGTGCCTCGGCGAGGTCGTTGAGGGGCGTCGACGTGCCGTGGGCGTTGATGTGCCCGACGTCGGACGGAGCGATGCCAGCATCGGCGAGGGCCAGCTCCATGCAGGCCACCGCGCCGGCGCCGTCGGGTGCGGGTGCGGTGATGTGGTGCGCGTCTGCCGTGCTCGGCGGCGCCGGCGATCTCGGCGAGGATGGTTGCGCCGCGCCCGGCCGCCCGGTCCCAATCCTCGAGCACGAGCGCGGCCGCGCCTTCCGTCATCACGAAACCGTCCCGGCGGATGTCGAACGGGCGAGAGTTACCCGATGACGACAGGGCGGTCATATTGGAGAACGCCGCAATCGCGACCGGGTGCATGCTCGCCTCCGACCCGCCGCCGATCGCCACATCGCAGCGACCGGACGCGATGAGGCGAGCCGCACCGGCAATGGCGTGCGTCCCGGCCGCGCAGGCGGTGCAGATGACCTCGGAGGGACCACGCCAGCCCATCCGCATGGAGATGCCGGCCGCGCCCGCGTTGGCCATCATCATCGGCACCAGGCGGGGCGAGACACGGTCTGGACCCTTGGCGTTGTAGACGCCGACCTGTTCGGCCAGCGTTTCGAAACCCCCGACGCCGGTGGCGAAGATCACGCCGGCTTTCGCCGGGTCGACCGCAAGGTCCCCGGCGGCCTTGACGGCCATGTCGGCCGAGGCGATCGAGAACTGGGCAAACCGATCGAGCTGGCGTACCTCCTTCGGCCCGAACCAGTCCGCCGGTTCGTAGTCGCGGACCACCCCTCCCACCACCGAAGGGTTGAGGAGGCCGTCCCACAGGGCCTCGACCCCCACGCCGCAACAAGTGACGGCGCCCAGTCCCGTGACGGCGACACGCCGCCCGCGGATCGGTCCCTCGGCGCCGATCCCGAGCTGCATCAGAGCTTCGAGGAGATCAGGTCGAACGCCTGGCCCACCGTCGTGACGTCTTCGAGCTCCGTCTCCTCGACCGTGACGTCGAAAGCCTCCTCGAGCGCCATCACGAGCTCCACCAGGTCGAGGCTGTCAGCGTCGAGATCCTCGGCGAACTTGGCCTCCTTCGTGATCTTGTCTGCCGGCACCTGCAGTACCTCCACGGCGCACCCGCGAAACTTCTCGAACGCTGCGTCGCTGTCCACTCGCTGCTCCTTTGTCTGTTGGCTCTCTTGCACGCTACAGCCCCATGCCGAGCCCGCCATCGACCGGGACCACCGCCCCGGTGATGTAGGCAGCGGCCTCCGAGGCCAAAAAACCCACGACTCCCGCCACGTCCTCGACACTGCCCGCATGGCCGAGGGGGACCTGACTCGTCATCAGAGCGACCCGATCGTCGCCCAGCGCCGCCGTCATGTCAGTGTCGATCAGACCGGGCGCGACGACGTTCACGGTGATCTGCCGGCTGCCCACCTCGCGAGCGATGGCCCGGGCCATACCGACGAGGCCGGCCTTCGATGCGGCGTAGTTGGCCTGTCCAGGCAGGCCTACGAAGGCTCCCACCGACGAGACGAAGATGATGCGGCCCGCGTGGAGCCGGAGCATCTTGGCCACTGCACGCTTGGCCACACGGAAGGACCCCGTGAGGTTGGAGTCGACCACATCGCGGAATGCCTCCTCGCTCATCCGGAGCAGCAGGGAGTCCGTCGTGATACCGGCGTTTGCAACCACGACCTCGACAGGCCCCCACCGTTCTTCGATCGACGAGAACGCCGCATCGACCTCGTCGCTGTCGCGGACGTCACACCGGACAGGGAGGAAGCGATCCGCACCCGCGCCCTCGGGAGCACCCGGTGGCTCGACCGAGCGATACGTGGTGGCAACGTAGTCGCCGTTGGCGAGGAACCACTCGACGCAGGCCGCGCCGATGCCACGCGTGCCGCCGGTCACGAGCACGACTGCCATCAGCTCGTCTCGGGAACGCGCAGCCAGGCGAGCGGTTGACCGTCTTGGACCCGCTCCCCGTCGGCGGCCAGCCAACGGATCACCTGGCCCGCGAACGGGGTGCGCACCTCGGAGACTCCCACGCGGCCGACCAGATCGCCGACCTCGACTGCGGACGACTGCTCGAGGTCGTCGCCGGTACCGGGCAACAGCCCGGTACCGGGTGCGTGGAGCGAGGCCTCGGGGCTGAAGATCCCGCTTGAGGGGCTGACCACCACGCGCTCGGACATGTAGAGGTGTTCACCCTGGTGCAGGGCCGGTTCGGCCCGCCAGGTCCCCGCACTCCCGATCTGGTCCATCAAGGTGTCGAGGTCCTCGGGCTTGGAGACGGCCAGCGACTGGATGTCGGGCAGGCTCCGCTTGGCCAGGCCGCTCAAGACCCCGCCGGGGCCGAGCTCCACGAGCGAGGTCAAGCCCAAGCCGGCGAATGTCTCGAGGGTTTGCCGCCAACGAACCGGGCTGCACAGCTGCGCCGAGAGCAGTCCCGGCCACTCGGCGGGGTCGTCGTGCACGTGGGCGTCGACATTGGCCACGACGCGGACCTCAGGGCTCAAGAAGGTCACCTCGGCCAGGGCCTTGCGCAGGTCAGCTCGCGCACCTTGCATGAGAGGCGTGTGGAACGCGCCCGACACCGCAATCGGCATCACCCGCTTCGCGCCAAGGCCTTTGGCCAGCTCGCCGGCCAGGGCGACGGCTTCGGCCGTTCCGGCGATCACCACCTGTCCCGGCGCGTTGTAGTTGGCCACCCACACGTCGCCTTCGGCACGCATGCACGCCGCCTCCGCGTCGTCGTCGGCGATGCCCAGCAAAGCGGCCATCGTCCCGGGCGCCTCCTCGCCGGCACGGGCCATGGCCTCCCCCCGGGCGACCACGAGGTGAATGCCATCCTCGAAGCCGAGCGCGCCGCTCGCCACCAATGCGGTGTACTCACCGAGGCTGTGCCCGGCGCACGCCGCCGGCGTGAGACCGATGCGTTCCACGGCGTCGAGCACCACGAGACTCAGGACCGTGGTCGCGAGCTGCGCGTTCTCGGTCTGAGTCAGCTCGTCAATGGGAGCATGCAGGAGAAGCTGAGCCAGGTCCCGGTCGGCCGCGGCAGAGGCCTCCTCCACCACTTCCCACGAGGGGTGGTCGACCCACGGCTCACCCATTCCGGCACGTTGCGATCCCTGTCCGGGAAAGGTGAAGACCAACACGTGACCGATCGGCTCCAATCGTCGGGGGCGGGGAAACTCACAGTGTGTCATGTAGCACTCGGTGCGACCCACGATGGGCGCTCCGTGCTACCGAGGGTGCGAACGCGATCGCATCCAGGCAGCTACCCGCTGGTTACCGATTGGAAACCGGGTGCGACGCCGGGTGCGAAGCGGGGTCCGAACTCCCCTCGGGAGGTGTTCGCCACTGGCACTTGAGAGTCGCACCCGCCCCGTAGAAATGCGGGAGAGCAGACCCGCGTTCCCTCGTCGACGAGGCGCCGAGGCCGAACACCGACCGAGTTCGGGAATTGGGGCCTCGTTGTGGCGGTACAGGCCGTTTGGTGGGAGGGGCCTCGACGCAGGCGGTTTGGCCTCGAGTTCGGCCGAAGCCGGTGTCTCGAATGCATCGATGTGCGCGCTCGGCGTCGGGGTGCCTCCGCAAGCAAAGTGCCAGTACGTAGAGTGAATTCACTCTGAGGCGGTGACGACAGGCGAAATGATGGAGCAGAACCCGAATCGCAGTAGATGCTGGCTGGGCTCCATCGCGGTTGTCGCCGTCTGCGTAGCCGCCGTACTCCTCCCCGCCGGTGGGGCGTCAGCCTCGCCACAGCGTGGCCAGACGACCGCGCGGAGCGGCACGAGCCAGGTTCCAGCCGCCCCGCCATACGCATTGGGCGTGTACGCGGGCCCGGGAGACGTGGCCGGCGTGAGCACGTTCGCGCGGGGTTCCAATCGTCCGGTCACTTACGCGATGGACTTCTTCGTGGGGACCACCTGGTCGACGATCGAGCACCCCCAGAGCGTCCTGTCCTCGTGGTTCGGAAAGGGCTACTCCATGGTCTGGGGTGTGCCGATGCTGCCGAACAAGGGCGGGTCGCTCAGCAAGGGTGCGACCGGCGCCTACAACCAGTACTTCGCAACCCTTGCCCGCGCCATGGTCGCGGCGGGGCAGGGGAGCTCCATCATCCGACTGGGGTGGGAGTTCAACGGGATCTGGTTCCCCTGGGGGGCGAGTGGGCATGCCGGGCAGTTCGTGGCCTACTGGCGCCAGATCGTCACGACGATGCGCTCGGTCCCCGGTGCCGATTTCACCTTCGAGTGGAACCCGAGCCGCGGTGACCTCGGGGTGGGCAACCTCGCCGCGTTCTATCCGGGCAACAAGTACGTGGACTACGTCGGCCTCGACGTCTTCGACGTCGAATGGCAGAACTACCCGGGTGCGAAGGCGGAGTTCTCGCACATCGAAGCGGGCCCTGACGGACTGAACTGGCTGGCCGCGTTCTCGAAGCAGCACAACAAGCCGATGGTGTTCCCCGAGTGGGGCCTCGGCTGGGGCCAGTCGAACAACGGTGCCGCGGTGACGAGTTCGGGGGCGGTGGGTGGAGGTGACGACAGCGTCTTCATCACCGACATGACGCGATGGTTCGCGGCGCACAGGGTCTTTGAAGCGACGTACTGGGACTTCGGATCGAGCAGCGTCGCCGGAACGAGGAACCAATCGGTGCGACTCGCGTTCGGGACCATCGGTACCACGGCGTCCCGATTAGCGCATCAGTAGCGACACCATCCGGCGCCGCTGGCGAAAAGCGGCGGCGCCCTGCGATAGCCGTTGCCGGGGCAGCGGAAGATCAACGCAGACACTGAGGCTTCACAACTCTGCATTCACAATGAATGCACACGCTACTGGTGTGACACTCGCGAACCCGAAGGTGGGCGCTGCGCATTGTCGAATCGTTGACCTGCGCGTGGCACAAACGTTGATTCGGGCACGCTTCCGATCCGTTCAAGTCCGGCAGTTCAGGCTCCGACCAAAACGGGATGAGTCCGTTTCGCGATCGGGGGCTGACGTGCAGGATGCCGGAAGCAGCGAGAGCAAGAATGGAAGTGCCGTTGAAGATTCTGGCCGTCGCCGGCGCTCGAGGACCTTCCGGGCGGTCCAGACAGTTGCGCTCGGCGTCAGCATTGTTGCGGCGGGCCTGACTATCGGGTTGGAGACCAGCGCGCCGGCCTTCGCCACCCCGGCGACGGCGCCGAGTTGGTACGGAAGCGGGAACTTCTTTGCTGCTGATTCTTCTGGCGGCTACTGGACGACCGACCTGGCAGGCGACGTTTCTGCGCTCGGTGGCGCGACAAGCCATGGCTCGCTCACCGGCATGAAGCTCAACGAGCCGATCGTCGGAATGGCAGCAACGCCCGACGGAGGGGGGTACTGGTTGGTCGCATCCGACGGCGGCATCTTCAGCTTCGGGGACGCCCACTTCTACGGATCGACGGGCGGGTTCCACCTCAACAAGCCGATCGTCGGAATGGCAGCAACGCCCGACGGAGGGGGGTACTGGTTGGTCGCATCCGACGGCGGAGTGTTCAGCTTCGGCGACGCCCACTTCTACGGATCGACCGGCGGGTTCCACCTCAACAAGCCGATCGTCGGGATGGCCCCGACACCCGACGGCCATGGCTACTGGATGGTCGCATCCGACGGCGGCATCTTCAGCTTCGGGGATGCACGCTTCTACGGGTCCACGGGCTCGCTGCAACTCGACAGCCCGATCGTTGCAGTGACCGCTTCACCCGACGGCGCGGGCTACTGGCTCGTGGCCTCCGACGGCGGAGTGTTCAGCTACGGCGATGCGCCGTTCTACGGATCGCTGGGCGGGACGGGCGCCTCCGCGTGGGGGTTGGAAGCGAGCGCGACGCAGGCCGGCTACCAGGTGATCGAGACGAACCAGTCGGCGCAATGGTTCGGGCCGGCGGACCCGGCGGGGCAAGGGACCTCGGCGGCCATCGCTACGACCAATGCAACCCCGACGTCGACCACGGCACCGCCCGCTTCTACGACCACGACGACGGCGCCACGGTCGACCACCACCACGTCGACGACAGAGCCACCGACGACGACCACCACCACATCGACGACAGAGCCACCAACGACCACGACCACGACGCAGGCGCGGAGCAGCGGCTCGTCGGGCTCACCGAGCGGGGTGGCCCTCGGGGTCTACGCCGGCGGCGGCGACCCCCAGAGCGTGTCCGACTTCACGGCCAGTGTGGGTGCCTCGCCCGAGTACGCCATGGACTTCCTCGACGGCACCAGCTGGTCGACCATCACCCAATCGGGCTGGCCCTACAGCGCGTGGGCCGGCAAGGGCTTCAAGATGATCTGGGGCGTCGACATGCTGCCCGGCAGCTATTCGCCCAACTCGAACCCAAGCACGGCGGGCGGGAGCTGCTACGGGCTTACCCAGGAAGCCGCGGGCGACTTCAACAGTTACTTCGTGACGGTCGCGCGCAACATGGTCGCCGCCGGCTTCGGCAGCTCCATCATCCGCTTGGGGTGGGAGTTCAACGGCGGATGGTTCCCCTGGTCGGCCGGCGGCTGCGCGTCGGCCTTCGTCGGCGCCTTCCAACAGGTCGTCACCGCCATGCGCTCGGTCCAAGGACAGAGCTTCACCTTCGAGTGGAACCCGACCCGCGGCGACCTCTCCGTGGGTAACCTGGCCAACTACTACCCGGGCAACTCCTACGTGGACTACGTCGGCCTCGACGTCTACGACGTGGAGTGGGCGAGTTACCCCGGCATGCCCACCGAGTTCTCCGACATGGAGACCCAGACCTATGGCCTCAACTGGCTGGCCGGCTTCGCCGCCCAGAACGACAAGCCGATGGTCTTCCCCGAGTGGGGACTCGGCTGGGGCACCTGCTCGGCCTCGGGCCAGGCGATCACCGCCTCGAACACCCAGGTCTGTGGCGGCGACGACGCGCAGTTCATCAACCTTTCGGCGCAGTGGTTCGCCACCCACGACGTGGCCGAGGCGACCTTCTGGGACTACGGGTCGAGCAGCATCGATCAGGGCACGAACCCCAACACGGCGACGGCTCTGCACGCCGACTTCGGCTAGCGGGCGGGCCCAAGGGGATCGGCTCGGCGAGTAGTCAAAAGGAAAAAGGGAGCCGTGGCCGCGGGCTTGGCAAAACACGACCACGGCCCCCGATCCGGGCGGCGCCGCCACGGCACACCTTCGTCTGTGGTGCGCGCGGCGCGGGCCGCAGCGATCTGAGATCCCGGCGCGGAGTCCGATCTGTGGCACACGCTACGAAGGACGTGTCTCACCCGTGTCTCGCGGGAGCGGCGGCTCAGATCAACGACGGGCCGGCCGCCGGTTCGATCCCGGCGTCGACCGGCGCGGCGGCCAGGGCCGCGTCAGGCTGCTCCAACCCCGGCTCCGTCTGGTCAAGACGACCGCCGACCGCGCCACAGAGTGCGAAGAGGCACCAGAGGACTTGGGGGAGTCCGCCGTTGCTGACGAACGGCCATGTCACTCCGAGGAGCAGGAGGCTGACGACGCACACGACGAGGGAGCGGCCGACCGCCTGTTCGACGGGGTCGCGGGCGCGTGCCGCCTTCCGCGCCAGGTCGAACGCTCCCCACAGCAAGAACAGATACATGATGAGCAGTGGGTAGCCACCCTCGATGAGCAGCCCGATGTACTGCGATTCGGGGTAGGGCCACGAGATGGTGGACGGGAGTTGGAGCCCGTATCCGTCGAGCGGGCGCTGCGCCACGGCCGGCAGGTACTGCTGCGTCCAGACGTCGGTACGGAACGAGACCGTCTGCGGCTCGAGGGAGCTCTTGCTCGACCCGGCCACGCTCCCGAACTGATTGGTCAGGCGGTTGCCGATGACGGGACCGACGACGATGAGCGAGACGGCAGCCGCGACGACGAACCACACCATCATCTTGCGGAAGCGCCCGTATTGGACAGAGAGGACGAACACGCCGACGACCAAGCAGATGATCACCGAGAGCTCCGCGGTCAGGAGGATCCCGATGACCATGAGGCCGCCCACGACGAGCGCCGTCCGGCGGTAGCGCTTGATCTGCCCGGCCAGCGCCAGGGCGATGACGACGAGGAGGATCGGGAAGAAGTACCCGGCGAGGGCGGCCCAGTTCCCGAACGGGCCGGTGGCCCGGACGATCCCGGAGGTGCCCACGGGGCTCGTGTTGCCCGTGATGTTGGCGAGCGACGACCGCAGGCCGGCGACCCCCGCCTCCTGCATCATGGCGAGGAGCGCAATGGGCACGGTGACGACGATCAGGACGATGAGGCCAAGACGGCGCTGCTTGGGCGTGCGCAGGGTCAGGCGCACGGCGCGGTAGAGCACGAAGAACTGGAGCTGGCCGATGACGCTGCCCCAGGTGGACAGGGTGAGATGCTCGCCCAGCGAGATGGCGTCGTAGGCGGCCAAGAGGGCCCAGAGGAGGCCGTAGGCCAGCAGCAGCCATTCGAGGACCCCCCATTTGACCGCGGCCACCCTCCGCGTCCCGAGGATCACCGTGAGGCCGACGATCCCGATCAGAGCCTCGGAGAGGCGCACGTTCGGGGTGATGAGGCCCGGTTCGAGCCCCGACAGCGGCGGCACCGCAGCGATCAGCACGAGACCGCCCACGACGGGCCACGCAAGGACGACGCTCACCAGTCCGAGGCACAGGACGAAGCCGATGCCGTAGCGGATGTTGTGGACGCCCAGGGCGGCGGCAATGGCCGAGAACAGCACGGCGCACAAGAGGAGCGCGCCGTTGATCCTGTGCCCACCGCGCCAGCTTCGGTGACTCAAGCCCGAACAGCGGACCTTCGTCGGGAGGCTTATGGACGTGAGCGGGTAACCGGCCTCAGTCGTAGAGGTCATCACGGTCAAGGAGTGCGATCCAGGCAGGGGTGCGGCCCGTCAGGCGCAACCGCTCCAGCGCGTCCCCGATGGCCTCCATGTGCTCGCCCGACCTCACCACCAAGACGACTTCGGAGTTCGCATCGAGCCGGTGGGCCATGCCGCCTTCGAGGGCCCGGCTGACCGAGATCGTGGTGTCTGGGTAGTCCGGGGCGAGGGTCCGCTCGATGGAGTACGCCGCCGGCACGTCCCACCAACGGAGCGGCGCCAGTGTCATGGTGCGTTTGGCCCCGTCAGCGCTGAGCACCGCGTGCCCGAACTCCGGGACGGAGATCTCGCTCGGCAGCATGGCGACAGGTCGGCCGAACACCTCGGCGACCTCGCGTGCGCCGTCTGCCCGGGGATCGAGCCGCTCCGCGATGAGGGCGATGATCAGGCCGACCATCAGGCCGAGGAACAGCCCGACGGGCAGGCCGTACTTCGCCAGCACAGTGCTCTCCGAGGCGGACGTCGCCAGCTGCACGACCTGCACCGTGTCGTGCGGCACGACGCTGCTTGTGATCTTGTGGTTCACGATGGCGTCGGCGACGGTGTTCACGCCCCGGATGGCCTCTTGGCTCGAGGACGCCGTGAAGCGCAACACGAGCACGGACGTCTGTGTCTGCACCGACACCGACAGGTGGTCGGTCAGACTCGTTGACGGACAAGCCGAGCTCTTGCGCAGCCGGCGCGAGGATGGTGTCGTCCTGCTGGAGGACGGACGCATACGTGAGGGCCAACGCCTGCGCGTTCGGCGCGTTGCCAGGATTCGAACCCGTCGCGCCGGCGGGCACTGCGAGCACCGCCTGGGCCGAGTACTTCGGGGGGGAGACCATGCCGTAGGAGAGGCCACCGAGGGCGCCGGCGAGGGCGGCCGCGACCAGCAACCAGGCGCGGCGGCGGAACCAGGGGGGCAGGCAGCCGGCCGAAGCGGCCCGCGGTGCGGAGGCGCCACGCCTTGGCGTGCATGCGCCGCTGCGAAGGACGGCCGTCGTCGTCGCCGAAGCTGACCCCGCCCAGCGTCCCGTCCTCGAGCAGACGAGCCTGCCCGCCCTCGTCGAAGAGGAGCTCGATCGGTTCGTCAGCTCCGGACATATCCGACGGGTGAGAGGTGGTGGTGCTCATCGGGCACCACCAGACCGGCGTTGGCTGGCATCACCGGGTACGACGTCCCGACGGGCTGCCTGCCACCGTCCAGCCGAGGGCTGGTCCAGGAGGCTCGAAAATTTCTTGCGTTGGGGCACCGAGGCAGGCTACGCCGCCCTAGTCTCATGACGGTGTGAGCACTGTCTCACTCCAGAAACCCTATCTCACCAGGGAAAACCCGGCAACATCCCGTGAGCCGTCCGCGCTCGTCCCTCGGAGGGTCGCTGGGCGCTGCGCGGCGGGGCCGAATGCCGTGGGACAGGCGTCGGACGTCGTCTCTGTACGGTCACTCCGATGCTTGTCTCGTATGTCGTCCGCCTGCACACCGACCACGTCGGGGAAGAGGAATTCGCCGGCCAGGTTGAGGCCGTGGCGTCTGGTCGCAAGTGCGGCATTACGTCGCTGCACGATTTGATGGAGTTCGTCCAAGGGACCATCGAGAGCGAGACCTCCGTCATCCGCGAGGCCCACGCCGAATGCACGAGGGGTGATCTGGCGTGACCTGGGCGCTCACCCAGACCCACGGACCGACCGAGCGGCCCGAGAGGCCGAACCGGCACACCTGGCTGATTTGGTTCGACGCGCTCGCCTCCTTGGTCCTGATCACGGTCGTGGTAACGCTCGTGACCCATCTCGACGTCGCCGGCGCCTCGTCGCATGCCGCAATCACCATCACCGTTCTCTGGCTCGCCTTCATCGCCTCCTTGTGGCTGTCGGGTGTCTACAGCCGTTCACACCGCAATACGGCCCAGACGGTCCTGCGGATTTGGAAGGTGACCGTCGTCGTGGCCGCGGCCATCCTGATCGTCGAGGCGCTGGTGGGACCCTGGCTGCGCGATCGGGTCCCGCCCTTGAGCGTCGTGTTCGCGCTGACGACCTGTGCGCTGACCATGTCCGCCTGCCGCGTGGCCGTCGCCTTGCGCCAGCGCGACCAAGGGACTGCGGGCGCCCGCGTGATCGTGGTCGGCAGCGGCACGGTGGCCAAGGACGTGGTGAGCCGCCTGGAGCGGATCGCTGGCGTTGAGGTCATGGGCCTGGTCGACGACGGACCGTGCGACCCGGGCGTGATCGGGTCGGTCCGGCAGCTGCCGGAACTGTGCCAAACGCTCAAGGTCCAACGAGTCATCGTTGCGTTCACCAACACAGGCGTGGAGCAACTGCTCCCGAGTCTGCGCGCCCTCCCGAACTCGGTGGCCGTCGACGTCGTGCCGCGCTACTTCGAGTTGGTCGGATGGGGCGCGCGCCTCGAAGATTTCGCCGGCATGTCGCTGGTGACCCTCAGCCAGGGGTGCGACCCCGTGCACCGCGACCGCATCAAGCGGGCCTTCGACGTCGCCGCTGCCTCGGCCGCCTTGGTCCTCGTGTCCCCGATCATCGCGGGTGCGGCCCTGTTGGTCCTCTGCACCAGCGGCCGGCCGATCTTCTTCCGCCAGGACCGCCTGGGTCGCGGCCGCCGCCCCTTTCGCATCTTCAAGCTGCGCACGCTCAAGGATCCCGACGAGGCGGATGACGCGCTGCCCCAGCACCGCGATGCTGCACTCGGACATGGTCGCCGGGCGCGTCACGCCGCTGGGCCAGTTCCTGCGCCGTACCGGGATCGACGAGCTCCCGCAGCTCTTCAACGTGCTGGCCGGTGACATGTCCGTCGTCGGCCCTCGCCCCTTCATCCCCGAAGAGTGCTTGACCCTGACGGGGCAGGGAGAGCGCCGCTTCGACGTGGCGCCAGGCATGACCGGTCTGTGGCAGGTCAGTGGCCAACATGACCTGAGCCTCGAGGAGCTGGTCCGGTTGGACACCTACTACGTCGACACGTGGCGGTTCACGACGGACCTGCGAATCATGGCCCTCACACCCACGCGGTTGTTCCGGGGTGGGGGAGACGGCATCGCGAAGCTGGCGCTGGTGCCGCCCGAGGTCCTGCAACGCCCAACGGACCAGGCACCCGCGCCCGCGCCAGTACCGGCCCCGTTGGCGCACATGAAGGCAAAGTCGACTCAGGCCCCCGCGTACGAACCCTCACCGTCGTTCGAGCCATCGCCCTCGTGACCCGGGAGCTGCAGCATCCTGCAAAGTTGCGGGATCTGCGTCGACCATCGAGCCAGCTGCACCTGCGCGCGCCACGTCGGTCGTGCCCACCAATGCCTCGATCTCATCCCGGGCACGCTTGATCCCCTCCGCGATGGACTGGGTGTCGTTGCGGACGTGGACCGCGTAGGGAAACGTCTGGCGACCGAGCGGCCAGTCCGTCACGATGAGGGGCCGGCGAGCGTAGACGGCCTCGTAGGCTGCTCGCATGATGGAGCTCGGTTCTGTCGTCAGCGTCATGATGACGTCGGCGTCGAGCACCGCGCGCTCGTATTCCTCGCTCGGCAGGAACCCGGTGAAGGTGACGTTCGGCGGCGCCTGGTCGCGCAGCCCGGGAACGCGCTCGACATGCCCGGTGACGAAGAAGGTGCAGTCGGGTACGAGCCCAGCGGCGCGGATCATCTCCTCGAACGGCTCGTCGGGCACGAGCCGGCCGACGCAGAGAAAGCGAAGCGGCCGGGTCCGCGGTTCGGAGCGGGCTGGAGCGTCGAGCCCGGGCGCCTCGTGGAGCTCGACGGCTGCCCCACCCCACGCTCGAACCTGTTCGACCCAGGGTTCCGAGGCGACGATGCACCCGTCGACGTGACGAACCAGCCATCGGTTGACGGATTGGAGCCGGGCGGACACCGAATCGCCCTGCGCGCCAAAGGCGCCCGGATGGCTGTCGAGCACGACCGGGCTGCCGATGAGGCGCCCGACAGCCAGGGTGACGAGGCCGGCCACCACCGGCGGATTCGTCACGACGAGACTGCGAGGCCGTCGGCCCAGGACGTAGCGCACCGTATCGACGGTGCACAGGATGTAGCGGATGATGGGATGCGGCCGCCATGCCGCTTCCGGGGGAAATAGACAATGAGCCTCCCCTCCGAGGGCCTCGGCGATCTCGCGGGAGCGGCCACTGACCGCACCCCACGCGATGAACGCGACGGGGGGCCGGTCTCTCTTCCGACGGTGTCGGTCGTCGTTGCCTCGCGGAACCGCCGTCACATGCTCCGTCGGTTCGTCGGCGCCGTGGCGGAGGATGGCGCCACGACCGAAGTGCTCGTCGTGATCGACGGTGACGTCGACGGCTCGTACGCACTTGTCGAAGAGCTCGGACGGGCGTACCCGAGGGTTCGACCCCTCGCGACCGAGGGGGTCGGGCAGATGGCCGCCCTGCAGGTGGGCGTGGAGGCCAGTGTGGGGGACGTCGTGCTGCTCATGGACGATGACGTCATTGCCGGTCCCGGTCTCGTGTCAGCCCACGCCCGGCACCACGCCGGCACCCACGGGCTCGTCGTGGCTGGGTACATGCCCGTTCTCCTTGACGAGGGTAGTTCGTCGACGAGCCGGTTGTACGCGACCGAGTACGACGAGCATTGCCGGCGGCTCGAGTCGGGCGAGCTGGAGTGTTCTCGACGGACTGTGGCTCGGCAACGTGTCGGTGCGTCGCGAGGACGTGCTGCGCGTCGGGGTGCCATCGGAGCGCTTCAGCGTGCGCTGGCATGCCGACACGGACTTCGGCTTGCGCCTGCGCGGCGCCGGGGCACGCGGCATCTTCGACCGCCGGCTCGCGGCGGAGCACTTGAACATGCAATCGACGGCCTCGTTCCTCGCAAGCGCGCACGAGCGGGGTGAGGGAGCCTGGCTTCTCGAGACACGACATGGCGATGCGGCCGCCACGGTCCGTCCGGCGCCGGTGCTCGACGGGCTCTGGGGCCCGTTGCGCGTCCTTGTCTCGCTCCTCGGCCGAGAGGGGTGGTCCGGGTGGAGCAGCAGGGCGCTGATGGGCCTGGCCGTGGCGGCGGACCGCCTAGGCCAACGACGGGTGGCCGTCCGGATGGCGCAGCTGGCGCGACGGATCCGGGCCACCTGTGGCTATCGCTGCGCAGCGCGGAAACACGGCTCGCCGGACGCGGTTCGGAGGGGCAACGGCGGGCCCTGAGCCGGCGGCGGCCTACGCCTCGTCGAGCACGAAGTCGGGGAGGTGAGCGCTCGGCGTCACGCCCTGCGCGCTTGCCTGGTACAGGAGGTCGAGCGTGATCTCCTCGGGGTTGGCGACGGTGGCCAACCCACGCCCGGCGAGCTCGGCCGCCACCTCGAACTGGTGGTCGTCGACGTGCTCCCGTCGGTCCGCCCGCCGGGGGACGAGCAGCGGGCAGTGGCCCGCCTCCATGGCTTGGAGCGCCGTGCCCACGCCGCCATGGGCGATCACGAGGTCGGCCGAGCGCATGGCGGCGGAGAGGTCCTCTCGCGGCATCTGGTCGTGAGCCTGCACACCCGGAACGTCCAAGGCGGTCGGGCCGATCTGCCAAAGGACCTCGGCCGAGGGTGGCAGGACGGCGCGCAGGGCCGTCACCAACCGGGGGAACGGGTAGCGGCTCGTCCCGAGCGACACCACCACTTTGTTGATGTCGCGCGGAGCGCGGCGTTCGGGGTCGAAGGCGTCGAAGACGGAGCCTCGGTACTGCCACGACCGTCGGCCTGCCGTCCACGAGCGCGACTGGCCGTAGCAATGGACCCCGGGGATGTGTTCGAGGATCCGGGCCGACAGCGAAGGCCCGGTGATGCGCGCGGCGCTCTCGATGTAGTGGCAGGCGATCCCGTAGTAGCGCGCCACCGTCAAGAAGGGCACTGCCACGATGGAGCCGGTCGAGATGACCCGGTCCCAGTGCCGGCCGCTCGAGCACGCGGCGTGCCACCACGCTGTCTTGGAGGACCCTGATGAGGTCCTTGGGCTGGCATCGCTCCACGAAGATCCGCTCTTCGGAGCCGAGGGCTGAGCGGGTCTGCGCCGTGTCCCAGGTCACCCAGGTCGATTCTTCGGGCTGCACGCCGAGACGGGCCCGCAGGAGATGGAGCTCGTCGAAGTGGCCTCCGGCGCTGGCCACCAGGAGGGTCGGCATGCATCAGTTGTGCCAGGTGGACATCCCTCGCGCGTCCAACTGCTGTGAAATAGCTGAGAACGACGCCGGTGGGACGGCCGCCGTGCAAGGTGGGGCCATGGAAGCGCATCGAGATGCGGCCGTGACAACCGCCATCGTCCACGACTTCCTCACCCAACGCGGCGGGGCCGAGCGGGTCGTGCTCCACATCGCGGGCCTGGTCGAGGACCCGGTGATCGTCACGTCCACCTATGCGCCGGGCTCCACCTTCCCCGAATTCCGCCGGCTGCCGGTCTGGGCCGACCAGATCGTGTCCGACGCCGATGCAGAGAAGTTCCGCCGGCGCGCCTTCTCGTACGGCAAGTCGTTCCGGGAGAAGGACCTCTCCTTCGCCGACGAGGTGATCATCTCCACGTCGACCTTCGCGCACCACGTCAGGTCCGAGGACGCATTGGTCTACTGGTACACGCCCCCCCGGTTCCTCTACGACCCGGCCGCATACTTCTCGCACCGGGCTGTGGCGAAGTCCTTCGAGCTCGCCACGACCCCCTTCCGCCACCGCGACCGCAAGGCCGCCGTCGCACACCGCAGGCATCTGGCCGTCTCCGCGCCGGACCGCCACGCGCCTGCACGAGGCCTACGGCATCGAGGCGGAAGTGCTCTACCCTCCCTTTGACTCCTCTCGGTTCGCGGGCTCGGTCGACGCCCATTCGGGATCACCGAGCGCCCTCGTCGTCTCGCGGCTCCTTCCGTACAAGCGGGTCGACATCGCGATTCGGGCCTGCGCCCTGGCCGGCATCCCTCTCACGATCATCGGTCGTGGACCCGACGAGGATCGTCTGCGCTCGATCGCCCCCGAGCTGGTGACCTTCGCCGGCAGCGTCACCGACGACGAGCTGATCGACGCCTACGACAAGCACAGCATGGTCCTGGTCCCCGGGATCGAGGACTTCGGTTACATCCCCCTCGAGGCGGCATCGCGTGGGCGGCCAGTGGTGGCGGCCCGAGAAGGCGGGCCCGCAGAGACCGTGGTCGACGGGACGACGGGCATCCTCGTGGCGGGAGCCGATCCGAGGACATGGGCCGACGCATTGCTCCTGGCGAGTGAGGCGGCGTGGAGCGTCAGTGCCATGCGGCGATCGGTGGTGCCCTTCGAAGCCCACCACTTCGACGACGGCGTGCTCCGCGGTCTGCGGGTTGGCGCCGAGCGAGCAGCACGCCGTGCCCGGCCTCGGCTTGGCCCAGGCGTCCGTGACCTGAGCAGCGGGCGTCAGTCCTGCAGGGTGCCGACGAAGTCGAGGAACTTCCTCGACGGCTCGACGCCGAGGTCGGCCAGCATCCGCTCGCACCGTCCGACGGTGGCGCGCACCCGGCTGCGGTTGCCCGCGTCGAGGTGCAGCGTCGCCAACTGGATGTAGTAGCGCTCCTCGTAGGGGTCGGCCTCGATGAGGTCCTCGAGCAAGCTCAACGCCTCCTGCGTGTTCCCCGAGTCCAACGCGTGCGCCAGCATGAGGTCGAGGAGCTGCAAGCGGAGCTGGGCCAGCGCTTCGCGGGGGCCCGGTCGCCCAGTCGGCGTAACGGTCAGACGGGAGCAGCTCGCCGCCATAGAGCCGGATCGCCTCACGTGCGAGCGTGTGGCGAGCGTCGCATCCTTGGCGCTCCTTGAAGGCCAGGGCGGCGGCTTCTTCGAAGACCGACACGTCAGTGACGACGCCGTCCTCCAAGCAGATGAAGTTGTCGTAGCGACGCAGCAGGTCGCCACTGGAGGACTTGATGCGCCACAAGATGTTGCGGAGCCGTCGCGTCCCCACGCCCGGCTCGGCGCCGGGCCAGAGGAGCTCGGCCAGCTCGTCCACCGAGATGCGGCCGAACAGCGCGACCACCTTCAGTGCCTGGGCGGCATGCCCGAGCGGCACTGCGGTCGCCGCGCCGTTGCGCAGCACGGAGAACTGGCCCAGCAGCCGGATCTCGTGCGGCGGGACGATGCCTGGTGCCAGCGGCACGATCGGTGCCGCCGTCGGACGCTCCATAGTGGACAGCGGCTGATGGGCGTTCTGGAGCGGCGGGACCGGAGCCGTGTCGTGGACGACCGGGTGGGCCGGCGCGCTGGTGTGCGGACGCTGGAACCAGCGAGTCCAATTTCGCCAGCCGCCAGCAGCTTCCAGCCGTGCGCGCCGCAGCGTTCGAACTCGCTCACGGCTTGCGTGAGGTTGAAACGGGCCACGTCCTCCGAGCCCAGCTGATGCTGCATCAGAGCCGACGTCAACTTCATCTGGGCCGTGAGGATCGGGTCCTCGGAGGGTCCGGCGAGGAGCGCCACGTCGAGACGACGCAGCGACGAGGCGGGGTCGGAACCGCAGAGGGCGTCGGTCCATGCCGCCAGGTGATCGACGTCGTCACCCTCGAGCGTGAAGGCGGCCATGGAGCCAGCGGGTGTGGGCATCTCGAAGTCGAGCGAAGCGAACGAGCTGCAAGAACGTGGGGAAGAAAGGCCAGTCGACGTAGGTCTGGGCCCCGTCGCGGGTGACGGTCTCGTCCTCCATCGTGCGCAACCAGGCACGGGCGCGATCGGCGTGGCCTCGCTGCAACTCGCAGTGGGCGAGTGCCGCCAGCACCTGCAGCCGAGCCGAGCGGGTCATGGCCGGCTCGAGTGCGAAGAACCGGGATGCTGTCTGGAAGGCCCTGGTGGCATCGCCGGCGACGGCCTGGGCCCACGTGGACCAGGCGAGGGCACGAGCAAGCAGCGGGCGGTCGTGCAGCTCGTCGAAGCGGGCCACGGCGTCGTCGGCAGCGGAGAGGGCCTCGGCGACGCGGCCCGACGACAGCAGCTCCTTGGCTCGGACCATCGTCACGGCGCCGCCCAGGAGCGCCCGCTGTGCCGAGGACGCCGGGTCGTCCATGTAGGCGAACCACCGGCGCACCAGGACCGGAGGCCCGCTCTGGACGACCGCGCTGCCGATCACGTAGGCGAGCTGCGGCGAACCGACGAATGGCGACGACGAGTTGAGCAGGCGCACGAGGCTGTCCTGCCCGCCGGTGACGCTGCCCTCGCGGGGCATGCGCAGCACCGCCAGCGAGTGTGCGGTCACGACGGCCAGGTCGCGTCCGGCAGAAGGATCCGGTCCGGCCACCAGTACCGCCTGACGCGCGTGGCGGACCGCCTCGTCCATCTGGTCCATGAAGGCCGCGCTGGCCGCCGCGTCGGCCCACATGACGATGGCGTCGTCGGGCGAGTCGGCCGTGGTGGCTTCGGCGCCGGCCGCCATCTGCGCGGCCGAGTGCGGTGCACCCTCGGTGGCGAAGGCGATCCTCCCGGCGCGGTACGTGGCGTGACCCACGATGGACGCCGAGGAGTTCACCGGGGTGACCCGGCGGAGGCATTCCATGGCCCGGTCGGGCCTGCCGGCGGCATGCAAGAGCGACGCGGCGCGGATGAGGTGGCGCGCCGCGTGTTCCGGATCCTGGGCGAAGCGAGCTCCGAGTACCTCGAAGCGGGCGGCGGCGTCTGTCTCGCCACGTTCGAGAGCGCGCTGGGAGGCCCGCTGGCACATGGTGGCGACGTCGTCGTCGCGTTGGGTCGTCGAGAGGGCCGCCTGGAGGGCCGCCCGCTCGATGTGTCCAGCCTTCGCGTAGGCGTGCGCAACGGCTCGCCGCGCACTCACCTTGAGGTGTGACGTCGACTGCTGAAAGGCGGCGGCGCGCGTAAGGGGGTGGGTGAACTCGACGCGGTCCCCGAGAATCGAGATGGCTTTCATCTCGAGGACGGGATCGAGTGCCTCGAGCCCGAGGTCCGCCTGCGCCAGCGCGTCGCTGCAACAGGGGAAGGGACATCAGGGCGGTCGCGGCGATCGTGGTCGCCGTCGCGGTGTCCCCATCGAGGCCCTCGACCCACTGCCCGTACGCTTCGACCAGTTCGGGTCCGATCGGCACGGGATCGGGAAACGGAACCAGGCCGTGCAGTTGCTCGTCGGAGAGGTACGAGCAAGCCGAGAGCATCGCGGCTGGGTTGCCGCCTGTGGCGCGCCAGAGCTCCGCCAGCACCGACGACTCCGGTGCGGCCCCGATGCGCCGGGTCAGGTATTCGGCGGACTGGTCGATGGTGAGGGGTCGCAACCGGTGCGTCGGGAACGAAGTCTGGAAGGACAAGGTGGAGCCGTCGGGGTCGTCACGCCAGGTGACGACGAAGATCGCGGTGGCACCGAGCTCGGGATCGAGCACTGCGCTGGCGATGAGGTCGGCCAAGGGCTGCTGTGCCTCGGAGCAGTTCTCGAGGACGAGCAGCACAGGTGCGCCCGTACGCCGGCCGGTGGCACGGATGGCGTTGGCGACAGACCGGCGCAGCTGATCACTCTCGGCGTCCCGGCCCTTGGACTTGCGGAGCTCGGGCTCGAGGGCGTCGGCACGCTCGAAAGCCTTCGACCACACCGGATCGGAATGATCGTCGTGGGTGTCGGCGGGGAGGTGGACGATCGTGAACCCCCCAGCCTGTGCGACGAGCGTCTCGACGAGGTGGCTCTTGCCCGAGCCGGGCAGCCCGTGGATCCCCGTCACTGCACAACGCCCGTCAACGGCATCCTTGACCATCTTCTCGAGGTGGGCGCACTCGCGTCCGAGGCCCACGGGCACGTTCATGGAGTTGACGGGTGTGCGGAGGAGAGCCGGCGACGACCCCGACGCCCCTCCGGTTCCAGTGGTCCCCGCCTTCCCGTTTGCTTCGGGAGGCCGCGCTGATCCGCCCGGCATCGGGACCGCGCCGATGTAGTCGATGTCCGCCTGGCGCTCCCGGGTGCCTTGCCCTATGGACGCGTGCAGGTCAGCCGGGTCGCTCGGAACAGATGCCTCGTGATTTAGTTGCTGCTTCACCCGCCACCGTCACCTGGGTACATGCCGACAACCGGTCCTGAACGCCTAGTCAATCGCCGCAGGCCGACAACCAGCGCCTCGCCGAAAGATCCATCGCACTGCGATGTATCCAGGGGATTCCGCACTCGCGGTGGAAGACTGGCGGGCAAGGGTCTGGGCGCTGGCTTCGTTCGCCCCCCCCTGTCGAACGCACTTCGTGTGCGTCATGGTGCCGTTCTCTTGTTGACCGCCTGCGGACCCGCGCCGACATCTGCGAACGGTCCGCCTTAGGGTGCCTGCTGAATCGCCAAGCCTGCTTTCGTGCTGCGCATCCGCCTTTCGGGGCGAAAGTACCACAAGAGACATCGATGTCAACCGCACGATATGAGGGTTGTGACGCGAGCCGGTCGGCTCCGCACCCCGCTGTCGTCAAGATTGTCGTCAAGTAAACGCTTGGTCTTTGCGAAATGGTCCGAGGGCGGGACGGCCTTCTGTTTCTCTGGGCGCGTTGTCGATCCGTTGACACGCGGCAGCGCTGACTCGGCACAAAGAGCTCTAATCCGGCTGGCACCAGTGATGTGTCGGCATCGCTCCGGCTCGAGGACACCGATTCCTCGCACCAGAGCGCCGGGAATTGTGGGATCCGTTGTGATGGCGGATCGCTTCCGTCAAAAGCGCCGCGCGTCTGGGGTTTCGCGCGGGACTCAGAACCGATCCAGGAATGACCCAGGGTCGATTCAGGTCGGCTTGCTCACGTGTTGCTGCTGCGTGGAGAGAGCGCCGACACGCACCCTTGCAGGGCCCCCAACCCACCCGGGTCGACCTGTGCCGGAGTCGGCTTCGAACGCTGTGGTGTCGTCGTTGTCGTGGTCGTCGGGACACCGGTGGTCGTGGTCGTCTGCTCTGGTCGGGCGGCAGCCAGGCGGGTCGACGCGCCGGACCCGGGTGCGGCCGCCGCAGAACCGGCGATCGTGGTCGTGGTGCTTGACGGCGCCGTTGTGCTGGTCGTGGTGGTCGAGGATGTCGGAGGCGCTGTCGACGGCACCGTTGTGCTCGCGGGCGTGGTGGTGGTGGTCGTGGTCGTGGTGCTGCCGGTGGCGTCGGCGCTGCCGGGCGACGACCCGGGCGACGACCCTGGCGACGACCCGGACGGCGTGGCGAGGATGCTCACCGTCGTGCAGGCACCTGCGGTTTGAAGGGTGTCTGTGTCGTCGATCAGTTTCTCCAGCGCATGATTCTCGGCGGCCTCGTCGGCCAGTAATGCGGCACCGGCCCTCTGGAGCCCTCGGTCCGCGTCTGTGAGATTGCCCTGGGCGGCCGTCGCGGCGGCGGATGCGGCCTGGACGCGATCCACGATGTCGGTTGCGGCAACCTTCGTATACTGCTGCGCAGCCAAGCCCGTCTGGCTCTCTGACGTGCTGCCGCTGCCGGCCAGAGCGTTGGCGTCGTAGAGCCCGTTGTGGATGTATTCGGACACCGCGAAGGTCCCGAGTTCATGCTCGACTTGCTCGTAGTGCCGTTGTGCGGTCGCAACCCTCGTCTGCGCTTTGACGACCTGGAGGGCCAGAGCGACTTGGGTGTCCTGCTGGCTGGCCACGGTCGTGGTGGCGGCCTGATAGGCGCGCAGATCGGATTGCACGTTTCCGTAGACGGTGAGTGCCAAGGAGACGCCGGTCACGCCCGGGATGCTGCCACCCGAGGCTGCGATCGCGGTTTCGTAGCACGGCTGGCCGGCGGCGGAGGGCGCACACCAGGCACTGGCGTCGACGTCCACCAGGAACTGACCCGGTGGCGCCACGTTCCCGGCGCGGAGCGCCGCCGTGATGACCCACATGTTCGGTTGAAGGAGCGTCGCCACGGTGGCCGAGCAACCGGTCAGCCAGTCGGGGAACGCAGGGAACCCGCCGACCATGGACGTCACCGGCAGCGGCGCACCCTGGGCGTCCGTCGTCCGACTCGTGTTGAACGGGTTGTACGCCGCCGTGTTGTTGGTCGAACCGCCTTCGGCGACCTGCCACTCGTCGAGGTCGGAGACGTTCGCTCTGGTTGCGGGCGCGCTCACCCCTGCGAGCACGCAGAGCTCCCAGCCCGGAGGCAGGGGGGTCCCGACCGAGGCCACGGCTCCCGCCGTTCCACCGCCCGGTACAGCCACAGCGATGACAGCGGACGCCGATGCCGCCACGGCGGCCAGGAGAAAACAGGCGCTGAAGAGGATGCGAGTCATCGGTGCTCGTTGTGGGGCGAGACCGGTGAGCCAAAACCTGGCAGTCATCGCCCGTGCCGCCTCGCTGGGTGAATTCGCCCCCAGTCTTACAGAGGCAGTGGCGGCGCTCCAGCCACACCCCCCAGTGCGGCCCCCGAAGCGACAGGGGAAGTCCAATATTGTGAATTCGGTGTGACAGCAGCGCTTTCGGGGTGCCTGGGGCGGGACCCGAACTCCCGACTGGCTCATGTTGCCGCGTGTTCCTGAATCCGGTTCTCCCTGCTCGTCGGCCGTATGAGCGGAGCGGCACCGAGGCCCCGGTGGTCCCTAATCCGGATCGGTTCTGGAGTCTGTGATCACGTTTGTGACCACGAGCGCTCTACGCCGCTCCTTGTCGCATTCGACGTCGCTGACCGACGACCGCCGCGCCCCGCGATGACCCAATCCCCGAGAGCTGGGTCGTTTCCGCGTCTGCCAGACTGAATGAGCTGCACACAGGGTCGACCCCCTTTGAGACCCACAGGCTGGGATCGCCAAGTGCCCACCGAAGCGTGTGCGCCGAGCGAGACGCCCCCGGTCCGCGTAATCGGGCCGGGGGCGCTTCGTAGGTACGGGAAGATCCCGCCCTTGTATTGAGGTCGCCAGAATCACCCGTTCGGGCGATAGCCACACCAAGGACGGACGAGCAACAGTTGACTTGGTACCGAGTCGGCACCGACTCGGTCGTCACGATGCGAACGACCCGTCGGCCCGGAGGGGATCGGCGGGTCGTATCGCGTCTCGGGTGATCTGACTGGCATCACCTGACAAAGTGAGCGTCCATGGACAAGCCTTTCGACGCCACGCTCTTCGCCACGGTCGCCGTGGTGCTGCCCGTCTCCCTCGACCTCGTCGTAGACCTCTACCTGAAACCTCGGTAGAGCGCCCCTTGTGACCAATCTGTGACCACGAGGCGCTTTCCGCCGCTCGGATAGGCCCCTGACATGCTCGGATGGCGTGCCCGGAGCGGGATTCGAACCCGCACGCCCTTTCGGACAACGGCTTTTGAGGCCGCCGCGTCTGCCATTCCGCCATCCGGGCTGGAACGCCCGAGCGTACAAGGCCCGATCTACCGTGGCGGGGTGGGCGACCCCTCGGCACTGACGCTGGCCGGCGTCGAGCTGGTCCGGGTCGACGTCCCTTTCCGCACTGGCGTCGGCACGGCAGCCGGGGTGCACCGGATGCGGCCGTTGCTCTTCGTCCGCGTCGTGGCCGACGACGGCGAGGGTTGGGGCGAGTGTGCTGCGCTGGCCGACGGCACCAGCGTCGACCCGGCGCTCCCCGCGGTCGAGCAGATGGCGGCAGAGTCCGCCGTGCCACGCCTCCAGAACGCGGCAGCCGCCCGAGGTGGCCGGCTCCCCGCCGGACCGGCGGTGCCTCGGCTCTTCGGGAGCTCGCCGGTCGACCGGGTCCTGGCCGCCGCGTTCGAGATGGCGGTGGCCGACACCGAGCTGCGTCTGCAGGGCCGCTCTCTGGCGCAGTCCTTGGAGACTCGGAGCGGCTTCGAATCCATGCCGGTCGGGGCCGTGGTGGGTATCCCACCGGACCACGACACGGGCGTGCTCCGCGAGGAGGTCGATCGGGCCGTCGCCGCCGGCGCTGCCCGTGTCCGGCTGAAGATCGAGCCCGGCTGGGAGCTCGAGCCGGTGCGCACCGTGCGAGCAGCTCACCCGGACCTCGCGCTCCAGGTCGACGCGAACGGGTCATACCGCGCCGAGGACGCTGTCGAGCTCCTGAACCCCCTGGCCGACTTCGACGTCGTCTGTGTGGAGCAGCCGCTCCCTCCCGCCGACCTCGTCGCGCACGCGCTGTTGGCACAGAGGCTCAGGGTGCCGATCTGTCTCGACGAATCCCTGTCGTCCCCGCGGCGTGTGCGCGACGCGTTGCGCAACGGGTCGTGCGCCATCGCGTGCCTCAAGCCGGCACGCCTGGGCGGCGTGCGCGCCACCAGGGCCGCGCACGCCGAGTGCGCGGCGGCGGGGGTACCGGTGTTCGTCGGGGGTTTCTTCGAGGCCGGGTTGGGCCGGGCGTCGAACCTTGCCCTCGCCGCCCGTCTCAGCCAGGACGCGACGGGCCTGGTCGGTGACCTGGGCTCCCCAGCTGACTACCTCTCGGTCGACCCCTGCGGATACCCGCCCGTCGTCGACGGCTGGGTCATGGTGCCTGCTGAGCCCGGCGTCGGGCGGTGGCCCGATACGGCGGTCCTCGACCGCCTCAGCGTGCGGCGTCGCTGGTTTCCCGCCACCTACACTTGATCCTCCATGCATCGCGTCCTGCTGGAACGACGCATCCGAGACGTCCACGCCCGGTTGGTCCGGGCGCGTGAGGAGCTTGCCGTGCTCGAGGAACAGTTGGCCGTCGTGCAGGAGTCGGCTGACGAGGCGCGCGTGCGTGCCCTGGTCTCGGAGACGCCGTTGGCGACGCAGGAACACAACGAAGCGGCGCGCCATGCGGACGCGATGGCGCGGGCACGCGACGTGTTGCGCAAGACCGTGGTCGATCTCGAATGCCGACAGGACGAGCTCCTCGCGGCCGTGGCGACGGGGAAGTGACGCCGTGACGCCAGCCGAACGGGCCGCCACCGGTAACCGGGCGGTGAAACAGAGCGAGGGTGCGGAGCCACTGGCCAGCGTGGTGATCGCCGAAGACGAAGCGATCGTCCGGCTCGATCTGAAGGAGATCCTCGTCTCGGCCGGCTACGAAGTGGTGGGTGAGACCGGCCGGGGCGACGAGGCGGTGCAGCTGGTCGAGGAGCACCAGCCCGATCTCGCCATCCTCGACGTGAAGATGCCCGGCATGGACGGGATCCGGGCCGCCCGGGAGATCACGTCGCGCCATCAGGTGGCCGTGCTGCTGCTCACCGCCTTCAGCCAGCGTGACCTCATCGAGGAGGCGCGGGATGCGGGGGTTGCCGCCTACCTGGTCAAACCCTTCCAGTCCCGCGAGCTGCTGCCAGCCATCGCCGACGTCCTGGCCCGGGCGCGTCAGATCTGGGCGATCGAGGCCGAGCAGTCAGCCGACGGGGCCGAGGACAAGATCGCCACCCGCAGGATCGTCGACGAGGCCAAGCAGATCCTGATGGACCGCGACGGCCTGCCGGAGAACGAGGCCTTCAGCTTCATCCAGCGCACGGCAATGCAGACCCGGGCCCGCATGCGCGATGTGGCGCAGCAGGTCGTCGACGGCAGCCTGAACCCCTAGGCCGGCGCGCCGGGCGCAGCTGTCACCCCGACCCCGTAGTGTCGACATGATGGCCTCAGGACAGGAGGGGCGAAGCGGCCCACTGCTGCTGCTCGATGGCATGTCGCTCGCCTTCCGGGCCTATTTCGCCCTCCCCGACACGCTGGCCACCTCCACCGGCGTCGTGACCAACGCCGTGCACGGCTTCACCTCCATGCTCGTCTACCTGGTCCGCGAGCAGAAGCCCTCGGCCCTCGCGGTCGCCTTCGACGCCCCCGGTGCGACGTTCCGCGACGAGATCCTCGAGGACTACAAGGCCGGGCGGGCCGAGACGCCCTGGCTCCTGCCGCCGCAGTTCGACATGATCCGGGAGGTCATGGCCGCGCTGGCCATCCCGGTCGTCGAGGCCCCCGGCTTCGAGGCCGACGATGTCATCGCGACCCTGGCGACCGAGGCGGTGGCGCGCCAGTGCGAGGTCGTGATCGTGACCGGGGACCGCGACAGCTTCCAGCTCGTCGAGGACCCCTATGTGCGCGTGCTGTACAACAAGCGGGGGGTGAGCGACTACACGCTCTACGACGAGGCGGGCATCTTCGAGCGCACCGGCGTTCCTCCGTCGCAGTACGTGCTGCTGGCCTCGCTGCGCGGCGACCCGTCCGACAACCTCCCCGGGGTCCCGGGCGTGGGGGAGAAGACCGCCGCCAAGTTGCTGACCAAGTACGGCGACCTCGACGGCATCTTCTCCCACCTCGACGAGCAGACGCCGAAGCTGCGCGAGAACCTGGCCGCCAACGAGGGCCTGGCCCGCTCGAACGCCCGCATCATCCCGCTCATACGCGACGTGCCGCTCGACGTCGACGTGTCGGAGCTGACGCTCGGGGGCTGGGACCGCGCCGGCGCCGAGGCCACGTTCGACCGCTACGAGATGAAGACGGTGTGGCACCGGATCGAGGAGCTGCTCGACGCCGGCGCGCTGGGCCAGCCGGCGGAGGGGTCCGCGCCGGGCCTGGCCGCCGCAGCCGCCGCCCCGGCCTCGAGCCAAGCCGACCCGGCGGGCGTGCCCGTTCCCTCCCTGGAGATCCAAGACGTCGCACTGCCGGTGACGGCGGGCGAGGCCACCAAGCAATTGGGCGAGCTCGGCCCGGGCCGCCTGGCCGTCGCGGCGCGTTGGAACGGCATGCCCGGACGCAGCGAGCTGCTCGGACTGCTCGTGTTGGCCGCCGAGGGCGAGGCGGCCGGCCTGGGCGTCATGGTGCCCGGCGACCTGCTCGGCGCGGCGTCGGTGGCCACGAAGCTGAACGCCATGTTGGCCCAGCCGGTCGTCGGCCACGACGTCAAGGAGGCCATGCGTTCGCTGCTGCCTCTCGGCATCGACCTCACCGGACTCGAGATGGACACTGGCGTCGCGGCGTACCTGCTCGACGCGTCGACGGGCGAGTACGAGCTGGCGCAATTGCGCGAGCAGTCTGGCCAGCTCTCGCTCGACATCGCCGAGCCCGGGGAGACGGCGCGCGACATGGCCCAGGAGGCCGCGGGCGAGGCGGCGGACGTGGTGGCCATGGCGGCGGGGTTCCGGCGCCGCCTCGAGACCGAGGACATGGTCGTGCTCCACGACGAGATCGAGACACCGCTCGTGCGGGTGTTGGCCAAGATGGAGGTGGCCGGGATCGGCGTCGACCGCGCCGAGCTGCAGTCGATCGCGGACTCGCTGAAGGAGTCGGTGGCCACCCTCCAGGAGGAGGTCCAGACGCTGGCGGGGCACGAGTTCAACGTGAACTCGACGCCGCAGCTGCGCACCGTGCTCTACGAGGAGCTGGGCCTCACGCCGGGCAAGAAGACGAAGACCGGCTTCTCGACCGACGCCCAGACGCTCGAGAGCCTGCGCGACGCCCACCCGATCGTCGCCGCGCTGCTGAACTACCGCGAGGTGGAGAAGCTGCGGTCGACCTACGGCGAGAGCCTGCTGGCCGAGGTGCACGCGGACGGGCGCATCCACGCCTCGTTCGGCCAGACCGTGGCGCGCACCGGGCGCATCTCCTCGGACCGGCCCAACCTGCACAACATCCCGGTGCGGACGGAGCTGGGCAAGCAGTTCCGGCGCGCCTTCGTGCCGGCGGCGGGGTCCACCTTCTTGGTGGCCGACTACGACCAGGTCGAGCTGCGCTGCATCGCACACCTCTCCGAGGACCCGGGCCTCATCGACGCGCTGACCTCGGGGGCCGACGTCCACCGCACCGTGGCGGCCGCGGTGTACGGCATCCCGGTCGAGGAGGTCACCCATACCCAACGTGAGTTCGCCAAGATGGTCTCCTACGGGCTCGCCTACGGCATGGAGGCCTACGGGCTGAGCCAGCGTCTCGGCATCCCCGTCGAGGAGGCGGCCGCCATCATGGAGAGCTACTTCGGCGCCTTCCCCATGGTGAAGCAGTACATGGACGCCACGGTGGCCGAGGCGAAGATCCGCGGCGCCACGCGGCACGATGTTCGGCCGCATCCGCCCGCTGCCCGACCTGCACGCCTCGAACTACCGCATGCGCCAGGCCGCCGAGCGCCAGGCGATGAATGCGGGGATCCAGGGCCTGGCCGCCGACATCTTCAAAATGGCCCTGGTGCGCCTCGACCGCGACCTCGAGGAGACCGAGCTGGCGAGCCGCCTGGTGCTCCAGGTACACGACGAGGTGATCGTCGAGGTGTCGCCGGGCGAGGAGGAAGACGTGCGCCGCCTCACCGAGTCCGCCCTCACCGGCGCGGCCGACCTCAAGGTCCCCCTCACCATCTCCATGGCGACGGGACCGAGCTGGGCGGCTGCGAAGGGCTAGGCGCCGCCACGCCGACGTGGGAGGCCGGGTCGAGCGCGGGTCGACGGCGGGGGAGACCCGCGCTGAGCAGCTGATATCGTGGAACCCCTGCCCGCCGGCCCGGCGGTGGCGCAGACCACGTCCAACGACCCGACTCCGGCGCGGTCCTGTGGTTGCAGGTCGCAACCCAGAAGGGAGCTTCACCATGGCTGACGCAGCCTCTTCCCCCTCCGCCACGTCCCTCCTCTCACCCGAGGCGATGGGCAGCTTCGACGCCGAGGGCAACTACACGCCGCGGACCATCGTCGACGACGATCTCGGAGACGCCGATCTCGAGAAGGCGATGGGCGACTCCATCATCGAGTTCGACGACGGCGACGTGATCGAGGGCACGGTGGTCAAGATCGACCGCGACGAGGTGCTGCTCGACATCGGCTTCAAGTCCGAGGGCGTGATTCCCGCCCGCGAGCTCTCCATCCGCAACGACGTCGACCCCAACGAGATCGTCAAGCTGGGCGACCACGTCGAGGCCCTCGTGCTCCAGAAGGAGGACAAGGAGGGCCGCCTCGTCCTCTCCAAGAAGCGGGCGCAGTACGAGCGGGCCTGGACGACGATCGAGGAGAAGAAGAACAAGGGCGAAATGGTCTCGGGACCGGTGATCGAGGTCGTGAAGGGCGGCCTGATCGTCGACATCGGCCTGCGCGGCTTCCTGCCGGCCTCGCTGGTCGAGCTGCGCCGGGTACGCGAGCTGCAGCCCTACGTGGGCAAGGAGATCGAGGCGAAGATCATCGAGCTCGACCGCAACCGCAACAACGTGGTGTTGTCGCGGCGGGCCTGGCTGGAGGAGGCGCAGAAGGAACAGCGCGGCGACTTCCTCCAGAACCTCAAGCCGGGCGAGCGCCGCAAGGGCGTGGTGTCCTCCGTCGTCAACTTCGGCGCCTTCGTGGACCTCGGTGGCATGGACGGCCTCGTGCACGTCTCCGAGCTCTCCTGGAAGCACGTCGACCACCCCTCGTCGGTGGTCTCCGTCGGCGACGAGATCGAGGTCGAGGTGCTCGACGTCGACCTCGACAAGGAGCGCATCTCCTTGTCGTTGAAGGCGACGCAGTCCGACCCGTGGCAGGAGTTCGCCGACAGCCACTCCGTGGGCCAGTTGGTCTACGGCCGCATCACCAAGCTGGTGCCCTTCGGCGCCTTCGTGCAGGTGGGCGACGGGATCGAGGGCCTGGTCCACATCAGCGAGATGGCAGTGCACCACGTGGACCTCCCCGAGCAGGTGGTGACCCCGGGCGAGGAGCTCTGGGTCAAGATCATCGACATCGACCTGCAGCGGCGACGGATCTCGCTGTCGATCAAGCAGGCGGCCGAGGGTGGCGAAGTCTCCGAGGAGTACCGCGAGGCCTTCGGGGAGCACGCGTACGACGAGCAGGGCAACTACATCGGCTACGACTACGCCGAGGGCGAGTTCACCCCCGAGACCGAGGCGCAGGCGGCCTGGGCCGACTTCGCCGCCGAGGCCGGCACGCAGGTGCACCAACCCGAGGACGGCGAGGTGTCCGAGGGTGCTGCGCCCGGAGGCGAGCCCACTGCCGCTGCCACCGAAGCCGCGCCGACGGCCGACGCTGCGCCGGCGGCCGAAGTCGCGGCGGAGGGCGGAGCCGAGTAGGACACTCGAAGTGGCCACGCCGAGAGGGAGAAGGCTGTTGGCAAGAAGGAGCTTGACGCTGGCCGCCGTTCCACTCCTGGTTGCGAGCGCGTGGGCCGTCGCCCTGGCGTCGCCCGGTCGGGCGTACGCGGCAGGGCAGTGGTGAGGTGTATGGCTGGGGCTCGTACCTCGGCGCCGGCACGCCGGACACGAAAGTGTCACCGACTCTCGTTGCAGGCTTGACCGACGTCGTCGCGGTCGATGCCGGCAACGCCAACACCTATGCGCTGCAATGCGTCGGCGGAGCGGGCGATTGCAGCACCGATGGCACCGTGTGGGTGTGGGGCAGCGACAAGGCCGGTGAGCTGGGAAACGGTACCGTCTCGTCCGCGGACGGTAGTTGGATGAATACTCCCGTCGAAGCGATCTTTCCTGCCGGCGTCTCCATCATCGCAATAGGGGAATCGGATGACGGCGCGTACGCCATCGATTCCACGGGTCAGGGCTGGGCGTGGGGGAATGACCAGTGCGCTGGCGGCACGAGCAGTGTCAGAGAACCCACCCCGGTGCAAGTGACGGGCGTGACCAACGCGGCGCAGGTGCAGGGTGGACAGGGCCATGTCCTGTGGCTTCTCAGTGACGGGACCGTCGCATCATGCGGGAACAACATGAACGGTGACCTCGGGATTGGAAGCACGACGCCCGACTATGCGCCCACCGTCATAGGCGATCTGTCCGACGTCGTCCAAGTGAGCGCCGGGAATGTCACGTCCGCCGCCGTCACATCGAGCGGCAGCCTGTATATGTGGGGCAGCAACTCATTCGGGCAACTCGGCGTCGGCAGCGCAGCGACGAAGAAGAAAAAAGTCCCGACGCTCATAGGCTTGCCCGCGCCGGTCGTCGAAGT
Source organism: uncultured Acidimicrobiaceae bacterium (assembly GCA_963842415.1). Classification (GTDB taxonomy): domain Bacteria; phylum Actinomycetota; class Acidimicrobiia; order Acidimicrobiales; family RAAP-2; genus Bog-473. The sequence goes on from CAWJGN010000002.1 coordinate 1,180,146, forward strand.
ATCCGCTGGCGGGTCCGAGAAGACCTCGAACGGTTCCACCATTGCCTTGTTGAACACCACGAAGGTGTACGCGTGGGGGAACAACGCGCACGGGCAGCTCGGGAACGGCGGGACAGCGAACGAGTACGCGCCGGTCAAGGTGCACGTCCCGGCCGGCGTCACATTCACCGAAGTCGTGACGGGAGGATTTGCGTCGTACGGCCTGGACAGTTCTGGTGACGTGTGGGCCTGGGGGTGGGGCGACAACGGGCAGCTCGGCAACGGCTCCAGCGGTCCATCGAGTGACGCGCCGGCCCCGATAGAGGTTGACAGTGGCGCAACTGCGGTCTCCTCGACGGCGAACAACGTCGCCGATCTCCATTGACGAGAGGTCATTCCCCACGCCCACCGGCTCCGCCGGCCCCGTCGGGACCGGCCTGAAGCTCGCCGGCAATATGAACGATGACCAAGCACGCAAGCTGCTGGCGGACGAGCGGGTACGGGTCGAGGGGCTGCTCCGCGACCTGACGACGGCACGCGAGGACGAGGTCGGCACCCTCGCTGATCGGGGCGACATCGCCGACCCGGCCGAGCCGCTGACCGACGTGGAGGGCGACGACGCCGTCACCGCAAGCCTCCGACAGCGCTTGGCTGCGATCGAGCGGGCGGAGGCCCGTGTGGCTGCCGGGACCTACGGGCGCTCGGTGCGCAGCGGCGCACCCATCCCCGACGACCGGCTCGAGGCCGATCCCGCCGCCGAGCTCACGGTGGAGGAGCAGGCATCGGCGGACTTCACCGCGGACGCAACCGTCGCGGAGAGCACCGTGGAGGAAGAAGAAGCAGACGAAGAAGCGCTCTCGGGAGAGTGACGCTCGTCTACGGGTAGTGCCCTCCGGTCTCACCGGAGCGCTCAGCGGAGGACGGCGCCTCCGTCGACGCTGACGATCTGCCCGTTGATCCACGACCCGTCGTCCGACGCGAGGAAGGCGACCATGGCTGCGATGTCCTCGGGCATGCCCAGCCGCGGGCTCCGGGTGACGTGGAGGGCGTAGTCACGGAACTCAGGGCTCAGCGACGATCGAACGTCCTCGGTGAGCACCAGGCCGGGCGCAACCGCGTTGGCGCGGATGCCTTCCTTCCCCCAGCGCGAGGCGATGTGGCGCACGAGCGCGTTGACGGCGCTCTTGGCCATGGCGTACGCGGGCCGCTCGGGCTCGCCGATGAACGCGGCCGCCGAGCTGGTGAAGACGAGAGCGCCACCGCCCCGCTCGAGGAGCGGCGGGATGGCGTGCCGGGCGCACAGGAGGTGCCCACGGGCGTTGACGTCCAAGGTCCGGTCCACCACCTCAATGGGGATGCTCACCACGTCACTGTCGCGACCCACGACGTGGGGGGACAGATCGGCAGCGTTGACGTGCACGATGTCGATCCCACCGTGAAGCTCGACAGCCGCGGCGATGAGGGCTTGGACCGATGCGTCGTCACTGATGTCGACCGTCATGGCGGTGGCCTTCCCGCCCCGGCGCGCAATCTCGGCTGCCACCGCGTTCGCCGCGGTGCCGTCGAGATCACCGACCACGACGGCGGCACCCTCTTCGGCCAGACGGATACTGCTGGCCGACCCGATGCCACCCGCTCCACCGGCCATGACAGCAACCTTGCCTTCGAGGCCCCGCATATCGCGGCCATCGTAGCCAGGCAATTCGCCGTTTCGACGGGAGCGGTCTCGCGCCGATGGGCCGAACTCAACCTGGCCCAGCGCGTCGGTGAGCGCGTCGATGAGCACGGCGGCGAAGCGCTCGGCCGAAGCCGGCGCCGTCGTGATGAACAACACGGGATCGAGCAGTTCCAACTCGAGCAGCGCCGGCGTGCCGTCGTGGGCACGCACCAGGTCCACCCGGGCGTAGGTGGTCGGGCCGAGGAGTGACTCGGCTGCGGCGACAGCGCGGCGGCCGAGCTCGAGCTGGTCGGGTGCCGCCGAGGCCGCGGTGACCACCTGGTTGTCGATCAAGCTCGGTCCCGGGGCGACGCCACGCCGGATCATCGGCTGCTTGTGGATGGCGTGACTGTAGGCACCACCCAAGAAGATGAGCCCGGTCTCGCCGTCGCGGTCCACCGACGCCTGATACGGCTGCACCATCGCCGTGGCGCCGGCACCCGTCAGCGTCGCGATGTGGGCGCGAGCGGCCTCGTGCTCGCCGGGCCGGTAGCGAGCGGTCTGAAACCCGCCCCCCGAGATCGCGGGCTTCACGACGACCTCACCCTCGAGGTCGAGGCGCGCCGCCCCGCCACCGGCGTCGTCGCCTCGCGCCGGGGGCTCGACCCACTGCGTCGCCACGATGGGGACGCCGGCCGACGCCAGCGTGCGCAGGTACCGCTTGTCGAGGTTCCAGCGCAGTGTGGCCGGGCTGTTCACCACGGGGACGCCGAGAGACTCGACGTGGTCGATCCAGCGTAGGAACTCGTCGACGTGGTGGATGTTGTCCCAGGCGCCGTTGGCCACGACGAGGCCGAAGCTGGACCAGTCCACGGCCGGGTCGCTCCAGACGACGGCGGACGGCTCGAGCCTGCCGGCCGACAGGGCGGCGCGCTGCAGGGGCCAGTCGTCGTGCAGGTTCGGGAACGCCGGGGGAGCGGTGAAGGCAACACGGGGCCGGCCCGTGCCGGCCCGGGTGCGTGGGCTCAACTCCCGATGGGGAAGTGGCACGCCACCTGGTGGCCGGGCGCCAGCTCCCGCATCTCAGGGACCTCCTCGGCGCAGCGTGTCTCGGCCCGGGGGCAGCGCGTGCGGAAGCGGCAGCCCGACGGCGGGTGGATCGGGCTGGGTGGCTCGCCGCTCATCGGGATCGAGGTGCGGGTCGACTCGGGGTCGGGCTCGACGGCGGAGGCCAGCAGGGCCGCGGTGTAGTGGTGGCTCGGCGCCTCGTAGAGCGTGTCGGAGGGGGCGATCTCGCACAGGCGCCCCAGGTACATGACGGCCACCCGGTCGCTCACGTTCTTGACCACCGCCAGATCGTGGGCGATGAAGAGGATCGTCAGGTCGTACTCGGCCTTGAGGTCCTCGAGCAGGTTGAGGATCTGCGCCTGGACCGAGACGTCGAGGGCGGAGACGATCTCGTCGCACACCAGCAACTTCGGCTTGAGCATGAGCGCGCGGGCGATGCTGATGCGCTGGCACTGCCCACCGGAGAATTCGCGCGGGTGGCGGTTGCCGTTGATGTACGGGTCGATGCCGACCCGGTCGAGCATGGCGTTGACCTGCTCGCGCCGCTCCTCCTTGGACCCCATCTTCCAGATGGTGAGCGGCTCGGCCACCACGTCGGCGATGCGCCGGCGCGGGTTCAGCGAGGAGATGGGGTCCTGGAAGATCATCTGGACCTGTGTGCGCAGGTTGCGCAGGTCGCTGCGGCCGAGCGACGTCAGCTCCGTGTCGCCGAAGCGGATTCGCCCCGACGTCGCCTTCTCGACCTGCACGATGGCCCGGCCCGTCGTCGACTTCCCGCAGCCCGACTCGCCCACCAGGCCGAGGGTCTCGCCCTTGGTCATGGTGAAGCTGATGCCCGCCACTGCCTGGACGGTGTCCCGGCCCTTGCGGAACGACACGTGGAGGTCCTCGACGGTGAGCAGCGGCGCCGTGGTCCCCGCCGGGGCCTCGTCGAGTGCGGTGTCGGTCATGCCTGCACGGCCTCAGCGGGCGTGGGCGTCGCGGCCGGCGCCGGCGGGTCGGCCGCGGTGAGCGGGTACCAGCACGCGTAGGAATGCCCGGGTGCCGCCTCGACCAAGGGCGGCTTCTCTCTCTGGCAGCGTTCTTGTGCGTAGGGGCAGCGAGGAGCGAACGGGCATCCCGCCGGCGGGTGGATGAGATCGGGCGGCCGGCCCTCGATGGCGATGAGCCGGGTGTGGCTCGGGTTGGCGATGCGCGGCATCGACTTGAGCAGCGCCTCGGTGTACGGCATCGCCATGCTCTTGAACAAGACGTTGGTCGGCGCGCGCTCGACGACGTTGCCGGCGTACATCACGATGATCTCGTCGGTGCGCGTGGCGACGACGCCGAGGTCGTGGGTGACGAGGACCATGGCCATGTCGCGTTCGTGCTGGAGCTGCCCGAGCAGGTCGAGGATCTGCGCCTGGACCGTGACGTCGAGGCCCGTGGTCGGCTCGTCGGCCATGAGCAGGCGCGGGGCACAGGCGAGTGCGATGGCGATCATGACGCGCTGGCGCATGCCGCCCGAGAGCTGGGCGGGATAGGCCTCGTAGCGCTCGACCGGGGAGGGGATGCCGACCTGCATCAGCAGCGACAGGGCGGTCTCCTTGGCCTCGTCCTTGGAGAGCTTCAGGTGGATGCGGAGTGGCTCGGTGATCTGGTGGCCGATCCGCTGCACCGGGTTGAGCGACGTCATCGGGTCCTGAAAGACCATGGCGATGTGCGTGCTCCAGAGCTTGCGCAACTGGTCGTTGGGCGCATTGAGGATCTCCGTGCCGTCGTAGCGCACGGACCCCGTCTGCGTGCGTCGAGGCGCGGGGAGCAGGCCCATGATGGCGCGCGACAGCACCGTCTTGCCCGAGCCGGACTCGCCGACGATGCCGAGCGTCTTGCCCTGGTCGAGGGTGAGGCTCACGCCCTGGACCGCTTGTAGGGTGCCGCGGCTGGTGGCGAAGGAGACGTTGAGGTCCTCGACCTCCAGCAGCCTGCGCCCGCTCACAGCTTGATCTCGGTCACGTCGAAGTAGGCGCGCAGCTTGTCCGCCACCACGTTGAGGCTGAAGAGGAGCAGGAACATGGCGCTGGCCGGGAAGATCACCAGCCAGGGGTTGGTCTGGCCCTTGGCCCCCGTGAGCAGGCTGGACCCTTCGTTGAGCATGTTGCCCCAGCTCGGCGTCGGTGGCTGCACGGAGAGGCCCAGGAAGGCGAGCGAGCCCTCGAGCACGATGATGGTGGCCACCGCGATCAGGCCGAACGAGACGATCGTCGGCATGATGTTGGGCAGGATCTCGCGGGTGAGGATGCGGCGGTCGCTGGCACCGAGCGCCTTGGCCGCCAGCACGAAGTCGCGCGTGGCGTACGAGAGTGTCGAGGCGCGCACGACCCGGAAGATCAGCGGCGAGGCGAAGATCCCGATGATCAGCGTGATCTTCCACAGCGAGTGACCCCAGAACGAGACGATGGCGATCACCGCCACGATGGCGGGGAAGGCCAGGACCACGTAGGAGCCGGTGTTGAGGAGCGGTGTCGACCCGGCCCCGCCGGTAGGCCGAGTACATGGCGGGGATGCCGCCGAGGACGAGACCGATCAGCGCGCCGCCGAAGCCGACGACGAGCGAGACCCGGGCGCCGTAGATCAGCCGGCTGAGGATGTCGCGGTAGAGGTCGTCGGTGCCGAGCAGGTGGCTCCAGCTCGGCCCGCCGTTCTGCACGCTGTTGTAGTTCCCCAGATCGGGGTTGGGCAGCGGCAGCAGGCTGGCGAAGGTGGCCAAGAGGGCCACGAGGACGATGAAGGAGGCGCAGATCCAGAAGAACACGCCGAGCTTCTTGCGGGTCGGATCGGCCGCCGCCTCGGCGGCGATCTCCTGCTTGATCTCGGCCAGGTCGTCGGTGATGACGCTACTCACGGGCAATCCTCGGGTCGACGATGGTGAACAGGAAGTCGAAGATGAAGTTGATCAGCACGATGGCCACCGCGACGAAGAGCGTGATGCCCTGCACCACAGTGTAGTCGTCCTGGTTGACGCTCGAGATGAGCTGATAGCCGAGCCCCGGCATCTGCAGGAGCAGCTCGACGACGAAGGTCCCGGCGATGAGGCTGCCGATGGTGACGCCGGCGGAGGCCAGGAGCGAGATGGAGGACGGCCGCAGCGCGTGACGCCACATGATGCGGCGGTCGCTGAGGCCCTTGGACCGCGCCATGGTGATGAAGTCCTCCTGCAGCGTCGAGATCAGGTCGTTCCGCAACAGCCGGAAGTACACGACGATGGAACCGAGCGCGAGCACGATGGACGGTAGCAACATCGTATGGATGTTGGACCAGAAGTCCTGGGTCAGCGGGACGTAGGAGGCCGGGCCGGGGAAGACGTGCCAGTGCACCGCGAAGATCAGCACCAGCACCGGCGCGATCACGAAGGGCGGGAGGGCCAAGAACGCGAACGTCGTGCTGTTCGACGCCTGGTCGAAGAGCCGGTTGGGCCGGCGGGCCGCGTCATCGCCATCGGGAACGCGATGGCGAAGGCGATGATCTGGGAGAAGATGATCAGCTCCAGGTCGATCGGGAACGACTGGGCGATGATGGTCGTCGTCGACTGGTGGGTCGTGAACGACTGTCCGAGGTTGCCCTGGAACACGTGGCCGATCCAGATGAAGTACTGCTGCCACAGCGGCCGGTTCAGTCCGAGCTCGCGGTTGACCGTGGCGACGTTCTGCGGCGGTGGCGTTGGGACCGAGGATCGTCGTCGCCGGGTTGCCCGGGAGGAGGTGGACCAGGAAGAAGGTCGCGACGGAGACGAAGATGATGATGATGATGAGCAACACCAGCCGTTTCGCGATGTAACGGGCCACGTCGCCTTCTTTCCCCCCTTCGGTCTTCCCTCGATTCCCTTCGCGTATCGCGCCGCCTCCCACCGGCGGCGGATGATCCTAGACCGCGACCCCGTGTCCTACCATGCGCCCCATGCCCGAGGAGGTTCCTGGTCTCAGCGGTCGTACGCGCACCGTCGTCGGCGTGGCGCGTCGTGCTGGTGGTGGCGGCCGGTCTCTTCCTGCGCTTCTGGACCCGGTCGGGCCTGTGGCTGGACGAGGCCCTGACGGTCGACATCGCCCGCCTCCCGCTGCACGAGATCCCCGAACGCGCTCAAGCACGACGGGGCCCCGCCCTCGTACTACTACCTCCTGCACTTCTGGATCGTGCTCTTCGGGCAGTCCAACGACGCCGTGCGCTCGCTCTCGGGCATCTTCGCCGTGCTCACACTCCCGGTGGCATGGCTCTGCGGCAAGCGCTTCGGGGGCCGCACGGTGGCCTGGACGATGCTGGTGCTGCTGGCCAGCGCGCCCTTCGCGGTCTACTACGCGACCGAGTCGCGCATGTACGCGCTGGTCATCCTCCTGACCGGGCTGGGCTTCCTCGCCCTGCAACGGGCGGTGACCGCGCCGCGGCCGGGCAACCTCGTCGCCGTCGCCGTGATCGCCGCCGCGCTGCTCTACACGCAGTACTGGTCGCTGTACCTCGTGGGCATGGTGGCGATCTGGCTGCTCGGCGTCCATCGTGCGCAGCCGCGACGACGCGGCCGCCCCGAGGCCGCACCGTGGGCGGCCTTGATCGCGCGTCGCCGTGGGGTGCCTGCTCTTCGTTCCCTGGGTGCCGACGTTCCTCTACCAGACCAAGCACACGGGGACGCCGTGGGCCGCGCCGCCGAACTTCTCCGCCGTCATCAACGCGCTGACCGGGTTCACCGACAACCAGGGCTCGACGCTGCAGACGGCGACCAACCAGGGCCGGCTGCTCGCCGTCATCTACTTCGCCATGCTGGCGCTGGCGGTGTTCGGCGTGGGGCTCACCGGGCGCATCATCGAGCTCGACCTGCGCACCCGGCCACGCGCGCGTGGCGTCGGCTTCGTCGTGCTGGGGACGCTCTTCGCCGCCATCGCCGGCGGCATCATCACGGCCAGCGCGTTCTCCTCGCGCTACGCCGCCGTGGTCTTCCTGCCGTTCCTGCTCCTCGTGGCGCTGGGGACGACGACGCTGCTCAACCCGAGGGCGCGGTGTCATCGTGGTGGGACTGGCCGTGGTGGCCGGCCTGGTCTCGTCCGCGCAGAACGTGACCACGCAGCGCACGCAGGCCAACGTCGGTGGCGGCCGCCATCAACGCGCAGGCCAAGCCCGGGGACATCATCGCCTTCTGTCCCGACCAGCTGGGCCCGTCGGTCTACCGCCAGCTCGACGACCCGTCGCAGTACGACATGATCACCTTCCCCCGCCGCACCGGCCCCCAGATCGTGGACTGGGTCGACTACGCCGACGCCGTGCACGCCGCCAGACCCGAACAGCCTTCGCGGACTACGTCCTGCAGAAGGCGGGCCCCGGCCACCAGATCTGGCTCGTCTGGCAGCCGATGTACCAGACCTACGGCGTGAAATGCGAGACGATCGCGGCCGACCTCCTCAACGCCACCACCAAGGACGGGGGCGGGGGACGCAACATCGTGACCAACCATCCAGCGCTCTACTACGAGCCGATGAACCTCGACCGAGTACTCGACGGGACCCTGACCGGTGGCCGAGGTGACGGCGCGCCGACGCGGTGACCGATGACGGCACGGCTGCACGGCGGGCAGGTCGGGCCGGATGCCCGCCACGGGCGCGTGGCCGTCCATCCAGCGCGGCTGGCAGCCGCGTGCCCGAGTCCGCTGCGCGAGGCGGTGCTGCCCTTCGTCGTCGCCCGGGTCGTCGTGCTCGGCGCGCTCGGGCTGGCCCACTTCGTCGTCGACCGGACCCACCCGTCCACCCCCGGCGTGGCGGCCCGGGTCCACGCCGGGCTGCTCGGCTGGGACGCCGGGTGGTACGAGAGCATCGCCCGCGTCGGCTACGCGCCGCTGGGTCGCCAGTCGCTGCGGTTCTTCCCGGCCGTCCCGGCGCTGACCCACGCGCTGGCCTGGCTCCCCGGCCTGGGCGACGGCCCCGCGCTTGGTGCTGCTGGCCAACGTGGCGGCGCTGGCGGCGACCGCCATGCTCTTCGTCCTGGTGCGCCGCGAGACCGGCGACGCGGCGTCGTGGCCCGCCGGTCGCTGTGGATCCTCAGCCTGCTGCCCGCCGCCTTCGTCCTCGTGATGGGCTACGCCGAGTCGCTCCTGCTGGTCTTCGCCATCGGCTGCTTCCTCGCCCTGCGCCCGCGCGCCGGGCGACGGCGCGGCCCGGCCCGCACTTCGCCCTGGCCGGCGGTGCTCGCGTTCGCCGCCGCGCTCACGCGGCCCATCGGCGTGCTGCTGGTGCTGGCCGTGGCTGGCCGAGCTCGTGCGCTGGTGGCCGCGCCTGGGGCGCTCCGAGCGCCTGGCGGGCATCGGCGCGCGTGGCGGCGCCCTTCGTCGGCGTGCTCGCGTTCTTGGCCTGGGCCAAGCACGAGGTGGGTGACTGGTGGGCCCCGCTGCGCGTCCAGCTGCAGAGCTCGCACCACGGCGGGCTGTCGGACCCGCTTCGTCCACGCTGTACCACGACGCCAAGGGGCTGGTGCACCACCACGTCGGCACGGCGCTGCACGTGCCCGTGGGTGCTGCTGGCCCTGGCCATGCTGATCGTGTGCTGGCGCCGGCTGCCCGCGCCCTACACCCTGTTCGCCGCCGCGGTCCTGGCCACTCGCGGTGGCCGGGAGCAACCTCGATTCGTTCGAGCGCTACGCCCTGAGCGCCTTCCCGCTGTCGATCGCCGCCGCGCTCGTGCTGACCGAGACCCAACTCGAGCGGACCGTCCTGGCGCTGCTCTCGCGCCGGGCTGGCCGGGTACGCCCTGCTGGCCTTCCTCAACATCTCGGTGCCCTGACGACCGTCGCCGACGGGCGCCGTGCGGACGCCTGGACTGGGCGCGCCGGACGGCGCCAGCCTCCCTGAGCACGGACGGGGGGTCCACTAACCTGCCCTTCTCGATGGCCGCTTCACGACGAAGCACCCGTCGTCATCGCCGGCGCGGGTCCCGGCGGCCTGACGGCGGCCTACCTGCTGACCAAACGGGGGGAGCACCCGCTCGTCCTCGAGGCCGACGACGTCGTCGGCGGCATCAGCCGCACCGTCGAGCGCGACGGCTGGCGCTTCGACCTGGGCGGACACCGCTTCTTCACCAAGGTGCGACGAGGTCGAGGCCCTCTGGCACGAGATCCTGCCCGAGGGCGACTTCATGCTGCGCCCCCGCATGAGCCGCATCTACTACAAGGGCAAGTTCCTCGACTACCCGCTCAGGCCCTCAACGTGCTGCGCAACCTCGCGCCTCTGGGAGGGGATCATGATGCGGCCTCTCCTACCTGTGGGCCCGCATCCACCCGCCCAAGGACGAGGCCAACTACGAGAACTGGCTCGTGAAGCGCTTCGGCTGGCGCCTCTACCGGACCTTCTTCAAGACCTACACCGAGAAGGTGTGGGGCGTGCCGGTCTCGGACATGCCGGCCGACTGGGCGGCCCAGCGGGTCAAGAACCTCGACCTGCGCAAGGCCGTCGATCAACGCCATCCTGCCCAAGCGCGGCCAGACGGACATCACCACCCTCATCGAGGAGTTCCAGTACCCCAAGTACGGGCCCGGGATGATGTGGGAGGTCTGCGCGGAGAAGGTGCAGGCCGCCGGGGGGACCGTGGAGATGGAGGCGCGGCTGACCGGCATCAACGTCGAGGGCGGCCGCGCGGTCAGCGTGACCTACGCCCAGGGCGGGCAGCGAGCACACCGTGCCGGCCTCGCACGTGATCTCGACCATGCCGATGCGCGAGCTGGTGCACACGATCACGCCGCCCCCGCCCCCCGAAGTGGTGGCGGCGGCCGACGACCTGCACTACCGCGACTACCTCACCGTGGCGCTGGTCGTGCCCGAGGCGCGCAGCTTCCCCGACAACTGGATCTACATCCACGCCACCGACGTCGAGGTCGGGCCGCATCCAGAACTACGGGTCGTGGTCGCCCTACCTCGTCAAGGACGGGCGGACCTGCCTCGGTCTCGAGTACTTCGTCTTCGAGGGCGACGACATGTGGAACATGCCCGACGACGAGCTGATCGCGCTGGGCACCAAGGAGCTCATCTCGCTCGGCCTGGCCGCCGAGGGCGACGTCGAGCGCGGCTACGTCGTCCGGGTGCCCAAGGCCTACCCGTACTACGACTTCAGCTACAAGGACGAACGTCGAGACGATCCGCAAGTGGATCGACGCCGAGGCGCCCAACATCCATCCCGTCGGGCGCAACGGGATGCACAAGTACAACAACCAGGACCACTCCATGTACACGGCCCTGCTGACGGTGGAGAACATCTTCGGGGCCGACCACGACGTCTGGACGGTGAACGTCGAAGAGGAGTACCACGAGGCGGGGTCCACCGGACGGGACGCCCCCGTGCTGCCGCGGCGGACCGACCGCCACGGCAGGCACGCTCGACCCTGGCTGAGCACGCGCCCGATGCGGGGCGCTGGTGGTGGTGGCGACGGTGGATGACCGCTCGCCGTGGTCGCGCTGGTGTACCTGGCCCTCGGGTTCGCCCTGTGGGTGCACGCCTGGACGCAGGGCGCGACGACGCACACGCTGTGCGGCTGCGGCGACCCCGCGCTCTTCCTGTGGTTCTTCCAGTGGCCGGCGACCGCGCTCGCCCACGGGCAGAACCCGTTCTTCTCCACCGCGCTGTTCCACCCGACGCGGCATCAACCTGCTGGCGCAGACGTCGGTCACGGGTCTGAGCCTGCCGCTGGTCCCGGTCACGTGGATCTGGGGCCCGGTGGCGTCGCTCAACGTCGCCGTCCACCCTCACGCCGGCCCTCACCGCGTTCACCGCCTTCATCGCCATGCGGCGCTGGGTCCGCTGGACGCCGGCCGCCTTCGTCGGCGGGCTGCTCTACGGCTTCTCGCCCTTCGTGCTGACCAGCCTCGAGTTCGCGCACCTCATGACCGCCGCGCTCATGGTGCTCCCGCTCATCCTGATCGTGCTCGACGAGATCCTGATCCGCCAGCGCCACAGCGCGGTGTGGTCCGGCGTGCTCCTCGGCCTCCTCGTCTTCGCGCAGTTCTTCCTCTCCACCGAGCTGCTGGCCATCACGGCCCTGTGGTCGTCGTCGGCGTCGTCGGTCCTGGTGGTCGCCGCGCTGATCTTCGACCGGGCCGGCGCTGCGGCGGCTGGCCCCCCACGCCGCCACCGGCTTGGGCGTCGGGCTTCGGCGTCGGTGTCGTGCTCCTGGCCTGGCCGGTGTGGTTCGCGCTCGAGGGCCCGGCGCACCTCTCGGGCCTGGTGTGGCCCAACGTCGACGTCATCGGCGGCTACATCCCCTCGAGCTTCGTCGCGCCGGGCTACCCGATGCCGCACAACGTCTTCTTGCGCCCTCGGCGGCTACGACGGCGCGCCGCCTGGCCTCGGCGGCCTATCTCGGCTGGGCGCTTCCTGGCCGTCCTCGCGGCCGGGCTGGTGGCGTTCTGGCGCGATCGCCGCCTGTGGTTCTTCGGCTTCATGCTCGTCGTCTGCGGCGTCTGTTCGCTCGGCATCCGGCGCGGGCCAGTGGGTGCCGGCCCGGCTCTTCGACCACATGCCGGTGCTCGAGAACGTGATCGAGCAACGCTTCATGGCGATCGGGTTCCTCGCCGCCGCGGTGATGCTGGCCATCGTCCTCGACCACGTCCACGGGCTTCTGCCCGACTGGCGCGGCGCGCTCGGTGCGCTGGCGCTGTCGGCCGTTGCGCTCGTGCCGATGGGGCTGGTCTTCGGCGACCGTCTGCCCTTCGCGATGCGGCCGGTGATCCTGCCCGCGCTGGTACACCGACGGTGGCCCCGACGCTGCCGCCGGGGCGGGTGCTCTTGTCGTACCCGGCGCCGTTCTCGGGGATCCAGTCCGCCATGGCCTGGCAGGCGGTCAACCGCATGCACTACAGCCAGGCCGGCGGCGGCGGTCCCCAGGGGGTGGCGCGCGCGGGCCGGCTCGGCCGACGCCGGGTTCAAGGTGCTGACCGTCCTGGGCTTGGGCGTGGGCGTGGCCCCGCCCTCGGGCACGCCGGCACAGCTGGCCGCGGTGCGCCACGCGCTGGCGCGTGTGGCAGGTCAACACGGTCGTGATCGCCACCAACCCCGCCGCGCCCCACCTCCAGCAGGGCAGCGACCCCGTCTACGCCGCCGCCTTCATGACGGCGGCCCTCGGCCGCCTGCCCACCCTCCAGGCCGGTGCCTGGGTCTGGGACGACGTCGAGCTGGCGCTCCGTGCACCGCTCCATCTCCGGGCGGGCACGCTCGCGTCCTGCGTCGCGGCCGCCGAGGCGCACGGCGGCCGCGAGACGCTGTCGCAGCGGGCGCCGGCCTGCGTGGCCTCCGCCGCGTCCGCCTTGGCCCGAGGCTGATGCACGCCGGCGTGGCCGGCGGTGCCATGCTCAAGCGTCACGCCTGGCGGGCCGATCTTGAGGGTCGAGTTCGACGCCGACAGGCGTCGGAGGGGCGTCGAAGGGGGATAGTGCGGGAAGTGACGCGATCGGTGCTGCGGGGCCGCCGATTGGGTGCGCACGAGCATGCTCGTCTGCCTGGCTGCCGCGGTCTGCTCGGGCGCAGGCATCGCGGTCCCGCGAGCGGCGCGCGGCAGCGGCCGGCGTGGCCCGGGCGGGGGGATCGAGCAGCGAGCGGGTGGCGGTGCGCCTGCCCCCCGGGCTCTCCGCCTCCGAACACGCCGCGCTGCAGCGGGCGGGCGCCTACGGGCCGCGCCCGGTTCGGCTCCTGATCGTCGGGCGACTCCATCGCCATGACGCTCGGCATGGGCCTCTCGGTCCAGGCGCGCCCGCAGTACGGGGTGAGCGTGCTCGACAATGCGACGGTGGGGTGCGACCTCGATCCGCGAGCTCGAGGTGCTGACCGAGGGCACGCCCGGACCGGCGACGCCGGGCTGCGACAACTGGCGGGCGCTGTGGCCGTTCCTGGTCGCCAAGGCGCATCCTCAGGTGGTGGCGCTGGGGCTGGGCCGCTGGGAGGTGACGGACCACCTGCTCGACGGGCAGTGGGTGCACATCGGGGAGCCGGCCTGGGACCAGCACCTGGCGCTGGAGCTGCAGGCCGCCATCACCATCTTCCACACGTTTGGTGCCAAAGTGGTGCTGTTCACCATGCCCTACGTCGATCCCAGCGACCGCCAACCCGACGGCCTGCCCTGGCCCGAGAACACGCCGGCCCGGGCGCAGGCGTACAACGCGCTCGTCCGGCAGGTGGCGCAGTCCGATCCCGGTGAGGTCAGCGTGATCGACCTCAACCGGATGCTCAGCCCGGACGGCGTCTACACCGCGACGCTCGACGGGATCGACGTGCGGTCGCCCGACGGCATCCACGTGAGTCCGCGGGCGGGGAGTTGTTGCAGCGGCAGATCCTGCCGCTGATCGACCGAATCGGCATGGAGGACGAGTCAGCGGCGGCCAAGGCTCGCGTGTGAGCGAGCCGGAGGCGCCGGACGCTCCTGCGGCCGAGCTCGTCGTCGAGGGCGTGCCGGCCGCGATGGCGTTCGCCCCCAACGCGGTGGGGCCGAATCTCGGTGCCGAGCTCATCCTCGACGACGAGGCGCGACCGGGCGTCCAGTCGCTGCGGGCCGGGCTGTTGCAGGCGGGCCCGTTGGCCGCAGCCGGCGTGCTGGCCAACGGCGCCAGCGTCGTGCTCACCGTCGCGCTGGCGCGTGTGCTCTCGCCGCACAGCTACGGGGTCCTCAACCAGCTGACCGGGCTCTACCTGATCCTGTCCATGCCGGGGTCCGCGGTCGTCGTCGCCGTGGTGCGCAGGGTGACGACGTGGCACGAGGACGGCAGCGGCCATCTGGTGCGCCGGTGGGCGGGCCGCATGCACCGGCAGGGCAGCATGCTCGTGCTGGCGTGGGCCGTCCTGGTCTTCGCCAGCCGGCACGGCGTGGCCGTCGTCCTCAACCAGAAGAGCGGCATCGGCATCGCGGCCATCCTCACCGCGGCCGCGTTCTTCGTCCTGCTCTCGCTCGACCGCGGTCTCCTCCAGGCCCACCGCTCCTACCAGCCCCTCGCGGTGAACCTCCTGGTGGAGATGGGCGTACGGGTGGTCGCCGTGCTGGTGCTGGTGCTGGCCGGCTTCGGCCCGTCCGGCGCGGCGGTGGGCGTGCTCATCGGCGAGGTCGTGGCCGCCGCGCACGCCGCGCTGGGCGGCCGTGCGGGTCTGGTCCGGCGGCTCGGTCCGGCCGCTGTGGGCGACCGCAGGCTGGGTGGCGGCCGTGCGCCCCGACCGCGTCCTCGGCCGCGGCGGCTCCGAACGGCGCACGGTCGTGCTCGACTTGGTGGTGGCCTCGGTGTCGCTCTCGATGGTCGCGGTGCTCCAGAACGTCGACGTGCTCGTCGTCGGGCGCGACAACCCCTCGCACAGCGGTGCGTACGCGGCGGTGTCGGTCACCAGCAAGGCGATCGTCTTCGGGGCCATCGTGCTCGGCGGCTACCTGCTGCCCGAAGCGGCCATCCGCTGGCGCCAGGGGGCCACGCGCTTCGGCAGCTGGCCGTCGTGCTCGTGCTGCTCGGCGTGCCCTCGGTGCTGTTGCTCGGCGTTGCGCTGGCGGCGCCGACAGGCATTGCTCGAGCTCGTGTTCCACCACGCCTACACGTCCGGCCTCCGACGCGCTGCGCGCCGCTCGTCGTGGCCATGATCATGCTGAGCGTCTCGGTCGTGCTGACCATGTACCTGTTGGCGGTCGGGCGCCGATGGGTGTGGCGGCGTGCTGGTGGCCGGAGCCGTCGCACTCACCGTTGCGGTCCTGACGGTGCACGGCGCACCCCGGGCGACGGCGTTCGTGGATCTCGGCGTGCAGGCGGTCGTGCTCGCGGTGATCGTGGCTGGCTTCGCAGTGGTCCACAGGGTCAGGCTCTCGAGGGAGCCGGCAGGGCTAACCTGACCGGATGGGTGGAGACGACACGGGGCGAGCCGCCTTCGCGTCCGGTGACGGACCACCAGCACCCGGTCGCCCGATCGGGCTCCCGAAGTCCTCGCCTCCGTCGCCGCCGACGCCGGCCTGCGACGCATCCACTTCGTGGCCTGGCGAGACCTCGACGACCCCGAGGCGGGTGGCTCGGAGCTGCACGCGCACATGGTCGCGTCGCGCTGGGCCGTCGCCGGGCTCGACGTCACCTTCCGGACCTCCGCCGTGCCCGGTGCACCCGCCGCGCTCGACCGCGACGGCTACCGCGTCCTGCGCCGGGCCGGACGCTACGCGGTGTTCCCCGGTGCGGCGTGGGAGGGCATCCGCATGGGACACCGGCCGGGCGACGCGCTGGTCGAGATCTGGAACGGCATGCCCTTCTTGTCCCCACTGTGGTACCGCGGCCCGCGCCTCGTCTTCTTGCACCACGTCCACGCCGAGATGTGGGGCATGGTCCTGCCGCCGGCCCTGGCCCGTCTGGGCGACCTGACCGAGCGCCGGCTCGCCCCGCGCTTCTACCGCCAGAGCCGGGTGGTGACCCTGTCCGAGTCGTCGCGCGCCGAGATCGTGGACATGCTCGGCCTGGCGCCCGAGCGGGTCACCGTGGCGCCGCCGGGCATCGACGGCCGCTTCAGCCCGGGCGGCCAGCGCTCAGCCGGTGCCCCTGGTGGTGGCGGTCGGCCGGCTGGTGCCGGTCAAGCGCTTCGACGTGCTGCTGCGGGCCCTGGCCGCGGTGAAGGCGCGAGCAGCCCGAGCTGCGGGCGGTCATCGTCGGCGAGGGCGTACGAGCGGCCGGCGCTCGAGGCGCTGCGCGACGAGCTCGGCGCGACGGAGTGGGTGTCGCTCCCGGGTCACGTCTCCGACGACGAGCTCGTGTCGTGGTACCGCCAGGCGTGGGTGGTCGCGAGCAGCTCGCAGCGCGAGGGCTGGGGCATGACCCTGACCGAGGCGGCTGCCTGTGGCACGCCCGGCCGTGGCGACGGCCATCGCGGGCCATGCCGATGCGGTCGTCGACGGAGACTCGGGGCTGCTTGGTCGACCACGTCGCCGACCTGGCCCCGGCGCTGGGCCGCGTCCTGCGCGACGACGTGTTGCGCAGCCGCCTGTCCAAGGGCGCGCTGCGCGGTCGCGCTGGTTCACCTGGGACGCCACGGCCCTCCGCGCGCTCGAGGCGCTGGCCGAGGAGGCGTCGCTCCCGACCGAGCACTGACAGCCGCCAGGCCGCTCGCTCGCGGCGCGCTCGAGGGCGCCCGCCGCCGATCAGCGCTCAGCCGTCGATGCCGACGATCGGGCGGTACCGGCCTGTGATCGCCGATCTGACCCGGGTCGCCGGCCCGGAGCTTCGCGTCGCCGCAGTGGCTTGTTCACGCGGAGCCCGAAGCCCGTGATGACGGCGTCGGCGAGCAGCAGCACGACGCCCAGCCAGATCAGGTTGCCCGCGTGGACGAAGGTGCCGGCCCAGTTGGCGCCCGGCAGGTAGTGGTGCACGTTCTGCCCCTCGACCACGTTGGCGCATCCGGCCACGATGAAGGCGACCCCACCGACGAGCGCGACGACGCGGGCCCAGGGGACGACGAGGCCGAGCGCCGCGAGCGCGCCGACCACGAGGGCGGCGGCGGCGGACACGACCGCAGCCGCCACGCCGGCCGGTGAGCGCGCCGATGAACAGGGCGCGGGGGATGCGGCGCCAGCCACGCCTGGCGCTCCTCCTTGGGTGGCGCCGAGAAGGGCAAGGTCAAGGTGGGGGCGTCGAAGGGCTCGGGTGGACTGGGCGGCCAGTGGCGCCAGCTCGGGACCGGCCGGGCCGCGCAGGCGTCGGGGCAGCTTCGACCGCAACCAGCGCCGAGGGTCGCGGCCGGCAGGAAGCCGAGCAGCAGGCAGAGGGCCAGCGTCGCCGCCGAGAGCGGCGAGCGCGGCCCAGATCTCCTTTTGCGGCGTCCACGTCAGCTGAATGGTGAAGTCGGGCCCTCCCAGGCGCGTGGAGGTCGGCCGCCGTGACCTGCCATCCGTTGGCGAACCCGTCGATCAACTGCGAGGTCCCGAGGTCCACCGACGTCGAGCCCGGCGCGGCGCCGGGCCCGGGCGTGGCCACTGCCTGCCAGCCCTTGTTCGACGCTCTGGCCGAGCACGAACTCGAAGGGCTGCGTGCGCGCCCGACACGAGGTCGCTCTGGCTGTCGATGTGGGAGGACTGCTGCACGACCGTGGGCGCCGGGCCCGGCTGGACGGGGGGGACCGACGGCGTCCCGGCCGTCGGTCGGCGACGCGGCGGGGCCGGGGCTCCCGCCGGCCGCCGAGTCGAGCACGAGCTGGTCGATGTTCCAGCCCGTGCACAGCGAGGGCGCGTTGGCGCACGGCGGGTTGTGCGCGACCGCGGTCTGGACGATGTGGGGGCCCGGCGGCCAGCGTGATCCCCTTGGCGTCGGGGCCGCAGGGCACCACCTGCGACCTCGCCGTTGTCGAGGGCGTTCTGGGTCGACCCGACGATCGCCACGTCGATCGGCTGTCCGTCAATGGAGAGCAGGTTGGAGACGCAGTTGCCCGGGAGGCGTCGCCGGCGTCGGGGGAGCCTGCACGCCGGGGATCCCGACCTTGGCGATGCCGAGCGGCAGGGCCAGGGGCCCGGTGGAGTAGTAGTTCTTCGCGTACTCGGCCCGGACGCGCGGTGAAGGTGATCACGAACTGCGAGCCGGTCAGTGGGGCGAAGCTGACCGGCACCGTCGTGGTCGCGCCGGGCACGGTGCTGTCGGCGATCGGCGGGAGCGTCACCGTGCGGACCTGACTTCCCGAGGTGATCGTCATCGTGGTGGGGACGGAGTGGCGGCCGTCGGCGATGCACCGTCATGGGGAAGCCCGCTCAGGGTCTGCGGCCTCGTCAGGTTGTAGGTCAGCGTCGAGCCGATGTCGGCGTTGAGGCCGAAGCCGGGCTGCCACGCACTGGTGCTGTCGTTGTCGAGCGTCGCCGACGCCGTGGCGCTCAGGTCGCCGGGCAGGCGGCCCGACGAGTAGGCCGAGACGTATCCGTCGGCCGCCGTCGGCGTCCGCCCGACCAGCTTGTCGATCTCGTCGTCGGGCAGCAGCGAGGACAGGCTGGCGCTGCCCGAGATGGTGAAGGTGCGGGCGGTCGGGAGCTGGAACTCCCGGGTGATGGTCGTCTCGGGGTCGCTCCGGGTCGGGTAGGGCGAGGTGCGCAGCCGGGTCATCACGTAGGTCAGGCGGTTCGATGCCGATGCGGCGCCGAGGGCGGAGGTGAGGTCGGTCGGCATCTGAATGACCTCTTGGACGTGCGCACCGGGGATCTCCACCTCGGCGAAGCCGACCGCGGTGGCGTCGGGCGGAGGCTGCGTGTCGTTGGTCGTGGCGTCGATGGTGACCCGCAGGGTGTGGAACGTGGTGCGTCGGGAAGGTGATCTGCTGGCCGGCCGGCCCGTAGGAGCGACTTGCCCGAGGTCGAAGGTCTCGGGGCTCTTCCCGTCGAAGGTCAGGGTCACCTTCGAGATCCAGCGGGTCCGGTCGCCCCTCTGCAGCTGGACCAGGGCGATGTGGTTCGTCGTCACCGGGTTGCCGAACTGCACCTGCCACCACTGGCCCGAGGGGTTCGACACGAAGGTGCCGGTGTTCCACGACGTGTCGAGGTTGTTGTCGAGGGCGCTGTAGGCCCGGTTCTCCGGCGTGAAGGACACAGGGTTGCCGTAGCTGCTGGCCGTCGCGTTGACGGCGCCCGACGTAGCTGGCGAAGGTCTTGCTGCTGATGGTCGTGCCGGGGAAGAGCTCGACGGGGCTGTCGCTCAGGTCGGTCTTCGCCGGGTTCTCGTCCGGCGTCTCCGTGGCACCGGTGTTGGCGTTCAGCGTGTTCCAGCGGAAGGCCTGCTTGCGATTGGTGTCGGTGACCACCAGCTGGGCGCCTTGTGACGCCAGGCTCTTCATGCGGCTCGGGTGGGGGTCGAGCGTGCCCGTGTAGTAGAGCGCGCTCGTGGTGTTCGAGCAGGCCGAGACCGGCCAGGTCGTTCAGCCCGACGGCGTCCCCCGAGATGATCATGGCCCCCTGGTCCGACTCGCCGCGGACCATCGGGCGCGGGTTGTTCACGGTGTAGGTGACGACAGGGCTGGGCCACGAGAGGGTGGCCGGCTCGCTGAGATCCTGTTCGTTCAGCGTGGAGACGGCGGAGACGTTGGGCCGTGGGCGCGCCGAAGGAGATCGGATCGCTGAGGCCGGCTAGGCGTGTGCAGCAGCTGGAGCGCCAGCAGCTGGGGCTGGGGCACGCCGTAGTGCTCGTAGCGCTGGTCGTACTCGACCATGAGGTCCCCGGCGCTCATCAGGCGGGCCATCGGCGCCAGCGCGTTGTAGTTCTCGAAGTTCTCCTGAATGGGGTCGTCGAGCGCGTAGAGGGTGTCGGCCGTGGCGATGGAGCCCATCACCTGCTGCTCGCGGGTGACGAAGTCCCTGGTGAGGTACGCGGGCTGGGGTGTGTCGAGGGGGTCGCCCCAGCGGTAGGAGGCGAAGTTGTCGCCCGGGGATGGCCAGCACCCGGGTGCCCTTGGTGCGTGTTGTTGAGATGGGTGATCGCCTGCATGCTCGTAGGAGGGGAGCGCGGCGGGGATCGACAGGTAGTTGGGGATCATGTCGCCGTTGAAGATCGACGGGTTGTTGGCGACCACGAGGCATGCCAGCAGGAACGCCGAGATGAGCCCGAGCAGCGTGACGCGCTCCCACAGCGCCGTGACGCCGGCGCCGAGCAGCATGGCGAGGCCGATCAGCACCAGTGGGGTGGCGCGGTCGGTCGAGCGCATGGCCAGGCCCGCCGTCGTGTTGGTCATGAAGGACTTGAAGAGACGCCCGATCACCGTCGGGTTGGAGAAGGGGAACGGGCCGACGGAGAGGACGAGGCCGGCGAAGATCAAGACGATGAAGAAGGCCCGCTCGCGCCAGCGGACGAACACGGCCGCCACGAGCGAGAAGACGGGGACGGCGTACGAGGTGGCGAGCAGGACCAGGCTCTGGGTGTAGCGGGCCGCCGAGTTGTTCCAGGGCCCGAGGCTGTCGCCGCCGTAGAAGTACCAGTACCCGAGGCCGCGGATCACCTCGGAGGGGCTCGAGGTGGCCGAGGTGGACGGGACGGTCTCGGTGTACTTGAGGACGTTGACCCCGTAGGCGGCCTCGACGAAGAGGCCCGCCATCCACCACAGCACGCGCCCGAGGGTCAGGATGCCGATGCGCAGCGCCGTGTCGATGGCTTGGCGCCACGTCGCCTCGCGGAGGACGACGACGGCGTAGATCAGCCAGAGGACCGGCGCGACGCCCGACGTAAATGATGGCGGTCGCGTTGATCCCGCTGACCAGCGCGACGGTGAGCGCGAACAGGGCCGGCCAGCGCCACCCGCCTCGCCGCAGGGCCAGGATGGTGAAGGCCAGCATGAAGGGCAGCCCCGACCAGGGCAGCAGGATCACCGAGATCCGGCTGGCGTACTGCAAGAAGTACGGCGACAGCATGTAGGCCAGCGCGGCCACCACGGGGCCGGGCCCGCGGAGCCGCATCGTGCGGCAGAGGTAGAGGATGCCGATACCGGCGACGAAGAGGATCGAGCCGAGCCAGAAACGCTGCGCGATCCAGGTCGGGATGTGCAGCACGGAGGTCAGGGCGAAGAAGGGCCCCATCGGCAAGCAGGTAGCCGATGTACTCGTGGGTCACCGTTCCCAGGGCGACGGTGGGGTTCCACAGGAAGGCGACCTGGCTCAGGAAGCTGGTCGGGTCGAGGTAGAGATACGGCTTCGTGTTCGCCGTGATGACGCCCGGGCGCACCGCCAGCATCGGGACATAGGCCAGGGCGGCGAGCACGACGACGCCGCCGATGGTCCAACGACGTTCGCTGTTCGGTGGTCGAGATGGTCGAGGCCTGCGCGGCGTGGCGTCCGGACGCAGCGTGCCGTCCAAGATCTCGCGGTGAGGGAGATGAGCATGAAGAGATCAGGTGGGGTCGCCGGGTAGTGTAAGCAGGCAGCGCCCCCGCGGCGTGTCACTAAGGTGTCACTGAAGGGAGCGCCGTGGCCATCAGTTCGAGGACCCGGCTGACGGGCGAACGCCCGCAGCAGGGGGTGACGCCGGACTCGTTGCTGGCGCTCCACGAGGCCGGCTACCGCGCCGTGCTCGATCGCATCGGCAACGGGCGCATCCTCGACGTGGGCTGCGGCCAGGGCTTCGAGTCGGCCCGCTTCCTGGACCACCGGCGCGAGGTGGTCGGGGTCGACTACTCGACGCGACGCGGTCGCCACCGCCTCGTCGCGCTACGGGCCCGAAGGGCTGCACGTGGCGCAGATGGACGCGCTCGGGCTGGCCTTCTTGCCGCAGAGCTTCGACGGGGCGTGCTCGTCGCATCTCATCGAGCACTTCACCGACCCCGAGCCCCACGTCGCCGAACTGGCCCGGGTGGTCAAGGACGACGGGCTCGTGTGCGTGCTCACGCCGAACAAGCCGGCTGACTTCGAGAACCCGTTCCATCTCCATCTCTTCGACCGCGCCGAGCTGCGTGCGATGCTCGAGCGGCACTTCGGCGACGTCTGGCTCGGCGGCGTCGACGCCGTGCCCCACGTGAAGGCGGACTTCGAGGCGCGCCGCCTCAAGGCGGCCAAGCTGCTCCGCTTCGACGTGTTCGACCTGCGGCACCGCATGCCGTACGAGTGGTACGTCTGGACGTACACGCGCCTGCTGCCCGCTGGCCTACAAGTTGGTGGCGCGCAACGACACCGGGTGGCGTCACCGGCATCACCGCCGACGACTGGTTCGTCACCGAGACCCCGACGACACCACGCTCGTCCTGCTGGCCGTGGCCCGCAAGCCCCTGCGGGACGGAGCCGACTCGTGCTCGCAGTCGGCCTGACCGGGGGCATCGGGTCGGGGAAGTCGGCCGTCGCCGAACTGCTCGTCGAACGCGGGCGCGGTCCTGATCGACGCCGACCAGGTCGCACGCGACGTGGTCGCACCGGGCGGCCCCGCCTACCAGCCGTTGCTCGACCACTTCGGCCCGAGGCATCCTGGCGCCCGACGGGACCATCGACCGCAAGGCGTTGGCCGCGGTGGCCTTCGCCGACGACGAGACCCGGCTGGAGCTCAACGCCATCACGCACCCGGCCATCGGGATCGCCATGATCGAGGCCCGCGACGCCTTCGAGGGCACCGACGCCATCGTCGTGCTGGCCATCCCGCTGCTCACCGCGGTCCACCGCGACACGGTCAAGCTGCACAAGGTGGTCGTCGTGGACTGCCCGACCGACGTGGCGCTCGAGCGCCTCCTCACCCAGCGCGGCTTCGACCGGGCCGATGCCGAGGCCCGCATCCGTGCCCAGATCTCCCGGGAGGAGCGGCGCAAGGAGGCGGACTACGTGCTGGACAACTCGCGGTGACCGGGCCGCCCTCGAGGTCGAGGTGGCCAAGCTGTGGGACTGGCTGCAGGCGGCGGCCGCGGAGCGCCGCACGCAGGCCTGAGCTGTGACACCCCGACGGGTAGCCTCGGGAGGTCATGCCCGAATTCGAGGTCGTCTCGCCGTTCCAGCCCTCGGGGGACCAGCCGCAGGCCATCACCGGCCCTGGCCGAGGGCGTCCGCCGCGGCGACCGCTACCAGACGCTCCAGGGCATCACCGGGTCGGGCAAGACGGCCACCATCGCCTGGATGGTCGAGCAGGTCCAGCGGCCCACGCTCATCATCGAGCCGAACAAGTCGCTGGCCGCCCAGCTCTCCTCGGAGCTGCGCGAGCTCTTCCCGAAGAACCGGGTCGAGTTCTTCGTCTCCTACTACGACTACTACCAGCCCGAGGCGTACCTGCCGACGACGGACACCTACATCGAGAAGGACTCGTCGATCAACGACGAGATCGACCGGCTCCGCCACGCCACGACCTCGTCGCTCCTCATGCGCCGGGACGTCATCGTCGTGGCGTCGGTGTCGTGCATCTACGGGTTGGGCTCGCCCGAGGAGTACCGCGACCGCATCCTCGGGCTCGCGGTGGGCGAGCAGCTCGACCAGCGCGACATCCTGCGCCGCCTCGTCGACCTCCAGTACGCCCGCAACGACGTCAACCTCGTCCGGGGCACCTTCCGGGCCCGGGGCGACACGGTCGAGATCCACCCGGCCTACGAGGAGGCGGCGCTGCGGGTCGAGATGTTCGGCGACACCGTCGAGCGCATCGTCCCCTTCGACGTGCTGACCGGCGAGATGGGCGAGGAGATGGAGGACATCGCCGTCTACGCGGCCACCCACTACGTCACCGGCGACGAGATCATCCAGCGCGCGGTCGGGACCATCGAGGTCGAACTGCGCGAGCGCCTGCAGGAGTTCGAGACGCGAGGGCAAGCTGCTCGAGGCGCAGCGCCTGCGCGTGCGGACCGAGCACGACCTCGAGATGCTGGCCGAGACCGGCGTGTGCTCGGGGGTCGAGAACTACAGCCGCCACCTCGACGGCCGGGCACCGGGGGAGACGCCCTACACCCTCCTCGACTTCTTCCCGAAGGACTACCTCTGCGTCATCGACGAGAGCCACGTCGCGGTCCCGCAGCTGCACGGGCAGTACGCCGGTGACCGCTCGCGCAAGGACGTGCTCGTCGAGCACGGGTTCCGCCTGCCCTCGGCCAAGGACAACCGCCCGCTCCGCTTCGACGAGTTCGTCGAGCGGGTGCCCCAGTGCGTGTTCGTCTCGGCCACGCCCGGCTCGTTCGAGCTCGAGCACTCGGCCCAGGTCGTCGAGCAGGTGATCCGGCCGACCGGGCTGGTCGATCCCGAGGTCACGATCATGCCGACCAAGGGGCAGGTGGACGACCTGCTGGCCCGCATCGGGACGACGGTCGCGGCGGGCGGGCGGGTCCTGGTGACCACACTGACCAAGAAGATGGCCGAGGACCTGACGGACTACCTGGCCGACGCCGGGGTCCGGGTCCAGTACCTGCACTCGGACATCGACACCATCACCCGCATCGAGATCCTGCGCGAGCTGCGGCTCGGCAGCATCGACGTGCTCGTGGGCATCAACCTCCTGCGCGAGGGCCTCGACCTGCCCGAGGTGGCGCTGGTCGCCATCCTCGACGCCGACAAGGAGGGCTTCCTGCGCTCGGCCTCCTCGCTCATCCAGACCATGGGCCGCGCCGCCCGCAACGTCGACGGCATGGTGGTGCTCTACGCGGACACGGTGACCGACTCCATGCGCGAGGCGGTCTCGGTCACCCAGCGCCGGCGCGAGCGGCAGATCGCCTACAACCTCGAGCACGGCATCGACCCCCAGACCATCCGCAAGTCGGTCACCGACATCCTCGAGCGCCTGCGCGGGTCGAGCGGCGGCGTGGCCAAGGCCGGCCGCAGCCGGGCCGAGGTCCGCAAGAACGCCGCGGTGCGGGGCAACCGCCGGCCTGCGCTCCTGGCCGACGGCGACGCGTCGACGCCGGCCGAGGCGATGGAGCTGATCGGCCAGCTCGAGTCCGAGATGAAGTCCGCGGCGGCCGAGCTGCGCTACGAGGAGGCGGCCCTGCTGCGCGACGAGATCGCCGAGCTGCGCGCCGCCATCCCGGGCTGAACCCGGCCGCGCCGGCGATAGCGTCGGGCCCATGCCAACCACCGCCCAGCTCCGCGAGGTCATGGCGCGCTACGCGAGCGCTGACCAGCTCACGCGACGCCGACGCCTATGCCGCCCTCTTCACCGAGGACGCCGTCCAGGTCGATCCGTACCCGACGCCGCCCAACGTCGGCCGCGACGCCATCCGGGCCTTCATCGCAGCGCTCCTTCGACGCGTGCGAGGCGATGCGCTTCGAGGTGGTCGACGTCCATCCGGTGGCGGACCGGGCGGCCATCACCTTCCACATCACCCTGAGCCTCGAGGGCGGCTCGACGATGCACATCCGAGGTGTGGAGATCTTCACCGTGACCGACGAGGGCCTGATCTCCGCGGTCGACGCCTACTGGGGTGACGAGACGTGACCTTCGACTGACCCAACCCCGGCGCGCGACCGTTGGCGCAGACGGCGGAACCGCCCTCTTCCTGCGATGCCCGTTGCGCGAGGTCGAGCGAGCCCAGGTGCTCGTCGCACGTCTAGCGGAGAGACGTCGTGGGTACAGACGGGCTGGGTGCGACGCGTCGCGTACCACGATCGGAGGTCCCCCCGTGCCATCCGCCCGTCCAGCCGCCCGCCCGTCCGCTCGACCCATTCGGCGACATGCCGCGCCCGTACGGGCGGCGCCCGCCCTGGCGTCACTCGTCGCCGTCATCGCCTTCCTCGGCACGGTGGGCGTGGCGATCGTGACCGCGGGCCCGACCGGGGCTGCGGTCACGCCGCCGGCACAAGGGTGGAACAGCACCGAAGCCGCGCTGCCCACCAACGCCGGCACCGCCACCACCCTCGGCAACGTCACCATCGCGTCCTCGTCGTGTCCCGCGGTCAATGGCTGTGTGTCCGTCGGCGGGTACCACGACACCGGGACCCTGCCGTGGGGCCTGATCGAGACGCAGAACGGGACCAGCTGGACGGAGACCCAGGCACCGGAGCCGTCGAATGCCGGCACCGGTGCCAACCAGGCGTTCTGGTTCGGGTCGCAGAACTGTGGCACCAGCCAGCCCTGCCGCGCCGTGTCGTGCCCGAGTGCCGCCTTCTGCGTCGCCGTCGGGGAGTACACGGACAGCGCGGGCTTCGACCAGCCCGTGGTCGACACGCTGGCGAACGGCGCCTGGACCTCGGCCGAGGGTGCGCTGCCCAGCGATGCGGCCACCGACTCCACGACGGTCCACCCCGACGCCTGGCTCTACTCGGTGTCGTGTTCCTCGTCGACGTCGTGCGTCGCCGTCGGGACCTACAGGAACACGAGCGACGACGTGAACGGGTTCGTCGCCTCCCTGTCGGGCACGACCTGGTCGGCCCAGGCGGCACCTCTGCCGTCGAACGCCAGACGCGACCGGGTCGTTGCTGGTCGCAGTGTCGTGTGCGTCGCCGACCTTCTGCGTCGGGGCCGGGTCGTATCCCGACAACACGGCGGGGAACCCGTCGAACGGGTGGCTGGTCGTCGACGCCAACGGGACCTGGACCGGCACCACGGCTCCCCAGCCCGCCGGCGCGGGCGACGACGCCGACGGACACCAGGACTCGATCGAGAGCAGCGTGGCGTGCCCGTCCGCCACCTCGTGTGTCGCCACGGGCCACTACGCGGACACCAACGCGAACAACTGGCCGCTCATCGACACGTGGAGCGGGACCAGCTGGACCGGCCTCCAGGGCCCGGTGCCCGCCGGCGCCAGCACCACGCCGAGCTCCGAGGAGCTGGTCTCGGTCTCCTGCGGCTCACCGTCGTCGTGCGTGGGCGCCGGTTTCTACCAGAACACCTCGCTCACTGACTTCGGACTCATCGACACGCTGAGCAACGGCTCGTGGAGCGCCCTTGCGGCGCCGCAGCCCGCCAACACCGACTCGGGGCGCCCAGGCCGCCCAGCTCGAAGAGGTCTCGTGCCCGACGCCGTCGTTCTGTATGACGGTGGGCTCGTACGTCGGGACGGCTGCGACGGGATTCGGCTTCCTCGACACCCTCTCGGGCGGGACGTGGAGTGCCCCTCGAGGCGCCGCTGCCCGCGAACGTCAGCACGACGACCGGATCCACCGTGGCCCAGGCGAGGGTGGTTGCGTGCAACTCACCGGTGTCGTGCGCCGTCGGCGGCGACTACCTCGATACGAACGGCAACGGGCAGGGATATCTCGACACCGACGTGGGCGCACAGGGGTACTGGTTGGGCGCCGCCGACGGCGGCATCTTCAACTACGGCAACACCATCTTCTTCGGCTCGCGCGGCGGCCAACCCCTCAATGAGCCGATGGTCGGCATGGCGGTGACCCCGGACCAGGCAGGGGTACTGGATGGTGGCCTCGGACGGGGGCATCTTCAACTACGGCGACGCCAAGTTCTGCGGCTCGCGCGGCGGCCAGCCGCTCAACGCCCCGATCGTCGGCATGGCCGCCACCGCCGACGGCAAGGGCTACTGGCTGGTGGCCTCCGACGGCGGCATCTTCAGCTACGGGGACGCCACGTTCTACGGCTCGCGCGGCGGCCAGCCGCTCAACAAGCCGATCGTCGGCATGGCGGCCACCCCCGACGGCAAGGGCTACTGGCTGGTGGCCTCCGACGGCGGCATCTTCAGCTACGGGGACGCCACGTTCTACGGCTCGACCGGCGAGCATGCGCGCTGAACAAGCCGGTCGTGGGCATGGCCAGCACCCCGACCGGCCTCGGCTACTGGTTGGTGGCCTCCGACGGCGGCATCTTCAACTACGGCAACGCCACCTTCTACGGCTCGACCGGCAGCATCCATCTCAACAAGCCGGTGGTGGGCATGGCCGAGCTCCCCGAGCGGGCACGGCTACTGGCTGGTCGCCTCCGACGGCGGCATCTTCAACTACGGCGACGCGCCCTTCTACGGCTCGGCGGGTGGCCTGACCGCTCGTCGAACCGGTGGTCGGCATGGGCGGCTGAGCTGGCCGCCCCGGTCCGGCCCGCATCGACCCGGCGGCCGGGCCGGGTTCGCCGGGCAGGATCCCGCCGGAGGTGACACAGCGCGCCGGTATCCTGCCCAGATGGCCGACCGTCTGGTCGTTCGCGGGGCTCGCGAGCACAATCTGCGTGACGTCTCCCTCGACCTGCCCCGGGACCGGCTGATCGTCTTCACCGGGCTGTCGGGGTCGGGCAAGTCGTCGCTGGCCTTCGACACCATCTACGCCGAGGGCCAGCGCCGCTACGTCGAGTCCCTCTCGGCGTACGCCCGCCAGTTCCTGGGCCAGATGGACAAGCCCGACGTCGACTTCATCGAAGGGCTCTCGCCGGCCATCTCCATCGACCAGAAGTCCGCCTCGCGCAACCCCCGCTCGACGGTCGGGACCATCACCGAGGTCTACGACTACCTGCGGCTGCTCTACGCCCGCATCGGGCATCCCCATTGCCCCACCTGCGGCCGGCCGGTGGCCCGCCAGACGCCCCAGCAGATCGTCGACCGGGTCCTCGAGCTGCCCGAGGGGACCCGCTTCCAGGTGCTGGCCCCGGTCGTGCGGGGCCGCAAGGGCGAGTACAGCTCGCTCCTCGACGACCTGGCCAAGCAGGGCTTCGCCCGGGTCCGGGTCGACGGGGTGCCCCTCGAGCTGGCGGAGCGGGCCGAGGTCAACCTGGCCCGCTACGAGATGCACACGATCGAGGTCGTCGTCGACCGCCTCATCCGGCGCGACAACGTCCGCCAGCGCCTGACCGAGTCGATCGAGACCGCGCTCGAGCTGACGGGGGGCACGGCCGAGGTGCTCGTCATGAACGGCTCGGGCGATGGCGCGACCGGTGAGGCCGACGAGGCCATCACCTTCTCCCAGCATCTGGCCTGCACCTACTGCGGCATCAGCTTCGAGGAGCCCGCCCCGCGCAGCTTCTCCTTCAACTCGCCCTACGGGGCCTGCCCGGTCGTGCCTCGGCCTCGGGACCAAGTTCGAGGTCGACCCCGACCTGGTGGTGCCCGACGACTCGCTCTCGCTGGCCGAGGGCGCGCTGGCGCCGTGGGCCGGGCGCACGCAGCGAGTACTTCACCGGGCTGCAGGCGGGCGTGGCCGAATTCGGCGGCTTCTCCTTCGAGGCGCCGTGGAAGTCGCTCAAGGCCAAGGACAAGAAGCTCGTCCTCTACGGGACCGGCTCGCGCACCATCCGGGTCACCTACAAGAACCGCTTCAACCGCACGCGCTCGCTACGACGCGCACTTCGAGGGGATCATTCCGTGGCTGCAGCGGCGCCACGGCGAGGCGGAGTCGGACTGGTCGCGCGAGCAGATCGAGATGTACATGCGCGAGGTCGACTGCCCCGTGTGCAAGGGGGCGCGCCTCAAGCCCGAGTCGCTGGCCGTGACCGTCGGCGGGCGCAACATCTACGAGCTGTGCAGCCTCTCCATCGGGGCGGCCGTGACGGCGATGGCCGATCTCGAGCTGAGCGAGCGCGAGCACATGATCGCCGACCGGGTCTTCAAGGAGATCCGCGAGCGCATGCAGTTCCTGCTCGACGTCGGGCCTCGACTACCTCTCGCTGCTCGCGCGCCTCGGCGACGCTCTCGGGCGGCGAGGCGCAGCGCATCCGCCTGGCCAGCCAGATCGGCAGCGGCCTGGTCGGCGTGCTCTACGTCCTCGACGAGCCCTCCATCGGCCTGCACCAGCGCGACAACCAGCGCCTCATCGCCACGCTCGAGCGCCTGCGCAACCTGGGCAACACGGTCATCGTCGTCGAGCACGACGAGGAGACCATCCGCACGGCCGACTACGTCGTCGACATCGGGCCCGGCGCCGGCGAGCACGGCGGCAACATCGTCCACGCCGGGCCGGTGAGCGGGCGCGGCGGCCTGCTCACGAACAAGGCGTCGATCACCGGGCAGTACCTCTCGGGCAAGCGCTCGATCCCGGTGCCGGCGCGGCGGCGCCCGGGCACCGGCGACGTCGTCACCGTGCGCGGGCCACGCGAGCACAACCTGCACGACATCGACGTGTCCTTCCCGCTGGGCTGCCTGATCGCGGTGACCGGCGTCTCGGGCTCGGGCAAGTCCACGCTGGTGAACGACATCTTGTTGCGCTCGCTGGCCCAGCAGCTGCACCGGGCCAAGGCGCTGCCGGGGCGGCACCGCAAGGTCGAGGGGATGCAGCACCTCGACAAGGTGGTCGACGTCGACCAGGCTCCGATCGGCCGTACGCCGCGGTCGAACCCGGCCACCTACACCGGCGTCTTCGACCACATCCGCAAGCTGTTCGCCCAGACGGCCGAGGCCAAGGTGCGCGGTTATCAGCCCGGCCGCTTCTCGTTCAACGTCCGCGGCGGGCGCTGCGAGGCCTGCGCCGGCGACGGGACCATCAAGATCGAGATGCACTTCCTGCCCGACGTCTACGTGCCCTGCGAGATCTGCCACGGCGCTCGCTACAACCGCGACACGCTCGAGATCACCTTCCGCGGCAAGACGATCGCCGACGTGCTCGACATGTCGTGTGAGGAGGCGCTGACCTTCTTCGAGCGCCAGCCCCCGATCGCCCGCCACATGCAGACCCTGGTCGACGTGGGCCTGGGCTACGTGCGCCTCGGCCAGCCGGCACCGACGCTCTCGGGCGGCGAGGCCCAGCGGGTCAAGCTGGCCAGCGAGCTCAGCCGCCGCCCGACCGGCCACACGTTCTACATCCTCGACGAGCCGACGACCGGCCTGCACTTCGAGGACACCCGCCGCCTCCTCGAGGTGCTGGGCCGGCTGGTCGAGCAGGGGAACACGGTGGTGGTGATCGAGCACAACCTCGACGTGGTCAAGACGGCGGACTGGATCATCGACCTCGGCCCCGAGGGCGGCGACAAGGGTGGCACGGTGATCGCCGAGGGCACGCCCGAGCAGGTGGCCAAGACGGCGGGCAGCTACACGGGCGAGGTGCTCAAGCCGGTGCTCGCCGATGGCCAAGTAACGCACGCAGCCGCGGGCTCAGGAGAAGTGCGTGCGCGGGCGCTCGAGCGCGCACGCCGTCGAGGAAGGTGTCGACCTTCTCGTTGTAGAAGGCGATCAGGCCCGGCGATGGGCAACAGGTCGCGGGTCGGGAAGTCGTAGGTCCACGCGACGTCCGGGTGGGTGCGCCCGTCCACCACCGCCGACCAGTACCCGGTCGTCGTCCCCTTGTAGGGGCACGAGGTGACGGTGTCGGAGGGGACGAGCTTGGTGAAGTCGACGTCGGTCCGGTTGAGGTAGTAGCGGGTGGGGAGCCCGTCTCGAAGCAGAGGACGGGGGAGGAGGACTCGGCCAGCACCACGCCGTGGGACTCGACGCGCACCGTGCGGGTCGAGCGCAGGGAGTCGACGCGCGGTGTAGGGGTTGCGAGGGTGGACGAAGACCTGCTCGTCCTCCTCGAACCAGGCGTCGAAGGCGGACCACTCGAAGCGCACCGTGTCGTCGAGGCCGGCCACCTTGGCGGCGCCGAGCACCTGCGGCCGCGTGGGGCGCTCGATGTCGCCGACGCGGAGCGCCGTGGATCCGGACGTCGCCGCGCGGCGTCTCCTCGGTCGTGCCCTCGTCGACGAGCGCACCGGCGCGAGCACGTCGGCGACGGGGATGTAGTACTGCGGGAAGGCCGGGCCACTCCCACACGTAGCGCGCCTGGGTGGTGTCGAGCACGGCCTGGCCGCCCAGGTAGGCGCGGATGCGCCGGGGCACCGGCTCGACGTGGTTGGCCTCGACGGGGGGAGCGGGGTAGTCGGTCACCGGGTGGCCTCCAGTGCGATCGGGCGTGCGGGCGGTGCGGGTACCGGTGTCGACGTGCGGACGCCGTACCGGCGCGTCACGTGATGGCGAGCATGCGCTCGAGCGCCACCTTGGCCCACTCGGCCGTGCTCGGCGTCGACCACGATCTGGTTGCGCACCTCGACCCTCGACGAGGCCCTCGAGCATCCAGGCCAGGTGCTGGGGGTCGATGCGCGACATGGTCGAGCACGGGCAGACCAGCGGGTCGAGGCAGACGCACGGTCTTGTCGGGGGACTCGTCGTCGAGGCGCTTGACGAGGTGGATCTCGGTGGCGACGCCGATGACCGCGCCCGCCGGCGCGGCGTCGACGGCGCGGATGATGGCGTCGGTGGAGCCGATGACGTCGCCCAGCTCGACGACGTCGTGCGCGCACTCGGGGTGGACCATGACGATCCCGTCGGGGTGCTCGGCCCGGAAGGCCTCGACGTGCTCGGGCCGGAAGCGCTGGTGGACCGAGCAGTGGCCCTTCCACAACAAGAGCGTGGACTCCTTCACCTCGCGGTCGCTGAGCCCGCCGAGCGCCTGGCGCGGGTTCCACACGCGCATGTCGTCGGCGCCGTAGCCGAGCTGGTAGCCGGTGTTGCGCCCGAGGTGCTGGTCGGGGAAGAAGAGGACGCGCTCGCCGCGCTCGAGGGCCCAGGTGAGGACCGCCCGGGCGTTCGACGAGGTGCACACCGCGCCGCCGTGGCGGCCGACGAAGGCCTTGAGCGCGGCGGCGGAGTTCATGTAGGTGACCGGGATGAGGCGGTCGACGTCGATGACCCGGGCCAGGTCGTCCCAGGCCTCCTCGACCTGGTCGATGTCGGCCATGTCGGCCATGGAGCAGCCGGCGTTGAGGTCGGGGAGCAGCACCTGCTGGTGGTCGCCGGTCAGCACGTCGGCGGACTCGGCCATGAAGTGCACGCCGCAGAACACGATGAACTCGGCGTCGGACTGGTCGGCGGCCTGTCGGGACAGCCCGAAGGAGTCGCCCCGGGCGTCGGCCCAGCGCATGACGTCGTCGCGCTGGTAGTGGTGGCCGAGGATGAAGACCCGCGACGCCGAGGGTGGCCTTGGCCGCGCCGATCATGGCGGCCAGCTCGTCGTCGGACGCGGCCGTGTAGCGCTCGGGAAGCGGCGCCTGGAGCCTGAGCATGTCGTCTGCCCCCTTTGAGGGAGAGCATCGATATGGCCGGCGGGGACAGCCTGGTCGCCCATCCGCGGGTATGTCGGCCTCGATGCGAGGTTGTGTGCCGGATACCAGGCCGGCGCGGCCAGTGTACCGCCGGCCACCAGCCGCTGCGCGAGAGTGGGCGTGATGCAGTATCGGCCGCCGACCGGCTCCATCCCGGACGCTCCGGGCTCCTACCAGTTCCTCGACGCCGAAGGCCGCGTGCTCTACGTGGGCAAGGCGAAGTCGCTGCGCCACCGCCTGCCCAACTACTGGCAGGACTCGGCCAAGCTGCCGCCGCGGACGGCCCAGATGGTGGCGCAGGCCGACCACGTCGAGTGGGTGGTCGTCGACAGCGAGGTCGACGCGCTCATCCTCGAGCACTCGCTGATCCAGGCCCACCTGCCCCGCTACAACGTGCGCCTCAAGGACGACAAGAGCTACCCGTGGCTCGCCGTCACGCTGAACGAGGAGTGGCCGCGACCCGGCCGTCGTGCGCGGCCGCAAGCGCAAGGGCGTCCGCTACTTCGGTCCCTACGGCAACGCGGGCGCCATCCGGTCCACGCTCGACCTCCTGGTGCGGAGCTTCCCGGTGCGCACCTGCTCGGACACCAAGTTCAAGCGCCACGAGCGCCTCGGCCGGCCGTGCCTGCTCTACGACATCGAGCGCTGCTCGGGCCCCTGCGTCGGCGCGGTCGACCACGAGGCCTACGACGGCTACGTGGCCGACCTCATGCGGTTCCTCTCCGGCGACACCGAGCCGGTGCTGGCCCGCCTGGAGGCCGAGATGCTGACCGCGTCCGACGAGCTGCAGTTCGAGCGCGCCGCGCGGCTGCGCGACCGCATCGCCGCGGTGCACAAGGCGGCCGAGACCCAGCAGATGGTGTCCGACCGCGCCGAGGACTTCGACGTCGTCGGCCTGGCCGAGGACCCGCTGGAGGCCTCGGTGCAGATCTTCCGGGTGCGCCGCGGCCGCGTCGTCGGCCACCGCGGCTTCGTGGCCGAGAAGGTGGAGGACCTCTCGGGACCCGAGTTCATGGCGCTGGTCGTCTCGCAGGTCTACGGCGCCGACGGGGCCGAGGTGCCGCGCCGCGTCCTCGTGCCCGAAGCTGCCCGGCCGACCTCGACCTCCTCGAGAGCTGGCTGCGCAGCGTGCGCGAGGGGCCGGTCGACATCGCGGTGCCCCAGCGCGGGGCCAAGCGCGCGCTGCAGGAGACGGTGACCCGGTCGGCCGGCGAGGACCTGGCGCGTCACCGGCTGCGGCGGGCGTCCGACCACAACGCGCGCTCCAAGGCGCTGACCGAGCTGCAGAGCGCGCTCTCGCTCCGCGAGGCCCCGTTGCGGATCGAGTGCTACGACATGAGCCACCTGCAGGGCACCGACTACGTCGGCTCCATGGTCGGTGCTCGAGGACGGGCTGGCCAAGCGTTCGGACTATCGGCGCTTCACGGTCAAGTCGGTGCCGGGGAACGACGACTATGCGGCCATGGAAGAGGTGCTGACGCGCCGGCTGACCGCTCTGAAGGAGGCGCCGGCGCTCACCGAGGGCGGCCGGCCCCGGCGCTTCGCCTACCGCCCCAACCTCCTCCTCGTCGACGGCGGCAAGGGACAGCTGCACGTCGCCGAGCGGGTGGTGCGCGAGCTCGGGCTCGACGGCGAGATCGAGCTGGCCGCCCTGGCCAAGCAGTTCGAGGAGGTCTACCGGCCCGGCTCGCCCGGCCCCGTGCGCCTGCGCCGCGGTTCGGACGCGCTCTACCTGCTCCAGCGAGTGCGCGACGAGGCGCACCGCTTCGCCATCACCTTCCACCGGGAGCGGCGGGCCAAGCGGATGACCCGGAGCATCCTCGACGACATCCCCGGGCTGGGGCCGACGCGCAAGGCCCGGCTGGTCAAGGAGCTCGGTGGCGTCAACGCAGTGCGCGCGGCGACCCTCGAGCAGCTCCAGGCCCTCTCCTGGCTGCCCGACGCGGTCGGTCTCGCCATCTACGAGGGCGTGCGCAAGGCTGGTGGGCGATGAGCGAGTTCGTGGTGGTGACGGGCATGTCGGGCGCCGGCCGCTCCACCGCCGGCGGCGGCACTCGAGGACATGGGCTGGTTCGTCATCGACAACCTGCCCGCCGGCCTCATCATGAAGATGGTCGAGATGGTGGACCGGCCCGGCTCGGGCATGGAGCGGGTCGCGCTGGTGATCGGCCGGGGTGGCAGTGGCACCGGCCCCGAGTACTTCGACGACCTGCCCGACGTGCTCGACGAGCTGCGTTCGGGCAAACGGGTCCGGGTGGTGTTCCTCGACGCACCCGACGACGTGCTGGTGCGCCGCTACGAGGGCACCCGTCGCCGCCATCCCCTGGCCGCCCGCGGGGTGGAGGAGTCCATCACCGACGAGCGCCGGCTGCTCGAGCCCGTGCGCGAGCGGGCCGACCTGCTGGTGGACACGGGCGAGCTCAACTCGAACCAGTTGCGCTCGCGCATTTTGGAGGTGTTCGGCGACGCCGAGGCGCCGCACATGCAGACCTCGGTCATCTCCTTCGGCTACAAGCACGGGATCCCGCTCGACGTCGACATCGTCTTCGACTGCCGCTTCCTGCCGAACCCGTTCTGGGTGGAGGAGCTGCGTTCCTACAGCGGCCTGGACGAGCCGGTGCGCGCCTACGTCCTCAGCCAGCCCGACTCGATCGCCTTCTTGGAGAAGGTGACCGATCTGCTCGCGAGCCTTCTGCCGGCCTTCGTCCGCGAGGGGAAGTCGTACCTCACCATCGCCATGGGCTGCACCGGCGGGCGCCACCGCTCGGTGGCGCTGGCCGAGGCGCTGGCGGAGAGGCTGGGCGACCAGGACCAGTCGGTCTCCGTGTTCCACCGGGACGTCGAGCGGTGAGCGCGCGTCCCTCGGTCGTCGCCATCGGCGGCGGGCACGGCACGGCCGTCACGCTCCGGGCGGCTCGGCGCTACGCCGGGACGCTCACCGGCATCGTGTCGGTCGCCGACGACGGGGGCAGCAGCGGGCGCCTGCGCGAACTGCTCAACGTGGTGGCGGTCGGTGACATCCGCAAGTGCCTGGTCGCCCTGGCCGAGGAGGACTCCGCGCTGGCCCTGGCGTTCGAGCGGCGCTTCGACGAGGGCGAGCTGGCCGGCCATGCGCTCGGCAACCTGATCCTGGCCGGGCTGATCGACGCCACGGGCGACCTGTTGGCCGGCGTGCGCGAGGCCGGCATCCTGCTCGGCGCGCAGGGCGACGTCCTGCCGGCGACGACCGAGGGTGTCGTGCTCAAGGCCGAGTCGGCCAGCGGCACGGTGGCGGGGCAGGTGGCGGTCAAGGGGACGGGCGACATCCGCACGGTCTCCCTGGTCCCGGGCGACGCCGTGCCGCCGCCGCTGGCCCTCGAGCGCATCGCCGGGGCGGACCAGATCGTGATCGGCCCCGGGTCCTTGTTCACCAGCGTGTTGGCCGCCGTGGCGGTGCCAGGCGTCGCCGAGGCGGTGGCCACCTCGGCGGCCCAGGTCGTCTACGTCTGCAACCTTCGCCAGGAGGTCAAAGAGACCGAAGGATACGACGTCAGCGACCACATTGAGGCCCTGGCCAGGCACGATGTAACTGTGGACCTGGTTTTGTGTGACAGCATCGGGGGGATGAGCATCGGCACGACGGATGTTTCGGTGCGTGACGTCTCCTTGACGGGGCAGAACACCCTGGTCCACAGCCCGGCCAAACTGGCGCAGGCGCTTTCGGGTCTGCTGGCATAGGTCGGCGCGGAATGGCACCCAGGCCCTAGGGCAGGAAGGAGCGACATGACGGTGCGGGTCGGCATCAACGGCTTCGGGCGTATCGGCCGCAACTTCATGCGGGCCGTCCTGGACACTGGTGCCGACATCGAGGTCGTGGGCATCAACGACCTGACCTCGGCCGAGATGCTGGCCAACCTCTTGCACTACGACTCGACCAACGGGCGCCTCTCTGTGCCCGTCGACGTCGAGGGCGGCGACCTCTTGGTGGGGGACAAGCTCGTCCGGGTCCTGGCCGAGCGCGAGCCGGGCCGCCTGCCCTGGGACTCGCTCGGGGTCGAGGTCGTCGTCGAGTCCACCGGCATCTTCACGGCCCGGGACGCCGCCGCCGCGCACCTGGGCGGCTCGGTGAAGCGGGTCATCATCTCGGGCCCGTCGGGTGACGCCGACGCCACCTTCGTCATCGGCGTCAACGACGAGGACTACGACCCCGCTCGCCACACGGTGATCTCGAACGCGTCGTGCACGACCAACTGCTTCGTGCCCATGGTCAAGGTGGTCGACGATGCGTTCGACATCGTGAGCGGGCTCATGACGACCGTGCACGCCTACACCAACGACCAGAACCTGTTGGACCTGCCGCACAAGGACCTGCGCCGGGCGCGGGCGGCCGCCATCAACATCGTGCCGACGTCGACGGGCGCGGCGAGGGTCACCGGCCGGGTACTCGAGGCGATGCAGGGCCGTCTCGACGGCGCCTCGCTGCGGGTACCGGTGCCGGCCGGTTCCATCACCGACTTCACCGCCGTGGTGAAGGGCACGGCCACGGTGGCCGAGGTGAACGGCGCCTTCGCGGAGGCCGCGGCCAAGCCGCCGCTCGACCGCGTGCTCGAGTACACCGAAGATCCCATCGTCTCGACCGACATCGTCGGTTCGCCCGCCTCGTGCACCTTCGATTCGGGGTTGACCATGGTGATGCCGGTCTCCGACGAGCTGACCCTGGTGAAGACCTTCGGCTGGTACGACAACGAGTGGGGCTACTCGAACCGCCTGGTCGACCTGGTCGCCTTGGTGGGGGGCTGAGCTACATGGACCCGTTGCGCGGCATCCCGCTGCTCGGTGACCTGCCCGACCTCGAGGGGAAGCGGGTGCTGGTGCGGGCCGACTTCAACGTCCCCCTGCACATCGGCGTGCGGGGCCAGGCCAGCGTGGCCGACGACTTCCGCATCACGGCGGCCCTTCCGACCCTGCGCTGGCTGCAGGACGAGGGCGCGGAGGTCGTGGCCGCGTCGCACCTCGGACGCCCCGGCGGCTCGCCGGACCCGCGCTGGGAGATGGACCCCGTCCGCGAGCGCCTGGCCGTGTTGTGCCCGGGGGTGGGGCTGACCGAGAACCTGCGCTTCGACCCGGGGGAGAAGGCCAACGATCCGGCCTTCGTGGAGCGCCTCATCGCCGGCTACGACGCCTACGTCGACGAGGCCTTCGGAGCGGCGCACCGCGCCCACGCCTCCATCGTCGGCCCGCCGGCCTTCTTGCCTAGCGCCGCCGGCCTGCGTTTCGCCCGCGAGGTGGAGGTCCTGGGGCAGATCCTCGAGCGGCCGGCCCGTCCCTTCGTGGCGGTCGTCGGCGGCGCCAAGGTGGCCGACAAGCTCGCCGTGCTCAAGGTGCTCGCCCACAAGGTCGACACGCTCGTCGTCGGCGGTGGCATGGCCTTCACCTTCCTCGCCGCCCAGGGCGCCCAAGTGGGGTGCTCGCTCTACGACCCCGACTACCTCGAGGACTGCCGGGCGCTGCTGGCCTCGGGCGTGCGCATCGTGCTCCCGACCGACACGTGGGCCCTCGAGCCCGGCGGCACCTTCGGCCCGCCTTCGGCGGGGAACGGGCCGCGGGGCAGCGTCAAGGTCATTGAGGGCGACCTGCCCGACGGCTGGACCGGTCTCGACATCGGGCCTGACTCCGCCGCGGCCTTCGCCGAGGAGGTCTCGGGGGCGGGCACGGTGCTGTGGAACGGGCCGCTCGGGGCGTTCGAGGACCGGCGCTTCGCCGGCGGGACGCGCATCGTGGCCGAGGCGGTGGCGCGCTGCCCCGGGTACTCGGTGGTCGGTGGCGGCGACAGCGCACAGTGCGCTCGAGGATCTCGGCCTCACCGACGAGGTCGACTTCCTCTCGACCGGTGGTGGCGCGTCGCTGGCCTACATCGAGTCCGAGGGCCACCTGCCCGGCATCGACGCCCTGCGGCTGGCTCCCAACGCGCCCCGGGGGTGAGCACGCGCCGCCCGCTGGTGAGCGGGAACTGGAAGATGCACCACGACCACATCGAGGCGCTGCACACCGTGCGCGACCTCGGCTTGCGGCTCAAGCCCGAGGACGTGGCACGCGTGGACGTCTCGGTGCATCCGCCCTTCACCGACCTGCGTACGGTGCAGACGCTCGTCGAGCAGGAGCGCATCCCGGTCGCGCTGGGCGCGCAGCACTGCTCCGACGAGGACGCCGGGGCGCGCACGGGCGAGGTCAGCCCGCGGTTCTTGGCCCGGCTGAGCACGGCGTACGTCATCGTGGGCCACTCCGAGCGGCGCACGCTCTTCGGCATGGACGATGCGACCGTGGCCGCCACTCTGCGCGCGGTGGTGCGCAACGGGATGACGCCGATCGTGTGCGTCGGGGAGAACGAAGACCAGCGGGCGCGTAGCCAGACCGAGAGCGTCCTCGAGGAGCAGGTGATGGCGGCCCTCTCCGGCCTCGCGGCGGAGGTCGTCGCCGGCCTGGTGGTGGCCTACGAGCCGCTGTGGGCCATCGGGACCGGCACGCCGGC
Source organism: uncultured Acidimicrobiaceae bacterium (assembly GCA_963842415.1). Taxonomy (GTDB): domain Bacteria; phylum Actinomycetota; class Acidimicrobiia; order Acidimicrobiales; family RAAP-2; genus Bog-473. Next base: position 1,219,704 of record CAWJGN010000002.1, read on the forward strand.
AACCGCCGTCGACGCCGAGGACGCCTGCGTCTTCATCCGGTCCCTGGTGGCCAAGCTGGGCGGGGACGATGCCGCAGGCGGCATCCGGATCCAGTACGGGGGCTCGGTCACCGCCGAGAACGCGGCCGACCTGATGGCCGAGCCCGACGTGGACGGGCTCCTGGTGGGCGGGGCCAGCCTGGAGGCGGCCGCCTTCACTGACATCATCCGCTCGACCGCTGCCTGCTACCGTTCCTAGGCCGAGCAGGGCGCGATCGGCCCGCGAGCTGGAGGCTCTTGCATTGTTGGCAACCTTGTCCACACTGACCTGGCTGTACATCGTCATCGAGGTGCTGGCCGCGCTCGGGCTCATCTTCTTGATCCTGATGCACAGCGGGAAGGGCGGCGGCCTGTCCGACATGTTCGGCGGCAGCGTCGGCGCGGCCGCCCAGGGCTCGACGGTGGTCGAGCGGAACCTGGACCGGATCACCGTCACCGTCGCCATCATCTTCGCCTTCGCCACGATCACGCTGGATCTCCGGCTGCAGTGACGTGCCGGGGCCCACGCCCCCGGCGCGGGCGCTGGCTGGTCGGGACCCTCGCAGCGCTCGGGTTGTTGGCCGCGGCCTGCGGCGGGAGCGCCGGCGGCAGCGGGACCACGGTGACCTACGTCGGCGTCGCCGGCGGTGCCATCTCCTTCGGCATGGGCGACAGCCGTGACGGGGTGCAACCCGAACACGCCCGAGGGCGACGCACCGGGCACCCAGACCGTGCTCAGCGGCGTCCTGCCCAGCCCGTGGATCGTGAACAACGCCGGGACGCTGACGCCAGACTCGAGCTTCGCCCTGTCGGAGCTGGTGAGCCTCAGTCCCGAGACCATCGTCTACACCTTGAACCCCAAGGCGGTGTGGTCCGACGGCGTCCCCATCACGGCCACCGACTTCGAGTACGCCTGGGAGCTCCAGCGCGGCGAGCCGGTGGTCTCCTCGCCCGACGTGAACAGCATCGCCGGCTACCGAGACATCGCATCGGTGACGGGCTCCAACGGCGGCCACACGGTCACCGTGAAGTTCAAGAAGACCTACGCCGACTGGCAGTCCCTCTTCGACAACCTCATGCCGGCTCACGTGCTGGAGAAGGTCGGCTGGAGCCCCGCGTGCACGACGGTCAACCCCGCCATCGACCTTTCAGGCGGGCCGTTCAAGATCGGGTCGGTGTCGGCTTCGGGAACGACCATCACCCTCGTGCAGAACCCGAAGTGGTGGGGTACTCCGGCCAACGCCCGCTCGATCACGGTCCACGTCGCATCGTCGACCGAGCAGCTCGCCCAGTGGATGACGTCGGGCTACGTGCAGGTCGCAGAACCGGCGACGGTGACCCCGTCGTTCCTCACGCAGATGACGGGGCTCCCGGGAGCGCAGAGCGACGTCGACACCTCCGACACGTTGCTGCAGCTCGACATGGCGAGCTCGCTCGATTCGGACCTCTCGCCCGACATGCGCTTCGCCATCGCGCTGTCGATCGACCGCCAGGACCTGGTGAACAAGGAGGTGAGCTGGGCCGTGCCCGGCATCGCGGTGGCGGACAGCCACCTGTACGTGCAGGGGCAGCAGGACTACAAGCCGGTGACGACGGGCGCCCCGACGACCACCGTGCCGCCACCGACGTCGTCCACGTCGAGCACGACGATCGGTGCGGGCGGGAGTGTGAACTTCCCCGTGACCCCGGTGCCCGACCAGGCGGACGCGTTCATCACCGCGTCGGGACTCAACCGGGACGGGGACACTCAGTACTACCACTCCGCCTTCGGCGCGCCGTTCGAGCTCCACATGGTCTACGACTCGAGCGATCCGTGGGCGTCCGAGGCGGCGCCCGTCATCCGCTCCGAGCTCGAGGCGGCCGGGCTCGAGACCACGCTGGAGCCGGTCGACGGCGCAGCCCAGGCCGGACAGGTGTTGGCCGATGGCTTCGCCGATCTGGCCGTGCTCCCCGTCGCTTTCTCGCCGTATATGAGCCAGGCCATCTCGTGGTACACGATGCTGCTCGGTCCGCCCGGCAAGAACGGCAGCGAGGACTGGACCAACTACTCGAACAGCCAGTTCGACCAAACGGTGCAGACCGCCTCCGAGCAGCTGAACCTCACCACTGCGGCCGGCGACTACGCGCAGGCGGACACCCAGCTCTGGGACGAGATGGTCTCGCTGCCGCTCTACGCGGAGCCGTCGACCCTGGCCTGGAGCCAGATGATCGGCGGGGTGCAGCCGATGCCTCGTAGTACGAGCCTTCTGTGGTACGCGCAGCTGTGGGCGGTCAAGAAGCTGGAGTCCACGAGCAACACCACGCCGTCGTTGCCGGGGCAGTAGGTCGTTGGCTGATCAGACCGTTCGGAGCGGCCTCTCAGCTGAGTTCTGGAGCTGAGGTGGGCCGATGGTGCGCGCTACGATCTCGACACGCTGCGTTCCAGTTGCAACTTCGTCGGAGTGGCGGAATAGGCAGACGCGCCAGCTTGAGGGGCTGGTGCCCGCAAGGGCGTGGGGGTTCAAGTCCCCCCTCCGACACGATCAAAACGGGTCTTCCGGAGTTAGCGGGGTGCACTGCCGCTGACCAGGAGACCAGGGAGGCTCAGCGGGGGTCCACCGCGTAAGCACAGAGGCGCTTCAGTCTCAATGTGTGAAAAAGAAAACGCTCCACGCCTCTGTGTACCTCGATCCTAACGAGATCGTCGCCCACCTCGTTGGTGTCAAAGACGTACGCGTCCTGTCCTACGCGCGCCGTGGTCCGGCGGGTGAGATCACCATCGAACAAGGCGACCCCCAACTCTGGTGTCCGAGCTGTGGGGGCCGGGCCTGGGTCAAGGACCGCCCGGCCACTGCGCTGAGACGCCGACGTTGACGGGCTGGTGGTTCGCTCCCAACGGCGATCGCTGGTGGCGGGTATGGAGCTGCCCCGACCACCTCGAGGGACTAACCCCGGCTATTCACGGAGCCGCGTGAGCTGACCGGGCCGCGTCCGCGGAAAAGCCCTCCATGTAGGGGAAACTGTTGTTGTCTACGCAACAGAGATCCCGACCAGGAGGGCACTTCCAAAGTGAACGGTACCAGCACGCGTCGCGTCGTTGTGGAACCCGGTGGAGCGGGGGTGGTGGCCCACGTCGGACTGCACGCTCTTGGGGCTTTTGCCGACCGGATGGGGCTCGGCGACGCGCTCTCGACACGGATCCCTCCGTGTGGTGAACGCTTTCCGCTGCACGACCGGGGCAAGGTCCTCGTGCAGACGGCGCTCATGCTGTCCGGCGGCGGCGAGAGCTGCGCCGACATCGAGCACCTGCGGCTCCAAGAGGACCTCTTCGGTGCGGTGCCTTCCGACACCACGGTCTTTCGCACCTTCCACGAGATAACCCCCTCGACGAGGAGCGGGATCGCAGCCGCATTGGCTGAGGTGCGCACAGAGGTCTGGCGCCGTGCCGGCGCGACGAATGGGCGCGACCCGGTGCTCTTGGACATCGACGCGTCGTTGGTCGAGATCCACTCCGAGAACAAGGTGTCGGCGGCGCCCACGTACAAGGGCGGCTATGGCTTCCACCCGATGTTCTGCTTCGCCGATGCCACCGGCGAGACGCTCTCTTCGCTCTTGCGAGCAGGCAACACCGGGGCCAACACCGTGGCCGACCACGTCATCGTCCTCGACGACGCCGTCGTGCAGCTGCCAAGCGAGATCGCGCTCGGTCACCAGCGCGGCGACGACCCGTCCCTCGTGCAAAGAGCGGTCGTCGTGCGGGCCGACTCGGCGGGGTGCACCGAGGGCTTCCTCAGTGCCTGTCGGGAGCGCAACATCGGCTTCTTCGTCACCGTGCGCTCGAACGCCCAGCTCTCCAGGGCCATCTTCGAGGTCGTCGGGCTCGAAGACGTCTGGGAGGCGGCCATCGCTCAAGACGGCAAGCCCAGAGAGGGCGCGGCCGTGTGTGAGGTGACGTCGCTCATCTCGACGCCCAAGCTCCCAGAGGGCACCCGCTGCATCATCCGCCGTGAACCGCTGCACCCCGGAGCCCAGCGCAGTCTGTTCCCCGCCCTCGACTATCGCTACTGGGGCTTCTACACCGACCAACATGGTGACCCGGTCGCCCTCGATGCCACCATGCGGGCCCATGCTCACGTCGAACAACACATTCAGCGCCTGAAGGACTCGGGGCTCATGCGCTTCCCCTTCGCCAGCTTCGAGGCCAACGCCAACTGGATGATGACGGTGGCCATGGCGGCCGACCTCGTGCGCTGGTTCCAGCTGCTCTGCCTCGACGGGCCCTGGGTGGGTGCCCGGCCCAAAGCACTTCGTTGGGGTCTCTTGCACGCACCGGGGCGGCTGATCCACCGCTCGCGCCAACGTGTCGTGCGCATCATCGACGGCTGGCCCGGCACCGACGCGCTGCTCGGTGCCTACCGGCGCATCGCCCTCATCACCTGAGCGAACTCGCTTCCTCGCTACGGGTCCCCACCTTGACGACGCGCGTCCCGAAGTCACTCCCCGGTCATCTTTGACCCCTCCGGTCGACCAAATCACGGCGATCTGCACTCACCAATTACGAAATGAACCTCGCGGGCTCTCACCCTGACCAGAAAATGGCGAGGGTGCCGTCCTCAGGGTTCTCGTGAATGGCTGGGGCTAACCGGAGTGCGGGAGTTTGGCCGGCGGCGACCTCGACAGTGATTCTTAGGGGGTCGCGCCCAGCGCATCTCCTAAACGGGCGTTGACCGGGGAGGTGCCCGGGGTTACGCTCCGCGCAGTCTCGATCGGAAAATCCGAGAGACCATCTCACCGGGGGGTTGACGTGGGCAAGCGTGCACTTTTCGTCATCGCGACACTTGTAGTGCTGTCGCCATTGTTCGTCGCAATCGAAAGCGGACCCGCCGGGGCGGTGACCCTGCCGGGGACGGTGAAATGCAGCTCGGCCGGTGGCGTCTGGAACGGGACTATCCGGTTCACTCCCCCACTCTTCAATGGGGGATCTGCGACCGTGGAGAAAATGGTCGTCAGTGCGACCCTCGGCAGCACGGCCAGCCCATGCATCCCCTCTGTCGCAAGCGTCGGGCCCGTTATCGGAGCCATCACCGGAGGGCTTGGCTTCAGTATGACCGGAGCGAACAACTGCGCCACCATCTTCAGCGGATCGGCTCTGCCTGCCCCGGTTACAGGATCCAAGTTCAAGATGACCTGGACGACTCCGTCTGGAGCCACAGCGACCACTTGGAAGCAGCCCTCGAACTTCAGCTTCGTGGGAGCTGCCGCCATGTCCAAGATCACCATCACCAACGGGACGGTGGCGGGCTCCTTCGCACCATTCGCCAACCCCAACGCTGTCCTCAAGGATGTTGGTTGGCCAACGACCATCGCTTCTGCGTGCGCGTCAACCTCGGGATTGAGCAGCCTCACTCTCGGAATGTCCAAGGGCAAGTGGTGATCTGACCGACCGCGGTGTCCCGAGGACGATGGGCCAAGCCCGCAGAGTGCCGGTGGCTCCTTGCTCAAAAGTTGTGAATGATGGGGTCCGTCTGGCCCTACGCAAATCAGCGGTCAGCGCACGATCGAGGCCGGGGTAGGGGCTCTCTCGATCGAGGTCCCCTGGGGTGGGCTTCGGCAATCGCTCCGGGGGACCCGATCAGAAAGGGCACCCCGACAGATGCGGCCTCTCAGGACTAGGTGATCTCCCGCCCCGTCGCCTTCGCCCACTTCTCGATGGCACTGGTCTCGCACGCTCGGCCCGTGGCCAACTCGGCGTTCGGTATTCTCCCAGCTCGGCTAGTGCGTGAGACGTGTGGGCTTGAAGACGGGCGGCATGCCGTCGGAGTTCGCACCGTGGCTGGAGGGTGGCGTCGTGGAGCCGGGGATGTTTCCCCCGAACATTGATACTTCTCTCAGGGATCCACCGCTTGACTGCTGGTCCTCAATAACTTCGGGAGTGCTGGTGGGTTCGGTCTGACTGGGAGTCCCGTGACGTTGCAAGACGTTGTCGACCGAGCCCTTCCAGCGGCACATTGAAAGCGGCACGTCCCGTCTCTGAGTTGGGGTGATTGATCCGGGTTGCTAGAACAACCCAGACCGCCCGTCGCTCCGATCCGGAACGGCCGTGCCATCCCTAACTCCGTTAACAGGAGGGATGACCATGACCATCGTAGAAGCTGCGCGTGGGGTGACCGGTGGCGTCGACACACACCTTGACGTCCATGTCGCCGCCGCTCTTGATCCACTTGGCGGACTGCTCGGTTCGCAGAGCTTTGCCACCGACTCAGCCGGCTACAAGGCGCTGCTGAAATGGCTCGAGACCTTCGGGGCCGTGACCAAGGTCGGCGTGGAGGGCACGGGCTCTTATGGGGCCGGCCTCTCGCGGTTCCTTCGCCGAGCAGGCATCGAGGTCATCGAGGTCGATCGACCGAACCGAGAAGAGCGCCGCCGCAGTGGCAAGTCCGATCCCCTCGACGCCGTCGAAGCCGCCCGGGCCGCCCTCAGTGGTCGAGCGAACGGGAGCCCCAAGTCGAGGGACGGCGCGGTCGAGGCGATCCGCGTCCTCGTCGTCGCCAAGCGCTCGGCTCGCCAGGCCAGGACCAAGGCGGTCATCCAGATGCGCCACCTCGGCTACAGCGCGCCTGAACAGCTGCGTTGTCGATTGAAAGGCCTCTCGGTGCCCGCCCTCGTCGCCGAAGGATCCCGGCTCCGCCCGACGCGATCTCCTGACCCAGTGACCGCTGCCACCAAGACGTCGCTGTCCTCGTTGGCCCATCGCGTCGAAGGGCTCGAGAGCGAGCTCGCCGAGCTCGACGCGCGGATCGAGGCGCTTCTCGTCGCCACCGTCCCCGAGCTGTTGGATCTCTTTGGGGTCGGACCCGACACCGCCGCCGCACTTGTGATGGCGGCCGGCGACAACCCCGAGCGCTTGCATTCAGAGGGCGCATGGGCCCACCTGTGCGGCGTCGCACCCGTCCCAGCCGGGTCGGGCCGGACCAACGGCAAGGTCAAGTCGCATGACGGTGGCGATCGCCAGGCCAACAGCGCGCTGTGGCGCATCGTCATGGTGCGCATCGCTCATGACCCCGAGACCCAGCTCTACTTCGAGAGGCGCGTCAAGGAAGGCAAGACCAAGGCCGAGGTCATCGGCATCTTGAAGCGCTACGTCGCCCGCGAGGTCTATCGCTACCTGCCTCGCGGATAGATCCTCGGGCTGTTGGGTCTGGCTTTCCCCCGAACTGTCGCTCTTCGGAGCTGACTCTCCAGCGACTCGCCGACCCTCAGCTCGGGCCAACGATCTCGAAAACGCGTGACCTAATAGGAGCTTGTCCTCACCTCGAGTGACTAATCAATGTCGTGTCCGCTGTTTGACGTTGTCCCGCTTCTTGTTGAAGTTCAGCGGTGGCCACAGCGTGTTCAGGCTGCAGCCTGATCGTACTCTTCGGGTGAAACCACGGCCGGTGTGACCTCGCGTCGGAGGGCATCGACCAGCTTGGTCATCTCCTTGTAACCACGTACGCGCCGGAAGGAACGCTCGGCTTCGAGCATGCCCGCCGCGATCCAGCGCTTCTTCATCGAACCGTCCTTCCACTTCGTGACTCGACGCGTCGTCCGCTTGGCGATCGAGATCATCGACTCGATGCAATTGGTGGTGGTGAGCGTGGCGGCCAAGGTGCCCCCGACGCCCAGACGTCGCACGGTGAACATGTCCTCGAGTCCTTCGCGCAAGGATGCAGCCGCATCGGGATGGTCGGCCTCGAGCTCTTTGGCGAGGATCTTGGCGGCGGCGAGCCCCTTGGCCGCATCGGGCTGGGCGAAGATGAGGGCCAGTCGCTTGTCGACGACCGCGGCCAGCTCCTCCCCTCGACGTTGCGACGCTTGTGCAGTACGCAGCGCTGCACCACCGCGTTGTCGCCGAACACTTTCTTGATGCCCGCGGCCAGCGCCTTGGCGCCGTCGATGACGCAGAGCACGCCCGAGGAGACGTCGAGGCCTCGGGCGACGAGGTCGGCCAACAGGGCGGTGACGACGGTCTTGTTCTCGGTGTCACCCAGCCAGAGCCCGACGGGAACCTTGCTGCCGTCTGTAGTGATGACCAGGGCGACCACGGCACACGAACCGGCCATGTCGAGCCCGTCGATCATGAGCACGGCCACGTCGAGCTCGGCGAGGTTCCGGGCCATGAGCTCACCCATGGCCTTGGTGGTCGCCGCCACGAAGCGCCGAGACACCGCCGACTTGGACATCGACTTGGAGCGCTCCTCGAGCTCGGCTCCGACCGGCTCGGCCACGTCTGTGTGGCGCCGGGTGGCCACCCCGGCGAGCATCCGCTCGACGACGAGCGAGTTGAGCAGGTCGGCCGAGCTGAACGCTTTCCAGGTGTCGAGCCCGATCTCGGTGCCGTTGGTGCTCCGGCCCCGCGGCCGCTCGGTGCTGACCTGGCGTCCGCCGAGCACGACCGAGCCCTTCGCGTTGCCGTGCCAGTTTCCGACACGCTCTTGGGCCGCGACCTTGGCGTGTTTCTCACCGATCGCCTTGGTCAGTTCGGCCTCCATCATCTGGCGCATCACGACAAGTCCGGTGGCCGAGGCGAAGGCCAACAACCCGTCCTTGATCGCGCCGGCCACGTCGGCCAGCGCCACTGTCGCCTCGAGCGGCAGGTCAGCCAATCGGGCTGCCTCCTCCGCCTCGGCGACGCTCACAACAGCTACCTTCTTCTTCACGGTGGTCCCCTTCCTAAGGGTTACTTGGTCGTGCCCGATCCCTACCATTTGGCAGGTCTCAGGCGGGGGACCACCGCCTTACTTCAACAATGTTCGGGACAACGTCCCGCTGTTTTCACTCCCGAGCCCCCAAAGAGGGGTTGACAAGTGATAGGAGCTCGTAGGCGGCACGCCGTTGGAGTTCTGGCCGTGGTACGAGGCGGGCACGTGGTGATAGGCCGGGGCGTCCGAAGTCGGGCCCGGATCAGTGGCACCGTCGACCCTTGCGAAGATGAAGACCCCGGCAACGACGGCTGCGATGCATAGCGCCGGCCGGCCCCAGAACCGTACGAGGTTCTTGGCCCCCTCGATCTGAGCCTCTGTCTCGGGACTGGGCACTGCGGCGACGATAGTGCCGGCTTCAATCGGCAGCCTCGAGGGACTCCGACTGGCTACTCGAAAAAGGCGTGCGGGACTCTGCTCGCTTTCAGATAGTCAACCGCATCGTCTGCCGTCCAGTGTGGGAAGCCGACGAAGGCAAGGATGTCGAGGGGGCCCACGATCCGTTCGACCTTGTCGATGTCCGCAGCGCCCGGGCGCTTAAAGGCATGCCTGATTCGTGCCTCCGCGACGAAGTCGAGGTCGGCACAGGCGAACCAGACGACCACCGCTATCCCCGGTAGGAGGACAACTGCCAGCAAGCCCACGGCGAGGGCGATGTCATCCATGACGCCCTACTATCGGCAGTCCGGAGCGACTTCTTTATTCCCGTTGCAGGATCAGCGCGAGACGCAAGGCGGCGGCGGTGAGGGCTTGGTCCGGCGTGTTGAGGTCGAACTCGACCAGCCCCTGCGACTGATCTCGAACTCGAGTCGGTGCACGGGCAAGCCGTGGACGTAGTGCTCGCCCCAGACCTCGTGCCACCAGCCGGCGTCCTTGGCGACGATGTCGGCTGCCTTGTCGTAGAGACGAGCCAGCAGAGTCTTCGTCTTGCGTGAACCGAACTCGAAGCCGGTCAAGGTGCCGCCGACCTCGTAGGTGCGGCGTGCCTCGGCCCGGCAGACGAACCGCTGGGCGTCGTCGAGGGTGAGCGTCCAGCCCTGCCAATCGGCGAAGAGGTCGACCCGGTTGACCCAGAGGCGCAGCTGCCCCAGTTCGGGTTCGAGCACGTCCCGCAGTGTCGCCACTGCCGCCGCAGGCCCGACGGCGCGGAGGAATTCGGAGCGGGGCTGCACGCGCACGGTGGGGAGGTGGCGGCTGGTCGAGAAGCCGATGCGAGCCATGTGGTGGTCGAGGCAGAAGCGGGACTTCCCCCACCCGTGGGGAGCTATGCCGAAGGTGTGCTCACCGATCTGGCACGGAGCGGGGCGCTTGGCCTCGGCCGCCCAGGCCCGGCAATCCTCGAGGCGGGCGACGAACCGCCGCCGCAGCTCGGCTCGGCCCGAGAGGTAGAGGGCATCGATTCCCGAGGCCAGCTCCCGAAGACCGGCGTCCGGTAGCTGCATATTTGCGACTAGCTGGTCGGACGTGTGCACAGGCCCACTCGCCTCGGAGCTCAGCCGAAGAAGCCGCGGCTTCGAGTTGTCGGGAGATCTGCTCGGACCATGCGGTGTCGAGGTCGAGCTGGATCCACGGAAAGACGAACTCGTCAGGGTGCGCGCCGTAGGTCGCAGGGAAACGACGGATCTTGCGAAAGATCGTGGCCCAGTGCCAGCCGCCTCGCTCGAGGTTGTCGAACCCGCCGGCAAGGTGCCAAGCCACCCAGAAGCCGATCAGCTCCGAGCGCTCGAGGGCGTCGGCGGCGAGGGCGTCACGGATTTCGGGATCGAGCTCCTCCATGCTCTGCGCAGGGGTCGAGAAGGCCTGGGCCACGACGTCCTCGTCGAGGTTGTGGTGGTACCCGGCCCAGCGGCTGACGGCCACCCGCCCGCCCTCGGCGCTGTCGCTCTTGTCGCTGCGGAGATCCAGGTCCTCGGTGATGGCGCCGAGTTTGTCGCACGGTTGCGACAAGCCGTTTCGGAAAGGACAAAACCGCAGGTAGGCCGCCCATCGGGCGGCCGGAACCATGGTGACCGCAGGATCCGCTCGGCCCCGACAAGGCTTCCCCTACGGGCGGCTACGCCGGCCCTTGACTGGCCCTGCCCGTCCGGAGCCCGGTGGAGGGATGATGTTGTACGTCACATGGCGTACACTTCCTTTATGGCTTCGAAGACCGAACGACTGAGCTTGCGGCTGACCCCCGAGCAGGATGCCGTCCTGCGGAGGGCCGCTGAAGCTCGAGGCGAATCTGCCAACGACTTCGTCCTGCGCCATGCGGTCGAGGCGGCCGAGACAGAGCTGGCCGACCGGCGTGTGTTCGCGGTCGATGATGCCGAGTGGGATCGCCTACAGGAACTGCTGTCGGCTCCGCCGGCACTCCCGGCGGCAATGGTCAAGTTGCTCTCCAATCCCTCGGTGCTCGAGCAACCTGCTTAGTGGCCTACGTCGGTCCGGAATTGTTGGCCGGTGACCACCTCCTCGATGGGTTCGACTGCGGTAGGCCAGCACTCAATCTCTGGCTGATCCGCTATGCCCGCAAGAACCAGGCGAGCGGCAGCAGCCGCACGTGGATCGTCGTCGAGACGGACTCCCGTGAAGTTGTTGCTTTCTATGCATCGGCAACAGCGTCGATTTTTCGATCGTCGGCTCCGAAGAGCATGGGACGAAATCAACCTGAAGAAATGCCCGCCATTCTCCTCGCACGGATGGCGGTTGATTCGAGACACAACGGTCGTGGTCTCGGGGCGGCCCTCTTGAAGCACTACATACTCAAGGCCTTCGAGGTTGCCCAGTCTGTCGGGGTCCGGGTGCTCCTGATCCATGCCAAGGATGAGGAAGCCAAGAGTTTCTACACGCACTATGGATTCGTCGAATCCCCGTTTGATCCGCTCGTCTTGATGATGTTGCTAGGTCAGCCCTAAAGGATGCCGAACCCCGCTTCGGCCGCTAACGGAAGCAAGCGCATGACCGATTCGGAGAGGAATCGCGTGCTACCAGGCCGGCGAGCTCCTATCACTTGTCAACCCCTCTTTGGGGGCTCGGGAGTGAAAACAGCGGACACGACATTGATTAGTCACTCGAGGTGAGGACAAGCTCCTATTAGGTCACGCGTTTTCGAGATCGTTGGCCCGAGCTGAGGGTCGGCGAGTCGCTGGAGAGTCAGCTCCGAAGAGCGACAGTTCGGGGGAAAGCCAGACCCAACAGCCCGAGGATCTATCCGCGAGGCAGGTAGCGATAGACCTCGCGGGCGACGTAGCGCTTCAAGATGCCGATGACCTCGGCCTTGGTCTTGCCTTCCTTGACGCGCCTCTCGAAGTAGAGCTGGGTCTCGGGGTCATGAGCGATGCGCACCATGACGATGCGCCACAGCGCGCTGTTGGCCTGGCGATCGCCACCGTCATGCGACTTGACCTTGCCGTTGGTCCGGCCCGACCCGGCTGGGACGGGTGCGACGCCGCACAGGTGGGCCCATGCGCCCTCTGAATGCAAGCGCTCGGGGTTGTCGCCGGCCGCCATCACAAGTGCGGCGGCGGTGTCGGGTCCGACCCCAAAGAGATCCAACAGCTCGGGGACGGTGGCGACGAGAAGCGCCTCGATCCGCGCGTCGAGCTCGGCGAGCTCGCTCTCGAGCCCTTCGACGCGATGGGCCAACGAGGACAGCGACGTCTTGGTGGCAGCGGTCACTGGGTCAGGAGATCGCGTCGGGCGGAGCCGGGATCCTTCGGCGACGAGGGCGGGCACCGAGAGGCCTTTCAATCGACAACGCAGCTGTTCAGGCGCGCTGTAGCCGAGGTGGCGCATCTGGATGACCGCCTTGGTCCTGGCCTGGCGAGCCGAGCGCTTGGCGACGACGAGGACGCGGATCGCCTCGACCGCGCCGTCCCTCGACTTGGGGCTCCCGTTCGCTCGACCACTGAGGGCGGCCCGGGCGGCTTCGACGGCGTCGAGGGGATCGGACTTGCCACTGCGGCGGCGCTCTTCTCGGTTCGGTCGATCGACCTCGATGACCTCGATGCCTGCTCGGCGAAGGAACCGCGAGAGGCCGGCCCCATAAGAGCCCGTGCCCTCCACGCCGACCTTGGTCACGGCCCCGAAGGTCTCGAGCCATTTCAGCAGCGCCTTGTAGCCGGCTGAGTCGGTGGCAAAGCTCTGCGAACCGAGCAGTCCGCCAAGTGGATCAAGAGCGGCGGCGACATGGACGTCAAGGTGTGTGTCGACGCCACCGGTCACCCCACGCGCAGCTTCTACGATGGTCATGGTCATCCCTCCTGTTAACGGAGTTAGGGATGGCACGGCCGTTCCGGATCGGAGCGACGGGCGGTCTGGGTTGTTCTAGCAACTCGGATCAATCACCCCAACTCAGAGACGGGACGTGCCGCTTTCAATGTGCCGCTGGAAGGGCTCGGTCGACAACGTCTTGCAACGTCACGGGACTCCCAGTCAGACCGAACCCACCAGCACTCCCGAAGTTATTGAGGACCAGCAGTCAAGCGGTGGATCCCTGAGAGAAGTATCAATGTTCGGGGGCACCTCGGTCGCGACGACCGGACGCTGTTAGGAGACGGTGCTCGGTCGCGACCCGGGGGGCGGGCAAATTGCCGTCCTCCTGGCCCCGGGTTCCGTAGGATGCGTGCTCAAGCGATTCTGGGAGGCGACCATGAAGACGAGGACGACGGTGTCGCGGTTCGGGCAGTCGGCGCCTGAGGTTGCGTAGCTCGTAACTGTTGGCCGGTGAGCCGGCCGACGTCGACTGCTGTTCGGTACATCACGCGCCGCTCGTCGCGGCGCGTCTTCCGAATCCACGCGCCGTCGAAAGGCTCACCTTGCTCTCTGTCCACCGCTATCACGAGATTTCTGAGTCCACCCACCCGATCCTCAACCCGCTCTCCCTCGAGAAGGTCGCGCTCGTCGAGGACATCTGTTCCCCGACATCCGGCCAGGCGGCCTTGGACCTCGGCTGCGGCCGGGGCGAGATGCTCTGCCGATTCGCCACCCGCTTCGGTACGACCGGCGTCGGTATCGACGTCCACCCTCCACTCATCGAGCAGGCCAGGGAACGAGCCCGGATCCTCGGTGTTGGAGAGGCAGTCGAGTTCCGGGTGGGTGACGGAGCGGCCTTCGATCCGTCGGGCCGCGCGTTCGACATCGTCGCGTCGATCGGCACCTCCTGGATCGGCGGAGGGCTGGTCGGCACCCTCGACCTCATGCGAGCCGCGGCCGACGACGACGCCTGGTTCCTCATCGGCGACGTCTTCTGGCAACGGCAGCCAGCCGATGCGGTGGCTCTCGGCGTCCGTGCAGCCGACGATCACGGCGACTTGGTCACGACCCTCGACTGGATCGAGGGAGCGGGCTTCGATCTCGTTGAGATGGTCGTCGCCAGTCCCGACGACTGGGACCGCTACTCGGCGAGCCAATGGCTGAATGTCAGCCGCTGGCTCGCCCAGAACCCGTCGGATCCGGAGGCCGCCGAGGTTCGCCTGTGGCGAGACCGATCACGACGCAGCTACCTCACCGATCGCGGCGCAATGGGATGGGCCGTGTTCGTCCTCAAGTCGACGCTGCCATGAGCGGACCCGCGGTGTCAGACCGGCGGGAGCCACGCGACGCTCAGTCTGTGATCGTGGACCTCCACGTGCATCTCTACGGATGCCTCCGGCGGGCGCAGAACCTATGAGCAGGGTTAGCTCGACTCAGATCCGCGCGATCGTGGGTGCGGAAATGGTGTCGTCGATTGGCTCGTCGATGACGGTGTTGGCGCTGCCCTGGTTCGTCCTCGTGACGACCGGGTCGGCGACGAAGCTGGGACTCGTTCTCGGCATCGGGAGTATCCCGTTCGTGACGCTGCCCGTCCCGGCGGGCTCGCTGATCGCCCGGATTGGGGCAAGGCAGACGATGGTGATCGCGGACGCGGCGCGACTTCCGCTGTTTGCCGCAATCCCGGCGCTCTACAGCCTCCACGCGCTGTCGTTCCCGCTGCTGGTCGTCCTGGTCGCCCTCACGAACGTGTTCACGGCGGCGCACATGCCCGCGCAACGCCTGATCCTGGCCGAGGTAGTCGGCGACGAGGAGAGCGTCGTAGCTCGTGTGAACGCGTATCTCGATGGTGCACAAACGACTGCGCCCCTCATCGGGTCGGCACTGGCGGGCGTCCTGATCGTTGCACTCGGCCCGTCGAACGTGCTGTACGTCGATGCCGCGACCTTCGGAGTCGCCGCGATCGCCGTCGGCTTGTTCGTGCCACGGACGACACCGATGTCCGAGGCCGAGCAGCGCGGGCTGCTTGCCGGCGTCAGGTACATCCTTCGAAGCAGGCTGCTCGTCATGCTGTGCGTCAGCACCTTGACAATGGAGGTCTTCTTTACGCTGTTCCTGACGACGCTGCCCGTGTTCGCGTATTCCTACTACGACCAGAACGCCCGCACGGCAGGTGTCTTCTACGCCGCGATGGGTGCCGGAGCGCTGCTCGGGATGCCCGTCGTCCCGGTGGTCGTGCGTCGGTTCGGGGCGCTCCAGGTGGCCGCAGCAGGATTCGTGCTCGCGTCGATCCCAAAGTTGTCGCTCGGAATTCCTCTGCCTGCGGTAGGGGTCGCCTCTGTGCTGGTCTTACAGGGGTTCGTGGCACCTCTGACGGGCGCGCCGATCTTCACCGTCATCACGACGCGCACACCCGCGGCGCTCCGCGCCAAGGTGCTGTCCGCCGCAGTCGGGCTAATGTTCCTTACGGGGCCGTTCGGCCCGGTTGCCGCCGGTCCACTGATCAACGCGGTCGGGGCAAGAATGGTCTTGGTCATCGCCGCGGTCGGGTACCTGGTGGGGACCGCGCCGTTCGCCATCTACGTCGCCCGAAACCGGAGCGAGGGCGATCCCGTCGCGCTGGCGTCCGACGCCGAACTCCATGACGCGTCGAGCAGCGTGTAGCCGTCCGTGCAGGTACCGGGTTGGCGGAGGAAACGTCCAGCCGCGCGGACGACGCGACCCTCGTCCCCTAATCGGAGATCAGGGATGTTCTCATAATGAACTGCGGCGCGCCTCATAAGTGCCGTTTGAGGCGCATGCAACTGTGGCAAGCGCGCAGTGCGAAATTCTGATGCTGTTTGAGGGTGCTGTGTTACAGGACTGCCACCCTGGCGGCCTCCGGCCGCCTACTTTCGCTGGTCCCAAGGCTGGAGCCGCCAATCTGGTTTTGCTCTGCTAGGCCCTCCGACACCAACAAAACCGCAGGTAGATGTTCACGTTCCCGTGAGGGGTGTAATCCGTCTTCTACCGAATGTCTACCCGGCCTGATCGAATTCGTTTGTCTCGTCGTCGGAATCTTGGTCGAGTTCACCCGTATGAGGATCATGTCGCCCAGCTCGATGGTGGATACCAATGCTTGAGCCGCATCCTGCAAGGTTGCTGATGGCGGTGCCCGCTGAAAGACGCAAATTCCAAACGCGCATGAGATCCGGAACAAGAGCAGCACGTCACAGGACGAATGGGCAAGCACGACCGCGGCGACGGCATTGTTACGGGCCGCGTTGAGTGGGATGACCACAGGACTAACCGGACCATTGATGAGGTAGTGGCCGAACTCAGCCAGGCCGGCATGAAGGGTGCGTCGGATATTGACGAGGCATGCGCGTGGCTTACTGACTACCTCAACATGGTCGATGGATCTCGGGCGTCGAAGCTGATTGAGCAGAAGGGCAAACAAGAGGGTTACGCGGAACACACGCTAGAGCGGGCAGCCACGAAACTCCGACTGCTAAAGACTGACGAGGGCTATCCGCGAACGACCATCTGGACCCTCACCGAGAACCTACGCCGTCCGCTACCCAAATGACAGTCGGATTACGGTGGGCACGTCTCCCAGCGTTGTACCCACTGTTCTCACTGTCCCCACTGTGGAACATGGGAGGGTTGTTTATATAACTAACCCCAGCCATTCACGAGAACCCTGAGGACGGCACCCTCGCCATTTTCTGGTCAGGGTGAGAGCCCGCGAGGTTCATTTCGTAATTGGTGAGTGCAGATCGCCGTGATTTGGTCGACCGGAGGGGTCAAAGATGACCGGGGAGTGACTTCGGGACGCGCGTCGTCAAGGTGGGGACCCGTAGCGAGGAAGCGAGTTCGCTCAGGTGATGAGGGCGATGCGCCGGTAGGCACCGAGCAGCGCGTCGGTGCCGGGCCAGCCGTCGATGATGCGCACGACGCGTTGGCGCGAGCGGTGGATCAGCCGCCCCGGTGCGTGCAAGAGACCCCAACGAAGTGCTTTGGGCCGGGCACCCACCCAGGGCCCGTCGAGGCAGAGCAGCTGGAACCAGCGCACGAGGTCGGCCGCCATGGCCACCGTCATCATCCAGTTGGCGTTGGCCTCGAAGCTGGCGAAGGGGAAGCGCATGAGCCCCGAGTCCTTCAGGCGCTGAATGTGTTGTTCGACGTGAGCATGGGCCCGCATGGTGGCATCGAGGGCGACCGGGTCACCATCTTGGTCGGTGTAGAAGCCCCAGTAGCGATAGTCGAGGGCGGGGAACAGACTGCGCTGGGCTCCGGGGTGCAGCGGTTCACGGCGGATGATGCAGCGGGTGCCCTCTGGGAGCTTGGGCGTCGAGATGAGCGACGTCACCTCACACACGGCCGCGCCCTCTCTGGGCTTGCCGTCTTGAGCGATGGCCGCCTCCCAGACGTCTTCGAGCCCGACGACCTCGAAGATGGCCCTGGAGAGCTGGGCGTTCGAGCGCACGGTGACGAAGAAGCCGATGTTGCGCTCCCGACAGGCACTGAGGAAGCCCTCGGTGCACCCCGCCGAGTCGGCCCGCACGACGACCGCTCTTTGCACGAGGGACGGGTCGTCGCCGCGCTGGTGACCGAGCGCGATCTCGCTTGGCAGCTGCACGACGGCGTCGTCGAGGACGATGACGTGGTCGGCCACGGTGTTGGCCCCGGTGTTGCCTGCTCGCAAGAGCGAAGAGAGCGTCTCGCCGGTGGCATCGGCGAAGCAGAACATCGGGTGGAAGCCATAGCCGCCCTTGTACGTGGGCGCCGCCGACACCTTGTTCTCGGAGTGGATCTCGACCAACGACGCGTCGATGTCCAAGAGCACCGGGTCGCGCCCATTCGTCGCGCCGGCACGGCGCCAGACCTCTGTGCGCACCTCAGCCAATGCGGCTGCGATCCCGCTCCTCGTCGAGGGGGTTATCTCGTGGAAGGTGCGAAAGACCGTGGTGTCGGAAGGCACCGCACCGAAGAGGTCCTCTTGGAGCCGCAGGTGCTCGATGTCGGCGCAGCTCTCGCCGCCGCCGGACAGCATGAGCGCCGTCTGCACGAGGACCTTGCCCCGGTCGTGCAGCGGAAAGCGTTCACCACGCGGAGGGATCCGTGTCGAGAGCGCGTCGCCGAGCCCCATCCGGTCGGCAAAAGCCCCAAGAGCGTGCAGTCCGACGTGGGCCACCACCCCCGCTCCACCGGGTTCCACAACGACGCGACGCGTGCTGGTACCGTTCACTTTGGAAGTGCCCTCCTGGTCGGGATCTCTGTTGCGTAGACAACAACAGTTTCCCCTACATGGAGGGCTTTTCCGCGGACGCGGCCCGGTCAGCTCACGCGGCTCCGTGAATAGCCGGGGCTAACTGTCCTGATGATCCCTGTCGGAGCAGTCGGAGCAGTCGGAGCAGTCGGAGCAGTCGGAGCAGTCGGAGCAGTCGGAGCAGTCGGAGCAGTCGGAGCAGTCGGAGCAGTCGGAGCAGTCGGAACAGGCCACATGGACGTCCCAACAGTATTCCCATTCGCAACGACACTCATCGCGCGACTTGCGTTTAAGCATTTGCGCCAGTGGTCGTGTTGGTGCAGAAGGGTCACCAAAGTCCGCGGTCCCTACGACTTACGTACCTACGTAACTGCCTTTGAGCTTCTGCGCGGACTAGGAAGTCGTTCGTCTTGTTTCTCACATAGCCGAGAAATGCCTGAGCCTGAGGAGATGTCCCGTCCGCACAGTTTTTAGAGTGGCCGAATCGATGCCCCCGCGAACGTGAGGAGGCAATCGTAAGCGCCATCACGCACGCCCATGTGATGAATGCAACAACAACAATCCAGGGGATCATTGGACCGCACCTCCTTGAGGATGACCGATCCGGTCAATACCTGCATCGTGGCGAGCAGGATTGGGCGTGTCTGTCGCCGCCACGACACAGCGTGTGTCACCGCCAGCACACTTCTCGGTTTTGCCAGCGCACGATTTTGCGTGAAGTTACCCAATCCCACGCATTGATGCGCGCGAACCGTTCGGGTAGAACAGGGGTAGAAATCGCGCCATAAGTGCAGGTCAGATACCTGAATAGATGTCTTCTAGTCACACATCCCAAGTGAAAGAACGAGCCCGAGCGCGTGTACGTCCCCGAGCCAATCGCGGCGCATTGGGGCGCCAAGGTCATCGAGGCCGACGCCGACCTCCGGCAGGAGTTTCCCAAGATGAATGACTTGGAGGAGAGTCCTTTGTTCTCCCGAGGAAACCGACGGGCCGTCCTCTTTGGCTGCGCTCAGAACATGGGACTCGATTTCTCGGCAAGTACACCTATCAGCCAGGCACGACAACCTTGGTTCCGTCGGAGAGCCCCGACACGATTTGCGTGACGTTCGTGCCGACAACTCCCACACGTACGTCGTGGCTGACACTTCGGCCATTGATCATTTCGTCGACGAAGGTGCGGCTGCCGCTTGTGTGCACAGCGTCGGAGGGAACGCTCAGCACATGGGTCTTCTGGACGAGCGTGATGTTCGCCTCGGCAGAGAGTCCGGGGTAGACGCCGGGCGGTTTGCCGCTGATCATGACCGTGACAGGCGCCGTCTCGGCGCCAGTGGAGTCGGTCGAGATGATCCCGATGGAGCTCACGGTCCCCCCAACCGCCGCGTGCTGGGGCAGCGAAAGTTGGACTGGGTCGCCAACATGGATGCTGGCTGCGCTTGCTCCGTCCACGTTCGTCTCGGCGACGAGGGAGCCATGGCTGTCGATCACGATCGCTGCACTCGGTGGTTTCGTCGCGGGTGTGAGTTCCGAAGGGGCGGAACTGACCTCCATTCCCGGCTTGATCTCGACGCTTTTGACCATCCCCGATATCGGAGCGGTCAGGCGATCGTCTTTCAGGCTGTCTTTTTGGGACTGGATCTGTGCTTCGACCGCGGTGACCCTCTGGGCATCGACCTGAGTGACTACGTCTACGTTACGTTGTGCCAGCGAGACGGCGGCCTGAGCGCTAGTGAGGGAGGCTCCCGCAATGGAGAGGGTCTGCTCGTCAGCAGTGTACGTCGCGCTCGCCTGGGCCACCGACGACTGGTCGTTGAGCCCGGTCATCAGCAGAGTGCTCTGGTCATCCTGCACGGACTGCTGGTCGTCTGGGCTTCCCCCGAAATCGTGGAGGCTTGTCTGATAGTCGGTTGAGCATGTCATCGCCGGGCACCGTGGCACCAGCGGCCGTGGTTGCGGGCCTCTGAGGCGATCCTGGAGGGAGCTTCACGCGGCCTTCTCCTCCTCGGTGGCTCTGCCAGCAAGGATCTGTTCGTAGTCGATAGGCGATTTCATCTCACAGCTGCTGTGGCGACGTGTGGTGTTGTAAGCGTCTATGTACCTGGCGATCTCGCGACGTGCGTCGGCCTTGGTGGCAAAGCGCCGGCGGGAGAGCAATTCGAACTCGAGCGTCGAATGCCAGCTCTCGATGGCGGCGTTGTCGAAACAAGACCCGACCCGGCCTGGCGACTGCACGACACCGAGGCGATCGCAGACCTCTCCGAACACTTCCGCGGTGAACTCCGATCCCTTATCGGAGTGGAAGATGACGCCTCGCACGTCACCGCCCCGGATCGCCGCCGCCATCTTGAGCGCGCCGGCGGCGACCTCAGCGTCGTGGTGCTCGGAGAGGGCGAAGCCAGGTATGCGGCGCGCCGCGAGATCCAAGACGCTGGCGAGGTACAGCTTTCCCTCCTCGGTCGGGATCTCGGTCAGGTCCCCGCACCACTTCTCGTCTGCCTTCGACGCACTGAAGTCCCGTTTCACCAGGTCGGGTAGAGGTTCTGCGGCCTTGTCGGGACGGGTGAGTGAGCGAAAGCGCTTCTTCGGTCTGGCGACGAGTCCCTGGCGTGCCATGGAGTCGGCGACGGTCTTCTCCGAGACCTCCCACCCGAGGTCGCGAAGCTCCTCGTAGACGCGTGGAGACCCATAGGTCGCGGGTGCCTCCGGAGTCCTCGAAGATCTCTTTCACCTTCTCGTCGAGTGCCGCTCTGCGCTGCTGACGAGGGGTCGGTTGGCGGTCACGCCACTTGTAGAACCAGGACTCTGAGACCCCGAGGAACTCGCAGCACTTCGCGTGGGGGATGCGGTAGTCGGCCCTCTGGGAGGCGATGAACGATGCCACGGTCATCGGTTCGTTGCCTCCTTGACCCAGAGGACCACGGATCGCTTGAGGACATCACGCTCCATCTTGAGCTCCTCGTTCTCGCGCTCAAGCTCCTTCACACGCTCGGGGTCGACACGTCTCGGATCGAATCGCTCTCCTCGGGCGATCTTGTCCTTCATGACCCAGTTGGCCAGGGTCCCCGAGTTCATCCCGAGGTCCTCGGCTATCTGGCGGATCGACTTCCCCGTCTCCCGCACGACGCGGACCGCGCCCTCACGGAACTCGGGGTCGTACCTTCGGCGCTTCTCTGGCATCGCATCTCCTTACGCGATGCCTCCACGGAAAGGGGGGATGCCCAGTCTTCAACCGCTGATTGATCGCTGCTCAGGGTTTGCGCATCCGATGTGACCGCGGATTGCGCTTGCGACACCGCGCCGGCCAAGGTGGTGCAGTTAGCAGTTGAACCCGATGGAGGCTTGGGGCAGCCTGCGTTTGCGAATTGCTCCTCTATCGTTTCGAGCACAACCTGGTCCTGGCTTGCTGTGCTCTGGACGGTCGTCAATGCGCTGGTGTCGGCCGTCGAAGTGCTTTCGGCCTTGGAGAGCGCCGCTTCGTCTTGTTGCAGAGAGGCCTGGTCCTGGGACTGGAGGGCCGCCAGGCTGTCCGCCTGCTCGGTGGCAGCCGTTTGGTCGGTGCTGACTTCTTTTTGAGTGGTCGCCAACGCTGCTTCGGCAGACTGCAGAGACTGGTCGGATTCGTCGGAGGCAAGCTGGGTCTCGTCCTGGTTGAGTGCCAGCGACTCCTCGTACAATGTCGCATCATCGCTGGAAGGATCAGTGGCGGCCAGCGTCTCGTCGGCATAGACCTCTTCACCGGGTTGAACGTCAAGCGACTCGACGTCTCCGGAGGTGTCGGAGTTCACATCGGCCTGGGAGACATCGTCAACGGTAGCTGGTTCGGCCACTTTCTCTTTGACGGTGGCAGGCTTTGCTGTCGCAACCGTAACTGGCGCCGGAGGGGCTCCACTCTGATGTACGGCCCACACACCGACAGCAGCACCTACGCCCAGGACAGCGATCCCGAGCACAACGCGGACGCCCCGAGCGCTGCGGAGGCCGAAGAGGAGCGTCATGGCCACAGTGGGGGCTCACACTTGCCCCAACTCCCCTCCTCAGGGACCGGCCAGGATCTTCGCATCCGGCGATTCGAACTCGACATCGCTGAGGATCCCCTGAGACTGGAGGTCGGCGAGGTCTTTGAGCTGCGCGACTGGGTCCCTTGAGGATGCTGCGGACGGGACCAGCGGCGCATACTGCTGCTGCGGTTGCTGTTGCGCGTACTGCTGATCTACTTGTTGAGCCCAGCGGTTCTCGATGATGGAGATGGGCGCCAGAGGACCTTGGCGCGATCACCGGCGCTGCATCGGTAAGGTCCTCCAAGCTCACCAGACCCGACGACACGCCTTCGAGCAGGGCGCGATCTATCGCCCCGTCATGGTCCAGATCAGCGAGGGGGATGATCCCCAAAGAGCCGTCTTGGCCCTTGGCCACGAAGGCCAAGTCCAAGATCCTGATCGCTCTTTCGTTGACAAGATCGACCAAGACCGGCAGGCCCTGTCCGGTCATCTGGGAGGCTGCGAACTCGACGACCGGGTAGCTGATCGGAACCGGAGAGCCCTCGCCTTCGGCCATCTTCCACTCCCTCCTCTTGGGCGCCTTTCCCCGCGCTCTGCGTCACTTCGCGGCGAGAACCTTGGCCTTTTGTGATTCGAACTCGGCGTCGGTTAGCACACCTTGCGCCTTGAGGTCTGCAAGCTGGGTGAGCTGGGACGTGACGTCAGAGGTCCCGGCCGTCTCGCGAACGTACGAATCGAAGGCCTCCTTCTGCTGGGCGGCATCTTGGAGCTTGCGCTCCTGCATCTTTCCGCCTCGGGCGATCAGGTAGATGAAGACGCCGAGGAACGGGATGATGATGACGAAGATGCACCACAAGGCCTTGAGCCAACCGTTGAGGTCGGGACTGCGAAAGATGTCCATGAAGACGGTGATGAGAATCCAGATCCAGATGAAGAACAAGAAGAAATAGAGCATCGACAGGAACACCCCGCCCAGCGGGTAGTCGTACGCCAACATGTCCCCTCCCGTGCACCCCGAATGGCTCTTCTTGGGGAAGGTTTAATCGCCCCGTTGCAGAATTGCTAGGGGCTTGGTGAAATCAGGTTGACCTAGCCACGACCACTTCGTGCCCCCACCAGACGATGACTACTTCGTGGATTTGACGCACCTCTTCCATTGCCCTCCGCGCAGGTATATACCTGCAGCGCAAATGCGCACCGCCCGTCGCCTTGCCTGGCGATGAGCATGTGGAGTGGCGGCCGGCCTTGAACGACCGGGGACATGGCTGGGTGATCTTCGCTTCGATCGTGTTGGGTGTGGCCGGCATCGCATCTTCGATGCGATTTGGGAGTTCCGCTACCACGGAGCCGTTCCTCAACAGCTCGAAGAGGCCCTCTTCGGGACCAGCCTCGAGAGGTATGGCTGGGTGTGGTTGACCGTCGGTATTATCTTGATCCTGTGCTCCCTTGCGGTGATGGGTCGCTCCCACTTGGGTCGCTGGGTCGGCACGTGGCAGGTGCCATCGGCGCCATCAGTGCCATCTGGTGGATGCCGTATTACCCCGTCTGGTCCTTGACCTACATCGCGCTCGGCGTGATCGTGATCTATGCGCTCGCCGCATACGGCGTCCCCGCCGAAACGATTCCCAGCCCTCAAGAGACGAGTCGCATGTAACCGCAAGGGCATTGGGCTCTGAGCCCGCACTCGACCATGAGAGAGCACAGACATGACCATTTGGACGCTCCTCGAGTACTGCGGCGTCGACGGCGATGCCGGAGACGCTGTTGTTGACTACGAGGTCGTCAAGGAGCTCCACACCGAAGCAAACTTGATCGACTCCTACGATGCGGCCGTCATCGAACGCGAGCAGACGGGCAAGGTCAAGATCGAGGAGAAACAGATCAGGGCTGACCAAAAGGAGCTCGAAGCCGCCGGCGCTGAGGCGCAGAAGTCCTAGGTCGTCCCGTTCCTCAGATGATCACGCCCGGGTCATGACGCAGGTCGCTTCGGGTCAGAGCACGGGTTCGGGAGAGAGCGCAGTGTTCTGGTACGCGCTGGGCGGCGCTGAGGTGGCATCGGCGCTCGGCGTAGACCCGGCCGCCGGCCTCAGTCCCGAGCGGCTGCCGCGTTGCTGGCCGCGCACGGGCCCAACGCGCTACCCGAGGAGAAGGCCAAGCCGGGGTGGCTGCGCTTCCTCGATCAATACCGCACCTACATGCAGCTGATCCTCATCGGCGCGGCGATCGTGTCCGCTGCGGTCGGCGAGTGGAACACCGCTATCTTGCTCATCGCGCTCACCCTCCTCAACGCGGTGGTGGGTCTGCGACAAGAGGGCAAGGCCCAGAGTGCGATGAACGCGCTCAAGTCGATGATGAAGATCACCGCCCGGGTGCGCCGGGGTGGGACCGAGCTCGAGATCCCCGCCGAAGAGGTCGTCGTCGGTGATGTCGTCCTTCTGGCCGCGGGCGACGAGGTTCCCGCCGACGGGCGCATCATCGCGGCGACGGCGCTGCAGATCGACGAGTCGGCCCTGACCGGTGAGAGCGTCCCGGCGCAAAAGGAGGCCACGACGCTGGCTGGGAGTGATCTTGGCGCCGGGCGACCAGTTGAACATGGCCTTCATGAACACCCCGGTTACCCACGGCAGCGGCGTGATGATCGTGACCGCCACCGCGGCGGGGTCCGAGATGGGGAAGATCTCGGGGATGCTCTCGGCCACCGAGGCCGAGCAGTCACCGCTCACCAAGGAGCTCAATACCCTGACCCTGTGGATCGTGGCCGCCGCCGGCCTGACCATGGTGGTGATGTTCATCCTGGGCCGGGCCCGCAACGAGGCGTGGGACGTGCTCTTCGTCGCCGCTGTCTCGCTCGCCATCGCCGCGATCCCCGAGGCGCTGCCGACCGTGACCCAAGTCATCCTCTCGCTCGGCAGCGTCGAGCTGGCCAAACGCAACGCCCTGGTCAAAGAGCTCCCTGCGGTCGAGACGCTCGGTTTCACCTCGGCGATCAACTCGGACAAGACCGGCACCTTGACCTTGAACCAGATGACGGCCGTCGAGGTGCTCGACCCGACCGACCGCTACACCATTACCGGGTCGGGCTACAGCCTCGAGGGCCACGTCGAACACGTGGCCGGGGGGACCGACACGATCGAAGAAGCGATCGTGCCCTTCCTCATCGCCAACGACGCCATGGTGGTCGACGACGAGGTGGTGGGAGACCCGACCGAGGGGGCGTTACTCGTGCTCGGGTCCAAGGCCGGGGTCGACATCGAGGCCACCCGCGGGGCGCTGCCACGCTTGGCCACGCTGCCGTTCGACCCCACCTACAAGCTGATGGCCACCTTCCACCAGGTCGAGGTGGATGGTCGCCCCGTCGTGCGCTGTTTCGTCAAGGGCGCCGCGCCGGCCGTGATGGAGCGGGCCACGACTGCGCTCTCGACCGGGTCTTCGATCCCGTGGGACGCCGAACTCGCCGACCGGGCGCAGGCCAATGTCGAGCGCATGGCCGGGGCCGGTCAGCGGGTCATGGCCGCCGCCCAGCGTGACCTCGACCTGGTCGGGTTCGATCCCGAGGGCGATCTCCTGGCCCACATTCAAGAGCTCCAGATGACCGCGTTGGTCGGGATGGTCGACCCGGCCCGGGCCGAGTCCAAGGCCGCAGTGGCCGAGGCCCAGGCGGCGCACATCCGGGTCCGGATGATCACCGGCGACGACGTCACCACCGGCGCCGCCATCGCCGACCAGGTCGGGATCGGGGGCGAGGCCATCTTGGGGGCGGATTTTGCCGCCATGTCGGAATCCGAGCGCCTGGACCGGATCGATGACATCGGCGTCATCGGCCGGGTGGCGCCCGAGCACAAGGTGCTGCTCGTCGACACCCTCAAGGCGAAGGGCGAGGTCGTGGCCATGACCGGCGACGGCGTCAACGACGCTCCGGCCATCAAGGCGGCCGACATCGGCATCGCCATGGGGCTCTGGCACCGAGGTGGCCAAGAGCGCCGCCCGGATGATCCTCTCCGACGACAACTTCGCCACGATCGTCTATGCGGTCGAGCAGGGTCGCAAGATCTTCGACAACCTCACCAAGTACATCCGCTTCGTGCTCGTCCTCCTCGTCGTCTTCGTCCTCACCTTCCTAGGGGCCTCGCTCTTCAATATTGCCGCCGGAGCGCCCTTCAACCCGGCCCAGGTGCTCTGGATCCACTTCTTCGTGAACGCCGCATTCGGCTTCGCCCTCGGATTCGACCTCGAGACGCCAGGTCTCATGGATCGCGTCCCCAAACCGAGGGGCGAGTCCGTCCTCACCCCCCGCATGATGGTCACGGTCGGGGCTGCCGGGCTGGCGATCACGATCGGTCTGCTCACCATGATCGAGCTCGGGACCACGCACTTCCATTCCGAGGCGGTCGGCAACTCGATCGCGTTCACGACTTTCGCCTTTTGCCTCATCGTGGCGGCCCTCGAGTGCCGCTCCGAGACCGGCAGCATCTTGACCACCTCCACCTTCGACTCCAAGCAGATGAACCGGGCCCTCGTCGTCGAAGTCATCTTGGCCGTCCTGGTCACCCAGATGGATGCCTTGCGTCGCCTGCTCGACACGACAGAGCTCAATGTGCGCGAGTTCGGCTGGGCGCTCGTGCCTGCCGTCGGCCTTTTCATCCTCTGGGAGCTCGGCAAGCTGTTGGCCCGGCGCTATGCGGACGCCGCCTGCGGCCGCTCTCGATGTGAACCCTGACGGTGTCCTCGCATGAGGCCGCCGGCGTGATGCGAGCGAGGGACAGCAGCCATTGACCAAGATGCGACGTAAGGAATATGAGGAAGACCTCCGGCGCCTGCAGGTCGAGCTCGTGCAGATGCAGCGCTGGATCGTCGAGGAGAAGACCAAGGTGTGCATCGTGTTTGAAGGTCGAGACACCGCGGGAAAGGGCGGCGTCATCAAACGACTCACCGAGCGGGTCAGCCCCCGCGTCTTTCGGGTCGTGGCACTGCCTGCCCCAAACGACCGCGAACGCTCGCAGATGTATTTCCAGCGCTACGTCCCCCACCTTCCCGCGGCTGGCGAGGTCGTGATCTTCGATCGAAGCTGGTACAACCGCGCTGGAGTCGAGCGGGTCATGGGGTTTTGCACCCCCGAGGAGTCGGCTCGATTTCTCGGGCTCGTTCCCTTTGTCGAGCAGGCCATCGTCGACTCGGGGGTGATCCTGCTCAAGTACTGGCTCGAGGTCAGCCAAGACGAGCAGACGCGTCGCTTGACGGCTCGGATCGACGACGGCCGCAAGACCTGGAAGCTCTCACAGATGGACCTCGACTCCTATGGCCGTTGGTACGACTATTCCTTGGCGCGTGACGCCATGTTCGCCGCGACCGACACCGAAAGCGCACCCTGGTACGTGGCCAACTCCGACGACAAGCGCCGGGCTCGCCTCAATATCATCAGTCACGTCCTCGAGATGGTTCCATACGAGCGCGAGAAGGAGACGCACATCGTCCTACCGGCTCGACAGAAGAAGGGTGACTACCGAGAGCCGCGCGCACACCCGCACGAGGTGCCGTCGCGGTTCTGATCCGGCGTCCGAGGCGGCAATTAACCGGGCGGCGCGCCGCTCGCCAGGCGGACCAGGTCGCGGACGTGTACACCGCGGGACTGACGCCTCAGTGCAATCTCGATGTTGCCTTCGGGTACGAGCAGGCGCAAGCCCTGGGGGTGGCTGTGGAAAGACATCGGCGTCTCGAGTTCGAGCGCCTCGCCATCGATGCCGGCGTACGCCGTGCCCGAGCGAGACCTGATTTCGAACTTCTCACAGCTGAACTCGAAAGCGTGGCCGCTACGCGCTCCTTGGCCGGCGAGGGCGAGAGTCGACGACCTCGGCCGCCTGTGCGCCCGTTGCCGCAGTCACGGCAAACACGCCGAGACGCCCGGTGTCGAGTCGGAGGCGCTGGGACGTGCTGGGCGAAGCGGCGAGGACGTAGGGGTCATTCGACACCATGATCGAGAAAGGACCCATCTACCTCGGTGCCGTCGGGCGTCACGAACGACAGATCGAAGGGCTCTGTAGTGTCGCCCAGCAGCTCGGGGAGCAGCTTCCGCGTCGTGGCCGCCTTGGCCTCTCGATAGCCCTCTTGCTGGACGATGGTGGCGTAGACGCCGAGGGAGACGTTGTTGACGAAGAACCGGTCGTTCACCGTCGCGTAGTCGACTCGGCGCTCGATGGCATCGCGGAAGGCGTACACGCTCTGGCGAGGGTCGCGTGCGATCCAGTCCGAGGTCGAGGGCGAAGTGGTTTCGCGTCCCGGCGGCCACGCACACGAAGGGAAGATCGTGCTCCACGGCGATGGAGGCCACCAATGCTTGTGAGCCATCTCCACCGGCCATCCCCAGGCAGTCGGCGCCCCGGGCGATGGCGTCTCGGGCCAGCTCCGCGAGGTCGAGCCCGTGGTCGAGCATCACGGTCTGAACTCCGAGGGAAGTGGCCAGCTCCACCAAGCCGAACCTCTCGACCTTGCCGCCACCCGACCACGGGTTGCACAGCAATACCGGGTGCGAGGGTCGGTCTGACGCGGTGCGCCCGACCCGCAGCGGTGGTCCGGAGGCTCGCAGCCAACGCCGCCCGCGCCGCGAAGACGGCTATCGCGAGGAGGGCAAGGCAGATGAACGCTCGGACGAAGGACTCCCAGTCCTCGGCCCCAGCCCCCAACAAGGCGGCGATCAGGACGGCTGCGCCCACGACCATTCCGATGACGCCGTACCAGCGGCGGGGGCCCGGTTTTGCGATGGCCCACCACCCTCCGGCGATGCCGAGTGCGAACCCAGCCGCACCAAGCGGCGACGTACACGCCATTGCGGACCAAGAAGCCGAACCATCGCGACCAGCGAGGAGCAGGACCGCGAGAAGCGAAAGAATGGCGAGAACTCGGGCTCGAGTCGGAAGGGCGACCCATCACCGTGCACCATTTCCTGGTCATTCATGCAGCTTCCTCTCACCGCATTGTAGGTTCGGGGCGAATGGCAGTGACGGCCGAAAGTCACAAGGGGAACGGTGGCACACTGGACGAGCGTCCTTCGGGGTTAGCCCGATGGGTACCGGGTCTCGGGGCAGTTCGAACCTACGACCGGCGGTGGACGCGGTCCGACGTCGTCGCCGGCGTGGTGCTCGCCGCCATCTTGGTGCCGCAGGGATTGGCCTACGCGGAGCTGGCCGGGCTCCCGCCCGTGACCGGCTTGTACACATCCATCGGATGCCTCGTCGGCTACGCGGTCTTCGGACCATCGAAGATCCTCGTCCTCGGCCCGGATTCTTCGATTTCGCCGTTGATCTTCGCCGCCCTTTTGCCATTGCTGGCGGCGGGCGGAGACGTCCATCGCGCGATCGCGTTGGCCGGGATGCTCGCCATCATCGTTGCAGTGATCGAAATCGGACTGGGGATCGGGAAGCTCGGCTTCGTCGCTGATTTGCTCTCGAGTGAGGTGCAGGTCGGCTACATGAACGGTCTTGCCCTCATCATCATCGTGGGCCAGTTGCCCAAGCTCTTCGGGTTCTCGACCGACGCCGAGGGCTTCGGTCCCGAGCTCAAGGCCTTCGTGCTCGGGCTCGACGGCACCGTCGGAGCGGCGCTCGTGGTCGGGCTCGGGGTGTTGGTCATCTTGTTGGTGCTGTCCCGATTCACCAAGGTCGTCCCTGCTGTCCTCGTCGGGCATCGTGGCGGCCACCGTCGTCTCTGCGATCTTCGACCTGCACGCGCACGGGGTCGCGACCGTGGGGACGCTGCCCCGAGGGGTGCCGGCGCCGGCGGTCCCCTGGACCAAGTGGGCTGATGTCGGACCTCTGACGGTCGCTGCCGTGGGCATCACACTGGTCTCGCTGGCCGACACGATCGCCACCTCCTCGAGCTTCGGGGCTCGCCGAGGAGAAGAGGTGGATCCCAACCAGGAGATGATCGGTATCGGAGCGGCCAACCTTGCGGCGGGCCTGCTCCAGGGATTCGCGGTGTCGACCAGCGGGTCGCGCACCGCGGTCGTCGAGCAGGCAGGGGCCAAGTCCCAGTTGGCGTCGTTGGTCGGTGCCGGCATCGTCGTCGCGTTGCTGCTGTTCTTCAACTCCTTGCTGGCCGACCTCCCGCAGTCGGCCCTGGCCGCCGTGTTGATCGCGGCCGCACTCTCCCTGCTCGACCTCGGGGCCCTGGTCCGCTACTACCGGGTGCGAAAGAGCGCCCTCGTCCTCTCGGCGGTCGCCAGCCTGGGCGTGATCGTGCTCGGGGTCCTGCCGGGGATCGTCATCGCGATTGCCCTCGCCGTGCTCCTGTTCTTCCGCCGAAGCTGGCAACCGCACGGGGCCGTCCTCGGCGAAGTGGAGGATCTGGAGGGCTGGCACAACATCGAGCGCTACCCCGATGCACGCGAGATCCCGGGGATCGTCGTCTATCGTTGGGAGGCCCCGCTGTTCTTCGCGAACTGCTCAGCCTTCCGGACCCAGGTTCGCCACGTTGTCGCTGAACGCCACGCGTCGTGGGTAGTAGTGCAATGTGAGGCGATGACCGACGTCGACGTGTCGGCAGCAAAAATGCTCGAGCAACTCGACCGTGAGCTGAACGCTGCGGGCATCCACATGGCGTTCGTGGAGATGCGCACTCGGCTCCAGGATCTGGTTCGTCGCTACGGTCTATTCGAGACGCTCGATCGAGACCGGTTCTACCCGACGCTCGAGGCGGCCATCGAGGCGGTGGAGGAGGCGTGACGCCCCGCCCGAGCTCGGTGGAAACGGCCGGTGTCAGCAGACGAAGACTTTGGTCTTGTGCGAGCTGGCTCGACCAAGATCCGGCCGACAGAGGCACCATGCCGAAGGGCCTCGTGGGCGACATTGATAGCCAAGGGCTTGGACCTGCCCCGGGATCGGCACTTTGCAGGGTGCGATGGCTTGTCCCGTATCCCGCCCACATGGCTGCGGACGATGGATGCGGTCCAAGAGCCGGACCCTGACTGTCGTTCTGAGGACACGATCTCCTCGGCCCTGGCGGCTTTCCCGCTGAAGAGCCATCGTTTCGGGAGTGGCGAAAACGGTCGATTGGGAAGCTCTACTCGTCAAGGGTTACGAACCCCTGAAGGTCGCGCAACGGATCTTTCGCTGGCTTCCTCACGATCCCCGCTGCAAGCTTTGCCTGAACCCTTTTGGCGGCGTGGGCGGCAAAATGATCGGCCTCTTCGGGCACAAGCCCTCCCGGAAGAACCCGAACATCTGTCAGTACTGCTTCGATCGTCTACCGACAGGAGGCATCGAGATCGACATCGGAGTTGTGTTCGCCGACGTGAGAGCTTCGACAGCTCTGGGTGAGCAGTCCGACGCCACTACGTTCGCCGAGCGTCTGAACGAGTTCTATGGCACAGCAACCAAGGTGCTGATTCACAATGAAGGTATTGTGGACAAGCTGATTGGCGACGAAGTGATGGGGCTCTTCATCCAAGGAGTCGCTGGCCCCGAATATCGACGCAAGGCGGCGATTGCGGCTCTCGAACTGGCCTCGAAGGTCACCGAACTACCCCTCGGTGTCGCTGCGAACGCTGGTGTCGCTTTCGTCGGCAATGTGGGATCCGGAAGCGTATTGGACTTCACCGGGCTCGGTGATGCCATCAATGTTGGTGCTCGCCTCCAGGCCCACGCGTCGCCAGGCGAGGTAGTGCTTGCAGCTTCGCTTTACCCGCTGATTGAGGCGGCGTACCCAGGAGGCCGCCACGATCGGGTAGCCATACGTGGCCGGGACGAACAAGTTGACGTTGTGGTCTTGACCTCGCTCACGTAATCCACAAGATGACGCCCAGTCCGGGCGGCAGGGGCACGTACCCCGATCAGTGCCCCGTCGAGGAGCCCCCCAGAACCTCCTGGACGGAACGGGACAGCAGACAGAACTCGTTCCCTTCCGGATCGGCGAGCACGACCCAGGTGGAGTCGGATGTCTGGCCAACGTCGATCCTTTGGGCGCCCAGGTCCAACAGGCGGCGAAGCTCATCGCTCTGGGTGCATCCATCTGCACGAAGGTCAAAATGAAGCCGGTTCTTTACCGCCTTCTTCTCAGGCACGCGTCCGATTTCGATGGTTGGCCACGAACCACTGGGTGGGCCTATGTCCGCGCCGGTGGCATCGAGATTGCGGATCTCCCAACCAAGGACAGCACACCAGAACTCGGCCACTCCGTGAGGTTCGACAGCATCGATAGATATGGCGGCGATCCGGCTTGTCATGCTTCGATTCTGCCATCGGCAGTGGTCGACGGATATCGCGCACCGAGGGCAACGGATCACCCAGGCCCGCGCCGATGGCCAAGGGCCTGATCTGCACATCTCCCGTGACCCTTGCTGGTGGGACTGACCGCTGCTATACGCGACAGCGGCGTTGAGTCATAACCCGGCGGAAGGGGACATGTGATGACCGCTCGGTTGCCAATGGCTTGTCGCATCCTTGCTGCAGTCGCCGCCGTCTCGATCGCGGTCGTTATCGCCGCACCGTTTGGCGTAGGGGCGAGCGTTGGAGCGCCGTCGGGCGGAACGTCGTCAGGGACGGTCATCTGTAAAACGCTTCCTGGCAACGGGCCTGGCTCCGTCTTCGGGAGCTGCTCGCACAAGAAGGCCACCGGAGGATCCGCCAAGTTCAACTTCATCAAGTTCTCCAGCGCCTTCGGGGGAGGCGAGCATGGACACGTCACGTTCCACTGGGCTAGTGGAAAGATCACAGAGTTTGACGTCGGTGGCGAAGACACGGGGATCGGCGCGTGCCCCCCGGGTGGGGCGGGTCACGACAGCTGGAACGTCGCGGGCACGGTCGTGAAGGACACAACCGGAAAGATCACCGCACCCCTGGACATCGACCTTTGCGGGCCTCTCGGGGGTTGGACCTTGGAGGGACCCGCACAGTTCTGAACAGCTCGGCACACGATGGCAACGCGCCAGTACCATCACGACAAGTCGTGCGCCAGCATAATTCCGCGTAAGGGTTCCCGCGGTTTTGGTGCGGATGAACTCACTTCCTTGATTCGGTGCCGCAGATGCTCGCTGCGTCGAGCCGCGCTCAGCTAGCCAGGACCTTGGACTTCTGCGCCTCGAACTCGGCGTCGGTGATGACGCCCTGAGACTTGAGGTCGGCCAGCTTCGACAGCTGATCAGCGGTGCTGTTCCCCGGCGTTCCGGCAGCCTGTCGCACGTACTCGTCGAACGCCTGCTGCTGCTGCGCTGCATCCTGAGCCGCTCGCTCATGCATCTTGCCGCCCCGGGCGATCAGGTACACGAAGACGCCCAAGAACGGCAGGATGATGACGAAGATCACCCAAAGGGCCTTGGCGAAGCCACCCATGTCGCGGCTTCGGAAGATGTCGATGAACACCGTGATCAGAAGCCAGATCCAGATGATGAACAGGAAGAAATACAGCATTGTTAAGAAGAAATCGAGGATCGGGTATTGGTAACTGGCGGCAAGCACTTATTCTCCTTCTGTCAGGGAGGGATTGCGACACGTCGAGCACATTGCTAAACGTGTCGTCTCGTCCTCATCCAATTGATGTTCAAGATTGTCGTGATGATGCCAAGCACGGCTCCCGAGGATCCCAGAAGCAACCCTTACCCGGCCGCGTCGAGTCGGTGGCCTGACGTGCCGCCACAAGGCCGAACACCGTGCCGGTGATGGCAGCGAGACAGGTTGTGAGAAATAGGCCGAGCGCGCTCGCTGGAGCACGGTCTCTCCTGTCGGCCAAGCGAAGCAGGGTGAGCAATCCAAGCCCGGACAATGCAACCGAAACAACTGCCAGGACATTGACAGACTCGTGATGGTCTTCAAGAGCCGGCAAATCCCCATCCAAGGTGCCGGAGGAGTCACCGTTGTCGTCAGCGGTCATATCTACGTCACATTCTCGATCGGACCAGTGCCATGTCCCGGTCGGGGATGCTTCAGGACCCGAGGACCTTCGCTTTTTGAGCCTCGAATTCGGCTTCGGTGAGGATCCCCTGTGATTTGAGCTCCGCAAGGTCCTTCAGTTGCGCGATGGGGTCTTGCGCTTGAGCTGGCGCTGGTGCCGGCTGGGCGGCGTACTGCTGCTGCTCGTACTGTTGTTCGTCTTGCTGCGCCCACCGGTTCGACTGTCGGCGCGAGACCCGGTTCGACACGGCGGTGGCGGTACCGGCGATGGCTGCGGTGCGTGCGAGACCGCGGAGAAGCGGCATTGTCCGTCCTTTCTTCGTTGTATCGGTTCGTCAGTGGGTTAGTTCTCGGCGGCGTCGAGCGCTGCAACTAGGTCGGCCTGGGGGATGTAGCCAGCGGCGACAAGCTCGGCCTCGCCACGGCGCAACGCCTGGATGAAAGATGTCGCCCAACGATTCTCGAAGATCAAGATCCCGGCCGCCGAGCCTGGTTCGATCACCGATGCGGCCTCGGTGAGATCGCTCTCACCGAGCAAGCCCGACGACGCTCCCGCGAAGACGGCGAGGTCGAACTGCCCGTCGTGATCGATGTCTTTGAGCTCGAGTGCTCGCATCGAGCCATCGGAGTCCCGCCTCACGAACATGAGGTCGAGGATCCGGATGACCCCCCGATCGACGAGGTCGAGCAAGGAGGCGAAACCTTCGCCCGTCATCTTGTTGCCGGGGAACTCAACGACAAGGTAGCTGATCGGTCCAAGGGCTTCCGTTTTCTCAGCCATCGTGTGGCCCCCCCTTCGGGTCAGCGAACCAACTCCTTGAAAAGGTACTCCAATGACGCGGCAAACGCTACGATCATTGCCGTCGCAGTCCCAAATTTTTCTCGGCGTGCGATCTCCGAACTCGATCGCGCTGAGCATGCGAATCAGCTTTTGGGCGGTCGATCGTTCGTAATGCTGACGCCACCGTTGTCGTGCCCGGCGATCTCTCCCGCTGATTGGTTTGTGGAGCCGGGCATGACTCGACCATCTGTAGTTCGTTCGTTGTATCACGCGAGCTCGCCGCTATTCCGGCGGCGACGCTGCATTGCGGAGGAGGAGCGTGACCCCGAGGCCGACAAACCCGATAGCCCCGACTGCGATCATGGCAAGGGCATAGGACCGTGTCGGGTCGGTCAGTCCCGATATGAGGATGGTGCCGGCGATGGCGGTGCCGAGTGAAGAGCCCAGGTTCGATACGCAGCGGGACAGCCCAGAGATCTCGCTCTGCTGGTCCTCCGCGAAAGGCGGACTGGACCACATTCACGGAGGGAGTGAGCATCACCCCGAGACCCAACCCGATGAGCAGCAGCCCGGGGGCAAAGGCCCATTCGCTCGGCGAGTGCTTCACGATCAGGAGAAGGAAGACGACGCCGGCAATGGTGGTCACAAAACCGATCAAGATCAACGTACGCTGCTGGAACCGCTTCGCCAGCGCTCCGGCAGCAAGCGAGGACACCAAGATGCCCAGGGTGGCTGCGGTGAAGATCACGCCAGTCTTGATAGCGCTGTACCCCCGCACGACCTGGAGATAGGCGGAGACGACGAACGATGTTCCCATGAGCATCAGCCACTGCACGTTCTGGGTCACGAGCCCGAGGTTCGACGTGCGATTGCGAAAGAGCTTCGTCGAGAGGAGCGCCTGTTTCCCGGCACGTTCACGGCTCCGGACCCACGCGAAAAAGCCGAAGATGATGAGCGACCCGGCAACGATGAGGAGCGCGCAGAGAACGAGGTTGTTATCGGCCGCCAGGATCCCGACGACCAGGGTCACCAGCCCTGCCGCCGACAGAATCGCCCCTACGGTGTCGAACGGGCGAGTGGGGTCGGCGGGCAGGGGATCATGGATGCGGCGACCGAGGAGAACGATGACGACGACCACGATGGCCTGAAACACGAAGGCAGCGCGCCAGGTAATGGTCGTGGTGATGAATCCTCCGATAAGGGGACCGGTGGCGGCGCCGATCCCGCCCATGCCGCTGATGATGCCGAAGGCCTGGGCCCGTGACCCGAGGTCGTGGAAGAGCATGGTCGTGAGGATGTAGACGGGGGGAATCAGGAGGGCGGTGCCCACC
Source organism: uncultured Acidimicrobiaceae bacterium (assembly GCA_963842415.1). GTDB lineage: Bacteria > Actinomycetota > Acidimicrobiia > Acidimicrobiales > RAAP-2 > Bog-473. The sequence continues at coordinate 1,255,909 of CAWJGN010000002.1, forward strand.
CCTTCGAGGATCGAGTTCCCCAGAATGAGGACGCCCAAGCCCGGGAGCGGCGGCACTGAGCACCGCGCCCACGGCATAGATGGAAAGACCCAACGTGAAGCATCGCTTACGACCCCATCGGTCGGTCAGCTTGCCACCGGGGATCATGAGCGCGGCCATGACGAGCAAAAACAGCGTGATCGCGATCTGCACGCCTTGCACCGTGGTGTGCAGATCCTGGCTGATGTCGTTGATCATGACGTTCATGTTCGAACCAGCGAAGCTGCAGATGAACTGGGCCATGGCGAGCGGAAGCAGCATGCGCCGTAGTGACGGAGCCATCCTCCCGGTGACGACGGGGTTCGCCATGGTCAGTTCTCCCCGTCTTTCTGGCTACGGAGCCAATGGACGTCGGAGGTGCGCAAGGTGACCCGATCGACCATCGAGGTGGCGATGACGTTGAGCGCCGCGGCCATGAGGACCCGGCGGGTGGAACCCAGGCCGGCAGAACCAGTCGATGGTTCCGCCCACGGCGACCAGCGCCGCGCTCTGGAGTCCGCCGGCTACTCCATGGTCCGAAAGGGCGAGATGCACCTCAGCTCCGAAGTTCTGCAGCCGTTTGAAAGGCCCCGGATGGGGCGTACCTCGTCGAGAACCCGAGGATGATCGAGTTGTCGGGGTCGCGCCAGAGCTCCGCGGCAAGCTTCCGCGTATAACCCTCCGGCGCGGACTTGACCTTGAGGACAAGAATCGGTCCGAGGATGGCGAGATCGTCTGGCCCGATGCCCTCAGGCGCGTGCTCTTCGAACAGGTATCGTTGTTCCTTCGAGAAGTCCTGACCACACGTAGCCGCCTGGCATCGCATCGCCTTCTCCCTCCTGCTTCCATCTTGCCGCTTAAGGGGGTCAGATTCCCGGGTGCTGGTATTGCCAGGTCAGCGAGTCACTACGGCACCATTGCTCAACTGGGGCAGGCCGTCCGACGCCGGCGTCGTCGCCAGAACCAGGGTGCTACGTCGCTGCAAGCCGTCTCCGGGGACTTTCACGCGTTGTGACGCTAGATTTCAAGAGTGTCGATGGGACGGGCGCCGGTCACGATCGGACGCGAGCGGATGTGGAAGCTGGTGTCCACCATCGGCGGCATGCTGGGCGGGCTTCTCGCCAAGAAACTCCTGAGGACGATCTATCAAGCTGTCCGCAAGGACACAGATCCGGCTACGCCGTTCGATCCCACCAACCCCCGGTTTTCGTGGCCAGACGCACTGCTATGGGCGGCTGCAGCCGGCGTCGGCCTCGCGATCGCCAAGATGATGAGCGCCCGTCTTACCGCTATCGGCTGGAAGGCCGTCACTGGCGCACCTCCCCCCGGGGATGTCGAGGAGCCAGCAGCCGTCTGAGGGCTGGAACAGAACCACTTTTAGCCAAGCGGTATGGGCTGCGTGGCCACAGGCGGTTTAGAGCCTGCCAGCAGCACCACACCTACCAGCGCCAAGAAGAGTCCGAAGAGCGCCGGGCCCAGTCGGTCTCCGTTGCTGGCGAGGGTCTCACCGAACACGGTGACACCGAAGAGAACACTCGCGAAGAGAGTCACGGCGTTACTGGACGCCATTGCAGGAGCGAGCACCGCCGTCCTGAGCGCGGACTGCTGGAGGACGAAACCCGCCACGGCCGAGGCAATGAGCGCGTAGATCGTCCAACTCGAAAGAACGGTCGAAAGTCCCTTACTCACTAACGGAACGAAGACCTTGGTAACCGATGCTTGCAGAGCGAAGCAGACGCCCGCAGCCGAGCCGCAGAGCAGCGCTTTGGCAGCGCCAGTGCGCTGGCGGCCCAACAGCGACAACGTGAGCACCGAAATGACGGTGACTGCCGTTGCCGACCACCAGGCCGCTGCGGGCGGCATTGCAGTACCCGTCTTCGGTGTCCCCAGCGAGAGAAATGCGACGATCCCAAGCAGCATGCAGGCAGCACCGGCCCACACCCGGGGGGTGAGCACCTGATTCGTGAGCTTGGCCCCGAAGGGAAGCGCTATCACGAGGCTGAGGGACGTCACGGACTGGACGACAACCAATGAGCCCTTGTCGAGGGCAATGGCCTGAAGCACCCATCCGGCGAATTGGCACCCGCCACCGGCGAGCCAAACCGGGCGCCGAAGGATTTGGGCGAGGAAGCGCTGGTTGCCCTCAGCGGCGGGAACCTCAAGCGTTCCCTTCTGTTGCAGGACGCTGCCAAGGGCGAATGCTGTGGCCGCAACGACCGCGAGAAGGGTGGCGGCCATCGCTAGGTCGAGGCCGGGGCCACCGCTGGGCCTCGGTCCGTGGTCGACCGGACACTAGGTGCTCGCACAGTCACGGCAACACGCATCTCTGCGAACGCTACCGTTGCAGAACACCCCGAGCAGGGACACAGCATGCGGCTGCCGCCGTGCCCGGGCCGCCACGCGTAGCGGCCCCTCGTTACGTGGAGGAGGGGCCGCTGCACCCATGTCTCGTGACTGACGTAGGTGGTCTCTGTTATACCTCCGGCGGCGCCTGATGAATTTCGTCGCGACGTTCGTCGGCCTGGCCTCAATGGCATTGTGGGGCGGCACACGGAAACGCGACTGCGGGTCGATGCGGGAGGCGGAGGACAGCCTGTCAGGGCACGACCGACGACCCGTTCTTCTCGAGGCATATGGCGAGCTGACGCTTGCTCGGGAGCTGTGTGCTGGTTGCCCAGTTCGGCCCGGGTGTTTTGCGTACGTAACGAGCGACCTGAATCTGCATGGTGTCTGGGCGGGGCTTACTTCACGAACATGGTCTCAGCCACCATCGCAAATCCATCCCCCTTGAACGGCCTCGGTGCATTGCGGATTGTGAATGCTGGGATTGAGAATGGCGCAGTCAGGACACTTCGGTGGCGTCGGCTGCCAACTGATGCCTCCGATCAGGAAGAGCGAAGCGCCCATGGCGAGGCCGACGACGAAGAGAATGACGCGCCTTTTGGTCCCGACGCCCCCCTTGCGCACGTCGAAACTCATGCTCGGTCCGAAGGCAATACTTGGAAGGACTTCCGCGTCATGTACCGCTCCATCGCGTCGATCGGATCGTCCCCCTCCGGTGACTGAGCCTTGCAGCGCAACCCCCGAGTATTAGTAGAGCCGATCGGACCGACTTCTGCACAACTCTGGGACAACCGGGCTCGTGCTTTAGCCTCAAACCAACCCTGTTCGTTGTGCGTGCGTTGTTCATTGGGCCCGCAGGAATACCGTCTGATGCTCAGACCGGCCGGCCTGGCACACTTCGAAGGGGCATTTTCCAGAGTGGTTCGGGTCACAGTGTTCGTCAACCTGTAGTTGACGAACACTGGGCCGTCAATGTAGAGTTGACGAATGACTCCGTCGCCCACTTTGCAGGAACTGATCGACGCGGTACGGGCTGATGCGCCGGGCAAGGAAGCCCTCCTCCAACTCTCCCAGGCGTCCCAGACTGTCAGTGATCTCGAACAGGTCGGCGACGCACTTCTCGGCCATTTTGTTGACCAGTGCCGGCGGAACGGACATTCGTGGTCCGAGATCAGCGGCGCTCTCGGTGTCAGTAAACAGGCAGCTCACAAGAGGTTCACGTTCGATACCGCGCCGAAGTTCGAGCGTTTCACAGAACGAGCACGGAGGGTCCTCGGTCAATCCGAAGAAGAAGCCCATCGTTTGGGGCACGGATTCGTAGGAACCGAACACATTCTCTTGGCCCTCGTAGAAAGCAACGATGGCCTGGGGGTGAGGGTTCTCGAAGAGGCGGGCATCTCGAAATCCATGGTCGAAGAACGGATACTGGTGCTCATCAAGCGAGGTAGTGCGTCGGGGGAAGGAACATTGCCTTTCACCCCGAGAGCGAAGGCAGTGCTTCGCTCTGCAGTCGAAGAGAGTCTGAGGCTGGGCCACAACTACGTCGGCACCGAACATCTTCTGCTCGGCCTGCTGACCGATGAGGACTCAGTCGCTGCGAAGGTCCTCTTGGATCTCAACGCCAGCTACGACGTCATCAGAGATCGAACGCTTGCACTCCTGGCTGAATACGACAAGGGCTGAGTCGCGTGTCAGACCCGCACGTCCCGCCCAACCACCATGCCGATTACCCCGCCTTTGCCGGTGTTGTCGGGCTCGTGGCGGCGCTCAGCATGGTCTTCGGTCGCAAGGGTGACGCGCAGCTCGCCGTGCGGCTCAGCGAAATGCGACCCAGCGACAGGGTCGTAGACATCGGGTGTGGTCCCGGAGTCGCTGTCCGTTACGCCGCTCGACTGGGTGCGACCGTCTCTGGAATTGATCCGGCGCCCGTCATGCTGCGGGTCGCGAGATTTCTCCACGCGGTCTCGGGCGAAAGTGCGGTTCGTCGAGGGAGCGGCTGAGGCGATGCCGCTGCCCGATGGTTCCGCCACTGTCGTCTGGTCGATCGCTGCCGTGCACCACTGGTCGGATATCGATGCCGGACTTCGAGAAGCACGTCGGGTGCTTCTCTGCGGTGGTCGTCTGGTCGCCATGGAGCGGAGGGCAGAAGGGGGGCTCGAGGTCACCGGAGCCATGGCTGGACCGACGAACAAGCCATGGTCTTTGCGGAGCGGTGCCGCGAACGAGGCTTTCGCGAGGTTCATCTAGAACGAGCGACAAGCGGGCGGAGATCCATGGTGGGCGTCGTCGCCAGCGCTTCTTGATGCTCGAAAGCGAATCCGCCCCCTCGCGTCTCCCTCTGCCAAGTGGCGTCATTCCTGCGAATCCGACGCCCACCTTCCTCGAAGGTCTTCAAGCCATGAGGGAAGCGAAATGTCCGGGTCGGGGAGTGCCTGGGCGCCGTGCTCGGCCAGGACGCGTTCGAAGGACTCGGGATCGTCCCCCCAGCCTCGAGGATCACCCATCATGACCTCGAAGAGGATGGCTCCTTCGGGACCGGCGACGAATGGCCCGAAGGCTGCGCCATACGGCAGCTCGATGTGCGTGCCGGCGGTGCACACGCGACCGCCACAGAGGATCTGTCCCTCGAGGACCATCAGCACGTGTGGGCTGAAATGACCATGTCTGCGTTGGATGACGCCGGGATCCCACTTTGCATACAGGGACAGATAGAGCGGCTCCGGAGAGAAGGCAAGCCACTTCTCCCACACTGACGCGACGGATCCGTCCGCGCGACGGATGGCACGGACCTGCTGCCATGGCACGTCCGGGTCGTCCAGATGTCGGAACGTGGGCTCGAGCCCGGGGATCTTCGGGCTCGTCGTGAGATTGGCCATGGAAACTCCGTACCCTTCGTTCGACTCCGGACGGGCCACATCTTGCCCTTCACGGGGATCGATATGCCCGGTGCGGGCGCGAGAGGCCCGGCGAGGATCGCTAACCCTGAGCCTTAGGTCAAGGTCGCCAGCTGGCGTTGGTCGGCGCGGCTCAACGCCTCGAGAATCGACCGCTCGGTGTTGGAGAGGGCGTCGAACTCAATGCCGATTCGGACCATGGTCCGCAGCGTGGTCCTGGCTACCCGCTTGACCACACCCTCGAGCCGGATGTTGATGGAGTCGCCAACGGCGGGGAGCTCGATGGAAACCCGCCGGCCGACAAGCTCCAACGGCCGGAGATATTGCATTCTGATTCCGACCCCGAGCATGGAGATATCAACGACGCGGCAGTCGCGCCACCCTGAGGCACCCTCGCCCTCGATGTGACAGAACCCGTTCCAGCCGGCCAAATGTCGAGTTGCTCGTCTGCGGTTTTCCATCGTGTGCCTCCTTTCGCCGGGCGTCATGCCACGCTCGGGCAAAGCCCCGTGACCGGGGGGGCCACGAGGGTGAAACGTGGACCTGGCCTCAGGATTGCCCTCGTTGTCCTCGCGTTGTCAGAGATGGGCTCAAAGTCCCACCTCATCGGGGTGGGAACACCCCCCCCGAACCGGTCGGGTCACCCGGTTCTGCCCTGGCTGTCGCACGCATCCGATGCTCGGGTTGCGACCACAGGACGACATGGTCGAAGATGCCCGACCATGTCGCTGCTACTGCTCACCCTCAACAAAATCACGAGCGCCCGGATCGGCGAAGTCGGGTTCCTCCTCATTCTGCTCGCCGGCATCTGGATGATCGCCTCAGAAAGCCCGAAGCTGAAGGGGAGCCCCGCGCGGATGGTGGTAGCCGGCCTCGCGCTCTTCCTGGCCGGGCTGCTTCTCCTCATCGCAACGCACTGGGGCAAGTTCGGGTAGTTCACTTCCCCTACGACGAGGTGTCTCGGCGCCTCCGATTTGAGGTGCGAAAAGAGGGGCGGTGACGACAACGCGTGCCCCGATCACCGCCCCCATTCGATGCTGACAGCCGACCGGCTTGGTCCGACAGAGCCGGTCGGATCTAAGAAAGACAACGCCCACACAACTTCGGCCAACCGCGCCGTCCTCCAGCTCAGCCGCCCTGGAATGCAACGGCGCGCGGTGCCGTGGCAGATCGGCGGCGGCCCAGCACCAAGAATGCCGCGGCGGCGAGCGCGATCACCATGGCGAGGCAGAAGGAATTTCCGGCAAGAAGCTGAAACGGATTCAGGTGAAGGTCCGTCGTGTGCTTGTAGGGGACCCACCAGATCGGCGCGCACCAGAACAACACGGCGGTGGCCGCGGCGATCGGTCGTCCGAGGCGCGGTCGGTCCGGGGCCAAGGCGAGCCACAGGATGGCCGGCACGACCCAGACCATGTGGTGAACCCAGGAGATCGGTGACACGAGGAGACCGGTCCCTGCGCAAATGAGGACGCCCAACATCGGCGAGGAGCGCCGGTGGGCCATGGCCGCCAGCCAGAGGCCTCCGGCTGTCACCACCAGCAGCACCGGCAGGAGGACGGTGCCGGGGACGATCGCATGATGCAGACGGTCGAGCGCCGCGGAGAGGTTCTGGTTGTCCACGATCGAGAGGTCTCCGGCCCGGCCGGGGCTGAAGAGGGCCTTGGTCCAGTACGACGTCGACGACGCCGGGGAGACAACGAAGGTGACCAGCTCGCACGCGAGGAACGTGCCCATGCAGGTGAGGGCGGCACGAAAGCGCCGCGTGAGAAGCAAGAAGGGAACGAACAGCAGCGGGGTGAGCTTGACCGCCGCCGCGAGGCCGGTGGCGATGCCCATGGGAGCCTGCCAGCGCCCAAGGCGTCGCTCGCTCAAGAGGTCCCACATGATCAGTAGGACGACGACCAGGTTCACCTGCCCGAAGCCGACCGTGACCAGGACCGGATTCAGCAAGAGCGCGGGAGGCTGAGCGCGAGCGCGAGGCGCCACACGGATCGTCGAGGAAGATCCGGTCGCACGAGTTGCAGCGAGAGGACGAGCAACCCGAGGAGTGCGGCAAGGTTGACCATCGTCCACACCGTCTGGACCGGTTCCACGGTGCTGAACGCACGCTGCCAGGGGGCGAAGAGCAGCGCTGCAAAGGGGGGATAGGTGAAGAGAAGGCTCGTGTTGGGAAGCCCGATGGAGTACAGGTGTGAAGTGAAGATATAACGACCGCCGAGCCGCAGGTAGACGCCCAGATCCACCTCGTAGGTCCGGAGCGCGATGTACAGCCCGTAGCCCAGTGCGGCTGCGAAGGAGACAAGGGCGGGGCCCCAGCCGGTCAGTCGCCGCAACCTCGGCCGCGACACAATGAGGCGGCTCTCGCCTGGGTCGAGGTGCTGTTCAGCCGTGGTCATGCGTGGCCGACGCGGCCCACGTTGACCTCGCGAGGGCCGCGGCACGGCGTGCATCGTACTGCGACACTTCGCCGTCACCGGGGGACGGTCGCCCGGCGCGTCAGCTCGACGGCACCGTCAGCGGGGGAACGGTGGTGCTCGGTACCGTCGGGGGCGCGCCATTCCCACCCGATCCTCCGTGCCACTCGACGTCGACGCCGGGTTGCCGGCGCCCTGCGTGAAATGGAGGAGTACCTCGAGCGTTCCGGTGTTGGCGGTCGTCACGAAGCCGCCGATGCTCGGGTTCGCGATGTCCCATTCCGAGAAGGGGATGGTGATGTCCGCCAGCACGTCGAGTGCGCCGTCGAGCCGCTCGGCCGAGACGGCGAACGTCACGGACTTCGTCACGCCGTGCATGCGCAAGAGTCCCGACGCGTCGTAGTGCGCGACGACGCCGGCCGGCGGGATCGATCCGAGGCTGATAGGGGAGGAGAGGACGAGCGTGGCGGTGGGAAACTGCGCCACGTCCATGATGGGCCCGTCGAAGTGTGCGTTGCGCTCGCTCTGGTCGCTGACCACGCTGGTCATGTCGACGGTGAAGGTTCCCTTCCTCACCGTCGTCCCATCGATCGTGATGGATCCCCACACCTTGCTGGTGCGTCCCACCGCAGTCGAGTTCTGGCCGATGAGGACCTCGCTGACGCGGTATCCCGCGACTGAGCCGGCACCGACATTCCACACGCCCGAGACCGAGGTCGCAGAGGCGGCGCGGCTGCCCACCCCGGTCGACGTCGTCTGACTCCCCTTCGGCAGTGCGAGCTTGGCCGGCGCTGGGCCCTCGATGAAGTGGATGTAGACGAACGGTCCGATCACGGCGAGGGCCGCTACGACCACGACGACGACCACGACTGTCCAGGCGAGCCGGTGCCGTCCTCGTCTGGCCACGGCCCATGATGACGCTCCGATTCTGGCTCCGCGCTGTGCACCGAAGCCGAGACGCGTCGTCATCTGGGCCTTCTGCCTGGAGGATCTGACGCGATGTGGCCGGTAGGGGAGGGAGGGCTAGCTTTGCCTTTTCCGGGGAAGGCCCAGGAGCCGGATGACCTCACAACCAACCAGCCTGATGGTTCTCCGCGCCCGTCGGGGCGAGCGGGACGTGGCGAGCAATTGCGCAGAGCCGGCGGCATGAGGGGAGGGATCGCCCTCGCCGCGGCGTGCGCGTGCGCGCTCAGCTTCGGCCTGACGGCGTCTCCCGCCGCGGCACAGGGCAGCTCCTCGGTCTCGACCGCCGTCGACGACGCGGCGACGAACCAGCCTTGGTCGGGAAGCGAAGTGACGGGCGCCGGCGCCTACGACACAGCGACGCTCACGCTGAGTGGTCCCACCCCGACCGGGACGGTCACCTACACGCTCTTCAGCACCAGCGCCTCGTGCACCGGACCCTCGACCACCCAGGTGGTCACACTCAATGGGGACGGGACCGTGCCGAACTCGAGCACGACGGACGCCCTCGGGGCGGGCAGCTACTCCTACGAGGCCAGCTACAGCGGCGACTCGAACTACGACCCGTCGGGCGAGAGCACCTGTGAGCCCTTCAGCGTGGCCCAGGCGACCCCGTCTATCTCGACGAGGGTCTTTGACGCGTCCACCAACGCCCACTGGTCCGTGACGGAAACGACCGGGGCCACCGCCTACGACACGGCGAGCATCGGGGACACCGTCTCGGGCTTCGTTCCGACGGGGACGGTCACCTACACGCTCTTCACCACCAGCACCTCGTGCTCTGGACCCTCGACGACCCAGGTGGTCGCGCTCAATGGGGACGGGACCGTCCCCAACTCGGCGACCACAGCTGCGCTGACCGCAGGGGGCTATTCGTTCCAGGCCAGCTACAGCGGGGACTCGAACTACGGCCCTTCCCCGCTCGGGGGGTGTGAGCCCTTCAGCGTCGGCCTCGCCACCTCGTCGATCTCGACCGCCGTCTTCGACGCGGCGACGAACTCGGCCTGGGCGGGCACCGAAGCGACCGGGGCGACCGCCTACGACACGGCGAGCGTCGGGGGCACCGTCTCGGGCTTCGTTCCGACGGGGACGGTCACCTACACGCTCTTCACCACCAGCACCTCGTGCTCTGGACCCTCGACGACTCAGGTCGTCGCGCTCAATGGGGACGGAACCGTCCCGGACTCGGCGACGACGGCCGTGCTGACGGCGGGCAGCTATTCGTTCCAGGCCAGCTACGGCGGGGACTCGAACTACGGCCCCTCCCCGCCCGGGGGGTGCGAGCCCTTCAGCGTCGGCCTCGCCACCTCGTCGATCTCGACCGCCGTCTTCGACGCGGCGACGAACTCGGCCTGGGCAGGAACCGAAGTGACCGGCGCCGGCGCCTACGACACGGCCAGCGTGACGAGCGCGACCGGTGTGGCAATACCTCCCGGCGGGACGGTCGCCTACTCCTTTTACGACAGCGGCACCTGCACTGGCACGCCGGTCACCAATGTGGTCACGCTGAGCGGCGGGAGCGCGCCCGTCTCGCCGAGCGCAGCCGCGCTGGCACACGGCAGCTACTCCTTCCGAGCCAGCTACAGCGGGGACCAGAACTACCGCGCCGCGCCGCTCGGGGCGTGCGACGCGTTCAGTGTGGCGAAGGCGAACTCTGCTCTGAGCGCCACCGTGTTCGACGCCTCCACGAACGCTGCGTGGACGGATACCGAACTGACCGGCGCCGCAGCCTACGGCACCACGGCGAGCCTGCCGGGGAACGGCGGGGTCACTCCGACGGGCACGGTCACCTACACCTTGTACACGACGGCCTTAGGCTGCACCGGGCCGAATGCGGGTCCCGACGTCGTGACGCTCGGGGTCGATGGGGTCGTCCCGCCATCGAGCACCACGAGCCCACTGGGCGCCGGTAACTATTCCTTCTCGGCCTCCTACAGCGGCGATGGCAACTACAAGGCGTCAGCCATCTCATGCCAGCCGTTCTCGGTGGCCCAGGCGGGGGCCCCGCCGGTGACGATCGCCAACATCCCGAGCGGCGTTGTCTACGGGGGCAGTTTCACGCCCGTGCTGCAAACCATCAGCGACGGCACGCAGTCGGTGACCTCCATGACACCTGGCGTCTGCGCGCTGAACGGATCCGTCGTGGACTATGTCGGCGTCGGCACCTGCACGCTGGTGGCCCAGACCGGCGGGACGGAGAACTATGCCGCCAGCACCGGCAGCCCGCAGAGCTTCAGCGTGGGTCTCGCCACGCCGTCATCGCCGGCCATCACCAACTTCCCTGCGGTCGCCGTGGAGTTCACCAGCTTCTACGCCTCCGTGGGCACGAGCGGGGACGGCTTCACCTTCCTCACGTCCGATTCACCCGGCATCTGCGTCGTCGGGCCGGACGGGCACACCGTGACCTTCGTGTTCTTCGGCACCTGCTCGCTCACGGCCAGTGTGGCGCAGGGAGCGAACTACCTGCCCGGTACCGGCAGCGTGGAGAGCTTCCCGGTCGCCGCGGCTGCCCGCGGGTACTGGCTCGTCGGCTCCGACGGCGGCATCTTCTCGTTCGGGTCCGCCGCGTTCCACGGCTCCATGGGCGGCATTCCCCTGCAGCGCCCGGTCGTGGGCATCACGCCCACCGCGGACCGGAACGGCTACTGGCTGGTGGCCTCCGACGGCGGGATCTTCAGCTTTGGCGACTCGGCCTTCTACGGCTCGATCCCGGGTGTGGGGCTGCACCCCGCCGGCTCGGGGTTGCCCGACAGCCTCGATGCGCCGATCGTCGGCATGGTGCCCTCGAGCACCGGCCACGGGTACTTCATGGTGGCCTCGGACGGGGGCGTCTTCGCCTTCGGCGACGCGCACTTCGAGGGCTCGTGTCCGGGCATCGGCGGGTGCTACGGGGCGGCGGTGTCGGTCATGCCCGACAGTACGGGCCACGGCTACTGGCTCGTGACCGGCAAGGGCGCCGTCTACGCCTTCGGCGACGCGCCGGTGTACGGCTCGCCACCGCCCGAGTCGGTGGCCGTCGTGAGCGCGGTGGCCACGCCAGATGGACACGGTTACTGGATCCTCTACTCCAACGGCGCCGTCTTCTCCGCCGGCGACGCGGTGGGGATGGGGGCACCGGTCGGGTATGTGAACTCGTTCAACCCGGCCACCGCGATCTTCCCGACGGCCGACGGCCGCGGCTACTGGGTGGCCGCGGCCAGAGGTGACGTCTTCTCCTACGGCGACGCGCCGTACATGGGGAGCATGGCGGCCGCCGGACTGAACGGCCTGATCATCGCCGGCTTCGGCTTCTAGCGCGCTGGTCGCGCGCGAGCGTGCTCGGGCTCAGGCACCGAGCGCCTGCTCCCGGCGCTCGGGGAGCTCGGCCATGGCGCGCTCGGCCACCACGCGCACGCTCCAACCCGAGACCGCCGCCGCCCGACGGAGGAGATCGCCCAGGTAGCCGGCCAGCGTCAGGGCGTCGGCCCGCGGTGAGCGCCCGACCAGAGGGACCGGTTCCGTCGCCGGGTCGAGTCCGCAGACGCTCAGGATGGCCCGCCGGGCCTCGAAGAGCTGTTCCCGGGCTTCGAGGAGCGAGGTGCCGCTCCGGCGCAGCCACACCGAAAGGCCCAGTTCGAGCGTGAGATCGCCGGCGAACGGGTCGATCGGGCCAAGCTCGGCCAGCCCGCCCAGCACGGCGGGCCCGAAGCCGCAGCATGGGCCGATATCCATGAGATTCAGTGTGACGAAAGGCTGTAACAAGGTGGTGGACCGGTCCTGGGCTGGTAATTTGTTGCACGTGCCACGCACGATCTGGAAGGGGGCCCTCAGTTTCGGACTGGTGAACATCCCCGTCGGCCTGTACCCGGCGACGTCGGACAAGAGCATTCACTTCAACCAGTTCGAAGAGGGCACGTCGGACCGCATCCGCTACAAGAAGGTCAACGAGCGCACGGGCGACGAGGTCCCCCAGGACCGGATCGCCCGCGGCTTCGACCTCGGCGGCGGCGAATACGTCATCGTGAGCGACGAAGAGCTCGAGACAGCCGAGCCGAAGAAGTCGCGCCAGATCGAGATCTCCGACTTCGTGGAGCAGTCCGACATCGACCCGGTGTTCTTCCGCACGAGCTACTACCTCGCGCCCCGAAGGCGCGGGCGCCGACAAGGCGTATGCGTTGCTGCGCCAGGCCATGGGCGAAGCAGGGCGCGTGGCGATCGCCACCCTCGTGATGCGCAACAAGGAGTACCTGGTCGCGATCCGTCCCGACGACGACACGCTGGCCCTACACACCATGTACTTCTCCGACGAGGTGCGCTCGCCCGAGCGCGAGCTCGAGCTGCCCGACACCGACGAGGTGACCGAGCGCGAGCTGTCGATGGCCCAGTTGCTGATCGAGTCGATGGAGAGCGACTGGGACCCGGCGCGCTATCACGACACGCACCGTGAAAAGGTCGAGGCCATTGTCGAGGAGAAGCGCCAGGGTCACGAGATCGTGATCCAGGCCCCCGAGGAGGCGCCCGCCAAGGTCGTCGACCTGATGGAGGCGCTGAACGCGAGCATCGCGGCCGCCGCCCGCTCGGGCGGAGGGAAAGCGGAGAAGGCGGAGAAGGCAGCGAGGACGGCCAAGAAGGCGCCAGCCGCCAAACGGTCGGCGCCCGCCGGCCGGGCCGCGCCCGCCAAGAAGGCGCCCAAGAGCACCAAGCAGCCGGCCCGGACGAAGCCGGCGAGCGCGCCGCGAGGCCTCCTGAGGGTTCGGGCACCGGGCCGGCTCCCGGGGGCGCCGGTCCAAAGCCAGCGCAGGTGCTGATTTGCCCCTGACCATTGCCGCGGTGACGCCACGGCGCGAGGGTTGAGGGCAGGACTCGCTCCATATGCGGGGCACGGCACCGAGGGGGTCGCCATGAGGACCGTCCGAGATGTCATGCACGGGGACATCGAGGTGTTGCGGACCACCGAGTCCGCCGCCGACGCCGCCTGCTACCTGGCCGCCCACGCCGAGGACCGGGTGCCGTTGTGCCTGGCCGACGGCAGCCTGGCCGGGACCGTCACCAACCGCGACATCGTGGCGAAGGTGGTGGCCAAGGGCCTCGATCCGTGCCAGTTCCTCCTCGCCGAGCTCGCCGACCCCGACGATCGGCTCGCCCTCGACGTGGATGCGCCCGTCGAGGAGGCGGTGAGCGTCATGGCAGCGTCGGGCCGCGGCCGCCTGCCGGTGACCGAGGGCAGCCGTGTCGTCGGGCTGGTGACCCAGCGCGACGTGACGCGGGCGCTGGCCTTCCGGGCGGCTTGGTCCGACCCGTGGTCCGAAGCCTGGACGGACGACTGAGCCGACACCACACCACAGCGCACCACAGCGCACCGCAGCCGTCCTGAAACGGCGAGACGGCGGGACGTCGGGAGATAGCCTCGCCGCCCATGTGGCCGCCGCCGTCGGGAGGGACGTGGGTCATCGACCTCGATGGCGTGATGTGGCTGGCGGGGCGCCCGATCCCCGGTGGGGACGAGGCGGTGGGCCGCCTGCGCGGCTCCGGCGTGCGGATCCTCTTCGCCACGAACAACTCGGCGCCGACCCGGGCCCAGCTGCACCGGAGCCTGGCCCACTGCGGCATCACGGCCGACGACGCCGACCTGCTGCGATCGGCGGACGTCGCGGCGGGGATGCTCGCCCCGGGCTCCACGGCGCTCGTGGTGGGGGAGGACGGCATCATCGAGGCGCTGGCCAACCACGGCATCACCGTCGTGCCCGAGGGCCCGGCCGACGCCGTGGTGGTCGGCCTGGCGCGCACCTTCACCTACGAGGTGCTCGACCGGGCCTCGGCCGCCGTGCGGGCGGGGGCGCGCCTGGTCGGGACGAACGAGGACGCCACCTTCCCCACGCCCGAGGGCCTGGTGCCCGGCGCCGGCTCCCTGCTCGCCGCGGTGGCGACGGCGAGCGAGGCGACGCCCGAGGTGGCGGGCAAGCCTCATCCGCCGACGGCTGCGGCCATCGCGGCCCGGGTCCCCGAAGGCGAGCTGCGGGCGGTGGTGGGCGACCGACCCTCGACCGACGGCGCGCTGGCCGCCCAGCTCGGCGTGCCCTTCGGCCTGGTGCTCTCAGCGGGGTCACCCCGCCGGGAGCAGGTCCGGCGGAGACCGGCGCGGCGGCCACGGCCAAGGACTTGCGCAGCCTGGTCGACCAGGCTCTCTCGCGGGAGCCTGAGAAAGAGCGCCGGAGTGCTTGCTGGCAGCTAGCACTTTGTATACTCTTGTTCAATGGCGAGTAATGAGCGCATTCGTAAGTACCTCGATGCGGGTTCCGTGCTCGGGCAGGTGAGCCGTGGCCGAGCCGAGGAGATCGTGCGAGAGTTGGTGAACGCCGGCGATATCCAGCGCGGGCAGGCACAAGAGTGGGTGGACAGTTTGGTGGAGCGCAGCCGCAAGAGCAGCGAGCAGATCCTCGACCTGGTGCGCCACGAGGTGGCGGCCCAGCTGTCGAAGATCGACGGCAAGTCACTCGAGTCTCTGGCCAACCAGGTGGCCGACGTCCTCAAGAAGTCGGCCGAGGCCGGACGCAGGACGACCCGTGACGTGACGAACCAGGCCGGCAAGCAGGCCGGCAAGGTGACCAAGCAGGCGAGCCAGCAGGCGAGCAAGGTGACCAAAGAGGCGACCAAGGTCACCAAGGGGGCGACCAGCCGGGCCACCAAGACCGCGCACGGCGTGCGCCGAGCAGGCCGGCAAGACGGCGACGAGGGCCCGCTGCCGCCGCCCAGAGCGTGACGCCGACGCGGGGCGCCAAGCCCGCGGGCTCGCCGCCGGGCAAGAGCCAGACGGGCAAGGGCAAGACAGGCAAGGGCCAGTCGGACAAGGCCCAGACAGGCAAGAGCGAGTCGGACAAGGGTCAGAAGAAAGCCGCCAGCTGAGCAGCGGGGCCCGCCGCCGGCTCGACTCCGAGCTCGTGCGCCGGGGCCTCGCCACCACCAGGGCCGAGGCCCAGGCGGCCATCGCAGCGGGGTCCGTCCTCGTCGCCGGTGCGCCGGCCACCAAGCCGGCACGACTCGTGGCCGCCGACGAGGCGCTCGTCGTGCTCGGGCCCCCCGTCGCCCTACGTGAGCCGGGGCGGGCAGAAGCTCGCCGCCGCGCTCGAGCGCTTCGCCCTCGACGTCACGGGCCGGCGCGCCCTCGATGCGGGTGCCTCCACCGGCGGCTTCACCGACTGCCTCCTCCAGCACGGCGCGGCGCACGTGTACGCGGTCGACGTCGGGCACGGCCAGCTCGATCCCTCGGTGCGCGCCGATCCGCGCGTCAGTCGTCCTCGAGCGGGTCAACGCGCGCACGCTCGACGCCGGGGTGCTGCGGGCGGCCGATCCGGCGTTCGAACCGTGCCCGCTGGTGGTGGCGACCTGTCGTTCATCTCGCTGCGCAGCGTCGTCCCCGCCCTGGTGCGGGGACGTGGCCGCCGCCGGCGCCGACCTCGTCCTCCTGGTCAAGCCGCAGTTCGAGGTGGGCCGCGCCGCGGCGTCGCAGCGGCAAGGGCGTGGTGCGCGACCCTGCTCTCTGGCAGGACGCGCTGCGGGTGTGGCGTCCGCGCTCGTCTCCGCCGGAACCGGCATCATGGGTGCGATGGCCTCCCCCCTGACCGGCGCCGCCGGCAACGCCGAGTTCCTCGTGCACGCCCGCAAGGGCGTCTCGAGAGCCGATTCGGCCGCTGGTCCGGACGAGGCCGCCGCCCTATTCGGCGCCGCCGTCGCGGAGGCGGCCGGACACCTCCCGCCCGGCCCCCCGGGCCGGCTGAGCGGCCGGCGCTTCGCCATGGCCGATCGTCACCTTCTTGGTCCACCCGGGCCGCCCCGACGCGCTGGCGCTGGCCACCGACACCGCGGTCGTGGCTGACCGAGCGCGGGGACAGCGCCCGCATCCTGCAGTTCAGCGGGCCCGACCGGGTGAGCGAGGCCGGCGGCGAGACCGCGCTGGCCGACGTCGACCTGACCGGCACGACGGTGGCGGTCAGCATGGGGGGCGACGGCATCTTCTTGCGCGTGGTGCGCCTCGCCACCGCGGCGGACGTGCCCGTGCTCGGGGTCAACTTCGGGCGCCTCGGCTACCTGCCCGACCTCCTGCCGGACCAGGTGCGCGACGCGCTGACCATGGTCTTCGAGGGCAAGGCCGTGATCGAGGAGCGCTGCGCGCTCGACGTGGCGATCGACGACCGTTCCGTCGCCGATGGTGCCGCGGACGCGACGGTGGGCGACGTCACCACCCTGCTCGCACTCAACGAGGTGGTGATCGAGAAGATCGACTTCGGCCACACGGTGCGCCTCACCACCACGGTCGACGGCGAGGAGATGCTCACCTACTCGGCCGACGGCCTCATCATCGCCACGCCGACGGGTTCGACGGCCTACAACCTCTCGGCCGGCGGGCCCGATCCTGGCGCCCACGCTGCGCGCCATGGTGGTGACGCCGGTGGCGCCGCACTTCTCGCTCGACCGCAGCCTCGTGCTGACCGACGCGCAGGAAGTCGGTGTCCTGGTCGCGCCCGACCGCGCCGGTGTCCTCGTCATCGACGGCGCCGAGGTCGGACGGCTGCAGCCCGGGGCCACCATTCGCTGCACGGTGGCGGCCCATCCCGTGCGCGTCGTGCGCAACGAGCCCCAGACCTTCGGCGGCATCCTGCGCTTCCGGCTGCTGGCCGACCGGGGGACGTGAGGGTCGGTGCTGACGGACCTCCACGTGCGTGACCTCGGGGTCATCGAGGACCTGTCGCTCACCTTCGGTCCGGGCATGACGGTGCTGACGGGCGAGACGGGCGCCGGCAAGACCCTCGTGGTCGAGGCGCTCCAACTCCTCCTCGGCGGCCCGCGGCAATAGCCGGCATGGTCCGCGCCGGGTGCGCCCGAGGCGCTCGTCGAGGCCCGCTTCGAGGTGACGCGAGAGGGGACACGACCCGCGAGGTGATCCTCGCCCGTTCGGTCCCCGTCGAGGGCCGCTCGCGGGCCTGGGTCAGCGGGCGCATGGCCCCGCTCGGCGTGCTGGGCGAGGTCACGGCCGAGCTGGTCGAGATCCACGGCCAGCACGAGCACCGCGCCCTCGATCACCGCGGCGGCCCAGCGCGACGTCCTCGACGCCTACGCCGGCACCGACCTCAGCCGCGTGCGCGCGCTGCGCAGCCAGTTGCGCTCGCTCGACGACGGCGCTGGCCGGCGCTCGGGGGGCGACGCGCAACAAGCGCGCCCGCGAGGCGGACGTCCTGCGCTACCAGGTCGACGAGATCATGGCGGCCCACCTCGAAAACCCCGACGAGGACGCGGTGCTGCGCCGTGAGGAGGACCGACTGGCCGACGCCGGCGCCTACCGCGAGGCGGCGCTCGGCGCGGTGGAGGAGCTCGAGCCCGCCGTGGGCGAGGGCGGCGCGCTGGACCAGCTCGGGCTCGCGGCGGCCGCGCTGGCCGGGCACGAGGCCTTCGAGCATGTACCGCGAGCGCCTGGCGGCGGTGGCGGTCGAGGTCTCCGACGTGGCCCGCTCGCTGCGCGACGAGGTGGAGGCGTGGGAGGACGACCCGGCGCGGCTGGTCGGGGTGCAAGAGCGCCGGCGCCTTCTGGGCGAGCTGCGCCGCAAGTACGGGTCTGACCTGGTCGACCGTCATGGCGTACGGCTCCGAGGGTGCCGCCCGGCTGGGCGTGCTCGAAGACGCCGAGGGCGAAGCGGCGCGGCTGCAGGCCGAGCACGAGGCGCGCGCCGCCGAGATGGCCGAGGCCGAAAGTGCGGTGCGCGCCGTGCGGGCCCGCGCCGCCGGCGCCTTCGGCGACGCGGTGGGGGAACGGCTGAGCTCTTTGGCCATGCCCGGCGCCCGTGTCGAGGTGGCCGTGGCGCCCAGCGGCACCGGCGAACCAGTCGAGCTGTTGCTCGGGGCGAACGTGGGCGAGCCGGTGCAGCCGCTGGCCCGGGCGGCGTCGGGCGGCGAGCTGGCCCGCGCGATGCTGGCCATCCGCCTGGTGGGCCTGGGCGGCCCGCAGAGCATGGTCTTCGACGAGGTCGACGCGGGCGTCGGCGGCGCCGCCGCGCTGGCCCTCGGGGACGCGCTGCACGAGGTGGCGCGCCGGCGCCAGGTACTGGTCGTGACCCACCTGGCCCAGGTGGCCTCGCAGGCCGACGCACACATATCCGTGGTCAAGCGCGCGTCGAAGGGGCGCACCGTCACGAGCGCAGCCGCGGTGGAGGGCGAGGAACGCGTGACCGAGCTCTCGCGCATGCTCTCGGGGCACCCGGACAGCGACGCCGCCCGCGCGCACGCCCGCGAGCTGCTCGGCGCCACGGGCCGGGGGTAGTCCACCATGGATCGCACAGCCGTCGACTATCGTGGTCTGGTGCACCGATCATCTGACGCGCCATGCGGCGCCATGCAGTTGGCGTGAATCCGGCGTGAGCAAGTTCATCTTCGTCACCGGCGGAGTCTCGAGCTCACTCGGCAAGGGCCTCACCGCCTCCTCCCTCGGCCGGCTCCTCAAGTGCCGGGGCCTGCGGGTCACGATGTGCAAGCTCGACCCCTACATCAACGTCGACCCGGGCACCATGAACCCGGGCGAGCACGGCGAGGTCTTCGTCACCGAGGACGGGGGCGAGACCGACCTCGACCTCGGCCACTACGAGCGCTTCATCGACGAGAGCCTCTCGAAGCGCTCCAACACGACGACCGGGGGCATCTACCGCTCGGTGATCGAGAAGGAGCGCCGGGGCGACTTCCTCGGGCGCACCGTCCAGGTGATCCCGCACGTCACCGACGAGATCAAGGACCGCATCCGCCGCCTGGAAGACGAGGACGTCGACATCGTCATCGTCGAGATCGGGGGAACGGTGGGCGACATCGAGATCGTGCCCTTCATTGAGGCGATCCGGCAGTTCCGCCGGGACATCGGCCGCGACAACGTCTGTTACGTCCACCTCACGCTGGTGCCCTTCCTCGTGTCGGGCGAACAGAAGACCAAGCCGACCCAGCACTCGGTGACCGAGTTGCGCAGCCGAGGGATCCAGCCCGACGTGATCGTCTGCCGCAGCGACAAACCGATCTCCGAGGGCCTCAAACGCAAGATCTCGCTGCAGTGCGACGTACCCATCGACGCCGTGATCTCACTCGCCGACGCCCAGAGCATCTACGAGATCCCACTCGTGCTCCATGAAGGGGAGCTCGACACCTACGTGTGCCGCACGCTCGGGATCGACGACGCATCGCACCGGATCGACATCTCCGAATGGGAGGCGCTCGTCGCGCGCGTCGACTCCCTGTCGCGCCGGGTTCGCGTCGGGATCGTGGGCAAGTACGTGAACATGCCCGACGCCTACATGTCGGTGGTCGAGGCGCTGCGCCATGCCGGCTTCCACCACGGGGCCGATGTCGAGCTCGACTGGATCGACGCCGAGCTGGTGCCGGACCTGTTGGCCACCGACCGGCTACGCGGGCTGGACGCCATCGTGATCCCCGGCGGCTTCGGCGAGCGGGGCATCGAGGGCATGGTGGCCGCAGCCGGGTACTCGCGCGACCACGGCATCCCGTGCTTGGGGTTGTGTCTCGGATTGCACGTGATGGTGATCTCGGTGGCGCGTGACTGGGCCGGGTTGGATCGGGCCAACTCGCGCGAGTTCGACAGCCTCTCGCCGCACACGGTGATCGACCTCATGCCGGACCAGGCCGAAGTCACCGACAAGGGCGGCACCATGCGGCTCGGCTCCTACCAGGCCGTGCTACTCCCGGGCTCCAAGGTGGCCGAGGCCTACGGCACCCTCGGGGTCACCGAGCGCCACCGGCACCGCTTCGAGTTCAACAACCGCTACAAAGCCAGGCTCGAGGCGGTCGGGACTCGTTTGCTCGGGCAGTTCGCCCGACGGTCGCCTGGTCGAATTCGTCGAGCTGTCCGACCATCCCTACTGGGTGGCCACCCAGGCGCACCCAGAGTTCAAGAGCCGGCCCGACCGGGCCCACCCGCTCTTCCGCGAGCTGGTCGGCGCGGCCCTGGAGCGGGCCGAGGGCCGCGAGCCGCACCTGCTCGATCTCGACGCCGTCACCTAGGCCGGACACGCGCCGGTGCCGGGGTTCCGCCGCGTCTCGGAGGAGGAGCTCCTCCGGGCCTGGCTGTTCCGAGTCGACCGCCTGCACCTCGTCGACCCTGCCGGCACCGCTTTCGAGCGCATCGTCGTTCGTCACCCGGGTGCGGTCACCGTGGTCCCCGCCCACGACGACGGCACCGTCACCTTGGTGCGCCAGTACCGCGCCGCGGTCGACGACATGGTGCTCGAGATCCCCGCAGGGACCCGCGACAAGCAAGGCGAGGCGCCCGAGGACACGGCGCGGCGCGAGCTGGTCGAGGAGGCCGGGCTCGAGGCGGGGCAGTGGGAGCTGCTGGTCAGCGTCTGGAACTCGCCCGGCGTGAGCGACCAGCACACGATGGTCTATCTGGCGACCGGCCTGCGCGAGGTGGCCCGGCGGCCCGACGGCGTCGAGGAGGGGTACATGACGACCGAGCGCGTCTCCTTGTCCGACCTCGACGAGCTGGTGGCCGCGAGAACGCTCAAGGACGAGACGACCGTGCTCGGGTTGTACATGGCCCGGGCACGGCTGGCGGCGAGGGGGCCGCTGCGATGACAGCGGCGGGCGGCGACACGGAGGCCGGCGAGGTGGCGGTGCTGCCGCGGGACGCCGAGGAGTACTTGTCCTGGCTCGAGGTGGAGCGGGGACGCTCGCCGCGCACGCTCGAGGCCTACCGGCGCGACCTGGCGGCCTACCAGCGCGACGTCGAGGCGCGCACCGGCCACGGCATCGACGAAGCGAGCGCGGCGGACGCCGCCGCCCACCTGGACGGGTTGCGCCGGAGCCACGGTGCGTCCTCGGTGGCGCGGGCACAGTCGAGCTTGCGCGGCTTCCATCGCTTCATGGTGGAGGAGGGTGGACGCGGCGACGATCCGACACTCGACTTGCCGTCCACCTCGGTGACCGACCTGTTGCCCAAGGCGCTGAGCGAGGAGGAGACGGGGCGCCTGCTCGGCGCGGTGGTCGGGACCGGGGCCCTGGTGCTGCGCGACCGGGCGCTGCTCGAATTCCTCTACGGCACCGGCGCGCGGGTGGGCGAGGTCGTCGGGCTCAACCTGGGCGACGTCGCCGAGGCGGTGGAGTCGTCCGACCTCGCCCTCGTGCGCGTGCTCGGCAAGGGCGACAAGGAGCGCCTGGTCCCGCTCGGCCGCATGGCCCGAGCCGCGCTGGCGGACTGGCTGTCGGGCCAGGGGCGTCCGCTGCGTGGTGCCGAAGCGGTGGCGCCGGCGCAGCGACGCCGAGGCCGTGTTCCTCAATGCCCGTGGAGGCCGCCTCACGCGCGTCGGTGTCTTCGGGGTGGTCAAGAAGTACGCCGCCCGGGTGGGGCTCGAGGCGAAGGTGAGCCCGCACGTGCTGCGGCACTCCTGTGCCACCCACATGCTCAGCCGGGGTGCCGACGTCCGGGTCGTCCAGGAGCTCTTGGGCCACGCGTCCATTGCCACGACCCAGCGATACACCAAGGTGTCCCCCGAGCACCTGCGCCGGGCCTACGAGAGCGCCCACCCGCGGGCGGGAACAAGAGGGGGGAGGGACCGCGTAGCATGACCCCATGCCGAACGAGGCCCCAACGGCGCAGACCGCCGATGCCGATTTCGCCGCCCTGCTGCGGGACGAGCAGGCCGGATTGCAGGCCCAGTTGAAGGAGTTGGGCTTCGCCGACGAGGGGAGCGGCCTCAACTACGACTCGAACTTCGCCGACTCGAGCCAGGTGACGGCCGAGCGCGGCGAGGCCGAGCGGCTGGCGACCGAGCTGCGTGAAGCGCTCGACGAGGTCGAGGCGGCCATCGCGCGGCTCACGGCCGGGACGTACGGCAATTGCGAGGTCTGCGGGAAGCCGATCGGGGCGGCCCGCCTCGAGGCCAAGCCCGCGGCCCGCCTCTGCATCGCCGACGCCGCCAAGCACTAGGTGCGAGCACCCGGAGCCTCCTCGGGGAGGCGCCCGATGGATCAGCGGACCAAGCGCACCCTCTGGATCGCCGCCATCGCCATCTTCGTGGTGGCGCTCGTCGTCCACCACAACATCACCGAGCAGGAGATCATCATCTTCTGCTGCGTCGTGCCGTCGATCATCTTGCACGAGATCTCGCACGGGTGGGTGGCCAAGACGTTCGGTGACGACACGGCGGACCGCGCCGGCCGGCTGACCCTCAACCCGGTCTCCCACATGGACCCCGTCGGCACGCTGATCGTGCCGGCGCTGCTTGTCGCTGAGCTCTTCGGCGTCATCGGGTGGGCCAAGCCGGTGCCGGTCAACACCGCCAAGGCTGCGGAGCCCGCGCAACAGGGCGTGCTGGTCGTCGCTGGCCGGACCCGCCGGCCAACGCCGTGCTCGCTGCAGTCTTCGGGCTCCTCTTCGTGCACTTTGCCCGCTCGGGTTTGCCGCTTGGGCCTTCGACGGGTCGCGCAGTGGTCGACCGCGGCGCAGATCCTCTTCTTGGCCAGCCTCGGTCAACGTGGCGCTGTGCGCCTTCAACCTGGTCCCGGTTCCACCGCTCGACGGCTCGGCTGTCGTCGAGCGTCTCTTGCCGGCGCGCTGGTGGCCGACCTACCTGCGTTACCGCCAGTACACGATGCCGCTCTGCTTGATCCTCGTGCTCCTCAACTTCTTCTTCTGGAACGGCCACGCGGCCCCCTGACGTGGCTCTTCGACCGTCTCTACAACTGGTGGGGCAGCGTCCTCGGAATCTGACTCAGGCCTCGGGGAGCAGGCCGATCGCATCGGCGGCGCGGGCGTAGGTCTCCGCCGCCACCTCGTGCGGCGTGCGCTGCGCCGCGTGAAAGCACGTCGCCGACGTAGGCCAGATCATGCTCCAGCTCGGCGCGGCGAGTGCGCACCGGCTCGATCAGCTCGCACAGTGCGGCGGCCACATCGTTCTTGAGGTCGCCGTAGCGCGTGTAGCCGCGCGCCACCTCCTCGGGCGTGCGCCCGGTCGCCGCGGCCAGGAGGTCGAGCAGGTTGGCCAGGCCGGGCTTGGCGACCCGGTCGTAGCGCATCTCGCCGTCGGTGTCGGTGACCGCGCGCCGCACCTTGCGCGTGATCTCCTCGTCGGTGTCGAGGAGGCCGATGGTGCCGAGTGGGGAGTCGGCCGACTTGGACATCTTGCGCTCGGGGTGCTGGAGGTCCATCACGCGCGCCCCGGTGCCGGGGATGGCGGCCTCGGGGACGGTGAAGGTCTCGCCGTAGCGGTTGTTGAAGCGCACGGCCAGCTCGCGGGTCAGCTCGAGGTGCTGGCGCTGGTCGTCGCCGACGGGCACCTCGTTGGCGTCGTAGAGGAGGATGTCGGCCGCCATGAGCACCGGGTAGGTGAAGAGGCCGACCCGCGCCGCCTCCTGGCCCTTGGCCCTTGTCCTTGAACTGGGTCATGCGGCGCAGCTCGCCCATGGAGGTCGTGCACTCGAGCAGCCAGGTCAAGCGGGTGTGCTCGGGAACGTGGCTCTGGACGAAGAGCGTGCAGCGCTCGGGGTCGAGCCCGACGGCCAGGAGGTTGAGGGCGGCGTCGAGGGTGTTGGCCCGCAGGTCGGCCGGGTCGATCTCGGTCGTCAGCGCGTGCAGGTCGACCACGCAGTAGAAGGCGTCGTAGCCGTCCTGGAAGGAGACCCAGTGACGCAGGGCCCCGAAATAGTTCCCCAAGGTGAAGCTGCCCGAGGGCGCGATGCCGGAGAGGACCCTGTCCCTGTTCATGGGTCGCCATGGTAGGGCCCACCGGGCCCCGCTCCGGGCGCTGGCCAGGGCATCCGTCCCGAGGCCGGTCGGGGGTGCGCCGCGGGCGGGACGCCGTTCGATAACGTCAGCGGGTGGCTTACGCGGTGTCCACGCCCGTCTTCGAGGGACCCATCGAGCTCTTGTTGCACCTGGTGTCCTCGCACGAGGTCGACGTCCTCGACGTCCCCCTCCTCCCGGTCGTCGACGCTTTCGTGTCGGTGCTGACCGAGCAGCGCGACGTGATCGACTTCAACCAGCTCTCGGAGTTCTTGTTGGTGGCGGCCATCCTGATCGAGCTCAAGTCCCAGCGACTGCTGCCCGGTCCCGACACCGGCGAGGAGGACGAGGACTACGTGGGCTGGGAGGAGCGCGACCTGCTGTTGGCCCGCCTGCTCGAATGCCGGGCCTATGCCGCCGCGGCGGACGTCTT
Source organism: uncultured Acidimicrobiaceae bacterium (assembly GCA_963842415.1). Classification (GTDB taxonomy): domain Bacteria; phylum Actinomycetota; class Acidimicrobiia; order Acidimicrobiales; family RAAP-2; genus Bog-473. The sequence continues at coordinate 1,280,716 of CAWJGN010000002.1, forward strand.
CGTGGCGCTGGCCGAGCGGGCATCACGCTCCATCCCCCGCGAGGTCGGCCTCGACGACGACTTCGCCGCGCACGCACCCGACCTCCTGGCCGGCGTCACGCCCGAGGACATCGCCCAGGCGTACCTGCACGGGTCGGCCGAGCGCCCGGCGCCCCGGGTCGACCTGTCCCACGTCACGGTGGACACCGTGTCGGTGTCCGAGGCGGTGGCAGAGCTGATCGCGGCATCCGAGTCCGAGCGGGCCGCCACCTTCCGCGAACTGGTCGTCGGGTGCCGGTCCCGCATCGACGTCATCGTGCGCTTCTTGGCCCTGCTCGAGCTGTGCAAGATGGGTCGGGTCAGTCTCGGTCAGGGGAGCACGTTCGGCGAGCTGCGCATCGTCTGGGTCCCCGCCGACGACATGGCGGGCGTGAGCAGCGGTCGGGGCCTGGCCGAGCTCGCCGGGTACGAGATCGACGATTACGAAGGGTGAGGCGGATCGCGTGGAAGACGCTGAGTTGGGCCGCACGATCGAGGCCATCTTGTTGGTGGCGGTCGAGCCATTGCCGCCTCGCCTCCTGGCCGAGCTGGTGGAAGAGCCGGTCGAGCGTGTCGACGAGGCGCTCGACGAGCTGGCGCGCGCATACGAGCGCGACCGCCGCGGCTTTGTCCTGGCTCGCATCGCGGGAGGCGCGCGCCTGCAGACGCACCCGGACCTCTCACCCTACGTCGAGCGCTTCGCCAACCGCGAGGTGTCGCACCGCCTGTCCACGGCCGCCCTCGAGACGCTGGCCATCATCGCCTATCGCCAACCCGTCTCGCGCGGCCAGATCTCCGCGCTGCGCGGCGTCAACGTCGACGGCGTGACCCGCCTGTTGGAACAGCGCGGGTACATCGCGGTGGTCGGCCACGCCGAGGGGCCGGGCCAGCCCGCGCTGTTCGCGACGACCGACCTCTTCTTGGAGCGCCTCGGGCTGGACTCACTGGACCAGCTGCCGGCTGTCGAGGACTTCCTCCCCGGGCCCGAGGTGGCGGGCGACTTCGAGCGGGACCTGCAGTCCGCGCTCGGCCTCGGCGTCGAGGCGGGCTCCGACGACGCCTGAGGCGCCCGAGGAGAAGGAGGGAGAAGGGGAGCGCCTGCAAAAGGTTCTCGCCCGTGCCGGCATTGGCTCGCGACGGGCCTGCGAGGAGCTCGTCGCAGCGGGCCGGGTCACCGTCGACGGCGAGGTGGCGAACCTCGGGCGTCGTATCGACACGGCATCGGCCCGGGTCGAGGTCGACGGCGTCTTGGTGCCGGTGGCGCCCGACCTCGTCTACTACCTGTTGAACAAGCCCGACGACGTCATCACCACGGCCGACGACCCCCAGGGACGCCCGACCGTCATGACCCTCGTGCCCGCCGAGCCGCGGGTGTTCCCGGTCGGGCGCCTCGACCGACACACCGAGGGTCTCTTGGTGCTGACCAACGACGGCGCACTGGCCCAGTTGCTCACCCACCCGTCTCACGGCGTCGCCAAGGAGTACGTGGCCGAGGTGGCCGGCGGCACCCCGGCACCGGGGGCCTTGCGCGCGCTGCGCCAAGGCGTGGAGCTCGACGATGGGCCGACCGCACCGGCCGAGGTGGGAGTGCTGGCGCCCGGCGTCCTGCGCATCGTGATCCACGAAGGACGCAACCGCCAGGTCCGCCGCATGTGCGAGGCCGTCGGGCACCGCGTGCTGCGATTGGTGCGGACCCGGATCGGTCCCGTGCGCGACACGACGCTCGGGCCGGGGGAGTGGCGCCCGCTCGAGGCGGCCGAGGTCCGCGCGCTCGCCGCCGCCGCGGCAGCGCGGCCGTCGCCGTGACGCGGCAGCGCTCGGGGGACCGAGGCGCACGGAGGCCCAGGCCAGCGGGCTGCCGAGGCGCCGGCCGGTAGAGTGAGCCGCCATGGCACCCCCCCTCCTGGTCAGGGGTCTGCGCGGGGCGACGACGGTCGATGCCGACACGGTCGCCCAGGTGACAGAGCGCACCCAGGAGCTGTTGCGCGAGGTCATGGCCCGCAACGAGCTGCGCGAGGACGACATCATCAGCATGCTCTTCACGGCCACACCCGATGTGACGAGCATCTTCCCGGCGACGGCCATCCGCGAGATCGGGTTCGGTGCCGTGCCCTTGTTGTGTGCCGCGGAGATCGCGGTCCCCGGCTCCATGCCCCTGTGCGTCCGCGTGCTGCTGCACGTGTACACGGGACGCTCCCGAGAGGACATGCACCACGTCTACCTCCACGGCGCCCAAGGGCTCCGCGATGACCTCCCCGACTGAGGCCGGGCCGGGTCGCCGCGGCGCTGGTCGTCGGGACGGGGCTCATCGGGGGCTCCATCGCCCTCGGGCTGCGTCGCCGGGGCTGGCACGTCTCGGGCATCGATGCCGACGAGGCGCGGGCGGCCGAAGCGCTGGCGGCCGGTGTGATCGACGCCGTCGGTGACGACCTGGACGCCGAGGTGGTCTTCGTTGCCGTGCCCGCCGCCGCCGTGGCCGGCGAGGTGCGCCGGATCCTTGCGACGACGGCGCGCCGGCCGGATGCGGTGGTGAGCGACGTGAGCGGGGTCAAGACCGCCATCGTCGAGGCGGCCGACCACCCGCGCTTCATCGGTGGCCACCCGATGGCGGGCTCGGAGCAGATCGGGCTGCACGGGGCCGACCCGGACCTCTTCGAGGGAGCCGTATGGGCGCTGACGCCCACGGCCGTCACCGACCTCGAGTCCTTCGACCGCCTCAAGAGCGTGGTGCTGAGCCTCGGCGCCGACGTCCTCGTACTGTCGGCAGCCGATCACGACCGGCTCGTCGCGCGTGGTCTCGCACGTCCCCCACCTCGTCGCGGCGACGCTGATGAACGCGGCGAGCGCGGGGGCCGAGCAGGATGGCGCGTTGCTCCGCCTGGCCGCCGGCGGCTTCCGCGACATGACCCGGGTCGCCGCGGGCCACCCGGGGATCTGGCCGGACATCTGCGCCGAGAACGCGGTGCCCATCGTCGACGCGCTCGACGCCCTCGTCGTCGACCTCAAGGCCATGCGCGAGCGCATCGCCGATCAGGACCGTCCGGCGCTGCTCGACGCGCTCGAGAAGGCCAGCGCAGCCCGCCGCAACCTCCCGGCGCGGGTCGTCCGGCCGGACCACCTGGCGGAGCTGCGCATCCCTGTCCCCGACGAAGAGGGCGTCCTGGCCGAGATCACCGCCCTCGCGGCCGCCGCGGGGATCAGCATCTACGACATCGAGATCGCCCACTCGGCCGAGGGCCCACGCGGCGTCCTCATCCTCGTCGTCGACGGCGCAGACGCCGACACCCTGGCCGTCTCGGTCGAGGCGCACGGTTACCGCTGCCGCGTCGCCCACCTGTCATGACCGCGCCGCGCATCCTCGTCGTTACCGGCGCCGTGCCCTGCCGCGGCACGACACGGACCCCGGGGGAGAAGTCGATCTCGCACCGCGCCGTGCTCTTCGGCGCGCTCGCCGAGGGGACCTCGGAGGTACGCGGGCTCTCCGACGGGGCGGACGTGGCCGCGTCGCTGGCCGCCGTGGAAGCGATGGGTGCCGGTGTCGAGCGACGCGCCGACGGGTCGGTGGTGCTGCACGGGGGGCGCGCGCGACTGCACCGCCCGGCCGCCCCGCTCGACTGCGGGAACTCGGGCACGTCGATGCGGTTGTTGACCGGTCTGGTGGCGGGCCTCGACTGGGACACCGACTTGATCGGCGACGAGTCGCTCTCCACCCGACCCATGGACCGGGTGGCCGAACCGCTCGGGCTCATGGGCGCAACCGTCGACGGCCACGGCGCGCGGTGCCAGCCGCCGCTCGCGTGTGACGGGGGGCTCGTTGCACGGGATCGACTGGACGTCCAAGGTCGCCAGTGCGCAGGTGAAATCGGCCATCTTGTTGGCGGGGCTCTCCGCCAGTGGCACCACGGTCGTGCGCGAGGCAGTGACGACCGCGCGCCCACACCGAGGAGATGCTGGCCGAGGCCGGAGCCGACGTCACGGTGGAGCCCTGGGGCGAGGGGCGTGTCGTCACCGTTCGCGCGTCGGCGCTGCGGCCCGTCGACCGGGTGGTCCCCGGAGACCCGTCCCAGTCGGCCTACTTCGTCGTGGCAGGCGCTGTGGTCGCCGGCAGCGAGGTCGAGGTGGCGGACGTCTACAGCGGCCCGGCCCGGCTCGGCTACGTCTCGGTCCTCCAGCGCATGGGCGCGCGGGTCACCCTCGGGCCCGGCGGACCCGGCACCGCTTCGATCCGGGCGTCCGCCGGGCCGCTGCGCGCCACGGAGGTGCAGGCCAGAGAGATCCCCTCGCTCGACGAGGTCCCCGCCCTGGCCGTGGCGGCCGCGGTGGCCGAAGGGACCACCGTCTTCTCCGACGTGGGCGAGCTCCGCGTGAAGGAGGTCGACCGCCTCGCCGCGGTGGCGGCGCTGGTCGAGGCGTTTGGGGCTTCGGCCCGGGTCGAGGGTGACACCCTCGCCATCACCGGAGTGGCCGGACCGCTGCGCGGAGCCCGGGTCGACAGCCAGGGGGACCACCGCATGGCCATGGCCGCCGCGGTGGCCGGGCTGGCCGCCCGGCCCGGCGAGCGCAGCCTGATCACCGGGTTCGCCGCCGTGGCGACCAGCTACCCCGACTTCGCCGGGGACCTCGCACGTCTGGCGGGCGGTCCCGCCCGGCGCGACGCGCGCCGCGGCCGCTCCTGGTCGCGATCGACGGCCCGGCCGGTGCGGGCAAGTCGACCGTCTCGCGGGCGGTGGCCGAGCATCTCGGCGTCGAACGGCTCGATACGGGAGCGATGTACCGGGCGGTCGCCGCCCTCGCGCTCGCCCGCGGCATCGCACCCGACGATGCGCCAGCGGTCGCCGCGCTGGCCGAGGCAGCGCAGATCGAGGCCGGCCCCCGGGTGCTCATCGACGGCCACGACGTGACGGCGGTGATCCGCTCACCCGAGGTCGGCCGAGTCGTCTCCATCGTGGCGGCGAACCCAGAGGTCCGGCGCCAGCTGGTGCTCCGCCAGCGGGCCTGGGCCGAGGCGCACGGCGGAGGCGTGGTCGAGGGGCGCGACATCGGTTCGGTCGTGTTCCCCGACGCCGAGCTCAAGGTCTATCTGACGGCGTCACCCGAGGAGCGGGCACGGCGCCGACACGACGAGGCGCCGGACTGGGTGGCGCGGCGCGACCGTATCGACTCGACCCGCGATGCGTCCCCCCTGCGCGAGGCCGCCGATGCCCACCGGCTCGATACGACGGGGCGCTCGGTGCAAGATGTGGTCGCGGAGGTGTTGTCGTGGCTGTGAGCGAAGAGGTGCCGCCGGCCCCGGGCCGGCACCAGGTCTTCGAGGTGGACCCGAGGCGGACCGTGCTCTACCGCGGCGAGCGCGCGATCTTCGTGACCGCCCTGTGGGCGTGGTTCCGCCCCAAGGTCACCGGCGCCGAGCACGTGCCCGAGAGCGGACCGGTGATCCTCGCCCCCGTGCACCGCTCCTTCGCCGACTTCGGGTTCGCCGCGTTCTGCACCGAGCGCAAGCTCTTCTTCATGACCAAGGACGAGATGTGGGAGAACAGATGGCTCGGCAAGCTGTTGCTGAGTGTCGGCGCCTTCCCCGTCCACCGCGAGTCGGCCGACCGCGAGGCGCTCCAGCGCGCCGAAGAGGTGCTCCGCAAGGGGCAGGTCCTCGTCCTCTTCCCGGAGGGGACCCGGCGCGAGGGCCCGCTCGTCGAGGACCTCATGGAGGGGGCGGCCTTCTTGTCCGCCCGTACCGGGGCGCCCATCGTGCCCGTGGGCATCGGCGGCTCGGACCTCGCCATGCCCAAGGGCAGTGTGGTGCCCAAGCCGCGCACGATTCAGATCGTGGTCGGCCCCGCGCTCCCGCCGCCGGCAAGGACTGGGGGCGGGCGGGTGTCCCGCTCGGCCGTGCACGCCACCACCGAGGCCCTGGTACCCCGGCTCCAAGCCGTCTACGACGAGGCCCGGGCGAAGACCGGCCGGTACTGAGGCCGCGCGCGACCGGCGTAGCGTCGCCCCGAGGCCGGCACGGGACGGGCTAGTCCGCCGTCGCCGTGGGCTCGGAGGGGTCGGCCAGCAGGGCCCGGTAGTGGGCGGAGCGGTTGAGCAGCAGGTCGGCGGTCCGCTGGTCGTACTCGGCGGCGCGCCGCAGGGCTTCCCGCAGGTCTTGCTCGTCGTTCAAGACGTGTACGGAGTGCGACTTTGGTGGTCCGCTCTCCGGGGTCTTCTGGGTGCCACGGTGGAATCGCATGCGCATCGCTGCCTCTCGCTCAGACGAAATGGGACTGTGGCTGCTCCCATTCTTGTCGGTTGCGGCACCTCATCGGTACGCGGGCCGTCAACGCGCTCACAACTACGCCGTCCTCAGCCGTGCGGCGGCTCCTTGCGGACCTTCCACCACGTGAGGAAGACCACTCGTGCGTAGCGGAATCCGAAGAGCCAGTTCTTTCCCTTCTTGGTCGTGCCCGAGGCCCGTGGGAGCCACAAGGTCGGCCGTTCTGCGACCCGCCAACCCCGCTTCATGGCGATGATCAAGAGCTCGGCCGTCTGGTACTGGGGCTGCACGAGACGGTAGGCCACGTCGTCGAGCATGCTCACGCGGAGGGCCCGGTACCCGTTAGAGGTGTCGGTGAGCTTGGCGTGGCCCATGGCGCTCATGACCAAGGAGAACACCCGGACACCGGCCTTGCGGAACTGGTCCGTCGTGGTGTCGCGCCCGAGCACCCGCGAGCCGACGACGAAGTCGGCCTCGTCGTCGACGAGGGGCTGGAGCATGGCCGGGATCTCGCGCGGGTCGTTCTGGCCGTCGGCATCGAGGGTGACGACGTACTGCGCACCCAGCTCGATGCACAGCGAGTACCCCACGCGCAGCGCGTAGCCGTGCCCGAGGTTCTCGCTCAGCTCGAAGGTCACCGCGCCGGACTCCTTGGCCACTTCGTGGGTCCGGTCGCTGCCCCCGTCGACCACCACGAGGGTGGTCACCGCGAGCCCACACGCCTCTGTCGGCATGGCGTCGAGCACCGCTCTGATGTTGGCTTCCTCCTCGTAGGCGCAGATGAGCCCGACGACGGGGGAGAGCTTCAGGTTGGGGTAACGGGTGTCGAACTCGTGCCGAGCCGCTTCGATGACGCGGACGCGCTCGTTCGGGGTCGGTGTGGATGCTGGCGCCCGAGGTGGCACCCAGTCGCGCGGTCAAAACGACCGCGGCGTGGCGAACAGTTGGCGAACCAGAGGCTCGAAGTGCGTGAGCGGCTTGGTGGGGTAGTCGGGGTCGAAGCTGTTCTGGTCCCACTCGTCGGCGAACCGGGCGGCCAGCCCGTACCAGGGCTCGCCTTCGTACTTGTCGCGGGCGTTCGGGTCCTGGCCGAGGTACTCGTAGTAGTGCTTGCCCTGGAAGTCCTGGTGGGCCCAGATCATGTGGTACGTGTCGTCCCCCACGTAGGGGCGCAGGATCTCGGCCGCGATGTGCGGGTGATTCATGACCGAGACGGCCTTCCCGATGTCGTGGCACAGCGAGGCGACGACCACCTCGTCGGACGCGCCCGCCTCTTGGGCACGCGTGGCCGTCTGTAAGGAGTGGACCAGCTGGTCGACCTCGAATCCGTCGGTGATCTCCTCGAGCGAGGCCAGCATGGCCAGGACTCGCTCGGCCACGCGGGGCTGGTGCTCGATCGACTCGACGATGATGTGCTGCCACTGTTCCTTGGTGGACTCGTCCATCCGGGTGAACGTCATGGCCCGATTATCGCACTGCGCCTGCTCATGAGGCCAGCAGGTCGAGTACATCGGCAGCTGAGACGGCTCGGTCACCGGCCGCCGGATCCGTCCGCCGGTGCATGGGCCGGGCAGCGAGGAGGCCCAGCGTGGTACCGACGGCACGCAGGAGTTCGCGCAATTCGGGCGGCGGCGGGAAGTACTCGTCCTCGGTGGTGACCGTGACCTCAGTCACGCCGTCCGAGGGTGCCAGGCGCTCGATCACGGCCTCCACCAGCGCCTCGGGCGCCGACGCACCCGCGGTAACGCCCACGGTGCCCGAGAGGTCGGTCGGGAGTTCCGCGGCCTCGTTGATGCGCAGCACCCGCGTACAGCCGCCGGCACGAGCCACCTTCTCGAGGGCGACGGTGTTCGATGAATTGGCCGAGCCGATCACCACCACGGCGTCGGACTCCGAGGCGATGGCCTTCAGCGCGGCCTGGCGGTTGGTGGTGGCGAAGCAGAGGTCGCTCCGGTTGGGCATCCACAGATCAGGGAAGCGCTGGCGGGCCGCTTCCATGAGCCCCCGCCACTCGTCATGGCTCAACGTCGTCTGGGCGAGGAGCGCGACCGGCGCGTCCGATGTGGCCGTCCCGTCCAGTGCGTCGAGGTCCTCCTCGTGCTCGAGGAGGCGCACCGACTCGGGAGCGACGGCCATGGTGCCCACCGCTTCCTCGTGGCCCGCGTGGCCGACGTACAAGACGGTGTAACCCTTGCGGCTGCGGACCTTGAGCTCATGGTGCACCTTGGTGACGAGCGGGCAGACCGCGTCGACGACCACACCACCGCCGCGCGATCGCGCTGCCTCCACCACCGCGGGAGCGGAGCCGTGGGCGCTGAGCATCAGCGGCGCGCCGGCGGGCACCTCGTTGACGTCGTCGACGAAGACGACGCCCTGGGCACGGAAGCGCTCGACCACGTGGCGGTTGTGGACGATCTCGTGGTAGCAGTACACCGGCGGGTCGAAGATCCGCACCATCCAGGCCAGCGCCTTGATCGCCTTTTCGACACCGGCACAGAACCCGCGCGGCGCCGCCAGCATCACTCGGTCGACTCCGGGCACAAAGTCCAGGTTATCGGCAGTACTCTGGGGCCCATGTCAGCTCCCACGGTGACTTCGGTCACCGCGGCGTCGCCGGCAGCCCGGGCTGGCCTCGCAGTAGGCGACGAGCTCCTCAGCATTGACGGGCATGAACCGCGCGACGTCATCGATTTCCAGCGCCTGACCGACGCCGAGGACCTCAGCGTCATGGTCCGTCGCGCCGGATCACCGCTGGGGCGCCTGGTCCGGGTGGACAAGGCGCCCGGAGAACCGCTCGGCGTCGAGGTCTCCTCGGCGGTCTTCGACCGCATCCGCACGTGTGACAACCACTGCGCGTTCTGCTTCATCTACCAGTTGCCCAAGGGTATGCGGCGAAGCCTCTACCTCAAGGACGACGACTACCGCCTCTCGTTCCTCTACGGCAATTTCACCACGCTGACGCGGTTCACCGAACTCGACGCGGAGCGCATCCTCACCGAGCGCCTGGGTCCGCTCTTCGTCTCCATCCATTCCACGGACCCCGATCTCCGCGCGCACATGCTGCGCAACCCCAAGGGCGCCACCAGCCTGCGCTGGCTCGGTGTGCTGCTCGACGGTGGGATCGAGGTGCACGGCCAGATCGTCGTGTGCCCGGGCGTCAACGACGGCCCCGCGCTCGAGGACACGCTGGCCGGCATCTTGGACCGGTTCCCCGGTCTCGCCAGCGTCGGCGCCGTCCCGCTGGGCCTGAGCCGCTACTCCAACGAGGCCGAGATGCGGCCGCACACCCAGCGAGAGGCCGTACGCGTCCTGGACACGATCGAGGAATGGCAGCGGATCTTTCGCCGCGCGCTGGGGCGGCGCATGGTCTTCGCGGCCGACGAGTACTACCTCCTGGCCGGACGAGACCTGCCGCCGGCACGCCACTACGACGGCTACCCCCAGCATGAGAACGGCATCGGGATGGCCCGGGCTTTCGCCGACTCCTTCGAGCGTCCAAGCAAGCCGGGACCGGGTGGCGTCCGCCACGGCTTCTTCGCCTCGGTCGACTCGGCACCGGCCGAGGGCTACCGTGCGCCGCGCCTGGCGACGGCACCCGCCGGTGAGGACGACCGCCCCGTGACGGTCCTCACCGGCACCTACGGCGCCCACGTCCTCGCCCCGCTCGTCGAGGGGCACCCGCGCACCGACGTCGTGCTGCGCCCCGTGCCCAACGAGTTCTTCGGAGGCAACATCGGTGTCGCGGGCTTGCTCACCGGTGCGGACCTGGCGGGTGCGCTGGCCGCGGTCGGGGCGGAGCAGCGGTGCCTGGTGCCCGACGCGTGCCTCAACGAGGGCCGCTTTCTCGACGGGCTGACGCTGGCCGACCTGCCGAGGCCCGTCGAGGTCGTGCCGACCGACGGCGGCGCCCTCCGCCGCGCCCTCGACGGCACGTCCTTCCGTCCGGCTTGCGCGTCATGAGCCCGATGGTCGTCGTCGCCGGTCGCCCCAACGTCGGCAAGTCCTCTCTCGTGAACCGCATCGTCGGGACTCGCGCTGCCGTCGTCGAAGAGGAGCAGGGCGTCACTCGTGACCGCAAGGTGCTCGACGCGGAGTGGGCCGGCGTGCCGTTCTCGATCATGGACACCGGCGGCTGGCTCGCCGGTGGCGACGTCCTGGAGGCCAAGGTGAGCGCGCAGGTCGAGCGGGCCCTCGCCGACGCTGACGTCGTCTTGATGGTGGTCGACGTGACGACGGGCGTCACTGAGGAGGACATGGCCGCCGCGAGGATCATCCGGCGCGCCGGGCCGCCCGTCCGCCTCGTGGTGAACAAGGTCGACGGCGACAACCGGGAGGGCGCCGCGTGGGAGTTCGTCGCCCTCGGCCTCGGGGACCCCTTCCCCGTGAGCGCCGTGCATGGACGGGGAACGGGCGACCTGCTCGACGAGGTCGTCGGTTTGCTGCCCGCCCCCCAGTTCGACGACGACCCGGGCCAGGCAGCGGCGGCCGACGCGGACGCCGACGTCGCGGTCGCTTACGGCACCACGCCGCGTGTCGCCATCATCGGCCGCCCCAACGTTGGCAAGTCGACGCTGTTCAACCGGGTCCTCGGCGAGGAGCGCTCGATCGTGCACGACATGCCCGGCACGACGCGCGACGCCATTGACACGGTGGTCGAGACGCCCGATGGCCCGGTGTGCTTCATCGACACGGCTGGCCTGCGCCGCCCGTCCAAGACCGATCGCGGGACCGAGCAGCACGCCACCCTGCGCGCCCTGCGGGCGCTCGAGCGGGCCGACATCGCGATCCTCGTCATCGACGCGACGGTCGGCGCGTCGCATCAGGACCAGCGCCTGGCCGAACGCATCGGCGTCTCGGGGTGCCCGGCCATGGTGGCCCTCAACAAGTGGGACCTGGTCCCAGCCGATCGGCGCGACGACGTCCTGGCGGGGGTCGGGGACCGGCTGGCCTTTCTCGGCGCAGCGCCCGTCCTCAAGATCTCCGCGCTCTCGGGCCGGGGCGTGCACCGCATCCTTCCGGCGCTCCGCGAGGCCGTCGCGGCGTACCACACCCGGGTGCCGACCGGCGCCCTCAACCGCACGGTCCAAGAACTGCAGGGTCGCCAGCCGGCCCCGCGGGCGCGGATCCGCTACGCCGTGCAGGGGGCTATCGACCCACCGACGTTCACGCTCTTCGCGAGCGGGCGGTTGCCTCAGACCTACCTTCGCTACATCGAGCGTGGTATTCGAGAAGCGTTCGACTTCGGCCCGACCCCCCTCAAGTTACGGGTGCGGATCGGCGGCAAGTGAGAATGCGACGCACCTGATGGCGTGGTGCGAGGAATGCGACGCGCTCGTCGAAGACGAGGATCTGGGCGAGGAGGGGGAGTGCCCCACCTGCGGGACGATCCTGGCCGAACAGGAGCGGGAGCCGATCCCGTGGTACTTCAAGGCGATGCTGATCGCGAGCATCATCTACCTGGGCTACCGCGGGTATCAGGGTGTGTCCTGGATCGCCGGCCACGTGTAGCGTCCCGATCCGTGCCCCTCTACGAGCTCGACGGCGTCGCACCGCGCATCGACGAGGGTGCCTACGTCCACCCCGACGCGGTCGTCATCGGCGACGTCAGCATCGGCCCGCAGTCGAGCGTCTGGCCCACCGCCGTCCTGCGCGGCGACTACGGCACGATCACAATCGGCTCGGGCTCCTCCATCCAAGATGGCACCGTGATCCACGCCGGTCCCGGGTTCCCCACTCATATCGGCAACGGTTGCGTCGTCGGGCATCTGACCCACTTGGAGGGATGCACTCTCGAGGACGACTCGCTGGCCGGCTCGGGCAGCGTGGTGTTGCACTGGGCGGTCGTGAGCCAGGGCGCCACGGTCGGCGCCAACGCGGTGGTCCCGAACAATGTGGTCGTGCCACCCGGAGCCCTGGCCATCGGCGTCCCGGCCAAGATCTTCGAGGGGCGCTCCGACGTCGCCATGATCCGGCTATCGGCGGCCGAGTACGTCGCCAACGTGGCGCGCTACAAGTCCTCGTTACGCCGGGTGGACTGAGCCGCGTCCGCTCACGACCCGCGAGCCCGTTGCTCCCTCAGCGTGCGCGGCTGAGCTTGGCCGGGAACACATCGGTCCCGAAGGGGGCGAGCCCCTTGGTGGCGGCGAAACCGAGATGCCCTTCGCCGTCGGCACCGCCGGTCGTCAAGCCGAGCAGGTCCTCGTAGCTACGCAGGGCCGAGTAGTGGTTGTACGAGCCGGTCGTATCGGTCGAGCCGGGCACCACGTACTTGGAGTTCAAGAGCAAGGCGCCAATCTGGCCGCCCCCCGGTGCCTCGCTGTCCGTCGAGTCGCCGGCGTCGCCCGGCGCGTGCGTGTTGGGGCCTGGCCGCTCGTTGCAGCAGGCCGTCGCGGCGTCGGGCCCGTCGACATCGGACTCGTCGAAGGTGATCACGACGAGCATGTCACCGTGCTTGTAGGCGGGTGAGTCCAGAATCAGCGGCATCCAGGCCCGCAGGAAGTCGTCGGCTCCCGTCAGCCCGCCGACGTCTGTGCCGATGCTGTTGGTTCCCGCACAGGGGTCGTCGTGTCCGTCGTTGCACAGGTTGGGCGTGATGAACCCGAAGCGCGGGGTCGTCTTCTCGCTGCGTAGGTCCTGGGCGAGGTGGCCTGTCGGCGAGGGCGTGCCGTGCGCATCGAGCGTCCCGAGTGGGACGACGTTGGCATCGCACTCGGCGGTGTCGTCGACGATCGAGTGGAACCAGACGAAGGGGTTGTGCCGAGTCGTGTACTGGTCGGCTGGCGTCGCCACCTCGGCCGCGTCAGTGGCCCCGATGTTCGGGTGCGCGCAGTCGGTGCCGCCGGTCGGGTCGGGCGTGCCGCCGTCCCGCGCCGGCGTGTTGCCCATGTCCTGCTCGTAGGCGCGCCAGACGGCCACGTGTGTGGTCTTGTTGGGCGGGTACTTGGCGTCGAGCTGTGCGGCGATCGTCTTCACCGACACCGGGTACACACACCCCTCGCCGTCCACCTGCCCCAGGTTGGCGGCCTGATTGGGGTCGGGCGTGCCCGGCGTCACGTTGGCGAATGCGAACCCGTTGTCGGCGCAGTCCGCTTGGGTGTCCTCGGTCGGGGACTGACCGGAAACCTGCGCGATGTAGTTGTCGAGGCTGTTGTGGCCGATCGCGTAGTAGTTCTGCAGCAGCTCGCCCTTTGGCCGCAAGGTGCCGTTGAGGTAGGTGGCGGGAGAGCCCGGCCCGAAGGTGGGGTCGTAGCCCTCGTTCTCGAATTCGATCACGAGGATGTGATTGATCTTCCCCGGCGCAAGCGCGGCCCGGACGACGGTGGGCGACTTGGCGGCGGCTGATGCTGCGGCCGGCGCCACTACGGCCGCGACGACCACCACCACACCGAAGACCGCGGCGAGCAGGGAGGTGCCGCGTGGGCGCGCTCGACGGAGGTGCAGAAGCTCGGACACGCGCCGGTGAGCGTAGCGTCCGGCTTCTGTCCCGCCCGGGCAGACCGGCAGGCTCCCGTGCGTATCGGACGACGTTTATTCGGGGAGGGGGCGCTGGCGCTTGGCCCGGTAGGCCGCCGTGCTGGCAGACGTCAACAGACTCTCCGCACTGGCGTCGCTACCGGATCCCCAGATGACGCCAATGCTCGCGGTGAGCTCCACTCCGTCCAGACCGATCTCGTTGGTCACCGAGGCCAAGACGGTGTCGACACGGTTTCGGATACGCCACTCCACGACGGAGCGGTCGGCGTTGATGCAGAGGATCACGAACTGGTCGTCCTCGACGCGGGCCAACGTGTCGCCCGAACGAACGGTGGCGCTCAGCCCGGTGGAGATGGCTCGCAAGACTGCCTCGCTGGCGTCGCGACCGAGAGCGGTACTCACTTCTTCGATGCCGATGGGTTCGATGACGAATAGGCCGAATGAACGCTTGTAGCGGCGCGCGTCGTACACGGCCTGCTGCAGGCGGTCCATGAGGATCATGCGGGTCGGCAGCCCGGTCAGCGGGTCCTGCAGTGCGCGGTGCGCCTCGTTCTCGAGCGTCGATCCTGACGAAGGGGAGGACGCGATGAACCCGGCCATGAGCTCCAGGACGTCGGCGTCGGTGTCGCTGAAGTGGTCCGGCTCATCGGAAAGGACCTTCAGCACGCCGACGCCCTGACCGCCTCGTACGATCGGGGCAACGACCATTGAGCGGGCCCCGACGTGGCGGCATGCCTCGCGGTCGACCCGCGAGTCGGTCTCGGTGTCGCGGCAGATCAGCGGCATGCCCATACGAGCGCACAGCCCCGAGAGGCTGTTCTCCATGTCGACCCGAGATCCCTCGGCGGCGTCGGTCATGCCGCTCACCGCCTCGGTAACCATCGCGTTGTCCTCGGCGAACTCGACGGCGCCACCACGCGCGTTCGTCGCCGCCCGGGCACGCTCGATCACGACGCCCATCACGCGCTCGGATTCCAAGGAGCCCGCATTCAATAGACGCTGCGTCTCGATCAGACAATGGAGCAGGTCAACCGTGGTATCCCGCCCGATGGTCGCCACCTTGACTATCTCGGACGCTGCCTCGTCCTCCTTGAGCGGAATCTTCGTCAACCCCGTGCCTGGGTCCAGGGAAAACGCAGCGCCGGCCCTCGGTGGTTGTTGCAGCGTCTCATGCAGCGGGTCTCCGAGAGGGCTGGACTACCATCAGGCGGTCGTGCCGGTACCCGCGGGTTGCAGGTTCTTTATTCACAACGGCACACGGGCTGTGGCGCAGCTTGGTTATCGCGCTTGACTGGGGGGCCGATCTCGTTCCTGGGGCCTAGATAGGTCCAGTGTGTTTGCGCTGGTCAGGTAGGTCGGTCGCCCGCGCCCTCTTTGGTCTGCTGTGTCTCAGTTGGCGCAGTCGTGTCGGGTTGCGTTGACAAATCCATTGACAAGTTCGGGGCATCCGGCGGGGGTTCCCAGTTGGCCGGAGGAGGCCCAGCCTCCATCCCCATGGTCGAGTACCACAGGATGGCGCGACTTCGACCGGGACGATCCGCATCCACCTTTCGACCCGCGGCGACGTAGAGGTCATCCATGAGCCGAGCGAGCGGGCGAACTTCCGATTCTCGCAGCAACCGACTCTGCCGTATCAGAGAGACGGCGGCCCATCCGATATAAAGGTCTCGGGCGCGGCCGTCGACATTGGCCTGAGGGTCTTCTGGAAGTCCCATTGCAAACGAGCGAAGATCATGGATCTCCGACATCAGCGCACCGTGCTGTGCGAACCAGGAGGGATCCGGGACCGGCGGATTATTGATGATCAGCCCCATGGCGCCCGCGCCCTCGCTGATTGCCCGTATTCGATCACTCAACTCGCGCCTCCGCTCGGCCAGCTCGCGCGCCCTTCGTGCCCTTCCACTGAGCTGCTGCTCGAGCCAGACACCGCCAACTGCGCCGGCGGCTCCCACCAGTCCGCCTACCGCCGCCGCAACGAGCGCTACCTCCGCGCCAGTCATCCGAGGAGGGATTGGCTGAGCGCCTCGCCGGCCGCCTCGGACATGCCGGGCATGACGTGCTGATAAATCGTCTGGGTAATGGTGGGAGAGGCGTGGCCGAGCAGTTCGGCGACCACCTTCGGTGACGCTCCCGCGGCGATCATCTGGCTGGCCGCAGTGTGGCGGAGGTCGTGGAGACGTATACGGCGTAGACCGGCCCTGTCGCTGAGCGTCTCGAATCGCGTCGAGAAGTACTCGGGATGCAGTGGCGTCCCGAGCTCGTCGGTGAACACGTAGCCACCTTCTCCCCAGGCCTGACCGGCAGCCCACCGCTCTTGGCCCTGACGCGTCTTGTGGGAGCGCAGACGTGCGGCCAGGTGCTCATCGAGGGGGATGCGACGATTGCCGGCGTCCGTCTTGGGAACCGAATCGACTGGACGCCCGTCAACTAGCACACGGGTGCGCGTGATCCTCAGCGAACCACCCTCGAGATCGACCGCGTCCCAGCGGAGACCAGCCAGCTCCCCGCGCCGAAGGCCGCGGGTGAGCAGCAGTGACCACGCGGCCAGGAGGCGGTCGTCAGCGACCGACACCAAGAATGCGCGAGCCTCGTCGTTTGACCACGCCGCCGTTGCGTCCTTCGAGGCCTTCGCCCTCGGCCGCTTGAACCCGAGCAGGGGGTCCCGGCCAACGATGCGCGTCTCGACCGCCCACGTCGTGGCCGCCTTGAGGACGACGATGGCGAGCTGCACGCTGCGCGACGAGAGGGGAGTGCCGTTGCGGCCACCCCGGGCCCGGAGGGTCTCGACGAGCTGCTGCGCCTGTTTCGGCGACAACTTCGCGACCTGGACGCCGCCGACGTGCGGCACCAGCCACGCGTCGATGATCTTCGAATACTGAGCGAGGGTCGCCGGGCGCAGGCCTTCGGAGGTCTTGGCCGCCAGCCATTCGCCGAGGAGGGTCTCGACGGTCATCTTCTTGTCGGGCGCCCATTCGTTCGCCTGCACCTTGCTGAGGACATCGTTGAGGTGCGCCTGAGCGGCGCTCTTCGTCCGAAACCCGCCCCTAGTGTGCTGGATCCTACGGCCAGTGCCAGGGTCGATCGTGGCCCAATATGCGGTGTGTTTCGCGCCGCGCTGTCTGATGCTGCCCTTCATCGGTTCGTCTCCTTCACCCAACGAGGCGCGAGCCCCTGGTCCTGAGCTTCTTTGATCCTGCGCTGCACCGTCGCGCGCGAGACTGCGCGACCTCTTTGTTCGAGGGCCCTCTGAACTGAGGCGTAGACGGTCGGACGCCGGCCGGCGCTATCTGCCTCTTTGAGCACTTCTTCGACTAGCTGGCCGACCAGGCGCAGGTTGACCTGAGTCGCCGGGAACGAAGCTCGACGAGGGGCTGCCCTCGCAAGCCGCCACGCAGACTCCACCGCAGCGCGCCCCTTCTTCGAGAGACGCGCATGTGTGTAGCGGATAGTGCCGTCGTCATCGACCGTCTGCTCTCGAGCCATGAAGCGAGCCCCCTGCTGCATCAGTAGGGCGAGAGGGAGGGATCGCAGTCCGACCGCCGTCACTTCGCCGCCATCTGGGCGCTCGAGCACGTCCAAGTGGGTGCACCTCGGGCCATCGGGGCGCATCGAGATCGTCAGCAACACGTCGTACGCGAGCCGCGGGTCCTGGAAGGCGACGTCAAACAGTCGGGGTACCACGTAGTTCGTCCCAGGGAGCGGTACATAGGTCAGAGCCCTCGAGTTCGGAGCCCCCATCTCGTTGCCAATGCTCGGCCAGAGATCGTTCAGCTCTTTGCTCATTGGCTCTGACTGTATCAGTGTCATTGGGTTGAGTCAAATGTGACCTATCTATACGGGTCTGAGCTACTTAGCCTTGTTCTCGGTCCTTACCGACGGAGGCAAGCGAAATGGCGATCACGCTCGACGAGTTGAATGCCCGAGTCACGATTACCGTCCCTGAGTTCTCGGAGCTGGTCGGCGTTTCCAGCTGGAGTACTTACGAGGCGATCAAGTCCGGGACGTTTCCGCTTCCCACGATCCGGGTCGGACGCCGAGTGGTCATACCAGCAGCGCCTGCGAGGGCCAAACTCGGCATCGAGGCCGACCGCTCTAGCACCCCTGGACCATCGGCCGCATGACCAACGACGAGTGCCTAGAGCTGGCAAAGGGACGGGCCCAGAACCTGGCGGTGGTGTGCCGCGCGGTCTCCGAAGGCAGTGAGGGCTGGGAGCCGACGCCCGACCTGTTCGACGCGCTGGCGGCGCTCGCTTTCGCAGTGACACTCGATCTGGAGCTCGTGGCGTGAGCAGCCCGGCGCAACAGGTCCTCGACTATCTGGATCGGCGCCCACATCCGGGCGATGTCCTCTTCCGTGATCTCGCCCATGGCCTCGCACTCGAAGTGGCGCGGGGCTGGTGTCTCGACCCACGTGACGCCGCGGACGTGTTCGATGGGATGCGCCGGGACGAGGACCGGTGGTCTGTCATGTGCTGCGCCGAGTCGCGGCTCACAATCCAGCGGCGCTACGGGGTCAGCCGGTGACCGCTCTCGAGGAGCTTGCCGGCGCTGAGCTGCTGATCGAACTGGGCGCGAGCCGTGCGACACGAGGCGGCACCATCTTGGATGCGCCCGAGGTCGTCGAGTCGGTATGGGGAGATCGTCATCGCTGCCTCTGGCCCATTGGCGAACCCTTCATCGTGTGCGGGCCCGACGGAGTCGGAAAGACCACCCTCGCCCAGCAGCTCGTGCTGCATCGGGCCGGCGTGCTCGACGGTCCGTTTCTCGGGTTGCCGGTACGTGCCGGCGGGAGGGTGCTGTATCTCGCCTGTGACCGGCCCACCCAGGCGCTGCGCTCGTTTCGCCGCATGGTGGGCGATGCCGACCGGGAACTACTCGACGCCAACCTGGCGATCTGGCGCGGCCCGTTGCCTTTCAACCTGGCCGCTGAACCGAGGGGCCTCGTCGAGCTCGCACGGCACTTCGACGCGCAGACCATCGTGATCGATTCCGTCAAGGACGTCGCCCCTGATCTCTCGAAGGAGGAGTCTGGGCTGGGCGTCAACGCGGCGTTCCAGAACGCGGTGGCTGAAGGTATCGAAGTGGCGGCGTTGCACCACCAGCGCAAGCAGCAGACCGGTGGTGCCAAGCCGCGCCACCTGAGCGACGTGTACGGCAGCCGGTGGATCACAGCCGGCGCGGGGTCGGTCGTGATGCTCTGGGGCGAGCCCGGTGACCTCGTCGTCGACTTCGACCACCTCAAGCAGCCTGACGAGACGGTCGGACCGTTCAAGGTCATCCATGACCACGTCTACGGCGTGTCGAGCCTCACCGAGTCGGTCGACGCGTGGTCAGTGGTCAGGGGCGCCAAACGAGGGATCACGGCGTCATCGGTGGCCGTCTGCCTCTTCGACACTCCGACGCCCGATCGCAATCAGATCGAGAAGGCCCGGCGCCAACTCGAGCGCCTGTTCCGGGAGAAGAAGATCCGCAAGCGCGATGGAACCCGGGGCGGCCCGGGCGGCGGTGACGCTGCCCTGTACGGCCCACCCGATGCCGTGTTCGAGGGTCAGAAATGACGCCAAAAGCGATCACGCAACCGATCACGCCGATCACGGGGCGATCATGCGAGCGATCACGGGGATCACGTGAGGGTGGAAACCCCCAGCTTGAGCGATCACGGCAGCGATCACGCCGACACGCATTCCGATCACGTTTTGCGGGTTCCTTTAGGAACCCCCGCAACGGTCAGTGGATCGGAGCGAAGTGAGCGAGATCGGTGGCCTCTTCGGCAACCTCGAAGGTCAGGAGATCCCAGGCGGATGCGAGACGTGTGACGCCTTCCAGACCGTCCAGGTCGAAGAATCCGGTGTCATCCACTTGGTGGTGCACCACGACGACTGGTGTCCGTTCCTGAGGGCACGGGAAGCCCGGTCGAACTGATGGAAGCAACTCGGCCGCCTGAAAACGCCGATCCAACCCCGCAAGATGCCGCGCGCGAAGACCGACTCTGCTCTCTTGACTGCCAATCCGATTCCGACGACAAAGACGCAGGTCAAAGCACCCCTGTCAACGCGATGTCAACGTCGCCAGAGCGCTACGACGGCCGAGACTTCCGACCACCGTTCGAGCAGGGTCACACGCTCAGCACCAAACACGGCGCGTACAGCGACCGCGTCGTCTCCGCCAAGGCGACCGAGATCGAACCGGCGTTCCATGCGTGGCTCGCCGAACACGCGGCAGTGGGCAGCCAGCGATGAGTTCGAACCGCTCCGTGTGCTCTATCTGCGCAGCCTCGCCGTGGTCGAGCTCCTGGCCGACGACGTTCTCACCACCGTGGCGGCCAATGGCGTCTCAAGCGTGCCCACACGCCGCTTCGAGACGCTGCTGAGCGCCCTGCGCAACGAACGGGACACCTTGAGCGAACTGGGCCTCACGCCGACGACGAGAGCGGCCATGGCGCAGACTGTGGCCAGCACCGAGGCGACCTTGCACGACCTGGCAGCCCGCGGCCGTCAGATCAACGAGCGCCGGGATGCCGAGCTGGCCCTGATCGAGAGCCACGACAGCCCGGACGAGGACGGCGATGGCGTCGCCTGAACGCCACACGGTCGACACCGGCACGCTGGCCATCTTTGACACCGAACGCCTCATGCACTTGCTTCGGTCCACCATCCGGTACGCGTACCGGATCATGACCAGGACGCCTGATCGTTTGGCCCCGGCTAAGCACCGTCCCCTCTGCCTGCCCCTGGCGTACGAGTTCGCCCACGCGGCGTTCACAACGACGCTGGCGGCCAGCTCCGCGTCGAACGCCATCTCCTTCTCGCGGATCACCGTTTCGCCGTGACCGAGGCCGAGTTGACCACAGCGGTCCTCGAGTTGCTCGACCTTCTCGGCTGGCGGGCAATGCACGCTCGACCGGCCAAAACGGCCCACGGATGGCGCACGCCGCTGCAGGGCCCGACCTCGACCGGCTTTCCCGACATCGTCGCCGTCAAGGCCGGTCGCATCCTCGCTGCTGAACTCAAGGTCAAGCGCAACCAGCCCAGTCCTGAGCAGGTGGCCTGGCTCGACGCCTTCAGATCGGGCGGTGCTGAGGTCCACCTCTGGCGCGATACCGACTGGACCGGAGGATCGATCGAGGCGGCGTTGCGATGAGTGCTGAGACCGCACACACCAAGGCACGCCGCCTGCTCGCCGAGGGACGGGTCCGGATCAAGTGGGCGTCGGACCAGCTGACCGTGGCTGCCGTTCGGGGCGACTCGTCGATCTACGACGTGCGATGGACCCGACTCCAGGGTTGGTCGTGCTCGTGCGCCTGCTTCGGGCGGGGTTGCAGCCACATCGCCGCCGTCCGAGCCGTCACCACGCGGCCACTGGAGCCCGCGTGAACCTCGAGCCGCTCGATCTCCTCGCCGCGCTCACCGACCACGTCGGCGTCTGGGGACCGAACGCCACCGAAGAGCAGTGGGCCGACGCACGTGCGATCCTCGACCTGAGCGGACCACGTCGGCACTGGTTGGGACGTGCCAAGGGCTTTTCGAAGACGCGCGACGTCGCCGCCCTCTCGATCGTGGCGCTCCTCACTCAGTTCCCGGTCAACAGCGACCAGAAGGGCTACGCCGCCGCCTCTGACGCCGATCAGGCGGCTCTGCTGCGCCAGTCGGTCCAGGCCTTCGTCGATGGCACGCCGGCCCTGCGCGGCGAGATCAAGGTCGAGGGCTCCAAGATCACCGCCGTTCGCCGCGGGCCCGAGCTGCACATCCTCGCCGCGGATACCGCCGGATCGCACGGTCTGCGGCCCTGTTGGCTCGTGGTCGACGAGCTTGCGAACTTTGACGACACCGCTCGCCGCCGCGAGTTCTTCGACACGCTCTGGGCCGGGCTCGCCAAGACCGGCGGCCGGGGCATCGTGATAACCACGGCCGGATCGCCCGCGCACTTTGCCCGCGACGTGCTCGAGTCCGCCAAAAGCGATCCGCTGTGGCGGGTGAGCGACATCCACGGACCACCGCCGTGGTCGGACCCCACCGAAATCGAGTCCGAACGGCTACGACTCATGCCCTCGGTCTTCGCACGGCTCTGGATGAACACCTGGAGCGTGGCTGACGACGCCATCGCCGACCAGATCGACGTCGACGCCGCATTTGGCCTCGCTGAGCCCCTCGAGCCGCAGCAGGGTGTGCGCTACATCCTCACCGTCGACCTCGGCGTGAAGAACGACCGGACCGTAGCCGTGATCGCCCACAAGGCCCGCAGCGCCGACGCTCGCGCCGACACAGTCGTGATCGTCGACCGGATGCAGGTCTGGACACCCAAGCCGCTGCGCTCCGTCAGGCTCGACGACGTCCGCTCATGGATCGAGTACAACGCTCGCAAGTACGGCGCCCCGGTCTACTACGACCCGTCCCAGGCGTATCTGATGGCGGATCAACTCCGTGAGGCTGGCATCGGGGCCCACGAGTTCATATTCTCCAGCTCGAGCGTGGGTCACCTGGCCACCGCCCTCTCACAAGCGCTTCGGGCCCGGCAGATCCGCCTGCCGGACGACGCGGAATTGCGCAAGGAGATCTTGAGCGTTCGCCTCCGCGAGACCTCACCCAACGTGTTGCGGATCGACCATAAGTCCGGCCGCCACGACGACCGAGTGATCGCCTGCGCCATGGCGTGTCGAATCCTGACGGGTACGCCAATCAGTCGTCCCGTCCTGTACACCGAGGACGAGCTCAAAACTCAGGACTTCAACGTCGCGCTCGCCCAAGCCGCGTGCGGCCGGGACGATCCCTGAGCCGGCCCGCCGAGGATGGATCTACAGCGGCGACACGTCCACGGGGCTCGATCCCGACCAGACGAACAACGGCAAGACGGCACCATCGCCATTCGTATGACCGCCGTCGCAATCACCTCCGAAGGCGCGTTCATCCCGGCAGATGTGTGCGCCGCCATCCGTCACCCTCTCCAGCGCGACCTGGCTGCCGCACGTCGAGACGGGACCCTCGTGGCGCCCGAAATCGTGGCTGCGATCGAGCTGATCGACAACGTTGGCGCCTGGTTCGAGAACAAAAAGGTTGCGGATGTTTCGCTAGATGTTTCGCAAGTGGACTTCCGCCGTTGCGAGGCCGGAGAGTGGGAAGCGATGACCGTTCCCGCCTCCGCTAAGGCCCTCGACATCAGCCAGCAGGCCACGAGAAAGCTGCTCGAACGCGGCGCCCTCCATGGCGAGCGCGGCCCCCGGTCGTGGCGAGTCTGCGCCGAATCCGTGGCTGCCAGGAAGGACGACAACAAGCGATGTCAGCACTGAACGACGCAGAGACGGCATTTGCAGCGGCGCAGGACGCGGCCGAGAAGGCCCGGATTGCTTCGCAGGAGGCGAACGATCACGCCGCTGCTCTGCGGGCGAAGCTCAAGGCCGGCGGGCGAGGAAGCTCCTCGATCACTGCGACAGATATCGCAGCCGCGGACCAGGCGGCCGAACACGCTGCTCTTGCTCTCGAGGGTGCGACAGCGCCTCTCGCTGCCCTCGCTGCCGCCCTGAAGGACGCCAGGGCCGACACAGCGTGCGACGAGGTCCTCGCCGAACTGCGTTCGTTGCGCCAAGACGTGGCCCTCGAGATCCAGAACGCCGAAGCACCCTTGCCTGCGCTCGTTGCAGCGATCCGGCGGCACGACGCGTTCGTTGAGGCGGCTGTTCATCGGCTGCAGACGCTGACGCCATCGACGGAGTCGATCTATGAAGCCGGGAGCGGGTTGGAGACCCACCGTCGAGGAGGAACGGCCGAGTCCCCGTTCATCGCCGGGGTTGAGGTTCCCGTCGAGCCCGAGGCGCCCCCGGTTCGGCCCAGCCGAGCCAAGTTCCCCCGCCACGGCGTTCCCACAGTGGACGGTGTGGCCCTGACATCCGTCCGTGGTCCGGGCCAACTGGCGGCCATCATCCTCCAGCCGATGCGGGAGGTCGGCGCGGCAGGAGGGCTTGCTCGAGGGTCTCAAGTTACTGGCGGGCGGCGCGCCGCTCCTGACCACGCAATGACCTCCAACCGAAAGGAACCACATGTCCAGAACTCTGCAACAGCTCAGCCGTACCGAGGTACTCGAGGCCGCCCGGACTTTCCGGGGCGAGCTGCCCGGCGTACCGAATCCGTCGACCGCCGCAGTCGCGCGCCGGTTCGATATCACGGAGACCGACGCCCGGGCACTGCAGCTGGCAGCCACGACGCCGGCTCCCAAGGCCACGGCGCCGGCGCGAACCATCGCGGAGACCGTCCGTGAACGCCTCATCCACGAGTCAGCCGAGACGCTGCTCAACCGCGCCACGGCGGCCGAGGAGCGTGGACTGCAGCACGCGTTCTCTGCAGGAACTCGCTGCTGTCGCGGCACTGAGCGTCCCGCTGCGCTGACGTGAAGTCCTTGGCGCGTCGAAGTGCTCGGGAACAATGACGCCCGCGCCCGACGCGCCTTCCCAGCGGTGGACTGTGGGTGGCCGAGGACGCCTACTGTGCCGCCTTGGCCGGCGTGCGGGAGCGGGGTGGGGATCTCCTTCTTTTCAGCTCCGCTCCCGCACTGGCCGGTCTGTGAGCTGAGCCGGAGGTGACCAGTGGCTGCTGAATCCAATGTCGGCGCCCGCCTCCTCCTCATCGGCAAGGACGGCGTCCTCACGGGGATCCGCGAGATCACCGCCGCAACGGCCGATCTCAACAAGACCATCGCCTCGGGTGCCGCGTCGTCGCGCACGGCAGCGGCCGGGTACGCGGAGCAGGGCGCTGGGCTCGAAGCCCTCCAGGTCAAGATGGAGGCGTACGAGACCCAGCTCGGTGTCGTCTCGGCCGAGACCGACGCGTTGGCCAGGGTTGGCAAGGTCGCCTTCTTGACGCTCGCAGCCGCCGGCGCGGCGTGGACGTACGAGTCCATCAAGTGGGCGCAGAGCTACCAGACTGCTCTCACCCAGCTGCGCACGCAGGCCGGCCTGACCGTCACGGCGATGAACGCCATCGGCTCGGCCGCCATGCGCAACGCGGCGAGCCTCGGCATCTCTCCGACCGCCTATCTCCAGGCCGCCTACCACCCGGCCTCGACCGGCTTCGGGGTTGGCGAGACGATCGCCATCACCAACTACGGCGCCAAGCTCGCCGCCATCGGTGGGGCATCGCCCGAGGACACTGTCAACTCGCTGACCAGCGTCATGAAGGCGTACGGGTTCGGCACCGCCCAGACCGGCCATACCGCTGCATTGCTCAACGCCATCGTCGGTGCGGGCAACATGCACTGGAGCGACCTCAACTCCGCTCTGGCGCTCGGGCATCGCGTCGACGGCCAAGACCTTCGGCGTGTCAGCTGTCCTCGGTCGGCGGCGCGCTGGCCCGCCTCACCGACATCGGCACGCCCGCCGCGCAGGCCGGGACCCGGTTGCGCATGGCGCTCGCCCTCCTCGGTGCTCCCACCCAGGAGTCCGACAAGCTGCTCACGGCGGCCGGGCTCGATTCCACCCAGGCCTCGGCGGCGTCTATCGGCCATGGCCTCCGCCCTGGTCTCGGCCGGCCTCACCACGACGCAGCTCTCCGGTGCGCTGCGCAACAACAGCGGGGCGGGCGGCATCTACAACGCCCTCGAGCTCCTCAAGCGGTCGCTCTCTGCCGGTGGTCTCTCGCCAGAACTCCAGGGCGACCTGATCGCACGGGCCTTCGGCGGTGGCCGCATGGGCACGTCGATCATGCAGCTGTACCGAACCTGCCCGCGTTGGCTGCGAAGTCCGGGCAGATCGACCGCGGTTCGACGAACAAGCGCTTCATGTCGGACTGGGCGATGACGACGGCGACGCTGGACTTCCAGCTCCACCGACTCGGCGCCGACGCTCGAGACCCTCGGCACGCAGTTCGGCAAGGACGCGCTGCCCTGATGTCACCGAGGGGATCAAGCTCTTCACCGACCTCCTCGGCGTCTTGGACCATAACAAGGTGCTGGTCGTCGCACTCGGCACCGCGGTGACCGCCATCTTGGTCCCCGCCATCGGCCTCTATCTCTACCGCGCCCTCCTGTCCTCGGGCGGCGCGATCCGCGGCGTCATCGATGCCTACACGCGTCTGATCTTCGGACAGAGTGAGGAACAGGTAGCCCTGCAGCGCACCAACATGGTGTTGGGCGAGTCGACCATCGCCACCAACGACCTCGCCGTGGCCGACGAGCGCCTGGCGATCGCGAGCGGACGCTCGGGCGGCCTGGCGGGACTCGGGGCAGTGAAGAAAGTGGCACCGGCAGTCGTTGGAGCCGGCGGCTCGGGCCTAGTCGGTGTGGCTGCCTTGGGTGCTGCCCTCTACGTCACAGCGAGGCAGACAAAAGCACTATTCGAAGGGAAGACCTGGGACCCGCTCCACGTCCAGGGGGCAACCAGAACCGTCGAACACGGCCTCCATACTGGTTTCGACTACGACCGTCACTACGCAGCGCATTACGCCGACACGGCCCGCAGCCACATCGCGGCGGGCGCCGAGGGGCTGTGGCATGACGTCTTCGGCGGCGGTTCCTCGGGAACCTCCATCGGGAGCGGCCGCCAGCGCCTCCACATCGTGGCGCACGTCTACCTCGACGGAAAGGAAGTCACGCGTTCTGTGGTCAAGCAGACCAAGGCGACGGCGGCACGGATGTGAGCATGACGGGCGTTCCTCCCAATCCCGTGGTGATCTCTGTCGCCACGCCGGGACCGGGGGCGGCCTCTGTGGTCGCCGCCCTGATCGGCAGTGCTGCGCTTCGCCGCGCGCCGGAGGCACCTCGGCCTCGGCCAGCTCGGGCGAAGGCGGCTGGCAGGTGACGGACCGCACGCGCTCGCAGGCGTCGACCGACTCGACGGGTGCGAGGGTGACGACGTCGGCGACGAGCTGCTGAAGTGAGAATCGAATCCGCGTTCGTAGCGGGCCACGTGGAGCAACATGCCGGCACGCTGTACGCCCATGGCGCGTTTGCCGGGGTGCTATTCGTTCCGCACGAGCTGCCCTTTGGGAGGGCGGTATCGCTCGGCCTCGTCGCCGAGTTTGCAGACGACGAGCTCGGCGACACCTTTGCGCTGGAGTTCCGGCTGCGCGGACCCGATAGCACCACGCTTTACGAAGGCGACATGGTTTTGTGGGTCGAGGCCATGACCGGCATTGAGGACGCTCCGAACTTCGTTGTCACTCCCTTTCTCATGACGGCCGAGTTCAAAAAAGAAGGGTTGCACCTGGTCGAGATCAGTCGCTTCGAGGAGCTGCTTTATACGGTGCGATTCAGCGTCGCCGTGGGGTGAGTCATGACGCGAAACGACCCCGCCGAAGCCGCGGCTGCTCGCTTTCACGGATCCTTCGCTGGCGATGGCTACGTCGTAGGTGTGTCAGGCCAAACGGGCAGCCTCCCATGACTCAGTAGGCATCCCCGCTCGCACAACGAGGCCGGCCCTATGCTTTCTGCGTCGGGACACACAACTGGGGAGGTTTAGCCCATGTCCAGTAGTCAACGGCGCGTGATCGGGCTTGGCGGGCTGCTGTTCGTCGTCCTCGTCATTGTGTCAATCGCTGTCGCCGGTAACTCGCCGGCCGCGAATGCGTCAATTGCGACGGTCCTCAGCTATTACCATCAACACAGAGGCGCTCAACTTGCAAGCGCGTACCTGCTCGAACTGGCCGTGCTCGTCGGGCTGGTGTTCTTCTGGTATCTGCGCGAACTGTTGATCGAGCGCCAGGCGAATCGACTGCTGATCAATCTCGGCTTCGTTGGCGTCATCTTTTTTGCCGCCGGCGGAGCATTGTCGGGCGGGCTCCGGTTCGCCTTGTGGGATTACTTGGGTAGCTCCGTCATCAGCGCAAGTGTGTTACAGACTCTCAATTCCCTCCAGCAGGACGCGAACGTAATCCTCACTGGCGTTGGACAGGCGCTCCTCTTGTTGGCGATGGGTATCGCACTGATCACCAGCGGCGTGCTGGCTCGCTGGCTTGGCTGGGTTGGCGTCGTCCTCGGAGTCGTTTCCTTGGTGCTTCCCTTCTTTGGACCCATTCCAGCTGGCCTCTGGGTCATCATCGCCAGCATCGTGATCCTGGTGCGCGCAAGCGGGGACGCGTCGAGTCAGGGAACGCTGGGGAGCACAGCCGGCGCCACCTAGGGCTCGCCGGGCTTCAGCGGGATTGTTCAGGGCCGCCAGCGTTCAACTGACGCTCAGACGCGACTCGACCCCGCCGAAGCGGGGCTGGTCGCTGCTACCAAGCCGGATTACCAACCGTCGACGTCGCTCGCGGTCAGGCCGGCACCTCCTCACCTGCGTGCGCCTCAAGCCACGCTTTGAGGTCTCGGTCGACGTCCGTAAGCAGATCGGTTAGTGCGTCTCGAAGCCGTTCGGCCTCCTCGACTGTCAGCCGAAACGATTCCTTCGGCACGACGACCTCGACCGTGGGTGTCAGGGCCCCCATCTTTTGGAGAAGCGAAACGTTCAGCCGGGCGGGCTCCCACGAGGGCTCACCATGGCCGAACCTTCCCAAAGGCTGGTCGGCGTGGTGAGGCTCGACCAACGTCAAAACGAGCCCGTGATGTTCGCCGCAAGGAGCACCGTCCTCGAACAGGAACTCGTTGCTGTAGTGGCTCAGGTCGGTATGCCCGTCACACCACACCGGACATCTATCTTCCGTCATGATCCTCCCTCTCTGGTGACACCCGACGACCTGTCGGCTGCCGGGGATGATCCTACTCCTAGAACTGTTCCGGGTATAGTTCTTAGAACAGTCCCTATCCCGGGGCGCGACTCAGGAGGTACGTACCATGCAGGTGATGGCAGCGAGAGACGACCAGGTCCGCGAGAACCGGCTCCGCCGGGTGGCCGAGCGCCGGGGAGGACCCTGACCAAATCCAAGTTGAGGGACCCCGCCGCCGAGGGGTACGGGACGTTCTTCTTGTCCGACGCCTACTTCGGGGCCGGCGGCGAGGGCCTGACTCTTGATGAGGTCGAATCGCATCTTGAGGGCGACGTCGCGGCCAAGGCCAAGGCTGACTACGACGAGTTCGACGGGTTGCTACAGCGAGTGGATCCCGGCGCCGGCTACACCCCCGGCAGCGGTTTCGGCAAAGCGACAGGCCCCGTCTCGGTCGAGATGGACAGCACCGACGCTGCTGAACTCTTCATGCACCAGTACCTCATGGCCACCGAAGGGGGCCATGCGACCGACTTCTGGGTGGAACTGCACTTCCAGAGCCGGTGGATGTTGACTCAATGGCTGCGGACGCTGCCAGAGCCGGAGGACTGACGCCTACGCCGCGCCGCCGGCCGAAAACTTCCCCCTAAGCCCCAATCGCGGAGTCACGTTCTGCGAGAAGGGCCCCCACCCGCATTGCTTCCGATGGGGACAAGATCCGTCCACCGGATGTCCCAGTCGGCGTCATGGTCGTACGTCGTCCTGTAGTCGGTCACACGGTTCCCCGTCAGCTCGGTGCCGATAAGGGCCACGAGTGCGAGACCGATGGCCTTCCTGTGATCCAGCACACCGGTGGGACTGATCCCGGCGACCACGTCCTCGCTGCTGCAGCTGTCGTGGTCTTTGACGAACTCCACCACCGCTCGGTTCACGTCTTCAGGGTCTTTGAAGTCGGTCATGGCCGGAACGCTACTTTGCCCTTGCCGTCAGCCGCCCAGGCATCCGCCCGAAACGCACACCGCCGTCCTACCGTTGCCGCTGGTGCACGAGACCGAACTCCGTTGGCTGATGACGCCCGAGGCGCCCAGCATCGACGCGCTGCTCGCCGAACTCGTCAACCGGCCGGCCTGGCACCGACGGGCCGCCTGCCGGGGGATGGGGACCGAGACCTTCTTCATCGAGCGGGGCCAGTCGACCGCCGCCGCGACGGCTATTTCCGCGGGCTGTGAGGTCCGCAGCGAATGTCTGAGCGTTGCCCTCGAGCACTCCGACACGCAAGGCGTTTGGGGCGGTCTGAGCCGCCGTGGGCGGCGGGTGCTGCGCCAGCCGGCAGCGTGACAGAATCCTCTGCCCGATCTTCTGCCGACCCCGCGTTGACAAAGCGTTGACAAATGGCTGACTTGGTAGGGTAGGGGCTCCTCGGTCGAAGCTCTGACCAGGACAAAGTAGTTACGGGCTGTGGCGCAGCTTGGTTAGCGCGCTTGACTGGGGGTCAAGAGGTCCCGGGTTCAAATCCCGGCAGCCCGACGGAAAAGTCCAGGTCAGAGGCCATGCCTCTCGGCCTGCAGGCGTCGGTGTCTCGCCATCCCCGCGAAATCCAGACGCGCCGCGGGGTTCTGAGTCCGCGCACTCGGGGTCCCTTCGTCGTCCTGCTGCTGCGCATCGACGACAGCGGAGCGGGCGGCGTCCATGGCATCGGCGACCGCGGCCAGGGTTCGGTGGACCTGGCGGATTTTTGGCGCAAAGCTTGGGTTCGTAGGTGACGCGGATCTCCGGTTCGTGTCCAGTGAAGGGAGGAACTATGTCCATGGAAGGCAAGCCGAGCGTCGTGTTCGCACACGGGCTCTGGGCTGACGGCTCGTGCTACAGCAAAGTGATCCCCGCGTTGATCGAAGATGGGCACGAGGTGGTGTCCACCCAGAACAGCCTGGACTCTCTGGAGGGCGACGTGGCAGCAGTCAAGCGCGCCCTGGGGCAGGTCAAGAGCCCGGCCATCCTGGTCGGTCACTCATATGGCGGAACCGTGATCACTGCCGCTGGAACCGACGACCGAGTTGTGGGTCTGGTCTATATCTGCGCGCTCGCCCCGGACGACGACGAAACCTCGCAGAGCCTGCAGGAAAAGTTCCCCAAAACAGATGTCTTGGATCACATCGAAGTCGCGGAAGGCCGTATCTGGTTGAAGCGCGAGGGCATCGGGTACTTCTGTGGCGACCTCTCGGCCGAGGAGCAGCAGCTCGTCTGGGCCACCCAGGGCGTCCCGGTTGTTGACCTGTTCAATCAGAAGATTCCTGGTGCCGCTTGGAAGTCGAAGCCGTGCGCGTACGTCGTGGGGACCGAAGACCACACCGTGAATCCGGAACTGGAACGGTTCGTCGCGAAGCGGATGGGCGCTACAACGTATGAGGTTGCCAGCAGCCACGTTGCCATGCTCTCGAATCCCGACGTGGTGATCGAGGCCATCCTCAAGCTCGCTGCGTCCGTCTGAGCGGTCGGAGGGACACTCCCGAAGGGAATCTCCGACGATCGTGGTCAGAGCCGCAAACTTAGGCCGGGCGGTTTGCGCGGTCTCCAGACTGCCCCCGTGCGCCGGGTAGGTGTGGCAATTCGGCACGACGCAAACACGCGGCCCATGCGGTATCCGGTAGTAGAGAAAGTGTGCGGGGCACTCCACAACGGGCAATCGGTGCGCTCCCGTGGCCCATGGCGACGGTGTCCCCAAGTTTGTTGAAGTGAGGTGGTGGTCCCCCTCCTGAGTCCTGCCGTGAGGTAGGTGTTCAGGAGACCAATCCAAAGAACCACCCAGGAAAGGGGACCACCAATGAAGAAGAAGCTACCCGTCGTGACCGTCGCGCAGGTGGAGGAGGCAGATCGCCTCGCTGACCTGCCGCTCGAGGCGACCGTCGCCCTGGCCGAGGTGGCCGGAGCGCTCAAGGACGGCCTGCTGGCGTTCGCGTCGGCCACCGGACTCGTCGTGATGCGCCAGATGATGGAGGCCGAACTGACCGAGGCGATCGGCGAGAAGCACGCCAAGATCGCGGCCCAAGAGCGTGTCGGAAACTGGCACGGCAACGCGAAGGGCTCGGTCGTGCTCGGCGGGCGCCAGGTGAGCACCGAGCGCCCGCGGGGCCGCAGCAGCGCCGAGGGACCGAGATCGGGCTCGACACCTGGAAGGCGTTCAGCTCGGCCGACCTGCTCAACTCCCTCGTCGTCGAGCGCATGCTGGCCGGGGTGGCCACCCGGCGCCACGCCGACGTGGCCGAGCCGGTCGGAGAAGACCTCGAGGAGCGCTCCAAGTCGATGTCCAAGTCGGCCGTGTCGAGGCGCTTCGTGGCGGCGACCACCAAGGCCATGGGCGAGCTCATGGCCCGGAACCTCTCGGACCTCGACGTGGCCGTGCTCATGATCGACGGGCTCGACGTGGCCGGCTCGTGTGTCGTGGTCGCCCTGGTCATCACCACCGACGGCACCAAGGTCCCCGTCGGGCTCTGGCTGGGCGACACCGAGAACAAGACGGTGGTCACCGCCCTCTTGGCCGATCTCGTGGCCCGGGGCCTCGACGTCGAGTCGGGCGTGCTCTGCGTCATCGACGGCGCCAAGGCGCTCGCCGCGGGCATCAAGAAGGTGTTCGGCGACGCCGCCCGGTGCAGCGCTGCGTTCTGCACAAGCGTCGAAACGTAGAGGGTCACCTGCCCAAGGAGCTGGCCGGGGTCGTCGACAAGCGACTGGCCCTCATCTTCGCCCAGCCCGACGCGGCCAAGGGGCTGGCCGCCGCCAAGGGACTGGCCAAAGAGCTCGAGGCCGACCATCCCGACGCCGCTGCGTCACTGCGCGAAGGGCTCGACGACATGTTCACCGTCCGGCGTCTCGGCGTCGGCGGCACACTTGGCCGCGACGCTGACCACCACCAATTGCATCGAGTCGATGATCTCGATCGCCAAGCGGACGACCCGCCGAGTCACGAAATGGAAGGACGGCTCGATGAAGAAGCGCTGGGTCGCCGCCGGCATGCTCGAAGCAGAGCGCTCGTTCCGACGAGTACGAGGTCACAAGGACATGGCCAAGCTGGTCGCCGCCCTTGGCCGCCAGGTCACACCCGCCGTTGTTACACCCGAAGAGTACGATCAGGCAGCAGCCTGAACGAGCTGTGGCCACCGCTGAACTTCAACAGCGAACGGGGCAACGTCCCCATGGCACCTACGAGCTCCGACGGGCTACAACTCTGAGCCCTAGTGTTGGTCGGATCCGGATCCATGAGCTTTTGACTGGCCGTCGGGGCCCGTGAGCGATGGGCTTACCCCGGAAAGGCCGGTCGTCCAATGCCAATCGAGTTGTTCACGAAGGGGATCCAACCGAGTCCTGACGCTCCATCGGGAGTCCTGTCTGTAGGCGTCTTCTCGTTGACCCTGCGGCTGGGTCCTTCGGCCTGACCAATGTCGGAGAGCGAGGCCGGCGCGTCCTCGGGCGGACCGATGGAGGGCGTAAGCGTTCTTGATCTCTCGATCGCACTTACCGGGCCCTACGTCGCCGCGCTGATGGCCGACCAAGGGGCCGACGTGGTCAAGGTCGAGCGGCCCGGGATCGGCGACATCGCTCGCTGGGTGGGGGTAGCTGTCAACGGGATGAGCTCGCTCTATCTGGTCTGCAACCGAGGCAAGCGCAGCATCGCGGTTGACTTGCAGCGACCTGAGGGCATCGACATCGTCCTCCGCCTGGCCGAGACTGCCGACGTCGTTCTTCAGAACTTCCGCCCGGGCGTCATGGACCGCCTCGGGCTGGGCTACGAGGACGTTCGATCGGTGAACCCCGAGGTGGTGTACGCGTCCATCTCGGGTTTCGGAACCGTCGGCCCGTACAGCGATCGCAGCGCGTACGACACGGTGATCCAGGCTTACGCCGGCTTCGCGGCGAGCCAGGCCGACCCCGGCGACGGAGTGCCAGTGTTCCTGCGCCAGTCGGCGGCCGACAAGGTGACCGCTCTCTTCGCCTTTCAAGCCGTCACCGCCGCTCTGCTTGCCCGGGACCGCGGACGCGGGGGCCAGCACCTCGAACTGTCGATGGTCGATGCCGTCACGACATTCTTGTGGGCCGACGCGGCGGCCAACGAGGTCCTGCTCGAGTCCGATCACACCCAGCACTCGAGCTTCCAGGCGGGATTCTCTCCAATTCGCTTCACCGACGGCTGGGGCATCGTCACTCCGACTTCAGATCACGACTTCGCCGGGATGTGCCGGGCGTTGGGGGCCACAGGCTTCGATGATCCCCGTGTAGCCACCATCGCCGAACGGATCCGCCACCGCGATGTCCTCGAGCCGATCATCGACATGTGTTACGCCCTGGCCGCGAATCTCTCGATGGCCGAGGCCTCGGCCCGCCTCGAGGCCGAGCGGGTGCCCTTCGCCATGATCCTTTCGGCCGAGGAGTTGCCCGAGGACCCCCACGCGCAGGCCATGGGTCTGTTCGTGGAGGCCGATCATGACGTAGTCGGGCGCACTCGCCTACCTCGCCATCCCACCAAATTCTCAGCCACTCCGGCAACGCTGCAGGGTGGCTCACCGGCTCTCGGCCAGCACACGGACGAACTTCTGGCAGAGCTCGGGCTCGCCGGACTCGATCGCGGACCTCCGTGAGCGCGGTGTAGTCG
The DNA here is from genome assembly GCA_963842415.1 of uncultured Acidimicrobiaceae bacterium. Lineage (GTDB taxonomy): Bacteria > Actinomycetota > Acidimicrobiia > Acidimicrobiales > RAAP-2 > Bog-473. The sequence goes on from CAWJGN010000002.1 coordinate 1,314,725, forward strand.
CCTAACGAGATGAGGCGGGTGGCCCTGTGCTGACGAAACCATGGGCCCCACGAACTGGCTGATTGAGGCGCATGCAAAGGTGGCAGGCGCGTATCGAGAGTTAGGACGCGACTCAGCTGTCGGGCGTGACCGCATCCAATCGGCGCCGAACCTCCGAGGTGTTCACGCCCAGAGCGCCCAGTAGCACCGCCGCAGGATCTGGTGGTTGGAGAGTGAGGATCTGGGCCAACACCTGCTGGGCCGTGACATAGAGCCTCCGACGGTTGGGCTTAGATGCTTTCTCAAGCACTTTCTTTGCCGCCGGTGTCAGGCGGAGGCGATCTTTTTGCGCGACGTCTCTAATCCTCGGCTTCTTCGGCACGGCGCGCATCGGCAGTGGGGGAGCCTCGGTGCCGGACCCCAGGCCCAGGGCACCCAGCGCTTCGTGATCGAGCGACTCAAGGGCTCGGCGAGCTTGCTGCAAGCTCACGCCCAACACGATTTCGACCGAGGGATCCTCCAACACGGCGAGCAAGATGTGATCGGTGCCCGTTCGGCGATCACCTCGGCGACGAGCCTCCTCGCCGGCCCGCAAATAGATGGCCCAGCCGTGAAGCATCTCTGGCGCAACGGATTCGGTGGTCATGACGATTCCTTGTTGTATTTGGTGTGCACGGATTGGCGGGTGACGCCCAAAGCGTCTCCGATCTGCTGCCACGACCAGCCCTTTTCCCGGGCCGACGCGACCTGGTCGGCTTCGACTCTCTCAGCCAGGCGATGGAGCGCTAACGAGGCGCGTAGCCCACTTGCCGGGTCATCCGACGAGAGATTCACGCTCAGTGTTTCGATGTCCACGCCTGTCAGTGTGAACTGACACTCTGGATTTGTCAACCTAAACTGACACGGCAAATAGCCACACCGGGGTGCCCTGATGGCCGGGTCAGCGACACGTTCTTCCGACCTCAGACGGCCGAATGCTTGCTCATCGCGAGCAGTCGAAACGGCGCGCACGATTCGGCTGTCCGACGGCGGTAGCCCATAGATCAGCTCGACGGATCAGAGAGACGTTGCCCCGTTCGCTGTTGAAGTTCAGCGGTGGCCACAGCACGTTCAGGCTGCTGCCTGATCGTATTCTTCGGGTGTAACAACGGCAGGTGTGACCTGGTGGCCAAGGGCGGCGACCAACCTGGCCATGTCCTTGTGACCTCGTACGCGTCGGAACGAGCGCTCTGCTTCGAGCATGCCGGCGGCGACCCAGCGCTTCTTCATCGAGCCGTCCTTCCACTTCGTGACTCGACGCGTCGTCCGCTTGGCGATCGAGATCATCGACTCGATGCAATTGGTGGTGGTCAAGGTCGCGGCCAAGGTGCCCCCGACGCCGAGACGCCTCACGGTGAACATGTCCTCGAGCCCTTCGCGCAGTGACGCAGCGGCATCGGGATGGTCGTCCTCGAGCTCTTTGGCGAGTGCCTTGGCGGCGGCCAGCCCCTTGGTCGCGTCGGGCTGAGCGAAGATGAGAGCCAGTCGCTTGTCGGTGACCTCGGCCAACTCCGTCGGCAGGTGCCCCTCGACGTTGCGACGCTTGTGCAGTACGCAGCGCTGCACCGAGGCGGCATCGCCGAACACCTTCTTGATGCCTGCGGCAAGCGCCTTGGCGCCGTCGATGACACAAAGTACGCCCGAGTCGACGCCGAGGCCTCGGGCGACGAGGTCGGCCAAGAGGGCGGTGACCACCGTCTTGTTCTCGGTGTCGCCGAGCCACAGTCCGACGGGGACCTTGGTGCCGTCGGCCGTGATGACCAGGGCGACCACCGCACACGAACCGGCCACGTCGAGCCCGTCGATCATGAGCACGGCCACGTCGAGGTCCGAGAGGTTCCGGGCCATCAGCTCGCCCATGGCCTTGGTGGTGGCGGCGACGAAGCGCCTCGAGATGGCCGACTTGGACATCGACTTGGAGCGCCCCTCGAGCTCTTCTCCGACCGGCTCGGCCACGTCGCCGTGACGTCGGGTGGCCACCCCGGCCAGCATGCGCTCGACGACGACGGAGTTGAGCAGATCGGCCGAGCTGAACGCCTTCCAGGTGTCGAGCCCGATCTCCTCCCCGCCGCTGCTGCGTCCCCGCGGTCGCTCGGTTTTGACCTGGCGCCCACCGAGCACGACCGAGCCCTTGGTCGTCCCATGCCAATTTCCGACCCGCTCTTGGGCCCCGATCTTGGTGTGCTTCTCGCCGATCACTTCGCTCAGTTCGGCCTCCATCATCTGGCGCATCACGACGAGCCCGGCAGCCGACGCGAAGGCCAGCAGGCCGTCTTTGAGGGCTCCGGCAACCTCGGCCAAGGCGACGGTTGCCTCAAGCGGCAGGTCGGCAAGGCGATCAGACTCGTCCACCGGCGCGACGGTCACGACGGGTAGCTTCTTCTTCATTGGTGGTCCCTTTCCTGGGTGGTTCTTTGGATTGGTCTCCTGAACACCTACCTCACGGCAGGACTCAGGAGGGGGACCACCACCTCACTTCAACAAACTTGGGGACACCGTCGATCAGAGACGACCATACGTTGCCCGAAAACGCGCGACCGGCAACATCCTCGCACTGTCACTTTCCGCCTGGACGTTGGGGAAGTTCGGCACTTCGATGGCATGTCCCACTTGACTGTTGCGCGCACGAAGTGGGGCGCTATGAGCGCGATCCTTCGCGGTGGTTCCGGAGCTCTGGAGCAGATGATCAAGAATCAGCCCAAGCCTTGGAGAGCCGCAGCGGCCCGTCGCCGCAGTACGACCCGCCGGATCGAGCGTCGCTGAGGTGAAGACGGCACCCACGCATCTAGGATCTGCGAGATTGCGCTCGGGCAGGGAGGCCAGGATCGCATGTCAGCCGGCAGCGACGACGATGCACACGAGTGGAGTGCCGCTTTTGCGACAGCGTCGACCGATGGGATGGAGGCCTACGAAGAGGCCCTCGTAGGGCCGATGTTCATGCCTTGGGGCGAGTATCTCCTCGACGCTCTGACGGTCACCCCGGGAGAGCGTCTGCTGGACCTAGCCACGGGGCCGGGCACCGTAGCGCGGCTGGCAGCTGCTCGATTGGGCCCATCCGGTCACGTGCTCGCGACCGACCTCAGTGCTGCGATGCTCGCGATTGCCGAGGCGAAGGGGTCCCTCGCCGACGGATCCCCGATCGAATACCGTCTGAGCCCTGCCGTACCCCTCGCTGCTCCAGGGGCCTCGTTCGACGTGGCCTGTTGCCAACAGGGGCTCCAGTTCTTTCTGGACCGCGAGGGCGCCTTGGCGGAGATGCGTCGGGCGCTACGACCCGGTGGCCGAATGGGTCTGGCCGTATGGTCCGGCGTCGAGACCTGCCCTCCATTCGCCGCCCTCAGGGACGCCATCGGCGAGGTCATGGGCCGCGACGCGGCAGAACGCTATGCCAACGGCCCCTGGGGTCTGCATGCACCACGCGCCTTGGCTGACATGGTGACTGCCGCAGGGTTTGGCGAGGTCTTCGTAGACGAGATAGGTCTGCCGGTACGTTTTGATGGCGGCGCCGCTCAGCTTGATCGCAGCTTGGCCGCTTCAGGGTTGGCAGCAGAGATAGGCGCTCTCAGCAGCGAGATGCGGGGTGCCCTGGCCTCCGCTGTCGCCGACAAGCTGCAGGACCTGACCGATCGCAGTGGAGCCATCACCTCGTACCTGACATCGCAAATCGTCTTGGCCGTTACCAGCTGAGCCAACCAGTGGGATTTGGCTGAGTGTCCCAGTACTCCGGGATCGGGTGCCACTAAAGGAGCAGCTCCGGGTAGGAGCGCCCGGGACCCACACCTCAATAGCTCTGGGGCGGGCACAGGCCCATCTGCCCACTACTCGTCCGAGCCGTCAAACTCAGCTTTCGATTCACGCCACATCCGCTTCTGGGTGTATTTCTGGGCGCCACACTTCGCACACGTCCTGAAGGTGGCAACTTCCTCCGCCATCGCTGCGTTTTGATCAACCGTCCCACCCACGTCAACCGACCTTGCCGAATGGTAACCAACGGGAGGTCCCTTCGGTCTCATCTTGGCGTAATAGCGTGACACCTTCCACGAGTACCCGCACGCCTTGCAAGTCCGCAGGAGCTCCGGCCGAGAGAGTGCGCGCACAAAAGCCCGCGGACCACCGTCTGCACTCATCTCTACGACCTTAGAAGAACCTCGCCAAGTTCGTCGTGTATCCACGTTCGCCGGCTCGCGGGCCTGCCTGCGGTTCTCCGAACGTCTCAGTTGCTTCGTCCGTGTTGTGTCGATTCCACCGCATCGCGAGCCGGTGGTTCAAGCGCTGGGCGTGACCGGGCTGACGTTGTAGCGCAGTTCCCCGGTCGATACGTCAATGTCGTAATACTCGACGCCCGTCTCCACCAGCGGGTCGTCCGCGTCGAATGCGACAGCCATCTTATTCGCGGCGTTGCGGACGATATCGAGGGCCAGCTCGGTTGCGGCTGCAGGACCCAGAGCGTCCACGACCTGCTTGCCGAGCCCGGGTGGCCACCGGATCGGCTGCCACACGAAGGCATCCACGACCTGGAGGGCCAGGGACTGGGCGTCGGAGATACCGCTCGGATCCCTGTCATCGAACAGATCGCTCCCACCTGCCAGATCTATGGCGCTCACACTCCTGCGGGACTGGCAGAGCCTGCAGTCGTGGGCTCTCGCCCCGCGGAGCCTGACCAGTTCGGAAGTAACCGGATCGAGGGCTGGCAGTTTGGCCACCTCTAGGAGAAATCTTTCGTGGGCCACCCAGGGATCGGCCTCGGCAGAAGTCGGCATCGAATGCCATTCTTCGCCGAACATCTCGCGCCAGGCGGCATTGGCGCGAATCATCATGTCCTGCGTCCATACTGCAAGCACGAAGGCCGGGGCACCGGCACCGAGTTCGGCCAGCCCGGCCGCTCGAACAGCAGTGGTGATAGATGCCACATCGACGACCATCTGTTCGGCGAAGGCCATTGCGTCAGATCTCGGAACGGCAGGAACACTCGGGTCGAGGCTGGCCTGAGCGATGGCATGGGCTTGCTCCGTCAGGTTGGTCGGCGTGATCGACGCGACTGCATCGATCAATTCGTCCCATGCCGTGAAGGCCTCCGGCGCCTGATCCCGGGCGATCACAGCTCGACCCTACTGGTCATTTGACGCGTCATGACAGCCCCACAGGCGTGCCCAGCCCGATGCAACCGCCCCAGATCGCCGGGAGAGCGACACCCTCGGGGCATCCTTTGGGTTGTGAACCGCATTGCGATTGTGGGTCCCGTCGAATCCGGCAAGACCACGCTTGCCGTACGTTTAGGGACGAGGCTCAGCGTGCCAGTGCTCGACCTCGACGACTACTACTGGCGTCGATCTCGGCTAGCTACCGATGAGGAATGGATAACGAAGCACTCCGAGCTGGTGAGCGGTGAGCGCTGGGTCATTTCAGGCGACTACCGGGCAGTCGCGCCTGCTCGATTCCGTGCGGCAGACGCTGTCGTGTGGCTCGATCTTCCAAGACCTACGTGCTTGTACCGGGCCACGCTGAGGAAACTGGAAGGTCATCCGGCCCCCCTCACGGACTCCTGGCGTTGGATATGGCGCTACGCCAACCACGGCAGACACGACACAGCGACCGCTCTGGCCAGCTCGGACCTGAGCTGCTCGATCTATCGGCTTCGATCCTCCGACGATGTGACCTCGTTTCTCAGCCAGATCGAGAATTTAAAGGGTTTGTGGCGTGTCACGGTGCCCGGTTCGTGGGCCACTCGACGCCCTACTACCCCTCAATGAGCGCGATCTCCTCAGGTGGCGGCCATTCCGCCGGTGTCCGTGGCCACGAGAAAGTCCGCACTTATGGCCATGAAAAGTCCGCACTGATGGCCACCAGAAGTCCCCGTTTTTGGCCACGAGAAGTCCGCACCCCTCGCTGAAGCATCCACTCGAGGGTCCCCCCGGCCGGACACGGTGGCGGTGCAATCCAACCGCCGCACCGACCGAGGGGATACCTCCATGAAATCAGCGAGGGAACGAATGGACATGAATGCTGCCTTCCAAGAGGTGGGCTCCTATCGAGCGGCAGCCGCGATCTGCGGCACTACTGACAAGACGGTCAAGCGAGCCGTGGCCAAGGCCAGAGCCGCCGAGGCGACTCCACCAGGTGCCGAGGTGCTCGTCGCCCACAACTACGACGACGTGAGCGCCATCATCGCCAAGCGGGTGGAACGCACCGACGGGCGGATCTCGGCCAAGCGGCTGCTCCCGGTGGTTCGGGCTGCGGGCTACGAGGGCTCGGCGCGCAACTTGCGCCGGGCGGTGGCCGAGGCCAAGGACAAGTGGCGGCGTGGATCATCACCGGGGTCGTCGGCCCGGAGTGTGGGCGCCGGGCGACGTGTTGGTGTTCGACTGGGGCGAGATCGGCCCGCTCTTTGTGTTCTGCGCCGTGCTGGCGTGGAGCCGATTCCGCTTCGTCACCTTCGCCGACAACCTCGGGGCACAGAGCACCATGGCGGCGTTGGCCGAGTGCATGGAGACGATCGGGGCGGTGCCGAAAACCCTCCTGACCGATCGCATGGGATGTCTCAAAGGCGCCACGGTGGCCGGGCTCGTGGTTCCGACACCGGACTACGTGCGCTTCGTCACCCACTACGGCACCCGCCCGGACTTTTGTGAAGGTGCGGACCCCGAGTCCAAGGGCCTGGTCGAGAACCTCGTCGGCTACGTGAAGTCCGACCTCATGATCCCCGAAGAGCTCAGCGTCGCCGACCTGGTGAACGCGAACGCCAAGGGCCGGGCGTGGAGCGCCGAAGTGAACGCGCAGGTGCATAGCGAGATCGCCGCGATCCCGGCCGAGCGCCTCGAGATCGAGCGCCCCTTGCTGGGCGAGCTGCCGGCGCTCCGGGCCCGGATCGGCAAGGTCGTGCTGCGCAAGGTCGACCGCCTGAGCTGTGTGCGCTTCGGCTCGGCCCGCTACTCGGTGCCGACGGCCCACATCGGGCGCACCGTCGAGCTCGCGGGTCGCCGACGGTGTGGTCATGGCCGTGTTCTTGGGCGAGATCATCGCCGAGCACGCGCTCGTCGCCCCTGGTGAGACGGCGATCTGCGACGACCACTACGGCGGGCCGCGGCCTCTACCCGCCCGGGCGGTGCGGCCCAAGACAGAGGCGGAGAAGGCCTTCGTCGCCCTCGGGCCGGCTGCTGAGGACTTCATCAAGGCGGCCGCCGCTCGAGGGGTCGACCACGCTCGCGGCCGACCTCGTCGAGCTGTGCGCCATGGAAGCGGCGCACGGCCGAACCGCACTGGTGGCCGCCATCGAGCGCGCCGTCGAGTTCGGGCGGTTCCGGGCCCACGACGTGCGCTCCATCCTCGCGGCGGGCACCGGCGTGGCCCGACCACGCCAGCCCGGTGACGCGCTCATCGTCGACCTGCCCGCGGTCGCCGTGCGCTCGCTCGGTGACTACGCCATCGGGACCGAGTCATGAGCACGACACCTCCCGCACTGCCAGCCGACCTCGAAGCAGGGCTCCGGCGACTTCGCCTCGGTGCCATGCGCCGTCTCTCGCCCGAACTGTTGATGGTGGCCAAGACCCAGCGCTGGAAGCCCGAGGAGTTCTTGCGCACCTTGGTCGAGGCCGAGATCGCCTCGCGTGACGCTTCGAACGCCCGAGCCCGCCTGGCCGCCGCCGCCTTCCCGGTCACCAAGACGCTCGACGAGTTCGACGTGGCCGCGTCGTCGGTGCCCCGAGCCACCTTCGAGTACCTCGACCAGCCTCGAGTGGATCGCAGCCAAGGAGAACCTCTGTCTGGTCGGACCGGCGGGGACCGGCAAGTCCCATCTCCTCGTCGCCCTCGGACACCACGCTGTCGACGCCGGCAAGCGGGTGCGTTACTTCACCGCCACCGATCTGGTCGAGACGCTCTATCGCGGACTGGCCGACAACTCCGTCGGCCGGGTGATCGAACAGATCTTGAAGGCCGACCTGATCCTGATTGATGAGATCGGCTTCGCCCCGATGGACGACAACGGCGCCCAACTCTTCTTCCGCATCGTCGCCGCGGCCTACGAGCGCCGCTCGCTCGGCATCGGCTCGCACTGGCCTTTCGAAGACTGGGGTCGCTTCCTCCCCGAACACACGACGGCCGTCAGCCTGCTCGACCGGCTCTTGCACCACAGCGTCTTGGTCGCCACTTCCGGCGAGTCATTCCGGCTCAAGGAGGCCCGGCAGAAGGGAGGCGGCCCGAACCTCACGTAGAGTCGGAAATCACCGCGAGGGGTGCGTACTTCTGGTGGCCAAAACTGCGGAGTGGAAGCCGGCCACGGACACGCCGGAATGGGTGTCAGGTCGAATAGATCTCCAAACTTGTCATCGCGCCGTCTTTGACAAACACGATGATTCCAGGTCGAGTTTCCGTCCCGAGCATCGACTACCCCGTGACAGGGATGACGCCAGAGATATACCGCGTGGTCGAACGCGGCAAGTCAGAATCGACCGTCAGATAAACGGTGGGACAGCCGCAAATCGCAAGAACCCATTACCCCGACACCGCTGACCGGGTCGTGGAGCACATCGGCGCCGGGGAAATCGGGACTCAACATGTAGTCGACCACGCGGCGCTCCGGTTCGTTCAGCGATCGTGGCTCGAGAAAATCCACTTCTCTATCTTCCCGGGATCCGTATGCCACAGATCGGCGGGCAAGTCCGCCACGAAAACCTCAGAACACGAACGGTACGAGCATCTTGGTCGAGTGCTTGTACGCCGGGTAGGCATCAGGGAACTGCTCGCTCAGATAGCGCTCTTCGACGGTTGCGCTGTACGCGAAGTAGACCCCGGCCAGGACGACGGCAATCAGCCAGAGCCAGCTCAGCGCCACTGCTGTGCCGACACCCGCGAGCAGGATGCCGGAGTAGATCGGATGGCGGACCAAGCGGTACGGGCCGCTGGTCACCAACTCGGGCTCGTCCTTTTGCGACATCGGTGTACCCCAGTTACGCCCAATGTGTAGTCGGGCCCAGATCGCGAGCCCCAGCCCGAGCGCGAAGAGGAAGAGCCCGAGGCCAGCACGCCATGGGGCCGAGTTGATGCCGCCGTCTCGGAAGGCTCCCAAGCGGATCAGCAGAATCGCTAAAACGACGACGACCGCCCTAATACGCAACTCGCGTGACCAAGGTACGCGGCCTTTCTTCATGGAAAAGGCTGCGACGAGCCAGTAGATCCAGAACGCAGCCCACCCGATGGCGAAGACAAGTTCGACTGCGTGCATACCATTCAGCTCCCACTACCTGGCACTCGGTGCCGTCGCAGCGAAGGCGTTTCGAATCTCTCGACCGCCCGCGTCCGCCGGTTTTGGGTCATCGAATGGAGGCGATCAAACCAGCGAGGCCCCCGTACTCAGCTCTTTGCCAAGCGGTCCTAGACGTTAGATCGCACTCATAAGAGATCTCTCTGCGTCTCGACGCCGACCATTCGTAAAGTGGCCAGGAGAGCCGCAAGCAGGCCGTCGCCACGAGCACCGACGGCCGGATCAGTGGCACGATTTTCGTCGGTCAATGAAGGGCTTCCAAGAGGCTTTCGGCTGAACCGAGAACAATCTCCTTCGGCTCCAGAGTGAAGTCGTGTTCGGTCTTGACCTCGTACATGCATCGCAGCTTCGTTGACTCTATGACTGTGCTGATCCGATCGTGCCGGACGGCCTCCGGAGCCGCAGAAGCGGGAAGACCCTGCTTCAACTCATCGATGGTCACAGCCACAAAGCCGATCGAAATCACGTCCCTCGGATCGTCGAGACTTTGAGCGTTGAATACTCGCGTCGGTACTCCAAATCCCTGGTCCGCTTCCCACTCGGTGACGAATCCCCGAATGTGCATCCTTCCTTGAGGCGCCTGACAAACACGCTGATTATCATGAGAATTTGAATCTCTCCTCACCTGGGATGAGGCGCGTCATGGGATGCGCCTTTGTGTCCGGCCGCAGACGGTACCCGCACTGTCCCAGCTCGCCAATGATGTTGTGAAGCTCCCGTGAGGGTCCACCGCTGCAAGGTTGGTCGTCAGTAGTTTCGGGAGTTCCGGAGCCACCGGTCTGACTCGAGATCACGACGGACACCGATGGTGTTTGCACCCCGTCGACCGGAGCTCCGGGCAAACTCAGACGAGGCGCGGCGTGCCCCGTTTCAGAGGGGTGATGGGCCGATCTGTTGGACCAGATCGACCCGCACCGTCACTCCTTCTCGGGACGGCCGCGCCACCCCTCAACCGGATTAAGGAAAGGAAGGGATGGCATGACCATCGTAGAAGCCGCGCGCGCTGTCACCGGTGGCATCGACACCCACGGAGAGGTCCATGTGGCCGCCGTCTTGGACGAGGTCGGTGGCCTGCTCGGCACCCAATCGTTCCGGGCCGATCCCGAGGGTTACTCGGATCTTTTGGCCTGGCTCGAAGCCTTCGGGGAGGTCAGCAAGGTCGGTGTAGAGGGGACGGGGTCCTATGGGGCCGGCATCGCTCGTCACCTCGCCCGAGCAGGGGTCCACGTCGTCGAAGTCGACCGCCAGAACCGCCAGGCCCGACACCACAGCGGCAAGTCCGACCCGCTCGACGCTGTCGAAGCCGCACGGGCTGTTCTCTCGGGCCGGGCCCACGACGCGGCCAAGAGCAGAGACGGTTCGGTCGAGGCGATCCGTGTTCTCGTCGTCGCCAAACGCTCGGCCCGCGGGGCGCGCATCAAGGCGCTCACCCAGATGCGCCAACTCACATTCAGCGCCCCTGACCAGCTGCAGAGCAAACTCAAGGGTCTTCCCATCTCCGCCTTCGTGGCCGCCGCCCAAGGACTGCGTCCGACGCGCTCGCCCGACGTGGTCAGCGCGGCCACGAAGGCCGCTCTCTCCTCGCTGGCCCATCGCGTAGGCGATCTCGAAGAGGAGATCTCCGATCTCGACGCCATGATCACCCCGCTCCTTCAAGACACCGCGCCCGAGCTGCTCGCCGTCTATGGCGTCGGCGTCGACACCGCGGCCGCGTTGTTGGTCGCCGCCGGCGACAATCCCGAGCGGCTGCACTCCGAAGCGGCCTGGGCCCATCTGTGCGGGGTCTCACCGCTCGAGGCCTCCTCGGGCAAGGTGACGCGGCACCGGCTCAACCGCGGCGGGGACCGCCAGGCCAACCGGGCGCTCTGGCACATCGTCATCACCCGGCTGGCGTCTGATCCGAGGACTCAGGCCTACATGGAGCGCCGGGTCAAAGACGGCCGTTCCAAGCGCGAGGCCATCCGCATGCTCAAGCGCTACGTCGCCCGCGAGGTCTACCGCTACTTGCCTCGCCCCTAGATCCCCGGACCATGGACCTGGCTCACAGTTCGCCTGTCGCCCGTTGGGGCTGACCTGTACCCGATATGCCGGTCCATGGCCCGGGTCACCAACTCTCCGAAGACGCGTGACCTTATAAGAGCTTGCCCTCTCGACGAGTGGCCCATCATTGGTCTGTCCGCTGTCCTCACTCCCGAAATTTCCTCGAAAGGGGTTGACATCATCCATAGGAGCATCGGGAAGGTGGGACAGCTGGGTTTGATTGGGACAGGCTGTACTCATGGCTGACTCACGTCCGACCGTGTCTCTGGATCTGTGGCGCTCCGATGCAATCGTCCTCTTCGATTCGCTGACGCATATACCGACCTCAACCGCCGTGTCAATCGAGCATCTGGCCGAAAATCAAAACCTTGACCAATCTCTTGTCTCCGCTCGAGACCAGCGATGTGGTCTCGGCCACGCAAGTAGAGATTGATGCGGTCAGATACGAGGTCGCGATGGACACGGCTGGTGGATCCTCCCGGTACGCCGGACCGGTGAACTCACTTCGCATGAGTGAGGCGGTGTCGGCTGACACTCTGACGGACATTCGGCGACACACACGAAGGTCGATGGCCTCTTAGGTTCTAACGATCGCGCGGGTGACTGCGTTCGCTAATAATTCTAGAACGTCGCCACCGGCGACATCGTTGAGCTAATAGTCGGCCGGAGTGTTGCGAATGACGAAGAGGCTCTCGATCTTCTCGTTTCGGATAGTGAAGTAGTTCGTCAGAATCAGTTCATCGGGGAGATTGGTCTTGTCGAAGTCCCCGTCGTAGCGTCCGCGGACGATGATCTGGCCGTGGTGATCAAGGACTTCGGTGACATCAATCGTCACATGGTCACCGACCATCTCTTTGGCCACCCACCGTCGAATGGCCTCGGCGCCCCAGAACTCTCGATGGGCATCGTTGACGAGGGCATCGGGGGCAAAGGTGGCCACAATGGCGTCCTCGTCGAAACGATTGACTGCCGCAATGTGATCAGCCACGACGCCCGAGACAGTGAGGGCGGGATTCTTGGTCATTGTGATGTTCCTTTCAGGCTGGTGAACCAGTGCGTCCGGTTCGGCTGCTGTGCTGACTCGCCCCAGACTGAGAGATCCTGTTGCCGGAGAGTCAAGGTCCCGTCCCCAACTTGACTCTCCTGCAAGGGGAGGGCTCAGACTGGGGACGTGCCAGGGGAGCTGACGGTGGGCGAGTTCTCTCGGATGACGCACCTGAGCGTCAAGACGCTGCGGCACTATCACCAGATCGGACTCCTGGAGCCCGCCGAGGTGAACCCAGAAACCGGCTACCGCTACTACTCGCCCGACCAGATCCCCCAAGCCCAGGTCATACGCCGATTGCGCGACCTTGAGATGCCCGTTCCGGAAGTCAAAGCGGTGCTGGGGGCACCCGACGTGTCGATGAGAAACGCAGTCATCTCTGCACACCTCGACAGACTTGAGACCGAGCTGGGCAAGATCCACACCGCCGTCGACTCAGCTGCGGAGCATTCTGGAAACTCCCGACTCTGCAGTCGCCATCGAACACCGCACGACCCAACCGATGGCTGCGCTCGGAGTAGCAGAAACTGTCGACCGAGACGACGTGCTCGCTTGGTGGCAGGGTGCTCTTGGCGAGCTGCGAGGCGTGGTCCGGGCTCAAGGATTTGAAGGCACCGGACCGAGCGGGGGCCTCTATGCCAGCGAACTCTTCCAGTACGGCCGCGGCCAGGCCACCGTTTTCATTCCTATCGAAGCCGAGGCTCGCCCGATCGGGCGGGTGACGCCTTTTGTCGTCCCCGGGGCCGAGCTCGCCGTCCTTACGCATCGAGGATCCCTCGAAGACATCGACATCTCCTACGGCCAGCTCGGCTCCTACGTGACCACCTACGAAATCAGCATCGAAGGTCCGCTGCGCGAGTACTACCTGGTCGATGCGGATGATGCGTTTGATCCGGATCAATGGGTGACCGAGATTTGTTGGCCGGTCTTCCGCTCCGACGACAATCCTTAGGCGTTGGATCACTGCAGGGTGTCCCGCAGTGCACGTCCCTCCATCATGCCCACCCTGCCCCGTTCGCCACTACAGGGCTCAGCTACCGGCGTGCTCTGACCTCGATCCAATCATTGTCGACCACGACAGATCCGACTGACATTCCCGCGTCTTCGACCCTTCCAGCGAAATCGGCTGGGTTCCAGATCGAGAACCAGCGCCTTCCTCTCGGCATGTCATCGGCCCATCCTGTGACCCCTGCGGTCTTGACTGACACGCTGACAGGGGAACCCGCTCTCGCAACTCTCGCAAGCTCGCGGAGCGCGATCGCGGCGTCCTCGCACGGGAGGTGGATCAACGAGGCGCTCGCCCAGACACCGTCGAAGGAGGCGGCGCGCAACGGGAGCGCCCGAAGATCGCCCAGCATGACTGGCCCATGCGCTCGAGCCCGATGGACGAAATCTAGATTCAGGTCAAGTCCGATTCCACGATGGCCCTGAGCGGCGAACCGAGCCAGATCTCGTCCCGGGCCACAACCCGCGTCGAGGACCGTCGAAGAGGGCCGCAGAAGCGAGGCGAAGGCGGCGAAGGGACCGACGACTGCGGATGCACTGAAGGCAGCAAAAGCATCTGGGTCGTCCGAGTAGGTGGCCACGCTTTCTGCGACCACATCACCGGAGGGCCCGCCCTCAATCGCACTCTCGTCCACTCACCGAAAATCTAGGAGACGCAGCTAGCCCTGGGGTGCTCCGAGTGCGGTTGCCGCCACATCAAGGAGTCGCCGAATCAGCGCGGCTCGAGAACGTCAGGGACCGTCCCTGATCGCCGGAACATCGTGGTACCGCTGACCGCCGGCTCGGGCTACCCGAGCCGAGTCGCGGTAATCAGGACGGTCTCGAAGTTCATGACGAACGAGCCGCCCTGATCGTCGATGGCCGCTCCGATAGCTTCGAACAGGCGGTCTCGGACCGCTGGTTCGAGGGCGGCGTGGTCGCTCCGTGACGACGAGCTGGTCCACCCACTCATCCCGCTGGTAGGCCTGCGTCCAGGGGAACCACTTCTCTGTCGGCGCACCGAAGTCGGGCACCGCTGAGACGGCGTCGATCTCCGAGTCGAGTCCGGTCTTCACGTCGGATGACCGGTTGGCCGCATATCCCCGGAAGAGACGGTGACCGCCGGGCGGCACGACTCTCGCGTACACCTCCTCGAGAGCATCGGCCAGATCATCGGGCTGACACCCGCGTTCCAGATCAGACAAAGCTTGCCGCCCGGCCGCAGCACAGAGGCCGCCTTGGCGGTGGCGATAGGCAGGTCGAGCCAGTGCCAGGCCTGCGCCGAAGTCACCCGGTCGAAAGTGCGACCAGCAGCGTCCCAGCCTTCGAAGGCCGCAATCTCCACGTCGACCCCATGGCCGCGGGCGATCTCCGCCATTCGTGGAGCGAGTTCCACGCCCAGCACCTTGGCGCCGCGCTGGGCCATCTGCCTTGATGCGATCCCGGTGCCACAACCCACGTCGAGAACGTCCAGGCCCGTAGGCACCGGACCGAGCAGCTCATCGATCACCGCGTCGGGATAGGTCGGCCGGAACCGGTCGTAGGCCTCGGCATGCTGGTCGAACAACATCGAACGTTCCTGGGCCAGAGGGCGCGCTGCCAGTCGGTCGCGTTCCTCGCTGGCATCCACAGACGCCAGCCTGCCCCAGATCGCCAATGATGTTGTGAAGCTCCCGTGAGGGTCCACCGCTGCAAGGTTGGTCGTCAGTAGTTTCGGGAGTACCGGAGCCACCGGTCTGACTCGAGATCACGACGGACATTGATGGCGTTCGCACCCCGTCGACCGGAGCTCCGGGCAAACTCAGACGAGGCGCGGCGTGCCCCGTTTCAGAGGGGTGATGGGCCGATCTGTTGGACCAGATCGACCCGCACCGTCACTCCTTCTCGGGACGGCCGCGCCATCCCTCAACCGGATTAAGGAAAGGAAGGGATGGCATGACCATCGTAGAAGCCGCGCGCGCTGTCACCGGTGGCATCGACACCCACGGAGAGGTCCATGTGGCCGCCGTCTTGGACGAGGTCGGTGGCCTGCTCGGCACCCAATCGTTCCGGGCCGATCCCGAGGGTTACTCGGATCTTTTGGCCTGGCTCGAAGCCTTCGGGGAGGTCAGCAAGGTCGGTGTAGAGGGGACGGGGTCCTATGGGGCCGGCATCGCCCGTCACCTCGCCCGAGCAGGGGTCCACGTCGTCGAAGTCGACCGCCAGAACCGCCAGGCCCGACGCCACAGCGGCAAGTCCGACCCGCTCGACGCTGTCGAAGCCGCACGGGCTGCTCTCTCGGGCCGGGCCCACGACACGGCCAAGAGCAGAGACGGTTCGGTCGAGGCGATCCGTGTTCTCGTCGTCGCCAAACGCTCGGCCCGCGGGGCGCGCATCAAGGCGCTCACCCAGATGCGCCAACTCACATTCAGCGCCCCTGACCAGCTGCAGAGCAAACTCAAGGGTCTTCCCATCGCCGCGTTCGTGGCCGCCGCCCAAGGACTGCGTCCGACGCGCTCGCCCGACGTGGTCAGCGCGGCCACGAAGGCCGTCGCTCTCCTCGCTGGCCCATCGCGTAGGCGATCTCGAAGAGGAGATCTCCGATCTCGACGACATGATCACCCCGCTCCTTCAAGACACCGCGCCCGAGCTGCTCGCCGTCTATGGCGTCGGCGTCGACACCGCGGCCGCGTTGCTGGTCGCCGCCGGCGACAATCCCGAGCGGCTGCACTCCGAAGCGGCCTGGGCCCATCTGTGCGGGGTCTCACCGCTCGAGGCCTCCTCGGGCAAGGTGACGCGGCACCGGCTCAACCGCGGCGGGGATCGCCAGGCCAACCGGGCGCTCTGGCACATCGTCATCACCCGGCTGGCGTCTGATCCGAGGACTCAGGCCTACATGGAGCGCCGGGTCAAAGACGGCCGTTCCAAGCGCGAGGCCATCCGCATGCTCAAGCGCTACGTCGCCCGCGAGGTCTACCGCTACTTGCCTCGCCCCTAGATCCCCGGACCATGGACCTGGCTCACAGTACGCCTGTCGCCCGTCGGGGCTGACTTGTACCCGATATGCCGGTCCATGGCCCGGGTCACCAACTCTCCGAAGACGCGTGACCTGATAAGAGCTTGCCCTCTCGACGAGTGGCCCATCATTGGTCTGTCCGCTGTCCTCACTCCCGAAAATCCCTCGAAAGGGGTTGACATCATCCATAGGAGCATCGGGCAGCGGACGATCCCTCAGATTCAGCCATTGGCGAGTGCGGCTTCGCTTACTCGCAGTCCGTTGAGGCCGAGCAGTGGGGCAGGGCGGCTGGGGGGCCCGTGTGCGCCCGTCTTGCCACAGCCTGGCACCGAGCCGACGTACAGGGCCACCCAGCTGGGACCCATACGGGCCAGAGCCGGGTGCGGCTTGTCAGTGTGATCAGATGGATACGAGACCAGATTGTGGCGGGTGAAGGAGGTGCCGACCAAGATGTTGGCGGCTGACGCGACGAGTGGGGGATTCATCGGTCTTTGGGCCGTGATCTATTTCGTTCTGCTAGTGACACTGGGCATCATGTCGATCAGAAAAGGTCATTGGGTGATGTTCATAATCGGCATCTTTTTGCCACTCTTCTGGCTCATCGGTGCTCTCCTGCCGAGAAGGGTGCGCTGACGATCATTTCATAGCGCTGCCGATCAGACGCATGGGGATACCTCTGTGCTCATCCTTTTGCAGATTTGATGAGGCTCTTAGCCTCGATCCACCGATTTTCGCTGTGACGAGGGGAACGTCGTGGTGCGCCTGTTGTAGTCGGGATGGAGACGATGGACCCTCGTGCGAGGCATGCAGGGGCACGGGTTCTTCGTCTCCGAATGCGATGTCAGCGCATGGACAGCATCTTGCGGCTGCGCCCGTCCGCGGTGTCGAGTTTCACGTGAGGAGGGGCAGGGCTCGAATCTGCTCGAGCGCCCGGGTGAAGGTGGTCGCCCATGGCCAACGCTCGGGGAGACGCAGCACGATGGCTCCGCTGCGATTGACGAGGCGACCCGGGAGGGCGAGTACGCGGGTGCGCACGCTGCGGGCGACGGTCAGCTGATCGTCGGGATGGACGTCGCCGAGCTTGGCACTCCAGCGGATGAGGTTGTGGGCGAGGACGGCACAGGCCAGCCAGGCCGCGTTGGCGAAGAAGTGGCCCGAGGGGCAGTGCTCGAGCCCCGCTCCTTCTTTGAGGTCACGGATGGCGAGCTCGATGCCGGCATGGGCGCGGTGGAAGACATCGGCCTCGACGGTGTCGAAGGCGACGTCGGTAACAAAGGCGTGGTGACGCCACTCGGGCCACAGGGCCGCCTGGTCCGGATCGGCCAGTCGGGTGCGGCGCACGACGAGACGCAGCTCGCGTCGCTTGCCGCGCACCCCGGTCACGTACGTCGTCTCGGCGACCTGGGCCACCCCGGCGTCGGGATAGGCGATGGTGCGCCACGCCGACTCGTCGATGGCGTCGATGCAGGCCCTGACCTGGGCGTTGATGTTGACCGTGATGGAGTAGGCCACGCCCAGGCGCACCAAGGTGTCGATGAGCGCGTAGGAGAAGAACCCGGCATCGGCCCGCAAGGTGAGCGCGCCGCTGGCCCCGGCCCGGCGCACCCGGGCGATGAGTTCCTCGACGAATCGCTTGTGGCCGCGCTGGGAGGATCCCTTGCGCAGCCGGGCGTGGAGCACTTCGCCCGTCTTGGCCCAGGTGGCGATGAGCGGGTGATACCCGAGGACGCGGGTGTAGCCATAGGCGGCGCCCTGCTTCAACTTGCCGTGGACCTCGCAGATCGTCGAGTCGAGATCCATCGTCATGGGAGAATTGCCCGGGCCCGCCCCAAGTGACCAGGCTCGGCGGATCGATTCTGCGATCACCGCGTCGAGCTGGCGGATGTGCCCGAAGGTGAACGCGCGCAAGAAGGTGCCGAGCGTCGACGGCGCCATGACCCGGAAGGGAGGACACGTCTGGGTCGCGCCGGCGCGGAGGCGATCGGCATGGTCGATGTGGCTGGCACCGGCCAGGATCGCAGTGACCAAGGTGAGCACCTTGCGCCCGGGACGAGAGCCGCCGACGCGACCACCGAGGTGCACCATCTGGTTCACCAAGCGACTCGAGGCCGAGGCGAACCATCAAGGTCGCCGGCACGATCAGACCCGCATCGGCGACCAGTGATGGCTCGTCGAAGGTCACCCCGATCCGGTCGATCCCACGCGATACTGGACTCACCGAAAGTGCCTCCTTTGGTGCTGGGGAACTGCGACGTCGAACACCGCAATTCTTCCAGCGCAGGAGGCACTTTCCGCGGATACGCGGCCTACGTTTCACTCACCTTATCGGTGGATCGAGGCTTAGCCTGGAACCACCGATCGACCATCTGAGTGAGCATCGCTGACGTGATCTGCAAGGTGGACGGTCCAACGACCGCGAGCGTGACGTCTTCAACGGCCTTGGGGGCGTGCGAGTCCAGAGGTTTCGTGATGTGCGTCGGTTGTCAGCGCCTGGTTCGGTCGTCTGCGGTGCGCCGGCCGCGGGGTGGGCGTCAGAGCGGGACCGGTGGCAGAGCACGCAGGAGAGCGAGCGCTCGGTCGAAGACTTCCGCCCATGGCCAGTGCAGCGGCGCGCGGCAGCGTGTGCGTTCCCGAACGGCTGACGAGACGGCCGGGGACGGAGAAGAATCGAGTGCGCACGGTGCGCGCCACCACGAGCTGGTCCTCGGGGGTGAGCTCGCCGAGCAGGGCGGACCAGCGGATGAGGTTGTGGGCCAGGGCGGCGCAGACGAGCCAGGCGGCGTTGGCGGAGAAGTGGCCCGAAGGGACGTGCTCGAGTCCCGCCCCCTCCTTGAGGTCGCGGATGGCGAGTTCGACGCGGGCGTGGGAGCGATGGAAGGCGTCGACGTCGACGGCGTCGCCTTCGAGATCGGTGACGAAGGCGAAGTGGCGCCACTCGGGCCACAGCGTCGCCTGGGCTCCGACGAGCCGGGTCCGACGCACGACGAGGCGGCGCCCCTTGTATTCGCACTCGGCCACCTCGGCCATTCCGTCGGGGGTGTACTCGATCGGGGTCCAGGCGCCCTCGTCGATGGCAGAGACGGCGCTGAGCACGGACTTGACCATGCGCACGCCCATCGTGTAGCCGACGTCGAGGCGCTCGAGGGTGGCGATGGTCGCGTTGGACCAAAAGCCCGAGTCAAAGCGCATGATCAGCTCGCCGGCCGCCCCGGCCCGGCGCACCCGGGCGACGAGCTCTTCGACGAAGCGCTTGGTGCCGCGCTGGGTGTTGGCCGCGCCCTTGCGCATCCGGACATGGAGGAGCTCACCGGTGGCGGCCAAGGTGGCGAGCAAGGGGTGATAGCCGAGCTTCTTGGTGTAGCCGTAGCCGGCACCATGCTTGGCCTTGCCGCACACCTCAGCAGATGGTCGAGTCGAGGTCGACGACGCACTGCCCGGCGCCGGGACCGGCTCCGAGGCCCAGGCCCGGCGCAGTGCCTCGGCGAAGACGGCGTCGAGCTGGCGGACATGACCGAACGTGAAGGACCGCAAGAAGGTGCCGAGCGTCGAGGGTGCCATCACCCGGTGACCGAGCACCGAGCCGGTGGCCCCGGCCCGCAACATGTCGGCGTGCTCGATGTGCGAACCACCGGCCACCATGGCGTGCACCAAGGTCAGCACCTTGCGACCGGGCAGTGCACCTCCGACCCGACCCGAGAGGTCGACGGTGGCGTTGATCAGGCGCTCGAGACCGAGGCGAGCGACCAATGTCGCCACCAACAACAAGCCGGCATTGGCCACCAGATTCGGCTCGTCGAAGGTCACGCTCGATGCGGTCGATTCCGCGCGATACTGGCCTCACAGAAAGTGCCTCCTGGTGCTGGTGTGAATCGTGACGTCGCAATCACAATTCTTCCAGGCAGGGAGGCACTTTCCGCGGATGCGCGACTACCTCACCAGGTCATTGGTCGGTGGTTCCAGGCTAAGCTTAGATCTCACCTGAAAGCTCGCTTTGGATCTCCTGCAACCTCTCAGTCACCTGAGAGGTTGGCTGCCATCGCGGGGCTTAGAGCCCTGGAGCGCGGTAGTTCCCCTGCTTCTTTGTGGCGGCATCGATCTCCTCAGGCGTTAGAAGCACAACCATCCGAGACACGACCCCACCTGAGACTCTCGCAATCAGGGCGGCCGCGGCGGCGGAGACGTTATCGGGCAGGTCGGCGATGATGTATGCGTCAGCTTCACCGAACGCGAAATAGAACGTCTCGAGGCTCCCACCCAAGCTCTCGACCAACGTCTTCGACGCGGCAACCCGCGACGAACCGCCCTCATCCACGAGGCCCTTGGCCCCATCCAGGCTGTACTTCACCTCAACCAGAAACTTGGGCATGGGACCTCCTTGTTGTGCGTGGCCCTGGCCACGATATTCCGATTCGTATTCCACACGCCCGGATGTGACGTCCTGCCCACCGACCCGCCGATGTGCGTTCTGGGACATCCGACTAAGGGTGGCCCCGTCGCAGGGCCCTTTTGGATGTTGTCTAGGTGCGCTGTGCCCTCGGACCGACTCCGGTCAGGTTGACGGGGAGTCGCCGGGTGCCATTGGCCCAGAACACGGGGACGGGTTCGCGTCGGTAGCCGATCTCGACACGGGCTTGATCGACGAGATCGATGAATACCTCGAGTGCCACTCGGCCTTCAAGTCGAGCGAGTGCCGCGCCTGGACAGACGTGGGGGCCGCCCCCGAAGGCGAGGTGGTCTCTCGCGTCTCGGGCGATCGAGTCGGAACTCATCGGGGGCGTCATAGGTTCGTTCGTCGCGATTAGCAGAGGCGAGTCCGAAGCCGACCTTGGCGCCGGCAGGAATCGTGACACCGTCGATCGTGATGTCTGCGAGGCAATCGCGCATCAATACGTGGATCGGCGAGTCATGGCGCAGTGACTCCTCGACCACGATCGGCACCAGGTCCCGCTCGGCGCGCAATCGTGCGAAAAGGGCAGCATCGGTGCACACGGTCTCGAGCAGGTTTGCGATCAAGTGGCGTGTGGTTTCGTTGCCGGACATGAGCAAGAACGCGAGTTGCGTGCGCATCTCGAGATCGGTGAGACGCTCGCCATCGATTTCGGTAGTGATGAGCCGAGTGACGAAGTCGTCGGGTGGATCCGCCGAAGCCTTTGCGTTCAGCGATCATCGAGTCGAGGTAGGCGGTGAAGTCGGGCGCTACGCCGGCGAGACCCTCGCCGTCGACTCCGTCCTCTCGACGGTTCTTTGTCGCGTAGGCGGACTGCACGACGATGTCGGACCACTCAGCGAAGCGGGCGTGATCCGCGGGATTGACGCCAAGGAGATGAGCGATCACGGTTGCCGGAATGGGTGTCACATAATCGGCCACGAGATCGCCGCCACCCTGTGCGACGATCAGTTCCAGCAGTTCTTGGCACAACGCCCGGACGAATGGCTCCACTCGGCCGATGCGATGCTGTGCGATGGCCGAGTTGATGATCCGGCGGATCTTGCCGTGACGCGGTTCGGGAATCTCGCTGATGAGTTGCTCCTCTGCCGGGCACCACCACATCAGGAGCCCGGAAACTTGCTTGGAACACCTCGACGTTCTTCGTGGCCGCGAGCACATCGTCATGACGGGCGAGGAAGTAGGCGCCCGACGGCGTCCGTGAGACCGGGCACTCGTGGCGTAATGCAGCCAAAGCGTTATAGGGCACGCCCGTTGAGGCATCGAGCGGGTCAGCCTCCATCAACGACATGCTCCCATGGCCACCAACGCCGCGCTGCATCCTGATCATGAGGCATCACATTTACGGATGCTCCAGGGCAGCCACGTCGTCTAATTCAGCTGGCTCAGCTCGATCAGGTGCCCGTCGGGGTCTCGGAGAAAACACCGAACCTCTCCACCCCAGTCGTGGGGCGGCGTTAGAAACTCAGCGCCTCGCTCTTTCAGGACTGCGTAGGCGGCGTTGCAATCGTCCACTCTGAGCGTCATAGCGTGGCTCACTCGGTTTGGTTCCGCCGGAGGGGCGAAGGTGACCATCGGCTTGTCAGGCGTCGGCGAACCCCCGGTTACGAGTAGAACCCAAGACCCACTGAAACGGAGCACGACGCTCGATTCGTACTCGCGGTAGACCTCGGCTCCAAGAACCTCGGTCCAGAAGGCCTTCGATCGTCGAGTGTCAGTCACGACCAGGATTTGAGTGACCTCGACACCTGTGAGTGGGCTGCTTCTAGGTGCAGGTTCATCCGCCACGACTACAGGTTTGCACTCTGCGGGATTCCAGTCGATCGAGACTGTTCACGGCTCGTGCCGAACTGTTCCCCTCAGGTGATGCTCGGTCCTGGCGTATGAGGGCAGGAAAAGCGAACCGCACGATCCTGCTGGTTCTCGTGAACTCGGAACTACCCTGCGCTGACAGAGGGTGAAGAAGCCGAGACCTGATTTGCCCCATGGGCCACCCAGAACTCGCTGAGTCGTCTTTGGCACTTGACCACCCAGACGAACCACCCCACAAACGGGAGGAAGACCCAGAATCCTGTTACCGCGCTCACAGGTCTTGGCTTTCCTTCGCGAAAGTAGAGGTTGCCGATTTCGGCTGGCATTACAAAGATATTGACGATGCCGATAAAGATCGCCAAAAGCAAGCCGACGACGCCACCGATGCCCTGGCCCGAGTAGTCGTTCATCTCTTGAAATGTGGCGTACTGCCAGTACAGCCCATAGATGCCCAGGGTGATGATTGTCAGTACCGCAACTACCCAAGCTCGTCTCGGCTTACCCAATACTCCGGTAGGTTGCACCGTTCGAAACTGCTGAACCATGTCAGCGGGGGTCGATTGTCCGGGTGGTGGCGGCAGCGGACTTTGCTGGGGTGGATACCACTTGCCGTCACTTGCAAGCCACCATCCCTCACCCTGTGACACGTCGCTCATCGGATCCGATCGCCTTCCCTTTTCTAGCCCCAATAACGCTCGTTCTCTTTCTAGCTCAAGTGGCTCCAGCGCGCTCTGGAACTGGCGCCTCGGCAAGGCCTGGAAACCAGCATCATTCGTTGGGGACCCCTCCCTGCGTTGCGAAGCGAAGAGGCGAATCCGCGTCCAGGCGGCGTGCCGAGCATGTCAGCACTTGATCACGTCAGGGAGTCCGATTCGACGGCACTGAAGTCCGGTGTGTGAGGCCGGTTCTGCGACCAACCCCTTGGCTATTCTGCCGCCGCGCTGTGTGAGAACGCGGACGACGAAAGTCCCGCAGTAGGAGCACGTCGGTGATGGGGGCTCTTGTAGTGAGGGTTCTGGTTGGAGTTATCGCTTCTCTACCGGCAAACGCCGCAACGCACGATCCCTTCCGGTCGTCAAGGCTCTCTTCGTCACTCGGGACTTTGGCGAGCGCAAAAGATCAGATGCCAGGCGTCGCGTGCATGCCGTCTGGCCCCTGTATCGCCGTCAATTATTCCGGGCAGATCTACGCGTATCCGACAACACGTCGCTGGTCTCGGGGCGCTTGGCTTTCCCACCTTTGCAGTCTCTTGCCCCACGCAGGCCATGTGCGTGGCGGTGAGCGATGATGCCGTGGTCATCATCCGAACGACCGAGGTTCTTGAGTACCCACTCAGGTGCTCTCAGCAGTTCGCCACTCAGCAGTCGATCTCGTGTCCTAGTAATAGCTCTTGCATGGCCGTACTCCCCGAGTGGAAGGATGTCAGCGAGTGGCTCACCACCTTCACTCCAACGACGACCGTCGTCGTTGCGCGTCTTACGTCACCCGCCTGGGCGTGCCGTTCACCCTCGCCGTGTGCGCCGTGCTGGGGAGCCGCGTGCTCGCCTCCAAGGCGATCGTCGTCGGCCACGGCCGCGCACCACGACCACAGCGACGGCGCCCGCTACACGTATCCCCACAACCACCGTGCCTCCCTTTTACGAGGTGACCACGGGTTCAGTGGCGGGATTGGGGACAGTGCTTGTGACGGGGAAGGTGTCACCCTGTACATGTTCGAGCCGGACAGGCAGTCCGGTAAATCCACCTGCTCCGGCGAGTGCGAGAACCTGTGGCCGCCGGTCGTGCTGGTGGATGGGGTCAAAGCCCCGCTGGCAGGCCCGGGGATAAAGGCGTCACTGCTCGGCACCACCACCGTGCCCACCGGTGGTCTTGAGCAGATCACCTACAACGGGTGGCCCCTCTACTTGTGGCACGGCGACTTGCACCCCGGCGAGGCAACCGGCCAGGGACTCAATAACTCCGGGGGGCTGTGGTACGTGCTCAACCCCAACGGGGTTCCAGTCACCGCATCGCCATAGCAAAGGGCATGGGCTGATCGCTCACCACTGACTGTTCATTTGAGTGCGACCGATGCGCCGGCGCGGTGGGCACCGAAGGAACCCACAAGAGTGACAGTTTGCTCCGAGGAGTCGACGGTGCTCGGATCTCAAATCTGGAGCAGGCCAGGCGACTGCCCACGTTTCGTCGTAGATTGACCGGCCTATCTCAGACGGGGTGGCAAATGATCATGAACCCGGGGTTCCAGCGATGAGCGTTACGGTCACCATCCATTTTCTGGGCATCCCCCCTTTCCGTGGAGGCATCGCGTAAGGAGATGCGATGCCAGAGAAGCGCCGAAGGTACGACCCCGAGTTCAATGAGGGCGCGGTCCGCGTCGTGCGGGAGACGGGGAAGTCGATCCGCCAGATAGCCGAGGACCTCGGGATGACCTCGGGGACCCTGGCCAACTGGGTCATGAAGGACAAGATCGCCCGAGGAGAGCGACTCGATCCGAGACGTGTCGACCCCGAGCGTGTGAAGGAGCTTGAGCGCGAGAACGAGGAGCTCAAGATGGAGCGTGATGTCCTCAAGCGATCCGTGGTCCTCTGGGTAAAGGAGGCGACGAACCGATGACCGTGGCATCGTTCATCGCCTCCCAGAGGGCCGACTACCGCATCCCCCACGCGAAGTGCTGCGAGTTCCTCGGGGTCTCAGAGTCCTGGTTCTACAAGTGGCGTGACCGCCAACCGACCCCTCGTCAGCAGCGCAGAGCGGCACTGACCAGAAGGTGAAGAGATCTTCGAGGACTCCGGAGGCACCCGCGCACCTATGGGTCTCCACGCGTCTACGAGGAGCTTCGCGACGCTCGGGTGGGAGGTCTCGGAGAAGACCGTCGCCGACTCCATGGCACGCCAGGGACTCGTCGCCAGACCGAAGAAGCGCTTTCGCTCACTCACCCGTCCCGACAAGGCCGCAGAACCTCTACCCGACCTGGTGAAACGGGACTTCAGTGCGTCGAAGGCAGACGAGAAGTGGTGCGGGGACCTGACCGAGATCCCGACCGAGGAGGGCAAGCTGTACCTCGCCAGCGTCTTGGATCTGGCCGGCCGGCGCATACCCGGCTTCGCCCTCGCCGAGCACCACGACGCTGAGGTCGCCGCCGGCGCGCTCAAGATGGCGGCGGCGATCCGGGGCGGTGACGTGCAAGGCGTCATCTTCCACTCCGATAAGGGATCGGAGTTCACCGCGGAAGTGTTCGGAGAGGTCTGCGATCGCCTCGGTGTCGTGCAGTCGCCAGGCCGGGTCGGGTCTTGTTTCGACAACGCCGCCATCGAGAGCTGGCATTCGACGCTCGAGTTCGAATTGCTCTCCCGCCGGCGCTTTGCCACCAAGGCCGACGCACGTCGCGAGATCGCCAGGTACATAGACGCTTACAACACCACACGTCGCCACAGCAGCTGTGAGATGAAATCGCCTATCGACTACGAACAGATCCTTGCTGGCATAGCCACCGAGGAGGAGAAGGCCGCGTGAAGCTCCCTCCAGGATCGCCTCAGAGGCCCGCAACCACGGCCGCTGGTGCCACGACGTTGTCCCGCTTCTTGTTGAAGTTCAGCGGTGGCCACAGCGTGTTCAGGCTGCAGCCTGATCGTACTCTTCGGGTGAAACCACGGCCGGTGTGACCTCGCGTCGGAGGGCATCGACCAGCTTGGTCATCTCCTTGTAACCACGTACGCGCCGGAAGGAACGCTCGGCTTCGAGCATGCCCGCCGCGATCCAGCGCTTCTTCATCGAACCGTCCTTCCACTTCGTGACTCGACGCGTCGTCCGCTTGGCGATCGAGATCATCGACTCGATGCAATTGGTGGTGGTGAGCGTGGCGGCCAAGGTGCCCCCGACGCCCAGACGTCGCACGGTGAACATGTCCTCGAGTCCTTCGCGGAAGGATGCAGCCGCATCGGGATGGTCGGCCTCGAGCTCTTTGGCGAGGATCTTGGCGGCGGCGAGCCCCTTGGCCGCATCGGGCTGGGCGAAGATGAGGGCCAGTCGCTTGTCGACGACCGCGGCGAGCTCCTTTCCCAGGTGCCCCTCGACGTTGCGACGCTTGTGCAGTACGCAGCGCTGCACCACCGCGTTGTCGCCGAACACCTTCTTGATGCCCGCGGCCAGCGCCTTGGCGCCGTCGATGACGCAGAGCACGCCCGAGGAGACGTCGAGGCCTCGGGCGACGAGGTCGGCCAACAGGGCGGTGACGACGGTCTTGTTCTCGGTGTCACCCAGCCAGAGCCCGACGGGAACCTTGCTGCCGTCTGTAGTGATGACCAGGGCGACCACGGCACACGAACCGGCCATGTCGAGCCCGTCGATCATGAGCACGGCCACGTCGAGCTCGGCGAGGTTCCGGGCCCATGAGCTCACCCATGGCCTTGGTGGTCGCCGCCACGAAGCGCCGAGACACCGCCGACTTGGACATCGACTTGGAGCGCTCCTCGAGCTCGGCTCCGACCGGCTCGGCCACGTCTGTGTGGCGCCGGGTGGCCACCCCGGCGAGCATCCGCTCGACGACGAGCGAGTTGAGCAGGTCGGCCGAGCTGAACGCTTTCCAGGTGTCGAGCCCGATCTCGGTGCCGTTGGTGCTCCGGCCCCGCGGCCGCTCGGTGCTGACCTGGCGTCCGCCGAGCACGACCGAGCCCTTCGCGTTGCCGTGCCAGTTTCCGACACGCTCTTGGGCCGCGACCTTGGCGTGTTTCTCACCGATCGCCTTGGTCAGTTCGGCCTCCATCATCTGGCGCATCACGACAAGTCCGGTGGCCGAGGCGAAGGCCAACAACCCGTCCTTGATCGCGCCAGCCACGTCGGCCAGCGCCACTGTCGCCTCGAGCGGCAGGTCAGCCAATCGGGCTGCCTCCTCCGCCTCGGCGACGCTCACAACAGCTACCTTCTTCTTCACGGTGGTCCCCTTCCTAAGGGTTACTTGGTCGTGCCCGATCCCTACCATTTGGCAGGTCTCAGGCGGGGGACCACCGCCTTACTTCAACAATGTTCGGGACAACGTCGGTGCCACGGTGCCCGGCGATGACATGCTCAACCGACTATCAGACAAGCCTCCACGATTTCGGGGGAAGCCCTTTCCGGTGTCGGATGTCGCAAAGGCCATCGGGGTCTTCAGGGCAACGCCAAGTTCCTAGAGGAGATCACTGAATCCACGAGAGGCGCTGGCCTGCTCCATCATCGGTTTGTCTCCGGAGATGGCGATCTGGTGGTCATCGACGAATGGGAGACCGCGGAGCAGTTCCAGAGCTTCTTCGATGGGAACCCCAGGGTCCGCGGAAGTCATGGCCTCTATCGGGATGACGGGGCCGCCTGAGATCACTGTGTTCGGATCGATCGACGCCCCCGGAACCGTCTAGGCGATCTTTGGCTAGTCAGGAAGTTTGGTGCCGCCGGGAGGGCCAGGGCACTAGTGCGAGCAGCACCCAAGCCCGTAATCTCCGCTTCGCTCTGGCCATTGATCGTGCCGCGGCCTCCAAAGACGGGCGGCTCGAAGACTCGGCCCGGCCCGTGCTCATTTGACGGGGGAGGGGTGCGCCCCGCCGCTGGGTGGTGAAATGTGACTCAACGGCGAAGTGGTCGTGGTCGTGGTTGAACTCGAGGGCGCCGAGGTGGCGGAGCCGCTCGGGTGCGTCGTGGACGACGAGTTGCGGGGAGTGGTCGTGATAACCGTACTGTCGCCAGACGAACCCGATGACGTGCTGGAATCGCCGGTGCTCCCAGATGCGCAGCCTGTCAGCACCACTGACGCCGTCATCAATATCACCGCGCAGACGCCGGCCGCCGGCCTCGGCCGAATTCTCACGTGATGGTCACCTCGATGGCTCAAGTTTCTCTCGCAGTGCTTTGACCTGCGCTCTTGAAGGCTCGATCGGCTCCCGAGCACCGCGCAACACTTAATGCTAGCTTGCGGAGGCAGGGGGGAGAGTTGGCGATCAGGCGATGAGAATCGATTGCGGTGCGCGCCTTCGTGGTGCTTCAGCGGGCAATCGAATCGAGTTCACGGTCCCGACTCAACCGATATCCATTGAGGAGAAGTGGGGAGACTTATGAAGAAGCGATTGCGTGGTCCAACGACCGTCATGGCGCTGGCTCTGGTGAGCATGGTGGCCGGGTTCCTGGCCATCACGGCGCCAGCGGCCTCAGCGTCAGGTCCGAATAAGTGGTACGTGGCGACGAGCGGCACAAACCATAATAATGCATGCGCGTCCGCAACTCGCCCGTGTGCGACCATCACCTACGCCCTGGCTGAGCAGGCCGCGAGCGATGCCGCGGGCATCATCAATGTCGCCGCCGGCACCTACCAGGAGCAGGTAAGCATCACGCAGGCGAACGACAACGTGAAAATCAAGGGCGCCGGGGCGACGACCGTGATCGAGGCTCCCACAAGCGGGCTGCTCAGCGACACGGACACCGACAGCTCCCAACCCCAGTACTACGTGATCGACGTGGCACCAGGCACCATCGGAGTAGGCCTGAGCAAACTGAGCGTCAACGGTCTGCCGGCGTCTGAGCCGAACGGATCCTCCTTCCTGGACGGGGACGGCTACGGCTGCGGCCAGGACTATGTGGGCATCTACTACCACGAGGCCTCTGGATCGATCAGCAAAGTGTCAGTCAACGGTATCGACATGCCGGCCGATCTCTACGGCTGCCAGGGCGGGCAGGGCATCTACGTCAACAGCGACGCGGCCGACCCGGCCACGGTGAGCATGAACAAGGTTTCGGAGCTGTCGCCCACCACGACCATCACGACCAGGGCCGATCTGCCGGCCGGCTCGTACACGAACGATCAGCTTGCCGTCCACACCATTCCTGCCGGCTACACCTCCGGTCCAGTCATCGTGAACGGGTACAACCTGAACGCCAGCAAGGACACGAACAGGGTCCTGTTCATCACCGGCACCACCTCCACCGACTCACCCTCGGGTTCTGTGGTCAGTTTTGAGCCCTACACCCCGGCTTACAACAAGAACGGCATCACCTGCGACGACGCCTACACCAACTGCACGATCACGAATTCGACCGTGCAAGGCGAGGGTCCGACCAACTCGATTGCCCAGAACGGCATCCAGTTCTTCGCGGCTGGGTCCGCCACCATGAGCGGGAACACCGTCTCCGACGACAGCTACGCCGGAGGCGGCGCGGGGAACTCGGCCAGCGGTGTCTTGATCCTCAATGCAGGGACGGTCACGGTTGAGAACAACACGGTGTCCGACAGCGACGTGAACATCTACGCCGGCGAGGTCGCTGCCTACGGGCTAGAGGCGAATTCGACCGGTTCGTGGGACATCGAGAGCAACACGGTGTCGGGCGCGACTGCGACTGGTGACTCTGCAGGCCAGAGCGGATATGGCGAGGGCATCCAACTCGACAGCACCAACCAAGTCGGCTCGGTGCTGTTAGAGGGGAACACCATCACGACCAGCACTCAGGCGGGCCTGCTGTTCACCGGTGCCAGCAACGCCGTGGTCGGTGGCGCCAGCGGCAACACGATCGAGGGCAATGAAGCCGGGATCGTGCTCGCCGGCCCCGGTACGGCGTGCGAGACCCAGCCGAACTGCCAGCCCGGCGCCGCAGGTTGGACCAGCGGCGACAACGACTTCGTCAACAACACGGTGACCTCGAACGAGGCGGGCGTTGTGGCCGAAGGTACGTACGTTCCCGCGAGCCTTGCTTCGTACGGGTTGAGCCCCGACCCCGATGCGGCCCTCGGCAACAACTTCTCCGACAACAGTTGGAGCAGCAACCTTTTGGCCAACGCGATTGACTTCAGTGGGACCGGAGACCCGTCCCAGTCGTCGCCGCCGATCCAGAACGAGTGGGGTTCCAGCGACCCCAACCCGTCGGCGAACACCAACGACACCTGCGACCCGACCCCGGGTGGTTCGCCGTCGGTGAACGGCCTTTCCGGGAACAGCTACGTTCCGGCCTGCTAAGCGAAGCGCGGGCACAGCAACACCTTGACGAAAGGGGCGGGGCCGAAATGGTCCCGCCCCTTCGTCGCGGACCGACGCCGGGTCATCGAGAGCCCGACGCATCCCCAGGGCCGCAGTCACCTCGGGTGCTCGAAGCAAGCCCACCGGGTCCGGAGGTGCGAGAATGCCGCAATGGCGTCGAATGAGAGCGAATCGGAGCGCGGCCGAGAGATCCTTCCCGCGGATGGTCGCCTGGCGGTGTTCTGCGTCGGGCTCGGAGCGGTCAGCACGACCCTGATCGCCGGGGTCGAGAGCATCAGACAAGGATCCGGCCAGGCGGTGGGTTCGTTGTCCCAACTCGGGACGGTCAGGCTCGGTCGACGCGACGAGCAACGGGTCACCAGCATCAAGGACCTGGTCCCGTTGGCCTCGCTCGACCAGCTCGACTTCTGCGCGTGGGACCCCTATCCAGACG
Organism: uncultured Acidimicrobiaceae bacterium; assembly: GCA_963842415.1. Lineage (GTDB taxonomy): Bacteria > Actinomycetota > Acidimicrobiia > Acidimicrobiales > RAAP-2 > Bog-473. The sequence continues at coordinate 1,345,749 of CAWJGN010000002.1, forward strand.
ATGCCTTCGTCGCCGCCAGCCGTGCCGGGGTGCTCGATCAGCCCTCCATCGAGAGGGTGGGGTCTTTCCTCCGTTCGGTCCGGCCACTTCCCGCGGTCTTCAACCGGGATCTCGTCACACACGTGAACGGCCCCAATCGCCGCTCTGATGCGACCTTGCGGGGCAGCGTCGAGGGTGTCCGAGCCGACATCATGGCCTTCATGGAGGCCCGGGGGGCTTCTCGTGCCGTCATGGTGTGGTGCGGCTCCACCGAGGCCTTGCTCCCGGACAACGAGGCTTACCACGGAATGGACGCATTCGACGCGGCGCTCGATCGCAACGATCCGGCGATCTCGCCGAGCATGATCTACGCGTACGCCGCCTTGGGTTTGGGGATCCCCTACGTCAACTGTTCCCCGAACCTTTCCGTGGACACTCCGGCGCTCTCCGAGTACGCGGCGCAGCACAACATTGCCGTCGCGGGCAAGGACCTCAAGACGGGACAGACGATGGTCAAGACCGTGCTGGCGCCGATGATCAAGGCTCGCCTCCTCGGGCTGTCCGGGTGGTACTCCACGAACATCCTCGGCAACCGCGACGGGGAGGTGCTCCAGGATCCCGATAGCTTCCGGGCCAAGGAGCAGTCGAAGCTCGGTGTTCTCGAGGGAATTGTCCAGCCGGAGCTGTACCCCGAGCTCTATGGGAACATCGAGCACCAGGTGTCGATCAACTATTACCCGCCCCGCGGCGACAACAAGGAGGGCTGGGACAACATCGACATCTTCGGATGGCTCGGATACCCGATGCAGCTCAAGGTCAACTTCTTGTGCCGCGACTCGATCCTCGCGGCGCCGCTCGTCCTCGACCTGCTCCTCTTCTCGGACCTCGCGGAACGTGCCCGGATGCACGGAGTCCAGGAGTGGCTGTCCTTCTACTTCAAATCCCCCCAGTGCGCGCCGAACGTCTATCCCGAGCACGACCTGTTCATTCAGCTGACGAAGTTGAAAAACACGCTGCGGTTCTTGGCCGGCGAGGAGCCGATCACCCACCTCGGTCTCGAGTACTACGACTACTTCTCGTAGCGGTTACGGCGAGAGGTCTTCCCTGCGCTGCACCAATGCGGATGACCGCAAAGGCCGCTGTTCGGACACCGCCGACGGGAAGCGAATATTCACCCCCTGCATTGTGCCTCCCCAGACATTGCCACGCGTCGGAGATTCTGTGAGAGTGCGCCGAACCGTGACAACGACGGCGAGCAGCCACAGAGCGGGGGCGGCGGCGGCCACGCGCTCGGCGAGTCCCAGCAGGGCGCCGTGGCTTTCGAGCGCGTACCACGTGACCAGGCCGATCGAGACACCCGCCGCTGCGATGCTCGGAGCTCGCGTCAACAACAGCGCAGGATGTTGTCTATGCGAAGCGAACAGCGGCCATATGCAAACCGTCAGGGCCGCCGCGATGACGGCCAGTTCATGCGCGAGCGAGTATCCACGCAACGGCTCCCGGAACACCGCGATCAACAGCACTGCCACACCTCCGCCGGCGAGCAGGGCGCGTCCGACGGCTCCGGCGGGCTGGAGTCCAAACGCGGCGAGCAGATAGCAGAAGCCCAAACCGGCGAGAGCAGAAGTCATGATCCACCAGTCAGTCGCTCCCTGCCCGGCGAGCTCGCTGATGGTGTCGCGGACCGGGTCGTACGAATCCGGCTGAATTGCGGTGGCGACGACAAACCCGCCGATGAGCAGCACCGGGGCTGCCCCGGCCGCAGCCACCACCCACCAGGGGATCGCCTTCACGGCCGGGATCCTACGGGGCGGACCGGCTCGCTGAGCCGGGGGAATGGGAGACCTCAGCGGACCGATCCCCGGCACTTGGAGCATCGCATCAGCCTCACGTCTCCACGTTTCTTCTGGCACGATGGTGCTGCTCACAACCGCCGACCAGGGAGAGCCAACCGATGCGGCGAATGGGACTCGTTGTGACACGGAGATGCTGGGTTCCGGTTGTCGCCGCCAGCCTTTGCGTCGTAGCCATCCTCGGAGTCGAACCCGCCGGAGCGGTGGCGAACCCCCGAACCGCTCCACCGGCTGCTCCTGGCTACTGGCTCATCACGGCCAAGGGGGCGACCTATGCGTACGACGTCCCCGACCTGGCCAACATTTCGACCAACAGTGTCGGAGACCCGCTCGACAACATCGACAGGTCCGACTGCGGGAACGGGCCAGGAACCCCGATTCCCTCTGTGACGCAGTGCGTCGGTATTTCAGCGAACGCAGCTGGCCAGGGCTATTGGGTTGGGCAGTCCTCCTACTTCGTTCAAAATGGCGTCGGACAGTACGCCGACGCGGGAATTCCGCAGGGCTATGTCGGCGGTGAGTGCAACGGGCAAGAATCAGCGGGTTCGTATCAACCGACTCCGCTGGTCGGAATCGCCGCCGCCCCATATGGTGCATGGCTCGCCACAGCCAACGGGGGTGTCTTTGCGATCTGTGGCGCCAGCTTCTTCGGTTCCATGGGCGGCACCCACCTCAACGCCCCCATTGTCGGACTGGCAGCAACACCGGACGGCAACGGTTACTGGGAGGTCGGCTCCGATGGGGGAATTTTCAGCTTCGGCGATGCTGGTTTCTACGGCTCGATGGGTGGCAAGCCATTGAACAAACCGATCGTCGGGATGGCCGCAAGTGCTGACGGCAAGGGCTACTGGCTGGTGGCCTCGGACGGGGGAGTATTCGCCTTCGGCGACGCTCGATTCTCCGGTTCGATGGGCGGGAATGCCCTGAATGCACCCATGGTCGGAATCGCAGCGAATCCCGGCGGAACCGGTTATTGGACTGTGGCCCGAGACGGGGGGGTCTTCGCGTTCGGTGATGCCCCGTACCTCGGATCACCAGAAGGTCAACTCTTCGATACATCGGTGGTGGCAATCACGTCCTGAGGTGGACACGTGCACCCCACGGAGCAATTGTCCCGACCGGGACGTGCCTTACGCCTGAGACGGGACAGGTACCCGGGTGACGTGTCGCACAGTGGCCAAACGCAACAGGACGAGCACCTGGATCGCCCACCAACCCGGATCGACTTCACCCTCGGCCATCGACAAGCGGCCCGACGTCGTGGCCGCGTGGTGGTTGTTGTGGAGGCCTTCGCCTGCCACCAGCCAGGCCAACCATTGATTGTTCGTCGCCAGATTCTGGAATGGCCGCTTCCCCCACTTGTGCCCGATGGCGTTAATGGCACCTCCGCCGAGCAAGTAGACCGATGCATGGACGGCGGCGGCAATCAACGCGATCTCCCATCCGAAGAGGGCGATCAGAAGTCCCACGCCGATGCCAAGACCAACCAGTGCATGATCGAAGATCAGTGCGTCCCAGCGGTCGCGGGGAAGATCTCGTGCGTAGCGCGCCACCGCGGCGCGGTTCCGGGCAACCCTCCTGTAGAGAACCGCGTTACCGAATTGGACGGCCGAGAAACCGAAGACGACCGGTGAGTGGGGATCGCCGTTCTTGTCGGTAAAGGCGTGGTGCTTGCGGTGCACCGCCACCCATTGGCGGGGTCGGGTCCCAGTCGAAATCCAGATCATGATCCGGCAGGCGAAGCCCACGGGACGCCTCAGGTTGATGGCTCGGTGAGACAGCGCACGATGCAAGTACACCGTCGTAATAACGAACGCGATCTGGCTGGTAATCAACCCGATGATCACGGCCTCGAAGACCGTCGCCACTCCCACAGATTAAGCGACGAGACCGGCGTCAACGCGCATGTGCTGCTGCCCCGCTACGCCGGCCGCGCGCACCTGGGCTCCGAGTCGGACCGAGTCGCCCGGTTGCTCGCCCATTGGACGGTGATGCCGTCGCGACGCATCATCGCCACGAATCCGGTAATGGAAAAGAAGATCGCAATGGCGGTGAGCCCATACGTCACCAACGAGCGCTCGAGCACGAAGGAACGCAGCGACGAAGAAAGGAGCAACCAGAACACGACCCCCGCGTTGAGCATTAGCACGGTCGCCCAAAGGACCGAGATGCGAATGAAGAATCGACGGACCAACGGCCGCCCCATGATCGCGGGGTCCATGGGGCAAAAGTCGTGCGCGAAGCGTTGTGTGAATGGCCGCCCGAGGACCGCGGAGACGAGGAGTGCCACAGAGATCACGAGGGTACCGGCTGTCGGTTGCGCAAAATAAACGAATGCGCTCCCCGTGACGAAGGCGACCACCGTCCTGAAGGTGATGAGAATGGTTCCGAACAGCAGCAACATCGAAACCCGCTCACCCTTCAGGAGACGCCGACCCAGTGCCAGATAGGACCAGGTGAGCGCGGCGATCAGCGCACCCCTGAAACCGGCGAGGACGAGGAGCAGATGGAACGCGAGGAGCGGACCTATGACGCCCTCGAGCACGACGGGAAGGGCGCGGCGCAGAGCTTTGCTCGGCGAAGGCATAAGAAGCAGTGAACCTTCCCGCCCGTCGCCCTGGGACGTCGGGCGGAGGCGCAGCAGGTGCCATGGCTCGACCGTGCCGCCGTTCGATCTCGTTCCCACAGCGCCGCCACCCTTGCCGCCGGAAGCGACGGCGCTTCACCCAAGTTGAGGTCCCGAAATCGTACACCAGCCTCAATGAATCGATCGCGCGACCCGTTGTCAGTCCGGCTCCTGCCATTGTCGGTTCACGACGGAGAACTCCGAAGGCCCCGACGTGATCATGGCGAGCGGGATCCGGTTCGAAATCCCGCTCGCCCCGACGGCGAAACCTGGTGGAAGCGAGTCCTGCTCAGCACCGCCAATCAGAGTGCCGAAGCGCGAGCAGCCGGTCGACACTCAGTCGGGCCACCACTCCAGCGGCGCAACGAGGCCCGCGCTGCCCCTCATCCAGAGTTCGCTCCGATGGTCCTTGCACGTCCACAGCTGGCCCACCCTGCCCTCGGCGTCGATGCCCTTGGCGTTGTGCACGAGGGTCAGCTCTCGGTCGCAGCCCTCTTTCGAACAGGTTCCGTTCTCAGCGGTCATGGAGTTGTAATGGGGCCTGGACACGATCTGTGACATAACCCTAGGAGCGGCACTGGGAAACCCCCAGGGGCCATCGCCCAGGTGGATTCGCCTTAAGGGAGCGTCGGAGTCGAACCCGTGAGGTCACTGCCCATGGGGGGTGGTCGCAGACGGGCGCGCCGCAACCCCGAGCCCGATTCGGCCGGGTCACCATCACCTGAGACAACCCGGGTCGTCGCCTCAGTCCGAATATGCGCCTCCCAGGCGTCATTGAGCTTCAGAACGGCCAGCCGGGTGTCGTCGTCCTCTTCGCCCCCCAGCCATCCACACGAGCACAGGCCGATGACTCCGACGCGGCCCACGAAACTTGTGACGTGGGATGTGGCTTGGATGAGCCGGTGACCCGTTGCCATTCTCGGCCCTCCTGATTTCCTCGAGCGGATGTCCATGGGGCCGACTGTTGGCCGGTTCAAACGAAACCACAGGTGCATGCGTTTGACAAGTGCGTTCGGGAGAACCCTCTGACTGAGGGAAATTCCAGGTGGCGGGCCTCGGCGCGGCTGAATTGTGCATCGAAACCTGAAATTAGGCCCCAGACGAGTCGTGAAACGAGGCAGCCAAGGAAGGCGAGAAGCAGGACCAGGAAAGGATTCCAGCGATGCTCATTCGCAGGCATTCGCCAGCACATGCCGCCGGCCGTCGTTCTCCGGCTCATGCAGCAGTTCGTATCGGGCGATCTCGTCGTAGCAAGATTCTCGCCCTCGTCGGGGGCACCCTTTTGGCCGCGACGGCAGCCTACGCCGCCACCAGCTGGGTGGTCGGGCTGAACGGAGGATCGAGCGGCGAAGGGCAGTCGGCCGCCGTCTCCAACCTGACCATCACCGCGGTGGCATCGCCGCCGGCGACCAACTTGCTCTATCCGGGAGGTTCCGGTGACGTTGTCGTCACCATTTCGAACCCCGACCCATTCCCCGTGACCATCACCGATGTGCAGTTGCCGGACAACACCACCTATGCGATGGGCTATACGTCCAGTGACCTGACTACCCCGCAGTCAGGGTGTCTCGACAGCACGCCGAGCGATGTGATCTGGAATTACTCCACGAGTTCGAGCGGAAGCTCACACTCTCTGACAACGCCTCTTACGGTGTCGTCGGCTGGCCAGCCCAACAATCCATTGGTGGTCACCTTTACGAATGATGCCGCCATGACCGTCGACGCACCGGCCGCCTGTGCCAATACCTACTTCTCCATGCCCGCTCTGACCGGAGTCACCGCAACCGGCGGAGCAAGCGCAGCGACGACCAGTCCGGCCACCGACTCGTGGACGAGTTGACTCGGACCAGCAGGGGAGCAGGCAGCGACCGTGGGCAGGCTGAAGCTCGTCTCCCTGGCATTCGGCGTCGCAGCGATCATGTTGCTGTGCGTGAATCCCGCCCCGATGGCAGTGGCGTCCAACTGGTCTGCGTCCATCCAGCCGGGCAGCGCCGCCGAGAGCGGTTCGGGATCGGCGCCAGCTGCCCCGAGCACCGTGACGGCGACGTGTACATCACCGCCTGCACCAACGATCACAGTGACGTGGAGCGCGGTGTCGAATGCGTCGACCTATGACGTCTATCAGTCGACGACATCGTCATCGGCGGGCTATTCACTTGCTCAGGGCGACGTCTCCGGGACGTCCTGGACGACCGGGTCGCTGGCAATGGGGTTTTACTGGTTCGAAGTGTCTGCCTCCGTCGGTGCAAACTGGGCAGGCCCGGATTCGACGGCCACTGCGCAACGCCTCATCGCAGTCGACCCGGCCTGCACGTAGCGACATGAGCCGAGAGCGATTCCCGTTAGTTGTGGGGGCATTGTTTCCTTCGGATCCAAACGGCTCTATGAGGTCCGCGCCGCAGTCGCCACAATCGCTGAAAGGACGCGCACGGCCGACTTTGTAAAGGCCGGCCCGCCCGTTCACTAACACCATGGGCGACGAACCGACAGCAGTCAACTGGCGAATCAGGGCGATGACGGTCCTGCACCGCGTCACGGCGGCTGAGCGACGGTTCGCCGCATCAGTGAAGGTGAACAAAGTCACGATGCTGGCCGCCGCCGACGAGTTGGAGTCTGCGACCAGGGACGCCAAGGCGTGGGTGGCGGTGAACCCGTGTCCCGATCCCAAGCTGGGAGCCCATGTGGCGTGGATGCTCGATACGTGTGTCGAGGTGGCCCTGACCGCCCAGCGAGCGGTGATCGGCCCGTTCGCCAACGTCGAGCTCGTCATGGAGCGGCTGGGCAACCTGCTCGCGGTGATCGACTTCCATTCGCAGACGCTCGACGCCTGGTAGGAACGTTCGTCCGGCGCCCCGCCGGACCGCGCACAGGGGTCGAGGAATCAACACACGTTTCGCTGCAAATAAGTGGGGCGCGGTGACCGGACCTCCCAGCACTCCCCCCAAATCACCGCGCCCCTCCGAACCACATGCTGCACGAACGTCGCGCGTGACCCATAGAGCCGTTCGGCCTACCGACTCACAACGCACGCACAACAAGCTGCATCCTCGATGGAGGCAGGGCGGGCCGACGATGCGTCGCTCTCTGCGCACCTGTGAGCACGGAGGCAACGGCGTGTGAATCAGGCGCGGGAAAGGAAGGGGCGGTGGCGGTCCCCCCCGACCACCGCCCCTTCGGCTGAAATGGTGCGCCGAGGGCTCCTTCTCCACTAGAGCCGTTCGACACGAACGAAATCAACAGACGCACAAGCACGCTGACGGCGGATGCTCGGCGTCGTCGCAGGAGTCCACGACGGCACGCGGCACCGCAAGCACCCGACAATTCAGCCCGCGCACCCTCGGCCAACGAGCGCGGAAATGTTACGTTGCCTCAGCTGATCCCATTTCCTACGCGCAAGAGGGGGGCGAACGGAGATGCGGCACGCATTCGGCGCGTCCGCCGTGGCGAGATCCGTGGCACGCGTCGCCATCGCCGTCACGGCCGGTATCGGCTCCGCGCTCGTCGTGGTCGGCGTCGCTCCCTCGGGGGCCGGTGCCGCGGGGATCGTTCCGCCGTCCAACCCGCCGGCAGACGTGCCGCCCCAGGTCATGCCCGCCTGCACCACCTCCCCGGTGGACGACACCAGCGCGCAGTGCATCGACTCGGTCCTGCACGACATCAACTACGCACGCTCGCTCGAAGGCCTCGGCCCGATGGTCCTGCCCAACGGGTACGCCAGCGATCCGGTGCCGGTGCAGCAGTTGATCATCGTGGACGAAGAGCGTGGCGACCGCGGCCTCTCGGAGTTCTCCGGCCTCGATCCCGCCCTCAACACAGTGGCGCTGACCGGCGCCGAGGACAACACAGACCCTCAGCCTCCGGCGGGCTACGACTACACCAGCGGCGGCTCGAACTTCGCCCTCGACTACACACCGCTCGGCGCCGACTACGCCTGGATGTACAACGACGGCTACGGCGGCACCAACGCCGACTGCACGGCGCCGGGCGACAGCCAGTGCTGGGGCCACCGTGACAACATCCTCGGGGACTGGACGACGACCGGGACCCAGACCGCCCAGATGGGAGACGCCGACACTGCCGCGGGCCAGTACACCCAGATCTTCATGAACCAGGTCGACCCGGCCGACTCGCTGACCGACACCATCACGCCGAGCTCGCTGCCGACGCCGACCACGGCCGGCCGCACCCGACGTCGTTCAGGTCCAGCCGGCGTCGACGTCGAGCACGGCGGCGGGCACGCCGGTGACCATCGAGGGCAACTACTTCGCCACCTTGCCCGTGCCCCAGGTCTTCTTCGGCGGTGTGGCCGCGACCAACGTGCAGGTCGACTGGAACGGCGAGCTCACCGCCGACGCGCCGGCTGACCCCGCCGGCACGGCGCAGGACACGGTGGTCGTGACGGTGAGCACGAACGCGGGGTCGTCGAGCTCATCGGGGCTGGCCCAGATCAACGAGTTCACGTACGCGCCGACCCCCTCGCACGGGTACTGGTTGGTCGGCTCCGACGGTGGCATCTTCACCTTCGGCTCGGCCCAGTTCCACGGGTCGACCGGCTCGTTGCACCTCCAGCGGCCGGTGGTGGGCATCACGCCGACGGCCGACCGCGGCGGCTACTGGCTCGTCGCCTCCGACGGCGGCATCTTCGCCTTCGGCGACGCCGGGTTCCACGGCTCCATTCCCGGCGCCGGCCTCAGCCCGGCGGGCTCGGGCCGCGCCGCACAGCCTCAACGCGCCCATCGTCGGCATGGTGCCCTCGACCGACGGCGGCGGGTACTTCATGGTGGCGTCCGACGGCGGCGTCTTCGCCTTCGGTGACGCGCGCTTCGAGGGTTCCTGCCCCGGCATCGGCGGCTGTGTCGGCGCGGCCGTCGCCGTCGTGCCCGATGCAACCGGCAACGGCTACTGGGTCGTCACCAACCTCGGTGCCGTCTACACCTTCGGCGACGCCGTCAACCACGGCGCACCCGGGACGCAGAGCACGCCGATCACCTCGGCCGTCGCCACGCCCAACGGGGCGGGCTACTGGATCCTCGACAGCGCCGGGCAGGTGTTCCCCTTCGGCAACGCCGCCGCCCTGGGCAGCCTGCCGGCCGGCGCGGCGGGCGGACTCGACCCGGCGTCGGCCATCTTCGAGACCTCCGACGGCGGGGGCTACTGGGTGGTGACGGCGCAGGGCAAGGTGTACACCTTCGGCGACGCGCCCAACGACGGGGACATGTCGGGCACGCACCTCAACGGGCCGATCATCGCGGCCTCGGGATCCTGACCCGGGGACAGGCGACCGTGGCGGGTTCGCGGTGAGGCGGGGCAGGCCAAGGAAGGCGACCGGCGGCGACGCGTCGGCCCGCGTTCGAACCTATCGTGGGGTCACGGACCGACCTCCAAGGAGACAGATATGGCAGGCATCTTCCAGCGGGCGCACGACATCGTGCAGGCCAAGACGAACAAGGCGCTCGATGCGGCCGAGAAGCCCGACGAGATGCTCGACCTCTCCTACGAGAAGATGCTCGAGCAGATCACCCAGGTCCGCCGGGCCCTGGTCGACCTCGCCGCGTCCAAGAAGCGGCTCGAGCTCCAAGAGGAGCAGTTCCAGCACACCGTCGACCACCTCCAGGACCAGGCCAAGCAGGCGCTGCAGGCCAACCGCGAGGACCTGGCCAAGGAGGCGCTGTCCCGCAAGGCGGCGGCCCAGCAGCAGATCGACGAGATGGAGCCGCAACACAAGCAGCTCGACGAGGAGGAGACGAAGCTCACGGCGACGCTCGACGCCCTGCAGAAGCGGGTGAACGACTTCCGCACCCAGAAGGAGACCCTCAAGGCCCAGTACACCGCGGCCAAGGCGATCTCGACGGTGGACGAAAGTGCGGCCGGTATCTCGAAGTCGTTCAACGACTCGGGTGCGTCGCTCGCAGCGGGCGCAGGACAAGATCGCCACGATGCAGGCTCGCTCGGGAGCCCTCGACGAGCTGCTCGAGTCCGGTGTGCTCGAAGACGTGGGCGGCGGCACCGACGACATCCAAAAGGAGCTCGACCAGGTCGGCAAGGACGCCCAGGTCGACAACGAGCTGGCGGCTCTCAAGGCGCAGATCGGCACCGGCGCCCCCGAGCCCGATGCGCTGAACGCGGCCCCGGCGGCGGAGCCAGAGGAGTCGACGCCCGCCTCGTAGCGGCCGTCCACCGCGGCGATGCCCCGCTCGCGGGCGGGTTCAGACGCCCGGCGTCGCGCCAACCAGCGCCGCCACGCGTCGGCCAGCTCGGCGCCGCGATCCTCCTGGACGAAGTGCCCCGCACCGCTGATGGTCATGTGGGCCAGGGCGGCCGCACCCGGCACCTGGGCCTGGAGCACCTCGGCCCAGCCGCCGGTCCCGGGGTCCGCGTCGGAGAACGCTGTCAGGAAAGGGCCTTCGAAGCGGGCCAACGCCTCCAAGGTGCGCCGGTTCAGCCGCGGCGCACGCGCTGGTGGGCGTGAGCCCCATCAACACCGGGAGCTGGCGTGGGCCGGCGCAGAAGGTCTCGTCGGGGAACGGTGCGTCGTAGGCCGCCAGGACGTCGTCGGGGACCACCGACGCGGTGGCCCCCTGCACGAACAGGCTGGGCCGGAACGGCATGAGCTCCTGCGTCAGGCGCTGGTAGTCGAGCAGCGTCGGCTCCACGCTTACCGTGCCCTGCGCCGTTGCGTGGCAGGCCCAAGCCAGTCGGCCGGCCAGCGAGGGGTCGGCCGTGTGCAGCGCGGTGTTGGTCGCGACGACACGGCGGACCAGACCCGGTCGGGTGCTGAGCAGCGCGAGGCCGAGTGGCCCGCCCCAGTCCTGTACCACGAGCGTGAGGTTGGTGAGCCCGAGCACGTCCGCGAACTGGGTAATCCACTCGACATGGGCCTCCACGGTGTGGACGGTACGCGCCCGCGGCTTGTCGGAGCGGCCGAAGCCGATCAGGTCCGGCACGACGGCGCGCAGCCCGTGTCCCACCAGGCCGGCCAGCACGGCGCGGTAGAGGTAGCCCCAGGTGGGTTGCCCGTGCAGCAGGAGCACGGTCTCGGCCTCGGGCGGTCCCTCGTCGACGTAGTGCATCCGAACGCCCGCGGGGAGGTCGGCGTAGCGCGGTTCGGCAGGGGAAACCGGGCAGGTCGGCGAAGCGTTCTTCGGGGGTGCGCACCAGCTCCACGGCGCTCAGTGTGCCCCACCGCTGGCACGCCGCCGCCGGGCCTGGTGGACTCGGTGCTCGTGAACGGGCAAGGACACGACGTGGCCGTGGTCGGCGCCGGACTCGTCGGCCTCTCGCTCGCCTACGAGCTGGCCTGCCTGGGCGCCTCGGTCACCGTCGTCGACGCCGCGCACCCGGGTCGGGCGACCGATGCCGGAGCAGGCATCCTCTCGCCCGCGACCAGCCACGAGACCGACGCTGCGCTCTGGCCCTTCCTGCGCCAGGCGGGGGAGCACTACCCAGGGCTGCTGGCTCGCCTCGCAACCGACGGCGCGGACATCGACGCAGCCGCCTACGGCGCCTGCGGGATCCTCTCCCTCGGCCTGCGCGCCAGCGAAGACGAGTGGTTCGCCCCCTTCGCCGACATCGTCCTGCGCCGGTCTCCGGGCGAGGTCACCGAGATCACGCCCGAAGAGGCCGGCTCGCTCTTCCCGCCCCTCGGGCCGGTGCACCGCGTGCTGCACGCACCACGCTCGGCCCGCGTCGACGGGCGCGGCATGGCGGCGGCGCTGCGCGAGGGTGCGGCGGCGCGGGGCGTCACGTTCGTGCAAGGGGCCGTCGAGGGGATCGAGGCGGCGGGCGACAGCGCGTGGCACGTGCGCCGCGCTGTCGGTGTCGGGGCACGGGCCTCTCGCCTGTGACGCGGTCGCCGTCGCCGGGGGCGCCTGGACGCCCGCCGCGGCCGAGTGGTTCAGCTGTCCGCTCCCGGTGGGACCGACCAAAGGTCAGATCGTTCATCTCGGTGTCGAGGGCGACACGGAGACGTGGCCGATCGCCCAGCCGCTGCTCACCCACTATCTCGTCCCCTGGCCCGGTGGGCGGGTCGCCTGCGGCGGCACGTTCGAGACCGGCGCCGGCTACTCGGTGCGCGTCACTGCCGCGGGTCTCCAGGAGCTGTTGCGCGAGTGCCTGTCCGTCGCGCCCGGGCTCCTGGACGCGACGTATCTCGAGACGCGGGTCGGCCTTCGCCCCACCTCGGCGGACGACCGGGCGCTGGTGGGCCGGGTGCCGGGCTGGGGCAACGCCTGGGTCGCCACCGGTCACGGCGCCAACGGGTTGCTCCAAGGCCCCTACTCGGCGCGGGTCCTGGGGCACGCCATGGCCGAGGTGGAGCTGCCCAGCGACGAAGCGCCCCTTCCGTTGTCGTTCGAGCCCGCTCGCTTCGGCTGAGTGGCGGCTGCCCCGGCGGCATTCGCCCGTGCATCCACCCCGGCGCGACGCGCCGCGGTGAGACTGGCCGTGTGCTGAAGGGGACGCTCCGCCAGGACGGCACCGACGCGCCCGCCACCGCGGAGAACATCGCGGGCGCGCTGGCGGGGACCGGCTTCTTCTGGCTCGACCTCGACGACGAGGCGGGCGACGAAGAAGTGTCCGATCTCCTCAGGAACCAGTTCCACTTCCACCCACTGGCTGTGCAGGCGAGCGAGCGCTTCGACCAGCGGCCGCGGGTCGACGACTACAACACGTTCGTCTTCCTGGTCGCCCGCGGCGCCGACCCCGAAAACACCGGCCGCGAGGAGGTCCACTGTTTCTGGACGGACCGCTACGTCGTCACGGTGCACCGTGGCGTGTGCAACCCGCTCGGGAACGTGCAGCAGCACCTCGAGCTCCATCCTCTCGTCCGCGAGGCGGCCCCGCCCCAGCTGGTCGTCGTGTACCTCGTGATCAACGCGCTGGTCGACAGCTTCTTCCCTGTGCTCTCCGACCTCGACGACCGCATCGACAAGCTCGAGGACGAGATACTCGAGAAGCCAACGGAAGCACAGTTGGGCGAGCTCTTCGAGATGAAACGCGGCCTGATGGAGATGCGGCGCATCGTCGCACCCGAACGCGACATGATGGCGAGCATCAACTCGGGCGTCACCGACATCCCCGGCATGACCGACGAGGCGGGACGTTATTTCAGGGACCTCTACGACCACCTGATCCGGCTGGCCGACCTGATCGACAACTACCGGGACCTCTTGTCCAGTGTGATGGACACGCACCTCTCGACTGTCTCGAACCGCCTCAACGTCGTGATGAAGCAGCTGACGATCATCGCCACGATCTTCCTGCCCCTCAGCTTCCTGACGGGGTTCTTCGGACAGAACTTCGCCGTCCTCGTGCGGTGGATCTCGCCGATGTGGGCCTTCTGGGTCCTCGCCGTCGGCGTCGAGATCGTCACTGTCGTCGCTTTGGTGATCGTCTTCGTCAAGCGAGGCTGGCTCGGCGGGCCGACGGTCTGACCCGATCCGGCCTGTCGCGCCGACGGCGTCAGTCGCGCCGGGGGGACGGGTCGTCGGGCAGCCAGGGTGGGCGCTCGGCCGTGTGCACCTCGTAGTCGCACCACCACGCCGCGCAGCCCTCCGGGATGGGGAAGCCCAGGTGCTTGCGCCGGTCGACCAGTTCGTGGATCCGGTCCTTCTGCTCGCGCAGCAAGGCGAGCGTCCCCGCATCGACGGCGTCGGCCCGCCCCGCCGCCCACAGGGTCTCCTCGAGGCGCCACGACACTCGGCGTGACTCGACGATGGCGTGGGTCGCGTCGGCGATGCCTGCAAGGACCTCGGGCTCGCCTTCGGCGAGGAGGTCGGCGGCGCGCAGCCACCCGTAGTCCTTGTTGATCCGCAACAGCCCCGGCTCGATCTCGAAGAGTCCCACGACGTCGACCACCGGGTCGATTGTCGTCAGCGTGGTCCCGTCGGGCAGGTGCACGCCGAGGTTGGCCAGTTGGCGTTCCGCCACACCGATCGTGCCCATGGCGCGCAGCCCGATGGCGCCGGCGGGTGCGTCGGCATAGTCGCGGTCGTCGCGTGGCAACCGGAGCGGCAGGGCGACGACGGCGATGATCCGGGTGGCACCCAGGATGGCGGCGGCGCGCACCGGAATCATCTCGACCACGCCGCCGTCGACATAGTCGTCGCCGGCCATGTGGTGGGGCGGAAAGACCATGGGCACGCTGGCCGACGCGATGGCACCGTCGAGGACCCCCACCGGGCCGGCCGCCTCGCCCGGTGCCGGCGTGCGGGCGTCGGATTCGACGATGGTGCCGTCCTCGGTGACGAAGCGCAGCACGCCGGCGCGCAGCGCGGTGACGGCCAGGCGCAGCTGCAAGCCCGGTCGCGCGACGAGGGCAGGATCGACGGGTCCCACGCCGACCTCGCTGCCGCGGTGGAGCGCCTCGGCCAGAGGCTCGAGGTTGAGCACCGAGCTGCCGCTCGAGCGCCAGTGCCGCCGGACCCGCGGCAGGCGCAGGCCTGCGCCGGCGAGGAGGCGCACGATGTGGCGGTGGCGCGTGCGGCGCGCCTTGCGGGCCTGGCGCCGCACCCGGCGGTCCGAGGTGCTGGGCGGCACGGCTTCATTGCCCGCGAGCACGGTGCTCGGCATCAGAGGGAAGGGCGGGCGTGTGCCCTCGGTGATCTCCTGGTGGATCTCGCGGCCGAGCGCGGTGCCATCGAGCGCGGCCAACCACGGCTGCTTGCCGAAGATCTGGTCGCTGTGGGTCCAAGCGAGGACGTCGCGCTCCAGCTCGTCCACGCGCGCCTCGAATTCGTCGCGCGTGCGAGCCTGGGAGAGCACCGTAGCGGCGATGGCACCGGCCGAGGTGGCCGTGACCACGTCGGGCACCATGCCCTCGACGCCGACGAGGTACTGCAACACGCCGACTTCGAAGGACCCTTTGGTCCCTCCGCCCGCGAGGACGAACGCAGTAGGACCCGTGCCGGGGGACGAAGGCATCCGCCCGATTCTCTCACCGCTCCCGGCGCCGACCAAGACGGTCTCGGGACCTGGTGTTCGGGGCCATCGTGGTGCCCGCGCCGGCCCGGCTCAGCCTCCGGCCGCCGCGCTCACCACCTCGACCAGGGAGCCGGCGCGGGCAGGGGTGGTGGCCCATTGCGAGCGCGGCACGACGCAGCGGTCGACGGCCACCGCCACGCCTGTGGGGTCGTCGTCGGCCAGGAGGGCGGCGACCACGTCGGCGATAGTCGACCCCGCGGCCACCTCGACCGGCTCGCCGTTGACGCGGAGCCCGACGGTGCTCACACCGGGGCCAAGGCCCGGATGACAGGCGCCACGGGGCGCTCGGCCAGCAGGTCGACGACGGCCCGTGCGGTCAGGGGGGCGAGCACGATGCCGTTGCGGTAGTGACCGGTTGCCACGGCGACGCCCTCGAGGCCCGTCCAGCCGATCCGCGGCGCGTTGTCCGGCGTCGCCGGGCGCAGCCCGGTGGCCGCCTCGAGCAGCTCGAGCTCGTCGATCCCCGGGACCACGGCGCGGGCGTCGCACAGCAGCTCGTGGACGGCGCCGGCCTGCACAGCGGTGTCGAAGCCCCGTTCCTCGACGGTTGCACCGACGACGAGGGAGCCGTCGCGGCGCGGCACGAGATAGACCGAGCGCCCGTGCACCAGAGCCCGGACGGTGCGCGGCAGGAGCGGGCTCGCCGTGACGGCGCCGAGTGGCGGGCCGAGGCGCAGGATGTGGCCCTTGACGGCGCGCACCGGCGGGAGCCGGGCGCCCTCGAGCCCGCCGATGCCCGGCAGGCCGGTGCCGGCCGCCAACACGACGTGGTCCGCACCGATGCGGCGGCCGTCGGGCAGGACGAGCGCGGGCCCGGGCTCGAGCGCGGCGACGGTGCTCTCGACGAAGGCGACGCCGGTGGCCCGGCAGGCGGCGACGAGTGCGCCGAGCAGCGCGCGGTTGTCGACGGCGTGATCGCCCGGGACCTCGATGCCGCCCCGCAACGACGGGCTCAGAGCGGGCACGAGGCGGCGGCACTCGCTGGCGCTGCGGCGCACGGCGGCCAAGCCGAGCGTGTGCTGGTAGGCGAGGAGGTCGTCGAGGCTGGCGCGGTCGGACGCATCGAGGGCGACCGTGACCGTGCCGGTCGTGTCGTAGCCGACGGTGCAGCCCGTTGCGGCTTCGAGCGTCGTCACGAAATCGGGCCAGAGGCGTGCGCCCTCGCGCAGGAGCGCAGTCATCGCCGACTCCCCGAACCGGGCCTCGGTCACCGGTGCGAGCATCCCGGCCGCCACCCACGACGCCCCGTCGCGCCCGGGGGCGGGCGCGACGATCGTCACATGATGACCGTTGCGTGACAACTCCCACGCACACGCGAGCCCGATGACCCCGCCCCCCACCACGTGCACGTGTGCCGGTGCCGCCATGTGACCAGCCTACGAGGGCCGTCGTGTATTCTGTTCTTTCCATCCTCGGGCCAACGTCGTCCCGGTTTCTGATCACTACCCCACCCGGAAGGACGCCGATGGCCGCTGGCCTCTACGACCCGGCATACGAGCACGACGCCTGCGGTGTCGGCATGGTGGCCGATCTCAACGGCCGGCCGGATCACGACATCGTCGACCGCGGCCTCACGGTCCTCGAGCGCCTGGCCCATCGCGGCGCGTCGGGTGCCGAGGTCGACACGGGCGACGGCGCGGGGATCCTGACCCAGATCCCGCACCGGTTCCTCGCCGGCGCGGCCGAGGCGGCCGGCTTCACGCTGCCCGACGCCGGTGGCTACGCCGTCGGGCTGGTCTTCTTGCCGACCGACCCCGACGACGCCCACAAGGCGCGCCGCGTGGTCGCCGAGATGGCGGCCGAGGAGGGCTTGGGTGTCCTCGGCTGGCGCGTGGTGCCGACCGAGCCCGCAGGCCTCGGCAAGACGGCGCGCGGTGCGATGCCGCTGATCGAGCAGGTCTTCGTGGCGCCGGCGGGGCCCGGCGTCGACACCATGGCGCTCGAGCGCCGGGCCTTCGTGCTGCGCAAGCGCGTCGAGCACGCGGTCGACGGCCTGTACTTCCCGTCGTTGTCCGCCCGCACGCTCGTCTACAAGGGCATGCTCACCTCCGAGCAGCTGCGCCAGTTCTTCCCCGACCTGCGCGACCCCACGTTCGAGTCGGGTCTCGTGCTCGTGCACTCGCGCTTTTCGACCAACACCTTCCCGAGCTGGCCGCTGGCGCACCCCTACCGCTACTTGTGCCACAACGGCGAGATCAACACCCTGGCCGGCAACCGCAACTGGATGCGGGCGCGCGAGGCGTTGCTCGAGACCTCGCTCATTGAGGGGGACCTCTCCCGGGTGTACCCGATCTGCACGCCGGGCGCGAGCGACTCGGCCAGCTTCGACGAGGTGCTCGAGCTGTTGCACCTGGGCGGGCGCTCCCTGCCGCACGCCGTGCTGATGATGATCCCCGAGGCGTGGGAGAACCACACCACCATGGACCGCGACCGGCGCGCCTTCTACCGCTACCACGCGTCGCTCATGGAGCCCTGGGACGGTCCGGCGGCCGTCTGCTTCACCGACGGCACGGTGGTCGGAGCGGTGCTCGACCGCAACGGCTTGCGGCCGGCGCGCTACTGGGTCACCGACGACGGCCTGGTGGTGCTGGCCAGCGAGGTGGGCGTCCTCGACATCGCGCCCGAGCGCGTCGTGCGCAAGGGCCGGCTGCAGCCCGGCCGCATGTTCTTGGTCGACACGTCCAAGGGTCGCCTGGTCGAGGACGAGGAGATCAAGGCCGAGCTGGCGGCCGAGCACCCCTACGAGGAATGGCTGGCCGCCGACCAGGTACGCCTCGAGGACCTGCCGGCGCGCACCATGCTCACGCCCCAGCACGGGGGCGTGGTCACCCAGCAGCGCCTGTTCGGCTACACGAACGAGGAGCTGCGCGTCATCGTCGCGCCGATGGCGCGCACCGGGGCCGAGCCGATCGGCTCCATGGGCTCGGACACCTCCATCGCGGTGCTGTCCCAGCGGTCGCGGTTGCTCTACGACTACTTCACCCAGCTGTTCGCCCAGGTGACCAACCCGCCGTTGGACGCAATCAGAGAGGAGCTCGTCACGTCGCTGGCCGCCACGATCGGCCCCGAGGCGAACCTGCTCGAGGCTCGCTGCGGCACGTGCCGCCAGATCCTCCTCCCGCTGCCTGTGATCGACCGCGACGATCTGGCCAAGCTCATGTACGTCAACGAGCACGGCGAGACCCCGGGGTTCAAGGCCTTCGCCATCGACGGGCTCTTCGAGGTGCGCGAGGCGGGGACGGCGGGCGCACCGACGGCGGCTGGCGGCGAGGCGCTGCGCCGGGCCATCGAGGAGGTGCGCCGGCGTGTCTCCGAGGCCATCGCGGACGGCGCCAACCTCATCGTGCTCTCGGACCGCAACGCCACGGCGGACTGGGCGCCCATCCCGTCGCTCCTCCTGACGGCCGCCATCCACCACCATCTGGTGCGCGAGAAGACGCGCACGAAGGTCGGCCTGGTCATCGAGACCGGTGACGCCCGCGAGGTGCACCACATGGCGCTGCTGATCGGGCTTCGGCGCGGCCGCGGTGAACCCGTACCTGGCGCTCGACTCCATCGACGACATGATCTCGGAGGGGTTGCTCGAGGGCGTGTCGCCCCGCCAGGCGCGGCGCAACTACATGAAGGCCGCGTGCAAGGGCGTGCTCAAGGTGATGTCCAAGATGGGCATCTCCACCGTCGCCTCCTACACGGGCGCCCAGGTCTTCGAGGCGATCGGCCTCGACGGGGCGCTGATCGACGAGTACTTCACCGGGACCTCGTCGCGCGTCGGCGGCGTCGGGCTGTCGGTGCTCGCCGCCGAGGTGGCGACACGCCACCGGGCCGCGCACGAGCCTCGCCCGACCGAGCGGGCCCATCGCGAGCTCGAGGTGGGCGGCGAGTACCAGTGGCGCCGCGAGGGCGAATTCCACCTCTTCAACCCCAAGACCGTCTTCAAGCTGCAGCACGCCACACGCTCGAAGCGCTACGAGATCTTCAAGGAGTACACCGCCGCCGTCGACGGTCAGGCCGAGCAGTTGGGGACGCTGCGCGGCTTGCTGCGCATGAAGCCGGCGCCCGGCGGGCCGATCCCGCTCTCGGAGGTCGAGCCGATCTCGGCCATCATGGCCCGCTTCTCCACCGGCGCCATGTCCTACGGATCCATCTCCGCCGAGGCGCACCAGACGCTGGCCATCGCCATGAACCGCATCGGCGGCCGCTCGAACACGGGGGAGGGCGGCGAGGACGCCGACCGCTTCACACCCGACGCCAACGGCGACCTGCGCCGCAGCGCGATCAAGCAGGTGGCCTCCGGGCCGTTTCGGGGTGACGAGGGAGTACCTCGTCAACGCGGACGACCTGCAGATCAAGATCGCCCAGGGCGCCAAGCCCGGCGAGGGCGGCCAGCTGCCGGGCAACAAGGTCTGGCCCTGGATCGCCAAGACGCGCAGTTCGACGCCTGGGGTGGGCCTGATTTCGCCGCCGCCGCACCACGACATCTACTCCATTGAGGACATCGCCCAGCTGATCCACGACCTCAAGTCGTCGAACCCCCGGGCGCGGGTGCACGTGAAGCTGGTGGCCGAAGTGGGCGTGGGCACGGTGGCGGCCGGCGTGGCCAAGGCGCACTCCGACGTGGTGCTGATCTCGGGCCACGACGGCGGGACGGGGGCGGCGCCGCTGACCTCGCTCAAGCACGCGGGCATCCCCTGGGAGATCGGCCTGGCCGAGACGCAGCAGACGCTGCTGGTCAACGGCCTCCGCGACCGCATCGTCGTCCAGGTCGACGGGCAGCTCAAGACCGGGCGTGACGTCGTGATCGGCGCCTTGCTGGGCGCAGAGGAGTACGGGTTCGCCTCGGCGCCGCTGGTCGTGTCGGGCTGCATCATGATGCGCGTCTGCCACCTCGACACCTGCCCGGTCGGGATCGCCACCCAGACCCCGGCGCTGCGGGCCAAGTTCAACGGCAAGCCCGAGTTCGTCGAGACCTTCTTCGAGTACATCGCCGAGGAGGTGCGCGAGCATGCTCGCCTCACTGGGCCTGCGGTCCCTGGCCGAGGCCATCGGCCGCGTCGACCTGCTCGACACCGACGCGGCGGTCACCCACTGGAAGGCCGCCGGACTGGACCTCTCCGCCGTGCTGGCCCAGCCCGACGTGCCCGAGGACATGGGACGGCGCCAGCTGCGCCTCCAGGACCACGGGCTCGAGAAGGCCCTGGACCACCAGTTCCTCGACGCCTGCGCGCCCGCCCTGGCCGACGCCACCCCGGTGTCGATGGAGCTGGCCATCAGCAACGTCGACCGCACGGTGGGCACGCTCTTGGGCTCAGAGATCAGCCGGCGCTACGGGGGCCGAGGGGCTGCCCGAGGACACCATCTCGTTGACGTTCTTCGGCTCGGCGGGGCAGAGCTTCGGCGCGTTCGTGCCCCGCGGCGTCACCATGCGCCTCTACGGCGACGCCAACGACTACTTCGGCAAGGGCCTCTCGGGCGGGCGGCTGGTGGTGCGGCCACCGGTCGGCTCGCCCTTCGCCGCCGAGGAGCAGATCATCGCGGGCAACGTGATCCTCTACGGCGCGACCGGCGGCGAGGTGTTCATCCGCGGCCAAGTGGGGGAGCGCTTCTGCGTGCGCAACTCCGGGGCCACCGCGGTGGTCGAGGGCGTGGGCGACCACGGCTGCGAGTACATGACCGGCGGCCTGGTGCGTCGTCCTCGGGCCGACGGGCCGCAACTTCGCCGCCGGGATGTCGGGTGGCATCGCCTACGTCTACGACCCCGAGCGCACCTTCGGGCAGCGGGTCAACCTCGAGCTGGTCGACGTCGAGCCGCTGGACGCGACCGACCGCTTCCGCGTGCGCGACCTGGTCGAGCGGCACGGCGTCGAGACCGAGTCGGCGGTGGCCGCCCGCCTGCTCGAGCACTGGGACACCGAGGTGCTCGAGTTCGTCAAGGTCATGCCGCGCGACTACCGGCGCATCCTCGAGGCGACGCAACTCGCCGAAGCCGAGGGCCGCTCGGTCGACGAGGCCGTCATGGAGGCGGCGCATGGGTAAGCCGACCGGCTTCATGGAGTACGGCCGCGAGCTGCCGCGGCGCCGCCCCATCCCCGTCCGCCTGCGCGACTGGCGCGAGGTCTACGAAGCCTTCCCCGAGGAGTCGGTGAAGGAACAGGGCGCGCGCTGCATGGACTGCGGCATCCCGTTCTGCCACGACGGCTGCCCACTCGGGAACCTGATTCCCGAGTGGAACGACCTCGTCTATCGCGACGACTGGCCCGACGCCATGGAGCGCCTGCACTCGACGAACAACTTCCCCGAGTTCACGGGGCGGCTGTGCCCGGCGCCGTGCGAGGCGTCCTGCGTGCTCGGGATCAACGAGGACCCGGTCACCATCGAGCGCATCGAGTACGAGATCGTCGAGCGGGCCTGGTCGGAGGGCTGGGTGACCCCCCAGACGTCCCCGTTGCGCACCGGCAAATCGGTGGCCGTCGTGGGCTCGGGCCCCGCCGGCCTGGCCGCCGCCCAACAGCTGGCCCGCGCCGGCCACGCCGTGACGGTGTTCGAGCGCGCCGAGCGGCCCGGTGGGCTGCTGCGCTACGGGATCCCCGAGTTCAAGATGGAAAAGGCGGTCCTGGACCGCCGGCTGGCCCAGCTGGAAGCCGAGGGCGTGACCTTCGTGTGCTCGACCTCGGTCGGTGGGAGCGTCGAGAGTCTCACGCTCAGGTTGAGGGTGAGACGAAGGGTCTGGTTGAGGCTGAGGGTCTGGCCAGGGAGTGCCGGTCGAGCCGGGGGAGGAGCGCGGCCTCGGGACCGCCTGCGGGCCCGACGGTGACGGTGCGCCCGGCGGCGGAGGTGCGGGCCGAGTTCGACGCGCTTGTCCTGGCTTCGGGGCGCCACCATGCCCCGCGACCTGCCAGTGCCTGGACGCGAGCTCGACGGCGTCCACTTCGCGCTCGAGTACCTCAAGCCCTCGAACCTGGTGCAGGAGGGCGCGCTGCGCAGCATCGCCGATCAGCGCCAAGGGCAAGCGCGTGGTCATCATCGGGGGAGGCGACACCGGGGCCGACTGCCTCGGCACGGCGCACCGCCAGGGCGCGCGCTCGGTGCACCAGCTCGAGATCATGGCCGAGCCACCGAGCGACCGGCTGGCCGACAACCCCTGGCCGCTGTGGCCGCTCATCCTGCGTACGTCCTCGGCGCACGAGGAGGGCGGCGCAACGGCTCTTCTCGGTCACCACCACTGAGTTCGTCGACAACGGCGCGGGCGCCGTGCGGGCCTTCGCGGCTACACGGTGGAGATGCGCACCGAGGACGGACGCCCGGTCTTCGAGGAGGTGCCCGGGACCGAGTTCGAGGTCGAATGCGACCTGGTGCTGCTGGCCATGGGCTTCACGCGGGACGGAGCGGCGCAACGCGGTCGGGGAGCTCGGGGTCGAGGTCGGACCGCGGGGCACGGTGACTGCGGATGCGAACTGGGCCACCAACGTGGAGGGCGTCTTCGTGTGCGGCGACCAGACGAGGGGGCAGAGCCTCATCGTCTGGGCCATCGCCGAGGGGCGCTCGTGCGCTGCCGCGGTGGACCGCTGGCTCATGGGGACCACCTCGTTGCCGGCGCCGATCCTGCCCGGCCAGTTGGCGATGCGCTGAACTCGGCCGTGCCGTGTCGGCGGGTGCGGCGCACATCCGGTCGGTACAGTTCCACCGGTGCCGCACTGCTTCGCGAATGGCGTGTCGCTCTACTACGAGCTCACGGGGAGTGGTGAACGCCTCTTGGTCATCTCGGGCACGGGCGGTGACCTCAGACACGACGCCTCGTATGACGGACGGCCCGCTGGGCGACACTTCGAGGTCCTGGCCTATGACCAGCGGGGACTGGGGCAATCCGACGTCCCGCCGCCGCCTTACACGATGGCCGACTACGGCGAGGATGCGCGCGGCGCTGCTCGACGCGGTCGGATGGGACGAGTGCATGGTCTTCGGCGTGTCCTTCGGGGGCATGGTGGCGCAGGAGCTCGCCATCCGGTACCCCCAACGGATCCGCCGGCTCGTGCTGGCGTGCACGTCGGCGGGCGGAGCCGGGGGGTCTTCGTACCCGCTCCAAGAGCTCGTGGACCTCGAGCCCGAGGAACGGGTGACGCGCCAGATGGAGGTCCTCGACACCCGTTGGGACGCCGAATGGCGGGGTGCGCACGGCGACCTCGTGGAGATCATCAGCAGCCGCATGGGCCTCGGTCCTGCTGAGGAGGTGGGGGAGTCCGGCGCGCGTGTCGCACTGGCGGGCCTGACCAACCAACTGGAGTCCCAACACGACACGTCGGCACGGCTCGGTGCGATCACCTGCCCCACGCTCGTGTGCGGGGGGCGCTACGACGGCATCGCTCCACCGGTCAACAGCGAGTTCCTGGCGGGCGCCATTCCGCACGCCCGTCTTGCGCTCTTCGACGGCGGGCACGCGTTCTTCCTGCAGGATCCGACCGCGATGCCGGCGGTGCTGTCCTTCTTGACGGAGAGCGCCGCGGCCTAACTCCGGCGCGTCGAGGCCGTGCAGCGGCTGGCGCGGCATCAGCCCGCGCCATGCGCTCGGCAACTTCAAGGCCAGGCGCTCGAGCTCCTCCAGGTGGAGCTGCGGACGAGCGTCTCGAGCCGCTTGTTGCCCTTCTGGGTCAATTGCAGCCGCACCACGCGGTGGTCCTCGGGATCGCGCGCCCGCGTGACGAGACCGGCGCTCACAGCGCGGTCCACCAGGCCGACTGCGCTGTGGTGGCGCAGCAGCAGGTAGTCGGCAACCTCGCCGACCGTCGGCCCTCGCGGGTCGGTCGTGGCCCCTGACCGCCAGCAGGAGTTGGTGTTGTGCGGGCGTCAGACCAGCCGCCTCGGCTTGCTGCTCGCTCCAGCGCATGAGACGCCGGAGGCCCGTCCGAAGGATCAAGAGGTCCTCGTAGTCGGCATCTCGCAGACGCATCGTATTACGATAGCATCGTAGAACGATAAAAATGGTGGACCCTCTGCGACGGGCGGCGGCATGTGGCGGGCGATAGTCGGCTTCGAACCGGACGACGTGGGTGACTGGGTCGCGTTGCTCGAATGCGGCCATCGGCAGCACGTCCGCCACAGTCCCCCCTGGCAGGAGCGGCCGTGGGTCCTCAGCGCCGAGGGGCGGGAAGGCCGCATCGGGTCGCCACTCGAGTGCCGCGCCTGCGACGAGGAGTTGGGGCAAGAGGGTGCCCGGCGCGCACTGAGCCCCAGCGCTAGCCCGGGCCAGTCGAGGGCCGGGTGGCGCCGACAAAGAGGAGGCTGCCGAAGCGGGCCCCGGTGGTCGCCGGGAACGCTTCGGCGCGGACGTCCGCACCCGTGAAGGGCGCGTCGACCATGACGTCGGCTCCGCTGACAACACCGACGAACAGCCCGACGTGGTCGATCGAGCCAGGGCCACCCCCGAAGAAGACGAGATCGCCCGGTTCGAGTGCGGTGCCAGGAGCAACCTCCGCGGTGTCGTCGTACTGATCCTGGGCGACGCGCGGCAACGACACGCCCGCCACCTTGTACGCGGCCTGGACCAGCCCGGAGCAGTCGAATCCGACTCCGGGTGTCTCGACACCCCAGACGTACGGCGTGCCGATCTGGGCCAGTGCCCACTCCGCCGCGACGGCACCGGCGGCGCTGACCGGTGTGCCTGCGGGCGAGTCGGCCGACGTTCCCGCGTAGGACTGTGCCGAACGCGAGGACCTGTGCGACGTAAGCCGCCGAATGGTTGTAGGCATAGACCGCGTTCGCGATGTCGGCGCCGCCCGAAGCGCCGTTGGCGCAGAGCAACCGAGCCGCGGCAAAGACGGCGTCGGTCGGGTCGTAGGGCGACGGCGGCACCGCACCACCGGGTGGCACTGGTTCGTCGTAGGCCGCGAACGTCGCCGGCTCGAACTGCATCGGGCCTTCGGCACCGGCGTCGTTGGCGCCGCTGTGGACGCCCGGCAGATTGGACTGGCCGTTGTCGGACTCGACGGTCCCGATTGCGGCCAACACCGTCCAGGGAAGGCCAGGGCATGTGCCGGCAGCCTGCTGGTAGAGAGTCAGCATGGCGGGTGGGATCGTCGAGGTGGCGGCCGAGGACGCCGCCGGAGCACTGCCGCCGACACCCAGCAGCGAGGCCGCCGACGCCAGAATCGCCGTCCCCACCACCGCGGCGGCCAACCCCGCCGCCAGCCCGGCGGCGAGAAGACCCCTCATCGGATGCTTCCGTCCCTGACCTCGACCGTGGGTGCCACGCCGGGGAACGGTCGGCCGCCCGTTGCGACGGGCGCGCCGAAGGCACGTTCGTCAAACGCGAGTCACGAAAAGCCAACTGTCAGAGGCGTGGCTACTGCGCGAGGAGGCGCAGCGGACGCAGACCACTTGCTATCGGACGCCCGTCACCAACCAGCCCCCGACGTTGCGTCGCTCATCTTGCCCTCGCTCCGCTCGACGCACAGGTGAATCTCCATCGAAATCAGTGGCCGGGGGATAGCCCTGAGGACAAAGGTGGCTCGCAGTCCGATTGAACCTGACGGTACCCCCATTGCAGGTTCCGGTGCTGGGTCACTTCACCTAACCGCCACGCACGTCCCCGAGGGTCACCCACCGATCACCATCAACTATCCCAAGGTGCGTACGTCGGCACCCTGAGCGGGGTCGCCAGGCGAGATTACCGAGCCGATGACGGCGACCGGTGTAACCCTGCGTAGAGGACCGGGCGTGGTTCAGATGTCAACCCCTACGGCCTGCCTACCCGGCTATCGTTTGGGCAGGTCACGGCCATTTCGTGTCATGCTGCCTAGCGAGAACGGGGACGGCTCGTACTGCATCGGCCCTTCGGCACCGGCGTCGTTGGCGCCGCTATGCACGCCCAGCAGATTCGACTGGCCGTTGTCGGACTCGACGGTCCCGATTGCGGCCAACACCGTCCACGGCAGCCCAGGGCACGCGCCGGCAGCCTGCTGGTTGAGGGTTCAGCATGGCCGGCGGGATCGTCGAGGTGGCGGCCGAGGAGGCCGAGAGGGCCTCGCTGCCGACTCCGAGCAGTGACAACGCCGAGGCGACGACGGTACCAATCAGCCCGGCCGCCGAAACCAGGGCCGGGACCGCACCGCCAATGCCCTTCACGAGGTGACGCCCGTGCAGCTGCGTGCCCGGAGTCGAGTTGCGGCGTTTTCTCCGTCGACCAAGAGATCGAACGGTCGCCTCCCTGTTGCCAGGGGCGCGACGAAGGCATGGTGGTTAGGCCCCTTGGAGCACCTCCAACCTGGGAGCGACGCGCTCCGTACTCCAGCGTGGCGTCGAAACCGAGCGCGAGGGGATGTCACAAGAGGGATCAGGATCGACCGGCTCGTAGGTTTCAGTCAGCACGCCGAGGACCGTGGCAAGGGCTTTCTCCGAACGAGAGAGTCCATGGAACTCCAGACCGATCTGGGTTACGCCCGCCCCTACGGCTTTGGCGCTCTTCACGGTTCCTTCGAGAGAGACCCGCAGGGAGCCATTGCTGGCGGGAAACTGCACCTGGACAGTCCGTTCCACCAGCCCTGCGGGCTCTTCGTGAAGGAGAGTCAGGCCCATCCCATCGGGCGAAATACCGATGATCCGACACTCGCGCCATCGCGCCGGCTCGACGTCACCATCGATGACGCATGATCCTTGCCAGTTGGCAAGAGGACTCTGGGTGCGGCGATGTTGCATAGGTCTACTCCCTCGTGGCGTTCCTTTCTTGGACTACCGGATGGGATAACGAGGGTGTGGCGTTGTTCTCACGATCGAGACATCCAACGCTCGGACAACCTTGGTGCGACCTCGCCGTACCAGCAGGGCTACCTGTCGGCACGGTCGAACCTAAGCTCGCAGCCGTCCGACCATCGAGTGCAGAACCTCGAGAGCCTTCCGGCTGTTCTCACTGTCTTCGTGCGGCCTCTGGAGCGCCGCAGTAAATGAAGCGATCTCGGCCAGGTCCCAGCGACTGCGATACAGATCAAACAGCCACTGGTGAGGAGTCGTTCCGGTGGCCTCCGCATAAGCCCCGAGTTCTGATGCACCTCCTTGGGAAAGCCTCCAGAGATCGCGCTCGGGTGGGGCGACAAGAACGTTGTCCCAGTCAACAATCACCCAGCCCTTCGAAGTCAGCATCACGTTCCCAGGATGGATCTCACCGTGGGTCACGACCACTGGACCAGGATCACTCGAGTACTGAGCTACGAGCGTTCGGTATCGGGTCCTCAGCCTTCTGATCCCGGCTTCATTGTCGATGAGAAACTGAGAGGCACTGGCTGCGTACGGTCCGGTTGATCCACCCTCCTTGCCTTGATGCACGGAGCGGTCGAGCCGGTCGAGCCACGGAACAACGAAGTCATCTGGAACGGGCGCCCTGATCGCAGCAACTGGCACGTTGTGCAGTGCAACGACGAGCTCGAGTATCCGGTCCCGCTGAACTTCGCCAAATGATTCCTCAGAAGAGAAACTCTGTCCCTCGATGAACGGGTAGAGAGCGATGGCATAGCCATTGAACTGGACGAAGGGGTCATCAGCCATCGTCGGAATCGGTGCGACAACGAAAGCGCACCCGAACGCCCGTAGGTCGCTGGCGGCTTCCAAGGCCCGTCGAAAGTGAAATCCGAGGGCCGAGATCTCATTTCCAGTGCGTGACTGCGCGCTGAGCTCGTCAACGGTCACGAAGTGACGCACACCCACCTCATCGGCTGCCAGCCAGTGGTGACTCCCAAAACCGACAGGGCGATATTCGAGCGAGACCACGGAGACGCCCCAGGCTTCTTTGATCACTCTCCCTACGTCGCCATCAGAAATAGCCGTCGGCGGGCTCAGCACACAGGGAGCCTATTTGTGGTCCCAGAGGAGAAATGCCCTCCGTCGCTGGACGGCAACTGAGGGGACTCGCGGTTGACGGCGGCGGCTGTTGGCAGTACGAGAGACAGCCGTGGCCACGGAGATCCCCGCTCGCACCGAGCCCCACTCCGCAACAAACCCGGTTCGCGCCGCGGGGCGGGCCATCTTTTTCGCCCCCATCGGCGACGGCCAACGCCGGCGTCGGGGATCTGACGCCGTTCGGCTGATCCTCGCCTGCCTGGCGGTGCTCTGTGCAGTGCTCGTCCTCCGATCCAACTCGCACCCCGAAGACGTGATTACGCACGTACTGAGCCCACCTCCCTACGGCATCCGCTGGCTGGTGACCCTCTTTTGGATCGGCGGATCGTTCGGGACGATCGCGTTCCTCCTGGTGATCGCCAGCCTGGCCAAACGCTGGGTGGTCGTGCGGGATCTCGCAGCCTCGGCCGTCGGGACACTCGTCGTGAGCGGAATCCTCGTCCTCGCGCTCGGGGCGAGTGGCGGGCGACCACGGAGTATCGAGTTCTACGGCTACGTATTGAGCTTTCCCGTCTTACACGTGGCTTTAGCGCTCAGCGTCGCGACGGCAGGACTTCCTTACCTGTCGCGGACCGTGCAGCGCCTCATCGAGCTCATCGTATTCCTCACCGTGCTCACGACCGTCGTGGCCGGCCACGGCCTTCCGGCCAACGTCCTCGGCAGCATGGCGATCGGTTGGGGCGTAACCGCTGCCATGCACCTCGCCTTGGGTTCGCCGCTCGGATTGCCCTCAGGCGATGAACTGCGTGCGGCGCTCGCCACGGTCGGGATCGACGCGGTGTCGGCGCAGCCGACCCGTTATCAGACCTGGGGAGCCGCTCACTACGTCGTCGTCACCAAGTCAGGGGACTCCTTGGTCGTGTCGTTCTACGGCCGGGACGCGGCCGACGCCCAGTTCCTCAGCAAGGTGTACCGGCTCATCATGTATCGGAATTCGGGACCCGGCATCAGCCTGACACGAATACAACAGGTTGAGCACGAGTCATCGGTCACGCAGCTCGCGGCGCGCTCGGGCGCCCGCGTGCCCCAGGTGATCAGTGCGCCTGAGATCGGGCCGAGCCACGACGCCGTCTTGATCGCCCGCGCCGTGGCGGGAACCCCCTTTGACCAGCTCGGCCCCGACTCGGTCTCCGATCAGGTCCTCGACGACCTCTTCGCCCAACTGCTCGACCTCAGGTCGGCCCGAATCTCCCACGGTGCCATCAGTCCGCACACTGTTCTCGGCGACGTGGACCACGGCACGGCGACCATCGTGGACTTTCGCAGCGGCATCTCGAACGCTACGGATTTCCTGCTGGACCAGGATCTTGCGGGCGCTACGGCCACGGCGGCTCTCGTGGCCGGCCCCGAGCGCGCCGCGCGATCGGTCGTACGAGTGGTGCCCTCCGACCTGCTGCCAGGAGCGATGAGCCATCTCCGCCGAGCCGGTCTGGACCCGGCCATCACCGTCGCGTTGAAGGGCAAAAAGCAGGTGCTCGACGAACTCAGGTCCGGCATTGCACAGCAGGCAGGCTTGAAGGTCCCCGAACTCATCGAGCCGAGACGGTTGAGCTGGAATCAGGTCCTGGTCGCCGTGGGATCCCTGGTCGGAGGCTGGGCGCTGATCCTGGTCCTGATCAACGCTTCGCATTCGATCAGCACCATCAAGAGCGCCCAATGGGGTTGGGTCGTCGCCACGGCCCTTCTCTGCGCGACCGCATACCTCGGCGGCGGGACTTCGAACCGGGGCAGCGTCCCGGGTACGCTCCCGATGGGTCGCGTCGTGGGCTTGGAATTGGCGAACTCGTTCACGACGCTGGCCGGCGGAAATGCAGCCGTGCTGGCCACGGACGTGCGGTTCTATCAACAGCAGGGATTCGACACGACGACCGCCGTCACGTCGGGCGCGCTGGTGAGCCTGTCGAGCCTGCTGGTCAAGCTGGTCCTCTTCCTGATAGCGCTGCCGATCGCCTGGAGCTCCTTTCACTTCGGCCACAGCCTGCACGAGGGGAGCCACGCCAAGATCCTCTATGGACTGCTCGTCATCGTGATCGTCGTCGGTCTGGTCTTGGCGGCGATCTTCGCCGTACCCCGGTGGCGTCAACATGTGGGAGAGAAGCTGCGACCCAAGTTCGCCACGATCGTCGAGAATTTCAAGAGCTTGGCGACGCAGCCAATCAAGATCGTCCAGCTCTTCGGGGGCCAGATCGCGGCGCAACTCCTCGTCATCCTCGCCCTCGGGGCGGCATTGCACGCATTTGGGACCCAACTTTCCTTGGCGGCCTTGGTCATTGCGGCGACGATGGCGGGCGTCCTGGCCTCGGCCTCACCGGTCGGGGGCGGCATGGGGGTCGCGGAGGCGGGCCTCATCTTGGCCCTCACCGCTGCGGGGACCTCGAAGAATCAGGCGACTGCCGCCGTCTTCGTGCAGCGGACCTTCACGGCCTACCTCCCGCCGATCGTTGGTTGGTTCACCCTCATGTGGATGCGAAGGCGGGAATACCTGTGAACCCGGAACCCAAGACGCGAGGTGACGAGACAAGGGGACCCGAGGTGACGCGACCGCCGCGAGCGGCTCACTACAGCGCCAAGGGCGTGATCATGCGGGTGGTGGCCCTGGTCGTGACCGGGGTCGCCCTGTATGTCGTGTTGCCGAGCCTGACGGCTGTGATCGGAGCGTGGCCGAGGTTGGCAGAGTTGAGCTGGGTGTGGTTGGTCGCGGCGTTCCTCGCTGAGGCGGCGAGCTTCGTCTGCACCTTCGGGATTCAGCGGATCGTCTTGCGTACCCGCGGGTGGTCGGCCGTTGTCGAGGCGGCACTCACCGGAAACCTCGTCACCAATGTGCTGCCAGGCGGAGATGCCGCAGGAGCAGCCGTGCAGTTCCGCATGTTGGAGACGGCAGGGATCAACGCCGACGCCGCCGCGGGGGGCCTGACAGCGTCGTCCGCGCTCGGTATTGGCGGTCTGCTGATGCTCCCGATCCTCACCCTTCCGGCGGTCCTGGGGGGTTCGCACGTGAACCATGCCCTCGTGAACACAGCGCTCATCGGGGTCGGGGGATTCGTCGTCTATATCGGGCTTGGGATCCTGCTCCTCGAAACCGATCGACCGCTCCGGTTCGTGGGACGGGGTGCCCAATGGATCTGGAACAAAGTTCGCCGTCACCACACTCCATTGACCGGACTCGATGGTCGACTGCTCACCCAGCGCGACCAGATACGTGGAGCACTGGGTGAAGAGTGGAAACAGGTCCTTCTTCTGGAGGTGGGACGCCTGGGGTTCGACTTTCTCTGCCTGCTGGCGGCGTTACGGGCGACGGGAAGTGAACCGCATGCCTGGCTCGTCCTGCTTGCCTACTCGGCCGCCGGCGTCATCGCGTTGATCCCGGCCACCCCGGGAGGCTTGGGCATCGTGGAGGCCAGCCTCAGTGGCCTGCTCGTGCTCGCGGGAGTGGACGGCCGCAGCGCCGTCCTCGCCACGCTGGCCTACCGGTTAGCCGAGTACTGGCTGCCCATGGTGGCGGGGTTGGTCGCGTATTGGCTGTATCGCCGGCGATACGGACCGGTTCGGTTCAGTGAACCTCAGACCGCTGCGCCGTCCCGGTGACCCCGGCGTGCGGGTCACGAGACCGGCCCCGCATGGAATTCTGTGCAGATGTGAAACCGTGATGGATCTCGATCCGCCGAAGTATTCGGGCAAACATCGTCTCGATACGCCACAACCTCAATCGGCCTGCCCCGGTGGACGCGGCCATCGCCGTCCCCGCACACAGTGGCCGCATCCACGACGAGCCGACAAATCGAACGATACTTCTCTGCGCACCAGAGACTTCGTTCATTGGGTCAATGGCTGCGGCGAGTTCTGGATACTTTTCCATCAGCCTCTCCCGTGCCTCGCCACTGGATCTCGCTTCTGCCGCAAACCGCTTCAAGTTTCTGCTATGGGAATGCTCAGCCAGTAGGGAGCGATCGAATAGGGCTTCAAAACCGGCTTCTTTGCAGCGGATCCCGAACTCCATGTCTGAATGACGACGAACTGAGAGCTGTGTGCCGAAACCGACTTCCAATGCTCCAACCCGACTCAGCGACATGTTCCCCATCCAGAAACTCTCGAGTATGAAGTCAGAGTCCTCTTCGTATTTGCGGCACTGCTGTTCGTATTCTTCTGCATAGAGAACGGTTGCGACTTGGCCGGGTTGCCGTGGCTGGGGAACCCGAGTGGGCATGTAGCCAAGGACCAGGCGGCGTTTCCCATCGGCGTGGTGCCTGGCATGAGCCCCGATCAATCCGGTGCTCGCGATGACGTCGTCGTCAAGGACAACGACCACGTCGTATCTCGCCTCCTCGATTCCCCTTTGCCGCGCCGCCGAATCACCCGCATTCTCTTGGAAGATGGCCCGAATTCGAGGTTCGACGAGAGACCACTCCTGCAACATCTCAAATGAACCGTCACGGCTGCCGTCGACCACGACCACGACTTCACCCGTATCGGGGTCGTCCAGTGCCGGTCTCAGAATCTCAGGAAGCTTTTCCCGCCTGTTGAAAGTCGGAATCACGACACTGACCTGCCTGCAATGAAGACTCGCCTCAGCGCAAGGTTCTTCTTCCTCTTGTCTCAGTGCCATTGACCCTATTCTACGATCCTCACAAACCCATATTTGGCCAGGACCTCACCGGCCGGACTGGCGTCGGCACAACGTACCCACAACAATCTCGCGTCGTTCAATCAGTAACCAACCAGGTGCACCGAACGATGGCGACCAGGCCAAACGTGCCTACTTGGAGCTCCGTGGAAGGTGGCCACCTCATATCGGTACACCGAGGCGGTCGCGGTCAGGACGCGTTGTTCGCGAAATCGTCACGCGGGAGCGCGCACTCTTCAGCAATACCCGGCGCCGTGTTCCCTGGTCGGACGTCTCTACTGTCTCGAACGTCTAGCCGAGACGGTAGAGCTTGGTTCCGTTCTCACCGAGGATCTTGCGGCGTGACTCCGGGCGAAGCGTGGTCATGGCGTCGCGCACGTGTTCGAGGGGCTTGGGCCAGAGCGCGGTGGGATGGGGGAAGTCGGTCTCGAAGAGGATGTTGTCCTCGCCGACCTTGTCGACCAGCTGCTGGAGGTGGCCGCGACCGGTCTCGAACCACATGGTGGCGAACCAGTTCGACTTGAAGTACTCCGAAGGAGCACGCTCGAGCTCGGCTGCCTGTACCGGCGCGTTCTCGGGCAGCTCCCAGTCCATTGTCTCGAGGATGAACGGCACCCAGCCGATCCCGCTCTCCACGGAGACCATCTTGAGCTTTGGAAAGCGGTCGAACAGCCCAGAGAAAATGGTGTTGATCACAACGCGAGCGTTCCCGATGAACAGCATGGAGCCCCCGATGGCGGGCTTCACGAACTCGTCCTGGGACTCCCAAAAGTACTGGCCGTAGAAGTTCATGGCCGTGAGGCTCGCCCCGATGTGGAAGTGGACCGGGAGCACGAGGTCGGAGCAGACCTCCCAGAGGGGGTCCCAGGCCTTGTTGGCCAGGTCGGGGGAGCCGAGGTCCTGAGGGTCCGAAGTCATGTTGATCCCTCGGAGCCCCAGGTCCCCGATCCGTCGGGCCTCACGGACGCATTCATCGATGTTCCAAGCCGGCAGGATGGGCATGGGCAACAAACGGTTGTTCGTGCGCTGCTGGATCTCAGCCCGGGAGTCGTTGAAGATCTCCAGACAGAGTTGACGCAGCGCGGGGTCTTTCACCTCGGCCAGGGTCTGCCCCCCCAGACCAAGCGCGTTTGGATAGAGGACCTGGTGCTGAATCCCCATGTCGTCGAGTACCTCGAGGCGGGCTTCAACGTCCCACACGGCGACATGGGCGCGTTCGAAATCCCACTCGATCATCGATTCCAAGAAGGGATGCTTCACTCCGTCCCGGTCGATTGTG
Organism: uncultured Acidimicrobiaceae bacterium; assembly: GCA_963842415.1. Lineage (GTDB taxonomy): Bacteria > Actinomycetota > Acidimicrobiia > Acidimicrobiales > RAAP-2 > Bog-473. The sequence goes on from CAWJGN010000002.1 coordinate 1,379,966, forward strand.
CTTCCGCCGCCGGCCTTGCCGACGGGCGTCCCCTCGATGACCCACTGGCGCTCCCCGTCGACGTCCTCGACGTGCAGGATCTGATCCTTGTAGGCCGCGGGGGCTCGCTTCGTCCAAAGGTCCTCGACGTCGGTGAAATGCGAATCAGCGTCTACAACAGTCAGTCCCTCAGGCACGTCGGCGGCGAGAGTCATCTGATCGGGTCCTCCAGGTTTCGAGACCACTGTGCATGCACCTTACGTCTCGCAGGCTACTCATGTGGGTTGCCTCCCGCACGATGCGACCCCGCCTAGAGGATCACCAACACCGCGATCAGTGCCAAGCATCCAGCCAACACGCAGCTCGTCAAAAGGGTCTTCCGCCACAAGGTGCCCGAGACTTGGTCCAAGCCTTCTGTCCGCACCTCGACCTCAACGAGATTCATGTCTCGAAACATCGTCCATGACGGACAACCGCTTGAACGTATTCTCGGCGAGAGAGTGAGCCCCTGGATCTGGAGTGCAATACGCCCGGTGCCGTGCCCTTGCATCAGGAGGCGCCCTTCAACGCGTGTCATCGCCTATAAAAGGCCGATGACCACAGTGATCGTCCAGGGAGTGTTTTCAGTTGATCCAAATGAGCGCGACCGGTTCGTGGAGACGAGCGTCGAGGGAATGCGCTCTTCTCGCCAGGAAGAAGGTTGCCTCGAATACGTGATCGCGGCCGATCCCCTCGACCCCGAACGCGTCATTCTCTCCGAACGGTGGGACTCAATGGATCACCTCCAAGTTCACCTTGCCCAACAGAGGAATGCGCCTCGGGGCGCGGACAAGCCGGTGCCTCGGAGCGTCGAGATCACGCTTTTCGAGGTGGCGACCTCACGCCCGCTGGGCTGAAATGGGCCCCGCCTACGACAACATCGATAACCAGGTTGAAGCGAGTGGCCCACGAGGCTGCTCACGTCCAGAAGGAGCACGACATGCCCGATACCGTCTTGCTAGCCGACCGAATCGAGGTGACCCGGCCCATCCCGGCGCCGCCCGCTTCGATCTTCGACATCGTCCGTAGTCCGGCAGGCCATGTGGCCATCGACGCCTCCGGGATGTTGCAGGACTTCACCGGGGAGCCAGCGGAGAAGGTGGGCGACACGTTCGTGATCCACATGGATCGCGAGTCGCTCAATGACTTCCCACTCGGCAAGTACGACGTCACCGTGCACATCATCCTCTTCGAGCGCGACAAGGAGATCGCGTGGGATCTCGGGCCCGATATCCCGGTTGCGCACTTCTATGGTTACCGCCTGGAGCCCGGCGAGGACGGGGTCACCAATGTGACGTCCTACTACGACTGGTCGAAGGTGAACGACGATTTCAAGGAACGCTTCCCGATCGTCCCCGAGTTGGCCTTGCGCTCCACACTGGGCATCTTGGAGCGAACGGTCAGAAAGGGTCTTTGAGGCGCTCGCCGGGATTATTCCGGTGCCCGCTCAGGCTCGGGGTACGGCGCGTGCTACGGAGTCGCGAGCGGCGGAACACGGAGAACGGCGCGCACGTCCTCAAGGCCGGTTGTGGCCATCGCGATCAGATCGACGCTCGAGAAGTCGCAACCGCATGCGGTGCCGCGCGCCAGCGCCTCCGCGAGCATCGATCTTCCGAGCCGGTGGCCGAGCAGCTCCGTGCGGGCATCGTCATAGCCGGGCATGACATGGCCCACCTCATGGACAAGAAGGTTTCCCACAAAGCTGAGCCAGTTCTGTTCAGTGTCTGCCGCCGCCAGCAGCATCGCGCCCAGCGCGATCTCTCCCTCGCCCGTCGGCTCGTAGCCGGCGATGACATGAGACGTGTCGTGATGGACGAAGGTGTCTGCGATGAGTGAGTTCCCGTCGGGTAACGCGAAACCGTTGCGCTGATGGAAGTCGAAGAACGCTCGGCCCAGGGTTCCCTCGGGCAGTTCCCGATAGGAAGTCAGAACAGCTCGTAGCGAGGTCGTGCTCCGTGGCGGCTCGTCGCCGGGTGTCGTCGCGTCCTGCTCGAGGCCGAAGAGACGCAGATAGTCGTGAAACGTCCGCTCGGCACTGGCGCGCACGAGGTCCCGAGCGATGATCAGACTGCGCCCCGCCTGCTGCACGGCGTCCGCGTATGCTTCCGTTGCCGCGACCCGCTCCTCGGTGAGGGGATGTCCACACAGCTCGAGCATGACCAAGAGCTCCTTGAGCCGGCGCCGGTCGGATTCGTCGACGACGTGCTCCGCGACGTCCGATGGCGACAGCGTGACTTCATCGACCATGTGCTCGTCTCTCGCCCAGCACGTCACGGCCAGGGTCACGATGATCGCGTGTTGTTCGGTGGTCGGACCACCTCCCGCGCATGCCGCACCCATCAGCGCTCCTATGACCGGATCGACGGCCGCGTCGCTGATCAGAATGGCCATCTGTCCCTCCACCGGTCAGGGTGGCCGAGGGTAACACTCGGCACCCAGTGCTCTCGGTGTCGAAGCTCCGAGGTGTCGCGGGTGGCGATGGCCGCCTGATCCGCGCCGTCTCGACTGCGCCTGCGACGCCCCCTCACGGATCCGTGCCGGAACCGGAGGCGTGGGCATGTCGGAGGCTGGTTCGTCATACTTGTGCCATGGAAAGCACCATGCAGCAGGCCCCGCTCCTGATCCGCGACATCCTCCGTCACGGGCAGCGGATCCACGGCGACAGCAGCGTCATCACGGTCGAGGCGGGGGGGCATCGGACGGCGACCTTCGCCGAGGTCGCGGCCCGGGCCGAGAAGCTCGCGGCGGCCCTCACCCGCCTCGGCATCGAGCCGGGCGACCGGGTCGGGACGTTCTGCTGGAACAACCAGGGTCACCTCGAGGCCTATCTGGCCATCCCGTGCATGGGGGCCGTGCTGCACACCTTGAACATCCGGCTGCCGGCCGAGCAGCTGGCCTATGTGATCAACCACGCCGAGGACCGCGTCATCATCGTCGACGCCTCGCTGATCCCATTGCTGGCCGCCGTCAAGGACGAGCTCAAGACGGTGGAGACGATCATCGTCGCCGGCGAGGGCGACACCTCCGCGCTGGGCGAAACGCTCTCCTACGAGCGGCTGCTGGCGGCGGAGGAGCCCGGGCTTCGAGTGGCCGGATCTCGACGAACGCTCCGCTGCGGCCATGTGTTACACGAGCGGCACCACCGGCAGCCCCAAGGGTGTCGTGTACTCGCACCGCTCCACCTGGCTGCACACCATGGCGGAGCAGGCGACCGCGTCGGTCGGCATGACGGAGATGGACCGGATCCTCATCATCGTGCCGATGTTCCACGCCAACGCGTGGGGAACGCCGTACGGGGCGTGGATGGCGGGAACCGACATGATCATGCCGCAGATGTTCCTCATGGGAGAGCAGCTTGCGGCGGTGATCAACGAGCACCATCCCACCCTGGCCTGTGGCGTCCCGACCATCTGGAACGGGCTGCTCGCGCTCGACACGCCGATCGACTTCTCCACCGTGCGCGCCATCACGGCCGGCGGCGCGGCCGTACCGCAGTCGCTCATCGAGGCATTCGAGGATCGCTTCGGCGTCACCATCGTCCAGGGATGGGGGATGACCGAGACGAGCCCGCTGGCCGCCTTCGGCCTGCCGCCGGCGCGCCTGCACGGCCATGACCCCATGTACTTCAAGGTCAAGGCGGGCCGGGTCGTGCCCGGCGTCGAGGTGCGCGTCGTGGCCGAGGACGGCACCGTGCTGCCCAACGACGGCACCTCGGTCGGTGAGTTCGAGATCCGAGGGCCCGTGGGTCACCGGCTCGTACTACAAGGACGAGGACCCCCAGAAGTTCCACGACGGCTGGCTGCGCACCGGTGACGTGGGCTCGCTCGACGAACAGGGCTACATGACGATCTCGGACCGCACGAAGGACGTGATCAAGTCGGGCGGGGAGTGGATCTCCTCGGTCGAGCTCGAGAACGCCGTGATGGCACACCCCGACGTCTTCGAGGCGGCAGTCATCGCGGTCCCCGATCCGAAGTGGTCCGAGCGACCGCTGGTCGCCGTCGTGCCCAAGCCGGGGCGTTCGCCCGCACCCGCCGACCTGGTGGCGTTCTTGGCCGAGCGGGTGCCGCGCTGGTGGCTGCCCGACCAATGGACCTTCATCACCGAGGTGCCCAAGACGAGCGTGGGCAAGTTCGACAAGAAGGTCATGCGCGCCGCGTTCGCCGACGGCGCCTACGAGGTGCAGACCACGCCGCTGCCCAAGTGAGCGCCTCGAACCAGGCCATGGTCGACATGGCCGAGCGCCTCGAGGGAATGCTCGAGGAGCTGACCGACATGGCCATGGACGCGCTGCGACGCGCCAGCTCAGGCGATCCTGATTCGGCCGAGACGGGTGAGGCGCTCGCCATGGAGCGGCGCATCCTCAAGGCACGTCGGGCCCTCGAGAAGTCGATCGCCGCGTTGAGCGAAGGCAGGCGGCCAGGGCCGCCAGCCGCTCGACGACGGCGCCTGAGCCCACACAACGGGGGCGGCGACGTGCGCCTCTTCGTCGCCGCCTGGCCCGACGACGAGACACGGCGCCGCCTGGGGGGCCTGGAGCTCGAGCTCGGCAAGTCCAAGGGGCTGCGCTTCGTCGGGCCGGTCGCGTTGGCACGTGACGCTGCGGTTCCTCGGTGAGGTCGACGAGTCCGCCGTCGCGCCGCTCGGCGAGGCGCTGGTGTCCAGTTGTGCCGGCGTCCCCGGTCCGGTCGAGTGCCGGCTCGGGCCCGGGGACCGGGTGGTTCACCGGCGTACGCGTCCTGCAACTGCCCGCGAGCAGGCCTCGACGGCGCTGGCCGAGGCGGTCCGGGTGGCCACTGTGCCGCTGGTCCCCGAAGCCCCCGGCGGCGCGCCGTTCAACGGGCACCTGACGCTGGCCCGGTCCAAGGGGCGCCGCCTGAGCGTGGCCGCCCTCGGTGAGATGTCGGGCATCCCCTTCGAAGCGGCCTTCCGTGTGCCCTACGTCGATCTCGTCTCGTCCGAGCCGTCCGCACACGGGCACGTCTACACCACCGTCGTGCGGGCGCCGATCGGCAGCGGCTGGAACGGCGACGCGGCCGCGGGAGCGGGTTCGGCGTAGCCGGTGGTGAGGCAGCTCGCGCGGGCGCGGGCGCTAGCCGGGCTGGCCGGTCAGGAACTGCGTGATCGCATCGGCCATGGCGGCGGCAGCCTCTTGCTGGAACGCGGGCGTCACGAGCAGGGCGGCGTCGGTCCCGTTTTGCATGTTGCCGCATTCGATCAGCACCTTGGGCACGGTCGTCAGGTTGAGCCCCGCCAGGTTGTTGCGCGGCTGGAGGCCTCCGACGCCGTCGTAGCTGCTGACCGGCATCGGCGTGCCCACGAGGAAGGCGTTGCGCATGTCGGATGGCGAAGACGGCCGAGGACCCGATGACGCCGTCGTTGGGCCCGTCCGCCACCGGCTCGAGCACGGCGAAGCCGCGGCCGTCGACCGGCCCGCCGTCGGCGTGGATGTCGACGGCGACGTCCGCGTGCGCGTCGTTGATGATGGCCGCGCGCGTCGTCACACACGGGCCGATCCCGTCGTTGTCGGGCCGGGTCAAGACGACCGCCGCACCCTCAGCCTCGAGGTCGCCCTCCAGGTCGCTCGCCACGTTGAAGTTGAATTGCGCCTCGGTGTAGCCGCTGGCGGTTTCCGTCCCCGTGGTGTCGCAGGGCTCGTAACCCGTCCCGTTGAAGACGGGCTGGTTGATGACGGCCGGCGCGCGTGTAGTTGAGGCCGTTGTGGCCCGGGTCGATGCCGACCACCTTGCCCGCCAGGGGTTTGGATCCCACCGCCAGCCAGTACCCGCTCCCCCCGGCGCCGCCGCCATGCCGACCACCGGCCCGGGCAGGGCGGTTCCGCCGAGCGAGCCGAAGAATCCGACGTCCCCGTAGGTGAAGATGCCGCCGTCGCGGGCGACGAGCCAGTAGCCGCCGCCGGGCGCCGCGGCCATGCCCGCGATGGGCGCCTGAGGGAAGCGAGCCGGCAGAGCCGGGGAAGACGGCATCGCCGTAGCTGAAGATGCCGCCGTCGACGGCGACCAGCCAGTAGCCGCCGCCGTCGGGCGTGGCGGCCATGCCGACGATCGGCACGTTGAGATGGAGCGATCCGGCCGAGCCGTAGAAGCCCGCGTTGCCGTAGCTGAAGATGCCGCCGTCCGCCGCCACCAGCCAGTAGCCGCCGCCGTCGGGAGTCGCGGCCATGCCCACGATCGGCGCGTTGAGCGTCAGCGAGCCGGCCGAGCCGAAGAAGCGGCGCATCGCCGTAGCTGAAGATCCCGCCGTCGGCCGCCACCAGCCAGTAGCCGCCGCCGTCGGGCGTCGCCGCCATGCCGACCACCGGCGCGTTGAGGTCGAGCGAGCCGGCCGAGCCGGAGAAGCGGGCATCGCCGTAGCTGAACACGCCGCCGTCGCTGCCGACGAGCCACGTGCCGCCGCCGTCAGGGGTGGCGGCCATGCCGACGACGGGTGCGTTGGGGTTGGTCACCGCATTGGCCCCGATCGGGGTGCGTCCCGAAGGGCACCACGGAGTTGGGTGGCGGCGACGCCGCCCCGCCCGCCACCGATGCCGTCGGGACGAGCGTGACGAGGATGCCCGCGACGGTGAGGGGCAAGAGCGCAACCAGGGCCCACACCACGCGCCGCATCGAGTGCAGTCTTACCCCGGCGGCGGGGCCGCGCTACCCGGTGCACTCGTTGATGGCGTCGATCAGCTGGCGCAGCCGGGCGTAGTGGAAGCGGTCGAAGCGCAGGGCCAGCCTGGGCAGCTCGGGGTGGTCGTTGCGCTCGGGAGGGAAGGGGGCGGCGGTGCGGATGCTGCCGCGGGTCGACGATGTCCGAGAACCGCCGGTTGAGGTCGGCCAGCTCGGCCTTGGACGGCTGGACCTGGACCCGCAGCACGAGCAGGTCGCCGACCCAGCGGCACGAGTGGTAGTTGCGGTAGAAGCCGAGGACCTCCTCGCTGGCCTCCTCCATGGTGTTGGTGACCTTGAAGAGCGAGAGGTCGTCGGGCGAGACCCACCCGGCTGCGATGGCCTCCTCCTCCACGAAGCGGAGCCAGGCGTGCCAGTAGGTCCCGCCCGGCGTCTCGACCATCACCACCGGGTGCCGGCTCGGCCTTGCCCGTCTGCAAGAGGGTGAGCAGCTCGAAGGACTCGTCCTGGGTGCCGAAGCCGCCCGGGAGGATGGCGTAGGCGTGCGACTCCTTGATCAGCATCAGCTTGCGGGTGAAGAAGTAGCGCATCTCGACCAGCTTCGGGTCCTGCGCGATGAACGGGTTGGCGTCCTCTTCGTTGGGCAGGCGGATGTTCACGCCGAAGGCGTGCTCGCGCCCGGCACCCTCGAGCCCGGCCGCCATGATGCCGGGGCCGGCGCCGGTCACGACCATCCAGTCGGCCGCCGCGAGCCGGGCCGCCAGGTTGCGGGCCAGGATGTAGACGGGGTCGTCGGGCGGGTGCGGGCCGACCCGAACATGGTGATCTTGCGCATGTGGCGATAGGGCCGGAACACCCGGAAGGCCTCGGCCATCTCGCCCAGTGCGGCGTTGGCGATCTTGAGGTCGCCCACCGACGTGCCCTCGCGGGCCATGTCGTCCAGGACGCCGATCATGGAGCTCAGCTCGCGCGCCTGGGGCGGCGGAGAGCGGGCGATCGGAGAACGAGCGCGTCGAAGGCACGCTGGCGGGCGGCCTGCTCCGCCTCGTCGCTCACGCAGCGCGTCGGCGTCGTCGCTCACGCGCCCGACGGACGTCCCCGCCAGCGCGTAGAGCGTCGAGCGCTGCACGAGCGGTCGTCCCAGCGGCGCCACGATGGCCTCGAGGTCCTCGACGCCCATGCGCTGGCCGTGGCGCGCGCCGGCCGCACGTGAGATGTTCTCGTCCATCAGGGTGCCCCCGAGGTCGTTGGCCCCGGCCCGGAGCAGCTGGCGCGCGCCCTCGGCGCCCATCTTGACCCAGCTGACCTGGATGTTGTCGATGTCGCCCGCGTAGGCGATGCGCGCCACCGCGTGCATGAGCAGCGCCTCACGGAAGGTCGGTCCCCGCCGCGCCCGGCGCTGGAGGTAGATCGGGGTGGCCATGTGCACGAAGGGCAGCGGCACGAACTCGGTGAAGCCGCCGGTCTCGCGCTGCAGGGCGCGGGTGCGCACGATGTGGCGCGCCCAGCTCCGGGGTTGCTCGACCGAGCCGAACATGATCGTGATGTTCGAGCGAAGGCCGACCGCGTGCGCCGTGCGGTGGGCGAAGAGCCACTCCTCGGTGTTGATCTTGTCGGGACACAGGACGGCGCGGACGTCGTCGTCGAGGATCTCGGCCGCGGTCCCGGGCAGCGTCTTGAGGCCCGCCTCCTTCAGCCGGGTGAGGTACTCGGCCAGCGGCACCTCGGAGCGGCGGGCGCCCTCGGTCACCTCGAGGGCGGTGAAGCCGTGGATGTGGATGTCGGTCGACGCCGCCCGCACCGCCTCGAGCACGTGGAGGTAGTACTCGCCGTCGAAGTTCGGATGGATGCCGCCCTGGAGGCACACCTCGGTCGCTCCCTCGGCCTCGGCCTCGGCGACACGGCGTGTGATCTCGTCGAGCTCGAGCAGGTAGGGCGCGCCCCGCAGGTTCAGCGAGAGCGGCCCCTTGGAGAACGCGCAGAAGCGGCACTTGAACGTGCAGACGTTGGTGTAGTTGATGTTGCGGTTGTGCACGAAGGTGACGGCGTCGCCCACGCGTGGCGCGGCGCAGGTCGTCGGCCACCTCGGCCACGGCGCGCACCTCGGGGCCGCGGGCGGCGAAGAGAGTCGACGATCTCGTCCTCGCCGACCTCCTGGCCGAGGGCGACACCGGCCAGGATCTCGGCCACACGGCCGCCGCCACGGCGTATCCGAAGGTGAGGGTGACGTGGGAAGCGACGCGGGAGGGGCGGTGGTCACGCCGAGCAGAGCGGGCGGGTGTTCCTCGCCACCCGAGCACCACACCGCGTCGCGGGCCAGGCCCTCGGCATCCGAGGCGTCCAGCACCGGCGAAGCGCACAGCCGGGTCGAGCCAGCGCTCGGGGTCGTGGGCGAACGTCGGATAGATGCGTCAGCCGCGGGGCGAGCGCATGGCCGGCCGCCTCGGTGGCGGCCCGCAGCACGTCGAGCGCCGGCCAGGCGCGCTCTGGGTTCACGTGGTCGGCGGTGACGGGGGAGACCCCACCCCAGTCGTCGATGCCGGCGCGCAGCAGCGGGGCGAGATCGTCGGAGAGGTTGGGTGGCGCCTGCACGTGGATGTCCGGGGGGAGCACCAGGCGCGCCACCGCGATGGCCCACTGCAGGTCCTCGGGCCGGCACGGTGCCGACTTGGCCATGGCCGTGCCCGCCTTGGGCAGGAAGTTCTGGACGATGACCTCCTGCACGTGGCCGTGGCGGGCGTGCGCGCCGGCGATGGCGTGCAACGCGGCCAGCTGTCCGGCGCGGTCGTCGCCGATGCCGACGAGGATCCCGGTCGTGAAGGGGATGGCCAGCTCGCCCGCGGCCTCCAGCGTGGCCAGCCGTCGGGCCGGCTCCTTGTCGGGCGCACCGCGGTGGGCCGCCAGCCCCTCGGCGAGGGACTCGAGCATCATCCCCTGGCTGGCCGAGACCTCGCGCAGGCGCGCCAGCTCGTCAGGGAAGAGGGCTCCCGCGTTGGCGTGGGGAAGCAGGCCGGTCTCCTCCAGGACCAGTCGGCACATCGCAGCGAGGTAGTCCACCGTGGACGCGTAGCCCTGGGCGGCGAGCCAGTCGCCGCGCGACGGGGTAGCGCAACTCGGGCCGCTCGCCCAGCGTGAACAGCGCCTCGTGACAGCCGGCGTCGCGGCCGGCACGGGCAATCGAGAGGACCTCCTCGGGCGTGAGGTACGGCGACGCCAGCCGCGCCGGCGCCTTGGCGAAGGTGCAGTAGCCGCAGCGGTCGCGGCACAGCATCGTGAGGGGGATGAACACCTTGGGGGAGAAGGTGACCCGGCGCCCCTGCGCTTCGTCGCGCACGCCGCGGGCCAGCGCGGTGAGGTCGGCCAGCGGCGTGTCGAGGAGGTCGCGGTCGGAGAGCATTGGGGCCAATCTAGGGGGCGTTGCCGCACGCGGCGGCGTCGACGAGCCAGATCGTGGTGCCCGCATGGACCCGGGCCGCCGGCAGGTTCTCGCCTCGCTCGAGGGCGGCCATGGCGGCCGCCTGGCCGGCGCCGGCCACGGTGAAGACCCCGGTGCGGGCCGAGTTGATGGCCGGAAGGGTGAACGTGAGGCGCGGGTACGGATTGCGCCCAGCCGGGTCTTCGGTCGCCACCACCAGGTCACCGGGCCCGGCATCGAGGCTGGCCGCCCCCAGGAAAAGCGAGGCTGTGTGGCCGTCGGGCCCCATGCCCATGTGGATCAGGTCGATGCCCGGGCCCGTGACGAGATCGGCGACGATGCGCTGGTAGGCGGCGGCGCAATCGGCCGCCGCGCCATCGGTCGGCATCGGTTCGAACGAGCCGACCGGGCCGATTCGGTCGAGCAGCGTCTCGGTGATCATGCGCACGTTGGCGTCCTCGTGCCAGGGCGGGACGAAGCGCTCGTCGCCGATGTAGAGGTCGACCACCGGCCACTCGATGCCCTCGGTGACCGCCAGCGCCTCGTAGCAGGCCCGCGCCGTCGGTCCGCCTGAGAGCACGAAGGCGAAGCGAGGGCCCGGGCGCGTCGCGAACGTGTCGACCACGGTCTCGCAGAACGCGCTCGACGACGTCGTCGACTGGTGTCAGCATTTGCGAGAGGGTCAGCAGCGGAGGCGCCGCAGGGGTTGGCCTGCGTCGGCTCAGAAGGTGGCGGCCTTGTCGGTCAGAGACTGGAGCAGCTCGTCGAAGGACTTGGCGAAGGAGTGCACGCCCTCGTCTTCGAGCGTCTGCTCGACGTCGAGCATGTCGACGCCCGCGTCGGCGAGCCGGGCCAGGACGTCGTTGGCCTCGTCGGGATCGGCGTCGACCGTGCGCTTCAGTGTCCCGTGGTCCTCGAAGGCGTGCAGCGTGCCTTCGGGCATGGTGTTCACGCTGGCCGGACCGATGAGGCTGTCGACGTAGAGGAGATCGGAGTAGCCCGGGTTCTTCGTCGACGTCGAGGCCCACAGCGGGCGCTGCACCCGGGCCCCCTTGTCTCGGAGCGCTTCCCAGCGCTCTCCGGCAAAGGTGCGATGGAAGTGCTGGTAGGCGGTCTGCGCCTGGGCGACCGCGGCAGTGCCGCGCAGGCCGAGGATGGCGGGGTCACCGTGCTCCCCGCCGGCCAGGGTCTCCAGGCGACGGTCCACCTCGGTGTCGACCCGGCTGACGAAGAAGGATGCCACGCTGGCCACCTTGGGCAGCTCCGCCGCTCGGCCCGCTCCCACGAGGGCCTCGAGGCCGCGCAGGTACGCCTCCATCACCTCGTCGTAGCGATCGAGCCCGAAGATCAGCGTGACGTTGATGCTGTGGCCCTCGCCGATGAGGGTCTCGATGGCGGGGATCCCCTCGCGGGTGGCGGGGACCTTCACGAAGAGGTTGGGCTTGTCGATGCGCCCGTGGAGCATGCGGGCGTCGCGCACGGTCCCGTCCGTGTCGTGCGCCAGCGCGGGTGAGACCTCGAGGGACACGAAGCCGTCCTCGCCGTCGCTCTCGTCGTAGAGCGGCCCGAGCATCGCCAACGCGTCGACGATGTCTGTGATGGCCATCTCCCAGTAGGCGCTCTCGACGCTGTGGTCCTTCACGAGGCTCTTGAACTGCTCGTCGTAGACGTCCTGCCCGCTCATGGCCTTCGCGAAGATCGTCGGATTCGACGTGATGCCCCGGATGCCGAGCGCCAGCAGGTCGGCCAGCTGGCCGTCCTTGATCCAGTCACGGCGCAGGTTGTCGAGCCAGGGGCTCTGGCCGCCGATCTCGTAGAGCTCTTGCAGTCGGGTCATCGCGACGGCTCCCTTCGTGCGTGTCAGTGTGCGCGGTCCCGCGTGGCCCGCGTACCGCTGTGTGCAGGTGTCGGGTCAGCCACCGTGACGCGCCAGGAGGGCCTGCGCCCGCTCGGCCACGTGCTCGGCGGTGAAACCGAAGTGCTCCATGACGACCTCGCCCGGTGCCGACGCGCCGAAGTGGTCGATGCCGATGGCGTCGTCGGCATAGCGGTCCCAACCGAAGGTCGAGCCCGCCTCGACGCTCAGGACGGGCACGAACGGAGGGAACACGTGGGTGCGGTAGTCCTCGGGTTGCTTCTCGAAGAGGTCCCACGACGGGAAGGACACCACCACGCGCCCAGACGCCGGAGGCGGCCAGGGCCTCCGCGGCGGCCACGCAGAGCTGCACTTCGCTCCCGCTCGCCACCAGCACGATCTGCAGGGAGCCGGCCGGGTCGGACAGGACGTAGGCGCCCCGCGCCACGCCTTCGGGCGCGGCCTCCGCCGTCCCCGTCAGGACGGGAACATCCTGGCGGGTCAGCAGGAGTCCGACCGGGCCTTCCGCCTCGACCGCCAACTTCCAGGCCTGCGCCGTCTCGTTCGCGTCGGCGGGCCGGATGAGGCCGAGGCCGGGCATGGCCCGCAGACGAGGCCAGGTGCTCGATCGGTTGGTGGGTCGGCCCGTCCTGGCCCAGGCCGACTGGAGTCGTGGGACCAGAAGTACACGACGTGCGAGCCCGTCAGCGCGGCGAGGCGCACGGCCGGGCGCATGTAGTCGGAGAACACGAAGAAGGTCCCGCCGACCGGGAGGATCCCGCCGTGTTGGGCCAACCCGTTCAGCGCAGCACCCATGCCGTGCTCGCGGATGCCGTAGTGCACCTGGATTCCGCCGGGGGTGCCGGCTTCCATCGCCTGGGCGCCCTTGACCTTGACCCCGTTGTTGCCCGTCAGGTCCGCCGATCCCGCGATGAGGCCCGGCAACCGGGCGCTCGAGGCGTCGAGGCACTGGTTGATGGCATGCCGTGTCGCCAGCATCGTGCCTGACTCGAAGGAGGGGAGATCGTCGGCCCAGCCCGGCAGGCCGTGCCCGGACTGCGCGGCTTCCCAGGCGGCGCGGTCGCCGTCCCAGGCCGCGAACCGGGCCTCCCAGACGGCGTGCTCCTCGGCCCCCCGGGCGATCTCGTGTCCGTAGAAGTCGCGCACCTCGTCGGGCACCCAGAACGTCTCTGTCGGGCGGAAGGCCGAGGATGGCCTTAGTGGTCTTGATCTCCTCCTCGCCGAAGGGGGTCCCGTGGGCGGCGGCCGTGTCGGTCAGCTTGGGAGCGGGCCAGCCGATGTGACTGCGCAGGACGAGCAGGTTGGGCTTGGCGTCGGGCCCGTCGGCCGGGTACTCGAGGGCCTCACGGACGGCGGCTTCGAGCCCGTCGACGTCGTTGGCCATTTCTCCCAGGTAGCGGACCCGCCAGCCGTAGGCCTCAAAGCGTCCGACCGGGTCGTCGCCGTAGGCCAGCTCGGTCGGCCCGTCGATCGTGATGTGGTTGTCGTCGTAGACGGCCAGGAGCCGGCCCAGCCCCAGGTGACCGGCCAGGGACGCTGCCTCGTGCGAGATCCCCTCCATGAGGCAGCCGTCGCCGGCGATGACAAAGGTGCGGTGGTCACACACGTCGGGACCGAAGGTTGTACGCAGCCAGCGTTCGGCAATCGCCAGCCCGACTGCGTCGCCGACGCCCTGTCCCAGCGGGCCTGTCGTGACTTCGATGCCGGCGGTGTGGCCGGCCTCTGGGTGCCCCGGTGTACGGCTGCCCCATTCGCGGAACTGGCGTAGGTCGTCGAGCGAGAGGTCGTAGCCGGTGAGGTGGAGCATGGCGTACTGCAGGATGCAGGCGTGCCCGCAGGAGAGCACGAAACGGTCGCGGTCGGGCCAGTGCGGGTCCCGCGGGTCGTAGCGCATGATGCGGGTCCACAGCACATGGGCCAAGGGGGCCAATGCCATCGCGGTACCTGTGTGCCCGGAATCGGCCTGCTCGGGCGCGTCCATGGCGAGACCTCGGATGACATTGATCCCGAGCTCGACCAGCCTCGGATCCTGGACAACCGGTGGGGATGTCTGGACCGTCACGTCGTCACCCTAACCGTCGGCTCGCGCCGACAGTAAGGGCGCTCACCTACGCTTCTCGGCGATGGCTTCCCGCATGCAAGTACCCCCGAACAGCGATCTCACACTGGGGATGGTCTGCGTCGAAAAATCCGCACCCGGGGCGCTGCACGTGGCGCATGCGAGCGGACGAGCGCTTCGCCAACCCGGCCGGGATCATGCAGGGAGGTTTCATCGGGGCCTTCGCCGACTCGTCCATGGGCGCCGCCGCGGTCACCAACGTGGGGGATCGGCGAGTCTTCTGTTCCAACGCCGAGTTCAAGGTGAGCTTCCTCGCCGCAGTGCAGCCTGGGTCGGAGCTCACCTGCACGGCCGAAGTGGTCTCAGGTGGTCGCCGCGTCGCCTTCGTCGAGGCCAGCATCACCGCCCGCCTCCCGGGCGAGGGCGCAGCGGACGCGTCTGGTCGCCCGCGCAACGTCGACGTACATCTACAAGGATCGTGACTGACTCCTCATTGGGCAGTGTTTGCACCTCAACCGCCCAGAGACCAGGATTGTGCGCCACATGCCACCAGCGAACTGACAACGGCAGCCACGGGCTGCGCCACGCCGGGGACGACGCGTTCCAGCTCACGGTCGACTACCTCAGGCAGGAAACCGTCGAGCCGCTCCGGGGGCTTGGCCGCTTCCTCTACATGGGGATCGCGGGCTCGTTCTTCATGGCCGGGGGGCTGCTCTTGATCCTCATCGGCGTGTTGCGCCTGCTGCAGACCGAGACGGGCACGGCCCTCACCGGGGACTGGTCCTGGGTGCCCTATGCAGTGGTCGTCGTTCTCGGCCTCGCCGTGATCGGTGTTGCCGCGTGGCGCATCACCGCGGGACCGGGCAAGGAGAAGCTGCCGGCGGTGATCGCCCGGCGCGAATCGAGAGCGATGGAGCCAGGGATCGAGACACAGGAAGGAACGAGCTGATGCCAGGCACGACCACGACGAAGGCGGGAAGCAACGGACGGCTCATCACGCGCGAGGACCTGCAAGCCGCCTACGCACAGGTGGTCGGCGAGGGTGAGGCCACGGCACGCGCCGCCGCACCGAGGGGACTGGCCATCGCCGGGGCGGTCGGGATCGTGTTGCTGACCCTGGCCTTCTTGGCCGGCCGCCGGCGTGGGCGCGCCAAGTCGGCCGTCGTCGAGATCAGGCGGCTCTGACATGGACGTGCTCCTGCGGCGCTTCCTGCGCGCGGGCGTCCGCCGCGGGCTTGGCGGGAACTGGTACTGGTTCCTCCTGGCCGGCGCCACCTTCATGTTGCGCCGGGTCCTGAACGACAGGGGAGGCACCGTCTCCACCGTCACGGTCGCGCCGGGCGAGCAGGTGCTCATCACGGTGCGCGACCGCGCGGGCGCACGCAATGCCGCGCTCGCGCCCAGCCGTCGACGACTGACACCGGTGCCGGGCCCCCTTGCGGCGGGGGAGCGCGTGCTCCTCATCGACCCCAAGGACCGCCGCTACCTCCTTACGCTCACCGAGGGCGCGACGTTCCACACGCACGCCGGCGTCCTGGCCCACGACGACATCATCGGGGCGACCGAGGGGTGCACGGTGACGGGGTCGACCGGGCGCAGCTTCCTCGCCCTGCGGCCCACGCTGAGCGACGTCGTGCTCAAGATGCCGCGCGGCGCGCAGGTCATCTACCCGAAGGATCTCGGTGCCATCCTCATCGCGGCCGACATCGGACCCGGGCAACGTGTCCTCGAGGCCGGCGTGGGCTCGGGTGCCCTGTCGATGACGGTGTTGCGCGCCGGCGCGTCGGTCGTCGGCTACGAGCTGCGTGATGACTTCGCGGAGCGGGCCCGCGCCAACGTGGCCGCCACGCTCGGGCCCGACGTGCCGTACCGCATCGAGATACGCGACGTGACCGAGGGCATCGACGAGACGGAGCTGGACCGGATCCTCTTGGACATGCCCGAGCCGCACAACGTCGTCAAGGCCGCTGCCGCGGCGCTCCGTCCGGGCGGCATCCTGCTGGCCTACCTCCCGACGATCAACCAGACCGCGCTGTTGCGCCAGGCCCTCGACGATGCGGGGACCCACTTCGGCCTCGCCGAGACGCAGGAGATCATGCGCCGCACATGGCACGTCGAGGCGCGCTCGGTGCGCCCCGACCACCGCATGGTCGGCCACACCGGGTTCCTCACGACGGCCCGGCGGGTCGAACGACCCGCTTGAGCCAGGGTCAGTCGCGCTCGATGAAGATGCACTCGCCGGGGCACTCTTCGGAGGCCTCGACGACGGCCTCCTCGAGCTCGCCCGGCACTGCAGCCATGCCCGCCGACCCACCCGGGTCGTTCTTGACGTCGCCGTCTTCCTTCACGTAGGCCAGACCGTCGTCGAGGAGGGTGAAGACGGCTGGCGCGATCTCCTCGCAGAGCCCGTCGCCCGTGCAGAGATCCTGATCGATCCAGACCTTCATCTACCTGCTCTCTTCCTCGTGGCAGCTGCCCAGCCGGTCCCGCTGGACCGTAGTGAGGCGTCCCGCGACCAGTCAATCTGACGTCGCAGTCGCTCTCCATCCTACCTGTCCCCGCCTGCGGTCCAGGTGCATGGCCGGTGCACTCAAGTTGCCGACAAAACCCGCCGAAGCCAGGGCTAGGGTGACATGTGGTGACCGCAACTCCGGACGAACCCGCTGCTCAGGCCGAGGCACTGCGTGCCGAGCTGGCCGATGCCGAGGATGAGATCCACGCGCTGCGGCGACGGTTGCAAGAGAGCCCGGGCCGCGTCCAGGCGCTCGAGGAGCGACTGCTCGAGACCAAGGGACAGCTCGCGCAGGCCACCTCGCAGAACGAGAAGCTGACGTTCACCCTCCAGCAGGCCAAGGAGCAACTGGCCGCGCTGCGCGAGGAGGTCGAGAAGCTCACGCAGCCGCCGGCTGCGTACGGCACCTTCCTCGGAGTCAACGAGGACGGCACGGTCGACGTCTTCTCGAGCGGCCGCAAGATGCGCGTGAGCCTGCACCCCGACATCGACCCCGGTGCCATCCGCAAGGGCAACGAGGTCGTCTTGAACGAGAGCCTCAACGTGGTCCTGGTGCGCGACGGCGAGCTCGCGGGTGAGGTCGTGACCCTGAAGGAGCAGCTCGAGGACAGGCGGCGCTGCGTCGTCTTCGCCCGGGCCGACGAAGAGCGGGTGGCCGAGCTGTCCGAGGAGATGCTGAGCGTCCGGCTCCGGGCCGGCGACTCGCTGCTGATGGACGTTCGGACGCAGCTCCTGATCGAGAAGCTCCCCAAGCTCGAGAGCGAGGAGCTCATCCTCGAAGAGGTGCCCGACATCACCTACGCGGACGTCGGCGGGCTCGACACGCAGATCGAGGCGATCACCGACGCCGTCGAGCTGCCGTACATGCACCGCGACCTCTTCGTCGACTACTCGTTGCCCGCGCCCAAGGGCATCCTGCTCTACGGGCCCCCCGGTTGTGGGAAGACGCTGATCGCCAAGGCAGTCGCCAACTCGCTGGCCAAGAAGGTGGCCGAGAAGACCGGCAACGACAACGTGCGGAGCTTCTTCCTCAACATCAAGGGGCCCGAGCTGCTCAACAAGTACGTCGGCGAGACGGAGCGCCAGATCCGCCAGGTCTTCCAGCGGGCCCGGGAGAAGGCGGACGAGGGCATGCCAGTCATCGTGTTCTTCGACGAGATGGAGTCGCTCTTCCGCACCCGCGGCACCGGCATCAGCTCCGACATGGAGTCGACCATCGTGCCGCAGCTCCTGGCGGAGATCGACGGAGTCGAGTCGCTACGCGACGTCATCGTCATCGGCGCCTCCAACCGCGAGGACCTCATCGACCCCGCCATCCTGCGGCCGGGCCGCCTCGACGTGAAGATCAAGATCGAGCGACCGAACGAAGAGGCAGCCGGTCAGATCTTCAGCCGGTACCTCACGCCCGAGCTACCCCTCGATGTCGACGAGGTCGGCCGCCTCGGCGGAGGCGACCCCGGCAAGGCGGTGCAGGCCATGATCGAGCAGACGGTGGTGGAGATGTACCGCGAGGACGACGCCAACCGCTTCCTCGAGGTCACCTACCAGAACGGCGACAAGGAGATCCTCTACTACCGCGACTTCGCGTCGGGAGCCATGATCGAGAACATCGTCCGGCGGGCCAAGAAACTGGCCATCAAGCGGGTCGATCGCCGGGGAGCCCGGCGGCATCCGCACGTCAGACATGCTCGAGTCGATCCGGCAGGAGTACAAGGAGAACGAGGACCTGCCCAACACGACGAACCCCGACGACTGGGCCAGGATCTCGGGCAAGAAGGGCGAGCGGATCGTCTACGTCCGCACCCTGCTCACCGAGGACCGCGAGGTGCACGGGGGTCGTTCGATCGAGCGGGTCGGTACCGGCCAGTACCTCTAGAAGTTAGGGTCGCGCCGTGGCCACCACGAAGGTCTGCGGCATCGAGACCGAATACGGGATCCATTCGCCCGGTCCTGAGCAGAATCCCATTGCGGCCTCGTCCGTCCTCGTCAACGCGTACGCGGCCGACGTCGAGCAACAGATCGGCTGGGACTTCGAGGACGAGACCCCCGGCAACGACGCCCGGGGCTTCGCCCGCGAGGGGTCGCTCGCACCCATGGTGGAGACGCACCTGGCCAACACGGTCCTGACCAACGGCGCCCGCTTCTACGTCGATCACGCCCACCCGGAGTACTCGAGCCCCGAGTGCCTGACCCCGCTCGAGTGCCTCCTCTACGACAAGGCGGGTGAAGAGGTGTTGCGACGGGCCATGGTCGCGGCCGCCCTGCGCATGCCCGAGCAGCCGGCGCCGATCGTCTACAAGAACAACTCGGACGGCAAGGGCAACTCCTACGGCTGCCACGAGAACTACATGATGGACCGGGCCGTCGCCTTCGCCAAGGTGATCGACGGTGTCGTCCCGCACTTCGTGTCGCGCACCGTCTTCACCGGCTCGGGCAAGGTGGGGACGGAGACGGCGGCGCTCGACTCCGAGACGGTCGAGTACCAGATTTCGCAGCGGGCCGAGTTCTTCGAAGAGATCGTGGGTCTCGAAACCACGTTGAAGCGCCCGATCGTCAACACCCGCGACGAGCCCCACGCCGATCCGAAGCGGTTCCGACGCCTCCATGTGATCGTCGGTGACGCCAACCTCTCGGAGATCGCCACCTTCCTCAAGGTCGGCACGACGGCCATCGTCCTGGCCATGGTGGAGGACGACGCAGGCCCGACCCGGGACCTTTCGCTCTCCGATCCGGTGCGGGCCCTGCACCAGGTGTCCGCCGACCTCTCGCTGACCCGCCCGCTGGCCCTCACCGACGGCTCGACCGCGACCGCGCTCGAACTGCAGTGGGAGCTCTTCGGCGCGGCCCGCAAGTACGCCGAGGAGCACGGGCTGACCGCGCTCGGGGACGAGGGCCCGGTCGGCGCGCTCGTGATGGAGCACTGGGAGGCCGTCCTCGGCGGGCTCGAGTCCGACCCGAGCACCCTGGCCGACACCTTGGACTGGGTCGCCAAGCGCGAGCTCCTCATGGCGTACCAGGACCGGCACTCGTGCGGGTGGAAGGATCCCCGGATGGCCGCACTGGCATTGCAGTATCACGACCTGCGGCCGGACAAATCGGTCTTCCGCCGCCTCGGCATGCGCACCCTCGTCGATCCGGCCGCGGTGGCCACCGCGGTGACCGAACCTCCCCGGGGCACCCGAGCGTGGTTCCGTGGCAAGTGCTTGGCCCGCTGGCCCGACGCCGTCGTGACCGCGAACTGGGATTCTCTGGTTTTTGACATAGGCGCGGACCCGTTGCGGCGCGTCCCTATGATGGATCCCTTGAAGGGAACGGCCGAGCACACCAGTGCTCTGCTTGCCGAGAGCAGCGGACCGGCGGACTTGCTCAACCGGCTCAATTCCTAGGCGAGACAAGTCGAAGGACACAGGACGGGGACAGGCGACGATGGCAGAACAGGAACAGAAGAAGAAGGGATCGGCGGCCCGGACCACCGAGGCCGAGACCGAGGTCGAAGAGGCGGTCCCCGCCAGCACGGAGCGGGGAGAGAAGATCAAGGCTGAGCTCGACGACCTGCTCGACGAGATCGACGAGGTGCTCGAGGACAACGCCGAGGAGTTCGTCCGTAACTACGTGCAAAAGGGAGGGCAGTAGCCCGACGTGGCGCTCCCTCTCTTTCCCCCGGAGCACGATCCGGGTCCGGACTTCGTCGGCCTGCTCCGCCTGACCGCGGAGCGGACCGCCACACCCGCGCCCGTGCTCGACGCCGTCGACGGCGATGCAGGTGCCCCACGGCACGACGGTGGTCGCACTGCGCTCTGCCGACGGAGTGGTGATGGCAGGGGACCGGCGCGCCACGGCCGGCAACATCATCGCCCATCACGCGATCGAGAAGGTGTTCCCGGCCGACCGCTACTCGGCCGTCGCCATCGCGGGGACGGCCGGCATGGCCATGGAGATGGTCCGGCTCTTCCAGGTCCAGCTCGAGCACTACGAAAAGGTCGAGGGGTCGACGCTCTCGCTCGAGGGCAAGGCCAACCAGCTGGCCCAGATGGTCCGCCAGCACCTGCCGCTCGCCATGCAGGGATTGGCGGTTGTGCCGCTCTTCGCCGGCTACGACACGGCGCGGGGCATGGGGCGGATCTTCAACTACGACGTGACCGGCGGCCACTACGAGGACACCGACTTCCAGGCCACCGGCTCGGGCGGGCGCGACGCCCGCAACACGATCAAGCTCGGATGGCGCGAGGGGCTCGGTCTCGACGAGGCGCTCGACCTCGCCATCCAGTCGCTCTACGACGCGGCCGACGAGGACTCGGCGACGGGCGGCCCCGACCTGGTGCGGGGCATCTATCCGATCATCGCCGTCGTCGATGCCAGCGGGTACCGCGAGGTCGCCGAGGAGGACGTCGCCGAGCGCTTCGGTGCGCTGATCGCCCGCAGGCAGGCGGAGCGTGCCCAATGAGCATGCCCTTCTACGTCGCGCCCGAGCAGGTGATGAAGGACCGGGCCGAATACGCCCAGAAGGGCATCGCACGGGGGCGCTCCCTGGTGGCAACCACCTACGACGTCGGGATCGCCATGGTGGCGGAGAACCCCTCGCGCTCGTTGCACAAGATCAGCGAGATCTACGACCGCATCGCCTTCGGCGGCGTGGGCAAGTACAACGAGTACGACCAGCTTCGCGTGGCCGGGGTTCGGCACGCCGACACGAAGGGATTCGCATTCAGCCGCGAGGACGTCGACGCCCGCTCCCTCGCCAACCTTTACGCCCAATACCTCGGGAACGTCTTCACCCATGAGATGAAGCCGCTCGAGGTGGAGATCCTCGTGGCCGAGCTCGGCGAGGAGGAGAACCAGCTGTACCACATCGCCTACGACGGGTTCGTGAGCGACGAGGAGCACTATGCCGTCCTGGGTGGCGACGCCGAGGCCGTGGCCGAGCGAATCGGCGGGGCCTGGCAGCCCGACTGGGACATGGCCGGTGCGATCAAGGCGGCCACCGCGGCCCTGGCCGGGCCCGATCGGACTCTCGGTGCCGGTGACCTGGAGGTGGCCACGCTGAGCCGGGGCAACGGCCGCCGGACCTTCAGGCGAGTCGAAGAAGAGGAGCTGGCGCAACTGCTGGCATAGCCGGCAGTACGGTTGAACCGTGGAACGCCGCATCTTCGGGGTCGAGAACGAGTACGGGGTGACCTTCACCCTCCGCGGCCAGCGGCGCCTCAGTCCCGACGAGGTGGCGCGCTACCTCTTCCGCCGGGTCGTGTCGTGGGGCCGATCCTCCAACGTCTTCTTGGAGAACGGCGCCCGCTTGTACCTCGACGTCGGAAGCCATCCCGAATACGCGACCCCCGAATGTGACCGGATCAGCGACGTGGTCGTGCACGACAAGGCAGGGGAGTGGATCCTGGCCCAGCTCGTCACCGGTGCCCAGGCCCGCCTGCGCGAGGAAGGGATCCGCGGCGAGGTCTACCTCTTCAAGAACAACACCGACTCGGTCGGGAACTCGTATGGCTGCCACGAGAACTACCTCACCGAACGCAACGACGAGTTCAACCGTTACACCGAGGTGTTGATCCCCTTCCTCGTCTCGCGCCAGATCTACGCGGGGGCGGGCAAGGTGCTCCAGACAGCACGTGGTGCCGTCTTCTGCCTCAGCCAGCGGGCGGAGCACATCTGGGAGGGCGTCTCGTCGGCGACGACCAGGAGCCGCCCCATCATCAACACCAGGGACGAACCGCACGCCGACGCCGAGCGATTCCGCCGCCTTCACGTGATCGTGGGGGATTCGAACATGAGCGAGTACGCGACCTTCTTGAAGATCGGGACGACGTCCATCCTCCTCGCCATGCTCGAGGACTCGTCGACCGTGCTGCGGGACCTCACGCTCGAGAACCCGATCCGGGCCATCCGCGAGATCAGCCACGACATCACGTGCCAGCGCCGCGTCCGATTGGCCAACGGCCGCGAGATGCGAGCACTCGACATCCAGGTCGAATACCTCGAGCGCGCGCGCTCAAGTTCCGAGATCGCCGGGGGCTGTCGCCCGAAGAGGATCAGGCGCTGGACATGTGGCAGCACTGCCTCAAGGGACTCGAGGCTGACCCGACCTCGTTGTGGCGCGAATGCGACTGGGTCGCCAAGCACCGGCTCGTCGAACAGATGCGCGCCCGCCACGACGTCTCGCTGTCGCACCCCAAGGTGGCGATGATCGACCTCATGTACCACGACGTCGATCGCAGCCGCGGGCTCTTCTACAAGTTGCAGCAGCGCGACGAGATGGACCGCATGTGCACAGACGACGCCATCACCGAGGCCATGACCAAGCCGCCTGAGACCACCCGGGCCCGGCTGCGGGGCGCGTTCGTGAAGCGGGCCAAGGAGCGCCGCCGCGACTTCACGGTCGACTGGGTCCATCTCAAGCTGAACGATCAGGCGCAACGAACAGTGCTGCTGAAAGACCCGTTTAAGTCCCACGACGAGCGGGTGGAGCGGCTCATCCAGTCGCTCTAGCGGCACCGTAGAGTGAGGGCACATGTTCAACCTCGACCCAGGCAAGCTCCTCGTGATCGCCGTGGTCGCCATCATCCTGTTGGGGCCTGATCGCCTGCCCCAGGTAGCCCGGCAGGTCGGCGGCGCCTGGCGCTCGTTCAACGAGTTCCGCCATCGCATGGAGAGCGAGGTCCGTAGCTCCATGCCCGACCTGCCGCCCACCTCGGAGATCGCGCGTCTGGCCCGGTCGCCCTCGGCGCTCCTCGACCATCTCTCCAACATGTCGTCTGATGATGACAGAGGGCAACGAGGAGCCGGACGGCTCCTTCCAGCCGCCTCCGTCCGCCAATGGAACGGCCGGCCCGGAGCGAGCGGTGGCGGGCCCGGACGCGAACGGTGCGGCGGCTGCGCGGCGGACGCCGGGACCAACGGCGCGGCGGCGAGTCGCCGGCAGCGCCGACGAGGGGCGCCGAGGAGGAGGCGGCGCACGTCGAACGGAGCGGGCACGGTCCGAGTCCAGCACGGCCGCCCCGTCCGAACCGACTGGGCCGACCACGCCGCCTGGAGGCCGCCTCCCGCGCCGTCCGAGGTGATCGTGCCCGGCGACCCGACGCTCAACTGATCGGCCCGTCGTGGTGACGCCTTCCTTTCACGGCCAAGCGCAAGGACAAACCGTCGCCCGACAACATGACGCTCGGCGAGCACCTGAGCGAGCTTCGCCGCCGGGTGATCATCTGCACCATCGCCTTCGTGATCGCCGCCACCGATCGCCGTGTTCGCCTACGAGCCGATCCTGCACTTCCTGCTGCGGCCGCTGTGCACGGTCGACGCGACAGACCGCCCACCACACGAGCCAGGGCGCCTCCTTCTTGGTGACGTCGAACGGCTCGTGCAACCTCTTCGTCACGTCACCACTCGACGGGCTGACGCCTGCGCGTGAAGATCGCGCTCTTCGGCGGCCTCGTCCTGGCCTCCCCGGTGATCCTGTTCCAGATCTGGCGGTTCGTGACGCCCGGCCTCAAGGCATCGGAGCGGCGCTACGCCATTCCGTTCGTCTTGAGCTCCTTCTTCTTGTTCCTCCTCGGGGCGGCCACCGCCTACATCACGCTGCCGCACGCCCTGGGATGGCTGAAGTCCGTCGGAGGCCCCAACCTGCAGGCGATCTACGACCCGATCCCGTACCTCGGTCTGATCCTGTTGATGATGACGATCTTCGGGCTGACCTTCGAATTCCCGGTCGTCCTGGTCTCCCTCGAGCTCGCCCGGGTCGTGACGCCGGCCCGGCTGTTGCGTTCGTGGCGTTGGGCCGTGATCATCATCGTGGTCGTCGCGGCGGTGTTCACACCCAGCTCGGACCCGTTCTCCATGCTCGCCCTCGCCATTCCGCTCGTCGCCTTCTACTTCATCTCCATCGGCATCGGGAAGCTGCTCGGACGTTGACTTCGTTCCCATGGCCCCTCCAAGAGGCGGCCGGGGCGGCGGAGTTCGAAGCCGGCCTGCCCTTCTCACTCGACGAGTTCCAGCTCGAGGCGTTCCACGCTCTCGACGCCGGCCACTCGGTGCCTGGTGTCGGCCCCGACCGGTTCGGGCAAGACGCTCGTTGCCGCCTACGCCGTTCACCGCGCCGTGTGCGCCCACGGGAAGGCCTTCTACACGACGCCGCTCAAGGCGCTGTCCAACCAGAAGTACGGCGAGCTCGTCGCCACGTACGGGGAGGACCACGTCGGGCTGCTCACCGGCGACACCACGCTGCACCCGAGAGCCGCCGTCGTCGTGATGACGACCGAGGTCCTGCGCAACATGCTCCTCGCCGGGTCTGACCTCCTCGAGGGCCTGCACACCGTGGTCCTCGACGAGGTCCACTTCCTCCAGGACCCCTACCGGGGCGGCGTCTGGGAAGAAGTGCTCGTCCTGTCCCCGCCGGAGATCCGCTTCGTCTGCCTCTCCGCCACCGTCAACAACGCGCAAGAACTCGGGGGATGGCTGCGCTCGGTCCGCGGCGACACCGCGGTGATCGTCGAGCGCCAGCGTCCCATCGTCTTGCGCCATCACTTCGCCGTCCATCGACGAGAGGACGCCGAGACGCTGCTGTTCCCGCTCTTGAACAACGGTCGGCCGGGCGGGGAGGGGCTGCGCATCGACCAGGCCATCCGCCGCGCGCTGCAGGGCCGGCCGAGCCACTGGAATCCTCGCGGGCGTGGCCCGCGGTTGCCCTTTCGACCGCCCTTGCGCACGGAGATGGTGGAGGATCTCGACCAGCGCGACATGCTGCCGGCGATCGTCTTCATCTTCAGCCGTGCCGCGTGCGACGACGCGGTGCGCCAGGTCCTGCGCGACGGGGTACGCCTGACCGACGCGCACGAGCGTGCCGCCATACGGGAGGTGGCCGAGCGCAGGGTCGAACCCCTCGGAGACGAGGACCTCGGGGTGCTCGGCTACGACGAGTGGCTCGAGGGCCTCGAGCGTGGCGTGGCGGCGCATCACGCCGGACTGGTCCCGGTGTTCAGGGAGACCGTGGAGGAGTGCTTCGCGGCCGGATTGCTCAAAGTCGTCTTCGCTACCGAAACCCTCTCGCTCGGCATCAACATGCCGGCCCGGTCGGTCGTCATCGAGCGCTTCACCAAATACGGTGGGGCCGGTCGGGCCACCCTGACCTCGGGGGAGTACCTCCAGCTCACCGGGCGAGCCGGCCGACGGGGACTCGACGAGGAGGGGCATGCCGTAGTGGCCTGGTCGAACGAGATCACGTTCGCCGAAGCCGCCCGCGTGGCCTCGGCCGCGCCCCCGGACCTGCGCTCGGCGTTCCGGCCGACCTACAACCTCGCCGTCAACCTCGTGGCGCGCTTCGACCGCGACACGGCCAGCCAGGTGCTGCAGCGCTCGTTCGCCCAGTGGCAGGCGCGCAAGCCCGATCTCCTGCTGCGCCAGCTCGACCACCGCGTGGCGGTGCTCGAACAGATGGGCTATCTCGAGGGGTGGTCGCTGACGCCGAGCGGCAGGCTGCTGGCGCACCTCTACCACGAAGCGGATCTGCTGATCGCCGAGGCGCTGATGAGCGAGCTGTTCGCCGGGGCCGAGCCGTCGGTCGTGGCGGGGGTCCTCTCCTCGGTGGTGTTCGAACCACGCCGGGCCCGCCGCGTGCCGGGCCACCACCACGGGCCCCGGCGAGGCAAGCGGCCCGGTGCTCAGCTGCAGGACCGCCTGGGCGAGAAGCGGACGGCGGACCTTGCCCGGCGCAACGAGGCCATCGGCGCCATGGCAGAACGGATCCGGGTGATCGAAGAGGCCCACTCGGTCCCGCGCACCCGCCAGCCTGCCCCGGGCCTGGCGACCGCCGTGGCCTCGTGGGCACGAGGGGCGTCCCTGTCGACCGCGCTCGGAGTGGCCGCCCGCGACGTCGGCGAGCTGGCGCCTGGCGACTTCGTACGGACGATGAAGTCCGTGGCAGACCTGGCCCAGCAGGTGTCCCACACGGCGCCTGACACCGCCGTCGCCGCCGCCGCCCGCGAGGTCGTCGACCTCGTGTTGCGGGGGGTCGTGGCGGGCGGGCTGCCGGGCACCTGAGATATCCCTCGGGGTGCAGCACCCTCGTTCTAGGGTGGGTCGCCCATGTTCCCGTACTCCGAAGAGCGCTTCACCTCGGACGAGGAAGCCGTCCTCCGCCGCTATGTGACGAACTTGGACCAGCCGGTGTTTGCCCTGGTCAACCTGCCTGAGGTGGTCAAGGGGGCGCTCTTCGCGCGCTACTCGCGTTCGCCCAAGAGCCTGCGGCGTCTCTTCCTCGACGAGTTCGTCGGCGACCTCGACGTCTCGGGCGACGCGACCGTCGACGCGACAGTCGGCCTGGCGCGCGCCGAGCAGCTCTACGAGAAGGTCTTCGTCGAATATGGCGACGACTCGGTCGCTCAACTCGGCGGTGTGCACCTCGCATGCGAGCAGGCGTCCAACGTGTTGACGAAGGTCCTCGAGTGGGGCCGTCTGATGGCGTACCTCGAGCAGTCCACGCGCTACATCGCATACAACCAACGACTCCACAATGGGCAGTACCGCTATTACCGCCCGCCTGAGATCCTCGAATCTCCCCACGGTGCCCGCTTCGTCGGCGAGATGGACCGCGTCTTCGACACCTACGGCGCACTCCTGCCGCAGATACAAGCGTGGGTGGCCGAGCGATTTCCCCAGCAGGCCGGCGACAGTGATTTCGTGTACCGCCAGGCGACGCGGGCCAAGTCCCTGGACGCACTCCGCGGCCTGCTGCCGGCAGCCTCTCTCTCGAACATCGGCATCTACGGCACCGGACAGGCGTACGAGCAATTGCTCCTGCGCATGCGCGCGCACCCTCTGCCCGAAGCGCGCCAGTACGCCGACATGATGCTCACAGAGCTGCGCAAGGTCATCCCGTCGTTCCTCCAGCGCGTCGACGTCGCCGCGCGTGGAGGAGAGTGGTCCGCGTATCTCTCGGCGACACGCGCGACGACACCGCGCGCGTGGTGGCGCAACTGTGGCCGGACCTGGTGACACGTGCGGGCGAGCCATCCCCCGGCGGGACGACACCTGAAGTCACATTGCTCGACTTCGACCCCGACGGTGAAGAGAAGGTGCTGGTCGCAGCCTGTTTTTCCCAACTCGACTGCTCCGAGCGCGACGCGGCCTGGCGAGTCCGCCGCCTCGGGCACGACGAACGAGTCGCACTCCTCGCCGCGTACGTCGGCGACCGTCGCAATCGCCGTCATCGCCCGGGTCGCGCCTTCGAGCGAACGGACTACCGCTTCGAGCTCGTCACCGATTACGGCGCGTTCCGCGACCTGCAGCGCCATCGCATGCTGACGATCGAATGGCAGCGGCTCGGCGTCGCCCTCGGCTACGACATGCCCGACCTCGTCGCCGACGCCGGCCTGGGGGAGCGCTACGACGAGGCGATCGGGCGCGCCGAGGAGCTCTACCACTCGCTTGCGCCCGACTTTCCCGAGCAGGCGTCCTATGCCGTCGCGCTGGCGCACCGCATCCGTTACGTCATGCAACTGAACGCGCGCGAGGCGATGCACCTCATTGAGCTGCGCTCGGGAACGCAAGGGCACCCGGCCTACCGTCGTGTGGCGCAGCAGATGCACCGGGCCATCGCGGAGGTCGCCGGGCACCGGGCGTTGGCCGAGGCGATGTCGTTCGTCGACCACGGATCGACCGACCTCGAGCGGCTCGAGTCGGAGCGCCGGGCCGAGGTCCGGCGGACGGAAAAATCTGCAACTCATTGACCAGGAAGTACCCTCGTTCTCCCTGGTCGCGGTAGTCGCGCGCTCCTTGACGAGCCCGCCCCCGGATTGCCTAATGTACGGCGCAGTCCCCGACGCCCTAAGGATGCTGCGGATCAGGAAAGCGCTGATGCAGTGAAGAGGGGGGGATGTGCTGTGAGAGGCGGTGGTAGGCCCTGGGGGTCGAGTAGAGAACGTGTTGTGTGCCCGGCCCTCGGTCACACAAGATGGCGCCAAAGACCCCAGGGCTTGCCCGCCCGAGCACGCCGGCGTGAGCCGCTGAGGCCCCGGGAGGGTCCCGCTCACAGCGATTGAACTGCCTCGTGGAACGTCTATGCTCCCGCGGCACATGGCGACCAAGAAGAAGGCAAAAGCGGCTGAAGTCGAGCCCGAGACGCCCGACGAAGCAGACGCGGAACTCGACGAGGAAGAGATCGACCTCGAGGACGAGGACGCGATCGAAGAGCTCGAGGACGTCGCGCTCGAAGACGACGAAGACGACATCGTCGACGTCGACGACGAGGAGGAAGAGGACGACGTCGACGAGATCCTCACCCCCTCTCCCGCCGCGGTGGTGGAGCGCTCAGGCGAGGGCGACGACGAGGAGGAAGAAGAGGAGGCCGACGACGAGGACGTCGAGGCCAGCCTCGATGTCATCCTCAAGGAACGCCTCGTCGTGGAGGACGAACCCGAGGACGAAGAGGCCACCGACCAGGAGGACAAGACCGAAGGCAACGAGCGGGTCCTACCCAAGCAGCCCGACGAGTTCGTCTGCCGCTCCTGCTTCCTCGTCAAGCACCCGAGCCAGCTCGCCGACAAGAAGAAGATGCTCTGCCGGGACTGTGTGTGAGAGAACAGGCCCCGAGGGCACGCGGAGTGAGACGAATCCGCTCCGACGCACGCTGGACCTGTGCGTGTTCGCCCCCGTCGGCCTGGCGGTGACGGCCGTCGAGGACCTGCCGGAGCTCATCGACAAGGGTCGGCGTCGTGTCGAGCAGGAGCTCGCCAACGCACTCGTCGTTGGCAAGTTCGTCGTCACCAAGACCGAACGCCGCGTCGCCGATCGTATCGGGACGCTCTTGCACACTGGCGCGTCGAGATCCGGCCGAGCCAGCCCGAGAGCCGTCACGGGGCAGCGCGGCGGCCCCGGTACGGCCTGTCCCCGATGCGGCCGCCGGTGCGGTCGTGGGCGAGCGCGCTGGCGGACTACGACACGCTGAGCGCGTCCCAGGTCGTACGCCGGCTCGAGAGCCTCGGCCCCGACGAGCTGCGCGCCGTACAGCGCTACGAGGCCTCCACGCGCAACCGCCGGACCATCTTGAACCGCGCCGGCCAGCTCCTCGAGGAGCGGTGGCCGGCGCCGCCTGGTTCCTCGTAGCCGATGGAGACGGTCCGGCCGGCCGGCGCGGAGGACCGTCAGGCTTGCACGCGCCTGCTTGCGCGGGCGCTCGTCGGGGCGGCTGCCATGCGAGGAGGCGCTGCGCTCGTCGGTGATGCGACACCGGTGACGTTGCTGGAGCGTTGGACGGCGTCGGGGGGGCGCACTCACCTTGCAGTGGGGGAGTACGACGGGGTCGTGGTCGGGCTCGGAGCGGCGACCGTCGCCGAGCCGGCGGGCGGGCGCCGCCGCGGGCTGATCGAGTGTTGCTACGTGGAGGCGGGTGCGCGGGGCGTCGGCGTGGGCTCGGCTCTCATGGAGGAGGCCGTGGCGTGGTGCACGGCCCAGGACTGCACCGACGTGGACGCGCTGGCGCTGCCGGGGGACCGTCCAACGAAGCAACGACTCGAGGCGGCCGGCTTCACCGCCCGGCTGCTGACGCTCAGCCGCCGGCTGGACTGAAGCGGCGGTCGGCGTTGGGCCGCCGTGGGGGAGGCGGCGGGATCCGGAGGCCGAGCAGCTTGGCCAGGGCCGGGACGGCGCCGGCGGCGTGACGGGCCGCCTGACGGGCCACCTCGTCGTCTGGGATCCCTGCGGGCTTGACGGTGCGTCGAACCGGCGAGGCCACGACAGCGTCGAGCAGGCGCATCCAGTCTTCCGGAGCCATGTCGGCGGTCATCGCCTCCCCGGCCGCGCCGGCCAGCCGGACGGCCAGTTCGGCGGGGCAGCGAGTCCCGGGCTCAGGAGGCCGTATGGAGGCCTCGACGGCTTGCTGGACCCGCCCGTCGTTCAAGGCGTTCGTGATGCGGGCCAACCACTCCTCACGCAGTGCCGTCGTCCGCTGTTCGAGCGACTCCTGGAGCGCCTTGGCCATGGCGCGTCCCTCATCGTCGAGGTTCAGGGTCCGCGACGCGGCAACGACGGCCCGCAACTCGCGCAGGCGGTACTCCTTGCCCGCCGTCTGCGCGACCGAGGCGCTGTCTTTCCAGTCTGCGAGCCGGACCGTCGGGAGCAGCTCGTCGGCCATCGCGAGGAGAGCGTCCGCAGCGACCGGCGGCTTCCCGCTCGCCTTCGCCGCGGTGTTCTGGGTTTCGATCGCCTGCCGGACGGCTTGTAACCCGCCGCGCAAAAGTTGCTCCGCCACCGGGATCTGCTCGGGCCGCAGCGTGGCCAGCATGGCGTTGCGGTGCACCGTGGAGGTCGGCGTCGGCCGGACGCTCGCCACGCGCCGGGCGTCCTTCGCCATCGCCCGGCCGACGCGCCGCCGGGTCGCCGCGGCCCCGCGCCGTCCCGCGGCCTGTCCGGTCGATCCCCTCGCTCTGGGCGGTCTGCTCTCTGCGGGCGGCCGCCACCGTCACCTTCAGGCCCGGTCGCTCGCCGGCCACCTCGCCGGTCCCGCCGGTCACCGTCGTCGTCGCGGCGCGCGCTTGGACGATCCGGGGGCGAGGATCACCGCGACGTCGGGCGCTCGCTTCGGGGTGCCCTTGACCTCGATCCGTCCCTCCGTCCTCTCGGGGGACCGCATCGGCTTGGCCGGAGACAGCGCGATGACCTCGATACCGTCGAGACTCACCTCGACGTCGGCCTGCAGCACGGCGCCGACCGACTGGCCCGGCGGCACGAGGGCGGCCTCGACCGTGCCCTTGGGCTGGCGGGCCCCCGCCGCGCGCCACGTCCACGACCCGTCGCCCGTCTGGCTCGTCAATTCGATGTCGATGCGCCGTGACATGCGGCGGACACGCTACCTCCCCGGGGATGCGCGCCCCGATGCCGGCTGCGGACTGGCATCCCATAACATGGCCCCGACGTCCGCGGGGCACGCGGGAGCAGCGGGATGGGCGAGCACCCCCGCGGTGCGGTGCGACGGACCCCCTTGTCCCCTTCAGGAGGATCGACATGAGCGAGGACACCGAACAGCCCGGACCCGAGCCTGCTGCCGGCACGCCCGACGACGCCGACCCCCGCGACCACTCCACCCAGCACGTTTCGTCGCCCCCGGGCAACCCGGGCGATCCGACCAATCCGGAGCCGACGCACGGGCCCGCGTGGGCGCACCCGAATCCCCAGGCGGGCCGCCCCGAGACGCCGTACGCGCCACCGTCCGACGCGCCGACCCCGCCGCGCCCGCCGCCCTCGGTGCCACGCCGTCCGACGGCGAGACGCCGCCAAACGGTGCGACCGACCCGCAGCCGCCTTCCGCGTCGACGCCACCGCCCCGCCCCCGCCTCCGCCTCCGACGTGGACACCACCGGGTGGCTACGACACGGGAGCGCCCACACCCGTGCCAGCCGACGATGGCTCCGTTCGTCTACCCGCCGCCTACCAACACCAGCGGCTCAGCGGGCAGCGGCCGCGTCGCACGCCCGGCCGCGTACGCGCCTGGCTCCCCGTCGCCGTGGTCGCCGCCGTCATCGGCGGCGGGATCGGCGCCGGCGTGACCGCGCTCGCCGGCAACAACAACAACAACGGCGGCTCCAGCGTGACCATCCACGAGAGCAACGCGGCGCCCGGGCGCTGCAGTCTTGAGCGGCAACGTGACCATCCCGCAACTGGTGCACAAGGTGATCCCCGCCGTCGTGTCCATCGACGTCAAGTCCAACGGTGACGAGGACGAGGGCACCGGCATGATCATCACGTCCGACGGGGACGTCGTGACCAACAACCACGTGATCGAGCTGTACGTGGAGAACGGCAACCAGGGCACCATCACCGTCACCGAGTTCGGCCAGACCAAGTCATTGCCGACAACGCTGGTCGGCTACGACCAGACCAAGGACATCGCGCTGCTCAAGATCAACAACGCGTCGAACCTCCCGACGGTGACCTTCGGCGATTCGTCCAAGGCCGTCGTCGGCGACTCCGTGGTGGCCATCGGCAACGCGCTCGGGCTGGCGGCCGGGACCCCGACGCGTCACACAGGGGATCGTCTCGGCTCTCGGTCGCTCCGTCACAGCCGGAGGGGAGGGCACCGAGACCGAGAACCTGACGAACATGATCCAGACCGACGCCGCCATCAACCCGGGCAACTCCGGCGGGCCGCTGATCGACACATCCGGCCAGGTCATCGCCATGAACACGGCGGTCGCGGGTACCACGAGCGACGGGACGTCGTCGCAGAACATCGGCTTCGCCATCCCGACTGCGCAGATCGAGTCGCTCCTGCCCCAGCTCGAGAAGGGGGGCCAGACGGGCAACGGCGGCGGTTACCTCGGCGTCGACATCACGACCCTCACCCCGTCGCTGCGCCAGCAGTACGGCTTCACCCCGACCTCCGGTGCGGTGATCCTCAGCGTCGTCTCCGGCTCACCGGCGGACAAGGCGGGGCTCGTCCAAGGTGACGTCATCGTCGCCATCAACGGCACCGCCATCACGTCGTCGGAGGATCTGCAGAAGGTGGTCCAGAACGCGCACGCCGGGCAGTCGGTGAGCATCACCTACTACGTCGGCGACTGCAAGCGGACGACGACGGCGACGCTGGGCAACCAGTCCCAAGAAAACCAGCAGAACTCGGGCAACACTGGCAGCACGACCAACCCGTTCGGGGGCGGCGGGTTCCCCGGCTTCGGGAACTCCGGCTCGACCGGGGCGACGCCCTAGCACGCTGGCGCGGCTACCACGTCGGCGGCGCGCCGGGGATGTCGAAGTTGCGGTCGGGATGGGCCGGCGGCACGTTCATCGTCCCGCCTCGCGGTTGCCACCCGCTCGCCTCGATGTCCTCGAGCACGTGCGCCATGTTGTAGGTGTCCTCCTCGTAGGAGAACTTCCCGTCACCGGCGTAGACCAGCCTCGAGTAACCGGACTGGCGGTAGGGCGTTCCGTCGGGTTTCGCCCCCGGCATGACCTGGGTCCACTTCGACGACCACGTCGTCACCCTCAATCGCCGTGAACTCGATGGGGAACTTCCAGTCCTCCATGCCCAGCATGGAGTCGACCAGCCAGTGCGCGATCGCCTCGCGGCCCTCGATCCGGCCCCAGGCGCCGTCGACGTAGACGGCGTCGTCGGTGTAGAAGCCCGCCAGCGCCCCGAACGCGTCGGGCTCCAGCCCGTCGTCGATCCGCCGGCGCAACTCGTGGTAGCGGTCGATGGTCTCCTTGACCTCCTCGCGCGGGTGCGACATGGGTTCCTCCTCCTGGTTGCTCTGCCCGGGTTGCTCGTGCTGCCCGGTTGGTCGTCCTGCTCGGTTGCTAGTGCTGCTCGCTGCGGTAGGCCGCCCGGCACGACTCGAGCTCGGCCAGGGCGGCGGCACGGTCGGCGAATCCTTGCACCTCGACCGACTTCAGCGGTTCGAGGTCCTTGTAGATGCTGAAGAAGTGCGCGATCTCGTTGCGGAGGTGCTCGGGGACGTCCTCGATGTCGCGGCGTCGTCCCACTGGGGATCGTGCTCGAGCACGCAGATGAGCTTGGCGTCGACCCCTGCCTCGTCGCGCATGGAGAACACGCCGAGGATGCGCACCCGCACCAGACAGCCGGGAAAGGTCGGGTCGGCGACGAGCACCAGCGCGTCCAGCGGGTCGCCGTCGCCGGCCAAGGTGTCAGGGACGAAGCCGTAGTCCGCCGGATAGGTGGTGGCGGTGAAGAGGCGGCGGTCCAAGCGGATCATGTGCCTCTCGTGGTCGTACTCGTACTTGTTGCGGCTCCCGGTGGGGATCTCGATGACCACCTCGAGCACGTCGTCGCCGCGGGTGCTCACGATGAGGGAGCGGGGGTACTGCGATGCGCCTCGTCGACAGGGCTCATGATCCCGACCGCGTTGCCGTCGGGATCGCTCACCACGGCGTAGCGCGCACCCCAGAAGGCGTCCCAGGGCGGCTGCTGGACCGCCACGCCATCAGCTGCCAGCTCGCCAACGAGTCGGTCGACCTCGTCGCGCGTCTCCACCTTGAAGCCGAGGACGGCCCCGGTGCCGCCGGGCCACCCACGGTCCCACGCCGTGACGAAGGTCGTGGAGTCGAGGTCGACGTCGACATCGGACGCCTCACCGCGGGAGGCCGAGACATGGCGTGTATCCCACTCGGGATCCCGCTCCTCGCCGAAGTCCAATCCGAGGCGCGTGTAGAAGGTGCGGCTGGCGTCGACGTCGGAGACGACGAGGTTCACCTGATCGAGGCGGATCGGCGACACAGGGTCACCGTAGTGCTCAGCCCGAGTAGTACGCGTTGCACGGCGCGTGGCGGACGGCCAACGCTTCGGCGACGTCGGGTCGCCCGGCGCGCCCCGCCCGTAGGGCGCCGAGGACGGCCTGCCTGTTGTTCTCGAGGACGAGCCCTTCGTCCGCGGCCTCGGGGTTGACCCACACCGCCGCGATGAGAAGCTGCCCGTCCACCTCGCCCTCGGACAAGGTCCCCTCGGCGACGGCCTCCATGACGCCGGCGGCCACCCCGGCCTGGGCGGCACCCCAGGTCACGGCGGCGTGCCGCTCGGTCTCGACGGTCGCCTTGTTGACGAAGAGCGTGAAGGGCCGCACGGCGACGCCCGGCTGCACGGTGGCCACGAAGGGGACGTGACCGGCTCTCGGCGTCGCCAGCGCCGTGACCCATGCCGTCTCGACCGGCCCACCGACGGCTCCGAGCACCGTGTTGACATGCGCCGCCTCCGCGCCCTCGCCGACGAAGGCCTCGCCGAACTGGGTGCTCACGCGCTCACGCCGGGACGGGCCAGGTCTCGGGGGGTGCGGGGAAGGCCTCGGTGCGCCCGTAACGGTCCGCCCGCAACAGGTCGCTCCCCATCGTGCCCGGCTTCGTGTCGTAGGCCAGCAGCCCGACGTGGCGCCAGCGCTCGCCGGTGATGGGGCTGACGCGGTGGAGCGAGTGTCGTCCTTCGAAGACGAGCAGGGTGCCCGGGCGCATGGGCAGCGTCTCGACGCGATCCCGCTCGCCGCGCAGGACGGCCGCGACGTCGCCGCAGTGCTCGTCGCCGGCGCTGCGGATGCGCGGCGCGACCTCGAAGTCGCCTCCCGCCTCGGCCGACTGAATGGCCAGAGATACCACGAAGTCCGTCTGGTCGAAGTGCCACTGGAGCAGGTCGCCGTCACCCATGACGGCCAGGTTCAGCGCGCCGAAGGGGTCGGCGTAGCGAAAGATCGGGCCGCGGTCGAGCACGGCCTCGACGAGGTCCTTGAGCGGGTCCCATTCGAAGAGCCGGCGCAAAGGCGACTCGAGTGGCACGACGTCGTAGGCCACGGCACGCAGCCTGTAGTCGGCGAACTGCAGCCTCGGGTGGTCCTCGGGCAGCGAGAAGTCGGGGAACTCCAGATAGGCGGTGCCCTGTCCGCCCGAGGGGTGCGCCCGCGACGCGAGGGCGTCAGCGTCGCGCACGAGCTCGGCGACCCCGGCGGGGGAGACGAAGCCCGTTATCTCGGCGGCGCCCCTCTCGGCCATCTGCTGGCGTGCCTCGGCGACCACGGCCGCGTAGCCGGCCGAGCCGGGAGCCCGGAGCGGAAAGCGGTCGAGGTCGACGAGGTTCGCGGGATCGCTCAGCCGCGCCTGCACCATGCGCGGCACGGTACCAGGAGGGCTGGTTGCCGCGTCAGCCGCCGAAGGTGACCGCCCCACCGCCGCCACCGCCGGCACCATTGACTCGGAAGGCGCCGCCGCCGCCGAAGCCGCCGCCGCCCCCGAAGAAGCCACCGCCGCCACCACCCAGGCCACCACCGAAGGTGTCCGTGTTGGTGTTCGACGAGGGCACCGGCTCGGCGTAGTCGGCCAGGACCACGCTCTGTCCCGGGGTGAGACCCGAGAGCACCTGGGTGTACTCGTCTCCCACCATGCCGATCTTGATCACCTTCTCGGTCGGCACACCCTTGACCAGCTCGAGCACGTAGCTGCGCGTCTCGAGGGTCTGCACGGCCGACGTGGGCACCGCGACCACGTCGGACACGGCCCCGGTCGAGATGTTCACGTTGGCGGTCGACCCGGTGAAGATGCTGCTGCCCGAATCGGGCAGGGACACCACGACGGGGTAGGTGTAGCCCGAGTCGCTCGACTGGACCGGACCGACCTGCGAGACGGTGCCGTCCAGGGAGCCGTTGAGGCCGTCTACCTCCACCGTGGCCGACTGGCCCACTTTGACCGAGGGGATCTGCGAACTGTCGAGTGTCGCCTGCACCTCGTATGACTTCGTCCCGATGATCGTGACGATCTCGGTGCTCGAGTCGGCACTCACGGTGTCGCCGACATTGATACCGACGGACACGACGGTTCCGGCGATCGGGCTGGTGAGGGTGGCCTCGTTGAGGGACTGCTGCGCGTTGGTCAGGTCGGCCTCCGCGCTGTCGATGGCGGCCTGGTCCGACGGCGATCTGCTCTGGGCGTGTCGGCGTCGCTCGAGCCCGAGCTACCGCCCGAGGGACTCGTGGTCCCCGTGCCGCCCGAACTCGTGTCATCCGACCCCGTGCTCCCCGCCCCTGTGTTCCCCGTGAAGTCGCTCAACGAGGCCGACAGTGCATGACCGGACTGCGTGGAGCCCGAGCCCGAATTCCCGGTACCGGCTCCGCCCGCGTTCGAACCGCTCGAGCCGCCGGACGACTCCGCCGCCAGAGCTTGTCCCAGCGCGGTCTCGTCCTTCGACACAGTGGTCTGGTCCTTCGACACCTGCTGCTCGTCGGCCGAGACCGTCTGGAGTGCAGCCTCGCAGGTGGCCTGGCCGGCCGGCGTGCCGGTGTTGGCGGTTGTGCAGTCGGACTGCGCCTGTGCGAGGTCCGCGGCCTCCTGGTGCTGGTCGGTCGAGAGCGTCGACTCGTCGTTGGTCAGGGTCGTCTGGTCTTGGGTCACCGTGGCGCTCGAGCCGCCGGAGCTGCCCGTCCCGGAGTGGGAGGGGGAGGTGGTCGACGTGGTGCTGGAGGTCGACGACTTGTTTTGGGTGGTGCTCGAGGGCGTCGACGCGGCGTCTGACTGGCTCTCCTCGTCCTCGACGAGCTTCGCCTCGTCCGCGTCGAGCGTGGACTGAGCCGACGACACCGACTCGCTCAGTGCGGTGGTGTCGAGGGTGCCGAGGCTCTGGCCCGCGGTCACCGATTCACCCGGAGTGACGGTCACGCGTGGCGACCTGCCCTCCCACCTGGAAGGAGGGCGCCGCGTCGCTGACGGGCTCCACGTTGCCGACCAGGGTCATCGTCGTCCCGATGTCGGCACGCGTGACCGTGGCCATCGCGGTACCCGGTCGAGCCACCGCTGACCTCGGCCCAGGCCGCGACGCCACCTCCGACAATGACGGCGGCCACGACCAGCGCCGACGACGACTGCTCGCCGGTGGCCTGCCCGACTCCAGCCCGACGACTTAGGCACCGCTGCCCGCGCCTCCACCGGAACCGCCCGCACCGCCACGGAAGAATCCACCGCCGCCGCCGAAGAATCCACCGGCTCCGCCTGTGCAGGTGCCGCCACCGGTCGAGGTGATCCGGACGGTGGTCGCTGTCACTGCGCCCGTGCTGGCGCTCGGGCCGAACGCGCTCACGCAGTCACCGACTGCGAGTTCGCTTGCCGAGGCCGTCTGCGTCGCACTGACGGTGGTCGAGCCTGAGGTGGTGATCTTGAGGCTCTCGGTCTTGGGCCTCGTCGGCTTCTTCGCCTTGGACTTGCTCTTCGAGCTCGACTGGGGCGCGGTGAAGTTCCCGGGCTGACAGGGTGACGCCCGAGACCGTCACCGTCGAGCCTTTCACCGCCGTGACCTTGCCCGTCGCCACGGTGAGCGACGCGAAGGCCTTGCGGAAGTTGCTCGAACCCGAGCCGCCCGAAGGGAAGCTGGGGCGCGTCCCGCTGCCTGTCCGCTCGGCCGAACCCGGCTCCGCCGCCGGGGCCGCCGCGGAAGAAACCACCGCCGCCACCGGGTGCGCCACCGGCCGTCGCGCGTATCGAAAGCCGCTGGTGCACGAGCCGCTCGAGCTCGGTGTCGTCAAGCTGATGCTGCGGGCCGCGATGGTGGTCTTGGAGGACTTCGAGGCCGTTCCGGTCACCGACACGCAGTCGCCTGCGGCGAGGGAACTCACGGCCTCGGACGCGGTCTTGGAGAACTGCGTCGTGGACGTCCAGTTGACCGTGGTCTGGCCGGAGCTCGCGTTCTGCACCTCCATGCTCGAGGTGCTGAGCGCGGCGACGCTCCCGTCGCGCCGCTCGGTGCGGCCGACGTCGTGGCTGCACCGGCGGCGGTGGCGATGGCCGCGACGGCGACGAGCGCGGTGGACCCAGCGCCCAGGAATCGGGCCCAGCGCCGGCCGGTTCGTGCTCCGGCTGGTCGGTGTCTGCATGTCGGTCGTTCCTCTTTCTCTTTCGGTTTCCTTCGTGTGCTGATGGCATGTGACGGCGGACTACTCGGTGCGCAGGGCGTCGATCGGGGCCAGGGAGGCGGCCCTGCTGGCGGGGTAGACGCCGAAGAGGACGCCGATGGCCAGGGCGATGGCCAGGGCCCCCACGGCGGCCGTCGGGCTGGTCGAGATGGGGTCGCCGATCAGTCCGGGCAGGTAGAGCACGCCGAGGAGCCCGGCCGCCACGCCCAGGATCCCGCCGACGAGCCCGAGCACGGACGCCTCGACGAGGAACTGGCGCCGGATCACCCGGGGCGTGGCGCCGAGGGCCTTGCGCAACCCGATCTCACGGATGCGCTCGGTGACCGACACCAACATGATGTTCATGACGCCGATGCCCCCGACGATGAGGGAGATGGCGGCGATGCCGCCGAGAAGGATGGTCAGCGTGTGGTCCACCGACGTGTTGGCCGCGATGAGCGACTGCTCCGAGGTGATGGTGAAGTCCGCGTCGGCTGGGTTGGTGATCCCGTGGAGCTCGAGCAGCAGGTGGTCCGCCTCCTGGTAGGCCCCGGTCAGGTCGGCCGACGAGCGGGCCTGCACCGCGATGGAGCTGACCGAGTTACGCGAGGTGCCGCCGAAGATCCGCTCGGCGCCCGTCGAGATCGGGATGATCAGCAGGTCGTCGGGGTCCGACGTGCCCGACGAGGTCGTCGAGCGCGCCGGTCGAGGTGAGCACGCCGACGACGGTCACCGGGACGCCGTCGACGTCGACGGTCTGTCCGACCGGGTCGCCCCGGCTGAACAGCTCGGACGCGGTGGTCGCGCCGAGGACGGCGACCGCCGCGTGGTCCTGCACGTCCTGGTTGTCGATGAAGCGCCCTTGGGCGAGGGTGCGGCCCCGGACGCTCAGCCACGTCGGCGTCGTGCCCTGCACGCTGGTCGTCGCCGTCTCGCTGCCCGCGGTG
Organism: uncultured Acidimicrobiaceae bacterium; assembly: GCA_963842415.1. GTDB lineage: Bacteria > Actinomycetota > Acidimicrobiia > Acidimicrobiales > RAAP-2 > Bog-473. The sequence continues at coordinate 1,419,783 of CAWJGN010000002.1, forward strand.
AGGACCTCGGTCTCCGAGGTGATCGGCGCCACCGCCTTGATGTCGGGGGCGTCGACCGGGGATTGCAGCGCGGCGACGTCGGCCATGGTCAGCGTCGACGCCGAGCCGAGTGCCTCGCGGATGCCGGTGCTCGAGGTCGTGCTCCCCGGCGTGATGGTGAGCACGTTCGACCCGAGCGCGTTGATCTCCGAGGTGACCTGGCTCGAGGCACCCTCGCCGAGGCCGACCGCGATGATGACGCCGGCGATGCCGATGAGGATGCCGAGCACGGTGAGAGACGAGCGCAGGCGGTGGCTGCGCACGCCGTTCACGCCCGGTACGAAGCGTCTCGAGCCAGCTCATCGGATGCTCTGGCTCTCGAGGTGGCGCTCGTCGTTGCTCGGAGAGCAGGCCGTCGCGGATGCCGACGACTCGTCCCGCCGCCGAGGCGACCTCGACGTCGTGGGTGATGAGCACGAGCGTGCGCCCGGCCTCGTGGAGCTCGCCCATGAGGCGCAGCACGTCGGCGGCCGACATCGAGTCGAGGTTGCCCGTCGGCTCGTCGGCCAGGATGAGGTCGGGCTCGGTGACGAGCGCCCGGGCCACGGCGACACGCTGCTGCTGGCCGCCGGAGAGCTCGCCGGGGCGGTGGTTGACCCGGCCGGCCAGGCCGACCCGGCCCGAGCGCCTCCATGGCGCGCTCCTTGCGCTCGACGCGCGGGCACGCCGGCGTAGACCAGCGGGAGCTCCACGTTCTGCCACGCCGTCATGGAGGCGAGGAGGTTGAACTGCTGGAAGACGAAGCCGATGCGGCGGTTGCGCACCTCGGCCAGCGCGGTCTCGCTCATGTGGCTCACGTCCTCGCCGGCCAGGTGGTAGCGGCCAGAGGTCGGGACGTCGAGGCAGCCCAAGATGTGCATCAGCGTCGACTTGCCCGAGCCCGATGGTCCGATGACGGCGACGTACTCGCCTTCGTTGATGGTCAGGCTCACCCCGCGCAGCGCGGCGACCGAGATGGTGCCGGTGCGGTAGACCTTGGTCACCCGCTCGAGGTCGATGACCGTGTCGCTGACGCACTTCCACCGGGGGAGTACCCCGAGGGGCAGTGGTCACCCGCCGGCCCCGCTGTCCCGGCCCCGCCCGTGAAGCCGCCAGCGCCACCCGTCGGAAGCCACCACCGCCGAACCCGCCGTCGCGGAAGCCGCCACCGCCGTGCCGCGTCCCGCCGCCGCCGAAGAGGCCGCCGGTCCCGCCGCCTGGCGCCTTGAAGGTGATCTGGCGCTCGAGCACCTTGTCACCGGCGCTCACGCCGCTCGACGATCTGGGTCTCGCCGTTCTCTGCGGCGCCGACCGTCACGTTCTTCACCACGTGCGAGCCGTTGACGACCTGGGTCACCGTGGCCTGGCCGGTGCTCGTGTACGAGATGGCGTCGGTCGGCACCTCGGTCACGTTGTTGAGCTGCTTGACGATGATGCTGACGTCGGCGCTGGCGCCGGCGTAGAGGCCGGCCGGGTCGCCGGTCACGTCGATCACCACCGGGAAGGTGGTCACGTCGGAGGATCTGGCTGCCGATGAGGCTGATGGAGCCGACCGTGCCGTAGACCGGCGTCGTCGCGCGCCGGTCGGCGTGATGTCGACCTGGTCGCCGTCGGCGATCTGGCCGATCTGGGTGTCGTCGACCGTCGTGTTGACGATGTAGGAGTCGGTGCCGATGACCACGATCTGGCCCGAGTGCTCGAACCCGAGCCCGTGTCGAAGCCGAGCCGCTGTCCCCGCTGCCGACTTGCCCGCGCCCGCTGCCGCTGCTGCCAGTGCCGCCGTCCACCCGAGCCGGTACCGGTCACCTGCTGGCCGACCGCCAGGTCGACCGAGGCCACCGTGCCCGCGATGGTGGAGGTCAGCGAGGCGTCGTTCAGATTGGTCTGCGCCGTCGAGACCGAGGACTCGGCCGAGGTCACCGAGGCCTGGTCGCTGTCGATCTGGCTCGTGGAGGCGCCCGACGCCTCGTCGCTCGAAAGCCGGTCTTGGGCCGAGGTCAGCTGCGCCTGGGCGGCGTTCACCTCCTCGGAGAGCGCCGTGGTGTCGACGGTGGCCAGGACCTGGCCGGCGGTGACGGTCTGCCCGGCCTTCACGTCAACCGCGGTGACCGTGCCCGAGACGGCGAAGTTGAGGTTGGCCTGACTGGCCGGCTCGATGGTGCCCGAACTCGTGACGGTCTGCTGGATCGTGCCGGTCGTGACCGGAACGGTGACCGTCGTGATGGAGAGCCCGCCGGCGTGGACGAGCCCGACGTCAGCCAGAGGCGTCAGCGCGACGGCCGCGGCGATCACGACGACCACGGCACCCGACGATGGGCCACCGGTAGCGCCGCCATACCGGACTGCGGCTCGGGCGCGAGGACGTTCTCGTCGTCGAGCGGCAACTCCTGCGGTGAGATCCACTGGGCTTTCCGGTGCGTCCGATTGCTCCCGCTTTGGCCATGCTCCCAGTTCAGACCAGCGATTTCACGACGAGCCCAAGCCCAGCTGTGAGCCCGCTTGGGGTTTTGTGTAAGCGCGGGCGTAAAGCCGCAGGCCACGTCACCCGGGGCTTTCCCGGCACTCTACGGACCCCCACAGGCGGGTCCCGCGCTACTCCAACCACGCGGGGCCACACTGAGCTATTGCTGGGGTCCGACGGGAGCGTTCCCACTTCCTTTGACCGTTCCCGACCCGGGCGGGCCCCAGCGACGAGCCAAGGGACCTGCGGCCTCAGTTGCGGTCGCAGGTCCCGCCGCCCGCCGTACGGATGCAATCGGCGAGACAGAAAAACGATGTGACGCCCGGACGACCCGGACCAGTCCGGCTGCACCTGGCTGCCCCTTTGGCACCTAGCTCAGCCTGAGAGTGGCTCCGAGTCGTCCTGCGTTGAGCCTGGCTGATTTCCGGGGGGTGCGCCGATCATGTTCAGAGGTCGAAAGCTGCGGGCAGCGGTCTTGATCGTCAGCTGGCGTTGCTACTGGCTTTGCCAGACGGGATCTGGGGTACTGCGGCCCAGTTCGTGTTTGCCGCGGCGCCGTCTTGATGGTTGCCATCGCCTGCACCTGGGCGGCCGGGATTCTCGAATCGGGCAACCAAGCACTGAGTCGCCGAGATGCCTCTTACGTGACGACCAGAAGCAGGACCACGAATAGGCCATAAGCCGCAATAATCAACGCCCCAGACGTGCGCCGCAGCCCCTGTCCGGAATAGGCGAGCACCAACGTCAGTGCTGTGAGGCCGACGTACCAGCCAGCGACGAGGAGGCTTGATCCCGACGGCTTGGCCAGCCCGACGATGGCGGCGGGGATCAAGAGTCCGGCAGTCACGTTGCAGAGACTCGAGTTCAAAGCGGTGCTCAGTCGCGGCGCCACGGCCTCGCCGAGCCGAGTAGATCGCGGAACACCGCGGTCGGAAGGCTGGTCACGGCGGCCAGCACGAGCCCGCCGACGATGATTTCAGGCACTCCAGCGTGCGGCGCCGAGCGTGGCGGCTCCTCGCTCCATAGCGACGCTGGCCGCAACGACGACGACCAAAGCTGCACCGCCCAGGAGCGCGTCGCCGACGGTGCCGGCCGAGGATGGATCGCTTCTTCAAGTTCGGTCTCCTCCTCGACGATTGCGGCACTCAGCCATGCCGCCCATTTCGTCGCGAGGCCAAGGCATCCAAGGATGTCGCGGTGCGCGCCGAGGAGAACGATGTAAGGAACCAGGATGGCGGCGACGACGGCCAAGCCCGCGGCCTGGAGAGCTCGACCCCCCACACTGAAGAGACAGGTCACCACCAGACCAACATGGCAACGGTGCCGCTGAGGACCACGACCTTTCGGTGCAGGTGATACGCCGGTCCA
>CAWJGN010000003.1:0-1522774 GCA_963842415.1 uncultured Acidimicrobiaceae bacterium
CAAGGTCCTTGACGAGACAGATTCCCTGGTCGGCAGTAGTGTCCCGTGCGTTGGTTCTCGCCTCGCCCTGCCGTCGGGGGCGTGACGCAACCCGGGGCGCCGACCCAGCGGCACGGGATCGGTTCACCGGGCGGCACAACCACGAGGGACACGAGATCACCAGGGAAAGGAAGAACAATGGGACTCTCCATCAACGACACGGCACCGGACTTCGAGGCCGAGACCACGCAGGGAAAGATCAAGTTCTACGACTGGATCGGTGACTCGTGGGCGGTGCTCTTCTCGCACCCGAAGGACTTCACGCCGATCTGCACGACCGAGCTCGGGTACATGGCGCGGATCGAACCGGAGTTCGCCAAGCGGGGCGTCAAGATCATCGGTCTCTCCGTCGATGCGGCCGGCGACCACGAGAAGTGGGCCGACGACATTGAGGAGACCCAGGGCACGCGGCCCACGTACCCGATCATCGCCGACGCCGACTTCAACGTGGCCAAGCTGTACGGGATGCTGCCGGCCAGCACCTCGGGTGACGCCAAGTCACGCACCCCGGCCGACAACCAGACCGTCCGCAACGTCTTCGTGATCGGGCCGGACAAGAAGATCAAGCTGATCCTGGTGTACCCCATGACGACGGGTCGCAACTTCGACGAGGTGCTGCGCGTCATCGACTCGCTGCAGCTGACGGCGAAGTACCGGGTCGCCACCCCGGTCAACTGGAAGCCGGGCGAGGACGTGGTCATCGCGGGCTCGGTCAGCAACGACGAGGCCAAGGAGATCTACGGCACCTGGAAGGAGCCCAAGCCCTACATCCGGATCGTCCCGCAGCCCAGCTAGGCGCGTCGCCGCGCGTTGAGCACGGGGGACGCCGCGGTCCGTGCCTTCGCCGTCGGTGTGCCCAAGGCGGAGTTACACGTCCACATCGAGGGCACGCTCGAGCCCGAGCTCATGTTCGTGCTGGCGCGGCGCAACGACGTCGCCCTGCCCTACAGCGGCGTGGACGAGGTGCGCGCGGCGTACCGGTTCGCCGATCTCCAGTCCTTCCTCGACATCTACTACCGGGCCTGCGACGTGTTGCGCACGGAGCAGGACTTCTACGAACTCGGCCTCGCGTACCTGCGCCAGGCCACACGTCAGGGTGTCCGCCACGCCGAGATCTTCTTCGACCCCCAGACCCACACCGACCGGGGCATCCCGCTCGCGACGGTCTTCGCCGGCCTGACCCGCGCCCTCGACGAGGGTGCCGATCTCGGTGTCCACGCTCAGCTGATCTTGTGCTTCCTGCGCCATCTGCCCGAGGAACGGGCGATAGCGACGCTCCGCGACGCCCTGGCCTTCCGTGACCTCTTCGTGGGCGTGGGCCTGGACTCCTCAGAGCGCGGGTACCCTCCCTGCAGCTTCGAGCACGTCTTCGCGCTGGCCCGCCTCGAGGGGCTGCACGCGGTCGCCCACGCCGGCGAGGAGGGGCCGCCCGACTACATCTGGCAGGCGCTCGACCTGCTGGGCGCGGAGCGGATCGACCACGGCGTGCGCTGCCTCGAAGACGAAACGCTCGTCGCTCATCTCGCCCGGGCGCAGGTGCCGTTGACGGTGTGCCCCTTTTCCAACGTCAAGCTGCGCGTCGTCGACACGCTGGCCGACCACCCGTTGCCGGCGCTGCTCGACCGGGGCCTCATGGCCTCGGTCCACTCCGACGACCCGGCCTACTTCGGTGGCTACATCGGGGACAACTACGAGGGCGTGGCCGGCCCGCTCGGCCTTGACATCGACACGGTGGCCGGCATCGCCCGGAACAGTTTCATCGGGTCGTTCCTCGACGAGGCGACCCGCCGCGGGCATCTCGAGGCGATCGACGCGTATCGCGGCGAGGCGCCGCGCGCCGTCTGACTCCCGCCCCGAGCTGGTCGGTGAGCCCGTCCAGGCGACGAGCGAGCGACTCGAGGGGGTCTCGTGCGACAATCCAACGATGGTCGCCGAACAGGCAGCCCACTCCGGTGGGGACGCGTGGCCCGAGTTGACGCTGGCGGACTGGGAGGGCACGAAGGATGCGCTCCATCTCTGGACCCAGGTGGTCGGCAAGGTGCGTCTCGCCTTGGCGCCGATGGTCAACCACTGGTGGCAGGTTCCCCTCTACGTCTCCGCGCGCGGCCTCACGACGTCGCTGATGCCCGACGGGGACCGTGGGCTCGAGATGGAGTTCGACTTCCTCGAGCATCACCTCGACATCAGGAGCACCGACGGTCAGCACCGCCGCGTTGCGTTGGAGCCGTGTTCGGTTGCCGACTTCTATCTGGCCACGATGGCCGCGCTCGCCGAGATCGGCGTGTTCGTCGAGATGCTGCCGCGGCCGGTCGAGCTCCCCGACGCCACGCCGTTCGGCCTCGACACCGCCGTACGGCCCTATGACCGTGAAGCCAGCCATCGTTTCTGGCTCGCGCTCGTCCAGATCAGCAGGGTCATGGGCCGCTTCCGCGCCCGCTACCAAGGCAAGGTCAGTCCTGTCCATTTCTTCTGGGGTGCAGCCGACCTGGCGGTGAGCCGCTTCTCGGGCCGCCGTGCGCCGAGGCACCCCGGCGGCGTGCCCAACTGCGCGGACTGGGTCCAGGAGCTCGCGTACAGCCACGAGGTCAGCAGCTGCGGTTTCTGGCCCGGTGGGTCGGAGGAAGGCTCGTTCTACGCCTACGCGTACCCTGTCCCCGACGGGTTCTCCGCCTGGACGGTCGAGCCGTCGGCGGCGTACTTCGACGATCAGCTCGGCGAGTTCCTCCTCCCGTACCGCGTCGTCCGTCATGCCGCTGATCCTGACGCAGTCCTGCTCGGCTTCTTCCAGAGCACCTACGAAGCGGCCGCTGAGCTCGCCGCATGGGACAGAGGGTCGCTCGAGGTCGCAGGTACGGCCGGTCTCTCCTGACGTAGTCCCCGGGCTGCTCGGGCGCGATCAGTAGTGTCGTCCACCCATGACGGGTCCCGAGTTCTGGCTCTATCTGCCCCAGATGCGTATGACGATGCCCGAGATGGAGGCGCGGGCCCAAGGGGCAGAGTCAGCGGGGTTCGCCGGCGTGGCGGGCATGGACCATCTCGCGCCGCCTCTGGCCGAGGCGTCCCCGATGTTCGAGGCCATGGTGGCCAACGCGTGGCTGGCCGCACGGACCACCGACCTGCGCGTCGGATCGCTCGTGCTGTGCGACTCCTTCCGCCACCCTGTCGTGGTGGCGCGTGAGGCGGTGACCATCGACCACGCCTCAGACGGCCGGTTCGAGCTCGGCCTCGGCTGGGGGTCGGTGACCGCCGAGTTCGAGACCTTCGGCATCGGCTCCACCGAGCCCGGGGCCCGCCTGCGCCGGCTGAAAGAGTCGCTCGAGATCATCACGGCGCTCTGGCGCGGCGAGGTCGTCGACTACGAGGGTGAGCACTTCCGCCTCCATGGCGCGCAGCAACAGCCGGTGCCGTTGGACCGGATCCCCATCGTCATCGGTGGGGCGGGTCGCAAGACCATGGAGCTGGTGGCCGCGTACGCCGACTGGTGGAACGTCCACATCGCCATCATGGACAGGTTCGACGAGATGCGGTCGCTGGCGGGGCCGGCGCGCTGTTCGCTCCAGGTCCAGGTGGCCCTCGTCGGCCCGGGCCAGAGCCGGGAGGACGTCGAGGGGAAGGCCCGCCGGCGCTTCGGTGCACGCGTCGTGGCGGGGACGGCCCCGGAGCTCGTCGAGTACTTCGGCTCGCTCGCCGAGCGCGACGTCGAGCGCGTCTACGTGTGGTTCACCGACTTCGCCCCCGCCGAGACGCTGTCGGAGTTCGGTGGCGGCGTGATCGAGCCTCTGCGCGGGTCTTCGCGACCGGGCTGAGCACGGTGGCGGCGCCGACCGCGCCCGCGCCCTGGCGTCAACCCGCTGGCGTGAATTCGAGGTCGAGACGCGTGAGGCCGCGGAGGATGTACGTGGGGACGTAGTCGTAGTGGCGGGCGTCCGGCGGGCCGTGCGACGACTCTGCGATACGGATGCCGGCCATGCGGGCGAGCAATCGCTCGATGCTGATGCGTGTCTCGGCCCGGGCCAGTGGCCCACCGGGGCACGCGTGGGGTCCGCGCCCGAAGGCCAGGTGTTCCCTGGCGTTGGCGCGGTCCATCTCGAATTCGTCGGGACGCTCGAAGCGACGCGGGTCGCGGCCGGCCGCCCCGTTGAGGACCATGAGGCAGGTCCCGGCGGGGATGTCGACACCGCCGACACTGGCCGGCGTGCGCGCCAGGCGAAAGTCACCCTTCACGGGGCTCTCGAAGCGCAGGCACTCTTCGACGAAATCGGGGATCCGGGTGGGGTCGTCGCGGAGCCGCTGCTGGATCTCGGGACGCTCGCCGATCATCTGCAACGCGGAGCCGAGCAGGCGGACCGTCGTCTCCTGTCCGGCGGAGAACACATTGGCCGCCACCCGGACGACGTCGATCGGCTCGGGCATCGAACCGTCAGGGAAGGCGGCCGTGGCCAGGCCGGTCAAGACGTCGTCTCGCGGCTCGCGGCGACGGTCCTCGACGTAGGTGGTCAGCCGTTCATAGAGGAACTCGAGCGGCGAATGGCTCATGGTACGCGACCCCGTGCTCCCCAGCGCCTGCTCACGCTGGCGACCTCCGCCCTGGAGCTCCTGGCGGAACCACTCGTGGTCCTCCTCTGGCACGCCCAGCAGGTCGGCGATCACATAGAGCGTGAACGGACCGGCGAAGTCACGGACGAACTCACACTCGCCACGCTCGATGAACTCGTCGATCTGGCGGTCGGCATGACGCCACATGAAGTCCTCGTTCTCGCGAAGGCGCTTCGGCGTGATCAGCCGCATCAACAACCCGCGGTGAGCCTTGTGCTTCGGCGGGTCCATGGTGGTCAGCTGGTCGCTGAACGGAAGCTCGTCGCGGTGCCGCTCAATGAGGTCGCCCACGTCGTCACCCTCGAGCGGGACGGGAAATCCCGGGAAGGGGCCGGTCACCGAATTGCACGACGAGAACGTCGTCGTGTTGGTGTAGACGGAGACCGCTTCGTCGTAGCCGGTCACCATCACCACCCCGTGATTCGGCTCGAGCTGGACCGGGCACTTGCCCCGCAAGAAGTCGAAGTAGGGGTACGGGTCGCCGATCAGCTCGCTCCCGCGGAAAAAATCGATGTCGTCGAACTCCCCCATCAACTCTCCTTCGGCTGGGGCCGGCGGCGCGCAGGCGTCCTGAGAACCGCGTTCTTCGCCACGGAGAATAGCACTTCGGGCACCCGGCTTTCGCCGCTCACTTGCCCTGGTCAGCTGGTGGTTCGCTGCTCGCGGCGCGCGGCTGGTGGCCCGTCGGATCAGTCGAAATCGCCCGCTCGCTGGCGGAGCTTGCCGAGGAGCGAGAAGAGAGCGTCGGCGTCAGCCTGTGAGAGCTCGAGCCCGGTGAACACGGACTCGTTGAGCGCCCCGGTCGCCTGGTGGGCCAGGTCCCTCCCACGCTTGGTGATCGCGGCGAGCACGCCGCGCCCGTCGCTGGGGTTCATCCGCCGGCGGACCAGCCGGTCGCGCTCGAGGCGGTCGATCGCGTTCGTCACGCTGGCCGCACCCACCTGGAGCCGTTCGCCGATCTTGCCCAGGGGTAGCTCTCCGCGTTGCGAGAAGAGAAGGAGCATCAAGACCTCGTAACGGGCGAACGTCAGGCCGAGGGGACGGACGGCCTCCTCGGCCCGTCCGGCGAGGATCTGCTCGGCGCGGATGACGGAGGTGACGACGCCCATTCCCCGCGTGGCCTCGCCCCAGCCATGCGCTCGCCAGTGCCGCATGGCCTCGGCGATCGGGTCGAAGGGCAGGCGACCCGATGCGGTGCCGGTGGTCATGGATTCTGAGGCCCTCAGACCTGCGTGCCCGCGGCGCCGCGCACGGTCGCCACGACCTCCTCGTTCGATGCCCCCGGCCCGAGGACGGCGGCGACGCCGGCCTCGAGCAGGACCGCGACGTCGTCGGGTGGCACGATGCCGCCGATCACCACCGGGGTCTCCAAACCCGCGCCGCGCAGCGCATCGACCACCGCGGGGGCGAGCGTGAGGTGAGCACCGTTGTGCATCGAGACGCCGACGACGTCGACGTCCTCTTGAGCCGACATGGCGGCGATCGTCTCGGGAGACTGGCGCAACCCGGCGTAGACCACTTCGCACCCGGCGTCGCGCAGGATGCGCGCCACCACCCGCAGGCCGCGGTCGTGGCCGTCGAGCCCGACTTTGGCCATCAGCACACGCAGAGGCCGCTCGTCGACGCCGGGCATCCTCAGGCCACGTGGCGCTCGGTGTAGATCCCGAACACCGATTCGAGAGCGCCCATCGCCTCGCCGAGCGTGGCCATGGCATGGGCGGCGTCGATCAGCGCGGGCATGAGGTTGACCCCGGGGTCGGCCGCGTCCGCGGCCAGGCGCGCCAGCGCACGGCGCACGGCCTCGTCGTCGCGCGCCTGCTTCACCTGGGCCAGCCGCTCGAGCTGCGCCGCCTCCACGGCGGGGTCGATGCTCAACGTCGAGGGCGCCACCCCGTCGTCTTCCACGTAGGCGTTGACCCCTACCTGCCGCCACTCACCGCGGGCGATCTTGCACTGGAACGCGTAGGCGGCGTCCGCGATCTCCGAGATGAACCAGCCGTCGTCGATGCAGGCGATGACGCCCTCGAGCACGGACCCCGAACCGGCTTCGAGCAGATGGGTGAAGACGGCCTCGGCCTCTTGCTCCAAGGCGTCGGTGAGCTCCTCGACGAACCACGAGCCCCCCAGCGGGTCGGCGACATGGACGACGCCCGTCTCCTCGGCGACGACCTGCTGGGTTCGCAGCGCGAGCCGCGCTGCGTGCTCGGTCGGGAGCGCCAGCGCCTCGTCGAACGCATCGGTGTGCAGGCTCTGGGTGCCCCCCAGCACGCCGGCGAGCGCCTCGAGCGCGACGCGGATCAGGTTGACCTCGGGCTGCTGGGCGGTGAGAGAGACGCCTGCGGTCTGCGTGTGGAAGCGGAGCTGGGTGGAGCGCCCGTCCGACGCGCCATAGCGATCGCGCATCCAGCGGGCCCAGATGCGACGAGCGGCGCGGTACTTGGCGACCTCCTCGAAGAAGTCGATATGCGCATTGAAGAAGAAGCTCAGGCGGGGCGCGAACGCATCGATCTCCATGCCCGCCGCGAGTGCCGCCTCCACGTAGGCGAACCCGTTCGCCAGGGTGAAGGCGAGCTCCTGGGCCGCCGTCGACCCCGCCTCTCGGATGTGGTACCCCGAGATGGAGACCGGGTGCCAGCGTGGGAGCTCGGCGCTGCAGAAGCGCATCACATCGGTCACCAGGCGCACCGACGGGCGCGGTGGGAACACGTACTCCTTCTGCGCCTGGTACTCCTTGAAGATGTCGTTCTGGATAGTGCCAGAGAGGTCCGAGCGCGCCACCCCAGTCCGATCGGCGACGCCGACGTACATGGCGAGCAGCGGGGCGGCGCCGGAATTGATGGTCATGGAGGTGGAGACCGTGGCCAAGTCGATCCCCGAGAACAGGGTCTCCATGTCGGCCAGGGTGTCGACGGCCACGCCAGCCCGACCCACCTCGCCCCGCGACACGGGATCGTCGCTGTCGCGCCCGAGCAGCGTCGGCATGTCGAACGCCGTCGAGAGGCCGTCCCCGCCGGCTCGCAGCAGCTCCTTGAAGCGGCCGTTGGTGTCCTCCGCGGAGCCGAAGCCGGCGAACTGGCGCATGGTCCACAGCCGCGACCGGTACATGGAGGCATAGGGCCCGCGGGTGTAGGGGTACTGACCCGGCAGCTCGGCGCCCTCCGGACCGTAGACGGGCTCGAGCGGCAGGCCCGACATCGTCTCGAAGCGCGCCGCGCGCCGCGGCGAGCGGTCGAAATCGTCCTGCCACCTGCGCCGGTCGGCCACCCGGCCAGAATACTTTCACGTCAAAGTAAATGCCAATTCCGTAATTTGACTACGATCGTTACCGTCATCGTCGAAGGGGAGGGACCAGAATTGCGGACCGTCGTCGTTGGTGCCTCGAGCGGGCTGGGACGCTGCATCGGCGTCGGCCTGACCCAGCGGGGGGCCCACACCGCGCTGCTGGCGCGCCGCCTGGAACGACTCGAGGCCGCCGCCAAGGAGGCCGGTCCGGGCACCCTCGCGCTGGCCTGTGACGTCACGGACACCGAGTCCTGCCGGTCCGCCATCGACGCGGCCGCGGCCCACCTGGGCGGCATCGACGCGCTCGTCTACACGCCGGCCATCGGGCCTCTGGCCAGCCTGATCGACACCGATGCCGAGACCTGGCGGCGCGTCTTGGACACCAACGTCATCGGCGCGGCGTTGGTGACGACGGCCGCCATCCCCCACCTGACGGCGACGAAAGGCGTGGCCGTGTACCTCTCTTCGGTGAGCGCGTCGCTCACCCCACCGTGGCCCGGGCTGGGCGCGTACGCGGTGAGCAAGGCGGCGCTGGACAAGCTGGTCGAGGCCTGGCGGACCGAGCACCCCTCCGTCGGGTTCACCCGCCTCGTCGTCGGCGACTGCGCCGGGGGCGAAGGCGACGCCATGACGGGGTTCGCCAACGACTGGGACCACGAACGAGCGGTGGAGTTCGGCACCCAGTGGGCGGCCCGCAGGTACCTGAGCGACAGCCTCATCGAGGTCGACGAGCTGGTCACCGTGGTCGACTCGCTGATCCGCCACGGTGGCAGCCTCGGCGTGCACTCCCTTACGGTGGCACCGCGCACCACGCCGGCGTCGGCACCGGCGCCCACGCTCGGGTGAACGCCGGGCGCGCGGCGCGGGCTCGTGCCAGAAGCTGACGGCGGAGCACGAGCGGGTGGTGAGGATCGAGCGCTATCCGTACGCCGCGCGGGCCTGGGCGGGCCAGACGCTGCTGGCCGAGTCTGCCGCATGCCTCTCGGTCGAGACCGAGGGCGAGCCGTCGGTCCTCTACTTCCCCCACGACGACATCGTGTGGTCGCACTTACGTGCCGACGGCCACGAGGACGCGCCCGGTGGCGCCGGGACGTCCGAGCTGTGGGCCGCTGACGGGCAGCAGGTGCTGCGCCTCGTCACCGAGCCCACCGTGGGGTCGGACGCGCTACGTGCCCATGGAACCTTCGACCCGGGCGCCGTGCGCGTGGAGGTGGTCGACGCCGAGCCTGGGACAGACGCACGCGATGTCACGGTCAAGCGTTTTCCCACGTGGGGTGACGCCACCCACCTCATCGATCTCCTCGACGTCCGACCAGAGGGCGACGGCCGGTTCGTCGGCGCCGTCCACAGCGACGGGCGACGGCCCGTGGTGGAGGCGAGCCAGATGCTCGGGCAGGCGATCGTCGCGGCCAGCCGCCTCGCGCCCGAACGGCGCGCCGTCTCGGCCGATCTTGTCGTCCTCCGGCCGGCCGACGCTCGCCGCCCGCTCGCGTTCGAACTGGAGGAGCTGAGCGCCGGACGCACGTTCAGCGGTCTCGCCGTGCGCGTCGTCCAGGACGGGCGGTGCTGTGCCGCGGGCACACTGCTCCTCGACGCCACAACCCCGACGCTGATCGAGCACGCCATCGAAGCGCCGGTGGTGCCGGGGCCGTACGACAGCTCGCCCCACGACATGGGGGTGACCGGGCGAGACCTCCGGGTCGTCGACGACGCGTACACCAACGACTCGGACGCGCCGCTCGGGCCACCCGTGCTCGACTGCTGGGTCCGCTTCCGCCACGTTCCCGACGACCAGGCGCTCCATGCGGGGCTCTTGGCGCAATTCGCCGGGCACATGCCGATCGCCGCGGCCCTTCGCCCTCACGCCGGCATCGGCCAGGACCAGGCACACCGGACGCTGTCGATGGGGATCAACGCCATCCACCTCTCTGTCCACCGCGAGATCCGCGCCGACCGCTGGATGCTCTATCACCACCATTCGACCTTCGCCGGCGACGGCATGACCCATGCAGAGTGCCGGGTCCATGCCGAGGACGGCGCGCTCCTCGCCTCCTTTAGCGTGGAGGCCATGGTCCGGGCGTTTCCCGATACCGCCGTGCGCGACGAGCGCACCTCTCTGTGAGCCTGTCGACCGGACGGGGGCCCCTCAGCGGCCGCCCCGCCGGGCGGTTCACCGCGCCGATGCCCGAGCACGTGACCTACATCGAGCCGTTCCGCCGGCGCGTGCGGGCCACCAAGGACGGACGGACGTTGATCGACAGCGACCGGGTAGTCCTGGTCCACCGGCCCGGCCGTCCACCGGCCTACGCCATCCCTGAGAGCGACGTGCGCGGACTTGCGACACGCCCCGAGACCGACGCGCCGGGCTACGTGACGGTCGACTGGGATGCCGCCGATGCGTGGTTCGAGGAGGACGAGCAGGTCTTCGGGCACACCCGCAACCCCTACCACCGCGTGGACTGCCTGCGTTCTGGACGTCGGCTCCGTGTCGTGGCCGGTGGCCTCACGCTGGTCGACACCACGAAGACCCTGGCGGTGTTCGAGACGGCGCTCGAGCCACGCCTCTACGTCCACCCCGACGAGGTGCGCACCGACGCGCTCGAGCACAGTGACACCCGGACCTACTGTCCCTACAAGGGAACGGCGACGTACTGGTCCGTCCGGATCGGCGACACCCACGTGCAGGACGTCGCCTGGAGCTACGAGGACCCGCTCCCCGAGTCCGCGCCGCTCGGCCACTTCTTGAGCTTCGACGAGACGCGCGTCGCGCTGCAGCACGATCTGCCCGTCGCCGGATGACCACCCCGGTGACCCGAACCCGCCACCACTAGGGTGTGCCGGGTCCGGCCGAGACCTTGGGGAGGGCGACGTGACAACTGATGTGAGCGGCGGGCTGAGCGACGAGCTCGAGTTCGTCTTCGCCGAACAACCCGACAATCTCGAGCTGCGCGAGTCGGTCAACGCGTGGATCTGGGATGACAGCGGGTCGTTCGGCCTGCCCCGCGTCGGCGTCGAGGCCATGGCCGATCAGTGGGACACCCACGACATTCAGATCAACGTTGCCTTCGCGGACGGCCGCGTCTTCAACGTCTATGGCCCAGGCGCCATCCACGAGCCGCTCGGGCCCGACGGCCGGCCGCGCGTGCTCGGCGCCGGCCCCCTCTCGTTCGAGCTGAAGGAGCCCTTCGGCCATCTCACGATGCGCGTGCGGGGGGAGGCCGTGCCTACCTCCGCCGACGCCCAGATAGGCGGTGCGCTCCAGGGTCACGGAGCTCCGGTGCCGATCGAGATCGACGTCGACCTCCGTCCCGCCGTCCCGCCGTTCATGAACGGCGCGCTGCTTCCCGATGCCCGCCACGTGCTCGACACCCAGGAGGAGGGTGACCTCATGGGCCATCCCTGGCGCTTCGAGCAGCTGTGCCGGGCCACGGGCCAGCTGCGCATCGCCGGTGAAACCCACGCGATCAACGGCGGCGCGAATCGGATCCGGCGCCAGAGCATCCGTCGCCTTGCCAAGTTCCGCGGCCATGCCTGGCAGGCGGCGCTGTTCCCCAGCGGGCGCGGCTTCGGCTACATCGCGTATCCCCCGCGCACAGACGGCAAGGACACCTACAACGAGGGGTACATCTTCGAGGGCGACGGGGAACTGGTCCCCGCCCGCGTGGTCCGCTCGCCGTGGCTCGAGACGCTCACGCCTTCGGGCGAGGACGTGTCGTGCGCGCTCGAGACAGTCGATGGCAGGACGGTGGAGGTGACGGGAGAGACGACAGCCTCGACCTTCATGGTCATGCCGCCCGACGTCGGTGAGGGGCTCCGGCTCCAGCAGACGATCGTGCGCTACGGCTGGGACGGCGAGACGGCAGGCGGCATGCTCGAACGCTCAACGGCGACGAGCTCGCTCGGCTGATCGCGGTCGTCGGCGAACGCCGGCGCTCGTTATCAAGAGCTGGCGGTGGACGTGCCGGGGATGTCCGTCCCGCAGTCGGGCTGCGAGGAGGTGGCCACGAACCCCGACTTCTCCGCCTCCATCACCCAGGCGCACGTCTTCGCCGGGTCGTGCCCGAAAATCGTCGAGTAGTTGATGCTCTGGGGCAGGAGGCCGTTCGCGTTGTAGGACTTGAGACCCCGAAGATCCTTGATCACGGCGGCCTGGGTCGCGTTGGGACCAGCCAGCTCCAGACCCTTGATCATGAGGTCAGCCCCGGCCCATGCTTCGTACTGGCCAAGGTCGGGGAACTCGCTCTTGGTGAAGTGCGCGTACTTCTCCATCGCGGCCTGCATCTGCTGGGTGCCCGCGTTGGGCAACGCCCACGGCCGGAACGGCGTCAGGAAGTAGCTCCCCTGCACCGTGCTCCAGGCCGGCGACTTGATGACGGAAGGCTGGTAGCCCGCCGCGAAGAGCGTGGCCTTGAGCTTCACGCCGGCCTGCTTCAGCGCCTCGGCCAGCGCATAGTTCGAGTTGGCATCCATGGCCGGGACCATGGCGTTGATGTCGTGCTGCTTGGCCACCAGAGCGAGGCTGGTGAAGGCCACGCTGCCGAAGGGGACCGAGGTGTCGAGCACCCCGACCTTGCCGCCGGCGTGCTGGAAGGATTCGGCCGTTCCGATGGCGGCGCGGCTCGACGACGGCGAGATCCCGTAGCCATAGGAGCCCAGGACCGTGCCACCGTGCGCCTTGAGGAAGTTCCCGATCTCGGTGTTGACGGGGTACTTCGGGTCCACGCTTCCCTCGTCCGACGGCGAACATGTTGGTGTAGGGCTGCGTCCCCCACTCGGGGCCGTCGTCGTAGGAGCCCGTCACGGGGACGCCCGCCTGGTTCGGGTACTTGGCGGCGAGGAAGAACAGCGGGCTCTGCGACACGATGCCGAAGGCCTTGGCGTCGGCCTCTTGCACCACGTTGGCGATGTTCGCCGGGTTGGTCTGGTCGTCGAGCACGAGCGGGACGAGCTTGTGCCCGTCGACACCACCCTCGGCGTTCTGCAGGTCGAGTCGCGCCTCGAAGCCGGACGGAGAGTCCCCGTCCTCGGAGCCCCCGGTGCCGGTGAGCGAGCTGATGTACGCGATGGTGATCGGCGCGGGCGACGCGGCGACGGGCGTCTGTGAAGTCGCGGCGAGTGCGAGCGGCAGACCGGCCACCATCGCCGCCAGGACAGTTCCGGCACGCCGGTACCCGCGGGTGAGATGCCGCGTCGGCGTGACGGTCAGTCGAGATCCCGAACGGTCGGTACACACGCCGTTGCTCGTTGTCGCTCCCGGTTGCATCGAGTATTTGCCTCCCCGGACCCTTGCGGATCCCCTTGTCAACCGCCTGTAAATGGGCTACCCAGCTGAGAGAATGCTCATCTCACGCTGTGTCGAGCAGCGTTATCTTAACCCATTCGTAACGGCAGCGGGGGTCGGGGCTTCCGCCTCGCCGAGGTACCGGTCGATGACCTCCTGCCCGGCCTCGGCGGCCGGACCCGACCAGCCCACGTGGCCCCTGGTCAAGATGACGCAGCTGTCGGCCATGGCGAGGGCGCGGTGGACGAACTGCTCGCTCAGCACGATGGTGATCCCGGCCTGGCGGGCCTGCTCGAGGCCCTCGAAGACCGACTCGGCGATGAGCGGCGCGAGGCCGAGCGACATCTCGTCCGCGATGACGAGCTTCGGGGACACGGCGAGTGCCCGGGCCAACGCCAGCATCTGCTGCTCGCCCCCCGAGAGGCTGCCGGCCCGCTGGGTGCGCCGCTGCCCGAGGATCGGGAAGCGCTCGATCGCCCGGTCGATCGCTTCGAGGCCGGTCGCCGCGACGCTCCTGGGCCACCGCCATCCGCAAATTGTCGTTGACCGAGAGACGCGGGAAGATGCCGCGCCCTTCGGGGATGTAGGTCAGCCCGAGCTTGCGGATGCGGTGCGCGGGCAGACCGGTCATGTCGCGACCGTCGAAGCGCACACGTCCCGAGACCGGTCGCACCAGTCCCGACACCGTGCGCGCCAAGCGTGCTCTTGCCCGCACCGTTCGTGCCGAGGACGGCGAGCACCGACCCGGCCGGGACGGACAACGAAACTCCGAAGAGGGCCTGCGACGTGCCGTAGCAGACGTCGAGGTTCTCCACCTCGAGGATGGGTTCGCTCACGTGTCCTCCGCGCCCGCGCGGCGTCGGCGCGCTGGCGCAGCCGGGCTCGTCGGGCTCGGGCTCGGGCTCGGGCGGATCGCCGGGCTCGGCTGGTCACTGTCGCCGAGGTACGCGGCGCGCACAGCCGGGTCGTTCCTGATCTGCTCGGGGGTACCGGCGGCGATGCGCTCACCGAAGTCGAGCACGAACACGGTGTCCGAGAGGGAGAGCACGGCGGCGACGTCGTGCTCGACGATCACGACGGACAGAGGCGGGTCGGCCTCGGTCGACGATCTGGCGGAACACCCAGAGCAGGTTCTCCGACGCCTTGACGTCCAAGCCGGACAGGGGCTCGTCGAGGAGGAGGACCTGGGGGTCGCTGGCCAGCGCGCGGCCCACCTCGACCAGGCGGAGGATCCCGAGCGGCAGCGCGGCGACCGGCGCCTTGGCGACCCGCGTGAGCCGGAGCATCTCGAGCAGGCCGTCCACCCGTTCGTTCTCGGCCTTCGACGGCGGGAGCAGCGAACGCGGGGTCGAACATGTCACGCCACAAGCGCTGCGCGCGACACCCGGGCGCGGTGCGCCAGCACCAGGTGCTCACGCACCGTCAGCCCCTGGAAGAGCTCGGGCTGCTGGAACGTGCGGGCCAGTCCCCTGCTCGCGCGCGCGCGCGGCGAGGCGCGGGTGACCTCCTCGCCTTGCAACCAGACGCTGCCGGCGTTGGGCCGCTGCAACCC
Organism: uncultured Acidimicrobiaceae bacterium; assembly: GCA_963842415.1. Lineage (GTDB taxonomy): Bacteria > Actinomycetota > Acidimicrobiia > Acidimicrobiales > RAAP-2 > Bog-473. The sequence continues at coordinate 14,751 of CAWJGN010000003.1, forward strand.
CGACAGGACACCGAGCAGCGTCGACTTGCCGGCGCCGTTCGGGCCGACGAGGCCGGCGATGCTGCCCGGTTGCACCTCGATGGAGACGTCGGAGAGGGCCATGAGCCCGCCGAAGCGGACGGTGATGCCCTTGGCCACCAGCGCAGCCGTGCACCGGGTCCGGCTCGGCGGCCGGTGCGGCCGCGGGCGAAGCCTCGGTGGTCGTCACGACACGTGCTCGGTGATCCGCGGCGCGCCGTCCACGGCCTGGACGCCGGCCGGCGACGCTCAGGTCGCCCGGGGACCCATCGCCCGGGCGGGCCGGCTTGAGCCGCAGCAGCAAGGTCTGGAGCCGGCGACTCTGCTCGGCCAGTGCGCCGTCGGGGTACTTGGCGGCGGAGATCGCGCCGAGGCCGAACCCGATCTGAGAGCGCGTAGGTGAGCCAGGTCGCCGAGGGCCAGTAGTAGGAGAAGATCGCGTTCGGGAACACCAGCGTCAGGCCGGCGATCAGCGCGGCGGCGGTCGAGCGCACGCCGATGGTCACCAGGACGGCCAGCCAGACCACGCCGGCAAAGGTGGCGAACTCGCTGGGCTGGAACGTCGTCTGCGCCATGGCGTAGAGCGCGCCGCCGATCCCGGCGATCAGCGCGGCCAGCGACCCCGCGATCACCTTCATCTGCACCACGCTGATGCCCGACGTCCTGGCGCCGGCCTCGCTCCAGCGGGCCGCGTTGAGGGCGAGCCCGGTGGTCGATCGTCGGAAGTTCACGATGAAGAGGGCGATGATCACGAACACCACGAGGCACAGGTAGGTATAGGACAGATCGGTGGAGGCGAACCCCGGCCGGTTCGAGCGATGAGCCCGATGCCCTGGTTCACGAAGCTCGGCAACGTGAACATGAGGTTCTCCATGAGCAGCCCGAAGGTCAGCGTCACCAGCGCGACGTAGAGGTCGCCCAACCGGATGCTCAAGAATCCGACGATCGCGCCCATGGCGCCGGCAATGAGGCCGCCCATGACGGCGGCGGCGAGAACCGGCCATCCGTGGTTGTTGGCCAACTCGGCGCAGGTGATGGCGCCGACGCCGGCGAACGTGATCTGGCAGAGCCAGAGCATGCCTCCCTCGCCGGTGACGAGCGTCCAGGACAGGGCGATGACGGCGAGGGCCACGGCCGAGGGGAACAGCCCGACCCAATAGCTGCTGACGAGCAGGGGCACGACCGCGACGGCGCCGATGAGCAGCAGCGGGCCGCCGTACCGCCCGACGAAGCCGAGCGACGCCGTCTCCACGACGCTGCTGGTCGAGCCCGGCCAGCTTGCTCTCGCCCTGGGGCGTGATCGCGCGGTCGAGCGCGCCGCCCCACCCCTCGGTCTCGCCGATCCGTCCCCCGCGGAAGAGGCTGTAGATCAAGAACAGGGCGACGACGATGAAGGGAATGGCGTCGATGAGCCCGGTGGTCCACTGGCTGTCCGACGGGAGATAGCGCTGGATCAGCGAGGTGGCCACGCCCATGAGGAGGCCGACGAGCACGGCCACGGGCAGGTTGCGCAGCTTCGCCGCGACGACGGCGGCGAGCGAGGCGGCAATCAGCAGGACGAAGTTGGTGGAGTCGATCCCGTTGATCGGTGCGGCCAGCACGCCGACGAGCCCTGCGAAGAGCGTGCTCACCGCCCAGACACCGAGCGAGATCGCCGTCGGGTTCGTTCCCGAGAGGTCCGTCATGGCCGGCGAGTCGACCATCGCCCGGACTTTCAGCCCCACCTCGGTGTAGCGCAGCACCACGGCGCCGACCACCATCGTCAACACGACGCAGATGTACACGGCGATCTCGTTCTGATCGATCGGTACACCCAGGAACTGGTAGACGGCGTTGGGGTTGGGCGCGAGCCCCGGCGCCTGCGGGATGGCGCACGTTCCCGAAGATCCAGCGAATCGCCAGGGCAGGGAGGGCGACGAGCAGGCCGATCGTCGCCACGACCTTGATCAGGGGTGCCGACAACCGGAGGAAGCGGAACAGCAGCGAGGTAGAGCACGACGCCCATGGCGGGCGCGGCGACCAGGATCGAGACGACCGCGGCCGAGCGCGATGCCCCAGTTCTGCTGTGGTGTGCAGGAAATAGAAGAAACGGGCGATGAAGTACGCCATGGCACCGAACGCGAAGTTCAAGATGCCCGACGAGGTGTACGTGATGACCAGACCGGCCGCAGCGATGGCGTAGATCCCGCCCAGCACCAATCCGGCGATCACGAACTGCAGCATCCTGCGGGACCCACCCCTTCTTCCGCCGGATCAGCGCGGCATTTCTGACATCGACGTCGATTCTGATACTAACGAGGCGGGCTGGCCCGTGCACAACAGCCTGAAATGGACCTTGGACTGGAGATTTCACCCCGCCGTCCCAGCGTCAGCTGCGGACCGCGTGCGACGACCGGTCTACGAGTCCGCGCGCACCTTGTCCTTGACCGCGGGCACGATCGGCGGGGCTTCCTTCCAGTTGGGGATGCCGGCGTCCTCCTTGGCGATCGGGTAGTTGTCGTCGTTGACCCAGGCCCAGTGCGAGTGGTTCAACTCGTGCAGCGTGAAGCACGCATTCAGGGCGTTGTAGAAGCCCATGTTGTCCACGCTCTGGTTCACCGACTCCTTGATCAGCAGCGCCGTCATGGTGGGCAGCTGCGCGATCCGCTGCGCGTACTCGAGGGTGCGCTCGGCCAGCTGGTCGTCGGGGAACACCTTGCTCACCATGCCGAGCCCGTAGGCCTCGTCGGCGTCGACCGAGTCGCCGGTCAAGAGCAGCTCCTTGGCCCGGCGCGGTCCGAACTCCCACGGGTGGGCGAAGTACTCGACGCCGCACATGCCGAGGCGCGTCCCGACCACGTCGGCGAAGCGGGTCCCCTCACCGCAGACGATGAGGTCGCAGGCCCACAGCAGCATCAGGCCGGCTGCGTAGACGTCGCCGTGCGCCTGCCCGATCGTGATCTTGCGGAGGTTCCGCCACCGCCGCGTGTTGTCGTAGAAGTAGTGCCACTCCTGCAGCATCAGCGACTCGGCGCCCTTGCGCGTGGCGCCGTTGATGGTGTGCGACGGATGCTGGTTCGGTCCCGGCGTCCACTCCTCCTGCGCCGCCTTCGATCCCAGGTCGTGCCCCGAGGAGAACATCGGGCCCGTGCCGCCCAGGATGACCACGCGGACCTCGTCGTCCGCCTCGGCCTGCATGAAGGCGTCGTGCAGCTCCACGAAGAGCCCGCGGTTCTGCGCGTTCCGGGCGTCGGGCCGGTTGAGCATGATCCGCACGACCCTCCCCGAGTCGAGCGTCTCGTACAGCACGTATTTGTAGTCAGGCATCTCCGGCTCCCCGTGTTCAGGTGCGATTTCTTCGTCGTGGTGGACCCTACCGTACGCACCGCCCCCGGGACGGCTCGATCGTCGGTCCGACTAGGAGGACGGCGCCGACCGGCGCGTCGACCTTCATGATCCGGGCCAGGTTGCCGCCCATGATCTTCGCCATGTCCGCGTCGGCCAGCCCTGCCGGCAGGTGGTCGACGTAGCTGCACGGCTCGGCCAGGCCCTCGGGGTGCGGATAGTCCGAGCCGAAGAGCACGTGGTCGGCACCGATCACGTCGATGATGGCGCCCAGGTCGTCCTCGTGGAACGGGCTGACATAGACGTTGCTGCTTGAACTGCTCGACCGGGTCGCCGTCGAAGGCGTTCGGCATCTTCTTGTAGGTGTCGCCGAGGTGCTCGACGAAGTGAGGGATCCATTCGCCGCCCGCCTCGATGGAGGCGACCCGCGAGCTCGGGGAAGCGCGCGAACACGCCGTGGCAGACGAAGGCGGCCATGGTGTCCTGGACCGGCCGGTGACCGCCGGTCATGTAGCGGAACGAGTCGAGCCGGAACGGCAGCATCTCGCTCGGGCCGGTCCAGTCGTTCGTGTACCGGGTGTAGCCACTGTCAGAGGAGTGCATCGACACCAGGATGTCGGCGTCCACGACGGCCTTCCAGAAGGGGTCGAATTCGGGGTAGCCGAACGAGCGTGAGCCGCGGAGGCCCGGGACCGGCGCCGGACGGATGAGGACGGTCTTGGCGCCGCGCTCGACGCACCACTCGAGCTCCTCGATCGCCTTCTCGACGATGGGGAGGGTGATCACCGGCGTGGCGAAGATGCGGTTCTCGTAGTTGAAGGTCCACGTCTCGTACATCCACTCGTTGAGCGCGTGGATGGCGGCGTGGGTGAGATCGAGGTGGTCGCGCATCCGCTCTTCGAGCAGGCTGGCCAGCGTCGGGAACATCAGCGTGCGGTCGACTCCGAGCTCGTCCATGACCTCGATGCGCGGCGCGGGCTCGCGGAAGGCGGGGATGCTGCGCATGGGCTCGCCGATGATCTCGCGGTAGGACTTGCCCTCGGGGTTCCCGTTGCGGAAGTACTCCTCTTGGGCCCCGGGCTTGGCCACGACCTCGAACGTCGGGTTCGGGATGTACTCGCTGACCGTGCCGAGGATCATGATCTTCGTGCGCCCGTGCAGCTCGACGTAGTCGATGGCGCCCCGGTACTGCTCGGGCAGGTACCGGGTGAACGAGTCCTTGGTCTCGTAGAGGTGGTTGTCAGCGTCGAAGGTGGGGAAGTCGAAGGTTCGTGCCATGTGCCTCTAATCTACCATTTTTGACGCTGACGTCAATATCAGGGATCTCGGTCGACCGGGCAGGTCAAAGGCTTCCGGCAGCCTCAGAGCCGGTACAGACGCCCGTGCGTTCTCGCCGAAGATCTTGCGGCGGGTCTCGGGTGCCAGCGTCTCCATCTTGGCCTCGACGCTCTGGAGCGGGTTGGGGTAGAGGCAGGTCGGGTGCGGGAAGTCCGTCTCGAAGAGGATGCGGTCCTCGCCCGACGGCGTCGATCAGGTCCGGGAGCTTGTTGCGGTTGTTCTCGAACCAGAACGTCGCGTAGATGTTGCGTCCGGAAGTACTCCGAGGGCATCTTGCCGAGCGCGGCGAGCTCCTGGGGCGCGTTCTCCGACATCTCGTAGTCGAGCGCCTCGAGGATGAAGGGGATCCAGCCGACACCGCTCTCGACGGAGACGACGTTGAGGTCGGGGTGCCGGTCGAACATCGCCCGAGAGGATCACGTTCGTGACGACGCGCGCGTTCCCGATGAAGAGCAGCGTGCCGCCGATGGCCAGCTTGGTGTTCTCGGCGTGCGAGTCCCACGGGTACTGCCCGAAGAAGGTCATCGCCGTCTGGCTCGCGCCGATGTGGAAGTGGACCGGGAGCCGCAGCTCCGAGCACACCTCCCAGAAGGGGTCCCAGGCCCGGCTGGCCAGGTCCGGCGCACCGAGGTCCTGGGGGTCCGACGTCATGTTCACGCCGCGTGCGCCCGAGGCCGGCGACGCGCCGCGCCTCGCTGACGCACGTGTCGACGTCCCACGCCGGCATGAGCGGGAGCGGGAGGAGGCGGTTGCCCGAGTCGGCCTGGATCTCGGCCATGGCGTCGTTGTAGATCTCGATGGCCAGCCGGCACAGGGCGGGGTCGTCGACCATGCCGAGGTCCTGACCGCCCAGGCCGATGGTGCTCGGGAAGATGATCTGCGCGTCGATCCCGCACTCGTCGAGCACGCCGAGGCGGACGACGGGGTCGTGCGCACCGAGATGGACCTCGTCGTGTGACCACTCCATCAGCGCGTGGTACGAGCTCTCCTTCGTGCCGTCGCGGGCGATCACGCCGCCGGCGCTGAAGCGGCCGACGGGATGCCCGTCGAAGACCCACATCAGCTGGCCCTCCACCTCCTCGACCCGCGGGACCCGGTCGCGGAACGCGGCCGGGGCGCGCTTGGTGAACAGGTCGGGGGCCTCGCACCAGTGCGAGTCGGCGTCGATGACGAGCATATCTTTCAACATTGACGTCGATATTAGGAGAGTAGGATCGAGCTGCCTGACGACCGGCCAGGTCCGGGCCCGCGCCGGGGGCTCGGTGAGTACCATGGCGTGTGATGTTCGATTACGACGTCGATGTCAATACTGTGACCGCCTCGGCCCTCGAGGACGGCGGGCGCGATGAGGCCGCTCCCCGAGCTGACCCCGGCCAACGAGTGGTTCTGGACCTCGGGGGCCGACGGCATCCTGCGCGTCCAGGGCTGCGACGACTGCGGCGAGCTGGTCCACCCGCCGGTGCCGATCTGCCCGTACTGCCGGAGCCGGTCGTCCAAGCCGGTGGCCGTGTCCGGCCGCGGGCACCGTCGTCGGGTTCACGGTGAACGCACACCGGTGGCACCCGGCCTTCGAGCCGCCGTACGTGGTCGCCAACGTCGCGCTCGCCGAGGACGCCCGCGTGCACCTGACGACCAACATCGTCGGGTGCGACCCCGTCCGACGTGCGCATCGGGCAGGAGGTGGTGGTCCGCTTCGAGCCGGACGAGGACGTCTGGCTCCCGCTCTTCGAGCCGACCGGCGAGATCGACCCCGTCGACCGCGTGCCCGAGCCGGTCCGGCCGCACGCCGCGCCCGCCGCTGAGCGACGAGCGCTTCGAGCACCGAGCCGTCCTCAGCGGCATCGGGCGGTCGCGCATCGGCCGGCGCCTCATGGTCGACCCGCTCTCGCTCGACCGTCGACGCCTGCCTGGCCGCCATCGCCGACGCCGGGCTCACGCCCGAGGACATCGACGGCCTCTCGACCTACCCGGGCGCCGGCGGCCTGGGCATGAGCGAAGGCGGACCCGACCGCCGTCGAGGAGGCGCTGCGCCTGCACCCGACCTGGATCAACGGCGGCATGGACCTCCCGGGACCAGGCGGCTCGGTGATCGCGGCCGCCATGGCGGTGGCCGCGGGGCTGTGCCGCCACGTGCTCTGCTTCCGCACCGTCTGGGAGTCGACCTTCGCCACGCTCGCCGCGCAAGGGAAGTTCGGTGGCGGCGGTGGCGGCGGTGGTCGCGAGCGGGTCTCGGGCCCGATGCGCGAGTGGACGGCGCCGTTCGGTGCGATGTCGGCGGCGAACTGGATCGGCATCAACGCCAACCAGTACCTCCATCGCTACGGCGCGCCGCGCGAGATGCTCGGCCTGATCGCGCTCAACGCCCGGGCCAACGCGGCGCGCAATCCGGTCGCCATCTACCGCGAGCCGATGACGATGGACGACTACCTCTCGGCACGGCCGATCACGTCCCCCTTCGGGCTCTACGACTGCGACGTCCCCTGCGACGCGTCCATCGCGGTGATCGTCTCGGACGCCGCCGTGGCCGGCGACCTGCCCCACCCGGCCGTGCGCATCGAGGCCGTCGGGACCCAGATCCTCGAACGGGTGTCGTGGGACCAGGGCACGCTCACGCACGAGCCGCAGGTCATCGGCCAGGCCGCGCACCTCTGGACCCGCACGAGCCTGCAACCGAGCGACGTCGACCTCGCGCTGGTCTACGACGGCTTCACCTTCAACGCCATCTCGTGGATCGAGGGCCTCGGCTTCTGCGGCTTCGGCGAGGCCTACGACTGGCTCGACGGCGGCCGGCGGATCGCGCTCGACGGCGACCTCCCGGTCAACCCGCACGGGGGCCAGCTGTCCGAGGGCCGGACGCACGGCTTCGGGTTCATCTACGAGTCGGTGGCGCAGCTGCGCCACGAGGCCGGTGACCGCCAGGTGCACGACGCGCGCACGGCCGTCGTCACCTCGGGCGGTGGCACGCCTTCGGGCGTCCTGCTGCTCCAGCGGGCGGACGCATGAAGCGACCCGGACACGGAGCCCGGCGTCCCCCAGCGACGCGTGAAGGCGACGGTAGGTTGATGGGACCGCCCGCCCGGGAATCTGCGCAGAAGGAGAGAGACGTGTCGACAGGCGGCCACTCACGACTGAGAAGCCGAGTGGGCCGCGTTCGCGCAAGGGGATCGAGACGCGGGCGCGGCTCGTGAGCGCGGCCAAGGAGGTCTTCGAGGAAAGCGGGTTCCTCGACGCGAGGATCTCGGACATCGCCGAGCGCGCCGGCCTCTCGCACGGGTCCTTCTACCACTACTTCGAATCGAAGGAAGAGGTGTTCCGCGAGGTTGCCGCGGAGGTCGACGACCGTCTGAGCGCGCCGCTCGACTCGGTCATCTTCGATTCGTCGTCGCACGCAAGCCCTTCGGAGCGCATCGCACAGGCAATCCGGTTGAACATGGAGTCCTACCGCGACGAGGCGCGCATCATGGGGGTCATCGAGCAGGTGTCGCGCTTCGACCAGGAGCTCAGCGCACTGCGCGGCGAGTGGCAGAACAGGAACCTCTCCGCCATCGCGGAATTCCATCGGGAGCCTCCAGCGCCGCGGCCTGGTTGACCGCCGCATCAACCCGAGGATCGCCGCCGCCGCCCTCGGCTCCATGACCTACCGCTTCCCCGAGATGTGGTTCGTCCAGGGACTCCTCGACTGCGACTTCGACGAGGGCGTCGAGCAGCTCACCCTCCTCTTCGTGCGCGCCCTCGGGCTCGACGAGAGCCGAGCCACCTGACCGTGCACACGGGCGCGGCCCGGGCGCGCCCCCGAACGGAACGTCGCCCGTCCGGGCTACGAGCGCCAGCACCGACGCTCTTCGTGCCAGGCCAACAGCTGCGGGGCCAACAGCGGCCAGCGGGCAAAGAGGCCTTCGTCGTGAACCTCCTGGCGCTCGAGCCACTCGCGGTCGCCCCACGGCGGCTCCTCCAGCCTGGCCTGCGGCAGAAGCTCGGCCAGGGCCTCGGACGTGGCCCGGGTGTGGTGGGGGTCGCTGGCCCCGCTCCGGAAGACGAGGGCGGGGATGTCCAGCCCGCGGGCGTCGGCGTCGGGGAGCCCGGGCACGAGCTCCTCGTCGCGCGGGCAATACGCCAGCATCCAGCGCTCCATGGTGGCGACGAACGTCGCCGGCTCCTGGTCGAGGAAGCGTTGCTTGTTCTCGGGGTTGCGCTCGAGGACCTCGGACCATTCGGGCAGCGCGACCACCGCCTCCATGCCGCCGGTCCAGGCCGCCGCCAGCGATCCGCCGCAGTAGTGCGTGGCCAGGGTGAGCAGCCCGTACACGCCACCGCTGATCCACCAGACGGCCAGCCCGGCCGCCGCCCCGCGATGGCGCGACGCCGTCAACAGCGACACCCGCGCACCACCCGAGCCGCCGGTGATGACCGCGGGTGTCATGTCGAGGTGCCCGAGCAGGCCGGCCAGCGCGTCGGCCTGCATCGCCGACTCGGACGAGCCCTCGAAGGAGACGTACGACTCGCCGCAGTTGGGGCGGTCCCAGATGAGGACCCGGTTGCCCTTCTCGGCCAGCGCCAGGGCGAGCTGTCGCACGCCCGGTGACTCCTTGGTGAAGCGCCCTCCCGGCGTGATCACCCACGGGCGAGCCCCCTCGTCACCGATGGTCTCGTAGGCGAGCGAGAGCCCGTTCACCTTCGCCACTGCCATGCGCTGCTCCCTTCGTCGCCCGGCGCGCCGTCTACGACTGCGGTGACCGGCTCCGCGGCACTTCTCGGAACGGGCGGTCCTTGTCCAGTGTGCGCTCGCGCGGCATGGACAGCACCCGCTCGCTGACCACGTTGCGCGCCATCTCCACCGTGCCGCCACCGATGCTGCCGCCCTGGCGCATCAGGAAGTTGACGGCGCTGTGCGCCGCGGCAGCTGTCCTCGGTCCACGCCGCCCCGGCCGAGTCGGCCACCTCGAGGGCCAGCGTGCTGATCCTGGTTTGCGCCAGCGCCTTGCCGAGCCGCACCAGCGCGGCGGCCTGGTCTGAAAGCTGGCCCCGGGTCATGCGCTCGGCCACGCGGGCGGACATCTCCTCGCTCACCAGCTCGAGCATGCGCGCCTCGCCCACCAGGTCGCGCACGGACGGGTCGTCCATGCGCCCGGCCTCCTGGGCGATGGCGTGCACGGTGCTCGAGTACATGCGGCTGGGTGCCGACCCCACCGGGTGGGTCACGTACGGCGACGTGTAGAGCATGCGCTCGTGGAACATCCAGCGGATGCCGACGGTCCAGCCGTCGTCGACGTCGCCCACCCGGTCGGTGTCGGGCACGATCACGTCGGTGAGGAACTCCTGGCAGAACTCACGCGAGCCGTTCAGCATCTCGATGCGGTGGACCTCGATGGAGGGCTGGTGGATCGGGAAGCATGAACACGGTGAGCCCGCGGTGCTTGGGCACGTCCCAGTTGGTGCGGGCGAGGCACAGGCCCCAGTCGGACCACCACGCGCCGGTCGTCCATACCTTGGACCCGTTCAGCACCCACTGGTCGCCCGTCGCGGACGGCCGTGGTGAGGGCGCCGGCGACGTCGGAACCCCCGCTCGGCTCGGAGAGGAACTGCATCCACAGCTCCTCTCCCCGCAGGATGGCGGGAAGGTGTCGCCGCTTCTGCTCCTCGGTGCCGAACTCGAGGATGACCGTGGCGCAGGGCGAGAAGGTCGGGATCTGGATCCGGCGCGGGTACTCGTAGCCGGCCAGCTCCTCGTTCAGCACCTGCTGGTGCGCGGGCGACAGTCCCTGCCCGCCGTATTCGCGCGGGAAGCAGAGCCCCGCCAGGCCGGCGTCGAAGAGCGCGCGCTGCAGCTCGCGCTCGTGGGCGATCTCGGCGAGCTCCTCCGCCTCGTCGGCGTGGAAGTCCCAGCGCAGCTCCTCCATCGTGACCTGGCGGAAATTGTCCTGGAGGAACCCCTGCACGCGCTGGCGGAAACTCTCGAGGTCCTCCGGCTCGCCTGTCTCCTGCGCCTGCTCGGCGCGGACCGCGCTCATGCCGCCGCCTCCTCTCGTGCCTCGATGAGGGAGGCGATGTGCTGGCGATGGGCAGCCGGCGTACCCGCCAGCGAGCGGTTGACGGTGAAGCGGCGGAGGAACAGGTGGAGGTCGTGCTCGAACGTCACGCCGATCCCGCCGTGGATCTGCACGCAGTCCTGCAGGAGCTCGGCGCCGTACTGGCCGATGAAGGCCTTGGCTGCGCTCAGCAGCTCGGCCGCTTCATCGTCCCCCGACGCCGCGGCGAGGCAGGAGGAGTCACTGATGGCATGGCTGGCCTCGAGCCACGCCATCATGTCGGCGAAGCGGTGCTTGAGCGCCTGGTACGAGGCCAGCGGACGGCCGAAGGTGTAGCGGTCGAAGGACCACTCGACGGTCATGTCGAAGCCCGCCTGCATGGCGCCGACCGCTTCGGCGTCGAGCATGACGAGGGCCGCCTGGAACTGGCGCTCCACGTCGGCGGCGGCCTCGCCCGCCGTCCCCACCACGGCCTCGGGGCCGAGCCGGACATCGTCGAAGGTGACGGCGCCGAAGCGCCGGGTGAGGTCCACCGTCTGCATCGGCGTCACCGAGACGCCGCTCGCCGACGCCGGGACGAGGACCTGGGTCATGCGACCGCCGCCGTCGCCGTCGCCGCCGTCGTCGCCGTCGCCGTACGCGCTCACGAGGAGGTGGGCGGCCTGCCCGGCGGACTCGACAGGATGCACCGCGCCGCGCAGCACGAAGCCCTCCCCGTCGCGTCGGAGCTCGACGCCGGTGCGCCACGCGCCCGGCCTGGGCGCGAGCTCGGGGATGTACCACGTGGCGATCTCGGTCCCGGCCAACAGGCCCGCCAGCACCTCGGGATGCGATCCGTGCGCGCTGAGCGCCGAGGCGACGACGTTGGTCGCCACCAGCGGCCCGGGCGCGGCGTGCTGGCCGAACTCGTAGGCGACGAGGCTGAGGTCGACCAGGCCCGGCCCGCTGATCGTCCCGCCCCCGTGCTCCTCGGCCACCAGCAACGACGTCCACCCGAGCTCGGCGCCCCGGCGCCAGTAGCCGGCGTCGAAGCCCGCCGGGTCGTCGCGCAACGCGCGCACCGCGTCGGGCGGCGCGTGCTCCGTCAAGAAGCGCGCCGTCGTCTCCCGGAAGAACTCCTGATCCTCGCTCAGCGCGACGAGCATCGTCCTCCCCTGTGTCGGTTCGTGGTGTGGGTCATGTGCATGGTCTAGTGCGGGAGCCTGACGTCACCGCAAGTCAGAGCGCACCCACCCCAGCCGCCTCGTTGCGCGTGCGCCACTCGTGGCGCGACATGCGGGTGACGTCGACGTCGCGCGCCCGGGCGCGCAGCGCGCCCACCGTCGCCTGCTCCTTCGGCGTGTGCACGAAGGGGTCCCAGTTGTAGAAGCGGCACGCGTTCTCCCAGGTGATCTTGTTGATCTCGGTCTCGTCGGTGACGCCGGCGTCCTGGAACTCGCTGCCAGGCGAACTCGGGCGACCGGGGCCACGTCGTGTCGGTGTGGGGGTAGTCGCACTCCCAGGCGATGATGTCGATGCCGATGCGGTCGCGCAGCAACAGGCCCGACGGGTCGGTGATGTAGCAGGCCAGGATGTGGTCGCGGAACACCTCGGAGGGGAGCTTCCCGCCGAAGTCGCTGTGCAGCCACTCCTGGTTGTTGAAGTGCCGGTCGATCCGGTCGAAGTAGAAGGGGATCCAGCCGATCCCGCCCTCCGAGAGCGCCACCTTGAGGTCGGGGAAGCGCCGCAGCGTCGGCCCGAACAAGAGGTCTTGCGCGGTGATGGCGCTGATCTGGCAGGCCAGCACCATGAGGTGGTCGACCGGAGCCTCCTCGGGACGCCTGATGATCTGGAACCCGGCGCCGATGTGGAGGCTGAGAGCACCATGCCCTCGTCGGAGAGGGCGCCGAGCATGGGGTCCCAGTAGCCCGACAGGAAGCTGGGGAAGCCCTGCACGTGGGGGGTCTCGAGGAAGCTGATGGAGCGGCAGCCCTTCTTGGCCAGGCGCCGGACCTCGGCCACGGCGGCCTCGACGTCCCACATGGGGACGATGCCGAGCGGGATGAACCGGCCGGGGTAGGTCCCGCACCACTCGTCGATGGCCCAGTCGTTGTAGGCCTGGAGCATCACGAGGGCGATCTCCTTGTCGCGCGCCTCGGCGAAGGTGCGCGCGTTCCAGCCCGCCATGGTGGGGAAGCACATGGAGCCGAGGACGCCGTTGGCGTCCATGTCGCGCACCCGCTCGTGCACGTCGAAGCATCCGGGCCGCAGCTCGGAGTACGTGCCGGGGTTGAAGCCCCACTCCTCGCTGGGCCAGCCCACGGTCGCGGACATGCCGAAGGACGTGCTGGTCTTCTCGCCCTGGAACACCCACTGGTCGATGCCGTCCTCGTGCACCACCTTGGGCGCCTCGTCGCGCCACTTCGCTGGCACATGGTTCTCGTACATGTGCGGGGGCTCGATCATGTGGTCGTCGATGCTGACGAGGATCATGTCGTCCATGTTCATGTCGTGCTCCTCTCGCCGTGTCAACGCCGTGCGCCCAGGGTCGCTCACGACGTGCGCACCGGCAGCGTCTCCCAGCCCCGCACGGTCGACGTGCGGGCGCGCTGGGCCCGGTCGTAGTCGACCTCCCACTCGGGGAAGCGCTGCCAGCACCTCGTCGAGCGCCACCCGGCCCTCGAGGCGGGCCAGCGCCGTACCGAGGCAGAGGTGGATGCCGTAGCCGAAGGCCTGGTGCCGGCCAATGTCACGATGGATGTCGAAGCTGTCGCCGTCGGGGAAGTGCCGCTCGTCGCGGTTGGCCGACCCGTTCAGCAGCACCATGACGCTGCCCTCGGGCACCGTCTGGCCGTGGAGCTCGACGTCTCTGGTCACGTAGCGGGACTGCACGGGCGACGGGAGACTCGTAGCGCAGCAGCTCCTCGATGGTGTTCGGGATCAGCGAGCGGTCCGCCACCAGCTCGGCGCGCTGGTCGGGATGGCGTCCGAGGACCTCGCCGGTGAAGCCGATCAGGCGCGTCGTGGTCTCGTTCCCGGCCCCGGCCAGCAGGCCGACGTAGCCGAGGATCTCCTCGTGGGTGAGCGTGCGCGTCGTGCCGGTGTCGTCCTCGAACTCGGCGTTGAGCAGCTCGGTCATCAGGTCGTCGGAGGGGTGCTCGGCCCGCCAGGTGACGTAGTCGGAGAACACCTCGGACTGGGCGCTGCCGTCGTACTCGGTCTCGGACGGGACGCCTTCCTCGAGGCGCAGGCCCTCGTCGAGGCGGTCGCGGATCGCCGCCTGGTCCTGCTCGGGGATGCCGAGCAGCATCCCGATGACCCGCATGGGCATGAACCGGCCCAGGTCCTCGACGAAGTCGAAGTGGCCCGAGCCGACGAGCGGGTCGAGCACCTGCGCGCAGAAGGCGCGCACCTGGGGCTCGAGCGCCTGCATCTTCTTCGGCGTGAAGACCCGGGAGAGCAGGCCGCGGTGGAGGTCGTGCGTCGGCGGGTCCTCGAAGAGGATCGATCCGGGCGGGATCTCGACGCCGGCCTTGATGATCTCGAGGACCGAGCCGCGGCCCGAGATGTACGTCTTCCAGTCGAGCATGGCCGCGTCGACGTCGTCCCAGCGGCTCAGCGCGAAGAACTCGTACTTCTCGTTCCAGTACAGCGGCGCCTCGTCGCGCAGTCGCTTCCACACCGGGTACGGGTCCGCGTCGATCTCGAAGTCGTAGGGGTCGTAGTAGACCTCGGGCTCGCTGGTGACGGTCACTCGATCTCCGACTTCGCTGCCCGGCCTAGGCCGCCGGCCAGGCCAGCGACTTGGTCTCGAGGTACTGCTCGAAGCCGGCCACGCCGTTCTGGCGGCCGATGCCGCTGTGCTTGTAGCCGCCGAAGGGGAGGTCGGGCCCGTACGGCGCGCCGCCGTTGATGCTGAGGCCGCCGGTGCGGATGCGCCGGGCCACCGACGAGCGAGCGCTCGAGCGTCGCCGAGAACACGCCGCCCTTGGAGCCCGTACTTGGAGTCGTTGGCGATGCGCACGGCGTCGTCCTCGTCCTCGTAGGGGATGACGACGAGCACCGGCCCGAAGATCTCCTCCTGCGCGATGGTCATGGCGTTGTCGACGTCGGTGAACAGCGTCGGCTCGACCCACCAGCCCTTGGCGAACTCGTCGCCCGAGGGACGGCCGCCGCCGACGGCGAGCGTGGCGCCCTCGGCCTTCCCCTTCTCGATGTAGCCGAGCACCCGCTCGCGCTGCTTGGCCGAGATGAGCGGGCCCATCATCACGTCGGGCCGCTGCGGGTCGCCGTAGGGGACGGCGGCGAAGAGGCCCTTCAGCAGCTCGACGCCCTCGTCGTAGCGCGACCCGCGGCAGCAGCATGCGCGTCTGAATGGCACAGCCCTGCCCGGCGTGGAAGCAGGCGCCCATGCCCATCAGGGTGGCGATGCTGAGGTCGGCGTCGTCGAGCACGATCGTGGCCGACTTGCCGCCGAGCTCGAGGAAGACGCGCTTCATGGTGGCGGCGCCCTTCTCCATGATGCGCTGCCCGACCGCGGTCGAGCCGGTGAACGAGATCATGTCGACCTTGGGCGAGAGCGTGAGCTCCTCGCCGATCAGGTGGTCCGAGGACGGTCACGACGTTGAGGACGCCGGCGGGGATGTCGGTCTTCTCGGCCACGATGCGGCCCAGCAGCGTGGCGTTCCACGGCGTGTCGGGCGCCGGCTTGAGCACGACGGTGTTGCCGGTGGCGAGCGCCTGGCCCAGCTTGTGCGAGGTCACCTCGAAGGGGAAGTTCCACGGGACGATGGCGCCCACCACGCCGACGGGCTCGCGCCAGATCCGGCGGGAGTCGACCGAGCCCTGGATGTTGGTGGCGTCGGGCAGCACCGTCTCCCACTCGAACTCGTCGATCTCCTTGGCCGGCCAGGCGAACGCCTCCGAGATCGGCGCGTCGAGCTGCGGGCCGTTGGTCGTCATACGCGGGCAGCCGACCTCGAGGATCAGCTGCTCGCGCAGCTCCTCCTGCTCGGCCTGGAGCGCCTCGTGCAGCTGCTCGAGGCACTGCTTGCGGAAGGCGTGGTTGGTCGACCAGTCGGTCTCGTCGAAGGCCCGCCGGGCGGCGTCGATGGCGCGGAGCATCTCGGCGCTCGACGCGTCGGTGACCTCGCCGATGACCTCTTCGGTGGCCGGGTTGACGTTCTCGAAGGTCTTGCCGGAATCGGCCTCGACCAGCTTCCCGTCGATGAGCATCCGCTGCTCGGGGTTGACCTTCACTGCCTCGGCCACGTTCCTCTTCCTCTCCTCGTCCAGCTCGACCCCCACGAGGGCACGGCGCGCTGGGCGTCGACCAGGGGACGCAACCCTGCGTCGTGCCTGGCGAGCCGCCGTTTTGGAGGGTATCTGACTTTGACGTCGTCGTCAAAAATGGCGTTATCATGCAGCCGAATCGGAGGGTATCGGCCTCGCCTCCCCGCCATGACGGCACGGTGGAGGCCGGGCCCGGTCCGCCGGGCATGGGGCATTGTTGGGCCCGCCGGCCGGCCCGAGGCCACGCCCGCAGAGCCCAAGGCGCCGACACAAGCCGAGACACGCCGAGAAGGAGAAAGGAGACCCGATGTTCACCATGGACGCGTTCGTCGAGGCGCTGACGCTCGAGCCCGTCGGCGAGGACCGCTACCGGGCGACCAGCGTGCAGAGCGACTACGGCATGGTGTGGGGCGGGCAGCTGCTGGCCCAGTCCGTCATGGGCGCGCTGGCCGGGCAGGACGGCAAGGCGGTCAAGACGCTGCACACCGTCTTCGCCCGGCCCGGCCAAGGCCGACGCGCCCCTCGACATCACGGTCGACCGCATGCACAGCGGTCGATCGCTGGCCAGCAGCACGGTGACGATCAGCCAGGACGACCAGATCATCACCCGCGCCCTCGCGCTCTTGAGCGCGGAGGAGCCCGACGTGATCCGCCACGCCGACTCGCCGCGCCTGGCGTCGCACCCCGACGACGTCGCCGGCGATCTGCGCGTGAACGGCGCCTGGGAGTCCGGGCATCGTCGGCGCGCGTGGACGTCGGCGACCCCGACCTGGTCGGCCCGCCCGAGCTCGACGTGCTGGGCTCGCTTCGTCGGCGCACCCGACGACCCCGCCATCGACCAGGCGCTCCTCGCCTTCTCGACCGAGACCTTCCTCATCGGCACGGCCATGCGCCCGCACGCCGGCGTCGGCCAGTCACAGGCCCACGTCACCCTCTCGACCGGCGTGCTGACCCACACGATCACGTACCACGAGCCGTGCCGCGCCGCCGAGTGGCACCTGCTCCAGATGTGGGCCTCCTACACCGGGCACGGCCGCAGCTTCGGGCGGGGCGACATCTTCGACCTCGACGGGCGACTGGTCGGGTCCTTCGTCCAGGACGCCATGATCCGCGCCCGCTCGGGAGGCGCCGGCAAGCTCTGAACGAGCCGGCGGCCGGCCGAGCTGCCGGTCGATGCCGTCATTGCTCAGCGTCGCCGCGCGTGCCGGGCGAGCTGGCGCGCCAGCCAGTCGTCCTTGCAGTGCTCGGCCAGCTGCACCGGCGACCGCCGCCGGCGCGAGCAGGTACGCGTGCGGCAGCCCGGCGATGACGTGGAGCTCGCAGGGGACCCCGGCCTGGTTCAGTCGCTGGGCGAAGTCGACGTCCTCGTCGCGGAAGCCGTCGATCGATCCCACGACGACACAGGTCGGCGGCAGGCCGCGTCAGGTCCGTCGCCCGGGCGGCCGCCGCGTAGGGCGGGACGTCGTCGGTCCCGAAGCGCTCGCCGAGATACGAACGCCAGCCGAAGTCGTTGGACGCCGCCGCTCCAGACGTAGAGCCCGGCGGCACCGATGGACGGCGTCGTCTGGCGGTCGTCGAGCATCGGGCAGTCGAGCAACTGGAAGGCCAGCGGCACCTCGCCACGGTCGCGCGCCAGCAGGCCGAGCGCCGCCGCCAGCCCGCCGCCCGCGCTCAGGCCGTAGGTCCCGATGCAGGTCGGGGTCGATGCCGAGCTCCTCCGCGTGCTCGTGGGCCCAGCGCAGCGCCGAGTAGCAGTCGTCGAGCGGGCCCGGGTACGGCGTCTCGGGCGCCAGGCGGTACTCCACCGAGACGCCGACGACGCCCAGCGCCGGGCACCACCGGTCGAGCATCTGCGTCGTCCATGGCGTAGCTGCCGATGACGTAGCCCCCCCGTGGATGGTGACGATGGCCGGCAGGCGCCCTGTGCTGCCGGCCGGCCGGTGGACCCGCACGGGCACCGGCGGGTCGCCCGGCCACGCACGAGGGCACCTCGTGCTCGGTGCGGACCACCGCGTCGGAGAGCTCGAGGCGCCGGGAACTGCGACGAGCGAATGGTCGCGACGGTCTCGGCGTCGAAGGCCGGGAGCTCGAACGCGTCGAGGACGGGGCTGAGCTCGGGATCCAAGAGCGTGCGCACGTCGACCGTCGGAGGACTGACCGGAATCCGAGCCGTGTGCCGTCGGGTCGGTCATGTGAGCGACACTCCCCCGCTGCGGATGGCGGCCACGTCGCCGCCGTCGACGGTGAGGTCGGTCCCCGTCACGTAGCGGGCCTCGTCGGAGAGCAAGAAGGCGACGGCGGCCGCCACCTCCTCGGGCCGCCCCTCGCGGGCCAGCGCCGAGGCCTGGACCAGCATGGCCATGACGTCGTGGGCGTCGGCCTCCTGGCGGCCCATGGGCGTGTCGATCACGCCCGGGGTGACCGAGCAGATGCGCGCACCGAGGCGTCCGAAGGGGACGGCCTCTCGCCGGACCAGCCGGTGCACGCCGCGCTTGGCCCAGGTGTAGGCCATGCCGGGGTCCTCGACCTCGGGGCCGACCGCCTCGCGGATGCGCCCGAGGAAGTCCGCGTGCAGCGGGTCGTCGAGCGCGGCGTCGGCGGGCAGGTCGGCGTCGGGCAGGGCCAGCGACGCGGACATGGAGGCGAAGCACACCATGGCCGTGCCCTCGGTGGCGAGCGTGCGGCAGGCGTCGACGAGGACGCGGTGCCGACGAGGTCGACGGTCAAGACCTCACGCCATCCGGCCATGGTGGGCGAGACGACCGGCTGCATGCGCCACCGCGCGCAGCGGGCCCAGCTCGGCGACCCGGTCACACAGCGCGGCGATGCCGCCCGGATCCGTGACGTCGAGGACGACGGGCTCGACCCGCGCCCGATTCCCGCCGGCGGACAGCTGTCTCGGCCGTCACGTTCACACCGGCTTCGTCGCGGTCCGCGACCAGCAGCACGTCGACCATGTCGGCCATCCGGGCGGCACACGCGGCACCCATCCCCCGCGCCGCGCCTGTCGCAATGCCCACCGTCATTGGCCGTCACCCCATCCATCCCGTGCGAGCTCACCGAGGCAGGACAGTAGTGTCCGGACGAAGCGAGCAGGGAGGGAAGCGTGGCAGACGATCTCGGTGCGGCCGGACTGCGCTTCGAGCGCGAGGGCGCAGTCGGCTGGTGCATCATCGACCGGCCCAGCGGCCCGCAACGCGCTGACGCCGGCCATGTACTTCGGGATCAAGCGGGCGGTCCACCTCGTCAACCAGGATCCCGACCTGGCCGCGCTCATCATCACCGGGACGGGCGACGTGTTCGCGCCCGGCGGCGATCTCGGCGGTCGTCGTGAGCCGGGAGACGAACCGACGCCGGACATCGGGCCCGACATCCTGCCGTTCCTGACCATCCGCGACAGCCGGGCGCCGGTCGTGGCCGCGGTCAACGGCATCTGCCAGGCCGGCGGCCTGCTCATCGCCATGCTCTGCCGACATCGCCGTCGCCAGCGACCGGGCCACCTTCCGGGTGCCCGAGCTCCTGCGGGGCATCCCCGACGCGACGTACGCCGCGGTCCTCCCGGCCCACGTCGGCATGGCCGTCGCCCGCGACCTGCTGCTCTCGGGCCGTCGCTTCGATGCCGCCGAGGCGCAGCGCCTCGGCGTGATCTCGCGCGTGGTGCCGCCACGAGCAGCTGCGCGAGGCCGCACTCGAGGCGGTAGGCGAGATCCTGCAGACCCCACCCATGGCGCGCACGCACGTGAAGCGCATGTTGAACGAGCGGTACGGGCTCGTCGACTACCAGACGATGTTCTGGGCTCTGGCCGAGTCGCCCGAGCCACGCGAAGGCATGCAGGCCTTCATGGAGAAGCGGGCACCGAGCTGGGTTCCCGAGCAGTTCTGGAAGGACGCGCCAGGACGCTGACCGCCGGCGTGCTCAGCGCGACACGGCACGCAGGCAGAAGGCGGTGACCCGATCGACCTCGGCGCCGGTCGGCTCGGCCGCCTCCCACAAGAAGTCCGAGAGCAGGCCGAACGTGGCGTGCGCGGCGAGCGTGGCATCGAGCTCGGGCGCTGCGCTGCCCAGCTCGGCGAAGGGCTCGTGCAGCAGCGACGCCAGCGGCGCGCTGGCGAAGTGGCGACCCGCCGCCAGACCCGCGCCGGCGCTGCCCCCGTTCCACATGACCGCCAGCGTGGTCGCCGCGATGTCGCCGATCGGCCTGCGCCAGCACGCCCTCGACCCAACGTCGCACCTGGCCCTCGGGCGTCGTCTCCTTGGCCATCTGGTGCGCGAGGTAGCTGCGCAGGCGCTCGCCCCCGTCCTCGAGGAGGGCGGTCACCAGGTCGTCCTTGGACTTGAAGTGCCGGTAGAAGGCGTCGTTGGACAGACCCGCCGCGGCGACGATGTCGGCCACCCGAGGGCGCGACGGTCGTGCCGCACCGCTGCATGACCTCGAGGGCGGCATCGAGCAGGCGCCGCACCTCGTTGGCGTACTCGCCCTCGCGCTTGGCCAGGGTGCGGCGCACGATCGGTCGGCCACGCCGGTCGGCGACGTCCATCTCGGATTCGGTATTGCGTTCTCGATAGCCAGAATCATATTCTGACATCCGACCGAGGGAGGGGCGCCATGGCGTGGGACTTCGAGACCGACCCCGAGTACCAGAAGAAGCTGGACTGGGTGGACGAGTTCGTCCGGGAGGAGGTCGAGCCGCTCGACCTCGCCTTCCCGCACCTCCAGTTCGTCCCCCTGGAGGGCAAGCGGCGCGAGGCCATCGACCCGCTGAAGGAAGAGGTGCGGCGCCAGGGCCTGTGGGCCACCCACCTCGGGCCCGAGCTCGGCGGCCAGGGCTACGGCCAGCTGAAGCTGGCGCTGCTCAACGAGATCCTCGGCCGCTCGTCGTGGGCGCCGATCGTCTTCGGCTGCCAGGCGCCCGACACCGGCAACGCCGAGATCATCGCCCACTACGGCACGCCCGAGCAGAAGGAGCGCTACCTGCAGCCGCTGCTCAACGGCGAGTGCTTCTCGAGCTACTCCATGACCGAGCCCCACGCCGGCGCCGACCCGACGCTGTTCACGACCCGGGCCGAGAAGGACGGCGACGAGTGGGTGATCAACGGGTGGAAGTTCTTCTCGTCCAACGCCAAGACCGCGTCGTTCCTCATCGTGATGGCGGTGACCAATCCCGACGTCAGCCCCTACAAGGGGATGTCGATGTTCCTGGTGCCGACGGACACGCCGGGCGTGAACATCGTGCGCAACGTCGGCCTCTACGGCGAGCGCGGTCAACGAGGGCTCGCACGCCCTCATCCACTACGAGGACGTGCGGGTGCCCGAGGAGGCGCTGCTCGGCGGCGAGGGTCAGGCGTTCGTGATCGCCCAGACCCGCCTCGGCGGCGGGCGCATCCACCACGCCATGCGCACCATCGGCATGGCCCAGAAGGCGATCGACATGATGTGCGAGCGGGCGCTGAGCCGTGAGACCCAGGGCAGCCTGCTGGCCGACAAGCAGTTCGTGCAGGGCTACATCGCCGACTCCTACGCCCAGCTCGATCCAGTTCCGCCTCTTCGTGCTCTACACGGCCTGGGAGATCGACAAGTACAACGACTACAAGCGGGTGCGCAAGGACATCGCGACGGCCAAGGTCGTCATGCCCACCGTCCTGCACGACATCGCCTGGCGGGCCATGCAGGTGCACGGCGCGCTGGGGACCACCAACGAGATGCCCTTCTTCGGCATGATCCACGGCGCCGGCGTCATGGGCCTGGCCGACGGCCCGACCGAGGTGCACAAGGTCACCGTCGCCCGCCAGGTGCTGCGCGACTACAAGGCGAGCGACGACATCTGGCCGACGCAGTGGCTGCCCAAGCGCCAGGAGGCCGCGCAAGGCCAAGTTCGCCCAGTACCTCGAGCTGGAGGTGGGGAACCTGTGAGCACCATCGAAGAGGCGGCGGACACGCCGACCATCGCCGACGTCGACGACGCTGACGGCCTGGCTCGACGCGCAGGGCCTCGGCGTCGGCGCGCCGCTCGAGCACGGCTACATCTCGGGCGGCAGCCAGAACGAGATCTACGAGCTCCGGCGGGGCGACCTGCACTGCGCCATGCGGATCCCGCCGCCGCAGCGCGCCGCGCCTCGCGCGACGAGGGCATCGTGCGGGAGTGGCGCATCATCGAGGCGCTGACGGCACCAACGTCCCCCACACCGAGGCGATCGCGCGTGTGCACCGACCAGTCGGTGCTCGGGCGCACCTTCTACCTGATGGGCTTCGTCGACGGCTGGTCGCCCATGTCCGACGCGGCGCCAGTGGCCGGCGCCCTTCGACACGGACCTCGAGGCGCGCCGCGGTCTGGCCTTCCAGCTGGTCGAGGGCATCGCCCTGCTCGGCAACGTCGACTGGCAGCGCCAAGGGCCTCGACGACCTCGGGCGACCCGACGGCTTCCACGAGCGCCAGGTCGACCGCTGGACCGCCTTCTTGGAGCGCATCAAGGGACGCGAGCTGCCCGGCTTCGACGAGGCCGCCGCGTGGCTGCGGGCGCACCGACCGATCGACTACATCCCGGGCTCATGCACGGCGACTACCAGTTCGCCAACGTCATGTTCAAGCACGGCGCGCCGGCGCGGCTGGCCGCCATCGTCGACTGGGAGATGGGCACCGTCGGCGACCCCAAGCTCGACCTCGGCTGGGTCGTCAACTCCTGGCCCGAGGACACCTCCGACGACGAGGACCGCGCCGGCGGCTACGTCGACATGACGCGGCATGCCCACGCGCGACGAGGTGCTGGCGCACTACGCCAGGCCTCGGGCCGCCAGGTCGACGACATCGACTACTACTGCGTGCTGGCCAAGTGGAAGCTGGCCGTCGTGCTCGAGCAGGGCTACCAGCGTGCCGGCGACGACGAGAAGCTGCAGGCCTTCGGGCCCATCGTGCTCGAGCTGATGCAGGCAGCGGCGGACCTGGCCGAGATCGACCGACTACGACGGTGCCGGCCTCGCAGCACCGAGCTGAGGTGCGCGCCGCGCTGTGCCGCACCTACGGCGGGCCCGAGGTCGTCGAGCTGGCCGAGGTGCCGTCACCACGCTCTCGGTCCGGGCCAGGTCCGGGTGCGCGATCAACATCGGCGCCGTGAACTTCCCCGACGTCCTCGTCGTGGCCAACACCTACCAGGTCTCGGTGCCGACGCCCTTCATCTCTGGGCAGCGAGTACGCCGGTACGGTGGTCGAGCTCGGCGAGGGCGCCGACGGCGTCGAACTCGGTGACCGGGTGTTCGGCTCGACCATCGTGGGGGCCTTCGCCGAGGAGATCGTCGTGGCGCCCGGCGTCGCTCATGCGCATCCCCGACGGCGTGGACGACCGCACGGCGGCCGCCTTCGGCGTGGCCTATCGCACCGCCTACCACGTGCTGCGCTCGGTGGCCGCGCTCCAGCCGGGCGAGGAGCTCGTCGTGCTCGGCGCCGGCGGCGGTGTCGGGCTCGGCCGCGGTCCAGCTCGGCGTGCTGCTGGGCGCCACCGTCACCGCCGTGGCGTCGACGCCCGAGAAGCTCGAGGCGGCCCGGGCGCTCGGTGCGGCACGCCTCATCGACCACAGCTGCCGGCGACCTGCGCCAGGCCCTGCGCGAGGCGCTGCCCGGCGGGGCCGACGTGGTGGTCGACCCGGTGGGCGGCGACCTGGCCGAGCCGGCGCTGCGCGCGCTGCACTTCGGCGGGCGCTTCGTGACCGTGGGCTACGCCTCGGGGACGATCCCGCGCATACCTCTCAATTTGGTGCTGCTGAAGGGATGCCAGGTCCTCGGGTTTCCAATTCGGCGACTTCGCCCGGCACCGGGCAGAGGAGATGGCGCGCAACGACCGCGAGCTGCTCGACCTCTTGGTCGCGGGCCGGGCCGCGCCCCTGATCGGCGCGACCTTCGACCTGGCCGACGCCGGCGACGCCCTGCGCTGCGTGGCCGACGGCAGGGCCGTCGGCAAGGTGGTGGTGCGAGCGTGGCGCCTGGACAGGGCGCGGAGGCCGCCGGACTAATGTCGACGTCGATGTCAGATTTGGGTCCGACGACGGCTCCTACGGCGCGGTCACGCCGCGAGCCGACCGGAAGCAGAGGGAGGGACGCGGTGAGCGCGACCGCAGTGATGAAGGGCGTGCGCGTCCTCGAGGTGGCCGAGCAGACCTTCGTCCCGGCGGCCACGGCGCTGCTGTCCGACTGGGGGGCCGACATCATCAAGATCGAGCCGACGGAGCGGGGCGACGCCATGCGCGGTCTCGCCGCCTCGGGCGTCATGCCGATGACCGGAGACGTCCATCCCCTCATGGAGCACTCCAACCGCGGCAAGCGCAGCCTGGCGCTGGACCTCAGCACCCCCGAGGGCGTCGACATCCTCTACAAGCTGGCGGCGACCGCTGACGTCTTCTTGACCAACAAGCTGCCGCGGGTGCGCAAGAAGCTGAAGATCGAGCCGGAGGACATCCGGGCGCACAACCCCAACATCATCTACGTCGCCGGCACCGGCCAGGGCGAGCGCGGGCCCGACGCGGACAAGGGTTCCTACGACGCGCTCTCCTTCTGGTACCGGGCCGGCGTCGCCCTGGGCGTCAAGCCGGCCGACATGGAGGGCTACATGCCCGGGCCGCCCGGGCCGGGCTTCGGCGACTCCATCGGCGCCATGACGATCGCAGGGGGGATCATGGGCGCCCTGTTCCACCGCGAGCGCACCGGCGAGGCGACCACCGTCGACGTCTCGCTGCTCAGCTCGGGCATGTGGGCCATGGGCCAGGCCTACGCGCTCTCGTTGTTGCTGAACCAGCCGTGGCAGGGCCCGCCCTCCAACGCACCGCGCCTGAACCCGCTGGTGCGCAACTTCGTGACCAAGGACGAGCGCCAGCTCTCCTTCTGCTGCCTCCAGGCCAGCAAGTACTGGGCCGAGCTGTGCACGCTCGTCGGGCGGCCCGACGCCGGGACCGACCCGCGCTTCGCCGGCCACGACGCGCTGATGGAGAACACCACGGACGCGCAGGCGCTGATGGAGGAGGCGTTCGCCGAGCACACCCTGAGCGAGTGGCGGGAGCGGCTGGCCGACTTCAGCGGGCAGTGGTGCGTCGTGCAGGACACGCTCGAAGCGGCGACGGTCGACCCGCAGGTCGCGGCCAACGGGTACGTGCAGGACTGCGAGACCGCGGGCGGCTCGCCCTTCAAGCTCGTGGCCGCGCCCATCCAGTTCGGCGGCGAGCCCGCGCCGGTCGGGCGGTCGCCTGAATTCAACGAGCACGGCGATGCCATCCTCGAAGAGGTCGGCATCGACTGGGATACCATCGTGGACCTCAAGGTCCGCTCCGTCGTCGGCTAGACGGCACGTCGCCGACCACGTTCCGATCACGTCTCAATCAGGAGGGAACACATGTCACTGTTCGATGCATTTCGCTACGACGGCAAGCGGGTCCTGGTGGTCGGTGGCGCCACCGGCATGGGCGCGGCGGCCGCGGAGCTGGCGCTCGACGCCGGCGCCGAGGTCGTGGTCATGGACTTCGCCGAGGTGAAGCTGCCCGGCGCCAAGGCCATCCACGTCAACCTGGGCGAGAAGGACTCCATCGACAAGGCCGTCGACGAGTGCGGCGGGCCGGTGCACGCGCTCATGGCCTGCGCCGGCGTGGCCGACGGGACGCCCAACATCGAGAAGATCAACTTCGCCGGGCACCGCCACCTGATCGAGCGCATGCTCGCCGGCGGCATGCTCCCGCGGGCTCGGCCATCGGGTTCATCTCCTCGGCCGCCGGCCTCGGCTGGGAGGCCGGCTGGGAGCAGGTGAAGGAGTACCTGGACACGCCCGACTTCGACTCGGCGTCGGCCTGGGCCATCGAGCACGGCTGGGCCGACTACTTCCACTCCAAGCAGGCCGTCTGCGGCTACGTGGCCCGGCAGGCCTTCCCCTTCCTCAAGCAGGGCATCCGCATCAACGCCATCTGCCCGGGGCCGACGGACACCCCGCTGGCCCAGGCCAACGCGGAGATGTGGCTGGGCTTCGGCGCCGACTACCGCGAGGAGGCCGGAATCGAGGCCTCGACTCCGCTCGAGCAGGCCTACCCGCTCGTGTTCTTGTGCAGCGACGCCGCTGCCGCCATCTCCGGGCAGACGCTGATCAGCGACGTCGGCTACGTGGCCTCCGGGATCACCGAGTCCTTCCCCCCGGCCGCGGCGGCGGCCGGCTTCCTGCTCGGCCGCATGTAAGGGGCCCGGCACCGCCGGGCCAGGAGGAGAGCGATGACGACGACGCCGACCGGACGGGCGGCGGCGCGAGGCGAGCGGCGCCACGTTCTCCAGGACCTGGGATGGGTGGTGACGCGGGCCGACGACGACGCCGATGCCCTGGTGGGCTCGGCCACCGTCGTCCCCGCGATGCACGTGCCCGGCACCGAGCAGGTACGCCTCTCCATCCTGGCGGCCTGGGCCGACGTGGTGGCCGGGCACCTCGCCGCCTTCACGATCCACCCACGCGTCCCGGTGACCCTCGAGCTCGACGTGCACCTCTTCGTCCCGCCGCCGGGTGCGGGGACGGTCAACGGGGTCGGCCGGGTCGTCAAGGCCGGCCGATCGGTGTTCGTGGCCAGCGTCGACTTCACCGCCGAGAACGGCGATCCGATCGGCTTCGCCGCGGCCTCGTTCATGCCCGCGCCGGACGAGCGCCTGACCCTCGACATCCCGCTCAGCGTCGACCGGCCGTCGCTCCTCCGCCGGCGTCGATCGCTGACGGTCCCCTTCGCCGAGCGGGCGGGCTGCGCGGTGCGGGCCCCGGGCGTGGCGGTGCTGGGACACTCCGAGGAGTCGCTGAACGCGTCGAACACGCTCAACGGGGGGCTGATCGCGCTGGCCTGCGAGGAGGCCGCGCTGTCGCTCGTCCCCGGGCACCACCTTGGCGTCCTTGGACCTGCGCTACCTCCAGCCCGTGCGGGTCGGGCCGGCGGTCGCGGAGGCGGAGGTCCGCCACGGCCTGGGCCGCATCGAGGTGCGCGACGCGGGGAACGAGAACCGCCTCTGCGTCGTCGCCACGAGCCGGACGTTCGGCGACTGAGCGGCGGACGGGAGACGAGACGGATCGCGATGGCAGAGCGCGCCGGGGACGGCGGGTCGCAGCGCACTGTGGCTGACCTCGGTCAGAGGTTCAAGGAAAGAACACTCTGTTCTCCAACGAACCCCAAACGCGACCGATTCGCATTCCCGCGCCATGGACCCAAGGGGCCCTCGCACTTCGATCCCTCAGTTGGGGTACCGAAGCAATGAGCCATCCGATCGACCTGACCCAGCGTCGGAGCGTCTGCGTGCACCATGGACCCGATAGCGCCTATAGAGGAGGGCACCGCTTCGGCCGTATGACACGGCGCCACGGAAGACCTCGGGCAGCGTCTGCTTTTCTCGCTTTGCGACAATCGCCCCGTCGAGCGTGGCAAAGCGACGTCCTCCCAACTGGAATCTCCAGCAGAGGTCGATGTCCTCACCCACGAGCAGGTCTTCTGAAAATCCCGCCAATGCTTCGAAGTCCCGGCGTCGTACCGCGAGATTCGCTCCGGGTCCTGCCGGAAGAAACCCCATTTGCTCCGAAGCAGCTGATCGCAGCGGCCGCGGAGTCCGCCCATTGAGCAGTCCCATGTCGAAGACACCCGCAACCACCTCCGCCTCGGCCAAGCCGCTGACACAGGCGCTCAACCAGCCGGGCTGCACTTCGTCGTCGGCGTCACAGAAAGCAAGCAAATCACCGGCAGCATCTGTTGCTCCAATGTTGCGAGCGGCCGCTGGTCCTCGCCGCGCGGACGCGTCCACGAGTCGGATTCTCGGATCGAGAGCTGTCCATCGGTCGACGAGCTGGCGTGTCCCATCCGTGGATCCGTTGTCCGCAACTACCACCTCCCAGGGCTCCTCACACCGCTGCGTGGAGAGAGCGGCGAGCTGGGACTCAAGCCAAGGACAGCCATTCAGCACCGGGGACCACCACGCTGATCACAAGCGAATCAGCGTAGCGCGCTTCGCCTCGCTCACAGCCGCCGGGATCGAACAGGACGCCGCCACGCGTGGCTGTGCGTCACCCCACGGAAGAACGTCAGCTGGGACGTCCGCAAGGTGGGGCATGACCGGTCGCGCGCGGACTCGGCCGCCCGCGGGTCACACCGGTGTCAGGCCGCGAACGGCAACCTCATGGCCTCGGCCAGGTTGCCGCCCATCGACCTTGGCCACGTCCTCGTGGGACAGGCCGTCGAGATCCTTGACGTAGGAGAGCGGCTCGGACATCCCCTCGATGTGCGGGTAGTCCGAACCGAACACCACCCGGTCCGCACCGATCAGGTCGATCAGGCCGATCGGGTCGTCCTCGTGGAACGGGTGGACCCAGATGTTGCGCTTCAGCACCATCAGCGGGTCCTCGTCGTAGATCGCCGGCTCACGCTCGTAGGAGTTGGTGAGGGCCTCGACGATCGGGCGCACCCAGGCGGAGCCGTTCTCGACGGGCAGGACCCGCAGCGTCGGGAAACGCGTCAGCAGACCGTGGCCGATGAGCGAGGCGACCGTGTCGAAGATCCCCCGGCTCTGGGAGTGCGCGATGTCCAGAGAAGGCCGACTTGCCGCCCGCGAAGGGCAGGAGCTCGCCGCCATGAGTGCCGTTCCAGTCGTTGTAGTAGCGGGTGAGCCCGTCGTCGGAGGCGTGCATCCCGACCGTGACGTCAAACTCGGCGACGCGCTGCCAGAAGGGATCGAATTCGGGCAATGCGAACGAGCGGCGCCCTTGGTACCCCGGGACCGGCGCCGGGCGGATGAGGATGATCTTGGCCCCACGCTCGACCACCCACTCGAGCTCCTTGATGGCCTCGCTCACGATCGGGAGCGTGATGACCGGAGTCGGGAAGATGCGGCCCTCGTAGTTGAAGGTCCAGTGCTCGTGCATCCACTCGTTCAGCGCGTGCACGACGACGTGGGTCGCCTTGGGGTCATCAGCAAGACGCTCCTCGAGCAGGCTGGCCAGCGTCGGCCACATGAGGGCACGGTCGAGACCCAGCTCGTCCATCAGCTTGAGCCGCGGTTCGGGGGAGAAGAAGGCCTCCGGCGCGCGAATCGCCTTGCCGATCATCTCGCGGCGGGACTTGCCTTCGGGGTTGCCCTCCTTGAAGTACGCCTCCTGCGCGCCAGGCCGGCCGACCACCTCGAACGTCGGGTTCGGGATGTAGTCGGAGATGACGTTGCGCAGGGCGATCTTGGTGCGTCCGTTCACCTGCACGTACTTGACGAGTCCCTCGTACTCCTTCGGCAGGAATTTGGTGAAGGCATCCGTCGTCTCGTACATGTGGTTGTCCGCGTCAAAGACGGGAAAGTCGACAACGTTCGACATGGCTACCTCCGTGAGGACGATCTCGTTCAGGTTTTCAACTTCGACGTCAATATTATGCCGAAAAGTCTCCCGGTCGCCCAAATGCCCGCGTGGCAACCCCTGGAGCGGCAGACGGTCGCAGTAGGTGACCTGCGCATTCTGGGGCCACACGTCGGCGAGCGGATACGGTGAGCCGGCCGCCCCGCTGGCGCGGCACCGACCCCCGGGAGGTCCTGACTTGGCGACCTATGTGCTCGTGCACGGTGGCGGCCACGGCGGTTGGTGCTATCAGCGGGTGGCGCGCCTCCTGCGAGCGAACGGGCACGAGGTCTACACGCCGTCGCTCAGCGGCCTCGGTGAGCGGGCCCATCTGCTCGACGCTCGGATCGATCTGTCCTGTCACATCGACGACGTCGTCGCGCTGTTGCGCTTCGAGGACCTGCGCGACGTGATTTTGGTCGGACACAGCTACGGCGGCATGGTGATCACCGGGGTCGGAGACCGGGCCGCCGACCGGGTCGGGCGCCTCGTCTTCCTCGACGCGGCCACGCCGCGCAACGGCGAGTCGCTGGTCGACGTGGCCGGTCCGGTGATCAACGCGGTCCGCTCCTACGGCGAGGTGGTCGACGGGATTGAACTTGTGCTGCTGCCCGGTCCCGACGCCGGCCTCCTCTACGGCGTGACCGATCCCGCCGATCTGGCGTGGATGGCCGAGCGGCTGACGCCGCACCCGTGGGCGTGTTTCGAGCAACCGCTCGAGCTCACCAACGAGGACTGCGCTGTGGGCCATCCCGCAGTTCCACATCGTGTGCACCTCCACCCTGGCGACCCGCGACCGCGAGGTCATGGGCCGCGCCCGGTCCGAGGGCCGACTGTGGGACATCGACACGGGCCACGACCTGATGATCACCGAGCCCGAGAAGACGGCAGACGCATTGCTCCAGGTCGCAGGCAGGCTGAACCGCGCCGCTCGCTCCGGCCGTGTATGTGTATGGGGCCCTGACATGGCGTCGGGCG
This sequence comes from uncultured Acidimicrobiaceae bacterium, assembly GCA_963842415.1. Lineage (GTDB taxonomy): Bacteria > Actinomycetota > Acidimicrobiia > Acidimicrobiales > RAAP-2 > Bog-473. Next base: position 45,066 of record CAWJGN010000003.1, read on the forward strand.
GCATTTTTGGGGAGGGAAAGACGGACATGCACATACCGTCGCGGATGTATCTGGGCCGGTTGGGACTTGCCGTCCTGACGATTGCAGGGACTGCCACCCTGGCGAGCGTTGCCGGAGGCACGGCCAGCGCCGGCGCGTCGAGCGCCTCGGGCGCGCCCATCATGATCGCCATGATCACGTCCCTCACCGGCGAGGGCTCGTCGGAGTTCAGCCAAGCCCCGGCCGGGTTCAACGCCCGGGTGGCACTCCAGAACGCGGAGGGTGGTGTCAATGGTCACAAGATCGAGACCATGGTGCTCGACGACCAGACCAGCCCTTCGGCCGTGGTCTCGGCCGTCCAGGGCGCGCTGGCCAAGGGTGCCTTCGGCATCGTGTCGGACAGCCCGCTGTTCTTCCTGGCGGACAAGTACCCCCAGGAACAGGGCGTGCCGGTCACCGGCGGGTTCTTCGACGGGCCCGAGTGGGGGACACAGCCCTTCACCAACATGTTCGCCGCCGACGTCGGGAGCCTCGACCCCAAATACCCGGTCAACACGGCCATCGGGAGCTTCTTGAAGGCACACGGCGGCACAGTGCTCTGCTCCTACGGCTACGGCATCTCTCCCTCGTCGACGCGCTCGGCAGTCGGCACGGCGGACTCGTTCGAGCACGCGGGCGGCAAGGTGGGCGTCCTCGACACCTCGATCACGTTCGGCTCAGTGGCGATGACGACGCCGGCGCTGGTCGCCAAGCAAAAGGGCTGCAACGCCTTCTACGCCGGGCTGGACGACAACTCGAACTTCGCGCTGTCCGAGGCGCTCAAGCAGTCGGGCGTCAAGCCCAAGGTCACGGTCTTCCCGACCGGCTACGAGCCGGGCCTCGTCGGCTCGACGGCCTGGAACGCCGTGCAGGGTGGCTATTTCGAAACCGAGTTCCGCCCATTCGCCCTCCCCAACGCGGGGACGCACCAGATGCAGGCCGCGCTCGAGAAGTACGAGCACTTCACGCCGAGCGAGTTCCCGAACTTCAGCCAGTACGAGTCGTGGCTCGGTGCGGACCTCATGATCAAGGGCCTGGAGCTCGCGGGGAAGAACCCGACGCAGGCCGGGGTGATCCATGCGTTGCGCAACCTCAAGGCCTACAACGGCAACGGGTTGCTGCCCGAGACGATCAACTACTCGACGGACTTCGGACACGACCTTGCCGAGTCGTGCGGCTGGTACATGATCGCCGAGAAGAACGGGATTCGTACCCGCCTCGAGTAGCACCTACTGCGGCAAGGACCTGCCCGGCAGCACCACGGTGTCGTCCTAGCGCAATCCTGATCGGCGCTGATCGATCCGGCCCGGCGTACGAGTGCGCGCCGGGCCGGAGGGTCGCCCTACTCCTCGACGATGGAGATGGCGTTCTTCGGGCAGGTACGCATCGCCATCAGCACCTTTTCGCGCAGCTCTTCGGGCGGGTGCTCGTCGAGCACGTAGAGCAAGTCATCGTCGCGCACCTCGAAGACCTCGGGGGCGGCGGCCATGCAGAGCGCGTTGCTCTCGCACAGGTCGAAATCGACGACGACACGCATCGGCACGCTTGGTTCCCTCTCTGTTCCTTGTCCTGCCTCGCTCACTCTGGCCCTCGTGGTCTCGATGGTCCTCGCCGCGACAGGTTCACACCGATGCTAGGTCGGCCACCGGAGCGATGCGGCTGCCCTCCAGCTCCTCGAGGAGCCCTTCGACGAAGGCCACAGTCTCGTCATGGCCCGTCGACATGCCCAGTGATTCCTCTTCAATGACGAGGACCTGGGCGACGCCGGTCATGAGCACGGCGCAGACCATGGGCGGGTAGCCCCCGTCGTCTACCCCGTAACGTTCGAGCACGACGCGCACCCCGGCGCGCAGCTCGGCGCGAAATCGCTCAGCCGAAGCGGCGATCTCGGCGCGGATGGGCTTGCGGTGGTTGGCCAGCGCCACGAACTCCATGGTCAGCGCCGTGCCGCGCGGGTCGCGGCTGAGATCCCAGAGCGCCCAGAGCGGCTGCGCTGACGTCGAGCGCCTGCGCCAGGCGCTCGAGACCCTGGTCGGCGCGCCGGCGGTAGGCCGCCAGGAACAGGTCGTCCATCGTGCGGAAGTAGTAGTGCACGAGCTGGGGCTTGAGCCCGGCCTGCGCCGCGACGCGCCGGGAGGTGACCGCGGCGTAGCCCTCCTCGAGCATGAGCCGCTCCGCCGCGTCGAGCAGCGCGCTGCGGGTCTTCGACGTCTCGGTGCCGATCCGGCGGTGGTCTGGCGGGTGGTGTTCATCAGGCCGCCCTCAGATGTACATGCCGCCGTTGACGCCGATGATCTGGCCCGTGATGTAGCTCCCCTGATCGGAGCACAGGAACGCGCAGGCCGCAGCGATGTCGTCGGGCGTCCCGGCGCGGCCGAGGGGGATCATGCGCGCCATGACCTCGACGCTGGGCACGTTGCCCTCCGCCTCGCCCTTGCGGGCCATGGGCGTGTCGACGATGGTCGGCGGGATCGTGTTGGCGGTGATGCCCTGTGCGGCCAGCTCGCGGGCGAACGCCTTGGTGAGGCCGATCACTCCGCCCTTCGACGCCACGTAGTGCGCCATGTTGGGGGCGCCCGACTGCGCGCTCGACGACGAGATCGTCACGATGCGGCCCCACTGAGCCGCAAGCATGTCGGGCAGCGCCAGCTGCACGCAGGTGAAGGTCCCCGTCAGGTTGACGGCGATGATCCGGTCCCACTTCTCCGGGGTGATCTCCGCCACCGGGTCGAACGCCTCGACGCCGGCGCTCGTCACGACGATGGTGATCGGACCGAGCTCGTCTCGGACCGCGGCGTAGGCGCGCTCGATGGCGCTCCGGTCGGCCACGTCCACCTCGTGGCCTGACGCGACGAGGCCCTGGTCGCGCAGCTCGGCTGCCGCCTCCTTGGCCGGGCCCCCGTCGCGGTCGAGCACAGCCACGGCAAGGCCGTCGGCGGCCAGGCGGCGGGCGCATCCGAGCCCGATGCCCGATGCGCCGCCGGTGACCACGGCGACCCGGGCGCTCATTGCGCCACCTCGGCCGGGGTGAACTCGATGTGCAGGTTGCTCAGGCCGCGCAGCACCCAGGTGGGCTCGTAGTCGAAGTGACGGTCTCCCGGCGGTCCGTGGTGCTCCTCGGAGAGCCGGATGTCGCGCATCCGCTCGAGGATGCGCTCGATGCTGACGCGGCCTTCGACCCGGGCCAGGGGCCCACCCGGGCACGAGTGCACGCCCCGACCGAACGCGATGTGGACCTTGGCGTTGGGCCGGTCGATCCGGAACTCCGCCGGGCACTCGAAGAGGCGCGGGTCGCGGTTGGCCGCGCCGTTGAGCAGCATCACCGGCGTGCCCGCCGCGATGTCGACGCCGGCCACCGAGGTGGCCCGGCGGGCCAGGCGGAAGTCCGCCTTGACCGGGCTCTCGATGCGCAGCGCCTCTTCGATGAATCCGGGGATCCGCTCAGGGTGGGCCCGCAGCTCGTCCTGGAGCTCGGGGTACTCGCAGAGGTACTTCAGGCCCACCGCCAAGAGACGGGCCGTCGTCTCCTGGCCCGCCGCGAAGAGGAAGGTCGCCGTGCGCACGACGTTCGCTACGTCGGGAGTCGAGCCGTCGGGATAGGTGGCGAGCGCGAGGTCGGTCAGGACGTCGCCGCGTGGCTCGCGCCGACGGTCCTCGATGTACTCGCTGAACCAGTCGTCGAGCCAATCGAGCGCGTTGCCGCTCATGCCTTTGCCCTCGGCACCGATCTTGCCCGGCGACCCGCTCAGCCCGAAGCCCTCGCGGAAGCGTTGGTGGTCCGCCTCGGGCACGCCGAGCACGTCGGCGACGACGAGCATGGCGAAGGGCTGGGTGTAGGCGCGGATGAACTCGCAGTGCCCGTCCCCGACGAACTCGTCGATCTGGCGGTCAGCCAGGCCCCACATGAACGCCTCGTTCTCCTTGAGCCGCTTCGGCGTCAAGCAGCCGCATGATCAACGAGCGCTCGCGCGTGTGGTCGGGCGGATCCATCGTCACCATGTGCTCGCTCATGGGCAGCTCGTCGCGGTGGCGTGTCGATGATCGCACCGACGTCGTCCCCTCGAGCGGGACCGGGAACATGGCGAAGGGGCCGATCACCGAGTTGCACGAGGAGAAGTCATCGGTGTTGAGGTAGATCTCCGACGCCTCCTCGTAGCCGGACACCGCGACCACGCCGTGGTGCGGCGTCGGGACGACGGGGCACTTGGACCGCAGGTGGTCGAAGTAGGGATAGGGGTCTTCGAGCAGGGTCTCGTCGGCAAAGAAGTCGACCGAGTCGTAGTCGGGCATGGCAGCTCCGTTCCTGGACGTCATTCGTGGATGCCGGTCGATGCTGGGCGACGGCACCGCGAATGCTGAGCACCTGCTTAGCATCCCCTGCAGTCCCTGGTCAACGGCCCGGAGCCCGGATTCACTCTCCCTCGACGAATGGGTAGATCAGGGTGAAGTCGGCGCCCGGCTCGGCTTCGCTGAAGCGCTCCCACACCGAGGCCGTCGCCTTGCCCAGGAACGTGGGCGACCCCTGTGTCTCGGCCGCCGCGAGATAGAGCTGCAGGTCCTTGCACATCAGCGAGTTGGTGAAGCCCGCGGCGAAGCGGCCGGTCAGCACGTGCGAAGGGAACTTGTCGGTCGTCGCCTGGCTCTGGCCGCTCGACGCGTTCAGGACGTCGAGCATCGTCTCCATGTCGAGCCCGACCGACACCCCGAAGGCCACCGCCTCGCTCGTCGCCGCCAGCGCCATGGCGGAGAGGAAGTTGTTGGCCAGCTTGAGCGCCTGAGCCATGCCGGGCTGCTCCCCCACCCGGCGCCGCCGGTCGCTCAGACCCGCCAGCACCGGCTCGACGGCGTCGCATACCGGCTGCGACGCCGCGTACATGACCGAGAGCGTCCGCGCCCGCGCCCCGGCCACGCCGCCCGAGACCGGGGCGTCGACGTAGCCGACCCCGGCCGCCGAGAGGCGTTCGTCGTTGGCGCGGGCGGCGGCCACCCCGATGGTCGAGGTGTCGACGAGCTGTTCGGTGCGCCGGCCCGCGCGCGGCCGCGACGGCACACGCCACCTCGGCTGAGGCGGCACCGTCGGGCAGGCTGCACACGACCACTTCGGCCCGGCGGGCGACCTCGGCCACGTCCGCGACGAAGGGCGCCCGGTGGGATTGTTTCCGTCACCGGCCACGTCGTGGGTGACGACGTCGTGGCCGGACGCGACGAGGTTGGCGGCGAGGACGCTGCCCATGTTGCCCAGGCCGACGAAGCCGACCGGCGCCACCCTCAGCGCCCTTTCTGCTCAGCGCGCACGGCCTGGAGCGCCCGCTTGGCCGCGTTGCCCGCGGGTGCCCCGCAGTAGGCCGCGATCTGGAACAGCAGCTCGTCGAGCTCCGCGTCGGTGACGCCGGTGCGATCCTTTGCGCTGGCGTGCAGCCGGAACTCCTCCATGCGCCCGAGCGCGGCGGTCATGGCCAGGACCAGCAGGCTGCGGTCGCGCGTGCTGAGCGCCCCGCCGCGCGCCCAGACACCCCAGGCCATCGACGTGATGTAGTCGCCGAACTCAGCCATCGCAGGGTTCGGATCGGCCGCCTGGGCGTCGACGTAGTCGTCGCCGAGCATGGCGCGGCGCAGGGCCTGCGCCACCTGGCGGTCGTCGTGCTCGGGCTCGGTCACGCTCAGGCCCCCTTGTAGATCTGCCCGTCCTTCATGACGAACGCACATCCTTGGTGACCTTGATGTCCTCGGACGGATCACCGGGCACGGCGATGACGTCGGCGAGGTACCCCGGAGCGAGGCGGCCAAGGTCGTGCTCGCGCTCGATCAGGTCCGCGCTCGTCACCGTCGCGGCCTGCAGCGCCTGCATGGGGGTCATGCCGCGGTCGACCATGGCGATCAGCTCGTCGGCCTGCGTGCCGTGCGGGATGGCGGGCGCGTCCGAGCCGCAGGCGATCTTGACGCCCGCCGCCAGCGCCTTGCCGAACATGCGGCGGGCCTGGGGAAAGATCTCGGCCGCCTTCTTCTGGAGGATCGGGTGGATGCGATCGATGGCCATGTGGTCGGCCAGCGCGGTGGTGCCGACGAGGAAGGTCCCCGTCTCGGCCATCAGCCGGACGGTGTCGTCGGTGGCCAGCGAGCCGTGCTCGATGCAGTCCACCCCGGCCCGGATGCAGCGCGCGGATGCCGGCGTCGCCGTGGGCGTGCGCGGCGACGCGCAGGCCGTTGCGATGGGCCTCGTCCACGATGGCGGCCAGCTCCTCGTCGGAGTACTGCTGGCAGCCGGCCGCGCTGGAGAACGACATGACGCCGCCCGATGCCGAGATCTTGATCAGCTTGGCCCCGTACTTGATCTGGTAGCGCACCGCCTTGCGCACCTCGGGCACCCCGTTGGCGATCCCCTGCTCGACGCTCTGGGGCATGATGCCCGGCGCAAGGCCCTGGAACATGGTGGGGTCGAGGTGGCCGCCCGGTCGGCGTGATGGCGTGGCCGGCCGGGAAGATGCGTGGCCCGGGGAACCAGCCGTTGTCGACCGCCTTGGCCAGGTCGACGTCGAGCAGGAAGCCGGCCGTGTAGACCATCAGGCCCAGGTTCCGGACCGTGGTGAAGCCGGCCATGAGCGTCGTGGCGCAGTTCACCGCGCCACGCAGCGTCCGGTAGACCGGCGAGTCCTTCACGCCGTGCATCGGGTCGGGCAGGCCGTCGGGGCCGCCGGGGCCGCCGATGAGCATGTTGAGCTCCATGTCCATCAGGCCGGGCATGAGCGTGACGTCGCCCAGGTCGACCTCCGCGGCCGGGACTCGGGAGCTCGGACGGCGACGGATCGACGCGCCACGATCTGGTTGCCGTCGACCACGATGACCGCCGGCGAACGCACCTCGCCGGCTTCGACGTCGAGCCAGCGCTCCGCTCGCAGAACGGTCGTGTCGCTCATGGGGCCTCCTGTCGGATCGAACGGATCGGCTCGTCGCCGCTCATGGTGGTGCGGTGCATCTCGCGGGCCGAGGACGCTTCGTAGGGCTGCACCCTGTGCATCACGCCCGTGTTGTCCCAGATGACGAGGTCCCCCACCGTCCACTCGTGCCGGTAGACGCGCTCGGGGACCGTGGCCGCGCGCCACCAGGTCGGCGAGCAGCGCCTTGCCCTCGTCTCGGTCCATGCCCGACGACGTGGTCCGCGCTGGCGCCGATGACGAGGGAACGGCGTCCGGAGCGGTGTTGCCAGACGAGGGGGTGCTCGCGGTCGGGCCGCTCGCGCCACGCGCGCAAGCTCCTCGGGCGAGGGGTCGGGGTGCACCAGGCGCTGCGACGCTTCGAAGGTGTGCAGGACGCGCAGTCCCTCGAAGCGCTCCTTCTCGTCGTCGCGCAGGTCGTCGTAGGCCGCGTACGTGCTGGCGAACTCGGTCTCCCCACCCTGCGACGGAGATCACACGTGCGCTGAGCATCGTGGCCTTCGTCGGGACCTCGTCCTGCGCCCCGTCGATGTGCCAGTAGAAGGTGCCCAGCAGGTAGGGCGCCGTGGCCGTCTTGGCCGGGTCGAGCGTGACGTTGTAGATGCTGGGCGCCGGCGCGGGCTCGTCCTTGCCGACGTCGTCGAGCCGCTTGGAGAACTCGATCTGGGTCTCGTCGTCGATGTGCAACTCGGGGAAGACGAGGACGCCGTTCTCCTCGAGCGCCTCCATCACCGCCGCCGGCAACGTGTCGTCGGCGAGCAGCTGCTCGCGCCGCGACACCCAGCACCTCCGCGCCGACGCGTGGCCTCGAGCTGCTTCGTCGCGAGGATGCTCACAGGTACCACGCTCCGTTGACGTTGATCTGCTGGCCGGTGATGTAACCGGCCTCCTCCGAGCACAAGAAGGAGCAGGCTGCGGCGATGTCCTCGGGCGTGCCGAGCCTCCCGAGCGGTGCCCGCGCGACGACCTGGTCCACGCTCGGCATCGCACCCGTCTCCATGGGCCGGCGCATCATCGGGGTGTCGATGGCGCCGGGCGGAATGGTGTTGACGGTGATGCCGTGCGGGGCCAGATCGAGCGCGAGCGCCTTGGTCAGCGCGATGACCCCGCCCTTGGAGGCGACGTAGTGGGCCATGCGCCGCGTGCCCGACTGCGCCGAGGACGACGAGATCGTGACGATGCGCCCCCACGCGCCGGCGATCATGTCGGGCACCGCGGCCTGCAGCAGTGGAAGGTGCCGGACAGGTTGACCGCCAGCATGCGGTCCCACGCCTCGGTGCTGATGTCGAGGAAGCTCTCGAACCCCTCGATGCCGGCGCTGGTGACGAGGATCTCGATGGGGCCGAAGGCGCTGCGCACCCGGTCGAGTGCAGCCTCGACCGCGCCGCGATCGCTGACGTCGACCGGTGCCGCCAGTGCGCTCCGCCCTGGGACTCGATCTCCTTGGCCACCTGCTCCGGCCGGCGTCGGCGTTCACGTCGAGCACGGCGACCCGGTGCCCGTCGGCCGCCAGCTGCCCGCAGATGGCGGCACCCATGCCGGAGGCTCCTCCGGTGACCACCGCCACCCGGCGCACCTGCGACACTGCCCACTCCGCGCAGCCTCCCCAGCGGAGCACGGTCCAGACCCCGGCACGCGACGACGCTCGCCGGCCGTGTGCAGCTCCCGGCTGCGGCCGCTCACCGGCCCGCTCCACGCGAAATCGTGCCGGTAGAGTGGCCGGATGTTAGTGGCAGTGCACAATCCCGTCAAGGGTGCCTGGCGCTAAATCGAGAGTATGCTTCATCGATTTATGAGAAGGCTGTTTCCAGCTTGGAAGCCGGTCTGAGACGCAGGACTGAGACGCAGGACTGAAAGGAGCCCGGCATGCGCATGGGTCTTCAGGTGAGCGCCGACCGAGGCCGCTACGCCACCAAGGTGGAGAAGCTGCAGGCCGACGCGCGCTGGGCGGACGAGGCAGGGCTTGGACACCGTCTGGACTCCGCAGATCCCCGACGAGTTCGACGTCATGGCGGCAGCCACCCTGATGGGCGCGGCGACCTCGCGGATCGAGGTGGGGACCTCCGTCGTGCCGATCCAGCCTCGTCACCCGGTCGTGCTGGCCCAGCAGGCGCTGTCGGCGCAGGCCGTGTGCGAGGGCCGCTTCACCCTCGGGATCGGGGTCTCGCACCACTGGATCATCGGGGACATGCTCGGCCTCCCCTACGAGCGACAGGCCACGACCATGCGCTGCTACCTCGACGTCCTCGATCAGGCGCTGCGAGGGCCCGGGGTTGGTCGAGGTCGACAACGAGCTGTTCACGATCCGCCAGCCGCTCGACATCACCGACATCACGCCGACGCCGGTCTTGATCGCTGCCCTCGGCCCGGTCATGCTGCGTCTCGCCGGGACCCGTGCCGACGGCACCGTGCTCTGGCTGGCCGACGAGCGCACCATCGCCTCGCACGTGGTCCCCATCATCACCGAGGCGGCGCACGCGGCCGGACGTCCCGCCCCGCGCATCATGGCCGGCGTGCCGGTGTGCCTCTGTGCCGAGAGCGAGGTCGACGCCGCCATCGAGCGGACGAACAAGACGCTCAGCGAGGTCGTGGCCTCGCCCAACTACGTGCGACTCATGGAGCATGGCGACGCCCAGAGCATCGGCGACGTCCTGATCTGCGGCAGCGAGGCGGCCATGGAGAAGCGGCTGCGCAGCTTCGCCGACGCCGGGGTCACCGACCTCAACGCGCGCATCGTGCCGCTCGGCGAGGGTCGGGACGAGATCGAGGCGTCGGCCGAGCGCACGCGCGAGTTCCTCGCTTCGGTCGCCCCGGGGCTGCGCCAGCTCGGCTGAGCGCGAGGCGCGACCGTCGGGACGTCCGTGATCGGCCCTTGGGTTCAGCTCTCGGGCTCAGCCCTCGGGTTCAGCCCTTGGCGCCGGTCAGGATGCCGGCCGAGACGAACTCCCAGATCCGCTCGGCGGCCCGGCCGCCGTCGCCGGGCTCGGTGCCGCTGATCGTCGGCGCATAGGCCGCGTTGAACATGATCGTCGAGAGGACCATGCCCGCCGCATCCTCGTGCTCGAGGCCGCGGCGGACGACCCCGGCCGCCACGGCGTCGGCCAGCACCGTGGTCAAGAGGGTGACCAGCGGGACGAACGCGCGCGCCGCCTCGTCCTGGTGCGCCGTGAGCAGCTCGTGGCTGAACTCGGCCAACACCGGGGACGGGTTGTTCTTCGACATGCGCCCCTTCGGCGCCGGCAGGCACGAGCGGTAGTACTCCACCACGAAGCAGTGCAGCCGCTCGAGCGCGCCCTCCTGCTTGGCGATCTGCTCTTCGAGCCGGTCCGCCGTCGACCGGATGGCCTCGTCGAAGAGCGCGAGCAGGAGCTCGTGCTTCCCGGCGAAGTACTGGTAGAAGCTGCGGAGCGACTGCCCGGAGCGGTCGACGACCTCTTGGACGGTGAACTCCTTGCCGGACTCGGCGTTCCCGAGGAGCTCGAACCCGGCATCGATGAAGCGCTGCACCCGGCCCTCGCTCCTGACCCGGGCCGAGTCGAGGGAGCGGGCCACCGCCAGGTCCCGACGGCGCAACGGCGCGTCGGTGGTGGGCGGCGTGGCTGGCGGTCGGCAGGCATCGGCCCAGTGTAGATGGTTTTCCCTTTTTGAGAGCTTTCTTCTCTCCGATGCTTCGGATCGCTGGGTACGAATTTCTGCACTGTGCAATTCCGCGTGGCCGGCCGACGTCCCGTTCGTCATGCACGCTCACTTACGATTCGAGAGAATGCTGTTATCGTTGCGGGCTCGTCGCAGAGACGACCGAGGAGAGACGGCCATGGAGCAGGCGCTGCTGGCGGACATCATGGAGATCGAGCAGCTGCTTGGCGCGCTACGCCGTCGGGATGACAGCGGACGACATCGACGCCGTGGTCGACGTCTTCACGCCGGACGGGACCTACAGCGCGTTCGGCGCCACCTACGGCCTGCGCGACTTCCCGGCCTTGGTGGCTGCCGCGCCCAAGGGCCTGTTCCTCACCGGCACGCCCGTCGTGGAGCTCGACGGCGACACGGGAACCGGCTACCAGACGCTGTGCTTCGTCGACCAGACGACCCACGACATGCGCATCGGCTGGTACACCGACTCGTACCGGCGGACCGAGCACGGGTGGCGCCTGCAGACCCGGGCGATGACGTTCCTCCGGCGCAACGGCGGCGCGCGAACTCGGGCAAGGGCCTCACGACCCGACTCGGCCCGCGCCGAGCAGCGACCCGGCCGGTTAGGCCGCACCGGAGCTCGAGGCGCTGTCGTGGAACTCGCACGACTACAAGGTCGCCGTCGACGCGTGGCTCGACGACGAGGCCGACGCGCTCGCGCCCGAGTTCGAGGGCATCGGGACGCTCGCCCAGCAGCTGCACCAGCTCAACAAGGTGCGCCGCCTGACCTACGACGCCGGCTGGGCGCGCCTCGGCTGGCCCGAGCGCGTGGGCGGCCGCGGTGGCTCCAACCTGCTCGCGGGCCTACCTGGCGGAGGCGCTGACCGCGCGCGACCTCATCGAGGCCGGCCTCTACACGCTGCCCGGAGTTCTTGGTCCCGACGATGCTGGACTACGCGCCGCCCGACCTCGCGGCCGAGATGGTGCCGCTCGTGCTGCGGGGCGACGAGACCTGGTGCCAGGGCTTCTCCGAGCCCGGCACCGGGAGCAACCTGGCCTCGCTGGCGTGCCGGGCCGACGCGCACCGCCGGCGGCTGGGAGGTCACGGGCCAGAAGGTCTGGACCAGCCTGGCCCAGTTCGCGCAGCGCTGCGTCCTGTTGACACGGACGGGCTCGCCCGAGTCGGCCCACCGCGGCATCACGGCCTTCTTCGTGGACATGGACAGCCCGGGCATCACCGTGCGCCCCATCGAGACGATGCACGGCGTGGAGGAGTTCTGCGAGGTCTTCTTCGACGGCGTCATCGTGCCGGCGGACCGGCTCCTCGGCGAGGTCGACCGGGGCTGGTCCATCGCCATGGACCTGTTGCCCTTCGAGCGCAGCACCGCCCTGTGGCAGCGCGCCGCCTACCTGCAGCGACGGCTGCAGCAGCTGGTGCACCGCGCGCCGCCGGGCAGCCTCGACCCGGCGGACGTCGGCGCGGTCACCGAACTGCTCTGGGCCTTCCGGGCGCGTTCGCGCGCCACGCAGTACCGCCTCGCTGCCGGCGAGCACCTCGGGGCGGAGACCTCGGTGGACAAGGTGCTGGTCGCCACGGCCGAGCAGGCGGTCTTCGAGCTGGCCGGCGACGCGCTGGGAAACGAGATCGCACTGGGCGACGATCCGGCGAGCGGACTGTGGCGCGCCGAGTTCCTGTACGCGCGCGCCGCCAGCATCTACGGCGGCAGCGCCGAGATCCAGCGCAACATCATCGCCCGGCGCCTCCTCGAGCTCGGGGACGACGCGGTGATGGAGCGGGCCGAGCGCGCGCTGTTCACCCGCGGCATCCGCGACGCCACCGACGTCGGCGAGCGGTGCGCCGCTCGATGCCGCGCTGGCCGAGCTGGGCTGGCTCGACGCGCTTCGACGCCGACCCGCAGACCGCGGTGTCGGTGCTCTTCGAGTGCCCAGGGCGCGGCCAACGTCACGTCCGTCCGCGCTGGACCGGGTGCTCACCCGCGGGCTTGGGTCTCGACGGACGACCCCGCCCGCGAGCGTGTCGTCCTCCCCGCGCTGCGGACGGTGCGAGGCCCCGGGGTCACAGCGCCGGACGCGCGGCGGGCCGTGCGACGGCGTGGCCCTCGGCAGCACTGGCCTCGGCGCGCACGGCCCTCGTCGTCGTGACCGCTCGAGCACGGCTCACGGGCGTGCTCGCCGTGCCGGTGCACGACGCTCGAACTGCGTCAGGTCGCTGGGCTCGACCCCGCGCTCGGGCTGGTCGAGGTCACGGGTGACGTCGACGCCGCCGAGCAACGACCTGGGACGGCCGGTCCGGTGGAGCGACGGCAGTGGCGCTCGGACAGCTCGCGCTCGGCCACGAGCTCGTGGGCACGGCACGCACCATGCTCGAGCTGGCCCGCCAGCACGCGCTCGACCGGGTGCAGTTCGGGCGCACCATCAGCAGCTTCCAGGCCGTCCGTCACCGCCTCGCCGATTCGCTGGTGGCGGTCGAGGCGGCGGCTGCGTTGCTCGACGCGGCGTGGGAGGACCCCTGCGCATACGGCGCCATGGCCAAGTCCTTCGCCGGCCGCCAGGGCGCGTCTGGTGGCGCGCCACTGCCAGCAGGTGCTGGCCGGCATCGGCTTCACCGCCGAGCACCCCTTCCACCACTTCGTCCGGCGCACGCTCGTGCTCGACCAGCTGCTCGGGGCCGGCACTGATCCTGACCCGGCGGCCTCGGGCGGCGCGAGATCCTCGACGCCGGCGACACTGCCGCCGGCCTTTCCGCTCTGAGCGCAGTCCGGATGGTGCGACGCCGCTCGGACCGGCGGAGGCGCCGGCAGGAGCGGGCGGTGGCCCCCTCGATTATGCTTATCGCACTTTTTGATAACGCGGTTTCCGGCAGCCGAGAGACCCGGGAGGGAGGGCGCAGTGACCACAGCGGCCGAGCACGAGTCGAGGATGCTCGTCGACGGCGAGCTCATCGGCTCCGACTCGGGCCGGACGTTCGACAACGTCAACCCGGCGACCGAGGAGGTCCTGGGCCAGGTCGCCGACGCGTCGAGCGCCGAGATGGGCCGCGCCATCGACGCGGCGCGCCGGGCCTTCGACGAGACGAGCTGGTCCACCGACCGCGAGCTGCGCGCGCGCTGCCTCTCCCAGCTGCAGGACGCGCTCGAGTCGGAACGCGAGGAGCTGCGCGAGGAGCTGATCCTCGAGGTCGGGTGCCCGCGCATGACCACCCACGCCAACCAGCTCGACATCCCGCTCGAGGGCGCGCTGCGCTACCCGACCAAGTTGATCGACGAGTTCGAGTGGCGCACCTCGCTCCCCGAGGCGCTCGACCGCCGCGGCACGCGCAACATCCGCCAGATCTGGAAGGAGCCGGTCGGCGTCGTCGGCGCCATCGTGCCGTGGAACTTCCCGCTCGAGGTCACGCTCAACAAGCTCGGGCAGGCCCTGGCCACCGGCAACACGGTGATCCTCAAGCCCGCGCCCGACACGCCGTGGAACGCGACCCGGCTGGGCCGGCTGGTGGCCGAGCAGACGGACTTTCCCGCCGGCGTGCTCCAGGTCGTGACGTCGTCGGACCACCTCGTCGGCGAGGAGCTCACGCTGTCGCCCAAGGTCGACCTGATCTCGTTCACCGGATCGACGGCGGTGGGCAAGCGGATCATGGAGAAGGGCGCGCCGACGCTCAAGCGGGTCTTCCTCGAGCTCGGCGGCAAGTCGGCCACCATCGTCCTCGACGACGCCGACTTCGCCACGTCGGTGCCCTCGGGCATCGCGGTGTGCTTCCACGCCGGGCAGGGCTGTGCCATTCAGACGCGGATGCTCCTCCCCCGCTCGCGCTACGAGGAGGGCGTCGAGATCCTCAAGGCCACGCTTGGGTTCGGTCGCCTACGGCGACCCGCAGCGCCCCGACGTCCTCATGGGCCCCGTCATCTCGGCGAAGCAACGCGACCGGGTGCTCGGCTACATCGAGAAGGGGGTCGCCGAAGGCGCCACGCTGGCGCTGGGCGGTGGCCGGCCGGCCGACCAGCCCAAGGGGTGGTTCGTCGAGCCGACGCTCTTCACCGACGTCGACAACGCCATGACGATCGCCCAGGAGGAGATCTTCGGCCCCGTGCTCGTCGCCATTCCCTACGAGGACGACGACGACGCGGTGCGCATCGCCAACGACAGCGTCTACGGGCTCTCCGGCGGCGTGTTCTCGGGCTCGCTCGAGCGCGCGCTGGGCGTGGCGGAGCGGATCCGCACCGGGAGCTTCGCCGTCAACGGCGGCATGCCGATCGGGCAGGCCGACATGCCCTTCGGCGGGTACAAGCACAGCGGGATCGGCCGCCAGAACGGCCTGGCCGGGTTCGACCAGTATCTCGAGGTCAAGTCGGTGGCCTGGCCGGCGCCCCAGTAGGGGCGGCGCCGCGCAGTGGGCGCCCTGGCGCACGGCGCGCTGAAATCGGTGTCGGTGCGTGCCTGACCACACGCCGTCCTGCGCGAGCACGGCTACCACCCGCTCCGGGTCAAGCGGGTCGTCCCCGAGACCCAGCGACGCCAGCTCCTTCGTCCTCGACGTGCCGGCGGAGCTGCGCGAGGCGTTCCGCTACCGGCCCGGGCAGTTCTGCACCTTCCGCGTCCGCCTCGACGGCGAGGTCCACCTGCGCTCGTACTCCATGTCGAGTGCGCCCGAGACCGATCCCGACCTGACCGTGACGGTCAAGCGCGTCGCCGGCGGGCTCGTCTCCAACTGGTTGCTCGACACGGTGTCGGCGGGCTCCGTGGTCGAGCTGACCAAGCCCGCCGGGGTGTTCTGCCCGCAGGAGACCGAGCGCCCGGTGCTCGGCTTCTGTGGCGGCAGCGGCGTCACGCCGGTCATGTCCATCGCCAAGCACGTGCTGGCGACCACGCAGCGACCGGTCCGCCTGCTCTACGCGAACCGGGACGCAGCGTCGGTGATCTTCGAGGACGCGCTCGAGCAGCTGCGCGCGCGGCTACCCGGCACGGTTCGAGGTGCGCCACCATCTCGACGCCGAGACGGCGGCTTCCTGACGGCCGACGACGTGGCGGCGTTCGCCGGCGGCTCGCTCGACGCCGACGTCTACATCTGCGGGCCGGGCCCGTTCATGGACCTGGTCGAGATCGACGCTGCAGGACCTCGGGGTGGTGCCCGAGCGCATCTTCATCGAGCGCTTCCTGGTCGAGCAGCAGGAGAAGGACGCCGCAGCCGACGGTGCCGGCGCGGTCGCCGACACGAGCGGCGACGCCGACGTCCGCCGCCGACGTCCCCGCCGAGGTCACGGTGATCCTCGGCGGCAAGAGCGTGGTCATCCGCTACCAGCGCGGCGACACCCTCTTGGAGACGGCGCGCCGCGGCGGCCTGCGTCCACCGTTCTCGTGCGAGTCCGGGAACTGCGCCACGTGCATGGCCTTCTTGAAGGAAGGGGCGGCCGACATGCGGGCGAACAACGCGCTCACACCCGAAGAGGTCGACGAGGGCTGGATCCTGACCTGCCAGGGCCTGCCGAAGGGCGAGACGGTGACCGTCGAGTACGAGGCGATGTGAGAGGTGCGAGGCTGAGCGGAGCCGACGCGGCGCTGCGGGTGTGGAGGAGGATGACGTGAGCGAACCATTGCGCGACATCAGGGAGCTGGCGGGCGACCCCGACGCCTACCGGGCCGAGCTCGAGCAGCGCTGGTCCGGGCTGCTGAGCTACCGCTACATCGGCCGCAACCACTCCTCCATGAACCTCGGCCCGGAGGACAACACGGTGCGCATCCGCCGCGACATGCGCAACGACGCCGGGGGCCTGATGGTGGCGCCGCTCGCCATCTCCTCACCCGAGGGCGGCCAGAGCGACCTCGAGGCCGTGCCGAACCCCGTCATCTCCTCCGTGCAGATCATCGACCCCGGGCTCGGCGTCGACACGATCGAGGTCCTCGGCTCGGGCTCGATCCACCAGGGCCGCACCATGGGCTACGGGCGCTGCCTCATCGTCGACGCGGCGGACCACGACCGGGTGCTGGCGTTCATCGAGGGGCAGGGCGCCTCCATCGGGACGCCACCCGAGGGCCTCGAGCGGATGGACGTCGAGGACGCCGCCATCGTCATTGAGGACTCGCCGGACCTGCCGCCGCTGTGGCAGGTCTTCGGGGCGTCGAAGCGCAGCGACGGCCACTGGATCCTCCCGGAATTGGCGGCCGAGTTCGCGTCGCCCGATGCCGCCTTGCACATCGGGCCCCAGCACGTCGTGCTCGAGACGGCGGCCGTCGACCTGGCGGCGGCCGTTGCAGGCACCCGGCTGCTGCAGGTCCGGAGCTGGCACGTGATGTTCCTCGCCCGCGGCAAGGTCGGCCCCTTCCGGGTCGAGGGGACCGCCTACGCCGGTGCGGACGGCTCAGGTGGGCGTGCGCATGCTGCTCCACGACGAGGGCAACGGCGACCGCGCCATCACGTCGGCCGCCGCTGTCCTCGCCCGGGTGGACTGAGAGGACCGATCGGAACAGTCCGTTCGTACGATTCTCAGAGCGGGTTGCCCGGCGAGGCGAGCGCTCGGCGGGCGCGCAATGAACTGATTGCGCCGGCGTCGCAGTGACACCACACCGAGCGGCCTGACGCCGTCGGGCAGTCCGGCGTCACACCAACGGCTCCCACTTCGTCTTAGGGCTCCGAAAGGGTCGAAGAGATGGTCAAGAATTCGCCAAAGAGGAGGCCCGACGATGCACAGAGCCCTTCCCACGACAGCAAGGCGATACTGGCTCTTGCGGTTCGACAACAATGAGCTGAAGTTCACCCTCCGGACTGCCGCGGAGCGCTGGGCATCGAGCCTCGCTGAGCTCGACACTCCGTCGCAACTCACGTGGCACGACGAGAACACCGGCGAGGCGCGCCAAGGAAGGTTGCAGTGCGGTCCATGCGTCTAGGTCACGCGAATGCGACCGCCGTTCGACGCAGAGGACGGTGGTGATCGATGGATACTCTTCTCCCCCACGACGAGGACGATCTTCGCGGGCTGATGTTCTCGATCGGCTACCGGATGACCGGCAGTGTGAGCGACGCCGAGGACCTCGTGCAAGAAGGGTTCTTCCGGCTCGAGCGCGCTCGCCAGGGGGGACTGTGATCGAGTCGCCCAAGGCCTATGCGGCGGCGGTGACCACCCGCCTTGCCATCGACTACATGGGCTCGGCCCGTGCTCGCCGCGAGACCTACGTGGGCTCCTGGCTGCCCGAGCCCATCGTGGCGGACAGCCACGACTACCCCGAGCAGATGGCTGAACTCTCCGATTCCTTGTCGATGGCCTTCTTGGTGATGCTGGAGAGCCTCTCCCCCGTCGAGCGGGCAGTGTTCTTGTTGCGCGAGGTGTTCGACTATTCGTACGAGGACATCGCAAAGATCGTCGACAAGAGCGAAGCCAACTGCCGTCAGATCTTCGGGCGGGCTCGCCAGCGCCTCGACGCCGACCAACCACGCTTCGAAGCATCGACGGAGCACGGCGAGGAACTTCTGCAAGCCTTCCTCGCCGCGACGCGCGATGGCGACCTCGACCGACTCATCGACGTGCTGGCCGCGGATGTCATGTTCTGCGGCGACGGCGGGGGCCAGGTCAATGCGATCACCCAACCCCTCTACGGGCGAGACCAGGTGGCGACCTTCCTTCGAACCATCTTTGAAGTAGCACGTCGCCTGCGCTTCACCTATGAGACGGTGATCGTCAACGGCGGACCGGGGATGATCTCACGCGACAACGAAGGCAAGATCGTCAGTGTCCTTTCGTTCGAATTCAGCGAAGGGACGATCCACACGATGCGCAGCGTCGTGAACCCGGACAAGCTCCGGCACCTCGGACCCGTGTCCGACGTGCTCCGTCCTCCCGCTGACGGCGCCGACAGGTGAGCCGTGACGAGAGCGGAGCCGCAAGCGGAAGCGGTGACGGCCTGACGGACTCCCGGGCTCAGGGGCCGGGCTCGACCAGCAGGTCCAGGTAGGCGGCACCGGTGTCGGGCACGTGGGGCTGGCCCCAGCACTCGACGGGGAACGACACGGTGACCATGGAGTAGAGCAGGTGCAACAGGTTCGTGGCGTCCGTCGGGCAGGTCGTCGAGCGCGAACGTGTCGCAGTAGGTCATGGCCTCGTCGGCCCGGGCGGTGATGGCGTCGTAGAAAGCCTGCATCTCGTCCATGGTGCTGGCGAGGCGCATGGCGAACCGCTCCTGCTCGGTGGCCAGGCACCACTTCGCCGCGAACGGCTCCAGGTCGGCGAACGCCGCGGGAAGGAGCGGCGGGGTCGGGTTCGTCTCGGCCATCTGCGTCAGACCTCCGCGTGCTCGTGCGCCTTCTTGTACTCGTCCACCCACTGCGCCCGTCACCTCGTGCAGGTGGCGGCAGAGCACCTCCTGGTCGTTCAGCGGGAACCGCTCGAGCACGCGCGACTCGAGCATCGTCTGCGTCGCCTCGAGCGTGTTGGCGTCCTGCAGGCCGTACTCCTTGAACGAGGCGGCGGCCAGCTCGTGCGCCACGCGCTCGCGCGCCGTCTTGGCCGGCACGAAGTAGAGCGTCCCCTCGAACACGTGCGTGTTGTGCGACGTCGGCCAGTAGTGGTACGTCAGGTACCAGCCCTGCCCCCAGACCAGGATCACGAAGTTGGGGAAGATCTGGAACGAGTCGAGACCCCACGGGTCGCACCCGGCCGGGTTGATGCCGGCCTCCTGCTGGCTGAAGGCGAGGTCGGGCGCGTCCCACGGGCCGAAGAGCCCGCTGCGTGTCAGCAGCTCCATCGGCTTGAGCATCTTGGGGTCGAGCGTCCACGGGTGGATCCCCGCGGTGCTGACCACCCGGTGCGGGACCGTCGATCATGTAGGCGGGCGCCTCGAAACCCGCCTGCTGCGCGGCCATCGACCAGTCGGGCGGCGTCTGCTTCGCGTGCAAAACCGGTGCGTGGTAGAACTCCTGGAAGGCGTCCATGTAGATCTTCCAGTTGCTGCCGACGGTGGCGCGGTAGTACCAGCGCTCGCTCTGCTCTTCGAACGGGTAGTTCTCCAGCTTGGTCACCATCGGCCCGAGGAAGTCGCGCAGGTTCTGCTCGGGCTCCTTGGCCAGGTTCACGAAGATGAAGCCGGCCCAGACCTCGCAGTGCACCGGGACGAGGCCGAAGGCGTCCTTGTCGAGGTCGAAGAACTCCTGCTCCTGCTGCACGAAGTTCAACGAGCCGTCGAGGTCGTAGCGCCAGCCGTGGTACTTGCACACGAACTGGCGGCAGACGCCGCTCGTCTCCTCCTTGCGGGTAGTCGTTCCAGACGAGCTTGTTGCCGCGGTGGCGGCAGACATTGTGGAAGGCCCGGACCTCGCCGTCCTTGCCGCGCACCACGATGACGGAGGTGCGCGCCACGGCGAGTTCCTTGGTGAAGTAGCTCCCCGTGCGCGGCAGCTGCTCCACCCGGCCCACGTTGAGCCACGCCCGCTTGAAGACCGCCTCGCGCTCGAGCTCGTAGAACTCGGGCGAGATGGAGTCTTCGTAGGAGATGGGCTCGGTCCCGAGCCCGAAATGCTCTGTCCAGCTCCCCTCGGCTGGCTTGGGCCAACGTGCCATCAGCGGGTCCTCTCCATGCGGCGTGTCGACGACGAGGCCTGATGATAGCAGGCCTCTCGCTCGACGAGAAGGGCGTTTCCGCTTCCTTGCCGGCCTTCTCCCGTGCGTTCAGGCCCGGCCCCCGGCCAGCGACGCCTTGTGCAGCGTGTTGGCCGCCAGCCGCATGTGGGCGGCGTCGACCAGCCTGCCGTCGCGGCCGATGGCGCCCACCCCACCGGCCTCGGCCTCGCGGTAGACCCGCAGGGCCTCCTCGGCCTCGGCCACCTCCTCGGGCGTCGGCGAGAAGACCTCGTTGGCGATCGGCACCTGGCCGGGGTGGATGGCCCACTTGCCGTCGTAGCCGAGCGCGCTGGCCGCCAGGGCCGAGCGCCGGTAGCCCTCGGGGTCCTGGTACGCGGGAAACGGCGCGTCGACGGCGTCGACCAGGCCGGCCCGGGCCGCGGTCAGCACCTGGACGCGGGCGAAGTGCCAGAAGTCGCCCGGATACTGGACGAGCGGGTCGAAGTTGCCGTCCACGCGCGCGTGCAGCGACGCGGAGAGGTCGCCGGCGCCGAAGATCAGCGCCTCGAGCCGCTCGCTCGACTGCGCGATCTCGAGCGCGTTGGCCAGGCCCTCGGCTTCCTCGATCAGCACCTCGAGCCCGATGGGCCGCTCGAGGCCGAGCGACGCCTCGAGCTGGCTGAGGAGGACGTCGACCCACCAGACGTCACGGGCGCGCCGCACCTTGGGCACGATCAGCACGTCGAGGCAGTCCCGGGCGCCGGTGACGACCTCGATGATGTCGCCGTGGCACCACGGCGTGTCGATGCCGTTGATCCGCACCGCGCGCACCGTCGGCCCCCAGTCGAGACCGGTGAGCGCACCGACCACGATGGCGCGCGAGGACTCCTTGACCGCCGGCGCACAGGCGTCCTCGAGGTCGAGGAACACGAGGTCGGCGCCCGGCGCGGCCGCCTTCTCGCACATGCGCTCGCTGCTGGCCGGCGTGGCCAGCTCGGAACGGCGGGCTCGCGGTGCGCGCACGGACGTCCTCCTTCTCACTCAGATCGTGCCCGGCGGCGCGGCAGCGAGGCGAGGCGGTCGGCGTCGAGGCCCAGCAGGCCGCCGAGGACGTCGTCGTTGTCCGCGCCGAGGGCCCGCCCGAGGTACGTCGACCTGCGCCGGGCGTCTCGCTCGAGCCGCGCCACCGGCGCCTGGACCGTCATGGGCCCGAGGTCCGGGTCGTCCACCGCGACGAAGGAGCCCCGGGCCCGCAGGTGCTCGTCGGCCAGCAGCTGCTCGGCGTCGTAGACGGGCGCCGCCGCCACCTCGGCGCGCTCGAACACGTCCATCACCTCGGCCAGGGTGCGGCTGGCGACCCAGCCGGCGACGAGGGCGTCGACCTCGACGGCGCGCCGCTGGCGCTCGACCGGGTCGGCGTAGTCGGGGTTGTCGACCAGGTCGGCGCGGTCGATGGCGCGGAAGACGCGCAGCGCGATGTTGGGCGACGCGCTCGAGATGGCGACCCACCGGTCGTCGGCGGTGTGGTACGCGTTGCGCGGTGCGCTGGCGGGCAGCAGGTTGCCGACGCGGCCGGGCACCTTGCCGAGGTGGCTGAAGGCGAGCGTCGACGTCTCGATGAGACGGGCCAGCGGCTCAATCAGGTTGACGTCGACCAGCTGGCCGCCGCCGCCGTGGAGGTCGCGGTGGTAGAGCGCCATCATCACGGCGGCCGTGGCGGACTGCGCGGCCACGCCGTCGGCCAGGAAGAAGGGTGGGAGCGTCGGCGGGCCGTCGGGCTGGCCGGTCACGTGGGCGAAGCCGCTCATGGCCTCGGCCAGCGTGCCGAAGCCCGGCCGGTCGCTCTTGGGGCCGCCACCGCCGTACCCGCTGACGTGGAGCATCACGAGCTGGGGATGCGCCCGGTGCACCGACTCGTAGTCGAGGCCCCACGTCGCCGAGCGCGCTCGGGCGGTTGTTCACCACCAGGACGTCGCTCACCGCGAGCAGCCGGTGGAACAGCGCCTGGCCGTCGGCGCTGCGCAGGTCCATCGTCACGCACTTCTTGTTGCGGCTCACGCTCTTCCAGAACAGGCCGATGCCGTCCTTCTGCTCGCCCCAGGTGCGCAGCGGGTCGCCGACGCCGGGCTGCTCGACCTTGATCACCTCGGCGCCGAACTCGCCCAGCATCGTCGCCACCATCGGCCCCGCCGCCAGCGTGGCCGCGTCGACGACCCGGATGCCACGCAGCGGGCGATCGGGCACCGGCCCCGACGTGCGCCCGGCAGTGGGCTCAGGCACGAGCCGCCACAGCCGGGCGGGCCAGGCCGAGGTGCTCGCGGAGCGTCGTGCCGCTGTAGTCGTCGCGGAACACGCCGCGGCGCTGGAGCTCGGGCACGACGAGGCGGACCACGTCCTCGTAGGCGCCAGGCGAATGCGTGGCGGCGATGACGAAGCCGTCGCAGGCGCCGCCGTCGAACCACGCCTCCATCTGGTCGGCGATGTCGGGGCCGGTGCCGACGAAGCGCGGGCCCTGCAACAAGCGTGGCCCGGTGCCCCGCCAGGTCGCCCAGCGTCACGGTGTCGCCGCCGATGTGGGTCTTGATGTTCTGCACGAGACCGCGGATCCCCGACACCGACTCGATCAGCTCGTCGGTGATGGGGGCGTCGAGCGAGAGCGCCCGAGAAGTCGTAGTTCATCAGCTCGGAGAGGAGCGTCAGCGACGCCATCGGGTCGACCAGGTCGTTGAGGAACAGCTGCTCGCGCTCCTCGGCGTGCGCCGCCGACTCGCCGACCACCGTGTAGGCCATCGGCAGCATCTTGACCGAGTCCGGGTCACGCCCGCGCTCGCCGATCTTCTCCTTCTGGTCCTTGTAGTGCGACCGTGCGATGTCGACGTCCGGGTCGCCGGTGAAGATCAGCTCCGCCCAGCGTGCCGCGAACTCCCGCCCGCGGCCCGACGACCCGGCTTGGAGCAGGACGGGACGGCCCTGCGGGCAGCGGGGGACCGTCGAGCGGACCGCGGACCGAGAACCACTCCCCGTCGTGGTCCAGCTCGTGGACCTTGGCGGGGTCGGCGAAGAGCGGGGTCTGGCGGTCGAGCACCAGCGCGTCGTCGTCCCAGGTGTCCCAGAGCCCGGTGGTCGCCTCGAGGAACTCGTCGGCGCGGTCGTAGCGGGCGTCGTGAGGAATGGCCTCCTTCAGCCCGTAATTCTGCGCCTCGCTGTCGTTGACGGAGGTGACGACGTTCCACGCGGCGCGACCGGCCGAGAGGTGGTCGAGCGTGGCGAAGGTGCGAGCGACGTGGAAGGGCGTGTAGTAGGTCGTCGAGTACGTCGCGCCCAGCCCGATCCGGCTCGTCACCGCGGCGCAGATCCCGAGCACGATGCTCAGGTCGAGCTTCACCGGCCGCGCCCCGGTGCGCACCGCCTCGGCGACCGACCCGGCGTAGATCCCGGGCATGGCCAGGCGGTCGTCGAAGAACATGAGGTCGAAGCAGCCCTGCTCGAGCGTCCGGGCCAGCTTCTCGTAGTAGCCGGCGGTCAAGAAGCCGTGCTCGGTGGCCGGGTGCCGCCACGAGCCGGCGTAGACCGTGGCGTTGCCCGCCTGCATGAAGCCCACCAACGCCATCTGCCGCTCGCACTGCCGCTGCCGCTCATGGAGTCCCCTTCATTCAGGCGTCAATTGGGCGTCGCCCGAGAAGACGCCGCACTGGCCGAAGTTAATATGTAATATTCCAGATATCAAACTGATCAGAACCACCGTGAGGGCCCAGGCGGCCAACGAACTGCGGGACCGCATCCTGACCGGCCGCCTGCGCCCCGGCGACCGCCTCGACCTCGACCGGCTCACCGCGGAGTTCGGCATCAGCCGGACCCCGGTCCGCGAGGCCCTGCTCGAGCTGTCCTACGAGGGGCTGGTCGCCATCACGCCGCGGAGCGGCATGGCGGTCGTCGGCATCACGCCCGAGGACGCCGTCGACAACTTCGCCATCCTGGCCGCGCTGGCCGGCAAGGGCGCCGAGCTGGCCACGGCGCGCATCACGCCGACCGAGCTGGACGAGCTGCGCACCCTGGCCGCAGCCGTCGACGATGCGCCCGACGTCGTCGCGGCCAACCGGCGCTTCCACCGCGCCATCAACCTGGCGGCGCGCTCGCCGCGTCTGCTGACCCACATCCGCCAGGCCGTGCGGGTCGTGCCCGGCAACTACTTCGAGCTGTTCCCCGAACAACAGGAACGGAGCCGGCACGAGCACGCCGCGCTGCTCGACGCCATGGACCGCGGCGACGGCCACGGCGCGCGGGCGATCATGGAGGCGCACGTCCTCACGGCCGGCGAGGCGCTGGGGGGTTGGCTGGCCGAGGTCGCTCGGCCGCCGGCGGCATCGGCGCTAGTCCCTCTGCTCCCGCTGCAGCATGCGGTCGAGGTTCGCCCGGAGCTCGGGCGAGGTGAAGGAGCGGTCCTCCGCGCTGAGCGCGAAGTCGAGCGCGGCGAGCACGGCCCGCTCCAGCTGGATGTTGACCACCCGCTTGGTGTCCTCGACCGCGCCCTTGGGCAGGCTGGCGATGCGGCGCGCGCACGCCATCGCCTGCTCGAGCACCTCGGCGTCGGGGCAGACGTGGTTGACCAGGCCGATCTCGGCGGCACGAGCGGCCGGGATCCGCTCGCCGGTCAGCGCGTACTCCTTGGCCAGCTGGATGCTCGTGAGCAACGGCCACACCACCGGGCCCGCCGTCGGCGGCAACGAGACCGAGCACGACATGGGGATCGGCGAGGTGCGCGCTCTCCGCCATGAACACGATGTCGGAGAGCGCGACCAGGCTGCAGCCGAGCCCGACCGCCGGACCGTTCACGGCGGCGACGATCGGTAGGCGGCACCGCACCATGCCGGTGACGATCTGTCGCCCGTGCGCGATCGTCGTGTCCCGCAGCGCCTTGTCGCGGGTCAGCTCGTCGATGTAGCCGAAGTCGCCGCCGGCGGAGAAGGCGCGGCCCGGCGCCGGTGAGCACCGCGACGCGGGCGTCGTCGTCTGCATCGAGTTGGGGGAACAGCGCCGCCAGCCCGGCATGGAGCACGTGGTTGGTGGCGTTGAGGTGCTCGGGGCGGTTCAGCGTGACGATCCGGATCGGGCCCTCCGCGGTCACGGTCAGCTCGTCGGGGAGGTCGTAGGTGATCATGATGTCGGCAACTCCAGGATTCTCTGTGCGATCAGGTTGCGCTGGATCTGCGACGTCCCGCCCATGACACTCTGCGCCCTGCTGTAGAGATAGACGCGCAGCCAGGTGTCGTCGTCGCCCGTCGGTGCGATGCCACCCACCGAGACGGCGGCGTGGCCGACGGCCTGCTCGGCCTCGGTCATCAGCAGCTTGTCGACCGAGCCCTCCGGCCCGTGGGTGACGCCGTCGAGGCGGTCCGAGAGCCGGCGGCTCACGTGGCAACGCAGCATCTCGGTCTCCACCAGCGCCCAGGCCAGGTCGCGCCGCTGCTCGGGCCCGAACGCGGACCGGTCCGAGTCGACGGCGTGCACCAATTCGTTGACCAGCTTGCCGTAGCGCGCCACGTAGCCCAGCTCGCCCGGCTCACGCTCGTGGCTGACCACGGTCATGGCCAGCCGCCAGCCCTCGCCGGGCTCACCGATCATGTTGGCGGCGTCGACGCGGGCGCCGTCGAAGATGCACTTCCCCGAACTCCCGCGTGATCCCGTTGATCATCGTGAGCGGCCGCTGCGTCACGGCCGGCTGGTGCATCGGCACGGCGAAGGCGGAGATGCCGCGGTGCTTCGGCACGTCGGGGTCGGTGCGCGCCAGCACGAGGCACCACTCGGCCGCGTCCGAATAGCTCGTCCAGACCTTGTGCCCGGTGATCACGTACTCGTCGCCCTCCCGCACGGCGCGCGTGCGCAGCGAGGCGAGATCCGAACCGGCGTCGGGCTCGCTGAAACCCTGGCACCAGCGGTCGCGGCCGCTGACCAGGCCGGGTAGGAAGCGCTGCTGCACGGCCGCGCTCCCGTGTTCGAGCAGTCCCCGGACGAGGTAGCCGACGCTGGGCCTGGGCGGCGCCCCGGCCGCCGACGAGCTCCTCGTCGAGGATCACGTCGTAGACGCTGGGCAGCCCGTGGCCGCCAACCTCCTTCGGCCACGACAGGCCGAAGAAGCCGGCGTCGTAGAGCGTCTGGTGCCACGCCGCCTGGCCCGCCCAGTACTCGTCGGTCGTCGACGACGGCGGGAGGCCGGGATTGTGTGCGCCCAGCCACGCGCGCAGGCGCAGGCGGAAGTCGCGCTCCTCGGCCGAGTCAGCGAAGTCCATCGTCGCCCTCCGAGGCCCGCGGGCCGAGAGGACCCGCTCCAGGCTGGTCGCCGACGCCACCGAAGGCTTCGCCGGAGAGGAGCGCCCGGCGCAGGAACACATGGGCCAGGCAGTCCCAGGTGTTGCCGATGCCCCCGTGCACCTGAATGGCCGTCTCGCACGACGGCGCGAGCGGCGCGTGCGCAGTAGGCCTTGGCGGCGGACGCTGCGGCCAGCGCGTCCGTCGCCGGCAGCGCGTCGACCGCCCAGGCGGCGTGCGAGCGCGATGCTGCGCGACCCCTCCGAGGAGACCAGCACGTCGGCCAGCATGTGCTGCACCGCTTGGAAGGACCCGATGGCGACGCCGTACTGGCTGCGGGTCCGGGCATAGTCGCAGGCGAGCCGCAGTGCGCCGCGCATCACCCCGACCAGGTCGGCGCAGGCCACCGCCAGGCCCGAGGCTGTGCCAGCGCGCGACGTCGTCGTAGGACGAGGGCGCGGGTCTGCCCCTCGAAGCACGCGGACGGAGCCCGGCCTGGCGACGGCGCTGGCGGGCCGGGTCAGGTCCACCCCGGCGCGCCGTCCCGCGCGGTGGCTGCTGCCGCCGAGCGCGACGGTGCCGACCTCGTGGTGCTCACGCTCGTCGCCCGGCGGCAACAGCACGAGGGCGGCCCGCGCGCCGCGTGCGTCGAGCGGCACCGTGGTGAGCTCCACGACGCCGTCGGCAATCCGCGCCGGACGCGCAGAGGTCGGGGCCGATGAGGATCGTCTCGGCCCCGGCGGACGCCGGCGCGCCCGCCAGGCGCCGCAGGTCGGCCGCCATGGTCGGGCCGAGATACGGGCGCGTCGGCGAGCCCCCGTGCGAGCTCTTCGGCGACGACCGCCACCTCGACCGCCGAGGCCCAGGGCGTGCCTTCGTCGGTGGCGGTGCGCAGCTCGCGCCACCCCGAGGCCGCCACGGCGGCGTCGAGCTTCGCGGCGCGCTCGGTGTCGTCGAGATCGGCGACCGCTCCGCACGCCCAGCCGCGACGCCACCTGGGCCGCGGAGTCCCGCAGCGCGACCTGCTCGGGCGAGAGGCGGACGTCCATGCAAACTCGTTCGCTCAGCTCGTGCGCGCGGAGAAGGCGGGCGCCCACTCGTCGCGCAGTGTGCGCCGGAGCACCTTGCCCGACGGCGTCCGGGGCACGGCCTCGACCAGCACCACGTGGCGGACCTGCTTGTACGTGGCGAGCGAGTCGCTGACCAGGCCGGCGAGCTCGTCGGGGCCGACCGTCGGAGCCGGGCTCGAGTTGGACGGCGGCGACGGGGACCTCGCCGGCACGCTCGTCGAACACCCCGAACACGGCGCAGTCGACCACCGCGGGGTGCCCGAGCAGGACAGCCTCGATCTCGGCGGGTGCCACCTGGAACCCGCTGACCTTGATCATCTCCTTGCAGCGGTCGGTGAGGTGGACCCAACCATCGCGGCTCGAGGAAACCGACGTCGCCGGTGCGGTACCAGCCGTCGGCGAAGGCGTCCGCCGTCGCCTCGTCGGGCAGGTAGCCCGCCATGGCGGACGCGCTGTGCACCTGGACCTCACCGGTCTCGCCCGGGGCGAGGACCGCACCAGAATCGAGGTCCACGACTCGCAGCGCCACGTCACCGACCGGGAGCCCGGCCGAGTCCAGCCGCCAGGCGCCCGGGTCCCCGACGGGGTTGGCCGCGATGACCGGCACCTCGCTCGTTCCGTACGCCGGCAGCCAGCGCACACCGGTGCGCGCGCTCACAGTCTCGGCAACCGACGCCGTGACCGGCGTCGCCCCCCACATGACGTAGCGCAGCGACGAGAGGTCGTAGCTGCTCGAGGTCGGGATGGTTGGCCATGGCTAGCGCGATCGGGGCGACCGCCATCTCGAGGGTCATCCGCTCCTCGTCAATGGCGCGCAGCTCCACGTCGAGGTCGAAGCGGCGGTGCAGACGCACCGGTCGCGCCCGCCGCGGCAGCGGCCAACAGGTTCAGCAGTCCGAGGATGTGCGACGGCGGCGTGGCGACCTGGAAGCGGTCGTCGTGCCCGAGGCCGAGCGCACTGCACCAGTGCGCCGTGGCCAAGGTGATCGACGCGTGCGTATGACGGACGGCCTTGGGGGTGTCCGTCGTGCCGGAGCTGAAAACCAAGACGGCGTCGTCGGCCGTCCCGATCGTCGCGTCCGGTGGTGGCAGGGCACTGGCGCGGTCGATGACGTCGGCCGCGTCCCGTGCCGTCGAGGTCGAGGACACGGGCGGCGCCGACCCGCTCGGCCAGCAGTGCCGCGCCGGGGCCGTCGGCCACGGCGTAGCAGGGCCCTGTCAGCCGCACGGCGGTGTCGACCTCGAGCGCCTTCCAGGCCGGGCTCATCAGGACCGGGGCCGCGCCCAGCTTGCTGGCGCCCGCGACGACGGCGACGAATTCCGGGCGGTTGGTCGTCATTACGGCCACCCGGTCGCGCGGGCCGACACCGTGGCTAGCCAGATGGCGCGCCACCGCGTTGCCGGCGCGGTCGAGCTCGTCGAAGGTCCAGCGGTCGTCGCCCGCCAGCACGCCCGGAGTGATGAGGGAATTGGTGCGCTGCCGACTCGAGCCCATCGTGCATGAGGCCCGTCGTCATAGGGGAAACATTCTTCTCCGAATTGAGATTCAGCGTCAACAGGAATGAAGTGTATGGTTATCGCCGTGAGGAAGGCGGCGCCGGCGTGAGCGGCGCGGACTCCCAACCCGTCGACGATTCCGTTCGCGCCGAGATCATCGCAACGGTGCGCGCGTTCGTGCAGCGCGACGTCATCCCCGCTGCGCCCGCGCTCGAGCGCAGCGACACGTTCCCGGCCGAGATCGTGGCGACCATGCGCGACCTCGGGCTGTTCGGGATCACGATCCCCGAGGCCTACGGCGGACTCGGCCTCGACCTGCTGACCTATATCGGCGTGATTGAGGAGCTGGCCTACGGCTGGATGAGCCTGACCGGCATCGTGAACACGCACACCATGGCGGCGACCCTGATCTTCACGCACGGGACGGAGGAGCAGAAGCACCGATGGCTCCCGGCCATGGCCACCGGAGAGCGCCGGGGGTGCCTCTCGCTGTCCGAACCCGACGCCGGGAGCGACACCCGCAACCTCTCCTGCCGGGCCCAGCGCGACGGGGAGGAGTACGTGCTCAACGGCACGAAGGCCTGGGTCACCAACGGCGAGCGCGCCGCCATCGTGGCGCTGGCGGCCCGTTCCGAGGAGGGCATCTCGGCCTTCATCGTCGAGAAGGAGCCCGGCCCGCGCTTCGAGGGCATCTCGGTCTCCAAGAACGTGAGCAAGCTGGGCTACCGCGGCGTCGAGACGGTCGAGATGGCCTACGCCGACCACCGCATCCCCGCCGCCAACCTCGTCGGCGAGGCGGGCCGTGGCCTGCCCCAGATCCTCTCCGTGCTCGAAATCGGCCGCATCAACATCGCGGCGCGGGCCGTCGGCGTGGCGCGGGCCGCCTTCGACGCCGCGCTCGCCTACGCGCAACAGCGCGAGACCTTCGGCAAGGTGATCGGCGAGCACCAGGCCATTCAGCTCAAGCTGGCCGACATGGCCACGCGTCTGGAGGCGGCACGGCTCTTGACCAAGAACGCGGCCGAGCGCAAAGCCGCTGGCCTGCGCTGTGACGTGGAGGCCGGGATGGCCAAGCTCTTCGCCAGCGAGACCGCGCTCGAGCTGAGCATGGAGTCGATGCGGATCCTCGGCGGCGTCGGCTACACGACGGAGTTCATCGTCGAGCGCCTCTATCGAGACGCGCCGCTGATGGTGATCGGCGAAGGGACCAACGAGATCCAACGCCTCGTCATCGCCCGCGGGCTGTTGGCCCGCGCCCGCGCTCAGTCCTGAGGAGCCACCTCGGCCAACACCTCCGCGGTGTGGGCACCGAGGCGCGGCGCCGGCGAGGCCGGGCGCACCGCGACGTCCGAGAAGCTGACTGGGCCGTTGACCGACCGCCGCACCGTCCCGTCGGCCTCGTCTGTGAGTTCGAGGAACCCGTCGGTCGCCGCCAGCTGGGGGTCGGTCAAGACGTCGGCCGGTCCCTGCGCCGGCGCCCACCAGACACCCTCGCGGTCGAACCGCTCGGCCCACTCGGCCAAGGTGCGCTCGGCCACGATCTCGTCGAGCACGGCGATGACCTCGGCGCGATGTCGGCGCAGCGATCCGCGCGTCGGCGAAGCGGGGGTCGTCGTGCAGGTCCGGACGCCCGAGCGCGCGGCACACCGCCTCGACATGGCGGTCCGCCTCCAGACCCGTGAAGAAGAACCAGCGGCCGTCCTTGGTCCGGTACGAGTTCATGAGCGGGGTCTGGTTCGCGTGGCGCGCTTCGGCCTTGGCCACCTTGCCGACGGTCTCTTGCAGGCTGAGGTCCCAGCCGAGCACGTAGGTCCCCGTGCGCAGCAGCGAGACCTCCACGACGCGGCCCGCGCCCGGTCTGGCGCTGCTCGAGCACCGCGGCGAGGAGGCCCGCCAGCGCGGCCAGCGCGCTGATGTGGTCACCGATGCCGCCGCGGGCATTCAGCGGGACGCCGTCGCTGTTGGCCAGTTGCACCGACAAGCCCGAGCGCGCCCAGAAGGCGCCGATGTCGTAGGCCGGGCGGTTCCGGTCCGGGCCGCGCAGCCCGTACCCGCTCACGCTGCAGTACACGAGGCGGGGGTGGCGCGCCACCGTCTCGGTGGGCTCGAGGCCGAGCCCGTCGAGTGCGTCGGGTCGCAGGTTGGTCAAGAAGACGTCGGCCGTCGCGAGCAGCGCGTCGAGGCTGGCCCGCGCTTCGGGCGTGCGCAGGTTCAGCACGACGCTGCGCTTGCCCCGGTTGTCCTGGGCGAAGGCGGGATTCGGGAAGTCCTTCCCGATCCCGAGCGAACCGAACGCGTTGCGCATCGGGTCGCCGCTCGGTGGCTCCACCTTGATCACGTCGGCGCCCCAGTCCGCCAGCAACGCGCCGGCCGCCGGCGCCGCCACCCAGACGCCGAGCTCCACCACCCGCAGCCCGGCCAGGGACGAGAGTCCGTCCTCGCTCATCTCGCCACTCCCCTCGATCGCATCTCCTCCGCGCGCGCCTGCAGCGTCTCTTTCATCACCTTGCCGGTGGCGTTGAGCGGCAGCGCACCGACGATCTCGACCGCCCGCGGCACTTTGTAGTTGGCCATCTCGCTGCGGCTCCAGGCAATGAGCTCGTCCTCGGTGACACCCCCGGACACCACGACGAATGCCATGCCGACCTCACCCAGGCGCTCGTCGGGGATGCCGATGACCGCGGCCTGCTGCACGGCCGGATGGCGCAACAGCGCGTTTTCGATCTCCGCCGGGTACGCGTTGAACCCGCCCACGATGAACATGTCCTTGACCCGGCCGACGATGCGGATGCGGCCGGCCGCATCGATCACGCCCAGGTCGCCGGTGCGGAGCCAGCCGTCCGGAGAGAGCGCCTTGGCGGTTTCGGCGGGGTCGTCGAGGTAGCCGGCCATCACGCTGCCGCCGCGCAACAGGATCTCGCCCGGCGTCGCCCGTCGTCGACGTCGCGCTCGCCGTCGACGATGCGGACCTCGAAGCCCGGACGCGGGCGCCCGACGGTGGTGGCGATCGCCTCGGCGTCGTCCGCCTCGGAGGTCGCGCACGCGGTCCCGGCCTCGGTGAGCCCGTACCCGGTCACGACGACCGAGAACGGGAGCTCGCGCTGGACCCGGCGGATCAGCTCGACCGGGATGTCGGCTGCGCCGGTCACCGCCACGCGCAGGCTGGAGAGGTCGTGCGGCGTCGCGGTCGGGATGGTCGAGGAGAGCGCCGTAAATGGTCGGGGCGCCGGGCAGGACGGTGACGCGCTCCGCCTCGACCCGGTCGAGGACGCGTCCGGCGTCGAAGACCGGCTCGGGCAGCATCGTCGCCCCGGCGGCGACGCTGGCCAGGATCCCCGCCTTCAGGCCGAACATGTGGAAGTAGGGATTGACCTGGAGGTAGACATCGCCCGCGGTCAACCCGCTCATGGCGACCCAGTCGGTGGCCACGACGAGTGTGCGGCCGTGCGTCATGACGACGCCCTTGGGCACGCCGGTCGTCCCCGAGGTGAAGAGGATGTCCGAGGGATCGTCGCAGCCCAGCGCGGCGCTGCGGCGCTGCACCTCTGTCGTGCGCATCCGGGGTGGCGCGGCCGAGGAAGTCGTCCCAGGACACCGCCTCCCGGTCGTCACCGGCGGCGTCGCGGCAACGGACCGCGGGCCACGACGACCGTGTCCAGCGCCGGCAGCGGGGCACCCGTGCTCCTCAGCATCGCCACGTAGTCGGTGTCCAAGAAGTCGGTGACCGTGACGAGCACGCGGGCGCCGCTCCGCGACGAGGATCTCCGCCGCCTCGGCGCCCTTGAACCTGGTGTTCACCGGCACGAGCACGCCGCCGGCGGCCAGGATCCCGAGCATGGCGACCACCCACTCGGCGCAGTTCGGGCACCAGATCGCCACCCGGTCGCCCGGGCTCGACGCCCGACGCCACCAGGGCGGCACCGAAGGTGCGGGCGGCCGCGGCGAGCGCCGCGTACGAGAGGGTGGTCTCGCCGTCGCGCACCGCGGTCCTGCTCGCCGAACCGGTCCTCGGCTGCGGCGAGCATGGCCGGGATGGACGCCCACGGGGCGGCTGAGAACGCTGCTCTGCCACGCAGTAATGTTACGTTCACCGAGCGGCCTCACACGAGGGCACGGGCACGATCTGAGAACGCTGCTCTTGCCACGCAACAATGTTACTTCACCGGAGCGCTCACAAGAGGGCAGGCGACGAGATGGCCACGACCGCGCCCGCGCCGTACTACGACCCCTACGACTTCGACATCGACGCCGACCCCTACCCAGTGTGGAAGCGGCTGCGCGACGAGGCGCCCCTCTACTTCAACGAGAAGTACGACTTCTACGCGCTGAGCCGCTACGACGACGTCGAGAAGGCCTTCGTCGACTGGCAGACCTACAGCTCGGCCAAGGGGTCGGTGCTCGAGATCATCAAGGCCGAGATCGAGATGCCGCCGGGCATGTTCATCTTCGAGGACCCGCCCGACCACGACCTGTACCGCGGACTGCTCAGCCGGGTCTTCACGCCGCGCCGGCTGGCCGCCATCGAGCCCCAGGTCCGGGCCTACGCGGCGCGCACGCTCGACCCGCTCGTCGGCACGCGGCGGCTTCGACTTCATCGCGGACCTGGGCGCCGAGATCCCCATGCGCACCATCGGGATGCTCCTCGGCATTCCCGAGGAGGACCAGCAGGCGATTCGCGACCACATCGACGACGGCCTGCGACTCGACGAGGGCGTGATGCCCGAGCCCGACCTGGCCGCGCAGGACGGCGCCGCCTCGGACTACGCGGCCTACATCGAGTGGCGGGCCGAGCATCCCTCCGACGACCTGATGACCGAGCTGCTCACGGCGCGCTTCACCGACGAGCACGGCACCGAGCGCACGCTGACCCGCGACGAGATCCTCGGCTACATCGGCCTGCTCTCGGGCGCCGGCAACGAGACGACCACACGCCTGATCGGCTGGGCCGGCAAGCTGCTGTCGGACCACCCCGACCAGCGCAGGGACCTCGTCGAGCATCCGGACGTGATCCCGAACGCGCATCGAGGAGATCCTCCGCTACGAGCCCCCCTCGCCGGTGCAGGCCCGCTACGTGACCCGCGACGTCGAGCACTACGGCCAGACCGTCCCGGCGGGCAGCGTCATGGTCCTGCTGAACGCGTCGGCCAACCGTGACGAGCGCCAGTTCCCCGACCCGGACCGGCTCGACATCCGCCGCAAGGTCCAGCGCCACATGAGCTTCGGCTATGGCCTCCACTTCTGCCTGGGTGCGCACCTGGCACGCCTCGAGGCCCGCGTCGCGCTCGAAGAGGTGCTGAAGCGCTTCCCCGACTGGGAGGTCGACCACGAGAATGCGGTGCAGGCCCGGACCTCGACCGTGCGCGGCTGGGAGAAGCTGCCGGTCCTGACGCCGTGACCCCCTCCGTGTGCGGCACGCGCTGCCCGCACCTGAGGCGACGTGGCTGAGGCAGTCACGACCACGGTGGTCGACGGGTCCTCGTCATCACCCTCGATCGCCCGCGAGGTCAAGAACGCCATCGACTCCGACATGTCGCTCGGCGTCCTGGACGCCCTGGCCGCCCTCGATGCCGACGACACACTGCGGGTCGGCGTGCTCACCGGCGCCGGCGGATCGTTCTGTGCCGGCATGGACCTGAAGGCCTTCGCCCAGTCGGGCCTGCCCGTCGCGGATCGACGACGTGTTCCGCAACGGCTGCCGCAAACCGTTGATCGCCGCGGTGGAAGGCGTTGCGTTCGGCGGTGGGCTCGAACTCGCCCTGATCGCCGACCTCATCGTGGCGTCCATCGACGCCATCTTCGGGTCGCCCGAGGTCCGCTTCGGCCTCTTCCCCGGGGGCGGCGCGCTGCTCCGCCTGCCTCGGCACCTGCCCCAGTCCGTGGTGACCGAGATGGCGCTGACCGGCGCACCGCTCAGCGCGGCAGGCGGCATTCGACCACGGTCTCGTCGTGCGCCTGTGCGAGCCCGGGCATGCACTCGAGACCGGCCTCGAGCTGGCGGCAGCGATCGCGCGCAACGCGCCGCTCGGCGTCGAGGCTGTGCTCAGGCCTCTTGCGGCGGTCGCCGGGACGGACCGAGGACGAACTGTGGGCGGAACAACGCGCCCTGGTCGACGCCGTGTTCCACTCCGAGGACGCCCAGGAGGGCGCGCGCGCGTTCGCCGAGAAACGGCCGCCCCGCTGGTCCGGCCGCTAGGCGACCTGCACCGCCAAGGAGGGAGTGATCGACATGGGTGACGGCGGCAAGTGGACCTGATGGGCCCTACCGGGTCGTGCAGTGGGCCACCGGCAACATCGGTCTCCGCTCCCTGCAGGCGGTGATCGAGCATCCCGAGCTCGAGCTCGTCGGGCTCTACGTGTATTCGGACGGCAAGGTCGGCAAGGACGCCGGCGAGCTGTGCGGCGTCGCGTCCGACCGGGGTGCGTGGCCACGCGAGATGTCGATGAGATCGTGTCGCTGCAGCCCGACTGCGTGCTCTACATGGGAGACCGGGCCGACATCGACGTCATCTGCCGGCTGCTCGAATCCGGCGCGAACGTGGTGTCCACGCGCAGCGAGTTCCACCATCCCGCCAGCCTGGCTGGTGACGTGCGCGAGCGGATCGAGCTGGCGTGCGAGCGCGGCGGCACGTCGCTCTACAGCACCGGGTCGAGCCCGGGATTCATCACCGAGGCGCTGCCGTTCGCGCTCCTGTCGCTCCAGCGCAGGCTCGATCGATTGAGCATCGAGGAGTTCGCCGACATGTCGTCGCGCAACTCGCCGGAGATGATCTTCGACCTGATGGGGTTTGGTCGCGATCCGGCGAGCTTCGATCCCCGGGGCCTCGAGGCGCACGGTGGCGGCTCGTTCGCGGGCTCGCTCCGCGCCGTGGCCGACGCACTCTCGATCCCGCTCGACGACGTCACGGCGACGGGCGAGGTGGCGGTGGCGCGGCAGGCGGTGGACGTCGCCGCCGGGCGCGTCGAGTCTGGGACGGTCGGTGCGCAGCGCCTCCTGGTCACGGGCAGTCGGGACGGGAGACCCAGTCCTCAGCTTCAGCGCCAACTGGTACCTGACCACCGACGTCGAGCCCCGGTGGGACTTGCGCGAGACCGGCTGGCACGTCTTGCTCGAGGGTGACACCCCGCTCGATATCGACATCCACTTCCCGGTTGATCCCGACGAGTGGGCGGCGACCTCGCCCGGCCTGACCGCTCACCGTCCGGTGAACGCCATCGCGGTCGTCTGCGCGGCCGCACCCGGGATCAGGACGACGGCCGAACTGCCACAGATCATCCCCACCCTGCGGTGACGCGCACGCCGTGAGCACCGTCGGGATCGTCGTCGGCAACCCGAAGGCCCACTCGAGGACCCGTGGTGTCGCCGAAGCCGTCGCAGCGGCAGCAGCCGATGCCGGAGGACTGGCCGGCGCCGAGCGGATCGTGGTCGACCTCGCCGAGCTCGGGCCCCAGCTCTTCGATTGGTCCTCGGTCGTGGTGCGCAAAGCGGTCGACGCGATCTGCGCCACCTCGCTGACCGTCGTGGCGTCGCCGACGTACAAGGCGAGCTACACCGGGTTGCTCAAGTCGTTCCTCGACTGGTTCAGCGCCACTGACTTGCTCGGCGTCACCGTCGTCCCGGTCATGGTCGGGGCTGGTCTGCAGCACGCGCTGAGCCGTCGAGGTCCACCTGCGGCCGCTGTTGGTCGAATTGGGCGCGTCGCTGCCCGACGCGCGGGCTCTACGTGACCGAAGACCAGCTCGGCGAGCTCGACGACGTCGTTGCCACATGGGTGCGCGACGCCGGGCCGTCGCTCCGAGCCGCAACGTCCGGCCGCACCGACCCACGGGAGCCACGAGAGCGCCCCACCTGATGGCGGCCCTGGCCCCGCGGCGCGAGAATGCCGCTCTTCGCCCATGACGACGCCCGCACCCGAGGTCCGGCTCACGCCGGTCCCCTTCGACCAATGGGATGACGCAGACTCGCGCCACGCTGCTCGCGTACCTGCGGCGGCCTGAGCTGTACCTTTCCGGCGCGCCCGACGCGCCGCCGATGCCTGTCGTCATGGAACTATTCGCGCACCAGGTGCCCTTGAGCGAGACCTTTCTGGCGTTCACCAACATGATGGTCGGGGAAGCGGCGACGCTCGAGCCCCGGGTCCGCGAGCTCCTGATCCTGCGGGTGGCCTCGCGGACCGGCTCGGGCTACGAGTGGAACCAGCATGCCCGGATGGGCAAAGAGGTGGGCCTGTCGGACCAACAGATCAGCGCCGTCGCCGAGGGTCCCGGCGCCGCCGTATGGAGCGCAGAAGAACGAGCTCTGCTCGCCGCCACCGACGAGATGCTCGACGGGTATGAAGTCAGCGACGAAACCTGGCGCAGCCTCGCGGCCTCGTTCGACCCGCCTCAGCTCCTCGAGCTCCTCTTCGTCGTCGGGGGCTATCTCGCACTGGCAACGGTGCTCAACAGCATCGGCCTGCGCGGTGTGCTCCCTGAAGATGTCGCGGCCGGTCGCGTCGCACGACAGGAACCTCGGTGAAGGCCGTGCGCAGCAACGGCGAGGGAGTGGACGTCGTCGAGCTGGACGAGCCTCCCGGCATGGGCGAAGTCCTCGACATGCGCTCGACCAGCGTGTGCGCCTCCGACCTCAGCTACATCAGGTTCGGCAGCACCAACATCTTGGGCCACGAGCTCGCCGGGGTGCGCAGCGATGGCACGCCCGTGGTGGTCGAAGCGATCTACGGATGCATGGAGTGCGAGCAGTGCCGGCGCGGCGCCTACAACCTCTGTCCCACCCACGGCCAGCGCGCGCTCGGCATCGGGGCCGACGGCGGCATGGCCGACCAGTTCCGCGCCCCACCGGCGCGGCTGGTACCCGTGCCCAGCGGTCTCGACCTCCGCGACGCCAGCATCGTGGAACCGGCCTCGGTCTCGTGGCACGCGCTGCGGCTGGCCGACACCGGCCCGGGCAAGCGGGTGGCCGTCGTCGGCGCCGGGGCATTGGGCCTCCTCGCGGTCGCGGGTGCACAGCGCATGGGCGGGGAGGACATCGCCCTCGAGGCGCGGCACCCACACCAGCGCGAGGCCGGCGAACGGCTCGGGGCACGCGTCGGCGCCGAGGGCACCTACGACGTGGTCGTGGAGGCCGCCGGCTCGCTCGAGAGCCTGGCTCGCTGTGGCGAACTGGTGGGCCCGGGCGGGACGATCGTCGTGCTCGGGGTGCACTTCGGCCCGGTCCAGCTCGACTGGATGCCGCTCTTCCGCCACGAGGCCCGGCTCATCCCCTCCCTCGGCTATTGCACCCACGACGGCGTGCGGGAGATGGACGAGGCCGCCACCATGCTCGCCGAGCAGCCGGACATCCCCGCCACGGTGATCACCCATCGGTTCGCGCTCGAGGACGCGGCCGAGGCCTTCCGGGTGGCGTCCGACCGTTCGAGTGGCGCTATCCGCGTCGTGATCGAACCCGCCTGATCACCCGTTCCCGGCGCGCAGCTCGCGCTTGAGCACCTTGCCCGACGGGTTGCGCGGCAAGGCGTCGAGGAACGTCACGTCCTTCGGGACCTTGAACCGGGCCAGCTGCTCGTCGCAGTGCGCGAGCAGTTGCTCGGCTGTGGCCGTGGCGTCGGGGCGCAGGACCACGAAGGCGACGGGCACCTCGCCCCATCGCTCGTCGGGCCGGCCGACGACGGCCGCCTCGAGCACGGCGTCGTGCTCGTAGAGGACCCGCTCGACCTCGGAGCCCGCGATGTTCTCGCCGCCCGAGACGATCATGTCCTTCAGTCGGTCGACGATGAACAGGTATCCGTCCTCGTCGCGTACCCCGATGTCGCCGGTGTGGAACCAGCCTCCCTCGAATGCCCGCTCCGTCGCCTCGTCGTCGCGCCAGTAGCCCTTGAAGACCTTGGGCCCGCGCAGCACGATCTCGCCGCGCGACCCGGCGGGGACGGACCGTCCTTCCTCGTCCCACACGTCCATGTCGAGATACAGGCAGGGCCGTCCGACGCTGCCCAGCTTGGAGACGATGCTGTCGCGGTCCAAGAAGGTGTCCCCCGACACCGTCTCGGTCAGGCCGTACGCGTCGGCGAACCACGCGGACGGAAAGGTGCGCTGGATCCGTTCGATCAGCGGGATCGGCATCTTCTCGCCGCCGTTGATGATCAGGCGCACCGTGGCCAGGTCTCGCTGGTCGACCTCTGGGAGCGCCATGATGGCGTTGACCATGGCCGGAGCCAGCCACACGGTGGACACCCGCGAACGCTCGAGCTCGTCGACGACGGCAGCGGCGTCGAAGGTGCGGTGGATGATGGTGGTGGCTCCGGCGGCGATGAGTGAGGTCGTCGTGAGGTCGAGCGCCCCCACGTGATAGAGCGGCCCGCACGCGAGGCCCAGGTCCGCGTCCGTGAAACCGAACTCGATGATGTGGGCCAGGTTCTTCCAGGCCAGGTTGGCGTGCGTGACCATCACGCCCTTCGGGCGACCCGTGGTGCCCGAGGTGTACATGAGGCGGTGGACGTCGTCGGGCTCGGTCGCGACCGGCTGCGCCGTGGTGCCGTCCGCCTCGAGCTCGCCCAGCGTGGTCCATCCCGGCGCGGCCTCCGCGGCGATGCACGACCGGACAATGGCGCCCTCCGCACCGGCGGTCGCCTGGTTCGACAATTCGAGGAGCGCCTCGTCGCACACGAGCGCGCGTGCGCCTGAGTGCTCGAGGATGAACCGGACCTCCGGTGCCGCCAGCCGCCAGTTGATCGGCATGGCGATCGCACCCAGGCAGTTGGCGGCGAACATCGACTGGAGGAACTGCGGACAGTTGTACGAGAGCAGGGCGACCACGTCACCGGGTCCGACCCCTCTGGCCTGCCACCCGCCGGCCAGCGCCCTCACCCTGGCGTCCATCTCGGCGTAGGTGAGCACCTCGTCTTCGAACACCGTCATCGCCTTGTCGGGCGTGCGCGCCGCGTGGTGGGCCAGCACGCCGTACCAGTTGACGTCCGTTCTCATCACCCGTCTCCCGCGGAACCTCTGAGGTAGGGCCCGCTCCCTGTAGCGTCGCAGCCATGAGCGTGCAGCCGAGCGGCGACACCCGCCGCAGCGCGAAATGGGAGCAGCGGCGTGAGGCGATCATCGACACGTCGGCCCGTGTCTTCGCACGGCAGGGCTACCACGCCACAGGGATCATGGAGCTCTGCGCGGCCAACGACCTGGGCAAGGGCGCGCTCTACCACTACATCGGCTCCAAGGAGGAGCTCCTCGCCGCCATCCACGACCGGGTGATGGACGAGGTCATGCT
Organism: uncultured Acidimicrobiaceae bacterium; assembly: GCA_963842415.1. Classification (GTDB taxonomy): domain Bacteria; phylum Actinomycetota; class Acidimicrobiia; order Acidimicrobiales; family RAAP-2; genus Bog-473. The sequence goes on from CAWJGN010000003.1 coordinate 85,351, forward strand.
CGGCGCCGACCGCGTCGCCGCTGCGGGAGGGACGCCCTCGGCACAACTCGCCATGCTGGGCGACGAGCTGCTCGACGTGATCCACCGCTACCCCGATCACGTGTGGGTCTTCTTGCACGAGTTCCCCGCCCTGACCGGTGCCCGAGCCGAGCAGTTCCGCCTGCGGCGGCGCGACTACGAGGGCCGAGTCGAGGCGGTCCTGCGCGCCGGGGTCGAGACCGGGGAATTCCGCGACGTCGACCCCTGGCTGGCGGCACGGGCCTGGCTCGGCATGCACAACTACACCTATCTGTGGCTGAAGCCGGGTGGGCGGCTCTCCGCACGCTCGGTGGGCCGGCCCTTCGCCGAGATCTTCATGCGCGGCATCGCCAACCCCGATCCCGGCGACGACGCTTAGTCACGGCGGTCACGGGGCCGCGTACCCGCCGTCGACGACCAAGGCTGCACCGGTGGTCCAGCGGGAGTCGTCGCTCGCCAGGAAGGCGTAGGCCCCGACGAGGTCGTCGGCGGACCCCAAGCCGAGCGGGTGGCGCGCCGCGATCGCCTCGAGGGCCTCGTCGGGAAGCCCCTCGTGGATGGCCGAGCGGAATGTGCCGGGGCACACGCAGTTGACCCTGATCCCGTCTGGCGCGTACTCCACCGCGGCGACCTTGGCCAGCTGAATGACCGCCGCCTTCGTCGCGCAGTAGGGCGCGGCGTGGGACCAGGCGGTCAGGCCGGCGACCGACGCCGTGAGGATGATCGATCCGGACCGCTGCGGGCGCATGACCGCGACCGCAGCGCTGACGCCGTTGACCGCGCCCAAAACGTTGACTGCGAACGCGCGCTCCCAATCCTCGGTCGTCTGGTTGTGAATGCGCCCGTTCGGGGTCAGCACGCCCGCGTTGCTGACCAGCACGTCGAGACGACCGAACTGCTCGAGCGCGAGCGCGGCCACTCCCTCGACGGCCGCACGGTCGCGCACGTCCGCGATCACCGTTGCCACCGGCGACGGCGAGTCCGCCAAGCCGGCCACGGTCGCCGCCAGCGAGGCCTCGGAGACGTCGCTCAGCACCACGGCCGTGCCGGGCTCGCTCGCCAGTCGTCGCGACACCGCGGCACCCAGCGCGCCGCCCGCGCCGGTGATGGCCACCACCCGCCGGGCTGCCCCCTGGCCCGCCACATCAGCTGTCAGATGAGCCGTCATATGAGGAGGTACCCACCGTCGACGCTGAGCACGGCGCCGGTGATGAAGGACGCGGCGTCCGACGCGAGGAACTGGTAGGCGCCGGCGAGATCAGCCGGGGCTCCCCAGCGGGCCAGCGCCGTATGGCCGGTGATGGCCTCGGACAGGTGGGGGGTGCGCTTCCACCCCTCGGCCAGCGGAGAGTCGAACCAGCCCGGGGCCACGACGTTGACGGTGATGCCCGCCGGGGCCAGATCGAGCGCCAGCCCCTTGGCCAGGGCCGACAGGCCGGCCTTCGACGCGCTGTAGGCCGACAGCCCTTTGCGCGGCCGCTCGCCCAGCACCGACCCGGTGAAGATGACACGCCCGCCCCGGTCCATCACCCGAGCCGCGGCGCGGGCTCCGAGGAAGGCACCAGTCATGTTCACCTCGAGGACCCGCCGCCACACCGCCGCGTCCGTCTCGCGGGGACCGGCCACCACTGGCGAGATGCCCGCGTTGGCGATCCAGACGTCGAGACCGCCCCACTCGCGCACGGCCGCGTCGGCGATCGCCTCGTTGAAGTCCTCGTCGGTGACGTCCCCGCTCATGACCAGCGACGGCCCGGGCAGCGCGCCGGCGACGGCCTTCAAGTCGCGTTCGGTGCGCGCGACGAGGACGACGGGCGCACCGGCCGAGGAGAACGCGTGGGCCAGCAGCGCTCCGAGTCCCCGCCCGGCGCCGGTGATGACGACCCGCTTGCCGGACACCTCTCCCGCGACAGGAAACGACGTCGGGAATCTCGATCTGCGCGGACATCTGCCTCCTGCTTGTACCGATCAGTACACTACCCGACCGTGCCCGTCCGCAGCGATGCCGCCCCGGTGCTCTCGAACACGGACCTGTTGGAGATGTACCGCCGCATGGCGCTCATCCGCGGGTTCGAGGAGCGCGTCGCCGCGCTGTACCGCGACGGCCTCGTGCCCGGCTTCGTCCACCTCTCCATCGGGCAGGAGGCGGCCGCCGTCGGCGCGTGCTGGCCGCTGCGCGACGACGACGTCATCACCTCGACCCATCGCGGCCACGGCCACTGCCTCGCCAAGGGCCTCGATCCCAAGGCGCATGTTCGCGGAGCTGATGGGGCGCGAGCAGGGGACGAACCGCGCCCGGGGCGGCTCCATGCACATCGCCGACCCGACCCGCGGGATCTTCGGCGCCAACGGGATCGTCGCAGCCGGCCTGCCGATCGCCGACGGGTGCGGCCACGGCGGCGCGATTGCGCGACGACGACCGCGTTGCCGTCGCGTTCTTCGGCGACGGTGCCGTTGCCCAGGGTGCGTTCCACGAGTCGCTCAACCTCGCCGCCGTCTGGCGCCTGCCGGTGATCTTCTTCTGCGAGAACAACGGCTACTCGGAGTTCTCCCGCGCCTCGGCCCAGCACGCGGCGAGCCTCGAGCAACGCGCCGCGGGCTACGCCATCGCCTACCGCGGCCGTCGACGGCAACGACGGGGTGGTCACTGCGTCGGTCGATGCGGGGCGCCGTCCTGGCAGCCCGATCGGGAGCCGGTCCCGCCGTCGTCGAGGCGGCCACCTATCGCTGGCACGGCCACTACGAGGGCGACCCACAGCGCTACCGGTCCGAGGACGAGGTGCGGGAGTGGCAAGCGCGTGATCCGTTGGTCCGCCACCGCGAGCGTCCTCGTCGGTGCCGGCGTCGCCGAGGCGGACATCGACCGGCTCGAGTCCGCCGTGGCGGCCGACCTCGACCAGGCCGTCGAAGAGGCGCGCTGCGTTGCCTGCGCCGTCGGCGGCGTCACTCTTCGACTTCGTCGTGCGGCCGCGGGCCGTCGTGGCCGAGACGACGCCGGACGCTGCCGCGTCCGATGGACGGCGACGCGACTTACCGCACCATGGATGCCGTGCACGACGCCCTCGAGTCCGAGCTCGCCGCCGACGAGCGCGTCTTCCTCGCCGGTGTCGACGTCGGCGACGGCGGCAACGTGTTCGGCCTGACCCGCGGGCTGCGTGCCCGCTTCGGCGACCGGGTCCGCGACACGCCGATCTCGGAGACCGCCATCGTGGGCCTCGCCGTCGGTGCCGCCATGGCCGGCATGCGCCCCGTCGTCGAGGTCATGTACCTCGACTTCCTCGGGGTCTGCTTCGACCAGCTGCTGAACCAGGCCGCCAAGCTCCCCTTCATGACGGGCGGGGCGGCCGAGATGGCCCTGACCGTGCGGACCCAGTTCGGCGCGGGCCGCTCCTCGGGCAGCCAGCACTCGCAGAGCCTCGAGGCGCTGCTCGCCCACATCCCGGGCCTCACCGTCGTGATGCCCTCGACGCCGGCCGACACCTACGGGCTGCTCCGCGCCTCGATCGAAGATCCGAACCCGGTCGTCTTCATCGAGAACCGGCTGCTCTACGGCATGAAGGGGCCGAAGCCCGCCGCCGACCACCTGGTCCCGATCGGCCGCTCCGCCGTCGTGCGACCGGGCTCCGACATCACCGTCGTGTCGGTGTCGCGGATGGTGCACGAGGCGCTCGCCGCCGCCGAGGAGGTGGCGGGCGAGGGCACGTCGGTGGAGGTGATCGACCTGCGGACCATCGCGCCGCTCGACCTCGAGCCCGTCTTGGCGTCGGTGCACAAGACCAGCCGGCTCCTCATCGCCCACGAGGCCGTCGTGCCCTTCGGCATCGGCGCCGAGATCGCGGCCACCGTCGCCCGGGAGGGGTTCTGGGACCTCGATGCGCCCATCGAGCGGGTCGGCGCCGCCGCCACCCCGCCGCCGTACGCGCCCGAGCTCGAACGGGCGTGGCTTCCCGGGCGCGTCGAGATCGCCGAGGCCATCCGCCGCCTCGCCGCGGTCTGACTCAGCAGCCCAGGGCCGAGCGCGGCGATGACCAGGTGCTGGATCTCGTTGGTCCCCTCGCCGATCTCGAGCACCTTGGCGTCGCAGTAGAAGCGGGCGACCGGCGAGTCGAGCATGTAGCCGAGCCCGCCGTGGATCTGCACCGCCTCCGACGCGGCCCACACGGCCAGGCGGCTCGCCTTCAGCTTGGCCATGGCCGCTTCCTTGTGGAAGGGCTGGCCGCCGTCGCGGAGCGAGGCGGCACGGTAGGTGAGCCAGCGCGCCGCCTCGAGCTCGGTGGCGATGTCGGCCAGCTTGAACTGCACCGCCTGGAACTTCGAGATGGGCTGCCCGAACTGCACCCGCTGGCGCGCGTACTCGAGAGCCAGGTCGAGCACCGCCTGGGTCAGGCTGAGGGAGAGGGCGGCGATGGAGATGCGCCCGACCTCGAGCGTGCGCAGGAACTGGGTGAGCCCCATGGCGGGGTCCCCCACCAGGTGGTCGCCGGGCACCCAGACGTCGTCGAAGTACAGCGCGCGGCGTGTCGAGGCCGCGCCAGCCGATGCCGCGCATCTTCGGCCCCATGGTGAAGCCGGGCGTGTCGCTCTCGACGACGAAGCTGGCGAAGCTCGGCGCGGCTCCGCCGGCCGCCGTCGTCCGTTCCGGTGCGGGCCAGCAGGGTCACGCCGAAGGACATGTCGGTCCCGGCGTTGGAGATGAAGGTCTTGCGGCCGTTGATCACCCAGCCACCGTCGCGCGGATCGGCGTGCGTGCGGATGCCCGCGTGCGTCGGAGCCCGCGTCGGGCTCGGTCAGCCCGAAGGCACCGAGGGCCCGCCCCTCGGCCAGCGGGCGCAGCCAGCGCTCGCGCTGCTCGTCGTCGCCGAAGAGGTAGAGCGGCAGCGAGCCGATCGTCACGTGCGCCTGCCACGCCGCGGCCACCGACTGGTCGGCCAGCCCGATCTGCTCCATGGCGGCGACGAAGCCGACCGTCGACATGCCGATCCCGCCCCACTCCTCGGGGATCAGCATGCCGAGCAGGCCGAGCTTGCCCCATCTCGCGGAGGAGGTCGGTCGGACAGCGCGCCTCCTCCCAGGCGGCCGGGGCGCGCCGGGCGATCTCGTTCTGCGCGAAGTCACGGCACAGCTCGACCAGGTCGCGCTCGGTCTCGCTGAGGGAGAAGTCCACGTCCCCATCCTATGGACTGACCGGTACAACGTCCGTACACTGGTGCGTATGCCATCCGAGCGCACGCCGCACGCCTTCCCGCAGTTCGACAGCGTGGAGGAGGAGCGCCGGCATCGAAAGCAGCGGCTGGCCGCCGCCTTCCGCCTCTTCGGGCGGTTCGGCTTCGACGAGGGCACCGCCGGCCACATCACCGCCCGCGACCCCGAGCGCACCGACCACTTCTGGGTCAACCCGCTCGGCATGAACTTCCGCCAGATCCGGGTCAAGGACCTGCTGCTGGTCAACGACCACGGCGAGGTCGTCGAGGGCACCTGGCCGCTCAACCTGGCCGCCTTCGTCATCCACTCGCAGATCCACGCCGCCCGCCCCGACGTGGTGTCGGCCGCGCACTCCCACTCGGTCTACGGCAAGGCGTGGTCGGCGCTGCACCGGCCGCTCGACCCGCTGACCCAGGACGCCTGCGCCTTCTACGGGGACCACGTGGTGTTCGACGACTACACCGGCGCCGTGCTCGACCTCGAGGAGGGCAAGCGCATCGCCCACGCGCTCGGCGACCACAAGGCGGCGATCCTGGCCAACCACGGCCTGCTCACCGTGGGGCGCACGGTGGACGAGGCGGCCTGGTGGTTCATCACGATGGAGCGCACCTGCCAGGCCCAGCTGCTGGCCGAGGCGGCCGGGACCCCGGTGCCGATCGGCCCGACGTGGCCGAGAAGACCGCCGGCCAGGCCGGCGGGCACCGCACCGGCTGGTACCAGTTCCAGCCGCTCTACGACCAGATCGTCGCCGAGGAGCCCGACCTGCTCGACGAGTAGGCCAGCCGGCGCGTCGAGCGTCTCAGCTCGCCGGGACCGAGGTGGGCCATGAAGCGCGGCCGACCAGCTCATGAGGTCCGACGGGGATCCAGGAGCCCGTCTCGTCGTTGATCGTCCGCCCAGTGCGCCGCGACGTCCTCGATGGTCGCCTCCGGTCCGGGCTCGACGTACCCGCGCGTGGAGGCGATGAAGATGCGGGCGAAGCGGCCCGCCCCCGCCGCGTAGATCTCGCCGCTCACCGGGCAGGCCTCGTGGGCGAGGATAGGCCGCCATCGGCGCGACCTGCTCGGGCGGTCATGGCGCGCGGGACCGCCGCCGCCCGCCATCCGGGTCATGGCCGCCGGCGCGATGAGGTTGACCGGATGCCGTGCTCGGCGCCCGGCCACGGCCAGGCTGCGGGTGAGGCCGATGACGCCGGCCTTGGCCGTGGCGTAGGACATGTTGGTGGGCAGGCCGAACATGCCGCTCGAGGTGGTCATCACGATGCGGCCGTAGCCGCTGCTCGACCATGTGCGGCCAGGCGGCGCGGGCGGTGTTGAACGAGCCGACCGTGTGCACGGCCAGGTGGCGGGCCAGGTTGTCCTCGTCGGCCTCGGGGAACCCGGCCCAGCGGATGATGCCGGCGTTGTTGATGAGGATGTCGAGCCGCCCGAACCGCTCGACGGCGGCGTCCACCACCGCCTGGGCGCCCGCCGCCGTGGCGACGTCGCTGGTGTCGGCCAGCGCCGACCCACCGGCGCCGGCGATCTCGGCCGACGACGGCGGCGGCCGGGCCGGCGTCGGCACCCGTCGCCGTCCATGGCGCCGCCGAGGTCGTTGACCACGACGCGGCGCCGCGCTCGGCCAGCAGCAGGGCGTAGGCGCGGCCGATGCCCCGCCCCGCGCCGGTGACGACGGCGACCCGGCCGTCGAAGCGGTACTCGCTCGTCGCGGTCGCTCAGGCGGCCACCGGAGCCTTGAACCCGAGGAGCCCGCCGAGCGTGCCGCCGACCATGGCGTCGCGCTCGTCGAGCGGGACGCCGGCGAACTGCTCGGCCATGCAGCTGGCGGCTGCCCCGGAACGTCCCCTCGGCGTGCGGGTAGTCGTTGCCCCACACGATCGTCGACAGGCCGGTGATGTGCCGGCAGGCCACCGCCACCGGGTCGTCCTGGAACGAGACGTGGAACTGGCGCTTGACGTACTCGCTCGGCGTCAGCGGGTAGGGCCACTTCTCGTTCAGCCGGAACAGCTGCGCCATGCCCGGCTGCTCGTTGGCGGGCCGGGTGTCGTCCCAGACGCCCGAGCCACCAGTCGGCGTCCTGGCCGATGCCGGTGACCCAGCACTTGTCCATGGCGCCCACCAGCGACGCCAGCCAGTGGGCGTTGAACTCGATCAGGGCGAAGTGCAGGTCGGGGTAGCGCTCGGCGACGCCGCCGCCGATGAGCTCGCAGATGACCTGCTGCGGGACGATGGTGCTGTAGATCGCCTGGGTGATCATCCGCTTGGAGGCCGACTTCTCGGTCATCGGGCTGGTTGACCTGCGCCGCGTTCTCCATGACGACCTTGAGCGTGGTCGACGCCGGGTCGTTGACCTTCACCCCGCCGGTCTGGGTGTGGATGAAGACGTGCACGCCGTTCGCCTGCGCCGCCGCCCACACCGGGTCGAAGTCCCGCGAGTAGTACGGCTTCGGCGGCGTCGCCGGCAGCAGGATGGCCCGGAAGCCGCCGGCGGCCACCCGCTCGATCTCGGCCACGGCGTCGTCGATGTCGGTGAGGGGCACCGGCGCCGTGGGGGCCAGGCGGTCGAAGTAGGGCGAGAACCGCTCGATGATGTAGTCGTTGTAGACCCGGGCGTGCGCCATGGAGAGCTCGTGGTCGTCGGAGTAGAGGCCGAAGAGCGACAGGTTCGGGTGCATGACCCCGACGTCGACGCCGTCGAAGGCCAGGTCCTCGATGATCAGTCTCGGGGTCGCCCTCGGGCATGCGCCCGCCCGTCTGGCGGTAGCGGGAGATCGTCCAGCCCTCGAAGCCCGGCGTGTGCAGGCGCCGGAAGATCCGGGCCCCGCCCTCGACGAGGGGCTCGATCTCGAAGTCCTCCTCCCAGACGCCGCGGTCGCGCAGGTGCTTCGGGAGGCGGGTGATGAACAGGTCGGTGGGCTCGAGGATGTGCCCGTCGGCCGAGACGACAAAGGGCTTGTCCGGCATGTGCTGTCCCATTCCTCCGTGCACCGGCGACGACTCGCGGACCGCACGGTGCGCGAAGCTCCTGTGCGAAGGATAGACCAACCGGTCGGTACATGGCAACGGACACAGGAGAGGAGGACGCGCGGTGACGAAGCGGTGGAAGCAGCGCCCGCCCGGCTCGACCTGGGGCGACTGGGGCGACGACGACGAGCTGGGCCGGATCAACCTGCTCACCCCCGACAAGGTCCTCCAGGGCGTCCGCGAGGTCGAGGCCGGCATCAGCTTCTGCCTCAGCCTGCCGCTCGACTACCCCGGCGGGACCGCGCTCAACCAGCGCCGGCACCCGCCGGTGGTCGCCCCGACCGAGGACATGAACGGGCGACCCGGCCACCTTCTACAACGTCCACATGAGCGAGATGGAGGACTTCGGCGACCCCAAGTACGTCGACGTCTGGGCCGACGACGTGGTGACGCTCTCGCTGCAGTACTCGACGCAGTGGGACTCGCTCGCCCACGTCGGCGCCGAGTTCGACGCCGACGGCGACGGGGTCGAAGAGGCCGTCTACTACAACGGCTACCGCGCCGGCGTCGACCTGGTCGGTCCGCCAGCCCGACGCCGCGCGGGGACGGCGGCCAGCACCGGGCGCTTCGCCCACCACCTCGGCCTGGAGCACATGGCCTGGCACGGCGTGCAGGGGCGGGGGGTGCTCGTCGACCTGGCCCACCACCTCGGCCACGAGTGGCGCAGGGTCGACCGCGCGACGCTCGAGGAGATCATGGCGGCCGACGGCGTGGTGGTCGAGCCGGGCGACATGCTCCTGCTGCACACCGGGCTTCGCCACCAAGGTGCTCGAGTGGGAGCGCAACCCCGACCCGGTGAAGATCCACACCATGTGCTCCTACCTCGACGCCCGCGACCCGTCGCTGCTCGAGTGGATCGCCGACTCGCAGATCTCGGCGCTGGTGGCCGACAACTACGCCGTCGAAGGGCTGCTCGGCAAGGACCGCGACCCGAGCCGGCACTCGTTCCTGCCCATCCACCACCTGTGCCTGTTCAAGCTCGGCGTGCCCCTCGGCGAGATGTGGTACCTCCACGAGCTGGCGGCGTGGCTGCGCGAGCACGGCCGCAGCCGGTTCCTGCTCACCGCGCCGCCGCTGCGGATGCCCGGCGTGGTGGGCTCGCCGGTCACGCCGGTCGCCACGGTGTGAGCACCCAGCGTCAGACGCGCGCCCGCTCAGCCCGGCGCGCCGGCCGGCGAGGCGCCTGCGAGAACGTGAACGAGTCGTAGTCGTTGGCCACCACGTCGGCGATCACCGAGAACAGCTTCGGCCGGCCGCCGGAGTTGAGCAGGTAGCGCTTGGGCTTGCCCGGGATGTTGGTGCCGAAGTAGTAGCTGCTCTCGCCGAAGGAGAGCGGGGACGCCGCGCCGCGGTCGACCATGTCGGTCCAGCGCTCCTCGGCTCGCTCGCTCACCTCGATCGATGTCGTCGCCGTGCTCGCGGGCGTACACGAGCAGGTCGGTGACGAAGTCGACCTGGTCGCCGTTGTAGCGCGGGTTGTTGCCGGCCGCCGCGTGCGGGCCGCCGGGGAAGAAGAGGTTCGGGAAGCCGCGGGTCTGGACGCCGAGGAACGTCCGCGGCCCGTCGGCCCAGTAGTCCGTCGAGCGCCAGGCCGTCCGCGCCCGCGGATGCCCATGCGCGACAGGGCGCCGGTGCCGAAGTCGAAGCCGGTCGCCCACACGATGATGTCGAATTCGCGGTACGCCGTCGGTCGTCTCGATCCCGGTCGGCGTCACCCGCACCATCGGGGTCTCCCGCGAGGTCGACCAGCGACACGTTGGGCCGGTTGAACGCCTCGAAGTAGCCGGTGACGAAGGGTGGCCGCTTCTCGCCGAAGCGGTGGTCCTTCGGGATGAGCCGGTCCGCCGTCGCGGGATCGTGCACGATGCCGCGGATCTTGCCGGCGATGAACGTCGCACCACTCGGCGTTGGCGTCGGGGTTGAACAGCAGGTCGGTGTAGTTGCTGGTGAGCTTGGTGAAGCCCGGGCTGTTCCACATCTTCTCGTAGAAGCGCCTGGCGCTCGTCCTCGGGGTCGTCGAAGGCGGTGCGGTCGTGGGGCGGGTGGTGGAAGCCGTGCACCGAGGTGTTGAGGACGTCGCGCAGCTGCTCGAAGCTCGGCCCGGAGCTGCGGCCTGCTCCTCGGCGGTGATCGGGCGCGTTGTTGAGCGGGGTGCACCAGTTGGCGCGTCCGCTGGTACACGGTGAGCGACGCCACCTCGTCGGCGATGGCCGGGACGACCTGCACGCCGCTCGACGACGGTCCCGATCGACGGCCACCCGCTTGCCGGCGAAGTCGACCGGCGTCGCCGGCCACAGGCCGGTGTGGTACGACTCGCCCCCGAAGTCCTCGCGCCCGGGGACGTCGGGCAGGTACGGCACCGAGAGGACGCCGGTCGCGGCGACCAGGAAGCGGGCCGCGACCACGCGTCCCGTCGCCGGCCGTCGACGCGCCAGGTGCCCGACGCCTCGTCGTAGTCGGCCGAGGTGACCCGGGCGCCGAAGCGGATGTGGCGGCGCAGGTCGAAGCGGTCGACGACGTGGTTGAGGTAGCGCTCGGTCTCGGGCTGCGGGGCGAAGTGCTCCTGCCACTCCCACTCGTCGAAGAGCTCCTCGGAGAAGAGGTAGCCGTAGGTGTAGCTCTCCGAGTCGAAGCGGGCGCCGGGGTAGCGGTTCCAGTACCAGGTGCCGCCGACGCCGTCGCCGGCCTCGAGCAGCAGGGCCGAGAACCCCGCCTCGCGCGCCCGGTAGAGCTGGTAGATCCCGGTGATGCCGGCGCCGACGACGAGGACGTCGACGTCGCCGCGGACGTCGGTGCGCCGGCTGCGGGCTGGGCGGATGTGTGCATGTCGAGTGCGGGCCCCTGTCGTCGCCGGGTGGACCGGGCGCGACCTCGGGGAGGTGCACCGTCGGCACGTTGTACCGACCGGTTAGTCTAACGCCGAGTCGAGCGCACGGCCGAGGGGACGACAGTATGACGATCGTGGAGCAGAAGTGGTCGGCCCTCCCGGTGCCCTATGCCATCGAGGTCCCCGACCGGGTCCCCAAGGAGCGCTACTACGACCCGGACTTCTACCGCATGGAGGCCGAGCTGCTGTGGCCCCGGGTCTGGCAGATGGCCTGCCGGCTCGAGGAGATACCCGAGGCCGGTGACTTCGCCGAGTACGAGATCCTCGACCAGTCGGTCGATCGTCGTGCGCACCGAGGACCTCGGGCGTGCGGGCCTTCCAGAACGCCTGCCGGCACCGCGGCGTCCGGGTCGCCCAGGGCCGGGGCTCGCGCCCGGGCGGCTTCGTCTGCCCGTTCCACGGCTGGTGCTACGGCCCCGACGGGCAGAACACCCGGGTCGACCCAGCCCGGGCGCTTCTCCGAGCACAACCTCGCAGCCGGCCGACCTCGACCTGACGCCGGTGCGCTGCGAGACCTGGGGCGGGTGCGCCTGGATCAACCTCGACGACGACGCGCCGCCGCTGCGGCAGTGCATCGAGCCGTTCGCCACCGTGCTCGACGCCTGGAAGGTGGAGTCGCTGCGGGCCGAGTGGTGGTACGCCTGCCGCCTGCCGGTCAACTGGAAGCTGGCCGAGGAGGCCTTCGTCGAGCAGTACCACGTGCTGCAGGCGCACCCCCAGCTGCGGATCCCCGGGCGCTTCCCCGCCCGCGACCCGGCCGAGTTCGACCCGCGGGCGTTCGTCGACGCCGAGCTCCAGTACCTGCGCACCATGAGCGAGGGCATGGCCGGCATGGTGCACGCCCGCGACGTGCAGATCGCCGAGAGCGCTGGCCGACCTGGAGCTCCCGGCCGACTACGAGCTGGCCCGCTCGACCTGGGAGCGCCGCCTCAACGAGGCGGTCTCGACGACGCACCGCGACCGCGGCTGCGACATCCCCGACCTCAACGAGCTGGACGACCAGGGGCTCAACGAGCCGATGGGCGTACTGCTTCCCGCACTACTTCGTCCTGCCCATGTACAGCAGCGCCTCCTCCTACCGGTTCCGGCCGCTCGGGCCCGAGGAGACGCTGATGGAGATGTGGTCGCTCACGCGGTTCCCGCAGGGCGACGAGCCCGAGACGCCGCCGGTGCCCGAGCCTTGGGAGTACGACGACCCGCGCTGGCCGCCCATCCCCGCCCAGGACTTCTCCAACCTGCCCACGCAGCAGACGGGCCTGCACGCCCGGGGCTTCGAGTACATGCGCCTGTCGGAGCGCAACGAGGGCCACATCTCGAACTACCAGCGGGTCATCGACGGCTTCCTCGCCGGCCTCCCCTACGACAGGCTGCTCCCGCGCTCCGCAAGGTCAACGTGAACCCGCTCGAGATGCCCGTCGTCGAGATCGAGTTTCTGAGGAACTCGCGCTGGCCAACCGAGCGCACCTTCGCCGACGTCGCCGCGGGCGTCCGCGCCGCCATCGCGGCCTACACCCAGGCGCTCGACGACGGCCGGACCGACGACGTCGTCGCCACGTTCTGCCCCGACGGCGTCTGCGACATCCCGGCCTGGGCCGCCACAGCGGCCACGACGCCCTGCGGGCGGCCTATGGCGAGTGGAGGCCGGCGCGGCCCCAACGCCACCTCGTGCTCAACACGCTCGTCACCGAGTGGGACGACGACGAGGCGTGGCGACGAGCGACGTCGTCTTCCTGCTCAAGGGCGAGCGCGGATGGTCCGTGCAGCTCGTCGGCCGCTACCACGACGTCCTCCACCGCGACGGCGACGCCTGGCGCTTCCACAGCCGGGTGGCCGAGTTCACCGACCGTAGACGTCATAGGACGACGCAGGACGAGCCGCACGGATCGACGCAGAAGGAGGAATGGCGAGCATGAGGTTCGGACTCGACGTGGCACAGCAGCGCATGTCCTGGGACGAGCTCGTGCGCCGGGTCCGCTTCGCCGAGGACCTCGGCTTCGACGGGGTCTGGGGCTTCGACCACTTCCAGCCGATGTACGGCGACGGCCCGGGCGAGACCTTCGAGGGCATGACGACGCTGGCCGCCCTGGCCGGTGCTGACGTCGCGGATCCGGCTCGGGCTTCTCGTCACCGGCGCGACCTACCGGCACCCGTCGGTGCTGGCCGCCCAGGCGGTCACCGTCGACCACGCGTCCCACGGCCGGCTCGAGCTGGCGCTCGGCGCGGCCTGGTTCGAGAAGGAGCACCTCGAGCTCGGGATCCCCTTCCCCCCGACGGCCGAGCGCTTCGACCTGCTCGAGGACACCCTCGAGATCGTGACCCGGCTGTTCACCGGCGAGGTCGTCTCCTACGAGGGCAAGCGGGTGTCGCTGCACGACGCCCAGCTGCGCCCGCGGCCCGTGCAGCTGCCCCATCCGCCCATCTGGGTCGGCGGCACCGGGCCCCGGCGCACGCTCCCGCTGGCGGCCCGCTATGCCGACGTGTGGCACGCCTTCGGGTCGCCGAACTCGCTGCGCGACGCCAACGCCCGCCTCGACCAGCTGGCCGCCGAGGCCGCGGACGCGACCCGTCATCCATCCTGCGGGCCGGATCGCTGTCCCTCGACGATCTCGAGCTGGCCCGCAAGCACGCGGCCAAGTGGCGCGACGCCGGCTACGGCTACCTGGTCTGCGGCTGGCCCGGATCGGGCGAGGCGCAGGTCGAGGCGTTCGTCCGGGACGTGCTCCCGGAGTTCGCGCGGATGAGCCGAGTCCAGCCGATCCCGCCACGGGAATGGCCGCGCGGCATGAGCGAGGCACTGGCGGCGGCCTACCGGCCGTCCAATCCGCGGCTCCCGGTGCCGCCGCGCGATCCGGCCAGCCCCAAGGGGCTCAACGCGATGGGCGTCCTGGCCCATCACCCCGAGCTGACGACGGCCTACAACCATCTCATCAGCCACGCGCTCTACTTCACGACCATCACCGCCCGTCAGCGCGAACTGCTGATCCTCCGTGTCGCCCACCTGCGGGGCGCCGCCTACGAATGGGCCCAGCACGTGTACCAGGCGGGCGTGGCCGGCATCACCCCCGAAGAGATGGCGCGGGTGCGCGTCGGGCCCGGCGACGCCGGGTTGGGATCCGCTCGAGCGGGCGCTGCTCGCGGCGGCCGACGAGCTGGTGGCCGACGCCCGCATCGCCGACGCCACCTACGCGGACCTCTCGTCGTCGCTCGACACCCAGCAGCTGATGGACGTCGTCTTCACCGTCGGTGCGTACGAGGTGTTCGCGATGGTGATGCGCACGTTCGACGTGGAGCTCGACGACGACCTGCTGCCCTACGACACCTGACCGCGAACCGCTCCGGGCCGCGGTCAGGTGTTGCGCCCGCCGTTGACCCCGATGATCTGGCCGGTGATGTAGCCCGCTTCCTCGCGGCAGAGAAACGAGCAGGTCGCAGCGATGTCGTCCGGCAGGCCGGCCCGTCGGACCGGAGTCCGGGCGATGGCGTCGTCCACTCCTCCCGGGCCGAACTCACCCCTCTCCTCGGAGGCGCGCAGCATGGGCGTATCGATGAAACCCGGGAGGAACGGCGTTGACCGTGATGCCGCGCGGCCCGAACTCGAGGGCCAGGGACTTGGTCAGCCCGTTGAGCCCCGACTTCGACGACACGTAGGGCCCGAGGAGGGGCTGTCCGCTGTGGGTGCTCGAGGAGGAGATGTTCACGATGCGGCCCCACCTGGCCTCGACCATGTCGGGGAGAACGGCCTGGCAGCAGTGGAACGCCCCGGTGAGGTTGACGCGCAGCACACGGTCCCAGTCGTCGGGCGTGACCTTGAGGAATCGGGTGAAGGTCGATCCCGTGCCGGCGTTGTTGACGAGGATGGCCGGCGGGCCCAACAGTTGGCGGACCTCGTCCACCGCGGCCCACACGCTGCTCGCGCTCGGCGACGTCCGCCGCGACACCTGTTGCCTTCCCACCGTCGGCCTCGATGGCCCGTGCGGCGGTCGATCGCGGCATCACCGTCGAGATCGAGGACCGCCACGGCGTGCCCGTCGCTGGCGAGGCGCCGGCTGATGGCGAGCCCGATCCCCGATGCGCCGCCGGTCACGATCGCCACACGCTGTTCGCTCATGACTCGACCCTGCTCCTTCCGACCCGTGCTGGGGACCGGACGCTACCTGTTCGGCTGGGAACGCTGCGAAGGGGCCGCGTCAGCGGCCGAGGATCCGGGAGAAGCGCGCCTCGACGTCTTCCAAACGGTCTCCGTGTGTGAAGAGATACAGCTGGTCGCGCTCCACCGCGGTCACGATCTGCTCCGCCACGGCGTCCGTCGTCAGCACCCCCGCCTCGGCCGCAGCCACCTCGTCGCCCGGATCGGGATCGGGCTCCCCACTGGGGGACCCGAGCGACGTCGCGACGCGCCCGGGCATCACCACGGTGACCCCGACGGTGCTCCCCGCGGCTTGGAGGTCCACGTGGAGCGTCTCGGAGAGAGCAAGCAGCCCGTACTTGCTGACGTTGTAGGGAGCGATGCCGCGGACGGGCGTCACCGCCGCCATCGAGGCGACGTTCACGACGTGTCCCCCGGACTCGTTGCCGACCATGAGTGGGACGAACGAATGGATGCAGTGGATGGCCCCCCACAGGTTCACGCTCAGCACCCGGTTCCACTCGCCGAGCGGAATCTCCCACGTCCGGCCGCCGGAGACGACGCCGGCGTTGTTGCACAGGAGGTCGACCCGGCCGAATCGCTCCATCGTCAGCTCGGCCAGCCGGCCCACTTGGTCCGGCTCGGTGACATCGCAGACGACTCCGACCGCCTCCGATTCCGCGCGGATCAGCGCCGCGGCGCGTTCTGGCTGCGCGGCCGCCACGTCGCTGAGGACGACGGTCATACCCCGTTGAGCCATCGCCCGCGCCACCGCGTGCCCGATCCCCCGTCCGGCCCCGGTGACGACGACGACCTTGCCCGAGAACTCTCGCACGCCGTGCCGTTCTCAGCGTGCGCCGTACTCGGCGTCGGTCACGTGCGCGCCCCAGTTCGTCTCGGGTAATGGAGCGTCGCCCACACCTTCGGTGATGGACAGGTGCGTCATGAGGTTGTCGGGCGTCGCGCCGTGCCAGTGCCACTCGTCTGCTGGCGTGGACACGATGTCGCCCGGGCCGATCTCGGTGACCTCGTCGCCGCGCGACTGCACGAGCCCTCGCCCCTCTGTCACGAAGAGGGTCTGCCCGCGGGCGTGTGAATGCCACGCCGTGCGTGCGCCAGGAGAGAAGTGGACGGCATTGACCCGCACGCGGGAAGGCTCCACGCCGACGGCGATCGGGTCGATCCAGACGTCGCCGGTGAAGGTCTGGGCTGGTCCCTTGATGGACGGCTGCCTCGGTCGAACGTCCACGCCCATCTCCCTTCGTTCATCGCTCCGCGCGATCCGACGGCATGCTCGGACCTCGTCAGCTCTCCGGGCCCGAGGCTACCGAGGAGGACAGGGACCACCTCGCGGGAGCTCGCCCGGCTTTTACCACGGGCGCCCCCGTGCATCGAGAGCCTGTTGGCTCGCGGGGGCGGGGACGCTGCGCCGGACCGTGCAGTGGCCGAGGGCGAGCGAGCACACGAGCGGGGGCCAGGAAAGGCTGGGCCGGGGAACGGGAAGACGTTTACACTCTGGCCGGGGGTGGAGGGCTCGAATTCCCTGCGGACAGGGTCCTACTCTCCCGCCACGACCGAGACCCGACCTTGATCTGAGCCGAGACCCGACACCGACTGCACCATGTCCACAACCGACGAATCAGCCACATTCGACCCCGAGTCCGTCCACGCCAAATACCTCGCGGAGCGCGACAAGCGGCTGGTCGAAGGCCGCTCCGACATCCGCGACCTCGACCACGACGCCCACTTCGCCCAGTACCGCAACGACCCCTACACGCCCTACATCGAGCGGCCTCCGGTCGCCGACGAGGTCGACGTCGTCATCGTCGGCGGAGGGATCGCCGGCGTGCTCGTCGGGGCCAACCTCCGCAAGGCCGGAATCGAGCGGATCCGCATCGTCGACCAGGCGGGAGGGATCGGCGGCACCTGGTACTGGAACCAGTACCCGGGCGTCATGTGCGACGTCGAGTCTTACATCTACATGCCGATGCTCGAGGAGCTGGACTACATCCCCTCCCGGCGCTACGCCTACGGAGAGGAGATCAGGGAACACCTCGAGGCGATTGCCGACCGGTTCGATCTGACCCGCGACGCCCTGTTCCAAACGGGCGTCACCCGGGCCGAGTGGGACGAGGACGCGGCGCGCTGGCGGATCCACACCGACCGCGGCGACGTGGTGAGCTGCCGGTGGTACGTCCTGGCGGTCGGGATCCTCAACCTCATGAAGCTGCCCGTCATCGCAGGGATGGAGGACTTCGGGGGCGTCTCGTTCCACACGGCGCGCTGGGATTACGACTACACCGGAGGCGGGGCCCACGAACCACTGGACCGTCTGGGCGACAAGGTCGTCGCCGTGCTCGGCACCGGAGCGTCGGGAATCCAGTGCGTGCCGCCGTTGGCCGAATCCGCAAAGCACGTCTACGTGTTCCAGCGCACGCCTTCGGCCATCGGTGAACGCGGCAACCGGCCCACCGAGCCCGACTTCGCCGTCGGCTTCGGGCCAGGGTGGCAGCGGTCGCGCATGGACAATTTCCAGGCCATCATGCTGGGCGTCGCGGTCGACGACGACCAGGTGGACGACGGGTGGACACACAACTACGCGGCCATCAACAACCCGCCCGTCAAAGAGGGCATGACCCGCGGTGACATCGCCCGCGGTGCCGAGGCCCTCGACTTCGAGGTGATGGAGGCCCACCGGCGGCGGATCGACGAGATCGTGGGCGATCCGGCCAAGGCGGAGGTCCTCAAGCCGTTCTACCGCTACATCTGCAAGCGGCCGTGCTTCCACGACGAATACCTCGCGGCGTTCAACAGCCCCCGGGTGACGTTGATCGACTGCCCGGCCGGGATCGAGCAGATCACCAAGGACGGCCTCGATGTGAACGGGGAGCACTACGAGGTCGACTGCATCATTTACGGAACCGGATTCGAAGCGGAGCGCACGCCGCTGCAGCGGCGCGCCGGGCACGAGATCGTCGGTCGCAACGGCGTCACGCTGGCCGAGAAGTGGGCCGACGGCCCGCGCACGCTCTTCGGCATCTTGAGCCGCGACTTCCCGAACATGTTCGCCATGCCGGCGCCCACGCAGCAATCGGTCGTGACCGTCAATTACACGCAGCTCGCCGTGCTCGGCGCCGAGTTCGTGGGACGCGCCATAGGCCTGCTCGAGCAGCACGAGGTGGACGTCTTCGACGTGAGCGCCGAAGCCGAAGACGCGTGGGTCCAAGCCATCGTCGACTCGTTCATCGACGCGAGTGCGGTGATGTCAGCCTGCACGCCGTCGCGCATCAACAACGAGGGCCACCCTGAAGATGTGAGCCCTCTCGCCGGCAACTACGGGGGTCGCCTGGGGGACTGGTTCGGCTACCGCGACGTGCTCGAACGATGGCTCGAGGCGGGCACCTTCGAGGGCCTGGAGATCGAAGTCCGCACGGGCACCCCGTGAGCGCCCGACAGCAGGTCGCCGTCGTGACCGGCGGCGGGGGTGGAATCGGGGCCGCCATCGCCGAGGAGCTGGGCCGGGGCGGATGGTTCGTCGTCACCGTCGACCCGCTCGTTACGCTGGACGGGACCGAGCAACTCCCAGAACCCGAAGAGACCACGGCCGGTCGCATCGTCGCCGCGGGCGGCTCGGCGCAGGCGTCGTCGGCCTCCGTCACCGACGGCCCGGCGGTGCGGACGCTGTTCGAGGAACTGGTCGAGGAGCACGGCGGCCTCGATGCGGTGGTCAACGTCGCCGGCATCACCCGCCAGTCCTTCTTCGCCCAGGGGACCGAGGAGGACTTCGTCGCCCTGCTCTCGGTCCACCTCGGGGGCTACCTCAACGTGCTCGACGCCGCGCTGCCGCTCATGGCCGAGGCCGGGCACGGACGCATCCTCGGCGTGACCTCGGGCTCGGGATGGCGGGCGGCCGACGCCGGCGGGTACAGCGCGGCCAAACGGGCCGTGGCCGCCGCTCACGCTGGCATCTGGGCCGGCACGCGCCGGCCGGCGTCACCGTCAACGCCATCTCGCCCATCGCCAGCACGCGCATGGTCGCGGCGGCACTCGAGCGGGCTCGCCAGGCCGGCCGGGCCGGAGGCGGCGGCGGGCTGACGCTCGACTCCATGCCCGGGCCCGAGGACCTCGCCCCCCTCGGTGCCTATCTGGTCGGGCGCGGCACGGGATGGTGCTCCGGCCAGGTGCTCTTCGCCGGCGGCCCGGAGGTGGCGGTCGTCGACCAACCTCGTCTCGTCGAGGTGGTTCGCAGCCGCGGACGTGGCCTCCCTCGAGGCAGTGCTCCGGACCGTCATCCCGCGCGCCTTCCTCGCCGCGGAGGCGGGCCAGGCGACCGAGGGCGGCAGCAACCCTCGGTTCGGGCCCATCTTCGTGGAGACCGCAGCGGCTGAACCGGCCTCGTCGGACGTGAAGACCTGCGCCATCGTCAGCGACCGGCCGGAGCTGGCGGCCGCTGTCACCGCCGCACTCGAGGCGCGCGCCATCACATGCCACTCTCTCGAGAATGCGGAGGGCTTCGACGGCGCGACAGCCGCACTCCGCGCCCTCACCGAGACCGCGGGACCGATCGATGCCGTGGTCGCCGCGCTCGCCGGCCCCGACGCACCGCCATCAACTGGCGACGAGTGGCAGCAAGTGCTCGCAGACCACCAGGGGATCACCGACCGGCTCCACGCTGACGCCGCGTGGGCCCGCGGTGCCGCCGACTACGCCACCGGTGCCGACCGTCCCGTGCGCCTGGTGACCATCAGCGACGCCGGCACCCCGGCCGGGCGTAGCCGGGCGCAGGCCGCCGCCCAGCTGGCACGTGTCGCGGCGGGTGGCACCGGTGGGCTTCTCACGGCCTTCGCCGTCAGCGTCGAGGCGCCCGCCGGCGCGGCGGCGCGCCCATCCGCCGAGCTGGTCGGGTATCTCCTAGCCCACTCCGACACTGCCGCCCTTGCCGGTGCGGAGCTCGCCGTCGGCGACGGCTGGATCGGCCTGCGCAGCCACCCGCGTCCAATCGGCACCATCACCTACGGTGGTCCGGCCATCCCCTCGTGGCTCGACGCCAGCCTCCACGAGATCGTCGCCGCCGCCGGACAACCAGCAACGGGGTCTCCATGACGAGCCGGCCCACTCGCGTGATCGACGCGCACGTGCACCTCTGGGATCCCGCGCGCACCGACTGGTATCCCTACCTCGGGCACGTCCCCGAACAATCCAAGGGTGACCCCTCGAGGATGCACCGCCGCTTCGACGTCGACACCTACCGGGCCGAGTCCGCCGGCTGGCACGTCGAGAAGTTCGTCAATGTCGCGGCGGCCACGGGCCGTAATTCCGTCGACGAGACCCTCGAGCTCGACCGCACCGCGACGGCGAACGGCGGTCCCGACGCGATCATCGGTGGTCTGCCACCGGCCGACACCGTGGCTGAGTCGGTCGACATGCTCGACCGGCAGATGGCGGCCGCGCGCTTTCGAGGCATCCGCCCCATGGGCCCGCTCGGGGATCCGGTGCCGCTCCCCGAGGTTTTGCGCGCGCTCTCGGAGCGGAACCTGGTATTCGAGCTCATGGCCCAGCCCGATCAGCTCCAGCCGGCGGCGGCGAAGCTCGCCGGGTTCGAGGACCTGTCGGTGGTGGTGGAGCACACGGGATGGCCCCGTTCGCACTCCGACGAGGAGCGGGCCCTGTGGGAAGCCGGCATCCGTGCCTTGGCCGGCGTCGGCGACAACGTGGTGTGCAAGCTCTCGGGACTGGCGATGCCCCTCGAGTCGATGACCGTCGAGGCCCTCTCGCCGTGGCTCCACTTCGCGATCGACGCGTTCGGCACGGACCGCTGCATGTTCGCCAGCAACTTCCCGGTGGACGCGACCTACGGCACCTTCGACGACCTCTACGAGACGTTCAGCGACGTGACCGCGGGTCTCGATAGCGAGTCACGCGACAAGCTGTTCGCCGGGACCGCGGCACGCGTGTACCGCCTCTAACCGAAGCCGCGAGCACCCACGGCGGGCGGCCACTGCACGGAGTCCTGTCGCCGTGACACGCGGCGTGGCTCGCCTGACCGTCGCGACGCAGCAGGCGCCGAGCGGTGCCCCCGTCGGTCCGTGCGACACGCGGGTGGCGGGTCTGGATAATTGGCGAAGCTGACTGCGGCCACCGAACGGAAGGGACCCCCTCATGACCTCATCGGAGCCCGACGGAGCAGAGCCTGCCGTCACCCCGCCCCGCCTGCGCGCGTCACTGCTTCTCCGGGTGCCCACCCTGTGGGTGAGCTCGATCCTCATCGCCGGCGTGCTCGTGTTCTTGATGACCCTGTTCTACGTGGGCTCGGTGGTGAACCCCGTCTCGCACCTGAGCGGGCTGCCGGTCGCCCTGGTCAACGAGGACCAGGGCGCCACCGTGCTGGGACAGCGCGTCAACATCGGCGATGACGTCGCCGCTGCTCTCCGAGGCTCCCATGCCGTATCCAGCCGGCTGTCCCTGGACACGGGCACGCTGGCCGAGGCCACCAGACAGATGAACCACGACGGTGCGTACGCCACCATCGCGATCCCGCCGAACCTCACCGCCTCGCTGCTCTCTGCCTACGGCCTCGCTCCGGCGTCGGCGTCGGCGGGCAAGCCGTCCATTCGGCTCTTGACCAACCCGCGGGCGGGGTCGATCGGGGTCGGGCTCGCCACCGGCGTCGCGCAGCCGGCGCTGCACGCGGTGTCGGTCGACCTCGGCCGGAAGCTCTCCGCCGAAGCGGCCAAGGTGGGACGGAGTGCGAGCCCCGGCGTCTCGGCCACGAATCCGATCACCGTGGAGACGACCGCGCTGCACCCGCTGCCGCCCGACACCGCGCTCGGGCTGAGCGCCTTCTACATCTCGCTCCTGGCGATCATGTGCGGCTTCCTCGGTGCCATCTTGGTGAACTCGACGATCGACGCCGCGCTCGGGTACGGCATGACCGAGATCGGCCCCCGGTGGCGACAGCGGCCGCCGGCCTCCATCAGCCGTCGGAACACGCTGCTGGCCAAGCTGGTCCTCGCCTTCGCCATCGTGCCGGTCCTGAACGCGATCCTGCTGCTCGTCGCCGTCGGCATCCTCAAGATGGACGCGCCGTATGTCGGTCTGCTGTGGGTCTTCACGTCGTTCGCCGGGATCGCCATCGCGGCCGGGACGCTCGCCCTGTTCGCCGCCCTCGGCACCCTGGGACAACTGGTGGCGATGCTCTTGTTCGTCTACCTCGCGCTCGCATCCTCGGGCGGGACCATCCCGCTGGAGGCGCTGCCACCGTTCTTCCGGTTCGTGGCGAACTTCGAGCCACTGCGCCAGGTGCTCGACGGTGTGCGGGCCATCTTGTACTTCGGCGCCGCCGGAGACGCCGGGCTGACGCGCGGCCTGGTCCTCACGGCCGGCGGGCTGGTGTTCTGGCTCCTGGTCGGAGCCGCCGTGACCACCCGGTACGACTGGCGCGGCCTCGATCGCATCCAACCCGACGTGCTCGAGTACATCCAGCGTTCTGCGGCTTCGTATGCGGCGCGGAGCGATTCGACTTCGACCACCGCGTGACCGGCGCGAGCGGGCACGAAGCTCGAGGGTCCCGTCGGCCCCACGCCGCGCCGCCTTGCGGTCAGGGCTCGTTGCGCCAGCGACGGTACAGCTCGGTCAGGTCGTCGACCGCCTGCGGTGAGAGGGCATCGGGCTCGATGGTGCCGGTGAGGCGGATCGTCACGCGGATTTGTTCGAGATAGGCCGAACAATTGGGGCATGCGGCGAGGTGGGCCTCGAGTCGCCGGCGCTGGCGTCGCGAGAGGGTGCCCTCGAGGTACTCGGTGACGAGCTCGATCGCCTGTTGACAGGCCAGAGCTCGCGGGCGCAAGGAAAGCACGCTCACGGCTGCCTCATTTCGTCTGCCAATCGCTCGCGCAGCGCGGCGCGTCCTCGGTGCAAGAGGATTCGCTGATTGCCAGGGCGGATCCCGAGCACCGCACACGCCTCTTCGCTGGACAGGCCCTCCACGTCGCGCAACAAGACCACCTGGCGCTGGCGCTCTGGTAGTGCATCGAGCGCGGTGCGCAACCCGGGCACGGCGGCCGACGCGTCGAGCCGCTCCTCCACCTCGTCGTCCCAGCGCTCCACTGGCTCCGCCCACTGTCCGGACACGTCGAAGACGCGCGGGGTCGACGGACGGTGCACGTTTACGTCTGCGCTTGCCCTCGTCCGCCCCGGCGGAGTGGACGCGGTTGACCAGGATCGTGAAGAGCCACGTCTTGAACGACGATCGTCCCTCGAAGCGATCGATCCCGCGCACGACACCCACCCAGGCGTCCTGGACCGCTTCCTCGGCGACGGCCTGGCTGGGCGCCATCGAACACGCGAGGCGGAGCATCGGAACCTGGTAGCGCTCGACCAGCATGACAAAGGCCTGTTCGTCCCCGCCGCGCAACCGGCCGAGCAGCTCGG
Organism: uncultured Acidimicrobiaceae bacterium; assembly: GCA_963842415.1. Taxonomy (GTDB): domain Bacteria; phylum Actinomycetota; class Acidimicrobiia; order Acidimicrobiales; family RAAP-2; genus Bog-473. The sequence goes on from CAWJGN010000003.1 coordinate 109,034, forward strand.
CGTCCATCTCCACCTGGCGCAGCGTAGGGCGGTGCTCCACGGTGCTGGTCGCGCCCTCCTCCATGTTCGTGTCTCCCTCGTTCGTCGCCGGGGCGAGCACTGATCGCACGACATCTTGTCCAAGGCAATGCCGGCGGTGTTACAAGCATGGAGTCCTCTGACTCCATGCTTGTCGGACGCGCCGCCTAGAAGCCCGTGTAACGCGCGGGCGCCTCCCGAGGACTGTACAGAGAGAAGCTGCCCACAGGAGGAAATTGGAATGAAGAGACTCGCTCGATTCGCCCTGGCCGCCGGAGCCGGAGTGGGGTTGTCTGCTGCGGCGTTGCCTGCCGTAGCCGGTGCAACGCCGTCACCACCCTTTCCGCCGTTCGCCGTTGGTGGTGACGCTGCGGTGTTCGCCCAGACGGACAACCCGGCCGGCAATCAGATCGTCGCCTTTCACCGGAACGACGACGGAACGCTGATTCCCGCGGGGACCTACTCCACCGGCGGTCTCGGCGGTGTCTTGAACGGCTCTGCTGTCGACCACCTCGCCTCGCAGGGCTCGCTGGCCTACGACCCGCAGCAAGGTCTCCTCTACGCCGTCAACGCCGGCAGCAACACCATCTCTGTCTTCTCGGTGCACGGAGACCAGCTCTCCTTGCGCCAGATCGTGTCCTCGGGAGGGCAATTCCCTGCCAGCGTCGCCGTGCACGGCAACTCCGTCTACGTGCTCGACGCGCTCGAGTGCCAGCGTTCAGGGGTACGTCTCGTTCTTCGGCCGGCTGATCCCCCTGCCCGGCTCGAACCGTTCGCTTGGCTTCAGCGTGCCGAGTGGCGCAACGCAGTTCCTCATCACACCGGGCCAGGTGGCCTTTTCGCCCGACGGTTCGCAGCTCGTGGTGACGACGAAGCAGAGCGGCAGCGCCATCGACGTGTTCCACATCGGCCCCTTCGGCTACCTGGCGCAGAGTCCGGTCGTCAATGCCGAACCGGGACAGGTGCCCTTTGGAGTGACATTCGACCAAGCCGGACACCTCGTGGTGGCCGATGCGGGCACCAACGCGCTGTCCACGTATGCGTTGGCAGCGAATGGCACGGTGAGCGGCATCGACAACGTGCTCACCGGGCAGAGTGCGACCTGTTGGGTGACCGGTGCACAAGGATCCTTCTTCGCTTCCAACGCCGGGGGCGCGAACGTCAGTCGCTTCGAGGAACAGCCGTCGGGCGAGCTCGCCCTTGCGGGCGAGACCGGGACGGACCCGGGCACCGTCGACGCAGCTGCCTCCCAAGACCAGCAGTTCCTCTATGTACAAACCGGCGGGAACGGGATCGTTGACGAGTTCCACGTGGGTCCTGACGGCTCGCTGTCGGCCATCGGTTCGGTTGTCGTGCCGGGCGGGGCAGGTGGCGAAGGGCTCGTGGCCTTCTGATGTCGCCTCGCTGAAACGCTGCCCCTGGCCCCGTCTGACGGTCGACTGTCCGACGGGGGCCACCCGGGGTCCGGGCGCACCCAACCAGCCCTCAAATCGGGCTGCACACCGAGTGCAGTGCTCAAGGAGGCACGAGCGGGCGACGATCCCACCTGCGTGGATGTCGGAGAACCTCGCCCTGGTCGTCGGTCCACCGCCGGGTTCGCCGCAGCCAGAGCGAACTGCGTACTCGCAGCCATCGCGGCCCTGCTCTGCGTTGCTCTCGTCATCCTTCCCGCCTCCGCCGGCGACGCTGCCGTGTCGGGCCACGACTCGGGAAGCGGCATCGAGGGCCTCACCAGCATCCCCTCTGACAACTTCTGGCTGGCCGACGCCCAAGGCGCGGTGTGGAACTTCGGCTCTGCACCCGCCTATGGCTCGGCCGCCGGCGTGCCGCTCAGCCATCCGGTCGTCGCGATCACGACGACGCCCGACGGGAATGGCTACTGGATGGTCGCCTCCGACGGCGGCATCTTCTCGTACGGCGACGCGCAGTTCTACGGCTCGACGGGGTCGATCGCACTCAACAAACCGATCGTCGGGATGGCGCCGACGCCCGACGGCCACGGCTACTGGCTCGTGGCGTCCGACGGCGGCATCTTCTCGTACGGCGACGCGCAGTTCTACGGCTCGACGGGGTCGATCGCACTCAACAAACCGATCGTCGGGATGGCGCCGACGCCCGACGGCCACGGCTACTGGCTCGTGGCGTCCGACGGCGGCATCTTCTCGTACGGCGACGCGCAGTTCTACGGCTCGACAGGGTCGATCGCACTCGACCAGCCGATCGTCGGCATGGCGACGACGCCCCACGGTCACGGCTACTGGCTCGTCGCGTCCGACGGGGGCATCTTCAATTTCGGCGACGCCGGGTTCTACGGCTCGGCGGCCGGCGGTCCCAGCCTCGATCCCACCGAGAAGGTGGTGTCGACCCCGTCCGGACACGGCTATTGGGTGGAGGTGCAGAACGGGACGGCATACCCCTTCGGCGACGCGCAGGGTGCGCCACCCACCGAAGCGCTGCTGTTCCAGCCGATCACGCCCGGGGACAAGGCGGTTCTGTTCGCCTTCGCACAGTTGGGCAAGCCCTATATCTGGGGCGGCAACGGCCCCGGGGGCTACGACTGCTCGGGTCTCGCCCTGGCCTCGTGGGAGAACGGCGCCGGCATCAGCTTCGCCCGAGTGGCCGACGACCAGTACGACACCGCCGGCGTGCCCGTCGCGCTGACCATGCTCTCGACCGGGGACCTCGTGTTCTGGGGGGACTCGCAGACCGATTGGACGAGCGTGTACCACACGGCCATCTACGTCGGCGGGAACATGATCGTCGAGGCGACCGGGAACGAGGTCCAGTTGAACGCACTTGACCAGTGGGGACTGAGCGACCTCATGCCCAACGGCCGGCGGCCCTGATTCGTGCGGCTGACGCGCCCTCTCTTCGAGAGACCCGTTGCTCAGTCTCTCGCCATCACCGCTCGCAGTTCGGCCATCGACCCGCGCATGACCGCGCCGAGCTCCCGGTCGTCGTCTCCGTTGGCCCACCGCTCGAGCGCCACTCGCAACACGGTCATGCCGGCCTCCGCCGCCAGCGTCGCCTGCGGTTCGCGCACACCTCGATCTCGCAGCGTCGCGGCGACGGCTAGGCCGTAGTCGGCCAGCTTCGACAGCTCGCGTTCTCGAAGTTCGGGGTTGGCCGCGATCACCGCCTGGCGCTGCGCCGAGAGGTCGCGGCGACCCTCGCCGAGTACGCCGGCAGCGGCATCGAGACCACAGGCCACGGCCTCGAAGGGACTGTCGGTGGTGGGCGCGGCGATGACCCCCTCCAGGATCCGCTCCTTCAGGATGGCGGAGCCACCGAAGAGCACTTCGCGCTTGTCGGCGAAGTGACGAAAGAAGGTGCGCTCGGTCACCCCGGCCCGGGCGGCGATCTCAGCGGCCGTGGTCTGATCGAATCCCCGTTCGGAGTAGAGCGCGAGAGCCGCCTCCTGCAGCCGGCCGCGACTATCCGGCTCCCATCGACCCATGGCCGCAATCCTAGGTGTTGACAGTGACTGACATCAGCCGTAGAGTGATGACTGTCACTGACATCGTTTCCTGTGACCCTTCGTCCTACCACTGGGAGGTACCGCCGTGAGAATCTTCGTCACCGGCGCATCGGGCTGGATCGGCTCGGGCGTCGTGCCCGAACTCCTCGAAGCCGGCCACGAGGTCGTCGGCCTGGCTCGCTCCGAAGACTCGGCGCAGCGGCTCGAAGCCGCGGGCGCCATCGTCCAGCGCGGCGATCTCGACGATCCCGACGGCCTGGCGAAGGCTGCGGCTGACTCGGACGGAGTGATCCACCTGGCCTTCCAGCACGAGGTGGCGTTCGGCGGCGACTTCGCCGCCGCCGGCGCCGCCGACCGGCGAGCCGTTGAAGCCATGGGTGCGGCCTTGGCCGGCTCGGACCGGCCGTTCGTGCTCGCCTCGGGCATGCTCGGGCTGAGCTCGGGCGCGTTGCCACCGAGGAAGACGGACTGGTGCCGAGTGACGAGGTCCGGGCCAACCCCGCCGGCGCCCGCGCCGCCACCGCGCTGCTCACGCTCTCGCTGCGCGGCATCGGCGTCCGTTCGTCGGTGCTGCGCTTCCCGCCCACCGTCCACGGCGACGGCGACAACGGGTTCGTGGCCACTCTGGTCGGCATCGCCCGTCAGCGCGGCGTCGCAGGATACGTGGGCGACGGCTCCAACCGGTGGCCGGCCGTCCATCGTTCCGACGCCGCACGCTTGGCTCGGCTGGCCGTCGAGGGCGCTCCGGCCGGGTCGGTCCTGCACGCGGTGGGCGACGAGGGCGTGCCGTTCAAGAAGATCGCCGAGGGGATGGGCCGCCAACTGGACATCCCGACGGCGTCAGTGGCTCCCGGCAACGCGCCAGCGCACTTCAGCTTCTTGGGCCACTTTGTCTCGCTGGACAGTCCCGCGACGGCCCTGACGACACGGCAACTGCTCGGTTGGGAGCCGAGCGGGCCGGCCCTGCTCGACGACCTCGACGCGGGCCACTACTCCCGCTCGGAGTAAGGCTGTCCCCGGGGCCGCCTTGTGGCCCGGTCCAGCCAGCGAGACCCTGGTGGCCGCGGTGGCCTCAGGCGGCGAGGCTCAGCGTCCGGGTGGCAGCGGTCTGGCGCACCCTGTCCGCGAAGGCGGGGACGGCTTCGAGAATCTGGCGAAACTCGGCCCGGGACCCGGCATAGACCAGGGCATCCGAGGTGACAGTCACCGTCGCATTCCGCCGGCCGATGCCGTCCTGATCGAGGAGAGCCATCTCTCCCACCAGGTCACCGCGCCCGAGGGTGGCGATGGTGTGGCCCCCTTGGCTCACCGTCGCCTCACCATCGACGATGATCATGAACTGGTCCCCCGGACCGCCCTCTCGCACGAGCACACGACCCGCCGGTACCTGCAGCGCCGTCAGGTGGCGACGGATGAGGGACAGCTCCGAACGGCTGACCTGGGAAAACAATGACAACTGCGCCAAATCGTCCTTGAAGAGTCGCACCTTTTGCTCCTCTCTCTTCTTCTCTGTACTCATTTCAACACCAAGGGTGCCCAGTTCCTTCCTATCTGTCAATGAGCTTTCGAAGATTCCATTCATCAGTTTTTCTGATGGCAGCGAGGATGGTCCAGGCTCCTGGCTTGAAGTCGCAGCCGGGGCCCGACTGACCGCCTGAACTCCAAGAAAGGAGCGCTGGAACCCATGTACTCCCCCTTCGGCCCCTTTAGACCAGTTCGAGCACCCGGTCGCCGTCGCTGGCGTGGCTCAGCACCTCGAGGATCGCCCGCTCGGTGTTCGACAGATGCACGAACTCGATGCCGATGCGAGCGGAGCGCAGCGTGCTCCGGACGACGTTTTTGACCTCGCCCTCGAACCGGATGTTGACCGCGTCGCCCACCGCCGGGAGCTCGACCGAGACGCGTCGGCCGACGAGATCGGAGGGCCGGGAGTGTTGCATCCTGATCCCGATGCCCAGGATCGAGACGTCGACAACGCGGCAATCCCGCCAGCCTGCGGCGCTCTCTCCCTCGACGTGGCAGAACCCGCCCCAGCCAGCTGTCTGGCGGGGCACCCGCCGCCGATTGTCCATGACGCACCTACCTTTCCCCGAGCCGCCCGGCGACGTCGGATCAAGGCCCCCCTCGTGACACACCTCAGAAGAGAGCCACGATTTCTGGAACGGTGGTCCCTTCGGTGTCTTGTGTGAGTAGTCCGTCCGTTGACGCACATGGGTCCTTTGGCCCACTCAATGCGGGGGCTCAATGCGGGGGCTTTACTCCCGATTCGTCCGTGCGGCGTGCCCGTGCGAGAGGCGAATGACCGTGCTCGGGCAACCGGCAGGCGCCCTGGCTTGGCGGACGATACGTTGCTGGCAGATGGATGGCGCGCTGGAGGGAGGCCACGTGGACGATCAGCTGATCGATTCGACGAAGGAGCCGAGTGGCACCGGTTGTGTCGAATGCGACGCAGCGGGCGGCTGGTGGCTCCACTTGCGCCGCTGTGCCGAATGCGGCCACATCGGATGCTGTGACACATCGCCATCCCAACACGCGACGGCTCATGCCCGAGGATCAGGCCACGCCATCATCGCAAGTTTTGAGCCAGGTGAAGATTGGTTCTACGACTATCGCAGCGACGAGTTCGTTACGGGCCCGCCGCTGGCGCCGCCGACCCATCATCCGGTTGCACAACCCGTACCCGGACCGAGCGGGCGCGTCCCCTCCGATTGGCAGCGACACCTCCACTAACAGCCGCTTGTGACGCTCTAGGACGCACTCGGGTTCTCCAGCACGAGGGCGACACCCTGCCCTGATCCGACACAGACGCCGAGGACGCCGTAGCGCACCTCGCGCAGGTGTAGTTCGGTGGCCAATGTGAGGACATAGCGAGTGCCCGACGAGCCGAAGGGATGGCCGATGGCCACCGCTCCCCGTTGGGGTTCAGGCGATCGTCGGGCACCACGAAGCCATCCAGCTGGTTCCGCAGCTCGCGCAGCACGCCGAGAGCCTGGGCCGCGAAGGCCTCGTGCACCTCCCAGACGTCGACGTCCGTCGGTGCCAACTGGGCTCGCTTGAGCGCCTTGGCGATGGCGAAGGCGGGAGCGATCCCCATGAACTGGGGGTCGAGGGCGTACGTCGCCGAGGCCACGACCCGTGCCAGCGGAGTCAGTTCGAGGGACTGGGCCGCCTCCTCCGTGGACAAGAGGACGGCCGACGCACCATCGCTGAGTGGCGACGAGTTGCCCGCTGTCATCTGCGTCGTGTTGGGCTGCGGCGGAAGCGCGGCCAACTGCTCGGCCGTGGTGTCGCCCCTGATCGTCTCGTCGTTCTCGAAGAGACGACCGGGTGCCTTCTTGGTGCCGGGGATCTCGACCGGGTGGATCTCGGCGGCGAAGCGACCTGAGTCGCGGGCGGCGGCGGCGTGGTGGTGCGAGCGCAGCGCGAAGGCGTCGATCTCCTCGCGGCTCAGCTGGTAGCGGTCGGCCACGTTCTGCGCCGTCTTGATCATCTCGACGTAGGCATTGCGGGCCAGCAGGACCGGGTTCGGAGGCCCGCCGGCTCCCGCCCACATGGTGTCGAGCAGCAGGACCGGTCCCCGCGGGCTGAACGGGGCATCGCCTTTCATGTTGGCCCACCCCGAGCGCGACATGGACTCGACCCCGGCAGCGAGTCCGACCTCGAGCTCCCCGCTGCGTATGGCATGTGCGATGGAGATGGCGCCGGTGAGCGACGAGGCGCAGAAGCGGTTGACCGTGACCGCGGGAACCGAATCAGGGAAACCCGCGGCCAGCGCCGCCCAACGCGCGATGTCCCCCATGCCTTCGTGGGCCACGTTGACGCAGCCGGCCGTGATGTCTTCGATCCGATCGAGCGGGACACCAACCCGCTCACACGCAGCCACCATCGTCTGGCCCAGGAGGTCGTCGGTCCGCAGGTGTGAGAGGGAACCGCCGTAGCGGCCGACGGGAGTCCGGACGCCACCGAGGACGAAGGCGTCGGTCACGACGCGAGCCTCGCGTCGAGGGTGATCTCGGGGACGCCGGCGAGCGCACGACTGACCGGGCAACCCTCCTTGGCTGTCCGGGCGGCCTCGGCAAAGGCGGCCGGGTCGACGCCGGGCACCCTTCCCTACGGTCACGAGGTCGATCTTGGTGATGGTCGGTGCCCCCTCCACCAGCCGCAGTGTGACCGTCGCGTCCGTGTGCACCGAATCTGGGGGACTCCCGGCCTGGGCCAAAATGTTCGAGAGCGCCATCGAGAAGCAGGCCGCATGGGCGGCGGCGATCAATTGCTCAGGGTTCGAGCCGGGTCCGTCCTCGAAACGAGACTTGTAGGTGTAGCCGCCGCTGATCGTGTCGCCCGCCGTGAAGGTCCCGCTACCGGTGGGAACATCGCCCTTCCACTCCGCGCTGCCCTTTGCCGGCATATCAGCCTCCTTGGTCGCTTCCGAGGTGGACTCGGTTCTAGTCGGCGCCGGAGCAATCCGATGCGCCCGGTTTCAGTACGCTCCGTGCTGTGGCTGAAGGACGGCGGCGTGCCGCCGAGCTCCTGGTCGAGTGCCTCGAGCACGAGGGCGTCACCTGTGTGTTCGGCATCCCAGGGGAAGAGAACATCTACCTCACCGATGCGCTGTCCCGGTCCGCCATCCGCTACGTCCTGGTCCGCCACGAGCAGGCGGCGTCGTTCATGGCCGAGATCCACGGCCGCCTCACCGGCAGGGCCGGCGTCTGCTCTGCGACTCTCGGGCCCGGCGCCATCAACCTGCTGCTGGGAACGGCGGACGCCTATACCAACAGCACGCCCGTGCTGGCCCTCTCGGCCCAGGTGGGACTGAACCGGATCTACAAGGAATCGCATCAGAGCGTCGACCTGGTGTCCATGTTCTCGCCGGTGACGAAGTGGTCCGACCTGATTCTCACTCCCGGCTCCATCCCCGAGATGGTCCGCAAGGCGTTCAAGCTCGCCCAGACCGAGCGGCCGGGATCGGTGTATCTCGGTGTGCCCGAGGACATTGAGTCCGCGTTCGTCCCCGATGAGTTGGTGCCGCTCGACGTCAATACACCCCGCAGCGACGAGCCCTCGCCCTCGCAGATTGCGCGAGCGGCCGCAGTGCTCGAGGCGAGCCAGCGGCCGATCATTCTGGCCGGACACGGAGCCGCCCGTTCGGGCGCGGCCGAGGCGCTGCTCCATTTCTCCGAGCTGCTCAGTCTCCCGGTGGCGACCACCTTTCACGGCAAGGGCGTGTTCCCCGACGACCACCCCTACTCACTCGGTGCCGTCGGTTTCATGAGTCACGACTATGTCAACTTCGGGTTTGACGATGCAGACGTGATCATCAGCGTCGGCTACGAGCTCCAGGAATTCGACCCGGTTCGGATCAACCCCGCCGCGGACAAGCAGATCATCCATCTGAGCCGAGTGCCCGCCGAGGTGGACGCGCGATACGACGTCGAGGTGGGGATCCAGGCCGACATCGGGACCACGCTGCACGCCCTGGGTGAGGCGACCACTCGCCGCTTCGCCCAGGGAACGAGGGGGGAGAAGATCCGGCGACTCCTCGCTGACGAGCTGGCCCAGGGGGCAGCCGACAACAGCTTCCCGCTCAAGCCTCAGCGAGTCGTTGCAGATACCCGGGCCGCGCTCGGCCGTTCCGACATCGTCCTCGCCGACACCGGTGCCGTCAAGATGTGGATGGCCCGCCTCTACCCCACCTTCGAGCCCAACACCTGCCTGATCTCCAATGGGCTCTCGACGATGGCCTTCGCCCTACCCGGCGCCATTGCAGCATCTCTGGCGGCGCCCGGGCGCAAGGTGCTGGCCGCGGTCGGAGACGGGGCCTTTCTCATGAACTCACAGGAGATCGAGACGGCGCTGCGCGAGCGCATCCCCTTCGCGATCCTGATCTGGGAAGACGACGCCTATGGCCTGATCGGCTGGAAGATGGACCTCGAGCTCGGTCATCACGTAGAAGTCGAGTTCTCCAACCCCGACTTCGTGTCCTACGCCGAGAGCTTCGGCGCCCGGGGCTACCGGGTGGGTGCCGCCGATGACCTTCTCCCCATGCTCAATGAGGCCCTGGCCGCCGACACGGTGTCGGTGATCACCTGCCCGGTCGACTACACGGAGAACCTCCGTCTCACCGAAGCCCTCGGCGAACTCTCGGGCCCGTTCTGATCCGACCGCCGCGGCCGCGATGACGATCAGAGTGTCCAGCGATAGTCCTCGGTTGGTTCGTAGACGATTCCCCGGGTCAACAGGTCCTCGATCTCCTGGCTCGTGTAGCCGAGGCGCTCCATGATGCGCCGGGTGTCGGAGACTCCGAGAAGTCAATCAACGTGCCGAACTGGCGCAGCTGTCCGAGGATCGGATGGGGATACTCCGCCACCAGGCCGAGACGCTCGTTGTCGGCGTCGTGGAGCACTGGCCTCTCCGTCGTCGGTGTCGACGGAGACCTCCGCGTCCACGCCTGCCTCGCCGAGATTGTGGAACCAACTGACAGCCGTCCGTGTGAGGAAGATGGGTTCGAGCGCCGACTCGATCTCCACCCTGGCCGCCACCCGCGCCTCGATCGTCTCGTAACGCGCGAGGTCGGGGCGACCCACCAGACGACAGAGCAGTGCCCATTGACCCGATGCGAAGGCCGCGACTTGGGCCCACCCCTCCCTGGTCTCGTACAGCCGGCAACAGGGCGAGACCCCCATCTGGTTGCTGTCGAGACCGGGACGAACCGGGCCGGGCTCCCCTTCGACGAGGAAGACGTCGGAACTGAACACGGCCGCACCGTTGAGGAGCGACGTCCAGAGGTCCTGTCCCTCGCCGGTACGACGTTGGTGGTACAGGGCGGCCAGCATCCCGACCGCCGACACCATGGTGTTGGCCGTGTCGGTCATCCCGAAGCGGAGATACAGGGGCGGGTTGCCGCCTGCCACCGGACCCGCCTCGAACTCGAGGCCGCACGCGGCCTGATGGAGCGGGTCGAGGCCGCCGAAGTCCGACAGTGGTCCTTCGGCACCGTAGGCGTAGGTGGGCGGTGTCCAATTCGTTGAAGCCTCAAACGGTCCACAGACCGTCTCTGGGCTTGAGACAGGCGCCTTCGACATGACAACGCTCGAGCCGGACGATGTCTCGGCGGTCAAGGCTGTGCCCAATCTTGCGGTGGTAGTGGGCCAGTCTACGACTACGTCGACCTGCAGATGCGACAGAGCGCGGCGCCCTTCAACAACTCAAAGGTGCACGCCGCGCTCGAGTACACGGTAGATCGCAACGCCCTCACCCGGGTGGTCTACGACGGACTCGGCGAGCCGGCCTACCAGCCGTTCCCATCGTAGTCCCCTGGCTACGACAAGGCCGTGGGGAACAAGTACACCTATCAGCCGGCAAAAGCCACGGCCATGCTGACGGCAGCCGGCTTCCCGAGGGGGATCTCGTTCACGCTGGTTGTGCCGACGCTACCTGGGCCAACGAAGTCCACCAGAGCGATCCGCATTCAGGGGCGTGACTTTCTCTTCCGGTCTAGAGAATCGCTAACACCGCGATGAATGCCAGGCACGCAGCCAGTACGCAACTCGTCAGCAGGGTCTTCTGCCACAAGGCGCCCGTGACTTGGCCCACGCCTTCTGTCTCCGCCTCCACTCTTACGAGATTCATATCTTGAGACATCGTCGTTGACGCCCAATTGCTTGAACGTATTCTCGGCTAAAGAGCTGGCGCCTGTCCGATCCGACTCGTACCAAGGAAGAACCGTTGCCGACTTCAAGAGTCTCCGCGTCCGAGTAGTGAGCAGCCGCCGCGGAGTATCCGCGAAGGTGGCCAGAGGCCGCAATCCTTGCTGTTGTTCGAACGACATCAACGAAGAAGCCCACATGGTGCCGTTGTACAACAAGGCGAGGTGTTGTTCACGTCCCCGACCACCTCGCCGAAGCGGACCCTTGTGACCGGCGCCGGCAGAGAGACCTTCACCGCGCTCATGGCACAGCGGTGGTTCCGTTATCGACCGCTGCTGTCTCGTTCATCCTCATCAGTCGCGGGCGATCGGGGTGACCGGCGGCGGTGCTACCCTCAACCAGCAACCGCGCACCAGGCAGGAGATGATGAGCCTCGCCCGTTACCGCAGCTCCCTCAAACGACTGACCAGGAAAGCTTCGGCAGGATCCGAGAGCTCGCACTCCGGGCCAACTTCGAAGAGCCGCTCCGAGGCGTTATTGGTCTACCGTCAAGGACAGCAGACGGCCCTCGTGTTTCCTCCCCCGCCGTGCCCTGAAGGGTGGCAGATTGGCCCGCCGACCTACGTTGGGGTGGGGGTCCAAAAAGCTGGGACCACCTGGTGGAACAGGGCCATACGCCTGCACCCCGAAGTGTTGCAGTCTGTCCGCAAGGAGCTGCAGTACTTCGAACACCATTGGAACGTGGAAGTCGACGAGCACTTCATTGTCGAATACCACAGGTACTTCCCCCGGCACGACGGGATGGTCACGGGCGAGTGGTCCCCTCGGTACATGCTCGACGCGTGGACCCCAGCGAGGCTCCACAAGGCAGCGCCCGAGGCCCGGCTGCTGGTCTTGCTCCGAGACCCGATGAAAGTGCTCGTCTCGGGGATGCGGATGGCCCTGTACCGCTTTGGCAGTCCGCACCCTCGGGTGCTCAAGGAGTCAATCGAGAGGGGTCGTTACGCCGAACAGCTGGGCAGAGTCCTCAGGTACTACGACCGCAAGCAGATCCTCGTGCTCCAATTCGAGCGATGTGTCCAGAGCCCGGAAGCCGAGTTCGCGCGTACGCTGGAGTTCATCGGGGCGGACCCGAGTTTCGTCCCGGCAGACCTCAGGGAGCCGGTCAACCGTGGCCGGGGTCCGGACCTGACATTGCCATCGGACATCATGGAGCTCGCCCTGGAGACCTACCGGGCGGACGCCGCCCGCCTCCAATCCGAGTGGCCCGAAATCGATCTCGACCTCTGGAAGAGCCTCCGATAGCGGACCGCGGCGCAGCACGGCGACACACACCGAACCCTTGGACTGGACGGCCGGTCAAAGATAACCATGCGGTCGGCTGGGCGGATGACCGCTCGGTGGTGAATCACCAACGTGGCTGAAGTACGGCTACTACAGCTGCTTCGGTGCTGCGCGTGACTTCGAAGATCTGGACCCGGCGTGACCAGGACTCTTCGGCGGGCTGGGGCACCAATCGATCACGCTCGGCGCGGTACTCGTCGAGCCAGCGTTGTGTCCACGCCGATTGGAACGTTGCGTCCGTCACCTCGGGGTCGACACAACGGCGGACCTCGACGAGACCGAGGTAATCGAGCACCCGTTCAACTGTCGGCTGGTAATTCGCGACAATGTCTTCGTACAAGACCTCCAGGGGCCGGATATCGCAACGAGCAAAGTACGCCTGCCACTGCGCGTCCCAATCGATCAGCATGTCTCGAGCCACCGGACCTGTTGGAGGAGCACCGGTTCGGGCCCACGGCCAGCTGGGTCTGGTGGCAGGTCGGGCCGGACGTTCACCTCGCCCGCGTAAATGGCCCGGTAGTAGGAGAGGGCGTGGGCGGCGGTATCACGGCAGGAGATGTGGACACAGCGCGTGCTCACCAGCAGGCGGTCGACGTGCTCCACCAGATCGTCGGTACCCGTTGCGTTCTGCACGGTCCGAAGCAGCAGCGCGAGGTGATGCCAGGGCGCCTGCAAGGCAAAAGACAGCGTTTGGGGTCGCCGTCTGATGCATCGCTCGCTCGACCCTGATAGTCGCCGGCACGTGTTCAGGGCCGTAGCCCCACTGCGCTGCCAGGCTCTTGTGCCGCGGAGGGTCGATGTACTCGTCAGGCTGTCCCACGATGCCGGTCTGCGCGAGGCCACGGCACAGCAGGATGCTGCCGGTCCTCGGTGTCGACGCGACGACATTCGACAGTGACTGGGGCGCCCGGTGGGCGCCCGGTGGGCGCCCGGTGTGCGGACGCCGCCGACGTTCGCATCGTACGATGCCAAACCCAAAATGCGATTCGAACGTTGACCGGGCGCCCGCACCGGCGTTGACGCTACGCCCGGGATCGCATCTTTTGGCCTCGACGCCGATTTCGCGGCTGTTGGGCTTCCGGGTATAGTGGCGCACCCTAGGTCACCACCACCACACGAGGATGGGTGTGAAGCCAGACTCTCAGCTCGAGTTGCCCAGTCCGAAGACGCGCAGGGAGTTGGCTGGCTTCATTGGGCGGGCGACCATCAGCGGGTACAGGAACCGCCGAGCGTTTCGCGACGTCGAGCGGTTCTGTCTCTTGCTCGGCTACGCGAGAAGCGGAAGCACGCTCGTTGGCTCGCTGCTGAACGCTCACCCTGAAATTGTGATTGCCCAGGAGGCCGACGCATTGCGATACGTCCGCGCCGGCCTCACTCGCAACCAGCTGTTCGCCATCATCCTCGATCGCGACCGCCAATTTGCTGACATCGGTCGTCGGTTCCACGGATTCGAGTACGAACTGTCCAGCCTCGATCAGGGTCGGTACACCCGACTGCGCGTCATCGGGGACAAACATGCCAGCCGCGCTACGAAGCGTTTGCATAAAGATCCCGGACTGCTCGATCGACTTCGAGACTTCGTCGGCGTCCCACTCCGGGTGATCCAACTCGAGCGCAATCCGTTCGACACCATCGCGTCGCTTGCGCGCGAATCGCGATATCCCCATTTCCAAGGCAATCAGTATCTACGGAAGGTTGGGACTTGCCGTTGATGAGGTAAGGGGACGATTGGGCCACGATGAGGTTTTGGAGATCAGGTATGAATCCATCGTCTCCGAACCTGAGACCTGGTTACCGGCCATCTGTCGCTTCCTCGGAGTCGATGCGCCGGACAACTTTGTTCAGTCTTGTTCCTCCCTCGTCGAACCCAGCGGTCGCCGCGGATGCGTTCAGTTCGACTTTTCGCCGGCTGATCATGACGCAATAGACCAGATAATCGCTTCACGTCCGGCCCTCGCCGGATACTCCTTCAGCCAATAGATCCAGACACGACGATGTTCGATCGATTGTTGAGCGCCACTCTTCCTGAGCAATGCGGGCACCCGTAGCGCCATCGGGAGTGAGGCGCTCTTGGATTGCCCACCTCCGGCCCACAGTTCGGCGAACTGGATTGCTTTTCGCTTTTCATCGGATGCCGCGAGGTTGGTGCCCTCCATGCCGGTAGTTTGCGAGAAGCTCGTCTACCTTCAACTCCAGAAGACAGCGTGCTCCACGATAGGAGCGATTCTGATCGATCTATTCGGGGGGACTCAGGTGTTCCCCAAGCACGCGCTGCTCCCGGATCCCGCGACGTCCAAGTGTATCGTCGGATCGGTGCGCAACCCCTGGGATTCCTACGTTTCACTGTGGGCATTCGGAGGGCAGGGAGATGGCCAACTCCATCGCCGACTCACGCAGAGGCGTTTGAAGCACGCGGCGCACCAGCTGCCGTCTCCAGGACCTCTCGTAGGTGAACTGACGCGACCGATGGTCCCCTGGAGACGGCTCTACGCCGCGCCGCATACGCCGGAACAATTCCGTTCCTGGTTGGCGAGGGTCCATGCTCCCTCCCATGGACGTGAACTCGACAAGGTCTACGGTCGGAGCCAGGTTCGACAGATCGCGGGGCTCGCGACGTATCGCTATTGCAGACTGTACGCGGGTGACCTCGGAGGTGTGCTCGACTCGAAGACGACAGCTGAGCTCGATGGCAGGCTCGAAGCCAACTATCTCCCCACTGCGATGATCCGGATGGAATACCTGGCTGACGACCTCATCGCCGCTCTCAAGGTCGCCGGCTATGCGTTCGACTCCGCGATGGAGGATGAAATACGTAGCCGGGCACAGGTAAGGACCAACACCTCCGAGCACCGGCCTTACGTGGACTTTTACGACAATGCAAGCCGGGATCTGGTAAGCCGAAGAGACGCTTCGATCATCACAAAGCATGGATACAACTTCGGGTCGTGAGACCTCGCGATAGTCAACAAGCTTCGAACTCGTCTCGCCGACTTAGGGAACAACAAAGTCGCCTGCATCCACTCCCACGATTCGATGCAACACAGCATACAACGGAGACCTAGAAGTGGAACTTGGGATCCCGAGCAGCCCGACAGCTGCGGTTTCACATCTGACTTCAGCGCGTCTGCACAGTCCGGGGGAGCGGCCTATCGAGACGGTGTCAACCAGCGACGTTTGAGCTTGCTCGATCGAGACGTCGGCGGGTCCAAGCTCGCCTGCCAGTTGCGCAGGGCGACTTCGAGGACCTCGCGGCTGGCGGGCTCGTCGAGAAGGGCGTTCACTTTGGCGACGGTGACGTCCACGGCGGGCACGCCGACCTCCGTAAGTCGCCCGGCACGCGTGAGGCGCGAGTGGTAGTGAACGGCCTGGGGACACATGGTCTCGATGAAATTCGCTTCGGCTGCCCCCAAGGGGAAGTTTGTCGTGACAGGCATCCGGCCGATGGGCAGATCGAGTTCGAGGAGCGCCAACCCGAACGAAACCTGGTCGGCGAACCTGTTCACACTGGCGTCGCCGTTGTCGAGAAGCCACCCGATCCACCGGGGCCAGGCCTCGGCCAGCGGGTCGTGGAAAGGGCGCGGGATGACGAGGACGCCACCGTTGAGATTCTGGGCGCACGTCCACCTCAACTTCGCACCTGCCGCACGGCCGAGACGCAGCTCCCGTGTCAAACCGGCGGTGTCGATCAAGCGCTGCCATGTCGCCAGGGTGGGAAAACCGTTACCGACGCTTTTCCCGCGTATGGCAGTACCGCGAGTGAACGGGGTGATGTCTTCAGTGAACGCGATATCGCAATCACAGAGGACGGCAGCGCTCGCGTCGACCAAAGCTCCGGCGGTTAGTTGGCGGAGCTTGTTGGCATACACGTTGCGTTCGTCGAAGCGTGCCACTGGCACCACACGGGACGCCCAGAGAGCGCAAACGCGCGAGGTGGTCAGGATCGGTGCCCTCCACGACGTGCACGACGAGCCGCTGCGGCGCTATCCCGGCCAGGCGCGTCAAGCTGAGCACCCAGATGAGGCTCTGGTACACCAGCAGGGGTGGCTTGTCGACGACGCACGAGAAGACCACCTCGTCTTCGAGCCGCGAGGTCGAGGCGCTCCCCCCCTCGGTGCCGACGGGACCAGCTGGTTCGGTGCTGTGCGTGACTTCGAAGATCTGCTCCCGGCGTGACCAGGACTCTTCGGCGGGCTGGGGCACCAATCGATCACGCTCGGCGCGGTACTCGTCGAGCCAGCGTTCTGTCCACGCCGATTGGAGCGTTGCGTCCGTCACCTCGGGGTCGACAACGGCGGACCTCGACGAGAGACCGAGGTAGTCGAGCACCCGTTCAACTGTCGGTTGGTAATCCGCTACAAGGTCTTCGTATAAGACCTCCAGGGGCCGGATATCGCAACGAGCAAAGTACGCCTGCCACTGCGCGTCCCAATCGATCAGCATGTCCTCGAGCCACCGGACCTGTTGGAGGAGCACCGGTTCGGGCCCACCGCGACCTGGGTCGGCTGCGTCGACGCAAAGCTCGTCTACCTCGCCCGTGTAGATGGCGTGGTAGTACGACAGGGCCTGGGCGGCGGTATCACGGCAGGAGATGTGGACATAGCGCGGGCTCACCAGCAGGCGGTCGACGTGCTCCACCAGATCGTCGGTACCCGTTGCGTTCTGCACGGTCCGAAGCAGCAGCGCGAACTGATGCCAGTGCGCCTGCAAGCCAAAGACACCATTTGGGGTCGCCGTCTGCTGCATCGCTCGCTCGACCCTGGTCGTCGCCGGCGCGTATTCAGGGCCGTAGCCCCACTGCGCGGCCAGGCTCCTGTACCGCGGAGGGTCGATGTACTCGTCAGGCTGTCCGACGATGCCGGTCTGGGCGAGGCCGCGACACAACAGGGTGCTCCCGGTCCTCGGGGTCGACGCGACGACACACGACAGGAACGCCTGCGACCGGTGTGCCGACGGTGCCGCCCTCCGCATTTGGGTGATGGTAACACCCGCCGTCAGGAGTCCTCGAAGGTGTAGCGGAGCTGTCGCGAAGGTGACGTTGCTGGTCGACGTGGGCATCGCTCCCGCCAAGAGGAACGCCACTGAGCGTCTCCCGTTCATCCCACCGAATGATCGACATTCAAAGTGCCAGACACACCCCGCCCGTGTCGGTGCCACTTCGCGGCAGCCCTGATTCACGGACCGTTCGCCGCATGACAGGCGGTTCGACCATCGCCGCAGTCGCTTCGATGATTACCCGGTCCTCACTCGGCGCGAGCAGCTCCCCGAAAGCCCCGATCCCGCACTGGCCAGGACAGAAACTCCATCTAGACTGCGTGCCCGGCGGAAAACGCCAGGACATGGGGATGCCCACGTCAACCAACCTGCAATCGTCCCGCAACCTCATTTGTCACTTTGTTGATTAATCCTGTGTCGCCAAAGCAATTGACGGGTATGAGTCACAACGTCGACATGCGAGATCTCGCGTGAGTTGCCATCGTTCTGGATCAAGTGACTTGTCCCGCTCAAGTGCTCTGCCTGGGCCAAATGAGGGGGGAACCAGATGCGTCTTGTGGGAAGACTCGTGCGTTCGTTCGAACCGGAGGTGCCCACGGAGATGGTGGTAGGCAACCTCGGAGTGAGAACGGGAACGTTGTCGCCCGCGTCGTCGACGTGCCGGCCGCCTTCTGTTGAGCTCCGCCTTCGTCGTCTGTCGTCTCCGTTCGCCGTACTCGTCGTACTCGTCGCATCGATCGTCTCGCTGGCAGTCAGCCCTCCGTCCCATGCCGGAGCGGCGTCGGCTTCGGCTCCCGCGACGCGTGGCGTCGCCCTCGTCGCCACGCCCGACGGTAAGGGCTATTGGGTTGCCACCTCGACCGGCGGCGTGTACTCGTTCGGCGACGCGGGCTTCTACGGGAGCATGAGCGGTCAGGCTGCTCAATGCGCCCATCGTTGGCATGGCCGCCACACCTTCGGGCGACGGGTACTGGCTCGTCGCCTCCGATGGGGGCATCTTCAGCTTCGGCGACGCCGGCTTCTTCGGGTCGGCCGGGGCCTTGCACGCTCAACAAGCCCATCGTCGGCATGGCAACCACGCCCTCGGGCCAGGGCTATTGGCTCGTTGCCTCCGACGGTGGTGTCTTCAGCTACGGCGACGCGACGTTCTGGGGCTCGACCGGGTCCATCCATCTCAACCAGCCGGTCGTGGGCATGGCGGCCACGCCCTCGGGACACGGCTACTGGCTCGTCGCCTCCGACGGGGGCGTCTTCAGCTTCGGCAACGCGACGTTCATGGGCTCGACCGGCTCCATTCACCTCAACGAGCCCGTCGTGGGCATGGCGGCCACGCCCTCGGGACACGGCTACTGGCTCGTCGCGTCCGACGGGGGAATCTTCAGCTACGGCGATGCAACGTTCTGGGGCTCGACCGGCTCCATTCACCTCAACGAGCCCGTCGTGGGGATGGCGTCCGCACCATCAGCTGGTGGCTACTGGCTCGTGGCTTCCGACGGTGGTGTGTTCACATTCGGCTCGGCGGTCTTCGAGGGATCGGCCGTGGGTGATATCCTCCGCACTCGGCGTGGGGCACACCTCGGGTCCAGGGTCAGGATCCGTTCTCGGGGTCTACGCAGGTCCCGAAGATCCGCCGGCGGTCTCGGACTTCGCGGCGAGGCTGGGGGGCAAACCCCGCTTCGCCATGGACTTTCTCGACGGGACGTCGTGGTCCACGATCGACGATCCCTCTCAGCTGGTCTCCCAATGGGCCGGCTCGGGCTACACCATGATCTGGGGAGTCCCGATACTCCCCAGCTCAGGCGCCTCCCTCGCCACGGGGGCCACGGGGGCCTATGACGGGTACTTCGCCACCTTGGCCGATGCCATGGTGGCGCACGGGCAGGGGAGCTCCATCATCCGCATGGGCTGGGAGTTCAACGGAGGCTGGTTCCCCTGGGCCGCCAACGGGCAGGCCTCCGCCTTCGTCGGGTACTGGCAGCAGATCGTCACCACGATGCGCTCAGTGTCCGGCGCCAACTTCACCTTTGAGTGGAACCCCACCCGCGGGGACCTGGGCGTCGGGGATCTGGCCAACTACTACCCCGGCGATGCCTACGTGAACTATGTCGGCCTCGATGTCTACGACACCGAGTGGGCCTCCTACCCAGGCATGCCCGCCGAGTTCGAGAACATGGAGACACAGCCCTACGGCCTCGACTGGTTGGCGTCTTTTGCCGCGGCCCACGACAAGCCCATGGTCTTTCCCGAATGGGGTCTCGGTTGGGGCACCTGCAGCGCCAGTGGTCAGCCGATCAGCGCCTCGGGCCAGGTGTGCGGCGGCGACGACGCCGACCTTCGTGAACGACATGAGCCAGTGGATCGCCACGCACAACGTCTTCGAGGCGACCTTCTGGGACTACGGTTCGAGCAGCATCGACCAGGGGTCCAACCCCAACACGGCCGCCGCGCTGCAGGCCGACTTCGGGTAGACACCTTCACCGCACCGACCGGTGCCGCCACTGCACTATCGACTCAGATCCGGTGGCTCAGGTTGGAGAAGCAAGCCTTGGAGGAGCGCCGTCAGCAGCCGCTGGACGCGCGCTTCGACATCGAACACCGCGTAGGCGAGGCGACGATCGCTGCGATAGAGGGCAGCGACCTCAGGAGGCGGCGTGGCCATCTGCCAGAACGCGCCCGACATCGAGGTCGCCGCCGCGATGAGGTCGACGACATCGCGCTCGCTCAAGGCGGGCAGCAGAGCTACGAACCGCAACGACGATTGCAGTCGAGCTCCGTGTGGGTCACCAACTTGAACTCGCGCACCGCCTCGACCGAGACGTTCCTTTCGAGATTGAGCGGGGCCTGTGCAAGTAAGTCGCAGAAGGCGCCCCGAGCGGCGAGCGTTCGGGCGAACACGGCCGCCACGCCGGCGGGAGTTGGCGTCATGAGCGTCCCGAGCTCGGTGCGCAGCGCATCGGACCACTCCTGCCATGCCTCCGCGGTCAAACGAAGGAAGATCTCCTCGCGCGTCTCGAAGTAGCGCAGCAACGCCGACTTGTGCATGCCGACCTCTTCGGCGATCTCGGTCAAGGTGACCTGCCGAATCCCGCGTTCGGCACCGAGCCGGCGTGCGGCACCCAGGATTGCCGCTTCTCGCAGGTGCTTGGCTTCGGTGCTGCGCGCCCGCTGGAACCCGGGCGCCCGCATCCTCGAAATATAACACAACGCGGTTGCATTAATAAGAGAACGGTGTTGTACTAGACGACATGGAACAGACCTGGTTCATCACCGGCTCCTCACGTGGCCTCGGCCGCGCCCTCGCCCGAGCCGCCCTCGATGCCGGCGACCTCGTCGTCGCCACCGCCCGCCAGCCCGCTCAGCTCGACGACCTCCTCGCCAGTACGGCGACCGAGTCCACACGATCGGCCTCGATGTCACCGACGCTCAGGCTGCCCGTTCCGCTATCGCGGATGCCCGCCGCCACTTCGGCCGCCTGGACGTCATCGTCAACAACGCCGGCTACGCCAACGTCTCACCGGTCGAGACCACCGACGACGATGACTTCCGCGCCCAGTTCGAGACCAACTTTTGGGGCGTGTACCACGTCTCCAAAGCGGCGATCCCGGTGCTTCGAGAGCAAGGAGACGGCCTGATCATCCAGATCTCGTCTGTAGGCGGACGCGTCGGCGGCTCACCGGGAATCGCGTCGTACCAAGCCGCCAAGTTTGCGATCGACGGCTTCAGCCGGGTGCTGCGAGCCGAGACCGCGCCCTTCGGCGTGAAGGTGATGGTCGTCGAACCGAGCGGCTTTCGGACCGAGTGGGCGGGCTCCTCGATGACCGTCCACGACATCCCTGACGCCTATGCCGCAACGGTCGGCGCCATGAACAGCCGCGTCCGGCAAAGCAACAATGGACCGGCGGGCGACCCGGCACGCGCAGCCGCCATCATCGTTCAGGTCGCCAAACGCCACGACATCCCCGACCACCTGCCCCTCGGGGTGAACGCTGTCGAAGGCTCGATCCGCCTCGACGAGCAACTCTTCGCCGAGGACCGCAGATGGCGCGACGTGAGCCGCTCCGCCGACTTCAGCGAACCTTATCCCATAGAGCTTCCAGCCGACACGCCGCAGTAGATCGGCACGGCATTGCCCGGAGGGCGAATATCAGTCCGCCCGTCGTGTGAGCTGCGTCAACATCTTGACGAGATCCTCGAACCGCTTGGCACCGAGCTCATTCCTGAAGGTTTCCTCCGTCGTGCGTACTGCGTCTCCGATAACGTCGGCAGCCCGCCTGCCTTTGGCCGAAAGTCGAAGATCGCTGCGACGACGATCGGCACCGTTGGGCTTTCGATCCACAAATCCCATCTTCACCAGTGCGTCGACGAGCTTCGACACCGCCTGCTTGCTGATGCCCATCTCGCTGATCAGGTGGCTGGCGTCGACTCCCCCTCTCGCAAGAAGCATCAGCGCCCAATAGCCGGGCTGCGGCAACTCGTCGAAACCGCACTCCGCCAAGCGAGCCCGGATGGAGGCCCGGTAACGCTGGCTGGTTCGACGCAGCAGCCACGGCAACGGTGCGGGTCCACCGAAGAGCACTGGGCCGACATCCGACGTTGCTGCACCTTCGTTCGTCATAAGAGTTGACAGTCTATCAAGTAGACGACATGATAGTGGGTGGTTACCTAAAGGAGCAGCTGATGCCCTACGGCAGCGGTCGGATCGTCCAACAGGCACTCATGCATGCGACACCATGGCAGCGCTACCTCATCGGTATCGCCCTGGTCGCCGGCGGTGTCGTCCTGGTACTGCTCGGACGGGTCACGGGCGGCGTTCTCGCAGTCGCCGGCGTCTACCTGCTCTGGCGCCTGGTTCGCGTCCGGCTGCGCCGACCCCAGGCGACGGCAGAAGCAGCGCCACGGGGTGATGTGTCGTGATGCGCTCTCCTCACGCCTGGGGATGGGGGTCTCAACGGGGCCTACGACCTTTGCCTGACTCGAACGGCACCGTGTACGCCTGTGGGAGCGGCAATGCGGGCGAGCTGGGCACCGGGTCGACCAGATCCACCAGCACTCCAACGCCTGTCGTCGGATTACCCAGTGGCGTGAAGGTCACCGCGCTCACGTCATCGTGGCAGGGATCCGGGCGCAATTGTCCAATGGCGGTGGTGTCTGGGCGTGGGGAAACAACGATCGAGGTCAGCTGGGCATCGGCACCCACATCGACTCCGACGTACCGGTGCCAGTGCACGTTCCGAAGAAGGTCACTTCGTCAAAGTGAACTCGGGCGGGTTCGCCAGCTACACCATTGACTGGACTGGGCGATCGTGGGCCTGGGGCGACAACGGGAGCGGGCAGCTCGGCACCGGTTCGGACCCGCCACGTTCGACACTCCCGGTCGACGTCGGCATCAACCTGACCCAGGTGTCGTCCGACGGCTCAAACGTCGCCGGGCTCGCAGAGCACAGCTGAAACCGAGCACCTCACGCAAAGGGCGATCCTTCGTTCGCCCTGCGCGCAACGACGTGGAACCAGACGCAACCTGACGTATCGCCGTCGAGCGTGCGACCGTCGTCAGCAACGACTTGCTCCACCACAAAGCCGCGCTCGGTCAACGCCTTCATTTCGCAGGCCACCGTCGTGAAGTGCGCCATCTCGAAGTCGAGCGCAGCGAGCGGGGCGACCGCCCAGTCGCCGTGATCTTCGGCTCTTGCCTTCGCCCGCCGCCAGTGCGTGAGCGCCTTCTGGTACTCCGGGGCTCCTGTCGCAAGCCCATACAGCCAACGTCCGCCGTGCTTGACCGCAGGCTCACCGGCCGTCCGCCGCGGGGCCAGCCGAGGTCGCTCCATATAGGCGCCTCCGAACTTCGCAAGCGTCGCGTACACGAACAGGCCATCTCGCTGTACCACCCGCCGCGCTTCGTCGACAACACGCAACCGATGCTCGTGCCCGAGGTTGTCGATCCCGTTGTAGCTGAAGAAGACGAGTTTGAAACGGGACGCGGGAAAGTCCGAGAGATTGCCGGCGTCGCCATGCCGGACGTCGATGCCTGGGTAGAGCGCGCGACAAGCGCTGACCATCTCGGGGGACCAGTCGAGTGCAACGTAATCGTCCGAAAGCAGACGAAGGAACCACGTGGTCCGACCGGCGCCGACCCCGAGATCGAGAATTCCTTGACCGCGAACCTCGTCAGCGATCGAGTTGACGACGACGCGTTCCCCGGCGTCGATCCAGCCCTGCATCTGCCGGTATTTCTCTACTACCGACCGGCCTCTCCAGAGTTCGATGTGCGCATCCACTGCCCGTCCCTCTGCCCATCAGTTTCCCTACCCGATGAACTTTAGGAGGGCTTCGTTGACCTCGTCGGAATGAGTCCA
This sequence comes from uncultured Acidimicrobiaceae bacterium, assembly GCA_963842415.1. GTDB lineage: Bacteria > Actinomycetota > Acidimicrobiia > Acidimicrobiales > RAAP-2 > Bog-473. Next base: position 132,865 of record CAWJGN010000003.1, read on the forward strand.
GCCCACGTTGTGCGGTCCGCCCTCGATCTCGATGAATTCCACGTCCTTGACCAAAGCAGGGATTCGACGACCCGTCGCGTCGATGGGCAGAATTCGGTCCTCTGTGCCCTGGACGACTAAGAGGGGCACGTCGATCTTCGGGAGGTCGGCACGAAAGTCCGTGAGCCACGTGGCCACGCAGGCGTACGTGGCGTAGGCGGACGAACTGGCCGCCACCTGGAAGCTTGCGTTCCAGGCTTCGTCGCTTATGCGCGTACCGTGGAACTTGTCGACGTTGTAAAAGTTGTCAAGGAAAAACTTGAACCAGGCGTAACGGTCCTTCGTGATGGTCTCTTCGAACCCGTCGAAGACGCTTTGCGGAACCCCCAGCGGGTTGTCGTCGGTTTTGAGCAAGAACGGGGGGATCGGTCCGAACAAGGCGGCCCTGGCCACCCGGCCAGAGCCGTACGTCCCGAGGTAGCGAGTGACCTCGCCCGTGCCCATGGAGAATCCGGCCAGGACCATGTCACGCAGGTCCAGCTGGTCGACGAGGGTCTTCAGATCGGCGGCGAAGGTGTCGTAGTCATATCCGACCGTGGGCTGGCTCGAGTGCCCGAAACCCCTTCGGTCATAGGTGATGACGCGCTTGCCGGCAGCGAGGAGCACCGGGAGCTGCTTCTCCCAGGAGTGGCCGTCCAGGGGGTAGCCATGGATCAGCATTACCGGCTGCCCCGAGCCATGATCCTCGTAGTAGATCTCGATCGGGGCTGAGTTCTCCTGGCCGACTGTGACATATGGCATCGGGCGATCTCCTTCGAGTCAATGAGTTCTCGGTGTCGTTGATCCCTTTCCCACTCTGCGCCCACCGACAACACACAGGCAAGGAGTTTGAAGGAAATAGACGCCCTCGCCGCCAGTGCCGGGCATCGCCAGGCGCGTGTCCGAAGGTCAGGTGCCCGATGCTCCGTAGCGGTGCCAGATCAGAGTCTCGTAGTGCGAACAGCCGTCGGGCGCTTCGTTGTGGTGCGAAGCCACGTGCTCCAAGAATTCGCGAGCGGCCTCCATCTGGTCGATCCTGCTCCGGAGCGTCCGGAGGTGCTCATCGATGAGCTCTCCCCACCGGCCGGTCCCTTCCGGGCCAGCCAGGATCTCGCCGATGTCGTCGAGACGCATGAGGGCGGACTCCTGCCAGTATCGAATGATGGCCAAGCGGCGCAGTTCGTACGGCCCGTACCAGCGCCGACCCGAATGGCGAGACGAGGGGTTGAGTAGGCCCCTCTCTTCGTAATAGCGGATGGTCGAGGCCCGAATCCCGAAGCGACGCGCGACCTCGTCGATCGGGACAAGGTCCGACGCGTCGATTGCCAGTTCGTCCATGGCGCTGCCTCCTCGCTCAAGCCTTCTCCGGGACGGACTTGCATTCAAGTCGGCTTGAACCTGCACCATGGGCCGCATGGCCCGCAGGCTCCTGATCGACCTGACCCCGCTGCAAGCCAGTCGGGACTTTCGGCGGCTCTTCGCTGGTCAAACGGTCAGCATGATCGGCAGCCAGCTCACCGTGGTTGCTGTGGCCTTCCAGGTGTATTCACTGACCGGGTCATCGCTCCAGGTCGGCGCCGTGAGCCTGGCCCAACTGCTGCCCTTCGTGGCGGGGTCACTCGGGAGGGGCAATCGGCGACGCGGTCGAGCGGAGACGGGTCCTCGTGCTGACATCGTCTTTGCTCGCCTTGGCCAGCGGCGGCCTGGCGCTCAACGCGCTGGCCGGTCCCGATGCTTCGCTCCTCGCCCTCTACCTCGTCACGGCGGTGGCAGCCGGGCTGTCCGGTGTCCTGGCCACTGCCACCACCGCCGCGGTGCCCTCACTCGTGGCCGCCGACCAGCTGACCCCCGCCTACGCCGCGATGCAGGTGATCGACCAGGTCGGCATGGTGATCGGTCCCGCCCTCTCGGGGGTGCTCATCGCCGCGCTCGGCCTCCCCTGGCTCTTCGGCATCGACGCTCTCACCTTCTTGTGGACGTCCTCGTTCATGTGGCGTACGACCAAAGTGGTTCCAGTGTTTCCGGGCCCCCGGCCCCGAATGCGCTCGGTGCTCGAGGGGCTGGCCTACCTAGCGGGCCGTCAGGAACTCCAGGGGGCCTACCTCATCGACCTCTACGCCACGGTCTTCGGGCTGCCACGAGCGCTCTTCCCGGCGCTCACCCGAACGGTCTTCCACGGCGGGCCAGCAGTCCTCGGCATGCTCTACGCCGCTCCGGCTGCCGGCGCCCTGGTGGGGTCGCTCACCTCGGGCTGGTTGGGCAATCTGCGACGACAAGGCCTCGCCGTTCTCGTCGCCGTCGCGATCTGGGGAGCGCTCATAGTGGCCTTCGGGTTCACGCGAGTCCTCTGGGCGGCCCTCATCCTGCTGGCCGCCGCCGGATGGGCCGACGTGATCTCGGCCGTCCTTCGCAGCACGATCATCCAGTCGGCAGTAACCGGGCCGTTCCGCAACCGAGTGTCCGGGGTACAGATGGCTGTCGTCGAGGGGGGTCCGCGGATCGGCGACCTCGAGTCCGGAGCCGTGGCCACGGCAGTCTCAACGCAGTTCTCTATCGTGTCAGGCGGGGTCGTCTGCGCGATCGGAGCGTTGGCTGTCGCCTTAGCCTCGAACCACCGCGTTGCCACGTGATCTGACGCGCGCGCATCCGCGGAAAATGCCCCCGTTGCTGGGAGAATTGCGGTACTTGACGCCGTAGTTCTCACCGACAAAGGAGGCACTTTCTGTGAAGCCAGTATCGCGCGGAATCGACCGCGTCGCGGTGACCTTCGACGAGCCGAACCTGGTGGCCAACGCCGGGCTGGTGCTGATCGCCACCCTCGCTGGGCGCCTGGGGCTCGAAAGGCTCTGTGACACCACGATCAAGCTGTCCGGGCGCGTCGGCGGCTTCCGACCGGGAAGGAAGATCCTGACGCTCGTCCATGCCATGGTGGCCGGGGCCAGCCACATCGACCACGCCGACATGCTGCGCGCCGGAGCGACCGCCGAGGTGCTCGAGCATCGGGTGATGGCACCGTCGACGCTTGGGACCTTCTTGCGCAGCTTCACCTTCGGTCACGTCCGCCAGTTCGAAAGGGTGATCGGCGAGGCGCTCGGCGCCGCGTGGGCGCTCGGGGCAGGTCCGGGCGAGGGTGAACGCCTGGTCGTCGACATCGATTCGACCATCGACGAGGTGCACGGCAAGAAGAAGCACGGTGCCGCCTACGGCTATACCAACAAGCTCGGCTACCACCCGATCCTGGCCACCTTGGCCGCCACCGGAGAGATCCTCCACGCCCGCCTGCGCAAAGGTTCGGCCAACACCCAGCGCGGCATCAGGCGCTTCGTCGAAGAGCTCGTGCCACGCCTGCGCCGGGCCGGCGCGAGCGGACAGATCGTCATGCGCTTTGACTCGGGCTTTTGGTCCAACGAGACGATCGCCACCCTCGGGCGTCTGGGCGTCAACTACACGATGGCCGTGCGCACCGGGACCAAGGCCCTGGCCAAGGCCATCGCCGCCATCGCCGAGGACGCCTGGGTGGAGATCGACTACCCCGAAGGAGGCCGGGCCCAGGTGGCGGAGTGCATCTACAAGCGACGGCGCCTCATCGTGCGCCGCACCCGCCTGGTCGGCCCCCAGGCGACGTTGTGGCCCGCGTGGCGCCACTTCGCCTTCTTGAGCGACCTCGAAGGTCCCGCCACCGATCTCGACGCCTTCCACCGTCACCACGCCGTGGTCGAACTCGTCATCGACGATCTGAAAGAGGGCGCGGGGATGGAGCACTGCCCCTCGGGGAGCTTCTCGGCCAACGCGGCGTGGCTGTGCTGCGCGGTGCTGGCGCACAACCTGATGCGCTGGACGGCATCGATCGGTGCCTTGGTGCAAGAGACCGAGACCTTCGTCGTGGCGCGGACCTTGCGCACCCGCTACTTCGCCGTCCCCGGACGTCTGGTCAACCGCTCGGGTCGACCCACCTTGCGCCTGCCCGAGCGCTGGCCCTGGGCGCTGCGCTTCAGCGCCGCACTCGACAATCTGCGCGCCGTCACCTTTGCTCCTACCTGAGCGACTCCCCGGCGGACCGGCGTGGCCGCAGACGAATTCCCACACGCTGACATCGGAGCCGAAGTAGCAAGCACCTCTGACCCCGCACGCCCCCGGTCCTGTGACAGGACCCCCGAACCGCACTTTCGCGATCTCATCCTTCGCCAGCCTGAACTGGTCTACGGCCAATGTCTACGCGGTGGATCGGGGCTTAGTGCTGCCCGGCTTCCGCCGATACGGTCAACGCTCGGGTGAATCCTGACCGCTTGCTCATGCACAGGCCTAGGCGGTATCCGGCCCGTCATCGTCGCCTCATCGCACGAGAGGGCGCCGCTAGTCACCAGTTGAGGCGACGCAACGGGTACCGGGCGCAGGCAGTACGTCGTCAATGAGGTAACGACTCACGACATCTTGCATGCAGACGTTGGCGGATCCATTGAGCAGCCAGCTGTGCCCGTATCCGACGTAGGTCACCAACCGGCCGCCGACGGCGGGGGCCAACCGGCGTGCCACGGCATAGGGAGTGTTGGGATCGTAGGTATTGCCTATAACGAGTGGCGGTTGGCTTCGAAGAGGAGTGAGGCGTGCGATGGCGCCATTCGAGTCGGTCCATCCCGGACACCCGATGAGATTGTTGGCAACGGCTTCAGCACCTCCGAGCGGGAAATGCGCCGCCAGTGTCCGAGCCAGTGAGGCAGTGGATGCGCCCGTCGGGTGGGCTGCGGCGTCATTGCAGGTGATGCTCCAGAGCGCGCCGACCAGCGAATTGCCGTTCAAATCGGTCTCGAGTCCCAGGGCGACTGAACGCAGCGGGGCGCCGTTGCCAGCAGCCGCTGCTGCCAGAGCCGGAAAGTAGCCAGGGGTGAGTGTCGGTGCGGAGAGATACAGCAGAGTTGCGGTCATCAAGTCACCGACAGTGACCGCAGTGTTGTCGCCGTCGCCCGGTGCAGGCAACGGAGTACGGGTCAGCTGCGCAGCAAGTCGTTCGTAGGAGGCGATCGGGTCAGGCCCGAGTGCGCAATCTGATGTGGTCGGGCAATCGGAAAGCGCATGTTCGAGTGCGGTCTGGATGGCCGGCGCTTCGAGTGTCGCATCTGTGGGCAGGCTCAAATTGGCGTCGACCGCACCGTCGAGCACCGTCGAGCGAACGTGACTCGGGTACAACTGCCGGTAGACGGATCCAAGGACCGTGCCATAGGAAAGTCCGTAGTAGTTGATCCGGTCGACGCCGAGGGCCACGCGGAGACTGTTCATATCCCGAGCCGACGTCGTCGTGTTCACGGTCGGGAACACCTCGGGATAACGGGAACGACACGATCGATCGAGGCCGGAAAACGTAATAGTCGCAGCCAACGTCCCGGCCACGGCGCTGCTGGCTGCTGCAGCGGAAGGGCCGCACAGAAGCGGGTCGCTCGACCCTGTTCCCCGTTCATCGAAGCTGACCAAGGTGAACTGGCTCCGTACCGCGGTCGGAACGAACGACGCCAGGATGGGGAGGATGAGGACCCCACTCTCACCTGGCCCTCCCGGATTGAACACGATCACCCCTTTGCTGTCGGGCACGGGGTGTTCGATGACAGCGAGGGGCATCGAACCGTGGGAAGGGTTCGCATGGTCAATCGGGACCAGCAGCGATCCGCAGAGGTATCCCGTCGCCTTGGGGCATGGGGACCAGGCGATGCCGGAGCGGTGTAAGGAAGCCGTGGCGACAGCCGAACGGGGCGTGAGCGTGAACGTCAGGACCGAGCAGAGCGCGAGCGATGCGATCGACAACCGGCGAGAGTTGGCCGACCAACGATGCGACCTCGACGGTGGACTCGCCATTATGCGCCAGGATGTTAGCGAGTACTCGACTGGAGACCCCTCACACTTTGGAGGCAGTCGTAGGATGACCCACGCCGCTCATGCTTCGTCTCTTCAAGGCCACGTCGCGCGGAGGAGCGCCAAAGCCGCATGTCCACGCCACGGACGATGAGGATCGCAGATGGCGAGACGTCGAACTGTCGCCCGAGCTACTGAGCGAGATCCGTGAGCGCCTCGTCAGGGTGAGGCGGCGTGTGGACAAAGGCGGCCAGCGCCGCCGCGGCCAGGCAGGCCCCCGAGCCGACTAGGAGGGCCACCCTCGGGCCGCCGGCCGAGATGATCCAGCCGGTCAGGATGCTGCCGATCGGGGTGGTCCCCAGGTAGACGAACACCCACAGCGCCATGATCCGGCCCCGAAAGGCACTCGAGCTGTGGAGTTGGAGGGTCGTCGAGCACAAGGTGACGAAGCAGAAGGCCGCCGCACCCATGACGAGCAACGTGACACAGGCCACGGCCACGTCGGGGGCCGCCGCGGTGGCGGCCGAGGTGACCCCGAAGCCCAGGGCGGCGAAGAGCAGGTACGGGCGTTTCGGATGGTGGACGAGGCCGACCGCAAGGGAGCCCGCGACCGCCCCGACGCTGAGCATCGTGGTGAGCAACCCGTACGTGCCCCCGGTGCCGTGGAAGGTGTCCTTGGCGAGCACAGGCAAGACCACGGCGAAATTGAAGGCCAAGAGCCCGACTACCAACATCATGAGTAGCGGGAGCCAGAGCTGCTGGCGACTCGCCGCGTAGCGCAAACCCTCTTTGACGCCGCGTCGTCCGGGCGGCGCCGGTCCGCCCGCCTTGCGCGGCCGGATGACGAGCAGGGCGGCGATGACGGCCAGATAGGACAACGCGTTCAGTCCGAAGCACACCGTCGTACCCACCGTCACGATCAGCACGCCGGCGAGCGCTGGCCCCACCACCCGGGCGCTGTTGACCACCACCCCGTTGAGGCTGACGGCGCTGGCGAGATCCTCGGGCGGCACCAGCCGGCTGACGAGAGCCTGGCGGGCGGGCGAGTCGGCGATCTGGACGACACCCCCGGCGACGCCGATGGCCACGAGGGCCCCCACGCTGGCGGCGTCCGCTGCGGCCAGCACCCACAACAGCGCGGCCAAGAGACAATAGAGCGTCTGGGTGACGACGAGAAGCTTGCGCAGGTCCACCCGGTCCGCCACGGCACCGCCCCAGGGTCCGAGCAACAGTGAGGGGATCCCGCCGGCCGCCAGGACCAACCCGAGATCGCCGGGTGAACCGGTCAGTTCGAGGACAAGCCAGCCGATGGCTGTCTGCTGCAAGAAGGTCCCGCTGGCCGAAACAACCTGGCCCCCGAAGTAGAGGCGGAAGGACCGAGACCACAGTGCGCGAAACGAGTTACGGGATTTCGCCGGGGCTGCCGCTTCCGAACGCACCTGTGGTCCTGCCTCAGGCATGGCGGCCAACGCTTCACGGTCCATCAGGCACCCGCACCGAGGGTAGCGAGGTCTTCTGGCTGCGCCAAGGTGCGAGCCTCTGTTTCCTCAACCGCCGCCAAGAAGGCGCCGGACGGTCTCCCCTATCTTCGCTGCGCCAGCGTGATCTCCGGAAGGTGACGTCGCAGCAAAAGTGCCACAGTTCGACGAGCGACAGTTCGGGTGATATTCACTATGCGGCGCCGGGTTGGCGATGATCGCCGAGGAGCGAGTCGATGAGGGCTGTTCGGGTGCAGCAGATTGCTCGGGGCGCGCTAGGGCGAACAAAGAGGGCGTTCCTTGCGCGAGAACGAGAGAGTCTCCTCAGTCGGCCGCAACAGGACGGAACTATCAGACAGGTCCGACCCAGCGACAGTGGCGTGGGATCCTCCTGAACGAGTTCACGCCTGACGGCATCGGAGTTGAGGTCGGGACGTGGAAAGGCAACTTCGCAGCCCGGATCTTGGTGACCGCCAAGCCCCGAACCCTGCACCTGGTCGACCCCTGGCGATTTCGTGGCGAAGACGACTACAGCTCAGCTCTGTACGGCGGACAAGCGACGGGGGGACAAGCCGACGTCGAGTCCATCTATCAAGGCGTGCTGACCCGTTTTTCCAAAGAGATCAGCGACGGCATCGTTGTCATCAACCGCATGACCTCAGAGGAGGCTGTCGGACTGTTCGAGGACGACTCGCTCGATTGGGTGTATATCGACGGCGACCACCACTACGCCGCTGTCAAAGCCGACCTTCAGCTCTGGTATCCAAAGGTGCGCCCTGGCGGAGTGCTCGCCGGGGACGACATGCATACGGGGGGATGGTGGGGAGACGGCGTCGCCCGCGCGGTGGCTGAGTTCGCCTCAGCTCCCAACGCTCCGCCGCTTACCGTTCACGGCTCGCAGTTCTGTTTTCGCAAGGCATAGGGGGCTGTTCGCCTTTCGGGGCTTCCCGCCCGACGAAGCTGCTGGTCACCCCACGGCTGGCGATCGGACCATGCCCAAAGGACGTTCGAATGGTCCGTTCGCGCAGGCGAAGATACGCTTCACTGCCCTCAGCGACGCCAGGGAGCGATGTGGCACTTCACCCTTCTTCGATATTGTTCGTGACACTTGATTCGTGCCGCTACGACACGTTCTCTGCGGCGGACGCACCGAACCTGAAGAAGGTCGGCACACTGCGGCGGGCCCACGCTCCGGGGTCCTTCACCTTCAGCTCTCACTCGGCGATGTTCGTGGGGTACACCCCGGGCGTCGAGGACCCGGAGCCATACGCCAACCCTCGCTACGCGTGGATATTCCGCCTCGTGGGTGGCGGTGGCCGAGGCGCCGCCGATCCCTGGGTATTGCTCACGGGCGCCAACATCGTCGACGGCCTCCGGCGGCTGGGTTATCTGACGGTCGGCACGGGTGCGGTGGGGTGGTTCGATCCCGACGTCGTGACTTCTCGTCCACTTGTCAGTCCTTTCGACAGGTTCTTCTACAACGGTCGTCCGGGTGGCAGATTCGACGTGCGCCAGCAGGTCACCTTCGCCATGAATCAGGCGGAGAATGCACGCCAACCTCTCTTCTTGTTCATGAACATCGGAGAGACGCATATCCCGTACTGGCACGAGGGTGCGGCGTGGGCATTCGACAAGGGTCCCTGCCACGCCTTCGCCAAGGACAACGACGCCGAGGCGTGCAGGCAAAGGCAGCGCGGATGCCTCGAATACGTGGACGGACAGCTCGCTCCCGTGCTCGAGCTGTTCGAGAGTGCAAACGCCAACGCGGTCATCTGCGCCGACCACGGCGACGCGTGGGGCGAGGACGGGCTGTGGGGTCATGGCTTCCACCATCCGAAGGTGCTCGAGGTCCCCCTCATCTACAGGCTCGTCAACCCACCCCCCTCGGAGCAGCCCGCCGCGGCGGGCCTTCGCGGCCCTGCCCACGCGATCGTGGGCAAGGCACGGGACTGGCGCCGACGATTCAACCGCTGAACGGCGCGGTGAGCCAGGCAGGACGCGGCATCCGAGCCGGACTGCGTGGTCGATCAACCCGCCGGAGCGCTCCGAGTTCGCGGCGGGCTATAGCGGCGACTGCGCATCACCGAGGGGCCGTGCTCGCCCAGCGAGAGATTGGCGGCGGTGTTGATCAGGGCGACGTGTGAGAAGGCCTGCGGGAAGTTCCCGAGCAGCCGATCGGCCTGCGGGTCGTACTCCTCGGAGAGGAGACCGACGTCGTTACAGAGCGCAACGAGCCGATCGAACATCTCCGTTGCCTCGTCGTGGCGCCCGAGCAGCGCGAGGTTGTCGGCGAGCCAGAAGCTCGTCATCAAGAAGGCGCCCTCGGTTCCCTTCAGGCCGTCGACCTCCTCGTCGGTGCCGGTCTGGTACCTGCGAACGAACCCATCGACGACGAGGCCCTTCTGAATCGCCTCGACGGTGCCGACGATACGCGGGTCATCGGGAGGAAGGAACCCGACAGTTGCGAGCATCAGCAGGCTCGAATCGAGCAGCTTCGAGCCGTAGAACTGGGTGAACGAGTTGAGCTCGGGGTCGAAGCCCAACTTGCAGACCTCCGCGTGGATTTCGTCACGCAATTGCCGCCAATGCTCCATCGGTCCCTTCGGCAAGTTGCCGTCCCCCGCCAGCGCGACGGCGCGGTCGAAGGCCACCCAGGCCATGACCTTTGAATGGGTGAACTGTCGCCGCGGGCCGTGGACCTCCCAGATGCCGTTGTCGGGCTCGCGCCATATCGTCTCGAGGTGATCGAGGATCGCGAGCATCAGGTCCGGCGACATGTAGGACTCCTGGGGGATGGGGCCTCGCCAGTAGGTGACGGCGGAGTCGAGGATCTCGCCGTAGACGTCGAGCTGGAGCTGGGTCGCCGCTTGGTTACCGATACGGACGGGTGTTGAACCCTCGTACCCGGCGAGGTGGTCGAGCTCGAATTCCGCGAGGCGCCGTTCTCCGCCGATGCCGTACATGATCTGCATCTCACCGGGGTTCCCCGCGACGGCGCGGCGGAGCCAGCCCACCCACGCGGCCGCCTCGTCGGTGTACCCAGAGACCAACAAGGCTCCGAGGGTGAAGGTCGAGTCCCGGACCCAGGAATAGCGATAATCCCAGTTGCGGCTGCCGCCGATGGTCTCGGGAAGTGACGTCGTCGCCGCCGCGCAGACGGCGCCGCTGGGCTCGTAGGTCAGCGCCTTCAAGGTGATCAACGAGCGGACGACGAGGTCGCGCGAGCCACCGTCGTAGGTGCAGCGTCCGACCCAGTCGTGCCAGAAGTGCCTCGTGTGGTTGCGGGCCGCGAGGCTGTCGAGCGGGAGCGGAGCGTGGATCTCCGAGGGGAACCAAGTGAGCGAGAAGTTGCGCCGCGTGCCGCCCGACACGGAGAAGGAGGCAACGGTGGTGTTGTCCTTGCCAACGAGACGGACCGGGCTGTGCAGGCGGAGGCCGTCGCGGCCGGCGACGAGCACGAGACCGTCACCGCTGGCGCTAGCCCAGGGCGTGATGGCGCCGTATTCGTAACGCACGATCAGTTCCATCTCCATCTCGACGGTGCCACTACGAGCCTCGACGATGCGGTGGATCATGGAGTGGCCGTCGTACGGCGGCATGAAGTCGCACACCGACACCGAGCCTGTCGACGTCTCGAAGATCGTCTCGAGGACCAAGGTGTCCGGTTCGTAGCGGCGGGTGACCTTCGTCACCTCCCCCTTCGGAGCGATCAGCCAGCGCCCGTTGCCGGCGTCGCCGAGCAGCGCCGCGAAGGCGGCGCCCGAGTCGATTCGCGGCGCGCACCACCAGTCGATCGATCCGGTGCGGTCGATGAGGGCGATGGTTTTCGTGTCGCCGATGATGGCGTAGTCCTCGATCTTTGAGGGCATCGCGCCTCCTCTCGAACTCGGGGTCCTGGGTCGACGCGGCTATGGCTCGACTGAGAAGAAGCGATCAAATGCAGCTTGATCGCTGTAAAAGGACTCGATCCTCGAGATCCGATGTCGTCCGTCGTCCTCGGTCACCGTCAAGAGAAAAATGACCCGGAAGTCGTGCGACTGGCCCAAGCGTTGCAGATGAATCTTCGCAAGCCCAGCAACATTGTCGACCCCAGCCAACCAATCCTCCCATTCGAGGAGATCGATCGGATCTTCCGTGAGCTGGAGGAAATTCGAGAGGTGCGCCGCAACAGCTTGCACGCCATGAAAGACGCCTGAGGGAGGGTGTCTCCCGGGTACGACGTCCACGACGTCAGGATCGAGGAGGTCGCAGGCTGCTGAGACGTTGCCTCCGAATAACTTCTCAAAAAACTCTTCGGCCACCGTGACGCGGGAATCCTGCATGACTCAATCCTTCCACTCCGTGGAATCTAGGCACGTCAGTAGCGATGATCCGGTTCAGATCGTATGGGAATGGTGGGTGTCCGGACCGGGGGCGCCGACCCACCTCGTGGCCGCTGGCGCTGGTCGATTGGCGCCAGATCGGCTTCTTGAACCTGCAGCTCGGTCATTAGCGGGTGCTGCTCACCTTCCAGCCTGGCTTGCGGAAACGATCGAGCAAGAAGGGCGGCAGGATCCCGATGAGGAGGGTGCCTGCGAACAAGAAGCTGTTCACGATCAGGACGATGCTCGCGAGCCCGCTCCACTAGCGCAGGACGTGCGCGGCCGTGATCGGCGCCGCAGAGTGGTTTCCCTCGAGCAGGTACACGACACCAAAAGCCACCAGGAGCGCACCTGGGATCAGCGTGCCGATCACCGTCCCGCCCGACGACAGCTCGGCCACCAGGTTGACGCCGCGCGATGACACGAGCACGCTCAACCAGAACAGGACGATGATGATCACGGCGTTGTAGACCCCGTTCCCTGCCAAACGGGGATCGATGACAGAGGCCACTGTGCTGGCGACGAATGCGAGCAGGGCTGGGTAGTAGAAGATCGTCTGGGCGAACTCGCACCACACGGCGAGCAGCCCCATCGGAGCAGAGACGCCTTCTCGCACCCAGTTGAAGACTCCGCCCTCCCAGCCCGAGGCGAGCTCGGCAGCCACGAGTGAAACGGGTATCAGGAAGACGAAAGCAGGGAGGACGTAGAGGAACACCGAGGCGAGCCCGTAGACCGCAGACGCGGGAGCCGAGCCGAGGTACCCCACCGAGCCGACGGTCATCAGCGCCAGTGCCGTCCAGGTGATGGAGGGCCGCGGTCGAAGGTGGCGGGTCCGATGAGGCAAACGGGGTCTCATATGGCCGGCACCGATTCTCGCTGCGGGACCGTAGCGTGGCGGCCGGGGGGATTCTTGAAGGGAGTCGGAAATGGCCAAATCGCTCTACACGGCCAGGGCACACGTGATTGGTGGCAGGGACAAGGGTCACGGTGTGACCAACGACGGGGCCTTGGATGTCCAGCTGCGAACCCCGGTCGAGATGGGAGGCGACGGTGGAGGCACGAACCCTGAGCAGCTCTTCGCGGTGGGCTACGCCGCGTGCTTCGAGGGAGCGCTCGGCGTCGTCGGACGCCGAGCGCGAGTTGATCTCGGGGCTGTCGCCATCGACTCAGACGTGAGCCTGATCACAACCGAGAACCGAGGCTTCAACGTCGCCGTGGGGCTCGATGTCTCCCTCCCGGGAATCATCGATCCCGAACAGGCCGTTTCGATCGTCGCCGCCGCGCACGAGGTGTGTCCTTACTCCAATGCAACCCGTGGCAACGTGGAGGTGACCCTGCATGCGAATGGCCAACCGGTGCCGACTACGCAGGAGGCCGGAAACGACTGATCACCTTCCCGCAGGAACCGGCGGACCGTCCGAGCGGCGGAGCTGGCCGGCCGGCCCCCCGGAGCTTTCGGATCCGACGAGTTCGAGGTCCTCTGTCCCGAGATCCACGCCTGTCGCGCCGAACCGAGGCCCGCGGACCAAGCTGACTCGCACCTTCTTCGAGGCGGGTTTCGCCAAGACCGCTTCGCCGCGCAGCCGGAAGAGGCTCACGGAGTTCGTGAGTGAGCACGGCTGGAGGTGACAGCCCCCGAAGCGCGACATCGCTTCGGCGCACGAGCATGATCGAGACGCCAGCCAGGAAGGCGAGCATGGCGAACAAGAAGGCGTTGCCGGCGAAGAGCTGCCAATAGTTCTGATGTAGCTCTGGCGGGTGCTTTGGTGACCTTCCATGACGTGGGCACCCACCAGATGGGGGCGGCGACGAACAGCACCGCGGTGAATCCGGCCAGCAACGGGCCTCGTTTCGGCCGGTCGGCTCCGGCAGCCAGCCAGATGATCACCGGCACCACCCACACCATGTGGTGGACCCAGGTGATCGGCGAGATGATCAGGCCTGTCGTCGCGCACACCAGAAGCCCGAGCACGGACGACGACCTCCGATGCGCCCACGCTGCGAGCGCCAACCCTCCGATACCGATCACCACCAACGCCGGCACGAGCACCAAGGCGGAGACGGGACCATGATGCAACCTCTGCAGAACGCTCGAAAGGTTCTGGTCGCTCGAGTAGAGCAGCGCACCGGCGCGCTTGGAGTCGAAGACGTCCTTTGTCCAATAGATCCATGAGTCGTGAGGGGTGATGAGGAAGGCGATCGCCTCGCACGCGATGAACGTGATGACGGAGTGGAGGGCCCCTCGGGTACGACGGGTGATGATCAGATACGGCACGAAGATGAGCGGGGTGAGCTTTATGGCCAGCCGCAACCCCGGTGGCTATCCCGAGCGGCACTCTGCGCGAGCCGATCCTGCGATCCGTCGCGAGGTCCCAGGTAATGAGGAGACAGAGCACAAGATTGATCTGGCCGAGACCGACGGTGTTGAACACCGGGTTCAGCGCCAGCGCCGGTAAGAGCAACAACAATGCCCACCGCACAGCCACCTTGCGCCCGAGCCGCGGAACCACGATCCGGATCGAGAGGTAGAGGAGCGCCGCGAGAACTACGATGTTCGTGACCGCCCACACGCACTGCAGGGACCAGATGCCGAGGTTCAGTCCAAGAACCGCGAACACGAGCGCGGCGAAGGGCGGGTAGGTGAAGAGCAAACCGGTGTTCGCGAACCGCACCGAGTACAGATCCGACAACAGAACGTGCTGGCCACCCATCCGGTACACGTCGATGTCCACCTGGTAGCCACGACACGCCAGGTACAAGGCGAGACCCAGTGCGCCTGTAACGGAGAACGCTGCCGGCAACCACTGGCGAAGCGTTTGGCGAAAGGCAGGCAGGGCTAGAGGGGTATTCGAGCTCATGACAGCTCAGGTTCAATCGCCAACGGTCAAATGACTCCTCGTACGAACGAGCACCGCGCGTGCGCGCCACTCACACCGTAAGAAGGAACGGGTCGGTTTTGAATGTGGCTAGCGGGCGTCACGCACTGGGGCTAGCCCCCTTGGAGGCGCGAAGACGTTTCTTTGAAGCTCCCAGGGCTGGCTTACTGGAGCGGTGGATCTCCGGTTTCAGATGTCACTTGGAGTTGGTCGAGGACGCGGCAACGCTGGAGCTGCTCCCGTCAGTCCGAGCGCGCACGTGATCGACGATGTTGGAGAGGTCCTCTCCCGAGATGGTCTCCTTCTGCAGGAGAGCTGCGACAACGGCGTCCAAGGCGTCACGGTTGTCGCTCAGCATTCCTCGGGCCGTGTCCTCGGCCTCGGAGAGGAGCCGGCTGACCTCCTGATCGATCACCAATTGGGTTCCCTCGGCAAAGGGACGCTCTTGGCCCAGTTGCGGGCCGGTCAGATATGACTCTTGATCAGATCCGTAGCCGATGGGTCCGAGCCGTGAGGAGAGCCCCCAGTCCCTGACCATTTTTATTGCGAGGTCGGTTGCCCCCGATAGATCGCTGGCCGCCCCGGTGGAAGCTTCGCCGATGACGAGCTTCTCCGACGCGCGACCGCCGAGACGGATGGCCAGAGAGTCGTGCAAGTAACTCTCGGAGTAGAGGTGCCGTTCGTCCACGGGTAGCTGTTCGGTGACGCCGAGGGCCCGACCGGACGGCAGGATTGTGATCTTGGCCACCGGGTCGGCGTGCTCTGACAGGAACGCCACCAACGCGTGTCCCGCCTCGTGGACGGCGACGGAGTGTTTCTCCTCGGGAAGGAGGGCGTTCGACGCATCTCTGCGGCCGAGAATGATCCGGTCCCTGGCCTCGTCGATGTCCCGGGCGAATATGACGTCGCGGTCGCTACGCACCGCGACGATGGCCGACTCGTTCAAAAGGTTGGCCAGGTCCGCCCCCGAGAATCCCGGGGTGGCCCGGGCCACCGCGTCGAAGTCGACATCGGGGGCCAGATGCTTGTCCTTTCCATGCACCTTCAAGATCGCGGCCCGTTCGGCCTGATTGGGCAGGGGTATCTCGACCTCGCGGTCGAAGCGGCCTGGCCGAAGCAAAGCTGGGTCCAGTACCTCGGGTCGGTTTGTCGCGGCCATAACCACTACCCCGGTCGTGGGATCGAAGCCGTCCATCTCCGCCAGGAGCTGGTTGAGCGTCTGCTCCCGCTCGTCGTTCGAGACGATCGACCCGCCGCGGCGCTGGCCGATGGCGTCAATCTCGTCGATGAAGATGATCGAAGGGGCCCGCTTGCGCGCATCGGCGAACAGGTCGCGCACCCGGGACGCACCCACCCCGACGAAGAGCTCCACGAAGCTCGAGCCGGTCAGAGCCAAGAATGGCACGCCCGCCTCGCCGGCCACGGCGCGGGCCATGAGGGTCTTACCCGTTCCCGGGGGGCCGACCATCAGAACACCACGGGGCCCGACGGCCCCGGCACGGGCGTAGCGCTCCGGATGGCTCAAGAAGTCGACCACTTCGGACACCTCACGCTTGGCGCCTTCGTAGCCGGCGATGTCCGCGAAGCGGGTGGTGGGCTTGTCCTCGTCGTAGAGCTTGGCTTTCGATCCGCCGATGCCCATGATTCCGCCTGTCAGCTGTCTGGAAGCCCTTCGTCCCATCCAGATGAAGAAGGCAATGAACAACAGGAACGGGATGAAGGACAACACATCCTCGAGGAGGGCCGATCCCTGGCCGACCCCGGTGACGTCGACGTCGTGCGCCTTGAGCGTGGGCGCCAGCTGGGTGTCATTGATGGCCGTCGGGATCTGGCTGGTGTAGTCGTCGCCGCCTTTCAGCGAGCCGCTGATGGCGCCGCCCGGATTGACCGATGCCGTCTTCACTTGGCCGGACGTTACCTCGGACAGGAACTTCGAATAGGTGAAGCTCTTGGTGGTCGTGCTCGACATATGAGGGATGTAGAGCAGGAGCAGCGTGATGAGGATGCCGATCGGCAAGAGCCACATTCGCCAGCGTGGAGGCGGGGGCGGTGCCGGTGCTGGGGGTCGATCGCGGGGCGGCCCGGGCTTGGCTGTTCCAGTCAGATGTCGGGTTCTCTGCATCATGGTGCGAACTTCCTCGCTAGGTCCCTCTGATGGGATATGGCCTACCGCACGCAGCTTGATTGTTCGGTGGAGACACCCCGTGAAGGTTAGGTGACCTGCTTCGACCGTCCGCCGGGCAATCCACGAATCAGCGGAGTAATTCTGGATCGGACTGCTCGCTTGCGGCAATGGGAGAATCGGCCTCACGAGCTGCCAATCAGTCAGCGATTCCCGTCAGGTTTCTCAGCGCTCACAGGCTTGCTCGTTCCGGCCGTCCGCGGCCGAAGAGGGGCGATCGTCTCCATTTCGTGCCGCCTTGGGCCCGACCACATTGCCGGCGGAGCGTCCGTTTCCCGCGCCAATGCATAGGCGGCAGCCTCGTAGTTGACCCGCCAACCCAAGAAGTCCGCCCACGCATCTTCGACGGGACGGTCGACAGGAAAGTCGACAAGCCGCAGACGCTCGATAGCTTCGAGGAAATCCTCATACGTGAGCGAGATCCCATCGCTCGGGTCGGCGTCTTGCGAGATAGGGATCCCAATGGCGCGGGCAATGTTTCCGAGACAGGTGAAGCCTCCTCGCAGACAGAGACGTGCTTGGATCAGGCCTGACGAGTTGGGAAGGAGAGCCAGGTACAGCGCGGCTGCGTCAAGGATGGCAAGTTGCGCCGTGACCCACGAAGACAGCGGACGAGGCGAACGGAACCAAATCAGCGGGACATAGGTGGTGTGACTCTCGGATACATCCGCAGACCATTGTTCCCACGCTTCGAACAGCTCCGGCAACTCTCCAACGGCAGAAACACCGCTCCCGAGCCCATAATGCGTGCGGGCCAGGAGCTCTGGGCCCCATGACGGTACGCCCGCTCTCGAGTCGAGCATAGTGATGAGCGCCTCGCGCCGGTTGAAGGCTGCGTACAAGGTCGGGCAGGTAGCCGATCTGGAGCGCGACCGTTCCGAGACCTGCGAGCGCAGCGAGGGAGTCAAGCGCTGCGACTCCACTCGTGTGTGGGACGAGATAGCCCAACGTGCACAGGGCCGAGCCGGCTTGCTCGAGGGCGCTCGCCCACCCCGCCGCCAAAGGACCACATGAGCAGTCCAAACCCCAGCTCGTAGAGGGCCAACCATGCCACGACCTGCCCGATGAGTTGTACGGGTGCCTGGACAGCCAGAACCCGGTCGCGGCGGTCATAAGAGCTGGTCTTGTCCGCAAAGAAGTGGAAGACGGTGCGGTTGACGAGGAAGACCATCCGGGGAATACGGCTCCGAATGCGCCGCGGTACCACCAGGGTGCCGAGGACACTCCATCCTGTGGCCAGCACGATGAGCGCGCCGATTACCCCTGCCACGACTCGGATAGCCATGCCTTAGCCCTGATCCACCGATAATTAGAGTGTGATCGCGGTCGCGCATCCGCGAAAAGTGCCGTCCTGCAAGGGAAAATGGTGGTTACCACACCGACCACATCCCCTACGGGAAGGCACTATTTCGATGCGCGTAGCTTGCCACAGTCTCGACCGTTTCGACGTGACCTTCGACGACGAGCGTCTGGTGGCCAACGCTGGCTTGATGCTGCCGGCGACCCTGGCGCAGCATTTGGGATTGCGAGAGCTCCTCGACGAGTACGTCGACCTCGGCGATGCGGCGGGCCGCGCCAATGTGGGTCACAAGGCCATGACGCTCATTCATTCGGCGCTGGCCGGGGGCGATTCGATCGACGATGCCGATGCCCTGCGGGCTGGCGACACCCAAGCGGTGCTCGGCCACGTCGTGTTGGCGCCGTCGACTCTCGGAACGTTCCTACGCAGCTTCAGCTGGGGGCATGCTCGTCAGCTCGACGCGGTGGCCGGCGACCTGCTGACGCGGGCCTGGGCCGCGGGGGCGGGTCCGGGCGAGGAGCAGCCGTTCACCATCGATGTCGACTCCTCCATCCACGAGACCTACGGCTTGGCCAAAGAGGGCGGGACCCACTTCACCTACAACCACGTTCGGGGCTACAACCCTCTCTACGCAGTGGCGGCGGGGACCGGAGACGTCCTGCACGTCCGCCTGCGCGGTGGTAATGCCCACTCGGGTCGGGGTGCGGCCAGCTTCCTCACCGAGACGTTTGGTCGGGTGCGCACAGCGGGTGCCAGTGGGCCGATCGTGCTCCGGGCCGACTCGGGCTTCTACAACCGGAGCGTCGTCGACGCCTGCCGCCGGGCCAACGTGTCCTTCTCCATCACGGCCAAACTCCACAAAGGCGGTGTGAAAACGGCCATCGCCGCCATCGGCGAGTCCGCCTGGGTCGCCATCTCCTACTTCCTCGACGGCGCCGACGTCGCCGAGACCACCTACCAGCCCTTCGGCACCAAGGGCCGGCCGTGTCGGCTCATCGTGCGCCGGGTGCGGCCCACACCGGGCAGCCAGCTGGCGCTGTTCGTCGAGTTCACCTACCACGCCTTCATCACCGACCGAGAAGGCGAGATGGTGGAGCTCGAGGCCGACCACCGACGCCATGCCGAGATCGAGAACACCATCCGTGACCTGAAATACGGTGTCGGTCTCAACCATCTGCCCTCCGGGCGCTTCGGTGCCAACGCGGCGTGGTTGGCTCTCAACGTCATGGCTCACAACCTGGCCCGCTTCAGCACCAGGATCGGACTCGGCGACAGCCTGATCACCACCGAGACCCTTCGCCGCCGCTACCTGAGCCTCCCGGGACGACTCACGCGCTCAGCCCGACGCGTCACCTTGCACCTGCCGGCACGCTGGCCATGGGCGGAGCGATTCGTCGCTGCGCTCACCTGTCACCGCGACGTCTTGCTCGTGACCTGACTGTCGTGTGGACGTGGCCCCGAGCAACCCGGGGCCGCCAGTGCAGATTGCCGATCACAAGAACCTCTGGTTCAACGCGTCCCAGAACACGTCACAGCGACTGACCACCTCACCGCACAGACAGGCGGGTTACACATCGTTGGCAAAAGCCGTCGCACCGAGGCCGATCGGTGGATCAGGGCTTAGCTTGGCATGGCTATCAACGCCGAGTGAGGCCTCCCGTGATTCAACTGGACCTCGCGGCGAGTTGCCTCTGGCGGATTGGATGGTACGCGCAGGGCCTCCAACTGAGTCCGCAGGGCGTTGAAACGGAAGGTAGGGAATGATCGATGTTGCGGCAGATCAATGAAACCGCACGAAGCGCGACGGTGGTGCGGGCAGCGTGGACCGGGTGCCATCGAGGTCCTCATCGAACAGCTGCAACCCAGGGGGTACCGGTTTCCACCACGGGTAGCGACGGAACACCCGGGATCCGATCTCGGCACCGGTCGGACCTATCACCATGCGGCGCGGTGCGGGCTGGTCGGCCAAGTTGCCATCGGTACTCGACGGAGAAGCGCAGTCCGCTCGCTCAGGTTTGGAAGCGCTGCGTGGGTCGTGAGGCAATGGAAGACGAGAACGTCGCCCGGCTGGTAGTCGCTCGTAACCCATCCGGCGGGTAACCGGCCAAGGGACTGGGGGATGACCCGGTCGGTAGTCTGACTGCCAGGGCAGGAGGGCCAGTCCACCCAACCTGGGGGGCACCTCTCCGAATGGTACCCAGCAGGTGAACATGTCCTGCACGCTGCGGTAGTCCTTGTGGACGTAGTTACCCGGCTGCCGGGGGGCCAAGGAGGTCGGGTAGACGATCCTGGGTATCCGTAGTGGGTAGCAGAAGCCGAGGGGTCCGAGGAGATCGCGCATCACGTCGGCCAGGCGGGACTGGTAGGCCAGCCGGTTGAGCCGAGGATTGAGGACAATGCGCGTATAGGTACGGGTCCCGAACAGGTCGGCCATCCGCACTGCTCTCACCGGCGGCAGCGGCCGGGCGGTCACCGGGTCGCCCCCCGCCTCGGTCCACCCGGCTGCTTGAAGCTGGGCCAGAACGCTCGCTCCGACCGAGCGGATCTCAACCGGGTCGAGGAGGCCCCGGAAGAGGACGTATCCGTCCTCGGCGATTCGGGCTCGCAGACCCACGCGGTCGCCCAGCAGGCGGCTGGAGTCGGCGAGCTCCTCGGAAGACAGGATCGGCATCGGTCCTGTCATACATCCGAGATGTCAGGAAAGCGTGAACGGGCCCGTTCAGGTGACGCCGAGACCGAACGCAAATGACGCGCGTCGGATTACGCAGACTGGTTCGACCGGTCCGCCGGGGCGAGCAGGGATACAGCGGCGAGCTTGGCGTTCGCAAGGTGACTCTTTCGCCCGGTTACTCGGGCGAGAAGCAACGCGCCCTCGATGAGGGCGAGCGCGGCCGAGGCCGTCTCGGCGACCGAGTCTTGTGGCCATCCGTCCGCCCGGAGCCGCGCTTCGATTAGGCCTTCCCATTGGTCGAAGCACCGCGCCGCAGCGGCGCGCAGGCGAGGGCTGATGATGGGTGATTCGAGTGCGGTTGGCGCAATCGGGCAGCCCGGGCACGCCTTCCTCGCCAACTGGACCCTCGGCAATGTCGAGGAAACGGGTGACACCCAGTGCTGCATTGGGCGCGCCGTCCAAGGCAGCACCGAGGGCGTCAGCGACGGTCTGGCCGGACGCTTCCAGCGCGGCGACGGCGAGTTCTTCCATGCCGCCCGGGAAAGTGGTGGTACAGCGACCCGTTGGACACGCCGCTCTCCGCCAGGAGCTCCGCCCGACCGGTGGCGGTTGCCGTGCATCAGGACGACCGTCGAACCATTGGCCTCGGAGCTCGGCGTCACGTCCATGTAGCCCATCGTGAGCGACTGCAAGTCGTTCGCAACGGGGAAGAAACCTACGGGATACGGATACTCGAACTCCTCAAGTCCGATACCCAGCGCTTGCCGCGGTGCGTGTGAATTGTCTGTCATGGTGTCGCACCCTTCCGTGCTCAGCAGGCTTCGTTTGAACGGGAAGGGCCTCGCAGTCGCACACGCGTCATGACCGCTGCTCAGGGGCTCGCGTCGAAGACCGTAGGGGCAGAGATCCTGACCTTGGTTGCGTCTGAATAGGCCGCATGATGCATCTCCTGGCTAGAGCCCGCATCCGCCAAGGAGCGAGCGCGACTCGCCGGTTGGCACGGCCGTTTTGCGGTACCGAGGGGATGAGTCCACGGTCAAGGCTGCCAGCCAGAAGGCATCCAAGGATGGATCAAAACCCGAGCGGCTGATTCACCAGGATTGCCGTGATTCGGTCGGGAGCGACCGCTTTGTTGATGATGAGGACGTTGTTCACTCCGCTGGGGACGCCGTAGGCCAGCCTGGCCCGCTGATCCTCGAGAGGAAAGCAGTACTCGTTGATTCGTCGCAGTCCAGCGTCGAGATCGGGAACGATCTTTTGCGCCCCAACGACAAGGATCACGTGACCCGCTCCAGAGGCGATCGGACCGAGCTGGCTCCCACTCGCGGACGCAAGAAGCAGTGAACCCTCTTCGGTCAGCGCGTGGACGCTCCCGACGACCCAATCGGGCGAGGCAGCAAGCTGCCGCATCTCACGGCCCTGCATTTCGCGATCCATCTGGTAGAGACGAGGGCGGAGCGGCTGATACTGCCCGGATCGCTCGATGTCCTCAGCCACACCGATGACTTCGAGCGTGCGGGAGGTGTTGTTGTAGACCTCGGCTCCCACCGGAAGGATGGAGCGCACGGCCTCTCTCGCCTCCTCGCCAGACTCGACGACAACGGACGTGACTCCGTTGCGATCGAGGGCGTCGACCTGTCGCGCGAATGAGCTCTCTCGGGGCAACCCGAGAGAACGTTGCCTCGGCGTCCTTGCTGGGACCCGCGGCCGAGGGATCCCCAGTTACGCCTGTTGCGGGTGGCGCACCCACGTCACTCACCGCCGACTTCAGCGAGGCGCTGGTGCACGAGCGCAACCGCCATAGACCCCTCGCCTATAGCAGCCGCGCAACGCTTGATCGACCCACTCCTGACATCGCCAGCGGCGAACAGCCCCGGCAGACTCGTTTCAAGTGGTAAGGGTTGACGAGACAGCGGCCAGCCGTCAAGGACACCAGGTGTTGAGCCGAGCTCGGCCCCGGTGCGCACATATCCGGCGGCGTCGACGGCAAGTCCTGCGTCGGCCGCTCCTTGGGTGCGGGGCATCCCTCCGATGCACACGAACAGCGCGTCGGCGGACAATCGAGCAACAGTGCCTCCTGACGAGACCTTCAGGGCTCGCAGACGAGCATCCGATTCGAGGCCGACGACTTCAGAGTTGGTCCGAACCTCGACGTTTCCCAATGTCGTCACCTGGTTGATCAGGTACTGGGACATCGAGGCCTCGAGCGAGCGACCTCTGACCAGCAAGGTCACCTGCGCGGCGTAGCGCGAGAAGCGGATGGCCGCTTGGCCAGCCGAGTTCCCTCCCCCGACAATGACCACCCGGCACCCACTGCAGGTGACCGCCTCGCTCGGGCCGGCGCCGTAGTACACACCGGAACCCAGGAGCTCATCGATCCCCGGTACCTCAAGACGACGCCAATCGACCCCGCTTGCCACGAGCAGGGCGCGTGACGGCACGGCCGTACCGTCGGAAAGGTGAGTGACGTAGCCCGATCCGTCGCGGCTGACGTTGGCGAGACGCCGAGCCAGAAGGATTTCGGCCCCGAATCTCTTCGCCTGAGCCGTTGCCCGGGTGGCCAACTCGCTGCCGCTGATCCCCTGTGGAAAGCCGAGATAGTTCTCGATCATGGAAGTCGTCCCGGCCTGACCTCCGGGCGCCAGGGCCTCGATGGCGACGGCACGCAGACCCTCAGATGCGGCGTACACGGCAGCCGCCAGCCCGGCGGGACCAGCGCCAATGATCGTAAGGTCGTACTCCGACAGCGAGGGAGCCGACACCATCCCCAGCCCAGCCGCCACACCTTCCAGCGTGGCGGGAGCAAGCCGTATTCCGCTCGGGAGGACGCAGACCGGCAGCTGATCAAATCCTCTGTCGCTCTCCGGCACCAACGCTGCGATCCGCTCCGCGTCGTCCACATCAACCCACTCATAGGGAACTCCGTTGCGGCTGAGAAAGTCACGGATGCTGTACCCGACAGAGGACGCTCGATGCCCGATGAGTAGAACTTGAGGAGTGACGGGCCTCGCGTCGTAGTCAATCATCGACACGACGCTGGCACCGCCTTCATGACGCCAGGTTCACACATCCGCAGGTCGCATGTCGCCGCTTCGGAGCCTCGCTCGCCAACGAGTTGGCATTCGATCGCCTGGCTGATCGATGACTGCATCGCCTCGTTGTGTCGCGGTTACCGACAAGCTATCCGTACTCGCAGGATGTGAATTCGATGTGAATGACCCACTCCGGGGTGGGCTGTGGTGGTCTGGGGCTCTGGGGTGAGTGCCGCGAGGCCGCCTCGCTGCAACACCAAGCCGGCCACGACGGCTCCGGCCACGAAGATCAGGGAGGACCACAAGAATGCAGTCGTGTAGCTATGGAGCAGCGCTGCCTGGAGATTGGCCGGAGTCAGTGTCCGACCGACCAGGTAGGAAGTGGCAGCACCGGCCGCCAGCGTGTTGAGCAGCGACGTGCCGATGGATCCGCCGACCTGTTGGGCCGTGTTGAGGGTGGCCGATCCGACGCCGGCGTCTTGGGGCGCCAATCCAAGGGTGCCGGTGCTGAAGGCGGGGGCGACGCTCAGTCCGAACCCGAGCCCCAACACCAAGAGATAGGGAAGGACGTGGCTGACGTACGAAGAGTGCAAGCCGACAAGATGGAGCCCGAACAACGCCGCCGCCGACACGAGTAACCCGATCGGGACGATCGGCTTGGGACCGAACCGCGGTAGGAGCACGCGATTGGACACCTGGGCCGTCGCGGCCAATGCAGCCACCAACGGGAGGAACGCAACGCCGGTCTTCACCGGGCTGAACCCCAACGTGCCCTGCAGGTAGTAGGTCAGGAACAAGAAGACACCGAAAATACCGACACTCGCGAAGAGCATCGCCAACGCGGATCCGCCTCGAGTTCGGTTCAGCACAACCCGGGGCGGGAGCAGCGGGTATTTCGCCCTGGTCTCGAACAAGGCGAATCCCGCAAGCAGGACCACGCCCGCCACGAGGAACCCGATCGTGTAGGTATCGCTCCACGACGTGGTCTCGGCGTGCGAGAACCCGAAGACCAGACAGAAGAGCCCGCCAGCCACCAGGAACAGGCCGGGCAGGTCCAATGGATCGTGGTCAGCGCCGTGGTCGTCTTTCAACCAGAGCACCGCGCCGGTGATGGCGCAGGCCGCAAACACGAGGTTGACGAAGAGTGTCCATCGCCACGAGGCATAGGAAGTAAGGATGCCGCCAAGGAGGAGACCCAGCGCGCCACCGGCGCCGGCGATTGCGCCGTAGATCCCAAACGCCTGTCCGCGCTCCCCCGGATCAGTGAAAGTGGTGGTCAGGAGGGCCAGCACCGACGGGGCCAGCAACGCCCCGAATGCGCCCTGGACAGTCCGGGCGATGACCAGCATCGTAAAGTCGACGGAGGATCCACCGATGGCTGAGGCAACAGCGAAGCCGACCAGTCCGATGAGGAGGGCCCGCTTTCGTCCCACCATGTCCCCGATACGACCACCGAGGAGGAGCAAGCTGCCGAAGGCGAGTGAGTAGGCGGTGACGATCCACTGGCGATCGGCGTTGGAGAAATGCAGATCGTGTTGCGCGGTGGGGAGTGCGATATTGACGATGGTGCTATCGAGAATGACCATCAACTGGGCGATCCCCAGCACCGCCAGAATCCACCACCGCCGGCTGTAGTTGGAATCATCAACCGGGGTCGCGTCGGCACCGGCGTGCTCCATCGTCATCAACGTGGTCATGCGACACTCCGCCGACGCACCTCATATCGCTTCTGATGCGTGGTCAAGCGAGGCACCCCACTATCTCTCGACTACAGCTTCGAGGTCCTATATCACCCCCGAGTTGAGTCAAACTATCCAGCCTTCAGTTCAGCGTCGAGCGCGCACTACTTCCGGTAGCTGCCAGTCCTGAATTCCTCGAGGAGTCCGAGATGGGAGGGCTTCCAGCCGAGCTCATCGCGGGCCCTGGTCGCCTGGGTGCTCTGGTCGAGCAGGAGCACCTCCGCGAAGTAATCGCCGAGACGTGAGTGCGCCTCGGCGTCAGACCCGGGGACGGTACCCGGTGCACCGACGGCGACGGCGGCCGCCTCAGTGAGTTCTGCGACGGTCGGGGTGAGTCCGTTCCCGATGGCGTAATAACCACGAGCCGAGTCATCCTCAAGAGCACGGCGGAAGAAGTCCGCCAGGTCGGCAACGTGCACGGTCGCCCAATGCTGCCGGCCTTCGCCGATCATGATCAGATTTCCGTCGTCGTCTCGTGGCGAACCGAGAAGCAGTCCAGGGATCCCACCTCCAGCGTCGCCGTAGGCAGAGCCCGAGACCGGGACGATTGCCCGTACACCTTCCGCACTGAGCAGACGCTGCTCGATCGGCTCTTTCCACGCCACCATCGTTGGCGGGTTGCGGGGAGAGTCTTCGGTGATGGCGTTGTTGTTTCCGTAAACCCAAAGACCGCTGATCTGAATATGTGGCTTGCCAGTACCGGAAAACGCCTCGATCACTGCATCTGCCATGGCGGAATCGAGGTCTGCGCTCGTGGCGTCACCGGGACTAGCCGTGTGGATCGATCCGTCCAGATCCACCAACAAGTTCACGACGGCGGCTCGGTCGTACAGATCGACAACGGTCGCCTTGGCCCCTTGGGCGGCGACCTCAATCGCTTCCTGTTCGCCACGAACAAGGGCGGTGACCTCGTGACCGTGTGCCACGAGTTCGCTGAGGACATGCGATCCGACGAACCCGGAACTGCCCGTGAGTGCGACGTTCATTTCGTCTACCTCCGAAGTCATGTGTGGTCGACCAGGTGGTCAGGCGCTGCGAAGCAGCAATCGCCTGCGCAACTGCGGGCGTCGAGCCTGAACAACAGAGCCACCGGAGTCTCCCTTTGAACGCTAGTCAGTTGAAGTTCCTCTTCTCGAGCCGATACGGCCTCCCGGTCGAGGCAACGATCCAAACAAAGGCCTAGCTCATTCCTCTTTGTTTGCGTGGGCAAGCAAAATTGCGTGGGCTGGCCGGCGATCCTTTCGTCAGGACGGGCCGGGCATAGGTGATGACTCAGTCGATCGCCTGGAACCCTCGTTCGGCCAGCATGTAGGCCTCCGCAGTAAATGAGTCGTCGGTTGCCAAGTCGCTGATGCTCCGGCCGGCTCCTTCGACGCTCAGTGCCCCACCGAAGCGGCCTTCGAGGAACTGTGTTTCACTCATGCCGGCCTGAGCGGCATAGACCTCGGTGTAGACCCGCCCGAGATCGGTGGCCGGGGTCAGTTGCGGCAAGACAGCCAAAAAGCGAAGGTCCGACTGGTTGCGCTGAGCTTCTAGCCCGGCGTAGGAGCTGATGAACCTGATGGTTGACTTAGCGCCGGCGTAGCCGCCGCTCATCGGCGAGCCCGGCAGCGCTGCCCCGCTGGAGATGCTGACAACTGACGAGCCAGGGTCGAGAGGGGCGCGTCAGGACCTCCCGTACGAAGTTGAAAACGTGCTGGACATCCACGTTCCAGTTCGTGCTGAAGGTCTCCCAAGTCTGCTCTGACAGCAAGCCCACCGTCGGGTTGGCACCGGCGTTGAGGACCAGGGTTTGGGGGCGGTACGTCGAGATCATCCGTCCCGGCAACGAGGGATCTGTAACATCGGCGACCTCGGGGATGAACGTGTCCCCGAGCTGGTCCTTCAACTCCTGCAACAGATTTTCACTGCGGGCAACGCCTACGACACGCGCACCCCTGGAGGCGAGCTCGATGTCGTGGCCCGCCCGAAGCCCCGGCTAGCGCCGGTAACGATTGCAGTTGTTCCTGCGAGTTGACGAACAGTCATGATTCTTTCCTTCTTTCTGATTGGTTGTTGATTGCGTTGACGAGCGGATCGGATTCTCCGAGGGCCTGGCTCGACGGGGTCGAGAGGGGCGCTTGGGCCCGCCCGGGTTCCGGCCCAGGTCGCTCAGTCGGCTAGAGCGCCCGCCATGTCAGGGCAAGTAACGACGGGGGGGTCTCGTTCCGGTGTGCTTGCCTGCATTGCCTTGACCGCCTTGGCGCGCCGGACAACACGAACGCCACCGGGATGGCGAGCAGACCGGTCAGGCCGCAGACCCACAGGGCCGAGGTGAACCCGCCCGTAAGCGCAGCCGCGGTGCCATAGCCGTGATGAGCCAGCGTGTGGAAGCGAGAGGCGGCTATCGACGAGGCGGCCGCTACTCCGATGGCGCCGCCGAGCTGCTGCGACGTGTTGATGAGCCCTGAGGCCACTCCGGCGTCGCGCTCGGTAACACCGGTGAGGGCGCCGATCGAGACGGGGATGAAGGCGAATGCGACGCCGATGCCTGCCACGAAGAACGGCCCTGCTAGATCGACCCAGAAGTTCCCGTGCGGCGGAATCCGGGTGGCCCACAAGATGCCGGCTCCGATGAGCGCCATCCCGAAGACCATGACCCGCCTGGGCGAGGTCTTGGTGACCAGTTTCTGGGAGGGGCCGGCGAAGGCCAACGCGGTCACCGAAGCGGTCAGCCAGGCCAGTCCTGTCTTGAGTGCTGAGAAGCCGAGCACCTGCTGCATGTAGAGCGTCCCGATGAAGATGAAGGTGTAGAAGCTCCCGGTGAGCAAAAAACCAACTGCGTTGGAGCCGGCAACGGTGCTCAAGCGGAATAGGCGCAGCGGCAGCAATGGTGCCTCGACCCTGGCCTCAATGACGAAGAACGCCCCAAGCAGAGCCGCTCCCACGGTGAGCATGGCGAAGGTCTGGGTGGAGGCCCAACCAACCTGCGACGCCTGCGAGATGGCATAGACGAGTACCACCAGCGCCGAGGTGATGGAAGCCGCGCCGAATGGGTCGTACCGGCGACGGGCTGCGGTCATCTTGCTCTCGGGCACGACCTTGGGCGCCAAGGCCAAGGCAGCCGCCCCGATGGGCACGTTGAGGAAGAAGATGTACTGCCACCCGACGTAGCGGGTGAGCAGGCCGCCGGCGAGCAATCCGACAGTGGCCCCCATTGCACCCATTGCCCCCCAGATGCCAAGAGCCTTATTGCGCTCGGCGCCTTCGGGGAACATGTTCATCACGATCGAGAGCGCGGCTGGCAAGACGATGGCCGCCCCGATGCCCTGGAACCCACGCATGATGATCAGGAACGTGTCCGAGGTGGCCAACCCACAGGCGAGGGACGCAGCGGAGAAGACGGACAGGCCGACCATGAGGAGGCGTCGACGCCCGAGGAGGTCGGCGGCCCGCCCGCCGAGGAGCAGGAATCCGCCGAAGGTCAGACCATAGGCGGTGACCACCCACTGCAGGTCGGACTCGGGGAAGTGCAGCTTTACGCCGATCGTCGGCAGGGCCACGTTGACAATCGTGAGGTCCACGATGGTCATGAAGAACGCCACGACCAGCAGGGCAAAGGCCCGCCACCGTCGCACGCCCGGCTCGGAAACGATGTCGCTCCCCGTTTGCGTTCCGAAGGAGGCTTCCAGATGAGGAGGAGACGGATTCTGCCTCTGAACCTCGGCGAGGTCTGAAGGGGGGTTGACCGGCGTCATCGTGGATCTCCTGTCTGGTTATCGGGTCTGCGACAGTTGAAACACTGAGGCGCAGCCGGATTAAGCGATGAATCTGCGGCACGCTTGGTGTTACAAGCTCCAGGAGGACTCACAAGGAAGGAGGCGGAATCGGTGACGGATTCAGTGCTGGTACGGGCCCAGGCCGGCGAGAGCGATGCCTTCGCCGAGCTCACCGACCCCTACCGCCGGGAGCTCCATATGCACTGCTATCGGATCCTCGGATCGTTCCAAGACGCCGAGGACTTACTTCAGGAGACTCTGTTGTCAGCATGGCAAGCGCTCGATCGCTTCGACGGGCGTTCGCTTCGCGCCTGGCTGTACCGCATCGCCACCAACCGGTGCCTGAACTATCTGCGCGACTCCTCGCGCCGCCCCAGATCACCACCACGCTCGACTCGGGATCTCCGTTCGCTGGCGCGGCACACTCGGACGAGCCGTGGTGGATCGAGCCATATCCGGACGCCCTGATGGATGCCATCGAGCTGGGTCCAGAGGCTCGCCTCGACGCGCGGGAGTCCATCGCGCTCTCGTTCGTGGCAGGCCTCCAACACCTGCCGTCCCAGCAGAGGGCTGCGCTGGTCCTGCACGATGTCCTTGGCTTTTCCGCGGCCGAAACCGCCGAGATGCTCGACTCGACGCCGGCGTCGGTCAACAGTGCGCTGCAGCGCGCCCGCGGCGGCCTACAAGACTCAAGAGGTTCCGAACGCGTGACACTTCCCCGGTCACCCCACGAGGCAGAGGTCGTCGACCGATTCATCGACGCCATCCAGCAGGGCGACCTCGACCGGGTCGTGGCGCTCCTCACCGACGACGCCAGGCTCAAGATGCCGCCCGAGCCCTTCGAGTTCTGCGGTCCGCTCCCGATCGCGGAGTTCCTCGAGAAGGTTGCCTTCTGGCGCGAGGACCTCAAGATGGTCCAGACGAGAGCCAACAACGACCCCGCCTTCGGCTACTACCGCAAAGACCCCAACGCCGATGTCTATCGAGCAAGCGGGATTTTCGTGTTGACAATCTCAGAAGACAAAATCTCTTCGATGACGCGGTTCGGCGACAAGGGCCTTTTCGCCTGCTTCGGCCTGCCACGCACGATTCTCGATCCACTCACGCCTTGATGGACGGGCATGCGGGGCCGGCGGCGGCCACTAGGCGATGCTCGGTGAAGATGATCGACGCGCAAGCTTTTGTTTCAATCCTGCTCGCACCGATCATCGGGTGACTCGCTGCCGAGCGTTCAACCGTGCGAAGCTCAACGCGCTGAACCACGAGCTTCGAGCAGTCTTCTGGTGATTGATCTGGGGCTCTAAAGGAGGTCCGACGGTGCAGCGCTGCGTCAGCGTTGCCCTCATTCGAAGGGGACGGGTCGATCCCGATTAACGGTGTCCGGTACGGACGCCGGCCTCGACGGCGTCGCCAAGGTTCTTGTCCACGTTGCGCAAGTAGCTGAAGGCGCGTTGGAGTACCGGCTCTGTCACACCGGCGAGCAGCGCTCCCACGATGTTGCTGATCAGCCGCTCCCTTGCCGCCTCGTCCATAACATCGCGAACAAGCGCTCCGGCCTGGCTCCAGTCGTCGTCCTCGGCGTGCTCGACGTAGGCGGCACGCATGATCTCGCCGTCGGCGTACCAGCTCGCCGGCTGGTGGTGCTCGCTGTCAGCCTGCGGACCGTCCTTGGAGTTCGGAAAGTAGACCGGGTCGGTCCGGTTGACGATCCGCATCGCTCCGTCCTTGCTGTACGTGTTGACCGGGGCGAAGGGGGCGTTGACCGGGATCTGCTCGTAGTTCACGCCGAGTCGCGCCCGGTGCGCGTCGGCGTAGGAGAAGAGCCGAGCCAGCAACATCCGGTCCGGGCTCGGGCCGATCCCGGGCACCATGTTGTTGGGCTGGAAGGCGGCTTGCTCGATCTCGGTGTGGTTGTCCACCGGGTTGCGGTCGAGGATCACCTTGCCGACCTCGATGAGCGGATAGTCGGCGTGCGGCCACACCTTGGTCAAGTCGAACGGGTTGAACCGATAGGTCTTCGCGTCCTCGAACGGCATGATCTGCACCTTCAGCGTCCAGCTCGGGTACTCACCCCGCTCAATCGCCTCGTAGAGGTCCTGGGTGTGATAATCGGGATCGGTCCCGGCCAGTCGGTCGCCTTCGGCCTGGGTCCAGAACTCGATGCCCTGGTCGCTGATGAAGTGGTACTTCACCCAGACCTTCACGCCCTGCCCATTGATCCACATGTAAGTGTGGCTGGAGTAGCCGTTCATATGCCGCCAGCTCTTCGGGAAGCCGCGGTCCCCCATCAGCCAGATCACCTGGTGCGCCGTCTGCGGCAGCAGCGTCCAGAAGTCCCACTGCATATCGTTGCTGCGCACGTTGTTCTTGGCGAGCCGCTTCTGGGAACGGATGAAGTTCTGGAAGTGCATCGGGTCTTTGACGAAGAAGACCGGCGTGTCGTTGCCGACCATGTCGTAGTTGCCCTCGCTGGTGTAGAACTTCAGCGAAAACCCACGCAGGTCCCGCCACATGTCGGGGCTGCCTCGCTCGCCCGCCACTGTGGAGAACCTGGCGAGCATCCGGGTCATGGCACCCGGCTGGAACACCGCCGCCTTGGTGAAGGCACTGACATCGTGAGTGATCTCGAACCGGCCAAACGCGCCGCTACCTTTGGCGTGCGGCTGCCGCTCTGTGATCCGTTCCCGATTGAAACTAGCCATCTGCTCGATCAGATAACTGTCCTGAAGCAGGATCGGGCCACCAGCGCCGACGGTCAACGAATACTGGTCGCTCTCGACGGGGATGCCGGCATCAGTCGTCTGGATCGGATTGCCATTCGTGTTGGTCATTCTTTCGTCTCCATCGTGCTTCTGCTGGCTCATCTCCACCGACCCATGATCATTTTCGGCTCGAGTTAGGAGCCGGGAATGGCCACGTCGCTGACCACTAGTCGTTCCGGACGCCCACTCAGTAGACGCAGAGGTCGCGGCACACGCACGGGCCCGACGCCATGTGTCGATCGTAAGCCTCGATTCCAAATTTGACCAGCACCAAATTCATTCGGTGCAAGGCGTGTTGCTAACGCCCCCGCAGGCGCACACTTAGGCGAAGTGAGTGTCTCCGTTAGTCGCCGCTTCCTCTCGTTCGCATTTAGTGGTGGCGGAATTCGGCGGCGCCCACTTATTCGTCCGCAGCCGCGTATGACGCCAGACGGCGAGCGAACCCCGCGACCATCCGAACGAAGAGTTGCTCGGTGATCAGCTCCACGCCTCGAACAAGCGGCATCACTCGCGTGGTCCACACGATGCGCGTGCCACCGCTCGACGCGGCGTCTTCCGTGAGCCGAACTTCTGCCTCGTAGGAGCGAACCGGTTGGCCGCTCAGGAGGCGGTAGGCATGGCAGAACGGTTCCTCGGCCACGACGATCTCCTCGCGGACGAGGAATGGTCGACGGCCGAGGCGCCGTACCGGCGTTACGCCGTCCTGACCCGGGGGTGTCTCCCACGCGGCATAGGTGACGAGCGGGCCCGCCCACCGGCTCCACGACGGCGCGTCGGCTAGATCTTCTTGGTCCCCGGGCCTCTGGATCTTGTGACAAGTTTCAGGCTGCAGTGCCGAGACGCGCTCCCGTGATGTAGTCCTCGAGGACATGGTCGATGGTCCCAAGTGCTCGACGGAGCTGGAGGGGCGCAGGCGGTTGGTCGGCCTCGAGCAACGGAACCAGCAGTCGGGAGCGGAGCTTGGTGTAGAAGACGGCAACCCGGATGCCTTCATGGGTGAGCGTGTAGGTGTTGGTGCCGGGTTGACGCTGGACCAGCCCATGGAGGCGGAGTCGGCGCAGGTCATAGCTCATCTGCGCGGAGCTGTAGTCCCTGCCGAGCAGTCCGGCCACTTGCCCGCGAAGGCTTTTGTTGGTGAAGCCGGTGACGGCGTGGACGACGAGGCAGAGTGCACCGGCCAGGGCCATGGCGCGTTGATCCCCGAAGCGCAACGCTCCGGTTCGTTGGCCCTCATGGTTGAAGGGCTGGTGGATGCGCTCAAAGAGTGCAGAGCCGATGGCACAGCCCTGGCCGGCACGTTCGATCATAAGCAGACGGTCGTTGACCTGACGGGCCTTGTCGATGAGCTCGGGTAGATGCTCGAGCCGGGAAAGTACACCGATGTCCTTGGGTTTGTTGATGACGGTCTCGATACGCAATGCCCTCCCTTCCTTCAGATACTGCTTGACGCGGCTGTGCTTGTAGCGGAAATCCATCCGCACCTCGGTGCCCGGGTTGAAGATCCTGGTTCCGAAGGGCGCGCTGGTGCTGCGACCTCGGCGGTCTCGTCCGAAGATGGCATGGACCTCGTGGGGTCGCCCGACGTCGACGTTGTCCTGAACCAGGGACTCAAAGAAACCCCTGGCCCGACGAGGGTCGTCGAAGACCAAGGTGCGAGAGACCTCCACCTGGCGCATCGACAGCTCCCAGAAATAGCCGGCGTCGCGGTCCTCGTTGGTGAAGGGGATGGGGATCACCGCGGTCCAGCGCTCGAAGAAGTCCTGGACGTCACCAGGGCCGAAACGGTCACAGATGGCCTGGAGCGCAACGGGGTCCTCGCAGGAGGCGAAACCGTTGGCCAGCTCGGCGAAGGCGATGCCTTGACGGCTGGCCTGTCGCTTGGCCCACTCGTGCCCGTTGCACCAGACCTTGGTCGGATAAGGGAAGTACGTGCACACTTTGATGAAGGTGGGCCCGAACTCGGCATCGAGGATGTAGAAGTAGTACATCCCGACCCGTCGGTCCTCTTTCACGAACTCGAAGCGAGCCACGCCGGGCTTGGGCGATCGACTCTTGGCACTGAACACCCACTGGAACTCCTGGGCGGCCACGATGGCGACGACCCCATATCGACCCTCAGCCTCCGCCTTGTCCAGATAGGGCCGGACATGGTCGAGCTTGCGATCGTCCCAGCGCGTCCGGTCGGGCTTCTTCAGGCGGAGGATCGGAACTTCATGTTCGGCGGAGAACGCCTTCACCTCGCGGCGGAACCGGTTGCCGATCTTCTCCAAGAGGGCGGGCGAGGGGATCGGGAACCCGAGGTGCTGAGTGAGAAAGGTCACCACTTGTCCGCTCACCTGCAGGTTGGGAACGTAGGCGTTCAGGAGCAGCCGGTCGACGCAGTTCACCTCGAGGTCGACATGCCCATCGAGCACCTCATTGATGTTGGTCACGCTGGTCATGGCACCGGTGATAGCGCACGAGGGACGGCTCTGCCGGGCCGACAACATCCACGCAGAACAGGTGCGCCGGGAGGAGGCCGGGAGGGGGGCCTGCCCCCCTCCCGCTAAGGCTAAGAGCCCGTAGACAGAAGCCGCAGACGCCGGCGAGGAGGCTTCGACCGTGAAGACTCTGGCGGCGGGCACGTTGTCCACTTCGACCTCCCTATGCGTTCACGCGGTCAAGGTGACCGAGGATTATCGGGAAGGCGTCGACAGAGGCTCGGGCGCCGATGAACACGTCCTGGTGGCCATAGCCCTCGATCAACTCCCGCCGCACCGACTGCTCTCCATGGACAGCGGCGAGAACCTCGTGGCTGCGGGCCGTCGACGCGGGAACCCACACCAGGTTCTCCGAGCCCGACAACAGCGTGATCGGCATTTTCAGGCGGGCGACCTCCGGCAGGTAGCGGTCGGCGCCGTCGGCTCCGACCAGCCGCTCGGCTCGGGCCATGCGCGACAGGTGGACCATCATCGTCATGTCGGTCGCTCCGAAGAGCTCGTGCATAGTCGCGTGGGTCTGGTCGTCCATGTTGGCGTGGTGGACGGCCACGCCGTAAATGAAAGCGAGCCGGCGGCAGACCGCCTCGTGGCAAACCTCCGCCTTCGGGATCGGATAGGCCCGCAGGGCCATGTCAAAGGCGGCGGCCCCCTTCGACTCGCTCGTGTAGGCGTCGGACGTGAGCATACGGATGCCGGCATGGCGGAGGAGCTCCCCGAGGTGCAGCCCGACCTTGAGGCGAGTGATGCGAGGACCAATAGGGTGCAGCCCCGCCGACGAGCACAGGAGGGATGCCGGCTCCGCCGCCCCCGCCAGTGCCGTCATCGTCCAGGTGAGGCTTCCCACGCAGTGGGCCACGACGTGGACCTCTGACCGGCCAGTCATGGCACGGACGGCGGCGAGCGCTGGTGGATGGTCCCGAGTGGCCACGGTGTCGGCCGTGAACTGCGATAGCGCACTTGGTAGCAGCGTGGAAGCGCGCCACTCATCGAGCCAGACGTCGAAACGGTGGTGCACGAGGTACTCGACGAGATTCTGTTCGACGGTGTCGAGATTAAAGGTAAGCGGGTTTGCCCCCATTCCGTGGACGAGAAGGACGGGCCCGCGGGACCCACCGCGGTATCGCGTGAGGCGCAAGGGGAGACCGTCTTCGGACCGGAAGGCCACGACCTGGCAGGGTGGGAGATCGAGGGGACGGCGACGGCGCGCCGGGGCGGCGCGGTTGAAGCGCGTCGTTCGGTGTACGACGCTCCCGAAGTCGTCGTAGAGAGGGCCAGCGAAGGCTCTACCGAAGCGGGCTTCTATGCTCAGACGCTCGCCCACGCCTACGGGCCCGGTGACGCGCATCGTTCGCAGCTGTCTGGCGAAATCCGCAGGTTCGATGCGCAGCACCCCGCGGCCGAGCACCCGCCCGTCCTTAGCGCCGTCGCGCAGGGTCACATACAGCGTGGTGGTGGCCGGCCAAAGCTCCGCTGCGTCTCCCGGCGACACCACTTTGAAGCCGGAAAAGTGCACCCGCCGGCCGTCGCTGGCCACCAGCGGTAGCTCGTAGCGCATGTGGCGCACAGCGGTGTCGGTCTCGACGTCGGCGACGAGCAGCCGGAACGATCCGGCCGCGACCGTGAGCGGCTCGGCGCAGATCCGCGGTGCCTCCACCGTTCCGGTCGCCGTCATCGACCGGCTGAGGTCCTCAATGGTGGCGCCTACGTCGTCCGAGGCGATCGTGAGCTCGAAGGCGAGCGTGGCTCCCTGCTGCCGGCCTACGTCGGCGGCGCGCTCGTAGACCGCGAGGTCGTCGGCGCCCCCAGCGTCATCCTGTGCCCAGTAACCGACCATCCTTTCGGTGAAGCGGATTCCGGGCCGGTCCGGCATCGTCGCCGTTGCCCCCTCTGTCTGCGCGCGCTGCGGTACCACCGGGGGCAACTCGTCGATCGCCCACCCCCGCTGGCGGGCCAGCGCTGCGACGGCGCGTTCGGTGAGCGCCGAGATCGTGAGCAGCGGGTTGACACCGAGCGGCCGGGGCACGATCGAACCGTCCCAGATCATGAGGCCTTCGTGGACTGCTTCACCGGTGGTGCCAGCGAAGACCCGCCCAAGGTCGTCCACTACCCCGTCCTCCGCCCGCTCGGCCATGGCACAACCTCCGAGGTCCACGAGGTGGCCAACGCGCTCCGGCAATCGATCATCGAACACCCCGGGGTCCCGGCTTTCGCGCTGCGCTCACGCGAGCACTCGTACACGGAGAGCGATTCGATGAGGCAGCCGAGCTCCTCGCCGAGGCGCGGGCGAAGTCGTTCGCCGATATCCCCGAAGACCTCGTGTGGACGCACGGCATCACCATGTATGCCGAGGCCGCCGTCCACTTGGGCGACGGCGCTTCCGCTGAGATTCTGGCCAACCTGCTGCGACCCCATGCCGACCAAGTCGGCTTCACCGGCTGCGCTAGCAATGGGCACATCTCTCATCATCTCGGAGCGCTCGCCGTCGTCCTCGGAAATTATGACGAAGCAGAGGGCTACTTCCACACCGCCAGCCAATGGAACGCGGCGGCCGACGCCCCGCATATGGGCGGCAAGACCGACGTCCAGTGGGCTTCGATGCTCCTGCGTCGGCGGCGTCCCGGCGACGCCCAGCGCGCGGAAGCCCTGCTCCGTTGGGCGGGCGAGTCGGCGCGGTCGAAGGGATTCGCCGGTGTGACGCGTGACGTAGACGCGCTGCAACAGTTGCCTGATCCCGAGGACATCGCCGGGCGCAGTCGTCGTAATCTGAGCGCAACCTGAAGTTGTTCATCCAAGCAGTCTCGCCACCCTCTCCCTGGCCGGGCGTGCGAAGCGCAGTGGAACCCTTGGCAGCGTCCATCCCTGGAATATACGAACACGGTCGCCGAAGCTGTGTCGGCGACGGAGGCCGACCGACTGCCCCAGTCCATGACGTCGTTGGCCGAGCGATTGACTCATGTTGGCAGCAGCAGGACGAGAGTGGATCCGGCGATACACCTACAAATCGAGCCCTAACCCCGCATCTTGGCGAATCGGATCGCAATCCCGGAATGGGCTGATCTTGTTGTGACGGTGTTGTTGGATGCTCCGAGACGTCGGGTCTACGGTAGATCAACGGAGATGTGAGGCATCGCTGCACAGTCGAGAGGGGGCAGGATGTCGGAACCTCGGCGTGGATGGGCCGTTTTCGGCGCACGCTCGGAGCGGTTGCCGCCGCCCTCGTGTTGAGCAGTGGGCTCGTTGTGAGCAGCGGGCTCGTTGCGCTCGGTGCCGCGGCATCCTCGGACCCGAGCGTGGAGACCGCCTGCGCGGGAACACTGAGCGGGAACACCTTCACGCTGAGCGCCGAACTGCGACACGACGGTACCGCTCACGATTCCAGACGGGGTCACCCTCAATGGCGCTGGGCACACCATCACCGCACATGACATGGCAGGTACCCCGGGATCTTTCAACGGCGCAGTGTTGTCGAACGCTGGTACGTCGATGAACATCGAGGACCTGACGATCATGGGCACCGGGTTCACACAGACCCAGCCCCCGGGTTCTTGTGGGAGGGCGACGTTGAACGGCATTTGGTTCAACGGTGCGGGCGGCTCGGTGACCAACGTCACTGTCACGGGGATAACGGAGAACAGCAATTGCCAAGTTGGACGGGCGATCGTGGGCAACGGAACCGCTGGTCAGACCCTCACGATCACCGGCACCACCGTCAATGACTACAACAAGGACGGGATGCAGGCGTACGGGGATGACCATGAACGTCTCGGATAGCACGATCGGATCCCCCGCGTCCCTCAAAGGCGTCACCGGCCAGAACGGACTGGTGTACCAAGACGGTGCCACGGGCACGACCTCGGGCAGCGTCATCTACGGCAGCGGCTACGGCAGTGACGCGAACGCAAACGCGGCCGTGCTCCTGTTCGGGGCGACAAACGTCACCTTGACGGGCGACACGATCACGGGCGACGGAACCGACATCGGCGTGGCCGTGGCCGCCAACAGCACGGGCGCGATCGTCGACCGAAATCAGATCGGCCGGACCGCCCCCGACGTGCCCGACAATTTCGGCTTCGGAGTGGAGTTGGACCCCGGGTCGACGGCGACGGTGACCTGCAACACCTTCAGCGGCTGGAAGACCGACTTGTCGGGAGTGCCGCCGCAACCACCTTGTATCACGACCACTGAATTGCCACCCGCCGAACTGAACACTCCCTACGTGGCCACCTGTAAATCATGATCGAAAACGGCAGCACCTGAGCGTGAAAAACATGGTCGAAAACGGCAGCACCTGAGTATCCCTGGATCTGTTCGATCCCGCTTCAAGGCTTCGGGCCTGAGCGGACGAGCAGAACGGGAGAAGGGTGCACACCGACATGGACGAATGGACCGAGATCAGGCGCAAGGTCCTGGTGGAGGGGGCGTCGAAGCGCTCGATCCTCCGGGACTACGGGATCGGCCACCAGGCCCTGGCCAAGATCCTGGCCAACGCCGAACCTCCCGGCTATCAGATGGCAGAAGCACGGCGGAAGCCCGTGCTCGGGCCCTTCCTGGGCGTGATCGACGAGATCCTGGCCGCCGACAAGGAGGCCCCGCCCAAGCAGCGCCACACGGCCAAGCGGATCTTCGAACGCCTGCGCGACGAATACGGCTACACGGGCTGCTACTCCCAGGTGCAGACGGCGGTGAAGTCGGCCAAGCGCTACTCGAAGGAGGCCTTCGTCCCGCTGTCCCATCCGCCCGGCCACGCCCAGTTCGACTTCGGCGAGGCCGTCGTCGAGATCGCCGGCGAGCGCACGCAAGGCCGCGCTCGGGGTGATCACGCTGCCCTATTCGGACACGTACTTCCTCTCCGCCTATCCCCGCGAGTGCACCGAGACCTTCCAGGCCGCCCACGTGGCCGGCTTCGAGTTCTTCGGTGGCGTGCCGGTGCGGACCTCCTATGACAACACCACCATCGCCGTGAGCAAGGTCATGGGCACGCGAGCGGATGCTG
Organism: uncultured Acidimicrobiaceae bacterium; assembly: GCA_963842415.1. Taxonomy (GTDB): domain Bacteria; phylum Actinomycetota; class Acidimicrobiia; order Acidimicrobiales; family RAAP-2; genus Bog-473. Next base: position 172,356 of record CAWJGN010000003.1, read on the forward strand.
ACCGAGGCGTTCTTGGCCCTCGAGAGCCACTACCTCTTCGACCACCACTTCTGTCGGGTGGGGCGGGGCAACGAGAAGGGCCACGTGGAGAACCATGTCGGCTACTCGAGGCGCAACCTGTTGGTGCCCGGTCCCGGCGTTCGCGTCATGGGCCGCGCTGAACGAGTACCTGGCCGCCGCTTGTTATGCCGATCTGTTCCGCCGGGTCCGGGGCAAGGTCGGCACCAAGGCCGAGCGCCTGGTCGAGGACCGGGCCGCCATGCTGGCGCTGCCGAACGAGGCCTTCGAGCCCCGCCGGGTCGCCCAGGGCCACGCCAACTCGCTCTCGCTCGTGCGTTTCGACCGCAACGACTACTCGGTGCCGACCGCCTATGCCCATCACGAGGTGACCGTGATCGGCGGGATCGAAGAGGTCGCCATCACCTGTGGGACCGACGTGATCGCCCGGCACCCCCGTCATTGGGGCACCGAGCACACCAGCTTCGACCCGCTGCACTACCTGGCCCTTTTGGAACGCAAGCCCGGTGCCATCGACTTCGCCCGGCCGCTTGAGGACTGGGAGCTGCCCGGGTGTTTCGCCACGTTGCGCCGGCGCCTCGAAGCCGACCTCGGTGACAAGGGCACCCGGGAGTTCATCAAGGTGCTGCGGCTCTTGGAGAACTCGACCGTCCCCGCACTGGCCAAGGCGGTCGAGTCAGCGCTGACCATCGGGGCCACGGGCTCCGACGCCATCGCCTTGATCCTGTTCCACCACGCCGAGCGGCCGATCGGGCTCTTCAGCCTCGACGGCCATCCCCATCTCAAGTCCTTCGTCATCGACCCCCCCGACCTGTCCGCCTATCGGACACTGACCCACACAGGAGCAATGCCATGAAAACAACCGAAACCAAGTCCCTCGTCCTCTTGCACCACCACCTGAAGTCACTGCGGCTGCCGACGGTGGCGGCCGAGTGCGAGAAGGTGGCCACCCAGGCCGCCGCTCGACAACGCCGACCACCTCTCCTACCTGCTCCGGCTCACCGAGCTGGAACTGCTCGAACGGGAGAAGCGATCGGCCGAGCGCCGGGTGAAGTCGGCCCGCTTTCCGACCATCAAGACGCTCGAGACCTTCGACTTCGCCGCCCGGCCCTCGGTCAACAAGGTGCTCGTCGCCGAGCTCATGCGATGTGAGTACATCGACAAGAAGGAGAACATCTTGCTGGTCGGCAACCCCGGCACCGGGAAAAGCCACTTGGCCACCGCACTGGCCGCCCAGGCGTGCGCCAAGGGGTATCGGGTCCGCTTCATCCGCACCACCGAACTGGTGACCGCCCTCATCGAGGCCCGAGACGAGCGGAGCTTCCTGCGCCTGAAGGGCAGCTGGCCAAGCTGGACCTCCTGGTCCTCGACGAGCTGGGCTACGTGCCCGCCTCCAAGGTCGGCTCCGAACTGCTCTTCGACGTCATCTCGACGGCCTATGAGCGCACCAGCCTGATCGTGACCACGAACCTGCCCTTCGAGTCCTGGACCGAGGTGCTCGGATCCGAGCGACTCACCGGGGCCACGCTCGACCGGCTCACCCATCGATGCCGGATCATCGAGACCAAGGGCGAGAGCTACCGGCTCCAAGACGCCAAGGCCCGGACGAACCGCGCGCCGCCAAATCAGTCACCGAGACTGTGGACGAGACCCCCGCCTCAAGCTAACTTCAGACAACCGCAGTGCTGCCGTTTTCGACCATCACGCGCTGCCGTTTTGGATCATGATTCACACCACCTTGGAGGCGCTTGGAGGCACGCCGCCCTACACCTGGTCGATCGTGTCTGGTTCGCTCCCGCCCGGGCTGTCGCTCTCTTCGGACGGGACGATCACCGGGACCCCGAGCGTGACCGGAACGTTCACCTTCACGCTCGAGGTTGTCGACTCAATGGGTGCCTCGGCACTGCTGACGCAATCCCTTGAAGTGACGGTCGAAACCAACGTGCCGGGGTACTGGCTCGGTGCCGCCGACGGGGGTGTCTTTACATACGGCTCCGCGACGTTCCATGGGTCGGCAGTTGGTTTCCACCCGATTGCGCCCATCGTTGGGATGGCCGCAAGCCCGACGGGTGGTTACTGGCTGGTGGCATCCGACGGTGGGGTGTTCTCCCTTGGCGCGCCATTCTTCGGGTCCCTGGCTGGCCAGGCGCTAGACGCGCCCATCGTGGGTATGGCAGCCACGCCCGAAGGTGATGGGTACTACCTCGTCGGCGCTAACGGCAGCGTGTTCCCCTTCGGGGCCGCCGTATTCCGCGGCTCAATGCAGGGCGATCCCCTCAACGCACCGGTGGTCGGCATCACCGTCACCGGGGACAACCAGGGCTACTACCTCGTGGCCTCCGACGGCGGGGTGTTCGCCTTCGGCGACGCCCGCTTCCAAGGATCGATGGGCGGGCAGAGGATCAACCAGCCCGTGGTTGGCATCTCCTCCGATGATTCCACCTCAGGCTACTGGCTCGTTGCCCGCGACGGCGGTGTGTTCGCCTTCGACGCCCCGTTCTTGGGATCGACAGGAGGGCTCCACCTCAATGCGCCGGTCGTCGCGCTCTCATCGAACGTCAGCGACTCGGGCTACTACCTTGCTGCTTCCGACGGAGGTGTCTTCGCATTCGGATCCGCGCCGTTCCTGGGCTCGATGGGAGGAATGCACATCAATGCACCCGTCGTCGGATCAGCAGCCATCGGCTAGTGGAGCGTCTCTGTCGTCCGCCACGCCTCCCTCGAATCTGAATCCGTGTGAGGTAGGCCGCTGGTTCAGCAAACTCGTCACCTTGACGTCGAGCGCTGGCCCGGAGGTTTCTCGCCCATCTCGGTCAAGGTCGTCGTCACCTCCCCAGCGGCCCCCTTTCAAACCGTGCATGCCGTTCTCCAGCACACGGCTTCCCGACACCGTTCACCCCAGTGCGTGCGCCGTCCTGTAGTCCACCGTTCCACTCAGCCGGTAGATCCCGAGGCTGGTGAGCCACCCGTAGTTGAACCGGGTGGCCCAGTTGCGGCCGGGAAGACCGTGCTTGTTGCTGGCCAGGATCGCCATCCGTTGATGGACGTAGCTGTTGACGATGGCGAACTTCTTCGATGAGTTTCCATGTCGGAAGTAGCCAGCCCAGCCCCGCAGCACGGGGTTGAGCCGATCAACCACTGCGTCGAGCGCTGACCCGGTGAATCGCCGTTGGGTCATCTCTTTGACCTTGGCCCTGATGGAGGCCATGGCCCGCTTCGACGGCCATTTCTGGAGGTAGTACCGGCCCGGCCATTTCACGGACTCGCACATGTGATTGTGAAAGCCCAGAAAGTCGAAGCCCTCTGTCCCTCTGGTGAGGTTGACGATGCTCGTCTTGTCGGGATGCAACCGCAGCCCGAGCGTGGCCAGCACCGTCTCGGCGATGGAACGGGCCGTCTCGGCCCTCTCCTTTGTCGGACAGAGGACGACCCAGTCGTCGGCAAACCTGATGAGCTTTCCTGTCTGGCGTCTCGCCTTGGTCAGTTCCTCATCGAGGACACCCAAGGCGATGTTGCAGAGCAACGGTGAGATCGGAGAACCCTGTGGGGTTCCCGACGAGACGTCCGAGTACACCCCTCCTTCGATGATCCCGGCCCGGAGCCAACTCCGCAGCAGCTTCAACATCGCCCGGTCAGAAACCCGGCGCTCGATCAGGACCATGAGTGCGTCCTGATCGATCTCGTCGAAACAGCTCTTGATGTCGGCGTCGAGCACCCAGTGCGCCCCTGCGTTCGCACTCTGGCGAATGACCTCGAGGGCGTCATGAGCTGACCGCTTCGGTCGGAAACCGAAGCTGGCCGGGCTGAAGTCGGCCTCGGATATTGGTTCGAGGACCAGCTTGGCCGCACTCATGAGCACCCGGTCAGCGAGGGCGGGTATGCCGAGCGGCCTGGTTTCCCCAGGTTTGCCGGCCTTCGGGATATTCACCCGTCGCAACGGTTGGGGGCGATAGCTCTGCGCCTTCACCTCTGCGGCGAGCGAGTCGAGGAAGGTTTTGACTCCTTCTGTCCCCCCGGCTTCGATCGAGTCGATAGAGACTCCGTCGGTGCCGGGCGCACCGTGGTTGGTGGCCACGTTGACCCACGCCTGCCACATCACATCACCGCGGGTGAGCTTGTCGTAGAGGGCGTGGAATCTGCGTGTTGGATCTTGCTTGGCACTGCGGTAGAGCACGCGTTGGAGGGCTTGGAGATTACTGATGCCTTCGTCTTGCGCGATGTCCCTGGCCCGTGTGCGGGCCTGGTGGTCGCCGTCTTCGTCGGCACCGGTTGGCTGATCTAGTCGCTTCGACACTGACCTACTCCGTCCCGTCCTCTACGTGCATCGGTGAAGCAGGGGTCCTTCGCTCGGGACGGGTTGTGTTGTCCCGCCCGTCATCGCTACTACGACCCCCTCCGACTCCCTCTCGGCTGCCTGCCACTTCCCGGGTTCGGTTATAGGCAGACGCACTCCGCATCCCCGCAGGACGAGGGCCGAGGAGGGCCTCTCCAGTTCCCACGACGGCCTGCTTGACGTTCCACGCTCCATACGCCGGGGAGTTCTTCAGCACCCGCTCCAAGATCGAAGATGCCTTCCGTGGCCTTCGCCCAAATCTCACGGGCTCGGCTCTCCCTTCGCCCTGTTTTCACAGAGCCCCACATAACGACGCTGCAAGCTTCACTTGATGTTGCGGACCGCCAAGTTGCTCCACCCCGCTTCGGACCCGGCATTTCGGCCGACCCCGGGGGTTTCGCTACCGGGGACCTTGGCGTCTCCCCGGACTGGACTTGCACCAGCTGGTCGTCGTGAGCTTCTCGCTCGGTTAGGTCATGATTGCTCCTTCGCACTCATGGCGTCCCGAGCTCCTGGACGCACGGGATTTCCGTGGGATCTCTCACGGACCTTCGGCAAACCTCGGGTAACAGCTTTGATACCCGGACTTGTCGACCTCGCGGCGACCAGTCTGCCCGGGAGAGCACCCAATTTCGAGGGGAGTTAGTCCTCCATCCCGGCGGGCAACCAGTAGAGCAGGGGTAGTCGACTATCACGTTGGCGAGGTGGTGGGTTTCCGTCCTTTCGGGTCCGCCGACTCCACTGAAGTGTGGGTCCGTCCACCCTGCCCCCATCTCGTCCACCCAGTCCGACCCTGAAGTAGAGCGCTCTACTTTCCGCCGCGCTCGAGACGTACTGCCGCAGTACTGAGCTGGCGGCGAAGCAACCACGCAGCTGCGTTGCTCCTGCTCATGGCTGCGACTCGTCAGCGTCGACGACGCGCTGCACCAGGTCGATCACGTGGTTCAGTTCCTCGTCCGTGAGTACGGCGATCGCAGCGGGTGGTCGGTACAGGATGGCTTCGGCGGTGGCGATGGCGTCGCGCCCGCTGTGGAGTCAGGGAGACGAGCTTGCGGCGACGGTCGTCGGGATGGGGACCACGTTGAACAAGCCCGTGCTCCTCGAGCTTGTCAACGATGAGCGAGACGTACGGTCCAGTTGTCTGGTTGAGTTCGGCGAGCTGGCTGTGCGTCAACGGTCCGGTGCGTAGCTGAAACAGGATCTTGCCCCGTCCGGCGCCGAGGCTGAAGCCAAGCGCTTCTGCGAGGTCGCCATGACGGCTGTGCCCATCGACAAACTGCCGCATGAGCGTCCAGGCTCGCTCGGCTGAACTCGCCGGGACCTCTACTCCCCCCGACGTTCCCCTGGAACTGGCGCCTACCACGGCACGGTCTGCCCCAGATAGTCGACATAGTGCAGTCCCGGCTGACCCCGCAGGCTGTCAATGACCTTCACCACACCCGGAATGCTTTCCTCGATGGTAAGTCGGGCATCGGGTCCGCCCAGGTCGGTCTTGACCCAGCCGGGGGCCATGAGGATCAGCGTTCGCTGCTCGCCACGGTGACGGGCGTCGTAACTGCGCATATAGCTGTTGAGGGCCGCTTTGCTGCCACGGTAGACCTCGTGGCCCCCATTGGTGTTGTTGGCGATACTGCCTTGGCCCGACGACATGACACCGATGGTGCCTGTCGGCTCGACGCAGTCCTGGAAGGTTTCGATGACCCGCAGCGGGCTGAGGGCGTTGGTGACCATCACCCTGATGAACTCGTCGCTCGAGGTCTGTGCGACAGTCCCATCTGGCTGGTTCGCTGTACCGGCGTTGTGAAAGAGAAGGTCGAACTTCCTGCCGGCCAGGCGGTCATGCATTGCGGCGATCTGGAAGGGGCTGGTTACGTCGAGCGACTCGATCTCCACCTGCGCTCGGTGCCGCTCGGCCAGTTCGTGGAGCGCCGTCTTGCCGGTTTCACGAACGGTGGCAGTGACGTGCCAGCCGCCCTCGACCCACTTCTCCGCCAGTGCGAGGCCCAGCCCACGAGAGGCGCCAAAGAGAAGGACTCGCCCCGCAGCACTGCGAGGCCGAGCTCCTGGATTTTTCGTTACTGTCATGGTAACTGTTATATGACACATAAGTATCTATGTCAAGACGGCCCGGATGGGGACGCCCGTGCGTCAGTGCCACTCAAGGGTCAGGAGCCACGGTCACATCACCCCCCGGCGCCGACGGTTCTCAGCCCGCCGATGGGTCCGCCACGCCCAGTCGCTGCCGCACGGCACCGAATCCGAACGTCGCCGCGAGCTGGGTGGCCTCGTCCCGAAGCTCGGCGATCTCGGTGCTCGCCGGCGCGGTCGATGCAAGCACCTCGACCAGGTCAAGGGCACTGGTGGCGATCCAGTAGGGCGCGCCGATGCTTCGGTGGGCTTCGAGAGAGCGCCGGAGACGTTCTTCGGCCTCGACGCTGTTGTCGAGGATCGCCGCTAGGCGACCAAGGGGACGCTCGAGGTGCCCGTAGAAGAGCGGGCCGTAGGTGCCGTAGAGCTCGGCATAAGGAGCCAGCTCGCTGTACAGAGCCTGTGCGGCAGCCCGGTCGCCCAAGGAGATGGCGGCCTCGGCGAAGAGGGTGGCGACGCTCGGCCAGATCGAGTCGTGGGGAAACTCCACGAAGGAGTTGGCGGCATCCATCTCGAAGATCGTCCGGGCTTGAGTTCGATCGCCTACGGCAAGGAGAGCGGTAACGAGGGCCGGTCGGAACCCAGTGAAGCGAGTAAAGGAGATGCCACCATCGGGAAACTGGTCGAGGTACTCGCCCAGGCGACCCTGCAACCATCGAACCTCGAAAAGCACGGCGGCGTACGTGGCCAAGGCTTCGGGAAATCCCTCCGACCCGTAGTCGTACAAAAAGTCGGCTTCCCGCTGGAGAGCGTCGAGGTTCCCGTCGAGCATGTGAAGACCGGCGCGAGAGTTGGACGCACTGATATGGAGCGGCGCCATGCCAAAGCCCTCTGCGAGCTCGCTATTGCGCTCCGTGGCACCGCGGGAAGCTTCGACGTCTCCGAGCGCCAGTCGAAGAGACCCGTAGACGCTCAGCGCGCTCGAGAGAGCGACGGGGTCGTGACCACGCTCGGCGATGCGCAACGCAGTCTCCGCCTGGGCAGCGGAGCGGACGACATCTTCAGCCGAGGTCGCATAACCGGTAGCCAGAGTGACCTCGAGCGTGACCGAGTCGTCTCCGGCCTCCGCCGTGGCAGCCAATGCGGCATCGGCGTAGTCCCGCCGCTCTTGCCAGCGATCCGGGTCAGTCTCGTCGAGCAAGGCGGCCAGCAGCCGGGCCCGGCGAGCATGGTCGTAAGGGCCGACTGCATCGAGGGCTTGGTGCAGCACACCGAGCAAGATGGGGTCGCCTGGCTGCGAGGTGTTCTGATTGGGTACCCGTGTCAGGGCGCACGCTATGAGCAGCGCGGGGTCGCCGATCTCTTGGGCCAGGGCGCCGGCTTGGCGCAACGTCTCGATGCCCTCTGTGTGGCTGTACGCCAGACGAGCCCTGGCAAGCTCCAAGAGCACCTCCACTCGGGCCGCTCTGTCGTCGTGTGTCGTGTCGCGCTCGAGCAGTTCGAGGGCCTGGGTGTAGAGGCGGGCAGCATCAGCCGGTGCCAGTGCCACCATGGCCGCGGCGGCCGCCTGTCGCGTGTAGGCGATGGCCTTCGCGGTATCGGCTGGCTTGGTCGCCGCCTGCCAGTGCCCGGCCAGCTCAGAGAGTGCAGCTGCGTCGACGGTGGCCGACGCGGAGACTTCGAGAGCCTCGGCGACGCGCAAGTGGGTGCGCTGGCGCCTCGCCGCGCTGAGCTCGCTGTAAAGGGCGTGCTGGATCAGTGCATGCGAAAAGCGGTAGCGCTCGGGCTGGTCTGACTCCTCCAAGAGTGCGGCGGTGGTCGCGGTCTCGATGATGTCGAGCAGTTCGTCGGGGTCGGTCCCTGCCACTGCGCTGAGCACTTCGAGGTCGAAGGTGCGTCCTATGACCGACGCCGTGGCCAGGGTGCGATGCACGTCGGGCCCCAGACGAGCGACCCGCTGCCCGATCACGTCACGGATGCTCTGCGGCAGCGCCAGCTCGTCGAGATGGCTCGTCAGTGAGTAGCGGCCCGAGGCGTCCTGCGCGATGGCTCCCGACTCGGCCAGGTGGCGGAGCAGTTCGGCGACGAAGAACGGGTTCCCGTCGGTCTCGCGGCGCAGCGAGTGGGCGAGGCCGACTCCGTCCTCGTCAAGTTCGTAGCCGGCCGTGGTCTCTATCAGTTCGAGGATCTCGTGGTCCCCCAGGCCACCGAGGTCGACCCGCTGCACCGCCGGTTCGCGGTGTAGATCGGCGAGGAGGACCGCGAGCGGATGCCCCGGACCGAGGTCACTCGGCCGATAGGTCCCAATGATCAGACATCCGAGGTGTCCGACGGTTCCGAAGAGATGACGAAGCAGCGAGAGGCTCGAGGAATCGGCCCATTGCAAGTCGTCAAGAACGATGAGGACTGGAGCGCCGGCGCTGGCCAGCTCGAGCACGCCGGCGACGGCTTGGACCAAGAGGAACTGCTCGGTATCCGCTTCGGCCTCCACCATCTCTGGCACCGGGAGAAAGCCTGCTTCAACCGGTAGAAGCCGGCCGAGCGCCCAAGCGTGGACCGGAGAGAGTCGCTCGAGTGTGGTCGGCCCGGCGTGGCGCACCAAGTGAGAGAGGGCGCCGATCCATGGCAGATAGGGCGCATGTGAGCCTTCAGCGCACTCGCCGAAGAGCACGGTGACGCCCTCGGCGAGTCCGTCCTGCGCCGCGTGTGCGGCCAGGCAGGATTTGCCTACCCCGGGTTCGCCGGCAACCAAAGCCACACCCAGCCGGCGTTCGCTCGACGCTTTCTTGCGCGCTTCGCTGAGCAGCGCCAGCTCAGAGCCGCGCCCGGAGAATCCGAAGAGCCCGCCCGCTGCGTACTGGGCTAGGCGAACAGGGAGCGGGATTCCCGAGGGGACCTCACCGCTCGCGGGCACCCAACGTACTTCGACTGCAGACACCTGGGCGGGGAGGCCCTTCAGTTCTAAGGGCCCAAGCGGGACGAATTCGACTGAGGTGTGCCGGCCGACGGTGAGGCGGAGCAACTCGGTGGCCAGGATCTCGCCCGGACCAGCCCGGGCGCACAGACGGGCGGCTTCGACCACGGGGTCCCCGAAGAAGTCGCCCTCTTCTTCCGTGGCTTCTCCGCTGGCCAGACCAATGCGCACCTCGAGAGAGATGTCCGACCGGCGGTTATGGCGATCGAGCGCCTGCTGGATCTCGATGGCGCAGGAGAGTGCCCGGCTCGCGCTCGAGAAAACGACCATGAGACCATCACCGAGATTCTTCACTTCCCGGCCGCCCGTTGATTCGACGCCGCCGCGTAGAAGGGCGAAGTGACGCCGCCGCACCTCTTCGGCCTGCTCGGCGCTCATGGACGCGGTGAGCTCGGTGGATCCGACGAGGTCGGTGAACAAGAAGGTAGCGGTAACGCTCTCGCTCATCGTCACTCCCCGCACCGGCCCGGCATATCGCGCTTTGTATCGAGTCGTCCTGGCCTGGGCAATGCTATCGGAGTTGCCTAGCAAACCTGCTGGTGCTGATGGAGTTCGGCTCAAGCGTCCCCCGGCCGAGCCGGGCTAAGCCTCCTACAGGCGGGGACGTCCGTACAGAACGCCACCAGAACGGGAAGTTCAGTCAGTCAGTCAGTCGGTCGGTCGGTCGGCCGCCAAGACGAATTCTGGGTCCGTGGGATTTTCGTGGCCTCAACGGGCGAGGATTGTGACTGCGGCGGTGCCGGGAGCCCCGTAGACCTGGGCATAGCCGACGCGCGGGTCACCCTGGACTTGGCGGCCGCCGGCCTGGCCGCGGAGCTGGAGCACGAGTTCGTGGACCTGGCGGAGGCCAGAGGCTCCGATTGGCTCTCCGTTGGCGATGAGGCCGCCGTCGGTGTTGATCGGCACTGGGCCCGTGATCTCAGTAGCGCCGTCGGCAAGAAGCTTCTCCTGATCGCCGTCAGCACAGAAACCGTTCTCAGCCATGTGGATGACTTCAGCGCCGGCGTCGGTGTCCTGGACCTGAATCACGTCAACGTCCTCGGGCCCGATCCCTGCGTCTTCGTAGGCGGCGCGCGATGCGTACACGGTCGGGGCAACATCTTCGTCAACAGGAGCCCAGGTGGTGTTGACCTCGTAAGAGCCGTAGTTGCGTGTGCGAATGGCAGTCGCCTTCACGTACACCGGCGTGTCCGTGAAGCGGTGAGCTATGTCGGCGCGACAGAGGACCACCGCCGCAGCGCCCTCGTCCGGAGCGCAGAACATGTACGAGGTAAGTGGGTAGTTGAGCATCGGGGAGCTGAGAATCTCTTCCTCAGATATCGGCTTTCGGCGGAAGGCTTTCGGATTGAGGGCGCCGTTGCGGTAATTCTTCGCTGCCACCTTGGCCAACGTCGTCGGGGAAACGCCATGGTCGTGCATGTATTTGTTTATCTTCATGCCAAAGAACTTGGTGGTGACGTACTGCCCGTTCTCCCGATACCAGGCGGGCACGTTTGTGGTCGTCGGATCACCCTTGAACGAGCCGCGAGCGTGCTTATCCGTGCCGACGGCCACGACGATGTCGCCGTTGCCGGATCGAATGGCGTTTGCGGCCTGCTGGATCGTGGCAGCCCCGGTCGCGCACGCGCTGAACACGTGGATGAACGGAAGGCCGCTGAGCCCGACCAGACCGGTGAGGGGGTCGGTCCAGACCCCCCAGCTCCCGCCGAAGGCGCACTGGACGTCGTTCCACGTCACACCCGCGTCGGCCAACGCCAGCTCTACGGCGTCGGCGGCCATTTCGTATGGGGACTTGTCGCCGTGCCGACCGAAGGGGTGCAGCCCGACACCGATGATCGCGACGTCATCCATTCAGCGCTCCTCACTGTTCTGCGCGCCGACGGGCGCGAAGGCGAAAGTCATGATCTCGTTGCCGTCGTTGTCGACATAGAACGGGACGATTCGGAGCACGACCTCCATGCCGAAATCGAGCTCTCGGGGATCGCACGCAGTGAGTCGCGACTCGACACGCACCACATCGTCGAGTTGCACCAGCCCTATTCCAAATGGCTCGAAGGACTGACCCGTCGGATCACCCCTGTAGTCGACGCTTGGCGGGAACTCCTGGGTCGTCCAAGACACGAGGGTGCCGCGGCGGGGTAGGGGGAATTCGGCCATGCTCTCGGTGCCGCAGCGAGGGCACCGCGACTGCACCGGGAACGTGATCGCCCCGCAGTCCTTGCACTGGCCACCGAGCAGCTGCGGATCATCGGCCGGCCAAGTGAACACGTTCGCGATCGGATTCTGCATCAGTGCCCCTCTACCGTCGGACTCACCGGGATCAGGCTAGCCAACGCCGGTACGAACACGCCTGAGATTTTGAGCGCGAGTGGTTGTATCTAACCCGAGACATAGCAAAGTCCCGGCGCTCAGACGATACGCCCAGCATTCCGGGACTTCAGTCAACACGTTCACCGACCTGTGAACGACTAGCTGAGTGGGGCGTTTGCGAAAGGATCTGAGCTGGGCCGGCGGCCACTTCCGGCGATTCGTTTCATACGATCAGAGGCCGATTTTCATACGGATCATAACCCCAGCTCAGAGGGCTGAAGTCATCGACACAGGCCGCCGACTATCCGGCGAGCGTGGCCACAAGGTCGTCGATGAGGGGCGCGTCGAATCGCTTGCGGGTGGAGAGCACCCCATACCAGATGGTGCTGAACCCGATGTCGGCGACCGTGCGTGACTCTCCGCGCGTGGTGGGGCACCGCCCTGCGTCGGGCGGTGCTCCGAAGGAGCCTCTCGCTGACCGCCCCCGCTCGCTTGTTAAGCGCCCCGGACGAGAAACTCGTAGGTGAGGGAGGCGAGGCCGTCGCTGTGAATCATGATCCAAAACGGCAGCGCGTGATGGCCGAAAACGGCAGCACTGCGGTTGTCCGAAGTTAGCTTGAGGCGGGGGTCGCGTCCAGAGTTTCGGTGGCTGATTTGGCGGTCCGGTTCGTCCGTGCCTTGGCGTCTTGGAGCCGGTAGCTCTCGCCCTTGGTCTCGATGATCCGGCAGCGATGGGTGAGCCGGTCGAGCGTGGCCCCGGTGAGGCGCTCGGATCCGAGCACCTCGGTCCATGACTCGAACGGCAGGTTCGTCGTCACGATCAGGCTGGTGCGCTCATAGGCGGTGGAGATGACGTCGAAGAGCAGCTCGGAGCCGACCTTGGAGGCCGGCACGTAGCCCAGTTCGTCGAGGACGAGCAGGTCGAGCTTGGCGAACTGGCCCTTGAGGCGCAGGAAGCGTCCGCTCGTCTCGGGCCTCGATGAGGGCGGTGACCAGCTCGGTGGTGCGGATGAAGCGGACCCGGTAGCCCTTGGCGCACGCCTGGGCGGCCAGCGCGGTGGCCAGGTGGCTCTTCCCGGTGCCCGGGGTTGCCGACCATCAAGATGTTCTCCTTCTTGTCGATGTACTCACAGCGCATCAGCTCGGCGACCAGCACCTTGTTGACCGAGGGCCGGGCGGCGAAGTCGAAGGTCTCGAGCGTCTTGATGGTCGGGAAGCGCGCCGCTTTGACCCGGCGCTCTGCTGCCCGCTTCTCGCGTTCGAGCAGCTCGAGCTCGGTCAGGCGGAGCAGGTAGGAGAGGTGATCGGCGTTGTCTGCGGCGGCCTGGGTGGCCACCTTCTCGCACTCGGCCGCCACCGTCGGCAGCCGGAGGCACTTGAGGTGGTGGTGCAAGAGCACGACGGACTTGGTCTCGGTTGCTTTCATGGTGTTGGGTCCTTTCTGTTGGTGGTCATGAACCGGTGGCCGTCAGCGCCCGATAGGCGGTGAGGTCGGGTGGCTCGATGGCGACCGATTTGAGATGGGGGTGGCCGTCGAGGCTGAAGAGCCCGACCGGGCGCTCGGCGTGGTGGAACAGGATCAGGGCAATGGCGTCGGACCCCGTGGCCCCGATGGCGAGCGCTGCCTCCACTGCCTTGGCCAGCGCGGGCACCGTGGAGTTCTCCAAGAGGCGCAGCACCTTGATGAACTCTCTGGTCCCGGGCGAGCCGAGGTCGGCTCTCGAGGCGTCGGCGGAGCATGGCGAAGCAGCCCGGCAGCTCCCAGTTCTCGAGCGGTCGGGCGAAGTCGATGGCACCGGGCTTGCGCTCCAAGAGGGCCAGGTAGTGGACGGGTCGAAGGTGGTGCTGCTCTTTGCCCCAGTGACGGGGGTGGCGGGCGACGACGTCGGTGCCGCTGGTGATGGCCACGTCTTCGATCCCGCCGAGGACGGTCACCTCGTGATGGGCATAGGCGGTCGGCACCGAGTAGTCGTTGCGGTCGAAACGCACGAGGGAGAGCGAGTTGGCGTGGCCCTGGCGACGACCCGGCGGGGCTCGAAGGCCTCGGCGGGTAGGGCCAACATGGCGGCGCGGTCGTCGACCAGGCGCTCGGCCTTGGTGCCGACCTTGCCCCGCACCCGGCGGAACAGGTCGGCGTAACAGGCCGCGGCCAGGTACTCGTTCAGCGCAGCCCAAGACGGGAACGACGGGACCGGGACCAAGAGGTTCCGCCTCGAGTAGCCGACGTGGTTCTCGACGTGGCCCTTCTCGTTGCCTCGTCCGACCCGGCAGAAATGGTGGTCGAAGAGGTGGTGGCTCTCGAGGGTCAGGAACGCCTCTGGTCAGCTCGCGCTCGGTCCCCATCACCTTGGTCACCGCGATGGTGGTGTTGTCATAGGAGATCCGCACCGGCACGCCGCCGAAGAACTCGAAACCGGCCACGTGCGCGGCCTGGAAGGTCTCGGTGCACTCGCGCGGATAGGCGGAGACGAAGTAGGTGTCCGAATAGGGCAGCGTGATCACGCCCGAGCGCGGCCTTGGTGCGTTCGCCGGCGATCTCGACCACGGCCTCGCCGAAGTCGAACTGGGCGTGGCCGGGCGGGTGCGACAGCGGGACGAACGCCTCCTTGGAGTACTGCTTGGCCCGCTGCACGGCCGTCTGGACCTGGGAGTAGCAGCCGGTGTAGCCGTATTCGTCACGCAGGCGCTCGAAGATCCGCCGGGCCGTGTGGCGCTGCTTGGGCGGGGCCTCCTTGTCAGCGGCGAGGATCTCGTCGATGACGCCGAGGAAGGGCCCGAGCACGGGCTTCCGGCGCACCTCGGCCATCTGGTAGCCGGGAGGCTCGGCGTTGGCCAGGATCTTAGCCAGGGCCTGATGGCCGATCCCGTAGTCCCGATAGATCGAACGCTTCGACGCGCCCTCGACCAGGACCTTCCTGCGGATCTCGGTCCATTCGTCCATGTCGGTGTGCACCCTTCTCCCGTTCTGCTCGCCCGCTCAGGCCCGAAGCCTGGAAGCGGGATCGAACAGATCCGGGGATACTCAGGTGCTGCCGTTTTCGACCGTGATTTACACGCTCAGGTGCTGCCGTTTTCGATCATCATTTACAACGGCGATACGACGGGGCGCCACGGCAAGGACAGAGGACTCAGAGGACGGCATTGCTCTCCTTCAGCTCGAGGATCTCTTCCCAGGATCGTCCGAGCTCCAACAGCACCTCGTCGGTGTGCTCGCCGTGGTCGGGTGCGGGAGTCAGTCGGGGAGGTATGCCGTCGAATTGAGCGGGGCTGGCAACGACCGGATGGTCCACCGCGCCCTGCACTGTCGGGATCAGATGGTTCGCCGTGACCTGCGGGTCGGTGGCCGCCTCCTGCGCTGTCTGGATCACGGTCCACGGAGTCGTCAAGCCCTGAAGCCGCGTGACCCAATCTGCCAGGTCACGAGAGGCGAACAGCTCGTCGAGCACAGCAATTAACTCGGCGCGGTGAGCGTAGCGTTCTGCGCTGGTCACGAACCGCGGATCAGTCAACAGGTCTTTCCGGTCGACGCACGCACAGAAATTTTCGAAGTGGTTCTCAGTCTGGATCCCCGCTAGGTACAGCAATCGACCATCTCGCGTGGCATACGCGGCTACCAGCGGATTGGGCAGATCGGCGTGGCGCATGCGCGGGATGGTGTCGACGCCATAGAGCAGGCTTGCCATGGCCGCCGGGGCGCCCACCCACATCGCCGTCGAAAGGAGCGAAACGTCGACCACCGCACCTTTCCCCGTGCGCTCCCGACGAAGCAGGGCGGCGGCGATCGCGCCCGCCAGAGCGGCTCCTGCGGCAAGGTCACCCATCGCCGGCACGGGTTGGGGCACGAACTCGTGCGCGACCTGGCTGGCAGCGTGTCCAATACCGCTACGCGCCCAGAAATCGGTGTGGTCGTAGCCGCCCACGTCCCGTTCGGGACCTTCGGCTCCATGTGCCGTCGCCCGTGCGTACACAAGCGACGGCTGGAGCGCATGCAGGTCGGCCGGCTCGATACCGAACCGCTTGCGGGCGCCCGGGAGCAAGTTGGTCACGAACACATCGGCACCAGCCACGAGGTCGAGCAGTACGTCGTGACCCTCCGACGTCGACACATCGATCCCCACGCAGCGCTTACCTCGGTTGAGGAGCTCCCACATGAAGGCAACGCCCACGTCCTTGGGGGGTAGGCCAGCGATCGGTGTTCCCTTCATTGGGTCGGCGACCTTCGGGGGCACGACCTTGATGACGTCGGCGCCCCAATCCGAAAGCACGGCCGTCGCGGAGGGTGCGAAGGCATAGAGGGAGAGCTCGACGACCCTCATCCCATCCAGCAGGTCGTAGCTCATACCTTGAGCAACCCTCGCAGGTTGGTCTCGGCGATCTTGCAGCGTCCTCCGCGGGTACGTTCGCGAGCGCCTTGTCCAGGTAGTCGTGATTGTGCGGCCATAGGCCATCCCCGTGCGGGTAGTCCCCCTCCCACACGAGGTTGTCGACTGGGAGGTTACCGAGCGACCGGAGGGCGAAATGCTCGTCGACGAGACACACGTACATATGGTCGCGGAACAACTGACTGGGGGGGATCTGTCCAC
Source organism: uncultured Acidimicrobiaceae bacterium (assembly GCA_963842415.1). GTDB lineage: Bacteria > Actinomycetota > Acidimicrobiia > Acidimicrobiales > RAAP-2 > Bog-473. The sequence continues at coordinate 188,662 of CAWJGN010000003.1, forward strand.
CTTTGGACGTCTGGCCGATCCTGGCATTCGGCCGGATCCGGGGATCGTGGAAAGCCTTGTCGGCGCGCTCAATGATGTAGGGCAGCCACCCGGCGCCGCCCTCCGAAAGAATGACCTTCATCGCGGGATGCCGCTCGAGGATCCCGCTCATGAGCCAGTCGATACACGCCATCATGGAGTTGATCCCGTTGCACGTGACCAAGACGGTGGGTGGGGCGTCGGAGAGGTCGTGACCAGGCGCGACGAACTCCCGATGTGCATGCACACCGGGAGTCCGGCGTCGGTCACCGCGGACCAGAGAGGCTCCCAGTGGTCGGTGTGCACGGACGGCAGGCCCAGCACGGTCGGGTTCTCCGAGAAGGCGATCGCCTTGGCCCCTTTGGAAGCCACTCGTTCGAACTCCGCCACCGCGAATTCGATGTCCTGCAACGGGAGGATGGCGGCGCCGAACAGCCGGTTCGGGTCGGTCGCACACCACTCGTCGAGGAGGTAGTCGTTGTACGTGCGCAGGCACGCCAAGCCGAGTTGGGGGTCCTGTACGTTCAAGAAGAACCGGTGGCCGGCGAAGCGTGCGTAATTGGGAAAGCACAGCTGGCCCCAGACGCCGTCGAGGTCCATGTCCTTCAGGCGCTCCACCGGGTCGTAGCAGCCGGGCCTGATTTCGTCGAAATTCGCCGTGCCGGGTGCCGGTGGGTACCCCTCCTCCTTGAACCCCGGAAGCGGCCGGCATGAGCCCATGGGGATGTAGGTCAGCTCCTCCTCGTAGAGCCACGCCTGTCGCCCATCGACTTCCACGATGCTGGGGCACGACCGCGGTTGTTTCGCGGGCACCCGTTCGACCCACAGGTGGGCGGGCTCGATCATGTGGTCATCGGCAGACATCAATCGGGCATCGGGTGGCAACATCGTTCGCTCCTTAGCGACTCAGCAACAGACAGGACGTGAAGTTCTCGGCTCCGCTGGTCACGACGATCACATTGGGTTGCCGGGGGACTTGGCGGGCACCGCCCTCACCACGCAATTGGATGCATGCTTCAAGGAGCGCACCGAATCCGTGGAGACGGCCCGCCGACAGCTGACCCCCGCCCGTCGAGATAGGCAGTTCGCCATCGAGTGCGATCCTGCTCCCGCCCTCTATGAAACTGCCCGTCTCGAACCGGGGGGTCAAGCCGAGTGCCTCGAGCCAGCGAACCGCGTACACGGTGAAGCCGTCGTAGATCTCGGCCACGTCCACGTCCGTTGGTTTGAGGTCCGTACGAGACCACATCATCTCGGCACAGGTCTCAAACCCCGAAGCGGTTCCTATCGCCTCGACTCCAATTGCTCGGATCGCGATCGACCATGGGTTGCGTCGACCGTGAGACGATCACGCCCACGGCACCGTCGACGGGGACGTCGCAGTCGTACAAGCAGAGAGGATCGGAGATCATCCGGGCCGCCAGGTAGTCGTCCACCGTGAGAGGGTCGCGGTAGACGGCCAAAGGATTCCCCGACGCGTTCGCGCGGCTCACAACCGCAAGTTGGGCGAACTGTTCACGGGTTGCCCCGGATTCGTGCATGTAGCGCTGCATGCTCAGACCGCCGAAGGTCGCATAGCCCACGCCATAAGGTCGCGCCCACTGCACTTCGGGGCGTGTCGAGAGGGCCACCAGGCCAGCCCGGTCTCCGACTTGCGCCTGCGCGGTCGACTCCCACACCGAGCGGAAGCACAGTACGTGCTCGCAGAGGCCCGCTCCCACGGCGAGCAGAGCATTGACCACCGCTCCGAGTTGGCCGGACAATTCAGCGCCGCCCGCGTGCCACCGCGTGCGGAGACCGAACATGGACCGGACGTCGTCGATACCAGCGCCGGAGATGCCTGGAGTGGAACCGCTAGCGCCGGGATACGTTGCGAGACCGTCGATGTCACCCGGCTCCAGCCCGGCGTCGGCGATCGCGTTGGCACACGCTTCGAACGTCAGCTCGATCGGATCGCGACCGAGGCGGCGGCCCACCTGGGATACGCCGACCCCGCTGAGCACCGCGGACGACTCAGCCTTCACGGCGCGAACACCGGAACCCAGGCGTCGCCCCCTTGCTCGAACTCGACGTGAACCTGCATGCCGGTATGGACCTCCCCGATGGCCGCTGTCACCAGGTTCGTCAGGAGCAGCAGCCCTGGCTGTTCGGCCAGCTCGACCTCCGCGACGATGGGCGGATCGACGTCTGGATCGCCCTGGCCGAGGCGATTGAGTGTGAACGACCACACCGAGCCCCGACCGGACACTGGATCGAACGCAAGTTGGACACCGAAGCACCGCGGACATCGGACCCGGGGCGGGTGGAGCCAGGCACGGCAGGATCGGCAGCGCTGGATACGCAAGATCCCTTCGGCACCTCCCGTCCAGAACGGTTCGGTGCAGTGGGTGATAGCGGGAGCCACTCTGTTGGCCATTTGACCAACATCGTAGTATGGCCCTGTGGGGAAGGCACAACCGCGGGGCCGCGCCGAAGTGGTCGAGGCGCTGCTCGCCTCGGCCCGGAAGCTGGTCGCACAACGCGGGCCGGGCGTGGCACTCCGGGACATCGCGGATGACGCCGGTGTCACGTTCGGGCTCGTGCACCACTACCTCGGAACCAAGGACCAGGTGGTGGAGGTGGTTTATGGGGCTGCCGCCGAGGCGATGGCTGCGCGGCTGACCGAGGCGAAGGACCTCGATGAGGCGCTGGACGTGCTGATGCGGTCGGGGGACGGCACGACGAGCGCGTCTGATCGGCTGGGCCGTGCTCGAAGGCCGAGGAACGGAACCCGCCTTTCGCGACTCACCCGCCTTGGCGGCAATCGCTGGATTGGCGCAGCGCGACGCCCGTGCTTCCGGTGTCGCACTCGCCGACGACGACGCTCGCCTGTTCGCTGCCTTCGCGATGACGATCGCGTTGGGATGGCGACTGTTCGGCGCGACAGCACTCCTCGCCGCCGGTCTCCACGGCCCGACGGACCTCCACGTCGAACGGGTCGAGGAGCTGGTGCGCCGGCTGACCGTCGAGACCACACCGGGATAAAAACCTCCCGGTGTCACCTCCGGCCGACCCTCCGGCTGTTTTTTGGGTGCTCATGATCACAGTGTTCCAACCCGTCATGGACCCGCACGAGGCGACGATCGCAAGTGAAGCCAGTGTTTGCTCGACCAGGATGGCGGCGAGTGGTTGGGCCGATACACCTGATGTGAGCGTCGATGGCGCTCCGACCGCTTCGAGCTTGGCCTCAGGTTGTTTCGCCGCAGCGTTTTTGTTCTCGCTGGTTGCAGGCCACGCACGTCTCAACGCGGTCCGTGGCGCTCTCGGAGCATGGTGAGGAGTTCCGGGAACCACGGATGGCCGGTGCCACCCGACCGGGAAGCGGAACATGGCAGGAGTATCAGATGACGGACGCCTGCCTGCACGAAGGCCCCCAGCCGATCGACTACCTGCTCAAGGGTGCCTGCGACCGTGACTCGCTCGACGAACCTGGAGAAGTCCTGGTCGTATGTGGCGCCTAGGAATTCGAGCACAGTCCGTCGAAGCGACCGCCGGTCCTCGTCGACTGCGACCATGACGTAGACCATCCACTGGAAGTTGTCGAGGACGCGGCCCCTTGCTGCCGCCTCCTCGGTGATGAAGGACACTGAATGCGCGTAACGCTCCGGCGAGTAGAGGTACGGCATCCATCCGTCACCTCGACACGCGGCACGCCGCATCGCCCCTTCCCGTCGTCCGGATACCACGATGAGAGGTCCCTCCCTTTGGGTGGGTGGGGGATGGATCCGGAGCTTGTCGTAGTGGAAGTGCCGACCCTCGTGATCGATCGGTTCGCCGCTCCAGAAGCGGCGCAGCAGATCGATGGACTCATCGAGACGGGTCGAACGCTCGGCAATCGGCACACCGGCGGCAGCAAAGTCGTCGGCATACTCCCCCCCGGCGCCGACCCCGATAATGAGACGGCCCCTGCAGGATCGATCGATATCGGCCAGCTGCTTCGCGGCGACGGCGGGTGGATACCAGGGCAGTACGAGGGTGGCCGTTCCGATGGCGGCTCGCCGGCTCTGTTCAGCCAGCCGGGCCAGCCAGACCATAGGTTCCGGCGACGGGTTGGGCGACGCGAGATGGCCCCCCACCCAGAATGAGTCAACGCCGAGGTCTTCCAGCCTTCTCACCGCCTCGCCCGTCGGCGGTGCCACCACGCCGATGGCCACACCCGGACGAGCCTGCTCGGACTCCGTACGATCGATGGCCGTCATGATCCGCCACGATCAGTAATCCGGCGGGCGCAAGCACGGAGGAATGCAAGACAAGCGAGACCTTGCCAACCGTCAGCGGGTCGTCCGTCTGCTCGAGCTGTCGCGGGCGGATATCCAAAGAAAGCACGTCGTCCGGCTTTGTGCGTTCCGTCACACTCGGCGGAGGCGGGTTCCCTCCAGTTGGTCATTTGACCAATGACGCTACCCGTCTCGGTCGGCGAGGTGCAACCGTGGCGGTCGTTTCCGTCGAGGCCTGCCACGGCAGGTGAAGAACAGCAGCACGGCAGTGTGTGCCATGTCGGTCCAGTTGAGCCCGGCCGAGGCGGCGGCAAAGCCGCCGCCGACTGCGAGACCTGAGCGCGCTATGGCGGGTCGAGCCCCAAAATTGGTGGCGGGGGAGGATTTCGAACCTCCGACCTTCGGGTTATGAGACCTAGTCGTTCCGTCCAACTGGTCCAGACGGACTGACCGAGTTGGTCCCAATTCGGCCTGCTACCTGGGCTTATGCGGCGACATCCATGCCGAGCTGGGAACTGGCGACTGACAAAGAATTCCGGATCCGTGTGAGGTAGGCCGCTGGTTCAGCAAACTCGTCACCTTGACGTCGAGCGCTGGCCCGGAGGTTTCTCGCCCATCTCGGTCAAGGTCGTCGTCACCTCCCCAGCGGCCCCCTTTCAAACCGTGCATGCCGTTCTCCAGCACACGGCTTCCCGACACCGTTCACCCCAGTGCGTGCGCCGTCCTGTAGTCCACCGTTCCACTCAGCCGGTAGATCCCGAGGCTGGTGAGCCACCCGTAGTTGAACCGGGTGGCCCAGTTGCGGCCGGGAAGACCGTGCTTGTTGCTGGCCAGGATCGCCATCCGTTGATGGACGTAGCTGTTGACGATGGCGAACTTCTTCGATGAGTTTCCATGTCGGAAGTAGCCAGCCCAGCCCCGCAGCACGGGGTTGAGCCGATCAACCACTGCGTCGAGCGCTGACCCGGTGAATCGCCGTTGGGTCATCTCTTTGACCTTGGCCCTGATGGAGGCCATGGCCCGCTTCGACGGCCATTTCTGGAGGTAGTACCGGCCCGGCCATTTCACGGACTCGCACATGTGATTGTGAAAGCCCAGAAAGTCGAAGCCCTCTGTCCCTCTGGTGAGGTTGACGATGCTCGTCTTGTCGGGATGCAACCGCAGCCCGAGCGTGGCCAGCACCGTCTCGGCGATGGAACGGGCCGTCTCGGCCCTCTCCTTTGTCGGACAGAGGACGACCCAGTCGTCGGCAAACCTGATGAGCTTTCCTGTCTGGCGTCTCGCCTTGGTCAGTTCCTCATCGAGGACACCCAAGGCGATGTTGCAGAGCAACGGTGAGATCGGAGAACCCTGTGGGGTTCCCGACGAGACGTCCGAGTACACCCCTCCTTCGATGATCCCGGCCCGGAGCCAACTCCGCAGCAGCTCCAACATCGCCCGGTCAGAAACCCGGCGCTCGATCAGGACCATGAGTGCGTCCTGATCGATCTCGTCGAAACAGCTCTTGATGTCGGCGTCGAGCACCCAGTGCGCCCCTGCGTTCGCACTCTGGCGAATGACCTCGAGGGCGTCATGAGCTGACCGCTTCGGTCGGAAACCGAAGCTGGCCGGGCTGAAGTCGGCCTCGGATATTGGTTCGAGGACCAGCTTGGCCGCACTCATGAGCACCCGGTCAGCGAGGGCGGGTATGCCGAGCGGCCTGGTTTCCCCAGGTTTGCCGGCCTTCGGGATATTCACCCGTCGCAACGGTTGGGGGCGATAGCTCTGCGCCTTCACCTCTGCGGCGAGCGAGTCGAGGAAGGTTTTGACTCCTTCTGTCCCCCCGGCTTCGATCGAGTCGATAGAGACTCCGTCGGTGCCGGGCGCACCGTGGTTGGTGGCCACGTTGACCCACGCCTGCCACATCACATCACCGCGGGTGAGCTTGTCGTAGAGGGCGTGGAATCTGCGTGTTGGATCTTGCTTGGCACTGCGGTAGAGCACGCGTTGGAGGGCTTGGAGATTACTGATGCCTTCGTCTTGCGCGATGTCCCTGGCCCGTGTGCGGGCCTGGTGGTCGCCGTCTTCGTCGGCACCGGTTGGCTGATCTAGTCGCTTCGACACTGACCTACTCCGTCCCGTCCTCTACGTGCATCGGTGAAGCAGGGGTCCTTCGCTCGGGACGGGTTGTGTTGTCCCGCCCGTCATCGCTACTACGACCCCCTCCGACTCCCTCTCGGCTGCCTGCCACTTCCCGGGTTCGGTTATAGGCAGACGCACTCCGCATCCCCGCAGGACGAGGGCCGAGGAGGGCCTCTCCAGTTCCCACGACGGCCTGCTTGACGTTCCACGCTCCATACGCCGGGGAGTTCTTCAGCACCCGCTCCAAGATCGAAGATGCCTTCCGTGGCCTTCGCCCAAATCTCACGGGCTCGGCTCTCCCTTCGCCCTGTTTTCACAGAGCCCCACATAACGACGCTGCAAGCTTCACTTGATGTTGCGGACCGCCAAGTTGCTCCACCCCGCTTCGGACCCGGCATTTCGGCCGACCCCGGGGGTTTCGCTACCGGGGACCTTGGCGTCTCCCCGGACTGGACTTGCACCAGCTGGTCGTCGTGAGCTTCTCGCTCGGTTAGGTCATGATTGCTCCTTCGCACTCATGGCGTCCCGAGCTCCTGGACGCACGGGATTTTCGTGGGATCCCACGGACCTTTGGGCAATCGTATGCCCATTGTCTGGGAGGCCGGCTGAACGCCTCAGTCGCCCCCTCCGAATCCACTTCGAGTCGTTGGTGTATGGACGTGGGGCGACGCCCCGCTACCTACAGGGCGGCCGCAACAAGGATTCGCTCGGCGTCATCGGCGACAGGAACAAACTCTGGTGACTCGACTTCGATTCGCGGCAGCCAGTTGAGCCAGCGAGGCAGATACCAGCTGCGCTCGCCCAGCAAGCTCAGCGTGCACGGCAAGACGATCGAGCGGATGAGGGTGGCGTCGAGCAGAAGGGCCGCCGCCACCCCGAATCCCATCTGCTGGAACATGTCGAGCTGGCCGCGGGCAAACCCGGAGAACACCACCACGATGATGAGGGCGGCCCCCGTGATGATCTTGGCCGTCGAGGCCACACCACCAACGACGGCCTCCGTCGTCGAGCCCGTCTCGTCATGGCGTTCTTTGATCCGGCTCATGAGGAAGACCTGGTAGTCCATCGAGAGGGCAAAGAGCACTGAGAACAAGAACAGCGGCACCCAGGCGTCGATGGCGGTCACCTTCTGGAACCCGAAGAGGCCTGCGCCGACCCCGTGGATGAAGACCAGGGTCAAGAGTCCGTATGCGGCACCCACAGAGAGGAGATTGAGCAGGATCGAGACGAGGGCGATCACGATGGACCGGAAGGCCACCATCAGCAAGATGAAGCTGAGGCCGAGCACGAACAGCAACACGTAGGGGGTTGGCGCAGAAACGGCGCTGAAGTAGTCGGCCGTCTCGGCCGTCTGGCCCCCGACCAGGACGCGGGCGCGGGAGCCGGCGAAGATCGACGGAATGACATCACTGCGTAGCTGGCGCACTGCGGCCACGTCCGGGCTCGAGACAACGTCACCCCGGATCGGAACAGTCAGCGCCAAGAGCTCGCCGTCGGCGGATGCCTGAATGGTGCCGGACCCAAACCGTGGGTCGTCGGCGAGGACTGCTTCGAGCTTCGACAGGTCCGCCTGGGTGCGGGCATCGCCACCGTCCGCGACAATTTCGACTGGGTAGGGAGATTGGTTCGGGAAGTAGTGCTGCTCGGCGAGGTAACCCTGCTTGGACGGCAGGTTGTTGGGAAGGGTTGCCACACCGCTCTGACCGATATGGATCCCGAGGAGCGGCACGGCCAACGCGACGAGCACGCCGACGGTCAGGGTCAACATGACGACGCGGCGGCGCAGAACTGCTTCGATGAACGTTCGCCAGATCCTGGACTCGCCCGAACCCGAGCTCCCGAGGCGCTTTCCCACGAAGGGCAGGCGCAGGGAATTCACACGATCCCCGAGGAGGTGCAGCATCGCCGGAAGGAGGGTCAGGGCGGCCGCGACTGAGACCACCCCGACGATCACCGCCCCGGCGGCCATGCTGCGCAAGAGGTTCGTGGGCACCAAGAACATGCCTAAGAGGGCGATCACGAACGTGGCGCCGCTGAACAGCACGGCTCGACTGGCGGTGGCCGCCGTCCGCTGGATGGCTGCTTGTTTGTCGAGCCCGCCGGCTCGTTCCTCCCGGAAACGCGAGACGATGAATAAGGAGTAGTCGATCCCGAGCGCCAGGCCCATGCCGGTCATCATGTTGATGATGAAGACCGAGAGGTGGAACTCCTCACCCACGAGGGTCGCAATCCCGAGGCCGACGACGATCGCAACCAGTGCCATCAGCATCGGCATGAGCCCGGCAACCACCGCTCCGAACACGAGTAAGAGGACGACGATCGAGATCGGCAGGCCGAAGTCCAGCTCCCCGTTGCGGAGGTCGCTGGTCGACAAGGTGGTGAAGTCGTTGCCCACGGTGTGCACCCCGGTGACGGCCACGGAGAACCCGCCCCTGCCATCGGCCGACTGCACCGCGCGCACCACGGGCTTGATGTCGGCGTCGCTCGCTGCCCTCAGCGCGATCAAGGCGGCGTGCCGATTATCCGAGACCAGCGGGCTGCTCGAGGAGACATTGGACTCGACATCGGTGATGCCCCGGTTGGCTCCTACCTTCGCCTCGAGCCTGCTCACGAATATCTTGAAGTCCTGATCGCTCGTCGTCGAGCTCTTGGAGCTGACCACGATGACGTCCGTCGGCTTGTGGCTTGCCGACACGACGACCTCGTTGTAGAGAGCTTTGGCTTGGCTCGACTGCGTGGCGCCCACCACGTGGGCATCCGTTGTCAAACCCTTGAGCGACGTTCCGACGAGCACCAGGGCCACCACGACCAAAAGGCCCCATATGCCGAGCGTGCGACGCGGGCGTCGGGAGCTGGCCGCTGCCATCTCTTGCGTGAATCCGAGCGTCGCTGTGTTTAGGAGGCGCTTGGGCAAGCCGTTCTCTTGGTTCATGATGGTCTGTCGGCTGAAACGAGGCGTTGATTGGTTGTGAGAGGTGCTCTCTACGTTGCGCGTGGTCATCGGATTGACTCCGTTTCTCTGATTGTTCGGGTGTCCTGGCTAGAAGATTCGCCTTCGATAGACATAGCGAGGCGCGTAGTGGTCTTCAGCTTCGAGCCTCGAAGACGGCTTGCACGGCGCGGAGCCGACCGACTGACAGCCCGTCAACGAGGTTGTTCGCTTTAGCCAAAAAGTTGTCCACGAAGTTGTGCAAGCCGAGCGGGCCCGGAGGAGTTGAAAGGAAGATCTCCATGACCGCCACTGCGCCTTCAGTCATGTCACTCCAGTGGGTGACCGAGAGGCCGGTAGATTCGATCGTCTGTCGCAAGAGATCGGCGGAGACGAGGTAGCTCAGCTCAGGCCGATCGGCCCACGGAAATGGAAACTTGAGCTCGCCTGGCGTTCCAGCGACTATGTCCCAGATGGCGAGGCGCCCTCCGGGTCGAAGCACACGGCGGGCCTCGCCATAGAGGCCGCGTTTGTCGGCCACGTTCATCTGCACGTGTTGACTGATCACGACATCGAAGGTGGCCGCATTGAACGGTAGGTCCGTCACGTCCCCTTGATGGACAGAGATCCGATCATCCAGCGCGACGAGTTGATTCAACCAGCGAGAGGTTTCGCAGTACTCCTTGGTGAGGTCAATGGTGGTGACTCGACAGCCGTACCTGTTGGCGAGGAAGCGAGCTGTGCCGCCGATGCCACTGCCGGCATCGAGCACTTCGTCATGGTGCTTGATTTCGACCAGCTCGGCCAGTTGGCTGGTGGCGATTCGGCCCAGCGTGTGGAAGTCCTCGACCGCATTCAGATCCTTTGTATGAATCTCACTGAGGTCTTTGCCGGACGCGACGAGAGCATGCTCGATGTTCTGTCGGGACATGCCGGTTGAGTACTGGCTGTCCATCAGCGCTGCCTTCATTTGTCTATTCCGTTCTTCCTGTGTCGTTTGCTCGGATGTGACGCGTTGTGTGCTGCTTTTCGCTGGACGCCGTCCGATCTCCGACCTCTCTGAAGAGGGACTCTCGTGCCGCCTACGCGACCTCGCATCGCTTGACGAGTTCGGCGACGACTCCAGGCTGGTCGTGCTGTGGCCAGTGTGCGGCGTCTTGAACCACATGAACCGACGGGTCCCCAAAGAGGCCTGCGATCTCGGCCCCAAGAGTCGGGGTCAAGTAGCGATCCTTCTCGCCAAAGATGATCGAAACCGGGACCTCGAGCCGTCGGAGCGCTCCGCTTTCGCTAAGAGCATCCTGCCTGTTCAAAGCGTCGAACAGCTCGGCCGTCCAGGCGCGGATGGCGACGATGGCATCCGGCTGGTCGGAGTCGCCAAAGAACTGCGGCAGGATCGACCGCACGGCGATGCCCTCGGGGTCGAGGGCATCGCCGTGCCACTGGGCGGCGGTGTGCTGGAGCAGCCAGAGGCGCTGGGCGTCGTCGTTGACCATGGCGTCGGCAAGCGCGGTGAAGGCCGGATCGGCAAGCAGCCGGATCATCTCGGGAAGCTTGAGCGAAGGTTGGTGCCCAAACATGGTGTTGAGTAGAACCAGGTGAGCTACCCGCTCGGGGTGCGCGATCGCGAATGCGACTGCGTCGGGACCCGACGCGTCGTGGCCAACCAGTACGGCGCGGGTGATGCCCAAACCATCGAGCACCGCTGTCAGTTCGGAACCGTGGTCGTCTGAGGACGAGCCGATCTTGTCGGTTCGATCGGAGCGCCCGTACCCGAGCCAGTCGAAAGTCACGACCCGCCTCGGGGACAGAAGCGGTGCGAGCTTGTCGTAGATGCGGTGATCGTCGGGAAAACCGTGCATCAGGACGATCGCCGGTTCCTCGCCGGCATAGTCAAGGACGTAGAGGGATCCCCCTCCGTGGTACACATAGTGCTCGTTGACGTCTGTGTCGATCTTGCTCATGACAGTCTCCTTTCACGGCACCTCTCTCTAGAGGCGCGCTGTCTCTCAAGTCCGGCTGGCGGCCTGTTGGGCCAGGACAGGCTCGTTCGCAGGCAACGAGATCTCACGCTCCTGCATCGTTCCGTCCGAAAGCTGGTCGGAAGGTTGCGGCCTCGCGGGCAACAGCAGGGCGGCCATGACGGCCCCTGCGAGGGTGACCCCTCCCGCGACCAGGCAGCCACCGCTCAGGCTGAAGAGAAACGCATTCATGGCCGTGTGGGCGAGCCCCTCCGACGCCTGGTTGAGGCCGAGTTTCGAGAGCTGGTGCGAGGCGATGATCGCCCCGCCAACAGAAGCCTTGGCTGCAGTGACGGCCCGGGCAGGCAGGGCTGGGGCGAGGGTGGCGGCCAGCCGGTTCGAATACAGCGATGCCGCCACGCTGCCGATGATGGCTACGCCGAGCGTGCCACCGAAGAGCCGAGTCGCGTCGTTCATGGCCGAGCCCACGCCCGACTTGGCCTTGGGAACTGCCCCCATGATCGCTTCGGTCGCCGGCGCGCTGGTGAGGCCCATACCGGTGCCGAGGAACAGCATCTGGAGAACGATGATCGAGTACGAAGACGACGCGGTAACCGTCGCCGTCCATAACAACCCGACCGCGAACGACACAAGTCCGGCTGTGACGACGATCTTGTTGCCAATGCGCACCGCCAGCTTCGTCCCAACGACCGAGGCGACCGCCACGGACCCCGCAACCGGCAAGAGCCGCACTCCGGTACCCAGGGGACTGAAGGTCTTGATGAACTGGAAGTACTGGGTGACCAAGAAGATGAAGCCCTGCAAGGCGAAGAAGGAGACGGCCACCGATCCGCTGGCCGCGGTGAAGCGTGGATTGCGGAACAACGCCACGTCGAGCATCGGGTGGTCACTTCGGCTCTCGTGGACGATGAAGAGGACGAACAGCGCGATACCTCCGCTAATGGTCGCCACGGCCGCCGCGGAGCCCCAGCCCCAATCCGGTGCCTCAATGACCCCCAAAATGAGCGTTGCCATGGCAGCGCACGACAGCGCCAGGCCGGACCAGTCGATACGGGGCGTCCGCGGGTCCCGCGAGATCGGGACCGCCAGGACGACGAGGACCGCGACCGCCACAGCGACGAGGGCCATGAAGGCGAAGATGCTTCCCCACCAGTAGCGCTCGAGCAGCCAGCCGCCGACGATTGGGCCGGTTGCGATCCCGACTCCAGTGGTAGCTCCCCATAAGCCGATGGCGTTGGCGCGTTCGCCCCGCTCGGTAAAGACGTTCACAAGGAGCGAGAGCGTGGAGGGGAACATGAGCGCTGCTCCGAGCCCCATGACGGCCCGAGCGGCGATGAGCTCTGGCGTGGTGCCGACGAGCGCTCCGGCCAGACTCCCCGAGGCGAAGACCGCTAAGCCAAGAAGCAGTGTGCCCTTTCGACCCTGGCGATCGCTCATGCTGCCCGCGGCCAGCACCAGGGCGGCAAAGACGAGGCTGTAGGCGTCCACGACCCACTGCAGCTGCGTTGTCGAGGCGCCCAGGCTCCGGACCAAAGTGGGGAGGGCGACGTTCACGATGGTGACGTCCACGCTGATGATGAAGGCGGCGAGACAAAGAGCCAAAACGATGGCCCCCCGGCTCCGCGACGGCCTATCGATAGACGTCATCATGATTCGCTCCATAATCTCCGTGAGATCGTTGCGTAGTAGACGGTTGTAGGACTCGCAGTCATGACTTCACTCTCTCCTTCCGTTTAGGGCCCGCTCCAACAGCCGGCTCCTCAACATGTGAGAACCGGCGAACCGCGGCACCCGTGCATGTGAAGCGGTTATGGTCGCCGCGCGTCGGCGTCACCGACACGACGTCTCCGCTGAGTTTCGAATCTTCTCGTCGAGTTCACGTGCGATCCCGTCGATCGTGTGGGCACCCAACGACGCGAAGACGCTTGATGGTTGGTCGTAGGCGACATGCGCGCCCAAGGTGTCTCGGTAGACCGCCACGCGGAAAGGTGCATAGAGACCCGCGGTCGGCTCGACGGCAAGGATCTTGCGAGCAATCACCGGGTTTCCGACGAGATACAGCGTCGCCTGGACCGGATCGCCACACAGGCTGAACAGAGCTCCCTGATCGAGTCGCGCAAGGGCGACGAAGCCTGTTGGACCAACAGTCCGATCCACGAGGGCCTCGACGTCACGCCACGTTGCTCGATCGAGGACGAGTCGGAGAGTGAGTAGCGGATCGAGCAACGGCACCTGTTCGTCGAACCGGCGGCGGGTCTCTTCGAAGTCGACGGCGCTGTCATGGATCAGGCGGGTTGCCTGATAATTAATGGTGGTCACGTTCCTACAGGGAGATCGTGGGCTCGCTGGTCCGAACTAGCGGCCGGATGGAATGCGTCAAGAGGGTGACGGCGAGCACCGGAGCCGTGTCGAGATGGCGGCCAAACGCTGCCACCCGTCGGGGACTGACAAACCTGGGCCTTATTGGACACGCCTGCCGTTTTACCACGGAACTTGAGAAAGTCAAGTCACTACTGTTGATTCTCAAGTCGACGCCTGGCATACTGGCGGCATGAAGTCGTACAACCACTACTGCGCGGTGGCCAAGGCGCTCGATGCTGTGGGTGATCGTTGGACCCTGCTCATCATCAGGGAGCTCGTGAGCCAAGGTCCGTGTCGCTACACCGACCTGATGAGTGGGCTGCCTGGAATTGCGACCAACCTCCTGGCCGACCGCTTGGCCTCCTTAGAGGAATCCGGCATCGTTTGGCGTGAGCCGGTTCCGCCGCCCGTGGCTGCCACGCTGTACCACCTGACCGATGCAGGAGCAGACCTCAAGCCGGTACTCGACGCGCTCGGCATATGGGGTGCTCGTTTCATGTCTGAAGAAGACGAAACAGATCAATTCCGCAGTCACTGGTTCAAGCGTCCAGTCTCGATGTTCCTAAAAGACCGAGCCCCAGATGGGCCTCCGGTCTCTATACAGCTCAGTCCGAAGGACTACCCGGCCGTCATCGAGGCCTCGCAAGACGGAATCCGAACGCGACCTGGCAGAGTTGAATCCCCTGATCTTGAGCTTGCTGGGCCACCACATCTCATTTTGGGAACACTCTCGGGTCGTTTGAGCGTCAAAGAAGCCAAGGCTGCGGGTCTGACGCTGACAGGAAGGGTCGCTGTGTTGACTCGGTTGCGCCGAGACCACGCAGACGCCTCTGTCGCCAACGCTGTCTTTGCTCAGTAATCCGCGAGATTGTGAAGTCGAGCTGGCGAAGCCGTGAGAACCCCATTACTGGAGGAAATCCCTTCCGGGCAGCAGAAGGGCCGGTCCCGAAGAACCGGCCCTGACATGCTGACATGCTGGTTCTTTGGTGGCGGGGGGAGGATTTGAACCTCCGACCTTCGGGTTATGAGCCCGACGAGCTACCAGACTGCTCCACCCCGCGGCGAAGAAAGGATTCTACACCCCTACAGCGTCTGGGCCGTCGGCGGAGGTGGGGGCGGCGACGCCGGGTCGGCCGCTTGCGGAGGCGGGGGCGGTGCCGGAGCGGACGCCCCGTCGCCTGCTGGGGCCGCCGTCGGCGCAGCGGCCGCCGACTCGGGTGCCAGCGTGATCGGCCCGTGCTGCGACTCGTGCTGTTGCAGCGCTGCGACGAGACGCTCGATCTCGGAGTCGGTGGTCGGCGTCGAGCGGCCCGTCTTCGTTGCATAGAAAGCGGCACCCAAGGTCCCGCAGTAGCCCGTCCGCAGCCTTCTTCGCCTGGGCGTCGTCGAGCTTCGCCTGCCCCTTTGCGGCCGCGTCCTTTGCGGCCTCTGTCGCCGTCGCCGCTGTCGCCTTGACCTTGTCGAGCAGTCCCATGATGAGCTGTCCTTTCTGCTCTCGCCTTCGCGGGTCCCATCATGGGACCGGCGACCGCCTTCCGCAAACGCCAGTCCCCTCGGGCCCGCAAGGCCTCAGGACCGCGGGTCCTTAGGCCCGCGAGGTGGTCGACGTGGCGGTACTGCCCCCGCTCGGCTGGGTGCTCGTGGGAGTGGTCGTGGGAGTGGTGGAGGCGGGGGCGGTCGTCGACGACGTCGTCGACCCCGAGCCGCCCGTGCCTGACCCGGAGCTGCCAGATTTGGACTTGGTCGTCGTCTTCGTCTTGGGCACGGTCGTCGTGGTGGCGGTCGTGCCCGTCGACGTGCCCGGGGGCGGCGGACCGAGGATCTGCTCCGCCTGGTCGATCTCGGCCTCCATTGCCGCGATGTCTGCCTGGTAGGCCGCCAGGTTGCCCGACGTCAACGCGGTCTGCGCGTTGGTGTAGTCGGTCTGCGCCGCCTGCAGGATGCTCGCCACCGCCGCCGGCAGCGTCCCCGACGTTGCGACACCGTCCCGCTTGGCACGGTCACCGTGGTCTTCAACACGTCGGAGAGCGCCTGGGACAAGGTCTTCTCGAAGCCGACGTTCTTGCCGAGCACCGCGATCACATAGGCCAGCTGGGGCTGGGGGTTCGTCGACGCCGCGGTGTACAGCGGTCGGAGGTACACCATGGAGTTGCCGATCGGGACCATCAGCGTCTCGCCCAACAGCACCTGGGAGCCCTCTCGGTTCAGCAACGTGATCTCCGCCGACACCGCCTGGTTGGCCGAGATCTCCGCATCCGCGTTGGCGGGGCCGAGTGTTCCCTGGGGCACCTCGTAGAGGTTGAGCTCGCCGTAGTGGGCGGGATCGGACAGTCCCACCATCAAGGCCGTGAGGTTGAAGTTCTGGTTGCTGCCCGAGCCCGTCGACTCCGACGCCGGGACGAAGCCGTCCGACACGGTGAAGTTCTGCTGGGTGGTGCCGGGCAGCGAGTAGACCTGGTACTGCGGCGACATGCGGGCCGGGGTGGTCGAGACCAGCTGACCCTGGTTGTTGTAGGTGTTCTCCGCCAGCAGCGCCTGGGACTGCGGTCCCGCGCCGGCGGTCGGCGAGAGCTGCCAGGCCGTTGCTCGCCGCGTAGAACGTCTGTGGGTTGATCAGGTGGTAGCGGCCGTAGATGGCGGACTGAATGGAGAAGATGTCCGACGGGTAGCGCAGGTGGGCCTGCAGCGTCGCGTTCATGTCGACAGGGGCTTGAACATGCCGGGGAACGCGGCCGAGTAGGCCTGCAGGATCGGGTCCTTCGGGTCGAGGTCGTAGAAGGTCATCTTGCCCGAGTAGGCGTCGATGACGACCTTCACCGAATTGCGCACGTAGTTGTAGCTCCCGGGCAGGGTGCTGCCGATCGCCACCTGTTGCGTGTCCGGCGTTCTGCGAGTAGGGGTAGTTGGCCGTCGTGGTGTAGCCGTTGACGATCCAGTCGATGGACCGTTGTCCCCGATTCTGTTGATGACCGCGTACGGGTCGTGGTCGAAGGAGAGGAACGGCGCCGCCTTCTGCGCCATGGCAACGGGGTCACGCACGAACATGATGCGCGACTTGTCGGTGATCTGGCTCGAGATCAGCAGGTTCAGGTCGCCCAGGCGCAAGCGCGAACGCGGCGCGGGTGAACAGGGACGAGAGCTGGACCCCGCCGGAGCCCTTGTAATGGCTCTCGATCGCGGTGCTGCCCTGCTGGTAGTCGACCTCGGCCTGCTTGGTGTTGGCCACCACGTAGCCCGTCAGGCCCAGCCCGAAGTAGACGTTGGGCTGGGTGATCTCGGGCATCCCCTGCGACGAGGTGGGCGGTACCTGCTGGACCGCGAAGTCGGGGTTCTCGAGACGTCGTCTGGTTCGCCAGGGCCACGGCCACGCCGTTGCCGTGGGTGTACTGCAGGTGGGTGTTCACCCACGACGAGCGACGGCAGGTTGGCCGAGGAGATCTGCGCGCACGCCGATCAGCACCGGGGTCAGCTGCCCGTCCAGCGTGTAGCGGTCCACCCCGAGCGTGGGGAACAGGTAGAAGGAGCTGATGCCCTGCAGGCGCTGGAACGTCTGCAGCGAGATGGAGGGGTCGGGGTCCCACTGCCTGATGTTGGCGATGGTCGGCGCCCGCCATGAAGGTCTGGGTCTCGTTGATGGTGGTGTCGGCCGGGAACTGGTGCACGTGCACGTTCTTCAGGTTGTAGGCCGCCCGGGTCGCGGTGATGTTGCGCTGGATGTACGGGCGCCTCGAGCGAGCTCTGGGCCGGCGTCACCTTCAGCGTCTGTAACAGCGCCGGGTAGATGATGCCGACGACGAGGGCGACGAAGGCCCAGATGCCCACGGCGAGCACCGGCAGGGTCCAGCCTTGACGCCGGATGTTGAAGAGCAGGATGGCCGCCGCGAAGATCGACACGTAGACGAGCAGCAACTCGGCCGGCAGGCGGGCGTGCACGTCGGTGTAGCCGGCGCCGTCGACATAGCCGTCCTGCGCGTTGACGAGGGACCAACGCTGCAGGACGTAGCCGGCCGCCTTGTCCAGCGCGATGAGCGCCAGCAGGACCGAGACGTGCGCCTTCACGGGAGGTCGCACCCGCGGCAGCCCCCGCTGGGGCTGGATCCCCCCGTTGAAGTAGTGGAACACGAGCGACACGGCGAGCGTCACGATCAGGATGGCCAGCGTCCAGTCGACGATGAAGGTGAGGAACGGAAGCTTGAAGACGTAGAAGCCCACGTCCTTGTGGAACTGGGGGTCCTTGATCCCGAAGTTGCCGCCGTGGCGGAAGAGGATCCAGTTGTTCCACTGCCCGATCGTCCCGGACGCGCCGATCAGGGCGAGGATGAAGGCGAGCGCGACGTAGATCCGGCCCGCATAGGGGCGCACGTACTGCTGGTAGCGCCGTACCAGCTCGTCCTCCTGGGCCAGCACGATGTCGTGGCCGGCGATGCGGTCGCAGACGACGAGGTTGATCCAGAGGACGGCGAAGAAGATCGCACCGAACACGCCGAACAGGCCGAGCTTGATGACCACCAACGTGGAGAAGACGTTGTGGTATCCGACCGAGGAGAACCAGAGGCTGTCGGTGTAGAGCCCGGCCAGCGAGCGCAGCGACACCAGCAAGATGATGAGGACGACGATGAACCCGAGGACCCACCAACGGGCACGATGGCGATGGCGCGGCGAGCGGTCAGCAGCCAGATCGCTGGGGATGCGCACGAGGGGAGCCTAACGTCCACTCACCCGCTGCTAACTGGCAGGCAGCGGGGGTGTCGGACGGTCAGATGTCCAGGTCAGCCGTCCGTCGGCGCGACGAGGCAGCGGCAGCCCGAGTGCGCCGGCGGATGGGGGTGCCCGGTCGGGAACATTTCGTCGACGCTCACCGCGCCCGCCAACGCGTTGTCCGCACAGTCCGAGCATCCGCTCACGTTCGTGACGACCCAGCGCACCTTGCCGTCCGCGCCGGGCCGCGACCACGCCCGCGGAGAAGGCCTGCGTCGCGAAGTCGCCGCACCAGGCGCTCGATCCGTTCGCCGCGCCATTCGCGGTAGGCCGCGCCGACCCGGTCGACCGGTTCGTCGCCACCGTCCGCGATCTGGCGCCGCAGCATGGTGACGATCACCTGGGCGAGTCCGCTCGCCGCGTGCTCGACCGCGTCGTCCTTCGGGCACCGCCGCCCGGGCGCCGCCGAAGGCCGTCCGGCGGCGAACGCCTTGCCCAGCTGGTTCCGCGACGCCGCTGGCGAACGTCTCGAGGTGCTCGCTCTCGTCCCCGAGGAGCTCCTCGGCAGAGAGCGACGGCGCGTTGCGCAACTTGTCGAGCAGTCGGTTCTGGTCGTCGCCCAGTGCGCGCTTGACCGTTCGGCTGAGGCGCGCCGTGATCGGGACGAGCAGCTCGTCGCGCCGCGCTGACGAGGCCGTCGTCGGGTCCCGGGCGCCTCGGCTCGACTCGGCTCGGCACCGACCTCCGCCGCCTCGTCGTCCGCCGCCGCGTCCGCGCGTCGCAACCCCGCCGCGGCCTCCGGGGCGTCGGGCTGCGGCACGCGCTGCGGTCGGGGGTCGGCGGCGGCGGCTCCGCGGCGGCCCGCGCCGCTTGGATTCCCGGCCCGGATGCGCGCGAACAGCTCGTCGACCGAGGGACCGCCGGGCGTGCTGTCGTCCCCTCCCCCCTCGCGCTGCCGGCCTCGCCCGCCGCGCCGGTCTCTGTCGTCGGCTCCGTCGGGTCACTCGGGGACTCGGCCCCGATGACGCCTTCCATCGCCTCGCCGACGACGTCGCCCAGCGCGTGCTCGTCCTCGACCCTCGGCGGACCGTGGAGGCGGTATTGGTCGCTCACCGCCATCGCCGCCGCGCGAGCGTCCTCGTCGGTCTGGTCGAGCTGGGCGAGGATCCCGTCCATCCTGTCGCGCACGCCCCTTGCACCGACGCCGTCATCTCGTCGCGCGCCGCGCGCAGCGCCTCGATCTGCATCCCGAGGGTGCGCCGCCGCCCCGCCAGGTCGGAGAGCACGCGGCCGGCGCGCTTCTTGGACCTGCTCGAGCAGGGCCCGGCCCTCGTCCTTGGCGCGAGCGATGATCGCCTCTCCGTCACTCACCGCGTCGGCGAGGATGCGCTCGCTCTCGACGCGCGCTTCTTGTTGGGCGTTGGCCACGAGGAGCTCGACTTCGACCACGCGCTCGGCCGTCGATGCCTCCGAGCTCGCCTGGAGCTCGTTCACCTTGCTCTGCGTGTCACGCAGCAAGGTGGCGGCGCCCTCTTGGGCCTGCGCCACGATGCGCGCCGCCTCTTCATGGGCGTGTCGCAGGATCTGCGCGCTGTGCTGGCCGAGCGACGCGGTCAAGGTGGCCTCGTCGAGCACGGGGTGCGACGCCCGCTCCTCGGCCTCGGCCAGCGATGTCCGCAACTCCTGCTCGTTCTCTTCGAGCGCCTCGAGGCTGCGGGCCACCGACTGGAGGTAGGCCCGGACCTCGTCGGTGTCGAACCCCCGCCGGACCACTGCGAAGGAGTGGCGGGCGATGTCACCGGTGGCGATCCGGGACGAGGAGATGGGGGCACGGCCTTCTGCCATGGTGAGAGCCTACGGCGCCGCCTGGACCGGGACAGGATTGGTGGTCGCCCTGCTCGGCACCGTGCCCCCGAGGCGCTTGAGGATGCGGAGCACCTGGTCGAGATTGTTGACGGCGTAGACGTGGAGCTGCGGCGACGCCTTCGATTCGGCCGTCTTGAGCTCGACGGAGGGCACGAAGAACACGGTCGCCCCCGCCTGCTCGACGGCGATGGTCTTCTCGGCGACGCCGCCCACGTCACCGACGTTGCCGTACTGGTCGATGGTGCCGGTGGCCGCCACGATCCGGTTGCCCGTCAACCGGCCGCTGCTGAGCTTGTCGATGATGCCGAGGGTCATGGCGAGGCCGGCCGAGGGGCCCCCGATGTCCTGGGTGTGCACGGTCACCTTGACCGGGAAGTGCCAGTCCTGCTGGGTCTCGGGATCGATGCCCAGGTACGCCGTGGGCCGGAACGGAGGGCCGCAACCGGTCTCCACCAGACCCTTGGGCGGCGTGCCGAGCGTCACCGGCTTCTGCACGATCGGGCCGGAGACGAAGTCACCGACGTTGTTGATGGAGGACTCCTCGACGCCGAGCGAGACGGTCGTCCCGGGCTTCAGCCCGCGCAGCGCCTGCACGAAGTCGCACGGGGTCGGGGTCGCGGCCGAATTGACGCCGGTGATCACCTGCGCCACGTGCAGCGCCTTGGAAGCGGGGGACCCGGGCTCGATCCCGTAGATCAGTGAGCCGGCATTCGTCGCCGTGACGCTGTGGCCCGAGATGGCTCAGCGCGGCTGCGGTGGCGTAGGACTGGGCCTGGGCCATCTGGAGGTAGCCCTGGGCGAGGTACTGGCCTTCGTTGGGCGCCGGCCCGAGGAGCTCGGCGTCCGGAGATGATCTCGCTGTCGGAGTCGAAGTAGCGGTACTGCAGGTAGCTGAGCGCGTTGAGCTGGGTGACGAAGACGTCTGTCAGCAGGATCTTCCCGGTGAGCGGGTGGCTGTCCTGCGGCGGCACCTCGATGTACTGCGAGACCGGCGTCGCGTCGCCGGGCGTGATCACGTAGTCGTTGACCGAGACGCGCGACGCGATCACAGCCGGCCACCACGACGAGCCACGACCGACACCCAGGACGACCCATGGCCAGATGCGGCCACGCGTGCGCTCCGGCGCGGGCGGAGGCAGCCAGTCTGCTGGCGCGACCGGACCGTCCTGCGAGGGAGGAGGGGGTCGCCGCGGCGATCCCGTCGGCGGGCGCGTCAGGGTCGGACATACTCGAGAACGGTGAGCGACGATGTTGCCACGGATGCGGCCCGAAACCGCCGCGCCGAGCTGCGGCGCCGGCGTGTCACCGCCGCCGGCCACCGCGGTGATGCCGTGCTGGCCCGCCGCGGCCTCGCCGATCCCGATCGAGTCCGTGCAGGTGGCCGCCCTCGGCGCGCTGGCCCGCCTGGGCGACGCTCACGCACGGCCGACATCGAGGCGGCGCTCGCCAGCGGGTCGGTCGGGTTGCGGCGCCGGGCCGTCGAGGCCGCCACGGCCGTCCGCGGCCGCGGCTCTCGCTCGGTGCTGCCCGTTACCGTGACCGCCACCCTCGGTGACCCCGACCCCCTCGTCGTGGTGGGGGCCGCGTGGTTCCTGGCCGAACGCCGCCACCGCCCGGCCGTGCCGGCGCTGGCGCGCCTCGCGAGGGACCATGACGACACGCGCTGTCGGGAGGCAGCGGTCGCCGCGCTCGGTGCGATCGGTGACCCCGCCGGGCTGCCCGCCGTCCTGGACGCGCTCTCGGACAAGCCAACGGTGCGGCGCCGCGCCGCCGTCGCCTTGGCCGGGTTCGACGATGCTCGCGTCGAACCGGCGCTACGGGCCGCCGCCGACGACCGCGACTGGCAGGTACACCAATCGGCCGAAGAGCTGCTCGACGAGCCCTAGTCACCTATCGTCCTCGGTGAACAGGCGCTTCAACCGGTCGAAGGACTCCAGGCAGATACCGGCGCCCTGGACGACGCACTCGAGCGGCGTGTCCA
Source organism: uncultured Acidimicrobiaceae bacterium (assembly GCA_963842415.1). Lineage (GTDB taxonomy): Bacteria > Actinomycetota > Acidimicrobiia > Acidimicrobiales > RAAP-2 > Bog-473. Next base: position 210,874 of record CAWJGN010000003.1, read on the forward strand.
CGAGGTGGACCGGCACGGCGGTGGCGTCGGCCAGCCGTTGGGTCATGCCCCGCAAGAGTGCACCGCCGCCGGTGAGGTGCACGCCCTGGAACATGATGTCCTGGGCCAACTCGGGCGGCGCCTCGCTGAGGCAGTCCGCCGCCGACTCGATGACGGAGGTGACGTTGTCCTCGATGGCGCCGCGGACCTCGAGCGGCGAGAGGATCACCGTCTTGGGGCGGCCCGTCGCCACCTCCCGCCCGCGGATCTCGGCCTGCTGCTCGCCTCGGTAGTGGAAGGCCGACCCGATGGCGAACTTCACCGCCTCGGCGGTGCGCTCCCCGACGGCCACCCCGTACTGGTGGCGGACGTAGGCCTGGATGGACGCGTCGAAGTCGAAGCCACCCAAGCGCAGCGCTTCGACCGCCACGACGCCCCCGAGGGAGATCACCGCCATCTCCGACGTGCCGCCGCCGACGTCGACGACCATGTTGCCGACGGGCTCGTGGATCTGCAGCCCGGCGCCGATGGCTGCCGCCATCGGTTGCTCGATGAGGAAGCTGGCCGACGCTCCGGCCCGGCGCGCCGCCTCCTTGACCGCCCGGCGTTCCACTGCCGTGATGGCGGAAGGCACGCAGATGAGCACCTTGGGCCGGTTCAGGCGGCTCACCCCGACGCGACGCAACAACACGCTCAGCATCCGCTCGGTGACCTCGAAGTCGGTGATCGCGCCGCCGCGCAGGGGACGTTCGGCGACGATGTACCCCGGCGTGCGGCCGATCATCTGCCAGGCGTCAGTGCCGATGGCAAGGACCTCACGGCTACGCGAATCCAGCGCGACCACCGTCGGCTCGTTCAGCACCACGCCCTTGCCCTTTGCATAGACGAGCGTGTTGGCCGTGCCGAGATCGATGGCCAGGTCGCGCGACATGGGGCCTCATGGTACGGCCGGACCCATCGCGCGACGGCATTTCCTGGGCCGATGTCGATATCGTCACCCTGTGAGCGACACGCCCGAGAAGCCCGAAGAGGGAGAACCGGGCCCCGACGAGGGCGCGGGGGCGGCTCGGAAGGACCCGAGTCGCCCCTACGCGGCTGGATCGATCCCCATGACCGGTTGTGGCGCCACCCGAGCGAGGTGGCCGGACCACCCACGGACGCCCCGTTCCTGCTCAACGCCCCGCGGGGACACTCGTATCGCAGCGCGGTCATGGTGCTGGTGGGGGTGCTGGCGGTGATGGCCGTCGTCGCGTGGATCATCGTGCTGCTCTCCCCCCCGTCGCAGCATCCGCTCGCCACCGACGGCACGGACGACACCGTCGCCGACGGGTCGGTCTCGACCCTCGCCGGCCCGCAGAACACCGTGCCTGCGGCAGCACAGGCTGCGGGCCGCTCCATGGTGGAGCTGCAGGCGACGACGGCGCACGGCACGGTCTCCCTCGTGGGTGTGGCCGTCGCGGAGGGGGGCGTCGTCGCCACCACGGCTGACGTGCTGCGCGGTGTGCAGCGCGTCGTGATGATCGGACCCGACGGCAAGGCGGAGCCCGCGTCGGTGATGGCGTGGGACGCGTCGTCTGACATCGCGCTGGTGAACGTGCCCGAGGATCTCCCGGTTGCGCCATTCGCAGACGACAGCGCACTCGACAGCGGGACACCGGTCCTGACGCTCAGCTACGTGCCTGCGGGTGCACGGGAGATCGCGCTGCACTGCACCCCCGGCTCGGTCACGACGGTCGGGGCGCCCATCGCCGGGGGTCCGGCGGGCGGCATGCCGTCCATCACCTCCTCGGCGCCGGCGCCGACGGTCACAGGCGGCGAGCCGCTGCTCACGGCGTCGGGCGCGGTGTTGGGGATCCTCTACGACCCGGACCCTGCCAACACCCCGGCCGCGACCTTCCTCCCCAGCAATCTCGTCGTGGGCGTGGCGGACGACCTCCGCTCGCGCGACCGCGTCGTGCACGGGTGGCTGGGGCTGGAGGGCGCCGACGCGCCGAACAGTGGTGGGGCCACGATCGAGTCCGTGGAGTCGCACGGCCCGTCGGCCAACCGGCTGGTGCCAGGCGACGTCATCGTCGCGGTGAACAACATGCCGGTGCGCACCATGGCCGAGCTGCGGGCCCGTCTCTACGTGCTCCTGCCCGGCACGTCCATTGCGCTGTCGGTCCGCGGTGCCTCGGGCGCCACCACCACCGTGGACGTCACCCTGAGCGCCTCCCCCTAGCATGCGAAGGTGAGCATCTTCGGTTCGGGCGACCCCGACAACCCGATGGGTGGCCTCCTCGGTGACCTCCTCAAGGTCATCGGTTCGGGCCCGGGCTCAGGCGACAGTTGGTTCGAGGCCGCCCGCACCCTTGCGTTCGGCGTCGCCACCGACGGCGGAGAGGACGAGGCGCCCGATCCGCTCGTGCGCATCGCGTTCGAAGAGCTCGCACGCGTGGCCGAACTCCACGTAGCCGCCGCGACGGGGATCACGCCGAACGCCGGCGGCATCTCCTTCGAGGCCGTCGGACCGGGGCAGTGGAGCTTCCGGGTGCTCGAGGCCTACCGGCCGGTCCTCAAGGCGATGGTGGAGGCGCAACAGCAGGGCGCCGCGGCAGTGCCCGGATCCATGGACCTGAGCGAGCTCGACCCCGACGGCACAGACGGGCTCGGCGGTCTGCTGGGGCAATTCGCGCTCGACGCTCGGACCGGTCTTCTTGGGCATGCAGTTCGGCTCCGCCGCGGGCCACCTGGCGCGCCGCGCCTTCGGGCAGTACGCGCTCCCCCTTCCCTGGCCCGAGTCCTCGACCCTCCTACTCGTGCCGGGCAACGTGGCCCGCTTCGCCGACGACTGGAGCCTCCCGCTCCAAGAGGTCCAGCTGTGGGTCTGCCTCCGCGAGCTGACCATGCAAGCTGTGCTGACGCGACCGGGCGTGCGCTCGTCACTGACCACGCTGCTCGGTGACGCGTCGGCGCACGCCGCCGCCGCGCAACGATCGATCGTGGAGCGCCTGGGCGAGGGCCTCGGCGACCCGACGGCGCTCGAAGACGCGCTCGGCGACCCCGAGGCGCTGTTGTCCGACCTGATCAGCCCCGAGCAGCGCAGTATTTCCAGCGCACTCACCGCGCAGACGACGGCGATCGGCGCGGCCGTCGACCATCTCACGTCCTCGATCGCGCAGACGCTGACCTCGTCACCAGCCGCGCTGGCCGAGGCGTGGTACCGCTACCGGATCGAGGAGGGCAAGGGCGAGCAGGCCTTTGCCGGTCTGTTCGGCCTCAATGTCGGCCAGGACGAGGTCGACCGGGGCCGGACCTTCGTCACCGGCGTGATCGAGCGAGCCGGCGAGGACGCACTCGCACGCCTCTGGGGCGACGAGCTCGACCTGCCCACGCCGGCCGAGGTCGACGCGCCGGGACTCTGGCTCGCCCGCATCGGCCTGCTCGACTGATCGCCTGATCGCCTGATCGGCTGGCTCGACTGGTCGGCTTATCGACTGGTCGATCGCTCACCCCAAGCCGCGTGACCCGACGCGGGGTCGCGCCTAGCCGATGAAGGCGGGCGCGCGCCGCTCCAGCTCGTAACGGGCGAACGCGTTGGTGACGCGTCCCGCCAGCAGGAGAGTCTCGGTCGTCCCGTCCCAAGTCGGCGCAATGGCGTAGACGTAGTCGGCCATGGCCTCGTCGGAACGGATCGTCGCAAACAGGTCGACGAGGTCGGCGAGATGCTCGACTTTGGCCTGCTGTGCCCTCTCTGCGATGTCCGCCGGCGTGAGTGTGCGGACCAGCGCCGCCTCGTCGTCGGTCAGCGGACCGACCAGCGTCCGGATCTCACGGACGACGGGTGCGTCGTCCAGCGTCAAGGTGTCTCCCATGGTTGTCTCCCCCTCGCCGGGCCCTGCCCGGCCTCACCAGCTCAACGGCCGGTCATGCTTCCACCGAAGGGTCTCCGCGGAGTGGCCTGTGCGGTGCAATTGGGGTGCGGCGTGGCCGTCAGGCGTGGCCGTCAGGCGTGGCCGTCAGGCCTCGCCCTCCTCGCCGTAGTCGAGCACCCACTCGAGGGCGAGCTGCTCGCGCTCGGCGTCGCGGACCACGCGCTCACTGTTGCGCCGGAATTGGGGGTCGTGCGGGGGCAGCAGCACCAGGCGGGCCAGCACCCGCTCGCGGAACTGCTCGATGACGTCGGGGGGGCCGTAGTCGGACTGCACCTCCCAGTGGGGTGCGACCGGGCCGAGATAGACGACGCGCACGTGCCCGATGGGCTCGACGAGCTCACCCTCTTCGACAACGGCTTCCTCGGCGTCTGGGGCCATGGCATCTCCTCGGATCGGCGACCGCCGCCAGCGTAGCGCTGGCGCGCGGAACGACATTCTCCCTGGTCGAGCCCAAATCGGGCCCCGGATTCTTACGAACTTCCTATTCGCAAAGCCTAGGACCTGAAGGGCACCTCCCGTAGAATGATGCGTGGAAAGGGAGCTCGACAATGAATAGCGATTGGATGGCCCGGGGGAAGTGCAAAGAAGTTGCTCCCGACCTCTTCTTCCCCAGCGACGGGATGGGCGTGCTGGTGGCCCAGCGCATCTGCGCCGAGTGCCCTGTCGCCGAAGCCTGCCTCGAGTACGCGCTCGAGAACCACATCGACCACGGGGTCTGGGGTGGTGCCTCCGAGCGTGAGCGCCGTCGCATCCTGCGCCGCCGCCGCCTCTCACACGCCGTCGTCGCCAAGTAGCGACACCGAGCGCCGCTGCAGCGCTCCTCCGCCCCACCTCTGAGGGCGGGTTCTGTGCGGGAACCGATTCGGGTCACTGACGTGCCACGCTGAGCCCATGCGGCTCGACACGCAGGCGGTGACCCGCCGGTGATCGTCGAGTGCGTGGTCAACGTCAGCGAGGGCCGCGCCCTCGACGTGATCGCCTCTCTGGCCGAGGCGGCCGGGCCGACCTTGCGCGATCTCCACCGCGACCCGGACCACCACCGCTCCGTGTTCACTCTGGCCGGGGAGGCCGCCGACGTCGCCCACGGGGCCCGCACGCTCGCCGCGGCCACCGTGGCGCGCCTCGACCTGCGCCGCCACGACGGCGCCCATCCGCGCCTCGGCGTGCTCGACGTCGTGCCCTTCGTCCCCTACGCGCCGGGTCGCCCCGCGCCGAGCGGTCTCTCGGGCGCCGCCGCGCTGCGCGACGAGTTCGCCCGCTGGCTGGCCGATGAATTGGGCGTGCCGAGCTTTCTCTACGGACCCCTACCCGGCGGCCAGACCCGGACCCTTCCCGAGATCCGGCGTGACGCCTTCGCCGAGGCGGATCCCGGGCGCCTCGCCCCCGATTTCGGCCCGGCCCGGGCCGACCCGCGCACAGGGGCGACCGCGGTGGGGGCGCGCCGCGTGCTCGTGGCCTACAACGTGTGGGTCTCCTCGGCCACCGTCGCCAGGCGGGTCGCTCCGCTCGTGCGCCGGGCAGAGGTGCGGGCGCTCGGGCTGGCCGTCGGGCACCGGGCCCAGGTGTCGTGCAACCTGATCGACCCCGACCGCTACGGGCCCAAGCGGCTCTACGACGCGGTAGCCGCCCTGGTGGCCGACGCCGGGCCCGGGGCTCGGGTCGAAGGCGCCGAGTTGGTGGGCCTGGTCCCCGAGGCTGTCCTCGCCGCCGTGCCCCCGGCTCGTTGGGCCGAGTTGGGACTCTCGGCAGATTCGACCGTGGAGTCCCGGCTGCGGCCGACAGGCTGAAGGGCAGACGCACTGGGCGACCGCCGGCAACTCAGGAGGCGCTCGCCACCTCCCGGCGGGCGAGGGCGCGGGCCCGGCGGACCCGGCGGCGCTCCCGCTCGCTCATGCCGCCCCAAATCCCGAACTTCTCCCCGTTGGCGAGCGCGTACTCGAGGCAGTCCTCGCGCACGACACAGCCGCGGCAGACCTCTTTCGCCTCCCTGGTGGAGGCTCCCCGCTCCGGGAAGAACAGGTCGGGGTCGACGCCCATGCAGTTCGCCTGTAGCTGCCAGCTTCGTTCTTGGCGACCGTAGAGCGTGGTGATGATGTCCAGTGGCACTTGGTTCGCCCCCCTTCTCACACAGGTGGCATCGTTGTAGTTACAACGATGTGATCAGACATCTTTGACCAGTGTTCCGTCCGAGTGCAAGGCCCAAATCCCGATTCTGGGCACGAAACGTGTCTTAACCGACGCCAAGGGGGTGTGGATAAGTGCGCGTAACCCCAGTTCAACCGGCCTTCCGACGCGATCAGCGCGTCGGAAATGGGAAAAACCAGCCCAGTGGTGGGCGTACCTAGCCGGCGGGGCGCAGGACCCGTCGGTGCTGGAGGAAATCGACGAGGACGTAGCCGCCCAGCGCATCGGGCGTCGTGTAGAAGGTCCGGCCGCCGTTGACCCGGGCGATCTGCTCGACGAAGGGGTAGTGCGTGCGCTGGAGGTCAAGGGCGAACGTGTTGATCACGATGCCCGCCCTCGTGCAGCGGATGACCTCGGCCATGGTGCGCCGCAGCGTCTCGGGGATCGGCGGATAGTTGAAGGTCACCTCGCCGAAATCGTCGATGTGCGCGGTGGGCTCGCCGTCGGTCACCACGATGATCTGCTTGGTCCCGTGCTGGTGAGCCAGCAGGCGTCGCGACAGCGCCAGCGCGTGCTGCAGATTGGTGCCGTAGACGTAGTCCCACATGGCGGTCGGGATCTCGTCGGGCCGTATCTCGCGGGCGACCTCGGAGAAGCCGATGATGCCGAGGTAGTCGCGGGGGAACTTGGAAGAGATGAGCGTCTGGAGCGCCATGGCCATGCGCTTGGCCGGTACGAAGTTGTCGCGCATCGGCATCGACATGGACAGGTCGACACAGAGCACGGTGGCCGAGCGCGACATCGCCTCCACCTCGACGACCTCGAAGTCCTCGGGCGTGAGGCGGACCGGCACGCCCGAACCGCTGCGGCGCACCGCGTTGTGCACCGTGGTCGAGAGATGCAGGTTGAGCGGGTCGCCGTACTCGTAGGCCTTGGTGGTCTCCTCACGGTCGTGGCCCGAGCCCGTGAGCACGGCCGAGTGGTCGCCCAGGCGGTCCTTGTTGATCTGCCCGAAGAGGTCGGCCAGCGCCTTCTGGCCCAGCCGGCGCACGCCGCGAGGCGTCAGCTCGATCCGACCGCCTTGCTGCTCGATCAACCCGGCGTCGGCCAGTGACTTGGTCAGGTTGGCCAGGCGGTCCAGCGCGCGGGCGGCATCCTCGCCCATGTGTTGCCTGACCTGGTCGAGATCGATCTCGCCGAGGGCGGCGGGGGTCGAAGCCGACTGGAGCAGCTCCTCCATGCGGTCGAGCTGGCCCAGCTGCGAGGCGAGGTCGGTGGCGCGGTTGACGCTCATCGGCCCCTCGCCGTTGAAGTCGTAGCTCTGCTGCCAGCCCGCGTCGGGAAAGGCGCGCTGGAGGTTCTCGGCCAGGCGCTCCACCTGCCAGCGCAGGTCCATGTCCTCGAGGACAGCCTCCATGAGCTGGCTCAACTGGGCCCGCTGTTCGGGTGAGAGTGAATTCCACACGGCCTGCGCGGCGGCCATGCGCTGCGCTAGCTGCTCGAGCAGCTCGTCGAGGTTCTCCGGGTTGCCGGGGAACATGTCGCCGAACTCGGCCATGAACTCCTCGAAGCTCGGGTCGAGCTCTTCGCCCCGCTCGCGCTGCTCGAGCATGCGGTTGAGCGCGTCGTAGGCGTCGCGGATGCGCTGCATCTGCTCGGGGTTCATGTTGGAGAGCGCGTCGGAGGCACCCTCGAAGAAGGTGTCGGCCATCTCACGCCGCAACTCTTCCACCAGCTCCTCGAACTTCTCGCGCGCCTCGGAAGAGACGAAGTCGTAGTGCTGCAGCGAGCTGATGCGCCCGGCCGGGTCGTCGGGCTGGAGGTCGAGGGCCATGCGCCGCTCGGTGGCGACGTCGTCGGTCACCTCACGCCGGCGCTCGTCACCCGACCCGGAGGCCTCCTCGACCAGGTCGTCGATGCCGGCACGCTCGTCCTGTTCGATCTCGTCGAGCTGGCGTGTCAGCTCCGCCATGCGGCCGTCGGGATCGCCCTCGGCCAACATCTCCTGACGGCGGCGGCGCAGCTGGTCGAGCAGGTCGCGTAGGCCCGCAACCTGGTCGCCGTCGGCGGTGCGAAAACCGCTGCGCAGCAAGCGACGGAGCGCGTCGTCGAGGTCGCCGCCCGCCAGGAGGTCGTCGGTGAGGCCGGCCAGGAGGTCGTCGGGGTCGAGGTCCGCGAACTCCTGGGTGCCGTCCCACTCGGAGTAGTCGTACTTGACGCTCATCGGCGCGGCGCCCGGACCCTACTTGCGCCCGCGGTAAAGGGCCCGGGCCCCCGACGCGTCCTTGTTCAGTCGCTTGGTCAGGTGCAGGCCCTCGAGAAGGAACTCCATCGAACTGGCCATGAGGGCCGGGGACTCGGCGGCCTCGGGGCCGGCCAGCTTGCGGGTGGGCGGCTCGAGCTCGGGGATGTCGGCGAGCACCGCGAGATAGGCCGAGCTCGGCAGGTCGTCGCCCACGTGCACCACGACCTGGTCCTGGAAGGCGGCCACGATCGACTGCGGGTCGTCGAGGGTGACGCGGCGCCGGAAGACGCTCAGCGTGGCCGCCGCCAACAGCTGGGCCACCACTTCGTCCTCATGGCCCTCCTCCATGGCCTCGACCTCGATCTTGCCCTGGGTCGAGGGCACCAGCGAGGCCAGGTCGCTGATGCGGGGGACGGCCACCGGCTCGCCGGTGCGCAGCGCTCGGCGCACGGAGGAGGCGACCAGGGTCTCGTAGTTGGCGATGGAGAGGCGGACCGAGACGCCGCTGCGCTGGTTGAGGTGCGTGCTCCGCCGCGCCAGCTGGCTGGCCTCAGCGATGACCTCCTTCATGTAGGCCGGCACCGAGACGGGCACGCCGGCCGTCGGCAGGTCCGCCTCGGCCTCCATGATGCGGACCTCGGTCATCGTCTCGTACGGGTAGTGGGTGCGGATCTGCGCGCCGAAGCGGTCCTTGAGCGGCGTGATGATGCGGCCGCGGTTGGTGTAGTCCTCGGGGTTCGCCGTCGCCACCAACATGATGTCGAGGGGGAGGCGGATGCGGTGGCCCCGGATCTGTACGTCGCGTTCTTCGAGGATGTTGAGCAACCCGACCTGGATCCGCTCGGAGAGGTCGGGCAGCTCGTTGATGGCGAAGATGCCGCGGTTGACCCGCGGGATGAGGCCGTAGTGCAGCGCCAGCTCGTCGCTGAGATAGCGACCCTCGGCAATCTTGATCGGGTCGACCTCGCCGATCAGGTCCGCGATGGACGTGTCGGGGGTGGCGAGCTTCTCGCCGTAGCGCTGCGAGCGGTGCACCCAGTCGATCGGCGTGGCGTCGCCCAGCTCCTCGACGCGGTCGAGCGCGTAGCGCGAGACGGGGTTGTAGGGGTCGTCGTTGATCTCGGAGCCGCCGACGATCGGCATCCACTCGTCGAGCAAGCCGACCATGGAGCGGATGACCCGGGTCTTGGCCTGACCCCGCTCGCCGAGGAGGATCATGTCGTGCCCGGCCAAGATGGCGGTCTCCAGCTGGGGCACGACCGTCTCTTCGAAACCGAGCACGCCGGGTACGAGCGACGCGCCCGTGGCGATCGCCTTCGCGGTGTTGCGCCGCATCTCCTCGGCGACCGAGACCGACTCCCAACCTGTCGCGCGCAGGTCGACCAGCGCACGGGGGAGGTCGGCCGGTGGCTTCAGCCGCGCCCGGGTGGGGGGTCGCGGAGGGATCGAAGGGTGCAGAGGGGCCGTCCATGGGCCGAGCCTAAACCCAGGAGCCTGCGTGCGGTGCAGCGTCAAATGCCCGCCGTCCCGGCCCGACGGCCAGGTGCGGTCGGGGCACTCGCCTTCCCCCGGGGACGGACTCGAGGCGACGTATGGGAGTCAACGTGCTTGGCGCTCGGTTCCTGCTCCATGCAGCGGACCTGGGTGCCAACTTCGACAAGACCGCAACCTTGGGTCACTTGTCGCTCAGCTGCGACACCGCCGATATCGCAGAAGCGCTCGCAGCGACCCGTGGTGAATCGCCCGAGGTGGCCGCAGAGGTGTTTCGCGACTGCGCTCGATTCGCCGACGGGATTTTTCGCTATCTCGGAGCCCAGGCGTCTCCAATTCTGAAGCTACTCCCAAACGACGATGTTCGTGTTGGCCGAGCGGATCGGGCCCGTGGCCGAATTCAACCCACCCCCGGAATAGAGCGACTATGTCATCGCCTGGACGCGCCATGACGGTGGGTCGGCTCCAGCCGTGGACCCAGGATCGTCCATCGCGTCGCCGGCACGCGCGCCCCACGGTGCATCGCCCTCCTTCGGCTCGCTCGTCTCGCAACGGACGCGCTCAGTCATCGACGAGGTGACGCCCGAGAACATCAGGCGAGCGACACGAAGGGCACAGAGGAGCAGACGGGTGCGCCTCAAACGATCGGAGAGGGCGTACCGGTTCAGGGTCTGGGCGGTGTGGGTTGTCCCTCGGCTGGGAAAACACCCGCACTACACCAAGGCGAGACGCGGATTCGAGCCCGTGCACGAACCCTGGACGGCTCCAGCACCATCGGCACTGCGTCGCGCCCGTCATATGAACACCGCCCTGCCGGCTCGTTTTCCGAGGCCATAGCCTCGTCACCTCACGAGCCGGCGGCTGCGTGCGAATCCGCCCTGGACGATTGCGGGCGCATCTCGCCGAGCGCACTGGCGTGACGGGCAACGAGCTGTTCGGCGAACGCACGCGCCGGCCGGGCCAGGGCGCGGTCGCCCCGCTGGGCCAGCGCGACGGTGCGCCGCATCGCGGGGCCCGGCCCGGCGAAGGGGATGGCGACGAGGGCGCCGTCCTGGGAGACCGCGATGGCGGGGACGACGGCCGCGCCGAGGCCGGCGGCGACGAAGGAGAGGACGCCCGCCATCTCGCCCCCTTCGCTGACCAGGTGCGGCTCGACCCCAGCGGCGGCGCAAGCGTCGAGCGTCACCGACCGCAGGTCGTAGCCCTCGCGGAACATCACGAGGTCGAGCCCGTCGAGGTCGCGCACGCGTACGCGCCGGCGACGGGCGAAGGGGTGCTCGGGCGCCGTGACCAGGACCAGGGGGTCGTCGAAGAGCGGCGTCGTCACCACCAGCGGGTCGGTGACGGGAAGCACGACAAGGGCCAGGTCGACCTCGCCCGCGGCTACCTGGGGCACCAGCTGGTGCGAGCCCGCCTCGACCACGGCCAGGTCGATGCCGGGGTGACTGGCGTGGAACTCGACCAGCGCCGGCGCCAGCGCGCTCGATGACGAGGCTCGGTGTGGCGCCGACGGCCAGGCGCCCCCGCGCCATGCCCGAGAGGGCGCGGGCTTCGGCGCCTGTTGCCTCCACGTCGGCCAGCACGCGCTGCATGAAGGGCACCAGCACCGCGCCGTCGGGTGTGAGCGTGACCGGCCCCTGGCCCGGGCCGCGGTAGAAGAGAAGAACGCCCAGTTCGTGTTCGAGCAGGCGCACCTGGCGCGAGAGGGAGGGCTGGGCGAGGTGCAGCCGCTCGGCGGCCCGGGTGAAACTTCCTTCGTCGGCCACAGCCAGGGCGTAGGCCAGCTGATGGAGTTGCACGATTAAGAGCTTATCGCTCTGAACTCCATGCCTTTTATGTCTTTGACGTGCCTGAAAGTGGACCGTAGGGTACGACCGCTGAGCCCGGGCTGGGGGCTGACCTGGGCTGCGAGGAGGTAGGAGTGACGACCACGGCCGACAGCGTGACCGCGACACCGGTCGCCATCGGGGCGGCGCGGGCGGGCCCGAACAGCCGACCCTGCGCGAGGACACCTGGTGGGTCGAGCCGGTCATCACCGTCGCGGTGCTGACCGCCTTCGTCGTCTACTCCACCTGGGCCGCCTTCGTCGGCAAGGACTACTACGCCGGCATCGGGCTCAACCGGGACCTGATCTCGCCCTTCTATTCGCCGTGCATCGCCAACAGCTGCGTGTCCGGCAGCCACGCCTTCGGGACACTGCCGTTCTGGAACTACTCGCCGGCACTGCTCATCTTGATCTTCCCCCTCGGGTTCCGGCTCACCTGCTACTACTACCGCAAGGCCTATTACCGATCCTTCTGGTGGTCGCCGCCGGCCTGCGCCGTGTCCGACGCGCACGGCAGTTACAGCGGCGAGAGCCGCTTCCCGCTCATCCTCCAGAACATCCACCGCTACTTCTTCTGGATCCTCCTCCTCTTCAACTGCATCCTCACCTACGACGCCATCCTCGCTTTCCGCCAGCCCTACCTCGTCAACGGCGTCGAGCACACTCACATCGGCATCAGCGTCGGTACCGTGATCCTCGTGGCCAACGCCTCCTTCTTGTGGCTCTACTCACTGTCGTGCCACTCCTGCCGGCACTTCTGCGGCGGGCAGGTCAAGTCCTTCGCCAAACACCCGACCCGTTACAAGCTCTGGAAATTCGTGACGCCACTCAACGCCCGCCACATGCGCTTCGCCTGGATCAGCCTTTTCGGCGTCGCCATCGCCGACCTCTACGTGCGCCTGGTGGCGAGCGGGACCATCCACGACCCCGGCTTCCACTTCTAGGCCACGGCGCGAGGACGCGAGGACATTCATGGTGCAAGCCGACTACGAGAGCCACGACTACGACGTCATCATCATCGGCGCCGGCGGCTCGGGGTTGCGTGCGGCGATTGAAGCCAAGGAGCGCGGCCTGCGGGTGGCGCTCGTCTGCAAGTCGCTGCTCGGCAAGGCACACACGGTCATGGCCGAAGGCGGCATGGCGGCGGCAATGGGACACGTCTGGCCCGAGGACAACTGGCAGGTCCACTTCCGCGACACCATGCGCGGCGGCAAGATGCTCAACAACTGGCGCATGGCGCAGATCCACGCCATGGAGGCGCCCGACCGGGTCTTCGAGCTCGAGCGTTGGGGCGCGCTCTTCGACCGCACCAAGGACGGCCGCATCACCCAACGAGACTTCGGCGGCCACCGCTACGCCCGCCTGGCGCATGTGGGCGACCGCACCGGGCTCGAACTGATCCGCACCCTGCAGCAGAAGGTGGTCTCCATGGGGACCGACGTGTTCATGGAGTGCAAGATCCTGCGCCTGCTGCCCGACGCGGAGGGGCGCATCTCGGGTGCCGTGGGCTACATGCGCCCGACCGGCGAGATGGTGCTCTTCACCGCCAAGGCATTCGTGCTCGCCACCGGGTCGATCGGCAAGGCGTGGAAGTACACCTCCAACTCATGGGAGTCGGTGGGCGACGGGCACGCCATGGCCGTCTGGGCCGGGGCCGACGTCATCGACATGGAGTGCGTGCAATTCCACCCGACCGGCATGGTGTGGCCGCTGTCGGTGCGCGGCATCCTCGTCACCGAGGGCGTGCGCGGCGACGGCGGCGTGCTGCGCAACTCCGAGGGTACGCGCTTCATGTTCAACTACGTCGCCGACATGTTCCGGGCCGAGACGGCGGAGACCGAAGAGGAAGCCGACGCCTGGTACGACGACCACATCAACTACCGCCGCACGCCCGACCTGCTGCCGCGCGACGAGGTGGCCCGGGCCATCAACTCCGAGGTCAAGGCCGGGCGGGGCACCCCCCACGGCGGCGTCTACCTCGACATCGCCTCGCGGCGCACGCCCGAGTACATCAAGCGCCGGCTGCCCTCGATGTACCACCAGTTCATGGAGCTGGCCGGCGTCGACATCACGGCCGAGGCCATGGAGGTCGGCCCCACCTGTCACTACATGATGGGCGGGGTGCGCGTCGACGCCGAGACGCAGGCCGCCACCGTGCCGGGCCTCTTCGCCATCGGCGAGGTGTCGGGGGGCATGCACGGCGCCAATCGCCTGGGGGGCAACTCGCTCTCGGACCTGATCGTCTTCGGCCGGCGGGCCGGCATCGGTGCGTCCGACTTCGCGGAGGCCCGCACCGGTTCGCCTAGCGTCGACCCGGCGGCGGTCGCCTCGGTGATCGACGACGCCTTCGCCCCCTTCGGGCGCAAGGACGGCTACAACCCCTACACCGTGCACGAGGAGCTCCAGGAGGTGATGCAGACGCTGGTCGGCATCATCCGTACCGGCCCCGAGCTCGAGGAGGCGCTGGTCAAGCTCGAGGACCTCAAGCAACAGACGGCGAAGGTGCAGGTGAAGGGAGGACGGGCCTACAACCCCGGCTGGAACATGGCCACCGACCTGCCGTCCATGATCACCACCTCCATCGCCGTGGCGCAGGGCGCCCTCAACCGCAAGGAGTCCCGCGGCGGGCACACGAGGGAGGACTACCCGCTTCCCGACCCCGAGATGGGCAAGGTCAACTTCGTGCAGCACCAGACCGCCGACCACGGGTACCTGGCCCCGATCGCCATCGCACCCGAGCCGCTGCCCCAGATGCCACCCGAGCTGCGCGCACTCTTCGAGGAGGACAAGTAGCCATGGCTGACGCTGACACCGCCACTGAGACGGGCACCGGCACACAGTCCGGCACCGGCCCACAGACAGACGCTGCCTCGGAGAAGATCACCATGCGGATCTGGCGGGGGGACCAAGAGGGTGGCGAGTTCGCCGACTACGTGATGCCCGCCGTCGAAGGCGAGGTCGTGCTCGACGTCATCCACCGACTCCAGGCCGCCGACGCGCCGGACCTCGCCTGCCGCTGGAACTGCAAGGCGGGCAAGTGCGGGTCGTGCTCGGCGGAGATCAACGGGCTACCCCGCCTCATGTGCATGACGCGCATGGACACGCTGCCCGAGGGCGAGCCCGTCACGGTGGCGCCCATGAAGACCTTCCCCATCATCCGCGACCTCGTCACCGACGTCTCGTTCAACTACGAGGTGGCCAAGACCATCCCGGCCTTCACGCCGGGGCCCGAGCCCGAGGGCGGCTACCGCATGATGCAGGTGGACGTCGAGCGCGGCCAGGAATTCCGCAAGTGCATCGAGTGCTTCATGTGCCAGGACGTCTGCCACGTCATCCGCGACCACGAGGACAACAAGCCCAAGTACGCCGGACCCCGTTTCTTCATCCGCTTCGCCGAGCTCGAGATGCACCCGCTCGACGTCAACGACCGCCGCGAGCTCGCCCACGACAAGGGTCTGGGCATGTGCAACATCACCAAGTGCTGCACCGAGGTCTGCCCCGAGCACATCAAGATCACCGACAACGGCATCATCCCGATGAAGGAGCGGGTGGTCGACGCGCGCTACGACCCGGTGGCCTGGCTCGGGCGCAAGATCCTCGGGCGCTCCAAGACAACGGCCGCCGAGAGCACGGCAGAGTCCGCCATCGCCGCCGCCGGCGACGGGTCCCCGATCAGGACCGCGCCTGACCTCGCGGCCAACGAGGTCGTTGCCACCGAAGGGACAGGCGCCGGCTGAGCGGTCGCACCCCGGGCACGTCCCGCTGCCCCGCCTGACGCCTCACACACGACGCCGCGCCACACTTGTACCCGCCATGGCCCGCTACCTCTCGCCCGAATGGGTGCAGTCCTTCGACGCCGCGCTCGGCGCGCTCGACCTGAGCGACGCCGTCGCCGTCGCGGGCGCGAGCTCGCTCGCCGCGGCGGGCGGCACCTTCAGCATCGTGCAGGTCGTCACCGGCGTGCCGGCGGACGTGCGTGGCCCGAGCTCCGGCGACGACGTGCACGTCGTGCTCTCGGTGGCCGACGGGCGGGCTCATCTGGCGCTCGACCCCGCCGGCGAGCGCGCCGGCACGGCGACTATCGTCCTCGGCTACTCCGAGGCGCTCGCCATGGCCCGCGGTGAGCTCGACCCGGCCGACGCGCTGGCGGCGGGACGGGTCCGGGTGCGCGGTGACCTGGCGGCCCTGGTGGCAGGACAGGACGTGCTGGCCGCCGCCGCGGCGCGCCTCGGCGCGACGCTCGACGGGCTCACCGACCCGGCCGCCTGAGCCACCGCGTGGCGCGCTCCCCCTTCGCCGCATCGGGCCGTCCCCCCGACTTCGGCGGGCGCTACCGGGGCTCGGTGGCGGTCGTCACCGGCGCCTCGGCCGGTCTTGGCGCGCAGCTCTGCCGGGACCTGGCCCGCGCCGGCGCCACCGTCGTCGGGCTGGCTCGCCACACGGGCCGCCTCGAGGCCCTGACGGCCCAGCTGCGCGTGCACTCCCCCGCGTCGACCACCATCACCTGCGACGTCGCCGACACGGCCGCCCTGCGCCGCGCCCTCGACGAGGTGGTGTCCACGGTCGGTTCCATCGATCTGCTGATCAACAACGCCGCCCAGGACCCGGGCGTGCGCCTGGTCGACATCGCCGAGGGCGACTACCGCCACACCTTCGACGTCAACTTCTTCGCCCCCGTCGCCGCCACCCTGGCGGTGATGCCCGCCATGGTCGAGCGCGGCCGCGGGGTGATCGTCAACGTCTCCTCCGACGGTGGCCGCCTGCCCTCGCCGGGGCCGGGCGCCTACCCGTCGTCCAAAGCGGCGCTCTCGGCCTTCACCGAGTCCACGTCGTTCCGCCTCGGTCCGAAGGGTGTCCACCTCCACGTCGTCTACCCCGCCTTCATGGCGACCGAGCTCGGCCTGCGTGCGCTCAGCCGGGGTCTGCGGCCTCCGCCCCGCCTCATGCGGCGCAGCGTGCCGAGCGTGTCGCGCCGCATCTTGGCCCGGGCCGGCGGTCCGTCCCTCGAGATCAGCGTGTCGGGCCTCATCGACGCCGCCATGGTCTTCCGGGCCGTCGCACCCCGGGCGTACCACCGCCTGCGCCGCAACTGGTAGGGCTGGAGCTGGTCCGGGCCACTGCGTGTGTCCCGCCGGGGAACCGGCCCGGAAGAATTGTCGGGGCGTTGTCCTTTGGGCCTCCGACCAGGCCCTGTATTGCGATGTTGTTGCAGTGCGGGTGACAGCCGGGCGAACTATGCGTGACGGCAGTATCGTTTCGGAACCGGCTCGCGGAGGTCGGGCCGCGGTAGGAGGGACGACGTGCATCAGCCGATCGACGACCACTTCCTGTTGAAGTACCGAGCCCTGCTGGACGCCGAAGACCTGGCGTTCGACGAGCTCGAGCATGCGTGCGAGGAAGGTAACCGCATGCAGTTCGACAAAGACATGGTCGATTGGCAGGTTGCCGTCGAGCACAAGCTCGTGTTCTTGGCCAACGCGGGGATCGAGTTGAAGTTGCCCGTCTTGGGCTGATCCTGGTGTCGGGACAACTCTTCGGTCCCGGCGTCCGTCTTCTGAGGCGGCGGGGCGACACGTAGGGTCCTGGCGCGCCCGGCCCGAGGCGACCAGGATGGTGACATGGCGAAGTCCGAGAAGGGCCACAGCCCGAGCCAGCTCGAGGCGAACGGGACGCAGGCGCCGAGGGAGCAGACGCGCGGGATCAACGCTCCCTCCAGCCGAGTGAACGTGGCGTTCCCCTTCTCGCAGATCAAGCTGCACGAGCCCTCCAAGGAGCTGGCCGAGCTGGCCGCGCTCGTCTTGGACCTCGTCACCGCCATGAGCGAATGGCTGCCCGAGGACCGGCTCGAGGAGCTGCGGACGCGGGCCCAGGCGCTCCACGAGAGCCTGCGTTAGACGCCCGCGGCGCCCGGCATCGAGGACGGTCTCGGGCGTGTCGCCAGTTGTCGGAGCGCTCACCCTTGCGAGACCACTGCATCAGGCCGGTCGATGTGGTCCCGGCCTTTTCCTCTCGACGCCTGGCGAAGCCTTCGCCGGAGGCAGGCCGAGACATGAGAAGCGCGCCACAGAACCTGGAGCGCCGGCACAAGATGGGAGCTTCGTACTTCCGTCCGGCCGGCCCAAGCCTGTCGGTCCCCGGGATACGTGTTGCTGAGTGGGGAACTGACGCACGAATCTCGACGATCGCCCGTCATCGCGCCGCACAGCGACGCCGGTACTCGGGATTCTCGAAGACGGTCTCGGGCACGACAACCATCGGGCGTCACGGCGGGAATACAAATTCGATTTTCGCCTGACAGCGTGCTCGTTTTACACTTTACGGGCACGCCACCGTAATTGGAGAAGGCATGAGCGGTGCCATGAATCGTATGCAGACTAGAATCACGATCAGGCGCAAGCGTCTCAGGAGGTCGTTCAGGCGAACAGTTAGACGAACTCGCCGCCGCTTCGATCATCGGCCCGTTGCACATTTTTTGCACATCGGCAAAACGGCAGGAACGGCCATGAGGACGCCTCTCATGGAAGTTCAATACAAGACGGCCTTCCGAATGATTCTTCATAACCACAATTGGCACCTTGATTCCGTTCCAGTAGGAGAGAAATTCTTCTTCTGCGTCCGGGATCCAGTTGATCGATTCGTAAGTGCCTTTGTTGCCCGGCAACGCCTCGATCAACCTCGTTGGCTCATTCCCTGGTTGGAAGGAGAAAAAAGGGCCTATGAGCAATTCAGTTCGCCGGAAGAACTGGCAATCTCCCTCAGTGCCGGCGGAGAGCTTCAGACAGCTGCTGAGGATGCAATGCGCAGTATTCAACATGTGAGGGCTTCCTATTGGGATTGGTTCATTGATCCCGCATATTTCTTGTCTCGTAAGGATGATCTTCTTTGGATCGGCCGGCAAGAAGCACTTGATGTTGCTGGCCTCGCTCACACGTTGGGAGTCAAAGACCTCACGATGCCTGACGACCCCATCACAGCGAATCGAACGACCAGTCCCAAGCCGGAACTTTCCCCTCTTGCCCGGCAGAATCTTAAGCATTGGTACTCAAAGGACTATGAGTTTTTGGATCTTTGCAACGAGCTGTTCGCGGTGTCCTGAACTCAGTATTCCAATCCGCCGCCGCCACACGAAACCTTCGTCCGTCCGATGCACGTCTCCGATTCTGCACGCTCCCGCGGCGTGGGTGGAGGCCGATGTCACCGGAGGCTCGAATTCCGAATTACATCGTGACCTGTCAAATGGCGCGATGCGGACGCCGTACCCTCTGCGTCACTCTCCGCGCAAACGACAATCTCGGTCGCAAAGGAGGGACCAGGGCGCTCTTCACCGTGGTGTCTACGTACGTGCCCGTCGTGTCATTGAATGAGAAGCCAGAGGATCGTTCGATGAGGAACTGGCGGCCTGGTAGTGCCACGATCGGCGCATCCATCGCCTCAGCAAAGTACACGGCATAAGGAAAAATGAAGGTTGGTTCAAACTGCTCTTGGTGCTGCCAGACCGATGAACAAAAGTCGTCGCCCCCAATGAATCCACCGGGGCGCACCTTTGGCCAGACCCGCATGAGATCGATCGTGATGCCCCGGAGCGTATGGTCCCCGTCTATGTAGGCGAAGTCCAGGGATTCGTCGGGAATGGACTGGATGACGTCGCTGGTGCGACCACGAAGAATTACTCGCTTTGACTCCCAGCGGCTCGTGCGGCGAAGGGCTTCTGCGAAAATCTCCTCAAAGCGGGCTTCCGCCACGTTCGCTGGTTTGTTCCAGTCATCGAGGTGTCGCCAGGGGTCGATCAAGTAGTAGGTGACGATGTCGGGACAGTTCGTGAGTAAGCTCTCCGCCAATTGACCCTTGAAAACCCCAACTTCCGCAACTCTCCTCAGCCTGTGTCGAGTGAGGAACTCAGTCCAGATCTCCAACCGAGAGCCCTGTACGACCGCTAGCTCGCTCACGTGTCTACCCTACGCTGCCGCTGCGGTCGTCTCTGGGCGGAGGTCCCTGACGAGCGGTTTACCCTGCCCGACGACACGGACCCTGACGACGTGCTCAGGAAGCTCCTGGAGCGAGGCGAGGACGAGGTCACAGACGAGCCAGAAGAGGAACCCGAGTCCGAGTAGGGGCGGGTCTTGGTGTTCATGCGGGCTGGGTTGCCACCGACGTAGGTTTCGTCCGAAACGATGGTGCCGCGCAAGGTGGAAACGAGCTTGTTTTCGCTGCCCATCGCCTGACGGATGCGGTGGAGCATGTGCCATGCCGTGCGCGGAGTCACTCCGTACTTCCGCTCGAGCTCGCGGACAGACATTCCGTTCTTGTCCGCCATCATGTCGAAGAAGACCAGTATCCAGGTGCGGATCGGAATCTTGGTCGCGTGCAACATCGTCCCGGTCAGAACCGAGAACTGCTTTTTGTAGTCCCGGCACTTCCACACACGGCGCTCGCTCATGGTCCCAGCGGCGGTCCGGCGGCTCACGCCATTTGCGAGCGGCATCAGGTACACGTCAGTACCTCAACAGTGGGAGCGACGGGACGTCTGACGCCAGCGCAACCCCTCAAGGTGCGGGTGGGTGTCGGCCTCGGTGATGATCTCTCGGCTGAGGCTTGCGATGGTGGTGCGGGCAACCGTGCTCATACCCGTATTGGAGCAACCGGGTGTGACGAGCGAACAGGCGTTCGTCCAGGTCAACGGGGCAATCTGTGGGGGGAGTAGCGTCACCGTGATGGCATCAGTGGAGGGTGCAAAGAGGCGGGTGTCTGCGCGCGTATTCAAGGTGATCCGGCCGTACATCGCTCAGGGCACCATCCGAAAATGCGTCGACGACGACTTCTACGCCCCGCGCTACGTCGAGAGCTACGGCAGCTTCACGAGGCGAGCCGACATCTCCACGCGCGGGATCGGTGGTCTCGAAAAGCCGTCCAGCCACATCCGACGCGAGATTGTCCAGTTCGTGAACCAAGCCAACGCGGAGCGACCGATCACACGGCTCCTTCTCCCCGGAGAGCCGAAGGCTGTCGTGCCGGCGTATGCAGATTGGCTGAAGATCGACCGCAATCAGATCGTGACCGCGGGTCTCGACGAAGGCGCCGACTTCGACTGGAACTACGAGAACGACCCGCCGCCCGGTATGGGGACCTACTCGCTCATCGTGTCCCAGGCGATGCTCGAACACCTCATCGACCCCTACAAGCACGTCAGGGATCTGTACGCACTCCTCGACGAGCATGGAGATTTGATCCTGCACACCGTCACACCGGGCTACCCCTACCACCGCGTCCCCATCGACAGCGTGCGGTTCTTCCCCGACTGGTTCGAGAGCGTGGCCGAGCGGATCGGGGCCGAGGTGAGGGGCAAGTTCATCGGGGACCGGCGCATCATGTACCGCCTCACGCGACCTGGTAAATGACGACGTAGCCCGAGCCGCCTCAGAGCGAGCGCGGAGCAAGGGCGTCTCAACCAGGTATCACGTGCCGCCGCCATCGGGCGGCAAGACGTCGTGGAGGTTCAACTCTCCTCCTTCCGGCATGGACTTCCACCGTAGGCCCCCCCGGGGGGGCGTCGATAGGGGAGTGTTCCCTATGCGGACTTATCGTCCGACCCCATTTTGCTCCTCTGGCCTGGCCGTTTTTTTGCGAACACATCCTCCTCTTTTGGCTTCGAGTCGATCGATGCCGCCGCGCTTGACGTCTCTCGAGGCCGTCAGGCGAGCCCGATGCTCGCGGCCAGATCGCGGGCGATGGCCGCGAAGAGCTCGCCCGGGTCGAGCACCGTGTTGCGCCAGTGCCCGAAGACCTCGAGGTTGATGGCCCCGACGATGGTCGTCCAGGCCTCGAGCGCTCCTACCACGGTGTCCACCGGCATCTCGGGGAAGAGGGCCTCGCGCACCGGGACCACAGCGGCGGCCAGCGCGGAGGACACCTCAGCGTGGTCCGCCGTCTCGAGTCGGCCCGCCGCCTCGGCCTCAACGAGGGGACGCACCAAGGCGGCTGCGATGCGCCGCGTAGGGCTGGGTGGTCTGCTCGGGCGCCTGATAGCCCGGCACCGGGGTCCCGAAGATCAGGCCCCACTCGTGCGGATGCGCCAGGGCCCAGGCACGCACGGCGCCCGGCACGACCATCCAGCGATCCGTGGCAGACACGCTGGTCTCCTGCGCCACGTCGGCGGCCCGCTCGGCCTCTTTGGCGAGCGACTCGTAGGCATCGAGAATGAGGGCGCTCAGGAGGGCGTCGCGGCCGGCGTAATAGCGATACAGCGCGGACGGGGCCATTTCGAGGTCCCGTGCCACCGAACGCAGGGAGAGCGAGGACGCACCCTCCTGAGACAGGTGGCGCCGGGCTACGGTCAGAATTTCGGCTGTCATCTCCTCCCGGACCCGCTCCCGGGCTGTGCGCGGCGCTGACATGGTGATCAGTCTGGCTGTTCTGGATCGAGAACACAAGTCCTTGACATGAATACTGTTCTCTTTTAAGATCGATGTTCATCACCACCCTGCCCAGCGAGGAGACACCCATGAGCACGACCCCCACCACAGAGCACCCTGCCGCCCACTACAAGCGCCCTGACTGGTTCACCCGCAACGTCATGAACAAGTTGATGAGTGGGCTCACCCGCCTCGGCGTGAGTGTCCGGGGATCCCGGGTGCTCGAGCACCGGGGCCGGACGAGCGGCAAGCTCTTTCACACCCCGGTCAACCTCCTGACGATCGAGGGCACCCAGTTCCTCGTCGCTCCCCGGGGCGAGACGCAGTGGGTGCGCAACGTGCGCAGCGCCGGGGGGCACCTCGTGCTGATCCTGGGCCGGCACCGCCAGCTGTGCACCGCCACCGAGATCCCGCCCACCGAGGCCGTGCCGGTGCTGCGGGCGTATCTGCGCAAGTGGAAGTTCGAGACAGGCATGTTCTTCGACGGCGCGACGCCCGACTCGACCGACGCCGAGTGGGCCGAAGACGCTCTCCGGCACCCCGTCTTCGCCATCGCCTAGGCCGGCGGGGCATCATGACCGCGATGGCGAACCCCGAGACCGCCCCGCCGGACTCCCCGACCGACGCGCAACTTGCCCAGCGCAACCTCATCGCCTTCAACCGCGCGCTCACACGCTGGGGCAGCCGGGGTCAGCTCGAGGAGGACGGCGGGGCGGTGCTCTGCGCCGGCGGGACCTGGATCCCGGTGGTGGCCAATGCGGCCTTCCGCTCCGACGACACCCTTGACGGCGCCGAGCTGCTCGCACGGGCGGACTCCTTCTTCGGCGGGCTCGCCCGCGGCTTCGCCGTCAAGGTGCGCGACAGCGGCGAGGACGAGGACCTCCGCGCCGCCTGCGTCGCCGCTGGGCTCGCGCCCTTCGGCGAGGCCACGCCCGAGATGATCTGCGCGTCGCCGCTCCCCGAGCTCGCGCCGGCGGCTGGGGTGACGACGCGCTGGATCGACGACGAGGCAGGCGTCGTCGACTTCCTCGCGGTCAACGCCGAGGCCTACGGGACCTACGGCATGCCGGGCGAGGTGCTCGGCGATCTCTTCGACCAGACGGCAGAGCTGATCTCCGACGCCACAGCACACGTGGTCGTCGCGCGCCGCGACGGCGAGGCGGTGGCGACGGCCATGACCTTCGAGAGCGACGGTGTGGCGAGCCTGCAGTGGGTCGGCACGGTCCCGGCGGCCAGAGGCGCCGGGCTGGGTGCGTACCTCACCACGCTCGCCACCAACCTGGCCTTCGAACGCGGTGCGTCGTCGTGCACGCTGCAGGCCTCACCGATGGGGGCACCGATCTACCGCGACCTCGGCTACGAGACCATCTGGCACTACGCCGAGTACGTGCGCTGGCCGCGCCCGCCGGCGCGCTAAGTCCGGCGTTGGCGCTGCCCTTCCGCACGCGGTCGCCCTCGCTCAGAAGCCGAGCTGCCCTCGTGCGTAGGCGGCCTGCCCGAGGTGTTGGAGGCCGTCGTCGGCCACGCTGATGAGGCGCACGCCGAGGGAGACCGGCGGGTCCCAGCGGCGGTCGACCACCCGGTCGAGCTCGTCGGGATCGAGGGTCTCGAAGATAGCCACGCGTGCGAGCGTCCACCTCGCCCAGATAGCCGAGGAGCACGTCAACGCTCTCGGGCCGAACGGCGGTGACGTCTCCGGGTCGGTGGCCGTAGCCGGTGTTGTTGGGATCGGGCTCGAGCCCGCAGCGTCGCGCCCAGTCGCCGCCGGTCCAGATCTGCGGGGTGTCGAGCAGCTCGGCCACGTGGTGGTCCTGCACGCGTGCCGTGTGCCAGACGAGCCAGCCGATGGTGTTGGAACCGGGTGTTGGCGGCTGAGCGAGCTGGTCCGGGCTGAGGCCGTTCAGCGCAGCGCCGGCGAGGGGCGGGATCCGACCGTAGAGGTCGAGCAGCAGCTGGGAGACGTCCATAGTGACTAGAGCGTAGGGACTCGGACGCCGGGCCGTTCAGGTTCCGCCGGCGATCTCCGCGTCGGGCGACTGGATGTCGTAGCGGGCCTTCGCGGTGTAGCCCACCAGCACGACGACGACGCAGGTCAGTACGACCGCCGTCTGCCAGTCGCCGAGGCCGAGACCGCTGATGTCGTGGTCTTTGGAGATGTAGTCGGCAAACGAGGCCCCGACCGGCCGGGTGATCACGTAGGCGAACCAGAAGGAGAAGATGCTGTTCCAGCCAAGGAACTTCCAACCGATCAGCGGGATCAGGATGACGCCGCAGAAGAGGAGCGCCGAGGGGAGGTAGCCCAGCCCGAGGGTGGTGGCAGTGAAGTCGCCGACGGCGGTGCCGAGGCAGAAGGTAGCGAAGACAACGGCCCAGTAGAACTTCTCGCGCCGGCTGGTCGTGATGGAGTGGATGTCGAGCGTGTGCTCGCTGCGGTTCCACACGAAGAAGACGGCGGCCAGAACGACGAGCCAGAAGATCGTCGTCACCGCGTAGGGCATCCCCAGCAGCAAGTGCATCGTGTCGGCCACGCCGGTCCCAGCGGTGGCGATGGCCAGGGCGAGGAGCCAGTACCGGACGGCGGTATAGCGGTGCGACGCGAACTGGAGCACGAGCGCCACTGCGAAGAAGGTGACCTCGACGACGGCTCCGAGGCCCCTGTTGTTCACAAACGAGTCCGAGATCGCCTCGCCCGCCGCCGTCGTGGCGATCTTGATCGCCCAGAACAGCGCGGTGACTTCGGGCACCTTGGCCGCCAGTGGTTGCTGGCTGAACACTCGGAGCAACGTGCGCACGCTGGTGTCGTCTCCTCGTCTGGGAACGGCGCTGGCGCCCCGATGGTAATCACCGGCTCCGTGCGCGCCGGGTGCGCCATCCGAGCGCCCTCTCCCTGATGGCATGGCGTTTTTGATCGTTCGCGTCCGACTTCAGGATGAGCGGGAGGCGGACGAATTCATCCCTAAGGCGAAGGGCCTACTGCTCTACCGCGTAGCCCAACGCACGGACGCGGGTCAGCCGGTCGTGGCCGAACACCGTCTCGGGATCGAGCTCGGCCCGCGGGCGCGTGATCGCCGACTGCGGAATGGCCACCAGCTCACGGAGAACACTCTCGGGAGGATCCAGGTCCAAGAACCTCACGAACCTGGTGACCTCCTCTCTCGGGTTCGCGCAGATCGCGTCGTAGCTCAGGAGGAAGAATGTGCCCTGCGGGAGCGCCTTCCCTTGCTCGATCGCGGCCTCGTTCGCGCGGATCCAGTAGTCGAGCGACGCAGCCGGGGCAGGAGTCAGCGCACCGTTGCGAACACCAAAGCGGGACCCCCACCGGCGCACCTGTAGTTGATTGCGGCTCTGGGCCATATGGAACCCGTTTCGGATCACGTGGACGTAACGCAGTCGATCACCAAAGTGGGTATGCAGATGCCGTACGAAGAGGTGGCTGTTCGGCTCCTTCCACCCCCATACGGGTGAACCGGGCGCATCGTCCTCCCCCGATCGGAGCAGGCTGGTGACGCGGGCGCGCAGCCAGGCCGGCGGCCGGTCGTCGACTCAGACGGTCGTACCGCCACCAGTGCCGGTCACGCCGAAGCGCCTCGTCGAGAGTCCTGCGGTCCTGTGCGCTGAACTCCACGCGGCCCGTCATCGCCGTTTCCAGGGTCGCCAAGGCTCGGGACACGGAGCTCTTCGGCGCAGGTGCCTCCATATCCCACCGAGGCAACTTGCAGAGAAACGTGAACCAGCGGTTGTCCCCGGCCACATTGAGGTCCGAGCCCGTGTAGATGTCCAATCGGCGCATGATCTCTTCGACGACCCGCGTCCCGCTGCCTCCGACTCCACCGACGACGATGGGCCCTTTGGGCTCCTCCCCTTCTGTTGCCGACCGACGCGGGTCCTGGCGCTGCCGCATGCGCCGCGTCACGTTGGACATAGCGCCCTGTCCCGGGAAATCCTGCGTCCGGGTCTCAGGTCAACCATCCGCTCGAGCAAGCCGGGCCGCTTGGAGGTCGCTCAGCGAGTACCAGCGGCGAACGTCGGCCATGGCAGGCCACGGACGAGGCGGACCCGATGCGGCGAGCGTCTGGTTGACCTCGACCTCCACGTCGTCCCATCGCTGTGCATACACGGCGTCGAGGGACCGGAGGCGACGACTGAAGCCGTCGAGTTGGTTCGTCCCGTAGAGTGCGGTGCGACGAGAACCGGGGCCAGAGGTGAGCTGCAGCTTGGCCCGTGTGAGGTCTTCGTCACGATATTGGAAGTGATGGGTGACGATGCCGCCCTGGGGCTCCACGAGATCCTGTGGGCAGATCCCCCAGTGCGACCCGGCCCGGCTGACTATGAAGTTGCCACCGCGATCGAACCGCTGCAGTGGGTGCTTCCAGTGAGCCCGTTGTCCGCACATGGGTGTCCACACAGGAAGGAATTCGTAGTACAGCGGTTGGAAATCGATCGGGTGGAATCCGGGGAGGTATTCGGGCTTCTCGTTCGGAAGATGGTTCACGTAGGCCGACCCCACCACGCGGAAACGACGGTCCAGTGTCGCGAGGTACTCGATGAGCGACGTGCCGTCAGGCCCCTCTGGGAACTCGTCACTGTCGAGATAGAGCCACCAGACGTGCTCCGAACCACACCGCAACGACTCTCGCACGACGACCGCGTTCATGAGCACTTGGGCGAGCGGCCCGTCGAAGGCGGGCGTCTCGAACACCTCGGCAATGGTGGCGCCAGCTTCCTGGGCCCGTTCCACGGTCGCATCGGTACTGCCGTTGTCGACTACGAAGACGGATTCCACGCCTTGCGCGAAGGCATTTCGGACGATGGCCGTAATGATGTCCTCGTCCATCCAGGTCTTGACGACGGCGAACAACCGAAAATCGCCCAGGACGTCGGGGTGGGGCGGGTTGGCTTCGGCGTGACTGGGTCCCGTGTTGTCCGCGGGCTGTGCAGGCCCGCTCGGAGACCCAGCCCGGACCGCACGCGACAACCGCGGCGCCCTCATCGGGACCCCACCCTCAGCCGCCTCGGACGGGGGAGGTCGGCGCTCCCGGTCGGCGGCTGGGCGGCCCGCTCTGCTCAGACACCCATTGCGCGCGAGCCTCCTCCAGCTCGGCAGGTTCGTACCAACGACGAACACGTTCGAGGTGTGGCCAGAGTGTGGGATGGCTACTGGAGAGCTTGTTCGGAATGGTGTCGACGTCCGCCCATCGTTGGCTGTAGACGGCGTCCAAAGAGTCGCGACGACGGATGAATCCGTCAAAGCCGCTCGATCCGTGAAGGGACGTGCGCGTCGACGTCGG
This sequence comes from uncultured Acidimicrobiaceae bacterium, assembly GCA_963842415.1. Taxonomy (GTDB): domain Bacteria; phylum Actinomycetota; class Acidimicrobiia; order Acidimicrobiales; family RAAP-2; genus Bog-473. The sequence continues at coordinate 238,149 of CAWJGN010000003.1, forward strand.
CCCGCACGGTGAGCTCGAGCTTGGCCCGCGTCAGCGTCTCGTCGCGGTACTGGAAATGATGGGTCACGATGCCACCGCTCGGTTCGATGAGCACTTCGGAGCAGAAGCCCGAATGCGCCCCGTCGTTGCTCATCAAGAAATACCCGTTCCGGTCGAATCGCTGCAGGGGATGCTTCCAATGCCCGCGTGTGCATGGGGGCCACCGGGCCGGGACGAATTCGTAGCACAAGGGTTGGAAGTCGATGGGATGAAAGCCGGAGAGGTACTCGGGCTTCTCTGTCGGGAAGTGATTGACGTAGTGGGCGCCCACGAGCCGATACCGGCGGTCAAGAGTGCACAGGTAGTCCCGGACTGACATGCCGTCGGGACCCTCGGGAAACTCATCGGTATCGAGGTAGAGCCACCAGACATGATCGGCGCCGCACCGAAGGGATTCTCGAACCACCACCGCGTTCATGAGAGGTTGGACCAGGCGCCCCTCGAAGGATTCCGTCTGATAGATCTCCGCCACGAGCGCTCCGGCGTCCACCGCGCGCGGAAACGGTGGCATCGGTGCTGCCGTTGTCGACGATGAACACCTTCGACGCGCCCTGCAGCATGGCGTTTCGAACCGTCGCCTCAATGACATCCTCATCCATCCAGGTCTTCACAACGGCAAACAGATCGAACTCAGGGAGAGTCTCCGGACGCTCGGGATCTGGCTCGTGCTCGATGTTCCCGAATCCAGGCATAGTCGTCCCCACGGAGCGACCGAGGTGCAGTGCCTTCGTGAGCCGATTGCGTCTCATCGGGCTCAGCGCGGAACGGGCAGAGCGGAGGCAGCCGTGCCATTCGAACTCTGAGAGGCGGCGTCGACGGTGTACGGCTCCGCAGCGATCAGGTCGTCTGCGCGTCCGGTGAACAATCCCGGCCCGGCCAGGGTACGAACGGTGCCTGCGGCGCCACCCCGAAACGTCCCGGTGACCACCGCATCGTGACAGCCCACGCCGTCCGGCCTTGATCCCACGAGCCCAAAGAGTAGTGGCAAACGTCTGCCGAACCCTCGGCCGTCGACCATGCCGGGTGCCGGGTGCACACGGCCTCGAAACACGATTGAACGTTGCGTGAACACCAGGCGAAAACGGTGATCCTATCGCTCCGGCCTGCACCCCCCTCAATCCACTGCCGAGATCTGGGAGATCGGAAACCGCGCCTACTGCTCTCCTGCCGACGGGTCCGGCCCAACCGTCCGGGACTGGACCGCTCGCTTGCCGCCGCGGGAAGTAGTCGCCTGGATGCGATCGTCTCGCGTCGTAGAGCGCGATCTCGGTGTTACGGAGTCGTACCACCAAGAGACCATGGCGTTGCGCGGCGTCGTCCACGGCCTTGATCACTGCGGGCCATCGGGATGCGTAGTCGTCCCAGACGACGATGCCGCCCGCAGACACCATCTTGAGAGCGTTCTCGGTGTCGGCCGTCACACAATCTGCCTCATGGCCGCCGTCGACGACGACCATGTCCATGTTCTTGTAGTACGGACTGAAGTCGAATGTCCGGCTGTCACCGTAGAGCTGGGTGATCCGCTGGGCCACAGAGGTGTCCCTGAACCGAGAACCGGCTCCGTTGACCCCTGCGAGCGCGACGTCGTTCGTTCCGTCGACGTAGTCAGGCGGGAGATCGAGCGTGTAGATCCGTGCCTGGGGAACCATTCTGCCCAGCAACATGGTCGTGGCGCCCTCGTAGGTGCCGATCTCGAAGATGCGCTCAGGCTGGCGAAGGCCCGCGAGCACGGCGAGGCAGTATTGCTCGAGCGGATCCATGTTCCAAAGCCGGTAGCGCACGTCTCCCATCGGGACCACCTGACGCCTCGACCCGCGGTAGCTTTCAATGAAATCCACCGGGAGTGCCCTGGGCTCCTCGTCAGCCCTGAGACCGGCGTTGAAAAGCTGTTGGAGGAAGGCCTTGTTCCGTGCGTTGCGGGCGAACGATCGGACCGCCCTGCCCCAGTGGTGCGCGTTCACCAGCTCATCGTCCGGCCAACACATCGGCCACCGACATCTGACGATGGCACACGGCGTCGTCGGATGTGCCAGACCTCAGACACACGCACCTGCCGCGGTGACGTCGATCGGTTTTCCGGCGTGAACCGCCGACCGATACGCCGCATCAACGAGGCGATGAGCGACCACGGCAACCGCGACGCCGGGGTCGGGTGCCGTCCCTGCGCTCACTGCGTCAAGGAAGGCCCGGTCTGCCTCGACGTAGGCCCGCACCGCCAGTCCGACCTCGCCGTGGGGCAGGGGTCAGCGCGTCGACCCACGGCGGGGGCGGGCAGGGCCGGACCTCCGTACCCCCACTCGTCTGCACGTGGAGTGGACCAGTGAACTCATTCTCGAGCCACGCCACAGCATCGCGGCAGAAGATCTCGACGCGACGGGTCGAGCCGCGGCTGAGGACGTCATGCCAGATGCTGGTGAGCTGCGCCTGGGCGCCCGATGCGAACGAGAGCGACACCGTGGCCACGTCCTCCACGCCCTCGTAGCCAGCGTGGTTCTCCGTACGCCCGCTCACGGCGTGCACATCGCCCAAGCAGAAGCTCAGGATGTCGACGTCGTGGATGGAGTGTTCGATCAGGCAGCCGCCGCCTGCCTGCACGACGTCGGCGCGCCAACGTGATGCGTAGGTGCCCCGAATAGGAAAGTACTGGTCGTCCCGGAACACGGCTGCCATCGGTGCGCCGAGGCTGCCACCCTCCACCAGCTCGCGCAGCGCCCGGAAAACTGGCGCGCTCCGCAGAACCAGGCCGCACTGGGCGGGCACCCCTGCGCTGCGAACCGCGTCAGCTAAAGAAATGGCAGAGGGGAGATCTCGATCGAGCGGTTTCTCGCAGAAGACCGCCCGGCCGGCCGCGAGAGCCGCATCGACGGCGGCGCGGTGCGCTCCCGTCGGGGTGCAGATCCAGATTGCGTCGCAGCGGCGGGCCACCTCCGCAGCGTCAGCCACGGCCTCGGCACCCAGCGTGTCGGCAAATCCTGCGGCCCGGCGTGTCTTGGGGTCGTACACCGCGGTAATGGAGGCTTCGATAACGCCTCCGTCGATCATCGCCTTCAGACCGAGCCCGTGCGCCCAGGCTATGAGGCCCGTCCCGACGAAGCCGACGCGTAACATGCGTCGACACTACGCTGCGAGCTAGGAGCTGTCGCCCCTCACGGTTCGTTCGGCTTCGTCATGATCGATATTCGATCACCGAAGCGAGGAACGCCGCATGGGTCGTCCACACTCCACCTCGTGAACTGACGCTGCAACACCAGGCCTGAGTCTCCGATCCAGCTGGAAACATCCTTGGCCGACACGTTGGATCGCCAACCGTCGCTGTCTTCACCTCTCCCCATGGAGATCACCTGGTACAGCCGGCGACCCCGGTCCCCGACGCTCCTGAGCCCTCCCATCCACAAGGTGGACTGCCGTCGGTTCGCGTGATGAAGGATCGCGACCCCTCCGGGCCGCAGCACGCGGTAAATCTCCGCGAGGTACCTGCGGAACTCCGTTGCGGCGACGTGAACGAAGGAATCGTACGACCAGACCAGATCTACCGATTCGGTGCAATCGGGGGGTAAGGCGTCACCTGGGGTTTGGAACGTCTCCAATCGAGGGTCAGAGAACCGACTACGGCACATCTCGAGACACGTCGGACTCAAGTCCACCAAGACCAGCCGCGAGCAAGGTTGCTCCAAGAGCTTTTCCGTCCAGCGGCCGTGCCCAGGACCGATCTCAAGGACTACCGCATCGGGCCCAACGTACGGGACGATGAGGTGCTGAATCAGAGACTGCTTCCACTGCTCGTAGGAAACACCGCAGCGAGCTGCCTGGCCCTTCCATTCGTCGCCGCCCTCATCCCACACATGATCTTCATCCCACTCCTTGAGATTCTCCGCGACGGAGTTGTCACCGGCTCGTCGAAATCGACCCACCCTTGAAGTCACCGCCACACTCTACGCGGCGCTCTTGGCCGAGACCAAAGCCCTCGGGCGACTCATCAGGAATCAGTCCGAGCCGGGGCGGCGACGCCGTTCGCGCCTGGATCATCGGCGTCAGTGCTTTCTTCGACGGAACTCAGCACGGGACCCTTGCCTGTCACCCGCCAGAGCGCGTTGGTCGCGCGAAAGAGCCGCGACCGCTTGAGCCACTTGAGGTCGTGTTGCGCTGTCTGCATCGCCGTGGTCACCGCCTGCCCCGCCCATGTCAGGCTGATGACATCCGAGACCCACAAGGGCTCTGGTGGAAGCTCCGGCTGTGACCATCTTTCGTGGGCTCCCAGGCGGCCTCGGAGAATCTCGAGTATGGGTTGCTGCTCGGATTCCAGCGTGCCCTGAGCGTTGGATCGCCGATTGTGTCGTAATTCGCCGTGCAGCACGCGTGCTGCCCGATCCGAACGATCCGCTCCGGGTGTGATGCCGTTGGCATTGAGGAATCTCACGAGGTCGTTCACCCACAGGCCCGGCTCATCGAGAACTCGTGCGTACTCGATCACCAAGACCGGCAGCCCGACCAGTGAAGCCAAGGATTGCCGGACGTAGCGGTGCCAGAGAGCGAGACTCAAGGTCAAGGGGAACTCGTTTCGCTTCTGCAACGAAAGGGCCACTTCAAGTGGGTCGCGGAAAACAAGGATTGCCACCGGTTCGCGCGGCAAGACCTTGCGCCACAGAGGGAGCGTCAGACACAGGCGGGGATCCTTCATGACACGAGGCGGCTCGGCCGCAATTGATCGCACTAATTCGGCTGCCCGCGATCTGAGAGAACTCATCACCTCGTCATCGGACACTTCCCAACTGTTCGGGAGGCGCGGCGGCGCCGACCACGTACCCCCGAGGTGTCGCAAAACGCTTTCGTCGAACTTGGTGAGCTTGTCGCTCTCCCAGTACCCAAGCTCGTTGTAGAGATCACCATTGATGAGGTCATCCGGAGCTGGGGCAGACAGGCCCAGCTCGGCCAAGCAATTCGCCGTTGCCGAGGTGCCGCTTCGATGCATCCCGATCACAACCGCATCACGGCTTCCGAACGCGTCCGACCCCGAGCTCACGGGTCCACAGAGTAGTAGCGCTGAGGGGAGGAGAGCTCCGCCGGTAGGTCTCCTCAGCCGATGAGGCCCAACGCCTTCACCTCGTCGCGCTCTGCCAGCAACTCGTCGGTCGTGATGCCGATGCGCTCGGTCGCGAAGTCGTCGCGTGCGAAACCATCGACGACGGTCCAGTCGCCCTCCCCATCGGAGGCGACCGGGAAGCCGAACTGCAGCCCCTCCGGGGTGCCGTACTGGCCATCACTGGCGACGGCCACGGAGAAACAGTCGCCGAGCGGCGTGGCCGAGCGGAGGCTGGCCACGGTGTCGATTGCCGCCGCGGCCGCCGAGGCGGCCGAGGACGACCCCCTCGCGTCGATGATGGCGGCACCGCGCTTTTGCACCGTGGTGATGAAGCTCTCCTCGCAGCCAATCGGTGTCGGTGATGACGTCCGTTGCCCGCTTGCCGCCGATCAGTGCGTTGGCGAAATCAGGGAACTGGGTCGCGGAGTGGTTGCCCCAGATGGCCATGTTGGTGACGTCACCAACCAGGACGCCGGCCTTGCGGGCCAGCTGGGCCTTGGCCCGGTTCTCGTCGAGGCGCGTCATGGCGAACCAACGCTCGGCTGGCACCTCGGGGGCGTTGGACCGTGCAATCAGGCAGTTGGTGTTGCAGGGGTTGCCCACCACCAGGATGTGCACGTCGGGGTCGGCGTTCTCGGCGATGGCCCGGCCCTGTGGCTTGAAGATGCCACCGTTGACGTTCAGGAGGTCACCGCGCTCCATGCCGGCCTTGCGCGGCACCGATCCGACCAGCAGCGCCCACGATGTCCCGTCGAAAGCCGTCTTGAGGTCGGAGGTCGCCACGATGTCGTGCACCAGCGGAAACGCGCCGTCGTCGATCTCCATGCAGACGCCCTCGAGCATCTTCATCGCCGGCTCGATCTCGAGGAGGCGCAGCACGATGGGCTGGTCCTCGCCGAGGAGCTGTCCCGAGGCGATTCGAAAGAGGATCGAGTAGCCGATCTGGCCGGCCGCACCGGTGACCGTGACGTGGATCGGGGACTTCGATGCCGATGCCATGAGCGAGGGATCCTTTCGTGGTATCGAGACGAGGCCAAGAAGCTGGAATGGGGGGAGTTTGCCGAAGCGACGGCTCAAAGGCGGTCGACGATGGCGGACGCGAACTCCGAAGTCTTGACCTCGGTCGCTCCCTCCATCAACCGTGCGAAGTCATAGGTGACCACCTTGTCGGCGATGGTGGCCTCGAGCGCGTGCACGATGTCGGAGGCCGCGTCGTTCCAGCCGATGTGCTCGAACATGAGCACGCCGGAGAGCAGCACCGAGCCGGGGTTCACCTTGTCCTGCCCGGCGTACTTGGGCGCCGTGCCATGTGTCGCCTCGAAGATGCCGTGGCCGGTCACGTAGTTGATGTTGGCTCCCGGGGCGATGCCGATGCCGCCGACCTGGGCGGCCAGCGCGTCGGAGAGGTAGTCGCCGTTGAGGTTCGTCGTGGCGATGACGTCGAAGTCCGTCGGCCGCGTCAGTACCTGCTGCAGCGTGATGTCCGCGATGGTGTCCTTGACCAGCAACTTGTCGCCCGGCTCACCGTCACAGTCGTCCCAGCCGACTGCCACGTCGGCGAACTCCTCGCGTACGAGCTCGTATCCCCACTCGCGGAATGCACCTTCGGTGAACTTCTGGATGTTGCCCTTGTGCACCATCGTCACCGAGCGACGCTTGCGCTCGAGCGCGTAATTGATCGCGGCGCGGATGAGGCGCCTCGAGCCCATGGGTGAGATCGGCTTGATCCCAATGCCCGACGCCTCGCGGATGGGCCATCCCATCTCTTGGCGAAGATATGCGGCCAGCTTCTCCGCCTCGGGCGTGCCTGACTGGACCTCGTAGCCCGCGTACACGTCCTCCGTGTTCTCCCGGAAGATGACCATGTCCACCAGCTCGGGGTGGACGACGGGCGAGGGCACGCCGGTGAACCAGCGGACCGGCCGCAGGCACACGTAGAGGTCGAGGATCTGGCGCAGCGCCACGTTGAGCGAGCGGATGCCTCCGCCCACCGGCGTGGTCAGCGGGCCCTTGATCCCGATCAGGTGCGACCGGAAGGTCTCGACTGTCGCTTCGGGCAGCCAACTGCCGGTTTCGTCGAAGGCCTTCTGACCTGCCAGCACCTCCTTCCAGGCGACCTTGTGGCCATGCTTGGCGGCGGCCGCGTCGAGAACCAGCCTGGCGGCGGGCCAGATGTCCACTCCCGTGCCGTCGCCCTCGATGAAAGGGATGATGGGCTCGTCGGGGACCACCAACGTGCCGTCGTCGCCCATACGGATGAGATCTGCCATCGAGCGAATGCTACGGGCGGCCGGGGCCCTGGTCCCAATCGGCGATCACCGTCAGCCGTTCGGGGCCCTGGTGGGGCTCGGACAGGATCTGCGTTCAGCCGGACCCCGACGATTCGCCTTCACGAGGGTTGCAGCTAGTGCCTGCTCAACACGATGTTCTGGTAGGCCGGTCCGGCCAGGACCGCGTCCCGCTCGCCGTAATCCGCGATCTTCCCGTTCGCAAGGACCAGGAGCAGGTCGCACTGCGCCGTCGTCTCGATGCGGTGCGAGATGATCACGACTGTGACGTGTCCTCTGAGCTCTGAGAGGGTCTTGCGGATGAGCTTCTCGGTGCGTCCGTCCACCGCGCTGGTCGGCTCGTCCAGGACGATGAGCTTCGGGGAGCCGATCAGCGCACGCGCGATGGCGAGGCGTTGCTTCTGTCCGCCCGACAGGGCTCCGCCACCCTCACCCACGAAAGTCTCGTAACCGGCGGGCATCCGGACGACGTCCTCGTCCAGGTGCGCCGACTTGGCGGCGTCGATGACCTCTTGGTCCTCGAAGTCCCGGAAGAACTTGATGTTGTCCATGATCGAGCCCTGCAGGAGCACCGGTTCCTGGGGCACGAGCGCCACCAGGTTGTGCGCACCGCTCTTGGAGATCGCCCCCGCGTCCACGCCGCCTATCGTGGCCCGACCGCTCGTCGGCTCGCGCAGGCCCAGCAGGATCTGGCTGATGGTCGTCTTGCCGCTGCCCGAGGGACCGAGCATGCCGATGATCTTCCCCTCCGGGATGTACATGGTGATGCCACCGAGGGCGAGTGACACCCCATCGTAGGAGTACTCCACGGAATCGAAGTCCACCTCGAAGGAGTCGGGCACGCTCTCTCCGGGAGTGACTTGAGCGTCCGCGAAGCGATGCAGGTCGAACGTGAGGTCCTCCAGCATGCCCTGAGACGAGCGAAGGCCCTGGATCGCGCCTTGGACGGCCGAGCCGTAGGTGATCGATCGCAGCACCAGAATAAGGACGGCTCCGTCCTTCTCGAGCGCCGCGTGCCCCTGGCCGGCCAAAAAGACGATCCCGACGATGACGATTCCGAGTGCGAAGGTCTGGTAGAGCGTGGGCGCGATGCCGCCGAGCCGCGCTGTCCTGCGGTACACGACGCCTGTGTCCCGGATCAACGTGCGGAGCCTGTCCAGGACGCGGGTCTCCACACCGAACAATCGGAAGTCCCGGCTCAGACGGGTGTACTCGGTTACGTGTGTGGCCATGGCTCTCGTGACCCTGGAGAGCTCGCGGTTTGCCCGCCTGCTGCGCAGGTTGAGCGGCCTGAGTATCTGCAAGAGCACCAAGCTGATGGCAATGACGCCGATCGACGCAATGGGATCGACCACCAGTGCCACCGATAAGAGGGCGCAACCCATCAGGAGCGCTTGGAGGCCGCCCGACAGACTTCCGACGACACCGGAGGTGGACGAGGCGTTCATACCCATGAGCTGTTGGACGTGACCGAGGCGCTCGGTGGATTGGAGGGCCCAGTTGGACCGGAAGAACCCGGTGACGACGAGTTCACGGGTCTGGGTCAGCGCCTGCGTCGAGACAGACGTGCTGACGAAGATGGTGGCGAAGGTGGAGCAGGAGAACAGCACCAACGCGATCAACGCGACGGTGACCGCGCTCGTCGGGGTGAAGGAGGGACCGAAGGGAGGATGGATCGCGTGCCTGCCCTCGACCCCGGCCACCACCACCTCTGAGATGACCAACAAGAGGACCGCTTGGCTGAGAGCGCCGACAATTGAGAGCAAGGTGAAGGCGAGGATCTTCAGACGCAGAGAGCCCATGCCGAGCATTCGCATGACCGAGAGCAGCGAGTCGGTCGGTGCATTCTCCGTGTTGGACGGCGGGGCCCCGGGGAAGGGTCTCTTCGCTGATCCCGTTTCGGGGGCAACGTACGCTCGCGTGCGGAGGATCGCCGAGCGAGATTCTAGTTTTTGGGCCTTCCGCCGGGCCCTGAGCTCCCGCAGGGACTTGCCCGGCCTCCAGGAGTGACGGTGCTTGCCCAGCTTCCTGGAGCGACGGTGCTCAAGGGCCGCGTCGCGCTGGCTGGGGTTCTCGCCCACCTCAACGGCGTGCAGCGCCGTGGAGTGCCCGCCGACCTCCTCGGCTGTCTCTGCCATCTCCCTCATCTCCCGGTGCGCACCACGTCGCCGCATCTGCTCCGCGCACGCTGCGTCCCGAAAACCGATCCCCTGCCGAGAGGCTCACCCCCTACCCTTCGACCACCGCAAACTACTCCCCCTTCCACCCCGTCGGTAGCGGGTCCCCCGAGTCGGCCGAGGACGGACACCTTTATTTTACGTCGAGGTCAGCCAATGTTCACCTCGGATGGACCTCCTCCCACGACATTGCCTAGGGTCCACAGCGGCGCAGCGGAGGGCCGATGGACCAATCGAACACTTATGGGGGGGCGGCGTCGCCTCGAAGACGCAAGGTCCTGGTCCTGATCAAGTGCATGGGACACGGAGGAGCGGAGCGCCTCGTGGTTTCTATGATGCGCCACCGAGATCGTGAGCGCTTCGAGTACGAGGCCGCATACATCTTGGAGGATCGTGACACGCTGCGTCCCCCAGCTGCGAGACGCCGGCGTCGCCGTACACTCGTTGGGCCTGGCCGATCGCTTCGATGTGCGTGGGTGCCTGCGTGAGGTCGAGTCCACGTACGACGAGCTGGTCCCGCAACCGACAGCGGTCACGTGGTGACCGCTGTCGACGACGTCGTCGCGGGCGACGCGTGGTCCACCTGACGACGACCGACATGAGCCTGGCTCTTTTGCTCGGACCGCAGCTTCGTGCGTTTGCGAAGGCAGGAATGGAGGTCATCGGCGCATCGGCGGCAGGGCCGTGGGTCGACGACCTCATTGCGTGGGGCATCCGTCACGGGGCGGTCTCGCACGCCACTCGGTCAGTCTCCGTCACCAACGACGTCCTGGCTCTCGGCGAGCTCGTCGCGGCTGCGTCCCGACATGGTGCATACGCACAACCCCAAGCCCGGCGTCTACGGCCGGCTGGCGGCGCGCGTCGGCGGGTGTGCCGGTCGTGATGAACACGGTGCACGGCCTCTACGCCAGTCCGGACGACCCGCTCCTGCGGCGCGCCGTGGTCTACGGCCTCGAACGGGCGGTGTCCGTCTGCTCCGAGGCGGAGCTCGTGCAGAACATCGAGGATGTCGCCGTGTTGGAACGCCTGTACGTGCCAGCCCGCAAGCTGCACCTGCTCGGCAACGGCGTCGATCTCGTGCGTTTCCAACCTCGACCCGCCGAGGCCTCCACCGTGCGGTAGACCCTCGGCGTGCGAGAGGACCAAGTGGTCGCCGGCGTCGTGGGCCGTCTCGTGTGGGAGAAGGGATTCGCCGAGCTCTTTGAGGCGGCGCGACGACTACGCCGCACCCGGCCCGAGGTCGTCGTCGTCGTCGGGCCGACCGACCCTGCGAAGAGCGGCAGCCTGACGCAGGCCGACCTCGACCGTGCCCGCGCTGAAGCGGGCGTCATCTTCCTTGGCGAACGACGCGAGGTCGAATCTCTCTACCCGGGTTCGACGCGGCGCCTCGCACCGAGAGGGGTTTCCACGTGCGGCCATGGAAGCGGCCGCGTGCGGTCTGCCCATCGTCGCGTCGGACATCCGCGGGTGCCGCCAGGTGGTCGACCACGGGCACACCGGGTTGCTGGTACCCGCCCGCGACGCGGTCGCACTGGCCGACGCCATCGCCACCCTCGCCGCCGATCCGATTCGCCGGCAGGCCATGGGACGGGCCGCTCGCGCCCACGCCGAGGCAGAGTTCGACGACCGCAGGGTGATCGACCGGACGCTCGATACCTACCGCCAACTTCTCAGTGGCGTCAGCGCCACCGACATCGACGTGGTCCTCCCGCGGGCGATCAGCCGGGGCTGACGCCGCGCTGAAGCTCGGAGCCCTGTCTCCGGCTCAGCTCGACGCGTGCCAGTCGGCCGTCGACCACCCCGACTGGTCGGTGTAGGACCGCTCCTCCGCCACCCACTGTGCGACCGTCGACGCCACGAGCGTTGTCGCCTCGACGGGCTCGTCGCCGTCGACTGGCACACGCGTCCCGGGGGGTACAGACCCTGCGCTCGCCCGCCGCCTTCGGCGCTGCCACGGGTACGGGTCCTCGCCCGGCCGCGCCATCGGGAAGGCGAGCACGATGAAGAGGAACGGGAGGAGCAAGGTGCGCTCCCTGGTGATGAGGCCGAGGTTCCCGAGGGCGGCAAAGGCGTACATGAAGACGAAGCTGTAGAAGAGTGCAGTGAACACGTACGGGCGCTGCATGCAGACGCGCGGGAGGTAGCGCAGGCGTGGGAACGAGGACAGGATCACGAGCAGGATCAAGATGTTCTCGGCGGCAGCGAACAGCTGGGTCACGCTGTGCGCGGTGACAGGCAGCGGGTCGAACAGGACCGTGTACACGTCCCGCGGATACCAAAGCGGGTTGGAAGAGTAAGGGACCGCACTGCTCCCGAAGCCCGCCCCGGTGCCCTGGTTGTTCGCCCCGATCTTGTTGAGCGTGTTCCCGAAGCCCGAGCCGCTGACTGAGTGCAGGAGGTGGACAGCCTCGTACCCCGAGACGACGACCGCGGCGACGACGAACACGAACGCCGCCACCATCGTGAAGGGATGTCGCGGGCGCAGCAGGACACCCGTCGCCTTGCCGCCGACCGCCCGCAGCACCATGGCGAGGGCGAACCCGCCGACAAAGATCACGACCTCGTTCGGCCGGATGAACAGGCCGAGCGCCATGCCCACGACCATGGCGGGGTAGCCGGCACGCCGGCCGACCAACACGAGGGCGATGCCATAGGCGGCAAGGCCGAGGCCGACCAGCATGAAGGCCTCTTTGCCGACGTCGGCGGTCCAGAAAAGCAAGGAGGGAAAGAGGAAGATGAGGAGCGCGTAGCGGCGGCGGTCGGTGCGGGGGAAGGTCACCCTGAACGCGAGGTAGAAGAACACGCAGCCCACGTACGAAAGCCAGGCGCAGACGAAGAAGGCTGCCAGCTGATCCGGACCGACGATCGTCATGACGACCCCGCCCGCGATCGACACCGAGCCCGAGCCGAGTATGGTCGTCACGCCGCTGTTGGCGAGGGTGAAGTGACCGTTGCGCCACATGTCCGCCAGCAGCGAGCCCTGATGGTCGTAGCGCAGCCAGTCGGCCACGCCGCCGTAGAAGTGGTCGACCACGAAGATCTGGAGGGGTGCGCAAACGAGGTGCAGCAACACGCTGGCGATCATCACCGAGGCGAGCGCGTGATACGAGTCGCCGCGTGCCACCTTCTTGGCGATCAGCACGCCGAACCAGGCGAGGAGGGCAGCGAGTGGAAGGGCGACCGCGATGTCCGACCCGATCTTCATGTCACGCTCGCACCAGGCTGGCAAAATTGGGCCACAGGCTCGGATCGACCTCTGGCATAGCCGCCGCCAGCGCCCGCACGTCCGGCGCGTACAGGTCGCGCGAGACGACGGCGCGCGTGTCGTCAGGCAGCGTGATTTGCGCCTTCCTACGGTTCACGCGCTCCGTCACCTCGTCGGGGGTGAAGGGCGGTAAGTTCAAGAAGCGGTAGGTCTTCTGGAGCTCGCCGACCGGATCCTGCACGCAGCGCTCGTACTGCAACACCAGCATCTGCTCGCGCGTGGAAATGACGTGCCCACTCGGCGAGCGCCTGACCGTAGAATCCGCACCCGAGAGCGTCGCTGTACACCTCGGCCGTCACCGCGCCCCTATGCCCGCGGTGGTGCGCCAGCCCGGACTGGAATCGCTCGACGGGATCGCGCAGCAGCACCAACAGCCGAGTCCGTGGGGCTGCGTCGGCCAGGAGCGACGGAACCCAGCCCAGATGCATGTAGTCCGGCGTCCACTCTCCGGTGACCATCCCCGCCGGGCGTGGGAACCACCCGTGGTACTGCGTGCACTGCTCGGCGCCGAACGAGCGTGCCGCGAAGCGATCGAAGAAGTGCCGCTCCTTGTGGATGTCGTCGCGCTGGGCCACGCCGGGGTGGGCGGCGATCAGAGCGAACCACCAGGTGGTGCCGGCCTTCTGGGCGCCGATGCCCACGAAGTCGGGAGGGCCTGTGACCTCACCTGGACGCGGCTGAGGCGGCGTGAAGTCGAAGCCGTCCTCCCACGGCGCGAACCGCCCACGAGCGTGCAGGACTGCTCGCCGCATCGGCGCCGGGAGAGTCAAGAACGTCGAGCGCGCGACATCCTTCAAAGTCATACCCAAGTCTTCCGTCTCCGCCCAGGCTTCGTCACTTCAGCCCCGACCGACATCCTCACAGCCTTCCTGGACATCGGTGAACGCGACGCAACATCTTGGCGACATTTTGATGAAACGTAGATGAATTCGTTGCCGACTGGCCACAAGCGCAGCCCGAAGAGCTCGCCATGGCTTGCTCGCCCCGGGCGCCGGGCATGGAAGCTGCACACCCACCGCAAGCGGGACCTGAGTCTACGAGCTCTGGGACGTGCTCATGCTCCAGGCGTGGCGCTCGATCACTGGAGCCCGACGGGAACGCTCTGAGCCCGCTCTGAACTCAGTCGGACGGCGGCGGGGGGACTCCGAGATCCGCCTGAGGGTGCGCACCGCCTTCAAGCGCGGCGTCCCCCATCTGCCTGTCGAGGCTCTCGAGGTTCACCGGTGCGCTGCCTGGGTCCCCGGCGCGCCAGAGGTCCGCTCCGCCGATGGCCGGGACGTCGGGCTCAATCAGCTCTGGCTGGTGCGAGGGCTCCTCGTCGGGAGGGTCGTCGTAGGACTCGACCTCCCCGTCTCGCACGAGCTTCGTCGGCGTCCCCTCCGAGAGCCACCGCGCCTCGTGCCGACCGAACGGGTCGGTGCACCAGCCCTCGAGCTCCTTCGCTTCCATCGCACCGAACCGTACCGCGCCCCCGCTTCTCTTGCTGCTCCCGAGCACATGTCGCCATCCACGGTGGCGCCCCCACACCGGCACCTGCCACTCGCCGGAACTCCCTTCAGGGTGTGTCGTCCCCGGTCGTCGAAGACGATGCCCGAGCCCACGACGAGGTCGCGGACGGTGCCGGCTGTTGAGCAGCTTCATCGTGTTGCCGAGGCCCAGGGGGCCGACGTGGAAGGTAGCGCGTCCGAGTGGCTCGAGCACGGGCAGGACGGGGCGACGGCCTCGTCGTCACAGCCGATCATGAACACGAGCATCCGGCGCTCCGCCCCGATGGCCCCACCCGTCAGCGGCGTTTCGACCAGGTGATGGCCCGACGTGGCCAGTCGGCCTCCCAATTCGCGCACCATGGCCGGGCTGTTCGTGGAGAGGTCGACGAGGACCGAGCCCGGCGCTGCCGCGCCGGTTCACGCCGCGGCCACCGCCGCGACGACGTCGGGCGCCGGCAGCGACAACAGCGTGACGTCGCACCGGCGGGCCACCGACTCGACGTCCGTCGCGGGCGACTCACCGACGACCGCCTGCATGGCCATGGTGTCGACGTCGTGCACCACCACCTCGTTGCCGTCGGCCACCAGGTTGGCCGCGATCGCCCCGCCGATGTTGCCCAGCCCGATCACGCCTGTCGCCATCGTCCCTCCCGGTGAGCCAAACACCCTGGCAGAGCCCCTGAGCGCCCGCCAGGCGAGAGCGTATAGTGAAAATTTGACTCGAGCGTCAGGAAACCCGGGGGTGGTGCATGGGGCTGCGCGAGCAGGTCGTCTGCGACCGTGATCCCACGTGATGGAGCGGCCCGACCTATGGGAGCGCTACATCGATCCGGCCTACGCCCACGCGGCGCCGCGCGGCCTCTCGGAGATCCCGCGTGACATGCGGTTGCGGGTCAAGAACCACGTCATGCTGCGGCTGGGCGCGACGCGTCCGTCGCACGTGAGCGGGCGCAAGACCGGGTGGCAGAAGGACCACGACACCGTGTACGCCCAGTCCGAGGCCAGAGGCTGGGACGCGCAGTCGCAGGTCGACGCCATGGACACCGAAGGGCTCGACCTGGCGGTGCTGTTCCCCTCACGCGGGTTGTTCGTCCTCGGCCTCGACTCGGCCGAGCAGATCGGCTCCGACGGCCTGGAGCCAGAGTTCGCCACCGCCATCGCCCGCGCCTACAACGACTGGCTGAAGGACTTCTGCGATCACGCGCCCGACCGGATGTTCGGTGCCGGCATGGTGGCGGCCTACGACGTCGGCGGCGCCGTCGAGGAGGCACGGCGCCGCGTCACGGATCTCGGCTTCAAGTCGATCTTCCTGCCGCCCGCGACGGTGAACCGGCGGCCGTGGCACCACCCCTCTTACGACCCCCTGTGGGCGGAGATCCAACGGCTGGGCGTCCCGCTGGCCTTCCACGGCGGCGAGCAGACCTACCTCACTCCCGACTTCGGTCTGGAGGTGTTGGACCGGCTCATGCTGTGGCACACCTTCAGCCAGCCCCTCGGGATTCAGTTCGTGACCCCGTGCCTCTGCGGTGGCGGGGTGCTCGAGCGCTTCCCCGACCTGAAGGTGGCCCTGTTGGAGGGCAACTGCTCGTGGGCACCGTGGTTCCTCTACCGGCTGGACGAGCACCGGGAGTGGACGGGTTGGTACGAGGCGCCCGAGCTCACGATGCCGCCGTCGGAGTACTTCAGGCGCAACTGCTGGGTCTCGGTCGAGGCCGACGAGGTCACGGTGCCCCACTTCGTCGAGACCTTCGGTGACGAGCGCCTGCTCTTCTCGACCGACTACCCCCACGGGGACTCCAAGTACCCACACGCCGTGGACACCTTCGACAAGCTCCCGCTCTCGGACGAGAGCAAGACCGGATCGTCAGCACCAACTGGTCGGCGCTCTACGACATCCCGCTGGCCAAGAAGACCTGACGGTCCCCAACGACGCGAAGTCCACCGCGCCCTTGGGCGCCCGCTTCTCAGCCCATAGGTGATGCGCCCGGGCGCGCGCGGCGCTTCAGGCTCGACGTCCTGAGCGCCCCCTGGCAAGGTTCTTCGAACCACTC
Source organism: uncultured Acidimicrobiaceae bacterium (assembly GCA_963842415.1). Classification (GTDB taxonomy): domain Bacteria; phylum Actinomycetota; class Acidimicrobiia; order Acidimicrobiales; family RAAP-2; genus Bog-473. The sequence continues at coordinate 254,536 of CAWJGN010000003.1, forward strand.
ATCACCCGTCCTCGGCGGGCGCGGGCCGGGCGAACATGACGAGGTAGCCCGCCCGACCGAGGGGTTCCACCTTGGCCACGTCGAGGTGGCAGGACGCCGCCAGGTTGTCGAGGTCCGCGCGCCGATAGCCGTGGACGTGCACGCCGCGGGCCCCGTAGCGGACCTGGCGGAGCCGGAGGCGCAGCCCGGGGGCCGGGAACGAGCCGATGACGTGGGAGCCGGCCCTGCCCATGCGGCGCAGCAGCTCGCCGGGCTCGTCCACGTAGTCGAACACGCCGAGGGCCACTGCCGCGTCGTAGGCGTCGACCTCGTCGATGTCCTCCCAGCCGCGCTCTTCGACGCTGACCTGGTCGGGATGGGCCGACGCCTCGCGGCGGGCGAGCTCGACCATGGCCGGGGCGGGGTCGATCCCGGTCACGTGCACGCCGAGCTCCGTGAGCGGGACGAAGAGGGGCCCGCTGCCACATCCCACGTCGAGCACCCGTTTGCTGCCCAGCGTGTCCACGAGCTCCACCGTCTTGTGCAGACGGTCGAACATCGGTCCCCGGCCGAGAAGCCGCGACACCGGCTCGCTGCGGTAGAACGCGGCGAAGCGCGAGGCTCGCTTGTCGAAGTAGCCGTCGAATTCTGCGGACTCAGCGTGCGGCATGGCGACAGGTCTCGCTCCCGTATCGTCTCGTGAGGTCCTGGAAGATAGTGGCGATCCGGCGCCGACCGAGCACCTGCTTGGCCAGTGCGGCGGAGCGCACCTCGCGCACCCCCGGGACGCTGCCGTCGAAGTCGTAGGAGTGGTAGTACAGCACCGCCGGCCCCTGATGGCGTGCGACGGCACGCGTCACGGCGGCGGTGGGTAGCAGTCGCTGGTAGCTGCCGCCACCGACGTGAACGCCGCGCCAGGACAGCACCGGGAGCTCGTGCAGCGCCGAGGCGGGCCCGAGGGACGAGGCGTCGGACACATAGTCGTAGCCGGCCTCGGCCAAGAGCTCCCGGTAGCGCTCCAGCCCGATCCCCGCCGGCAGGTCGAAGCGCGGCGAGCGGAATCCCGTGACGGGCACCCCGAGAAGGTCCTCGAGCATCTCGCGGCCCTGGCGCAACCAATCGGCGATCCCCTCCGATGGGAGCCGCCCGTGATCGGGGCCGTGGCTGGCGATCTCGTGGCCGGCCGCCGCGAACTCGGCCAGCGTGGACCGGATCCGCGCCGCGTAGTGGCCCACGACGAACAACGTGACCGCAGGGCGGGCCTCCAGGGCGCTCAGGTGCTGGAGCAGCACCCCCAAGCCACCGGAGCCGAGGTCGTGTCTCGGGACGTCGTGACCCAGGACGGCCATGCCTTCGCAGAAGTCCTCGACGTCCACCGTCATGCACAACGAGGTGGTCACCGGGCCTCCGCCAGCTCGCGGTAGATGTTGCGGAGTCGCTCGATGACCTCGTCCTCGCCGAAGCGCTCCTGGACGCGTCGGCGCGCCGCCTGTCCGAGGGCGATGCGCCGCTCCTCGTCGCCGAGGAGCTCGCGCAGCGTGCCGACGAGGGCCTCGACGTCACCCCGGGGCACGAGCGTTCCGGTCGCGGCGTCGACCACCTCGCGCACCCCCCTGACGTCGTAGGCGACCACGGGGGTCGCGGACGCGGCCGCCTCCATCACGACGCGGGGTATCCCCTCGCGATACGACGGCTGGACGACCACGTCCGCGGCCGCCAGATAGGGCCGGATGTCGTCCACGGCACCCACGAAGGTGACGTAGTGGGCGGCGGCAGCGAGCTCCGCCTCGCCGAGGGCGTCGCTCTGGTCGGCTTCGACAGGCCCGACGTGGACGAAATCAGCGACCCCGTCGAGTCGGCGGGCGACCTCGAGGAAGTCGTCACACCCCTTCTCACGCACCAGCCGGCTGACCATGACGACGACCGGGCGCGTCGACTCGACGGCGGGCGCCACGGACTCGAGGAACCGGTCCAACACGATGCCGTTGCCGATGAAGCGGATCTTCGCGGCGGGGCAGATGTGCACCTCGGGCAGGACGCGCTCGTCCTCACGGCTTTGGACCAGGACGAGATTCGCCCACGTGCAGCACCATCGCTCGAATATCCACCCGAGGAGGTTGGCCGCCCGCGTGGTGTCACGGAAGTACAGCGAGCCGTGCACGGTGTAGACGGCGGTGGTGCCACCGAGCCGGGCCGCGGGCAACCCGAGGAACGACGCCTTGGGCGTGTGGGTCTGGACGAAGTCGAACCGACGACGCCGCAGGACGCGCCAGAGCCGGACGAACGCACCGAGGTCGGACGGGGCGAACTCCCGCTGAATGGGCACGACCTCCACCGACACGTAGTCGGGCGGGTCGTCGAAGGCGTCCCCGCTCACCACGCTCCACGAGACCTCGGGGAGCGAACGGAGCTGGTTGGCCAACAACAACCTGGCCGTCATGGACGTGGTGACGAGCCGGCAGCCCCGCAACGTGACCGAGACCCCGGTGTGCTGACCCACCATCCCTCCAAATCGTGCACGCCAAGGCACCCGCCGGACGGCCGATCGGCCCGGAACTCGCCATATAGTACCCGAGGCCTGGGGGACTCCGGACCGTCGGTGCTCGCCTGACCATGTGCGGCGTGACGGGATGCTGGGAGCGGGGAACCGCCCGGCGCGGGGGGATCGAGACCGGGGTGATATCTGGACGCGGACATCGTCGGCGCGCGGTGGGACGAGTCACTCGTCGGGTCGCGCCGATCACGAGTACGAGCTGTGTTGCGTCCTGATGCTCCAGCCGTGGCTCGACGCCACGACCACCTCCGCCTGACGCCGGGCTGGACCCCATGGTGCCAGGCGCCCCGGGTGGTCGGAAGGTAACTCACAGAATGCCGGGTGGCGCAATCTCTTGCCACAGGGAACCTCTGGTTACAACAGGTTCACGTGGTTGCGGATGGCTCGGGCGGCGCGGCGCCGTCCCAGTGCGCACCCAGGTCGGTAAGCCACTCCGGGAACTCGAGCGGCGGGTCCGGCAGCGGCTCGGCACGTTGCACCGCGAGGGCCGCGTGAAGGCCTCGGGGTCGTCACCCCAGCCACGAGGGTCTCCCATCATCACCTCGAACATCACCGCTCCTTGAGGACCGGCGACCACCGAGCCGAAAGCGGCGCCGAGTGGGAGCTCGACGTGGGTCCCGGGTTCGCAGCGGTGCTCTCCGAACGAGACCTCGCCCTCCAGCACGAAGACGACGTTCGGTGAGAAGTGACCGTGACGGCGCACCACCATCCCCGGGTCGTAGCGGGCGTAGATGGTGAGGTACTGGGGATCGGGCGAGAAGGCCAGCCACTTCTCCCAGACATGGGCGACCGAGCCGTCGGCGTTGCGTTGGGCCTTGATGGCCTGCCAGGGAACGTCCGGGTCGTCGAGGTGGCGAAAGGAGGGCTCGAGGCCCTCGCGCTTGGGTGACGGCGGCACCAGCTCGGGCATGCCAGAAATGTACGCCGATCCATCTTTCCCTGCACAGAGTCATGTTTGGACGGCACGCGCCTCGAGCACTGGAGCCGACATGTCCACCGTACCCCCCGAGGAGGAGTTTCCGCTCATCATCTCGGTCGACGACCACATCCTCGAACCTCGCGACCCGTGGGAGCGCGAGGTGACCAATACGTCACGCGCTGGATGCACTCTTGGGTGTCAACTCAGATCTCGCGACTTGGTTCTGACATACGCTGCGAAGGATTACTTGAACGCCGACAGCCGGTAAGATTTGCCCGCCTTGGTTGGTGCGGCGCCCCCTCCTCAGACCAGGGAGGAGCAGGCGATACGGCGAATCTGGGCATGCTCACCACCAGCGCTTGGCGCTGGCGCCTAGCTTGGTGTTGTCCGGGAAGGGAGTCCCCTCAGGGATGGTCTGGCTGGTGGCGGGCTTAGGGGCTACGCGAACAGAGGCTCGCTTCTTATCGCTGCACTCGCGACCACCGCTTGTCGGGTGGCCTCCCCGAGGGACCCTGGGACAGTCCATAGTTGAAAAGAGGCTTGTTGGTGGGACTTGAGCGGCGAATCAATAGGCGGAGCGGCACGCGTGTCGGTCGTGAGCTAACCCAGCCGTGCGCTACCCAGAGGCGGCGAGCGGCCGCCTCGGCCGCCTTCCTGAAGGGTGACAGCTCGGACATCGACAGCATGATCGAGCGTGCTTTGCGGCTCGCCGGTTCCGCCGGTGAATCTGGCCGACCGCTTCTGGGCGAATGGATAACCCCCGGTGAGCGCGTCTTCGTTCTCCCCAACTTGGTGATGCATCGTCGGATTGATCGGGGCGAAACGATGCCGAGTTTTCTGGCGAAGTGCACGAACGGGTCGATCGTCAAACCCCTCGTCGCACACGCCGTCGAGGCGGCAGGTGACAGCCGATTGGTCTCCGTGGGTTCGGCGTCGCTGCAAGCATGCGACTATGCCGCTGCCGCCCGCGAGGCCGGCTTCACAGATAGCCCGTCGGAAGACTTGACTGCCACCCCCGCAGGAATCGATCCGATGGACCTTCGCAGTGTTGCCACAGTCTGGAGCAAGTACGGTGCACTCTTAGAGCGGCACTCGAGGGATGTTCCCACCGTGGAGGTGGACTTGGGTTCACTGAGCTTCCTCGACGAGCTCTACCTGAGGAAGACCAGCGTCGATTTCCGAGTGGGTGACTACGACCCTGTCGAGACATTGTCGTTTCACTCGAAGGGAAGGCATATTTATACGATTCACCGTGATGTGCTCGAGTCTGATGTGATCATCAGCGTTCCAAAGCTCAAGACTCACGAGAAGGTGGGCATCACGTGCGCGCTCAAGGGAACCATCGGAACGGTTACCCGAAAGGAGTGCCTTGCGCACTACCGCCACGACAATCGGAACGGTCGCGGTGATGAGCATCCTCCTGGGAACCCACTTCGGTCGCTTGCGTCCGAGATCTCGGATCGGTCGTCGGCTGCACCACAAACACGGCTTGGTAACGGAGCGAGAATCGTCGGGAAGTCAGCGTTTCGACTTGCTCGGATCGGACATCACGGAATCATGGGTGGCGCCTGGGCCGGAAACGATACGGCGTGGCGCATGGCTCTCGATGTCGCGCGGATCCTCAGGTTCGCGCGTCCTGACGGATCCATTGCAGATACGCCCCAAAGATCGCACCTCGTACTCGTAGATGGCATAGTCGCCGGCGAGGGAGAAGGGCCCTTGAGGCCATCACCGGTCTTGGCCGGCACCGTCATCTTCAGCGACGACGCAGTTGCCGCCGATGTCACATGCGCCCGAATTGATGGGATATGAGCCAGATCGCATTCCCTTGCTCTCGTATGCGATGAACCCGTCTATAGATCTGCCCCTTCGTAGCTGGACTTCCTGCAGCGTCCGGTGGGACGAGAAGACCTTCCCCGATGTCGGCGCCGTCCCTTCGTTGTTAGGAAGGCCCTTCCGACCGCCAAAGGGATGGACCGGAGCTATCGAGCGATCCGCAGAAGAGGCCCACAATGGGTGAGCGCTGGGCTCCGAGCCGGCTGGCGTGGCGTCCGTTGCACGCTTCGGTGCTTCCGAGGTGAGAATCATGAAACTCCTACGATCTTGGCTTGAGATTTTGACGACCGAAGTCAAGACGACGTCTCATGGATCACGCTTCGGCTGTCCTTAAGGACGTCATCGTGACCGTTGCCGGAGTGATGCTGTTCAGGCGACGTCGAGGTAGGGAGTTCCGAGAATCGCTGATCCGTTGGAACTCGATGAGGGAGCTACCGAAAGAAGATCTCCTCAAGATCCAGACCGATCGAACCCACGAGATCATCGCTCATACATCGACACGATCGCCGTACTACGCGGCCAAATACGCTCAGGTCTCATCGAGGGAACTCGCGGACCTCCCGATTCTGGAGAAAGAAGAGCTCAGGGCGCACATCGAGGACATCGTCATCCGTGGAAGTGCGCAAACTTCGAAAGTGTTACACGGGTGGTACGACGGGAAAGTCGCTGGTCGTCTTCAGCTCGGCAGACAGTGATGGAGAGCGGTTCGCTCGACAAGAGGCCATGTGGGCGATGCATGGCTACAAGCTCGGTCGCGATCGCATCGCCTGGTTCTCGGGTCGTCATCTGATCGGTGCCAACGACGTTTCCGCTCACCGGTTCTGGCGGAACAACTTCCTCGAGCGCGTTCGGTACTACAGCACCTTCCACATGGCTCCGAACACTCTGCACTACTACGTAGAAGATCTCGCGAAATTCCGGCCTCGATTCCTGAACGGCTTCCCTTCGGCCATCGGTGAATTGGCGAGCTTCATTGAAATGACCGGAGCAACTAGAACGTTCAATCTCCAAGCGATCTTTACGACCAGTGAGACCCTAACCGGAAGCCAGCGCGACGTTATGGAGCGGGTATTCAATTGTCCTGTTCGCAACCAGTACGCATCATCAGAAGGTGCTCCGTTCATCATGGAGTGCCAACAAGGTCGGCTGCACATCGATGTGACAAGCGGTGTGTTCGAAGTCATCGGCGCCGATGACCAACCGACCAGCGATGGCGAAGTGCTCGTGACGAGCTTCTACATGAAGCAGACGCCGCTGATCCGCTATCGGATTGGGGATCGGCTCGCTCTCTCGCACGAGCTTGGATGTCCGTGCGGATGGGATACTCCGTTGGCCGCCTCTATCGAGGGGCGCGAATCTGACTTTCTCGAGATACCAGGCCGAGGAAAGATCTTCGCGGCACAGATCGGCGATTGCGTAAAGCACCTTCATTGGGTGATCGCTTTTCGCTGCCGCCTGCAAGATGGACGGTTACGTATCGAGATCGTCGCCGATCGGGAGCGATTCGAGAAAGAGGACCTGTCGACATTCCTGAGAAACATCCATGAGAGAATGGGAGATATTCCAGTAGACCTGGAATATCTCGACGAGCTGCCACGACTTCCCAGTGGAAAACGAAGCGTTATCGCGTCAATCAATCAATGAGCACCCTCGACGAACACCGGGAACCACGACCGGGCGCGGCCGAAGGGCGGCCGGCTCGCGTTCTACTCCTCATCAAGTGCCTTGACTACGGGGGTGCAGAACGGCTCCTTGTCGACATGGCGGCCCTAGGAGATCGCACGTCATTCGAATATGAAGCCGCGTTCGTGCTCAGCGAAAGACACCGTCTGGCCGATGAAATGCGATCGGCGGGTACTCCAGTCCATGCGCTTGGAGCACGCGGCGACTGGGATCTCAAATGGACGGTGGTCCTCAGACGGCTACTCGTCGAGCGTCGCTACGACCTAGTCCACTTTCATTTACCCTACGCGGCGTCCCTGGGCAGGTTGGTCGTCCAGAGCCTGCCCAAGGGCTCCCGGCCGAAGCTCGTGTATACACAGCACTGCACGTGGGACGAGATGGAAGCTCCTGTCCGGATCCTCAATCGAGCGACCATCGGCCTCGACGATGCCCTGGTGACAGTTTCTGAGGCCTCACGCCAAGGACTCCCGAAAGTCCTCCGACGTCGCGCCCAGGTGGTCATTCATGGAGTGGACGTGTCGCGGTCTGCCGAAATGCGTACCGACAGGGAGACGATCCGTCGAGAAGTTCGCGATGAGCTGGGAGTCCCAGACGACCACGTGCTGGTCCTCGCGGTCGCCAACCTTCGTCCGGAGAAGGGATATGACATCCTCCTCGAGGCAGCTCGAATACTCCTGGCAGGCGGCGCACCGGTCTCGTTCGCATCGGCAGGTTACGGCCCCCTCGCCGAGGAGTTGAATCGGATTCATAGCGACCTCGGCCTTGGAGATCGGTTCAGGTTCCTGGGTCCACGCAGCGATGTCCTACGGCTCATGACCGGTGCCGATGTTTTCACGCTGGCGTCCCGCCACGAAGGCCTGCCCGTAGCCGTCATGGAAGCAACAAGCGCCGGCTTGCCGCTCGTTCTGACCACGGTGGGTGAGATCCCCGGTCTATTCACTGACGGGGTTGACGCCTTGCTCGTCCCGCCCGGACGCGCCGACATGCTGGCGACGTCGTTGGAGCGGCTGGTACGGAATTCCACCGTCCGTGAAGAGCTCGGGAAGGCCGCTCTCGACCGGAGCGCTATCTTCGACGTGAGATCTGCAGCGCACGAGGTCGAAGACATCTACCGTAGGCTTCTCTCCGAAGTTCCGTGACGAGCGCTACCAATGCCTCAGTGGCTACAAGTATTGAGCCTGATCAACCCCTTGAGCCGCGAGGTGGACGCCCTGCGTGCCCTGCTCATCGGGACTGCCGCCCACCTCTGGCTTGACTTCGGCGTGATGGCGATCGCGGTCATGGTCGGCGTCGCCACAGCGTCCTCGTTGCTGGGTCGCCTCGCACGCCGACCGCCAGACGTTCTGGCCGCACCGGCCTGTCTCTAGGTGGGGCCGGAATCACGCCACACGGTGGCGGTAGCCTCGCGCCGCCATGGACGTCACCTCCCACCGCGACGACACCGCTAGGTGACGTGCAGACGCGGAAGCGGACGCGCGAAGGGCAGCCATCGGAGGGTGACCGGTCACCGTGCCCGCTGAGGCGCCCCGCGTCGTCCTGCTCGGTGGCCGCGGCGCCGCCACGGCCTCGGTGGCCCATGCCCTCTCGACCCACCTCGGCCGGCGCGCCACGGTGATCGCGATCCTCGAGGAGCCGCCCTCGCGGCTCACCCTCGCCCGGCGGCGCGCCCGCAGGCTCGGCTGGTCGACGGTGGCCGGGCAGGTCGCGTTCGTCGGGCTCGTCGTGCCGGTGTTGCACCGGCGCGGGCGCGGGCGCATCCGACAGATCACGCAGGAGTACGGCCTCGATCTCACCCCCCTGTCGAACGCGTCCCTCGTGAGCTCGGTGAACGACGAGCGCACCATCGCCCTCCTCAAACAGGCAGCGCCCACACTGGTCGTGGTGCACGGAACCCGCATCATCTCCCGCTCCGTCCTCGATGCGATCAGCGTGCCGGTGTTGAATATCCACGCGGGTGTCACGCCCCGCTATCGCGGGGTGCACGGCGGCTACTGGGCGCTGCGCGAGGGATGCCCGGAGCTCGCCGGCTCGACGGTTCACCTGGTCGACCCGGGCATCGACACCGGCGGCATCCTGGCCCAGGCGAGGTTCACGCCCGGCGACGCCGATTCCTTCGCCACCTATCCCTTCTTGCACCTCGCGTGCGTGATGCCGCTGCTGCTCGACCAGGTCGACGCGGTCCTCGCCGGGACCGCCCCTGTCACCGTGCCGCCGCTGCCCGGCGCGGAACACTCGCAGCTGCGCTGGCACCCGACGGCGTGGGACTACCTGGCGGCGCGTCGGCGCGACGGGGTGCGCTGACGAGGCGTCAGGCGTCATTGCTAGCCTCTCCGTCCGTGTCGGATGTCCGCGGGCCCGGAGCACTGGTGATTTCGCTCGATTTCGAGCTGCATTGGGGCATGCGCGACCACACGGCGGTCGACCCTGCCGTCACCAAGTCGCTGGTCGCCAGCCGACCGACGGTCACGACAGTGGCCGAATTGTTCGCCAGCAGGGAGATACACGCCACGTGGGCCACGGTGGGGCTGTTGTTCGCCTCCACCGCCGCCGAGGCGCATGCGTTGAGCCCTGCCACCCTCCCGGCCTACCGCGAGGCGCGCCTCGACCCCTACCTCGAACCGATCGGGGCCACCGAGGACGAAGACCCCCTCCACCTTGCCGGCTCGCTGGTGGACCAGCTGTCCGAGATCCGGGGTCAGGAGCTGGCGTCGCACACCTACTCCCACTATTACTGCCTCGAGCCGGGTCCCGGCGCCGACGCCTTCCGGGCCGACCTCGAGGCGGCGCAGGCGGCCGCGGCCACACGGGGCCTGCGGCTGCGGTCCCTCGTGCTCCCGCGGAACCAGTGGGACCCCGCGCTCGCGTCCGTGCTCGTCCAGACGGGCTTCGAGTGCTACCGCGGGCCCCAACCCGGCTGGGCTCACCGGTCGCGGCCCGGAGACGACTCGGGGCTAGCCGGTGCGCGCCGCCCGACTGGCCTCGACGTGGGCGGGTCCGGCCCTGCCCACCTTCGCGTGGGACGAGCTGGTCGAGCCCTCGGGCCTGTGTAACGTGCCGGCCAGCGCGTTCCTTCGTCCCTGGGCTCCCTCCACCAAGGTGCTGCTGCCGCTCCAAGACGGCCGGATCGTCAAGGCACTGCGTGACGCGGCACGCCGGGGCCGCGTCGTGCACCTCTGGTGGCACCCGCACAACTTCGCCGCGTACCCGACCGAGAACCTCGAACGGCTGCATCGGCTCCTCGACGAGTTCGACCGGCTGCGTGCCAGCGACGGCATGGCCTCGCTCGCCATGGGCGACGTCAGCGACGCCGCCCGCCGCCAACGCCCGGCGGCCTGACGCGCCGCCCGACCCACCCGCTCATCCCCCCTGACTCCGCACCTCGCCCCGACACCAGTCTCTTTGGTCAGCTGCTGATTGACGAGATGGGCGTGGCCCCCGTGGGGGCGATCGGGTCCACCCGCTCGTTGTACTTGCCGTACACTGAGGCCAAACGCTCGGCGGTCGTCCCCGATGCGCTCTTGACCACGATCGTCGAGCTGATGGGCAAGTAGGGCGCGGTGGTCGAGACGAAGAGTGTCGTGAGCGCCGTGTCGCCGGCTTCGATCTGGGCCCCCGGGCTTCCTGTCACGGCGACGGCGGAACGCCCGCTTATCGACGTGACCCCGGCTATACGGAGGTTCGGCTCTTCTGGGACGAAGTGATCGATGGCCTGGGTCGGTCGGAGCGAGTTCACGACTTCTTCGTACGCAGGGTCGGCCGCCGTGATCGAGATCCATTTCCCGGCGTAGGCGGTCGCGTCGTTGGCGGAGAGCTTCAAGGAATTCTCGGAGCACCGACGACGTCGCCCGTAGGTACGCGACCTGCTTCACCAACACGGCGTCGATCACCGGCTGCCCGTCGGTCGTGACAGTCTCGGCGGCGGGACCCTCACGAGTGGTGGCGCCGGCCTCAATCGTGGTGCTCTTTCCGACGAGTGTCTTCGTCACGAAACTGACGGACTGCTGCCGGTGAAAGGCCGTGATCGACTGTCCTGCGATCGAGGTCGCCGACTTGCCTTGCAGCGCTCCCTCTGAGGGCCCGCTGTTGCCACACGCTGCGGCCGTCACCGCCACGACCGCCGTCAGGACACACGCGCCGCGGCGGCCTAACGCTCGCCTGCTCAACGGCACTGCGAGCTCAGGGGAGCGGCCCGGTCGTCGATGTGGAGCTGGCACTGCTGGTTCCCGTTCCTCCCGTCGCGCCGGACGTCGTCGTGGACTGCTGCGCACCGTTGGTCGTGGTGGTCGTCGGTCTCACGGTGGTCGTCGTCGAGTCGTTCGGAACGACCGTCGTGGTCGTCGTGGTGCTGGCCCCACTTGCCCGCTGCTTGTGCGCCGACGGCGTGGTGGACGTCGGCGGGGCCCCCGAATTGCCCGGACTCCTGGAAGCCCGGGCCCTGGGTGCTGACGGACCCGGTGGCCGGCCCTGCCGGCGGCGTGCGCAGCGGCGTCGTCCCGCCGTGGAGGGTGGACAGCACGGAGTCGTCGTCGCCTTCCATCCCGAGCGCCCACGCGCCGACTCCGAGCAGGCCCGAGTCCCCCGCCAGTTGGACCTTGCCCGCGATCGTGTTGACGTTGTCGAAGAAGACCTGGTGCCACTGCCCGCCGCTCTGGTACGACGTCCACGCGGTCTGCGTGGCTGCGTCCCAATACGTGGGTCCCGAGGCCATGGCCTGTGCGTAGGTGACCGTCTGCGACGGACCGGTGGCGGCGTCGCCCAGATCGGGACCGCTCGTCGGTTCGTCGTACCCGAAGAGTGGCAAGCCCAAGATGACCTTCGAGGCGCCTACCGCAGAGATGTACTGCGAGATGTAGCTCGCGTCCGCACCGCCGGCATTGCCGTTCCCCTGGGACGGCCCCTGGTTGACGTCGTACGCCATGACGAAGAAGGCATTGACCCATTTGCTCAGGCCCGCGATGTCGTAGAAACCGGAGGGGTCACCCGCTGAGGACGCGTACGTGGCCATGGTGAGCTGGTAGTGCGGATCGGTCGTGTGCAAGATGAAGTCGACCTGCGACACCAGGTGGTCCAGACCGGCCTGGTCCCCGTTCCCGGTTCCTTCGAAGTCGAGGTTCACCCCGTCGAGGTTCTTGTCCTTCACCAGGTCCCTCAGTTGCAGCCCCAGCGTCACGCCTGCGTTCGGATCGTGAGTCAGCGTGTCGAGCGACGAGTTCGAAAAATCGGTCGCGGTCAACACGACCCGGTCACCCGCTTGGTGTGCCGCGTTCACGAGATCGGTGAAGTCCTGGCTCTCGTAGCCGTTCCAGCCCGACCCAGACGTCTGAATCGTCCCGTTGGGGTTCACGTCGACGCCGAAGTACGCGATGGTGGAGAAGTCGTCGACTGGGATCTGTGAGGCCTCCGGGAGCGACCAGTACGGCGCGTAGCCGAACACCTCGTGCGCCGACGTCGGCGCTGACTCCGCGACCTGAGGCGGTGTCGGATCGGGTGTTGCTGTCGCTCGAGCCAGGTGGAGCACCGCCTGGCGCGTGGCGAGCCGGTCCGCCGCCGGGCTGTCTGCCACGTGCACGTGGGCCGGCGGGTTCGCACTGGTCGCCATGGTGAGCCCGGCGGCCAAGCCTCCGATCAAGAGGGCAAAGCTGGCCACCGCCGATGGCGAGCTTGCGCAGCGGAACGCGTTCCCAGATCCGGGGAGGATCCTCCAGGTCGGCGGACGCGATCCTGACCGGCGAAGACGCGGATCCTCGTCGCTGCGGACCCCCGGCTCGCCGACGGGCGCTTCGGTGGGATCAGCGCGGCCTGCGCCGAGACGGTGGAGAGGAGTTCCCAGGCGGTGCTGGGCGGCGTCTCCAGAGGGGTAGGGCCGGTGTACGACGCCGTCCGCGAGACGGAGTCGAGGAGCCCGACGGTGTCGGTGTCGGGCGTCGTTGGCACGGTCCCGCATCCTCGCGAACGGCCAGCGCCGCCCGGTCTCTCGCTGTGTCCACATCCTCTGACTGCCCTCCGTGCGGCGCACCGCCTCGGCCAGTCGTGCCGCGGTGTCCCAGAGGCTAGGCGAAACGGGTGAACCCGATGCAACATCGACGTAACACTGAGATGAACACTCTGATCCTCGAGGCGCCTCGCGGTCAGGAGCGAGGGGTGATCGACCCTTCGACCTGGGCCAACAAGGCTGCGAAGGCGGCCTCGTCGAGGTCGATCGGCGCCACAACGGCCCGGGCGGCGCTGCAGAGGACCCTCGCCGCCGCGTGTCCCCCGACGATGCAGCCACCAGCGCCTGCGTGACCACGGCCAGGATCGCCGCTCCCTGGGTCCTCCCGCTGCGCTCGTGCTCGGGCACCGCGCCGAAGCCCTCCATGGCCCCCTCGATGATCTGTGTGGCTTCTGCCGTGCGGCCTTGACGGAGCCGCAGCAGGGCCAGCGTGGTCTCGATGGACGGGTTCCCCGGAGAGACGCTACGGGCCACTTCGACGAAGCGCTCGGCATCGGCCAGCACGAAGGGATCGTCGAGCCGGGAAAGGTGGCCTAAGTCGCCGTGCACGAGCAGGCACCAGGCACGGGCATTGGCCAGGATCGAGCGCTCCTCCGCGGAGATGTCCCGGCGGGGATCACCTATGGGAGGTTCCTCGAGCGCCTTACGAGCCAGCCCCATCCCGTCGATGCGTTGATAGGGGCTGGCCCCGAGCATCAGCATGGACGCCAGGGAAACGTCCATGCGGGCGGCGTAGCTGTCTTCACCGGGTTGGTCCGAACCGAACCAGTCCTCGTCGGGCACCGGCTCGCCCCCGAACGCTTCCCCCTCGACCGGTCCGGTGACGACCGGTCCGGTGACGAGCGGTCCGTCGTCGGTGTCCCCACCGCCGAAGAACTCGCCGACCGGCTCGAACGCACCGCCGTCTCGTGACGCGTCTTCTCGAGGTGGGTCAGCCGGGGGGGCGGGCGGCGGCGCTGGCGAACCGCGCCAGCGACGCCGCGTGTGCTTGGCCACGACCAAAAAGACTAACCGTCACGCGACGGGTCTCCTGCCCGGCTCGCCGCGCCTCCCGGCCGCGGTGACCTTCCGGCGGGCCACGACGTCGTGCCGGACGACGCGCAACGACCCGGCCGTCAAGCCGGGTCGTTGCGCTGAAACCTGTGCTACTCGGAGGGCCGGCTCCGGGCTGTGGGTGAGAACCCACAGCCCGGGCGACCGGCCTTCCGTTGGTACTAACGCTGCAGCAAGTGTCAGTCGCCGGCCGAGTCGCCGTCGGTCGTGACCGTGATGCAGTAGCCGATCGGCGCCGTGGCGCTGGCCGACTGAGTGCCGAGGGTGGCGCCGCCGTCCTCGACGTTGTTGTAGGTGCCGCTGACGGCCGAGTTGTCGGTGTCAACGTTGACGGGGCTGAAGCTCCAAGGCGCAGCCTCTTCGACTGAGGCCTGGTACTTGGAACCCTGCAGCCCGTCTGACCACGCCGGGTTCGGGATGCCCGCCTTCGTGCCGTTGTACTGGCCGGTCGAGTCGCCCTGGCCGTCCTCGACCTGGAGGTTCGGCAGCGGCGTGAAGCCCTCATTCGTGATCGCCGTGTCGATCTCCGAGCGGTAGGTCGCCCCGGTGTTCGGGTCGATGTCCGTCGCGGTCGAGGGCTTGCAGATGAACCCGTCCTCGCTGATGGCGTTCAGCGTCGCCGGGTTGCTGGCCGGGATCTCCGAGTTCGAGCCGTCCGAGTACACGTTGTACAGCAGGCGGTCACCCGGGAAGGCGCTCCCCTCCAGGCCAGGGAGCTGGTTGTTGATGTCAGCCTGGTCGAGTGCGATGCCGTTCAGCTTCTGACCCAACTGGACCTGCGTTCGCCTCCGATTCGTCCGACTTGCCCGTGCAGCCCGAGGCGAGAGTCTGCGTCGCAGCCCCCGCGGTGTTCGGGCAGAGCTGGTTGAAGCGCCCGTACGAGAAGAAGAACATCACGTCACCCACGGGTGCGTGCGTGTCGTTGCCCAGGATCGACGACGTCTCGTTCTCGAAGATGATCTGCCTACTCGGCCAGTTGGAGGAGGTGCCCGGGAAGCTCGCGCCCGTGGCGGTCGCCCACGTCGACTCGGTGCCCGAACCGTTCTGCGCCCAGTAGGCGTAGATGGGGTGGGAGCTCCCGGCGGTGGTGCAGCCGAATACGGCGTTCCACGTCTCGCTGGGCACGCCGCCGCTGTACGTCTCGTTCCAGACCAGCTTGAGCTCACCGGTCGTGATGTTCGCCGCGCCGATCTGGTTGATGCACTTGGCGGCGTCGGTGCTGTTCGCCGACGTGCCGTTGTACGAGGTCCAGTACAGGTAGCTCACGGCGTCCTCGGCGTAGGCCACGAAGTTCAGACCCTCGAAGTCGCCACCGTTGGCTTGGTTCTGGGTGAGCTTCGGTGCCCGGGACGAGCGGGCCGCGTCGAGCGGAGACACGTTCACCGCGTTCGGGTTGCACGTACCCGACGAGCACGGGTTCAAGGTCGTGGCGGAGTGACCGACCACCGACGAGCTACCAGTGCCTTCGAGCTCCAGGATGCCGCTGCTCGAACCGTACGACGGCTCCTCGACGAGGACGTCATTGAACGGGTTCTGCTGGCCCCAAGTGCTAAAGCCGTTCTCACCGTCTTGGGCGGTGGTGACGACCGTAACCGTGTCAGACGCCGAAGTCCCCGTCGTCTTCACCTGCAGCTTGATCTTGCCGCTCGTGGTGTTGAAGGAGGTGATGACGTCCCCGGTGGGGATATCGCCGGCGCTGTCGTAGACCAGGTCGCCCGCCTCGACGCCATCGCCCGCCGCGCCAGCCCCGAGCGTCACCTTCTTGGAGGCCCCTGTAACCGGAACCGTGAAGGGCGACGACTGCGCAGAGGGTTGTGCCGTGCCCGCTTCGCCACCGAGTCCAGGGCAGCCGTAGTCGAGCGGCTGCACGCCGCTCGCCCCGCTGGTGCTGGTCTGACCGACGATGTCACAACCAGGGCTCTCGTTGAAGAGGGCGGCCTCGCCCTGCATCAAGAGGTAAGCGGTGTTCGAACCACCCTGAACGATGAGGTAGTTCTGGGCGGGTCGAGTTGTCCGCGTTCCCGTTGTTGACATTCTGGTTCTGGGCGGCGAAGGCGGGGGCGGCGAAGCCAATTGCCAGCGCCGACGCCCCCACAATTGTCGCGCCCGTCCGCAACGCGCGATGGCGTGCCAACAGCTTCTTCAGCATGTTGATGGGTCTCCTTTGTTGGTTTGTGTGTCTCTCCGATGCCAGCGTTCGCCGGCTCGGCAGCCAAAGGGCACCTCAGTACCGTGATCGATCCCTTCGCCGCCGCGCACTTAGGGAACCGGGGTAAACGTTCTGTGAACACCGCGCACACCCACGAAGAAATGTTCGTGTCTGTTTTCACCACGTTCACGGCGACTTCACTTGCTACGCGGGAAGCAGGGCGGCGCCCTCTACGCAGGCCCGACACCGGGGTCCCCGCTCGCCGAAGCCGGCTCGCCGTCATGGGCCTTCGGTTGCCGTTCCGCGTCACGGTGCGCGAACGGCTGGTAAACCGGATCAGGTTCCGCCGGTGCTGCCGGAGTTGCCGAAGGTGCCGGGTCCGCCCGAGTTCGGAGTTGACGAACACCTTGGCGACGAAACCGGACGGCTCGAGCGGTGTAGCTGACCGGGCCTCCGGCGGGAGGCGTCCAGGTGAACGTTGCGCCTGGAGGGATGGTGCCCGAGTCGACCGGGTAAAACTTGTAGTCGTCGAAGACGATCCGTTGCGGGCTGCTGCGAGAGGTTGTACCAGACGATCGGGGCGCTGATGCTCGCCTGGAGGTCCTGAGGCAGGACACGCGACCGTCCTCAATGATGATGTCCTGCCCGGGGTTGAGCCCCGGCTGAATCGTCTGGTAGCCGCCCCCCTTGGGCATCGTGGTCGTCGGGTCGGCGGCGCCGATGGACACCGGTCCCGTAGGTGACCCGCATCGGTGCGTTCACGGCCGAGAGGCCCTTGGGCTGCGCTCCGACAATGTCCGCTTTCGTCGTCGACGTGGTCGACTGCTGGTCCGAGGCGGCATTCGTCGGTCCGCCGCAGGCCGCAAGCCCCACGCCCAACGCGAGGAGCAAGGCCGCTGCAGCGACGACGCATTGCCGCGTCGTTCAGTTCTCTTTCCGTTCACTTGCGACCTCAGCACGAATCAAACCGTGGCGGGGAGAAACCCGATGATGCTCTCACAGGCGAACAGCGCGACCAGGAGCAGAACGGGTACGGCGAGAACGTACACCACGACCGGCTGGTCCCAACGTCGCACTAGCCACGCCGCGGCGCTCAAGAGGACGAAGAAGACGATGCACCAGAAGATGGCGAGCAGTCCCGACGCCGGATCGCCGGCCAGGCCGAGCTCTGCCGATGGCCACGTGGAAGTGTGGTTGGGTCGTGTCCGCCAGGGGCTTTCCCTCGAGCTGGGCGATGACCGCGAGCCTGCCCGTGCGGGAAGAACCCCGAGGCCGCCGTGACCAGCGTGAGGCGGTTCGTCGCGGTCTCGGTCACGACGTCGTGCCGTCCTCCTTCCGCGTAGACGACCCTCTTCACCTTGTAGTGATAGGTGCCGTACCCGTCGACGACGATGATGAGCTGACCCCTCTTGAGCGATCCGATGGCGCCGAATGGCGCGCCGAAGGTGGCACGTCGTCCCGCGATCACGGCGTTGCCCGGTTGCCCCGGCAACGCCGTCGTCGGCATGTGGCCCGGCCCGAGGCGCAGGTCCTGGGCGTCGGTGCCCTGCACGACCGCGTCGGTTTGGTGCAACGCGGGGATCTCCAGCACGGCCACCGGAGTGCCCTCCGGCGGCAGCTTCCCTTCCGCCAGGTTGAACGTCTTGGCCGGGCTGGCGGTGATCTCCTGGAGGAGAGTGTGTTGCGCACGGCCCTCGCTGAGCGGCGTGAAGAGGTAGATGTAGCCGAGCAGGAGCATGATGAACACGCCCAACCCGAAGATGAGCACGCCCGCGACGCGCGGACGGAGCAAGACCGCCAGCCACGAGCGAACCGTCGCGACGACGCGCTCGAACAGGACCTGCGCCTTCGACGGAGGCTGGGTCCGCACCGCTTGGCCCAACACGTCTGCGACGCGTGGCCCGGCGAACCTCTCGTCTCGCTTGTCCAGGTCCGTCGTATGTCCGGTCTCGGCCGACGCCTCCTCAGCTTCGTGGAGGGCGAGACCGTCCATCAGCCTCCCTCCGGTGGACCGGGGCCGCTGACGTCCGCGGTGCCATCGGCACCTCCCTCGGCGCTCCCGTCACCTGTCGCCCTCGCTGGCCTTCGTAGCGTCGGCGACATGTAGAGCAACGGCCCCGCGATCAGACAGAGGAGGGCCAAGAGCAACAGCGCCGGCACGAAGTAGCGGCTGTCGCCCACCGTCACGGTAATGAGGCGCCCGACGAAGTTGCCGGGGGAAGAACCGCCAGATCCACCCGTCGGCGCGGCGGTCGCTGACCCGTGCCCTGCAAACCTCGAGGAGGAGGAGCCACGTGTGCCCCCGGGACCTGCGGACGCGCCCAAGGCTGCTCCAGGCGCGCTCCCTACGCTTGTGGCGGGCGCTGAACCCGAGCCGGACGTGCCGTTCGACCCACCCGAGGAGGTCGAGCCGCCCGGCGACACGATGTCGCTGGCGATGTCGGTCAGGGCCTGGTTGTACAGGCTCTGTGGAAGCGGGACGTAGCCGGACGGCAACGGCAGCGAGGAGTTTCCACCGTCGTACGAGTAGGTGACCAGGTTCGTGAGAAGATCCTTTAGCTGCGTGGCCTCGTCCGCGGTCTCCTGGGCAGCCGTCGAGACCAGCGCATAGGTCACCATCGGCAATGGGTAGGCGCCGGCGTCACCCATGTCGTCCAGATCGGGTGACAGCGTGCCGTCGGGATTCTTGATTGCGTCGTTCAAGGCATCGTCGATCGACTGCGCGCTGGGACCGACGAAGGCGCCGGCGGCGTTCTGCAGGCTGGCGGGCAGCAGGCCGAAGAAGTCGGCCTCCGAGCTGTCCATGGCGGTGAAGGCAAACCCGCCCGTTCCGCCGTACTTGGGGACGGCGGCGTCCACGACGTGTGCCGCCGTGATCGGAGAGCTGGAGGGGTCGTACACATCGTTGACAGTGGAGGTGTTTCCGGCGAAGTCACCAGGCAGTGTCGACAGCGTCTTGCACTCGTTGGTCGGGTAGATGATGTGCTGCTCGACCACCCCGGGCGTCAATCCATTCGGATTTATCCCTTGGTTGTTGGCGCCCGCCACCGGACCCTGTTCCGCGTCCGCGAGGACTTGTTGACCGCTCAGCAGGTCCTGCACGGACGCCGAGCCGCCGAAGGGCAAATTGACCGTCGTCTTGAGGTTGGGCGTGTCGCACATCCATGCGGTGGTCTCGTAGGTGGCGCCACTTCCGGTGGAGGGCCACATCGCTCCGAGCTGTTCCTCAGTGGTCGTGAGGCCTCCGTCAGTGAACGGCCACGGGTTGAGCATGACGTATGCCGTGTCGCCGTAGTAGGCCATGTCGCTGGTCCCGATGTTGTCTCCTTGTCCGTCGTAGAAGGTGTCGGGAGGTCCGTAGGCGTAGGTATCGAAGGGATCGGTCTCGTCGGTGGTTGACGTCGCACCGCTCACGTCGAGATTGTCCGTCTTCCCGTCCGCCGATTCCACCAGCAGGTCCTTCGGGAAGCTCTGTTGCGTTTCCGTGCACTTCGCCGACCCGGACAGCTCGTAGCAGAGGTCGTCGTCGGGGTCAGCCGGCGACGCAACCGTGGAAGTCCACAGTTGCGTCATCACACCGGCCGCCATGGCGGGCGTCAGCTCGTACGAGTCGAGTGGATAGATCGCCGTACTGCCTCCGAACGAAGACCCGGCGGCGCCACTGAACGCGATCTCCGTCGCTGAGGCGGCGATTGGGATGTAGGCGAACTTCCCACCCGCCGCATTCAATTCGGCCACGGTCGCCGGGTCCTCCGGGTCGTCCGTGAAGCTGACCGGGGTACTGCCGTCAATGACGTCGTAGATCGGGCAGTGCGTGCCCGTGCCGTTGGCGCAGCCAGGGTCGTCGACCGACGGCAGCTCCGTCGGCAGCGCCGCGACGCCGCCTGGTCCGTTGCAGGTGGCCTCACCGGCAGCCGGGATGAACTGCGCGGCGCTGTAGGACGAGTCAACCTGCATAACCGGCGCCGTGCCGCACCCATCTCCACCCTGATTGAACGTGAGCGGGAAGATCACTGTGTTCCCCACGGCGGAGTAGTCCGGCGACGGCGGCTCGCCGTCCTGGTCGACGTCTTGGACCTCATCTTGCGGGATGTCCATGATCTCGACTCCGCACGGGTTGGACGCGTTGTCACAGAAGAAAGTGCCCGTCGAACCGGACGTGTACCCCTCGCAGCCCGGTGAACCCGACCCGACGACCTGGCAGCCCGTCTGCGACACGATCGCATCGGCACCGGGGATATCGGGGTCGTACTCGGCTCGAGATGGCGAGGATGGTCTGGTTCGACGTGACGGTGCCGTACTCGTACTGCTCTGGCTCCGGTGTGGCCGCGCCGCCACCTTGTCCCGGGACCTCTGCCGCGCATTGCGGTTGAGCCACGACCTCTGTGCCCGTCCCGGCGAGCGAGCAGTAGGCGACCTCCAAATCGTCACCGAGTGGGACGCCGGTAACATCGATGTACACGGCTTGGTTCAGGCCGACGTTCGTGACCGGTCCGGCGGTCACCGAGAACGGGGAGGACTGCTGGCTGCACGTCGCTGTCTCGGGCGCGCACCCCGTAGACACGTCCGAGGGGGATACCGACGCCGTGGCGACGT
Source organism: uncultured Acidimicrobiaceae bacterium (assembly GCA_963842415.1). GTDB lineage: Bacteria > Actinomycetota > Acidimicrobiia > Acidimicrobiales > RAAP-2 > Bog-473. The sequence goes on from CAWJGN010000003.1 coordinate 275,297, forward strand.
CGCCGTGCGCCGATGCGAACACCAAGAGGCTGAGACAGGCGACGACCAGCGCCGCCGCCAGGCGGAGGCTCCGGCCGGTTCTGGTCAGGCTCACGTCACATTGCTCCGCGGACCGGGTGTCACGCCGCCCCCAGGGTCGGAAAGATCGGGTCGCCTGCGCCGTTGGAGCAGCCACAGGGCGAGCGGGACTCCGGCGATGACCAGTATGAAGACGGTGGACCACAGTGCGATCTGCGCCGGCGACCAACCCGAGAGCGCCCGGGTGGCCGCGCCCGTCAGCGCCGTCTGGCGCGGATAGACGGCCTCGGGGTTGGTGAGGGGATCGAGAGCCTTCCTCAACTTGGCCGCCTGTGCCGCAGCCGCGACGGCGCTGGTGGCGGCGGTACTGGTCGCTCCGCCACTTGACGCCGCGCCGGCTGCGGCAGCCGCGGCGTGGGCCTGTCCGGCCGCGGCGACGGCGGCCCCCGCACCGCTGAGGTCGGAGCCGCCGGGGTTGGTCGTCGAGAGAACCGTCGGACCGCCGACCGGCTGCAGCGCCCCGGTGATGTAAGGGTTCTGGCAGTTCTGGGCGGTCGGCGGAGGCGGCGTCGTCCCTCCGGGCAGTCGCCCGGCCGCCTGGAAGTCGTCCTCGACCAGGTTGGGCGGTATGGGCGAATAGCCCAGCTTGGCCATGTTGACCTGTCCGAGGCACGCGACGTACGTGATGAACTGGGACAGTTCCGCACCTTGGGCCGCGCCAAACGTGACGTTGCCCGCACTGTCACACTGGAAGCTCTGTTGCGCCGCCTGCGCCGGCACGCACTGGGCAACGAAGTAGCTATAGGCAGAGATCGGGTAGGTGGCCGGGTTCGGGTTCGTGTACACCCCACCCAGGTTCTGCGTCAGGTCCGAATACAGGATCGCCGCCGTCAGCGCCTCTGCCACGTTGTAGGACGCGGGTTGGACCGCCACACCGGCGGCATTGACCACCGAGGCCACGGGCAAGCCGACGTTCTTGGCGTAGGCGGTCTCGACGTACGAGATGCCACCTTGAGTCTGCAGGGGTTCCTGCGAGGCGGCGTCGGCACCGTTCTCCCCCACCAAGGTGTCCAGGTTGGCCGGGACGCCATTACTGAAAGAGGCCCACGTGGCCGACGGTGTGCCCGGAGTGGTGGGGACTGACGCCTCCTGCTGGAAGGCGGTGATCGGGCCAGGGTCGACGTGCAAGAAGTAGTCGGACAGGAGGTAGTTCTCACCGGAAGGGTCGCTGCGGTAGAACGCGGTGATCGACTGGTTGGGCAGCGGTATGCCCGGGTTCAAGGCCTGGATGGCCGAGTCGTTCCAGTTCTTGATGGCGCCGGTGAAGATCCCGAGCAGCGTCGGACCGTTGAGAACGAGGTTCGTGATCCGTTGGCCGTTGGCGCCCTGGAGGTTGTACTCGAACGCGAGCCCACCCGCGACGTCAGGCATGTACTGGAACGGGTAGGGCACCTGAGCGGTGCTGCAGTCCGCCTGCCCGGTGGCGTAGGAGATATCAGTGGCGCCGAAATTGACCGTGTTGTTGCAAAAGTCGTTCATCCCGACGATGGAACTAGAAACCGTGAAGTTGATGTCACCGCCGTCGATTTCGTCGAATTGGCCCTCCCATTCCGAGATCGCCACGCCGGCGAAGCTCGAACCCGTGGAGTTGAGCTGCGGGTCCGTGGCACCAGCCGGCTGGGCCTCGGACACGATCGCAGCCCGAGTAGCCGACCACGCTGGCCACGATCACCGTGGCCAACACGCAGGCAAGGCGACGCAAGGTTGTCATCCGAACCTCCCGTGCACGTAGTCAGCTGTCCGCGGGTCCGATGGGTTGGAGAACATGGTTTCGGTCGGGCCCCACTCGACCACGTGTCCTGGCTTTCCTTCGGCAGCGAGGAAGAAGGCGCACATGTCGGACACCCGCTGCGCCTGCTGCATGTTGTGGGTCACGATGATCACGGTGACCTCGTGGGCGATGTCCCGGATGGTCTCTTCAATGCGGTTGGTCGAGGTCGGGTCGAGCGCGGAACACGGTTCGTCCATGAGGAGCACCCTCGGCCGCACCGCCAAGGCGCGGGCGATGCAGAGCCGCTGCTGCTGGCCACCGGAGAGCGACCCGCCCAACTCGTCCAAACGATCCTTGACCTCGTTCCACAGGCCCGCCTTCGCGAGCATCTCCTCCACGAGTTGGCGGCGCCGGGTCGCAGGCAGCTTGACCCGGGAGAACTTGAGCCCGGCGAGGACGTTCTCCTCGATCGTCATCGCCGGAAACGGGTTCGGCTTCTGGAACACCATGCCGATGTGTTTGCGGCTCTCCGTGGCGCGGGTGCCACCGCCGTAGATGTCGACTCCGTCGAGCTCCACCCGTCCGGCCAACTGGGCACCGGGGACGAGCTCGTGCATGCGGTTGAGAATGCGGAGGTAGGTGGACTTGCCACAACCCGAAGGGCCGATCAGCGCCGTCACCTGTGAGGGCTCCATGTTGAGCGAGACGGACTCGAGGACGAGCCTCCCACCGAACCAGGCGCAGACGCCGTACGTCTCGAGCCGGGCCGGCTGCGGCGTCGGAGCCGCGATGGCCGGGACCTGGGCGGTGGCGGCCGCGATGGGGACCCGGGCCGTAGGAGCTTCGGCCGTTCTCGAGCGCTCGCGCGAGAAGACCTTCATCGGCCGACCAGACTCTTCGCCCAGTGGACGGGCACCTTGATGAGCCCGCGTACCCGGCCCTTCCGGGTCGATCGCCGGCCCAGCAGCCGGGCCAGCACGAACAGGATCAGCACGAGCGCGAGGAGCACGAACGCGGCGGTGAAGGCCAGCTGCACCACCACTGCTTGCGCCGCAAAGATGTTCTCGTACAGCACCAGGGGCAGCGCGCCCTGGGGACCGTGGAACGGGTCGGCGTTCAAGGTGTTGGCCCCGAAGGCGGTGAAGATGAGCGGGGCGGTCTCGCCCGCGGCGATCGCGACGCCGAGGATCACGGCGGTGACGAGGCCCGAGCGTGCGGTGGGGAGGACGACCTGCCGCACGGTCCGCCACTCCGAGGCCCCGAGTGCCAGTGACGCTTCACGGAGTCCTCCCGGCACGACCCGCAGCACTTCTTCCGTCGTTCTGGTGATCGACGGGAGCATCAGCACGAACAGCGCGATGGCGGCGGCGAAACCTGAGTACCCGAAGATGTGGGACTCGATGAAGATGGCATAGATGAAGACACCGGCGACGACAGAGGGAACCCCGCTCATGGCCGTCACGATGGTGCGGACGAACCTCGTTCCCCACCCTCCGACCTCGTTCAAGAAGATAGCGGTGAGAAAGGCGATAGGGACCGCCATGACAGCCGCCAGCCCAACCTCCTCGAGCGTTCCCACGATGGCCTGGCCCACCCCGACTTCACCGAAGAGCTTGGACCCCAGGGCCGGCTGGTAGTCCTTCATGGTTCGGGTCAGGAACCCGAAACTGAAGTGGGCGACGCCCTTGAGCACGACCCAGATAACGATGTAGAGCAACGCACCGACGACGACTGCCGCGCAGGTTCCCACCATCGTCGTCACCACGCGGTCGGTGGCAGCGGAGCGATCGACCACTTGGTTGGTCACGACCCAGAACACCGCGAGGAAGCACGCGTACCAGCAGATCAGGAAGCCGAACGCCCCCGACAACAACGTCAGTTGATAGAACAGGACCCACACCACGGCGAAGGACGACAGCGCCGAAGCAGCCAGCAGTGCGACTCCCTGGGATCCGAAGTCACGGGTCCGGCGTGGTGGCGCGAGGGGGACCGCATGCGTCGCATCGCCAACCAGGACCGCATGGCTCAGAGTCCGGTCCGAGCGCACAGGAAGCGTGGCCGCCGCGCCATTGCCGTTCGGTTGGAAACCGGTCGGGGAATCGAGTAGCTCGTGGACGCCGGACTCCGGCGTCATATTTCGACGCCCTTCCCACTCCGTGACCGGTTCACGACCATCGATGCGATGAGGTTCACGATCAAGGTGAAGGTGAAGAGGACGAACCCGAGCATCAAGAGATCTTGCGTCCCGAGATTGCCACCTGAGCCGAAGTACGCCGCGATGGATGCGGCTACCGTCTGCCCGCCGTGTTCGAGGATGTGCGGCGAGATCAAGGGGACGTTCCCGAGGATCACCAGGACCGCGATCGTCTCCCCCAGCGCGCGGCCGAGGCCGAGCATCGAGGCGCCGATCATGCCGCCACGTCCAAAGGGGAGGACAACGGTTCTGATCATCTGGGACTTGGTCGCACCCAATGCGTACGCCCCCTCGCGCTCGCCGGGGGGGGCCAGGCTGAAGACCTCGCGCGACACCGAGGCGACGATGGGCACGATCATGAGGCCGACCACCAATTCCCGCGATAAAGAAAGATTCGGCGAACGGCGGCGCCGAGGCTTGGAAGATCGGGATGAAAGAGAGGTGGCGCACCATCCACGAGGTCGTTCCGGTGATCTGGGGTTGGAACTCGTGGAGTGCCCAGAGGCCGAAGATGATGCTCGGAATGGCCGCACCCAGGTCGACCATCGCGATGAGCGCGCGTCGAATCCGCAGGGGGGCGTACTCGGTCAGGAACAGCGCCGTGCCGATGGCCACGGGCACGCCCAAGATCACGGCGATGATGGCGATGACGACCGTGCCGAACATCTGCGCCAGCGCTCCGAAGTGGTACGGCTTGTGGATGGTCGAAAAGCCCGAGGTCGTGAAGTACTTCCATCCCATGGCCCGAAAGGCCGGGAAACCTCGGTAGAGCAGGAAGAACCCTATGAGGAACAAGATGACGAAGGCGAAGAAGCCTGCCGTCCGTACCACTACACGAAAGATCTTGTCCTCTCGTGATCGGTCATTGGGGACCGTGATCGGACTCGGAACACCGCCCGGCTGCGGTGCCTCTGTGACCGAGTGAGCCAGGACGTCGGTAGACACGGCAGGTTACCGACCTCGGGGGACTGACAGGTGCAGAACTGCCAAGTGCAGAACTGGGGAGTGCACCAAATCAAGCTAGCCGCTTGACATTACCGGACTTTGGCGTGGGGGTGAACGGAGGGTTACACCTCCGCTCACCCCCAAAACGCCCTTCGAGCAGCTATCCCGAGACCGTCTCCACGGTGAGGGTGGTGGAGCTCTTGACCGTCTTGTAATTCGAGTCGCCCGAGTAGACCGCCTTGATCCTGTACGGCGAGTCGCTCGTCATCAGCGCATCCGGGCCGATCTTGCACTTCCCCACGCCCTGGTTCTTCAGCGTCGTGGAAATGTTGATCACATTGTCGGTGCCGATCGAGGCAGGTGAGCTGGTCCCCGGAGGCGCCGGTGATCGTGTACGTGACCGTCCCGCTCGGCGCGCCCAGCACATTGCTAGTTGACGGCGAGTCGGCCTGAATCGCTGTCCGGATCCTCAGGGCCGTCCCTTGCTTGGCCGGGTTGCGGCTCAGAACGAGCTGCATCGAGCTGGCAACCTGGAAGACATCGATGTGCCCCACGGAGGACGAGTTCGCCGCCTGGTCCGTGTCTCCCAGGTAGGACGCCGAAACGTCGTAGAAGCCGGGATGGAGGCCCTCAGGTATCGAGATGGTGACCTTGTTCTCGCTTTTCTTGATGTCGGTCCTGGTCGGGCGTCGGAAGGTTGAGGTTCCCGCCCAGCGTGCCGGTCTGTGGGGTGCACTGGGTCTGGCTGGTCGGGCACACTGCCCACTCCAAGAGGCCGGTCGGCGCACCGGTGCCCGGCGCCACGGTCTTGACGGTGACGCTGAACGAGAACGCCTGCGAGAACACGAGCCCACCAGGGACCCCCGACAGCACCACGTTGCTGGGAGCCCGGTTGACCGGCTGGACGAGCGAGGCGGCAACGGGAGTCCTGAAGTTGGGGTCCTGGAGCGTCGCCGTCACGGTGTAGGTCAGCGACGTCGCCTGGAGGCCCTTGGGGAAGTTGCACACCGCGCTCGTACCTGAGAGCGGGACGGTGTCGCCGCCTTGACACGTGACCACAGTTCCATTGGATCCGACCACAGAGAAGACGATCGACCCCATCGGCGTGCCCGCGCCGGGCGGGTTGATGCCGGTGATGGTTGCGGTGAAGGACACGGGCTGTCCCGAGTCGGGCGTCGAGCTCGCCGAACTCGCGAGCGCAATGGTGGCCACGGCTCGGTCAACTGTTTGGGTCAACGTTCCGGTGCTCTTTGCATAGTTGGTATCGCCGGAGTAGGACGCGGTCACGGCGTAGGTCGAGTTAGCGGCTAACAGGCCAGCGCCAACTGAGCACTGGGCCATGTCGCTGCTGTCGAGCGGCTGGGTGTCGCCGGCGTCGCACGCGATCGAAGCCCCTCCAGTTCCGGTGATCGAAAAGGTGACCATGCCGGTCGGCATACCTGTCGAGGGGCTGTTCGGCGCCACGACAGCTGTGAACGTGACCGGCTGGCCCGTGACGGTGGGATTCGACGCGGACGTCAGCGACGTCGTGGTCCGCCCCTTGTAGATGGCCTCGGACAGCGTCCCGGTGCTTGCGGTGTAGTTGGCGTCACCGGAGTAGACCGCCGAGACCGAGTAGGGCGAGGCGTCCGCAAACAGACCGGCACCAATAGTGCACTGTGCGCTGCTGCCCGGGCTGGCCGGCCCTAGTGCGATCGTGTCCCCGCCGCCGCAGACAGGAGTAGAGGAATCGGCTCCGGTGATGTCGAAGGTCACCGTGCCCGTCGGCGTCTGATTCAGACGAGTCACTGTGGCCGTGAAGGTGATGGACTCGCCGGTGACAACGGGCGCCGTCGTGGCTGTGACAGTCGTGGTGGTGCTCTTGGTCGTGGCCGCCGCCGGTGACGCGACGAGCGCCAGGCTCAACAAAGCCAAGGCCGTACCAACCGCAGCCACTCGAAGTGCAATTCTCCGCACAATCTTTCCCTTCGCCATGGAAACCTCCCTCACGATCATTGTTGATCACGCCCGCGACGGCGCGCGGACACTTCGCCTACTTCGCCGATTGGCGAACCGCCTGATTCGCTTGCTCTTCCGCCAGATTTGTTATTCGCCAAACTGCCAGATTCGATATTCGCCTGACTGGCTTGCGCCAGCCGGATACCACTATGTAGCGCCGCGCTGAACGCCGGACAGGGTTTATTGCGAGTTCACAAACATTTAAGTTTTAGTTCATGAGGATTTCGCGTGAGCCCCGCTGGCGTCCACCCGCCATTGCTAGCGCACGGAGAACCTCGTGGCAAGCGCCACCCACTCACTCCGTTGCAGCCCAGGTGGCGTCCCCGCACCTGGGGTCCGCCCTCCCGATGAGGCCAGTGCCGGCGTCGGACACGGCCACCGACCCAATCAGCAGCTGTGACTCGCTCACCGTCGCGCAGGCGCGGTTGACGGTGCTCCCCAGTAGGCCGGCTGGTGCCTTCCCTCTGGTCGGCTGCCAGGTCGGTGCGGTCGAACAGGACGCGTTCGACGATGACCCAGGTAGCCAGCATCGCGTTGGCCGAACACTCGGATGCGATGGTGACCTGGAGGACCACGCAATTGTGTGCCCGAGCCGCGGCGCCAGGTGACGAGGAGCACACTGCGGCCAGGAGGCGTCACAGCCGCACGTGCCGACCAATAACCGCAGCGTCCCCCGGAAAAGCAGTGTGTCCGGCGCAGGCTATCGTGAGTTTGTTCGCACGGGACGTCGTGTCAAGAGGCCATGATCGAAGGTTACGGTATGCCCCCCGCGCAGGGCACGGTGAGGGTGGCGACGAGGCGCGACGTGCCTGCAGTCGCAGCGCTGCACGGAGTCGCGATCGGTGAGGGTTTTCTGTCTACTCTCGGCGACCGGTTTCTGTCCCGCCTCTATTCGCGCATCGTCGCGTCGTCCCACGGATTCCTCCTCGTGGCAGACAGTCCCGAGCTGTCGGTGGGACAGAAGTCGGGTCTCGCGGGCTTCGTCGCCGGTTCCGCTGAAGTCGGTCGGCTCTACCGCGAGTTCCTGGTGCGAGATGGGCTCTCTGTCGCGGTGTCCTCGACTACGAGACTGCTGCGATCGTTGCCTCGGGTGATCGAGACCCTCCGCTACGGGGCAACCGACGAGCCTGCTGGAGACGGACCATCCTCAACCGCTGGAGCACAGGGTCCCGAGACGGAGTTGCTGGCCCTCGCAGTGGATGGTGCCGAACGCCGACGTGGTGTCGGGACTGACCTCGTGGAGGCCTTCTTGCGAACCGCCACGCGCCACGGGGTCGTCTTCCGCCCGCGTCGTCGTCGGTGGGGAGAACCACAGCGCGATCGCGCTGTACAGCCGCGCCGGCTTCAGCGAATCCACCCGACTCGAACTGCACTCCGGAACCGAGTCGCTCCTCATGCGGGTCGGTCTGCACCGCGCACTGCAGTGACGGAGAACCTCGCGCGTGGCCGCCGGCGCGTTCGTCATCTCGATACTCGCGACCCCGTTGGCGGCGCGGTTCGCCGTACGGGTGCAGCTGGTGGATCGGCCCGGGGCTTTGAAACCTCAAGCCCACGCCACGCCCTATCTGGGCGGTGTCGGGCTCGGTTGTGGCGCCGCAGTGGGCGCGGCCGTGCTCGACCCCTGGCTGTTGGTGCCGTTGGGAATGGCGTTGGCACTGGGCACCGCAGACGATGTCCGACCACTGGCCCCCTTCACCCGGGTGCTGGGGACATTGGCGACCGGTCTGGTCCTTGCCGCGGTCATCTCGACGCGTTTCGGTGATGCCGGGTTCCTCCTCGTGCCCGTGGCATCCATTGCCCTCGTCAACGGTTTCAACCTGCTCGACGGGCTGGACGCGCTCTGCGGCTCGGTGACCCTCATCGGAGCCGCAGGCTTCGCTTTCCTCTTGAGCGGAGACGCCCGCGGCTTCGCTCTGGCGCTGGCCGCCGCCGCCGCCGCGTTCTTGTTCTTCAACCGGCCGCCCGCCAAGGTGTACCTCGGAGACGGCGGCGCCTACTTCGTGGGCATCTCCATGACCGCGCTGCTCGCGACCGCTTGGGCTCCTGGAGAAGGTCGAACGACGGGAGTCGGGGCTCTTGCGCTCGTGGCTCTTCCCCTCGTCGAGGTCGCCCTGGCACTGTTCAGGCGAGTGGCGCTCCGGCCGCTCGCTTCTCTCTGGTGATCGCGATCATCCCTACGACGTCTTGGTCCGGTCGGGGTGGAGCATCCCTCGGACGGTCGCCGCCTACGCCCTGGCCGAACTCGTCGCCCTCGCTCTGGCAGTTCTGGCCTCACATCTGAGAGTCCAGCTGGCGTGGGCGGTCGTGGGCGTCACGGCAGCTCGGCCTTCTTGCTGCCGGCCTCGGGGCAGGAGGATCTCCGTGTTCGAAATCGATCGACAAGCTCTCGACGTGACCCAACGCATCTACCTGTCGCCGCCCGACGCTGGAGCCCTCGAACGTGAGCTCTTGCTGGACGCCTTCGACTCGAACTGGCTCGCACCGCTGGGACCCCACGTCGATCTCTTCGAACGCGAGCTGGCCGAACGAGTCGGTCTCGAACACGCCGCCGCACTGTCCAGCGGCACGGCGGCGCTCCACCTCGGTCTCCTCCTGGCCGGCGTCGAGGCCGGTGACCAGGTCATCGTGCCATCGCTGACGTTCGTCGCCACGGCGAACGCCGTCCGCTACCTCGGAGCTGAGCCGGTGTTCGTCGACTCCGATCCGAAGAGCTGGAACATGGACGCCTCACTGCTGGCCGACGAGCTCGCCAAGCGAGCCCGTCGCGGCGACCTGCCCGCCGCCGTGGTGAGCGTCGATCTTCTCGGTGGATGCCCCGACTACGACGTCATCGAGGCTGCTTGTGATGAGTTCGGGGTCCCGCTGGTGGAAGACGCGGCCGAAGGGCTCGGAGCGTCGTATCTCGGACGCCCGGCGGGTTCGTTCGGCGAGTGCGGCGCCTTTTCCTTCAACGGCAACAAGATCATCACGACGAGCGGAGGCGGCATGCTCGTCTCGAGGTCAGCCGAACTCGTGGCGACCGCCCGGTTCCTGGCGAGCCAGGCGCGCGAGCCCGCAGTGCACTACGAGCACGAGCAACTCGGCTACAACTACCGCCTGAGCAATCTGCTCGCCGCGCTCGGCCGCGGGCAGCTGCGTGGCCTCAGCGAACGGATCGCGCGTCGCAGGGAACTGAACCAACGCTACCGGGAGGCTTTCGAGGCCGTGGACGGCATCGACATGATGCCAGTCGGCCGAGGCGTGGAGCCCAACTACTGGTTGACGTGCATTACCGTCGATCCGTCTCGCGCCGGGGTCGGAAGAGAGCACATACGACTGGCGCTTGAGTCCTTGAACGTGGAGTCGCGACCGGTGTGGAAGCCGCTCCATCTTCAGCCGCTCTACCGCGGCGCACGAGTCGATCGGCGGAAAGGTCGCCGCGCAAATCTTCGAACATGGACTGTGTCTACCCAGTGGCACGGCCCTCTCGTCGCCGACCAAGAACGCATCATCGCCGTCGTCCTGGACCTGACCCGCCGCGGACGTTGACCACATGTCCACGTCACGCTCCGATCAGCCCCACTTTGCCTATCTCTTGCTGAGCCACAAGAACCCCCAGGCAGGTCGAAGCGCTGGCGCGCCGGATCCTGGACTTGAGCCCGCACGCGCAGATCGTGGTGCACCATGACTCACGCGCGGCCGACCCGCCCTGGGGTGGGCGCCCGTCGGCACCAATCCACCTGGTCGAGCGGGGGCGAGTGTCGTGGGGGGACTGGTCGATGATCGAGGCCACCTTGCGGATGGTTCGCTACGCGGTGGACCGACTCGATGCCGACTGGTTCGTGCTGGTGTCGGGCGAGCATCGTCCCGCAGTTGACCTTCACCAGTGGGAAGCGGACACCGCGGCGTCGGGAAATGACGCACTGCTCGGTGCCGAGCGGCTTCCCGACTCGTCTTCGCTTCGGCTCAGCCGATTTCGAGCGCAATCAATACCTCGCACGAAGTCGTCACCGCTGGCGGCTGTTGAGCGCGACCGCGTCGAGCGGCTGTCCATCGCGCCATGGGCCTCCTGATGAAGATCAGTACGCGTACACGACCGATCGTGTCGATCGAGTACGTCCATCGGCGCGACGCCTGGGCCGTTGGTTGGCGCCGGCGCTCACGCCCGGAGCGAGGCTGGTCCTTCTACCGGGGCTCGCAGTGGTTCGCGTTGAACCGGCGGGCAGCGAAGGCGGCCTTGGCGATCGATCCGGACGTCGCCGAGTGGTTCGAGCAGAGCTGGATCCCCGACGAGGCGTACCTGCAGACGGCACTCCGTCGAGTGCCCGGGCTCAAGATCGCGGACTCACTGACCACGTTCGACCTCGACACGCCGGCGGAGCCCTATCCCGGATGGAGGCAGCTCTCGCCCCGAGACGTTCCCGCCGTCTTGGCCTCGGGACTGCCGTTCGCGCGAAAGGTCGACCCCGCCGCACGCCCGGAGGTCGTCGCGAGTATCGACGCGGCCGTGGACAGGCAGCGGGCAGGCGGGGAAAGTCGCACGACAGCCACGACCTCTCGCGCGCTGGAACACCAGCGTCGGGAGCGGACATGATCCGCACCGGCCTGGTCTACACTTTGTCTTCCGGAGGAGACCGTCGAAGGCGCGCCGCTCGTAGACGGGTTCGCGGAACCGTCACGCCCGGCCGCGGGGCTGAGCAACGCAAGCAGCAGTCGGAGGGTCACTGCAATGTCCAGCGATAAAAGCGCAGGCTCGGCCGACGCCGTCGCCGCTCGCTGTGCCTACCTGATCCTCTCCCACAAGAACCGGTCCGTAGTCAGGAGAGGACCGTGAGCAAGAAAGCGGCGCACTCAGGTCCGAGGGAGGCGCCCTCGTGATGCCACGCCACGACGGGTCCCGCTCGGTCACGAGGGAAGAGGAGCCGGCCGGCGAAGAGATCGGCCCATGTTTCGCCTACCTGATCCTGACCCACAAGGACCCGCAACAAGTAGAGGCCCTCGCCGCCCGGATCCTCGAATTGAGCCCGCATGGTCAGGTCGTCGTCCACCATGACCTCGCTTCTGACGACCTGCCGTGGGGAGGTCGGCCGCCGAGCCGCGTCCACTTCGTCGAGAGGGATCGAGTCCTCTGGGGCGACTGGTCGATCGTGGAGGCCACTTTGCGCTTGGTCCGCTTCGCGCTCGAGGAACTGCACGCTGACTGGTTCGTCGTGTTGTCGGGTGAACACTGGCCGGTGGTCGATCTCCGCGCGTGGGAGGACGCATCGGTGGCTTCGGGGATCGACGCGTTCGTCGAGGCGGACCCCCTGCCGAAACGGCTGCGTTTCGGCAGAGCCGATGAAGGCGCAAATATGTATCTGTCACGGTGCATCCATCGGTGGGTGACCGTACGGCAGCCTCGCCTGGCAGCCGCCCACCGTGCCGTCGGCGGGGTCTTTAAGCTCGGCCTCTACATCGCGCCGATACTGACCGTGGAGTACTCCCACCGGCGTGAATCGTGGTTCTTCGGCCGCCCTCGGGCGCGTCGTCTCCTGAAGAACTGGGTGTTCTACAAGGGCTCCCAGTGGATCGCATTCAACCGTCGGGCCGCTGAGACCATCCTTCAGGCGGACCCGGCTGTGACCGATTGGTTCCGCCGCGGCCACATTCCCGACGAAACGTATTTCCACACGGTCTTGCGCCACGCCGAGGATCTCGTCGTCACCGCTGACGTCGTGACCTATGTTCCGCTGGGGTCGACACCGCCGATACCGAAGTGGATGGTCCTCAAGTTCGAGCATTTGCCGGCCGTGTGGAGTTCGGGTGCAGCCTTCGCACGCAAGGTCGACCTGGCCAACCGGCCTGAGGTCATCCGTGCCATAAACGCCGAAGTCGACCGGGGCCGGGCGGCCGGGGGACTCGGTCGCCCTCACGCACACGATGCGAAGGTGGACGAGGAGGCGCTGGAGCGAGGCTCACGGCCCAACCCGCCCGCATGCGTTGCCATCGTCGGCATGCACCGCAGCGGCACGTCCGCCACAGCCGGGTTGCTCGTCGGGTTGGGTCTGGCCGGTCCGAAGGTCGAGGACCTCGTCCCGGCCAACGAGGGCAACGAACGTGGTCATTGGGAGAGCGAAACGGTGCACATGTGCAACGTGAAGGTGCTGGCCGCACTAGGAGGCGACACCTACGCGCCGCCACCGCCACCGCCGGCGTCCGGCTGGGAGAACGACACCAGCTTCGACCCGATGCGGCTCGAGGCGGCGCGATGGTTCGAATCCACCTCAGACGGCAGGCCGCTCGTCTTGAAAGACCCACGGTTGTGCATCACCCTCCCCCTGTGGAAGACGGCGCTCCCCGATCCTCTGCCGACTCTCTTCGTGCTGCGCGACCCCTTGGAGGTGGCCCGTTCGCTGCAGGCTCGGGACAAACTGCCCATGGTCCTCGGCCTGGCGCTCTGGGATCGCTACATTCGCTGCGCCGCCCTGAGTCTCGAGGGTTCGCCGACTCTCGTCGTCGACTACGCCGCCATGCTCGAGGATCCGATCAAGTGGAGCGAGGTCATCTGCGGATACCTCGAGGAGCAAGGCCTGCACCTCGGCGCTGATTCGAGGAGCGCCGCCCTGACCTTCCTCGACACTGGACTCCGGCACCAGCGGGGCGACGATTCCGACTACGAGCCGCTCGCCGCAGCGCACCGTGAGGTCCATGCCATCCTCTCGGAGCGGGCCGGAACTCACTCCACCTGGGAGCCACCCGAGCTGCCCCCCGCTCCTCCCTGGGCGGACTACGTACTTCAGCTGCGGCGCCAAGTCGTGCTGACCCGGCACGAGCTCTACTGGACCCAGTCGTCGCGCGTCTTCCGAGCCGCCAGCGCGCTGTGGCGCCTGACGGGCAGCGGCCCGCGAGCCTCGCTCGCGCAGTTCGGAATGGACCAGGAAGAGACAGACCCCGACCCCTGGTTCTGAGGATCTGACACCACAGCCAGCGCGTTCGGAGCGTTAGGCCGTGACGACGGCATCGGGTTGTGGACTTCCGTCGTCGCCGGCTTCCTCACCCCGGTCGGCAGCGGAGAACCAATCGACCGTCGCCTTCAGCCCGAGTCGAAGAACGGTCGGCGCCAGGCCAGGGAAGAGGCTCCGCAGCCTGGTCGAATCGGCCTGGGAGTCCGGTACGTCTCCGGCTCGGGGGGGGCCATGGCGTTTCGGGAGTGGCCCGCCGAGCAACGACTCGAGCTCTGACACGAGCGACAGCAGGGTGGTCCGGGTCCCGAACGCAAGGTTGACCGGTGAATCAGCGGTCACCCGGCGCCCGAGCGCGTCGGCAATGACGGCGGTCACGTCCTCGACGTAGGTGAAGTCCCGCGTCTGCGTGCCGTCGCCGTCGATCGTCAACGGACGGCCCGCGAGCGCCGCGCTCACGAAGGCGGGTATGACCGCAGCGTACGCGTGGTCGGCTCGTTGCAGCGGGCCGAACACGTTGAAGAACCTGAACGCGAGCACTGGAAGCCCAAACGAGCGTGCGTACGCCAACGCGTAGCTTTCGGCGGCCAGCTTGCTCGCGGCATACGGACTGACCGGCCGAGTGGGATGGTCCTCCGACGTCGGCAGTGTCACTCCCCTGCCGTACACCGACGACGAGGACGCCACGATCACGTGGGCACCGTGTGCCCGCGCCGCCTCGAGCACCACCACCGTACCCGTGGCGTTGGCGTCGTGACTGGCGCGTGGGTCTACGAGCGACCTCGCGACGGCCGGCACCGCCGCCAGGTGCACCACGGCGTCTGCTTCGGCGGTAAGCGCGCCGACGAGTTTCTCGTCGAGGATGGTCCCTTGAACGAGCTCGACATCCAAGCCCGCCAGGTTGGACGTCGCGCCCGTCGACAAGTCGTCGAGTACGACCAGTCGCTCGCTTGAACCGGATGCGAGCAGCGTCCGACAGACATGTGAGCCGATGAAACCGGCACCGCCGGTGACGAGGACGTTCACCTACAGACGCTCTACCGTGGGCCCCTCGAGGCGGCCCCGGGTGTCCAAGAGGTAGCGAGCATGCCGGGCAATGGCCTCGAGATCGAATGCGTCGTGATCGGTGACAAGGACGACGGCGTCGGCCGACTCGATCTCTGCCGGGCTTGGATCCACGAGCAGCGGCGGGAGTCCCTCGTCGAGCGCATCGGCCAGCGAGCCCAGGTCAGCCACGTGCGGGTCTGCCACCACCACCGCGGCTCCGGAGCGGCGGAGAAGTTCGACGATGACACGTCCAGGGCTCTCGCGGGCATCCCCCGTGTTGCGCTTGTACGCGAGACCGAGCACGAGGACGCGGCTCCCTTTGAGCGGCTTGGAGAAGCGGTTCAGGCCCTCGGCAAGCCGCTTGACCACGTATTCGGGCATGTGGTCGTTCACATCATTGGCGAGCTCGACGAAACGAAATGTCTGTCCGAGCGAGCGCCGCACACGCCAGGACAGATAGCTGGGGTCGATCGGAAGGCAGTGGCCACCGACGCCTGGGCCAGGCTTGAATGACAGAAAGCCGAACGGCTTCGTGGCGGCTGCGTCGATCGCCGCCCAGACATCGATATCGAGCGCATTTGCGTAGACCGCCAACTCGTTCATCAAGGCGATGTTCACATGCCGGAAGGTGTTCTCGAGCAGCTTGGTCAGCTCGGCTTCACGCGTGCCCGACACGGGCACCGTCTTGTCAACGATCGTGTCGAAAAACCCTCGCACCGCGTCCAGGGAGGCAGCATTGACGCCGGAGACAACCTTGGGCGTGGTCACCAGGTCCCACACCGCGTTACCCGGATCGATGCGTTCCGGACTGTACCCGAGGTGGAAATCGATTCCCGGAACCAGTCCGGACCCTGCCTCGAGCAGGGGCACGACGAACTCCTCGGTCGTGCCCGGGTACGTCGTCGATTCGAGGATCACGGTGCAACCCGGACGGACATGCGCGGCCAACAACGCGAGACGCATCTTCTACGTGTGAGAGATCCGGGACTCCTTCTCGGAGCGGTGTGGGGACGTCGATGATCGCAACTTCGAAGCCCTCGAGCGCTCCTTCGTCGGTACTCACCCGATAGCGATCTGTTGCCAGTGCCGCCCGCAAGACGTCCGAGGGGACGTCATTGACGAATGATTCGCCCTCAGCCAGCGCCTTCACACGCACTACGTCGCGATCGAAACCAATCACGTCGTGGCCCACCGCAACCGCACGCATCGCCAGCGGCAGTCCGACGTAACCCTGTCCCAGAACAGCCACCCGCATCGATACGTTCTCCGCGTGCCCTCCGGGACCCTGACCGGGCACGGCGCGAGCGGAGGTCATGTCCCGAAACTCGGGAGTGGATGCGCTGCCAATCGGCGCCGGTCCCGCTTATAGGGTTGATATGACTCGCTCCAGGCGGAGATCGGGACGACGTCGGGCACCCGAAAGGTTTCCCAGGCGCGCCGCACCGACTCGGCCAGCACGGCCTCCACCCGCCAGGTTGACGCCAACCGCTCGACCTTGCGCATCGACAGATTCTCCCGCAAAACCAATTGCACCACGTCGCGCTGGGCCAACAGATCCTTGCGGAAGACATTGAGCCGGGCGTGAACGCACGACGCGATCAGGCGCTCCTCACGCGGAAGCGCGCGCAACGTCACCGATCTCGGCGTGAAAGTGACCCGGCCGGGAAATAATTCGCCCGCCTCGACGGCTGCTC
Source organism: uncultured Acidimicrobiaceae bacterium (assembly GCA_963842415.1). Taxonomy (GTDB): domain Bacteria; phylum Actinomycetota; class Acidimicrobiia; order Acidimicrobiales; family RAAP-2; genus Bog-473. Next base: position 291,884 of record CAWJGN010000003.1, read on the forward strand.
CGACGTGCTTGGGCGTCAGCGAGGTGTAGAGCACGACTTTGACGCCGTCTCCCGAGAGATACATGAGCGCAGTCCGTCTCCTCGGCCTGCGCTCGCGCGGCGTCGGCACGCAGGATGCCCTCGTCCACCAACGCCGCGACCGCCTCGTCTCGCTGCGTCGGCGCCACAAGGAAGTGCAGCGTGTCGTAGAGGCGTAGGCCGGGCTGGTCGTAGTCCAGCACGGCGTTCGCCGCGCCGTGCGCGACGCAGGTCTCAATCCCGTGTCTGTCGAGCAAAGCGACCACCTCGTCGAGGCACCGGTCCGCCGCTGAACGACGCTGCTCGGCCCGTGCGAGATCTGCGGTGAGATCGTCGTGCTGCTCCCTTGTGACCGGGAGCACCCCACTGTCAGCCGCGTGCAGCGCGAGCCCGAACAGCAACCCTCGTCTGAGCGAGCCCAGCAGATCCCGCCAGGACTCCGGTCCCAACGGCCGCTCGACGATAGGACGCGTAGACGGGTAGAGACCATTCCCTGCAATCGCTACGAGAATCTCCGACGGTGTCACGCCGGAATATCATCTTCGACTGCCACGGCTGCCGGCATAGGCCCGCCTATCCGTGTGGCGTCGATCTCCTCCCCCTCGTGCTCCTCCTGCTGCGCCACGTCGGGCCCGTCCTCGGCCACCATGTCGAAGAGGACACGCCGGGAGCGGACCTCGTTCCGGTCGGTCGCCGCCACCGACAGTTCCGCCAGGCCGATTTCCAGACGGTCGGATCCTTCCTTGTCCTGAAGCGAACCTTCGAGACGCAAAATGGAGGGGTGTTCGGTGGTGACGAGGCGCTCGCTGGGGCTGTGCAGCTGCTCGTGCAGCTTTTCGCCGACCCTGGGACCGATGATGCGGATCTGGATGTCCGTTCCGGGGTGCAGCCCTGACAGCCTGATCATCCGTTGGGCCAGGTCCAGAATCGACACCGGCTCGCCCATCTCGAGCATGTAGATGTCCCCGCGCTCGGCCAGGACACTGGACTGCAGGACGAGTTGGACTGCCTCCTCCACGCTCATGAAGAACCGCGTCATGTGGGGATCCGTCACCGTCACCGGACCACCGGCCGCGATCTGGCGCCTGAAGGTCGGAATCACGCTGCCTCTGCTGCCCAGCACGTTGCCGAAACGTACGGCGCAGTACGCCTTGTCCTCGGGGGCGTGCGCCAGCAGAAGCTGTTCGCCGACACGCTTGGTCGCGCCCATCACACTCGCCGGACTCACTGCTTTGTCCGTCGAAATGAAGACGAACCGCTCGGCGTGGAATTGCGCCGCCGCTTCGAGGACGTTGTTCATACCCAGGATGTTCGTCGTGACCGCCTCGACGACGTGGGTCTCGAGGATCGGGACGTGCTTGTGCGCAGCGGCGTGAAAGACGACTTCGGGCTGCCAGCGCGAGAAGATCTCGAAGATAGCGTCTCGCCGTGCGATGTCGGCCAGGACCTGCTCGCTCTTGCAGTCGGACAGCTGGCCGACGTCGTGCAGATGGGTCTCGTCGTGGTCAAGCATGATCAGGACATCCGGGCAGAAGCCCGACACCTGACGGCAGATCTCCGATCCGATGGATCCACCAGCACCGGTCACCAGGACCCTCCGCCCCTCCAGGGCGCGGCGCACCGACGCCAGGTCGGTGACGACTTCGTGGCGCCCCAGCAGGTCCTCGATCCGTGGCTCACGCGGCAGAGCGGACCGAAACCGAGGGGGCGCTCACCGATCCGACGAGCTCGCGCAGGTCGGGCACGATCTTCAAGGCGACCTTGGCCTCTTCCGCCAACTTCACACACTGTTCCACCAGCGCGGTCGGCGGGTTCGGAACGGCGAGAAGGATCTGCTGGATCTGAAGCTTGGCCACCGCTGCCGGAATGTTGTCGATCGGTCCGACGACGGGGACGCCCATGAGCGAGTACCCGTACATCCGCCGATCGTCGTCGAAGACCGCGACGGGGAACAGGCCGGCGGCCGCGTTCCGGAGCATGCCCCGTACGACGGCCGCGGCAGCATCTCCACTGCCAATGACGCCGACGCGTAGACCCATGCCCCGGTTTGCCCGCTGCCAACCGAGAAGCCGGGAGTGAAAGCGCAGCACGCCGATCCCCAGCATCGTCAGGAGACAGCCAAGCGGCAGAACGAGGAACGGAACTCTCGTGATGCCCTCCGCGAAGCCGAGCGGATAGAGAGCCGTCAGCACACAAAGGGTGGCCAGGCACGACAGCACGATGTTGCGTGCTTCCTCGATACCGGCATGCCTCCAGATCCGGCCGTACAGACCGAAACAGCAATTTGCGATCAGTTGCACCGTCAGCGTGACGGCCAAGAACACGACCAGCTTGTACAGATAGTGCGCCGGAGCGCGATCGAGCAACGACGCAGCCTCGGCCATGCCGTAGGCACAGAGGATGACGGCGACGTCGAGCAAGATGAAGACCATCCTCGATCTCACCTTGCTCGCCAACACACTCAAGCGAACAGTTCCCCAACCTCGCTCACTGACCGCCATCACGCTCCCCGACGAAAAAGCCAACCCCGATTTTGGCGACACCGACAGGAGCTGTCCACCGCGTCCTTCATCTCGGTTCGGTGTCGCACCTACCTCATACCCCCTTTTTGTACTCCCGCAAGAATGAATGCGGGGTTACCCGGCGGTCAAGCGCGTCGAACCACCCGATGCGAGACCTTCCCCCAAGACATCAAAGGTTTACCTGGGGGTACCCCTGAGTTCGCGTTAGTTTCGCAATTCTCGCGATCCCCAGCCTGAGCTTGATGTTTTCGGGCGCCTCCGGCGCACTCTGACCCGAAAAAGTTCACCCAGGGGTGGGGATCCCGGGGGATTCTTGAAACCTGGCCCGACGAAATGTCGTCGTCGAGAGGGTTTCGCTCGTTGTTCGTCTGTAGTTTTGTTCGTCCGTTGTTCATCCGTTGCCCGTCGGTTGATGCCGATTCGGATTGGCTAGTATTCCCAGGCCGGACCTGTCATTTCACTGCGCATCCAGGGGCGCCCGGAGCCGGCCTACCCACCCGGAGGTTGAGTTGGAGCCCATCTCCTATCTGAGAGCACCGATCCGGCGTTGGCCGGTCGTGGTCTCGATCGTCCTGGTGGTCACCATCGTGGCGCTCCTCGTCCCGGTGAGTTCGTCGTCCAAGTACCCGGCCGACACCTGGAAGGCTGGTTCGGACGTGGGTCTCACCCCACGGGACAAAGGGAACGGATTGGGCGCCAAGATTGGCGCGAAGCAACTCGAGTTCTACGCCGAAGCCCCCGCTGTCATAGGAGCTGCCGCCAAAGCCGACGGTGTGCCGTTGACCAACAAGCTGAGAAACGACGTCGTGGTCAAGAAGGCGAAGAAGAAACATGCCCACGGGAGCATCCTCACGATCTCGGTGCTCCAACCGACCAAGCAAGGGGCAGCCAGTCTCACCAACGCGTTCGTCGTGGCACTCTCGAGCTACGCGCAACTCCAATTCGCAGGTCTGCAAAAGTCCCAGATCGCCACACAGCAGGCGTACATCGCGAACCTCGAAAAGGCGATAGCCGACCTTCCGAAGAAACCAAAGAAAATAAAGAAGCCGACCCTACCGACGACGACGACCACGACCAGGGTCGTCAAGAAGGTCGTCGTGAGAAAGAAGCATCAAAAGAAGGCCGAGAGGATCAGAGTTGGCGGGACCGAGGGGACAAACCCGCGGGCAGAGTCCACCTCAGTCGCCTCGGACACGACAAAAACAGGGGGGGTTTCACCTCGCATCGACCTGGTGGACACGGCCCCTCCGATCGCAACGGTCCCCCCCACGACCCCTACGACCACCGTCACCGGCGGGAGCACGCCGGTGACCGCGATTCCGCCCACGGGCGGCATCGTGCCCAGCACCACCACGACGACCCCGGCCCAGGGTTACAATCAAAAAACCGTCGTCGAGGAGCACAAGGTCCTCTCTGCCGAACTGGCCGCTGCCATCGGCGTTTTGCAAAAGATGATGGCTGAAGGCACCACCCCGACGGGAATCAAGATCATCTCGCCGGCGAGTCCAAAACAAGCGGTGAAGTTGAACCCGAACCCCCCGCTCCTGGCGAACGCGTTCCTTCGGGGCCTCCTCGGACTCGTGGTCGGCGCCCTGCTCGGTGTGGTCGCGACATGGCTCCTGGACGCGTTGGACAAGCGACTTCGGACATCAAAGCGAGCGGAGGAGGTCTTCGGCCTGCCCGTGATCGTCGAGATACCTTCGGCCGGCTCGGAGCCGGTGTCCGCCATCCCCGTCGTCGACGTGATCGTGGACCCGTATTCAGCGACGTCGGAGGCGTACCGCCGGCTCCACGTCGCGATCCTCACCGCGCCACCGGTCACGTGGGTCAAGAGGGGCTACGGCTACCAGGACGACCTCCTCGAATTGGCAAGGCTCCGGGCGCCGCAGGAGCTCCTCGTCGGAGCCTCCGCCCCGGGCGGCGTTCCGAACGACCTGGCCACAGTGTCCTCGGGCCAGATGCGCCTCCCCGTACCGGTCGGCTCGCAGGCGCTGGCAAAGCCACATCGCCCCCGATTCTCCATTCTGGTGACGGCGCCGACCGACGAGCCCACCCGGTCCCTCGTGGTCGTGAACCTCGCCGCTGTGTTCGCCGAGGCGGGAGACCGGGTGCTGGTGGCGACGACGGGTGGGATGCGCACCAGCATCGACGGGAACGGCAAGATGCCTCCGACCTGGGAAGGGCCCTATTCCGAGTTGACCGCCTCGGAGCTTGTGGCGAACGCACGTCCCTCACAGATACCGGGCGTGTCGAGCCTCGCCCTCGGGCAGCTGTTCCCGAACCCGAGCAAGCTGGCACTCAACGCGCCCGGGCTGGTCGAGGCAGCGCGTGACGTCGTCGACGTCGTCCTCTTCGAGGCGCCGCTCCTCTCGACACAAGACGGCACTGCGCTCATGCAGGCGGCCGATCTGGTCGTGGTGGTCTGTGAGGCGTGGCGCACGACAGTCAATGACGGGGTGCAGTCACAACGGCTCTTGGCCCAGCACCGGCCGCCCGTCCTCGGGATCGTCATGACCAACATGCGCGCCGACCACCCGAGCCTGACCGCAGCGCCCTGACCCACCGACCCATGTACGACTCGCGCGACACGGAACCCTCCGGAGCGCAGCACGTGGTTCACGCCGGGGGGTCGTACTCCCCCGTCGTTCTCCCGTAGCGCGGGTGGGGACCCCAGCGGCCCCGCAAGCCGTCGACGAGACCGTGCAGCGTCGCCCGGCGTTCGGCGTTGCTGGTGGCCAGTTGTAGGCGCCGCGCCGAATAAGCCAGATGCCATGCCTGCCAGCTCGGGGAGCCGTGGGCCCGCGCCAGGTGGAAGTGGTTGCGCGCCACGTAATAGGCCCGCCACGGCTCTTCGGCGTCGCCCGGACGATCCGTGGAGAGAGCGGTTTCCCGGCCCGCCGAGGTCTGGACCAGCGCAGCGGCGCGCGCCGATTCCGAGTCGAGCAGCACGCTCAGGCCTGACGCACGCAGCCGGCAGAAGAAGTCGAAGTCCTCGTAGCCGAAGAACCATTCAGTCGCCGGCAACACGCCTCGCTCCACCACAGTTCGCGCCACGAGCGTCGCTCCCCACGGCGCCACGTCGACTGGCACGAAAGGCGGGCTATCCGGCTCGGGTACGACATTGACCGAATGCCCGCGACCGACGAAACGACGCCCGTAGGCGACAACGGCGCCAACGGCGCCGGTCTCGCCACCGCAGTGGCGATCCAACCGTGCGAAAACGGCCGATACCCGGGGCGTGGGGAGATTGAAGAGTCCGACATCGTCCTCGCAGAGGTACGCCCACTGCGTCTCACCGTCTTCGAACGCGGCCTCGAGCCCGGCGCGAAATCCCCCCGCGGGGCCGATGTTGGTGGGAAGGCGGATCGTGCGGACCGCCGCCTCCAGGTCACGGTCGTCGAGCCCGCCTTCTCCGTTGACGACCAGGAGGACCCGATTCGGCGGGAAGCCCTCCTTGTCCAGCAATGCTCGCACGACGTCGCCCGCCAGACGCGGCCGCCGGTACGTCAGGACGACCGCCGTGACAGTCGCAACGTCGTCGGAACTGGCAGCGGACTTCGGCACGGCGCGAACGATACTTGCCACTCCTGCACCGTCTCGTCACCGGGCAGCAGCGCGCCCATCCACGAGGCGTCTTCTGGGTCGCCTCTGCGGTTGGGGCCGATGAGCGAGCCCGCACGCGAGGATCCCCCGGCCGTGCGGCCGGGGGATCCTCCAGTGACTCAGTGCGACTTTCGTCGCCTCCTCGTTGGCCCCTATGAGCAGAGACCAGAGGGATTCGAGTCGGCCGCAGGCGTGCAGCCGTTGCTCGACCAGCTGTTGCCCGTCCCTGCGTCCTCGAGGTCGTAGCGCAGGTTGTTCTTTGTCGTGTTCCCCGAGAACGTCGAGCTGGAGGAGTCGGTGTCGGCGTGGATGCCGTCGCCTCCGTTGTTCCTCGACGTGTTCCCCGACACGGTGACGTCCGAGCTCGTCGTAGGAGCGGGTCCGCCCCAGACGCCACCGGGACCACCGACGTAGATGCCGTCGCCCTGGTTGCGGTTGGTCGTGTTGTCGGACACGGTCAAGTGGCTGGCACCCGTCAGCACGATGCCACCACCGGCAGACTGCGTCACGGTGTTTTGCGAGACCGTGATGTTGAGATTCACCGGTCCGTCGACGTCGACACCGTTGCCGTATCCCGGTGCGCCGCCGGCGACACCGTCGGTCGCTCCCGTCACGGTGTTCCCCGAGAACGTCCACCCCGTCTCGTGCGGTCCACTTCCGTCGGAGCCGAGGTAGGCGTTGATGTCGTTATCCGACAGCGTGTTCCCGGTCGCGGTGAGCTCCCCATCGTCCAAGAGCAGCAGTCCGGTCGCTTGGTTGCCCGCTCCACCTGCGGTGTAAGAGTTCGCCGTCACGGTGTCGCCGACGAGGGAGCCGACGGCGGCGCCATAGACCTTGATCCCGTTCGCCCCTTGGTACGGCGACGGCCCGACGCCGGTGACGGTGGAGTCATTCACATAGCAGCTGGTGGTGGCATCCCTGCAGAGGACCCCGTCCTTCTGGTAGCCGGTGATCGTGTCCTTCTGGAGGATCACGTTGGACGAACCGCCATTCGACGCTGCGTACACACCGATACCAACCTGGCAGCCGAACAGCGACCCGTCGGTCGGGGCAACCTCGGCGATGTTGGAGACGGTGACCTTCTTCAGCTCCCCGGACGAGTTGTGGAAGTACACCCCGATCGGATCCTGCGAGCAGCTGGTGAAGGTGCTCTGGGCCTGGCTCCCATCGATCGTGAGGTCCTTCAGAACGACCCCGGAGACACCCGCCGCCACGTCCACGATCGGATACGGCGTCGACGACTGGTTCGGGTCAGTGTCGACCGCGCTGAGGCTGGTCGGCTGGATGATCGTCTGACCGGCGACACCGACGATGGTCAGGGTCTCCGGAATCGTGAATTGCTCGGCGTATGTCCCTGCTCCCACCTCGATCTTGGCGTTGGCATCCGCCTGTGTGATGGCGTAACTGATCGTGGCACAGGGGTGCGCCGGCAGCCGGCACGTACCGGTGTCAGTGCCACTGCTGCTGACGTAGAGCGTGCCTCCCGGTGTCGTGCCGCCCGCCACGTTCTCGCCGAGGAGCACGGTGGCGCCTGCCAGCGTGCCCATGAGTGTCAGAACCGCGAGTCCTAACCGACAGCCTCGAATGCGCATGAACCCTCCCTCAATTCCTTCCGTGGCGCGCCCACACGCGCCGTGACTGTTGACTGAACGGCCCCCCCATGCGCGCCAACGCCGCCGCCTTGGAGGAGTGTGGCACACGGCGCCTCCGGTTGCATAGAACTGTTCTCGACGGCCGCCTGCACGCCCCCGTTCGCGTGACGGGTGGCATACATCGGTGATGAACAGGTGATCGCGGCATGAACTCGAGTGACCACCATCGGCCAGGGATCCGCCGGCCACTCTGGCAGCAAAGGGCCCCCTGGCCATGACGGCCAGGGGGCCCTCCACGTAACAAGGTGATTGCTGCGCGGCTTACATGCGGCTTACGAGCAGAGACCGGCCGGGCTCGAGTCGAACGCCGGCTTGCAGGTGTTCGCGCTCCAGGTGTTTCCGCTACCAAGGTCCTCGAGGTCGTAGCGAACGTTCTTCTTCACCGTGTTCCCCGAGATGGTGTTGCCTGTCGTGCCGGCCTCGGCCAAGATCCCGTCCCGACCGTTTTTCGAGGCGGTGTTGTCCGACACCGTGTCATCCGAGCTCGGCGTCGTCGATGTGGAGTTTGACGCGGGCGCTGCGAGATCGATGCCGTTGCCGGCATTGTTGCTGCTCGTGTTCCCCTCCAGCGTGACGTCGCTCGCTCCGAGCGTGACGATGCCGTTCTCCGCTGACCCCGTGACGTCGTTGTCCTCCAGGGACACGGGCTCTGCGCTCGTCGTGCTGTCGATCTGGACGCCGTCGCCGTAGTACGCCTCGCCGCCGGAGACGTAGTCCGTCGCCCCTAGCACCGTGTTGCCACTGAGGATCCAGTTGCTCGCAGTCGGTCCTGTCCCGTCCGAGCCGATGTAGGCGTTGACGTCGTTGTCCTCGATCACGTTCGAGGAGGCACTGAGCGAGCCGACGTCGAAGATCAAGAAGCCCGTTGCCTGGTTGCCCAGACCACCGCCACTGTAGGAGTTGTCCCTGACGATGTCGCTACTCAGGCTCAGAGAGGCCGTGTCGACGCCTTGAATCCCGTTCTGGGCGATCACTCCCGTGGAGCCGATGCCCGTCACATCCGTCGACTTCACGGTGCACGTCGTGCCGACGTCGTCGCAGGTGATGCCGTTCTTGTCGTATGCGTACACCGAATCCCCGGTCATTTTGAGGTTCGAGGTGTCCCTCGGGTCAGACGCGACGTACACGCCGAGCCCGTCTTGGCACCCGAAATCCGCCGTTGGCAACTCGACGTTCTGCACGGTGTCGTCCTTCATCACGCCTGAACTGTCGTGGTAGTACACGCCCACGAAGTCCGGTCCACATCCGGTGAATTGTGATTTGGCGTTGGCGCCGTTGATGACCAGGTTCTGCAGCGTGACGTCCGCCCCGGAGGTGACGTCGACGATGGCGTACTGGGCGTTGGACGAATCTGTGTCCGTGTCCGAAGTCGGCAGGGAACTCGGGTCGACGACGACGGTGCCACCAGATCCGACGATCGAGACACTCGTGCTGATCACCAGTTGCTGCGCATAGCTGCCCGGTCCGACATCGATGGTCGAATCAGTGGCCGCCTGTGTCAGGGCATAGGCGATGGTGGCGCACGGGTGTGTCGAAAGCCGACACGTACCGCTGTCTGTTCCTGTGTTGGTGACGTAGAGGGTGCCGCCTGAACCCGTTGCGCCGGCGATGTCTTGTGTCGCAAGCACGGCGACACTTGCGAGTGCCCCTGCAATCGTCAGAACCGCTAGGCCCAACCGACCGCCTCGAATGAACACGATGGATCCTCCCTTGCTGTTTTGGGTTTGTTGTGTGGGTTGCGCGCACGGCGCGCCATGAACGTGCAAAGCAACGGTGTCCCCAATGCGCCGAAGCACACCGAACCTGGGGGAGTCTGACAGACCGTCAGTGCGATGCCTAGGCCAAAATTACAAGGGCCGCCAGCCCGCGTGAGCGGCAGGCGACGACGCGAGTTACGTCGGTGATGAACGCGTGACGGTGGCGTGAACGCGTGACCGAAGCATGAATTCGATGAGTCGAGAACTCAACTCCCTGTCGCGGTCGGGCCGAGCCCGAGGGCGGCATAGATCTCCCTCGTCGCGCTCGAGGTGTTGAAGGTGTAGAAGTGCAGACCCGGCACGCCCAACTCCAAGAGCCGCGCGCACAGCTCGGTCGCCAGCTCGACTCCTTCCTTGCGCACCGCGTCGGCGCCGCCTCGCTCGTCAGCGGCGCGGAGCCGGGCATCCATCCACTGCGGGGCGGCAGCACCCATGGCGCCGAGTCGGCTCATGGTCGAGACGGAGGTGACAGGCAAGATGCCCGGTAGGACCGGCGTCTCCACGCCGCGCTCCCGGAGGTCGGCCACCAGCCCCTCGTACTCCGAGGCTTCGAAGAAGAACTGCGTGATGGCGAAGTCGGCGAGCGCCACCTTGGCGGCCAGGTAGTCGCGGTCGCTCGCCAGGTCGGCCGAGCGCGGGTGGCCGGCGGGATGGGCGGCCACCCCGATGGAGAATCCGCCGATGGCACGGGCCAACTGCACGAGCTCGGCGGCGAAGGCCAGCTCTCCGGGCCCCGCCGTTGGGTCCTGCGGCGGGTCGCCGCCCAGTGCCATCAGGTTCTCCACGCCCGCCTTGCGGAGTGAGACGAGGATGTCCGCCAGCTCGAGGCGGGTGTGAGCCACGCAGATGAGGTGCGCCATCGGATTGAGAGTGGTCGTGTGGAGCATCCCCGAGACCAGGTCGAATGTGCGCTGGCGCGATGCAGCACCGCCCCGGTAGGTGACCGAGACGAAGGAGGGCTCGAGTGGCTGCAGCTGGACCAGGGTCCGCGAGAGGGTGGTCAGCTCCTTGTCGTTCTTCGGCGGGAAGAACTCGAACGAGTACGTGGGGCCCTGGGCGAGGAGCTCGACAATGCGGGTCACAACGACACCCTCCCGGCATTGGCCCCGCCGTCGAGCCGGCCGTAGTCGTCCTCGAGACGGACGATATCGTCCTCGCCGAAGTAGGTGCCTCGCTGCACCTCGATGAACACGACGTCGGTGTCGCCGTCGTTGCCGATGCGATGGGCGCTCTCGAGCGGGATGTCGATCGACTCCCCGGGGTGCAGCTGGTACACCGTGCCGTCGAGCGTGACCGTGGCGGTGCCCGAGACGATGAACCAGTGCTCCGCCCGCTTGGCGTGACGCTGATAGCTGAGTCGCTTGCCCGGGTGCACGACCATGCGCTTGACCTTGTGGTCGGGAGCGTCGTCGTCGAGGACCGTGTAGTTCCCCCACGGGCGCTCGGAGTACTCCCGCTCACCCATGCTGTCTGTCTCCTCCGCCCGCATCTCCTGCACCGCTGTTCACCTCGCCGAGCGCTCCGCCGCCGCCAACGCGTTGCGCAACAGCATGGCACGGGTCATTGGCCCCACCCCACCGAGGCGGGGCGTGATCCAGCCCGCCACCTCCGCCACGTCCGGGTGGGCGTCAGGGATCAGCTTCTTTCCCTCGAACGTCGTGCCCGCCGACACCACTGCTGCGCCCGGCTTGACCATGTCGGGCGTGAGCAGGTGAGGTCGGCCCGCCGCCGCCACGACGATGTCGGCCGTCCGGGTGATGGCGGCCATGTCGGCTGGGTCAATGCCGGTGTGCACGACGCTCACGGCGGCGTTCAAACCGGCACGCTTCAGCGTGAGCAGGTTCGCCAAGGGGCGGCCAATGGTCACGCCCCGGCCGATGATCACGACATGGCGTCCCTCCACGGGGACGTCGTACGCGTGCAGCAGCTCGACGATGCCGGCGGGCGTACAGGGCAGTGGCCCCGGCGTCCCGAGCACGAGGCGACCGAGGTTTACGGGGTGCAGCCCGTCGACGTCCTTGTCGGGATCCACCGCCAGCAGCGCGCCCTCCTCGTCGAGGCCGGCGGGGAGTGGCAGCTGCACGAGGAAGGCGCTCACCTTGGGGTCGGCGTTGAACCGGGCAATGGCCTCCAACACCTCGCGCTGGGTGGCGCTGGCGGGGAGGTGCTCACCGACCGAGTGGATGCCGAGTACGGCGCAGTCCTCGTGCTTGAGCGCGACATAGCGCGCGCTCGGGGCGTCGTCGCCGACGAGGATGGTGCCGAGTCCGATGTACACACCCCGGGCCGCCAGCACGGCGGCGCGTTCGCCCACTTCGGCGCGGATGCGGGCCGCCACCGCTTCGCCGTCGAGCAGGATCGCCGTCATGGGCCGCACCGCAATCGGTTCGCCTCCATCAGTCTCCGGACTCCATCAGTGCTTGAAATGGCGCTCTCCGGTCATGACCATGGCGACACCGGCCTCGTCCGCCGCCGCCACCACGTCGGCGTCCTTCACCGACCCGCCCGGTTGGACGACCGCGGTGACGCCGGCGTCGGCCAGCACCAAGAGGCCGTCAGGAAAGGGGAAGAAGGCGTCGCTGGCGGCGGCCCCACCCTTGGCCCGCTCTCCGGCTTTCTGCACGGCGATCTCCGCGGCGACCACACGCGACTGCTGCCCTGCGCCGACCCCGACCGCCTGACCGCCGTTCACGATCGCGATGGCGTTGGAGGTCGTGCGGCCGCACACTCTCCAGGCGAGCGCGAGGTCACGCCACTCGTCTTCGCTGGGTCGGCGCGCCGTGGCGAAGCGCCACTCGCTGCGGGGCGACACGAAGTCGTCGGCGTCCTGCACGAGCAGGCTGTTCCCGAGACTGCGTAGTTGGCGGACCGCCTGCTCGGGGGCCGGCCCTGACAGCAGCCGGGTGGCCTTGCGTCGCGCCGTCAGGCGCTCGACTGCCTCGGGAGCGAAGGACGATGCGATGACCACGTCGGCCTGCGGCCCCGCCGCGACCGCCTCGGCCACCTCGCCGGTGACGGCCCCGCCGATCGCCACCACGCCGCCAAAGGCGCTGAGCGGGTCACACTCGAGCGCACGCTCGTAGGCCGTGACCAGGTCGCGCGCCACGGCGGCGCCGCACGGATTGGCGTGCTTGATAATGGCAACCGCTGCCTGCCCTTCGCCGGCGTCCGCCGCCAGCTCGTGCACGAGGCGCCAGGCCGCGTCCCCGTCGAAGAGGTTGAGATAGGAGAGCGCGCTGCCGCCGTGCTGGACCATGTCGTCCCACCAGCTGGACGCGCCGTTCATCCGGTAGCGCGCGCCACGCTGGTGCGGGTTCTCGCCGTAACGGAGCACCTCGGCGCGCTCGAGCGAGAGGTGCAGCGTCGGCGGCAGGACGGAGGCAATCTCTGCCTCCGCCGCGGTCCGCTTCGGTGGCTCCGACGAGGTCGTCGACGGGGCGCGGGCCGCCCGCATCGAGCCAGGCGACGATCGCGGCGTCGTAGGCCGCACTATGCGCGAAGGCGGCGCGGGCGAGCCGGCGGCGGGTGGCGGCCGACAGGGTTCCGGACCGACGCAGCTCCTCCAGGACGACGGCGTAGTCGGCCGGCGAGGTGACCACGCCCACATGCTCGTGGTTCTTGGCGGCCGCCCGCACCATGGTCGGCCCGCCGACGTCGATGAGCTCGATGGAGGGATCCGACGAGAAGGGATAGAGATTGACGACGACGAGGTCGATGGCGTCGATCCCGTTGGCCTCGAGGTCGGCCCGGTGCGCGGGCTTGGAGCGGTCGGCCAGGATGCCGCCGTGGATCTTGGGGTGCAGGGTCTTGACGCGGCCGCCCAGCATCTCGGGCGAGCCGGTCACCTCGGCGACCTCGGCGTGCGTGATGCCGGCCTGCCGGAGCGTGGCCGACGTGTTCCCGCTGGCGACCAGCTCCCAACCGAGGTCTGAGAGGCCTTGCGCGAGGTCGACCAGCCCTTCCTTGTCGTAGACGGACAGCAGCGCTCTCACGACGACACCCCTACCGCTCCCCCTGCGTTCACGTTTCTCTGCGTCACGTTCTCACTCTCACTGCGCGCGCCCGGGTGTCGGCCGGGACGCGGATCTCGCGCCCCTGTTCCAATTCACCGAGTGCCCACGTCACGGTCGCCGGGTAGAGGCTGCGCTCCACCACCTTGATTCGCTCGTGCAGGGTCTCCTGGCTGTCACCCACCAGGACCGGCACGACCTCTTGGGCCAGGATCGGCCCGGCGTCCATCTCGAGCGTGGCGAGATGGACGGTGCACCCGGTCTCGGTGACACCGGCTGCCAGAGCGTCCCGAACGGCATGCCAACCCGGGAAGGCCGGCAGCAGGGCGGGGTGCGTGTTGAGGATCCTTCCGGGGAAGGCCCGGTGGATCGACTGGGCCAGCACCGTTCCGAAACCGGCCATCGCCAGGAGGTCGATCTGGTGTGCGACCAGGGTCGCCGCGACCGAGCTGGTGAAGACTTCCCGATCGAAGCCTGGCCCGAAGCCTCCGTATGCCGCCCTGTCGACGAGCTCGGCCGCGACCCCTGCGTCCTGTGCCAGGTCCAGCCCGGCACAAGGCCGGTCCGAGAGCACCACGGCCACCGGGAGGCCGGCGTCGAACATGGCCCTCAGGATGGTCCCTGAACCCGAAACCAGGACCGCAAGGCGCACAGGCCCAATCTAGGCGACCATCCCCCGCCTCCGGGCTCTACTCGCCGTCCGGATCCGGTCGTCTCCTCAGTTCGGCGGGGTCCCGTTCGCGGTCGGCCAGGGGAGCGCCTTTTCACCCCTCCCTCTCGACACGCGTCGGAGGTGGGCCCAATAGCGCTTCCGGTAGCGGGTCGGCATGCGGGTCGACGAGAACGGCCGGGACGCCAGGAGTTCCATCTTTCGGATCGGCCACTCCCAGGTCCCAAGTTCGTGGGCGGCCTCATAGGCCGTGGCTGCTGCGCCGCGGCCGGGACCGCCGGTGGGAGCAGGGATTCGTGTGTCGACGATCGCTGCAAGTCGATGGTAATACGCCTCTTTGGCGTCATCGGCCAACTGCGGCTTGCCGCGCCACCATCAATGCGTCGTGCCACTCATCGAGGCCGTGGAGCACCCTGGTGTGGGCCGATGACTCGACGTCAGCTCTCTTCCAATGTGAGACCGACGTATGCGCACAGTGCCCCCCAGGAATCGGGATAGAAACGCCAACAGTCGAGAGGGTATTGATGCACGTACCCGCCGGAGGGGGCGATGACGGCAACCAGCCCGTCGGGGGTCAGCACCGCGCAATCTCGGCCGCAGTTATCCAGAAGAAGGGATCGTGCTCGAAGGTCTGGCCAGAGATCACGACGTCGAAACTCTCAGCCGGTCGACTCGGCCCACGAGAAGGGATCCTCGGGAACGAACTCCGCGTTTTGACTCTTTTCGAGGTCCAATCCCACGTACTCGAAGGTAGGTGCCGGAAAGAGCGGGCGATATGACTGATTCGTGTCCTGACCCCCTGCCCCGACGTCAAGGACTCTGATGGGAGCGGGAAGGTCTGCGAGATACGCATTCCTGAACGCTCGCATCTTCTCGAATGATGCCTCGTGCATGCGCAACATCATTCCACGCAGCAGGCAGAACCGGCGCAGGACCGGCGCCGCTATACCAGCTGGCGAGACTCCTGCGGATCGACCCGGTACGCGGCGTGGGTGAGGACCTTCGCCATCTTGAGCGCCGTCTTCATCGTCTTCAGGCGCGCCCTGCCGACCAGATCTTGCTGGATCAGCGCATCTGTCGGGTACCAGTTGGCCTTGAGGTCTGCGCGGAGCGTGTCGCCGGCAAAGACCGTGTAGTAGAAGAGCGCGATCGAACACCGTCGCCGCGAACCCGTGAGAGGTTGGACGCTGTGAACGGATCGATGATCGGTTGCGAAGATCACACAGGTGCCGAACCGCGGCGGAACAGTCACGCTGGGGTGATCGTCACCAAAGTCAAACAGGGCGAACTCGCCGCCGTCGCCCGGCTCCCACTGCCGGGTCAGGTACACGAGGACATTCACCCGGCGAAACAGACCAAACGTCGGATGGCGGTCGCGGTCCGTATGGGGCGCCAGCACCCCGCCGGGGTCCATGTATTGGAGGCCGCCCCCCTGAAGAAAGGGATCCGGCAACAGGGCGTCGATGGACGTAACGTGCGAGAGGCCTTGCAGAAATCGAGGTGCCGAGAGCTCGACGATGAGTTCGCGCATGGCCTGCGGCATGACGTCTATGTCACGACAACTCGACTTGCCGGACTGATACGTCGAAGTCCGACTGGCCCAGCCTTTCCATGAGGGTTCGGGGAAGGCCTTCTCCAGCTCGCCCGACTCGTCGAGCAGCATGCCCTCGATCACGGTGTGGGGGAAGGGCTCCGCCACTCGGAACCGCGTCCTGCGCTCTGCTCCGGCTTTCCCTTCGAGTTTGCTGTAGTCGATAAGGGTCATCTCGCGCCCCCCAGGATTCCAGGTTGCACCCTACTTGCAGAGGTTACGACTCTTGTGGCATCTCATCGACATTTTGGGCCGAAACACGGCCGAAACACGTGATGCGAGACCTCCGGGATCATTGGACCCCCCAGGTCGCTCTCGCTATTCGGACGGAGCTGGTGTGGACGCCACGCGGCTCCTGGCCGCGCTGAAGATGAGGCGGACCCCGGCACCGATCACCACCAGGTCGAGCAGCATCTGCGCCGAGACGATCAGCCGCGCCGTATCGGTCCACGGCGTGATGTCGCCGAAGCCAACCGTCGAGAACACGCTGACGGTGAAGTAGAGCGCTCGGGTCTGATCCAACGATTCTGTGAAGGCACGGCTGTTGTGCGACATCGCCAGGTAGACACCGGAGAAGAGGGCGAGAAACGAGCGCGACCACGATGCCGAGCGCCTCGACGGCACGTAGCTCCGGAAGCTCGGCTCTCGAGATCCGGCCGATCTGCCAGATGAACACCGAGGCGACCAGCGCGATGTCCGCGGCAAGCCTCAGGATCGCCCGCAGCTCGGACTCCTTGCCGATCGGGAGCACGTAATAGGCGCCGAAGATGAGTACCCATGCAACGACGATCGTGAGCCCGCATCGCAGAATTGCCAGGTGCCGATCGCCTCGCTCGAGGTCCGACAAGCGGACGGGCATGGACGTCGCGCTGCGGTCCACGCGGTTCCACCGGGCACGTCCACCCCGGGACCGCCGCTCCTGAGGCCGCTCCCCGGCACCCTCGGGCTCCATCGACGAAACGCTAACGACGCCGTTGCCCGAATTGGGGTATGCGGGGGTGCTAGCCCCCCGATCAGCCTTCGGTATTACCTCCCTTTTCTCCGCAGCCACGCGGGCGCATACTGGTTGTTGGAGCGTACGAGCGAGCGTCTCCCCGAGCCACGCGCTGGGCCACGCTCCCGAGAGCGCACGACACGACAGTCGTGCGAGGGAGGGATACCAATGAAGGACTCGGCATTCAATCGATGGCTCTGGCTGATCGGCCTGGTGGCCGCGGCATTGCTCTTTGTCTCGTTCGGACCGCTCTCGGGCAGTTCACCGGGCGAGAACGCCTCAGGCGTCTCGGTGGCGCACTGGTACAACACGCACGTGAACCAACAGTGGGTCACGATCTGGCTGGTCGGACTGGCCATGTTCCTCGTCCTCGTCTACGTGACCCAGCTCCGTTCCGTACTGGTGCAGGCCGGCGGGCAGCGGCTGTGGCCCAACGTCGTCTTTGCCTCGGGCATCTTGCTCGTCGCTGGCATCGTCGTCGCGGGCAGCTTCGAGATCACACTCATCCTGGCGTCGCACAACCTCCAGTTCGCCGTGGCGCATTTCGTCAACTTCTACAGCTCCAACAACGAGCTGCTCATCCTCGCAGGAATGGACTTCTTGACCTTCTCCACCGGCTTGGCCATCTTGCTCAACCGTGAGGTCGCCCCGCTGCCCAAGCTGCTCGGGTGGTACTCCATCCTTGTGGCACTGGTCGGCATCGCCGGGCCGCTCAGTTTCCTGGCCCTCCTCTTCGGCCTGCCGATCTGGCTGCTCGCCACGGGCATCGTGATCGCCGTGAAGTCGAGACGCGGCACGCTCGGACCGGCGCCCGAGGACGACGCGGGATCTTTGGCACCGACCGCCACAGCGACGGTTGCGGCCTGACACAGTCTGCGGTCGTGGGGGGCTGGTGCCGGGCCTGTGGCCGTCGGTCGTCCGTGCGGGGGCTTGACCCCCCGGCCACTGGTTCGGTGACTAGCCGAGCCCCCGCACGATGGCGACCATCAGCTCGCCGCACTCGGTGGGGTTCTGCGCCACTTGGGCCCCGGCGGCGGACAGCGCCTCCATCTTGGCCTGGGCGGTCCCCTGCGATCCCGAGATGATGGCGCCGGCGTGGCCCATCTTGCGCCCGGGGGGCGCGGTGACGCCGGCGATGTAGGCGGCCACGGGCTTGGTCATGTGCGCAGCGATGAACTCGGCCGCCCGCTCCTCCTCCGAGCCGCCGATCTCGCCGATCATCATCACGGCCTTGGTCTCGGGATCGGCCTCGAAGGCCGCCAGGCAGTCGATGAAGTTGGTGCCGGGTACGGGGTCACCGCCGATGCCCACGCAGGTCGTCTGGCCGATGCCCTGCTGGGACAGCTCGTGCAGTGCCTGGTACGTCAGCGTGCCCGACCGCGACACGATGCCGACCGGGCCGCCGGGCAGCGCGATGTCGCCCGAGGTGATGCCGATGTTGCACTTGCCGGGACTGATGATGCCGGGGCAGTTCGGCCCCAACAGCCGCGTGCCGCGGAACTCATCGACCAATCGGTTGTAGTCCACCGCCTCGTCCTGGGCGGGGATGCCCTCGGTGATGCACGCGATGAACGAGATGCCGGCCTCGGCCGCCTCGATGATGGCGTCGGCCGCCCCCCGCGGCGGCACGGAGATGAACGACGCCGTGGCACCGGTCTCCTTGACCGCATCGGCCACCGAGGCGAAGACAGGGATGCCTTCGATCTCCTCGCCACCGCGCTTGGGGTTGGTGCCACCTACGACCTTGGTGCCGTAGGCCTTGTTGCGTAGGCCGTGGTAGAGACCCTGGCTCGTCGGGCTGATGCCCTGAATCACAACCTTGGTCGTCTCGTCGACGAAGATGCTCACGTTCGTTCCTCTTCTCTCTGCGTTCGGTCCGTCTACGCCTGCTGCGCCAGGGCGACGGCCCGGCGGGCTGCGTCGAGCATGGTCGGCTCGGCGATCAGGCGGTCCGACAGGTGGTCCTTCAGCAGCGCCCGGCCCTGCTCGGCGTTGGTACCGTCGAGGCGCATGACCAGCGGTGAGGCCAGGCGCACACGGCTCAGGGCCTCGATGATCCCCTTCGCCACCTCGTCGACCCTTGTGATGCCGCCGAAGATGTTGACGAAGATGGACTTCACCGCCGGATCGGCGTTGATGACCTCGAGGGCGGCTGCCATCACGTCGGCGTTGGCGCCGCCGCCGATGTCGAGGAAGTTGGCGGCCTCACCGCCGACCTGCGTGACGACGTCGAGCGTCGACATGGCGAGGCCGGCGCCGTTGGCGATGATGCCGACCGTCCCGGACAGGCCGATGTAGTTGAGACCTCTCTCCTTGGCCATCTTCTCGCGGGGGTCGATATCAGAGTCGTCCTCGTATTCCTCCCACTCGGGGTGGCGGAACGACGCGTTCTCGTCGAGCGTCACCTTTGCATCGAGGGTGTGCACCTTGCCCTCGGGGGTGAGGATGAGCGGGTTGATCTCGGCCAGGTCGCAGTCGCCTTCGACGTAGCAGTGGTAGAGGCGCACCAGGAGGGTGGCCGCCTGCTCCCGCGCCTCGGGATCCAAATCGGCACGGTTGACCCACGCCCGGGCCCCCTCCTCCGACAGCCCCTCAACCGGGTTGATGTGGAGCCTGGCGATGGCCTCGGGATCGGTCTGCGCCACCTCCTCGATCTCGACTCCGCCCTGCGCGGACAGCATGCCGAGATGCAACTTGGCGGTGCGGTCCAAGGTGAAGCTGGCGTAGTACTCCTTGGCGATGTCCGAGGCGTGTTCGACCCAGAGCCGCTTGACCACGTGACCCTTGATGTCGAGCCCCAGGATGTTCCCGGCGTGCAGGCGCACCTCGTCGGCGTCGGCCGCCAGCTTCACGCCCCCTGCCTTGCCGCGCCCGCCCACCTTCACCTGGGCCTTGATCACAACCGGGTAGCCGGCAGCCTCCGCCTGCTCTACCGCCTCGTCCACCGTGTCGGCCACGCCGCCAGGCGAGACTGGGATGCCGAAGCGGGCGAAGTACTGCTTGCCCTGGTACTCGTAGAGGTCCACTGTCGGTGTTGCTCCTTCGGGTTTGTGCCGCTCGGGTCGTGCCCTTGCAGAACGGGTCGGGATCGATGAGATGGTGGAGACGGGGTGAAAGGTGCCCGCAAAGGGCGTCAGGCCTCGACGGTCTCCTCGCGTGCATCGAGGGTCTCGCCCAGCCACGAGCCGATCGAGTCGAGCGGCGCACCCGGCGTGAAGACGGCCGCCACGCCTTGCTCTTTGAGCACAGGGATGTCGGCCTCAGGGATGATGCCCCCGACCACGACGAGCACGTCCTCTCGCCCGGCATCCGCCAGCAGCTTGACGACCTTGGGCACCAGGGTGAGGTGGGCCCCCGAGAGGAGCGACAGCCCGACGGCGTCGGCGTCCTCTTGCACCACGGCCTGGACCACCTGCTCAGGGGTCTGGTGGAGACCGGTGTAGACGACCTCGAACCCGGCGTCGCGCAACGCCCGGGCGATGACCTTGGCCCCCCGGTCGTGCCCGTCGAGCCCGGGCTTGGCCACGACCACCCTGTAGGGACGTTTCATGACGCCCCCAGGATACGAAGGCGCAGGGTGCGGGCGCCAGATCGCCCCGTTTTCCCCGTCAAGGGCTACTGACTTTGGGCGGCCCAGGACACCCAGTGCCCTCCGACCACCTGCACGACTGCCTTCTTTCCGACCTTTGCGCCGGGGAGCCCGTACCCCGACACCTCATCGCCGTCAAAGGTCACGTGCGCGCCGGCTGCAGCGTGGTACACCGGCTCATGAAACGTGGCGGCTGGGAACTGGAGCGATGAGTTCGACACGGTCACATCGCCGCCTGTCACTTGCACACAGGACACATAGACACTGACTCCGCAGCGTGCATCGCCTCGATGCTCAGGCCTGAACCACCGATCACGCTGAACACAGGGTTGCCGAAGGGATGCACTCCCGCCGCACTGGTCGCCTTGTCCACGAATGTCCCGCCATAGATGGTGAGGTTCTTCGGATCCTTCAGATTCACGGCCCGGCCCGTGGGGAGGGAAGAGTTGTCGACGGCCCGTGCCCTTTCGATGCCGCAGAGACTGAGCTCGGCGCCGATGTTCCCCGCATGCTGCGACTGTCGCCACCACCGCAAGGATCGCAACGGCCGCCACCGCGCGCCGCCGGGACCGCTTCTCACGAGGGCCTGCACGTCAAGACCCACCATCGGTGGGACTCTACCGGCGGAGTCGGGCAGAAATTCCGCGGCGGGTCGGAACGGCGCCCGGCGGGATCGGATGTTGCCGAGCGGCCTTTATCGCGTCGGTCGGGATCTGCCGAGCATGTCGATCGCGGACGGAGCGACGACTGCGACCCGACGCTTGCGTCGCGTGAAGAGGGCGATCGCGCCCGCGAGCGCGGAAAGCGCAATCAGCACGAGGGCTGCCTCACGGCTGTCGGGCAGGGGGAGTCCGGTCGCGACCGCCTGAGATTCGCCGTGGTATGAGGCAACGACCGTGCTGGGGCTGCGGTCGGAGTTGCCGCCCCCTCCTTCACGTGCCCCCGGCACTCCATCTGCCGTGAGATCCGCCGGCTGGACCGGGACCGATTGCGTCTGGGTCACCTGTCCAGCGTTCGGTGTCGGCGGAGTCGCGGTCTTGTTCGGAACGGGCGCACTGACGGAGAGGCACGGGACCCGCAAGCCTCCCGAAACAGAAACCGAGATGTTACCCGAGCTGCTGGGATTCTTGATGCTACAGGCACCATCGAAGGTGTTGCCTGTGATGCTCGTGTCGGTCATCTGGGTGAGCTCCACTGCGGCGAGGTAGGGGCCGTATTGGGTCTCGTAGAACATGGGCAGGGTGTTGTTCTCGATCGTGACGTTATAACCGTTTTGGAACGTCATGGCGGAGCCGACATTCGGAATGTTGGGGGCACCGCCCGAAGTAGACCCCGCTGGCGTTAGTCCGACGTTCCCCTCGAAGGTGATATTGCTGATCTGATAGAAGCTGGTCGCCGCAGCGGGTCCCGATCTGCTGCCGTCCCCAGCCGCGCCGAACATCTGAACGAGTGGATGAGGAGCCTTTATCGTGTTGTCAAGGAACAGGTCGTCCTGCTCGCGGACTCCCTCAGTCCCGTCGTAGATGCTGGTCCCGCAGGAACCGTCAGTCTCGACGCAGTTGGCACTCTGTGGCTGGATCGAGGAGAACCAGTCTGCCGCGCCCCAGTTATCGAAGGTGTTGTTCTCGATCGCGACGTCGTCTTCGGCCGCGTAAGTGGGCTTACCATTGCCGCCGCAGCCGGAGGTATCGTCGCCGGATACGTAGTCGTCGTACTCAAAGTCAATGGCGTTGGCCCCCATATCGGTGAACGTGTCGTCGTCGAAGGTCGCCCCGGCTCCGGGCACGCCGCAGCCGTCGGTCCCGTCGTCCGTCAACCCATCGAAGCCGGCGCCTAGGAAGGAGCTGTCGCTGTAGGAGATCCGAGAGTCCAGCACCCCGGTGGACAGGTCAGCCAGGAGTTCTACGAAGTCACCCTGGACGTTGCTAATGTTCACGTCGGACATGGTGACGCCGTGGCTCCCCGATACGCGGACGCCCGCGCTCCCCTCGTAGGCCGCACCTCCGTCCGTACCGCTATAGGTTCCGGCCAAGTTGAGGTCCGAGATCGACAGATCCTTGTTCTCGTCCAGCTCGAGAATGGGGTCCACCTGGCGCTCCACGCCAAGGTTGGGCTGATTGAGGGTGTCTCCGTTGCCGTTGATCGTGAGGCCAGTGGTGTCGCTGATCGTGAGAGAAGCACCTGCCGCCAGGGTGTAGCACTCGTGCGCAGGAAATGTCACGTTGGGCGCGTCGTCGGCGATGAGGGTCGACAGCACTTTTGCGTTGAAACAGCCCGTACTGTTGGGCAATCCGGTGCTTCGAGTTGGCGACGCCGTCGCCCCACTCGTGACTGGGATCGTCAGGACGACGACACTCCCCACGGCGAATGCTCCGAGCGCTCTCCGAATCCGGGCGGTGGCGGCGTTGCGGACTGTTGCGGTTCCAAGCATCTCTCTCCCCCGTCCGAGAGACGGCGGTCACCGACACTGCCATCGCTCGCGAGTTCGGTGGCCCGAGACGACTCTCGAAGCTCCGTTTGCTTACGTCGGCTATCCAGAAACAACTGCGCGACAACAAGCGCTCTTGGCGGGGTACGGGGTCCCCTCGCAACCGAAGAGCAATCCCATGGGAACCCAACGTTGTGTTGCGCTCCTCCCGGTTTGGCCCACGTTGTCGGAATGGTCGTGCCGGACCGTCGGAAACCCGCACCCGTCGACGCCAGCCGATGCTCGCAGAGCGCGGCATGAGGCGCGCGACCTGGGCGACACGCGCGTGTGTGGGAACGTGTCGGATTTCCGACTGATCCGAGTGCACCATGAGCTCTCACTCCGGGCTGCTCATCGTCGCGGGTGCAATGCACCGCCGCCGCCGATTCAGGCCGCCTGCGGGACCTACAGAGGACCACGAGGGACCAGAGAGGACGCAGGGCGACTGTGGGTAAGCCTACCGGCGGCTACAAGTGGGCGCCGTTCGAGCGCGGGCACCTATGCGATGTTGCGGATTAGAGCAGCACTCATCCGCGAACAAGGCATGGTCGTCAACAAGAAGCTGATCCACTCGATCATGCGTGAGCTGGGCATCCAGGGCCTCCCGGGCCTGAGGAACACGACGGTGGTCAAGCACCTGCTGGCCGACTTGGTGGCCCGGAACCTGCGCTTCGAGCAGGGACTGCTCGTCGTCATCGACGGGGGCAAGGCGCTCGCCGCGGGCACTGCGTGATCGGCGCCCCTCGTGGAACCCTTGACGCAACGCTCGGACAACGGAGGCACGGTGCAGGCATCGGCGTAAGGTACGCCTGTGACCAGAACAGCAGCTCCCGGAGACGGAGGGCCACACTCACCCACAATGCAAAGCACGGGCTCAAAGCCCAGTTCACCCGCCAGGGGCCACTTCTTACAACCGAAGTGGGGCGAGGGCGCCCCCTGGGGACAAGGGAGCTTGCGAGAGCGATTCGAGGAGGTCGCTCCTCATATCAAAGACGGTCGGATACTGGACATCGGCTGTGCGTCCAGATACGGGAAGTCCGATTGGATGCACGGTCTCCTGGTCGACCGATTCAGCGATGTGACCGGCATGGACATCAACGAGAAGACAGTGGCCGAGATGAACGCTGCGGGCTTTCGGGCCGTCGTCGGCAACGCCGAACATTTCGACCTGGGACAACAGTTCGATACCATTTTTGGCGGGGAGGTCATCGAGCACCTCGGGGACATCGCCGGTTTCTTGAGAAGCGCGAAACAACACCTTGCGCCTGGTGGCTGCCTTGTTCTCACCACGCCAAATGCGTTCTACATCGGCAACACCATTTACCGATGGGGTGGTCATGCCTTGGTGCATCCAGAGCACACGCACTGGCATGACCAGGAAACACTGAGGAACGTGCTGGCACGAACCGGATTCCACAAAGTTGAAATCAGTTATTTCGGGCACAACAGCCCGACTACAGGCCGCAGGGTTGCGACGAAAATAGCCAGAACCCTACTCTCCAAGCAGCTCGCCTATGACTACATAATTGCGGTTGCATACGTCGGCGACTGAGTGGATGAGCGGCTGGGGCTCCGGTCAGGCTCTCCGCAACGGGGTCGCGGAGAGCAACAGGTTCTTCTTCCCCACCGTGTCGAAGTCCACCGTGGCCTGCGCCCGCGAGCCCTCTCCCTTGGCGGCGACCACGACGCCACGTCCCCAGTGGTCGTGCACCACCTCGTCGCCCGCCACGAGGCCGAGGTCCTCGGCCCCCGTGCTGCCCCGCTGACCCTTGGACCCCCCGGCCGCGGCCGAGCGGGTCGCAAGCGACACCGCCGGGGCGAAGGTGGCGCCGGGCAGGTGTTCCTCGGCCGAGAGCGAGTCGTACCCCGTGCCGCGCCGGGGCGAGCCCAGGCCGGCGTCGTCCACCAGGTGCGCCGGTACTTCGGTCACGAAGCGGCTGGGCATGGCCGGCTGGGTGCGGCCCCAGGTCGTGCGCGACCAGGCGTGTGAGATGGCCAGGTGCTGGCGGGCCCGGGTGATACCGACGTAGAACAGCCGGCGCTCCTCCTCCAACTCGCTCGGCTCGGAGAGCGAGCGGAAGTGCGGGAAGATCCCCTCCTCCAGGCCCACCACGAACACGGCGGGGTACTCCAGCCCCTTGGCCGTGTGCAGCGTCATGAGTGACACCCGGGTCCCGTCGCTCTCGAGCTCGTCGGAGTCGGCCACCAGGGCGACCGTCTCGAGGAAACCCTGCACGTCGTCGAAGTCACCCGCCTGCGAGGCCAGCTCGGCCAGGTTCTCGATCCGGCCGTCCGCCTCGAGCGTGTGTTCCGCCACGAGCTCGGCCAGGTAGCCGGTGCGGTCGGCCACCAGCTGGACGAAGTCGGCGGGGTTGACCGTCTGCACCAGCGGTCGCAGCTCGGCCAGCGTCTTGGACAGCGTTCGGCCCCCCGCAGTGCCTTGGCGGTGAGGCCTGTCTCGGCGGCGCGGTCGATGGCCTCGCTGAAGGGCACGCCGTTGACTTGGGCCCAGGCGGCCAGACGGGCCACCGAGGTGTCGCCGATGCCGCGCTTGGGGACGTTGACGATGCGCCGGGCCGACACCTCGTCGTCGGGGTTGGCCAGCACGCGTACGTAGGCCAGCACGTCCTTGATCTCGCGCCGGTCGTAGAACTTGGCGCCGCCCACCACCTTGTAGGGGATGCCGCTGAACTTCATTGAGGTCTCGAGCGGCAGCGATTGGGCGTTGGTCCGGTAGAAGACGGCGAAGTCCCCCCAGGTGAGGGACTCCGACGCGTGGAGCCGCAGGATCTCGCTCGAGACCCACGCGGCCTCGTCGCGCTCGTCCTCGGCGCGGTAGCGCCGGACCGGCCCGCCGGTGTCGCCGACGGTGAAGAGCTCCTTGGGCTGGCGACCGACATTGTTGGCGATGACCGCGTTGGCCGCGTCGAGGATCGTCTGCGTGGAGCGGAAGTTCTGCTCGAGCATGATCGTGGTCACGTTGGGGAACGCCCGCTCGAACTCCAAGATGTTGCGGATGTCGGCGCCACGCCAGCGGTAGACCGACTGGTCCGAGTCGCCGACGACGGTGACGTTGCCGTGGGCCTCGCCGAGCAACTTGACGATCTCGTTCTGGGCGTGGTTGGTGTCCTGGAACTCGTCGACGAGGATGTGCCCGAAGCGTGCCTGGTAGGCCTCCCGCACGTCGGGGCAGGCCTGCAGCAGGTTGGCGGTGACCATCAGCAGGTCGTCGAAGTCCATGGCGTTGGCAGCGTGCAGTCGGTCCTGGTATTGCACGTAAATGTCGGCGATGCGCTTGCGGAAGGGATCGGGCCCCTCGCGCCTCTTCCCGGAACGCCTCGAAGTCGACCAGCTCGGACTTGGCCTGGCCGATGACGCTCTGCACCGCGCGCGACGGCAACCGCTTCTGGTCGTAGCCCAGCTCGGCGGTGATCATCTCGATCAGGCGTCGCGAGTCGCTGTCGTCGTAGACCGTGAAGCCCGAGCGGAAGCCCAGCCGGTCGGCGTTGGCCCGCAGGATCCGCAGGCAGGCCGAGTGGAACGTGGAGACCCACATCTTGTCGGCCGCCGACCCGACGAGCTCGACCACCCGGGCCCGCATCTCGTCGGCCGCCTTGTTGGTGAAGGTGATGGCCAGGATCCCCCAGGGCGGCGCGTCCCCGGTCGCCATCAGGTGCGCGATGCGCCGGGTCAGCACGCGCGTCTTCCCGAGCCGGCCCCGGCGATGATCAGCAAGGGTCCGCCGCGGTGCTCCACCGCCGCCCGCTGGGGGAGGGTCAGATCGTCGACCAGGGCCGCGGGCCGACCCGACGAACGCGCCCGACGAAGTCGCCGAGCGCCGGCGCCGGCCGGCTTCGTCGACCGCGACTCGGCGTCCTCAGCGAGGACCTCATCGTCGGCTGCCGCTGCTGCAGCCGCCGCGGCCCCGACACCTTCGTCGGAGGTGTCGAAGAGCTGGCCGTTGCCCGCCGAGGCAGAAGAGGAGCGGCCGCTCACTCCCACTCAATGGTCCCGGGCGGCTTCGACGTCACGTCGAGCGCCACCCGGTTCACGCCCTCCACCTCGTTGATGACGCGTGAGGCGATGCGCTCGACCAAGTCGTAGGGCAGGCGGGCCCAGTCCGCCGTCATGGCGTCGTCGCTGGTGACGGCGCGGATGACGATGGGGTAGGCGTAGGTTCGGCCGTCTCCCATCACCCCGACCGTCCTGACCGCCGGCAGCACGGCGAAGCTCTGCCACAGCTCGCGGTAGAGGCCGGCCCGCCGGATCTCTTCGACCACGACGGCGTCGGCGGCGCGCAGGATCTCGGCTCGCTCGCGCGTCACCTCGCCGATGATGCGCACGGCCAGCCCCGGGCCGGGGAATGGTTGGCGCCACACGATCTCGTGCGGCAGTCCCAACTCCTCGCCCACGGCGCGCACCTCGTCCTTGAAGAGCAACCGGAGCGGCTCGACCAGCTCGAACTTCAGATCCTCGGGCAGCCCGCCCACGTTGTGGTGCGACTTGATGTTGGCGGCGGTGTCGCTGCCCGACTCGATCACGTCTGGGTACAGCGTCCCCTGCACCAAGAACCGCGGCCCCTCGTCGTCGGGCCCGCGCCACCGGACCCCAGGTCACGCGCCACCTCCTCGAAGATGCGGATGAAGAGCTCACCGATGATCTTGCGCTTGCGCTCGGGGTCGGTCACCCCCTCCAACGCCGTGAAATAACGGTCGGCCGCCTTCACGTGGACCAGGTCGACCTTGAATTGGCGCCGGAAGGTGTCCTCCACCTGATCGGCCTCGCCGGCCCGCATCAACCCCGTGTCGACGAAGACGCAGGTGAGCTGGTCCCCTACCGCCTTGTGGACCAGCGCCGCCGCCACCGCCGAATCGACGCCACCCGACGAGCGCGCAGAGCACCCGGTCGCCACCGACCTGCGCCCGCACGGCCGCCACCTGCTGCTCGATGATCGACACGTGCGTCCATCCCGGGCGCAGCCGCACACGTCGATCAGGAAGTGGTCGAACACCTCGCTGCCCCGGTCGGTGTGCACCACCTCGGGGTGGAATTGCAGCCCGAAGAGAAGCCGCTCGGGGTCGTGCATGGCCGCGACGGGTGCACCGGGCGAGGTGGCCGTGGCCACGAAGCCGGGCGGCACCTCGGTGATGGCGTCGCCGTGGCTCATCCACACCGACGACGTGGACGGCCAGTCGGGGAAGAGCGGCGAGGCGAACTGGCCGACGCGACAGCGACGTGCGCCCGTACTCGCCCTGGCCCGTGCGCGCCACCGTGCCGCCGAGCTGCAACGCCATGAGCTGCGCGCCGTAGCAGAGGCCGAGGATCGGGATCCCCAGCTCGTAGACGCCGGCATCGATTGAGGGCGCCGGCGTCTCGTAGACCGACTTGGGGCCGCCGCTGAAGATGATGCCCTTGGGCGCGCGGCGGCGGAGCTCCTCGACCGAGATGGAGGCGGGGACGATTTCGGAGTAGACGTGCGCCTCGCGGACCCGGCGCGCGATCAGCCGCGCGTACTGGGCCCCGAAGTCGACGACGAGGATGGTGTCGGGGGGTCAGTGCCCCATCCCCACGCCCTGCGAGCGCTGCAACGCCTTGCCCTCCGTCTGCAGCGCCGGGGCGATCATGACCTCGGCCTTCTGAAACTCCTTCACCGTTTCGTAGCCGCAGGTCGCCATGGCGGTCCGCAGGGCGCCGAAGAGGTTCATGCGGCCGTCGTTCTCGTGGGCGGGGCCGAGCAGGATCTCGCGCAGCGAGCCGCGCACCGAGGTGCGCACCCGAGCGCCGCGGGGCAGCGTCGGGTGGAAGGTGGCCATGCCCCAGTGGAAGCCACGGGCCGGCGCCTCGAAGGCGGACGACAGGGGCGAGCCGAGCATGACGGCATCGGCGCCGCAGGTGATGGCCTTGGCGATGTCGCCTCCCTTGGACATCCCGCCGTCCGCGATGACGTGCACGTACACCCCGGTCTCGTCCAGGTGGCGCATGCGGGCCCCCGCCACGTCGGCGATGGCGGTGGCCTGGGGCACGCCCAGCCCGAGCACGCCCCGGGTCGTACACGCGTTGCCCGGGCCGACGCCGACCAGGACACCCACCGCTCCGGTGCGCATGAGATGCAGCCCGGCCTGGTAGGAGGCGCAGCCGCCCACGATGACCGGGATGTCGAACTCGCGGATGAAGCGCTTCAGGTTGAGCGGCTCCGAGGTCTTCGACACGTGCTCGGCCGACACCACCGTTCCCTGGATCACCAGCAGGTCCAGCTCTCCGGCCAGGATGGCGGGCGCCAGCTTTTCGGTCCGCTGGGGCGTCACCGACGCGGCCGTGGTGATCCCGGCCTCCTTCAGCTGGCGGATGCGGGCAGTGACCAGCTCGGGGATGATCGGCTCCTGGTACATCTGCTGCATGCGCGCCGTGGCCTTCTCGTCGTCGAGCTCGCGGATCTCGTCGAAGAGCGAGGTCGGGTCCTCGTAGCGGGTCCAGAGGCCTTCGAGGTTCAGCACGCCCAAGCCGCCCAAGCGCCCGAGCTCGATCGCCGTGGCCGGGCTCATCACCCCGTCCATCGCCGCGCCCATGACCGGCAGGTCGAAGCGGTAGGCGTCGATCTCCCAGGAGATGTCGACGTCCTCGGGGTCCCGGGTGCGCCGACTGGGGACGATGGCGATGTCGTCGAACCCGTAGGCCCGTCGCCCCGACTTGAAGATGCCGATCTCGATCTCAGCCACTCTGTTCGCCCTCCGGCATTCGTGGGGCCGGTACGGCTCCACCACCCCCCGGCCTGTCTAGGTCTTGCGAACGCCGGGCCGACACGCCGACGATCCTTCATCCTACTCTGCCGGTGACCGGCCTCAGGCTCCCCCCGGCCGCTTCTTTGGCGTCCGGCCGCGCCCCTCCACCGGACCTGTTCCTGCGGCGGGCGCGCTGCCGACCTTGCTGCCGACCTTGCTGCCGACCTTGCTGCCGACCTTGCTGCCGGGGACGAAGCGGGTAGCCGGGTGAGGTCGGCGGCGACCCGGCATGCGGGCGGACTACTTCCCGATCTCAGAGACAACTCGAGAAGTTCCGAGGCCGCGAGGTGCCCGAGGTCGACATCGTGATCGACGACGGCGGACATGCCGCGCCGGTAGATCAGAGGCGGACTCCGTAGGCCTACGATGCTCAGGCTGGTTTGGCCACCTCCCCGTCGCCTGGAGTCTTCATGTCGCACGAAACGAGGTCGTAAGAGCGTGGAGGAGGCATCCTTCGAAAAGATTCGCGCGTTTCGAAGCGCGTACGTTTCGGCAAATTCGAAACGGCCGATCCGCGTTCTCGATGTGGGCTCCGGCGGTCGCCCGGGCTTACTCAGCTTTCGGGAACTGTTCGCTCCACCGAAGTTCGATTACGTCGGACTCGACATTGACGAATTCCACAACGTGGACTTCGTCCCAGGCGATCCCTTTTGTTGGACCGAGATCGAATCGGAGAGCTTCGACCTCGTCGTATCCGGGTCAATGCTTGAACACAACCCCTACTTCTGGATCACTGTCGCCGAAATCGCCCGCGTGATGGCACAAGACGCCCTGGCGGTACTGATCGCGCCATCGACGGGTACCCGCACCGATACCCCCTCGATTGTTGGCGTTTCTATCCCGACTCCTGGTCCGCCATGTGTACCTACGTCGGGCTGGAGTTGGTCGAGACGTACCGAGAACCTCTCTCGTGGCGCAAAACGGTGCCGGGTACATATTGGCGAGAGGCGATGATGGTCGCCCGGAAGCACCCTTTCGGAGACGAACAAGCCAGAGCAGATTTCTACCGTCGCATCGATGCCATCGTGGCCACGAGAACCGAGCTGCCAAACCCGGAGCTGTCACGGCGTCCCGGCGGACCAGCTGCGACTCGGTACGAACAGGTCCACACCTTGCCGCTGGAAAAGGTGGTTGTTCGGCCCCAGCACGTGATCCAACTCTCGGCGCAGTGGGTTGCGAAACTGAAAGAGACCCGAATACCTAGGTCAATTCGCCAACGGATCTGGCGCCGGGACGGCCGGCTCGCGTTGGAAAAGGGTGAGGCGTTGATGCCATGGCCGCCTGACGATTCAGCGGAGCCCTAACGGGACCGACTTCGCTCGAGGCGCGAGACTCCCTCCATGTCCGATCGTGACACCGCCGGAGGCGTGACACGCGGCATGCACGCCCAGCTGGCGCGCCGAGAGGAGGAGCTGGCGGCCGGGGCTGCGCCGGTGGGCTGGAAGATCGGCTTCAACACGCCGGCGATCCAGCAGGTGTTCGGGCTGACCAACCCGTCGTCGGGTACCTGCTCGACAGTGGCGTGAGCCCCGATGGCGCCGTCGTCTGAGGGGCTGGGGCGGCACCCGCCGTCGAGGTCGAGGTGGCCATCCGGGTCGGCGACGCCGGCGGTGTCGCCGGCCTGGCGCCCGCCCTCGAGCTGGTCGACCTCGACATGTCCTTCGACGACATCGAGCCGGTTCTTGCCGCCAACATTTGCCAACGCGGCGTCGTCTTCGGGACGAGGTGCCCGGCGTCGATCCCTGGGCGATGGTCGCGGTGGTCAACAAGGGCGGACCTAGAGGTCGTCAACCGGTGCCATCACGGAGGACCCGCTCGAGACGGTGGCGTTCGTGCGATCGTTCTTCGCCGCCCACGGCGCTATGCTCGAGCCCGGCGACCGCATCATCGCTGGTTCGGTCGTCGCGCCAGTCCCGGTCACGCCGGGCGACACGCTCGTTGTCTCCTTTGGCGTACTCGGCTCGCTGCGGGTGGCCTTCTCGACTTGAATCGGTCCTCGCCGCTCAGTCCCCGACAGGCCGGCGACGCCTGAGCGGCCAAGGAGAACCACGTGCAGCAGCTCGTGGATCATGCGTGCGGTCGCACCCCAGATCATCTCCCCCGAGGTCTCGAAGAACCACACCGGGAACGAATCGTCGGCACTCCCGGGGATCCTCCGACCCGGGATGTGCCAACGCTCCTCATGGAAGATCGCCGGGTCGGCCAGCTCGCTCAAGGTGACGTCGAAGACACGCTCGACCTCGGCGGGCTCGCCACCAGTCGGGGCCGCTGCGCGACGGTCGCGAGGATCGGCAGGATCAGCGAGGACGACACCATGGTCATGACCGGGTGCATCCAGCCCACGGTGGTGACCAGGGTCGGGTCCAGTCCCACCTCTTCGTGCGCCTCGCGCCGCGCCGCATCCGCCGGTGCCTCGCCCTTTTCGAGGCGCCCGCCTGGGAAGCTCACTTCGCCGCGGTGGGTGCGCAGGCCGCTCGAGCGCCGGGTGAGGACCAATCGGGCCTCGCCTTCGTCTGTCTCCTCGAACATCACCGCGAGGACTGCGGCGTTCGACGTGGTGGACGACGGGCGCCCCGGACTCGTTCGCCACGAGCGATGGCGCGAACGGCCCGAAGAGACGGTCCGAGTCCAGGTCCTCGGGGGGCTCCCACGTAGGCCGGCCGTGACGAGCGCGTCCAGCACGCGGTCGATACCGATGCCGGTGCGCTGCCCGAGTCCGAGCGTGGCCCAGGGGGCAGGCTCGCCCGGACGCCATGCCGCAGGACGCGGGATCACCTGGGGCGGACCGGGCCGGGTCACCCGCCTCACGCTAATGGGGGCACAGTGCCCCCCAACGGCCTCGCTACGCTCTCGGCCCATGACTTCTCCGTCGGAGCTGCAGGCACAGGCCGACGCGTTCGGGTGGTACCACACCATCGACCTCGGCAACGGGGTGGTGACCAAGGGCATCAGCGTCCAAGAGACCTCGGTCGGCGTCATCCCGGACGTGGTGGGCAAGAGCGTGCTCGACATCGGCGCCTGGGACGGCAAGTTCTCGTTCCTCGCCGAGCAGCGGGGCGCTAGCCGGGTCGTCGCCCTCGACCACTATGCGTGGGGCGTCGACTTCGTGGCACGCGGCGCGTACTGGGAGGAGTGCATCAACAACGGCATGCTCCCGGACCAGTCGCGCGACGAGACCGACTTCTGGCGGCCCGACCTCCCGGGTCAGCGCGGCTTCAACCTCGCCGCCAGGGCGCTCGACTCCAAGGTCCAGGCGGTGGTGGGCGACTTCCAGACGTGTGGACCTCGACGAGCTGGGCCAGTTCGACGTCGTGCTCTACCTCGGCGTGCTCTACCACATGAAGGAGCCGCTCACCTGCCTCGAGCGCCTGCGAGCCGTGACCAAGGAGGTGGCGGTCATCGAGACCGAGGCGGTGCACCTCCAGGGTCTCGACAACGAAGTGCTGCTGCAGTTCCACGCCGGCAGCTCGCTGCGGACCGACTTCGGCAACTGGTACGTGCCGACGATCGAGGCCCTGCACAACCTCTGCCGGGCGGCGGGCTTCGCGCGGATCGAGACGGTCGTCGGGCCGCCCCCGCCACCGGCGACGGCGCCCGGCCTCGTCCACGAGGTCAGCCGCCGCGCCCGGCGCGTGCCGGCGCCCGTCCCCTCAGCGCCGAGCCAGAACTATCGGGCCGTGGTCCACGCGTTCACGGACTAGCAGCCGCACCCATCCGCCGGTCCCCCGGGCGGCATCAGTCGTTCTCGACCGTGTAGTCCCAGGAGCCGACGACGTGCTGTGTGGTCGGGCGCCCACTGCATCATCCCTTCGCCGGTCAGCTCGTACGACCGGAGCTGGAAGGTGAGCGTCTGGCCCGGATGGAGCACCGGTGGCGGGGGCCGCTCGCCCGGGACGAGGCCCATCAGGAACACCGAACCCAGGTGGTCGACCGAGTGGAAGTCCGCGACCGAGACGGGCACGTCGGCGGTGGCGTCCTTCATGGTCACGGTCCAGGTGCACGTGGTGGCGTCCGGCTGGTAGGGCAGGCCCTCGCCAGGCACGATGGGGCCACTGACGGTGATCCGGACGTCGAATGCCTTCGTCTTCGCCACGACGGGCAGCCCCTCGATCTGGAGCGCCGGCTTGGCCTCGGTGCCGACGAGAGCGGCGTCCACCACGGGATCCAGGGTCTTCTTCGGGAGGAACGAGGGGTAGTGCGCCGCTGCTCTTCCCAGGAAGGGCGGACGGGTACGCGCGCCACCGCCAGCCACCACCGCCACCGCAGCCGGCGAGGACCACGGCCGACAACACGACGGCGACGACGAGCGCACAGAAGGAGCCGGGCGTGAACGCCCGGCCCCACCTGCGGCGAGCCGCTGCTCACGGCGGATCGCCTGTCGGTCCGTCCCCGGTTCTCCCTAACCGTTCGTACCCTTGGTGCCGTCGGGCCCGGGCGCGCCGGGCGAGCCGTTGCCACCGTTGCCACCGTTGGCGCCGGGGCTCGTGCCGACGCCGTTGCCGCCCTTGCCCCCGTTTCCGCCGTTGCCGCCGGTGCCGTTGCACGGAGGAGTGTCGTACGGCGTCGTCGCGGCGCCGGCTGGAGGTCAACCAGACCCCGTTGACCCATTCCTCGGGCGGGCAGGCGCCGTTGCCGCCGTTGCCGCCGTCACCCCCGTGCCCGGCCGCGGTGATCCCACTGCCGCCGTTGCCACCCTTGCCGGCACTCGAACCACAGCCCGAGGCCCCGGCGATGCCGCCGACGCCACCGAAGCCGCCGCTCCCGGCCTTGCTGTCGGCGACGCCCGGGGCCGAGGTTGACGGCCCTCGGGCAGTAGAGGGCGGCCGGCACCGCTGCCGGCGACGGTCGAGTAGCCGGGCGGTGCGGCCACGACCGAGAAGTGCTCGGCGTTGAACACGTCCGGTCCGAAGCTGGCGAGACCGGGCTGCGCCGCGTAGCCGATGTGGCCGTGACCGTCGAGGCCCCCGCAGACCGAACCGGCGACCAACGGCGTGTCCGCGTTGGAGGGCTCGGTGCACGACGCGCCGGTGAAGAAGAGGTCCTCGAGCGTGCGCAGCGTGCTGTAGTGGTTGTAGTAGGTGCTCGACACGGTGCCCGGCTTGATGAGCGGGCTGATCAGCACGGTCCCGGTGTCACCCCCGCCCGGCGTGAAGTCGGTCGGGTCGTAGAGCGGGTCGGCGGTGACGCAACCGCTCGTCGTCGCCGCCTCGCTCCCGCTCGGGCAGGTGCTGACGTCCCGACGGTGGAGGTCGCGCCCTCGGCGCTCGAGGGTCACGTTGCCGTCGAAGCCGCTCGGCATCGTGACCGGCTGTCCGCTGTCGTTGAGCAGCTGGAAGGTGCCGATCCACGGCTTGGCGTAGTTGTTCGACGCGGTGGTGGTGCTGGCGTTGCCCGACAAGGCGACCGGCCCGGTGTCGCTGACCGCCCCGACGAAGGTGTCAGGCGGGATCGTGTTGCCGTTGGCGTCGGTGCCCGAGACGAGCCGGCCGGTGTCGTCGGCATTGATCTTCGAGTCGGTCACCATGCTCGAGTTCGGTGGCGACCACGCGCCGGCTCGGTGGCCTCGCCCGGCGAGCCGCTCACGTTGGTGCTCTCGCCGGCGAGCCCGGTCGGGCGGTCGATGAATCCGGCGGCACCCGGGCCCGGGCTGCAGCTGCTCACCCGAGCTGTTGGTCACCTCGGGGTCGTTCGGACCGGTCGGCTCGGTGTTCACGTTCTGGCCGTTGATGTTCTCCCGGCGGCATCGGCCAGGACGCCGTAGGCGCCGTAGAGCGAGTTGGCACCTGGTGCCGTCGTCCCGGCCGAGCCGAAGGTCGGCTGGTCGGCCGGCGCGGAGAAGGTCGTGGTGTCACCGGGGGCGGGCTCGTTGTTGAAGCTGTTGCCGACGGTGAACGGCGGGTTGGCCTCGTCGAAGGTGATGTCGATCAGCCCGCCGTCGGCGAAGGCCGCCGACTGCTCGATCAGCGGGATGTAGTAGCGCAGGAACAGGTCGGCCGCATACAGCCCGCCGGTGTAGTTGAGCGGCGTCGTCGCCTCCGGGTCGTACGGCCGGCAGGCCGGCCGGCGTGTAGTTCGGCGTCCCGTTGGCGTTGAAGGCCCCCGAGAGGTTGTTGCCCTGGCAGGTCGCGTCGTGGGCGTCGCTGCAGTTGTTCGGCGTGATCCAGTTGAAGCCGGGACCTCGTTGGCCGGGAGGCTCAGGTCGTGGGCCAGGCCGTAGGTGGGGTCGTCCAGGTTGGCGACGTGGTTGGCGTCGCAGTTGGTGTCGCTCGTGCCGCTCGTCGGTGCGCCCGGTCCGTCGTACTCGGGCGTGGTCGGCTCGTTGAGCGCCGGCTGGGCCGGGTAGGTGACGCCGCTCTGCGTGCCGGCGGACTCACCGGTGAGCGACGTGAACCAGCCGGTCGGGAAGTGCTTGGCCACGAACTGGTCGGCCGGGTCGCCGTTGCTGTTGGCGTTGGCCGGCTGGGCTCCGGTGAAGCTCGACACGTCGCCGGTCGGGGCGACCAGGTTGGTCGGGTTGGTGACAGGGTTGTTGCGTCGACGTGCCCGGGGTAGCCGCAGGCCCCGTCGTCACGACCAGGAACGGTGTCGGTCACCCCTGGGGTGGAGCCGGTCACGTACGTCGTGGACCCGGTGGGCTGGGCGCCGCCGAGGTCCTGGGCGTAGCCCTTCCAGGAGACGCCGGCCGCGTTGAACTGGTTGAACACGGTCGCCACGTCGGTCGGGTAGACGCAGCCGTTGTTCCCGAGCGCGGCGTCGACGCCGCCGTGGACGACGAGCTGGCCGTAGTTGCCGTTGCTGTCGCCGGTCGCGATTCGGCGGCGTTGGTGTAGGTCCCCGAGCCGTCGGCGGTGTGGTCGGTGTCGGTACCCGTGCCGACGGTGCCGGTGGTGATGATCCCGCTGTTGTTGTTGGTCATGTTCGCGGTCGTCGAGCAGTCGTCCTGCACGGCGTACGAAGGGGCCTGGCCCGACACCAGCGAGATGTAGTTGTCCATGCTGAAGTGGCCGGTGCCGTAGTAGTTCGTCAGCAGGGCTCCTTGCTGGGGGAGCGTCTGCCACAGGTAGCTGTTCTGGTTGAGCCCGGTGAAGGTCTCGTCGTAGGACTTGTTCTCCAGGATGATCAGCCACACGTGCTTGACCGCGCCGACCGGAGTGCCCGGTCGACGTGATGACACATTGCGCCTGGGAGCTGGACCCCCCTTGTGGGATCTGCAACGACGCTCCCGTCGGGCATGTCGTCGACTTGACCGCACCCGCCGACGTGGTGCCCACGAAGGCGCTTGAAAGGCTCACGCCCGTCAGCGCCACCATCGTCGCGCAGGCAGCAGCGACCATCGTGGCTGTCCGCAGTCGTGGCCGCCTGATCCCTGAGGTCCGCACTGAAGCCCTCCTCATTGGTCCGAAGACCGAACTCGTCTTGCCGCAATGACAACGGTCGGCTGAAACTTAAGGGCGACGGGTTACGCGAGCGATGACGTTGCGCTACGCGGCGCTTATTTCTCTGTGACCGAACCGCGAACGGCGCTGCGGCATGAGCGCGGTGTCTGTCGACACCGCGCTGACGTCAACCCGAGCGACGCTCCAGCGCGTTGCCGAGCGCGCGAATCTTGGACCTGTCGGGGACCGGCAGCAGCTTCTGTTCCGAAGCACAGAGCGTCAACGAGCGCGACGGCCTCGATGGTGTTGAACGTCGTCACCGACAGCGGCAGATGCGTGGTCGACTCCGTACTCCTCGCCCCATCGGCCTCGGCCACGAGCGCTTGATCGATGCCTGCTCGACCTGCGCCTCGACCTCCTGCTCGATGCAGCAACGCGCAGAACGCCGATCCATCGGTCAACAGTCCGCGAAGGGCGACGTCCTCCTGCTGCTGTTCGTAGGTGACCAGTGCGGGGTCGGCTTCGGTGACGTCGGTGAAGAACTTCTCGTCCTGTGAGAGCGACGTCTTGGGAGCCGACAGCGGTGTTGACGCCGCGTGTCCAGACGGTGCGCAGAGGGTTCGGGCGACGTCGAGGCGGCGGAGGGAACCGAACAACGCCGCGCTGGCCGCAGCCACGGTGAGCAGGGTGCAGGCGGACGCGCGGATGCAGCGAGCAATCGCGTTCGCACTTGGCACCTCGCCCAACCTAGCCATCGTTTCCCCGGCACCTCGCAGGCGTTCACCTTTTGGTTGCCTTCTCGTAACCAGACAGGGAAACACCCCCGCCATGTGGGAGCATGGCGGGCCGAATGTGAGACGGCGCGGCAGCAGGAGCAGGCGGTGAACCGGGAACCAGGTTGGTACAAAGACCCATTCTTCCTGGGTCATCAACGCTATTGGGAGAACGGGTGGACGGACCAGATCCGCGCCAACGAAGATCCCGCTGACGGATCCACCAGCGTCGTCGCCCCTGAGCTGCCTGCGGCGCCGGCGCCGGCGCCCGCGCCGGCGACAGCGACAAGCGACTGCGGTCGCCATCGCCCCTGGGGCGCCACCGACCTCAGGCGGCGACGCGACCCCGGTCCATGAGAGCGAGACCTCGGTGCTCCCGGCCCTCTTGGAGAAGCCCGTAGAAGCTGGAGGCCGCCGCCGCGGTGCGGCCTCACACGCGGCGGTCGGCGCGCACAGCGGGAACCGGCGCTTGGCCTTCGCCGCGGCCGCAACGGTGCTCGTGGCGGTCGTGATCGTCGCCGTGGTCCTCGCAACGAGCGGGCCGAGTCACGGCGGCACGGAGTGACACGGGTGGCGCCACGGCGAACACCGGGAGCGCCCAGTCCGTGCAATCCGCCGCACGCGACCACAGCACGAGCGCCGCCAACACGTTGGTGGCCGCGGCAGAGAAGAGCCTCGCCAGAAGACGGTCGCGATGAACCTCGCCGTGACGCTCACGGACCTGAGCCAGTCGACACCGCTCCATGTCGTCAGCACGGGGAACTTCGATCTCGGCTCCGGGCTGGGCACGCTGGGCGTCACGCTTGTCGGCACCACGACCGTCGACCAGCAATTCGTCTTCCACGGACTGCCCGTCTACGTCCACGTCACCAATTCGCCCGTTGCGGGCAAAGCATGGGTGGCCGCAAGCACGAACGATCTGCCCGCGTTCGGACCGGCCTCGTCGCTGAGCCAGCTGATCGAGCTGGTCGGGGACCCCGGGAAGTTGGTGCAACAGCTCACCGGTACTTCCGTCGTGGTCACGTCGCTCGGAAGTTCCTTCGTCGACGGCAAGCCGGTGCAGGGGTACTCGGTGAGCTTCACCTCGAACCCGACGACGACGTCGGCCGCCGGCCTCGGGACCCATAACGTTCGAAGAAGTCGACGTCGGGGCGAACAACCTCGTGCGCTTGATCGTGATCCCGACGCCAGCGAACGACGTCGACGGCCATTCTGCCCACGATGAGGTGGTGATTTCGTTCTCGCGCTACGGATCCCCGCTCTCCGTGCCGACCCCGCCCTCGAGCCAGGTGCTCAGCCTGTCGCAGTACCTCACCGTGTCTCCGGCGTCGGCTGCCGGCGGATGACGGA
This sequence comes from uncultured Acidimicrobiaceae bacterium, assembly GCA_963842415.1. Lineage (GTDB taxonomy): Bacteria > Actinomycetota > Acidimicrobiia > Acidimicrobiales > RAAP-2 > Bog-473. The sequence goes on from CAWJGN010000003.1 coordinate 331,035, forward strand.
AGCCTCGTCGTCCGAGTAGTCGTCCACCCAGACGCGCCGCAGCCGGGTCCGAGGACCCGGCCACGAAGCCCGACACTGGTCCAAGCGTACTGGTGCCCGCGCCGTCGTTGGTGCCAGTTTGTGCGATCTGTCGGTGCGATCGGCCGGTACGCCCCGTGGGGATTCTGACCCGTGACGCGCCGGTGGCCGGGCCCGAAGCCCGGCCACCGTAGAGCTCTCGAAGGCTCGAGCGCGAGCTACATCATCCCGCCCATGCCGCCCATGCCGCCCATGGCGGCGGCGGCGGCAGCCGGGTCCGGGCCCTTCTCGGGCTTGTCGGCCACGAGCGCCTCGGTGGTCAGCAGCAGACCGGCGATGGACGCTGCGTTCTGCAGCGCGGAGCGGGTCACCTTGGCCGGGTCGATGATGCCGGCCTTGACCAAGTCCTCCATCTCGCCGGTGGCGGCGTTGAGGCCGTTGTTGCCCTTGGCCGCCTCGACCTGCGAGACCAGCACCGCGCCCTCGAGCCCGGCGTTGAAGGCGATCCAGCGCAGCGGCTCCTCGAGCGAGCGGGCCACGATGCGGGCACCGGTGGCCTCGTCAGCCCTCGAGCGAGTCCGCCAGCTGGTTGACGGACTTGCGGGCCCGGATCAGCGCGGTGCCGCCGCCGGCGACGATGCCCTCCTCGACTGCCGCCCGGGTGGCGGACAGCGCGTCCTCGATCCGGTGCTTCTTCTCCTTGAGCTCCACCTCGGTGGCGGCCCCGACCTTGACCACGGCAACGCCGCCGGCCAGCTTGGCCAGCCGCTCCTGGAGCTTCTCGCGGTCCCAGTCCGAGTCCGTGTCGTCGATCTGGCGCTTGATCTGGGCCACGCGACCCTTGACGTCCTCGCTCTTGCCGCCACCCTCGACGATCGTCGTGTCGTCCTTGGTCACGATGACCCGGCGGGCCGTCCCGAGCAGGTCGACCGTCGCGTTCTCGAGCTTGAGGCCGATCTCCTCGCTGATGACCGTGCCGCCGGTGAGGACGGCCATGTCCTGGAGCATCTCCTTGCGGCGCTCGCCGAAGCCGGGGGCCTTGACGGCGACCGAGGTGAAGGTGCCGCGGATCTTGTTCACGACCAGCGTCGCCAGCGCCTCGCCGTCGACGTCCTCGGCCACGATCAGCAGCGCCTTGCCGGACTGCATGACCTTCTCCAGCACGGGCACGAGATCGTGCACCGCCGACACCTTGGAGTTGAAGAAGAGGATGTAGGGCTCGTCGAGCACGGCCTCTTGGCGCTCGGGGTCGGTGACGAAGTACGGCGAGAGGTAGCCCTTGTCGAACTGCATGCCCTCGGTGAGCTCGAGCTCGATCCCGAAGGTGTTGGACTCCTCGACCGTCACCGTGCCGTCCTTGCCGACCTTGTCGATGGCGTCGGCCAGCACGTCGCCGATGGCGGTGTCGGCGGCCGAGTTGGACGCGACCTGCGCGATCTCCGTCTTGCCGCCGACTTCGGTCGACTGCTTGGCGATGTTGTCGACGGCGGCCTTGACCGCCTTGTCGATGCCGCGCTTGAGGCCGCTCGGGCTCGCGCCGGCGGCGACGTTGCGCAGGCCCTCGGTGATCAGCGCCTGCGCCAGCACGGTGGCCGTCGTCGTGCCGTCACCGGCCACGTCGTTGGTCTTGGTGGCGACCTCCTTGACCAGCTGCGCACCCATGTTCTCGAACGGGTCTTCGAGCTCGACCTCGCGGGCGACGGACACGCCGTCATTGGTGATGGTCGGGGCGCCGAACTTCTTCTCGATCACCACGTTGCGGCCCTTGGGCCCCAGCGTGACCTTGACCGTGTCGGCCAGCTTGTTGACGCCGGCCTCGAGCCCGCGCCGGGCGGCCTCGTCGAATTTCAGGATCTTGGGCATGACTGAATGGAACTCCTCTCGAGCCCGCTCGGATCAGGGGCCCGTTGGTGACGGAACAAATGGGGGGCCGCCGCGCCGGCCCGGGGATCACCGGGGCGGCGGGCAGCACCTGATCGGCCGGGCCTAGGCCAGCCGACCTTGCGGATCAGCCGACTTTGGCCAGGATGTCGCGGCTGGAGAGGATCAGTACGTCCTCGCCCTCGAGGATGTACTCGGTGCCGCCGTACTTGGAGTAGACGACGGTGTCGCCGACCTTGACGTCCATGGGGATGAGCTCGCCGGTGTCCTCGGAGCGCCGGCCCGGGCCGACGGCGATCACCTCGCCCTGCTGGGGCTTCTCCTTGGCCGTGTCGGGGATGACCAGGCCGGATGCGGTGGTCTCCTCGGACTCGCCGGGGCGGACGACGATCCGGTCATCGAGGGGGTGCAGCTTCATCGGGAGGGGCCTCCTTGGCACTCGTTAGCACTCTCGGGTTGTGAGTGCCAGCGTAGCGGGCGCTGCCCGCGGCTGGCAACCGCGCCGGGCAGCGGGTCGCCTTTCCTGCCCCAGCGCCAGACCGTGCAGACCATAAGGTTGCGTGCCGGGCTGCACGTTGCGGCCGCCGGCCGGGTTCTCGCTCCAAGCCTGGAACCGCCCGCTGGCTCACTCCAGCCGGACATGGTCCAGCGCGAGGACCCGACCGATCCCCACCACGCCCGGCTCCATCCCCGACCCCCGGAGGGACCAATGATCGCGACGGCGCTCTTGCGCACATGGCTTCGGCGAGCCGCCCTGGGCGGCGTCGCCATGGCCCTCGCCGGGCTCGTCCTCGGCGTGGCGGCGGCCGGATCGGCCTCGGCGAACCAGAGCAGTGGCCTCGCCAACGCCAAGAAGGCGCTCTTGGTCAAGTCCGAGTTCCCGGCCGGGGTGGACGAGCCAGGGGTCGGTGACGACCACCAAGAGCTCGGGCGACTCCTTTCCCGGCGAGAACCAGCTGGCCTCCTGCCTCGGGATCTCCAAGGCGCTGATTAACGTCGATACCCCGTCGGCCACCAGCCCCAGCTTCCAGAACCGTGCCGGGACGCAATTCGTGCAGGACAGCGTGAGCGTCTTCCACTCGGCGAAGGTGGCGAGCCGCCAGTACGCGTCGATGAGCAATCCCAAGGTCCCCATGTGCCTGACCTCGGTGTTCCAAGGACCGGCCAAGTCCGAGCTCGATGGTGCCGCCGGTCAGGGCGTGACCCTCGGGACGGCCACGGTGACCGCGGCGAACCCGGCGGCCCTGGTCCCGCACAGCTCGGGGTTCGTCGTCTCGTTCACCGTCACCTCCCACGGCGTCACGGTTCCGTCCGAGGTCACCGTCGTCACCCTGGTGCGCGGCACCCTGGGGAGCCAGCTCTCGCTGACCTCGGTCGGGTCGCCCATCTCGAACGCACTCGTACGCCAGTTGGCCTCGTTTGCCTACGGGCGAACCTGACGCCTCTCTTGGCTGCTTCTGACGTCGGGCAGTGCCGAGGCCCTTAGGACTGCTGGCCGCGAGAGCTTCTGGCCGCGAGGGCTTCTGGCCAGGCCGCCCGCAAGCCCAGGCGACCAGGGCCGTTGCTCTGTCGGGAAGGCGATGCCGGCCCGGGCTCCCTCAGGCCCAGCGACCGGCGCGCCGTCGGAGGCAGGAGGTCAGCAATGGCCCAGACAGGGAGGCATCACTGGCGACGCGCCGTCGTGTGCACGTTCGCCGCGATCTTCGTCGTCTCGCTGCTCGCAGGGTTGCTCGGCAGCGTCACGAAGGGCGCACTCGCCATCGCACCCGCGCCCGGCCATCGCCAGGGAAGCACGACGGCTGACTCTCGGGCCGACGGTTCGTCACCCAGCGAGTCCGGGCGCAGCGGCGGCGCCTTCCTCCCCGTCTCGCCCCAAGCGGCCACCGAGGGACAGGACGCGTTGCTCCAGCTCTCGGATCTGCCCGCGGGATGGGTCTCCGGCGCGACCCCGGGAGCACCGGCCCACGTGTCGCCGTGGTCGGCGTCCCTCGCCGCGCTGCATCGGCGTGAGCACGCGCGCCGCGGCGCTCGCACCGACCAAGGTCGAGAGCCCCGACTTCACGAGCGTCAACAAGGAACTCGCATTCGAAGACAGCGTGTCCGTCTACCCCTCGGCTGGGGCGGCGCAAACCGAGTACGCGTCCATGGCCGGCACCCGCACCGCGCAGTGCATGAACGCCGTGGCGGGAGCGACGCTCGAAGCCAGCATGCAGGGCGCCGCACCGAGCGGGACGACGATCGGACGGGTGAGCTTCAGCGCGCTTCCCGCCGGCGCGTCGGCGCGGCACGAGACCGGATTCACCGTGTCCATCCCCGTCGCCGCCGGCGGACGTGTACTCGCCATCACCAGCACACAGGTCGACTTCGTCCGCGGCGCGCTGCTGCACCAGATCACCTTCAACGGCAACGGGACGACATTCCCCCCGACGCTCGAGATCGAGCTCTTGACGACCGCGCAGAGCCGCGGCTGAGTAGCGTCACCGTCCGGATGGACGAGCACCGCGTGGGACAGAACGGGCGTGCCATGGAGCGGCACGGCCGTTGGAGGGCCTCGTCCGCCCGACACGGCACCGCCGTGGTGGTGCGCGCTCGCAGCCGGGCTCATCACGGCGACCACTTTGGTCGCCTTCGGCCCGTCGCAGGTTGCTTCCGCCCACGCGTCGCAAAGCCAGTTGGCCCACGCCCGCAACGCGCTGCTCGTGCTCGGCGGAGATGCCGGCGGGGTGGGTGAAGACCAAAAGCACGAACAGCGACACCACCATCGGCAACGCGCAGCTGGCCCGCTGTCTCGGAGTGTCGGAGGCACTCGTTGCCGAGAACCCGCCGTCGGTGAACAGCCCGCAGTTCCAAAACCGGCAGGGCACCCTATCGGTCGACGACAACGTCACCGTGTTCCCCTCCACGAAGAACGGCGCCGCCGAGCTGGCGGTCGCCTCCAACCCGAAGATGCCCGGCTGCCTGACACAGCTCGCCTCCGGGCCTCTCAAGACCAAGTACTTCGGCAAGCTGCCCAAGAACGTCTCCATAGGGACCCCACTCGTCTCGCCCACTGCCGTCTCTGCTTTCGGTGCGGACACCCCCGGCTACTCGCTCAGCGTCCCCGTCACCTCGCACGGGGTGACGGTCAACATCACCGTCACCCAGTTCGTGGCGGTCAAAGGCGTCTTTGGCCAAGAGGTCACGTTCACCGCGGTCGGCACCCCGTTCTCCATACCGCTGGAGCAGCGGATCACCGCTGCGGCCGTCGGGCGGCTCTGAGCAGCCACCACCTCGCCGGTCGGCTCGACTGGCTCAACTCGCTCAACGAGGTTGAGGCTGTCCCGAGGATGAAGAATCGCCGGCCTGAGTCAACCAACAGGGGGCTCTCAATCGTGGAATAGGTCAGATGGCGGCCTACGGTTTGCTCAGGATTGACCACTGCGAGGACCGCACTGATCACTGTGACGACCACGGAGGCACCGATGTCCGGGAGGGTGCTGGAGAACTCGTGACCACGGCTCCACCTCCTCGTTCTTTTGAGCTGGCCTTCGATGGCCTGTACCGGCTCGCCTTTCGCGTGGGGTTCCGGATCCTTGGTGACCGCGGGGATGCCGAAGACGTCGCGCAGGAGGCATTGGCACGGGCGATGCTGCGCTGGTCGAGGCTGCACGAACATCCCGAAGGATGGGTCACCAGAGTCGCCTCCAATCTGGCCATTGACCGGCAACGCAAGCGGCGGCGTCAAGCGCAGATCCCGATGGGTCCGATCCGCATCCTCGATGAATTCGACGCCGAGCGCGAAGACCTGGTCCGCGCGCTTCGCCGGCTTCCTCGCCGTCAACGCGAAGTCGTTGTCATGCGGTACCTCGCCGACATGTCCGAGACGGAGTCGGCCAGAGCGCTCGGCTGCTCCATCGGCGCCGTGAAGACCCACGCCTCGAGAGGGCTCGCCGCACTCAGGCGCCACCTCGGCAGACCGGGCGATCCGGAGGGTGACGATGTTCGGGCATCTTGATCCTCCCGATGAGGTCGAGCCCGGTAGCAGCGAACTGACTCGGGTTCTCGGACGCGCCGACTGCGATCCGGCGCCGGCGTCGCCGAATCTTCACCGTTGCCTCGTGCTCCGTCCTCGTCGCAGCGCTGGCGGGCGTCTTCATCGCCAGCGATTCGGGACAGTCGTCGACGACGACCACCGACTACGAGTTCAACCTCCGGGCGGGGCCGTTGCCGCTCGGTCTGTCGGTCCCAACGACTGCTCTGATCGACGTCGAGTTCGCCAACCCCCAAGACGGTTTCGCGCTTGCGGTCCACCGGAACACCGTGATCCTGGCTTCGACCACCGACGGCGGCTCCGGATGGCAGGTGCGCAACAACCGACTTCCGACCATCGTGGGACCCCAAGACGAGTATCCGGGGCAAATGGAGTTCATTGGATCCACCGGGTACCTCTGGGGCGTCCCGGGTTACGCCGGCGCACCGCTATGGGTCAGTCACGACGGCGGCAGCACCTGGACCCGAGCGCCGATCGGGCCGTACGTCTACGACGTCAGCGCGATCGGCGCCGACGTCTGGGCGCTGACAGGAACGTGTCCCACCACAGGCGACGGCGCGTGTTCATTGAGTATGGAGGCCTCGCTCAAAGCGGGGGCATCCTGGGGCGACCTCGGACCCCTCAACGCCTCGCTCGGCGCCACTGCCGATGGAGTGGCGCAGCCAGTCGAGCTCGCTCGTATCACCACCACCCGTGCGTATGTGCTGACCGACGCCCCTGCAGCCAACCCCTACCAGTTGACCTGGCAGCTCGCATTCACGAGCAACGCCGGCGCCAGTTGGAGCGAGAGAGATGTGCCCTGCACCTCGCTCTTCGACGCGGGTGCGGAAGTCGCCGCCTCGGGCACCGCCGACCTGTGGCTCATCTGCGGTGGAACCGCGGCGGGCGGCGCCCAGATCAAGGAGCTGTACCGTTCGAGTGACGGCGGCCTGTCGTGGACACTCACGTCGACGACCAACGGGCAGGTGGCGCCCATGACGACTGCTCCCCTCGACCCGCTGCCGGGAGGTGGCTACGTCGCTCCTCTCGAGTCGGGGCACCGAAACCTCGCCGTGGCGAGCCCGAGCACCGCATGGCTCTACCCCGAGCGGGGCGATCTGTACAAGACGAACGATGGCGGCCTCAATTGGGTCGCGGTTCCCGAGCTCGCGGCGGCGAGCTTTGCCAGCGGCGGCCAAGGGAACCTGACGTTCCTGAGTCCCACGCAAGGTTGGATCTGCGCCTACGGCGTGGGCCTGTGGCAGACGGTCGACGGAACCCACTGGCATTCTCTCGGTCAAAGCTGACCGCGGCCGGAGTGCTGTCGTGATCCTCGCCAAAGCGCTGGCCCGAGCTCATGACAGCCTCCGCCGCGCTGGTGACATTCGCCTCGGGTGCTGCGTCGTCGTGCTCGCTGCGGTTCTCGCCGCAAGCTCCTCGCTCTCGACCACGGCCGTCGCCTCGACGAGTCAGACGACTCTGACGGTTCCGAGGACTCCGGTGAGTCTGACGACTTCGACGACTCCGACCACTCCGACGACCGTGCACGGTCTGAATCCGGTACCGACGACGCAACGACCGCCCCGCACCGGGACCACCACTCCGGTGCCACCGGCCGCGCAATCCACGGTGACGCTCACCAAGTTGGCCTTCTTCAACGCGATCTCGGGCTACGGGCTCTTCAACTCTCAGAGCCAGACGACCTGTGGCGCCCTCGTCGCCTCCACGTCAGACGGCGGCAGCGTCTTCGGTGAGCTCATCCCGGTGAACACCTGGCCCTGCAGTGGTTCCCCCCAGGTCGGCGCGCTCGCGTTCGACGATCACGGCGACGGCTTTGCCTATGGCCCAGAGCTGTTCATCACCCACGACTACGGAGCCACCTGGATCCAGCTCGCCCAACCGGGCCAGGTGCTCTCTGTCGAGGCACTGGGGTCTTCGATCTGGATGGTCGAAGCGGGATGCCCGCTCTCGACCAACCCCCAACAGCTCTGTCCACTCCAGCTCCTCGAGTCCGAAGACGGGGGGTCCAGCTGGAGTCCAGTGGCCGCACCGGTGGGGTTGAGCATGGACAATGGTTACAGCGCCTCGAGCGGTCAGACGTGGCTGCTCCGCGTGGGCCAGACCGCGGCGTACCTCTCCGCCAACCTCCCCTTCAACGCGCTCGGCGCCGGAGCCAACGACGCTCCGCTGTGGTTCACCTCCGACAGTGGCCGGACCTGGTCCTCCCGGCCAATCCCCTGCGGCCCCCTTGCCTTCACAGTGGCGTTGTCGGCGGCGCCCGACGGAACCCTCTTCGCGGTCTGCGCCGGGCAGCCGTCGGCGGGAAGTTCACTCAAGTCCGTGCTGGAATCGACCAACGACGGGTTCACCTGGACGGTCATGCTGCCGTGCCCCCCGGCGAGCATTGCGTCGGGTTCTGGGTCGCTGAATTGCGCGACCTCACCCCTCGCCAACGGCTACCTGGGTGAAATCGATGCGATCTCCGACTCCACCGTGTTCCTCGCCGGGTCGAGGAGCCCGCTGTTGGTGACTCGAGACGGAGGGAGCACCTGGGCGCAAGTGGCGCCGACGATTGCAGATGGTGCCGACTACACGAGCTCGGTCACCTTCTTCAACTCGTCTGTCGGCGTCGTGCTCGGCAACGACGGCCAGCGCGACACGATCTGGTCGACGTCTGACGGCGGACTTCTCTGGCATTCGGTTCTACCTGTCACACCGTCCGTGCCACAGGCGGCGACCGCTCAGCTCAGCCGGTGTTCGCTCTCCTCGGTGTCGGCGTCCACCAGCCCCGCCGCGGTTGGGCTTGGCCATGTCGGCGTCGTGCTCATCTTCACGGACAAGCGTTCGCCACCATGCACTCTGCGCGGATACCCGCTGGTCGTGCTGTCGGAGCACCGGGTGACACATACGCTCCTCGGCTACCTGGGCGGATTGGAGGGCACCTCCATGCTCCCTACGATCACCCTTTCGCCAGGTCAGAGCGCGTCCGCGCTGCTCGAGGGTTCTGACATCAACCGAAGCGGTCAGCGTTGCTCGAAGGTGACCGCGCTCGGGGTAGGGCTGCCGGGCTCAACGAACTCCACCAGGGTGCAGCTCGAGCGCAGCAGCGAGATGACCGTGTGCGGCGGACTCGAGGTGCATCCGTTGCTGGGCGGCGCATCCGGAACGTTGCTGCTGTCGGATCCCTGCGCTGCGAGCATGCTCGGTGTCCACGGGGGCCGACAAGGTGAGGCTGGCACCGCAGAAGGCACGATCGTGGTCACCAACTTCGGGGGTACGACGTGCACGCTCTCAGTCGACCCGGTGCTCACCCTGCTCGACTCGCGTGGGTCTCCGCTCCCGGTCTCGTCTGGCAGCCCATTCCGTCCCAGCCAGCCATTGTGGCTCTCGCCCGGGGAATCGGCGGCGCTGATCACGAGCTGGTCGAACTGGTGCCACGGCGACCCTGGCCCACTCCAAATCGAGATCCAGCTCCCCGACAACATCGGGCTCGTTACCGGAACATTCGACGGTCCGCCCGGCTTCCAGGCGATCCCGACATGCGATTCGGCGGCGAGGCCGTCTCAGATCCGTACCGTCGACTCGTACCTGCGCTGGACGGATTGACCGATCGCCTTCGCCATCACGAAACTGCCCCAATCTCACGCATCGGGGCTACCTCGCAACAGAATGTTGCGGATTCATCCGATAGGCCAAACGGGTGAAGGCCTTCGATGCCCGCATTGCACTCTTCATGACGAAGATACGTCCCTTGTACGTCGCCCCCTGTCGGGCATCTGACTCGAATGGCTCGTACCAATACGTCCCGCGATCGCCACTGAACACTTCCGCTTCCTCAACGGTGTAGTAATAGAGGGCAATCGATCGTCGAGGGTTGGCCGTGTCAGCGATCGTGTCGACGCCGTGGACCGAACGATGGTCCGTTGTGAAAATGACACAGGTCCCATACAGCGGAGCCACCGTGACACGCGGCGTGTCCTCGCCGAGCCTGAACAGGTCTAACTCGCCGCCGTCACCAGGCTTCCAGTCGGGATTCAAATACACGAGGACGTTGGTTCGGCGGAAGAGTTTCAGGACCGGGGGGTAATGAAAGTCGGTGTGGGGTGCGAGTTTCCCGCCAGGCATCGTGCATTGGATTCCCCCGCCTTCCAGGAAGGGGTCAGGAAGCAGATTCGGAATACCCGTTAGCTCTGACATGGCTCGCAAGAACCGAGGTGAGGAGAGCTCGTAGATCATCTGCTGGAGCACTGAGGGGATCAGTTCGATATCACGGCAACGCTGCTTTCCGGGTTGGTGCTTCGCGGCTGTTTCGGACTGAGAAGCCACATCAGTCCACCCGTCCCATTCCAGATCGGGGAACGAGCCGAGCACCTGGTCAGCATCGACCTTCAAGAAGTTCTCCAGAACGACGTGGGGGAACGGCTCGGCAAGCCGATACTGATTGGCCAAGGATGACCCGGACTCTCCCGCCAACCGGTCGAGATCAAAGAGAGACATGTCTCCAAGGTTGGCACAAACCTGCCGTATGGACCGCACTGCCCCGATAGGCATTGGGTGTCGCCGGGAGTACCTCTGGATGCGACTACGCCACTACCGGCGGCGATTCACCCGAGTAGCTGCCCGGTTCGCTGCCCGCGATTCTTGAGCCTCCCCACTCTCGATCACTGAGATTCCCCATCCTGTTCCGGTGAGCCTCGGCGACCGCCCGCCATCTGGGCCGGGGCCGTCAGACGGTCCGGGCTTACATCAACGGGAGGGGGTCCCGGGTGTCCCGGCCCGGTCGGCCCCGATCCGCTCGAGCCGTTCAAGGCGTGAGCCGCCTCAGCTATCCGCCGAGCTACCCGAGCTTCGTCCGCCAGGTGAGGGTGGCCGGGCTCCACGCCAAGCATCCGAATGGGACGACGAGTTGGCCATTGGGTCCAGTGTGTTCGATCCACCGCAGCCAACTCCTACAAGCACGGGAACGACCCGGGCGGCGGCACCATCCGCTTCGATTGAATTGTTGAAGCGATGAGATTCGTATCGCCATCGCCCGGTTCGCCAACTCGGTCCGACGTCGAAGAAGGAAGGAGAAAGGGCAGAGCCGAAGCCGGCGACGGTCGCGTGCGGCCTTCGTCACTGCTCTGTGGCAAATGTCGCGGAGCTCTTTCTCACACAGCTAACCGACGAGCAACTGCGGGGCTTCGCAGACTCCCAATCGCGAGTGCTACCCTCAGCCAATGCCAGAGTCGGCCGCGTCGACGCAGCCGTCGCTGTCGTGCGTTGTTGCGTCGACACCTGGAACCGGGAGCACGCTGCTGTGCAGGGGCCTCACCGAGACCGGCATCGCGGGACGACCTGAGGAGTACATCGACAGAAGGGTGTACGCCGGTCACGCTGCGGAGTGGGGCTACATCTGGGAGTACGAGCCGGCGACGACAAGGATCACGCGAGCGAAGCAGCATACCCCGACCCCAAACGGCGTTTTTGCACTGAAAGCGCACTGGTACGACTACGCGCTGCTGCTTCGGACAATTCGGAACACGGCTGGGCCCGAGGACTTGCTCAATCACGTCGACACACTGCTGGGTAACCCGCGCTTCGTCCACATCTCCCGGCGTGACACGGCCGCCCAGGCACTGTCCTACTACCGGGCCATCTACACGGGCGGTGCAACCGCGGCCTCCGACGCCACACTCGACGCAGGTCGCCGTGGGCCCGAGCAAGTGGCCTTCGAACAGGTCCGGTGGCTCGAGGACACGCTGATCGAATGGGACGCGCAATGGCAGGCGTACTTCTCTCGTTGCGAGATCCGACCCCTGGAAATCGTTTACGAAGACCTTGCGGCGGATTACCGATCAACCGTCGAACGGGTGCTCGACTACCTCGGACTCAGGTCGATACCCGTGGCCGCGAACCTCGAGGCCCCGCGCCGGACGCTCCCGTCGGATTGGGCGGAGCATTGGCTCGACAAGTACCGCCTCGCGCGTGCTCAATTGGCGCCGCAGCCCGTCGAAGAGTCCTGGTCAAGTGAGGACCGGTTCTTCGATGTCACGCACAGCACCGAGCCAACCGGTCCCGTCGGCACCGGGGGGCGCGTCGCCCCATCGTCGCGACCCGAAGACGAGGTGCTCTACTCGTGCGTCGTCGACAAACCACCCCGGCTGACCTATCAGAGCCTCGTCTGGGTGCTCACATTGACGCGCCTTGCGGGGCTGGCGCCGCAGCAGCTCGTCGTCCATGCAGTGGAGGGCACCGATGCTGACCACCTCGTGCTCTTGCGGTCTCTTGGGGTGCGCGTGGTGCCAGTGGCACGCTTCGACGAACGCAACGTGTACGCCAACAAACTCCGGCAGCTGACCACAGGAGCGTTGGCCGACGCGAGCACCGCAGTGCTCTGTGATTGCGATCTCGCGTTCACGGGCGACATCACTGCGTCCACTCGTGGTGATGTCATACGCGCCCGCGCCGTCGGCGCCGGAGTCCCGACGATGGAAGGATGGCGTCGCTTGATCTCCATCGCTGGTTTGACACGAGAGCTGCGTCTGGCCCGTTCCGCCCAGACGTTGGTGTGGACGTGTGCCCAGAATCTCAACGGCGGCCTCCTCGTCATACCGCGCAGGTTCCAAGACCCGCTGGCCGAGGCGTGGCCGCGATGGTTCGGATGGATTCTCGACCACGGCGACGAGCTCGCTCCCGACGTGAACAGATTCGCCGGCCAAGTCTCGTTCGGTTTGGCACTCATAGAGCTGGACCTGCCGGTCGACCGGATGCCCGTCAACACGAACTTCCCCTACCAGGCAGCCGAAGCAAACTTCCCCTACGCGGCCGCCGAAGCAACTCCCGAGGGCACCAAGTTCCCCCTCGTCATCCATTATCACAAGCACCTCACGCGTGATGGCCGGCTTAAGGAGGTGGGCATGGCCGCGGTGGACGCCTACGTCGCCGAGGTGAACGCCCTTCTCGACGAGCCGGCAAGCCGCGAAATTCTCGAAGTCGCCCTTCACAACTGGCAGGCAAGCGTAGATCCGGCACCGCCGTCTCGATTGAACAAGCTCAAGCCTCGCTGGTTGACATCATCGCGATAAGGAGCACAGTCGAGCGGGAGCCACACGGTTCCTCGCCGGCGCGAACCTCAGTCACGAACTTCGTCAGATGTCTCGGATCCTCAACGGAGGACATCCGCGCCGCCGCAGACTCCCACAGGCATCGCGCTGATCGCTCAGCGCTGATCGGGGACGCCTATATCAGGATTCGAAGGAGTACCCGGCCAACGCCGGGCGTGTCTCGATCATGGTCTCCACGGCGGCCCTTTGGGAGTCCGACCAGGAGATCGCGTCGCGTCCCCGCCGCCCGCCGCCCTGGACCAAGGCGACCGCAGCCTCGACGTAGCCCGGCGGCGTTTCCACTCCGATGAACGCGGAGATGTCGCGCAATCGGAGCTCCGGATCGGCCGTGAAGTCCTCGTATCGCATCTCGTACATTTCGGCCGGGTCAAGACGCGCCCGCACGTCGTCAACTGCAATACCCAGTTTCCGGTAGATCTCGATCCCTTCGTCGACCGGAATCGCCGTTGGTCGGCTCACGCGGGAGGCGATCATGTCGTAGGGGTTGCGATTGATCTGCAGGACGCGCAGCGGAACTCGCACCGTCTTGCGGAACCGGTCGAGCAGCTCGGGATTCTCGTGAATTCGCCTCGCCGGTCGGCCAGCGTGCTTGTCGCCAATCACCCGAAGACGTTGGTAGACGCCTTGGGACGTGCCGGGCACGTCGTAGTCGAAACCGTTGAAGCGTCGGCCGACTGCGGCGAACTGACGGTCCCGTTCGAGGAGAATGGCGAAGAGCTGGTTGCGTGTCACTCCCGGCTTGACGTAGCGGAAGAAGTCGGACTCGTGGGCGATGACCATCTCTGGGTGACCGTTGAGGAGCGAGCCGATCAAGGTGCTGCCAGAGCGCGGGTAGCCGACGAGGAAGAAGAACTTCTCTACCTCTTTGAAGTCCTTTCGATGCCGGACACCGTCGACAGCCGCTCCGGCCAGGAAGCGGGCGAGCTCGGTCCGCGTACTCGGCTTGGGCAGCGTGAAGACCCCCGGTCCGCCTTCGTCTGTCGTCTCGCCTTCGGTTGCTCGTTCACGCGCCACAGCGTCTCCCATCTGGACGAGCATGGCTTCGATCAGCGGCAACGCTACGACAGCGCTCGTCGGATGGTCAATCGAGGCCGCGGATCTGGCGGTCGACGGGACTCTTCGGCTGGACGTGCCGCCGCCACCGACTGGGGCAAACTGCCCGAACCCAACCTTGACGGGCGGTTGAGCGAGGCAACGTAGGGTCACCCCGTTCGACGCAGGAGATCAAGGCGAGTTCAGCTCTCGGAAGATCGAAGCGGGTAGTCCCGCCCTCGGTATTCGAAGACAGGCAGAACCCGCCCGTCAGGGCGTCGCTGAACTCTCTGACACGAAGCGTAGACGTACCTGGCTCCGTCCTCCATCACGACGAGAAGTTCGGTCGTCTCCGGGTCGACACGATGCTCCCTGCCATCCAGCGGACCACCATCAAGAATTGCGTTGCCAGCGTTGGCGTTCAGGATGCGACCCACGATCTTCATGGTGTTCAGCGGATACAAATGTCCACCGAACGCCGAGAGGGGAGACCCTCCTGCATTTCGGGCTAGAGCGTTTGTCGACGTGGCAATTGGAAGATGAACTCGAAGGCTCGTGGTGGTCGGTCATCGGGTTGCTGCCCCGGTGAGGACCTTGTGGTTCGTCGGATTCGCCGCAATTTCCCCGCTCTGAGGAACCAGCGCCTGCTCAATGGTCAAGATGAGGGCCGGGTGAAGCGCAGCAAGAGCTTGTCGCTCGTGTAGTAATCCAACCACGCAAGGAGATCCCTTCGATGGTCGTGCCCATGTCCATGCGCCGACACCGGGACGAAACCCAGCTTCAAGTTGGCCACCGACACGGAGAATCCCATGTCTTCGAAGACACCCACCACTTCGTCAAGGCCGTAAAGACGCGGAAGGCCCAGCTCTGCTGCCTTTTCCTCATGCCACGCAGCCATCAATGGACTCTGTGCGTGAACGCCCATGACCGCGAAGTACGACGCGCCCTCCCTCAAAGCGTTAAAGAGACCAGCCGCATGCGCGGGGAGGTCCTGAACCAAGTAGAGGACCTCGTGGCTGAAAGCCGCGTCGAAGTCGCCCCACTCTTTTGGCACTGTGTCGGCGACCTCGAACGTGAGCGGCTTGTCTGCGGCCAGACGCCGTGCATCTGCTATCGCACCAGAGGCTGGGTCGTATCCGCAGCCCTCGGCGATGCCGACTGCGTCCACAAGTAGGCGTAAGAAGCCCCCTTGGTTGCAGCCGGCGTCGAGCACCCGCCTCCCGGCCAGATTCGTGTCGATGCTGTCGAGCATCGCCTTCCAAATGAAGCCGTGCTCGTCTTGCATGGCCTCGTCCTCAGCGGCCCCGCGCCAGTAGGAGCTACTCATGGAGGCACCCTACGTCGCCTTTTGGGCTGGTTAGCCCACTGGACGGAGTTGGCCTCCGCCGAGCCCGCCTGACGCGAGGACGCGACAGGTCGCCGGCTCACGGATCATCTGCTGGTAGACCTGCTTGATATGGCTACTGATCGAATGCTCGAGTTGGTTGGTCAAGCTGGCGGGCCGTTGGCTGACGCCAGTCTGTGGCACCTTGAAGTCGTCAGTACGGCACCCCTCAGCCCCGCCGTGCACAGGGTGGTCCTGACTGCTCGTGGGCTCGAGGATCTTCGGTACGTGGCAGGTCAAGACATGATGTTGCGGGTACCACGGGCCGACGGGAAAGTGACGAATCGCCGCTATACGATTCGTTCGTTCAACGACGCGCTACCGGCGTTAACCATCGACGTGTCTCTGCACGCTGCAGGGCCGGGGACCGATTGGATCCGCGCAGCGAGAGTCGGCGACCGGATTGACGCAATCGGCCCACGCGGAAAAATCACGCCGCGGATGGAGGCAGATTGGCATTTCTTCATCGGAGACGAGACGGGTATGCCCGGGGCGCTGGTGATGCTAGATGCTCTTCCCTCTGCATCAACGGCGAAGGCGCTGCTCGAGGTTGACACGCCTGCGGACGAACAGGAACCGGACTCGGGCCTCGGGCAACGGTTGGAGCTACGTTGGGTCCACCGTCTGGGACGTTCCGTGCCCGGTGATGCGTCGCTGTTGCAGGAGGCCCTGGACGAAATCGCCCTCCCTTTTGGTGCCGGGCATATCTACATCGCTGCCGAGGCAGGCGTGGTGAGGACTCTGCAGCGGAGTCTGGCAGAACGGGGTCTGCGGCAAGATCAGATTTCTGCCAAGGCCTACTGGCGACGGGGTCTACCGAACGCCGAACACGGAGAGCCAGGCCACCAGGATTGATGTTTGAGACCCTTGAACGAACATCTCGATAAGGGCTCGCCGCCAGTCGACCGGGAGGTCGAGTGTGATGAATTTCCGTGCAAGGTTCGTGACACTCCCGGATAACCGTCGCTGCTCCTGCCGTTCTGCGGGAGCTAGCTGGCAACAGTGACGTCTTTTGGGCACCTGCTACCCGAGTAGTGGCCATTCGGTACGCTGCCCGGCGAACCACATGAGAAGGAGACGGCGCCAGTGAGCCCGCAGACCGACCCGGACCGCTGGTGGCATGGCGGCGTCTTTTATCAGATCTATCCGCGCTCGTACGCGGACACGAACGGTGACGGCGTGGGTGACCTGCCCGGCATCATCTCGAAGCTGGACCATCTTGCACGGCTTGGCATCGACGGGGTGTGGCTCTCACCGCTCACCTGTTCGCCGAACCGCGACTGGGGCTACGACGTCTCGAACTACCGCGACATCGATCCCAGCTTCGGCACCCTCGACGATCTCGACACCCTCGTGCGCGAGGCAGGCGCACGAGGAATCCGCATCCTGATGGACCTGGTGCCCAACCACACCAGCGACCAGCACGCGTGGTTCGTCGACGCGCTCCGCGGTCGTGACGCAGCCCACCGCGACTATTACGTCTGGGCCGACCCCAAGCCCGACGGCAGCCTGCCCAACAACTGGGTCAGCATCTTCGGCGGCCCCGCGTGGGAGTTCGACCAGCCGAGCGGGCAGTACTACCTCCACAACTTCGAGGCAGGCCAGCCCGACCTCAACTGGTGGAACGACGATGTCCGCCGCGAGTTCGAGGAGATCGTGCGGTTCTGGTGGGACCGTGGCGTGGCCGGCTTCCGCATCGACGTCTGCAACATGATGATCAAGGACAAGGAGCTGCGCGACAACCCGCCGGCGACGGAGGACGACCCCATCGAGCAGCAGTTCATGGGCGTGCGCTACGTCTACAACACCGACCGGCCCGAGGCCCACGACATCCTGCGCAGCTGGCGTACCATCGCTGACAGCTACGAGCCCGGACGCCTGCTCATCGGCGAGACCAACGTCGAGACGCTCGAGCGCCTCGTGCAGTTCTACGGTTCGGGGCGCAACGAGCTCCACGGCGGCTTCAACTTCCAATTCATGCACGCTCCCTTCGAGCGCGGCGGACCTGCGCGCTGTCGTGGAGGGCACCGAAGCACTCCTCCCCGAGGGCGCGTGGCCCACCTGGCACGGCTCCAACCACGACTTCTCGCGTCTGGCCACCCGGTGGGCCGGCGGCGACCCGGACAAGGTAAAGGTCGCACTGCTCGTTTTGCTTACCCTGCGGGGGACGCCCTTCTTGTTCCAGGGCGACGAGATCGGCCTTGTCGACGGGGAAGTGCCCAAAGAAGAGATGCTCGATCCCGTCGGCATCCGCTTCTTTCCCTATGCCGGGCGCGACCCGCGAACGCACGCCGATGCCCTGGCACAGCGGGCCCGGCGGCGGCTTCACCGAACCGGGCGTGCGCCCGTGGCTGCCCATGGCCGACCCGGCCGCCTGCAACGTGGCCGACCAGGAGGGCGACACCGATTCGGTCCTCGAGTTCTGCCGGCGGGTCATCGCGGCACGGCGTGCCAGCGAGGATCTCGCTGTTGGCGACTACCGCTCGCTCCCCTCGCCCGAGGGCACCGTGGGCCTACGCCCGCGGGGACGAGACGACCGTCCTGCTGGCCATGGCCGACGAGCCGGTGACCTTCGAGGGCGTGCACGGTGTGGTCACCGTGAGCACCGACGCCGGCCTGGAGGGATCCAGCGTGGAGGGTGCGATTGACCCTGCCCGGCCTGGAGCGGCGCCGTCGTCGCACGATGACCGCGGGCCGGCGGCGGGCCGGCGCTACCTGCTGTGCTCGACGCCGGCCCAGGGACACACCGCGCCGCTGCTGTCGCTGGCCCGGCGCCTCGTCGCCGACGACCACGCCGTCACCTTCTTCACCACCGCGCACTACCGCGACCAGGTGGAGGCGACCGGCGCCTCCTTCGTGCCCTTCGCGCCCGAGGACGACGCCCACGACCTGATGGTGGCCAACCCCGAGCGCGAGTCGTCGTCGCGGCGCGGGCGTGCGCGGGGTGAAGGACGACCTGCGGCGGATCTTCGTGGGTCCGCTCGCCGGCCAGTGTCGCGACCTGCGCGCCATCCTGGCGGACTTCCCCGCCGACTGCATCGTGGTCGACACCATGTTCTTCGGTGCGCTGCCCCTCGCGCTCGGGCCCGCTGCCGCCCGACCTGCCTTGGCCTGTGTCGGCGTCATGCCTTTGGCGTCGTGCAGCCGCGACACTGCTCCCTTCGGCACGGCCTTCCAACCCGGTACCGGCCCGCTGCATCGCGCTGCGCAACCGGAGCCTGAACTGGCTCACCGAGCACGTGGTGCTCGCCGACATCCAGCGGCTGGCCCGGCGTCGGCTCGCCGAGGCCGGCGCGCCGGGGTTCCCGGGCTACCTCATCGACCTCCAGCCCAAGGTCGTCGACGCCTACTTGCAGGCGACGGTCGAGGGGTTCGAGTACCCGCGCTCGGACCTCGCGCCGAGCGTCCGCTTCGTCGGGCCCATCCTGGCGCCGCCCCGGCGACCTCGTTCGAGCCGCCGCCGTGGTGGGACGAGCTGGCCGAGGACCGCCCCGTGGTCCACGTCACCCAGGGCACGCTCGACAACGCCGACCTCGGGCGCCTGCTCCTGCTGAGCGCTCGCGCGCTCGCGCGACGAGGACGTGCTCGTCGTCGCCACCACCGGCGGGCCCGACCCGACGCCGCTCCGGCGCGGGCCTGCCGGCCAACGTGCGCCTCGAGCGCTTCATCCCCCACGACGTCCTGTTGCCCCACGTCGACGCCATGGTGACCAACGGCGGCTACGGCGGCGTCCAGCAGGCGCTGGCCCACGGGGTGCCCCTCGTCGTGGCCGGCGACAGCGAGGACAAGCCCGAGGTGGCCGCCCGCGTGCAGTGGTCGGGTGCCGGCGTCAACCTGCACACCGGCCGCCCGTCGCCGGCGATGATCGCCGCGCGCCGTCCGCCGGGTCCTCACCCGCCGCTCCTACCGCCGCCGGGCGAGGGCCCTGCAGGCGCGAGATGCAGACGAGCGACCCGCTGGGGACCATCACTACTGTGCTCGAGGACCTGTGCGCGAGAAGCGAACGACCGACGCCGGATCAGACACTTACCGGTTGACCGGCGTCATGTCGGCGTAGCGCTCGCCCTGGGCGGCGCCGACTGTGTCGAGCACAGCCAGGTCCTCCTCGGTCAGCTCGATGTCGAGCGCTCCGACGTTCTCCTCGAGGTACCGGCGCCGCTTGGTACCCGGGATCGGAGCGACGTCTCGCCCGGCTGCGTGCACGAATGCCAGGGCGATCTGGCCGGCGGTGCACCCCTTCGCCTGCGCCAGCTGCTCGACCACCTCGACGATGGCGACGTTGTGCGCCAGGTTGTCCCCCTGGAAGCGCGGGCTGGTGGCGGCGAAAGTCGCGAGCCGTCGAGGTCGTCGAGCGAGCGCATGGTGCCGGTGAGAAACCCCCGGCCGAGCGGGCTGTAGGGGACGAAGCCGATGCCGAGCTCGCGCAGCGTAGGCAGGATCTCGACATCGGGTTCGCGCGACCACAAGGAGTATTCGGTCTGCAGCGCAGAGATCGGGTGCACGGCGTGGGCGCGGCGGATGGTGGCGGGCGCGGCCTCCGACAGGCCGAGGTAGCGCACCTTGC
This sequence comes from uncultured Acidimicrobiaceae bacterium, assembly GCA_963842415.1. Lineage (GTDB taxonomy): Bacteria > Actinomycetota > Acidimicrobiia > Acidimicrobiales > RAAP-2 > Bog-473. Next base: position 351,029 of record CAWJGN010000003.1, read on the forward strand.
CCCGCTCCACGAGCTCGGCCATGGCGCCCACCGTCTCCTCGAGCGGCGTGTCCGGGTCCACACGGTGCTGGTAGTAGAGGTCTATATGGTCGGCCCCGAGACGGGTGAGCGAGCCGTCGCAGCTCTGGTGCACGTATTCGGGTCGGCCGTTGACGGCGCGCTTGGCCGGGTCGTCGGGATCGCGCACGATACCGAACTTGGTGGCAATCACCGCCTCGCCGCGGTGCCCCGCCAACGCCTTTCCGACCAGCAGCTCGTTCGTGTAGGGCCCGTACATGTCGGACGTGTCGAAGAAGGTGACGCCGAGCTCCAGCGCCCGCTGAATGGTGGCGATGGACTCGTCGTCGTCGCGGGGCCCATAGAAGTCGGACATCCCCATACAGCCAAGTCCCTGACGCGACACCTCGAGGCCTTGGGTCCCGAGCGCGATTCTCTCCATCGGTGCGGCTCCTCTCATGGCTGTCGTGGCGGTGGCCAGCGCCGATGCTGGCCGCTCGCGCGACGGCCCCACCCTAGAGGTACAGGCTCAGCCGGCGTTCGACGAGATCCGCTCCGCCCGCACGAAAGCGACACAGCGCCGCTCGGCCGCCATGACGCGGTCGAACTCGGACCAGCCCTGGTGCGTCCCGCCCGCGGCACGGAACACGGCGCGCAGGGTCTCGGGCACGTCGAGGGCGAGATCGGTGCCGTCGTCCGGGCCGATCAGGCGGACCGCTCCGCACACTGCGACCCACTCGCCACCAACCTTGAACACCACTGTTGCCAGTCCGCGCTCGCGGAGCAGCTCGAGCTTGCGGGTCCCTCCGCCCAGCACGGCGGCGACGCCTGGAGCCCCGTCGAGCGGATCGGCGATGACGCCGGCACTCACCACCGAGGCCTGGACGCTGCCGGGCCGGGCCACCGTGAAAACGGCCAAATGATGGTCCCCGGCGGCTATCCGGGCTACATCCTCGAGGTCCGCCACGCTCTATGTGTACCTCAGTTGGTGCCTGCCTTGGTGAAGAGCCTGACCGCGCCGGCGAAGGCCACCACGGCGTAGACGACGAGGACCAGCATCGAAAGCGTCGCCATGAGGGTCACGTTCTGCAGCCCCCAGATGTTGTGCAGCGCCCGGGCCCCGCTCGGCCCGGTCATGCCGTAGCGGAAGAGGGCGAGCGCGTGGGTGAGGGGCAGCACTTTGGCCACGTCGCCGAGCCAGTGCGGGAGCGAGGTGATCGGGAAGAGCGAGCCCGCGAAGAAGAACGGCACAATGGCGATCGCTGGTACCGCGGCGATGTACTCCACCGGGCTCGGGAGCCGCACCGACAGCACCTCGGCCAGCCCGTACATGAAGACGGCGAAGACGATCGCCGCAGCCACGAACCACAGCGTGCGCAGTCCGGTCTCATAGGCCGCCCCACGCAGCGCAGATGCAGCGATCAGGACCGCGACCTGCAGAGCGGTGAGCGCGAGCGCAGCGAGGAGGTTGCCCACCACGATGGAAGAGCGCCGGATGGGCGCGATGAGAAGCTCGCGCATGGCCCCCTGTTGGCGGTCGACGATCACGCCCAGGCCCGCGAAGGTGCAATTGAGCGGGATCAGCAGTCCGACCGTCGCGAGCGCGACGAAGGTCATGTAGGCGGTCCGCCCGCCCGGCACCGAGATCGTGTTGGCCAGTGCGGGGGCGATCACCAGCGCGAACAGGACTGGGGTGAGGAGCGGCACGACGATCGAACGCGGTGAGCGCACTGTCAGCGATAGGCGGCGCTTGGCCAGGACGGGCACGGCCGGTACAGAGCGTGTCCGGGTGCGGCCCGTGCCGAAGTCGCCGCGAGGGCATCGAGTGGCGAGGTTGGCGTGGGCACGGTTGTGGCGGTCATCGATCTTCTCCTTCAGGGATGGGGTTCGCGGTGTACTCGGGCGAGGGCGTCACGCGGGTCACTCGCCGTCGAAGTGGTCGCCGGTCAGGCGCAGGTAGACGTCATCGAAATCGGGTCGGCGCGTGGTGACGGCGCGCAAGGCAAGAGACGAGTCGTGCAGCAGCCGGACGAGATCCTCGCCGGTCCTCCCCCGGAGCACGACGGTGACGGTGGTGCCAATGACGAGGATGTCGTCGGGGGCCACGCCGGCGGACCTCAGCGTGGCCACGGCCCGCTCGGGTTCGTCGAGGCGGAGCTCGAGCACCTCGGTCCCGAGCTCGGCGAGCAGTTTCGCCGGCGTGTCAGAGGCGACGACCCGCCCGGCGTCGACGATGGCGATGCGGTCGCACAGCCGTTCCGCCTCGTCCAGGTAGTGCGTCGTCATCAGGATTGTCACCCCCGTGTGCTCGCGGCAAGGTGGTGAGGGTGTCGAACAGGTCGTGGCGTACCCGGGTGTCGAGCCCCACCGTGGGCTCGTCCAGAAACAACACCTGGGGGTCCGAACGCGAGCGCCCGCACGATTTCCATCCGGCGCCGCTGGCCGCCGCTGTAGGTCGCGACGGGGCGATCGAGGTACTCGTCCAACCCGACGACGCGGCTGAGCTCGGCCAGCCGCGTCCTCCCGGCGGCGTCGTCGCGTCCCCACAGCCGCAAGTGCAGCTGGAGGTTCTGGCGGCCGGTGAGCGGCTGGTCGACCACGGTGTCTTGGAAGACGACGCTGCTGCGCGCCCGAGTCCCGATGGGGTCGCGCGCCACGTCGATGCCGCCCAACAGCGCGTGGCCCGACGTCGGACGCACGGTCGTGTTCAGCATGCCGATGGTCGTCGACTTGCCCGCGCCGTTCGGGCCGAGGAGGCCGAACGCCTCACCCGGGGCCACCTCGAAGCTGATGCCTTGCACTGCGCGGACGTCGCCGGGGTACACCTTCTCGAGGTCCCGCGCCTCGAGGGCCGGAGCCGTTGGGGTCAGTGTCATGTGTGTTCCTTCCTGTTCTCGAAGACGCTGTTCTCGAAGACGCTCACCAGATGGCCCTCGGGGTCGCGCAGCATCATGGAGCGGCGGCCCCAGGGCTGCAGGGTGGGCGTCATGGGCCACTCGACGCCCATGGCGCTTATGCGCTCGTACTCGGCGTCGATGTCGGCGGCGGCGAAGTCCAGGATTACCGCGCCGCGCCGCACGCCCTCTGGTGGCCCGCAGGCGCCTCCTTTGAGGTCGGAGAAGCGCACTCTCGAGACGCCGACCCGCTGTGCGGGGGTCGCCACCTCGACGTAGTAGTCGTTCTCCACCACGTCGGTCCCCACCAACAAGCCATAGAACCGCGCCAGGCCTGCCACGTCATCGGTGACGAAGCGGCTCTGCACCAGCTCCATACGCCCGTAGCACTCACGAGCGGTATTCCCTGTTGTGGTCCTCCCTGTGGTGCCCATTGCAGAGAGGACGACGCAGCCCACCCAAAACGTGACACGACGCCTGGACGAACCGGGTCGTCACAATTCGTCCCCCTGTGCCGTCCTCATCATGGGTGCCGGTGGTCCCCCAAGGCGCTGCCCCGTCAGGGCCACCAGTAGGTTGCAAGAGGAGAGCGATGCCGACCGAGCAGCAGATCAGAGAAGCCTGGGTCGAGCACCGGCCCTACCTGCTGGACATGTCGTTCCGCATGTTGGGCGACATCGGCCGGGCCGAGGACGTCGTCCAAGAAGCGTTCCACCGGCTGTCCCAGAGCGACTTCGACGCGATCGAGGACGCCCGGGGCTGGCTCATCGTCGTCACGAGCCGGCTCTGCCTCGACGTCATCCGCTCGGCGCGTAACCGCCGCGAGCAGCCGGTCGGCGGCTCCGAGCTCGAGGCCCATGCCGGGGTCGCCGCACGCGCCGGGACCGGCAGTGCATCCGCCCCCTTCGACCCGGCCGATCGGGTCACCCTCGACGACGGTGTCCGCCTCGCACTGCTCGTCGTACTCGAACGGCTCTCGCCCGCAGAGCGGGTCGCCTTCGTCCTGCACGACATCTTCGGCCTGTCTTTCGACACCGTGGCGCAGACGGTGGGGCGACCGCAGGCGACGTGCCGCCAGCTGGCGCGTCGCGCCCGCTTGAAGCTCGACGCACCCGAGAGCAAAGGACGCGCCGTGATTTCGCCGGACGCGCACAGGGCGGTGACTGAACGTTTCATTGCGGCCTGTGCCAACGGCAACTTCGAAGAGTTGGCCGCCGTGCTCGATCCCGATGTCACCGGGGGCGTCGACTTGCGTCCTGGCCTCGTGGTCCACGGTTCCGCGACCGTTGCCGGCAACCTCCTGCGCTACTGGGGCTGGGGCGCCAGCCTCGTCTCGCTACCCTTCGTCGGCAACCCGTGCGTCCTGGCTTTTACCGACCGCCAGGTGGCAGCGCTGTTGTCTTTGACTGTCACGGGCGACCGCGTCTCTGCCATCCATGTCACAGCCCGACCGGAGGCGCTCGCCGTCTTCCGCGAGCTTGCTTCCCGCGGCCTGAGCCAACCGGACATCCTCGCAGCCGTCAGTGGGCCCTGTCACAGACGGCACGTCCGTCTCGTCTCTTCACCCGCGGGCACGCTCGACCCGCGGAAGAGGAGACGATCATGACGATCGATGACATCGCACGCCGGCCGGGGGAGGTCGCCATTCCCGCCGGGCGCTACCGGCTGGACCCCGCCCGCTCGACGGTCACCTTCGCGGCCAAGAAGCTCGGGCTGTTCACCGTTCGAGGAACGATGGGCATCGCGTCCGGCGAATTCACCGTCGGCACCCTTCTCGAGCGCTCCAGCGCCCACGTCGTGGTGTCGGCCGACACCTTTGCCACCTCGATCCCCAAACGTGACGACCACGTCAAGGGGCCCAAGTTGCTCGACGTCGCGACGTACCCGCGCCTGGAGTTCACCTCTACCGAGATGGTCCCGGTCACGGGCACCTGGGAGATCCGCGGCACGCTCACCGTGCACGGACAGTCGGCGCCGGCGGTGCTCTCGGTGACGGCAACCACCCTGGAGGGCGACGGGATGGTCCGCATCAGCGCGCGGGGCAACGTCGACCGTCGCCACTTCGGCGTACGCGCCATGGGGGCGGTCGTCTCGTCCCTCATTTCCGTGCAGATCGAGGCGGTGGGCACACCGCTCCCCTGACCCCCGGCACCTCAGCGCGAACCGCGCTCCTGGACGGCGACGCCGCGGGCCGCCAGCTCCTCGAGCCGCGCCCCGTAGGCCTCGGTGTCCACGTCGTAGACCCACATGACCAGCGCGTCCTGCCCCGTAACCGGGTAGTAGTTCTTGCGCACGGCGACGGGGGCGAACCCGAAGCGGCGGTAGAGCGCTTGGGCACCGGTGTTGTTGGCGGCGACCTCCAAGGAGATGTGCTTGATGCCACCGGCGCGCAGCGTGCGGATGCTGTCCACGATCAACGTGGTGGCGACACCGGCGCGCTGGAAGTCCGGCGCCGTCGCGATGGTCGTCATGTGCGCCTCGTCGTCGACCATCATGAACCCGATGTAGCCGGCCATCTCGTCGCCGTCCCACGCGGCTCGGTAGAGCCGCCCTCTGCGCAACGCGAGCTCTGAGTTGAAGACGGCCGGTGACCACGGTTCGGGGAAGACGACGCTCTCGATGCGCAACAGCTGGCGCAGGTCTCGGCGCCGGAGCTTCTCGATGCGCAGTGTCACCATGGCATTACCCCAGCCTCAGGGACCGATCCGCCCGCGCAAAATTGCTCCGTGCGTCCGCCTCACGTATGTACAGGGGAACGACCGAACCGGGCTCGTCTGGCGATTTTCCCGCAAGGAGGTCCGCAATTGCGAGCCGGAGCAGCACCGCGGCCGGTGGGAATCCCAGGCCGGGCGACACCACCTCCACGCCGTCGACGGCGGCGAGCACGGCGTCGTAGCGCTGTGCGCCATCGCCGACGGCGAGCACGCGTCCCCCACCGAGACCGTCGAGCGCGTCCGCCAGATCGCCCGGTGCGGAGAGGCCGGGCGGGATGCGCTCGGCCGCGACCATTCCGTGAGAGTCGAGCTCGCGCACCGAGGCGAACACTTCCCCGCGGCGGGCGTCGACACAGGCGAGGACCAGCCCGCGCTGGCCCGACTCCGCGGCCGCCGCGGTCAGGATGTCCAGGCTGGTGGCGGTGAGCACCCCGATGCCGAGCGACTGCGCCAGGGCTTTAGCGGCCGCCACCCCGACGCGCAGCCCGGTGAAGAGCCCGGGCCCGACGTCGACGGCAACCGCGCCGAGGTCGCCCGGAACCAGGGCGACCTGGCCCAGCAGGTGCTCGAGCGCGGGCGTGAGGGTCTCTACGTGGCGGCGGCGGCCGGTCAGTGCGAACTCCGCCACCACACCCGCCGGCGTCCGCACTGCGACGCCCACCGTCTCGGTCGCCGTCTCGATGGCAACCACCGCCGGCGCCAGATCGCCAGGTCCAGGACCCCCACCCGCCGGCCTGTTCGCGTTCACGCCGCGTTCCGTCCGAGCGCGCCCGTCCACCTCGGCGGCCCGACGCTCCCAGTTCCCCCGTCCGGCGATCGAGAGCTCGCGCCGGGTCGGCGCGGCCGACGCGTCGGGGACGGCAAGAGAGACCTCGAGCGCGCTCTGGCCGAGGACGGGGATGGCGAGGTTCCCCCACTCGACGAGGGCGACGGCGTCCTCTTCCACCAGCTCGGCCACGGCCAGATCGGCGACTTCGGCCACAGAGACGGTGCGGTAGACGTCGGCATGGATCAACTGTGCGACCGGGGAGTCGGGCCCGCAGCGGTAGTGACGCACCAGCGCGAACGTAGGGCTGGTCACCGGCCCCGCGACACCCAGCGCGGCCGCGAAGCCCTGGGCGAAGACGGTCTTGCCGGCGCCGAGGTCGCCCACCAGGAGCACGACGTCGCCTGCCCGGCACAGTGCCGGCGATGCGGCCGGCCAGTTCCCGGGTCTCGGTCGGCGAGGCCGTGGCGCGCCGCAGGGGCCAGCTCATCGGCGCGCCGATGCCATCAGCCGCTTGGCCCGCACGAAGTCCGCCCGCATCTCGGCCATGGCTTCGCCCCCGGCCCGCAGCACATAGGCCGGGTGGTACGTGGGCACGAGGGAGGCACGGCCCCGCTCGAAGACCTGGCCGCGCAGCTCGCGGATGCCCCGCGTGCTCTCGAGGAGGAGCTTGGTTGCGAAGTTCCCCAAAGTGACGATGACCGCCGGGTCGATCAGCTCGATCTGCTCCTCGAGATACGGACGACACGCCTCGATCTCGACGGGCGCCGGATCGCGGTTCTGCGGCGGCCGGCACTTGACCACGTTGGCGATGTAGCACTCGGCGCGGGTCAGGCCGATCTCCTCCCACATGAGGCGATCGAGCAGCTTGCCGGAACGGCCGACGAAGGGCTCGCCGGCCAGGTCCTCCTCGCGCCCGGGCCCTTCGCCAACGAACAGCAGGTCGGCCGTCGGCGACCCGACGCCGAACACAACCTGGGTCCGCCCCTTCGCCAGCGCGCAACGGGTGCAGGTCGACGCGGTGACCCGCAGGCGTTCGAGAGCCTCGACGTCAGCCACCGGGTACGTCGGAGCGGTTGACCACGATCGCGCGGCATGCGAGGGCCGACGCCGCACACCACCTCGTAGCTGATCGTCCCCAGCATGGCCGCCCAGTCGTCCGCCGTGATGGTCTCGCTCCCCTGGCGCCCGAGCAGCACCACCTCGTCGCCCGGGCGCACGGCGTCGTCGTCGCCGCAGTCGACCACGATCTGGTCCATCGTCACCATTCCCGCCAGCGGCCGGCGTACCCCCCGGATCAACACGTCGTAGCCCCCGTCGAACAGGGCGCGGGGCACGCCGTCGGCGTAGCCGATGGGCACTGTGGCCACGACAGCGCGTGCAGGGAGCGGCCGCAGCCGGCCATAGGAGGGACGCTCACCGGCGTCGAGCGTGCGCACGGCGACGACGCGCGCCTTGAGCGCCATGGCGGGCCGCAGCGCCTCGCCGCCCGTCTGGGTGGCGAAGGCCGCGCCCACGGCGCCGGCCGTCGTGCCCGGCAGGTACCCGTAGAGGCCGAGGCCGCAGCGCACCAGATCGTGGCGCGCGGCGGGGAACGGCGATCGCGCCGGCGGTGTTGGCCGCGTGCAGCACCGGCACGCTGATGCCGGCCGCGGCCAGCTCGGCGATCAGGCGATCGAACAGCTCGAGCTGGCGCTCCGTGTACGCGCGGTCCTCGTCCTGCTCGCCGTCGGCGACGGGGAGATGGGTCCAGACCCCTTCGAGTTCGAGCATGGGCTCACGTACGACCGCTGACGCAACCGCCACGAGGTCTTCGGGCGCGGCACCCACCCGGTGCATGCCGGTGTCCACCTTCACGTGAACGGCGACACGTCGGTTGGTCAGCCGAGCCGCCGCGGCGAACGCCGCGATCCCTTCGCTCGAATACAGCGTCGGCGTGAGACCGTGTTCGAGCGCGCTGGGGGCCGCCTCGGGGCCGCACTCGCTCAGCAACAGGACGGGCGCGGTGACGCCGTGCTCCCGCAGCTCGATCCCCTCGTCGACGAGCGCGACCGCCAGGCGCCCCGCGCCCCCGGCCAGCGCGGCCTTGGCCACAGCCGGGCCGCCGTGCCCGTACCCGTGGGCCTTGACCACTGCGCAGAGCTCGGCGGGCGCGGCGAGCCGAGCCAGCACCCGGGCGTTGTGGGCGACCGCCGCCAGGTCGATCTCCGCCCAGGCAGGGCGCGATCGCCCCTGGGCCATGGTCGCCGCGTCGTCGGCATCGTCGGGCACCGGAGCGACCAGCCGCATCGGCGCGCCCTCAGCCACCGCCACCCTCGCCGGCTCGGTCGGACCCGTCCTCGAGGGCGCTCAACACCCGGGCCAGCAGACACGGCAAATCTCCCGCGACGAGGCCTTCGGGTGGGCCGAGCTGCGCCGCTCGCCCGTGGACGTGGGCACCGAGCGCGGCCGCCTCGAGCGGGTCCACGCCGCGGGCGCACAACGCAGCGATGACCCCGGACAACACGTCGCCGCTCCCCGCGGTGGCGAGCGCGGGGACGCCGGCCCCGGCCAGCAGGACGTCAGGCGTCCGCCGCCGCGTCGGGCGCAGCGACGGCGGTCAGCGGGCCCTTCAGCAAGACCACGGCGCCCGTTGCCGACGCGAGCCCGCGGGACGCGGCGAGGCGGTCGGGCCCCGGCATCGAGCCGGCGATGCGGGCGAACTCGCCGTCGTGGGGCGTCAGGACGCTCGGCGCGCTGCGCTTGGAGAGCAGCGTGCGCGCCGCACCCGCGTCGCCGAGCGCGGTCAGCGCGTCGGCGTCGATCACCAGTGGCACGGTGACGGCGGCGATCACGGACCGGATCTCTTCGGCGACTACATCCCCGGTACCCAGGCCCGGTCCGATGACCACCGCCTTGCACTTGGCCGTCGCGTCCAAGAACGCCCCCGCCCACCCTTCGGCGGGCAGGTGCATGCGCACGGCCTCGGTCGGCCAGGCCGCGCTCGGGTCGCCCGGCGATCCCAGCCGGATCATGCCCGCACCCGCTGCCATCGCTCCACGGGTGCACAGCACGGCGGCGCCCTCCATGCCGGCCGAGCCGGCCGCCACCCCGACGGCGTGCGTCCACTTGTTGCCGTTGCGGCCACGCCGCGGCACCAGCGCAACGACGTCAGCGTCCTCAACGAGCATGGCCTTGGGCACGCCGAACGCGATGCCGATGTCGGCCACCTCCACGCGGCCACTCAGGCGCACGCCGTCACCTTGGAGCAGGCCGGGCTTGTACGCGGCGAACGTGACCGTCTCGTCGGCCTCGACCGCGTCGCCCGGTGCGTCGCCCGAGTCGGCGTCGACGCCGGAGGGGATGTCGATGGCGAGCACCCGCGCGCCGACGGGCAGGCCTGGCGCGTCGTAGGACCCGCGGAAGCCGGTGCCGTACGCGCCGTCGATCACGAGGTCGCACGCAGGCAGCACTGTGCCCGCCGTCGCCTCCGCCGCGTCGGCGACGAACACCCGCGCCCCGCGCCGGGCCAGGACGTCTGCGGCCACCCGGCCATCGGCCCCGTTGCTGCCCTTGCCGGCCACGACCACGACCCGGCGGCCGTAGGCGCCGCCGAGGAGGCCGAGCGCGGCGTGGGCCACCGCGGTGCCCGCTCGTCTGACCAGGGTCTCGTGCGACGCGGACTCGAGCGCAGCGGCGTCGGCCGCCCGCATCTCGTCGCGGGTCAGGACGGCGCGCACGACGGGGACTGCTCGGCGACGACGAAGGCGATGGCGACGTCGTCGGTGTGGGTGAGCGAGAGGTGGAAGGTGCGCGCACCTTCGGAACGGGCCAGTTCGGCGGCGGCGGCGTGCAGCGCGAGATACGGCTTGTTGCGGGTTGACCCCGTGCCGGCCGTCCGGCACACCTCCACGTCGGTCAGCGCGAAGGCGCCGATGCCGCTGCCGAGCGCCTTCATGACGGCCTCCTTCGCAGCGAAGCGCGCCGCCAGGCTCTGGGCCTCGTCGGCCGAGCCGCGCGCGTCGGCGCGCTCGCCCTCGGTGAAACAACGAGCCGCGAAGGAGGGGCGGCGCGCCAGCACACGGCGAAAACGCGCGACATCCACGGCGTCGACACCCACGCCGACGATGCCGGCGGCGACGCCTGTCCTCACTCGACGGTCACCGTCTTGGCGAGGTTGCGGGGCCGGTCGGGGTCGTGCCCGTGCAGGCGGGCCAGCCGGTAGGCCAGCTGTTGCAGCGGCACGACGCCGACCACGGGCGACAGCAAGGGATGGGTCGGCGGGACCCACAGCACGTGGTCCGCCGCGGCGGCCGACTCCTCGTCGCCGTCTTCGGCGAGCAGCACCACGGTGGTGCCACGGCTGCGTACTTCGGCGATGTTCGACATCATCTTCTCCCACAGCGGGTTCCGCGTGGCAATCCCGACGACGACGGTGCCCGGCTCGATGAGCGCGATCGGCCCGTGCTTGAGCTCGCCGCCCGGATATCCCTCGGCCCGCAGATACGCCAGCTCCTTCAGCTTGAGCGCGCCCTCCAGCGCGACCGGGAAGCCGATCTGGCGACCCAGGAAGAAGAAGTCGCGAGCGTCGGTCAGCTTGGCGGCCACATCGTCGACGTCACCCGCCCTCGCCAGTGCCTCGGTCACGAGCCCGGGCAGCGTCTCCATCTCGGTGAGCACGCGGTCGATCTCGGGCGCGGGCAGGGAACCCTTCACCTGGGCCAGGTACAGGCCGAGCACCTCGAGCGCCACGATCTGTGCCAGGTGGCACTTCGTTGACGCCACGCCGATTTCGGGGCCGGCCCTCGTGTAGAGAACGCCGTCGGCGGCGCGGGCCATGGAGGAGTCGACCACGTTGCACACGACGAGGATCTTGGCGCCGAGGCGGGCCGCCTCACGCTGGGCCTCTGACGTATCGAGGGTCTCGCCCGACTGCGAGACGCCGACGAAGAGGGTGCGCTCGTTGACCACGGGGTCGCGGTAGCGGAATTCCGATGCGATGTCGACCTCTGTGGGCAGCCTCACCCACCGTTCAATGGCGTACTTGGCCATGAGGGCGGCGTGGTAGCTGGAGCCGCAGGCAACGATGAAGACCTTGTCGATTGCGCGAAGGGCGTCGTCGGGGATGCGCATCTCGTCGAGCGCCACGGCACTGATGAGCGCACGGCGCTCCAGCAGCGTGTTGGCGATGGCCTCGGGCTGCTCGTGGATCTCCTTCGACATGAAGTCGTCGTACCCACCCTTCTGCGCCGCCTCGAGGTTCCACGTGATGGTGAGGGGCTCAGGCGTCACCGGGGTGCCGTCGAGGGTGGTGACGGTGGCATGCCCGGGCGTGAGGACGGCCAGCTCGTCGTCGGCCAGCGCGAAAACCTGAGTGGTGTGGCCGATGAGGGCGGGGATGTCCGAAGCGAGGAGCGCCGAGCCGTCGTTGAGCCCGAAGACGAGCGGGGTGGAGCGGCGGGCGGCCACGAGCGTGTCGGGCTCGTCGGCGTGCACGACCGCGATGGAGAAAGCGCCGCGCACCCCCCGAAGCATGCGGCGGGTTGCCTCGGCAAGGCCGGCGTCGGGGTCGTTGGCGAGCTGCTCCTCAATGAGGTGGGCCATGACCTCGGTGTCAGTGGCCGAGGTGAACGTGTGTCCCTTGGTCTCCAGGCCGGCCTTGAGCTCGAGGTAGTTCTCGATGATCCCGTTGTGGATGAGGGCGAGGCGACCGGTGCAGTCGAGGTGGGGGTGGGCGTTGTCGTCGGTCGGGTGGCCGTGGGTGGCCCAGCGGGTGTGCCCGATGGCTGCGTGCGTACCGGCGCGGGGGGCGTCGGCGGTCACGGTGGCGAGCTCGGCCACCGGGGAAGGGGTGTCGACGCCGGGGACCGGCTTCGCACGGGCCTTGCGAGCCCGCCAGATGGCACCGTCTGTCACCAGGGCCACGCCGGCAGAGTCGTACCCCCGGTACTCGAGCTGGTGGAGGGCCGAGAGAAGGAGGGGGACTGCGTCGGCCTCGCCGGTGACGCCGATGATGCCGCACATGGTGACCCAGGCTACCTGGGCCTCCCTGGGTGCCTGCAGCCGCCGCCTACCTGGGCGCTGGCGGCGCCGGCGGACCCAGAGCGATCGCCACCACGCCGGCCAGACGCGACGCGATCGTGGTGGCCTGCGCTTCGAGGCGAGCCTCGACCATCACGCGGACCAACGGCTCCGTGCCGCTCGCCCGCAGTAGCACCCGGCCGTCGTGACCGAGCTCGGCCTCCGCCTTGACCACCGCCTCCCAGACCTCGTCGCAGTCGGCCAGACGCTCAGGCTGGGCGATGGGAACGTTGACGAGGCGCTGGGGCACCCGCTCCACCAGTCCGGCCGACAACTCGGCCAGGGAGCGGCCGGCGCGCAGGACGAGGTCGCCCAGTGCGATGCCGGTGAGGATGCCGTCGCCGGTCGTGGACAGCGACCGGAAGATGATGTGTCCCGACTGCTCGCCCCCGAGGCTCAGCCCGTCGGCGTCGAGCGCGGCCAGGACGTGACGGTCCCCCACGTCCGTCTCACGCACCGCGATGCCGCGGCGCCTCCATGGCGAGGCGGAACCCGAGGTTGGTCATCACCGTGACCGCCACGGTGTTGCCGCTGAGGCGCCCCCGCTCGGCCAAGTCGAGCGCGAACAAGGCGAGCAGGACGTCGCCGTCGACGACGCTGCCGCTCTGGTCGACCGCGATGACCCGGTCGGCGTCGCCGTCGAAGGCGAGCCCGAGATCTGCCTCGTGCGCAAGGACGGCGTGGGCCAGCTCGGTCGGGTCCGTCGACCCGCACTTGTCGTTGATGTTGGCGCCGTCGGGCTCCACGTGCAAGGCAGTCACCGCCGCGCCGAGCTCAGCCAGGACGCGGGCGCGACGACGCTCGCGGCGCCGTTGGCGCAGTCGATGACGACGCGCAGCCCGTGCAGCCGCCTCCCCTCGATGGCGTCGACGAGATGGTCTTCGTAATGCACGATCGCGTCCGGATCGACGGTGATGACCCCCACACCGTGTCCGGTGGGACGGCGGGGCGGCCGCTCCGGATCCGACACGATCGCCACGAGCTCGCGCTCGATCTCACCCTCGACGTCGGTGGGCAGTTTCGTCCCCAGCAGGCTGAAGAGCTTGATGCCGTTGTCGCCGAACGGGTTGTGCGAGGCCGAGATGACGGCGCCGGGCGCCTTGCGTTGCACGGCCACCGCGGCGACGCCGGGGGTGGGGAGCACACCGAGGTCGACGACGTCGGCCCCTTCCGCCGCGAGGCCGGCCGAGAAGGCGGCCTGGAGCAGCGGACCCGAACGTCGGGTGTCACGCCCGACCACGAAGGTGGGGGCGGGAAGCACGCGGGCGGCGGCGCGCCCGAGAGCCAGCGCCAGCTCGGCGGTCAGCTCCTCGTTGGCAACCCCGCGCACGCCATCGGTACCGAAGCGGGCCGGCGGCATCGCAGTCCTGCGGTTACCGCTTGGAGTACTGCGGCGCCTTGCGGGCCTTCTTCAGGCCGTACTTCTTCGACTCCTTCTCGCGGGCGTCGCGGGTGAGAAGGCCGGCGCGCTTGAGCGCGCCGCGCAGCTCGGCGTCGACCTGGCACAGGCTGCGGGCGATGCCGAGGCGCATGGCGCCGGCCTGACCCGAGATCCCCCCGCCGTCGATGGTCGCGTCGATGTCGTAGGACTCCGCCGTGTTGGTCACGCGCAGCGGCTCGGTCACCAGCATGCGGTGCGTCGCCGAGGTGAAGTACTTCTCAATCGGCTGCTTGTTGACCGTGATGGCGCCCTGGCCGGGGCGGAAGCGGACGCGGGCCACCGCCTGCTTGCGGCGGCCGGTCGTCTGGCTCAGTGGTGCGGGCATGGCGTGGGTGGTGTCCTTCCTGGTGCGCGTCGCTGCTCAGCCGGCCCGGCGGGCCTGGGGCAGCTCGAGCGGCTCGGGCTTCTGTGCCGCGTGCGGGTGGTCGGGGCCGGCGTAGACCTGCAGCTTGCTCAGCTGCTGGCGGCCGAGGGTGTTCTTGGGCAGCATGCCGCGGACCGAGCGCCGGATCAGCTCCGCCGGCTGGTCCTCGAGGAGGGTGGCGTAGCTGGTGGCGCGCAGGCCGCCGGGATAGCCGCTGTGGTGGTAGGCCATCTTGGCGTCGGCCTTGTCCGAGGTGAGGACGATCTTGTCTGCGTTGACCACGATGACATGGTCACCCGTATCGACGTGGGGGGCGAAGTAGGGACGGTGCTTGCCCGCGCAGGATGGCGGCCACCGAGGAGGCCAGGCGCCCGAGGACGAGGCCATCGGCGTCGACCACGTACCAGGTTCGCTGGATCTCGGTGACCTTCGGTGAAAATGTGCGCACAAGACCGATCTTTCGCATTCCGCGTGGGTGGGCGAGCACACCGACGAATCGGTGCGCAGGGCTGCCGGGGAGCCGAGAGCCGACGTACCAGGATAGGGCCTCCGAGCAGGGGCAGCAAGCCGCCGAAGGCGCCCTCTCGCGGCACGTGTCCTACCATGACGGCACCCGGGGGTCGGACCGCCGGCTTCGTCGAGGAGCGAGGTGCCATGGCGGCTCGGACAGCTGAGCCAGCGGATGTCGAAAACGCCCACCGGGGCAGGCTGGGGACCTTCCGTGACGAGGTCCGCGGCGCCTGGGGTCATCCGTCCAATGACGGACGACGGGCGCGCACGCTGGGGCGATTGGCCCTCCTTCACCTCCGGACCAACGTCCTCCACCAGCGCATCTCCTGCCCGCTGGGCGATCGCTCGAGGATCTGGGTCGACCGGCGCTTCCCCAGCACCGGGAAGGCCGTCATCGGGAATCCACCCGATTTCGGAAATATGCAGGCCTGGCGCGGCTTCCTCGGTCCGGGCACCTTGTTCGTCGACGTCGGCGCCAACGCGGGCATCTATTCGGTCTGGGCGGCCGACCTCGGAGCCAGCGTGATCTCGGTCGAACCCGACCCCGACGCCCGGCGTGCCCTGCACGACAACGCGGCGCTCAATGGGTTCGAGTTCGAGGTGGTGTCGTCCGCGCTGTTCAGCGCATCGGGCGTCATGCGGTTCAGCGAGGATCTGGGACCCTTCAACCACGTGATGCCCGATGAGCCCAATTGGGCCGATGCGGCAGTAGGTCCGGGACGTGAAACGGAGGTCACCACGCTGGACCAGGTCCTGGGCGACCGTACGGCCCATGGCGTGAAGATCGACGTGGAAGGAGCCGAGCGCTTCGTGCTCGAGGGTGCCCGGGTCGCCATGGGCGAGGGAAGGCTGCGCGTCATCCAGCTGGAGTACAACGACATGTCGGTGCACTACAGCGAGACGCGTGAACCCCTGCGGACGCTGTTGGCGGACTATGGATACAAGTTCATGCGACCGGACGGGAACGGCGGCCTCAAGCTCCTCCGCAAGCTGGGGCGTGGCGGGGGACGAGACGTGTTCGCCGTCCTCTGACATGTCGGCCGCTCACGGGTCGGCGGCTCACGGGTCGGCGGCTCACGGGTCGGCGGCTCACGGGTCGGCGGCTCACGGGTCGGCGGCTCACGAATCGCCGTAGTCGACCGAGACCAGACACAGACCCTCGGCCGGTGCCGGATCGGGCATCAAGTGGCGGGAGGCGGCACGCAGCCGTTCCATGAGCCCGGCCGCCGTCTCCTTGCCCCGTCCCACCTCGACCAGGCTCGCCACCAGCGACCGCACCATCTGGTGGCAGAAAGAACCGGCGGCGATCTCGAAGCGCAGGAGCCGGGCGCCGGGCGCCTCGGCGGGCTCGTCGCCCGTCGGCGTCCGCCGCCTCGGGTCCCTCGTCCAGCCGCCAGCGGGCCTGCAGCACCCTGCGCACCATCGGCTTGTCGGGGTCGGTCCCAGGCGGGCGCCGGCAAAAGGAGCGGAAGTCGTGACGGCCGAGCAGGACGTCGGAGGCGGTGCGCATGGCGACGAGGTCGAGGGGATCGCGGACGTGCCAGGCAATGCGGGAGAGCAGCGGGTCGGGCGCGGGCGCGTTCCAGACCAGGTAGCGGTAGGTCCGTGCGGTGGCCGAGCGGCGGGAGTCGAAGTCGTCGCCGACCTCTTCGGCCCGGCGCACGACGACGGCCGGGGCCAGCTGGCGGTTGAGGGCGCGGGCGAGGCCGACGCCGTCGTAGGCCATGGGCGGGAGGTCGACGTGGACCACCTGGCCCCGCGCGTGCACCCCGGCGTCGGTGCGGCCGGCGCAGGTGAGCGACGGCGGTTCTTTCAGGCGAGCCGTGCGCTCGAGGGCCAGGCGCAACGCGCCGGCCACCGTCGGGACCTCGGGCTGGACGGCGAAGCCGTGGAAGGCAGCACCGTCGTAGGCGATAAGGAGCCTCCAGCGCTGCGTGGCAGCGCCGGCAGGGTGCTCCACCCCTAGACGAACTCGATTCGCGCCATCGGCGCGTTGTCACCGGGGCGCGGGCCAAGTTTCAAGATGCGCGTGTAGCCGCCAGGGCGGTCCACATAACGCGGGCCGATCTCCTCGAAGAGCTTGTGTGCCATGTCCTTGTCGCGGATGAGGGCGACGACGTTGCGGTGGTTGGCGAGGCCGCCCTTGCGCGCCGCGGTCACGCACTTCTCGGCGACCGGTCGCAGGGCCTTTGCCTTGGCCTCGGTGGTCACCAACGACTCGGCCGCCACCAGCGAGGCGACGAGGTTGCCCATCATCGCCTTCTGGTGCGACGGCGACCCGCCGAAGCGGCGGCCGCGTTTGGGGGTTGCCTGCATCGTCCTCAGTCCCTCGTGCGCAGCGACAGCCCACGCTCGTCCAGGCGCTGGACGACCTCGTCCGCCGACTTCTGGCCGAAGTTGGTGATGGCGAGCAGGTCCTCCATGGTGCGCTCGACCAGCTCGCCGATCGTGTTGATCTGGGCGCGCTTGAGGCAGTTGCGCGGACGCTCGGAGAGGTCGAGCTCCTCGATGCGCAGGTCGAGATCCGGCGAGCCGCTGGAGGCGGTCCCGGTGTCACCGAGCTCGAGGCCCTGCGGCGCCTCCTCGAGGTCGGCCACCAGCGAGACCAGGTTGCGCAAGGTGTCGCCCGCCGACGCGAGCGCCTCGCGCGGAGAGATCGTCCCGTCCGTCTCGATGTCGAGCACCAGACGGTCGTAGTTGGTCGACTGCTCGACACGCACCGGCTCGATGTCGAAGGTGACGCGGTGGACCGGCGAGAAGATCGAGTCGATCGGGATGACGCCGATGGTCGAGGACCGCTTGTTCTTGTCCGCCGAGGCGTAGCCGCGCCCGCGCTCCACGGTGACGTCGACGGCCAGGCGGCCCTTGGCGTTGATGGAGGCGATGTGCAGGTCGGGGTTCAGGATCTCGACGTCGGCCGTCAGCTGCAGGTCGGCCGCAGTGGCGTCCGCCGGGCCGCGCACGTCGAGGCGCAGGGTGACCGGCTCGTCGGAATGCACACGGACCAGGAGGTCCTTCAGGTTCAAGATGATGTCGGTGACGTCCTCTTTGACCCCGGGCAGCGTGGTGAACTCGTGCAGCGCCTCGTCGAAGCGCAGCTGGGTCACGGCACCACCGGGGATGGACGAGAGCAGGGTGCGGCGCAGGGAGTTGCCCAGCGTCGTGCCGAAGCCCGGGTCGAGCGGGCCGACGGCGAAGCGCTGGCGGTTGTTCTCCTCTTCGTCGACGACTTCGACGGTCGGCCGTTGGATGATCAGCATGGCGGGGTACTCCTGTTGGGCGGGGATCGGGGGTAGGGCTACTTCGAGTAGAGCTCGACGATGAGCTGCTCTTGGATGGGCTCGTCGATGTGCTCTCGCAGCGGGGGGTTGAGGACGGACACCGAGAAGCCCGAGTCGTTGGACTCGAGCCAGGCCGGCGTGGTGCGCTCCAGGGTGTCCATGTTGCGGCGGACCAAGAAGTTGGTGCGGGTGGCCTCGCGCAGGGTCACGATGTCGCCCTTGCGCACGCGGTAGCTCGGAATGGTGACGCGCAAGCCGTTCACGTTCACGTGCCCGTGCCGCACGAACTGGCGGGCCTGGCGCCGGCTGGCGCCCCACCCGGCCCGGAAGACGACGTTGTCCAGCCGCAACTCGAGGTTGCGCAGCAGGTTCTCACCGGTGATCCCGCCCTGGCGGGTGGCCTCCTCGTACATGTTGCGGAACTGCTTCTCCAAGATCCCGTAGATCCGGCGCGCCTTCTGCTTCTCGCGCAGCTGGGCCAGGTACTCGGAGCCCTGGCGCATGCGGTCGCGCCCGTGCTCGCCTGGCGGGTAGGCGCGGCTGTGGCGGTCGGTGACCGCCTCGGAGACCGGGCACTTGAGCGAGTAGCAGCGCTCGCCCTTCAAGAACAGCTTGGTCCGCTCGCGCCGGCAAAGGCGGCAGACGGGACCGGTGTATCGAGCCATGGGGTGGGTTCCTCTTCCTCTTCCTCGTCCTGCTCCGCCTAGACCCGACGCCGCTTCTTGGGGCGGCAGCCGTTGTGCGGGATCGGGGTCACGTCCTTGATGCCGACCACCTCGATCCCGACCGCAGCCAGCGAGCGGATGGCGGTCTCGCGGCCCGAGCCGGGCCCGCGCACCAGGACGTCGACCTTGCGCACGCCGTGCTCCATGGCGCGCTTGGCGCAGGACTCGGCGGCCAGCTGCGCCGCGAAGGGGGTGGACTTGCGCGAGCCCTTGAAGCCGACGTTGCCGGCCGACGCCCAGGCGAGGACGTTGCCCTCGGGGTCGGCAATGGAGACGATCGTGTTGTTGAACGAGCTCTTGATGTGGGCGACGCCGTAGGCGACGTTCTTGCGCTCCTTGCGGCGCGGACGCCGCTGACCGGGCTTGGCGGACTTGGGCACTACTTCTTCACCTTCTTCTTCCCGGCCACCGTCTTCTTGGGGCCCTTGCGGGTGCGGGCGTTGGTGTGGGTGCGCTGGCCGTGGACGGGCAGGCCCTTGCGGTGCCGCACCCCCTGGTAGCAGTTGATCTCCATCTTGCGCTTGATGTCCTGGGAGACGTCACGACGCAGGTCACCCTCGACCCGGAAGCTGTCGTCGATGTAGGCGCGCAGCTTGGCCACTTCCTCGTCGGTCAGATCTCGCACGCGCGTCGACGGGCTGATGTCTACGGCGTCGGTGATCTGCTTCGAGAGCGTCGGGCCGATGCCGTAGATGTAGGTCAGCGCGATCTCGAGGCGCTTCTCACGCGGGATGTCCACTCCGGAAATACGGGCCATGTGTCGTCCTCTCCCTAGCCCTGCCGCTGCTTGTGGCGCGGGTTGTCACAGATCACCCGCACGACGCCACGGCGCCGGATGACCTTGCACTTCTCGCAGATCGGCTTCACGCTCGGCCGAACCTTCATCGGACTCTCCGTCTCACTTGATCTCTACTTGTACCGATAGGTGATACGACCCCGGTTGAGGTCGTACGGAGTGAGCTCCACCTGGACCTTGTCCCCCGGAAGGATCCGGATGCGGTGCATCCGCATCTTCCCCGAGCTGTGCGCCAGCACCTTGTGTCCGTTCTCCAACTCGACGCGGAACATGGCATTGGGCAGTGGCTCGACCACCGTGCCTTCGAGCACGATGGCATCTTCCTTGGGCTTGGGCAGGTGACTCTCTCCTGATTCGTTCTCGTTCTCGGGTCCGGACGCACCGGGAGCGCGAGGCCGGACCGGGGCGGGATTCGGACGTGACTACCGGGCAGCTCGACCCGCAAGGGGCGAACCAGTACTCGGAGCAGCCCTAGAGCTTACCGCATCCGGGGGGAAATTCCACCCCGAGGTCCTTTTGGCCCTGGTGGGCAGGCTCGCGGCTCGAGCTCGGGCTCAGCGGCCGGCCAAGAGGGGCATGAGAGCCGTGCGCCAGCCGTTGGCCACGGTCGCCATGCTGAAGCGCTCGACACAGCGCCGGCGCGCCTCGTGACCCATGCTCTGGCGGCGGAGGGGATCGGCGATCAGGCCGGCGGCCGCGTCCACCATGGCATCGAGGTCGTCGACGGCCACGACCACGCCCGTCTCCCCGTCGGCCACGATGGTGGACACCCCCGGGGCGGCCGTGGCCACGACCGGCACTCCGCTCAGCCCGGCCTCGATGAGGACCCCGGGCATCCCCTCCCCCCGGGGCAGGCTGGGGAACAGCATGACGTCGGTGCCCCGGAGTATCTCGGCCACGTCCCCGCGGGCCCCGAGCAGCTCGACGCCGGCGGCGGCGGCCGACGGCTCGAGGCTGGCGCGCATCGGGCCGTCCCCGACGGCCTGGGCCCGCAGCCCGAGCCCACGAGCCCGCAGGGCGGCGACGACCTCGACGAAGCGGTCGGGACGTTTCTGGTCGTTGAGGGCACCGACAAACGTCACCACCGGTTCGGGCCGGGGTGCCGCGTCGGGATCGGGGCGGAACTCCTCGGGATCGCGACCGTTGGGTATGAACACGAGGCGGGCCGCGGCCACCCCCAGGACCGTGCGGCACTCGTCGAGCACCTCGGTCCCCTCGGCCACCACGAGGCCGGGGCGGCGGGCCAGATACCGCCACATCGTGCGCCGCAGCCCGCGCTGGCCTTGGGAAGCGAGCGTCCCGATGGCGTAGTACGCCAAGGGGCGGCGTCGGAAGCGGGCGGCGACGAGGAACTTGAGGGGCTCGCCGCCGTGGGCCACGAGCAGCACCGGATCGAGGCTGGCCAAGGTGCGGCGCAGGCGCAACACCAGGCGGGGATCGAAGCCCACGGTGGTCGTCGCGGCGCCTCCTCCGCCGGAGTCAACGAAGTAGTCCACGGCCACGTGGCCCTCGCCCCCTTCGGGCCCGCCCACCAAGGACAGGACGCGGTGACGGCGGACGCCGGGCTCGTCGAGCCAGTCGGCCAACGCCCTGGCCTCGCGTTGGCCCCCGCGGGCGCGGGGGCTCGGGATCACGTGCAGGACCAGCGGCTCGAGGGACCTTTCCTCCGCTGTCTCGAGCACGCTCACGGCGGCGGTGAGCCTACGTTCCGTCCCCGCACATGAGCGAGTTCGTTCGACTCCGCTCGACCGGGCACTCAGGGGAGGGTCAGGACCTCGGGTCCGTCCTCGGTGACGGCGATCGTGTGCTCGAAGTGCGCCGACAGCCTCCCGTCCCCGGTGACCACGCTCCAGTCGTCTTCCAAGAGGATGGTCTCGGGTGATCCCGCATTGACCATGGGCTCGATGGCGAACACGTTGCCCGTCTTGAGGGTCGGGCCCTTGTTCCCGGGCCAATAGTTCGGGACCTGGGGCTGCTCGTGCATGGCGGTGCCGATGGCGTGGCCGACGTACTCACGCACCACGGAGAAGCCGGCCGCCTCGGCCACCTGCTGGACGGCGCGGCCCACCTCGTGGAGGGCGTTGCCCGCTCGCAGCTCCTCGATCCCCGCCCACAGGCTGCGCTCGGTCACCTCGAGCAGCTTCTGGGCCTCCTTGGAGATCCTCCCGATGCCCATGGTGAAGGCGGCGTCGCCGTGGTAACCCTCGATGATCGCCCCGCAGTCGATGGAGAGGATGTCCCCCTCCTCGAGGACGTAGCCGCCGGGGATCCCGTGCACGATCATGGAGTTGGGCGACGTGCAGATGACGGCGGGGAAGCCGTGGTAGCCGAGGAAGTTCGAGGTGGCGCCCCGACGGTCCAGGACCTCGCGCGCCACCAGGTCGAGGTCGGCGGTGGTCACGCCGGGCTTGGCGGCGGCGCGGGTGGCCTCGTGCATCTCGGCCACGACCTTGCCGGCGCGGCGCATCTTGGCCAGCTCCGTCTCGTTACGCCTCACGCATTTCGCCCTTGAGTTTGTGGCGCCGGGTGTCGATGGCCCCCACCACGCGCCGGGTCACGGCATCGGGGTTGCCGGTGCCGGTGATCTCGACCAGCAGGGCGCGCTGCTTGTACCAGTCGAGCAGCGGCGCCGTCTCCTCCTCGTACAGGTTGAGCCGGCGCTCGATCGCGTCCTCCGTGTCGTCCTCGCGCTGGACCACCTCGCCACCGCAGACGTCGCAGGTCCAGTTGACCAGCGGCGGGGCCGCGGTCGAGTAGTTGGCGCCGCAGTCCACGCAGACCCGGCGCGAGGCCAGTCGCTTCATGACCAGGTTGGTCGGCACCTGCAGGTCGATGACCATGTCGAGCCCGAATGGGTCGACGATCTTCTCGAGCGACTCGGCCTGGCCCGTGGTCCGGGGGCAGCCGTCGAGCACGAAGCCGCGCCCACTGGTGTCACGCTCGGACAGGCGGCCCGCCCACCATCTCCATGACCAGCTCGTCGGGGATGAGCTCTCCCTGGTCCATGAGTGCGTGGGCGCGCAAACCGATTTCGGTGCGCGACTTGACCTCGCTGCGCAACATGTCGCCCGTCGAGACGTGCGGCACGACGTAGTGGTGGGAGAGTCGCACACACTGCGTCCCCTTGCCGGCCCCCTGCTTGCCGAGGACCACGAGCCTGACCCCGGGAATCACACGCCCCTACTTGAGGAAACCCTCGTAGTTGCGCATCATCAGTTGGCTGTCGATCTGGCGCATCGTCTCGAGGGCGACGCCGACCGAGATCAGCAGGGTGGTCCCGTAGAAGGGGAAGCGGTTCAGGTGCCAGAGCGCCATGAGGAGCGACGGCACCACGGCCACCGAGCCCAAGAAGATGGCGCCCACGACGGTGATGCGGCTCAGGATGTGCGCGAAGTACCGCTCGGTGGGCGGGCCGGGACGGATGCCGGGGACGAACCCGCCCTGCTTGCGGATGAGGTCCGCCTGCTGGTGCGGGTCGAAGGCGACGTACACGTAGAAGAACGTGAACATCACGATCAGCAGGAAATAGGCCGCGATGTAGAAGAAGCTGGTCGGCGTCAGGCTGTTGCGGACGAAGTTCTGGAACCAGTCCCAGGGGACGACGTTCGACAGCAGCACCGGGATGTAGAGCACGGAGCTGGCGAAGATGATCGGGATCACGCCGGACTGGTTGACCTTGAGGGGGATGTAGGTCGAACTGCCCCCGTACATGCGTCTGCCCACGACTCGGCGCGCGAAGGTCACGGGTATGCGTCGCTGGCCCTGGTCCATGAAGACGATGAACACCAGCAATATGAGCGAGATGGCGATGATGATCCCGAACTTGACCTTGCCCCCCTCCTCCAAGATGGCCTTGAACCCGGTGGGGATGGCGGCCACCACGTTGGCGAAGATCAGGATCGACATGCCCTGGCCGATGCCGCGCTGGGTGATCAGCTCGGCCAGCCACATGACCATGGCCGTCCCCGCCGTGAGGACGAGGACCATGAAGAGGGCGAGCGGCCAGTTGAAGGTCGGGATGAGGTCGATGTTGGTGCCGAGCAGGGCCGAGTCGTGCCCGTGGAAGGCGTAGACCAGGCCCGAGGACTGCATGACGGCCAGCCCCACGGTCAGGTAGCGGGTCGTCTGGGTGATCTTCTTCTGGCCGACCGCGCCCTGGTCGCGCCACTCCTCGAGCTTGGGGATCACCGTGGAGAGCAGCTGGATGATGATGGAGCTCGTGATGTAGGGCATGACGCCCAGCCCGAACACGGCCAGGCGGACGAGGGCGCCGCCGCTGAAGAGGTTCAAGAAGCCCAAGACGCCCGAGGACGAGGCCGAGCTCTCCAGGCTCTGCAGGCGCGACCAGTTGACGCCGGGCACCGGGATGTTGGCCCCGATCTGGTACAGGGCAATGATGGCGAGCGTGAAGACGACCTTGTTGCGAAGGTCGGGAACCCTGAAGATGTTGGCGAGCCGGGAGAGCATGCCCTTCCTCTAGTGCGTGCCCGTCGTGGTCACCGGTTCATGAGGGCGTTGCCGGAGGCGGGCGGACGCCCGTGGGCGAACGGGCAGGGGCACCCTCTCGACGCTACCCCCGGCGGCGGTGATGGCGGCCTCGGCCGACTTGGAGAACGCGTGGGCAGAGACCTTCAGCGGGCGGGAGATCGAGCCCTGTCCGAGCACCTTGACCAGCGCCTTGGGCCGGACCAACCCGGCCTCGACCAGGGTCTCCACCGTGATCTCGGCGCCCTCGATCGTGTCGAGCGCAGCCAGGTTCACCGGCGTATAGGCCACCCGGAACGGGTTTTTGAAGCCCTTGAGCTTGGGGATCCGCTGCATGAGCGGGAGCTGGCCACCCTCGAAGCCGACCGGCACGGTGCTGCGCGCCTTTTGGCCCTTGGACCCGCGTCCGGCGGTCTTGTGGCCCTTGCCGCCCGTGCCGCGGCCGACCCGGCGCTTGGCCGTGGTCGCGCCCTTGGGCGGCGCCAGATCGTGGAGCTTCACTTGGACACCTCCTCGACACTGACCAGGTGGGGCACCCGAGCCAGCATGCCCCGGATTTCGGGGCGGTCCGGCAGGTCGTTGGACTGGCCGATGCCGCGCAGGCCGAGAGCCCGCAGCGTGCCACGGTGCTTCGGCTTGGTCCCGATGGCCGAGCGCGTCTGGGTGACGTGCAGCCGGGCCTCCCCCGCCTTCTTTGTGCTGGCCTCGGTCGCCATGCTCAGCGCGCCTCCGCCGCGTACAGGTCGGTCTCGCGCTTGCGCTCGCGGTAGGCGCGCAGCACACCACCGGGCGTGACCTGGTCGGCCGCCTTGCCGCGCAGCGCGGCAACGTCGTCGGGCCGGCGCAGCAGCTTGAGCCCCGCGATGGTGGCATGGGCCACGTTGATCCCGTTGGAGGAGCCGAGCGACTTGGCCAGGATGTCGCGGATGCCCGCCATCTCGAGGATGTGGCGGCGCCGCGCCGCCGGCGATGACGCCGGTGCCCGGGGCGGCCGGCTTGAGCAGGACGCGGCCGGCGCCACTCTCCCCGATGACGGGGTGCACGATGGTGCTGCCGGCCAGGGGAACCTCGAAGAGGTTCTTGCGCGCCTCTTCGATCCCCTTCTGCACCGCCAGCCCGGCCTCCTTGGCCTTGCCGTAGCCGAGGCCGACCTTGCCGTTGCCGTCACCGACCACCATGAGGGCGGCGAAGGAGAAGCGCCGGCCGCCCTTCACGACCTTGGCGACGCGGTTCACCTTGATGGTGCGCTCTTCGTATTGGGTGTCGACCATGATTAGAACTCCAGTCCCTCGGCCCGTGCCGCGTCAGCCAGATGAGCGACACGCCCGTGGTACACGAAGCCGCCACGGTCGAACACCACCTTGGTGATCCCGGCCGCCTTGGCCCTGGTTCCGAGTAGGCGGCCGACCGATTCTGCGCCCGTCACGTTACTGCCGCCACCCTTGCCCAACGACCCGCGCAGGTCCGGCTCGACCGACGAGGCGGCGACCAGGGTGCGGCTGGTGGCGTCGTCGATGAGCTGGGCCGAGATGTGCCGGTTGGACCGGTGCACGGCCAGGCGGGGACGCTCCGCCGTGCCGCTGACCGTCGTGCGGACGCGGTCGTGGCGCCGGAGGCGGAGCCGGGTGCGGTCGCTCGTGCGTGCCATTATTTCGCCGCCTTTCCAGCCTTGCGCAGCACTCGCTCATTGGCGTAGCGCACTCCCTTGCCCTTGTAGGGCTCGGGCTTGCGCAGCTTGCGGATGTCGGCGGCCACCTGGCCCACCTTCTCCTTGTCGATGCCCTTCACGATGATCCGGGTCGGCACCGGCACCTCGAAGGTGATGCCCTCGGGGGCGTCGACGACCACCGGGTGCGAGAAGCCCAGCGCCAGCTCGAGCGTCGCTGGCGCCCTTGGCCGTGGCCCGGTAGCCCACGCCGACGATCTCGAGCTCCTTGGTGAAGCCGTCGGTGACGCCCGAGACCATGTTGGCCACGAGCGAGCGCGACAGGCCGTGCAGCGCGCGGTGGTGCCGCTCGTCGTCGGGCCGGCTGACCACGAGGGTGTCGCCCTCCTGGGCGATGGTGATGCCCTCGGGGAGCTGGCGCTCGAGGGAGCCCTGGGGCCCCTTCACGTTGACCGTCGCCCCGCTCAGCGTGACGGTGACGTTGGAGGGGACGGCGATGGGTGCACGTCCGACGCGCGACATCAGGCCTCCCCTCTGCTCGGGTTGCGGCCGCGGGCGCTACCAGACATGGCAGAGCACCTCCCCGCCGAGGTGCTTGCGCCGCGCCTCGGCGTCGGTCAGGAGCCCCTGGCTGGTGGAGACCACGGCCACGCCCATGCCGCCGAGGCACGCGTGGCATGCCGTCGGCCCGGGCGTAAATGCGCAGGCCGGGCTTGGACACGCGCTTGATCCCCGCGATGGTGCGGGTGCGGTCACCGGAGTACTTCATGGTGATCTCGAGCGTCGTGCCGGGCTTGCCGGCGTTGGGCTCGACCTTGTAGCCCGCGATGAAGCCCTCGCGCTCGAGGATGTCCGCCAGCGACACCTTGAGCTTGGAGCCGGGCATCCGCACGGTGTCGAACATGGCCGAGTTGGCGTTGCGGATGCGGGTCAGCATGTCCGCGATGGGGTCGGTCATCGTCATGGGGGCCTACCAGCTCGCCTTCGTGACGCCGGGCACCTCGCCCGCATGCACCATGACCCGCAGGCAGATGCGACACAGCCCGAACTTGCGGTAGACCGCCTTCGGTCTCCCGCAACGCTGGCAGCGGGTGTAGCCCCGCACCTTGAACTTGGGAGTGCGCTGCTGCTTCTCGATCAAAGCCTTTTTCGCCATGGTGCTACCGGGTCTCCTGTCGGAACGGAAAGCCGAACGCTGCCAGGAACGCCCGTCCTTCCTCGTTGGTGCGTGCGGTCGTGACGATGGTGATGTCCATGCCGCGGGTCGTGTCGATCTTGTCGTAGTCGATCTCGGGAAAGATCAGTTGCTCGGTCACGCCGAACGTGTAGTTGCCGTGCCCGTCGAAGGACCGGGGCGAGAGGCCCCGGAAGTCGCGGATGCGGGGGATGGCCAGGCTGAGCAGGCGGTCGAAGAACTCCCAGGCCCGGTCGCCGCGCATCGTGGTCTTGACCCCGATGCTCTGCCCCTCGCGCAGCTTGAAGCCGGCGATGGACTTCTTGGCCCGGGTCACTATCGGCTTCTGGCCGGTGATCACCTCGAGGTCACGCTGGGCGCCCTCAATGAGCGACGCCTGCTGGGTGGCGCGGCCCACGCCCATGTTGATCACGATCTTCTCCAGGCGCGGCACTTCCATCACGTTGCCGAGACTCAGCTCGCTCTTCAGCTTGTCCCGCACCTCGGTGAGGTAACGCTCCTTCAGCCGGGGTCGCGCCGGCGCGCTCGTGGTGCTCACAACTCGGCCCCGCACTTCCTGCAGATGCGCACCTTCTCCCCGTCGTCCTCGATCCGGTAGCCGACGCGCGTCGGCTTGTCACAGCTCTTGCAGACGAGCGCCACCGTCGAGACGTGGACCGGCATGAACTTGTCGATCACCCCACCCTGCTGGGTGGCACGGGTCGGCTTGGCGTGGCGCTTGGCCACGTTCACGCCCTCGAGGATGACCCGCTCACGCCCGGGGATGGCCCGGACGACCTCGGCCTTCTTGCCCTTGTCCTTGCCTTGGAGGACGACGACGCTGTCTCCCTTGTGGATTTTCATGTCTAGAGCACCTCCGGAGCCAGCGACACGATGCGCATGAACCGCTTGTCCCGCAGCTCGCGGCCCACGGGCCCGAAGATGCGGGTCCCGCGCGGGCTGCTGCTGGTCGTTGATGAGCACGGCCGCGTTCTCGTCGAAGCGGATGTAGCTGCCGTCGGGGCGACGCTTCTCCTTCTTGGTGCGCACGACGACGCACTTGACGACATCGCCCTTCTTCACCGCCGCGCCCGGGATGGCGTCCTTGACCGTCGCCACGAACACGTCTCCGATGCTGGCGTAGCGCCGGCGCGAGCCACCCAGGACGCGGATGCACAGCACCTCGCGTGCGCCTGAGTTGTCGGCCACCCGGAGCCGGGACTCCTGCTGGATCATCGGGCCCGCTCCACGACTTCGGTCAGGCGCCAGCGCTTGAGCTTGGAGAGCGGGCGTGTCTCTTGCACCCGGACGCGGTCGCCCACCTTGGCGGTGTCCTCGGCATCGTGCACATAGAGCTTCTTGGTCCGCTGCACGGTCTTGCCGTACTTGGGGTGGCGCACCCGCTCGACGACCGCCACGACGACGGTGGCGGACATGGCGTCGGACACGACGATGCCCTCGCGCACCTTGCGGCGGTTCGGGCGCGGGCCGGCCTCGGTCGTCTCCGTCGCCGTCGCGGCAGGTGCCGGCGCCGTTGCGGTCGCCGCCTCTGCAGCGATGGGCACCGCGGCCTCCTCGTCGATGGCGGGCAGCTCCTGGGCGGCCTCAGCCTCGACAACCTCGAGCGCCTGCTCGGCGTCCGCGGCGGCGGCCTTGGCCGCCTCCAGCGCCTCGTCCTCGTTTCTCTGCGTCTCGTCGTTCTCTGTGTCCTCGGCCATCAGGCCTCATCCTCTTCCTCGTCGTCGAGCTCGTCGTCGAGCTCGACGTCGAGCTCGTCGTGCAGGTCCAGCTCCTCGCCTTCGGTGGCCGATTCGGCCGCCTTGGCTCGGGCCGCCGCCTTCTCCTCGCGCTCGGCGTCCTCCGCGGCCAGCTTCGCCCGGGCCGCCTCGTGCTCGGCGGCTGACGGGGCGATGTAGGCGCCCTCGGCCTCGAGGATCTCCCGGGAGCGCAGCACCGTCAGCATGCGGGCCACCTCACGGCGGACCTGGCCGATCCGCGCCGGGTTGTCCAGCTGCCCGGTGGCCAGCTGAAACCGCAGGTTGAACAGCTCGCGGCGCGACTCGCCCAGACGGACGGACAGCTCGTCGCCGTCGAGCATGGCGAGGTCGTGTGCGGTCGGCATCTAGATCGCCACCTCAGCGTGGCCGTGGGTCCCGGGTCGCACGACGAAGCGAGCCTTGAAGGGCAGTTTCTGTATGGCGCGCTCCATGGCGGCGCGGGCGAGTGGCTCGTCGACGCCGGCCAGCTCGAAGAGGACGCGGCCGGGGTGCACGACCGCGACCCACAGCTCGGGGTTTCCCTTCCCCGAGCCCATCCGGGTCTCGGCCGGCTTCTGGGTGACCGGCTTGTCGGGGAAGACACGGATCCACACCTTGCCGCCACGCTTGACGTGGCGGGTCATGGCGATACGAGCGGCCTCGATCTGGCGCGCCGTGAGCCAGCCCGGCTCGATCGCCTGGATCCCGAAGTCCCCGAACGTCACCAGGTTGCCGCCCTTGGCCGCCCCCGAGAGGCGCCCGCGCTGGGTCTTGCGGTGCTTGACCTTCTTCGGCATCAACATGGTCAGTCCGAGTCCTTGCGGAAGTGCGGCGCCTCGTGGTGCTGCTGACGGTTCTGGCGCTCCATCTCCTCGTCCCGGCTCAGCTGGCGCTCCAGGTCGTCGGGCTCCGCCGGCGCCGCGCAGCAGGTCGGCGCCATCGGTCTGCTCGGTCTCCTCGGTCTCCTCGGTCTCGGCCTCGGCGTCGGCGTCGGCATCGGCGACGGCTCGGTCTCCTCGGCGCTGGACTCGACAACGGCGCCGGCGCCGTCGGTCGCCGCTGCATCTGCCTCGACGGCACCCTCCGCGTCGAGCGCATCGAGCGCGAGGTCCGCCGCCTCCGTGATGTCCGCGGCACCCGGGATTTCCGTAATGTCCGCGTCCTCCGCCATGTCCTCGTTGTCCGGGTCGTCGTCGGTCGAGAAGACTTCGGCCCGGCGCCGCCCGCCGCCCGCGGTGATGAGCCGGCGCGGGCCGCTCTGGCCCGACGTCTCGCCAACGGCCATGGCGGCCTCGCGGGTGATCTTGTCCTCGATGGAGACCTTGTAGGGAAGGATGTCGCCCTTGTAGATCCACACCTTGACGCCGACCCGGCCCGAGGTGGTGCGGGCCTCGCGGAAGCCGTAGTCGATGTCGGCCCGCAGCGTGTGCAAGGGCACCCGGCCCTCGCGGTACTGCTCCTTGCGCGACATCTCCGAACCGCCGAGGCGGCCCGAGCACTGCACCTTGATGCCCTGCGCGCCTGCCTTCTGCACGGTCTGGATGGCGCGCTTCATGGCGCGGCGGAAGGCGACCCGGCGCACGAGCTGGTCGCAGATGCCCTGCGCGATGAGCGGCGGCGTCGAGCTCGGGCTGCTTGATCTCTTGGATGTTGAGCTGGATCCGGTTCTGCAGGCCCGTGATCTCCTCGAGCTTCTTCTTCAGGCGGTCGGCCTCGGCGCCGCGGCGGCCGATGACGATGCCCGGGCGGGCGCGTGTGGATGTCGACGCGCAAGCGGTCCCGCGTGCGCTCGACCTCAATACGGCTGACAGCGGCCGCCTCGAGCTGGCGCATCAGGTAGTCGCGGATCTTCCAGTCCTCGACCACGAACTCCTTGTAGTGGCGCTCTTCGAACCAGCGCGACTTCCAATCCGTCGTGATCCCGAGCCGGAACCCGTAGGGGTTTACCTTCTGGCCCATCTACTCGTCCTCGCTCTTCTCGTCCGCCTCCGCGTCGTTCGCGGCGTCCGTGACCTCGTCTGTCGTCCCCGGCTTCGTCTTCGACTTCCGTTCCGGCCTCGGCGTCCGCCTCGCCGTCGACCGTCGTCCGCCTCGGCCTCGGCCGCCTCGGTCGCGGTCGTCCGTCGGCCTCGGCGTCGAGCGGTGCCTCGTCGGCAGCTGCGTCCTCGTCGGCCTCAGCCGCTTCCGGCCTCGGCCGCCTCGGTGGTCGGCCCTGTTCGCGCCTGGGCGGCCCGGCGGCGCGACAGCCGGCCCGAGAGGTCGGCCCGGCGGCGCGAGGCGTCGACCCGGCGGGAGCGGTTGGCGCTCACGGCCTCCATGCGGCGGCGGCGCAGCTCGAGCTGCTCGGCCGGGAGGCGGCTCACGATGATGGTGATGTGGCAGGTCCGCTTGCGGATGCGCGTGGCCCGGCCGCGCGCCCGGGGGCGCCAGCGCTTCATGGTGGCGCCTTCGTCGGCGTAGCAGGCCGACACGTAGAGGTCCTCGGGGTTCTGCTGGTCGTTGTGCGCCGCGTTGGCGACGGCCGAGCCGAGGACCTTGCCGATGATCTCGGCCGCCTCGCGCTCGGTGCCGGTCAGGATCTCGGCGGCGCGCTGGACGTCCTCGCCGCGGATCAGGTCGAGCACCTGGCGCGCCTTGGACGCCGACATGCCGCAGTAGCGGTGCACGGCGCGCGTCCCGGGGCGCTCGTTGGTCTTGGTGGCGGTCATCGCCGCGCTCCTCGCTCCTGGCCGGCGTGATAGCGGAAGGTCCGGGTCGGGGCGAACTCGCCGAGCTTGTGGCCGACCATCGACTCGGTCACGTAGACCGGGAACGTGGCGGCGGCCGTCGTGGACGGCGATGGTGTGGCCGACCATGTCGGGGATGATGGTGGAGCGGCGGGACCAGGTCTTGATGACCTTCTTGTCCCCGCTCGAGTTCAGCACGTCCACCTTCTTCAGCAGGTGGCCGTCGACGAAGGGTCCCTTCTTCAGGCTACGCGGCATTGTTCCTCACCCTCCGGCTCACCGCCGCGCGCCACGGGTGCGGCGCCGGCGGACGATCATCGAATTGGACTTCTTGTTGCGCGAACGTGTGCGCCCCTCGGGCTTGCCCCACGGGGAGACCGGGTGGCGGCCACCCGACGACTTGCCCTCGCCGCCACCGAGCGGGTGGTCGACGGGGTTCATGGCGACGCCGCGGGTCTGGGGACGCTTGCCCTTCCAGCGGTTGCGGCCCGGCCTTGCCCACCTTGACCAGCTCGGCCTCGGCGTTGCCGACCACGCCGAGCGTGCCGCGGCAGTCGATGGAGACGCGGCGCATCTCGGTCGAGGGCAGACGCAGCGTGGCGAACGCACCCTCCTTGGCCACCAGCTGCATGCTCATGCCCGCCCCGCGGGCCATCTTGCCGCCGCCGCCCGGGCGCAGCTCGACGTTGTGGACGGTCGAGCCGACCGGGATGTAGCGCAGCGGCAGCGCGTTGCCCGGACGGATGTCCGCGCCCTGCCCGCTCTGGAGCTTGTCGCCGACCTTCACGCCGGCCGGAGCCAGGATGTAGCGCTTCTCGCCGTCGGCGTAGTGCAGCAGCGCGATGCGGGCGTTGCGGTTCGGGTCGTACTCGATGGACGCGACCTTGGCCGGGATCCCGTCCTTGTTCCGGCGGAAGTCGATGATCCGGTACTGCTGCTTGTGGCCGCCGCCGCGGTGGCGTGACGTCTTGCGCCCGTGGTTGTTGCGGCCCCCGCTCTGGGGGTTGGGGGCGAGCAGCGACTTCTCGGGGCGGCTCCGGGTGATCTCGGAGAAGTCCGAGACGGTCTGGAACCGTCGTCCGGGGCTGGTGGGCTTGCGAGAGCGAAGTGGCATGGAGACGTTCCCTGATCAGCGCTCGAAGAGGTCGATGGAGTCGTCGGGGTGCAGCGTCACGATGGCGCGCTTGGTGTCGGGCCGCTTGCCGCGGACGTTGGTGCGGCGGTTGCGCGTCGCCTTCCCCTTGCGGTTCAGCGTGTTGACCTTGGTCACCCGCACGCCGAAGGCCTGCTCGACGGCGTGGCGGACGTCGATCTTGGTGGCCTTGGGGTCGACGATGAAGACGTAGACGCTCTGGTCCATCAGCGCGTAGCTCTTCTCGGAGACGACCGGGCGGATGAGCACGGACATGGCGTCACGCATCGGACTCGGCCTCCTCGCTCCCGCCCTCGTCAGCCGGCGTCGTCAGCGCTGTCGGTCTCGCTGCCCTTGGCCGCCTTCGTGGCCTTGGCCGCCTTGGTGGCCTTCGTGGCCTTGGCCGCCGGCGCGTCGGTCTTCGGTGCGGACTTCGTCGCCTTGGTCGCCTTCGCTGCCTTGGTTGTTGCCTTGGTCGCCTTCGCCGCTTCGGTGGTCGAGGTGCCCGTGGCGGCGTCCTCGCTGTCGGTCTCGGCCTCGGCCTCGTCGGTCTCGGCATCCCCGGCGCTCGTGGCCGCCCGAGGCGTCGACCGCGCGTCGGTGGCCGGCTCCATCACGTGGGTGCCCGAGAAGTCGCCCGGCGAGGTCGGCACCGTGCGGTCCGAGAAGAGCAGCCAGTCGGCACGGAGCACGTCGTGCGCCGAGAGCTCGGCGAACGTGGTCGTGTTGGCCTGGGGCAGGTTGCGGAACGAGAGCGCCATGTCGATCTCGTCCTGGGCCAGCACGATCAGCACCGAGTCGGTGCCCAGCTTGAGCCTGCGCAAGATGGTGGCGGCGTCCTTGGTGCTCGGCGCCGGTGATCTTCCAGTCGTCGACCACGAGGATGCGGCTCGATCTCGGCGCGGTCGCTCAACGCGGACAGCAGCGCCAGGCGCACCATCTTCTTCGGGGTGTGCTGGGCGTAGCTGCGCGGCTTGGGCCCGAGGGCCACGCCACCGCCGCTCATGGACGGCGAGCGGCTCGAGCCCTGGCGGGCCCGGCCGGTGCCCTTCTGGCGGAAGGGCTTGGCGCCGCCCCCGCGCACCTCGGCGCGGGTCCGGTCGACTGGGTGCCGGCCCGGATCCCGGCCAGCTGGGCGGTGACCACCTGGTGCAGCACGGCCCGGTTGGGCGTGAGGCCGAAGACCGTCGGCTCCAGATCCACCGTGCCGAGGTCGTGGCCGGCGGCGTTGCGCCGCGGGGCGGTGCGCGCGACCGGGGCCGGCCGCTCCTTCTTCATGGTGTGGCGCAGGACGGTGCCGGCGCGTGTGGTCGGGAGTGGCGGCGGTGGTCGTCGTCATCGCGACCTCCCGGCCTTGCGTCGGGGTCTTGACCGAGTCGCGCAGCACGACCACGCTGCCCCGGGCGCCCGGCACGGCGCCCTTGACCAGCACCAGCTCGCGCTCGGGGTCGGCGGAGACGACCACGAGGTTCAGCGCCGTCACCTGCGTTGCCGCCCATCTGCCCCGCCATGCGCGTGCCCTTGAAGACTCGCGACGGCGTGGCGCAGGCGCCGATGGCCCCGGGCACGCGGTGGCTGCGGTGGTTGCCGTGCGAGGCGCCCTGGCCGCTTGAAGTTGTGGCGCTTCATGCCGCCGGCGAAGCCCTTGCCCTTGGAGACCGCGATGGCGTCGACGCGCTCGCCGGCCTCCCAGATGTCAGCGGCGAGCTCCTGGCCGACCGCGTAGTCGGCCACGTCGTCGAGGCGCAGTTCGACGAGCTTGCGGCCGGGGTTCACGCCCGCCTTGGCGTAGTGCCCGATCTCAGGCTTGGTCAGCGTCGAGTTGCGCCGGAAGCCCCACGTCACCTGCAGCGCGGCGTAGCCGTCGGTCTCGGGCGTCTTGACCTGGACAACACGCACGGGCGCGACCTTCAGCACCGTCACCGGTACGGCGCGGTTCTGGTCGTCCCAGACCTGGGTCATGCCGACTTTCTCGCCGACGATGGCCTTGCTTGCCACGTGTCCTCTTCCTCGTGTCCCGCACGTGCGGTGTCCCGTACGCACGCCAACGCTCCGCCCGGGAATCCCGAGCGGAGCGCTCGAATGGTTCGGCGTGAGGTTCCGGCCGGGGACCGGCGCTCACGCACGTCTGTTGTTCTGGCAGCACCGCAGTGCCGCGGTATAACGCCTCTGAGCTGCCCGAATTCGGCGGCCCGCGAGGTTACACCATGGTCCGGCCCCCTGCCAGGCGTCCGGCGGGGAGGCTGGGCAACCCGCCGTCAGGCGGTCTGGATCTTGATCTCGATGTCCACGCCCGCCGGCAGGTCGAGCCGCTGGAGCGAGTCGACCGTCTTGGGCGTGTGCTCGACGATGTCGACCAGGCGCTTGTGGACCCGCATCTCGAAGTGCTCGCGCGAGTCCTTGTACTTGTGCGGCGAGCGGATCACCGTGTAGCGGTGCTTGTCGGTCGGCAGCGGGACGGGCCCGAGCACCTTGGCCTGGGTGCGCTGGACGGTCTGGACGATCTTCTTCGGTCGACTCGTCGAGGATCTCGTGGTCGTAGGCCTTGAGCCTGATGCGGATCTTCTGCTTCGGGCCGTCGGCCATGGTCTCGCTGCCTGCTCTCGCTCGTGCGGGTGGTCGCCGGGATCCCGGTGACTACTTGAGGATCTCGTCGACGACGCCCGAGGCGACGGTGCGGCCACCCTCGCGGATGGCGAAGCGCAGGCCCTTGTCCATTGCGATGGGCTTGCCCAGCTCGACCGTCATCTTGGTGTTGTCGCCCGGCATGACCATCTCGGTGCCCTCGGGCAGCGTGATGGTGCCGGTCACGTCGGTGGTCCGGAAGTAGAACTGCGGCCGGTAGTTGGTGAAGAACGGCTTGTGGCGGCCGCCCTCCTCCTTGTTCAGCACGTAGACTTCGGCGGTGAAGTTGGTGTGCGGCGTGATGGAGCCGGGCTTGCACAGCACCTGGCCGCGCTCGACCTCTTCCTTCTTGGTGCCGCGCAGCAGGGCGCCGATGTTGTCGCCGGCGCGCCCCTCGTCGAGGAGCTTGCGGAACATCTCGACGCCGGTCACCGTCGTCTTCTGGGTGGGGGCCAGGCCGACGATCTCGACCTCCTCGCCCACCTTGACGATGCCCTGCTCCACCTTGCCGGTCACGACGGTGCCGCGGCCGGTGATGGACATGACGTCCTCGACCGGCATGAGGAACGGCTTGTCGACGTCACGCTCGGGCTCGGGGATGTAGTCGTCGACCGCGTCCATGAGCTCGACGATCTTCTCGCTCCACTCGGGGTCGCCCTCGAGGGCCTTGAGCGCGCTCGACGCGGACCACCGGTACCTCTTCGCCGGGGAAGTCGTAGGCGCTGAGGAGCTCGCGGCACCTCCATCTCGACCAGCTCGAGCAGCTCCTCGTCGTCGACCATGTCGGCCTTGTTCAGCGCCACCACGATGTAGGGCACGCCGACCTGGCGGGCGAGCAGCACGTGCTCGCGGGTCTGGGGCATGGGGCCGTCGGCCGCCGAGACCACCAGGATGGCGCCGTCGATCTGGGCGGCACCGGTGATCATGTTCTTGATGTAGTCGGCGTGGCCGGGCATGTCGACGTGTGCGTAGTGGCGCTTCTCGGTCTCGTACTCGACGTGGGCGATCGTGATCGTGATGCCGCGCTGCTTCTCCTCGGGCGCCTTGTCGATGTCGTCGAACTTGGTGAACGAGGTGTTGGGGTTGCGCTCTGAGAGCACACGCGTGATGGCCGCGGTGAGCGTCGTCTTGCCATGGTCGATATGACCCATGGTCCCGACGTTCACATGTGGCTTCGTGCGCTCGAACTTCTGCTTGGCCATCGCCTCGCTACTCCCTACTCCTGGTCGGGGCCACCGCGGTCCCGACGCTCATTTGTCTCTTCCTACGAAACTTCGCCCGTTTGCGAAAGTGGTGTTCTGTGTGGTTGCTGCGCTGCACTGCCGGACCGGCGGCCCGCAGCCCTACTCCCCGTGCGCCCGGGCGATGATCTCCTTGGAGATCGACTCCGGGACCTGGTTGTACGAATGGAACTGCATCGTGTACGTGGCGCGGCCCTGGGTGCGCGAACGCAGGTCCGTAGAGTAGCCGAACATATCGGCGAGTGGGACGAGCGCCCTGACCACGTGGCTGGTCCCCTGCTGGTCCATGCCCTCCATTCGCCCACGGCGCGAGGACAGGTCGCCGGTGACTGCGCCGAGGAAATCGTCGGGCACCGTCACGGTGACTTCCATGACCGGCTCGAGCAGTACCGGGCTTGCGGCCCGGATCGCCTTCTTGACCGCCATGGAGCCGGCGATCTTGAAGGCCATCTCCGAGGAGTCCACGTCGTGGTACGACCCGTACGTGAGGGTCACCCGGATGTCCACGGTCGGATAGCCGGCCAGCACGCCGGCGGTCAGCGCCTCTTGGATGCCGGCGTCCACCGAGGGGATGTACTCCTTGGGGATCACGCCGCCGCTGATCTTGTCGATGAACTCGTAGCCCCCGCCCGGGCCCGTGGGCTCGGCGCTGATGACGACGTGGCCGTACTGGCCGCGGCCACCGGTCTGGCGGACGTAGCGCTCCTCGACCTTCTCCACCGCCTTGCGGATGGTCTCGCGGTAGGCCACCTGGGGCTTGCCCACGTTGGCGTCGACGGAGAACTCACGCAACATGCGGTCGACGAGGACCTCGAGGTGCAGCTCGCCCATGCCCGAGATCACGGTCTGGCCCGTCTCCTCGTCGGAGCGCACGCGGAAGGTCGGGTCCTCCTCGCTGAGCGAGTAGAGGGCCCGGGACAGCTTGTCCTGGTCGGCCTTGGTCTTGGGCTCCACGGCGACGTGGATCACCGGCTCGGGGAACTCGAGCGCCTCGAGCACGATCGGGCGGCCCGGGTCGCTCAGGGTGTCACCGGTCGTGGTGTTCTTCAGGCCGACGACGGCCATGATGTCGCCCGCGAAGATGGCGTCCTTGTCCACGCGGTCGTTGGCGTGCATCTGGAGGATGCGACCGACCCGCTCCTTCTTGTCCTTGGTGGTGTTGGAGATGGACGCGCCCTTCTGCAGCGAGCCCGAGTAGACCCTGATGTAGGTCAGCTTGCCGACATAGGGGTCGGTCATGACCTTGAAGGCGAGGGCGGAGAAGGGCTCGGCGTCGTCGGCCTTGCGCTCCTCGATGTCGTCGGGGTGGCCCGGCCTGTGCCCCTCGGTGGGGGGCAGGTCGAGCGGGCTGGGCAAGAAGTCGACCACGGCGTCGAGCATGGGCTGGACGCCCTTGTTCTTGAACGCCGAGCCGCACAGGACCGGCACCACCTCGGCGGCCAGGGTGGCCGTGCGCAGGGCGCGGCGCAGGTCGGCGGCCGTGATGGGCTCCTCGGAGAGGTACTTCTCCATGATGGTGTCGTCGAAGTTGGAGACGACGTCGATGAGCTGGTGGCGGGCGTCCTCGGCCTCGGCCATCATGGAACCGGGGATCTCGAGGGTCTCCCACTCCTCGCCCAGGTCCGACGACCAGACGAGGGCCTTCTCCTCGAGCAGGTCGATGACACCCTTGAACTCGGACTCGACGCCGATGGGAAGCTGGATGACGGCCGGCAGCGCATCGAGGCGGTCGCGGATCATCTGCACCGTGCGCTCGAAGTTGGCGCCGATGCGGTCCATCTTGTTGACGAAGCAGATGCGCGGGACGTTGTACTTGTTGGCCTGGCGCCACACCGTCTCGGTCTGGGGCTCCACGCCGGCCACGGCGTCGAAGACCGCCACCGCGCCGTCGAGGACGCGCAAGGAGCGCTCCACTTCGACGGTGAAGTCGACGTGGCCCGGGGTGTCGATGAGGTTGATCCAGTTGTCGCGCCAGCTGCAGGTGGTCGCGGCCGAGGTGATGGTGATGCCGCGCTCTTGCTCCTGGACCATCCAGTCCATGGTGGCGGAGCCCTGGTGCACCTCACCGATCTTGTAGTTGCGGCCGGTGTAATAGAGGATGCGCTCGGTCGTGGTGGTTTTGCCCGCGTCAATGTGGGCCATGATCCCGATGTTGCGGGTCTTGGCCAGCGGGAAATCGCGTCGTGCGGGGGCGTCAGGCATGGTCGTGCTCTTGCGTTGTGGGGTGGGTGGGACTCTGCGTCTTGGTGAGGCGGTGGGCCTGGGCGGGGCGGATCTGGCGGCGGGTCGCGGGCGTCGGTTCCACTACCAGCGGTAGTGGGCGAAGGCGCGGTTCGACTCCGCCATCTTGTGCATGTCTTCGCGGCGCTTCACCGAGGCCCCGATGTTGTTGGAGGCGTCGAGGATCTCGCCGGCCAGGCGCTCGGCCATCGTCTTCTCCCGGCGCTGGCGGGAATAGGTGGTCAGCCACCGGATGGCGAGGGTGGTCGCCCGGCGCGGGCGCACCTCGACCGGCACCTGGTACGTGGCACCCCCCACGCGCCGCGACTTCACCTCGACCTCGGGCCGGGTGTTCTCGACGGCGCGCTTGAGCGCGGCCACCGGGTCGCCGCCCGACTTCTCCTGCACCTGCTCGAGTGCGGTGTAGACGATGTGCTCGGCCAGCGTGCGCTTGCCGCGCGAGAGCACCTTGTTGACGAACTGGGTGACCAGGACCGAGCGGTAGACGGGGTCCGGGGCGAGCTCGCGGCGTGTGGCGGGTCCGTTGCGGGGCATGCCTAGGACTCCTTCTTCGCGCCGTAGCGGCTACGGGCCTGGCTGCGCTCGCGCACGCCCGAGGTGTCGAGCGCCCCGCGTACGACCTTGTAGCGCACGCCGGGCAGGTCCTTCACCCGGCCGCCACGCACGAGAACGATGGAGTGCTCCTGGAGGTTGTGGCCGACACCGGGGATGTAGGCCGTGATCTCGACGCCCGAGGAAAGGCGGACACGGGCGACCTTGCGCAACGCCGAGTTCGGCTTCTTGGGGGTCGTGGTGTAGACGCGGGTGCACACCCCCCGCCGTTGGGGCGCGCCCTTCAGGGCGGGGGTCTTGGTCTTTGTCACCTTGGCCTCCCGTCCCTTGCGGACGAGCTGGGCGATTGTGGGCACGCGCTACCTCTCGGCTTTGAAATTCGATCTCCATGTGACGCATTGCGCGCTCGGGCAGAAGCCCGCACATGGCAGGTGTCCATGATAGCGGTTGGGTGGGGGTCCGACAATCGCGCGGGCCTGGTGGCGGGGCGGTTCCGCCCCCTCGCTCAGACTTGGCGTGCCTGGTGTGCCGCCGGTGCCCGGGGCGCCCGGGGCCGTGCCCGAGGTTCTCCCCGGCCGGGTGACGTATCCCGTCGCCACAGGCCGCGCGCTGCGGGAAGCCCAGGGCGAGGCCGCCCGCCAAACTCAACTGGTTTTTCCAACGCGAAATGGGTCGGCGGCCGATCTGGCGTCGTGCGGTCGCATTTCGGGCCGCACGCAGGGGGCGTTAGCCTCACACGCATGGAACACTCCATGGCCGAACGGCTGGCCGAGCTGGAAGAACGCAAGAACGAGGCGCTGCACGCCGGGAGCGAGCGGGCCGTCGAGCGCCAGCACGCCAAGGGCAAGCTGACCGCCCGGGAGCGGATCGAGTATCTGCTCGACGACGGATCGTTCCAGGAGCTCGACATGCTCGCCCGGCACCGGGCCCACGGCATGGGCCTGGAGGACAACCGGCCCTACACCGACGGCGTCGTGACCGGGTTCGGGACCATCGACGGCCGGCGTGTCTGCCTCTTCAGCCAGGACTTCACCGTCTTCGGCGGTGCGCTGGGCGAGGTCTTCGCCGAGAAGATCCACAAGGTGATGGACCTGGCCGCCTCCACCGGTGTGCCGATGATCGGCCTCAACGACGGCGCCGGTGCTCGCATCCAAGAGGGCGTCGTCTCCTTGCACTCCTACGGCGGCATCTTCCACCGCAACGTCACGGCATCGGGTGTGATCCCCCAGATCAGCGTCATCCTCGGCCCCTGCGCGGGGGGTGCCGTCTACTCGCCCGCGATGACCGACTTCATCTTCATGGTGCAGGGCACCTCGCACATGTTCATCACGGGACCCGACGTCGTGAAGACCGTCACCGGAGAGGACGTGACCCTCGAAGAACTCGGCGGCGCCATGAGCCACGCCACCAAGTCCGGCGTGGCCACCTTCGTCGCGCCCGACGAGAAGGCGTGCCTCGACGAGGTGCGCCATCTCTTGTCCTTCTTGCCCTCCAACAACTTGGAAGAGCCGCCGATCGAGATCACGGGCGACGACCCCGAGCGCCAGGTGACCGAGCTCATCGACTTCCTGCCCACTTCACCCAACCAGCCCTACGACATGAAGCGGATCATCACCGCGGTGGTCGACGACGGCGAGTACCTCGAAGTGCACCGGCACTGGGCGATGTCGATCACGTGCGGTTTCGCGCGCATGAACGGGCGCGTCGTCGGGGTGGTGGGCAACCAGCCGGCCGTGCTGGCGGGCGTCCTCGACATCGACTCCTCCGAGAAGGCCTCGCGCTTCGTCCGCACGTGTGACGCGTTCAACATCCCGCTGCTGACCTTCGTCGACGTCCCCGGCTTCATGCCCGGCACCGACCAGGAGTACGGCGGCATCATCCGCCACGGCGCCAAGCTGCTCTACGCGTACTGCGAGGCGACCGTCCCGCGGATTCAGATCATCACCCGCAAGGCGTACGGCGGGGCCTACGTCGTCATGAACTCCAAGTCCATCGGCGCCGACCTCGCCTTCGCCTGGCCGTCGGCCGAGCTGGCGGTCATGGGTCCCAACGGCGCCGTCGAAATCGTCTACCGGCGCGAGCTGGCCGAGGCGGCCGACCCGGCCCGTCGGCGGGCCGAGCTCATCGACGAGTACACCGAGCGCTACGCCAACCCGTACATCGCGGCCGAGCGGGGCTACATCGACGACGTGATCTCGCCGGCCGACACCCGCGCCGTGATCTGTCGCGGCCTCGACATCCTCGCCTCCAAGCGCGAGGAGTTGCCGCGGCGAAAGCACGGCAACGTCCCGCTGTGACACTGCACGTCGACCCGGACCAGTTGACGCTGCGACCGCCGCCCGAGCCCGACCCCGCCGTGCTCGCTGCCATCGCGGCCGCCGTCCAGCTGGCCTGGCCCCGGCCTGCCCCGGTCGACGGGAACGACCCGGTGCACGAGGCGTGGCGCTTCAGCGGACGCTGGTGGAACAAGCCCACGCCGCTGCGGCGCGACCGGCCCTGGGCCCGGCGCTGACCGTCTACGTCGACGACTGGCGCCAACGCGCGCACCGTGCGCGACCGCGACGACCGCTGGTCGCACCTGTTGGCCGACGACCCCGACGAACTGCACGTCATGGCCGCCGCACTGGGGATCCCGCCGCGCGGCTACCAGCGCCACCGCCGCTCGTCCGCGCTGAATCACTACGACCTACCCGAGAACCTCCGACAGCGGGCCATCGAGCTCGGCGCGGTCCCGGTCACCTGGCGCGAGATGGCCCGCCTCACGCGGGAGTGGCGGCGCGCTCGGCGCTCGGCCAGCGCGACCAGATCCTCCATGATGCGATCGAAGGAGTAGTCCTTGGGCGTGTAGACCGACGCCACGCCCTTGCCGATCAGCAGTTCGGCGTCCTCGGGCGGGATGATGCCGCCGACCACCACGGCGGCGTGACTGCCGGCGGCGCGCAGGCGGTCGAGGATGTCGGGCACCAGCTCGAGGTGGGAGCCCGACAGGATCGACAGGCCGACGATGTCGACGTCCTCGTCAACCGCCGCCGCCACGATCTGGTCGGGGGTGAGGCGGATGCCTTGGTAGATCACTTCGAAGCCGGCGTCGCGCGCCGCCACCGCGATCTGCTCGGCGCCGTTGGAATGGCCGTCGAGCCCTGGCTTGGCCACCAAGAGGCGCGGCGGCCCGCCGGTGCGCTCGGCCAGCGCTTTGGCGCGCATCCGAACCGGTGCCATCTCCTCGCCCCAGCGGCCAACGCCGCCGCTTACCCCAGTGGGGGCACGGAATTCCCCGAAGACCCCGCGCAACGCGTCCGCCCACTCGCCCGTCGTCCCGCCGGCGTGGGCAAGCGCGATGGTCGCTTCCATCACGTTGCCCTCGGGGCCCTGGTCGGCGGCCACGCGGCGCAGCTCGTCGAGGGCGCGTCGCACCGCCGCGTTGTCCCGCTCGGCCCGCCAGCGCTCGACGTCGGCGATCTGCTCGGCCTCGACCCCTTCGTCGACCTTGAGGATCGCCCCGAACTCGGAGTCGCCGAGGAGCGGCGAGGGAGCCGTCTCGGTGAAGCAGTTCACGCCCACCACGAGCTGCTCACCCGACTCGATGCGACGCACCCGCTCGGCTTGGCTGCGCACCAGCCGGCGCTTCAGTTCGTCGATGGCCTCGAAGGCGCCGCCGAGCGCCTCGACGTCGGCCAGCTCTGCGGTCGCCGCCTCGGCCAACTCCGCCGTCTTGGCCGCGATCACGGTCGACCCCTCGAAAATGTCGCCGTACTCGAGCAGGTCCGACTCGAAGGCGAGCACCTGCTGGATGCGCAGCGACCACTGCTGGTCCCAGGGCCGCGGTAACCCGAGCGCCTCGTTCCAAGCGGGCAGCTGCATGGCCCGGGCCCGCGCGCTCTTGGACAGGGTGACACCGAGGGTCTCGAGCACGATGCGCTGCACGTTGTTCTCGGGCTGCTGCTCGGTGAGCCCGAGCGAGTTCACCTGCACGCCGTAGCGGAACCGGCGCAACTTGGGGTCCTCGACGCCGTAGCGCTCGTGGCAGATGCGGTCCCACAGCTCGGTGAACGCCCGCATCTTGCAGGTCTCCTCGACGAAGCGGACGCTCGAGTTGACGAAGAAGCTGATGCGGCCGACCACTGCCGGCAGCTCGTCGTCGTCGATCTTGCCCGAGGCGCGCACCCCGTCGAGCACGCCGATGGCGGTGGCGAGCGCGTAGGCGATCTCCTGCGTCGGTGTCGCGCCAGCCTCTTGGAGGTGGTAGCTGCACACGTTGATCGGGTTCCACTTGGGCACTTGGCGGAGGGTGTAGGCGATGGTGTCGACCGTCAGGCGCAGGCTGGGTCCGGGCGGGAAGATGTACGTCCCCCGGCTCAGGTACTCCTTGACGATGTCGTTCTGGGTCGTCCCCGCCAGGTGCGCCGGGTCCACGCCAAGGTCCTGTGCGTTGGCGACGTAGAGCCCGAGCAACCACGCCGCCGTGGCGTTGATCGTCATGGAGGTGTTCATGTCGGCCACAGGGATCTGGTCGAGCAGCTCGCGCATGTGCCCGAGGTGGGCAACGGGCACGCCGACCTTGCCGACCTCGCCCGCAGCCTCGGGCGCGTCGGGGTCGTAACCGGTCTGCGTCGGCAGGTCGAAGGCGATGGAGAGGCCGGTCTGCCCCTTGGCAATGTTGGTGCGGTAGAGCTCGTTGGAGGCGCGGGCCGTGGAATGGCCCGAATAGGTACGCATCACCCACGGCGCATCACGCTGCGGGTCGGTAGCCATTCAGTTCACCTCCAGACGAGTGGGGCGCACCACCATTCTGCCCGCCTTTCCCGCCAGCGCTGCGCGGGGCGACCGGTCAGCCGCCGTAGTCGTAAAAACCCTTCTTGGTCTTGCGCCCGAGCTGGCCGGACGTGACCAGCCGGCGCAGCAACGGCACCGCGGCGTAGTTGGGGTCGCGGTACTCGTCGTAGAGCGCATCGAGGATGGCCAACGAGGTGTCGAGGCCGACCAGGTCGAGGAGTGCGAAGGGTCCCATCGGGAACCCGCACCCACCCTTCATGGCGGCGTCGATGCCCTCCTTGGAGGCCACCCCCTGCTCGTAGAGGCGCACGGCGTTGTTGAGGTAGGGGAAGAGCAGCGCGTTCACGATGAAGCCCGCCTGGTCCTTCACCTCGACGGGATCCTTGCCGCAGGCCGTCGCGAAGGCTGTGGCCGCCTCGACCGTGGCGTCCGCAGCGGTGACGGGGCGCACGATCTCGACGAGCGCCATGG
Organism: uncultured Acidimicrobiaceae bacterium; assembly: GCA_963842415.1. Lineage (GTDB taxonomy): Bacteria > Actinomycetota > Acidimicrobiia > Acidimicrobiales > RAAP-2 > Bog-473. Next base: position 395,420 of record CAWJGN010000003.1, read on the forward strand.
CCGGCGCAGGATTGAAGAAGTGGACGCCGCAGACCAGGTCGGGCCGGCCCGTCGCCATGGCCATCTCGACCACCGGCAACGTGGACGTGTTCGTCGCCAGGATCGTCTCAGGCTTGCAGACGCTGTCGAGCTCGGCGAAGAGCTCCTTCTTCACGCGCCAGGTCCTCCACGACCGACTCGATCACCAGATCGACGTCGACGAGGTCGCCGAGGTGCGACGTGGCGCTGTACACGGCCCGAGATCTCGGCCGCCTCCGCCTCGGTGCGCTTCCCCTTCTCCACCTGCTTGGCCAGTGACTTGGCGAGGCCGGCCATCATGGCGTCCGCGCCTTCTTGGGTGCGGCTGCGCAGCACCACCTCGTGGCCCGCTGCCGCCGCCACCTCCGCGATGCCCGAACCCATGATTCCCGAACCGACGATTCCCACCCGAGTGATCGACATGGGCGCCAAGCTTACCGGCCGGTAACCGCCAGCGTCGAAGCGATGACCCCGGTGCGTGGCGTGCAAGAGTGGGCCATGGACTCGTCAGGCACGCTGGCCCTGGTAGGGGGCTCCGAATGGACCGACGGCTGCACCTTCGACACCACTCTCCTGGCGCGACTCCGGAGGGACCGACGTCGTCGTCCTCCCGACCGCGGCGGCCTACCAGCACCCAGAGCAGGTGGTGTTCCGGGCGGCCGAGTGGTTCGAGCCGCTGGGTGCACAGGTCGAGGGGCTGATGGTGGTGGACCGCGCCTCAGCCGAAGATGCGGGAATGGCGGCCAGCGGTGGCCAAGGCGCGGTTCATCTACCTGGCCGGTGGCTCACCGCTCCACCTCCGCGCCGGTGCTCAAGAAGTCGGCCGTCTTCGACGGCATCCGTGCCGCCTATGCGGACGGCGCGGTGGTCGCGGGTGCCGGGGCGGGGGCCATGGTGATGACCGACCCTATGGTCGACCCTCGTGGTGGCGCGCTGACCCTCGGGCTCGGGCTCGTCGACAACCTGACCGTGGTGCCCCACTTCGGCGACGAGCACGACGACGCCCACGGCCAGAAGCTCGAGCGCACGGTGGCCATGGCACCGGCGGCCCTCCCGGTGGTCGCGCTGCCGGCCCGGACGGCACTGATCAAGAGGGTGGCGGCGACTGGCGCTCGGAGGGTGCGGGGACGCCCGTCGTCTTCGTCGGGGGCACCCAGACCGAGGGGTTGGACGCGCTGCGCGGCTGATCTTCGCTCGCTCGTGCACTGATCCCCTCCCGGCTGGTTGCTGCCTCCGGGCCGGGTGATCCCTCCGTGCCGGGTGATGACGCCTGGCTGTATATGTATCCTTCGTTTATTGGGGGTATTTACGGAAGGATATCTGGATATCCTTCGTTAATTGGGGGTATTTACGGAAGGCTACATATACAAGCCGAAAGAGGTATCCCCGGGCGGAGGTGCGGCCGCCGGGAGGGCCGAAGGCGGAACGGCGCGGCGGCCTCGGCCGCCTATTCCTTCTCTTCGACGGTGACGCTCTGGATGACGACCTGCTCGGTGGGCGTCCCCGAGTGGGTGCCGACGGCGTCGATCGTGCTGATGACGTCCTGGCCGCTCACCACCTCGCCGAAGAGCGAGTAGAGCGGCGGCAGGCCGGCGCCGTCGGGGCCGCTGATCACGAAGAACTGGCTGCCGTTGGTGTTGGGCCCGGCGTTGGCCATGGCCAGGGAGCCGACCTTGTAGCGGCCGGCCGGGGGAGCTCGTCGTCGAAGCGGTAGCCGGGGCCGCCGCTGCCCGTGCCGGTCGGGTCGCCGCCCTGGAGCACGAAGCCCGGGATGATGCGGTGGAAGACGATGCCGTCGAAGTAGTGGTAGCGCGCCAAGAACACGAAGCTGTTCACGGCCTTGGGCGCGGCGAGCGGGTCGAGGTTGATCACCATCGTGCCGTGCGAGGTGACCATGGTGGCCACGTAGCGCTTGTTGGCATCGATGATCATCGGGCGGCTCTTCTTTGAACTTCCGCTGCTGGGGGCTCGAGCCGTCTGCGTTCGGGGGAGTTGGAGTGGCCATGGAGGAGATCCTTACGACTCGTTGATGGTGATCGACAAAATGCGCTGGGTGACGTCGGGCGGGACGCCGTTCGCCTGGGCATTGCTGTTGCCCTGCTTGTTGATGGTGTCCACCACGTTCATACCCGACGTGACGGAGCCGATAGAGCGGTAGGTGTTGGGCCGAGGGATTCGCCCTCGGCCCCCGTGACGATGAAGAACTGACTCCCGCTGACACCCGGCTTCGGAGTTGGCCATCGCCACCGACCCGAGGGGATATTGCGGCGTGCCGTTCGACGCCGTCGGCGGGTTCTCGGCGGGGAGGGTGTAGCCCGGGTCCGCCCGTCGCCCGTGCCGGTCGGGTCGCCGGTCTGGTCCATGAACCCCGGGATCGACCCGGTGGAAGATGATGCAGTGGTAAAAGTGCTTGTTGGCCAGGAACACGAAGTTGTTCACGGTCTGCGGCGCGCTCTTGGGATCGAGCGCGATGACGAAGGTCCCCGTGGTCGTCTTCACCGTGGCCGTGTACGTGCTCGTGGTGTCGATGGTCATGGCCGGGGCGGCCGAGTACTTCTGGTCGTTCACCGTCGTCTTGGTGCTGGCCGGGCACCCGGCCTTGACCGCCACCTCGTTGGCCTGCGCCTGCAGCTGTGGCGTCGGCCCTCTTGGCGACCACCGTCGTGGTCGTCGAGCTCGTCGTTGGACTGGGACGCCACGGGCTTGTTCCCGCCCGAGACGGCGAAAGCGATGGCCACGATGGCCCCGAGCACGACCACCACGATGATGCCGTTACGGATCCGCAGCCGGCGTTTGTGCTGCTGGGCCTCGGCGGCCAGACGGGCCTCCCGCGCCGCGTCGCTGACGGGCTCTCTTCTCGCTGGGCACGGGCGCAGACCCTACCCAATCCCCGGGACTGCCTCCGATCGCCCGCCGCGGTGCCGAGGTCGGCGCCGGGTGGGTACGGCCGTGGCGGTCGGCTGCGGGAGCGGCCGGCATGGGCTGGGCAGCCCGAGGCACGGCAGCGGGGATGGAACCGCCGTGCAGTCTGTAGCCTCGGCGGGATGCCGCTGGTCGTGCAGAAGTTCGGTGGGACCTCGGTCGGCGACGCCGATCGGATCCGGGCGGTCGCCGACCACATCGCGCGGCACGCGCCGGGAAGGGCTCCGACGTGGTGGCCGTGGTCAGCGCCATGGGGAAGACGACCGACGAGCTCATCCACCTGGCCAACACCGTCAGCACGACCCAGCCGCCCCGCGAGTACGACATGCTCGTCAGCACCGGGGAGCGGATCTCGATGTCGCTGCTGGTGATGGCGCTGGCCGACCTCGGCGTCGAGGCGCGGTCGTTCACAGGGAGCCAGGTCGGCATCATCACCGACGGCGACCACACGCGGGCCAAGATCAAGGAGGTCAAGGGCGATCGCCTCCGCGAGGCCCTCGCCGGCGGCAAGGTGCCGGTGGTCGCCGGCTTCCAGGGCGTCTCGGTCGACCGCGAGATCACCACCCTCGGCCGCGGCGGGTCCGACGCCACCGCCGTGGCGCTGGCCGCCATCCTCGACGCCGACGTGTGCGAGATCTACACCGATGTCACGGGCGTGTTCACCGCCGACCCCCGGCTGGTGCCCGAGGCCCACCGCATCAACCGGATCTCGTTCGACGAGATGCTCGAGATGGCTGCTTCGGGCGGCCGGGTGCTGATGCTCGCGCGCCGTCGAGTTCGCCCGCAACCACAACGTCCCGTTGCACGTACGCAGCAGCTTCACCTGGGAGCCCGGTACCTGGGTGGTGGAGGAGGATGCAGACATGGAAGACGCCGTCGTCACCGCGGTGACCCACGACACCTCGGAGGCCAAGGTCACCGTGAGCGGCGTGCCCGACCGCCCCGGGGTGGCGGCCCGCCTGTTCCGTGCGCTCGCCGACAAGTCGATCAACGTGGACATGATCGTGCAGAACACCTCGACGAGGGGCACGACCGACATCTCGTTCACGGTGCCCAACGCCGACCTGGCCGTTGCCGCCGAGACCTCGCAGGCCCACGCCGACGAGCTCGGGGCGACGGGCGTCACGGCCGACGTCGACGTGGCTCGGGTCTCCCTGGTCGGTGCCGGCATGAAGTCGCACCCGGGCATCGCCGCCACCATGTTCGAGACGCTGGCCAACGAGGGGATCAACATCGACATGATCTCGACCTCGACCATCCGGACGTCGTGCATCGTTGCGGAAGGCGACGTGGATCGAGCCGTGCGCAGCTTGCACGCGGCCTTCGCGCTGGGCTGATGCCGACAAAGGCCAAGGGGAAGGTTAGCGAAGGCAGCACCGGCACAGCGCAAGAGCTCGCGGCCGGCGCCGACGCGCACCCTGTGGCTCCTCCGTCACGCCAAGACGGTGACCGACCCCCCGCCCGGCGGCACGGACTTCGACCGGGTGCTGGCGCCGCGCGGCCGACGCGACGCCACCGCCCTCGGGCGGCTCTTCGCCGGCGAGCGGCGACGGGCTCGGTCCCGCGTTCGAGGGCGTGCCCTCGACCGGCGGTGGCGCTGCGTGTCGCCAGCAGCCCGCACGACGGCGACCGCCGAGCTGGTGCTCGCCGGGATGGACGCACCACCCGAGTGCCGTTTCGACGAGGACCTCTACGGGGCCGAGCCCGGCGAACTGCTCGCCCTCATCCAGACCCTGCCCGACGACGTGCCGGCCGCCATGGTCGTCGGTCACAACCCGACCGCGCAGACGCTCTCGCAAGGACTGCTGTCGCCCCGCGACAAGAAGGGCCTCTCCTTGGCGGAGCGACAGGGCTTCCCGACCTGCGCCCTCGGCGTCTACACCTTCCCCGGCGGACACTGGGTCGACGTGACGGCCGGGGTGGGCACGCTGGTCACGCTGATCACCCCGCCCTTCGTCTGAGGCTGGGCGATCCCGAGTCAGGTCGAGTCAGGGTCGGGTCAGGCTGTAGTCAGGCTCGGGTCAGGCCAGGCTGCGCAGGATGGCGGCGTCGCCCTGGCCGCCCCCGCCGCACAGCGCCACCGCCGCCGTCGACGCACCGCGGCGGCGCAGCTCGAGCAGTGCGGTCAGCGCGACGCGGGTGCCCGACATGCCGACCGGGTGGCCGAGCGCGATGGCCCCGCCGTTGACGTTGACCTTGTCCTCGTCGAGGCCGAGGTCGTCCACCGAGGCGAGCCCGACTGCGGCGAAGGCCTCGTTGATCTCGTAGAGGTCGAAGCCCTTGACGTCGAGCCCGGCCTTGGCGGCGGCCTTGGCGATGGCCCGCGACGGCTGGGTCATGAGCGAGTTGTCCGGCCCGGCCACCATGCCGTAGCTCACGACCTGGCCGAGCGGAGTCACGCCGAGCTCCTTGGCCTTGTCGGCCGACATCACGATCACCGCGCAGCCGCCGTCGGAGATCTGCGACGAGTTCCCCGCCGTGATGGTGCCGTTCTTGTCGAAGGCGGGCTTCGAGCGCGCCGAGTGACTCCGCCGTCGTACCGGGGCGCACGCCCTCGTCGGTGTCGAAGAGGAGCGGGTCGCCCTTGCGCTGGGGCACTTCGACCGGGACGATCTCCTCGGCCAGGCGGCCCTCCTTGGCAGCGGCCGCGGCCTTCTCGTGGCTGGCGGCGGCGAAGGCGTCCTGGCGCTCGCGGCTGATGCCGATCTTCTCGTTGTGGCGCTCGGTGGAGAGCCCCATTGCGATGTGGTCGAAGGCGTCGGTGAGGCCGTCGTAGCATCATGGAGTCGACGAGCGTCGCGTCGCCGAGGCGGAACCCCGCCCGCGCGCCGGGCAGCAGGTGCGGCGCCTGGGTCATGGACTCCATGCCGCCGGCCACGACGATCTCGGCGTCGCCGGCGTGGATCATCTGGTCGGCGAGGTAGATCGTGTTCAGGCCCGAGAGGCACACCTTGTTGATCGTGTTGGCGGGCACCGTCATCGGGATGCCGCCCTTCACCGCGGCCTGGCGCGCCGTGATCTGGCCCTGCCCGGCCAGGATGACCTGGCCCATGAGCACGTAGTCGACCTGCTCGGGGGCGACGCCGGCCCGCTTCAGCGCCTCGGCGATGGCGAACCCGCCCAGGTCCATGGCCGTAAAACCGGCGAGTGCGCCCGATAGCTTCCCGATCGGGGTCCGAGCCCCTGCGACGATGACGGCCTCAGCCATTCCCTGTACCTCCGGGGTTGCTCGCCGGTTTGGTTACCGGCCGGAAACTACATCTTATGGGCCAACTATCGTCGGGTCACATGAGCGACATCCTCACCGCAGTCGTGGCCGGCGCGTCCGCAGACGAACTGGCCGCGCTCCCGATGCCGGACACGTATCGAGCGGCCCTGGTCAAGCGGAGTGAAACCACCATGTTCGAGGGCATGGACTCCGCGGACAAGGACCCCCGCCGATCCCTCCACGTCGAGGAGGTGCCACTCCCCGAGCTGGCGCCCGACGAGGCCTACGTGGCGGTGATGGCGTCCTCGATCAACTTCAACACCGTGTGGACCTCCATCTTCGAGCCGCTGCCCGACCTTCGGCTTCCTCGACCGCCTCGCCAAGGAGAGCCCGTGGGCGGCCCGCCACGCGCTCGACTACCACGTCGTCGGCTCCGACGCGGCGGGCGTGGTGCTCCGGACGGGATCGGCGGTGCGCAACTGGAAGGTGGGCGACAAGGTCACCATCCAGTGCAACTACGTCGACGACCAGGACCCCTCGGCGCACGACGACTCCATGCTCGCCGCCAACCAGCGCATCTGGGGCTTCGAGACCAACTTCGGCGGCCTGGCCGACATCACCGTGGTCAAGGCCAACCAGATCATGCCGAAGCCGACGCACCTCACCTGGGAGGAGGCCGGCATCAACGCGCTGTGCAACTCGACCGCGTACCGGATGCTCGTCTCGCACAACGGCGCCCGCATGACCCAAGGTGACAAGGTGCTCGTGTGGGGCGCCAGCGGTGGCCTCGGGAGCTACGCCGTCCAGCACGTGCTCAACGGCGGCGGGACGCCGATCGGCGTCGTCTCCTCACCCGACAAGGTCAAGCTGCTCAACGACCTCGGTGTCGACGCCGTGATCGACCGCAAGGCGGCCGACTACCGCTTCTGGGCCGACGAGCACACTCAGGACGAGTCCGAGTGGCGCCGTTTCGGCAAGGACATCCGGGGGCTGGTCGGCGGCGAGCCCGAGATCGTCTTCGAGCACCCTGGCCGCCAGACCATGGGCGCGTCGGTGTTCGTCTGCAAGCGGGCCGGCACGATCGTCACCTGCGCGGCCACGTCGGGCTACATGATCGAGTACGACAACCGGCACCTCTGGATGAAGCTGAAGACGATCAAGGGTTCGCACTTCGCCAACTACCGCGAGGCCTGGGACGCCAACCAGCTCATCTGCGACGGCAAGGTGCTGCCGCCCCTCTCCGCCGTCTACCCGCTCGACCAGGTGGGCGAGGCCGCGTACCAGGTCCACCACAACCTGCACGAGGGCAAGATCGGCGTCCTCTGCCTGGCGCCGCGGGAGGGCCTGGGCATCGACGACCCCGAGCTGCGGGCCAAGGTGGGCGAGGACCGCATCACGCTCTTCCGGAGGCACGGGGCATGAGCGGGCTCCTGACCGAGATCGACCACGTCGCCATCGCGGTGAACGATCTCGAGGCCGCCATCGCCTGGTACGCCGAGGCCTTCGGCGCCACCGTCGACCACCGCGAGCGTGTCGAGCGCGACGGCGTCGAGGAGGCGCTGATCAAGGTGGCCGACTCCTACGTGCAACTGCTCACGCCCATCCGCGACGACTCACCCGTCGCCAAGTACCTCGCCACCAAGGGCGAGGGGCTGCACCACGTCGGGTACCGGGTCGACGACTGCGCGGTCGCGCTGCAGGCGATCAAGGACACGGGCGGCCGGGTGATCGACGAGGCGCCACGGCCGGGCTCGCGGGGCACCACGGTGGCCTTCGTGCACCCCAAGACGTCGTTCGGGACCCTGATCGAGCTCGTCCAGGAGTAGCGCGTCCGGCGCTAGCTGCCGACCCCGACCGAGACCACCCGTCCCGGGTTGCTGGTCGCGACCCACACACCGTTCCCGACGGACAACAACGCCCGCGGCGCCCCGGCCAAGGGGACCGCCTTGGACAGGGGCGGAGGCGAGACGACGCGCACGGTCTGTGCCGTGCCGAACCCGACGAAGACACGATTGTCAGAGGTGATGGCGATCGTGATCGGATCGTCGCCGGCGGGGAGCGTCGCCGCGACCTGCATCGTGGACGGGTCGACTTGCGACACCGTCCCGTCCTCCGCGTTGGCGACCCACACGAAGCCGATCCCGGTGACCACGCCGATCGGTCCCCTCCCCACGGTTACCGTGCGCTGCGCCGGTAAACCGCTCTCACCGGGCGCGGGAACGATCCGGGTGAGGAGGTCGTCCGTCCCGGTCACCCAGAGGGCGCCGAACCCCGACGCGACGCGAACGGCACCGCTGAGCACCTGAATGGGGGTCCCGAGGATGCCCGTCAACAGGTTGATCGGGGTGACCTCGTTGGCCGACAGCGAGGTCACCCAGACGTCGGCCCCCAGCACGGCCAGGCCCGACGGGGCTGCCGGCACCGTCACGCTGCCGACCACGCCCATCGTCTGCGGATCCACCTGCGACCACGACGTTGCTGACCATCTCGGCGACCCACAGCTCGTTCCCCGCCAGGACCATCGCGTCGGGGCGGCCGGCCAGGTGCAGTGTGCCCAGCACCTTGCCGGTGCTCGGGTCGAAGCGCACCAGCACGTCGCGCTGGTCGTCGGTGACGAACGACGACCCGTCGGCCTGCGCGAGCGCCGACGCGGCCGGGATGCGCAGCAGCGTCTGCTCGCGCAACGCCGACCCGGTCGTCGTGTTGCTGCTGGTCACCGTGCCCCCGGTGACCTGGGAGGTGCCGACCGTGACCTGTGACGTGCCGTTCGCCGTCGTGTGGTCCTTGCTCGGCGTTCCGCCCGAGAGAGCATGTCTCGCAGCCAAACCCGCGATCAGCAGGGCGACCACGACAAGCGCGGCCCACTGGACCCGTCGTCTCCGGAGCTCGCGCCTCGGGTGGATGCGCGCCAGCGAGCCCACGGGCCGCGGCACCGGCCGGGCGGGCTCGGACGCGAGGGTGGTGCGTCGGCCGGCTTCGCCTCTTGCGCGGCCGCCTGAGACCCTCGCGCCACGTCCTGTGGGGCGGTGGTCGCGTTCTCCGACACGGCCTGCGCTCCGGCGCCCATAGCGGGAGCCGCACCCGGAGCCGGAGCCGCGTTCGAGGCCGGACGCGATCCCGCACCCGAGGTCGCCTCGCGCGCCGTCGGCGTTACCTCCGCGCGCGGTGTTGTGCGGCACGCCGCGCGGCCGATTCAGTCCCGTCAGCCCGTTCGGGCCGTTCTGCTCCAAGCTTCGACCGTCGGACGTCGTCGCGGTCCTTTGGCACGGCTAGCGGACGAGCCTCTCGAGCAGCTCGACGACGCGGCGCGATCTGCTCGGGAAGGCTGCCCGAGTCGGCCCCGAGTGCCAGATCGGGATGGGCGGGTACCTCGTAGGTGGAGTCGATGCCGGTGAAGCCGGCGAGCTGGCCGGCCCGCGCCCGGGCGTAGAGGCCCTTGGGGTCGCGCCGCTCGCATTCCTCGAGCGAGGTGTCGACGAAGATCTCCGCGTAGGGCAGATTCGCCTCTTCGTGCAGCGCGCGGATCAGCTGGCGGTCCTCTTCGAAGGGACAGATGAGCGCGATCAGCGCCAGCGTTCCCGCTTCGGCGAACATGCGCGCCACCTCGCCGGCCCGGCGCACGTTCTCGTTCCGGTCGCGGTCCGAGAAGCCGAGGTCGGCGTTGAGCCCGTGGCGCAGGTTGTCCCCGTCGAGGAGGAACGCCGGCCGCCCGGCGCGCACGATGGCTTCCTCGACCCCGGCGGCCAGCGTGGACTTGCCCGCCCCGGACAGGCCTGTGAACAGGAGCGTCGCACCCTGCAAGCCGAGCGCGGCGGCGCGGTCGGCCCGGGTCAGCCGGCCGCCGTGGCGCACCACGTTGGGGCTGGCGTGCGTCGTGGCGATGGCCCGGATCACGCCGGCGCCGACGGTGGCGTTGGTCGACGGGTCGATGATGATGAAGCTGCCGGTGGTGCGGTTGGTCGTGTAGTCGTCGACCAGCAAGGGCTCGGTGCAGCGGAAGGACACCCGGCCGATCTCGTTGAGCTTCAACTCGGCGGCCGCCTCGTCGCGGTGCAGCCCGTTGACGTCCAGCCGGTACTGCAGGGACTGCGCCGTGGCGCGCACCGTCCGCGTGCTGTGCTTCAAGAGGTAGGCGCGTCCCTCGGCTGAGCGAGGCACGATCGTCCATCCAGCACACCGTCGCCTCGAGGTCGTGGGCCACCGAAGGCCGGTTGTTGGGCCGGCAGAGGATGTCGCCCCGCGAGACCGCGATGTCGTCCTCGAGCGTGATCACCACGGCCATGGGCGGGAAGGCCTCGGCCACCTCGCCGTCGGCGGTCACGATCGACGCGATGCGCGACGAGGTGCCCGATGGGCATCACCAGCACCTCGTCCCCCGGCCGCAGCACGCCACTGGCCACCGTGCCGGCATAGCCACGGAAGTCCGGCGCCTCGGGCGTCTGGCTCCGGATCACGTACTGCACCGGGAAGCGCGGGTCGATGAAGTTCTCGTCGCTGCCGATGTAGACCGACTCGAGGTGGTTGAGCAGCGGTGAACCGTCGTACCACCACATGTGCTCGGAGCGCTGGACGACGTTGTCGCCTCGCAGGGCCGAGATCGGGATGAACGTGATGTCGTGGACGTTCAGCCGGGCGGCGAACTCCATGAAGTCGGACTTGATCTCTTCGTAGCGCGCCTGGTCCCAGTCGATCAGGTCCATCTTGTTGACGCAGAGCACCATGTGGGGCACGCCGAGCATGGACGAGAGGAAGGCGTGGCGCCGTGTCTGCTCAATGACACCCTTGCGGGCGTCGATCAGGATCAGCGAAACGTGGGCGTTCGACGCGCCCGTCACCATGTTGCGCGTGTACTCGGTGTGGCCTGGCGTGTCGGCGATGATGAACTTGCGCTTGGGCGTGGCGAAGTAGCGGTAGGCGACGTCGATGGTGATGCCCTGCTCGCGCTCGGCCCGCAGCCCGTCGGTCAGCAGAGCCAGGTCGGTCTCGGGGTTGCCGCGCTGCTCGCTGGTGCGGCGGATGGCCTCGAGCTGGTCCTCGAAGATGCCCTTGGCGTCGTAGAGCAGCCGCCCGATCAGCGTCGACTTGCCGTCGTCGACCGAGCCGGCCGTGGCCAGGCGCAGGAGCTCGGTCATCAGAAGTACCCCTCGCGCTTGCGGTCCTCCATGCCGGCCTCCGAGATCCTGTCGTCGGCCCGCGTGGCCCCCCGCTCGGTCAGGCGGGTGCCCGCGACCTCGGCGATGATCAGGTCGATCGTCTCGGCCATCGACTCGACGCACCCGGTGCAGTCGGCGTCACCCACGGTCCGGAAGCGCACCATGGCCTCGAAGACCGGCTCGCCGTCGTGGGGGGCCAGGTGCTCGGTGACGCCCATGAGCATGCCGTCGCGCTGGAAGACCTGGCGGCGGTGCGCGAAGTAGATGGGCGGCACCTCGATCCCCTCGTCGCGGATGTAGTTCCAGACGTCGAGCTCGGTCCAGTTCGACAGCGGGAAGACCCGGATGTGCTCACCCTTGTGGTGCCGGGCGTTGTAGATGTTCCACAGCTCGGGGCGCTGGTTCTTCGGGTCCCACTGCCCGTACTGGTCCCGGAAGCTGAAGATGCGCTCCTTGGCCCGCGCCTTCTCCTCGTCGCGCCGCGCGCCGCCGAAGACGGCGTCGTGGCGTCCCTCGGTGATGGCGCGCAGCAGGGTCGGCGTCTGCAGGCGGTTGCGCGTCGCGCCGGGCGACGTGTCCTCGAGCGTGCGGCCGGCGTCGATGTCGTCCTGCACCCGGGCGACCTCGAGGCGCACGCCCGGCGCGGCGACGTGGCGGTCCCGGAACTCGAGCACCTCGGTGAAGTTGCGACCCGTGTCGATGTGCATGACCGGGAAGGGCACCGGGGCCGGCCAGAAGGCCTTCTTGGCCACGTGCAGCATGACGATGGAGTCCTTGCCGCCCGAGAACAGCAGCACGGGGCGCTCGAACTCCGCCGCCACCTCTCGGAAGATGTGGATCGACTGAGCCTCGAGCGCGCCGAGGTGGGACAGGCGGTAGCGCCCTGATCCGACGCCCGCCGTCCCCTCCTGCTCGCCGGAGTCGCTCACCATGCGCGGTGTCGCCAACGGACGCTCTCCTTGGTTGTCCCCCTTGGACAGCGGAGGAGTTTACGCCCCCGCCTCCGCGGCGCCGGCGCCGGGCTCCTCCGGGGCGGCTTCGCTGCCGTTCCCCTCGACCGGGCTCCCGATCGGGTTCACGATGGGGTTCCCGTAGGCGTCCTCGGCCGTCGGGGCGGCCCCGAGCCAGCTGGCGTCGATGGAGGAGTCGAAGGGGTCCTCGCTGACCCCTTCGCCCATGTCACGCAGCCAGTTGGCCAGGTCCTCGGTGTCGGACTCCCCCGCGCCCATGGCCCAGAAGGGCATCGCCTCGGCGTCGGGCATCTCGAGGCGGATGTTCCGGTAGTGCTCCATGCCGGACCCGGCCGGGATGAGCTTGCCGATGATGATGTTCTCCTTCAGGCCGAAGAGCTGGTCGCTGCGGCCCTCGATGGCAGCCTCGGTGAGCACCCGCGTCGTCTCCTGGAAGGAGGCGGCCGAGAGCCAGCTCTCGGTGGCGAGCGACGCCTTGGTGATGCCCATCAGCTCGGGGCGACCCTCGGCCGGCGTCTTGCCGTCCTCGACGAGCGTGCGGTTGACCTCGGCGTAGATCTGGTTGTCGACCCGCTCGCCCGGCAGGAACGGCGCGTCGCCCGGCTCGGCCACGAGCACGCGGCGCAGCATCTGGCGCACGATCAGCTCGATGTGCTTGTCGTGGATCGACACACCCTGGTCGCGGTACACCTTCTGCACCTCTTCGACGAGGTACTGCTGGGTCTCGCGGATGCCCTTGACCTCGAGCAGCTCCTTGGGGTCCTTCGGGCCCTCGACCAGCGCGTCGCCGGCCGAGACCTCCTGGCCGTCGGCCACCTCGAGGTGGGCCCGGGAGGCCACCAGCGTCGAGTCCTCGGTCCCGTCGTCGGCCACCACGGTGATGCGCCGGCCGGTCTCGTCGTCCTCGACCCGCACCACGCCCGAGTGGTGGGCCAGCACGGCCGCACCCTTCGGGGTACGGGCCTCGAAGAGCTCGACGACACGGGGCAGGCCGTGGGTGATGTCCTCACCCACGACGCCACCGGTGTGGAACGTCCGCATGGTCAGCTGCGTGCCCGGCTCACCGATGGACTGGGCGGCGATCACGCCGACCGCCTCGCCGAGCTCGATCATCGAGCCCGTGGCGAGCGACAGGCCGTAGCAGGCCGCGCACACGCCCTGGGGCGACTCGCAGGTGAGGACCGAGCGGGTCCGCAGGCGGGTCACGGCCTCGTCGTCGCGCATGGCGGCGATGATCTCGTCGTCGAGCAGCGTGCCCGCCGGGTACACGGTGCCGTCGGAGAGCGTGACGTCCTCGGTGAGCAGGCGGCCGAAGGCGCGGGTCTCGAGGTAGTTGCGGTGGCCCGGCCCGTCGGGGGCGACGCCCTCGATCCAGATGCCACGGGTCGTCCCGCAGTCCTCGATCCGGACGATCAGCTCCTGGGCGACGTCGACGAGCCGGCGGGTCAGGTAGCCCGAGTCGGCCGTGCGCAGGGCGGTGTCGGCCAGGCCCTTGCGGGCGCCGTGGGTGGAGATGAAGTACTCCAGGACCGACAGGCCCTCACGGAAGGAGGACTTGATCGGGCGGGGGATCATCTCGCCGCGCGGGTTGGACACGAGGCCCTTCATGCCGGCGATCTGGCGGATCTGCTGCGAGTTCCCTCGGGCACCCGAGTCCACCATCATGTCGAGCGGGTTGAAGGCGATCGTGGCCAGCTGGGCCTCCATGGCCCGCCCGACCTCGGAGTTGGCCGAGGTCCAGATCTCGATCTCCTTCTGGCGCCGCTCGTCGTCGGTGATGATGCCGCGCTTGAACTGCGTCTCCGCCTTCTCGGCCTCCTTCTCGTAGCGGTCGAGGATGGCCAGCTTGTCCGGCGGCGTCTGCACGTCGTTGATGGAGATGGTCAGGCCGGACTGGGCGGCGAAGCGGAAGCCCAGCGCCTTGATGCGGTCGAGGCTCTGCGCCACCACGTTCTTCGGGTAGTTGGCCGAGAGCTCCTCGACGATCGACCCCGATGGGCGTGTTGCGCTTGCCCACGACGTCGTTGACGAAGGCGAAGCCCTCGGGCAGCGCCTCGTTGAAGAAGACGCGGCCCGGCGTCGTCACGAAGCCCGCCGGCCGGCGCCCGTTGCCGTTGGTGGCTGATCCGTTGGACAGCACCGTTGGTGGCGGACCCGTCGGCCGCGGCACCGTCTCCGGCCACGTCGTCGGACCCGGCATCCCGGCACCCTCGGCACCCTCGAGAACCTGGGACCCGTCGGACCATCGACATCGTCGCCCGCGACGGCCACGACCGCAGCCTCGGCCGCCAGTGCGGCCGCGCCGACCACGGCGTCCTCGGGCACGGCACCTCGAGCTCCAGCTCCACGCCGGCCGCCTCGAGGCGCGCCGCCAGGGACGAACCCGGCAGCGGGCGCAGCACGATCGGCACCTGCAGCTCCACGTCACCGGCGTCGAAGGCCGCCTCCAGCTCGTGGATGTGGCGGAAGGCGCGGCCCGCGCCCAGCCCGTCGTCGACCTGCAGCGTGAGGTAGTAGGCGCCGAAGACCATGTCCTGGGTGGGCACGGTGATGGGGCGCCCCGTGGCGGGCGACAGGATGTTGTTGGCCGAGAGCATCAGCACCCGCGCCTCGGCCTGGGCCTCCGCCGACAGCGGCAGGTGGACGGCCATCTGGTCGCCGTCGAAGTCGGCGTTGAAGGCCGTGCACACCAGCGGGTGCACCTGGATGGCCTTGCCCTCGACCAGGACCGGCTCGAAGGCCTGGATCCCCAGGCGGTGCAGCGTCGGCGCACGGTTCAGGAGCACCGGGTGCTCGCGGATGACGCCCTCGAGCACGTCCCACACCTGGGGGCGGCGCCGCTCGACCATGCGCTTGGCCGACTTGATGTTCTGGGCCAGCTCGGCGTCGACCAGCCGCTTCATGACGAAGGGCTTGAACAGCTCCAGCGCCATGAGCTTGGGCAGGCCGCACTGGTGCAGCTTGAGGTTGGGGCCGATCACGATGACCGAGCGGCCCGAGTAGTCGACGCGCTTGCCGAGCAGGTTCTGGCGGAACCGGCCCTGCTTGCCCTTGAGCATGTCCGAGAGCGACTTGAGCGGCCGGTTCCCCGGGCCCGTCACCGGGCGCCCGCGGCGGCCGTTGTCGAACAGCGCGTCGACGGCCTCTTGGAGCATGCGCTTCTCGTTGTTGATGATGATCTCGGGCGCGCCGAGGTCCAGCAGCCGCTTCAGGCGGTTGTTGCGGTTGATGACGCGCCGGTAGAGGTCGTTCAGGTCCGAGGTGGCGAAGCGGCCACCGTCGAGCTGCACCATCGGGCGCAGGTCCGGCGGGATCACCGGCACGGCCTCGAGGATCATGGCCCGCGGGTCGTTGATGCGCCGGCCGTGGTCGTCGCGCCGGTTGAAGGCGGTGACGATCTTCAGCCGCTTGATCGTCTTCTGGCGCCGCTGCGCCGACAGCGGACGGCGCCCGTCCTTGGCGTCGATCATGTCGCGCAGCTTGATCTCTTCGGCGTCGAGGTCGATGCGGTCGATGAGCTTGAGGATGTACTCGGCGCCCATGCCGCCCTCGAAGTACTCGTCGTAGCGGAGCCGCAGCTCGCGCCAGAGCATCTCGTCCTCAATGATCTTGCGGCCGTGCAGCGAGCGGAACTCGTCCAGCGAGCGCTGGGCGATCTCGACGTCCTCCTGGGACCGCTCGCGGGCCGACTGGATCTCCTTCTCGACGGCGCGCTGGCGCGCCTTGATCTCGGCGTCGCGCGCGCCCTCCTTCTCGAGCTCCTTGAGCTCGTCCTCGAGCGCCTTGAAGCGGCGGTCGATGTCGAGGTCGCGCTTCTTCTCGATGTCGGCGATCTCCTCCGCCATCTCGTTCTCGAGCGACGGCAGGTCCTGGTGGCGCTTCTCCTCGTCGACCCAGGTGACCAGGTTGGCGGCGAAGTAGATGACCTTCTCGAGCTGCTTGGCCTTGAGCTCCTCGCGGGGCTCGGTGCCCATCAGCAGGTAGGCCAGCCACGACCGGGTGCCGCGCAGGTACCAGATGTGGACGACCGGGGCGCGGCCAGCTCGATGTGGCCCATGCGGTCGCGCCGGACCTTGGACCGGGTGACCTCGACGCCGCAGCGCTCGCAGATGATGCCCTTGAACCGGACGCGCTTGTACTTGCCGCAGTAGCACTCCCAGTCCTTGGTCGGGCCGAAGATCTTCTCGCAGAAGAGGCCGTCCTTCTCCGGGCGCAGCGTGCGGTAGTTGATCGTCTCGGGCTTCTTGACCTCGCCGTTGGACCAGCCGCGGATGGAATCGCCGGTGGCGAGGCCGATGCGCAGCTGATCGAAGGTGTTGACGTCCAGAGCCATTAGGAGAAGCTCCTCTCTGCGGCGCGCCGCTCGTCTTCTTCGTCCGAGCCGCGCTCGTTGCGGCTGATGTCGATGCCCAGCTCCTCGGCGGTGCGGAACACGTCCTCGTCCAGCTCGTGCATCTCGATCTCACGGCCGTCCACGGCCAGGACCTCGACGTCGAGGCACAACGACTGCATCTCCTTGATCAAGACCTTGAAGCTCTCGGGGATGCCGGGCTCGGGGATGTTCTCGCCCTTGACGATCGCCTCGTAGACCTTGACCCGGCCGAGCACGTCGTCGGACTTGATGGTCAGCAGCTCCTGCAGCGCGTAGGCGGCGCCGAAGGCCTCGAGGGCCCACACCTCCATCTCGCCGAAGCGCTGGCCACCGAACTGCGCCTTCCCGCCCAGGGGCTGCTGGGTGATCATGGAGTACGGGCCGGTCGAGCGGGCGTGGATCTTGTCGTCCACCAGGTGGGCCAGCTTCAGGATGTAGACGTAGCCGACCGAGATCGGGTTGTCGTAGGCCTCGCCGGTCCGCCCGTTGTAGAGCGTGGCCTTGCCGTCGGTGTGGATCTGCACGTCGCCGTTGGCCGAGTCGGCGTTGAGCGTCCCGAAGACCTGCTTGATGGTCGGGTGCGACCCGGCGTCCTCGGCCTCGTCCCAGTGGGCGCCGTCGAACACCGGCGTCGAGACCCAGGCCGCCGGCTCGGTGCGCGGCCGCGTCTTGCGCGCCGCGCCGTCGCCCTTGGCCGAGGTGCCGACGCCGTCGTTGACGTCGACGCCCTCCCAGCCGTGGCGGGCGGCGTAGCCGAGGTGCGACTCGAGCACCTGGCCCACGTTCATCCGGCTCGGCACGCCGAGCGGGTTCAAGATGATGTCGACCGGGGTGCCGTCGGCCAGGTACGGCATGTCCTCGACCGGGAGGATCTTGGAGATGACGCCCTTGTTGCCGTGGCGGCCGGCGAGCTTGTCGCCCTCGGAGATCTTGCGCTTCTGGGCCACGTAGACGCGCACCAGCTGGTTGACGCCGGGCGGCAGCTCGTGCGACTCCTCACGCGAGAAGACGCGGACGTCGATCACCTTGCCGTACTCGCCGTGGGGCACCTTCAGCGACGTGTCGCGCACCTCGCGCGCCTTCTCGCCGAAGATGGCGCGCAGGAGCCGCTCCTCGGGCGTCTGCTCGGTCTCGCCCTTGGGGGTGACCTTGCCCGACCAGGACGTCGCCCGGCTCCACCTCGGCGCCGACGCGGATGATGCCGCGGTCGTCGAGGTCGGCCAGGATCTCCTCGCACAGGTTCGGGATGTCCCGGGTGATCTCCTCGGCGCCCAGCTTGGTGTCGCGGGCGTCGACCTCGTGCTCCTCGATGTGGATGGAGGTCAGCACGTCGTCGCGCACCAGGCGCTCCGAGAGGATGATGGCGTCCTCGTAGTTGTAGCCCTCCCACGGCATGAAGGCGACGAGCAGGTTCTTGCCCAGCGCCAGCTCGCCGTTGTGGGTCGACGGGCCGTCGGCCAGCAGGTCGCCCGGCGATACCGACTGCCCCTCGGCCACCAGTGTGCGGTGGTTGATGCACGTGTTCTGGTTGGAGCGGCGGAACTTGGAGAGCCGGTAGACCTTGCGGCCCAGCGCCGTCCCGAGGCGGTCCTTCTGCCCGGGGGCGTACTCGACCGTGATGGAGTCGCCGCTGATCTCGCTGACGGTGCCGTTGCCCTCGGCGAGGACGCACGTCGCCGGCGTCGCGCGCGGCGCGGGCCTCGACGCCCGTGCCGATGTAGGGCGCCTCGGGCACCACCAGCGGCACGGCCTGCTTCTGCATGTTGGCGCCCATCAGGGCCCGGTTGGCGTCGTCGTGCTCGACGAAGGGGATCAGCGCGGTCGAGACCGACACGATCTGCTTCGGCGAGACGTCCATGAGGTCCACCTCGGAGGGCGGCACGAAGTCGATCTCCGAGGTGGTGCCGTAGGAGCCGCCCACCGCGCCCACGCGCACGCCCGTGCCCTGCGGGCCGCGCCGCACCAGCACGCGGTCCTCGGTGAGGCGGCCGTCGGTGTCGACCGAGGCGTTGGCCTGGGCGATGACGTGCTCTTCCTCCTCGTCGGCGGCCAGGTAGCTCACCTCGTCGGTGACCCTGCCGTCCTTGACGGTGCGGTACGGCGTCTCGATGAAGCCGTACTCGTTGACCCGGGCGTAGGTGGCCAGGGCGCCGATCAGGCCGATGTTCGGGCCCTCGGGCGTCTCGATCGGGCACATGCGGCCGTAGTGGGAGGTGTGGACGTCTCGGACCTCGAAGCCGGCGCGCTCACGCGACAGGCCACCCGGGCCGAGCGCGGACAGGCGGCGCTTGTGCGCCAGGCCCGACAGCGGGTTGTTCTGGTCCATGAACTGGCTGAGCTGGGAGGTGCCGAAGAACTCCTTCACCGCGGCCACGACCGGGCGGATGTTGATCAGCGTCTGCGGCGTGATGGCCTCGACGTCCTGGGTGGTCATGCGCTCGCGCACGACCCGCTCCATCCGGCTCAGCCCCACCCGCACCTGGTTCTGGATCAGCTCGCCCACCGAGCGGATGCGCCGGTTGGCGAAGTGGTCCTGGTCGTCGATGCGGTAGGTCGACTCGCCGTCGGCCATGTGCAGGGCCAGGTGCAGCATGTAGGTGGCCGAGGCCAGGATCTCCGAGGGGGAGAGCACCGACTGGTCCGGCGCCGGCTTCTCGATCTCGATCCCGAACAGGTCGCGTCAGCCGGTCGATCTCGGGGCCGAGCTTGCGGTTCAGCTTGTAGCGGCCGACCCGGGTGAGGTCGTAGCGCTTGGGGTTGAAGAAGGCGTTCTCGAAGTAGACGCGGGCGGCCTCGGCCGACAGCGGCTCGCCCGGGCGGGCGCGCTTGTAGATCTCGAGCAGCGCCTCTTCGCGCGTCGGCGCCAGGTTGCGCTCCTTCTCCCACTGGCCCTCGAGGAAGTCGAAGTGGCGCACGAAGCGGTCGAGGAAGGCCTCGTCGCCGTAGCCGAGGGCGCGCAGCAGCACGAAGAGGGACAGCCGGCGCTTGCGGGCGACGCGGCATCCGGCGGTGACGTCCTTGCCCGGCTTCGCCTCGATGTCGAGCTCGATCCACTCACCCCGGTACGGGTGGATGGTCCCGGTGAAGACGGTCTTGGCGTCGCGGCCGGGCTGGAAGATCACGCCCGGCGAGCGCACGAGCTGGGACACGACGACACGCTCGGTGCCGTTGACGATGAAGGTGCCGCGGTCGGTCATCATCGGGAAGTCCCCCATGAAGACCGTCTGCTCCTTGATCTCACCGGTGGTGGCGTTGAGGAAGCGGGCGCGCACGAAGACGGGCGCCGCGTAGGTCATGTCCTTCTCCTTGCACTCCTCCACCGAGAACTTCGGCGGCGGGCGCAGGTCGGCGTCGGTCGGGTCGAACTCGAGCTCGAGGCTCAGCTGGCCGGTGAAGTCTTCGATCGGACTGATGTCGCTGAAGGCCTCGGCGAGGCCCTTGTCGAGGAACCACTGAAACGAGTCGCGCTGGATCGCGATCAGATCAGGAAGCGGCAAAGCCTCGTTGATGTTGGCGAACGAAACGCGTTCAGGGCTGCGGGACCGTGAGGACAACGGTCAACTCCTCCCAGGTGAAATGCGGCGGGTGGGGGCGGGTACTGCTGGGGTCAGGGACGGACGAGGACGGGACGACGGGCGGCGGATCAGGGCTGCCAGGGCGCGCGCCGACACCGGGGAATTACGGAATCAGGCACACAGAGACGCACGGCAACCCGGCATCTTATCGTGGGGCGTGCCTGGATACAACCCCTTGGCCAAGAACAGCCTGGCGGGCAGGGCCCGGGGTCCGTGACAGGCTACGAAAGCCCTCCCCCGCAGTCAAGGATCCTGGTCCTGGGGCCAGGCGGGCGCAGGGCCCACCCGGCCCGGACCAGGACTACTTGATCTCGACCGTGGCGCCGGCGCCCTCGAGGGCCTCCTTCGCCTTGTCGGCGTCCTCCTTGTTGGCCTTCTCGAGCACCGGCTTCGGGAGCCGCCTCGACCAGGTCCTTTGCCTCCTTGAGGCCCAGGCTGGTGAGGGCGCGCACCTCCTTGATGACCTGGATCTTCTTGTCGCCGGCGGCGGTGAGGATGACGTCGAACTCCGACTTCTCCTCCTCCGCGCCGCCGGCGTCGCCGCCGGCCGCCGGAGCCGCCGCGGCAGCCACGGCAACGGGGGCCGCCGCCGTCACGCCGAAGCGCTCCTCGAAGTCCTTCAGCAGCTCGCTCAGCTGGATCACCGACAGCTCGGCGATCCCGTCGAGGATCTCTTCCTTGGTCAGGGTTGCCATCCTGGCCTTCCTTTCTTTCCTTCGGTCTTTTTGCTCGGTCTTGTCTGGTCGATCTTGTTCTGGTGGTCGTGCTCGTCCGGGCCGGGCCGTCCGGGCCAGGCCGTCCGGCCGGGTTGTCCGCTCTGGCCTACTCCGAAGCCTCTTCGGCGCTGGCCGCCGCCTCGGCGCCGCCATCGGCCTCCCCGGCGGCCTCCACCGGTTCCGCCGTCGCTGCCGCTGCCTCCTCGGCCGGCGCAGCCTCTTCGGTCGCCACAGCCTCTTCGGTCGCCACAGCCTCTTCGGCAGGTGGGGCCTCTGCCAAGGGCTCTTCGGCCGGTGCCGCCTCGGCCGAGGGCTCTTCGGCCGGTGCCGTCTCCGCCACCGGCTCCCCTGCCTGCTCAGCCTCAGCGCCCGCCTCGCCAGTCGGGTCACGCTGGTCCCGCAGGGCCGCGATCCCGTAGGCGAGGTTCTGCGGCAGCGCCTTCAGGAGCCCCGCCATCTGCTGCATCGGCGCGGCCAGCGCGCCGGCCAGGCGGGCCAGCAGCACCTCACGCGGCGGCAGGTCGGCCAGCGCCGCCAGGTCGGCCGGCGAGAGGAGCGACCCGTCGGCCAGCCCGCCCTTGATCACCAGCAGCGGGTTGGCCCGCGAGAAGTCCCGCAGCGCCTTGGCCACCGCGCTGATGTCGCCCTCGACGAAGGTGAGCGCGCTCGGGCCGCTCAGGTACTCCGACAGGGGCTGGTACTCGCCGCCGTCGATGGCCCGGCGCACCAGCGTGTTCTTGAAGATCTTGTAGTTGCCGCCGGCGGCCGCCAGCGCGTCGCGGAGTTCGGCCATCTCGGCGACGGTAGAGCCCGCGGTACTCACTGACGATGGAGGCCGACGCCGCGCTCATGCGCGTCTTCACCTCGTCGATCACCTCGACCTTGCGTGCCCGTGCTGCGTTCTGCGATGCCATCGGTGTCCTCCACCGGGCTCGACGGCCCGGAAGCGGGCCGGAGACTCCGGTGCGACGGCACGGCACCGGTCGAGCCGGTGTGCACGGTGTCGCCTCGTCAGGCCGGCCCTGCGGGCCGCTTCGGCACCCGAGGGTGCACCGGAGGTCTCTGGCGTTCGGATTCAGTGCCCGTTCCGCCGGGGCGGTGGGCTGTTCGGGAGACTGTAGTACGGCTCAGCGGGGCGGCGAGCCCGGCTGAGTCCTCGGCTAGGCCGAGGCGGGCAGCTCCTCGTCGTCGCTGAAGCGCGCCTTGATCGGGTCGATGCGCACTCCTGGGCCCATCGTCGACGAGACGGTGACCGAGAGGATGTAGCGGCCCTTCGAAGCCGGGGGCTTCGCCCGCTGGAGCTCGTCCATGACGGCCCTGATGTTCGCCACCAGTTGCTCGCGGCTGAACGAGGCCTTTCCGACACGGATGTGGATGTTGCCCACCTTGTCGGTGCGGTACTCGACCCGGCCGCCCTTGAACTCGCCGACGGCCTTACCGACGTCGGTGGTGACCGTGCCCGTCTTGGGGTTGGGCATGAGGCCGCGCGGGCCGAGCACGCGGCCGAGCGTGCCGACCTGGCCCATCAGGTCCGGCGTGGCGATGGCCACGTCGAAGTCGAGGAAGCCGCCGTTGATCTTGGCCACCAGGTCGTCGGCCCCGACCTCGTCGGCGCCCGCAGCCCGGGCCTCCGCCGCGGCCTCGCCGGCGGCGAACACGACGACCCGCACCGTGCGTCCCGTGCCCGAAGGCAGCGAGATCGTCCCCCGCACGATCTGGTCGGCCTTGCGCGGGTCGACGCCGAGACGCACCGCCAGCTCGACCGTCTCGTCGAACTTCGCGCTGGCCACCGACTTGACCAGGTCGACCGCCTCGGCGACGCCGTGCAGCGTCTCGCGGTCGACCTTGGTGAGGCTGTCGTTGTATTTCTTGCCGTGCTGGGTCATGGTCCGTCTCTCCTCTGCGTGCCGCTAGCCCGCGACCGCGATCCCCATGGAGCGGGCCGTGCCTGCTACCTGCTTCTTGGCCGCCTCGAGGTCGTCGGTGTTGAGGTCCTTCAGCTTCGTCGTGGCGATCTCGGCCAGCTGGGCGTCCGTGATCGTGCCGACCTGCTCGCGCCCGGTCGTCGCGGCGCCCTTGTCCAGCCCCGCCGCCTGGCGGAGCAGGAAGGGCGTCGGCGACGTCTTCAGCACGAAGCTGAAGGTGCGGTCCTCGTAGATGGTGATGTCGACCGGCACGACCTGGCCCCGCATGCTCTCGGTCGCCTGGTTGTACTGCTTGCAGAACTCCATGGTCTGGACGCCGTGGGGGCCGAGCGCCGTGCCGACCGGCGGCGCGGGTGTGGCCGATCCGGCCTCGAGCTGGATCTTCACAACGGTGAGCACCTTCTTCTTCGGTGGCATCGTCTGTCTCCTTCTTCGCTGTCTCTGTGTCTCTGTCCGGTCGCCTAGAGCTTGGCGACCTGGCTGAATTCGAGCTCGACCGGCGTCTCCCGGCCGAAGATGTTGACCAGCACCTTGAGCTTGAGCTGGTCCTCGTTGATCTCGGAGATCTGGCCCGAGAAGTCGGCGAACGGCCCTTCCTTGACCCGGACCGTCTCGTTGACTTCGTACTCGAGCCGGGCGCGGGTGCGCTTGGGCGCACCGCCGGGCCCGCCCTCCTGCTTCACCTGCAAGATGTTCTCGACCTCGCGCCGCGACAGCGGCGTCGGCTTGGTGCCGGGTCCCACGAAACCAGTGACGCCCGGGGTGTTGCGGATGGCACCCCAGGTGTCGTCGTCGAGGTCGCAGCGGACGAGGAGGTAGCCGGGGAACACCTTCTTTTGGACCGTGACCTTCTTGCCACCCTTGAACTCGTCGACGTCCTCCATCGGGATAACCACCTCGTGGACGCGGTCCTCGATCCCGCGCGACGTGACCACGTTGCCCATGTTCGAGCGCACCTTGTTCTCGTAACCGGAGTACGTGTGCACGACGTACCAGCGGCCTGGGCGGTCGTAGGGGCTCTCGACGGGGACGATCTCCCCGTCCTCTTCCCCCTCGCCCTTGACCCAGCCACCCAGCTCGCCCTCGTCGTCGGTGTCCGCCGTGGCGTCGACCACCAGGTCCGGCTCGGCGGCCGTCTGCGCTGCGACTCCGTCGGCCACCTCCTTGACGACCTCTTCGGCCAGCTCCTCGACCACGGCCTCCTCAATCGCCTCGATCACTGCCTCCTCGACGATCTCTTCCACGATTTCTTCCACGAGCGCCTCCTCCAGCTCTTCGCTCGCCTCATCGCCCACGACCTCTGCGATCTCCTCGGCGACCGCTTCGACGACCGCGTCGTCAGCGATCTCCTCGAGCTCCGCCTCGTCCTCAGACGCGACCTCGTCGAGCACGTCATCGGTCGACACCGTGTTCATTGCAGCCTCCTCGGGCGCCGCCTCTGTTTCCTCGCGCTCTGCCTCGAGGGCTTCGGCGACGTCTTCTTCGTCTCCGCTCGCGAGTGCTTCTTCTGCCTGTGAATGCGTCATGTCGCTCATACGGGGTCCTACCTGGTGAAGAGGAGGGTGATCAGCTTCCCGAAGGCGAGGTTGAGCACGAAGATCAGGCTGATCATGATGACGAGGGTCGTCACCACGACTGACGTGTAGTTGATGAGCTCGCCCCGCGACGGCCAGGCCACCTGGCGCATCTCGTCGCGCACCTCGCGCACGAACTGGACGGGCGTGGAGCGCTTGCGGACCGGCGCACCGCCCTTCTGCTGGCGCTGCGTCTTGGTCGCGGTCCCCGCGGGCGCGCGCCGCGTCGACGGGGTCCCGTCGGCCTCCATCTGGCCTTGGCGCTGCATCATGCGCTTGGTTTCGCGGTTCACGGCTCTCGCTTTACGTGTTTCGTTCTCGGGTAGCTACGTCCGGGGCAGGGCAGGAGGGACTCGAACCCCCAACCGCCGGTTTTGGAGACCGGTGCTCTTCCAGTTGAGCTACTGCCCTCGGTGGGGTGCCTTCGGTTGCCCTCAAGCAGGTGGTTCTTTCCCCTGACCTGGGGATCGACCTGTCAGAGTAGCACCAGCAGGTCGAAGGCGGCTCGGCGCCTCAGCGGGTCTCCTTGTGGAGGGTGTGCTGGCGGTCCCATCGGCAGAACTTCTTCATCTCGATCCGCTCGCGGTCGTTGAGCTTGTTCTTGGTCGTGATGTAGTTGCGCCGCTTGCACACCTCGCAGGCCAGCGTCACCTGGACCCTCTTCTCGTTCTTCGCCATGACAATCCTTCCTGGTCGCTCCCGGGACGCCCCGGGCCTGGTAGCGGCGGCGGGACTCGAACCCGCGACAACACGATTATGAGCCGTGTGCTCTGACCAACTGAGCTACGCCGCCATGGGCGAGCCCCCTGTCGGAATCGAACCGACGACACCAGCCTTACCATGGCTGTGCTCTGCCGACTGAGCTAAGGGGGCGCCGCGGCTACCTTCCGCGAGCGGTCAATGATAGCCAGAGCCCGCTATGGGGTGCCCCCGCTTCCCCGGTTTTGCCTGCTCGATTATACCATCGGCGGATGCGGATCCGATTGGCCGAACTGGCCGACGCCGAGGCGATCCGGACCATCTACAACGTCGAGGTCCTCGAGAGCACCAACACCTTCGACATGGTCCCGCGCAGCCGCGTCGAGCAGGAGGCCTGGATCCTCGAGCACGGTGGGGTGCATCCGGCGCTGGTGGCGGTCAAGGACCCCGGCGCCGGGGTGGCCGGTCCGGTGGGGGCGGGCGGGGAGATCGTGCTGGGCTTCGGCTCGCTCTCGGCCTTCCGGGAGCGCTCGGGCTACTCGGCCACCGCCGAGAACTCCGTCTACGTCGACCGGGCCCAGCGCGGCACCGGGGTGGGCAAGGCCCTCCTGGCCGAATTGCTGGTCCTCGCCTCCGCCCACGGCTTCCACTCGCTGATCGCCCGCATCGCCGGGCACAACGAGACCTCCATCGGGCTGCACCGGGCCGCCGGCTTCGAGCTGGTGGGCGTCGAACGCGAGGTCGGGCGCAAGCACCGCCAGTGGCTGGACGTCGTCGAACTGCAACGCCTGCTCTGAGGGCCGCACGACGCCGGATCAGCCGGGACGCAGCTGCGAGTCAGGACTCGAGGGCCGCGCCCTGGTGGACGAGGGGCCCGGCCAGCCGGGAGCGGTCGAACCGCCACGAGGTGGTCCAGTCGCCCAAGGGGACGATGGCCACGGCCCACAAGACGAGGACGGCCAGGACCATGGCGGTCGGGTCCGTGTGCACCAGTTCGTTCAGGAGCTCGGTACCGCCCGTCAACCCGATGAAGGGGGCCACCGTGGACAGGCCGAGCACGGCGTAGAGCATGCGGCCCGTGGCGATCGGTGCAACCAGGATGATCCCCCACGTGAGGTACCAGGGTTGGACGACCGGCCCGAGGAGCACGAAGGCCATCATCGTGATGCCCAGCGCCCCGAGCATCCCGAGGCGCTCACGGTGGCGGAGGCAGTAGTTGGCGATCGCCGCGGCCGAGATCAGCCCGATGGCCCGGGTCAGCGTCAACACGCCGCCGAGTCCGACCCCGATGCCGACGACGTGCGCCGTCCCACTGATGAGCAGTCCCACCGCGGTGGCGGGTGCCATCCACGAGCGCACGGTGCCCGGCGTGCCGAGATTGGCGATCCAACCCCAGCCGAGTCCTGACACGAGTGAGAGGAACCCCATGACCGCGATCGTGACCAGCCCGGCGCGCACGAGAGCCCGAGCGCGCCGACGCCAGTCGGCGAACGGCCCGGCCCAGTCCCAGGCCACGTAGACGATGCCGATGGCTGCCGGCACCTTGATGGAGGCCGCCAACGCGCACAGCGCCACACCCCACACCGGATGCTGGGCGCGCGCCGCCGTCACGCCCGCCAGCAGGAGGCCGACCATGATGGCGTCGTTGTGCGCGCCCCCGACGAGCGCGAGCAACGTCAGCGGGTTCAGCACGGCCAGCACGAAGGCCGGCCCGGGGTCGCGCCCGAACGAGCGCGCCAGCTTGGGAATGCAGTACGCGATGAGCGCGACGCCGGCGATCGACTGCAGTCGCAGCAACAGCACGGTGACCAACGCGTGGTGGAGGCTGAGCGAGGCGGACCAGCCGGCCAGCATCAAGAACAGCGGACCGTACGGCGCCGGCGTGTTGAGCCACAGATTGTCGACGCCCGAGACATACGGGCTCGAGCCCAATGTGCCCGGCCCGTACTGGTACGGGTTGATGTGGTGGCTCATCATCTCGCCCTGGGCCGCGTACGAGAACACGTCGCGACTGAAGAGCGGCGCGACCACGAGCAGCGGCACGATCCACAGGGCGAGCATGTAGGACAGCTGTCGGATCGGGACGCCAGGACGGAGCCGCAACGTCTGGTACAGCCCGAACCACACGCGGACGAAGAGGATCATGCCGCCGTAGACCGCGACGACGCCGGGGAGCATGAGGGTGGTCGACGGCCAGTCGGACACGCCGAAGAACCACGTGCCACCGTTATCGAGCTTGAACGGTGAGCTCGGCAACGAGGCGCCGATGCAGATGGAAAGGACGGCGACGAAGCCCAAGATCGCGGGGCGGCGCAGGAACGACCAGTCTTCGGGATCGCCGGCCTGCACCTCGACGCGCTCGGTCAAGCGCGACGCGAGGAGAGAGTCGGTACCACGCCGCCTCGGCCTGCATGGAGAGGCGGCGGAGGCGCGTGCCTACGCGGTCGAGGACCGCTTGTGAGGGGGGCGTCTCGGTGTCGTCAAACACGGGGCTGTCAGTCTCGCTTGTCGTATCCGGGCGCTCCAACCCGGGGTGAGCAGGGGGGCCTACGCAGGGGGAACCACGTTCCCGCAATGGATCTGAAACAGCATTGTAACGCCGGGTTCGGGGTCGGCAAGGAGCGCCTGGAAGCGGATGGGCCGACCCGCCTTGGTGGGCCGGGAAGGATTCGAACCTCCGTAGGTGTTAACCGGCAGGTTTACAGCCTGCTTCCTTTGGCCACTCGGACACCGACCCGCAGCGGGCGAGATTAGCCCGACCGGCCACCCCGGACCGCCAGAGGGCGCCGGTACGCTGATTCGCATGCCCACCTTTGACATCGTCTCCGAAGTCGACATGCAAGAAGTGCGCAACGCGGTCGACCAGGCCAACCGGGAGGCGGCCACCCGCTTCGACTTCAAGAACACCGATTCGGCCATCGAGCTCAGTGACAACGAGTTGGTGTTGCGCTCCTCGACCGAGGACCGCCTGCGGGCGCTGCATCAAGTGCTCGACGAGAAGCTGGTCAAGCGACAGGTCTCGCTCAAGGCGTTCGAGGACGCCAAGGTGGAGGAAGCCCAGAAGGGGACGGCGCGACAGAAGGTGGCGATCCGGGCCGGCATCTCCTCGGACCATGCCAAGCGGCTCAACAAGTTCATTAAAGACCTGGGCATCAAAGGCGTGTCGTCGCAGACGCAGGGCGACCAGCTACGCGTGTCGGGGAAGAAGCGTGACGACCTCCAAGAGGTCATCGCGAAATGCAAGGCCGAGGACTTCGGGATCCCGCTGCAGTTCACCAACTTCCGCGACTGACGCTCAGCGCGCACCGCAGGCGCCGCGCGGTGGGCCAACGGCCCTCGGGTCGGGTACTCAGGAGACAGCCGACGTGTCGACGTCTGCGCTCTGGTTGTCGTCGTGGTCGTGCTCGACGTCGTGGTCGTGGTCGTGGTCGTGGTCGTGGTCGTGGTCGTGACCGTCGGCGGCGGAGGTCCCAGACGCCACCTTCTCGGCGTGGTGCTCCTCGTACTCGATCGGCTCGATGTGGAAGAGCTTGTTGTAGATCACGAACTTCACGATCCACAAGATGGCGAAGGACATCAGGTTGGCCGCGTTGACCAAGAGCGAGGTAGTGGCGTGGCTCAGGCCGTGGTTGCGGGCGAACGCACCGGCCAGGTAGACGGCGACGCTCGAGAAGCCCAACCCGATGAAGCCCAGCACCCAGAAGGGCACGATCTCGCGCCAGAAGTGGGAGGGGCCACTCTTACCCCAAACCCAGCGCCGGTTCAGGGTGTACGAGGGCACGGTGGCCAACACGTTCGCCAAGATGTTGGCCGGCACCTCTGACATCACGTGGAACACGCCGAAGGTCAACAAGAGGGTGATCTGCGACACGATGGTCGCGATCACCGAGACGCTGGCGAACTTGATGAGCTTGACGCTCGAAGGATGAGCGATCATGCGCCGGATGCGCGCGATCAACGGTTCGTCCGAGGACCAGATGTGTTTGAGCGGAGGATGTCCGCCCTCGTCGCTCACGAGGCGCTCGCGATCACCGATCGAGCCTCGGTGGGCGGCAACGGCACACGGCAACCCTAGCGGAGGCACCATTCGGCCCCCCGTCAACGTGCTAGGAGCGCGCTGTGACCAACCGATTGGCCCGGGCCACCTCGCCGAACCAGTGGGCGCTCGGCTTCGGGCGGCGCTCGAAGGTGCCGGGGGCGACCGCCACCAGCCCGAACTTCGGCCCATAGCCCAGGTGCCACTCGAAGTTGTCGAGCAGGCTCCAGACGAAGTACCCGCGCAGGTCGATCCCCTCTTGGATGCAGCGGTGGGCGCTGCGCAGCGCGTCGGCAACGAAGGCGATGCGCTCGGTGTCGTCGTCAGTGGCGATCCCGTTCTCGGTCACCACCACGGGGCGGCCGCTCACGGCGGCGGCGCGGCGCACCGTGTGCTCCACCGCCTGGGGCCAGCGCTCGTCGCCCATCTGTGTGAGCGGCACCTCCGGGTCGTTGGGCGCCAAGCCGTCTGGCCCGAAATGCATGCGCGGTGTAGCACTGCACGCCAACGAAGTCATCGCCCCCGGTCGCACGCAAGAAGACGTTCTCGAGCATCTCCTCGGCGCCGTCGCGCAGCGATTCGCCGCCCTCGTCCGCCGTGATCTCGGCCATGGAAAGCGTGAGCCCGACGGGGAACTCCCCGGGCCCCGAGCGCAAGGCGTCGACCGCCAGGCGGTGGGCGCGCACCATCGCCTCGTTGACCGCCGCGTAGCGGCCGAAGTCCTCCTTCACGCCCGGCGGGTACTCGCCTTGGAAGTACCCCATCACAGCAACAACGTTGGGCTCGTTGATGGTGCAGGCCCAGCCGACCAGGTCGCCCAGGTACTCGCTCACCCGGCTCACGTAGCGGGCGAAGCGCTCGGGAGCGTCGGGCGACTCCCAGCCGCCCCGCGCCGCCAGCCAGCGGGGCGAGGTGAAGTGGTGGAAGGTGACGACCGGGACGACGCCGGCACCGTGGCAGGCCGCGCACATCCGGCGGTAGTGCTCGAGCGACGCTGCCGAGAACTCACCTTCGGCGGGCTCGATCCGGCTCCACTCGAGCGAGAAGCGGTAGGCGCCGAGGCCCATGTCCGCGACCAGCGCGACGTCCTCGCGCCAGCGATGGAACGAGTCGCAGGCGTCACCGCTGGGTGCGACGGTCCCCGATGACGGGTTGTGTTCCCAATCCCACCAGTCGTTGTTGACGTTGCCGCCTTCGATCTGGTGGGCCGCCGTCGCCACGCCCCAGGTGAACCCCTCGGGGAACACGAGCTCCAGCGGGTTTCCTTGTCGGAGTCGCGGCAGTCACTGCCGCCGCAGGGTAGCGGGGGTCACGTCACCGCGCCCTGCCACGGCCTCAGCGGCGGCCTGCGAACATGGGCCGATGAGCGCATCTCTTGACTTCCTGGTCGACCTCCTCGACCTCGAGCCCATTGAGGTCAACATCTTCCGGGGCGCCCAACTCGACGAGGAACGCCAGCGCGTCTTCGGCGGTCAAGTCGCCGGTCAGGCACTGATGGCGGCGGGAAGAACCGTGGACCACGGGCGTGTGCACTCGCTGCACTCGTACTTCTTGCGGCCCGGCGACCCCACCGTGCCCATCCTCTACGAGGTGGACCGCATCCGCGACGGCCGCTCCTTTACGACCCGGCGCGTGGTGGCCATTCAGCACGGGCGTGCCATCTTCAACCTCGAGACCTCGTTCCACGACCCCGAACCAGGGCTCGAGCACCAGTTCCCCATGCCCGAGGTCCCGCCACCCGAGGAGCTGCCACCGCTCTTCGAGCGATTGCAGCCCTGGAAGGAGGAACTGGTCGACTGGTTCGACCGGCCCCACCCCATCGACCAGCGCCACATCGGCGAGCTGCCCTGGCACCGTCCGGGGTGCGGGAGAGGCCTACCAGCGGCTGTGGATCAGGGCCGACGGGACGCTGCCCGACGACCCGCTGCTGCACGCGTGCATCGCCGCCTACGCGTCCGACATGTCGATGCTCGACACGGTGCTCGGGCCCCACGACGTGCGCTGGGACGACAGCAGTTTCATGGGGGCGACCCTGGACCACTGCATGTGGTTCCACCGGCCGTTTCGCGTCGACGACTGGATGCTCTTCGACATGGACTCGCCCGCCGCGTCCGGCGGTCGTGGGCTGGCCCGCGGCTTCCTCTACGACCGGCAGGGGCGCCTCTGCGTGTCGCTCGTCCAAGAGGGTCTGCTCCGGGTGCGCGAGCACACGCCGGCACCGGAGACGTCGTAGCGCCCCGGTCAGCGTGCCCCGGTCAGCGTGCCTCCGTCAGCGCGCCTCGATCGGCGATGTAGTCGCGCTCGTCGGAACCGATGTAGAGCTGCCGCGGCCGCGCGATCTTCGACTCCTGGTCGAGCATCTCCTGCCAGTGGGCCAGCCAGCCCGACGTGCGCGGGATGGCGAAGAGGACGGGGAACATCTCGAGTGGGAAGCCCATCGCCTGATAGATGAGGCCCGAGTAGAAGTCGACGTTGGGGTAGAGCTTGCCGCGAGGTGAAGTACTCGTCATTGAGCGCGATCTCCTCGAGCTTCAGCGCGATGTCGAGCAAGGGGTTCTTGCCCGTCACCTCGAAGACCTCGTCTGCCGTCCGCTTGATGATCTTGGCCCGGGGGTCGTAGCTCTTGTAGACGCGGTGCCCGAAGCCCTGGAGCCGCTGGCCGCCCGTCCCGGCCTTGACCGTCGCGATGAAGTCGGGCACGTTCTCGATACTGCCGATGTCGGTCAGCATGCGGATGACGGCCTCGTTGGCGCCGCCGTGACGAGGCCCGTAGAGCGCGGCCGCGGCCGCCGCGGTGGACGAGTAGGGATCCGAGTGAGAGGAGCCGACGACACGCATCGCGGTGGTCGAGCAGTTCTGCTCGTGGTCGGCGTGGAGGATGAAGAGAACGTCGAGGGCCCGGGCCAGGACCGGGTCGGCCTCGAAGCGCGGCTCGGCGACCTTCCAGAGCATGGAGAGGAAGTTCGGGGCGAAGTCGAGGGTGTTGTCGGGGTAGACGAAGGGCATCCCGACGCTGAAGCGGTGGGCGGCCGCCGCCAGCGTCGGCATCTTGGCGATGAGCCGAATGATCTGCTTGTTGCGGGACTCGAGGTCGAAGATGTCCTTCGCGTCGAGGTAGAAGGTCGACAGGGCGGCGACGGCGGAGACGAGCATGCCCATGGGGTGGGCGTCGTAGTGGAAGCCCTCCAAGAAGCGCTTGCGGACGTTCTCGTGGATGAACGTGTGGTACGTGACGTCGTGTTTCCATGCGGCGAACTGCGCCTCGTTGGGCAACTCGCCGTTCAAGAGCAGGTAGGCCACTTCGAGGTAGGTGGAGTGCTCGGCCAGCTGCTCAATGGGATAGCCCCGGTAGCGCAGGATGCCCGCCTCGCCGTCGAGATAGGTGATTGCGCTCTCGCACGCCGCCGTGGACATGAACGCGGGGTCGAAGAACCAGATCCCCGGGAGCAGCTTGGCCCACTCCTCGGCTGAGACCCCGCCGTTGACGATCGGGATCTCCATGGACTCGCCTGTGCGATTGTCCGTAATCGTGATGCTCTCGGGCACGAGAAGCGCCTCCAGTTCCTGAATTCGGTGCGTCCCGATCCTATGACCAGCGACGCGAGCGGTGGTCGACACGCGGCGGCCCGTCGCGACCGGAGCGCGCCGCTCGCTCAGGTGGCCGGTGCGACCTGGAGTGCCTGCTGGAGGATGGTGCCGTTCGTCTGCGTCTGCCCGGAGGGAAGGACGATCTGGACCGTCAACACGTAGGTGGTGCTCGGCTTGACGCGTGAAGGTGGCCGGCGGCAACGTCACCGAGGCGTCGAGCGCGAGCGACGTCCCCTCGAGGTGGGTCGCCGTGGCACCGTTGGACTGGTCCGCCATGGTGAAGCGGACCGACACGTGCGGCTCGTCGACCGAGCCCTGGTTCGCCAGGACGACCGTGACGCCCACGCTGTGGGTCGGGACTGAGGACCGAGAGGTTGGATCGGCGCGCCCTGGGGCGTCGGCAGCGCCGGGGGGACGAGGCGTCGTGGTGCGGATCACCACGTCGTGCGTCGCGGCCAGCGTGGGCGACGTCGCCATGAGGTCGATCTGGGCGGCCACCGTGCCGAGTCGCCACAGCTGGGGGTCGGTGACCCAGACCGAGCGAGGCAGCCTGCCGTGGCCCGTGCCGGCGGCGAGGGAGCGGCGCACCGAGCCGTACAGACGGTCTGCTCTCGACAACAACGCACCGGCTGCCGCAATGCGGTTGGTGGCCTGGGTCGCGGAGAGCGAGCGCCTCGGCGTCGGTCGATGCCGACGTGGCGGGCGGCGCGCCGGCGTTGGGGATCGACTCCATGCCGAGGTAATCGTCGACCGTGGCACGCAACTGGTCCATCGACTCGGAGCGCTCGGCGAAGACCGTGTCGAACTCGGTGGCGACCGCTCCCAACGGGGTGTTCCCGGTCGCCAGGGCTGCCTGTGCCGACTGGTCCGACGTCTGTTCCACGGCGGTGTCCAGGCCGACCTGGAGGCCCTGGCGGGTTTGGGACGACATGTCGTTCAGCAGCTTGCGTTACCTGGGCCGCCGTGGCATTGGACTGGTTTGCGAGGATGGCACCCTGCGCCGCCAAGGCGCGATTTGAGGTCGGCGTCATAGCCCTGTGACTGCCGCGACACCTGGGTGAGCCCTCCGATGAGGAACGCGAGCACGACCACGGCTGCGACGATCAGGATGACCGGATGGGTCGGTAATCGACTGCGCGCGCGTCGGCGGGTCCTGCGTGGCGACATCGACCCGGCAACTTACAGCGACACGTAGCCGCCTAGATCGCGAGAAAGTCCGATTCCCCTGCGTCGTCAGCCGTGCTGAGCGTGCTGGCGCTCGAACGCCACTGCACCGTCGGGGCGATGGCGCGGACGTCGACCCTGTCGGTGTGGCGTTCCACCAGCTCGAGGATCTCCGCGATCACCTCGTCGGTGAGGAGATGCGGCTGCAGGCCGAGGTCGAGCAACTTGGTGTTGGCCGCGTGGAAGTAGTGCTCTTCGTTCTCCACCCGCGGGTTGGCCAGACCCTCTGCGATGTCCACGCGCTTCGTACAGACCTTCTGAACCATGCCGGCCATGTCCCGCACCGAGAAGGACTCGGTGAACTGGTTGAAGACCCGGAACTCGCCGCGGTCAGCCGGGTTCT
This sequence comes from uncultured Acidimicrobiaceae bacterium, assembly GCA_963842415.1. GTDB lineage: Bacteria > Actinomycetota > Acidimicrobiia > Acidimicrobiales > RAAP-2 > Bog-473. The sequence goes on from CAWJGN010000003.1 coordinate 429,744, forward strand.
CGATGGCCAGCGTCACGCACGCCAGCGTGTCGCGGATGTTGAGCATGCCGCGGGTCTGCCCGCCCGCTCCGTAGACGGTCAGCGGGTGACCGGTGACGGCCTGCACGCAGAAGCGGTTCAACACCGTGCCGAACACGCCGTCGTAGTCGAAGCGGGTGGCCAGGACCGGGTCGAGATCCGTCTCGTCGGTCGACTGGCCGTAGACGATGCCCTGGTTGAGGTCGGTCGCGCGCAGGCCCCAGATGCGGCAGCCGAACATGATGTTGTGGCTGTCGTGCACCTTGGACAGGTGGTAGAAGGAGCCAGGCTGCTTCGGGTAGGGCATCACGTCGGTACGGCCCTTGTGGGTGATCTCGATGAAACCCTCTTCGATATCGATGTTGGGGTAGCCGTATTCGCCCATCGTCCCCAGCTTGACGAGGTGGATGTCGGGGTTGGTCTCCTGAATGGCGTACATCACGTTCAGGTTGCCCACGACGTTGTTGACCTGGGTGTAGACCGCGTGCTCGCGGTCGATCATGGAGTAGGGCGCCGAACGCTGCTCGCCGAAGTGGACGATCGCGTCAGGCTCTACCTCGGCGATGACCCCGTACGTGAAAGCAGCATCGGTGAGGTTGCCGATGCGGACGTCGACTGCGTGCCCGGAGAGCTGCTCCCAGCGCGTCACGCGTTCGAGCAATGGAGCGATGGGCACCAGGCTGTCGACCCCCATCTCGCGGTCGTACTCGCGGCGCACGAGGTTGTCGACAACCGTGACGTCGAAGCCGCGGGCAGACAGGTGCAGGGCGGTGGGCCAACCCAGGTAGCCGTCGCCTCCGAGAACCAGAATCTTCATCCCCATCCTTCGCCTGTTCGGACTCCAAGTATCAATTCTTCAGACACTCGGCGTGACGTTGACGGACGTTCCGCCCCCCTCCCCCCGATCAAAGGCCTGAACTCCCGCGCATTGTGTAGGGCGAAGAGCATTGCACAACCTTCCAAGAAATGCCCAAGACCTGGCGTCACGAGTGGCATAAACGAAAACTTTCTGTGATCCCGGTGAAGCGAAGACGTCCTCAGAGTCTTGAGCCCAATTGTTAGAGATTTGTTGCGCGTCCTGGCGGCTCACATCATGGGCCAGCACTCTGAATCCACGCTGTGGAGCGCCTGACACTGGCGTGAGACTGGTCATTTTCATCGTTCGTCACCCGGGGGGACCCTCAACGAGCCGAAAATCGGCGTTCGCAGGATGCCGCGGGTGCCCAGCCCCCTCGCGTCGCTAGCGGGTCAGCTGGTCAGGCGTTCGGGCTGGCTCGCCCAAAGGGCCTGGCGCAGGCCCGAGGCCCGGGCGATCGGCCGTGCGATGGCGGCCCGGATGGGCTCCTCGGTGCCGACGAGGATCAAACGTTCCTGGGCCCGGCTCACGGCGGTGTACAGCAATTCGCGGGTGAGGAGCCGCGAGTCAGCACTCGGCAACAAGAACGCGACCGTGTGGAACTGGGAACCCTGGCTCTTGTGCACCGTCATCGCGTAGACGGTGTCGACCGCGGCGAGCCGGGCGGGGCTCACCTCGGCAATGCCCCGCTCGCGCTCGAAGGCGGCGGCCAACCGCCCGCCGCCCTTGTCGACGACGACCCCGGTGTCGCCGTTGAAGAGCTGTAATCCGTAGTCGTTCTCCGTCACGATGAGCGGGCGCCCGACGTACCAGTCGTCGCCGGTCGCGAACCCTTCCACCTCGTCGTGGAGCCACGTCTCGACGTGGCGCATCCAGGCGCCGACGCCATCGGGCCCCCGGCGGTGCGCGCACAGCAGGCGGAAACTCCCGAGAGCGTCGATGGCGTCGGCGACCCGGCCGGCCCGGGCGGCCTCGATCACCGCGCGCCCGTTCTCGACTGCGACGGCGCGCACCTCGCGCGAGAGCGCCGCCGCGAGCGATGATCGCGCCGGCCGCGCCGTGCTGGTCGGACGCGTCGGCCGCGACCCACTCGACGTTCGTGCCGCCGCGCTCGAGCACCGCCATGGCCGCGTCCGCGTCGCCGCGGTGGATGGCGTCCGCCAACCCTGCGATCGCCCCTCCGTAGCGGTGCACCTTCTTGAGGACGACGATCCCGTCCCCGATGGGCGCGCGCGGTCCGGGAGCCGCGGGCAAATCCTGCTCGGTCAGATCGGCGAGCCGGGCCCGGGTGGCGTCGCCCATGCAGATGCCGAGCGACGCCGGTCCCACGATGTCGCCGAGGACGGCGCCGGCTTCCACCGACGCCAGCTGTTCGGGGTCGCCCACGAGGATGAGGCGAGTTTCGGGGCGAACTGCCTCGACCAGGCGGGCCATGAGTGAGAGCGAGACCATGGAGGTCTCGTCGACCACGACCAGGTCGAAAGGAAGACGGTTGTCACGGTTGTGGCGGAACCGGCTGCGGTTCCCGGGGTTGAACCCGAGCAGCCGGTGGATCGTGCTCGCCCGCAGGGCGCGTAACCGCGCCCTGACCGCGTCGTCCACCGGCATGTCGTCGGCTCCGGCGCGCACGGCCGCCTCGAGGCGTGCCGCAGCCTTCCCCGTCGGCGCTGCCAACGCGATGCGAGGCGGTCGCACGGCGTCCGCCTCGGCCAACTCGTCGAGCAACGCCAGGACCCGCGCCACGGTGCGCGTCTTGCCGGTGCCCGGGCCGCCGGCCACGACCGACACCCGGCAGACGACGGCGGCCGCGGCCGCCAGGCGCTGCAGGTCCGGGTCGTCGTCGCTCTCGTTGAAGAGGCGCGCCAGGCCGGCGGCGAGGGGGCCGGGGGCGACGTCGATCGGTTCGGACGCACGTGCCGCGAGATCCCGTGCCACCTGGCGCTCGTCCCGCCACAGCCGGTCGAGGTACAGGGTCGTGCCCGCCAGGTGGAGCGGGCGGTCGTCACCGACCAGCGCGCGCTCGGGAGAGTCGCTCGATCCACGTCGCCGCGTCGGGCCACGGCAAGACGGCGAGGTCGGCGGGCGTGTCGACGTCGCTGCTCGCCGTCTCGCGGATCGTGGAGAGGTCGACGCAGACATGGCCGAGCCGCGGGGCACGGGCAGCGAACGCGGCACCGAGGCAGACCTCCTCGTCCGCGCTCTCGCCGAGCCGGGCCAGCCGGAGAGCGACGTGGACGTCGGAGGGCGAGAGGATCCCGGCTCGGTTGAACTCGGGCAACAGGCCTGACGCGCCGAGGGCGAGCGCGGCGTCGAAGGCATCGACGCGTTCGAGAGTCGTCACGTGCCACCGCCGTCGAAGTAGTCGCTCAGCGCCTCGACCAGTTCTGGCGGCGGACGCCAGGACCACACCCCGCACGGCTCGCCATCGGTGACCGTCGGCTCTGCCGCGCTCATGCCGCGGACGAAGAGATAGAGCACCCCGCCCAGGTGCCGGTCCGGCTGGTAGCCCGGCAGCCGCCAACGCAGGTAGCGGTGCAGCGCGACCGCGTAGAGGACGGCCTGCAGCGGGTAGTGCGCCGCCTCCATCTCGGCCTGGAGGGCTTCGGGTCGGTAGTGCCACGCCGTGAGGGTCGCGTCGCGGCCGCCCAGACGGTTTGTCTTGTAGTCGGCCAGGACGAAGCGGCCGTCGCCCAGGCGGATCACCAGGTCCAGGCTGCCGGTCAAGTAGCCGCGGAGGACCCCGTCGACCGCCGGCTCACGCAATCGCGCGGCGTAGCGGGCCACCGGGTCCTCCGCCGGCAGGTGTGTCTCGAGGAGATCGGCCAGGTCCGCCACGCGCAGCGTGGTCGTCGGCTCGTCACCCCCAGCGAGCGGGATCTCGAAGCCGAGCTCGTCGATCCGGTCCTTTCGTGCCACGTCGCGCAGCGCAACCCCGTCGACCAGGGGACCGAGTGGCGACTCGATGGCCGCGCAGAGACCGCCGACCACCCCATCGGTGCTCCCCAGGTCGACGTTGTGCCATGTCAGCTCGTGGGCCAGCGCGTCGCGGAGCGCGGCAGCCAGGTCGGGCGCGTCGAAGTCCGTTCGCTCGAAGACGCTGTGCAGCACCGTCCCGACCAGCGCGCCGCCTGGCATGGCCGAGAGCCCGAGGGCGATCGACTGCGCCGGGTCTGCGGCGTCGTCCGCCGCCCCCGGCCCGGGCCGTGGCCGCGGGGCGACGTCCACTTCGTCGGAGGTCAGCTCAAGTCCCGGTTCGGGCTCGCTCCCGATTGCGGGCTGATCGTGCGCGGCGCGTGTGATGCTCGAATAGGACGCCCGTCGCCATTCGGCGTCGAGAGCCCGCGGCAAAGTGCGCCGCCTCGAGCACAGGAACGGGCTCGGCCTGCGGGTGCCACTGTGCGGACGAAGGCGGACCGACCCGCTCCACCACCACGTGCGGCCCGAGCGCGCGCCCGGCGGCCTCGGCGGCTGCGTCGCTGCGTGCTGCCGCACCGTAGGGCGGGACGACGCCGCTGGGGTCGCGGTCGAAGAGCAAGCGCGCCAGGGGTGAGTGTTGGCTGTCGGAGGCCCCGGCCCACCAGAGCACCGCCTGGTGCCGGGCCCGCGTCAGCGCGACGTAGAGGAGACGCAGGTCCTCGCCTCGTCCCTCCTCTATCTCCATCTTCTGGTGGCGCGCGAAGTCGTTCCCCTGATGCCCCACGTCGATGGTGCGCTTGTTGGCGTTGGTGGGGTCGTGGAACATCGGGACGTCGCGAGCCTTGGCGTAGCCGTCCCACGCATACGGGCAGTAGACGATCGGGAACTCGAGACCCTTGCTGCGATGGATGGTGATGACCTGGACGGCATCGGCATCGGACTCGAGGCGGCGGGCGCGTTCCTCGCTCTCCCCGTCACGCTCGACCTCGTGGATGCGCCGGCCCAGCCACGCCGCGAGCGCGGTCGGGCCCAGCCCCTCCGACACGCCCGCCTCGTGGAGGAGCTGGGCCACGTGGCGCAGGTCGGTCATGAAGCGCTCGCCCGACGCCCGGGTCGAGGACGCGCCGGGGCACCGACTGCGAGCTGCTCACCCTCTCGAACAGCGCGGCGATCCCCTGGTCGCGGAGCAGCGCCGCCCAGCGGTGCAAGGACCAGTGCAGGCCCTCCCACTGCTCCTCCGATGCGGTCGCCACCTCGTGTGCCGTCCAGCCCACGAAGCAGGTCAACGCGACCAGCGCGGCCCGGTCGCGTGCCGTCGGCCGCTCGAGGGCCTCGAGGAGACGCAGCCACTCCTGGGCCGGCTCTGTCGCGAACACCGAGCCGGCGCCACCGATCACCGCGGGGACGTTGGCGGCATGGAGTGCGTCCCGCACGAGCGCAGCGTGCGAGTTGAGCCGCACGAGCACTGCGATGTGGCCCGGGTGTACTTCGACTTGCTCGAGCTCGCGCCCGTCGCGCCCGCGGACAATGAGTTTCGGCCGCGCGGAGAGGAACGCGACGACGTCGGCCGCGAGGTCGGTGGCAATCGTGTTCCGAGCCTCGGGCTTGCTCAACAACCCTTGTTTGGGCGTGAGCGGGACGAGGCCGTCGGCCGCCTGCACGACCCGCAGCCGCAGGGGAGTCGGCGCGGGCGCACCGACGAGGCGCGACCGCTGATTGGCCTCGGCGGCGCGGATAGGGCGATAGGCGATGTCGGCGTACCCGAGCTGCGCGTCGCCAAAGAGCGCGTCGTACGCCTCGAGCAGCGCCTGGTCGCTGCGCCAGTTGACGTCGAGCGTCCATTCCGACTGCACCGCCAGCTGCGCCAGCAGGTAGGCGTGGACGTCCGCACCACGGAACGCGTAGATCGCCTGCTTGGGGTCGCCGATCAGGACCAAGGTCGTCGAGGAGCCCTCACCGAAGGCGCGCGCCATGATCTCCCACTGCACGGGGTCGGTGTCCTGGAACTCGTCGACCAGGACGACGTCGAAGCGCTCCCGCAGCCGTGCGCAGGCGGCCGGGCCGCGTGCGGGGTCCGCCAAGGTGTGGCGGAGGCGGAGTAACACGTCGTCGTAGGTCAAGATCTTGCGGGTGCGCTTGCGCGTGTTCCATGTCCTCGCGCACAGCTTGGGCGAAGCGCCGGCGCAGGGCCGGCGTGTCCTGCTGTTGGGACAGGGGCGGCACCAACTCCGCGTCGGGGTGATCGAGCACGTGCCGTGCGATCTCCATGGCCTCGGCACGAGTGAACTTCAGCGAGTTGGTCCGGGTGGCGAACTTGCGCAAGAAGAGATCGTCGACGACCTCTTCCATGAGGTCGTTCACGTCCTCGACGAGCGTCACCTCCCGGTCCACGTCCCCGGCGGTACCGAGCCCATAGAGGACTTGGAGGCAGAATCCGTGCGTCGTCTCGATGGTCGCCGCGTCGAAGTTGGCGATGGCCTTGCCCAACCGGTCGCGCCGGATCGCCACCTCCTCTGCCGGCGCCTCCGCCAGGAGCTGCACCAACTCGTCGTCTTCGTGCCCGCCGCGCGCCGTCGAGCACGTCCACCAGGCCGTCGAAGGTGCGCACCAGCCGCTCGCGCACCCGCTCGCGCAGTTCGCCGGTCGCCATGCGCGTGAAGGTGATGACGAGCAGCCGGTCGATCGGCAGGATGCCCTCGGCCACGTAGCGCGTGGTCAGAGCAGCGATGGTGAAGGTCTTGCCGGTCCCCGCACTGGCCTGTAGCAGCGTCATGCCGGTCGGGAGGTCCCCGCACACGTCGAACGAGGGCGGGCCGGGCGTCGTCCGGCCCGCTCACCTGTCCACCATCTGCTCGTGCGCCAGCAGGCCATCCCAGAGGCGGCGCGCGTACGCGCCGAACCGCGGGTCCTCCGAGGGCTCCCAGCCTCGCTCGTCGGGGTCGGGCCGGCCCGAACGCGCCACCATGGCGTCGAAGGCCAGCGCGGTGCCGAGGACGAGGACGTGCTCGGGATCCTTGTCCTCGTTGTCCCACTCGTAGGACGAGGTCCACGCTCTCCCGGCGCTCGCCGCAGGATCCCGGCCGGCCGCCGCGGCCTCGGCCCAGGCGGCCGACGTCTTGCTGTACAGCGGCAACGGCGCTCGCATGCCGCGCTCGAAGAGGTCCATCAGCGCAGCGAGGTGGCGCTCGGCGGTCGCCCGTCGAGCGGCCTCGTCGGGCCCGAGCGGGCCGACACGCGCCACCGAGATCGCGGAGCAGCGGGGTACGCCCTCGGCCGATGGTGCAGGTCTCGAAGGGGCGGTCGGGGAAGGCCGCCGTCAGCACGAGGCACGCGCACCCACGCCAGCAGGCGAGCCGCCGGACCGAGCCTCGAGTACGTCACCGAGTGCACGACGTCGCCGCGCACCCCGGCGACGGTGCCGGCGAACGCGAGCCGGTCGCGGCAGCTCGACCTGGAACTCGAGCGAGACCGGATCGGCCGCGCTCCGCCCGGCCACCACCAGCTCGTCCAGCGCGTCGGTGAGGTCGTCGAGCACGACATCGGCCAGCTTCCCCGGCGGCAGGGCGCCCGCGGCCAGCTCCGCCTCGAGGCACGATGCCTGACTGGCGCCGGCGAGCTGGGCCTGCAGCACACGCTCCGCGACCTGCCACCGCTCCAGCCCGTCGAGTTCGACGGGGATGGCGTCGTCGAAGTCCCGGGTCTTGTCGCGGAGCGAGATACCGAGTCGCTCCCGCAAGAACGCGCGCGCGGGGTGGCGCAGGAACCGCTCGACCTGATCGAGACCGATGGTCTCCACGCGGTAGGGCTCGAGGGGGTGCGCCAGGAACGCCGGCGCCGCGTGCCGCGGGGTCAACGCCGCCTGCGCGCCGGCCAGGTGCAGCGCGTCGAAGCTCCATGGCGTGCCGGGTACGAGACCGCCCTCGACGAAATTCCGACGGTCGAAGGGTTGGAGTGGATGCACCACCACGACGGCGTCCCGGGCGCGCCCTTCGCCGGTACGCACGGTGTGATCGACGACGTCGAGGAGCTCGCCCACGGGTACCGCGGGCGGCCGCGACAGGTTGGAGCGCTCGTCGCGGCCCGAGTACGTGATCAAGAGGTGGTCGCGCGCCGCCAGGAGGCCGTCGAGCAGGAGCTGGCGATCCTCGCTGCGGGCATCGCGGTCGCCCACGCGCGGGGCTCGAGCGGTCAGGTCGTCGCCGTCCCGCTCGATGTGGCGCGGGAAGCGGCCGTCGTCCAACCCGAGCAGGCAGACCACACGGTGGGGAATCGATCGCATCGGCACGAGGGTGCACACGGTGAGGTGCCCCGTGCAGAAGTTCGCCCGCGTCGGACGTCCCCGCAGGCGGTCGGCCATCATCGAACGCACGTCGTCGCAGCTGAGCTCGACCGGGCTGACCGTTCCGTCCGCGCTGGCCTCGCCGACCAGCTCCTCCAAGAGCACGGCCAGCTGCGACCGCTGCCAGGCGTCCCCGGGCGTCGTCGCGGTCAACTCGTCGGTGAGGCGCGCCAGGGTGTCGGCCCAGGCGTTGATGGTGCGGGTGCCGGCGAGGTCGTCCAGGCCGCTGCGGAGGCGGTCCACGAATTCGGCCACGCGCCCGGCCAGCTCGATGTCGCCGCTGTCGACGTCGTCGAGCGGAAGGACCCCGCCGAAGAGCCGATGGTCCTCCTCTGCCATGGCCACGCCCAGGAGGATCCGGTCGAGCCCCGCCTGCCAGGTGTTCGACCCGATGTCGGCCAGCCCGAAGGTGGCCCGGTGCGCCGCGTCGAAGCCCCAACGCACGAACGCGCCGTTGACCCACTCCTCCAGACGGAAGAGGTCGTCGTCGTCGAAACCGAACCGTCGCCGGACCGGCTCTCGTCCCGCCAGGTCGAGCACCTCGCTCGCGGTCATCCGGCGTCGTCGTGAGCTCGAGCACCTCCGCCAGGACGCCCATGACCGGGTTGGTCTGCCGCAGCGACCGGTCGGCCAGGCGGATCTCGAGCGCGCGGCGAGGGGTCGGTCGGCTCGCCGTCGTTGCGGTCGTGGCTCCCGAAGGTCGCCTGGATCAGCGGTGCGAAGTTCTCAATGTCGGGGCACATCACGATGATGTCGCGCGGCTCGAGGGTCGGGTCCGCAACGAGCAGGTGCAAGATGGCGTCGCGCAGCACTTCGACCTGCCGGCCTCGGCCGTGGCACGAGTGCACGCGGATGCTGTCGTCGTCGGCCTCGAGCAGCGGGCGGGCGTCGTCGGATCCCGCGCTCCCTGCGCCGACCGGCGCGCGGTCGAAACGGATGTCGTCTTGGATCCGGTGCAGCAGGGTCGAGGCCGCCGGGGCGGCCGGCGTCGTCTCGTGGTCGCCGTGGGGCAGGGCCGCGCCCAGCACCAGCTGCATCTCCCGGGCGTCGCGGCCCCACGACGACAGCAGCGGGTTGCGCGCCGCGCCTGCCGTCGGGTCGGCCGTCCGGGTCAAGAAGCGCGACGCCGGGCCGACGCTCGTGGCGAGGCGGTCCCAGAGCACCGGCGAGGGGTGCAACAAGAAGAGATGCACCTCGCGCCCCGAGGCCACGGCCTCGAGGACGTCGAGATAGCTGGCGGCGAGACGCGTGAGCCCGAACAGGGAGAGACGCGGGGGCAGGTCGAGGAGCGCGGGTTCGTCACGGAGGCGCTGGCACGACTCGACCAGCCGCTCGGCCGGGCTCGGCGACCCGATCCGGTCGCGCAACAGGAGCCAGAGCTGGACCTGCCAGGCGGCCTCCGCCTCGTCGCCTTCCCCGGCGGCCCAGCGCTGGAGCATGTCGGGGCGGTGGACGCCGTAGCGGTCGAAGAGGTCGGCCACGTGGCGGATGCTCGAGAAGCGCTTCGACCCCTCCACCGTTTCGGAGTTGCGGATGTGTTGGGCCAGAGGAGACAGCCAGGGCTCGTCGAAATGCTCGGCCACCACGTCCATGAGCGGCCAGACGGCACGTTCGGGCAACCAGGGATCCGTCTGGGGATCCGTGCCCGAGGCCACGCGCCAGGGCGCCCGAGATCAGCGTCCCGGGAAATGGGAAGTGGACGTTCGCGCACACCCCGTCGTGGGCGCCGTCACGTGCGCCGAGATGGCCCGACAGGCGTTGCGTGAGCCAGCGTTCGATCCCTTGGGTTGGCACCGAGACGACCTCGGGCGCCATCGGGTCGTCGAGGGGCACCGCCACCAGCCGAGCCAGCTTCGCGACGAGGATGTCGGCGCGATCGGAGCGGTGGGCGTGCAGCACCCCGGCAGAGTACGTCGACGGTGTTCCGGTGCCGCCGTGGTGCGCGTCAGGCCGGGTGGCCGGTACTGGCGCCGCCGTCGGGCAGCATCATGATGGTCGGCTCGGACTCGTCGCCGTCGTCGATCTCGTCGAAGAGTCTCGACCGCCTGCAGGTGGCGCGGCGCCACCTCGATCGGCGGGAGCTCGGCGATCTGTGGTGACTCGGTCCCGACCACGCCGAGGCCGGGGAACTTCCGGGCCGTGACGAGGACCCGCGACTCGAGCGAGCCGATGGCTTTGTTGTAGGCGTCGACGCTCGAGCTGAGGCTGCGCTGCAAGGCCTGCATGTGGCCCGTCATGGAGCGCAGCCGCTCGTAGAGCTCGGCGCCGAGCTGCTGGACCTGCCGCGCGTTGTCGGCCAGGCGCTCCTGCTGCCACGACAGCGCGATCGTTCGCAGCGCAGCGACGAGCGTGTTGGGCGTGGCCAGCACGATGCGCTTGGAGAGCGCGTAGTCCAAGAGCCCGGGGTCGGCCTCGCAGGCGGCTGCCAGCAGGGACTCGCCCGGAACGAAAGCGATCACGAACTCGGGTGAGCCCTCGACGTGGGTCCAGTACTCCTTCTTCGCCAACTGCTCGACGTGCGTGCGCAGCTGGCGGGCGTGCTTGTCGAGGAACGCCTTGCGGGCCGCCTCGTCCTCGGCCTCGATGAGCTGGAGGAACGCCTCGAGGGGCACCTTGGCGTCGACGACGACCTGTCCCCCGCCCGGCAGGCGTACGACCATGTCGGGGCGGACCGCGCCATCCTCGGTCGGGCGTCGTCGGCTGCTCCTCGAAGTCGCAGTGCTCGACCATGCCGGCCGCCTGCGACCGTGTTGCGCAGCGTCATCTCCCCCCAGCGACCGCGTGTCTGGGGCGACCGCAGTGCGGTCACCAGGTTCCGCGTCTCCTTTTGCAGCTGCTCGTGCCCCGCGTGCAACGCGGCGACGCGCTCGTTGAGGCTGGCGTAGGCACCCTTGCGCTCGAGCTCCATCGTCTGGAGGCCGCGCTCGTAACGCGCCAGCGTCTCGCTGAGCGGGTTCAGCAGCTCCTCGATGGCCTGGTGTCGCCGGGTCAGGTCGCCCTGGGCCACCGCCTGCGCCTCGTTGAGCCGGGTATCCGCCAGCGTCAAGAAATGCTCGTTGTTCTTGGCGAGCGCCTCGGCCGACAGCTCGGCGAACGTGCCGACCAGGCGGGAGCGGTCCTCCTCGGCCCTGCAGCGCGGCCTCGTGCTCGAACGTCTTGAGCCGGTCGAGCTCGCAGACGGCGACTGCGCGCGCGGTCTCCGCCCCCGCGGCCGCGTCGGTTGCAGCCTTGAGATGCGCAGCTTGGTCTGCCATCGCAGCCCGCGCGTCGGCCAACCGGGACTCCGCCAGCCGGCGCGCGCCCTGTTCACGCGCGCTTCGCCACAGATGCCACGCGACGCCGATTGCCAACCCCACAACGACGCCGATGACCACGCCGAACACCATCTGACCAAGGTAACGGTGGGCTGTGACAGGGTCGGGGATAGTGCGCGGCCTGCGATCGACTCGGCGTTGCAACGAACGGGGCAACGAACTGGGACGGCGCGAATCTGGGGGTCGTCAGGCGCCGGAACAGAAACGGTAGCGTCCCCCTTATGGCGTTCAAGCTCGGTGGCACCACGAAGAGCACGTCCGTCCGGCATGTCGAGGACGACGGCCTCCAAGAGCAGGTCCCGGCCGCTCGGCCCTGATCGACCAGCCGCTCTGGCCCCGCACGATGCCAGAGCCCCACGAGATCGACCGTCTCTTCGCACAGGTCTTCGGTCTCGTGGGAGAGGCCATCGCCGGCGCGACCCACGCGTTGCTCGCGGGCGACCGTGAGGTGGCGAAGGAGCTCGTCAAGCGCGACGAGCTCGTCGACGGGCTCATCGGCCAGATCTTGACGACGGTGCAGCAGCAGCTGGTCTACGGCGAGACGACGGTGGACGAGCGGCGCGAGTACGTGGCGATCCTGCGCATGCTCCCCGATCTCGAGCGCAACGGCGACCTGGCCGAGCACATCGCCCGCCGGGCTGCCCGCGGCCTGGGCGCCGAGATGTCGGCGCGCAGCCGCGGCCTGGTCGAGCGCATGGGTGAGGTGGCCACCACCATCTGGCGCGAGACGGCCGACGCCTTCGCCGAGCGCGCGGTCGACGCGGCGACGTCCATCGACGACCTCGACGACGAGCTGGACGATCTCCACGTCAGCCTCACCGCAGAGCTGGTGGCCGGCACCATGTCGCTGCCGGTGGCGATCGAGCTGGCGATGGTGGCGCGCTTCTACGAGCGCTTCGGGGACCACGCCGTCAACCTGGCCCGTCGCTTGGCGACGTTGGTGGTGGGCGGGCCCGAGCCCGTCTCGGCCGGCCCCGACTGAGACCCGGCCCCGGCTGAGACCCGGCCGGCGCCGCCTCAGCTGCGCAGCGCGACGAGCTCCTCGGCGATCTGCACCACGTTGAGGGCGGCGCCCTTGCGCAGGTTGTCGCCCGAGACGAAGAGGGCGAGCGCGTTGGGTGCACCCTGGGCCCGCCGGATGCGGCCGACATAGGAGACGTCGCGGCCGGCCGCCATCAGCGGCGTCGGGATCTCGGCCAGCTCGACGCCGGGCGCCGTGCGCAGCACCTCGGTCGCGCGCTCGGGGCTGAGGGGGCGGTCGAACTCGCACAGGAGCGACGAGGAGTGGCCGGTGAAGACCGGGACGCGGACACAGGTCGCGGTCAGCGCGAGCTCGGGGATGCCGAGGATCTTGCGGGTCTCGTTGGTGTACTTCTGCTCCTCGTCGGTCTCGAGCGAACCGTCGTCGACGATCGTGAACTGCAGCGGGATCACGTTGTGCGCGATGGGAACCGGGTACACCTCGCGCGGTGGGAAGTCGACGGCGCCCCCGTCAAAGGTGAGGTCGGCCGCGCGGTCGACCGTCTTGGCCAGCTGCTCGGCCAGCTCGCGCACCGCGTCGATGCCGCTGCCCGAGACCGCCTGGTACGTCGAGACGACCACCCGGCTCAGGCCCGCCTCGTCGTGCAGCGGCTTGAGGACCGGGATCACCACCATGGTGGTGCAGTTCGGGTTGGCCACGATCCCCTTGGGGATGTCGCGCAGCGCCTCCGCGTTGGCCTCGGGGACGACGAGCGGGACGTCGGGGTCCATGCGCCAGGCCGACGAGTTGTCGATGACCGTCGCACCGGCCGCAGCGAGACGGGGCGCCAGCTGGCGCGAGACCGAGGCGGGGGCCGAGCACAGCGCGAGGTCGATGCCGGAGAGGTCCGCCGTCTCGGCGTCCTCGACCACGATCTCGCCGTCGGCCCACGGCAGCGTCGTGCCGGCCGAGCGCGCCGAGGCGAGGTACCGCATGGAGTCCACCGGGAACCGGCGCTCGGCCAGGATGGCGCGCAACACGACACCCACCTGCCCTGTCGCTCCGACGATGGCGATCCGCATCTCGGCAATTGTACGAGACAGCGGCCCGGCCTCAGACCTCCAGCGGGCGGCGGCCCTCGAGGGCACGCCCCAAGGTGAGCTCGTCGGCGTATTCGAGGTCGCCGCCGACGGGGAGCCCGCTGGCCGGCCGCGAGACGGTGACCCCGAGAGGCCCCAGCTCCTTGGCCACCTGCATCGCGGTGGCCTCGCCCTCGATGGTCGGGTTGGTGCAGACGATCGCCTCGCGGATCGCACCCTGTTTCACCCGGTCGAGCAGCTCCCCGAGTGCGCAGCTGCTCGCGGCCGATGCCGTCGAGCGGGCTCAGCGCGCCGCCCAGCACGTGGTAGCGGCCCTTGAAGCCGGTGCGCTCCACGGCGACGATGTCGCGGGGGTCCTCGACCACGCACACCACCTCGGGGTCGCGCCGGTCGTCGCTGCAGACCGCGCACAACGCGCCGCCCTCGGCCACGTTGAAGCAGATCTCACACAGCGTCGTGCGCTCCTTGACCACCACGATGGCGTCGGCCAGCCGGAGGGCGTCCTCGCTCGGCACCTTCAAGATGTGGAAGGCGATGCGCTGGGCCGACTTGGGGCCGATGCCGGGGAGGCGGCCGAGCTCGTCGATGAGCGAGCGGAGGGGACCGGTGTACATCTAGCCGAGGACCTCGCTCGCACCCGGGAAGGCCTCCAAGAGGCGCGCTTCGGCCTCGGAGGCCTGATCGGCGCCGCCCGTGGCGGCCTCGAAGTCGGCGGGGTCGACCTCGTCGAAGTCGTCGGGCGCAGGCGCCGCCGACGGCGGTGGCGCCTGTGCCGTGGTGCTGCGGCGGCCACCGCGTCCCGACGCGGCCGACGGCCGCGACCGTGGCGGCCGGCTCTGCGGCGCGCCCGGGCGGCGCCGTGCTCTCGTCGATGACGAGCACGAGCGCGATCGGCGTGCCGAAGTGCTCGGCGAGCGCGGCCTCGACCAGCGGCAGCTGCTCGGCGCACTGGTCGCGGTGCGCCGCGTTGGGCAGCGCGAAGTGAGCACCCTGCTCGTCGACCGCCACGAAGCGGCCGCTGGCGAAGCGCGCCTTCGCCCGCGCCGGGAGCGACTGGAGGATGCCGTCGCCCCACGCCTCGGTCAGGCTGTCGCGGTCCACGGCTTGTCGCCGTCGCCCGCCGGTGCCGGGCCGGGCTGGCAGCGGCGACCGCGCGGCTCGTCTGCCGTGGGACTGGCGCCGGCCGCCGCGACGGACGGGGGCGGCACCGGGGCGGCGGCCTCGGCCGCAGCCGCCTTGGAGCGCTTGATGGCACCGAGTGACGGCTTGGCCGCGACGGACCCGGCGTCGGTGGGCGCCGGCGCTGGTGCTGGAGGTGACGGGGCGGTGCGCTCGGCGTGCTCGGCGGGCTCGGGAACCGGGCGGGCGGCGGGCGGCGCGCCGGACGCGGGCGGGGCGGCACCGGGTCGCGGGAAGGCGGCGGCGCCGGTCAGCGAGCGCTCCAACACGCTGACGCGCTCGGACAGCGCCTCGATGCCCGAGTCGAGATCGGGTCGCACCGCGCGCACGGCCGCGATCTCGAGCACCACCTGCGCGTCGGGTGCCTCGCGCATGTCGACCAGCGCGTGGCCGAGGATCTCCATGCTGCGCACGACCGCGGGCAGCCCCATCGTCTCGGCGAGCGAGCGGAAGCGCTCGAGCGACGTCCGCCGACACCGCGCACAGCTCGGGGGCCAGTGCGGCGAGGAAGACCTGGCGCAGGTCGTCGATGAGCTCGGTCGCCAGCTGCTGGGGACCCCAGCCGCCGGCCAGCAGCGCGCTCAGCGCGACGAGGCTGGTGCTGACGTCGCCCTCGGCCAGCGCATCGAGCAGCTGGGCCAGCTCGGGGCGGGCTGCGTCGGCCGAGCCCGACGCCACCACCTGGTCCAGGGCGGACAGGGCGTCGCGGGCCGAGCCGCGACCGCGCCGCACCGCCACCTCCAGCGCCTCAGTCGTCGAGGTGGAGGCCGGCGTCGGCGTTGACCGTCTCGAGGAGGCCGTGCAGCGTCTCGGCACCGAGGAGGCGGAACTCGAGGTGTTGGGTGCGGCTGCGGATGGTCGGCGGCACCTTCTGGGGGTCGGTGGTGGCCAGCACGAAGACGACGTGGCTCGGCGGCTCTTCGAGCGTCTTGAGCAGCGCGTTGGCCGCCGCCGTCGAGAGCATGTGGACCTCGTCGACGATGTAGACCTTCCAGCGCCCGGGCGTCCCGAGGCCGGCGTGGGCGACGAGGTCGCGCATGGCGTCGACGCCGTTGTTCGAGGCCGCATCGAGCTCGTGGACGTTGAGCGAGTTGCCCTGGGTGATCTCGACGCACGAGCGTGCACACGCCGCAGGGCTCACCGTCGACCGGCGCCTCGCAGTTGAGCGCCTTGGCCAAGATGCGCGCCGACGACGTCTTGCCGGTGCCGCGGGGCCCGCTGAAGAGGTAGGCGTGCGAGACGCGCTCGTCGCGCACCGCGCTGCGCAGCGCGCGCACCACGTGGTCCTGGCCACGGATCTCGTCGAATCGCCCGGGCCGGAAACGGCGATAGAGCGAAACAAAGGGGGCGTCGGCCATGTCGGTCGAGCCTACCCATGCGCTGCCGACAGCACGACCCGGCTCGCCCGGTGCTCGGTGCGGCAGCCAGGTTGACTACGGCACCCGACCAGACCCGCTGAGAGCTGCTGCCTTCCGACCCTGACTCGATTCACGAGCGGCCGTTGCGCAGGACCCGGCCACCGCACCCAACACCGGGCGGCGAGGAGCCCAGGCTAGTGGCTCAGACGACGTGGGCCGGGTCGACCGGCGCTCAGACGACGTGGGCCGGGTCGACCGGCGCTCAGACGACGAGGACGGCGCAGGGCGCGGCGTCCATGACCGTCTTGGGGACGTCGCCCAGCTGGCGGTGGCCGTGCGCGCTCGACGACCCGACGACGACGAGGTCGGCCTGCGACTCGGTGGCGACCCGCACGATGGCCTCGCCCGGGCCGGCCAGCACCGGGTGTGTCTCCACCCGGACGTGGCCCTCGGCCGCCCGGGTGCGCAGCCGGCTGAGCAGCCAGTCGGTGGCGCCGGCGCCCGCCTCCGTGTAGCGGAACTCGGCGGGGAGGTAGGGCGCCGGCTCCTCCTTGCGGCCCAGCGCCGTGACGATGTGCAGGGTGCCGCCGGAGGAGCGGACCACATCGAGGGCGCGCTCGAAGGCCCGGGCCGACCCTTCCGAGTCGGTGGCGCCGACGACGACCGTCCTAAACATGCGCGTAGCCCTCGAGGTGTTCGGCCGGCCCGCGCCGTGCCGCCGCGGCGCGTCCGCACCGGACACCGAGGCGGTATCGTCGCCGACCGGTGCCGTCGAGGGCGCGACGAGGACAGGCAGCGCGGTCGCGCTCGGTCAGCTGGTCGCGCAGGCTGGGGACGAGGTGACGCCTCGCCAGGCGGCGTCGGTCGACGCCGAGCACGATGACATCGGCGCCGCAGCGTTCCGCCGCTGCGGTGATCGCAGACGGCCAGCCGGCGGGTGCGCGCACCGCAGCGTCCACCCGTGCACCTCGACGCGACGCGCGCGCGTTGCGTCGGCGTCGGCGTCGGCGTCCGACCCCGCAGGGCCGCTGTCGCCGGCCGCGCCATGGTGCGCACGTGGCTGGTGCCGGTCATGGTGTTCGGAGACCTCCATGGCACAGACGTCGGCGCCGAAGGTGACGGTCCAGTCGTGGCCGAGGGCCAAGGCGGCGCGGGCGGCGTCGGCGCCGGCTCCGGCGTGACCCCCGGCGGTCGCAGACCCGTCGGTGACGACCAGCACGCGGTGCGACGTCGTGCGGAGCGCCGGCCTCGCCGGCCTCGCTCCTCGGTGTCCACGGCTGCTGCGAGATCCTCGTCGAGACGCTCATGGGTCCTCCTTTCGCCAAATTCCAGGTTACACAAAGATGAACTCAAAGCGACAATGGAGTGAACACGAGCGTGACGGTTCCCCACTGGGTCGCGGCGCGCGGCGTCGGGCCTCCCGGGGGTTTCGGGTCGATCGGCAGAACCGCACCTGCCAGGGCCATTAGCCTGACCAGGCTGCATTTCGGGAGGAGTGCGAGAGCGGCCGAATCGGCACGACTGGAAATCGTGTGTTGGGCAACCAACCGTGGGTTCAAATCCCACCTCCTCCGCACAGGGAGAGGGCTCAACTTCTCCCCTGGTCCGGGCCGATATTTGAACGTGAAGCCAACGCCCGGCCCGGGGGCCGACGAGCCCGGCTCCGGGCTCCGCCTCGATGTCCGCGCCCGGCACGCCTCGGCCGGGTCGGGCCGGTTCGCACGTTCGTGCGCCGGCACGGTGCAATCCCCCTTCTCTGCGCCGTGGTGATCGCCGCGCTGATGACCGCGGGCGGGCCGTCGGCGCGCCTGTACGGCGTGGCGAGCGACGCGGACACCATCACCCCCTCGGCCAACGCCGGCACCCTCGATCTGGCCTCGCTCGAAGCCGCGGGCAAAGCGGCCCTGCTCGCTCCCGCCACTGCGCCGCCGGCCCCCGCGCCGCCGAGCCTGGCGACCGCGCCGCCTCTCAAGCCGC
The DNA here is from genome assembly GCA_963842415.1 of uncultured Acidimicrobiaceae bacterium. Taxonomy (GTDB): domain Bacteria; phylum Actinomycetota; class Acidimicrobiia; order Acidimicrobiales; family RAAP-2; genus Bog-473. The sequence continues at coordinate 447,762 of CAWJGN010000003.1, forward strand.
ACGAGGTGTTCGGCTTCGCGCCCTACTGGACACTCGCTCAGGCCGGCGGGTTCAACCTGGCGGGGATCTCGACGCTCGCCTACTTCGCCGTCGGCGTGAACCTCGACGGGACGCTCGGTCCAGTCGGGCCCGGGGTGGACCGGGTACGAGAGCCAGGCGCTGGCCAACTTGGTGACGGAGGCGCATAGGGCGGGCGACCGCGTGGTGCTGACGGTCAACAACTTCGACCAGAGCCAGCTCGATGCGCTCACCTCCTCGCCGACCGCGGCCGCCACGCTCGCCGCGCGCGATCGTCGCCGCCGTCGAGGCCAAGAACCTCGACGGGGTGAACCTCGACCTCGAGGGCCAGGGCTCCGCCGACAACGCCGGGCTGACCCGTCTCGTCGACACGGTCTCGTCGGTGATGCACGCCGTCAACCCGCACTACCAGGTGACCATGGACACCTACTCGAGCTCGGCCTCGGGGACCAACGGCTGGTTCGACATCCCGGCGCTGGCGGACGCGGTCGATGCGTTCTTCGTCATGGAGTACAACCCGAACCTGAGCGCGACGCAGGGCCCGTCCTCGCCGCTGACGAGCGGGATGTTCTCCGACCAGACCGCGGTGGACGAGTACGACGCGGTGGTGCCGCCGTCCAAGGTGATCCTGGGCGTGCCGTTCTTCGGCATCGACTGGCCGACGACCGACGGCACACTGAACGCGACGGCGACGGGCCCGGCCACCGACGTGTCGCTGGGCGACATCGACACCAGCGGCCATCCCCAGTACTGGGACCCGGTGACCGACTCGGGCTGGACCTCGTACCAGGTGGGCAACCAGTGGCACGAGACCTTCTTCGAGGACCCCACGTCGCTCTACGACACCGCGCAGCTGGCGCAGGCGAACGGTCTGGCCGGCGTCGGCATCTGGACCCTCGGCGGGGATGGCAACGCGCCCGCGGACCTCGCGGCCCTGCTCGGGTTCGCGCCGGCCGTCAAGGACGGTCCCGCCGGTCCCCCGTCGACGTCCGTCTCGCCTCCGGCGGCCACGTCGCCGAGCCCGCCCCCGTCGTCCCCGACGAACTCGTCGGCTCCGACCGACCAGACCTCCACCTCTGTACCCCGGTCCAGCACGACCACGACCACACCGACGTCGACGACCACCACGACGACACCGACGACGAGCACGACCACGACGCTCCCCCCGGCCTCCAGCGGGCAATGGCAGGGGTCGACGGTCACCCTCACCGAGGTGACCGGCACGCCGCCGGCGGTGAGCGGGTCGAGCCCCGTCGGACAGCTGACCGGTTTCCAGACCCAGGACCCCAACGTGAGGTGCTTGACGCACGAGCCGGACTTGAACGTGTGGACGGTGAGCGGAACCACCGACCAGTACCTCGTCGTGGCCGCCCTCCCGGCAGACTGTACGACCGCCGATTTCGTGTTCACGGCGACGTGAACGAACCATCGAGAACTGACGACACCGTGAACTGACAACAGCGTGAGGGGATCACAGCGTGAGGGGACCACAGCGTGAGGGGGCTGCCATGACGACAGAGGTAGCGGACGACTCCGAGCTGGCCTGGGACGAGTTCGTCCCGGACAGCGACGACACCGAGGACGAGGACGAAGAGGACGTGGCGATGCGCGCCCGGGCGCACGCTCGCGCGTCCGGCCTCGAGATCGACGACGAGGAGGAAGACCTCGAGCTCGCCAAAAAGGACCTCGAGCTGCGCTGGGATGCGTTCGAGGGGGAGGAGCCCGAAGTCAGCGTCGAGGACCAGGCCGCCGCGGCAGATGCGGCACGCATCGCGGCCGCGCTCGAACGCATGGAGCGCCGAGTGATGGGGTTGGACGACGAGTGGGTCGACGAAGCGGAGATTGCCGCGCCCGTCGAGGGGGCCGCGGCTCACGCCATCACCAGCGATGAGATCTCCAACGACGCGATCACCGACGACTCCATCGCCGGCGACGTCGAGGTGGCCGACGACGGTGTCGCTTCGACTGAGGACCGGATACGGGTCGAAGCCGCCTTCGCCCGGATGGAGGAGGCCCTCTTCGGCGACTCCAGCGAGGATGACGCGCTTGTCGTGGCCGTCGACGAGGGGAGCTACGACGCGTTCGACGACGACGAGGAGTCCGAGCAGTGGCTCGACGAGGACGACGAGCTTGTCGCCGCCGTCGACGAGGCGTACGAGCTGGACGAGCTGGACGAAGTCTCCCTGACGACCGGCGCCGAGGGCGATGAACCCGAAGCCTGGCTCGAAGACGAGGAGGCGGGGGAGTCCGTTCTGGTTGCCACCACCTCGTGGGAAGAGCGTTCTCAGGTGCACACCGAGTTCGCCAGCGACACTGTCGGGCTCGATGCGGACCAAACGGACGAGGACGAGACGGTCGTCGACGACGGTGACGGCGCTGCCTGGCGTCAGCCGGGGCCGGAGCCGGAGCCGGAGTGGGAGCCGGAGTGGGAGCCGGAGTGGGAGCCGGCGGCGGTCGCCGCGCCGGTACCGGTGTCGGGATGGGACGACGGCTCCGACGCGTACGACGAGGCGGACCAGAGCAGAGAACTCGTCGTCATACCCGCTGACCTGTCAGAGCTCAACGAGTTCGTCGCCGCCTATGGCGAGCAGGACGACGAAAGCGCTGCCGCCACGCGGGCTCCGACCCGCGCCCGTGGACGCATCGCCACCGCATATGCCGAGACCGACGTCCGCCGGTTCGTCCTGTTGGCCTGCCTCTTCCTTGCCGTCGTCATCGGGGCGGTGGCCCTGCACTTCGGGCACATCCACTCGAGCGCAGCGCCGCCCGCGACGCCCGCGACGACACGGACGGCGGTGGCGCCGACGGCCGGTGCATCGTCGCCGGCCAACGTCGCCGCGCCTCGAGTCGGCGATCACCGATGTCCAATCGGCATCGAGTGGGGCCCAAGCCGGGCTGACGACGATCACGGTCTTCCCGACGCCGCCTCGGGTGGCCACCATCATCAACCCCTACGTGGACTCGCTCGACCTCTACCAGACGCTGGCTTCGTCGGTGACAGTGCCCGAGGCGGCGCGCAGCGCCGCGCGCACGGCCGCCGCGCAGGTGCACCAGGACATCGGCTTCCTCGGGACCATCAACGGGTTGCCCGCCATTCAGCTCGGCTCCTTCATCGACGAGTTCTTCGCCCAGTCGACGCAGCTGCAGTCGACGATGGACGCCCTCCAGCACGCGCTGAACACGGCGACGCCCTGATTCAGGAGGCAGCCAGACGGCGCCCGCCGGCGTGAACTTCCGTTCCGAGCCGGCCAGCTCGCATACTGGGGCCATCGCCACGCCGGACACACCCAGGCTGCTGACTGACGACGACGCCATGGCGATCGCCCTCAGCGAGGCGCGCGCCGCCGCGGCCGAGGGCGACGTGCCAGTCGGCGCGGTCACGCTGCACGGCGGCCAGGTGGTGGCGGCACGACACAACGAGCGCGAGCGCTCGGGGGATCCCACCGCGCACGCCGAGATGCTGGCGCTGCGCGACACGGCGGCTGCGCTCGGGGGGTGGCGGCTCTCGGAGGTGACGATGGTCGTCACGCTCGAGCCGTGCCCCATGTGTGCCGGTGCGCTGGTTGCAGCCCGGGTTGGCCGTCTGGTCTTCGGAGCCACCGACCCCCGGGCGGGAGCCTGCGGCACGCTGTACAACCTCTGTGCCGACCCTCGCCTCAACCACGAACTCCCGGTCGAGGGCGGCCTTCGTGCGGCCGAGTGCGGCGACCTTCTCTCCTCGTTCTTCGCCGCCAAACGGGGTGCCAAGGGAGCCGAGGACGGCGCGGCCCGGCGTCCCGACTGAGCACGCGACGCCCAAGGGCCTCGCGGGACCGGTCCGCGACAGCCCTGCGAGACGCATTCCCCTGACCTCCTTCTTCGCGCGAATCGGCGCCGCCGCGGACCCGTCCCGAACCTCCGTACCAGGTCACAGCGAGTAGACTCTCGCCCGGAGGAGTGCGAGAGCGGCCGAATCGGACGGTCTCGAAAACCGTTGTGCCTCATGGGTACCGTGGGTTCAAATCCCACCTCCTCCGCTCGGGGCCTGTAGGCCCGCCGCACTGGCGGATGCGGCAAGGACAGCGGCAGGTCGGAAGTCCTGCCGGTACAGCTGGTCGTCCCGCGGCGGCCGGAAAGGAGTGAACGATGGCACGCGCACGTTCGACATTTGGAAAATTGCAGCGCGACCAGGCCAAGAAGGAGCGGGCCAAGGCCAAGATGGACGACCGCCTCTCACGTCGCGAGGACAAGGCCGCGGCGAGCGACCAGCCCGACAACGCTCCGTCGGCCCAGGACGTCGACCAGACACAGCTCCTCGAACAGTTCGCCGCCCTGCACGAGGACCTGGCCGAAGGCCGCATCTCATTGGACGACTTCGAGGTACGCCAGGAGGAGCTCCGGGCCAAGCTCGTCGTCTGAGTCGTTGGGCGGTCCGAGTGCGACCTCTCTGACCTGGGCTTCGCCGCCCGATCAGGTGGCGCCGAGCGTCTCGCGCCCTTCGAGCCAGCGCCGGAACCCCGCCGCGTTGGAGTGGACCCCGTTCATGATGTCGAGCTTCTCCTTGTGGGCGGCGTCGATGTCGCCCAGGAGCGGATCGAAGCGGGCAGCGAGCGCGTCGGCGATGTCCCCGCCCTCCCGGTAGGCGGTCTCCGCCGTCTCGGCCCACTGCCGCAGCGTCTCGTCGGCCTCGGCCAGCAATTCCTCGGGTTCGTCGAGCAGGCCGTAGTGGGCCAGTGCAATCCCCGAGGGACGACGGGCCGCGAACTTGGCCAGCGAGCTCAGCGCCTGCTCGAGGTCGAAGTCGGGCGGCGGGGTCGAGGGCCTCAGGACGCCGCCGTCCGGCAGCTTGACCCCGACCGCGTCGCCGGCGAAGAGGACGCCGCTCACCGAGTCGTGCAAGCCGAGGTGGTGCTTGGCATGACCAGGCGAGTCCACGGCGACGAGCACGCGGTCGGGTCCAACGGTGATTTCCTCGCCGTCCTCGAGCACGTGCAGGCGCTCGGCGGGCGTCGGGTCGATGCGGCCGTAGAGGGAATCGAGCAGCGGGCCGTAGACGCGCGCCGCCGAGCTGACCAGCTTGGTCGGATCGGCCAGATGCCGCGCGCCCTTCGGGTGCACATAGACCGTGGCCGCAGGAAAGGCGCGGGCCACGTTGCCGACGCCACCAGCGTGATCGAGATGGATGTGGGTGACAGCGACCCCGGCCAACTCGGCCGGGCCGACCCCGATGTGGTCGAGCGCAGCCAAGAGGATGGGGACCGAGGTCTGGCTGCCCGTCTCGATGAGCACCGGGGCCGGACCCTCGATGAGGTAGCCCGCGGTGACCCGCTCCCAACCCCCGAGCATGGTGTCGATCTCGAGCACGCCCGTCGCGATGGCACGTGGCGCCGGGACCGCGGGGATCGCGTCGCCGCTCTCGGCGTCGTGAACATGGAGGCCGGCATCGGCGTGGCGGTGCGTGTGCCGTCCGTGTGCGTGCGTCCCGCTCACCCGCGCGCCCTCATGCCTGGTTGACCTCGATGACGACCTTGACGTCGCCGGGCTGGCGGTCGAGCGCCTTCTCCCAGTCGTCGAGCGGGACCTTGCGCGTGATCAGCCTCGCCAGCCACGCGTTGTCGGCTTTGGCCAGCGCGTCGGCCGCCGCCTCGTAGTGACGCCGGTTGGCGTTCACCGATCCGACCACGGCGACGTTCTCCAGCACCATGTTGCGGTTGAGCAGTCCCTCGTCGACATCGATCGTGTGCCCACCCGAGGACACGCCGGTGAGGCAGACGACCCCGCCGTTGCCAACATTGGACATCGCATCGAAGACGACCGAGGGGACGCCGGTGCACTCGATGATGACGTCCGCGCCGGGACACGCGTCGGCCACCGTGCCCGTGTGGTAGGTCGCGCCGAGGGCAGCGGCCAGGTCGGGCTTGAGGCCGGTGGTGACCTGGTCGATCACGTGCACCTCGAGGCCCCGCTGGACGCCGATGAGCGCAGCGAGGAGACCGATGGGGCCGGCCCCGGTCACGAGCACCTTCTTGGGGTCCCAGTGGGCGCGGGAGCCGACACGGTCGACCTCCTCCCACGCTTTGGCCACCACACTCGTCGGCTCCAACAGGACGCCCAGGACACCGAGCTCCGAGTCGACCTTGACCGTGAAGTCGGGCGTGATGCGGTAGCGCTCCGAGCAGTAGCCGTGGTGCTGCTTGATGCCGCGCTCGGTGTAGAGGCCGTTGCGGCAGAAATCCCATTCGCCCACGGCGCAGTTCGCGCAGGGCACCGGGTCGGGCCGGCGCACGATGCCGACGACGAGGTCGCCCTTGGCCAACGCTCCGCCCGCCGGCGCCTCGAGCACGCGGCCGAGCGATTCGTGTCCGAGGACCAGACGCTCCTCACCGGGCGGGGGCCAGCCGTACTGCCCGGTCAGGATCTCGATGTCGGTACCGCAGACGCCGATGGCCAGCGTCTCGACCAGCACCGCGCCGTCGGACTCGGGTGGCTCGGGCATGTCCGAGAGCGCGGCAGAGCCCGCCTGCAAGGGGACGATGGTGAGCGCCTTCATGGTTTCCTCCCAGTGGGGTCGTCGGGGCGGTGGGACCTCGGTGTCGGCTGCCTCTTGTCAAGGAGGGCCAGGCTGGAGGCGACGCGGTCGGTCAGTTTTGGGCGCCGGCCCGCCGGCGGGCGGCGGTGACCCGGCCGATTCGCTTCATCCGCTGGATCACCGGCGCGATGTTGGCGGAGCGGTCGACTGTCAGCTCCTTGTGGCGCTCGAGGACCGGGGCGAGCGGGTCGTGCCCACTCAGGCGGAAGGCCGAATTGATGAGCGACACGTGGGAGAAGGCCTGGGGGAAGTTGCCCACCAAGCGGCCGGCCAACGGGTCGTACTCCTCGGAGAGCAAGCCGAGGTCGTTGCGCAGCGCCAAGAGCCGCTCGAATATCTCGACCGCCTCTTCGTCGCGCCCGATCATGTGGAGGCAATCCACGAGCCAGAACGAGCAGGCCAAGAACGCACCCTCCCGGCCGGTGAGCCCGTCCACCGCGCCGTCGTCGGACGTCTTGTACCGCAGCACGAAGCCGTGGTCGAGCAGCTCGCGCTGCACCGCCTCCACGGTGCTCACGATACGGGGGTCGTCGGCAGGCAAGAAGCCGACAAGGGGGATCATGAGCGCGCTGGCATCGAGCTGGTCCGACCCGTAGTACTGGGTGAAGGCGCCGATGTCGTCGTTGTAGCCCTTCTCGATGACCTCGTTGAAGATGTCGTCGCGCAGCGAACGCCACTTCTCCAACGGCCCGGTGAGGTCGGGCCATTCCTCGAGCGTGCGCACCGCGCGGTCGACCGCCACCCAGGCCATCACCTTGGAATGCGTGAAGTGGCGCCGCGGCCCGCGCACCTCCCAGATGCCGTCGTCGGGCTCGAGCCAGCCCTTCTCGATGAAATCGATCAGCTGGCTCTGCAGGGCCCAGGCGGCCTCGCCTTGCACTCCTTCGGCGTGGGCGGACGAGTGCAGCGCCGACATGACTTCGCCGTAGACGTCGAGCTGGTACTGCTGGGACGCTGCGTTGCCGATGCGGACCGGGCTCGAGTCCTCGTAGCCGGGCAGCCACGACGCCTCCCACTCCTCGAGCCGGCGCTCACCCGCGGCGCCGTACATGATCTGGAGCTCGGAGACATCGCCGGCGACGGCTCGCAGCAGCCAGTCGCGCCAGCCCAGCGCCTCACTGAAGTAGCCCCCGCGCATGAGCGCCTCGAGGGTCAGCGTGGCGTCTCGCAACCAGCAGAAGCGATAGTCCCAATTTCGGTTGCCACCGAGCGCCTCGGGTAGCGACGTGGTGGCGGCGGCGACGATGCCGCTGGTGGGCTCGTAGGTCAGCGCCTTCAGCGTGATCAGCGAACGCACCACCGCGTCGCGATAGGGGCCGTCGTAGTAACACTGCGCGGCCCACTCGGTCCAGAAGGCCTCGGTGAGATGCACGGCGTAATAACTGTCGAGGGGCGGTGGTGGGTCCTCGTGGGAGGGGTACCAGACCAGCGTGAAGGGATAGCGCTCCCGCTCCGTCACCGTGAACTCGGCCACCGTGCTCATGTCCTGCCCCTGTGCGTCGACCCGGTGCCACAGCGCCACTGAGTCGGGCCCCGCGGTGTAGCGAGTGAGCCCGTCGTGCGACGTGACCCACGGGATCACCTGTCCGTAGTCGAAGCGCACGGTCAGGTCCATGCGCATGTCGACCGACCCGCTCACGCCTTCGACACTGCGCACGAGATGCGGATGGCTGTCGCGCACAGGCATGCAGTCGGTGATGCGCACAGTGCCGTCCACCGTGTCGAACTCGGTTTCGAGCACCAGCGCGTCCGGCCGGTACCAGCGACGCGTCGCCAGGATGGCGCTCGCGCCTCCCTTCGGTGCCAGCCGCCAGAAGCCGTGGCTCTCGTCCCCGAGGAGGCGGGAGAAGCACGATGGCGAGTCGAAGTGTGGCAGGCACATCCAATCGACCGCTCCATCTCGGCCCACCAGGGCGGCCGTGTGAAGGTCGCCGATCACTGCGTAGTCCTCGATGCGCTGGCTCATGGTGTCAATCTTGCCGCGTTAACCGGAGATGCACGGACCGGTGCTCACGGCCGAGCGGTGCCCTTCGGCCTGTTGCACCCGAGAGAGGACTCCGGGCGACGTGAGGGCGTAGCCCACGTCGGCGTAGACGGTCGAGCGGCTGAAGACCACGCCGATGACCTGGCCGCCCGGGCCGAGGAGGGGACCGCCCGAGTTGCCGGGCAGGACGTCCGCGTCGAGCGCGTAGACGCCTCGGGTGACCGAACCGTTGTTGTAGATGTCCTTTCCGATGGCAGTGATCTCCTCGGTCACCCCGGCCGGGTCGATGGTGAGCGGTCCGTCCTCGGGGTAGCCGAGGAATGCGGCTTGGGTCCCGCGCGCGACCAGGTTCGGGCTGATGCTGAGCGCCGGTCCCACCGGCGCGTCGGTGCGCAAGATGGCGAGGTCGAAGGACGGGTCGAAGTAGACGGTCGTCGCGCTGTACGCGTCGCTCCCGACGAGCACTTGCGTACTGCCGTTGGGCTCGCCGGCCACCACGTGTGCGTTGGTGGCCACGAGGCCCGGCCCGACGACGAAGGCGGAGCCCTCCTGCTCGTTGTCGCACGCGGTGCCCAACACCTTGACCGTCGAGAAGACGGCCGGGTCGGCCAGCGCGCGGGTCTGGGCGTTGGTCGGCGACGAGACGGGTGGCGTCGACGGCGGCGTCAACGTGGAGAACACCTGCGGGAAGCCCTGGTTGTTCAAGAACGTCTGCAGGTCGTTGAAGATCGAGGGCGCCTGGGGAAGGATCCGGTCGATCGAGTGCAAGATGTCGGAGCGTGCCACGGCCGCGCCGAGCGACGTGAAGCGGCTGTTGGGCGACGTGATCACCGCCGCGACCAGCCAGACCGAGAGCAGCACGGCGATCACCGCCACGCCGACCCCGAGGACGGCGTCGACCTGCCCCATGTGATGTCGCCGCACGCTGACCTTGCTCCAGGAGCCCAGGACCTGTCCCCCGTAGCCGAAGAGGCACGCCGTCGCCATCACGAGGGACACCACGACGACCGATCGGGTCAGGTCGTCTTGTTGCCCCGTCCGCAGCAGCGGCAACCACACCAAGGCCCCGAGGAGGAAGCCGAGGAAGAACCCGACGAAGGTGAAGATCTGGACCAAGGCGCCGACCCGTAGCCCATGGACGGCAAACAGGAGCATGAAGCCGATGATCAGGAGGTCCACCCAGTCCACGGGTGCCAAGGTACCCAACGGTGCACCCGAAAATGCGCCCCCCGCAGCTATTGTCGTCCCGCCGTGGTTCCACCTTCCGTGCCTCGACACAGGGGTGCCCTTGCCCGCGGTGGCGGTCTGTTCCTTCTCCTCGCCGTGGTGACGCTGGCCGCGACGGGCTGTTCGCTGACGGGGCACCCGAGCACAACCCCGACGACACGCGTCCTCGGGGAGCCCAAAGCGACCCCCCTGGCCGTCGGCCAGCCCGCGCCCAACGGCACCGGTCAGCTCGGGGCCGTCTCGTGTGCCGACGCCACCCGTTGTTGGGCGGTGGGGGTGGCCGGACCGAACCCCGCGCCGGCCGGTGGTGCGACGGTGATCGTCGCCACCAAGAACGGCGGCACCACCTGGAAGGCCGAGCACCTCACCGGCGGCTCCACACCACAACTGAGCGGAATCTCCTGCCCGACCCGGCTGGCCTGCATGGCTGTCGGCTCGAACGGCGCATCGCTGCCGGGGAGCGGGGTCGTGGTGACAACCGAGGACGGCGGCGTGACGTGGTCTCCCGCCTCAGCGCCGGCGAGCGCGCTGACCGTGGCCGCTGTCACCTGCGCGAGCACGTCGGACTGCACCGTGCTGGTCAGTCAGGGCACCGTCATGTGGTCCGCCCACAGCGCCGACTTCGGGCAGACGTGGCAACAAGAGGGCAACCTCCCCTCGCTCTTCATCGCCAGCGACGATCTCGTCTGCAGCGCCGGCGGCGCCTGCCTCGTGCCGGGCTACGTGCCGACCGCCAACAGCCATGGCGCGGGCGCGGTCGCGCTGAGCACGAACGGAGGGCAGACCTGGGCGCTGGCCACTCTCCCGGCGGGAATCGGCGTCCTCCAGAGCATCGCGTGCCCCACTCCGTCGGCCTGTCTCGCGGCGGGGACGACGGCGACAACGGTCAGCGACGTCGTGCCGGCCAAGGGCGAGCTCTTGTACAGCAGCGACGGAGGGCAGACCTGGGCACTCGGACAAGGACCGAGTTCCGTGGACGACGTGTACGGCCTGGCCTGCCCCTCGGCCGACCAGTGCGCCATGGTCGGAACCAAGTGGATCGGCTTCCCCGCCATCGCCCTGGGGGCCGTCGCGCAGAGCGTCGACGGCGGGACGACCTTCAAGAACTCGCCGCTGTCCTACGTGCCCATCACGCTGACGGCTGTGACCTGTCCCTCAGCGTCGGCGTGCGTCGCCGTCGGCGGGGACACCCTGGCTCGCATCACCCTCTTGCAACCGAGGCGGACCGTCCACACCACCGTGGCGGAGTTCCCGAGCGGCTCCCCAACACACTGACAAGCGCGGTCCCCGGCGCGCCCGAGAGCACAAAAACCGGCTTGGCCAGGGCTCTTTGGATCCCCTTCTTCGACGTGGGATCCCTAGGCAGCGGGCCTACACCCCCGTAGACTTTGTGGTGCGGACCGCAGTAGTCACAGATGCGTGCGGAGAGTACGCGGGCTCCCCGTCGCCAGATCGATGGAGGACCGCCATGCCACAGACCTGCCCTCAGTGTCAGAGCGAGGCCGCTGACAACGCCAACAATTGCTCCAACTGCGGGGCGCCGCTCGGGACCGGTGCGGTGGCCCAGGCTGCACCCGTGATGGGTGGCGCATCGGCTGCAACGGCGGCGGCACCCGCCGCGGCAACATCCGGGTCCTCCGTCCCCGCCTACAAGTTCAACGCGGCGCGCTGGTCGTTGGCCGACCGGATCTCCGGTGTGGCCACCCTCGTGCTCTTCATCTGTCTGTTCCTCCCCTGGTTCACCGTCTCGGTGGGAGTCGCGGGCTACTCCATCGGCGGATCGGTGAACGGGCTCTGGCACGGCTGGATGTACCTGACGCTGATCATCTCGATCCTGCTCATCGCCTACCTCGTGCTCCGCGCCGGATGGGACAAGCTTCCGATCAGCCAGGACGTCCCCCATCTCACCGTCATGCTGGTCGGGACCGTCGTGGACGCCGTGCTGACGCTGATCGCTTTCATCGACAAGCCGGGCGGCGGCGGTGTCGGGTGGGGGTTCGGTGCCGTTGTCGGCCTCATCGCGGCGATCGTCGCCGCCGCGCCTTACGCCGTTCCCCAGCTGCGCGCCAAGACGATGTAACGACCCTCCCGGCGTGCGCTCGTGATCAGTGGCGCATCGCGGAGAGGAGCAGGCCCGGGATCTTGGCCGCAGACGGCTCGGCCTCGAAGGCCACAAAGCGCTGCATCACGTCGTAGGAGTCCTTGGCCGTCGCGAACCAGGGCGGCTTGGGTCGCGCGCGGAACGGCCCGCGCACCACCGACTTCTGCGGGCGGTCGAACATCAGTGCGTTGCCCACCACACCGGTCCCGGACTGGATGTCGGTGCGCGGATGCCCGGGGTAGCCGCCCCAGGTCGTCGATCCCAAGGCGTAGGACACGCCGTGCCAGAGGTTCACCCCGATGGAGCCGTAGCGCAGGTCCGCCACGGCGCGCTCGAGCGCATCGGCCACGTCAGTGTCCCTGGCCGATGCCGGGCTCACGATGATGGTTGCGCCCAGGGTGCCCCACAAGACGTCGTTGCAGAAGGCCGTGGCGGCGTCGATGAAGGCCGCCGCCGAAGGGGCCGGCAGGGCAGTCTCGGCCAGCTCCCCGAAGAACGACTCAACGTTGAAGCAGATGTCGTCGAGATGCCCCGGCGGGACGCCGGGGATGAAGGTCCAGGGCAGCGCGTCGTCGGGCCCGTGACCGAACTCCTCGGCCTCGGGATGGGCGGCGACGAAGGCATCGCGCCGGTCGGCGGCACCGGGGTAGTAGGCGCGTCGCGTGGTGATCTCCGCCAGCGTCTGGGTCAGCGCACCGAGGAAGGCGTCGCGCTGGGGCCAGGCCGCGTGCGTGACGACGACCCGGGCCGAGACGCAGTTGAAGCCCGCGTTGTTCGCCAACATGGTCGCCACGTGCTCGGCCTGGTAGCGCAGCTCGGCGATCGACCACGTGCCCGGGACGATGATCACCGGTGACACACTGCCGAGCTCGGCCGTGACGGGCTTGTCCAACAACGGTTCGTCGGCGGCCTTGCGGCGCTCGCCGTCGGGACCGACGCCGAACACGACGGCGTCGTACGTCTTGTCGGACCCCGTGATGTGCACCTCGTCGATGCGGGCGTGGCCCGTCAGGTACTGGCCCACCGCCGTCCCGCCCCGCACGATGCGGAGGACACCCGAATCGAGCAGCGCGCCAAGGGCCTTCGTCCAGTGCGGCACCAGGTAGTCGTTCACCGGGTTGGCCTTCAGGACGACTGTCTTGCCCTCGAGGAAGAGCTTGCTCAGCGCGTCGCGCGGGCCGAGCGAGGCCACGTTGCCGGCGGCGAGCACCAGCGCCGTGCCAGCGTGGACGGCGGGATCGTCATACGCCGCCGCCTGGCCCTCGACGAGCGAGGCCTTGGTCACGCCGGGCTGCATCCAGACCTCGGCCGTCGTCTGCGGGAACGTGATCCGGTCGAACGTGCCATCGGGGAAGACCTGGACCCGCAGCCGACCGTCGGGTGCCTCGCGCACGGGGCCGGGCAGGGCGGGCTTGCCCTCCTTGGCGATGTCGCGCAACGAGTCACGGAGCAACCGCGCCATCCGCACGAAGGTCCCGATGCCAGTGAAGAGCTCCTCGCCGGCCTCCGTCGTACCCGGCGCCAGGCCTTTGGCCTCGCACGCGGCGCTCAGCCACGCCTGCTTGGCCGCCATGGTGTCGTCGATCACCTGCTGCAACAGCTCGGCGCGCGCCGCGGCACCTGTCTTGGCCCAGGCTGGGGCGTGATCGGCCACAAGGGTGACGACCGCATCGAGCTCGACGCTGTCGAGCGGCGGGAACTCACCGGGAGGACCGCCCGCTTCCGATGCCGGCGCTTCACTGGTCGGGCCCACCGCGCCCCGGCTGGTGATGCTCATGTCGTCCTCCCTCTGTGCCGCGTGTCCCGCCGTGGGCCGGGGCGCAAATGCAGTCCCGGCCTGGGCCAAGCGTACCGAGGCGATCGCTCGTACGAACCGGGCCGCGCCGGGACCAATCGGCGATCGCCACGGCATCAGGCAAGGAACCCGGAGCTCGCCACACCAGCGGATAGCTTCGCCCTATGAAACCTCCTGGCCCGCTGCTGGCCGCGGGAAGGGACTCCGACATCTTCGAGTACGGAGCTGGACTGGTCCTGCGGCGCTCGAGGGAGGGACATTCCATGGCGCGGGAAGCACGCACGATGGCATACCTCCATGAACAGGGCTATCCGGTTCCCGCCATCGAAGAGCTGAGCGACGACGGGTTGGAACTCGTGATGGAACGGATCGAGGGAAGGTCGATGGTCGATGCGATTGCAGCGGCCCCCTGGACCCTCCGGCGCCAAGCCAGGACGCTGGCCGATCTGCACGGACAGCTCCATGACATTGCGGCGCCCGACTTCCTCCCTCAGGCTCCGGTTGGTGCTGGAGACCGGGTCGTGCACATGGACCTGCACCCGCTCAACGTCATGGTCGGCTCGAAAAGAGCGGTCGTCATCGACTGGCCGAACGCTTCGGCCGGCGACCCGCTCGTCGATGTCGGCGTGGCCTGGGTGCTGATGGCGGCCGGTCAGATTCCCGCCGGCCGCCTGGAGGCCACCCTTCTCGGTTGGGGCAGAGCGCTGTTGGTGAACGGCTTCGTGTCACGCTTTGACCGCAAAGAGATCGCGACACGGCTCCGTTCCGTCGTGGAATGGAAGATCACGGACCCACACATGAGCCAGGCCGAGGTCGCGGGCATGTGGAGGGTCGTCGAACAGGCCGAAGCGCGCCGCTGACCCCGGAGTGATCGCCGGACACCGACCCCAACGGGTCGGTGTCCGGACGCGCGATCAGAATGTCAGAACGTCAGAACGTCACAGCCGCGGTGTTGCCGTCGGACAGCTTGATGGTGATCACGCCGGTGTAGCCGCTCGTCACACACACGTCGGTCGATGCACCCGCCGAAAGGGTGTCGGTCAACTTACCGAGGCCTTCCGATCCCTTGAACTTGACCTTTTCGCTCACGGTCTCCTTGTTCTTGACGACGAACGAAGCCACCGCCGCCGTACATGCCGACGTGCCGTCCCACACGCCGGTGGCCGTCAGTGCCGTCGGCTTGAGGTGTGCCGTGGTTCCCACGATCTTGGTCGTGGGGAGCGCGGTGGCGGGCCCAAACGTTTGCGCGCCTGCCGCGAGACCGAGGCGCTGGGCGCCCCGCTGGCGCCCGCGCTGAGCGGCATCACAAAAAGCAGTGGCGTCGCTCCCAGCGCGATCGCGCCTGCCTTGATCAGCTTCTTCTTCATAGCCACCTTCCCCTCAGAGAGTGTCCGGCACCGAACCGGATACCGGGAGGCTAACAAGCAACGGCGGTTCCGTCCTGGTTCTTCGAAGATCGCGCAACGGTGCAGGTCAAGCGACAGGACCGCCTCCAACGGGTCGATCTTGTCGAGTCGGAGCAGATTCAGGCGACGCGGGGCATGACCTCGGCGGCCAGCAGGTCGAGATGCTCGAGGTCGTTGAGGTCGAGTACCTGTAGGTATACGGTCTCGGCGCCGATCTCGGCGTAGGACTGCAGCCGGGCGACCACCTCGTCGGGCGTGCCCGCCACTCCGTTCGTCCGCAGCTCGTCGGGCTGTCGGCCGATGTTGGCGGCGCGCCGCGCGACCTCGGCCTCGTCGGCCCCGCAACACACCACCTGGGCGGCAGAGAGCCGCAGCGTCTCGGGGTCGCGGCCGCGCTGCGCACAAGCGGCATGGACCCGACCAAACTGGGCCTCGGTGTCAGCGACCGACGTGAACGGCAGGTTGAACTCGGCCGCGTAGGTGGCAGCAAGGCGCGGCGTGCGCTTGGCGCCGCCACCGCCCACGATCAGTGGCGGGTGCGGCTGCTGGACGGGCTTCGGCAGCGCCGGGCTGTCCTTCAGCGTGTAGTGGAGACCCTCGAAGGTGAATGTCTCTCCGACCGGGCGTCGTCCACAGCCCGGTGAGGATGGCGAACTGCTCTTCGAGGCGCTCGAAGCGTTCGCCGGTCGGCGGGAACGGGAACCCGTACGCGCTGTGTTCGGCGTCGTACCACCCCGCGCCGAGGCCGAGCTCGACACGCCCGCCGCTCATGGCATCCACCTCCGCCACCTCCACGGCAAGGAGTCCGGGTGCCCGGAAGGTCGACGACGTGACCAGCGTGCCCAGCCGGATGCGCTCGGTCTCGCGGGCGATGCCGGCCAAAGTGATCCAGGCATCGGTCGGGCCGGGCAGGCCGTCGCCACCAATGGTCAGGAAATGGTCGGAGCGGAAGAAGGCGTCGAAACCCGTCGCCTCCGCCTTCTGCGCCACCATGAGCAATTGGTCGTAGGTCGCACCCTGCTGGGGCTCGACGAAGATGCGGAGCTTCATGGGCCTCAACCTATCTGGGGTCATTGCGGGACCGGCCGTGGGGCGGGCGTGGTCGGGGCTGGCGTGGTCGGGGCTGGCAGCGGGCGGGGCAGACTGCAGCCATGGACATCGGCGTGGTTTTCCCCCAAACCGAAGTCGGCTACGACCGCGGCGCCGTGCGCGCCATCGGGCAGGCCGTAGACGATCTCGGCTACACCCACCTGGCGGCGTACGACCACGTGCTCGGTGGTGACACCGACGTGCACGGCGACCTCGGGGGGCCCTACACGATCCACCACCCCTTCCGTGAACCACTGACGATGTTCGCCTACCTGGCCGGCTGCACCAACCTCGCCTTCGCCACCTCCATCCTGATCGGGCCGCAACGCCAGACCGCGCTGTTGGCCAAACAGGCCGCGGAGGTGGACATCCTCTGCGGCGGTCGCTTCCGCCTCGGCCTCGGCATCGGCTGGAACAAGGTGGAGTACGACGCGCTCGGCATGCCGTTCGAGCACCGCGCCGCAATCTTGGAAGAACAAGTAGCGGTGTTGCGGGCACTGTGGACCCACGAGAGCGTGACGACCGAGGGACGCTTCCACGACATCACCGCGGCGGGCCTGGCCCCGCTGCCGGTGCAGCGACCGATCCCGATCTGGATCGGCGCCTTCGCGCCGGCGGCGCTGCGCCGGGTCGGCCGCGTCGCCGACGGTTGGTTCCCCCACGTCCGCCCAGGCGGCGGACTGGAGGAGGCACTCGAGATCATCAATGAGGGCGCGGCGGAGGCCGGCCGTGACTTGTCGGGGTTCCAGTTCGAGGGAAGGCTGGACTACTCCGTCCGCGACCACGACAAGCTGGCGGCCTACGCGCAACGCTGGCGCGAGGCGGGCGCCAGCCACCTCTCACTGATCACGATGCACGCGGACCTGCAGACGACCGACGCGCACATCGCCGCGCTCGAGGAGATGGCGCCGGTCCTCATGTAGGAGCGACTTACATTGTCCCGAAGCAGCGGCTGCGGATGACGAACGACTTGGAGGACCCGCCCGGGTTGATGACGGGACGAGGCGCAGCGATGGTGACGGGCGCGCCGAAGTGGGAGAACGTGAGCGTCGCTGTCGTCTTCGCGGGCCCGAGCGGCAACACGGCAGCGGGCGCACTCGGTCCCGCCCCGCTCGTGGACACGGTCCAGCGGGCCTGCACGAGACGGCCGCGACCGTCCACCCACACCGTCGTGGAGCCCTGCGTCTGAAGGTCGGCAGTGCCGGATGTCCGGCCACACAGAAGCGGCGCGTTGGTGACGAGGTAGCGGGTCGTCGCGACCCCGTTCGAGCGTGGCGCGCCCAACCGCATGCACCGCGGCGATGGGCTCGAGCCCCTCGAGCCCGCCCAACGCCACGGACGCGTTCACGGCGTACTGCAGGCCGAGCTGGGCGCGCGGGTTCCGCGGGAGGGCCAAGCGCAGCCAGTCGCCGTTGGAGCCGCTCATCGACTCGTAGGTAGTCCTGCCGACGCCGATCATGGAGACGGCGCTCCGCGACGGCTGCTCGGCGGTACGTGCGGGAACGACCTCGTTCTGCGGTGGCTGTTGCCCGGTGTGGGGCTGGAACAAGCCGCCCCTCGGAACGAGCTCGACCTGTTGTTCGACCTCGTTCACCCTGACGGTCCCTGCCGTGAAGTTCACCGCACCGCTGCCCGTGATGGTGCCGCGTACAACCGGGTTCGGACTCGCTGTCACGTGCACATAGGCGAAGTGCGCGCTCCCCGCACGCGCCGTGGTCGCGAGCAGGTTGGCCACCCACTTCGCGGCCGACGAGGTCGGTGGCGCGGTCGTGGTCGCACTCGCTCTGGCACTCGGTGACGAGAGCTGACCAGCCAGAGCGGCACTCAGCACCCCGGTCAGGAGCAGAGCAAGCAGGGCGAACGGAACTATGCGGCGGACGCTCTGATCCATCTCCGAATTGTGCCCGCTGGAGGACGGGGCCGCGTGAGAGCGCCCTGGTGCCGGGACTAACAGGTGCGGGAGCGGGTGACGACCCGTCCCAGACTGGCGATCGCAGTCGCTTTGAAGAGGAAGGGCCGACTCGTGATGGCCGGCGCCGCGATGCGAACCGGCACGCCGAGCTCGGACAGGTGCAACGTGACGACTATGACCTCGGGACCGATCTGTATGGGTCGTGCCGGGATGGCAGGAGGAGTCAGGCTTCGCAGCGACGACGGGAGCTTCAGTGCCTTCTGTTGCTTCTGGAGAGCTTTCTCTTCCTGCTTCAGGAGTTTCTCCTGCAACGATTGCGGGATCTTCAGGTCGATGTGGATGGCGGCCTTTGCCCGTACCAGCCGACCCTGGGAGTCGACCCAGAGTGTCGTCGGTCTCCAGTAGTTCCCAGCCTGGAGAGCCGCCTGCGCCGCGGCACAGGACGGCGCGCGCGTGGTGACGAGATAGCGGGTTGTGGCCACCCCGCCGACGGTGGCCGGGCCGAGATCCTCGACGCCCATCACGGGCTCCCCACCGCCGATCGGCCCGAGGGTGAAGGGGCCGAGCGCGTCATCGAGCCCCAGCGGATCATCCGCACTGGTCCCTCTGGAGGTCTTCGTCCAGGACCCGAAATCCTTTTCGTACGACGACTTCCCGATATCGATGGTCTCGTCTACGTCGCGCACCAACGAGGTGCGCACCGGTCCTCCGTCGGTACTCGAGGATTGATAACTGCGCGACACCTCGGTGACCCTGACGCTCCCAGTACGGAAGTCCACCACACCACTCCCCGTCGTGGAGGCTGCTGGGTGGGAGTCGAGCCCGTGAGCGCGCTCACGTTCGTGATGCGTGCGGTCCCCGCGGCCTTCGTGGCCGCCAGCACGCCATCGACCCATTGCGTCGGCGTCTGACCCGGTGTCTGCACCTGACCGACGGCCGCGCCGACGCCGACACCCACGACGAGAGCAACAAGGAGAGCCCAGGGGACGACCCGTCGCATTTGTCGAAGTCTGCCCGATGAGCCGCAGCGGTGCCGGGTCAGATGGCGGTCAGCGTGGCCGGCAAGCCCGTCGTGCCAGTCGGGGAAGCGCGGCACCCATCCGAGCTCGCTGCGGGCCCGCTGGTTGGAGACGGCGGGCTGATCGCACATGAGGTAGGCCAAGAACTTCCCGGCGCCGACGCGGGCCAGCGCCTCGGGCACGTGGCGCGGCGGCTTGGCCCCGAGCAGGGTGGCGGCGAGTGGGCATCCACTCGGACGCCGGTGCGGGCACGTCGTCGACCACGTTGAAGATGCCGGTCGGTCCCTCGAGCGCGGCGACCGTTGCCGCGGCGGCGTCGTCGACGTGCACGAGCCCGAAGATGCCGCCGCCGTCGCCGGGGATGGGCAACAGGCGCCGCCTCAGCATGGTGGCGTACATGCCATCGGGCGCGAAGTAGGTGCCGGGCCCGTAGAAGGAGCCGTAGCGCAGCACGACGCCCTCGACGTCGGGGTCACCGAGCGTGGCCGACTCGAGCGCCGCCACCGAGCCGGTGAGGGCGCCGATCTGGCCGCCGGCGTCGGTCCAGAGCGGGTCGGACTCGGTGCGGACGCCCGGACCGGGCCGGTAGGCGAACGAGATGCTCTGCGCCACGATGCGGCGCGCGCCCGCCGAGCGGGCCGCCGCCACCAGGGTCCCCGAGACCTCGCGCGCGCAGGCGGCTGGTGCGGTCGAAGCCGCGTTTGATCGCCAGCGGATTGGTCGACTGCGGCAGGTTCGTCAGCTGGTTGATGACGACCTCGGGCTCGGCCGCCTGCACGGCGCGGACGCACGGGGTCGGGGTCGAAGGCGTCGCCGACCGCCGGGACGACGCCGGGCAGACCAAGGGCGGCGACCCGATCCTCGCTGCGGGAGAACACGGTGACGTCGTGACCGGCCGCGACCAGCGACGCGACGAGCGGACGCCCGATGGCCCCGGTCCCGCCGGCGACGAAGATGCGCACGGACCCGAGGCTAGGCACGCGACCGCTGGGACCGGCCTGTCCCGGGAGCCGGTGCAGCGGCTTTGGCAGGATGGAGGGGTGAGCGAGCACGACGGGTACCCCGGCGCGCCGCCGGGGTGGTACCCGGATCCGGCCGGCGGCCCGGGCCAGCGCTGGTGGGACGGCTATGCCTGGACCGACCCGACGGTGCTCCCCCAGCACCCGCCCCCGCCGCCGTGGGCCGGCGCCGTGCCGCCACAGGGTCCGCCCAGCCCAGGCGGCGCCGTGGGCCGTGGCGTCCCAGCGGCTGCTCGCCTACAACGCGCCGGCCTGGTCGACGCCGAGCTGCGATGGCGCCCGTGGCGCGTGTCGCCGTGGCGCTGCCGGCCGTCGTGCAGCATCGTCAACCTCGTCATCGTGGCGGATCAACGGCGAACCAGGATCTCGCCGTCGGGCACCAGTTCCGGATCGACTACCACGACGCCCAGCACAACATCACGCCACCGCCGTACCACGGACCGAGCGCCGTCACGCCCGCTGGTCTCTTCGTCAGCCTCGTGTCGATGGTCGCGCTCATCGTCGCCTTGGTCTGGCAGCACCGGGCGGCGTCGGCGGGGCGTGCCCTCGGGTCTCCCGGCCGACCAGTCGCCCGGCCTGGGGCGTGGGCTCGTGGTTCGTGCCCATCGTCAACTTCTGGTTCCCCTATCATGGCGGTGCGTGACTGCCTCCCACCCGGCGACCCGCATCGGCCGCGGGTGCTGCAGTGGTGGATCGCGTGGCTCGTGACGGTCGGCGGGGTATCGCGCTTCGGGGTCACCGCGCTGTTCTCCACCGGGTGCTGCGCTGGCGTTGGCCATCCCGGTCGCCGTTGCCGAACCTCGCGATCATCGCCTGGGCGCCCGGCATCGTCGGTTCGATCGCGGCGGCGCACATGACGCGATGGCGCGCGAGAGCGTGCACGGGGGTATTGCAGTAACCGCTACGGGTGGCTGCGGGAACGTGCTCGGGCAAGCTTGAAGCAACCGGGGTTGCGGCTCATGGGCGCGTAGCGCTGCGGAATTGTCGCAGCCCGTCGCACAACTGTTCACTGTGAGGTTGCGTTCCTGTTGCCGAGCGTTCACTTCCCCTCGCTACGTTCCAGGTAGTGGCTGATGGTGAACCACCAGCACGCGTCACGATCCCGTGACGAGCCGAGGCGCAGGCAGGTATCGACGAAGCCCTGAAATCCCTGGACCCGGACGCGGCGCGGCCCGAGCACGTGATGCGCTCCATCAAGTTGGACCTCGGCTTCTCGGGCCGCATCGTGCTCGACGACATCAACGTCGACCTCAAGCGGGGCTCCATCACCGCACTCATCGGGCCGACCGGCTCGGGCAAGTCCACGTTCCTGCGCACGCTGAACCGGATGAACGACCGGGTCCCCGGCTTCAGCCGGACCGGCGACGTCACCCTCGACGACGAGAGCCTCTGGGGCGCAGCACGTCGACCTGCTCTCATCTGCGGCGCCGGGTCGGCATGCTGTTCCAGCGCCCGAACCCCTTCCCGATGTCGATCAAGGACAACGTCGTGGCCGGGGTGAAGGCGCACCGCATCGCCAAGGGCAAGCAGCTCGACGTCGTCTGCGAGCGGCGGCTGACCGAGGTCGGCCTGTGGGACGCGGTGAAGGACCGCTGAACGACTCGCCGTTCCGCCTCTCGGGAGGCCAGCAACAGCTTGCTCTGCCTGGCCCGCGCGCTCGCCGTCGGACCCGAGGTGCTGCTCCTCGACGAACCCACGTCGGCGCTCGACCCGGTGACGACCGAGTCGATCGAGGCGTTGCTCAAGACGCTGACCCCGGCGCTGACGCTGATCGTCGTGACCCACAACCTCGGGCAGGCCATGCGGGTCTCGCACGACACGATGTTCTTCTACCAAGGGCAGCTGATGGAGCACGGCGCGACCGACGACCTCTTCAACCGGCCGTCAGCACCCCGACACCGAGCGTTACGTCACCGGCCGGATGGGATAAACGCCCGGCACCGCACGAGCCGCACGGCTCGACCGACGATCAGTGCGCGATCTGCGATCAGCAATCAGACGGACTTCAGATCACCCAGAGCAACACCCAACAGAGCACACCACAGAAGGAGAAAACCTGTGAGCACATTGATGCGCGCGGCATGGCTCACGCGGGGAGCGGTCGTCGCCATTCGGCGGCAGCGCCTCGCCACTGAGCTCGCTCGTCCTCGAGCACGACCGCGTCGGCCGCCAGCGTCAAGCTGCCCAGCAGCGGCGTGGAGACTCCGTCCGGCGGCACCGTGACCGAAACCGGGAGCACCCTGCTCTACCCGCTCTTCAACCTGTGGGCGGGCGGGTACAACACCAAGTACCCGAGCGTCACCATCCAGACGGCGGGGACCGGGTCGGGTACGGGCATCTCCGAGGCGGAGAACGGCACCATCAACATCGGCGCCTCCGACGCCTACCTGTCGCCCAGCGTCTCGCAGTCCAACCCGGACCTGAAGAACATCCCGCTGGCGATCTCGGCGCAGATCGTCGCCTACAACGTGCCGGGCGTCACCGCGCACCTCAAGCTCACCGGCAAGGTGCTCTCGGCCATCTACCAGGGTCAGATCACCAAGTGGAACGCCACGCAGATCGCCAGCTTGAACCCGGGCGTGACGCTGCCGAGCATGCCGATCGTCACGCTGCACCGCTCCGACAGCAGCGGTGACACGTTCCTCTTCACCACGTACTTGTCGAAGACGGACCCGTCGGGCTGGGGCACCAAGATCGGCTTCAACACCACGGTCCCGTGGCCGGACGCGCCCGGTGCGCTCGGCGAAGACGGCAACTCGGGCATGGTGTCGGGCTGCAAGGCCACGCTGGGCTGCATCGCCTACGTCGGCATCAGCTACCTGACGCAGACGCTCCAGGCCGGCCTCGGCTACGCCCAGCTGCAGAACGCCAAGGGCCAGTACGAACTGCCGACGTCACAGGCGATCGCGGCCGAGGCGGCTGCGTTCACAAGAAGACCCCGGCCAACGGCACCATCTCGCTGATCTACGGCGCCGGCCAACAACGGCTACCCGATCATCAACTACGAGTACGCCATCGTCTCGACCCACCAGCCGTCGTCCTCGACGGCGAAGAACATCCGCTCCGTCCTGGAGTGGGCGCTCAACACGAAGTACGGATCAAACACGTCGTACCTGTCCCAGGTCGACTTCCAGCCGCTTCCCTCCAAGGTGCAGGCGCAGTCGATCAAGCAAGTCCTGGGCATCTCCTAGGAGTGACAGCCGTCGGCGGCGTGGCGGGGAGCGTCCCCGCCACGCCGCACCCGGAATCACTAGGCAAGCCCCCGCTGCCCAAGCGGGTGATGAGCTTCGCCCGCCGCAACGAGGAGCGCGGCTGGCGCGGCTCGGCGTGGATCGCGGTGATCTTGCCGCTGGCGGCGCTGGTCTTCGCGGTGACGATCCTCGCCCTCAAGGCGTGGCCGGCCGTCCGTCTCAACGGGTGGTACTTCCTCTACGGGCGCACCTGGACCTACGGCAGCGGCTACGCCAGCGTGGTCCATACAGATGGCGTCGCTCACCTCCAGGGCGAGAAGTTCGGAGCCTGGGCCATCATCTGGGGCACGCTCGTCTCGTCGCTCATCGCCATCGTCATCGCCGTGCCCCTGTCGCTCGGGCGCCGCGTTCGCGCTCACCGAGCGCATGCCGAAGTGGATCTCGCGGCCGCTGGGCTTCACCATCGAGATCCTGGCCGGCATCCCGAGCGTGGTCATCGGACTGTGGGGGATCCTCACCTTCGGTCCCTGGCTGGCCAAGCACGTCTATCCGGTCATCGCCAACAACATGCCCGACGTGCCGGTGCTGCGGTACTTCCGGAGCCCCGTCGGCACCGGTGAGGGCCTGCTCTCGGCCGGCATCGTGCTGGCCCTGATGATCGTGCCCATCATCGCCTCGACCACGCGGGACCTCTTCTTGCAGGTGCCGCCGTTGCCCAAGGAGGGCGCGTCCGCGCTCGGCATGACCGACTGGGAGGTGGCCAACAAGGTCACGCTGCCGTGGGTGCGCTCGGGCATCATCGGTGCCACCGTGCTCGGTCTCGGTCGCGCGCTCGGCGAGACGATCGCCATCGCCATGATCGGTGGGCGCGTCCCTGCAGATCCCACACACCGTCTACCTGCCCTTCACCACGGTGGCGGCCACCATCCTCCAACAGCTCGACGGCGCGCTGACCGACGGCACCGGCTTCGCCGTGGCCACGCTGGCGGAGCTGGCGCTGGTGCTCGCGGTCATCTCCGTCGCCGTCAACCTGGTCGCTCGCCTCATCGTCAACCGCACGGGCCGCGTCCACGCGCCGATCGGCGGCGCCTGATGACGTCGCTGGCCGCGGCCCCCACCACGCGCCGCCGCCGCGTGCGCTCGGGCACCTGGCGCGCCCTCACCTACCTGGCGCTCGTCCTCATCATGGCGCCCGCGGCGTGGCTCCTCATCGGCGTCGTGGCGCGGGCCTGGTCGCACTGGCAGTGGGACGTCCTGTGGACGAAGTTGACGCCGACGGGCGGCGGCCTGCGGGACCAGATCCTGGGCACCTTGATCCTCATGCTCGGCACCTTCATCGTCGCCGGCACCATCGGCGTGCTGGCCGGCATCCACCTCGCCGAGCTGGCGCGGCCCAACAAGCGCAGCGGCAAGCTGAGCGGCCCGCTGCGCACGGCCTCGGACATCCTCTCGGGCTTCCCCTCCATCGTGCTCGGCTACGTCGGGTACACGGCGTTCGTCATCGGCCTGCACTGGGGCTTCTCGCTCATCGCGGGCGTCATCATCCTCTCCATCATGGTGATCCCCTACATCGCCAAGACCACCGAGAACTCACTGCGCCAGGTGCCCACCGGCTACCGGGAGGGTGCGGAAGCTCTCGGCATGTCGATGGGATACAGCCTGCGCAAGGTGGTCCTCAAGAGTGCCTTGCCCGGCATCGTCACCGGTCTGTTGCTGGCGCTGGCCATCGCGGCCGGCGAGACCGCGCCGCTGATCTACACCCTCGGGTTTGCGCCATACGCTGCCGCACTCGCTGACGCACTCGCAGTTCCCCTACCTGACCTACGTCGTCTTCCAGTACTACAACGCGCCCGAGCCGAACTACCACGCGCTCTCCTACGACGCGGCACTCATCTTGGTGGTGATCGTGCTGCTGTTGCTGGTGACGAGCCGCATCATCGTGGCGAGGACGCAGCGCCACGCCGAGGGTGCGGGTGTGAGCACCTCGCGCGTGTGGCGGCGCCTGCGACGGGCCCGGGCGGCCGAGCCGCTGCTCGGGGAGGGGACCGGCGCGCTGACCTCGCTAGCTCACGTCCGACGTCCGACGTCCGACGCCCATGTCCGGGCTAGCCCGCCCTGTTCTAAGGTGGCGCCGCCCTCGCGGGCGCAGGTCTGACCGCAGAGATGCAGACACGCACACTCGCAGACACACCGAGGAGGAACGTTGAGCGCTGGACCTGAGTGGGGGCCGCTGGCCCGCCTGGCGGGCATCTGGGAGGGCGAGAGGGGCGAAGACGTCGCCTACGCCAACGAGACCGGCAAGATCGGCCTCACCCCCTACCGCGAGCACGTCGACCTCAAGCCCTTCGGGCCGGTGGAGAACGGGTCCCAGGTGCTCTACGGGCTCGACTACCGCATGGCGGGGTGGCGCGGCGACGAGGAGAACCCGTTCCACACCGAGGTCGGCTACTGGATGTGGGATGCCCGCGACAGCGAGGTGGTCCGCTGCTTCGTCATCCCACGCGGCACGGCCATCGTGGCCGGCGGCACGGTGGCGGCGGACGCCACCGCCTTCACCCTCAACGGCCCACGTCGGCAGCCAGACCTACGGCATCCTGGCCAACAACTGGCTGGACAAGAACGCCCAGTCGGTCAGCTTCGAGGTGACGCTCGACACCAGCGTCGAAGGCGAGTTCACCTACACCGAGACCACGGTGATCAAGCACGCCAAGGTGGCCGAGGAGGTCATCCACACCGATCGCAACACGTTGCGGCGGATCGCCGACGCGTAGGGCGGCCCGGTAGGGTCACCTCCGGCGGCTCGGCTCCGGCGGGGCCCGACGAGACGCCCAGGGAGGATTGTCATGTTCGAGTGGTCCGAGGAACAACTGGCGATCCGCGACGCGGTCCGGCGCTTCGTCGAGGAAGAGATCAAGCCCAACGTCGAAGAGCTCGAGCACGGGGACACACCGCCGTACGAGGTGATCCGCAAGCTCTACAAGACCTTCGGGCTCGACGCCGCCGCCCGTGACTCCTTCAAGCGGGCACTCGAGCGCAAGACGTCGGGGTCGGATTCGCGGTCCGGGTCCGGCAAGGCCTCGGGCGCGGCCGCAGCGCGGGGCGAGGGCGGCTCCAACGCGGCCGTCACCCTCATCCCGATCATCGAGCTGTGCCACTACTGCCCCGGCATCGTGACCGCGCTCGGAGTGAGCACGGGGTTGGCCGGCGGCACGATCATGAAGAGCGGCACGCCGGCGCAGATGGAGCGCTGGGGCCTCGACCTGATGACGTTCGACAAGATCGGCGCCTGGGCCATCACCGAGCCCAACTCGGGCTCCGACGCGCTGGGTGGCATGAAGTCGACCGCCGTGCGCGACGGCGACGAGTACGTGCTGAACGGCAACAAGACCTTCATCACCAACGGCCCCTACGCCGACACGATCGTCTTCTACGCCAAGCTCGAAGACGGCGGCGACACGCCGTTGCGCCAGCGTCCGGTGTTGACCTTCATCCTCGACTCGGGCATGCCCGGACTCACCCAGTCCAAGCCCTTCCGCAAGATGGGCCTGCACTCGTCCCCGACGGGCGAGCTCTTCCTCTCCGACGTGCGCGTCGGCAAGGAGCGACTGCTCGGCGAGACCGAGGGGAGCCCCGGCGGCAACGAGGGCCGCGAGAGCGCCAAGGGCAACTTCGTGACCGAGCGGGCGGGGGTGGCCGCCATGTCGCTCGGCCTCATCGAGGAGTGCCTCAAGCTGTCGGTGCAGTACGCCAAGGACCGCATGCTCTGGGAGCAGCCGATCTCGGAGTTCGAGCTGATCCAGTTGAAGCTGGCCAGGATGGAGATCGCCCGGCTGAACGTCGAGAACCTGGTGTTCCGTCATATCGAGATGTCGGAGGCCGGGAAGAGCCTGACGCTGGCCGAGGCCTCGGCCATGAAGCTGTACTCCGCGCAGGCGGCCTCCGAGGTGGCCATGGAAGCGGTGCAGCTCTTCGGCGGCAACGGCTACATGTCCGAGTTCCGGGTGGAGCAGCTGGCCCGCGACGCGAAGGTGTTCCAGATCTATGCCGGGACCGACGAGATCCAGGTGACACACATCGCCCGTGACCTCTTGAACCGGTGAAGACGGGTCGGGGTTCGGCCGGATCGTTGGTCCGGTCGTTGGTCGTCGGGTCGTGAACGACGTGTTCGAGCCGTCGGCGGCCGACGCGGTCTACGACGAGATGGTCGACCAACGGCACGTCCTGCACCGCCGGCCGGAGCTGGCCTTCGAGGAGCACGAGACGACGGCGCTGATCCGCGCGCACATGGCGTCGCTCGGCATTGAGGAGGTGCTCCGGACCACCGAGACCGGCGGCATCTTCGCCATGGAGGGCGGGCGGCCCGGCGGCAGCGTCGTGCTGCGCGGCGACATCGACGCGCTGCCCGTCCGCGAGGACGAGGCGCGGGTGGTCCATTCGGAGGTCGAGGGCCTCATGCACGCCTGCGGCCACGACGTCCACGTAGCTTCGCTGCTCGGGGCGGCCTCGGTCCTGGCCTCGCGGCAGGAGGAGCTGCCCGGGCGCTACATCTTCTTGTTCCAGCCGGCCGAGGAGGCATTGTGCGGCGCCACCGCAATGCTCGAACGCGGCGCGCTGACAGCCATGGAGGGGGCACGCCTCATCGGCTTCCACGTGTCGTCCCTTTTGCCGACCGGCTTCGTCGCGCTGAAGGACGGCATCGCCATGTCCGAGGCGAACTCGCTGCGCATCACGCTGAGTGGCCCGGGCGGGCACGGCGCCATGCCGTCGGACAAGGGCGACGTCATCCGGGCGACGGCCGAGCTGGTCAGCCGTCTCGGCGAGGTCGCTGCAGGTCTGTCGTACGAAGGGACCGACTGCGTCTGCAGCGCCGGCACGGTCCACGCCGGGACGGCCATCAACGTGGTGCCCACCATGTCCCGCGTCACCGGCACGCTGCGCACCTTCACCGAGGCCCAACACCACGAGGCGCTCGACCGCCTGCAGGCTCTCTGCGACTCGGTGGGCGACGACCAGGGCGTCCACGTGGAGCTCGAGCTACCCGAGCACACCCGCCCCGTCGTCAACGACGCCGCGGCCGCCGCAGTGGTCGAGGCCGAGGCAGCCCTCGTGGTCGGCCCCGGCCAGGTCTTCCGCATGCCGCCCGTCGGGCCCAGCGACGACGTGAGCGAGTTCTTGCACCACCTGCCCGGCTGTTACTTCTTCGTCGGCGGCGGGGCGGCGGACGGCTCGAGCGGGACGCACCACAGCCCCACCTTCCTTGTCGAAGACGAGGCCTTGCGCGTCGGCACCAACGTGCTCGTGCGCGGCGCACTGGCACTGGCCGCGCCGTGAGCGTTTCGGCGTGAGTGGTCGCGTGGCGGGCACAATGATCCGATGACGGCCTCCAACCTCTTCGACGTCGCCGGCAAGACGGCGCTGGTGACCGGCGGGAGCCGCGGCATCGGCAAGATGATCGCCGAGGGCTTCGTGGACGCCGGGGTCAGCGTCTACATCTCCTCACGCAAGGCGGACGTATGTCAGGAGGTGGCCGCCGAGCTCTCGAAGAAGGGGACGTGCGTCGCCATCCCCGCCGACCTCTCCACCGAGGAGGAGTGCCGTCGCCTGGCCGGCGAGATCGCGGCGCGGGAGAGCTCGCTCGACATATCTGGTCAACAACGCCGGCGCCACCTGGGGCGCGCCGCTGGCCGACTTCGACGAGGCCGCCTTCGAACGGGTGCTCGCCTTGAACGTCAAGGGCGTCTTCCACCTGACCAAGTTCTTGGTGCCGCTGCTGGAAGCAGCGGGGACGGTGGACGAGCCCGCACGCGTCATCAACATCGGCTCCATCGACGGCATTCACGTGCCGACGCTCGAGACGTACTCCTACTCGGCCTCCAAGGCGGCCGTGCACCAGCTCACGCGCCACCTGGCCAAGCGCCTGGCGCCGCTGGTCACGGTCAACGCCATCGCCCCCGGGCCCTTCGAGTCCAAGATGATGGCCGCCACCTTGGAGGCTTTCGGGGAGCAGATCGCGTCGAGCGCGCCCTTGAAGCGCATCGGCCGGCCCGACGACATGGCGGGGGCTGCCATCTACCTGTCGTCGCGGGCGGGCGCCTTCCTGACCGGAGTCATACTCCCGGTCGACGGGGGCATCGCCACAACTCGCTAAGTCACACCCACAGTCACCCATCACGACGGAATCCACACACAGGGGGTACACAACAGTGTTGTTGCTGCACGAGGTTCACCGCGTTGCCGGTGCCAAGGAGGATGCCTTCGACGACGCCTACCGCGACGAATACATGCCTGCCTTGGCGACATCGGAGGGGAGCCGGCTGCTGTGGTACCTGCGACTGGCCCATGGGAGCGGGCAGGCCTACACCATCGTCACCATCACCGGCTGTCGCGACGCCACGGCGTGGGCGGAGCTGGCCGAGCGCGTGCGCGGCGGCGATCTGGCGGCGTGGTCGGCCAAAGTCGACGGCATGCGCCACACGAGCGAGGCCAAGGTCGTGCAGCCGGTGCCGTGGTCGCCGCTGCAGGACATCGACCTCTCGAGCGTCCCGGTCGACGGCGCCACGCACGCCAACTCGCTCTTCATGGAGGACACCGCGTGGCCCTTCGCCGGGGGGCTCCAGGCGTATCTGGACAAAGCGGGCACGCTCTACGAAGACACGCTGAGCAGCCAGAAGGAAGAGGGCACGGGCATGATCGAGCTCGAGGCCGCCTTCCAGCCGGTGTTCGGCACTCACATGACGACCGAGGTGATCCTCTGGCAGCGGGTGGTCAACACAAAGGCCGTGATGTGGATGCTCGGCCACGACCTCCCTGCGGAAGCCTCGGCCCCCGGCACGTGGCTGCACGACGCACTCGAGGTGCGCGACCGTTGGGAGAGCCGGCTGCTGCGCAGCGCGGCGTGGTCGCCGCTCTACTGACATCGTTCGCCCCGGCGGGGTGCGGCGACGGAGCACCCACCGACGGCGCAACGCAACCAGCAATTGCCACCGTCGGTCCGGGCCCTCCCTTTAACGTCTAGAGCATGACCATGGGGGAATCGCAGCCGTGGCTGCGGCCGTCGCCGGAGCTCTGGCGGATGCGACGGGCCGAGGTGCTCACCGTCACCATCGTGTTCGGGGCGATCTTCGGCCTCGCCTTCTTGTCTACACGCGGCCCGTTGGCCAGCTTGATCAGCGTGCTCGTGTGGGTCGCGCTCGGCGGCCTGTTCGCCTGGTTCTTCCGTCGTCGCTTCCGAGCCTGGCGTTACCAGGAGCGCCACGAGGACCTGCTCGTCGCCCGCGGCGTCATGGTGCAGCGGCTCTCCGTCGTGCCCTATGGGCGCATGCAGTTCGTCGAGGTCACCGCCGGGCCCATTGAGCGCCTGTTCCACCTCTCGACGGTCAAGCTGCACACCGCGGCCGCAGCGAGCGACGCCCGCATCCCCGGGCTCGAGACCGCCGAAGCGGCGCGGTTGCGAGACCGGCTCACCGAGCTGGGTGAGTCGATGGCGGCGGGGATGTGACACCCGAGGCTCCCGAAACACCCGAGGCTCCCGAAACACCCGAGCCTCCCGGGTCGCCCGGGTCGCGGCCGGCCGAGGGCGAATGGCAGCGCCTCCACCCGCTCACGCCGATCGCCCGCATCGGCCGGCTGGCTCCCGCACTCGTCTTCTTGGTGCTCGTCTCCACCGTGCACTCCAGGGCTGAGAACACCACGGCCGAGACCGACTACCTCGTCCTCATCACGCTCGGGTCTGCCGTCTACGGCTACGTCCACTGGATGGTGACGCGCTGGCGCTTCGAGGGCGACACGCTGCGCATTGAGACCGGGCTCATCCGCAAGGACTCGCGCCGCCTGCCTCTCGCCCGGATCCAGGCCGTCGACATCGTCCGCCCGCTGCTGGCCCGCCTCCTCGGCGTGTCCGAACTGCGCGTGCGCCTGGCGGGGTCGGGGTCAACCGACGGGCGGCTCGCCTATCTCTCGCAGGCCCAGGCGGCCGAGCTGCGTCTCGTTCTCCTGGCCGGGCACCGCGAGGCCGACGCGGCTCTCTCCCCCAACACCGGCCTGCCGATGGCGGCCGTCACCCCGGGCCGGTTGATCGGATCGGTGCTGCTCTCGCTCATCACCTTCGTGCTCTTCGGCACCGTGGCCGCGCTCGCGACGCTCGACCAGTTCGAGCCGAGCACGGCCCGGGTGGCGACGGGGTTCGTCGCCGTCTACCTGATCAGCTTCGCCGGAGTGATGTGGCGGCGGCTCTCGGGGCAGTACGGCTTCATCGCGGTGGAGGGGCCCGAGGGCGTGCGCATCCGCCGAGGCTTGCTCCAGACCATCTCCGAGACCGTGCCCTACACGCGGATCCAGGCGGTGCGTCAGGTCCAGCCCGTCTTGTGGCGGCCCTTC
Source organism: uncultured Acidimicrobiaceae bacterium (assembly GCA_963842415.1). Lineage (GTDB taxonomy): Bacteria > Actinomycetota > Acidimicrobiia > Acidimicrobiales > RAAP-2 > Bog-473. The sequence goes on from CAWJGN010000003.1 coordinate 479,467, forward strand.
GGCTGGGTGCGCCTGGAGGTCGACGTGGCGGGCGCGACGGCGCGCAACCAACGGGGCGAGGGCACGAGCGTGGTGCGCAAGGCGGTGTTGCCGGTGGGCTCGCAGCAGGATTCGTGGCACCTCTTGGCGCGGCTCCTCGGCGCGCCCGACCCGGCGCGCACGCGGCCGCCGACGCGTGCCCGCTGGAAGGCGCCGCTCAGCTTCCACTTCCTCTCGGCCGGCTACGACGACAACCACGCCATGTGTGTAACCGGTCGGCTCAATCGCACGACGACATGGGTTCCCTTCGAGAAGACCCAGAGCATCCGCCGGGTGCAGGGCCCGCTGCAGCGCCCACTCGGTCTCGCCACCGTGCACGTGGACGTGGCGGGGAGACGCACGCGGGCGGAGTTCCGCGACCGCGAGCAGGCAGACGCCGACCGACTGGTCGAGGAGCTGACCGTGCTCAGCCGGGCGGCTCGGCTGCGGCGCTCGGCCGGGGCCGGGGTTGTCGGCGCGCCTCCGGGTGCGCCTCCGGATGCGGGTGCGGCCGAAGTAGCCGGCGACGGATTGGCACCAGCGGCAACGGCAACGGCAAGTTCAGCCGCCGTGCCGCCCTCGGGTTGGTACCCCGACCCCTCGGGTCGGCACGAACAGCGCTACTGGCACGACGGCCGCTGGACCGAGCAGGTCGGCGACGGCGGCCGGCGCAGCGTCGATGCGCTTACGCCGATGCAGTGAAGCGCATCGGGAAGTGGTCGATGGAGCGGATGCCCGGCGTGTAGACGAGCGTGTGGCCCGCCTCGATCTCGTACTCGGGGATCCGCTTGTGCCACTCCCGCAGCGCGACGCGGCAACTCGAGGCGCGCCAGGTGCGAGCCCAGGCAGCGGTGGATGCCGCCGCCGAAGGCGATGTGCGGGTTGACGTCGCGGTCGAAGCGCACGACGTCGCCGTCGGGGAACTCGGCCTCGTCCGTGTTGGCCGAGCCGATCATCACCATGACCTGGTCCCCGGCGTGCACCGGGACAGCCGCCGAGCTCGGTGTCGGCCACCGCCGACGCGGGCGATGCCCATGACCGGGGTCTCCCAGCGCAGCAGCTCCTCGATGGCGTTCGGGATCACCTCGGGGTCCTCCACCAGCTGGCGCCGGTGCTCGGGGTGCTGGGCCAGGAAGGAGAACATGCAGTCGAGCGTGGCGGTGACGGTGTCGAGACCGGCGATGAGGAACAGGAAGCAGATGTCCAAGATGTCCTCGCGCGTCAGCCGGTCGCCCTCCATCTCGGCGTCGAGGAACATCGAGAGCAGGTCGTCCTTGCGCTCGACCTCGCGCTTGTCGAGCACCTCGTTGAAGTAGTCGTAGACCGAGTCGGCGATCTTCTGCTGGTAGGCCTTCGCCTCGGGCGTGCCGTAGAGCTTCCCGACGACGTGGTCGGGCCGGATGATGCCGTCCTTCATTTTGAGGAAGGTGTCGAGCTCTTCGAGCGGCAGGCCCAGCAGGGTCAAGAAGACCTCGGAGGGGAACGGCACCGAGAACTCCTTGGCGAAGTCCACCTCGCCCCGGTCGATGAAGCCGTCGATCAGGTTGTTGACGAGCGCCGAGACCTCGGCGTCCATCGCCTGCATCTTGCGCGGGGCGAAGATCGGGTCGAGGAGCTTGCGGTACTTCTTGTGGTCTGGCGGGTCGATCTGCAGCGGGATCATCGGCCGCTTGTTGCACAGGTCCACCGCATCCATGTTGGAGGAGAAGATCTCGGGGTGCCGCAGCGCCTCCATGATGTCCTCTTTGCGCGACAGCAAGACACCCTTGCCGGAGGGCAGGTCGTCGATCGGCATGACCGGCATCTCGTCACGCAGCGTCTTCCAGATCGGCTGCGGGTTGGCCGCCATCTCGGGGCCCATCGCCGTCCATCACGCCGCCGGAGCCGTATCCCTCTTCGCTGGTCTCCCCCTCGGTGGTCTCCAATGTCTCTGACATCTCGTTACTCCGATCTGATCTGAAGGATGTGGTTGACGGACTCGACGAGCGACGCATCGTCTGACTCGGGGATGATCCAGCTCGATGCGAAGAGGCGCACGATCACGTCGGCCAGCTGCTCGCGCCCGAGCGCCCCGCTGGCGACCGCGGGCACCGTGTCGAGCGCGTCGCCCAGGCGGTACACGCAGCTCGCCACGCAGCGACGGCAGGTGGTCGAGCAGGTAGCCGATGACGAAGCCGGACTCGGACTCGAAGAGCGGGCGGCACGGGTGGGTGCGGATGAAGTCGAACGAGTACGCCATGAAGGCGCCGATCCGTTCCTCGGGCTGCTCCGCGGTCGGCCAGGACCTCGTCGAGCCCGTGGCTGAAGCGCACCGCGTCGTAGTCGGCCGCCGCGGCGAGGACGGAGTCCTTGCTCGGGAAATAGCGGTAGAGGGTTCCCCGCGACACGCCGGCCGCCTCTGCGATCTCTTGCATCCCGAGTCGCTGGACGCCGCGCCGGCCGACGAGGCTGAGTGCGGCGGTGAGGAGGCGCTCTTCGGTGGCATTGAACGTTCGTACGGACACGCCGAGCGCGTCGAGCCCCCCGGCCTGGCCCTGTCGGACCTCGTCAAGTGTCGCGGTCATTACCTACACATATTAGACACTTTGTGTCCGCTTTTGTCCGACATGCGCGTGCGTGGACGTCCCAGAGAGGAGTGTTCTCGCTGGTGAGAACGCTACGGGCGCCGAGCCCGGAGCGGGCCGACGCCGGCGGTTGATTCGGGTCAGGCCGGCGGGAGCCCGCCAGGCCCTGGTCCGGCGTCGGCCGGGCCGGGCGCGGCGACCACCAGCGGCGCAGCGTCGGCACGACGAACAGCGCGAGCAGGGCGACCAGGCCCACGAGCGTCGCCAGCAGGCCGAGCGTGTCGGCCGAGGACCCGCCGTAGTTCAGGGTCACGTCGTGGCTCGTCGGCACCACCACCATGAGGTTGGGGGTGACCCGCCACGGGCCGTCGGCGCCGCTGGCGTGCCAGTTGGGGAAGTAGGACACCTTCACGAGCACGGGCGTCCCGACCCGCGAGACGTGGAAGCTCACGGACGTGTCGGTCTGCGAGATGTCCGAGACCCTGGTCGTGGCCACGTGCTTGGCGGTCGCCACGATGTGGTCGACGGGCGTGCGGGGCCACGACGACGGCCCGTCTTGGGCCAGCTCGACGTTCCAGCGCGACGGGTCGTCGTACCAGGCGACCGACGGCTCGAGCCAGCTCGACGGCGCCGGCTTGACGCCCGAGAGCACGACCGGGTCGTTGGCCAACGGCGTGACCAGCGGGGAGTCCTTCACCACGTAGATGTCCCACGTCGTGTGCGTGAGGACACCGTCATAGGTGTAGGTCCACGGTCCCGTCTTGGCGACGAGCTTGAGCGCGGGGTCGGCGTTGGCCTGCTGCTCCACCTCGGGTGACTCGGCCATGAAGTACTTCACACCGAGCAGCTGGAGGTGCTGCACCCCGAGGGTCACGTCCACGGACCCGTAGGGCAGGCCGACTTCTGGGTCCGAGGGGGCCTCGGAGAGCTCGGCCTGGTCGAGGAAGTGATACGGCGTCGTCGTCGAGGACTCGAAGAGCAGGCCCTCCATGGAGTCGATGCAGCCGTTCGTCCAATAGGGAAGGAGCATGAGCGCCTCGGGCGTGCCGAAGCGGTTCTCGCTGGCGCTGTACTCCCACATCTCGCGCCCACAGCCGTAGCGCTTCGAGACCGAGTCCATCGTCTCCATGATGGAGTGGTACTCGGGATAGGAGGACTGTCCCTCGTAGCCGAGGTAGTTGTAGTTCGACCAGTTGGTCACCTCGTTGGGGCCCAACGTCACCGGCAGGGCCGAGGCCGAGACGAAGAAGGGTGGCGTCACGATGGCCATGACGGTCAGGAGGCCCAACACGGCGCCCCCGACTGCGGCGGGGGCCCAGCGCCGCGGCGGGGCCGGTCGGCGCCGGCGCGGCGGCACGGGCTCGCGCTGAACGGGCCGCTCGGGCTCGTTGGTCTGCTTGGTCTGCTCGGTCTGCTCGGTCTGCTCGGGATCGGTCGGTGGGGCGACTCCGGCAGCAGCCATCTGCGTCGTCGCCGCCGGAGAGTCCGGCGCATCCCATGCGGGCATGGGCGGTGGTGGCACCGCCACCCAGACCGGTTCTCGAACAGATCGCTCCCATCTGCGGTCCGCCCGGCGCCGCCACAGTTCGGCCACGGCGATGCAGATCGTCCCGAACGTCCAGGCCGCCATGAGATACACCGAGATGAACCACAGCGGCAGGAGCCGGACGTTGTAGAGGCTGCCCTGGGGATCGAGGGCGGTGGCGAGAGCGGAAGCGATGCCCAGGATCGTGAGCGCGATCCCGAACCGGCTCCGCAACCAGAAGGCCAGGAGGACGCCGATGCCGGCGGTCACCAGCGCCCAGGCGTCGGCCTCGCGGAAGTACTGGGCCCAGCCCTCCACGTTCGTGTAGCCCATCGACGTGGTGTACGCGTGCTCCAGGCCGAAGGGCACGAGCCAGAAGCCCGAAAGCAGGAGGCCGATCCCCACGGTCGACCCGGCCCACCACAGCGTCCGCGTCCACGGGACGCGCACACGGGGTGCGTTGTTGCGCCAGGACAGCTCGCCCCCGTCCGCGATGCCCCACCGGACGGGCAGCAGCTCGATCACGGTCAGGATCAGCGCACCGCCGAGCGCGTACATGGCGGGGAGGATGTGGGCCAGCACGCACCCGGCCAGCACGAACGCGGCCCAGCCCCTGTACTTCCCCTCTCGCACCGCGCAGGCGAAAAGGCCGAGGAACAAGATGGCGAGCGACAGGCTCAACGAGTACGAGTACTCCCCCGCCATCGTCGAGAAGAGGTTTCCCCCGTAGATCGTGAACGTGTAGTCGAACAGGAAGGGCAGGGTGGCCGCCGCCAAGAGGGTTGGCAGCGGGGCGCGCAGGCGGAAGAAGCGACCGCAGGCCCAGGCGCAGACCGGCAGGAGTAGCGAGCCGAGGATCGTGCCCAACTTGAACGCGACGTCGTAGGAGATGATCCACCCGCCAACGGCGATGAAGAAGTCGGGCAGCGTGAAATAGAAGGTGTAGAGCGGGAAGCCGTCGTACCAGCCCGGGATCCCACCCGGTCAGATGGCCGTGTGAGATGAGCGACTCGAGGTACTTGGGCATCGCGATGTGCGCGCCCGTGTCGCCGCCCGTCGTCGTCGTGTTCGAGAGGAGCAGGCTCGGGTGGAGCTGCCACAGGGTGACGGCGATGACGCTGCCGATCGTGATGATGGTGATTGCACCGGGCACCCACCACCAGGCGGGGCGGCCCGAGCGGGCGAAAGCGGGCGCAGGGGATCCGGGCCCAGTCGCCGGCGTGGGCGCGGGCCACGAGGGCGGCTCCTGGACGCTGACGGCTTCGATGTCGGGCGGATCAATCACCGTCGATCGTGGGCCAGCGGGCGCGGCCGGACCTCTTCCTCGCACCGCACTCGTCCGGCCACATCCGGTTTACGTTACTGGCCGCACCCTCGATGGAGGGCTCGGGCAAGGCCCCGCACAACTCGCCGTCAACTGCCCGAACACTGCCCTGACCTGGGCCACGACTGCGACTTCGGGGGCCGCCGCCGCGGCGCGCGTCCCGAGCTGCAGCGCGCCGCGGCGACCGGCTCCCGCGCCGAGGCTGTCGTCGTGTACGACGATTCCTCGGCGTCAGGTTTCAACGCCCGCAACAACGGGGTGAAGAGAGGCGGCGGGTCCCCGGCTTCGGGAGCCAACACCGAGTCGATGCTGTGGGCGGTGCGTTGGAGCGCCCCGTAGAGGCGTTTGCGCCGCCGGTCACCGTTCTCCGTGTCGAAGTAGTAGGCCACCCCGAAGCCGAGGGCGGAAACCACGATCCTCCCTGTGGTTCTCCTTGCCCGCCGCGCCCGCCTGTTCGCTGAACTGATTAGCTCCTGCCGGTTGATGTGCATCGGCCAACCTCCCTCGCACGATGCGATACCCGAGGTTCTGCCTGCGAAAACCCCCGTGATCACGGCGGCACGTGGGATTGCACCCAATCGGGCGCCCGCAATCAGAGGGTCCAACTCCGATTCGTGCTCCGATATCGGCAGCTGGACAACCCCCGAGCCACAAGAGAGGAGCAGGGAGGCTCTTCCTCGCCTGTATATGCAGCCTTCGGAAACCCACCCCAATTAACCAAGGATCAGGGCCCTGGTTTACGAAGGATAAGCCGATATCCTTCCGTAAACCCCCCTAGTTTCCGAAGGCTGCATATACAAGTCGAAACAACAACGGGGTCGGCGCACTCCACCGACTCGGCCTGCGCCCGACACCGGACCCAGGCTCTCCCGATCAAGACATCTGGGCCAGGATCTTCGCCTTCTGGTCGTTGAACTCGGCTTCGGTCAAGATCCCCTGGTCCTTCAGGCTGGCCAGCTCCTTCAACTTGTTGATCAGCTCGTCGGAGTCGCCGCCCGCGGGCGCCGCAGCCGGCGCGGCGGCCGGAGGTGGTGCCGCCTCCTGCTGGGCCTGTTCTTGCTGTGCCCACTTGTTCTGCTGGTGCCGGTTGACCCCGCCGGCCACGACCGTGGCGGTGCCGGCGATGACCGCCGTCCGCCCTACCGTCCGCAGTACCGGACGTCGCCCCAATGGCATGGTGTGCTCCTTTCCCTCTTCGTCTCTCTCGTTCTCAGTTCTTGAGCGCTGCTGCGAGCTCCTCGAGCGCCGAGTCGACCAGCGCCGCCGGGATCCGCGCCGAGTCGACGACCACGCCGCCCGACTCGCGGACTGCGTCAGCGAGGGGGCGAGCCCAGACGTCCTCCCACACGATGACGAGCGCGGAGTTGCCCTCGGGCAAATTGGCAGCGACGTGGTCGAGGTCCTCCATGTTGACCAGGCCGCCGACCTCCCCGTCCATCTCGTCGAAGGCCGCGAGCTCATCCATCTGGTCGAATTCGAGGCTGATGGTCCCGCCCTGTTCGTCCTTGGCCACGAAGACCAAGTCGAGGATCCGCACGAGCCCGCTCTCCACGAGCTTGGCGACCTCGGGGGCGATATTCCCGTTGAACTGGTTGCCCGGGAAGGCGACCACCGTGTAGCTGACTGGTCCTATCGCCATCGCGGCTCCTCTCCGTCTTGGTTGGCCTGCGTGACCCGCGTGACCCGCGTGACCGGCGTGACCCGCGTACCCGGCTCGGGGCTAGCTGGTCGCAAGAACCTTCGCCTTCTGGGCCTCGAACTCGGCGTCGGTCAGCACACCTTGGCTCTTGAGGTCGGCCAGCTTAGAGAGCTGCGAGGCGGTGTCGGCACCCGGGGTCCCGGCGGCCTGGCGCACGTACTGGTCGAAGGCCTTCTGCTGCTGCGCCGCGTCGCTCGCTGAGCGCTCTTGCATCGATCCGCCCCGGGCAATCAGGTACACGAAGACCCCGAGGAACGGGAGCACGATGATGAAGATCACCCACAGCGCCTTGGCCCAGCCTCCCATGTCATGGCTGCGGAAGATGTCGACGAACACCATGATCAACAGCCAGATCCAGATGATGAAGAGGAAGAAGTACAGCATCGTCAGGAAGGCATCGAGGATCGGGTAGCTCGAAGCAAGCATTCAGACTCCTTACGTCGTTGAGTGGCCACGCCCGAAACGGCGGTTTGCTCATTCTGCCCCAAACGATCAGGGCTGTCGCCGATCGGTTATGGCAATTCCTCCCCCAGGCTTCCCTGTCGTACCTGCAGCCGTGCCTCAAGCCGTATCTGCAGCCGTGCCTCAAATCCCCTCTTCGGCGTGCAACCGGCCACTCGTGCAGGCCGCCACGAAGGTCTCGTAGTCGCGCTCGTTCTGGTCGGCGTAGGCCTCTGCGAAGCGCACGAGCGCCTTCTCGAACGTCGGCTTCGTGCCCAAGTACGACGCAATGGCGATCCGGTCCCCCGAGCGAGCGTGCGCACGCGGCCAGCGAGTGGGCACACAACTCGGCATAGGCCGTGACACCCTCGGGGATGGCGTTCTCGATGTCGACCGATCCCTTCCAGTCCTGGAGCTGGCGGATGTAGTAGTCGCGGGTCACCCCGTCGACGCCGTGCGCCCGCTGCCAGCCCAAGAAGATGTCGCTGCTCGCCTGCATCAGGCGCTGGCCCGCCACCACCCGGGCCCCGTGGTTGTCGTACTGGCTCTTCTTCACGAAGCGCTCGAGGACCGAGGCCTCAGCCTCTTTGGCCTGGAGGAAGAGGACGTCCTCCTCACGCGGTCCGTGCAACAGGATGATCCAGGCCCGGGTGCCGACGCTGCCCACGCCCACGACCTTGCGCGCCATCTGGCTCAGCGTGAACTGCTCGAGGAGTTGCCGGCGATCGGTCGCCAGGCTTTGGCGATAGCGGCGGACCAAGTCGTGGAATATGTCGATCATCGCTGCGGACTCGACCTCGGGAAACAGCTCCACCACCGGCACGATGATGGGCGGGTCGCTGACGATCCGACGCTGGCCGTCGACCACGTGGGTCAGCTTGTCGAGCGCCGTCATCGAATCCTTGCTGTGCGCCTTGGCGACCAGCTTGGACGCGGTGTTCGCGATCCTCACTTGGGCCTTCGTTCCCTGCGCGGCGGCCTGGGTCTTCAAGATGTCCGCGATCGGCTCGACCTCGACCCGGCTGTACCACACGTCGAGGTTGTTCATCATGGCCATCAGGCGCATCGACTCGCGGTAGGTCCTGCCGAGGCCCAGGACGGCATCCGCCCGCACGTCCCTGGAGAAGCCTCTGTGGCGCGCTCGCGACGACGACGCTGGCGGCCAGCCGCTTGACGTCCCACTCCCACGGCCCGGGAAGCGTCTCGTCGAAGTCGTTGCAGTCGAACACGAGCTGGCGTTCGGGCGACCCGAAGACGCCGAAGTTCGAGAGGTGGGCGTCGCCGCAGATCTGGGCACCCAGCCCTGAGCGCGGCGTGGTGGCGAGGTCCGACGCCATCATCAGCGCCGCGCCCGCGGAAGTGGGTGAACGGCGAGACGAGCATGCGCCCGTAGCGGATCGGCACCAGCTCGGGGACCCTGGTCTTGGCCTGGTCCTCGAGCAACGCGATCGGGTCGGGCCGCTCCGGACCGGGATCGAAGACCGCCTGGGTGTTCCGGGGCACCTTTTCCCGCGCCGCCCTCCCCTTGGCCTTACTCTGCTCCTCGGTCAGGTGAGGAATCGCCCTGGCGATGGGCGAGTCCGCCAGTGGGATCCGCTCCTCCACGGTCATCGTGGCCTCCTCCCCGAGCGCGCTGCGCCGCCGCGTCGTTGTGCCGTGTAGCAGGCTACGTCAGAGTCACAATGGCGCGATCGAGGACCAACGTGAGGGGTCGAAGGTGACCATGGACGAGGACGGAGGGAGCGCACCCGGCGACGCCGGTGACGCCGGTGACGTCGGCATCGCCCAGTCCGCGCGACGGCGCGAACGCGTCGGCGCGTCGATCGTCCGCCTGATCGATGCCATCCGCACCAGCGACGACGCTGCCGTCGAGCAGGCGGTGCTCCAGCTCAGCCAGCGCCGCCGCTGGCTCGCCCCCCTGGCGCTCATCGTCGGAGCATTCTCGATGTTGTTCCAGGGACTGAAGCTGCTCATCACGAACTGGCGCCTCACGCTGGTGCAGATCATCCCCGCCATGTGGATCTGGCTCGCCTGCTCGATATCAAGCTCCACGTGCTCCACGGCAAACAGTTCCACGTCATCCGCGGGCCCCTTCTCATCCCCGCCGTCCTCGGCGTGACGCTGCTCACCGCCGCCAGCTTCTACCTGAACGGGGTCTTCGCCTTCGCCATCTCCGATCCGGGCAAGCCCGAGATCCGCCCGGCCTTCGCCAAGGCCAACAGGCACCTGAGGACGATCGGCGCCTGGGGCGCCTCCATCGGCCTCGCGCTGTCCTTCTCCGCGCTGATCGCGACGCGCTGGGGCCACTGGCCCTTCGTCATCAGCCAGAGCATCGTGGTCGGCATCATGATGCTGTGCTACCTGACGGTGCCGGCGCGCATCGTGGGCATCGAGCGGACGCGCAACAGCCGCGACAAGCTGGCCGCCACCGTCGTCGGCGGCGCCGTGGGCGCCGTCGTGTGCTCGCCGCCCTATCTGCTGGGTCGCCTCGGCATCTTGATGCTCGGCTGGCACTACCTCTTCTGGCCCGGCGTCATCCTCATCGTGATCGGGGCCGCCCTGCAGACGGGCGTCACCAGCGCGGTCAAGGCGGTCAAGTTCTCGGCCAAGCTCATCGGCTCCCCCGAGCGCGCCGAGGCCGAGGCCGAAGCCGAGGCCCACGCGCAAGCGCAGGCCTGACCGAACCCCACCCCCGAGGAGGATCCGCCATGCCGACGACACTCGAATGGTTCGGGACCGCAACGTTCCGCGTGCGCGACGCGGGTCTCGACCTGTTCTTCGATGCCTACCTCGACCGGCTGCCCGGACTGCCTCCCGTGGGCCTCACGACGGCCGCCGTCGACAAGGCCGACTACGTCTTCATCAGCCACGCGCATTTCGACCATCTTTATGGCGCAGAACCGATCGCACGCGGCACGGGCGCGACGGTCGTGTGCTCGCCCGAGTCCGCGCGCTGTCTGCGCGCCGACGGCGTGCCCGACGAGCGCCTCCTCGTGGTCACCGGCGGCGAGACCGTGCACTGCGGGCCCTCGACCCGCGGTCAAGGTGCTGCCAGCGCTTCACTCGTGCCTGTTCGCCCACAGCGAGTCCGACACGTCGGTCGCCTGCCTGGGCGACCTCGACATCGAGCGCGCAACAGCGCGCCGCCAAGATCGCCGGCCTCTTCGGCGCCATGGAGTCGATCTCGTCCAACCCGGCGGGCCAAGCGCTGATCGCGATGAACGAGTGCGTGCTCGCGTCACGACGGCGGGCAGCTCGCCTACCTGCTGACGACCTCGAGCGGCACGGTGCTCGTGAGCGGGAGCGCGCGGCTACTGGCGTGGCATCTTCAACGACCTGCGCCCCGACGTGGCGCTGCTCTCCCTCGGCGGCCGCCCCAACGTCGACGGCGAGCCGTTCCAGGGATCCTCGGTGCAGTACATGCTCGAGCAGGTGCAGCTGCTCCGGCCCGGCGCCGTCGCGTTCTGCCACCACGACCCGCTCTTCCCTGGGTTCCCCGGCGTCGACATCGCTCCGGCCGCTGCGGCCCTCGACGTCCCGGGCGCGCCCGCGGGCTACTTCGAGCTCGAGCTCGGCACGCCGATGCCGCTCTTCCGCTGACCCACCCCGGCCGGCGCGGCCACGCCGGCCGCCCTCAGCGCAACCGCAACGTCCGCCGCCAGATCTGCGCCAGCACCGCCACCGGCTCGGCGATGTCGACGGCCGCCGACCGACCGTAGATGTCGAGGTAATACCGGTCGAGGAGGACCGCCAGAGCCCGGATGGTCTCGTCCGGGTGCTCGCACTCGGCCCGACCCTGCGCGATGAGCATCCGCAGATGCGCCACCCCGGGCTCAATGAGGCTGTCGAGGTGGCCCGCCAGACCTCGTGCACGTCGGGCCCCGCCCCGGCCGCGTCGGAGAACGCCTGTATGACGCGGCCGTGGTCGCGGTAGATGGCGGCGATGCGCATGCCCGCCGCGACCAGCTCGGCGTCAGGGTCCTCGGCGGTTAGCCAATGGAGGCAGGCGACCGACAGCTCGTGGGCGATGCCGCCCATGTGGCGCAGCACCACGCTCTCGAGGTCGGGGAAGTAGCGGTAGAAGGCGGTGCGGCCGAGACCCGCCACCTCCATCACGTCCTCAACACCGATGTCGCGGAACGGCCGGGTCTCGAGCAGGGACTCGGTGGCGTCGAGGATCGCCTGCTCGGTCGCCGCCCTGCGCTCTTGCGCGGCGGCCCTGGTTTGTGTGCGCGTCGGCGTCATAGCCGGCGCAGCGGCTCGATTCCGTAGCCCGCTGCCGCCCACCGTTGTGCGTGCGGCAGGTGGTCGTCCAGCCAGAAGGCCTCGTCCTCGGTGACGACGAGGATCTCCTCGAACTTCACGCCGACGCCGTCGCGCCCGATGTGCGGCTCCACCGCCCACAGCCCGGGCGAGGCGGGGTAGTCGCTGAGGGAGCTGTCGTTCCACACCGGGTAGGAGGTCCCGCCCTCGACGGCGGCCAGCCCGGCGGCGAGCAGCCCCTCGGCCGCGGCCGTCCCGAACCCCGGCAGAGGGGACGGACGGCCGGGCTCAGCCTCGAGGGGGAAGACCAAGTGCCCGAGCGCCCGGTCCGGATAGTGCTGGTGGCAGTTCTCCCACCCCCGCTGGGCCAACTGGAAGTCGAGCTCGCGATAGAGCGTGAGCAGCGACTCCCCGGCCCGGATGCCCTCCAAGAGGAACGAGCGGATCCGCGGCATGACCCGGTCGATGTCGTGGAACAGCGGATTGGCGCCCACGACGCACGAGTAGCCGATGTCGGTCGAAATGCCGCCGACGACGGGGGCCAGGTCGATGATGACCGGCGCCCCTTCGGCGATCGCCCGGCTGGTGGGGAAGAACGGCGTCCCCGGCCGCACACCCGCCGCGAGGTCCTTGGCGCCGAGGGCGGTGGTGATCCAGTCGGCCCCGAGCACGGTGCGGCGTCCGATCCAGGCGAAGGGCTCGTGGAAGACCTGGCTGACGTCGTTGTTGGCCTGGGCGGCGGCGATGAGCAGGCAGACGTCGAGCTCGGTCATGCCGGGCTCGAGCTGGGACTCGACCTGCTCGGCGATGTCGTAGGCCAGGCGCTGGACCTGGCGGAAGCCATCGAGCTCCGCAGCAGAGTACGGAAAGGTGCTGCTGTTCACGTCGGTTGTTTCCCTCTTCAGGTGCTCGATGCAGCGGGCCGCCCGTGCCATTGCCCCGGTGACACAGTGTCACTCAGGCTGTCACAGCCTCTGCGGGCCTTCCAGTCCTTCCTCCGACCTACCGCTCCACCTGGGGGTTCACCCCGTCGCCGTACCCTTCGCCGAACCCGTTCCCCTGCGCCTGCGGACTCAGGCGGAGACGAGCGCGTCGGTCAGCCCGTTGATCCCCTCGAAGGCCGCGGCTTGCTCCGTCGTCAGCCGCGTAACGGGCCGCTAACGCGGCCGGCGCGGTGTAGCTCACCTGGGTCCCCCGCTCACCGTCCGCCCAGACGAGGACCTTGAGGGGGAGGTCCAAGGCGGACAGCGGGACGGCGTCCATCACGCCGGTGCCGGCCGCCGGGTTGCCGAAGACGACCAAGGTGGTCTCTCGCAAGTCGAGGCCCACGGCGCGGGCCTCGGCGCGCTGGTCGATGACGGAGAACACCTTGAGACCCTTGGATCCGAGCAACTCGAGGAACCGGTCGACCGTGTCGGCCACCGAGTGCGAGCTTGCCTTGGTGACGACGTCCTCAGCCGCGCCACCCATCGCTCGAGCGGTGCCTTATGAAGCGACGGCGCGCCGGACGGGCCGGGTGGCGTGGTTCTCGCGGAGCCGCTCGGCCGTGTCGCGATCACGCAGCGGCATCCCGATACCGATCGGGACCGCAGAGGTGAGGTCGTTGCGGCACTGCGGGCACTCCACAACCCACGTGCGATCCGGCCGTTGTGCGATCTTCGGGTGGTGGTTTTGCATCTCGAGACTCCCTGGCGGTTTCCCTGGGTGACGCGCAACCATAGTGAGCCACGAGCAAAAGCGAAAATGGAATTCGTATGACCTACCCCCAAAACCCTGCTCAAACAATCGTTTACCCGCAGAGCTGTCCGGTTGAAGCCCCGAGCGGGTGTCCCCAGTGCCGGCGCTGAGCACGCCCGAGGCCTATCTGGCCAGAATCGGCCTCGCCGCCACGCCTGATCCCGGGCTGGCCGAGCTCCATCGCGCCCACGCCACGACCATCTCCTTCGAGAACTTCGACTCCTATTCGGGACGGCCCGTCTCACTGGACCTGGGCGACCTCGAAGCCAAGATCGTGGCCCGCCGCCGGGGCGGCTACTGCTTCGAGCACAACCTCTTGCTGGCGGGGGCGTTGGAGTCCCTGGGGGGCAGGGAGGTCGACCCGATCCTGGCCCGCGTGCGCCTCGGGCCCGAAGGAGCTCCCCGCCCGCTCAACCATCTGCTCCTTCGGGTGCGCGACCGCGACGGTTCGCTCTGGCTGTCCGACGTCGGCTTCGGCGGAGGCGGGCTCCTCGACCCCGTCCCCTTCGAGGTGGGTCGCGAGTCCGAGCAGTCCGGCTGGCGCTACCGGCTACCGCGGACGGGCCCGAGCTTGTCCTCCAGGTGTTCTCGGACGGGGACTGGTCCGACATGTACGGCTTCGTCCCCGAACCCGCGCAACGCGTCGACATCGAGGTCAACAACTGGTACACCGCGACGCACCCCGAGTCGTCCTTCGTGACCAGCGTCATGGCAGGGCTGCGCAGCCCCGAGCGGTGCCTGACGCTGCTCGCCAGCGAGGGGGCCGTGCTCATCGAGCGGCCGGTGGGCAGCGCGTCGAGCCTGAGCGAGGTGCCACTCGACGAGGTGCCCGCTCTGCTCGCTTCGCGTTTTGACATTCCGAACGTGGAGCTCACCACGAGCGGGACGCGGCTCACACTGCGTGACGCCGACGTGTCGCGCCAGTAAGCGTTGCGCGATCGCTCCCATGAGGGCCCTCCGTGTGGGCAGCGGCGCACCTCCCGGTACGACACGAGCGAGCACTCTCGTTGCATCGATTGATCCCGCACGCGCACACTCCCTGTGCGCCCGCGCCTACTCGGCGCTCACCAGTCCGTAGATGCTCACCGCCATCAGATACAGCCCGAGCCCGAGCGACAAGAAGACGATGGCCTGGTCGCGGTGGTTGTTGATCCACTCCAACAATGAGGCGAGGAATGCCTTCACCCTCGCCGGGCGGAGCGCCGCGTACACCTCCATGATGATGTAGCTCGCCGAGCACAAGAGGCAGAACGCGAAGACGGCGAAGTACTGGAGCGCTGACGAGAGCTTGGCCTCGGTGATGGTCGTGACACCCGCCACCACCAGCACCCACGGCTGGAGGAGGAAGGCCAGGCCGGCGGCCGCCAGCGGGTTGATCCGGTCGATCCGGCTCATCCACTTGGGCTGCTTCGTCTGCTTCTGGGCGGTCGAGGCCTGCCAGCCCCAGCGCCGGTAGCCGATGAAGACCAACACGAGCCCGATGGCAAGCTTGATCGTCAACGCCGCCGTCGACGGCGAGGTCTGCGGAAGCAGAGGCTTGCCTCCCGTCACCACGACGGTCAGCGCCACGATCGCGACGAGGGTGGTCATCCAGCCGAGGACGTAACCGAGACCCTTGAGCAGACCGCCGTCTGCAGCGAGCAGGAGGATCATCGCAGTGAGCGGGATCGGTTCCAAGGTGATCACGAGTCCGATCAGGAACAGCTGAAGAAGCATTCGTCACCACCACTACGCCGGGAACGCCGAACGTAGCCGCGCCGCGGCCTGCAACCCCCGGATACCCAGCCGCGATGCCGTCGCGCCGTTAGTGCCGTGCCGCTGCGCCCGCGAAGAAACCCGTGACGAAATTCGACCAAATAAAGGACGAGTGGCCGCCGGGGGCTCGGGACCCCGTTCCATCGATGAAACGACACTTGCATTGTGGCGTCGTGCCGGAGCTGTCGAGGCGAACTGCAGCGCCGGCGGCCGCTCGTCCTAGGCAGAATCATGCAGGGAATTGCGGTCGCGGCACTAGGGCTAAAAGTCCCTAGAAGAGGATGACCAATTTCGTCATGTGGAGAGGTGGCGTACCGAGGCTCGGTAGCCTGCGCCTGTGAGCGACCCCGTCGACCCGAATGTCCTGCTCGATCTGATGCCGCTGACAAGGACACTTGGTGCGAGCTTCTCGCGCTACGACAAGGAAGAAGTGCGGGCCCGGCTCGATTGGGCACCGGGTCTCTGCACAGTCAACGGGTTGCTGCACGGAGGCGCCGTCATGGCGTTGGCCGACAGCACGGGGGGTGCATGCGCGTTCCTCAACCTGCCCGAGCAGTCCTCGGGGACGACGACGGTGGAGTCGAAGACCAACTTCCTCCGCGGCGTGCGCGAGGGCCACATCGAGGCGGTGTCCCACCCGTTGCATATCGGGCGCACCGTGGTCGTGGTCGAGACCGACGTACGCGACCAGGACGACCGTCTGGTCGCCCGCGTCACCCAGACCCAGCTCGTCTTGACCTGACTCTTTGCTCCGCGCTCAGCCGCGCCCGGGGCCGCCACCGCGGCCCAGCCGGGCCCGCACGTCCTTGCCGAGGTCCAACACGGTGACGGCCGAGAGCGGCAACAACTCGGGCAGCGTCACCGTGAGCAACCCGTCCTCGCTCGACCACTCGAGCGGGACGCCCGGCGATCCCACCAGGCGGACCCGCCGGATCCGCGACGCGTCGATGGAGCGCAGCGTCACGCGCCGACCCGACGGCATCCCCATCACGAGCGCGTAGACGCCCTCGCCACTCTGCGTGAAACGAAGCGGCGCCCCCTCGACCGTCTGCGACTCGGTGACGACCCAGGGCCTCGAGCCGTAGATGGCCTCGCCGTTAGCCGCCAGCCACGACCCCAGCCGGCGTAACGGCTCCATCTGGGTGTCGGGAATGGTCCCGTCGGGACGCGGGCCGATCCCGATGAGCAGGTTCCCGTTCTTCGACACGATGTCGCAGAACATCTGAATGAGCTCGGTCTCACCGATGATGTCCTCGGCCTGTTCGTCGCGGTTTGCCCCGAAGGAGTGCCCGACCCCGCGCGCCATCTCCCATTTGTGCTGGGACACGGTCTGCAAGACGTCGTATTCGGGCGTCCGAAAGTCGTAATGCTTCGGCGTGGCAAAGGTCAGGTGCTTGCGCTTCTGGGGGATGATCGGCCACAGGGCTTGCACGAGCGCGCCCGCGACACGCACCCCGCCGTCGATCGCCTTGTTGCGCCGGCCGGCCTCTCGCCAGCGGTCGTTGACGACGCCCTCTTCGACCACGTTGTAGTAGTACGCGAAGAGCTCGGCCAACCGCCCGTCGAGCGGCCAGCCGATGTCGTTCCAGAGCACCGAGGGTTGGTAGCGGTCGATCAGCTCGCGCACGTGCGCGGTGACGTACTGCACGTAGCCCCGGCCGTAGGGCACGGCGAGGACCGCGTCGGCGGCGGTGCGCAGCACGGCGTTGTTATAGGGCCAGTCGTAGCCGCCCGAGTAGTAGAGCCCCATGCGCATGCGCCGGGCCCGGACTGCCTCGGCCATGTCTCCGACGAGGTCACGCGACGCGTGATAGCGGCCCTTGGTGGGATGGGCGATGCCCGAGGGCCACAGCGCGAAGCCGTCGTGGTGCTTGGTCGTGAGGACCACGTAGCGTGCGCCGGCAGACCGGCAGGCGTCGGCCATTGCCTCGATGTTCGCCCCCGCCGACGCGTCGTTGAACGTCTTGACGAAGTTGTCGTAGGGGTAGTGGTCGCCGTAGACGCGGGCGTGGTGTAGCTGGGTGGGGCTGCCCTTGATCTGCAGCGAGTTCAGGTACCACTCGGCGTACGGGTTCTCGCGCAACATCCGCTTGGGACCGTCCTTGACGAGCAGGCGCTGGATGTCGGGCACCCGCGGCGCCCAGCCCGGCACCGAATAAAGACCCCAGTGGAGGAAGACACCCAACTTGGCGTCGTCGTACCAGTCGGGCACCGTATGCGTGCCGACCGATTCCCACGTCCCCTCATACACGGCGGTTGGGTCCTCGCATGTCTCTGTCCCGGCCAGGCAACGTTCCGCCGGCAATGTAGCCAGCTCTTGCAACATGCATCGCAACGCAGGGACGCCCTCGCCAAGGTCGGCGCCCCTGACATTCTCTCGGAGCGCGCTCGGTGCGCCTTGATACCGCCCGCGTCACTGCGACCGCCCCGCCACCAACGCGTCGGCGCCGGGAGAAGCCCGGGAGAAGCACGGGCTGAGCTCGTCGCCGTGAACGACCGCGTCAGCCTGCCGCAAGCGCTGGCCCACTGGCGCCGCCGGTCCCGTGACCGGGCGCGCCGTAGCGCAACCGGAAGGCGAGGTACGCGAAGGGGCCCACGAGGATCGGCAGCCAATACGAGATGATGCGGTAGGCCAGCGTCGCCAGCACCGCGGCGCCACCGGGCACCCCGGCCAGGATCAACAGCGCGCTCAGCCCGGCCTCGACGATGCCCAACCCGCCGGGCGTAATAGGGATCAGCGCGAGGAGGCCGGCCACCGCGTAGGCGAACAGGACGAGGGACGGGTTGGGTTTCACCCCGGTGGCTCGGATCGTCGCCAGCAGCGTCCCGTAGTCGAAGGCGAGCCGTCCACTGCTCAAGAGCATGGCCGCTTTCCATTGCTTCCCAAGGACCTCGCGAATCCGGTTGCGCTCGAAGACGAGGCGATCCGACAGCCCGGTGATGGGTGCCCGCTTGCGCAGCAGCCGGTTGCGCGTCGACTGCACGATCCGCCCGGCCCAACGGAGCGGTCCGTCCAGCACCAGGACGGCGGCGCCGAAGCCGGCGAAGAGGACGAAGGCCACGACGCCGAGGAGGGCAGCGTGTTGGAGGCCGCTGGCGATCGGAGTCCCGGCCAAGATGGCGGGCAGGACGAAGATGGGCAGGGCGAGCAGCCCGCCGATCCCGAGCAGCGAGAACGCGGTCAGTCCGGCGACCGCCGTGCCCGAGTCGTTGCCCGACGCGGCGAGCATCCGGAACTGTGTCGCCGCACCGAACGCCGCGCCCCCGGGCACGATCAGGCTGATGGCGTTGCCCGCCAGCTGCGACGTCGCCACCGAGAACCAGGCCTTGGTCCGCAGCGCAATCCGCTGCAGGGCGATCGTGCAGGTGAAGTGCGCCACCTGGAGCACCACGGCGAACGCGAACCAGATGAAGTCGATCTCGGTGAGCTTGGGGAACGAGGAGAAGACCTCGACCAGGCTGGGAAAGAGGAGGTAGATGGTGATGCCCGCCACCACCACCATGACGCTCTTCTTGACGATGGAGCGCCATGGCAGCGGCGCCGCGACGTCCCGCTCGATCCGCGTCGCCATCCGCTCCGACATGACATCGCTCTCGCCGCCACGAGCGTCGGCGCTCGCCAGCGGCCGCGGCGCGTCGGGCGGGGCCGAGCCGCGGGGACCGGATCAGCCACACCGGCCACCCCTTCAGCCTCTTCGGGCTCGTCCTGCGCCGTCACCTGGTCGCCGTCAATGTCGCCGTCAATGTCGCCATCAATGACGGACGCCGGCTCCGTCTAGCTGGCCAGGATCTTGGCCTTCTCGGCCTCGAACTCGGCGTCGGTCAGCACGCCCTGAGTCTTGAGGTCGGCCAGTTTGGAGAGCTGGGAGGCGGTGTCGGTCCCCGACGATCCCGCCGCCTGCCGGACGTACTGGTCGAAGGCCTTCTGTTGCAGCTGCGCCTGGTGGATGCGCCGCTCGTGCATCGACCCGCCCCGTGCGATCAGGTACACGAGCACCCCGAGGAAGGGGAAGATGATGATGAAGATCACCCATAGCGCCTTGGCCCAGCCTCCCATGTCGTGGCTGCCGAAGATGTCGAAGAACACCATGATCGCCAGCCAGATCCAGATGAAGAACAAGAAGAAGTACAGGATCGTCAAGAAGGCGTCGAGCACCGGGTAGCTAGAGGCAAGCATGAATCTGGCTCCTTGTCGTCATGGTCGGCGAGAACCTCCGACCTGCAATTTCTAGCCCGATTACCTGGACGGATGCTGGAATAGCGCTATCGGGCAACCCAGGGCGCAGCCAGGTGTGCCGGCTCAGTACTGCCAGGGGTAGGGCGACCAGTCGGCGGGCCGCTTCTCCAAGAAGGCGTCGCGCCCTTCGGCCGCCTCGGGCGACGCGTAGGCGAGGCGGGTCGCTTCCCCCGCGAAGAGCTGCTGGCCCACGAGCCCGTCGTCGATCAGGTTGAAGGCGTACTTGAGCATCCGGATGGCCGTCGGGCTCTTCTGGTTGATGGTGGCGCCCCACTCCAGGGCGAGGCGCTCGAGTTCGCCGTGCGGCACGACCCGGTTGACCGCGCCCATCTCGTAGGCCTCGGCCGCCGTGTAGGTCTCGGCCAGGAAGAAGACCTCGCGGGCCCGCTTCTGGCCGACCTGGCGGGCCAGATAGGCCGAGCCGAACCCCCCGTCGAAGCTGGCCACGTCGGCGTCGGTCTGCTTGAAACGAGCGTGTTCCTCGCTGGCGAGTGTGAGATCGCACACGACATGGAGGCTGTGGCCCCCGCCGGCGGCCCACCCCGGCACCACCGCGATCACCACCTTGGGCATGAAGCGGATGAGGCGCTGCACCTCGAGGATGTGCAGCCGGCCCACCTTCGCCCCACCGCTTCCCTCGCCGTCGTACTGGTAGCCGTCGGCGCCGCGGATCCGCTGGTCCCCGCCCGAGCAGAAGGCCCAGACGCCGTCGCGGGGCGACGGGCCGTTCCCTGTGAGGAGGACACAGCCCACGTCGGCCGACTGGTACGCGTGCTCGAACGCGACGAGCAGCTCATCGACCGTGTGCGGCCGGAAGGCGTTGCGCACCTCGGGGCGGTCGAAGGCGATGCGGACGGTGCCGTGCGCCTTGGCCCGGTGGTAGGTGATGTCGGTGAACTCGAAGCCCGGTACCTCGGTCCACGCCGCATCGTCGAAGAGCTCTGAGACCACGGCGAGAGCATAGGAGGACCCTGCGCACCTGCTCGGCGGCGCGGACGGCGGGCCTCGGGCGGTGGTCTGGCGGCGACGGTCCGGCCCCGGGAAGGAGCCTGATTCAGCGCATCGGGGCCGAACGAAGGCCGAACGAGAGTCGGACCAGAAACCGAGCCGGAGCCGAAGCGAAATCGAACGAAAGCGGCTCCAGAGCCGAACGAAACCAACCGAAACCTGAACGTGCAGTGCGACGAGATCCGTTGTGCAGGACGTGACATGCAACCGAATCGCAACCCCGCCCTCAACGGCAATTGGCCGAGATGAATTCAAACGTGATCGAGCATGAAGGGGGGAGCTGACCGGTGCCGGAGCAACGCGCCTTGCGCAATGCCAGTGGGATGAGGTGGCACCGTCGGTCGTCGCGAGTGGCGGGCGCTGACGCGTCGACGTCGGCGACGTCGACGGGCGACGCCCCCGCTGACGAGACGTCCGGCCTGCCGGCAGGCGCGTCGCGCTTGCCGCCCGGCCCCGGCGACACCGACACCTTCAACTCGGTCACTGAAGCCTTCTTGCATCTCCCTGACGCCATCGTGATGGTCGACATGGAGGGCACCATCGTGTGGGGGAACGTGTCCGCCGAGCGGACCTTCGGGCGGTCGTTCGAGGACTGGGTCGGCCGATCGGGCCTCGACCTCGTGCATCCGGACGACCAGGAGCTGGTGCTGCGCTCCTTGGTCAGTATCCAGGCCAAGGACGTCGGCTCGCCGATTGAGCTGCGGATCAAGGCGGCGAGCGGGTGGCGCCTGGTCGAAGTCGTGGGCACCACGGTCCAGTGGTACGGCCACCGCGTCATCCTGCTGTCGCTGCGCGACCTGACCGAGCGGAGGCGTTACGAGCTGGCCTCGGGCCACGAGGCGCGCTTCCGCTCCCTCGTGCAGAACGCGGGCTCCATCATCATGTTGCTCTCTTCCGTCGGCACGCTCGAGTCGGTGTCGGGTGCGATCACCCGGCTACTTGGGCACGACCCCGAGCAACTGGAGCAGCGCCCTCTCCTCGACATCGTGGATCCGGCCGACCGCACCAAGCTCGCCGGCGCGCTCACGGCGGCCTCGCACGGCGCATCGTCGGCCCACCCCGTGTCCGTACGCGTCGGCCTCTTGCGCCACGACGGGACCGAAGTCGTGCCCTTCGAGATGAGCATCGTGGACCTGCTCGACGACCCGACGGTCGAGGGGTTCGTGATCTCGGCGCACGACGCCACCGTGCAGACGGGCACCGAGCACGAGCTCGGCCAGGCACTCTCCCTCTTGACGGCCACCCTCGATTCGACCGCCGACGGCATCCTGGTCATCGACAACGACGGATTCATCACCACGTTCAACGGCCGCTTCTCCGAAACCTGGCACATCCCAGAGGAGGAGTGGAAGCCCGGGGACGAGGCGACGAAGCTCGCGTTCGTCCTCGACCAGCTCGTCAGCCCCGAGGGGTTCCTCGCCACGTGGCGCGAGCTCGGCGAGAACCCCGACATGGAGACCTTCGACAGCCTCGAGTTCAAGGACGGGCGCGTCGTCGAGCTCTACTCCAAGGCGCAGCGGATCGAGGGCGAGATCGTGGGCCGGGTCTGGAGCTTCCGCGACACCACCGACCGCACCCGCCTCGAAGACGAGCTCGAGTACCGGGCCTTCCACGACCCGCTGACCGGACTGGCCAACAAGGCGCTCTTCCAGGACCGCTTGGAGCACGCGCTGGCCCGGATCGAGCAGACTCGGTCGCACCTGGCGGTCCTCTTCATCGACCTCGACGACTTCAAGACTGTCAACGACAGCCTGGGGCACAGCGAGGGCGACCTGTTGCTCAAGCGGGTGGCGACGACGCTGGTCGAGTGCCTGCGGCCCCTGGACACCGCGGCCCGCATGGGTGGCGACGAGTTCGCCATCCTCATCGAAGACGTGCAGTCACGCGAGGACATCACCGAGCTGGCCCAGCGCATCCTCGAATCGCTGCGCCCTTTGGTGCTGCTGGGGTCCAAAGCGGTGAGCTCGGCCGGCAGCGTCGGCATCGCCTTCGACGTCGAGGGCATCACCTGCGAGCAGCTGCTGCGCAACGCGGACATCGCGATGTACAAGGCCAAGGAAGCGGGCAAGAACCGCTACGAGGTCTACCGCGACGAGATGCACGCACTGGTGCTTGGCTCGCATCGAATTGGAAGACGAGCTGCGGGCGGCAATCCTTGGCGGGAACCTGATCACCCACTACCAGCCGATCTTCGACCTGCGGACGAGCGCCGTGGTCGGGTTCGAGGCCCTGGTGCGGTGGTCGCATCCACGGGGCGGGTTGGTGGACCCGCGCCTCTTCGTCTCCATCGCGGAGGAGATGGGCCTGGTCGGCGAGATCGACACGTTCGTGTTGCGCTCGGCCTGCCGCCAGGCGTACGACTGGCGCGCCGAAGGCCTCGGCGGTCCGGGCTTCGCCATGAGCGTCAACGTGTCGGCCGGCCGGCTGGTCGACCCGGGGCTGGCGGAGCGGATCGCCGAAGACGTGGAGCTGTCGGGGTTCGACCCGTCGTCGCTGATGCTCGAGATCACCGAGAGCGAGGTCCTCACCGAGAGCGAGGCGATCGTGCGCAACCTGTCCACGCTGCGGGCGTTGGGCATCCGCATCGCGCTCGACGACTTCGGCACCGGCTTCTCCTCGCTGTCCCACCTGGACCGGTTGCAGGTCGACATCGTCAAGATCGACAAGTCCTTCGTGCAGGGGCTCGGGACGAAGGACGACACGCGGAGCATGGCGGCGGCCATGATCCAGCTGGCCCGCACGTTGGGGTACGACACCATCGCCGAGGGCGTGGAGAAACGCTCTCAGGAGGCGAGCCTGCGCGCATGGGGTGCCGGCTGGCGCAGGGATACCAGCTCGGGCGGCCGGCGGACGCGGAGCAGACACGTTTGCTGCTCGTGACCGATGACCGGCGCGAGCAACTCGCCGACCATCTGTGGCATCCGCAGCAGCCGGGGGGTTGACGAGGACTTTCACGTGGCGCGACGCAGCGAGCGCCCCGGATCCCGACCATTTCATCCGTATACGAAACCTTCGTTAATTGGGTGGGGTTACGGAAGGATATTCGCCTATCCTTCGTTAACTCGGCGTCGATGCCCTCGTGAACCGGCGTGTTCCGGAAGGCTTCGTAGACAGGCGATGCGGCAACGAATTCGCGTAGCCGAGCGAAGGCCGTGTCGCCGAGGGTCGCGCGTCGGCGAACGCGCGTCGTTGCCCGGTGTTGCCCGAAGGCGTCACAATCAGGGCGTGCCGACTCGATCCCACGGACACATGACTGTCCGCTCCGACCCGGCGCCCGCCGCGGTGGAGAGTTTGCGATCGGAAGGATACGTACAGCTCCACGGCGTCTTCGCCGAGGACGAGCTCGCAGCGCTGCGTGCCGACGTCGAGCGGGTCTTCGAGGAATACCCGCCAGACGATCGCGGCGACTCGTCCGAAGACTCGTCTCCGTTTCGCTACGAGATGCTCAATCGGAGCAGCCTCGTCCAGCAGGCGATCGGGCACCCGCAGATCCTCGAAGTCGTCGAATTCCTCCTGGGTGAGGACTGCCACGTGATCGCCAACACCGCATGGTGGCAACACCCGGGCGATAATCGCCACCTCGGACGCTTCTGGCACATCGATGCCGGGCCGCATGTGCCGCGTGATCCCGGCGTTCCGTGGGACCCGCGGATCCCGTATCCGATCTTCGCCATCGCCACACACCTTTATCTCCAGGACTGCCCCATCGAAGCCGGCCCGACGGGTGTCATTCCCGGGGAGCCACATGTCAGGACAGGCACCCCCTTTCAAGAAGCTCGCCGACGACGACCTGGAGTGGGAAGGCCGCGGCACGGTGCCGATCGTGGCCGAGGCAGGTGACGTCGCCCTGTTCGCCTCGGACGTCTGGCACAGACGGTTGCCGCTCGGACCCGGTGATCCCGGTCGGATGTTCATTCAGTGCCACTACGGACGACGACGATCTCGCCCAACGAATTCGGCCGACATCAGAGGTGAACCACCTCTCGGCGGAGGCAGCGGCGCGGGCGCAGACACCGAGGGAAAAGACGCTCGTCGGGCTCCATCCTTTGGGGTTCTACGACGGCTGAAGCCGGTTGACACGGCCGGGTGCCCTTCGCGGAGGGCTGTGGTGCGGCACCATGGGCGGATGCAGAAACTGCTTTCGGGTCGTGGGCCTGGTGTGTTCGGCTGTCGTGATCGCGCTCGCCGCGCTCCCGCCGGTGGCACAGGCAGCGGTGCACGCGTCGCACGGCCACCAGCCGACCTACTACGTGTCGCTGGGCGACTCCTACTCGGTCGGCTACCAACCCGGCCTCGGCTCGACGCCCGGCTACACGGTCTACGTGGCCCAGCACACCGGACTGACGCTGGTGAACTTCGGCTGCGGTGGGGCCACGACGTCCTCCATCCTCAACGCGGTCGGGTGTCCCGACGTCCTCCCCCACACGGTCGGAGTCATGACCTATCCGACGACGACCCAGATCGCCGCCGCCGACGCGTTCATCACGGCGCACCGCGGCCACATCGGCCTCATCACCGTGTCCATCGGGGGCAACGACGTCACAGGGTGCGCGACGCAGAGCAATCCCATCAGCTGCGTCGGGAACGTGGTGAAGAGCATCAACGCCAACGTCACGACCCTGGCACGGCGATCTGCGCAGCGCGGCCGGCCCGAATGTCCCGATCATCGGGTCGACCTACCCCGACGTGATCCTGGGCTCCTACGTCTACCCGAAGAGCCCGGGCCCGCCCGCGGCGATCACCCTGGCCAAGGAATCGGTTGTCGCGTTCAAACTCCTCATCAATCCCGGCGCTGTCCAAGGCCTACCAATCGGCGCAGGGCTCGTTGGTCGACGTGACCAAGGCGACCGGCGCCTACGGCTCACTGACCACCATGGTGAAGACCAAGACCTACGGGACCATCCCCGTTCCGGTGGCGACGGTCTGCACGCTGACGTGGTTCTGTGCCAAGGGCGACATCCACTCCCGCACGCCCGGGTACAACCTGATCGGGAGGCTCTACGTCGCCCGCTACAAGCAGGTCGCGAAGCGCTGACCGTCGTTCGGGTTGGGTCGCCCCTCCGACCCGTTGGGACAGGCCCGGACCATCGGTGCCACCATGGAACGCATGACGATCAGCAAGGTCGACCTCGATGTCCGCCCGCTCAGCCCCTCCATCGGTGCCGAGATCCGCGGGGTCGACTGCACCGCGGACCTCGACGACGACGTCATCGCGGCCATCCGCCAGATCTGGCTGGAGCGCCTGGTCGTCTTCTTCCCCGACCAGCATCTCGAGGACGACTCCCAGATCGTCTTCGCCAAGCGCTTCGGCGAGCTGACCGAGAGCCATCCGGTCGAGCCCCAGGTGCTCGAGCGCAAGGAGGTCCACTCCATCGAGAGCGGCAAGGACCGGGTCGACTTCTGGCACACCGACATCACCTTCATGAACCGCCCGGCCACGGCGTCCATGCTGCGTTCTGTGGTCGTGCCCGAGGCGGGCGGCGACACGATGTGGGCCGACACGAGGGCGGCCTATGACGCCCTGGCCGAACCGCTGCAACGGCTCTGCGACGAGCTCAGCGCCTACCACTACGACGCGTTCTACGCGCAGGCGGTCGCCGAGGGCCACGGCAACGTGTGGGAAGGCAAGAAGCTCGAGCGACTCCTGCCGGCGCTGCACCCCGTCGTGCGCGTGCACCCAGAGACGGGCCGCAAGAACTTCTTCGTCAACCCCAAGTTCACCCACAGCATCAGGGACATGCCCGAGGCCCAGAGCCGGCGCCTGCTCGCCCTCCTCTACGACCACATGACCGACCCGGCGTTCATCGTGCGCTACCACTGGAAGCCGCGGACCCTCGCCATCTGGGACAACCGCTCCACCATGCACTACGGGATCTTCGACTACGAGGGCGAGCGCAGGGTCATGCACCGGGTCACGCTGCGCGGCGAGCGGCCGTACGGCCCCGCGGCATCTCGCCCGTCGTCCTGAGTCCGGCGGGTCCCATCCGGTAGGAGTAACCGGCCGGGAGCAAAAAGGCCCTCTCTGAGGTGACGAAGCGGAAAAGGGGGGGCGCCTCGGACCTCGTTTCGGCGCGTTCACCAGGTACGACGGTTGCCGGCGACCGGTGGTGGCGGGCGCAACCTGGGTAGTATCCGCCGGGTGGACGGGGGGCAGGTCCAGACGGACCGCCGAGCGCGACGCGCACAAGGATGGGTCTGCGGCGCGCTCGGCGCTGCTGGCTCTCGGCGCGGCCTCATGCGCCAACGGGGGCTCGGGCGGGGGTGTGGTCATGATCCACTCGGGTCAGGCCCCACCCGGCGCGATCCCGACCGGTGACCTGGGCAAGCTGGCCAGCGCGGCCGCGACCACCGTTCCGCTCGCGCAGCAGAACCCGACGACCGCCCTGTTCACGGCAACCGGCGTCTTTCAATCCTGTTTGAGCAATTTGGGCGTGACGTTCGTCGGCGCACCGAACCCGAGCGACCCGTCCTCGCCCGCCAACAGCCCCGCCTACCTCAAGAACCTCGTCACCTGCGCCACGAAGAGCAACATCGTCCAAGCCCTCAAGGCGGTCCAGTCGGCCCAGGACAACCTGACCGCGTCACAGGTGAAGAAGGAGAACAAGGACTACCTCAAATGGCGCAAATGCATGATCTCGAGGGGATGGGGGATCCCGCAGCCGACCCCCAACGCCAAAGGCCTCTTGTTCTCTTTCGGCGGCACCGGTGGTGGGGGCGGGGGTGGAGCGAGCGGCGCTTCGGGGTTCAAACCACCGCCCGGGCAGAGTCTCCTCAACAGCAGCGACCTCCAGCAGTGCGCTGCGGTCGCGCAGCAAGGCGGCTCGTGATCGGCCGGGCCCCAACCGCGGGGACCGCCACGGAACACCATCGAGGGAGCAGCAATGTCCCGTAGACAAAAGACAATTGGTGCCGTCGTCCTCGTGGTCGCATTGGTGGCCGCCACCGGCATCGCCTACGCGGTCTCGTCGAGCGGGAGCACGTCGTCGGGCAACCAGGTGGTGGTCCTGGGCACGGTGCAGAAGCGCACCCTCCAGGGAACGGTCGCGCTCACCGGGACACTCGCGCGCAAGCAGCTCCGCAACGTCACTGCAGCGACCCAGGCGTTGGTGAGCAACGTGTCGGCCACCGCAGAAGCGTTCACGACAGCGGGTCAGTCGATGTTCGCGCTCAACGGTCGCGATGCGATCGCCGAGAACGGCGATCTGCCCTTCTTCCGGTCCCTCGTCCCCGGCGACTCCGGGGCCGACGTGCTGGAGCTGAAGCAGATCCTCGACGCGGCCGGCGACTACGCCGGCCCGAGTACCAACCTCTATACGGAACAGACGCAGTTCGCCCTGGCCCAGTGGCAAGCACAGCACGGCTATCCGAATTCGACGCCGGCCACGCCTGAGTCGGTCTCCGTCTCCCTCGAGCAGGGGACGGGCTACGAGCTGGGAGACCAGGACACAGCCGGCCTGATCATCGGGCCGCCGGCGACGCAAACGGCCTCGTTCACAACCGAGAAGGGCGGCGTGACCGCCGGCGCGGCCACCCACGCCGCCGGCGATGGAGCCGTGCTGGCGGCGGACATGTTGCCCCAGGACGACCCCACCCCGACGCTCACGATCCAGTCGGTGGCGGACCAGGTGACGGCAGGCCAACCGGCGAACTTCATCGTCAGCACCTCCGCGACGTCGACCTCCGACCTGACCGTCAACCTCACTCCCGGCGGCACCGCAGGCCCCGACAACGTCGTCACCCCACCGACGACGGCGACGATCACCGCGGGTGCGTCGGAGACCGAGGTGACGGTGCAGACCCGCGTCACCAGCACCGTGCAACCGGACACGACCGTCTCCATGGCCATCGCGGCCGGCACCGGATACTCGGTGGGGACCCCGAGCTCGGCCCAGACCACCATTCAGAACGGCACGGTACCCACGCTGCAGATCGCCGGTGGGACCACGGTGTCACCCGGAGGCTCCGCCACGCTCACCATCACCGCGAACCAGGCACCGCTGCAGAACATGCAGGTGGCACTGAGCTTCGGCGGGAACGCCACGGCCGGAAGCGCCTACATGGTGCCCGACCCGGTGGTGACGCTCGCCGCGGGCACCACCAGCACCACGGTCACCCTCGACACCCTCACCAATAACGAGATTCAGCCCAACACATACGTCGTTGTCTCGCTGTCGGCCAACCCCTCGCAATACACGGTGGGATCTCCCGGCTCGGCCGTCGTCACCATCGGCGGCTCGTTCAGCGTCCCGACGGTCACCTTGACCTCGGCGACCACCTACCTGCAGAAGGGCCAGCCCTACGTGGTCTCGGTCGGGCTGAACCAGGCGCAGAGCACGCCGCTCACGGTCAACCTCTCTTATGGGGGAACGGCGACGCCGGGCGTGGACTACACCGTGCCGGCGGGCACGCTGGTCGTGCCAGCGGGGCAGACGTCCCTCACGGTGCAGATCCCCACCGTGACCGACAACCTGGTGGAGTCCGACCGCGTGCTAACCGTGTCGCTGGCGGCCAGCTCCGGTTACACCATGGGCTCCCCTTCGAGTGCCTCGGTGACGATCACGTCGCAAGTCGTCCCCAAGCTCACCATCGCGGCCAACACGTCCACGCTGGCGCAGGGTGGCGCAGCCGCCTTCGTCATCACCGCGTCCGCGGCCCCGACCCAGAACACGTCGGTCACCTTCGCAGTGCAGGGAACGGCCCAGCCGGGTCAGAATTACGAGCCATTGACCGGCGCCGCCCTCCTGGCTGCGGGCCAAACCCAGGTCACGGTGACGCTGCAGTCTCTCCAGCGCAACATCACCTTCGAACCGACAGACATGATCGTCGGCTCGTGGCCCACCCGCGTGGGCACGGTGTACGTGAAGGCCGGGCAGCCCGTGGCTCCCGGCACGGCCATCCTCTCGCTGACTGAGCCGGACCTGACGGTGACCCTCGACGCCTCCGCGTCCAACCGCACCCAGCTGGCGGTCGGCCAGTCGTGCACCGTCCAGATCGACGGCGAGAGCAACACCGTCTCGGGCACCATCACTGAGCTGGACTCAACCCCGACCTCGGTCGCGTCTTCGAGTGGGCAGGGATCGCAACAGCTCTATGAAGGCAAGATCGAAGCACCGGGGCTCGACGGCGCCGACGGTTCCTCGGTCTCCATCAGCGTGGTCACCCAGCAGAAGTCGAATGCGCTGACGGTGCCCATCGCCGCGGTGAAGCAGAACGGAACGGGACAGGACGTCGTGCGCGTGGTCCTGGCATCGCACGGTGACCGTATCGTCGAGGTGCCGGTGACCACGGGCCTGACCGAAGGGTCCTACATCGAGATCACACGCGGTCTCCACGCCGGCGAGACAGTCGTCGTCGAGGTAGACCAGAACTCGTGACGGCCACGGATGCGACGTCGTCGCCCGTGTCCAGTGGCGAACCCGTCGATCGGCCTCTCCTCGAGCTCGACCACGTGTCGCGCATGTACGGGGACGAAGTCATCGTCTTCGCACTGCGTGACGTGTCGCTGCGGATCATGGCGGGAGAGCTCGTCTCGATCGTAGGGCCGTCGGGCTCGGGGAAGTCGACGATGCTCGGTCTGCTCGGGGTGCTCGACCTGCCTTCGGCCGGCACCGTCCGGGTCGGCGGTCGCGACGTCGGCCAGCTCGACGACGCGACCCGCTCGCGGCTGCGCGGCGACTCGATCGGCTTCGTCTTCCAACAATTCCATCTCATCCCCCACCTGAGCGCCCTGGGAAACGTCGAGACGGCGCTCCTCTATCGCGACATGCGGCCGCGCGAACGGCGCGACAAGGCACGCCAAGCGCTCGAACAGCTCGGCATGGGCCCCCGCGTCGAGCATCGGCCGGTGCAACTCTCGGGTGGTGAGCAGCAACGCGTGGCGCTCGCTCGGGCCATCGTGACGGATCCGTTGATGGTGTTGGCCGACGAACCGACCGGCGCCCTCGATTCGGCCAACGCCGCGCACGTGCTCGAGATCTTCCAGAGTCTGCAGTCGCCCGAACGGGCGGTGGTCATGGTGACCCACGACCCGAATGTGGCCAACACCGCCCGCCGGCGGATCTCCATGCGTGACGGCACCATCGTGGCCGACGAACTGCTGTCGGGGGCATCCGCATGAGCCAGTCACGCGATCTGGTCGGCGTCGCGCTGACCGGGCTCACGGCACGCAAGGTGCGGACGCTCCTGATCATGCTCGGACC
Organism: uncultured Acidimicrobiaceae bacterium; assembly: GCA_963842415.1. GTDB lineage: Bacteria > Actinomycetota > Acidimicrobiia > Acidimicrobiales > RAAP-2 > Bog-473. Next base: position 510,237 of record CAWJGN010000003.1, read on the forward strand.
CATCATCGGGGTGGCCGCCATGGTCTGCGCCATCGGACTCACCGAGAGCGCCAAGGGCCAGCTCCAGGCCCAGTTGGCCCAGCTCGGCACCAACCTGATCATCGCTCAGGCCGGCGGCACCTTCGGCTCGCAGAACCCCACGTTCCCGGAGAACGCGGTCGCCCGGGTGGAGGCGGTGTCGACCATAGATGGGGCAGCCGCTACGGCCAACCTCTCGGGAGTCGTCTCGGTGCCCGTGGCGGGAGCGAAGGATTATTACGAGGCGTTCCCGGTGCCGGTGCGCGCCGCGGGCGTCGGCCTGCCCGCAGTGCTGCAAGTGCCGGTGATCAGCGGGCGGTGGCTCGACCGCGCCGACCTCCAGCTGCACACGGCAGCCGCCGTCCTGGGCGAGGGCATCGCCAAGCAGTACGGATACTTGCCCGGCGAGGACCGCACCATCAGGCTGAACAACACCAACTTCGCGGTGGTCGGCGTCCTGGGTTCGGTCGCGCTCGATCCCGAGCTCGACAACGCCGTCTTCGTGACGGAGTGGGCCGCCAAGAACCTTCTCGGCACCAACGGTGAGCCGAACCAGCTCTACATCCGCGCGGCGCCGGGCACCACCCAAGCCACCGCCAACGCCATCCCTACCGCGATCAGTCTCGGTGGTTCCAATCAGGTCTCGACCCAGATCCCGAGCGACGTGCTGCAGGCGGCGGCCCAGGCCAACAAGACCTTGCAGCAGGTGGCGCTCCTGGCCGGCTTGCTCGCGCTCGTCGTCGGCGGCGTCGGCATCGCCAACGTGATGTCCATCTCGGTGATCCAACGGTCATCGGAGATCGGGATCCGGCGCGCCGTCGGCCACAGCCGATCCAAGATCGCCGGCCAGTTCCTGCTCGAGTCGCTCTTCGTGGGCCTGCTGGGTGGGCTCATCGGCGCGGCACTGGGCGTCGCGATCGTGTACGGCGTCTCGGCCCTGCAAGGGTGGGTCGTCGTGATCAACTACGAGCAGATCCCGTTGTGGATGGGCCTGGCACTGGTCGTCGCCGTCGTGGCGGGGCTGTTCCCCTCGATCAAGGCGGCGCGCCTCGAGCCGCTCGAGACCCTGCGTCTGGGTTGAGCTTCGCCTGCAGAGGGCTCGGGCGGCCAGGGTCCTGCTCGCTGGTGATCGGTCAGGTGCTCATGGCAGAGACGTCGTCGCACCGCTGGGGAGAGAGGTAGAGGTGGCCGCAGCACCACTGCCTGTTCCCGCTCCCGCGCCGGTCGCGCTCCCGGCACCCGAGCCCGACTTGGCGCCGGCGGACGCCCCCGTGCCCGTTTTCGCGCCGGCCGAACCCGAGCCCGCGCCCGCCGTCGCGGTGGCGCCCGCGCCGCGCCGAGCCGACTCGCACCTGCGCCGCTGTTCCCACTGTTGCCCGAGTTGCCGGCTCCCGAATTGCCGAGGCCCGTATTGCCCGAGGAACCGGCCGCGCCCGCGGCCACCGAGCCACTGGCGGCACCTGTGTTGCCGGTCGCTCCGGTGACGCCGGTCGCCCCGGAGTTGGCGCCAGTCGTCGCGCTCGAGCCGGCCCCGGAATTGCCACCACCGGTCGATCCCGAGCCCGAATCCCCCGTGCTCCCGGTCGCACCCGAGGGGTGCGGCACCGAGGTGATAGCCGAGTCGTTCCCGCTCGAACCCAGCCAGATGCCGGCGAGGGCGCCGACAGCTGCGACGAGCGCGACGCCAATGCACAGTGTGGCCACCAACGCGACCGGCTCGTGCCACCAGCGGTTGGGCTGGTCCTTCAGCTCATCTGCAGGATCGCCCCCTGCGCTGGACGTCGGATCACTCACGGCTGGCACCCCGGTTGGAGATGGTATCTCCGAGGACCCGGCCAGGTCCTTCGGGCCCAGCGGATCGTACGCCATCAGCGCGTCAGGAGCATGCAGCCCGCGATCGGGCCGCCGCCGTTTGACACCACGGCCACCTCGGGACCGGCAACTTGCCGCGCGTCCGCCTGACCCCGCAGCTGCAGGCACGCTTCGTGCAGGACCCAGTAGCCGTGCATGCGCCCGGCGGAGAGCTGGCCCCCGTAGGTGTTCAGCGGCAACTCGCCGCCCAGCGCGATGCGGCTCGCTCCGTCGATGAACGCTCCTGACTCGCCCTCGCCGCAGAACCCGAGTGCCTCGAGCCATGCCATCGTCAAGAAGGTGAAGCCGTCGTAGAGCTCGGCCACGTCGACGTCGTTCGGACGCAACGACGTCGCGTTCCACATCTCGGCGGCGGCGTCGGTCGACGCCATCTTGGGGTAGTCGGGCCGCTGGTCCCATCCCCCGATCCCCTCGGAGCCACCAACCGCCTCGACCCGCACCGGGTGATCGCAGTCGGCTGCGTGGTCCGCGTTCGAGACGATCACGGCGATCGACCCGTCGACCGGCACATCGCAGTCGTAGAGCCCGAACGGATCCGAGATCATTCGTGCCCCGAGATAGTCCTCGAGCGTCAGCGGCTCCCGATACGCCGCGCGCGGATTCAATGCGGCATTGCAGCGACTGTTCACCGCCATCCAGCCGACTTGCTCGCGTGTCGTGCCGTAGAGGTACATGTGTCGGCGCAGGTGCATGGCCAGCCAGTTCGCCGCGGAGTACACGTGCATGGTGAGGATCCGGCCGATGTCCCGCATCGATGGTGGAAGCCGGCCCGGGTCGCCCCCGCCCGCGCCGCCGGCCTGACCGCCCATCATGTTGACGGTCCGATAGACGAGCACGTGACGCGCCGCACCGGTGCCGACGGCCTCGAAGGCCTCCACCACGGGGGTGAGGAGGCCGTAGCGGCCCATCCCGCCGCTCGTCCAGAACGGGGTGACCCCGAGCCGCGCCGCGGCGTCTTCGATCGGCGTGTCGCCGATGGTCGCGATGCCGTCGATCTCGGCAGCAGCCAGGCCCGCGTCGGCGATCGCCAGCCGGGAGGCCTCCTCGGTGAGGACGCCACCGGGGATCTCGAGCCGGCGCCCGATGCGGGAGATGCCGAGCCCCGAGATGATGGCCGCGCGTACCGCCGTCGGGTCAGCCATCGCTGGAGGATCCTAGTGTTGGGCTGATGACATCACCGGCGACCCGGATGCCCCCACCGCTCGACAACGACACCCGCGAGTTCTGGACGTCGGGTGAGACGGGTGTGCTCCGCCTGCCGTTCTGTGCGTCCTGCGGGCAGTGGGTGTTCCCGCCCGTGCGCCGCTGTCCTGACTGCGCGGGCGCTGCTGACTATCGCACCCTCAGCGGCAAAGGGCGCGTGTTCACCTACACCGTGAACCACCACTCGTTCAATCCCCAGGTGCCCGTTCCCTACCTCATCGCCATCGTCGAGCTCGTCGAGCAGGACGGCCTGCGGTTCACGACGAACTTGGTCAACTGTCCGCCCGAACGCGCGGACGTCGGCCTCCCGGTGCGGGTGGTCTTCGAGCAGCAGGGCGAGGTGTTCGTCCCGCTCTTCGAGCCCGACCCCGAAGGCTGAAGCCGGGCGTTCGGCGCGCTCAGGCGGCCGCACGCTCGAGGATGTGCACGGCGCACGAGGACCCGAGGCCGATGACGTGGGCCAGGCCGACCCGGGCTCCGGCGATCTGGCGCGAGCCCGCCTCGTCGCGGAGGTGGTGGCAGAGCTCCCAGATGGCGGCCAGTCCCGTGGCGGCCACAGGATGGCCCTTGGACTCCAAACCGCCCGAGACGTTCACGGGCATCCGGCCGTCGCGCCAGGGAGCGCCGCTGGAGAAGAAGTCGACCGCGTCGCCAGGCCCACAGAGCGCCAAGTTGTCGTAGTGCACCAGCTCCGCGGTCGCAAAGCAGTCGTGCAGCTCGACCAGGTCCAGCTGGTCGGGCCCGATACCGGCCGCCTCATACGCCTGGTGTGCCGCGTTGCGCGTCAGCGTGCAGATGTCGGGCAGCGCCTGTCCCGACTCCACCCACGGATCGCTGGTCAGCACCGAAGCCGAGATCTTGACCGCCCGCTTCTGCTGGGCGAGCGAGAGTGTCTTACGCTTGGCGTCCGAGACGACGACGGCGGCCGCCGCGCCATCGCAGTTGGCCGAGCACATCGGCCGCGTGTTGGGGTACGCGATCATGACGTCGTTCATGATCTCCTCGAGTGACATCCGCTTGGTGTAGGTGGCCAACGGGTTGAGCGTGGAGTGCGCGTGGTTCTTCTCGCTGATCTTGGCGAAGAGCTCGAAGGAGGTGCGCATCGTCCTTGTCGCCGTACTGCATGCCGATCTGGGCGAACACGCCGGGCATGGTCTCGGTACCGATCCGGCCGTCGAGGGGCGCCACGGCGCCGAACCTGCCTCCGGGGCTCCATATGGCGTCGTCCTCGGCGCGGTCGGCCCCGGCCAGCAGTCCGGCGCCCGCCAGTTTTTCCACCCCCACCGCCAGGCCGAGGTCCGCCTCGCCGGCCTTGACGGCCATAATCGTCTGCCGCAGAGCGGTGGCGCCTGTCGCACACGCGTTGGACACGTTGTAGACCGGGATGCCGAATTGCCCGATCTGCTGGAGGAGATGCTGGCCGATCGTGCGCCCGAGCAGGTTGCCGTAGGCGAGGATCTCGATGTCCTTCATGGTGACGCCACCGTCGGCGAGGGCGGCCGTGGCGGCCTCGGAGGCAAGGTCAATCACGTCCTTGTCCGGGTGCTTGCCGAACTTCGTCATGTTGATCCCGAGGATCCACACGTCCTCGCTCATCCTCCGCTCCCCCCGTGCCGGCCTCGGACTCCCGCATCGACTCGGGGATGAGCAGTGACATGTCGAGGGCGCCGGTCATGACGGCGCCCATCGTCCCGCCGTCGGTGACGACGTTCTCGCCCGTGACGTAGGCGGCCAAGGGCGAGTTCAAGAAGATCATCGGCCAGGCTTGTTCGTCGGGGGTGGACCGGCGGCCGAGGGGGACGGGGAAGTTCTCCATGAACTCCTTGCCGACGTACTGCTCGAAGTCAGGCATCATCGGCGTGTCGGTGGGCCCCGGGCTGATGCAGTTCAGCCGGATGCCCTGCTCGGCCAGCCCGCACGACGCCCAGAACGTCCAGATGATGATCGCCTCTTTCGACGGCCCGTACCCGCCGGCGATGTCCTCGGGGTGGGCGGCGCACCACGCCTTGCCGGCGTCGAATCCCGGCGACATCACCAGGGGCATCCACTTCCCGATATTGGCCAGGTAGCCCGAGCCGGCGGTGGACGAGATGCTGGCGATGGCGCCGCCGGCCGCCATACGGGCGGCCACCAGTTCGGCCAGGTGGCGCATGCCGACGAAGTTCACCAGCATGACGTCGAGGTCGGGAAACTTCATCCCGGCGAGGCCGGCACAGTTGAACAGCGCGTCGATCTTGCCCCCGATCGTCTCGACGGCGGCCGTCGTCGCGTCGGGATCGCGCAAGTCGACGGACTGGTAGCTCGACACCGCTGACCGGCGGCTCTTTGAGGTCGAGGACGTGCACCTCGGCCCCCAACTCGACCAGGTGGCGGACGGCGGCGGCTCCCATGCCCGCCCCGCCTCCGCCACTCACGATGACTCGGCTGCCTTCGTAGCCCCACGATGCCGTCACTGCTGAACCTCCCTCATTGTCCGATCATTTCGATGCGTCACCCCTGCGGCTGGCGCGTCACCGCGGGAGACCGAGCGCGTGCTCGGCTACGACGTTGCGGTTGATGTCGCCGGTGCCACCGGCGATCGAATACGCAGGAGAGAGGAGCAGCTCGTGTGTCCAGGTGCCCCCGAGCAGAGCTCCGGGACCGAGCATGTCCACCGCCAGCTCGGCGAGACCCTGGCTCGCGTTGGACCAGGCCAACTTGGCCAAGCCACCCATCGCCGCCGAGGGTTGTCCTCCTTGACCGATGGCGGCCAGCTCGCGCGACGTCGAGAACCGCAGGCAGGCGATATCGGCATAGAGGCGTGCCAGACGATCACGCTGCACCGCATCTCGGATCGGGCCCCTCCGGCGTGCCGCCCGGAGCAGGCCCTCGAAACGCGCGCTGAGCTCGAGGTGGAGCCGGGCTACGCCGGCGCGTTCGTGGCTGAGCGTGGTCATGGCGACCCGCCAGCCCTCGTTGAGCGGTCCCAGCAGATTCGACTGCGGCACGACGACGTCGTCGAAGAAGAGCTCGGCGAAGATGAACTCGCCCGACATGGTGCGCAACGGGCGCACCGTGATGCCTGGCGAGGCCATGTCGACCAGCAGGCAGCTGATCCCTTTGTGCTTGGGCGCCGTGGGGTCGGTCCGTACGTAGAGCTGGCACCAGTGCGCGTGGCGCCCGAGACTGTTCCATGTCTTCTGCCCGCTCACCACGAAGGCGTCGTCTTCTCTGCGCGCCGCCGTGCGCAGCGAGGCCAGGTCGGACCCGGCGTCGGGCTCCGACATCCCCTGGCACCAGAGCTCGTCGCCCCGCAGCATGGGACGCAAGAACCGCTCTTTCTGCTCGTCGGTGCCCAGCTGCATGATGGCGGGCGCGATGTTGGACACGCCGATCGTGTTCACCGGCCCCGGCGCCCCGGCCCGCACCATCTCCTCGTGGTAGGCGAGTTGTTCGGCCAGCGTGGCGTCGCGACCTCCGTAGCGCGAAGGCCACGCCACAGCTGCCCAACGGGCATCGGCGAGGCGGGCGTTCCACGCCCGCAGCACGTCGAGATGGGCTTCGCCTTCGCTCTGGGAGTTGGCCCGCTCCGCTTCGATCACCTCGGGTGTGAGGTTGGCCGAGAGCCACTCGACCAGGCTCGATCGGAACGCAGCGAGCGACCGGTCCTCACCGATCGCGCCACCGTCCGCATCGGACGAGTGATCGGCGGTCGTCGCCTGTTCCAGTGGGCTCATGCGCTGTGCGCAACTTCGCCGAGGTATTGGTCGATGATCTCCTGATGGGCGGCCGCCGCCGGCCCGACCATCCCACGCGACCGCGGGAGAGGATGACGCACTGATCGGCCAGCGCCAGGGCGCGGTGCACGAACTGTTCGATGAGCACGACGGTGATGCCCGACCTGCGTGCCTCGTCGAGGCCCTCGAACACGGCCTCGACGACCAATGGCGCCAGGCCGAGCGACAGCTCGTCGGCGATGATGAGCTTGGGGCGAACGACGAGGGCGCGGGCGAGCGCCAGCATCTGCTGCTCGCCGCCCGAGAGCGTCCCCGCTCTCTGGTGCCGACGATCAGCGAGCACCGGGAAGAGCGCAACCGCGCGGTCGAGACCTCCGTCGCGCTCGTTGCGCGGGAGCTGCTTCACGGCCATGCGGAGGTTCTCCTGCACAGTCAGCCCCGGGAAGATGCCCCTTCCTTCGGGGATGTGGGCCAGGCCGTCGGCACTCAACTTGTGGGCCGCCCTCTTAGTGGTGTCCTTGCCGTCGAACGATATGCGGCCGGCGGCTGCGGGCACCAGGCCGGACACGGTGCGCGCCAGCGTGCTCTTCCCGGCGCCGTTCACCCCGAGTACGGCCACAAACGAACCGGAGGCCACCTGCATGGAGACCCCGAACAGCGCCTGCGAGGAGCCGTAGCTCACGTCGAGACCCTCGATCACCAAGATGGACTCACTCATGGATGCGCCTCGTACGACGGGCCACCCGCGGCGGTCTCGTCCTCATCGCCGAGATAGGCGGCCCGTACCGCCGGATCGGCGCGCACCTCGTCAGGGGTGCCCTGCGCGATGAGCTCGCCGAAGTTGAGCACGAAGATCGCGCTCGCCAGCGCCAGGACCGAGGCGACGTCGTGCTCGACCATCAGCAACGAGAGTCCGTCGTCGCTGGTCGAGACGACACGCTCGAAGGCGGAGAGCAGCCTCTCCGTGGCGCGGACGTCGAGTCCCGACAGCGGCTCATCCAACAACAGGACGCGGGGATTGACTGCGAGGGCTCGTCCGACCTCGACCAGACGAGCCAACCCGAGCGGGAGGACTGACACCTGGGTCTTGGCGATCGCCTCCAGACCGAGCAATTCGAGAAGGGCGTCCACCCGCTCGATCTCGAATTTCGAAGGCCCGCCCAAGGTGCGCAGGGTGAGCAGGTCGCTCCAGCAGCGACGGCGCTCGTAGTGCGCCCGGTGGGCGAGCACGAGGTGGTCGCGGACCGTCATGCCCATGAACAGCTCGGGATGCTGGAAGGTGCGCGCCAATCCGAGCCGCGCCCGGGCCTGCGGGCTCAGCGCGGTGACGTCGCGACCCGCCAGGGATACAGCACCGGTCACCGGACGCACCAGGCCCGAGACGACACCGAACAACGTCGACTTGCCGGCGCCGTTGGGCCCGACGAGCCCGACGATCGTCCCGGACGCAACGTCGATGCTCACGTCGGCTAACGCCCTGAGGCCGCCGAAGCGCACCGTCACGCCCGAGACAGCCGAGCGCGAGATCCGGCGTGTTGCGGCAAGGACACGGGAACCTCCGCGGCGTCAAGCAAGGTCGCCACCGACCACGACGGCCTCCTGAGTCGCCGACCCGGCGACTGGGTTGGCCCGCGACACGCCGCGTACCTTGTCCCAGGCCCACAGGACCTGGCGTGCGTTCTCGGTCATCGCCCCGTTGGGGAACTTGGCGACCTGCACGGCCCCCAGACCGAAGAGGATGGGGGTGACCTCGGAGAATTCCGTCGGTAGGTAGGCCTGGGCCACCCCGGCGAGGACGGTGTAGGAGACCCCCGCCAAGAGGGCGGCGGTGTTCGAGCGGATCCCGAGCGTGACGAGGATGGCGAGCCACACGAGACCCAGCAAGCGACGAGTAATTGGTGGGGAGGGCGGTCCCGAGTGACAGCGCGTACATGGCGCCGCCGACGCCCGCGACGAAGGCGGCGATGCCCGAGACGATGACCTTCATCTGCAGGACACTGAGCCCGATCGTCCGGGCTCCGACCGGGCTCCAGCGCACGGCGTTCAACGCGAGCCCGGCGGTCGACTTCTGCACGTTGAGCACGAGCAGTGCCGCAACGGCGAAGACCCCGAGAGACAGGTAGGTGAAGGCGAGGGGACTGGAGGCGAACGAAGGCAGGTTGACGTTCACCCCGATCGAGCTGTTGGAAAAGATCTGTTGGGTGAAGACCAGGTCGTCGAAGAGGAGACCGACCGTCAGCGTGACCAGCGCCACGTAGAGATTGCCCAGGCGGATCGTCACCAGGCCGATCACCACGCCGAAGGGCATGGCGATCAACCCCCCCACGAACACTGCGACGAGGACCGGCCATCCGTGCGCGACGGCGAGTTGCGCGGCGGCCACCGCGCCGATGCCGGCAAAGGAGGCCTGGCAGAGCCAGATCATCCCGCCCTCGCCGGTGACCAGGGTGATGGAGAGCAAGATGATGCCGAAGCAGACCCCCTGCCCGATCAGGCCGATCCAGAAGCTGCTGACCACGAGGGGCAGCACGCACAGGATGGCGAACGCCAGGAGGGGGAGCTGCCAGCCGAAGGCCGATCCGTAGCGCTCCCGGTTGGTCCCCGTCGCCGCCTCCCCCTGGGGCGTGATCGCCCGGTCGAGCGGCCCGCCCACCCCTTCGGACTCCTCGCCGTTGGTGCCGCGGATCATGAAGTAGATGAGCACCAGCGCCGTCACGATGAAGGGGATGGCCGGGATCACGTCGGCGCTCAACGTCGACGAATTCGAGAACCAGTACTGCACCAGGGTACCGGCGATGCCCATCACCAGCCCGACCGCCATGGCGACGGGCAGGCTGCGCAGCCTCGCCGCGATCACTGCGGCGAACGCGGCCACCATGACCAGCGTGATATCCCCCGGGTCCAAGCCGACCTGCGGCGCCGCCAGCACCCCGACCAATCCGGCGAGGCCGATGCTCACCGCCCAGACCCCCATGGCGATCCGATCCGGGACTCGTCGCCGACAAGGACGTCATCGCGGGTGAATCCACCATGGCGCGCACCCGCAGGCCGATATCTGTGTAGCGCAGGACGCCCACGCCGACCACGACGATGAGGACGACGCAGATGTACACGATGACCTGTTCCATCGTGACGGCGACGCCGAAGAAGTCGAAGACCCGGACGGGCTCAGGCGCCAGTCCCGGTGCGGACAGGATCGTCTCGTTGCCGAAGATCAGCGTCGCCGCCGGCGGGATGGCGACCGAGACACCGATCGTCGCCACCACCTTGATCAGCGGGCGGGCCAGACGGAGCCGCTTGAAGAGCACGAAGTAGAGGCCGATGCCCAGTGCCGGCCCGGCGACGACGATCGCCACGAGTGCCGCGGGCACGATCGCCCAGTGCTCCTGGGTGTTGAGGTAGTAGTAGAAGCGGGCGAGCGCGTAGGCCAGCGAGGCGAAGGCGAAGTTGAAGATGCCGGTGGCTTGGTAGGTGACGACCAGTCCCGATGCCGCGATGGCGTAGATCCCGCCGTACACCAGGCCAGCGATCACGTATTGCAGCACTACATCCCCCGAACGGATCCGACGGCGTCATCACCGACGCAACAGAGGCCTCTCATCCCAGGTCCGAAGCGATCTTGGGCGTCTGCCCAGTACGCCTGGAGCGATGGTACCGTAGACACAGGGGCAGTTCCACCAATCGCACGCGTCGGCGCGGATGCGTTGCCCTGGCAGCGCGTGCGCGGCACGGTTGGCCGTCGGAAGTGAGGAGATGGAACTCGACCTCAGCAGCGAGCAAGAGCTCCTTCGGGAGACGGCGGCGCGCTTTATTGAGGACAGCGTGCCCGCTGTCCGCGGTGCGCCAGATGATCGGGAGCGTGAGCGACCTCCCGGCGTCCTACACCGAGACCGCCGGACAGCTGGGTTGGTTCGCCATGCTCGTCCCAGAGCATCTCGGCGGGGGAAGCGTGTCGGGTGCTGGGCTCTGCGACCTCGCCATCATCGCCGAGGAGCGTGGCCGCGCGCTCCAACCGGGGCCGTTCGTCTCCATGAACGTCGTGGCCGACGCGTTGGTTGCCGCCGGGTCGGCCGCGCACTGCGCCGAGGTCGTGCCGACGCTGTGCAACGGGACGGCCGTCGCCACGTGGGCCCTGGGCGACGGGTCTCACGGGCCGGCTGGCGGCGAACCGATCGTGGTGACCCCGTGCGCCGATGGTTTCGCCCTGTCCGGAAGCGTGCAGGCGGTCCATGGTGGCGCGCAGGCGGACTGGATCCTCGTCTCGGCGGTTGGTCCCCACGGCGACGCGCGGGAACGATCGCAGTTCCTCGTGGCGACGACGGCACCGGGGGTCACCGTCTGGCCCCTCGACGCGCTCGACCTCACGCAGCGCTTTGCCGCCGTGTCCTTCGACGACGTCGTCGTCCCGGCTGCCGCGGCCGTCGGTCCGATCGGCGAAGCGGGCCCTCACGTGGACCGGCAACTGCAGCTGGCCTGCGCCTTGTCGACCGCGGAGACGATCGGCGCCATGGATGCGCTCTTCGAGCTCACTCGCCGCTACGCCATCGACCGTACGGCCTTCGGGCGGCCCATCGGCTCCTTTCAGGCGGTGAAGCATCAGCTCGCCGACATGAGCCTCTCGCTCGAGGCGAGCAAAGGAATTGCCGCGGCGGCTGTCCGTGCGGTCCACGAGAGCCAGGTGGACGCAGGCGAGATCGTCAGCATGGCCAAGTCCTGGGTGGGCGACGCCGGCGTCGACCTCGCGCAAGGCTGCGCGCAGATCTTCGCCGGGATCGGCTTCACCTGGGAGCACGACCTCCACCTCTATCTCCGCCGCATCACGATGACCGGCCTCCTCTTCGGTCAGTCGGACTGGCATCGCGAGCGCATCTGCCAGCTGCAGGGTCTGTGACGATATGGCGACAGAGAGCTCCCACCCGACGGACAGCGGCGAAGAGCCCGCGCTCGACGAGTACCGGCGCACCGCGCGAACGTGGCTGGCCGCGCATCTGCCGCGACGCCAGGGCACGGCCGAGGACCACGACATCGACTACTACACGCCCGACGTGATGGCGGAGAACCGGGCGCTGCAGCGGCGACTCTACGAGGGCGGATACGCAGGGATCACCTGGCCGAAGGAGTACGGGGGCCAAGGGCTCTCGCGGGAGTACGAATCGGCCTTTTGGGACGAGGCCGCCGACTACGTCCTGCCGGATTTCGGCGCACTCTCCATCACGACGTTCTACGTCTGTGTCCCCACCATGCTCACCTCGGCTGCACCCGAATTCCTGCGCCGATTCGTGCCCAAGGTCCTCGCTGGCGAGCAACTCGTCTGTCAGTTCTTCTCCGAGCCATCGTCGGGATCGGATCTCGCCGGCGCCCGCACGAGCGCCACGCGCGACGGGGACCAGTGGGTCCTCAACGGACAGAAGATCTGGAGCACGTTCGCGCACCTCGCCGATGCAGGCATGTGCCTGGCCCGTACGGACTGGAGCATGCCCAAGCATCAGGGCCTTACCTGGTTTCTGGTGCCCTGCGACGCGCCGGGCCTGACGATTCGGCCCATCAAGCAGATCAACGAGGCCGCCGAGTTCTGCGAGGAGTTCTTCGACGACGTGGTCGTCCCCGACGCTGACCGGCTGTGTGAGGTCAACGCGGGCTGGGCGCTCACGCAGACCATGTTCGTGTTCGAGCGCGGTGCCGGGCGTCCCCAGGACGATTCCACGCTGGAGGGCCCCGGCCCGTTGGCTCCCGACCTCGTCGCACTGGCCCGGCGGGCCGGGCGACTCGATGATCCGCTGATCCGACAGCAGCTCGCCCGGGCACACACGACCGACTACGTCGGCAAAGTGCTCAGCGCCCGCATCGCCCAGATGGGTCGGCTCGGCCTCCTGAACCCCGGCGTTGCCTCCTACGTCAAGCTCTTCCGGGGCACCTCCAGCCCCCAGCGCGCCCGTCTGGCCGCCGAGATCGGCGGTGCGGGCGCCATGACCTGGGACCCCCATGACCCCGACGGCCCCGAGCCTTCGCTCGCGTATGTGCGAGGACGCGGGGCCTCCATCGCCGGGGGCACCAACGAGACCCAACGAAACGTGATTGGCGAGCGTGCCCTCGGCCTTCCCCGCGAACCGAGCTTTGACACCCAGAAGCCCTACAGCGACGTGCTCCGAGACGCGCAGAGCTGGGACGGAGCGACCGGAGACCGCTGAGGTCAGGCGTCGGTGACCGGTGCCGAGTCCGGGTCCGAGGTCCCGGGCACCTCACCCCACAGGTCGGCGTTCGGCGTGGCGCACGCGACCAGCTCGGTGATCACCGGGCCGAGCTCGGCGGCGTCCCAGCGGCGACCCGCGTCCACCGACGGTCCGGCGTGCCACCCTTCGAGGACACGTATCCGTCCGCCGCGCACCGTGATCACCCGCCCCGTGACACCCGCCGACTCAGGGCTCGACAACCACGCGACCAGGGGGGCGATATTCCCCGGGTCCGAGACGTCGAAGGTGCCGGAATCGACCGGCCGGTACGCTCCGGGCGTCGCCTGTTCGGTCATGCGGGTGCGAGCCCCGGGATTGATCGCGTTGACCGTCACGCCGTACTGGGCGAGTTCGGCCGCGGCGATGATGGTCAGCGCCGCGATGCCAGCCTTCGCGGCCCCGTAATTGACCTGGCCGGGATTGCCAAAGAGTCCCGAGGCAGAGGTGGTGTTGATGATCCGGGCGTCGATTCGCTCTCCCGCCTTCGAACGTGAGCGCCAGTACTCCGCGGCCCGGCGCATCGTCGCAAACGTCCCCCGCAGGTGGACGCGGATCACGTCGTCCCACTCGTCGATCGACATGTTCGCCAGCATCCGGTCTCGCAGGATCCCCGCGTTGTTCACCACGACGTCGAGCGAGCCGAACTCCTCAAGGGCCGCCTGAACCAGGCGGTGCGCGCCATCCCAGTCGGACACATCGTCGCCGTTGGCTACCGCCTGTCCGCCGCCGACGCGAATGGCATCGACGACCGCGGCCACGGGCGTCTGCGAGGACCCGCGCCCCTCCACGTCACCTCCCACATCGTTGACAACGACCTTGGCCCCCTGGCGTGCCAGCTCCAGCGCGTGGCTCCGCCCGATGCCGCGCCCGGCCCCGGTGACGATCGCCACGCGACCTTCGTTGATCCCGCTCATCGTGGCGTTTCCCCGCCCGGCTGCGTGCTCAGCACGCCGCCGGGATCACCGGTCGTCTCGGGCAACCACACGGCCGTACTGGCCGCAAGGTCGTGCACCTCCGATTCACTGCATCCGAGCCACTCCCGGAGAACCTCGCCGGTGTGCGCACCGAGCCGCGGGCCACTGGTTCTCGGGCCGCCCGGCGTACGGCCCGACAGCGGTGCGTCCGGATACTCCAACTCGCCGAGGTCGGGATGACCGACGTCGACGAAGGCTCCTCGACTGCGCAATTGCGCGTCCCGCCACAGGTCCTCGCCGTTTTGCACCGGACCGGCCGCCAGCCCGAGCCGCTGCAGCCGGTGGGCTGCTTGGAAGGGTGTGACCGTCGCGGCCCACTCTGCAACAGCCTCGTGCAGCGACGCACGGAGGTCGGGCGACGGCACATCGGGCGGCGGGGGGCCGGGCTCGACGCGGAGATCGGGGCGCTCCAGGAACGAGCACATCGCGTCCCAGTCCCGCGCGTCCTCGAGCTCGAGAGCCAGCCAGGCGTCGGCGCCCACACAGGCGAGGACCCCCGAGAAGAAGGACCCGGGCGCCTCGTTGGGCCCGGCCGCCCACTCGATCCCGTTGGCGAGGGAGTCGAGGTAGAGGCTCGGCAGGATGGCGGCGCCGGCGTCGGTCTGGGCCATGTCGATGAAGACACCGTCGGCCCCCCGGTCGACCTCGCTCAGCGCGGCGACGACGGCGCAGGCCCCGTGCGTCCCGGCGACGAAGTCGAAGTGGATGCCGTCGAGCGCCCAGGCCGACGTCAGCCCGAGGAAGTTGTTGATGTTCGAGGCATAGGCGCGGTACCCGGCCAGCGGGCCTGTCCGGCCGTATCCCGAGATGGACAGCATCACCAGCCGCGCGTTGCCTGCCCGCAGGTCGCCGAACGAGCACCCCCACGCCTCCATGGTCCCCGGACCCAGGTTCTCGACCACGACGTCAGCGCGACCGGCGAGCCGACGGAAGATGCGCCGCCCGGCGTCGCTCGTCATGTCGATGGAGACACTCCGCTCACCGCGGGTCATCCCGGCGAAGAGGGCGGTCGTGCGGACACCGGACGGCTCGACGACCTGTGTCTGGCCGGGCGCGTCGTAGGCGCGCAGAGCTTCGGGATGCGACCGGGACTCGACCTTGGCGACGTCGGCGCCCAGCTCCGCAAGCATCAGGGTGCAGATGTTGCCGGCGACGAACGAACCGAACGAGAGCACGCGGACCCCGCGCAGCAGCCCTCTCTGTCCTGGCTCAGACGAGGCCATCAGCTCGCCACGCCTGGAGCTCTCGCTCCGAATGGCCAAGGTCTTTGAGATAGATCTCTTCATTGGACTCCCCCAGGCCGGGCGCCGATCGGCGGTAGGCCAGGAGCGCCGGCTCAGAGCAAAAGGGTCTCCCCGGAATGGGCACCGACCCCGTGCCGGCGCGCTCCGAAGGGATGAAGTCAGCCACGCGCGGCCGGCTGGGGGTCCTCGGTGAATTGGGCCGGCGTCTGGCTCAGCGCGCAGGGAAGGCCGGCGGCCTGGCCCGCTGCCACGAACTCCCGTGCGCCCCACGTGGCCATGTGCGACGCGATGACGTCCGTGAGCAGGTCGAACAGCTGGATCCGCATGACCCGGTCGCGATAGATCGGATCGGACAGGACGTCGGGCGAGCCGAGCAGGTCGACGAAGACCTCCCACTGCCGGTCCGAGTGCGCGCCGATGTCGACCCGCCCGTCACGGCACTGCCAGATCCCTCCCGGCGGCGGTCCGAAGTTGGTCGCCCGGGTCTTGATCTGCGCCGCGAGGCCGTACTGCTCGGACCCCAGCTTGTTGAACAAGCCCACCTCGTGCACCGACAGATCGATCGGCTGAGCCCGGCGCGCGCGGGGTGCCCGCAGCGTCGCCTGAACGAGGAACGCGGCCCACATGCCGGCTTCGTCGTAGAACTGTTGCCCCGGCATCGCGAGCGGAGGACCTTCGGGAGGACCGAAGGCGTGCATGTAACCGCTCATGGCGAACGAAGTGAAGGGTGTGGCCCGCCAGTCCCGGTAGGGACCGGTGAGCCCGAACGGTGTGATGAAGCAGGTGAGTACCGACCCGCTCACCCAGGTCAGTGCCGGCGGATCCTCCACGAACCCGATCGGCGTCTGCGGCTCACCCTTGGGCGAGGCCACGACGACGTCCGCTGACGCCGCCAGACTCTCGAGCAGGTCGCGCGACTCCTCACGCTGCCAGTCGAGGGTGATGCCGCGCTTGTTGTGGTGGTAGTACGCGAAGAGGAGGCCGTTCTCGGGCCCGCGCCGGCCGTCACGGAACGGCGGCACGAAGCGCATCCTGTCCCCCGCCGGCAACTCCACCTTGATCACGTCGGCGCCCAGGTCCGCCAGGATCTTGCCGCAATAGGCGCCCGTCCGGCCGCTGACGTCGAGCACCCGCACGCCGGTCAATGGCCCGGCGTCGACCGCGCCCGTGGCGCCGAACGACGGGGGTGAGGGCGCCGTCACATCACTCCGCGACCCGTTACCGAGTCCGTGTCAGCCGTGTCGGCGGGCGCGAACCGGTACGAGCGCGCTCCCCTCACCCGTGTCGGCGAACACCACCCGC
The DNA here is from genome assembly GCA_963842415.1 of uncultured Acidimicrobiaceae bacterium. Taxonomy (GTDB): domain Bacteria; phylum Actinomycetota; class Acidimicrobiia; order Acidimicrobiales; family RAAP-2; genus Bog-473. The sequence goes on from CAWJGN010000003.1 coordinate 526,796, forward strand.
ACGGACTGCCCGATGAACACGTGGTCGGGCTCGCAACCGACGACGTTGGTGAGCACACGTGGCCCTTCGTCGAGTTCCACGTACGCCACGACGAACGGCGTTGCCTCGGCGAATGCCCCGGTCGCCCGGTGGACGACGCTGAAGCTGTACACGGTGCCGGTGCCCGCCGCCTCCCTCCACGACACCGAGCGGGGCCCACAGCGCGGGCAGCACGTCTTTGGGTACCAGATGATCGTGTCGCACGCATCGCAGTGTGCCAGCACCAGGCGTCCGGCGGCGGTGGCGTCCCAGAACTCGCGCGTCTCGGGCGTCCGCTCGGGCGGCGGAGCCGGTAGTAGCGCGCCGGTCATGCACCCTCCCGACCGAGGATCAGCGTGGCGCTCCCCGTCCTCGTCGCGATCGAACCACCAGTGCCGTGCGCCAGCGCAATGTCGCAGCCCGGCACCTGAACGGCGGGATGGGCCTCACCCCTGAGCTGGCGGACAGCCTCGATGATCTTGGTCATCCCCCCGCGGTTCGACGGGTGGTTGTTGCAGAGGCCGCCGCCGTCCGTGTTCAACGGCAGCCGTCCGTCCGGCGCCACCAGGGCGCCGTCGAGCACGAACCGCCCGCCCTCTCCTTTCTCGCAGAAACCCAGGTCCTCGAGCGTCTCGAGCACCGTGATCGTGAAGGAGTCGTACACGGAGGCATAGTCGACGTCCGCCGGTGTCACGCCGGCCTCGGCGAAGGCGCGCGGTCCCGTCACGGCAGCGGCGGTGCGGGTCAGGTCGATGCGCCCGTTCTCGCTGTGACCGACCGCCTCCGACTGTCCGAGGATGGTGACGGTCGGACGTTCGATGGCGCGGGCGACCTCGGGGCTCACGACGACGACTGCAGCGCCGCCGTCGGTGACGACGCAGCAGTCGAGGCGGTGCAGCGGTGTGCTGATCACGGGCGACTCGAGCACTTCGTCCACGGTGACGGGGGTGCGCAGGAGAGCGTGGGGGTTGTGCTGCGCATGGAGCGACGCCGCCACCTTCACCTCGGCCAGCTGGGCACTGGTCGTGCCGAACTCGAACATGTGCCGCTGGGCCGCCAGCGCGTACCCGGTGACCGCCGACAGGCCCCAGGTCGACTCGAATGCCGCCTCGGGCGATCCGGCCGTCCGGGCTCGCGGCGCCTGCCCGCCGCTCCGGGCCAGTCCCGCCATGGTGACCAGGGCGACCTGGCAGTGACCGGCTGCGATCGCCGCCGCGGCGTGCCCGACGTGGACCAGGTACGACGACCCACCCGTCTCGGTCGAATCGACGAAGCGGGGACGGAGACCGAGGTACTCCGACATCGAGACCGGTCCGAACCCGGCAGACGAGTCACAGAAATATGCGTCGACGTCCGAGAAGTCCAGACCCGCGTCGCCGAGGGCGCCCAGCGCGACCTCGGCGTGGATCTGCCAGATGCTCCGGTCCGGAATCTCCCGCCGCGGGTGTTCGTAGGCACCCGCGATGCACGCGCGCCCCCTGATGGTCATGCAGGCACCTCGACTCGCACGTTATCTCACCGCGTCGGGCTCGCGATCGGTGGTCGTGATGCGGAAGACGATTTCGAGGTCGCTCAATGAACCTCGTCGGCCATCTGGCGCACGACGGGGAGGACCTCGCTCGAGAAGAGGCGGAGGCTGCTCTCCGACTCCTTGACCGACATCCCGGCGACCGAATGCAGCATGACGATGTGGTCGGTCCCGGTGACCTCCGCGTACAGACGGATCTTCTCGATGCATTCGTCGGGCGTGCCGAAGATCCCGCTCCGGATGTAGTCCTCCCGGGGCGAGGCGCCGCGTGGGTCACCGCCGCCGCCCGGGCCGTACTGCTGATAGCCCTTGATGTCGGCGAACTGCTCGGGCTTGTCGAAGCCGTAGTGCCGTCGAGACCCGTCGATGTAGCCGCCGAAAGCGCGTTCTGCCACCTCCATGGCCGCGTCGCGCGACGTGGCGCAGTACCCCGGTGCCGCGACGATGGGCCGCGTCGGACCGAGGCCCACCCTGGCTCTGGCCCGGTTGAAGATCCCGCAATTCTCGGTCATGGTGTCAACCGATGTGCCGCCGGTGCACATGAGGTCGAGGCCCATCTCGGCGACCGGCTCCAGGCTGGACTTGCTCACGAGGGCCCCATACAAGGTCTCCCCGAGCGTGGTCGACCACGGCCTCGGCCGCGTCGTCGCGTCCGCGATCGTGTAGTGCGTCCCCTCGTAGGAGAAGCGTTCTCCGCTCAATGCCAGACGGAGGATCTCGACGCCCTCCTTGAAGCGTTCGCTGGCTTCGTTCTGGTCGATGCCGAGATAGCGGTATTCGCTCGGCGAGCTGCCCCGCCCCACGCCGACGTAGATCCGCCGCCCCCGCAGCATGTTGTCCAGCACCGAGAGCTCCTCGGCCACGCGCAGCGGATGGTTCCAGGGCAGGACGACGACGCACGTGCCCATTTCGAGCTGTTCGGTCCGCCCCGCCATGTAATAGAGGATCGCCAGGGGGTTGCTCGTCATGTGGTACGCAGAGCCGTGGTGCTCCACCTGGAACAGCGCGTCGAACCCGAGGGGGTCGAGGAGATCGGCGACGTAGATGTTGTCCTCGTAGATCTGACCGTCTCTGATCGTCGGGGGCCCGCCGAGCTCCGGCTCGTCGTTGTGGATCCAGTCGCCGCCCTGGAACCCGAGAAAGACGCTGATCTTCATCCCGTTATCCCTTCTCGCACCAGCGCGGGTGCCTCGAACCTCACGCCGGCACGGGCGCTGGTGTGAACCGGAACAGTCGCTCGGCGTTCCCGCGCAACACCTTGTGGCGATCGACGTCAGAGAGGCCCTCCAGCTGCTTCTGGGCATGCTCGATGCAGTTCGGCCAGGTCGAGTCGCTGTGTGGATAGTCCGTCTCGATCATGACGTTGTCGACGCCGATCACATCGAGGTTCTTGATGCCGTGGAGATCGTCGATGAAGCAGCCGTAGATGTGCTTGCGAAAGGTGTCCATGACCGAGAACCCCTCCATGTCGATGCCACCGTCCTCGATGACCTCGACCCGACCCGAAAGGGAGTCGTGGCGGACGTCGCCCTTCGCGATCCAATACCGGTGCTTGTCTACGACCTGGCAACAACGGTCGAGGAAGAACGGCATCCACCCGATTCCCCCTTCGGCCAGCGCGACCTTGATCTCCGGGAACTTCTGCACCACCGGGCTGAAGATCCACTCGACCATGGCACCGGCGATGCTCACGGGCGGGCCCCACGACATGGTGACCAACATGGGCGACTCGTCGGACATGGTGTAGCGCCGGCTTGATGACCCGATGTGCATGCACACAACCGACTCCGTCTCCTCGCACGCGGCCATGAGCGGATCCCAGTACCCGTCCCTGTCCTGGACGGTCGGCAGGCCGAGCATGGCGGGGTTCTCGGAGAACGCGATCGCTCGCGAGCCCTTCTCGGCGGTCCGGCGAACCTCGACCGCCGCCAGGACCGGGTCCCACAGAGGGATGAGCGTGAGCGGGATGTAGCGACCGGGCGCGCGCCCACACCACTCGTCGATCATCCAGTCGTTGTAGGCCTGGACGCAGACCAGCGCGAGGTCCTTGTCGTCGGCCTCGAGGAACACCTGACCGCAGAAGCGGGGAAACGACGGAAAGCACAACGACGCCAGGACTCCCGCGCGATCCATGTCCTCGAGCCGGGCTACCGAGTCGTAGCAGCCGGGTCGCATCTCGTCGTAGGTGATCGGCTCGAAGCTGAATTCCTCCGCGTGTCTTGCCGGCCACTGCCCCGAGGCCGGGCGTCACATTTCGTCGCCCCTCGAAGATCCAGGCTTCACCGTTGGCGTCACGGACGAGGCGTGGCGCCGCATCGCGGAACTTGGCCGGAACGCGCTCCTGCCACACGTGACCGGGCTCGAGCACGTGGTCGTCGACGGAGATCAACCACTCCGATGCGTTGGTCCCCGCTCTGCGTTCGTCCGTCATCTGCAGCCTCGCTTCGGGGCCCTCACAGCACCACCCCTTGGTCTTTGAGCCCGACAATGTCGTCCCAACCGAAACCGAGCTCGAGGAGGACCTCCTCGGTGTTCTGCCCGTGCTCGGGCGCGCCGGTCAGTGACCCGATGACGACGCCGTCGAAGCGGACGGGGGACGCGATGCCCCGGTAGAGGCGGCCGTCCCCCTTGTCGACGACCGGGAGGTAGCCATTGGCGACGGCCTGGGGGTCCTCGCCCACCTCGGCCGGGCTCAGCACCGGGGCCCACACTCCTTCGAGGGTGGCCAGGGCCTCGCGCCATTCCGCCAGGGTCCGCGTGGAGAAGATCTCGTCAAGCACCTTGGTGCACTCCTCGACATGACCGTTGCCGCGCCCGCGGCCTCTGCGAACCGCGGGTCGTCGATGAGGTCGGGGCGGCCCAGGTGCCGGCACAAGTCCGGCCACCAACGGTCGGCCTGGAGGAACACCAGGCAGATCCACCGAGCGTCACTCGTCGGGAAGTAATTGACCGAGCGCGTTGAACGGGTTCGAGCGGGTGCGGAACTCCCTGATCACCCCGACGGCTCCCGCCGTGATCGCCTGCGCCATCCACCACATTCCAGTGGCGTACAGCGACACCTCCACGACGGGTGCGTGCCCGTCACGCTCCCGCCGGTACAGCGCTGCCGCCACTGCTCCTGCCAGGTTCATCCCGCCCGACAGATCACCGAAGGAACCGGGTTGGTTCGGGGGCTCACCCCCGGTGGGCGTCATCTGAAAGGCCGCACCCCCTCTGGCCCAGGCGCTGGCGAGATCGAATCCGCCATCTTCGGCCTCCGGCCCGAGCGATCCTTGTCCCGTCCCGAGGGCGTAGACGATCCGGGGGTTGTGGGCCTGAATGTCACCGACGTCGATGGCCAAGCGCTTTCGAGCATCGGGGAGGAAATTGGTGAGGAACACGTCGGCCGACTCCACCAACGAGCGGAGGATCTCCTTTCCCCGGTCCGTGCCGATGTCCAAGCCGACACTTCGCTTGCCGCGGTTGGGCAGCTCGGTGTTCGGATTCATCAGCGCTCCCGAGGCCTCCGCGTTGGTGAGGCCACGTATCGGGTCACCCATGGTCGGGTGCTCGATCTTGACGACGTCGGCGCCCCAGTCCGCCAGGACCGCGCCCGCCGCAGGGACGAAGAGCCACGAGGACACTTCGACGACCCGCACGCCCTTCAAGATGTCGTACATGTTCCTCAGCTCTTCGAGCGACTGATCGCACCCGTCGAAGCCATCGTGCGACACACCGCGGACGAGTGGAGGGACGCCATCACAGTACTTTTGGGCATATGCTTAATCTTTCGAGAGGACAGTGTCAAGCGTGGCGCTGCGACGCCGGCGTCAAGGCTGTGGGTGCGTCGAGCGCGTCGATCGAGCGCGTCAAGAGGATGCAGCCACAGCGGAACCCCCCACCGGCCGAAGCCACTGCGACCTGCGCACCGGAGACCTGGCGGCGTCCCGCCTGACCCCGGAGCTGCAACACGGCCTCGTGGAACAACCAAAACCCGTGGAGACGTCCGGCGGACAACTGCCCGCCGTAGGTGTTGAGAGGCAATTCGCCACCAAGGTCGATCCGCTGGCCGCCTTCCACGAAGGCGCCTCCCTCGCCTTCGTGACAGAAACCCAACGCCTCTAACCACGACACGGTGAGGATGGAGAAGCCGTCGTAGAGCTCGGCGACGTCGACGTCCGCCGGCGTGAGGTCCGTCCGCGCCCACATCTGCGCGGCGGCATCTTTGGCGGCCATGGCCGGGAAGTCGGGCCGCGGCTCCCAGCCGTGCGTGTCGCGATTGGCGGAACCCACGGCCTCCAGGCGAACCGGCGGGTTGGGGCAATCCGGGCCGGTTTCGGCCGCAGACAGGACGAGGCCGACCGCGCCCTCGATCGGCAGGTCGCAGTCCAGGCGCCCAGGGGATCGCTGATCATCGGCGCGTCGAGGTAGTCGTCCATCGTCATGGGTGCGCGCAGCACGGCATGCTCGTTCGCGCTGCGTGCCGCCGCGCGCTTCAGCGCGATCCAGCCGAGCTGCTCCTTCGAGGTCCCGTAATCGTGCATGTGCCGACGCGCCTGCATCGCCATCAAGTTCACCGCGGAGTACTCATGGAACGGGACGTGCCACTCCCACGGGCCAGCCGGCTCGGGGAGCGCCCCCGAGGCGCTGCCCAACAGGCCCCCGAGGCCCGCCACCGAGCGATACACCAGGACGTGGCGGCAGAGGCCGGACGCGACGGCCATGGCCGCGTTCATGACGACACCCAGCTGCGCACCCGAGTTGGCGCCGCCCATCCAATTCGAATTGGAGGCCCAACGCGTCGACGACCTCCTCGGGTGGCCGGTCGCCGAAGGGCATCGAGGCCACGCCGTCGATGTCCGCTCGCTGCAAGCCGGCGTCCACGATCGCGCCGAGCGCCGCGTCCAGCGCGAGGTCGAGCCCACCACGCCCGAGATGCCGGCCGATGTCCGACAGGCCGAGGCCCGTCACGATCACCCGCCGCTCGAACTTCTCCATCACAGTCCTTCGCACCCCGCGCCACGCGCGCCGCAGCGTTCTCCGTGTTCGTCGAGATAGGGCGCACGCCCTCGGACCCGCCACGGCGAGGCCGGCGCCCGGAAGACCGGTCCCGGATACACGAAGGATCGGGCGAGGTCGTCGTGGAAGACCTCGACCGGAAAGCCTCGGGCAACGAAGTGGGGGTCGCTGAGGACCTCCTCGGGCGCGGTCAGCATGGCGGCCGGAATTCCTCTTCGCTGTGCCTCAACGAAGAACGCCGCTGCGGGGAGATGTTCCGCCACGAACCGCAGGGCGTCCGAACCCGCCTGGTAGATCGCTGCCGCCTCGGGATCTTCCGCCACCTCGGGGATCTGCACCCCTCCTCGCTCCACGCCCAGCTCCAAGAAGAAGAACTCCTCGAACTGTTGGACCAGGCCCAGCTCCACGAGCCATTCGCACAGAGCCTGGAACTCGCTCGCCCGTCGCGGGAGCGCGCCGATGACCGTTCGCCCGTCCGCCGCCGTCATCAACCGAGGTGGCGTCAGCCTGACCGCGGCGTGGCGAAAGGTGTACCGGTGCACCGTCGCCTGGGCGACGAGCCATTCGTACGTTGCCGCCTCCGTCGTCACGTTGCATGCCGCATGCATGCTCACGTCCACGAGCTGTCCGAGACCCTGTATCTCCCGCACGTAGAGCGCGACCATCGCGGCTTCGACCGCCCATAGGCATGCGGTGTGGTACCCCTGATTGCCACCAGGGCGCACCGGGGGAAGGCGATGATCGTCGTACCCGCAACTCCATGCCGGTCCGGCCCCGGCCTGCAGGGTCAGGTCCGTGATTGGCTCACGCGAACGAGGGCTCGATCGGCCGAACGGTGTGATGGACACCCACACGACGTGCGCGCTCCTCGTCGGCGAACGCCTGGTAGTCGAGACCGACGTCGGCCAGCCGCCCCGGGGGCTCACATTCGAGGACGAGGTCACTGGACCGCACGAGGCTCCGGAACAGGGTGGCGCCGTCGGGCTCGACGAGATCGAGCACGACGCTCTGTTTCCCCGTGTTGTAGAACCACCACCACAGGCTGCGCTCCGGGTCCGGCACGTCGTCGTAAAAGGGCCCGAACTGGCGGGAGCGGTGCCCGCCAGGCGGCTCCACGACCACGACCTCGGCGCCCAGGTCGGCCAGGATCTTCCCGGCGAGCGCGCCGTGCTCGCTGGCCAGTTCGACGACCCTCACCCCCTGGAGCGGTCCCGGCCAGCGGCTCGTTCGTCGCGTCCGTCACAGCACCCCCGCCGCACGCCAGCTCTCGAGCTCGTCCTCGGTGTGACCGAGCAGTGCTCCGAACACGACGTCGTTGTGCTCACCCAGGCACGGTGCGCCGCGTTCGATGACCCAGTCGGTCCTCGAGAAATGGACCGGGACGCCGTCGACCCGTATCCGGCCCATCCGCGCGTGGGTGACCGTCGGCCACAGGCCCCAATCGTACGTGGCGGGATCGTCGTCGATCCGTTCGGCGGGACGCTGCACCGCGGCAGCCGGGACGCCGGCTGCTCGCAACGCCGCGGCCAGTTCGAAGCGATCGAAGGACGCGGTCCACTCGCCGAGGCGCCGATCGAGCTCGGACTGCTCGCGTAGGCGCCCGGCGCACGAGTCCCATCGCGCCTGCCGGCACCAGTCCGCGTCGACGATCTGAGCCAGTGACCGCCACTCGTGATCGTCACGGCAGGCGAGAGCGATCCAGTTGTCCTCGCCTCGCGCCGGATAGATGGCGTGCGGGGCCATGAGCGGCCCTTGGCTGTGGTTGCTGTCGGGTGAGCCGGGCCGCCGCAGAGGCCGGCCTGTTCACCGTGAAGTCGAGCACCGCCGGGCCGTTCAGGAACGCGCCGGCGTCGGTGCACGAGACGTCGATCCATTGCCCCTCCCCTGTGCGGGCGCGGTGCAGGAGTCCGGCCATGACGGCAATGGCCATCACATTGGCGCCGTGGTGGTCCATGTACGAGTACCCAATGCCGGCCGGGTGCTGTCCGGCGAGCCCGGTGGAGAAGGCCAACCCGCACGAGGCTTGGACGAGGGGGCCCCACGTCTTGAAGTCGCGGTAGGGCCCGACCTGGCCGAAGCCGGAGTTCGACACGTAGACGACGTCCTCTCTGATCGACCGCACCTCGTCGTAGGAGAAACCGAGCCGCTCCATGACGCCCGGTGCGAAATTCTCCGTGAAGACGTCGCAGACGGCGACGAGCTCGCGCAAGAGGTCCCTGCCCGCCTCCGTCCGGAGATTCAACGTGACGCCCAGCTTCTCGACGTTGTGGTTGTTGAACGGGCCGCCGAAGTCGGTGCCTCGACGCTCGTCGACGAACGGTGGCACCCCGCGCAGGACGTCCCAGTAGCCCTCCGTGACGGGGTCCTCGACCCGGATGACTTCTGCCCCCATGGCCGCCAGGAACCGCGTCGCCCCCGCTCCCGCCAGCTGGCCCGAGAAGTCGCAGATCCGCACGCCACCCAATGCGTTGCGCACGCGGTTAGGCCTCGACGTCAGTGTCCCCGCCCTCACCCCAGAACACCCTCTCGGCGTTCTTACGAGTGAACCAGGGCATGGCGTCGTCGCCGATGCCGCAGGCGGGGAGCTCCCGGCGGATCCGGTCGAAGGTGAGGAGTGGATAGTCGGACGCGTAGAGCACCTTGGATCGACCCCGCTGGGAGTTGGCGTAGGCCACGAGCTCAGGTGGGTACCTACTCGGGGGATAGGCGGAGACCATGTGGTATAGGTTCGGCCAGGTCCGCAGCAGTTGCACCAGGAGCGCGGTCCACGGAGCTCCGCCGTGCGCGCTCACGAGGACGAGCTCGGGGAAGAACGCACAGACCTTGTCGAGGTGCTTGGGATTCTGGACGATGCCGCGCCGCTGCACGAGGGGCATGCCCACCGTGACGGTGACGGGGATGCCCAACTCGATGCATTTGGCATAGAGCGGGAAGTACGCCCGATTCGACGCCCGCAGCCCGTCACGATACGGGACGATCCTCAGGGCGCGAGCACCGTCGTTGCGCATCATGGCCTCGAGGTGGCGCACCGCTCGCATGCCCTGCCGGCAGTCGACCCGGACGCTCAGGGCGAAGCGGTCCGGGTGCTGTTGCACGGCGTCGAGCGTCCAGCGGTACCCCGCCGCCTGGTCCCCCATGGCGGACTCGGGCGGCGGTGCGAGGAGCACGCGTGCGATGTGATGGCGATCCATGTCGTCGAGCAACTGCCCGAGATCCTGAGACTTCGTCCGCGCCTCGCCATACGTGTCGTCGGTCAGGCTCCAGCTCAGTCCGAGGTGTGGTGGGTTGGCGTTGACGTAGGCGTCGACGATCCACGGCAGCTCGGACTCAGGCACGGCACCGCCCCGATCCGGCGTCTACCCGCGCGGCGTGCTGGAGCTCTTGATCCACCTGGTCCCACACGCGGTGCAACATGGCCAACAATTCTTTGTGCCCCGACTTGATCCCGACCAGCCGGTCCAAGATGAGCTTCCAGGTGATCGCGTCGAGCAGAGTGACGATGGCCGAGGCGGGGTACAGATCGGCGTCGACGCCGTGCTGCTCGAGCATGTCGGCCACCTGTTGCTCGTGCAGCTTTCTCGTCATCGTCGACGCCTTCACGTACTGCTTGCGGATCTTCGGGCGGTTGGCGGCCAGCGTGAGGTTCTCGAGCCACACCTTTCCCCACCCCCGCTCGAAGTCGGAGGTGATCATGGCGTGCATTTCCTCGAACCACCCGTCCATGAAGGACTGGTCGTGGTCGCGGTAGATGGTCTGCGACCGCTCCTTCACCTGGACCGACACGCGCTCCAGGGCGGCCAGAAGGAGCTCCTCGATCGTGCCGAAGTGGTAGTGCACGAGGGCCTGGTTCACTCCCGCCTTCTCGGCCACCTTCCGGGTCGTGATGGCAGCCATGCCGTTCGAGATGAGGAGCTGTTCCGCCGCGTCGAGCAATGCCGTGCGCGTTGCGTCTCCAGCCTCGGACATCGAAGGACTCCTCCGTCATCTCGGCACTTCGTCGGCACCGAGAACCACTCGCGAGCCTATCTCCGGCTCCTCGGAGGGAGGCGGGAGGTGCGGCGTCACTCGACGTGGAGTCCGACGACAGCGCGAACTGTTAGGTTCCATGTGTCCGGAGTCCGTTGAAGCTGGAGCACACGATGCCGTTGTCGTTGCGGCGAGTCCCGATACTCGACGAATCGAATCGAGGGTTCTGGACGGCGGGCCGAGAGAACGTACTGCGGATCCGCCGGTGCCCCTCCTGCGGGTTCTGGGTCTACCCGCCCCGTCCCATCTGCCCCAAGTGCTGGCAACGGGACCTCCCCTGGGAGCCCACGAGCGGCAAGGCGACACCTCTACAGCTACACCGTCAACCGCAAGGCGTGGAATCCCGAGGTGGACGTGCCCTACGTGATCGCCTTGGTGGAGTTGGTGGAGCAGCCGGCACTGAGGATGACGACGAACGTCGTCGGCTGTCCGGTCGAGCAACTGTCCATCGGGATGCCCCTGCAGGTGGTCTTCGAGCAGCAGGGCGAGCACTTCATCCCGCTGTTCGAGCCTGACAGATTTGGGCATACGCCCTAAACTAGACCCGAGACAAGGGAGCACACGTGACGAAGAGCTGGAATTTCGACCTCTACATCGACGGGACCTGGACGGCCGGCGAGGCGGGGGGATCGATAGAGGTCATCAACCCAGCGGACGAGCAGGTGATCGGCCGGGTGCCCGAAGCCACTCCCAAGGATGCGGTGCGAGCGATCGAAGCAGCCCGCAAGGCGTTCGACGAAGGACCATGGCCCTACACCAAGCCCGCCGAGCGGGCGGCTGCACTGGTCCGCATGGCCGAGTACCTCGAGGCACACGCAGCCGAATTGCGCGAGCTCATCGTCGCCGAGACCGGCTCGGTCGGGTTCCTCACCGACTACGTGCAGGCCGGTGGCTCCATCGGGATGTTCCGCAGCAACGCCACCCAGACCGAACACATCGTCGAATGGGTCGAGGCGGGGGCACCGACAGGCGGTCCCAACGGGATGACCGGCTCAGCCCTCTTCCGCGAACCGGTCGGGGTCGTGGGCGCCATCACCCCCTTCAACTTCCCCTTCATGCTCAACGTCGTGAAGGTAGCCCCTGCGCTGGCCGCGGGGTGCACCGTCGTCCTCAAGCCTCACCCGTGGACTCCCCTCGACGCCTTCCTCATCGCGCAGGCGGCAGAGGAGGCGGGGATCCCGGCCGGGGTGCTCAACGTCATCACAGGGCACGGCGAAGTGGGCGACGAACTGACCTCCAATCCGATGGTGGACATGATCGCCTTCACTGGGTCGACGGCCACCGGGAGGCGGATCATGGCAAACGGCGCCGGCACCGTGAAGCGCTACCAACTCGAGCTCGGTGGCAAGAGCGCCCAGGTGCTGCTCGACGACGTCTCCGAGGACTACGCCCGCACCGTGGGGTTCGGCTCCACCCTGACCCACTGCGGGCAGGGCTGCATCCTCGCCACTCGTCTCCTGCTGCCCGAGCACCTCCTCGATGCGTACAAAGAGGGCGTCGCCGCCGCGGCGCCCAATGTCACGATCGGCAACCCGACCGATCCGTCGACCGACCTCGGGCCGCTGATCCGCGAGCAGCAGCGCGCACGGGTCGAGGGGTACGTCGCCTCCGGCCTGGAGCAGGGTGCCGAGCTGGTCACGGGCGGCAAGCGACCGGAGGGCTTCGAGAAGGGCTTCTATTACGAGCCCACCGTCTTCATCGGCCGCAACGACATGCGCATCGCCCAAGAGGAGATCTTCGGGCCCGTCTTCACCGTCGTGCCCTATTCGGGCACCGACGACGATGCCGTGCGGCTGGCCAATGATTCGATCTACGGACTGGGCGGTGGCGTCGAGTCCGCGTCGACGGCGCGTGCCTTCAACGTTGCCCGACGGATCCGTGCCGGAACGGTTTTGGCCCAAGGGGTCGGCGCGTCATCGGGCACCGACGTCGGACCGGGGGGCGGACAAGGTCCGGGCTGGGGCGAGACGATGGCCGGCATCGGCCAGAACGGCGCCTTCGGTGGTTTCAAGCAGAGCGGCATCGGTCGTGAATGGGGCCATCACGGGCTCGAGGAGTTCACCGAGATCAAGACCATTCACTGGAGTTGATCCGGGCTCCACGTCGGACGCCCGTCTGCGAGCGCTGACGGAACCTCGGTCAGCTCGGGAGCGCGGCGACCGGCGGACTGGAGCGATCGGGCATCCCGTAGCTCCTCGGCGTGATGTCGACGTCGACCGCCTCGGCGCGCAGTGCACCCACCGTGCAGTCCTCGCGCTGTGCGGTGGGCCAGCGGGTCGAAGCTGTAGAAGCGACAGGCGTTCTGCCACGTGATCATGTGGATCTCGTCGTCGGGCACCTGAGCCGCCTGCAGCGACTTCCACGCCGCCTCGGGGGCGTTGGGCCAGGTGCAGTCCGAGTGCGGGTAGTCGCACTCCCACGAGATGTTCTCGACGCCGATGTCGTAGCGGAGGCGCAGACCGGTGTAGTCGTCGATGAAGCATGTGAGCACACGGCTCTTGAAGACCTGGCTCGGAAGCTGGTCGCCGAAATCCTGGCCCGTCCACTGATGGTGACGTTGGTACGTGTAATCCGCCCGCTCCAACCAGTAGGGGATCCACCCGATGCCGCCTTCGGCCAGTGAGAACTTCACGTCGGGGAATTTGCGCAGGACGGGTGACCACAGGAGCTCGGAGGCGAATACGCCCGTGTTGAAGGGCATGGTGTGGATCATGGTGTCGAACGGTGAGCGCGGCATGAACTCGGGGGAGCTCCCGAAGTGGAAGACCATGACCGTGTCGGTGTCCTGGCACGCCTGCCAGGCGGGGTCCCATTCGTCGCCGTGATGGTCGGGGAGTCCGAAGCGGTGGGTGTCCGAATGGAACGACACCGCGTGGCAGCCCTTGTCCGCCATGCGCCGGATCTCCTCGGCCATCCATTCGGGCCCGAGGATGAATCCGGACAAGGACAGCGGGATGAAACGCCCCGGGTACGCACCGCACCATTCCTCGACGTGCCAGTCGTTGTAGGCCCGGATCATGCAGCTTGCGAGCTCGCGGTCCCCGCTCTGGAGGAAGTACTGGCCACCGAGGCCCGGCCACGACGAGAAGCACATCGATCCGAGGACGCCGTTGGCGTTCATGTCGCGGATTCGCTCGTGCACGTCCCAGGTCCCCTTGCGCACCTCCTCGAAGCACCCGGGGTCGTTGCCCCACTCCTCGGGGACGCGGCCGGCCACCGCGTTGAGCCCGAAGCTCGAGACCTCGTGGCCCTCGACCAACCACGCGTCGGTGCCGTTGTCACGGTGGATCACCCGGGGCACCCGGTCGCGGTACTTGGCCGGGAAGTGGTCGGCGAAGTAGTCGCTCATCGACGGCGGCTCGACCAGATGGTCGTCCACGCTCACCATGATCATGTCCTCGAGTTGCACGCGCGACCTCCCCGAGCAGACGGGCCGGGACCACCGGCCCGCACAGATTTTAGCACTCGCCCAAGTTTTGCACCAGGCCTCCACGCCGCCGGTGCGCCGCTAGGGGGTGGCAGGGCCCTCCGCCTCGAAGGGGACCTTCTCGCTCCCCCCGGTGCGCAGGGCGGACCGCAACACGTTCTTCTGGATCTTCCCCGACGGCGTGCGGGGGAAGTCCTCCACGAAGCGCAGCTCTTCAGGCCACTTCTGCCGCGCCAGCCCGCGCGACTCGAGGTGCGCTCGCACCGCCGCGAGGTCGAAGTTCGGCGTGCCCGGAGCGGTCCGGACGATGGCGGCGCCGTGCTCGCCGTACCGGGCGTCGGGCGCGGCGACGACGGCCACCTCGGCGACGCCCGCCATCGCGGCCAGGACATCTTCGACCTCCGCGGACGACACGTTCTCGCCCCCTCGGATGATGATGTCCTTCTTGCGGTCGGTGATCGTGAGGTAGCCGTCCTCGTCGACGACGCCGATGTCGCCCGTCTCGTACCACCCGTCGGCGTCGATAGCGTCGGCGGTCAGATCAGGATCGGTGTAGCCGGCGAAGAGCTCGGGGCCTCGGGAGTAGATCTCTCCGGGTTGTCCCACCCCGACAGGCCTGCCCTCGGCGTCGAGCAATCGGAGCTCCGAGCCCGAGATGACGCGTCCGTCCGTGTGGATCCGCTTGTCGACCGGATCCGAGTGCAGCGACGCCGTCGTCGAGGGGTGCTCGGTGGACCCGTAGGCCCGAACAACTGAGATGCCCAGATCGGTCGCGCGTTCGACCACCGCGGTCGGGACCGGCGCGCCGCCCAAGATCAAGCTGTTGAAGTACGGCAGATGTGTGGACGCGTCGAAGTCGGGGTGATCGAGCAAGCTGAGCAGGAAGAACGGCGGGCCCCCACCCGTGGAGACGCCGTCGTCAGCCATGGCGCGCAGCACCTCGCCTGGATCCCAGACGTCCATCAGGTCGAGGGGACTCGCCGAGAACAACGGTCGCAGTGCGGACGCCAGCCCCATCACGTGACTAACGGGCGATGCCGTGAGCGACGCCGTCGGACGCACGGTGGGCGGTGGCGACGCGTCCTCGCGCAGGAAGGTGGCCCAGGTCCGTTGGTCGGCCAAGTAGGTGCGATGCGTATGGATGACACCCTTCGGTGCCGCCGTGGTCCCCGATGTGTACCCGATCAGGGCCGGAGCGTCGGGGTCCACGGTCGCCGGACGGTCAAGCGGGTCGGGGTCACCGGCCACGACCTCCGACCACGAGAGGACACGCGGGCCGATCGTAGGCAGGGGGCGACCGTCGGTTGAGACGACGACGACGGTCTCGAGGTCGACCAGCCCAGCCACCGCATCCTCGAGGTTGGCCAGGTAGTCCAGCCGGCCGAAGCTGTCTGCGGTGACGAAGACCCGGGCCTTGCTCTGCCGCAGGATGTGCGCGACTTCCTTCGGCCCGTAGATGTGCACGATGGGGACGACGACCACACCCAGCGCGAACATCCCGTAGAAGCAGGCGATGGCCTCGGCCCAGTTGGGCAGCTGGAATGCCACGACGTCGCCCGGGACGACGCCGCGGCGGCGCAATGTCCCGGCCAGGCGGCGAGCCTGGTCCGCGACGTCGCCGATGGTGCCACGGAAGGGACGGACGCGAGAGCGCACCCGGCACGGTACGGCCGCTGACCGCACCATGCCGCCACACGCGACGTCGGCGAGCGTCTCGTCGTTCCACCACCCCATTTCCCGGTAGTGCCGCGCCAGTTCGGCCGAGGGCAGCCGCACGCTCCATTCGCGCTCGCCGCTCATGCTCTGGCTCGGCGCCGGCTCATCGCGCCTTCGAACCGCGGCGCCCGTCGCTCACGGGCCGCGCTCGACACCTTCGGTGAGATCCCATGTCGGTGCGAGCGACGCTTGCACCGCGGTCTCACGCTCGGTGGCGGCTCCGAAGCGCTCACCCAAGCCGGACCGCATGGTCTGGCGGATCTCGCGCACCGCTAGGGGGGCGCTCGACGCAATTTCCGCCGCCATAGCATGGGCCTCGGTTCGGACGGACTCGAGAGTCGTGAGGCGGTCGATCAGCCCGAGGGCCAGGGCTTCTTCGGCCTTGACGCCGTCGACCGGTGTAGAGCAGATCGAGGGCCGTTTGCTGCCCGACGAGGGCAGGGAGCGTGACCGAAAGACCGAGGATGTGGTGGTAGCCGAGGCGGGCGAAATTGGCCGCCAACCTGGTCTCCGGGCAGCCGACGCGGAAGTCCGCCAGGCAGGCCAACCCGAAGCCGGCGCCGATCGCCGCACCCTGCAGTGCAGCCACGACAGGTGTCAGCGAGCCGACGAGGCGCGCCGCCTCGATGTCCATCTGGTCCGGTCCGTCCCCGGAACCTGTGTCGTCGGCGGCGGCGTCGGCGGCACGGCTCCCGATGTTCGCTCCCGCGCAGAAGTGCTTGCCCTCGGCGCAGAGCAGGATCGCACGACAGGACGATGGATCGGCGTCGAGCGCCTCGTACGCGTCGGCCAAAGATCGGAGAACGTCGACCTCGAAGAAATTCTCTGGCGGTCGGTGCATCTCCACGGTCGCGACGAAGGCGTCATCGAGCGTCACCGTCACATCGCCAAAGCGTTCCACGTCTCCCCTCCGGCATCGTCGGCGTTCATGCGCCGGGGATGAAAGCTAAGCGGCGGTCGATGCGCGAGCAAACGCCGCGTGAGAAGTCCATGGTCAACTCCATGGTGTCCAGACGGTTCGGATGTCACAATGCGCTTGGGGAAGAGAGGCCGGGCTGATGCAAGAACTCGAAGACCGTGTGGCATTGGTGACCGGCGCAGGGAGTGGCATCGGTCGCGTGGTCGCATACGAGCTGGCCCGATCGGGAGCGCTCGTCGTCGCCAGTGACCTCTCGCTCGAGGGTGCCGCGGATACCGCTCGCGAGATCGAGAACCTCGGCGCGACGGCCGTCGTCCGGCACCTCGACGTCACCAGCGAGTCCGAGGTCACGGCCATCGTCGCCGACGTGTCGACGTCGGTCGGGCCGATCTCCGTGCTGATCAACTGCGCGGGAATCTCGACGATGGCACGCTTCGTCGACCTGACCGAGCAGGATTGGGACCGCACAATGGACGTCAACGCCAAGGGCGTGTTCCTCGTGACCCGCGAGGTCGTCCGATCGATGATCTCGCGACGCGACGGCTGCATCGTCTCCATCGCCTCCGCCGCGGCCAAGGAGGGAACCCCGTTTCTCGCGCACTACTCGGCGTCGAAATGGGCCGTATTGGGACTGACCCAGAGCGTGGCCCGGGAAGTCGCGGCGTTCGGAGTGCGGGTGAACGCCGTGTGCCCAGGATGCGTGCGGACCCCCATGCAGGACCGCGAGATCGTCTGGGAGGGTGAGCTCCGGGGCATGGACCCCGAGGACGTGCGCCAGAATTACATCGCGCACACGCCACTCGGTCGCCTCTGCGAACCACAGGACGTGGCCGATGTGATCGCGTTCTTGTGCTCGGACAAGGCACGGTTCATGACCGGTCAGGCTGTCAACGTCACCGGCGGCATCGTCCTGCATTGAACGATGCCCCACGGAACCGCAAGACCTCATCGGTAGCATCAGCGACGTGTTCATCCGGAGCCAGGACCAACAGCTGTTCGAAGAGACGACCACGCGGTTCTTGGAAACCGAGTGCCCACTCGACCGACTGCGCGAGCTGGCGGCCCTCCCTGATGGGTACGACGAGTCCGTCTGGCAACGTGGCGCCGAGCTCGGATGGACGTCATTGCTCGTGCCGGAGGAGTTTGGTGGTGGCAGTGTCAGCGAACACGGCGTGTTGGACCTGGCGCTCGTGGCCTATCAGTTCGGCCTGCATGCAGCACCGGGTCCCCTGCTCGGGAGCAATGTCGTCGCGGCGGCCATCGGGCGGTGGGGCAGCGCGCCCAGCGGGCAGGACCGCTGCAGGAATTGCTCAGTGGCCAGGCCGCCGGGGCGTGGGCGACGATCGGGACGGCGGCGATGACGGCGGCGATGGCCGGGGCGGCATCGTCTGCGTCGTCTGCGTCGTCGTCCGCCTCGGTCAGTGACGCCGGCATCCTGGCCACCGAGACCGACGACGGCTTTGAGCTGCAGGGAATCGGGATTCCGGTCGAAGGTGGGGCGGGCGCCGCGTACATCCTGGTGACGGCGCGGACCGGGTCAGCGCTGAGCCAGTTCCTCCTGCCGCACGATACCCAGGGCGTGCGGATTTCTCGCCTGCACAGCCTCGATATGACCAAACGCTTCGCCCGACTCGAGTTCGACCGGGTGCGCGTACCCCGCTCGGCCCTCGTCGGCGACGCCGGCCAGGCGGGGCCGGCGGTGGGCTGGCTCGCCGACTTGGCCGTATCGATGCAGGTCGCAGAGATGTGCGGCGCGATGCGCTGGGCCCTCGAGACCACTCTGGAGTGGGCGTGCAACCGCTACTCGTTCGGACGACCGCTCGCGTCGTACCAGGAGGTCAAGCACCGCTTCGCCGACATGAAGCTGTGGCTCGAAGCCAGTCACGCCGATCGCGGCGGCGGCGGCTGATGCGGTCGATCGCGACGCGCCGAACCGGTCGGAGCTGGTGAGCGCGGCCAAGTTCTACACGGGGCGCTACGGGCCGGAACTCGTGCAGGACTGTGTGCAGCTGCACGGCGGGATCGGGATCACCTTCGACCATCACTTGCACCTGTTCCTGCGCCGGGTGGCGGCGAACACGCCGCTGTTCGGGACACCTGGCGACCATGCCACCCGCTTGACCGATCTGTACGAGGCGAACATGAGCGCCGCATGACGGACTGGACCGACACCGGGATCTCCGACGGCGACATGGAGAACGTCGAGGCGTTCGCGGCCCGGGCGCGCGTCTGGCTGGCCGAGCACATGCCGCGGGCGGCCGACGGGGTCGGCGGGTTCCGGGGGGTCCATGGTGCCGACGAGGAGGAGTTGGCCCAGATCGAACACTGTCGCCAGCTCCAGCGCGTGCTCTTCGACGGCGGGTTCGCCGGGATCTGCGTCCCGCGCGCCTATGGCGGCCAAGGACTGACCGGTGCGCATCAGCTGGCCTTCAACCGGGAGATCCGCGGCTACCAGTACCCCTCCGAGACCCAGGTGCCGACGCTCACACCGTGCATGGCGATCATTCTCGAGTTCGGGGACGAGCAGCAGAAGCGGCGACACATCCCGCCGATACTGCGGGGCGAGATCCTCTGGATGCAGTTCCTCTCAGAGCCCGGTGGCGGCTCGGATCTGGCGGGTGCCCTCACCACCGCCGTCCGCGACGGGGAGGAGTGGATCCTCAACGGCTCGAAGATCTGGACCACGGGTGCATGGTGGGCCGATTGGGCGCTCTGCCTCGCCCGCACCAACTGGGACGTCCCGAAGCACCGGGGCTTGAGCGTGTTCATGCTGCCGATCCGCCAGCCCGGGATCGAGGTCCACCGGATCGAGATGGTCAACGGCTCACGGGAATTCTGCCAAGAGTTCATCACCGACGTTCGCGTCCCCGACGACATGCGCATCGGTCCGGCGGACGGCGGATGGGCGGTCGCGCTCCGCTGGATGTACCACGAGCGCACCATCGCCGGGGGCTCGCCGTACGTGACCGCGCCGGCCGGCCGGCCGGCGGTGGCACTCGATCCGACCGGCGGACCGCCCGCGCTCCTGCCAGAGCTCCGGCGGCGGGGACTGGCCGACGACGCGCGCGTCGCGCGAGCAGATCGGCGAGTCCCTGGCCATCCGGCTCGTGGGCGACGCCCTTTCGGAGTCGATCGCAGGGCAGATCCGCTCCGGCGCGGCGACCGAGCACTGGGCCGCCATCACGCGTCTGTGGTACGGCACGAGCGCGGTGCGCGACTCGACAATCGCCTTCGACCTGGCGAGGACCACCGCCGCCGCCTGGTCCGAGGACGACGGCGCGCTCGGTCAGGTCGGGACGAGGTTCCTCATGCGGCAGGCATCCTGCATCGCCGGAGGGACCACCGAGATGGCGCGCAACGCCATCAGTGAACGGGTGCTCGGGCTGCCGCGCGAGCGAAGGGTGGACGTGGACGTTCCGTTCCGCGAGGTTCCCCGCAGCCCATCGACGCGCTGACGGCTGCTCACTCGGGCCAGCGGTACTCCTCGTCAGGCTCGTACACGATCCCGCGGCTCACGAGGTCGTCGATCTCCTCTTTCGCATAGCCGATCCGTTCCAAAATGCGCCGGGAGTGCTCTCCGGCCAAGGGCGGCGGAGCGTAGGGGCCAGTCGGTGACTCCGAGAAGTCGATCAACGTGCCGAACTGGCGCACCTCCCCGAGGATCGGGTGCTCGTACGAGGTCACGAGCCCGAGTCGCTCGTTGTCGGCGTCGTGGAGCGCCGCTTCGCCGTCGTTCGTGTCGACGGACACCTCGGCGTCGACGCCCGCTTCGGCCAGGGCGTGATACCAGGCCACTGCGGTGCGCGAACGGAAACTGGCCTCGAGCACCGGATCGATCTCGGCGCGGGCGGCGACGCGCGCGTCGAACGTCTCGTAGCGCTCGAGGTCCGAACGGCCGACGACGCGGCAGAGCTCCGACCACTGGCCCGGCGCGAAGGCAGCGATCTGCAGCCACCCGTCCTGCGTCTCGTAGAGCCGGCAGCACGGGGAGACGCCCATCTGTTTGTCGTCGAGGGCGGGTCGGACCGGACCAGGCTCCCCGTCGACCAGGAACACGTCGGAGCTGAACACCGCCGCGCCGTTGAGGAGCGACGTCCACAGATCCTGTCCCTCGCCTGTACGACGTTGGTGGTACAGGGCGGCCAGCACCCCGACGGCAGACACCATGGCATTGGCGGTGTCGGTCATTCCGAAGCGCAAGTACAGCGGCGCATTCCCGCTCGGCCACGGGCCCGGCCTCGAACTCGAGGCCGCACGCCGCCTGATAGAGCGGGTCGAGACCCCCGAAGGTCCGACAACGGCCCCTCCGCGCCGTAGGCGTAGGTGTTGCAGTGCACGAGGTCAGGGTTGCGAGCCCTGAGCGACTCGTAGTCGATCCCGAGCCGCGCCGCGGTGCCCTTGGTCATGTTGTGGTGCACCACGTCGGCGATCTCGGCCAATCGCATGAGCGCTTCGAGACCCTCGGGCGCCTTGACGTCGACCGCCAGATCGAGCTTCCCGCGTTGGCACCCGACGAAGGGCATGCCTGCCATGCGCATGCCGTCGCCACGGACGGGCTCCACCTTGATCACCTCGGCCCCGAGGTCGCCCAGCAGCATCGCGCCGTAGGGGCCGGCCAGATACTGGCCGAGGTCGAGCACCACCACACCGGTCAGTGGTCCCACGACGCCCCCCCTGCACCAGCGGCCCCGACGATGCGCGCCTCGAGCAGGCGATCGATCTCGGCGGCCGCGTAGCCCGCTTCGAGCAACACGTCGCGACTGTGTGCGCCGGGCAGGGGCTGACCGCCTTGGATCCCACCTGGCGTGCCGCGCAGCACCGCGGGCACCCCGACCTGGGTCGTCGACCCGAGCTCGGGGTCTTCGACGACGGCCGCCATCTCGTTGGCGACGAACTGGGGATGGGAGAAGACGTCAGCCATCGGCGTCACCGCCTCCGCGCCGAGGCCGGCCGCGTGGAATTCTTCGACGAGCTCCGTGCCGAGACCGCGTGATGTACGCGGCGCGGAGCCGCTCCTCGTGCTGCACGCGCAGCACCGGGTCGGTGTAGAGCGCCCTGGGGTCGACGGGATCGAGCCCGAGGATCTCCTCGGCGCTGCGGGTGGGGGTGAGCCCGTTCATCGTGGCCGCATGGATCCACTCACCGTCGGCGCACTCGAACAGCGAGGACTGATGGATGCCCGGTGGATACGTCTTCGCCATCGTGGTGCGGTACCCCTTGGGTGCCCGTTCGTGCTCCTGCCAGATCTGCGTGGTGTAGGCGAGCACCCCTTGGTAGAGCGACGACTGCACGTGCTGGCCTCGTCCGGTCGCCTCGCGGCGGATCAATGCCGACGAGCACGCCGGCCGCCAGCAGGAAGCAGGCGGCCATGCTCGGTGCGGGGAAGTGCAGGTACACCGGTCCCGGCCGCCACCCGGGCTGTTCCCATTGCATGCCCGAACGGGCTTGCACCAAGGCATCCCAGCCGGGACGCCCGGCGAAGCGGTGCCCGGGCGGGTAGGCCGGCACCGAGCAGACCACCAAGCGGGGGAAGCGCGCGGTCAGCTCGGACGCGGACAGCCCGAGGCGGTCCATCGTGCCGGGGCTGAACGACTCCACCACGACGTCGGCCCCCTCGCACAGACGCAGGAGCACAGCTCGGCCCTCGTCGGCCTTGAGGTCGAGCACCACTGAACGACGGCTGCGATTCCAGACGTGGTAGCCCGGCTGGCGCCGGAACGGATCCCCACCCGGCGGCTCGACCTTGACGACGTCGGCGCCCAACTCGGCGAGGAGCAGCACGCCGACGGGACCCGCCACTCCCCACGTCAGATCGAGCACGCGCACGCCCTGCAAGGGCCCGGCCGCCCCGCTCACGCCGCTGTCACCACGCGGTCGCCACGATCCACCGATGTCCTCCTTCGCACTCTCTGGCGCACTGTCGCGTCTCGCGCCGACAGCAGAGTGCCAGCCAACCCGCGTTGACCCTCTGCCGCGGCAAGGCTACAGTCCGCCGCAGGATATTGGGCGTGTGCCTAACGGTGTGAACCACCCCGACCGCGAATTCGGCAATGGGGTCGTTACCATCCGGGTCCGCTGAACACGGGGAGGGAATCGTGCCGAAGCAGGTTTTTCGGGTGCGAGTTGCCATGGGTCTGTCGGTGCTGATCGCATCGATTCTGGTCTGTACGGGACAGGTTGGCGCCGCGACCGCGGCGACGCGGGCCACCTCCACTCCGCCCAGCGAACAGGGCGTGACGCCCACCACGATCAAGATCGGGATCCTCAGCGACCTCACGGGCGCGGCGTCGTCGTCGTTCGCCGACGCGCCGGCGGCCATTGAGGCGCGCTTCAAGGCCATCAACGCCGCCGGGGGCGTCGACGGTCGCAAGATCACCTGGGTCGTCGACGACACCACGTCGACGCCGACCGGTGCCGAGACTGCGGCGAAAGACCTGGTCCAGAACAAAGGCGTCTTCGCCATCGCCGAACTCAGCAGTGCCTTCTACGGCGCCGCCCCGTACCTCGCCCAGGCGGGCATCCCGGTGACCGGCCTCAGCCTGGACGGGCCAGAGTGGTCGGAGCAGCCCAACACCAACCTCTTCTCCACCACGGGCAACTCGGCACCGAACGGCCCCGCCTACGGCGACGGAGGCTTCTACAAGGCCATCGGGGCGACCAAGATCAGCTACGTCGAGTCCAACGTCTCGGCCGCCATCACGCAGGGCAACAGCGTCTACGATTCGATCAAGCGCGACGGGCTGCAGGCGTGCGACAAGACGATCGTCCCGATCGGGTCGGTGAACTTCACCGCCTTCGCACTGAGCTTCAAGGCGGACGGATGCAACGCCGCCGAGTGTGCGTGCGTGCTCTCCTCGAGCCTGGCCATGGCCACCGCGCTGCACCAGGCCGGTCTGAACAAGGTCAAGATCATCTTCGCCGCGGGCCCGACGCAGGACATCTACCAGAACGCGCAGGACAAGGCTGCCGCGGCCAATGCCTACTTCCCTGGCATCGTGTCCTCCCCCACCTATACCAATGCGGCAAGCCTGGCGTTCCTGGCGCAGCTCAAGAAGTACGACCCGAGCTACACGAGCGGGCTGCCGGACCTGGGCGAGTCCGATGGCTGGCCGGTGGCCAACCTGATGTACGAGGGCTTGCAACAGGCGGGCAAGGACCCGACGCACAAGTCGTTCATCGACGGCCTACGCAAGGTGACCGACTGGACCGACAGCGGGCTGGCAACGGGACCGATCAGCTTCGTCCACTTCGGGCAGAACCCGACGACCCAGTGCTTCTCCTACGTCCAGTTCGTCAACGACAAGTACGTGCCCTTCCCCAAGGACGGCAAGTCGTTCTGCGGGACCGCGCTGCCGGGCACGAACACGGGCAGTTAGCTGCTTCCGAACCGAGGAAGACTCAGAACGGCTCGCCCGTATCGTCGAGGTAGTCCTCGGCGAGGATCCGCTCCCGGCGGAAGCGCTCGAACGCCTCGTCACTGACCCCGAGGATCTCTTTGTAGACGTACTCGTTGTCCTCGCCGAGGACGGGGGACCCACGCCGCCACGCCTGGACGACGCCGCGGTAGGGCAGACCCGGGTGCAGGTGGGTGCCGACGTCGAGGCTCGTGAGCGGTTGTTGCCAGGCCCGGTGGCGCAGGTGGGGATCGGCAGCGAACATGTCGTCGTCGAGCAGCGGCCCCGCCGCGACGCCCGCGTGTTGGAGCTCGTGAAAGGCATCGAGCGCGGAGCGCTGCGCGGCCCAGCCGGCGAGCACGTCGTCGAGCTCGTCGTGATGGGCGTGGCGCCCCGCCAGATCGGCGTAGCGCGGCTCGCACCCGAGGTCCTCCCGGCCGATCGCAGCTGCCAATGCGCGCCACACCTCGTCGTCGCGCACGGAGACCGCCACCCACTGCTCTTCGCCCTGGCAGCGGTAGAGGCCCTGCGGGGCCCGCCACGGATCGCGGTTGCCCCAACGACGGGGCTCGACGCCGAGTTGGCAGTCGACGAGCACGTCGCCGAGGTGGTTCAAGATGTTCTCGCTCTGGTCGAACTCGACGAACTGCCCGCGTCCGGTGCCCTGGCGGTAGCGCAAGGCGGCCAGCGTCGCGAAGGCGGCGCCGGGTCCCGAGGCGGCATCCATGTAGGTCGTCCCCGGACTCGTCATGAGCTCGGAGTCGAGGGGGCCACAGAGCCACAGCATGCCGGTGAGCCCGTCGAACTGAGCCCCGAAGCCGGTGTAGCCGGCCCAGTCACCGCTGAGGCCGGTGGCAGGCATGCGGACGACGACCAAGCAGGGATTGCGCGCCTGCAGCTCGCCGGCGTGCACCCCGAGACGAGCCAGCCCTCCCGCCTTGAAGTTGTCGATGACGACGTCCGACCGCTCCACCAGCGCCAACAGCAACTCCCGGCCTTCGGGCCGTCGGGTGTCGATGGTGCACGAGAGCTTGTTGCGCGCCAGTGCGTTGTTCATGGCGTGGCGGTTCCAGGGCCGGTCCGGCCGGTCGGGCACGCCCTCGCCGTAGAGCGAACCGAAGAATCCGGGGTTCGCGATCGTGGGACGAGCCTGGTAGCCCTTCGTCGTCGGGGGCAGGACCCAGGGATTCTCGATGCGGATGACCTCCGCGCCGAGGTCCGCCAACAACATGGTGGCGTAGGGACCCGACCACACGGTGGTCAGGTCCACGATCCGGATCCCGGTCAGTGGCGGGAGGTCGGTCGTGGCTCGCCACGTCGAGGTCGTCGAGGTCGTCGAGGTCGTCGAGGTCGTCGAGGTCGTCGAGGATTCGTCCAGAGTTGGAGCGGGCTCGTCGTCGTGGTCGTCGTACTCACCCAGTCGCGGGGCGAGCCGGCGCAACGTCCGGCCGCCCTCGGCGAAGCGGCACGGCGCCCCGGGCAGGTCCAGCGGGCCCCCACCCGGATCGTCGGTGTGCACCCAGAAGCCACGCTGGCGCAGGTGCTCGGCCTGCAGCACCTCCGCCGGCGTGTTCACGCCGGCCAACGGCCAGCCGGCCCGCTGCGCCTCCGCGGTCGCCTCGGCCCGCGTCCGTGCCAGCAGCCACGGGTACAACGCGGCGTCCATCGCTTCCTTCGTCTCGCCGCGCTCGAACGCGTCGGGCCGGGCGAAGGCCTCCCGCAAGGCGTCGTCATCGAGGACGTCGAGCAGCTCGCCCAGTTGCTGCGGCGTCGACATCATCGAGACGAAGCCGTCCGCGCAGGGCTGCACGCCACCCGGGATCAGCGTCTCGCGGGCGGCATCGACCAGGCTCGGCGCCGGCGCACCGTCGCGGTACTGGTGCGCCAGCAGGGTGGTGGACCGTGCCGGCAACGTCGCCAGGACCTCGAGCGCAGCACAGTCGACGAACGACCCGACCCCGGTCGACTCGGCGACGATGACCGCAGCCAGTGCACCGAGCGCCGCCATGTTGCCGACCAGACAGAGTGCGAGGTGGCCCGGCAACCGGACGGGACCGTCGTCGCTCTTCGGTCGCACCAGGGCGTCGCTCATCGTCTGGACCACGAGGTCGTCCCAGGCGTAGCCCGCGTAGGGGCCCGTGGCCCCGAACCCGGTGATGCTCACGACCGACAGACGGGGCCAGCGGGCGTGGAGGTCGTCCCAGGTGAGACCCCAGGCACTCGGTTGGCCGCCGCCACCGCTCTCGTTGACCACGAGGTGCGCCCGTGCGAGCAGGTCCCCGACCGCTTCGGCACCGCCGGACCCTCTGCCGTCGATCACGACGCTGTGCTTGTTTGTGTTGAGGTGCACGAAGGCGCCACCTCTGTACAAGCCGTCGGCATCAGCCGCGCTGCTCGAGTGGTGGCGGAGCTCGTCGCCGTCAGGCTGTTCGACCTTACACACGCGCGCGCCGAGGTCGGCAAAGAGCTTCCCGCAATAGCTCCCCGCGACACCCTCGGCGAGTTCGACCACGTCGATCCCGCTCAGCAGCTGGCGCACGGTGCGTCTCCCTTCGGCCTCCGCTCACACCCCGAGCGCGACCGTCGCATTCCGCGGCCAGGTTGCCACGAATACGCCGCTCTGTCCCTGTTCATGTGGGCATTTTCGGTTTTTTGGGCATTTGCCCAGCAAACCCGAAATTCTCTTGGTAGCCTTTGCCTGTGTTCCGGCGTCAGCCGGCCCATGTGTGTGCGAGTGCCGAGGGAGTGCCATGACCGACGAATACGTGTCTGATGCGTTCATCTACATGCGCGAGCGGCATCTGCCCTACCCGGTGTTCGACGCCGACAACCACATGTACGAGAACACCGATGCCCTCACCAAGTTCATCCCGCCCGAGTACGAGGGCGTCATCAAGTACGTCGAGATCAACAACCGCACGAAGATCGCATTCAAGGACAAGATCAGCGACTTCATCCCCAATCCCACCTTCGCCCGCGTGGGCCCTCCGGGGGGCACGGAGGCCGATCCCCAGCACCGGCGTGGCATCCCCTCGGTCGACGCTTTCTTCGACCCCGAGCCCCGCCTCACCCTCATGAAGGACATGGGCATCGACCGCTCGATGATCTGGCCGACCCTGGCCACCGGCGTGGAGGAGCGGCTGTCGGAAGATCCCGATGCGATTCAGGTCGTGCTGCGGGCCTTCAACCGCTGGATGCTCGAGCATTGGACGTACAACTACGCCGACGCGATGTACCCGACGCCCATGATCAGCCTGTCGGTCCTCGACGACGCGCTGGAGGAGCTCGAGTTCGTCGTGGCTCAACGGTGCGAAGTCATTCCTCCTCCACACCGCGCCGGTGCCCACCTGGAAGGGACGGCGTTCCTTCGCCCTGCCCGTGTTCGACCCGTTCTGGGAAGCGGTCCAGGAGGCCGACATCTTGGTCGGGATGCACCAGACGGACTCGGGCTATCAGCGCTACACGAACGAGTGGGAGGGCTTCGGCGGCAGTGAGTTCCGCCCCTTCGGGACAGGTATCCCAGGCCAGAACGGCTCACCGGGCTTCCTCTCCTTGGCCACGCCCCGGTCGCCGATCCGTGACGGGGTCGCCTCGATCATCGGGCACGGCCTCGCCACGCGGTTCCCGCGGCTGCGCTTCGCACCCGTCGAGTTCGGCACCGAGTGGGTGCGACCCCTGATCCAGCACATGCAGGAGGTCTACGAGCGGTCGCCGGAGTACTTCGACGAGGATCCCATGGTGGTCTTCCAGCGCAACGTCTTCGTGCACACGTTCGAGGAAAAGGACCCGGCCGGCCTGGCGGACCTGATCGGGGTCGACAACGTCATGTTCGGCTCGGACTTCCCGCACATGGAGGGACTGGCCGACCCGCTCAGCTACTCCGAACTGGTCGAGCGGACGATGTCCCCCGAGGACACCGCCAAGGTCATGGGGGGCAACCTCGCCCGCATCATGAAGGTCTGAGGCGGGATCGGTCAGACCCGTCTACGGCGACTACCAGACCAGCTCGAGGTTTTGCACCATGCGGAGCCCCGGCGGGTACTCGAGCTCGATGCCGGGCTTCAGCTGGTAGTCGGGAATCCGCCGGTGCCATTCCCGCAGCGCGACCCGAAGCTCGCGGCGCGCCAAGTGCGAACCCAGGCACCGGTGCACGCCGCCGCCGAAGGCCAGGTGCCGGTTCACTTCACGGTCGAAGCGGACCTGCGTGGCGTCGTCGAACTCGGCGGGATCCACGTTGGCCGCTCCGATGCAGACGAAGACCAGGCTGCCGGCAGCGACCGGGCACCCGGTCACCTCGACTGTCGGTCGTCGCCAGGCGTGCCGTGCCCGCCACGGGTGTCTCCCACCGCAACATCTCCTCGACGGCTTTGGGAATCACGGCCGGATCGTCGACGATCTGCCGGCGGTGCTCAGGATGCTGGCTGAGGAAGGCGAAGAAACACGTCAACGAGTCGGTGACGGTGTCCAGCCCCGCGATCAGGAACAGGAAGCAGATGTCGAGGATCTCCTCACGGCTGAGCTTCTCGCCGTCCACCTCGGCCCCGAGGAAACCCGTCAGGATGTCCTCTTCGGGATGCCGCTGCCGCTCGTCGAGGATGGCGTTGAAGTAGGCGTAGATCTCGGTGCCGGTCTCGTCGCGGATCCGCGTCTGCTCCTCGGGCGACACGCCTCCACCGCCGGGGCGCATGATCCCGTCCTTGAGTCGCAGGAGCGTGTCGAGCTCATCCCAGGGCAGCCCCATCAATCCGAGGAAGACCGCGGAAGGAAAGAGCACCGCCACCTCCTCGGTGAAGTTGCACGAACCGCGGTCGATGAAGGCGTCGATGAAGCGGTTCATGCGGGCAGCCACGTCGTCCTCGATCTCGTCCATCTTCTTCGGCGCGAAGAGCGGGTCGAGGATGCGCCGGTACTTCTTGTGCTCGGGCGGATCGACGCTCAGCGGAATCAGCGGGCGCACGTTCCCGAGCTGTACCAGTTCACGCGACGTGAACGTGGCGGGATCGCGGAACACCTCGTCCACCGCGGCCCGGCTGGCCACGACGGTGAATCCCTCCGTCGGCGAGACCACGCCTCCCGCTTCGATCAGCTCTTTGTATTTCGGCTGCGGCTCGGCGAGGTCGAAGAGATCGTCCATGCCTTCCTCGCTGCCGCTGAACTCACGCGACGGTCCGGCTGCATCGACGTCGGTCTCTGGCGCTTGTCCCATACCACTCCTTCCGTCGAGAAGCGACATCGTGTCGCGGAGTGCACCCCGCTTCCACTCTGCGCGACGCTGTCTCGGTCTCCCCTTCTGCCGCATTCGTTGTATCACACTCACCGACGAAGAACGCCGGGTTCGTCCATGCACACGCCGGCGTCGACAACGACGTTTCGAAAGGAGTACGCGTGAGCGAACTCGATGGTCGCATCGCGATCGTGACTGGTGCCGGACGTGGCATCGGCCGCGCGCACGCGTTGCTGTTCGCCTCCGAAGGAGCCAAGGTCGTTGTGAACGATCTGGGAGGGAGCACCGACGGCACCGGCGCGAACAGATCCCCCGCGCAAGAGGTCGTGGACGAGATCGAGGCGGCCGGCGGATCGGCTGTCGCCAACTTCGACGACGTCTCGGACTGGGACGGCGCCAAACGACTCGTCGATCAGGCGGTCGAGACCTTCGGCGACCTCCACATCCTCGTCAACAACGCCGGGATCCTGCGCGATCGGATGCTGGTCAACATGTCGGCCGACGAATGGGACGCGGTCATCCGGGTGCACCTGCGCGGCCATTTCTGCCCGACGCGCTGGGCCGCCACCTACTGGCGCGAGGAGTCCAAGGCCGGACGGGACGCCAAGCGGTCGGTGATCAACACGTCGTCAGCGTCCGGCCTGTTCGGGAACGCGGGCCAAACCAACTACGGCGCCGCCAAGATCGGGATCGCCACCTTCACGATGATCGCCGACTCGGAACTGGGACGCTACGGCGTGCGCGTCAACGCCATCGCCCCCGCCGCGGTCACCCGCCTCACGAGTGGGCTCGCTCCCGAGGAGGCGGGACAGCCCGATGAGGCGGGGCGGCCTGGTGAGGGTCAGCCGGACGAAGAGTGGTCGCCGATCACTCCGGCCAACATCGCGCCCTTCGTCGCCTACCTGGCGACCGGGGACTGCCCGATCCATGGACGGATCTTCTTGGTGTCGGGCGGCTCGGTACGGCTCTTCCAGCCGTTCTCGATCATCGACGGCATCGAGAAGGAAGGCCTGTGGTCCGTCGCCGAGCTCAAGTCAGAAGCAGCCCGGTTCGCCGACGTGTCCTTCACCATCAACAACCCCTACGAAGGTCAGATGGGCTGAGCGATCCTGCGTGGGTCAGAGCGACCGCGCCAGCACGTCCTCGACAGACTCACCGGCCGCCTTGGCGGCTTCCTCCATGCGCCGGTAGCTGTCCGGGCTCATGAGGTCGTGCAGCGTCATCTGCGGCGCCCCACCCAGGAGCCTGATGAACGTGGCCTGGCGCGCCGCCCTCTCCACCATGCGGGCCACGTGGAACGCCTCCTCGAACGACGCCCCGACGCACACCGCTCCGTGCGACGGCAACAGCGCCGCCTTCGAGCGAGTGCCCAGCGCCTCCACGGCCTGGCGCGCCACTTCGGGCGTCGCCACCCCGCCCGAGGGCGCACACCTGATCGGACCGAGGCCGGCGACGAGGTACGTCTCCGACGTGTAGGTCGGGATGTCCCACCGCATGACGGAGAAGATCTGCGACCACTCGCCGTGGCTGTGGACGATGGCGTGCACGTCCGGTCGTGCGTCATAGATGCCGAGGTGGGTCTGGAGCTCGACGGTCGGTTGCAACCCGTTGGTGAACACGACGCTGCCGGCGCGGTCGACCACAACGACGTCGACGTCCCCGATCTCGCTCCAAATTGGCGAACGGCTGATCCGGGTTGGGCCTCGGCAGGATGTAGACGTTGCCGGTGTCGGGGTCCCGCAGGCTGGTGTCGCCCGCATCGAGGCCCGAAGTGAGCTCCAGCTCCCAAAACGTGGTGGCGGAACGGGCAACCTCGGCGATGAGGTCGGCCTTGATGGCAGGACGGTCGGGTGTGACCGGTGGGTCCGGCATGGAGAGTGCTCCTTCCTCTTCCGCTACCCGACGGGATCCGGCGCCCGGACCTGGTCCATGACCGCGGGAACGACGGGCGGTGCAGAGCGCCAGTCGATGAGCCCGTCCTCGGGCAGGCCGACGGGGTAGTCGTTCTCGTGGATCTCGGCCCAGTGCGCATGGTTCAGCTCGTGCAGCGTGAAGCAGGACTGCAGACGCGTTGTAGAAGCCCATGTTGTCGACCGTCTGGTTGACCGACTCCTTGATCAAGAGCGACGTCATCGTGGGCAGCGCGGCGATGCGACGTGCGAACTCCAACGTTCGCTCATCGAGCTCGTCGAGCGGGAACACCTTCGAGACCATGCCCAGGCGGTGGGCCTCCTCGGCGGTGACCGAATCGCCGGTCAGCATAAGCTCCTTCGTCTTCCGCGGCCCGAACTCCCACGGGTGCGCGAAGTACTCCACGCCGCACATGCCGAGACGGGTGCCGACGACGTCCGCGAACGCCGCGTCGTCGGAGGCCACGATGAGGTCGCACGCCCACATGAGCATGAGACCGGCGGCGAACACGGTGCCATGCACCTGGGCGATCGTGATCTTGCGGAGATTCCTCCAGCGCAGGGTGTTCTGGAAGAAGTAGTGCCACTCCCCCAACATGCGGCCCTCGGCCCCTTCCTTGGTCCCGCCGTTGATCTCGAAGGTCGGGTGCAGGTCCGGTCCCGGTGTGCGCTCGTCCAGGGACTCCTTCGAACCCATGTCGTGTCCCGACGAGAACATCGGGCCCGCACCGCTCAGGATCACGACCCGGACGGTGTCGTCGGCCTCGGCTGCCATGAAGGCATCGTGCAGCTCCACGAGCAGCCCCCGGTGCTGGGCGTTTCGGGAGTTCGGACGGTTCAAGACGATGCGCGCGATGCGCCCGTCGTCAGTCGTCTCGTACCTGATGAATTTGTAGTCGGCCACGGATCCTCCCTTTCGGCTGCTCGGACGATTGTAGGGCAGGCTCCTGGGCATTCGCCCAACTGCTAGGGAGCAGCCGCTCCGGGAGGATCTGGGTCGTCGGCGAGTGATCATCAGCGACGTCAAGCCGTCTTCGTCCGCCAGAGTGACGGTTCATGGCGTCGAAATGACGAGCGATTCGTGTGACGCCGGGAGTAGATGAACGTTCGACCGTCGGACGAAGAGCCTGATCTAACTCCGACCCGCCACCGGACTACACATCGGCACCGGTGGGTGGCGGCGCGTGCTCCTCGAGTGCCTTCACCAACAGTCCCCGCAGCTCCGCCCGTTCCGTCTGCGTCAACCCCGCGAGGATCTCGTCCTCGATACTCCCCTGCGCCGCCTCGGCCTGCTCGAGCGCCTCGAGGCCGGCGTCGGTGATGGTGACGAGGTGTCGCCGCCTATCCGACGGGTCCCGGCGCCGCTCGGCATATTCCAAATCCTCGAGGTCGTTGAGGACCAGGACCCCGGTGTTCGAGTCCATGGAGAGGTGCTCGGTCATGGCCTGCTGGGAGACGCCGGGGTGGTCGCGCAAGTAGGCGAGGACGACCATGTTGCGCAGGTTCATCCCGACCAGGTCGAGCGAAGAGCGCAGGTAGACGGCCCGCGCCAGCTGGGTCAGCAGGACGATGGTGCCGGTGGCGGGACGGGACGCAGGAACCTCTTCGTCAGCCCGAAGTTCACACACCGCATCAAGGACATGCCCGAAGGCCAGAGTCCAGCAGCGAACTATGGGCGCACGACCCGTAGGCGTGCGCAGATATGTCTAAGGGTTCCCTAACTATCTGGGTTAAGAACCCGGCTCATTGGTTCGATAATTGATCTATGGCTGAGGCGGGCTGGTACTCGGATCCGAGTGGTCAAAGAGGGCTCCGCTTTTGGGACGGATCGGCCTGGACGGACTACACAACGACAGGGAGCACGCCACCACCTCCGCCAGATACTCCCGAGGCTGCGAACTCCGCTCCGCAATGTGGGCGGCCACGCGCTCGAATGATTCGCTCAGCGTTGGAAGCTGAGGACGTTGCTGCGGAATGGCTCAACTGGTTCGGATTCACGGATGCAAAATCCACTGGATCAGGCGCCGATGGTGGTGTTGACGTGCGGGCGAAGTCGATGGTTGCACAAGTCAAGATGCACATGGCGCCGATCGGGAGGCCCGATCTTCAGCGACTGTACGGAGTGGCAACGACAGAGAACGCTGTCTCGGTGTTCTTTAGCCTGACGGACTACACGCGGGACGCGAAAGTATGGGCCGACCAGGTCGGCATGGCTCTATTTAGATTCTCGCCGGCAGGTGAGGCAGAACCGACCAACGACTACGCAACTGTTCTGTTCGAATCAGCTCAGCATCGGAATGTAAGCGGACGCGCTCGTCCGTCGCTTCACGGACTGCCGATTTGCTGCACAGACGACACCATCCGACGAATACTCATGCCAAAGCGCACTGGTCTACGACGCATAGATCGCATTGTCTGGATTCGACAGGGCTGACTACCTTGCACGTCCGCCGTATTTGACTATAACTATCTGCACGTCAGCGGCCGCAGGGGACAGAAGCAAGAACGTCTGTTCGCAAGCGCTAGCCGAGCACTCGAGTTGATTTCGGGATCCGCAATACTTGTCCCACGCGTGCTCGGAGAAATGGTGGTCCTAGAACCCGCCAACATAAACGTGCGAGCGAGAGTTGACCCCGAGCAGCTGCCTCAAGAGATCATAGAAATCTGGAATCATAGGGCGAGACTTAGCCAGCCCGCAGCGCGCGCTCGTTACACGAACCAGCTCAGAGGTTACGGGGTTCCAACAGAAGCGCTTACGTTCCAAGTGAGAATCGAAGGTGAATTCGCCCTGCCATTTTTCGCAGCTCTCATTGAGAGTCCGGCGGGTCAGAAATTTGCGGTTGCAGAAGGAGTCAGCGGCGGGCTACATCCCAAACGACGGTGTCCCCAAGTTTGTTGAAGTGAGGTGGTGGTCCCCCTCCTGAGTCCTGCCGTGAGGTAGGTGTTCAGGAGACCAATCCAAGAACCACCCAGAAAGGGGACCACCAATGAAGAAGAAGCTACCCGTCGTGACCGTCGCGCAGGTGGAGGAGGCAGATCGCCTCGCTGGTCTGCCGCTCGAGGCCACCATTGCACTGGCCGAGGTGGCCGGGGCGCTCAAGGACGGGCTGCTGGCGTTCGCGTCGGCCACCGGGCTCGTCGTGATGCGACAGATGATGGAGGCCGAACTGACCGAGGCGATCGGCGAGAAGCACGCCAGGATCTCCGCCCAGGAGCGTGTCGGAAACTGGCACGGCAACACGAAGGGTTCGGTCGTGCTCGGCGGGCGCCAGGTCACCACCGAACGCCCGCGGGGACGCAGCACCGAGGGCACCGAGATCGAGCTCGATACCTGGAAGGCGTTCAGCTCCGCCGATCTGCTCAACTCCCTCGTCGTCGAGCGCATGCTCGCCGGCGTGGCCACCCGGCGCCACCGTGACGTGGCCGAGCCGGTCGGAGCCGACCTCGAGGAACGCTCCAAGTCCATGTCCAAGTCGGCCATCTCGAGGCGCTTCGTGGCGGCCACGACCAAGGCCATGGGCGAGCTGATGGCCCGGAATCTTTCGGACCTCGACGTGGCCGTGCTCATGATCGACGGGCTCGACGTGGCCGGTTCGTGTGCCGTGGTTGCCCTGGTCATCACCACCGACGGCACCAAGGTCCCCGTCGGACTCTGGCTCGGCGACACCGAGAACAAGACGGTGGTGACCGCCCTGTTGGCCGATCTCGTCGCCCGGGGCCTCGACGTCGACTCGGGCGTGCTTTGCGTCATCGACGGGGCCAAGGCGCTCGCCGCAGGCATCAAGAGGGTCTTCGGCGATGCCGCCGTCGTGCAACGTTGCGTCCTGCACAAGCGTCGCAACGTTGAGGGGTACCTGCCCAAGGAGCTGGCTGCGGTCGTCGACAAGCGCCTCGCCCTCATCTTCGCCCAGCCCGACGCGGCCAAGGGCCTGGCTGGCGCCAAGGCACTGGCCAAAGAGCTCGAGGCCGACCATCCCGACGCGGCCGCGTCACTGCGCGAAGGACTCGAGGACATGTTCACCGTGCGGCGTCTCGGCGTCGGCGGCACACTGGCCGCGACGCTGACCACCACCAATTGCATCGAGTCGATGATCTCGATCGCCAAGCGGACGACCCGACGAGTCACGAAGTGGAAGGACGGCTCGATGAAGAAGCGCTGGGTCGCCGCCGGCATGCTCGAAGCAGAGCGATCGTTCCGACGCGTACGAGGTCACAAGGACATGGCCAAGTTGGTCGCCGCTCTTCGTCGCCAGACCACATCCGTCGTTGTTACACCCGAAGAGTACGATCAGGCAGCGGCCTGAATGAGCTGTGGCCACCGCTGAACTTCAACAGCGAACGGGGCAACGTCCCCCAAACTATCGGACACCTTTACGCGATTGGCTCCACAGCTGATGGAAGAACTGCACATGGGTCGAGAGGTAGCCACGCCCGCACACGGCTACTGCAACTGACCACCACACTGGATCCCGTGTCTTAGCCCTGATCCACCGATCGGCCTCGGTGCGACGGCTTTTGCCAACGATGTGTAACCCGCCTGTCTGTGCGGTGCGGTGGTCAGTGGCTGTGACGTGTTCTGGGACGCGTTGAACCAGAGCTTCTTGTGATCGGCGATCTGCACTGGCGGCCGCAGGGTGCTCGGGGCCACGTCCACACGAACGGTCAGGTCACGAGCAAGACGTCGCGGTGACAGGTGAGCGCAGCGACGAAGCGCTCCGCCCATGGCCAGCGTGCCGGCAGGTGCAAGGTGACGCGTCGGGCTGAGCGCGTGAGTCGTCCCGGGAGGCTCAGGTAGCGGCGGCGAAGGGTCTCGGTGGTGATGAGGGTGTCGCCGAGTCCGAGCCTGGTGCTGAAGCGGGCCAGGTTGTGAGCCATGACGTTGAAGGCCAACCACGCGGCGTTGGCACCGAAGCGCCCCGAGGGCAGATGGTTGAGACCGACACCGTATTTCAGGTCACGGATGGTGTTCTCGATCTCGGCATGGCGCCGGTGGTCGGCCTCGAGCTCGACCATCTCGCCTTCTCGGTCGGTGATGAAGGCGTGGTAGGTGAACTCGACGAACAGCGCCAGCTGGCTGCCCGGTGTGGGCCGCACCCGGCGCACGATGAGCCGACACGGCCGGCCCTTGGTGCCGAAGGGCTGGTAGGTGGTCTCGGCCACGTCGGCGCCGTCGAGGAAGTAGGGGATGGCGACCCAGGCGGACTCGTCGATGGCGGCGATGGCCGTTTTCACACCGCCTTTGTGGAGTTTGGCCGTGATGGAGAAGGACACGTTGGCCCGGCGGCAGGCGTCGACGACGGTCCGGTTGTAGAAGCCCGAGTCGGCCCGCAGCACGATCGGCCCGCTGGCACCCGCTGTGCGCACCCGACCGAACGTCTCGGTGAGGAAGCTGGCCGCACCCCGACCCGAGTGGGCATTGCCACCGCGCAGGCGGACGTGCAGGACGTCTCCGGTCCCCGCCGCCACGGCGTAGAGAGGGTTGTAGCCCCGGACGTGGTTGTAGGTGAAGTGGGTCCCGCCCTCTTTGGCCAAGCCGTAGGTCTCGTGGATGGAGGAGTCGACATCGATGGTGAACGGCTCCTCGCCCGGACCCGCCCCGGCGGCCCAGGCCCGCGTCAGCAGGTCGCCGGCCACCGCGTCGAGCTGACGAGCATGCCCCCAGCTGAAGCTGCGCAGGAACGTTCCGAGAGTCGACGGCGCCAACACGACGTGGCCGAGCACCGCTTGGGTGTCGCCCGCCCGCAGGGCATCGGCATCGTCGATCGAGTCGCCCCCGGCCAGCGCCGAATGGATGAGGGTCATGGCCTTGTGCCCGACGTTGGCGCGGCCCGCCGCATCGCCGAGGTCGACGTGCTCGTCGAAGAGCTCTCGCAATCCCAAATGCTGGGCCAGGGTCGCCGGCAGCATCAAGCCAGCGTTGGCCACCAGACGCTCGTCGTCGAAGGTCACGTCGAGACGGTCGAGACTGTGGCAAGATACGCGCATCGAAATAGTGCCTTCCCGTAGGGGATGTGGTCGGTGTGGTAACCACCATTTTCCCTTGCAGGAAGGCACTTTTCGCGGATGCGCGACCGCGATCAACTCTAATTATCGGTGGATCAGGGCTTAGCTTAGGTCAGTCGGCGGCGATAGCCGCCAGTACGTCGAGCCTGGCCGCTCGCCGCGCTGGCCAACCGGCAGCTCCGAGCCCCAACGGGGCGGCGATGAACAAGAACACGACCAAGCTGGACAGGGGGATCGCTGTGACGGTGATCTCCTGCGACCGTCTTAACGATGACACAAGTGCGACCCCGAGGCCGGCGCCTACGATCACTCCAACGATCGCCCCGAATAGCGACAAAATCACCGCCTCTGAGCGGATCATGGCCCGGATCTGCCGGCGTTTCATTCCAACGGCCCGAAGCAGGCCGATCTCGTGTGTGCGCTCGAACACCGACAGCAGGAGCGTGTTGACGATGCCGATGAGGGCGATCAGCACCGCGAGGGCGAGAAGGGCGTAGACGATGCCCAGCTGCCTATTGACCGTGGCCACTTGTGACGCCTCGTACTGGGATCTCGTCTGGACGCCGACGTTGGGGTAAGGATCGGTCGCGTCGTTGACCGCATTGAAGACCCCGGCTCTGCCGTCGGTCTTCGAACAGAACTCCGATCGGCAGCGGGTTGGTGAAGTGGGAGAGGAAGAACCGGCTGCCTGCAAGGTAGTGACCAATCAGTGCATTGGGCTCGAAGATGCCGCCGATGCGCATCGTCGCGGTCCCGGTCAGGGCGAACTTCACCGGGCACCGAACGATCCCACCGAGAGGTGATCGTTCTTCGCGGTGGTCGTGTCGATGAGGAGCTGGCCGGCAGCGAGGGCGGCCTGCGACGCTTCCCGCCTGCATCTGCAGGATCACCGTGTCCGCCAAATGGTCTGGCGATACTCCAACCAGGGTCGACAGCGAGCCTTTGAACTCGAATTGACCCTGATAGACCGTCGAGGAAGCGACGACCCCCGGGACGCGGGACACGGCAGACACACCGAGCTGGGGAACCCGCCGCTGGGGCCGGTGACGATGAGGTCAGCACTGACTGCGTTGTCGATGCTGTTCGTCGTCGACTTGGAGAGCGAGGCTCCGAACACCGACATGGCCGAGACGAGCGCCAGCCCGACCATGAGAGCGGCGGCGGTCTGGGCCGTCCGGCGCGGGCTGCGCATGGAGTTCTCTCGGCCCAACCGGCCCGAGATCCCGAGCAGACGCGCAACTGGTGCGTCCGATCGCGCGTGCCATGGGTCGCGCCACGATTGGCGCCAGCATCCCGACACCCAAGAAGATGCCCACAGCGCCGAGGCCCACCAGCCACGATTGCCCCGTTGGCGAGACCCACTCCTAGCAAAGCGACGCCGACGATGCAGCACGCACCACCCATGATGATGCGGCGTCGCGAGGACACCTCTGACTCGGTGCTTTGGGTGGCGAGCGCCGCCACAGGTGGGATCCGTACGGCGCGCCGAGCCGGGCTGATGGCCGAGACAACGGTGACGCCAATGCCTACAGCCAGGCCTACAACCACGGTGCGGAGTTCGAACACAAGAGATCCCGACGGCAGCGAGACACCGAAGCCGCTCAGCAGGGCCTCGAGTCCCTTGGCCGCCAGGACACCCAGTCCAAGGCCGATCAGCGAGGCCAGCAGGCCGACGATGCCCGCCTCGAGCAGCACGGAGCGAGAAGACCTGGCGACGGCTGGCGCCCACGATCCGCAAGCAGCGCCAACTCTCGGGTGCGCTGGCCCACGATGATGGAGAAGGTGTTGAAGATGGTGAAGCCACCGACGAACAAGGCGATCAGGGCGAACACCACCAACGCGGTCGAGAAGACCGACAGTGCCTGGTCGATGACGGTCGTCTGCTCGTT
Source organism: uncultured Acidimicrobiaceae bacterium (assembly GCA_963842415.1). GTDB lineage: Bacteria > Actinomycetota > Acidimicrobiia > Acidimicrobiales > RAAP-2 > Bog-473. Next base: position 565,848 of record CAWJGN010000003.1, read on the forward strand.
GACCACGGTCTGGCCGGTGACCACCTCGACGCCCGATGGGAGGGATCGGGCGATGTCACGCTGAACGGCGTCCTTGTCGGCTCCCGGTGTGGTCAAGACGTTGATGGTGTTCAACTGTCCCACCAGACCGAAGAGTTTCTGGGCCGTCGGCAGGTCGAAGGCGGCGATCGTGGCCCCGGCCAGGTTGTCGGCCGTGCCGAACTTCAAAAGACCAGTGATGGTGAAGGTCTGTGGCGAGCTGGGGAGCAGGATCCGGACGCGCTCGCCGACAGTGAAGTGGTACTTCTGTGCCGTGCCCAGGTCCATCACGACTTCGTCTGGGTTCGTGGGGGCTCGCCCTTGGACCAGTTGGAAGGCGAGAGAGCGCTCGATCGGGGTCGAAGGAGATGCCGACCGTCGCCCCTCCGCTGCTGATGGCATTGCCGTCGGACGACGAACTGGGCGTAGCCCATGACCGAACCGTCGGCGTAGGCCACCCCGGGTACCCGGCGGACACTCGGCGAGGAGCGACTCGGGGATGGGATTGCGCACGGCACTGCCACCGCTGTTGAGCGCGGCCTTGCCTCGGACCTGGAAGTCGATGTGCTGGTAGACGTTACCGACCAGGGTCGTGAAGGTGTCGTGCAGGGTGTCGGTGAGGACGAGGCTCCCGGAGATGAACGTGACGCCGAGGATGATGGCCAACGCGGTGAGCGCCAGACGGCAGCTTGTGGGCGAGGATGCCCTTGAGGGTGACCCGTCGCCATGTCAGGCCCCTAGCGTCCGCATCCGCTCGAGGACCGAATCGGCCGTCGGGGCTTGCAGTTCGTCGACGACCCGGCCGTCGGAGAGGAACACGACCCGGTCGGCGAAGGACGCCCCGTGCGGGTCGTGGGTGACCATGACGATCGAATGGCCCAACTCGGCGACCGATCGCTGCAAGAAAGCTGAGCAGCTCCGTCGAGGCGTTTGAGTCGAGGTTGCCGGTCGGCTCGTCGGCGAAGACGAGGGCCGGCCGGTTGATGAGGGCCCGGGCACAGGCCACACGCTGCTGCTGTCCCCCCGACATCTCGGTCGGACGGTGACGCGAGGCGCTTGCCGAGGCCAAGCTGGGTTACCAGGTGGTCGAACCAGGCCTTGTCGACCTTGCGCCCAGCCAGATCGACCGGGAGGGTGATGTTCTCGGCCGCAGTGAGGGTCGGCACCAGGTTGAAGGACTGGAAGACGAAGCCGACGCGGTCACGGCGCAGCTCGGTCAACCGGCCGTCGCCGAGCGAGCTGAGGTCCGTGCCTCCGATCAAGCACTGGCCCGACGTCGGGCGATCGAGTCCCGCCATGCAGTGCATGAGCGTCGACTTGCCCGATCCCGAGGGCCCCATCACGGCAGTGAATCGGCCCGTCTGGAAACTGACCGAAACCCCGGCCAACGCGTGGACCTGGGCTTGGCCGGTCGCCGTAGGTTTTGACCAAGTCGATCGCCTGCGCCGCCGCCGGCCTGTGGTCTGTGGCTCCTCCGCTTCACTGACCGCCGTCGCGACGCCCACGCAGTCGGTTCCGGAAGAAGGGTGTTTCTTTTGATCGGTTGCTCGCATGCCGACGAGCTTGCGGTCCCGAGCACGCCGTTGTCGTCAGCCCGCCGGTTGGGTCTCTCGGGCTGTAGCCGGCATTAGGCAGGTATGAGATACCCCGAACGCTTCATACCAAGAATCACCCTGCGGGCCGATGGCGACATCGGCACGCCTGAGCGATACTTGGAGGGTGTCGACCAGCCTGAACCGGGTCACCTGGGCGGCGGTGGCGACCGTCCTCATCGTGATCGGAATCTCGGCTTTCACCCTGCCCTACGGGCCGACCCGGAACCTCGTCGACATGGTCGACGCCTCCGTCTTTCGCAGCGTTGACCCTGGCGCTGATGGTAGCCGTTCAGCGCTTCCCGTCACGACCGCTCCTCCGCCGGATGCTGCCCTTCGCTCTGGCGGCGAGCGCCGTGACCTGCGGGTGGGCGGCGCTCACCCAAAGCGGAGGGCCCTTCGTCGTCCTCGCCGCCATGGCCACATGCGCCGCCGCCTACGATTTCGGGCTCGGGACCGCTTGCGCAGTCACCGCCATCGGTGTCATCGCCGTAGACGCCGGCGGGCTCGCGTATCGAGTTGGCGCGTGGGGATTGCTCGGCGTTCCGCTGCTCATGATCCTCGGGCTCCTCTTCGGCCGGCTCCTGCTCGGCTACCGCGTCCAAGCCGAGCAGTCGGCAGCGCTCCTGGCGAACGCCGAGAAGCTTCGCGCGGAGCAAAACCGCGCCGCCGCTCTTGACGAGCGCAACCGCATCGCCCGCGAGATCCACGACGTGCTCGCCCACTCGCTCGGCTCACTCGGCGTCCAGATCCAAGCGGCCAGGGCGTCTGCTCACCGACCAAGGCGACGTCGAACGGGCAGTCGACCTGCTCACTAGAGCTCAACGATCGGCCGCCGAAGGGCTCGCCGAGACCCGCCAGGCCCTCCAGGCGCTGCGCTCCGACACCCCGCCACTGGCGGACGCCTTGGACGAGCTCGGCGCCGAGCATCAGCACCAGTACCTCACCCCCGTCACCCTCGAAGTGACCGGACGGCCACGACCCCTGACTCCCGACGCCTCACTGGCTCTGACTCGCGCCGCCCAAGAGTCGCTCGTCAACGCCGCCAAGCACGCCCCTCGCCAGCCGGTACGTCATGCGGCTCGAATTCACCGACGGCCCCACGACCCTCACGGTTTCAATTCGCTGGCAGACGGCGAGACCGACGAGCCCCGACTCGAGACGGCCAACGGAGGGTATGGCCTCGCGGGCATGCGCGAACGCCTCCGACTCATCGGTGGTTCGCTCGAGGCACGTGCGATGCAGAGGGCAACTGGGTGGTGACGGCCCAGGTCCCCCAATGACCGACCAGCAGGCACCGCTACGGATCATCGTCGCCGATGACCAAGCGAGCGTCCGAGAAGGCTTGGTGCTGCTCCTCGATCTCCTGCCCGACATCGAGGTGGTCGCCGCCGCCTCCGACGGTCAAGAAGCCATCGACCTGTGCGGCCGACACCGACCGGACGCCATCCTCCTCGACCTCCACATGCCCGAGGTGGACGGCATCCAAGCCACCCAGTATCTCAGCGAGCACTACCCCGACATCGCAATCGTTGTGCTCACCACCTATGCCGACGACAACTCCGTGCTCGCCGCACTCGAAGCCGGCGCCCGCAGCTACCTGACCAAAGACGCCGACCGAGTCGACATCGCCCACACGCTGCGAAGCTCGGTCATCGGCCTCGCCGTTCTCGACGCCACGATCCAAGCCAACGCTCGTCGGTGCGGCCACCCGAAACCCAACGGCCCAGACGCTGACCCACTCCCGACGACCTTCCCGACGGCCTCACCAAGAGAGAAGCAGAGATCCTGACCATGATGGCCGGAGGAATGGCCAACCCCGAGATCGCCGCTGCGCTCTACCTCAGCCCCCATACCGTCAAGAGCCACATCAACCGCATCTTCGCCAAGACCGGGTCTTCCGATCGGGCGGCTGCCGTCCAGTACGCACGCGATCACGGGCTCGCTTGAGAACTTGATGCGACGCAGATACCTCGATCGTCAGAGTTGTTCTCTCTTCGAGACAAGCGTCGGGCGACCCAAGGCACGCTGGTGGTGATCGGGCGGAGCGAAGAATGGCGGAGCTCGCTGCGCTCCTTGACCACGTTCGGGGGAGTATGAGCTGCACCTTTGTACTCCCAGGTGAGGCGGAAATTGGTAAAAGGGCTCTGCTCAACGCCACCGTCGAATTACTCCAAGACTTTTTGGTGATCGGCTAGAGGGCATCGAGTCAGAGGTGCAACTCGGATACGCGGCACTGCATCGACTTCTGCGGCCTTACCTTTCCCGGTTGGATCGCCTTCCCGACCCCCAGCGTTATGCCCTGGAGTCACCATTTGGGCTTAGGCGGGCCGTCCGGGCCGACCGCTTCTTGGTAGACGGACCTGGACTCTCTTTGGTGGCGGGCGTGGGATTTGAACCACGACCGTCGAGTTATGAGCCCGATTCGGCTTTTGAGCCCGCACCCTCTCCCGCGGAACTCGTGCTCCTCGAGCGCCTTGACCAGCAGCCGCCGCAGCTGTCGCCCGCTCCGACCGAGCTCAGCCCGGCGAGGATCTCGTCCTCGATGCTCCCCTGCGCCGCCTCGGCCTGCTCGAGCGCCTCGAGGCCGGCGTCGGTGATGTGGACGATGTGACGCCGCCGGTCCGACGGGTCCCGGCGCCGCTCGGCGTATTCCAAGTCCTCGAGGTCGTTGAGGACGAGGACCCCGGTGTTCGAGTCCATGGAGAGGTGCTCGGTCATGGCCTGCTGGGAGACGCCGGGGTGGTCGCGCAGGTAGGCGAGGACGACCATGTTGCGCAGGTTCATCCCGACCAGGTCGACCGACGAGCGCAGGTAGACGGCCCGGGCCAGCTGGGTCAGCAGGACGATGGTGCCGGTGGCCGGGACGGGCCGAGGACCGGGCGGCGCTCACCGACGCCGAGCCCCCCGGGACCCCGCTGCACGGCCCCATCGATCATGCCCTCTAGGATAGTCCCGAAATCATGACTATCAACGCACCAGGGATGCTCGTCGACCTCATGGGCCCCATCGGCGCCACCGGCGACCGCCGGCGCTGGATCGCCCTGGTCGTCGTCTGCCTGGCCATGTTCATGAACGCCCTCGACGGCTCGATCGTCAACGTGGCGCTCCCCGACATCCAGAAGAGCCTGCAGCTTCAGCCAGTCCGGCCTGACCTGGGTGGTCGACGCCTACCTCATCTCCTTCGGCAGCTTCCTCCTCATGGCCGGGCCGCCTGGGCGACCTCATCGGCCGCAAGAAGGTGTTCCTCGCCGGCGTGGCGCTGTTCACGCTCGCCTCCATCGCCTGCGGGTCGGCCGACAGCCAGGGCCTGCTGGTGGCGGCCCGCTTCGTCCAGGGCATCGGCGGGGCGCTCAGCTCCTCGGTGATCGTCGCCATCATCGTCACCGAGTTCCCGAGCCCCCGCGAGCGGGCCAACGCGATGAGCGCCTACGTGTTCGTGGCCGTCGGCGGCGGCTCGATCGGGCTCCTCGCCGGCGGCGTCCTCACCCAGGCCCTGTCCTGGCACTGGATCTTCTTCGTGAACGTGCCGGTCGGCATCGCCACGCTGATCGCCGGCTCCATCCTCCTGGTGGACAACGTCGGCCTCGGCATCAAGCAGGGCGTCGACTGGGTGGGCTCCGTCCTCGTGACGGCGTCGGTGATGGTGGTGATCTACGCCATCGTGACGTCGTCGACCTACGGCTGGGGCTCGGCGCACACGCTCGGCTTCATCGGCCTGGCCGTCGCGCTGGGTGTCGCCTTCGTCGTGCTCGAGTCGCGGATCGCGCAAGCCGATCATGCCGCTGCGCATCCTCAAGCTGCGCACGCTGACCGGCTCGGGCGTCGATCCGCGGCCTGCTGATCATCGGGATGTTCTCGACCTTCTTCATCGGCGCCCTCTACTTCGAGCACGTGCTGGGCTACAGCCCGGTGAAGACCGGGCCTGGCCTTCCTGCCCCAGGCGCGTCGCCATGGCGGCGATGTCGACGGGCATCACGGCGTGGCTGGTCGGGCGGTTCGGGAACAAGACGGGTGATGTACCCGGGCATGGCGCCGCCGCCATCGGGCTGCTGCTCTTCGCCTCGGCCGGCCCGCACGCGGCGTACTTCCCGCGCATCTTCTTCGCCTTCTTGTTGATGGGCCTCGGCGCCGGGACGTCGTTCATGCCGCTGCTCCAGATCGGGATGTCGGAGATCCCCAACGAGGACGCCGGGACTGGGCTCGGGCATCGTGAACGTATCCCAGCAGCTGGCGGGCGCCATCGGCCTCGCCGCGCTGGGCACGATCGCGGCCAACCGCTCCAAGTCGCTGCTCGCCGCGGGGCACGACATGATCACCGCCCTGGCCGACGGCTACCGGCTGGCGCTGCTGATCGCGGCCGCGTGCGTCATCCTCGGGATCGTCCTCGCGCCGATCCTCCTGCGCACGAAGGAGTCACCCGAGGAGCAGGCGGCGCACATCAAGGAGAACATGGCGAACCCCGAGTCCATGGAGCACCTCGTCCTCTAGTCCGTCGTCGATGTCATCGGGGCACTCGCCCGACGGCGATGCAATCATGGGCCGATGGGGCGGGCTCGACGGACCAGCGACGGACCCGGTGACCGGTGAGACGCCTCCTCCCGTTCGTCCTCCTGCTGACGATGTCACTGGGAGGAATGCTTCTGGTGCCGGGGTCGGATGCCGCTGCGGCGGCGGCGTTGTCAGGGGCGGCGACCTCGGACACCTCGCCGGTGGATCTGGCGACGCCTGTCGACATGGGGGCGGGGATGGCTCACGCGCTGGGCCATCGTGCACGTCGGTGCCTTGCGGGTCGAGGTCCTGAGCCCGACCCTGCTCCGGCTCGAGTACTCCCCGTCGCAGCACTTCGAGAATCTGCCGACGGTCAACGCCCTCAACCGCCGGATGCCGGTTCCTCCCTATACGTCATCTACCGCGGGGGGCTTCCTGGTCGTCCGCACCGCCCGTGCCACGCTGCGCTACAAGCTGGGCTCTGGACCCTTCAGCGCGCTCAACACCACGCTCGAGCTGTCGGTCGGAGGGCGGACCTCGACCGTGGCGCCGACGTGGGACTGGGAGTGCATCTTCGGCCAGGTCTGTCAGGCCGGCGCCGCAACCCTCGGCGGGGGGGCCACCCTCAGTCAGACGTTCGTCGGCTACGACGGCACGGCCGGCTACGCGGGCTTCTTCGTCAAGCCGGCCGCCAGCGTGACGTGGCACGTCCTGGGCGCGGCGGCCGGCCCGACTGCGGTGTCGCTGCGCTACTACAACGTGGCGAGCCCTCCGCTGGCCCCGACCACGAGCCTGCTGGATCTCGACGTGAATGGGCGGCTGCAGCAGGTCCTCACCGCCGCCCCCACCACGGCTGCCTCGCCTTGGGCCACCTTCACGACCACCGTGCCGCTGGTGTCGGGCACCAACTCGATCAGCGTGGTGAACACCACTCCCAACAGCTTCGATCTGGGCATTGACACACTGGCGGTCGGTCCCGGCGGCTCGCCACCTCCCTCGTTGGCGTCGAACGGAGCGCTCGGCGGATGGTTCCGCGGGTTCGACACCGACACCTACAACGACAACCCAACGTGTGGCGCCGGGCAGTCCGGGGCCACCTGCCAGGCCGGCATCCAGCCGCTCAACACCGACGGGTTGTTGGACACCGCCGGCTGGCGCCTGCTCGATGACACCCAGAGCGCGGTGTGGACCTCGAAGGGATGGGTCGCACCCAGGACGAAGAACGGCGACGTCGAAGACGGGTACCTGTTCGCCTACGGACACAACTACGCCGGCGCTCTGCACACCCTGGCTCAGCTGACCGGTCCCGCGCCGCTGCTGCCCAAGGACGTCTTCGGTGTGTGGTACTCCGACTACACGCCGTATTCGAGCAGCGACGTCGAGGGGATCTATCGCGCCTTCGTCGCCAACGAGGTGCCGCTGAACACGTTCTCCCTCGACACCGACTGGAAGGCGCCGAACGACTGGAACGGGTGGGAATGGAACCGCTCCTTGTTCCCCTCTCCGTCGTCGTTCCTCAAATGGGCGCGCGCGCACGGCATCGACGTGACGCTGAACATCCACTCGAGCATCGAGGACAACGACCCGAAGCTGGCACAGACCGAGCGCGTTGCGGGCCACGATCTCGCCTCGTCGAGCTGCACCAATGGGAGCTGCAAAGTGTGGGACTGGAGCTCGGTGTCCCAGGCCGAGTCCAACTTCGCTCTCCAGCGGAGTTTCCAGCAGCAGGGCGTCGCCTTCTGGTGGCTCGACTGGTGCTGCGACAATTCGGTCGTGTCCTCGCCGGGCGTCACGCCCGACGCGTGGATCGACCATCTCTACGCGCAGGACATGGTCAACCTCGGCGAGCGCGGCTTCGTCCTGGCGCGCATCGGGGGCTCCAACGGCGAGCCGCAAGAGGTGTACCCGGCGGGGCCCTGGTCGGACCACACCTCGACCATCGCCTTCACCGGTGACGCGTGGGGGACGTGGAACACCCTGGCCATGGAGGCCCAGTTGGTCCCCGACGAGGCCACCATCGGCGAGCCCTATGTGAGCAGCGACATCGGGAGCTATCTCGGTCCGCCGCCGACGCAGTCGGGCGCCGATCCACCCGACCTCTACGACCGCTGGGTGCAGCTCGGCACCTTCGAGCCGATCCTCCGGCTCCACTCCAACAACGAGAACCGCCTGCCCTGGCAGTATCCCGAGCCGGTGCAGGGGATCACGGAGTCGTTCCTCCGGCTCCGCGAGGCGCTGGTTCCCTACACCTACACCTTGGCCGCCGACGCCAACCAGACGGGCCTCCCCATGACGCGGCCGCTCTACCTCGACTACTCCGACCAGCAGGCCGCCTATGAGAACCCGACCGAGTACCTCTACGGGACCGACATGCTCGTGGCCCCGGTGACCACGCCGGGCGACGACGCCACCACCACGGTGTGGTTCCCCCCGGGCCGCTGGGACGACTTCTTCACCGGCGCCACGTTCACCGGCCCGTCGACCGTCACGATGTCGGTGCCGCTCGACCGGATGCCGGTCTTCGTCCGCCAGGGTGGCGTCGTGCCTGAGCAGCCCTCGACCGGCGGAGCAGCACACTCGAAGGCCCTCACCGCGCTCATCTATCCGGGCGCAAAGGGATCCTTCGAGCTCTACGGCGACGCGGGAACGGGCTTGGGCTACACCAAGGGCCAGCGCACCGAGACGCTCATCACGACGTCGTCGGGCGCATCCCGAGGCGGACACCCGTCCGTGTCGGTCACGATCGGCGCCGCGCACGGGAGCTATCCGGGCGAGCCGACGTCTGTGCCGACCACCATCGACATGGTCGACGTCACCCGACCGCAGCGGGTCACCCTCAATGGCCGGGTCCTCAGCGCCCAGGGCGCTGGGTCCGGTCCTGGTTGGTCGTTCCAGGCGTCGACGGCGACGCTGACCGTGCACATCGGGCGGCGACCGGTTGGGCGCGCGGCGCACATCGTGGCGCTTGGCGCCGCGTCGGTCTCTCGCACCGAACCCAGCGTGAGCTCGTCAGGTTCGTCGTAGGGCTGCGGCATCGGCGAGCGCTCTCGTCCGAGGGGTCGCAGGTCGACGCTCAGACGCCGCCGAACTCGTAGTGCTCGCGCTCGACGTGGCGCGTCCATCCCCAGTACTGGTCGAGCGGCCACGGGGACAACGTGAAGACCTTGCCGTCGCGGTTCTTGTAGTGGCTGTGCGCGATGGCGGGGTGAGCCCACACCAGCTGGCCGATCTCTTCCTGGTACCGCTCGGCGTAGTCGTCGTGCGCGTCTTTCCGCACCTCGGTCCACAATGCATCCGACGCCAGCGTCTCGTGGATGGCCTCGAACGCGTAGTGCACCTGGAATTCGGCGTGGTAGAAGAGGCTCGCGCCGAAGGCCAGGTTCGTTCCTGGGCCGTAGACGCAGAACAGGTTGGGGAAGTTCGGCATCGTGATGCCGAGGTACGCCGTTGGCTCGTCCCCCCACTGGTCCCGCAACGAGACGCCGTGCCGCCCGGTCACATCCATGGAGGCCAGGAACTCGTTGTGGCGAAACCCGGTGGCGTAGCAGATGACGTCGGCCGGGTAGTGCGTTCCGTCCGCCGTGACGACGCCGTCGGAGACCACCCGCTCGATGCCCGTCCGCACGAGCTCGACGTTGGGCAGCTGCAGGGTGCGCAACCAGGTGCCGTCGTCCTGGAGGATGCGCTTGCCCGTCGCGGGATAGTCGGGCACGACCTTCTCGAGCAGCTCGGGGTCGTCGACGACGAGTGATTGCATCGAGGCCACCAGGGCCGCGGCCCGCCTTGCGTTGAGGGGGTTGATGGACTGGTGGGTCGGGTCGTCGTACTCGGGGTCGATGCGGTACATCTCCATCCCGGCCGCGATGCCGGCGAAGGTCATGACGAAGCGGTACCAGCGTCCGTAGAAGGGCAGGTGCCGCAGCGCCCACGCGTCGCCCGGCGGCACGGGCGTGTGGTACAGCCGGTTGGGGAGGATCCACTGGGCGGTGCGCTGGAAGATCGTGAGCTGCTCGACGGCCGTCGGCGATGGCGGGGCCGATCTGGAAGCCGCTGGCGCCGGCACCGACGAGCGCGAACCGGGTTCCCCGGATGTCCAGGTCCTCCGGCCAGCGTGCCGAGTGGAACGACGGCCCGGCGAAGGTGTCCATGCCCGGGATCTCGGGCAGCCGGGGCAAGTTGAGCGAGCCGACGGCGCTGATGACGAAGCGGGCCTCGAGCACCTCTCTCGGCGCCGCTCGCGTCGCGCGTCGTGACGCGCCACTTGGCCTGGTCCTCTTGCCAAACCACCTCGGTGACTGCGGTGTCGAAGTGGCAGTGCGGCCGCAGGTCGAACTTGTCGACGATCGCGCCGAAGTACGGCGCGCAGCTCCGGCTGCTGGCAGTAGTACTCGCTCCACAGCTCGGCCGGCTCGAAGGAGAAGCAGTACTGATGGCTCCCGACGTCGACGCGTGCACCCGGGTAGTGGTTCTCCCACCAGGTGCCGCCCGGGCCCGCGTTCTTGTCGATGATCGTGAACGGCAGCCCGGCCTGCTTGAGGCGGATCCCGGCCAGGATCCCACCCATGCCGCAGCCGATGACGACGACGGGCGCTCGCGGCCTTCTGGGACTCCGAGATCTCGTCACCCCAGGAGATCTCCCCGCTATCGCCGCCCTCGAACTGCAGGTCGTCGAAGAAGAGGCCAGCCAGCTGCCCTTCGACGGGCCGCCGGCCGAGGAAGCCCATCATCTCTCGCAACAGATCTCGGGGGAGCTCCACCGGGACGCACCCATTGTCGCGGTAGGCGGCGATCGCCGGGAGGGCACGGCCACGCACCTCGGCCATGTCCTCCCCGGACATCCCGCCCTGGATGTCCAGCGACATGCCGACGTTCGGCTGGATCTCGCCCCGCACCCACGACGGGTCACCGCTCATGTGCACGAGCGAGGCCATCAGCGCCGGGATGCTGACCTCTTCGAGCGCGCGGGCGATGGCCTCGTCGCCGTCCTCGAACGGCTCCCCGGCGAAACGGTTTCTCGTCACGACGGACATCCTCGTCGGCCGAGCCTCCACAAGGCAATCGACTCCGGCTCGGCACCCGATCTCGCCAACTGCGGTCAGGGATCCCGCCGACGCCACCGGCGACCGCCGGCGCTGGATCGCCCTGGTCGTCGTCTGTCTGGCCATGTTCGTGAACGCCCTCGACGACTCCATCGTCAACGTGGCGCTTCTCGACTTCCAGAAGAGCCTGCACTTCACTCCACCAGCCACTTCGAAACACCGCTAGGTGTGAACATCAATTGCGAGACCGGCGGGAATCCCGTAAAAATGTCAGCGGTGTTGGCATGGATCGGCATCTCCGTCTCCACTTCGGTCAGGCGCCGGCACGGCCCCTCGACGGCCGTGCGCGAGCAGCGCGCGCACCGCACTCAAGACCCCGGCGGCGCGGTGCCAGACCGGAGGGCGCCCCACCCTCGGGTGCGTGCTCCTGTGAGGACTGGCCACGCCGTACGTCGGCGACGCGCGCTCGACGCCGGGACCTGGCACCCCGTGTCTCATCGTGGTCGGCTCGGCGCCCCGTCCCGTCTCCATCGGGCGCCGACAGCACTGCGAGGCTCTCGTGCGACTCCCACGTTCGAGCTCGGCGGCGCGGTGTTACTTCTCTGAATTCTGGCGAGCGCGCTATTCGCCGGACCCTCTTACGCCGGCGCTGCGTCGGGGTCGGCGACAGCATCGGCGACCTTCTGTCAGGACTCTCTCCAACTCCAGAATTGGATCGCACAGAACCTCCAGCCCGGACTGGACCAATACCAGGACGGTGAGGCCAATCCCGCTTTGACGTCCGACGCCGACTACCTCGAGAAACTGACACGGGAGGCGCCGGCGCAGATCCAGCCTTCCTTCTCGGCGTGGGCCAGCTTTACGAAGGAAGTCGCCGACACCGTCAACTCTCCTGAGGTCGCGGCGCAGGCGCCGTTGGCAACCGCCGCGCAGGCGAATGCCCAAAAGTGGTTCACGACGGAATCCGGGTGTGCGCTGACCTACAAGGACCCCGCTTCGTCGAGCAGCGGAATCCCCGTCTGGGTGTGGATCGTGGTCGGCGTTGTGGCCTTCGTACTGCTCAGCGCACTGGTCGGGCGTGGGCGACGATCGTTCGGCTCGGCAGGCTCGACGGCGACGGGCAAAGGGCGAGGCGGGGCCACGACCGGGGCTGGCTCGTACAAATGGTCGTCAGCTCCACAGCAAGAGCCCTGCGAATACTGCGCCAACAGCATGTGGGGCCCCGGGCGCATCACGTGCACCACCTGCAATGGCGATGTCCCGGCGCCCAATTCCGAACCCTGCCCCGGCTGCGACGGGCGGAGATGGGTGACCTGTCCCTACTGCCGCGGCACCGGGGTCAAGAGCTAGGACTTCGAAGACCCGCCGCGCCGGCGCTCGGGACTCACACGCCACGGAAATTGTAGTGATCGCGCTCGACGTGGCCGGTCCACCCCCAGCACTGATCGAGCGGCCACGGGGACAGCGTGAAGAGCTTGCCCTCGCGGTTCTTGTAGAGGCTGTGCGCGATAGAGGGGCCCAGGCAGATCCCTGGCACTTTGCCCTCTGAGCCCGACTTATAGCCTCTACGTCAGCGGCCAGACGATGACATCGATTGACAGCATTTGCAAGCTATTAATGCCGTTTGGTTCTCACGGCGGTTCTCAAGAGAGGCCGGTCTGAATCCTCTCGTACTAATCGGTAACGCGTGTACGGATGCGAGTTCCCGGACGGCCGCTAAGCTTGCAATTAAACGTTCGCCCTAGCCGCTAAGGGCTTCCTTCAAGAGCAGTTCGGTGGCCTTGGCATCCACCTTTCGGATCTGATTGAGCAGCGTCTTGATGCGGCGGTCGTTGCCGATCCACTCCTGATAGAGCTGCGCTTCTCGGTCAGTCAGTCGCTTGGTCACCGTCTTGCCGTTCACCTTCGCGGTCCACTGCCAGTAGGGCCCGTGAGGAGTAGGCGGGTCAGCGTTGCATCGGCAGCCGACGGACGTGCAGTGGGTGAACCGGCGAGTCACACTGCCGGCGGCAACGATCCCGATCTCGGCGATCTGGGCCGCCAACTCTTTGTGTCGCCGGTCGTACTCGGCGAGCCGCTCCTCGACCCTGGTCCGTGCCATTGCGCTCCTTGTGTCGACAACCAGCATCCCTCATTGAGTCGCAGACAGTAAGCATACTGTCTGCATGGGATCCTCCGACGGGCCCAGGGCCGAGGTGAGGGAGTTCCGTTCGTCGCTCCACCGCTGCATCTCGCCCTGGGGAGACGCTCTCTTCGAGCTCTGCGATGCCGTTGTAAATGATGATCGAAAACGGCAGCACCTGAGCGTGTAAATCACGGTCGAAAACGGCAGCACCTGAGTATCCCCGGATCTGTTCGATCCCGCTTCCAGGCTTCGGGCCTGAAAGAGGCGAGCAGACGGGAGAAGGGTGCACACCGACATGGACGAATGGACCGAGATCCGCAGGAAGGTCCTGGTCGAGGGCGCGTCGAAGCGTTCGATCTATCGGGACTACGGGATCGGCCATCAGGCCCTGGCTCGGATCCTGGCCAACGCCGAGCCTCCCGGCTACCAGCTGGCCGAGGTGCGCCGGAAGCCCGTGATCGGGCCCTTCCTCGGCGTGATCGACGAGATCCTCGCCGCTGACAAGGAGGCCCCGCCCAAGCAGCGCCACACGGCCCGGCGGATCCACCAGCGCCTGCGTGACGAATACGGCTACACCGGCTGCTACTCCCAGGTCCAGACGGCCGTGCAGCGGGCCAAGCAGTATCTCGAAAGAGGCGTTCGTCCCGCTGTCGCACCCGCCCGGCCACTCCCAGTTCGACTTCGGCGAGGCCGTGGTCGAGATCGCCGGCGAACGCACCAAGGCCGCGCTGGGCCTGATCACGCTGCCCTATTCGGACACGTACTTCGTCTCCGCCTATCCCGCGAGTGCACCGAGACCTTCGGGGCCGCGCACGTGGCCGGTTTTGAGTTCTTCGGAGCGGTGCCGGTGCGGATCTCCTATGACAACACCACCATCGCCGTGTCCAAGGTGATGGGGACCGAGCGCGAGCTGACCAGAGGCTTCTTGACCCTCGAGAGCCATCACCTCTTCGATCACCATTTCTGCCGGGTGGGGAGAGGCAACGAGAAGGGCCACGTCGAGAACCACGTCGGCTACTCGAGGCGGAATCTCTTGGTCCCGGTCCCGTCGTTCGCGTCTTGGGCCACGCTGAATGAGTACCTGGCCGCCGCCTGTTACGCCGACCTGTTCCGACGTGTCCGCGGCAAGATCGGCACCAAGGCCGAGCGCCTGGTCGAGGACCGCGCCGCCATGTTGGCCCTACCCGCCGAGGCCTTCGAGCCCCGCCGGGTCGTCGCCGGGCATGCCAACTCGCTCTCCCTCGTCCGTTTCGACCGCAACGACTACTCGGTGCCGAGCGCCTATGCCCATCATGAGGTGACCGTCCTCGGCGGGATCGAGGACGTGGCCATCACCAGCGGCACCGACGTCGTCGCCCGCCACCCCCGTCACTGGGGCAAGGAGCAGACGACCTTCGACCCCGTCCACTACCTGGCCCTCCTCGAGCGCAAGCCCGGCGCCATCGACTTCGCCCGACCGCTCGAGAACTGGGAGTTGCCCGGCTGCTTCGCCACACTCCGTCGACGCCTCGAGAGCGATCTCGGCTCGGCCGGAACCAGAGAGTTCATCAAGGTGCTGCGCCTCCTCGAGAACTCCACGGTGCCCGCGCTGGCCAAGGCAGTGGAGGCCGCGCTCGCCATCGGGGCCACGGGGTCCGACGCCATCGCCCTGATCCTGTTCCACCACGCCGAGCGCCCTGTGGGCCTCTTCAGCCTCGACGGGCACCCCCATCTCAAATCGGTCGCCATCGAGGCACCCGACCTCACCGCCTATCGGGCGCTGACGGCCACCGGTTCATGACCACCAACAGAAAGGACCCAACACCATGAAAGCAACCGAGACCAAGTCCGTCGTGCTCTTGCACCACCACCTCAAGTGCCTCCGGCTGCCGACAGTGGCGGCCGAGTGCGAGAAGGTGGCCGCCCAGGCCGCCCAAGACAACGCCGATCACCTCTCCTACCTGCTCCGCCTGACCGAGCTCGAGCTGCTCCAACGCGAGAAGCGGGCATCAGAGCGCCGGGTCAAAGCAGCGCGCTTCCCGACCATCAAGACGCTCGAGACCTTCGACTTCGCCGCCCGTCCGTCGGTCAACAAGGTGCTCGTCGCCGAGCTGATGCGCTGCGAGTACATCGACAAGAAGGAGAACATCTTGATGGTCGGCAACCCCGGGACGGGGAAGTCCCACCTGGCCACAGCGCTGGCCGCCCAGGCGTGCGCCAAGGGATACCGCGTCCGCTTCATCCGCACCACCGAGCTGGTCACTGCCCTCATCGAGGCCCGGGACGAGCGGACGTTCCTGCGCCTGAAAGGCCAGTTCGCCAAGCTGGACCTGCTCGTCCTCGACGAACTGGGCTACGTGCCGGCCTCCAAGGTCGGCTCCGAACTGCTCTTCGACGTGATCTCGACCGCCTATGAGCGCACCAGCCTGATCGTGACGACGAACCTGCCGTTCGAGTCATGGACCGAGGTGCTCGGATCCGAGCGTCTTACCGGCGCCACGCTCGACAGGCTCACCCACCGCTGCCGGATCATCGAGACCAAGGGCGAGAGCTACCGGCTCCAAGACGCCAAGGCACGGACGTCCCGAGCCGCCAAATCAGTCACCGAAACCGTGGACGCAACACCAACTTCCAGCTAACTTCACCAACCGACGTGCTCCCGGTTTCGACCATTACGCGCTCCCGGTTTCGATCATCGTTCACAAGAGCACGCCGAAAGGCGGCTGGGGTCGCGTAGGGATCTCTTGCACTCATGTCGCCACACCTGCAGTGCGAGCGACGTGGGCGTGTGCCTCGTCCATCCACCGATCTCTTTCGGGATTGCCGGTCATGTCAAGGAACCATCGGAATAGCCCGAGACCGTCGCCCTTGCGGAGGCCGAACCGGGCGGCATGTGCTGCGAGGCTGTCGGCGATGCTCCCCGGGTAGTCGTAGACGGACGAAATCGCATCGGCGATCAGCTGAGCTACCGCCTCCGGGTCCTCGTTGTCCCACAGGAGGTCCGATGCGATGCGCGAAGGCCTGGTGACCGGGAGACCACGCTGGCCGATCCATTCCCGATCCTCGAGGGGCCGTACGTGGATGCGTACGTCCGGTCGTCGGGTCTGCTTTCGCTTCGGCACAGTGAACTCGTGCCGGTCGGCCGGCAGGTGTCCCAGTCCGTAAAGAGATGCCGCCGACCGGTGCGAGACGACCCCCTCGTCCGCGGTCCGCGCCCACGCGGGGGACTCGCGGGTCAAGCTGGAGCCAGGCCAGCGCGTAGATCGAGGTGGTCGGGGATCGGTGCACCCACCAGCCGGTAGACCCCGGTCGCGACCCGTTCGAGACCCCCTCCCGGTGACGTGAGGCGCTCGAGCGTCGTCGAGCCGATTCCCTCATCCTCGATCTGCCGGCGGGTGAGGAGACCCCACTGTTCCTGGGCAAATTCCTGGAGCCGCGGTAGGGCTGACGGTCTGGGCACTGCTTGAGTATACCCCTTATAGGGGGGTAATTGAAGTATTAAGAGGGCGATGGTGCTTCGGAATGCCCCTTATAAGGGGGTTTATGCAGTAGGCGCGGGCTGTCCGTCAGACCGGCCCACTTGAAGGCATTCGAGCCAGAAAGGTGCCTCGATATCCAGGCAGTGGCGCAGCCCATTCGCAGTTCGGACGACTTCGGCCGCAGCGGGTGGCGTTCGTCGAGGCAGTGCGCGTCGTGGGTCCGTTTGGTCAGCAACCACTCGTGGACGTGTGGCAGTGCCTCACGAGCCCGGCGATGTCGACTCCTCACCCAATGCCAATGCGATCGCGTGGGCGGTGATGCCCTCGTAGAGCGGACGGAGTTCATCAATGATGCCGGCGGCTTCGCCGAGCGGTGACGGGTCGAGCTGTCGGAGGATCAGGTCGGCAGCGACTGCTGAACGTGGTCGGAGCTCAATGGTCGAGATGTCCTCGGGATCACCCCAAAACGAGGCAATATCAGCTGATCGAGTGGCGTTCCTGTGTTCAGAGTCGAACGTCGGCCATCCGAACTTTCCCACATGTAATCCGTCGACAGGCGTGTGTGCCTCGGACTCACCTGCACCCGGACTGTGCCGCCGGGCCCTCAGGTCGGCGAGCAACTGGTCCTTGTCCCGGCCTCGCCAGGCGAAGATGAGGAAGGGGTCGTCGTCGAAGGCCTCGGCCATGAGATAGAAGACCGCGGCCACGTGCTTGCACGGATTCTCCCAGTCGGGGCAGGAACACGCGGAGACGAGGTCGTCGCCCGAAGCCGGGAACAGGGTGGTCGCGGACTCGACGAACGCCTCTTCGATCTCCTCGGGCATCTCTCCGGACAAGAGTCTGGCCAAGAACACTGCACGTGACGCCATGACGTCCTCGATGCCGGCCCACTCGAGGTCGGTCAAGATCTCCGTCTCGATGAAGACGCGGTACGGCTTGGAGCGCGAACCCTGAACTGAAGCGCGGACCTGGCCGGGCACGAACTCCAGGCTCAGTACCTGCCCGGCGCGGGCATAGCGCTTGCCTCTCTGCAGGCGGCTGCCGATGCCGAACGACTCCAGCACGCCGATGAAGCGCTGCGACCACCAGGTGTCACCGATCTGTCCGCGTTTGCTCCGGGCCGTCACCCCTCCTTCGACCGCAATCGGCTTCGAGGCCGGTGGCCACCAGCCGTCGGGAGGTCGGCCCGGATTGGGCTCGACGGACGACGGGATCGACGGCGCGGTGGCATCAGTCGTCCTCCACGGCATCGGCCGACAGGGCGACGACCTCGCGCAGCTGATCGGTCGACAGCTCGGTCAGCCAGCCCTCTCCGGTGCCGACGATCCGCTCCGCCAAGGCCCGTTTCGCCTCGATCATGGTGTCGATCCGCTCCTCGAGCGTCCCTCCGCAGACGAATTTGCGGACTTGCACGTTGTGCTGCTGGCCGATCCGATAGGCCCGGTCGGTCGCCTGGTCCTCCACCGCCGGGTTCCACCACCGATCGAAGTGCACGACCTGGGTTGCCGCCGTCAGGTTGAGGCCGGTCCCGCCGGCCTTCAAGGAGAGGAGAAACACCGGCGGCCCGTCACTGCTCTGAAAGCGCTCGACCATGGCGTCGCGAGCCCGCTTGGTCACTCCGCCGTGCAGCCACAGGACATCGCACCGCAGTCGGTGGCGCAGGTGCCGCTCGAGCATGCCGCCCATCTCAGTGAACTGCGTGAAGACGAGTGATCGGTCGCCCTCGGCCATCGCCTCGCCGAGGATCTCGACCAGGCGCGTCAACTTGCCCGATCGACCGGCGAGGGAGGACCCGTCGGCGAGAAAGTGCGCCGGATGGTTGCAGACCTGCTTGAGCTTCATCATGGTGGCCAGGACGAGGCCCCGCCGTTCGATTCCCTCCGCTTCGTCGATCCGGGCCAGCATGTCGTCGACGACAGCCTGGTACAGCGTGGCCTGCTCGCGGGTCAGGGGGCAGAACTCCTTCATCTCGAGCTTTTCGGGAAGGTCGGCGATGATCGTCCGATCGGTCTTGAGGCGGCGGAGGATGAAGGGGCCGGTGACCCGGCGCAGCCTGGTCGCCACCTCGTCGTCACCCCCGCGCTCGATCGGGTCGGCGAAGCGCTCTCGGAACCTGCGCTCGGAGCCGAGGATGCCGGGGTTGAGGAACTCCATGATCGACCAGAGCTCGCTCAGTCGATTCTCGACCGGCGTGCCGGTCATGGCGATCCGCCGCTCGGCCGGAATCGACCGGACGCTCTGCGTGGTGCGGGCGGCGCTGTTCTTGATCTGTTGTGCCTCGTCGAGAACCAGCCGGCGCCAGCGAACGCCGGCCAGCAACTCCACGTCACGCGTGGCGAGACCGTAGGTCGACAGGACCAGGTCCACCTTGCCCGCGTGCTTGGTGAAGGCCTTGTCCGTGAGCCGGTCCGGCCCGTGGTGGACGTACACGGCCAACTTCGGAGCGAAACGAGCTGCCTCGCGCTGCCAGTTCCCCACCAGGGACATGGGGCAGAGCACCAGCGTCGGGCCCAGTCGGCGTCGCGTCGTTCGGCGAGCCGTTCCCGACGCGCCGGACCGCTGCTGGCCGATTGGAGTGAGGGCGGCTCGGGCCCGCTCGTCGACGAGCAGCGCGAGAAGCTGGGCCGTCTTGCCCAGTCCCATGTCGTCGGCCAGACAGGCCCCGAGACCGAGCTCGCCCAAGAAGCTGAGCCAGGCGAGCCCACGTTCTTGATAGGGGCGGAGCTCGCCGGCGAATCCGTCGGGTGTCGGCGTGGGCTCGAGCGTTCGGTCTTCGGCACCGGAGAGCAGGTCGCCGAGCCAGCCGTCCGCCGCCACTTCGACGACCGGCAGGTCTCCCGGACCGGGCTCGAGTCCCAGCGCCGATCGCAGGACCTCTCCGGCGGACAGGACGTCGCCTGCAGCGCCCCGCTTCCCGACCGCGGTGATGGCGGCCGAGAGTTCCCCGTGGTGCAGCTCCACCCATTGGCCGCGCACACGCACGAGCGGCTGCTTCAGCCGAGCCAGCTGGCGGAGTTCGGTCACGCTCAAGCGTGTCGTCTCCCAGCACGGCCTCCCAACGGATGTCGCACAGTCCGTCGAGACCGATGGTGCCGGTGGAAGTCCCACCCTTCGAGCTGGTCCGCGCCTTGAGCCGCAGTCCGAGCCTGGTCCTCGACGAGCGCCACCACGGAGGCGCGAGCACGCCGAATCCGGCCTCTTCCAAGAGAGGGGCGCCCTCGCGAAGGAAGGTCAGGATGCCCGCAGCGTCCGTGTTGTAGGCGCAAGGGGTCGCCGAGGACAGTGTCTTCCCCAGCGCAGGGACGAGACGGGCCGCCTGACCGAGGCCGCGCAGAAGGTGCTCGTCGGGGTGCACGACGTGGCGCCCGATGGCGGTCAGCTCGGGCCCGTCGGACCAGACGTCCTCGGCGGAAACCACCAGGCTCGGGTCGTCGACCGCCTGGAGGGCGAAATCGATGCGCCAGACCGGCTCCGAATCTGGCGAGGTGTCCTTTCGTCTCCTCGCTCGAGCGGGCACGTTCGCCGGGTCGACTCCCTCTTCGCCCTCATCGGGGGGAGGGACGATCCGAAAGCAGGTCCGTACCGCTTCGGCCTCCGCACTCTTCGTGGCGTGCCACACGGCAAGCCGCCCGGCCAGTTGCACGCACTCGTCGTCCTCGTACCCATGGAGGGAGCCGTCGGGTGAACCGAGAGCACGCAGCCAGGCATCGACGACGGTCGCTCCGGCACCCTGTCTCCGGGCCTTCGGCGTGGAGGGCGTGATCAGATCGCGGGCGAGAGCGTCCGTCACGGCCCACATCAGCGAGCGCATGACCTCGTCGCTGGGTTCGGGTCCCAGCTGACCGAGCTGAGTCGTCGGAGTTCGAGTCGGGCACGCGTACCGCCACAAAGGAAGCGGGAAGGGCCCACGCGAGCGCCTCGATCCGACCGCGGTCGTGACCTTCGATGAGGGGACGCCAGCAGGCCCTCCAGTGACCGGCGACGAACTCGAGATCGGGCAGCAACCGGCCCCGGGCCAGGAGTTCGACCACCATCTCGATCGCGTGGGCAGCGAAGCGGATATCAGGCCCCAGTTCGACATCCGAGGGTCCCGCGTCGGTGAAGGACCGGTCGTTTCCCCTCACCAAGGGCATCGACCGGAGGAACTTCGATGCAGCAGAGGGGTCGACGACGTACCCCGGGGCCGTCCACAACGAGAGGTCCTCCCAGGAGCTCGAGAACGCTGCGGAGCCGCCAGGTGGTCCGCCCGGGCGCTCGTCGTCCGGCGCGGAGGCGATCGGAACTCCGTCCGCGTCTGGGAGCTGGAGCGTGAGTTTCACGTCCTCCCCCAGCAGGTCCGCCGCCGCGATCCCTGCAATGTCCGAGACGGCCAGACGCAGACCTTCCGGATCGAGGGCAAAGGGATGGGGCGGGATCCGACGTGCCGGACGGCGTCGGGGACCCGGCGTTGATCGTCCGTTTCCGCCCTCCGCCCAAAGAGCCAGACGCCCTGAACCGGTCAGCCAGGCGGCATGGAGAACGATCACCCGCCCATATTGGCGCGGCGTTGCCACCGCTCCCGGACTCACCGTCGGAGCAGGTGGCGAGCTGGTGACTTCGTCGGTCTGCCGAGGCAACGGGCCGCTACGGCGCCAGCCTCTCTCGGACGAGGTCGATGGGGCGCCGGTAGTCCCGGGCGCTGTTGATGTTGCGCCGAAGCCGGCGGTTGAGCGCTCGATCGTCCAGCGAGGCCAGGCCGCCGCTCTGGCCGACGGCCACCTCGGCGAGGAAGGCCATGTCGTTCATGCAGCCGAGCACGCTTCGATCGGCGGTCTTGGCAACGACCAGCTCCTCGCTCCCCAGGTCGCCGAACGTGTCCGGCGGAAGCTGCTCCTCGCGCAGCTCCCGCTCGACGAGCGCCGAGACGAGCTCGCGGGTCGATCGGAGCTGGCCGACTCGAACATCCGGTTCGAAGACGCTGAACAACGTCGCGGCGTGCGTAAGGAGAAGGCACTTGCGGCGATCGAGGACGAGCAGGTTGGCGTACCAGTCGTCCTCACCGGGTTCGGGGGCCGACACCTGAGGGGGCCTGAGGACGTCGAGGAGCTTCTTGGTGCAGCGAAGGACCACGGGGCGAATGGTATGAGTCCGGGCGGTCGGACCAACCGCTCCGAAGGGCAAGCCTTCGAGCCGGTGGCCGGCATCCTGTTGGCGCTGGCCGTTCGCACCCGATTCGTCTGCTTGACCCGATTTCGGCGACGGTCGTGATCGGAGCCCGACATGGGATGCGGACGAGTTGAGAGGTCTGGGCCGCTCAACCGGCCGGTGGTGTAGCCGTTCGCTTACAGATAGTACTTGTAAATGCTTGACTACATGGTATGGTTGTAAACGATTGAATACAGACCTTCCTTATAAAAGATCCTTCGCAGCGACCCTATGAACATCAACTCGCCACAAGACCTGGCAGCGGTTGTCCGAGGTCGCCGAATCGACCTGGAACTCAGTCAGGCCGAGTTGGCTCGACGCGCCGGCGTCTCTCGCCCCTGGCTCAGCCAGGTCGAAGCCGGAAAGCCCACCGCCGAGTTGAGCCGGATCATCAGGCTTCTCGACGTCCTTGGCCTCGCGTCTGCAATTAGAGGTCAGGGGCCCCGGCGCTCGGTCCGTCGACCTTGACGCCATCCTCGAAGACTACGAGTCCCGATGAGCCGCGAGCTGACGGTGATCCTGGACGACCGAGTGGCGGGAACCATAACCCGTCTCGACCAGGGCCGCCTGCGCTTCGACTACGACGACGACTACCGCACCCAGCCCGACGCGACGTCCCTGTCCGTGGCAATGCCGACACAGGTGGCCTCGCACTTTGACCGCGCCATCACCCCTTGGCTCCGGGGTCTGCTGCCGGACAACGAGGCCGTGCTGAGCCGATGGGCCCGACATTTCCACGTGTCGACCTCGTCGCCTATCTCCCTCTTGTCGACCCCGGTCGGCGAGGATTGTGCCGGGGCCGTACGCTTCGCACCCCCCGATGAGCTCAACCGGGTACTGGAGCGCCCGGGCACGGTGACCTGGCTGAACGAGGACGACGTTGCGCAGCGTCTGCGCGAGCTGCGGGAGGACTCGACCGCCTGGCTCGGCCGAACCTTCATCGGTCAGTTCTCTCTTGCAGGAGCCCAAGCCAAGACCGCCCTCCTGTACGAAACGGCAAATGGGGCGTCCCCTCGGGGGCCACCCCCACGACCCACATCCTCAAGCCCGCCGTCGCGGGCTTCGACGACCACGACCTGAACGAGCACCTGTGTCTCGATGCTGCGCGTCGCTGCGGCCTGCTTGTGGCCAGAACACGTGTCGAACAGTTCGCCGGCGAGAGCGCCATCGTCGTGGATCGCTACGACCGGCTGAACCGGGACGGCTCCATCCTGCGGATCCACCAGGAAGACCTGTGCCAGGCCCTGGGAGTACCACCCTCACGGAAATACCAGAACGAGGGGGGCCCGGGACCAGCCGACATCGCAGGTCTGATGCGCCGCGTCATGCCTCCGAGCATCGCCGACTCCGCCGTGGTGAGGTTCGCGGATGCCCTCATCTGGAACTGGGTCGTGGGCGGCACCGACGGTCACGCCAAGAACTACTCCCTACTCCTTGCAAGCGACCAGGTCCGGCTCGCCCCTCTCTACGACATCGCCTCCGCGCTGCCCTACGGGACCCACGAGAAGAAGCTCCGGCTGGCCATGACGATCGGCGGCGATTACCGCGTCTACCCGTGGCACAACTCATGGCCCGGCGCCGCGCGAGATCTCGGACTCGACGCCGCTGTGCTGATAGGTCGGGTCGACGAACTCACGGCCCGTGCGCCGGATGCCTTCCGTGACGCCGCCGACGCCGGGGCGGTGAAGCGCCTCGATCGGGAGCTACCCGAGAACCTCGTCTCGCTGATCGCCGACCGGGTCGCCCGTTGCCGAGCCGCCGTGGGGCTGCCTCGAGCGACCTGACGGGTGGTGCATGCCTACCGGGGCCAAGCGATGCGCGGGAGCTCGCCTGGTCCGGCCTCGATGAGCGCCACCACCTCGTCGACGGTTGCGAGCCGGCCACCCCACGCATCCAGGCCGACGTTGATCTGTCGGCCGGCCTGTCGCCAGGTGTCATGAACGTGGCCATGCAGGATCCACTCTCCTTGGTCGAGGGGGCGCTGGGCCGCGTAGCGCAGCTCGTGGGTCGAATCGCCATGGTAGGGAAAGTGGCAGGCCAGCACGCTTCGATGGCGGGCGTCGAGGTCGACGCGGATGGTCCCTTGGTGAACCTCGGAGAAGCCGCCCTCGTCGAGGTAACGTCCGGTCCATTCGGCCGTCTTCTTGCCCAGGAAGGAGGCGCAGCGGTCGTGGTTCCCGGTGAGGAGAACCTTGACGCCATTGAGACGGCGCGCAAACGTCAGCGTGTCGTCGATGCGACCCATGGCGACGTCACCGAGCACCAGCACCCTGTCGTCGGCGGCCACCACCTCGTTCCAGTGTTCGACGATGGCCTCGTTCATGTGGTGGACGTCGGAGAAGGGTCGATCGCAGTACTCGATGATGTTCACGTGCCCCAGGTGGAGATCTGCGGTAAGCCATCGCTCCATCTGCGTTAAGCGGTACGGGCCGATGGCGCTCCGCGCTCGGTTGCGTGCGCGCTGCGTCGCGTTGCCGACTCCGCTGGTACGTCGAAGGAGATCACGAGCTGGCGGTCGAAGGCCGACGCGATCTTGTGCAGCGTGGCAACCGTTGGTGCATGGTGACCAGACTCCAGGCGCGAGATGGCCGACTTCGTCGTTCCGACGCGACGGGCCAGTGCCTCCTGCGAGAGGTCGTGATCCATCCGGAGCCGGACCACCTGGCGCGCGATTTCTTCGTAAGGCTGGAGCCGGGCCAACTCAGCCTGGTATTCGGGACTCTGTCGGGCACGACGACGACTCGCCTGCCTGGTGGTTTGTCCTACGGGACTGGGAGCTGGCATAGCCGTAGGTTAGCAGAATTGATAACCTCTGGCCGCACCCTCAGGGAGCATCGTGACCGGCCGCTCGGGGCGGGCGGCGAGATTGCTCGTTCATCCGCCGATTGAAATCCTGCCACCTTCGCTGGGCGATGTCCTTGTCGCCGGCTGGAACGGTCCGCGAAGCCTTCTCGAATACATGGAGCAAGACGAAGAGTCGCTCCGAGCGCCTGTACAGAACGCGGAAGAGGCGACGCCCGTAGTGGCAGCGGAGCTCCCTGAGCTCTCCCTCGACCTGACTGCTGTGAGGAAACGGCAACGGTGGATCACTATTCGAAAGGTCTTTGAGGCGGTCGATCTGTAGGTCGAGCGAAGCCTGTACTCGGGCTGGCAGCCCGTCGATGAAATCGTTGACTGGCTCGTTGCCGCGACGATCGCGGTAGTAGACGGCGTGCATCTTCGCCACCGGTCCAATATGTCAGGCCGATCCCGCCGTCTCGAGCATCTGGTCGATGTCGTCGGCGACCGATTCGTCCTCGAGCGGCAGGTTCGTGGGCGTAGTTGCGCAGCGTCGTCGAGGGATCCCGGTGCCCGAGGCGCTGCTGGGCGCGCAGCAACTCGTCCCGTCCGACCAAGAAGGTCGCCACGCTGTGGCGCAGGCGATGCAAGGAGGCTCCGGGGACTTCGGCCACGCGAGCGAGCTCGGCGAACCAGTGGCCGAGGGCGCCGGCCGTGAGCCGTACGTCGTGGGTCACGACCGGCGAGAACAGCCATGGGCCGAGAGCCTCGCTCTCGGGAGGACGGTCGGCCCAGGTCTGCGCGCTCGAGCGCCACAGCTCGACCGTCTGACGCCCGAGGGTGAGACGGCGGGTCCGACCCGTCTTGGTGAGACCGAGCACGTCGGCCGAGACGCCTCGCTCGATGGTGAGCACCCGACCGTCGAGGTCGTCGAAGCGCAACGCGACCAGCTCACCACGCCGCCCGCCGGAATCGGCGGCCAGGCGGATGAGCAGTCGGATCTGCTCGGTCTTGTGCAGGCGCCCCGGGTCGTTCGCGGCTGCTGCGATAACGAGCGCATCGGCGGTCTCGAGCAAGTGAACGACCTGCTCGGTGCTCAGATGGAGCCGGGTGCCCGGGCGCGGCGGCCCGCGCATGCCGGCGAGCGGATTGACGTCGATGATGCGCTCGACATGCGCCCAACCGATGGCCGAGCGCAGCACGCGGAAGCGACCCGAGACCACGGCCACGGAGGCGCCCGCCGAGCTCCACGCCGCCATGGCCGCCCGCACATGCTCAGGTTTGAGCGTTGACACCCGGCGCACCGCCAGTGGGTCCGCACGCAAGGCCTTGACATTGGAGCGCGCCCCGATCCACGTCGCCGGCCGCCATTCGTGATGTGCGCCGAGCCAGCGCCCGAGTGATTCACCAACCGTGAGGAACGGGGCGGCACGACGGATGGCGCGGCGCTCCGACCACTCGGCGCCGAGCTCCTTCCGGCGGAGCTCGGCGTCTTCCGCACATCCGTGGAAGGCGAACGAACGCTGCACCGTGCGCCCCGACACGGGATCGACCCCGACCGCGACGCGGATCTCCCATGTGCCGGGGCTGCGCTCGCGCATGGTGCCGCTTCCCCACGCCATGCGCCCAAAAGTAGGGACGAATGTAGGGACACGGCGCGGATCCCCCATCCGCGAACCGGGTGGTTTGTACTTCTACGCTGGACTTACACGGGCGCGCGCTCGGAGGGATTCGAACCCCCAACCTTCTGATCCGTAACGCCCTCTGAACTGGACTTATGGCTTCCGTAGACTGAACGGTATATGACACATGATGACAGCCTTTTCCAGCCTTTCATAGCCCTATAGTTCTCACAACGGTTCTCAAAAATACGCACCGGAACCTTCTGATCCGATCAGAAACCCGTACACGGATTCGAGTCCGTCACCGCCGGTCTTCGGTCGCATCTAACGGTTCTGCGCGCCGGGTACGCGTCGCTGCTCACACCGCGACGTCTGGAATGAATCTCACCCTTCAACTCGCAGCCCTGAACTGTTCATAGCGAAGCTCGAGTCGCTCGCGGTCTGGCTGGGCAAGCGAACTCCCGGGGACATGAAGATTCGCACCGTGCATGCTCTGGAGCCCATAGGTGAGCATCGGCCCGTCGGACTCTCGAAGCAGCCGCGGCGCAACTTCGACCACAAGGTTCGGCCCGACGCCGAGCAAATCTGCGTCGTAGGCAGCGTGATGGATTTTGCAAAGCGACAGTCCGTTTGGTACGACAGGATCACCGTTGGGCTGCCCATCGGGAATGATGTGTGCAGCGTCAAGCAGTTCGGGATGGTGCAAGCGACACATGGCACAACGCTCGTGATAGGCCCTGAGAACTCGGGCTCGAAAGAGGGGTTGGTGTAGCCTCGCCAGGGTTAAGCGTTCGACATACGCACGTTGGGGTTCAGGCAAGGCGGAGAGGTCAACGAATCGTTGACCCTCATCGACGGCTACCGCGAACTCGTGTCTGACCACATTTTCGTCGACCAACCAGACGGGGTAACTCGGCACATACACGCCCTTCGCCACGCCCACGAAATAGGCCAGCGGAAGCGCTTCGACCATCGCTTGACGGAGGGCCCGGTTGTCGGCGTGGTTGGGGTCGGTCCCGCGGTACTTGTAATGAACGACTCCCCCCTCCACATCGTCGGCATATGGCGGCAACTGGTTGGGCGGCGTGTACGTGGTGCGGATCGTCAGCGCCGCCTGGAGGCCGGCGGGCTTCCAAATCCCCGCCTGGACGATGAGCCGGACCACACGACCTTCGAACTCGAACGCGTTGATGGCCGACGAAGAGAGGGAGCCGTCCGGGCTGGTGGCCTGGAGCCGGTCGAGGTGATCGAACATAGCGGCACGGATGCGGGAATCGACCATATTCGGCATCTCACACCGCGTTGCCCAAGACCAGCTCGCGGTCGATGCTCTTGAGGGAGACTTCGTACCGTTCGGCCAGATCGACGGCCTTGGGGTAATCGGTCTTGTAGGCCACGACCAGTGATCCGACCCGGCCCGTGAGCAGCGGATAGCCGGCATCTACGGCGGCGAGTGATCGGTACTTGATCGCTTGGAGGACGCCTACCGCGACGTTCTGCTCACCCTCAATCTCCACCTCGACCACCGTCCGGTCCGGATGGTGGTTCTCGAACAGCAGGTCTACCCGGTCACCAGTGGCGAACGAGTACTCGACGTGTGGCTTCGCCTCCGGACTGAACCCCAGCTCCAAAGGATGGGCTGCGACGTAGAGCTTGAGGAGTTTGTGGGCTGCCGACTCACCGCCCGGGCCGTAGGTGCCGATGTGTCCCCCAGCTGGGATTAGTTCGCCGAGTGTGCAGACGTTGTCCAATTCGAAGACCCGACCAGGGCGGTCGTCGACGCCGGGCGGCTCGTCACCCCAGCGGAAATAGCCCTCGTGTTCGATGGGACTGGAGGGATAGAGGCGGAGGTCCGCCCGCCAATTGCGATGGTCGCGGTGGTCGTTGCCGAGCGGCGCAGTGAAGTCGAGCACCCAGTCCCGTATTTGGAGGTAATCACAGAGGAAGTAGTGGTCAACCAGATAGCGGTTGCGCTTGGGAACGGCAAAGACGTACCAGTGGAATCCCGTGCCGTTGATGACGGGTGGATCGAGGCTCCCGGTGAACCAGCCGAGGTTGATCGGGACATACCAGCCGTCGTAGTGGTGGATAGCCCGCGCCGGTTTCCCGTCGATGAGGAACTTGCCCTCGTCACCGTCGGGGGACTGCGGGGAGAGCAAGACCGTCGAATCCGAGTCGGCGAGATCGGAAAGCATGAGGCTCAGGACCATCTCCTTCGCCTCGCTGACCTTCATCCTTCGCCTCTCTTTCGAGAGGCTGATCGTAGCCAGCGTCATCGACCTCGGGGGGGTTCCGGCGACGGATCTGTCCGTCATCGGTACCCGTCCTGGGTGAGGTCAGCCCAGCCCGGCCTTGTCGAACACTGCGATCATGGTCGGTCGTCGTTGATATCGATCACGCAGCGTCCGGATGTGTTCGGCGAACTCGGCACTCCGGCCGGCCGCCGTCGCGGCGCGGGCGGCCCGTTTGAGCATCTTCGTAGCACGGCCGTACGATGCTCGACCCGCGGTCTCCAGTTCCCGATCGGTCAGCCGGAGGTAGACCTCGAGCGCGTCACCGGGGTGGGAGCCCTCTCTGGCCTCGGCCAGGCGCAGCCAACGTCGGTCGCCGGGATCCCAATCGGGATTGTCTGCCACCACACGCCAGGCGGTCTCGGGCTCCTCGTCGCCGAGCAGCACGTCCACCAACGCACCGAGGTCGTGGGCAGCCAGCACCGACCTCGCCGCGTCGCGCTCGTGTGGCCAGACACCAAGCGTCTCGGCGACCCTCTTGAGAAGGTCGTAGGAGCTGGCCGAGGGCATCCGGTTGTGCTGGTCGCGGCGCAATCGGAGAACCGTCTCGTCGTCCCCTCGTCGGCGATGGACGCCGGCCGCAAGATCGTAGAGCTGGGCCACCTGCCACCCACTCGTCTCGGCGATGCCCCGTTCGGCCCAGAGGAGGACGTCATCGTCACGACCGAGCTCTCGCATCGCTTCGGCGACGCGGATGAAGTCGTACGGACGGCTGAGACCGCCGCCGTGCAGGCGGACGATCTCGTCGATGTCGCCATCGAGCACGGCAAGGCGTTCGGTGGCGTACTGCGCGGCAAAGGAGACGTCTCCCGCGTCGCAGCGCTTGTGGACTTCGCGGCGGTAAGCGGCCAAGCCGAACTCGCCAAGTGCGGCGGCATAGCGAACTGGATCGGCCTCGAAGAAATCCTGGTCGTCGAAAGAGAATCGGACCATCCAGCGGGCCAGCTTCACGGGATCGGCCACGCCGAGGTCACAGGCCTGCGCGTGCACATCGAGCAGGTCGCGGGCCAGGTCGCCGATCATGCCGTCCGAGTCGTCGGCATGGAGGATCACCTTGACCACATGCCCGACCGCCCGCTCAATCAGCGCGACCAGCTCGGCCGAGGGAGCCTCGGTCAGCGCGCTGGCGGATCGCCTCGACGACCGGAGTCGCTTCGATCGCCCAGGCTCTGCTCTCGTAGTAACCGAGAAAGCGCCGGGTGCGCAGCCCCGTGTCGATCTCCGCTCGGAGTTCGTCAAGCGCCATGGCAACTCGGCTGGTTGCTCACCGGTGCGTCACTTCGGCGTTCGGGAGTCCAGAGATGGGAAGTGACACCAAAGGTCCACTATAATGTCGGTTAGTAGACAACTGGTCCTATGGAACCGCAGGGAGGACACCGGTCGTTGGCCCGTTACGAGGAACTGATCTGGCAGGGTAGTCCGACGGGGCAAAGCCGCCGGGAGCGCACCTCGTGCTCCTACCGCGCCTACCTGCCCGATCCGCAGGCTGAGCGTGTCCTGGCACTTCCGGCCGATCTCGTCGCCGATCTCTCCGACGCTGAGCGGGCGGTTTCTGCCCTCCAAGACCGCACGACCGGCTTGGCCAGCGTGGAGTCGGTGGCGCGGCTGCTCCTGCGGGCTGAGGCGGTCGGTTCCTCCTATATCGAAGGCCTTCAGGTCAACGCGCGCCGGCTCGCCAAGGAAGAGTTCGCCGAACGGGCGGGCCTCCCGACCAACGACGACACCGCCCGGGCGGTGCTCGGGAACATCCGCGCCATGGGCGGTGCCCTCGAACTGGCCGATCTCAAGCGGCCGATCACGACCGAGGACCTCTGCGCGCTTCACCAAGAGCTGCTGGTGGGAACTCGAGACGAGCACTGGGGCGGCGTGGTGCGTCAGGAGCAGAACTGGATCGGCGGCATCAATCCCTGTCGCGCCGCCTACGTCCCACCGCCCCATGAGCTGGTGCCCGCACTGCTCGAGGATCTGTGCTCGTACATATCGGCCGACGACCATCCGCCCATCGTCCAGGCCGCCTTGGCCCACGCCCAGTTCGAGACGATCCACCCCTTCGTCGACGGGAACGGGCGGGTCGGTCGGGCCTTGATCCACCTCATCCTGCGACGCCGCGGCCTGGCTCCGAACTTCGTGCCTGCGGTCAGCCTCATCCTGGCCACCAATGCCGGTGCCTATATCGCCGGTCTGGTCTCCTTCCGCTACGACGCTCCGGCTGATGACCCCGTTGCAGCCGGGGCGGCAATTCAGTGGATCGACGTCTTCGTCAACTCGTTGCTGCGTGCGTGTGCCGATGCTTCAGCATTCGCCAACCAACTCGACGAGCTCGAGGAGCGCTGGCGCGAGGTGGCGGGCCCGGTGCGCCGTCGCTCTGCGGCTGACCTCCTCTTGTCGGCACTACCGGGTATCCCGATCCTGACGGTCGAAACGGCGGCGACGGCCATCGGCCGGTCTCGCAAACGGACGAACGACGCGGTGAACCACCTCCACGAGAGAGGCGTGCTACGACAGGGAACCATCGGACGACGCAACCGCGTCTTCGAGGTCGCCGATCTTCTCGACGCAATCACGCAGTTCGAGCGCCGTCTCGCCTCGCCCGCGGCGGATACCGCGATCGGGCCACCTGCTCGTGCCGTCCCGGCGCGCAATCGGCGGTCGGGACAGGACTGACGGGCTGTTACTGGTCCATGACACGAACGTCAAACCATTCCTGTTGGTGTGCTTTCGATCCTTTGCCGCCTGCGGTCACGGATTGGCCAGCACAGGCCTGAGCAGCTCGTCGATGTCGTCGGCCACGGTCTCGTCTTCGAGCGGCATTGCGTGGGCGTAGTTCCGCAACGTTGTCGAAGGATCCCGGTGACCGAGGCGCTGCTGTGCACGGAGCAACTCGCCTCGGCCGACGAGGAACGTCGCCACACTGTGGCGCAGCCGGTGCAGCGACGCCCCATGGACCCCGGCGTACCGGGCGAGTTGGGCAAACCAGTGGCCGAGTGCGCCTGCGGTCAACCGGACGTAGTGGTCGGCCGCCGGGGAGAAGAGCCACGGTCCCAGCTCAACGCCATCGGGAAGACGGCCGGCCCAGCCTTCGGCACTCGATCGCCACAGCTCGACCGTCTGACGCCCGAGGGTGAGACGGCGGGTGCGACCGGTCTTGGTCGGCCCAAGCACATCGGCCGAGACGCCTCGCTCGATACTGAGCACGCGGTCCTCGAGATCGTCGAAGCGCAGCGCCACCAGCTCCCCGCGCCGAGCGCCCGAGTCCGCGGCCAGACGGACGAGCAGGCGGACCTGCTCAGCCTTGTGCCGACGCTCGGTGTCCCACGGATCCGCAGCAACGACGAGCGCCTCGGCCGCGTCAAGTAGACGCAGGATCTCCTCGCGACTGAGGTGAAATCCGCTCTCGGGCGTGCGGGACCGCGCATGCCCGAGAGCGGATTGACGTCAATGATGCGCTCGACGTGCGCCCAACCGATGGCCGAGCGCAGCACGCGGAAGCGCCCCGAGACCACGGCCACCGAGGCGCCCGCCGAGCTCCATGCCGCCATGGCCGCCCGCACGTGCTCGGGCTTGAGCGTCGAAACCCGGCGCACCGCCAGTGCGTCCGCACGCAAGGCCTTGACGTTGGAGCGTGCCCCGATCCACGTCGCCGGCCGCCAGTCGTGGTGTGCACAGAGCCAGCGCTCGAGCAGTTCGCCAACGGTGAGGAACGGGGCGGCCCGGCGGATGGCGCGTCGTTCCGCCCACTCGGTCGCCAACTCCTTGCGACGGAGCTCCGCGTCCTCGGCGCAGCCGTGGAAGGTGAACGAACGCTGCACCGTGCGCCCCGAGACCGGGTCCACGCCCACGGCGACGCGGATCTCCCAGGTGCCGTGACTGCGCTCGCGCATGGTGCCGCTTCCCCACGCCATGCGCCCAAAAGTAGGGACAAATGTAGGGACACGGCGCGGATCCCTGCTCCGCGAAAGATGTATTCGTTATCGTTACGCTGGACTGACGCGGCGCGCGCTCGGAGGGATTCGAACCCCCAACCTTCTGATCCGTAGTGGCGCCCACCAATTCCACACGGTCCGTCTCTATATCGTAATCGCAGTTCAAGTGGGGTGCGATGTCCACGGTGTTATTCGCCGTTTGAGCAATTCTGACCCAAAAGATTGCCAACTGGATTGCCAAGACACCATCAGATTCGGGTCAGAAGGCTGGTTTCTGACTCTACGAGCGGTGCCGCAAGCACCCGTCTATTTCAACAGAAGGAGCCGGCGTGACCGCACCGCAGATGGGGCGACTACGGACTGGACTTCCAGGTCTGCACCGCTATCTTTGCCAGACCTAGCTGACGGTCAGCGATTACCTCTGGCGTCCAATCGGGTCGGTTACCAGCCTGTTGCGTGAGAACCAACGCCGAAGCTTCCAAAATGGGCTTCTTGACGGTGAATGGTTGGTTGCCGATAGAACCATTCGGTCCTTTGCTGAGGAGTGCCAAGTTGCCCAGCCGGTGAATGTACTCGTTGTATTGATCGGGTCTGAATTGCGGCCAGTCTGCTGCGACTGGATTCTTAGGCAAGATGTGTTCAAGGTTCACCTCAGACTCGTCTTTATTAGGAACCAACTCAGGCTCCGGA
Organism: uncultured Acidimicrobiaceae bacterium; assembly: GCA_963842415.1. GTDB lineage: Bacteria > Actinomycetota > Acidimicrobiia > Acidimicrobiales > RAAP-2 > Bog-473. The sequence continues at coordinate 599,059 of CAWJGN010000003.1, forward strand.
TCCCCAACCTCTGTGCGTTCTAATGCACGGAGTAGGTAACGAGCCAGAGGTCCTCTCGTGATCCTTGCAACTCTGAATGATGACTCGAATTCATCATCTGTATGGATGAGCGAGGCGAGCGCTGTGGCTAGTCGGTCAGCCGTCTTGATGTGGCCCGAACGAATGCTCTGGGAATCCCCCCTTTTCGTGGAGCCATCGCGTAAGGAGATGGCATGCCAGAGAAGAGACGCCGGTACGACCGGGACTTCCGTGAGGGAGCCGTCGGGATCGTCCGCGAGACGGGAAAGCCCATAGCCCAGGTGGCCCGGGATCTCGGGATCAACCCCGGGACGTTGGCCAACTGGGTGGCCAAGGACAAGCTCGCCCGCGGCGAGAAACTCGACCCGACCAAGGTCGACGCCGAGGTCGTACGCCAGCTCGAGGCCAAGATCGCCGAGCTGACCATGGAGCGTGATGTCCTCAAGCGATCTGTGGTCCTCTGGGTCAAAGAGGCGACGCGATGACCGTGGCATCGTTCATCGCCTCCCAGAGGGCCGAGCACGACGTTCCTCACGTGCTCTCGTGCCGAGCGCTCGACGTGTCCGAATCGTGGTTCTACAAGTGGAAGGACCGTCCACCGACGAAGCGGGCTCTGCGCCGCCACGAGCTCGACGAGGCGGTCAAGAAGTTCTTCGATACCTCGGGCGGTCGTTACGGCTCGCCCAAGATCCACGAGGACTTGATCGAGGACGGCTGGAAGGTGTCGCAGAAGTCGGTGGCCGATTCCATGGCGCGCCAGGGACTCAACGCTCGCCCGAAGAAGAAGGGACGCAACCTCACCCGTCCCGACAAGGCGGCAAAACCCACCCCCGACCTTGTAGAACGGGACTTTTCGGCCGACGACGTGGACCAGAAATGGTGCGGGGACCTGACCGAGATCCCCACCGACGAAGGCAAGCTCTACTTGGCGACCGTCGAAGACCTGTCGTCGAGACGCGTACCGGGCTTCTCGATGTCCGAACATCACGACGCAGAGGTTGCCATCGCAGCAATCCAGATGGCGGCAGCGGTCCGCGGTGGTGAGATACGCGGGGTGATATTCCATAGCGACAAGGGGTCCGAATACACAGCGTCGACGTTCCACGAGGCATGCACGCGACTCGGTATCACTCAGTCGATGGGCCGCGTCGGGTCGGCATACGACAATGCTGCTGCCGAGAGCTTCAACTCGACGCTTGAGTTCGAGCTCCTGTCGCGACGGCGCTTCCCCACAAAAGCGGACGCGCGACGTGCCGTGGCCGAGTTCATCGACTGGTACAACCGTGTCCGCCGGCACTACTCGTGCGAGATGAAATCCCCTGTCGAGTTCGAGGCGATCCTCGCTGAGCGCCGAGGTGGGTCGACCGCGACGACAAGGGCGGCATAGGCCGTCCCGCAATGCGACTCGGGCCGGTGAGCACCTCGGCCGAAGTGGCGCACCGAGAGTGGCTGCTGACAGGCTCAGTCAACTATCCAACCGACTCCACGATTTGGGGGGAGGCCCACTCACGGCCGCATCGCAGTAAAGACGTTCAGCCGTACCCCCACCGATCCCGCCGACAATCAGTCCACGGACACCCCATGACACCATTGCTCTGAGGGTTTTTTGCAGGTCCGATGGATTAAAGTGTTGCATTGCAGCCAAGATGAGTGGGCGATTCTGTTCCAGATTTAGAATCGACAACACATCAAGGTTGTCGTTCGTCGTAACGCCCAGCGTGGACCAATACTCATGGTCCCTATTCAGGATGGCGGCGTACAAACGGGACGCAGTTTGGATCTCCTCTGCGAAATCTACGACGTTCTGAGTTGTGTTAATTTGCTCCTTAATCCGTGCATAGAGTTCACGCTCTCGGGTGGCCCCGTATTTTGAAGACCAAAAGTGTCTGAGGAAGTCAGTGAACAGCTGACTTCCGGCCGCACCAACGTCCAAGTTGGCCAATGCCGTTATCCAGGCCCCTCGAACGAGGTCCAGACGGTCTGCGGAACGTCCAAACAGGTAGTTCTTCAGTAGATCAGCAATCGTAAGGTCAGCGCCTCGGTCGTTTAGTGTTTCGAAGATAAGAAAGGCGTCGGCTTCCGTGGGAACTTCGACAACGATCACGCGTACACGTTCTCGCAAGTACTCGACCCAATCCATGAGACGATCCGCCCAGGTTCCGGCAGCGTCCGTCGCCGTTGCTTCAACCGCCTCCCTCAATGTTGCGTACGCAGCGCTAATAAGCCTGTGACTGTGGATTGTGGGTTCAGTTGTCTGGTCACCTTCGATGATTCGCTTACGGAAGAACTCGTTATCATCCGTGTTCAGGACGATCTGAGGTGTCTGCCCGCCCGTGCGTAGGTCCGGAGTCGCTAGGTAAGTCGACTGAATAATGGTCGCTCTGTTTTGATCGCCTCGGGACTCAAACTCATCTCTGATGGCAGCAAGCAGTATCGCCGTCGTGGCGAGACGCTGTTGACCATCTATGACCGTCATTCTGTCGTCGGTTCCCTCACCAGACAGGACGACGGTTCCAAGGAAGTACTCAGCGCTCGGTGAAACGAAGGTGCCTCTTAGGTCAGCCCAGAATCTTGTACTTGATCGCGGCTATCCTCTTCCCCCCAAGCGTAGGAACGTTGATACAACGGAACAGCAAGAGCAGTACTCTGCAGTTCCGTAGCAATTCCGATGAGATTGAATCCAAATCGTGTTTCAGGCACTGTTCGCCTTCAGTCCGATTAGCACTTCAGGGCGTCAACAACGCTGAAGGTATCAGGCGAGCACAGACCAAGCATCGTCAACGGAGCGTTAGTCGAGAAGGTCACATAAACGCCTTGACGCCGGTGTTCCAACAAGGTCAAGTTCAATTCGAGCTCGTTCCGCTAAGGCAAGAGGATCCGCTGTGGTTGGATTCTCAAGGCGATGGGCGATGACTCTGTCGATCCCAGCTGCAACCAATTTTGGGATAGTTCTCAGAGTGGGTCTGAGAGTGATGGATTGGAATGAGCTGGCGTGCATCACGAGGTTTCGCTGCGTATAAAGGCGCCGGAATGCGTCACACGCATACCGTTCCACATTCTTCAACTTGTCAATCGGATCGCTCTTCATCGAAACGATCCTGTTAAGCATCGCGATGTTTGATTCGCCCGAGACGACTGGCAGTCGGCCCGCCTGGATCGAGTCCTCCAACGTCCTGCTTCGTTCAAGGTTCGAAGTACACGTACTCAGGTCGCGCTGAAGCTGATCTGGGGAGGGTGGTCTATGCGCGTATGAGAGGGCCGTAAGGATCGCCCGAGGTAATGCGCATGCGACAATCGCGGCTAGTCGATCGGCCGCAAGAACCGCGGGGGACTCTCCTGGTCGCAAGAGTAGACCCTCCACTGCCGCCCAACCTCCAGTAAGTGCTGATCCCCGGGTGCCGGACTCCAAGCCAGAGAAGATCTCTAGGGCATCGTCCACTCTGGCGTCCTCGATGTCTGAAGACAGTCTGAAGATGTCTTTAGCTGTCTTATACGACCGGAGACGAGCGAAGGTGCTCGATCGAAGCGGGAAGCCAGTTGAGTATCCCGAGACCCAACCCACCCCCTTCAGAATCACGTGCCCCTGCCGATGACCGAGTGCAATGCGTGCGGCAGTCTGTGCAACCATCTCAGCGCAGTTCTCGACGGCGCTCCACGGATCACGTGCTGAAATCGACACCTTGACAGACCCTGCCTGTCGCGTGTCGCCAGATGGCCGGACCGTTAATCCATCGATCCATTCAGCTGTTTGCTGTGAGTCCAACCAGCCTTCTGGCATGGGGCCTGGATATCCCCCGGGAACAGCAGTGAGCGGTATACATACCTCGTACTCCGATGGTGAGCCACTGCAGAGGGATTCGGCATCATCCAAGACTTCGGCGATGTCCAAGGTACGGGTGTCATCTTTCACCAGCTCGGCGAGCCACTCATGAAGAAACCCCGAACTGAGCCTCGCATCAAGCAAGTGCGCAGCAGTCAAGCTGGACGCTGACTCAACGCTTGTCATCTCACCCTGGCGGATCGCCTCGGCGAGGCGTTCTAGATAGCCAGATCGAACTCTGCCCGCTAAGTGACGCAAGGACAGCGCCCCTTGTTCGGTCTTGGCCACCTTCTCCTCGAGAGCTGCGAGAATGGACTCTCGAAGGACTTCGGGCCCGGCGCCAGGGTCAGTTTCGACGAGCTTTCGAGTCGCCTGGATAACGAATTGGAGCCCCTGTGGCCCGTTGAATGCGCCGCTCCGAGTCAGGTCGCTGTACTCTGCGACTTCTTCGATGGAGAGCGCCGTGCCGATCGTCCACAGCGCACGGTGCCAAGGGGCATGCCGGTTGAAATAGTCAAACAACCGCCCCGCAACCAGGGGCGTATAGCCATCGGCAGCTAACACTGGTATCCTTGCTTTAGTTCAAGTGGGAGGAGCCGCCATCGCTGATGGCCGCTCCTCCCCTTATTTTTGCCGGGTCTTCCGCGTTTCGCTGCCGGCTGGGCTGCTTCGACAAAAAGCAGTCCTGAGGTTGAAACCAGTGATCCCGACTGCGGTTCGAAAGTCGGCTCTGTTAGTGGGATACAGCTCGGGTAAGCGCTGCGCCGATCACGTATCCCGCTAGCCCGATCTCGAGCATCGAGATCCCGAGGACCGCCGCCTCGTGCTGAATGACCAGTTGGGCCACGGCACCAACGATTAGCGCTCCTGCCAGGGTGACTAGTGCAACTTGGTGACGATTATTCATTTGAACCTTCTTTTCGTATCTCTGGCGCGAGAGGCATCCACCACTCGCGTGAGTGCTGATGCAATTCTATGTAGATGCCCTTGACTAGTAATGACCCAGATCTGGTTCCTATTACTGAGGTGGCAAGTTTCCTGGGCGTTCATCGAGCAACAGTCAACGACATGGTCCTTCAACGCAGGCTTCACGCACGTCGAAAGCTGGGTCGTTGGTACGTGCCGCGAGACGAGATGCTTCGATTTGCGGCGACGTATCAACGCCCTTCCAATGCTCCAACTCCTCGCGACAAACGCCTGATAAGCGAAGGTGGCTGGGAGATTTTGACTCTTTTGGTTGCATGGGACGATGCGACGACCGCCGAAATTGACCGAGTGGTGGCGCTCCACGTCGGCAACATTCGCAAGCAGCTGAATCTGCTTGCTGCCGCTGACTTGGCCGTCCGGAGTTCGGATAGCACATGGGCTCCAACAGCTGAGGGACGACATGCGGTTCGAACTCGTCAGTCTCAGTCGAACCTCGTAGTTGCATCCTGACGTCCCGGACAATCGTGTCCGCTACGGACACTCGGGAAGCGCCAAGAGATTGTTCGGCTGCTCTCCGTCCGCCTCGGTCTTTAGGTACTCGTGGCCGGCCCGCGTCTTTGTGATGACTACCGATACGCGGTGGCCTACTGGGCGCTCGACGTAGAAGCTGTACTTGCCGCTCTTCATGCCGGCGATCGCATCAGTCTCGTTGAGCTTCCATCGACTGCGATCCGGATTGACCCCGCCGATCGCCTTGATCCGCTCGTGAGGATTCGTCCGATCACGCTTTACGATGCACCGGACTTGGGCGGTGATTGTCGTAACAGTGGCCACTGCTGGCTCCTTCCACTTGTGGGGAGATGCCTTGGTGGCGCAGACTCAGTCCGTGGATGAGTGAGATGCCCCATTGCGGCACTCCTTGTTTACGGGTCGAGGAGGACTAGTACTCCTCCTCGACCGCCATTGTCCCAGGTAGGTGCGTCAGGGTGGTGGATCTCAGCCCTCGCGCGAGCGCTCGCGCGAGCGGAAGGGTCTCCTACCTGCGGTTACGGCCCAGGAATTGGTTCTTTGGGGTTGGCACACTGCTCGCTTCAAAGCCTCGACTGAAGTCGAATGCTCGTCCTAGAGGGGGTCGACTGAAACGACCTCGTCGATCTGATGGTCGGTCGACGTATGGGGCTCCGCTGGGGCTCAGTCACGACCACGCTGGAGAGTGCCTGTCCATCTGTTGAAGCACAGACAGCGACCACTTATGGCTCGAGCCTTGGCCGAGATGGCAGTGTCCTGATGTCCACAGAGATGTCCACGCGGATGTCCACGCTCCTGATCACGGCCATTGTTGCGCCGAATCAGGCCTCGTTGTGCCGACTGATCGCCAGAGCCGTCCAGGCCGGCTTAGCCGAGGCGCTCGACATTTCGGGCGCCGTGCCTTGACGGCTCGGAGCAAAATCGAGTGAACATAATGGAAGTCGCCGGACCGTCAGGGCCGGCCTGGATGCGTTTTTCGTTTCTTCACGAGCCGAACCTGTCGCCCCTGCGTTGTTCCTGTGGTCGACGAGGTGGCTTCGCACTGCAGTGAGGCTCCTCTTGTTGTCAAGCAGCAATCGACGTTGACTATTTCGTTGACCGCGACGTCGCTTCGTCCTGGACCCGGAACACTTCCGAGGCACGTATCGCTCGAGGCAGCGCATAATCTCGCCCTTGGAGAGTTCTTCGGCCGTGAGCCTCGTCGACGTCACCTTGGGTGTCACCTGATCTTGACGATGCACTGCTCCGGAGGCATCCCTTGCACTTCTCTCGAACATCCCATTCCCGGGAGAGCGAGAAATTCCACCCGCAGGGCGGAGGGCGCCCGTGGTGCACGGGTGTGGAATGTGTTGTACAGGTCCGGCGGAGCCGATGGAAGGGACATGACGTAGCCCCCTTCCTCGATGGAAGGGGGCTACGTGGGGAGGCGCGTCTTGGACCGATTTGCTCGCCAGGTGGGGCTCGGTCGGATCGTCTCGGGCGGCTCCGGAGCGGAGCAAGGCCCGTCCTTGCTCCGCTGTGTGCGAACGGACCGGGCCGTCCGATCGGAGTCAAGCGGCGGGCGTGCCCGAGCGAGGAAGCGAAGCCCGATGGCCGAGCCGAGCCCGCGAGGCGACGGCGGAGCCGGCGGCCACCGAGGCGGCCCCCCGCAGTGTCCGCTAATGACGCCGATCGGCGCCGGTCCACCCCCTCTCCCACCAGCGCCGTCGCCCGCCAGGGTGACGTTCTCAGCGCTAATGAATGAACGTCACCCGGCACGGCGGCGGAGGGGCCGGGGATCGCTCCCCCGGCCCCTGGTCCGGCTCAGAAGATCTCGACCTGCTGGGCCTCAGCCTCGGCGCTACGGCGCTCTGTCCGGTGGACGTCGGCGGTGGCGAAGCGCAGGCTCGGCCCGATCTCGTCGGCCGTGAGCTCGACCTTGGAACGGTGCTCGCCCTCGTCGCTCTCCCAACTGCGCTGCTCGAGGCGGCCGGTGACCACGACCCGCATGCCCTTGGTGAGACTGAGGGCCACGTTCTCGGCCAGGTCCCGCCGGCAGATGACGTCGAAGAACGAGGTGCTCTCCTGCCACGCCTGGGTGGTCCGGTCCGGCCAGCCCCGGTTGACGGCCACGCCGAGCTGGGCCGTGGCTTGGCCTTCTCGGGTGTAGCGGATCTCGGGCTCCCGGGTCAGGTTTCCTGTGATGGTGACGGTGTTCATGGTGTGGTTCCTTTCGTGTGTGGTGCTTACGGGCACGACACGCGAACCGGGAAGACCAGGGGGCAACCGTTGCCCGCAGGGTCGGCCGGAAAGTTGCGGCGGGACCGAAGGTCAGTGAGCGAGCGAACGCCGCCGGCCAGTTTCCGAGCCGCCGTTGCGGCCGAGGCGACGGGGCGCACGATGGGACCGTCAGCACCGCCAGACACGTCGAGAGAACCCACGACATGCTAGTCACCAGGAACTGGTGCCGCCGAGAGGAGCTTCTCGCTCCACCAGGGGGCTCGGGTTGGCCGGCCGGATCCAGCCGACTGCTGCCAGGAAGACCAGTATGAGGATTGAACCACAAGAGGTCCGGGGGCAGCGGATCATCACCGCATGGGAGACGACGGGGCGTGTGGGCTGAGCGGAGAGCCACCGGCTGTCGAAACTGCCCTCAACAGGCATGTTGAACTGCTCTTTCAAACGGCGCTGAATATCCAAGGGTGACGATCTCGCGGAAAAAGGTGACAGCGCTGTTCGAAAAGAGGATCGTCGGGTGTCGCCCCAAGGTGACCCTCGAGGTGACGTGCGGGTGGACCATGGAACAGAGCAGGGCAGATGGCCCCGCATTGCAAGCACGGAGGGCCAATGTCTCAGACGCGTGTGATCCTCCCGGTGAGGACAGCCTCCCCCGCCCCAGTTCGGACATCGTTGGCGCTCGGGTCGGAAGGCAATCCCGAGGTCCGAGCGGATGTTCACCCAGTAGCTGACGATCCCGAGTCGCCGGCTTCGAGAGCCGCTGCCCCGCTGCTCGCGAGCGAGCGGCTGGTGCTCAGCGTTGCCGAGGCGGGTGAGCTCCTCGGCCTGTCGAGGGCCTTTGCCTACGAGCTTGTCGCCCGTGGCGAGCTGCCGGTGGTCCGCTTCGGGCGCCGCATCGTGGTCCCCAAGGCTGCGCTGCTCGAATTGCTCGGCTCGGCGTGTTCTTCCACTGCCTGAACCCTCCATCGACTCGTGCTGATGTTCTCGATCGGCGACCCGGTGGTGAGTGCCAGAGGAGCTTGGAACCAGCCGGGAGCCACGACGAGAACCCCGCAGGTGCAAATGAATCCGCACAGATGCCTTTCCCACCTTGGTGGAACTGTGTGAGATCAATCGGTTGCCGGGTTGCACCCCGCTGGCCTGGGTGCGCGGGGGGGCTGGCCGCGGGAGGACGGAGTAACAGGCATGCCGTACGATCGCTGGCACTTGGCGATGGCGGTCGGGGAGGAGTGACGGCAATGAGGCGATATGGACGGGGAGCCCCTGGCGTGGTGGGGCATGGCCGTACAGCTTGAGCAGCTGCTTCCCGGGGTGCGGGTCCGGGGGATCGACCCGTCCGGCCCAGTCACCATCGAGTCCGCCACCATGGCCGGTGATCAGGCCTGCAGTCTGGTCGTGCGCACCGAGGGCGGAGATCTGCGGGACTCCGTCGTCTACCGGGACAGGGAGGCCATCCTCGAGATCGAGGGTCCCAGCGCCCAGTTCTCGTTTGGCGGCGGACGGCGAGTACTTCAGGTTGGCGATCGGAGGCTCGGCGCATCCGGTTGGCGTATTTGTTTGACCCCATGCAGGCGGTGTTCAGCTCCACATCGAGCCCTTGCCCCACCAGATCCGTGCCGTCTACAAGGAGATGCTCACCCGCCAGCCACTCCGGTTCCTGCTGGCGGATGACCCGGGCGCCGGGAAGACCATTATGGCTGGGCTCTGATCAAGGAGCTGATGCTCCGCGGGGACCTCCGCCGCTGCCTGATCGTCGCCCCAGGCGAGCCTGGTCCAGCAGTGGCAGGACGAGCTCGACGAGAAGTTCGGCCTGCCTTTCGACATCCTGACCCGAGCGGACGTCGAGAACGCCCGGACGGGGAATCCCTTCACCGAGCGGGACTTGTGGATCGCCCGGGTGCACCAGCTCTCGCGTAACGAGGACCTCGGCTGCCCGAGCGGTTGAGCAGCCGTGGGACCTGGTCGTCGTCGACGAGGCCCATCGAATGTCGGCGCACGTCTTCGGCAACGAGGTGAAGAAGACCCAGCTGTACGAGCTCGGCGAGCGCTCGGCGCCCATACCCGGAACCTGCTGTTGATGACGGCCACACCCCACAACGGCAAGGACGAGGACTTCCAGTTCTTCATGGCCCTTCTCGACGCCGACCGTTTCGTGGGCAAGCCCCGCGACGGCCTACGTACCGGCGACGTCGAGGACATGATGCGGCGGATGGTCAAGGAAAAGCTCCTGCGCTTTGACGGAACGCCGTTGTTCCCCGAACGCATCGCCGTGACCGTGGAGTACCCCCTATCGCCGCTGGAGGCGGCGCTCTACGAGCAGGTGACCGACTACGTCACCAACGAGATGAATCGCGCCGATCGGGTTGCCGCCGAGGAGGGCGGGGGACAGCGACGCAATCGAGTTGGGTTCGCCCTGACGATCCTCCAGCGCCGGCTGGCCAGTTCACCCGAGGCGATCTACCAGTCGCTCCATCGCCGGCGGCGGCGGCTGGAGGAGCGGATCGCCGAAGAGCGCGGAGCGAAACGCCGGGCTGAGCTGGCCCATCAGGCCGAGATCGACCGACTGATCGTGGCGCTGGACGACGACCCCGAGGCGCTGACCGACTACGAGGGCGGCGAACTGGAGGACTCGAGGAGGAGATCGTCGACGACGCCACAGCAGCGCGGACGGTGGCAGAACTCGAGGTCGGAGGTGGCGACGCTCCGCCGGCTGGAGGAGCTGGCAGAAGCGGTTCGGCGGTCGAACACGGACACCAAGTGGACCCAGCTCCTCGACCTGCTCGACGAGGATGAGATGCGCAAGGAAGACGGGAGCCTTCGCAAGCTGATCATCTTCACCGAGCACCGCGACACGCTGACGTATCTGACCGACAAGCTTCGGCGACACCTCGGCCGGCCGGAGGCCGTGGAAGCGATCTCTGGTTCGACAGGGCGAGACCAGCGCCGGGCCATCCAGGTCCGCTTCACCCAGGACAAGGAGTGCTCGATCCTGGTGGCCACGGACGCGGCCGGCGAGGGCATCAACCTCCAGCAGGCGCACCTCCTGATCAACTACGACTTGCCGTGGAACCCCAACCGTATTGAGCAGCGGTTCGGTCGAATCCACCGCATCGGCCAAGAAGATGTCTGCTACATGTGGAACCTCGTCGCCGCCGATACCCGAGAGGGCGCGGTGTTCCGTCGGCTTCTCGACAAGCTCGAGGAGCAGCGAGACGCATTGGGCGGCCAGGTGTTCAACGTGCTGGGCGAGGCACTTTCGGCCACGGCGCTGCGCGACCTGCTCATCGACGCGATCCGTCACAACGACGACCCAGATGTACGGGATCGCATCAACACGGTGATCGACGCCACGGTCGGTGACGGACTGCGCGAGCTCATCGAGCACCAAGCGCTGGCCCCGACGATCATGGACGAGCGGGCGTTGCACAAGGTGCGGGCGGAGATGGACGAGGCGGCTGCCCGCCGCCTCCAGCCTCACCACATCCGACAGTTCTTCATGGGCGCGTTCGACCTCGTGGGAGGCCGGATCCGACCGCGAGAGCCCGGGCGCTACGAGATCACGAACGTGCCGCGGGAGCTCCGGGAACGGGACCGGCTCATCGGCCGCGGCCTGCCCAGTCGGACGGGCCTACGAGCGGGTCACCTTCGACCGGGAGTTGGTGAAGGAGTCCGGTCTGCCAGATGCCGACCTGCTCGCTCCGGGCCACCCATTGATGGACGCGGTCGTCGATCTTACGATCGAACGCTTTGGCTCCTTGCTCCGGGAGGGGGCCGTCCTCGTTGACCCGACCGACCCTTCCACGGAGCCCTGGGTACTTACTTATCTCGAGCACGCAATCGCGGACGGCCGCACCGACGACCACGGCATCCAGCACGTGGTCTCCCGTCGATTCGCCTTTATCGGTCTCGGGGCTGACGGTTCGAGCAGGGCCATCCGTGATGCCCCCTACCTCGACTACCGCAAGGTTGGCGACGGCGAAGTCGATGCTGCGTCGACCGCGAGGCTGCTTCCTTGGTTGAGTGAGGATCTCGTGGCACGGGCAACTGCGGCGGCGATCACCGAGGCTGTACCGGACCATCTGCGCGAGGTCGAGGCTCTTACCGAGGGACGCATCGAACGAACCCGGCGTCTGGTGCGTCAGCGCTTGCAGTCGGAGATCAACTACTGGGACCACCGGGCTCGGGATTTGCGCCTGCAGGTCGAAGCAGGCAAGCAGGTTCGTAAGCGACCCGAGGAGGCGGAGCGGATCGCGACCGATCTGGTCGAGCGCCTCGATCGCCGCATGCACGAACTGGACCTGGAGGCGGCCCTCGATCCCAAGGCACCCCAGATTACTGGCGCCGCGCTGGTGCTGCCCCAGGGTTACCTCGAGCTCGTGCGAGGCGAGCCGTCTCAGGAGGTGGCCGAGCGAGCCAAAAACACGGAGGCGGTCGAGCGCCGGGCGGTGGAGGCGGTGATGGAGATCGAACCGAGGCTGGGGCGTTCGCCTAGCGAGATGCCACGGAACAACCCAGGCTTCGACATCCTGTCGGCAGAGGAGGACGGACACCTCGTTTTCATCGAGGTGAAGGGACGCATCAGCGGTGCTGAGACCTTTAGCCCGACATATACGGAAGTCATGCACGCCGCGGAATTCGCCGGACAACCACATCCTGGCCCTCGTCGAGGTGCAGCCTGACGGCGGTGAGGACGTGCGCTATGTCCCTGGCTCAGAGTTCGCGTCTTGCAGCGGGCGAGCCGGGCTGGGCGACGACAAGCGTCACAATCGACTGGAAGGAGATGTGGGAGCGCGGCGAGGCGCCGCTGACATGACTGAGACATACAAGAAGAAACTGATCGAGGTAGCGCTACCGCTCGATGCCATCAACCGGGAGGCGGCTCGAGAGAAGTCGATTCGCCATGGCCAACCCTCGACATTGCATCTGTGGTGGGCACGACGACCACTGGCGGCCTGCCGTGCTGTTCTTTTCGCCCAGCTTGTCGACGATCCCTCAGCCCTCCCGGAGGACTTCCCGACCGAGGAGGCGCAAGAACACGAACGCCTCCGGCTGTTCGGCATCCTCGAGGAACTCGTGAAGTGGGAGAACACGACGAACGAAGACGTGCTCGAAGCCGCCCGCAAGGAGATCCGTCGATCCTGCGGTGACAGGCTGCCCGCCGTGCTCGATCCATTTTGTGGTGGGGGAGCCATTCCACTTGAGGCCCAACGCCTCGGTCTAGAGGCGCATGGAAGCGATCTCAACCCAGTTGCTGTTCTCATCACGAAGGCGCTGATAGAGCTTCCATTCAGTCTTGTCGACAGACCGCCGGTGCGCCCGGAGTCTGGAGCAGTCCTGAACGGAATGCAGGGCTGGCGGGGGGTACAAGGGCTTGCGGAAGATGTTCGCTATTACGGCACCTGGATTCGGGACGAGGCGTGGAGTCGAATCGGCCACTTGTATCCAGGCGCCGACCTTCAGAATGGCAAGGAATCTCCTGTCATTGCGTGGATATGGGCTCGAACGGTTACGTGCCCTAACCCAGCGTGTAGATCCAATATGCCGCTCGTCCGGTCTTTCTGGTTGTCCAAGCGTCCTGGCAAGGAGGCATGGGTGAGAGCGGTCCCTGACGTCGCTGCGAAGCGCTGTCCGGTTTGAGATCGCAGAAACCAAACAAGGCCCGGAGAAGGATGGCACGGTATCCCGGAGTGGAGCTGTGTGTCTCGTGTGTGGTTCACCCGTGCCGCTTAGCTACGTCCGAGAGGAGGGTAAGGCTAAGCGAATCGGCGTGCAGTTGATGGCGGTCGCTGCGGAGGGCGATCGAAGGAGGATCTACTTGCCGCCGAGCGAAGAGCACGAGCGCGTCGCCCTCGTGGATCGCCCTCGGGATGCCCCAGACACGGAGCTCCCAGAGCAGGCGCTCGGGTTTCGAGTGCAGGGCTACGGAATGACGCGACATGCGGACCTGTTTGCTAATCGTCAGCTTGTCGCACTGTGCACACTTAGCGACATGGTGTTGGAGGCTCATGCAAAAGTCTTAGAGGATTCCAGCGGTGATGAGGCTTACGCAGATGCCGTTGCCACGTACCTCGCGTTCATTGTCGACAAGTTCGCTGACTTGTCGAATTCGTTATGCGGCTGGGATCCGTCAGTGCAATGCCCTCACCATCTCTTCGCGAGACAGACGATCTCTATGGTATGGGATTTTGCAGAAGGCAACCCGTTTAGCACGAGTTCAGGATCGTGGAGTGTTCTGATCCAAGGTGTGACGAGAGCCCTTGTATCCCCTGGTTTCGATTTCATCCGGAAGGTCCCCGGTGAGGCCCACCAACGAGACGCGACTCTCGTTGACTTCACCGACATGGTGCTCGCCACCGATCCGCCCTACTACGACAACATTGGGTATGCAGCGCTCTCAGACTTTTTCTACGTGTGGCTGCGGCGGTCGTTGCGCGATCTCTATCCCGACGTTCTCGCAACCGTGCTCACACCTAAGGCATCTGAACTGGTTGCGGACCCATCGCGCTTCGGAGGAAGTAAGGCAGATGCTGAGCAGCATTTTCAGGCAGGCTTTCGCGCCGTATTCGCGAAAGCAGCGCTAGGCCATTCAGTGGACATCCCAATGAGCTTCTTTTATGCATTCAAGCAGAGCGAAATTGACCAAGACGAGTCGGAGTTGTCGTCGGTCGCATCTACTGGCTGGGAACAGATGTTGGAGGGATTGATTGGTTCCGGCCTTATGGTCACGGGAACATGGCCGGTGCGAACCGAGGCAAGCAACCGAATGCGGAATCGTGAGTCAAACGCGCTCGGCCTCATCAATTGTGCTCGTCTGCAGGTCGCGTCCTGATACGGCCGGGATCACGGACAGACGTGGATTTATTCAGGCCCTCAAGGGGCAATTGGGCCATGCCCTGCGTGACCTGCAGAGCGGTGGCATCGCGCCCGTTGACCTAGCCCAGGCAGCTATCGGACCTGGTATGGCCGTGTTCTCTAGCTTCGCCAAGGTCGTTGAACCAAGTGGCGATCCGATGCGAGTGCGAATCGCCCTCGGCCTCATCAACCATGTGCTTGCTGAAGTGCTTGAGGCGTCTGAGGGTGAACTGGACCCACCCACGCGGTGGGCTGTGAAATGGTTCGAACAGCGTGGCTTCGACGAAGGGCCATTCGGTGAGGCGGAGGTTCTGGCGACGGCGACGGGCGTCGCTGTAGATGGTCTCGTCAGAGACGGGATCGTGCGGTCGAGCGCAGGCAAGGTACGGCTCATTGAACGCGACGAGCTACCCAGCGAATGGGATCCTGTCACTGACGACCGATTGTCCGTGTGGGAGGCGACCCAGCACCTGGTCAAAACTCTGGACGAGGGCGGTGAGTCGGCCGCGGCTTCCCTGCTGGAACGACTCGGCGGTGTTGGAGACGCAGCTCAGGCGCTGGCCTACCGACTGTATTCGTTGTGTGAGCGAAAGGGATGGGCCAAGGAGGCCGGTCCCTACAACGCGCTGGCCGCGGTGTGGGGCTCTCTGCGGTCGATGGCTTCGGCAGGAGCCGTGGCGGAGGGAACCGCGCAGGGCACACTGGTGTAGTTCGTACCGGATCGACGACAGGATCGGATTGAGCAAGATGGCGGTGAGCAATCGTGACCGGGTAGGCAAGACCTTCGAGCAGCTGGCCGAAGGTTTGGCTCCGTACGTGGATCGACGGATGAAGCGATTCCATCCGCAGAAGGACGGTTGGTTCGAGGATTGGAGGAACTCGGCTCAGCAGGGTGTCGGTCGGGACGCGCATCTGGAAGACCCACAGGTGTTGTTGCGGGTGATGGCTGACTTCTGGAGCGTGGCGTTCCGGCAAGAACTCTCGAACGCGATCCGCAACGTCGTGTTCTCCCTTCGCCAGCGTCGCAACGACTGGGCCCACAACAAGGCGTTTCAGTTCGACGACACCTACCGAGTCTTGGATGAGGTGCATCAAGTCCTCGTAGCCGTCGATGCCGCTGAAGCTGATGCGGTGGGCTCGGAACGAGATGAGTACTTGCGGAGTCGGTTCGAAGCGGAAGCCAAGAACTCCCCTTCGGGAACCGTTGCGGTCACGGGTCCCGTTAAGGGTTTGAAGCCATGGCGCGAAGTTGCCGAACCGCATGATGACGTAGCGCAGGGGAGGTTCGCCCTGGCCGAGTTCGCGGCCGACTTGCAGGCCGTGCGAAATGGCCGCGGCTCGGCCGAGTACGTGGACCCCGTCGAGTTCTTCAGGAGGACGTACATCACCGAGGGCCTCGGGAATTTGCTGGTGGATGCGGCTCGCCGGGTAGGCGGCGTGGGGGGGACCCCGGTCGTTGACCTTCAGACCACCTTCGGCGGTGGAAAGACGCACTCGATGATCGCCCTGTACCACCTCTTCTCGGGCGCTCCGCTCGAGGCCATGCCGACCGAACTGCGCGACCTGCTCGGTGCCGCGGGGATCGCTACGTTGCCTGCGGTCCCCGGGCGGTGCTCGTGGGGACGGCGCTCAAGCCTGGTCAACTCGAGCTCAAGGATGACGGCACCAAGATCCGCACGTTGTGGGGTGAGCTGGCCTGGCAACTCGGCGGGCGAGCTGCCTACGACCTTGTGGCCGAAGCCGACCGCACGGCGTCGAGCCCGGGGGACGCGCTCGACGCCGTCTTTGCGCACGTCGGCCCCTGCTTGATCCTCATCGACGAGTGGGTGGCGTACGCGAGGACCTTATATGGGGACGACAGCCTCCCGGGAGGGAGCTTCGACACGCACTTCACGTTTGCCCAGGCCCTCACCGAGGCGACCAAGCGCAGCAACGGCGTCCTCCTGGTGGTCTCCATCCCGGCGTCCGAGCCGACGCAGGGCGCGGGTGAGCCGTCGCACTCGGACATCGAGCTCGGCGGCTACGGCGGCCGCGAGGCCCTGGTGCGGCTGAAGGCCGTCATCGGCCGGCTCGAGTCCTCGTGGCGCCCAGCGTCGGCCGAGGAGTCGTTCGAGATCGTCCGCCGGCGCCTGTTCAAGCCCCTGGCCGCAGAGCACGTCGCCGATCGAGATGTGACGGTGCAGGCCTTCTTCGACTACTACCGCAAACAGAGGGCCGAGCTCCCTGAGGAAGTGCAGTCGCCCCGTTATATCGAGCAGTTGCAGCGGGCGTACCCGATCCATCCCGAACTCTTCGCGCGCCTCTACCAGGACTGGTCGACACTCCAGCGCTTTCAGCGTACCCGCGGGGTGTTGCGCCTCATGGCGTCGGTGATCTCGGCACTGTGGGACTCCGGGGACCAGTCGCCGATGATTATGCCATCCTCCCTGCCCCTCGAACTCTCCAGCGTCAACCTAGAACTCCTGCGCCACCTGGAGGACTCCTTCAAGCCCGTGCTGGACACCGATGTCGACGGCCCGGACGCCACGAGCCGGCAGCTCGACCGGGACTTCCCCAACCTTGGCCGCTATCAGGCGACGCGCCGGGTGGCGCGGGCGATCTTCTTCGGGTCGGCGCCGACGCTCAAGTCGGCGAACCGTGGGATCGAGACGCAGCGGGTCCGGTTGGCGTGTGCGATGCCGGGAGAGACGATCGAGACGTACGGCGACGCGCTCAAACGGCTAGCTGACCGAGCCTCCTTCCTCTACGTCGAAGGTAGCCGCAGCTGGTTCGACACGCGCCAAAGCGTGGTGCGCCAGGCGCAAGAGGCGGCCGAACAGCTCCGGACGCAGCGTCTCGACGAGGTGCACGCCGAACTCGTCGGACGCCTCGAGAAAGCGGTGCGCGACCGTGGGGCGTTCGGGGGAGTCCACGTTGCTCCCGCGACGAGCGATGAGGTCAGCGACGACGACGACGTCCGATTAGTGGTGCTGGCCCCCGACCTCCACTTTACGGCAAAGTCCGAATTCAGTCCGGCCCGGACGGCAATCGAGGAGCTATTCAACCGGCGCGGCAACGGCGCCCGGCAGCGCCGAAACATGCTCGTCTTCCTTGCGCCGGACAGCCAAGCCATCGATCACCTTGAGGTCGCGGCAGCCGAGTACCTGGCGTGGAAGCGCATCGTCGACGACGCCGACCTTCTCAACCTCGACAAGTCCCAGGAACGCCAGGCCAAAGAGCGGTGCGAACGAGCCGAGAAGGCGATTGAGGTGCGAATGGGCGAGACCTACCGCTGGCTGTTGGTGCCCCGCCAGGACCCGGAGCCTGGATCCCCCGTGGAATTCGTGGAGCAGAAGCTCGACGGCTCTTCTGGGCTCGCCGTGCGGGCCGCCGATCGACTGGTTCGGGAGGGATCGCTCTATACGCAGTACCCGGCCGTGTTGTTGCGAACCCTGCTCGACGGCGTTCTGGCGAAGGAGTGGTCGAGTGGGCACGTCACCGTCGGGCGGCTGTGGGACGTGTTCACGCAGTACCCGTACCTGCCGAAACTGAGGGATCGCAAGGTCCTAGAGGAGACGGTCTGCAACGGTCCGGCCTCGACGGTCTGGCAGTCCGAGGGCTTCGCCGTCGCCGACGTCCTCCTAGACGACGAACGGTATGGCGGGCTGACTGCCGGCTTCACCCGGGCCAGCGTTGTCAACCTGGAATCGCTGGTGGTGCAGCCGACAGTGGCGCTAGCTCAGATTGTTGCGGATGAGGAGAAGGCGGAGGGCGAGGCTGGAGGCACTGCGGGTCCGGCGGGTCCGGCAGGTGAAGGTGGCGTGGATGAGGCGGAGGACGATTCGTCGGGGAGG
The DNA here is from genome assembly GCA_963842415.1 of uncultured Acidimicrobiaceae bacterium. GTDB lineage: Bacteria > Actinomycetota > Acidimicrobiia > Acidimicrobiales > RAAP-2 > Bog-473. The sequence continues at coordinate 617,254 of CAWJGN010000003.1, forward strand.
CCGGCGGCAACGTCGCCGAAGGTATTCCAGGGCGCGATCGAGATCGACCCCGTTCGAGCGGTCAAGGAGTTCGGCGCCGTCGCTGACGAGGTCCTCGTGCATCTCCAGGCAGAGGGACACGTTGAGATTTCGGTGGAGATCCGGGCGATCGCAGAAGCCGGGTTCTCTGATGGTGTCGTCCGGACGGTGACCGAGAACGTGACGGTGTTGAAGTTCGGACCCGGTGCAGGTTTCGAGAAGGATTGAGTCGGGTTGATTTCTTACATCTAATCCGACCTCAACTGCATGGGGCCAGATCGTCGCTCGTCGATCCACTCGCGGAGTTCGTCGGGATCAAAGCGAATGCTGCGGCCCACTCGTATGAATGGGATCTGACCGTCGGCAACGAACCGGCGAACCTGACGGGTTGACATCCCAAGGAACAGAGCGACTGCCTGAATGTCGATCAGCGTCGGAAGCGTTTCAGACTGCTGGCGAGATGGCGCGTGGTTAGGGTCTGGATCCATGACTTACTCGAGTGGCTCGGTGTCGAGCAGGGCACCGAGAAGTTGGGCCGCGTCATGATCCTGCGCAGGAAGCGCATGCTGATAGATATTCAAGGTCGTGGCACGATCGCGGTGGCCGAGGCGCGCGCTAATCGTCGCTATCGGGGTTCCCGCCGCCCCGAGGTTGGTGGCAACGTAGTGACGCAGGTCGTGGAGCCGGACCCCGGATATCCCTGCCGACTTGCAGAGCCGCCCAAAGCGGTTCGTCGCGACGTCCGGTCGCCACGGCACAGAGCCGTCAGCCTCCGACGTAAAGACGTATGCCTCCTCGCGTAGTGCCATTCCACAGGTGGAGGCGCGCGCCCGAGCCCTCTCTTTCTGCGACTCGAGCGCTTCAATTGTTCCGGTATCTAGGATGACGCGCCGGGACTGATGAGTTTTCGTGTCCTTCTCGACAATGGAGGAATCGACCGTCGTCAGGGAGTGGGCGATCAACAGTTCACACTTCTTCCACTCGATGGAGCTCCAGCGGAGAGCGAGCGCTTCGCCTCGCCGGCACCCGGTGGCTGCCAAAACGCGCAAATAGGTCGCGAAGTCCTCGTCGTAGTCCTTCGCCGCCGCGAGCAGGGTCAGCACCTGCTCGACGGAGGGGGGATGGATCTCGTGGTGGCGAGATCTGGGTGGGCTGGCGTCAATGGCCGGGTTGCGGGTGATCAGGCCCCACTTCCGGGCCTGATCGAGGGCTTGGCGGATCACGCTGTGGCAGATCCGGATGGTTCGCGGTGAGAGCTTCTTGCCACGCTCGCCCGGCTGAGCTGCCAATCGCACGTAGAAGGCGTCGATGTCCGCGGCCTTCAGGCTGGCCAGGCGGGCCCGTCCCAGCCCTGGGCGGATGTACTTCTCACTCACCCACCGGTAGTTGGAGATGGTCGCCGGATCGACGGACTGCGCTTTGGTCTCGAGCCAGCGGTCGAGGAGATTGCCGAACGTGCCAGCGGCTGAGGCCGAGTGGCGGCCTTCATCGACCTCGGTAACGAGTCGTGCGAGCTCCTTTCTGCTTCTTTCTTGGTGCCGTGAACAGTGCGCTGGGCGTAGCGCTTCCTGCCAGTGCGCGAGTCCCGCCCCACGAAGACGCTGAGGCGCCATGTCTTGGGACCTCGCTGCTGAAGATGACCTGCCACGGCAATCTCCCTTGATAGGTGGATTGCCAATCAGATTGCCAGGCGAAGGGATTGCCAGCAAACTATTTTCGCATTAGCCAGCTGATCTGGGCTTATCCTGCGCGCTCGGAGGGATTCGAACCCCCAACCTTCTGATCCGTAGTCAGATGCTCTAGTCCGTTGAGCTACGAGCGCCGGTTTGAGACAGCTGATCCTACCGGACGCCTGAGTTCCGTTCGATGGCAAAAAAGAGCTGGTCAGACACTGCTCGGCGACGGTGTCACTGCGGACAGGCGACGTCGGGGAAGAGGGTGGACCTAGTGTCGCGATCGGACGAGAGGAGCAGCCGATGCGCTTCAACCACATGGAGATGACGTTCCCGAGGGGCACACTCACCAAGGAATTCCGCGAGGAGGTCGACGCCTTCTACGGCGCGGTCTTCGGGTGGAGCGCTCTCGATACGGAGGTCGTCGGTCAGCTCTGCCACCTCTTGCAGCCCGACCCGGGCCAGTTCATCCTCCTGGCCGAGAGCGACACCCCGATGTCCTCGCCCGGATACGACCACCTCGGGCTGCTGCAGGACTCTCGCGACGAAGTCGACCGGCTGCTCGAGGAGTGCAAGCGTTACGCCGACAAGAACGATCGCGTCAGCATCGTCCAATACGAGGATCTCGTTTACCCAAAACTCACGGTCCACGCCTACTACGTTAAGTACCTACTCCCCGTGTACTTCGACGTCCATTGCCTGGAGCGGGCAGCCGCTTGAACGCGTGCCTCGGCAGTCCGTCCCGAGGCGGTCGAGTTCAGATCTCAGACTGAGATCGGGAGCTTGGAGTACCCGCGCACGGTCGAGGTGTAGAGCGGCACCGCCTCGTCCCGCTTCACCGACCACTCGGGGAAGCGCTTGAGCGTCTCCTCGAGCGCGATCCGACCCTCGGTCCGGGCCAGCGCGGCGCCCAGGCAGAAGTGGATGCCGTAGCCGAAGGACAGGTGGTGGTCGAAGTTGCGGTGGATGTCGAAACGGTCGGCGTCGGGGTAGGCCCGCTCGTCGCGGCCGGCCGAGCCCGTGATCATGACGACCTTCGAGCGGGCCGGCAGGGTCTGGCCGTACACATCGACGTCGGCGGTGCACCAGCGGCTCTGCACCGGTGACGGCGCCTCGTAGCGCAGGAGCTCTTCCACGCAGTTGGGAAGGAACCTGAAGTCGGCGGCGAGCTCGGCGCGCTGGTCGGGGTTGTCGTCGAGGGTCAGCGCGGCCCAGCCGAGCAGTCGAGCCACCGTCTCGGTGCCCGCGCTCCCGATCAGGGCGGCGAAGTTGACCGCCTGCGCCAAGGTCAGCCGCCGCGGCTCGCCGTCCTCCTCGACGATCTCGCCGTTGACCAGATCGGTGAACATGTCGTCGCGCGGGTGCTGCCGGCGGTCCTTCAGGGTGGCGCCGAGGTAGTCCATGAAATTGAACATCGCTGCTCGGGACACCTCGTTCGACATGCCCGTCTCGGGATCGAGGTGGAAGGACTCGTCGATCCAGCCGCGGACCATGTCCCGGTCCTCGGGCGGCACACCCGAGCAGCGCGGCGATCACGTATGCCGGTACGCGGGCCCCGAAGTCCTGCACGTAGTCGAACGAGGTCTGGCCGACCAGGCCGTCGAGGATGCCGGCGCAGAGGGTGCGGATGTCCTCTTCGAGGAGCATCATCCGCCGAGGCGTGAAGGCCTTGGAGACCAGCCGCCGGTAGCGGGTGTGCTCGGGCGGATCCATGAAGATCATCATCTCCATCTCGGTCGGGCTCGGCCGTGATCATCTCCATGACCGTGCCGTGGGACGAGCAGAACGTCTTGGGGTCGCGGCTGAAGGCGTCGACCTCGGCGAAGCGGCTCACCGCGTAGAAGTCGTGCTCCTCGTTGTAATAGAGCGGTTGCTCGTCGCGCAGGCGCTTCCAGATGGGGTGCGGGTCGACCTTGTACTTCTCGTCGAGCGGGTCCCAAGCCAGCGGCTCGGTGTCGAGGGCCGTCATTCGTCTGAGGTCATTCGTCTGAGGTCATTCGTCAGAGCTCATTCGTGGAGCTCATACGTTGTGGTTTTCGTCGGGGCTCTGCACGCCGACGTGGTCGTCTTCCCAGAGCTTGATGCCGCCGAGGATGCCGGCCGTGTTGGGGACGACGGTGATGCGCTCGAGCACATCGCCGAGGTCGCGGCGGTTGACGCGCGGGGCGTTGCCGCCGCCGACGTAGAGGTGGTCGAAGAAGGTCACCGCATCGAGGTAGGTGATCATCTTCTCCACGCGCTTGTTCCAGCGCTTGTCGCCGATCTTCTTGCGAGCCGGCTCCCCCAGCTGCTCGTTGAACGACTCGCCCTTGCGGAACTCGATGTGGGAGAACTCCAAGTGCGGCAGCAGGCGGCCGTCCATGAAGAAGGCGGTGCCGAACCCGGTGCCGAGGGTGATCACGGCCTCGAAACCCTTCGTGCCCGCGACAGCCAGGCCCTGGACGTCGGCGTCGTTGGCCACGCGGCACGGCTTGCCGATCGCACTTGGCGAGCGCGGAGGCAAGGTTGTAGTGGGACCACGCGCTCTCGAGCTTGACGTCGACCTTGGTGCCGGGACCGTTCTTGGTAACGAAGTGCGGCGCGCTGAGGATGTGGCCCCGACGCACCATCCCCGGGAACCCAGCCGAGATGCGATCGGCCTCGGGCAGTTTCCTGGCCAGCTCGGTCAACCGCTCGACGAGGTGCTTCGGCGGCATGGGGTAGGTCGTCGCGACCCGGACCCGGTCGGCGACCTGCTCGCCCTTCGCATCGAGCACATTGGCCTTGAGACCAGTACCACCGATGTCGATGGCGAGCGTGTAGGGGTGCTCGCGCTCTGCGTCTGGTGCTGCGCCGGTCGAGGTGTCCGTCACCAGGTGCACTGTAGCCAAGGCAGGTTCGAAACGGTCCGGCGAACCAGTCCCGTCATCCGAAGAGGACGTTGTGGATGACGCCGCGGAGCAGGCTGCCCAATTCCTCGTCTGTCTCGGAGTCGAACGCGTCGCCGGCGAGGAAGAGGCCCGAGAAGACGACGCCCACCGACGCCGCCATCCTGACCCGGTCTCCAGCGGGACCCGGGGGTCGGCCAGCACCTGGCGCAGCTTGTTCTGGATGTCCTCGTGCTCGGCGTCGTGCGCCTCGTTGTGCAACTTCTCGAGGGCGGCCTGGTTCCGCTCGTGCATGAGCGAAGATCTTGCGCTGGGGCAGCATCTGGACGGCGATCTCGTCGACCAGCTCACCCCACTGCTCGAGGGTGACCGGCTCGTCCCCCATGGCCAAGAAGGCGTTCTTGCCGAACTCGTGGATGCGCATGTGCAGCGCCAGGAGGATGTCGTCCTTGGACTCGAAGTAGTAGTAGAGGGCCGCCTTGGTGACGCCGAGGCGTTCGGCGATCTGGCGCAGGCTGGTGGCGTCGAAGCCCTGCTCGATGAAGAGGTCGAGCGCCACATCGAGGATGCGCTGGCGGGTGTCGTGGGTGGCGGTCGTGGTCGGGGGTGGCGGCTGCGTCGGCGGTGGCGTGATCGGCCAGGTCAGGTGGGTTGTCGTCGAGGCTGAGCACGGGGTCGTCGCCGGCGACGGCCTCGGCGAGGCTCTGCTCGTTCTGTTCTGACTGGTCGGTCTGGGTCATATTTCTTCCACAAATCTACTTGACGGCCGGTTAGTAAGACTTTACTCTGACGAACAGCTCCCAAGTTTACTAACCGACAGGTAAGGATGTCTATGGCTGACGAGCTGATGATCCAGGCCGAGGGCCTGACGAAGAGCTACGGCGAGACCCAGGCCCTGGCCGGGGTCTCTTTCGGCGTCCCGGCCGGGCACCATCCTCGGGCTGCTGGGCCCGAACGGCGCCGGCAAGACGACGGCCGTGCGGATCCTGACCACGCTGGCCGTGCCCGACGGCGGGTCGGGAACCGTGGCCGGGCTCGACGTCGTGCGCCACCCCGGCGAGGTGCGGCGCCACATCGGCGTGGCCGCCCAGGACGCCACATTGGACCCGCTGCTGACCGGGCGCCAGAACCTCGTGTTGGTGGGCGAGCTCTCCGACATGGGGCGGTCGGCTTCGCGGGCGCGGGCGGCCGAACTGTTGGAGCAGTTCGAGCTGACCTTCGCGGCCGACCGCGTGGTCAAGGGCTATTCGGGCGGCATGCGGCGGCGGCTGGACCTGGCCGCCTCAATGATGACCCGTCCGCCCGTGCTGTTCCTCGACGAGCCGACGACGGGCCTCGACCCCACGTCGCGCCAGCGGGTGTGGGAGGCCATCCGGGAGCTGCTAGGCGAGGGCGTGACCGTGCTGCTGACGACGCAGTATCTCGAGGAGGCCGACGAGTTGGCGCAGCGCATCGTGGTCGTCAACCACGGACTGGTGATCGCCGACGGGACTCCGCTCGAGTTGAAGGAGGCGAGCCGGAGCGCGCGCCTCGAGGTGACGCTGTCGGCTCCCCACCCGGACGCGGTGTCGGCCATGGCGCCGCTGGTGGCCGGGACCGTGCACGTGAGCGACGACGGGCGTCAGCTTGATTGCCGGCGTTGACGCGTCGACCGGTTTGGCGACCGCGGTCGTCCGCGCGTTGGATGCGGCGGGGGTGCTGGTGGACAACATCGAGGTGCGCCAGCCCTCGCTCGACGACGTCTTCTTCTCGTTGACCGGTGAACACGTCGAAGAGGAGGACGAGGTGGTCGCGGATGTTGAAGACGGTGACGGTTCGTCCCAGGTCGGCGAGCGTCTGCAGGATTCGGCCGACGACGGCGACGGTGTCGGTGTCGGCTCGGGAGTTGGCTCGTCGCTCGACGATGACGAGTGGCAGAAGCTGGAAGGAGCGCGGCGATGACGACAACCACGTTGAACCCGACCACGATCGGAGTCAGCGGCCCACGGACGCGAGGGGTCGTGGCGGGCCGGCTGTCCGACGTGTGGGCCATGACGCGGCGGAGCCTCGTCCACATCTCACGCGAGCCGATGCAGCTGTCGGACGTGACGCTGCAGCCGCTCCTCTTCACGGTGCTGTTCGTCTACATCTTCGGTGGGGCCATTCCGATCCCCGGTGGTGGGAGCGACGTCGACTACCTCCTGGCCGGTCTGTTGTCGTTGAACCTGGTCACCTCGACCATGGGCACCGCAGTCGGGCTGAGCACCGACCTGCACGAGGGCATGATCGACCGCTTCCGTGCGCTCCCCATGTGGCGATCCGCCATGTTGGTGGGGCGTTCGATGGCGGACCTGTTGACTTCGTTCCTCTGCGCCCTGATCGTCGGGCTCACAGGGCTGGCGGTGGGCTGGCGGCCGGGGTCCAACTTCATCTCGATCGTGGGCGGCTTCGCCCTGGTTTTGTTCTTCGCGTACGCGCTGACGTGGATCTGCGTGGTGGTGGCGATGAACTCGAAGAGCCCTGAATCCGCGGCGTCGTTCGGGTTCATCGTGTTGTTCCCGCTGGCGTTCGTGTCGAACGCAATGGTGCCGACGCAGCACATGCCGGGCTGGCTCCAGGCCATCGCCAACTGGAATCCCGTCAGCGCCGTGACGACGGGGGCCCGTGTGCTGTGGGACAACCCCAACCCAGCGGGGACGATCCATGCCTGGCCGATGCAACATCCCGTCGAGGCGTCATTGATCTGGAGCGTCGTCATCCTGGCCGTGGCCGCACCGCTGGCGGGGTACTTCTTCAAGCGGCGCACGACGGAGTAGACGGAGTAGTCAGGGGACGTCAAGCCTCCGCCCGAGTCGATCGGGACCAACGGCCTTTCCCCCACGCCGACGCGTCGAGGTAGCGTTTTGAGCGGCGAAAGGAGGCGGGGGGATGGACGAGTTCGCACACGGGGAATCTGCGGGGGAGGGCACCGGGCCGGGGGGCCAGTCCGAGGCGCATCCACTCGAGCGGTACTTCGCGACGCCGCCGGGGGGCTGGCCGGAGCCGTCGGCTGACAGCGCCGGAGCCAGCGTGCCTCCGGAACCAAGGGTCTCGGCGGGTCCGACCGCCGGGACCTCGACACCACCAGCACCGCCACCCTCAATGGGCTCAGAATCGCCGGCCCCGCAGCAGGCCGCGACGCCAGACCCCGCCCCGCAGGCTGCGACGCCGCCTACCCCGTCATCGGCGGCGGCACCTCACCGACGCCTTCGCCTCGCCGTGATCTCGCTTGCACTCGTGTTGGTGGCCGCCGGCGTCATCGGGGGCATCGTCTCTACCTCGGGCGGGCCACCGGCTCCCCGTGCCGGGACCTCCCCGGCCAACTTCGTGGTGTCGTCGACGCAGACCACGCTCAACCAACACACGGCCGACATCGTCATCAGTGGCACGGTCACGGACGCCGGCCAGAGCGTCCCGCTGCAAGGAACCGGGACGGCCGACTTCGACACCAACGCCTTCAATGCGAATATCTCGGAATTGAGCGGGCCGAGCTCCTTCACAGAACACGAGCTCGTCGTCGACAATCAGATCTATGTGGGTATCACCGCCGGCGGCACGAACGTGTCCACCGTTTCGGGAGGACCCCAGTGGATCGACGTGCCGATCACGGCTCAGAATTCGAGCGCGCTCGGTGCGGGCAACGTCGACCCCCTCGATCAACTCAAGCTGCTGGAACAAAAGGGCGCGACGGTCGTTCCTCTGGGCACCTCGAGCGTCAACGGCGTAACGGTCTCCGGCTACGCCGTCACGTTCAGTCAGGCCGAGATCCAGCAGGCCGAGCAGAAGGAGGTCCAGTCCTTGGGTCTCTCGCCGAGCGAGGCGCAGCAGGTCCTGCGCGCGGGGGAGGCACTCGGGACGCCCACCACGGACGTGTACTTCGACGGCGGCGGTCTACTGCGCCGTGAGTCGGTGGCATTCGGAGGCGGGTCGAACTCGGTCAGCAGCACCGTGCAGATGACGTTCTCCAATTTCGGCACACCGGTGACTATCGCAGCGCCGGCCAGCAACAACGTCATCGGCTTCACCCAGTTCGAGCAGGACGCCAAGGCCTACGACGCGTCGCATCAGGGGTAGCGGCTCCGCCGCGACCACCACAGCCACCACAGATTCCGGAGGCGGCAGCTCGGAAGGTGGTTCGGTAGCCTCCTGAGCCGTGACCGGAGAACCATGGCTGGAAGACGCGTGCTCGCTGGTGGATGCGTTCCGGGCGGGCACGATTTCGCCCACCGAAGCGCTCGAAGGATCGCTGGGGGCGATCGAGAGCTCGAAGCTCAACGCGGTGTGCTTCGTCGACGAGGAGCGGGCGCGGGAGTCGGCGGCGTCCGCTGACGTGAACCTGGCGTTCGGCGGCGTGCCCGTCGGCGTCAAGGAGCTCGACCCGGTCAAGGGGTGGCCGCAGACGGAAGCCTCGTTGGTCTTCAAGGACCGCGTGGCCGACTACGACGGGACCATGACGTCTCGCCTGCGCGACGCGGGCGCCGTGCTGGCGGGACAAACGACCGCGTCGGAGTTCGGTGGCATCAACTGCACGTACACCCGGCTGCACGGCGCCACCACCAACCCCTACGACCTCGAACGCACACCCGGTGGATCGTCCGGCGGGTCCGCCGCGTCGGTCGCAGGCGGCCTGTTCCCGATCTGTACCGGCGGCGACGGCGGCGGTTCCATCCGCATCCCGGCTGGCTTCACGGGACTGTTCGGGCTCAAGGCCACCTTCGGGCGGATCCCCAAGGGACCGCGTACCGAGATCGAGCCGCTGACCGCGGTCGTCGGGTGCGTCTCGCGTTCGGTGCGCGACACCGCGCGCTGGTTCGACGTCTGCAACGGCGCCGACGAGTACGACCCGTTCTCGCTCCCCCGCGTCGGCGGCTGGGAGGCCGGGCTGGGCCACCAGGAGGTGCGCGGCCATGCGCGTGGCCGTCTCGGTCGACCTTGGTTCAGCGGTCGTCGCAGCGGCCGTGCGCGAGAAGGTCGAGGACGCGGCCGACCTGTTGATCAAGGACGCCGGACTCGAGCGCGTCGACGTCCCCATCGCACTGCCCCAGGGCGGGTTGGAGTGGGCCCTGGCGGGCACGGCGAGCCTGCTCGTCGGGCTCGGGGACCTCTACCCCGGCTGCGTGAACGACCTCACGCCCGAGATCATGCTGGCGACCAACATCGCGACCAACCACTTCACCGTGGAGACCGCAGAGAACATCGAGGCGTTCCGGCGGGCGGCCATCGTGCAGATGGGCCAGATCTTCGAGCAGGTCGACTTCATCATCTGCGCAACCAATCCGGACGTGGCCTTCGGCGCGCAGGGCCCGATGCCGACGACGGTCGACGGCATCGACCTGGTGGCCGAGCGTGGCTTCGAGGCGGCGCTGGGCAACAACGGGGCGCTGACCATCCCGGCCAACACCACGGGTCATCCGGCGGTGGCGATCCCGATCGGGCTCGTCGACGGGCTCCCGGTGTCCATGCAGATCATCGGGCGCCGGCACGCGGAGCAGTTGCTGCTGGACCTCGCGCGGACCGTCGAGCTCGAACGCCCATGGCCGCTCGTCGCGCCGAACGCCCCCATCTGAACGCGACGGTCTGAACGCGACCGTCTGAACGAATCCGCGTCCGCCAATCAGGCCCGAAGAAACGGTCGCGCGAAGCGCGTCGGCAACCGGATCGCAACCGTTTGCCAACCACCCGTAGACGATCGCTCAGAACGGCAGCTCGAATCACACCGGAGCAACAAAAGCCCCGGTCGCGCAGATGTTTTTTGGGGTCCCGTTGCGCGTGTCTGTGACTTTTGACACCTGCGTTTTCGCGATCGTTTGCCGTAAGTTGAGAACTTCTCATGGCCGAAGAGATGCTCTTCACCGTTGCCGGCTCGGTAGCCATGCCGGCGCAGACGATCTCGCTCGAGGAGGCGGGGTTCGAAGAGCGCGCCGATCTGCAGGAGTGGGTGCTCTCCAACCCGGCCATCTTGGGCCCCGCGGTCAAGGTGATCACCTTCGACATCGACGGCCTGCCCAACGCGGCCAACGCTGCCCGTGACCGCATTCACGTCCTCGGTCTCGGCATCGACGGCCGTCTGGTGGTCGCCGAGCTCAAGAGCAGCCGCACGCCAGACACCGAGATCACGGCGATCAAGTACGCCGCGATGGCCAGCCGGATCCTGCCCGAGTCACTGGCCGACCAGTACGCCCGCTTCCAGAGCCGGCGCCAGCTCCCCGTGACCGTCGACGAGGCGCTGGCCGAACTGCAGGGCCACGCGCCCGACCTTTCCTACGAGACGTTGCGCCGCCCCCGCGTCGTGCTCTTGGCCGGGGACTTCTCGCCCGTGGTCACGGCCAGCGTGGTGTGGCTGAGCGAGATGGGACTCGACCTCTCCCTCGTCCAGATCAGCGCCTTCCGCTCCTACGTCTACGGTCAGTCCGGTACTAGCAGCGGCAACGTGCCCATGATCGCGGTCAACCAGATCTACCCGCTGCGCGAGATCGAAGAGTTCACCACCAGCCCCGAGCGCCAGCGCGCCAAGGAGATGGCCGAAGCCAAGCGCCGCGTCCAAGACGCCAGCACGGTGCGCCGGCTCGTGAACTCTGAGCTCGTGGCGGACGGCACCATCTTCACCATCAGCCCGCCGAGCGACCTCGGCTTCGATCTGCGCAACCAGCTCGAGGAGTGGCTGCACGAGGACCCGGCTCGCCGCACGGCGTACTGGCAGAACAACCTCGTCGCGCCGCTTGTCTGGGACGTGGACAAGAGCGCCTACACACCGGCCGCATTGGCGCGCGCCATCGTCGAAGAGGCGACCGGGCTGAGTCAGGACGTCTTCGGCACGCAGTGGTGGCGCGACCCGGCCGGCTGGACCCTCGTCGAGCTGGCGGGCCCGATCAGTGGCGGCCGCGGCGCGCTCTACCGCGACTATTGGTCGCGCTGGCTCGAGGTCGTGCGCCTGCGGCACCCCGAATGGACGCGCATGACGACGTTGCCGGCGCAGAACTTCATCACGCTGCCCGCGCTGATCAAGGGCACGCACTACGGGCTGGCCTTCGCGGCCGGTGGGCGGCTGCGGTCGGACTTCACCGTCGACCTCGGCACACAGGAGGCGAGCGCGGCACAGTTCGAGGCGATCGTCGCTCAGCAGAGCGCAATCGAGTCCCGCTACGGCACGCCGCTCACGTGGGAGCGGCTGCCCGACCGCGGCGCCTACCGCATCGCCGACTACAGCGAGGGCGAGATCACCAAGGCCGAGGACTACGCCTTCTACATCGACTGGATGGTCGATGCGCAAGAGCGGCTGCGCCGGGCACTCGGCGACGTCGTCCCCAGGCCCGAGCCGCCCGTCAACGGGTTCGAGAGACGCTGATCACGAGCGCTGATCACGAGCGCTAATCGCTTGTACCCGATCACGACCGCTTGAGCTTCCACGCGGCGAGGGGCGCGAAGACCACGATCAGCCCCGCCGTCCAGAGAAGCGAAGGCACCAGGTAGTAGGAGACGGAGTGGCCGAGCAGCTCTTGTGCCGCCGGACCGCCCGTCAGCAGACGGACCGTGTTCACCATCTGCGTCATGGGCTGGTTGGTGGCGAAGCCCTGCATCCAGCCCGGCATCGTCGACACCGGCACGTAGGCCGACGAGACGAAGCTGAGCGGGAAGACGAGGAACGACAGCCCCTGTGCCGCCTGCGGGCTGCCGGCGACGAGGCCCATGGTGATGAACATCCAGACGAAGGCGAAACCGTAGAGGAAGGTCAGTCCGAGCGCGGCCAGCGCGTCGATGGTTGACCCGCCCACGCGGAACCCCACGGCAAACCCGACCGCCGTCATCACCAGCACGCCCCAGGCGACGAGCGCCGAGTCGGCCCCCACACGACCCGAGATGATGGAGAGCAGCCGGATGGGCAGACTGCGCAGCCGGTCGAACAGACCGCCTTCGAGGTCGGCCGCCACCCCGCTCGCCGCGCCCATGCCCTGGAAGAGCACGCCGGTGACGACGAAGCCGGGCACCAGGAAGTCGACGTAATTGAGCGACCCGGTGTGGGCCACCGCGCCGCCGAAGACGTAGCGGAAGATGAGCAGGAACAGCACGCCTTGCGCGGTGCCGGCGATGATCAGGGCCGGCGTGCGGACGAACTGCTTGAGCGTGCGCGTCGGCCACCTGACCCGTGGCGGTGAGGTACGAGGCCCCGCGGTTGAGCGCGGCGGTGGGCGGCGTCGCCTGGCGCGGTGCTTCGAGAGTCAGTTCCGTCGTCATGCTGCGTCCTCCTCGGGATCGTCGGCGGTCGTGCGGCCGGTGAGGGCCAAGAACACCTCGTCGAGCGTGGGGCGGCGGAGCGCGATGTCCTCCACCGGGACCTCTGCCTCGTCGAGCGCGCGCACGACGATCGGCAGGAGCTTGGCGCCGGCTGGCGCGGCGATGGAGCAGCGGCGCGTCGCCGGATCGGTGGCCGGCTCGGCCAGGCCGAGCGCGCCGAGCACCTCGGCCGCGCGCTGCATCGTCGGCACGTCGGCGGTGTGGAGCTCGATCATGTCGGCCCCCACCCGCGACTTCAGCTCGCCCGGCGTCCCCTGCGCGATGACGCGCCCGCCGTCGATGATGACGATGTAGGAGGCCAGATGGTCGGCCTCGTCGAGGTACTGGGTGGTGAGCACGATGTCGGTGCCGGCGCGGCCCATGGCGTGCACGGCGTCCCACACCTCGTTGCGGCTGCCGGGGTCGAGCCCGGTCGTCGGCTCGTCGAGCAGGAGCAGGCGGGGCGAGCCGACGAGGCTCGCCCCGAGGTCGAGTCGCCGGCGCATCCCGCCGGAATAGGTCTTGACGCGGCGGTCGGCGGCCTCGACCAGATCCATCTGCTCCAAGATGCGCGTCGCACTGTGCTTGGCGGCCTTGGCCGACTGGCCGTAGAGGCGGGCGACCATGACGAGGTTCTCGCGCCCGGTCATCATCTCCTCGACGGCGGCCGACTGGCCGGCGAGGCCGATCATGCGGCGCACCGCCATCGGGTCACGCACGACGTCGTGCCCGTCGACCCGCAGCGTGCCCCGGTCGGGCTCGATCAGCGTGGCCACCATGCGGATGAACGTGGTCTTCCCCGCGCCGTTGGGCCCGAGGATCGCCACCGGTTCGCCCGGCGGCAGGGTGAGGCTCAGTCCGGCGAGGGCCTGGACCTTGCCGAACTTCTTGGTGAGGCCGTCGGCCTCGATGAGCGCGTCCATCGGCGCGCCTCCTTTCGGTCGTGTGCAGCTACGTGCAGCTGCGGCCGCTACGTGCGGCGGCTGCTGGGCTGCTCGGCCCGCTCGACGGAGGTCGCCTACGCTTTCGAGTTGCTGCCTCGGGCGAAGGTCCCTCGTGGATCGGGCTCGTGGTTGTCTGGGCCCGGGGTCGCGTGTTTCCCGCACGCGGCTCCGGGTCGTTATTCCTTGGGGAGCTCGAAGCTGAAGTGCACCTCCTCGGGGTCGAACTCGTCGGACTGGAACAGGCGCCAGAGGTCGAGTCCCTCGAGGGTGCCCGACACCATCTCGTCGGCGAGGGCGGTGACGAACTTCAGCTCGGCTTCGAGCTGTTGCTCCTCGTACTCCGCCTCGAGCCCGAAGATGCGAGGGAGCCCGGCGTCGCGGGCCGCCTGCTCGACGCCGCGGAGGGCGACGAGCTTGACGGTGAGCGCCTCGGCCCGGCGCCGGAGCGCGGCGAGGGCGTCGTCAGGATCGAGGGCGGGGAGGAAGGAGAGGCCGGCCATGAAGGCGGGGTACTCCTTGGTGGGGGTGCCGATCAGCTCGGTGAGCCAGTCGGTCATCTCGGTGGCGCCGGCGTCGGTGATCTCGTAGATGGTCCGCTGGGGGCGCTTGCCCTCCTGGACCGTGCCGGTGGCCTTGATGAACCCGTTCTTCTCGAGCGACTCGACCACGGCGTAGAGGGAGCCGTAATTGAGGCGGACGCTCTCCTGCTTGGCCCGGGCCCGCAGCGTCTGCGCCACCTCGTAGGGGTGCATCGGCTTCTCGTAGAGGCAGACGAGGACCGCCAGGGCGAGGGGATTGGACCGGGACCACCTGGGCACGCCGGTCATAGTATTCTATTCAGAGTAATCTGTAAAGAGTGTTCTATGCCGTGGGGACGGGGGGGCCTGCGCTACTTGTCGAGGTACGGCATCCCGACCATGGCCCTGAACTCGGCCGTCGTGTTGGTCTTGGGAAACGGCTCGTCGGGCACGGCCACGCCGAGCCGCTCGCAGATCGGCTCCCACCCGTCCGCCGTCGTCCATTCGAGCAGGCGCTCCGCCGGGATCGTCGTCGCGGACCTTCTCGTTGTGCCGCTCGAAGGCGGCGGTCATGGCGGCACGGTCGCCGATGTGCGTCGTCGAAGCGAGTCCCGAAGAGCCGGGTCATGGCCGTCATCCACTCGTCGCCTTGCTCGACCGCCTGGTCGATCCGGCGAAGATGGTGTTCGAACAGCTCGTGTACCACGAGTCCGGGTCGCGCACCGAGAGGATCACCAACGCGTCGGGGTTGGCCGCCGCGAGCTCCGGCCAGAAGCTCGCTCCCGGCCAGTCGACCTGCGCCGTGTAGCCCTCCATGAGCTCGTGCCCAGTCGACGGGACGCCCGTCGATGGCGTCGGTCCACACGGGCACCTCTTCGGGATGACCGAACACCTCGACCATGTGGTGGCACGTCCCACCCAGCAGCTTTTCGAGCGCGAACTTCAACGAGTGCGTGCCCGTCCGGCCCACTCCCGCCCCGACGACCTGCAACATGATGCTCCCTCCCCACTTCGCCCCCGTCAGCCGAGCGCCGAGCGTAGCCGGACGGGCCGGCAACGGCTCGCTCAGGCTGCCGCCCGGCTCAGCCGAAGGGCGTCGGGATCTCGCGGAGCAACGGCGCGGGGCCGACCGGGTGGTCGTGCTCTTGCTTCTGGCGTTTCGGCAGCTCGACGTCGCGGTGGACCAGCGGCTTGTACGGGATCTGGCTCAACAGGTGGGTGATCACGTTGAGCCGGCCCGGCGCTTGTCGTCGGTGTGCGCGACGTACCACGGCGCCCAGGCGGTGTCGGAGGCCCGGAACATGTCGTCGCGGGCTTGCTCGTAGTCCCACCAACGGCTGTAGGACTTCAGGTCCATGTCGGAGAGCTTCCAGACCTTGCGCGGGTCGCTGATGCGGCTCTCGAGCCGGCGCGTCTGCTCCTCGGGGCTGACCTCGAGCCAGTACTTGAGCAAGATGATCCCGGACTCGACCATGGTGCGCTCCACCAGCGGCACACTGTCGAGGAACCGCTTGACCTCGTCCTCCGTGGCAGAAGCCCATGACCCGCTCGATGCCGGCTCGGTTGTACCAGCTGCGGTCGAAGATGACGACCTCGCCGCCGGCGGGAAGGTGCGGAACGTAGCGCTGGAAGAACATCTGCGATTTCTCGCGCTCGCCCGGTGCGGGGAGCGCGACGACGCGGAAGACCCGCGGGCTCACCCGGTCGGTGATGGCCTTGATGGTCCCCCCTTGCCCGCCGTGTCGCGGCCCTTCGAAGACGACGCAGACCTTGGCCCCGGAGGACTTGACCCACTCCTGCATGGCCACCAACTCGGCGTCCAGCCGGCGCAGCTCGCGCTCGTAGTCCTTGCGCTTCATGGGGCCACCGACGTCGGCGCCGGCGGGGGCCACGTCACCGTTCTCGTGACGGCTCTTGTCGTGGTGCGCCTTGTCCTTCCCGTTCCCGCTCACGCGGCCGCTCCGGTCTCCTCGGGGGCACCGGCGACCACCTGCTGCACGCTGAGCGTGGCCGGCGGGGGCAGGCGCCGCCGGCGCAGCCACTTGCTGCCCTCGACGACGACGGGCAGGAGGAACGCCAGCCCGATGCAGGCCAACCACTCGCGCCCGCTCAGTGACTCGGTGAGCAAGCCGCTCTGCAGGACCGGCAGCTGGGTGGCCAGGACCAGCATGATACCGGGAACAGCGAGACGACGGCGGCCTTGAAGATGGGCGCGTCGAGCCCGCTGGCGGGGTCACGCCGGTTGGTCAGCGCGTTGAACACCGTCCCGAGGCCCATGACGACGAACGTCATGGTCAGCGACTCGCTCGCAGCCTTCGGGTGCGCCGTGTCGGGTCCGGCGACGAGCGGGATGAACGCCGCCACGAAGAGCACCACGGCGTAGAGCACCCAGGACATGAGGGCGGCGCGGTTCGTGATCGGGCACCTTGGGGTCGCGGGGCGGCCGGTGCATCACGTCGGGGTCACCGGGGTCGATGGCGATGACGACGACGCCGGGCACCGTCACGAAGAACAGGAGGTAGAGGACCATGGAGGGCGTCAAGGCCACACCGCTGTTGACGTTGAAGGCCGACGCCACCACGAAGAGGATGACCAGGCCAGCAGCTGGGTCATCTGGAAGCGGACGTAGGACACGATCTTCTCGTAGACGCGACGGCCGATCTCGACCGCGTGCACCAGGGTCCCGAAGTTGTCGTCGGTCAGGATCATCCTTCCCGCCTGCTTGGTGACCTCGCTGCCGCTGCCCATGGCGACGCCGATGTCGGCCTGCTTCAGCGCGGCGGCGTCGTTCACCGCGTCGCCGGTCATGGCCACAATGAGGCCTTCACGCTGCATGGCGCGGGCCAGGCGCAGCTTGTCCTCGGGCGAGACCCGACCGAACACGTGCAGCTCGGGCAACCGGCGCACGAGCTCGTCGTCCGTCATCGCCTCCAACTCGGCACCGCTGATGGCACCAGGTCCGAGTCCGAGCGACTCGCCGATCGCCTGCGCCGTCACCGCGTGGTCACCAGTGATCATGCGCACGTCGATGCCGGCGTCCAGCGCCGTGTGCACCGCGCCCTTGGCCTCGGCCCGCAAGGGGTCGATGATCCCCACCATCCCGACGAAGGAGAGGTCGTTGGTCAACGCCATGGGATCGGATGCCATGGTGGCGCGGTCGACGTCGTCGAGGACGCGCGCCGCGAAGGCGAGCACGCGCAGGCCCTGCCGGCCCATGCGCTCGTTGGCCCCGTCGATGCCGCCTTCGCCTCGCCGATCATGACCTGCGAGCCGGTCAGGGGGCCGCCGGACCGGCTGCAGCGGGCCGAGCACGACGTCGGGTGCCCCCTTCACCAGCTCGACGAGCTGGGTGACGCCGTCGATCGTGGCCTCGTGGAAGGTGGCCATGAACTTGTACTCCGAGTCGAAGGGAACCTCAGCCAGGCGGGGGTAGGCCCGGCGGGTCTCCTCGGCGTCGACTCCGAGCTTGGCCGCCAGGACGACGAGGGCGGCCTCGGTCGGATCACCCACGACGTGGCCCTCCGAGTCGACCGTGGCGTCGCTGTCGAGGCAGAGCCCGAAAGCCAGGCGGGTGAAGTCGGGGACGGGCGCGCCCGCGACGGCGCGGATCGCACCCGTCTTGGCGTAGCCCTCGCCCTCGACGGTGAACCAGAGGCCGCCGACGAAGAGGTCCGAGACCATCATCTCGTTCATGGTCAGCGTGCCGGTCTTGTCGGTGTTGATGGCGCTCGTCGCACCCAGCGTCTCGACGTCGGTCAGGTTCTTCACGACCGCCTTGGACTCGGCCAGCTGCTTGGCGCCCATGGACAGGAGGCCCGAGACGAAGGCGGGGAGGCCGGTCGGGATGGCGGCGATGGCCATGGCGGTGCCGAGCAGGAGCAGCTGCTTGGCCGGCTCGCCGCGGGCCAGGCCGACGACGAAGATGAACGCCACCGCCGACCAGGCGATGATCGCCAGCACCTTGGTGAGCGAGTCGAGCTCCTTCTGCAGCGGCGAGCGTGTGCGGGTGACCGACGTCAGCATCGTGGCGATCTGACCCATCTGGGTCTGCATGCCGGTCGCCGTGACGACGACGGTTGCGGTGCCACGGGTGACCGACGTGTTCTGGAAGGCCATGTTCGTGCGGTCGCCGAGGGCGACGTCCGCCGTCGGGAGCGTGGCGGCATCCTTGGAGACGGGCGCACTCTCGCCGGTGAGCGCGGCCTCCTGCGTCTCGACCGTGGCGGCGCGGACGATGCGACCGTCGGCTGGGACGATGTCGCCTGCCTCGAGCTGGACGACGTCGCCGGGGACGAGGTCGACCGCGGGGACGAGGGCGACCGCGCCGTCCCGGAGGGCCTTGGCGTGCGGAACCTGCAGGTTGGAGAGGGCGTCGACGCTGGCGCGTGCCTTCAACTCCTGGCGTGACCCGAGGACGACATTGAGGAGGACCAGGAAAGCGACGAGGACGGCCGTCGAGAACTGGCTGATGACGAGGCTCACGACGATGACGGCGACGAGCATGATGTTCATCGGGTCGCGCAGCTGGGTCAGGGCGACCTCGACGACCGAGGGTGGCTTCTCCTTGGCGATCTCGTTGGGGCCGTATCGAGCAAGGCGTGACGCGGCATCGCCCGATGTCAGGCCTCTGGTCAGGTCGCTCCCGACGGCGGCGGCGACCGCGTCGACGTCGAGGGCGTACCAGGCGGCGGACCCCGGCGAGGAGGCGGTGGGCGAGACGATGGCCGTGCCGTCGTCGGGACCGGGGCCGGAGCCGGTGGGCGTGTTCTTCACCGTGGCCATGAACCCATCTTGCACCTGATTTCGACCGTGGCGCGCTGGGAAAGGACTGGGCGACAGAGCCCGAGGGTGCGACCTAACCTCCCTCGTTGTGGCGCCCACCCTCGTCCATATCGCTCCGCACCCCGACGACGAAGCCGTCGGCTGCCCCGCGTCCCTCCTCCACCTCCACGACCGGGGCTGGGCCATCGTCAGCGTCATCGCCAGCCTCGGCTTCGAGGGCCAGTGGGACCGGCGCCGCGCCGAGGCCGAGGAGGCGGCGGCCCGCGGCGGGCTTCCTCCCGGTCTTCCTGGACCCGCCCCTCAACCTGGACCTCGACGGCGACCTCGGCGTGGCCACCGCCCGCATCGCCGACGAGCTCCCCGCCATCGTCTCGGAGCACGGCGCGACGATCGTCGCGTCCCCCTCGCCCCACGACGTGCACCACGGGCACGAAACGGTCGGGCGGGGCGTCCAGCGCGCCTTCGCCGCGTTGCCACCGACCATGCGCTGGTGGATGTGGGGCGTGTGGGGCGACCTCCCCGCACCCAACGTCTTCTACGCCTACGGCCAGCCCGTGCACGATCGGGCGCTGCACATCCTCGAGGCCTACGCGGGTGAGCTCGAGCGCAACGACTACCGCGCCTTCCTGACCGGTCGGGCCCAGGCCAACGCGGTCATGGGATCCGAGCGCGTCTTCGGCTTCGGTTCGGCCCGCGCCAGCACGCTTCCGTACGCGGAGGTCGTGACCGAGGTGCGCCACCTGAGCGGCCGCTTCATGGCCTCCGAGCCGCACCACCTGGACCAGGGTCCGGAGCCCTCGGCCGACTACGACCTCGACCTGACGCCGTGGATCAACGCACCGAGCGCCCACGAGCTGGTCGTCCGCATACGCGAGGTCCGGGACGAGCCGGGGCGGTGACCACGCTCTGGCCCCGCTGACGCCGCGACTGGTCGACGACTTCCGGCGCGACGGGTTCGTGGTGGTACCGGACCTCCTGCGCGCCGGACGAGCTCCGTCGTTTCGGCGCGGCCGTCGACGAGGGAGTCGCCCGCCGCAGCCGCCACGATGCCCGGACGGTGACCGAGAAGACGCCCTACGAGCAGAGCTTCATCCAGTGCCAGAACCTCTGGGAGGACTGCGAGGAGGTCCGGCCGCTGACCTTCCATCCCGTGATCGCGGAGACGGCGGCGCGCCTCCTCGGCGTCGGTGCGGTCAGGCTCTGGCACGACCAGGCCCTCTACAAAGAGGCGGGTGGGCGCGAGACCGACCCGCACCAGGATCACCCGTACTGGCCCATTGTGGAGACCGACACGATCACGGCCTGGATCCCCTTCGACGGGTCGACGCTCGACAGCGGGGCGATGGGCTACCTCCCCGGGAGCCACCGGCTCGGCCTGCGCGAGTTCGTCGACATCTTCACCGGCCATGGCGACGACCCGCTGGCCCGGCGCGAGCTCGAGGCGATCGCGCCCGTGTTCGTCGAGGTGCCGGCCGGGTCGGTCGCCTTCCACCACGGCCTGACGTTCCACTTGGCGAAGCCGAACCTGACCGGTACCGTCCGTCGGGTGCACACGGCCATCTACTTCGCCGACGGTTCGACCCGGGGCGTCGGGCGCTTCCCGCACCCCGCGGTGGAGCGGGCCGGCATCGCCATGGGCGCGGTCATCGCCAGCGACGTCACGCCGATCGCCTGGCCACGCCCCGAGGGCGATCTGCCCGACCCGCCCGCCGAGGCGATGCCGTGAACGACAGGCTCACCGCGACGCTGCGCACGTCGTGGACGGAGCGGGGCTTCTTCCGGATTCCGGGGTTTGCCGATCCGGAGACGTGCGACGGCGATGCTGGCCCGGGTGACCGAGGTCGTGCGGGACCCCGGCCTGGCCGGCGCACTGGGCGTCAAGGTGGTGCCGGAGAGCAACAAGGCCGGCGTGGCGGTGGACAACCCCGAGGACGGGGTGTCCAAGATCTTCAAGCTGCACCGCGAGCCTGGTTTTTGCCGGCTTCGCGCACTCGGCCGCGGTGGTCGACCTCGTGTCGGAGCT
This sequence comes from uncultured Acidimicrobiaceae bacterium, assembly GCA_963842415.1. Lineage (GTDB taxonomy): Bacteria > Actinomycetota > Acidimicrobiia > Acidimicrobiales > RAAP-2 > Bog-473. Next base: position 638,368 of record CAWJGN010000003.1, read on the forward strand.
CGTCGCCCCCGACATCGACGTGTTCCTGTCGCAATTCATCTTCAAGACGGCGGGGGCCTGGGGGCAACCCTGGCACCAGGACTCCTTCTACTTCCCGTTCGAGCCGGCGCGACCCGTGGTCGGCATCTGGCTGGCCGTGACCGAGGCCACACTCGTCAACGGGTGCCTCCACGTGCTGCCCGGATCGCAGACCGAGCCGGTGCACACCCACGTGCCGGACCGCCGCCCCGGAGCCAACTACGGCTACTTCGAGATCGTCGACCACGACATGGCGGCCGCCGAGCCGGTGCTGATGGATCCGGGCGACCTGCTGGTCTTCGACAGCCACCTGATGCACTGCTCGACGGACAACGAGTCCGACGGCATCCGGGCCGCCATGGTGTACCACTACGCAGCGGCGGGGACCGTCGACCACTCGGAGGAGTACTTCCCGTCGGTCAACGACTGGGTGCCGGCGCGGCGGGACGGGCGACCGACGGCACCGACGGCGCCGACGGCGGCGTGAGCGGGCTGGCGGTTCGTTGGCCCTGAAGTTCGACGCCATGCTGCCGGCCCAACCCCTCCGTCAGGCGGCCGCGCTCGGGCGGCGGGCGGCGGAAGCCGGCCTGTCGGGCCTGGTCGTGACCGAGGCGGGACGCACGGCGTACCTCACCTGCGGCGCGCTCGTGGCCGCGGCCGACATCGACGTGCTGACCGGGATCGCCGTGGCCTTCCCGCGCAGCCCGATGGTGACAGCGGCCACGGCGTGGGAGTTGGCAGAGGCGAGCGGGGGCCGCTTCCGGCTGGGACTGGGCGCACAGGTACGAGCGCACATGGAGCGCCGCTACGGCGCGGACTTCGACCATCCGGGACCGCGATTGCGCGAGTACGTGCTGGCCGTGAAGCAGATCTTCCGGTCCTTCCGCAACGGCGCGCCGCTGGCGGTGGAGGGCGAGTTCTACAGCCTCTCCTTGCTGCCACCCATGTGGTCGCCGGGCGCCATCGACGTGCGCCGACCCCCCCGTCGACATCGCCGCCGTCAATCCCTGGATGCTCCGCATGGCCGGGGAAGTGGCGGACGGGGTCCACGTCCACCCCTTGAACACGCCCACCTACTTCGCGAGACCGTGCTGCCCGACCTGGAGGCGGGCGCGGCCCGCTCCGGGCGCGCTGTCGAGGATCTCGAGATCATCGTCCCGGCCTTTCTGGTGGTCGGCGACACCGAGGAGGAGCGGGCGCGTTGGCGCGAGATGGCGCGCGTCCAGGTCGCCTTCTACGGATCGACGCCGAACTACGCCTTCATCTTCGATCAACTCGACCGCGAGGGTACGACCGACCTCATCCGCGAGCGCCAGCGGGCGGGCGACATCGCCGGGGATGGCCGCGGTGATCGACGACGACATGCTGGAGCACTTCGTCACGGAGGGAACATGGGCCGACATCGCCGACACGATCGTGGCCAAGTACGGCGGCATGGCCACCAGGGTCGTCAGCTACTTCACCGGGTCCGACGTCGTGCGGGACCCGGAGGCGTTCGAGCGATGGGGCACGTTGGCCAAGGCGGTCCGGGCCAAGTCGGCTGCTCTCTGACCGCCGCGCCCTCCCGCCGGACTCGTCGCGGCGTCACCGCACCTGGGTCACCCGCCCTGGGTCACCTGCCCTGCGTCACCGGGCCCGCGTCATGCGCCGGGGCCCGCGTTCTGAATGGATTCGTACTGGCTGAAGCTGACGACCTCGGAGGCGGGGGGCGTCGTCACAGAGATCGGCGTGCCGTAGTTGGTGAACACCATGGCCAGGGTCTCGGAGAAGGACGCGCCGTTGACGTCCACCGTGACCGGGACCACGATCGCCCGCACCAGGTGGCTGGAGGTGACGTAGACGGTCTCGGAGCCGTGTGATCCCACGCTCACGCCGTTTGTGGCGCCGTCGGCGGATCCGTTGAGCACCACCTTGTAACCCCGGACCGCCGTGCCCTCGTAGGTCGACGCGCCGAGCGAGGTCACCCCCAGACCCGAGGACTCGAGCTGTTGCACGCTGGCCGCGGGGTTGCCCACGACTTGGACGAAGGTGCTCGTACCCGAACCGACCGCCGACGTCGCCGAAGCGAGCTCGGTGTGGTCGGCCGAGATCCAACGCTTGCCCGGCTCCAACACGCTGACGCCCGAAAAGCTGACGTAGAAGGTCTTCCCGATGAAGAGCACCTGCTCGGTCCCCTGTGACCCGCCGCCCACAGGCGTGAGCGTCATGTTGCCCGAGTCAGAAGTGAGGTCCAGCGAGCCGCTCCCGGTGAGCGCAGATGACCCCGAAGAACCCGATGACCCGGACGTGGTCAATGGCCCCGACGAGACCGCCGTCACGCTGAAACTCACGTCCACCGAGTGCTTCTGCAGCGTGTAGTGCGCTGCATTTGTGACTTGGTTGCTGGCACCTGAGCTCGAGCTGTCGCCGAAGATGAGATAGGCGCCGGCCGCAACGACGACCAGGACCACGACCACGGCCGCGACAACCACCAACGAGCGCTGGTGCGCCGTGCGATCCCCCTTTGCTTCGGCCGCGGCCGCGACGGTCATGGTGGTGAGGGGATCCGACAGCGGGCTGACGGGGCGTGACGAAATCTTCACAGGCGGCGAGGTCTCGTCCCTCGCCGCGGGGGGTGGCGTCGGCGGGACCGAGCCGCTGACGGTCCGTCGCCCGACCGGAGCGGTCGGCGTGGGCGGGGCAGACGGTTGGGCCGACGTGGTGCCGGTCGGCGGCTCCGCGGTCGGCGCTTCGGATTGCGCGGGCACGAGGCCGGTGATCATGAGATCGTCTGCTTGCGCGGGGACGACCCCGGTGATCATGGGATCGTCGGGCGGGGCCCCGGGGATCCCCGTCGGCGGGTCGACCTTGGGATACGCGGCGGTCGCTGGGTCGGGGGAACTGGCCCGGCCAGCGGCCCTGGCGGCGGCGGTTGCGGCAGCGGCGGCGGTGCTCGCCGTGTCGGCCGGACGGTCCGCTGCGCTGGGGCTCGGAGGCGAGGTGGTCGCCGCAGGCGGCGCGCCAGGATCCGGCTCCTCGGGCTCGGGCTCGCGCACCTCATCGGCCCAGGACGTACCGTCCCAGTAGCGCTCTCGCTTATGGAAGTAAGGGTCGGTGTACCAGCCGGGTTCCCGGTTCACGTGAGCTCCTGCCACTCGGGTTGAATCAGATGCCCGTGCCCCGAAATCGTGCCACAGGTCGCCGGCGACTCTCTCGCGCTCTCGTCGGGTGGTCTTCTCGGCCGCGGAGCGCTACCTATGTACGTGTCGACCTGTATATGTATCCTTCGTTTATTGACCCTATTTAACGAAGCTTATCTCGATATCCTTCGTTAATTGGGGGTGGTTTCGGAAGGATACTTATACAGGCGAGATGAGATGCCGCCCGTCGGCAGACGATGGTGTGGCGATTCGGCTCGGCGTGCGCCGGAAGGCAAACTTCCTGGTCAAGAGAGGCAGGCAACGACTGACCGGTCGGCAGTCGATTTCAGGTACGCCGGCGGAACAGGCCCTTCTTCGGGGCGGGCAGCGCGTCTGGTGGCGCTGCCTCGGCGTCGCGTTCGGGCTCCTCGGCGGCCAACGCGGCGTCCAGATCGGCGAAGCCCTCGTCCACCTCTCCGAACCCGTTGAGCTGAGCGGTCCCCGCCATGTGGCCCGTACCGTTCAGCGCGAAATCCTCGGGCTCGTCGACCTCGAAGTCGAGATAGAGCTCGACGTCGAAGTCGTCCGTCGGTTGACCGCTGGCGCTGGGGCGCGAACCACTCCGTCCCGGCCCGGCGGGGCTGACCGTCCTGTGAGTCGAGCTGGTCCCGTTGGTCCCGTTGGTCCCGTTGGTCCCGTTGGTCCCGTTGGTCCCGTTGGTCCCGTTGGTCCCGTTGTTGTGGTCAGTCCGGTCGAAGAGCGTCGACAGGCGGTCCTCCACCGCATCGATGTCGGCCGTGGCCGCCGCCAGCGCACGCTGCAGCTCGGGCACGTGTTCGGGCAGGTGAAGAACGATGCCCTTGCCCGCGGGCCGGACGCGGTCGGTCCAGACGGAACCGTCCCAGTAGCGCTCCTCCGCCTCGTTCTCGGGGTCAGTCCTCCACCCCGGGGCCTGGTCCATCGCCTACCGGCCTTCCTCTCTTCTTCCGCTCTTCTTCCGCGCCGACAACCCGCGGATCCCCCTCATAAAGTCTTCCACGGGACAAACGCCCGCCATCACGCTCGTTGGCCAACTTCTGATCAACATCACACTGCGGTGACGTCGCGAACACGTTCCGGTTCCACGAACCTCGCAGCTGGCAGATCTGTACCCAGTGTGCGCCGTGACCGGGCGCGGCGGCAGAATGGGTCCCCGCCTCCCCGACCCCGGTGGTCAGGGGCGGCGGACAGGGCGCAACGAGGGTGCCCGAGAGCGAGGAAGGACTGCGGTGGGATTGCAACTGAAGGCAGGGCTCAAGCTGCGGAGCGCGGTCGACGCCTGCGAGGTCATGGTCGTCAAGGCGCCCGCCGAGCCTGTCGACCTGCGCTGCGGGGGGCACCCGTTCCTGCTGCCGGATGCGGAGGCGGCGGCGCAGAGCATCGAGGCGGGGTTCGACGCTGGGGCCCTGCTGGGCAAGCGCTACGCCGACGAGGAGCTCGGCCTCGAGCTCCTGTGCACCAAGGCGGGCCAGGGCTCGATCTCGGTGGGCGAGACCATCCTCTCCGTCAAGGGCGCCAAGCCGCTGCCCGCCTCGGACTAATACGTATTCATCGTCGCCCGATCAGCATCGCCCCGTGAACAACGCCCGATGAACGTCGCCCCGTGAACGTCGCCCCGTGAACATCGCCATGCTCCTCGAGATGGCGGCTGAGGGCGATCCCGACCGCGTCGTGCTCGGCCCGCATGCCGGAGGGGTCACGGCCTCGGATCTCCTGGCGCGCGCGCGCAGCGGGCCGGCCGCTACATCGCCGGGGCCGGCGCCGAGGTCGTCGGCTACTTCGGTCTGAACTCCGAAGTCCTGCCGGTCGCGCTGTTCGGGGCGGCGATGGCGGGCGTGCCGTTCTCGCCGATCAACTATCGAGCGCCGGACGAGCAACTGGGCAGGATCGTCGCCCGGGTGGCCGGCGGCTTGATGATCGCCGACGACGACGAAGTCGAGCGGCTCGGCGCGTGCGGGGCCACGCACATCCTGACGAAGGGGGAGTTCGCGGCCGCGATAGCCGCCGATGGCGGTGGCAATGGTGACGGTGACGGCGGCGGGTCGGACGAGTTCGCCTTCGTCGACCCCGAGGACGTCGGCGTGCTGCTCTTCACCAGCGGGACCACGTCGGAGCCGAAGGCAGCAGTACTGCGGCACCGGCATCTCGTCTCCTACATCATCACCTCGGTCGAATTCCTCGGCTGCGCGCCCGACGAGGCCCAACTGATCTGCGTTCCGCCGTACCACATCGCCGGTGTGGCGGCCGTGCTGAGCTCGCTCTACGCCGGGCGCCGCATCATGTACCTGCCGTCCTTCGATGCCGCCGAGTGGGTCCGCCTGGCCGTCGAGGAGCACATCACCCACGCCATGGTGGTCCCCACCATGCTGGGCCGGATCCTCGATGCGGCCGAGTCGGCCGGGGTCAAGCTCGACTCGCTGCGCCATCTCTCCTACGGCGGTGGGCGCATGCCGCTCGAGCTGGTCGAGCGCACCCTGCGCGACATGCCCCATGTCGACCTCGTCAACGCGTACGGGCTCACCGAGACGTCGTCGACCATCGCCATGCTGACCCCCGACGAGCACCGTGAGGCCTTCGCCTCGGACGACCCCGCCGTGCGCGCCCGGCTCGGCTCGGTCGGACGCCCGCTGCCGTCGCTGGAGGTGGAGGTGCGCGGCGAGGACGACGGGGTCGTGGCGCCAGGGGAGAAAGGCGAGATCTGGGTGCGCGGCGAACAGGTGGCCGGCGAGTACGTCGGGCGCTCCGCCTTGACCGAGGACGGGTGGTTCCGCACCCGCGACGCCGGCTGGTTCGACACCGACGGCTTCCTCTACGTCGACGGCCGACTAGACGACGTGATCGTGCGGGGGTCCGAGAACCTCTCGCCCGGGGAGATCGAAGAAGTCCTCATGCTGCATCCCGCCGTGGCGGAGGCCGCGGTGATCGGGGTGCCCGACGCCGAGTGGGGCGAGGCGGTCGCCGCGGTGGTGGTGCTGCACGCCGGGCAGTCGGCCGACGAGGCCGAACTACAGACCTGGGTCCGTGCACGGTTGCGCTCCACCAAGATGCCGGCCGTCGTCGACTTCCGCGACGAGCTGCCCTACTCGCCGACGGGGAAGCTCCTGCGGCGGGTCCTGCGCGACGAGCTGTCCGGTGGCGGGGGTGCCGGGGCGGCGTAATTCGTCACTATCAATTAGGCGGGCACCGCCTCCTAGCCGTGCATCGGCCCGCCTATTTGAGTATCCTCAATATGTGACGTTTCTCCTGGGGGAGGCATGCGCCCGTCGGACGGTGCGGCGGCCCGGGGCGGTCGCCAGTCAGGGCGGGGTCACCCCGTGAGCACCTACTTCGAATTCCTCCTACTCGGCCTCGGCAACGGCGGCGTGTTCGCCGCGCTGGCCATGGCGCTGGTGGTCACCTACCGCTCGTCGGGCGTCCTCAACTTCGCCACCGGGGCGCAGGCGCTCTACGCCGCCTACACCTATTCGCTGCTGCGCAACGGGCAGCTCCTGATCCCGATCCCCGGGCTCGGCCCGACGGTCAGCGTCGGGGCGAGCTGGGCGTTCTGGCCCGCACTACTGGTGACGCTCGGCATCCAGGCCGTCCTCGGCGCCCTCGCCTACCTGTTGATCTTCCGGCCGCTGCGCAATCACCGCCCGGTGGCCAAGGCCGTCGCGTCCATCGGGTTGATGGGCGTCTTGACCGCGGTGGTCAGCTACCAGGTCGGCTCGCAGGTCATTGAGGTCAACCCGATCTTCCCGCAGAACCACCTGGATCTCTTCGGCATCACGATAGCCACCGACCGCCTGTGGCTGGCCGGCGCGATCGTCGGGCTCGGGATCGTGCTGACGGTCCTGTTCCGCTTCACCCGCTTCGGCCTCGCAACGCGGGCATCGGCGGAGACAGAGGTCGGCGCGCTGGTGAGCGGCCTGTCCCCCGACCGCATCGCACTCGTCAACTGGATGCTCAGCTTCGTCGTCTGCGGCATCGCCGGCGTGTTGATCGCTCCACTCGTGCCCCTCGAGCCGGGGACGTACACCCTCTTCATCGTCCCCGCATTGGCCGCCGCAGTCGTCGGCCGCTTCCACTCGCTCGGCTGGGCCATCACCGCAGGCCTGGCCATAGGGGGGCTCGAGTCGCTGTCGGTCTACGTCAACGGTGTCCATCCAGGGTTCCCCGCCGGTGCCGGGGAGCTCATCCCGCTCGTGCTCGTGCTGGTCGTGCTCGCGATACGGGGCGAGGTCATGCCGAGCCGGGGCACCCTCACCCAGGTCACCTTGGGCCGGGCGCCCCGCCCGCGCTGGCGCATCCCGACGGCGGTCGTCGGTTTCGGGCTGGGGCTCGTCGCCATCTATACCTTCACGGGCAACGATCGGGCCGGGCTGTACACGAGCTTCATCACGGCGATCATCACGCTGTCACTGGTGGTCGTGACGGGCTACACCGGGCAGATTTCGCTGGCGCAGCTGACCTTCGCCGGCGTGTCGGCCTACATCCTCAGCACCTTCGCCAACTCGTGGGGTATCCCCTTCCCCATCGCGCCCATCCTCGCCGCACTCGTCGCCGCGGGCGCAGGGGTGATCATCGGGATCCCGGCGTTGCGCGTGCGCGGGCTGATGCTCGGGGTCGTCACGTTGACGTTCGCCGCGGGCGTGGAGGCCATTTGGTTCGACAACAATTCCATCGACGGCGGCGCCAGCGGGCTGAACATCCCGACGCCCCGGCTCTTCGGCATGGATCTGGGCATCGGCTCGGGCAAGGACTTCCCGCGGCCGGCCTTCGGGATCTTGTGCCTGGTGGTGCTCGTCCTGGCCGCGCTCGGCGTGAGCTGGCTGCGCACCACCCGCCTCGGCTCGGCCATGCTGGCCGTGCGGGCCGACGAGCGATCTGCCGCGGCCGCGGGGATCAACGTGGTGCGGGTGAAGCTCATCGGCTTCGCCGTGGCGGCCTTCATCGCCGGCTTGGGGGGGTCGCTCCTCGCATACCAGCTCGGCAACGTGACCTTCGAGGACTTCGACGCGTTCTTGGGCCTCGTGCTCTTCTCGGTGGTGGTGGTCGCCGGCATCACCTCGGTGAGCGGGGGCATCCTGGCCGGTCTCATCACGTCGGGCGGGATCCTTGTCACCGTGATCTCCTCCAACGTCGGGCAGGGTGGCGTGGACAACTGGTACGGCGTCATCGCCGGCATCGGGGTCATCCTCACGGTGATCTTCAACCCCGAGGGCATCGTGGGCCCGATCCATCTGGCGCTCGAGCAACAGCGCGTGCGCGGGGCGCTGGCCCGCCCCGGTGGTGCGCTCGTGCCGACAAAGCGCACCGCGTCGGAGACCCACGTCTCCGCGCTGGCGCCGTCCGGGCTCGCACCCGTCGCCGCGAAGGCCGGCGCACTGGTCGGCGTCGCAGCAATGGTCGGAACCAACGGGCACGCCCGAAGGGCGGGAGGCGCAGCCGCTGCCGCAGCGAGGGGGCCGTTGCTCGGGGTGCACGACTTGACCGTCCGCTACGGCGGCGTCGTCGCTGTCGACAAGGTGAGCTTCACCGTCGAGACGGGACAGATCGTCGGGCTCATCGGTCCCAACGGCGCCGGCAAGACGACGACGATCGACGCGCTGTGCGGCTTCCACGGCTACAGCGGGACGGTCGTCCTCGACGGAAGGGTGGTCGACGGGCTCGCGCCACACCGGCGCGCTGCGCTCGGGCTGGCGCGCACCTTCCAGTTGGCCGGAGTGTCCGACGACCTCACCGTGGAGGAGAACGTGGAGGTCGGTCAGCACCGGGCCACCAGCGGCGGGCCCGGCGCGCTGTCGCGCGTCCTCGACGAGCTCGGCCTCAGCGAGCTGCGCGACCTCCAGGTCTCCCTGCTCTCCCAGGGCCAGCGCCAGCTCGTCTCGATCGCCCGCGCCCTCGCCGGCGAGCCGCGCCTGTTGCTCCTCGACGAACCGGCGGCGGGACTCGACAGCACCGAGAGCCTGTGGCTGGCCGAGCGCCTGCGTGACATCCGCGCCACGGGGGTGACCATCTTGTTGGTCGACCACGACATGAGCCTGGTGCTCAGCCTGTGCGACACCGTCGACGTGCTCGACTTCGGTGCGTTGATCGCGACCGGCACACCCGAGCAGATCCGGACCAACGACCAGGTGTCGACGGCCTACCTCGGTGCGACACATCAACGGGTGGTTGCGTCGTGACCGGCGTGACGGTGGCGACGCCCTCGTCCTCCGCTGCGCCAGAGCCGGCCATTCCCCTGCTCGGCTGCGAGGGCCTCGACGTCGGCTACGGCAAGCTGACGGTGGGCCGGGAGATCTCCTTCGCGCTCGAGCCGCGCAAGGTCCTCACGATCCTCGGACCGAACGGCGCCGGCAAGACGACGCTGCTCATGACGCTGGCGGGCTTCCTCCCGCCGCGGGCGGGGCGCATCAGCTTCGACGGGCAGGCCGTCCGGGGCTCGTCGCCGCGCCGGATGAACCGGGCCGGGCTCGTGCTGGTGCCTGACTTCCGTGCGCTGTTCAAGGACCTCACGCCCATCCAGAACCTGAAATTGGCGGCGGCTCGCGGCACGAGCCTCGACCCGATCCTCGACCTCTTCCCTGCGCTGCGGCGCCGCGAGAAGCTGCGAGCGGCCGACCTCTCCGGCGGGGAGCAGCAGATGCTGGCCATCGCACGGGCGCTGGTCCAGGCACCCAAGTTGCTGCTGATCGACGAGATGTCGATGGGGCTCGCCCCCGTGGCGGTGGAGTCCCTCATCCCGGTCATCCGACGTGTGGCCGACGACCACGGCGCCTCCGTGATCATGGTCGAGCAGCACGTGCAGCTGGCGCTCGAGGTGGCCGACGAAGCCATGGTGATGGTGCACGGCAGCATCGTGCTGGCCGGCGCGGCGGCGCAGTTCCGCGCCGACACCAGTGCGATCGAGGCCGCCTACATGAGCGGCACGGTCGGCGACGGCCCGCGTTAGGACGGTCGCTCAGGCCGGGGAGATCTCCACGGCCGCCGACCAGCCTGTCACCAGCGTGACGTCGAAGACGAGCAGGCGGGCGAATGGGGTGTCGCGGTACTGGGGGTACTTGTCGCAAAGCGCCTCCTCGCACTCGTCCGCGAGCCGCACGCCCACCTCGTCGTCGGGACGGCGGTCCAGGTGCGCCCTCACCCACCACAGCTGCGACCAGTCGTCACGGTCCCAGTGCTCGCACAACAGCGCGGCACGGGGATCGTGCTCGAGGTTCGAGAGCCGAGCCAGCTCCAGCGTGTCCTTCGCCTTGACGCGGTCGACCGGGGTCGCGATCACGGCTCCCACGACGGCGAAGCAGACGGGCACGGCGTCGACAGCACGCCGCGGGTGCACCGTGCACAGCACGCCGTGCTCGGCGGCGCGCAGCCGCGCCCAACACTGTTTGTCGCTGAGGCGCACAGCCGAGTATCGCAGCGCGCCGGCGGGCGGCTACTCCTCAGGTGCGAAGCGCTCCCACGCCGACTGGCGGGTGATGCCCAGGGCGTGGCCGATCTGGGCCCAGGTTGCGCCGAGGGCACGGGCGCGCAGGACCCATCCGAGGAGGCTTTCTTCGACCTGCGCCTGGGCGCGGGCCACGTTGGGCAGGTTGGCCAGCGCCGCGTCGAGCGAGTCCGTCGCCTCCCAGGGCAGCAGTCTCGGCGCCGTCGAACTCCCCTCGGGGAGCTCGACCATGATCTGGCGGCACAGGTCGACGCATTCGTTGCACACGAACACCGCCGGCCCGGCGACGAGCCGCTCCACGTCGGTGTCCGGCTTCAGGCAGAAGCTGCAGCATGCGATCGCCGCCTGCTCTCGGACCGGCATTCGGCGACCTCCCCTGGCGGACTCTGTGTCAGGCCGAAGCCTAGGTTGTCAGGCCTGGCCTGACAACCTCGCGCGCGACACCGTCGAGCCAGTCCGGAGAAGAGCCAGGCCGTGCCCAGGTCAGAACAGAGGCGTCGGGTTGTACACCGTGACGTGGGTCACCTTGCCGGACTTCCCGGCCTGAATGACGCCGATGGCGGCCGACGACGAGCACACCGACTTGAGCAAGGGGATCGCCGTGCCATTGCAGGTGAACTTCAGGCCACCCGAGAGGGGGATGGGGATGTTGGCGGCGGTGCCGACCTCTTGCTTGATCCCCGCTGCCGTGACCGGGTCGGTCGAGCCCTTCATGATGGAGGCCAGCGCCAGCACGGGCGTCACCCCGTCGGCCTGATTGCTGCTCACGTTCGGGTTGGTGCTCACCTTCGGCGCGAACTTCTTCATGATCGCCGCGTACTCCGCGTTGTCGGCCTTCGACGACGCCGTCGTCGTGGTGATGTACGAATCGGTCAGCGCCTTGTCGAGCGTCGCCGAGTCAAGGATGCTCGGGTCCTGACAGGTCGAGAGCACGTAGCGCGGCAGAGAGAGACCGAGCGTGTTGTATGCCTTGAGGAAGGAGCTGCACAGCGTCACGTCACCGATGACGCCGACCGCGTCGGCGCCACTGGAGACCGCGGACTGCAGCTGGGGCGAGATGTCGGCGGTGCCCGGGTTCACGGGCACGATGTCGAGGCCGACACCGGCGGCCTTGTAGACGATGCCGCCCAGCTCCTGCGCGCCCTGGATGGCGGCCGGGACGTTCTCCACCACGAACGCCACCTTCTTGATGCCGTGCTGCTTCGCGCTCAGCGCCATCGCGCCCAGGTAGGCGGGGAAGCCGCCTTCGAGGTCATACGCACCCGGTGAGGTGAGCTCAGCCGTCGAGGCACCGGTAACCACGATGTAGGGAATGCCGGCGCCGACGATGGTGGGCACCTCGGTCTGCCCTTGCCCGGTGAAGGACTCGACCACCGCGACGACGCCGTGTTGCACCATGTCGTTCGCGCACGTCTGACCGCCTGCGGGGGAGTTCTGGTTCTCGCAGATGTAGAGGGTGACCTTGTGCCCTTCGAGACCACCGAGGTCGGCGTTCACGTAGTCGACGGCGGCCCGCGCGCCTTGCTCGACCAACGCGCTGGTCCCGATGCCGCCGGATCCTCCGGCGTCGGTGATCATGCCGATGGTGACGGTCGACCCGGTTGCCTTGCCCGAGCCGCTCGCGCCGCGCCCCGCGCCCACACCTGCGCCGACGACCGCCGCCGTCGTGACACCGGCGGTCAGCAAGCCGGTCGCCAAGAGACTTCTCGCCTTTTTCCCGGACCGCCCGATCGCACGTGTCGTGAGCACTGTGTTCCTCCTTGGTCAGGGGGCGTCAGATGTGCTCGCCTTTTTGACCCCAGCTAACCCCCCGGAATCTGTGGTCGAAAAGAGTATACCGTTTGTCGGTTCCTATCGTCAACATAACGCGGCAGTTCTCGAAATAGCTGGCAGGACGATCAACGGACGATGGGGCGGCGGTGGTGGCGGTGCTGCAATGGGGCAACTGTTTTGGTCACAGCCGGTGTCCGGACGCGGCGTAGGAGCGGCGCTCCCCATGAGGAGTGGCCGCTCCGTACGCCGTACTGGGGGAACCAACAAGTCCCCTTTTCAGCTCCCCCATATTGCTCACCCCCGTATGACCCCCCGGTGTGAGCGTGGGATTTACGTCATCCCGCTGGAAACGTATCGCAACGTTTCCGCAATAAATCGTCACCCCGGGGCGGACGGAGAAATTCGCTCTGGGACTGGACAAATCGGCTGGGCCTCCCCCGCCTCAGCCCTCCGCGAGCGCCTGTTCGAGCGCGCGGGCGAGGTTGCGCTGGGCCCGGAAGTGAGCGTCGATCCCCGAGTGCGCCGTCACCAGGTCGCGCTTGGCGCCGCTGCGGAACAAGTCGCCGCCGGTGCGCGACGTCATGCACGCGCCGAGAGCGAAGAAGACGCGGTAGTACGCGACCGCGTCGGGCTCCGTCGCCTCGGGTGGTCCGCCGGCAGCGCGGTACGCGTCGACGAACTCGTCCCACGGCAGCAACGCGGTCGCCGCCGGCCAGGCCGCAGCGAGCTCGCGCGCGGGCGGTCCGATCGTCGCCGCTTCCCAGTCGACCAACGCCGTGACCCGACCGCCTTCGACGAGCACGTTGTGCAGGCCGACGTCGCCCCACAACAGGCAGAGCCGCCCCGCCGGAACGACGTCACACACGTGCTCGAGCAACCACCGGCGCGCCAGCGGAACGGCAACGATGGGCGGCCCGCTCAGCGACGCGAGACGGGCGGCCATTCCCTCCACCGCGGCGCGCAGCGACGCCTCGGTGACCGTCGTCGTGAGATCCACACTCGTCGTTGCCAGGTCCTCGAGCGGGACCGAGTGGAGGCGGGCCAGCGCGGCGGCCAGTTGTCGCCCGATGTCGCGCTGGTGCTCGGTCGGCGCGGCCAGGTCGGGGAAGTACTCGCCCGCCTTCGTCCCCGGCACCCTCGCCATCACTAGGAGCGTCTCGGTTCCCCCTTCGACCCCGTCGTCGTCTCCTCCTCCTACGACTGTGCTCGGGACTTCGCCGGCGAAGAAGGGCTCGGGCACCGGCACGCCGAAGGCGTGGACGGCGCGCAGGATGGCGAACTCGTCGGCGGCACGCGTCTGGAGGAGGCCGACGGGACGATCCTTGCGCACGATGATGTCGGGCGGGAGCCGGGTCGATCCGGTGACGCTGACGAGAATGGTCTCTTTGGAACGCCCACCGGGGACGACCTCCATGGCGGTCACCGTCAGCCCGGGTGAGTCCTCCAACCGGGACCGCAAGTACGCAGTCAGCTCCGCCGGGGTCATGGAGCAAGCGGCGGCCGACGTGCCTTGGACGGCGTCGACGTCTTCGGCCAGCACGGCGCGCCGGAGCTCGTCGACACGTTCGAGGAAGCGACGTTCGAGCTCGAAGAGCTGGCGGCAGCGGCGCGCGCCGCGCCGCATCGTCGCTCGCGACCTCCGAGGCAACGAGCGCGGCGGCTTGTTCGGCGCAGCTCGTGGAAGCGCGACGGCGTGACCGGGCCCATGTCAGCGCCCCTGGTGCCGAGCAAGGCGGCGAACTCGGCGCCGTACTCCTGACTCAGCGCGTCACTCCACTCCTCTTCGACGATGAACTCGGCCAGGATGCGATCGACCAACGCGGCCGCATCGATGGCCGACGCGCTCGTGAGCTCGGGGAGGAACGAGCCGGCGATGGTGTCGCGCAGCTGGCGGTAGTAGCCGGCGCGGTCCTCGGCGGGTTGCCTCACTGTGACCGGGTCGTCGTCCCGCCGTCGCCCGCCGCAGCCGCTGGGCGGACGATGCCATTGGTCAACGCATCGGCCAGGACATACGCAGGCGGATCTTGCCCGTTGCGTGCGTTGAGGTTGGTCTCGAGGAACCCCCAGCCTCCGGGGACCCCGTCGACCGTGACGTCGCCGACGGATTCCCAGCCGTAGCGCTGCGCGGTCGCGCCGATCATGCCGCCGATGGTCTCGATGTGCACCGTCGTGGTGCGCCCGTCCTCGAGCCGGTAGCAAACCTCGGCGGCCGGGCAGCGCAGGGAGTCGTCGTCGACGTGCACCCGCATCTCGGCATGGGCCACGGGCAGGCGTTCGCTGCCGCGCTCGAGCACGCCGACGCGAAAGAAGCTGCCGTTGGTTCCGACCATGGAGGCAAAGCGAAACTGCACTGCGTCGTCGCCTTGTCCGTGCTCGCCTCCGAAACTGCGGCTCGAGACGAAGCTGTCCCAGCGCCGCGCCCCCCACGAGTGGTCACGCCAGCCGGGGGCGTCGACCGTCACCGACGCGCCGTCGAGCTCGACCGTGCCGCGGACTCGGCAGAAGACATGGAAGTTGTTGGAGAAGATGGTCCCGGCGGTCCCGGCGGTACCGGTGAACGTCTGTGCGTTGGCATAGGCGCGCGCACCGACGTCGGTCACCTCGAAGTCAACCCGGCACCCGTCGCCCTCGAGCACGAAGCGCACGCCGATCCCGTCGTGAAAGAGGCGCTGGGGTCCCGCACACAGCCCGAGCTCCTGCAACCGGGCCAACGCCAGGCCTTCGCCGTTGCAGCGGAAGCGTGTTCCGGCGTCCGCGTACACGCCGCACCACAGGTTGGCCGTGTTGCGGTTGAGCTCGTTGCCGATCCGATGGTTGCCGCCCAAGCCGGCGACGGGGTCGCGCCAGGCCAGGTATGCACTCTCCTGCCAGTCGGGATCGTCACCTGCGGGGTGGAGTCCCTCGTCGGCGATGTCCGGATCCGTCGTCACCGGAGCGAAGGATACGAAACCAGCGACGCAAGGGCCCTGACGACCTGCCGGCGTACGCTCACCTCTCCGAGACCTTCTCCGTCCCCTCGGCTGCAGGGATGTCGGGGTTGCAGATGTAGCGCACGTTGGCGATGGTCATGTCGCACGCTGCGAAGCTGGCGGAGACGGCGAGGTACGGGACGAGGCGCTCGTCACCCCACGCGGCGGGGTCGAAGAAGGCCAGCTCGGGCCGGCCACGATCGGCGCGACGGAACTCGTACTCGGAGTCGACCTGGACGATACGCGGGAGCAGCACGCCGTCACGACGCACCCGGGCGAGGTGCATCCCCGGCGGGTATTGCACGTCGTGCCCCGTCACGGGAATGGGGTCGACCAACGACACCGAGAGGATCTCCCGGCCCGCCCCGCTGCGGCCTGAGTCACCGTCACCGTCGGCGTTGCCGGAGGCGTCGCGCACGCTGCAGTCGACCCGGTCGTGGAATCGGCGCAGGGAGACGACACCGGGGGCGATGCGGAACCCCCACGATCCGGCCAAGGCCTCCGAGAGGGCCTGGTTGTCGCACCGGGCCGAGATCAGATAGGCGCGGGGGCGCACGCCCGAGCGCGCCGTCAGGCGGAGTTGGGCCAACGCGAAGGGCCCGAAGGAGCTGTCCTTCGCCCGGTACACGAGGAAGCTGATGACGGGCGGGATCGTCGGGTTCAGCGCGGGTGGGACCAACGACTCCCGGTCGTCCACCCGCACCTCGTAGAGGACCTGGAGGATGTCGACGTCGTCGACCTTCAACTCGCGATCCTCCAGCACGACCTCGGGTGCGCCCTCGACCAGCGGCCGGATGTCCAAGGAGCCCGCCAGCGGCATCAGGCCACCCCCACCGCTGCCACCGGTCGCGACGAGCCCGTCCCCTTCGGCGCTCCCGTCTTGAACCGGGGCATGACCTCCTCGGCGAACAGGCGCATGGAGTCGAGGACGTACTGCTGCGGCACGACCTCCATGAATTGATGGATGAAGTTGATGCCGTCAAAGCCGACGTTCTCCCACGCCGTAATGGCATCGGTGACGTCGTCGGGCGTCCCCATGGTCACGCCCTTGAAGGACCTCGCCGCATCGCCCGGGCTCCCCGACTCACGCCGGAGCGCGGGCAACAGGCCCTCGGAAGGGTACGAGTGCGTCGGCAGCACCTCCTTCGCCGAGAGAAGCTGCGCCGCCATGTAGGAGAACATCGAAGCGATCTTCAGCCCGTTGCGCCGGCCGCGATCACCGTCCTCACAGCACGACAAGAAGTTGACGGTCAGTACCTTGTCGTTGACGAAGGAGCCGACCGGATCGCACGAGGCGATGCGCCGGCGGTAGTTCGCGACCTTCTTCTCCGAGTCCTCGAAGCCACCGGGGGAGAGCCCGAGGCACCCAAGGCCCCTGTCCGCTGCGTCGATCTCGGTGCCCGGCGAGGTCACCGCAACCCACATCGGCGGGTGCGGTTTCTGGATCGGCTTGGGCAGCACGGCCCGCTCCGGCATGGAGAACATCCGCCCGTTCCAGGCGAAGCGTTCTTGGGTCCACATCTTCGGGATCACGCGGACGAACTCGTCCCACGTCTTCTTGGTGTCGTCGGGGTTCGCCCCGAAGCCGCTCAGCTCGGGCCACGTGGCGGACCGGCCGGTCCCCAACTCCAAACGCCCACCAGAGATGATGTCGAGCACCGCGGCCCGCTCCGCCACCCGGATCGGGCTCTGGTATTGCGGCACACAGGCGATGACGCCGTGTCCGACCCGGATGCGCTTGGTCATGGTGGCGGCGGCCGAGAGGAAGATGTCAGGCCCAGAGCAATGGGAGTACTCCTCCAAGAAGTGGTGCTCGACCGCCCAGACGTAATCGAAGCCCAACTCGTCCGCCAGCCGGACCTGCTCGAGCGCGTTCTCGTAGACCTGACGCTCGGAGTCGGGGGTCCACGGTCGCGGCACCGACAGCTCCATGAACAAGCCGAACTCCATGGCCTCCCTCCCCGTGCGTGGCCTTGCGTACTTTGTTAATGTTCATTAACATCTAAGCATGAAGGAAACGGCTCGTCAACGTGGCGTGGGGCCTGATTTGTGAGGGATGGCTAACATCCGCTGTGGTATGACCTCGGAGGCCGCAGCGCGGCAGAGCAAGGGCGAGCGGACCCGTGAGGCGATCATGACGGCCGCCGCCGAGCTGTTCCGGGACCGCGGTTTCCGCGAGACCAGCCTCAGTGACATCGGGGCGGCAGCCGGGGTCAGCGGGCCGGCCATCTACCGATATTTCAAGTCGCAAGGGCGAGCTCCTCTCGGTCCTCATCGAGGAAGCGGCGATCGTGTGGCGGGGAACGGTCGACGATGTCCTGAACGAGGACAGACCGCCCAAGGACACCCTGGAGCGCCTGATCGACGCCGCCATCACGCTGCAGCTGCGCAACGGCAACCTCCGCGACGTGTTCAACAAGGAGTACCGCTCGCTCGACGACGACGCGCGGCGGCGGGTGGCTCGGATCGAGCGGGTCCGCATGGCGGAGTGGGTTCACCTGTTGAGTGAGGTCAGACCCGGCCTGAGCGACCAAGAGGCCCGCGGCCGCCGTGACCATGGTCGACGGCATGCTCCGATCCATCACCACCCTGACCGACATGGACCAAGAGCAGTTGGCGACGGTGATGAAGGACATGGTGCTCGGCGGGCTGCTCTCGGTGGGCGTGTCGCGCCCGGCGATGATCTCCGCATGAGCGCGCAGGCGAGCTCGAATGCGACCGGCGCGGACGAGCGGCCGGGTCCGGACGAGGAGTCTTTCCGCCAAGAGGTACTGGCCTTCCTCGCGGCCACCTTGCCCCGCAAGGGCCACTCACCAGACGCCGCCGCGACGGGCCAGCAGAGTGTGGGGGGAGGGCGCACCGGCGTCAACCGGGCCGTCGCGTACCAGCGCGAGCTGGCCGCGGCCGGGCTGGCCGGCATCACGTGGCCCGCGGCCTATGGCGGCCGGGGCCTGTCCGGCCGCTACCAGCGCATCTTCGACCGCGAAGCCAGGGCGTACCAGGTGCCGCCACGCGCGCTCGAGATCGGGCTGGGCATGTGCGGACCGACGATCCTGGTGCACGCGACCGAAGCGCAGAAGCAGGCTTTCATCCCGCCCCTGTTCCGCGGCGAACAGGTCTGGTGCGAGCTCTTCAGCGAGCCGGGCGCTGGCTCCGACCTCTCGAGCGTGCAGACCCGGGCCCGTCGCGACGGCGATGAGTTCGTGCTCGACGGCCAGAAGGTGTGGACGTCGGGCGCGCAGCACGCCGACTTCGCCGCCTGCCTGGCGCGAACCGACCCGATGCGACCCAAGCGCGAGGGCATCACGATGTTCATCGTCGACATGCACTCACCGGGCATCACCGTGCGCCCGCTGCGCCAGCTCACCGGCGAGGCCCATTTCAACGAGGTCTTCCTCGACGAGGTCCGGGTCTCCGCCACCAACGTCCTGGGTGACGAGCACGGCGGCTGGCGGGTGGCGCGCACCATGTTGTCCTTCGAACGGCAGGCCTTGGGCGGGCTGGGGGCGGGTGGCGGGGGCAAGGGTGGCTTCACCCTGCTGGCCGAGGAGGCAACGCGCCGCGGCGTCGTCGACCGTCCTGTCGTTCGGGACCGACTGGCCCAGCTGCGCATTCACCAAATGGTGCTGCGCCACCTTTCGGCGTACCTGCAGGCAAAGTCCCGCAGCGGCGACGGTGCGGCCGCATCGGTCCTCAAGCTCGCCATGGCCCACGTGGTCCAGGAGACGGCGCGGGTGGCCGTCGAGGTGGCCGGTATGCACGCCATCGCCTGGGACCCGACTGATCCTGCGGGCGGGCGCTGGTCCGACCAATTGCTCAGCTCGCTGTCAGCCTCGATCGGCGGCGGCACCAACGAGATCGTGCGCAACGTCATCGCCGAACGCCTCCTCGGCTTGCCGCGCGACGAAGAAGGAGACCTCATGCCGGGGGACCTCGATGACCGGGCGGGGGCCACTCGTGGGTCTTGAGCACGAACCCACGCGCCTCCTCGAAGGGCTCCGAGTGGTCGAGGTCGGCCAGTACGTGGCCGCACCCCTCGCGGCGACGATCTTCGCCGACCTGGGCGCGCAGGTCACGAAGATCGAGCGGCCCGGCGGCGATCCGCTCCGGACCTACCCGGCCCGCTTCGCCGCCTGGAACCGCGGCAAGCAGACGGTCGAGCTCGACCTGCACCAAGAGTCGGGTCGAGCCGAGGCAATGGAGTTGATCGACGAGGCCGACCTTCTGGTGGAGAACCTGCGGCCCGGTGTGCTGGCGCGACTGTTGGGTCTGAGCGTGGGTCCGGGACCGTGCAGCCTCCATACAGGAAGGCCCGGACTGGTGACCTGCTCCATCAGCGCGTGGGGCGACACGGGTCCCTCGCGCGACGACCCGGGATGGGAGCCACTCGTCCACGCACGGACCGGTGGCCAGCAGGGCCTCTTCACCGGCGACGATGCGATCTGGCTGCCCTTCCCCATGGCGAGCGTGGCCGCCGCGCTGCTGGCGGTGCTGGGCGCCGGCGCGGCCCTGGTCAAGCGCGAGTCAACCGGCTACGGCCAGCACGTGGAGACGTCGCTTCTCGACGGACTCCTCTTCCTCAACGCGGCGCCCGTCTTCCACCGCGAGGGGCACCGCCCTCGCGTCGTGCGCCACACCAAATCACCCATCCTGCGCGTCTTCGATACCGCCGACGGCCGCGCCGTCATGGTCAACCTCAGCGGCACCGAACGATGGCGCGAGCTCTGTCGGCTGCTCGGTATCGACGGCGGCGGGCTGGACTACTCGAGCCCCGAAGGTTTGTCACGCCTATCGGACCGCGAGTGGAACCGAACCAAACTGGCCGAGATCATCGATGCGTTCTCGCGCAAGTCCGCCGACCAGTGGGAATCTGCGTTGCTCTCTCAGCCCGCCGCGGTGGCCAAGTGCAACACGCTGTCCGAATGGATCGCCCACGAACAGGCCAGCGCCGAGGAGCTCGTCGTCGACACCGACGACCCTGTCCTCGGGCGAGTCCCGCTAGTCGGCGCTCCCGTGCGGATCGGCGTCGAAGCAGTCGAGGTCACGGCGGGGCAAGGTGGCGGCGTGCACAGCGGCCGGCGCAGTGGCGCGCGGCACGGCGGGGAACAGGGTGCGCTCGCCGGCCACCGGGTCGTTGACCTCTCGAGCTTCTGGGCCGGCCCGCTGGCCGCGCGCCTGCTGGCCGAGCTGGGCGCCGACGTCGTGAAGGTGGAGCCTCCCGGGGGCGAGGGCGGCTTCCAGGTGATGCCTGTGCTTCCCAACATCTACGTGGACGGGAACCGGTCGAAGCGCGGTCTCGTGCTCGATCTCAAGGCAGAGGTGGACCGGACGCGCTTGCTCGACCTGGTCGCGGCCTCCGACGTCGTCGTCGAGAACGCGGTGGCCGGCACATGGGAGCGCCTCGGACTCGACGAGCACTCGCTGCGGGAGGTCAACCCTCGGCTGGTGTACGCGCGAGCGAAGGGCTTTGGCCTCAGCGGGCCGTTGGCCTCGCGCCCGTCCTTCGACTACGTGATTCAGGCGGCGACGGGTATGGAGATGACCCAAGGGGGCGGCCGGCGACCGGTGCCGGTCAACTTCACCGCGAACGACTACGGGACCGGGCTGCTGCTGGCGGCCGGCGTGGTGCTCGCGCTGTTGGGCCGCTCCCGCGGGGCTGCGGTGAGCACCGTCGACGCGTCGCTGGCCCTGACGTCCACGCTCTTCCAGTCCGAAGACGTGGCGTCACTGGCCGTAGACGGCGCGGTACCAGACCAGGTGGGCGAGGATCTCGGCGGACCCTCGGTGGGCTGGCACCTGTACCGCGCCACGGACGGGTGGGTCACTGTGTGCTGCGCCACGGCCTCGCACTTGGACGGCCTGGCTCGGGCGGTTGGTCTGGGTGACGATGCCGGCGGAGCTGCCCTGACCGTCGATGCCGTCGGCGCGGCGGTGGGGGCATTCCGGGCCGACGAGGTCCTCGAACGGTTGCACGCGGAGGGTGTGCCGGCGGCGCCCAGCGTGCATCACTCGATCGTGCCCGACGATCCCCAGGTGGTGGCGCTTGCCTTGCTGCGGCACTACCGCCACCCGGCAGCCGGCCGTTTCGTACAAGTCGGGATCCCACTCCGGCTCTCGGTGGACGCGCCAGCCGTTAAGGGACCTGCACCGACCCCGGCCCCGGTGCGACGTCGGGCGAAGCAGGCGGCGCGGTGAAGATCGACTCGGGGCTCGGAGCCGAGCTCGACCGCGTGGCGGAGCGGGTGACGAAGGCAGAGGGTTCGGGCCTCGACGGCCTGTGGGCTGCCGAGACGACCAACGATCCCTTCCTTTCCCTCACACTGGCGGCCGAGCACTCGTCCTCGGTCCTGCTGGGCTCCGGGGTCGCCATCGCCTTCGCCCGCAACCCGATGAGCATGGCGTATACGACCAATCAATTGCAGGAGTACTCGGGGGGACGACTCGTGCTCGGGCTGGGTTCGCAGGTACGCCGGCACATCGAGAAGCGCTTCTCCATGACCTGGTCACGCCCGGCGGCGCGCATGCGCGAGTACGTGCTGGCGCTGCGCGCCATCTGGGGGGCCTGGAACGACCCAGGCAACGAGGTTGCGTCGTCGGGTTTCGAGGGCGAGTTCTACACCCACACCCTCATGACGCCGGTCTTCGCGCCACCACCGCACACCTTCGGAGCGCCCAAGGTCTTCCTGGCCGCGGTCGGCCCCATGATGAATGAGGTGGCGGGCGAGGTGGCCGACGGGGTCATCACCCACGGCATCTGCACGGCACGCTACGTGCGCGAGGTGATCCTGCCCGCTCTCGAACGCGGGCTTGCCACGTCGGGACGCAGCAGGGCAGACGTCGAAGTGACGTGCCCGGGCTTCATCTCGGTCGTGGAGGAAGACGCGCGATGGGACAAGGCCCGTGACGCCATGCGGCGCCACGTGGGCTATTACCGCGTCGACGCCGGCGTATCGACCCGTGCTCGAGTTGCACGGTTGGGGCGACCTGCAGACCGAGCTCTACGACTGTTCCAAAAAGGGCAAGTGGTTGGACATGGCTCGCCTCGTCGACGACGAGGTCCTCGATACCCTCACGATCATCTGCCGGCCCGCGGAGCTGGCGGCCGAGGTCGGCGCCCGCTATGGCGGTCTGGCGGACCGCATCAACGTGTCGTGGTGGCGCAAAGAGTGGTGGCCCGACGTCGAGCGGGAGCTGCGGGCGCTGTGAGGACGACCGTGGGTGGTTTCGCGGCGCCG
The DNA here is from genome assembly GCA_963842415.1 of uncultured Acidimicrobiaceae bacterium. Classification (GTDB taxonomy): domain Bacteria; phylum Actinomycetota; class Acidimicrobiia; order Acidimicrobiales; family RAAP-2; genus Bog-473. The sequence goes on from CAWJGN010000003.1 coordinate 660,950, forward strand.
GGATTCGAGCGGGTGGCCGAGACCTTGGCTGAGGGCGCGGTGGTCACAGTGGGTGACCGCGAGCGGCGGGCTGATCTCGGTGACGGCGGCGGTGCGTTCGCCGCGTACGTCGACGGGGAATGCGTCGTCGACGTGTGGGCGGGCAGCGCAGGGCCGGACGGACGGAGGTGGGAGGAGGGGACGAGGGCGGTCGTCATGTCCTCGACCAAGGGACTGACGACGATGTGCGCGCATGTTCTGGAGGACCGGGGTGAGCTCGACCTTGACGCCGACGTCATCCGCTACTGGCCCGAGTTCGGCGCCCTCGGCAAGGAATCGACGACGGTGCGCCAGCTCCTCAGCCACCAGTCGGGGGCCATCGGGCTGTCGTCCTCCAACGAGCTATTGGCCTGGGACGGCGCGGGCTGGTCGGACACCGTGACCATCGCGGCCGGGGTGGCGGCGAGCGCGCCCGCCTGGGAACCCGGGACGCGGCACGGATACCACGGCGTGACCTTCGGGTGGCTGGTCGGCGAGCTGGTGCGGCGCATCAGTGGGATGAGCCTGGGGAGCTTCTTCGCGGACGAGGTGGCCGGGCGACTGGGCGATGGCGTGGGGGACGAGTGCGCCATCGGCACGCCGGCCGCCGCGCTCGGGTCCGTGGCCTCTGTCATGGAGTTCCCGGTCAAGCCGGGGAAGGAAGGGGCGTTGCGCGCCATCGACCCCGAGTCGAAGGCCGGTCGCTCCGTACTGGCCGGCAGCCGCGGCAGCCTCTTCGCGGACGAGGACGGCCGGCCGCGCTTCGCCGACTTCATGAACACGCCCTCCGTGCTGCAAGCCGAGATCGGCGCGCTCGGTGCGACCGCCACGGCGCGGGCCCTGGCACGCCTCTATGCGGCGCTGGCAACAGGTGAAGAGCTCGTGTCGCGCGCGTCGGTGGAGCGCTTCCGGGTCGAACAGGTCTGCGGCCGCGACGCGGTGATGTCGGTGCCGACGCGCTGGGCCCTCGGGTACTCGCTCGAGCCGCCCGCACTCGTCCCCGGCATCCCGCCCATGCACGGTCCGAACGAGGGTGCTTTCGGGCACATGGGTGCCGGCGGACAGATCGGCTTCGCGGATCCCGGATCGCGCGTCGCGTGCAGCTTCGTGCGCAACCACTTGGAGAACCAGGCGCTGCCGATCATGGGCGGATCGCTGGTCGACGTGCTCTACTCGTGCGTGAAAGGGGGCGACGGTGTACGCAGCTGAACAGGCGAGAGAACATCCGGACGAGCCTGCGCTGATCATGGCGCCGTCAGGCCGGGTGGTGAGCTGGGCCGACTACGAAGCCGGCGCCAACCAGGTGGCCCATGTGCTGCGCGACACCGGTCTGCGCAAGGGCGACCACATGGCGATCTTCATGGAGAACGACCCGGCCATGCTGCTCGCAGAAGCGGGAGCAGAACGGACAGGCTTGTACTACACGCCGGTCAACTCGTACCTCTCGGCGGAGGAGGTCGCGTACGTCATCAACGATTCGCGGTCGAAGGTGGTCGTGACCTCCGCGACAAAGGCGGACGTGGCGGCGCAACTCCCCGCGCTCTGTCCGGATGTCGACCGCTGGATCATGGTGGCAGAAGGAGGAGGCCTCGCCGGGCCCTTCGAGTCGTGGGACGAGGCGGTGGGCACGGCCGCAACAGACCATGTCGCGGACGAACAGCTGGGCGCGCCCATGATGTACTCGTCGGGGACGACAGGCCGACCCAAGGGCATCGTGCGTCCGATGTACGACCTCCACCCCTCCGAGCAGAGCATCGCCGTGCTCGGCATCGCCGCGCTGTGGCGGTGGCGCGAGCGCATGGTGTACCTGTCGCCGGCACCGCTGTACCACACCGCGCCGCAGGTGAGTGTGGCGATCGCCCTGCGGATGAAGTCGACGTGCGTGGTGATGGAGCACTTCGATCCTGCGCTGTATCTCGAACTGGTGGCCCGGTACGGGGTCACGCACTCGCAGGTCGTACCGACCATGTTCTCTCGCATGGTGAAGCTGCCCGAATCAGTGCGTGCGGCGGCCGACGTCTCGTCGCTGGAGATCGTCATCCACGCGGCGGCGCCGTGCCCGGTGCCCGTGAAGGAACAGATGATCGAGTGGTTCGGGCCGATCCTGCTCGAGTACTACGCGGCGACCGAGGGGAACGGGTGTACCTTCATCACCTCAGAGGATTGGCTGGAGCACAAGGGAAGTGTCGGGCGGGCGGTTCTTAGCGAGATCCGTATCTTGGACGACGACGGCGCGGAGTGCCCGGTGGGTACGCCGGGGACGGTGTGGTTCGCCGGCGCCACAGACTTCGAATACTTCAATGACCCCGCCAAGACGGCGGCGACGCGCCGGGACGACGGCAAGACGAGCACGGTGGGGGACGTCGGGTATCTGGACGCGGACGGGTACCTGTTCCTGACGGACCGCAAGGCACACATGATCATCTCGGGCGGGGTCAACATCTACCCGCAGGAGACGGAGAACCTGTTGGTGACGCATCCGTCGGTGCTCGACGCTGCAGTCATCGGGGTGCCCAACGAGGACCTTGGTGAAGAGGTGAAGGCCGTCGTGCAGCCAGTAGACGGGGTCGTGGGCGACGAGGTGCTCGAGCGCGAGCTCATCGCGTTCTGCCGGGACAACCTGGCGCACTACAAGTGTCCCCGCACCGTCGATTTTGTCGACGAGTTGCCCCGCCTGCCGACAGGGAAGCTGTACAAGGGCGTGCTGCGGGAGCGCTACTGGGCGGATCACGACACCCGGATCGTGTGAGGTCGCCGAACGTGTGGTGCGGTCACGAACGAAGAGGAGGACGATGGGAGGGACGATGACGTACGAGGGCCGCCAGCTCATCAATGGGAAGCTGGTCGAGTCGTCGACCGACGCCATCGGCACGGCAGCGCGGCGCGCCTTCGACGAGACGAGCTGGGCGGAGGATGCGTCGTTCCGGGCCCACTGCCTGGAACAGCTCGGTGACGCGATGGAGCGGGTGAAGGAGGAGCTGCGCACCGCACTCGTGCTCGAGACGGGTTGCTCGGTGATGCTGACACATGTGGTGCAGATCGAGAAGGGGTTCTTCGTCGAGCCCACGCTATTCGCCGACGTCGACCCCGACTCGACGATCGCCCAGGACGAGATCTTCGGGCCGGGTACGGCTCGCGCTGGTTGACGAGCACCGCGGCGACGTCGTGACCACGACGGTCAGGTTGCCCGAGGACTTACTCGCGTGGGTCGAGGAGGTGGGCGGTGGCCGAGTGTCGGCGGCCGATCGCAGGCCGGGCGGTGCGCGCAAAGAGGCATGGTTCGTCGATCTGGAAACGCCCAACGGCGCGGGGGTGTCCGTCTTCTTGCGCTACGACCGCTCGGATCCGGCGCGCACCAAGGACCCATGGACGCTGCACCGCGAGGCGACGGTCTACCTCGCCCTCCAAGACGGTCCGGTGCCGGTGCCGCGGGTGCTCGGCGTGCACCCCCTGCACCAGGCCATGCTCTGTGAGCGCGTGAGCGGAGAGAACTGGTTCTCGCGGATCGCCGATCCGGCGGAACAAGAGGCGACGGCGAAGGACTTCATGGTGACGCTGGCCGCGCTGCACTCCCTCGACGCAGCCGCGCTCGCTCTGCCCGGCTTCCCTTCGATTCACAGCGTCGCCGACGCCGTCCGGGCCGAACTCGACGAATGGGACGGGGTGCTCGACGCACGGGGCGGCACGCCCGATCCGGCTTTGACGTTCGCGTTGGGCTGGCTGCGCCGCAACGTGCCGTCCTACGACGGGGCGCCCGTTTTGGTGCAGGGCGACACGGGTCCTGGGAACTTCATGTACGCGGGCGGGCACGTCACTGCGGTGGTGGACTGGGAGCTGGCGCACCTCGGCGATCCGATGGACGACATTGCGTGGCTCACGCTGCGTGCGACCCAGGAGCCCTTCACCGATCTTCCGGCTCGTCTGCGCGAGTACGAGACGCTGTCGGGGAACGCCATCGACACGACCCGGGTCCACTATTACCGGGTGATGGCGGAGACCAAGCTCCAGGTGATGAGCCACCGGGCACCGCGAACTGACAATGCGGGTGGCGATGCGCCCGACGGCAGTGGTGAGGACCGCGGAGGTGACGGCGGCGGAGGTGACGTCGGCAACGGCTTCATCTATGGGCTCCTGCATCGACGCCTGTGGCTCGAAGCCCTGGCGGCGGCCACCGGCCTCGAGCTCGACCCGGTGGCCGAGCCCGACCGGAGGGAGCCCCGCGAGCACGACTGGATGTACGAGGCCGTCTTGGGACAGCTGCGCGACGTGATCGTGCCGCGGACGGCGGATCCGCTCGCTCAAGCACGTGAGAAAGGGATGGCACGACTGATCAAATACCTGGCTCGCGTCGACGCCTACGGCGCGTCCTGCGACGAACTCGAGCTCGATGACCTCGAGAGGCTGCTCGCCCGGCGACCGGGGTCGATCAGCTCCGGCCGCGCCGCGGCGGCGGAGGCAGTCAGTACCGGGCGCGCGCGCGACGAGGACTATCTGCGCCTCCTGTGGCGGCGCGTCGCCCGCGAGACCGAGCTGGCACGTCCGGCCATGGGCGTGCTGGCCGATCGCCACTGGCCCGACCTGGTGTCAATGACACCGTGAGCGAGTTCTTCGGCATCGACCTGGAACACCGCCGAGCCGAGCGGACCTATCGCGTGCTTGGCGCCGCCGACGACGACTTCCACGACGAGGAAATGACCGATCGCTGGTGGGAGACCGAGACGTGCTGGTTCTCCTGGAACTTGCCCGAGCGAAACCTGGGCGGATGGGCCTACTGCCAGGCCGCGTCCGAACGCGCACCTCTGTAACGGTGGCGCCTGGGTGTGGGACGCCGGCGCGTCATACCCGTGGGAGCTCCTCTACCGGGCGGAGTACGCCGGCCTCGAACTCCCGCCTCGCTCCGTACGCGACCTGCGCGACTTCAAGTGGCCCAACGGCGTGCACGTCCGCATGCTCGAACCCCTCACACGCTACGCGGTCAGCTACTCAGACCCGGGTGCGCTCGAAGTCAACCTCTCCTTCGAAGCGATGATGGCGCCCAACCCGCACCCGACCGGCGTCGCTCCGTTCCTCAAGGGTGCCCACTTCGACCAGGCGGGTCACGTCACAGGCACGATGATCTTGCACGGCGAGGAGATCCCGATCGACTGCTACTCCGTCCGCGACCGCTCGTGGGGCCCGCGGCCGCTCGGACGCCAAAAGCCAGCGCCCGCACGACACGACGGCGGGACGCGCGCATCAGGCTTCGGGGGCGTGGGCTACTCCTTCTGTGCCGCCGGTCCCGGCGAGGCCTGGCTCGTCTACGCCATGCCCGGCCCCGAGGTCGAGCCGGTCGTCTGCGGGTTCCTGCTGCACGAGGGCGAGTACGGCCACGTCCTCGCCGGCGAGCGAACGCTGACGTTCGACCTACGGACCGGGTGGCCGCTGACCTTCGAGATCGAGGCGGTCGACGAGTTCGACCGGCGCCTGTCGGCGCACGGCGACACGCTGAGCCGCCACTGGCGCGGCCACGGCGGGGACACCCTCGTGCACTGGCGCTGGGGCCGAGGCGCGGAGGGTTGGGGCGAGGACCAGAGCTACTTCAGCCGGCAACAGTGGGAGGCGAACCGGCGCCGCGGCTCGACCGGGACCGGCGGGTGACCAGAGTGCGAGTCCGCTGACGCCGGCTGCGGGCTCGCGAGCCCCCGCCGCTATTGCAGACGGAGCGGCAGTGAGCGGAAGCCGCGCAACGGTTGCGCCGGCTTGTAGCGCAGCGAGTCTTTCGGCACGGCGAGGCGCATGTTCGGGAAGCGCCGGGCGAGCTCACCGATGGCAACCTGGCCCTCCATGCGCGCCAGTTGATTCCCCAGGCAGAAGTGTTTCCCGAACACGAACGTGAGATGGCGGTTAGGGTCACGGCCCAGATCGAGCTCGTCGGGCCGGTCGAACACCGTCTCGTCGCGGTTGGCCGAGATGATCATCCCGAGCACCTTGGCGCCCGTCGGCAAGGTGGTGCCCTCGATCTCGACGTCATCGAGGAGGGTGCGGGCGGCCCCACAGGGGACAGGGGTCGTGTAGCGCAGCAGCTCCTCGACCGCTGTCGCGAGCAACGTGGGGTCGGACCGGAGGCGCTCCGTCTGCTCGGGATTCTCGATGAGCGCAACGGTCGCGCTCCCGATGAGATTGGAGGTCGTGTCATGGCCGGCCAGCATCAAGAGGAAGATCATGGCGATGACTTCGTCGCCGTCGAGCGAGTCGCCATCGTCGCTCGCAGACAGAAGGCCGGAGATAAGCCCGTCATCGGGGACGGCGCGGCGCTGGGCCGCCAGGCGCTCGAGCACCCGGTAGAGCTTCTTCGCCGTCGGCACCGCCCGCAGCAGCGTCAGTCGCCGAGCCGCTCCCCAGCCGCATGACGAAGCGCTCGGTCAGCACATGGAACTCCTCACGGTCCTCCTCACCCACGCCGAGCATCCGCGAGATCACCGAGAGCGGAAGTGGCACCGCGACGTCGGCAACCAGATCGACCGTCTCACCACCCCGAGCGGCCACCTTGTCGAGGACCTCGCCCACGATCCGCTCGATGTCAGCGGCCATCTGCTGCACCATCGCGCGGGGTGAAGGCCTTGTTGACCAGTCGGCGCAGTCTGGCGTGGTCCGGGTCGTCCTTGTAGACCATGGAGTTCGTCAGGAGGCGGAACATCTTGGGGAGGTGACGCATCAAGAAGCTCGAGTCACCACTCGTGGGGTCACTGGAAAAGCGGACGTCGTTGTGGAGCAGCATTACGTGGTCGTAGCGCGTCAGCATGTAGCCGGCACCGCCCAACATCTGCTTCGAGTACGCCCGGGAAACGGGCGCTGTCCGGCGCAACTCGGCGTAGCGTGGATGCGGGTTGGTGAACATCACGGGATCGGCGAGGTCCGTCGGCTCCAGCTGCGCTGCCGCTGCGGTGTCAGTCACGGTGCGCCCCGTCCCTTCGTCCACCAGGGGTTCCGTCCCCCACGACCATAATTGAGTATAATCTATTTCGCTGATGGCCGCCGTCCCCACCGCCACCACCACCGAGAGTCAGCGCGCATCCTCCACGGGGGCGGCCCTCGGCGCCGCCGCCGGTTCTGCCGGGGACAGCGAATCCAAGCTGGCCGCGACGGTGGCGCGACGAATCCTCGCCGACGTGGCGAACCGCGGCTGGCCGGTGGGCGAGGTGCTCGGATCCCAAGCTGAGCTGATCGCCCGCTACAAGGTGAGCCGCGCCGTCTTCCGCGAGGCGGTGCGCCTGGTCGAGAACCAGCAGATCGCCACCATGCGCCGCGGCCCGGGCGGCGGACTGGTGGTGACCGAGCCCACGGTGGACGCCATCATCGATGCCGCGGTTTTGTACCTCCACCGTGCCAACACCCGATTGGAAGAGGTCTTCGAAGCGCGCATCGTGCTCGAGGAGGTGGCGGCGGAACTGGCCACCGAGCGACTGACCGACAAGGACGCCGCCGATCTGCAGGCGTTGGCCGACGAGGAGGCGGCCGACACCGTCACCGATCACCGCGCGCTCCACGCCCGGCTGGCCGCGGTCACCCGCAACCCCGCGCTCGAACTCTTCGTCGAAATCCTCAACCGGGTCGCCTTCCTCTATTTCCGCGGGAGCGGTTCCTCAGCGTTGGCCGACGCCACGCTGACAGCGTCACAAGAGGCGCACGCCCGTATCGTCGAGTCCGTCACCGGAGGCGACGCGGCGCGGGCACGGCGGCGGATGCGCACACACCTCGAGGCCGAGTCCACCTACTTGCAGAACCGCCGGCTTTCGCGCCAGTTCCTTCCTCGTCGGGTCGTGCTCGGCGGGGGTGTGAGCAACAAGCGAGCGGAGGACGTGGCCCGCGCCATCCTCCAGGACGTCGTCGCGGACGACCTCCCGCCCGGCACGCTGCTCGGCTCACAGGCCGAGCTGATCGAGCGCTACGGGGCGAGCCGAGCGGTGTTCCGCGAGGCACTGCGCCTCCTGGAGCACCACCATGTCGCGATCATGCGCCGCGGCCCGGGTGGCGGGCTGTTCGTGGCCGCGCCGAGCGTCCGCGGCGTCAGCGAGGTGGTCACCGTCTACCTCACCCGCCGCGACATCTCCATGGCCGACCTGGTGGAGCTCCGGGTCCGCGTCGAGCAGGCCTTGGTCGAGCTGGCCGCCCGCCGGATGGACGCGGAGGGAAGGGAGGAGTTGGAGGCTGCGCTCGAGCACGAGCGGGCGCTGACCACGAGCGAGTTCGCCGACGGCGGACACGATCTGCACGCGGTCATCGCGTCCCTCTCTGGAAACCGGGCGCTCGAGCTGGTAGCGCTCGTCCTCGTGCGACTCATGCGACTCCACCAGATCGAGGAGGTCGGCGAGTCCGACCGGGCGCCGCGCGGCTGCCGCGGTCTCGCGGGCACACGCCGCCATCGCGCAGGCACTCGTCGACGGCGACGCGGACAAGGCTGCCGGCCGGATGCGCCGTCACCTGGAGGCGGTCGGCTCCCACCTTCGTGCAGAGCCGCTCACGTAGTCGAGAACACTTTGCGCGAGTAGTACCAGACGGCCAGCACGCTGAGCACCACGGCGAACACCGCCAGCGCTCCGATCTCGGGCAGCGTGTTGGCAAACGAGGCGTGGTCCGAGATGAGCTTGACGAAGGCGTCCATGGCCCAGGCCTCGGGCACCACGTGGCCGACGTGGTTCACGGTGGGGCTCACGGCATTGAGCTGGTAGACGCAGCCCCCGAGCATGCCTGCGATGATCGCCACGATCACTGCGGTGGCGATCGCCTGTTCCTGCGAGCGCGACCACGTCCCGATGATGACGGCCAGCGCGGCGACGCTGATGCCGAGCAAGACCACCACGAGCAGCACGCTGAGCGGGTTGCCCCAGTGCACGTTGAAGAGGACGATCCCGACGAACACGAGGCCGATGGCCATCGCGATGGCAGTCACCATCATGCTGGCCATCTGACCGAAGACGATGGCGCGCCGGTGGACGGGCGCCGCGCTGAGGCGCTGCAAGACACCGAGGCGGCGGGTTTCGACCATGCCGGCCGAGAGCACCAGCACGGCGATGCCCATGAACAGCACGAGGTTGGCCGGGGCCACGTACCAGAAGGGGCTCAGCGGAGCCTCGGTTTGTGTCGCGTGCAGCGTGGCGTCGGTGAACTTGGTGTTGGTCCCCTCTGCCGCCATGAGGTCCATCAACGCCACGGCGTCGGTGCGGGCCTGGACGGCGTCGGTCGTCGCCGACTCGAGGACGAAGTCGGCCTTGACCGAGTCGCCAGAGGACGGGAGCTGGACGATGCCGGCCACGACGCGACCCCGCAGGATGTCGTCGGTGAGATCGGTCCGGTTCGCCTCCACCCGTACCTTGATCCCGTTGGTGGTCTCGGCCAGGTGCAACAGGCGAGCCGAGGGATGGAGCAAGCCGATGGGTTCTTTGGGGCTGCCCTCGAGCAGCCCGGTGATGAGGATGATCACGACGGGGACGAGCGTGCCGATGATGAGCAGTCGACGGTCGCCCATGGCGCGGCGCAGGTTGACCCGGATGACGGCGATCACGGCTCCACCATCCGCCGCACCCGCGTCATGGCCAGGCCGCCCGACACAGCGGCGATCGCCAACAGCACCAGGAAGGGACCGATGACGCTGCTTGCCGGCTCCCCAGTTGGTCCAGCCGCCCGAACCCGACCAGGGCCCAGCCATTCGGTGTGCCGAGCGCCAGCACCTGGAAGACGTCAGGCAGCGAGCCCGACGGCAGGAGGTTGCCGCCGAGGAGTGCGAGAAAGAGGCCGACCAGCAACGTGATGCCGAAGGCCTGCTGCTCTGTCTTGGCCAGTGATGTCAGGAGCACGCCGATGCCGCACATGGCGGCCGTGGCGCCCACGCACAGCAGCAGGACCCCGACGGGATCGCCCCAGTCGGCGCCGAAGACGAGGGACGTGACGGCCCAGATGACGAAAATGGTGAGCAATCCCGTCACGAAGATGGCCAGCAGCTTGCCGAGCACGACCTGGGTCGGACGCAACGGAGCAGCCGTGATCCGAGCCAATGTCCCGCCGGCACGCTCCATGAGGAGCGACCGCATGCCGAGGCCGCTCCCGATGAAGAGAAAGACGACGGCGATGTTGGGCGCGAAGAAGTTGAGGTTCACCTTGCCACCGTGGCCGACGTTCTGCGTGGTGATGGCGACGGTCGCCGTGCCGTCACCGTTACGCGGGACCTTCCCGCGTAGAGCATGCTCGAGATGCCGGCGGCAACCGACTCTGCGTACTCCTGCCCCAGCTGCGACGTCCCCCGTGTGACCACGTCGAACCCTGGCGTGTGCGAGGCACCCGGGTCGACGATGGGAACCAACACGCTGTCGAGATGCACCTGATCCGGTTGCACTGCGACCCCGCCATCCAAGGTCCCGGCGGCAACGGCAGTCTCCACGGCCGCCTCAGTGGGCATCGTCACGACCGTGACCCCCGGCGGCAATTGGCTGGCGCGGACGGCCGCCGTCACCAACTGCGACGAGGCGCCCGACACGCCGATGTGCACCGACGTGCCTGCGGCACCGCCGGCGAAGGACAAGCCCAGCACGGCGGACATCAGGAGCGGCGCGGCAATGCATCCGATGAGAACGGAGCGGTCGCGCAGCCGGCGGCGGAGCTCGTTCAGCGCGATGACGCGGATCAATCCCGAAGCTCTTTCCCCGTCAGGCTCAAGAAGACGTCTTCGAGGTTCGGCGAACGCACTTCGACCCCCGTCAGGTCGACGCCGTGACGAGCGGCGACCGACACCACCGTGGAGCAACAGCGCCGGCCCGTGGTCGGTGCGTCAGCTCGAGCGTGCCGTCGACCTCGTGCACGTCGTGGACGCCCTCGAGCTCTCGACAGGCCGTGGCGAGCTCGTCGAGGTCGGCAACCTCGCACGACAGGTGCACTTTGTCCCGGCCGCCGTACGCGGTGATGAGCGAGGCAGCCGTGCCCTCGGCGACGAGGTGCCCGTCGTCGATGATGCCGATGCGGTCGCACAGCTTGGCCGCTTCCTCCATGTAATGCGTCGTGTAGAGCACGGCGATGCCGAGCTGCGCGACGGTCTCGAGGATGGCGTTGCGGCTCTGCGGGTCGACGCCGACGGTGGGCTCGTCGAGCACGAGCAACTTGGGTCGGTGCAGCAGGCCGGCGGCCATGTTGGCCCGCCGCTTCATGCCGCCCGAATAGGTGCCGATGCGGTCCTTGCCACGGTCCGCCAGCCCGACCAGCTCGAGCGTCTCGTGGATGCGGCCCTCGAGCTCCTTGCCCGAGAGCCCGTAGAGCTGGCCGAAGAAGGTCAGGTTCTCCGTCGGCCGAGAGGTCGGGGTAGAGCGCCAGGTCCTGGGGCACGTAGCCCGACGGCCGCCTTGGCCTCGAGCGTGCCGCCCTCGTGCCCGTCGATGACGATGTCGCCCTCGTCGCGCCACCGTCAGCCCGCAGAGCATGGAGATGGTCGTCGTCTTGCCGGCCCCGTTCGGACCGAGCAGGCCGTAGCACTCCCTGTCGCCGATGGCGAAGGACACGCCGTCGACGGCGAGCCGCTCGCCGTAGTGCTTGCGCAGGCCCTGGCAGCGCAGCATGGGCACGGTGACCGCCGCCACTTCCCTCGCCGCTACCGCCTCCTGCATGCACCCTCCCCGCGAGAAAAGAGGACCCTCTTTTCTGTCACCCTAGCAGAGCGGGTCTCGTGGCCTCCGGCGCCCGCAGACGCCGAGCGGAGTGGGGATCCAATTGGGCTGGGGCCGAGCCACGTGGTCCAGGCCGGTCAGCGGTAGCGGGTCTCCTTCTTCGACCGTCCCATGTGGACGTCCTCGGGCCGGGGGTTGCCGATCTGGGTGTAGGAGAGCCCGTTGTGGATGGCCGTCGGCCGCGGCATCTCGATGGACTCCCAGATGGCCCGGACCGTCCCCTGGATCGCCTTGGGGTCGCGCTCCGCGATGGCAGCGCGATCTCGCGAGCGCTGCTCGCGCAGCTGGTCCCGCGGCAGCACCTCGGTGACCAGGCCGATGCGCAGCGCCGTCTCCGCCGTGATCCGCTCCTCGTTCCCCATGAGCGCCCAGCGCAGCACCTCGCCGAGTGGCGATCCCCCGGTGCAACATGCCGATCGGCTCGAGCGCGCTCACGATCCCGACGCTGGCGTGCGGGTCGAAGAACACCGCGTCGTCCGAGCAGATGATGATGTCGGACTCGTTGAGGAAGTACTGCGCCCCACCGGCGCACAACCCGTGCACGGCGGTGACCACGGGCTTCCACACCCGGTGGTGGAACTTGGGCGCCAGGGCCATGCCGGGGTCGAAGCTGTTCCAGACGTTGTGCAGGCGTGAACCAGTCGCCGCCCGCCTTGACGTCCATGCCGGTGGAGAAGGCGCGGTCGCCGTTGGCCTGGAGCACGGCGCAGTGGATGTCGTCGGTGTCGCGGACGGTCTCCCAGGCCCACGTCATGTCGATGCGCCATCGCCTCGTTGAACGAGTTGAGGCTGTCCGGCCGGTTCAACGTGATGGTGGCCACGTTGTCGGCGACGTCGAACAGGATCGTCTCGCGTTCCATGCGTCCCTCCCTGGGCCTCGGCGGCCCGCAGCGGCGGAATAGTACACTCTTTTTCCCGACGGCAGCCGCGGGCCCGGCGGACTGGCGCGGACGCCCGCATCGGCACCAGCATCGCAGAGACCACACGCGTCAAGACAAACGAATCGTCCGCGCCGGGTCGCAGCCACGACCCGGCGACCGGCGATACAGACGAACGAACAGAAGAAGAGGAACTCCGCAGTGGAGATCAAGGGCAAGAAGGCCGTCATCGTCGGCGGCGCGTCGGGCATGGCCAAGGCCTCGGCCGAGCTGCTGCGCCAGAAGGGCGCCGACATCGCCATCTTGGACCTGCCGACCTCGGCCGGCGCCGAGGTGGCCAAGGAGCTCGGCGGCACGTTCCACGAGGTCGACATCCTCGACGACGACCAGACCGAGTCGGCCATGGCCGATGCCGTCGGCGGCGCTGGGCGGCCTGCACATCGCGGTGAACACCGCCGGCGGGGGCATCGGCGAAGCGCACCCTGACCAAGGAGGGGCCGCACCCCATCGAGGACTTCCGCCGCATCGATCGAGCTGAACCTGATCGGCACCTTCAACCTGAACCGGCTGCAGGCCTGGCACATGTCGACCAACGAGCCCGAGGACGGCGAGCGCGGCGTCATCATCGACACCGCGTCGATCGCCGCCTTCGAGGGCCAGATCGGCCAGGTCGCCTACACCGCGGCCAAGGCGGGCATCGCCGGCATGATGCTGACCATGGCCCGCGACCTCGGCAGCCTGGGCATCCGGGCCGTCGCCATCGCGCCGAGCCTGTTCAGCACGGGCCTCACCGAGGGCATCCCCGACGAGTTCGCCGACGGCAGCTGACCAAGGACGCCGCGTTCCCCAAGCGCCTGGGCCGGCCCGAGGAGTACGGCAAGCTGGCCGTGGCCATCGTCGAGAACCCGATGCTCAACGGCCTCTGCATCCGGCTCGACGCCGGCCAGCGCTTCGCCCCCAAGTAGAGCGGGTGAAGGGCGGCGCGACGGAAGCGACGTAGCGGTGCGCTCACTCGATCTCACGGTCGACGTCACCGAAGGCGCCGGCCTCGGCGAGCCGGCGCACCTGGCCGTCACCGTCACGGCGCCCGACGAGGTCCCCGACGAACCCGATCGTCTGCTTCGCCAAGCCGGGTGCGGGCTATAGCCGGGGCTACTTCACCGAGGACCTGCCCGGCCCGGACCCGGACAGGGCGGCGCAGGCCGAGCTGGCACGCGGCGCGCGGCTGGGTGTTCGTCTCGGTCGACCATCTCGGCGTGGGCGAGAGCTCACAGCACGAACCGGCGCGGCTGACGTTCTCGTCGGTGGCGGCGGCGAGTCAGGCCGCCGAGTCCGACGTGCGGCAGAAGCTGGCGGCCGGCACCCTGATGGACGGCCTCGGCACCGGTCGACGCGCGCGGTGACCGTCGGCATCGGGCAGTCGATGGGCGGCAGCCTGACGATCGTGCAGCAGGGTCGGCACCACTGCTACGACGGCATCGGCGTGCTCGGCTACAGCCCGCTGCGCACGCTGCCGCCGACCGCGCCGGGGCAGCCGCCGCTGCCGCTGCCGTGGGTGCCGCGCGACGCGGATCCTGGCTGACGGCGTCGTCACCAACGCGCCGGCGCTGGCCGAGCTCGGGACGCCGAGACTCGCCCCGGCGACATCTCGGCGCTGGCGTGGGGCTTCCACTACGACGACATCGACGCCGACGTCGTGCGGCGGGACCTCGACGACTACCCGGCCCGGCGCGGCGCGCTGCCGCCGTGGGGCTCGGCCACGGTGCCGCTGACGGTCGCCGCTGTGGTGCATGTCGCCCGGGCGGCACGCTGGCCGAGGCGGCGGCGGTGCGCTGCCCGGTGCTCGTCGCCTTGGGCGAGCGCGACGTGCTGGTCGATCCGCGGGGCGAGCTGCGGGCCTACGAGTCGGCGGCGAGCGTGGACTTCTTCGTCTGCCCGCGCATGGCGCACATGCACAACTTTGCGGGGACGCGGGAGTTGTTCTGGACCCGTATCGAGACGTGGGCGGAGTGGGTACGGGCGCATGCGTGGCGCGGCGGCGCACGGGTGACGGACCTCGAGCTGGCCAACGACCTGACGTCGCTGCTCGACGCTCGAGCGGGTCGACCGCGACCTCTTCCGCGGGCGCAACGCCAACTTCGGCCGCGCCGGACGCTCTACGGCGGGCAGGTGGCGGCGCAGTGCCTCGATCGCGGCGGCGGCCACGGTCGAGGAGGGCCGCCTCCCCCACTCGCTGCACGGCTACTTCCTGCGGGCGGGGCGCAGCGACCTGCCCGGTCATCCTCGAGGTCGACCGCGACCGCGACGGCCGCTCCTTCTCGGCCCGCCACGTCGTCGCGCTGCAGGACGGCGAGGTCATCTTCTCCATGCTCACCTCGTTCCAGGCCGAGAGCGACGGACGGCGTCTTCGACGCCGCGCCGCGCCGGGAGGTGCCCGACCCGAGGGCATGCCCCGCGGCGGCTGGAACCCCCTGCTCGAGGTGCGCGAGGTCACGCCCACCGACTTCTTGAAGGGCGTCTTCACCGACTGCGTCTGGGTGCGCTCACTGACCCCGCTGCCCGACGACCCTCTGGTGCACCGGGCCGCCCTCACCTACCTCTCCGACGTCGGCACCGGGTTCGGGCAGCAGGACGCCGCGCTGGTGGGCCGGGGCGGGCCGTCGATCGACCACGCCGTGTGGTTCCAGGAGAACATCCGGGCCGACGACTGGGTGCTGGTCGACCTGCGGCCGGTCAAGGCGCGCTCGCGCGCGTGGGTGCTACGACGGCTCGCTGCGCGACCGCGACGGCCGCCTCGGCGCCACGCTGTACCAGGAGCACCTGCTCCTGCCCGGGGCGATGGCCGACCTCGTCGAGGAGGTCCTGCGCGCCGAGGCCGAGGCCGCGGCCAGCGAGGGGCGCGAGCCGCGCGCTCTGGAGGAGATCCAGCGCACCCGGGGCGAGCACCCGGCCGGGCGCTGAGTCCACAACGAGAAAGGGCACCTGAGCCAGTCATGCCGATCGCCATCACCGAAGACCACCGCGCCCTGGGGCAGACAGCCTCGGACTTCCTGGCCAAGCACGACGCCCGCGGCGCGGCGCGCGCCCTGCTCGAGGCGGACGCCGAGACGCTGCCCGCCGTTCTGGGGCGACGTCGCCGAGCTCGGGCTGGCTCGGGCCTGCACCTGCCCGAGGACTTCGGCGGCTCGGGCTTCGGCCTGCCCGAGCTCGTGGTGGTCGTCGAGGAGCTGGGGCGGGCGGTGGCGCCCGGGCCTTTCGTGCCGACGGTGATCGCCAGCGCGGTGATCGACGCGGCCGGGTCCGACGACGCTGCGGGCGCGGCTCTGCCCGGGCTGGCGGACGGCTCGGTGCGCGCGGGGGTGGCGCTGTCCTCGGACATCACGGTCGTCGGGGGGCACGGCCGCCGGGACGGCTCCGGCGGTCCTGGGCGGTGGCCTCGCCCAGATGCTCGTGCTGCCGGCGGGCGACGACGCCATCGTGGTCGACGCCGCCGCGGACGGGGTCGCGCGTCGACGTCCCGGCGAACCTCGACCCGACCCGTCGCTCGGCGCGGGTGACGCTCGATGGCGCGGCGGTCGAGGTGCTCGCCGGCGGCGCGGCGGGCGCTGACCGACCTGGCGCGGGTGCTGCTCGCCGCCGAGGCCACCGGCGTCGCCAGCGAGTGCACCGAGCAGGCGGCCGCCTACGCCAAGGTCGCGGGTGCAGTTCGGGCGGCCCATCGCCACCTTCGAGGCCGTCAAGCACCACTGCGCCAACATGCTCGTCGCCTCCGAGCTGGCGACGGCCGCCGTGTGGGACGCGGCCCGGGCGGCCGGCGAGGGCGGCGACCAGTTCTCGCTGGCCGCGGCCGAGGCGGCCGCGCTGGCGCTCGTCGCAGCCGACGAGTGCGCCAACCTGAACATCCAGGTGCACGGCGGGATCGGGTTCACCTGGGAGCACGACGCCCACCTGTATCTCCGGCGGGCCACCGCGCTCGAGGCGGTCGCCGGTGGCGAGGCGGCGGCGCGTGACGTCACCGACCTGCGTGCGGCACGGGCACGCGGCGCATCCGCACGATCGACCTGCCGCCCGAGGCCGAGCCGATGCGCGACGAGGTGCGGGCGTTTGCCGAGCAGGTGCACGGGCTCGACGCCGCGGCGCAGCGCGACGCGATGATCGAGACCGGCTACGTCATGCCGCACTGGCCCAGGCCGTGGGGGCGCGACGCCGGCGCGGTGGAGCAGCTGGTCATCGAGCAGGAGTTCGCGGCGGCCGGCGTGGCGCGGCCGCAGTACTCGATCACCGGGTGGGTGATCCTCGACGCTGATCCAGCACGCGACCGAGGACCAGGTGGCCCGCTGGGTCCTGCCGGCGCTGCGCCAGGACGTCATCTGGTGCCAGCTCTTCAGCGAGCCCGACGCCGGCAGCGACGCCGCTGGCGTCAAGACGCGTGGCACCCGGGTCGACGGCGGCTGGCTGGTCAACGGCCAGAAGGTCTGGACGAGCGGCGCGCACTACGCATCGTTCGGGCTGGCCACCATCCGCACCGATCCCGACGTGCCCAAGCACAAGGGCATCACCACCATGGTCATCGACATGCACGCCGACGGGGTCGAGGTGCGGCCCCTGCGCATGGTGACGGGGCACTCGGAGTTCAACGAGGTCTTCTTCAACGACGTCTTCGTCCCCGACGACGACGTGATCGGGCCGGTGAACGGCGGCTGGACGGTGGCCCGGGCCACGCTCGGCAACGAGAGCGTGTCCATCGGGAGCGGCGCCGGTGGTGGCCAGATGCAAGCCGCCATGGTCGTGGCCCCCTTCGACGCCCATCCCGAGCGCCTGGACGGTGGCGCCAGCCGGATCGGCCGCTTCATCGCACAGAGCGAGGCCATGGCAGCGCTCAACATGCGCAGCGCCCACCGGGCGGTGGCCGGCGGGGGCCCCGGGCCCGAGGGCAACGTCACCAAGCTCGTGCTGTCCGAGATCGGGCACGAGGCCGCGGCCATCATGGCCGCGCTCGAGCGGGCCCGAGACCGCCTATGCGGACGGCGCCAGCATGGTCACAGCGACGATGGTGCTCATGCACCGCGGCATGTCGATCGCGGGCGGGACGTCGGAGATCAAGCGCAATCAGATCGGCGAGCGCATCCTCGGCTTGCCACGGGACCCGCTCATCAACTGAGGAGTACAGGCGCCTGTCCTGGCGATCCGCGCCCGACCCTTAGCGTCTCGGGCGCGGTGTCGTGGATGGCCACGATGTCGTGCACCCTGACCCCCATCGCGGGGAGTGACCCGCTGTAGGCGATGTCACCGAAGGTGAAGACGCCTCCGTCCGCTCCCACCAGCGCGTAGCCGAGGCCAGACGAGCCGCTGGCGATCCCGACGATGTCGGAGACGTGCACTCCGTCGGCCGGGAGCGACCCTTGGTACGCCGCGTTGCCGAAGGCGAACACGCCACCGTCGGCCCCGACCAGGAAGTAGCCGTCCTCAACGTTCTCCATGCCGACGATGTCGCTGACGTGGACCCCCTCGCCCGGAAGCGAGCCCTCGTAGGGGGCGTCCCCGAAGGCGAAGACGCCGCCGTCTCGGCCAACGAGCTGGTACCCGCCGTCGTCGCCGGACTTGCGCATGGCCACGATGTCGGAGACGTGCACACCGTCGGCCGGCAGCGACCCTTCGTAGCGCGCATCACCGAAGGCGAAGACACCGCCGTCGGACCCGACGAGCCAGTAGCCCTCACCGTCGTTAGTGACGCGGATACTGATGATGTCCGACACGTGCACGCCGTCGGCCGGCAGCGAACCCTCGTAGGCGGCATCGCCGAAGGCGAAGACACCGCCGTCGGACCCCACCAGCCAGTAGCCCCTGCCGTCGTTGGTGGAGGTCATCGCCGTGATGTTCGAGACCCGGATCCCGTCGCCGGGCAGCGAACCCTCGTAGGGCGCCCCACCGAACGCGTACACGCCGCCATTGGACCCGGCCAGCTGGTAGCCGGTGACCGGTGGCGTTCCGGTCGGCGCCGTTCCGGTCGGTGCCGTTCCGGTCGGCGCCGACCCGGTCTCGTCGGTGAGCGTGACGGCGTTGGCGGTATAGCCGATCTCGAGGGTGCGACCACCCTGGGTGGTGAGCAGGGTCCCAGCCGGCAAGGAGGCAAAAGTGCCGCTGAGCGCGGACCCGGCCGCCGACGAGGTGACGACGGTGAACACCGTGCCGTCGGGGACGTTCGTGGCGTCGGTGACATCGAGGGACGCGCCGTCGAGGTTCATGGTCGACGTCGACGAGAGTTGTGAGTAGCCCGAGCCCGCGCTCGTGCCGTTGATGGTGACCGAGAACGCGCCTCCGGCGGGGCCGAGGTCAACCGGACTCGTGGCGTCGAGAACTCCCGGCGTTGTGGTCGTCCCCGGCGCAACCGTCCCCTGGTTGGCACTGACGCCGCCAACGGTGCCGGACCCCTCGAGGACCGCACCCGAATCGACGGTGACGGTCGCTGCGGCCAGCGATCCGGTCACGTCGAGGGTCCCGCCCTGGACGGTGACAGCGCCCGAATATGTGTTGGTGCCCGACAGCACATCGAGGTACGGGGTCGCCTGGCCGAAGAGCAGGGTCCCGGATCCACTGAGCGTGTTGGTGAAGTCCACCCCACTCACCAGGCTGGTGTCAACGACTGACGCGCTCCCACTGAGGGTGAGCGTCCCCGACGACGTCGTCGTACCGGGCGTGTTGTCCAGCAGCTCTCCGCTGAGCGCAACGTTGTTGGGAACGGTCTGGCCCGAGGTGGGGAGCTGGTACTCGAGCGTGGCGCCGCCCGCCACGGTGGCGGTCTCCGTCGCGGTGGAGCCGGCCGCATTGCGGCACGTGAGCACGAGGGAGCCCACGTTGACCGTTGTGCCGCCGCTGTAGCTGTCGCCCGAACACGGAGACGGGGACAAAGTGACGTCGCCCGCGTTGCCTGCCGAGCCCACCGTCAGGGCCTGACCACTTCCCGCGATGCCGCCGTCGAAGACCAAATTACCCGTGGAGTTGGCCGAGACCACGTTGGTTCCGTCCAACGTCAGCGCGCCGCTCCAATACGCGGCGCCTGTGCCCTCCGCATCGTCGAGTGCGGCTGTCCCCGCGGTTCCATTGCCCAACGCCAGCGGGTTGTCGATGACCCCGTCACCGAACGCGCTGTTCATGGTCAGCGTGCCCCCGTTGTCGACTGCGACGGCGCCGCTCCCGAAGGGGTCGTCCGAAGCCAGGCCTCCCCCGCCGAGCGTGGCGCCTCCGCCGACCGTCGTGCCGCCGGAGTAGGTGTCTGTGCCGCTGAGCTGCAGACTGGACCCGGCGCCCGAGACGGCGAGAGCCAATGTGTTGGTGCCGTTACTGAGCTCGCCGGCGAACGAATCGGTTGCGCCGCTGTCGGTCAAGGTGGCCGGCGTGGGGCCGTCGTTGGTGATCGTTCCGTCACCTGCGAGACCAGAGACCGAGGTGGTTCCGGTCACTATCGAGTTGCCGTCGAGGTCGAACGTGGCTCCCAGACTGACTTGCAGACCACATCCGCTCGGGAAAGCAGCTGCGATGGCCAACTGAGTCGGTCCTGACGCCGCCCACACAGAGCAAGGTGGGAGATCAAGAAGGGTGTCGGGTCCGTCTAACACGACCAACCCGCCCGCACTTTCGGTCTTCAGGGTGGCGGCTCCCCCCGTCACAGAAGCTGTAATTGTGAAGGGGGCGGTCGCTGAAAGGTCATCGAGCGTGGCGACCGTATCCGTTGCAAGGTCGAGCGACCCACTCAGGCTGTCTCCGCCACCGTCGGTCACAACCGGGTCTCCAGTGGCAAACGTGACGCTGTCTGGGAAAGCAACTGCGCTCCCCGTGCTTTGAATCGACAGCTGGGGTGCGGTCCCCGTCATGGTGACTGGAGCATCATCGAAGGCCCCGCCGGACTCCACCTCGACCGACGAATCATCAATGGTGATCTGGCCCCCGAAGCCCGGACTCGCCGTGGGCAACACCACTTGGCCGTCATTGGTGGAGTCACCGAGCACCAGGGACGAACCACCTGAGAACGGAGCAGCCTCCGTCAGAACGGATCCCGTGGCAATGGCCCACTCCTGCGCGTCACCGAGATCAATCGTGAGCGTCGTTGCCGAGGGAATAATGCTTGAGTTGCCCGCCGTCTCTGCGATCCCGAGCGCCGGCGTCGATGTCGGCGTGAGTGTGACGGTCTCAGATCCCGTGGTGACGGGTGTGGTCAACGCGTAGGAATTGTCGAGCACGATCGAGTCGATCGAGAGCGTCTCGTCAATGACGGGAGTACCGCCACCGGTGCCAGCGGGAATGCTCGCGGGAAAGATCAGTTGCGCTCCAGTCAGTGTGGCGCTTCCTGCTGTGGTCGACGAGCCTCCGCAGCCCGATGTTGGTGACCAGTTGTCGGCCACGCTGACAAGACCGTTCGCGGCGGCGTCGGTCCATGTGCAGAAGACCGATGGCTGTGCACCGGCCGGAGACGGCGAGAGCTGCGTGACGGCGACGACGGCAGCTCCGGCGACGGCCAGAATGCCGAGACCCGTCAAGAACAGGCGTGCGAGAGGTGAACTCCGAGCGCCGCGGTCGCTTGGCCGCTGAAACGACTGCATCCAGCACTACCCCCCTCACGCAGCGCCGCCACAGACGCTTGCTCTAACGACCCTACGTAGTGCAATGACAGTGGGAGCAAGGTTCAGTGTGAGTGGACGCAAGGCTTGTTGAAAGGTTGTGCCACACCGAAGCCCTCGACGCAGCCGTCTTCGACAGACGCGAACCTCGCTAAGAAGGCGACGGCGACGCTGACCCCGCGCCGAACGTGGTGTCGGGTGAACGCCAGTCGGTCGAAACAAAGCGGTGGGCGATGAGCCACCGGTCGTCGACCGGGACTAGACGATCACGGTAACGGCCCATGTGGTCGAGGCCGATCTCGGTAAAGACGGTGAAATAGCTTGCGACGACGGCCTCGTCGCGTGTGACGGATTCGAAGCGAATGTTCGTGACGTTGTGGCGCACGATGCGCTTGGGCGGCCCGGCCGAAGCCCCGTCCGAGGGGCATTTCGCCGCCGCGACGGCGTTCCGGGCGACCTGGGCGCCCGTGGCGCCTCCAACCCGCTCGACGATGGCGGCGCGCCCCTCGTGCCGGCTCGATCCCGCGGATTTCGAGGACCCCGTCCTCGCAGAAGGCGGCCGCGTACTCGTCGAGGAGGAACCGGTCGCCTGCATGCGTGTACTGCGCCAGGGTGTCCCGGCACGATTCCGCGCGCCACGAGCTCCCACAGTTCCATGGTGTCCGTCCCATTCCCTTGTTCGTTCCGGTCCACTTGATCATCAGACGCGCGCCCGGTGCCGAGACGAACTGCGCCAGTGTGTCCGACTCCGGCGCGACTGGCAAGGATCCTACGTGTGTCGTTCCACAGTCTTAACGACGCGCTGAAACCCATCGGTTCTCGCCCACCTGCCACTGCGTCGCACAGTGGTGGCCGTAGAGTGTGCTCGGCATGGCAGAGCCGAACCCTGGCGAGACCTCGTCGTTCTGGAACCTGCTGATCGGCCCACCTCGCTCCTCACGCGGGTCGGGCAAGGAGCGGATCACACCCGTCGAGGGCCTGTCCGCGCTGTCACTCGATGCGCTGACCTCTGTGGCGTACGGGCCCGAGGCCATCATCCTCGTCCTCGCAGTCGCCGGAGCCGGCGCCCTCCACCTGATCCTGCCCATCACGATCGCCATCGTCGCCTTGCTGGCGATTCTGGTCTTCTCCTATCGCCAGGTCATCGACGCCTACCCGAGCGGCGGCGGCGCGTACGCCGTGTCGCGAGCCAACCTCG
Source organism: uncultured Acidimicrobiaceae bacterium (assembly GCA_963842415.1). Classification (GTDB taxonomy): domain Bacteria; phylum Actinomycetota; class Acidimicrobiia; order Acidimicrobiales; family RAAP-2; genus Bog-473. The sequence goes on from CAWJGN010000003.1 coordinate 683,346, forward strand.
GCACGCACACGAGCCTCGTAGCCGCCGCGTCACTGGTGGTCGACTACACGCTGACTGTCGCCGTCTCCATCGCGGCTGGTGTGGCGTCGCTCCAATCCGCGTTCCCCTCACTCGACGGAGCGACGATCCCGCTGTGCCTCGGCACCTTGGTCCTCATCACGGTGCTGAACCTGCGTGGCCTCGGAGAGACGGCGCGCGCGTTCTTGTTGCCGACCCTGGTCTTCATCGTGGGGTTGCTCGCCATCATCGCCATCGGCCTTATCCACCCGCTGGGCCTCGACCAGAAACAGCTCGGGACTTCGCAGCTCCCGACCACCGGGTTGAAAGCGGTCACCGTGTTGCTCGTCTTGAAGGCATTCTCCGCCGGATGCAGCGCCCTCACCGGCGTCGAGGCGATCGCCAACGGCGTGCCTCTGTTCCGCGAGCCACGGGTCGTGCGGGCCAAGCGCACGGAGGCGCTGCTGGGCATCATCCTCGGCACCATGCTGATCGGCCTGGCGGTGCTCGCCGCGCGATGGCACATCGGTCCGCGCTCGGGTCAGACCGTGCTGAGCCAGATCATGGCGATGGCAGTCGGCCGCGGCTGGGCCTACTACCTCGTGTCCATCACCATCACCATCGTGCTGGCCCTGGCTGCCAACACCTCCTTCGGCGGCCTCCCGGTCCTGGCCAGCCTCGTCGCGCGAGACAACTATCTCCCCCACCTGTTCACGATGCGAGGCGACCGCCAGGTCTTCGCGAACGGGATCGGCGTCCTCGCCGTGCTCTCAGGGGCGCTCTTGCTCGCAGTGGACGGCAACACCAACACGCTCATCCCGCTGTTCGCGATCGGGGTCTTCATCGGTTTCACGCTGGCGCAAACGGGGCTCGTCGTGCACTGGCACAGAACCCGGCCACCGGGCTGGCGGCGCCGTGCTGCCATCAACGGGCTCGGCGCCGTCATCACCGCGGTCGCCACCGTCGTGTTCCTGATCTCCAAATTCACCGAGGGTGCCTGGATGGTCGTTATCGCCATCCCGGCCTTCATCGTGTTGTTCCTGCGCATCCACGCTTACTACGAACGGACCCGCAAGGAGCTGCGACTCGACGAGACGCCAACGAAGCCCGAGCGCCAAGTGGACCATCGTCATCGTGCCGGTCAACCGGGTGTCACGCCTCACCGAACATGCACTGGGCGAAGCCGTTTCACTTGGGCAAGAGGTCATCGCCGTCACCGTCGTCATGCATTCGGACGAGGAGGCCGTCCGCTACGTCGACTCCCTGCAGCATCAATGGCGCAAGTGGGACCCGGGGGTGCCGCTCAGGGTCCTCCATACGGACTACGCGTCCATCGTCCAACCCATCGTCGCCTTCATCGACACCATCAGGCAGGAGCATCCCGACTACCAGGTCGTGGCCCTGATCCCGGTGATACGGCCCGACAAGCTGCGCTATCGGATCTTGCACAACCAGATCGACCTCGTGCTGTCACGAGCGCTGCGCTCTCGCGAGGACGTCGTCGTCGCCCGCGTCACGACCCCCCTCGTCGACCCAGATCGCACACCAGTCCCGGCTACCGGGCACGACGACCACGGGCACGCCCAGACCTGACCGCAACCAGCCGGACGCTCAGCGCCCCTTCCACACGGGGTCGCGCTTTTCGATGAAGGCCGTCGCCCCCTCCTTGGCGTCCTCGCTGTTGAAGACCTTGGGCTGCCACTCCGCCGCCAACGTGCGCGCCCGAGCCAGATCGGTCGACGCGGTGCGCACCAACTGCTTGGTGGCCTGGAGGGCCAGCGGCCCGTTGCGCGCAATCCGCTCGGCCAGCGCGAACAGCGGCATCGAGCACCTCGGCTGGCGGTACAACCTGATTGATCAGGCCGAGGGACTGGGCCCGCTTTGCGTCGATGAGGTCCCCGGTCAGCGTGAGTTCGAGCGCCATCGCCAGTGGGATGCGCGTACTCAAGTAGACGCCCCCGCCAGCCGCGAAGAGGCCCCGCTTGACCTCGGGAACCCCGAACGACGCGGCGTCGGAGGCCACGACGACGTCACATCCGAGCAACAGTTCGAAGCCGCCGGCCACGGCGGTGGCGTTCGCCGCACCCACGATCGGCACACCGATCTCACCCTGGGTGAATCGTGCGAAACCCTTCATACCCTCGGGATCGCCCCCCACCGCACCTCCTTCGGCGAAGGCCCGCAGGTCCATGCCAGCGCAGAACGCCTTCTCGCCCGTTCCGGTGAGCACGACCGCGCGGACGTCGGGGTCGTTCTCGGCTTCGGTCATCGACAGACCGATGGCCGTCAACAGCTCGGGGTTGAGCGCATTGCGCGCCTGAGGCCGGTTGAGGCGTAGCACCTGCACCGCTCCGCGGCGCTCCTTCACCAGGACCGGACCGGCCTCGTCTTTCGTCGCAGTGTCCGTCATCGGGTCACGACCCTCCTCTCTGCTCGACCGGTCTGCTGCTCCGGTCCGTTCTCCCGGCGCGCCCGCTCGGCGTGCTGACACGTTGCCGCGACCGTCGCCGGGCCCGGTCAGTATGGCGTCGCGCCGGCGTCTCCCGCCCATCCAGCTCGGGACCGCCCGGGCTTTTCAGTACACTGAATACGACGGCGTTCGAGCAAACGTGACGGAACAAGACAGGGAGGTCGAGACGACAGTGCCCCAGCCTGCCGTGCCAGACACGGGCGCCGCCCCGCCCGTGATCCTGCTCGATGTCACCGACCGCGTCGGAACGATCACGCTCAACCGCCCCGAACGGCGCAATGCGCTGAACGCCGAGCTGATCGCCGCCCTCGACGACGCCGTGCGCCAGATGGCGGAGAACGACGACGTGAAAGTGGTCATCCTGACCGGCGCGGCCGCGGAGGGAGCCCTCGGTGGCTTCTGCTCGGGAGGCGACATAAAGGGCAGTGGTCGCGCTCGGCCCGGGGCTGACAAGGGGGTCCCGCCTGACGCGCTGGCCGGCGACCTCGCCCGCCACGACCAGCACGCGGCCATGTCGTTGCATCTCATGCCCAAGCCCACCATCGCCATGGTGGGCGGTCCTGCGGTGGGCGCCGGCTGCAGCCTCGCCGCCGCCTGCGACCTGCGTTTCGCGTCGAACGATGCGGTGTTCGCCACCAACTTCTCGCCGAACGGGCTCAGCGGCGACTACGGCGGGACCTTCTTCTGGACCCGCATCGGAGGCACCGCCCTCGCCCGGCGCCTGTACCTCCTCAACGAGAAGATCCCTGCCCCTCGGGCGCTCGAGCTCGGCATGGTCCACGCGGTCCTCCCGCCGGTCGAGCTACGGGCTTACACCGTGGAGATCGCGCGCACCCTCGTGCGGACGCCGTCTTCGCTGCTGGCGCGCATCAAGGACAACCTCAACGAGGCCGAGGACGAGGTCGAGCGCCGGCGGTGGCTGTTCGCCCACGAAGCCGAACACCAGATCGATTCAGGGCGAGCGGCCCAGGAGCGTCGCGCCAAGGCGAGCGGGACCGAGGGTGCCGAGGATCCGGGACCCACCGGCGCCGGCTGACTCCGACCCGAGCCCTCCCCCTCCCCCTACCGCGGCACCGAACCCGTGGAACCCGTCGAATGAGAGGAGGCCGAGCGCGCCGCCACCACATGCACTGGCTGTTGTGCGCTGGTATGCAGCGCGCTCGACGCCGTCGCCAGCGGGCCGCTCCACAGAGCAACCGTACCGGCGGCCGCACACAGGATCACGGCGGAGACCAAACCACCCACGTGCGTCCTCATGGGAGCACTCTTGCCCCCAAAGATGTGGAAGGGACAAGGGCGGCGTAAGAATCAATGAAGATTTGTCCTTCACCCCCGACCCGCAGGGACCCTGCCAAGGCGCTGGCATGGTCAACCCGCGGTCCGGCAATGGTGGAGAACCCTCACCTTTACCCGAGCAAGCAGGGGGTCTACTCGTCTAGGACTGGCTCGATCACGTCCTCGGCTGGGATCTCCGACTCCATGACGAGCTTCGGAGCCTCCTCGGAATCCGTGTTCACGTTGATCGACTCGTCGTTGTCTTCGAAAGCGTTCGGTGCCATTGGCGAATTGTAGGAGCACCGTCCTCTCGTTGCAGCCCGATAGACCGTTGGCCTCGGTGCTGCCCCGCGGAGTCTCCTGCTCTGTGTGCGAAGTTACCCATCCCGAAGACGTCCGCGCTCCGCCACGATCTCGTGGTGACGCGCCAGCATGCGCACGGCCTGCGCAGACAGCTCCTCTGGCGGCTCGGGCAGCTGGACCAGACCGTGCTCGCGGCTCGGGAGGGCGACGGTGGCCTTGGCCGGGCAGGTCACGGTGCCGCGCTGGTTGGTCCCGCGCATCTCGATATCGATCACGCAGCCGCCCGTCCTCCACCCGCTTGCCGACGACCTCGCCGCTGAAGACGTGACTGTCGCCGATGTAGTTGAACTTGCGGATCTCCGAGGACTGCGAGACCAGCCACCCCTCGTCGCCCATCCAGTCCGTCATGTAGTGCGAGAGCCAGCAGTCGCGCATCACGCCGTAGTCGTAGGCCATGGGGTTGCCGATGGCCTGGGCCCAGGCGTTGTCCCAGTGGACACGCTGCGCGACATCGGGGACGCCGTACTCGTTCTTCACGTAGAAGGGCGCAATGCGTTGGCGGTTCTTGTACGCGATGCGGTTGGCGCAGGGTTCGTAGGGGACGAAGCCGTAGCCGCCGGCGTGAAACACGATCATGTCGGTCGTCGTCAGAGGACCCTTGGCCATCGGCGCGAGCGCGTCGCCGACCTCCACGTCCTCCCAGTAACGCGGCACCGAGCCCCGCGGCTCTTCGGCGGCGTAGATGGCGTCGAGGCGAGCCATGTCCTCGTCGCTGTAGGTGGCGGGCTCGAGGTCGGCGTACTTGCCCTTCTCGCGCGCCGTCTTGCGCTCGGTGTAGATGGCGAGCGTGCGCGAGATGGCGACGATCTCGGCCCGCTGGTTCATCTTCACGCTGGCATAGGTCATCAGGAGCGAGCGCTCAGCGAACTCGGATTTCTTCTCTACGACCGATTCGGTCCCGCCGAAGCTGTAGATGCCGTCGCCCGCCTGCAGCGGGCGGAACCACTCCCAACTGCTGCCGGACACAAAGACGTGGATGCCGCGGAACGACGGCCGCTTGATCCGCTCGGCATGCGGGTCCCCGTACAGCGGGGCGGTTCAGCGCGATGGGGATCATCGGGGCGGCGATCTGGCCGCCCCAGCGGGTCGTCGTGCCGTGGTCTTCGCTGACGTACAGCGGGTTGTCGTCGCCGTAGCCCCGGGCGAAGTTGCGCATGGCGTCCGGCGTCACCGTCGTCAGGAATTCGCGGCCGCCCACGGCGGACCAACGCCCGACGAGCGCCTTGGCCCGCTCGATGTCGTCCTCCTTGAACTGGTAGTCGGTGGCCTTCTCGAACTCCTCCGATGTTGTCGACGCCATGGCTCCTCTTCCGTCGCGACAGCTGAGACCGGTCCCCCGAACCCCCCAACCCAAGGACCGCAGCGTGACCTCAGTGGATAAAGAGGATACTAAAAGCCGACGGGTAGGCCACTACCGGCCTGGTCACGGCGGGCTCTCGCGCCCGCCGCGCCACGCAGCGCCGATCCGCGTGTCCGCTTCAGCCCATCAGGGCGCCCAGCGCCTCGAGGTGGCGCCGCATCCGCTGCCGCGCCAGCTCGCGATCGCCCGACTCCACGGCGGTGGCGATGCCCTCATGGCGCGGCGAACCTCAGCCCTGATCTGCTTCCTCGCCTTCGGCGCCAGTCGCTCGATCTGGTACAGGCGGCTGAGCCGGATCAGTACCAACGCCACGAGCTCGAGCCCGCGGTTGTGCGCCGCCGCCGGCAACCGCGGCGTGCAGGTCGTGCACCGCCTCGACGCGCTCGGCGTCGATCGCGTGCTCCTCGTCGGCCAAGCGCCTCCTGCAACGCCGCCCATGCCCGCGTCGTCGATCCGCTCGGCAGCCAGGTCGGCGATGGCGACCTCGACGTTGGTGCGCATCTCGGCGAGTTCTGCCAGCCGCATGCCGTGCCGGGCAAGGTAGATGGCAGCGGTCTCGGTGACTGCGTCGGCGCTCGGGGCCAGCACGAAGAGACCGCCGCCGGGGCCGCGCCGCATCCGCGCGATGTCGTGGTGCTCCAACAGGCGCACCGCCTCGCGCAAAAGGGCACGGCTGACTCCCTCGCGCTCGATGAGCTCGGGCTCGGTGCCGACCAGCTCGCCCGGTTGCAAGTCCTCCGCCACGATGATCCGGTGATGTGGCGCGCCACCGCCTCGGCACCCTTGCCCTGCGCCGCCTCGGCCAGCACGACAGAGTCGGGGAGCAGCTGGCGGGTTGAACGTCGGCGACGGAAGAACTCGCCTTCGGCGCCACGTGTTTGTGCATCCGGTTCGCGCCAGCGCCCCGTCGCCCGCCATGACGGCCTCGGCGATCTTGGCATGGGCGTGCAGCGACTCCTTCTCGACGCCGGTGCCGAGGCGTTGCCAGTCGGGCGAGTACAACATGGCGACTCGGTTCAAGACATCGACGAAGAGTGCCAGCCGGCGTTCCGGCTGATCTCGGCGATCAGTGCGTGCAGCTCACGCGGATCATGCTCGGGCTCGACGGGGTCGCGCTGTGCGAAGGCGCGCAATGCCTCGAGGTCGTGCTCGTCGCTGCGCTCGGATGCCAGCTGGCAGGCGATCTCTTCGAGAATGATGCGGGCCTCGAAAATCTCGTCCACCGGGCGTCCACCCGATGCAGGTAGAGGACGACCGCCTCAATCACGGCGCTCATCGTGGGCTCGATGACGACGAGGCCCCCACCGGGACCACGCCGGGTGCGCGCCACCTGCTGGTGCTCCACCAGGCGGACCGCCTCGCGGAAGACGGCACGGCTCACCTGGTAGCGCTCGAGCAGCTCGGACTCGGACCCGAGTACCTGGCCGACCGGCCATCCGAGCACCATGACGTCCTCGACGATGCGGTCGGCCACCTTGGCCGCCCGCTTCGCGCTCGAATCGGCGCTCGGCCGCGGCACGTCGCGGGTTGCCGGCCGCGTCATCGGCCAATCGTACCCGCTGCTTTTGCGACATCCTCCGTGATGACCTGCATGTTCAGGAAAAGAGTGTGCCGAAAAGGTCCCTCGCCGTCCGCCTGTGGTTACATGAAAACATGGTTTGCGAAAAGGAGGGTCATGGCGCCGGGCGTGATCGAGCGCCGGGCGACCCCGTCGCCGACCCCACCTCCGCGCCGCCCCGGTTCGGTCCGCCGCACGTCGAGCGTGCTGATGTCGTGGCCCGACGGGCTGACCGAGGACCTGTTGCTCGAGGGTCGGGCACGCGACCTCTTGACGCCGGCCGAGGGCGATGCCGAGGTGCTCGACCATGCCGACGTGGTGGCACGCACCGGCCGCATGCGCGACATCAAGCGCATCGAGTCGGACCCCGAGCCGGCCGGGCCTGCAGCAGCTCGTCGGCTGCGCCGCCGGCGGCAACTTGCGCAAGGCCATCGCGCAGGCGCTGCCCGAGGAGGTCGATGCGGGAACGCCTCTGTATCTCCTCCTCGACGACCTGGCGGGTGCATCCCTCATCTCCGGCTTCGCCTTCTTCAAATGGGCCGAGGCTGTCCCCGAAATCAAGACGCGCGTCAGCCGGCGCGCCGAACAAGGTCATGCAAAACATCTGCTCGGGCTTCCGCGAGGGTTCGTCTGCGCTGACGCCCGAGGGCACGCTCCTCGCCGTCAGCGACAACACACCGCATCCCCAGTCCTTGGTCGACCCGGCCGACCCGCTGGGCTGGCACGAGCTGCATCCCCATCCCGACCATCGCCATGCGCCGAGCCCGGCGCATCGACGTCTGGTGGGACGACCAGACGCTGCAGATCGACGCCATGTTCCGCGACAGCGTCTGGGATCCCGACGGCCTCGAGTGCGTGCTGCACGAGTACCAGATGCTGGGCTGGGCGGACGCAGACGCCACATTGCGCGCCATCACCGCCGTCCCCCGCGTCCTTCCCTACGCGGAGTGCCCGCTCGCCGCGCCCAACGCGTCCTGGCTGGAGGGGACCCCGTTGCGGGCGCTGCGCGGCGAGGTGCTCCAGCGACTCAAGAACGCCGACTGCTGCACGCATCTCAACGACGCCCTCCGCTCGCTGGCGGAGGTGCCGTTGCTGGCGGCTGCGTTGCCCGAGCGTGTGAGCGCCGTGAGGCTGTCCGGCCGCGCCAGCTAGGCCAGCGACCCCAGCACGCCCGAGCCGGCCGTCCTCGCCGCTTCGAGGCAGAGGATGAGCTACGGCTCCTGCTCGACGCCGGCTTCGTCGTGATGGAGCGCAACGGGTACACCGACGCCGCGGTGGCGGACATCTTGCGCGAGGCCAACCTCTCGACGCGCTCGTTCTACCGTCACTTCGAGTCCAAGGACCAGCTGCTCTGTGCGCTCTACCGCCGAGATGCCGACGCTGCGGCGGCCCGGCTCAACGCCAAGGTCGACGCCGCGACAGACCCCCGGGCGGCGCTGGACGCATGGATCGAGGAGATCCTCAGCTTCGGGCATCACCGCGCCAGGGCGGCCCGGCTGGCCGTGCTCGGATCACCGGGCGCGATGAAGGCCCAGGGGTACGGCGCGGAGACCTGCCGCGCTTCGAAGCTCCTGATGGCGCCGCTCCAAGCCCTCCTGGCCGCCGGCGCCGCCGACGGGACGTTCCCGCTGGCCGACCCGGCCGGCGACGCGCCGCTGATCCAGTCCGCGGTGTGGGCTGCCGCCGGCCTCGCGCCCTTCAGGGACACCCCGCCGTCGCGGGCCGAGGCGGCGAGACAGGTGCGTTCCTTCTGCGAGCGGGTGCTGGGCGTCGTCTCGACAGGTCACGACGGCCCGGCTCCGAATGGCTCGGAGCGCGGACTGGGCGCGCCCTGACACAGGATCCGTTGTCCCCGCCGCCGCAGCCGAAACCGCGGCCGAGGCCGAGGCCGAGGCCGGATTGATCAGGCTTTGGCCTGTTCGGTCAAGGTCCACATGGCGGGTTCGCCGTCGTCGACCTGCACCAGGCCGTCGATCTCGAGCGCACGCAGGTGGGAGGCCGCCTCGCCCACCGCCGCCCGTCGCATGAAGCCCGCGATGTCGTCCCAGGGCCGTGACCACTTCATGTGTGACGCGATGTCCCACGCGTCGTGTGGTCCCTCCTTCAAGATGGCGATCACTTCGGCGAAGCGGTCCCGGTGGTGCTGGCGCAGCTCCTCGAGCCGTGCGTGCAGGTCCTCGAAGCGGTACTCGTGCGCGGGCAGGACTTCCTCGACCTCGTAGGGCTCGAGTTTGTCGAGCGACGCCAGGTAGTCACCCAGCGGGTTCGCGCCGGCTTGGGGGTGGTACGGGATGTTGGGCGTGATGCGGGGCAGCACGTGGTCACCCGAAAGCATCAAGTCGTACGTGGACTCGTAGAAGCACAGGTGGCCCGGCGAGTGGCCCGGCGTCCAGATCGCCGTGAGGTCCCAGCCCGGCACCTCGGGCTTTTCGCCGTCCTCGAGCAGGAGGTCGGGGACGACAGGGTCGACGAACGGCAGGACCGGCATGGCGGCGTTCTGCAGGGGCGTGAGCTCCTCGTCCGGCGCGCCCATCTTGCGCAGCGCGGCAGCCACCCGCACCAGCAGGTCGCCGGGCTCGTCGTAGCGGTCATGAATCAGCTCGGCGTCCGCGGGGTGGAGCGAGATCCATGCACCCGACGCCTCGCGGATGCGGCCGGCGAGCCCGTAGTGGTCGGGATGGATATGGGTGACCATGACACCTTGGACGTCGGCCATAGTTGGCGCCGATCTCGTCCAGGCCAGCTGAGAGGGCGCCGAACGCGTCGTCGGTGTTCCACCCGGCGTCCATGAGGTACGGGCCGCGGTCGGTCTCGAAGACATAGACGAGCACGTAGCGCAACGAGTTGTTCGGCAACGGGACGGGAATGCTCCACAACCCGTCCCTGACCTTCTCGACTCCGGGGAACGGATCGTTGGCGGCGGCTGCCCCCGCGCCCGCTGCGCGTGGGGCGGGTTCACGGGGTGGATGTGGCGCGACGTCGAGGTCACGGTCGTGCCCCCCTCTGCTCACCCTTCGGCTGGCCCTTCGGCTCCCGAGGCAGGCCGAGACCCCGCTCGGCGATGACGTTGCGCATGATCTCGTTCGACCCTCCAGCGATCGTGTAGGCCCGAGCGTAAAGGAATATGTCCTGCCAGCGCCCATCGTCCTCACTGAGCTCGTCGCCCTCGGTCACCATCGAACGGCTGCCCTGGAGGCCCAGCGCCGCCTCCGCCATCTCGAGATTCAGCTCGCTCCACCAGATCTTCACGAGGGGTGCATCGGCTGCGGTGATCTCGCCCCGGGCGGCCTTGGTCCCCATCCGTTGACCCAGGTGGCGTTGGATGCGCGCCCGTGCCGCCAGGTCTCCGAGCTGCTGGCGCACGGCGCCGTCCTCGAGCGCCGGGCGTCCACCCCGGTGGTGGCGCCGGGCCAAGTCGACGAGGCGCCGGACCGGGTCGGCGCCGGACCCGTCGCCGCTCGCGACGCCAGTGCGCTCCTCGACCAGGCTGGCGCCCGCCACCTTCCATCCTTCGCCCGGTGCCCCGATGATGTTCGCCGCCGGCACGCGGACCTCGTCGAGGTACACCTCGTTGAAGTCGGTCGTGCCGGTCATCTCACGCAGCGGGCGGACCTCGATGCCGGGCGTGTGCATGTCGAGGACGAACGCGCTGATGCCGCCCGCCCCTTCGAACGGTTCGGTCCGCGCCAGGAGGTACCCGTAGTCGGCCCACTGGGCCCAGGTGCTCCACACCTTCTGCCCCACCACGACGTAGTCGTTCCTGTCGAGCGTGCCCCGCGTCTGGAGTCCGGTGAGGTCGCTGCCGGCATCGGGCTCGCTGAACAGTTGCGTCCATATGTGGTCGCCACGCGCCATGGGCGGCAAGAATGCACCACGCTGCGCGTCGCTGCCGAAGTGCTTGAGCGCGCCCGCCACGAGCGGATTCCCAGGCACCGCAGGGATGCCGGCTGCTGCGAGCTCTTGCTCCAAGATGCGCTGCTCGAACGGGTCGCCCGACTCGATGCGGAAACGGGCTGAGACGTAGCCCACGTCGTAGAGGGCTCGCACGTAGGCGCGCAGGGCCTCGACGTCCTCGGCTCGGTCGGGCACCCGTAGCCCCGAGCGCTGCTTCCACTCGAGGTCGGGTCGGTGGGTCGCGATGAAGGCCCGCAGGGCGCCGCGGTACCCGTCGTAGGACTCGGGGATGGCGGGGACGATGACGTCCACGTCACGAACCCGCCGTCGCCGCCAGGCCTGTCCCGACGCTCGCCGCCAGGCCGGCCTCGGACAGCCGGACCAGCCGCTCGCGGTGCCACGCGCCATCGCCGTAGAGCACCTGGTTGACCTTGGCCCGGCGCGAGAAGAGATGCACGTCGTGCTCCCAGGTGAACCCGATGCCCCCATGGAGCTGCAGCGCTTCGCCGCAGAGGTGCGCGAAGGCGTCGTCGACGTAGGCCCCCGCGGTTGCAACCGCCTCGGCGGCGTCATCCATACCGTCGCCCAGAGCGAGGGCGGCGTACTCGGCCGCCACACGCATGGCCTCGACCTCCATGTGCAGATCGGCCAGCCGGTGCTTGATCGCCTGGAAGCTCCCGATGGTGCGACCGAACTGCACGCGCCGCTTGACATACTCGACGGTCTCGTCGAAGAGGACGTCGGCGGCGCCGACCGACTCGGCTGCCTGGAGCACAGTTGCCACGGCGAGGCACCGCGCGAGCACCGCGGACCCTTCGACGTCCTGGTCGACGCGCTCGTCGACGCGCCGCGGCGCCAGTTCGGCACCAACAGGGAGCGCGACACCGTCGAAGCGCACCTCGGCGAAGCGCCGCGTCAGGTCCAGCCCGATCAGGGTCCGCTCGGAGAGCCCCGGCGACAGACGCTCCACGAGAAAGGTGTGCGCCGCGCCGTCGGGGCCGGTCGCCGTGACGAGCACGATCCCCGCGTGGTGCGCGCCGTGCACGTAACGCGACACGCCGTCGAGCCGCCAGCCGTTCCCGTCGTGCCTGGCCTGCACCTCGACCGCGCCAGGCTCGGGGCTCCCGTCGCCGCTGAGGCACCACGCCGCAGTCACGTCACCGCGGGCCAGCCCCGGCAGATCACGCGTCGCCTGCTCCTCCGAGCCGAAGCGGGCGATCGCGTCGGCAACGACGTTGCTCGGGACCAACGGCCCCGGGTTGAGCGCACGGCCCAGCTCCTCGGCCAGCACGACCAGGTCGACGAGGGGCTGCTCGGTGACGCTGCCACCCCCGTAGCCGGAGGGAACCAGCATGGCCGTCCAGCCCAGTGCGGCACCCTGACGCCACAGCCGCGCCGTCGAAGGGATCGGACGACTCCATCACGCGGCGAACGTCGGCACGCGACTGGTGCTCGGCGAGGAACCGCCGCGTCGTCTCGCGCAGCAGACCGTGCTCTTCTCCGAATCCGAAATCCATGCCTAGCGGACGCCTTCCGGTCCCGTTCCTGCAGCCATCAGACGCGTGTGGATCAGACCTTGCGCTCGGCTGTCGCCCAGTATTGGTCGCGCAACAGCCGCTTGTAGATCTTCCCCGCATCCGTGCGAGGCAGGTGATCCCTGAACTCGACGGAGCGCGGGCGCTTATAACGGCCGATGCGCTCCTGACAGAGTGCGATGAGCTCCGCTGCCAGCTCGTCGTCCGGCTCGACCCCGTCCACCAGCTCCACGATCGCCTTGACCTGTTCGCCCCATTCGGAGTCGGGGATCCCGATCACGGCGACGTCACCCACGGCGGGGTGCTCGGTGAGCACGCCCTCCACCTCGGCCGGATAGATGTTCACCCCGCCGCTGATGATCATGTCCTTGGCCCGGTCGCGGATAAAGAGGTAGCCGTCCTCGTCGAGGTATCCCACGTCGCCCAGGGTGAATGCGTTCCCACGCTTGACCGAGGCGGTGAGCTCGGGGTCGTCCTTGTAGGTGAAGTCCCCGCCCCGCTGCGGCTCCAGATACACGACACCCTGCTCGTTGGGGGGCAACTCGTCGCCTTTGTCGTCGAGGATCTTCACCGTCATGCCGCTGACCGAGCGCCCCACCGTGCCGGGCTTCTCGAGCCAGCGATAGGGCTTGGCGATGGTCGCAGCGCCCTCCATGCCGCCGTAGGTCTCCCAGATGACCGGGCCCCACCACTCGAGCATCCGCCGCTTCACCTCCAGGGGGCACGGTGCCGCCGAATGGACGATCACCTCGAGACTCGAGACGTCGTGGGCGTCCTTGACCTCTTGGGGCAGCCGGAGCAGGCGCACGAACTGCGTCGGCACCATATAGCCCGTGGTCACCTTGTGCTCGTCGATCGTGGCCAGTGTCGCCTCGGGATCGAACTTGCCGAGGATGGCGAGCGCTTGCCCGACATGCAGCGCGCCGAGATAGAACCCCTGGCACCCACCGTGGTGCATGCCGGCCGACACGAGGTGGACGCCGCGCAAGGGGTCGAACTGGAACGCGTGCCCGAAGAGCTTCGACGAGTCCGCCGCAGCGGTCGGGTCGATGTGGCGGCGGGGCCCCGCTCGAACCACCGCCTTGGGCTGTCCCGTCGTCCCCGACGAGTACGAGATGGGAATGCCGAGCTCGCGGTCGTGCGGTTCGGTCGTCGCTTGACCCTCGATGAGCGACTCGAAGGTTTCGAACCCGGGGATCTCGCCACCGACCGACACCCAGAGGCGCACCGAACCCCTCCCCGACAGCTGCGCGGCACGCGAGGCGTAGTCGGTGTGCACTACGACGGCAGCCGCGTCGGCGTGATCGACGATGCCCGCGATCTCCTCCCCGGTGAGCGCCGGATTCAGCGAGATGGACTGGTACCCGCCCTCGTGCGCGGCCAGCTGCCAGACCACGATGTCAACATCGTTGGGCAACGCGTAGGCAAAGATGTGGCCCGACCGCAGACCCGCGCGCACGCAGTGCGTGCACCACCTGATGGGCCTTCCCCGCCAGCTCCGAGAAGGTCAGTGGGTGGCCCGCTGGCGAAGCAACGACGGCCGGTTGATCTGGGAATTCGCGCGCGACGGTCCAGAATCCGAGAGGCCGCTCCCACGGGTGCTTCATGGCGAATAGAGTATACCAATAATGGTTTTCCCCCACCGTGCCCAGGGAGAACCCACGCTCACCGATGCGGGGGCGGGTGAAACGGCGGCCGACACGGCGGGCGTTTCATCATGGGTGTTCGACGTCGACGGGTGCCTCGTCGACTCGCTGAGCGGCACCTCGCTCCGCCCCGGCGCGCGCGAGTTGCTCGCACACCTCAAGCCAGGGAACCGCGTCTTTCTTTGGAGTGCCGGCGGCCACGAGTACCGCGCGCGCCCGCGCCGGCAATTCGGAGTGGACGACCTCGTCGATGGCTACTTCGCCAAAGACGGGCGTGACGCAGACGGCCGCTACCTGACGGCCCAGCTGCCGCTCAGCGCAGACACTGCCGTGTTCGTCGACGACCGGCCCGAGGATCTCGCTGACGTCCTCGACGTGGTTCCCGTCTCGCCTTATCTGGTCGACGATCGCTTCGACCGTGGCCTGGACACGGTGTGGTCCGCCGCGCGGAGCGTGGCGGAACCCGGGCGGCCTGCACCTGGGAATAGCAAGACACCACCAACCGCGTGAGGAGATCGACCGCGTGAGGAGATCGGAGGAGCGATGGCCGGACCGTTGAGCGGAGTGCGCGTGGTTGAGGTAGCGAACTGGACGTTCGTGCCGGCGGCGGGGGCGGTGTTGGCCGACCTCGGCGCGGACGTGATCAAGGTCGAGCCACCCAACGGCGACCCGCAGCGGGCGCTGCTCAACATGTTGAATCTCGGCGTTGGTGGACCGAACCCCTTCATCGAGATCCCCAATCGCGGCAAGCGCAGCGTCACGTGCGACCTGAGCACTGAGGATGGCCAGCGCGCGCTCCACGCCATCGTGGCGACGGCCGACGTCTTTGTCACGTCGAACCTGGCGCCGGTGCGCAAGAAGCTGTGCATCGAGGTGGACGACGTGCGCGGGGTCAATCCCGACATCATCTACGTACGCGGGACGGGCTGGGGAACCGAAGGTCCCATGGCCGACGTCGGCGGCTACGACATGGCGTGCGGGTGGGCCAGCAGCGGGATGGCGTACAAGATGACCAAGGGCGGGATCGAGCCGCTGCCCCAACCTCCCGCGTTCTTCGACCTCCAAGGCGCCAACACCATCGCCGGCGCCATCGGTTTCGCGCTGTTCAAGCGCGCCAACACCGGCGAGACGTCGGTGGTCGACGTCTCGCTCATGCACGTGGGCATGTGGGCGCTGGCTCCCGACATCGTGGGCGCTCCGTACATGGGGGACGTCGCCAACTACGGCGACCGCCGGCAGGCGCCGAACCCGCTCGTCAATGGGTACGCCACCAAGGACGACCGCTGGGTCTACTTCGTCTGCCTGCAGCCCGACCGCTTCTGGGCGGAGTTCTGCACGCTGCTCGGCCGGACCGACCTCCTCGCCGATGAGCGCTACGGCGACTCCAAGGCACGTTACGAGCACCGCGTCGAGCTCGTCGACGAGCTGGACTCTGCGTTCAACAACCTGACGCTCGATGAGATCAAGGAGAAGTTCGCCGGGTTCAGCGGTGTGTGGGCCCCCGTGCTGCGTCCCTCCGAGCTGCACACGCACCCCCAGGTCGACGTGAACGGCTATCTGCCGAACGTCACTGCCCACGACGGGTCGCAGTATCGGATCGTCGCGGCGCCCGTGCACTTCTCGGGCCACACCACTGCGCCACCCGGGCCGGCTCCCGAACTCGGCCAGCACACCGAAGAGGTGTTGCTCGAATCGGGCTTGGACTGGGAGACCATCGGCGCGCTGCGCGAGGGCGGCGGCCTGGGCTGAGGCCCCGGCACGCCCTTGACTCTCCCCTTGGGGGAGCCTCGACAATGGGCTCATGGGATCAATCACCAAGTACATAGACGTCGCCGCGCCGGCCGATGCCGCGTGGGACGCCGTGCGTGATTTCGGCGCACTGCACGAACGGCTCGTCCCAGGCTTCGTCGTCGGGTCGACACTCGAGGGGGACGACCAGAACGACCGGATCATCACCTTCGTGAGCGGGGCAGTGGCCCGCGAGCGCGTCGTGTCACTCGACGACGACAACCAGCGCCTGGTCTACGCCGTCATCGAGAGCGCACTCGGCTTCTCGCACCACCAGTCCAGCGTCGAGGTCGCGGAGGCTCGCTCCCGCAACGGGAGCCGGATCGAGTGGACGACTGACTTCCTGCCTGACGCATTGGGCGGCACGCTCGACGCCATGATGGAACAGGGGGTACTGGCCATGGGCCGCGCCTTCGGCGCCATATCGGCGGCCACGGGCGGCTGAGCCCTCTTTGGCGCGGGGGCATACTGCTGCCATGGACACCGTCGTCGGCATCGGCGAGTTCTCCAAGATGTCGTACCTGAGCGTCAAGGCACTGCGGCACTACCACGACATCGGCCTCCTCGAACCCGCAGCCGTCGACCCCGCCACCGGCTACCGGCGCTACACCACCTCTCAGGTGCCGGTGGCGCACGCCATCCGTCGCTTCCGCGACCTCGACATGCCGATCGACGAGATCCGCCTGGTGCTCCAGGCTCCCGACGCCGGCGCGGGAAACCGGGCCATCCTGCGCCACCTCGAGCGCATGCAAAACCAGCTCGAGCAGACCCAACAGACCGTCGCGGCGCTCCAGTCGCTCCTCAGCGGGACCGGCGACGGCACCCGCACCGCCCACATCCGCCACCTTCCGCTCGCCGATGTCCTCGCCAGCACCGCCGTCGTCCTCTTCGACGAGTGTCCGACGTGGCTCGATGCCGCGCTACAGAGCCTGCACGGGCGTGTGGACACCGTGGGGCTCTCGATCGCCGGTCCCGACGGCGCGCTCTATGCCGACGCCTTCTTCGAGGCGGGTGAGGGCGCGGTCACCGCTTTCGTGCCGATCGAGAGAGCAGGGAAGGCCGCCGCCACGGCGGGCGACAACACAGACATCGTCCGCCTCGCACCCCAGACCGTCGCGCTGCTCCTCCACGAGGGTCCGCTGGACGACATCGACCGCACCTATGGCGCACTGGGGACCATCGTCGCCGAGCGCGGCATCGGCGGCGCCGGGCCCATCCGCGAGCACTACCTGGACGAGACCCGGACCGAAGTCTGCTGGCCGGTGGCGTCCGACGCGCCAGGCGTCGAAGCCTCGGGTTAGGGCTCGAGCTCGTCGACCAGGCCCCAGTCGCGCGCTGTCGTTGCATCGATGGCCCGGCCCGAGAAGGCGAGCCAGGCGGTGCGCAAGCGGCCGATGCGCCGGGGCAAGCTGACCGTTCCGCCGGCGCCGGGTACCAGGCCGAGGCCGATCTCGGGGAGCGCGATCTGAGTGTCGGCTGCCGCCACCACGGTGCCGGTGAAGGCCGCCAGCTCGATCCCCGAGCCGACGGTGGCGCCGTGCACGTAGCTCACCGTCGCCTTGGGCAGGCGCGCCAGCGCCCGGGCCACGCTGCGTTCCAGCCGGATGAGGTGCGCGCTGGCCGGGTCCGATCGCGAGCCGAACTCATCGAGGTCCCCTCCCGCACAGAACGCCTTGCCTTCCCCGCGCAGCTCGACCCGCGTCAGGGCAGGGTCGGCTGCGGCCAGGGTCAGTGCCTCGACCAGTTCGTCGCGCATCTGCGCGTCCAGCGCGTTCATCCGTTGCGGCCTGGTGAGCGTGACGTGCAGGACGTCGCCGTCTCGCTCCACGCGCACCCGAGGGCCGGGGTCACGCACGGTCCGTGCCGGGTGTGCCGTCCGCCAGGCGGCGAACTCCGGACCCGACTGCAAGACGGAGTAGGCGGCGGACTCCGCGACCAACCCATCCCCGAGCGAGAGGCGGGCCTGGCCACGCAGCAGCAGCGCCAGGGTGGCCGCTGTGATGGGCCGCGCGTCGAGGTTCGCCTGTATGTCGCCCAAGACGGGGTCGCCCTCGTCGATGACCACGTCGCACAGCGCGAGCCACCCCTCGTTGACCGGACCGCTCGTCACGCCGACGACGACATAGGGCAGGCTCGCCAGGCGGTCCTCCGGCACGTCAGCGGGCGGGGTGAGCCGGTCGTGCAGGGCGACCTGCACGGCCCCGTCGCGCTCGGGGTCAAAATCGCTGCGCAACTCGTCGAGGAGCGCGTCGGCGCTGATCAGCTCAGGAATCGCGAGACGTTACCCTGCCCTCATGTCGGACTCCGCGTTGGTGCGTTGGGCATCGAGCGGCGCAATGGCGCTGACCGGGCTGCCCGACTCCCCCCTCGGCCCGCCCGACGGGCTCGTCGAAGGTGTGGAGCGTCTCGGGGCCGCCTTCGCCGGCGTGGACGCGCTGGCATTGCTCGGCGAACGCGCCGCACTGATGGGCCTGTGGCGGCGGGGCGCGGTCAGCTGCGGTGGGAGCTGTCATCTCTTTCCCTCCGTGGAGGGGTGGGTCGCCGTTTCGCTCCCACGCGCCGAGGACATGGAGGCTGTGCCCGCATGGCTCGAACTCGATGTGCGGCCCACCACGGCGCCGGCCGTCTGGACCGCGGTGCAGGCGGCGCTGGCCGACCGCGATCCCGCTGAGCTCCTCGCGCGTGCCGCGCTGCTCGGGTTGCCCGCGGCCGCCGTCGGCGAGGCGGCTTCTGCGCCCGCGGTCGAGGGCGTGGCACTCGGCCCGGCGCCGGCCGGCGACATGGCGGGCGCGCTCGTCGTCGACCTGTCCGCCCTGTGGGCCGGGCCACTCTGTGGCGACCTGCTCGCCGGCGCCGGCGCCACCGTGGTGAAGGTGGAATCGACCACGCGGCCGGACGGGGCACGTCGCGGTCCGCCCGCCTTCTTCGACCTCTTGAACGGGCGCAAGCGTGCGGTGGCATTCGACTTCGGCGCCGAGGCGGGCGTGGCCGCGCTCGGGCGGTTGGTCCGCCGCGCCGACCTGGTGATCGAGGCCAGCCGGCCGCGTGCCCTCGAACAGTTGGGCATCGTCGCGTCCGACGTCGTGCGCGAGGGTGGTCCGCAGGTCTGGGTCTCCATCACCGGGTACGGGCGGCAGGCGAGCGACACGGTGCAGCGAGCCGGGTTCGGTGACGACACCGCGGCAGCCGGCGGCCTCGTCACGTGGCGCCACGGCGCCCCGCTGTTCTGCGCGGACGCAGTGGCCGACCCGCTCACCGGGCTCTCGGCCGCCCACGCGTGCCTCGAGGCGCTCGCCGCGGGCGGCCGCTGGTTGCTCGACGTCTCCATGGCCGGAGTCGCCGCCGGCCTGGCCGGTCCGACGCTGCCGGCACCGGCCGGGCTCAGCGTGGCCGAGCCGCGGGCGCGGGTGCCGGCGCGGGTCGCCCCCGCCCTCGGGGCCGACACCGCCAGCGTGATGAGCGAGCTCGGCCTAGCCGGGTGACGAGCGGGGCGGGCGGGTTGGACAGCGCCGCCCGAAGCTACGAAGCTTCGTCGGCTCACGACGCGTGGGACGCACACGACGGGGAGGAGTCCGCGTTGCCAGAGATCATGAACGGTGTCCGCATCCTCGAGGTCGCCGAGCACACCTTCGTCCCGGCCGCCTCGGCGATCCTGGCGGACTGGGGGGCGGAGGTCATCAAGATCGAACACCCCGAGCGCGGCGACGCCATGCGCGGCCTGGCCTCGAGTGGCGTCATGCCCAACATGGGCAACGTGCACGTGCTCCTCGAGCACTCCAACCGGGGCAAGAAGAGCATCGGCATCGACGTCAGCACGGAGCAGGGCCTCGACCTCATTTACCGCCTGGCTGCGACGTCGGACGTCTTCTTGACCAACAAGCTGCCGGCGGTGCGCAAGAAGCTGCGTATCGAGCTCGAGGACATCAAGAAGCACAACCCCAACATCATCTACGTGGCCGGGACGGGCGGCGGCGAGCGCGGCCCGGAGGCGGATCGGGGCGGCTATGACTTCTTGAGCTACTGGTGCCGGGCCGGCAGTGCCATGGGTACCACGCCGACGGACGTCGACTACCTGGCCGGTCAACCCGGCCCGGGCTACGGCGACTCCATCGGCGGGATGACGATCGCCGGCGGGATCATGGGCGCGCTCTTCCACCGCGAGCGCACCGGCGAGGCGCTGCCCCTCGACGTGTCACTGCTCGGTGTCGGCATGTGGTCCATGAGCCCGGCCGTCGCACTGTCGCTCCAGCTGAACATGCCGTGGCGTCCCGGCCCGAGCCGCGGCGGCGGTATCGGACCGGCCAACCCGCTGGTCGGCACGTACCGGACCGAAGACGGGCGATTCCTCGCGTTCTCGTGCCTGCAGGGCTTCAAGTACTGGCCTTCGGCCTGCCGATCGGTGGGTCGCGAGGACCTCATCGCGGACGAGCGCTTCAACTCGCACGAGCAGTTGGCGGCCAACGCGGGAGCGGCCCGCGAGATCCTCAAGGAGATCTTCGCCTCGGCTCCGCTTAGCGAGTGGAAGGAGCGCCTGGACTCGTTCGAGGGCCAGTGGTCCGTCGCGCAAGACAGCCTCGAGCTGACCACGGACCCCCAGGTCCTGGCCAACGGCCTGCTCGGTGAGACCGCCACCGCCGACGGCACGCCGTTCACACTCGTCACGACACCGGTGCAGTACGCCGGCGAGCCGTACCCGCCGAAGCGGGCGCCCGAGTTCAACGAGCACTGCGACGAGATCCTCGCCCTTGTCGACCTGAGCGAAGACGAGATGATGGAGCTCAAGGTGGCGGGGGTCGTCGCCTGAGCGAGACCCGCACCACCGCGCTGCTCTTCATCGAGTGCCAGCGCGGGGTCGTCGGCGACCGTTCCGTGCTCCCGGCCCTGGCCGAAGCGGCACGGCCGGTGCTGGCCGCCATGGGCCGCCTCGCCACCGGGGCGCGTGGCGCCGGCGTGCAGGTGGTGCACCTGACCTACCTGCCGCTGGCCGCAGGACGCTCCACCAGCCGGCGCTCGCCGCTCATGCAGGCGACGGCGTCGACGGCCACCTGGAGCGATGACGATCCCGCCCTCGAGGTGGTGCCCGAGATCGGGGTGGAGCCGGGCGATCTCGTGCTGCCGCGCCACCAAGGCATCTCGCCCGTCCACCGCACCGAGGTGCTGGCCATCCTGCGCAACATGGGCATGGACGAGCTCGTGGTCGCCGGCGTCTCGACCAACCTCGCCATCCCCCTCACCGCGGCGGGCGCCGCCGACGAGGGATTCGCCGTCACCATCCCGACCGACGCCTCAGTGGGCACGCCGGCGAAGCATCACGAGTCCACGCTCCGCCACAGCCTCGCCTTCGTCGGCGCGACTCGCGACGACGGACGAGCTGCTGGCCGAATGGCGAGGTGCCTGAGCGCTCAGCCGGGCCAGGCGATGGCCTTGGTCTCGAGGTACTGCTCGAGGCCCTCGATACCGCACTGGCGGCCGATCCCGCTGTCCTTGTACCCGCCGTACGGCGAGTCGGCGCCGTACCAGAGGCCCCCGTTGACTCCGATGGAGCCGGTGCGGATACGCCGGGCGATGGCGGTGGCGCGCTCTTCTGACGCCGAGACCACGCCGCCGGAGAGGCCGTAGTGGCTGTCGTTGGCGATGCGCACGGCGTCGTCGTCGTCCTCGTAGGGGATCACGCAGAGAACCGGCCCGAAGATCTCCTCTTGCGCGATGGCCATGGAGTTGTCGACGTCGACGAAGAGCGTCGGCTCCACGAAGTACCCCTTGGGCAGGTGGGAGGGGCGGCCGCCGCCGACGACCAGCTTGGCGCCCTCCTCCTGCCCCTTCTCGATGTAGCCGAGCACCCGGTCGCGCTGTTTGGCGCTCACCACCGGTCCCATGACGACAGCGTCGCTCGAGGGATCGCCGTAGGGCACGGCGGCCATACCGTCGCTGATGAGCTCGACGCCCTCGTCGTAGCGCGAGCGCGGCAGCAGGAGTCTCGTCTGCATGGCGCAGCCCTGGCCGGCGTGCACGCACACCATGGAGGCCATCGGAACCGTCGAGGGGAAGTCGGCGTCGTCGCACACGATCATGGCGGACTTGCCGCCGAGCTCGAGGAAGACGCGCTTGAGCGTGGCAGCGCCCTTCTCCATGATGCGCTTGCCGGTGGCGGTCGACCCCGTGAACGAAATCAGGTCCACCTTGGGCGACAGCGTCAACTCCTCGCCGACGAGGTGGTCGGACGACGTCACCACGTTGACCACGCCGGCGGGGATGTCTGTCTTCTCGGCGATCAGGCGGCCCAACCGGGTCGCGTTCCAGGGCGTGTCAGGCGCGGGCTTGATGATGGTGGTGTTGCCGGTGGCCAGGATCGGGCCCAACTTGTTGAGCGTGACCTCGACGGGGTAGTTCCACGGGATGATGGAGCCGATCACCCCCATCGGCTCCTTCATCACGCCGCGGCGGCTGGCCATGCCCATCATTTCTGTGTTCGGGAGCGAGCGCTCCCACTCGAACTCGTCGATCATCTTGGTGGGCCAACCCAGGGCCTCGTCGATGGGCCAGTCGATCTGCGCCGCGAAGGTCATCATCCGCGGCGTCCCGACCTCGGCGATCACCTCTTCGCGGTATTCCTCGCGCTCGGACTCCAGCGCGGCCTGCAGCTGCTCGAGGCAGCGCTTGCGCAGGGTGCGGTTGGTCGACCAGTCGGTCTCGTCGAAGGCGCGGCGGGCGGCGTCGATGGCACGCCGCATGTCAACCGCGGACGCATCGGCCACCTGGCCGAGCACCTGTTCGGTGGCGGGATTGATGTTGTCGAAGCGCTTGCCCGACGCCGCTTCGACGAGCTCACCGTCAATGAGCATGCGGACTTCACCGTTTCCGGCCTGGCTGGACATGCGTCGACCCCTTTCGGATCTCCGAGGATCACTGCGAACTTCCCCGCCGCGGCGAGGCTACGTTTCGCCGGCGAGACGGGTCAAGACCGCCCGGGCGTGCGCCGTCTACCTCTGGACCTCCTCCACCCGCGCCCGACTCCTCGGGCACCAGGCCACGCTCGCAGCTGCAGGCGCGCCGGCGGCAGCGTCCCGTACACCAGCACCGCGTGCCCGCGCGGCAGGCAACGCAACTCCTCGGGGCGGAGCAGACGTCGTGGCCCTGTGGTCGAGGTGGTCGACCGCCGCCCCGACGGGTCGCGCGTGATGGAGGGTTGGGCAACCTCTTCGTCCCCGACCAGGTGGCTGGCGTAGTCGAGCGTGTCGGGGTCCGCGATGCCAGGGAGGAACAGCTTGGCGCGGTGGTTGTTCAAGACGGTCGGGGCGCGTGCGCCGAAGCGGCCGCGTACCTGGGCCAGGTCCTGCCAGACCGTGACCAGTTGGATCCCGTGCGACGCGCACGTGGCGGCCAGGCCGTCGAGCTCGGGCAGCGGTGCGATGTGGGCGGCCTCGTCGAGGACGACGAGCAGCGGCGGGTCGAGCGGGCGGCCTGCTCTCGTTGCCGTCGCAAAGGCGTGCGCGAGGACCTGCTGGGTGATCGTCGTGAAGTAGCCCCGCAGCCGGCGCTGATCGTGCGCCGGCGCGCACAGGAACAGCGTGTTGGAGCCACCGAGGAGCTGCTCGGGCTCGAAGGACGGTGCGCCCGCCCGCGCCGGCGCCTCGTGGGCGAACGGCGCCAGCACCGTCTCGGCCGTGGTGTACACGGAGCTGCGTGTGCGCTCGTCGCGGCACCAGGTTGCCTGCGCCGCGTGCAACGGTTCGGCGACTCCCGCGCGCTCGAGGATGCCCGCCACCTCTCCCACCTCCTGGGTGTCGACCCAACGCACCACGTCGGAGATGGGTCGGTCGTCGAGCGCGGCTGCGAAGAAGAGCGGGGCGAGCAATTTGCCCGCAGTCGCGTACCAGAACTCGCCGTCCGCCGTCGTGCCGTCGGCTTTGGCGGCCTCGCACAGGTCGGCGGCGATCCGGCAGGCACGATGCCAGTCGCCACACCCGGTCAGCGGCGACCAGCGACTCGGGCGCGCTGCAGTCGACCCGGTGGGGTCGAGACACCACACCTGGCCCCGGCGGCTGCAGGCGCCGAGTGTGTGGTGGAGCAAGTCGCTCTTGACGCTGGCGGCCACGACCGGTCCGCGCCAGCCGAGGATGGCGGGCACCGCGAGGCGGGTCGTCTTGCCGCTCTGGGTCGGCCCGACGACCACGAGCGACTGGGCCGGCTCGGCGGCCACCACGCCGGGACGGACGATGCCGGACGACACCCCGAGCACGAGCCGGCCCGGTGGTGTGCCCGCTCGCACGAGGAGCGGGCGTAGGTCGCGTCGGCGGGCCCAACGCGCGCCACGTCTGCCGCCCGCCCATCTGGACCTCTGCCCGGTGCCGGCAGGCCACGAGCCGCCCACGTACGAGATCCCGGCCACGAGCGCGCCGCCGAGGGCGACCGGCACCACCGTTGCCTCGAGTGCAGTCATCGGCCGCGTCGCACCGAGGGCGCCGCCTACCGACCGCGGCCTACAGCCCGACCGACGACCCCGAAGCCGACCCCGACATGGCCGCATCGGTGTCGGCGATCAGGCGTTCGGTCGCGCTGAGACGGTGCTGGACGAGAAAGGATCGCTGGCCGATCTTCCACAGCGCGATGCCCCGGCGGAGCTGGGGGAGCAACTCGGCCTCGGTGTTCGAGAGGGACAACAGCTCCGCGGCCGCCTCCAACTCGCCCGGCGACTGCGCGTAGATCACTCGCGTTTCCGAGTCCGCCAGCAGACCCTGGGCGAGCGCAACTTGTTCGGAGTCCGAAGCGCCGACGGAGCGGAGGTCCGAGACGCGGTGCAGCACGGCGATGTTGGACACGCCGAAGGCTCGTGACAACTTCCACGAGGACTGCAGCCAGCGCGCCACCCCGAGGTTCGAGAGGATGGCCCACGCCTCGTCGACCACGAGGAAGAAACGGCCTCGTCCTCTCGGGACCCGCGTCGCGCCAGCGTCAGCCCCGGTCGCCGAACGCGCCAGCGCCGCCTGCAGCCACGCGGTGGCGCATGCCATGAGCACCCCCAGCGCCGCCGACGAATAGAGCGCGGACAGGTCCAAGACGACCAGCGGAGCCGAGAGGTCGAGGCCCGGCGTGGTCGGACCGTCGAACATGCCGCACAGGTCGCCGTGCACGAGCCGGCGGAGCTCGAGCGCGACGTCGCGGCCATCCTCGAGCAGATCGCGCAGCGTGGTGCGCAAGGCCTGCGCTGCGTCCTCACGCGGCGCGAGGAGCGCCTCGACCACCATCGGGACCGTCGGCACGGCATGACCCACGCTGACGTCTTCGAGAGCCGCGCCCAGCGCGGCGCGTTCGCGAGGGGTGAGGTCCCGCCCCAGGCACGAGCTGGCCAGCGACGACAGCAGGCTCATGCGCCGGCGACCCGTGGCGTCGCGCTCGAGCTGCGGCGACTCCGCGTCAACGAGCTCGGGTCCCGGGTCGAGCGGGTTCAGCCTGATCGACCCACCGGGCCGGAGCGCGACGGGCCGGACACCCCAGGCATCGGCCAGGTCGGCGTACTCGCCCTTGGGGTCGACGACCCAGGCCCGGCGGCCGAAGACCGCTTGGCGCCACAAAAACGTCTTGACGAACGCGCTCTTGCCGCGACCGATCTGCCCGAACACCACCATGTTCGGGTTGGACACCACACCGGCGGCGTAGAGCTCGAAGGGGTCGAAGACGAACGAGCCGCCGAGCAGGTCGTCGCCGATGACCACGCCCCGCTGGCCCAGGCCGGCCTCGGCGATGAACGGGTAGGCGGCCCCCAGGTTGCGCGTCGTGACCTGATGCGCCGGCAGCTTCGGCATTCGCTCCCTCATGGACAGTGAATGGTCGGTTGGTCCCGACGGACTCCGTTCGCCACTTCTGCGAGGGAGAAAGAAGGTGCAATCCCGGTTGATCCAAGGTTAGAGTCCAGGGAACTTCCGATCAGCGAAGGGGTGAATGCGTGCTGGCGGTGACGTTCGCAGATCTGTGGTTCAGGGCCAGACAGTTCCTCATAGCCATCGTCGGGGTGGCCCTCGTGCTCGCGTTGGCGCTCGCCCTCAGTGGGTTGGCCGACGGCTTCTACTCAGAGGTCGCGGGCACGGTCGACGCCGTCGGCGCCACCTCCTGGGTGATGTCGGGCTCGGCTCAGGGTCGGCTGACTGCCTTCGCTGCATTCCCGGCGGAAGAAGAGCGTGCCGTGGCGAAGGAGCAAGGTGTCCGCCGGGCGTCTGCCATCCTCGTCGCCCCGGCTCAAGTCGTCTTCGTGTCCGGATCGACCCAGCCGCTCACGGTCAATCTCCTCGGTGTTCAACCCAACGGATTGGGCGACCCTCAGGTGGCGTCCGGCCACCCCTTGACTGGTCCCAACCAAGCGGTGGTCGACGCCAAGGTGGGTTCAGCCGGTGACGTTCTGTCTCTCGGGGGACGGCGCTTCGATGTTGTCGGGACAGTCAACGGCCGCACGATGACAGGTGGAACTCCGATCGTGTACATGACTCTGGCGGCCGTGCAGGACGCCGTGACCGGGGGACGTCCGCTGATCACCGCGATCGCCACGACCGGGACTCCTGCCGCAGTGCCGGCGGGACTCGTTGTCCTCTC
The DNA here is from genome assembly GCA_963842415.1 of uncultured Acidimicrobiaceae bacterium. Taxonomy (GTDB): domain Bacteria; phylum Actinomycetota; class Acidimicrobiia; order Acidimicrobiales; family RAAP-2; genus Bog-473. Next base: position 709,816 of record CAWJGN010000003.1, read on the forward strand.
GTCGCCAAAGGTTGTCGCCTCCACCGTTGGTCAACTGAAGACCGGCGTGCAGTCGATCGACAACACGCGTTGGTTGATGTGGTTCGTTGCCGCCGCCATCGTCGCCTCGATGCTCTACGTCGCGGCGCTCGAGCGAAAACGGGACTTTGCCGTGCTGAAAGCGCTCGGATCCTCCTCGCGGGCTCTCTTCTTGAGCCTCCTGCTCCAGGCCGTGGTGGTGACACTGCTCGCGGCTGTCCTGGCCGAGTTCCTGGCGAGTGCCCTGACTCCGACCTTTGCGCAGCCGGTGGACATCACAGCCGAGGCGCGGCTGGTTCTCCCGCTCGTTGCCGTAGCAGTCGGCGTGTTGGCCAGCATCACCGCCTTACGTCGCGTCACCGGCGCTGACCCAGCTACGGCCTTCGGATGAGCGATCACCTGATTGTCGACGATCTCACGATGGCCTTCGACTCGGGGGGCTACGTGATCAAGCCCCTCGACGGGCTGTCATTCACGGCGGGTGACGGGGAGCTGGTCGTTCTGCTCGGACCCTCGGGCTGCGGCAAGACGACGCTGCTCTCCTGTCTTGCCGGCTTGCTGACCCCGACCTCAGGGAACGTGGAGCTCGGCCCGACTACGGTCACCGCGCTGCGCGGCCCTGCCCTGGCGGAGTACCGGCGGCAGACCGTCGGGGTCGTGTTCCAGGCTTTTAATCTGATTCCAAGCCTGACTGCCCGGGGCAACGTCATTGTGCCCATGCGGCTCGCAGGAGTTCCGCGCGCCAAGGCGAAGGCGCGTGCGACGGAATTGCTCAAACTCGTCGGACTCGACGAGCGCGTCAACCACCGTCCCGCCCAACTCTCAGGAGGGCAACAACAACGGGTGGCGATCGCTCGAGCACTGGTGCACGAACCGCAGCTGATCCTGGCCGACGAACCCACGGCCCACCTCGACCACATTCAGGTCGAGGGAATCCTGCGCCTCATCCGCGAGCTGGCCAGCCCGGGACGGATTGTCGTGGTCTCGACACACGACGATCGGGTCACGCAGCTGGCCGACAGAGTGATCGAGCTCTCGCCCCACTTCTCCGACGCCGACCGCCCGCCCGAGGAGGTCGTGTTGGCCGGGGGAGACGTGCTGTTCCATCAGGGCGATTGGGGTGATCTGATCTACCACGTCGAGTCAGGTCTCTTGGAGGTCTATCACGAGTTGGCCGATGGCAGCGTCGAAGTCCTCGCCCAGGTGGCGCCGGGCAACTACGTCGGGGAGCTCGGACCCATTTTGAACCTGCCCCGCAGCGCGTCCGTCCGCGCGCTCGAGGACACGGTGGTCATCGGCTACACAGTGCGGGCCTTCCGGCAGAGCAACCCGCACCAGGCAGTCATGGAACGTGCGATCCCCGTGATCTAAGTCGGTACCGCAAGGGGCCTTCGAGTCCCCTGGGTCGATCCACCCCGGGGACTCGCTTTCTCAGAGGTTGGCCGTGCGCCGGTTCATGTGACCGTGAAGGACGTGGCGCTGGTTCCCGTGCCGCCGGCCGTGGTCACTGAGATTTTGCCCGTGGTGGCCGTAGCGGGAACCTTCGCGACGATCGTGGTCGACGTCTCGGAGACGATCTTCGCCGAGACGCCGTTGAAAGACACGTTCGTTGCGCCGGTCAGTTTCTTTCCCGTGATAGTCACCTTTTTGCCGACCGGTCCCGAGGTCGGTGTGAAGCTCGTGATCTTGGGAGGCGAGTTGATCGTGTACGACGGTGAGTTGACTGCGGTCACGTCTGAAGACGTGTTGATACTCAACTGGTACGTGCCGACGCCCGGGTTCACCACCCCGGCCAGGATCACCGTGACCGCCGTGCTTGCCCCGACGGAGTCTCCCCCGTAGATCTCGCATTGCGCCGCCGTGGTCGGAGGGCTGGTCGTGGAGTTGTCGTAGCAGTCACCGACCTGGTTCGCGCCGACGAAGACGCCGGAGCTGCCGGTGAGGGCACTGACGCCGGTCGCGGCGGGGAGTGACACGTTGATGACACTGGCTGCGGTCCCCGAAAGGGCCCCGGTCGAAGAGGTGGTGAAACCGAGCGTGTAGGTGACGCCCGAGGAGTTCTTCTTGTACTTGGAGAGCGAAAGGCTCGGGGACGAGACGGCCTTGGCGGCGGTCACCGTGTAGCCGGGAGGCGACACCACCGTCGTGTCCGAACTCGTCGACAAGCCGAGCGTGTAACCACCCGCCGAGGGGTTCACCACCCCGGCCAGGATCACCGTGACCGCCGTGCTCGCCGCGACCGAGTCTCCCCCGTAGATCTCGCACTGCACCGCCGTGGCCGGAGGGCTGGTCGTCGAGTTGTCGTAGCAGTCACCGACCTGGTTCGTGCTGACGAAGACGCCGGAGCTGCCGGTGAGGGCACTGACGCCGGTCGCGGCGGGGAGTGACACGTTGATGACACTGGCTGCGGTCCCCGAAAGGGCCCCGGTCGAAGAGGTGCTGAAGCCGAGCGTGTAATCGGTGGTCGCTCCGGCGGCGGTCGACGGAGGAGAGATCGACAATGTCGGCGACGTCACGGATTTCGCGGCGGTCACCGTGTAGCCGGGAGGCGACACCACCATGGTGTCCGAACTGGTCGACAAGCCGAGCGTGTAACCACCCGCTGAGGGGTTCACCACACCGGCCAGGATCACCGTGACCGCCGTGCTCGCCGCGACCGAGTCTCCCCCGTAGATCTGGCATTGGACCGCCGTGGCCGGAGGGCTGGTCGTGGAGTTGTCGTAACAGTTGCCGACCTGGTTCGTGCTGACGAAGACGCCGGAGCTGCCGGTGAGGGCACTGACGCCGGTCGCGGCGGGGAGTGACACGTTGATGACGCTGCCCGCGGTGCCCGAAAGGGCCCCGGTCGAAGAGGTGGTGAAACCGAGCGTGTAATCGGTGGTCGCTCCGGCGGCGGTCGACGGAGGAGAGATCGACAATGTCGGCGACGTCACGGATTTCGCGGCAGTCACCGTGTAGCTGGTAGACGCGACGGCCTTGGTGTCCGACGTGGTCGACACGTCCAGCGTGTAGCTGGCGGCCGAAGGGTTGACCACCCCGGCCAGGATCACCGTGACCGCCGTGCTCGCCGCGACCGAGTCTCCCCCGTAGATCTGGCATTGCACCGCCGTGGCCGGGGGGCTGGTCGAGGAGTTGTCGTAGCAGTCACCGACCTGGTTCCCGCCGACGAAGACGCCGGAGCTGCCAGTGAGGGCACTGACGCCGGTCGCGGCGGGGAGTGACACGTTGATGAGGCCTGTGGTGCTCGCGAGGCTTCCGGTCGACGAGGTCTTGAAACCCACCGTATAGACGGTGGTTGCCCCGGCCGCAGTCGATGGAGGGGTGACGGAGACGGTGACGTTCGAGACCATGGTGGCCGCCTCGGCGACACCGGTCGACCCGAGTGTTCCCAGTGCCGCCCCCATCAGCACGGCGATTCCAACCGCGGGCCGAATCAGCCGCCTACGAAGTGACCCCAGAACCGAACTCGTGATTGCTGTCAGCACGTTCGTGACCTTCCTTCGCTGTTTGGTTTGACCTGCAAGGTGTGCCTGAGAAACCTTCGCATGGGCAGCCAACACCCCTGATTGTTCGACCGCACCTTTGATTCGCAGAAAGAACTTGACCCAGCTCTCGCCCGCGAGACGCTGCGTCTCGCGGGAAGATGACGTCGCCCCCAGTTGTTCAAACCCCCATTTGCTACGACATGGAAGCAGGTTGAGATTTCGATGTCAATCGTGTTTTTTCACAGCTCTGCCGGTTACCGCATCCAAGCGGTCACGTTTGCGAGTGGATGTCGCAGTCCGGGGACGACCACCCCACCGTGAGCTCGGACTCAGCCGGTGCAGGTGAACCGATCAGACGTGTCGATCGAGCTGGAATTGCCGGTGAAGGAAGCGAGCTCGACGTTGGCGGTGCCGGCCGCCACCACCGTCGGCGGCCGTTCCCTCATGGACGGTGACCGGTTCGCGCCGCCGCTGCACCCGTCTCCGTTACGTTGGCGCTGGCCGTGGCCGACCCCGGGTCACGGGGAAGGTGGAGCCCACATGAGCGAGCCGAGCCGTACATCCCAGTCCCTCGTGGTGTCGCTGGCCGCACTGACAGTGGTGAGCGGCTTCCTCGATTCCGTGAGCTACCTCGGTCTCGGCCACGTCTTCACCGCCAACATGACGGGCAACGTGGCTCCTCCTCGGGCTTCGCCGTGGCCGGCGCGGCCGGGTTCTCCGTGACGGCCAGCCTGTGTGCGCTCGGTGCCTTCCTGGTCGGGGCCGTCATCGGTGGTCGCGTCGCACGCCGGGCGCCGGTACGTCGCAACCTCATGATGGTCGTGATGTCGATCGAGGTGAGTCTCACGATCGTGGCGGCGCTCATCGCCGCCGGTGTCTCGGCGTCGGGGATCGGATCGGGCTGGCCGCGCTTCACTGTCATCGCGCTCCTCGCCGTCAGCATGGGCGCCCGCAACTCGGCCGTCCGCCGGCTCGGCGTGCGCCAACATGACGACCACCGTGCTCACGACGACGCTCACCGGCCTGGCCTCTGATTCGTCGCTCGGCCGGGGGGACCAACCGCAACGCGTCGCACCGCCTGACCTCGGTCGTCTCCATGTTCGTCGGGGCCGTCGTCGGCGCCGCGCTCACGATCCACGTGCACCCGGCCGTGGCCCTCGGGGTGGCGGCCGTCATCGTGACGGCGACGGCCGTCTACCTGCTGCGGGAGACGCCCGCCCGAGCTCAGCGTCGCCTGACGCCCCTGCGACCAGGTCACACCGCGCGCCCGTCCTCCAGGTAGACGCAGTCGTCCGCACCCAGCGCCGCGCCCACGCGCCGGCGCAGCGGGACCGCTCAGCAGCTCGAGCGCGCCGGCCGGCTCGGCCAGGCAGGTGCTCGGACAGCTCTTCCGCCTGCAGCGCGATCGCCGGCGAGCACCTCGTCGGGAACCACGCCGCAGTCGAAGAGGAACCGCATTCCTCCGGGCTTCGACGGCTTCGGCCGCAGGAAGTCGACCGCGACGAGGCGACCGTGCGTCGACGTCCAATCCGACCTCCTCGCGCACCTCGCGGCGGCAGGCCTCCCAGGGCGTCTCGCCGTCGGCCTCCATGATCCCGCCCGGGATCGTCCAGTGCGCCTTGTAGGTGGGGTTGACGATGAGGAGCCGGCCGCCGCCGTCGAAGATCAGTGCGCCGGCCGACGCCGGGATGCGCGGCAGGACGAAGGGCGTCGCATCGCCGTCGTCGTCCGCCCCCGCCCCCGCCCACGCCCGTCACGCGACCCCGAGCCGCTCGCAGCTGCTCCTGCGGGCGCCGCCACGTCCTGCAGCGCCGCCCGCAGCAGCTCCACCATGTCTGACTCCTCGGCGCTGCCCGTGCCCGCCCGGTTCTCGTCCTCGTCCGGGTCCGACGTCAGGTCGAAGAGGAAGTGCGCGTCGACGACGTTGTGACCCACCCAGAAGGGGAGGCGGTCGCCGGGCTCGAATGGCTGGCGGATGACGGGGATGTCGGTGCCCGGCAGGATAGTCCAGGCGGGCGCGCCGGTCGGGCGGCGGCAGGCGGACCAGGTCCTCCAGGCCGTGGATGGGCATGGTCGACCACCGGTTCGACCACATGGAGAGGGGGAAGTTCGTCGCCGTCGGCGCCGCGGGCGTACTTGCGCCGGCCGTCGGTGACCTGGACCCAGTTGCCGTAGACGCCGCCGATGGCCCACTCCCGCGCCTGCTCCGCTGCGCCGAGCACCAGCGGGACGAGCGACGCGCCGTGCACCGCGCCGCGCGGCGTGACGCCGAACACGTCGGCGATGGTGGCGTGGATGTCGACGTTGGTCGTCAACGCGCCGCGCGGTCGTGCCGCCGGGCACGCCGGGCCAGTACACCAGCAGCGGAATGTGGCCGAGCGGCTCGTACTGCATGACGCCCGGCTTGCCCCAGATGTCCTTCTCACCGAGATAGTGGCCGTGGTCCGTGCACACGATCACCGCCGTCGAGTCCCACAGCCCCCGCTCCGCCAAGCGCCGCGAAGACCTCACCGACCCAGTGGTCGATCATGCGACAGCTTGGCGCCGTAGTTGGCCCGGATGTGCCGGCCCTCGCGCTCGCTCAGGCGGCCCTGGGCCACCGCGCCGACGTCGTAGGGCGGCCAGATGAGCAGCTCGCCCTCCCAGTCGGGGTCGTAGCGGCCGAGCCACGGCTCGGGCGTGTCGAAGGGCTCGTGCGGGTCGAACTCGTCGACGAAGAGGAGGAAGGGCGCGTCGTCGGGCGCGCCGCGGCGCAGCCAGTCCGACGCGGTGCGCATCGTGCGCGGCCCCGGGAAGTCCTCCTCGGCGCGGAAGAACGTGCGCGAGCGGTCGTAGGGCCGCTCCCCCGAGTCCATGCCGAGGCGCTCGCTCCAGTACCACCCGCCGCCGCGCGCCGGCAGCGCGGGCGCGCCGACATACGACGGGTCGCTGATAGGTGCGCCACGGGTCGCCCTCGTGCCCGCGCACGTAGTCCCATGCGCTGAAGTCGGTGTGGTAGTTCTCGCCGCCGACCTCGAAGAGGTGCGGGTGGTCCGACACCAACATGGTGGTGACGCCGGCCCGCCGCAGCGCCTGGGTGATCGGCTCCTCCCAGATCTCGATCGATCCCCACGGCCGCCACAAGAAGTCGAGCGACCCGCACAAGATGTCGTGGCGCGCCGGCATGCACGGCAGCGAGCCGGTGACGTGCGACGTGAACCGGACCGCCCGCTCACGGGCGAAGCGGTCGAGGTTCGGCGTGTCGAACTCCGTGCCGCCGTAGCTGCCGAGCATGTGACGGTTCAGGCTGTCGAGGAGCAGGACCACGAGGTTCGTGGGGCCACCGCGCCCGTGCCGCCGCGCCCGCCGCGGCGGGTGACTCGTCGGCTGCGCCGGGCATGGACGCCATCGTACGCAGCGCACCGTGCTCCGCACCGCGCTCGCAGTTCAGCGCAGGCCGCGGCACAGCGGCAGGGTGCAGGTATACGCCGACGCCTGGTCGCCGTAGAGGCGGCGCAGCGCCAGCCGGCTCTGGCCGGCCGCGTGTTGCACGGCGTCGCACGCCGCCCCCAGCTCCTCCTCGCTCGGCGCGGAGACGGTGACGTATCCCGAGTAGCGGAAGGACGCATGGCCCTCGGCGAGCTCCGCCTCTCGGCGGGCGAGCACCTCGGACTCGCGCGCGTGGCGGGCCGTGGACACGAATCCGCCGCGCCGGCGCAACTCGGCATCGGCCAGGTCGGCCGTCCGCGATGCCTCCACCTTGCGGATCGCGGTGTCCGGGACCGAGAGGCTCCATCACGACCGAAAGCGTGCTGCGGGCCGAGCCGAGGAGGATCGGCGCCAGGAAGTCGCTCCGCACCTCGATGCGCGGCCACTCCGCCACCCAGAACGTGGCGTGCACCATGGCGTCGACGCGCACCGACGACCAGCTCTCGTCCATCGCCATGGGCCACGGATCGATCGAGCGGGGACGTCACCTCGCTCGGGGGCGCGTGCGGCTCATAGGTCCGCAGCAGCTGGCGGGCGAGGTCCTCGGCTGTCGAGCACGGACTCGACCTGTACGTCGGCGTCACCGAGGAGGCGTACGAGTCGAGCCCACCTCGCGGGCCAGCGCGGCACAACCCACTTCGACCGACTTGGTCAGCCGCACCTGCAGCGCCAGGACGACGTCGTGCGCGCACGTGTGCGAGTCCATGTCGGACAAGAGGGACTCGTAGGAGCCGGTGCAGACCGAGGACCCAGCGGGCACCGCCTCGGCCGCGAGATACGACCGGACGCCCTGACCCTCGTCGGGAAACGACGCGGCCACCCACTGCACCCTGTGCACCGGTGATCCCTCGCGCGCCAGCGAGGAGAGGACCGAGGCCCAGGCCCCGACCCTGCGGTCTTGCTCGTCGGCGCCGAGCAAGGCGAAGCTGCTGCCGCGGAGCGCCATGGCGGCAGTGAGCGTGCGGCCGGCGCGGTCGTGCACCACGCCCATGTCGTGCCAGTCCGCCCGCAAGAGCCGCAGCGAGCGCAGCGCGCCCATCCGCCCGACGCCACCGGTCCCACCGCCACCTGTCCCACCGCCACCTGTCCCGCCCACACTCAGCAGACCCCAGCCGCGCGACCGCCGGGCGCCCCAGCAGACCACGACGGGCAGCCACTCGTCGCCGGTGCGCCCAGCCACGGGCACCGTCGCCAGTGCGCCGTAGAGCACGAGGACGCCGATCGCCGCGGCGACCCCGACGGCGTTGGGCTCCCAGCGCAGCACCAGCACGCCGAAGACCAACCCCACCGCGACGGTGAGGATCTGGCCCGTCCGCCAACCCGCCAGCGCGCCACCGCGCTCGCGCGGGCCGAACCGGTAACGCGCGCCCTGGTCTCGACTCACCTGTCTGCCCCCCCGAGCGCAGCGCCATCGCCATCGGGTCCCTGGCCGGGTGGCCAGACCGCGGGGAGCCACTTGAGCTGGGGGCCGTGCCCGTCGTCGCCCCCGCAGTGGCGCATCTTTCCGGGTTCGACAGGTCCCAGGAGCGAGTACCCCTCCGGCACGCCCTGCCACTTCCACGCATCCTCAGGAGTCGCCGGCCCCAACGGACGGCCGGATCGTTTCACCGGCGGCTCGCCGCTGTCCGCACCGCTGTCCGCGCCAGCGTCCGCGCCACCGTCGCCGCCACTGTCGCCGCTACCCGCTGCAGCGGTCTTGGGGGCAAGGATCGGCTTGGGCCCCTTTGGTCCCGGCACGCTGCCGCGGGCGACACTCTCGTCGTAGATGCGCTGCGAGTTCGGATCTCCTTCACCCAGCCCGATCGCCCGCGCGCCTTGGCCACCGGCCGCGGCAGTCGCCGCCTTGAGCCGCGCCTCACCCAGGGCCTGCAGTCCTTCGTTGAGCACGTGGCCCGCTGCGCTGCGCGGCAGCCGCGTGAGTGCTGAGGTCCCCCGCGAGCGCACGCCGTCGAGGTGAGACACGGCGCCGGCCTCGACCGCCGGGATCATTCGGAGGATGGCGAAGGGAACAAAGGTCGCCATGACCAAGAGCGCACCGCCGGCCAGCACGTCCGAGAACCCAGCGCCGTGGGAACCGGTGCCTGCCGTGCCCGACGACACGGCACCGGCGGCCAGGCTCAGCGTCGCCACGATGACGAACTTGGACAAGATGAGTGCCCCGAGCGTTTCGACCAGGCGGCGGCACCAGTGCGACACGGCCGGCCACACCAGGGTCGCGAGCGCCAGGGGCAAGAACAGCACGGCCACGTAGACCGCAGCCGCCCTGATGAGGAGCTCCAGCCAGAGCACGAAGGCGGCCACGGCGACGAGGAGCGCAACCAAGAGCAGCACGAAGCTCGCGAGGCTCGGATCGCTGGCGGACGTCACGAGGCCTTTGGAGACCCCCGACAACAGCGACGTGACGTCGCCCGCCGTGCCACCGGCGATCGCCGTGCTCATGGCGTCGGTCGCCGACAGGCTCAAGATCACGATCTGGATCGCCACGACTGCCAAGAGGAGTGCGAGCGGGAGCTGCACGAGGAAGGTGCGCACGAGCTGACCCAGGTTCTGACGCAACACAGCCTGGAGCGTCGAGACCAAGAGCAGCGGCAGGATCACGACGCCGGCCAGCGCGGTCATCTGGCCGTAGTGCGTCCGGAACCACGTCGCACCGACGTCGATGGTCGTGGTGGACACGAGCACGTCACCGATCTGTCCGAGCAACCACTCGGCGCCGGTGGCCACCCACTGGCTGATCCCGTCGAGGACCGACTCGAACCCGGAGGCCGCGATGGAGCCGCCCAGACTGCCGACCTGGCAGATCGGGTTGAGCGCGTCGAGACCGCTGCAGCCGGCGTCAAGCATCGAAATGAGGCAACGACCTGGGAGTCAGTACGTGGCCGTCAGTGCAGGTTCGTCCCGGTGTGGAAGAAGAAGTTGATGATCGGTGGCGCCGCGCCGATCAGCAGCGCGGCCAGCCCCGAAACCAGCACGGCTCGCTTCCCCACCAGGGATTGCTGGAAGTTCTGAGCGTGGACGCCCAGGGCCCACGCAGCGGCGCCGATGAGCAGCCCGGCCAGCGCCGCGATCAACGCCCACGCGCCAAGCCCGTTGGTCAGGTCTTGCAGCGTCCCTCCGCCCGGAAGCGCGTTCACGCTCGGATTGAGCGAGACATCGGCTAGATGCCACACGACCATCTGTGCCCTCCGTCGTGACTGCCGGCGCCGGGACCTCCGGGCCGTGTCGCTCGGAGAATGGTTGACGGTGCGGCTCGGTGTGATCCGACTTCGCACGGGCGCGTCGAACGGTTCCCAGCAGGGCAGACTTCTTAGGTGGACCGCGGATGTTCGCCCTACCTGTTCAGCCCTGCCATATTGGGGGCGTGCCGCTGCGGACACCGGGGGAAATAAGTCTGAGCCTGTCGCAGGAAATCATCTTCATCTGCGTTGCGGTCGGCGTCTGCATCCTTGTTGGCCTGGTGGCTGTCTTGCTCGGCCGACGTTCGGGACGGCGTGCCATCTCCCAGCGGCTCTCGGCCCTCGGCACCCGGCTGGGCCTTGACCCGCCCGATGACGAGTACAATATCGAAACCTCGCTCGCCTACCTGGAGCAGGTGACGGGCGGCGCCGCCCAGGCGGTCACCGAGTCGAGCTCGGACGCCATCCGCCTGCGCCGCTCCCTCGACACCTTGACCCAAGGCGTCGTCCTCTGCGACGAGAACGGCACCGTGATCTATCGCAACGGCCGCGCGAACGCGCTGATGGTCAGCCGCCACGGTGACGCCCTCGCCGCCCAGGCGGTGACCGAACTTCTCGAAGACGCCTGGCACGAAGGGTCGGCCGAGCGCACGCTCGATCTCTACGGTCCGCCGCGCCGCACGCTCCAGGTCCGGGCGCACCAGATCGACGACGGACGGAGGCCGCTCGGTGTCATCGCCCTCATCGAGGACGTGTCGGAACGCCGGCGACTGGAGGAGATCAGGCGGGACTTCGTGGCCAACGTGAGCCACGAGCTCAAGACCCCCATGGGAGCCCTGGGCCTATTGGCGGAGACGCTGGTGTCCGAGCCCGACCCCGAGGTGGCGCAGCGCCTGGCCGGGCGCATCCACAACGAGGCATTCCGGGTGAGCCGCATCATCGACGACCTGCTCGACCTATCCCGCATCGAGTCGGAGGAGGCGCCGCCTCGTGAGCCGGTCCTGGTGAACCTGGTGATGGCCGACGCCATCGAGCGTGTGCGGGCCACCGCCGACCAGCGCGGCCTCGAGATCGTCTTGCACGAGCCGTCTCCTCCGGTCGCCGTCATGGGGGACCGGCGCCAGCTCGTCTCCGCCATGCACGCCCTCTTGGAGAACGCGATCACCTACTCCTACGACAATTCGAAGGTGGTCGTGACCGGGACGGTGCAGCGAGCCAACCCGCACATCGGAGCCCCATCAGGCGCTCTCCCCACGGGCGTCGGGCCCATGATCGTCGAGGGCATCGCGAGCTCACGGACGGGCGAGATCCCCACGATCGGCGCCCAGCATCCGGGCATCACGGGCGAGGTACCCGCGGTCAGGAGCCGGGGGGCGGCGACGGGCGACGACGGGGACGGGGATGGGGACGTGGACGACGGTGGGCGGGCACCCGACGGCAGGACCAAGAACGCGGCAGACTCCAGGCGGGGGGCGCAGGCAACCAGGCAGGAGGGCCCGGTGGAGCCGGTCTTCACTCCAGAGATCCTCGATCAGTACACACCCGAGAACGGGACCGCTGGCGCGGCCGCGCCGGCGACGGGCACCACGCCGCCACCGCCGCTGGAGCCGAAGAGTGACGCGGCGGGGACGGGTCCGGCGGACACGACGCCGGTGATCTCACCAAATTGGCGCATTGAAGAGCGGGACAACGTCCGGCTGTCGGTGCAGGACCACGGCATCGGCATCCCCGCCCGCGACCTCGACCGCATCTTCGAGCGCTTCTACCGAGTCGACCACGGGCGCAGCCGCGACACGGGAGGCACTGGGCTGGGTCTGTCCATCGTCCGCCACGTCGCCAACAACCATCAGGGGTGGGTCGACGTCGAGTCGCGCGAGGGTGAGGGCTCGACGTTCACCCTCGTTCTGCCCATTCAGGCGGAGCGTGTGGCGTGACGAAGTCCTCTTCGAGCAGGGGGCCCGCCAAGAAAGGACCGCGGTCGGCGCCGGGCGACGGGCCGGTCAAGGTCCTGCTCGCCGAAGACGAGGAGTCGTTCATCGAGGCGTTGGTGATCGGGTTGACCAACGAGGGCTTCCGGGTGACCGTGGCGCGCGACGGCAACGAGGCCCTACAGCTCTTCGAGGAGACGTCACCCGACATCCTCCTGCTCGACCTGATGTTGCCCAAGATGTCCGGCATCGACGTCTGCCGGACCATCCGCACACGCTCGCACGTCCCGATCATCATGGTGACGGCCAAGGGCACCGAGATCGACACCGTTGTGGCACTCGAGGTTGGGGCCGACGACTACGTCACCAAGCCGTACCGCTTGCGGGAACTGGTGGCCCGGATGCGCGCTGTGCTGCGGCGCACGCCGGGGGGTACCGAAGCGTCGGAGACGTCGGGTTCCGTCGAGTTCGGCACTGACGGCATCTGGGAGTCCAACGGGATCAAGGTGGACTTCGACCAGCGTCGGGTGTTCGTGCGCGGCGACGAGGTTCACCTCCGCCGCAAGGAGTTCGAGCTCCTGCGCCTCCTCGTGGAGAACTCCGGGCGCGTCTTGACCCGCGACGTGCTGATCGACCGCGTCTGGGGAACCGACTACATCGGGGACACGAAGACGCTCGACGTGCACATCAAGCGGCTGCGTTCTCGCATTGAGGCCGACCCCTCGACGCCGGTGCTGATCACCACCGTGCGCGGCGTTGGCTACCGCTTCGCCGCTGCCGGGGCCTGAGACCCTCTCGAACGGGCTCGGGCCTCGCTGCCACTGGGGGGGTTCGGGATCCGCTCGAGTCGAATCCCAGCGGATATGTCGAATTCTTCTGTATATGTAGCCTTCGGAAAAGGGGGTGGGTTTCGGAAGGATACGAGGGTGGGTTTCGGAAGGATATCTCCGGATCCTTCGTTAATTGGGGTGGCCATCCTTCGTTAATCGGGGGGGGTTTTCGGAAGGTTTCATATACAGATCAACAGGCCACCCCGTGGTCTGTTGTTCGTCGGTGCGGCTCCGCTCACACGGTCAAGCGTTCGAAGTCGGCCGGCACCGTCACACCGGAGAGCGACGCCAGGTCCACCTGTTCGCCCAGATGGGTGAGGATGAGGTGGACATCGTCGTGGGCGGCCTGCAGGGCGCGGATCGAGGCCTCGTCCATGTGCACCCTCGGTACGTCGGAGGGCGTATGCCGGCCGTTGCACTCCACCACCATCACATCGGCCTCCGTGGCCAGCTCGGTCAGGCCGGGACACGGGGTGGTGTCACCCGAGTACGCCACGATCTGGCCACCGCGGTCGAAGAGGTAGCCGAAACAGCGCAGATACGGGACGTGTACGACTTCGATCGCCCGGAAGCGCAGCGGGCCCGCCGACTGCCAGGACCCGTCCACCTCCACGAAGTGGAGGTCGAGGGTGGCGTACGCAGCCTCGGTCACCGAGCGCACGGCACCGGCCTCGTTCATGTTGGCCAGGTGGGCCTCGATCCCCGGCGGACCGACCACGTGCACCGTGTGCCCCGGGGCCTGCTCGGTCATGGCCTCGAGCAGGAAAGGCCAGCCGAAGCAATGGTCGGCGTGGAAGTGCGAGACCACAACGACGTCGATGGCATCGAGCGAGAACCCGCAGCGGCGCAGGTGCGGCAGCGACGTGGGTGACGGCTCCACCAGCACCGACGTGTCCACGACGAAGCTGTTCCAGTAGCGCCCGGGCGGGGACAGGAAGTTGCCCGTGCCCAAGAAGGTGAGATCGGTCACGACGTGTCGGCGAGCGACAACAGCGCGGCCACCAACATCGGATCGCCGTCCACTGCCGTGTCGGGCACGGGCAGTCGCCGGTACAGCATCAGCACGAGCTCCGACGCCGTGGCACGCAGCTCCGATGTGCGCGTCGGCTGGGCGACTCCGGCGGCGCCGCTGAACGTCCAGCTCGCGGCGGTGTCTGTTGCCGTCAGCGTCACGGTCCCGGGCAAGGCACCAAGGTCGGCCCCCACCATGATCTCCACGAACTCGGGTACGCCGTCGCTGGCGATTGTGGACTCGAGCGGTTCCCGGGTCTCGGGAGCGGCAACGCCCTGGGCGTCCCAACGGTGGACCGCGACCTCTTGGGCCTGATGACGTGCCACGGCGCCCGAGGTGTGGGGCTCGGGCCACCACGCCCAGCAGGGCGCGTCCGGACCTGCATCGCGTAGCGCGGCGAGCAAGGTGTACGTACACCACCCGAGCCACGCCAGGAGATCCACGTCCTCGGGAAAGCCGGTGAGCTCGCCGCCCGAGCGGTGGTCGGCGTCCTTGGCGGCGACGTTCTGGCCCCAGTACCACTGCACCTCGCCGATGTGGTGAGCCAGGTCGCGGATGGACCACTTGGGGGTTGTGGGGACTCGGACTTCCAGGTCCGAGCGCGCCACAGCGTCGACCAGCAGGCGGCTCTCGTCGGCAATGGATTCGAGCATCTCGCGCGAAGCCGAACCCGCCGGCGCCGGATCCTTCTGACACGCTCACGGGGCCTTGAGCAACAGCTCGCCGCCCAGATATGGCGCCAGCACCTCGGGCAGCATCACGGTCCCGTCCTCCTGGCGGCCGTTCTCCACCAGCGCGGCCCAGATGCGCGGCCACGCCAACGCAGACCCGTTCACGGTGTGGACCAGCTGGGCCGCGCCACCTCCCTGCGGCCGGTAGCGGACGTTGGCGCGCCGGGCCTGGTAGTCGCGGAACCAGCTCACCGAGGACACCTCGAGCCAGCGATCCACGCCGGATGCGTACGCCTCGAGATCGAAGGTGCGGGCGGACGAGCCGCTCAGATCCCCGGTGCACAGATCGAGCACGCGGTACGACAACTCGAGGTCCTGGAGCATCGACTCGGCCCGCCGCAGGATGTCGTCCTGCGCGTCCAACGCGCCCTCGGGTGTCGCGTAGGCGAACAGCTCCACCTTGTCGAACTCGTGCACCCGCAGGAGCCCGCGGGTGTCCCGACCCGCCGAGCCGGCCTCGCGCCGGTAGCAGGCGGTCGCGGCGGTAAAGCGCAGAGGCAGCTGGGACTCCTCGATGATCTCGCCCCGGTGCAACGAGGTGAGTGGGACCTCCGCGGTTGGGATCAGCCACAGGTCGTCGCGCTCGACGTGGTACGCGTCGTCGGCGAACTTGGGCAGGTGGCCCGTCGAGGTCATCGTCTCGGTCAGCACGACCGTGGGCGGACGGATCTCCTCATAGGCCGGTGAGTGCCGGTCGATGGCAAAAGCGGTGAGAGCCCGCAGCAGCCGGGCCCCCGCCCCCCGGTACAGCGGGAACATGGAGCCCGCCAGCCGCGCCCCACGTTCCATGTCGAGGATCTGCAACGCCTCGCCGATCTCCCAGTGCGGGACCTTCTGGTATTCGAGCCGCTCGGGCTCGGGGCGTCCGACCTCCTGTCCGTGCCACCAGCGACGAAGCTCGACGTTGTCCTCTTCGCTCAGCCCGTCCGGAGCGTCGTCGGCCGGAATGTTGGGGAGATAGAGCAGGCCCGTGCGCACCCGTTCCTCCGCTGCCTCGGCCAGCGCTGCGGCTGAGCGCTCCTCCTCCCCGACGCGCAGGCTCTCGGACCGCAGCTCCTCTGCCCGTGCCTCGTCGCCATCCCTCTTCGCCTGCCCGACCTGGCGTGACAGTTCCTTGACCGTGGCCCGCAGGGATTCGAAGCGCCGTCTGGTTGGCCCGCCACGCCTCGTCGGCCTCGATCACCGCGTCCACCTCGGCCACCTCGACACCGCGCCGCGCCAGTGCGGCTTTGACTGCGTGGGGGTCGTCGCGCAGGGCCCGGATATCGATCATTTGGGGGCCAAAGTAGCCTGCGACGCCGTGCCAGCCATCCAGGTCACCGGCCTCACCGTGCGCTACGGCCCCGAGGGCACGCCGGCCGCCGTCGACGATCTGTACCTCACAGCCGAGCGCGGCGAGGTGGTGGTGGTACTGGGCCCGAACGGGGCGGGCAAGACCTCGACCGTGGAGAGCCTCGAGGGTTACCGCCGGCCTGTCGGCGGGCAGGTGCGTGTCCTCGGTCTCGATCCCATCGCAGACCACGCAGCGCTGACCGGGCACATCGGAGTGATGCTCCAGCGCGGCGGGGTTTATCCGATGCTCGGACCGCGCCGGGCCCTCGACCTGTTTGCGGGGTACTACCCAGACCCGATGCCAACCGAAGAGCTCCTCGAACTGGCCGGCCTGCGTGCGGTGGCGGCCACGCCCTGGCGCCACCTCTCCGGCGGGGAGCAGCAGCGGCTCTCCTTGGCTTTGGCGTTGATCGGACGGCCAGACGTGGCCTTCCTCGACGAACCGACGGCCGGCGTCGACCCCGAGGGACGCGTCGCCATCCGAGCCGTCGTGGCAGGGCTGAAGGAGAAGCGGGTCTGCACGCTTCTCACCACGCACGAGCTGGGAGAAGCGGAGCGGGTGGCGGATCGCATCGCGATCATGTCGGCCGGCCGCATCGTGCGCGAGGGGACGCCGCACGAGCTCCTCACCGCAGAGCCGGGCACCATCGGCTCGGCCAAGACCGGCCCGGCTTCGGTCATACTCACCTTCGGCGCCCCGCCGGGGCTCGACGTCGAGCGCTCTGGCGGCCGCAGTCGGCCCAGGGACGAGCGTCACGGAGACCGCCGCCGGCCGCTACCGACTCGAGGCCGACACCGTGGACAGCCCGGCCGCCACGGCCGCCGTCGCCACGTTCCTCGCCGAGCGTGGCGCGACCCTGACCGACCTGGTCGCGGGCCGGACGCTCGAGGAGGTGTACTTCGAAGCCGTCGGAGCGACAGCGACGAGCGAGACCGCGCGAACCCGCGACTCCGAACGACGCAGGCCGGCAGGAGCCGGAGACCACTTCGCAGATCGACACGCAGCCGATGACGGACACGTCGACGCCCGCCGCCCCCGCCGGTCCCGCCAGCCCCAGTACGCTCCGAAGCAGGCTCCGGCTCCGGCCGCTCGCGGCGCAAACAGGCGCGGAGATCTACATGACACTCCGCCGCGGCGAGACGCTCCTGCTCACACTCGGCATCCCGGTCGTGTTCCTGGTGTTCTTCTCCAAGGTCAACGTGGTGTCGACACCCACGGCCACCCCGGCGAACTTCTTCGTGCCCGGGATCCTGGCGCTCGCCGTCATGTCGACCGCGATGGTCTCGCTCGGCATCGCAACCGGCTTCGAGCGCGGCTACGGCGTGCTCAAGCGGCTCGGCTCCACTCCGCTCGGGCGGCCCCGCCTGCTGGGCGCCAAGATCGTGACGATCATCGCCGTCGAGCTGCTGCAGGCGGCGGTCTTGCTGCCCGTCGGGCTCGCAGTGGGGTGGAACCCGGCAGGCGGCGGCTCGGTCGCGGTCGGCGGCGCCATCGGCGCCATCCTGCTCGGCTCCACCGCCTTCGCCGGGATCGGTCTGTTCATGGCCGGCACGCTGCGAGGTGAGGTCAACCTGGCCGCGGCCAACGGCCTCTACCTGATCCTGCTCCTCCTCGGCGGCATGATCGTCCCGATCTCGAAGCTCCCGTCCGGCCTGGCCAGCTTCGCCAAGATCTTGCCGGCGGAGGCACTCTCTGCTGCGCTGCACGCGACGCTCGGCCAGGGGTTGCCCGTGCCCGGAGAGTCCTGGGCCGTGCTCGTCGTCTGGGCGGTGGCGGCGCCGGTGGCCGCAGCGCTCACGTTCCGCTGGGAATGAGGGCCTGCTCGTCCGCCTTGAACGAAGACGGGAGTCAGAACGGCCCCGCCACGATCTTGCTGATCTTCCCGTCCCCACGGACGAACACCGCGTAGGGGTCGCCGTCGAAATAGAAGAGACCGCTGGTGATGCTCACGTTGGGATCGAGGGCGACCGGGAAGGTCACCCCCTCCTTGTGGATGAACTGGCGGGCCGTCGACGCGGAGTCCTCGCTGTCGATCCCGATCACCTGAACGCGCGACAACGGGCCCGCGCGACCTCTGCTGTTGCG
Source organism: uncultured Acidimicrobiaceae bacterium (assembly GCA_963842415.1). Lineage (GTDB taxonomy): Bacteria > Actinomycetota > Acidimicrobiia > Acidimicrobiales > RAAP-2 > Bog-473. The sequence continues at coordinate 727,882 of CAWJGN010000003.1, forward strand.
ACGCGGCGGCAGCGAGCGGCGGAAGCTCCTGGCTACAACTCGGGCACCAGGCGCCGAAGAACAACAGACACCGCGGGAACACCGCTCCCTCCGCCGTCAGCTGGCACACGAGACCTGCGAGGAACCGGTCGGCCCTGCGTTCGCCGCCGTGAACGAGGGGACCGGACCGCCCACCCGCGGCGTCCCCGTCGTGCTCTGGCTGGTCCCGATCCCGCTGAACAAGCCGATCCCGAGCCCTACCGCGAGGACGAGCCCGACCAAGACGAAGATCTTGCGCGGCCTCCGCCGCGGCGCCGCGGCGTCCGAAAGACCGGGCGGGGGCGACTCCTCGGCCGCGCTCGGACCAGTCGGACCAGGGGGTACTGCGTCGGTCATCGCGCCGGAGACGCTAGTGAATGTGGTTGCGGATGAGTACGTCGCCCGCCATGGCCACGAAGAGGACGGTGAGGTAGGTGATGGAGAAGCCGAAGACCCGCATAGCGTCGCGCCCGCTCACCTGCCCGTGCTGGGCCAAGCCCCACAGTCGTGTCACGAGGTACAAGAAGCCCGCGCCGAGCACGGCCGCGGTGATCATGTAGATCCAGCCCAAGTGGGCCACCGGGCCGAGCAGGAACGACACGGCCACCAGCGCCACCGTGTAGTACACGATCTCGGTCGTGGTCCGCTTCATCGATGCGACGACCGGCAGCATCGGCACGTCGGCCGCCTTGTAGTCCTCCTTGTAGCGCACGGCCAGCGACCAGAAGTGTGGCGGTGTCCAGATGAAGATGATGGCGAACATCACCACGCGGCGCCCAGGCCAGGCTGTCGGTGACCGCGGCCCAGCCCACCAGCACCGGGACGGCGCCCGCGGCGCCGCCGATCACGATGTTCTGGGAGGACCGGCGCTTGAGCCAGAGCGTGTACACGAACACGTAGAACAGGGTCGCCGAGATGGCCAGCACGGCCGAGAGCAGGTTGACCGCCAGCCACAGCTCCACGAAGGCGGCCACCTCGAGTGAGAGCGCGAAGACCAGCGCGGCCGTCGGAGTCATGGCGCCGGTGACCAGCGGCCGGTGCTTCGTCCGGTTCATGAGGCGGTCGATGTCCCGGTCGACCACCATGTTGATGGCGTTGGCACCCCCCGCCGCCAGCGCGCCGCCGGCCAGGGTGGCCGCCATCAGCCAGACCGGCGGCAGGCCGCGCTGCGCCACCACCATGGTGGGCAAGGTCGTGACCAACAGCAGCTCGATGATGCGCGGCTTGGTCAGGGCGACATAGGCCCCGACCGTCGACCACGACCACCCAGCCCGCCGTCGCGGGAGCGCGGGTGCCTCAATGGACATGCGACGTCAGCCTATGACCAGGGGCTCGCCCGGGACCAAGCGGCAGGTCCCGGTACGCTTGGCCCGCGTGTCGAGGCGCCGCACCCCCAACGTCACTCCCTCGCTGAGCCACCGCCTCGATGTGCTGGCCCTGGTCATGACCGCGCTCATCGTCCTCACCGGCGCCGCCGTCCGCCTAACCGGCTCGGGCCTCGGCTGCAGCAACTGGCCGGAGTGCACGGCCGGGCACCTCACGCCGGCGCTCCAGTTCCACGGGGTCGTCGAGTTCGGGAACCGGCTGATCACGGTGGTCCTCACGATCGCCGTGGCCGCTGCCTTCTTGGGCTCGGTGTTTCGCTCACCCCGCCGGCGTGACCTCGTCTGGCTGAGCGGCGGGCTGGTCGTCGGCGTCGTGGCCCAGGCCGTCCTCGGCGGCATCGTCGTCTACACGAAGCTGAACCCCTACGTCGTGATGGTCCACTTCTTCGCCACCATGGTGCTGTTGGTCGACGCCGTGGTGCTGGTGCATCGCTCCACCCGCGATTACGCACCGGGTTCCGCCCACCTCCTGGTGCCGCGACCGCTCATCCGTCTCTACTACGGACTCCTCGCGCTGCTCGCGATCGTGATCGCGGCGGGCACGGCGACGACCGGGGCCGGGCCCCACGCCGGCGATACCTCCGGCCAGCAGGCCGCGAAGCGCCTGCCGGTCGCGTTGCGCGACATGGCCGAGCTGCACTCGAGCCTGGCCCTCTTGCTGATCGGCGTCACCATCGGCCTCGTCGTGGCCCTCCACATGGGTGACGTGCCCGAACGGGTGCGCCGTTCGGCGCGCATCTTGATGGTGGTCTTGGTGGCTCAGGCCGCGGTCGGGTACACGCAGTACTTCACCCATCTCCCCGCCCTGCTCGTCGAGGTGCACATCATCGGCGCCACCGCGCTAGTGATCGGCGCCGTGCAGACCTTTCTCGTCTGCACGTACCACGCGCCCGAGGCCGTGCCCACCCCCCTGGTCCACGGCGCATCGTCGCCGGGGGTGCCCATCGGTGCCCATTAGGCTCGGTTCGCCGTACTCGTGGCTGGACCACGCCCCCATCGTCTAGCGGCCTAGGACACCGCCCTTTCACGGCGGCAGCACGGGTTCGAATCCCGTTGGGGGTGCTAGCTGGGCTGGTCTGGACAAGGCTATGAAACCTGTCAGGAGACGGGTTCGATTGCGCGTCGCGTCCTGTTCGGGGATCAGATCCTGTTTAGTCCAAGCCGCCTCTCGAGTGGCGCTTGTGGATGTTGGGCGCTGGCTGCTAATCGACCTCGTGTCCGTAGCGGTTCGGTGCAGGACAGTCCGCCTCGGCAAGCTCGAGCAACTGGCGGGAGTCCCGTCGTGCTCCCAGACCGACTCAGGCGTGCACCTTGTAGTCGATACCCGTATACGGCGGACTGGAGTCGTACACCATGAAGTCCAGTACGACGGTGTCTGTCGTCGAAGAGCACTCCGTGGTTGTCTTGAAGGTAGCCGGGGTGACGAAGTTCTTCCCGTTGGCATGCTGCGCTATCGCGAGATTGACGCCGTTCAGATAGCCCACGACGTAGTTGTCGGCAAGAACTTGGCCCTTCACCTTGAGGAGGGCGCCGGGCGTGCATTTCAGCACCGCGTCGTATTCGTAGACCGCCGGTGGCGGGTTCGGGGGATACGTCACGGCATTGGTACACGGTGCGGCGTTCTCATCCGCGCCGCACTTGTTGATACTCACCCAATCCGTGCCGGCGATGATGGAGCACCAAGGACGAGCGGGCGCTCCGCACGAGAGCGGAGGAACCTGATCCTTGGTCACGATGGCCAGCGAGAAGCCGAGACGCGCACGTCGGTGCCGAGGTGAAGTAGGACGCCGGCAGGGAGTTGTAGTTGGCCGATGTGACACCGCTGGGATTCACGCACAGCGACGTCGAGAGCCCACTCGTGTAGGTGGCCGCACCCCGCTCGACGCCGTGATCACTGAGAAGGCAATCGGTAGGACCGTCATCGATACGGCCACCGCTACGAGCAAACGCGCTCGGTGTCCGAATCTTCCACTGCCAAATCGCCGAGATGCTGGTCCACCCATCATGAAGTACCCCCTTTAGGTGCCCCCTCTTTGGTGGAGCACCAAGACGAAAACGATTGTCCCCAATATGAGGGGCCAACCACATACGCAATCCTCATTGCCGATTCGTCATTGCTAATTCCACCGAGCGCTGACGTCAAGGGTCGCGGGTATCAGAGCTTGGTGAGCACCGATCGCCCTCGGGGCCGCCGCCACAAGGCGGGGACCTCCCTCTATCACCCCCTATCGCCACACCATCCGAGGGCGTCTACGGAGGGGTAGAACTCGTTCTTGTTCCAATACAGCTCCGTTTGGAAGGTGCTTTTGTGGGGGTGCTCGTGTGGGCGCGGCCCTCTTGCATCGAGGATTACGGCGCGCATGTCGGTGGCTGAGCGTCAGCCCCAGACCGGGAAGGTGTCGATCGCCCCCGTCGTGCTGTTGCCCGCGCCAGTGCGTGCCGACGGCCATACAGAAATGCTCGGTCGGGCAGCTGGCGCCGCTGAACTGGTCCACTCCCGTCACCGTTTGCAACGTGGTGGGGTCCTCCCAGCCGACCGGTACGACGGCACCCTCGCCGGCCGTCGTCTGGCCGACAGCGAGGCACCAGTACGAGCCGGCGCAGGCCAAGTCGTTCAACGAACTCGTGCCTGCAACCGGCCGCGTGAGGCCGGCGGACTCCCCGACCACGGAGAACACGGCACCCTCGTCGCCCACGACACCCGCCATCTGACAGAACTCGATCGATCCGTTGCGGCACGTGCCGGCATGGAGATCGCTCTTCTCCGCGAAGCCGACGATCGCTCCAATGGAGATATGACCCTTCGCACCGCCGATCTGAACGAACTCGGCGGCACCGACCGGATAGCGTTGCTCCGGGGGAGACTGCCACTGTCCGTCGGCAACGCACCAGTCCTCTCTCACGCACTCGACGCCCGACATTGACACCGGGCTGATCGACTGCACCGGGGTGGAGTATCCGTTGAGAATATTGTCGCCGAATCCGGCCTCGAAGGTCGAAGTGCCAACCGCCATGCAGTGGGTCGTGTCGGAGCAGGCGATGCCGACGCGCCCGTACACCGTGTCGGCTGTGTAAACCAGGCCGATGCCGTCGAAGATGTCATTAAGGGACGCCTGGCCGTCGCTGATCTTCACGACGGCGCCGCCGGTCGAGTTTGGGCCGCCCGGTATCTGTGTCTCCGCAAGGCCGGTGGCGATGCACGTTCCTGGTTCCGTGCACGTGACCGAGGTGAGGGTGTCTGTGTCACTAAGGACCTCGGGGGCCCCGGGGACCCCATTGTCGATCGGCACCACGACGCCCTGGCCGTCCACCGATCCGACTGCCACGCATGAGCCCTTCGACGTGCAGGCGACGCCGTTGAGAGCCGAGGTCCCAGGTACCGGTTGGACGCTCCTATCTGCATTGGCAATCGGAGCGGCGTCGGCGCCGGCGGGATTGACGGCGAGGAGCATGCCCACCGCACCAACGAGGAACATCGTCCACACGCGTAGTCCAGCGCCTACACCTCGGCGAGGACTGTCCCCCGTTCGGAAACACAAGCCTACTCTGCCAACATGGCGGAGCTTCGTGCCCATGGCTTCCTCCCCGAACACTGTGCGCCAATGCCGAGCGGTGCTGTGACCAACCTGTTCGTGTTGATGCTGCCAGAGGAATAGCAGGCTGGCAAAGGGGGGTTCCTTAGCTGGCCAGGGCATGCGATCAGATTCCGAGAGAGTGTCCCTTACCTGAGACTTGAGACCAGATCGAGAATCAACGTCTGGATTGAGGTGAGGTTTGAAAGACCTCCCATAAGGGGTTGCACTGTGACCTGGAGCCCGTTTTGGGGACCAGTGTTAGAGGAGTTTGGTCGTGAGCTACAAGGAGGTAGTCCATGCCCAAGCAGCTATTCGAAGGAGTGCCGGCGAGCCGTGTGTGCCCGTCTCGTCGCCGGCGTAGAGCCGTCCCGCCTCGATAACTTCAGGCTTCGGCTCCTCGATCGTGCCCTGGGTTGGGCTTCGATTCGGACGGAAAGGCCACTCAACCAGGCGAGGTGCGGCGACGAAGTTCTCGTCCGGAACCTGTCAAGCGATTTGAGACACTTTCTTACGATGCCTTCTGTAGGACCTCCTCTTCGGTGACGGGCTCATTGATCCACGCGATGGTGGGGAGCTTGGGTGGTTCGGGTTTGCGGTGGCGGAACCGGGTCGGGTTGGCGGCGTAGGCGGCGTCGAGGGTCTCGCTGCGCTGGGCACGTACTTCTGTGGCCGTGCCGTAGTGCACCGAAGCCGGAGTGTGATAGCCGATGCCCGAATGGCGATGTTCATGGCAGTAGTAGGCGAAGAACGACTCGCAGAAGGCCCGGGCGTCGGCGAGGGAACCGAAGCGCTCGGGGAAGCTCGGGCAGTACTTGAGCGTCTTGAATTGCGCCTCGCTGTAGGGGTTGTCGTTGCTCACGTGGGGTCGGCTGTGTGACCGCTTGATGCCCAAGAAGCTGAGCAGTTCGGCCACCTGGTTCGAGGTCATCGAGCTGCCCCGATCGGCGTGGATGGTCAGCTGGTCGGGCGGAACCGCGTGACGGGCCACGGCATCGGCGATGAGGTCCTTGGCCTGCTCGCCCGACTCGCTGGCCGAGACGTACCAGGCCACCACGTAGCGGCTGAAGATGTCGAGGACGACGTAGAGGTCGAAGTACTCGCCGCGTTTTGGTCCCTTGAGCTTGGTGATGTCCCAGCTCCAGCACACATTGGGCCCCGAGGCCACCAGCTCGGGTTTGACCTTGGCCGGATGGGTGGCCTGGCGGCGGCGTTCTTTGACCTCGCCGTTGGCGCGCAGGATCCGGTAGAAGCTCGACTCGCTGGCCAGGTAGACGCCCTCGTCGAGCAAGGCTGAAGTAGACCTGGTCGGGCGAGCAGTCGACGAAGCGCTCCGAGCGCAGCACCGCGAGCACGGCGTCGACCTCTTCGTCGGTCAGCTTGTTCGGCGGAGCTGGCCGGGGCTTGCGCTCGGTCGTGCGGCATGGTTTCAGCTTGCGGTAATGGCTGGCCCGGGCCCGCCCGACAGCCGCACAGGCCGTCTTGGTGCCGAGCAGTGGCTCGACCAGCGCGAAGCACTCGTCGATCACCGCTTCGGCTCCTCGCCTGACTGCTGGTCGGTCTCCGGAGTGCTCTGCGCCAGCAGCTGCGCCAAGAGCTCCGATGCTTTTCCCTGGGCCTCGAGGGCGACGCGGTGCCGGGCCAGCTGGTCTTCGAGCTTGGCGTTGCGCCGACGCAGCACTTCGAGCTCGCGCTCGGCCGCCGAGCGCTTCTTGCGGTGCTTGGGAGCCAGTCCCGTCAGGGCACCGACGTCGCGGGCCCGCTGCCACTCGACGATGTGGCTCGAGTACAGGCCCTCTCGGCGCAACAGTGCGCCCTTACCCCCGTCCTCGGTGATTCGTTCGTACTCCTCCAAGATGGCCAGCTTGTAGTCGGCGCTGAACTGGCGCCGCTTGGGTCTGGCCGCCGGATTGTCCTCGGGCACGGTCCCATTCTGGGCGCGTGTCGTCACAGGTGCTGATGTCATTGTCATTTGGTCTACGTGTTCCTGACTCGCCCTGGTGGGATGGTGGGCTACTGCAGGTGTCTCACGTCAGCCTGACAGACAGGGGTCGACGGCGAACTGCTCTGGTGCGGCAACCTACGCTCTGAACGTGAGAGTGATCGATGCCGACACCCACCTGCTTGAAACCCGAACCTTGTGGGCTGACCACTTGCCCGCAGGCCGCAAGGACCTCGCGTTGCGCATCACAGACGACGAACAGGGGTATGCCTGGCTGACCGCTCCTGACGGTAGGCGCATCCACCTGGCCGAGGCCCAAGCGCCCGGGGACGTGCCGGCGATGGGGGCGTACCGCGCCCGCCAGCGTCGAGGAGAGCAGGCGCCGGCCAGCTTCGAGGAGGCCGTGGCAGCCCACGACGTCGACCCGGCGGCGCGCGTGGCTCTCCTGGATCGTCAAGGGATCGACGAGGCTGTCGTGTTTCCCAACTTCGGGCTGTTCTGGGTGCGCGCCCTCGAAGATCAGCCCGCTGCGCAGCTCGCCAACATGGACGCCTGGAACCGTTGGGCGGTAGAAGGCCTCCGACCGGGTGGCGCCGGTCGTCTGCGACCAGTTGGTCATGTCTCGCTCCGCGATCCGGACTGGCTCGAGGGGCAGCTCGCAGCGCTCGCGGAGGGAGGCATCGAGGCGGCCATGGTTCCGATAGGCCCGGTCGACGGCCGGCCCTTCTCCCACCCTGAGTTGGACCGCTGTTGGTCAGCCTTCGAACGCAACGGGATCTCGGTCATGTTCCACATCTCCGACGGTGCCCGCCCGTTCGGCGACGCCTGGTACAGCGGCGATGCCAATCCGGTCGAGCCCCTCTTGATGTCCCTGTCCATCTCTGTGACACCGATGCTTGCCCTCCAGGACCTGAGCGTGGGCGGTGTGCTCGAACGCCACCCCGCACTCCGGGTGGGCTTGGTCGAGTTCACGTCCTCGTGGTTCGCCCAGTTCCTCCCGGCGCTCGACGCCAGCTACGGCTTCCACGCCGCGTACAACGGGCTGACACCCGACCGGCTGCCCCTCGACCCGAGCGACTACCTGCGACGCCAGGTTCGGGTCGCGACGTTCGGGTTCGAGCGGCCCGAGCGGTTGAACGCGACAGTCGGAGATCTGTTCATGTTCGGGAGTGACTTTCCCCACCCCGAGGGGCTGGCCCGTCCGTTGGAGGACTTCCAGGCGACAGGAGGGCCGCCCATCGACGAGACGACCGACGGGCTCTACTGGCGCAACGTCGAGTGGCTGCTCGGCCGGTGAACGGCCATCCCCTCGGGGTTCTGGGTCCGGTCACGATGGTGACCACCGTCGTACGGGTCAGCGACCTCTCTGCATCCGTGACTTGGTTCCGGGAGCGGCTGCAGATCGAGCCCGTGTTCGTCAGTCCCGACGACGCCGCCGAGCCCCTCGCCTCGTATCCCTTCGCGGGAGCGCTCCTCACCCTGTGGCAACTGCCGCCGGGCGAGGAGCGCGATGGCACCCACCCCGAGCGCACCACCTATGTGGTCGTGGTAATCGATGGTGAACTCGGCCCCGTCCACGACCGGCTGGCAGCCGCCGGGGTGGAGGTCACAGAAGTGGCGCCGGGCGCCGACAATGAACGTTTCTTTTTCTTCGACCCCGACGGCAACCGGTTTGAAGTGAGCCGTCCAACCGGCCAGATCAGGACAGCCCAGAGATGATTCCTTAGAAGGCGGTGAGGTCTGAGAGAGTTCCCATGAGAGGTGCTTGTGCAGGGCTCCGTTGGGGGTGCTCTTGGGGGTGCTCAGTCAATGGGCTTGGGACACGAAGGTTCCCACCTCTTTTGATTGCGCGTTTTGATCGCGCAAGCGGTCGCCGCCAGCGAGCTGACATCCCGAGAGCGACAAGTCCGATCCCGGCGGCGCTGGGCATCAACGGGCCCGCCGCACCCTCGTTGGACCTTCGGCGCCCAACACGCTAGACAGTCCTTGCATCGGGGGTTGGTTCATGAAGGTGTGTGGCACTCGACGCAGGGTCAACCGGTCGGGTCGGCGGGGAGCTTCGTGACGTGAGCGGTTCTCTCGATAGGTGCGAAGTGGCCTGGTGCTGAGGATCGCCCTCCGCGACCTGCAGTGGAGGCGAAGGCGCTTCACGTTCGCGACGTTGGGTGTCGCCCTTGTCTTCGGGCTGACATTGGTGATCACGGGTGTCAGCGCTGGATTCCTCTCCGAAGCCGATAGCACCGTGAGCGAGCTCGGTGTCAGCGAATGGGTCGTGCACCAGGGGGCGGATGGTCCCTTCTTGGGTTCGTCCCCGCTTCCGGCGCAGACGGTGAGAAAGATCTCGGGCCTCCCGGGCGTGATCCGCGCCGTCCCCACGGTCTATACCCATCGCGATGTGGTTCGGGGCGACACGGTGAACTCGGTCAACGTCTACGGCGCCCCGACGGGAAATCTCGGTATGCCCACCCCCTCGGCGGGTCGACAGCCGACCAGATCCAACGAGATCATGATCAGCACCAAGCTCAAGGGGTATCCGATCGGTTCAAGTCTCGAACTCGCGGGGCACCTATTCAAGGTCGTAGGACAGGTCGACGATTCCACCGCCTTGGCCGGGACGCCAAACGTGTTCCTGACGCTCGTCGGCGCCCAGCGCGTTGCGTTCGCCGGGTTGCCCGTCGCCTCCGCCATCGCGATCAGGGGCACACTCGCTCGACCACCACACGGGCTCGCCGTGGTATCGAATGCCGCAGCCCGGGCTGATCTGCTGCGGGCGCTCGGCTCAGCGCGCTCTTCGATCACGCTCATCGCTCTGCTCCTCTGGCTCGTCGCGGCCATGATCGTCGGATCCGTCATCTACGTGTCCGTACTGGAACGCCAGCGCGATTTCGCGGTCTTCAAAGCCACAGGGATGTCGACCTGGTCCATCCTCCTCAGCCTTGGGGCTGAGGCGATCGTGCTCTCGATCGTGGCCGCACTCGTCGGCATCGTTCTGGCGATCCTGATCCAACCGATGTTCCCACTACCGGTGACGCTCACGCTCCACTCCTTCCTCCTGCTGCCCGCGGTCGCCGTCCTGGTCGGATTGATCGCCAGCTTCTTCGGGCTCCACAGAGCCGTATCGGTCGAGCCGGCGCTCGCGTTCGGAGGGCCCTGATGCCGGACCTCGTCGTCAGCGACCTCACCATCGAGTACTCGAGCGGAGGGTATGCCGCCCGACCGGTCGACGGTCTCCACCTGACGGCTCCTGCCGGTTCGCTCACGCTTCTCTTGGGCCCGAGTGGATGCGGGAAAACCTCACTGCTCTCGTGCCTGGGCGGGATACTGAAGCCCACTGCCGGATCCATACGCTTCGGTGACATCGATGTCGGCACGCTGAAGGGAAAGGAACTGACCGAATATCGCCGCCAGGTCGTCGGCATCGTCTTCCAGAGCTTCAACCTGATCGCCAGCCTCAGTGCCCTCGAGAACGTGGTCGTTCCGTTGAGCGCGACGGGCGTCAAATGGAACACGGCGAGAACTCGGGCCGAACAGCTCCTCGAATCGGTGGGGCTGCAGCACCGGACCCAACACCGCCCGGGTGACCTGTCAGGGGGTCAACAACAGCGTGTGGCCATCGCGCGCGCCCTCGCGCTCTCCCCCTCTCTGATCCTGGCCGACGAGCCGACGGCCCACCTTGACTACCTGCAGGTGGAGGAGGTCCTCAAGGTGCTCCGGACGCTGGCCAGCGGTGGGCGCGTCGTCGTGGTGGCCACTCACGATCAACGGTTGCTGTCCCTGGCGGATCACGTCGTCGAACTGGTCCCTGACGTGGGTCGCTCCTCCGAACCACCGCAAACCGTGCGGATCTCGGCCGGCGACGTCCTCTTCGAGCAGGGGTCGTGGGGCGAACTGATCTACGTGGTCCAGGACGGAGAGGTCGACATCGTGGCCCGGCGGTCGGACGGATCGGAGGAACCTCTGAACGTGGTCGGACCAGGCGGCTACTTCGGCGAGATGGGGCCCATGTTCAGCCTCCCCCGTTCAGCGACCGCGTGGGCTCGCACGGACGCCACTCTCGTGGGGTACAACAGTCGTGACTTCCGGCAGCTCACCACCTCCGGAGGAGTGCGGGCGACGGCTCAGTCGGAAGACCTGCCCGGTCACACCGAATGAGATCCGACTCCGACTCTCACGCATCGCCGTCCTGGAGCGAGGTCGATCCAGCCGTGCTCCTGGGCAGTGTCGACCTGTTCGCCGATGTTCCCCCCGACCGGCTCGCCCGGCTGGCGGCGAGCTGCACCATGCGCACGTTCGCTCGCGGCCAGGTGATCTGGCACGCCGGGGACCACGCAGAGGAGCTGCTGGTTGTCGTGAGCGGCGAACTCGAGGTGCGCGGACCCGGCCCTGAGGGCGACCAGGAGGTCCTCGGATGGATCCGGGCGGGCGAGTGCGTGGGCGAGATGGCCATCGTGCTCGACGAGCGGAGATCGGCCACCGTGGTGACCGGCCGCCCGGCACGAGCGATGGCCCTCCACAAGGACGATTTTGCTGCCCTGATCCGAGACGACCACCGGCTGCTCACCAACTTGACGAAGCTGGTGACCCAGCGGGCGGCATCCCTCGCCAAGCGACTGCCCGGGTCGGCCGGTCCCCTGGTCGTCGGTGTCACGTCGGATCACGGGACGCCCGGCACCAGTCTCGTGGCCGAAGCGATCACGTTCCTCGCCAGCGGGCTGCTCGGCGATCGGGCCCTGCTGGTCAGGCTCACCGTGTCAAAACACGCCGGTCCCCCGCCATCCGACGCCCATGAGCCGAACATTTTGGTGCGCGACCATGGCCTGCCGCCTGTGATCGAGGCCACCGTCGGCTCCGGTGCACCCCACGAAGCCGTCGTACCCATCATCGAGAGTGTGCTTCGCACGCACGGGCAGCGCTTCGGACTGGTCGTCGTCGACCTGCCGCCGTTCTCGAAGTCCGCGCTGCGTGCTACGGACACGCTGTGGCATCGCGTCGTCCGCATCGTTCGGAACGGAGCTCCCACGACCGACGGATCCCCAGAATGCCTCGAGGTCGTCAACCGCTATGCAGCCGACAACCTCCTGCAGGTGGGTCCCAACGACTCGTACGTGCTGCCAGTGGAGCCCCTCTTCAAGGGCCCTGACGCTGCCTCGTCCGTACTGTCGCTGTCGGACCCGATGACACCTGCGTCGCGGGTCCTGGGGCGCCTCACCCGGAAGATCCTGGGTGCAAGCGTCGGCATCGCGCTCGGAGGTGGCGGTGCCTTCGGCATTGCCCACGTCGGGGTCCTGTCGGCCCTTACTCAGCGCGGCGTCCCGATCGACTACGTCGCTGGGACCAGCATGGGATCGATCGTCGCCATCGGGTACGCCGCCGGGCTCGAGCCCTCCGCAATGAACGAGATCGCGGGTCGCATCGGGAACGTTCGGACCGCTCTGTCGGCCATCGATCCGTCGTTGAGTGGGACGGGCTTGCTCAATGGCCGACGGCTCACGGCGATCTTCTCGCCCTTGATTCCCCACCGGTTCTTCGACGATCTCGAGATCCCCTGCCGTGTTGTGGCGATGGATATCGAGACGGGCGAGCGCGTCGACATCGCGAGCGGGAGGCTCGACGAGGCATTTCGGGCCAGTTGCTCCATTCCGGTCATTTTCAAGCCAGTGCGCGTCGGAGGTCGCACACTGGTCGACGGTGGAATGATTGACCCGGTCCCGACGGACGTGGTGCGGGACATGGGAGCCGATGTCGCAATCGCGGTGAACGTCGTGCCGCAACTGCGTCGCGGGGTTTCGACCGCGATGTCACGCACCTTCAAGCGCGTGAACCGGCTGAACCCTCTCTCCTACCTCTCTGGATCGCGGCAACGCGCCTGACATCGTCGATGTGTTCATGAACTCACTCCAGAGCACGGAATTCGAATTTGGGTCGTTTCAAGTCCTTGACCGTGGACGTGATCATCAACGTGGACCTCAACGAGTTCACGTGGATCGACTTCCACCGGGCTCCCGAGATCATCGAGCGCGGGCGTGCAGCCGGCGAGAGCAAGGCGGCCGCCGTGCTCTCGGCAATGGAGCAGCGGCTGGCTCCTTTGGCCCTACCTTGAGCCGAGGTCCCTGCGGCCGAGGACCCGGCGTGGTTCGGTTCGTTCCTCAGGAGCCTCCTGTGGTTAGAGGCACTCCCACAGCGCAGCCATCTCTGCATCGAGCTCGCGCGCCATTTCCCCGACGTCGTCGACCAAGTCGGGGCACGCCATGAAACCGAACGACAGCTCGTCAACGAAGCTCACCGCTGTGATGCCGAGCCCCACTCCTTCCAGGACGGGTCCCATAGGGAAGATGGAAGAGAGCTTCGCCCCGGCTACATACAGGGGGAACTCGGGTCCCTTGATGTTCGAGATGAGCACATTGACGAACGGCGGCAACACGTTCGCCGCTCCGATGGAGGACATGGCCTTGACGGCTGGGCCGATGGCGAACTTGGGGAACAGAGCGGCGCAGGCACCCAGCAGTCCCTGGCCTGCCTTCAGGTAGACCTCTTTGGCGTCCGCGGACGATCGAATGACGAAGTCCAGACGCTGTTCGGTGCTGGCAAGGTGAATCGGTAGTGCATAGAACATGAAGGAGAGCTGATTTCCCGTCGCACCGTGCTCGGGTTTGCGCTCCGAGACGGGGACAGCAGCCACGATGGGCCGGTCGGGTACATGATCGTGCTTCAGCGCATGACGATGAAGCACGCCCGCACAAAGAGCCATGATGACGTCGTTGACCGAACCTCCCCGCTGGCGGGCAACGAGCTTGACGTCCTCGAGCTTCAGCGTGGTGAACGACACCGATCTCCGAGGCGTGAGCGCCCGGTTGTACGGCATCCGAGGCCCGGTACACGGCAAAGGTGTCGTCTCGCTGCGCGACGAGACGAGCTGCAAACCGGCGGTGGAGAGACGCCGGAGCCCGTGGATGACTGCCCCGGGTCGCTGACGGAGCGCGTCGAACGTCGTCGCCACGACCCGTGCGGTGCTGGGCGATTCAGGCAAGTCTCCGTCGGCGGTGCTCATCTGTGGCGGCGACGGCTCGAGGTCGAAAAACGCGGCGAGAGCGAAGATCCCCGAGATGCCATCGACGGCGCTGTGGTGGACTTTGGCGATCACGGCGAACAGGTCCTCGTCGAACCCTTCGACCAACCACGCTTCCCAGAGTGGTCGATCCCTTGGCAACGGGTACGAGGCAATCCTTCCGGCCACTTCGGCCAGGCCATCGAGGCCCGTGCCTTCTCCGACGAGCACATGATGGAGATGCCGCTGCAGATGGATGTCCGTCTCATCCACCCAGAGCCGCTGGCCCAAGTAGCTCCGAGTTGGGCTGCGCCGCAGCGGATCGACCAGGAGATAGCGCTCCTTAATGCGAGTCTGGAACATCTCGTACGCATTGCCGTCGGGGACCGTGGACCGGTCAACGATGAGCGTCGCCAGGACGTGGAGATGCTGCGATGGCGTCTCCGCGGAGTAGAAGAACGCGTCGAGGTCGGAAAAGCTCTGGGGTTGGGACGTCATGACCGCCCAGACTTTGGGACCCCAAGGGTGGACCGAGGGCGAGACGGCTGCGGTCGAGGCCACGTCTCCTCACTCTTCGGCCCACGCCCCGCACCTGGCGTTGGCTCACGCATCGGGTCCCTCCTCCCCTAGTGCGTCACCAAGTTCTAGCCCATGAGAACCCCTGTGTCTCCGGGGATTGCAAGTTCGTCGAGTCTGGCGTGGCCGCCGCAGGTCGGTCCGCTGGTTCGTGCCTGGGCGTGCCAGCGGGTCCTCCGCGGCCAGCCGGGCGACGTGCACCCGGGTGCTGCGTGGCCGTGCACTCCTGTCGTGCCGGGCACGTCTCGCGGGTGCGCGGCGGGGCGGTTCCACAATTCGCCGCGGGGCGCCCACTGGTCGCCGATCACCTTCCAGGAATACAGGCGAGTCCCAGGCGGAGGCTCCCAGAACGCGTTCTTGTTCGAACACAGCTCCGTTGGCAGTGCTTTTCGGGCCTAGATGTTCAGCCCATAGACCCCGATTCGGGGACCCTGTCATAAGAGTCTGGTCGTGAGCTACCAGCAGGCAGTCCGTTACCGCAATTGAGCGCCGACCTAGTCCACTATCGCTTCCTCAGACCGCTGGCCAGGTACGGTTGTTGCGTTCCCAACGCCGGGTTCTGCTTGATTCAGTCCACCGGTGCAATCAATACAAGAAAACGGATCTGCGATGAGCCGCTCGGCGTCCACCCCCCGGCTATTGGAGGCGATCAAGCGAATTGAGCAGACCGGTGAGGAGGCGCGGAGCGCCATCGGCGAAGGCATCGCGTCGGTCGACGGAGCCCGGGAGCGGCTGGTAGCTGGTGTGCCTGTTTCGGAGGTTGTCGCTGACCTCGTCGCCCAAGGTGGTCGCGAAGCCCGTCTGAGGTCCTCGGCGGCAATCGACGCGTACGAGCACGCCGTGATGGAGTACCGAGTCGGCCTCATTCGCGCGATGGTCGATGAAGAGGAGTTGAGCTTCGCCCAGATAGCCCGTCATATGGGTGTCTCGCGGCAGATGATCGCCCGGTTGTACCGATACGACGAATGACCGGCTCGCGTAAGAGATGGCATCGAGCCCCGCACAAGCGCCCCTCTTAGGCAGTTGTCACCACCTCAATCAGGAAGCCCGCTCGTCGGATGAACCGGAGCGCGTGCCGGAGCACGTCTATCGGCTACTCACGAGAAGGGTGTCTGGTGCGAGCGTGAGCAAATCGACGAAAGAACTCTGGCCAGATGCCCCGGATCGTCGTCTCCGGTCCACCGGTCTACCGGTCCTTCGCGTCCTGACGAATTCGAATGCGCCGAGTTCTGTCCCAGTCAGACTTCCTCGTGCTCTCGACTGCGGCGAGGCCCGGTTCCGACACTGAGAGCAAATCGAATGCGATCCCGGCTCGGACGGCTCCTACCAAAGTCGGTACCGCGTTTTTGATCACACCTTCGAGTCGGATGCTGGCCGAGTCACCGACCACTGGGACATCTACGTAGATGCGCCGTCCGAAAAGCTCGGACGGCGAAGCGTGCTTGAACACCATTCCAAAACCGAGCATCGAGATGTCGATGACCCGGCACCCTCGCGACCCTGCGTCGGACTCGCCCTCCAAATAGCAGGTCCCTTCCCAGCCGGCAGGCTGGCGTGAGACTCGACGGCGGTGCCCCATGGTGGGCTCTCCTTCCGACTATCGCTCCCCTTTGTCCAGGCAGCGTTGACTCGATAACCGCAGTCGGTTCCGCCGACCGCGATCTGTTACTCGGAACGCAACCCAGGGGTGCCTTTGGCCGTCTTCGTCCGGTTTCTCAGATTCCTCCTCAATGTCGAGCCAGAATCGCACCGTCGGCGCAACACGATTCGTTTCGCGCACGGATGACGGACGAGCGTTCCGCCTCGCTCCCGCCGGCGTCTGTCTGCCCGCTCGTGACACACGGCAGCCCTCCGCCTAGGTCAGCTGGAACCAACCATCCAGCCAGACGACCGCTCGGGTCCACCGAGATTTGTTGGTGATTTTCTCGTCGCACCGGCATCCAACCCCCGGGAGGGCTCCGGATAGAGACCGGAGAACGGAGCGGAGGGTAGCCATGAGCCCTGAACCCGGTGACGAGAACGCATGGCAGTCTGGCGGTTGGCGAGGAGGCCTCAGTCGTCGCAACTTCTTGCGTCGCGGCACGTTCACCGCTGCCGCCGTTGCCGTCGCAAGCAGTGTGCCCGGAATCTCGACACTCATCACGACCACGTCCGCGGACTCACCTGCCGTCGACACCGGGGTCAGCGACGCCGCGGATGACGGTGGTGCACTCACTGAACCACTGGTGGCGCAGGTAAAGGACCCCACTACCGGTGAGATCAGCCTGTTCCAAGGAGAGCGTGAGGTCGTCGTCCACTCTCCTGCACTCGCGCGCAGTTTGATCGCGGCCGCCCGTCCATAGCCAATCACCCCATCAGCGAACCAGACATCTAGGAGGAAGCCCGTGTCGTCACATCGCGAAGCACCCGAGATCTCCAAGGATCCAGTGGCCGACAGCACCGACCTGTACGCCTTCATGAGCCCCGATGAGCCAGGAACGGTCACGCTCATCGCGAACTACATCCCGCTCGAGGCGCCCGATGGAGGCCCCAACTTCTACGAGTTCGCCGATGATGTGCTCTACGCCATCAACATCGACAACACCGGGGACGGGTTTCCCGATATCAGTTACCAATTCCGGTTCACGACCGTGAACAACATCCCAGGATCCTTCCTCTACAACGACGCTCCGATCACATCGTTGACACCGCCGTCCTCCACCTCGACCTGGAACCGCCAGCAGACCTACACCCTGACCCGCGTCGACATGCCGTGGAATCGATGGAAGAACCCTGGAGAGGTCGTGTTGGGCTCCGGATTGCTGAGTCCGCCCTGCAACATCGGTCCGCTCTCGACCCCGAACTACCCGATGCTGGCGAGTGCCGCTCTCCACTCCGTCGGGGCGGGACCGTTCTCGGCGCGGGTGTTCGCCGGGCAGCGCGCCGAAGGCTTCTACGTCGACCTCGGTGCCGTCTTCGACCTCGGTGATCTGCGCGGATTCGCCGGTGACCACGCCGGCGGTGGTGGCCCAGGCCTGATGAACGGCATGCCCGGCGTCAATTCCACGGCCGATGTCAATGTCCACACGCTCGCGTTGCAGATCCCGGTTGACCAACTCACGAGGTCGACCCCGTCGGGTCCGGGCGACCCTGCCGCCGTCATCGGCATCTGGACCACGGCAAGCCGCCAGCGGGTGCAAGTGCGAGGAAACTGGCAGGGAGGAAACTGGCAGGACGGAGGGGGCGGCGACTTCGGGAGCGGCCCGTGGACCCAGGTGTCGCGCCTGGGCAATCCGCTGACCAACGAGCTCCTCATCGGTATAGGCGACAAGGACCAGTGGAACGCGCTGCCACCGACTGCTGACGGTGGCCCCTTCCTCCAATACTTCGCGAAGCCTCTCCTGCCGCAACTGTTGCCCGACTTGTATCCGGGGGTCTTCACCAAGCTGGCGGCTTACAACAGCAACCCGCAAAACACCCGTCCGGACATCGAGGCGATCTTCCTCACAGGAATCCCCGCCGGGGTGATCACTCCTGCTCCGACGTTCACCAACTACAACGGGACCGGTATCAAGGCGGACATGCTGCGACTGAACACCGCTATCGCTCCTGCGTCGAGCCCGAACAGCTTGGGGCTGCTGGGGCTCGACGTGGCGGGATACCCCAACGGTCGCCGGGTCTTCGACGACGTGGCGACGATCGCGCTTCGGGCAGTGGCAGGGGCGACTCTCGGCTTCGTGGTGCACTCCTTCAGCGCCGACGCCGCGGCGGGGCTGGTCGACTTCGGACTCACAACCGGGGGCACGGGCACGGATCTCTCGGCGAAGGGCACCGAGCACTACCTGAGCAGCTTCCCCTACCTGGGTACGCCCTACAGCGGCTACTCGAACCCTTCGGTGACGCCCGTGTCGGTCGCGCCGTAACGCAATGGACACCCGCCATCTCGATGGGCCCAGCGAAAAGGGCAGCGTCCTCCTCGACATCGGGGGAGATGTCGGTGCCGCCATCGTCAGTACCCCTGCATCGCTCGTCGGCTCCGAAATTGAGATCCGTCGTTGCGACACGGCCTGGGACGGGACACATGTCGCCGTCCGGGAACGACACGTCTCCGGCGGCGTGGTCCACGCAGCGCTTTTCTCTGGTCTACGCCGTGGGGACTACGAGGTAAGGATCCGGGGCGACGCTGGCAGCCCTACGGCCGAACTCACCGTGCAGGGTGGCCGCGTGAGTGAGACACGCCTCGCGCTGACGTGAACCGTGGCCGGCTTGTTGGGTCGCCCACGGTTCACCACTGAGGTTTCCTTCGGCTGAACACCGTTGCAACGGTGCTCCAGGCCGAGACTTCCTCCAGGAAGCCGCATCGGTTCCTGCTGGATCTGGAATGAGGGTCCGTCTTCGAATTCGTCCGAGGTGAGGCGGACCAGCCCACTTGTGCCAGCACAACGTCGACCGCTGCAACAACGTCCACCTCTTCAACCACACACGGCTGATGCCGTCAGTTGCAAAAGGACTCCCAGGGAGACGATCCGCGTGGCCCCGTCTGCGAGAAACGCGTCACCGAACGTTTGAACAAAAGACACGTTCGGCGCTCGACGAACGTCCGCATCGAAACGCCTCCAATCCCGCCGACCGTCTCCGACGTACGACCGTGTGACTCCGAGCGGAGCAGGGACCGCCTGAGGGGTTGACAACCCGACTACGCAATCGAAAGGGGACCGATGACCGCAAGGAGGCTGACCATACGCGTACGTCCGAGGGCACACCTGAACCAATCGGTACCGCATACGCGCGTTTGGTTCGCACGGGCAGCCCTGCTTGCTGCAGGATCGGCCTTCTTGGCCGCGTTCCTACCTGCAGCGTCGGCGCCGGCGTCTGCGAGCACCACGAACTCGTTCGCACAAACGAATCTCGTTGCCACCAATGCCAAATTCGGGCCCAAGTTCGTCGACCACAACCTTACGAACGCGTGGGGTCTCGCTTTCGATCCTGGCGGTCCGCTCTGGGTCTCGGACAACAATTCGGGGGAGGCCAGTGTGTACAGCGGCGGCGTGAAAGGCAGTGCCGTCCATCTCGACCTCACGGTGCCTGTCCCCGGAGGCAACCCGACCGGTCAGGTTTACAACGGAACGGGCGCGTTCCCGGTGGGAGGTGCCACCGGGTCATCGTCGGTCTTCATCGTTGACAGCGACTCCATCGGTGCGGCGCAGTCGCCGGGTGAGATCGCGGCGTGGGACGGTGGATCGAGCTTCGTGGTCGAGGACAGCCCGACCGGAGGCCCGGGCGGAACCACCCCATCTGGAGCGGTGTTCAAGGGTCTGGCGATCTCCGCAGCCCCGACTCCTGGACCAGAACTCTTCGCCGCTGACGTCGCCAACGCCAGAGTCGACGTGTTCAACAAGGACTTCGCGTCTATCTCCACTCCAACCGAATTCGTGGACCCGAGCATCCCGTCGGGCTACACGCCGTTCAACGTCCAGGCACTCGGGAGCGACATCTATGTCACCTACGGCATGCAGAACGCGACGAAGACCGACGTTGTCCCCGGTGCCGGGCTCGGGTACGTCGACGTCTACAGTCCCAACGGCGTCCTACTCAACCACCTGATCAGCGGCGGAACGGGGAGCCCACTGAACGAGCCGTGGGGACTCGCCGGATCGCGCCGAAGGGCTTCGGGCCGTTCGCCGGCGACCTCCTGGTCGGAAACCTCGGCAACGGACAGATCAACGCGTTCAAACTCAGCACGGGCGCATTCGTCGGTGCACTGGACGGCACGAACGACGCTCCCATCGTGATCAAGGGTCTGTGGGGCCTCCAAGTGGGCACCTCTGATTTCGGAGGAGCGAAGTCCGTGATCTTCAGTTCCGGACCGAAGGCATACGCCAAGGGCCTCCTGGGAGTACTGACGCACTCCTAACTCCCACCTTCAGCACGTCGAACGGCGCTCCGCAGTCCTCAGCCAGCCTACCTTCGGGCGGGTCGGCTGGGTCTGGCAGGGCCCTCGCTCGAGAGGGCACCAGATGCGTGCTCGCGGTGGACACGCGTCTTGCGTCTGCTCAGGGCTGGTCGCCGTTGGGATCGACCTCGGTCTCGAACTCCCGACGGAGGCCGGCCTGACCGTCGGCGGTGACCACGAGACGGCGATTGTTCTGGCGGAAGCAATCGGGATGCATAG
The DNA here is from genome assembly GCA_963842415.1 of uncultured Acidimicrobiaceae bacterium. Classification (GTDB taxonomy): domain Bacteria; phylum Actinomycetota; class Acidimicrobiia; order Acidimicrobiales; family RAAP-2; genus Bog-473. The sequence continues at coordinate 748,571 of CAWJGN010000003.1, forward strand.
TGGTTGATTGGTACGCGGGGATGACGGACCCGCGTCCATCACCACACCGTCAGACTTCGAGGTCAGGAGGCCATATGCGCAGCGACATCCGAGAAGGCGGGGGGTTCCCCGACTATGAGCTGGCCGATCAGGCCGGTAAGCGTCGAACCCTGTCGGAACTTCAAGGCGGCAACGCGATGGTGCTCCATCTATCCCGTGGAGGGTTCGATCCCAAAGAGCACCAGTTTCTTCGGCAGTTCGTCGAGGCCTATCCCGAGTTTCGAAATGCGTACACACGATTGGTCGTCATCTCGACCGACAATCAGTTGAATATCAATGAGTTCCGCGACGCCCTAGGTGCGACGTGGCCGTTCTTGTCGGACCCCGATCGAATACTCCAGAAGGATCTCGACATTAAAGAGTTCACGGATGAGCCACACGATCCCATGATCCCGCACACGTTCGTCCTCGAACCTGGGCTCAGGATCTTCAAGGTCTACAACGGCTACTGGTACTGGGGCAGGCCAACATTGGCAGAGCTGCACGTGGATCTGCGGGCGGTTTTTCAAAAAACTCGGCCGGACTTCGACTTGGCCACCCCGGGATTGAAGGAGGCTTGGGAACGAGGAGATCGAGATCAGTTCCTCGTCGACACGCTGGAAGAGCCGATCCGCTACACCGAAGGTGCGAGCATCGGCATCAAACGCTGACCGTGTGACCTGTCGATTTCAGATCAGACCGAGGCACTCTTGCGCCGGGGCAAGACCCAGCCGGGGCGCGGGAAGTGGCAGGTGTAGCCGTTGGGATAGTGCTCCAGGTAGTCCTGGTGCTCGGGCTCGGCCTCCCAGAATGGGCCCGCTGGAACGACCTCGGTCACGACGTTGCCGGGCCACAGCCCTGAGGCCTCCACATCGGCGATGGTGTCCTCGGCGACCCGGCGCTGATCGTCGTCGAGGTAGAAGATGGCTGACCGGTAGCTGGTGCCAACGTCGTTGCCCTGGCGGTTGCGCGTCGTCGGGTCGTGGATCTGGAAGAAGAACTCCAAAAGGTCACGATAGGAGGTCTGTTCGGGGTCAAAGGTGATCTCGATGGCTTCGGCGTGGGTGCCATGGTTGCGATACGTGGCGTTCTCGACGTCCCCACCCGAGTAGCCCACACGGGTCGAGATGACGCCAGGGCGCTTGCGGATCAGGTCCTGCATACCCCAAAAGCATCCTCCAGCGAGGATCGCCTTCTCGGTTCTCTCACTCATTTCGCTACCTCCTCGCCTTTGCCGGCTCCCTCGAAGAGTCGTTTGTATTGGCCATAGCCCTCTGCGTCCAGGTCCTCGTACGGGATGAAGCGCAGGGCGGCCGAATTGATGCAGTAGCGCAGTCCCCCCTGCTCTGGTGGTCCGTCGTTGAAGACATGGCCAAGGTGGCTCTCCCCATGGGACGAGCGGACCTCGGTCCTGATCATCCCGTGACTCTCGTCCTGCTTCTCGACGACGTTGGACTTCTCGAGCGGGATGGTGAAACTCGGCCACCCGCAGCCGCTATCGAATTTCTGTGTCGACGCAAACAGGGGTTCACCCGACACGATGTCGACGTAGATCCCTGCGTCCTTCTTGTCCCAGAACTCGTTGTCAAAGGCGGGTTCGGTGGCGCTCTCTTGGGTCACGGCGTACTGGCGAGAGGACAGCTGGCCGACCGCCGCTTCATCCCTCTTGTACTGGTCTGACATGTGTCTCCTCCCAGCCCATTGTCCCTCTTGGGGCACGTTCTGTCATCACTGTCCCGGGGCACGCAATCCTTCGATATCGGTCGAAGCATCCGACGGGTAGCTTCAGCATATGGGGCGGGCCGCCACGAAGGCTCGCTGTCGAGTAGCTGCGAATCGGAGGTCCAATGGCCGCTCATCCGATCATCGTCTTCGACGTCAACGAGACGCTGCTGGACGTGGAAACGACTCACCTAATCCGAGGCACTCTCGCTCTCGGGCACGTACGTGCCGTTCACCGAGATCGGCGGTGCCGTGCTGCGGATGCTTGCCGCAACGCGAGGAAGCACTGTGAGCGAGGCTGACAATGCGGGGCTCGCGGTCGATCTGGGTGTAGCAACTAGGGAGGCGGAGCGGCGGCGGTGAGAGCGCGACGCAGAGCCGCCAGTTGCAGGCTCTGCGCAGGATCCTTCGGTACGTAGCCGAGGTTGCCTGAATCGATCACGAACTCAGTGGCAGCGGCGACACCGTTCTTGAACAGCGCGTCCTGCTGTGCTTGGTCGAGATCGAACTGCGTCGCTGTGATCCCATCGTTGTCAATGAAGACCGTGCGGGCCGCCGTAGCCGACTCGATGGCGTTCACGTCCCATTCGTTCATCATCGTCTCGACACAGTCGAACCCCAGTCCCAACGTGTGTGCACATGCAGTCGTCGCAGCAGAGGACGACGCGAAGCTGTTGAGTTTGATCCCGATGGTCGGCCAGCGTGGTGCCTTGCCATCGATTCTGTCGAAGGCGGTGATTGGGAAGTTCTGCAGCATCCCGCCGTCCACCCAGGTACATGTGCCGCCACCGAAGTGTTGTGTCGCCGTTCGCCCGCCGGGCATGGGTACGTTGATCACGGCGTCCGCAGCCTCGAATTCGAAAGGCTCGAAGAAGAACGGGATGGACATCGAGGCCCTGACGGCATCAATGATTGCCATGTCGTCACGATCCTTGCCGTATCGGTCGTAGTCCCAGGGCAGGCGGGCCAGGACCCGTCGACTCACATCGGACGTGTGCACGAGCAACCGGTACCGGCGTTCGACCGGGAGGCTCATCCCCTTGTCATCATCCTGAGTGATTCTCAACTTCAGAAAAGTTTCGACGTCGAGATCTTTGAGGATCGGTCCGAGCCACTCGTAAAGGTACGTTCCGGGATAGAGGCCCATCCGTCTGAGAAGGACGGCGAAATCGGCCGTCACATCCCCGATGTGACCACCGATGCGGTCCAAGAATTGGTGAATCTTTCCTTCGGGCATGAACTTGGTGAACTCCATGCTGTCGAGATACTGCTTGAGTTCAATCATCGGACGGCCGCGCTGGACAATTGCTGCGATGAGAGCGGCGGCGATCGCGCCGGCGCTCGTGCCGGCCACCCGTTGGATCTTGTAACCCGCTTCATCGAGCACCAGCACGGCACCGACGAGGGCGATTCCCTTGACCCCGCCGCCTTCGAGCGCGAGATCACACCTCAGTTCGGGCGGCCCAGGCGGGTCCTCACCATCCTCGGTTTTCCAATGGTCGAGCTCGCGGAGGCGCACGGCAGCTGCATCGAACTGTGCTTGCAACTCCGCGGTGCGTGTGTACCCCCTCGGCGCACGCGGGGCGATCGAGATATCGCCGGCCGGTGACTGCTCCATGGCTCCTCCTCTTTGTTGATCGATTGCCTCACTCCGCTACCTCAGTGGTCACGGTCCGCTGTGGACCGTCCCGCACGGTGCGCCTGCGCGCCTCGACTGCCAGCTCCTCAAGGACGGCTTGCGACTCAATCCTCAGCTCTTCAGTATCGCGTTCGCTGCGAAGAGAAGTGCGCGATCCATGCGCGGCGGCCTCGTTGCCGACTCTGGCGTTTGGGTCGTCAGGACGGCTCCGGTCCCGAACGTCAGCGACGTACCAGCCGAGCCGAAGCGCTTGCAGGACTTGGTCAGAATCAGCGGGCAGGGTCACCACGAGCCCTCCTACCTCACCCCAACAACTCTCTCGTGCACACGCCAAGGCGGTTGCAGACCGACGCTGCAGAGTGATCTGAGCATTGACCGGCTTTGAACGAAACTTGAACGAGCCGTAGCGCTCCGAGCTGGGACGTGTAATTATGTTTGCCTCGCGTATCTCTCGAGAGGGGGTACCGGTGAGCAAGGCATCAGCCCGACTATTGCGCACGTAGCCGCGCTGCGTGGAGCGCGGCGGCACTCGCCGCCTTCGCCACGGCGGTCTTGGTCGTCCCACTTGTTGGGGCGCTGCTCGCTGAAGCCGCTGTCACCGTCACGTCTCACTTCGTGTGGACGGCTGACAAGGCTCACGAACAAGAGGTCATTCGGCTCGTTGTTCGTAGCCCCGTTGACAATGAACGAGCTGTCGTCACTGGTGTTGGCACTGTTGAACTTCACTGCCAATGGTCTCTGCGGCTGCATTTACGAGACTGCGCCCATAGGAGTGTGGTACGACACCTCGGCCAATGAGTGGGCGGTGCTGGAGGACGGCGGTGTGATGCCATCCAATCTCTCGTTCAATGTCCTCGCTGTTCCTGCGGCCAGCAGCTCCGTCTTCGTGCAAAAGGCGAAGTCCAAGAATGTGACTGGCGACTACACCTTGATCAACTCGTCGCTGACTAACGGTCAGCCCGACGTTCAGCCGAAGGTCACCCAGGATTGGAACCCGGGCGGCGTCGGCGGAACGCCGCATTCAACGTCATGGTCGCCAGCAAGAAGGTCAGCAACGGAGGTAAAGCGTCGGTGCTCACGACGACGTCTGGGAACCAAGACGGTGACACGACCCTCATCGCGAACCCGCAGACGACTGGGAATCCGAACAACGTCACCTTCGCCCCCGAGAACTGGAACCCGGGAGGGACTGGCGGCACGTACAACTCGGTGCAAACGGCGGTCTGGTATACAGGGACGCAAGAGGGCGTGTTCAACGAGAACCAAGTCACGATGCCATTGAATGCATCCTTCAACGTCCTCATCTTCCCGAGCTGACGCCGGCATCTCGGACGACTCTCAGAAGCAACGCAGAGACAACCCTTGGACGAGTAGTGACTCGCCGTCCGTCTTGCGACGTTGACGTGGTCGTCAGGCTCAAGTGCCCATCCAGGCCATCCGATGCACACTGCAGAGGGAGAGATGTCGTCGCACGGACTGACGACGGCGTCCCTCGCGCACCTCCGTATCAAAGTTCGGGCTGCATGGGAAGGAGCTGGAGCATGAATCAGCCGGCGGGGTGGTGCACCGACCCCTTCAACCGCGAGCAGGAGCGGTACTGGGACGGCAAGGTCTGGACGGCACATGTCAGGCCGCCCGGCGCCGTCCACGACGCGCCTCCGCCGGGCTTCGAAACGCTAGTCCCCTCGGTGATGAGCAACCACGGGCCTGGCCCGGCGTCCACGCCAGCGCTCGCTCCCAAACGGCGCGCAATCGTGTTCGGCGGGATCGCAACCGCCGTGTTGGTTGTCGGTGCCGTCGGTGCTTACCTTGTCCTCGGCGATCACAGCTCGGCAGCGGCGTCAGAGGCCATCGCCAAGGCCGTGACCCAGTCGTTGAACGAGCAGACCGCCGACATGTCCCTCGACGTCCAGATCTCTGCGGCCGGGATGAGCGAGCATGTCACTGGGAATGGCGCGTTCGACTTCACCACGCACACAGGAACGATCACCGTCAACGTGCCGGCCGGTAACGAACAGATATCCGAGCAAGTGATTGAGGACGGCTCCACCGTATACGTGAGCATGCCGTCGCAGTTCGGTCAGTTGTTGCCCGCTAAGAGCTGGGTCTCGGTAGACGCCGGCACGTTTGCCTCCGGGAATGACGACGGTCTCGGCTCGGGATTCAACGGTATAGAGGACCCCGCTGCCCTGCTCCATCAGCTTCAGAGCCAGGGTGACCCGGTCGACTCGCTCGGCCAGACCACCTATGACGGCGCGTCGGTCAGCGGGTACTCCGTGACCATCCCGCTCAGTCAGCTCGAAAAGGACCTCGGGCAGCTGCCGGCCGCCGATCGTCAGCTCGCGTCGGGACTCCTGCCGTCGTCGATCACAGAGAAGGTGTACATCGACGCGAACGGACTGCTCCGCGGCATCGTCGTGCCGATCTCTTTCTCCCTCGCGGGCCACGCACTCAGCGAGACCGTGCAGATGAGCTACTCGAACTACGGGACCCCCGTCTCGGTGACGGCACCGCCTGCGAACGAAGTGGCCACGCTTCAGCAGCTCGAGGCCGCCGCCGGGAGCTCCGGAGGAGGCGGATTCGGTGGCCTCGGCAGCGGGAACACCGGGAGCACCGGCGACACCGGCAACACCGGCAACACCGGCAACACCGGCTTGTCGGGCAGCGGGAACACCGGCGACACCATCTGACCGCAGACTGGCCGAGCGCGCGACGACGTCACCTCATGGGCACGCGCCGGCTGTCACCGTGACATAGACCTGCAGTGGTCGACCCTCGGTCGCGATGGTCAGGTGCGTCGAGCCCGGCGGCGAGGTGATGCGGCCGCCTCGAGCGGCGGCGCACCAGCCGTTCGGGTAGTGCTGCTGTGCCGCAATTGCGACGATCGTGCTGCTCTTAGCCGAGAGGCTCGGTGTGTAGACCATGCCCCACGCGCCGGTGAAGGGGTTGAAGAGAATTGAACTGGCGATGCCGGCCACCTCTTGTGGGTAGGTCCTCGACAGCTCGGTCACGATGGGGCTGTACGTGCCGTCCGGCAGGACGAGCCCCTCGGCGGAGGAACCGGTGGGGTCGTCGTAGTACTTCCAGGCCCAGTAGGCCCACCCCAGCTCGTCGAGCCCTGCCCACTCGGCGTCGAACCCGGCCAGCGCCGGACTCGGTGGTCGCGCCGAACTCGCTCATGAACATCGCCGGTCCGTTGGCCTGGTAGCTCGAGCTCATCGACAATCTGGTGACGTCCTGCTCCGACGCAGCCGTCTCCTCGGACTGGAGGCACCGCAAGAGGTTGGTCGGGTTCCCGGTCACTGGGCTGCGGTCGCCGCAGTAGACGTGGAAGTTGAACACGAGGCGCGGGAACGGCATCGGGCCGAGTTGCGACGGGATGTTCCCGCCGGTGACCCAGTAGATGTCGGGCTCCACGAAGATCAGGTGGTGGCTGTCGACCGACTCGATGGTCGGCACCACGCCGTTGGCGGGCACGGTCGGCGGGCAGATGAGAGGGGTGGCGCCGTCTGCGAGGTAACCCACGTCGTCCCGGCCGGTGTAAAAGCACTCGAGTTGCCCGGTGAACGTGGATTCCGAAGCGATCTGCGTCTCGGTCGAGAAGGGTTCGTTGTAGGGGTCGTAGCCCACGACCCAGCGGTCGTTCTTGAAGTAGTCGGCCACCGTCTTCCAGACGAGGTCGAACTGTCCCTGCAGATTGCCCACGACGTCGTTGGCCCAGAAGTGCTGGACCGCGGTCTGCAGCTGTGCGTTCGAGTAATTGTTCGACCAGCGGCCGCCCTTGGGCACGATGGGTACGTTGTTCGTGCAGACAGCCCAGTCGGGCGCGCCCTCACCGCGGAAGAGCTGGTTGTAGACGTCTTGGTGCATGTCGAGCAGCGTGTAGATGCCGTACTTGCTGAGCAACTTCACGGTCGCGGCAACGTGCTTGAGGTACTGGTCCGCCACGGCTTGATTGAACTCGTCCGGGTTGCCCGGCGTGCCCGGGGTGCAGATCTTCGGTTGGTTCGGCCCGCCCGAGCCTGGCTCTAACCCTTGCCACTCGATTCCAAGGCGCACGACGTTGAAACCGAGCTTCTGCATCCGAGCCGCGTCGGATGCACTGAAGTTCCACGGTTCGCCCGGATCCGGGTAGGCAATGTAGGGCGGGTGCTTGTACACGACGTTCGTGCCGTGCATGATCACCATGCGCCCGTCGGAGTCGTAAATGTAAGGACCGCCCGGCGAGGACATGAAACTCGGGACGCCGTCCGGCGAACCTTGGGTCGTCGGCCCGCTGCTGTACTGGTACTCGACCCCTGGCCCACTCAACGCCATGACGTGCGGGCTGAGCGCGTCGAGATTCGGCTCGTTCACAATGTGTTGGGGCGCCGTGGTGCTGGTCGTCGAGGACGAGGGAGCGGTCGGCGTGGAACGCGGCGACGAGGTCGACGTCGTCGTCTGCGGACTCGTCGTCGTGGTGGGAGCGCTCGGGGCCGAGGGTTGGGCCGTGGTCGTGGTGGTCGGTCGCCTCTGCGAGGTGGTGGTGGTCGTCGGCGCAGGCTTGGTGGTCGTGGTCGGATGGCGCGACACGGTCGAGGTGGTCGCGGCCGAGGCAGAGCCGATCGTGAGAGCGAGCGCGCTGCATGGAGTGAGGAGGGCGGCAGCAACGATCAGCGCCGCGGCGCAGCGGACCCGGCGTCACGCCCCCCCATGCTCTGGTACGAGCCAACCCGAGCCATCCTCCCCAGACACGCATCGCCCCAGACCTTTCTGCCGCCTTCGCCAACCGCCAAAGCGCCTCATGGTACCCAGGGCGCAGGCTGGGCGGTCCTGGCCCTGGGCCACGTACGAGGCGCTCGCGAACTGAGAACGGCTCGGGTCAGGTCAACGCACCCTTGCGCCGGGTGAAGAGGTTTGCCGATGCCAGCAGGTCCACTTGCATCTGACCTTGGCTTTCGAGCACCTCGTCGGCCCACAGCATCTGCAGAGTCGTCTGGACACGGTCGGCGCGTCCCTGCTCGCCCACGTCCTCGAAGGCCGTGCGCAGCGCGCCATGGAGCACCTCGCCGTGAGGTGGTGGCAGGTCCAACGACGAGCGGCGTTCGGCGAGCAGATCGGCGAACTCCTGGTACCAGTGGTGGCTCTGGGCGTAGGAGTCGCGCAGCACGGCTTCGGCGACCTCGACGGACTCGACTTCGGGCAGGCCGGGTGCCGGTGGGCTCACACGCAGGGTGGCCAGGGTGAAGGCGGCGGTACGGAGCCGGTTCGACCCGGTGAAGAGGCGGGCGATCGTCTCGACCGAGACGACCTTGGCCCCGCGCTCCGCGAAGAACTGCCGGAAGGCGTCGTCGAGCAGGAGGTAGGCGCGGTGTGAGACTTCCTCACTGGCGGACGTGTCGACGTGTCGCCGCGTCATGGTGAGCCGGTCCACCGCGTCAGCGAGGTAGCCCGAGCTGGCGACGAACGCGTTGGACGAGCGCGCGCCCGAGCGCCGCGGTGGCGCCCCTGGGCCAGAACAAGAACCCGACGACGATGCTGACACCGCAGCCGATCGCAACGTCCTCGATGCGCGTCAGCCCCACCCGCCACCCGACCGGCTGGATGATATTGAACAAGATCACGACCATCACCGTGAAGGCGGCCTGGCCGGCCGTGAAGGAGATCATGGAAGGCGCGATGCCTGCCACGAGCGCGGCAACGGGAAGCAGGATCCACAGCAGGTAGAGATGCACGCTGATCCCGACCATGAGGGCTGCGCCGACGCAGAAGCCCAGTGCCGTGCCGCCGATCGCTCGCACGGCGGTCGACCCCGTGCCGAGCGCGTTGGAGCGGAGCACGGACAAGGTGCCGAGCACCACCCAGAAGCCATGCTGCACATCGGTGATCTCAACGACCGCGACCGCAAGCGCAAGGCCGATGGCGCCGCGCAGGGAATTGCGGAACCACACCGACCGGAAGGAGAGGTAGGAGAGCAGCCGATGCGAGAAGACGTTGGCGGTCGACTCGTCTCATCCCGAGGTGCCGGTTGGAGACTGGATCGGCTCCGACCGACTCGAGGGCGGCGTCCGCAACCAGCTCGGCGGCGATACCGACGGCGCGGGCGTGGAATCCCGGGTCGAGTTCCCCCGCGATGCCCTCGTCGCCGCGGCCCGCGTCTTCGACGTCGCTCGAGCCAGTCCGGCCGCGCGCACCGAGTGTCCGTCCATGTCGCCGCGCTCGGCCTCGGCTCCGGACTCGGACTCGGACTCGGACTCAGACTCAGCCTCGGACTCGGACTCGGACTCGGACTCGGCGACTGAGCTCACCTCGGCATCGAGCGCCGCGGCCATGAGCTGGTCGAGCTGGCGGGCCTCGTCCTGCAAGGCGGCGATCCGCACCGGATCCTCGACCGGGTGCGCCCCGCCGTCGCAGATGACTCCGGCCGCCTCGTGCAGCGTCTTGGCCACGGCGCGGGTCACCACCAGCGCCGGGCGCCGGCTCGGTCGACCAGTGCTCGTCGCCGAGCATGGCCGTGTTGCCGGCAACCCACTCGATACGACCCACGAGCTTGGAGAGCGCCACCGCCCCTGAGGCAGCGCCGGTCGGGGGGTAGGGCGTCGCCGAGAACTGGGTCCGCAAGTTGGCCAACTCGGTCGTCACGGCCGCTTGTGCGGCTGGGTCGTGGCGGCCCGCTGCCCCGCGTGTCGGCCAAACGGGCCACGGTGGTCATCGCGGTGGAGAGCTGGCGGCGAAGGTTGTCGTGCCACGGCGGTGGCCACACCAACAGCGCGGACGCGATACAGCACACGCCCGCCATCGCCCAGCCGATCATGCGCCAGCCGACCGCGGATGCCGGTTGCGCCGCCGCCACGGAAATGACGAATGTCAGCAACGCCGCGGTCGACGCCGTCGCCGCCTGGGGTGCCAGGATCCCAGCGAAAAGCACGAGCGAAGCCGACCACGCCCATCGTCACCACCGCGGCCACCTTGTTCGTCGACACCACGGTGCCCACGATGATCAGGACGCTGCCGGCCACCCACAACCCGAGGTACGACAGGAGGCGCGTGCGGGGCTTGCCGGTGAATTCGACGAGCAGCAGGAGGGCGAACGAGCCGAACGCGACGAAAAGGCCGACCTGTGAACTCGCAAACCCGAAGTGGGCGATGGCAAAGAGGGAGGACAGCACCACAGCGGCCCGGGCCGAGCGCTTGAGCACTAGGTAGTCGGGGTCTTGGGCGTGCAGCCAGGCGAGCGGGCCGTGGTCGACCTCGCGGGGAGCGGGTGTCGGGGGAGTCGGTGCCGCCGCGCTCGTCATCGGCCTGCCCCCACAACGATCTGATCGCCTTACCGAAACCTGTCGTCGGTCACCGGCCCAGCGTAGACAACGGTCAGCCCTTCTTCTCGGGGCGTCCAGCGCGATGACACTCCTCGGTGACACCCCTCGGTGACGCCCGTACTGATGCGGCCACGCCTATGGGCCGCAGACGCTCAGCCGAGCTCGTCGAGCAATTCGCGACAGCGTTGGGCGTCGTGTAGCAATTTGGCGCGGAAGCCGTCCATGCGCTCGAGCTTGGTGCTGATCTGCTGAGCCAGGGACTCGTTGAGCACCATCGCTTCCTGCAGCGTCGCCTTCTGCTGCGACCCGCGCCTTCTTTGTCGTCGCTCCCTTGGTCGCCCGATAGGTCGCCCGCAGCTCGTCGAGCCGCGTTTCGAGCGAGAGGAACTCGCGGATCTCGTCGAGATTCATGCCCAACACCTCGCGCAACTCCAAAATGCGCTCGAGGTGCGCAAGGTCGTCGAGCGTGTAACGGCGCTCGCCTCCCGACGTGTACAGCGACGGCGTAATCAGGCCCGAGCTCCTCGTAGTAGCGCAGCGTTCGCGCCGACACGCCGGCCCGGGCCGCCGCGTCGCTGATGCGGATGCCCGCCTCGCCGACTGAGCCGGCGACCGGGTCCGAGGCGGCGACCGGATCTGGTTGGGTGGTCACTGGCATGTCAGTCCACCAGCAGGGGCTCGGTCTCGGCCACCGCCTCCTGGGCCGGCACCCACTCCTCCTCGTCACGGGCCTCGTCACGGGCCCCGCCACCGGTCGGCGTCCCGGTCCCCGAGGTCGTCTCGGACGCCTCGTCCTCGTAGTGGTACTTGCCGCCGCGGAGCAGCGAGGCCACCGCGCCGAGCAGGCACACCGCCGCCGCGAACGAGAAGGCCTCGGTGAGGCCCTGCGAGAAGGCCGGCGCGATCAGGTGCGGGAAGAACTCCCGGCTGGTCAGGTAGTGCGCGGTGGCGGGCGAGAGGTGCGACAGCTCCGTGCTGCCGAGCAGCGTCTGGATGGGGTTGTACCCGAGGAAGGCGGCGAAGAGGCTGCCGACCGGCGGCAGGTGCGAGACGCGGGTGGCCACGGCCGTGCTCACGCCCTGGGCCGTCAGCCCGTGGAAGAGGGCGGAGGGCAGCGTGGCGGCGAGCCCGAGGATCATCAAGGTGAAGAAGATCCCGATGGAGAGGACCTGGGCCGAGGAGTTGAACGTGCCCGCCATGCCGGCACCGGCGCCGCGTTGACTGGCCGGGAGGCTGTTCATGATGCCGGTCTGGTTCGGCGCGATGAACATCCCCATGCCGACGGAGTTGAAGAAGATCAGCACCGCGAAGCCGAGGTAGGGGAAGTTGACCGGCAGCAGGATCAACGCGATGAAGGTCAGCGCCACGAGCACCAGTCCGCCCGTGGCGAAGGGACGCGCCCCGTAGCGATCGGCCAGCACGCCGCTCACCGGCCCGGCCAGCAAGCAGGCCCACGGTGAGCGGGATCATGTAGATGCCGGCCCACAGCGGGGTCTGCTCGAAGCTGTAGCCGTGCAGCGGGAGCCAGATGCCCTGCAGCCAGATGATGAGCATGAACATCAGGCCACCGCGGCTCAGCGAGGCCAAGAAGCTGGCCACGTTCCCGGCGCTGAAGGCCCGGATGCGGAAGAGCGAGAGCCGGAACATCGGGTGGGAGACCTTGGTCTCGATGACCCCGAACAGCGACGAGGATCGCCAGCCCTCCGAAGATCTCCGCCAGCACGACCGGGCTGGTCCAGCCCATGGTGTGGCCGCCGTAGGGCAGCAGGCCGTAGGTGATGCCGATGAGCACGAGGATGAGCCCGACGGCGAAGGTGATGTTGCCCAGCCAGTCGATCTTCGCGGGCGTGCGCACGCCGCGGTCCTCGAGCTTCACGTAGGCCCACATGGTGCCCAGCACGCCGAAGGGCACCGAGATGAGGAAGACGAGGTGCCATTCGCACCGGGGCGAGCAGGCCGCCCAGGACGAGGCCGACGAAGGAGCCCGCCACCGCGGCCACGTTGTTGATGCCGAGGCCGAGACCGCGCTTGTCGGCCGGGAAGGCGTCGGTGATGATCGCCGAAGAGTTGGCGAAGAGCATGGCCCCGCCCACCCCTTGGCCGACGCGCATCACGATCAGCCAGATGGCGCCCGGCGGTGCCCGACAGCCACGTCACGGCCAGCAGGATCGAGAAGGTCGTGAAGACGGCGAAGCCGAGGTTGAAGATCTTGACCCGGCCGAACATGTCGCCCACTCGGCCGAGCGTCACGACCAGCACCGCCAGCACGACCATGAAGCCCATGAGCATCCAGAGCATGTAGCTCGGTGTTCCCCGGCGTCAGCGGGTTCAGGTCGATGCCCCGGAAGATGTCGGGCAGGGAGATGAGGACGATCGACTGGTTGATGAAGACCATCAGGGTGCCGAGGGTCACGGTCGACAGGGCGATCCAGCGGTAGTTCGAGTGGTCGGCCGGCGCCGGCGGCCCGCCCGGGCGCCGGGGCCGTGGCCGTTCGCCTGGGGCAGGGTCGCGGTGCTCACCGCGCAAAAGTTTAACGTTAACGTCAGGGTCATGAATCAGGGCCGTGGCGGAAAGGCGCCCTGACCTCGGGCGATGGGTCAGGCGGGCACGGCGAGGTGGCCCCCAAAAGGCCCGGCCTCACGAGGCGGCCGGTCCACCCCCTGGTACCAGGGATGCGGTCAACGCCGCCTCGAAGACCGCGTCGACGTCGTGGGAGTAGGCCACGGCGGCCTGGCTGCCCAGCTGGGTCACCGACATGAGGATCGAGAGCATGAGGGCGACGATCCCGGGGCCGACGACGGCCGGGTCGATGTCGGTGCGCACCGTGCCGGCCGCCTGCCCCGCCCGCAGCAGCTCGGTGCACGCCTTGCGCAGCTCGGTCAGCGCGGGCATCTCGAGCACCCGCATCGTGACCTCGGGCTCGAGGCCGGCGAGGAGGCGCCGGGCCAGCGGGTGGCGCGCCACCGGCGTCCACCAGGGTGAAGATCAACGTGCCGTGCCAGCGTGCCCACGTCGGGCACGTCGAGGACGGTGGCCAGGCCCTCGTGGATCACGCCGGCCGCGTCCTCGTCGACCGCGGCGAAGAACAGAGCCTCCTTGTTCTCGAAGTAGGCGTAGGCGACGGTGCCCCCGACGCCGGCATCCCGGGCGATGTCGGCCACCGAGGTGGCGCGGTACCCGTCCCGCCCGAATCGAGCGATGGCCGCCGCCAGGATGGCCCGCCGGGTCTGGGCGCCCTTGCTCTCGGGCACCGGCGGGTCCGCCTGCTCGCTTTGCGCCTCCGTCTCGTCAGGGTCCCACTCCTGGCCAACCGCCTTGTTCTGTAAAAAATGAGGATTTGAGTGAAATCTCTCATATATTCTAACATGCAGGGACGTAGCCGAGCGGAAGGCGAACGACATGACCCAGACATCGACGGACCGGCGGAAGGTCACAGGGACCGGGACCGACGCCGAGAACCAGGCGGCCGAGGGCGCCGCGCGGAGCCCAGGCCGAGCCCGGTGTGCAGACGAGCAACCCGGCGCGGAAGGTTCCGACCCGGCGGATGACCTTCGAGGAATCCATGCGGGATCTGCCGCGCTACTTCGCGCAAGACGGCGACCTCATCTCCGGGCACCTCATCGCGGCACTGTCGTCGGTGTTCCCCGACGGCGAGGACTACTTCGTGCGTTCGGTGCGTCGCTTCCGCGACCAGATCACCGACCCGGCGCTCAAGCGGCAGGTGGCCGGTTTCATCGGCCAGGAAGCGGTGCACGGCCGGGAGCACCGCGTCTTCAACGACCGCCTCGCCGAGCTCGGCTACCCGACCAAGCAGTACGAGCGGTTCACCCGGGCGGCCCTACGTTTCCGAGAGCGCATCCTCTCGGCCAAGTCCAACCTTGCTGCCACGGCCGCGCTCGAGCACTTCACGGCGACGCTGGCGGAGCTCGTCCTCTCGAGCGAGGAGGTCCGAGCCGAGATGGGTGAGGACGCCGTGCGCGACCTCTTCGTCTGGCACGCTCTCGAGGAGTCCGAGCACAAGGCGGTGGCGTTCGACGTCTACCGGGCCGTCGGGGGCGGCGAGCGCCTGCGGGTCTGGACGATGAACTTCTTCCGCTTCGGCTTCGTGACCGGCATGGCGGCCGCCATAGCGATCTCGCTCCTGGGCGACCCCGCCACCTACCGCCCCGGGAACCTTCGCCACAGCTGGCACACGGTGCGTCGCTCGCCCATCATGGGCCGCGCCGTCTGGGCCCAGCTCAGGGATTACAACCGGCCCGACTTCCACCCCGACGACAGCGACACGACCGAATTGGTGGAAACCTGGAGGGCCGAGCTGTTCGGGGAGCACGGCACTTTGAACGACAAGCTGATCGGAGCCACCGCCTGATGGCGTCACTCGTGGCCGGGTCCGGAACCACCTCGCCGGACCTCGACGTGCTCGTCGTCGGCGCCGGGCTCTCGGGGATCGGTGCCGGCCACTACCTGCAGACCCAGTGTCCCTGGGCCCGCTACGCCATCTTCGAGGCGCGCGGTGCCATCGGTGGCACGTGGGACCTCTTCCGCTACCCGGGCATCCGATCGGACTCGGACATGCACACGCTCGGGTACTCGTTCCGGCCCTGGGACGGCGAGAAGTCGATCGCCGACGGCGACTCGATCCTCCAGTATATCAAGGACACGGCGGCCGAGTCGGGCGTCGACACGCACATCCGCTTCCACCACCGCGTGACTGCGGCCGACTGGTCGAGCGCCGACGCGCGCTGGCACATCACGGCGGAGCGCACCGACACCGGCGAAACCGTGCACCTGACGGCCGGCTTCTTGTTCTCCTGCAGCGGCTACTACCGCTACGACCGGGGATACCTGCCCGACTTCGCCGGCATGGACGACTTCGCCGGCCTCGTAATACACCCCCAGGCCTGGCCCGAGGACCTCGACGTGAGCGCCAAGCGGATCGTCGTCATCGGGAGCGGTGCCACCACCGTCACCCTCGTCCCCGCCCTCGCCCGCTCCGCCGCGCACGTCACGATGCTGCAGCGCTCGCCGAGCTACATCGCCTCGCTCCCCGAGCGCAGCCCGGTTGCCGCGTCTGGCGCGCAAGGTGCTCCCCGCCCAGCAGGCCGGGACGGTGGCCAAGTGGTTCCACGCCCTCTTGACCCAGGCCTTCTACTACGTGAGCCGCCGGCATCCCGCGTTCGTCAAGCGCATGCTGCGAAAGGGTCTCGAGCGCGCGCTGCCAGCGGGCTACGACATCGACACCCATTTCACGCCGCGCTACGACCCCTGGGACCAGCGCTTCTGCGCCACACCCAACGGCGACTTCTTCGCGTCCATCCGCGCCGGCACGACGTCCGTGGTCACCGACCACATCGAGCGCTTCACCGAGAAGGGCCTGTCGCTCACCTCGGGCGCCCAGCTCGAGGCGGACATCATCGTGACCGCCACCGGGCTCGAACTCTTGTTCCTCGGCGGCATCGCGCTCAGCGTCGACGGCGAGGCGGTCGACCCCGCGACCCGCCTCACCTATAAGGGAATGATGATCGAGGACGTGCCGAACCTGGCCGTCGCCATCGGCTACGTCAACGCGTCGTGGACGCTCAAGTGCGATCTCACGTGTGACTACGTGTGCCGCCTGCTCAACTACATGCGCGGGCGCGGCCTGACCGAGTGCGTGGCCCGCAACAACGGCGGCGCCTCGGCTGAGGACGTGCCGCTGCTCGGATTGACCTCGGGCTACATCAAGCGCTCGGCCCACCTGCTGCCGAAGCAAGGCAGCCGCTATCCCTGGCGGGTCTCGCAGAGCTACCTGCGTGACTACCGCGCGCTCAAGATGAGCGAGATCGACGACGCGGTCATGCAGTTCTCGGGCCCTCCCGGAGCGTCGCCGCCCGCGGGTGCCCACGGCCACGCACCCCCGGACCAGCGGGCCGTCGCGGTGGCTTCTTCGAGGTGAGGGTGTTCCAGGGACGTGTGGCCGCCGTGACCGGCGCGGCCTCGGGCATCGGTCGCGCGCTCGCCGAAGAACTCGCCCGCCGAGGCGCGCACCTGGCGCTGGCCGATATCGACGACGTCGGGCTGGCCGCGACGGTGGCGCGCTGCGAGGGGCACGGCGTGAAGGTGATCGCGCAGCACCTCGACGTGGCCGACCGGGCTGCCGTCTACGGCTGGGCGGATCAGGTCGTGGCCGACCACGGCCGGGTGAACCTCGTGGTCAACAACGCCGGCGTCGCCCTCGGCGCCACGGTGGAGTCCACGTCGTACGAGGACTTCGAGTGGCTCATGGGCATCGACTTCTGGGGCGTCGTCTACGGCACCAAGGCGTTCCTCCCTCACCTGAAGGCCTCGGGTGAGGGGCACGTCGTCAACGTCTCGAGCGTCTTCGGGCTCGTGAGCGTGCCCTCCCAGTCCGCCTACAACGCGGCCAAGTTCGCCGTGCGCGGCTTCACCGACACACTGCGGATGGAGCTCGAGATCGAGGGCGCCCCGGTCTCGGTGACGACGGTGCACCCCGGCGGCATCAAGACCAACATCGCCCGCAACGCTCGCGTGGACCAAAGCGTCGCCGAGTTGGCGGGCGACACCGAGACAGCGCGGACGGACTTCGAGCGCCTCTTCGTCACGAGCCCCGAGAGGGCAGCCCACCAGATTCTCAGGGCGGTCCAACGAGACCGTCGCCGCGCCCTCATCGGGCCCGACGCCAAGGCCATCGACGTGCTGGCGCGCCTGCCCGCCGGCCTCTACCAGTCGGTGCTGACGCGGGGTGCCCGCGCCCGCGGGGCGCGCCGCCAGTCCACGTCGAAGCCGGCCTGAGCAGGCGGGCGCTCGGGCTCAGGCCGCCAGGCCGTTCAGCACGGTCCCGACGGCCAGTCGCCAGCGCCGCTCGATCGACTCGGTCGACGTCCCCAGCCGTCCCGCCGCCTCGGCGAACGCCATGCCCTGAATCAGGGCGACGAGGATGTGTGCGACATCGGTCTCGTCACCGCGCAGCCGGCCGGCGTCGATGCAACGCCGCACCCGGTTGACGATCAGGACGCGCACGGAGCTGGTGGCCGCCAGCTCGTCGGGCCCGGGTGCGAAGTCGGAAAAGGGCCGCGAGAACATGACCTCGGCGAGGGCGCGGTTGGCCCGGATGAAGCGCCGGTACACGGCGGCGAGGGCCCAGAGGTCGGCGATGGCGTCGTCCCCCTCGCGGACCGCCCCGAGCTCGTCGCCCAGCATGCGGAAGCCCTCGAAGTAGAGCTCGCGAACCACGCCGGACTTGTCACCGAAGAGCTCGTAGAGGGCGGGCGCGGACGTCTCGGCGCGGGCCGCCAGAGAACGCGCGGTCAACCCCCCGGCGCCGCCCTCGGCCAGCAGGTCGACGGCGCTGGCCAAGAGCCGCTCACGCAGCTCGGGCGTGCGCTGCTTGGTGCGGGGCATCAGTCGGACGTGCCGGCGGTCCCGCCCTGGACAGCTCCTGCTCCATTTGAAACACTGTTTCGAAACATGATTCCAATATAACCGCCCACATCCCCGAGGAGAGGCCACCGTGACCACGACCAGCACCAGCGCCGGCAGCAGCGCCGGCAGTCCCGTCACCTACGCCAGCGACGACGTCATCAGCACGATCACGATGGACGACGGCAAGGTGAATGTCTTGTCCATCGCGATGCTCCGGGCCCTGCACCAGGCCTTCGACCGGGCCGAGCGGGACGGGACCGTCGTCGTCCTCACCGGCCGGCCCGGCTGCTTCTCCGCCGGCTTCGACCTCGGCGTCCTGCGCGACCCACCCGAGCGCGCCCGCGAGCTGCTGCGGCTGGGCGCCACCATGGCCGAGCGCATCTTGTCCTTCCCCGCTCCGGTCGTCGCCTCGTGCACGGGGCACGCGCTGCCCGCCGGCGCCTTCTTCCTCATGTCGGCCGACCTCCGCATCGGCGCCGACGGTCCTTTCAAGCTGGGCCTGAACGAGGTCCGGATCGGGCTGACCCTGCCCTGGTTCGCCGTGGCCCTGGCTCGCCACCGACTGACACCGGCCGCCTTCGACCGCGCCGCGGTCACGGGCACCCTGCTCGACCCTCGCGGTGCGCTGGAGGCAGGACTGCTCGACGCCGTCGTCGCCCCCGAGGCACTGGCCGGCGCTGTCCGCGCCGCGGCCGAGGACCTGACCGGGGTCGACCGCACCGCGCACGCGGCCACCAAGCTGCGCGTGCGCCAGCCGGTGCTCACCGAGCTGCGCCAGGCGATCACGACCGAATTGGGCTGACGCGGGCGGCGGGGGCGGGGGACACGGCGTACTGGACACGGGCCGCCCCAGCGCTCATGATCGCGGCGTGGAGTCTCCCTCGCTGGTCGAGTCGATCATCGGCTTCCCCGGCGCCGTCATACGCCTCCCCTCCACGGCGCTCGCGGCCATGGAGGCGGTCAACGACATGGCCGAGCGGATGGATCGCCTCATGACGTTGCTCGAGCGCCTCGACGGCGGCGTCAACAAGGCGGGCGCGGGGATCGACTTTGCCGCCCTCGGCATCTCGGCCGCGGTGTCGGGTCTCGACCAGGCGGTCGGCATGCTCAACTCGTCGCTGCCGTCACTGTCCGACTCGGCTGGGGCGCTGCGCAACCTCACCGAGCGACTGAGCGGGGTGGCCATCGAGCTGGCCAACGAGCTCCCCAAGGCCACCCGGTCACTCCAGGAAGTGTCGCCCGAGCTGGCGAGCGTGGCCGGCATCCTCGATGACCGCTTCACGCACCTCGACGACGTCGTGACCGACATGGCCCGGCTCGTCGAGGCCGTCATCGGTACCATCCCCGGGATGCGGCGCGTCCTGCGGGTGAGCACCAACACCGTTCCCTTCGAACCCAGCTGACGACAAGGAGCCTCATGGGTGCATCGGATCAGGACGCCGCGCTCGCCGCCGTCCGCGCCACCTCGGTCCCCATCCACGACATCGGCACCGCCATCTACCTGAGTCCTGACGTGATGGCACTGGCGGCCGAGTGGGGATGGACCAACCCGATCGCCTTCTACTTCGCCGGCCGCGGCGGCATGCTCGGTGACGTCAGCCCCGATGTCGTCACGTCCGCCTTGGGGTGGTTCGAACCGAACGCCGTGGCCTCGATGTATGCAGAGGGCGTGGGCGTGGCCGGCGCCAAGGCGGCGGCGTCGCGCATGGCCGAGGCGCACGGGGAGTGGGGCAAGAAGCACTACGCCGGCGTCGAGGGGATCGATGACATCGTGACGGTCAGCGAACAGCTGGTCGACGGGATCGAGGGATCGGCGATCCCGCTCTTCGTGGGCTGGCGTGACGCGGCGCGCTCGAACGACGCCGCGGGTCGGGCCGCCCAACTCATGCAGATGCTGCGCGAGTGGCGCGGCGGACTGCACCTCGTCGCCACCACGGCCGTCGGCCTCTCACCGCTCGAGGCGATCCTCACCAACGAGGGTGAAGGTCAGGCCAAGTTCTTCGGGTGGTCCGAGCCCTTCGGTGACGTCAGCGGGATCAAGGCCAAGCATGACGACGCCGAGGAGATCACCGACCAGTTGTGCGCATCGACGCTGGCCGGCGCGCTCGACGCCACCCAGTTCGCTGCGTTCGAGGCCGGCGTGCAGGCCCTGCGGGCGGACACCCCGTAGGCACCGCCGGGCTCCGGCCCGGGGGGTGACGCCGAACCGGGACCGACTAGTGTGAGTTGCTGCTCAACGGGAGGCTCATCCCCCGACCGGGGAGCACGGCCAATCGCCGCCACGGACCTGTGGTGCAGCTCGGAGTGCACGCCGCCCTGTCAAGGCGGAGGTCGCGGGTTCAAATCCCGTCAGGTCCGCCACCAAGCTCTGCCTCGCCTCCGGGCAGCAGGGCCTGGGTACCCCGGTCGGGTAGCTCAGTTGGTAGAGCGCGCGCCTGAAAAGCGTGAGGTCACCGGATCGACGCCGGTCCCGACCACCGGAGAGTCGCAGTTCGGAGGGTATTTCGACCAGGTGTCGGTTTTTCGGCCGAAATTTTGTGCCCCCCACGTGCCCCAACGGAATCAGAACCTCGCCCCGAACGGTTGGATCCCATCTGTATCGGATCTTCCCAAAACTCGGCACTACCTCCCGTGCTGCTCTACGGGATGCCCTTGAGCGCAACCGAGCTCAATCGGAATAATAAGGCTGGTTAAGGGTCGGGCAAAGGCCGAGCGAAGGGAACGAAGCCAAGCGCAGCATGAGTGCCAAAGCCTCGATCCACCGATAAGGTGAGTGAAACGTAGGCCGCGTATCCGCGGAAAGTGCCTCCTGCGCTGGAAGAATTGCGGTGTTCGACGTCGCAGTTCCCCAGCAGCAAAGGAGGCACTTTCGGTGAGTGCAGTATCGCGCGGGATCGACCGGATCGCGGTGACCTTCGACGAGCCATCACTGGTCGCCGATGCTGGTCTGATCGTGCCGGCGACCTTGATGGTTCGCCTCGGCCTGGAGTGGGAATCCCCCCTTTTCGTGGAGCCATCGCGTAAGGAGATGGCATGCCAGAGAAGAGACGCCGGTACGACCGGGACTTCCGTGAGGGAGCCGTCGGGATCGTCCGCGAGACGGGAAAGCCCATAGCCCAGGTGGCCCGGGATCTCGGGATCAACCCCGGGACGTTGGCCAACTGGGTGGCCAAGGACAAGCTCGCCCGCGGCGAGAAACTCGACCCGACCAAGGTCGACGCCGAGGTCGTACGCCAGCTCGAGGCCAAGATCGCCGAGCTGACCATGGAGCGTGATGTCCTCAAGCGATCTGTGGTCCTCTGGGTCAAAGAGGCGACGCGATGACCGTGGCATCGTTCATCGCCTCCCAGAGGGCCGAGCACGACGTTCCTCACGTGCTCTCGTGCCGAGCGCTCGACGTGTCCGAATCGTGGTTCTACAAGTGGAAGGACCGTCCACCGACGAAGCGGGCTCTGCGCCGCCACGAGCTCGACGAGGCGGTCAAGAAGTTCTTCGATACCTCGGGCGGTCGTTACGGCTCGTCCCAAGATCCACGAGGACTTGATCGAGGACGGCTGGAAGGTGTCGCAGAAGTCGGTGGCCGATTCCATGGCGCGCCAGGGACTCAACGCTCGCCCGAAGAAGAAGGGACGCAACCTCACCCGTCCCGACAAGGCGGCAAAACCCACCCCCGACCTTGTAGAACGGGACTTTTCGGCCGACGACGTGGACCAGAAATGGTGCGGGGACCTGACCGAGATCCCCACCGACGAAGGCAAGCTCTACTTGGCGACCGTCGAAGACCTGTCGTCGAGACGCGTACCGGGCTTCTCGATGTCCGAACATCACGACGCAGAGGTTGCCATCGCAGCAATCCAGATGGCGGCAGCGGTCCGCGGTGGTGAGATACGCGGGGTGATATTCCATAGCGACAAGGGGTCCGAATACACAGCGTCGACGTTCCACGAGGCATGCACGCGACTCGGTATCACTCAGTCGATGGGCCGCGTCGGGTCGGCATACGACAATGCTGCTGCCGAGAGCTTCAACTCGACGCTTGAGTTCGAGCTCCTGTCGCGACGGAGCTTCTCCACAAAAGCGGACGCGCGACGTGCCGTGGCCGAGTTCATCGACTGGTACAACCGTGTCCGCCGGCACTACTCGTGCGAGATGAAATCCCCTGTCGAGTTCGAGGCGATCCTCGCTGAGCGCCGAGGTGGGTCGACCGCGACGACAAGGGCGGCATAGGCCGTCCCTCAATGCGACTCGGGCCGGTGAGCACCTCGGCCGAAGTGGCGCACCGAGAGTGGCTGCTGACAGGCTCAGTCAACTATCCAACCGACTCCACGATTTGGGGGGAGGCCCACAACGTCGCCACCAACAACAAGCCGGCATTGGCCACCAGGTTCGGCTCGTCGAAGGTCACGCCAATCCGGTCAATCCGCCGCGATACTGGCATCACAGAAAGTGCCTCCTGACGCTGGTGTGAATCGTGACGTGGCAATCACAATTCTCCCAGGCAGGGAGGCACTTTCCGCGGATGCGCGACTACGTCACCGCGTCATTGGTCGGTGGTTCCAGGCTAAGGCTCATTGCCGGCCCCGGGGACGCATCCCGCACCCGGCGGAGCCGCCTGCTCATCACCCGAATCCCCACTTTGCCGTTTTCCGCGTTCAGAACGGCCCCTCCGGAGACGCGCGGAGGCGACTCCGAGATGGTCCTGCGGCGCGGGATCGACGGAACGGCGGCAGCCGCACTTGCGGCCCCCTGTGAGGCTAGGTGGGCGTGGCTCACGTTACGAACCCGGTCTGGTATGCGAGCACGACGACTTGGACGCGGTCGCGGAGGCCGAGTTTCTGGAGGACGTGCGTGACGTGGGTCTTGACGGTCGTCTCGCTGATGTAGAGCTCCGCGCCGATCTCTGCGTTAGAGAGGCCCTGGGCGATGAGCCGAAGGATGTCTTGCTCGCGTGCGGTGAGCTCGTCAAGTTCTTTCGGCAGCTCGTGGCGAGGGATGCTCGTGAATTTCTTGATCACTTGTTTGGTGATCGCGGGTGAGAGGAGCGCGTCTCCAGCGGCGACGGTGCGTACCGCCTCGATCAGCTGTTCGGGGGGATCGTCTTTGAGCACGAATCCGCTCGCGCCGGCGCTGAGGGCTTCGTAGACGTATTCTTCGAGTCCGAAGGTGGTGAGGATCAGGATCCGCGCCGTGTTGTCGGCGGCGAGGATCCGGCGGGTGGCCTGGAGCCCATCGAGCTCTGGCATGCGGATGTCCATCAGGATCACGGTCGGGTCAAACCGCGCCGCCATAGCCACCGCTTCCAGTCCGTTGCTTGCTTCGGCGACGACTTCCATGTCTTGTTCGCCGGAGAGCAACATTCGAAAGCCGGCGCGGACCATGGACTGGTCGTCGGCGATGAGGACTCGGATCGTCATGGCCGGTCTGAGGTGAGTGGGAGGCGGGTGCTGAGCGTGAACCCGCCACCGTTTGTCCTGCCTGCGGTCATCTCGCCGCCGTAGAGTCTGACACGCTCGCGGATGCCGATCAGTCCGTGGCCGTAGCCGTCGCTCGGCGCCGCGCCGGTGCCGTCGTCGCGCACCTCGATCCCTACCTCGTCGGGCCCATAGCGGACGGTGACCTCCGCGTGGCTGGCGCGGGCGTGCTTGAGCGCGTTGGTGAGACCCTCCTGCACAATCCGATACGCAGAGAGGTCGACCCCTGGCGGGAGCGGCACACGCTCCCCTTCGAGGTGCAGCTCGACGGGAAGCCCGGCGCGGCCGATCTCTTCCACCAATGAGTCGAGGCCGTCGAGGCCGGGCTGAGGGGCGAGCTCGATGCCATCGCCCTCACGGCGCATCACACTGAGCAGACGGCGCATCTCGGCCAGCGCGCCGCGCCCGGCCTGCTCGACACTGCTAAGGGCATCGCGATCCTGGGCCATCGCGTCGGGGAGATGGTGCCTGACAGCGCCGACCTGAAGGACCATCACGCTGACGGCGTGCGCGACGATGTCGTGCAGCTCGCGGGCGATCCGCGCTCGCTCCTCGGCCACGGCGACCCGCGTCGCTGCATCTCGCTCCTGCTCGGCCTGGGTCGCATGTGACTCCGCCACCTCGGCCTGCTCGGCCCGGGCGCGGACAGCAAAGCCTGCAACCCAGGCGACGGCGAAGTCGACGGGAATGAAGACGAGCTGGTCGACCGAGACTCCGGGGATGTTGTAGACGAGGGTCACCGCAGCGCCGACCACGATCACCAGTCCGAGGCCGGCCCGCCGGAGGTCCCGAAGGTTCCCGAGGAGGAATGCAGCCACCAGCCCAATCAGGAAGAGGGCGTCGGGGTACGGGATCAACAGCGGGTCGACGAACGAGATTGCCGCGGCCAAGAGCCAGTATGCCGCCGGTCCTGCAAACGGGAACCATCGCCGCACGAATAGTGGAAGCACCAGGATCACGAGAGCGGGAACGCAGAACCACAGCGTCGTTGTCGGAGCTCCGGGCGAGCCGCGTCCGAGCACCACGTCAACGATCGCCAGGATCGCCACCAGCGCGATCAGCAGGTCGAACCAGTACGTGCGGGCGAAGTGTTCGATTCGGCTCACCCGCTGAACGTACTCCGCCCCCTCCGTTCCCGCCTCCTACCTACGTAGGAGTCGAAATCGTCGGCTGGTAGGAACCGCAACACAGCCTCCCGACGATGCCGATCTCGCCATCGCACCTTAACTTCGCCATATGGCACAACGAAGGTCGACGAAAGGAAGAACAATGATCGAGAAAAACCAGACCAAGCGCGACGGCAAGACCGTGGCAGTCGATCAACCAGTACCGCCGGCCCAAAGGACAAAGACATTCACCTGGGCACGAATCGTTGCCCTGGTGGTCATCGGGGTGTTGTTGCTCGGTCTGACGTACATCGGGTTCGCACCCGGCGACGCCGCGGTCTCGGTCCCGCAGGGAGCGCACGCCGGCCAGCTGACCATGCACCCGTGCACTTATGCGGCCGAGAAGGGTGCGATGCGCGCCGACTGCGGAACGCTCGTCGTGCCCGAGAACCGGGCAGACCCCCGGTCGCGCCTGATCGCGCTGCCAATAACCCGGATCCTGGCTCGCTCATCGCACCCGTTGGAGCCAATCTTCCATCTGAACGGCGGCCCGGGCATCACCAACATGACGTTCCCCCAAGCGAACCGACTGGCCGCCCAGCACGATGTCGTCATGGTCGGCTACCGCGGCGTCGACGGCTCTTCAGTGCTCAACTGTCCCGAGGTGACGGCGGCGCTGGAGAACTCTGACTACCTCACCAAAGCGTCGCTGAGCGCTTACTCCCAGTCCTTCGCCTCGTGCGCGAAGCGGCTTGAGCGAAGTGGCGTCGACCTCGCCGGCTACACAATGGAGGAGCAGGCCGGCGACATCGAAGCCGCTCGCACCGCGCTCGGCTACAAGCGCATCGACCTGCTCAGCGACAGCGCCGGCACCCGCCTCGCGATGATCTACTCGTGGATGTACCCAAAGAACGTCGACCGCTCGGTGATGGTCGGGGTCAACCCGCCTGGGAACTTCATATACAGCGGAGCCGAGATCGATCAGGGGATCGAGCGTTACTCGGCGCTGTGCGCGAAGCAGCCTTCCTGCGCCGCCCGCACCAAAAACCTTGCCGCGAGCATGCAGCACATAGCGGCAGACATGCCGAGCAGTTGGTTCTCCCTGCCGATCGAGCCCGGCAACGTGCTGGTCGGAACGTTCCTCGGGCTCACGGATGAGACCACGGTACTTTCGCCACTGGGTGGCCCGGTGACCCTCGACTCGTGGATCTCCGCCGCGCACGGCGACCCGAGCGGCCTGTGGTTCCTCTCGGCGATGGCCAATCTCGCCCTCCCCACGTCGTTCACGTGGGGCGAGTTTGCAAGCATCGGGATGGCCGATGCGCATCCTGTCGAGCGCTACTTCAGCTCCGGCGCGGACCGGGGCTCGATCATCGGAAATCCCCTGGGGGAATTCCTGTGGGGGGCAGGAGGCCTTGCGCACGCCTGGCCCGCCAACCCAGGTGAGGACCAGTACACCAGTGTGCAGAACTCGAGCGTCCCGACGCTGCTCATCGGCGGCACGCTCGACTTCGAGACACCGGCCCAGAACGCCACCAAGGAGCTGTTGCCGCACCTTTCCAACGGGCATCAGGTCATCCTGTCCGGGCTCGGGCACTCGGAAGACTTCTGGTACTACGAGCCGAAAGCCAGCGCACAGCTGCTGACCACGTTCTACGCCACCGGCCAGGTCGACACGTCCCGCTACACCCCGAACAAGGTCAGCTTCACCACATCGCAACCGCAGACAGGGATTGCCAAGGACATCCTTGGGACACTGGTCGGCTTGGCCTTGGTGGCAGTGATCTGGCTCGTGGTGTTGGCGATCCGGATCCGCCGCCGAGGCGGTACCGGCCGCAAGACGGGCGCATGGATCCGCTCCGCCGGTCCGATCGTGTTCGGACTCGGCGGATGGTGTCTGGGGGCGCTGTTGGTGCTGCGGTTCTGGCCGAGCCTGCCGCTCGACGACCAGCTGTTGGCAGTGGTCTCGATCGCCGTGCCGATCTGGCTCGGGGTCTACGCCGGCTGGGTCCGCTCCGACACACCGAAGGCGATGCGGGCCAAGGGCATCGGTGCCGCTGGTGTCGGTGCGGTGGTCGGAGCCGAACTCGGTTTCCACGTCACCAGCGGGGGCATCGCGTTGATCACGACGATCATCGGTGCGGCGGTCGTGTCGAACCTGAGTCTGCTCGTGCTCGACATCTGGACCGAGCGGGCCACCGCCAGGGGAACGGCCGCTCCGGCGGTGGATCTGTCCGAGACGGAGCACCTGGAGACGGAGCACCTGGAGACGGAGCACCTGGAGCCGGCCCTGACAATCGGAGCGAGGCCATGAAGACGGCGAAACTGGACCGATCGATGCATCAGGCACCCACCACGTGTTGGCCGACCAGGGGCGCTCCGACCACGACATCCGTCAGCAAGACCTCAGTCCTCGTCGGACTGTGCTTCCTCACTGCCACCTTCACCTTCGCGATCAGTAACGCGCTCATCCGCTCGTACTTCTCGAGCACGACCGCCCACACTGCCCTCGTCGTCGGCGTGTTCCTTCTGGCGTGCTGCGGCCTCGCCGTCGCAGTCAACGGCGCTTCCATGCGGCGGATTCTCACGCCGTCGGCACCACTTCGAGCGCGGGCTTACCTGGCGCTGAGGGTGACGGAGTGCCTCACGCTGGTGGCAGTGGGCGTGTACTTCCTGACAAACCACGCGTACTGGAATGAGTATGTGCTTGCGGTCTACGCGGTATCTGGTGTTGCAGGCCTCGTCCTCTCGTCTGCCCTGCTGACTTCGAGGATCGTGCCGAGGAAACTCTCCATGCTGGGCGTCATCGGCTATCCCGTCTTCTTGCTGGGAAGCGTTTTGGCCATGTTCAATCTCATCAACGTGACGCACGGCGCAGGGATGCTGGCGCTGGTCATCGGCGGTCTCTTCGAGTTGATCCTGCCCATCTGGCTCTTCACCAAGGGGTTCACTTCCCACGGATCCGGGACTTTCTTGTCAGCGCCTACCGCGACGCGCTCCGCGTCGAGGCCTACGTCGGCTTCCTCACTGATCGGTACCCGCCGTTGAGTCTCGCCGCTTGAGCGGAAATCGCTCCCCTGAGAACGAAGGAACATGATCATGTCAACGCGGACCGATGTTTGGACCGACGTTCACCACGAACGCCAATCCCTATTGGAGCTGCTCGAAGCGCTCACACCCGCACAATGGGACGCCCCCTCGCTCTGCGCTGAATGGCGAGTTCGGGATGTCGTCGGACACATGGTGAGCGAGACTCGCATGACCGTTGCTCAGGCTGCCTGGGGGTTCATGACATCGGGGTTCCGAATCAACCGGTATATCGCCAAGGATGCCCGACAGCGAGGCGCAGCTCCCGTCGCGACGCTTCTCGAGGATTTCCGGGGCGTGGTTCTCGCTCGCACGCATCTGCCTGGCCTCTCGTCGTTGTCCATGCTCGAGGACATAGTCATCCACCAGATGGACATCCGCCGACCACTTGAGCGACCTCGCCACGTTCCCGATCGGCGAATGATCCCCATCGCCCGGGATCTCTGGACGAATAGCTTCTTTCCTGGCGCGAAACTGTTCGAGGGCATTAACGCCATCGCGACCGACGCGGATTGGGCGGCCGGCGATGGTCTGGATGTCACCGGGCCCATCGAGGCGTTGGTTCTCACCTTGGCCGGTCGCTTCGCCGCGCTCGACCAGCTGCAAGGTGATGGATCAGCGATCCTGCTTATGCGCGCAGCGGCTCTCAGGGGACGGTGAGGGGTTGATTTCCCCGAAGGCCAACTGGCCGGCTAGTCGGAGGTACATGTTACTTCTCGGAGCATTAAGAATGTGCGCCCTATGCCGGTTACCGAGCGGGACTTCCTTGGCTCCAGGACTATTCCCATGGCGCCGGTATGGGGCACCCTGTTCGCCGTCCCTTCACATTGGTGTCCGTTACTTGAGTGTGGTGAAGCTTCGTGCCCCAAGCGTGCCCCAACGAATGAGAAACAGTGCGAAACAGCGCGGAATAGGGGTCCACGAACGGCTGCCTGTTTGAACGGGTTTACCAGGGAATTCGGGGATTCCTCCTAGTTGGATGCACAAGGACGAAGACAACCAATCCGACCTGAAAAGCGTGAGGTCACCGGATCGACGCCGGTCCCGACCACCGGGTCACTCGGCCTCCCGGGTGCCCAGGCTGGTCGTCACGCGGTTGCGCGCGTAAGCGGCCAGCCCGAAATCGTCGAGCAACACGCTCGTCCGAACGGCCCGGTCGCGCTCGGCTGCCGGCAACCCTTCGCGGTAGTCCTCCAGCTCGGCCACTCCGAAGGGCGCCCAGTACTGATTCACCTGCACATGCATGCCGCGCTGCTGGGCCCATTCCGCCAGGAGGAGCGCGCCCTCCTTGTCTCCCGCGGCGTATAACAGGCACGCGAGGATGTGAACGAACGGCATAACGATACCCGGGAGCCCGCGTGCCGCCCACTGCTCGATCGCCTCGAGCAGCGTCTCGCACGCTCCGCGGAAATCGCCCGCTTTCACTTGGATCAGGCACGCGGCCGTTGGTCTGGTGAATTCGGACCAGTCGTTGCGCGCCGCTGCCGCGGCGGCGTCGCCCTCGGCCAGCAGCTCCCGCGCCCGCTCCGGGTCGGAGTCCGCCAAGCGTCCCGCGAGGAGGACCGCGGCAAACGAGATCCGGCTCTGCGAGCCCAGCGAACGTGCGATCGTCAACGCCTCTTGACCCCGCTCAATGGCTTTGTCCAGATCCTGACCACCGACGTTGAACGTGAGCGCCTCCATCAGGCTCCATGGCTCACCGAGCTCCCGAGCGTCCCCCAGCCATCGCTCGCCGTATTCATAGATCTCGCTCTGCGTCGCAACAGCAATGCAGCACCCGTTGGCGACGCGGCAGCGGACCCACAGACCCTCCGTAGAGCGGTCGAGTGCGTCGGCACGGCCAATCGCTTCCTCCGCCAGTCGCCAGGCCAGGTCGGACTTTCCCTGCAGGCTGGCCGCGTAGCACGCGTTGGCGAGGGCCACTGCCGCCAGCGGGTGGAGCTCGTCCATCCGCGCCGCATCCTCGGGCAAGAGCCCATATGGCGTGATGTGATCACCGAAGACGGAGAGATCCGTGACCGGCTGGAGGGCCAGTTCGACGTCACCTGCCGCAATGGCCCAGGTCAGGGCGGCACGGAGATTGTCCACCTCCTTCCCCACCCGTTCCCGCCAGTCGGTCTCGTCAGCTCCGCGCAGCCCGGCACCGGCGTCCCGGGCGAACGCGGCGTAGAACAGAGCGTGCCGACGCGACACTGCGTCGGCCTCACCCCGGTCGTCGAGGTGCTCCCAGGCGAACTCCCGGACCGTCTCGAGCAGGCGGTACCTCGTCGTCGCTCCGCGTGGCTCCGCCACGAGCAGGGACTTCGCGACGAGCCGCACGAGCAGGTCGAGAACGTCGAGGACATCGATGTCATCCGAGGCGGCTACCGCCTGTGCCGCGGCGAGGTTGAAATCGCCGGCGAAGACGGACAACCGTTCGAGCACTACCTGCTCGTCGGGATCAAGCAGCTGGTACGACCATTCGATGGCGCCGCGGAGAGTCTGATGGCGCGCCACCGCTGAGCGGCGCCCACCGGTCAGGAGCTTGAAGCGGCGATCGAGATGCGACGCGATCTCCGACGGTTGAGCGCGTTCACCCGTGCCGCCGCCAATTCGATGGCGAGCGGGATGCCGTCGAGCCGGCGGCATATCTCCGCGATCGCCGCGGCATCATCGTCGGTGAAACGAAACGTGGCGCTGGCTTCGCGGCCTCGTTCCACGAACAGGCGAACCGAGTCGGCCGCGACAACGGTGACGGGCTCATCTGCCGGATCCGGGAGCTCCATTGAGACGACCGCCCACAGATGCTCTCCCGCGACGCCGAGACCCTCGCGACTCGTGGCCAGGACCCGTATGTCGGGCGCGACTTGGACGACCTCGTCGACGAGGCTGGCCACGGGTTGAAGGAGATGCTCGCGAATTGTCAAGCACAAGAAGCAGTTCCCGTGTTCGCAGATGGTCGACCAATGCGTCGCCCGACAGCGAGCTGGCACTTAGGCCCAGCGAGCTTGACACTGCTTCTGACACCGCTTCGGAGCTGCCCACGCCCGCAAGCTCGACGAGCCACGCCCCGTCCCGAAGGGATGGAAGCACCTCCGCTGCGGCCTGCAGGGCCAGACGGGTCTTTCCGACCCCACCGACACCGGTCAACGTGACGACCCGGGCCGAGAGAATCGTCTCTGCCAGCTCCTTCACTTCCCGATCCCGGCCCACGAACACCGTCGACTGGATGGGCAGGTTCCCGGGGAGACTGTCTAACGAGCGCAAGGGTGGGAAGTCACGGTCCAGTCCTGGCATGATCACCTGGTGGACTAGTTCGGGGGAGGCGAGGTCGCGCAGGCGGTGCTCCCCGAGGTCAACGAGTGCGACGTCCTCTGGAAGACCTTCGGACACAAGGCCGGCAGTGACCCCGCTGCACACGACCTGTCCCCCATGGGTACGGGCGGCCCGGTTCACTGCCGTGCCGAAGTAGTCCCCGCCACGAACGTTCACCTCGCCAGAATGAAGCCCTATTCGAACCCGGATGGAACTCTCCGTCGGCCACGTCTCCGTGTGCAGTCGCGTCTGAATCTCCTGGGCGGCGAGGATCCCGGCAACTGCACTGGAGAAGACAGCGGCCACCCCGTCGCCCATTGTCGAAAACACGGTTCCCCCGGCTTCGGTGATGGCCGACTGCACGATGGCGTCGTGCCGAGCAATCGCCGCGCGCATCGCCACCTCGTCGAGCTGCCAAAGCCGCGTCGAGCCCTCGATGTCCGTGAAAAGGAATGTCACGGTCCCAGATGAGGCGCCCACGAAGCAATTCTCTCCTCGAAGTCGTTTCCCTACAACTGCTGGAGCAGGACCCGATCGGAATTCATGGCTCCCGGGCACGAAACAGGTCTCTATCGGGCGAGTACGTCACTCCCCATCAAGGTTCGTACCGACAGAATGCCCGCCCGACCGAGGAGCCGGGGGACGTACGGCGATCCCATCTGAAGAGCGTGAGGTCACCGGACCGACACCGGCCCCGACCACTCCGCAGTTGTCCTCGCGCTGGCTCAACCGGGCGTGTGCAGGGCCGCGTACGCCAAGGACTGCGAACGGACGAGGTCGACGAGGTTGCCCAAGGCCAAATTCGGATCATCGACGTGGAGACCAAACGTGGCCAAGGTGGATCCCGGCGTCGCGGCCAGGCGCGGCGCACCCGGCAGTGCGGTCACCTCCAAGACGTCGGCGCCGTTGACGACAGCGCAGCGCGCCGAGTACTCGTCGTCGAGCTGCACCCACGACGTGCCTGCCTCGGAGTGCGGCGGGTCGCGGCCGAAAATGCCATCCGTCAGCGAGCCCGGGACCGAGACGGGCAGCCTGGTCCGGTAGAGCGAGCTGAGGAGACCCGATCCCCCACCAAGGGCGGCGGGGTTGGTGCAGTACGCACCGGCGAAGGTCACAGGCCCCGCCTTTGTGGTCGGTGTCCTCCCGAAGGTCGAGTCGCTTGCCGGTGGCACCGAGTAGGCGTTGAAGGTGACGACACAGCCACTCTGCGATGGCGACGTGCAGGCTGGCGTGTGCACGAGGGGACCCCATGGCACGCCCTGCGGCACGGGGATGTCAGTCCCGGGAAGGATCGCCGACACAAGCAGGCGTTGTTCCGACGCGTCCGGGTCGATCACCTTGGCGATGAGCTCCTGGAGGATGCTGGCGCCCTCGGAATGGCCGATCAGCACGACCCCGCGTCAATGGTTGTCGTCGGCGAGATACGCCTCCCAGGCAGATTTGGCGCTCACGTACGCGACCTGGAACGCCGCCTGCGACGAGACGGAATCGCTGGCATGCCCGGTCGAACTGCGATACACGGGAGCGAAAACGCGGCAGACTTGTGAGAACGGCGCGGCCTCGAGCTCCGGCGATGGCGATTTCAGGATTGGTGATCTTGAGCGTGGCGTTTGGCGTGCTCTGGCCGGTGATGTTCGGGTAGAGGTAGAAGCAGTCGACGGGCGGATCCTGTGCCGGTCGGTAGTACACGACCGTGTCGGGTTTGCCCGCCGTCTCAACCGTTGTCGTGAGATCCGACAAGCAGGGGTCGTGGGCCATTCCCGGTCGGCATAGCCACACCGGCGCGGGCGCCGACCCAGCCTCAGGGGTCGTCGTTGCGCCGACCTGCGGGGCGCACACGAGGATCGCTCCGGGTACGGCGACACCGCACACCACCGCAGCGCAGGCCAGCATTGCGATCCGGCGGCCCGCGGTTCTGGGCTCGCCCATGCGGGAGCGTGAAGGGCAGATTGTCGCGGCGGTCCTCGCCTGAAATTCGCCGAGCCACGGCCGCACGCGGGGACGCTACCGCAGCGATGTGTATCGATGTCCGCGCGTACGTCGCGTTCGGGCCTGCGTCACAAAAGCGTATTGAGCCCTGCTGCTTGACAAACCGCCTCCACTTCCCAAGGTCCTCCACCAACGTCGTCCATCGCCGAACCAGCCACGAACGCTCGCCCTCGGTGACCGGCGCGATTGTGTGCCGTCGTCTACCGTGGCAGCGCCAAACCGCCCGTTCACGCACGTCAGCCCGGGAGTCGAGGGGACACCCACATGCCGCGAGCGCACGCCCGTCACTGTGTCCGTGCCTGCTCGTTGGTGCTCGTCGCCATGCTGAGCGCCGTCGCCACGGGCGTGCGGGCGGCCGCGCCGGCGACCATCGTCTCGCAAGCTCCGCAGTGGCCCGCCCATCCCGACTGGCAGCGCTTCGTCATGGCGCCGACGGCACCCGATGTCCATCCGGTGCGCATCGTCAGCACGGCCGGCTCCGTCAGTGGGGCCGCGACGCTGGTCGGATCGGGCGTCGGGCGGGCCACCTTGACGATGACGCCAGGGGGACGGTCTCCCGTGATCGTCGTGGACTACGGCCAGGACGTCGGTGGCATCCCGTACTTCGTCGTGCAGTCGGAATCCGGAACGCCCCTGCTGCATTCCGCCTACAGCGAGGGTCTGCAGTACCTCGGACCCCAAGGCGACCAGACGCCCCCGAACAGCCCGACCGGCGATCCCAACAGGTTCGACGACCTGATCGTGGACAGTTCCGGGACGCTCACGACGGGGACCATCCAGGGCGGCGAGCGCTACGAGCGGATCAGTCTCACCTCCCCGGGCCGGGTGACCCTGACGTCGATCGGCATCCGATTCACCGCCGTCCGGGCCACGGCGAAGGACTACCGCGGCTGGTTCGACTCGAGCTCACCTGAGCTCGATCGCATCTGGTACGACGGCGCCTACACCACCCAGCTCGACGAGCTGCCGCCCGATGCGGCGCCCTCGGCCTGGACGATTGAGGCCGGGGCGCTCCACGCCGTGATGGGGACCGTCGGCATCCTGCGTCAAGGCGTCGGCTGGACCGACTACACCATGTCCTTCGACACCCGCGTCGTGGACAACCAGGCCGGCTGGTTGGTGCGGGCCTCGTCGACGTCGTCGGGCTACCTGCTCGTCCTGCACCACGCCGCCTCGGGGACCGGCACGTCGAACTCCCTGATTGAGATCGCGCTCGGTCCCACCGAGTTCGCCACCATCGGCCAGGTGGTCCTCCCCAAGTCGTTCGATGCCGCGGCCTGGCACCACGTCACGACCCAGGTCTCGGGCAGCACCATCACGACCTCCCTCGACGGCCGCCAGGTTGCCTCCTTCGACACCGATGCGCTGCCGGCCGGGACCTCCGTCTACGGGACGGGTTCGGTCGGGTTCGCCGAACTGGGATCCTCTGCCGTTTTCCGGGACCTCGACGTCACCAGCCCGACGGGAGCGACGCTCTATGCCAACAGCCTGTCGGACCGCTCGGCCCTGAGCGACTTCAGCGGCTCCGACATCGTGACCTCCGATCCCCTGCCCGTGATCATGGACGGGGCCAAGCGCGATCGGGTGGTCTGGAGTGGTGACCTCGGCGTGGAGACCCCGAACGTGCTGTACACGACCGGAGCCGACGACTACGTGCGGGGCTCGCTCCAGCTCCTCGGCAGCTACCAGGTAGCCGACGGCGAGACGGGCACGAACGTCAACCCGACGGCTCCGTTGGCCACGTTCCCCCAGAGCGGATCGACCTACTCGACCTCGTACTCCATGGACGAGGTCGACAACATCGCCACCTACTACCTCTACACCGGTGACCTCGCCTTCGTCCGGGCCGAATGGCCGGTGATCACTCGTGAGCTGGCCTACAACGCGTCGCTGGTCGACAGCCGCGGACTGCTCGTCACCAACTCGGACGATGGGCAGGACTGGGACTACTACGACGGGAGCCATGCCGGGGCGGTCACCTACTACAACGACATCTACTTCGAGACCCTGACCGACGCCGCCCTGATGGCCGATGCGCTCGGGCAACCCGACCAGGCCGCCTCCTACCGGCAGGAGGCGGCAAGTCTCCGGACGGCGATCAACCGATACCTCTTCGATCCCTCCACCGGGCTCTACGAATTGTCCGACCAGCAGCCGGCCGCCGTGGCCCAGGACGGCAACTCCCTCGCCGTGCTCTTCGGCGTGGCCCCGACCGGGCAGGACGCGGCCATTCTCGCCGCGCTGGCCAAGACGCTGCCGTCGACGCCCTACGGCCCGCTGGCGTTCACCGCCAATGCCGGGCTGCAAAACGGAGTCAGCCCGTTCGTCACCAACGACGAGGTGCGCGCCCTCTTCGCCAGCGGTGACACCGCCTCCGCCCTCTCCCTGCTGCAGAGACTCTGGGGATACATGGACGCTCCGGGGCCGGACTACACCGGGGCCGACTGGGAGCTGGTCGGGCCAAACGGTGCTCCCGGTTTTGGCGACGAGACGAGCCTGGCGCACGGCTGGTCCTCGGGGGCCACGGCCGATCTGTCCTCCTACGTCCTCGGAGTCCGGCCGACCACGGCGGGCTTCGACGATCTGGTCGGTCGACCCCCATCCGGGCTCCCTCTCGTGGGCCGAGGGCAACGTCCCGACGCCCCACGGCACGATTGAGGTTCGCTGGGCCCAGCAGCCCTCGTCGGGCCGCTTCGCCCTGCAGGTGACCGCGCCGGGTCGGACCACCGGCACCCTGACGGTGCCGGTACCGCGGACCGGTGCAGTCGTGACGGTCGTGACGACCAAGGCCCCTTCGGGTCGTCGTTCCAAGAAGGCGATCACGGTGGCTCCGGGCGCCACGTCTCTGCCCGTCTCTGTTGTGGGCGGGGCGACCTACGACGTGTACGTGGCGCCGTAGTCGCTACGCGCAATGGTGCTGACGTGCCCACCACGTGCCCACGCGAAATCAGGCACGAGGCCTCGTGCTCGGTTCGTGACCGCGGGAGTTCGCAGGGCACGGCATGGCCAATGTCGCAACCCGAGCGGCGCGGGGATCAATCAGTCGGCTGGCCGGAAAGCGCAGTATCCCAGGTGTTGTGCCAGTGCCCGATGAGCGATTCTCCAACGCCTCCCACCAGTGAACGGGCTCCGCCGCTGTATCCACGTTGGCAGGCTTCGGTGGCAACGTAGTCCTCGCGATCGAGGATGCTGAGGTTCACCTCCATCACCTCTTCGCAGCCCGCACGGGCGTCGGCGTCCATGGGACCAGGGGTGCCCTCGATCATGTGCACGATGCTCTCGCCAGGAGAAGCGCCTGGTGAGACCCGGTGCATGGATCCGCCCTGCATGTGGTCGATCAGCACCGTCGCAGGGTAGATGCAGGTGACCATGATCGTGTCGAGCCGCTCGGGCCAGTCCACCTCGGGCATGTCGGCGAACTTCTCGAGCCCCTTGAACGGCACACACATCCGACTGTGTGGCCCGAACGTGTCGACGGTGCAGTTGTCCGAGAGGAAGGGGAACAGGCTCTCGCGGTGGAGGGAGGGAACGTGATAAGCCTCGTTGTTGAGGTCGATCATCAACTTCCAGTTGGCCGCCTTGTGCAGCACACGCTCCGACCCGCTGCGGTAGCGGTCGTAGCCAAGCCATGCATACTCGTCACCAAGCGGATCGAGGAAACCGTTCACCTCGACGTCAGGTCGGAGACCCACGACGACCAATCCGGCCTGAGCGGCCACTGGAAGCCGCAGAAGCCCGAGCGAGTCGACGTCGAGCGCTGGAAAGCGATCGCGGTTGGGGATCCCGACCAGGTTGCCCTCAAGGTCGTAGTTCCACCCGTGATATGGGCACGTAAGGCGACGGCGATTGTCGACGCCGTCGCAGATCGTCATGCCCCGATGGGAGCACGCATTGAGAAACGCAGACAACTCGCCGTCTTCATGACGGGTGACCACCACCGGCACTCCGGCAACGTCACGGGCAACGATGTCCCCCGGTTCCGAGAGGTCGCCCGCCCAGGCGATCACCTGGGGCGTTCGCCGAAAGAGCAACTCCCGCTCCAGCTCGAAGCGGTCGGGATCGGTGAAGACCGACCCCTCACCGACGAACGTCGAATCCCCGAGGTCTGTCGTGTCAGCCAGGATGTTGGCGATCATGCGGCGTCCGATGTCGATCATCTGCTTCGACGCCGAGGGCGGCGTGTGGACGCTCTCCTGCATCCCGGCGGTCACCTCGCGCCTCGGACCAAGCGCCCGGGGCGGGCTCCGGTGTCCATGCCGTCGCGAAACGTCACGACGCCGGACTTGATGGTCGCCGCGTAACCTTTCGCTCGTTGTACCAGCCGCGAGCCGCCAGCGGGCAGGTCGCACACCACGACCGGCGGTTCGAGCTGGAGCGCGTCATAGTCGATGATATTGACGTCAGCGAGCATCCCGGCCTCGAGGGTGCCGCGGTCGTGGAGGCCGTAGAGCCGGGCCGTGTCGCGGGTCTGCTTGCGGACCGCCCACTCCAGCGAGAGCAGTTCGCCCCGTTGGCGATCACGTGTCCAGTGGGTGAGCATGAAGGTGGGGATGGATGCATCGCAGATGACGCCGCAGTGCGCCCCGCCGTCCCCGAGACCGTTGGCTGAGCGTGGATGCAAGAGCATCTCGCGCGCCGGTTCGAGGCTGCCGTCGGCATAGTTGAGGATCGGCAGGTACAACAACCCGGTTCCATCGTCGGCCAAAAGGGCGTCGTACGCGACCTCGAGTGCGCTACGCCCCGTCGCCACGGACAGGGCCGACAGGGAGCGTTCCGGACCGGGCTCGTATTGCGGTGGGTCCCCAAGGACATACGTACGGTCGCAGGCGGCGGCGATCCGGATTGCCGATTCCTCGTCGGGCTCCCACTCGAGGATGGCGCGACGCACCTCGGCCGTCCGCAGCGCGCCGATGAGCGCGGTGGGCGTCAGTTTCCGCGCCCTGAGCTCTTGGTACGCGGGAACGACGTCGAAGATGCAGTACGTGGTGAAGTGGCCCGACAGCAGGCCGGTGGCACGCCCCGCGACCTGCGGCCACAGGTCGGCACCCTCGTCGGCCGCCGCCGTCGTCATCTCCATCAGATCTCGCCACAGGTCGGGCTCGGCGTCGACTTGGACGAGGGCGAAGGTGACGGGCCTCTTGATCTTGGCGGACAGCCGGCGCATCCAATCCACCTCCTTCGCCGGGCTCAAGACGTCTTCTCCGGCGACGCCGGCCGGGGCGAGCTCGAACACACCGGCTCCCAGGTCCCCGAGCGCCCCACCGATGCCGAACAGCTCATCCTCGGCTGCGTAGGTACCCGGCACCGGTTCTCCGTCGATGGCTCGGTGGGCGATGGTCCGTGAGGTCGAGAATCCGAGCGCTCCTGCGGTGATCGCGTCTCGAACGATATCTCGCATGGCATCGATGTCGGCAGGAGTGGCCGGCTCGTTCCTCGCTCCCCTGTCACCCATCACATACGCGCGTACCGCCCCATGGGCGATCTGGGTGCCGACATCGATCGTCCACGAGCGTCGGCCGAGAGCGTCGAGATACTCCGGAAATGACTCCCACTCCCAAGCGATCCCCTCAGAGAGTGCCGTGCCGGGAATGTCCTCCACGCCCTCCATCAGTCCGATCAGCCATTCCCGCCGTGCGGGGCTGACCGGCGCGAAGCCCACGCCACAATTGCCCATGACTACCGTGGTAACGCCGTGCAACGCCGAAGGTGCGAGCACGTCGTCCCAGGTGGCCTGCCCGTCGTAGTGGGTGTGGATATCGACCCATCCCGGCGTCACCAAGAGCCCGGTGGCGTCGAATTCCGGAGTCCCGGTGCCGGGGAGATCGGAACCCACCGCGACAATGCGATCGCCCACTATCGCGACATCACCTCGAGCGGGCGGCGACCCCGTCCCGTCGACGATCGTCCCGTTCCGGATCAACAGATCAGTCACACGCTGCTCCTTGTTCATGGCCCGAGACCACAGGTCGGCTGGGACCAGCCCCTTGCGCACAGTCGCTAAGACAGATTCGCTTTTTGTCTCATGAACGGTAACATGTCAGGTGTGGCAGTGACAACGGCCGAAATCGACCTGCGCGCGCGCCTGGTAGCGGCGACGGCGGCAGTGATCGACGAGGATGGGCCATTGGCCGTCCGGGTTGACAAGATCGCGCGCCGGGCCGACTGCTCACGCGCCACGGTGTACCGCTATGTGGCCGACAAGGATGAACTCGTCCGTGAGGTGCTGGTGGCGCGTTCGGCCGCGATCGCTGAACGCTTAGAGAGCGACATCGACGACAACGGTGACCCGGCCGACTGGATCGTCAACGGCCTTCTCGCCCACGCGGACGCCATAAGGGCCGAGCCGTGGTTCCAGGCCCTCGATCGTCAAGGAGCGACTGCCGCCATCGCACGCGTGGGCGGAGGTCCACAAGCGGTCGCCGGCCTCGCGGCCCCGATCGTCGCGCGATTCTTGAAGCGCATCGCCGACCGCGGCGCGCTGCGCTCCGACATCACCGTCGAAGAGGCGACCGAATGGCTCGTTGACGTCCACGTCACGCTGCTCAGTCCGCTGTTCGCCGACCGATCTCCCGAGCAACGCGCGCGCGCACTTCACAAATTTGTTGCCTACCCCCTCCTCGTCCACCCCGAGCAACGCGCGCGCGCACTTCACAAATTTGTTGCCTACCCCCTCCTCGTCCACCCCGAGCCTCAGGGAGCGAGTCAGGGAGCGAGTTGAGCCGAGCCACCGATGGCCGCCCGGTCTCGCCGCAACCCAGCTTGGGCATCCTCGGCGTGTCCATCGCCGGCCCGAGGCGGCAGCGCAAAACCGGTGTACGCGACGCGTCGCTCCCGGCTCGTCGGATGCGTCGAACGGTGGAGGGTGCACGACATGTGCACCGAGACGTCGCCGCGCGCAGCGCGCAGGGTCACGGCCGGCAGGTCGAGCGTCTGGTCGATCTGTGCTCGGGCGATGTTGGCCCGGTGTGATCCTGCCATGACGTCGAGGCCGCCGTGGTCTTCGTCGATGGGCGTGAGGCAGATCCCGATCGTGAGACCCGAACAGAACATGGAGTGCCCGCCTCGGTCGCAGTCCTTGTGCCACGGGAGACAGACCAGCCCCTCGACGGAATCGACGCGCTTCAAGAGCCCTTCGGCGGTCACGTCGGCGAAGTGCTCGCCAAAGGGATCGCCCGGCCGGTGACCGTCGCCGAGCAGGTCGCCGATCGAGGTGTAACGCTCGTCGGCGATCAGCGCTCGGAGGGCGGGCGACTTCTGTGCAAAGTCGAGGATCCGACAGGGATAGGCCTCCCCGTTGCGGGTCTTCGCCCACCACGACGTGCCGTCGTCGGGTCGGGCCGCCTCGACCGCAGACCTCAGGTCGGCATCGACCGCATCCATCTCTGCCTCCGTGAACACGTCTTGCAGGAGGAGGAACCCGGCTTCCGCGAGGAAATGGGCGGCTTCCGTCGGCGTCTGGCCGAGACGGAACCGCTGGTCGAGATCGAGCGGCGATCCATCGGTTGCATGCAGCGAGACGTCGCCTGGTTGGTAGACGGCTCTCCCGTCGAGAAGTGAGCGGAGGACCGGATCCCAGGCGCAAAAGGCTTCGTTCGAGGCAGGGTCGCCCTCGACCCGCCCGCCGATGACCAGACCGAGCGCCGTCCGCCGCTCACAGAAGAGGTCAGCGAAGGCCGTTGCGTCGAGGGCGACGCGCAGGGTGGCGCCGGCGGTACCTGGGACCACGTCGATGCCCTCGGTGCCGGGCTGGAGTGTCCACTGCGCTTCGTCCACCTGAATGGTGATGGGAGGGAGGCCGAGCCGTGCCGCGTCCTCGGCGGCGCGCATGCCGCGGTGGGCGACGGCCTCGCACCACTCTCCTTCGAAGAACGATGCAGGATCGGCCGGCCCCGTTCCGTTGATGGGCCGCGTGCGCGTGTCGACGCTCATTCAGATCCTCCCTTCGCCGTCCCCCAGGGCGAGCAGGCCCTTCTCGGCCAGTCCCACGACTGCGTCCGGCGGCGCCACCTGCTGCCGGCGTGCAACGTCAGCGATCAGGTTCACGTCCTTTCGAAGCAGCGGCCCAGCGACCCGGCCGAGACCGCTGATGTCGAAGCCCGACGCCGAAAGGATCGTGGCCGCTCGGCTCGCACCGCTCCCACGCTCGAAGACCTGCGCCATGGCCGCTCCGTCCAGGCCGAGCTCGTCCACGAAGGCGAACGTCTCGAGAGAGAGTGCGATCTGTGCCGTGAAGACCAGGTTGTTCACCAGCTTCGCCGTCTGTCCCGCACCGACGTCCCCCAGGTGGAGTATCGGATCGCCGAAAGTCGCCAGCACCGGGCGCACGCGATCGAGGACGGCGGCTTCGCCTCCGACCATCACGAGCAACGTTCCCTGTTCGGCCGCCGGACCACCACCACTCACCGGCGCGTCCAGGACGCTCACGCCATTCTCGGCGGCCTGCCCACGAAGACGGATGCATGTCTCGGGGTGCACGGTCGAATGAACGACCAGGGTCCCGCCGGAGGCCATGCCCGCCAGCACTCCATCGGCGCCCAGCGCGACCTCCTTCACGTCCTCGTCCCCGGTCACACAGATGCAGACGATCGACGAGGCCTCGGCCACGGCCGCCGGCGTGGGTGCCGTCTTCGCCGCGGTGTCACCGAAGGGCTCCAGGCTCTCTTGACGCCTCGCCCACAGTGTCAGCGGGAAGCCGCCCTCGAATGATCCGATGCGCCATCGGCGCACCCTGGCTCCCGAGCCCGATGAAGCCCACGCTGACAAGACCAGACGTCACCATCACACGAGGAACGGCGGAGCAGGCGTCTTGGTCGGATATCCCCGGATGGATGCAAGGGCGACGCTCGAGACCGGCGCCTGCAGGAATCCAGCCAATCCATCGAGCAGGTCGGCGACGTGCACCGCGAATGGGAGAACCTCGAAGCTTTGTGCCTTGGCACGCTCCCGAGCGCTGGCGGCATGGACGCTGAAGCGCACAACTTGAAGGATCCGATGCGTACGCAGCGGTTCGGGCACGTCGGTCATCAAGGCTCCCACCTCGTCGCGAAAGCTCTGGGTCCTCGCCCAGAAGCGCTCGGGGAGGTGTTCGAAGATGCCGACCTGGTGCTCGACGGCGGCGATGAAGCTCATGTAGTGACTCCCGTCGATCTCGCCCTGTTCGAGCAAGGGAAGGACGTAGCACTCGACCCACGACCGGATGTCGTGCGGCTCGAGTTGCGCGATCAGGATGGAACGGCGGACATCGATGTAGTTGAGCCGGTTCTCGAAGATCGCGACCACGAGCTGTTCCTTCGAACCGAAGTGGTATTGGACGGCCGAGTTGTTGCCGCTCCCCGCCGCAGCGCCGATCTCGCGGAGCGAGACGCCTTCGTAGCCGCGTTCGGCGAAGAGCCGCTCGGCCGCGAGGACGATCTGCTCTTTGGTCGAGAGAGCGATTGTCGCCGTCGGCATCATCTGACCACCTCACTCATGAGACCACCCCTTTACAGGACAAGTCAAGTGACTTAGAGTGCAGACGCTCTGCTCAGGCAGGCGTTCGCCGACACGACAGGGCTGGTGACCACCGACGTGGACGATAAACCGTGAGCGTCACTGTCATCACGGGCGCTGGCGGCGGAATGGGCCTGGCCTGCGTCGAGAGGTTCCGCGAGAGCCCGCTCCTCCTCGTTGACATCGACGACGAAGCGCTCGAGAGGGTTCGGACCCTCGCGCCCGAGGCGACCTTGGCGGTGGCAGATCTTGGTTCCCGGGCGTCGATCGACGAGCTCGTGCGTCAGATCGAGGCATTAGGGGGCTTCGACAGACTGCTTCACCTCGCTGGAGTCTCCCCGATGATGGACGACGCCGAGCGGATCCTCCAAGTCGACCTCGTTGGAACGGCGGCCCTCCTGGAAGGTCTCGAAGAGACAGCCGGAGCGGGCTCGGTCGTCATCTGCATTGCATCGATTGCTGCGCACCTGATCCCTGTCGCACCCGAGGTGCAGGACATTCTCGACGAACCTCTTGCGTCGGACGTCTGCGTCCAAATTGGAGCGGGCACTGGGGTCTCCGCTCGAACCGGGGACGGCATATGCATTGGCGAAACACGGGGTGGTCCGACTGTGTGAGCGGATTGCTTCGAAATGGGGTGCTCGAGGAGCCCGGATCCTTTCCTTGTCTCCTGGTCTCATCGACACGCCGATGGGTCGGCTCGAGTTGAGGGACAATCCCGGCAAGCGAGGCCTCATCGGGCGGAGGCCGATTGGCGCCCCCGACGACGGGGAATCAGGTGAGCTGCCTGGTCGTCCAGCGGACATCGCGGACGTCATCGAGTTCCTGGCAGGCCCGGCAGCGAGGTTCGTCAGCGGCTGTGATGTACGGGTCGACGGGGGTCTGGTTGCCGCGCTCAAGACGAAAACCCCGGCGTAAGGAGCGCGCCGACGAGGATCGGCCAGTGCCTCGACTGACCGCTGAGGAAGGACGTTGGGAAAGGAACCACATGGACATCTGGGCAGATCGAGACGAACGCCAAGCAGCTGCTCGGGCCGAGTACGAGCACATCATGACCACGCCCAGTCCCGATCCCATCTCGGCGTATATCGACGTAGGTGTCATTGGCTTCGTCTTTGGGGAAATGTGGCGGCGAGGGGTGCTGACCGCCCGTGACCGCCGCTGGATCACCTTGTCTTGCTTGGGGTCCACGGGCTCGAGCTATCCCATCGAGACCCACGTCTGGGCCGCCCTCAACAGCGGTGACATCAACCGCGAGGAATTCGACGAGTTTGTTCTGCACTTCGCAGTACAGCTCGGCTGGCCGAAGGCGTCCGTCCTCAGCATGCACGGTGCGATCGCGATGACCAAACTCGCTGAGCAGCGGGGAGAGGAGATCCCGTCCATCAAGTTCGTGCCGTGGACGGATCCCGTGACGGTCGAGGAGCGCCACGCCCGAGGCGATGCGGCATACGGTGCCGTGCATGGCCAACCACCGCCCTCGCCCTCGACGCCTTTCCGCCGGAGCGCCTATCTCGACTACCTCTATGGGGAGATCTGGACGAGGGAAGAGCACCTGACCGCACGGGACCGGAGGATCATCAGCATCTGTTGCTGCGCTGCCGCGGGCGTTGCATCCGAAACCCGTGCTCACCTTGAGGCAGCGTTGGGAACGGCGAGCTCACCCTCGAGGAGCTGCAGGAGCTCGTCGTGCACTTCGCCGTGTACGTCGGGTGGGCGCTCGGCCGCCAGCTTGACGACCTTCTCCTCGAGGTCGGGAGGAGATCCGAACACGATTGCGAGGTCCGTGACAGGGTGCACGTGCCCCGCATCGACAGGGTCCTTCAGGGCCAGGCGGTCGTCAGGCGAGGCCGTAGAGCGTCGCCGCGTTGTCATGCAGGACCCTGGCGA
Source organism: uncultured Acidimicrobiaceae bacterium (assembly GCA_963842415.1). Taxonomy (GTDB): domain Bacteria; phylum Actinomycetota; class Acidimicrobiia; order Acidimicrobiales; family RAAP-2; genus Bog-473. The sequence goes on from CAWJGN010000003.1 coordinate 792,997, forward strand.
CGATGTCATCGGCGAGACCGTCGAGGGCCTTGGTCGCATACTCGCCTGGAGGCGCCCCGATGCTGGCGGGCCCGGGGTGCTGGCACGTGGGGTGCGGGAAGTCGGTCTCGAAAAGCATGTTGTCCGGGAAGCGCTCAATGGCGACACGCGCGGCGGCTTCCTCGAACCAGAAGCAGCCGTAGATCTGGCGGCGGAAATACTCCGACGGCAGCAGGTCGTACTCGGGATGCGCCTCACGGATCGCACTGTTGCCCCACTGCCAGTCGAACGTCTCGAGCACACCGGGTAGCCAGCCGATGCCCGATTCCACCGAAACAAAGCGGAGCTTCGGGAAGCGATGACACACCCCGCCGAAGACGAGATCGGCCAGCGTCTCGATGTTGTCCAAGATCATGAGGGCGGAGACCTTGGGGAACTTCGCCTCGAAGCTGAGATGCGGATCCTTGGCGAACGGCGCCGTGATGTCGCCGCCACCGATGTGGAAGGTGATGGGGACCTCCGCGTCCTGCGCGGCGGCCCAGAGACGGTCCCAGTGCGGGTCCGAGAGCGGTGGCTCGCCGTGCGAGTCGGGGTGGTTGCAGAAGTTCACTCGCCTTGTGACCGTTCTCGACACAGCGCTCGAGCTCCGCAAGCGCGAAGTCCAGGTCCCAGAAGGGCGTGGACATCACGGGAATCAGCCGTGATGGGTCGGCCGAGGCCCAGTCGACGAGAAAGTCGTTGTAGGCGCGCACGCACGCCGTGACCAGCTCGCGATCACCAAGTTTCAAGAAGTATGCCGATCCGAAGCCAGCGACGTTCGGATAGAGCACCTGCGCGTAGATGCCCTCGTCGTCCATGTGCGAGAGGCGAGCGTTGGCGTCGTAAGCCGCCGGCGGGATCTCTTCGTAGGTTCTGGGGCCGTCGGGCACGTAGCCATCCCAGCCCGCGATCGCCGTGTTGCCCGGTGTGTTGAGGAAGTTGCCGGCGGCCACCCAATAGTCGCTCCCTCGCGCGTTCTCGACGTGGGGCACGGCGTCGCCCCACTTCGACGCCACCCGCGACGTCCACAAGTCGGGGGGTTCGGTCAGGTGGGTGTCGACGTCAACGACGCGATAGCGCTGGAACAACTCCGCAGGCATGGCATCGCCTCCAGTTTCTCTCCTCCGAAGGGTACCGCCCAGCCGGAGTGACCGCCCGCGCGACGTAAGGCATAGCGGGCTCTGGTGAGCATGACTATGCCATCTGTTGGAGACACTCATAGGCTGCGTACTTGTACGCATCACTCATCGTGGGTACGTCGAACGTCGCGTCGATGAAGTAGTCGATCGTCCCGCCGAAATGCAGGACCGCCTGGCCCTGGTGCACCAGTTCAGTGGCTCCCTCCCCGACGATGTGAACACCGAGCAATCGACGGTCCTCGCAGTCGACGACCAGCTTCACCATCCCTTCGGTCGTGCCGGCAATGGCGGCTCGGCTGTTGTTCGCAAAGCGGGATATACCGACCGCGTAGTGCCGATTCTGCGCAGCAGCCTGTTCCTCGGTGAGTCCGACCATGGCGCACTCAGGGATCGAGTACACGCCGAATGGAGTCACGAGATCGACGCTTTCCTTGAACGCAATCCCCAGCGCGTGGCAGGCCGCCACCCTGCCCTGCTCCATGGATACTGATGCGAGCGCCGGAGGACCGATGACGTCCCCGGCCGTGTAGATCCCTGGGACGCACGTCTGAAAGTGGTCGTCGACGGCTATGCGCCCGCGCTCATCGACGACGACACCGAGGTCGGCCAGGCCCAGGTTTTCGGTATTGCTCACACGGCCGGCGGCGAAGATGATCTTCTCAGGCCGGAGCACCGCGCCATGATCGGTCCAAACCGACAACCCCTCAGCGTCGCGGGTGACGCTGGCCACCGCCGTCTCGGGCAACAATTTCATCCCGGAGGAAGTGAAGGAGTCTGTTATCACAGCTGAGCACTCGGAATCGAGAAAGGGCAGCAATCGCGCTCCCCGGTCGACCAGGGTCACCTCTGCGCCGAGGGCTATGAAGATCGATGCGTACTCACACGCGACCGCCCCACCCCCGACGACGAGGAGGCTGGACATGGGCCGCTCGAGATCGCGAGCCGTTTCAGAGTCGAGGACATCTGGGTCATCGAACGGGATCCCCGGCGGATGGAAGGGCCGGGAACCGGTGGCCACAAGGACGACGTCGGCCACCAGGACCCGTTCAGATCCGCCTCTCGCGGCAGTGACAGAGACCGTCCGGTCCGGCCCCAGCCGCGCCGTGCCCGCCAGCAGCTCAATGCCATGACGGGCCAGGTTCTCCCCCACCGAGTCGCTCATCGATTGAGCGACGTCGATCGCTCGGGCCCGCAGCCGGTCGATAACGGCCTGGGGATGGAGGTCGATGCCCGCGCCGTAGATGCGCCGGCGCTGGAAGCCGGTCAGGTAGAGGGCTGCTTCCCGCATGGCCTTGGTGGTCACCGCACTGGCGGCCATTGCCCCACCGAGGGCCGGTGCAGCCTCCACGACGGCGACGCGCTTGCCGAAGTAGGCGGCTTGGGCAGCGGCCTTCTCTCCGGCCGGGCCCGCACCCACCACCATCATGTCGAACCGTTCTTCCATCGTTCTGGTGTCTCCTCCGGTGCCAATACTTTCGATCACTCGGCTCCCGTGCCAATAGCGTGCCCAAGGAACGAGCAACGGAGCGAACCAGCGCCGCACAGCGCTCGTCATCGGCAAGGAGTCATGCCCCTATGAATACGGATCTGGCTTCGGGACTCCCGGCCCCCCCGCCCCTGCGCACTCCGTGTGAGCGAGCTCCTCGGCGTCGACTATCCCCTGGTCCAGGCTCCCATGGGATTCATCGCTCGCGCCCAACTGGCTTCCGCCGTGTCGAATGCCGGCGGCTTCGGGATCATCGAGACCTCGTCTGGTCGGCTGAACGAGGTTCGGGAAGAGATGGCGGCGATGCGCGATCTGACCGAGAAGCCCTGGGGCGTCAACATCGCCCAGATGTTGGTGTCCGACCCCCACATTGTCGACTTCGTGGCCCAGCAAGGTGTCCGGTTCGTGACCACGTCGGCGGGGGACCCGCAGCGCTACACACGGCAGCTCCATGACGCCGGGATCATCGTGTTCCACGTGGTTCCGTCGTTGCGGGCCGCGCGGAAGGCCGTTGCCGCTGGAGTCGACGGACTCGTCGTCGAAGGAGGCGAGGGCGGCGGCTTCAAGAGCACCAAACCGGTTTCGACCATCGTCCTGGTGCCCCAGATCTGCGGAGAATTCGACATCCCTGTCGTCGCCGCAGGCGGGATCGTCGACGGCCCTTCGATGGCTGCGGCGTTCGCACTGGGAGCCGAAGGGATCCAGATGGGGACGCGCATGGTCAGCGCCGCCGAATCACCGGTGCATGAAAACTACAAGCGACTGATCACCGAGGCGGACGCCACCGACACCGTCGTGCTCAGCGCCCACTCGAGCCCCGCCTACAGGGTCATGCGCACCCGTTTCAGCGAGGGCCTGGAGCGGGAGCCATCGGTGGTCATGGGCCGCACCGTCGGCATGGAGGCGGTGCTCAAGCTCTACTTCGAAGGGGATCTCGACGCTGCGTTCGCCTTCGGAGGCCAAGGAGCCGGACGTGTTGCCGAAGTCCTTCCCGTCCGGCAAATCGTGCACGAGACCGTGCACGCCTTCTATGACGTGGTGACCGCTCTGGGCCGGTTCGCCGAGGAATGATCCCGCGCCCAGGAACCGGTAGCTGAAGTCCGGCGAGTCCTACAGCGAGACGGAGCGCGGCGGGCCAAAGAGAAAGCCCTGGCCGTAGTGACATCCCATCGTGGTGAGCGCATCAGCTTGCTCCAGCGCGCTCGATCCCCTCGGCGATGGTGGTCAACGACAGCGAGTGGGAAAGGGCGACGATCGTCTCGGCGATCCGGGCCGCCTGGGGGTCTAGATCCACGTCTTCCACCAGGGCGCGATCAAGTTTGAGGAAGTCGACCGGCAAGCGGCGCAAGTAACCCAGTGACGAGTAGCCCGATCCGAAGTCGTCGAGTCCGACCGGACATCCCATCTGTCGAAGGCTGCCCAAGAACTCCGAAGCCAGGTCGAAGTTGTCCACGACGAAGGTTTCGGTCACCTCGAACAGCAGCCTGCCGGGAGAAACCTCGAGCATGTGCAGGAGGCGTTCCACCCGTGCGGGAAAACCGGGCTCGAGGAGCTGGCGCGGCGAGAGGTTGACGCTGAGCCTTTCGACGCTGCCAGCGCGCAGGATTCCCAATGCTTTGCCCAGCACCCAGTCGCCGATCGAGATGATGAGACCCGTCTCCTCGGCGAGAGCAATGAAGACCTCTGGGCTGACGTCAGCACCACCACGGCGCATCCAACGGACCAGCGCTTCGCCACCCTCGACCTCCCTCGTGGCCAGGGCGATCACCGGCTGCACGAAGAGATCGAGCTCGTCGCTCTCGATCGCATGGCGAAGTTCGGTCTCCATGGCGAGCCGTTCGACCGCCATCGTCCGCATTTCCTCGTTGAAGACCTCGACGCCACCGCGCCTCTGGGACTTCGCCCGGGTAAGAGCTGCGTCCGCGTCTCGCAGTACGGAGTCGGGCGTCGTCGCGGGGTCGCGGAGCGCGACGCCGGCGGTCGCCGTCAGGTTGAGCTCGCGTCCCTCGACGTAGAGCGGGCTGGACAGGGCCCACACGAGCTCCCACACGAGGCTGAATGCCCGGCCGGACTCGAGGCCGACGAGTACGACGACGAACGTGTCGGCGGCGAAATGAGCGATGACGCTGTCAGCGGGCACGAGTGGGATCAGCCGGCTGGCGGCGGCTCGAAGCACCATGTCTCCGAATCTGTGCCCGAGGGAGTCGTTGATCCTTCTGAAGTGGTCGACGTCGATGAAGGCGACGGCGAGCGGTTGTACCTTCGTCATCTCCGAGTGGAGCCGGTCGAGGAGGCTCCGCCGGTTGGGCAGACTCGTGATCGGATCTTGGAACGCCAGAGCACGCAGATACACCTCCTGTGTGCGCAGCGCCGTGACATCGGTGGCGCTGATCACGATGCCCGACGCGCCGGCGTGGTCGAGCAGGTTGGTCGCGACAATGGCGAGTGTCTTCCACGACCCGTCAGCTCCCCTGATCCGGTACTCCACCGCGTCGCCCGAGCTGTGTCCGGCGACGACGCGCTCGAGGCTCTCCTCGACGCGGACCCGATCGGAGGGGTGAACCAGGTTCAGCACCTGCGTCCCCTTGAGGGACGATGGGCTCCACCCGACAAGGCCCGCCGCGGCCGGATTCGAGTACCGGATCTTGCCGTTCTGGTCGAGGAGGAGGAGCGGTGACGTTGTGCGGTCAGCCAGCGCGCGCATTTCGGGCGGCAGTGCCGCGCCGTTGCCCGCTTGCGCGTCAGCCCACCCTTCCTTTTCTGCCACCAGCGGCATCTTCCGGGATCGACCACGCAATTTCGATCGACAGAGCGCTGTTTGGCCTAGGCAGACCGCTCAAAGTGCCGGGTGGGCGGGTCTCGTGTCGCAACCCACGTGAGAGCGAAGTGCACGGTTAACATCTCCGTGCGGCGGGATTGAGGAGACGGCGATGGGTGGACTTTCGGGTGCTCCCGAGCAGATCCCAGAACCCGTGCCCACCGATGCGGGGGGGCGTGAGCTCGCCCTGGCTCCGATGGCTGAGGCCAGCTCTGAAGATCTGCATCTGGCCTTGCATCGCTGCGAGTTCCCCGTGGTGGTGTGGAGCGCGCCCGAGGGGACGATTCTGCTGGCCAACGAGGTCGCCGCCGCACTCGTCAACGTGCCGATCGACCGTCTCGTCGGCCGTCAGGTGTTCGACTTCTTGTCGGCCCGACCGGCCGTCGAGCAATTGGCAGCCATCATCGCCGCGGGCGACGTCGAGGGCTTGACTGGCATGCGCCAGCTCCACCCCGAGGCAATGGCGGAGATCCCCATCCAGTTCTGGACTCGGCGTCATCGAGCTCGACGGTCGGCGCCGAGGCGTCGCTCTCCTTCTCCCGCAAAGCGAGATACCCAGGATCGCCCGGGATCCGGCGGCTCCATGGCGTGACCTGATGCCGATTGCGGTCGGGGTGGCGGATGATCAGTGGCGCATCATCGAGGTCAGCGCCGACATTCAAGAGATCGCCGGCTGTGCTCCCGAGCAGTGCATCGGCAAGGACCTGCTCGCATTCTTCCGTCAGTCCGACGTCTCGGAGATACCGAGAGGACCAGGCGTCGCCCACCTGAAGGCCTTGTCACTTCGCCACGTGCGGATGGCCCACGAGGACGGGAGGTGGCTCGAGATTTCCCTCCTGCTTGCCCCGTTCAACACCTCGCGGAGACAATCCGTGTTCGCGATCGTCGGGAGACCCAAGAGGCCCCTCGAAGCCACGGCCGACCGGGTCGCCTCGTTGGAAATGCACCTTCGCCGGATTGGCTCCGAGGTCCGTGCAGCGGGAGTGCTCGAAGCCTTCGAAGGTTTGCGGACCGCGTCGCAACACCCGCAGCTCCGGGAGTTGACGACTCGACAGTGGGAGATCCTCAATCTCCTGTTGGAAGGGCAACGCGTCTCCACCATCGTGGACACGCTGTTCGTCAGCCAGAGCACGGTTCGGAACCACCTGGCGACCATCTTCAAGAAGTTCGGCGTCCACTCGCAGGCGGAGCTCCTCGAACTCCTCAAGCCGGCGGCGCGCCACGATTCTTGACGATGGACGATGTCGAAGCGATCAAGCAGCTCAAGGCCCGCTACTGCCGGCTGATGGACACCAAGGACTGGGCGGCCTTCCGGCAGCTCTTCACTGACGACGTCGAGATGGACTCGAGGGCGTCGGGCGGCAGCGTAGTGACCGGAGCAGATGCGTTCCTCGACTTCCTGGTCGATGCAATCGGCGACGTCGTCACCGTCCACCAGTGCCACACCCCTGAGATCGACACGTCATTGCACACGACCGCGACCGGCGTCTGGGCTATGGAGGACATGCTCCGGTTCCCGGACGGATCGGAACTCCACGGCTACGGCCACTACCACGAGACATACGAGAAGTCGTCCGAAGGGTGGCGCATCAGCTCGTCGAAACTGACCCGGCTTCGGATGGACTTCAGCGATCCGCCGGCCCGATGATCGCAGCGGGCTGGGCACACGGACCCAGCCCGTCATGACCTGGCATGACGCGAACTACGCCGCGGCGGTGTGGTAACAAGGATTACTCACGGGGCTGGACGGTTCGAGTCGGTCTGCGCCCCGAACCTCCACTGTCAGTCCATCTCAAACCCGTCACTGACACAGGTGGGAATGTCGAAACCAACAGACGACAACGGTGGCGGCCACTCCGATCCTCTCGACGGTCTCCGCTCCCTCGGTTCGCAGATGGAGCCGGTTGATCCCGACGTCGGCGCACGAACCGGTGAGGAACCCGAGCCATCCTCTCCTCACACCCCCAGCGCATTCGCCGGCTTGGACGCACTCGGTGCCGAAATCGAGCGCACCCGCACGGCGCGGAGAGGACGGGGACGACACAGTGCACGCCCTGGCCGCACGCGTCGGCGCTGGCTCCGGTGGGTGCTGGCCGGATTGGCGGTCGTGCTGCTCTTGGTTGCGGCCGGAGCCGGCTACCTCTACTACCTGGCCCACGACTTGCAGCGGATCACGGTTCATGGGCTCCACTCCGCTTTTCATTCCGGGAAAGAAGCCGGGACCGAGAACGTCTTGATGGTCGGATCGACGTCTCGCTGTGCGCTCACTGTTCAGAATCCTGCCTACGGCTTGTGCTCACAGGGAGTGAACGGGGTCAACAGCGACGTGATGATGATCCTGCACGCCGATCCGGCACACCATCGCTTGGCGCTGCTCTCCATCCCCCGGGACCTCTTCATTCCCAATGCCCGCAACAACGGTCCGAACAAGATCGACGCCGGTCTCTTCCAGGGCCTCACCCAGCTCGTCGCTGCGATCGAGGAGGACTTCGGCATTCCGATTCAGCATGCGGTCTCGCTCGACTTCGACCAGTTCGCCAACATCGTCGACTCTCTCGGTGGCATCAACATGTCGTTCCCTGTATCCGTGTTCGACTGGGCCCCGACAGGCGGCGGCGTGAGCGGCGACCAGCCCGTGAGCTCCGGCCTCAACCAGCGAGCCGCCGCCTGCGTACACCTCAACGGGACGCAGGCGCTCCAGGTCGTGCGAGCCCGCCACCTGCGCTACGAGACGCCCGAATCCAATGCGGACGACCCCTACGCCTGGCCACCGGAAGCGGAGAGCGACCTGGCGCGCATCAGGCGAGACCATGAGTTCCTCCGGGTCCTGGCCGCCGCGGTCGCCCAGCATGGCCTCGGCAACCCCATCTCCGACCTCAGTCTCATCAACTCGGTCAAAGCTGACCTGACCTTCGACCAGACCTGGCCTGTCAGTGACATGGTCAACCTCGTCTTGGACTTCCACTCGATCGCTATCGACTCGGTTCCCCAGCTCACGCTCCCGGTTCAAGTCGTCTTTGATCCCAACGGAGCCGGCGGAAGCCTCCTCTACGAGGGTGGCAGCTACGGCGACGTCGAGTTCCCCGCCGAGGCGCAGGACGTGGCCGCGATCGACCAGCTGCTGGGCATCGGGGCGACGACCGATTCGATGACGGGAACCCCGCTGCCGGCGTCGTCGGCGGTGTCCGTCTCGGTGCTCAACGGCACGGGCGCCGACAACCAGGCCGCTGACACCGCCTCCGCGCTGACAGCGCTCGGCTTCCACGTCGTCGGCGTCGGTGACACCGCTCCGGTGGGCGACGTCTCGGAGACCTACGTCTACTACGGCTCCCGGAACGCGCAATCCGAAGCTGCCGCCGAATCGGTGGCACACGCCGTGTCGGGCTCGGTCGTCATGGGCTACGACCCCGCCGAAGTGGTCGACGGCGCCCAGGTCACCGTCGTCACCGGCTCGCAGTTCTCCGTCAACGCCCCTGCTCCGCCCGCGACGGACACCACCTCCACCTCTGTGACATCTCCGAGCACGACCTCGAGTACGTCGCTCCCACCGGCCTCGGGATCGGCGTCGGGTGCGATCGCTGCGCCAAATCCGCCGACGAGCCAGCTCGCCAAATGGGACCCCCGGGCCTGCGCCGCTAATGCGGTTCCGGTGACACCGTCGCCCAACTCGACCTGAGCAGGCCGACGTCAGCTCGCGAGGTCCTCCTTCTCCTGCTCCGAGCCGGCGCCGGATCTGCGGTCCCGGATCGCGTCGACTCGTTGGCGCGCCCAGCGCACGCTCGGGAGCGCCCGCACGAGTGCCGACGGGACCGCTCGCCCCAGCGGGATGACATAGCTCACCACGTTGATGCGGTCGGGGTACAGGCGGAGCAGGGGCTCGTTCCCCTGGTAGGTACAGCTGTCGATCCAGTCGGCGTCGGTGCGTTCGTGAAAGTACTCGATCGCGCCCAGCTGCATCTGGACACCCGGTCCGAAGGCACCGAGCGCCTCGTCATAGGTCACCTTGAGCGCGAACAGCCCGCCACCTCCGCGCAGCGAGAGCTGCATGGCGGCGACGTGCCCGTTGCCTTCGAGTGTCAGCACCTGCAGCCGTCCCTCCTCGGCAAAGCGCCCGCACATGTCCTTGAATTGCTCGATCTCGCCGGGCACGCTGGTCATGGCGACGCCGCTGTGACCCTTGTACCCGCGCGCTTCGAGGTCGACGAGGAGATCGAGCACACCCGGTCGGTTCGGCACGTTCTCCACCGTCACGGGACCACCGAGCTCTTTCTCGAGCTGGCGGAGGCGGCGGCGGAGCACGCTGCGGTACTTCGAATTGAATCCCTCGTCGTAGGTGGCCTCGGGCCGACGCCGCACGAGCGGCCGATCGAACGATTCGGCTTCGTAGACGGGGAGCCCGAGATCGTCGAGCGCACCTCGCAACGCGAGATCGACGGGACCGCCGCCATGCAGCCATTTGACGTGGAGGAGGTGGGTCCGCTCAGAGCGACGCCGCTCCATCAGGGCATTGATCATGACGCGGCACGCCTCACGTGCGCGCGAGGCGTCGACGAGCGGCGTGCCCAGATAGGTCATGCGACGCACGTCGGTCGTGAACGCCCGCATCGGCAGCTGACTCGTCCTCGACACCGGCCGCACGGGGCAGCAGCCGAAGAGGCGGCCGGCTTCCTCGGCCACCACGATCTCGATGTCGGCACCGTGCTGCAGATGGGTCGCGGCCGGCAGGATGCAGCCGGGTTCACACAGCGGGTTGGGCTCGGCAGCACTCGTCGCCAGATCCCGCCAGGCCTCGAGAGTGTCCGCGGGCAGGGCGCGCACCGCCAGACACCGCCCCTGCATGGAGTCAAGGATAGGCAGCATCTGCGAGCACGCAGCGTGACCTTCGCCCGAGATCCTCGAAATTGTCGTTGCCTTGGCCCGGCCACTGCGAGCGGCCGCCCCCCTCGCCCGGCGTTCCCAAGCGCAGCCGGCAACGACCGCCAAGGGCCATGATGACCTGATGCAGCGCTGGCGACGGCACGCCGTCACAGGGATCGGAGCCTTCTTGGCCGTCGTCCTCGCTTCCTGCACCAGCTCCCCGTCGGGAGACCGGGGGCCGAGCGCAGATCGCTCTTCGACGAGGGCCACCGTGACCGCGATCACGGCGTCGTCGGCGTCCACGACGGTGGTGACACAGCCCGGCGTCGCGGTGCCGGACGTCATCGGGCTGAAGATCGCGGCGGCCCGGTCGGCTCTGCGAGACGTCGGGTTGCCCAGCGTGGGTTTGAACAAGCCGTGCAACAAGGGCTCGCTCCTCAGCCAGAGCGTCGTGGACTCGCTGGTGCTCCCCGGCAAGGAACCCACTTTGAACATCGGCGCCGTGCCCGTCGAACCAGGGAGCAAGGTCCCGCCGGCCACCCGGATCGGTATCACCTGGTCGGGGTGCTACGGCAACACCGTCGTGGTGCCCGCTGTCGTGGGCCTGTCCTTCGCCGTCGCCAGCGGCGCCATCACCGGCGCTGGGCTGACCTGGGCCTGCTACTCCGTCGAGAAGCCGGCGAAGAAACATCCGAACTCCACATCGTCCATCACCGCGTCGAGGGCGACGACGAGCTTGAGCCCCACGACGACACAGAGCACGACGGGAGTCGTGCTGACTCAGAATCCGCACCCGGGTGCCGTGCTCCGGCCCGGCGCCACCGTCGCGCTCACGATGCACGCCTGTCCGCAGTGAGTACGACGGCAGGAGCGCCGGGCGCCAGCGACACCACCGAGCAACTGGTGCTCCGCAGCGCCCGTGGACGCTGGGTGCTCGCAGCCGCCGTGCTCGGCTCGGGGATGGCCGGGCTCGATGCGACCGTCGTCGGCATCGCGCTGCCCTCCATCGGCCGCTCCTTCCACGGCGGGGTCGGGACGCTGCAGTGGGTCGTGACCGGGTACTCGCTGACGCTGGCGGCCTTCTTGTTGCTCGGGGGCTCGCTCGGGGACAGGTTCGGTCGCAAGCGTGTCTTCTCCATCGGGATCGCCTGGTTCGCAGTGTCCTCGGCCCTCTGCGGCCTGGCGCCCAACGGCCTCCTGCTGATCGTCGCCCGCATCGTGCAGGGCATCGGGGGCGCCTTGTTGACCCCGGGCAGCCTCGCCATCATTCAGGCCTCCTTCCGCGCCGACGACCGATCGCGCGCGATCGGCGCCTGGTCCGGGCTGGGCGGCGTCGCCACGGCGGCCGGGCCGCTGGTGGGGGGCTACCTCCTGGCGGCCGGGTCGTGGCGCTGGGTCTTCTTCATCAACGTGCCCGTCGCGGCCGGCGTCCTGGTGCTCACGGCGCGTCACGTGCCCGAGAGCAGCGACCCCACCAACACCGGGCGCGTCGACGTGCCCGGGGCCACGCTGGCCGTCGCCTTCCTGGCCGGCCTGACCTACGGCCTCATCGAGGGGCCAACCCGCGGCTGGGGCAGTCCCGCCGTGGTCACGGCGATCGTGATCGTCGCGCTGGCGGGGCCGGCCTTCCTGCTCGTCGAGCACCGCCGGACGCACCCGATGCTGCCGCTCAACCTGTTCCGGTCCCGCCAATTCAGCGGCGCCAACGCGGTGACCTTCGTCGTCTACGGCGCGCTCGGCGGCGCCCTGTTCCTCCTCCCCGTCGAGCTCCAGATCGTCGTGCACTACACCCCGCTCGCGTCAGGGCTGGCCCTGCTGCCCGTGACGGTGGTGATGCTGCTCTTCTCCGCCCGCTCCGGACAGCTCTCGGCGCGCATCGGGCCGCGCCTGCAGATGAGTGTCGGCCCCGTCGTCGTCGCCGCCGGACTGGCCCTGCTCGCCCGCGCCACGACACCGGGCAGTTACTGGGTTCAGGTCTTCCCCGCCGTGCTGCTCTTCGGGTTCGGGCTGGCCATTACCGTGGCCCCGCTGACCGCGACGGCGATGAGCGCGGCGCCGGCCGAGCATGCCGGCGTGGCCTCGGCCGTCAACAACACGGTGGCCCGCGCCGCCGGGCTCGTCTTCGTGGCCGTGTTGCCCCTCGTGGCCGGCCTTACCGGTGCGGCCGCGCTCGGGCCGGCGGAGCTGGCCGACGGATTCCGCACCGCGGTGTTCGTCGCCAGCGCCACCTGCGCGGCGGGTGGGCTGCTCGCCGTGCTCATGATCCGGAACCCCCCCACCCCGATTTCGTTCGGGCACCGGCCGACCTACCACACCGCGCTCGAGCGGGCCCCCGCTGCGGCCCTCGCCGCTCGCCTCGTCCCCGCCGCGCTGAGCGCGACGGCCGACGACGTGCGCCGTCGCCCCGTCTGCGCCAAGGTAGGCCGATGCCGCGCACCGCACTTCCGGCCGCCCCCCAGGTCTTCGCGCCCGCACCGCTCGGAGCACTGACGCTGCGCAACCACATCATCAAGGCGGCGACGTTCGAAGGCGTCATGCCCGGCGGACGGGTGAGCGACGAGTTGGTCGACTTCCACCGCCGGGTGGCGGCGGGCGGCGCCGCCATGTCGACCGTCGCCTATCTCGCGGTCTCGCCCGAGGGCCGCACCGACCGGCACTGCCTGCTCCTCGACGTCGAGACCGCACGCGACCTCCGCCGGCTCACCGACGCCGTGCACGCAGAGGGTGCGGCCGTGGCGGCGCAGATCGGCCACGCCGGGCCGGTGGCCAACGCGCGCTCGAACGGCGCACCCGCCCTCTCGCCATCGGGCGGGTTCACGCCCATGGGGTCGCGCCTGCGCGCGCGGTTGACCGCGCCGGGATCGAGCGCATCGTCGAGGACTACCGGCGGGCGGCCACCCTTGCCGTCGAGGCCGGCTTCGACAGCATCGAAGTGCACGTGGGGCACAACTATCTGCTCAGCGCGTTCTTGAGCCCGAAGCTCAACCGGCGCGACGACCAGTTCGGCGGCTCGGTGGAGAACCGCGCCCGCTTCGCCCGCACGGTGCTGCGCACAGTGCGCGACGCGGTGGGGCCCGAGACGACGGTGACGGCCAAGCTGAACATGGCGGACGGGGTGGACGGCGGTCTGTGGGTGGACGAGAGCCTCGAGGCGGCGGCGCTCTTCGAGGCGGACGGCTCACTCGATGCGCTCGAGCTCACCGGCGGCAGCTCGCTGGCCAATCCCATGTACCTCTTCCGCGGCGAGGCACCGCTCAGGGAGTTCGGCGCCACGCTGCCGCCGCCCGTCCGGCTGGGCTTCCGGGTCCTCGGGCACCGCTTTCTGCGCACCTATCCCTTCGAGGAGGCCTTCTTTCTCCCCTACGCCCGCCAGTTCCAGCGGGCGCTGCGCACGCCGATCATCCTGCTCGGGGGCATCACCGAGCTGACCACGATCGAGTCCGCGCTGGCCGAGGGCTTCGCGTTCGTCGCGATGGCTCGTGCGTTGCTGCGCGAGCCGGACCTGCCGAACCTGATGCAGGCCGGTGCAACGAGATCGTCGCTCTGCATCCACTGCAACAAGTGCATGCCCACCATCTATTCGGGGACGCGCTGCGTCCTGGTGGCCGACCGCCCCGGTTCTTCCTAGGCCGCGACCGGCGGCCGGCGCCCTGCCCACGGGGCCGCGCGCTCGAGCTCGCCGGCCAGTGCCAGCAGCGTCTCCTCGTCCCCGAGGCGCCCAACGAACTGCACCCCGATGGGCAGTCCCGCGTCGTTCCAGTGCAGCGGGAGCGAGATCCCGGGCTGGCCTGTCGCGTTGAAGGGCGGGGTGAAGGGGACGTACGCCGCGGCCCGGAACAAGCCGGCCAGGGGCTCGCCCGGCGGGGAGTCGAAGGTGCCGAGCGGCGCGGGCGGTTCGGCCAGCGTGGGGGTCACCAGGACGTCGAACGAGTCGAAGGAGGCGGCGATCTGGCGCGTCGCCTTCTGCAACCCCTGGACGGCGGTCAGGTACTGCGCCGCGTTCAGCGAGCGGCCGAGGGCGACGAGCGCCCAACTCAACGGCTCCATGTCGTTCTCGCTGGCGGACCGCCCGAGGCGAGCCTCCCAGTCCGCCATCGCCCACGCGTTGCCGGCAGCCCACACGTTGACGAAATCTGCGACGAACGCGTCGCCGTCGACCTCGAGCGACGCCTCCACCATGCGGTGGCCGAGAGATTCACACAGCGTGGCTGCCGCGTGCGCGGCGGCGACGCAGTCGGGGTGCACGTCAGAACCGGTGGGCGAGGCCGTCAACACGGCGATGCGCAACCGCGGCGGTGGCGCAGCCGCCGCCGCGGCGAAGGAGGGGCCGCGCCGCGGCGGCGGCCAGTAGGGGTCACCGGGGACCGGGCCGGCCGTCGCATCGAGGATCGCCGCCGAGTCGCGTACCGAGCGCGTGAGCACGTGCTCGCACACCAAGCCGTTCATCAGGTCGCCGTATTGGGGTGCGAGCGAGTTGCGTCCCCGCGTCGGCTTCAGCCCGACCAATCCGCAACACGACGCGGGGATGCGGATCGACCCGCCGCCGTCGTTGGCGTGCGCCGCCGGCACCATGCCCGACGCCACCGCGGCGGCTGACCCGCCGGACGAACCTCCGGTCGAGTGGTCCGTCTGCCACGGGTTTCGCGAGGGGCCGAAGCGGCGCGGTTCGGTGGTGGGGAGGATCGCGAGCTCGGGGGTGTTCGTCTTGCCGCAGATCACGAACCCGGCGTCGATGTAGCGCTGCGTGAGCTCCTGGGTCACGCTCGAGCGGTAGTCGCCTGCGAAGGCCAAGCCCTCGCAGAAGGGCGTGCCCGCCAACTCGGCCCCGAAGTCCTTCAAGAGGAAGGGCACGCCGCGGAAGGGGCCGTCAGCCAGCGCGCCGGCCGCTTCGGCGCGGGCTCGCTCGTAGAGCTCGTGGATGATCGCGTTCAGCTGCGGGTTGAGCTTCTCCATGCGGGCGATCGCGTCGGCCACCAGCTCGGCCGGGGTGACCTCCTTGGTCCGCACGAGTTCCGCTTGCGCCGTCGCGTCCAACCAGGCCACCTCGTCGCTCATAGGAGCCACGGTAGCGATGTGCGCGCCTGGGCCTGTGCGCTTTTTGCGCAGCCACCCTGTCGGGAGGTGGGTGCCTCAGGCGCGAGCCGGCCCGGTCGCCTGCTCGGCGCCGGCCGCCATCCCCGGGCGCCGCGCACCGGTGCGGATGGCCACGGCCTCGGTCACGGTGACGTCGGTCCCGCAAGTGGTGCAGCGCCTCCGGTCGTCGAGCTCGCCACCGCAGCCGCGGTGCTGGAGGATCGTCGGGCGCTCACCCTCGAGCCCGTAGTGGTCCCCCCATTGGAGCAGCGCCACGAGCACCGGCCAGAGGTCGGCGCCCTTCTCGGTCAGGCGGTACTCGCTGCGCAGCGGGCGCTCCTGGTACGGGCGCTTGACCAAGATCCCCTCCTCGACCAGGCGCTCGAGGCGGGCTTGCAGGACGTTGCGCGCCACGCCCAGGTCACGCTGGAGGTCGTCGAAGCGCCGGATGCCCAAGAAGATGTCCCGGACGATCAGCAGCGTCCAGCGTTCGCCCACGACCTCGAGGGTGGCTGCGACTGGGCAGTACTGGCTCGGGTAGTCACGCTTGAGCATCCCTCCAGGATAGCGCATGTTTCCGGCTAGAGCGTTGTTTTATAAAACTATCTCATCTAGAGTGGGTTTCGTGACAGGACTCTCTCGGCAGTCTGCCCGCCCGACCACCGATCGCATCGCCGGAAGCACGCGCCCGACGGTGACCGCCCTCATCGTGTTGACCGGTGTGTTCCTGTCGTCGCTGGACCTCTTCATCGTCAACATCGCGTTCCCGAGCATCTCGGCCACGTTCCACGGCGAGAGCCTCAGCTCGCTCTCGTGGGTGCTCAGCGCCTACACGATCGTCTTCGCCGCCGCCCTCGTCCCGGCGGGGCGCTGGGCCGATCGGGCTGGGCGCAAGAAGGCCTTCCTGATCGGCCTCGGCATCTTCACCGCCTCGTCCGCGCTCTGCGCGGTCGCGCCGTCACTCGAGTTCCTCGTCGGGGCGCGCGTCCTGCAGGCATTCGGCGGCGCCCTCATGTTGCCCACGTCCCTGGGCCTGCTCCTGCCCGCCTTCGGCCCGGCGCGCAAAGGGGCAGCCATCGGCATGTGGTCGGCCGTCGGCGGGGCGGCGGCCGCCTTCGGCCCGCCGATCGGCGGCCTGTTGGTGCAGATCAGCTGGCGCTGGGTCTTCCTGGTGAACCTGCCCTTCAGCGTTCTCGCCCTCTTCTTCGGCATCCGGTTGCTCGACGAGGTGCGCGACCCGGTCGCCCACCGGGCCGACCTGCCCGGCGCGGCGCTGCTCTCGGTGTCGGTAGCCAGCCTGGTCGCGGCGATCGTCGAGGGCTCCGACTGGGGTTGGACGAGCTGGCGCATCATCGGCGCCTTCGTCCTGGCGCTGGTGTCGGGCGGATGGCTGGTGGCGCGTTCGTTCCGTCACCCCAACCCCATCCTCGAGCCCGCGGTGTTCCGCCACCGCGCCGTGGCCCTGGCCGACCTCAGCTCACTCGCCTTCTTCGGCGGCTTCGGTGCGCTCGTGCTCGGCGGGGTCCTCTTTCTGACCGGGGTGTGGCACGAGTCGGTGCTGCGCGCCGGGTTCATGATCGCTCCCGGGCCGCTGCTGGCCGGTCTGACTGCGTTTCCCGCGGGGGTTGCTCGGGGCCCGCTTCGGCCACCGCGTCGTCGGCGTGGCCGGCTCACTGTGCTTCGCCGGCGGCGGGCTGTGGTTGATCACCCACGTCGGCGCGAGCCCCGACTGGGCCGGCGCCTACCTTCCGGGCAGCCTGCTCGGCGGCTTGGGCGTGGGGCTCATGCTGCCCTCCCTCGGCGGGGCCGCCACCGCGCCGCTGCCGCCGCAGCGCTTCGCCACCGGCTCCGCCCTCTACGCCATGACGCGCCAGATCGGGGTGGCGCTCGGGGTCGCCTGCCTGGTCGCCATCCTCGGCACCGCAACCGGCCCGGGCGCGGTCGGGGCCTTCCACCACGCCTGGGCCTTCATGACGGGCTGCAGCTTGGTGTCCGGGGTGATCCTGCTCGGCATCGGCGGCCGGGCCACGGAGACGGCGGACGCCCGGCCGCTGGTCGAAGGGGCCACGACAGCTGACGCCGCCGTCGTCGCCGCCGGACTCGCCCAGCGTGGACGACGTCCAGGCCTGGAGGGCTACGCCGTGGCGGGGGGCAAGTAGGAGGGGTTCGCGACCAGCAGCTGGTCGCGCGCCGACGCCGCGAGCGCACCGGCCACACGCTCCCACTCGCCGTCGACGTCGCCGGCACGGATGGCCGCGGCCAAGGACGCATCGTCACCCGCACCCAGAGCACGCAGTCGCTCGCCGTGCGCCGCCGCGATGGCCGGACCGAGCTGCAGCTCGCGTTCGACGATGCCCAGCGCGTTGCGCGCCACCCGCGCCTCGAAGCGCGTGCCGCCCTCGCTCTGCTCCATCACCCCGGCCTCGAGGTACTCGCGCACGGCTTCGACGAGCTCGGCCGCCGTCGGGCGACCGAACGGAGCGCGGGACCGCTTCGCCACCGCACCCGGCTCCGGTTCGAGCACAGGGGCAGGGGCAACCGGTGCCACCCCAAGCAGAGAAAAGAGGTCCCACTCGCTCTCGCAGACGCGCCGCCCGATGGCGGCCAGCTCCACCGAGCGCGTGGCGCCGCTCAGGTGCACCGAGGCCTGCAGCGCGCAGATGGTCGCCCACTTGACCGTGGCGTAGACCTGCCACCAATGGACGCGGTCGCCGTCGATCGCCTCACCACCCGCGGCCTCGTACGCGCCGAGCAGCTCGCCGACGCTCCCGAAGCCGCCGACCTCGCCTGCGCCCCCGAAGCGCCAAGCCGGAGCGCACAACCACCCGATGTCCTCTGCGGGGTCGCCGGCGTGGGCCAGCTCCCAGTCCAGGACGCCGCGCAGGCCGTCGGGACCGACCAGCAGGTTGCCGAGCCGGAGATCGCCGTGCACCGTCACCCGCGACCCTGGCGCGGGCACGTGCACGCCCAGCCAGCGCGCCCCGAGCTCGAGCGCAGGGCGCGCCTCGCCGAGCAGGTCGAGATAGGGCAGCGGGTCGCCGAGGGGATCCACCGGCGGCAGCCCGCCGATGGCGTCGGGATCGATCGTGTGGATCGCCGCCACCGCCCGCCCGCACTGCGCGGTCAGCGCGGCACGGGCC
Source organism: uncultured Acidimicrobiaceae bacterium (assembly GCA_963842415.1). Lineage (GTDB taxonomy): Bacteria > Actinomycetota > Acidimicrobiia > Acidimicrobiales > RAAP-2 > Bog-473. The sequence continues at coordinate 811,528 of CAWJGN010000003.1, forward strand.
ACGGCCCACTCGGGATCGCGCAGGATCTTGCGCGGGATCGTCTCGCCCTCGAGACGCTCGACCACCAGCCACGCCGCGCCCGAGGCCGTCCCGCCGCGCCGTCGCCGCTCGCCACCACCACGGGCACGGGAACGCCCGCCGCGCGCGCGGTGTCGAGCAATGCGCGCTCGAGCTGGACCAGTCCGGCCTTCCCTCCGCCGTCGCCCCGGTCCATCTGCAAGATCAGACCGCGCAACCCGCCGGGCTGCGCGAGATCGAAGGAACTGGTCACCCGCGACGCCCCGCCCGAGAGGCGGTGCAGGTCTTGGACGGTCCCATCCAAGCGCGCGCCGAGCGCGGCGGCGAGGTCCTCGCTGCTCGACCGGGTCGCCATCGCCGGCCTAGGCGACCGGGACGACCGGTCTCCCGCCGTCGTCGAGCTGGTGCAGGTACTCGCAGATGCCAAACCCGGTACGCGTCGTGCCCGCGGGGTCCTCGTAGGTCCAGCGGGCGAGCCCCTCGTTGACCAGGGTGCCGCCCGCCTGGCCGATGTTGGCCACCCGCAGCACCTCGCCGCGCAGCGCGAAGATGCGCCCCTCCTTGTCGAGCACGTCGAGGTGCACGACCCGATGGGTCACACCGTCGTCCTCGAGCTCGGTGCGCACGCGCCACTCCGCCACCGACACCGCCCGCGCCCCGTCCCAGACCCAGCCGCGGTGGAGGTCCCCGGCCTCGGTGCCGAGGCGGATCCCCCCGAAGTGCACGTCGTCGCCGATGTTGATGGAGAACCAGCGCCACATGCGCGGACCGCCCCAGCGCCGCGGTCCCCAGGAGCGGTCGCGGTTGCCGTGCGCGCCACGCCACTCGTGACCCACGCCGTCGACGGTGAGCCTGCCCGTCCAGCGCCCCGCTTGCTCGAGGTGGCCCTTGCCGACTGTGCCCGCGGCGGCGGCCGCCTCGGCCGTGCGCGGGCCGCCGGGCTGGCCGTCGGTCCCCACGGCGGGCGTGATGGCGTCGAAGCGCACGTCGAGCGCGACCGGGACCGGGCGCGTCGCGGCGGGGCCCGGGCCGCACGGGCGCGCCTGGACCTCGCCCTCCATCGTCAGTCGCCACGACTGCAGCGGCTCGAGCATCTCGTAGCGCACGTTTCCGACGTCGAGCACCGTGTCGACCATCTCGCGTTGTTCCTTGACCCAGCGGTACTCGCCCAGCTCGCCGCCGGGGAGCCACAGCGACATCCCGACATCCATGGTCCCCTCGTTGGGGCGGATGCCCACCCGGGAGAACAGGCCCGTGTCGGTGCCCTCGTCGTAGGCGTTGAAGTAATAGGACTCGCTCCAGGCGGTGTCACCTTCGACCGGATGGGCGAGGTCGTGTCGGGCGTCGAGGATCGGCATCGCCTACACCATTGCCCGTCCGGCGGCGTCGTTCAACGAGGACCCGTCGGAGGGGCGGGCCGCCTCGGGCCGGGCCACCTCCGCCTCGCCGCCGCTGCCGGGGTCGTCGCCACGCTGCCCTCGAACGCACGGCCTTCGGGCTCGTGTGTGAAACTCGCCGTGAGGGGACCGAGAAGACCACCGAGACCGCACAGACCGCCGAGACGACGGGGAGCGCGATGACCACCATTGAGGCCGACGGCCGACTGAAGTTCGGGATCTTCCTGGCCCCGTTCCACCCGGTCGGCCAGAACCCGACGCTCGCGCTCGAGCGCGATCTGCAGCTGATCGAGCATCTCGACCAGCTCGGCTTCGACGAAGCCTGGTTCGGCGAGCACCACTCGGCCGGCTACGAGATCATCGCCTCGCCCGAGGTCTTCATCGCCGCCGCCGCGCCAGCGCACCAAGCACATCCGCCTCGGCACCGGCGTCTCCTCCCTCCCGTACCACCACCCGTTCATGCTGGCGGACCGCATGGTCCTGCTCGACCATCTGACCCGCGGCCGGGTCATGATCGGCGCCGGACCGGGCGCGCTGCCATCCGACGCCTTCATGATGGGCATCGACCCGGCCCGCCAGCGCGACATGATGGAGCAGGCCCTCGAGGCGATCCTCTTGTTGCTGGCGGGCGAGACGGTCACGATGGAGACCGACTGGTTCACGTTGACCAAGGCCCGCCTGCAGCTGCGCCCGTACCAGCGTCCCTTCCCCGAGGTCGCGGTGGCCGCACAGGTGTCCCCGGCCGGACCGCGGGCGGCGGGCCGCTTCGGCTGCAGTCTCCTCTCCATCGGCGCCACCTCGGCCGGTGGCTTCGACGTGCTGGGCGCGCACTGGGACGTCATGGAGGAGCGCGCCGCCGAGTTCGGCACCACGGTGGACCGCAACGCGTGGCGCCTCGTCGGCCCCATGCACATCGCCGACACCAAAGGAGCAGGCCGTCGCCGACGTCGCCTTCGGCCTCAGCGAATGGGTCGACTACTTCCAGCGGGTGGCCGCGCTGCCGCTCGCACCCAACACCGAGAACTTCGAGTCGCTCGTCGATGCGCTCAACGCCTCGGGCTTCGCCGTCATCGGCACCGTCGACGACGCCATCGCGCAGGTCGAGCGGCTGCGAGCCCAGTCGGGCGGCTTCGGCACGTTCTTGCTCATGGGCCACGAGTGGGCCGACACCGCGGCGACCCGCCACTCCTACGAGCTCATCGCCCGCTACGTGGCGCCGCGCGTTCCAGGGCACGTCGGAGTCGTTGACCTCGAGCCGGGACTGGGCGGCCGAGAACCGGCCCGAATTCATCGGCGCGGCGGGCAACGCCGTCATGTCGGCCATCCAGAAGCACCACGAGGAGAAGCCGCAGAAACCGAGCACGAGAAGGCGGCGCCCCATGGCTGACATCGTCCACGAGCAGATCCCGGCCAACGAGATCGAGCTCCACGTGGCCACGGCCGGGCCGGCGGACGGGCGCCCCGTCGTGCTGTGCCACGGGTTCCCCGAGCTGTGGTACTCGTGGCGCCACCAGCTCAGCGCGCTGGGCGACGCCGGCTACCGCGTCCTGGCCCCCGACCTGCGCGGCTACGGCGGGAGCTCGCACCCGCGCGATGTCGCCGCCTACGGCTCGGACCAGCTGACCGGCGACCTGTGCGGCCTGCTCGACCACTACGGCTACGAGACCGGCCGTCTTCTCCGGCCACGACTGGGGCTCCATGGTGGTGTGGGAGCTCGGACGGCTGCACCCCGAGCGCGTCGCGGCCATCTACAACATGAGCGTCCCCTACTCCCAGGCGCCCGGGCCGCCGACTGAGATCTTCCGGCACCTCTTCGGCGACGGGTTCTTCTACATGCTCTACTTCCAAGACGTCGGCCCGGCCGAGGCGGAGTTCGACGAAGACCCGCGGCGCTACGTGCGCACCATGCTGTATTCGGCCAGCGGCGAGGGCATGGCCGATCCCGCCCCGCTCGTGTCGAACGCGCCGGCGGCGGGCACGCGCTTCTTGGACGTCTTGACGCCGCCGCCCGACGTGCTGCCCGCCTGGCTGAGCGAGCACGACGTCGACGTCTACACCGAGGGCCTGCGCCAGGGTGGGCTCTTCGGCCCGGTCAGCTTCTACCGCAACCTCGACGCCAACTGGGAGCGCTCCAAGGACCTGCCGGCGTCTCGCTACGCCATGCCGACCGGCTTCATCACGGGCTCGCTCGATCCGGTCAACCTCATGATGCCGGGCGCCGTCGAGGCGATGGCCGAACTGCTGCCGGACTTCCGTGGCGCGACGGTGGTTGAGGGCGCCGGTCACTGGGTGCAACAGGAGCGGCCTGCCGAGACCAACGCGGCGCTGCTCGCGTTCCTGTCCTCGGTGTGAGCGGGTTGGTCGCCCTCCCCGGCCAGCCGCCCGGGGTCCCCTGGCCGACCGAGGCGTGGCCCGAGGGCCCGCTGCCCGCCGGCGTCGAGCTGCGCCCCCTGCTCGACGAGGTGTTCGACGACGAGGGCCCGCTGGCCACGCACCTTCGCCGTGCTCGTGGTGCACCGCGGCCGGGTCGTGGCCGAGCGCTACCAGGGCGCGCTCGAGCACTTCGACCGCCCGCCCACGCCGGTGACGGCGGCGACGCCCTTGCTCAGCTGGTCGATGGCCAAGTCCGTGCTGCACGCGGTCGTCGGCCTGCTCGTCGGCGCCGGCCGCCTCGACCTCGACACGCCGGCCGCGGTGCCCGAATGGGCCGATCGAGCATGACCCGCGTCATGCCATCACGCTGCGCCAGCTGCTGGCCATGCGCGACGGCCTCGACTTCGTGGAGAGCTACGAGGACGACCGCGTGTCCGACGTGATCGAGATGCTCTTCGGAGATGGCCAGGCCGACATGGCGCACTTCGCGGCCGACCGCCCCCTCGCTGCACCACCGGGGAACACGGTTCTCCTACTCGTCGGGCACGTCGAACATCATCTCGGGCATCGTCGCCCGCGCCGTCGGGCCCGGCGAGGCCTACGCCCGCTTCTTGCACAGCCGGCTGTTCGGGGCCATCGGCATGACCAGTGCCGAGCCCGAGTTCGACGAGGCGGGCACCTGGGTCGGCTCGTCCTACCTGCGCGCAACGGCCCGCGACTTCGCGCGCTTCGGGCTGCTCTACCTGCGCGACGGATCGTGGGAGGGCACCCGCCTGTTGCCGGCGGGCTGGGTGGACTACGCCCGCACGTGGGTGTCGGTGGACCCCGAGGACGACAGTCCCTATGGTGCGCACTGGTGGGGCGTGGCGGGCGACACCCGCGGCACGTTCCGCGCCTGCTGGCTACGAGGGCCAGTCGATCACCATCTGCCCCCCGCTGGACCTGATCGTGGTGCGCCTGGGCAAGACCCCGCTGGCGCGCCGAGCCTCTGCTCGTTCCCTGGCGCGCCGCCATGGTCGAGGCCTTCGCTCCCGCGGGCTGACGCCGAGCCCGCGGCTGAGGCCGGGCCGCTCAGGCCAGGCCGCTCAGGCCGGGCTGGCCACGAAGACGGGGATCCGGCGGTCCGTGTTCTCCTGGTACTCGCGATAGGGCGGGTACGCAGCCACGGCGCGCTCCCACCACTCGGCCTTCTCGTCGCCACGCACCTCACGCACGGTCACGGCGAAGGGCTCGGGCCCGTCTTGAACGGTGATCTGGTCGGGGTGAGCGACGAGGTTGTAATACCACTCGGGTTTCTCGGGCGCTCCTCCCTTCGACGCGACCAGCGCGTACTCGCCGCCGTGCTCGACCCGCATCAGGGGGTTCTTGCGCACCTTGCCGCTCTTGGCGCCCCGGGAGGCGACGATGATGACGGGCATCCCGGTGTCGAGCAGCGTGTTGGCCCGCTGCCCGCCCGAGGCCTCGTACTCGGCCACCTGGTCGCGTACCCACGTGGAGGGACTGGGTTCGTAGTCACCTTGCAATGTGGTCATAGGACGACATTACGCGTGTCGGGCTACTGTCCGGCCGTGCCCCGCGCCCCCATGGCCACCGCGGACGTCCTCGCCCTGCACACCTCACTGTCCAACTGGGGCCGCTGGGGCGACGACGACCAGCTGGGCGCGCTGCACCTCATCACGCCCGAGGTGACCGCCGCCGGCGCGGCCACCGTGCGCTCGGGCCGCACCGTGTCGTGCGCGCGGGCCTTGAACACGCAGGCGGCGGTGGACAACCCCACGCCGGTCGCCCACCACATGATCGGAACGTTCACCGAGGGCTGGGGCGCCGACTACCTGGCCGTCACGCCGCACGGCTTCGCGACCAGCCACATCGACGCGCTGTGCCACGTCATGCACGAAGGCCGGCTGTTCAACGGCTATCCGGCCGAGACGGTGACCGCCCACGGCGCCACCCGGCTCGGCATCCATCACCTCAACGGCGGCGTGGTGACACGGGGCGTGCTGCTCGACATCCCCGCGCTGCGCGGGGTCGACGCGCTCGAGCCCGGCGACCCGGTGTTCCCCGAGGACCTCGAGGCCGCCGAGACACGGGCCGGGTTCCGGGTGCGCCCGGGCGACGCGCTGCTCGTGCGCACCGGGCGCTGGCGCTGGCGGGACGAGCACGGGCCGTGGGATCTCGGCAGCCTGGCGGCCGGCCTGGACGCCTCGTGCCTGTCCTGGCTGCGCGAGCGCGACGTGGCGGCGCTCGGCAGCGACGGGGTCTCCGACGTCCTGCCCTCGCGGGTCGACGGCGTGGTGATGCCGATCCACACCGTCGCGATCGTCGCCATGGGCGTCCACCTGTTGGACAACCTGGACCTCGACGCGCTGGCCGACGCCTGCGCGGCGGAGGAGCGTTGGGAGTTCCTCTTCGCGGTGGCGCCACTGGTCTTGCGCCGCGGCACCGCCTCGCCGGTGAACCCGATTGCCGTCTTCTAGGTCACGGCACGAACGCGCCGGCCCCCGTCGCATAGCTGCGCAGGGTCCCCCCCTCGGCGCCACCTCCCTCGGTCGGGGTGAATCTATGGGGGTTGCAGCCCGACCGCAAGGGTGTCCCGATTCGGGGACCCGTTCCCCGACGCCGAGGTGGGCGCGGGCTTACGCGCCCTCGTAGGGAAACCCGAGGTCGGGTGCCGTCAGGAGAGCCTGAAACGGAATCCCCTCCTCCGCTGCCATCGCCTCCACCGTGCCCCCACGGTCGACGAGGGCGACGAGGAGCACGACCTCGGCGCCGGCATCGCACACGGCATGGGCGGCCTCGAGGAGCGACGTGCCGCGGGTGACCGTGTCCTCGGTCACCACCACCTTGTCTCCTGGGTCGAGCGCACCGGCGATGCGCCCGCCTGCACCGTGGTCCTTGGCTTCCTTGCGCACGCTGAAGGCCTTGAGCGGGCGTCCACGCGTGGCCGCGACGCCCGCGGTGACGAAGGCCACCGGGTCCGCACCCATGGTCAGCCCGCCGATGGCGGTCGCCTCCGTCGGCACCACCGAGAGCACCGCGTCGGCCACGAGCACCATGGCCTCGGGCCGGCACACTGTCTGCTTGGAGTCGATGAACCAGGTGCTGGTGCGGCCCGACTTGAGCGTGAATTGGCCGCGCCTGACCGAATGGGCGAGCAGGTGCTCGCGCAGCTCGGGATAACGCTCCGCTCCGCTCACGCGAAGCGCACGCCGGTGACGCCGGCGGCGATCTCCCCGATCGCGCGGGAAGGCTGTCCCGCCGTCTCGAGCACGTCGAGCGCGGCGGCGACTGCCGCCGCGTCCACGACGAGCACCATGCCGATGCCGCGGTTGAAGACGCGGTCCATCTCGTCCTCTGCCACCGAGCCCAGGCGCTCGATCTCGGCGAACACCCGCGGCTCCTCCCAGGCGCCGCGCGCGAGCACGGCGCCGGTGCCCTCGGGCAGGGCGCGAGGCAGGTTCCCGACGATCCCCCCGCCGGTGATGTGCGCACAGGCGTGCAACCCGTCGCCCAGCGCGGCCCGCACGGCCAGCACTGCCGGCGCATAGATCACCGACGGGCGCAGCAGTTCGTCGGCCACGCTGTGGCCGGCCCCCGCCCAGGCAGGATCGCCGAGGTCGAGGCCCGCGCGCTCCAAGAGGACGTGGCGGGCGAGCGTGTACCCGTTGGAGCGCAGGCCGGGTGAGAGCAGGCCCACGACGGCGTCACCCGGTCGCACCCGGTCGGGCCCGACCTGGGTCCCGGCTTCGACGACACCAACGGCGAAGCCGGCCAGGTCGAGCTCGTCGCTCGCCATGACGCGTGCGTGCTCGGCTGTCTCACCCCCGATCAGCGCGCAGCCGGCTTGGCGGCAGCCCTCGGCCACACCGGCCACGACGGTGGCGATGCGGTCGGGGTCGAGCTTGCCCGTCGCGATGTAGTCGAGCATGAACAGGGGTTCGGCGCCGGTGCAGACGAGGTCGTCGACACACATCGCCACCAGGTCGATGCCGACGGTCTCGTAGCGACCGGTGGCCCGCGCCACCTCGAGCTTGGTGCCGACCCCGTCGGTCGACGCGACGAGGACCGGGTGGGCGTAGCGCTCGGTGTCGAGGGCGAACTGGGCACCGAACCCGCCGATGCCGCTGACCAGCGCGCGCAGACGGTCGACCGCGGCGTCGCCCGCGGCAATGTCCACGCCGGCGCCGGCGTACGTGGCGCCGCCCTGTCCCACGGCTCAGACTCCGGGGAGGGCGCCCTGGTGCCGCGGCCGCGGCCGGCTCGGGCCGGCCCAGCTCGACCGGCGTCGTGGAGGCCACGGGGACGGGTGTGGGGTAGTCGCCGGTGAAACAGGCGTCGCAGAACCCGCCGTCTGCGTCGATCGCTTCCTTCAGGTTCGCGATGCTGATGTACGCCAGCGAGTCAGCGCCCAAGATGCGCGCCATCTCCTCGACGGAGTGGTGCGTGGCGAGGAGCTCCTCGTGCGAGGGGGTGTCGATCCCGTAGAAGCAGGGCCAGCGCCACGGCGGCGATGAGATGCGCAGGTGCACCTCCGCCGCGCCCGCCTCGCGCAGCATGCGGATCACCGAACGCTGCGTCGTGCCGCGCACGATGGAGTCGTCCACGACCACCAGCCGCTTGCCCGCGATAGCGTCGCTCAGTGGGTTCAGCTTCCGCCGCACCGCGTCGGCCCGCTCCTGCTGGCCCGGCGCGATGAACGAGCGCCCGATGTAACGGTTCTTCACCAGTCCCTGCCCGTAGGGAATGCCACTCGCCCGCGCGAAGCCTTCGGCGGCGGGGACTCCGGACTCGGGCACGCCCATCACCATGTCGGCCTGTGCCGGCGCCTGGAGCGCGAGCAGCTCGCCCATGCGACAGCGCGGTCTCGTGCACCTCGCGGCCGTAGAGGCGGCTGTCGGGTCGCGCGATGTAGGCGAACTCGAAGATGCACAGCCGCGGCTCGACGTCGCGTAGCCACGGGATCTCGAGGCTCTGCGGTCCGTCGGCATCGATCACGACCAGCTCGCCCGGCGCGACCTCGCGCACGAAGGAGGCGCCGATGACGCTCAACGCGGGCGTCTCGGACGCGAGCACCCAACCCTTGGGCGCGTCCGCAGGGCCGATCCGGCCCAGGCACAGCGGGCGGAACCCGAAGGGGTCGCGCACGCCGAAGAGACGCTCGGAGCTCATGAGGACGAAGGAGAAGGCGCCCTCGAGGATGGGGAGCACGGCCTGGAGCGCCGTCGCCAGGTCCTCGGTCTCGGGGAACGAGTGGGCGAGGAGCTCGGCCACGACGTCGCTGTCGGTGGCGACGGAGCCGGGCAGCATGCCGGCCTTCTCGGCCAGGGCCGCGGTGTTGGTCAGGTTGCCGTTGTGCCCGAGCGCGAAGCCGGCGCGCCCGACCGGCCGGTAGACGGGTTGGGCGCCGGACCAGTCCGAGGCGCCGTGGGTCGAGTACCGCGTGTGGCCGATGGCGAGGTGGCCGTCGAGGCCCGAGAGGGTGCGCTCGTCGAACACGGTCGCCACCAGGCCCATGTCCTTCACGACGGTGACGGTGTTGCCGTCGCTCACCGCCATGCCGGCGGACTCCTGGCCGCGGTGCTGCAGGGCGAAGAGCCCGTCGAAGGTCAGGTTGGCCACCCGCGACCCGGGCACGTAGACCCCGAAGACACCGCACGCTTCCTTCACGCCCATCACCCGGCCTTCATTGTCGCACAGGCCGCCGTCATCACGGATCGCCCAGGGCCGACCCCAGGTTGCCCTCGTTGGCGGCACGCACCGTTGCGACCGGGAGGTCGACCAGGCCCCCGAGGCGCAAGCGGTCTCCGCCGGCGCGCCCGAGGACCGTAGCGAGGACGCCGGCCTCGGCGGCGCGGGCGCCCAGCGCATCGGGATGGGCGGTGGCGACCACGATGCGGGACGGCAGCTCGCTGAACAGCTCGGCGGGGTCGTCGACATCGAGTGCGCAGCCGATGCCCGCCTCGGCCGCCATCTCGGCCACGGCCACGCCGAGGCCACCGCCCGAGACGTCATGGACGGCGTGCACCAATGCGCCGCCCGGCGTCCCGGTCGTGTCGGGCCCGGCCACCTGATCGGCGACGAGCCCGGCCACGAATGCGCAGAGCGATGCGTGGGCATCGAAGTCCACGGCGGGGACGCGGCCCGCACCACCGCGGTGGCCGCGCCGCTCGGTCGCCCAGCGCGTGCCCCAGAGCGGGAACGCACTCCCCGGCCGAGCGCCGGGAGCGGACCCGGCGCGGACACCGAGCAGCACCACGACATCGTTGTCGCACCAGCCGAGGCCCGGCGGGCGGGCGTGCACCGCGTCGACGAGGCCAAGGACGCCGAGCACCGGCGTGGGATCGATGTCGGCCCCGGCGCTCTCGTTGTAGAGGCTCACGTTGCCGCCGATCACCGGTAGCGACAGGGCGCGACAGGCCTCGGCCATGCCGTCGATGCACTCGGAGAGCTGCCACATCACCTCGGGGTGTTCGGGGTTCCCGAAGTTGAGGCAGTTCACGACGGCGACCGGCGTGGCGCCGACGCAGGCTAGGTTGGCGACGCCTTCGGCCAGGACCAGCGCGGTGCCCGCACGCGGGTCGAGCGCGCAGGCGCGCGGGTTGGAGTCGGTGCTGAGGGCCACCCCGCGCGAAGACGGCGGCAGGCCCGGACCGGCCAACCGCAACAACGCGGCGTCGGAGCCCGGACCCGCCACGGTGTTCAAGAACAACTGGTGGTCGTACTGGCGGTAGACCCAGCGCGGCGAACGCACCAGCGCGAGCAGGTCGGCCGCGCACTCGCCCGGCGCGGGCGGTTCGAGCGGCGGGGACTCGGGCGCGGCCGGCGGCCGGCGGGGCCGGTCGTAGAGGGGCGCGTCGTCGGAGAGCGACGCCGCCGGTACGTCGGCGAGCACCGGCCCGTCTTGGCCGTCGCGTATGCGCAGACGGCCGCCCCCGCCGGGCTCCGGAGCGGTGACCGTGCCCACGACCGAGGCGCGCACCTCCCACTTCTCGCAGATGGCCGCCACGGCCGGCCACGATTCGGGGCGCACGATGGCGAGCATGCGCTCCTGGCTCTCGCTCGTCATGACCTCCCAGGGCTCCATCCCGTCCTCGCGCCGCGGCACGGCGGACACGTCGACGTCCATGCCGGCACCGCCCCGCCCCGCCGTCTCGCTGGTGGCGCAGGCGAGGCCGGCGCCGCCGAGGTCCTGGATCCCGACGACCAACTTGGTGTCGAGCAATTCGAGGCAGGCCTCAATGAGGCGCTTCTCCTCGAAGGGGTCGCCCACCTGGACGCTGGGCCGCTTGGTGTCGTCGGCCGCGCCCGCGCCGTCGCCGCTGAAGCCGGCTGAGGCCAGCACGCTCACCCCGCCGATGCCGTCACGCCCGGTGCTCGAGCCGAGCAGCACGGCGAGGTTGCCCGGTCCCGACGCGATGCCGAGCACCAATCGCTCGACGGGGAGCGCGCCCATGCAGAGCACGTTCACGAGCGGGTTCTGCTCGTAGCACTCGTCGAAGGTGAGCTCGCCACCGACGGTGGGCACGCCGACAGAGTTGCCGTAGCCCGAGATACCGCTCACCACGCCCTCGAGGAGCCATCGCTGGCGCGCGTCGTCGGGCGGCCCGAAGAAGAGCGGGTCCATCACGGCCAGCGGGCGCGCGCCCATGGTGAAGATGTCGCGCAGGATGCCGCCCACACCGGTCGCCGCACCCTGGTAGGGCTCGATCGCGGACGGATGGTTGTGGCTCTCGATGCGCAGCGCCACCGCGATGCCGTCGCCGGCGTCGATCACCCCGGCGTTCTCGCCCGGGCCCACCAGCACGCGGGAGCCCTCGGTGGGCAGGCGGCGCAGGTGCAGCCGGGACGATTTGTACGAGCAGTGCTCGCTCCACATCACCGCGTAAAGCGCCAGCTCGAGGTGGTTGGGCTCGCGCCCGAGGATCTTGCCCACGGCCTCGAACTCGTCGTCGGTCAGGCCGAGCGCCCGGTGCAGCGCCTCGGCCGGAAGAGTCTATGGTGACCTCCACGATAGGGGCCGCGCCGCTACGACCAGGGCAGGGCCCGAGTGCGCCGGGCGTCCTCAACCGGGACGATCGGCTCGCAGCACCGCGAGGTCGTGTTCGGACCATACCTCGGCCGCGTCGAAGCCGGCGTCGGCCAGCCATCGCAGCTGGTCGGCCACCGTCGACGGGCGGTCGTGGCCCTCGAGGCCCGGCGTCACCGCGTCGGCGGGATCGACGGGGATGACGACGTCGCCCAGGACGAAGCGCCCGCCGGGCCGCAGGACGCCGGCGATCCGGGCGAACAGCGCCGCCTTGTCCGGTCCCTCGAGGTGGTGGATGGCCAGTGCCGACACGACCAGGTCGAAGGGGCCGGCGGGCAGCGGGTCGACCAGGTTCCGCCACCGCGAGCTCGACCGCCAAGCCGGCCAGGCGCGCGGCGGGCCGCACCGAGCATCCGCTCGTTCTTGTCGACCCCGACCGCGCGCGCACCGGGGTGGCGGGCCAGCACGGCGGCCACGGTCTCGCCCGTGCCCGTGCCGAGATCGAGGATCCGGGACACGCCGCGAGCGGTGCCTCCGCCCGGTCCGGACCGGCCTCCTCGCTTGCGGCGGCAACCGCCTCTTGGAGCCGGGGGTAGGCGGGTATGTCGGTCCGCATCAGCTCGGCGTAGGTGTCGGGGTCGAATTCGTAGGTGCTCACACGTCGTCGCTGCTCATCGGGAGAACAGCGCCTCCTTTCGGGTCCAGGTCCAGTGCAACACGAAGACCGACAGGCCCAGCGTCACCAGATTGATGACGAGCTCGATCACCCCGTTGGCGCCCTTGCCCCACACCCCGTGTTGGAGGTCGTAGAGCACGTCCATCGCGAAGAGATACAACCCGGCACCGCCCCCGGCCAGCAGCCAGAACAGGGCCGCCCGCCGCGCCGTCACGAGGCAGTACGAGGCGGCGACCAGACAGAGAGCCAGCCAGCCGTCGGCCAGGGGGAAGGCGTCCTCGAACTGGGTGTAACCCGACGTGGTCTCCGACGCCACGAGGGAGCGGTGGGCCAGCCAGGCGATCCAGTAGGCAAAGATGAGCAGGGCGGCCACGAGCAGCACGGTGGCCATGGTGCGGCGACTCCGTGCATCGAGGGTGGCATCGCTGCCCACGCGCATCCCAGCAGGGTAACCCCGGTGCGCGAGGCGAAATGACGCCGGCGGGCGCGCGCAATGCGCCGGCGTCTTCTCAGCGGATTCTCCGGTGGATACCAGCGGATTTGACGAGATGGGCGCACGGGTTCGGGCCGAAATGAACCGAGCCGCGAACTGTCACAAACTCACAACCGGAATTGAGGTATATGCCCGGCTCGGACGCGACACAATAGGACTATGCCAACAAAGGGAAAGACTTCGGCTCCTCGCAAGCCCATGAGCACCGGCCACAAGGCCGCATTGGCTCGTGGGCGTGCCGAGAGTGCAACCGTCCGTCACTATCTCGAGGCGCTCGAGACCTCGAAGCCCAAGCGCGGGCGCAAACGCACGCCGGCCTCCATCGACAAGCGGCTGGGCACCATCGACTCCCAGCTCGCCGGGGCCGACGCGCTCACTCGCCTGCACCTGCTCCAGGAGCAAAAGGACCTCTTCGACGAGCGCTCCCGGGTGGACCAGGTCAAGGACCTCACGGCGCTGGAGAAGCAGTTCGTCAAGGTGGCCAAGGCCTACGGCGAGCGCAAGGGCATCACCTACTCGACCTGGCGGGCCGCCGGCGTCAGCGCGGCCGTCCTGCAGAAGGCCGAGATCTCGCGGGCGCGGAGCTGACGCCGCCGCCCCGCGGCGAGTGGCCGTGGGCTCCTCAGCCGCGCCCGGACGTCGGCCCGTGACGATGCGGCGACGCGGCCTCTGCGTTGTGACCCGTGTCCGCGCTCTGCACGAAGTACTGCTCCACCGCCTGGGCGAGACCACCCGCGATCACCTGCTGGCCCTGCGCGCTCGTCGCGATGTCGGCTTCGAAGGGATCCGTGATGAACAGCGGCTCGATCGAGCGCGCCCGGCATCGTGCTCGGCGTGGAGAACCAGCCGGGTACGGCCGGGCCGAGCAGGAGGAGATGGCCGTAGTCGGCGGCCGCCGTCGTGAGCGCCGGGCCGCCGAGCTCGCTGTCGTCGACGACGCCGAGGTTCGGTATCGTCCAGCCGTGCCGCGTTCAGCGCGCCGAGCACGTCGTTCTGGACCAGGGTGGCCAGCTTGAGGTTCTGCGCCGAGAACGGCCGCGCCGTGTCGTAGCCGGTGACGGTGCCCGCGTTGAGCGGCGAACCTCCGGCGTCGAAGTAGATGCCCACGAGCGACGTGTGCCTTTGCCATGTCCGCACACTTGTCGCGCGCCGCCACGTCGTCGTGCACGCCTTGGGCGGTGAAGAGGCCGCCTGAGACATCGTCGCGAGCGGGCCGGAGCACCGTCTCGTCCTTCGTGCGCGACACCACCACGGTGAACCCCTTGGCCCGCAGCAGGGCCATCGCGTCGAGCTCGACGGGAAGCGTCGCGTCTGCCTCGTAGACCGTCTGGCCGGACTCCGTCGTGCCGACACCACCCGGATCGAGGCCGCCGTGTCCCGCATCGAGGAAGACGGTCAGCTTCCGGTCGCCCGAGGTGGGCGGGTACTCGACGCAGGCCCCGGGCTCGTACTCGTGCGGGTCGAGCTGCTTGCCCGCTGATGCCCGCGCCACGGACGAGCGGCGAACCGTCCCCGCGCCGGCCGAGCCGGATGCCGCCCCGAAGAGGGCGGCCGGCGGCCCGAGAAGCAGGGCGATGACCAGGACCAGCAGCACCCGGGCCGGTGAGCCGGTGGCCGGAACCTCGTCCTGCTCCAGCCGCCGCTCGCCCACGACATCACACTACGGAGCGCACCGCTCGGTGCGCGGTCACCCCGGGCGCCGGCGCCGGCTCAGTAGCGCTGTCGACCGCTCGGGAGTCAGGCCGCGGCGACACGCGCCGCGGCGGCGTTCACCAGCGAGCGCAACAGGACCAGGCCGTCGGTCGAGCCCAGCATCGCTGCGCTGGCGCGTTCGGGGTGCGGCATGAGGCCGACGACGTTGCCCGTCTCGTTGGTGATGCCCGCGATGGCGTCGAGCGACCCGTTGGGGTTGTCGGCGTAGCGCAGCACGACACGCTCCTCGTCCCGGAGTGCGCGCAGCGTGTCGGCGTCGCAGGTGTAGTTGCCCGAGAAGTGGTTGATCGGGATGACGAGCTCGTCGCCCGCGGTCGTGCCCGACGTGAGCACCGACGACGTCGAGGACACCACGACGCGTGCCGGCTCGCAGAGGAAGCGGAGGCGCCCGTTCTTCTGCAACGCCCCGGGGAGCAGCCCCGCTTCGGTCAGCACCTGGAAGCCGTTGCAGATGCCCACCACCGGGCCGCCGCCCCGGGCGAAGTCGCGCACCGCCTTCATGACCGGCGAGAAGCGGGCCAGTGCACCGGGGCGCAGGTAGTCCCCGTGGGCGAAGCCGCCCGGCAGCACCACCGCGTCGACCGGCCCGAGCGACGCGTCGCGGTGCCAGAGGAGCACGCCGCTCCCGCCGGCGAGCTCGGCCGCGGTGACGACGTCGTGCTCGCAGTTGGTCCCGGGGAAGACGACGACGCCGATGCGCGGCGCCACGCTCAGATCGCCTCGAGCTCGAGCCGGCTCTGCTCAATGACCGGGTTGGCCAGCAAGCGGTCGGCCAGCTCGGTCGCCCTGGTGCGCGCCACGCCCTCGTCGGGCGCGTCCACCTCGAAGCTGAAGGAGCGGCCGGCCCGCACGTGGGCCACCCCGTCGAAGCCGAGCGCGGGCAGGGCGCGCTCGATGGTCGCGCCCTCGGGGTCCGCGATGCCGGGCCGCAATTGCACCTCGACGCGCGCCAAGAATCTCATCGCGACCCCATCACGAGGCACCGTACCAGTCGCTCAGCGAGCGACCGGTCACGCGCTCGTAGGCCGCCACGTAGCGCGCCGACATGGCCCCGACGACCTCGCCGGGGAGCGCGGGCGGCGGCGGTTTGCGGTCCCAAGGCTGTGCCGCCAGCCAATCGCGCAACGGCTGCTTGTCGAACGCCGGCGG
Organism: uncultured Acidimicrobiaceae bacterium; assembly: GCA_963842415.1. Lineage (GTDB taxonomy): Bacteria > Actinomycetota > Acidimicrobiia > Acidimicrobiales > RAAP-2 > Bog-473. Next base: position 827,373 of record CAWJGN010000003.1, read on the forward strand.
GGTCGTGCCCGGCACGACCGCATCGGCGGGCCACAGGCGCGAGGAGTCGGGCGTGCAGACCTCGTCGCACAGGCAGAGCACGCCGTCCACGTAACCCAGCTCGAACTTGGTATCGGCGAGGATGAACCCGGCCGCGGCGCAGCGGGCCGCGGCGCGGCGGTACAGCTCGAGGCTGACGGACTGTGCCGCCAGGACCGACTCGGCGCCGACCAGGTCGACCGCCTCCGCCATGCCGATGTTGAGGTCGTGCCCCTCGGCCGCCTTGGTGGAGGGGGTGAAGACCGGCTTCTCCAGCTTGCTGGCGAGCAACAGGCCCTCGCGCATCTCCATCCCGTGGACCGTGCCCGACCGCTCGTACTCCTCCCAGGCCTGACCGGCCAGGTACCCCCGCACGATGCACTCGAGCTCGAGCATCTCGGCCCGGCGCACCAGCATGGCCCGCCCGGCCCATTCAGGCGGCAACGCGCGGCCCCCGAGCCGGGCGCTGATCTCGATCGGGTCGGCGCTGAGCAGTGAGCCCGGGACCACGTCGGCCATCTCCTCGTACCAGAAGGTGGTCATCGCCGTCAGCACGCGGCCCTTGTCGGGGATGGCCTCGGCCATGATCACGTCGAACGCGCTGACCCGGTCCGACGCCACCATGAGGAGGCGGTCGTCGCCGGCGTCGTAGAGCTCGCGCACCTTGCCCGAGAGGACCCGCGCCAGATCGGGTGCGCCGGTGCCGCTCACAGCGTGACGACGGCGTCGGCGAAGCGGTCGACGTGGCGCAGGGTCCGGGAAAGGTCGAAGGCGTCGTCGAGCTGCGCGGCGCTGAGGGTCACCTCGGGGTCGGCCTCGAGGACGGCGCGGAACGGGCGCCGCTCCGACCACGCCGTGCGGGCGTCGCGCTGGACGATCCGGTACGCCTCGTCACGGGTCCAGCCCGCCGAGACGAGGGAGAGCAGGACCGCTTGCGAGAAGACGAGGCCGAGAGAACCCTCCGTCAGGTTCACCAGCGCCGCGATCGGCGTTGATCACAAGACCGGCCGCCAGCCCCGTCGCCTTGCGCAGCATGTAGCAGGTTAACAAGGAGGCGTCCGGGAGCGCCACGCGCTCGACCGAGCTGTGCGAGATGTCCCGCTCGTGCCACAGCGCCACGTCCTCGAGGCCGGCGCCGAGGTAGCCGCGCAGCAGACGGGCCAGGCCGCACAGGCGCTCGGAGAGCACGGGATTGCGCTTGTGGGGCATGGCGGAGCTGCCCTTCTGCCCCGAGCCGAACGGTTCCTCCACCTCGCCGACCTCGCTGCGTGCCAGGTGGCGGATCTCGGTGCACATGAGTTCGATGGTCGCCCCGATCGACGCGCAGGCGGCGAGGTACTCGGCGTGGCGGTCGCGGGCGATGACCTGGGTCGCCGGCACCGGCGTGAGCCCGAGCGCCGCGCACACCCGTGCCTCCACCGCGGGGTCGATGTTGGAGTACGTGCCGACCGCCCCGGAGAGCTTCCCCACCGCGACCGCCTCTCGCGCGGCGCGCAGACGCCGGCGGTCGCGGTCGGCCTGCAGTGCCCACAGAGCGAACTTGACGCCGAAGGTGGTCGGCTCGGCCTGCATGCCGTGGGTGCGCCCGGCCACCGGGACGGGCAGCAGCTCGAGCGCCCGGGTCTTGAGCGCGAGCACGAACGCATCGAGGTCGGCCAACAGCAGGTCGGCAGCCTTGGTCAGCGTGGCGCACAGGGCCGTGTCGACGACGTCGGACGAGGTGAGGCCGAAGTGGATGTACGAGCCGGCTGGTGCCCCGATGCGCTCTTGGACGACGTCGACGAACGCGGCGACGTCGTGATCGGTGACCTTCTCACGCTCGAGCACCTCGGCCACGAACACGTCGTCGACCACCGGCGCCTTGACCCGGCAGGTCGCCGCGTCCTCGGCCGGGACCACGCCGAGCGCCGCCTGGGCCTCGGTGGCCAGGAGCTCGACCTCGAGCCACAGCGCGAAGCGCGCCGAGTCGCTGAAGAGCGCGGCCATGTCCTCAGGTGAGTAGCGGGGGATCATGTGCCGCCCCCGGGCGCGCCCACCGGCGGCGCGGCCGACGCGGCGGCAACGGCCGCGATGTCGTGGCGCATCTGCATCCCCTCCCACTCGATCGGCGCCGCCGCGCTGTACGCGCGCGCCCGCGCCTCCTCGAGCGTGGGGGCGACCGCGGTGACGCCCAGCACGCGGCCGCCAGCCGTGCGGAAGGGCCCGCCGACACCGTGGCGCCGCGTGCCCGCGTGGAACACGGTGGTGCCCGCGACGTCGGCGATCGACTGGCCCACCGAGTCCAGCCCCTCGATGGGGTCGCCGGTGCGCGGGTGCTCGGGATAGCCCTGCGACGCCATCACCACGCACACAGCGGCGTCGCCCGAGAACGTCGGGAGCCCAACGGTCGGCAGCTCCCCGTTGGCCGCGGCGAGGAACAGCTCGGCGGCGTCCGAGGCCAGCAACGGCAACACGACCTGGGCCTCGGGGTCACCGAAGCGCACGTTGTACTCGACGACCTTCACCCCGTCGCCGGTCAGCATGAGGCCGGCATAGAGCACGCCGCGGTAGTCGATGTCGCGACGGCGCAGCTCTGCGAGGAGGGGGTGTACGGCGGAGTCCATGATGCGGTCGACCGCGCCGGCGGAGACGGCCGGCATCGGGGCATAGGCGCCCATCCCGCCCGTGTTCGGCCCGACGTCGCCGTCGCCGATGCGCTTGAAGTCCTGGGCGGGGACGAGCGGCACGGCGCGCGTGCCGTCGCAGAGGACGAGCAGCGAGCACTCCTCGCCCTCCATCCCCTCTTCAATGACGATGTGGCGTCCGGCGTCGCCGAAGGCGGCCCCCGAGAGCTTGGCGCTCACGTCCTCACGGGCCTCGTCCATGGTGCGCGCCACCAGCACCCCCTTGCCCGCGGCCAGCCCGTCGGTCTTGATCACCCACGGCGCGGGCAGGGTCTCGAGGTAGGCGAGGGCCGCCGCGGTCTCGAGCGCGTCGAAGGTGGCGAAGCGCGCCGTGGGCACCCCGGCCGAGCTCAGCACCTCCTTCATGAAGGCCTTGGACCCCTCGAGCAGGGCCCCGTCGGCGCCCGGGCCGAGTACGGCCTTGCCCGCTCCACGGAGTGTGTCGGCCAGACCGGCCACGAGCGGTGCCTCGGGTCCGATCACGTAGAGATCGGCGTCGACCTCCTCCACCGGGGCGTCGTCGATCACCGTGATGGGCGGGGCCATGCCCGGGTTGCCCGGCGTGACGACCACGTCGGCCGTGCGCGCCAGGACGTGGGCGAGCGCGTGCTCGCGGCCCCCGCTGCCAACGACGCAGACCTTCACGCGGTGGCGAAGGAGACGGTCTGCTCGCGGCCGGGCCCGACGCCGACGAGTCGGACGGGCACGCCGATCTGCTCGGAAAGGAAGGACACGTAGTCGCGCGCCGCCGCCGGCATGTCGCCGGGCGCGGTGGCCGAGCTGAGGTCCGTCAGCCAGCCGGGGAGCTCCTCGTAGATCGGGGCCGCCTTGTGGAACGTCGACTGATGGTAAGGCAGGTGCGTGTAGCGGATGCCGTCGGCCTCGTAGGCGACGCACACCTTCACGGTCTCGAAGGTGTCGAGCACGTCGAGCTTGGTCAACGCCACCTCGGTCAGCGAGTTCAGGCGCACCGCCTGGCGGAGCATCACGGCGTCGAACCAACCGCAGCGCCGCCTGCGCCCGGTGTTGGTGCCGAACTCGTGGCCGCGCTCGACGAGGAGTTCGCCGACGTCGTTCTCCTGCTCGGTCGGGAAGGGACCGGCGCCCACCCGCGTGACGTACGCCTTGGCGATCCCGATCACCCGCTCGATGTCACGCGGCCCGAGCCCCGAGCCGGTACAGGCGCCGCCGGCCACTGGGTTCGAGGACGTGACGAAGGGGTAGGTGCCGTGGTCGAGGTCCAAGAAGGTCGCCTGCGCCCCCTCCAAGAGGACCTGACGGCCCTTGTCCATGGCGTCGTGGACCATGCCGACCGTGTCACCCACCATGGGCTCGATCCGCGGGGCGTACTCACCCAGGTAGTGGTCCGCGATCTCGCCGGCGTCGAGGGGGAGCCGGTTGTAGACCTTGGCCAGGACGGCGTTCTTCTCCTTCAGTGCGACGTCGAGCTTCTGGCGGAAGATCTTGGGGTCGAAGAGGTCCTGGACCCGGAGCCCGACCCGCGTCGCCTTGTCCGCATAGGCCGGGCCGATGCCGCGCTTGGTCGTCCCCAGCGCGTTCTTGCCGAGAAAGCGCTCGGTGACCCGGTCCAGCTCCTGGTGGTACGGCATGATCAGGTGCGCGTTGCCGCTCACGACGAGGCGGCTCGTGTCGACGCCCCTGGCGGCCAGGGAGTCGAGCTCCTCGAGCAGCACCGCCGGGTCGACCACGACGCCGTTGCCGATCATCGGCGTGATGTGGTCGTAGAGGATGCCGCTCGGCACCAGTTGCAGCGCGAAGACCTCGCCGTTCACCACGATGCGGTGGCCTGCGTTGTGGCCACCCTGGTAGCGCACGACCATGTCCATCTCGCGAGCGAGATGGTCGGTCAGCTTGCCTTTCCCCTCGTCGCCCCACTGGGTCCCGACCACAACCGTTGCGGGCACGCGTCTCTCCGTTCGCTGACTCCGGATTACGCACCAGTGTAGCGCCGTGGGAGACGGGGACCTGTGGCCTCGGAGCTGGGCGGGCACCGAGGATCTGGGCCAGGTCGTCTCTTCGCCACAGGGTCGCCGCGACGAGCTCGAACAGGGGCCGCTCGTCCCGGCGGACCCCCGCCGCACAACGTCCGGCCTCGCTAACATGCCGCCAGCCGGAGCACGCCGGCCGACCGGGGAGAGCGAAATGAAGAGGTCACGCGTTGGGCTGTTCTCTGTTGTCCTCGTGAGCTCCGCGCTCTGCGGGCTGCCGTTGGCGCTGGCCGAAGCCCCGACTGCGGGGGCCTCGGGTCCCGCGCTTTCGACGTCGGCGACCGTGGTCGGATTCGGAGCGATCACGCTCGGCACGTACTACATCGAGGACTTCACCGTCACGAACACCAGCAGTTCCCCCGACGTGTTCAACGTCGAGAACGGCCTCACCTTGAGCGGCGTCGGGGCAGACGACTACGGCGTCACGCCGGAGGACAGCTGCCCGGGGAACGGTGTCGACGTCCAGTTGGCTGCCGGGGACTCGTGCACCCTCGATGTGTTCTTCTTACCGGGCGCCCTCGGTGCCCGCGACGCAACGCTAAGTATCGCCGATGAGGCCAATACCGGCGTGGTGAGCGTGGCCCTCCAGGGCCAAGGGTCGATCGGCTACTACCAGGTGGATCAATACGGCGACGTGGCCAACTTCGGCGACGCCGGCTACTACGAGGACGCCGGCTCGCTGACGCTCAACCATCCCATCGTCGGGATCACACCCACCGGCGACGACGGCGGCTACTGGCTGGTGGCGAGCGACGGTGGGGTCTTCACCTACGGCGACGCCCAATTCACGGGTCCGCCGGAGGGCTCGCCCTGAACAAGCCGATCGTGGGTATGGCCTCGACCCGCGACGAAGGCGGCTACTGGATGGTTGCCTCCGACGGCGGGATCTTCGACTACGGCGACGCCCCCTTCTTCGGTTCCGCCGGATCGCTCCATCTGAACACGCCCATCGTCGGCATGGCCACCACCCCCGACGGCGGGGGCTACTGGCTCGTCGCCTCCGACGGCGGGATCTTCGCCTACGGGGACGCCCACTTCTACGGCTCGACCGGCTCGATGCGCCTCAACAAGCCGATCGTCGGTATGACATCGACCCCCGACGGCCGGGGGTACTGGCTGGTCGCATCCGACGGCGGCATCTTCTCCTATGGCGACGCCCAGTTCTACGGCTCCACCGGTTCGATCCACCTCAACCAACCGATCGTCGCCATGGCCGCCATGCCCGACGGGGGCGGCTACTGGTTCACGGCGGCCGACGGCGGACTCTTCAACTACGGCGATGCGCCCTTCTACGGCAGCTCGACCGGCCAGGGCTTCGGCACCATCGTGGACATGGCTACCGATGGCGCGCCGACGGCGCAGGCGCAAGAGGGTTTCCCCGCCATCCGCCACAACGACCCGCAGAGCCTGGCGGCGCGCGTCGCCCAGCGGCAGCTCTTCGCCGGCCCGAGGAGCTGACTGGCCCTCAACCGGCAGCGGTTCCCTCAGCGCAAGACGAGCTGGTCGCCCTCCACGGCGACCGTGATGGTCGACCCCTCGAGGTACTTGCCCTCGAGCAGGGCCAGCGCCAGCGGGTCCTCGATGGAACGCTGGAGCACCCGCCGCAGCGGCCGCGCCCCGTAGTCGGGGTCGTAGCCGGCATGGGCCAGCCAGGCCTCGGCTTCGGGCGTCACCACCAGCGAGAGCCGGCGCTCGGCCAGGCGTGACCGCAGCCGGGCCAGCTGGATCCCGACGATGATCGCCAGGTCGTCCTCGCTCAGCGGCTTGAAGCGCACGATCTCGTCGATGCGGTTGATGAACTCGGGCTTGAAGTAGTCCGACGGCTCGCCCTTGAGGTTGGAGGTCATGATGAGCACGGTGTTGGTGAAGTCGACCGTGCGTCCTTGACCGTCGGTGAGGCGCCCATCCTCGAGCACCTGCAACAAGATGTTGAACACGTCGGGGTTGGCCTTCTCCAGCTCGTCGAGCAGCACCACCGAATACGGCCGCCGCCGCACTGCCTCGGTCAGCTGCCCGCCCTCGTCGTAGCCGACGTACCCCGGGGGCGCGCCCACGAGGCGCGACACGGTGTGCTTCTCCTGGTACTCGCTCATGTCGATGCGGATCATCGCCCGCTCGTCGTCGAAGAGGTACTCGGCCAGCGCGCGGGCCAGCTCGGTCTTGCCCACGCCGGTCGGCCCCAGGAAGAGGAACGACCCGATGGGCCGGTTGGGGTCGCTCAGGCCGGCCCTGCTCCTCCGGATGGCGTTGGCGACGGCGGAGACCGCCTCGTCCTGGCCCACCACGCGCTCGTGGAGGGTGGACTCGAGCCGCACCAGCTTCTGGACCTCGCCCTCCATGAGCCGCGACACGGGCACGCCGGTCCAGCGGCTCACCACCTCGGCGATGTCCTCGGGGTCGACCTCCTCCTTCAAGAAGCGCGAGTCGGCCTGCAGCTTGGCCAGGTCATCGTTGGCCTCGGCGATGCGGCGCTCGAGCTCGGGCACCTCGCCGTAGCGGATGGCGGCGGCGCCGGCGAGGTCGGCGTCGCGTTCGAGCCGGGACGCCTCCTCTTCCTTGCGGTTCTTCTCCTCCTGCAGCTGGCTGACGGCGTTGAGGGCGCTCTTCTCCTGCTCCCAGTGCGCCGCCATGGAGTCGCGCTGCTCGCTCAACTCGGCCAGCTCGCGCTGCAGGCGCTCGAGGCGCTCCTTCGACGCGTCGTCGCTCTCCTTCTCGAGCGCCAGCTTCTCGATCTCGAGCTGGCGGATGCGCCGCGAGATCTGGTCGAGCTCGGTCGGCATGGAGTCGATCTCGATGCGCAGCTTCGAGGCCGCCTCGTCGATGAGGTCGATGGCCTTGTCGGGCAGGAAGCGGCCGGTGACGTAGCGGTCCGACAGCACAGCCGCCGCCACCAGCGCCGCGTCCTGGATGCGGACCTTGTGGTGCGCCATGTAACGCTCGGACAGGCCGCGCAGAATGGCGATGGTGTCCTCCACCGAGGGCTCGCCCACGAACACCGGCTGGAAGCGGCGCTCCAGCGCGGCGTCCTTCTCGATGGAGGTGCGGTACTCGTCGAGCGTGGTGGCGCCGATCAAGCGGAGCTCGCCTCGGGCCAGCATGGGCTTGATCATCTGGCCGGCGTCCATGGCACCCTCGGCTGCGCCCGCCCCAACGATCGTGTGCAACTCGTCGATGAACGTGATGATCTCGCCCTCGGCGTCGGTGATTTCCTTGAGCACCGCCTTCAGGCGCTCCTCGAACTCGCCGCGGTACTTGGCCCCGGCCACCATGGAGCCCAGGTCGAGCGCGATGCACGCGCTTGCCCTTGAGGCCCTCGGGCACGTCGCCCTCAATGATGCGGTTGGCCAGCCCCTCGACGATGGCCGTCTTGCCGACGCCCGGCTCGCCGATCAGCACGGGGTTGTTCTTCGTGCGGCGCGACAGCACCTGGATCACCCGGCGGATCTCCTCGTCGCGCCCGATGACCGGGTCGAGCTTGCCCTCGCGGGCCGCCTCGGTGAGGTCGCGCCCGTACTTGGCCAGCGCCTGGTAGGTCTGCTCCGGATCCGGCGTGGTGACGCGGTGGTTCCCCCGCACGGTGCGCAGCGCGGTGAGGAGGGCGTCCTTGGTGACACCGATCTGGTCGGCCAGCGCCAGGACGAGGTGCTCCACCGACACGTAGTCGTCGCCCAGGTCGCGGCGGATCTGGTCTGCCGACTCCAGCACCTCCCGCGCCTCGCGCGAGAGCCCAGGCTCCGCACCGCCCTGGGCCCGCGGCAGCCGGGACAGCTGCTCGTGCACCTTGCCGGCCAGGACGTCGGGGTCCACCCCGACCTGGGACAGCAGCGGCCGCGTCATCGTCTCCTGCTGTTGCAGCAGGGCATCGAGCAGGTGGGCCGACGTCAGCTCGGGGTGGTTCGACGACGCGGCGTGGCCGGTCGCCGCGCTGAAGGCGGCCTTGGTGTTGTTGGTCCAGCGTTCGGGGTCTATCGGCATGTGCCTGTCTCTTCCTTCACGTCCTTTTCGTTCATTACGTGGCGCCCTTGGCGCCGTTGGCGCCCTTGGCGCCGTTGGCGCCGTTCGCACCCGTGCGCCGCAGCCGGTAGGGCACCGGCGCCTGGCGCAGCGGGCACCAGGTCGCGCCGGTACTGGCGGTGCGTCGCAGCCACGGCGTCGAGCGCCTGGGCCCGCACCTCGGCCAGCTCGTCGCGCAAACGGGCCAGCTCGGCCTCGAGCTGGAGCACCCGGCGCACCCCCTCGAGGTTGAGCCCGGTCGCCGTGAGCTCTTGGATGTGGCGCAGGCGGGCCAGGTCGCTCTCGGAGAAGCGGCGGCTCCCGCCGCTGGTGCGCGAGGGATCGAGCAGGCCCTTGCGCTCGTAGATGCGCAGGGTCTGCGGGTGCATCCCGGTGAGCTCGGCCGCCACCGAGATCACGTAGACGGCCTGGTCGGCGTTGCGCTCAGCCATCACGCCTCACCACCTCAGCTCTCCGCCGCGATGCGCGGCGCGGCCTCGGTCACCTCGGCCAGCGACTCCACCGCGGCGCGCTGCTCGTCGCTGAGCTCGGTCGGGACCAGGACGTCGATCTTGACCATCAGGTCGCCCGGCTTGGAGCCGTTGCGCCCCGACGTCTTGGGCACGCCCCGGCCGCGCACGCGCAGCACTCGCCCCGACTGGGTGCCCGGCGGCACCTTGAGCGTCACCTTGCCGTCGAGCGTCGGCACCGTGATGGTGGTGCCCAGCGTGGCCTCGGGGAAGGTGACCGGCACCGTGAGGGTCAGGTTGCGGCCGCTGCGCCCGAAGATCGCGTGCGCGCGCCACGTGGACCACGACGTAGAGGTCGCCCGGGGGGCGCCATGCCTTGCCCGGGTGCGCCCCGCCCCTTCACCCGGATGCGCTGTCCGTCCTCGACGCCCGCGGGAATGCGTACCTTGATCGCGCGCACCTTGTGCTCGCTGCCGGTCCCGTGGCACACGGGGCACGGCGTATCGAAGAGCGTGCCGCGCCCGACGCAGTCGGGGCAGACCGTGCTGAGGGAGAAGAGGCCCTGGTTGTCGTTGAGGCTGCCGGTCCCGCCGCAGCGCGGGCAGGTGTGCGTGGACGTGCCGGGCGCCGCCCCGCTGCCTCGGCAGTTCGAGCAGCGCACCTCCTGGGGCACGTTGACCGACGTCGTGACCCCGTGCACGGCGTCCTGGAAGGACAGGTGCAGCTGTGCCTCCATGTCGGCGCCGCGCTGCGGACCGCGCTGGGTGCGCGTGCGCCCGCTACCGAAGAGACCGCCGAAGAGGTCGCTCAGGTCACCCAGGTCCTCCGTGCGGAAGGTGCCACCACCGGGCGCGCCGAAGCCGCCGCCGATCGGGCCGTGGCTGCGGACCTCGTCGTACTCCTTGCGCTTGTCCGGGTCGCCCAGCACGTCGTAGGCCGCGCTGATCTCCTTGAAGCGCTCCTCCGAACCTGGGTTGGCGTCTGGATGGTGCTCCTTCGCCAGCTTCCGATACGCCCGCGTGATCTCCTTGTCCGACGCCGTCGAGACGACGCCGAGCACCTTGTAGTAGTCCTTCTCGAACCATTCGCGTTGTGCGGCCACTGCTCAGCTCACCCCCGCACGCGGACCATGGCGGCGCGCAACACCTGACCCTTCCAGCGGTAACCCGAGCGCAGCACCTCTTCCACGATGGTCTGGCCGCCCTCGCCTCCCTCGCCCTCGGAGTGCGCGACGGCGTCGTGCACCGAGGGGTCGAAGGCGACGCCGGGCTGGTCGATGCGCTCGAGACCTTCCTTGGCGAGGATGTCCATCAGCATGGCCCGCGAGGCGCGCAGCGCCTTGGCGTCCGTGCTCACGTCGAACGACTCGTTCAGATGGGCCTCGGCCAGGTCGAGCGTGTCGAGGACGGGCAGCAACTTGTCCACCAGACCCTTGGGCGGCGCGGGCCGCCTGCTCCTCCTGGCGCCGGGCGATCTGCTTGCGGTAGTTCTCGAAGTCGGCCTGGGTGCGCTGGAGCGCGAGCAGGTACTCGTCCCGCTCACGCGCCAGCACCTCGCGCGGGTCGGCTTCCTCTGCCAGCGCGTCGCCGTAGACCTCCGATTCGTCGGACGGTGGGCCGGGCTCGTGCGCGGTACCGCGCGCTCACCCACGAGCTCAGGACCGGCCGCGCCCTCCTCGTGTGGAAGGTGCTCGTCGCCGAGGCTCATTGCTCATCGACGATCTCGGCGTCGACGACGTCGTCGTCCGAGCCGCCCTCGCTCGCGGCGTCTCCGCTCCCGCCGCACCGCCGTCACCGCCGGCGGTCGAGGCGCGAAGCCGACGCCTGCTCGTAGAGGCGCTGGCTGAAGCTCTGCGACACGCCGACCAGCTTCTCGGTCGCGTCCTTGATCGCCTCGACCGACGTGCCGTTCAGGGCGTCCTTCACGTTGGCCAACGCCGTCTCGACGTCGTCCTTCTCGGTGCCCTCGAACTTCTCGCCCTGCTCCTTGAGCAGCTTCTCGGTCTGGTACACCAGCGTGTCCGCCGTGTTGCGGACCTCGGCCTCTTCGCGGCGGTTGCGGTCGTCTTCGGCGTGTGCCTCGGCGTCGCGCACCATGCGCTCGATGTCGTCCTTGGCCAGTGACGACTGGCCGGTTATCGTCATGGACTGCTCCTTGCCCGTCGCCTTGTCCTGCGCGGACACGTGCACGATCCCGTTGGCGTCGATGTCGAAGGTGACCTCGATCTGCGGGACGCCACGCGGGGCCGGCGGCAGGTCGACCAGCTGGAACTTGCCGAGCGTCTTGTTGTACATCGCCATCTCGCGCTCGCCCTGGAGCACGTGGATCTCCACCGAAGGCTGGTTGTCCTCGGCCGTCGTGAAGACCTCCGACCGCTTGGTCGGGATGGTGGTGTTGCGCTCGATGAGGCGGTGCATGACCTGTCCCTTGGTCTCGATCCCCAGCGACAGCGGGGTGACGTCGAGCAACAGGACGTCCTTGACCTCACCCTTGAGGACGCCGGCCTGCACGGCGGCGCCGATCGCGACGACCTCGTCGGGGTTCACGCCCTTGTGCGGCTCCTTGCCGGTCAGGTTCTGCACGAGCTCCTGAATGGCGGGCATGCGCGTCGACCCGCCGACGAGGACCACGTGGTCGATGTCGGAGGTCTTGAGCCCGGCGTCCTTGATGGCGGCGTCGAACGGGCCACGGCAGGCGTCGACCAGGTCGGAGGTGAGCTCGTTGAACTTGGCCCGCGTCAGCTTGAGGTCGAGGTGCTTGGGCCCCTCGGACGTCGCGGTGATGAAGGGCAGGTTGATCTGGGTGTCCTGCACGGAGGACAGCTCGATCTTGGCCTTCTCGGCCGCCTCCTTCAGGCGCTGCATGGCCATCTTGTCCTGCGAGAGGTCGACACCCTCGGTGTTCTTGAACTCGGTGACCAGCCACTCGATCACCTTGTCGTCCCAGTCGTCACCGCCCAGCTTGGTGTTGCCCGACGTCGACTTGACCTCGAAGACGCCCTCGCCGATCTCGAGCACCGAGACGTCGAAGGTCCCGCCGCCGAGGTCGAACACCAGGACGGTCTGGTCCGTGTCCTCCTTGTCGAGCCCGTAGGCCAGCGCGGCGGCTGTCGGCTCGTTGATGATGCGCAACACCTCGAGCCCGGCGATGGTCCCGGCCTCCTTGGTCGCCGTGCGCTGCGCGTCGTCGAAGTACGCGGGCACGGTGATGACCGCCTGGGTCACGCTGTCGCCGAGATACGACTCGGCATCCCTCTTCAGCTTGCCCAGGATGCGCGCCGAGATCTCCTGCGCCTTGTAGGCCTTGCCGTCGATGTCGACCGACCAGTTGGTGCCCATGTGGCGCTTCACGGAGCGGATGGTGCGGTCGGGGTTGGTGATGGCCTGGCGCTTGGCCACTTCGCCGACGAGGATCTCGCCGGTCTTCGAGAAGCCCACCACCGACGGGGTGGTGCGCCCACCCTCGGCGTTCGGGATCACGACGGGCTCGCCCGCCTCCAACACACTGACCACCGAGTTGGTGGTTCCCAGGTCGATACCTACGGCCTTGGCCATGTCTGCCTGTCCTTCCGTCTGTTTTTCTGTGGACGCCTCAGCGTCTACCAGCTGTCATCGATTCGCAGTGCACTCATTGTAGCAAAGTTGAGTGCATGAATGTCAAGATTTCTTATAAATCTGTGTCACGGCCGCTGCAGCCCACTGCTGAGCTGCCAGCCGGGTTGACCGCCGGCCCGGCCACTCGCGGCGCCAGAAGCATAAACACGCAGCTCAGCCTGACTATTCCGGCTTTGGACGCCCGCCGCGCCGGACCGGCGGGCCCCGGGGAGGCGGAATTACCGCCCTCCCGCCGGGCCCACGTACGATCCAATTCGTGCTCGACCTCGTCCTGCTGCGCCACGGCCAGTCGACGTGGAACGCCCAGAACCTCTTCACCGGCTGGGTCGACGTGATCCTGACCCCGGCCGGGGAGGCCGAGGCGCAGCGAGGGCGGCGAGCTCCTGGCCGAGTGCGCCGACGTCCCCGAGCCGGGCCAACCCCCACTCGACCTCCGGGTCCTGCACACATCCGTGCTGACCCGGGCCATCCGCACAGCCGAGATCGCCCTGGCCGCCGCCGGGCGCAGCTGGTTGCCGGTACGGCGGGACTGGCGCCTCAACGAGCGCCACTACGGGGACCTCCAGGGCAAGAACAAGGCAGAGATCAAGCGGGAATTCGGCGAGGAGCAATTCATGCTGTGGCGCCGCAGCTACGACACCCCTCCTCCGCCCCTCGCCGCCGACAACCCCTACGACGTCGCGGGCGACCCGCGCTACCGGGACCTCGACCCGGCCGACCTCCCACGTACCGAGTGCCTGAAGGACGTCGTGCGCCGCGTGGTGCCCTACTGGACGTCCGCCATCGTGCCCGACCTGCGGGAGGCGGCGGCACACGGAGGCGCCGTCCTCGTGGCGGCACACGGGAACTCGATCCGCGCGCTGCGCAAGCACCTCGAGGGCATCGGTGACGACGTCATCACCGAGCTCGAGATCCCGACCGGGATCCCGTTCCGCATGCTCCTCGACGACGACCTCGGCGTGCACTCGGCCGGGTACCTGGGCGACCCCGAGGCGGCCGCCGCCGCCGCTGCGGCCGTGGCCCGCCAGGGAGACCGGCCCATCGGCTAGCGCTCCTCGGCACCCCCCCCACGCTGCGAGGGGTGTAGCCAATCGGACAGAAAAGTGATATCTATTAGATATCACTTAATGTCGGAGGAGCACACCATGAACAACGCCGGGACACCAACAGCCACCACCCCCGTCGGTCACGACGGAGCCCGGGTCGACATCACCGAGCGCGCCGCCGTCGCCGCCAACGGGTGGTTCGGCGTCCTCACCCTCTTCGTCTGCATCGGCGGCATGGTCCTCGCCGGCTTCGAGGCCAAGGGGTGGCTGGGGCTACCGATCGTTGTCTTCGTCCTCGTCGCCACCTCACTGGTCATCGTCCCCCCGGGCCAGACCTCGGTGGTCCAGTTCTTCGGCCGTTACATCGGCACGGTCCGCCGGTCCGGCTTCTGGTGGGTCGCCCCGCTGACCGTGCGCCGCCGGGTCAGCATCCGGGTGCGCAATTTCGAGACCGGCCACCTGAAGGTCAACGACGCCGACGGCAACCCGGTCGAGATCGCCGCCATCGTCGTCTGGCAGGTGGCCGACACGGCCAAGTCGAGTTACGCGGTGGACAACTTCGTCGACTTCATCTCGGTCCAGGCCGAGTCCGCCCTGCGCCACGTCGCCGTGAGCCACCCCTACGACGACACCACCGGGACGGGGACGTCGCTGCGCGGCTCGACCGACATCGTCGCCGGCGAGCTGGCGGTCGAGGTGGCCGAGCGGGTCGCCATCGCCGGGCTCGAGATCGTCGAGGTGCGCATCTCCCACCTCGCCTACGCGCAGGAGATCGCGCAGGCAATGCTGCGCCGCCAGCAGGCCAACGCCGTCGTGGCCGCCCGCTCGCGCATCGTCGAAGGCGCCGTCGGCATGGTCGAGATGGCGCTCAGCCGCCTCAACGAGGGCGGCGTCGTCAGCCTCGACGAGGAGCGGACGGCGGCGATGGTGAGCAACCTCATGGTGGTGCTGTGCGGGGACCAGCCGCCGTCGCCTGTCGTGAACACGGGTTCGCTCTATACGTGAGCGAACGGCGCCAGGTCCTGCTGCGCATCGATCCCGCTGTCCACGACGCACTCATGCGGTGGGCCAATGACGACCTGCGCAGCGTGAACGCCCAGATCGAAATGCTCCTGCGCCGGGCGCTGACCGACGCCGGGCGCATGCCCCAGCAGGCGGCACCGCTACCCAAGCGGGGCCGGCCGCCGGCCACACAGGACTGAACACGGCCTGCTGCCACCTGCCCCCGGACGGCGGCAGGCCGGGGCGCCTCGCCGCGCCCCGGCCCCACCGACCTGGAAGGGACCGCCCGCCTGCGCCCTAGAGCGCGTCGCTCCCGCGTTCTCCGGTGCGCACGCGCACCACGGTGTCGACCGGAATGACCCACACCTTGCCGTCACCGATCTTGCCCGTGGCCGCGGCGGCGACGATGGCGTCGACCACGTCGTCGACCTGCCCGTCGTCCACCAGCACCTCGATGCGCAGCTTGGGCACGAAGTCCACCTCGTACTCCGCGCCGCGGTACACCTCGGTGTGGCCGCGCTGGCGGCCGAAGCCCTGTGCCTCGGTGAGGGTCATGCCCTGCACACCGCGGTTCTTCAGGACCTCCTTGACGTCATCGAGCTTGAACGGCTTGATAACTGCGACGATCAGTTTCATTGTCGATCTCCTTTCGTCCTGATTGATCCGGGCCTAGGAACCGACTCCGCCGGGTGGCGACTCTCCCGGATCGGGTTCTCGAGTCCCCCCGCCGGTGTCGAGGCCGGCCATGGCGAATGCACCGTCCGTCCGCATGGCCAGCGTCTCTTCGGGGAAGGCCTCCTCGCCGTGGATGGCGAGGTCGCCGATCTCGAGGATCTCGTCCTTGTAGCGGGCACCACGCAGGACCCAGCCGATGATCTTCATCAAGATGAAGGTGATCAGTGCCGACCAGATGATGACGAAGATGGCCGCTCGGAACTGTTCCCACAGCTGGTGGAACGAGCCGGTGTACATGAGCCCGTTGACTGAGAACGGCACGCACTTTCCCGCGGCCGCCAGGTAGGTCCCGTTCGTCGTGGCGACGACCTGTCCGGCCGCGTTGAGGTGCCCGCAGCCGTACTCGACCATGTTCGGGTCACCCCAGATGCCCAGCAACATGCCGCCGAGGAACCCGGCGATGCCGTGGGTGTAGACGACACCGAGGGCGTCGTCGACCTTCGAGAACGGCCGCACCTTGGACAGGTAGTTCCAACAGATCCACACGACGGCGGAGCAGGTGGCGCCGACGTAGATGGCGCCCCGGCCGTTCACCCAGCCCGCACACGGCGTGATGCCGACGAGGCCACAGATCATGCCGTTCACTCCGCCCAGGAACGTGGGCTTTCGCTCCTTGCTGAGCCAGGCGTCCATGATCATCCAGACGACCACGCCGGTGCCGGTGGCGAGGTTGGTGTTGACGACGGCTGCCGCCATGCTGGCCCCGGCGTAGTACGGGTCTCCTCCGTTGAAGCCGTTCCAACCCAGCCACAGGATGCCCGCACCGACTGCCGCCATGACCAGGTTGTTGGGCAAGGCATGTTGTCGATCTCGCAGCAGTCTCGGCCCGAGGACCCAGGCGGCCACGAAGCCCGACACGCCGGCGGACATGTGGATGACGAAACCACCCGAGAAGTCCAGTGCACCCTCCTGGGCGAAGTAGCCGCCGCCCCAGAGCAGGAAGGCGTCCACGCCGTAGACGAACGTCGACCACAACGGCACGAGCAGACACCAGGCGAAAAACTTGATGCGCCCGAGCACGCTACCGAGGAACAGCAACGGCGTGATGGCCGCGAACACGAACTGGAAGTACGCCAGGCTCGAAGTCGGGAAATGGAAGGGTATGACGGTGTTGGCGGCTGAAACCGCTTGGCCCTGTTCACCCACGCTGTTGGTGATGCCGCCCGGTTTGCCGACGAAGTTCTCGAAGAAGTGCTGGACCCATCCGACGCCACTGAGTTGGGTCTGGACCCCGTCCCGCACACCACCTCCCACGGAGGTCGCGCCGAATCCCATCTTGTAGGACCAGAGCACCCAGGCGATGAGCACGAGTGAGAACCCGGCGAACATCATGGCCAGCACGTTGACCGCCCACTTCTTCGGGACGATCGACGCATAGAGCACGGCCAGACCGGGGAGGCTCATCAGGCCGACGAACGTGGCGGCGGTGATCTGCCACGTGTTGTCGGCCGGATTCAGCCAACTCGGATACGGAACGGGAACGGACGCTCCCAGTAGGTGGATCACTACGCCTCTCCTAACTGTCGTTGCGCCTCAGCGGTCCGCCCAGTGACTCCGACGTCCCGGAACGCAAGTGCACAAGCCATTTCGGACGGTTCTCCCCGCCGCAGAGAGGATGCAGGTCAGGAGTTTCCACATCGTCACCGCCGTGTTTCGAGCGCGTTAATCCACAACCCCGGGGTCATCGGGTCCACGCCGACCTGAGCGCACCGGGCGGCCAGCCGGCTCCGGGCACCGCTACCATCTCCCGCTCGTGCCCCACGAGGAGCAGCCCTCCACGACCGCAGACGACCCAGCCGGCGGTCGGGTGGCCCCGCTCCGCGGTGCTGATGTGCAGATCGACGGGAGGTACGTCGCCGCCATCGTCGTCGGGATCGTGCTCGTCACCCTGGCCGTCCTCGTCGTGGTGTTCGCCCTCATCGGCATCCACAAGAACCGCCAGATAAACAACCTCCATGACCGGGGCGTCCCCGTCGTGGTCACGGTTACGTCGTGTCAGGGGCTCCTCGGGGGCAGCGGCAGCAACGGGGCCGGGTACTCGTGCCGGGGCACCTACGAGCTGGGTGGCCACGGCCACAACGAGTTGTTGCCCGGCACTGCGTTCCACGCACCTGGTGCCACGGTCCCCTCGGTGGCCGTGCCCGGGGACCCGGCGCTGGTCTCGCCGGTGTCCATCCTCGACTCCGAGCACGCTTCAGACAGCGTCTACGTCGTGCCGGGGGTCCTGCTCGTGATCCTCGTCGCCATCGTGGGCGTGCTGATGTTCTGGAGAAGAGACGTGCTGATGGTCTGGCGAAGAAAGGAGCCCTCTGCGGGACGCGCCTCGCGATGAACTCTCCCGCGTTCGCCAGGCGGGAACCTCAGGTGGGCGGCGTGTAGCGCTTGCTCGGACGCGGCCGTGGTCCGTTGGCCGCTCGAGCGCCGTTGCGCCGCGGCGGTGTCGGCGCAGGCTGGGCACGCTTGAGCGCCTGCTGGAGTCGGTAGGCGTTGACCAGGTACCACGCTCCACCGAGCAAGAAGGGGATGCCGAAGCCCCAGTAGTGCAGGTTGAAGACGGCGAGACCGTAGAGGGCCATGGTGATTCCCTGGAAGAGTCGCTTGCGCAAGAGGGACGTGACCAAGATGAGGACCGACATCCCGAGGATCACATAGGTGAGCTCGTCGTAGACCGTCACGCTCAGGTGGTGACTCCTGGCGTAGTCGATGGACGCCGAGCTGATGACGATGCCGATGATCGCAGCGAGCGGGGCTGCCACCAGGCCGATCGTCCGCTCCTTGTCGTCCGAGTGACGGATGGCCTCCTCGAGCTCCTCGACGGAACGCCCGTCCGCGACGGTCTTCTTCGGTCGCCCTCGTCGTCGGGCTCCACGATCGTGTACTTCAGACGCTGCCGAGCGCGTCATCGGGGGCGCGTCATCGCCTCCAGAGCTACCGGTGTCTTCACTCGAGGTCACCAGGGAAGGCTATCGCCCTCTCTTAAACGGCCCATTTCCCCCACATTTCGGCAACGTTTCGTTCCAGAAGTCCCAGGTCGGACCTTCCCCCACCTGCGGGAACGCAGGGCCACCAGGGTCGTTATGGTGCTCTGTGCGGCGTGCACGCGAGTGTGCTCGTCCAGCCGATCGCGAGGGGCGCCGGAATGAAGCTCGTAGTAGCAGTCGTAAAGCCGTTCAAGATCGACGACGTCAAGAACGTCCTCAAGAACATGGGGATCCAGGGCATGACGCTCACCGAGGCACAGGGCTTCGGGCGCCAGAGGGGTCACACCGAGAACTACCGGGGGGCCGAGTACCAGGTCGACTTCGTGCCGAAGCTGCGCCTCGAGGTACTCGTGGAGGACGACCGTGCTGAGGAAGTGGTCGATGCGATCGTGTCCTCGGCGGCCACCGGCAAGATCGGCGACGGCAAGGTCTGGGTGGTGCCCGCCGAGACCGTGGTGCGGGTGCGCACGGGCGAGCGGGGGGCTGACGCCGCTCTGACGCGCTCTAGCGGAGCACCACGGGTATGCCGGGGTGAGCAGGGCTACTGTTTCCAGCCATGAGCCCGCGTGATGACCTGGACCTCTCGAAGATCTGGCTGTTCTCCACCTCGTCGGCCAAGGACCTGCGCACCATCCGGCGCGCACTCGAGGAGGTGACGGTGCCCGCAGGCCGGATGCTGTGCGAGCAGGGCACCATCGGCCGGGAGTTCTTCCTCATCGTCAAGGGACAGGCAGCCGTGCGGCGCAACAACCGCAAGGTGGCGACGCTCGGCCCGGGCCAGTACTTCGGCGAGATGGCGTTGCTCGATCGCCGCCCACGCTCGGCCACCGTGATCTCCGACACCGACATGACGCTGCTCGTGCTCGGGCAGCGTCAGTTCAACGGCGTGCTCGACGCCGTCCCGGCGCTCTCCCGCAAGATGCTGGCGGCCATGGCCACCCGCCTGCGCGAGGCGGACGATCGCGCCATGTCCGCTATCTGACCCCCGCACCACCGTCGTTCCGGTAGGCCGCACCCCTTCGGGCGGGTGGCATCCGTGCCTTCGGGCGGGTGGCATCCGCGACCCGGCCGTGGCGCGCTGGAAGACTTCCCGTGTCCGATTCCTCGCCTTGGACAGGAGGTTTCTTCATGCCGGATTACAGGAAGCTCTTAGCGGAGTTCCTCGGCACTCTGATTCTGGTCGTGATCGCGGTCGGAGTGGCCACCGAGTCGTTCGGGTTCAGGCTCTTCGGGCTGAGCTACGCCGCCGGGGTGGTTGCCACCGCACTCGCCTTCGGCCTCGTGCTCGTCGCGCTCGTCTACGCGATCGGGCCGATCTCGGGCTGCCACGTGAACCCGGCGGTGACGCTCGGTTTCATCTCGAGCGGCCGCATGAAACTGGTCGATGGGGTCTGCTACCTCGTCGCGCAGTTTGCCGGCGGAATCGCGGGTGCCTACCTCCTCTACTGGATGTTCACGACGTCAGCGCTGTACCACAAGAGCGTTGTGGGGCTCGGAACTGATGGCTACGGAAAACAGTCTCACCTCTTGGTGAGCGAAGGGGGCGCGTTCCTGATCGAGGTGGTGCTCACCGCCATCTTCGTCACGGTCGTCCTGTTCGCCACGCACAAGGCGGCGATCCAGGGTGCAGCCGGCGTCGCCATCGGCTTCGCTCTGGTCATCGTGCACCTCATCGGCATCCCGTTGACAGGGACCTCGGTCAACCCGGCCCGGAGCCTCGGACCGGCGCTCGTGGTCGGCGGCACGGCGCTCAGCCAGGTTTGGCTGTTCATCGTGGCACCGCTGGTCGGTGCAATCGTCGCCGCGATCATTCATCTTGTGATCGCCGAGCGCTCCGACGAGGTCGTCACCGCCTGACACCGCGGCCGGCTCGCTCGGGCCGGCCGCGCTCCCGCTACGGTCGGGTCCATGGACCTCACCGATGCACTCGCATTCGCCCGGGACCGCAAACAAGGTGTCCTGGCTACCATCCGCGCCAACGGCCGTCCGCAGCTGTCGAACATCATGTTCGTGCCTGACGGCGGCGACACCCTGCTCATCTCGGTCACCGACGACCGGGCCAAGACCGCGAACCTGCGCCGCGACCCGCGGGCGTCGCTCTACGTGCTCGGCGACACGTTCTGGCAGTACGTCGTGATCGAGGCCACGGCCGAGCTCTCGCCGGTGGCGGCCGATCCGCACGACGCCACGGTCGACGCGCTCGTCGCGTACTACCGCGCGGGGCAGGGTGAGCACCCCGACTGGGAGGACTACCGAGCCGCCATGGTGTCGGACCGCCGGCTCGTGCTCACGCTGCGGCCAGAACGGGCCTACGGCATCCTCGCGTCGGGCTGAGCGTCAGCCCGACGGCTGGGGTTCGGGCTCGCTCGTCGCGGCGGCGGCGCCGTCCCCATCGGCCTGACCCAACGACTCCTCCACCAGTTGGGAGAGGTCGAGCACGCGCACATCGTCTTCCTTGCTGAAGGCACGCACGGCGTCGTCGAGCATGATCATGCAGTAGGGGCACGCAGTCGACACCACGTCGGCTCCCGTGCCCAGCGCCTCTTCGGTGCGCTCCATGTTGATGCGCTTGCCGATCGTCTCCTCAAGCCACATGCGCGCGCCGCCGGCCCCGCAGCAGAAGCCGCGCTCCTTGCAGCGCCGCATCTCGATTTGCTCGACCCCGGGGATGGCGCTCAGTACTGTCCGCGGCTCTTCGATGATGCGGTTGTGGCGACCGAGGTAGCACGGGTCGTGGTAGGTGACCTTGCCCGAGTAAGCCGAGCCGGGGACGAGCTTGCCCTCCTTCACCAGGTGCTCGAGCAGCTGGGCGTGGTGGATCACCTCGTAGTTGCCGCCGAGGGCGGGGTACTCGTTCTTGATCGTGTTGAAGCAGTGCGGGCAGCTGGCGATGATCTTCTTGGCGCCGACTGCGTCAAGGGTGCCGATGTTGAGCTTGGTCTGCTCCTGGTAGAGGTACTCGTTGCCCAGGCGGCGCACGGGGTCGCCGGTGCAGGACTCCCTTGGGCCCAAGATGGCGAAGGTAACGCCGGCCCGGTGCAGCATGCGTGCGGTGGCTTGGACACCTTTGCGTGCCCGCTCGTCGAGGGCGCCCGCACATCCGACCCAGTAGAGGTACTCGACGTCTTCGGGGATCGTGCCGCTCACGACGGGGACCTCGAAGTCGAGGCTCTGGGTCCACTCGGTTCGCTTGCCCTGGCCGAGGCCCCACGGGTCGCCTTGGTTCTCGACGTTGCGCAGCATGAGCCCCGCTTCGGAGGGGAACTCGGACTCCATCAGCACCTGGTAGCGACGCATGTCGACGATGGCGTCGATGTGCTCGATGTCGACCGGGCACTCGTTCACGCACGCACCGCACGTGGTGCAGGCCCACAAGACGTCGGGGTCGATGACGTTGGGCACCAGCGCGGTCTGCTCGCCCTCGCCGCCTATGAGCGGCCCGGCCGAGGCAAACATGTTGTCGCGCAGGTTCATGATCAGCAGCTTCGGCGACAGCGGCTTGTCAGTGGTCCAGGCTGGACAGGCCGACTGGCAGCGGCCGCACTCGGTGCAGGTGGCGAAATCGAGCATCTGCTTCCAGGTGAAGTGGCCGATCTCGCCCACGCCGAAGACGGTGTCCTCGTCGACGTTCTCCATGTCCATGTCGGGGGTGTTGCCCAGGGCGCCGAGGGCCCGGGGCCGCCGCGAGAACGCGATGTTGATCGGCGCGATGAAGATGTGCAGGTGCTTGGAGTAAGCGATGAAGACGATGAAGCCCGAGATGATGGCCACGTTGAGGATGAGGAACACCGTGGCCAGGACGGAGTTGGTACCCGCACCGAGCGGGTGGAGCAGCTTGGCCACGGCGTGCGACGCGAAGGCGCCCCAGCCGTAGGGGAACTGCGTCGGGTCGGTGTTGACCTGCGCGCCGCGGTAGAGGAGCAGCGTGACGATCACACCGGCGATCATCAGAAGGACGAGCCAGGCGGCACCGGTGTGCGAGCCGTAGAAACGTGACTTGCGCTCGAGCCGGTCCGGGCGCGTTCTTGAGCCGGATGATGGCGAAGGTGATCAGCGCCAACAAGACGGCGCAGGCGAAGAAGTCCTCGACGAAACCCACCCAGTCCCAGGTCCCGATGCCCGGGATGTGGAAGTACTTGTTGAAGAGATCGCCGTACGCCTCAATGATCGTGAGAAGCAAGATCGTGAAGCCCCACATAGTGAAGAAGTGGGCGAGGCCCGGCACGGTCCACTGCAAGAGCTTGCGCTGCCCTGCTACCTCCGTCACTTCTGCTTCAGCCTTGCGGCTGATGGGACCACGGGTGTGGGAGGGGTCCGGCTTGCCGGAGCGGATGAGCCTGGACAACCAGTGGAACCGCACGGCGGCGATGCCGAACCCGGCCACCGTGATCCCGATGCCCAGAATGATCCTGATCGGCACGAAAGCTCCTCGTTCTGTAAAGACGTCAACAGGGAAGGCGGCGGAATTGCGAGCGCCACCTGGGATGTATAAGCGCCCAGAGGATAGTGTGACGGGCGCTCGCGGGCGTAGTTCAGAGGCAGAACATCAGCTTCCCAAGCTGAGAACGCGGGTTCGATTCCCGTCGCCCGCTCTCTCCAAACTGCGCAGGTCACAAACTTCCCAGGTCATGTGGTCTTCGGATTCTGGCGGGGAGTCCGTCCTGACCAGGATCACCCAGAGCGCGACGAAGGTGCCTCGAGCTTGAGGTGTGACCCAACAAAGCCGAAGCACCTTCGTCGTTCATGACCATAGCGACATCGTCCGGGCCTTGGTGGGCCTGAAAGAGGTTCGGGTTCTCGCGTACACACGCAAAGGCCCCGACGTGGAGCTCGTGATCGAGCAGGCGCTCGAGTTCGTTCGATGTCCGGTTTGTGGCGAAGCGGCACGGGTCAAAGAGCGCCCGGTGGTGCACTAGGTCGACCTGCCCGTCTATGGCAGACCTATGTCTTTGGCGTGGAAGAAACACCGCATGCGCTGTGCGAACAGGGCGTGTCCGAAACGGAGCTGGATGCTCGAAGACCATCGGATCGCGGCCAAGAACTGCCTGTTGACAACCAGGGCGGCCAAGTGGGCGACCGTCCAAGTCGGCGGGGGCCGCACCGTCTCTGAAGTGGCCGCCGAGCTCTCTTGTGACTGGCACACCGTCAACGATGCCGTGCTCACCTATGGCGAAGCCCTCCTCGCCGCCGATCGCAAGCGCTTGAACAAGACCAGCGCCGTCGGCCTCGACGAGACCTCCTTCGTCAAGGTGGGGCACCACAGCCACACCGACTACGCCACGACGGTGGCCGACGTGGAGAACCACCAGATCATCGACATCTTGGCGACCCGCAAATACGTCGACGTGGCGGGCTGGATCGACAAGCAGCCGAGGGCCTGGAAGGACCGGATCCGCTTCGGCGCCCTCGACATGTCGGCAACCTATGCCGCGGTCTACACGGTCATCTTGCCCAAGGCGCACCAGGTGGTCGACCCCTTCCACGTCATCAGCCTCGCCAATCGCTGTCTCGACAGTGTCCGTCGCCGGGTGCAGACCGAGCAGACCGGCCACCGCGGCCGACGCGACGATCCGCTTTATCGGGCCCGCCGGGTCCTGCTCCGGGGCGAAGAAAAGCTCGACGCCCCAGCGACCGAGCGCCTCCGCTCGCTCCTCGAACTCGGCGACCCCCAGGGTGAAGTCGCCATCGCCTATCGCGTCAAGGAACGCCTGCGTGACTTCTATCGAACGAGCGACCCCGACGAGGCCCAGAGCATCCTCGAGGAGCTCAAGACCCATTGCCTCAAACGCGCGATGCCCCCGGAGGTCCAAAGACTCGGGCGCACCATCCGAGACTGGTTCGACAAGATCGCGAACTTCCACCTGGCGCGGGTCTCCAACGGTCCAACCGAGGCGCTCAACAACCTCATCAAACGGATCAAGCGCATCGGTTTCGGGTTCCGCAACTTCGAGAACTACCGGATCCGAGCGCTGCTCTACGCCGGCAAGCCAAACTGGCGCGTCCTCGGCTCGATCGTCGTCCGATGAGGCACACGACCCCGCCAGAATCCGAAGAACCGGTCATGTGAGGGTCCGGTAGGTCGGCGACACTCTGGCTCGGTACCTACACGACACTTTGCGGACGCGAGTTCGGTACATGGGCGACACAAGGTTCGGTACCTAGGCGACACTTCTCCCGTGACCCCTCCATAGTTGGCCAACTGGTCAACCGAGGAGATCGCCGTTGTGTTGGTGGGGATCCCACCCCATCTTGAACCGCCTCATTCGAGAGGCGGTTGACCCCGTGTCGTCGCGCTCTGCGATCTATCGGGCTTTGGTGCGCCACAAGCTCATCTCGCCGACAGCGCGTCGACGAGGGCTTCCTCGCTATGCCTGTTTCCGGATCGGTTGGGCCTCGCAGACTGGCCCGACCAAATCCGGGACATCGACCCTGGCCCTTGACCGCGGCTTTCCGTTGAATCGATATGGGCCTAGTCAAAGAGTCGAGTTCGTATTACTCTTCGTCTGGCGGTTGAATTATCCACGAGTCCGGCCGAGCGGCTGCGGGATTTGAACTCGGCGGCCGTGAGATCGGGACTCGTGTGAGAGAGGGGCTGCTCATGCGGGCCAACGGTTCAACCCCGCGCCGTGGATTGCGCAGCATCACGGGGCTCCGAGTCGGGTTCGCCACGCTGTTAGCAAGCTCTGCCCTCGTTTCAGCGATGGTGATCTCGGCCTCCAGGGCGGCCGCGGTCACGGTCACGGTCACGGTCACGAACTGCGACAGCACCGGCCCAGGCTCTCTCGCCGACGTCGTGGCCGGTGCACCAGCGGGCTCGATGGTCACGTTCTCTGTCACGTGCCCGTCGACGTCACCGATATCTCTCACCTCGACCATCGACGTGCAAGTTCCGATCACCATCGAGGGCCCAGGAGCGAGCGCGATGGTGGTGGATGGCTCCTCGGCCGTCGGAACGGTGTTCCAGTTCGAACCCAATGTCAGCGGAGCCAGCATCTCGGGCCTTAGCATCCAACACGGCGGCAACGCCGACGGCAGCCTGCCCGCCATCTCGGTTCCATCGACCGACAGCGGAATCACTCTGTCGGATCTCAAGATCAAGAAGGCCAGCCAGGGGATCTCCAACGAGGGAACGTTGACACTGAGCGACTGCACCATGACGGGAGACAACGCCTTCGGGCCGAGCGGCGGTGCCATCTACAACGACGGAGACCTCACCATCACGTCGAGCACGTTCAAAGAGAACACCATCTCGTCAGGCAATGGCGGAGCGATCGACAGCGGCGGAGGATCCGTCACCATCACTGGCTCCACTATCTCGGACAACCTCGTCGGACAAGGGACCGGTGGCGGGATCGAGAACGACGCAGGCACCATGACCATTGCCGATACCACTATCTCGGGCAACTACGCACAGGCGGTGTTTCCGGGGGGAGGGATCTACAACGCCGGCACCATGTCGGTCACCGACAGCACCGTTTCCTCCAACATCGCCGTCGGAGGCGGAGGGATTGACAACACCGGTTCGCTGAGCGTCATCGACAGCACCATCTCGAACAATGACGGCGAAGCTCCCGACTACGCTTCGGGAGCGGGCGGTAACGCCGGCATTCTGAACTCGGGAGCCCTCGATGTCACGGCGAGCACACTGGCCCACAACGTCCACGGCACTGGAATCGAGAGCACCGGTGGTACCGCCAGTCTTGCTGCAACCGTGTTGGCAAATATGTACCCCTTCTATGACTGCTCCGGGGTGACTATTGATGCGGGCTACAACCTCGACGACGACGGAACGTGCGACTTTTCGGCCACCAATGACAGCTTCTCCCATGTGGAGCCGTATCTCGGACCCCTCCAAAACAATGGTGGCCCGACCCAGACCAATGAGCCTGCGCTCGGCAGCCCGTTGCTCAATGACATCCCGATGGGGTCCACCGCCAACGGAATCACGTTGTGTCCGAGCACCGATCAACGGGGAGTCGCACGACCCCAGGGGAGCGAATGCGATATAGGCGCCGTGGAGTTGTCGCCCACCTCTCAGGACATCACCAGCCCGAACGAGGCCACAGCCACAGCGGGCGAGCCGTTCTCGTTCACGATAACCACCACCGGCACTCCGACGCCGAAGATCTCCGAGACCGGGGCGCTCGCTCCGAACCTCACCTTCGCCAACAACCACGATGGCACCGCCACCATTTCCGGTAAAGCCAAGAAGGTCGGCTCGTCCAAGCTGCTCATCGAAGCCCGATTCGGGAAGGGATCCACTGCCTACGTAGTGCTTCAGAAGTTCAAACTGACGATAACTGGTCCGTCCATCTCAAACGTCGAGATCAGCAATAACGTGACTGCTCCGACGGTCACGATAAACGGCACCGGTTTCGGGACCGTTGCAGATCTGGGCGCAGGGAGAGGGGCATGTGGCTCCAGCCCGACGGGGTACGACTACGGGAACCATTTCCTGTTCGCCGACACCACCGACGGCTGGAATGCGGGAGAGGCCACCCCCGACTACGACTGCATCGGGGTAACCATCCAGTCATACTCGAGCGAGCAGATCGTCTTTACCTTCGGCTCGGAATACGGCGTCTATCCCATCGGATCAGGAGTCGCACTGCTCAACTCAGGTGATCAATTCACGATGACGCTCCTGGGGGCGTCGTTCTCTGGCACGGCTGAGTACACGACAGGGACAGCACCTTCGACGAACACCACGACCCCGGCGAGCTCGAGCATCGTGATCGGGAACGCCAATAGCGACAGTGCCGTGGTGAGCGGCAATGCCACCTACGGAAGCCCGACAGGTACCGTCACCTTTTACGAGTGCGGTCCGAGCGCGAGTCCTGAGCCGTGTACTTCGCTGGCCAACCAGGTGGGCAGTCCGGTGGGTGTCACCGCGGGTGCCAATGACACCTCGAGTGCCTCGTCGGTGTCGTTCACCCCGAGCTCAAGCGGCTACTGGTGCTTCGCCGGCTACTACTCCGGCGACGCCAACTACGCAGGGAGTTCGGACACGACCACCGACGAGTGTTTCGAGGTGATGGCACATTCGTCGACCACAACGACTCCGGCGAGCAAGAACATCGATCTCGGGAGCGCCAGCAGCGACAGTGCGGTTGTCAACGGCGGTGCCACCTACGGCAGCCCGACGGGGACAGTCACCTTCTATGAGTGTGGTCCGACAGCGACTCCTGAACCCTGCACCTCAGAGGCCAACCAGCTGGGAAGCCCCGTGCCCGTCACCGCGGGTGCCAGCGACACCTCGAGCGCGTCCTCGGTGTCGTTCACTCCGAGCTCAGCCGGCTATTGGTGCTTCGCCGGCTATTACTCCGGTGATGTCAACTACGCGGCGAGCTCGGACACCTCCACTGACGAGTGTTTCGACGTCGCCGCGCCATTGGACGACGCCGTAAGCGTCGTAGGCAGCAGCCAGGGTTACTGCGCCCTGCTCACCTCGAGCGGGGTGGACTGCTGGGGGTTAGGGACCTCCGGCCAGCTCGGCGACGGCTCGTTCTCCGAGGTGGACACGCCAGTGGCCGTCGAGGGGGTCGGAGGAACCGGGACACTCACCGGTGTGACAAATCTTGTCAGCAGCAGCGCCGGCGCAGGCGCCGGCTACTGCGCCCTGCTCACCTCGGGCGCGGTCGATTGCTGGGGGTACGGCTACGGCGGCCAGCTTGGCAACGGCACTTTCGAAGGAAGCGCGACGCCGGTTGAGGTCGAGGGTGTCGGAGGGACCGGGACACTCACCGGTGTCACGACTCTGGTCGCCGGCCAGGACAACTACTGCGCGGTGCTCACCTCGGGCGGGGTCGACTGCTGGGGGTACGGCTACTACGGCGAGCTCGGCAACGGGACCTTCTACACGACTGGTGATGAAGGCAGTGCGACGCCGGTCGAGGTCGAGGGGGTCGGAGGGACCGGGACACTCACCGGAGTCACGAACCTTGTCGGCAGCGACTTCGACCGCTTCGCCGGCTATTGCGCTCTTCTCACCTCGGGCGGGGTCGACTGCTGGGGGTACGGCTACTACGGCGAGCTCGGCAACGGGACCTTCTACACGACAGGTGATGGCAGTGCGACGCCGGTGGCCGTTGACGGCGTCGGAGGGATTGGGACGCTGACTGGGGTGACGAACCTGGCGACCGACGGCGAGGGCGGCTACTGCGCGCTGCTCGCCTCGGGCGAGGTGGATTGCTGGGGGTTAGGCGACTACGGCCAGCTCGGCGATGGCGAGTTCTACACCGGGCCCGTCGGGAGCGCCACACCGGTCGCCGTCGAGGGGGTCGGAGGGACCGGCACGCTCACCGGTGTCACCAGCCTGGTCAGCTCTGGCAGCGGCGGGGGCGGGAGTTACTGCGCCGTGCTCTCCTCAGGCGGGGTGGCCTGTTGGGGACAGGGCGTCTCGGGCCAACTCGGGAACGGCACGTTCTACTCGAACTCGCCCTTCGGAAGCGCCACACCCGTCGCCGTGGAGGGTGTTGGAGGGATTGGCACACTCACCGGGGTGACCAGCCTGGTCAGCGAGGCCGGCAACAACTCGACCTACTGCGCCTTTGTCGCGTCGGGCGGGGTGGACTGCTGGGGGTCCGGCTACAGCGGCGAGCTCGGCAACGGCGCCTTCTACACGACGGGCGATGAAGGCAGCGCGACGCCGGTCGAGGTCGAGGGTGTCGGAGGGACCGGGACACTCAGCGGAGCGACGAGCCTGGCCGGCGATTTGACCGCCAACCAAGACGGCGAAACGTTTTGCGCCCTGCTCACCTCGGATGGGGTGGACTGCTGGGGGTCCGGCAACACGGGCCAGCTCGGCGATGGCGAGTTCTACACCTCCGGGCCCGTCGGGAGCGCCACACCTGTCGCCGTCGAGGCCGGATGACGCACCCCGCATTCGAGCCGGGGCTGGCTCAACGACTTCCTTGAGCGAACACAACCATCGCGTCTTTCGCCCGCCACAATGATAGGGACGCTGTTCTCGCGGACAGTGGTCAAGGCGTTCACCGGTGCTGCGGAGGGAGATCTTGGCGGAAGCGCCTTCGTCCCGACTCCGTCGCACCTTGGATGGCTGAGAACGATGGGGCCGTCTCGTGCCACAGCGTGCCACTCGTCGAATTCGGCCTATTTCGTGCCACACGCAACGACAAAAAGGGGACAACAGCGAATACCAGCGGATTGGTGTAGATAGCGTTCAGCTGGACTTTTTCGCTACACCGCAGGTCGCGAACCATCCTCTGGTGGGCTTCCCAAGCTGAGAACGCGGGTTCGATTCCCGTCGCCCGCTCTCGGCAAGCGTCGCAGGTCAACCCGGGATCGGCGGTACGTCCCTCGACGGTGTGAATCCTTCGAACGGCCATCGTGCCCTCTACGTGCCCCAGCGTGCCCCAAAGAGGTGTCCGTTCTCAGCGATCCAGGTGAGAACAGAGTCGAAACTCAATGAACCACGTTTAGCTTTTCGGCACTGACAACCATCACCGAACCCGTGTGGTCTGGGACAGTCAGAATCTCCGTGAACGGAACTTCGGGGCCGTCTGAAATTGCTGCAACGACCCCCTGCATCTCTCATTTTCGAGCGGAAAAGGCGAATCGGCCCAGTGACTATGGTGAGCCTTCAGGCAAGGGAGGACAACCATGCGCAACCTGGGGTACCGGGTACGGTTCGGCCTTGTCGTACTGCTGGTCGCGCCGGTGTTACTGGTCGCTTCGACGACTTCCGCCTCTGCAGCAACCGTCAATCACGGCGGGGTGGTGACCAACTACACCGTCAAGGATCTCATCGACCGTCCGGGAGGAATAGCTGCGGGGTCAGACGGCGCACTTTGGTTCACTAACGCACGCAGCAACTCGATCGGACGGATCACCACCGCCGGGGTCGTGAATAGAGTACACCGGCCCGGGGATCGAGATCCCGTTCGGGATTACAGCCGGACCAGACGGTGCATTGTGGTTCACCAATGCCGGCAACTCGATCGGACGGATCACCACCGCCGGAGTCGTGAGCGATTTCACCGGCACCGGCATCGATGGGACCGGTGCAATCACGGCTGGACCAGACGGGGCCTTGTGGTTCACCAATGGCGGAAACAATTCGATTGGGAGGATTACCACCGCCGGGGTCGTGACCGATTACACCGGCAATGGCATCGACGATCCCGGCGCAATCACGGCTGGACCAGACGGGGCCTTGTGGTTCACCAATGCCGGCAACTCGATCGGACGGATCACCACCGCCGGAGTCGTGACCGATTACACCGGCAACGGCATCGATGATCCCGGCCGAATTACGGCCGGCCCCGACGGTGCGCTGTGGTTTACCAACGGCGGAAACAATTCCATCGGTACGATCACCACGGCCGGAGTCGTGACCGAGTACACCGGAACCGGCATCGAAGGGCCGAATGCAATCACCGCCGGATCAGATGGCGCCTTGTGGTTCACTCAGTCCAATGGCTGGATAGGGCGCATGACGACGAGCGGCGACTTCACCGATTACAACGTCGGTGGAGGTGGTAGCGGCGCGCTGACCTCCGGTCCCGACGGTGCCTTGTGGTTCGCCAATGGCAACAAGTCCATTGGCCGGCTCTCCACCGCAGGTGGAGTGACCAACTACGGACGTGCCGTCGACTATCCATCCGACATCGTCGCGGGTCCGGACGGCGCTCTTTGGTTCACCAATCCCGCCAATCGCACGATCGGACGAATCACCACCGTCGGTGTGATCACCGATTACACCGACCCGAGCATCGAAGGCCCCGGCGCAATCACCGTTGGTCCCGACGGGGCTTTGTGGTTCACCAACGGCCCGGATCAAATCGGGAGAATCACCACCGAGGGAGTCGTGTCGAGTTACACGGGTACGGGAATCGATCAACCGGCTGGCATCACAGCCGATCCAGAAGGGTCCCTATGGTTCACGAACCAAGGGAACAACTCGATTGGGTCCATCACAACCTCCGGGGTCGTCTCGAACTACACCGATCCGACCATCGACCACCCAAGTGGAATCGCCCTCGGCCCTGATGGAGCTTTGTGGTTCACCAATCAGTACGGCGGTTCGATCGGGCGAATAACAACAGCCGGGGTGGTGTCCAGCTATACGGGTGCAGGCATTGACGGTCCCATAGGGATCACTGCAGGACCCGATGGCGCCCTGTGGTTCACGAACCTCCTTCCTGTAGGAGGCTCAATCGGTCGGATCACGACGAGCGGAATCGTTACCAACTACACGGGTACCGTCGACAATCCGGAGACGATCACGTCAGGTCCGGACGGAGCTCTTTGGGTCACCGATTCCACCTACAACGAAATCGGAAGGATCTCGACGAGCGGTGTCGCATCGATCTACGGGGGCACGGGGATCAGTAGTCCCAAGGGGATCACCTCCGGGCCGGACGGAGCCCTTTGGTTCGCCAACGACAACTACACGATCGGCCGCATAACCGCTGTACCCAATGTCGCTGTATCGCCCGAGGCGGACCCGCCTGGCGCACCGGTGACCCTGAGCGGGGAGGGGTATGCACCGGGCGAGCAGGTGAAGGTCACCTACAAGACTGGGCTAACGAGCCCCCAGTCAGCGAGCATCTGTGACTCCACCGCGAACCCAGATGGCATGTTTAGTTGCACAGGGGAAATCCCAACGTCAAGTACGGGTGCCACAGGTGATCACACCATTAAGGCAAAAGGGAAGATCTCGCTTGCCACCGCGAAGACGACGTTCTCGTTGACATAGCGCATACGCCGCCAGGCGATCTATGTAGTAGGGGGTGTCGGTGTCACTGCTCATGCCGCCATTCCTCCCGACACCGGCCCACAGATACCGCCGATGGTCAAAGCGAATCAGGATTCGGACGGCACCTCGCTCCCTCCACCACCGCACGCCATCGCTTGCGTCTGGGAACTCACAGCCGTCTTAGAATCCCGGTTCGCCGATCGCGGTGGCCATAGAAATGAGGACGCAGCTCGTCGTCTGGTGTCGCAAAGCCTTCGTCGCAAAGCCTTCGTCCCATGCCAGATAGACGCAGCCTTCTAGCTCGTTTGACGCCACGCCTTGTCCGCCGTGTCGCAGGTGTCTCCCCATCCCGGTGATCTGCGATAGGCGTCAGCAACTGCCAGGACTAAGTGACCTTGAAGGCCGCTGCGCTTTTCGCTATCCCGTAAATCGTCCTAACCTTAATCTTGCCCGTGGTCGCCCTGGCAGAAATCTTGATTTTTAGAAGGGTCGATGAGTCCGAGACGATCGTGACCTCTTGATCGCTGATCGTGACCTTGGTGACGTTGTCGAGGAATGCACCCTTGACCTTCACCTTGGTTCCCGCCGGTCCTGAGGCGGGGGTGATCTTATAAATCGTTGGTGGCCCACCCGTGACCGTCACCTGATCAGTCCCCGAAGCGGGCGCATAGTTTGCATCGCCGTCGAAGGTCGCCGTCGCGTGTCGTGTGTGATGGAGCTAATCGAGCAGGTGTACGCCGCGACAGGTGTGGTGCCGGTTGGCCCGGTCGTGGATGTGCAGGGCACCGATCGGGTCTGCGCAAGCGATCGGAACTCACACGCATCCCAATTGGATTAGACCTTGATAGCGAAAGCCGTCGACGGCGCTGCGGGCGGTTCAGATGGTCACCGACGTCACGCGTGACACCTAAAGTTGTCCTAACCTCGATCATTCGTCCGACAGCGGGCTAGCTGGCTCCAGCCCGGAAAATTGACTCGCTGGCCCGTTGATGTCGCCATGACCGCATCGGGGGCGTGAAGGATCCGGATCGCTTGGTTCGTTTCGTAGTGTCACGCCCTGCGGAATCGCTTCGGGGTCGGGCGCCGAGACCCGTTCTGTTATGGGAAGGCGGCGCGAAGGCGTGTAAAGGCGGTGGCCAGTTCGCTGGCCCAGGGCCAGGTCTCGTCGAGATGCACGATGAGGTCACGGCCGCGGTGGGCGAGGACGGCGGCCACGTGCAGGACCCGGTAGCGCATGGTCTTGGGCTCGGCCTTGGCCAGGGCGCCCTCGAAACAGGTCATCTGGCTCCAGGCCAACAGTGACCCGGCGATCAATGACACCGCCACCCAGGCTTCGTTGGCGCAGTAGCCGTCGAAGGGCAGGTTGGCCAGTCCGCATGCCTTCCAGCACCGCACCCGGTCCTCGACCCGGGCGTGGCCGCGGTGGCGCAACTCCAAGGCGGCGATGTCTGTGCTGTCGGTGTTGGTGATGAAGCAGGTGTGGCGCCACCCAGCATGGGTGTCGAAGAGCGAGAGCTGGGCGCCCGGGTGCGGGCGCTCCCGGCGACAGATCACCCGCATGTCATCGGGCCATCCTTTGAGCTCGATGATCTCGGTGAGCTCGACGACCTCGGCGCCGTCTCGGATCCCCCCGTCGAGTTCTGTGGCCCGCACCCAGTCCTCTTCTTGGGCGAGCAGCAGGGCGTCACGCACAGAACCCCTGATGGAAAAGCCAATCGAGTAGTCGAAGTTGGCATCGCTGAGCGATTGGACGAAGCGGTGCGAGGCCCCAGCCGAGTCGGCCCGGACCAAGATGGGATGGACGACCAGGGTGGGGTCGTCACCTTCTTCGTGGCCGAGTGCGTACTCAGCGGGCACCGAGCGGACCACCTGCTCGAGCAACTCGAGGTGGTCGTCGGTGTCGTTGGGTGCGGCGTTGCCCGGGCGAAGCATGGCGCCCAAGGGCTCGCGGGTGTTGTCGCACCAGGCGCCCAAGGGGTTGAACCCGAAGCCGCGCTTATACGTGGCGGCGGCGTCCTCTTTTTCCGAGGACACATCGAGCAAGGTGGAGTCGAAGTCCCAGATCATCGGACCGACCGGTGGCGCCGCCGCCCAGACCGCCGCCCGGGCTTGGGCCAGCGCGACTGGGATGGCCCGCAGTTCAAAGACGGCCGTGGCGTGCATGGCCCGCCAGGCTGTCGCCACAGAAGCCACCGGACCGAAGAGCCCCTCTTGTTCTTTGAGGGTGCCGATGTCGGCCAGGCAGTCCGCGCCGTCGGCGATCGCGATCGCCAGATGGGTGAGGACGACGCCCGGATCGTGGGTGTGCCAGTTGATCCCGCAATCCTCCATGGCCACCGACATGGCCTCGGTCAACCCGCTGCGATCAGCCAGCTCGGCCAAGAGTGCCGCACCGGCATGGCTGACCAAGTTCTTGGCGTCGGGTATCACTTTGGCGCGACGGACCGAGCGACTACGGTGCACTTTCAAGGAGCTCTCCTCCTGGTTGGTGAACGCTGTTGTGGTGACAGTCATTCTTCCAGGAAGGAGAGCTTTTTACGCGGACGCGCGCACCACTGATTCAGTGGTCGGACGAATTATCGAGGCTAAGTCATAGAGCTTGTGCCGTCGGCGCTCTCAGCTTTTCGGACTGAGGACAAAAGAACGCGGGTTCGATTCCCGCCGCCCCTCTCCGCGTTGGCGATATCGCTTCTCGGCGAATCCCCTCGAACCCGGTGCTGAACAACAGATCGGATCTCCACAGCTCTGTCGATAGGGCGTGGGGGGGTCGCCACTTCGACATTCGGACGGCGACCCGGTCGAGGGGATCGCCTCTCGGTCCGGAAGAACCGCTCCGGGTCCTCCGCGACCAACGGTTTGGGCAACTCAGAGTGGCCTCGACGAAGATGGTTGTCGTCATGGGCGCACCTGATTCGACCGACGAAGACACGCGACGCGTGAGGTCAATCCGTCGAGCGATGTACCCCAATGGCATCGGGGTCGCGAGTTGGCGGAAACACAACGAGCAACGGACCGACCAGGAGGGAGAGCTGCTCTCGGTCCCCGTCTCGCTCAGCCTCCTGTGGCTGATGCTGGCGGTACTCACAGTCCTAGAAGCGGCCAATGATCTCTTCGGTCTCGCGGGTCCGAACTGGCTCTATGACGACTGGGTCCACAACGCAATTCTCGGCACCTGTGCAGTGCTGGTCCTCGGTCGTGCCGCCTTCGATCCTGTTGCCCGGCGGGCCTGGCTGGCCATTGGATCCGCGCTGACTCTCTGGTTTTTTGGGAGCGCCGCGTGGAGCGCGGTCTTCGCCGGACAGGCCAACGCGCCTTATCCGACGTTCGCAGACGCACTGTGGTTGGCCTGGTATCCGCTCGTCGCCGTTGGCATGTTCTATCTGATCCGGATCCGCGTTCCTCGCTTCGAGCTCCATCGCTGGATGGACGGGATTGCTGTGACCTTGCTGGTGCTGGCCGCTGGGTTCGCCCTGGTGATTCAACCCGTGGCGGAGCACAAGACGGTCGGAGCACTGGCGACTGTCGTCGCCTTCGTCTATCCGGTTCTCGACTTGCTGCTCATCGGGGCGGTGCTCGGCGTCTACGGGCTTCTTGGCTGGCGGCCGGACAGAATGTGGATCCTGATCGGCTTGGCCGTCCTCAGCACATCTGTCGCCGACGCCGTCTTTGCGGTACAAGAAGCCGAGGCTCGAGCTGTCGTGTCCGGAGATCGCTACGACTTCGTCTGGACGGCAGGCGCGCTCCTGCTCGCCCTGGCGGCTTGGGTCCAAGCGCCTGAAGCAGAATCGGATCCCGAGGCCGTCACGGGGATGCGGGCGGTGGCTCTGGCTCTGTTTGCGCAGGCTCTGGCTATCGGGATTCAGACCTATGCAGTGTTCAGAGAGGTTGGCAAGAGTGAGCGGATCGTGACCATTGTGGTGCTCGCGGTGGCCTCGGTACAGATCATCCTCAGCCGACCGCGGAAGGGTATTGGTGATAGCCACCGATTGACCGAGGGTGCCGAGTCGATGCCGGTCGAGGAGCATGCGTCGGTGAATCAGCCGGACCATCCACCGAACCGACGACGGTAAACCCGTCTCGAACACGACATTTCCGTGCCTGCCGTGGACCGTGCAACAGCGTGCAACACGCCCCTCCGGACCCATTTCGTGCAATACGCAACGACTAACAGGGTGCAATAGCGAATAGCAGCGATTGGGTGCGAAAGCGCGTTCAGCTGGACTTTTCCGCTTCTCAGCAGCTCGGGGTACATCCCCCGATGGGCTTCCCAAGCTGAGAACGCGGGTTCGATTCCCGTCGCCCGCTCTCTCCCAACCTCGCAGGTCAGACGCAGTCTCTATGAGAGTCTCGCGGAGCCGACGAGGCGCCGAATTGGTAGTCGTGCAACAAACGTGCACCACGAAGGGTCGCGCTCTCAGCTACCTACGCAGAGAACGGGTCTAACTCACAACTACCCAGCACTAGCCGCGTCTCCGAACCGGTCAGGGATGCCCTCGGAAGACGAGTGGTTACCATCTTTCTGTGGGGGCGTGGGGAACGGGCCTATTCCAGGATGATGACGCTTGCGATGTGCGGGATGAGTTCCGTGGCCTGATTGGCGACGGGCTGACACCCGAACAGGCATCGCAGCAGGTCCTTTCCTCATACCCCACACCTGTCCGTGGCCGGTTTCCACTCCGCAGTTTTGGCCACCAGAAGTACGCACCCCTCGCGGTGATTTCCGACTCTACGTGAGGTTCGGGCCGCCTCCCTTCTGCCGGGCCTCCTTGAGCCGGAATGACTCGCCGGAAGTGGCGACCAAGACGCTGTGGTGCAAGAGCCGGTCGAGCAGGCTGACGGCCGTCGTGTGTTCGGGGAGGAAGCGACCCCAGTCTTCGAAAGGCCAGTGCGAGCCGATGCCGAGCGAGCGGCGCTCGTAGGCCGCGGCGACGATGCGGAAGAAGAGTTGGGCGCCGTTGTCGTCCATCGGGGCGAAGCCGATCTCATCAATCAGGATCAGGTCGGCCTTCAAGATCTGTTCGATCACCCGGCCGACGGAGTTGTCGGCCAGTCCGCGATAGAGCGTCTCGACCAGATCGGTGGCGGTGAAGTAACGCACCCGCTTGCCGGCGTCGACAGCGTGGTGTCCGAGGGCGACGAGGAGATGGGACTTGCCGGTCCCCGCCGGTCCGACCAGACAGAGGTTCTCCTTGGCTGCGATCCACTCGAGGCTGGTGAGGTACTCGAAGGTGGCTCGGGGCACCGACGACGCGGCCACGTCGAACTCGTCGAGCGTCTTGGTGACCGGGAAGGCGGCGGCGGCCAGGCGGGCTCGGGCGTTCGAAGCGTCACGCGAGGCGATCTCGGCCTCGACCAAGGTGCGCAAGAACTCCTCGGGCTTCCAGCGCTGGGTCTTGACCACCATCAACAGTTCGGGCGAGAGACGGCGCATGGCACCGAGGCGAAGTCGCCGGAGCCCTGCTTCGAGGTCGGCTGGCAGTGCGGGAGGTGTCGTGCTCATGACTCGGTCCCGATGGCGTAGTCACCGAGCGAGCGCACGGCGACCGCGGGCAGGTCGACGATGAGCGCGTCACCGGGCTGGCGTGGTCGGGCCACGCCGGTGCCCGCCGCGAGGATGGAGCGCACGTCGTGGGCCCGGAACCGCCCGAACTCGACGGCGCGCTCGATAGCGGCCACCAGTGCGGTTCGGCCGTGCGCCGCTTCCATGGCGCACAGCTCGACGAGGTCGGCCGCGAGCGTGGTCGACCCTCGAGCGGCGGCCGCCTTGATGAAGTCCTCAGCAGCCGGCCCGAGGGCGACGAAGGCCTTCTCCGCCTCTGTCTTGGGCCGCACCGCCCGGGCGGGTAGAGGCCGCGGCCCGCCGTAGTGGTCGTCGCAGATCGCCGTCTCACCAGGGGCGACGAGCGCGTGCTCGGCGATGATCTCGCCCAAGAACACGGCCATGACCACACCGTCGGCGACCCGGAGCTCGACGGTGCGCCCGATGTGGGCCGTCGGCACCGAGTAGCGGGCCGAGCCGAAGCGCACACAGCTCAGGCGGTCGACCTTGCGCAGCGCGACCTTGCCGATCCGGGCCCGGAGCGCCGGCAGCTCGCCCAGCAAGGGGCGCTCGATCTCGAGGCGCTCGGCCGGGATCGCGGCGATCTCGCTATGCACCTGCGCGTTCACTTCGGCGCTCCACGCCCGGCCCTTGGCGTTCGCGTTCACCAGGTCGGCGACGCTGAGCTCTTCGGGGATCATGAGGTCGGACTTCACGTAGCCGACGAGGTTCTCGACCAGGCCCTTGGACTCGGGGTCCGCACCTTCACAAAAGTCCGGGCGGGTGCCGTAGTGGGTGACGAAGCGCACGTAGTCCGGTGTCGGAACCACGA
This sequence comes from uncultured Acidimicrobiaceae bacterium, assembly GCA_963842415.1. GTDB lineage: Bacteria > Actinomycetota > Acidimicrobiia > Acidimicrobiales > RAAP-2 > Bog-473. The sequence continues at coordinate 865,995 of CAWJGN010000003.1, forward strand.
GCCCGGCCACCGTGGCGCCTTTGAGACATCCCATGCGATCGGTCAGGAGGGTTTTCGGCACCGCCCCGATCGTCTCCATGCACTCGGCCAACGCCGCCATGGTGCTCTGTGCCCCGAGGTTGTCGGCGAAGGTGACGAAGCGGAATCGGCTCCACGCCAGCACGGCGCAGAACACAAAGAGCGGGCCGATCTCGCCCCAGTCGAACACCAACACGTCGCCCGGCGCCCACACTCCGGGCCGACGACCCCGGTGATGATCCACCCGCCACTTGTCCTTGGCCTCGGCCACCGCCCGGCGCAAGTTCCGCGCCGAGCCCTCGTAGCCCGCAGCCCGAACCACCGGGAGCAGCCGCTTGGCCGAGATCCGCCCGTCGGTGCGTTCCACCCGCTTGGCGATGATGGCGCTCACGTCGTCGTAGTTGTGGGCGACGAGCACCTCGGCACCTGGTGGAGTCGCCTCGGCGGCTCTGGCCTTGGCCACGGCTCGCTTGACCGTCTTGTCAGTAGTGCCGCAGATCGCGGCTGCCGCTCGATAGAGGTTGTCCTGAATCTTGTGGGAAATAGGTGGCGGTCCCCCGCCTGATGCCTTCCGGCTGGTAGGTGTTCAGGCATCGAAACCAAGACCACTACCCACAAGAAGGGGACCACCACCAATGAAGAAGAAGCTACCTGTTGTGACCGTCGCGGCGCGGGACGAGGCGGCACGCCTCGCTGACCTGCCTGCCGAGGCGACTGTCGCCCTCGAGGACCTGGCCGGTGCCATCAAGGACGGCTTCATGGCGTTCTGCTGCTCGGCCGGGCTGGCCGTGGTCAGCGAGATCATGGCCACCGAGTTGACCGAGAAGGCAGGGCCCAAAGGTCGCCACGATCCCGAGCGCACGGCGACGAGGAACGGCTCGGCGCCAGGTTCGGTCGTGCTCGGCGGGCGCACTGTGCCCGTCTCTCGTCCCCGGGCGACATTGAGCGAGGGAGGCGAGATGCACCTCGACTCCTACGCTGCCTTCAACGACCGGGACCTCCTCAGCCAACTCGCCGTCGAGCGCATGCTGGCCGGAGTGGCGACGCGGCGCCACGCCCTGGTGGCCGAGCCCATCGGAGAAGAGCTCGAAGAGGTCGCCCGCGGCGACTCGCGCTCGACCATCTCGCGACGCTTCGTGGCCGCCACGACCGAGAAGCTGGCCGAGCTGCTCGCCTCGGACCTCTCGGTCCACGACGCGGCGGTCCTCATGATCGACGGCATCATGTTCCACGAGTGCTGCTGCGTGGTTGCCCTGCTCATCACCGCAGACGGGACCAAGATCCCCGTCGGGGTGTGGGAGGGCGACACCGAGAACACCACGGTGGTCAAGCACCTGCTCGCCGACCTGGTGGCGCGGGGCCTGCGCTTCGAGCAGGGTCTGCTGATCGTGATCGACGGAGGCAAGGCGCTCGCCGCGGGCATCAAGCGCGTCTTCGGCAAGCACGCCGTGGTGCAGCGTTGTGTCTTGCACAAACGTCGCGACGTCGCTGACTACCTCGCCCCCGAGCTCGCCCGGCGCATCGACCGCCAGCTCAAGGCGGCCTTCAACGACGCCGACGCTGCCCGCGGACTCAAGGTGGCCAAAGGCCTCGCTGCCCAACTCGACCGCGAGCATCCGAGTGCCGCGGCGTCCTTCCGCGAGGGACTCGACGACATGTTCACCGTGCGCCGGCTCGGGGCGTCAGACCGCCTCGCACGGTCCTTGTCGTGCACCAACAACATCGAGTCGATGATCTCGACGGTGCGCCTTGTCAGCTCGGGCGTCAAGCGCTGGCGCGACCCAGCGATGGTGCGCCGATGGGTGGGCACCGGCATGATCGAAGCACAGCGATCCTTCCGGCGGATCAAGGGATGTCGGGACATGAAGACGTTGGTCGACTCCGTCCATGCCGAGGTCGCTCGCCGTCTCGCCGAAGAGGAAGGAGGAGTTGTCACACCTGCCAAGTACGATCAGGCCGCCGCCTGAACAGCTGTGGGACCGTCACCGAAATCCCACAGGACTCGGGACATCCTCGCTCGATAGGAGCCCACCTCTTGGAAGGCAGCATTCATGTCCATTCGTTCCCTCGCTGATTTCATGGAGGTATCCCCTCGGTCGGTGCGGCGGTTGGATTGCACCGCCACCGTGTCCGGCCGGGGGGACCCTCGAGTGGATGCTTCAGCGAGGGGTGCGGACTTCTCGTGGCCAAAAACGGGGACTTCTGGTGGCCATCAGTGCGGACTTTTCATGGCCATAAGTGCGGACTTTCTCGTGGCCACGGACAACACCCGAAGAAGACCCCGAGATCGGCTCGGTCGTTGTGATTGCCCTTGCGTTGACGCAGCGGAAGATCGGGCGATTGATCGATCCGGTCAATACCCAGGCAGTCCAGCAGCCAGAGGCATCGTACCTATTGAAAAACCGTTGGTTGAGGGCATGGGGCTCCTTTCTGGTTTAGCAACGAGTGCGTCCTCGTGTAGAGGTCGGCGAGATGTTGGACGCGTCGGGTAGCGCAGCAACCGAGTCGGCAGCGTGATGGCCAACTGTCTTAGCTCTCCGGTGGGTGGCCGGCGGAGCAACCGCCGGGGGCTACCTCCTGCGAGACCTTGACGGTCATGGCTACTCCTGGTGCACAAAGAGGTTGATATCTCAACCATATTCCCGCCGCCCGCTTTCACCAGCCGCTCACACTCAGCCGCTCACACTCAGCCGCTCACGCAGTGAGCCGCTCTCACGTCAGCCCGCTCTCGTGTTCCGTCACGCAAGCAGACGTTCCCGGTGACGGATCGCTCTATGAAATGCTTCGAGCGGCATTGCCTCGTCCCTGCGGAAGCTCGTCATTTGCAGCGACGTCAACCCTCGGCCGACCTGATCGCGTGGACGAGGCCGGACCGCATGAACAGCTCCTTGATGCGGGCCAGGTCAGGATCGGGAGTGTACGTGACCACCGACACGCCGTAGACGCCCGGAGTGCTGGTGACCGCGGCACCGGATGTGGCCTTTCCAGGCAGCTCGTGAAAGACGGACCCCAGCCATGCTTCCCAGCGATAGAACGCGCCCGTTTTTGTCACAGCCGAGACGATTCCCGTGGGCACCTGTCCGGCCAGGGATGACGGAAGCATGCTGGCGTCCACCACTTGCGGGGTGCCAACGGGGTCGAGCCACTGAATCGTCAGCACTCCGATGGTCGACAGGGTGGCGAAGGGTTGGAAGATCAAGAGGTTCCTCGCCTCCAAGAGTGTTCCGGTCGATGGCGAAAGGATGATCGTGGTTCGGTATCCCTGGCCGGTGGCCCCGGCCAGAGCCACCCCGGTGGCGCCGCTATGTGTGGTTTCGGTGCCGAGAAGCGCTACGCCGGGCATCGTTGCCATTGCTCGGAGCAGGGCGGACCACAGCGCCGGGGTGGCACCGAGCGTGGGACCCACCAAAAGCTCGACCGCTCGGCCGAACGCGGTGAGGGAGTGGAGCTGGTCGAGCGCGGCTATGCCTGTGGTCCCACTCTCGAGCGCCTCCGCGAGGGCCGCCGGATCGGTCGGAAGTTTGGCCACGTCGAATGTGCCGCTGCCCTGGCCTCCGAGGAACCCGCTACCGCACCCTGGTTGCGGCGTCGACGGCACGCCGATTCCGTTGGACAACCAGGCCTGTTGGCCTGCCGGGCTGTTGTACACCACTGAAGTCACGACCAGCTGGCTGCAGTACTGGGTGAGATCGTTCGCCCAGCTCTCCGCGGTTCCGGTCACCACCGCTCGGGCGCCATGGAGGGCTGCGGATTTGGAACTCTTATTGGGCGGAGCAGCCGCGAACGAGACCCGAAACTCCGACTGGATCCACTGATCATCCTTTAGAACCGGCGTCGGCTCGACGGCAGCAGCCTTCTCAGCGAGGTGTCGCAAGACGGCGGCTGAAGCACTGGGTGCTCGCAGAGCGGGAGTGGGTAGGAGCTGGAGCACCAGGATGACAACGGCAGCGACTGCGCCCACACTCAACGCCGGCAGGATGAGCCATCGGGCCCGCCTTGGTTTCGGATGAGAGAAGGACGGGGCGTTCATTTCCAGCGATGCGACGGCCAGCACTCGCTCCCAGATCTCGCCGGCTTTCGAGGAGTCAGGCCCCACTTGGGACAACCCGAGCGCCGGGTCGGCCTCTTTGACGAGGGCGACGATATGGTCGGTGTCAATGCTCATTGTGGGTTCTCCGTATCTATCTGAAGGGCGGCGGCCTCGGTGGCGGGAACGGCACTGGTGGTAAGGCCATCCGAACCCCCACTGGCTGCTCGTAACCTTCGTGTCAGCCGTTTGCGGGCACGGTGAAGGCGCACCTGCACGACATTGACCGAGCAGCTCAGCACCTCGGCGGTCTCGGCGACCGAGAGCCCATCCCAGATCACGAGCTGCATCACCTCGCGTTCATTAGGCGACAAGTTCCGTAGGGCGGCCGTCACGTCCACGTCGGAGGGCTCTGACGACCCGTCCGGCACGCGAGGTTGGCGGTGGATCCGATGGAGCAGAAGGAGACGCCGATTCGTGCTCCGCTTCGTATTCCTCACGACGTTGCGAGCGACGCCGAACAACCACAGGCGATCCTGCGGAGCTGGGGGCAGTTCGTCGATCCTTCGCCAGACCACTAAGTAGACCTCGGCAACCACGTCATCGATTTCTGACTGGTCCGGAGCAAGGGCTCGTGCGGCGTAGGCGTAGATGTCGCTGAACGTCGATTTGTAGAAGGACGGGAACCGATCCACAGGATCACCGCCGTACTCGTTGCCAGGGCCGGATCCCTCAACCCGGTGCCCCCAGCCGATCGTCCTCATACCGTGTTCATGTCCATCAAACGGTCACGGATTACAAAAAAATCGAGTGCTAGGGGACCAGCCGATGGCCCCCGAGCTGGTTGCTCAATCTCCAGGACGAACTCACACCATTCTTACTTCGCACCGAGCTCCTGCAAGGTGGCGACGGGGTCGGGATCGCGCACGAGTGTCCAGTAGGTCCACCCGCCGACCGCCTCGACAATACCGGCGGCGATTGCCGCCAGGTTGGGGCATTCCTGAGGTTACGCAAAGCCAGACCGGCCTGGCGCCTTCCGGAAAGACCCCATTCAGAGAATCGCTTCAATGGTTTTCCCAAGCTGAGAACGCGGGTTCGATTCCCGTCGCCCGCTCTCGAGGAACTTCGCAGATCACAGTCCAAATTCATCGGAACCGTTCGGCAGACAACTGCTACAGACCGCCTTCCTTCCCCTGCAGTTTGGGCGGCTTCAATGCCAGGTGCCACGGCGGCGACTCCGGTCAGTGCGACGACGGCAGGCACACAGCATCTCGATCGCGGCTATCGATTCCCGAGATGACGGCGATCGTTCTTCAGTTCAACCCTGGGTATTCAGAGCCACGACTGTGTTTGCAACCGCAGAGATCTGTGCCACGCCAGACTCGAGCAATGTGGGCGTCACATACACAGATGGAGAGTCCCCACCATTACCCATTTGACCAGCTGAGTTATCGCCCCAACCGTAAAGATCGCCGCTCGACGTCAATGCGAAAGAATCTGCGCCACCCATCGCTACGTACGTAACGTCGGACGGCAATCCTTCTACTTGTACGGGAGTATCAGAGCACGCCACTTGTTCGGGAGGATCTGTGCCGAGAACAGTGCACGTAGTGGACGAGCCTCCAACACCAAGCTGGTCCCACGCATCGTCGCCCCAGGCGTAGACATTGCCATCAGCTAACCGTGCAATACCCGAACCGTTAGGTTTCGGTGGGTTCCTTTGTGAACCACCTGCGTAAATCTGGACAGCCGGGCTCGGGTCCGGAATCTGTACTTGCACCGGGACATCCGAGTTTGTCGTGGTCCCGTCGCCGAGTTGACCGAGGTCATTCTCTCCCCAGGCCCACACCCGGCCCGACGAATCGAGCGCAAGCGTGAACTGATTGCCCGCAGATATCTGGGTGACGTCCGTTAGACCTTCAGCCTTTACTTGCGTGGAGGAGTTCGTCATGGTCCCGTTGCCGAGTTGTCCGTACTCGTTATTCCCGCAACCCTTCACGTATCCGTTACCGGTGAGGTACTCGAGGTGTTCCTGACCGCCGGACACCTCGGTAGCGTTAGAAACATCAACGAGACTAGGACTGAAATCAGAACCGGTTTTTCCGTTGCATAACTGACCATCCCCGTCATAACCCCACGTCCACATTTGTCCGGACGAAGTTATTGCGGCGCCGTACTGATCTCCGCCGCCCTCACCAATCGAGACGATGCTCTGCGGTCCACTCACTTTGGTAGCTGCCGGTGTATCGGAGTTAGTCCATTGATAGACGTTTCCATTCTCGATGGCGAGTCCTCCCCAGTTCGCTGCCTGTACGTCCGTGACCGCGGACGACAATCCCGACACGGCTACAGGTGTCGAACCGTTGGATCCGCCCCATACGGTGACTGGCGAAGTGGCTGGAGAACCCGCACTCAGCAGTGCGATCAAAACAGCCCAAGCGATCATCGGAAGTGCTCCTCTGGAAGTGATCCTGAAGCCGAACCTTTGTCAAGTCAAGGGCAACGGGAAAAACGGTCCGTTTGACACGAAGAGTTCACCAACGGTCACGTCCTTCGTCTCCAGGTCGTGCCTTGAGCGAGGGAGGACGGGGGCTACCTGAACCATAGGAGGAGCAGTAGCGGCACTGCCGAGCTATGCAGGGCCTGGCGGGCTGACTAACTGAAATCGAGACCAGCTAACCGAAATCGAGACCAGAAGCCGGCAAGGTGGCGGGAGCTAACTCCAGGCCTTGCAGATGATGCTGCACTCCTTGGCGACCGCTAGAGGATGCCCTGAATCTTGTGGGAAATAGGTGGCGGTCCCCCGCCTGATGCCTTCCGGCTGGTAGGTGTTCAGGCGTCGAAACCAAGACCACCACCCACAAGAAGGGGACCACCACCAATGAAGAAGAAGCTACCTGTTGTGACCGTCGCGGAGCGGGACGAGGCGGCGCGCCTCGCTGACCTGCCGGCGGAGGCGACTGTCGCCCTCGAGGACCTGGCCGGTGCCATCAAGGACGGCTTCATGGCGTTCTGCTGCTCGGCCGGACTTGCCGTGGTCGGCGAGATCATGGCCGCCGAGATGACCGAGAAGGCCGGGCCCAAGGGATGCCACGATCGCGAGCGCACGGCGACAAGGAACGGCTCGGCGCCAGGTTCGGTCGTGCTCGGCGGGCGCACCGTGCCTGTCCGTCGTCCCCGGGCGACGAGGACCGAGGGGGGCGAGGTCCACCTCGACTCCTACGACGCCTTCAATGATCGGGACCTGCTGAGCCAGCTCGCCGTCGAGCGCATGCTGGCCGGCGTGGCGACGCGGCGCCACGCCCTCGTCGCCGAGCCGATCGGTGACGAGCTCGAAGAGGTCGCCCGGGGTGACTCCAAGTCGGCCATCTCGCGGCGCTTCGTGGCGGCGACCACTGAGAAGCTGGCCGAGCTGTTGGCGAGCGACCTCTCGGTCCACGACGCTGCGGTCCTCATGATCGACGGCATCATGTTCCACGAGTGCTGCTGCGTGGTCGCCCTGCTCATCAACGCAGATGGGACCAAGATCCCCGTCGGGGTGTGGGAGGGCGACACCGAGAACGGAACAGTGGTCAAGCACCTGCTCGCCGACCTCGTCGAGAGGGGACTGCGCTATGAGGCGGGTCTCCTCCTCGTCATCGACGGGGGCAAGGCGCTCGCGGCGGGCATCAAGCGCGTCTTCGGCAAGCACGCGGTCGTGCAGCGTTGCGTGTTGCATAAGCGGCGCGATGTCAGTGACTACCTCGCCCCCGAGTTGGCTCGGTGCATCGACCGCCAGCTCAAGGCGGCCTTCAACGACGCCGATGCTGCCCGAGGGCTCAAGGTCGCCAAAGGCCTCGCTGCTCAGCTCGAGCGCGAGCACCCGAGTGCCGCGGCGTCGCTCCGCGAGGGCCTCGACGACATGTTCAGTGTCCGACGGCTCGGGGCGTCGGACCGCCTGGCGCGGTCGCTCTCGTGCACCAACGCCGTCGAGTCGATGATCTCGACCGTTCGTCTCGTGAGCTCGGGCGTCAAGCGCTGGCGCGACCCGGCCATGGTGCGGCGCTGGGTGGGCACGGGCATGATCGAAGCACAGCGATCCTTCCGCCGCATCAAGGGGTGTCGCGACATGAAGCCACTCGTCGACGCGGTCCGACGCGAAGTCGCACGTCGTCTCGCCGAAGAGGAAGGAGGCGTTGTCACACCTGCCAAGTACGATCAGGCTGCCGCCTGAACAGCTGTGGGTCCGTCACCGAAATCCCACAGGGCTCGGGACATCCTCGACCGCTAGGGCCGAGGTCGATACGTGCGGGGCGCGCCCTACTCGATGAGCCGTAGCCTTGGAACTCGGGGTGGGATCGTCAGGTTCTGGATTCTCGGGCACCGGGTTGTCCTCCTCGTTGCAACGGGGTTAAGTCCTCCCATGTGCCACCTCTTGGACCGAAATCAGCGATGCCGTCCGGAGATGATCAGCTGCGAAGCCCAATGGCACACGAGCCTTGAGACGCCGACTTCGTCCTCAGGTTTCAGGGTTGAGAACATCGAGGGTCTCCGTGCAATAGCGTGCAACGGGCCGACTGAGACTCATTTCGTGCAACACACAACGACAAACTCGGCACAACAGCGGATAGGTACGAATGCGTGCAGCTGGAATTTTCTGCTTCTCCGCAGGTAACGGAACACCCCTCGATGGGCTTCCCAAGCTGAGAACGCGGGTTCGATTCCCGTCGCCCGCTCTCCGTCGCCCGCTCTCTCCAGACTTCGCAGGTCAGGGTCCAAATCCTTTGGAACCCTTCCACACGTAACTGCTTCAGACTGCGTTACAAAGAACGTAATCATGCCCTACAGCGGGCACTTGTGCCTTTCAGAGCGGTGCGTCCTCAGCCACCCAGGCTGAAGAACCCAAATGTATTTCGCTCTCAACTTGGATCGCGGAGGAAGAAGAATCCAGACGCTTTGTGGTGATGAGGATCGGGTCATCTGTGGGACGACAGCGGATAAGCGACCCAAGCGGAGCTGAGAAGTTGAACACGCCCTGCCGGCAGTGATTTCGCGGTAGCCATCTGTCGGATTCGCAGAAACGAAGGAGATCGCGGTTGGGCGAGTGGAACACCGCCCAGTGAGCCTTGGAACGTGCCCGAACCGAATGAGAAGACGCCGCCGTCTACTGCAACGAGCCAGTAGCCGCTGCCCGGTACTGCAGCCATCGAAGCGCCCGGTGCGTGGATCACATTACCGTCCGTGGAGTCCTGGAAGTCCGCGTCGCCGTAGGCGAAGATTCCGCCATCCGAATAGAAAGGTCTCCGCAGGCGGCGGGAGCTCACACGCCTCGCAATTGGATTACGCCTTGATAGTGAACGCTGAACCGTCCGCGGAGCCGACGGCGATCGCAGCCACCACAATCATTGCTGCTGTCCCCCAAAAAGAAGCGTTCGACGTTTCGAAACTCCGTCAGCGTGTTACCTTGCGCCCCCGAGCTGCGTCTGTTCCCGAGGGAAGGTGAGCGAACGTTGGAGTCGGCCGGGCATGGTCGTCCAGCGCAACGACGGGTCGGGGTGCTACCACACCCGGACGCCTCCTGCTATCTCCCTTGCGAGAATTCAGGCCACGTTTCATCATGAGCGCGGTATGACCGCAACCTGGTACTGCAGAGGCGCCACCTGGGGGCGGACGTGGCGGTCTGCGGTGCTTGCCGCGGTCCTCTGCGGTGTGCTGGGCGCCGTGTCGCTCGCGGCACTGGCCGGCGCCCGCCGAACCGATTCGGCCTACGGCCGGTACCTGCACTCCATCAACGCCAGCGACGTGTTGGTAAACGTCCCATCGGCGGACACTTCTTTGGACGCCCGGGTAGCCTCTCTGCCGGGTATCCGCTCCAGCGCTGCCTGGCTGGGGATGAATGCGAACCCTGTCGTCCACGGAAAGGTGGACGACGACTTCCAGACAAACGGCTTCGCCGGCAGCGTGAAGAGCGAGCTCTTCACCCAGGACGCGATGACCGTACTGGCGGGTCGTCTGCCCCCCTCGAATCGGTGCACGAAATAGCGCTCACCGCGAACGTGGCCCGTCTCTTCGGCGTGGGTGTGGGCGGACACGTGACCTACCAGTTCGCCAACGGGCTCTCGTTGAACGACGCTCCCACCAAGGAACTCACGTACCAAGTGGCGGCCATTGTCGAACTCCCACCGGCGCTGGTCGACCAGTTCGACCAGGTGGCCAGCGCCGTCCTCCCGCCGGCAGCGACCGCAGTGGCAGAGCGGCTCCCCGGATCAGTGGCCTTCTCGTGGGTCGGGGTTCGCCTCCTCGACGGGAACGCCGGGGTCCCGGCATTCCAGACAGCCGTCTCCCGCTTCGGCGCGCGGGTCGGTAACGGCTACACATTCGCAGTTCGCAAACTCGACACCGTCCACCAGCAGGTCCAAGAGGCGATCCGGCCCCAGGCGGTCGCGCTGGCCGTCCTCGGCGCGCTCGCCGCACTGGCGCTCCTGGTGCTGGTGGGGCAAGCTCTGGCCCAACTCGTCGAGCGAGCGGCAGCGCAAGCTGAATCGCTGCGCGCCATGGGGCTGACGCGCCTCGAGAATGCGATCGCGAGCGGGCTCGGTGGTGGACTCGCCATCCTCGTGGGGATGGTGCTCGCCATCGTCGGTGCAGTGGCACTGTCACCGCTCGCACCGCTCGGCCCGGTCCGCAAGGTCGACCCCGCACGAGGCTTCCAATTCGATGCGACTGTGCTGTTGGGTGGTGGCGCCGTGCTCGCGCTGCTGCTGGTCGGTCTTCTGAGTTGGCTGTCATGGCGCGCCGCCGACCCCAGCCTGCGTTTCGGTAAGTCGACATATCTAACCCGCAACACACCACAACTCGGCTTCCCCGTGACGGCCCAACTCGGCGCGGCGTATGCGCTCAAGGCAGCCCCTGGCAGCGGCCGGACGGTCGTACGAGCCAACCTCATCGGTTCCATCGTCGCGGTCGGCGCGGTGGTGACCGCCGCCGTCTTCGCGGCCAGCCTCAACGGTCTGGTGACCCACCCAGAGCGCTACGGATGGAATTGGGAGGTCCTCATCCAGAACCAAGGCGGCTACGGGGACTTCCTCCAAGACAATGTCACCCCTGCCACGTTGGGCAACGGTGACGGTGGCCTTGACCAGGTCATGTCCACTATCCCCGGCATCAAACAGTGGTCGACCTTCGGGTTCACTCAGCTCACGGTGGACGGCCAGGTGATCCCGGTTCTCGGGCTGGCCACCCACCTCGGCGACGTCGAGCCACCCACCGTCGACGGACGGAGTCTCAGCGGGACCCAGGCTCAGGACGTCACGGCAAATCCGAGACTCGGACCCGACGAGATCGAGCTCGGTGCGCTCACGCTGCAAGAGTTGCACAAGTCCGTCGGTGACACGGTCCAAGTCGGCACTGGATCGACAGCCCGCACGCTGAGGATCGTGGGCACGGTCACCCTGCCATCCATCGGGGTGCAGCTGTCGGACCACGTGTCACTCGGGCGCGGCGCCATGCTCCCCGAAAGCACGCTGTTGGCCGTGTTGGATCTGAGGGGCGTCGGGCGTTCGGCTCCCGAGGCCTTCTCCGCGCTGCCCTCGACGGTGGCCATCGATTTGAAGCCCGGGACCAGCACTGGCTCGGTCGTCAACCAATTGAACAACTGGGCCGCCACCCAAGGCGGAGCCGGTGACCTCTATCAAGTGTCGCGGGTGCTCGGCGCGCAAATTCGACGCGGGCCAGATGGGCTCCCAGCCGGTCGCCTTGGCAGTCGCCCTGGCGGCAGGGGTCCTGCTTTCCCTCATAGCCACGGTCCTGGCCGCCACTCGGCGGCGACGGCGAGAGTTCGCGCTGCTCAAGGTGCTGGGCCTCACTCGCCGCCAGATGCTCTCCATCGTCGCCGTGCAGACGCTGACCCTCCTCGTCATCTCGATCCTCGTCGGCATACCGCTCGGGATCGCTGCCGGCCACTTGCTCTGGGTCAACTTTGCTGCGTCGCTTGGTGTTGTGACAGTCGTCGTCGTGCCGGTTCTCGCCCTCGCGCTCGGCGTGCTCGCCTCACTGGTGGCGGGGACAACGCTCGGGACAGTGCCGGCCGCAACGGCCGCCGCCACACCGACCACCTTGGTGTTGCGGGCGGAGTGAGTGCTGACGCCGCTCCCTAAAACCCTCGCTCCTGCCGTGCAACACGTGCAACACGCCGATCCCGTCCCATTTCGTGCAACACGCAACGACACACAGGGTGCGATTGCGAATCCCAGCGGTCAACTGCGGAATGCGTTCAGCTGGACTTTTCGGCAATTGCGCAGATAGCGGAAGCCATTCGATGGGCTTCCCTAGCTGAGAACGCGGGTTCGATTCCCGTCGCCCGCTCTTATCTTATTAACACACGAGGCAGCTACCTCACTATGGCGGGTGTCGTCGATAGACAAGGCCAACTATCGCGCGTGGGGCACGAGCGGCCAATGAAAAGCACGTCGGCGGCCATCGACGCCGACCTTACGATTCCGCGGGACGCTTGAAGAAAAATGTTGTGGTCATAGGTCTACGGATCGGCTCGTCCCAGCCCTTGACGTTGGAACTCTGCAGGGATGTTTCCGGAAACATTCCGACAAGCTCCCAGCCCATGCGCCCCATATCGGCAAGGGGCGCACTCCAGTACATGGTGCCCAAATCGCGCGCGTAAATCTGTTCTGTGTCGACAAATGCTTCTGCCCGCCATTTCACGTCGCCCCTCTTCACCTGCACGACGTCGACACTCAACACGGCATGCTCCCAAATGATCTGACCCATAGACCTCGCACGATAGCAACGCGGCAATGCCTATTGCAGTCCGTAGCGGACTACCAACCCCGCTAAGCCATCAGCCCGAATGGCGTCGACGTCACCCTGACGTCGTCGGCGCGGTTGCATCCCGCAGCCGCGATACCAACCTGGTGCCGGTCTTCGATTGCCTCGTTTTCCCTTCTCTATATTCCTAAATCGAAGTCGTCCTTTTGGTGGACGCGACTCGGGCGCCCGCCAAACTCCGTCAGTCCGTCAGTCCGTCAGTCCGTCAGTCCGTCAGTCCGTCAGTCCGTCTTGACTTACCTATCGATAATAGGTAAACTACCTATCGATGATAGACGGATGGTCGAGCGCTGACCATCGGCTCGCGCCGGACAAGGTCATGAAGCGACGAGAAGCCAAGGTGGCCGCGATCGTCGAGTCGGCGTGGAAGCTCGCCCGCGAGCACGGGATCGCCGGGGTGTCGTTGCATGCCCTGGCCCGTGAGGTCGGGATGCGTCAGCCGTCGCTCTACGCCTACTTCGACTCGAAGCTGGCGCTGTATGACGTTATGTTCGCTGACGGCAACCGGCGACTGCTTCAGCGCCTCGACCTGGTCAAACTCCCTCGAGATCCGCGGGTGGCCCTGAAGAAGTTTTTGGCCGAGTTCGTCGCGTTCGCACTCGAGGACCCGGCGCGGTATGAGCTGCTGTTCGAGCGCCACCTACCGGGATTCACGCCTTCACCTTCGTCCTACATCCTCGCCGAGGAAGTGTTGGCACGCGTCTACAAGTTGATCAAGGAGACAGGCGTTGCCAAACAGGGTGACATTGACTGCATCGTGGCCATTGTCGCCGGCTTGATGGAGGCGCAGTTGAGCAATGACCCCGGCGGCAACCGTTGGATCCGTCATCTCAACCGTCTCGTCGATCTCTATGTCGATGACACGCTCGAAAGGAGCAGACACTCATGAAGGCAAACCGAATCGCACGTCCCGAGGCCCGGGTGCTTGCCGAAGAGGAGTTCACCCGCTTCGCGGAGCTGGTGGCCTCCCTCGCGCCGGAGGAGTGGGCGGCGCACACGGATTGCACGGGCTGGGACGTCCGCAAGATGGTCCTGCACGTCCTCGGCTCGGGCGAAGCGCAGGCATCCGTCCGAGAGTTCGTTCACCAGTTGAGGCGGGGTATGCCGCTCAACAAGGAGATCGACTCGCACCATTGGGTCGACGGCATGAACGAGCTGCAGATTCGCGAGCGGAGCCAACTCTCGAACGACGAACTCGTCCTGCAGGTCACCGCCGTAGGCCCGAAGGCAGTCAAGGGCCGGTGGCGCACGCCGCCTCCCGCCCGCTACATCCCCCTGCCATTCGGGCCGCCGATCGGATGGGCTCCCCTCTATTACCTCCTCGACGTCGGGTTCACCCGCGACGTCTGGGCCCACCGGATCGACATCCACGCCGCCATTGGCCGCCCGATGCGGCTCACAGCCGATCACGACGGCCGCCTTGTCGCCGACATCGTGTCGGAGTGGGCCGAGATCCACGGCCAACCATTCGAACTGATCCTCGATGGCCCCGCCGGTGGGAAGTTCACACAGGGAGTCGCCGGCGAGCGCGTCGAGATCGACGCGCTGGACTTCATCCGCACCCTCTCGGGCCGACTGCCCGGCGTGGGGGTCCTCAGTCATCCCCTCCCCCTGTAAGTCTTCAGCCATCACGTCTCCCGAGACGCCACCCTGAAAGGAGCGAAAGGATGGAAACGCGAATCGACGAGATCGCCGAGCGTATCTACCGACTATCGACGTTCGTACCCGACATCGGCCCGACTGGCTTCACCTTCAATCAGTTCCTCATCGACGCCGACGAGCCCACTATCTTCCATACCGGCCCCCGCCGCATGTTCCCAGCCGTCTCCGGGGCCATCGCCTCGTTGATGCCGCTCGATCGGCTGCGTTGGATCATGTTCGGCCATCTCGAAGCAGATGAGTGCGGCGCAATGAACCTTTTTCTCGCGGCTGCGCCCAACGCCCGGGTGGCCCACACCGCCATTGGCTGCATGGTGTCGATCGACGACCTCGCGGACCGGGCGCCGGTTCCCATCGGACCCGACGGTTCCTTTGATCTTGGTGGTCGGCGCATCCGCAGCATCGACACCCCGCATGTACCCCACGGATGGGATGCCCATGTCCTCTACGAGGAGACCACCAACACCCTGTTCTGTGGTGACCTCCTGTCCCAGGTAGGAGACGGACCGGCCTTGACAGGGGACGACGTTGTCGCTGCGGCCCTCCAGACCGAGGATATGTTCGGCGCGAGCTGTTTCACGCCTCAGTCGGCGCCCACGATCCGTCGCCTCGCTGCTCTGGAGCCTGCCACGCTTGCGATCATGCACGGTTCTTCGTACAACGGCGAGGTCAACGAGGCACTCATCGCCCTAGCCGACGACTTCGAGCATCGGCTGGCCCAAGTCAATTGACTACCCACCAAGACTCGAGACACGTGATCACTCCACCGGCCTTCGAATCCAACTTCTAATCCAACATGCCTGGGAACTGCCGTACGTCCTGACCCTGGAGCCTGGTGGCGGTAGCGAGCGAAGATTCGCCCGCGTCGTTTACCACTTTCCCTTTGACGTGCCAAGAGTCAGGGTCGCCAATCCGGTGCTTGAGGCACATCCGGTCGCCACCGCTCCCGTCGCCCCCGGCCAGTTGGTGGCCGAAAGTTGCACCTTCGGCACTGCAAGGGCGTTGAACGAACCCGTCACTGACCCGTGGGTGACGTTGATGTGAGCGAAGCTCGCGGCACCAGTCACCTGGAACGCAGACGGTTGGGTCCACTTCGTCGGATTTGCACCGGCTGGGGCGGTCCAGGTGAGCTTGAACTTTCCCGGCGAAGCTGCCGGAAGGAGCGAACCGCTGAAAATGGCGGCGCAGTTGTTGGCGCTGCCTGGGATGCTGAAGGTCATCTTCCCGTGGATCGACCCCAACGCAATGACCCCGGCGCTGGTAACGCAAGGACTGGCCGTGTTGCCCAACGCTGCCTTGACGGTCATGGTCTCACTATTGGCAGTGCCGCCGTTCATGAGCGGGGGAGAGAAGGTGACGACACCGTTCCAGACACCATGGGTTGGGGTACACGTCACCGTTCCGGGAATATTGGTCCCGTCGAGAAGCGCGCCAGCAGGACCGGACGCCAAGTTGAGCAAACCAAACGAAGCCACCGTCGCGCACACGCACAGAACCGCAAGCCTTTGTCTCATGGTGAACGAACCCCCTTCCGCGCCCCAGTAGCTCTCGGGCGCTCTGCAATGTGGCTTACTCTTATGGACCGAGAGCGATGCTGCAACCGCAATGACAACGTGGCGCGGCTGACCCGTTCACGACGGTTCTGGCCAGCAGTTTTCCGATGATCCTGACCCTCTCGATCCCGTGATCCAAGGCTTTGCGACGAGGCGGTTCGACTCACCGACCAGCCGCTGAGACGTTCGTCGTGCAACAGGGTGCGACATAGGAGCGCGACGGCTGCAAGCTTGGCGCCCGATTCCGACCGGTCAACTTGGAGTTGGCGTGAGACGGTCCGTGTTCTGGTGCGGGATGGCTTGATCTGTGGGAACCGGATACGGCGCCGTCGGCGGGTTCAGTTCGAGGAGCTGGGTAGCCTCACACTCGTTTCCGACCGGCGGCTGGTGGACGTTGCGCGAGACCGCTGGCAACGTCGGTGCCGTCGTCACCGGCGCCGCGACTACCGGGAGCGTCGCAGTGAGGTCACCAACGGTGGAGCGGCGCCAACTGCTGATGTTGGGTGCGGTGACTCCGAACAGTTGCTCGAGGAACCGCAACTGCGACGTGTGGTCGAACAGGTCGGAGCACACCCATCCCCCAGCCGAGAAGGGTGACACCACCAGCATGGGCACCCGGACACCGAGGCCGATGGGTCCGGCAATGCCTCCCGCGTCAGCAGGCAGCGGATTGACGCTCACGTACTCGCCTGCCGTCCCTACTGGTGCCGTGGGTGGGGTGACATGGTCGAAGAAGCCGTCGTTCTCGTCGTACATGATGAAAAGGACGGTGCTCGCCCACACCTCGGGGTTCGAGAGCAGCGTGTTCAGAATCTGCTGCGTGTACCACTCCCCGAGCTGCGCCGGCGCCGGCGGGTGCTCGTCGTACTCATCCGGGGAGATGATCCATGAGACCTGGGGCAAGGTGCCGTTGGCCACGTCCGACGCGAAGTCATTGGGGCCGCCAGGCTCGGTGAGACCTCCCCTGACATTGGGCCCGAAGTAGCCGAACGCGTTCTGGTACAGCGAGGAGCTGGAATCCGAGTACTGCTCAAAGTAGAGCAGCATGTTCTTACTCACGAAAATTCCTGCATTCGGTTGGTAATCCGAACCGTAGGGGTTGTAGCACTTCCAGCTGATGTCGTTGGCAGTGAGGACCTCTGGCATGGTCTCCCACGAGCAGGTGAATTGATTCCCGGTCAGGGTCGAGTTCGTCACCAGAATCGGACCGCCCGCCACGCCCGCCGGGTCGAGAGTCCCCGAGATCTGCATGAGCCTGTTGGGATGGGTCGGACCCAGGACCGAGCAGAAATAGTTGTCACAGATGGTGAAGTTCTTGGCCAGGTCCCTGTAGAAGGGGATATCGGCATGGTCGTAATAGCCCATGGTGTTGACTCCCAGGGACCCCTCGTACTGGCTCGAGGTGTGAGTGGACACGAAACTGTCCATTGCGCCGTCGTTCCAGCATGCATGCTCGGCCTGCCAGGAGTGGCTGAGGTCGTACGTGCACTCGGCATGCTGCGTCCTGGTATCCAGGTGGAAGGGGAGCAGCGTCGATTGCGTGCCCCCCGGCCACGCCTGGGTGAAGGCGCTCCGGTTGCTGGTGTCGTCGAAACCCCTCACGCCCCCCAAGGTGCCGAAGTAATGATCGAAGGATCGGTTCTCTTGCATCAAGAAAACGACATGCTGGACCGCGCTGAGGTCTGAACCTGCCGGTTTGACGGACGCGGCCCGCCGGACGATTTCCGCCCCCGCCCCTTGTGTGCCGGCAATTCGGGACAGCGAGAAGGCAGCGGCCGTGCCGATGCCTCCGGCTAAGACTTGACGTCTGCTGTATCGACGAGGACTCATGACGATGTCCCGGCATTCACGAGAAACTCCACTGCGATCCCCACTTCCGTCTCGGTCGCGATCGCGCCGCAGCCGATCGAATGGACGCGGGCGCGCGGGCGCCCCCCTGTTTACACCTCCGTTGTGGCCAACAGCACAACCGCGGTCTCAACAACGCACTGCGCGCAAGACGCGACCGTTCAGGACTAGAAGCACATCTTTGGTTCCCGATGCAAAGAATGAGCGACGGAATCGAGGCCGATCAATCACCAGCGACGAGACCGGATTGTTGGGGCCATCGTCCGCAGGTTCCTCAGTCGACCCTGTTGAACTGCTCCGGTCCCACTCGGACGGCGATGGCTATGACGATGAGCACGAAAGCCCATGCAACAAGCACGGTGATCAGGCTGGCTGTGGAACTCACGGTTCTACCTCCTACGTAGCTGGCGCGACGCGCGACGACAGGTTTCCCAGACACTGGACCCGAGGTGCGGTGATGTCAAGAGGTTTCGACCTCCTCGAAGAGGAGCCCCAGCCGGGCCTACGCGGCAGGGGGACCTCCGTGGGCATGTTCTGTCCCGTCAGCCGACTCGCCTCAGCCTGGCACGATCACTCCGAGTCGATTCCCGCTCTTGCCGCCGAGCTCCTGGCGCACTCAGCGAGCCCGGACCGCAACGGTTCGACGGCTTCTTTCCTGAAGTCCTGAACCCGTTTGACTGACAAATTGGCGGGACGGATGATGACTCTGTCGGGTGCACGGCGCCATGGGATCCACGGTCAACCATTTGCCGCCAGTCGGGCGTCTTACGGCTTGGCTTCTGATCGGTGGCCAGGAGCTGCGTCGCCGTTGAGGCGTCCCATGCTGCTGCCGAGCCAGTCGTCAACAGCAGCGACCTCGGCCCTAGAGGCAAGGGGGTTCAGGAATGACCACACAACAACCTGGAACAAAGCCAGCAAGCACGCCTTGCTTCGACTGCCTCGATGAGGCCAATGCCATCTATCGGACTCACCTTCGAGCACCGAATGAAGTGGCGTTCTGGTTCATTGCCTACGTCTTCGCCGCCGTGATGCTTGGGACGACGCTGCCTACCTCTCTCTACGTGATCTACCAGAGCCAATGGCACTTCTCGTCCGCGGTGATCACACTCATCTACGCGGTCTACGCGGCCGGCGTACTAGTTGCGTTGGTGTTCGCGGGACGCGTTTCTGATCAGGTAGGACGCAGGCCGGTGCTGGGAGCGGTTCTCGCTCTGAGCACACTGAGTACCGTCGTGTTCATCGCGGCGTCGTCCGTTGGGTGGCTCTTCGTGGGTCGTATCCTGTCCGGCTTCTCTGCGGGCCTCATGACCGGGACCGGCACCGCGGCGCTGACCGAAATGCTGGGCGATGCAAGGCCACGTCGGGCATCGCTTGTCGCCACTGTCGCCAACACTGGCGGCCTGGGCTTCGGTCCGCTCATTGCCGGCCTGTTCGCACAATTTGCACCGAACCCGACTGTGCTCGTCTTCGAGGTGTACTTGGTGTTGCTGGCGGTTGGGGCGGTTGCAGTGGCCTCGGTACCCGAGACTGTTTCACAACGTCGACCGCTGTCCCTTCGCTTTGTCGGCTTCGGCCTCCCGGCCGCTGGAAGGCGCGAGTTCGTTGCGGCCGGAATAGCTGGATTCGCCGCCTTCGGTCTGCTGGGAATATCCAGCGCGTTAGCACCAACGTTTCTCCGTGATGTCCTGCACCAGGACAACTACGCCGTCGCCGGCGCAGTGGTATTCATGTTGTTCGGGATTTCAGTCGTCACCCAGATCTGTGCAGGTCACCTCGACTACCACAAGGTCGTCTCTTTCGGACTCGCTCTCTTCCTCGTGGTCCTTGCCCTCATCGTCGCCGGCTTGTCGCAGGCCTCACTGGGTATATTTCTCGCCGGTACTGCCGTGGGGGGAATCGCAGTCGGCTGTGTCTTCATGGGCAGTCTCTCGACCGCCAACCGGTTGGCCCCGGCAGAACGAAGAGGACAAGTGGTCTCCTCGTACTTCGTGTTCTGCTATTTGGGGCTCACCATTCCCGTCATCGGTGTCGGTATCTCCTCTGAGTACTTCGGCACCTTCCGGTCGTGCTTATCTGTTCGATCGCTCTCGCCGTTCTGTCGGTTATTTCGTTCGTTGCATTTCGAGTAGAGGCGATTGCGGCCCGCGGTGGGAACGGAGTCGACCTCAGTCGCCCTCAGCGCCGCGAAGGCCACCCTGGTCACGCACAGGTGTAAAGGGTCCTCCACGCTTGCTGGCGGGCCTCGGGTATCGGCCACTGGACGTTCCCGATGGTGACGCATGGATCCCACATCGCCATGGCTATGACGTCGAACGGGAGTCCATGGCGTGCGCCAGGCGAATCGCCTCGGCCTTGGTCAAACTGCCAGAGATCTCTCCCCTACCGTCAAAGCTGCTGAAGGAGGACTGGGTGGGCTGGATCAGCGGTGTTGAATACACGGCTCCGTGAAGGTCGGTGGCCAGCTCCTGATGAAAGTTCTCGTAAGCCACCTTGTCCCAGAGGACAGACCCCGCAGAGGTCATGGTGTAGTTGATGACCCAGGCACCGACGCTGCTGCGCTCTACCGTAGCGGCCTTGATCAATCGGCTGGTCATCTCAGCCGGCCCGAGGACATAGCGCACTGCACCCTTCCGCTGGGGTCCGACAGCAGGGAGCAGGACCGTCGCGCTGGCCTTCTCCGCAGCCGGCCTCGTCGAAGGTACATCAGCCAGTGCTTGATCCGGGGCAACGTTGTTCGTCCAAAACCCCGCAGGTGAACTCCCAGGTGACACGTTCAGGTTTGGTTCCGTGAGAGCACTTGCCGCACTGCAAGACAGCGCTGACGTGGACGCGGCGGACGCCGCCGGGTTGTAGAGCGGCGCGGTGCAGCGTACAGGGCGGAAGTACACCTGGCTGCCTGCGTGAGCGTCAACAACGGCGGCGGGGCTTGCCTGTGTCTTACCCCCGGCGGCCGGCCCAAAGAAGATCACCGCGGCAGCAGTCAGCCCTGCCACGACGACAGCACACACCGTCAGAGCCACCGCACTCTTTGCGTAGCGCCGTCGTTGGTGTTGTCGAGCTTCCGGGATCAGAACTTCGATCGGTTCGGTGCGGGAACCCTGGACATTCATGGTCATAGTGCTACTATCTATAGCGTCATGTTCGATGTCAAGGTGGACCGAACTGAAGGTGTCGCCTTGCACGACCAGGTCGCCGCGGAGATCCGCCGCGCCATCGCCGATGGAGAGGCGGACCCAGGCGATCGGCTACCCCCAGCCAAGGACTTGGCCGCGGTGCTCGAGGTCAATACCAACACCGTCTTGCGTGCCCTACGGCTTCTCCGCGACGAGGGTCTTTTGGAGTTTCGCCGAGGCCGAGGTGTCACGGTAGCTGGGACCGCTGACAAGAGTGCCGTCGTGAGTCGAGCGCGTGATCTCATGGAGTTCGCCCGCCATTACGGGTACCGGCGAGAAGACGTGATCGACATCATTGCCGAACTCCCATGACGATTCTCCACGATCCGCCTCGCGTTGATGGCGACGTCTCGACTGATGTAATCGTTCTCATACGAGAGGCTCGACGTCGCCAAAGGCGGCGTCGGGGCATCCGGATCTTTCTGATTCTCCTCCTAGCCTCTCTCGCAGCCGTCGGACTCATGAGTGTCTCATGGGGCGGGAACAGCTCCTCCTCACTGCAGCAAGGAACCCATTCGTCGAAGGGGAAAGCCGTACCGGCACAGACAGGCGTCGCCACAGGAACCACCGTGGCTTGCTCGGGTCTCATGGCTGTGCCCACGGCTCACCCGAGTGTGTTCAGTGGCGCGCGACTGGTCCTCTACACGACGGTCGCAACGGGCGACACCTTTCGATTCAGGCTACTGCCCGGTAGGTACGTGATCTCCAACGACGGCTCGCCCTACGAGCAAGGGCATCCTCCGGGTGATCCGTTCTTGATCGGCACGGGTCGTGTGACCCATGTAGTGGTGCGCAACTACTGCATGTGATCCGCTCGAGCACGGAGGCCGAGTGCTCACCAACACGTAGCCGGGAATATCAATCCTCCCGGATCGACGCCGGGTCGATGCCCGCTCCGCCCGCCGCGCTGCTGGCGTAGACGGCGAGTGCGAATCGCAACACGTGGACGGCTTCTTCGGCACTCCACCACAACGGGCCTTCACCGGTGCGGAGCCAACGCAGCCAGTGGCGTCCGGAGTCTCGGAAGCTGCTGGCCCAGTCGTCGTCGAGCGCATGGAATGTCCGCATCTCACCATCGACGTAGGTCTCAAGGCTGGGTTGCTGAATGCCCCGGCCGGTGCACCGGTTCACCCGTGCGTACCCGCGTCGCCCCGTCACTTCCCATCGTTCGTCGTTGGTGTAGTAATCGGACCGCAGATACATGTCGGGGGCCAAGGTGATGTCCCACACACCGCGGATGCCGTTCTGGTGCTCCCAGACGATGGTGGTTGGCGCGTCGATCTCGATGTTTGGCAGGACCTCGGTGCCACCCACCCACGCCCGCACCTCGCGCAACGGGCCGAACAGCCATAAGGCCGTCGCAAGCTTGTGCCAGCCGTCGTCGAACACCAAGACGCCCCTGCCGCGGCGCATCTGTTGGAACTGCCATTGGTAGCTGGACATAGGCACCTCCCAGCCACCACGGCCGCTGCCCACCATCTTCATGTGGTACCCGCTCACGGCGCCGAGGTCCCCCGACTCCACGGTCTCTTTCAGCTTCTGCAACGGTTCGTAGAAGAGGTAGTTCTCCATGACCCGCAGGACGCGATCGCTCGCTCGGACGGCCTCGAGCATTTGCTGGGCTTCACCCAGGTCACTGCACATCGGCTTCTGCAAGTTGAGGTGCCAGCCGTAGCCCAGCATCTCAGTCACCCCCTCAACGTGGAGCGGGATCGGAAGCAGGACCTCGACGGCGTCGACCGCCAGGCCACTCGACGCGAGATCCGCTGCGGTGGCGAACGTCTGTGCCTGGGGCCAAGCTGCTTGTCGCTCGGCGCGACGCTGCGGATCCGGATCAACGAGCGCCACGACCTCGACGTCCGGGTTGCCGACGTAGGCCCGGATGTTCAGGTCGTAAATGCGACCGAGGCCGACGATGGCCGCCCGGATCGGCCGGTCGTAGGGAACGAACGTCATATGGCTTGCCTTCTTTCGTCGCACGAACACATCGGTCTGGGTTGCGATTCTGACTCTTCCACAAGAGTCGCAGCATGTGCCGTCCCTGGGCGGATCAATGCGAGCAGTGACTCGTGGAGATGCGACTAGCGAGGGGTCTTCGTCGTGTTCAAGGTGACCGCGGCGCGGATGAGCGCCTTCAGCGCTCTCTCGTTGATCTTGTCGCCTTCATGAAAGTCGATCGCTCGTCTGACGTTGCCTTCGAGGCTGGAATTGAAGAGGCCTGCGGGGTCCTCAAGCGAGGCTCCCTTGGCGAATGTCATCTTCACGACGTTCTTGTAGGTCTCGCCGGTGCAGATAATTCCGTCGTGATACCAGACCGGGGTCCCTCGCCACTTCCACTCTTCGACGGCCTCGGGGTCGGCCTGCTTGATGAGCGCTCGGACCCGGGAGAGCGTTTTGCCTCTCCAGTCGTCCAGCTCCTTGATTCTCGCATCGATCAGCTGAGGGGGGGATTCGCTTTCTTCTGGGACGCTCCTCTTCATGCTGAGCGTGCTCGCCTTTCCGTCGCTGGGCCGTCCGACCGCGTAACTGTACCGATCAGGACTCGATGCATCGCCTCCGCCCGGCACCCCTATCGTTTCGGCGATGAGTCGCGGTGAAAAACGCCCGATTCTGCCGCTGTACGTCGTGGTGTTCGTTGGCTTCCTCGGCTACAGCTTGATGATCGCAACGTTCACCGCGATGATCCTGCAGAACGACAACGGCATGCTTGCGCCGGCCTCGAGCTTGACCCAGCGCAGCCTGGCGCTCGGCGCCTTGTTAGCGCTCTATCCGCTTGGCCAATTTCTGGGGTCACCCGTTCCGGGGTCCCTCTCCGACCGTTTCGGGCGGCGGCCCATCCTGCTCGTCTCCCTCTTCGCCCACGACGCTCTTCTACGTTGGTATTGCGACGGCGTTGGCCATCCAGAGCCTGGCCCTCTTGATGCTCACGTGCTTCCTGGCGGGCTTGTCAGAATCGAACATTGTGCTCGCGCAGGGCGCAATCGCGGACACTGCTCCCCGAGACGATCGCAGCCGGCTCTTCGGCTATATCTACTTGAGCGCGAGTCTCGCCTATGTGGTCGGACCTCTCGGTGGCGGACAGCTGGCGGATCACTCGCTGGTCAGCTGGTTCACGTACGCGACGCCCTACTGGGCGGTCACGGTTCTGCTGGGCGCGGTCCTAATCATGATCCTCGTGTGGTCCGTGAGACGCACGTGGGCAGTGGCGAAGGGGGGCACTCCCTCGAGTCCTTCACCAACCTTGCCCGCGTCTTCACCGATGACCGGCTCCGACGGCTCTATCTCGTCAATTTCGTCCTCTACCTGTCAATCTTCGGATTCTTCCGCGTCTATCCCATGTACTTCGTCGACGAGTTCCACCTCGGGGTGGCGCAGGAGTCCGAGTACGTGGCCTTCGTGGCGGTTCCTATCGTGATCGCCAACCTGTGGCTCGTCGGCGCCATGTCCCGCCACGCGCGACCGCGCACCCTGGTGCAGATCAGCGCGCTGGCTATGGGCCTCTTCATGGCACTCATCGTGGTCCCGAAGACGACGGCGTGGCTCTGGTTCACCCTGGGATTCACCTCGCTCGCGCTTGCAGTCTGCCTTCCGTCGTGTGCGGCGATGTTCTCACTGGTGGCGGACGATCGCGAGCAAGGACAGGCCATGGGCAACAACCAGTCCGTGCAGGTCGGCGCAGAGTCGATCTCCGGCGTCCTCGGAGGTGCGCTCGCCGCGCTCGTGATCCCGCTTCCTCTCCTGGCGCTCGCCGGCGTGGCCGTCGTCGGCAGCCTGCTCCTCGTTCACTTCAGCCGGAGACACACGCGTGCGTCGCCGGTCCCTGCTTCTGCGCCCGCAGCCCGTCAGGCCTTGTGAGGGGAGACCCAGAGATCGACGAGCGCGAGGTCGAGCTGCCCGAGTAGGTCTCGCAGCAACGAGACAGAGAGACCGAGCACGTTGTTGGGGTCGCCGTCGACGCCGTCGACGAACGGGGCGCCGAAGCCATCGATGGTGAAGCCACCCGCGGCGTGCAGCGGCTCACCTGTTCGTACATAGGCCTGGAGCTCTGACAGATCCGGGTTCCCGAACCTGACCGTCGTCCGCCCGACCGCGACAGCCGACCGCGTGGTGGCTGTGTCGACCACGCAGTGGCCGGTGAGAAGCGATCGCTCTGACCCGCGCAACCGGAGCCAGAGGTCCAACGCAGCGGCAGCGCTCGCCGGCTTGCCACATGCCTCGCCGTCGACGTCGAGCATCGAGTCACAGCCGATCACGATGGAGTCCGGCTGCCGCGCCGCCACCGCCTGCGCCTTGGCCACCGCCAGGTCGCGGACCATGGCGTCAGTCGATACGCTCACAATGTCCTCAGCGATGCCGCTGACGACCACTTCGGGATCGAGACCCACGCCCCTCAGGACGCGCAGCCGCGCCGCGGATGCCGAGGCGAGTACGAGATGACGTGAGCTCACTGACACACGCTACGCCTGAGCTCTTCCGGCAAGGTGACCCGATCGACCTCAGTTCATGCTCACGCGGTCGGCGATGGGGCTCCCTGGTGTAAAGGTCGAGAGACCGACAATGCGGCTTCGCTCGTCGAGAACCTTGGTGCCGGTGAGCAGGTCCCATGGGGCCAACCGCGGCTTGGTCAACAGATCGTTCGGCGGCGAGGCTCCCATGACGAACGCGATCCCGAGCATCACACAGACCACGACCGTCGGGATCAGCAGCAGTGTGCAACAGATCCCGTTGCGCAGGAAGGACCGGGCGAGACCAACAGGCCTGCCATCGCTTCGCCGAACGACCCGTAGGCCAGTCAGCCGGTAGCTGGCGGTGCGTCCGTGCCGCCATTCCAACACGCTCCACACCATCCACCCGATACCGAGCGTCACGATGAAAAGAAGAGACGTGAGAAGGAGGGCCCGAATGCGCGCGCTGACGCTCGCGTCCGGCGCTCGCAAGTTCGGCGGTCGACGCTCCCATTTGCTCCGAGAGATACGCCGCTGGACGATCCGGGAGGAGCTCATCACCCTGGTTCCACGGTTTGCTCAGACCCCATCGTCATCACCCTCGACGTGCGTCCGGTCCATTTTTGGCGCTTCGATAACCGCCGCCCAATCTACCGGGGTCTCGTGGCGCTGCACCCGAGACATCAAGAGGGCAGCTCACCAGGAAGTGCGCATCCATTTGGGGGCCCGGTGCCGCGAGGACTCGCCGGCGCCCTCGGGGGAGGGAGCCAGCGCCAAGCCCGTCCACCTCGAAAATTGAACGGCCGGCAGTCGCTGTGTTTACGTACGCCCATGTTCATGATGCGATTCGGGATGCGTGCGGCCACATCGCTGCCGGACGAGCGGGCCGACCTCTACGCCGCCACGATCGACATGTGTGCCTGGGCCGAGAGCAAGGGCTGTGTCGCGGCCGTCCTCAGCCAGCACCACGCAGTCGAGGACGGCTACCTCCCTTCGCCCGTCCCCCTCGCGGCGGCCATTGCTGCACGCACCACACAGCTGCCGATCAACGTCGGAGCCCTCCTCCTCGCTCTCTACGAACCCGTCAAGCTGGCCGAAGACCTCGCCGTGGTTGATCTCATCAGCAGGGGCCGTGTCTCCTACGTCGTGGGCATCGGTTATCGGCCCGAGGAGTTCGCCATGTTCGGCGTCGACCCGAAGCGACGCGGCTCACTGGTCGAAGAGCGGATCGGACTGCTCAAGCGACTGTGGTCGGGGGAACGGGTCGCGCTCGACGGACGGACCGTCGAGGTAACCCCGCGACCGTTCACCCCCGGGGGGCCGTTCCTGGCCTACGGGGGCGGCAGCGAGGCCGCCGCACGGCGGGCCGGGCGCCTCGGGCTGTTCTTCATGGCCGAGACGCACGATTCGTCGCTCGAGACGGCCTACCGCGCCGGTGGTGGCGAGGCGGCGCCCGGATGCATGTTCCCCCCGACCGGGATTCCGCTCACCGTCTTTGTCGCAGAAGACCCCGAACGAGCCTGGGCTGAGATCGGTCGGTACCTGCTGGCTGACGCCATCAGCTACTCCCAGTGGAACGCGACCCGCAGCGGGACCGCGTCGATCTCGCGGGCCGCGAGCGTCGCCGAACTCGCCGGCGAGCACGGCGCGTACCAGATCGTGACCCCCGAGCAGGCCCGCGAGCTGCTGCGTGGCGGCTTTCCACTCAACCTTCAGCCGCTGGTCGGCGGGCTGCCCCCGGACCTCGCCTGGCCGTACCTCGAGACGGCAGCCGCGGTGTCGAACTCCTCGGACGAAGCAGTCCACTGAGCAACCCGCTCTCGTAGAAGACCCCGCGAGACCGCGGCGCGAGGCAGGCACCTGCGCCGTGTTCGGTCGGTCGCCGCGACCGCAGAGGGGTCATTCCGCGGCGATGGCGGCGAGGATGTCGAGCCGAGCCGCACGACGAGCCGGCCAGCTGGCGGCGATCAGCCCCAGGATGGCCGACAGGACGAGGAACACCACGAGGCTCGACACGGGCACGGCGATGTCGGTGATGCCCTGAGCTCGCAAGGAGGATGCCAGCGCGATGCCCAGTGCCGTCCCGACCACGATGCCGATGACCGCGCCGAAGACAGCCAGGATCACCGACTCGGAGCGGATCATCGCCCTGATCTGGCGGCGCTTCATTCCGACCGCGCGGAGCAACCCGATCTCATGAGTCCGCTCGAAGACGGACAACATCAGGGTGTTGACGATCCCGATGAGCGCAATGATCACAGCCAGACCGAGCAGCGCGTAGACCAAGCCCAGCAATTGGTTCACCTGGGCCTGTTGTGACTGTTCGAACTGAGCCTTCGTCTGCACCCGAAGGTTCGGGTATCCCCCGAGGGCCGTCTTGACGTGCTGGTCGACCCCTGCTCGTCCGTCGGTCCGTAGGAGCACTGCGACGGGCAGCTGGTTGCTGAAGTGCGTGAGGAAGAACCCGTCTCCGACGAGATAACTCCCGAGCAGAGCGTTGGCCTTGAAGACACCGCCGATGCGGATCGTCGAACGGCCGGTCTTGGCGAATTTCACTGGTACGACGTCCCCGGCCGCGAGGTGCTTGGAACTCGCTGTCGTCGTGTCGATGAGCAAGTCTCCCGCCGCCAACGCAGCCGAGCTGCCTTCGGTCATGTTCAGGATTACCGTCCGCGACGTATCCCTTGTCGACGTTGCGGTGAGACTCTGGAGCTGACCCCGCAACTCGAATTGACCCTGGTACACGGTCGACGTCGCGGTGACGCCCGGCACAGCTGCGGCGACCGGCGCGACCGCGTTGGAGAATCCGCCCTGCGCGTTGTTCGGCGTGGTGACGATGATGTCCGCGCTGATGGCATCGTCGACGCTGCTGGTGGCCGACTTCGACAGGGATGCCCCGAACACTGCGATAGCCGACACGAGTGCCAGGCCGACCATCAGGGCCGAGGCGGTCTGGGCCGTCGCGGCGCGGGCTGCGCATGGAGTTCTCCCGTCCGAGACGACCCGACATGCCCAGGATGCGGGCCATGGGACGGCCGAGGACACTGGAGATCGGACGCGCCACCGCAGGGGCGAGGCGGGCCACACCGATGAAGATCAATACCGCGCCAAGACCCACCAGCGCGACGACTGGTTTGGTCAGGCCGTAGGCCAGGGCGGCGACACCCGCCAGGGTGATCGCGGACCCCCAGGTGAACCGGCGTCGTAGGGAGATGTCGGCTTCGGCCTGTTGGTCTGAGACGGCGGCTACCGGCGGAATCCGCACGGCGCGTCGCGCCGGGCTGATGGCCGACACGACCGTGACGCCGACGCCCACGAGCAGGCACACGATCACCGTACGCGGCTCGAAAACGATCGGGCCGGACGGCAGTGTCACACCGAAACCGCTGAGCAACGCCTCCAGGCCCAGCGCCGCGAGAACGCCCAGCCCGATACCGATCAGCGACGACACCAGGCCCACGACGGCGGCCTCGCCGAGAACCGAGCGAAAGACCTGACGGCGGCTCGCACCGACGATTCGCAGGAGCGCCAGTTCTCGGGTCCGCTGCCCCACGATGATCGAAAAGGTGTTCAAGATCGTGAAGGCGCCAACGAACAACGCGATGAAGCCGAAGACGAGGAGAGCCGTGTTGAAGAAGCCCAGGGCCTGACTCACCTCGCTCGTCTGTTCGTTGATCACGGTCTGAGCCGAGACCACTTCCACACCCCGGGGGAGCACACGCGCGATCGCGTGCTGCACCTCCGCCTTGTTGGCCCCTGGTTGCGCGACGACGTTGATGTCGTCGAACTTGCCCACATCGCCGAGCAGTGCCTGCGCGGTCGGGATGTTGAACGCGGCCAGCGTCGCACCGGCCAGGTTGTCCGCCGTGCCAAAGCGCGCGAGTCCGGTGATTGTGAAGGTCTGGGTCGGGCCCTCCAGCAGGATCCGGACCCGTTGACCCACCTTGAAGTCGTACTTCTGCGCGGTACCGAGATCCATGACCACGTCGTGCGACGTGGTCGGGCCTGTTCCTTGGGTCAAGTGGAGTGCCGAGATTTGCTGGTTCGGGTCGAAGGAGATGCCGAGCGTTGGCGCCCCGCCGGTTGTGATCGCCTTGCCGTCATGGGAGATGTATTGCGCATAGCCGGTGACCGACCCCCCTGCCGCCTCGACGCCGGGGACGGAGCGCACGCTCGACACGAGCGACTCGGGGACTGCATTCCTGGTGGCGTTGCCGCCGCTCCCGAACTGCGCGACCCCGCGGACCTGGAAGTCGATGTTCTGGTAGATGTTCCCGAAGAGCGTGTTGAACGTCTGGTGCAACGTGTCGGTGAGCACGAAAGTCCCGGCGATGAACGTGACGCCCAGCACGATCGCCAGTCCGGTGAGCGCGAGGCGGAGCTTGTGCGCGAGGAGTCCTTTCAGGGTCACCCGCCACATGTCAGGTCCCCAACATCCGCACTCGTTCCAGGACGGAATCGGCTGTCGGCGCGGCGAGGTCGTCGACGATGTTGCCGTCAGCGAGGAAGACGACGCGGTCGGCGTATGCAGCACCATGGGGGTCGTGCGTCACCATGACAATCGACTGCCCGAACTCGTTCACCGAGCGGCGGAGGAAGGACAGCATCTCTGAGGTCGAGATCGAGTCCAGGTTGCCTGTCGGCTCGTCGGCGAACACCAGATCGGGCCGGTTGATCAACGCGCGAGCACACGCGCAACGCTGCTGCTGGCCACCCGACATCTCGCTTGGCCGGTGCGACAGGCGGTCCCCGATGCCGAGCTGCGCGACCAGGTAGTCGAACCAGTCCTTGTCAACCTTGCGGCCGGCCAGATCGCACGGCAACGTGATGTTCTCTGCCGCCGTCAGCGTCGGAACGAGGTTGAACGACTGGAAGACGAAGCCGATGTGGTCACGACGCATTTGTGTCAGGCCCGCATCGTCCAAGCGCCCAATGTCCTGGTCCCCCACGAATGTCTGTCCGGAGGTGGCCCGATCGAGGCCTGCCATGCAGTGCATCAGCGTCGACTTCCCAGACCCCGAGGGGCCCATCACGGCCGTAAATCGTCCGCGCTCGAACGTCA
This sequence comes from uncultured Acidimicrobiaceae bacterium, assembly GCA_963842415.1. GTDB lineage: Bacteria > Actinomycetota > Acidimicrobiia > Acidimicrobiales > RAAP-2 > Bog-473. Next base: position 896,600 of record CAWJGN010000003.1, read on the forward strand.
CGTTGATGCCGGCCAGGGCGTGCACCGTCGCCTCATCTTTTCCGTACGTCTTTCGGAGATCGACTGCGTGAGCGGCCGGGCTGTCGGCGCGTTGACCGGCCGGCACGGATTCGGTGAGGGTCACTGGGGCCTCGATTTCGTCGGTGGCGGGGGACGGGACGAGAGAAGCGGGCTGCATCACACTGTGGCTTGCCTCGGGGCGCGACACAAGGCAGGCGTCATCGGCGGACCCGCACGCGCCGTCCCAAGTTCCACGACCGAGCTATTTCCAGGGATTGCAACCTTGGCGGGCATCCGCCGGACCACTACCCTGTGCCGCGCATCAGCGTGTGAGGAGTGGGCTACCCGGGGGGGCAAGTTCGCGATGAAGGATGACGCCGTGAGAAGGATCTGAGCCGCTGCGGACCGCGCTACACCTCCCCGGTCGGGCCCACACCACGGTCACCGCGGCCATGTCCGTCGCGGCGGTGCTCGTCGTACAGCTCGTCCTTTTCCCGATGCCCCTCGGGGTGTGGCTCCAGGGGGTGGTCCTCGGGCTGCTGGGGTCGCTCATGGCTGTCGGACTCGGCCTGACCTACCGTCTGAACAAGGTCATCAATTTCGCACAAGGGGATCTCGGCACGGCGCCGGCTGTGCTGGCAGTCGGGCTGATCGCCTTCTCCGGGGTGAATTACTTCCTCGGTCTGGCGACGGGTTTGGTTGCCTCCGTGCTGCTCACGGCAGCCGCCGAGATCACCGTGGTGCGGCGCTTCCGACGCTCACCTCGCCTGATTCTGACCGTGGCCACCATCGGGCTTTCCCAGCTCTTGGTGGTTGTCAGCCTCTTGATCCCCCGCATCTGGGGCCAGACCCCCATCGCCAGCGCGGTGGTGTCCTTCCCGTGGCACGTGACGTGGCGCGTCGGCCCCGTGGTCTTCACCGCTGACGACCTTGTGGCCGTGATCGCATCCGTCGGCTGCCTGGCCGCGGTGTCGCTCTGGTTCACCCGCAGTGACGTGGGAATCGCGGTCCAGGCCGCCGGCGACCGCCGCGACCGCGCCGCCATGTTGGGGATCCCGGTCGGTCGGCTCCAGTCCGTGACCTGGGTGGTGGCAGGCGTCCTGTCGTTCGTGAGTATCTTCTTCCAGGCCGCCATCTTCGGGCTCCCGCTCGACCCGACGTACGGGCTCACTGCGCTCGTCACGGCGCTGGCAGCCGTGGCTCTCGGGAACTTCGTGGAGCTCCCCGTGATCGCCGCGTCCACGGTCGCGCTGGGCGTCCTCCAGCAGGGCGTTGCCTGGGACGATCCCACCAACCCCGCTCTCGGGTTGGCGGTCCTCGCAGGCGTCGTGTTCGCCGCCATCGTCGTACGCCAACTGATCGCTCACCGCGGTGACCGGGAGACCGAGACGGCCCTGTCCCTGGCCGGCAGCGTGCGTGACCTCGCCCCGTCCGCGCGTGCCCTCCCCGAGGTGCGGGTCGCGACACCGGTCGGAGGGCTCGTGGCGTTCGCCGCCGCGTGCACCCTGCCGCTCTGGATGGGACCCGGCGAGCTCATCAGGGCATCAGCTCTCGTCGTCCTCGCGATCGTGGGCTGTTCGGTCGTTGTGCTCACGGGATGGACGGGGCAGGTGAGCCTCGGCCAGATGTCGTTTGCCGCTGTCGGTGCCGTCATCGGCGCGGTCGCGCTGGTGGACTGGCACTGGGATCTGAGCCTCGCGCTGCTCTTGAGCGGCGCGGCTGCTGGCACCGTCGCCGTCGTGATCGGGGTTCCCACGCTGCGGCTCGACGGCATGTTCGCCGCCGTGACGACGTTGGCCTTCGCACTGGCGGCCTCGGGCTACTTCCTCGTCCCAGCCGAGTTCTCGTGGATCCCACAGGGTCAAATCGGCGTGCCGTATCTCTTCGGGCTCTCTTTGACCTCGCAAGCATCGGTCTTCGAACTGTGCCTCGGGGTGCTCGTGCTCGTGCTCGTCGCGCTCTACGGCCTGCGCCACAGCCGGATCGGACGCGTCCTGCGTGCGCTGCCTTCGAACCAGCGCGCCGCTTCTGGGTACGGCGTCCGGGTCATGCGGGCCAAGTTGACGGCCTTCGCGATCTCGGGGTTCATCGCCGGACTGGCCGGATGTCTGTTCGTGGTGGTCAACCAGCAATATGACGACACGGCCTTCTTGGCGTCTGCCAGTCTCGTCGTATTCACGTCGACCGCGGTCGGAGGATTGGGGTCGGCCTTCGGCGCCATTCTCGGCGCCGCCATCGTCGAGGGCAGCGCGGTCTACCTTCCGCCGAGTTGGCAGCTCTTTCCGGCCGCGCTCGGTGTGCTGATCGTGCTCATCCTCTTCCCTCGCGGCCTTGCGGGGCTCTCCTATGATCTCCGCGACTGGGCGATCGACCGGCTGCGCCAGCGACAGGCGGGTGCGTCGGGTGACGTCGCCGGCCATACAGGCCCGGTCCTCGCGCCGTGAAGCGGCTCGCAACCCTCGGCGCCGGAGCCTCGCTGTTTCCCCTTGGGATCCTCTTCACCATCGAGCTGCTCGACCAGGCGACGCAGAGTGCCTTCAACGTGCTGATACCGAATGTGCGCGATGCGTTCCACCTGACCAATGCCGGGATCCTGCTCATCGTGGCGATTGCCGGAGCGGCCGCCCTCGGGTTCACCCTGCCCGTCGCCGTCTTGGCCGACCGCACCAACCGGGTACGCATCGCGCTGATCGGCGCCATCGTGGGCGCAGCGTTCTCCATCGGGCTCGGTGCCGCGCCGACAATCGTGGTGGCGGCGGTCATGTTGGCGGGCGTCTCCATGGGCCAAGCGGTGATCTTTCCCACCCACAACTCGTTGCTGGCTGACTATTACCCGGTGCCCGCCCGGCCTCGCATCTACTCGGCACACCGGTCTGGGATCAGTCTCGGGGCGATCATCGGCGTCCTGCTCGGGGCGGGGCTCGCCGCCATCTGGTCGTGGCGCGCGCCCTTCTACTTCTTCCCCATCCCCATCGCAGTGGTCGTCATCGTCGGGCTTCGCCTCCACGAGCCTCCACGCGGACGCCACGAGCAGTTCGAGTTGACCGAGCAGATGATCGCCTCCGAGCGCGGCGAGCCGGTCCCCCTGGCCGACGCCCCGGCGCCGCCTCCCACACCGGGTGCAGCGGGCCTCGAGGTGCCCGTGGAACCGCCGCCCTCCCTCGGTGAGGCCTGGCGGACGGTCTGGAAGATCGGGGTGCTGCGCAGGATCTTCTATGCACTGCCGTTCCTGGCAGCGTCCATTGCCGGCTTCACCTCCCTCGCATCACTGCAGTATCAAGAGACGTTCCACCTCGACGCCGTCGAGCGTGCCTACCTCATTGCCCCGATCCAGATCTTCGACCTGCTCGGCCTCGCCGTTGGAGCCCTCATCGCCACCCGTCTGGCGGCACGCGACGTCAGCCTGGTCTTTCGCATGCTCGCGGTCGCGTCCGTGGTCGCGGGTGGGTTCGCTGTCCTGTTCACGCTGGCACCCTCCGTGCCAGTTGCCTTCATCGGCAACGCGGGCATCGATGCCTCACTCGCCATCGTGGGCCCTGGGGTCCTCGCGTCGTTGTCCCTCGCCATCCCCTCGCGCGTCCGCTCCGTCGGCTTCTCCATCGGCGCGCTCTTCGTGCTCCCCGGATTCTTGGTCCTCCCCGTCGTCGGTGCACTGGGGGACGCGGTCGGGTTCCGCTACGGGCTCCTCATCCTCGTCCCCATCTTCACGGTCGGAGGGCTGATCGTGGCCAGCGCGGGAGGGCTGATCGCGCAAGACGTCCGCGACGTGTGGACCTCCATGCACACCCGCGCCCGGATGCTCTTGGAACGTCAGGCGGGCCGTCTTCCCCTGCTCGCTGTCAGAGAGCTACGCGTCGGCTATGACGGTATCGAAGTGCTCGCTGAGGTGGACATCGAGGTCGGCGAGGGCGAGATCGTCGCTCTCCTCGGCACCAACGGCGCCGGGAAGTCCACCTTGTTGCGGGCGATCGGCGGGGTCGTTGAGGCAGATCACGGCGCTATCGTCTTCGACGGGCGTGACATCACGCACCTCCCACCGGACGAGATCGCGCGCCTCGGCGTTGCGCAGGTGCCGGGAGGGGAGGGCATCTTCCCGAACTTGCACGTCGAGGAGAACCTCCGCGCCGCCGCCTGGCAGGGGCGCCGTCGTGGCGAGCGGGACGAGGACATGATCGCCGAAGCGCTCGCTGCCTTCCCGACCCTGGCCTCGCGCCGAACCGATCGGGCAGGCAACCTGTCCGGGGGACAGCAACAGATGCTTGCCCTCGCCATGGCGACCATCACCCGTCCCAAGTTGTTCCTCATCGACGAGCTCTCGTTGGGACTGTCACCGATCGTGGTCGAGCAGCTGCTCGGCGCCATCGAAGCCATGCGGCGGGCGGGGACGGCGATCTTGCTCGTCGAGCAGTCGATGAACGTCGCCGTCGCGGTGGCCGACCGGGTGTATCTCATGGAGACCGGCGTCGTCAGGTTCTCGGGCAGCGCCGCCGACCTCGCGTCGCATCCAGAGCTCCTGTGGTCGATCTACCTGCAAAAGGCCTCCGACTCCATGGGCGCCGGTGGCGGGGACGGACCGGCGGGCCCCGCGGCGAGCAACCGGGCCGAGCTCGAAGTGGGGGGCGTCTCGGTGTCGTTCGGAGGCATCGCCGCCCTCCATGACGTGTCACTCCATGCCGGTCACGGGGAGATCGTCGGCATCATCGGGCCCAATGGCGCCGGGAAGACAACCCTCTTCGACGTGGTCTCGGGCTTCCTCCGTCCTGACTCGGGTTGGGTCCGGGTTGCCGGCGTCGACGTCACCGACCGCTCGGCCGCGACCCCGCGAGGCTCGGGCTCGGCCGGTCCTTCCAGGACTCACGCCTCTTCTCTGCGTTGACGGTGCGGGAGGCACTGGCTATCTCACTGGAACGCTTCACCGATGTAAAGGACCCGTTCAACGCCATCTTGCGCCTCCCGATGCAGGTCCGCACCGAGGCGGCGGTGATGCGCCGCGCGTCGAGGAGCTGATGGAGCTCTTTGGGCTCGAGCGCTTCGCCGACAGCCTGGTCAATGAGTTGTCGACCGGATCCCGACGGCTTGTCGACCTCGCCGCCGTCGTTGCACACCAACCGTCGGTGATCCTGCTCGACGAACCCTCGTCCGGAATCGCCCAGCGCGAGGTCGAGGCCATGGTGAGCCTCCTGCACAACGTGCGGGGGCGCCTGGACGCGACCATGCTCGTCGTCGAGCACGACATCGCGTTCATTGCCGAGCTCGCCGATCGTCTGGTCGCAATGGATCGAGGCACGGTGCTCACCAGTGGCGATCCACGGGCCGTGCTCAGCTCACGGGAGGTGGGAGAGTCCTTCCTCGGCTCCGATCCCCTTGCCTTCTCGCGTTCGGGACCGGCTGGGCCCGGTGTCGCGTCCGCACCGTCGGCCGCACTCACGGAGGTCGACCCCGCGTGAGCGAAACCGAACCGACGCGGCGACGTCCGGCCGTGGCCGCGCGTGTCGCGGTTCAGAATTGCCGGTCCGGTGGTCCTCATCGTGGCGGCGCTGATCGCCGCGGGCGTCTTGGCGACGGTCAGCGAAACCAGAGGCACCCCTACGTCCTCCGCGCCGAGCACGGGCGGGACATCGCCGCCGTCCTCGTCGAGCGTCCCGCTCACGTACGCGGCGGCCGTGAGGATCGGGAGGGCCGCGGACTACGACTGGGGATCCGAGTGTGACCACAAGACCGGTCGGCTCAAGGCCCCGAGCGTCTATGCGCCACCCTGCGTCCCCGTTCCTCCGGCCCGGGCGGCCAACGGTGGCGATACCACCCCTGGCGTCACCGGTTCCACCATCAACCTCGTTGACTACGAACCCGAACCTGGTGGGCTGACCTCAGCGGTCCAGAGCGCTGCCGGCACACCGGCACAGGCTCTGGCGACGGTCCAGGCCTACGTCGAGATGTTCAACCATGTCTTCGAGCTCTACGGCCGGCATGTGAACCTGATTCCCTTCCAGGCGACGGGTCAAGACGGTGATCCCGTCGCCGCCCACGCCGACGCGGTCACAGTGGCCCAGCAGGACCACGCATTCGCCTCTATCGGTGGACCGGCGGAGACGACCGCCTACGAGGACGAGTTGGCACGCCTGCATGTGCTGTGCATGGCTTGCGGCGACTCGTCCCTCTACGGCCAGATCAAGCTCAACGCTCCGTACCAGTGGGCCAATCTGCCGGCGGCCGACACATCCCTCGCCGAAGCCGTGGACTACCTGGTGGCCAAATTGAACGGCAAGGACGCCATCTGGGCCGGCGATCCGGCGCTGCACACGCGCAAGCGTTCCTTCATCGTGGTCAGCGAGACGATCGGTGCCCCCGTCGCCGGGGTTTGCTCAGCTCACCGCGTCACTGACCAAGAGTCTCAAGGCCGGACACGTGAACATGGCGTCGCTGAACGCGCTCACCTACAACCTGAATCTGACCACGCTGCCCACGCAGGCAGCGATCCTCGCCGAAAAGCTGAAGAGCTCCGGCGCCACCACCGTGGTGTTTGCGGGCGATCCGATCATGCCCATCTATCTCACCCGGGCCAGCGCGAACATCGGCTATTACCCAGAGTGGATCATCACCGGTATTGCGCTGACGGACACGTCGACGCTGGCGCGCTACTACGACCAGGCCGAGTGGGCGCACGCGTTCGGGGTGACCAGCCTCGCCGTTCCGGTACCGGTCACCGCCGGTGACGCCTACCGCCTCTATCGATGGTGGTACGGCCCGAGAGCCACCCCGGCCTCGTTGGCAGTGTCGGCCCTCGTCCCACCGATCCAGCAGTTCTTCGAGGGAGTACAGCTCGCAGGGGCCGACCTGACCCCGGGCACGTTCACAACCGGACTCTTCCGCGCCGCCACCGGCCGGTGGCGGGCCCACCACGTCCCAGGAGGCCTATGGCGACCAGGGCGCGCCACCGCTGCCCAGCTATTCCTCCCCCGCCGACTACACCTTCGTCTGGTACGACGCCACGGCAAAAGGCCCCGACGAGGAGGGCGTCAACGGGACGGGGCTCATGCGCTACGTCAACGGTGGCACGCGCTACAAGGCAGGGGTCGTGCCGTCCGGACCGGTCCCGATGTTCTCAGTGCCAGGCTCGGTGACGAGCTACTCCTCGCCCCCCGACGCCGCGCCGTCCTATCCGCCCTGGCCCGGGTCACCGGCCGCGCGAACCGGCTGACCCACCGAGCGTTTCTCTCCGTTCTCGGAGCCGGCCGCCAACGTGGCACTTGGCCTGTTCGGCCTGCGAGAGGGGGCTAGCACCAGGATCAGAGGCCCGGTAGCGGCATTCCGCCGGCGAGGCCGCGCCCTCATGCTGAAGGGACGTCGAAGAGCCGAGCGTCAACCCGAGAGGAGAGCCCATGATCGCGACGCAGGGACTGACCAAGCGCTATGGCAAGACGCTGGCGGTCGGCGACCTCAGCTTCACCGTGACACCCGGGGTTGTGACCGGGTTTCTCGGCCCGAACGGATCAGGGAAGTCCACCACCATGCGGATGATCGTCGGCTTGGATCTGCCGGACGCCGGATCGGCGACCGTCAACGGCATGCCCTTTGCCGCGCTGCGCTGGCCCTTGCGGGAGGTGGGTGCGCTGCTCGATGCGAAAGCGTTTCACCCCGGCCGCGACAGCCCGCAACCATCTGCGCTGGCTGGCCCAGACCAATGGCATCGACAGCCGGCGGGTGGACGAGGTGCTCGACCTCGTCGGGCTCACCTCTGTCGCCGACCGGCGAGCCGGCAAGTTCTCGCTCGGGATGGGCCAGCGCTTGGGCGTCGCCAGCGCCCTGCTGGGGGATCCCGGTGTCCTGTTGTTCGACGAGCCCGTCAACGGCCTCGATCCCGAAGGCATCCGCTGGATCCGCCACCTGTTGCGCGACCTCGCCGCCGAAGGACGCACGGTGCTCGTCTCGAGCCACCTCATCAACGAAATGGCGCTCACGGCCCAGCGGCTCGTGGTCATCGGCCGGGGCACGCTGATCGCCGAGACCAGCGTTGACGAGTTCACGGCGCGTAGCGAAGGTGACTCGGTCCGCATCGTCACGCCGACTCCGCAACGCTTCGTCCGTGTCCTCTCCGAGGCAGGGGCCCGTCCGAACGTCAACGACGACGGCGCCATCACCGTGCGCGGCATGCGCGCTGCCGACATCGGCGAGCTCGCTGCACGTAGGTCCATGACGGTCCACGAGCTGACCCCGGTGCGGGCCTCGCTCGAGGACGCGTTCATGGAGTTCACCGGGGACGCGGTGGACTTCCATTCCGCTCCCGTTGGCCACACAGCACCTCTACCCGTTCCGGCCCACTGAGAGGACACGTCATGGCATACGCATTCGCACTCGAAGCACCGCGTACACGGGCCGGGCTCGGTCAGGCCGTACGGGCCGAGCGGACCAAGCTCGTCTCGCTGCGCTCCACGGCGTGGGCGCTCCTCATCACGCTGGCCGGCACGACGCTCGTCAGCTTCCTCTCCACGCGCGGTGTCCGCCACCCCCACGCGCCGGCCGGTTTCTTCCAGGGCTTCGACCCGACGAACGCAGCCCTCGCGGGACTTGCGCTGGGATCGCTCGTCGTCGGGGTGCTCGGCGGTCTTGTCCATGACCGGCGAGTACGGGAGCGGGACCATACGGTCGTCGCTCGCGGCAACGCCGCGGCGCTCGGTGTTCTTCGCCGCCAAAGTGATCGTGTTCGGCGCCGGTGCCGTCGTCGTCGGTATGGCGATGAGCTTCCTGTCATTCTTCGTCGGCCAGGCCGAGCTTTCCGGCGGTGCACCCACGGCGACGCTGGGCGATCCCGGCGTGCTGCGCGGTCCTGGTGGAATCCGGGGCCTTTCTGGCGCTGCTCGCTCTGTTCGCCATCGGTCTGGGCGCCGTCATCCGGCACAGTGCGGGCGCGATCGCGACGTTCGTCGGCTGCACCCTGTTGCTGCCCCTCCTGTTGCACGGCGTCCCGGGCAATATCGTGCGGTTCACTCCCGAGTCGATCTACGCCAACTCCGTAGCCGATGTGGTGCCCACGGGCGGTGCGCTCTCGAGCACAACGGGTTTTCTCGTCATGGCCGGCTATGCCGCAGCGGCGCTCGTGCTGGGCGGATACCTCCTGGCACGGCGTGATGCATGATGGTGGACCAGGCCGAGGACAACGGCGTGCGCGTACGCGTACGGGGTAGGGAGATGTCGGTCGCGATCACCGAAGAGCAGGTGGAGACCGCTCAAGCGCGTCGTCGCGCGCGCATTGTGCGCGAGCCCTTCACGATTCGACCCTGGAGCGAGCTGGCGTTTTACTTGGTCAGCGGCGGGTTGGCCGCCGTCGGCCTGGCGTTCGTCGGCGCCACCATGGCGACCGGCATCGTCCTGGCCATCACGTTCGTCGGCCTGGCGGTGCTCGCCCTCTCCGTTCGCTCGGCCCGCGGCATCGGAGCCTGGACGAGGGCACTGGCACGCTCCATGCTCGGCGAGCACGTCGGCGATCCCGAGCCCTTCGTCAGCCGTCCCGGGTTCCTGGGCTGGCTGCAGTCCGCCCTGCGCGACCGGGTGGGCTGGCGCGTGCATCGCCTACCTGGCCGTGAAGGTTCCCTGGACGCTGCTCGGGTTCTACGTCGCGTTCAGCCTGTGGTGGGACGCGCTGGCTTGCTTCGCCCATGTCGTACTCTCGCCCAGCAACTCGAATAGCCCCGCCGTGTTCGGTCTGCGTGCGCAACCTGTTCCCGCCGGGCTACTTCTCGGTCGAACGCGACCGGCTTCTTACATCGGGTCGCCATCCTCATTACTCGGCGCGGTGTTCTTCTTCGCCGCACCGTGGGTCATGCGCGGCTTCATCAACGTCGACCGCATGCTCGTCCGGAGCCTGCTCGGACCCGACCCCATCGCAATACGAGTTCGCTCCCTCGAACAAGCGAGGACCCAGACCGTCGACGCGTCGGCCGCGACGCTGCGCCGGATCGAACGCGACCTGCACGACGGGACCCAGGCACAGCTGGTTGCGCTCGCCATGCGCCTCGGCATGGCAAAGGAGAAATTGGAGGACCCCGACCACGTCGACGTCCAGCGGGTGCGCGAGCTGGTAGACGCTGCGCACCGGGGTGCGAAGGAGGCGATCACCGAATTGCGGGACATCGCCCGAGGCATTCACCCACCCGCGCTCGACACCGGCCTGGAGGGCGCGCTGGCCACGTTGGCGGCCCGGAGTGCGGTGCCCACCGAGATCTCCGTCGACCTCACCCTGCGTCCGACCCCGGCCATCGAGGCCATCGCCTACTTTTGCGTGGCGGAGCTGCTGGCGAACGTCGCCCAGCACGCTCAGGCCTCGCGCGCGTCGGTGTCTTGCGTGCAACAGGGCTCGTGGCTTCGGCTCGTCGTACGCGACGACGGACGGGGCGGTGCCCAGCTCACCACGCTCGGTTCGTCGTCGAGCGGGCTCGCGGGCCTCAACGACCGGGTCTATGCGGTCGACGGGCGGCTGACCGTGGTCAGTCCGGCCGGGGGGCCCACCGTGGTGACCGTCGATCTTCCCCTGGCGCCATGACACCTGCTGCGCTGCGCGTCGCCATCGCCGAGGACTCGGCCATCCTTCGAGATGGGCTCGTCCAGCTCCTGGTCGATCGCGGCTTCTGCATCACCGGGGCCGTGTCGGAACCCAACGCGCTCCGGAGCTCCATCGCGCAGAGCCCACCCGACGTCGCCGTCATCGACATCCGTATGCCACCCACGTTCACCGACGAGGGCCTGCGGCTCGCGCTCGAGCTCCGCGGCACGCTACGAAGGTCTCGGCATCCTCTTGTTCTCCCAGTACATCGAGACGCGCTACGCGGCCGACCTGCTGGCCGACGATGCATCGGGTATCGGCTATCTCCTGAAGGACCGAGTCGCCGACGTCGCCGACTTCGTCGAAGCACTCGAACGCGTTGCCGTGGGAGGTACCGCATTGGATCCTGAAGTCGTCACCCAGCTCCTCGGCGCGACACGCCGCACCGATTCGCTCACCGTGTTGACGGCCCGTGAGCGCGAGGTCCTCGCCCTCATGGCGGAGGGCCGGTCCAACGCTGCCATCGCAAAATCCCTCGTTGTGAGCGAAGGCGCCGTCGAGAAGCACGTCGCCAACATTTTCACCAAGCTCGATCTTCCGGTCTCTCAGCACGATCACCGCCGGGTGTTGGCCGTGCTCCGGTTCCTCGAATCCTGACGTCGGAGAGACACCGACGCGCCGTGCGCGTCGTAGGGAACGCCCGCGCGGGCGGCCATGTCCATCCCTGAGTTCATCTGGAACGGGCTGATCCCGCCAGGATCCCACGGTCCTACCGATCCGGCCGCGAACGCCTCTGTTGACTTCGAGACGAGGTGGAAGCGTTCACGCAGCTCGTCACACGGCTGGTGCGCCACGGAGAACCAGTCCCATTTGAGGAAGTCGATACCCGTGGCTCCAGTCGTCTCGTCGTGGCACAGGGCCCCGCGACGCATGGCGTCGCACAGGCGAACTGCCATGTGCGGGCTCGACGAGAAATGCCCCGGCGAGGCCTCGAACAAGCCCGCGCCCGAGGCCAGGTAGCCGGTCTCGAACAGCGAGATGACCATGGCCAAGAGCGAGAACGCGTGCATGTCGTCGTTGGCTCGTGCAATGAACCCGAAGACCTCCACTTCGGACTCGACAGTTGTGCCGTAGTCCGCGAGGACATGGACCCAGTCGTGTTGTGCCAATAGAGGCGGTGCCGAGCCCGGGAGACCCGGGAAGCTGAAGCCGCGAGCCTGGTACAACTCCCACACCTTTCGCCCGATGGCATCAGAGGGCAGGTCCTCGAGCGAGGCCCATTGGTCCGCCAGCGCCGGATCGGCCTCGGAGAATGCCCACGCTTCGTGGAGCACCTGACTGGAGTGGATTGCCGCCGCGGACTCCTGCTCGTTCCACACTCCCTCGTAGCCGTTCCGATGGAAGTCGTGCACGGCGAGGTCGAGCGAACCAGCAGCGAAGTCGCGCGCGACGTCGACCATGCCCTCGTCCACACCGATCTCCCGGGCGAAGTCGGCGACGTTCTCGGCGACGTCGTCAGGAATGGGGTGACGCACCAGCGCGGACAGCAGCATCACCTGCACTGCGCGTGAACGGAATTCGAGATTGCGCCTGGCGAGAGCAATCGCCAGCTCCTGGGGAGTCGTTCGGGCAGGTTCGCGTACTGCGACCGTGTGACCTGTCATGGCAGGGAACAGCGCCTCGATCAGTGCCCGCTGGATGGGAAGAAGCCCTTCACGGCCGGCAACGGCGGCCGTGACACCATCCGCCATGATCTGGGCCTCCGCTTCGTCAGGCGGCATCAGGTTGACTGAATCGGTGGAGGGAAATGGAACGGGCATCGGGCTATCCTTTGACCAGCGCGTCCAGGCCGCGGCGCAGGAACTCGAGACAGGCCGCGGCATCTGGGGCTTGTCCGCGCGGCACGAACGCACCAAAGGGAGCGTTCCAATAACCGGAGGCTCCGGGTCGCTCAGTGCCCCACGGCCCGACGTAAGCGTAGGGATCGGGACAAAAGGAGTCGCCCGGGGAGAAGCCGAGGTTGACTCCCGCTCCCGGCGCCAGCCCCACCGCCGTCGCCACGTCGAAGTGCTCGGGCCACAGCTGCACCGTCGAGCTGCTCCCCGGCATGCTTCGCGTGCACAACGCCAGGTCGAGCACCCGAGAGCCGAGCGCGAACCAGTCGTAGTACGCGTCGAGCTCGCTCGGGGACACGTGGAACGGCTGATCGACTGGGCCGAGCGGCGGGGTGTCGGGGCCGGCCGAGAAAGCAGCCGTCACGTCAGTTCCGGCGAACGCGGCCAACTCGGCCATCGTCGAGCCCTCGAGCCGCATTGATCGGGCGTCGCCGCCGATCTCGCGGACGAGGCTGGCGCCGGCGAGACGGAGTACCTCGGGCTCGGGCCCGAACGCGGGTGTGGCCAGACCACCCGGACTGGCTCGCAGCCCGAAGTGGCCACTCACCTCGAAGCGCCGCCGTCCGAGCACGTGCGCCGCTATCTGGTGCAGGTCGGCGAGGGTCGTGCCCATCTCAGCCCAGGAGAGTAACGGCAGGTGCGCCCCTCCAGCCATACAGCCCCGGCTGCGAGCCGGCACACACGGGGGTGTCGCGCCACCACTGGGACGTGCTCGCCGGGTGGCCGGACTGGCGGATAGAACAAAGGGGTGATGAAGGTCATCCGTGGAGGGCTGTCGAGCCGCAAAGCGCCCCGGATCGGGCTCGTACTCGGTGCCGGCGGCGTCGTCGGGCAGGCGTACCAGGCCGGCGTCCTGGCTGCCCTGGTCCGCGAAACCGGCTGGGACCCGCGTGACGCCTCCATCATCGTCGGCACGTCCGCCGGCTCCATCACGGGGGCTGCCCTCCGTCTCGGCGTCCCCGCCACCGACCTTGCGGCGTCTCTGTACGGCGCGCCCACCTCGCGGCGCGGTGGGGCCATCCTGCGCCGGATCCTTCCCGACGACGCCGGCCGGCTCCCGACGCCGTCGTTGCTCTCGCTGCTCCGACCCTGGGGCGTGCCGTCGCCGGCCCTGATCGTGCGCGCCCTCCGGCGACCGCTCGCCTTCCGTCCGGACGTCGCGGCGATGACCCTCATGCCGCGAGGACAGATCGACGTCTCCGACCGAGCCCGCGGCCTCGACACGCACATCGGCGCTCGTTGGCCCGCTGGCTTGCGCATCTGTGCCGTCCGCCGCACCGACGGCGGCCGGGTCGTCTTCGGTCGGCCCGGTGCGCCCCGACGCGCCTGGCGCCCGCCGTGCTGGCGTCTTGCGCCATACCGGGATACTTCACCCCGGTGACCATCGGACGGCACCGAGTACGTCGACGGCGGCGTGCACTCAGCGACCAATGCGGACGTGCTCAAGAGCGAGGGACTGGACCTCGTGGTGGTGGTCTCCTCCATGTCGGCGGCGCATGGCACCGCCAACGGTGCCGACGGATGGTTGCGGCGAAGCGTCCACCGGAGGATGGAGCGCGAGATCGCGCGCCTCGAGGCGGCCGGAACGGCGGTGATCAGCCTCGAGCCTGGATCTGCCGCCAGGCGAATCATGGGTCTGCGCGCCATGGACGAGGACAGAGGCCCCGCCGTCATCGAGGCCGCGTACGAGGAGACCCGCAGGCGGATCCTGGCCACTCCGTTCCTGGCGTCACTCGGCGGGCCCCTGGCCACCGCAACGGCCGGCTGACCCGGAAAGCGGGCGACGCCCGGTAGTAGCCTGACGCCAGCCAACCGCGAAGGGAGGGTGGATGAGTCTTGACCGCCTGAGCCCCTTGGACACCTCGTTCCTCCATATCGAGGACCACGTGTCGCACATGCACATCGCGTCGGTCACGATCTTCGAAGGCCCGCCGCCGGCGTTCGCCGACATCGTCGACATGATCGACGCGAAGCTCGACCTCGTCCCCCGCTACCGCCAGAAGGTCAAGGCGGTTCCCCTCGAGCTCGGAAGGCCGGTCTGGGTCGACGACCCACACTTCAGCATCGATTACCACGTGCGGCACACCGCGCTCCCTGCGCCCGGCGGGGAGAGCGAGCTGCGAAAGCTGGTCGGGCGCGTGATGGCGCAGCAACTCGACCGCTCGAAACCCCTGTGGGAGATCTGGGTCGTGGAGGGCCTCGAGGACCGTCGGTGGGCGATCCTGGCCAAGACGCACCACGCACTGGTCGACGGCGTGTCGGGGACGGACCTCCTCGCGGTGCTGATGGACCTCAGTGCCGATGCCACGCGTCCGCCGGCGTCGAACTGGGTTCCTCAGCCTGAGCCGTCGGACCTGCAGTTGGTGCTCGAGGCACTCGAGAACTTCGTGCTCTCGCCCTACGAGCAGGTGCGAGCGGCCCGGGCGCAGACCCGCGCCATCCGCCGCGTGGCGGGGTACGCCATCGAGGTCGCCAGCGGACTGTTCTCGCTCAGTGGGCTTGTCCGTCCCATGCCGCTGTCAAGCCTGAACGGGCCGCTCGGCCCGCACCGGCGCTACGCCTGGGCGTCGACGTCGGTCGACGACATCAAGCGAGTCCGTAAGGCGTTGGGCGGGACATTCAACGATGTGGTGCTCGCGTGCATCACCAACGGGTTCCGAGAACTGCTGCTGGCCCGCGACGAGAACGTGGAGCGTGTCGTGCGCACGTTGGTACCGGTGTCGATCCGCCCGCGCGATGGTGACGGGAAGGCCGTGGGGGACGGCACCTTCGAGAACAAGGTGTCCGCGATGTTCGCCGAGCTCCCCGTCGACATCGACGACCCAGTGCTGCGGCTTCACACGATCGCCGAGCAGATGAAGGACCTGAAGGACTCGAAGCAAGCGCTTGCCGGTGGCGCACTCACCTCCATGTCGGGTTTCGCGCCGCCGATGCTGCTGGCGCTCGGCATGCGCCTGGCCACGCGGGCCGGCCAGCGCAACGTGAACACGGTCACGACAAACGTGCCCGGTCCACAATTCCCGCTCTACGCGGCCGGTCGGCGGATGATTCGCGCGTTTCCCTATGTCCCGCTAGGTGGCCAGATGCGCCTCGGCGTCGCCATCTTCTCCTACAACGGCGAGGTCAACTTCGGCATCACGGGTGACTACGACTCGACACCCGATATCGACGTGCTCGCCGGTGGCATCGAAGACGGCATGACACAGCTGCTCAAGGCGTGTGATCAACCGGGATGACCGTGTTACCCTTCAGGTAGACGACGCGGGGCGTGTCGACGGCAGACCGAGCTTGCGGTGGTCCCAGGACACGGTGCGCGCAACGTGAAGCTTGACGCCGACGCGCTTGTGCAGCATCGTCTCAATGAACGGCTTGAGCTCCTCGGTGTACGGCGCGTTGTAGCGCTCGAACACGCTCACGCCCAGGTCCCACAGCCTGTCAGGGTCCTCCACAATCTCGGCCGTCCCCACCAGCTCCACCCCGCGGAGCTCCTCGTAGTAGTCGCCGTCCTCGAAGAGCAATGTCAGCCGAGGGTCGCGCCGCAGGTTCTGCACCTTCTGCGACTTTGCCTTGGTCTCGACCGTGACACAGCCGTCGAGAAACCCGTACCACATGGCCACGGCGTGAATGGAGCCGTCGGCCGAGATGGAGCACATGGTCATTGCTCGACGCTCGGCGAGGAACGACTCGATCTCCTCGGGGGTCATCTGAATAGCCCTGCGCTGATTCACGCCGTGGCCCATCGCCTCAGTCATCGGACACCTCCCACGTGTGTGCGACGGCAGCGTACTGCTGCAGGCGGATAAGACAGCAAGAAGAGTTCATCTTCAGAACACTTGTTGGTTACAACGCTTTCACAGCACGTTCACCTCAACTCCGTAGCGTGAGGCCCGATGGCGAGCGCTGATCAGCAGACGGATCACGGCGGCCGGGGCCCTCGTTCCAGCCCCGTTGCGGATCGCCTTCGCGGCCAGGACGCCCTGGCCGATGTCGTCATGATCCGACCGGAGCGCTCACACCGCCCCGGGCTCGTCGGATCGTTGGTGACCATGGCGCGGGTGTTCGCCTCCCCGCGTATCCAGGCGACGCCGGCGCGTACAACCCCCCGTCCGCCGTCGTCGCCTGCCTCTCTCTGCACCTTTCATCCCCGGGTTCCCCACGACGCTGCCTGAGGGGGGATCGAACGTGGTGATCGCGAATGCACAGGCCGCCGCGGGCCGCCCGACACTCGGTCGGCCGCCGCGCGACAACCGGCCCCTCGTGCTGGTCGTCGACGACGAGGAGTCCTACCGTCAGGCGTTGGCCTCGGGGCTCACGCGGGAGGGCTTCACAGTCGAGGCCGCGGGCGACGGCCACGAGGCCCTGCGCCTCTTTCATCGCGTCGCACCCAGACCTCGTCCTGCTCGACGTCATGCTGCCCGACCAGTCCGGGATCGAGATCTGCCAGCAGATGCGCAGCTTGAAGCCGGTGCCGATCATCATGGTGACAGCACGCGACTCCGAAGTGGACATCGTCCTCGGACTCGAGCTCGGCGCCGAGCGACTACGTGGCCAAGCCCTTCCGCTTGCGCGAGCTCGTCGCGCGCATGCGAGCCGTGCTGCGGCGTGGTGTGGCCGTCGCGGAGCACCACGAAGAGGTCCTCAGCGTCGGTCCCGTCCGCCTCGACGCTGGTCGCCGCGAGGTGATGGTCAACGAGAACCCCGTCGACCTTTCCCGCAAGGAGTTCGACCTCCTCGCCCTGCTGATGTCGCACAGCGGCCAGGTGGTCACGCGTGACTGGTGCATCGACCGGTTGTGGTGGGACCAGGAGCTGACCGACACGCGGACCCTCGACACGCACATCAAGCGCCTGCGTCGCAAGGTCGAGCCCGATCCGGCCAACCCCCGCCACCTGGTCACCGTGCGAGGGGTCGGGTTCCGCTTCGAGGCGTAGCCGAGCACGAACGTCCGTTCCCGCTCTACATTGAGCGGATGCGCACAGGCGACGTCGTCCCCGATTTCGAGCTGCCCGACCAGACCGGCACGCCTCGTACCCTCAGCAGCTTCCTCGCCAACGGGCCGGTTGTGCTGTTCTTCTACCCGGCGGCAATGACCTATGGCTGCACCAAGGAGAGCTGTCACTTCCGGGACCTGGCGGCCGAGTTCGCCGCGGTCGGCGCGCAGCCTGTCGGCATCAGTGCCGACGCGGTCGAAAAGCAGAAGCAGTTCGACGAGAAGGAATCGCTCGGGTTCCCCCTGCTGTCGGATCCCGATCGCGTCGTGGCGACGCAGCTCGGCGCCAAGCGCGGCGCCAGCTTCTTGCCGAACAAGCGGATGACGTTCGTGATCGGCACCGATCGCACGCTCCTCGACGTGATCCACAGTGAGTTCTCCATGGGCTCCCATGCGGACAAGGCGCTCGCCCTCCTGAAGGCGCGGCGCGCTGCCTGAGCGCACCGTCGTCATCACCGGGGCCGCGTCGGGCATCGGCGCCGCCACCGCGGCGCGCCTCACCGCGTCGGGCTGGCACGTCGTCGGCGTCGACAAGGACGAGACCGACGTGGTGGCGGACCTGGCCACCCCCGAGGGCCGGCACCGTGCCGTGGGCGAGGCATCCGAGCGCTGCGGCGGGTCACTGGCCGGCATCGTGACCTGCGCGGGCGTGGCCGGAGCACCCAACCGGGCCGGATCGTTGCTCGCAGCCGTGAACTACTTCGGCACCGTCGAGGTGCTCGAGGGCCTGCGGCCGCTGCTCACCCAAGGCGGCGCGGCGGTCGCGATCAGCTCGAACTCGACCACCGTGCAGCCGGCCATCCCAGCCGACCTCGTCGAGGCCTGCCTCGACCACGACGCCGTGCGCAGCGCCGAGATCGCCGACGCGCGGGGCTCGCTCGTCGCCTATCCGGCAACCAAGCTCGCGGTGGCGCACTGGGTGCGCCGCAACGCGACGGGTCCAGCCTGGGCCGGCTCGGGACTGCGCCTCAACGCCATTGCGCCCGGCATGATCGACACGCCGATGGTCGCAGGCATGCGCGCCGACCCCGAGACGGCGTCCGCTGCTCGACATGCTGCCCATCCCCGGCTGGGCGGCCGGGCCGGCCCGAAGAGATCGCCGCGCTCGTCGGCGTTCCTGCTCGGCCCCGATGCCGCGTTCTTCTGCGGCTCGGTGGTCTTCTGTGACGGGGGGAGCGACGCCTTGTTGCGGACGACGGGATTGGCCCGCGGCATGGGACATCTCCGTGCGCGATCTGGGTCAACAGCTCTCCTGAGGAGCCTTCCCCGACAAGCCGGCCTGCGGCGCCAACCGTAGGCTGCTGCCATGCCGGGCCGGATCCTCGTGGACACCGCCGCGCTGCGGGAGAGCCGCGAGTTCCGGCTCCTCTTCATCGGCCAGCTCATCTCCACACTGGGGAATCAGCTGACCGTCGTGGCCATCCCCTTCCAGGTCTACTCCATGACCCGGTCGTCGCTGCAGGTCGGCGCGATCAGCCTGGCGCAGCTCATCCCCTTCGTCGCCGGTGCGCTGTGGGCCGGTCCCATCGGCGACTCCATGGACCGCCGTCGCATCATGGTATGGACGGCGGTCGCGCTGACGCTGACCAGCGGTGCCATGGCGGTCAACGCGGCCGTGGCACATCCCTCGCTTGCTCGTGCTC
The DNA here is from genome assembly GCA_963842415.1 of uncultured Acidimicrobiaceae bacterium. Classification (GTDB taxonomy): domain Bacteria; phylum Actinomycetota; class Acidimicrobiia; order Acidimicrobiales; family RAAP-2; genus Bog-473. The sequence goes on from CAWJGN010000003.1 coordinate 915,665, forward strand.
TACATCGTCAGCTCGCTGGCCGCCGGATTGATGGGGTTCTCCAACACCGCCCGCATGGCCTCGGTCCCGGGCATGGTCGATCGGCGGCACCTCACGGCGGCCCTCGCCATGACGCAGGTCATCTTCCAGGTCGGCGTCGTGGTCGGGCCGGCGCTCTCGGGTGTCCTGCTCGGCATCGGGCTGCCGCTTGTCTATTCTCTCGACGCACTGTCCTTCGTCGTGGCCTTGGTCACCTCCGCCATGCTGAAGCCGATCCCACCCTCCGAGCACGCCGGCAGACTCTCACCGTGGCAGTCCACCTTGGAGGGCTTGCGCTACGTGCGCTCGCGCCAGGCCCTCCAGGGCGTCTACCTGATCGACGTCAACGCCATGGTGTTCGGCATGCCCCGCGCCCTCTTCCCCGCCATGGCGGAGTCCGTGTTCGGCGGCGGGACCATCACGCTCGGCTTCCTCTACGCCGCGCCCGGCGTGGGCGCGCTCATCGGCGCCGTGACGACCGGGTGGGTGGCGAACCTGCGACGGCAGGGCTGGGCCGTCATTGTCGCGGTCTCGGTGTGGGGGGTCGCTATCGCGCTCTTCGGGCTGGTCGACACCCTGTGGGTCGCCCTCGTCCTCCTGGCTATCGCAGGGTGGGCCGATGTGATCTCGGCCGTCCTGCGCAACACGATGCTCCAGACATCCATCCCCGAGCGCTTCCGGAGCAGGATGTCGTCCATCCAGATGGCGGTGGTACAGGGCGGCCCCCGCCTCGGTGACATGGAGTCGGGCACCGTGGCCACCCTGACCAGCGTGGAGTTCTCCGTTGTCTCCGGTGGTCTTGCCTGCATCGTGGGCGCCGCCGTCATCGGTGCCCTCTTGCCCGCCTTCCGCCATCACGTCGCCGGTGAGATCGACGACGTCCCCGTATGATCCGTGCGTGAACGACACCTTCGAAGAACCGACCTGGGGTGAGGTCGCGCCGGAGGCCTTCGCCCGAGTCGTCGTCGTCTCCCCGCACTTCGACGACGCCGCCATGGGGGCCGGACACCTGCTCGCCAGCTACGACGACACGGCGGTCGTCACGGTGCTTGCCGGGCGGCCACCGGCGTATCCCGCCGAGCCGTCGGAGTGGGATGCGCTCGGCGGCTTCAAGGCCGGCGACGACGTCGTGGCGGTGCGGCGCGAGGAGGATGTCGCCGCCATGGCGGTCCTCGAGTCGGGCTACGAGTGGCTCGACTTCTCCGACCACCAGTACCTCGCGCCGAAGGATCGACCGAAGCCGAGCGAGGTGGCGCCGGTCTTGGCCGAATCCATCGCCCGGCTCGATCCGACGTCGGTGTTCTTTCCCATGGGCCTGGCCAACCCCGACCACGTCATGGTCCACGACGCGTGCCTGGAGGTCATGTCGGCCCAACCGGCGCGCACGTGGTTCTGCTACGAGGACCACGGGTACAAACATCTGCCCGGCATGCTGGCGTGGCGCGTGGCGAAGCTGTTGCGCTCCCAGCCTTGGCCCACCCCCGCCATCGTCCCGCACGTACCCGACGAGGAGCGCAAGCGCCAGGCCATCTGGTGCTACACGTCACAGATCGCCCCGCTCGAGCGCGATCACGCACTGACCGCGCGCCTGGAGGGTCATGTCCCCGAGCAGTTCTGGCGTCTGGCCCCGCCGCCGCGCGGCTGGGAGGGCCTGGGCGACCTCGTCTGACTCCTTCGGGACCGGCTGGAGGTCGACCCCGCCAACCGGGCTTTTTCCCACAAGACGGGACGTTCAGCCCTAGCGACCTGGTCAACCGAGGTGCACGATCGAGGGGTGGTCATGTACATAGACCTCCTGACGCGGGCCCTTGGCAAAGGTGAGGAAGGGCGCAGGTCCCACGACCTGTTGATGGCCGACCTCGTACACTCCCGGGCCAGGCTTGGTGCGACGGACGGGGCAACCCCTGTCGCCGAAGCCCTGGCCCGGGAGCTTTCCTACGACGGCGCGCTCATCAGGCTCTGCGAGGCCCTCGAGGTCCCGGCCACACCGGACCGGTTCGCCAACCCCGAGCACGAGCGGGCCCGGCTCGAGCGCGAGCTCGCCGAGCGTGGCGTCGTGGTCCCGCCCGAGGACGCACTCGGGACCCAGCCGGAGAACCAGCCGGTCTGAGCGGACGGCGCCCGCAAAAGGCGGTCGTCACGTAGAGTCCAGACGGTGCCAGGGGAGGACGGACGCTCGGTGGAGGTCGACGGGCGCGAGGTCCGCATCACGCGACCCGACAAGGTGTACTTCCCCGGTCTCGGCGCGACCAAGTCCGACCTCGTCTCCTACTACCTCGAGATCGGCGACCACCTGCTCAACACCGCCGGTGGGCGGCCGGCCATGTTGCAGCGCTTCCCAGACGGCGCGACCGGGCAAGTCCTTCTACCAAAAGCGCATTCCGGCCGGTGCCCCTGACTGGCTGCAGTCCACCATCGTGTCGACGCCCAACGGCACGACCTCCAACGCGCTCGTCGTCGCCGACGTTGCGCACGTCATCTGGGCCGTGAACGTCGGCTGCCTCGGGCTCCACCTCTGGCCGTACCTGGCCGCCGACCCCGCGCACGCCGACGAGCTGCGCATCGACCTGGACCCGACGAAGGGCATCGGCTTCGACGAGGTGCGCGCCACAGCGCTGCGCTGCCGTGACTTCCTCGAAGAGCTCGGTCTCAGGGGCTACCCCAAGACCACCGGCAGCCACGGCCTGCACGTCTATCTCCGGCTCGGAACCGCGCTGGGACTCGGTGCAGGTCCGTGCCGGTGCGCTGGCGCTTGGCACGCGAGCTCGAGCGCCGGTTTCCCGACGACATCACGGCCAACTGGTGGAAGGAGGAGCGCGGGAGCCGGGTCTTCGTCGACTTCAACCAGAACGCGCCGCACAAGACGGTCTTCGGCGCCTGGTTCGCGCGGCCCCGCACCGGCGGGCAGGTCTCGACCCCGCTGTCGTGGGAGGAGGTGGAGTCCGTCGTGCCGGACGAGCTCACCATCTCGACCGTGCCCGAACTGGTGCGGCGGCGCGGCGACCCCTGGGCCGACATCGCGGCGCAGCCACAGTCACTCGAGCCCCTGCTGGAACTTGGCGGCGCGGGACCGGGAGGCCGGCCTGCACGATGCGCCGTGGCCACCCCAGTACCCCAAGATGCCCGACGAGCCGACCCGCGTGGCACCCAGCCGTGCCAAGAAGGACTCGCGAGGGAGGTGAAGATGGAGCCGCTTGACGCGCTCAACCAGGTCGCGTTCCGCCTGGAGCGCAGCGGCGCCGACACCTACAAGGTGCGGGCCTTCCGCCACGCTGCCCGCGCCATCGCAGCCGGTGCCACGCGAGCGAGCTGGAGTCGCTCGCCGCCGCGGGCCGGCTCCAGAGCATCGAGGGCGTGGGCAAGTCGACGGCGCAGGTGATCGTCGAGGTCTTGCGCGGCGACATCCCCGCCTATCTGGACAAGCTGGACGAGGGACCGGAGGACCTCGTGCTCGACGGCCCGGCGGCGGCGCTGCTCGAGTCGCATGCGCGGCGACTGCCACTCGCACTCGGACTGGTCCGACGGCGGCAGCCCCATTCTCGAGATGGCCGAGGCCGCCCGCGCCCTCGGCCGCGAGTACCTGGTCCTGACCGATCACAGCGCGCGCCTGACCGTGGCCCACGGCCTGAACGAGGAACGGATGCGCGAACAGCTCGACGTGCGTGCGCGGGCTGAACGAGCAGCTGGCACCGTTCCGCATCCTCACGGGGATGGAAGTCGACATCTTGGAGGACGGCTCGCTCGATCTCGACCCCGACCTCTTGGCGAACTCGACGTGGTGGTCGCCAGCGTGCACTCGAAGCTGCGCATGGACGGGCCGCAGATGACGGCTCGCATGCTGGCCGCCATCGAGAGCCCGCACTCCGACATCCTCGGCCACTGCACCGGCCGCCTGATCACGGGCCGGGGCCGCCCGCAGTCGTCCTTCGACGCCGACGCGGTGTTCACGGCCTGCGCGCGGACAGGCACCGCGGTCGAGATCAACTCGCGCCCCGAACGCCAGGACCCTCCCGAGGACCTCCTGCGCCAGGCGGTCGAGCTCGGCTGCTCCTTCGCCATCGACACCGACGCCCACGCCCCGGGCCAGCTCGAGTGGCTCGGCCGCGGCTGCCGCAATGCCGTCGCCGCGGGCGTCCCCTTCGAGCGTGTCGTCAACCGCGGCACGGCCGACGAGCTGGTGGCCTGGGCCGGCGAGCACGGGGCGGCGGCATGAACCTGCCCGTCCGCCCGCCGGTGGCGCCCATGCTGGCCAAGCTCACCCGCGACCTGCCGCGCGACGACGGGCTCTTCTACGAGCCCAAGTGGGACGGCTTCCGCTGCATCGTCTTTCGCGACGGTGACGACGTCGAGCTCGGGCAGCCGCAACGAGAAGCCGCTCACGCGCTACTTCCCCGAGCTCGTCGCCGCGCTGGTGCGCGAGCTCCCCGTCCGCTGCGTCCTCGACGGCGAGATCGTGATCGCCGGCCCCAACGGGCTCGACTTCGACGCGCTGTCCCAGCGCATCCATCCGGCCGAGACGCGCATCCGGCAGCTGGCCGAGTCGACCCCGGCATCGTTCGTGGCCTTCGACCTGTTGGCGCACGACGACACCTCGTTCCTCGAGACCCCCTACGCCACAGCGCCGCGCCACGCTCGAGAAGCTGCTCAAGAAGGTCCGTGCGCCGGTGCACCTGACGCCGGCGACCCAGGACCCCGACGTGGCAGCCGACTGGTTCTCCCGCTTCGAGGGCGCCGGCCTCGACGGCGTGGTGGCCAAGGGGGCCGACCTCGCCTACCTGCCCGACAAGCGCGCCATGCTCAAGGTCAAGCACCAGCGCACGGCCGACTGCGTGGTGGCCGGCTTCCGAACGCACAAAGACGGTGCCGGCGTCGGTTCCTTGCTGCTCGGCCTCTTCGACTCCTCGGGGACCCTGCACCACGTCGGTGTGGCCTCGGGGTTCAGCGTGGCCCGGCGGCGCGAGCTCACCGACGAGCTCGCGCCCTTACGCAAGAACGCCCTGCAGGGACACCCGTGGGCGGGCTGGGCGGAGGCGCAGGCCGAGGGCCGCGCGCCCGGCGCCACGAATCGCTGGAACGCGGGCAAGGACATGACCTGGGAGGCGGTCCGGCCCGAAACGGTATGCGAGGTCTCCTACGACCACCTCCAGCACGACCGCTTCCGCCACGCCACCTCGTTCGTGCGCTGGCGGCCCGACCGCGACCCGGCATCGTGCACCTACGCCCAGCTCCAGACGCCGGTCCCGCTCGAGCTGAGCGAGGTCTTCGGGACCGGGGCCGGCAGCCGCTAGGGCCTGAGCAAGTCGGGCTCGGCGGCCAGCTCGTTGCGGACCGCCGCCTCCCAGAACCCGATGAAGCCCTCGCCGTTGCCCTGCGAGACGAGGTCGATGAACGACTTGGGGGACCCGTGAGACTCCCGAGCCGCCGGCGGCGCGCGCGTACCAGGCGTGCTGGCACCGTTGCTCGAGGGCCACGGCGCGCTGGTGGACCGCCCGGGCCGAACCGCCGAGCACGAACACGCCGTGCCCCGACAAGCAGCGCCATCGTGGCGTCGCCCATCTGCTCCACGGCGCGCCGGGCGCTGCCGGCGTCGTTGACCGGGCCCTCGTACTCGTCGACCAGCGCGAGGGTGCCACCACCCAGCGCCGAGCTCTGGTCGAGGATCGGAGGCAGTTCGGCGATGTCGGCCCACACGGTGCCGAAGAGCGGGTGGTTGTGCACCGCCCACTTCACGTCGTGGCGCATCTTGTGCAGCTCGAGGTGGAGCGGAATGCCCAGCGGGACGGGCCAGTCACCCTCGACCACGCGGCCGTCGAGGTCGATGCGCAGCACCTGGGAGGGCCGCAGCTCGGCCCAGGTCAGAAGCCACGGGTTGCACAGCAGCGTGCCGTCGCCCTGGTTCACGGTGATGTGGCCGGCGAGGTGGTCGTTGTAGCCCTCGCGCCACAGGGCGCGGGCCAGGACGACCAGTTCCTCACGAGGCGTCAAGTCAGGGATCAGCTTGTCCGCCGTCGGCGTGAACATCCGCTGTCCTCCTTTCGAGTGGGTCAGCCGGTCAGCGGTCAGCGGGGCAGCACCGGGTCGGGCAGGGGATGGCGGTACAGCGCCGCCGCGTTCTCGCAGCACATGGCGCGCAGCTCGTCAGCGGGGATGTGACCCCAGCACTCCTCGATCACCTGCTGGGTGTCGGGCCACGTCCCGTCACCGTGGGGATAGTCGACCTCGACCATGATGTTCTCGACGCCGATGGCATGGCGGGTGTCGATGGTGGAGGGATCGTCGAGCGTGCAGAACCAGAAGTTGCGCCTCAAGACGTCGGCGGGCCGCATCGCCCATCCCTTCCCGTAGCCGGAGCGGTCCACCATGTTCTCGAGGCGGTCGAGCAGCATGGCGACCCAACCGATGCCGCCCTCGCTCATGGCCACCTTCAACGAAGGGCGACGCACAGCGTGCTCGGACCACAGCCACTCCGCGCAGGCAGTGAGCGACTGCTGGCCGAAGAGGGTCGCGCCGATCTGGAGCGGCGCGCCGTCCGGCGGCCCGATCTCCATCCCCGAACTGCCGACGTGGAGCGAGACCACGCTGTCCGTCGCGACCACGGCGTCCATGATCGGGTCCCAGTGGGAACGGTCCCACAGCGACGGGAGCCCGATGGCGTGCGGGCGCTCGGGGAACGTGACCGAGGTGAAGCCGCGGGCGGCGTTGCGCTCGATCTCCGCGACCGCCAATGCGGGGTCGGTCAGGTAGGTGATCCCGAGCGGCACGATCCGGTCGGGGTACCGGCTGTACCACTCTTCGAAGAGCCAGTCGTTCCACGCGCGCACGCACGCCAGACCCAGGTCACGGTCCGGGCTCGAGAAGAAGACGCGACCGCAGAAGCCGGTGATCTGGGACGGGAAGTTGACCGACGCCCAGACACCGTTGATGTCCATGTCGCGCACCCGGGCCTCGACGTCGTAGCAGCCGGGCCGCATCTGGTCGAAACGGAAGGGCTCGAGGCCGTAGGTCTCGGGTCGGCGGCCGGCCACGGCGTTCATCCCGACCTGGGTGTACCGCTCACCCTCGAATTCCCACACCTGGTGCCCGAGGTCGGTCTCGACGATCCGCGGAGCCCTCGGTGCGAGGGAGGCCGGGAGTCGCCCCTCGAAGGTGTGGGCCGGCTCCACGACGTGGTCGTCCACCGAGATCACCGTGCAGCGCACCGTCCGGGGCTCGGGGTCGGGGAGGAAGAGATCTTCGGCCACCACCACGCTCCGGAGTATGCCCGACGATCGAAGGGCGCGGCGACCGTGCCTCGTCTTCGGGCGCCGCGCGGCAGCCGCCACCGGGGTGGATACTGGACCAAAACGGGGTAAAGGAGGCGGCGTGATTGCTCTGGTCCTGGTCTCGACGTTCGTGGTGCTGGTCCTCGGGGTCCTGGTCGCGGGGCTCCTGCGGTCCCACGCCGACATCCTCCGTTCGCTGCACGAGCTGGGTGCGGGTGTCGGCGACCCCGCCCTGGACGGGGGGGCCTTCTCCACGCCGAGCCGGGCCGCCGCCGTCACAGTGGCTCCACCGGTGTCACTGGTCCCACCGGCGGGGAGCCCGCCACTCGGGCCCGCCGCGACGGTGGCGGGTGTGACCCCGACCGGGGACGCCCGGGCCATCTCGGTCACCAACAGCGACGGCCTCACCCTCTTGGCCTTCCTCTCCTCGGGCTGCGCCTCGTGCGCGGCGTTCTGGCACGCGCTCCAACACCCCGGCGTGCTCGATCTGCCCGGGCACAGCCGCGCCGTCATCGTCACCAAGGGGCCCGACCGCGAAGTGCCCGCCGAGGTGCGGGCCCAGGCCAGCGGACGCATCCCCGTCGTCATGTCGACCGAGGCCTGGGTCGACTACCAGGTCCCCGGGTCTCCCTTCTTCGTCCTCGTCGACGGGTCGACCGGCACCAAGGTCGGCCAGGGCGTGGCGAATCACGTGGGCCAGCTGGCCGAGCTCATCCGTCGCGCCGAGCACGACCGCGCCGACTCCGGCTCGGGCCGTCACCCTGACCGCCCTGACCGCCTCGACCGCCCCGGCGGCTCTGACGGCGCCACCGGTGCCGGCGGCCTCGATGGGCCGGCCCGCGAGGCGGCGACCGACGAGGTGCTGCGGGCGGCCGGCATCCAACCCGGCGACCCGAGTCTCTACCCGCGCACCCTCGATGATGTGTTCCCCTTCGGCGCGTCCCCGCCACCGACGCCAGGGCCGCTCGAGGGCGGACGGCCGGCGCGGCGCTGAGCGATGGCCACCATCGGCGCGCACGGCATCTCGGCCCGGCTGCCCGAGGGTTTCGAGGGTCGGATCATCGTCCGTCCCACCTTCGTCGGCTCGAGCTACCCGGTGGCGCAGTTCTCCACCTTCCCGCTCCCCGATGACACTGGCGACTTCGGGAGCGGTGCGGTGTCCGTCATGGGCCCCGCCGACGTGTTCGCCACGCTGTTCGAGTACGGACCCGAGAGCCTCGGCACCGCGTTGTTCGCGCACCAGGGCCGGCCCGCCGGGCTCTCGACGACGGACTTCTCCCCCACCGTGCTGCGGCGCGGCATCCCCGGTCAGTCGGGCACCCAGTGGTTCTTCACCGAGGCGGGCCGGCCGTTCTCCTTCTACGCGGTCCTGGGCAGCCACGCGCTCCGCACCGCGCTCGTCCCGCGCGTCAACGCCCTCCTCGAGGCGCTGGCCGTGAGCCCGGCCGCCCCCCACGTCGCCGCAGCAGGGCCCGCGTGGAACTGATCGGTCTCTATCTCGTCGCGGCCGGACTGCTCGTGGTCGCCGGCGTGGCCAAGGCACGCCACCCCGACGACACCGCGCGCGCGCCCTCGCCGCCCTCACCCCCCGAGGGCGTGCCGCGCCGCTGCTGGTCTCCGCGCGGCGGCTCGTACGGGCCGTCGCGTTGGCAGAAGCCGCTCTTGGGCTCACCGCGCTGGTTCTGCCCCGGCCCGTCACGGCGGTACCCGTCGCCCTCTCCTACGCGGCCTTCGGCGCTGTCGTCGTCTACGCACGCTGGCGCGGTGGCCCGCTCGCGACCTGCGGTTGCTTCGGGCGGCCGGACACGCCGCCCACGAGCGTGCACCTCCTGCTCGACCTCACCCTCGCCGTCGCCGCGGCCGTCGTCGCCGCCACTGCGCCGTCGCAGGGGACGCTCATGAGCGAGCTCGCTCGTCAGCCCTGGGCCGGGATCCCCTTGGTGTTCGTGAGCGCGGTCGGGCTGTGGTTGAGCCTGCTGGCGCTCTCGTCTCTCGCCGCGCTCGAAGGCGCGCGCCGCCTGGTCCGGCCGCCGTCCGCCAAGGGAATGGTCGGCTCGTGAGTCTGTCCACCGCGCTCGTGGCGCGCACGGCGCGCGCCCTCGAGGGCCGGCTGTCGCGCCGCAATCTGATAAACCGCTCCGCGTTCGTCGGCAGCGCTGTCGCCATCGGCTCCGGGCTCGACCTCGCGCTGCGACCCGGCACCGCGTACGGCCAGATCTGCGAATGCGGGAACGCTGGCTGTGACTGCGGCAGCACGTGTTGCTCGGGCTTCTCTGAGTTCTGCTGCGCGGTCAGCGGCTACAACTACTGCCCCGAGAACACCATCATGGGCGGCTGGTGGGTCGCGGAGGGGTCCTCCTACTGCAACGGGCCGCGCTATTACATGGACTGCAACTCGATCTGTAACTGCGCAGCCGGCTGCAGCGGCGGCTTCCCGTTCTGTGAGACCGAGTGCGACGGGACCAATTGCGGCTGTGGCTCCCAGGGCTGCAACTCCTTTCTCACCGGATGCCTGCAGTTCCGCTACGGCCAGTGCAACCAGGACGTCGAATGCCTGGGACGCATCGTGTGCCGCGTCGTCGCCTGTGTGCCGCCCTGGCAGGTCGACCCCACCTGCACGACCGCCGTGGCGGTCGACAACTCAACGGCCGAGCAGAACGAGTCCTGCTGGACGCCCGCGCCACCGATGCCGCCGTGCGACTCGCCGACCACGAACTGCCAGGTGGTCGCGATGGTGCCGAGCGTCTACGGCGGCGGCTACGCCGTGCTCACCTCCTTCGGGCTGTTGCTCGCGTACGGCGACTTCACGAATGTGGGCGACGCGTCCGGGCTCCACCTCGACGCGCCGGTCGTGGGGGGCGCCATCTGCGACACCGGCGGCTACTGGCTCGCCGCGGCCGACGGCGGCATCTTCGACTACGGCGGGGCGCCCTTCCTCGGGTCCATGGGAGGCCAACCGCTCAACGCACCGGTGGTCGGCATGGCGGGCACCGTGACCGGATCGGGCTACTGGCTGGTGGCGGCCGACGGCGGCATCTTCGACTACGGCGACGCGCCCTTCCTCGGGTCCATGGGGGGCCGGCGGCTCAACGAGCCGGTGGTGGGCATGGCCGCGACGCCCTCGGGGGGCGGCTACTGGCTCGTCGCGGCGGACGGGGGGATCTTCGCCTACGGCGACGCGCCCTTCCTCGGGTCCATGGGGGGCCGGCCGCTCAACGCGCCGGTGGTGGGCATGGCCGCGACGCCCTCGGGGAGCGGGTACTGGCTCGTCGCGGCGGACGGCGGGATCTTCGCCTACGGCGACGCGGCGTTCGACGGGTCGACCGGCTCGCTCAAGCTCGCCATGCCCGTCGTCGGCATGGCGCCCTTTGGCGACGACGCCGGCTACTGGCTCGTCGCGCGCGACGGCGGGATCTTCGCCTTCGGCACGGCGCCCTTCTTGGGGTCGCCGGCGTGAACTGCCCTCGACATCGACGAAAGGAACTGCCATGACCATCGTGCTCGGCGTGTCCGCTGCGGTGGTGGCTGTCGTCGTGGCCGCCCGCTCCACCTGGTCGCCGTGCGGGGTGTCGATGCTGGCGACGATCACGCCGCTCGCCGAAGCCGGGCGGGGCCATCGCTACCGCTCGACCGCACTGTGGTTCCTCGCCGGTTCGGTGGCGGGCGGGGTGACACTCGGGCTGGCGCTGGCGGTTGTCGCGCTGGGTGTGGGCGCGGCCGGGCTCTCGCCCCTCACCGTGGCGCTGCTGGCCTGCGCCGGGTCGGTGGTGGTCGCAGCCTCGGATGCTCAGGTCGGCGGCTTCGCGCTCCCGGTGCACCATCGCCAGGTCAATGAGCGCTGGCTCGACCAGTTCCGACCGTGGGTCTATGGCGCCGGCTTCGGGTGGCAGATCGGCACGGGCTTCGTGACCTACATCAAGACCGCCGGCGTGTACCTGCTGGCGGTCCTGGCGGTGCTGACGGGCTCGTGGTGGGCCGCGATCGTGCTCGGTGCGCTCTTCGGCTTGGTGCGCGGCCTTGCCGTCTTCCTCGGGCGCTCCATCACGGGCCCGGCCACCCTGGCCGCGTTCCACCGCCGCTTCACCAGGCTCGGACCCGTCGTGCTCGCCGTCGTGATGGCCACCGAGTACGCAGCGGCGGTGCTCTTCGGGTACCTCGTCTCGCCGTGGGCCGGCACCGTCGTAGCGCTGGCCGGTGCTGGTGTCCTTGGCTCGCGGCTGGTCCGCCGCCGTGCGCGCCGCTCGGCGGCACCGGAACTGGCCGAGGTCGTGGACCTGCCCGCGGCGCGCACCTGAGGGCGCTCGCTAGCGGCTCATATCGACCGCGTTGATTCGGACCGGCACGATGCGAACGACGACTCGCTCGTCTCCCGGGCGGTCGTGCTCGCTCAGGTCAGCGTCGTATTTCGCGCCGAGCTTCCGGGCAAACGCGCGATCCTCGTCAGGTGTGACCTCCGCGGTGCCGCGGATCTCGAGGTAGCGGTAGGGATTGGCCAAGTCGAGAAGAAAGACCGTGCAGGCGGGCTCGCTGAGAAGGTTCTGCGTCTTCTGCCGAGCCGTACTCAGCGAGGTGACGATCTGATCGCCCTCGGCGAGGAACCACACTTCCGAGACCTGCGGGTAGCCGTCTTCACCGACGGTCGCGAAGGTCGCGAAGCGACCGTCGAGGAGATCGCGGTGGCTAGCGGGAACGCTGTCGTGGGCCATGCGGGCGGTATACCCGGGGTTGGGGAGACCAAGCGAGGCGAAACCGTCGGCATCGTCGTAGCGGCCGGTTATGTCGTGGCTGCCGACTATGTCGTTACTCCTGTATATGCAGCCTTCCGAAATACCCCAATTAACGAAGGATATCCAGTTATCCTTCCGTAATTACCCCCAATAAACGAAGGATACATATACGGACGGTGAGCTCTCTCCCGCCCCGTTCCATGTCAGCGGAGGGGCATCACCCACGGGACCAACCGAGGCCGGACCCGCAGGCCGCCGCTACCATCAGCGCATCGCACCCGCGCCAGCTGGATCGCCGACGTCGACGCCGCCGCCCCTCCCGATCCGCCTCATGCTCGCCGACGTCGATGGCACCCTGGTCACCAACGACAAGGTGCTGACCGACAACGCGGTCGCGGCTGTCGGCCGCCTGCGCGACGCCGGCGTCCTCTTCGCGATCACCAGCGGCCGCCCGCCCCGCGGCATGCAGATGCTGATCGACCCCCTCGACCTCCAGACGCCGATCGCCGCGTTCAACGGCGGCCTGCTGGTCGACCGGGACATGAAGGTCATCGAACAGCACGTGTTGCCCGAGGACCTCGTGAAGCCGGTGGTCGACCTGATGCACTCGTTCAAACTGGTCGTCTGGCTCTACCGTGGCGCGGACTGGTACGTGCCCGACCCCAAGGGTCCCCACGTCGACCGGGAGGCATGGACGGTGAAATTCGAGCCGAAGGTCATGACCGGTCTCGACGGGTTGACCGAGGGAGTGGCGAAGCTGGTCGGCGTGAGCGACGACCACGACGCGGTGCAGCGGGCCGCCCAGGCCGCGTCGGAGCAGTTCGGCGACCACGTAACCGCGGCAGCCTCGCAGCCCTACTACCTCGACGTGACGCATCCCGAGGCGAACAAGGGCTCGGTGGCACTGTTCCTCGCCGCTCGCTACAAGCTCGACCCGGCCGAGATCGCCACCATCGGCGACATGCCCAATGACATCTTGATGTTCGCCCATTCCGGCCTGTCCATCGCCATGGGCAACGCCGACCCCCAGGTCAAGCGGGCCGCCAACCGCGTGACAACCAGCAACGAGGACGAGGGTTTCGCCACCGCCGTCGATCGCTTCGTGCTCCCGGCCGCACGTGGTGCCTAGACCCCTCGGTGGTTCTCGAAACGCGCGTATTGCTTGAGGAAGAGCAGGTTGGCCTTGCCGGTGGGTCCGTTTCGGTGTTTGGCCACTTCGATCAGCGCGTCGTCCGCGCGGTCGATCGGCACCTCGTCGTTGTACTCCGACTCGCGGTAGATGAAGAGGACGACGTCGGCGTCCTGTTCGAGCGAGCCTGACTCCCGCAGGTCCGAGAGCTGCGGGGTCTTGTCCGAGCGGGACTCGAGGTTGCGGGACAGCTGGGAGAGGGCCACGACCGGAACTTCGAGCTCACGGGCGAGGATCTTGAGGCCCCGGCTGATCTCGGCCACCTCGGTCTGGCGGTTCTCTGCCCGACCCCGCCCGGTCATGAGTTGGAGGTAGTCCACCACCACCATTCCGAGGTCACCCTCGGACTTCTTCAACCGCCGCGCCCGGGCCCTGATGTCCATCACGGTCACGTTGGGGTTGTCGTCGATGAAGATCGGCGCGCCCGAGAGACGGGTGACGGCCATTCCGATCTTGCTCCAGTCCTGTGTGCGGATCCGCCCCGTCTGCAGGCTCTGCCCGTTGACCTCGGCTTCGGACGCGAGCAGCCGCTGAGTGAGCTCGAGGTGGCCCATCTCGAGGGAGAACAACAGCGCGGGCCGCCCGACGTTGAGCCCGACATTGGCCAGGACACCGAGCGCGAAGCTCGTCTTTCCCATTCCGGGGCGGGCACCCACGATGTTGAGCGAGGACGGCTGGAAGCCAAGCAGGATCTTGTCCAGCTCGTGGTAGCCGGTGGCCACCCCCGTGATGTGCGAACCCCGCTGGCCCAGCTCCTCGATCCGGTCGAGCCCCGCACCCAGCAGCTCGTGCAGCGGGCGCATGGTGTCGGCCGTCCGTCGCTCGCCCACGTCGAAGACGAGCTTCTCGGCCTCGTCGACGGCCGCCTTGACGTCCTCGGGAACCGAGTAGCCGATGTCGGCGATGTCACCGGCGACACCGATCAGCCGTCGCAGCAGGGAGTGCTCCTCGACGATCTGCGCGTAGTGCCGCGCGTTGGCGATCGAGGGCGTGTTGGCCTGCAGCGAGATGAAGATGGACGGGTCGCCGACCTGCTCGAGCAGTCCCGAGCGCTTCAACTCGTCGGTGACCGTGACGGCGTCGATGGCCTCGCCGCGCTCCATGAGGGCCCGGATGGCCGAGAAGATGTGGCCGTGCGTCGGTTTGTAGAAATCACCGCTGGAGCACGTCTCGATCCCGACCGACGCCGCGTCGTTGGAGAGCAGCATGGCGCCGAGGAGGGACTGCTCGGCATCGAGGTCGTGCGGGGGCACCCGCGCACCGGGGGCAGAAGCCGCCCGGAGGGGGCGGGGGCGGGTGTCGTCGAAGGCTTGGACCACGGCCCCCCTACTCTGACGGCACGGAGCTGGGGAACGTAAGAAAGAACTTGCTGTGGGAAAGGTCGTTCGGCATGTGGGTAACTGTGGGTGTAAGCACGCCAGCCGTGTGGATAACCCGTGAACGAACGGTCGGGCCTGCAAGCCCACGGAGGAACGCGTTCGCCGTCACCCCGACATCATGAGCAATGCGCTGTGACACACCCACACCGGGGTTGCCAACCCGGCGACACGGCGATCGAGCGGGCCGCGCTGGGAACACCGGTCCCACCTGGACACCGATCCCCTCAGCTGGCGGGGCTGACCTCCACCGTGACGACGACCGATACGTCGCTGAACAGTTCGACGGTGACCTCGAAGCTGCCCGTCTCCTTGATCTGCTCGGGCAGCACCACATGCCTGCGGTCCACCTCGACGCCCTTGGATGCTCTGATGGCATCGGCCACCTCGGCCGAGCCGACCGAGCCGAACAGACGGCCGCCGCCGGCCGCCCGCGCCGTGATGGGGATCACCGCTCCGGCCAGCAGGGCGGCTTGGGCCTCCGCCGCGCTGCGGTCCTGGGCCTCGCGTAGGTCGCGCCGGCGGCGCATCTGCACGGCCTGACCCTCGACGCCGTCGCCCGCCACGATGGCGCGGCCCTCAGGCAACAAGAAGTTGCGTGCGAAGCCGCCGGCGACCTTGACGATGTCACCGCGCCGGCCCACGCCCGCCACGTCGTCGCGCAAGAGCACCTTCATGCGGTGCCGCCTTCGTCCTCGCCAGCACCGGCGGGTCCCGCAGCCGCACCGGTTGCCCCTGCCCCGTTCGTGGCCTCACTCGCCACGGCGTCCTCGACCAGCTCCTCGACCAGCTCGCCGACCTCCTCGGCCACGGCGTTCTCGGTCTCGGCGTCGCCCAGGGCATCGGTGTTGTCGATCACCTCGACCGCAATGGCCTCACCCCGTGGGGGCCGCGGTCGCACGATCGCCGCGGTCGCCACGTTCGCCGCGCTCACCTGGTGTGACGTCGCCCAGCGTCCGCTCTCCACGGTCACGGTCGCGGCCGCGGCCGCCCGGCCGCTCGGTCACGGTGCGCTGCGTGTACGGCAACAGGATGAGCTCGCGCGCCGTCTTGATGGCCATGGCCAGCGCCCGCTGGTGCTGCGCACAGTTGCCGGTCACCCGGCGCGAGCGGATCTTGCCGCGGTCGCTCATGTACTTGCGCAACATCGGAATGTCCTTGTAGTCAACCCACTCGGTCTTGTCGCGGCACAGTGCGCAGGGCTTCTTCTTGATCCGGCGTCCGAGATCTTTGGGGGCGCGCCGCGACGCCGTCCCCCCGCGTTGGTTGCTCCGTGCCATCAGAAGGGCTCCTCGTCGAATCCATAGCCGGCTTCGTTCGCCGGCTGGGCCTGCGGCGCCGGTGTCGGCGCCGGACTGGCGCCCACCGCCTCCGCCACCGCCACGCCCCGAGCCGTCGCTCGGGCCTCGGCGGTCGTTCTTGGTGATCTGGGCCGTAGCCCAGCGCAACGATGGCCCGATCTCGTCGGCCACCACCTCGACCTTGGAGCGGCGGTCGCCCTCCTGGGTCTCCCAGCTGCGCTGCTCGAGGCGGCCGGCCACCATCACACGGGCTCCCCTCGTGATGGACTCGCTCACGTTCTCGGCCATCTCGCGCCAGCAGACCACGTCGAAGAAGGACGTGGCCTCCTCCCACTCCTGGGTCTGGCGGTTCTGCCAGCGGCGGTTGACCGCCAGCCCGAAGGTGACGTTGGCCTGGCCGGTGTTGGTGAAGCGCAGCTCGGGGTCGCGCGTCACGTTGCCGACCAGGGTCACGCTGTTGTCTGTCGCCATCTCTGCTCCTCTCGCCGATCCTTCGAGCCGACCGTGAAATCCGGCCGCTCAGCCGGCTGCCGGCGGCGGCGCCGGCACCTGCGGGCGCCTTGTGGTCGGGCAGGCGCACCACCTTGTGGCGCACCACCTCGTCGGCCAGGCCGAGCATGCGGTCCAGGGCGGCCACGGTCTCGGGCTCGCCGGTGAATTCCACCACGACGTAGTAACCCTCGCGCTTGTGGTTCACCTCGTAGGCGAAGGCCCGGCGCCCCCAGCGGTCGATGGCGCCCGGGGTGCCGCCGGCGCCGCGGATCGTCTCGAGGGCGCGGTCGAGCACGCCCTGAATCACGGTGGGTTCGGTGCTGGCCTCGAAGA
This sequence comes from uncultured Acidimicrobiaceae bacterium, assembly GCA_963842415.1. Taxonomy (GTDB): domain Bacteria; phylum Actinomycetota; class Acidimicrobiia; order Acidimicrobiales; family RAAP-2; genus Bog-473. Next base: position 932,363 of record CAWJGN010000003.1, read on the forward strand.
TGGCCATGACTTCGTAGGGCCGCATGTGCGGCGTACCTCCCTCTGGACCGGGCCGAGCCCGGGCTCCTGGCGGTCAGGAGCAGGGTGTGTTGCGGACGGCCATGGTAGCCGCCGCTCAGGCCAGGGCGTCGCCCAGCCCCGGCGGGCCGTGGTAGCTCTCGGCGTCGCTCGGGAAGCTCCCGCTGCGCACGTCGGCGGCAAAGGCCGCGATGGCCTCGGTGGCGATCCGCCCCACCTCCGCGTACTGGCGGACGAACTTGGGCGGCTTGCCCGTGCCCAGCCCGAGCAGGTCGTGGAAGACGAGGACCTGGCCGTCGGTCGCCGGGCCGGCGCCGATGCCGATGGTGGGGACGTCGATCGCCTCGGTGACCGCGGCGCCCACGACGTCGGGCACCCCCTCGATGACGAAGGCGAAGCAGCCGGCCGCGGCCAGCGCCTTGGCGGCGTCCAACAGGGCGCCGGCGGCGTCGGCGCTCTTGCCCTGGACCCGGAAGCCGCCCATCGCCAGCACGGACTGGGGGGTGAGACCGAGATGCCCCATGACCGGGATCTCCGCCTTGATGATCGCCTCGACGACCGGCAAGCGGGCCCGCCCGCCCTCGAGCTTGACCGCGTGGGCGCCGGCGCGGATCAGTGTGGCGGCGTTGCGCACGGCGTCCTCAGGCGAGAGGTGGTAGCTCATCCACGGCATGTCGCCCAGGATGAGACAGCGCGGTTCGGCGCGCGCCACGGCGGCAGTGTGATGCGCCATCACCTCGATGTCGACGTGCAGCGTGTCGCGGTAACCCAGCACCGTGTTCGCCACCGAGTCCCCGACCAAGATGATGTCGGCGCCCGCGTCGGACACGATGCGCGCGCCCGGGCTCGTCGTAGGCCGTGACCATCACGATCGGCGTCGTCGCCGTTGCGCCGCTTGCGCTCCCGCAAGGTGGGCACGGTCACCGGCACGCGGGCCTCGCTCACCGGGCCGGCCTCACCGGCTGCCACGCACCGGCCTCACCGCGCCGGTGCCGCCTTCTTGGCACGGGACTTCCCGCCGCCGGCGGGGTACTTGCGCATCAGGTGGTGCCAGGCGCAGGCGGGGCAGACCTCGACCTCGTAGCAGAGCACCGGCTCAGGACGGCGGCACAGAGCCTTGAGCTCGGCGGCGCTACCCGGGCAGCGCCCGCCGGGCGGCAGCTTGGCGCCGAAGACGAAGGTGACGGTGACGAGGCGCCCGTCGTCGCAGATCGGGCAGACCTCCTTGGTGGGCCGGCCCACGTTGCGTGCCGCCCGCAACAGCTCGGGGTGGGCGTCGCACACGTCGTCCTTGAGGACCCGGCCCCGCTCCACCTCGCGCACCAGACCGTTGCGGACGATCCGGTACTCCACCTGAGCCGTGACGTCGGGGCTCACCGCACGGGATGGTGACCTCGGCTCCGAGGTGACTGACACGGGCGCCAGGCTACCCCTCCGGCCCGGAAACCACGACCAATTGGGTGGCAAATCAGGCACGAACTCGACGGGCCGGTGACGGATTGCCGCTCGACCGCTATATCGAATCGATATACTCCTCCGCGATGTTGGATCTGGCCATCTTGGGCCTCCTCGAGGAGGGCGACCTCCACGGCTACGAGATCCGGCGCCGCCTGCGCGAGCACCTCGGCCTCTTGGCCAACGTCTCGTTCGGCTCCATCTACCCCGCGCTGACCCGCCTCGAGAAGGCGGGGGCGGTCGTGGCCACCGAGGGTGAGCCGGCCGGAGCCGTCCCGGCGGCACCCGCCCCGCCGACCGGATCCTTGACCGGCGAGCTGGCTGCGATGCGCGCCCGGCGCCACTCCCCCGCCCGCGCCCGCCGGGGTCGCAAGGTCTACCGGATCACCGACGCGGGCCGGCGGCTCTTCGCCGAGCTGCTCGAGGGTGGCGGCTCGGTCGACGACGCCGCGCAGCTTCGGGCTGCGCCTGGCCTTCGCCCGCCACCTCGCACCCCAGGCCCGCCTCGCCCTGCTGGAACGGCGCCGGGCCCAGCTGGTGCAGCGCCTGGCCGAAGTGGAGGCAGCCCGCGCCGACCTCGACGTCTACGCCCGGTCCGTGGTCCAGCACACGGCCGACGGCGTCGCCCGCGACATCAGCTGGCTCGACACCCTCATCGCGTCCGAACGCGCCGACCTCGCCGTCGCCGGCTCCGAGCCGGTGACCTGACGAACCATTTGCAGCACCGACACTGAAGGAGACAGTCCATGCCCCACCCCATCCGACTCGCCATCGCCGGCGTCGGCAACTGCGCCAGTTCGCTCGTCCAGGGCATCACGTACTACCGCGACGCGGATCCCGACGACGTCGTCCCGGGACTGATGCACGTCGAGCTCGGCGGTTATCACGTCCGCGACCTCGTGCCCGTGGCCGCGTTCGACGTCGACCAGGCCAAGGTCGGCACCGACTTGGGCAAGGCGATCCATGCCGGGCTGAACAACACCGTGCGCTTCGCGGAGGTGGGCGAGCTCGGCATCACGGTCCAGCGCGGCCCGACGCTCGATGGCCTCGGCAAGTACTACAAGGAGATGGTCGACGAGTCTCCCGCCGATCCCGTCGACGTCGCCCAGGCGCTGCGCGACGCGCGGGCCGACGTCCTGGTCTCCTATCTCCCCGTCGGCTCCGAGGAGGCCCAGCGCCACTACGCCCAGGCCTGCCTCGACACCGGGGTGGCCTTCGTCAACGCCATCCCCGTCTTCATCGCGCTCGGACCCCGAGTGGGCGCGCAAGTTCCGCGACGCCGGCGTCCCGATCGTCGGCGACGACATCAAGAGCCAGGTGGGCTCGACGATCGTGCACCGCATCTTGACCCGTCTCTTCGAGGACCGCGGCCTCGCGCTGGACCACACCTACCAGCTCAACTTCGGCGGCAACATGGACTTCAAGAACATGCTCGAGCGCGAGCGCCTCGAGTCCAAGAAGATCTCCAAGACCCAGGCGGTGACGAGCCAGTTCGAGGACAACGTGCTCGATGCCGACGACGTCCACGTCGGCCCCTCGGATCACGTGCCCTGGTTGAAGGACCGCAAGTGGGCCTACATCCGCATGGAGGGGCGTAACTTCGGTGACGTCCCGCTCAACCTCGAGCTCAAGCTCGAGGTGTGGGACTCCCCCAACTCGGCGGGCGTCATCATCGACGCCGTCCGCTGCGCCAAGCTCGCCCTCGACCGCGGCATCGGCGGCCCGCTGCTCGGCCCCTCGGCCTACTTCATGAAGTCGCCGCCGGTGCAGTACCACGACGACGTGGCGCACGCCCTCGTGGAGGGGTTCGCCGCCGGCGAGACCCAGGAGTCGTGGCCGGCTGACTGAATGACTGAATGACTGAATGAGTGAATGACTGACTGACGGGCGGCTTAGACGAGGATGCGTTCGGCCGGGGCGCGCACCCCGACCACGGCCAAGGTCCGCCCCATGCCGAGGAACGTGCCGCAGCAGATCGTCAGGTCGGCGAGCTCGTCGTCCCCGTATGCCGCGTGCAGACGGTCCCACAGGTCGTCGTCCATGGCGAGATGGTCCAGCGCGAAGCGCTCGGCGAACTCGGCCGCCAGCCGCTCGCGGTCGCTCAGGCCGCCCGCGTTGCGCCAGTCGGACACCTCGGCGTAGAAGGGCTCGCCCGCGCCGAGCGCCTCGCCGTCGCGGGCGCGCGTGCGTCGCGGCATACCGCGGAGTCGTTGATCAGCGCGATGGTCCAGCGGGCCGCCTCGCGCTCGCGCACCGACAGCTGCGAGTTGGTATAGACCGCCTCGGACAGCTTCCCCATGCCGCCGGCCATCTTCGGGCGCAGCAGCGCCCAGTCGATGTGCTCGCCCATCCCGCTCTCCGGTGCTGTGATCCTGGTCATGCGCGCGAGGGTAGCCCCGGGCAGGCCGAGTCGGCTCCCACCGCTCAGCCCCCGGCCGCCCACCACTCCTTCAGCCGGGCGGTCGCCTCCTCCTCGCCGAGCGGGCCCTCGTCGAGGCGGAGCTCCATCAAGAAGGTGAGGGCCTGCCCCACCGCGCGGCCCGGACCGATGCCGAGAATGGTCATGACCTGGTTCCCGTCGAGGTCGGGGCGGAGCGCGGTCGAGCTCCTCCTGCTCGCGCAGCTCGGCGATCCGGGCCTCGAGCTCGTCCATGCGCCGGGCCAGCGCGCGGGCCTTGGCGGCGTTGCGGGTCGTGCAGTCACAGCGAGTCAGCTCGTTGAGCAGATCGAGGTGAGGGCCGGCGTCCCGCACGTAGCGGCGCACCGCCTTGTCGGTCCAGCCCAGCTTGTAGGTGTGGAAGCGCAGGTGCAGCTCGACTAGGCGCACCACGGTGTCGATGTCGGCCGACGAGTAGTGCAGCGCCTCCATGCGCGTGCGCGTCATGCGCGCGCCAACGACTTCGTGGTGATGGAACGTGACGCCGCCGTCGGTGATGGCGCGCGTGCGCGGCTTGCCGACGTCGTGGAAGAGCGCCGCCAGGCGCAGCAGCCGGTTGCGGCGACGTCTTGTCGACCACGGCGAACGTGTGGGCGAGGACGTCTTTGTGCCGGTGAATCGGATCCTGTTCGAGCGCGAGCTCGGGGAGCTCGGGAAGGAACTCGCCGGCCAGGCCGGTGCGCACGACGAACCACAGCGCACGCCGATGGCACGTCGAGCATCAGCATCTTGTCCAGCTCGTCGCGGATGCGCTCGGCCGAGACAATGGAGAGCCGGCCGTGCATGCGCTCCATCGCCGCGACGAGCGCGGGGTCCGGTTCGAGGTTGAAGCGGGCCGCGAAGCGGGCGGCGCGCAACATGCGCAGCGGGTCGTCCCCGAAGGAGATCTCGGGGTCGAGCGGCGTGCGCAGCCGGCCCGCGGCCAGGTCGCCGAGCCCGTCGAAGGGGTCGATGAGCTCCATGTCGGGCAGGCGGAGGGCCAGCGCGTTGATCGTGAAGTCGCGGCGCGACAGGTCCACGACGATGTCGTCGCCGAAGGTCACCTCGGGCTTGCGCGACTCGGGGACGTAGACCTCGGCCCGGTGGGTCGTGATCTCGTAGACCTGACCGTCCTTGCGAAAGCCGATCGTCCCGAAGCGCGCACCCTTGGGTCCACACCTCGTCGGCCCAGCCCCGGACCAGACGCTCCGTCTCGTCGGGGCGGGCGTCGGTGGTGAGATCGAGGTCCGTCGCGCCACCCGACTCGCCGGGGAACAGCGCGTCACGCACGGAACCGCCGACCAAGTACAGCGTGCGGCCTGCCGCCGCGAAGCGGCGCGCGAGGTCCTCGGTGGCGTGGACATAGGGACGGAACCGTTCGGGCACCGAGGTGGACTGCACCCGCCCACGGTAGTGCGCCCTCTAGCCTCTCCCTGTGTCGACGCGCTGGGCTCGGGACCGCCCTCTGCACGCTCGCCGTGACCACCGCCGCCCTTGCCGGCAGCCTCGCCGCGGGTGGCCAGGCACAAGCGCGCCAGGTGCAGGCGCACCAGGTACAGGCGCACCAGGCGTCCCGGTCCGAGGTCGGGGCCCAGCGGAGCGGCCCGCCGCTGACGCTCGAGTCCCAGACGCCGTGGGTCACGCCCGCCCAGCCCTGGTTCAACATCTGCGTCGGCGTGTCCACGTCGATCGCCGGCGCCAGCGGGCTGCACGTGAACATGACCTTCTACGGCGGCCACCTGGACGACACCTCCGATCTGCAGCAGGCCGCGAGCGGGTCGCCGACGACCAGCGCCGTGCTCCATGACGACGACATCCCCGTCGGCGCGGCTCCCGGCGGCCTGACCGCCGCGGCGTGCGTCACGGTGCTCCCCGTCGACAGCGCATCTGCACCCCCGGGCGGAGTCGGAGCATGTCCCGCCGGCGCACCCACGCTCGTCTTGGGCTGCACACCGTTGAACGGGACGTGTCCTGACGTCTACCCGGTGACGGTCTCGCTGCTTGCGCCAGGGTTCGTCGAGCCCCCTTGCGCGCTTCACGACGTTCCTCACCTACGACGAGCCAACCGGCCCGACCGGCGCCACCGGCTCCTTGCGCGTCGGGCTCGTGGTGCCGGTCCCCACCGGCGCGGCATGTCCGCCATGGCCGGCGCGCTGGCACGACCCACCGGGACGTCGCCACGACGCTCGCCGTCAGCCCGGTGGCGGCCGCCGGCGCAGGACAGGCGCACGACCACGCGCGACGCTCCGCGCACAAGACGCAGCTCGACGCGCTGGCGGGCGACGAAGTGCTCGGGTCGCCCTACGTGCCCATCAACGTGGCCGCGCTGACCGAGGCGGGTCTCACCGGACGAGATCGGTGCCCAGGTCACCCGGGGCGACGACCTCCTGCGTGACGCGGGGCTCAAGCCGTCCGGCGGGCCGTGGGTCGACGCCACCTCCTCGTTCACCCAGGGTGACGCGGCGGACCTGGCCAGCGGGCTCCAGGTGGCCGGTGCGGCGGACAGCTGGTGCTGAGCGACGGCGACCTGGCCGGCGCCGGGGTGAGCAACCTCACCTTCGCCCAGCCGTTCAACCTCGACCTCGGCCACGGGTCGACCATCCCGGCGGCTGCGGTCGACTCGTCGCTCAGCGCCCACTTCACCCAATACCCCGGCGACCCGGTCCTCGCCGCCGAGCAGCTGTTGGCCTGGCTCTCCTTCGTCCACTTCGAGAACGCGTTCGTGACGGAGCACCGCGGCGTCGTCATCGTCGCCGCCGGCGAACTGGCAGCCCTCGGCGAGCTTCATGGACACGCTCCTCGGCGGCCTGCAGAACAACCCGTCGCTCAGGCGGTCACGCTGAGCCAGCTCTTCGCGCAGGTACCCGTGGGCGGCAATGGCGAGCCATCCGTGCGGCGGCTGCAGTCCGGCCCGGCCGGCCAGGGCATCGCGCGCGAACGCCGCCGACAGGATCGCGCTGGCGCGCCAGCAGCTCGCCTCGTTCACCAGCGCGGTCAGCTGGGCACCCACCCGAGATGGCGGCGCTCGGCGACGCCCTCCTCGCGACCGAAGCGCGCGGGCTCTCAGCGAACGCGCCGCGCCGCAGCGCTCGACGCGTACGACAAGGCCTTCGCCGGCGAGACGGACAAGATCACCCTCGCCACCGAGCGCACCGTCACCTTCACCGCGCAGCGCGCCGCCATCCCCGTCACGGTGCTGTCCGCCGCGCCCTACCCGGTCACCGTCGTCGTGACCCTGGCCAGCGACAAGTTCACCTTCCCCGACGGCAACACCCGCCAGTTGGTCCTCGACCGTCCGACCACCTCGGTCCGCGTCACCGCCCAGGCCCGCACCTCGGGCGACCACCTGCCCATCGAGCGTGACCCTGCAAACCCCGAACGGCCAGCTCACCTTGGCCCACACCGTGCTCACCGTGCATTCGACCGCCATCTCCTTCGCCGGCGTCGCCCTCACCGTGTTGGCCGGGGCCGTGCTCTTGGTCTGGTGGATACGGACCTGGCGCCGGTCGCGGCGCCAGCGCCCGAGGGCCCAGCACTGACCGTGGCCCCGCCGCGCCGGGCCCGGACCCTCCCCCTACGGACCTCGGCCGTCTACGTCGCGGCCGGCACCGGCTGCCTCGCGCGTCACGGGGCTGCTCCGCTTCGTCGCGCTGGCCTGGGCCCTCGGGCCGACGCTGCTGGCCGACTCCTACAACCTGGCCAACACCACGCCCAACATGCTCTACGACGTCGTCTTGGGCGGCGTGCTCTCCGCCACGTTCATTCCCGGTCTTCGTCGACCGACTGGCGCACAAGGACGAGCGCGAGGCCTTCGAGTCGATCTCGGCCGTCGATCACCGTGTCGGTCGTCGTCCTGCTCACGACAACGCTGGCGGCGCTCGTCGCCGCGCCCTATCTCGTCGACGCGCTGACCGCGCTCGACACGCACGCGCACTCGGGCCAGCTCCAGCAGGTCGACGTCGAGCGGCACGTCGCCACCACGTTCTTGCGTTGGTTCGTGATCCAGATCGCCGCCTACGGGCTCTTCGCCCTCGGCGCTGCGTTGCTCAACACACGCCGGCGCTTCGTGGCCGTCGCCTGGGCGCCGATCGTCAACAACCTCGTCTGCATCGGCATCCTCATCTGGTTCGGCCTCTGGGCCGGGCACGGCGCCTCGCTCGCCAGCGTCGAGGCGCACCGCACCCAGCTGGTCCTCTTGGGACTCGGCACCTCGCTCGGCGTCGTGTTCCAGGGGGTCGCGCTGATCCCCAGCCTGCGCAACGCCGACCTCAGGCTGGTGCGCTGGCACTGGAATCCCCACGACGACGCGTTGCGCGCCGTGGCGCGGCTCGGCGGCTGGACCTTCGGCTTCGTACTGGCCAACCAGGCTGCGCTCTTCGTCGTCACGATCTTGGCGGGCAGCGTGGCGGGCTCCGACCCGGTCTCCTCGTACACGTACGCCTACGCGTTCTTCCAACTCCCCTACGGCATCGTCGCCGTCACCGTCATGTCGGTGGTGACGCCCGACCTTTCGGAGAAGTGGTCGACCGGGCAGCAGGCGGCCTTCCTCCACCGGATGGCGGGCGGCCTGCGCGCGGTCCTGGCGCTGATCATCCCCTCGGCCGTCGGGATGCTGCTGCTTGGCCAAGCCGACCGTCGCCTTGTTGCTCGGCATCGGTCACAGCACTCCGGCGGGAACGGCGACCACCGGCGAAGCGCTGGCCATGTTCGCCCTCGGGCTGCCCGGCTTCTGCGCATACCTCTACTTCGTGCGCGTCCTGCAGTCGATGCAGCGCACCAAGGTGGCCTTCTTCTTGTACCTCGTCGAGAACGCGCTCAACGTCGTCCTGGCTCTCGGCGCTCGTGCACCCCCTCGGGGTCCGCGGCCTGGCACTCAGCCTCTCCATCGCGTACACCGTCGCCGCCTTGCTCGGCCCTCGCCGTCTTCCATCAGTGGTTCGGGCGGCTGGCCGACCCCGCCACGTGGGCACCGTTGTGGCGTGTCGTCATCGCCAGCGTCCCGATGGCCGTCGTCGTGCTCGTGGTCTCCAACCTCTCGGGGTCGACCACCACCGCGGGCCTCGCGGCCCGGGTCGTGGGCGCGCGTGGCCGCGGGCGGGCTCACCTTCGGCGCGGTCGTCGTCCTCCTGGGGCGGCGCCACGACGCCCGTCGGCCTCCCCCGACACCACCCGCTCCCCCCGCACCACCGGCACCGTCGGGGCCGCTGGTCCCCGCGGTCCGGCCGAGTCGGGTCCGCTCGGCTCGCCGCGGGGCGCCTGACCAACCCGCGGCGCTGACACCCGCCGTCGCAAACCCGGCCGAAGACGGACCCGATCCCCGGCGTCCGCGTCCGTCCAGCTGACGCCGGTGCCGTGGCAGACTCGCTGAATGCCCGGCGTCCACATCGTGACCGACAGCGCATGCGACCTCACCGAGCAGTTGGTGAAGGAGCACAACGTCATCGTCGTGCCCCTCACCATCCGCTTCGGTACCGAGGAGTTCGAGGACCGCCGCCAGCTCAGCCCAGCGGAGTTCTGGGACCGCTGCCACGGCAAGGGTGACCTGCCCCAGACGGCCGCGCCCTCCCCGGGCGCCTTCCAGGCCGCGTTCGCAGCAGGCGGCCGACGAGGGTGCCGAAGCGGTGCTGTGCCTCACCATCTCCTCGAAGGTCTCGGGGACCTACGGCTCGGCGGTCACGGCGGCCGGTGCGTTCTCGGGCATCCCCGTCAAGGTGCTCGACACCTTCAGCCTCACGATGGGTCAGGGCCTGCTGGTCATCGCGGCCGCCGAGGAGGCGGCCGCGGGCGCCGGACTCGACGCGCTGGTCGCGCGCCAGCGAGGACCGGATCCCCCGCACCCGGATCTACGGCGTCATCGGCGGGCTCGAGCACCTCCAGCGCGGCGGGCGGATCGGCGGGGCGCGGGCCCTGGTCGGATCCCTGCTCAACATCAAACCCGTGATTCAGCTCAAGGACGGCGAGGTCGCCGAAGAGTCCAAACAGCGCACCCGGGCGCGCGCGCTCGGCTACATGATCGACAAGGTGAGGGCGGACGCGCCCCTCGAGCGCATCGCCGTGGCCGACGGCGCCTGCGACGACTTTGCCGACGTGCTGGCATCGATGAGTCGACATCGCCACCGAGCACCCGCTGCTCGCGGTGGACCTCGGGCCGGTCGTCGGCACCCACGCCGGGCCCAACACGGTGGGCGTCTGCTACATCGTCCCTGCCAGGACGGCTAACGGCGCCGGGTAGTCTGCCCCCGTGGCTGAGAACGACATTTCCGACGCGCTGTCCGAGCGTGCCCTCGATGCGATCGATTCGGTCGTCGCCTCGGTCAACGACAAGGCGATCCGCCCGGCCATCGTGGCCGCCCGGGGCATCGTCTTCGGCGTGATCATCGCCGTCATCGGCATCGCCGACCTCGTGCTCTTTTGCGTCGGCTTCATCCGGCTGACCACCATCGCCGGGCACCGCATCTGGGCGTCCTACATCGTGCTCGGCCTCATCTTCAGCGTCGTCGGGGCGGTGCTCTACTCGCGCCGCGGCATCCCGCCCGATGCCTGAGCGCCGCAAGGTGGTCATCATCGGGAGCGGGCCGGCCGGCCTCACGGCCGCCCTCTACGCGGCGCGCGCCCAGCTGAAGCCGCTGGTCATCGAGGGCGAGCCGTCCTCCACCAGCGACCAGCCGGGCGGCCAGCTCATGCTGACGACCGACGTCGAGAACTACCCCGGCTTCGTCGACGGGGTCATGGGACCCGAGCTGATGGGCATGATGCGCGCCCAGGCGCTGCGCTTCGACGCCGAGCTGCGCACGGCCAAGGTCAGCCGCATCGACGTCACGCCGTGGCCCTTCGAGGTCTGGGTCGGCGATCCCGATGCCGCGGAGCCGACCGTGGTCGCGGACACGCTCATCGTGGCGACCGGGGCACGTTCCCTCATGCTCGGCGTGCCCAACGAGAGCCGGCTGCTCGGCTACGGGGTGTCGACCTGCGCGACCTGCGACGGCTTCTTCTTCCGCGACCAGCACATCGCGGTGGCCGGCGGCGGCGACTCCGCCATGGAGGAGGCGCTCTTCTTGTCCCGGTTCGGTTCCAAGGTGACGGTGATCCACCGGCGCGACGAGCTGCGGGCCTCGAAGATCATGCGAGAGCGGGCCTTCGCCAACGAGAAGATCGAGTTCAAGTGGAATTCGGTGATCACCGACATCGAGGGCGACACCAAGGTCTCCGGGCTGCGCCTGCGCGACACCGTCACCGGCGAGGAGTCCGAGCTCGATGCGACGGGCCTCTTCGTCGCCATCGGCCACGAGCCCAACTCCTCCCTGCTCAAGGGCCAGGTCGAGCTCGAGGACAATGGCTACGTGCGGACGTTCGACGGGACGACCCGGACCAGCGTGGACGGGGTCTTCGCCTGCGGCGACGTGCAGGACGACTACTACCGCCAGGCGGTGACCTCGGCCGGGTCGGGCTGCATGGCCGCCATCGACGCCGAGCGCTGGCTCGAGGCCAGGGGCGAGTAGGCCGGGGAACAGAACCGGGTGGCACGGCGTTACACCCGCTGACAAGGAGATGCCATGAGCGAGAACATCGAGACCCTCACCGACGCGACATTTGACGAACAGGTCAAGGGATCTGACGTGCCCGTGTTGGTAGACTTTTGGGCCGAGTGGTGCGGCCCGTGCAAGATGATCTCCCCGGTGCTGGAGGAGATCGCGGAGGAGCAGGCGGGCAAGATCCGGATCGGCAAGCTCAACATCGACGACAACCTCGACGTGACGCGCCGCTTCGACGTGATGAGCATCCCGACGCTGATCCTGTTCAAGGACGGCGAGCCCCAGGTCCGCCTGATCGGGGCCAAGCCCAAGGGCCAGCTGATCGAGGAGATCTCGGCCTACCTGTAGGCCTGCCCCTGGTGATCTGGGATCGCGGTCCCGCGGTCGCCGACGTCCAAGGCACGCCTGAGCGCCGTCCTCGGCACCCCCGTCGCCGTCGACGGACTCTTCGGGCCCGCCACCCGGGCCGCCGTGGAGGCCTTCCAACGACTGCGCGGGCTGCGCGTGGACGGCGTCTGCGGCCTGCAGACCTGGAATACCCTGGTCGAGGCAGGTTTTCGGCTCGGTGACCGCTTCTTGTACCGCCGGACCCCCATGCTGCGGGGTGACGACGTCGCCGAGCTGCAGCAGCGCCTGTGCAGCCTCGGCTTCGATACCGAGCGGGTGGACGGCATCTTCGGTGACGCCACGGTGCGTGCGCTCGGAGAGTTCCAGCGCAACGCCGGCCTCCCCGTCGACGGCATCGTGGGCGGCGCCACCCTCGCACGAGCTGCTCCGCCTCGGGAGCCGCCACCACGAGTCCGAGCTCGTCTCCGCGGTGCGGGCCCGGGCGGCGCTGCGCGACACGCCGCGCAGCCTGCGCGGTCGTCACGTCGCGGTCGGCGAGGGCGGTGGGCTCGGCAGCGTGGCCGGCGCGCTGCGGCGCCGCCTCACCCTGGCGGGGATCCAGGTCAGCGAGCTGCACCACCCCGACGACGCCGTGCAGGCCAAGGAGGCCAACGAGCTCGACGTCGACGTCTTCGTCGGGCTGCGCCTCAACCCCTCCCTCTCCTCGTGCACCACCGCCTTCTGGGCGGGCACCCACGACGAGTCGCCCGGCGGCCGGCGCCTCGCCGAGCTGGTGCAGGCGGCGGTCCCCGCCGCCCTGGGCGTCGACGACGCCGGCGTGCGCGGCATGTCCCTGCCCATCCTGCGCGAGACCCGCATGCCGGCCGTGGTGGTCGAGGTGGGTCCGGCCAGCACCGTGGTCGAACGGGCCACCACGCTTGCCGCCGCCCTGGCCGTGGCTCTCGGGCACTGGGCCGACGCTTCCTGGGATTGATCAGCCCCGACAACGGATGCACAACGGAGCACCGACCCCTGATCAATTCTCAGTAATCATTGAGTAGTTCAGCGGTCTGCGTGTGCTCGCCCCGCTCGGCACAAAAACGTGCGTCTGGCACCGCTGCCACGTGGGCGACGGTTACGCGATCAAAGCTGCCAGCAGGTGAACGAAGTGACAATCCACAACGTCATGCACAGGTTGTGGATGAAGCTGTACAGACCCTTGACGGTTCTGTGAACTACGTGACGACTCCGTCACCGACCATGGCGCGGTAGATCCGCTCGAGGTCCTCGAGCGTGGCGAACTCGACGACCAGGCGGCCGCGCCGGTTCTGGATGTCGACCTTGACCCGGGTGTTCAAGTAGGTCGAGAGGAGATCCTCGAGCTCGAGCACACCGGGTTCGGGGAGCTTGCGCGCCGTCGGGCGCCGGATCGCATTGTCGCGGCGAGATCGTGATTTCGCTCGTCGGCACGGGCGCTTCGGGCGGCTTGGGGCTCGTCGGGGACCACCCGCAGCTCGGTCCCGCCGTTGCGCACCAGCTCCTCGACAGCCCGGACCGTCAAGCCCTCCTGGACGATGCGCTCGACCAGCTTCTCCTGCAGCGCCCGGTCCGGGCGTCCCGAGCAGAGCCCGGGCGTGCCCGGCCGAGATCGAGCCCTCTGCGAGCGCCTGCTGGGCCCCGGCCGGCAGCTGCAACAGCCGCAGCGTGTTGGTCACCGTGGCCCGGCCCTTGCCCATCCGGCTGGCCACCTGCTCGTGGGTGAGGCCGAACTCGTCGATCAGCTGCTGGTAGGCCGCCGCCTCCTCGAGGGCGTTGAGGTCCACCCGGTGGAGGTTCTCGACCAGCGCCTGCTCGAGGCTGCCGACGTCGTCGGCCACCTGGACCAAGCACGGGGATCGTCTGGAGGCCGGCCCGGCGGGCTGCCCGCCAGCGCCGCTCCCCCGCGATCAGCTCGTAGCTCTCGGTTTCGTCCTGGAGCTCGCGCACCAGGACGGGCTGGAGCAGGCCGACCGCCCTGATGGAGGCCGCCAGCGACGCCATCGACTCCTCGTCGAAGTGGCTGCGGGGCTGGTAGGCGTTCGGCCGGATGTGCGAGATCGGGACGACCCTGAGGGCGGAGTCCGGCTCCCCCACCACCTCGCCCGGAATGAGGGCGCTCAGCCCTTTACCCAGTCCGCTGCGGCGCGCCATTGCTCACCTCCTTGGCCAGCTCGCGGTAGGCGACGGCGCCCCGCGACGCTGGATCGAAGACCGTGATGGGCTGCCCGAACGAGGGAGCCTCGGAGAGCCGCACCGTGCGCGGGATCACCACCTTGCAGACCCGCTCGGCGAAGTGCTCCCGGACCTCGTTGGCCACGTCGACCGAGAGCCGGGTTCGAGCGTCGTACATCGTCAGCACGATGGTCGAGACCTCGAGGGTCTCGTTGAGGTTCGTCGAGACCAGGTTCACGTTGCGCAGGAGCTGGCTGAGGCCCTCGAGGGCGTAGTACTCGCACTGGATCGGCACCAGCACCTCGTGCGCGGCGGCCAGGCCGTTGACCGTGATCAGGCCGAGCGACGGGGGGCAGTCGATCAGGACGAAGTCGAAGTCGTCCACGACCGTGTCGATGGCCTCGCTTGAGCTTGAGCTCACGACTGAAGGCCGGGACGAGCTCGATCTCGACGCCGGCCAGGTCGATGGTGGCCGGGCGCCACGAAGAGGTTCTTGACGCTGGTCGGCTCGATGCAGTCCTCGAGGGGCTGGTCCCGCATGATCACGTCGTACATGGACAGCTCGAAATTGCGGGCCTCGACCCCGAGACCGGTGGTGGCGTTGCCCTGAGGGTCGAGGTCGATGACCAGGACCCGGTAGTCCCTGCTCGGCCAGCGCGGCACCCAGGTTCACCGTCGTGGTGGTCTTGCCGACGCCGCCCTTCTGGTTCGCCACGGCGATGACCCGGGGGAGCTCCCGGAAGGTCGGCTTGGCCCCGTTCAAGAGCTCGGCGGCGTCGTCGGAGATAGACGGTGCCCGCATGACCGGCTGCTGCCGCGCCTGTGCCGACCGGCGGCTCGGCGTCGGGGTCCGGTGGCGTCCGCGGCGGCGCACGAGCCGGAACTCTCCGGGAGCAACCGGCGATGCGACGGGCTCGGCGGCACGGTCGGGCTCCGACATGACATCGGCGCCACGGGCGGCGTGGGCTCCTCCGCACCGGCTCCTCGTCGCGCGCGGCCCAGCGTCGTCCGACGCCACGGCCGGGCTGATCGGTCGGGGAGTCAGCGCGGCTCGGGAGCGAGCGCGCCGAAGCGGTGCGACAGGGTCTCGGCCGCCGGGACGGGGCCTCGGGACACGGCGGAGCACGGCGCGGTTCAGCGGGGCTCCTCGGGCGCGGAGCCGAGCACGGCGGGGTTCGGGATCGCTGGGTCGTGCGTCTCGGCCGCCGGCGGGTGGGGGAGCGGCGGGCGATCTCGGTCAGGCTCATCGAGCAGGGTCGGTGACGTCGCCACCGTCTCGGGCGCGGACGAGAGCTCCTGGTCGTAAGGGCCCGCGCTGCTGCGTGCCTTCTGCCTTTTCTCGCTCGTCTCCCTGTCCTTGCGCCTGATGCGCATCAAGCAGGCTCTCCGAGACACCGCGGCACGCCGCCTATCCTGGCCTGCGCCGGCAGCTGAGGTCAAGACTTGAGATTGTTTCACGTGGAACCGTTGCGTCTTCCGTTGTGATTCGGTTCACCAGGAGTTTACTGACGTTTCACGTGAAACAACCCAGGGTGGTCGGGTGAATTCTGCCGCCGGCTGCGGGCCCGACCGGGCGCTGGGGCACCAGGGCTCGGCCTGGTCCGCCAGCTAGCTGCGGGCGACCAGTGCGGTCCACTGGGCGGGCGAGCGCGGGCCTCACGCCAGCTCCGAGCCGTCAGAACAGTGGCCGCTTGGCCGGGACTCCGTCACGCCGGGGAAAGCGCTCCGGACACGGCCGCGCCTGCCGGAGCACCTGGTACTCGAAACCCTCGCGAACGGCCCCGACGGGCTCGAGGCCGAGCTGGGCCAGCGCGTCGGCCGGCCAGCGACCTGCCGAACCGGCGCTCCTACCGGGGAGCCTGACCTCGTGGTGGCGGCTCGGAGACCACCAGGAGCCACCCACCGGGCCTGAGGAGGGGGGCGGCGCACTCGGCCACCACGGCGGGAGGACCGAAGGAGCGGGCCAGCGAGGCCGTCAAAGGCCCCGCGCTATCCCTCCTGGCGGCCCGCGATCCTCGGCCCGCTGCCTGGAGAACGCTGACCCGGTCCTCGAGCTCCAGGCGCTCGACCGCAGCTCGGAGGAACGTCGCCCGCCGCCCGTTGGCCTCCAGGAGCACCAGCTCGGACCTCGGGCCAGACGCAGGCCACCACCAGGCCGGGCAGACCGCCACCCGAGCCGAGGTCGACGAGGAGGGGCTGCGTCGAGGCCACGCCTGCGCGGCCAGGCGGCGGGCCAGCGATTGCGAAGCCCTCGGCGTGTCGTAGCTGGGGCTCGAGGGGACCGGGACCGAGAAAGCCGGCGTCCGCGGGCGTCGGCGAGGACGTCGCGCAGAGTCCCGGGAGGCGGACGATGGTGGGGGAGCGGTCTCCCTCGTCGACGGGGGCGCCGGGCACCGGCGCGGCGTCAGTCGGCGGGCGCGATGACGATGTGCCGGTTCGGGTCCTCGCCCTCCGAGCGGGTGACGACGCCGGGCATCTCGTTCACGGCGTCGTGGACGGACTTGCGGTCGGCCGGGCTCATCGCCTCGAGCGCCTTCTCCTGGCCCGAGGCGAGGACCTCCTCGGCGATCTGGACGCTGAAGCGCTTCAGCGCCGCCGAGCGGCGCTCCCGGTAGCCGGCGACGTCGACCAGGATCCGGTCGGTCCTCGACGGGCACTGGCGCTGGACGACGGCCCTCGTCAGGTCCTGCAACAGCGCTCAGCGTCGACCCCCGGGGCCCCACGAGCATGCCCAGGTCCTCACCGCATGGCGGCGATCTCCACCGTCTCCTCGTCGAGGATCCGGGTCTCCACCGAACCCTCCATGTCGAGCTCACCGAGGAGACCGGCCACGAACGCCCGACCGACCTCGCCCTGCTCCTCGAGCGTCATTCCCTCGGCCATGTCTGCTGTCTCCTTCGGTTCCGTGCTCCGCTGCGGAGCCCTCTCAGCTGCTCGGCCCCCCACGGAGCCGTTGTTCGAACTCTCGCGTTCGCCCAGCCGAGCCTTCGGCGCTCGCGGTCGCCGCGCCGCGACCGCACTCGCCGCGCCGGCCGCCGCGCTGCGGCGGTTGCGCGGCGCCGGGCCGAGCGGCTCGTGCCTGTCCCGGTGCTCGCCGGACTTCGCTCGTCGGTGCCGCCGTTGCGCCGTTCGCTCCGAGCCGGACGCCTCACGCTCCGAACCGCCGCGCCGTCCTGAGCCGTTGGCACTCGGCGCCGCTGCCGAGCTGCCGGCTCGAGCCGTTGCCCGAGCGCTGCCGAGCGCCTGGCCGAGCCCTGTCCTGCCGAGATCCCTGTCCCGACCGGTGCGTGGTGCGCCGGGAGCGCTCCCGGCGCGGCCGGGCGCCGACGGGGCGCACCCGGGCCCGCACCCGTGGCCTCGACCCGCATGCGACCGAAGAGGCCCGTCTTGGGCTCGCTGACCACGATCACCTCGGCATCGGCCAGCGCCACGCCGAGCTGGTCGAGGGCGCGATCGGTCGCCTCCTCGACGGTCTTCCCCGCCACTTCGACCCACTCCACCCGTCTACCGAGCCTTTCTGGCGCGCTTGGAGCGTGACCTCGGGTGCGCCTTCGGCGCCGGCTCCTCGTCCTCGCTCTCCGCCTTGCCGTTCGTCGTGCGCTTGCCGGCCCCGCCCGCCGGCTTGCGCCCGTTCCCCCGTCCGTTGCCGTTCGACCCGGTCTTGGCCGGGGGCACGGTGCCCTTGGCCAGCGCCGTGCCGTCGGTGGCCGTCGACTTCTTCTTCGGGCGGCGGCGCCGGGGGCTCCGGCTTCGCCTTCTCCGGTTTCGTCTTCTCTTCCTTCTCTGCGTTCCTTCTTGGCCGAGCCGATCTCGCGCTCGGCCGTCGACCGGTGCCACCATGCCGGTGCGGAACATCACCTCTTGCGTCCCGATCCGCATGGCAGAAGAGACCACCATGTAAATGGTTGCTCCCGCGGGCACTCTTAGGTAAATGACTCCGAAAATAATAGGGAAAAACTTCTGCATTGTTTGCATCTGTGGATTCGCTGCAGCAGCCTGCGGATTACGACTGTTCATCTGCTTCATTTGGTAGTACTGCAGGAACATCGCAGCCGCAATGAGAACCAGATACGGGATGACAAGAGCCCTGGCTTGCCGCGTTCCACGGCATGCGTGAAGGGTTCTGGTGTGATTCGAGAACGGAAGCGAGGACAAGTCCATCCCGAACCACCAATGCATTTGCCCTTGACTGGCCACCAGATGCTTGGTGCATTTGCGAGTTCGTCGGGATGTATCTCGGGGGCCATCCGGCATGTGCATGCATTCGGTTTGTCCGCCCGTTCGTATACGATGAACCCTTGGTACGCCGTGGTCGAAAGACCCCGGATCAGGGAGTACAAGCACGATCAGGAAGGGCATCTGCAGGAGGCTGGGCAGGCAGGCTCCGAACGGGCTGGTCCCGTTCTCCTTGTAGAGCCGCATCATCTCCTGGTTGAGCATTTCCCGGTTCTCCGGGCCCTTGTACTTGGCCTGGAGCTTCTTCATCTCGGGCTGCAGCCGTTGCATGGCCAGCATCGACTTGGTGCTCTTCACCGTGACCGGGGTGAGGGCCAGCATGATGATGATCGTCAGGCCCGGTGATGGCGAAGCCGTAGTTGGGCCAGACGGCGTAGAGGCCGGCCAGGATGAGGCCGAAGAGCTCGAAGAGCGGGTGGAAGATCTCGCCGATGAGCTTGAACAGGGAATTCTCGGCGAGAACGGGGTGGGTCAGCATGGGCGACCTCCGTCGTGCGCGTGCGCGCCGCTATGGGCGTGGACCCGGACGGGCACCAGGTCGACGCCGTGGGGCCCGAAGGGGCGGCAGCGCACCAGGCGCCGGGCCGTCAGCGCCAGCCCGCGCCAGAAGCCATGGACGCTGAAGGCCTCGACGGCGTAGTTCGAGCAGCTGGGATAGAAGCGGCACGGCGAGACCCGGCCCGAGGCGGCGCCCTGATACGCCTTGAGCAGGGCGACGGCCAGGCGGGCCGGCAGGCTCAGTCCGTCTGCGCCCAGGACCGCCGACGCCGATCACGCGCTCACGCGGTCACCCCCGCCTGGCCGGCTCGCCGCAGCGCCCGGGCCACGTCGGTGCGGAACTCGGCCGGGTCGAGCCCGGCGGCGGCGGGATCGAGGCGCACCAGGTAGGTCCCGCGGGGCAAGCGCGGCGCGCTTCCGCCCGCACCACCTCGCGGGCGCGGCGGCGCAGCGTGTTGCGGGTGACCGCGCTGCCGCAGCGGCGGCCAATTGCGTAGCCGACCTGGGGAAATACACCGGAGCACGCCGTCGTCGACAGGGACGAAGGCCACCCGGACCGGCCCGCACGCGCCCGCGGGCACGGGCCCGCTGCAGGTCGGCGAAGGCCGCGCGGCTGGTGATGCGTCCGACCGTCCGGGCAGGCAAGACGAGGACCTCAGACGCTGAGACGGTGGCGCCCCTTGAGCCGCCGCGACTTCAAGATGGCCCGCCCCGCCCGGGTGGACATGCGCTTGCGGAACCCGTGGGTGCGGGCCCGCTTCCGGGTGTTGGGTTGGTAGGTGCGCTTCACGTCAAGTCAGCCTTTCGCGATGCAGTCTTTCGCGACGCCGGAGCAGTGTCGGGGACCGGCTCCTCGCGGGGTCCACGCCTCGGCCGTCCAGTCGAATCCGGCCGCCAGCGGCGAGTCCTCCCATGTTAGGCGCGATTTGCAGATGGCCTCTAGTCGCACCGCCCGGCGCGGTGTACCTTCATCCAATTACCCGCACCGAGGACCGCGCCGAACAGGGCTGGACGCCGAGGGGGGAGAAGGGGCGCTCGGCTGAACCGGTGACGCAGGCGACAGAACTCTGGACGAGGTGCTCGAAGTCCCTGCGCGACCAGGTCTCCGAGAGCACATGGCAACTCTGGCTGGCCGGGATCGAGCCGGTGGGCTTCGCCGACGGCGTGTTCACGCTCTCGGTGCCCAACCAGCTTCATCCGGGAGCGGGTCGAGTCGCGCTACCTGCCGATGATCGAAGACACCCTGGCCAACGAGGTGGGCGACCCCGTACGGGTACGCCTCGTCGTGCACGAGCCGGCTCCGGCCGCCGCGCCGAGCCCGGCGGATGCGCCCGGCCGACCTGTCGGGCATGAACGGCCTGCTGCGGCGAAGAACCCCTGGTCGAGCCGGCATCCGCCCCGGCGGGCTCGGCTGCAGCGGGCGTCGGGCACGCGAGTCGCCGGCCGTCCAGCTCGACTCGAAATTCACCTTCGAGACCTTCGTGGCCGCCTCGTCGAACCGGCTCGCCCACGCGGCGGCCCAGGCCGTGGCCGAGACGCCCGGCCGCTCGTACAACCCGCTGTTCATCTACGGCGATTCGGGGCTCGGCAAGACCCACCTGCTCCACGCCATCGCCAACTACGTCACCGAGAACTACCCCCGGCGCAAGGTCCTCTACGTCACCACCGAGACCTTCATGAACGACTTCGTCGACGCCCTGCGCAGCTCGACCACCCTGGCCTTCAAGCGCCGCTACCGCGACTGCGACGTCCTTCTCATCGACGACGTCCAGTTCATGGAGCGCAAAGAGGGACTCCAAGAGGAGTTCTTCCACACCTACAACGACCTCAAGGGCGCCTCCAAGCAGATCGTCCTCACCTCGGACCGCGCCCCCAAGTCGATCGAGACGCTCGAGGACCGCCTGCGGAGCCGGTTCCTCTCGGGACTCATCACCGAGATCGACCCGCCGGACCTCGAGACCCGCCTCGCCATCTTGCGCTCCAAGTCCCTCAGCGAGCACTACGACGTGCCCGACGACGTCCTCGAGTTCATCGCCTCGCACGTGAAGGACAACATCCGAGAGCTCGAGGGCGCGCTCATCCGCATCTGCGCCTTCGCCAAACTCAACAAGAAGCCCATCTCGCACGAGCAGGCCGAAAAGGTCCTCGCCGACCTGGTCGAGGCAGGTGAACCCCGGCGGGTCTCGCCCCAGATGATCCTCGACACCGTGGCCGCCAGCTACGGGTTCCCCGTCGAATCCATCATCGGTCCCAGCCGTACCAGGCCACTGGTCACCGCCCGCCAGGTGGCCATGTACCTGACCCGAGAGCTCACGGACTACAGCTATCCAGCCATCGGCCGGGTCTTCGGCAACCGGGACCACACGACCGTCATCCACGCCGTCGACAAGATCGCCGGCCAGATGCAGGAACGACGCCAGATCTACGAGCAGGTCACCGAGCTGAGCCAAAAGATCCGTGCGGGCTCGGCCTGAGGCGTCCCCACCTTCGCCGCCGTACCCCGACGTCTTGTGAGTCACAAGAGGAAAAGGTTGTGGACGCACGCGGCCACGCGCTGTGGACCGTTGCGCCCTCTTGTCCCCATCCGCCCCCACCCCCTCGGTCTGAGGGGCTGCGCCGCCGGCCGGGAACCACACAGCCATGGGGACGCGCCGTGGTGGTCCTCAGCAGGGCAGCGACCATGTCCTCCACAGTCCACAGCCCTTACTACCTTTACCAACTTCACATACTCTTCCCTTCACGAAGAAACAACAGGGCCCCACCCGAAAGGACCGACATCGGTGAAGTTCAGATCCGAGCGAGATGCGCTCGTCGAGATGCTCGCCACGGCAAGCCGTGCCGTCGGTGGCCGTGGCGGCTCGTCGCCCGTGCTCCTGGGCCTCTTGTTGCAGTGCGAGGGGAACACCCTGCGCGTGACGGGAACGGACCTCGACTTGACGATCCAGGTGACCGACGAGGTGATCGGGATCGACGACGGCAGTTGTGTCATTCCGGCGCGGCTCTCGACCGACATCGTGCGCCGGCTCGAGCCCGGTGCGGTGACCTTGGCCGACGAGGGGGATCACATCACCATCTCCGCCGCCCGGTCGACCTTCAAGTTGCAGACCTATCCGGTCGTGGAGTTCCCCTCAGGTCGGCAAGACCAGCGAGCCGATGACCCAGCTCTCCGAGGCGGGGCTCGCCGAAGCGGTGCGCCAGGTCGTGCGCGGCGGCGTCACACGACGACGGCCGGCCGCTGCTCACCGGTGTCCTGGTCTCGCGGGTCGACGGGTCGCTGCGCATGGTGGCGACCGACTCGTACCGCATGGCCATGCGGGACCTGCCCGGGGCCAACACCATCCCGGGTGAGGAGGATCTGCTGGTGCCGGCCCGGGCGCTCTCGGAGCTCCAGCGCCTGCCGGCGCGGACGATCACCGAGGGGGCCGACACCGATCGGGTCGGCGTCGCCGCGAGCGCGAACGAGATCACGTTCTGGCAGGGCAACGTCCAGATCAGCACGCGCCTGCTCGAAGGCCGCTACCCGGACTACAAACAGCTGATCCCCGACCACTACCCGAACCGGCTCCACCTCGGGAAGGAGAATTTCCTCGCTGCTTTGCGCCGGGTGCAGCTTCTCGTGCGCGACAACACGACCCCGGTGCGCCTGTCCATGCGCGGCGGGGGGGTCGACCTCACGGTGCAGAGCCAGGACGTGGGCGACGCGGCGGAGACGGTGGACGGGGACTACAGCGGCGAAGACCTCGTCATCGCGTTCAACCCGTCGTACCTCATCGACGGGGTGGAGGCCGTGATCGGTGACGAGGTGATCGTCGAGACGGCCGACGCGTCGCGTGCAGCGACGGTGCGCGGCGCGGAGGACGACCAGGTTCCGGTACCTCCTCATGCCGGTGCGTGTCTCCTGAGCGTCTCGCGCGCGACGGTGAGCCTCCGCCGGCTGGAGCTGATCGACTTCCGCATCTTCACGCACGCGCTGGTCGAGCCCGAGACCGAGGGCACGACGGTGATCACGGGCGCGAACGGCACCGGCAAGACCAGCGTGCTCGAGGCGGTTGCGTACCTCGGCACGCGCCGGTCCTTCCGGGGTGCGCCGCCCGAGGCGCTGGTGCGGACGGGCGCCGACAGCGCGATCGTGCGTGCGGACATCGATGGCCCCGACAGCCCGGCGCTTGGTCGAGGCGGAGATCGCGCCGGGTGCGACGAGCCGGACCAGGGTCAACCGCAAGACCGTCTCGACGCGCAAGGACCTCGGGGCCGCCGTTCCGTGCACGGTGTTCTCGCCCGAAGACCTCACGCTGATCAGCGGCGGGCCCAAGGGGCGCCGCGACCTGCTCGACGACGCGCTGGCGCTGCTCGATCCCGAGGGGGCGCGGGCGGCGGACGAGACCGAGCGGATCTTGCGTCAGCGCGCCGCACTGTTGCGCCAGTCCGGCGGGCGGGCCGGGCCCGAGGTCGGCACCACGCTCGACGTGTGGGACCAGCGCCTGGCCGACGCCGGCAAGGTCCTCGTCGCCGCACGGGAGCGGCTGGCGGCGGACCTCGAGCCTCTGGTGGGTGCGGCCTACAGCCGGCTGGCCGGCGCGGAGGGGCGCACGCTCGTGCGCCAGCAGTACCGACGCAGTTGGGAGGGTGACCTGCTGGCGGCACTCGGGGCCAGCCGACGCGACGACCTGCGGCGTGGCGTCGAACACCGTCGGCCCGCACCGCGACGACCTGGCCCTGGCGATCGAGGACCGTGAGGCCCGCACCCACGCCTCGCAGGGCGAGCAACGCTGCCTCGCCCTGGCGCTGCGCCTGGGCGTGCACCAGCTGGTGCGGGCCCGGACCGCCCTGGTGCCGACCCTGCTGCTCGACGACGTGTTCTCCGAGCTCGACCCGGACCGCAGCCGCGCCCTGGTGGCGGAGCTCCCGGCGGGGCAGGCGATCCTCACCACGGCGGCGCCGTTGCCCGCAGGGCATCACGGTGGCGCGGGTCGTCCCGGTGCAGACGCTGGCGGCGGCGTGAGCACGGGCCGGCAAGGGGCCGCGGCGCGTCGGGGAGTCGGTGCCACGTCTGTTGAGCCGGCTCGGTGCGCCGGCCGTCGCCGGCCACGATGGAGGCCGTCTTCAGCCGGTGGGAATCGGTCGCCGGCCGCGAGCTGGCCGACGCACGCGCGGCCGTTGCGCCTCGACGGCACGACACTCGTCGTGGCGGTCGACCATCCGGCCTGGGGCACCCGCGCCCGCATGGAATCGGCGCAGATCCTCGGGCCGCATCAGGGGTGTCGAAGGCGACGCGGTCGAGCGCCTGGAGGTCGTCGTCGAGCGGCCCTGACGCGGTCCGCGCGCCGGTGCTCCGATCCGACTCGCGTGCTGATTGCGAGGGTCCTGGTGAGAGGCCTCGCCGCAGACCGTTCAGGAGTGCCGAATTGGCACGTCGGTCGGGTAGAATGGTGTGTCGCATCGAAAGGCCGGAGGTGCACCGTTCGGGGATTCGATTCGTACCGTGAGACCGTCGTTTTTGAAAGGGCGCGCCTGTGGCAGTGAAGGTGGATCGAGAGACCGGGTGGGGGCGAGGCCTCCTACACCGAGGCTGACATCACCATTCTCGAAGGACTCGAGGCGGTCCGGAAGCGCCCCGGCATGTACATCGGCTCGACGGGGCCGACCGGTCTGCACCACCTGGTCTGGGAGGTCGTCGACAACTCCGTCGACGAGGCCATGGCGGGCCGCGCCACCCGGATCGACGTGACGATCCTGGCCGACGGCGGCGTCCGGGTCAGCGACGACGGGGCGGGCATCCCCGTCGGGCCCCACGCCAAGAACCCCAAGGTCTCGACGGCCGAGATCGTCCTGACCACACTGCACGCCGGCGGCAAGTTCGGCGGCAAGGGGTACCAGGTCTCCGGCGGCCTCCACGGGGTCGGCGTCTCGGTGGTCAACGCCCTGTCGACCCGCCTCCTCCTCGACATCGACCGGGACGGCCAGCACTGGGAGGCCGAGTTCGAGAAGGGCGGCAAGGTCAAGCGCAAGGTGACCGCCACCGGGCCGGCGCCACAGGACCGCAGCACCGGCGAGCCGCGCACGGGCACCACCGTCACCTTCTGGCCCGACGGGTCGATTTTCGACGAGACCGAGTTCCGCGCCCAGACCATCTTGGAGCGGATGCAGATCATGGCCTTCTTGAACAAGGGCCTCGAGATCCGCTTCACCGACGAGCGCACCGATCCGGTGACCAAGACGACGTACAAGTACAACGGCGGCATCGTCGACTTCGTCAAGCACCTCAACGCGTCGAAGGAGTCGCTCTTCCGCAAGGTCGCCTCGTTCGAACAGGCCGAGGAGGGCCAGGAAGTCGAGATCGCGCTCCAGTGGAACGCCGGCTATCACGAGTCGATCCACTCCTTCGCCAACGGGATCTCCACCATTGAGGGCGGCATGCACGTCGAGGGCTTCTCGAAGGCGCTGACGAACGTCGTGAACCGCTACGCGCGCGCCCGCAACCTGCTTGAAGGAGAAGGAGGACAACCTCAAGGGTGAGGACATCCGCGAGGGGCTGACCGCCATCATCTCGGTCCGGTTGCGCGACCCCCAGTTCGAGGGCCAGACCAAGTCCAAGCTTGGGCAACACGTCCATCCGGTCGCTGACCGAGCGGACGACGAACCAGAAGCTCACCGAGTGGCTGGAGGAGAACCCCCGCGAGGCCAGCCAGATCGTGCAGAAGTCCATGCAGGCGGCCCGGGCCCGCCTGGCGGCCCAGGGTGCCCGCGACCTGACCCGGCGCAAGTCGGCCCTCGACGGCGCCGGGCTGCCCGGCAAGTTGGCGGACTGCTCGTCGCGCGACCCGCGCGAGTCCGAGCTCTTCATCGTGGAGGGCAACTCGGCCGGCGGTTCGGCCAAGGACGCGCGCAACCCGCGTGACCCAGGCGATCCTGCCCATCCGGGGCAAGATCCTCAACGTCGAGCGCGCCCGCATCGACAAGATGCTGAAGAACGCCGAGATCCAGGCGCTGATCTCCGCCATCGGCGCCGGGCTGGCCGAGGAGTTCGACGTCGAGAAGATCCGCTACCACAAGGTGATCCTGCTGGCCGACGCCGACGTCGACGGCAGTCACATCCGCACGCTGCTCCTGACGTTCTTCTACCGCCAGATGAAGCCACTCGTCGAGGGCGGGTTCGTCTACGTGGCGCAGCCGCCGCTGTACTCGACGCTGGTGGGCAAGGAGAAGATCTACCTCAAGGACGACGCGGCCAGAGAGGCGTTCCTGGCCGAGCACCCCGACCACAAGCACGACTTCAACCGGCTGAAGGGTCTCGGCGAAATGGACTACGCCGAGCTGCGCGACACCACGATGGACCCGGGCAAGCGGTCGTTGCTGCAGATCAACGTCGAGCAGGCCGCGACGGCGGACGAGGTCTGCTCCATCCTCATGGGTGACGACGTGGAGCTGCGGCGCCACTTCATCCAGACAAATGCCAAAGACGTCCGTTTCCTCGACATCTGAGCGACGCGGACCGGGAGTAGGGAGCACATGCCACAGTCGACACGCGGCTCGGGCCGTGGGGGAGCGGGCTCGGGCGGGGACGGCGAAGACCCCGCCGGGGCGCGACGAGCCGGTCAGCGGCTCCATCGAGCCCATCGAGATCCAAGAGGAGATGGAGCGCTCGTTCCTCGAGTACTCCATGTCCGTCATCGTCGCCCGCGCCCTCCCGGACGTGCGGGACGGCCTCAAGCCGGTGCACCGCCGGATCCTCTACTCCATGTTCGACAACGGGCAACGCCCCGACCGGCCGCACAGCAAGTGCGCCAAGGTCGTGGGCGAGGTCATGGGGACATACCACCCCCACGGCGACTCGGCGATCTACGAGGCGCTGGCCCGCATGGTCCAGGAGTTCTCGCTCCGCCACCCGCTGATCGACGGGCACGGCAGCTTCGGCGGCCGCGGCCCCGACGACGGCGCCGCGGCCATGCGCTACACCGAGTGCCGGCTGGCCCCGCTCGCCCTGGAGCTGATGGCCGACATCGACGAAGAGACCGTCGACATGGTGGCCAACTACGACGGCTCGGCCCTCGAGCCCGTCGTGCTGCCGGGGCGCTTCCCCAACCTCTTGGTCAACGGGTCACAAGGCATCGCCGTGGGCATGGCGACCAACGTCCCGCCGCACAACATGGGCGAGGTGATCGACGCCGCCATCCACGTGCTGCACCACCCCGAGGCGACGCCCGACGAGCTCATGGAGTTCGTCAAGGGCCCCGACTTCCCGACGGGCGCGCAGATCCTCGGCCGGCAGGGCATCCTCGACGCCTACCGGACCGGTCGCGGCTCCATCAAGATGCGCGCCGTCGCCGAGATCGAGGAGGGTCGCACCGGGGACCGCATCGTCGTCTCCGAGCTCCCGTACCAGACCTCGGTCGAGGTGATCGAGCAGAAGATCACCGAGCTGGTGCGGGCCGGCGATCTCGACGGGATCAGCGGGATGCGCAACGCGTCGGCCAACCAGCAGCCGCGACTGGTCATCGACCTCAAGCGCGACGCCAACGCCAACGTCGTCTTGAACAACCTCTACAAGCAGACGCCACTGCAGACCAGCTTCGGCGTCAACATGCTGGCTCTCGTCGACGGCGTGCCGCGCACGCTGAACCTCGCGCAGGCGCTGTCGCACTACATCGACCACCAGATCGAGGTCATTCAGCGCCGCTCGGCCTACCGACTCGAGAAGGCGCGCAACCGGGCGCACATCGTCGAGGGCCTCCTCAAGGCGATCGACATGCTCGACGCGGTGATCGCCACCATCCGGGCGTCCGACGACCGGCCGGCGGCTCGCACCTCGCTGATGGCGGAGCCGTTCTCCTTCACCGAGGTGCAGGCCACGCACATCCTCGACATGACGCTGGGCCGGCTGACCCGGCTGGGCCGGACCGAGCTCGAAGAGGAGATGGACGCAGCTGCGCGCCACCATCGCCGAGCTCGAGGCGATCCTCTCCGACGACGGCAAGCTGCGCGGCGTCATCGAGACGGAGATGACCGCGATCCGCGACAAGTACGACAACCCGCGCCGCAGCGTCATCACCCACGACCCCGGCGAGATGGGCGTCGAGGACCTGATCGACGACGAGGAGATCGTCGTGACCATGACCAGGGCCGGCTACATCAAGTCGGTGGCGGCTGCGGCCTTCCGGACCCAGGGCCGCGGCGGGCGGGGCGTCCAGGGCGCCCGCCTGAAGGAGGAGGACCTGGTCAGCCAGGTGGTGCACACCTCGGCTCACGCCTACCTGTTGCTCTTCTCGAACCAGGGCAAGGTCTACCGGCTCCGGGGCCACGAGATCCCCATGAAGGACCGCACGGCGCGCGGCACGGCGGCCGTCAACCTGGTCCCGCTGGCGCCCAACGAGTCGATCACGGCCATCATCGCCACGCGCGAGTTCTCGGCCGACCAGTACCTGGTCTTTGCCACGGCCCAGGGGCAGGTGAAGAAGACGGCCATGAGCGAGTACGACAAGTCGCCGGCGCGAGGGCTTCATCGCCATCAACCTGCGCGACGGGGACGAGCTGGTGCGCGTGGTGGCGACGTCGGGGCACGACGACCTCTTCGAGGTGACGCGCAACGGCATGACCATCCGCTTCAACGAGGAGGACGTGCGGCCGATGGGCCGCGACGCCGCCGGCGTGCGCGGCATCCGCCTTCGCCAGGGCGACGTCGTGGTGTCCTTGGACGTGGCGGCGGACGACACCGACATCCTGATCGTCACCGACGCCGGCTACGGCAAGCGCACCAAGCTCGAGCGCTTCAACCGCCAGACCCGCGGCGGGCAGGGCGTGCGCGGCATCCGGCTGACCGGTACCCGCGGCACCGTGGTCAGCGCGTTCATGGTCGGCGCTCGACGAGGAGATCCTGCTGGTGTCCTCCGGCGGGGTGGTCATCAGGACGGCGGTGCGCGAGATCGCCTCGCAGGGCCGGGACGCGACCGGGGTCCGCGTCATGAACCTCGACGAGGGGCAGTCCGTGGCGGCGGTGGCACGGGTGGCGGCTGAGGCCGACGAGGCTGAGCGAGGCCGCTGCCGGCACTGCCGACGAAGTAGGTGCCGGCCTGCGGTCTAGAAGAAGTGGATGGACGAGAGGGGCCAGACCCGCAGGTCGACCTTGCCCACGATGAGCGACTTGGGGATGGGCCCCCAATAGCGGCTGTCGCACGAATCGGCCCGGTTGTCACCCATCACGAAGTAATCGTTGGCCGGGATGTGGAACGGGTGGGCGAGGCTGTAGGCCGTGCCCCCGGGGCCCGGGGTCGTGATCCCCTGC
The DNA here is from genome assembly GCA_963842415.1 of uncultured Acidimicrobiaceae bacterium. GTDB lineage: Bacteria > Actinomycetota > Acidimicrobiia > Acidimicrobiales > RAAP-2 > Bog-473. Next base: position 961,335 of record CAWJGN010000003.1, read on the forward strand.
TCCTGGGCGGGGAGGTAGGACTCGTTGAGGCGCTTCCCGTCGATGTAGACGTATCCGCTGGCGAGCGAGATCGTCTCATCGGGCAGCCCGATGACCCTCTTCACGAGGTCGTTGACCTCCGGCCCGCCGCAATTCTCGGCGGGCGGCCGCGAGAAGACCACGATGTCTCCGCGGTCGACGCCGTGGAGGTCGTAGCTGAGCTTGTTGACGAGGATGCGGTCGCCGATCTGGAGCGTGGGCTCCATGGATCCCGAGGGGATGAAGAAGGTCTGGACGACGAAGGCACGCAGCAGGACCGCGACCAAGACGGCGACGACGACCACGATGACGCCCTCGCGGAGCCAGCGGGAGTTCGACCGCTGCCCCGCCGCGGGGGCACCCGCGGCCCTCCGCGGTCCCGTTCTGGCCCCCTGGCCCAACGGGCCCGAGCGGGGCCGTCGGGAGGCGCGGCACCCGACGGGACGCCCGGCGGCGGTTCCTCGACGGCGACCGCCGGGTCGTTCGGTTCGGGCGTCACCGGAGGCAGGCTAGACGGCGATGCGGGGGCCGCGGGCTCAGGCCGGCACGGGGATCACCGAGGCGGTGTCCCGGCCGGAACGCAACAGGGTGCCGGGCAGCGACGCCGGTGGCCTGCCCGTCGCGGACGGTCACCACGCCGTTCACCAGCACCTGGACGACGCCGTGGGAGCCGGCGTAGAGGCGGGGGGTCTCGCCGGGCAGGTCGTGCACCAGGCGGGCCGGTTCCGAATCCACCGTGGCCGGGTCGAAGACGAAGAGGTCGGCGGCGAACCCCTCGCGTACGACGCCCCGCTCACGAATCCCGAACAGCGCCGCCGGTTGCGAGGTCATCATGTGCACCGCCTGCTCCAGTGGCACGAGCTGGCGGCCGCGCAGGCAGTCGGCCAAGAACGCGGTGGGATAGCTCGAGCCGCACATGCGGTCGAGGTGCGCGCCGGCGTCGGAGCCGCCGACCATGGCCCGCGGGTCGCTCCAGATGGCGGCCCGCATCGCCCAGGTGGCTTCGGTGCCGTCGTCGGTGTTGGGCCAGAGCACCGTCCGGAGGTCGTCGGCCAGCACGATGTCCAACAAGGTGTCGAAGGGCGCCGTGCCGCGCTCGGCCGCGATGTCGGCCACGCTCCGGAAGGCACATCCCTCGTTCGCCGGCGTATAGGTGTCGCCGATGACGTAGGTGCCCCAGTGCGACAGGCCGCGGAAGACCCCGGCCTCCTTGCTGCGCGCCCGCTCATCGAGCTGGGCGCGGACGGCGGGGTCGGCCAACTGCTTCTTGCGCTCGTCCTCGGGCAGGCCCATCACGTCACCCCATCCGGGAATGAGGAAGAGCGCGCAGTGCGTGCGGAAGCTCATGTTCATGGGGACCAACGTGGGCATGGTCAGCGCCACGATGCGCCCGCCGGCCGCCGCCGCGGCGGACGACGCCGACAGCTGATGCTCGATGCGCTCGGCCGAGCGGGCGTCGACAGTGAGCACGTTCCAGTTCAGCGGACGCTGGGCGGTCACGCTCATCGTCGTCATGAGGTCGATCTCCTCGGGGCTGAACGAATCGAGGCATCCGTTCGTGATGTATTCGAGCGTCGTCCCGTCGTGGCCCGCGACCTCCTCGCAGAACGCCAACATCTCGCGCCGGTCGGCGTGCCGGGAACTGATGGGTCGGCCCTCGCCGTCGGAATGCGTGCGCGACTGGGACGACGAGAAGCCGAGCCCCCCGGCCTCGAGTGACTCGGACAAGAGCGCCCGCATGGCCGCGATCTCCTCGTCGGAGGCCACCTCGTCGCCGCGCTCGGCACCCATCACCTTGCGCCGGAGGGCGCAGTGCCCGACCAGGAATCCGGCATTGACGCCCAAGCGGCCGTCCAGCGCGTCGAGGTACTCCCCGAAGGTGGACCAGGTCCACGGGACCCCCTGTTCGAGCGCCGCCAGCGGCATCCCCTCGACCTTGGCCATCATGCGCCGGATGTAGTCGGCGTCCTCGCGCGTTGATGGGCGCGAGGGTGAACCCGCAGTTCCCGCCGATGACCGTCGTGACCCCGTGCACGTTGGAAGGGGAGGCGGTCGGGTCCCAGAAGAGCTGCGCGTCGTAGTGCGTGTGGGGGTCGATGACGCCGGGCATGACCGTGAGCCCCGTGGCGTCGAACTCGGTCGTGGCGGGCTCGTCCACCTGGCCGATGGCGACGATGCGGCCGTCCCGGATCCCGATATCGGCCTGACGGGCCGGGAGATCCTGTCCCGTCGACGAGCGTGCCGGATCGGATGACGTAGTCGAGCATGGGACCTCCGGGGGCATGCCCAACCCCGCCCGGGCGGCGTAGGCAGCGAATCTGACGACCCGTCAGCTTATCTGTGCGGGCGTCGGCCGCACTCCCGAGGCGACGGCGCCGGCCCCCTCAGCCCGGCCGGTTCGAGCGTGGGGATCGACCCCTCCTCGTACTGACGCACGATGGCGGCTCTGATCTCCCGCAGGCGGGCCTCGACCGCCTCTTGTCGCGTCACCGAGCGCGGCCACCTGCTCTTCGAGGACGGCGAGGACACGGCTGACATCCTCGACAGATGTCAGGTCGACGCCGGCCATCTCAGCGTGCGACGGCCAGCAAGTCGTCTGATCGGAGGAAGATGCCGGGATCCAGGTCCGCAGGAGCTGATGGATGCGTCGGGCGCAGACGAGCCCTCACCCCACGAGCGGGCGGTCAGCACGCCAGGCAGGTCGTCGACCATCTCCTTGCTGCTGGGTGTGGCGGTCGCCAGGCGATGGCGAAGGATGCTTACGTCGTCTGCGAGCACGCCGCGTGCGTAGGTCAGGGTCTCGAGGACCCGTGTGAGGCTGTCCCGCCAGTCACGAATCGATGCGGCTGCGTGCGCGTCGGCGACAGCGGCCGACTCGTGAAGGGCGGCGTCGATCTCTTCCAGGAGGATCGGGCGCTCCTCGTCCGACGCAGCCCCGGCCTCCCCATGGCCCGCTTCGTCGTCCGGCAGATGCCCCTGGGCTGATGGCACCGGGTCCCCTCCTCTGCTGCATCGCCGGGAAACGCACGGGCCGACACCCGCAGGAACCTCTTTACCATCGAACACAGAGGAACCGTAAGTGCTGATCGTCACGAAATTCGGACGCGCCCTCCGCCCTCTGGGGCCGACCGGCAGGGCTGATCAGACCTTTCCTGTCCCGCGCCTGTGGACAACGTGACCGACCCAGGAGAACCCCTATGTCCGCCAGTTCGTCCCCAAGTCATCCACAGGCTGTGCCCGATGCCCTCCCCAGCCAGGCGTTTCCCCATGAGGGCACCACGTGCTTTGCTCTGATGATGGGTGAATCGCGGTCCCGCAGAGCAGGGTGGCTCAGGTGGTCTTGAGCCTCCACGCAACGTCCGAAGGGGTCCTGCCGGGTCAGCTCCTCGAGCGCGCCATTCACGCCGGTTACATCGACGCCGGGCGCTTCAAGATCCCCGAAAACAATGTGCAGCCGGCTAGCTTGGACCTCCGTCTCGGCGAGCGCGCGTTGCGCATCAGGTGCAGCTTCCTGCCCGGAACCGACTCTGTCGAGCGCAAGTTGAAGGATTACATCCTCGACGAGATCGATCTGCGCGGGGACGGCGCGATGCTCGAGGCCCGCTGTCCGTACCTGATTGAGCTCAAAGAGCGGCTGGATCTCCCCGCCGGCCTGCGGGGCAAGGCCAACCCGAAGAGCTCGACCGGGCGCATCGACGTCTTCACGCGCGTCATCACCGACTCACAGCGACCGCTTCGACGAGATCGCACCGGGGTATCACGGCCCGCTCTACCTCGAGGTCGTGCCGCTGTCGTTCGCCGTACGGGTGAACGAGGACTTGACGCTGAACCAGTTGCGCTTGTCCATGGGCAGGCCCTGGCTGAGCGACGAGGAGGTGCGCCAGACGCATCTCGCCGCCCCCATCCTCTTCCGGCGGGGCGCGCCGGCCCCGGTCGAAGACCTGGTGCTGTCGAACGGGCTCTTCTTGGGCCTCGACTTGCACGGCGATGAGCGGGGCCAGGTGGGGCACAGCACCCGGGACAGCGCCCCATTGCTCGATCTGACGACGGGCGTCGAGGCCGACCCGACGCCTTTCTGGGATCCGGTGTTCCGAGAGGAGGGCGACCGCCTGGTCTTGTCGCCGAGGCGGTTCTACCTGTTGATGTCGCACGAGGCGGTCAGCATCCCGCCCAACCTGGCGGCAGAAATGACGGCCTACGATCCGACGAGCGGCGAGCTGCGCACGCACTACGCCGGCTTCTTCGACCCGGGCTTCGGGTTCGACCCGGCTGGCGCTTCTGTGGTTCGCGGGCCGCTCTCGAGGTGCGGGCGCACGACGTGCCTTTCATGGTCGAGAACGGGCAAGCCGTCTGCAAGCTGACCTTTGAGCGCATGCTCGAAGAGCCGACCGCGCTCTACGGCAGCGGCATCGGCTCGTCGTACCAACAGCAAGAAGAAACCCTGAGCCGGTACTTCCGCCGCGCCGCTGAGTGAGGCTCTCGGTCCACCCGCGTGTCCCCGCGGGTCCTGCGTTCGACGCACGACGACGCTTCGGATCTCCCGCGAGTCCCCCATCGTCCGATTCGACGGGCGCCTTGTGCAGTGTCGAGCGACGTCGGGGACGTGTTGACAAACGTCGGCACGACACTCACGACGACGGCGATTCACCACGTTTCCAACGTCGCCGCGACGGCGCCGGTGGGTGGCGCGTTGAACAATGTGCGCGCAACAGTGAACGGACTCCGACAGTCGCGCGGTGCTTGACAACGGTGTCACAACGGACGCCCACGGAAATGATGCGCGCGATACAACCTGTAATCAGTTTTTTCGGACTCCCAACCCACGTTCGAAATGAATGCAGACCGAATCCGCAAACCTTGCACTTCGCGTGAACCAATCGCTATATGGTGGCTTGTGAGGGGGTAAGTGCAGTAGCTCTCGGAGAGTCGGGCTCCGAGTCGCATCGCCCCCGCCTGTTTGACGATTGCTGGTGGAGGAGCGATGGAGGGAGCAACGCCGGACCCGGCTGGCGCGAACGAGAACGCGACGCTTGAAGACGTCTTCAGTCGCGCAGCTTCGGACACCCGCTTCGCAATGGTGCTGCGGCGGTTCCGGTCGCTGCGGCTGCCGTTTATGCGGCCCGTCCAGGATTCCTTCCTCGCAACCCCTTGGTCGCGTCGGCGGCCGCGGTAGCGGCCGCAGCGACCGTGGTCGCCGGCCTGGTCGTCGGACCCGGACCCATCATTCAACCCCTGATTTCGGCCGAGTCTTCCGGTCTTGGCAGAAGTGACGTGCCGAACTCCACGTCGCCGCCCACCCTCGCCGCGCCCCAGACGACGACGCCCACGGCGCCGAGCCCGACCGGAGCGGCGTCGAGCGCATCCACCGGCGCGACCGGGGGGTCATCGGGCTCAACCGGCGCCGTTCTCGCGGTGGTGTCCGTGGCTTCACCCGCCCACTCCCCGTCGCCGACGGGCACATGCTGCCGGCTTGGGTACGGGCGGTGCCGCAAGCGGCACGACCACCACCACGACGAGTCCGCCGACCACGACGACGACGGTGCCTCCATCGGGTGGCGAGATCGGCACGAGCGGGGGCGGGATCGGCACGAGCGGGGGCGGGATCGGCACAAGCGGAGGCGGGATCGGCACGAGCGGAGGCGGGATCGGCACCTCGACCGGAGGCGCCGGCAGCGGTGGTCAGGGCAGCGGTGGTCAGGGCACCGGCGGTCAGGGCACCGGCGGTCAGGGCACCGGCGGTCAGGGCACTGGTGGTCAGGGCAGCGGCGGTCAGGGCACCGGCGGCGGTGGCAATGACGGCGGGTGTGGCGGCGGTGGCCTCGGAGGCGGTGGTGGCTACGGCGGCGGCGGCAATGGCGACGGCGGCGGCCTCGGGGGAGGCGGCTACGGCGACGGCGGTGGCGGCAATGGCGGAGGCGGGGGCCTCGGCGGCGGCCTCGGAGGCGGCGGTGGCGACGGCGGCAATGGATACGGACACGGGTATGGCGACGGCGGGTACGGCTCGGGCGGCAACCCATTCGGCCAGGGTGACTGACGCGCCGGCCGCGGCGGAGCGCCGTCGGGGCTGGTAAGTATGCGGGTGCCGGCGCGCCAACACGCCGGTACGAGCGAGGTCAGCCATGAACTACACGAATCTGGGCACGGCGGGCCTGCGGGTCTCGAGGATCTGCCTCGGAATGATGGGCTTCGGGAACGGCAGCGATCGGCCCGTGGGTGATCGACGAGGACGCCGCCGAGCCGATCGTCAAGGCAGCGGTCGAGGGCGGCGTGACCTTCTTCGACACGGCCGACACCTATTCGGCGGGTGCCAGCGAGGTCGCCACGGGCAGGCTGGTCCCGAAGTTCTTGACCCGCGACGAGGCCGTCATCGCCACCAAGGTGTTCATGCCGGTGACGCCGGGCGAGAACGGAGGCGGTCTCGGCCGCAAGCACATCCTCTCGGGCATCGACGCGTCGCTGCGCCGCCTCAAGATGGACTACGTCGACCTGTACCAGATCCACCGCTGGGACCCCCGGACGCCGATCGAGGAGACGATGGAGGCGCTGCACGACGTCGTCCGCGCCGGCAAGGCCCGCTACATCGGCGCCAGCAGCATGTTCGCGTGGCAGTTCGCCAAGGCGCAGCACACGGCCGAGGTGCACGGCTGGACGAAGTTCGTCTCCATGCAGAACCACTACAACCTGATCTACCGCGAAGAGGAGCGCGAGATGATCCCGCTCTGCCTCGACCAGGGCGTCGGGTGCATCCCGTGGAGCCCGCTCGCGCGCGGCATGCTCGCCGGCAACCGCACCCGCGACGGCGAGCGCCTCACGACCCGGTCGAGCACGGATGCGTTCACCGACTACCTCTACGACCAGCCCACGGACTTCGACGTGGTCGACGCGGTGAACGAGGTCGCCGCCGCACGCGGGGTGCCGGCCGGCGCAGGTCGGCCTCGGCCTGGTTGCTGGCCAAGCCCGGCGTGACGGCGCCCATCGTCGGCTCGACCAAGAAGAAGCACCTCAAGGACGCGCTGGCGGCCGAGGAGCTGACGCTGTCGGCGGACGAGATCGCCCAACTCGAGAAGCCCTACGTGCCGCACCCGGTGCTCGGGCATTTCTAGGAACGAACCGCAGGCGATCCGATAGGGTCGCCGCGGGGTTCTACCTGGCACGGAGAGATCGGGGGTGGCATGCGGGTCGCGCTGACGGTGGCCGACTTCCTCGATCGCGCCGCGCTCGTCTACGGAGAGCGCGATCGCGGTGGTGGACGAGCCCGGTGTGGCCGGGGTCGCTCGGGACGCTGACCTACGCCGAGCTCGAGGCCCGGGCCCGGGGGATGGCGCTCGCGCTCGACGACCTCGGGGTCGGCCACGGCGAGCGGGTGGCCATCGTCAGCCCGAACTCGGGGCGGTTCCTGACGTCGTACTTCGGGGTGAGCGGGTTCGGCCGCATCCTGGTGCCCATCAACTTCCGGCTGACCGCCGAGGAGATCGCCTACATCGTCGAGCACTCCGGGGCGTCGGTCCTCCTGTACGACCCGGACCTCGCCGGCGAGGTGGACACCATCAAGGTGAGCCACCGCTTCTGCCTGGACGGGGTCGACGACGCCGCGCTGTTCGCGCCGGCGCCGGACGGGCGCCGCGCCGCAGCGCGTGGGAGGCCGACGAGGACGCCACCTGCTCGGTCAACTACACGTCGGGGACGACGGCGCGGCCCAAGGGCGTGCAGCTGACGCACCGCAACTGCTGGCTCAACGCGGCCACGTTCGGGTGGCACACCGGCGTCAGCGACCGCGACGTGCTCTTGCACACGCTGCCGATGTTCCACTGCAACGGCTGGGGCATGCCCTACGCGGTGACCGGCATGGGCGGCGCGGCACGTCGTGCTGCGCAAGGTGGACGGCGAGGAGATCCTGTCGCGCATCGAGCGCCACGGCGTCACGTTGCTGTGCGGCGCGCCGGCGGTGGTGGCGGCCATCCTGGGCGCGGCCGAGGCGCGTGCGGCCGAGGGCCGCGCGGTGCCCGGTCGGGGCACCGTGCGCATCGTCGTGGCCGGCGCGCCGCCGCCGTCGAAGACGATCGAGCGGGTCGAGACCGAGCTCGGTTGGGAGTTCATCCAGATCTACGGGCTCACCGAGACGGCGCCCGCTGCTGACCATCAACCGGGCGCCGGCGGAGTGGGACGAGCTGGACGCCGGCGCGCGGTCGCAGCTGCTCGAGCCGGGCCGGCGTGCCGGCCGTCGGCGTGCGGATCGAGCGTCGACGCCGACGGCGAGGTGCTGGCCCGCTCCAACCACGTGTTCGCCGGCTACTGGGAGCAGCCGCGACGAGACGGCCGAGGCGCTCGACGGCGGGTGGTTCCACACCGGCGACGGCGGCTACCTCGACGGGGCCTACGTGGTGATCTCGGACCGCAAGAAGGACGTCATCATCACCGGGGGCGAGAACGTGTCGTCCATCGAGGTCGAGGACTGCCTCTACCAGCACGCCGCCGTGGCCGAGGTGGCCGTGATCGGCGTGCCCGACGAGAAGTGGGGCGAGACGATCAAGGCGCTCGTCGTGGTGCGAGAGGGGCACGAGGTCAGCGAGGCCGAGCTCATCGCGCACTGCCGGGACCGGCTGGCCCACTTCAAGGCGCCGACCAGCGTCGAGCTCCGCGACGCGCTGGACCGCACCGCGACGGGCAAGCTGCAGAAGTACAAGCTGCGCCAGCCCTACTGGGCCGGGCGGGAGCGGCGGTCAACTAGGACGGAGCCGCGTCCGTTCTGGGGGTCTCGGCCGGCGCCGGCCGGTGCGAGCGCTCCTCGAGCACGAGGTGGCCCCGCCGGTCGAACGCCGGCGGCGACCTCGCCGGCGATGAGGCGGCGCAGCGGGTCGCCGACGATGGCGCGGCGCCAGCCCTCGTCGAGCCGGCTGGGCTCGCCGCAGAGCAGCTGCGCGATGTCGGCCCGGGTGGCCAGCAGGCCCTGGTCGAAGTCGAGGTCGTCGGCGATCTGGCGGACCAGGCCCGAGCACACGGCGACCGCCGCCGGCGGGCGCCGGCGCGTCGCGGCCGTCGGTGGGCATGCGGATCTGGTCCGGCTGGCAGCGTCGAGGCCCCGCTCGACGGCGGCGAGGATCTCGGCCGCCCGCCCCTGCGCCAGGTGCCGGCCGTCGACGCCGCGCGTGCGCGCGGAGCTCTGCCGCCGTTGCGCGGTGGCCGCTGCGAGATGGCCAGCAGCCCGAGGTCCGAGAGCACCATGCGCCGCGGCCGGTTCGTCTCGGCCGCGGTGCGCTCGCGCCAGGCCGCCACCTCCTGGGCGACGGCGCGGGAGCGGCGCGACATGCTGCGGATGTCGCCCAGCTTCCACCAGGCCTCCTCGGGCACGCGAGCCGGGGTGCGATCGCCCAGCACCTCGTCGCACTCGTTGAGCGCCCACTCGAGCCGGCCGAGTGCCTGCAGGCGCTCGGTCAGGACCGTACCGCAGCTCCAAGAGGTGGGCGACGTCGCTCACCGCGTAGGTGATCTGGCGCTCGCTGATCGGCCGTACCAACCAGTCCGAGAGCCGGTCGGCCTTGGGGAGCGTCACGCCGAGCACCTGGTCGACGAGACGGGACAGCGACGGTGTCGACATGCCGAGGAACCCGGCGACGATCTGGGTGTCGAAGACGGTGGCGGGCACGGTGCCGCACGCGGCCTGCAGCACGTCGAGGTCCTGGGACGCCGCGTGCGCGACCGCCGTGCCCGGCCCGCTGAAGAGCGCGGCCAGCGGTTCGGGGTCCACGGCGAGCGGGTCGACCAGCGCCACCTTGTCCGCCCAGGCGATCTGGATGAGCGCCAGGTCGGGGACGTACGTGCGCTCGGTGTGGAACTCGGTGTCGAAGGCGTAGTACTCCTCGCCCGCCACCGCGGCGACGAGCTGGTCGAGCCCGGGGCGGTCGACGACCATGACCGCCGGCAGCGCTGCACCGTTTTCGGCCCGTCATGGCGCGCCGGTGCGCTCGCCTTCGTCGGAGGATGGTGGGAAGCGATGATGACCGTGAACTCCGATTCATTCGGTGTGTGCCCGGTCGCGTGCGCCGGTGGCGCCGCCCGACGGGCGTGACCGTTGGGCAGGTTCCCGCCACGGCCGCGGGCGAGATTAGCGCGGCGAACGCAGCGTCTCAGTCCTGCTCGTGACTGGAAGGTTGGTGCCCGAGTCGAGCGCGGTGGCGCAGCACACCATCGCTCGCGCAGGTCGAGTCGCTACAATGAGCCATCGACGCGGACCGGCACGGGCCCTGGTAGGAGCGTTTCGCGAAGAGATGATGACTTACGGCTCTGTTTCCGCGGCTGGTGAACCGATAAGAGTGAGAAGCCCGTATCGGAGGGGGTGGGCGTAGAGATGGCCAAGAGCACGCTCGGCGGAGGCGACTCTGAGGACGACGCCGACGAGGACGCCGACGCCACGGGCGTTGCGGACGAGGGCGCGACGCCGAGCTCCCCGAGCACCGATGTCGGCGGCCAGACGCGCACCGTTGAATCCATGCTGCAGGAGATCAGCTCGACGAGCGGCGCCGAGGGCGCGTCCGCCGCGCCGCGCATGGGCAAGTACGACCAGCTCTGGCAGCTTTCGATGGCCGATCCGCACACCGGTCTGGCCAACCAGCTGCTCTTGCTCGACCGGCTGACCCAGGCGTTGGCGCGTCGCCGCCGGCACGGAGGAGAGGTGGTGGTGTGCCACATCAACCTCGACAATCTGGCGGAGATCAACCTCGACCTCGGCTACACCACCGGCAACACCGTTCTGTGCGACATGTCCCGCCGGCTCACGTCGGTGCTCCGGGCCGAGGACACGGTGGGACGTGTCGGCGGGAGCGAGCTCGTCGTCGTGGTCGCGGTCAACGACGAGCAGTCGGTGGGCCCCCTGATGCGCCGCCTGCAGCACACGCTCGACGAGCCGGTGACGGTGGGGGGCCAGGACATCCGCCTGCACGCGTCCCTCGGCGTGGCCATCGCCGAGGACGCCGAGTCGGCCGAGGAAGTGCTGTCCCGGGCTGACCGCTCCACCCGGGTCACCAAGCGCTGAGGTCTCCCGGCCCGCCGCGCAGCCCCCAAACAATCGTTGGGGCCAGCGGGGATCGAAGGGGAGGATCGGCCCGGGCCAAAACAGGAGTATCGGCTCTATTGGCCGCGCCCAATTCCAGCGAAAATTATTGGTCATGTCGATGTACAGCGAGCTCCTGTCGGGCTTGTGCGCCGAGGTGGACCCCGTGCCGCTGCCGACGTCCCGGGACGACTGGTGGTGATCCTCTTGCAGTGCCGCCGGCGGCTGCACGCCCACGAGCCCGACAGTGGCCACGTCATGACCGAGGACCTGGCGCTCGAGCTCGACCACGACCGGATGCTGCTGCGGCTGTGCACGGCGATGGGTATCGAGAGCGACCCCAGCCGCTTCGCCAACCCACTGGCCGAGCGCGGGCGCCTCGAGGACCTGCTGCGCGACGCCGGGGTGGACTTCCGCACGCTCGACGACCACCGCCGGGTCAAGGTCGCCTGCAGCTCAGACGTCTTGGGGTTGCCCGGGTTGACCGACTTTCGTTCCGCCAGCACGGCGGCATAGACCGCGGCCTCCGTGCGCCGGCGCATCCCAAGCTTGGAGAGCAGGCTCGAGACGTAGTTCTTGACCGTCGCCTCGGCCAGGAAGAGCTGTTCGGCGATCTGGCGGTTCGACTGCCCCTGGGCGATGAGCTCGAGGACCCTGCGCTCTTGCGGCGTGAGCACGGTCAGGCGGGACTCGGCCTCCTGGTCCTTGCGCAGCCGGTCGAAGAGCTCCTGGGTGAGCGCGGGGTCGAGCAGGGACATGCCCTGGCTGACCCGGCGGATGTCGCCCAGGAGGTCGCCGCTGCCGACCTCCTTCAAGACGTAGCCCGACGCCCCCGCCATGATGGACGAGAACAGCGCGTCGTCGTCCGAGTACGACGTGAGCATGAGGCAGCGCACCTGCGGCGCGACCGACTGGATCTCCCGGCACACCTCGATCCCGTTGCCGTCAGGCAGGCGGACGTCGAGGATGGCAACGTCGGGCTCGAGGTCGCGGATCATCTCGAGCCCCTGCTCCGCCGTCCCGGCCTCGCCGACGACCTCCAGGTCGTCTTCGGCCTCGAGCAGCGTGCGCAGGCCCGTCCGCACCAACTCGTGATCGTCGAGGACGAAAACCCGAATCGCCATCTGGCCAATACTGCCACGGGCCATCCGCCATTTCGGACACCGCGGGGGATCCTGATGCGCCGGCCGTTTGAGCCACGCACATGCGCTGCGACCGCCTCTATCGGTGGCTGGCCTGTGCAGCCGTTCGACCGGATCGACGATCCCGTCAAGCTGCGCCGCCTGGTCCAGGCGATCTTGATCCTCGACGCCGAGCTCCACCTGCCGGTGGTGCTGCGCCGGATCATCGAGGAGGCATGCGACCTGGTGGACGCACAGTACGGGGCGCTCGGCGTGCTCACCGAGGACGGGCGGACGCTCGACCAATTCCTCACGGTCGGGCCTCGACAGCGAGGAGGAGCAGGCCATCGGTCCCCGACCCACCGGACGCGGCGTCCTCGGCACGCTCATCGCCGACGACAAGCCGCTCCGCCTGGCCAACATCGCCGCCAGCCCCGACAGCTTCGGCATCCCGGCCCACCATCCCGCGATGACGTCGTTCCTCGGCGTGCCGGTCCGGGTGCACGGCGAGGTCTACGGGAACCTCTACCTCACCAACAAGAGGAACGCGGCCGAGTTCTCCGAGGACGACGAGGAGCTGGTCCTGGCGCTCGCCATGGCGGCGGGCATCGCGATCGAGAACGCGCGGCTGCACGGCCTCGTGCGCGACCGCGCGCTGACCGAGGACCGGGACCGCATCGCCCGCGACCTGCACGACTCGGTGATCCAGCGGCTCTTTGCCATCGGCCTGTCGCTGCAGGGGACGGCGCGCCTGGTCGAGCGACCCGAGGCGGTGATGCGCATCGGCGAAGCGATCGACAAGCTCGACGAGACGATCCGCCAGCTGCGCAAGGCGATCTTCGACATCGAGCTCACGATCAACAAGGAGGGGCTGCACCCCAAGGTGCTCGACCTCGTGCACGAGCTGCGGCCCGTGCTCGGGCTCCTGCCGCAGGTCGCCTTCAGCGGCCCGGTCGACACGATGGTCACCGGGCCGCTGGCCGAGGAGGTGCTGGCCGTCCTGCGCGAGGCGCTGACCAACGTCGGCAAGCACGCCCAGGCCTCCCAGGTCGTCATCACGATCGCCGCCGGGGACGAGCTGCGCGCTGGTGGTCGCCGACGACGGGCACGGCATGGGCGAGGCGTCCTCGACCGGCCTCGGCCTGAAGAACATCCGCCAACGGGCGGAGCGGCTGGGCGGCGACGTGGAGCTCGGCACCTCCCGCGAGGGTGGGACCCGGCTCACCTGGCACGTGCCGCTCGCGCCGGTTGCCGCCACGTAGCCCGTTGGCCGGGGCGGCCGCCGCCTGTGTTCCGACGGCTCTGGTCCTAGCATCGGTGCCGGCTCACCGCCGGTCCGACCCGGTGCCGGTGGCGGATGGCCGGGGTATGGGGACGACATTGTTGGAAAGGGGATCGACATGAGCACGACGGCGGCGACGGCAGCGCTCCCCGAGCACCACGGGCTCGGCCAACGCCCTCGTGGCGGCGCCAGCTCTACAAGTACCCCGACACCCTGCCGCGGCTCGGGTACCTGGCGATCGTCGTCCTCACGACGATCATGCTCTATTACCTCTACTACGTGGAGGGGGCGGTCACGCCGCTGCTGCTGCCCTACTACCACATGTCGTTCGCGTTCTTCCTGTACCTGCTCGTCGTCTCCAACGCGATCGGCGCGTTCAGCGCGTTCATCGGCGGGCTCTCCGACAAGATCGGCCGCGCCAACCTCACGATCTACGGCACGCTGCTCGTCGCGCTGATCCAGCTCTTCGCCATCCCGCACATCCCGACAAGTGGTGGTTCGCCGCGTCCTACTGCGTGATCGGCTTCGTCGAGGGCGTCATCCTGGTCTCGACGCCGGCGCTGATGCGTGACTTCTCGCCCCAGATGGGCCGCGGCGTGGCCATGGGCTTCTGGGCGCTCGGGCCCACCATGGGCGCGCTCTTCGCCAGCGTGGTGGCGACGCACACGCTGGACCACCTCTAGCCGTGGCAGGACCAGTTCATCATCTCGGGCATCGTCTGCCTGTGCGTGGTGGTCATCTCGTTCTTCTTCCTGCGCGAGCTCTCCCCACAGCTGCGCGACCAGCTCATGGTGAGCGAGCGCGAACGCGCGCTCGTCGAGGCGCGGGCCATGGGCATCGACGTCGAGGCGGCGACGGCGCACCCGATCCGCTCGATGATGCAGCTCGACCTCATCTCGTCGTCCATCGCGATCTCGGTGTTCCTGCTCTTCTATTACGCGTCGGTCAGCGTGCTGACCATCTACTGGGTGGTCACCTTCAACCGGACCACGCCCAGGCCAACGGCATCAACGTCTGGCTGGCGGGCTTCCTCTCGCTCGGGCTCGTCCTGGCCGGGGTTCCTGTCGGACTGGGCCAAGGTGCGCAAGCCGTTCATGCTGGTCGGCGCCGTCTGCGCCATGGTGATGATGGTCTTCCTCATCATGCAGACCGGCCATCCCCACACCGGCTACTACTCCAACGTCTTGGTGATCGTGCTGCTGGCCGTCTCGATCTCGTTCGCCTACGCGCCCTGGATGGCCAACTACACCGAGCAGGTCGAGCACCACAACCCGGCGCTCACCGCCGCGGGTCTGGCCATCTGGGGGTGGATCCTGCGCATCACCGTCGCGCTGTCCTTCCTCGTGCTGCCGTACGTGATCACGACGTCGACGGTGCTCGTGGACAACCAGAACGCGGGCTCCACGCTGCAGGCGATCCAGGCGGCGCAGCCCTACGCGCCGAATACGTCGACGTTGAAGTGCAACGCCACACCGGCGCCGGCCGACGTCATCGCCAATTTGAAGACGACGCCCGAGGCGCGACCTCAGCTCACCACGCTCGCCACCATCCTCGAGGTCTGCAACAGCACCCACGACCTGCTCAAGGCCCTGACGGCCGCCGGCGGCCTGACCAACCCCAACGTCCTGGGCCTGAACGCCTTCAACCCGCTCGCCCTGGACATCCAGAACGGCAAGCCGGTGACCCAGGCCCAGATCGCCGGGGTGGCGAAGTATTCGCCGAACCTGGCCAACCTCCTGGTCGCGGAGCAGAAGCTGGTGCCGGCGCAGAAGACCTCGCCGGGGGAGTGGAAGCGCTGGTGGACCGTCTGCCTGATCGGCAGGTCGTCTTCGCCGTCCTCGTGTTCTTCATGCGCGGCCGCTGGAGCCCGCGCGCGGCGCGGCGCGACCTCGAAGAGCACGACCGCATGGTCTCCGAGGAGCTGGCCAAGCTGCCACGGGAGCCCGCCACCGTCTCGAGCGGGTCGGGAGCCGCCGCTGCGATCGCGGCCCAGCCGGCAGCGGTGGCAGGATCGTCGTCCATGCGAGAGCTCGAGCACTGGGTCGGAGGCAAGTCGGTCGCGGGTACATCGGGCCGTGACGGGCCGGTCTTCGACCCCGCCCGCGGGGTGCAGACGGCCACCGTCCCCCTGGCATCGGCGCGACGAGGTCGACGCGGCGGTCGACGCCGCGACCGAGGCCGCCGCGGAGTGGGCGTCCGGCTCGCTCAGCGCCGCGGGCGGCCGTCCTGTTCCGCTTCCGCGACCTGGTGGCCGACCGCCGCTCCCGACCTGGCGGCCGCCGTCACCGCCGAGCACGGCAAGGTGTTGAGCGACGCGGCGGGCGAGGTGGCGCGTGGCCTCGACAACATCGAGTTCGCCTGCGGCATCCCCCACCTGCTGAAGGGGTCGCACTCCACCGAGGTCTCGAGCGGCGTCGACGTGCACACCATCCTCGAGCCCCTCGGCGTGGTCGCCGGCATCACCCCGTTCAACTTCCCGGTCATGGTCCCGCTCTGGATGCTGGCCAACGCCATCGCCTGCGGGAACGCCTTCGTGCTCAAGCCCTCCGAGAAGGACCCCTCTCCCTCCCTGCTCCTGGCCGAGCTGGCCAAGGAGGCGGGCGTGCCCGACGGCGTCCTCAACGTCGTGCACGGTGACGCCGTGGCGGTGGACGCGCTCTTGGCGCACCCCGGCGTGGCCGCGGTGTCCTTCGTCGGCAGCACGCCGATCGCCCGGCACGTCTACGAGTCGGGAGCACGCACGGCAAGCGTGTCCAGGCCCTCGGCGGGGCGAAGAACCACATGGTGGTCCTCCCCGACGCCGACGTCGGTGCGGCCGCCGATGCCGCGATCTCGGCCGGTTTCGGCTCGGCGGGTGAGCGCTGCATGGCGGTCTCGGTGGTCGTCGCCGTCGGCGCGGTCGGCGACCAGCTCGTCGACGCGATCGCGGCGCGGATCCCCACCGTGGTCGTCGGCCCCGGGACCGACCCCGACTCGCAGATGGGCCCGCTCGTCACGGCGGAGCACCGCGACCGCGTGCGCGTCCTACGTCGACGGCTCCGAGGCGGAGGGCGCCCGGCTCGTCGTCGACGGTCGCGGCGGAGTGGCCCGAGGGCTTCTTCCTCGGCTGCACGCTGCTCGACGGGGTCCGGCCCGGCATGCGGGTCTACGACGACGAGATCTTCGGTCCCGTCCTCAGCGTCGTCCGGGTCGACACCTACGAGGAGGCCATCACGCTCGTCAACGAGAGCCCCTACGGCAACGGGTCGGCCATCTTCACCCGCGACGGCGGCGCCGCCCGGCGCTTCCAGCGCGAGGTGACGGCGGGCATGGTCGGGGTCAACGTCGCCATCCCGGTCCCCGTGGGCTTCCACTCCTTCGGGGGCTGGAAGTCCTCTCTCTTCGGCGACGCCGCCATGTACGGGCCCGAGGGCATCCGCTTCTACACCCGGCCCAAGGTGGTCACGACCCGCTGGCCCGACCCCGCGACCAGCGAGATCGACCTCGGGTTCCCGCGGACCCGCTGAGCCGGGCCGCTGCCATCCCCGCTCTGGACCACGGCCGTAGTACAGGGCGTAAGGTGAAATCGACATCGACGTCGAGAATAGAAGTCGAGGACCGAGCCGGGGAGGGACCATGACGCTGGCACTTGAAGGGCTGCGGGTGATCGATGCCGACACCCACCTGACCGAGGCCCACGACCTGTGGACCAAGCGTGCGCCGGCCAAGTTCGCCGACCGGGTGCCCCACGTCGTCGAGGTGGACGGCAAGCCCATGTGGTACGTCGACGGCGCCGAGCTCGGGTTCGCCGGCGGCGGCGGGGTCATCGACCGCGACGGAGGCAAGGGCCGCGCCGCCGAGGCGCTCTTCGAGTGGACCCAGGACCAGATCCACCTCGGCGCCTTCGATGTCGAGGCCCGCATCGAGGTCATGGACGAGTCGGGGGTCCACGCGCAGGTCTGCTTCCCCAACTCCATCGGGCTCGGCGGCCAGGGGATCTCCGACATCGTGAAGGACCCCGAGCTCCGGCTCTTGTGCCTGCAGATCTACAACGACGCCGCCGGCCGAGATCCAGGCCGACTCGGGTGGGCGCCTCCTCCCGATGCCGGTGCTTCCGGCGTGGGACGTGGACGCAGCGGTGGCCGAGGCGACGCGCGTCGCCGTCGCTCGACCTGCGCGGGGTCAACATCACCTCGGACCCCAACGACGTCGGCGGGCCAGACCTGGCCAACCGGGCCTGGGACCCGTTGTGGGAGGTCTGCGCCGACCGGCAGCTGCCCGTGCACTTCCACATCGGGGCCAGCCTGACCACCATGACCTACTTCGGCACCTACCCCTGGGAGTCCCAGGACGAGGACACGAAGCTGGCCATCGGCGGGACGCTGCTCTTCATCGGCAACGCCCGCGTGGTGAGCAACATCATCTTGAGCGGCATGCTCGACCGGCACCCCACGCTGAAGATGGTCTCGGTCGAGAGCGGTGTGGGGTGGGTGCCCTTCATCCTCGAGGCGCTCGAC
Source organism: uncultured Acidimicrobiaceae bacterium (assembly GCA_963842415.1). GTDB lineage: Bacteria > Actinomycetota > Acidimicrobiia > Acidimicrobiales > RAAP-2 > Bog-473. The sequence continues at coordinate 979,299 of CAWJGN010000003.1, forward strand.
TACGAGATGTCCGAGAACGCCCCCAAGCAACTCGGACGCCCTCGAGATGCTCCCCTCGGAGTACTTCAAGCGGAACCTCTACGCCACCTTCTGGTTCGAGAAGAACAACCTGCCGACGCTCGTCGACGCGGTGGGCGCGGACAGCATCCTCTTCGAGACCGACTTCCCCCACCCGACCTGCTTGTACCCCCATCCGCTCGACACAGTGGCCGAGAAGATGTCGACCCTCGCCCCCGAGGTGCAGCGCAAGATCCTCGGGGAGAACGCACAGAAGCTCTACCGCCTCTAGGGCCGGCCTGGCAGAGTCTTTCTCGTCGAGACCGCCGCGTCCTTCCGCCGGCCCTTCGCGCGGCGGCACGGATCGGGCAACGTGAGACATGGCCGCCGACCCGGAACCCGTGAGCATGGTCGTCGATCGCCTGGCCATCTCCGACCTCGTCCACGCCTACGCGCAGGGCGTCGACCGGCGCGACGCCGAGGGCGTCGCGCGGCTCTTCACCGACGACGGCATCTTCGTCGCCTACGCGACGCCCGGCGCCGCCGAGCCGACCAGCCGCAGCCAGGGGCGGGCCGAGATCACCAAGGCGATCGGCACGGCCCGCTATTTCCGCCAGACCACCCACACCATCGGGAACCACCTGGCCACGGTGAGCGGAGGCGGCGCGACGGGCGAGACGCGGTGCGTCGCCTATCACGTCCTCGGCGACGAGGGCGCCGAGACACTCATGGTGTGGCACGTCCGTTATCTCGACACCTACGCGCGCAGCCCGGAGGGGTGGCGGATCGAAGAGCGGGTGCTGCGGGTCGACCTGGTGAGCGACCAACCGCTGCGCGCGGGCTGACTCAGCGTGGTGCGGTGAGCTCGGCGCGTCCGGCCACCTGACGGAGCTCGTCGAGGGCCTCCGGCCAGGGTGGCGGAGCCGAGGTTGAGCACCACCCGCCGCGCGCCCAAAGCACGCCGCCTGTTCGAGGGTGGTGCGATCGACGGAGGCCGCCGTGGTCACACCGCTCAGGGTCACGTCGATGGCTTCGGGATCGCGCCCGGCCACCGCCGCCTCCTCGGCGAGGAGGCGCAACGCGACCTCCAGGCGATCGCCCCTGAGTCCGAGGGACAGCCATCCGTCCCCGCGCCGCGCGGCACGGCGGATGGCTGCCGAGCCGATGTCCCGCCCACCTCAATGGGGACGCCACCTCCACCGGCGGGTCGCGGAAAGGACTGCACGCCGCTGAAGGCGAAGTGCCGGCCCTCGAAGTGCGCGCCCGTGAGCGGATCGGCACGCCACAGCGCGCGCATGGCGTCGATCGCCTCGTCGGCCCGTGCGCCCCGGCTGGCGAAGTCGACGCCCCCCGCCTCGAGCTCCTCGCGCATCCATCCGAGACCGACGCCGAGACGGAGCTCGGCCCCCGGACAGCCGGTCCACGGTGGCCACCCGCTTGGCCAGGACGAGCGGGCTGTGCAGCGGCAGCACGAGCAGCCCGGTCGCGAGACCGAGGGTGGTCGTGACGCCCGGCCACGTAGGCCAGCGTGTCGAGCGGATCGGGGATCACGCAGTCGTGCGGAAGAGGGACCCGCCCGGACTTCGAGTAGGGGTATCGGCTTGTGTAGTCGACGGCGAGCACGACGTGTTCGGGGAGGACCAGCGATTCGAACCCGAGCCGCTCCGCTTCGCGGGCGAACGGCGCGATCCAATCGGGATCGGCGAAGTCTGCATTGCTCACGGGCGGGATCACGGCCAGAGCCGCCGCGGGCGCCTTTCGTGAACCTGTCGTGTCCGACACCGTCATGACCGCTCATCTTGCCCACACCTGGGCGCCCGGCGAGCCTCTCGGGCGGCGCCGAGTCCACCGATCGACGCGATGGCGACGAGTCGGCGCCACACGTGAGGGACGACCGTGATGGAAGACCCGACCAGCGCGGGCGCGCAGGCCTGGAGCGACAGGCTCGAGCTGGCGGAGCTGCTCGCCGTCCTCTCGTCGGCCGTCGACCGCGCCGATCCAGAGCGCATCGCGGCCTGCTACGCCGAGGACTCCTTTGACGACCACGGCACGTTCAAGGGGACCGGTCAGCAGTTCGCCGAATTCGTGTCTCGCCCCGGTCCGATGAGCACCATGCACCACCTGCTCGGGCAGTCGGTCTTCGAGGTCGAGGGAGACGAGGCCTGGGGGGAGACGTTCTACGTCTTCCACGGCACGCGTGGGCACGCACGTTGTCGCCGGCCATGGTCGCTATGTGGACTATTTCCGTCGGATCAACGGGGCCTGGCGGCTGGCCTACCGCCGCGTCGTGCCTGATGCGGTGCCGACGGGGGATGACCCCTGGGCGTACTGGGGGGCCAGTCGCGACCGGGAAGATCCGAGCTATGACAGGCGGCGCAAGGCTGACGCCAGCGAAGAAGACGTCTGATCCCGGCTTGCGTCTTGCACACGACGGCGAGCTCGGTGCCGTTGCCGGTGCGTGGGCGAGGCGGGACTTGAACCCGCACATCCTTTCGGACACAGGAACCTGAATCCTGCGCGTCTGCCAATTCCGCCACTCGCCCGAGTGACCGGGCAAGAGTAGTCGCTGGGACCCCAGCCCAGGTTCGGCTCGGACCGTCTGGTGGGTATAGGTGACCAGGTCAGACGCCTGCCAGAACCCAGTTGACGCCGGGGGACCGGTAATCTCTTGGAGGACCATGGGACTCCAGCAGTTTGAGGAGCGCCTCGAGCGTCTGGTGGAGGGAACGTTGGCGAAGCCGTTTCGAAGCAACCTGCAGCCGGTCGAGATCGGCCGCCGGTTGACGCGCGAGATGGACCTCCACCGTCGGGTGGGGGTGCGCGGCCTGATCGCGCCCAACGCGTTCGCCGTGACCCTCTCGCCCGCCGACGTGACCCGCTTCGCCAACTTCATCGACGCGCTCTCCCGCGAGCTGTCCGACGCAGCCCGCGAGCACGCCAAGATCGAGGGGTATTCGTTCGTCGGCCCGGTCGAGGTGGAGATCTTCGAGGGATCCAATCTCAAGGCCGGCCGCTTCACCGTGACCGCCGAGGTGCACGAGAGCGAGGACGGCGGCTTCCTGGCCGAGCTGGTCCTGCCCGACGGCCGGCGGGTGAGCTGTGGGCTCGGAGGCCCTGGTCATCGGACGTCTTCCCGAATGCGACGTCGTGCTCCCGGACTCCAACGTGAGCCGGCGCCACGCCGAGCTGCGGCGCAAGGATGACGGCGTGTTCGTCATCGACCTGGGGTCGACCAACGGCACCCGGGTCAACGGCGCCCCGGTTCGCGAGCAGCTTCTGGCCAGCGGTGACGAGGTCAGCGTGGGCTCGACGAAGCTCATCTTCGAAATGTCGTGACCGCAAGCCCGGTGGCGGTCCTCCTCGCCACGCAGAATCTGAACGCTGTCCTGCGGATCCTCCAATGGGGGGTCATCGCCCTCATCTTCCTCTTCTTCCTGCGCGTCATCCGTGCGGTCTGGGTCGAGATGAGCCCGGCCACCGTGCGCAAGACCCGCTCGGAGCGTCGCCACGAGCGCCGCCAGGAGCGGGTGGCGGCGCTTCCGGTCGAGGACCGTCCGAAGCAGAGTCGCCGCCGCCAGCTCTACCTGAAGGTGGTGCAGCCCGAAGGCCATGCCGGCCGCACCTACGACCTCGACGACGAGCTGACCATCGGGCGCTCGCCGGGCTGTGGTGTCGCCATGCCCGACGACATCTACACGTCGACCCTGCACGCCAGGCTGTTCCGCCACAACGACCAGCTCTGGGTCGAGGACCTCGGCTCGACCAACGGCACCTTCGTGAACTCCGAGCAGATCAAGCAAGCCGTCCGCCTCGGCAAGGGTGATCTGCTCCAGATCGGCTCTACCGTCTTCGAGGTCTCGCGGTGACAGTGCTGCGCTCGGGGTCGGCGACCGATGTCGGGCGTGTCCGCACCGTCAATCAGGACATGCCGCTCGAGCGGCCCGACCTCTACGCCGTGGCCGACGGCATGGGCGGCCACGTCGGTGGCGAGGTCGCGGCGCGTGTCGCGGTCGAGACCCTGGACCGGGCCTTCGAGCACGCCCCCACCGTCGACGGGCTGCGGGCCGCGTTCACCGAGGCCAACAGCGCGGTCTGGCAGGAGAGCCAGCTGAACGCCGACCTGCGCGGCATGGGGACGACGCTGACCGCCATGGCGCTCGTCGGCGGGACGGGCGGCAAGGACGTGCTGGCGCTGGCCAACGTCGGCGACTCGCGGGCCTACATCTTCTCCGACGGCGAGTTGACCCAGGTCACCGCTGACCACAGCCTGGCCGAGGAGCGGATGCGCCACGGCGAGATGACCGAGGAGGAGGCGGCGGTCCACCCCCAGCGCCACATCCTCACCCGGGCCCTCGGGGTGTCCTCCGAGGTGCAGGCGGACATGTGGGAGCTCGAGCTGCGCACGGGCGACCGGGTGCTCCTCTGCTCCGACGGCCTCTCCAACGAGGTCAGCACCGAGGAGATGGCCGAGATCCTGGGCGAGGTCGACGATCCCGACGAGGCGGCACGGCGTCTCGTCGACGCGGCCAACGAGCACGGCGGCGCCGACAACATCACCGTCGTCATCGTCGACGTCCAGGTCGGCGACGATGGGGACGAGGACGAAGGCCAGGATCACGCCCATCGGGCTGGAGGCCGCGACGATCGCCGTCGGCGCCGGCGGCTGCGACCTGCGGCGGCGGCGTCGGGTGCAGGCGCGGCGCCGAGCCGCGGCCACCGTCGCGTCCGAAGGGGCCGGAGCCCGCGGCCGGCGAGGCGGACCGGCGACGCTCCCTGACTGTCCGCTCCGACGACACCTTGGCACCGGGGTCCCGCCTCGGTTTCGGCGACGAGCCGCTCGCGCTGGCCGAGACCGGCCCGCGCAGCGACGAGTTCTTCCTGGGCACCGCGACCGCCGGTGCCCGTTGCCCGTGCCGACGGCGCGGGTCCCGCCGCCGCACTCCGGGCGCGGCGCGGGTCGCTGAGGCGCCCGGAGAAGGAGAGCAGGCGCGCGCGCCGGCGCCGCCTCGGCATTCCCCGGCGCATCACCTTCCGCGTGGTCGGGTTCGTCCTCCTCGTCGCCGCCGTGCCCGTCGCGGCGTACTTCGTCCTCCGTTGGTACGCCTACGACAACTGGATCGTCACGCGCAGGGCCAGCAGATCGTGGTGAAGCAGGGCCAGCCCGGCGGAGTGCTCTGGTTCCACCCCAAGGTGGTCGACCACACCGGCGCACACCCTGAGCGAGGTGCTGCCCGCCGCGGCGGCCGCCGTGCAGCGGCGGCGTGCAGGAGTCGTCGCTGGCGAAGGCCCGGCAGTACGTGAGTCAGATCGTCGCCGCCGGCGACGGCCGCCACGCGACGACCACCACGACCACCACGACCATTCGATCCTCCTCGACCACGACCTCGACGGTGCCAGGCGCCGCGAGCTCTATCCACGTCGACGACGACAGGGGGTGCCCCGTGAGCGCCACACGCCGCAGAGCCCCCGTGGCCGAAGTCGACCAGCGTAGGCTCGGGACGACATGCAGCCCGTCGAGACGCCGCGGATCTATTCAGGCCGTTACGAGGCGACCCATCTCATCGCGCGCGGCGGCATGGCCCAGGTCTACCGAGCCATGGACCGCCAGCTCGACCGGCCCGTCGCCCTCAAGGTGCTCTTCCCCGAGCTCTCGGTCGATCGCACCTTCGTCGAGCGCTTCCGGCGCGAGGCGCAGGCGGCGGCGAACCTGTCGCACCCCAACATCGTTCCCGTCTTCGACTGGGGCGAGGACGACGGCGCGTACTTCATCGTCATGGAGTACGTCGACGGCCGCCCGCTCTCCGCCGTGCTGCGCGATCCCGAGCCGATGCCGCCGCGCGAGATCGCCTCCATCGGCGCCGGCGTCGCCGCGGCACTCGCCTTCGCCCACCGCCACGGCGTGATCCACCGCGACGTGAAGCCCGGCAACGTCTTGATCACACCCGACGGCGAGGTCAAGGTGACGGACTTCGGCATCGCCCGCGCGGTCAATACCGAGGAGAGCCTGACCCAGACGGGCGCCGTCATGGGCACCGCGGCCTACTTCTCACCCGAGCAGGCGGAGGGCAAGGGCGTCGACGCCCGCAGCGACATCTACTCGCTCGGCGTCGTGCTCTACGAGATGGCCGCCGGCCGCCCTCCCTTCACGGGCGACTCGCCGGTCGCGGTCGCCTCCAAGCACGTGCGCGACACGCCCGATCCTGCCCCGGGTCGTCAACCCGGCGGTCCCGCCGGCGCTCGAGGCCGTCATGATGAAGGCGATGGCCAAGGATCCAGCCGAGCGGTACGGATCGGCCGAGGAGCTGCGGGCGGACCTCCTTCGCTTCGCCGACGGCCGCCCCGTCGAGGCGGGCGATCCCAGCGTCACCTCCGTCATGACGGGGGTCGGGGCGACCCAGGCCGTGCCGGCCACGACGGGCCGGACGATGGCGATCGGCGCGGCGGCGCCGACCGACCGCGACGAGCTCGAGCGCAAGAAGCGGACTCGCCGCCTGGTGATCCTGCTGGTGGTGCTGCTCGTGGCGCTGGCCATCATCGCCTTCTTCCTGCTGCGCTCGGTGTTCGGCGGCAACGTCAGCGTTCCCGACGTCGTGGGCCAGACCGTGAGCCAGGCCACCCAGACGCTGCAGAACGACCACCTGACCGTCGGGACGACCAACACGGTCGTGTCCAACACCGTGACGAGCGGCGTGGTGATGTCCACCGATCCCAAGGCGGATGCGTCGGTGGCGAAGAACTCCGCCGTCGACCTCATCGTGAGCGCGGGACCAGCCTGTCAGCGTGCCCTCGGTGGTGGGCCAGCAGCTGACGCCGGCGGACACAGCTCATCAGCGACGCCGGCCTCGGCTACACGGTCAAGTTCGTGTCGAGCAACAAGCCCATCGGGACCGTCCTGGCCCAGAATCCCGCTGCCCAAGGCGAAGGTCAAGTCCTCGACGAAGGTGCTCTCTGACGGTGTCGGGCACGCAGACCTCGGTCTCGGTGCCGAGCGTGCTCGGGCAGACCGGGGCCACGGCCGGCTCCACCCTCGCGGGCCGCCGGTCTCAACGTCGGTACCCAGACGAACGGGTGCTCGGGCCAGTACGGCAGCGGGGTGGTCTCCGCCCAGACCCCCGCACCGAACGCAACGGCGCAACCCAACAGCGCCGTCAACCTCGTGATCTCCAACTGCGTCACGGTCCCCGGGGTGGTGGGTCAGTCGGCCAACTGCGGCGGAGTCCGCCATCAGCGCCGCCGGCCTGGTCGCCAACACGACCACCGACACGTCGTGCCCGAACGGTGCGACCGCCGGCACAGGTGGACAACCAGAGCCCAGCGTCGGGTGCGCTGGCAGCGAGCGGGAGCACGGTGAACATCTCGGTCTGCCAGCCGACGACGACGACCTCGTCGTCGACAACGACGAGCTCGACATCGACGCCGACCTCGAGCTCGACCTCGACCACCTGCGACCACCCACCCGTAGCGACCGCCGGCACCACCGGCTCAGGCGCACCCGCGAATCGCCGGCGAGTCAGGCGCCGGCGCCGACCGCCAGCTGGCCGAGGAAGTTGGCCAGAAGTGCCGGTCCCGACGCGGTGAGGCACGGACTCGGGGTGGAACTGGACGCCCTCGACGGCCAGGGTGCGGTGGCGCAGTCCCATGACCACACCGTCCGTCGAGGTGGCGCTGACCTCGAGCTCGTCGGGCACCGAGTCCGGGCGCACGACGAGGGAGTGGTAGCGCGTCGCCACGAACGGGTTGGGCAGCCCGGCAAAGAGACCCTGGCCGTCGTGATGGATCTCCGAGGTCTTGCCGTGCATGAGGTGGGGCGCCTCGACGATCTCGCCGCCGTAGGCCTGCCCGACGCACTGGTGGCCCAGGCACACCCCGAGGAGCGGGATCTCGCCGGCGAGCTGGCGAATGGCCTCGAGGCTCACGCCGCCGTCCTCGGGGCGTCCCGGCCCCGGCGAGATGAGCACCGCGTCGGGCCGCTGCGCCCGGATGCCGTCCACGTCGATGGCGTCGTTGCGGAAGACCACCGGGTCGGCGCCGAGCTCGCCCAGCTCCTGGACCAGGTTGTAGACGAACGAGTCGTAGTTGTCGACGACCAGCACCCGCGGTCCCATGGGCGCACGATGGTAGCGGTACGGCTCGGGTACCGGCCCGGGCGGGCCGCGCTCGACGCTGACCGGCGCTCGGGGGGATTCGCCGCCGGTGGCTAACCTCTCACCCCGTGGCAACGAGCACCAAGGGCAAGGGCCCCGGCGGCGCCTCCCGCAAGGGGAAGTCGGCGTCGGGCCGCGCCGCCAAGGTCGGTCGCTACAAGACCGCCGAGGAGAGCGGCCGCTACACGGCCCCCATCCCCAAGAGCGTGCGGCACAGCCCGCCCTGGTTCGGCGCGCTCATCTTGGTGCTGCTCATCGGCGGCGTCGCCGTCATCACGGTCAACTACCTGGCCCACCTGCCGTTCTTGGCCCATGGCTCGCCGTGGGGGCTCGTCATCGGCCTCGTCATGATCTTCGTGGGCTTCCTCGCCGCCACCCGCTATCACTAGCGGGCCGTGCTGCGTTCCTCAGCCGAGGCGCTCGATGATGGCGGCGTTGGCCAGCCCGCCGCCCTCGCACATCGTGAGGAGCCCGTAGCGACCGCCCGTCCGCTCCAGCTCGTTGAGGAGCGTGGCCGCCAGCTTGCAGCCCGAGGCGCCGAGCGGGTGCCCCAGCGCGATGGCGCCGCCGTTGGGGTTGACGATCTCCATGTTGGGGTGGTGCTCCTTCTCCCAGGCGAGCACCACAGAGGCGAACGCCTCGTTGATCTCGATGGCGTCGATGTCGTCGAGCGTGAGCTTGGCCCGCTCGAGGACCGCCGTCGTGGCCGGGATCGGGCCGGTGAGCATGGTGACCGGGTCGACGCCGGCGAGGGCGAAGGCATGGAAGCGGGCGCGGGGGCGCAGGCCCAGCGCGTTCGCCTTCTCCTCGCTCATGACGAGCACGGCCGAGGCGCCGTCGGTGATCTGCGAGGAGTTGCCCGCCGTGACCTTGCCGCCCTCCTTGAACGCGGGCTTGAGGTTGGCGAGCGCCTCGACGGTCGAGTCCGGGCGGATGCCCTCGTCGCTGGCGAAGATCTCGTCGGTGTCGTTGCCCTCGTCGTCACGGACGGCGACGGGCACGATCTCGTTCTCGAAGCGGCCCTTCGGCGGTGGCGCGGGCCGCCCGCTGGTGGCTCCGCACGGAGAAGGCGTCGAGCTCCTCGCGCGAGATGTCCCACTGGTCGGCGATCATCTCGGCGCCGATGCCCTGACCCGGCAGGCCGGTCTCGGTGTAGCGCTTCATCATGCGCGGCCCGAAGGGGTAGCCGAGCTCCCGCACGACCGAGGAGCCCATGGGCGTGCGCGTCATCGACTCGACGCCGGCGGCGACGGCGATGTCGTACGCGCCGGCCATGACCCCCTGGGCGGCGAAGTGGAGGGACTGCTGGGAGGACCCGCACTGGCGGTCGATCGTCGTTCCCGGCACCGACTCGGGCCAGCCGGCTGCGAGCACGGCGTTGCGCCCGATGTTGAGCGACTGCTCGCCCACCTGCATGACGCAGCCCATGATCACGTCGTCGACCAGGGCCGGGTCCAGGTTGTTGCGCTCGACCACCGCCTTGAGGGTCTCGGACGCCAAGTCGACGGCGTGCCAGTTGCGGAGCTTCCCGTTGCGCTTCCCGCCGGCGGTCCGGACAGCGTCGACGATGACTGCGGTGGTCATGGTGTCTCCTCCCATCCGGCGGGCGATCGGCGCCCGCCGGCAGATCACGGTGGATCCTACCCGGCGTCACGTGAGATCTCCGCTGGGCCGCGGGGTCCCGGAGGGTCGCGGCGAGCCCGGTAGGGTCTGCGCCCGATGGCCTCCACCGGCAAGCGCAGCGGCAAGGACATGGACCGCTGGCTCGGCGACGGCGGCATGCCCATCATCGCGGTGGTGGGGGGTGCCTTCACCGACTACGGGGTCGACGGCGAGGACCTCGGGTGGGTCGCCGGGACCTTCGAGCCGACCGACATGGCCTGCAACCCGCACGGGATCACCCAGGCGGGTGTGCATTCCTTGCTGCTCGACGCGTGCATGAACTTCGCCATCAACGCCGCCTTGCCCAGTCCGGCCCGCACCCGCGGCACGCTCGAGATGAAGACCGAGTGCATGCGCCCCGCCATGAAGGGGAACACCTTCACGCTGCGGGGCGAGGTGGTGCGCCTGGCCAAGCAGGTCGCCTACGGCGAGGCGACCGTGCGTGCGGCGGATGGCGCGCTGGTCAGCCGTGCGACGGGGACCTTTCTCCTGCATCGACCCGAGCCCGACAGCGCAGGCGCCCACCGCGCCCACCGCCTGACCCGTACCGCGCCCCGGTGGCGGGGCCGGGCACTTGTGGCGTCTGCTGCGGGCCGTCTCCCGCCGCGCACGCGGTGTGCTTCGCCTGCCGCTCGGTCGGTCGCCGGCTCGGCGTCGTGCTGGCGCCCGTCTTCCCGGTCCGGCTCTGCCCACTTCCGAGTCCGCTCTACGCCGTGCTGATGGGCTACAAGGAGGCGCCCGTGCGCGAGGCGCGGTGCCACTTCGCGCCGATGGTGCGTGTGCTCGCCGAAGAGTTCCTCGCTGCACACGGGACATGTCTCGCCGCAGCCGCCGGCGGCGCGCTGGACGTGGTTCTTCCGGTTCCCTCGACCACCCGGCCCAGCGGCGCCCCCCTCGCCGGTGTCACGGGTCTGGCGGCGGCGGTCTGCGCGCAGGTGCACACCGGCGGCTGGCTGCCCGAGGCGCTCGTACGCTCGGCAGCGCCGGTGGCGCACATGCGGCCCGACGTCACCGCATTCAGCGTGCCCGCGTCCCTGCGGCACCGCGTCGACGGGCGGCGCGTGCTGCTGCTCGACGACACCTACGTGAGCGGCGCACGGTCCCAGAGCGCGGCGGCCGCGCTGCGCACGTCGGGCGCTCGCACGGTGGCCATCGTCGCGCTCGGGCGCGTCCTGCGACCAGACCGCTCGGCGCTTCACGCGGGGTTCCTGGCCCGGCACCGCAGGGCGCAGCGAAGAGCCCGTCGGAGGGCACTCGTCGCCCGACCCGTGCAGCCGCTGCGTTCAGACGCCGGCGCTGACCGAGTAGCGCACGCCCGTCAGGTCCTCGGACGCCTGCCAGAGGTCCGCCGCGCTCGCCACATCCCTGGCGCGCCGGGAGGGCTGGGCGACGCGGGGCGGACCGAAGAGCCCGAAGGCGCGCGCCGGGCCGATGTACATGCCGGCGCGGACCGACGAGGACGTTGCCGCGCACAGGACTGGCAACGCGCCCGACGCGGCCGACTGCCCGAGCGTCGCCCCGGCGGTCCGCCCGAGCTTGCGGCGCACACGGCTCGTGCCCAGCGCCGCACCGCTGCCGGCCAGGTTGCTGCGGGTCCAGCCGGGGTGCGCCGCCACGGCGAGGGTGGGGAGGCCCTCGGCAGCCAGGCGCCGGCTGAGCTCGGCGGTGAAGAGCAGGTTGGCCAGCTTGGTGGTGCCGTAGGTGAGCCAGGTGTTGCGCGGGTTGAGCCGGCGATGTCGTCGGGCTCGAGGCGCCCAATGCGGTGCATGTGGGAGGAGACGGTGACGACCCGCGCCCGCTCGGTGGTGACGATGCGGTCCAGCAGCAGGCCCGTCAGCGCGAAGTGGCCGAGGTGGTTGGTGGCCATCTGCAGCTCGAAGCCGTCCGCCGTCTGCCGGTACGGCGTGCCCATGACGCCGGCGTTGTTGATCAGGATGTCGAGCCGGGCGTGCGTCGGCCAGGACCCGGGCAGCAGCGCGGTGCACCGACACCAGGTCGGCCAGGTCGAGAGCGAGCAGCTCGAGCGAGGAGCGGTCGAGCTCGCTCTCGAGCTTGTCGCGGGCGCGCCGCGCCTTCTCCTCGTTGCGGCACGCCATGATCACGTGCGCGCCATGGTCGGCCAGTGCGCGGGCGGTCTCGTAGCCGATGCCGCTGTTGGCTCCGGTGACGAGCGCGACGCGGCCGGTCAGGTCACCGATGTCGCCGGCGCTCCACGTGGCGCCGCCCGTCGCCTCGCTGCCCGGGACCGGGCTCACGCGTTGCCGATGTGATCCGCTGGGACCGTCCCGAGCTTGCCGGCCTCGAAGTCCTCGAAGGCCTGGACGATCTCGTCCCGCGTGTTCATGACGAAGGGGCCGTACGCGTAGACCGGCTCGCCGATGGGCCGCCCGCCGAGGATGAGCACGTCGAGCGCTGGGTGCCGCGACTCCTGCGCCGCGTCCGCACGTAGCACCAGTGCGTCACCGGCACCGAAGACCGCCAGCTGGCCGCTGCGGAAGGGACGGGCCTCGGTCCCGACGCTCCCGCGCCCCGACAACGCGTAGACCAGCGCGTTGAATTCGGCGGGCCAGGGCAGGACCAGCTCGGCGCCGGGCTCGATCGTGGCGTGCACGAGCGAGATCGGGGTGTGCGTCGACCCCGGGCCGTGGTGCCCGGCGACGTCGCCCGCGATGACGCGGACGAGCGCGCCGCCGTCGGGCGTCGTGAGCAACAGGACGTTGTCGGCCTCGATGCCCTGATACCGAGGGTCGATCCACTTGTCGGCCGCCGGCAGGTTCACCCACAGCTGGATGCCGTGGAACAGGCCGCCGCTGGCGATGAGCTGCTCGGGCGGGCGCTCGATGTGCAAGATCCCCGAACCGGCGGTCATCCACTGCGTCGAGCCGTCGGTGATGAGGCCGCCGCCCCCGATGGAGTCCTGGTGCTGGAACGTGCCGTCGATCATGTAGGTCACCGTCTCGAAGCCGCGGTGCGGGTGCCACGGCGTCCCCTTGGGCTCGCCCGGCGCGTACTCGACCTCGCCCATCTGGTCCATGTGGATGAAGGGGTCGAGATCGGCGCTCTGCACCCCGGCGAAGGCGCGGTGCACCGGGAAACCCTCGCCCTCCGAGGCCGCTCGGAGCGTCGGTGACGCTCTTGACCGGGCGGATCCTCGCTCCCTCGGCCGGGGCCGCGATGTGCGGGAGGACCAGGTTGTCGGGAACTGTCACTGCGGGCATGGCGACCTCACTCTTCTCGTGATCCATACTCGCGTCGACTGGTTGTCCGCCCCACCGTCCGGGTTGCCACGGACCACCTCGTTTGAACAGCGGCAGGCGGTTCTGTTCCGGCCCGGCCGCGGTCCGGGCGAGCGTGAGCCGCCCTCAGGACGGCGTCGAGGCGTGCGACCTGCTCGGGGGTCAGGGTGAGGTCGGCCGCCGCCGCCGATGCGACGGCCGTCTCGGGCCGGCTGCTCCCCGGGATGGGGATCACCCGCGAGCCCTTGGCCAACATCCAGGCCAGGGTGACCTGCTGGGGGCTGGCGCCGACCTCCTTCGCCACCTCGGCGAAGGCGGCGATGGGTGCGCTCGATGTCGTCGGCGCGCCCGATGCCCCCCATCGGGCTCCAGGGGATGAAGACGATGCCGAGCTTCTCGCAGTGCTCGAGCTCGCCCTCCGAGGAGCGGAAGCGCGGCGAGAACTGGTTCTGCACGCTCACGAGGCGGCCGCCGAGCACCTGCTGGGCCTCGTCGATCTGGGCCACGGTTGCGTTCGAGACCCCGGCCATGAGGATCTTGCCCTCATCGAGCAGGTCGGCCAGCGCGCCGACGGACTCGGCCCAGGGGACCTTGGGGTCGGGCCGGTGGTACTGGTAGAGCCCGATGGCGTCGACGCCGAGCCGCTTGAGGGAGGCCTCGCAGGCCTCCTTCACGTAGGCGGGGTCGCCGTGCACCGTCCAGCTGCCGTCGCCGGGGCGCCGGTGCCCGCCCTTGGTGGCGACCAGCACCTCGTCGGTCGGGCCGCCGTATGCGGCCAGGGCCTCGGCGACCAGCTCCTCGCCGTGGCCGTGCTCCTGGACGCCGAGCGAGTAGGCGTCGGCGGTGTCGATGATGGTGACCCCGGCGTCGAGCGAGGCATGGATGGTGGCGATCGCCTGGCGCCGGTCGGGGCGCCCCTCGATGGAGAGCGGCATCTCGCCCAGCCCGATGGCGCTCACGGTCCGGTTGCCGATGGGACGCTGCTGCATGGGGACCTCCTGCTGGGTCGAATCGGTGCCGTGCCGCTGGGCCCGGCAACGTCGCGACGTTACCGGCGGCCCCTGGAGCGACGCACGGGGTCGTCCGGGGAGGGCTCAGGAGCTGGCTCAGGCGACGGTGTGGAACTCGATGCGGTAGACCAAGGTGTCGTCGGCGATCGGGCCCGCGTGCGCGGCACGGGCCCGCAGGGCCTCGCGGCTCTCTTCGCCGGCGCGTCGGACGTCGGCCTCGGTGACGGAGGCGAACGGCACCTGCTCCATGCGGTCCACCTCGATGTCGGCCAAACCGACCCGGTAGCGCCCTCCGACCTTGGCGTGTGGGCGTCGCCAGAGCCGGATGGTCAGCGTGATGTCCCCGGCTGCGATGTCGTCGTGCAGCTCCTTGCTGAACTCCACCGGCATGACCATACGGCAGCCCCGCCGACGTATCAGCTTTGGGGGGTCAGCGCGGGGCGTCGCGGGGGAGTCAGAGTGCCCGCAACACCTGTCTGCGATCTTCCGGCTGTTCGGCGTCCGCTCGTTGGCGGAGCTGCCGGCGCTGCTTCGGGGAGGAGCGAAAGCGCCCCGTTGCAGAGCACGGCGACGCACGGTGCCGAAGATCTGCGGGACGCAGCCGTCTGGGAGCTGAAGTCGTGCAGTTGCGAGGGAATCGGTTGCGCTGGCGGGACGCGTCGACGTCTCGCACCCTGGGCCCGGTAGATCCTCCTAACCGAATGACTGAGCCGCCACAAATGAGCAACAACCGCGACAAGGTCGACGCATGCGGGCCGTTCTGAGGGGTATCGACCTGGCGCTTCGAGCGGGGAGCACATCGGTTCCTGCTTATTGACGTCGGCTCGAGCGGACAACAGCGAAAAAGGCAAACCCATCGCAAGGTGGGGGCGCAAAGTCACGGGGCCCGCGAGGGCTAGCCGGACTACCGAACGGAGGACAGAACGGTTCCTCGGAGGTGCGGAGCACCAGTTCCGCCGGCGACGCGTCGTGACCAGTGTTCAGCTCCGTCTGAGCGATGTCGTCGGCTGCTCGGACGAGCGTTCATCCTCGGTCTCGGCTTCGCATTTACCGGGGTCTTGTTCGCCGTCGTCACGAACGCCGGCGGCGCGGCGGCTGCCGGCGGCGGCGATACGGCTGGCACCATCACACCGGCGACTTCGCTGAGTCCGCTACTCAGTCCGGCGAACGGCCTTACGGCCGGCCCAGGACAGGTAGTGGTGGGCGCCGTCGACAGTGGCGCACCGGTTGTCGGGGCCACTCCCGTCGGTCCCGTACTCACGCCGTTGCTCTCGACGCTCCAGTCGGTTGGCTCGTCGGTCTCCCCTTCGGGTCTGGGCGGGCCGCCCGGAACCGGTGTGACGCCAGGGACATCGGGTACCGCGACCACGACGACCATTGCCGGTGTCCCGGTGGGGAGTCGGTCCGCGGGCGGCGGCGCGGGCTCGATCTCGAGTCCTCGCGTGATGTCAGTGGGTGCCGGGTCTCACGCCGGGCTGACGAGACCCGGCTCACCTACCCCTTCGAAACCGACCGGAGCGCCTGCGCAACCACGGCCCGAGCCGCCGGTCCCCGGGGTGCCCACATTGTTCTCGTTGCTCGCAACCGCGGGCACGACAGGATCGCCGTCTTTCGGCCACGGATCTTCCGAGGGGATGCCCCCGATGAATGCGCTGCTGCCGTTACTCGTCGGCGGGCGCACGCCCTTTGGAAGGAACGGACATGCCGCATGGCTCTTCGACGCCCGGGGGCCTCCGCCCGGTTAATCGTCCGGTTCAACCCCATGGAAAAAAACCATGTCAATCGGACGAAAAAAAGGAGAACACTCATGTTGACACTATTTCGCCGTTTCTTCGTATTCGGCATCTTTGGATTGGGAGGCATCCTCTTGGGAGTCCTTCTCGCATCGGCAAACCCAGCGGCACCGACCAGCGCACCGACGAGTGCGTGTGTCAGCGGATCCACGGGTTCTGGAACGAACACCGGCACTGCGCAGGTCTCGTCCGGCACCACGGGAACCGGTGCACCGGTGAATGCAGGTTCGGGCGCTCGCACCCCGGCAACGGGAAGCACGGCGACCGGCACCTCGGTCACCGCATCGGGCGTGCCATCGAGCACAGGTTCAACCGGTGCTGGCTCAACGACGACCGTATCGGCCGGCAGCGGCTCGAGCGGAAGTGGCACCGCCGGCAGCGGATCGACCGGCTCCACAGGCAATGGTTCCACCGGCACCGGTTCGACCGGCTCCACCGGCACCGGCCCGCTGGTGAACGTCGACACGCCCACCTCGGTGGACCAGGGCTCGCCCGGCGGGTCCCAGTCCGCAGGCACACAACCGAGCGGCACCCTGGTGAACGTCGACGCGCCTGCGTCGGTGGAGCAAGGTTCGTCCGACGGGAGCCAGTCCGCAGGGTCACAGCCCAGCGGCACCCTGGTCGACGTCGACACGCCCACCTCGGTGAACCCTGGCACGCCCAGCGGGATCGTGCCGACAGGCACCGGCTCGCCGCTCGACGTGAGCCTCCCAGTGTCGGTGCCGACGACCAATCCCTCCCCAGGAATCTCTGGGGCTGGCTCGTTGGTCAACGCCACCGCTCCCGTTGCGCTGCCCAGCTCCGCCGATACCGCGGGAGCGGGTTCGTTGGTCAACATCGTTCCCGCCTCGGCGCTCACGAACGGCTGAACAGAGCGGGGAGACTCGATCGCTGCTGTTTGCGGTGGCGAGAGAGTTTGAGCAGTGAGGCTCTTGGCGCAGCAGGAGCATGAAGTGATGCAACACCAGGAGCCCGCCCGAAAGGGCGGGCTCCTGGCTTCTGCGACTCGCGACGTCACCTCGACAACTCGAACGGCGTGATCGCCCACGCGCCAGAGCCGGACCGGCTAGACCAACCTTGTCGACACACGTTGGGGAGGGAGGAGCATCCAATGATTGATCTCGGTTTGAGTGGCAAGGGTGCCGTGGTGTCGGGGGCCGGCTACATCCCTCGAGCGCGCCGGTCACGGTCGCAGCTGCGCCTTGAAGCTGGCGGAAGCGGGCGCGACCGTCGCGTGCATCGACATCGACAAGGGTCGTGCCGAGGGGACCGCCGCAGAGATCGAAGAGAACGGAGGCAGGGCGGTCCCCATCGTCGCCGACATGACCGTCCCCGCCGACGTGGAACGGGCGGTAGACGAGGCCGTCGCCGGACTCGGCTCGATCGATGTCTGCGTCGACATCATCGGTGGTGCTCGATGGGACAAGGCTGAGTCCTTCTCTGACGAAGACTGGCAGTGGACCATGCTGAACAATGTGACCCAGGTGTTCTATCTGTTCCAGGTCGCGGGGGGTCAGATGATGAAGCAGGGCACGGGCGGCTCGATTGTGGCCCTGGCGTCGGTCGACGGGATCGCGGCAGCGGCCATGCACGCCCCCTATGGCGCTGCCAAAGCGGGGGTGATCTCGCTCGCGAAGAGCTTCGCCCAGGAGCTGGGACGCTACGGAATCCGGGTCAACACCGTGGCTCCCGGCAACGTCGGAGCGGGGAACGAGGGCTGGCCTGAAGGGCGGTGGGCGGTCGACTCGGTCAATCCTCTGGCTCCCCCGCGGACCCGCGACATCGGCAACGCAGTCCTGTTTTTGTGTTCGGTACTCGCTGAGCGGATCACTGGGCAGACCCTCGTGGTGGACGGCGGAGCCACCATCAGAGAACTGTGGGGCATGACCGAAGAGGCGCTTCCCCGCTTCCAGTCAGGCCAATACGAAGGACCGGATCGCCTCGCCACAGTAATTTCTCCGCATAATTGTCCGCAGGCCATGTCGAGAGTCGAGCGCACCGGACAGTCGAGGACTCGAGGGCATCGAGTACGTTGAGCCGATGACCGGCGTCCGGTCCACGGTTCGAACGCCGATCAGCGTTCGATCGCTCCTGAACGGTGAGGCCGTCCTCTGGCCGTCGCTGGCGGTGGGGATCATCGTGGGCGCCGTTTCCTTCGCCTTGGGTCCGACTGGCGGTCGACTGGCCGTCTACGTCGCCCTCGCCAGCATGGCCACGTTCCTGTTCGGGGTCCTGCTGGCATTCACCATCGCTCGCGCCCGGGAGCGGTTGCAGCTGCTCCAGGACACCATCAGTAGGAACAACGCCGCGCTCTTGTCCATCCATCAGATGGTGCTGGTCTTCCCCGAGGAGGACCAAGTGCGTATCCGGAGCCTGATCGACGGGCAACTGACTGCCGAGATCGATTATCGGCTGGTCGATCACCACATGTCGACCCCGGCGCATCTGGCACTGGCCAACGCGATCTACAGCCTCAAGCCGCAGAACCAGGAACAGATCGGGGTGTACCGCGAGCTTCTGCGCCTTTGCATCGAAGTGGGGTCCAATCGGGCGATCATCGAATCCATTACCGGGCAATCACTCTCGGCACTCGAATGGTCGGCGCTGATCCTCCTCCTCCTGCTCTTGATCGCACTGATCGCAGTGATCCCCGGCGGGACACCGTTCGGCGCACTCGCCGCCGGCGTCCTGGCGGGCACCTTGACCACGCTCATGATCCTGCTCCGCAAGCTCGGTCAGCTCCGGTGGCACGAGCGGGTGGCGATCTGGGAGCCGGCCACCCGCCTGTTCCGGCGGATGAACCTCGATCCTTACGTTCCGAGGCATGTCATCGACGCCGGCCGGTACCGACCGATTGGACGTATCCGGGCCGTCGACTTTCCGGATCCGTACCCCCAGCGCTCGACCAAGATCTTCACGGTCGAGTTCCGAGACGCCGCAGGGGAGCTGTCTGACCGGTAGTTCTTCCCCGGCCTGAATTCCGGAGGTTTGCCATTACTGCTGAGGCCGGCTGCGCCGGTGCCCACCTGCCCGCGAGCGGCACTCGGGTTCGTCGGCGACGCGCTACGGGTGTTCTTTCGGGCGAGGTTCGCAGCCCCCGGAGCGCTTCCCGCGGGCGCCCGCAGGGTCCCTACGGGATCAGACGGCCTCGTGGGTGTCGACCACAAGGACCGAACAGGGGGCACCGTGCGCCACCGAGTTCGGAACGCTCCCGAGCACCCGGCGCGCCCCGGCCATCCCCTTGTTTCCCACCACGATGAGATCGGCCTCTTCGTCTTCTGCCACCCGGATGATCATCTCTGCCGGACGACCCGAGGCCGGATGTATCTGCGACTCGAGTCCGCGTTCCTTGGCGATCATGGCCAGTTCTTGGAGGAGCACATCGGCTGGATGCACCGTCTGCGTGTGGCGGAACTCCTCGGGCAGGTCCTGAACACGTACCGAGTGGGGGGTATAAGCGGTCACGATGTGGAGTGTCCCGCCCGTCAACTTTGCGATGTCGGCGGCCACGATGACGGCCTGGCGGGCAGTGGACGAGTCGTCTGCCCCGACCACGACGGTATTGAACATGTGGCCTCCAGCTCGTGAAGTGCGTGACCATACGCCAGCGGGATCTCCCTAGTCAACGGGGGTATCGATCTCGCGCAACGACGAGGCGGAGCGAACAGGAAACCCCTCCTGCGTACAGGACAGCGGCCTCAGCCGAGTCCCCCGTGTTGACAGCAGATCCTGGGTGGAGATCACCTTGAGCTTGACCGGGATCTGCTCCGCCGACAGGGCCAGGACGTCGTGCTCGTGGGGATCGGTCCCGATCGCAGTCAGGACTCGGAGGTTCAGAGGGTCTCGCGTACCCGGCCCCTCGCGGCTCTGTCCCCGGAGACTCCGGCAAAGGGATCAGCGAGGGTCGATCGATTCTCGGGTGTCATGTCACTGCAAAATGGGCATGGGTTGAATGTGTACGTGACCATGGGTTCGTCGAGGATTGTTGCCCGGCGGCTCAACTCCCCCGCTGGGAAGTTGGACAAAGTACCGGCGTCTCACGATGGCTCGGGCCAGCGACCGCTTCGTGCCCTCGACCAGCTGTCCGAGCGTGAGCCACCTTCGGAGGCATGCGCTCAGACCCACTTGGTGATCCGGGCGATCACGATGGTCGAGAGGTTCACGATGTTGGAGGAAGTGTGCGGGTCGTCGTCCGGCGAACGGTTCGCTGCTCTCGAAGGGGAATTGGTCGCGGTCAGAGAAGCGGGCTAGCCGAACCGTCGCCGGGCTCGAGCGCGAGCGAGGTACGGCCGGGCGTTGTCCTCTCGTCTCGCTCGGTCCCAATCGGACCGCGTGGGCATTACCGCTGACCTGGGGCCGACTGAGCGGGTGGGAGCGGACGCTCCCGCACCCAAAACCGTTCAGACGAGGTCGGGACCAAGGCGGCTGGCCAGGTCCGTCAATGGCGGCTCTCGAAGGAGCGGAGAAGTGCGGGTGACGTGGTCTACGAGGCGTATGGTGTCGTGCATCATCCGTTTCGAGTCACAACAGGCACCGGCATCGCGCAATTCATCCCCAAAAACCGCTCTGTGCGTTCTGCTGTGATCCGATCGGGACCGATACCACCGCGATGGGCGGGCAAACGGCGGGCTCAATTCATTCCAGGCTGGCAGTCCTGGTCGCCGCCGTACTCGTTTTCCTCCTCGATGTTGGTGACGCTGACTGTTGGGTACACCGCAAGGGCATCGGCCACGGCTGCGCCCGATTCGAGAGCGACTGACTACGGCAACGGAAGCCTGATGGCGGCGGACCCTGTTCAGGGATACTGGCTCGCCGACCCCGCCAGTGGCGTCTTCCCTTACGGAGGAGCTCCCTACCTCGGCGGTGTGAGCGGGACGCTCAACCAACCCATCGTTTCGATGGCCGCGACGCCGGATGGGAAGGGCTACTGGTTAGTGGCTTCCGACGGTGGGATCTTCTCCTACGGTGATGCGCATTTCTACGGCTCGACCGGGTCGCTGCACTTGAACGAGCCCATCGTGGCCAGGGAGCCGGCCCCTGACAGCAACGGCTATTGGCTGGTGGCCTCCGACGGGGGTCTCTTCAGCTTCGGCGACGCGCCGTTCTACGGATCGCTGGGTGGCAGCGGAGCCGATGTCGACGGGATCGTCATAACTGCTCCTACCGCCGGCTACGAGCTGGTGACCGCAGCGGGAAAGGCCAAAACCTTCGGACCTCCGCCCCAATCCACAACCAGCCCTCCCACCATGACGACGAGCCCCACATCGACGACCAGGGCGACGATTCCTCCATCGACGACCACCACCACTGCGCCCCCGCCAACCACGACCACTACGTCGACTACGTCGACCACGACGACCACGATCCCGGCGGGCGCTCTGAGCGTGCCCGAGCTCCATCCCCGACAACTGCTCATCGGACGCGACGAGCGCCCTCAATTCTTGGATCCAACAGCTGTCATCGGGCTCCGTGGTCGATCTGCCCGCCAATGCCTGCTACGAGGTGTCGAACACGTCGGCGACCCTGACGCTCAACATGATGCATGGCCTCACGATCGACGGCAACGGCGCCACTTTGCGCCAGTCGGTCTACGAGGACGGACATTGCGGCGGCAATGACGTCCAGCCGGTCCTCACGCTTACCAGCGACAAGAACATCACGATCAACGACCTCACCATCGATGCGCCCGGCAACTGCGGGGGTGCATACAACGAGGGCGACTACGGCATCCTGCTCGGACAGGCAACGCCTGGTAACAAGAACATCACCTTCAACGGCGTCACTGTGGAGAACACAGACGGTGACGGCCTCGCAGTGCTGCCGCAGCTCGGCACGTGCTGTGGAATCAATACCAACGTCACGTTCGAGAACGGGCCTTCACGAATATCGGCTATCACGCGATCACACCCGAAGGTGTTAACGGACTGACCATCTCGTCCAACCTGTTCACGGACGACAAGAACTTCATGGACATGGAGGTGGACAACAACGGGGGTGGCAATGGCGCCGGTACAGCCGTCGGGGCCGCACAGTGGAACGTCACGGTCGAGAACAACACGTTCACGGATGGAAGCCCTCTTTGGGTGTCGAGCATCCAGGGCATCTGCATCCCACAAAAGAACGTCGTGATAGAGGGCAACATCCTCGATGCGACGTCGGCGGGGATCGTCGTCGTACTCGGAGGAAGACAATCCTCCTCGTGCGGTCAGGACTCTGGGTTGACCATCGAGGACAACGTCTCTTACGGTGCCGCGCACAGCCCCTGTGGGGGTTCTATTTCTTCGGGCCCCGCGTGTTCGATGATGGAGGTCGATGACTACAGCGACGTGACGATCTCTGGCAACTACTTCACGGCTGACGACGGCGATAGCCAGTACTACAACAACACGGTCTTCGTGCCTTGTATCACTTTCAACGGGGTATCCACCGCGGTCGTGGAGAACAACACCTGTAACAACGCCTGGGACGTCTGGGACACCACGCATGCGCAGTTTCCCTCAACCGATTACCCCAACACCGCCATCAGCGACTGCGGCAACACCTATGGGTTGACCACGCCGTCGTACGGTGTCCGGTCCGATCCGAAGAGCGACGGGCAGTGCTAGAGCTCGTCCGCCCGGCAGCGGCGATCTTCCGACCTGTGACTAGGTATGAGGGCGCGCTTGGTGCTGATGGGGTCGATGGGTCATGGGGGTGGCAGGTGTCGCAACGAGCTGGGTAATCTGATCGCTCAGGGAGCGGAGTTGCCCATGGACCTCTTCCACGGTGCTGCTCGGGAACATGTCCATGGGTCGTCCAACGTGGAATACCGAGGTGTCCGACGGATCCGAGGCCCAACATCTGCTGACGCCCTACTTTCCCCGGCTGGTCATTGATTGGCTCACGACCGCGCCCAATGAGCGCCACCGGTCGGAGCTCGGCACCGTGGCCTTCGTCGACATCTCAGGGTTCACCAAACTGTCCGAAGGACTCGCCCGGCACGGGAAGGTGGGTGCCGAGGAACTTACGGCAGCCATCGGGACCTGCTTCGTCTCCCTCGTCGACATTGCTGTTACCTACGGAGGCCGGCTACTCAAGTTCGGCGGCGACGCGCTTCTGCTTTTCTTTTCGGGCGAGGCCCATGAGGCGCGTGCCAGTCGCGCCGCCATCGAGATGCGGCGCGCACTTCGAGTGGTCGGGCGCATGACCGTCTTGGGTCAACGGGTTGCCCTGCGGATGTCGGTGGGGGTCCACAGCGGACCCTTCGACTTCTTTCTTGTGGGTGAATCGCACCGTGAGTTCATCGTTGCCGGTCCGGGGGCCAGCACCGTTGTGACCATGGAAGGGACCGCGGATGCCGGCGAAATAGTGCTGAGCCGTGCGACCGCAGCCGCGCTCCGTCCAGCCGTAGTCGGTGCCGCCAAGGGCCCAGGGTTCTTGCTCTTACGGGCACCTTCTGTTCCTCGCGACTCGTTCGTGCCATTCGAGCCGGTTGCCGAGGACGTCGATTTGGTCCGCGGCATCCCCCTGGGCCTGAGGGATGCGCTCGTCATGGCCGACCACGAGTCCGAGCACCGTCGGGTCACCGTGGCCTTCGTCCACTTCGACGGAACCGACGAGATGATCAGTCGCGACGGGCCAGAGGTGACAGCCGATCGTCTCGACGTCCTGGTCACCATCGCACAACAGGCTGTGGAGCGCCAAGAGGTCACGTTCCTCGCCACCGACGCCGACCGAGACGGGGGAAAACTCATCCTCGTCGCGGGCGCGCCCGCCACGTCGGGAGACGACGAGCACCGAATGCTCCTCGCTGTGCGCGAGATCATGGACGCCGGAGCACCGCTGCCCATTCGCATCGGGGTGAACAGAGGCTCGGTCTTCGTCGGCGAGGTGGGGCCGCCCTACAGGCGGACCTTCACGGTGATGGGCGACGCAGTCAATCTGGCTGCTCGGCTGATGGCGAAGGCCGAAACGGGTCAGATCCTGTCCACCCCAGAGTCGTTGGCGCGCTCGCGGACCCGTTTCGACACGGTCGATCTCGAGCCCTTCTACGTCAAGGGGAAGTCCCGTCCGGTCCACGCCGTTGCGGTGGGAGCGCGTATGGGGCCCCGAGCGGTCGGGATCACCGAAGAGCAACCCCTCCTCGGCCGGGAGGAAGAAGTACGGCGGCTGACCGAGCTGGTCGCGGCGGCCGCGGATGGGTACGGCTCAGTGGTCGAAATCGTCGGCGAGACGGGGTCCGGCAAGTCTCGGCTGGTCTCGGCGCTCCGTCAGATCGCCGCGGACCGGATGCAGCTGACTGCAGTCTGCGAACGGTACGACTCGTCGACCCCGTACCACGAGGTCCGGCGGCTGCTGCGCTCACTCCTGGACCTCCCCTCCCAAGGCGGAGACAAGGAGGTGGCGGACGGGTTCCTGGGCGAATTGGCGCGCCGCGCGCCGGGCCTGCTCCCATGGGCCCCACTCATCGCCGGGACCATCGGGGTCAGCGTCCCCGAGACCCCGGAATCACAGGATCTTGAAGAGGAGTTCCGCCGCCCCCGCCTGGCCAGCGCCGTCATCGAGCTTCTGGCGGAGCTCCTACCCGACGCCGGGATGTTCGTCATCGAAGACGCCCACAACATGGACGAGGCCTCAGCCGACCTCTTCGGCCACCTGGCGGCGGCGGTCGGTGCCACCTCCTGGATGTGGTGCACGACCAGACGGGACGTCCCTTCCGGCTTCGTTGCTCCCGAGGGGACTACGACGCGGATCGAGCTCGGGCCGCTGAGCCAGGAGGCGGCGTTGGAGCTGGCCCAGGCGGCAACCGATGACGCTCCACTCTCCGAACGCGAGCTTGCACTGCTGGTATCCCGCTCGGGAGGGAATCCCCTCTTCCTGCGGGAGTTGATTGCTGCAGCCCGGAGCGGAGACGCCGTCGAAAGCCTCCCGGAGTCCATTGAGGAAGTGGCTACCGCTCGCATCGATCGGCTCCCCGCAGACGCGCGTCACCTCCTCCGTCGGATGTCGGTCCTCGGGCAGTCGTTCCCGGTCGATGTGCTGGCGGACGTGGTCGACGACCTCCCCGGACCCGATGATCTCACCTGGCACCAGATGGACGACTTCATCAAGAGGGATGGCACGGGGCTCCTGTCCTTTCGCGACAGCCTGCTACGCGACAGCGCCTACGACGGGCTGACGTTCCGGCTGCGGCGCCAGCTCCACTCGCGGGCGGCCGACACGATCCGCCGACGGTCGACCGATGGTCGCGAGGAGCAGCCTGAGCTCTTGTCGTTCCACTATCTCCACTCGCAGCGCTTCGCCGAGGCTTGGGAATTCTCGCTTCGGGCGGCCGACCGGGCTGTGGCGGTCTACGCCAACGTCGAAGCGGCCGAGTTCTACGAACGTGCGGTCACCGCGTCTAAACGACTTTCTGACCTAAGCGCGGGTCAGGTGGGGACGATTTACGAGGCGATGGGGGATGCGCGGAACCGGACCGGCGAGTACACGGCAGCGGCCGAGGCCTATCGCGCCGCTCGGCGTCTCATCGGGGACGACACAGTCTCCCAGGCCCGGCTGATGCTGAAGTTGGCTCGCGTCCAAGGATGGCTGGACCGGTACGGCAACGCCCTTCGCTGGATAAGCCGGGGACTGCGGGTGCTCGAAGGTTCGACCGGAGCGGACGCTGATCGGCAACGGGCGGAACTGATGGCTTGGTATGG
Organism: uncultured Acidimicrobiaceae bacterium; assembly: GCA_963842415.1. Taxonomy (GTDB): domain Bacteria; phylum Actinomycetota; class Acidimicrobiia; order Acidimicrobiales; family RAAP-2; genus Bog-473. The sequence goes on from CAWJGN010000003.1 coordinate 1,004,821, forward strand.
GCGGTTCTGTCAGGAACAGGGCCACCATCGCCGGGCCATCCGGTGGTGCACCATGGCCGTTGAGGGGGCCGAGTCCGTCGGGGACAAGGCGGTGCTCGCCGACGCGCTCCGGGTCATGGACTGGGCGGCCATGGACCTCGGCAAGCTCGATCGCTCCGACAACCTGGAGCGATCGCTGGCTCTCTTCGAGGAGCTCGGCGATCTCCCTGGGACGGCGGGCGTGCTGAACATGCTCGGCGGGCTCGCCTACTACAAGGGTGATTGGGAGCAGGCGTCGGCCCTGTACCTCCGTGCTCAGGCCACCGTCCGCCGGACCGGCAACGCGGTCATGGATGCGTTCTACGTGTTCAATCTGGGCGAAGTCGCACGCGACCAGGGCCATCTGGACGAGGCGGAACGCGCCTTGACGTCGGCGCTCCGGACCTGGCGCGCCGCTGGGTATCGGTCGGGCACGGGATACGCCAAGGGCATGCTGGCCCGGGTGGCCACTTGGCAGCACCGGTACGGCGATGCCCTGCGTCTCTTCCAAGAGGCGATCGAAGAGCTGTCGGACATCGGCAGTCGGGGCGAGGTGTTGGAGGTTCAGACCGGCCTCGCCGAATGTCTGCTCCTTTGCGGAGACACCGCGGGCGCCCTGTCGCTTGCGGACGAGACGATCTCTCAGGCCCACGCCCTGGGCGGCATGGCTCCTCAGATTCCCGCTCTCCATCGAGTGCGTGGTGCAGCCCTGGCCCACGCCGGCGACGGCGACGGTGCCCGAGAATCGCTGCGCCAGAGCCTGCTGGCTGCCGAGATGCGGGAGGTGGAGTACGAGGCGGCCCTGACGATGCGGGTCCTAGCCGCTGTCGAGACCGACCCCGCGAGCAGGAGCTCCTGGCTCGCCTGGCGGCAGAGATTTTCGCCAAGCTCAAGGTCGTCTGGACCCCGGATCTCCTGAGGGCGCCAACAGGAGGCCCCGCCGAAGTGGCTGCCCCGGCCGGAGGACGATTCTCGGTCCGCTCCGCCTCATCGTTGGCTTAGATCGTTGGGCACGATCGACGTCTCCGTTGACTTGGAAATTCGATGGTTGTCGTCAGGTGGGGCCCGCTTGGGCCCGCGCGCACCCTTAGTGGAACTTGGGTGGGTCGCCCGGAGGTACCAAGATCACCTCGACGACATTGCCGGCGTCAGTGGGATTGCCCTGAGGGTCGGGCGACTCGGTGATCGACTCCACGCAAGGGGCTACGGGAGAGCTCCCGCATGCCGGCAGGAGACCGGTCGTCACGTCCGTGTTGCCGAAGTAGTCCGTGAATGGAATGTCTGACTGATAGCAGACCTCAAAGGGGACGTACCACTCGCCAGCGGCGCTGGCATTTTCGAATGTCACGGTGAAGGTGATGTCGGAGGTCACTCCCTCGGTGTCGAACGTGACAACGTCGGGCGCGTGTCGGTACGGGTCACCGCAGTCGGGCGCACTGTCAGCCGAACCGACCGTCGTGACGATGGTGCCCGAGGTCGATGTCGAACTGATCCCCACGTTCTCGTCCGGGCCGTTGGCGGTGCCTGAGCATCCCGATCCGGAGCAGTTGGCGACGTTGTCGCCCACAGAGACCGGTTCGGAGGTCGACGCCGTCGATCCGCTGATGGAGTCGATCCCGACCCCGACGGTATAAGTGCCGCTGGCGGCATAGGAGTAACTTCCGCTCACCGTGTACGTGCTCCCGGACTGGCTGATGCTCCCCGGACCGCTACCGCCGTCGCCCCACGTGATGGTGGCCGAGAAGTCGGACGTCGGAGCCGCGGGGTAGGTGTCGGTGAATGTGGCCACCGCTACGTCGGTGAAAGAGACCCCGGCGGTCTGTGCCGGGATGGACACGGGGCTGGCCGTCATGTCGTCAGGCACCGCGGTGAGTGAGACGTTGTCGACGGTAGGACCCTGGAACGTGTCCGTCGGGGTGGCGTCGGCGAACTCGATCTCGCTGGTGGCCGAGGATGCAAAGAAGGTGGCCGTGTTCTGCACCCAGTCGACCGGTCGGCCGACGCCGGTCGCTTTCACCGTGTCCAGTTCCGAACCGTTCACGGTGACGTCCATCTTGTGCTTAATCCCCGGCTTCTCGTACCCATTGACCGCAGACCAGAAGGACAGGGAGTACTCGACGCCTGGCGTGGTGGCCACGTCTTGGTAGATCCCGCCAGGGACGCCGGTGCTGCCGGCCAGGTCGATGGAGTACTTCCCCTGCTCTGCGTTCCAGTAGTGCTTTGACACCACGTCCACGCTGCCGGTGCCCTCATAAATGGGCGGGGTGACCACCGTCCAGTCGCTGATCGTCGTTGAGTTGCCGGCGTCGGCGGCCTCGTAAGTACTCGTCGGGGCAGCAACGCTATTGAAGCTCCCGTTCTGGATCAGATTGGCGGGATCTGCACCCGTCGCAACGGGTGCCACTGAGGCCCAAACGACAGTTCCGATGACGGTCCCCAGTGCCATAACGCCGAGCCTGAGAATGCAACGAGGGTTCCCCTTCATGCGCGTGAAGCTAGCATCTCGACGAGGCGTCTGCTCAGACTTCTGCTCTGGCGTCTGCAACTCGACTTTGGCCATCAGATGGTCGGCGCCCACCTGGTCGAGCTGGCGGCCGCAGCAACTGAGCGACGGGTACCGCACACTGGCAGAAAGCCCTCCGGTCTCCACCGTCCAGACTCGTCTCTATCGGTCCTGGGTGTGGTGGTGGGATTGAGCGACATCGAGCGGGACTGACTTGGTGTGAGACGACTCGCCACGTCCGCATTCCTCCGTCAATCGACCAGTTCGCGAAGGAGCCCTCACCGGTCAAATCCGGTGGATCCGAGTTAAGGAAGAGTCGATGCACTCCCCACGAGACCCAGCTGACGACAGGTGGCGAAGACGTTGCCCATGGCTTGGTTGACGCCAGCGAAGTTGTGGGAAGCAACCGCGGAGGCCAGCTGTTGGCCCTCGGCTTGGAGATTGGTGTTCGTTGCCTTACGGGCAAACCTAGCCAGGGTCGCGAACTCGCTGAATTTGGTGGGGTTGTCATGCCATGCGCGGGCGTAATTGCAGGGCGTCACATTGAGGGAGCCCTGCACCGTGGTTGTCGATCTCCCATTGCCGCTGGTGGAACATGCGGAGAGAGAGAGACCCACCAACAAGATGACAATACCGATCCGTCCCATCGACGTAACGTATCGCCGAACAGCGGTTCCCTCGCCGGACAGCCCGCCATCAGAGATCCCGCTGACACTCCGTCCGTCGAGGTGGGCCGGTTGCGACGGCGATCACTCTGACGCGAAATCGCGGCTGCAGCATGGCAGAACCACGTCAGCGATTGATGAGCACTCGATCTGGTTGCTTTCGAATCCCAGGTCGTGTTGCCTTGGCCTGCTCGTCACGGCCGTGGGGCGGTCGCCCTGGATAGGCCAGCGATCCCAGCACGCACAACTGAGACACGAGAATGAGCCAGAGTGACCACTTGGCCTGAATCGCTACGTGGAGCCACCAGGTCAGCCAGATCGCCAATGCGCAGACAGCGCCCAGCCGCCACCACGGCAGTCGAGCCGCACTGATGGGCGCGAGGGCCAGGGTCGGGGCCAAGAAGTAGGGGAACAATTCGGGTTCGAAGACCCTCAGGCCGAAGAGCATGGCCACGGCCCATACGACGAGGGCGGCTCCGCCGCGGCGGCTCTCGGGCAAGAACCGCGCCAGGATGAACGCCGCGGGGACGGCGGCGAGGGCGGTCCCCGAGCGGATATAGGCCGCCACTCCAGGGTCGAGCTTCCACGTCGGGCCGATGTACCCGAAGACGTCATAGACCTTCTGGTGCAGCAGTTGTGCCACGGTCACGCTCGGTTCCGCGAGCACCGGAACGATCAGGAAGGCGAGCGGTACTGCGACAATCGGGACGAGCGCGGTGAGCCAGTTCTTGCGCTTCAGGAAGATGAAGGCGATCGGTATCGCCAAGAAGGCGAAGGGCTGGAAGGCGAGCGCGGCCCCCAACCACCACCCTGCTGCACGCGGGCGGTCATCAAAGGCAGCAGCGATCCCATAGAGCATCGCGCCCAGCGCGATCAGGTCCTCTGGATGGCCGCTCAAGGGGATCGGTGGCAGCGTGATCGCCATCACGCCGAGAACGGTGACCCGACGACGGATGTCGGTGATCCCCATGCCGCTGAGCCACCGGTCGGCCGCGCAGATGGGTAACGCCATGCTACCCAGATAGATTGGCCCGGCCACCCAATACGCCGTCGGGTACAGGACGGCACTCGGGTAGGGAAACGAGAGACCAGAGGCGAGTCGCGCGATCGGTGCCAGAATGACCTGCAGCGCGGGGGCGGTCTCGAGTGTCCGGTCGAGCACGTAGATGTGCCCATAGCCGCCGGCAAAGGTCATGTTGGCCGCGTCGACCCAGTTCTGCCAGAAATCACCGAAGGTGGCGACACTCCACCACTCGCCGAACCCACGCGTGATCGTGGCGTCGAGCATGGAGAAAGCCATGGCACCAAGCACCGCCGCCGCCGACACCACGAGGGCCACCTTCCGGCGGCCGAATGCCTCGGCGATCGCGACGAAAGGTCCTTTCCAGCTACCCCTTCGCCGGGCGCAAGCGACGATCCCGATAGCGAGAGCCGCCAGGATGCAGAGCCAGACGAGGATCCATTCGACATCGACATCACCGCTCGAAATGGGGACTCCCTCCGATGGGAGAGCCTCGTATTGCTGGTGCGCAGGGGGTGCCGTAGTCAGGGCGGCGAGCGGAGTGCTCGATCTCGAGTTGATCTCGATGAGTACCGCGACATTGCCTCGGATGAAGGCCGCGACGCTCGCGCCCTTGATGGCGGACTCCCGTCCGAATACACACGAGCCCGATACCGAGCCGGGGATCCCGGGGATGGGGGTGGGCGACCCCGAAGGAGTGCCGCCCTCCGAGGAGCAAATGTCGGCGGCGTCTGCGGTCGGATTCTGAAGGCGGACCTTCGCCAGCGAGCTTGAGGACACAAGCGTGATCAGCAAGTTGTACTGATGATTCACCCACTCCCATCGCGCCGCAGCGACGTTCGTGCTCGCTGACCTCCCGGCCAGACGCCTCACGTTCCTGCGTAGCGAGTTCACGTACGACTGGCTGTCGGCCGCAGGAAAGGCCTGCCATTCGACGCCTGGGTTGGCCGTCATGAACGGCACCAACAGGGGGTCGCCTGCAGCGACGGCGCCGCAGTCAGGTGGACACCGCGGTACCCCCGTGGTAGCGGCGCTTGCCGGTGATGCAGTCGCCGCGACGACAATGAGCGGGAGCATGGTCCCCGTCAAGCACGCGCTGGCCGCAAGCACGACGTTGAACCGGGAGCGGACTCGTCCTCGTGTCCTACGCCTGCTCGCATTCGCCGCCATCCTCGTCAAGCTATCGCCACACTGTTGTCCGAGGCCGAAACCCAGGGTCTGCCTGGACGCAATGAGAGGGGCTCCGTCGTGACGCCGCGACTGGTGATGTAAACGGGTGAGCGCGGGGATCGATCAGGCGGGAACTTGGCTGCAAGAGGTGGGTCTCGCCCGTCCGAAGGGCGCCTCGGCAACGGGGCCGGGTGAGCGACTTGTGTCGGCCGGATTCCCGGCCATTCCAACGAACGCTTGAATTCGTTTGGATTTGCTGTTAGAAGTTGCACAACGAACGGGCAATATCCGTTGCTGGGTGTATCGGGGGATGCACGAGGGGACCAGCAACAGGGGAGGGAGACCACAGATGCCGTCAGACGAGCTTTTCTCCGACCAGCCGGGAGCGCCTGAGGCTTCGGGTGTCTCCGAGCGACCTCGGAGCCGGGACAAGAGCCGCAACAAACTGAGTTTGAGGCGCTACGCCCGGGTGCTCCTCGGACCCATCCTCCTCATGGGGACACTCGCCGGAACCGCCATCGAGGCGACCATCGCGGCCGCCCCTGCCGCGGCCGCCCAGGCCAACGGATGTATCGACCCGGCTACGGGCGGGAGCAGCCAGACGTTCGTCGAAGGCGTGCCAAGCTCCACCTACACGGTCGAATGCGAGGAGGAGACCGGGATCAGCGGCACCTCCGCGTATCCGACCATCACGATCGCTACAGGTTCGCTGCCCGCAGATGGCAGCCCGAGCCTGGCCTCCGGCGCCTCTTGCACCACCGCGACGTCGGGAAGTGGTACCACCGAGGAGTACATCGAGGAGTGCAAGCTCACTGACTCGCCGACTTCGTCCGACGGTGGCACCTACCCGCTCACCTTCACCTCGACGCCGGGTACGTTCGCCGGCAGCACCCTGAGCCCCGCGACGTCGGGCACGTTGACGGTCACCATCAGTCCGCCCGCCGTCACCTGTATCGACCCCGCCTCGGGCGGGACGGCCGCCACCTGGCACGAAGGGGTGACATCCTCTTACACCGTCGAGTGCGAGCAGCAGAGCGACGTCAGTGGCGTGACCGCTTACCCGAGTTCCATCGTGGTCGCCACAGACACCATTCCTGCGGATGCCAATGCGACCCTGGGGACCTGCACCACGGGTACGTCGGGCTCGGGGGCGACGGAGGAGTACATCAAGGAGTGTCCCTTCTCGGCCACGCCGTCCGCCTCTGATGCGGGCACCTACGCAGCCACCTTCACCGCCACCGGTGATGGCGCCGTGGGCTCGGCGACCTCGGGCAACCTCAACGTCACGGTGAATGCCGCCACGGTGTCCTGCATCGACCCTGCCTCGGGTGGGTCCTCCGCCACCTTCGTCTCGTCGGCCGGCGGGACCGTCAACGCATACACGGTCGAGTGTGAGGAGCAGAGTGGCATCAGCGCGGTGACCGCCTATCCAACGTCGATCGCCATCGATCCCAGTAGCAATCTTCCTGCGGACGCCACCCTCTCCGCCACCTACAACGGCACCGGCACATTGCCGTCGACATGCACGCACGCGACGTCCGGATCGGGCGCGACCGAGGAATACATCCTCGAGTGCGACCTCAACGAGACCGCAGTCAGCTCTGACAACGGCTCCTACACCGGCGTCTTCGATGCCGTCGGTGCGGGCGGCGCGGGTTCGGCGACTTCGGGCACCCTGACCCTCACCGTGGCCGGACCCTCCGACGTCTGCACGGCTCCCGCCTCCGGCGGCACGGCCACGACCTTCAAGGTGGGGATCGCGAACACCTACTCGGTCAGCTGCTACGGCACCGGCTTCTCTTCCGCCAGTCCCGGCAACTACCCGGCCTCGATCACCCTCAACACGGGCACCCTGCCGGCCGACGCCACCGAGGCCACCTCGACGTCGAGCTCGCCGGCTTGTACCACGAGTACGTCGGGTTCGGGCCTCACCGAGGAATACATCCTCAGCTGCCCCGTCGCCGAGAGCCCGACGGCATCGGACACCGGGGCCTACCCAGTGACCTTCACAGCCACCCCGGGTGCCAACGGCGGCAACGCGGTCACGACCGGCACCTGGACCCTCACCGTGGCGGGGATCAACCCAACTTGTATCGACCCGGCCTCGGGTGGCACGGCCACCACGTTCTACGAGGGCACGGCCAGCAGCTACACCGTGGAGTGCGAAGCACAGAGCGGTGTCTCTGGAACCTCGGCCTACCCGAGCTCGATCCAAAGCGCAACGGGCTCGCTGCCATCGGATGGCAACCCGACTTTCGCCACCTCGACGTCGAGCAGCCCGGCCTGCACGACCGGCACCTCTGGATCGGGTGCGACCGAGGAGTACATCCTCGAGTGCGCCCTGGCCGACACGCCGACCTCGTCTGACGGTGGCAGCTACCCGCTCACCTTCACGGCCACCGGGCCTGGCGGAGCAGGATCCGCCACGTCGGGCACCTTGACGGTGACCATCTCACCACCGACGACAACCTGTTCGACGCCGGCGTCAGGAGGGACATCTGTCTCGTGGACCGACGGGACCGCTGAGAGCGAGACGATCACCTGTTACAGCCAAGGGTTCGGCTCAGCCAATGCCGGCAACTACCCGGCTTCGATCACCCTCAACACCGGCACCCTTCCCTCGGACGCCTCCGAGGCCACCTCCCTCGCCAGCAGTCCGCCGTGCACCACGGCCACCTCCGGTTCGGGGGTGAGCGAGGAGTACGAGCTCGAGTGCAACGTGACCGACACGCCGGTCTACTCCGACAATGGCACCTACCCAGTGACCTTCCTCGCCACCGGCGGCGCCAACGGTGCCCCGAGTGTGACGTCGGGAACCCTGACCATCACGATCGCGCAACCTCCTCCGAGCTGGGAGACCGACGCTGCGAAACTCGGCAACTACTTCTCGGCCATCAAGGGCGTGCCGTTCTGCTACGACATAGCGGTCACCACGAGCACGTCGGGTGGCGCGACCACCGGCAGCCCCGGTTCCTTGCCGCTGACCAGCCTCACCGCCGGCACCACGCCGGCCAACGTTTCGAACTACTCGATTCAGGACGTCAACCTCGCGGCGGGTACCGGACAGATCTGCGGTACCAACAACAACGCCGTGGCCAGTGCTCCGGTGACCATGGCCCCGGTTGCCACCAACACGGGCGGTAGCGCGACCGACAGCATCCCGCTCTGGTCCCAGAACGAGTGCACCTGGTCGTCCACCGGGACCGGCCTCAGCACAGCTGTCTCCATGTTCGACGCCAACCAGGACCTCGAGCAGGCCGGTTCGCAGTCAGCCTTCGGTCAACCCATCACCAACGGCGTGGCGGGCGGGACAGTGAAGGGCGCGGCAGGCGAGAGCGTGAACGAGCCGACGTGCCCCGGGGGCGTGGGCGTCTCGGCGTCCGGCGGCTTGGGCGACGCCTGGACGATGAACACCGCCAACCCGCTGCCGACACCGACCGACACGAACCCCTCGGCCTCCCAGGGCGATCTGGCGTCGTCCAACTTGGACCTGACGAGCGCCACCAGTGCGTCGGTTGGAGGCTGCTACGGCGCGACCAACATTCTCGCCTCGACCAGCACCAGTGCTTTCGGGACCTCGACCGCATCGATGACCCTTCCGAGCAACTGGGTGAACGGTGGTGACTGCGCCTACGGGTCGCTCGGATCCAACTCGGCGGGGGGCAATACCGACACGCCAGAGCTAAACGGGCCAACGGGCGATGCCGCCTGTCCACCTTCACAGGCTGATGTCAATGCCGGCTTCGTGGACTGCACCATCATCCTGTCGTCCGGGAACGACGAGAACGGGTCGACCAACTACTCGTCACTGGATCTCTTCTACAACAACCAGCCCGTACCCCAGACGCCGACGGCCACGTTGTCAGTCAGCAGCGCCCTGCCCGGTGGGGCGGTCACAGTCAGCGGCGGGACGAATTGGTGGGGCGCCAACGACGGGGCACCCAATTCGGGCCCCTACGGTGACGACCAAAACGATTCCTCCGACTTCTACCCGGTCGCTGCACCGAGCGTGTACATCGGCACCTCGCGGGTGACGGCAGTGCCCGTGGTCGGCTCGACGGTCACCATTCCGGCCAATACCTACGCATGCACCGGCGCCGAGTCCAACACCGCCGCACCGAACCCGTGCACCCTCACCGTCGGACAACCCACCGGCACCTTCTCGCTGCCCGCGGGTCTTCAGGCCGGCAGCTACAACGTCTACATCGACGAGTCCAACACCACGCCGCTGCCGGGCAACGGACCCAACGACGCCTACCAGACGGCTCTGGGTACCACGCTGGGCACCGTCGAGTCATCAACCCCGATTCAGGTCCCCCAGGCCGCCAGTACGACGGCGAGCCAACCGACCAGCCTCAGCCTCATATCCGGGCAGTCCGACACCGACGTGGCAACGGTGAGCGGCGACGCCACCTACGGCACTCCGACCGGCTCGGTGGACTTCTACACCTGCCCGGAGAACGTCAGCCCGTGTACGACGACGACGCCTGGGGTCACCGCCGATCCGGCCAACCCGGTGTCTCTGAGCGGCGGCAGCGCGACCTCGAGCCAGTTCACTCCGAACTCGTCGGGTACGTGGTGCTTCGCCGCTGTCTACTCGGGAGACACCAACTACACCGCCAGCTCCGATCAGAGCAGCGACGAGTGCTTCAGCGTCTCCACGGCCATTAGTACGACTGTGAGCAATCCGACCAACGCCAGCATCTCCTTGGGAGCTACCAACACCGACGTGGCCACGGTGAGCGGCAATGCCACCTATGGCACCCCGACCGGCTCGGTCGACTTCTACTGGTGCGGGGAGAATGTCAGCCCCTGTACTCCCACGACGCCTGGAGTCACTGCCGATCCGGCCAACCCGGTGACCCTGGTCGGCGGCAGCGCCACCTCGAGTCCCAACACACCGGACTCCGGCGGTACGTGGTGCTTCGCCGCGGTCTACTCGGGAGACACCAACTACACCGCCAGCTCCGATCAGGGCAGCGACGAGTGCTACACGGTCAACCCGGACGCCAGCACGTCGGTCAGCACTCCGTCGAGCTCGACGGCGGCTCTGCTCGGCCCCAACAGTGACACCGTGTTGATCACCGGCGCCGACGGCGCGGCGAACGCGCCCTACCCAACGGGGTCGGTGACCTTCTACACGTGTGCGGAGAACGTCGTGCCGTGCACGTCGAGCTCGTGGCAGCAGTTGGGCAGCCCGGTCACACTGGGCGTGGGTTCTGGCAACACCAACGTGGCCACCTCGTCGACCTTCGACAACACGGGGCCTGCTGGCACCTGGTGCTTCGCCGCGGTCTACTCGGGAGACTCCAGCTACACCACGAGCTCCGATCAGAGCAGCGACGAGTGCTACACGGTGAGCCACGACACCACTACCACCATGAGTGCGCCCGCGAAGACGACCATCGTCGGGGGCCAGTCCGACACCGACGAGGCCACGGTTACCGGAAATACCCCCGTCGGACCACCCACCGGCACGGTGACCTTCTATGAGTGCGGGCCCACCGCAACCCCGACGTCGTCGTGTGCCTCGGGGACACAGGTCGGAAACCCCGTCACGGTGGCGACGTCGGGTCACAGCGGCACGGCTGCTTCGGCACCGTTCACTCCGCCTTCGAACTCCAGCGGGTACTGGTGCTTCCGCGCTGTCTACAACGGGGACAGCAACTACCTCTCGAGCACGGACGACTCCGCTGACGAGTGCTTCTACGAGTCGGGGCCATTGGCGATAACGACGACGTCGCCATTGCCGAGCGGAATCAAGAAGGCCTCGTACTCGGTTCAGCTCCAAGCGGCCGGCGGGGTGGGACCCTACAAGTGGAGCTACACAGGCACGCTGCCCACCGGCCTGTCCCTCAGTTCTTCTGGTCTGTTGTCGGGAACACCGAAGGCCAAGGGGACCTACACGTTCACGGTGAAGGTGAAGGATTCATCGACGCCGAACGAGAAGGCCAGCGAATCCGTATCGATCACGGTCCTCAAATAGACGGCCCAGCAGTCTGATCGACTCCAGCATGACGCCCTGGGCGACATCCATCGAGCAAAAGTGGGGACAAAAAAAGTGGGGAAGGAAATGAAAATGAGAAGGCGTATTCCACTCGGCGTCTCGGCGCTGGCCGTGGCGACCATGGTGGTGGGATTCCTGGCCATCGCTGCACCAGAAGCCTCTGCCCAAACCAACACCTGGTACGTGGCAACAACCGGCTCCAACGCGGCGAATTCGTGCGCGAACCCGGCCCACCCGTGCCGGACCATCAGCTACGCCCTGACGGAGCAGGCCGGCAGCGCCACGCCGGGGACCATTCATGTCGCCGCTGGCACCTATACCGAGCAGGTGAGCATCACGACGCTCAACGACCACGTCAAAATCCAGGGTGCAGGGTCCAGCACCGTGATCCAGCCCCCCTCTGCGGGATTGCTCAGCGACACGGACACGGACAGCGCTAACCCTCAGTACTACGTCATCGACGTGGCACCGGGTGCGGTCGGCGTGAAATTGAAGAAACTGAGCGTCAACGGACTGAACGGCATTCCCAGCCTCAGCGCCGACGGTAACAGCTGCTCCCAGGACTATGTGGGCATCTACTACCACGAAGCGTCGGGATCGATCACCAGCGTGTCGGTGAACGGAATCGACATGCCGGCCAACCTGTTCGGCTGCCAGGGCGGGCAGGGCATTTACGTGAACAGCGGAGCGAGCCCGGCCACGGTGACCATGAGCAAGGTCTCGCTGTTGACCCCGGCTGCGGTCATCACGACCAAAGCCGACCTGCCAGCTGGCACCTACACGAACGATCAGCTTGCGACCACGAAGGTCCCAGCCGGCTTCACGTCCGGTCCGGTCAGCGTGAACGGGATGGACATGAGTGCCACGAGGGACACGAGCAAGGTTCTGTTCGTCACCGGCACCACCAGCATCGACTCACCCAGTGGGTCGAACGTCCACTTCGCCCCTTACACCCCTGCCTACGACAAGAACGGCATCACCTGCGACGACGCGAACACCACCTGCACGATCACGAACTCGACCGTGCAGGGCGAGGGTGAGACCAACATGATTGCCCAGAACGGCATCCAGGGCTTCGGTGCTGCGGCCATCTCCATCAGTGGGAGCACCGTCTCCAACGACACCTACTCCGGGGGCGGCGAGGGCAACTCGGCCAGCGGCATCCTGATCCTGAACGCGGGGACGGTCCAAGTCCAGGACAACCAGGCGTCCGACAGTGACGTGAACATCTATGCCGGCGAGGTTGCCGCATACGACTTCTTGCTGGCCAACCCCCCGGCATCAGCGGGCGCGTGGAACATCGGCGGCAACACCGTGTCGGGTGCCACCGCAACGGGCCAATCCGCCGGCGAGGGCGGGTACGGCGAGGGCATCCAGCTCGACGGCACGAGCAACACGGTGGTGGTAGAGGGGAACGCCATCTCGACCAGCGCTCAGACGAACCTGCTGTTGACCGGCGTCACCAATGCAGGGGTCGGTATCGTGGGCGCCGGCGACAACCCCAACGACATCACCGACAGCCAATCCGGGATCGTGGTCGGCGGCCCGGGTTCGGAGTGCGAGTTCGCGTACGGGGCGAACTGCAACTCAAGCGACCCCGCCTATACCAGCAGCGACAATGCATTCATTGGCAACACGGTGAACTCGGGCGGAGCAGGAGTTGGAGTTCTGGTCCAAGGCGCCTACGCGCCGAACATGTTCGGCGGCTCTGCTCCGGGAGCGGCGTACGGCAACAACTTCGCCGGAAACACCTGGAGCGACAACGCCATCAACGTGATTGACTTCAGCGGGTACAACAACCCTGGACCCCCGTACCCCGCGAGTCCCGCGTCGGCCCCCTTGTTGAACCAGTACGGGCCCAGCGATCCCAACAGCGTGGCGACGAACCCCGACAACACCTGTGACCCCTCTCCGGGCGGCTCGTCGGTGCTGGCGGGTCTCGCCGGGGGTCCATTCTTCTACAGCTGCTGAGTAACCCGCGAGGGCGAGATCCTCTTGTTCGAAGGGGCGGGGCCACTCGGTCCCGCCTCTTCGCTTTGGTAGGGCAGCGACCTCAGCGTTATCAGAGAGGTCGGGCGTCGTTATGAGTCCAAGAGATTCCCAATGTGCTCGGCGGCCCGCTTGTCTTCGCTCGAGATGGCTTCGGTGGAGTGCCGCGCCATGTGAACGGTCGACCAACCGAGGCGGGCTTGCTTCTGTCTTTCGGGAATCACGGAGTCGAGTGAAGTCGCCTGGAAATACCGAAGGGAGTGCAGGCGGAGATCGCCTGGAAGTCTTGCGGCCTTTCGAGCTTTGGTAAACGCTCGGCTGACTGTGTCTGGATACGGCGGCCGGCCTCCGTCCGGTTCCGCGGAGAACACAAAGGCGACTTCCGAAAGGTCGATGTCGGCGTCGGCGGCGAGTTCCTGCTGGATTATCCGGAGAGACTTGAGCGCTACCAGTGTGCCGGCGTCGATCGAAATCTGGCGGATGCTCGCCCTTGTCTTTGGGGATTTGATCGCAGCGCCACCGTCGGAAGGGATGACAGATTCGTCGATGGTCAAGGTGGCTCCCTTCCAGTCGATGTCCGACCAACGCAGAGCGCATGCTTCGCCGCGCCGGGTGCCGGTGGCTGCGATCACCCTGAGGCAGACCGCGTAGCGGGGATCCAACTCCAGAGCGCACATCAGGAGTGCTCTCACCTCGTCGACGGTCGGCGCTCTGACGGCTTCGGGAATTTCGCCTGGTGCCCAATTGGGAAGCTCGGTCTCGAGAATTGGGTTGGGAAGCTCGTTCCCACTCCATTTTCGGGCTAGTCCGCACGCTCTGTTCAGCAATGACCTCACGTAGCGAACAGTCTCGCGCCCACGTCCCTTGGCCTTGAGTCCGCGGAAGTAGCGTTCCACTTCATGAGGAGTGAGCGTCGATATGGGCTCGCGACCGATCGTCTTCTTGATGTGGACTTGCCAGACGTTCTCGTAGCGCCGGACGGTCACGGGACTGAGGTCGTCCCAGCCGTTCCGCTTCCACGCTTCGATCGCATCGTTGATCGTCGTCATTCGGTTCCAGTTGGGACGGACTGGCTCGGGCGGTGGTGGCTTGGGTTCGACGTCCTGTCGTGCGACAAGGCGGCGGAGCTCCTTCTCTGCCTCTCGCTGAGTACCGCGAAATAGTTGGCTCTTGTGGCGGACCCGTCCCCTCGGGTCGCGACCGAGATACACGCGGAGCTCCCAAGCATCGGACCCGCGGTCTGGACGACGTCTGATGCTTCCTGCCATGCATCCCCATTTCGGTCCGGAAGGCGACCCATGGACCGGCAATCAAGCGTGTTGGGACAACTGTTGGGACAGGCTATATCGAGGCTGTTCACCGTGAGACGGCAGAGTGAGAAATGGCTATCTAACTGGTATTGTTGAGTGGGGCTAGCTGGAATCGAACCAGCGACCTCAGCATTATCAGGGAGATCAGCACAATCTTGCTCAGTCCCGACGCGTCCTACCTAGTGCCAATTCCACCTCTCATCGGTCCGACGCAATTGTGAGAGTGAGACCCATCGGGACTGGACGAGACCGACGGGGATCCGATTGTTGGGACAAAAGTTGGGACAGAAGAGCGGCCTCAGCAACAGCATTTCCACGCCTGTCCCAACAATCGCGACGCTGCTATTGCGGCCAGGCTCAGGGAGCTTGTGCAGCGGAGAAGCGAGCACCGCGGAGATACTCCACATTCACAATGGAGTTGGACCTCCGCTAGGAGATCCCAGTTGACGCTGTATTTGGATTGTCCCAATGCCTTCCGAGGGCACTGGCAAAGGCATTGTCGGGGCTTGCGGAATCGGCTCAGGTGAGTGGAACTCTCAGGTGGGCCGCGGGATATTCGCGGGATGAACGGTCGGCAGCTGAACAAGGCCTCGTCGCAGTAGATACCGCTAACTGCAAGCTTGGAGAGAGCGGCGACAAGAATCGAACTAGCGCTCTCAACTTGGAAAGCTCACCGGCACGAGCGTCTGTTCGTGACCTGCATTGACGCGAATGGACCGGTTAGGGTCCACCTTAGAATAAGACGCGAGATGTAACCTTGAGGTGTGGAGTTGTCGCCCGAAGGTCTCGCCGGGTTCTTCGAGACGGTGTTGCCACACCTCGATGAGTGGGAATCCCCCCTTTTCGTGGAGCCATCGCGTAAGGAGATGGCATGCCAGAGAAGAGACGCCGGTACGACCGGGACTTCCGTGAGGGAGCCGTCGGGATCGTCCGCGAGACGGGAAAGCCCATAGCCCAGGTGGCCCGGGATCTCGGGATCAACCCCGGGACCCTTGCCAACTGGGTGGCCAAGGACAAGCTCGCCCGCGGCGAGAAACTCGACCCGACCAAGGTCGACGCCGAGGTCGTACGCCAGCTCGAGGCCAAGATCGCCGAGCTGACCATGGAGCGTGATGTCCTCAAGCGATCTGTGGTCCTCTGGGTCAAAGAGGCGACGCGATGACCGTGGCATCGTTCATCGCCTCCCAGAGGGCCGAGCACGACGTTCCTCACGTGCTCTCGTGCCGAGCGCTCGACGTGTCCGAATCGTGGTTCTACAAGTGGAAGGACCGTCCACCGACGAAGCGGGCTCTGCGCCGCCACGAGCTCGACGAGGCGGTCAAGAAGTTCTTCGATACCTCGGGCGGTCGTTACGGCTCGCCCAAGATCCACGAGGACTTGATCGAGGACGGCTGGAAGGTGTCGCAGAAGTCGGTGGCCGATTCCATGGCGCGCCAGGGACTCAACGCTCGCCCGAAGAAGAAGGGACGCAACCTCACCCGTCCCGACAAGGCGGCAAAACCCACCCCCGACCTTGTAGAACGGGACTTTTCGGCCGACGACGTGGACCAGAAATGGTGCGGGGACCTGACCGAGATCCCCACCGACGAAGGCAAGCTCTACTTGGCGACCGTCGAAGACCTGTCGTCGAGACGCGTACCGGGCTTCTCGATGTCCGAACATCACGACGCAGAGGTTGCCATCGCAGCAATCCAGATGGCGGCAGCGGTCCGCGGCGGTGAGATACGCGGGGTGATATTCCATAGCGACAAGGGGTCCGAATACACAGCGTCGACGTTCCACGAGGCATGCACGCGACTCGGTATCACTCAGTCGATGGGCCGCGTCGGGTCGGCATACGACAATGCTGCTGCCGAGAGCTTCAACTCGACGCTTGAGTTCGAGCTCCTGTCGCGACGGCGCTTCCCCACAAAAGCGGACGCGCGACGTGCCGTGGCCGAGTTCATCGACTGGTACAACCGTGTCCGCCGGCACTACTCGTGCGAGATGAAATCCCCTGTCGAGTTCGAGGCGATCCTCGCTGAGCGCCGAGGTGGGTCGACCGCGACGACAAGGGCGGCATAGGCCGTCCCGCAATGCGACTCGGGCCGGTGAGCACCTCGGCCGAAGTGGCGCACCGAGAGTGGCTGCTGACAGGCTCAGTCAACTATCCAACCGACTCCACGATTTGGGGGGAGGCCCAGAGCGCCAGAAGCGCGTGCTTGGCGGTGCGATGGTCGAAGCGCTCGGTCGCGGAGGACAGGCTCGTGTGGCAGAGGCCTCGGGGATGAGCACCTCGACGGTCAACAAGGCCGTGCACGAGGTTCGCACCGGAATCGAGGTCTCGGATCGGCGTCGCGCCCCTGGAGGTGGTGCCAAGCAGGCGATCGAGATCCAGCCCGGACTGCTCGGGTTGCTCGACGAGCTCGTCTATCCCGAGACGTGGGGCACGCCGATGTCACATCTGCGCTGGACGTCGAAGTCGACCTATGACCTGGCCGACGAACTGGTGCGACGAGGCTTTCAGGCCTCCGCCGAACTGGTCAGGCGTCTGTTGCATCAGATGGGCTATTCCTTGCAGGCGCCGGCCAAGGCCAAGGAGGGGACGGCCCATCCCGATCGTGACGCCCAGTTCGGCTATCTCAACAAGGCGGTCTCGCGCTTCGTCAAGGACCGACAGCCCGTGATCAGCGTCGACACGAAGAAGAAGGAGCTCATCGGCGAATACGCCAATGGCGGGCGCGAATGGCACCTTCAAGGTGCCCCAACCCGCGTGGCCGTCCATGACTTCGTCGACCCCGAGGTCGGCCGCGCCATTCCTTATGGCATCTATGACGTCGCCAATGATGAAGGGTGGGTATCGGTCGGCGACACCGCCGATACCGCTGAGTTCGCCGTCGAATCGATACGCCGGTGGTGGAATCAGATGGGTGCCGACCGCTTCCCCGACGCCGCCAGATTGCTGATCACCGCCGATGCCGGCGGATCCAACGGCTACCGGGTCCGAGCCTGGAAGGCCGAACTGGCCAGGTTGGCCGCCGAGACTGGCCTTGAGATCACCGTCGTGCACTACCCGCCCGGCACATCGAAGTGGAACAAGATCGAGCACCGCATGTTCTCCTTCATCTCCATGAACTGGCGGGGTCGACCGCTGACCGACATCCGCACGATCGTCGAGCTCATCGCGGCGACCAAGACCAAGAGCGGTCTGACGGTCCAGGCCAGCTACGACCCCGAGTGGTATCCGACCGGGGTCAAGGTCACCGACAAGGAACTCGCCGCCCTACCGCTCACTCCGCACAAGTGGCATGGCGATTGGAACTACACCATCGAAGCGGCATGATGTCGCGATCTATTCCGCGGCGGGCCCTTAGACAGAAATCGCACCTACCCACTTCTGTCCGCTGATGTCCTTTGTTGCTCTTGTGTGTGGCACGAAATCGCGAACTTTCGCCGAGTAGCACGCTGTGGCACGGAGACCAACGCCTTCACAGCGAGCTACTGAGGGACGCCAGCCAAGTTGCGCCCTTCGCGGAGATTCGGCAGGTCCCAAAGTGTTGGTGTTCCCGATGCATATCGGCCAATCAAGGGGGGTGGCCAGGTCAAGAGACTGGTTGACAAGTGCAAAAGGCGTTGCTAAACCTATTATCAGCTTCTTGGTTGGCGACACCAAGCGTGGAGACGGCTGATTCGTGGTGACGCGCCGGTACGTGTAACCGACCCGTCGATAGCGGTTGATAGCCAAAGGTGGAATGCGATGTTGCGCGTAAGGCTCGTGTTGGTCTGCTGCTTGATAACCGGTTTGGGTGTCTCAATGGCAGAAACGGCCGGGAGTCATTTGGCCCAAGCGACTCCGCTGGCATCGTCAGTGAGCGCAGCCTCGGTGACATTGAGTTCGAAAGCCGCCGGTGCCACCGACGTCGCCTACACGGTTGGCTTCAAGACGTCCGCGACAACCGGTGCCATCCCTGCCGGCGGGTCGATCACGCTCATTGCCCCTCAGGGCACCCTCTGGCCTGGTGGCGGCAACGGTTACTCCATCACCGACTCCACGACCTCGAGTACGGGTACCAGCGGGGGCCTCGTCGCCGACAACGGCGCGGCGGTGACCTTGTCGGTGCCTAACGCCATCGGCGCCGGCGATTCGGTCGGCATCGCCGTTTCCGGGGTAGTGAACCCAGGGGCGGGCTCGGGCTACTCACTCAGTATTTCCACGTCGAGCGATCAGACTCCGGTGCCCACTCCGACCTATTCGGTGGGTTCCACCGCCTCGGTTACTTCACCCACAGTCGCGCTCTCTTCCACGTCCGCCGGTGCCACCGACGTCGCCTACACGGTTGGCTTCAAGACGTCCGCGACAACCGGTGCCATCCCTGCCGGCGGGTCGATCACGCTCATTGCCCCTCAGGGCACCCTCTGGCCTGGTGGCGGCAACGGTTACTCCATCACCGACTCCACGACCTCGAGTACGGGTACCAGCGGGGGCCTCGTCGCCGACAACGGCGCGGCGGTGACCTTGTCGGTGCCTAACGCCATCGGCGCCGGCGATTCGGTCGGCATCGCCGTTTCCGGGGTAGTGAACCCAGGGGCGGGCTCGGGCTACTCACTCAGTATTTCCACGTCGAGCGATCAGACTCCGGTGCCCACTCCGACCTATTCGGTGGGTTCCACCGCCTCGGTTACTTCACCCACAGTCGCGCTCTCTTCCACGTCCGCCGGTGCCACCGACGTCGCCTACACGGTTGGCTTCAAGACGTCCGCGACAACCGGTGCCATCCCTGCCGGCGGGTCGATCACGCTCATTGCCCCTCAGGGCACCCTCTGGCCTGGTGGCGGCAACGGTTACTCCATCACCGACTCCACGACCTCGAGTACGGGTACCAGCGGGGGCCTCGTCGCCGACAACGGCGCGGCGGTGACCTTGTCGGTGCCTAACGCCATCGGCGCCGGCGATTCGGTCGGCATCGCCGTTTCCGGGGTAGTGAACCCAGGGGCGGGCTCGGGCTACTCACTCAGTATTTCCACGTCGAGCGACATTGCACCCGTCAACACGTCGCCCAACTACACAGTGACGGGATCGACGACAGCGCAGACATCGGTCACCCCCGAGACCTTCACGACCAGCTCCACGGCTGCCAGGGCGACTGGCGTTACCTACACGGCGAACTTCACGGCGTCGAGCACCGGTGGAATTTCTTCGGGCGGTACCGTCACTCTGGTGGCGCCAGACGGGACCGTCTTCCCGGCCGACTGCGAATTCTGCGCTTTCGCCGACCTCGTCGACCACACTACGGGTGGTTCCAACACTCCGTACTACACCACCCTCGATCAGGGATCCGCTATCAGCTTCGACGCTGGTCTGACCATCAATCCCGGTGACTCGCTCACGCTCACCGTTCCGAACGTGGTTAACCCGGCAACGACCGGTTCACCGAACCTCGAGCTGCTGACTTCCTCTGACACCGACGCCGTTCAGTTCGCGGACCACATCACGTCTGACAAGGGAGTCACCCCCGGGACCTTCACGGCCAGCTCCACGGCTGCCAGGGCGACTGGCGTCACCTATACGGTGAACTTCACGGCGTCGAGCACCGGTGGGTTTTCTTCGGGCGGCACCGTCACCCTGGTGGCGCCAGACGGAACCGTCTTCCCGGCCGACTGCGAATTCTGCGCTTTCGCCGACCTCGTCGACCACACCACGGCCGGATCGACCACTCCGTTCTACACCACCCTCGATCAGGGAACCGCTATCACCTTTGACTCGGGTCAGAACATCAATCCCGGTGACTCGCTCACGCTCACCGTTCCGAACGTGATCAATCCGGCAACGACCGGTTCACCGAACCTCGAGCTGCTGACTTCCTCTGACCCCGACGCCGTTCAGTTCGCGGACAACATCACGTCTGACAAAGCTGTAAAACTTCCCGTCTTCACTCCCAGTACCACTGTGGCCGGTGCGACTGGCGTCACCTATACGGTGAACTTCACGGCGTCGAGCACCGGTGGGTTTTCTTCGGGCGGCTCCATCACCCTGGTGGCGCCTAAGGGAACCGTCTTCCCGGCCGACTGCGAATTCTGCGCTTTCGCCGACCTCGTCGACCACACCACGGCCGGATCGACCACTCCGTACTACACGACCGTCGATCAGGGAGCTGCTATCACCTTTGACTCGGGTCAGAACATCAATCCCGGTGACTCGGTCACGCTCACCGTTCCGAACGTGACCAACTCTTCGACGAAAGGTGCAGCGGATCTAGAGGTTTTGACGAGTTCCGACACCGTTGCAAGCAGCCTCAGCTTCACCCTCAAGTCTGGAGGTCCCGTCAGTGGTGAGGTGACTTTCAACAGCAATGCAGTGTCCGGCGCTCCGGTTCAACTATGCCCGACGGCCGGCGGACCTTGTGACACGACCACCACTTCCTCCAACGGCACCTTTACGATCGAAACCCCCGATGGAGAGTACTCCGCAACAGCCTATCCGGCCGGCGTGAATGCTGCCCCGGCCTCGGTTGGAAACATAGATGTTACGGGCGGGAGCGGCGTGTCGGGCATCGCTGTGGCCCTCCTCCCGCCACCTAATCTCCCCTCCGGCGTGACCATCACGAGTCCGGACTTCGGCGAAGAAACCTCGTCGACAAGCACCCCGACGGTCAACTGGGAACAGCCATTCGACCTCGACTTCAGCCCCTCCTTGTTCCCGACGTCCAACACGTTGATTACGCAAGTCGATATCGAGGGCACGAGCACGGTCACAGGCCTGCCCACCCTTGTCCAGGTCGCTCCTGGTGGCACCTTCGACGGGAGCACGACGGGAGGGAGCGAAGCCTCGGTCAGAACCGCCGCTTCGGGTGTTGGAGGTTCAGCCGATCAGTGTGACGCCAACGACCCGAGTCAGGTGCCGATTCCGGCAACCCCGGGAACCCAGATCCAGGTTCCTGGCCTGGCGCCGATTCACGGGCCAGTCACCACGTTCGTCCACTATCTGTCCTATTCGGCCGGCGCCATTCCGCCCGGAGGAGTGGCGTTTACGCCGTACCTCTGCTTCTTGCCGAACGAGAACGACTTGATGACATTCAGCAACCAGGAGATTCCTGCCGGTGTTCAGGTGAACATCGCATCGATCACTGGTCCGAATGCGTCCGACTTCAGCATCGTGGACCCGAAGACCGAAGAGACCGGATACCCCGACTGCGAAGACGCGCAACTTCTCGAGGGCAACGGGGGGACCGGACCGGGGACGGACACCTGCGCGAGCCAGATTCAGTGGACTCCGAACGGCACGGATGCTTTCGAGTATGCCGACGCAGTCGTGGACGTCGGGAACTATGCACCGGCGTTGGTTCAACTGGTTGGATGCAATCCGGCACTCACCTCTGAGTGCGGTAACGGAAACTTCGACGTCGGCGGACCGGGACTACAGAATACCGTGACGTTCTGTGAAGACGGGAACGGCCCCTTCCAAGGTGCCACCAAGACGATGCAGGACGACAGCTGCGGCGGGGGCGGGGGCGGAGACACCGGTAGCGTCGGTGGCGGCGACGAGGGTGGCGGCGACGAATATGTCGACCCGAGTGGCATCGTCGAGACCACTACGTCCCAAGGAACCGCTCCGATCGCAGGCGCGGCCGTGACCCTGGAGCAAGGTCCTAGCACCAACGGACCGTTCACGGCCGTGCCCAACGGCAGCGACGTCATGTCGCCGGCGAACCGAACGAACCCCGGCACCACCGAAGCCGATGGTTCGTTTGGCTGGGACACGTTGGCTGGGACGTACGACGTGACCGCGTCGGCCAGCGGATGCACCTCCGGCCAACTCGCTCAACCGGTGACGGTGCCACCTCCGGCGACGAACCTCACGATCTCGTTGTCCTGCTCGACGGCGCCCACTAGATCGTCTACCACGACGCTCTTGAATACCTCGGCCAATCCGATCGATCTCGGTGCTCCGCTCACGCTTACCGCGGATGTGAACGGCTCGAACCCGACAGGAACCGTCACGTTCTTCGACGGGTCCACCTCGATCGGCACCGCCCCACTGAACACGAGCGGCGTAGCAACGCTGACGACGGCGACGCTGCCACCGGGTTCGGACGAGCTGGGCGCCACCTACAATGGAGATGGCAACAACCAAGCGAGCCCGGAAGCCACGGTGAGTCAAACCGTCACTGCGCCGACGGCGCCCGCCACGCCCGAAATGCTCACGACGTCTCTGCAGCGAGCGCTACTCTCCAAGAGTTACGCGGCTTGGATCGCTGTCGAAGGAGGTACGAGTCCCTATCAGTTCTCGCTCTCTTCCGGTTCCTTGCCCAAGGGAATGAGGCTCAACGCGACCACCGGCAAGATCAGCGGGACGCCGACGGTACTCGGGACGTCTTCCTTCAGCGTCGAGGTCACTGACGCCAATACGAACTCCGCGACCGCCAGCCTCTCGATCACGGTCGTGGAACCGGTGAAGCTCAAGGTCAAGCCCAAGGTCCTTGCCTCGGGGGCGACGGGGACGGCGTATAGCCAGCAATTCAGAGCGAGGGATGGAACTGCCCCATATTCATTTGCTGTGACGAGCGGATCCCTCCCATCCGGCCTCAACTTCAGTAGCGCGGGACTGCTCTCCGGGACGCCGACGGCGACGGGAACGTACGACTTCACAATCGGTTCGACGGACAGTCTGGGCAACACGGGATCGAGGTACTACTCATTGTCCGTGACCTAATCCGCGCCTGCCACGCCCGGACTGCTTTCACGGCCGCGCTGAATCAGTCGCGAAGTTCGAACAGAGCAAGCAGCGGCGGACCTTTCCGCGGATGAAACCGTCACGTTCGACGGGTCTGGTACTCCGTTGGTCTCGTCCAGCGACTATTCGACGATCAGCAGCGGGAAGCTGACAAGTCTTTTTGGGGTGGCATTCGTAGAGGACTATCGGGATGGTTGGACCAACGACATCGCCTGCTCGAATACGGATACGATCAGCGTGTCGTTGACCCATGCATCGCCGTGACTCGGCCAGAAGACTCCTACGTGGCAATCGCGATACCGCTCAATCTTTGAGATCCGCTGAGCGACGGCATGAGTTATGCTGCTCCGGCCGAGCGCTCTTCGCCCTTACATTTGTCAACGCCTGAAAAGCGTGAGCTCACCAGATCGACGCCGGTCCCGACCAACGGCAGACACCTCCTGAGGGCACATGAGTAATCGAGCGCCCGTCCACACTCAAAATGCCCGTGCCCACAGCGTGCCGGCAACGTGCCCAAGCGGGTTTTGAAACGGGTTCTAAGTTTGGACTGGGCGGGGGACGTTCGCTTTTACCGCGACTGCACCGGTTGCCCACTAGCCCCAGCCATTCACGAGAACCCTGAGGACGGCACCCTCGCCATTTTCTGGTCAGGGTGAGAGCCCGCGAGGTTCATTTCGTAATTGGTGAGTGCAGATCGCCGTGATTTGGTCGACCGGAGGGGTCAAAGATGACCGGGGAGTGACTTCGGGACGCGCGTCGTCAAGGTGGGGACCCGTAGCGAGGAAGCGAGTTCGCTCAGGTGATGAGGGCGATGCGCCGGTAGGCACCGAGCAGCGCGTCGGTGCCGGGCCAGCCGTCGATGATGCGCACGACGCGTTGGCGCGAGCGGTGGATCAGCCGCCCCGGTGCGTGCAAGAGACCCCAACGAAGTGCTTTGGGCCGGGCACCCACCCAGGGCCCGTCGAGGCAGAGCAGCTGGAACCAGCGCACGAGGTCGGCCGCCATGGCCACCGTCATCATCCAGTTGGCGTTGGCCTCGAAGCTGGCGAAGGGGAAGCGCATGAGCCCCGAGTCCTTCAGGCGCTGAATGTGTTGTTCGACGTGAGCATGGGCCCGCATGGTGGCATCGAGGGCGACCGGGTCACCATGTTGGTCGGTGTAGAAGCCCCAGTAGCGATAGTCGAGGGCGGGGAACAGACTGCGCTGGGCTCCGGGGTGCAGCGGTTCACGGCGGATGATGCAGCGGGTGCCCTCTGGGAGCTTGGGCGTCGAGATGAGCGACGTCACCTCACACACGGCCGCGCCCTCTCTCGGCTTGCCGTCTTGAGCGATGGCCGCCTCCCAGACGTCTTCGAGCCCGACGACCTCGAAGATGGCCCTGGAGAGCTGGGCGTTCGAGCGCACGGTGACGAAGAAGCCGATGTTGCGCTCCCGACAGGCACTGAGGAAGCCCTCGGTGCACCCCGCCGAGTCGGCCCGCACGACGACCGCTCTTTGCACGAGGGACGGGTCGTCGCCGCGCTCGGTGACCGAGCGCGATCTCGCTTGGCAGCTGCACGACGGCGTCGTCGAGGACGATGACGTGGTCGGCCACGGTGTTGGCCCCGGTGTTGCCTGCTCGCAAGAGCGAAGAGAGCGTCTCGCCGGTGGCATCGGCGAAGCAGAACATAGGATGGAACCCATAGCCGCCCTTGTACGTGGGCGCCGCCGACACCTTGTTCTCGGAGTGGATCTCGACCAACGACGCGTCGATGTCCAAGAGCACCGGGTCGCTCCCATTCGTCGCGCCGGCACGGCGCCAGACCTCTGTGCGCACCTCGGCCAGTGCGGCTGCGATCCCGCTCCTCGTCGAGGGGGTTATCTCGTGGAAGGTGCGAAAGACCGTGGTGTCGGAAGGCACCGCACCGAAGAGGTCCTCTTGGAGCCGCAGGTGCTCGATGTCGGCGCAGCTCTCGCCGCCGCCGGACAGCATGAGCGCCGTCTGCACGAGGACCTTGCCCCGGTCGTGCAGTGGAAAGCGTTCACCACGTGGAGGGATCCGTGTCGAGAGCGCGTCGCCGAGCCCCATCCGGTCGGCAAAAGCCCCAAGAGCGTGCAGTCCGACGTGGGCCACCACCCCCGCTCCACCGGGTTCCACAACGACGCGACGCGTGCTGGTACCGTTCACTTTGGAAGTGCCCTCCTGGTCGGGATCTCTGTTGCGTAGACAACAACAGTTTCCCCTACATGGAGGGCTTTTCCGCGGACGCGGCCCGGTCAGCTCACGCGGCTCCGTGAATAGCCGGGGCTAGCCGTCAGAGGTCCGCCTGCCTCGTTGAGCGCATCCAAAAGCGGCTCGGCAATCGCGGATCCCGCATCCTGGAGCCGGCCCACGAATCCGAAAAGCCCGCGGTATAGAAGATTGATGCTCGGGATGAATTCGTCGATCTGGGTATTGGGTTGGATGCGGCGTTTCGACAGGTGAATTACAGCACCGTCAACTTGACGAACGAACTCATCTAACCTCGCCCTTGTCGCTGACGAAGTCCGTGCGACTTCATCGTCCCATTCGGGGAGCAGAAGGTTCGCGCCGATATCGCTTTTCGGCCGCTTCCTGCCGCCGGTTTCAAGATCCGGACGCCCGGAGCAAATGATCGATAATAGCCTGCTCACCTGCGGTTTTGTTGGGTGGGGCTAGCTGGAATCGAACCAGCGACCTCAGCATTATCAGTGCTGCGCTCTAACCGACTGAGCTATAGCCCCGGGGCATCTGGGAGGAGCATCGAGGTTACACCAGGGTCCTTCCGTGCAGGCCACGACGGCGCGCCGCAGTCGCGGACCTCATCCGTTGGCCAGCGTTGTCGCCACCAGTGACGCGAGCGCGTCGGCACCCGGCCCATCGATTGCGAGGTGCGTGCCGTCCGCCCCGAACCACTGAGGATTGTGCGAAGCGAGCGACGCCCAATCGGCAATCACCACGTTGGGGTAGCGCTGGGCACCACTTGCGAGCACTGCGTTGTTCGGGTCCTGCCAGGGCCGGTCCACGTGCACATTGACGAAGACGACTCGCGACGCGCCGTCCGAGAATCGACATCATGGTGTCGAAGTCGGTGTCGGTAATCGGCCCGTTGGTGCCGAGAGCGACGATGACTTGCGCGCCGAGCTGCCCGCTCGCCTTCATGCCCTGGAGGATCGTCTCCCCGTCTGACCACTGGCGGCTCACCGAAGCATTGACGTTGATGCCGGGTATGGCGGCCTGCAGAGGGTCTTGATAGTCGAGCATCACCGAGTCCCCGACGGCCGTCACCTGCCCCGCAACGAAGCCGGGACCCGCGGTCCCCGGGACGGCGACCGTCGCCGACGTGGTGGTCGACGACGTGGTGGTCGACGACGAAGGGGGAACGATCGTCTGTGCCGTCACCGGGGAGGCCGAGGTGCCGGTCGGGCTGCGCCCGGACGACGTCGCGCCCGAGACCGTGCGCGCCGCGTGCAGGGGAAGAAGCCTCGAGTCCGACGAGGATGCCTGTCGCCGCGAGGCCCATGACGACGACACCCGCGATGACGACCGGGCGCGACGGACGCCGACGCGCTCGTCGTGGAAGTGTGCCGAGCCATCGAACCAGTTTCGTCGCTTCGGGGGTCGGAGCGTCAGCAGGGCCTGGTCAGCCGGGTAGTACAGCATCCTCGGGCCAGAGGCGGACGGCGATGGACTGGCTCGCCGTGGCCAGAAGATCACCGCCTTCGGACCACAAAAAGGCCACACCTTGGGCGTACCCGTCGACCAGCGCGTCCATCCGAATGTCGCAGAGGACCCACTCGGTGGGTTTGAGCTGGACCATGCGGAGCGTGTTGTCGAGCGAGCGCCCCATGGCCCGCCGGCCGAGTGGCTGTGACACGGCACCGGAGACGTAGTCGCCCATGATGGCGAGCGTCGCGGCGGACGGGGTCAGATGGCCGGGCACGCGGGCCCACAGCGCCGAATCAGGGCTGCCGGGAGTGCCGTCCATCTCCTCGAAGCTCCGCCCCCGGGCGTTGCGAACCTCGACGCTGTCCATGATCGTGTTCCGGAAGAAGTCGGGAATGAAGCGGGGAGGACACTCCTCGGGCGGTGGAACGTCGGGAGGGCTGACCCAGATCCCGCCGACTTCGAGGTCGTCCGCACCGAGAGCGGCGTTCACGGTCAGGATCTCCCGACCATCCACCCGACCGACGGCACGGCCCTGTGTCACATGTCCTCCGACCGCGGCGAGCGTCACGTCCCACTGCAGTTCGGTGTCGGTGAGTGCATAGGACAGGTACTGGGCGGTTGCCCACACCGTGGCCCGCCCTGAAGCCGCTTCCAACGCGACCAGGGCCGCGCCCAGACCACATCCACCGAAGAGGAAGTTGCCAGGAGTCGTCAGTCGCTGCACCACTCGCATGCGCCAGTGCAGGTCGTCGCCAACCGGCTCCATCCCGAAGAAGGTGCGTGCGTCCACGGGGGCGCACCCTACCGGCGACGAGTGCTTCGCTGACAATGCGGGAGCGCCAAACGGGGCACTCGGGCCGGGGTCTGGACGAACCGGCTCCGGCCGCCGGGAAATCGAGTTGAGGTGCGGCGGCGGCCAGTCCAATATCGGTGCACCGTGAGTAGCGAATCCTTCCTTCCGGCGCCGCGGCCTCAGGACGGCAGCGTCGCGGGCGCCGCGGCTGGGCCGGCCCGCACGACGGTCCTCGCAGTGAGCTGGCTCGAGTTGTTCTACGACTTGGTCATGGTCGCGGCGATCATCGTGTTCTCGCACGACGTCTCGCTCGATCCGACGACGCACAACATCCTCAAGACGATCGCCATTTTCTGTGTGCTGTGGTGGGTGTGGCTGATTACGACGCTCTTGGTCAATGTGGACCCCACGATGAACACGGTGCGTCGCGGGCTGCTGTTCTCCCAGATGCTGACCATGGTGCTGTTGATCATCGTCGGGAGTCACACCGAGACCGAGTGGCGCGATCCTCTCTCCTCCATGATCGGGGTGCTCTTGGTGCTGGTCGCGATCCTGCACGAGGTGACACGGCGCAGGCGGCCCGAACTGTCCGCGTTTTGTGTCCCGCGTCGCAACGCGTTCCGTGGTCGCGGCAGTACTGGCGGCGCTCTCGGGACTGGCCCCACCAGTGGTCGCCTGCATCATATGGGGGGTCATCGCGGTCCTTCTCGTGGTCCCTGTTCTCCTGGATCGTTTCGATCAGGGGGTCGATCGTCCGGCCAGCAACCTCGAGCATCTCGCTGATCGCCTGGCCGCGTTGACGACGATCGTGCTCGGTGAGAGCTTCATCCGGGTGGCCCTCACGACCTCGGGCCGACACCTCTACGAGATCAACTTCATCATCGTCTGCCTGGAGTTCGTGGTGGTGTGCAGCCTGTGGATCGCGTACTTCGACGATGTCGCTGTTGCGGGGATGCCCAGGGGACGACGTCGTCAACGGTGGTGGCTGGTCTCCCACCTCCCGCTGCACATCGGCATCATCGGCACGGCCGTCGGCCTGGGTGCCTTCGCGACGTTCCGTCAGAGCAACGACCTGAGCGACCCTGACATCCGCTTTCTGACGGCCCCGCTCGTGCTGGCGTTCCTTGCGCTCTGCGCTGTCGGCCTGTGCTCGTCCCGGGTCCCCAAGCTGCCGCTCGTGATCGAGCGCCTGGTGACTGGCGCCGTGCTGGTCGTCGTCGCCACCGTCACGTGGTCCCTCCCGCAAGTCACGATCCAAGAAGGCGTGGCGGTCTTCGGCGTGGTGGGAATCGCCTACGTCCTCATCTCGCATCAACTGCTTCGGCGCACTGAGGTCCCGGTCTGAGGACCGGTCTGCACCGGTCCAAAGAGAGGTGGTGTGGTCCCGCCTACGATGGAAGCAGATCCGGCCGGTCCGGAGCCCGGCACGCATCTCCGTGCTGTGAACCAGACTTCCGGGGGTGTAGCTCAGATGGAAGAGCGGCGGCTTTGCAAGCCGTAGGTCGAGGGTTCGAGTCCCTTCACCTCCACCATGACCCGTGACCTGCTTGTTCGCTCGCGCGGTGGTGTCATGGCGCGAAACGTCCTCGGGATAGGTCGTGTCTCGTCTGGTACCCGGCGTGGCTGCCGGCGGCTACGCCGGTACCGGCACAGGAGTGATGGAGTTCCCCGGACCGATGTCAGGGCAGCCGTTCTGGAAGGGCAGATTCTCGAACCGTTGCTCCAGGAATACCTGAGCCTGCTCCAAGAAGGGCAGGCCCGCTTGGGTGTGACTGAGCCCTTGGTAGATGTGGAATACGACCGGGATTCCCCGGTGGCAGTAGGTGTAGGCGAGCTGCTGGGCGTCTTTGGTGACCATGACCCCATCACCGATCCCGTCCGACTGACCGACCCCGATCAGCAGCGGGCCACGCGGGGTGCCCGTACGGCTCATGATGTCCCGGTCGAGGATGCGAACGAAGAGCGGATCATCCTTGAAGTTTCGATACTGGGGTTTGAACATCTGCTTGATCGTGAGACCAGTGAAGTCACCGACGCACTGGGACTGATCGGCCTTGACGACTGCGACACCCCTGGGCGTGAGGTACTTGTCAATGTCGTCAAGGTCGAAGCCACGGGCCAGCCCGACCATCAGCGCTGGAATGACCCAAATCCAGCCCGAACCCGGCCGGTCGACGTAGGCAATGTTGTGGAACAAGTCGACGGGGATGCCGCCTTCGGCCACGCCCACGATGTCCAGGTCGGGGGCATACGCGCGAGCGAGCTCCGAGGCGAACTCAGTGCCGATGGAGCCGCCTGAGTAGCCGACCAAACCGACCGGGGTCGATATCTCCGGCACGCCGAGCCATCTCTCGGCTGCCCGGATGGCATCGAGGGTCTCGTAGCCGCTCTGCTGCCCGGCCCCGTAGGCGAGATCCACTCCCTCGTAGTCGGACATGACCACGGTGTAACCCGCGGTGGCGTATTGGAGGGGGATGGGGGCGGGCACCGTCTCATGCTGCATGGTCAGCGGGAAGGTGTAACTGGGGTCACACTGGGCCCCGAGAGCGTCGTACGCCGCCTGGTAGGAAACGAGATGAGTGGTGGCCGACGCCGACGCGTCCTCAGGCTGGACCACGGTGGCAACAGACGTCGTTCTCCGGCCAAGTTCATCGGTGGTGACATAGAGGATCTGGCTCACTCTTATGGGTGTGGGAAGCCCTGGCCTGGCGACGCTGACCCGGCGGGTGCGCAGCACCGTGCCCAACGAGTCACGGTCGAGCGATCCACTCCACCGATAGAAGGGATCAGCTGTGGGCAACAGCGGACTCGACGAGGAACTGCTGATGTCGGTCCTGCTCGTCGGCCTTGAGGCCGAGCTCGACATTGATGGGGCAACGCCGCAGGCCGCAAGAGCGACGCTCACAGCGAAGATCGCGCCCGTCGCCAAAGCGCGGCGACATCGAGGACGCCGGTTCGGCTCGAGACATGCCTCGCTGCCGGATTCGGTCATGCTGAGACCGCCCGCTGGCAAAGGCACACGCGCCTAGCCACCCGCCTGAGTTCCCGGGGGTGGTGCCACGACCTGATGGAAGCTGGCAGGCACCGTGACGTTGAGTATCGCCGTGTTGGCGGCCGTGGCCGGCCGCCAGGTGAACATCGTCTGCTCGGTGAGATGGCCCGCAGACGTCAACTGGATCGGCAAATAGGTCGTCGCGTTCACCCACAGAGTTGTCAGCTTCGTCACTTGATGGAGTCCCGTGGTCGTCGATGTTGACACGAGCTTTAGCGACGGTTGCCCGCCGACGATGGAGCGGCCCGCGACCGTGTAGTCGCCCGTGCTCACGTCGTGCTCGATGGTCTGAGGGGTCAGTGGCTCACAGCTCACGCCCCCGGTACTGCGAGTCCACCACTCCTGTAGGCCGTAGTCGACGACGACAGCCTCCCCATGCTGGACAGATATCGTCAGAGAGGGCTGTCCGTTGAGCGACGTATCCGTGCGACATGCCCCGGTGAACAGGTCGACCCAAGAGTTCGTGGCCAACGGGGTACCCGGCACCGTCGACTGGACCTCTTCGATGTCGTTACCGGTAGCGGCCAACGCCCTCGTCACCGCCGTGAGCACGACGTGCGTGCGGCCTGATGGGCGTGGGGACGAGGAGGGAGGAGGAACCAAGATCGCCACGATGATCGCCGCAGCTGCCGCACCCGCAATCGCAACGAACCAGCCTCTGCGTCGAATGTGCCAATGTGGGCGCGTTTGCGCCTTCTCCGAAGACGCAATCGACTGGAGAAGCATGTCACGCTGACGAGCTTGGAGATCTGCCGACGGCGGTGGCATCTCCGGTTCGAGTTGCCGTACGAGTTCTGCGAGTCGGTCCATCACTGCTCCTTTGCCTTCAGCTCCATTGCTTGCGAGTCGCTGGCCTGGTCGCTTAGCGCTGCTTCGAGGCGATGGCGAAGCCGGCTCAGCCGGGATCGCGCCGTGCCGACGGGTATCCCCAGAGCAGTGGCCACTTCGACGTAGCTCAATCCGTCCCAGACGTGGAGGAACAAGGCATCTACGTCCTCCTCGGCTTCGGCCACGAGGAGGCGAGCGAGGAGGGCGAGCTCGGCACGCGCCTCAGCGCTCCTGGCCACCTGGTCTTCCTCGCTCAGCGACCCGACCCCGGCGAAGGCTTGCAATCGGGCGTAAGCACGATCCTCGGCCACTCTCGCCCGGATGGCATCGCGCACCAGGTTGAGCGCGATGCGGAACAACCACGGGAGGGCGTTAAACCGGCTGAGGTCGTAGGTGTGACGGGCTTCGAACGCTCGTCGGAACGTCTCGCCCGCGAGATCCTCGGCCAGGTCGCGCCCGACCCGCCGCCCGCAGAACCGGTAGACGGCGCCAAAGTGGCGGTCGAAGATCGCACCGAAGAGCGCCGGATCGCTCTGGGCCGCCCGGATCAGGGCCGCATCATCCTCGCCGGTTGCTGCCATCACCATGTCTTACGCATCAGGCGCCCAAGAGTTCCCTTGGTGGTCTCCGAGGACTGTGGGGCACGCGAGAGATGATCCCTCCGGCGAGAATCCAGATTGCCGCTCTGGCGCCCCGGCTCGGTGTGACCAAAGTTAGAGACCCTGTCGACCTGCCTTCCTCTCCTTCGGCTTACCGATCTCCTCCGCCTCGGCGAACCACAGTATTTGGGGCCGGCAGCCGGACACTCAGTCCATCTATCTGGGCGAATGGTTTCGCCTTATGACACCTCAAGACCACCGATCTAGGGACGAACGAGCACCCGGTCAGATTGCTTTCGAACTCCCTGTCGCTCCTCTGTCGCAGGCTCGTCACGGCTGCGGCCCGGTCGTCCGGGATGGGCGAGCCCGGCCATCAGGCCAAGCTGCGCGGCGGAAGGGCCGCACTGATGGGGAGGAGCCGGGGACATGAAGTAGGGAAACAATTCGGGCTCACACACTCTGAGAGCGAAGAGCACCGCCACCGCCCAGACCACAATCTCCGCGCCCTGCCGGTGGCTCGCGGGCAGGTATCGGGCCAAGAGGAGGGCAGCCGGTAGGGCGGCCAGCGCGACCACCAAGCGGATGTAGGCCGCCACGCCCGGGTCGAAATTCCAGGTCGGACTGACGTAGCCGAAGATGTCATAGACCTTCTGGTGCAGCAGCTGGGGCAGCGTCGCGGGCCGGGTCAGTAACGGCAGGCACGAGCACAAATGCCAGCGAGGTGTCCGCTCACGGGGATGGGCGGCAGCGTGATCGCCATGGCGCCGAGGACGGTGACGCGACGACGGATGTCGGTGACGCCCATGCAACTGAGCCATCGATCGAACGTGCAGATGGCAACGCCATGCCACCGAGGTAGAGCGGTCCCACCAAGAACGCCGCCGGCAGAGGACTGCACTCGGGTACGGGAACGAGAGGCCGAAAGACAGTCGGGCGATCGGAGCCATGATCACCTGAAGCGCTGGGGCGTTGTTACGGTCGGCCAGCGAGCACCCTGTGGGGTAGCTCCCACGCCATGACGGTCGCCCCCTTTTGTCTTGGAAAGCGCCCACGACAGACGCGCTCGAGGCCGGGTACCGAGGGAGTCGGGAAACCAAATGCTGGCGATTTTCTTAGGGAGAACTCTCGGCCGTCGGCGGCGATGGTCCGGTCCGGCCATTGAAACCAAACATCCCTCCTTACGCCGTGACCACGACGACCATGAGACTGACCTGGGCATACGTTTGTCGCCAGTTGGATTGTTCAGCCGGTGCGCAGCGGTTGTTCAGGCGTTGTCCAGGCGTTGTTCAGGCGTTGCTCAGCTGTTGTCCAGCCGTTGCTCAGCTCTGATGACGACCCCCGCCCTCCTCGAGTCCGAAGAATCGTGATGCACAACGAGCTATGGCTGCTGTCGTGCACGCGCGATGACAAGATTCGGAGGCCGATTCTCCTGTTGAACGAGGACTTCCGTCCTCCGGGCGCTTCACCGTGATGACACCAAGTTTTCCTTCGTGTCATCCATGACCGCAGGCCCTACGCATTCACCTGACGGTTGTGCAATGCTCAATGCTGCTACACATGTTGCGCGGGCGTTGTTGAAGTCCTCGCTCCGGTCAGGAGGGAGGGAGCGTCCGCAAAGGTTCAGCCAAAATTGGGGAAAGGGGAATGGGGGTAACAAGTCCGTAGTACGTCTGGAACGTGACGGCCGTGCAGTGAATGACCGTCACGCTTGGAGTTTCATCGGGGGTGTTGCAACTTCGGTGTTCCACCAAAGGCAAGTACCAAAACACCAAGGGTAAAAAATAACCTAGGAGGAAACACATAACCATGCTTAGTTCACGTATTGCTCGGCTCTCGATCTCGGCGGCCGCCGCGCTCGCTCTGCCGATCGGCGGCGCTATCAGCCCTCTCCGCCGGTCCTGCCGGCGCTTCGGCGAAGTCGACGATCACTTGCACCAAGGTGAGTGGCAATGTCGCCAGCTCGGTCAAGCTCAAGAAGTGCAGCGGCAACACGGGCACGAAGTCCAAGGCGATTCCGATCGCCAGTTTTGCGGGCGGCGGAACCGTGACTTGGAAGAGCGGGAAGACGACCACCTTCGGAATGCCCACGACCGGCACGGGTACGAAGTGCCCGGCCTCGAGCACGAACACGGACGAGACGTTCTCCGGTGCCGTGACGGCCGACACGACTGGCTCGGCCAAGCCGATTCCGGGCAAGTACAAGGGTGAGGTCTGCATCAACGGCACGACCGGGGCCATCACAATTGCCCCCGGGACGACGGTGACCGCCAACTGAGGCATCCCTGCGACAGCCGCTGGCGCAATCTGACCAGTGGTAGCAGAACCAGTAGCAAGCGAACGGGCCGGGCGATTCTCGCCCGGCCCGTTCGCCGCGCCTCAAGGCAGATGAGAGCTCGGCCACAACAACTCGATCCTGGTGGTCATCTCCATGGTGGGCCCAGCCAAAGACCGCGACTAGCAATGTGTCACGCCAGACACCACTTCGCTCCTGGTGAAACGAGCCTTCTTTCCTGCCACCCCTATGACAGCAAAACCCCCTGCGCACTTTTCGGACGGTTGTGCCATGCTCGGCGCCGCCAAACAAAATGCACGGGCGCTGAAGTCTTCGCTCCGCTCAGGAGAAAGGCTGAACGTCCGTGCCGTCAAGCCAAAGTTGGGGAAAGAGAAGAGAATGGGGGTAACAACGTTGTTGCGCAAACTTATGGCCCTGGCCATTTTGAGCTCGGTGCCCGTAATCACAGTCGGTGTCGCACAGGTCGCGACGAGCGGACAGGCGTTCGCTCAGACGACCACCACCTGCACCGGTACGGGCAACGGGCAAGTCATCACGTTTGCAGCGCCTGGTCTTTCAGCGAAAGGCACTGCGTCGAGCAGCTCGAAGTCGAAGGTCTCTGCGGGTAGCGGGACAATTTCGTGCACCGGCGGGGTGAGCGGCAGCGGCACCGTGGCGAAGACCAAGATCAAGACCAAGAGCACGACGACCTGCTCGTCAGACTCGAATCCGCCATCGGGGTGCACGGGCCACCCGACGTACTTCGTCTACGACTCGGCGCTCCAGTTCGCCGAGAATTCCGGCGACTTGGCGGCCGACATCAAGAGCGAGTCGTGGACGATCGGGGGTACGACCTTCACGTCGACCTTCAGCTCGTCGGCGCTCGCCTCGACATGCGCGAGCAACGAAGCAGGCTTCACGCTCACCGGCTCGCTGACGGCACCCGCCGGGGACGCCGGGGAGTCTGTCACGGTTACCGCCTGCCTCCTCGGTGACACGGGGACGAAGGTGACCCACAACACTGCCGCTGACATCGAGACGGAGCTTGGGGGAACGAAGAAAGGGAACAAGATCGTGATCGCCACGTCGACGTTGGACCCGAGCGACAGCACGATCGTCTTCGGATAGCGCCAGAGGCTGCATCTTGGTGAAAGGCCCAAGCGATCGGGCCTGAGAGGGACGGGGCTTCGGCCCCGTCCCTCTCTCAATTCTGCGACGAGGAGCCGCCGCTGGACCTGGCTCACCCCTGAGGCACAATGGAGGGATGAGCGTCGATCTCGACGAGTTGCGCCGGCTCCGCCGGGCCCGCGACCGGATGGACCGCGAGTACGCGGAGCCACTCGACGTCGACGCGCTCGCCCGGACGGCGTTGATGTCGCCCGCCCACTTCAGCCGCCGGTTTCGTGAGGCGTACGCGGAGACGCCGTACTCCTACCTCATGACCCGCCGCATCGAGCGCGGCAAAGGCGTTGCTGCGCCGCGGCGATCTCAGCGTGACCGATGTCTGCTTCGCCGTCGGCTGGAGCAGCCTCGGGTCATTCTCAGTCCGCTTCACCGAACTGGTGGGCGAGAGCCCGTCCGCCTATCGCGCCCGCAACCATGAGCCGCTGCGCGTGGTGCCGTCCTGCCAGACAATGCTGCTGGGCCGCCCCCGCAAGGGTGGCGGCCCGGGACACGCGGAAGTCAGCAGTTTCGAAGAAGCATGCGTGGCCGCCCCCGTTTAACGTCAGTGCCCATGACAGTCTCACTCAGCACCGTGCACATCCTCGTCGACGATCCCGACGCCGCCCTGGCCTTCTATCGGGACACGCTCGGCCTGACCGTTCGCTTCGAGGTGGCCAACGACGGCTTCAAGTGGATCACCCTCGGCACCGACAGCCAGCCCGAGATCGGGATCGTCTTGTCGCAGCCGCACGCCGGCCGTTCCAAGGAGGACGGGGACGCCTTCGCCGCCCTGCTCGCCAAAGGTGAGCTGTACCCCGTGCACTTCCGCACGGAGGATCTCGACGCGACGTTCGAGAAGATCGCCGCGACGCCAGGCGTGGAGGTGATTCAGGAGCCGACCAGTCAGCCCTGGGGAGTGCGCGATGCCGCCGTGCGCGACCCTGCGGGCAACCGGCTCCGCATCGAGCAGGCATAGCTCTTAGACGACGCCGTCTTCGGACAACGCACCGATCTCGCCCCAGGAATAGCCCGCTTCGAGCAGCACCTCCTCGGTGTGCTGTCCCAGTTCGGGGATCTGGGTCGCCGGGTCCGACGTGGTCTGGGAGAACCGAACGGGTGGGCGAACGACGGGGTGGCCCGGGCCGGCCGGTGCGGCGCCCTCTGTGGCGGGCTCAGCGAGGTAGCCGTTCACCCACACGCCGGGGTCGGCCGCCACCTCGGCGTGGTCGCGCACTGGGGCGAAGCGCAGGCCGGCGGCTCCGAGCAGGTCGCACCATTCGGTCGTCGGCTTCGTCGCGAACACCTCGTCGAGGATGGGCCACAAGGCGGCCTTGTCGTCTTCGAAGTAGAGGAGCTGGCTGAAGCGCTCGATCAGGTCCGGTCTGCCGATGGTCTGGAAGAAGCGGTCCCGCGCCGGCCCGGCGACGCCGACGATGGCGATCCAGCCGTCGCGCGTCGCGAACATGCCGTAAATCCCTGGGATCATCGGATGCCCCCGGTTGGCCGGACCCGAGATCTCGCCCGTCATGAGATAGCGCGTGTACTCACCGGCCTGGGCCCAGATCTGACCGCCGAGAAGGGACGTCTCGACCAGCTGGCCCCGCCCGCTGCGCTCACGGGCGTAGAGGGCAGCGAGGATCCCGGCCAGGAGGTTCTGGCCCGCGATGTGGTCGGCGATGGTGGCGGCGAGCGGGCTCGGATCGCTGTCTCTCCCGCCGGTCGTGCTGATCAGCCCGCCGGACGCCTGCGCGCTCAGATCAGCGCCCTCACGGGTTGCGTCGGGGCCCTCTGGCCCGAATGACGAGCCCATCGCGTAGATGATGCGCTCGTTGCGCGCGGCTGCATCCGCGTAGCCGACGCCCCAGGCTTCCATCGTCCCGGGCTTGAAATTGCTGATGACGACGTCCGCGCCTTCGACCAGGCGCAAGAAGACGTCACGACCCTTCGGGACGCGCAAGTCGATCGTCGCACTCCGCTTGCCCCGGTTGTAGGCCGAGAACCAGGCCGACCTCCTGTCCTTTCGGCTGATCGGGAGCCAGCGGCTCTGATCCCCGAACCCGGGCAGCTCGATCTTGACGACCTCGGCGCCCCATTCGAGCATGGTGAGTGACGCCTGGGGTCCCTGGACGAGGAGCCCCGCCTCCAGCACCCGGATGCCATCGAGATTGCCCATCTGGGATCAGGCGCGTGCGGACGCGGCGAGACGGACGGGCATGGCAGATCACAGACTTGTGATTTTCTCTTCACACGTCAAACGCGACCTGCACTGACCCGGGGGTCGTCGAGCACACGTGGCGAGCCCGCGGGCGGTCGGTGCTCGTGGCGAAGGTGATGGAAGAGAGCGAAGCGTGACCGAAAGACTCGAACCAGACGAGGTCCTCCGCCTCTTCGACGAGGGTGTGGACGGGTTCGTCGTCACGGCCGAAGGACTGGGACCAAGGGGGTGGGGGCGTCCGGCCTGTGGGACGTGGTCCGCCGCCGAGCTCGCCCGTCACGTGCTGGCGGTGGCCCGGTGGTACCACGAGTGGTTGGACCGGGCCGAGGCGGGCGACGCCGCCGCGCCGTTCGCAGCGGACGAGCTGGCCGTGCGCAACGCGGCGGCGCTCGAGGAGCTCGCGGGGTTGGACGGCGCTACGGCGGTCGTGCAGTTCGCCGAGCGCACCCGCGCCTATCGCGACCGCCTCCGAGCGGCGTGGGACCTTCCCTTCGGCTACCCCCGCGGCACGGTCACGGCGGGCCTCCACGCCGGGGTGGCCGCCCCGAATGGCACCTGCATGCCTGGGACCTCGCCCGCGCCGCCGGCCGGGAACACCGGCCTTCTGATCCCGCCGCGCTGTACACCGCGGCCAGCTCTTGCCTCGCGGCTGCGCAGGGAGGGAGCTTCGGCCGGGTGACCGCGCTGCTGCTCCCGCTGGGCGCGCACCTCCGCCCCTGGGAGGCCTTGCTCAGGCGATCGGGCCGGGCGCCCGGTTCCGGCGACTGAGCTGGGTCAGCGCCAGCCCACCCTGCGCAGGACGTGTGAGGGGCAGCGGTTCCTTCGCGGGCTCTCGTAGGTGCATCCGGGCTCGGAGAGGCAGCCGCACCTGGTGGCCTGGCCATGGCAGGCCGGGCAGCGTTCCATGCAGCATCCGAGATGGTGGACGCCGCCCAGGGGGGTGCCGCAACCTCGGCATTCCTCGGGCTCGTAGCGGTGCCTTGGCCGCAGCTCCTGGCCCCAGCGGACACGGGCGAAGGCCTTGCCGTCGATGACGACGGGGTCGGTCAGGCAGCTGACGCCCTCGGTCATCTCGCCGCCACAGTGCGAACAAATGGCCATGGCCCTCCTTCGTCCAACCCTGCGGCTCGATCTTCCCAGTCTCGTGTGACACCGGCGCGGATGCCGTCCTGCGCCACGCCCTACGCTGCGGCCTCATGACGGTGCAAGCAGAAAAGGACAGGGCCGCCGCGGGTTTGCTGACGGGCAAGGTGTGCGTCGTGTCAGGCATCGGCCCCGGTCTCGGGCGCCAGGCGGCCCGGGCGCTGGCCGCGCACGGCGCGGATCTCGTCCTGGCGGCGCGGACCCAATCGACGCTCGACGACACACGAGCCGAGGTGACCGCGCTCGGGGCACGGGCCATCGCCGTGCCGACCAACATCGTCGACGCCGAGGCATGTCGCGCGGTTGATGGCGGCCGGGACCGAGGAGTTCGGCGGCATCGACGTCCTCGTGAACAACGCGTTCCGACCCGATGTCTTCCAGAGCTTCGAGGAGGTGGACCTCACGGTCTGGCGCAAGATCATGGATGTCAACCTCTTCGGGTCGCTCCAGATGACCCGCGCCGCACTGCCGTCGATGCGCGCCCGCGGTGGCGGGTCGGTCGTGATGGTGGCGTCGATGGTGTCCCGGCAGCCCCAACCCGGGCAAGGGGGCTACGCGGTCTCGAAGGGCGCGCTCCTGACTGCGACCAGGGTGCTGGCTTCCGAGCTCGGCCCGTCCAACGTGCGGGTCAACGCAGTGGTCCCCGGCTGGATGGCGGGTCCGTCGGTCGACATCTACATCGAGATGACCTCGACCGGGCGCGGTGTGCCCGCCCAGGTCGTCGTGGACGAGCTCAACGCCCGGGTGCCGCTCGGCCGGATCCCGAGGGACCAGGACGTGGCCGGCGCCATCGTGTACCTGGCCTCGGACCTGTCCGCTGCCATGACCGGACAGGCACTGGACACCAACGGCGGCGAGATCTTCGCCTGACGCCGCGTGCGGAGCGGGCGGCCGCCCCGTCTAGGTCCCTTCGCCCCCGCTCGGGGTGCACGAGCGGGGGTCCCACGGCGCGAGGGGCTCGACGGTGGGTGTGGGTGGCTGGAACGCGCCGGAGTTGCCGCTGTTCCCGCTGTTCCCGCTGTTCCCCGTGTTCCCACTCGACGCGGCCGTCGACGTCGTAGTGCTGGTGACCGCCGAGCCCGACGAGTGGCCGGGTGCCGTCGTGGAGGTGGGTGGCGGCGCCGGCGGGTTCACGCTGAAGTCGGTGCCGGTGACGACGGTCACCTGCGAGCCCGGCTTCATCTCGAAGGGATCGTCGGCCATGATGACCGCGCCCGACATCGAGTTGGCCACGGCCTGCGCGGCGGCGAGATCGGCCGGCGTCTTCGACGCGTAGTAGACGACGGTCTCGGCTTCCTGGCCGACCGGCGGGCTGTCGCCGATGGTGCCCATTTGGAAGCCGAGCGCGTGGAGGCTGTTGG
The DNA here is from genome assembly GCA_963842415.1 of uncultured Acidimicrobiaceae bacterium. GTDB lineage: Bacteria > Actinomycetota > Acidimicrobiia > Acidimicrobiales > RAAP-2 > Bog-473. Next base: position 1,045,308 of record CAWJGN010000003.1, read on the forward strand.
CCGTGTTCATCGCCTGGTTGTAGGCGCCCGAGCCGTTGAGCACCGAGACGGTGATGGTCGACGGTGCGGGCAGCGCGCCGCCCGAGTAGGTGTCTGCGTTGGCCGACGTCAGCCCGAGGAACTGCTCGACGGCGGCATGGTCCTGAGGTTCGGCGGGGAACTCGATGTCCCCGTAATCGCCGCCCTGGTAGACGTAGTCGCCGAACTGGTCCACCGCCACGGGCATGGTCAGCTGCGGCGCCGAGTTGACGTCTACGTTGTGGAAGCCGAGCACGAGGCCGATCATGTTGGTCGCCGAGAAGCCCGAGTCGACCGTCAGTTGCCCCGCCACGCCGGCGACGAGCTGTTGGTCGGTGATGGGGTTGCTGAGGCCCTTCGCCTTGACGGCCGTCGCCAGCACGCGCAAGAACTCGTGGTCGCGCCGGATGCGCGCGATGTCGCTCTGCGCCTCCTGGGGCCAGTAGGCCGGGTCGGTGGTGGTGACGCCCGGGCCCTTGTACTGGACGTGACGTGCCCGCACCACCTGCAGCGCCTGGGTCCCGTTGAGCGCCAGGCATCCCGTCGTCTCGATGTTGAGCCCCGAGTAGGCGTCGTAGACGGGCTCAGGAAAGTACATCTTGATGCCACCCAAGGCGTTGACCACGTTGATGAAGCTGTCGAAGTTCAACTCCACGAAGTGCTGGATCGGGATCCCGAAGTCCTCCTCGATCGCCGCGATGAGCTGGTCGGGACCCTCGTAGAGCGCGGCATCGATCTTGTTGGCCCCGTCGGCGCGCGCGTTCGGGATGAAGAGGTCGCGCGGGACGGACAGGATGGAGAGGGAGTTGGTCGCCGGGTTGAGGTGCAGGATCATCACGACGTCGCTGTTGACGCCGTTGACGCCCTGCGAGCACAACCCGTAGGCGGGGTTCTGCACCGTCGAGCGCGCAACGTGACGTCGACCCGATCATGAGAATGTTCTCCGTCCCGGCATCGGCTCCCTTCACCGGCGCCGACGTCAGGTTCTTCAGGTCGATGCGGTGGATCTCGTGGTTGAGGTACCAGCCGTAGCCGGCTGCGGCACCGACGACGAGGACGAGGACAAGGGTGAGGGTGCCGCCCACCCAAGCCAGCGTGCGCTTGCGCGTGCGGCGCTTCGGGGCTGCGTGGGCGGGGCCGCGTCGCTGAGCCTCGCCGGCCCGTGGTTTCGTGCCCCGCCCGGCGTGGCTCGCCTCGTCGATCTGGCGCCCGAGCTCGTGCAGCCCGTGTTCGACGGGGTTGGCGGGCGCGCCGGCCCCATCACCGGCGACCCCACCCGCAGCGGCGTCACGCGCAGTGGCGTTACCCGCAGCGGCGTCGGCAGGCGCAGCGTGGGCTGCGTCGATCTGGCGTCCCAGCTCGTGCAGGCCCTCTTGCACGGGGTCGTGCTCGGGTTCGTGAGGGCTCATGGCGCAATGGTGTGGGAGACGTGCGACCGCATGATCTGGTCAGCGCCCATGCCCCGAGGTGGCTCCGGTTTGGGCCGCCGGAACGCCTGGTCAGCCTAGTGACTGCCGCCTCGGAGCGGCAGTCATCGCCCCGGCGGCACCCGCCCCACGCCGGACCAGCGGCAATGGCCCGACCCGCTCCTGGGGCGACCACGTGGTGCAATGATGGCGGCGCCGATGGGTGCGCGAAGTGCAGGCTTGCTGTTGTACCGGTTGTCGGATGACGGTGTCGTCGAGGTCTTGATCGCTCATCCGGGCGGGCCCTTCTGGGCGAAGAAGGATCTCGGCGCATGGTCGGTGCCCAAGGGGGAGTACGAGGAGGGTGACGACGCGCTCGTCGCCGCTTACCGCGAGTTCGTCGAGGAGGTCGGGTTCCCTGCGCCAGTACCGGCAGCTGAGGCCGTGGCGCTCGGGGAGCTGCGCCAACCGAGCGGGAAGCGGGTCAGCGTCTGGGCCATCGAGGGCGACCTTGACGTGGAGGATGCGACGAGCAACACGTTCGAGATGGAGTGGCCGAAGGGGTCGGGCAGGCTGCGAAAGTTCCCCGAGATCGATCGCGTCGAGTGGGTCTCGCTCGAGCGCGGCCGCCTCAAGCTGCTGAAGGGCCAAGTGCCCTTTCTCGATACGCTCGTGGCGTCGTTGTCCGGGCGCGGTGTCGCCGTGCGCGAAGGTCCCTAGATCGTCCTTCTTCGCGGCGCGCAGTTCCGCGGCGCGCTCAACCCCATTCGAAGAAGCGCCGAGACCGCTTCTCGTCCGCTGGGCGGGACGGCCGCTCTTGCAGTGCATCGTCGCGGTGGATCCGGAGCCAGGCGGTGAGCTGCTCGGCGTCAGGGAACACGAGCTCCTGATCGGTCGCCATGACGTAGAGATGGATGGCTCCGGCGTCCGCCGCGACGGAGAACTCGATCTCACCGCCCGAAACGAAGCACCACATCGGCGTCGCACCCGGCGTCGTCCTCGGCTCGAGGCGCCACCCCGGTCGGCCCTCGAAGAGCTCGACGATGTCCTTGCGCGCGCGGTCACTGCGACGGCCCATGATTGACTCCAACGGATTGTTCGTAGCCTGTCTAGCAGGGGTGACGGCCTTCTCCGCCAGGCCAGGCTCCAGAGTCGGGCTGCCCGGATTTGAACCGGGGACCTCTGCGTCCCGAACAGAGCCCGGCCGGTTTTCGGCTCCTCCGACTAACTCGAGGAATCACCCAAATTTGCAGGTCAGCCTAACGATTTCGTCGATTCGACGCGACCACATGAGACCGTGAAATACCGCTGTTTTTCATCGTTCCGCGCCATTTCCGCGCCAATTTGTGGGGGCCTGAATCTGGCCTTCTCGACACGTTCGTGGTCCGTTGAAAGCGCTCAGTTGCACGCCCCGACTGCCCCACTTTGACGGAGCGCGAGGTTGCCCGCAGGCCGGTGTTCGGGGACGCGGTGGCTACCCGACGAGCCGCCGCCCGCCGCCTCGTCCGGGTATTCTCGTAGTGGCCGCTGGCCGCCGGATGGCCACAGGGTCTCTACAGGCCGCAGGGTTTCTACCGGAGGTGTCGACGATGACGCTGACCAAAAAGGCCGTGGTACCGCTCGGAAAAGCGGACCGATTCTTCATCGGGGGCGAGTGGGTCAAGCCGTCGTCCGAGGCCACGATCGATGTCATCGACTCGGGGACCGAGGAGATTTTCTTCCGCGTGCCGGAGGCGAAGGATGGCGACATGTCGCGGGCCGTGGCCGCCGCCCGCGAGGCCTTCGACAGGGGTCCGTGGCCCCGCATGAGCCACGTCGAGCGGGCCGGGTACCTGCGAGCGCTGGGGGCCGGTCTGCAGGAACGGGTGGGGGATGTCGGGCAGATATGGCCCCGGGAGTCCGGTGTCGTGCACGCCTTCGCCGAAGTGCTCGCGGCCGCCTGGGCGAGCGCATTCGACTACTACGCCGGGCTGGCCAACACCTTTCCGTTCGAGGAGCAGGTGACCCCGTGGATGGGCGAGTTTGGATTGATCGTGCGGGAACCCGTCGGCGTGGTGGGGGCAATCATCCCCTGGAACGGTCCGCTGGTGATGATCACCTACAAGGTCGCCCCCGCCCTGCTCGCCGGGTGCACGGTCGTGCTCAAATGCTCCCCCGAAGCGCCCGGTGAGGCCTACGTACTGGCGGAGATCGCCCAGGCGATCGGATTGCCGGCCGGGGTGTTGAACGTGGTCACCGCCGATCGTGAGGTGTCGGAGCTGCTGGTCAGGGATCCCCGGGTCGACAAGATCACGTTCACGGGGTCGACGGCGGCAGGACGGCGGATCGCGTCGATCTGTGGTGACCGCATCGCCCGCTGCACACTGGAGTTGGGGGGAAAGTCGGCGGCCGTGATCCTCGACGACATCGATATCGCCACCGCGGCCGACTCCCTCGCCGCCAACGAGTGCTTCGTGTCGGGGCAGGTCTGTTCTTCCCTCACCCGAATCGTCGTCACCCGGAACCGGCACGACGAGTTCGTCGACGCCCTGACCCAGTCCTTCGCCCGGGTCCAGGTGGGCGACCCGTTCGATCCCCAGACACAGATGGGCCCGCTAGCGACCCGGCGTCAGCGGGATCGGGTCGAGGGCTACATCGCAAAGGGCCTCGCCGAGGGGGCGACCCTCGCCGCCGGCGGCGGGCGCCCGAAGCACCTGGACCGTGGCTGGTACATCGAGCCGACGGTGTTCGGGAACGTCGACAACTCCTCCACCATCGCTCAGGAGGAGATATTCGGCCCGGTCCTCAGCGTCATCCCCGCCGACGACGAGCAGGACGCCATCGCCATCGCCAACGACACGATCTACGGATTGAACGCCTCGGTGTTCACCAACGATGTGGACCGGGCCCGCGACGTAGCCCGGCAACTGCGCTCAGGCACGGTCGGCCACAATGCATTCCGTACTGACTTCACTATGGCGTTCGGTGGCTTCAAGCAGTCGGGGATAGGACGCGAGGGGGGAACCGAAGGGTTGCTTCCGTTCCTCGAGACCAAGTCGGTGATCCTCGAGGGCCGTCCGGCGGGCTACAGAATCGAAAGCTAGAGTCGCCGCCCCTTGCGCATTTTCCAAGCAACGGCGAGGCACCAGGCACCCGGATCGGGTCTCGAAGAGGTGGTGTGGGGGGTGACGGTGGTGAGCTGATATCGGCGACCCGTGCGTACGGGTGCCCACATGTTTCCGGTCAGGGCTCGTAGTGGTATCTGGCCTGCAGCACCACGAGGTCGTCGTTCTCGACCGTATAGACCAAGCGATGCTCGCCGTCGATCCGTCTCGACCAGGAGCCCTGCAGGACATGGCGCAGTGGCTCGGGCTTTCCGATTCCGGCGAATGGGTCGCGCAGCGTGTCCTCGATGAGCCGATTGATCCGCTTCACCATCTTCTTGTCGACGGACTGCCAGTGGAGGTAGTCGGACCAGCCGTGTGGCGTGAAGACCAGCCTCACTCTGAGAGTTCGTGGGCCTCGAAGTCACCGCTGCGAGCCTGCTCGAGGCTTTCGAGCAGACGCCGGGCGTTCGCCGGCGACCGGAGCAGGTAGGCGGTCTCCTCCAGTGCCTCGTAGTCCGCCCGCGACATCAGCACGGCGTCTCCACGCTTCGAAGTGATCTCAATCGGCTGGCGGTCGTTGTTCACCTGTTCGATCAGGGGGAAGAGGTTCTTCCTGGCTTCGCTTGCCGTCAGTGCCACAGGGTCTCCTTCACTCGTACGAGATATCGTACCACTTGGCCAGAGCGCCGGGCCGGATCAGAACAATTCCAGCGTCGCTTGACATCCGGGTGCACTAGTCGCATACTTGCGACCCCGTGTGAGTGACGCACCCGACTTCCGTTCCGATCGCAGTGAGAGCCCCGAGGGGCGGGGCATCGCCTCCGGCCGCTTCGCCGCCTACTGGAACTCGGTCCCCGAAGGGGTGCGAGCGGAGCTCTCTCAAGAAACCATCGTGAGCAGCATCGACGAGTTCCCGGCGCTGATCCGCGACGACGCCGCCCGGGCCGTGGTCGAAGACGCCGAGCTCATCGGCTTCTGGGTGGCCTGGCACAAGGCCGGCGGTTTCACGGGCCTCGAGAGCGGAGGGTGGCACCGGGCCACCATCTACCGCAAGGTCCGGCGGTTCCGGGCTCGCTTCGGGGCGCATCCCGACGAGCACCGCTTTGAGTGGATCAAGCTCGACCTGCGGAGGGCCTGGGGCGACGAGCTCGAAGACCTCCTGCACCATCCTCCAGGCCCGGACCTCGCCTGAGTGCCCGCCATGCGCCCGGCGTCACACCCCTCTGCTCCAATAGTCGCAAATATGCATGTAGCGACGACTCATGAACACGCTCCGGTCCTGCAAGAGATGACCTCGGGCGTCGACGCCCTCTACCTCTCGGGGCACGGCTACCTCTCCAAGGGCTTCCTGGCCCAGCTCGAGGAGGAGCGGAGCTTCGCCGACCGAGTGTCGGTGCCCGTTCCCTTCGTGTTGGGACCACTGACACTGGGGCTCACTCCCCACGGCTGGGGCAAGTACCGCTACTGCCTCGACCACGAGACGGGGCGGATCGGGTTCACGCCCAGCCGCCGGCTGCCCGCGGTGCGGATCCAGCCCCGGGCCGAGTTCCTCCATGCGGTTGGGCCGGAAGAAACGGTCCGACATTTCGCCGACCTGGTGCGACCGTTCATTGAAGGACTGGTCTTGAGCGTCGCGCGCCTTGACCTCTTCGTGGACATGGAAGGGATGCATCTGTGCAGCCAGGATCGCAGCGCCTTCGTGTGCCGGGGCGACGGCTGCACGACCTACGAGAACGCCAACGTCGTGACCGGATTCGCCTTCGGCTCCAGACGGACCCAACGCATCAGTGCCCGCCTCTACGACAAGACGGCCGAGATGGCCCTGAAGGGCAACGACTGGTGGGAGCTCGTCTGGGGCGAGCGTTATATTCCCGGCGCTCAGGTGTGGCGGGTCGAGTTCGAAGTCGGCCGGGCCGCTCTCACCGACCTCGACCTGTTCCGCCCCGAGGCCGTGCTCGCAGCCGTGCCGTCGCTTTGGGCCTATTGCACAGGGGAGTGGCTCACCTTGCGCTCTCCGAGTGCGGACTCCAACCGCTCCCGGTGGCCGGTCGATCCCCGCTGGCAGGCCGTGCGCTCGGCGTCACTTGCGCATGCCGCGACCGAACTGCGGTTCATCCGAAGTCGGAAGCGGGCCACATCGTTGGCCAGCCTCATGCCGGCTCTCGTCGGCTACCTCGTGGCCTTTGCCGCTCTCATGGGGACGACCGACTTCACGTCGACGATCGAAGCGCTGCGGGCCAGCGTGGCCCACGACGAGATCGTCCGTCGGATGACCTTCGCCGAGCGGGTCGAGCGCCGTCGTGCCGAAAGGGGGTTCCGGTGAGCACCGAACGTCATGACAACAGCACCACCGGCTCCGAGGGGGACGGAGGGCGCCGAAAGGTGCCCGCCGGCGAGGGCCGGCCCCAAGGCCGTGCCCTCGCCGGCCGACCTCCTCGGTCCCCCAACCGTTCCCTGCGCTGCGCCGAATGTGGCGAGTTGCGTACGCCGTCGGCACTCCTCACCATGGACGAGGTTGCGCTGCGGCTGGGGACGAGCCTGCGCCACATGCGTCGGCTGGTGGCCGAGCGGCGCATCCCGATCGTGAAGGTCGGTCGGCTCATCCGCTTCGACAGTCACGACGTGGAGCACTGGGTCGACGATCGCCGGGTCGGCGTCGTGGTGCCCGCCTCCGTCGCCATCAGGGCGGCACGCAAGGAACGCACAAGCAACCGGGAGCACCGTCGTGCGATGTGAGCGGTTGAGGTCCGGTCGATCGCACGTGGAGGCGGTGTAGTCCGTGCCGGCCATGCGTCCATTCGGCAGCGTGCGCCAGCGGGGCCGCCTGTACGAGGCGAGCTACTGGCACAACGGCCGGCGCCACGTCGCACCGATGACCTTCGCCACCAAGGCCGATGCCCGGGCGTTCCTCTCCGCTGTCGAGGCCGACATCCGTCGGGGCGGCTGGATCGACCCCTCCGCCGGTCGCCTGCTGGTCTGGGAGCTGGCCGACGAGTGGCTGCAGTCCAATCCGACCAAGCGTGAGTCGACGACGGCCCGCGAGGAGCTGACGCTGCGGCTCCACGTCCTGCCGACGCTGGGCGATCACCGCCTGGAGCGAGTCGGGCCGCCCGACATCCAGCGCCTCGTCAACGCATGGGGGACCGAGCACGCTCCTCGCACCGTCAAGCGCAACTACGAGGTGGTGCGGGCCATGTTCGGCTACGCCGTGCGCAATGACTGGTTGGCCCGGAATCCCTGCCGCAACGTCCACCTGCCACCCGTCGAGAGCACCCGCCGCTTCGATCTCACCCCCGAGGACGTCGCCGGCATCGCCGCCCAGGTGGCCATCGAGTACCGGCCGATGGTCTGGCTCGGTGCCGTGCTGGGAATGCGCTGGTCCGAGGTTGCTGGCCTACGGGTGGGACGGATCGACCTTTCGACCGGGCGACTCTCCGTGGCCGAGGCGCTGGTGCGCGGGACCGGTGGGCGCAACGTGTTCGGCCCGCCCAAGTCGAAGGCGGGCCGACGGACCATGTTCATGCCGAGCGTCATCGTCGCCATGCTCGAGCAACACCTCGAGCGGGTCGAGCTCGCCGCAGCCGACGCCGATGCGCTCGTGTTCACCGACGACGAGGGTGGCTCGTTGCGCTACTCCAACTGGCGGCGCCGGGTCTGGGTGCCCGCCGTCACCGCAGCCGGCTGCGCGAACGCCGGCTTCCACGACCTGCGTCGCCTCAATGCCACGACGCTCGTGGTCGAGGGGATCGACGTGAAGACGGCACAAACCCGACTGGGACACGCCGACCCGAGAGTGACGCTGGCGATCTACGCCGCTGCGCCGGCATCCGTGGACCGGGCCGCCGCCGACGTCCTCGGTGAGCGCTTCTTCGGCAGCAACGGCAACGGCTGAAATTTCCCGGCCCGAAAATGTTCCGCGCCATTTCCGCGCCAATTGCTCGGAGCGTTTCGAAGACCTCACCGCCGCCTACACCCTGAACAGGGATTTTCGAGTCGGGCTGCCCGGATTTGAACCGGGGACCTCTGCGTCCCGAACGCAGCGCGCTAACCAAGCTGCGCCACAGCCCGTCCGCCCCCCGGGGGGAGCAGCCCGCCACACTACCGCGGCCTCAGCCCGCCCGCCTCCCCCGCTGCCGTTGGCCGACGGACCGTCCCGTCGCCGCGCCGTTGCCCCGTCTCGGCGTCGCGCCGGTGCCGGATCGCCGGGCCCGGCGAAGGTGGCCACGACCTGGGCCACCCGCCGCTTGTCCATCTCGACGACCTTGCAGGTCCCAGTCGCCGACGCGGACCTCCTCGCCCTCGGCGGGGATGTGGCCGAAGCGCTCGAAGAGCAGCCCGCCCAGCGTGACGTACTCGCCGTCGGGGATGTCGATGCCGAGGCGCTCGCGCACGTCGTCGACGTTGGTCTGCCCGTCGATCAGCCAGCGGGTGTTGTCGACCCGCACGATGCGCGCCTCCTCGTCCTCGTCGAACTCGTCGTGCAGGTCCCCGACCAAGCGGCTCGAGGAGGTCCTTGACCGTGAGCAGGCCGGCCACCCCGCCGTACTCGTCGACCACGACGGCGACGGCCCGGCGGTGCTTGCGCATGTCGGCCAGCGCCTCGAGCACCCCGAGCGACTCGGGGAGGAGGTAGGGCTGGCGCACCTTGCGCGAGATCTCCAGCGGGCTCGGGTCGGTCGCGTCGCGGTCCGCTCGGTCGTCCGCCGCCTCGTCCACGCCATCAGCGGGGTGCCTCGCGTGCCGGCGTCCTCCGGTGCGGAAGATGTCGTTGACGAAGAGGATGCCGACGAGGTCGTCGAGGTCGTCGTGCACGACCGGGAAGCAGCTGTGCCCCGAGGTGCGCACGGCCTGCGCGATGTCCTCGGCGTGGACCGGGATGGTCAGGTAGGTGACGTCGACCCGCGGCGTCATGACCTCGCGCACGTCCATGTCGCGCAGGTCGGCCAGCGCCTCGGTGATGATGCGCTCCTGCTCGGACGCCTCCGCCTCGAGGGACTGGCCCGGCGCCGTCGCCTGGCCCGCTCTCGCCGTCGTCGGCGCCGGCGCGGCGCCAGAGCCGGCGCCACGGCCAGCGCGTGCGTCGTGGTGCGGGTCAGGCGCGTCCCGGCGTGCGACACGGCGCGGCGGCGTCAGGTGATGCGGTCGGGTCCCGCCTGCGAGCTGGGGTCCGGCGCCCACCAGCACCGGCACGGGCGTGAACGAGTCGTCGGCGTAGGTGCCGTCGTCGAGGAGGGCGGCCACGGCCCGGCGGAGCCGCAGCGGGTCGAGCGGCTTGACCAGCCAGCCCTCGGCGCCCGAGCGCCGGGCCAGGAAGACGTCGGGCCGGCGGTCGAGCAGCATCAGCACCGGGATGTGGTCGAGCGCGTCGTAGGACTCCTGGAGGCGCAGCTCCAGGCATGACCGCCATGCCGCCCATGTTGCCCATCTGCATGTCGACGATGACCAGATCGGGCGACTCCTCGGCGACGAACGCCACCACCTCGGGCCCCGAGGTCACGGCGCGCACCTCGATGTCGGGCCCGCTGATGACGGCCTCGATCTCCTTGCGCAGCGTCGGCGCGTCGCTGGCGACCAGGATGGTCTGCACGGAGCGGGACACTACCGGACCGACCCTGCGGCCGTCCGGTAGCCCACCGCGCAGCCGCACGGGCGCAGTCCGCGTCACGGACGAAGAGGTGCCGTCGGCGGCCCGCTGCAGCCCGGCCGAGCTCGTGCACGTCGTGCGCCGAAGAGCGGGATGCGGCCCGACCGGGGCGGGCGCCACCTGGGCGGCCAGCCCGGCGAAGGCCGCCTCCTCCCGGGCCGCCACCGCGTTCAGCTCGGCCAGGTTCGCCTCCAGCGCCTCCAGTGCCGGCCACGACGCGCCCGTCGGCCGGCGGCCGGTGTCGCCGAACGACGGTGCGATCCGGTTCACCACCAGCGCGGCCACCGCGACGTCGCGCTCGGCCAGCTTCTCGGCGAAGAAGCCGGCCTCGGCGACGGCGTCGGGCCGGGCCGAGGTCACGAGCACGTAGGCGGTGGCCGGGTCGGCCAGCAGCTCGTGCACGGCGCTGGCCCGGCTGCGGAACCCGTCCTCCATGCCCTCGAAGGCCTGGAAGAAGGACACGGCGTCCTGCACGATCTCGGCGCCCGCCACCCGCGCAATCGTCCGCAGCAGCGCCTGCGTGGCCACGCTCACCGCCCGCAGCCGACATGCGGGTCGGGACCATGAGCGCCCGGAAGAGGCGGTTCTCCAGGAACCGGGTCAGGCGGCGCGGCGCGTCGAGGAGGTCGAGCGCGTTGCGCGTGGGCGGCGTGTCGACCACGACGATGTCGAACTCGTCGGAATGGACCAGCTCGTAGAGCTTCTCCATGGCCATGTACTCCTGCGTGCCCGAGCAGCGCGCCGGCGAGATTCTGGTAGAGCCGGTTGGCCAGGATCGACTCCGCCTGCTCGGGCGTGCGGGCGTAGCGCTGCACCAGGTCGTCGAAGGTGCCCTTGGAGTCGAGCATCAGCGCGTGCAGGTGGCCGGGCCATCGCCCCCGCACCTCGGTGGGCGTGTTGGGCAGGGACTCCACCCCGAGCGCGTCGGCCAGCCGCCGCGCCGGGTCGACCGTGACGACGCAGGAGCGCCGCCCCGCCCGCGCCGCCGCCAGGGCGAAGGTGGCCGACACGGTCGTCTTGCCGACGCCGCCCGATCCGCAGCACACCACGACCTCGCGTCGAGCGGACGAGGTCGTCGAGCGATCCGAACACCGGCCCTAGCGGGTGCCCGCCGGACGCCAGAGCCGGCTCCCGTCGCAGCTCATGGCGCGCTCTCGGTCACCAGCGCCGCGCACCGAGCCGGCCAGGGCGCCGGCCAGCGTCCGCGGTCTCGGCCGGCCCGATGGACTCGGCGTCGAGGGCCGGCACGAGCAGGTGGGGCAGGGGCAGCTCGCGCCGGCAGGCGCTCGACCTGCTCGGCGGAGACGGCGTGGCGGGCCAGGCGGAAGCGTCGCGCCTGCCTCGAGCGCGGCCAGGTGCGCGGGGGCGAGCGTGACGCCGGCCGCGGCGGCCACCTCGGCCGCCGGCCGGTCCAGCCCGACCGGCTCGGGGTCGCAGGCGTTGACGATCACCGGGCCGAGCTGCACGCCCGCCTTGTCCTCCAAGGTGTAGGCCGACTCGATCGTCTCGGAGACCGGCAGCTCCTCGGGCAGCGTCACCAGCATCACCCGGCAGCGGGCCGGGTCGCTGAGCAGCTCGACGACGTCCTGGGCCTGGGTCCGCAGCGGGCCGCCCCGGGCCGCGCTGACCAGGCCGCTGGCCGAGGTCAGGAAGGTGATGGCGTGCCCGGTGGCCGGGGCGTCGACCACGATCAGGTCGGCGACACCACCGCGCTCGAGCTGCTTGACCTTGCCCAGCACGAGCACGTCGCGGATGCCCGGGGATGGCGGTGGAGACGACGTCGAGCACGCCGGAGCGGGCCAGGCGCTTGGAGACCCGCGCGCAGCCCGTGGTCCTCGAGATACTCGATCGAGCGCGTCGTCAGGCGTGAGCCGACGGGCCCGGATCGTCGCCCGCGGGCCCTGCGCCGCCGCCGGCGCCAGCAGCGACCTCCTCGTAGCCGAGGTCCTCGGCCCGTCCGAAGGCGGCCGTGATGCCCGACTTGCCCTCGAGCTCGACGATGAGGACCGACATGCCCGCCTCGGCGGCCATGCGTGGCCAGGGCCGCGCTCATCGTCGTCTTGCCCACGCCACCCTTGCCCGGCGACGACGAGGACGTGGCTCTGTGCGCAGAAGGTCTCCACGTCCATGCGGGGCCGAGCGTAGTTGCCGCGTCCTCGCCGGGTCGATCGGTCGACGCGCCAAAGATCCTGGTCAGGACCCTTGAACGTCGACCACCCCCGGCGATAGCTTGACCGCGGGGGGTGTCCGGAAGTGCCCTATCGGGGGGTTTGATGCGCCAGGGATCAGAGATGTGGCAGTTGAAGGCAGCGTGTCGGGGACCGCAGGCTGCGGTGTTCTTTCCGCCGTCCCATGCCGAGCGCAAGGAGGAGAAGGCCGCGCCGTGAGGTCCGGGCCAAGGCGATCTGCGAAGAGTGTCGCGTCCGTGGCGAATGCCTCGACTACGCCATCCGGATCCGTGAGCCGCACGGCATCTGGGGTGGCATGAACGAGGTCGAGCGAAAGTTGCTGCTCGACCGCCGCGCCAGCTGACCCGACCTCGGTCCGGGACGCCGGCCGCGGGCTGAACCTGGTCGCGCGGCCTCAGGCCGGCGGCGCGAATCTGCAGAGCCGAGTCCGCCGCCAGCACGCCCTTGCTGTCGCACACCGCGTCCGGGCTGTCGCCGTCGACCGAGCAGATGGCGGCGGTGATCTCGTTGGCCGAGGCGACCACGGCCTGGGTCAGCGGGCGGCCGGTGTGGTCAGGTCGCCGGCGATCTGGTCCTGGGTCATCCCGGCCAGCACCGTCGGCGAGAAGCTGGCGCCGTTGAGCACCAGCGGTTGGCCACGTCGAGCAACGCGAAGGTGTCGGCGCCGGCCGTCGCTGGCGAGGCCGCGGCGCTGCCGGGCGTCGGGCTTCTGCAGCGCCGAGATAGCGCGCCCCCGTCGGGTTCAACGAGCTGTAGCGCTCGACCGACTCGAGGATCGACGTACTTGCTCGAGTACGAGGACTGCCAGAAGGTGAACGTCGACAGGTTGGCGAACGCGGTGCGTCGGGCTCGACTGCATGAGGCCCGAGCTGGGTGAAGGTCCCGAAGCGCGACAGGGCGACGACGAGCGGCCAGCGCTCGGCCGCCGCGTAGGGCGCGAACTCGGCGCCGTAGAAGAAGACGACCGGCTTGGGCGGCCCGTCGTCGTCGGTGGCCTCCCACAGCGGGGGCGTGCCGCTGCCGACTGGGCTGCGGCGCGGTGACCGGGTTGGCCGGCGAGTCGACGCCGACGGCGTCGTAGACCGATCGTGGGCACCGACGCGAGCGACGCGAGGAGCGACGACGGTGCCGGGTTGAACGTCTCGACCGTCGACGGTGCTGCTCGGGCCCGAGTTGTCCCGCACGATGACGAGCGCCCCCAGCAAGATGATGGCGACGACGATCAGCCCGAGTGCGAGGTAACGGCGCGGGATGTGGCGCGGGGCGGGCGCCGGCGCGGGCTCGGGCGCGGTCAAGCTCATGAGGTCGGGTCAGGTTAGCCAAGGGGTGCCCCCGTTCCGGGGGCGCCGCCCCGTCCTGCCGGTACCGTGGGCGGCGTGCCTCCACCGGCTCCTCCGCCCCGGCGCCTCGCCGTCCGGCCGCCCGGATCGGTCGAGATCCGGCCGGCGGCCACCGTCATGTTGGTGCGCGACGCGCCGGCGCCGTCGGGCGGGACCGCGCTCGAGGTGCTCATGGTGCGGCGCAACCTGCGCTCGGACTTCGTCGGGGGCGCCTACGTGTTCCCCGGCGGTGCGGTCGACCCGCTCGACGGCGGCGCCGAGGCCGAGGCCTGCTGCGCCGGGCGCAGCGACGCCGAGGCGAGCGCCCTGCTCGGCTTCGCCTCGGGCGGCCTGGCCTACTGGGTGGCGGTGGTGCGCGAGACCTTCGAGGAGGCCGGGCTCCTGCTGGCTCGCCGCGAGGCGGGCCCGCGCTCCTCGCCGGCGACCCCGCCGAGGAGGCCCGCTTCGCGGCGCGAGCGGGTCGGCGGTCAACGCGGGCACGCGCCGCTTCCTCGACCTGTGCCGCGACGAGCGCCTCCTCCTCACGTGGGGGACATCCACTACTTCGCGCACTGGGTCACCCCACGGGCGCGCCGCGCCGCTACGACACCCGGTTCTTCGTCGCCGCCGCGCCCCCCGGCCAGATCGCCGCCCACGACGCGGGCGAGACCATCGCCGAGGTGTGGATCTCGCCCGGACGAGGCCCTGGCCCGCCACCGCGCCGGCGAGATCGAGATCATCTTCCCGACCATCCGCAACCTCCAGGCGATCGGCCGCTTCGCCACCAGCGCCGCGTTGCTCGACGGCGGCCGAGCAGCGCGTCGAGCGCGGTGCCCGCCATCGAGCCGCGCGTCGTGCCCGACGGCAACGGCATGCGCATCGTGTTGCCGGGCGACCCCGCCTACGAGCGCGCGCCGGTGGCCGACCCCGGCGACGGCGGCGCGGCGCTGGGCGACTTCAACGAGGCCGTCCGCGCCGTCTCCATGCGGGCGAACGAGGAGGGCCCCGAGGCCGCGCCGGGACCCCGGCCCGCCGGGGACTGACCGGGCCTGCGTCGCTCGTGCGCGGCCGTGATCCCTGGCGGTCCCCGACTTCGGCATCGGCCCGGCCCCCGAACCCGGGCGCGTCGACGAGGTGGCTCCGGGCGTGCTGCGCCTGACCGCCCCCAATCCCGGGCTCATGACGGGACCGGGCACCAACACCTACCTCGTCGGGCGCGGCGAGATGGTGGTGGTCGACCCCGGGCCCGGCCGACGAGTCGCATACGGCGGCCATCGTCGCGGCGGCGGCGCCACTCGGGTCCGATCCGCACCATCGTGGTCACCCACACCCACGTCGACCACGCGCCGGGCGCCGCCGCCCTGGCCGCCGCGACGGGCGCACGCGTCGTCGGCTACGGGCCGGCCGAGGGCTTCGAGCCCGACCAGCGCGTCGGCGAGGGGTGGTCGGTGTCGCTGCCCCGGCGCCCGGACGTCGCCCGGAGTGCCGGCCCGGCGCCTGACCCTGCGGGCGCTGCACACGCCCGGCCATGCGTCGGATCACCTGTGCTGGCTGGTCGAGGAGCACGCCTTGTTGTGCACGGGCGATCACGTCATGCACGGCTCGACGGTCGTCATCCGTCCGCCCGACGGCGACCTGCACCAGTACCTCGACAGCCTGGCCCGCGTGCGCGACGCCGACCCGCCCATTCGCACGCTGGCGCCGGGTCACGGCCGGCTCATGGACCACGTCGGCGCGGAGGTCGACGCGCTGATCGCGCACCGGCTCGGCCGCCACGAGCGCGTGGCGGACGCGCTGGCGGCGCGCGGCGAGGGCGACCGTCGACGAGTTGCTGCCCGACGTCTACGGCGACGTCACCGAGCGCCAGCTGCCGGTGGCGCGCTTCTCGCTGTGGGCGCATCTGCGGGCGCTCGGCCGACGAAGGCAGGGCCGCGCCGGTCGACGCGGCGTCGGGCGAGGACACCATCGAGAGCCGCTGGGTGACGGCACCTCCGGGCGGTCGGAGCCGTCCTCCCGCCTGCGGTTCCGTCGAGGCTGCGATCAGTCCGAGCCGGCCTCGCCCTGCGCGACCGCAGCCTCGACCCGCTCGAGCAGGCGGGCGGTGCAGCCCTCGGTCTCGACGATCGGCGCCACGTCCTCGGCGACCACGCGCGCGATCTCGGCGAACACCGGCGCCAGTTCGCCGCCGCCCGCCAGCGCGACGGGCACGCCGGCGTCGCCGCCGGCCGCCATGTCGGGGTGCAGCGGGATCGATCCGACCAGCGGCACGCCCAGCCCGGTGGCCAGGCGCTCGCCCGCCGCCCGAGCCGAACAGCGCGTACGTGGTGCCGTGCTCGCACGTGAAGTCGCTCATGTTCTCGATGACCCCGGCCACGCGCAGGTAGCCGCGCCGGGCCATGTCGGCCGCCCGGGCCGCCACCTTCTGCGCCGCCACCGGGGGCGTGGTGACGACAAGGAGCTCGGTGCGCGGGAGCAGGCGGGCCAGGCCCATCTGGATGTCGCCGGTGCCCGGCGGCAGGTCGATCAGGAGGTAGTCGAGGTCACCCCAGTGGGCGTCCTGGAGGAACTGCTGCACGGCCCGGTTCAGGACGAGGCCGCGCCACATGATCGCCTGCTCCTCGTCTCGGCCAGGAATCCCATGGAGAGGACACGCAGCGTCCCCTCGCCGACCCGGCGCTCGAGCGGGACCATCTTGCCCTGGCGGGCCTCGACGTCGCCCGTCCATGCCCGAGCAGCCGCGGCACGGAGAAGCCCCAGATGTCGGCGTCGAGGATCCCGACGACCAGTCCTCGGGCCGCCAGTGCGACGGCCAGGTTGACCGTGACCGAGGACTTGCCGACGCCGCCCTTGCCCGACGCGATGGCGAGCACCCGGGTGGTGGGAGCGACGGCCGTCTCGGGCGCGTCCTCCCTGGCCTTCCAGCGGGCCCGCGCCATGACCGCCGCCCGCTCGTCGGCGTCCATGGCGGCCGACCACGACCCGGACCGAGCGCACCCAGTCGAGTGACTGCACGTGGCTCGACGACGTCCCGCTCGATCTGGCTGCGCAGCGGGCAGGCCGCGATGGTGAGCGCCACGTCGACCGTGACGTCGCCGCCGTCGACGATGATGTCCCGCACCATGCCGAGATCGACGATGGTGTCGCCCAGCTCGGGGTCGATCACGGCCCGGAGCCGTTCGCGGACCTCTCCTCGGGGGTGCGGGCCTCGTCGTGGCCGTGCCCGCGCCGCGTCGACCGTCGCCTCAGGCGCCGCTCAGTGGGCGAGCCAGCCGCCGGGGCGGGCACGGGCGAGTCGGGAGGGTGGGCCGAGTCAGGGGCCATAGTGGGAGCATTCTACCTGCGTGGCGGGTTTTCCGACCGGACCGGCCCCTGGTGATGCCATGGGAACGCTGCCAGTAACATGGGGCGAGTCCGGCAAGCACGTGCTTGGCGGGCAGGCCGGCCGCCCAGGGTACGGCGCAACGAGGAGGATCAAGTGACGACCATCTCCACGTCGGTCAACATCGGGAAGAAGCCGGCGCCGGTGACCCTCAGCGACACTGCGACCACCAAGGTCGCCGAGCTGCTGGCCGAAGAGGACGCCGGGACCGAGCTGGCGCTGCGCGTGGCGGTCAAGCCTGGCGGTTGCTCGGGCTACAGCTACGAGATGTTCTTCGACTCCGAGGTGATGTCCGACGACGTCGTGCCGAGTTCGGCACGGTCAAGGTCGTGGTGGACTCGGCCAGCGCGGAGCTGCTGACGGGATCGACGCTCGACTACAGCGACGGCTTGCAGGGTGCGGGCTTCCACATCATCAACCCCAACGCCACTCGCACCTGCGGCTGCGGTTCCTCGTTCAGCTGAGCCCCGGCCATCGCGGCGTCGCGCCCGCCTGAGGGCAGCGCCGCTCTCGGGCGACCCCTCTTGACCTTTTCTAGATTCGTTGCCACACCCGGGCTCCGCGCCGCGAGCCCGGTGCGGCGATGACTGCCGGCGACGTCGACTTCGTCCTCAACGGCGATGCCGTCTCGGTCGCCGACGGGATCTCGCTTCTCGATGCGCTGCGCGAGGAGCTCGGGTGCCGGTCCGTGAAGGACGGCTGCAGCCCCCAGGGCCAGTGCGGGTGCTGCACCGTCTGGGTCGACGGTGCTCCGCGCGTCGTCGTGTGTGACGCCGGTCCGTCGCGTCGCTGGGCGACAGGTCACGACGCTCGAGGGGCTCAGCCCTGCCGCCCGTGACGTCTGGGCGTCGGCCTTCGTGGCCCACGGTGCGAGCCAGTGTGGCTTCTGTACCCCGGGCATCGTGATGCGTCTCGCCGCGCTGGCCGACGCCGAGGCACGGCTCCCCGCGCGGCGCGACGTCGAGGCGGCGCTCCGCGCCCACCTGTGTCGCTGCACGGGATGGCAGTCGATCGTCGAGGCGGCCGCTGACGCGTTCGGGGCCGACGGCCACCGGCGACCGAGCGGTCGTCTCGGGCCGCGACCCCGTGCTGGCGGCTTGGCGGGCCCAGGTCGAGGGGCCCGCATTCCAGACCTCGGGTCCCGACGTCGTGCTCGGCGGCGGCGGTTTCGCCGACGACGACGCGCCCGCGGACGCCTTGGTCCAGCTGGGCGTGGCCGCGCCGCTCACCGCGGGCCTGCGTGCGGCGCGGGCGGCGAGCGGACGGGTCCAGGGTCGCAACAGCACGGTGCCCCTGTCGCACCCGGTCGAGGTGCCCGCGGGCGAGTGGTCGCTGACATTGCAGACGACCTGGGTCGAACCCGCCTACGTGGAGCCCGATGCCAGTTGGTGCCGGCCCGGCGCAGAGCCGGCATCGCCGCTGGCCAACGGGGGCGCGTTCGGCGGCAAGCGCCACAGCCCGGTGCCCGCACTGGCACGATCCCTGGCGGACGAGAGCGGCCGGGCGAGACGGTCAGGGTGCTCTGGCGACGCGAGGACGTCGTCCGGCGCGGGCCCAAGCGCCCGCCGCTCTCGATTGCCCTGCGCCGTGACGGCACGCGGTGTGGTGCGCCTCGGTCACACGCCCGGGTCTGTCGACCTCGGCCCGGTGGTGGCGCGGCTGTCGCGGGCTGTGTCCGGGCGTCGAGGTCGAGGTGGTCGAGGTGGCGGGCCCGCCGGTCGCCCCCGACCTGCGCGCTGCGGGTTGGGCCGAGGTGCTGGCGGCCCAACAGGTCTGTGCTGCGCCGGCGCCGGGGCGCTGGGGGAGGGCCGGGCCGAGGTCGCGGTGCCGGATGCGGGGCGCGCCGCCGTGGCGTTCGAGCAGGCAGCCGACGGCGAGCGCGGCACGGTGGAGGTCGACGTGTGGGCGGGCGAGGTGTTGTGCCCGGTCACGTTGCGCTCGTACGCGCTCGGCGCCGTGCACCAGGCGCTCGGTCTGGTCTGGAGCGAGGGCATCGCCGTGGACGAGACCGGCGAGCCGGTCGACCTCACCATCCGCTCGTTCGGCATCCTGGCCGCCCGCGACATGCCCGACGTCGAGGTGCGCCTGCACGACGAGGGGGGGTGGCCGGTCAACGGCTCCGACGCCGTGTTCGCCGCCACCCTTGCCGCGGCCTGGATCGCCGAGGGCCGGCCGCCTTCATGGCCGACCCGTCGGGTGGCCGTGCGGGCCCCGCGGCGCGAAGTGGCACCATCGCAGTGACCGGAGCCGTCAAGAGGAGCGAGAGGAGCACTCATGAGCCCAGCCGTTGGTCCGTACTCGCCAGTCCGCCGGGTCGGCGACTGGGTGATCACGTCGGGGCAGGTCGGTCTGGCCACCGACGGGCCCGAGGGACCGGGACTGGTGCCCGGCGGCACGATCCCCGAGCTGCGCCAGGCGCTCCAGAACGTGGCCGACGTCCTTGCCCGTGAGGGTGCGACGCTCGACGACGTCGTCAAGACCACCGCTGTACCTCGTCGACATGGGCGAGTTCGCCGCCGTCAACGAGGTCTGGGTCGAGTACTTCACCGCCGAGCGCCCCACCCGGTCCGCGGTCGCCGTGGCGGCCCTGCCGATCGGGGCCCGGGTCGAGGTGGAGGCGTGGGCCTACGCCCCTGTCGCCTGATCGGTCGGTTGCCTGAGCCGGGTGTCGTGCGGGCGCAGGCGGTCGTCCGTGGGCACTCCGTTTAGACGGACCGTGGGACCCGAGCGGTCGAGCCTGCGGGCGGGGCTGCGGCATCCTCGGGCGTCTGTCCGGCGTGGCGCCCGGCACCGGAGCGTTGGTGCCGGCCGCACCGTTGCGCTGGTTCACGCCGGGATGCCACGCGACCTGTCCGAAGCGGTACCCGACGGAGCGCACCGTTTGGATCAGGTGGGCGTGCTCTTCGCCGAGCTTGGCCCGCAGGCGCCGAATGTGGACGTCGACGGTGCGCGCGCCGCCGTAGTACTCGTAACCCCAGACGCGGCTGAGCAGCGTCTCGCGGGTGAAGACCTTGGCGGGGTGGCCGGCCAGGAAGCGCAGGAGCTCGTACTCCATGTAGGTGAGGTCGAGGATCCGGCCCGACACGGCGGCCTGGTACGTCTCGAGGTTGAGCATCAAGGGCCCGTACTCGATGATGTCGGGGCGCAGGCTCTGCCCGGTGCGCCAGAACAGGTGCTGGAGGCGCGCCACGAGCTCTTCGGGACGGGCCGGCAGCACGCAGAAGTCGTCGTAGAGGTCGTCGCGCAGGAGCAGCTCGCCGACCTGGTCGGCCCCGATGGCGAGGAGCAGCGGGCGTCATGGGTACCTCGCGCAGGCGCAGGTGCCGGCAGAAGGCGACCGCGGCCGTCATGTCCTCGCCGGCGACGACGAGCGCACCCGAGTAGCCCTGGGTGCGACCGTCGGGCCCGGGCGCCGCGAGCTCGTCGGCGCCGTCGACGCCGTGATGCCCGAGCCCCGCGCCCTGGAGCGCGAGCGTCACCTCGGCGGGGAGGTCGGCGGGGAAGCAGAGCAGGGGGTCCATCGGTCTGCGCGGTCAGAGGAGCGGCAGGTAGCGGTCCAGCTCGAACTGGGTCACCTCGGCCTGGTAGGCGTCCCACTCCTCACGCTTGTTGCGGATGAACCACTCGAAGACGTGGTCACCCAGCGTGTCGGCCAGCAGCTCGGAGCCCTCCATCTCGTTGACGGCGTCGTGCAGGCTCGAGGGCAGGGGTTCGATCCCCTTCTTGGCGAGCTCCTTGGGGGTCAGGGTGAACAGGTTGTCGTCGGCCTCGGGCGGCAGCGGGTAGTCCTCCTCGATCCCGCGCAGCCCCGCCGCCAGGATCACGGCGAAGGTGAGGTAGGGGTTGCAGGCGCTGTCGGGCGCGCGGTACTCGATCCGGGTCGACTCGGCTCTTGCCCATCTTGACGACGGGTACGCGCACCAGGGCGGAGCGGTTGTTGCGGGCCCAGCTCACGTGGACGGGCGCCTCGTACCCGCCGATGAGCCGCTTGTAGGAGTTGACCCACTGGTTGGTGACGGCCGTGATCTCGCGGGCGTGGTGGAGCAGGCCGGCGATGAAGCGCCGGGCCACGTCGGAGAGCCCGTAGCGGTCGCTCTCGTCGACGAATGCATTGCGCTCGCCCTCCCACAGCGACACGTGCGTGTGCATGCCCGAGCCCTGGACGCCCCCGAGCGGCTTGGGCATGAAGGACGCGAACACGCCTTGCTGGCGCGCCATCTCCTTGATGACCATGCGGGTGGTCATGACGGTGTCGGCCATGGTGAGCGCGTCGGTGTAGCGCAGGTCGATCTCGTGCTGGCTCCGGGCGTCCTCGTGCTGGGTGTGCTCGACGGGGATGCCCATCTCCTCGAGCATCAGCACCGAACGCCGGCGCAGGTCGCTCGTCAGGTCGGCCACCGAGAGGTCGAAGTAGGAGCCCGAGTCGAGGGTGACCGGGGCCCCGGACGGGATCGGCGTCGGCGAAGTAGAAGTACTCCACCTCGGGCGAGGCGAAGAACGTGTACCCCGCCGCGCGGGCCCGTTCGAGCGTGCGCCGCAGCGCGTGGCGCGGGTCGCCTTCGAACGGCGTGCCGTCGAGGTTGGCGATGTCGCAGAAGACGCGGGCGACCTGCGCGTCGTCGTGGTGCCAGGGCAGCAGCTGGAACGTCTTGGGGTCGGGCCGGGCCAGCACGTCGGCTTCTTGCACCCGGCTGAACCCGTCGATGGCCGAGCCGTCGAAGGTCATGCCCTCGTCGAGGGCGTTCTCCAGCTCGGCCGAGGTGATGTTGAATCCCTTGGGCGTGCCCAGGACGTCGGTGAACCACAACTGGACGAAGCGGATGCCCCGCTCCTCGACCGTCCGCAGCACGTAGTCCCGCTGGCTCTGCACCCCGCAAGCTTGGCAGCTGCGGGAACGCCCTCGGAAATTCGGCTCCCGCACCCGCCTTGACCCCGGAGCGTGGTCCGGCCTTTAGCCTATCTGCGTGGAGGTGCTCAGCATCGGGCAGCTGGCGGAAGCGGCGGGCGTGCACGTCGAGACGATCCGCTACTACGAGCGCCGTGGGCTCCTGCCGGAACCACCCCGGACGGCGGGCGGCTACCGCCAGTACGGAGCCGACGACCTGTGGCGCCTGGAGTTCGTCGGGCGGGCCAAGGCTCTCGGCTTCACCCTCACCGAGGTGGGCGAGCTGCTGAAGGTTGGGATGCGCGGCGACGCCGGCTCGGTGCGCGCCATGGTGCTCCGCAAGCTCGAAGCGATCGAGGAACGCCAACGCGATCTCGCCGAAGTCCGGGCGCGGCTGGCGCGTCTGGCCGACATCTGCGCCGATCCCGACAGCGAGGACTGCGGGGCGTTGCGCGTTACGAGCTGAGCGCTCGGTCCACTTCGTCCGAGCAGCCGGGCCTTGCTCCGGGCACCGACCAGCCGTTGGCGGAGCTCGCCCCCGGAGAAGAGAAGGATCGTCGGGACGGCCAGCACCTCGAAGCGGGCCGAGAGCTCGCGGTGTTCGTCGGAATTGACCTTGTAGACGCGTAGCCGGTTGCCGAACTCGGTCTGGATCTCGTCGAGGATCGGCGTCAGCACCTTGCACGGCGGGCACCACTCGGCCCAGAACTCGACGAGCGCGGGCTCGTCCACGCTGGCGATCTCCTCGTCGAAGGTGGCGCTGGACAGTTCGGTACACGGTGGTGGACATGGTCACTTCCTTTCGGTCGGCCCTCGTGGCCATGGTGGTGACGGTACGGCCCGTACCGTGGTGCAGAGTCAAGAGGCCGCCGCGACGCCGCTCTGACCTGCGACGCCGCACCGGTAATCTGGAACGATGCCGCACCTGCGCCTCGCCGCCGCGCAGCTCAACACCGTCGTCGGCGACCTGTCGGGCAACGTCGAGCGGATACTCCGGGCCCTGGCTGCCGCCGAGTCGGCGGGCGCCGATCTCTGCGTCGTGCCCGAGCTGGCCATTCCGGGGTATCCACCCGAGGACCTCCTCCTCAAGCCCGGGTTCGTGGCCGACAACGTCGCCGCGCTCGAGAAGGTCGCCGCGGCGACCGGGCAGTGCGCCGTCGTCGTGGGCTTCGTCGGCGCGTCACCCGATGGCGGGGGGCTGGCCAACGCCGCTGCCGTCTGCGCGGGCGGGCGCGTCGTCGGCGTCTACCGCAAACGCTTCCTGCCCAACTACGGCGTCTTCGACGAGCAGCGTTGGTTCGTGCCGGGCGAGGGGCCACCATCCCTCTTCGGCGTAGCGGGCGCATGGGTGGGCGTCTCCATCTGCGAGGACGTCTGGTTCGACGACGGGCCAGTTGCGCAAGAAGGCCGTGCCGGCGCAGACGTCGTCGTCAACCTCAACGCGTCGCCCTACAACCGTGGTCGGCATGCCGAGCGCCTTGCGATGTTGCGCGGGCGGATAGCGGAGGCCGGCTGCGCCGTCGCCTACGTCAACCAGGTGGGTGGCCAGGACGAGCTCGTCTTCGACGGCGACTCGCTGATCGTGGCGGCGGACGGCTCGCTGGTGGCGTCGGGGGCACAGTTCAACGAAGACCTGGTGGTCGTCGACCTGGCGGTCGGCCCGCATCGCCCACTCGGGGTCAGCGAGCTGGTGCCCCGGGTCGTGGTCACGGAGCCGAGCCCGTCGACGCCGCCGCCGCTGGCGCCGGCCACACCGCGCCCGCCGCTCGGCGACCATGCCGAGGTGTACGCGGCGCTGGTCCTGGGCACGCGCGACTACCTGGCCAAGAACGGGTTCACCGAGGCGGTTGTCGGCCTTTCGGGGGGCATCGACTCCTCGCTGGTGGCCGCGATCGCCGTCGATGCGCTCGGGGCTGGACGCGTCCACGGCTTGTCGATGCCCTCGCGCTACTCGAGCGAGGGGTCGCGGGTCGACGCCGAGGTGTTGGCGGAGCGACTCGGCATCGATCTCAAGGTGGTGCCCATCGAAGAGGCGCACCTCGCCTTCGCCTCCATGCTGGTCCCGGTGCTCGGTCGTGAGCCCTTCGGCCTGACCGACGAGAACCTGCAGTCGCGCCTGCGCGGCGTGCTCTTGATGGCGGTGTCCAACGCCAAGGGGTGGATCGTGCTCACCACCGGCAACAAGAGCGAGATGGCGACCGGCTACTCCACGCTCTACGGCGACTCCGCCGGTGGGTTCGCGGTGATCAAGGACGTGCCCAAGACCCTCGTCTACGAGCTGTGCCGATACCGCAACACGCAGGCGGTGCTCGAGGGCCTGCCCGGCCCGATCCCCGACAGCGTGCTCGACAAGCCGCCGTCGGCCGAGCTGCGGCCCGACCAGCGCGACGACCAGTCCCTCCCGCCCTACGAAGAGCTCGACCCGGTGCTGCAGGGCTACGTCGAGCGAGACCGCACGGCGGCCGACCTGGTGGCCGAGGGCTTCGATCCCGACGTGGTCGACCGGGTCGTGCGTCTCGTGGACGGCGCCGAGTACAAGCGGCGTCAGATGCCTCCCGGCGTGCGCATCACGACCAAGGCCTTCGGCAAGGACCGCCGCATGCCCATCACCAACCGCTACCGCTCCTCGGCACGCGAGGAGTCCGGGGGTGGCTGACGCCGGCAGCCCGTCGGGCTGGCGCCGCATCGAGGAGCTCGCCGTGCTGGTCGGCGCCTACTGCTGGACCGAGCAGCACGTCTTCGCCGTGACCGGGCTGTGGGCGGTGGGGTCCGGGGCTGGCGACGCTGACGCGGCCGGTGCCGAGGCGCGGGTGTGGTGCGCCGCGACGTCGCGACGCCACGGGGAGCTGGCGGCGCGCTGGGCCGACCGCCTTCCGGTCCGTGCCGGCGTGGACGCGTGCCGCGTTGGTGACGGCCCCGTCTGGAGCACTGGCGAACGCCTTCGCCGAGGTGGTGGCCGAACCCGAGGCGACAACAGGGGTGGTGGCACTGGTCGGGGCCGTCCTGCCGGCGCTCGACGGGGTCTATCGAGCTCACCTGGGGTCGGCCTCGCCGGTGAGCGAGGCGTCTGTCCTGGAGGTCCTGACGGGGGCACGCCGGGAGCTGGTGGCGGAGATCAGGGGCGGGCGTGCCCTCGTCGAAGGGCTGCCCGAGGGATGGCCCCTGGGTGGCGACCTCGCGGTCCAGTTCGAACGGGCGTTTGCCGAGACCGACGTTTTCCCAGGTGTACGGCCATCTTGACAGTGCCTATTACACTGTCTCCGCAGACCACGAACGCCAGGAACGGGCGTCGGCTGCTGTGTATGAGCGCGAGCGCCCGGCCAGGCCCCCCTGCCGAGCTACTGGGACGGAAGGTTGCGGCGAGGATCTTGGCGAAGGAACGAATTGAGCGCGACGACGAGGATCTCGTCCGGCTGTACCTGACCGACATCGGGCAATACCCCCTGCTGACCAAGGACGACGAGGTCCGCCTCGCCCAGGCCATCGAGGGCGGGCGGGCTGCGGAGGCCGAGGTGGCCAAGGCGACCAAGGGCCTCACCACCGCGAAGAAGCGCGAGCTCCGCCGAGCCGTGATGGAGGGAGAGCAGGCCCAGCAGACCTTCGTCCAGTCGAACCTGCGTCTGGTCGTGTCGATCGCGAAGAAGTACCAAGCGTCGGGCCTGCCGCTGCTGGACCTGATCCAGGAGGGCAACCTCGGCCTGATGCACGCCGTCGAGAAGTTCGACTGGCGCAAGGGCTTCAAGTTCTCCACCTACGCCACGTGGTGGATCCGCCAGGCCATCACCCGAGGCATCGCCAACACCGGGCGCACCATCCGCCTGCCGGTCCACGCCGGCGACACCTTGGCGCGCGTGCAGAAGGCGCAGGCCCGCCTCGAGCTCAAGCTGGGTCGCCCGGCCACGCTGGCCGAGCTCGGCATCGAGGTCGAGATGCCCGAGGACAAGCTCGTCGAGGCGCTGCGCTTCCGGGCCGAGCCGCTGTCACTCTCCGAGCCGCTGCGCGAGGACGGCGACGCCGAGCTGGGCGATGTCGTCGAGGACCGCTCCGCCGAGTCACCCTTCGAGGTGGCGGCGGTGTCCCTACTGCCCGACGAGATCGGCCGGCTTCTCTCCCCGCTCGACGAGCGCGAGCGCGAGATCCTGCGCCTGCGCTTCGGGTTGGACCGGGGCGAGCCGAGGACGTTGGAAGAAGTGGGCGAGCACTTCAACCTGACTCGGGAGCGCATCCGCCAGATCGAGGCGCGGGCGATGTCCAAGCTGCGCCACCCGTCGTCGGACACCGGCGCCCGCGACCTGCTGACGGTCTGATCCCGTCGCCGCCCGGCCGTGGAGCTGGGGTGGCCGCAACACGGCCAACGGGCCCGCGCCTAGGCTTCTCGACATGAAGAAGCTCCTCATCCTCGCCCTGCTGGTTGCCATCGGCGTTCTCGCGGCCCGTCGCCTGCGCGAAGCCTAGAAACCCGGGCCGTCCCTTTCGGGGTCTCCGTCGGCTGGCTCAGGCCGCGCGGCGGCCCGCCAGTGCCGCGTGACGGGCACGCTGGCTGCGCCACCACAAAATGAGCGCCGCTCCGGCCACGGCGAGGCTCGTCGTCACGACCGGCGTCGTGCGCCCCACCCGGTCGCGCAGCCGGATCGGCTTGGTGAAGTTGCGCACCTCCCAGCCGCGCTCGCGTGCCACCTTGGCCAACGCGCGGTCGGGGTTGACCGCGACGGGCCGGCCGACCGCTTCGAGCATGGGAAGGTCGGTGGCCGAGTCCGAGTAGGCGCTGCTCGAGCTGAGGTCGATCCCGGTGCGCGCCGCCAGCTCGCGCATCGCGTTCGCCTTGGACTCGCCGTACGCGTAGAAAGCCATCCGGCCGGTGTACCGGCCCTGCTCGTCGACCTCGCCACGCGAGCAGATGGCGCCGTCGACTCCGAGGAGGTCGGCCAGCGGGAGCACGATTTCCTCGGGCGAGGCCGAGACCAGGTAGACGCGGTGACCCGCCGCCCGGTGCAGCTCCATCAGCTCGAGGGCCTCGGCGTACATGATCGGTTCGATCGTCTGGAGCATCGTGTCGCGCACGATCTGGCGCACCTGGGCGCGGTCCCACCCCTTCGTCACCGCCAGCATCGACTCGCGCACCCGGACCAGGCGGTCCTCGTCGGCCCCGAAGTAGAGGTAGATGAGCTGTGAGATGGCCGCCCGCGCCACGAGGCGCCGGTTGATCAGCCCGCCCTTGAGGAAGGGACGCCCGAACGCGGCGATGGAGGCCCGGTCGATGACCGTCTTGTCGAGGTCGAAGAAGGCCGCCTCCATATGAGTAATGGTACGGGCGGTTCGGCCCCCATCTTGAGCAGCCGTGACAATTAGAGGACGGGCCCGCGAACGATCGGTGTCGCTGAGCAGGGCTGCCGCCGGGGTTGCGGACTGGTTGCGCCTGCGCGCTACGCGCTCGCTTCGGCGATGAACACCGCGTGCACGGCGTCCTCGGCCTCGGCGGTGACGAGCACCAGCACCTCGTCGCCCGACTGCAACGTCGTGTCGCCCCGGGGCACGATGAGGCGGTCGACCCGGACCACGGCCACCACGACCGCGTCGCGGGGAAATGCGAGGTCGGCGATCGCGGTGTCGTTGGCGGGCGAGTCCTCGGCGAGGGTGATCTCCACCAGGTGGGCGGCGCCGCCCTGGAACTGCAGGAGCCGCACGAGCGAGCCCACCGACACCGCCTCTTCGACGAGCGCGGTGAGCAACTGGGGCGTCGAGACCGAGACGTCGACACCCCAGCTCTCGTTGAAGAGCCACTGGTTCTTGGGGTGGTTCACCCGCGCCACCACCCGAGGGACGGCGAACTCCTGCTTGGCCAGCAGCGAGATCACGAGATTGTCCTCGTCGTCACCCGTGGCGGCGACCACGACGTCGGCGGTGGCGAGACCCGCCGCATCAAGCGACGAGACCTCACAGGCGTCGGCAGCGATCCACGTGACGTCGAGGGTGGGGCGCAGCCGCTCGACGAGGTCCGGATCCCGTTCGATGACGAGCACGTCGTGCCCGTTCGCGTGCAGATCCGATGCGATGGAGGTGCCGACGCTCCCTGCGCCGGCGATGGCGACTCTCACGAGGCGTCGCTCGCCTTGCTGCGGGCGAGGACGTGATCGAGCTCGTGCAACGCGTCGTCGAGCACTGCGAGGTGCAGTACGTCGCCCTCCTGGCCGACGAGCTCGCGCCCATCGAGGCGGGGGACTCCCGAGCGCGTGACCGCCACGATGCTGAGACGTCCCGGCTCCTCGAGGTCGCTGAGCGGCTGGCCGGCCCAGGCATCGGGCAGCGAGCGATCGACGAGCGAGAGCCGGCCCGTGGCGTCGGACCAATCGCCGACGTCGAGATCGGGGAGCAGGCGCCGGCGCACCTGGTCGATCGTCCAGGTCACGGTGGCCACGGTGGGGATGCCCAGGCGCTGATAGATCTCGGCCCGGCGCGGGTCGTAGATGCGCGCCACCACGTTGGGGATCTTGTACGTCTCCCTGGCGATACGCACGGTGAGGATGTTGGTGTTGTCGCCGCTCGTCACCGCCGCCAGCGCGTCCGCACCCACGGCACCCGCCCTTTCGAGGTCGTCGCGATCGAAGCCGGATCCGACGAGACGGGGACCGTCCCAGTCTTTGAGGCGCCGAAAGGCACGGGGCGACTTGTCCAAGACGGCCACCGAGTGGCCCTCGGCGCTCAGCGAGATGGCGAGGCCGGAGCCGACGCGGCCACACCCGACGACGATCACGTGCACGCCACAGTGCAACACGCCCGCTCAGGCCGTGCAAAAAGCGGCGGAAAAGCGCCCCGAGGCAGTGGTCGATTCCTTCTACTGTGTGGCCGTGGCGACCTCGACGACCTCTAGGCCCACGGTCCCCCTCCCCGGGCTCGCGGCAGAGGACATCCCAGAGACACGGCGCTACCGCCTGAAGAACAAGCTCCTCGGCCCGCCGCTCGTGACCGAACAGCTGGCATCGGAGCGGCTGAACAAGCCGACTGCACTCGGGGTGCTGTCGCCGGACTGCATCTCGTCCTCGGCCTACGGCACCGAGGAGATGCTGACCCAGCTGGTGCCGTACGTGGGTCTGGCCGCCTTCACGCTGGTCGTCCCCATCACGCTCGCCATCTTGGGCGTCCTCTTCTTCGTGACCCTCTCGTACCTCGAGGTCATCGCGTATCTACACCAAGGCCGGCGGCTCCTACGTGGTGGCCCGCGACAACTTCGGCCCGAGGATCGCCCAGATCGCCGCGGTCGCGCTGCTCATCGACTACACGGTCACGGTCGCCGTGCAGACGTCGGCCGGCACGGCCGCGCTGACGAGTGCGGTGCCCAGCCTGGCCAACCCATTCGACACCGTTGCCATCACGGTCGGCGTCGTGCTGGTCCTGCTCTATGGCAACCTGCGCGGCATCCGCGAGGCCGGCAGTTACTTCGCCATCCCGACCTACTTCTTCATCTTCTCCCTGGGTTCGGTGATCATCGTCGGCTTCGTCAAGGAGGCCTTGGGTGCGCTGCATCAGATCCCGTTGCCGCCGGCCGACCAGGTCTACGGCGGCAAGATCGGCACGCCGGGCTCGGGATGGTTGATGGGGCTTGCCTTCATTTCGCTGCTGCGCTCCTTCGCCAACGGCGGGTCCTCGCTGACCGGCCTCGAGGCGATCTCCAACGGGGTGAGCAGCTTCCGCAAGCCCGAGTCGCGCAACGCCCGCCAGACGCTCGTCGCCATGAGCACGACACTCGGCTTCCTCGTGCTCGGGGTCACCCTGCTCGCACGCTGGACGCACGCCGTGCCCTATGCCAACGGCTCACCGACGGTGGTCTCCCAGGAGGTCAGGGCCGTCTTCGGTACGAGCCCGATCGGTCACCTCGGCTTCTACGTCGTCCAGCTGGCCACCATGCTGATCCTCTACACGGGCGGCAACACGAGCTTCAACGGCTTTCCCTACCTGGCGAGCTTCGTGGCGGGCGACCGCTTCTTGCCCCGGCAGCTCACCCGCCGCGGCCACCGCCTGGCCTTCTCCAACGGGATCCTCGTGCTGGCCGGGGTGGCGCTGGCCCTGGTGCTCGCCTACAAGGCGCAGGTCAATGGGCTGGTCGCGCTGTACGCGATCGGCGTGTTCACCGGGTTCACCATGGCCGGCTGCGGCATGGTGAAGCACCACCTGACGACGCGGGAGGGCCATTGGCGTCGCAGCGTCGCGATCAACGGCTTCTCGGCCTTCTTGTCCTTCACGGTCGTGCTCATCTTCTCGGTGGCGAAGTTCAAGGAGGGGGCATGGCTGATCTTCGTGGTGGGACCGCTCCTCTACATCGGGCTCATCCGCCTGCACCACCAGTACGTCCGCGAGGAAAAGATGCTCGAGACGGGTGTCGTGGAGGCGACCGAGGCGCCCGTACTGCGCCGCCACGTCGTGGTGGTCCTGGTCGACCGCCTCGACATGGCGGCTGCGCGCGCCCTGCAGTACGCGCGCACCTTGTCACCCGACGACCTCCGCGCCGTGCACTTCGACATCGACGCCAAGGCGGCCCGCGAGCTCGAGGCCGAGTGGAGCCGGCTGGGGCTGGCTCGGCTCCCCCTCGACATCATCGAGTGCCCGGACCGCCGACTGGGCCGCGCCGCCATCGAGCTGGTGGCCGACGCCACACTCGACGGAGACACCGAGTGCACGGTGCTGCTGCCGCGGCGCAGCTTCGCCCGCGTCTGGCAGCGCTTCTTGCACGACCGCACCGCGGACAAGATCGCGGCGGTCCTCGCCCAGGTGCCCCACGTCGCCGCCACCATCGTTCCCTTCGCGGTGGGCGGGCGCTACGAGGAGCAGGCGCGTTCGTACGGGCGCTCGGTGCAGCGGGCGGCACGCCTGGACAGGATGCGAGGAGAGGGCGACGCGCCCATCGACAGCGAAGGGCGGACAGGGGCTGGACCGCATGGGCCGCCGGGACGGGCCACGTCGACCCGCCACCGTGCTGGCAGCCGACGAGACGCTGGCCCAACGCGGCCGGGGCCACGACGCCCATCGCCTCGGTGGTGCCGCGCCAGCGGCTGCGGGTGGCCGGGCGGGTGAAGTCGGTCCGGGTACAGCCCCGGGCCGGGACCTCGAACCTCGAGTGCGTGCTGAGCGACGGCACCGGCGGCCTGCTCCTCGTGTTCCAGGGCCGGCCGAAGATCGCCGGGATCGAGCCTGGCGCGCGCCTGGTCGCCGAGGGCATGGTCGGCACCTGGGGCCGCCGCCCTGCGATGTTGAACCCCTCCTTCGAGCTCGTCCAGGGTGCCCCGAGTGACCCGGCCGAATATTGAGCTCGTCGTCCCTGGTCAGAGGCGCCCGCGCCCACGGCGAACGACTCCAGCGAAATTGCCCGTCGGGTGCGCCAGTCGCTAACGTGCCCGACGGCCCAGCGTCGGGTGCGACCTCGCCGGCGCGCCCTCGGAGGGGGGTCATGACAACGACCACCGTGGTGCCGAACGCTGCCGCAGCACCGCATGGAGCGCGGGCGTCACCGGCGCCCCTCGCCCCAAGACGTACAGGAACAGAAAGGGCACACCGGGAATGATCAATCTCCTCGCAGCCGAGGGCGGCTACCAGGCCTTCCACCTCGGCGGGGCAGACAAGACCTGGCTGTACATCTGCTTGTTCGCCGGCATCGTCGGCATCGCCGCCGGCTTGCTGCTCGCCCGCAACGTCCTTTCCTTCGACCAGGGCACGGTCAAGATGAAGGAGATCGCGCAAGCGGTCCAGGAGGGGGCCCAGGCGTTCCTGGGTCGGCAGTTCCGGGCCATCGTGATGATCATCATCCCGCTGGCCATCTTGATCTTCTTCACGGCCACCAAGGTGGTGAAGCCGGACGGAGACGTCGCCCTGACCTTCCAACAGGACGGCCTGTACCGCGTGATCTGCTTCCTTTTCGGCGCCGCCTTCTCGGGCCTGACGGGCTTCATCGGCATGAGCATCGCCGTGCGGGGCAACGTCCGCACCGCGGCGGCGGCCTCTCAGGGTGGCGGCATGGCCGAGGCGTTGCGGGTGGCCTTCCGCACCGGCGCGGTGACCGGCATGCTCTGCGTGGGGCTCGGCCTGGTCGGGGCGACGGCCATCGTCTTGATCTTCCAGAACTCGGCCACCGCCGTGCTGATCGGCTTCGCCTTCGGCGCGTCGCTCCTCGCCCTGTTCATGCGTGTCGGCGGCGGCATCTTCACCAAGGCGGCGGACGTCGGGGCCGACCTCGTCGGCAAGGTGGAGGCCGGCATCCCCGAGGACGACCCGCGCAACGCGGCCACCATCGCCGACAACGTGGGCGACAACGTCGGTGACTGCGCGGGCATGGCGGCCGACCTCTTCGAGTCCTACGAGATCACGATCATCTCGTCGCTCATCCTCGGGTACTCGGCCTTCAGAACGATCGGCCACAACCCCACCGCGGCCGTCCTCTATCCACTCATCGTCCCGGCGATGGGGATCTTCGCCTCGGTGATCGGCGTGCTCGTGGTACGGGCCCGCAAGAGCGATCGCAACGCGCTGGCCCCGATCAACCGCGGCTTTTGGCTGGCCGCAGCGCTGACGGTGGTGGGCGCCTTCCTGGTCGCGCAGTACTACGTGCACGACCTCAAAGTCTTCTACGCCGTGCTGACGGGGGTCATCCTTTCCCTGGTCGCCAGCCAGATCACGG
Source organism: uncultured Acidimicrobiaceae bacterium (assembly GCA_963842415.1). Taxonomy (GTDB): domain Bacteria; phylum Actinomycetota; class Acidimicrobiia; order Acidimicrobiales; family RAAP-2; genus Bog-473. The sequence continues at coordinate 1,077,897 of CAWJGN010000003.1, forward strand.
AGCAGTTCACGTCGACCGAGCGCGGGCCGGTCAAGGAGATCGCGGCGGCGGCCCGCACCGGTCCGGCCACCACGGTGCTGGCGGGGATCTCCATCGGCCTGGAGTCTTCCGTCTGGGCCATCATCGCCATCGCCATCGCCATCGGGGTGGCCATCGGACTGGGTGACGGCAACATCGAGCTGACCTTCTACCTGGTCGCCCTCATCGGCATCGGGTTGCTGGCCACGGCCGGCATGGTGGTCTCCGAGGACAGCTTCGGGCCGGTGTCGGACAATGCGGCCGGCATCGCCGAGATGTCGGGCGAATTCACCGGCGAGGCGGAGCGCGTGATGGTGAGCCTCGACGCCGTGGGGAACACCACCAAAGCCATCACCAAGGGTGTGGCCATCGGGTCGGCGGTCATCGCGGCGGTTGCCCTCTTCGCCTCGTTCATCGAGACCATCGGCGAACAGCTCCCGAGTCTGCACGCAACGGGCTCGAAGCTCTTCAGCGTGATCCAGATCAACGTCGCCAACCCGACGACCTTCATCGGACTGCTCATCGGGGGCTCAATCGCTTTTCTCTTCTCGTCTCTGGCCATCAGGGCGGTCGGTCGTTCGGCGGGGACCGTGGTGCTCGAGGTGCGGCGCCAGTTCCGCGAACACCCCGGGATCATGGACTACACCGAGAAGCCCGAATACGGACGGGTCATCTCCATCTGCACGGCGGCAGCCCAGCGCGCGAGTTGGCCACACCGGCCCTGCTCGCGATCCTTGCCCCGGTGATCGTGGGGTTCGGGATCAACTATCTCGCGCTCGGCGCCTTCCTGGCCGGCACGATCCTGACGGGGCAATTGATGGCCAACACGCTGTCGAACTCGGGTGGCGCATGGGACAACGCCAAGAAGTACATCGAGGACGGCAACGAGGGCGGGAAGGGCTCAGAGGCCCACAAGGCTGCGGTCATCGGTGACACGGTCGGCGACCCATTCAAGGATACGGCCGGCCCGGCCTTGAACCCGATGATCAAGGTGATGAACCTCGTCTCGCTCCTCATCCTGCCCGCTGTCATCTCGCTGCGGCACGACACGGGCGCGCGCCTCGGCATCGCCGGCAGTCTCCCTCGTCATCCTCCTGGCGGCGCTCGCCTTCTCCAAGCGCGGGTCCGAGGCGATGGACGCAGACGCCGCTGACACGGCACCGGCACAGGCGGCCGCCGCGGCGGCTCGATTGACCTGCTCAGCCGGCTACGAGATCGTTCCGCAGGAGACGTGCCGGAAGCAGCCGCCCTTGACAGGCAGGGCGGCGGACCCCCACTCTGACGTGACCATGCCCTCCGTTTCACCGTTCCGACCGATGCCCCACGGGGTGCCTCGTGGGTAAAGCGCTCGTGATCGTCGAGTCGCCCGCCAAAGCGCGCACGATCAGCGGGATGCTCGGCCCCGACTTCATCGTCGAGTCGTCGGTCGGCCACATCCGCGACTTGCCGCGCGGCGCCGACGAAGTGCCCGCCGCCTACAAAGGGGAGTCGTGGGCGCGCCTCGGAGTCGACGTGGACAACGGCTTCAAGCCCCTCTACGTCGTGTCGTCGCCGAAGAAGTCGGTGGTGGCCAACCTCAAGAAGCTCCTCAAGGGCGCCGACGAGCTCTACCTCGCGACCGACGAGGACCGCGAGGGCGAGTCGATCGCGTGGCACCTCTCCGAAGTGCTGTCGCCGACGGTGCCGGTCAAGCGCATGGTCTTCCACGAGATCACCCCGGCAGCCATCGCCCGCGCCGTCGACGAGTGGCGCGACCTCGACCGGCGCCTGGTCGATGCCCAGGAGGCCCGGCGCATCCTCGACCGCCTCTACGGCTACGAGGTGTCGCCGGTGCTGTGGCGCAAGGTCATGCCGCGTCTGTCGGCGGGCCGGGTCCAGAGCGTGGCCACCCGCATGGTGGTCGAGCGCGAGCGGGCGCGGATGCGCTTCCGCTCCGCGACCTGGTGGGGAGTCGAGGGCACCTTCGCCAACACGGCCGCGCCCAACGGCTTCGGGGCCACGCTGGTCACCCTGGGCGGGACCGCTGTCGCCACCGGCAAGGACTTCGACGAGCACGGGGAGCACACGGGCAAGGCCGCGGTCCGCGTGCTGGGCGAGGACGAGGCGACCTCGGTGGCCACGCGCGCTGGCGGGCGAGAGCTTCACCGTGCGCTCGGTGACCGAACGCCCCTTCCGGCGCTCGCCTGCCGCGCCGTTCATGACGTCGACGCTGCAGCAGGAGGCCGGCCGCAAGCTCCGCTTCAGCGCGCAGCGAGCCATGCAGGTGGCCCAGCGCCTCTACGAGCAGGGCTACATCACCTACATGCGGACCGACTCGACCACGCTCTCGGACGAGGCGCTCACCGCGGCGCGGAGCCAGGCCCGCGAGATGTTCGGCGCCGACTACGTACCCAACGCGCCGCGGCGCTACGAGCGCAAGGTGAAGAACGCGCAGGAGGCGCACGAGGCGATTCGCCCGGCGGGTGAGACGTTCCGCACGCCCGAGCAGGTCGGCCGCTCGCTGTCGGGAGACGAACTCCGCCTCTACGAGCTGATCTGGATGCGCACGGTGGCCTCCCAGATGAACGACGCCACCGGGACCAGCGCGCAGCTGCGACTGGTGGCCGACGTGCCCAGCGGTCTGGCGGCGGGCCAGGAGGCCGAGTTCTCGGCGAGCGGCCGGGTCATCACCTTCTCGGGGTTCCTGCGGGCCTACCAGGAGGGACGCGACGAGGACGACCCCGATACCGACAGCGCCAGAGGAGATGGTGCTGCCCGCGCTGGCCGAGGGCGACCGGGTCGAGGGCACGGCGTTCGAGCCGGGCTCGCACACGACGCAACCGCCCGCCCGCTACACCGAGGCCTCGCTCGTCAAGGCGATGGAGGAGCTCGGGCGTGGGCCGGCCGTCGACCTACGCCAGCGTCATCGCCACGATCCTCGACCGCGGCTACGTGTGGAAGAAGGGCACGGCGCTCGTGCCGAGCTTCACCGCCTTCGCCGTGGTGGGCCTGCTCGAGCGCTACTTCGGCAATCTGGTCGACTACGGCTTCACGGCCTCGATGGAGGACGACCTCGACGAGATCGCATCGGGGACCGAGGAGGCGCTGCCCTGGCTGACCCGCTTCTACTTCGGCAGCGACGCGCCGGGCGCAATGGCGAGCGACGGCACCGAGGTCGACACGCTCGGGCTGAAGGCGACGGTGGCGTCGCACCTCGCCGAGATCGACGCCCGCGAGGTCAACTCCATCCCGCTCGGTGAGGGGAGCGACGGCCAGCCCATCGTGGCGCGTGTCGGCCGCTACGGGCCCTACCTCCAGCGGGGCGAGGACCGAGCCTCCATTCCCGACGACCTGGCGCCCGACGAGCTGACCATCGCCCGTGCCGAGGAGATCCTGGCGGCGCCCTCCAACGACCGCGTGCTCGGCACCCACCCCGAGAGCGGGCTCGACATCCAGGTCAAGGCGGGCCGCTTCGGTCCCTACGTCCAGGTCGGCGAGCTCACCGAGGGCGGCGAGAAGCCGCGCACCGCGTCGCTGTTCGCCGCCATGGACCCGGCGACGCTCACCTTCGAGCAGGCACTCGACCTGCTCCGCATCCCGCGCACGGTGGGCACCGATCCCGAGACGGGCGAGGACGTCGTCGCGCACAACGGGCGGTTCGGCCCGTACCTCAAGCGCGGGACCGGACACGCGCAGCCTGACGAGCGAGGAGCAGCTCCTCACGGTCACACTCGACGAGGCGCGGGCCCTGTTCGCGCAGCCCAAGCAGCGTCGGGGCCGCGCGGCCGCGGCGCCACTGCGCGAGCTCGGGACCGATCCGGCCACCAACCTGCCCGTCGTCGTGAAGGACGGGCGCTTCGGCCCCTACGTCACCGACGGCACCACGAACGCCAGCCTGCGCAAGGGCGACGCGGTCGAGACGATCGAGCATGGACCGGGCGTCGGAGCTCTTGGCCGACCGGCGCGCCGCCGGCCCTCGACGCGCAAGAAGAAGGCGGCGCCAAGAAGACGGCGCCGGAAGCCAAGAAGACGGCCAAGAAGACGGCGAAGAAGGCCGCCAAAGCAGCAAGAAGACGGCAACGCAGCCGCGACGGCCGCGAGGAAGGACGCTGCGGACGGGCCGGGACGGCGTCCGGCGGATCCGGCGATGAAGGCAGCGCCGGCCGAACCCTTCTGAGATGGCGGCCCGGGGTCGTCTGATCGCGCTCGAGGGCATTGACGGCTGCGGGAAGTCCACCCAGGCCCGCGCCCTGGCCGACGCGCTGGGCGCGCGGCTGACCCGTGAACCCGGGCGCCACAACGCTCGGCGGCGCGGGTGCGCGAGCTGCTGCTGGCGCCCGATGACGCCGGCGCCGTGTCACCGCGAGCCGAGGCGCTCTTGATGGCGGCGGATCGGGCCGAGCACGTGGCACCAGGTGCTGGAGCCGGCGCTGGCCGCCGGCGAGTGGGTCGTGAGCGACCGCTACGCGGGCTCGACGGTCGCCTACCAGGGCTATGGGCGGGGTCTGGACCCGACCGCCCTGCGCTGCGCTGGTCGAGTGGGCCACGGACGGCCTGGCGGCCGATCTCTCCGATCCTGGTCGACGTCCCGGTCGAGGTGGCGGCGGCGCGGCTCGCTGCCGGACCGGGCGGCGCGCAGCGGCTGGACCGGATGGAGCGCCTCGGGCCCGGCCTTCGCGGCCCGTGTGCGCGAGGGTTTCCTCGCCCAGGCGGCCGCCGATCCCGACCACTGGCTGGTCGTGGACGGCGAGGCGGCTATTGCGGACGTGGCGGCCCATATCGTGGCCGCCGTGCGCACACGGTTCGACAACGCCGGCGCCCGGTCGGTGAGCACGCAGCGCCCGGTCCGCGCGCTCTTCGCCGGTGTCGTCGGCCAGGACGAGGCCGTCGACGCGCTGCGTGCGGCGGCGGTCAACCCGGTGCACGCGTACCTCTTCCGTGGGCCGGCCGGCAACGGAGGCCTCGCGGCCGCCTATGGCTTCGCCGCCGCGCTGCTGTGCCCCGAGGGCGGGTGCGGTGCAGTGCACAACGTGCCGCGCCGCACTGGCGGGGACCGACCCCGACCTCCACATGGTGCGCCGGAGCGGTGCCTCCATCTCCATCGCCGAGATCCGCCAGGTGGTCGTCGCTGGCGCAACGCCGGCCGTTGCAGGCCGCCCGCCAGGTCATCGTGGTCCTCGACGTCCACCTCGCCGCGCTGCGGGCGCCGGCGCTGCTGAAGACACTCGAGGAACCACCAGGCGACACGGTCTTCGTCCTCTTGGCCGACCAGGTGGTGCCCGAACTCGTCACGGTGGCGAGCCGCTGCGTCGAGGTGGACTTCCCGCCGGTCGCCCGCAGCGTGCTCGTGGCGTGGCTGACCGCGTCGGGCGTGGACTCCGCCATGGCGGCCGTCGTGGCCGACAGCAGTGGCGGCAATCCCGAGCGGGCGCGGGTGATGGTCGACGACCCTGACGTCGCGGCCCGGGTCGAGCTGTGGGCGTCGGTCCCCGACGAACTCCACACCGACGGCACGACGGCAGCCGGCGCTGACCCGGCGCGTGCTCGACGTCGGCGGACCGGGCCGTCGAACCGTTGCGGGTCGAACATGCCGGCGAGATCGAGGCACTCACCGCGGCCGCCAAGGAAATGGGCGAGCGAGGCCTGCCCGGTCGCAAGGAGATCGTCGAGCAGCACCAGCGCGAGGAGCGGCGGTTCCGCACCGATGCGCCTGCGCGCCGGGCTCGGGTGTCCTTGCCCGCTCGTACCGCGGCCGCCTCGTGGGCGCCGCCCAGGGCGGGCCGGTCGCGGTGGGAGATCGCCGACGTGCGCGGCGCAGCTGACGCGGTCGGCCTGATCACCGAGGCCACGGAGTCGCTGGTGCGGAACCCGAACGAGGCACTTTTGTTGCAGTCGCTCTTCGTCCGCCTGGCCGATTTGGCGGCATAGGGAGGCTCCGGGGCGGGTCGAACCGACCGGCTCCCAGGCACGAACGGCCGCCCGTAGCGCGCACCGGTGAGGCGACGTTAGAGTTTCGCCCATTCTCCCGAGTGGCGTCAGGGGGTAGGCAGTGGCGGTCAACGTTTCAATCCGGTGGTTCGAGTAGCCGGCGAGCCCGTCCACGAGCGCGCACTGAGGGGCCTCGAGCTCCGCGTACTCGGATCGGTCGAGGTCGTCTGGGACGGGCGCGTTGTCGACATCGGGGGGCCGAAGGCACGAGCGCTTCTGGCGCGGCTCCTCATCGACCTGGGTCTTGTGGTCCCAGTCGATCGGGTCGTGGATTCCCTGTGGGTCGAGCACAACGGGGTGGGAGCGGAGGTCGCGCTGCGCTCGACCGTCTCGCGTCTGCGCAAGCGGCTGCGCGACGCCGGTGCGCCCGACGTGATTGTCACCCGGGCGCCGGGGTATGCGCTCGACGTACCGGCCGACGCGACCGACGTCCTCCATTTCGAACGCCTGGTCGCCGAGGGACGCAGGGAATTGCGGCGCGCCGCCGCCCGAGGGAGGCCAACCGCCTGCTGGACGAAGCCGAGGCACTCTGGCGCGGCATGGCGTACAGCGAGGTCCACGACGAACCATTCGCTCGTGCCGAGGCGCGGCGCCTCGAGGAGCAGCGCTTGTCCGCGACCGAGACGCGCATCGACGCCGGGTTGACCCTCGGGCGTCATCAGGCTCTCGCCGGGGAGCTCGAGACGCTGACGAGCGCCAACCCCCTGCGAGAGCGCTTGTGGTCGCAACGGATGCTGGCGTTGTACCGGTCGGGGCGCCAGGCCGAGGCGCTGCGCGTGTTCCAAGATCTGCGGTCCTCGCTGGTGGCCGAGCTCGGTATCGAACCGGGTCACGAAGTGACGTGGCTGGAGCACGCCATCCTGGCGCACGACGCTGCGCTCGATTTTCCGGTGCCACCAGAGGCCGGCCAGGCGCGGTCCGAGGAACTGGTTCCGTCGTCGGGCCGGGGTTCGCGGGTGCGGGTGCCGGACTTCGAAGGCGCGCTCGTCGGCCGCGCCAGCGAGTCTGCCCTGCTGGATCGATGGTGGTCATCGGTGCCAGAGGGCGGCGGCAGGCTCCTCCTCGTCGATGGTGATCCGGGCATCGGCAAGTCGCGCCTCGCGGCGGACTTCTCCGGTCGCGCCGCCGCCCACGGGGCGATGGTGCTGTGGGGGCGCTGCGACGAGGAACCCGTCGCGCCGTACCAGCCCTTCGCCGAGGCGCTGGGCCGCTATTTCCACTCATTGTCGGAAGACGCGATCTCAGACATGCCCGAGTGGCAGCTGACCGAGCTCTCCCGGCTGGTGCCCCGGCTCGAGGAGCATTCCCCCGCGCCTTCAGACGAACGCGGAGACCCGGAGAACGATCGGTTCCGCTTCTTCGAGGCGCTGACCGCCACCTTGAACGAGCTCGGGAGCGAGCACGACGTGCTCTTGGTCATCGACAATCTGCAGTGGGCCGACCAACCGACGCTGCTGCTCCTGCGCCACGTTCTTCGCGGCACCGATGGCGCCCGGCTCGGCATCGTGGCCATGTACAGCGACACCGAGGTTCTGTCTGAGCATCGACTGCGGTCGATGCTGGCAGACATCCGGGCGTCGCACCCGGTCGAGTCGATCCACCTGCAGGGGCTGAGCCCGGCTGCGGTCGAGGAGCTGGCGCAGGCCTGGCCCGAAGTCCCCTCGGAGCTCGTACCACAGCTCTCCAAGCTGACGGACGGCAACCCACTGTTCCTCGACGAGCTCCTGCGCCAGCTCCAGTCCCGGGCGGACGAACAACACGACGAGGACGATGTCGGCCCCGTCCTCCCCGACCTGAGCCCGCCCGAGGCGATCCGAGAACTAGTGGCGCGCCGAGTGTCGCGCCTTCCCGAGGACGTCATCCACCTGTTGCAGGTGGCGGCTGTGGCCGGGCTCGTCTTCGACGCCGCCATCGTGGCAGAGGCGGCAGATCTCAGTCCAGACGCCCGGCTCGACGCGTTCGACCGGGCCGAGGAGTCGCGCCTGCTTCGGCGCGTCGGCGCGGACACCAAGGATCGCTACGGGTTCAGCCACGCCCTGGTGCGCGAGGCGATCTACGGCGAGCTCCTCCGAGGGCGACGCGTCCGGTTCCACCACGCCATCGCGCTGGCGATGGAGCGAGCGCACGCGGGCGCACTCGACCGCCATGTGAACGAGCTGGCGCTCCACTTTTTCATGGGCGCGCCGCTCGGCGACGCCGACAAGGCCCTGCGCTATTCCATCGCGGCGGCCGAGCGGGCGTTGCGACTCCTCGCCTTCGAAGAAACAGTCGGCCATTTCACTCGGGCCCGGGAGATCTGCGAGCTCTACACCCCCGAGGACTCGCCGACACACTGTGACGTGCTGATGGGGCTCGCCGAGGCGCAGAATCGCGCCGGCGACAGCTCCGGGGCCAATGTGACCGTCGCACGAGCGGCCGATCTGGCACGCGCAATGGGCGATGCCGAGCGATTGGCCGGGGTGGCGCTGCGGGCAGGCCCTTTGAGCTACCTGGGCATCGTGGCGGCGAACCGGGACCACGTCCGTCTGCTGGAGGAGGCGCGTGCCGCACTGCCTGACGAGGACACCTCGTTGCGCGCCATGGTGATGGCGCGCCTCGGCCTCGTGACGATCTATTCCTACGGGATCCGGAAGCCGGGCGTACTGGAACACTCGCTCGCGTTGAACAGCGAGGCGGTGGCCATTGCCCGGCGGCTGGGTGACCGCCGCACGCTAGGGTATGCGCTCAACGCCCGGATGCACGCGCTGTGGGGGATTGGCCCCGCGCCCGAACGACTCGCCACCGGGACGGAGCTTGGTGAGATCGCCGAGGAGATCGGCGACGAGCTCTTGGCGCTGCACGGCCATATGTGGTGTATCCGTGAGCTCTTGGCGCAGGGCCATGTCGAAGCGGTGCACACGGAGGTCACGAGGTTCCGGGCGAGGGACACGGGTCCGGTTCACCCGGTCGAGGCCGCCTACGCCTACAACCTGGCCGCGATGATGGCTGCGCTCGCGGGAAATTTCGACGAGGCGGAGTCACTCGGCCGCCAAGCGGTGGAGGCAGCCGGAGCGCACAACGAATTGGCGCTGAGCTTCTACGGGGCCCTCATGGCGTGGACCTGGTGGGCACGCGGCGACCTGACTTCGCCGGACAGCACGTTCAGCGCCATCGTTGCGCAGGCCCCCACTGAGTACCCGATGGTTCGGGCAACGTTGGCACTGATCCATGCTGAGACGGGCGAGCGAGAGCAGGCACTAGAGGACCTGCGCGTGCTCACGGCTCTGGGATGGGACGAGGTGGCGGATGACCAATCCGAAGGTGTCTCGGTCGCCCTGGCGGCCGCCGCCTGCGGCGTCCTCGGAAGCGAGACGAGCGAGATAGCCGCGCGCATCTACGAGCAGATGCGACCGTACGCGGGCACGGCGGTCGTGATCAGGGCCCCCGCGGCGGCGTGCATCGGGCCCGCCGATCAATACCTGGGCCTCGCGGCGCGGGCGATGGGAGACCTGGCTCTGTCCGAGGTGCACTTCGAGGCGGCGTTGCGGCTGGCCCGGCGTATGAGCTCTCCGCCCTTCATCGCCGCCGCGGAGATTCAGCTGGCGCGCACCCTTCGCCAACGACGAGGACCCGGGGACGTGCGCGTCGCGGTCCTGTTGCGAAGCGGCGAGGAAGCAGCACTGACCATGGGGCTGCACCGGCTGGCCACCTTGGCGGCCGATCCCGGTTGATTGCCGGGCGGGTGCATCACAGTCACGGCCGGCACCTCGCCCGGGATCGTCCGGAGCACCTGGCTGGCCCTCATGACCAGCACAAACGAGAGCATCGTCGGCGCTCGTGGCGGAAGGGAGGGTTCGACGGGCGCAGAGGGGTGAACGGAGTCGATGCAGCACCTGAGCCGCGCGCGTACACTGCTGACCGTCGTCCGCCCTGGGTAGTGAGGGTTCGTGCCTGGTCGGAGACGACGTCTGCCTGGGTAGCTCAGTCGGTAGAGCAGCGCACTCGTAATGCGCAGGTCAGCGGTTCGAATCCGCTCTCAGGCTCCGGTTCAGCTCAATCTTGACTCCCAGGACATCGAGGAGATCGGACACGCGGCAAGAATCCACGACATCGGCAAGCTGTCTGTTCCGTCGGACCTGCTCTCGCGTCCAGGACGGCTGAGCGCGTCGCGGAGATGGTGTTGCAACACCACGAGTGCTGCGATGGATCAGGGTATCCAAATGGGTTGGAGGGCGACCAGATCCTCATCGGGAGCCGGATCATTGCCGTCGCCGACGTGGCCGAATCGATGGCGTCTGCACGACCGTATCGAACGGGACTCGGTCTCACCGCGGCGGTCGAGGAATTGCGGCGTGGGGCAGGCACGATCCACGACTCAGAGGTTGTGGCAGCATTTCTCAGGGTTATCGAGAAGGGCCGGCTCACCTTTGATCAGAAGGGCACGCTGGAGAGCGAGAGTATCGGGTCTACTTTTCTCGCAAGTTCCAAAGGGTGATCTCTTCGACGTGGCGCAACGTCAGGTCACCTGAGCCAGAGAGTATGTCGACGCGAAGCCACCCGGCCCAAGGCGGACCGGGTGGCTTCGATTGGTTGGCGCCGAGGAGGCTCAGACGAGAGCCGGCTCCCGAACAGGAGGCTGCGTGGCGAAGATCTCTTCGGTCTGGGGTGTCTTGCGTGCGTGGATGAAGCCGAAGACGACGAGCACCGCCATCAGCGCCGCCAGGAAGAATGAACAGATGGCACCGATGAGAGCGATTTCAGCGAAGACCGAGAAGCCGTAGGCCTCGAGGAGGAGCCCGCGAAGCGTGGTTCCCTGGAAGACGGTCTGGACCTTCTGCTCAGCTGCCGTGTAGGCCGGAGATCCCTTGGGGAGATTCAAGGCGGCTTCGCTCAGTTGGGCGTAGGTCTTGCCCCCACCGATCTCCTGCAGGTGCACCGCGATGAAGTCATCCGCGTACACCTGAGCCTGGGCCCCGGTCGTGAGTTCCTGGCCCGCGTACTGGCTCACCGAGGGGATCATCGATGGCGTGATCTCGGTACCTGCCTTGGCATGAGCAAAGGCCGCCGCGGGCGGGAACACGATCTGCTGCTGTGCCAGCTGGTGGTGCACGTTGTTGTTGGCGAAGTTGTAGCCGACCATGAGCAGTGCCCCGGCAACGGCCAACACCACGACCATCAGCACACCGCCGGCGCTCACCAACATGTCAAAAACTCTGCGTCGCATCGAGGTGTCTCCTTTTTCGTGACCCCTCCTTGCGAGGCGGCCTACCTCAATCATCGAGTGCTAGGGCCAATTTGGGAGCCACGCAAAGGTCCTCTTCGATAAGGGACAAGGTCCTACATGATGGTCCCTCGGCGTGGGACGAAGGTCCCACGGTCACACTGACGATGGTCCCTAGGCCCAGAGCAGTCCGGGTCCATAGCCTGGAGGACACGCGGACGAAGTGGAGAGGGGAGCGTCCGGTGACTCAGCCTTCACACAACAGCGAAAGCCGCCGGACGCCTGAGGGGTACCCCTCAGGCCTCGAGCGCGAGGTCGTTTCTAGCGATGGCGCGCTGCGTTTACGACTTCGTCCCATCCGCTCCGATGACGGCCAAAGGCTGGTGGCGTTTCACGACCACCTGTCTGACCGTTCGTGCTTCCTCCGCTTCTTCTCGCTGCATCCCCACCTATCCCTCAAGGAAGTCGAGCGGTTCACTCACGTGGATTACGAGAATCGGCTGGCCCTCGTCGCCCTGCTGGACGACCGCATCATCGGAGTAGGTCGTTACGATGGCCGCCGTGGGTCTGATGTCGCAGAGGTGGCGTTCGTCGTGGCGGACGAGTGTCAGCACCATGGCATCGGTTCGTTGTTGTTGGACGAGCTCGCCAGTGCGGCGAGGGAGCGCGGCATCTGTACATTCGTGGCTGAGACGCTGCACGAGAACCACCCCATGTTGGACGTGTTCTTCCATTCGGGATTCGATATCACGCGCCACTTCGAGTACGGGACCGTGTCGCTGCGTTTTCCGCTGGCCCCGACCCCGCAGTCTGAGGCCGCCCGCGCCGCACGCCGAGTGAACTGGCACGTCGTACCGGCTGGAAGCCGCGAAAGGAATCCTGCGCGGTAGTACAAGTATCGAGCCGGTGGGGACCGCGCTCGACGCCGGCTGCCCGTTGTGCTCCCGGGCGAGAGTGACCTCGGATTGTGGGTCGCGGAACAGGCACTGACCGGGCCTGAACGCATCCGGTGGACCGATCTCCGAACCATCTGATCTGGGACGAAGGTCATTGACCTGACGGGACAAACGTCCTAAACGGCGTCGAAAAGAGCGCATATGGGAGGAACGTCCCTATCTCGTGACCAATACGGAACGTCACAATGAGGGACGTGAGTATGTACGTCGACATCCTCTCCAGCGCACTCGACGAGTGGGTGACCGATCTAGTCGGCCCAGAATTGATCGAGTACGCACTGCTCTGCCGAGAAGAACTTTGGGCAGTGTCGCCTCCTAGGGCAGGTTCCGCCTATGCCGCCCTCGCCGCGGAAATTGCCTATGACCGAGCTCTGATCGCGCTCTGCACCGAGCGCGGGATCGACGCGCACGCGACCAGCTTTTCCTATCCAACGTCCGAGCGGCGCCGCATCGAGGCGGTACTTCGGCATTACGGGGTGGACCTTGATTTGCCATCGGAGCGCCGGACGAGAACCGAGCCGTCTTCTCTGACCGAGGGATTCGCCGGCTCCGACGGTCACACACGCACTCGAACCGAGGAGGAGAAGGTGCCTCCCCGCATCGCATTATGTGCTGTGGCGGAACCCACTCCAGCCGTTCTCGAGATACCTACCGCCGGGGCATCAGAAGACGAGCGGTGATTCTTGGGCCGCCTGGCAGGCAGCCGGATCACACTCGAATGGCATCTCAGAGTTCAGTCGAGCCTGATCCCTGAGCCTTTCGCTTGGTCGCATAGATCGCGGCCTCGGTGCGACTCGACATCTTGAGTTTGCGCAGCAGGCCGGTCACGTAGTTCTTCACCGTGTGCTCGGCCAGAAACATGGCGTCGGCGATCTGCTTGTTCGTCATCCCTTCGGAAATGTGTTCCAGGATGCGCTGCTCCTGGGGCGAGAGGGAGTCCGCAGCGGCATCCGTCTTCGGTGGGTTCGAGATCCTCTGCACCACGCGAGCCACGGCCCTCGGATCCATCAGTGACTCACCCTTTGCCACCTTCTTTACATCTTCAATGAGATCCCGAGCCTTGATCTGCTTGAGGACGTAGCCGGCTGCACCGGCCATCACGCTTGCGTACAGCGCGTCGTCGTCGGCGAAGCTTGTCAGCATCACGCAGGTGAGCTCGGGGTTCACTGAGCGCAGGTCGCGGCAGACCTCGATACCGTTGCCCTCCTCGAGGCGGACGTCGAGGATCGCGACGTCCGGTTTGGCCAACGGCACCCGCGACAATGCCTCTGAGGCCGTGGAGGCCTCGCCGACCACCTCGATGTCGGGGTCGCTCTCCAGCAGACTCCGGATACCCTCACGCACGAGTTCGTGGTCGTCGAGGAGAAAGACGCGGATGGACATCACTCCATTGTGCCAGCGACACAAGGTCGGACCGCACGCTGGGGTCCGTAGGGATCCGTCGCTAGGCTCGGGAGATGCCCTACACCAGGGTGAGCGATCCCGAGAAGCTTCGTCGGCTCTTGGGGGCGGTCCTCTCGATCACCAATGACGTCGATTTGCCGCATCTGCTTCAGACCCTGATCGGGGAAGCCCGTTCGCTGGTCGGCGCTCGCTATGGCGCCCTCGGCGTGTTGAACGAATCGCGCACCGGTCTCGAGCAATTCCTGACGGTGGGCCTGGACGACGAGGAGGAGCGCGCCATCGGCGGCCGTCCGACTGGCCGTGGCGTCCTCGGGCTCTTGATCACTGACCCCGTGCCCCTGCGTGTGGATCGGATCAGCGAGCATCCCGACAGCTACGGATTTCCCCCGAACCATCCCCCGATGGAGTCCTTTCTCGGAGTTCCGCTGAGGATTCGGGACGAGGTTTTTGGCAACCTCTATCTGACCGACAAGATCGATGCTGAAAGATTCAGCGACGAGGACGAAGCGCTGGCCGAGGCCCTCGCTCTTGCGACAGGTATTGCGATCCAGAACCATCGCCTGTACGAGCGGGTGCGGACGCTCAGTGTCCTCGATGACCGTGATCGTATTGCTCGGGATCTCCACGACCGGGTGATCCAGCGGATCTACGCAGTCGGCATGAGCCTGGCCGGCGCAGCCAGGCTGGACGATCTCCCGCAGGTGCACAACCGCGTGGAGCATGCGGTCGATGAGCTGGACTCCACGATCACTGAGATCAGGACCGCGATCTTCGAGCTCGGCGAGACCTCGCTGCCGGGCGGGCTGCGCTATGCCGTGGTCCAGTTGGCCGACGAGCTGACCCCGATGCTGGGGGCGCGCCCCGAGGTGCGGTTCATCGGTGCGGTGGACAACGCCGTTCCACCTCAGGTCGCCGACCACATCCTGGCCGTTGTCCGAGAGGCACTGACCAACGCGGCCAAGCATGCCGGCGCCTCTCGCTGCAGTGTGGAGATCGGCGTGGACGACGACGTGGTCCTTGTTGAGATCACCGACAACGGCAGAGGAATGGAGATCGATCCCGCGGGTGGTGTGGGTCATGGCCTGACCAATCTGCGCAGCCGGGCGGAGAAACTGAGCGGGACCTTCGAGGTATTTTCGGTTGAGACAGGTGGCACCCGGCTCAGCTGGTCGGCGCCAGTCTGAGCCTGGCCTCTGGAGCCCAGTCACTCCTCCGAGCTGATGGGGCAGACGTTCACACGTCCCAACCAATCTGCCGAGTCGACGACGACCAGTGCTCGCCGTTCTCATCCTCAGAGTTTGTGGTCCCGTCGGCCGGTGCGCGTAGGGACCAAAGTCCCTATTCGAGGGACTTTGGTGTTCTCAGCGGGCAGTGGCTTTGAGACAAATCGTTTCGAGTGGGTTCAGACGCCGCTTATCACTCAAACCTCCCGGCCGGCTGATGCCGCGTCGGAGATGTCCTTCCGGATACCGGCGACGACCTCTCGCTGCTGCGCTAGGAAGCGACGAAATTCAGCGATACGTCTTTCCAGGTGAGCACTGAACGTCTCAGCGGCTTCCTCCTGCTCTGCAGCTTTGTCCCTGATCTCCATGTGACAAAGGTCGAGTTGGACCAGGAACTCGTCGACATGCGACCTCCAGAAGTCCAGCATGGACTCGAGACGCACCATGACATCGAGGGCCTCGGCCGGCCGCGTCGTCTGATGGGTCTGATTATGCGTGGGCATCGGTCTTCCTCCTCCGACTCCGTGGGCCCTTCGAAGCATGGACGCCTTTGGCCGGTCCGTATAGAGGACCATCGTCACATTCGTCGCTCGTGAGTGGCCGCTGACGAACCACCCGCAGCCACATTGGGACTGCCGTCCCTGGTCCTCGGGACCTTCCTCCCTACGCGCGTGGACGCGTAGGGGAGCACGATGGCAACTGAACTGCAGGTGGCCCTAAGGAGACGGCAGTGGAACCGAACGAACCGAACATTCCAGATCTCGGCGAACTTCGAATCGTCGTGGGCGCCGACGGCTCCGGCGTGCGCTGATCGTGCTGTCGAGTGGGCCGTCAGGGAGGCCGGCCGATGGGGTGCGCTGCTCCACGTGGTGTCGGCGTTTCACGAGATGCCAGCAACAGGGGGGTTCGTCGCACCGCTCTGCCTCTACCAGGGATCGGCCGAGGCCGTCGTGTCCGCCGCACTCTGCCAAGCCGAAGAGCTCGAGCCCGAAGTCGTCCTCAAGGGTGAGGCTGTCCTCGGTGGCGCCGGGGCCGTGCTCGCACGGCTGAGCAAGGGAGCTGCCGCCCTGGTTGTTGGCACCCGCGGCCACAGCGAGGTGACTGGACTGTTCTTGGGGTCCGTGTCCGGGTACGTCCTCCATCACGCGCCCTGCACAACGATCGTGGTGCGCTGACGAGCATGCGCTCGCTCTGCGATTCGAACTCGCCGCGGGCGTTCCCCGTTGGGCCACTGCGGGTGGTCACCGGTGAAACCACACCAGCGGACGGGAGCCTGAGTGTTGTGGATGCTCTCTTGGCGACCTACGCCCGTCAGCAAGAGGATGAAGCCGACAGGGCGCGAGCTGAACTCTTGGACCGTCAGCGCTTTGCGCACGCGGCAGCGTGCATGTTCGAACGAGTGGTAGGGCCCGTCTTTCGGGATATCGCCGAGCGGCTGAACCGTGACGGCGGCGGCGGCCTCGTCGAGGAACGTCCGGCGGAAGGCCGGCACGGCCAGAGACTGACCTTGTGGATGTCACTCGAGGGTCCTGTCGCCGTTCCCCTTCGGATGGACCGGAATCCCTACGTCCAGCTCGAGGTCGACGTGCCTTGGCGACGCATCACGGTCTGGGAGGGCGACATGTGGCACAAGCGCGGAGCGAGCCGGTGCACCCAACCCTTAACGCCGGAGGAAGTAACGACCGAGAGCGTGGAAGCGAGAGCGGTGGGCGTGCTTCGCCGAACCGTCAGCCGTGGCAACGCGCCAGTGGAGGTGGCACAGTGAGGCTCGACTTGGAAGGACCGATTGTCGTGAAACTCGACCCCAGAGGATCGACGGTTCTCGGCGAAGACGCGTGTCGGCGCCGCCTGGCGCGTGCAGCAGCATCGTCGGGGATCGGACGGGTTGCGATCAACGGGGCTCACTCGCCCTATGTCATTCCGGTGAACTTCACGGTGGTCGAGGGCGGGATCGTGATTCGGCTCGGAACGGGCTGGGCCGCATTTCACCTGGACTGCGCGGCCGTGACTTTCGAGACCGACCAAGCTACGGCGTCCCGGCGTTCCGGGTGGAGTGTCGTGGTCGAGGGCGTTGCTCGCTTGATGCCGTACGAGGAGGTAGCCCGACTCGGCGCCAACCTGCCGACTCCGATCGTGACCCAACCGGGGGTTCGCGTGTTCGAGATCATTCCGTTCAAGGTGACGGGTCGGGCTGTCGAACCCGATCTCCGAGGTGAGCAGAGAGAGCCGACCGAATCGCTCAGGCACCCGGGGGAACCGAGGAACCTGCGTCTTGGGCAGGACGCAGTCGTTGAGCTTGTCTCCGTCCTGCGCTCGGTGCTCGGTGACCTGAGCTCGGAGATAGCCGACACGGATAACGCGGCCTTCCGCAGGACACTGCTCGATCGTCGCGGTCTGCTCGAAGGTGTTGCCGCACAATTAACGAACACCTGACGTCACGTGACGGTTTTGGAGGAGTTCGACGAGGAGGTCTGGTAATGGTGCTGAGGACGTGTCTTCGGAACGCGGCGGGAGACCGGGACGCTGCCGACCGCGGTGGCCACGTTCGTTGCGGCATCCGCGTCTGCGGGTCCCCGATGACGCCCACTCCTGCGCCGGGCGTGCGATCGATCCTCCGACGTGGAGGTGAGCAAGCAGTGTTGGAAGCGGACGATCTTCGCGCCATCGATGCCTACTGGCGGGCCGCCAACTACTGCTCGGTCGGTCAGATCTACCTCCTCGACAACCCGCTGTTGCGAGAGCCCCTCCGCGTTGAACACGTCAAGCCACGCCTAATGGGCCATTTCGGGACGACACCGGGGCTCAACCTCGTCTATGCCCACCTCAACCGCGTGATCGGTGCCAGGAACCTTGACATGATCTACGTCATCGGGCCGGGACATGGGGGACCGGGCATCGTCGCCAACTCGTATCTCGAGGGCACCTACAGCGAGGTCTACCCCCACATCACGCAGGACGAGGAGGGCCTCCGAAAGCTCTTCCGTCAATTCTCGTTTCCCGGCGGCATCCCCAGCCACGTGTCGCCGGGAACCCCGGGCTCGATCCACGAGGGAGGAGAACTTGGGCTACTCGCTCGTGCACGCCTATGGAGCTGGTGTTCGACAATCCCGACCTCATCGTGGCCTGTGTCATCGGCGACGGCGAGGCGGAGACGGCGCCGCTTGGCAGCGTCCTGGCACTCCAACAAGTTCCTTCGATCCCGTCGGAGACGGCGCAGTGCTCCCCATCCTCCATCTCAACGGTTACAAGATCGCCAATCCCACCGTCTTGGCCCGGATCGGCGACGACGAGTTGCGGTGGCTGCTCGAGGGGTACGGCCACCGCCCGATCTTCGTCGCGGGTGACGACCCCTTCGATGTGCACGAGCAATTGGCCGCCGCAATGGATCGAGCCCTCGACGAGATCGCCGACATCCAGACCGCTGCGCGCCGCGGCGCCTCGAGCGATCGTCCGGTCTGGCCCATGATCGTCTTGCGTACCCCGAAGGGATGGACGTGCCCCAAGATCGTCGACGGCCTGCCGGTCGAGGGCACGTTCCGCGCCCACCAGGTGCCGGTCGCCGACGTCCGGACGAACCCTGAACATCTCGCTCTGCTCGAAACTTGGATGCGCAGCTACCGGTCCGAGGAGCTCTTCGACGAGGCCGGGCGCTTCCGCCCCGAGCTGGCCGCGCTGGCACCGTCGGGCATGCGCCGCATGGGCGCCAATCCCCATGCCAACGGCGGGCTCCTCCTCAAGGACCTCACCGTGCCGGATTTTGCCGACTACGGGGTACCCGTCGGCCGACCGGCCACCGCATGGGCGGAACCGACCAGAGTGCTCGGAGAGCCTGCTGCGCGACGTCATCACGGCGAACCCGACGACGTTCCGCCTGGTCGGGCCGGACGAAACGATCTCGAACCGTCTCGGGGCTGTGTTCGAGGCCACCGAACGCGTCTGGGAAGCCGAGGTCCATCCCGCCGACGAGCACCTCGCACGGCAAGGTCGGGTCATGGAGGTCCTGAGCGAGCATCTCTGCGAAGGATGGTTAGAGGGCTATCTCCTCACCGGCCGCCACGGACTCTTCAACTGTTACGAGGCATTCGTCCCGATCATCGACTCCATGGTCAACCAACACGCCAAGTGGCTGAAGACGTGCCAGGGCATCGCGTGGCGCCGCCCGATCGCGTCGCTGAACTATCTCCTGACGAGCCACGTCTGGCGCCAGGACCACAACGGGTTCTCCCACCAGGACACCGGCTTCATCGACCATCTGGTCAACAAGAACTCCGACCGGGTACGCATCTACCTGCCTCCGGACGCCAACACCCTGCTCTCCGTGGCCGACCACTGTCTGAGAAGCCGTGACTACGTCAATCTCATCGTCGTCGGCAAGCAGCCGGCCCTGACGTACCTCTCAATGGAGGACGCAGTGGCCCACTGCACGAGAGGTCTGGGCATCTTCGAGTGGGCCAGCAACGACGCCGGAGTCCTCCCCGATGTCGTGCTTGCGTGTGCGGGGGACGTTCCGACACTCGAGACACTGGCCGCAGCACATCTGCTGAGGCGGCATCTTCCATCGCTTAAGGTACGCGTCGTCAACGTGGTCGATCTCATGCGCCTGTGCGACCAGGCTGCGCACCCACACGGCCTCTCAGATCGCCGAGTTCGACGAGCTCTTCACAAGCGACCGCCCGGTGATTTTCGCCTACCACGGCTATCCGTGGTTGATCCACCGGCTCACGTACCGCCGGACCAACCACGCCAACCTGCACGTACGGGGTTATCGGGAAGAGGGCACCACCACGACCCCGTTCGACATGACGATGCTCAACGACCTCGACCGCTTTCACTTGGTGATGGACGTCATCGACCGTGTGCCCGGACTCGGCGAGCGGGCGGCGGGACTGCGCCAGGAGATGCAAGACGCGCGACTCAGGGCCCGCGCCTATACCCGCATGCACGGAGAAGATCCCCCCGAGATCACCGACTGGATATGGAGCGACTACGCACGATGAATCTGCTCGTCGTCAACGCAGGCTCCTCCAGCCTCAAGCTGCGTGTCCTCAGCACCGACGACGACATGGTGCAGAGCGAGGACCTGCCAGCCGTCCGGGGTGACGTTCGATCCGGCCGCGCTCGAACGATTCCTTACTGAGGGCGGCGGACTGATAGCTGGAGTCGGCCACCGTATAGTGCACGGCGGATCGCACTTCGTCGGTCCGACACTGCTCGACGTGGCGACCACCGACGCTCTGCGCGGTCTCATCTCGCTTGCACCGCTCCACCAGTCGGCGTGTCTCCGGGCCGTCAACATCGTCGGCGAGGTCTTGAACGACGTGCCGGCGGTGGGGTGTTTCGATACGGCCTTTCACTCCAACCTGCTCGAAGCATCGGCCACGTACGCGGTTCCACTCGAGTGGCGGGAGCGGTTCGGTGTTCGTCGCTTTGGCTTTCACGGTTTGAGCCACTCCTACGCGTGGCGACGCACGATCGAGCTCATGGGGCACTCCGGCGCTGGTGTCCGCGCGGTCACCTGCCACCTGGGTGCGGGCGCCTCTCTGGCCGCCGTTCTCGAGGGCCGGTCGGTCGACACGACGATGGGTTTCACTCCTCTGGAGGGGCTCGTTATGGCGACGCGCTCGGGCACGATCGACCCCGGCCTCGTGATCTGGCTGGCCCAGGAGCAAGGAATCCCGGTCGGTGACATCGCCCACGCGCTCGAGAATGAATCCGGGCTGCAGGCGCTGTGCGGCTCGTCAGACATGGCGGAGGTAGAGGCCCTCGCCGCCGACGGTCACGGCGCGGCCCGACTCGCTCTTGATGTGTACGTGCACCGACTTCGGGCGGGCATCGCGGCGATGGCCAGCGCTTTGGGAGGTGTCGACGCCGTGACGTTCACGGGCGGGGTCGGGGAGAACGCATATCGGTTGCGGGCCGAGGTGTTGTCGACGATGGGTTATCTCGGGTTGTCGCTCGACAATGAGGCCAATGCTGAGGCGCCGTTAGACGTGGAGATCACGGGAGCACACTCTCGGGTCAGGGTCTTCGTGGTCCGGGCGAGAGAGGATCTCCAGATCGCGGCCCAGGTTCGATCGGTTCTGTGGGGAGAGACCGGAGGACTGGCGCCAGCTTGATCCCAAGGTGCCGTCACGTCCCCATGCCCAAGCGATTGAGTTTCGCCAAACCTTCCTAGCGGCTGATCACGACCTTCAGCGCGCCGGTTTCCGACGCGCCTCCGAAGGTGTCGTAGGCCTCGAGCATCTGGCCGAGTTCGAAGTGGTGGGTGACGAACTGGCCTCCGTCGAGCTGGCCCGTCGTCAGGAGCCGGAGCAGGGTCGGTGTCGAGCACGTGTCGACCAGCCCCGTCGTCAGGGTCACATCGCGGATCCAGAGCGACTCGAGGTGCAGTGTCGCTGGCTTCCCGTGTACCCCGATGTTGGCCACGCGGCCGCCGGGACGGACGAGTGCGGTGCATAACTCGAAGCTCTCCGGTACGCCAACCGCCTCGATGGCGACGTCGGCGCCCAAGCCACCGGTCAGGGCCTGCACCATGGCGATGGGGATCGTCCGACTCGTTGTTGATCGTCACGTCGGCGCCAAAGCGCTTGGCGGCGTCCAGTCGGGCGTCGGCGAGGTCGATGGCCACGACCTGACTCGGCGAGAACAGGTGCGCCCCCATGATGGCGGCGAGTCCGATGGGTCCAGCACCGACCACGGCGACGGTGTCGCCCGGCTGGACCTGACCATTGAGCACGCCCACCTCGTAGGAGGTCGGGAGGATGTCAGCCAGCATCAAGACGTCCTCGTCCGCGCACCCGGCGGGGACGAGGTAGGTGGACGTGTCGGCGAACGGCACCCGCACGAACTCCGCCTGGGTTCCGTCGATCAGGTGGCCGAGGATCCATCCGCCGCCACCCAGGCACTGTCCGTAGCGGCCTTCCCGGCAGAAACGACAGAATCCACAGGCCGAGATGCAGGAAACCAGGACACGCTGACCAACTTCGCGCGTCTTCACGCCAGGGCCGACCTCGACGATGGTGCCCACGGCTTCATGCCCGAGGATCCTGCCTGGCGCCGTCTCCGGAACGTCGCCTTTCAGGATGTGGAGATCCGTGCCACAGATCGTCGTGGCGTCCACCTGCACGATGACATCGCCGTCGTGCTCGATCATGGGATCGGCCACCTCGGTCCAGCTCATTTGGCCTGGTCCGTCATACACAAGTGCTTTCACCGTCGTACCTCCACTTTGATCCTCACCCCAATGGTGCGACCTCCGCGACGACTACAACTACGGACCAACGTCCCATTTCGAGCCTACAGCATCACCGGCTCTCCGGGACAGAAGGGACCCATGGCTCTTCGTGGCGGGACCTTCTTCCGTAGTCGGTGAACGGATATCGGACGAACCTGGTGCTCAGAACGAACACCCGCGAGTGGGGAGGAGCAGGACCATGAGCAAAGAGCCGTCGGTAAACATAAACCAGGGCGAGCTGCGGGTCGTCGTCGGCGTCGACGGCTCTGAGAACGCGCACCGCGGCCCTCGATCACGCCGCCCACAAAGCTGCCCGGACCGGCGCCATTTTGCAGATCGTTTGCGTTTTCAGCATCCCCTCAGAGGAGTCCTGGTTTCTGCCCGGGGTCCTGCCCGAAGACGCAACAACCATCGTGAACGAGTCCTTAGAGCAAGCCAGATCTATCGAACCCAGCGTGGTTAGCAAGGGCGAGATCGTCCTTGGTGGACTGCCGGGCGAGGTCCTTACCGAGGTGTGCGAGGGGGCCTCGAGCCTCGTCGTTGGTACCCGGGGCCGCGGCCACGCGACAGGCGTGAACCTCGGCTCGGTCGCCGAGTACGTGCTCCACCACGCAGCCTGCACGACGACCATCGTTCGCTGACGTAGGTCCGTGACCGTGTCCACTGACCGATCTCTCTCCGCCCTCGATGCAGCCTTTCTGCTTCTAGAGGACCAGGGGACGCCGATGCACCTGGCGTCCATCGGGATCTTCGAGGGAGGCTCCCTGCTGAACGAGAGGGGACGAGCTTCGCATTGCCGAGCTCCGACAGCTCGTCTCGTTCCGGCTGCAGTTCGTGCCCCGGCTCCGGCAAAAGGCACACGCCGGACTGTGGCACCAGGCACCGCCGACGTGGGAGGACGACAAGTCGTTCGACATCCGTCGCCACGTTCGAGAGTGCCGACTCCCCGCTCCGGGGAACGAGGTCCAGCTGCTCCAGCTGTGCGGTGATCTGCTTGCGCGGCCGTTGGATCGATTCCGCCCATTGTGGGAGCTCGTCTTCGTCACCGGGCTCGCCCATGATCGGGTTGCCATCGTCGAGAAGCTCCACCATTCCATGGCCGACGGGATCTCTACGGCCGAACTGGCCACCGTCCTCTTGGATCTCACGCGTGAGCCCGCCGAACTTCAGCCGGACTTCCAATGGTGTCCCGACCAGGTCCCGACTGAGGATGAGCGCACGTTCCACGACCTGTACCACCTGGCCGGCGTGGCGTGGCGCGTGCCGGCCTGGGTCGGGTGGTCGATCGCGCACCCAGTCCGCCGGGCCCGTTCGGTGCGACGACTGGGTGTGGCGCTGGCGGCCATGCTGCCCACAGGCCTCATCACTCGGCCGTCCTCGATCAACCATCAGATTGGGGACCAGCGAGCGCTCCACCTGATTCGCGCCGACCTCGAAGCGGTGCGCGCCGTTGCCCATGGACAGGATGCAACCATCAACGACGTCGTCCTGACTGCGGTAACGGGCGGCCTGCGCGCTCTGTTGTCCGCACGCGGCGAACTCGGCTGCGCCTCAACGCTCCAAGCTGTAGTCGCCGTCGGGCTGGACGTCGGCGAGGGGCGTGCCATGGGAAACGGGGTCTCCGCTCTCTTTGTGCGTCTTCCTGTCTCAGAGGACGATCCCCGCCGAGCGTTGGCAACGATCACCTCGACGACGAGGAGACAAAAGAACCAGCACCGAGAGGATGTGCCGCTGGTCGCGCTCCGGCTGCTCGATCCCACGCCCCAGGGCGTCTTGGCCGGGGCCACGCGCTTGTTGCGGTACCAGCCGATCTTCAACCTGATCGTGACCAATGTCCCGGGACCGACGGTGCCGCTCTACCTGCTGGGCTCCCGTCTTCTCGAGGCGTTTCCGATCGTCCCCCTGCTGGGCAACCAAGGCCTGGGAGTGGCTGCTCTGTCCTACGACGGTCAGCTCACCCTCGGCGTCTTCTCGAATCCTGAGGTCGTACCGGACGTGACGGTCTTTTGCGGGGGTGCCTCGAAGGTCCTCGAGGACCTCGAAGGGCGATAGGTCCCTAGGTCATCGGACCTTCGTCCCTAGTGGGAGCACAAAGAAGCTCGTGAAAATAGAGGAGTGCGATACGAGGAGGACTCATGACCACGGAAAACCAATCCACTTCCACTTCGGACAGAGTTGTTGTAGGGGTCGACGGTTCGCCAGCGTCCCTTGCGGGGCTCGAATGGGCACTCCGCTATGCGTCCTTGAGTCAGTCGAACGTTGATCTTGTTGCCGTGTGGGATTGGCATGCCCCTATGAGCTTGACCCCGATCGCGCCAGACTTTGCTCCGGAAATAAGTGCAGAACAGATGCTGGATTGTTTGGTTCGACAGAAAAGAGCCGAACACCCAGATCTGCAGATTCATGGTCATGTCGTCCAGGGCAATGCAGGCTCAGTCCTTGAAGACGCGTCCAAGGGAGCGGCGCTGCTCGTGATCGCAACGAGATGGCACGGGGAACTGGTTGGTCTCCTGCTCGATTCAGTTAGCGAACACTGTGTGACCCATGCCCGGTGTCCTGTGCTCGTCTACCGCTGCGAGTCCGTAAGCTCTACGTCGAGCACGATCTCGACGTCTGGGCTCGTTTCGGGCGGACCGACACCATGACCGCTCGCGTCGAACCTGCTGGTGCCGTCAGGACTCAACCCGGCGACCTGGCTCGGCGGGTGGCACACCGCCGTGGTGAGCTGGGCATGACCGTCGAAGAGCTGGCAGAACGCTGCGGCATCGATCCGGCATACCTCGAGTACTTCGAGCACAACGCGAGTGCTCGTCTCAGCGCCGGCGCCCTGAATCTTCTCGCGCTGGCCCTCGGCACGACAGTGATCGACCTTCAGGGCGGTCAGGTCGACCGCCCACCCGGGATGGGGCGGGCTGGCCGCCATCCGATCCTCGAGATCCTCACCAGGGAGCAGTGTGAGGCCCATCTCGGAGTGGGAGGCGTCGGGCGAGTCGTGTTCACCACGGAGCGGGGACCCGTCGCCGTTCCGGTGAATTTCGAGTACTCAGAAGGACAAATCGTGCTGAGCACCGATATGAAGAAGGCGGCTGCTCTCGAGGCGCTGCCCGTGGTTAGTTTTGAGGTCGATCGGGTTGACGACACTTTTAGCGAGGGTTGGAGTGTCTTGGTGAGTGGAAGGGCTCGCTTGGTCGACGACCCCGATGAACTACTTCGCCTCTCCTCTCTCGATCTCGAGGCATGGGCGGGCGGGCGCCGTCACGCCCTGATCTCCATTGCGCCGAACGAGATCACAGGTCGGGTGATCGTTCACGCAACGATCCCAGATGACATGTGAGTGACCCCATCAAGGGCGATGAGTCGAAGCAGACCGCTAAGGTTGTCATTCTGACGACGATCCCCCGGCACGGTTTGGCGGTGATGCCGGTCGCACCAGGTCAGTCCTAACGCATCCGCTGTCTGCGTGAGCGCGTTCCAGCCTCCTCGATGGAGCATGCCAGTCCGGCAGTGATGGGGCATGATGTCGGAATGGCCGAACCTCGTGCGGTCGAGGTGACGGCCCTCTCTGTCCAGCGCCTCTCTCGCCTAATCGGGGCTGATCGCTCTGACGAGCTCACCCGCGCTGCCAATCGGGCACGAGTCGCTCTCCATGGAGCTCGGGTGTGGAACATCAGTTCGACGTCCGTCGGGGTGGTGTCGCAGAGATGTTGCACAGCCTCATCGGATATTGCATCGGGAGCGGTATCGACGCCCACTGGGTCGTGATCGAGGGTGACCAGAAGTTCTTCCAGGCAACAAAACGGCTGCACAATCGGCTTCACGGAGCACGCGGGGACGACGGTGCATTGGGCCGACCCGAAGCAGACCACTACGACGCAGTCATGACAGAGAATCTCGTCGCACTTCCGAGCCAAGTGAATGAAGGCGATGTGGTGATCTTGCATGATCCGCAGACGCTGGGTCTCGCCGGTGCCCTGGCGGAGCGCGGAGCCGTGGTCGTGTGGCGGTGCCACATCGGAACGGAACGGGCAAACGAATACACAGAGGAGGGTTGGAACTTTCCCAAGCCGTACCTGGCTTCCTGTCGTGCCCACGTCTTCTCACATCGCGCTTTTGTCCCTCGAGTGTTCGACGGGGCTGCGGTCTTCATCGTTGCGCCATCTATCGACCCATATACCGCAAAGAATCGACCCTTGGACTGATGCCCGTGTTGACCGGCTCTTGGTCAAGGTCGGCTTGTTTGATGACGACGTCGGGCTCCTGGCGTTTCGACCCGGTCGGTACTCGGTGGCGCAGGTCCGCTGTCGCGGAATGATCGTCTGGTCGTCCAGGTGTCGCGCTGGGACCACCTCAAGGACATGCAAGGAGTCCTCCAGGGGTTTGCCACAATGGTGGCTGGACAGACGGGTCTGAGTCTTGTCCCCGTGGGCCCCGAGGTCAGCGCAGTTCGGACGATCCCGAGGGCGCTAGGGTCCTAGGACGAGTGCATGGCGCTCTGGGAGGTCCTCTCCCACGACCGACGACGCGCCATTCGGCTTGTTGGTTTGCCGATGGACGACTTTGAGGTCAACGCACTCATGGTCAATGCGATACAGCGCCAAGCGACCGTCATCGTGCAGAAGAGCTTGGAAGAGGGTTTCGGTCTCACGGTCGCGGAGGCCATGTGGAAATCCCGCCCAGTCATGGCTTCCGCGGTTGGAGGCATCGTCGACCAGGTGGCCCCAGGAACGGGGATATTGCTCAGCCAACCCTCCGGACCTAGACGCTTTCGCCCGGACGTTGACCGACCTGCTTGCGAGCCCAGATGAGATGGCAGCGATGGGGCGCCGTGCCCGAACGCGCATCCGATCTCATTTTTTGAGCGACCGCCATCTCATCGACTATGCGCAGTTGATCGAGGCCCTGACTCGTCACTGCACGCCGATGACTCTAAGGATCCGTCAGACGATGACCAGGACAGACCGAGAATGGTGGGATCGGTTGATACCCAGGGACTCCCCGTACCTTGCCTGTAATGCGCAGGTCGTCGGTTCGAATCCGACCTCGAGCTCCAAAACCGCAGGTCACATGCTCATTCAAGTCGAAGGCGTGTCATGCTGGTCGCGTGGGGCGGCCTTCGGGGACTGTCACCTTTCTCTTCACTGACATCGAGGGGTCGACCCAGCTCTGGGAAGAGGCACCCGACGCGATGCGCGGCGCGCTCGAGCGGCACGACGCGATCGTGTCGGCGGCGATATCCGCTCACGGGGGCTCGGTCTTCTCCGCCGGTGGAGACGGGTTCGCCGCCGTCTTTCACGCGTGTCAGGCGCTGGAGGCAGCTCTCGACGCGCAACTCGGTTTGGTTCACGAGCCCTGGCCGGCGGCAGCGCCGATCAGGGGCCGCATCGGCCTGCACACGGGGGAGGCATCCGAGCGGGACGGCGACTACTTCGGACCCGCACTGAACCGCACGGCACGACTAATGGCGATCGCCCATGGCGAGCCAGGTGGTTTGTTCGGGCGTCACCCATTCGATCGTCTCGGATCATCTTCCGGCAGAGTGGGGCCTTCGAGACCTGGGGGAGCGCCGTTTACGCGACGTGGCCGAGCCGGTGCAGCGTGTTCCAGCTCGTGCATCCTCGGCTCCTGAATGACTTCCCACCGCTGCGGTCGCTGGACCGCCTTCAGGGGAACCTCCCGATCCAGACCACCGCCTTCGTCGGGCGGGAGAATGAGATTGCCGAGGTGCTCGAGGCGCTCGCCACTGCGCGCCTAGTGACGTTGTGCGGCGTCGGGGGCGTCGGCAAGACCCGGTTGGCCCTTCAGGTTGCAGCGGATTCGGTCACCGGCTACCCGCACGGAGCCTGGCTCGTCGAGTTGGCCGACATCGGCAGCCCAGATGATGTCGACGAGGCCGTCACAGCCTCGCTGGGCATCCAGTCTCCGCCCGGTGTACCCACCCTCACTTCGATACTCCAGTTCTTACGGGACAAGTCGCTGTTGCTTGTTCTGGACAACTGCGAGCACGTGTTAACACCGGTGTCCAGCTTCGTGGACGCCGCGCTGCAGGGGGCATCCGGCCTCCGCGTGCTGGCCACGAGTCGTGAGGGTCTAGTCGTCCGGGGCGAGCGGGTGCTCATGGTGCCTCCACTACGAGTTCCCGGCACGGGAACGTCAACGGAGGAGATCCTGCAGTCGGAGTCGGTGCGACTCTTCGTCGATCGCGCGCGGGAGTCCAATTCGGCGTTTATCGGTGACAATCAGGACGCACAGGCCATGATGGAACTGTGCCGGCGACTCGACGGCATCCCACTGGCCATTGAGCTGGCGGCAGCACGGGTCGGCAGCATGACGCCCGTCGAGATCACCGCTCGCTTGGCCCAGAGGTTCAAACTGCTCACCCGCGGCAGGCGAACCGCGGCAACGCGCCAACAGACGCTGCGGAACACGATCGACTGGTCCTATGAACTCCTGCATGACTCTGAACGTCCGCGTGCTCCGCCGACTGGCAGTCTTTGCGGGCGGTTTCGGGCTGGACTGCGGCCGAGACGGTGGTCGTCAGCGACGACGTCGATTCGTTCGACGTCGTCGATCTGCTCGCCCGTGTGGTCGAGAAGTCACTCGTAGTCGCCGAGACGTCAGTCGGGTGTCACGCGGTTCCGGCTTCTCGAGACGGTACGCGACTACGCGTGGGAACGACTGGAGGAAGCGGGCGAGGCCGATCGAGGCTAGCCCGGGACCACGCGAGCTCATTTCGTCGCCGCCGCCGAAATGGCCGGCGACGGGCTGGAAGGACCCGACGAGCGGCTGTGGCGGGCGCGGATCGAAGCGGACATGGAGAACTTCCGCGCCGCCTTGCGTTGGTCGATTGCCAACGGTGATGTGGACTCCGCCTTGGGTGAGATCTACGCACTCTCTAATGTCTACGCCATGAACGCGTCGCCCTTCGGCCTATTGGTGCAGAAGGCAGCCGAGATGCCGGAGGCGGTCGGTCACCCGCTTCGCTCGGCTGCGCTCGCCTGTGCCGCCATGACGTTGGCCATGCGGAGTGACGTCGATTCGGCTTGCGTGTACGTGCGCAAGACGGAGGCTGAGTTGGATTCGCTCGGCGGCTCTCCCGACAGTGCCAAGTTTCGTTGCCGGGTCCGCGGGTGCCTGATGACGCCTGTGGCGTACAGCGGCGATGCCGACCGCCTCCGAGCCCCTCGCCCGTGCCGAACTCGAGGACGGCCGAATGGTCGGTGACAAGCACGAGATGCTGCGCGCGCTCATTCTTTTGTCATCGGTCCTTGGGGAGGATGAGCAAGCAGAAGCCGTGCGCCTCGGGCGAGGAGGCACTCTTGCTCGCCAGGAGATTCGCATCCCGTCCTACGAGGCATGGGCGCCGATGATGCTGGCCCCGCGCTCGTCTCTACGGACCCGGCGCGGGCGGAAACGCTTCTGGAGCGCGCGTGGAAAGCGGCCGGTCTCGTGGAGAACCAGTGGGCGATGCGCATGGCGGAACAGTCGCTAGCCCAGGTGCAGGCAGCCCAGGGGAACTACCGGGCAGCCGCCGAGAAGATGCTCTCGGTCATCGACTTCTCGCTTGCTGACGGAGACGATGGCGCGGCGCAGAGCGCCGTCACTATCTTGGCGAATCTCCTGGCCGTGCTGACACGAGGACGAGGCGGCCTTGTTCGTTGGTGGGTGGGCTGAGGCGCACGGGTACGACGCGCAACTTGGCGCGCAGAACGTCACCATGAGCCCGTTCGCTACCGCGGCCTATCTCGAGCTGAAGCGTCGCCAGACGACGAAATCCCTCGATGAGGTCGTGCAGCGAGCACATGCGATGGACTTGGCGGACATCATCGCGTTCGCCGCCCAGCGACTCGGGAACGGGCTGCCGGCTGAGTCGAGACGGGCGCAGTTGTAGGAGCTGTCGTCTGGAGCCGTGCCTTCGGTGCCTATTGATCTCGCCTCTGGGGCATCACGACAGGTCCTCCACTGTGGCCAGTGTGGTGGACACCTGCGTGATCCCGGTGGCGATTTCGACAGACATCGGGTCAGATGTCGGATAGGCAGCGCCGATCTGATCCATGGAGTTGTCGCCCCATGCCCACAGGTTCCCGGTTGCACCGATGCCGTATGAAGTCTGGCCACCGGTCTTCACGGTGACGAACGGTTCGGGAGTGTCGACCGCTTCGGGTGACGAGACAGCAGTCGTGGTCTGCCCGTCGCCCAACTGCGACCACGCATCACTGCCCCATGCGTACATTTGCCCATCGGCAATGGCCAAAACCTGTCCGTTCTTCGCACCTGAACCACCCAGAGCGACCGACATGACCGGAGCCGCAAGCGTGATGGGCACGGGTGACCAGGCATCGTTCGTCGTACCGTTGCCCACTTCACCGAGCCCGTTGTAGCCCCACGAATAGAGCTGGCCACTCGCAGTCAGAACAGCAGAGTTGCGCCACGAGGCATAGACAGACGTGACACCGGTCAAGGGAATGGTGACGGGCGTGTCGGACTGCGTGGTGCTGCCGTCGCCAAGGTCCCCGTGACCGTTGCCACCGCACGCTTCGAGTGCACCATCGTTCACGACCAGTGCGTGGTCACCGGCACCAGCGATCGCCGTCGCGGCGGTGAACGGAAGCTTGACGGGAACGTCTATGTGCTTGGTCGACGTACAGAGTTCGCCATAGGAATTCGATCCCCATCCCCAGACCTGACCAGTGGTGTCCACGGCGAGCGCGGATGCCTGCGGTGACGTGTCGGCCATGTAGGCAATGTGCACATCCGCCGGGAACTGAACAGTGACCGGTGTCATGGAGTTCTCCTTGGTCCCGTTGCCCAGTTGTCCCTTGTTGCCGACACCCCATGCCTTCACGGCGCCGCTCGATTTGACCGCATACCACGTGGAGTTCGATGTGGCGACCTGGACGACGTTTCCTTGGAAGTCGTCTGGCGTGGGATTGGGCACCGTGGTGCTGGGCCACGAATAACCCCAATACTTGGCGTCGGACGGCTGTGCCCCTGCGGGCACTGTCATTCCGATCATCGCCCCGATCAGTGCCGCGGTGAACAGCGCCAGCTTGTACTGCTTCATCACTACCTCCGTCGGATCGTTGATGAACTTCACCCAAAGTTCGGGCACTACAGGCACGGACATGGCGCATTGTCGTTGGTCGGGCGGGCGGCGGTCAACGGAAATCTGAGTGACGAAAAGCGACATGCCGTTTGACCACGTCGTGATACGCAGGTCATCGGTTCGGGTCCGGCCTCGGGCTCCGAACGGGCTGGTGACAGTCTTGATCGCCTGTCCGGCAGTGGCGAGAGTGCATAAGGGGGGCTGCTGGCTTCGGCCGGCGCGCCGAGCCCCGTTAACGTGACCGCCGCGACCGATTCGGCCGAGGTACGGCGACATGGGAGGTGGGTGGACGTGGAGGACCGGTGTAGCCCGCAGCTCTACCTCGAATTGGGCGACGAGACGCCGGAGTCGGCGCGGGACGAGGGCACAGGGGCTGCATGCAGCTTTCCGGCGCACACCGCGCGACGTGGTGGGAGAACTGCGCCCTTCGACGAACCGACCTGCCGATGCGTGTTCGTGACGGCAGGACTCTCGTCGTGGTCGAGGCTGGTGACGAGTTCGCGGCACCATCGCCGGATCCTCATTCCTCTGAGGCCCATTGTTTGCGACGGACGACTCGACCGAGCCAGGGGGTTCTGACCGAGTGGCCCGACCTTGGGCCTGATGATCGTCTGGATCAGTCCCCGGGCGCCCGAACTCGCGCGCAGCTTCCGCGACTGGGGCGACTTCGTCCACATCCGCCACATTGCCGCTGCGGGGATCCCCGGCTTCACCCAGATCTCGGTCTACGAGAACATGGCTGCGACCGACCCTCGTTACATGCATTTCTACGAATTCGACAACCAGGAGGCCGAAGCCACCTTTTCGACCATGATCGACCACGTCGCGCCACGCCTGGGCGGCACCGAGACCAGCGCGTACACGGAATGGGCCGACTGGCGTGCGCCAGGCGGGCGCCTCTTTTATTGCAACACATTCCGGCGCCTCGGCGAGCTGGGCAGCGCGTCGGACGGAGCGCGCAGCGTCGCTTGACCCCGGACGGGATGTGGCGGAGCCGCGAAGGCTCGCACGCCCCGTTGCAATGGACGTCAACCCCGTATGGACGCCATTCCCAAGAGGTTCTCAATGCGACGCCGGCTTTGCTCAGGATCGACGACGAATCGCCCGATACCTCACGTGGGCCCTTGGTTCGCCATGCCCGGTTCCAGGTAGGTGACACGAGCGCGAGGTGGTCGGTCGATGAAGCAGCAACTGCGTGGCGCGGGAGCGGGACTCCTCGCACTGCTCGTGGTGGCGGCGTGCACGACCTTGGCCGGGAGCGACGCGACTGCGGCGAACTGCGTACGGTGTCGCCGTCACGCCGGGCGTGTCGCCCACGTTCGTACCGCCGGCGTGTGGGACGGGGACGCCCGCCTACAACTATGCCGGTAGCGGTGACGCGGCCGATCCGCAGGTCGTCTATTCCAACGGCATCTACTACGCGTTCAGCACCGGCAACGCGCTTGGCAACAACATCGCCGCGCTGGTGCTCGAGCTCGCCCTCCTCGGGATACGGCCCTTACACCGGCACGTGTTACGGCTCCTCGGCGCTCCCGAACCCCTCGACGTGGGAGCAGCCGAACACGCAGACGTCGCCCGGGGTCTTCCACTACGACGGCCACTGGGTGATGTTCTACGACGCCGCGCAGGCGGGCCACGGCTCCGACAGCGGTTACGACTGCCTTGCGGTGGCGACGGCGCAGAACATCACGCCGCACAACGTCCAGTTCGCCGACGTCGCCAACAGCCCGATCGAGTGCCAATCGACGGGGTCGATCGACCCCGAACCCTTCGTCGACCCGAGCTCCGGGCTCGCCTACCTGGTGTGGAAGCAGAACGACGGGGGGTCGTCGGCGCCGGCCTACATCTGGTCCCAGCAGCTCAACTCGAGCGGGACGGGATTCGCGCCCGGCTCGAGCCCGAGCCTTCTCCTCACCAACGACACCGTCGACTATCCCTGGGAGGCGACGGTCGAGGACCCTTCAATGGCGGCTGCCGGCGGTGGCTTCTATCTCGTCTTCTCGGCAGGCATCTACACGTCGACCAGCTACTCGGAGGGGATCACGACCTGCAGCGGCCCGCTCGGTCCGTGTGGCCCGCAAACGCAGATCTTGGGCGACATACGGATCGGTCCTCGGCCCGGGTGGCGGCTCCGTGTTCTCGGATGCCGACGGAAACTTCTGGCTGGCCTACGCGGCGTGGCAGGGCGGCAGCGCCGGGCTGTACGAACTATTCGTGCGGGGCGGCCAGGCGGCTGTTCGTCGCGCCGATGCAGCTCCCCAACGTCAACGGCGAGGTCCCCTGCAACGCCTCCGGCCTCGCCGTACGGCGTCGACATGGTGGCGTCCGACGGCGGGATCTTCGATTTCGGCAACCTGCCCTTCTGCGGCTCCGAGGGCGGCCGGCCGCTGAACCGCCCGGTGGTGGGCATGGCGTTGACCAAGGACGGCGGCGGCTACTGGCTGGTGGCGAGCGACGGCGGCATCTTCAGCTACGGGGACGCCGGGTTCTTCGGCTCGACCGGCGGCATGACGCTCAACCGCCCGATCGTCGGCATGGCGGCCACGCCGGACGGGAAGGGCTACTGGCTGGTGGCCAGCGACGGCGGCATCTTCAGCTACGGCGACGCCGGGTTCTACGGCTCGACCGGCGGCACGACGCTCAACCGCCCGATCGTCGGCATGGCGGCCACGCCGGACGGGAAGGGCTACTGGCTGGTGGCGAGCGACGGCGGCATCTTCAGCTACGGGGACGCCGGGTTCTACGGCTCGACCGGCGCCATGACGCTCAACCGCCCGATCGTCGGCATGGCGGCCACGCCGGACGGGAAGGGCTACTGGCTGGTGGCCAGCGACGGCGGCATCTTCAGCTACGGCGACGCGACCTTCTACGGCTCTGCCGGCTCGCGTCGCGCTCAACAAGCCGGTGGTGGCCATGGCGGCGACCGCCGGACGGCGGCGGCTACTGGCTGGTGGCGAGCGACGGCGGCGTCTTCGACTACGGGGATGCCGGGTTCTACGGGTCGACGGGCTCCCTCGCGCTGAACCGGCCGATCGTCGGCATGGCGGCGGCCGGAACCTGAGTTCACGCCTGGCCCCGGCGCTTGGCCGGTCGGGGGCCTCCCAAGTCGGGTTGGTTCACGTCGAGACCGGCTCGGGGATCAGGTCCGCAGTGATCAGTTCGTCGGCGGATCTCGAGCTGCGGGCGCCTTGCCGCCCCGGGTCCACGACGCCGCCGCGCCGATCAGGCACATGACAATGCCGAAGTCGAAGGCGGTGTGCAGTCCATTGCGGAACGAGTCGGCAATGAGGCTCGGGAAGAAGCGCTCGCCCGTCACGGTGGTGCGCTGGTGTTGGCTGAGCTGGGAGAGCACGTGCGGCCCGAGGAGGTGGCTGGCCGGGTTGTAGCCCAAGAAGGCCGCGAACAGCGTCGAGACCGGCGGCAGGTGGGAGATGGTGACGGCCGTGTCCACCGGCACGCCGTGGGCGGTCAGGCCCTTGACGAGCGCCGCCGGGAAGCGTGTCGGACAGGCCGACGATGATCAGGGTGAAGAAGATCCCGATGGAGAGGACCTGCGCCGAGTTCTGGAACGTCGTGTTCATGCCGGACCCTGCCCCTCGGTCCGCGGCCGGCAGGCTGTTCATGACGCCGGTGCGGTTCGACGAGCCGAACGAGGACATGCAGACACCGATCGCGAACAGCAACACCCCGAAGGTGGGGTAGGAGAAGTTGATCGGCACCTGTTCGAACAGAGCGAAACAGATGGCGGTGCCGAGCATGCCGGACGGTCGCGAACGGACGCGGGCCGTAGCGGTCCGAGAGGATCCCCGAGAGGGGACCGGCGATCATGAAGCCGGCCGTGAGCGGAATGATGAAGATGCCGGCCCACAGCGGCGTCACATTGAAGGCGTACCCGTGCCGCGGCAGCCAGATGCCCTGGAGCCAGATGATCAGCATGAACATCAGGCCACCGCGGCCGAGGGCGCCGAGGAAGCTGGCGAACACGCCGGCGGTGAAGGCCCGGATCTTGAAGAGCTGCAGGCGGAACATCGGCTCGTCGGTGTGGACCTCAATGAAGCAGAACAAGACGAGGAACGCCACGCCCGACGCCGAGCTCGGTCAGGACCACCGGGTTGGTCCACCCCATCGGGTGGTGTCCATAGGGCTCGATCCCGTACGTGATGCCGACCATCACCAGGATCAACCCGATGGCGAAGGTGATGTTGCCCGCACCAATCGATCTTGGCTCGCGAGCCGTGCCCGACCTCGTGGAGCGCGAAATAGCCCCAGATCGTGGCGAAGAGGCCGATGGGCACCGACACGAGGAAGATCAGGCGCCAGTTGATCGGGGCCAGGAGGCCGCCGAGGAGCAACCCGATGAAGGTCCCGCTGATGGCTGCAGCCTGGTTGATACCGAGCGCGAAGCCACGGCGGTCGGGCGGGAAGGCGTCGGTGAGGATGGCAGCCGAGTTGGCCATCAGGAGTGCAGCGCCGACGCCTTGGAAGATGCGCATCACGATGAGCCAGATCCCGCCGGCGGTCCCGGTCATCCAGGTGATGCTGAGGAGCAGCGAGAAGAAGGTGAAGACGGCGAAGCCGAGGTTGTACATGCGCACCCGGCCGTAGATGTCGCCGAGGCGGCCCAGGCTCACCACCAGCACGCTGGTGACGATGAGGAAGCCCAGGATCATCCAGAGCAAGAAGAACGTGTTGGACGGCAGCAGGGGATCGAGGTGGATCCCGCGGAAGATGGCGGGGAGCGCAATGAGGACGATGGACGCGTCGATCGTCGCCATGAGCATGCCGAGCGTCGTGATGAAGAGCGCGATCCACTTGTGCCGCTCGTTGACGGCCCCGTGCGGTGCCACCACTTGGGTCATGCGCGGCGATACCCCTCTCTGGTCGTGCGCCGTCCGGCGCCGCGTGACCGGTGATCAGGAACCGGCCGTTCCGCTTTTGCTAGCCTAACCGGAACTCGGGGTTCCGGGTTTGGGGGAACCGACCACATGGCGAACACGCGAACGAACTCCGGCATCACCTTCGTCGTCCTGGCGACTGCCGCGCTCGCGTTCAGCCTGTTGCAGTCGCTGATCATTCCGGCCATTCCCCAACTCGAACACACCTTGCATACCTCAGAGGACGGCGCGAGCTGGTTGCTCACCGCCTATCTGCTCAGCGCCGCCATCGCCACTCCCATTCTCGGTCGCCTCGGCGACACGACGGGCAAGAAGAAGATGATGGTCATCGTGCTGATCGCGCTCAGCGTCGGCACACTCGTCAGCGCACTGGCGACGTCGCTCACGATCATGATCGTCGGTCGCGTCATCCAGGGCGCGGCCGGCGCCGTCTTCCCCCTCGCCTTCGGCATCATCCGCGACGAGTTCCCGCCGGAGCGGGTGGCCGGAGCCATCGGCGTGCTGTCGGCCATCCTGGGGCTGGGCGTCGGGGGCGGCATCCTGCTGGCCGGGCCGATCCTGGAGCACCTGTCGTACCACTGGCTGTTCTGGTTTCCCCTGGTGATGGCGCTCGGCGCCACGGTCGCGACCTTCGTCTTCGTGCCCGAATCGCCCGTGCGCACCGGTGGGCACATCAAC
This sequence comes from uncultured Acidimicrobiaceae bacterium, assembly GCA_963842415.1. Taxonomy (GTDB): domain Bacteria; phylum Actinomycetota; class Acidimicrobiia; order Acidimicrobiales; family RAAP-2; genus Bog-473. Next base: position 1,114,575 of record CAWJGN010000003.1, read on the forward strand.
TGGCTCGGTGCGGTGCTCATGTCGGGTTGGCTGGTCACCGGGTTGCTCGCCGTCTCGTACGGGCCCACGTGGGGCTGGCGCAGCCCGACCGTGCTCCTCTTGTTTGCAGCCACCGCGGTGCTGCTCGGCCTCTGGATCTTGTCGGAATCCCGCTCCCGCTCTCCCCTGGTGGACATGCGCATGATGCGCATCCCGGCCGTGTGGAGCACGAACCTGGCTGCCCTACTGTTCGGCTTCGGCATGTTCGCCATGTTCATCACGGTGCCGCAGTTCGCGCAGACACCGAGCGCTGTCGGCTACGGGTTCGGCGCCTCGGTCACCCAATCGGGCCTCTATCTCCTTCCGTTCGCCTCGGCGATGGTGCTGATCGCACCCCTGACCGGCCGGCTCTCGAAGCGGGTCGGCTCGAAGTCGGTGCTGATCGCGGGCTCACTGTTCTCGGCGGCGTGCTACCTGTTGCTGACCCTCACCCACAGCGCGCCGTGGACCATCTACACCGCGGCCGGGCTCCTGGGCGTGGGGGTGGCGCTCGGCTACGCGTCCATGGCCAACCTGATCATCGAGGCGGTCCCGGTGGAACAGACGGGCGTGGCGACCGGGATGAACACCAACATCCGGAACATCGGCGCCGCGCTGGGGAGCGGCGTCGCGACGAGCCTGGTCATCGGCGAGATGCTCCCGAACGGCTATCCCAAGGAGGCGGGCTACGTGCTGGCGTTCGCGGCCAGCGGCATCGCGATGCTGATCGCGGCCGCAGCCGCGTTCACGATTCCCGCGCCGAGAGGGCCCGTCGATCGTGTCGTTGGAAGCGCACCCCGCTTGACTGCCGAGGCGGAGGTCGTGGTGGGCGCCATGGCGTTTGCACCAGAGGAGTCGGCGTGAGCGCGCGCGGAACAGTTGTGCCCGTGCACGACGCCGCCAGCGCCGCCAGCGACGGCGAGCCGCGCCGGCTCCGGCGAGACGCCGAGGTGAACCTCGGTCGGATCCTCGTGGCCGCCCGAGACGTGTTCGCCGAGGAGGGATTCGAAGCGTCGATGGAATCGATCGCCACCAGGGCCGACGTCGGGGTCGGAACGCTGTACCGCCGTTTCCCGAACAAGGCCGACCTGCTGAACGCTGTGGTGGAGGCGGCCAAGGAGCGCAACCGCCAGATCGCTGAAGAGGTACTCGCCGAGGTGCCGGCCGAGGACGCAGTGTTCGAGTTCGTCCGGCGCTGTATCGCCGTCCCGAGCTGCTGGCGGGCGACGATCTCGGCGCCGCCGTGGCGCTCGACCGGCACCGGGCTCGACAGGACCGCACCGCTGCTCCAGGAGATCCTGACGCGCAGCCAGCGGGCCGGGACCGTGCGCCATGACGCCGCAGTGACTGACCTCGTGGTCGTGCTCATGTCGGTCCGGTCGATCGCGGACGTCTGTGACGCCAAGTCGTCCAAGCCGTCACTGCGCTTCTTGGAGCTCGCGCTCGATGGCCTCCGTCCCGGTCACGCCCCCGTGGGCAGGCCGGCGCTGACGGTGGCCCAACTCGACAAGATCTTGAAGCATCGCTAATGAGCCCAGCGGTTCGGACCAGCATCGACGACAAAATCGGGTCGGTGGCCCTCGACAACTACGCCAAGCGGAATGCGCTCGGGTCGGCGACGGTCGAGGAGATGCTTCGTGCGCTCGAGGCCTTCGAGGCAGCCGGCGTGCGCGCGGTCGTGCTCCGGACCGCGCAACCGACCCAGGTCTGGTCGGCCGGCCATGACATCGACGAGCTGCCGGTGCGCGGTGTCGATCCCCTTCCTTTCGGGGACCCTCTCGAGGAGCTGCTGCGTGCGGTGCGCGGGTACCCCGGCGCAGTCATCGCCATGGTGCACGGCACCGTGTGGGGTGGGGCGTGTGATCTCGTGCTCAACTGCGACATGGTGGTCGGGGACCACACCGCCGCCTTCGCCGTGACGCCCGCACGCCTGGGTCTGCCGTATTCGGCGTCGGGGATCCAGTACTTCTTGGCCCGCCTGCCCTTCAATGTGGTCAACGAGCTGATCATGACGGCCGACCTCATCGATGCCGATCGCGCCTACGCCGTCGGGGTCATGAACCGTCTCGTCACGCCCGACGAGCTCGAGGCCTGCACCTACGAGCTGGCGCGCACCGTGCGGAGCCGGTCCGGAGAGGCCATTCGGGCCTACAAGCTGCAGGCGACGACCTTCGTGCGCGCGGTCGCCCTCTCGGCTCAAGACTCGCAGTGGATCAACCAGCTGCGCCACGACGTGTACGTGGGGGAGGACTACGCCGAGGGCATCGCGGCGTTCTTGGAGAAGCGCCCACCCGAGTTCACATAGGTGCGGGGCGTCAGCGCACGACCGCAGCGAGTCCGAGCCCGAGCGGCGCCAGCAGCCAGCCCCAACGGACGGCGGACACGACCAGTTCGCACCGGTAGCCGTAGAGCACCGCGAGCTGGATCGGCTGGAACGACGGTGCGCTCAGGCCGCTGAGGACCGCTACGACGACGAGGGGAGTCGAGGACGCGATGCCCGCCACGACGGCGACGACCAGGTAGTACGCGACGCGCAGGGCGGTCAACCACGACCAACGGCGCAGGGCGTGCTCGGTGCGGGGCACGCCCAGGTTGTGGGGATGGATCACCGAGCCCGTGAACAGGGCCGCACCAGAGAAGGCGAGCAGGGGACCGGCCAGGGTGAGGACGTCGGCGGTCCCGCCCGGTGCGGGCCCGACGAGGTGGAGCAACAAGCCCAACACCGAGGCGAGGATCGGGGACTGGTCGACCCAGGTCGTCGCCCGGCGTTGGCGGATGGGGGCGTCGCGACGCATCAGGTGGGTGCAGACGGCGCCCCAGGCAGAGGTGATGACGTTGGCCAGCACGGCGATCATCGTCCCGGTCGACCCGGCGAACGCGGCCGCCGCCGGCACCACCCAGAACCCGCTGTTGGGGCTGACGGCCCAGGCCTCGAGTGCGCCTTCTCCGGCGCTGCGCCGGCCCCGCGTGATCTGCGCCGCGCCCAGCATCAGCCAGAGCCCGGCGGCCAGCGCGAGCGGTCCGACCAGCTGGCGTGCCGAGGTCAGCCGCCAGGCCGCCGCGAACGACAGCGTGGCGGACGTGACCAGGATCTGCACGCGCAGCACGACGGGCCAGACCCGCCGGACGTGCGGGCCGCCGTGTGCGGCGCCCCAGCCCAGCAGCCCACCCACCAGGAAGCAGACCAGGCTGAGCACGCCCAGATTGTGACGCGCCGGAGGTCAGAGGCACCTCGGGTGTCCACTGACTGCACGGGATAAGGTGCCGCAATGCACACTCAAAGGATTCGCGAGGTGCTGGCGGAGGCGATTGTCGGGCGTCATTTGCTTACGCACCCCTTTTATCGGCGCTGGGAAGCGGGGACCCTCTCTGAGGGCGAGCTGGCGGCGTACGCGGAGCAGTACCGGCACGTCGAGCGGGAGCTCCCGGTGACGTTGTCGGCCATCGCGGCCGCGTTGCCCGAGGGTCGGGCGCGCGAGCTCGTCGAGGCGAACCTGGCCGACGAGCTCGGGACACCCGAGCCCCACGCGGAGCTCTTCGAGTCGTTTGCACTGGCCGCCGGTGCGGCGTCCGAGTCTCGCGCCACCCCGTCCACGGCAGCGCTGCTGGCCGTCGTGCGGACGACGGCGACGCATGATCCTGCGGCCGCGCTGGCCATGGTGGCGGCCTACGAGATCCAGGCGTCGGACATCGCCGGCTCCAAGGCCGACGGGCTTCGCCGCCACTACGGCTTCGATGAGGACGGAACCCGTTTCTGGGACGTCCACCGCACCCAGGAGCTCGACCACGCGGGATGGTCGATGGAGGCGCTGACCGAGCTGGGCGCTGACCCTGACGTGGTCCAAGCTGCCGCCATCGTGTCCGCTGACTCGTGGTGGCTCTTCTTGAGCGAGCGGGAGGAAATGGCGCCCGCGGGCGCCAGCTGCTGAATCCGCCTTAGTGCAGGCTCCCACAACGCGCCACGGCCTCGGCAAAGGCGGCGGCGCGGGCGCGAAAGTCCGCGAAGCGTCCGAAGCTTGGTGCCGCGGGCGAGAGGAGCACGACGCCACCCGCGCCGCCGTTCGCCGCCGCCCACGTGAACGCGGTTTCGACCGCACCCTCGAGACTCGATGCGTCGACGACCTCGACGCGGTCGGCCGCCATGCTGCGCACCGCGGCGCCGATGCGCGGTCCGTTGTCGGGCATCGTGACGACCAGGGTGGGTGACGTCCGCGCGGCGAGGGTCGTCCCGAGGGGCACATAGTCGACACCGCGGTCGTGGCCACCGACGAGCAAGGCGACGGGCCGGGTCTCGTATGCCTCCAACGCCGCCTGCGCGGGGAGCACGTTGGTCGAGAGGCTGTCGTCGACGAACTCGACCGACCCGACCCGACCGAGCGAGTGGCAGCGGCTGGGCAATCCGGCAAAACCGCTGGCTGCCTCGGCCAGCCGCTCGTCGTCGTCGGCCTCCGCGATGCCGAGCGCGGTGAGCACGGCCCGCGCCATCGATGCGTTACGAGCGTTGTGCGGCCCCGGGAGGCTGAGAGACCCGGACCATCCGGCGTCGTGCTCAACTTCGGCTGCGCCCACCCAGCGCAGATGGGGACCGAGCAGTGCAGTCTGCGCCCGCAGCTCAGCGTCGTTCCCGTCGGCCAGAGCCAGGGTCACACCCGGTTTGGTGCACAACGAGAGCTTGTCCTCGTAGTAGCGGCGGACCGTCCCGTGCCAGTCGAGGTGGTCGGGTGAGAGCGACGTGACGGCGACGACGTGGGGGCCATGGGCCAGGTCGGGCACCTGGAAGCTCGACGTCTCGATGATCCAGAAGTCCGGGTCGGGCTCGGATCCAGCGTCCCCGCCGGTGCCGGGATCCCACGGTGGGTGCCCGATGTTGCCGCCGGCCCGGGCCCGATGGCCCAGCGCGGTGAGCAGGTGCACCGCAAGCGCCGTCGTGGTGCTCTTGCCCTTGGTCCCGGTGATGCAGGCCACCCTGCTCGGGTCGGCCTCCTCCATGAAGAGACCGAGACCCCCGCACACTTCGACTCCCGCGCCCTCGAGCTGGGCCACCTCGGGGCGGTAGCGGCTGATGCCGGGGGCCTTGACGACGACCTCGCAGCGCGTCAGTGCGTCGAGACCTCCGGCCGCCGTCGGAGTGACGGGGAGGCCCTCATGGTGGCCGGCGCCGGGCGTGTCGTCGACCAGGACGGGCGTGACGCCCATGAGGCGGAGCCGGCGGACGCTGGCGCGGCCCTCGACGCCGAGACCCCAGACGCCGACCGAGGCGTCAGTGAGCGCGGGCCAGGAGATCGGTTGGCGCATAGCGATCTGGGATGCGGTGGGTGCCACGCGGCTCGAGCAGCGAGGTGACGTCCTCGTCGTTGCCCGCCGTGGTTCCGTTCCCGCGACGGGCTGTCGAAGCGGGGCGCGCGGTGGCAACCGCAGCGCGGAGACGCTGCAGCAGGACCGTGTCTGCTCGGTCGTGACGTTGTGCCGCCAGAAGAGTGGCAGTGCGGCACTCGTCGGTGTCACCCACGCACTCGAACGGTTTGGCTCCGGTGCCGAGGGCGAGCAACGTGCGGAAACGCTCTTCGTTGGCCGGGTTGTCGAGCGGCTCGTCGCCGGCGAAGACGGCGGCCAGCTCGGCGCGGTCCATGTACGGGGCGAGGATCAAGTCGATGAAGCAGCACTTGTCGCAGTGCCCGCACCAGTGGTCGAGCCGTTCGGCCGGATCCTGGTTGAAGGCACGGTTGCAGCTGCGAAAGACGTTGTGGTACTGGGTGAGTCGCGCGAACTGCGAGGAGACCCACAGCTCACTGCGGGGCCGCAGGTAGGAGAACACCGCCAGTCGCGGACCGAGGTTCGCCTGCACCACGTCGGCAAAGGCGCGCTCGAATTCCTCACCCTTCGACCACTGGTGGTTGACAGCCTGCCCTTCGGCCACGAGCGTCGGAGCCGAGGCCGACCACTCGTTGGAGAGCACGACCGCGTCGCGGCCCTCGAGGACGGCGGCCACGACCGCGGCGGCGGTGATGATGGCGGTGACCGGCACGTGGCCGTTCAGGAAACCGTGTTCGGCGGAGCGTCGCACCAGCGGATCGATCTCGCGTTCGATGTGGCGTACGGGCACGCCCGTGGCGCTCGCAGCGTCCTCGATCGCCGCGAAGCGGTCACCGGGGGGGTTGACCACGCACAGGGCGGCGTCGGGATGGTCGGGTGACAGCGCGTCGACGGTCACGATGGAGTCGATGCCGCCGCCGAAGGGAATGAGCGGCCGGCCCCGCTCGGGCGCATAGGCCGGCGCGGGGGGTTCCGGTCGCTCCGGACCGGTGACCCGCAGGTCCGCCAGGTCGAGGTCGTTGCGGTAGGCGAACTCGCCCAGACCGTGCGTGTAGTACTCGATCAAGAAGGATCGCTCGAGAGAGCTCGTCGCCAGGGAGCCGAGGTCGATGACCGGCGCCGCGCTCGTCTTGTAGTACGACACCCCGGCCACCAGGTAGAGCAGGCGCACGGCGGCTTGGACGGCGAGGTCGGCCCACTCGCCGCCGCGTTCGAAGGTGAATCGCTCCGTGAAGGTCTGCTCCGTCGTGGCGTAGTGACAACTGACGGAGTTGCGCGCGGAGTCGATGACGTAGCCGTCGTAGCGGAACAGGTCGTCGGGAGCCATCACAGATGAGGGGTTGGCCCCACTCGGGGCGACCCCATGCTACGAGGCCTCCCACCGTCGGACGGTCAGCCCGTCACTCGTGCAGGCGTGCCAGCAGGGCGAACCGGCCGCAGGGCCGCTGGGCCCGGTCACTGAAGAAGTCACCGTGCGAGGTCGTCGTCCCGCTCACGCTGACGTGTTCGTCGCGCAGCCCCGCCTGCCGGAGTTGCTGACGGTTGGCGGCGATCAGATCGACCAGCCAGTGCCCGGGTCCGTCGGCCCGGGCGACGCCGTCGTCGAGAGCGCCCTGCCCCAGCGCACCGACGAGCGCGTGGCGCACCTCGTCGGACACCTGATACCGGTCGGGCGCTACCGCGGGCCCGAGATAGGCCCGGATGCGCTCGGGCCGCGCGCCGAGCGACGCCATCGTGGCGAGCGCCGCGCCGGCTACTCCCGCGGCCGTGCCCCGCCACCCGGCGTGGACGGCGGCCAGCACGCCCGCGTCGGGATCGACGAGGGCGAGCGGCACGCAGTCGGCCACCATGATCACGAGCGTGACGGCGGGCGTCGCGGTGACGAGCACGTCGGTGTCCGGGATCGCATCGTCGTCGCTGGCCTTCCCTCGCCCACGGTCGTCGGGGCCGACCACGGACACCCCGGCCCGGTGGACCTGGTGTGCGAACACCGCGCCGTCGAGCCCGGTACCGAAGGCCGACGCGGCCCGTGCCCGGTTGGCCGCCACGTCCGCCGCCTTGTCACCGACGTGCAGGCCGAGGTTGAGCGTGTCATAGGGAGGTTCGGACACGCCGCCGTGTCGCGTGGTCACCGCCACCGACACGCCGAGCGACGCCGCCTCGTCCCAGTGCAGCAACGGAGCCGCGTGTCCGTCGGGCATCGGCCTTCGACGATACGGCAGTGTCTACGAGGCTTCGCTCTCGTCCCAGACCGTGGTCGGCACGACAGAGAGCAGCGGGCGCCCGGTGCCTCGTCGCGGCCGCCGTGCCCGGTGGGTCCTCTGCAGCTCGGCGAATCCGTAGAGTTCGGCGGCGTCGGTGCCCGAGTCGGCCGTCGGGAGCCGCGAACCGGCTGGCGCGGCGATGCGGGTCAGCGAGGCCGAGGACATCGGCGAGTGACGCGCCGGCGTCGAGGGCCCCGAAGAGCACGCCGACCGACTCGAGCGAGAAGCCCTTGTCCTGGAGTCGCACCACGGCCGCCAGGCGGTCCTGGTGGGCTTGCCCGTAGATCCCGGTGCGACCATGCAGCGCCGGGTGCGGCAACAAGCCGAGGGTCTGCAGGGAGCGGACGCGCCGGGCCGTCGTCCCGTTGGCTGCCGCCAGTTCGTCGATGGTCATCTCACCTCGGCCCTTCGTCACCGTCCACTTGACAAGTATGCCATAAATCTATGTAACATCAAATCGCGTCATATAAAGGAAGACACGCACCGGCCCATCGAACGAGGAGAGACCCATGGCACTGAACCCCGACGCAGTCGGCAACACGTCCGATCCCGCCGAGCGCTCCTGGGAGCACACCGATGCGCTGCTCTACGCGCTGGGCGTCGGGGCGGGCTGCGCTCGACCCGACCGGCTTCGAGCTCGATCTCACGACGGAGAACTCGGTCGGCGTCACCCAGCGGGTTCTGCCGACCTTCACCACCATCATCGGGCAGGGTGGCGGGAGGGCCATGCTGTCGATCGGCGAGTACGACCCGGCGATGCTCGTGCACGGTGAACAGTCCATCCGTCTTTACGGCGAGATCCCACCGGCGGGCACCGTCTCGACGGTGACCACGGTCGCCGGCATCTACGACAAGGGGTCGGCGGGCCTGGTCGTCCTCGAGAGCGAGTCACGCCATGCCGGCAGCGGCGAGCTCGCGTTCTCCGGTCGTACCGCCCTCTTCATCCGCGGCGCCGGTGGCTTCGGAGGGCCGCGCAATCCCGAGGGCGACGAGGAGACCACGCTGGCGGCCGAGCCGCTCCCGACCCGCGAGCCCGACGAAGTGGTGTCCTATGCCACGCGTCCTGATCAGGCGCTGCTCTATCGGTTGAACGGGGACCGCAACCCGTTGCACTCGGACCCCGTCTTCGCCAAGCGGGCCGGGTTCGAGCGGCCGATCCTCCACGGGCTCTGCACCTACGGCTTCACCGGCCGCGCCCTGTTGCACACCGTGTGCGGCTCGGACCCGGCGCGCTTCGGTGCCATGCGCGCCCGCTTCTCGAAGCCGACCATGCCGGGCGACACGCTGACGATCTCGGTGTGGGACATCGGGACGGATGCGGCCGGCTTCTATCGCTTCCGCACCGAGACCCAGCGGGGCGAGACGGTCATCGATTCGGGACTCCTCCAACTGGCGGAGCAGCGCCTGAGCATCGAGAGCTCGGTCGGCCGGGAGGACAGTGCCCCGCACGGAGCGCCCAGTCAGCCGCCGAACAGCAGCGAGTAGTCGGCGCCCCGCCGGAGGTGGTGGCCACCGTCGACGCCGAGTATCTCGCCGGTGACGAAGGACGACTCGGGCCCGATGAGGTAGCGCACGGCCGCGGCGACGTCGTCGACCGTGCCGACCGCGTCCGAGCGGCATCTGCACGAGGTAGTCGTCGAGGAGCGCGCCACCGGATGTGATGAAGGACATCAACTCGTCGTCGATGATCCCCGGGGCGACCGCGTTGACGCGGATGCCGAGAGCTCCGAGCTCCTCGGCCGCCGTCTCGGTCAGGAAGCAGATCCCCGCCTTCGAGACGCCATAGGCCCAGAGGTGTGGGTGCGGGAAGCGCCCGGCACCAGATGACATGAGCACGATGGAGCCGGCTCCGCCTTGCGCCTGCATGGCCGACGCCCCTTGCTTCACGCAGATGACTGAGCCCACCAGGTTCAGGTCGACGGTGGCGCGCACGGCGGCCACGTCGGCGGTGAGGACGGACCCGATGTGGGTCGAACCACCCGCGCACACGAACAGGCCGTCGATGCGTCCCGTCGCCTCGGTCGTCGTCGCCACGGCTGCCGCGACCTGCTCCTCCACCGTGACGTCGGCCACGACGTAGCGTGCCGTCGCCCCGGCGGCGGCCAGCGCGGCGATGCGCGCCGTCGCGTCGGCCAGCTTCTGCTCGGTGCGCCCGCAGATGGTGACGTGCGCGCCCTCGGCCGCAAAACGTTCCGCGGTGGCCAGCCCGATGCCGCTGCCGCCCCCGGTGACGAGGATCGACCAGCCGGCGATCCCCGGACCGCCGGTAGCCCTCGAGCCGCTCGGGTCGTCGCCCTCGCTCTCGGGCATCACACGGGACCGACGCCGACCGGCGGCGTCGGGGTGAACGCGACGGGCATCTGTTCGATGCCCGAGATGAAGTTCGCCGCGCGCCGCTCCAGCGCCGCGCGCTCGACGGCGAGGCCGAGGTCGGGCATGCGGGCCAACACGCGCTCGACCACGACACGCAGCTCCAGGCGGGCCAGCTGGTTGCCCAGGCAGAAGTGGGCGCCGAAACCGAAGGCGATGTGCGGGTTGGGGTTGCGGGTGATGTCGAAGGTGTCGGGGTTCTCGAAGACCGCCTCGTCCCGGTTGGCCGACGGGTAGAGCAGGAGCAGTTCCTGGCCCTCGCGGATCAACGCGCCCTCCAGCTCGACGTCCCGTGTCGCCGTGCGCGCCATGTTCTTGATCGGCGAGACCCAGCGCAGCATCTCCTCGACCGCGCCCGGCATCAGAGCGGCGGGGTCAGCGGCCAACTGGGCGACCTGGTCCGGATGGGCCAGGAGTTCTTCGACGCCGCCGCTGATGACGTGGCGGGTGGTCTCGTCCCCGCCGATCAGGATGAGGAGCGTCTCGTGGACCAGCGAGTCGTCGTCGAGCGAGTCGCCGTCGATTTCGGCGTGGCACAGCACGCCGACGAGGTCCTCGGTGTTGCCGCTCGTGCGGCGCTCCTCGAAGACGGGGTGGATGTAGCCCGAGTACCCGATGAACGCGTCCATGGCGCGGATCATCGCCTCGGGGTCTGGCGATCCCTGGCTCTTCAACATGTCGTCGGACCATCGCAGCAGGTCGTCTCGGTCCTCGGGCGCGACCCCGAGCATGTCGCCGATCATGATGATGGGGAGCGGCGCCGCCACGTCCTGCACGAAGTCGCAGCTGCCCTGCTCACAGACCTTGTCGATGATGGCGTCGCAGACGATGCGGAGCTTGTCCTCCATGGCACGCACCCGCTTGGGGGTGAATCCCTCCGAGACCAGACGCCGCCGCCGCACGTGCTCGGGTGCGTCGAAGTCGATCATCATGGGCAGGGGCGGGGACTTGGGCCGGATGCCGCCCGCGCTCGAGAATGACTCGGTGTCGACGGAGGCCGCCTTGACGGCCGCGTAGCTGGCGGCGGCCCACAAGTCGTTGGCCTCGTCGTAGTAGACGGGGGCGTTGGCCCTCATCCAGGCAAAGGCGTCGTGGGGCTCCCGCCCGAAGAACTCGCCGCTCATGAGGTCGATGCCCAGGTCCTCGGGCGCGATGGTCACGGCCGAGACGATATCGCCGGGTGGGTAGGGTTGGTCCATGGCAGATCAGGCGACCTTCACCGACGTCGCCATGGAGTTCATGCCGGGCTTGTACTCGGCGGCGCTCCGCATGACGCGGAACCGGGCGGACGCCGAGGACCTCGTGCAGGAGACGTACCTCAAGGCGTACCGGTCCTTCGGGTCTTTCACCGAGGGAACCAACCTGCGGGCCTGGCTCTATCGCATCCTCACCAACACCTACATCAACTCGTACCGGGCCGCGCAGCGCCGGCCCGAGACGACCGACGTCGAGGACGTCGAGGAGCTGTACCTCTACAAGCGCCTGGCGGGCTCGGGCGGGAGCGATCCGGGTCGCTCCGCCGAGGACGAGGCGTTGGACCGCTTCACGGACGAGGACGTGAAGGCCGCGCTCGAGTCGCTGCCCGAGTCCTTCCGGATGGCAGTGTTGCTGGCCGATGTGGAGGGATTCAGTTACAAGGAGATCTCCGAAATCACGGACGTGCCCGATCGGGACCGTCATGAGCCGGATCCACCGGGGAAGAAGGGCGCTGCAAAAAGCGTTGCACGACGTGGCGGAGGCGCGAGGCCTCGTCGGCAGTGTGCCGGGGGGTTGAGGGATATGAGCGGAGCAGACGTAGGCGACAACAGGGACACACGAGCGGACGCCATGGATCCCGGCGCGCTGTTCGGCGTGTCGGTGGACTGCGAGGAAGCGGTGCACGTGCTGTACCACTACCTCGACGGCGAGCTCACGGAGGAGCGGCGCGAGGAGATCCGTGTCCATCTCGACTGGTGTGGTCCCTGCAATGGCGCGGCCGAGTTCGAGGCCGAGTTGCGCCGGGTGATCGCGAACCGGTGCAAGGAGCGTGTGCCCCAGACCCTGATCGACCGGGTGGCCGCCGCCATCGACGAGGAAGGCCGGCACCACGACGGCGAGCACTGACATCACGCCGGCGGTCCCCGACATTCCTCTGGGCGGTCCGGCCATGGTCGACTGGGCCCTGGCCCAGCGCGTCGCCTCGGGCGCGCTCATCCTCAAGCCGTCGCCGGCGACCTACCGCTCCTCCGCCCTCCAGGGTCAGTTCGACGAGCTGACGGAGCGGGCTGAGGTGTTGGTGAGCGAGGCCACCGGGTTGCACTCGGCGCACGGCTCGGCGCGGGCCAAGGTCACCGATCGCCCGGGTTGGGCCGCGGCCAACGTCCGCTCCATCGAGCGACTCGTCAGCCCGGCGCTCCTCGAGTTGCAGCAAAAGCGAGGCGCGAAGCTCGGCGGCCCGTCGCTCGTCGTGGGCCGCGCGGTGGCGGGCACCCAGCTCGGCCTCATGTTGGCCTACATGGCGACGCGGGTGCTCGGCCAGTACGACCTCCTCATCGACGACTCCTCGCCGGAGGACCAGGACCTGGTGTCCTACGTGGGGCCCAACATCGTCGCGGTCGAGGAGCAGTACGGCTTCGCGCCGAGCCAGTTCCGTCTGTGGCTGGCGCTGCACGAGGTGACGCACCGGCTCCAGTTCACCGCTGTCCCGTGGCTGCGCGACCACTTCGTCGGCCTCGTCACCGAACTGGTCGGGCCGCTCTCGGGCGACCCCTCCGGCCTCGCCGAAGTGCTCAAGCGCGCCGCGACCGAGCTGCGGGCCGGTCGCAACCCGACGCGTGACGCGGGCGTGGTCGGCATGCTGGCCACCCCCGAGCAGAAGCAGGCGCTGTCGCGGATCTCGGGGATGATGAGCCTGCTCGAGGGCCACGGCGACGTCACGATGGACCGCGCCGGCGCCGGCGAGGTGCCGGGTGCTGAGCACTTTTCCCAGGTCCTCCACCAGCGGCGCACGCAGGCCCGCGGGCTCGACGAAGCTGATGTCCAAGCTGCTCGGACTCGATGCGAAGATGCGCCAGTACGCCGAGGGTGAGCGCTTCGTGGAGGCCGTGGAGTCAGCTGGTGGCCCGCCGTTGCTCGCCCGGGTCTGGGAGGGCCCCGAATGGCTCCCCAGCCTCGAGGAGATCCGCGACCCGGCCTCCTGGGTGGCCCGGGCCGGTGGTTGAGGGCGCGACAGTCGCGTCCGACCAGTCCGACTCGTCCCAACGGTCCGGCTCGTCACTCCTCGCGGCACTCTCGGATCCCGCCGACCCTTTCGGCGCACTGGCCCAGGGCCTGCTGCCCCGCTGCACCTTCCCGCCGCCGGGCACGCCGCTCGCCTGTGCGGTCTCGGGCGGCGCGGACTCGCTCGCCCTCTTGCTCCTCGCCTGCGCGGCCGGCTGTGCGGTGACTGCCTTTCACGTGGACCACGGCCTGCGCCCGGGGTCGGCCGCGGAGGCCGATGTGGTCGCGGCCGTCGCCGGACGCGTCGGTGCCCGGGTCGAGCGCCGACGGGCGATGGTGACGCCGGGGCCCAACCTCGAGGCCCGTGCTCGCGAGCGCGCGCTTCGCCGTGCTGCCCTCCGACGGTGGCGACGGGGCACACCATGGACGACCAGGCCGAGACGATCCTGGTCAACCTGTTGCGCGGCGCCGGCGCCGATGGGCTGGCGGGCATGGGGCCCGGCCCGCGCCACCCGCTCTTGGCGCTGCGCCGCCACGAGACGCACGCCCTGTGCGCGGCGGCGGGATTGGTCCCCGGTGTGCGACGCCAGCAACGACGACCCCGCCTACGTGCGCAACCGCGTGCGCCACGAGCTGCTCCCGCTGTGCGCCGAGGTCGCGCGCCGCGATCCGGTTCCCCTGCTCGCCCGCCAGGCCGGCGTGCTGCGCGACGAGGTGACGCTGCTCGACTCGCTGGCGTCCGACGCGCTGCCCGATCCGGCCGACGCCCGTGCGCTGGCACGCGCGAGCCGGCCCTTGGCTCGCCGCGCGCTGCGACGTTGGCTGCGCGAGCAGACCGGCGGGGCCCACCCACCGACGCAGGCCGAGGTCGACCGCGCCCTGGCCGTGGCCTCCGGTGTCGCCGTGGGGACCGAGCTGGGCGGGGGGCGGCGGCTGCGCCGGACCCGGGGACGCCTCCGGGTGGAGCCGGGCCGCTCCGGTAGTGTCACGCCGGTGACCCCCGACGAGGACGGAGCGGGCGTCCCGGCCTGGGCCGAGCCGGACGTGGGGGCGGTGCTGGTCGATGCCGACCGGCTGGCGGCCCGGGTGGCCGAGCTCGGGGCCGAGATCACCGCCGACTACGCCGACGAGCCACCTCTCCTGGTGGCCGTGCTGAAGGGGGCCATGCTCTTCATGAGCGACCTGTGCCGCGCCATCGCCCTGCCGGTCGACGTGGACTTCATGGCCGTCTCCTCCTATGGCAGCGCCACGAAGACCTCGGGCGTGGTGCGCATCGTCAAGGACCTCGACTCCGAGCTCGAAGGCCGCCACGTCCTGGTGGTCGAGGACATCATCGACAGCGGGCTGACGCTCAACTACCTGCGCCGCTACCTCACCGCCCGCCAGCCCAAGAGCGTGGAGGTGTGCGCCCTCTTGGTGAAGGAGGGCGAGCAGCGCGTCGACCTCGAACTGCGCTACATCGGCTTCACCATCCCGGCGGAATTCGTCGTCGGCTACGGCCTCGACATCGCCGAGCGCTACCGCAACCTGCGGGGCGTGCATCGCTACAAGGGGACGGACCAGTGAGCGTCGACGTCGAACGGGTCAAGGCGGCCGTGTGCCGAGCTGCTGATCGCCATCGGGGAGGACCCGACCGCGACGGGCTGCTGGCCACGCCCGACCGCGTCGCCGCCATGTACGAGGAGCTGTTCTCCGGCCTCCACGACGACCCCGCCCGGCACCTCAAGGTCACCTTCGCCGCAGAACACGACGAGATGGTGATGGTGCGCGACATCCCGTTCGCCTCCCTGTGCGAGCACCATCTCGTGCCCTTCCTCGGCAAGGCTCACGTCGCCTACATCCCGGCCGAGGACGGCCGCATCACCGGCCTCTCCAAGCTGGCCCGCCTCGTGGACGGCTACGCGCGGCGGCTGCAGGTCCAAGAGCGCATGACCACCCAGATCGCCGATGCCATCGCCGAGGTCCTCTCGCCGCGCGGTGTGCTCGTCGTGATCGAGGCGGAGCATCTGTGCATGTCCATGCGCGGCGTGAAGAAGCCGGGCACGGTCACGGTCACCTCGTCGGTGCGCGGGCTGTTCCGCTCCGACGTCGCCACCCGGGCCGAGGCCATGCAGTTCATCCGGGGCCACTGATCCGCGTGCGGCGCGCGCGGCGTGGGCACGTCCGCCCACGCCGGACGCGGCCGCCCGCTCGTGATGGGGGTGCTCAACGTCACGCCCGATTCGTTCTCCGACGGCGGCCTCTATGCCACGACCGACGCGGCCATCGCACAGGGGCACGCGCTCCTCGCCAGGGGGCCGACGTCGTCGACGTCGGCGGTGAGTCGTCGCGCCCCGGAGCGGCGCCGGTGTCCGCCGACGAGGAGCTGGCCCGCGTGGTGCCCGTGATCGAGGCTCTGGCCGGCAGAGGCGGCCGGGCGGGGCGCGCGGATCTCGGTGGACACGGTCAAGGACGAGGTGGCGTGGGCGGCGGTCGCCGCCGGCGCAAGCCTGCTCAACGACATCTCGGCGACGCTCTGGGAGGTGGCGGCCGCCACCGGGGCGGGCTGGGTGGCGATGCACATGCAAGGTGAGCCCCGCACCATGCAAGAGCGACCCCCGCTACGACGACGTCGTGGCCGAGGTGCACGGCCTTCGTGCTCGAGCGGGCCCGGCAGGCCCGCGAGGCGGGGGTGGACGAGGTCTGGGTCGACCCGGGCATCGGCTTCGGCAAGACGACGGCACACAACCTGTCGCTGCTCCACCACCTGAAGCGAGCTGGTGGCGGCGGCCGACGCGGCGGGGTGCGCCGGGGTGGCGGTCGGCACGAGCCGCAAGCGCTTCCTCGGCGTGCTGGCCGCGGGCGCGGGCGGGGCGGCACGCCCCCGCCCCCCTGGCCGAGCGAGAGGAGGGCTCGCTGGCCACGGCGGCCGCAGCCCTGGTGGCCGGTGCAGGGATGGTGCGGGTCCACGACGTCAGGGCCGCGCTCGGTTTGGCCCGGCTGTATGGTCCAGCCGCATGAAGGGCAAGTGGGCGGCCGGCATCCCGCCCCGCAACTTCACCTGGGTGATCAAGGACCATCTGGCCGCCAGCGAGCGGCCGGGTGGCTTCTCGGTCAACCACCGCCGGGTGCGGCGCCAGGAAGAGATCATCTGGCTGCGTGTGCAGGGCTTCGGCCGCATCATCTCCCTGCTGCCCTCGCCCCACAACCTGGCCGCCTACGACGACGAGGGCCTGGCCTGGGCCCACTACCCCCTCGAGCGCGTCGGAGACCCCCGCCCCGGGCTGGCCGGCTGCTACCAGGACATCGACGAGTCACTGGCGGCCGGCCTGCGCATCCTCGTGCACCAAGACGAGCTGGGCGACCGGGTCATGGGCGTGCTGGCCGGGTACCTCGTGTGGTCCGAGCGCATCACCAACCTGCCCCAGGCGGTCGCCCTCATCGAGCACGTGGTGGGGCATGCCATGGGGGAGCCCGGGCGCGAGCTGCTGTCGGAGCTGGAGGGCATGCCTGCCACGCGGCCGCGTGCGGTGACCGACCGCATCGAGATCCGTGACCTCCGGGTGACCGGGGTGCACGGTGTCCTGCCCGAGGAGCGGGAGCGGGCCCAGCCCTTCTCGGTCGACGTGGTGGCCTGGCTGGACATGGCCGCCGCCCAGGAGAGCGACGACCTGGCCGACACGGTTGACTACGGCGCGCTGGCCCAGACCGCGGCCGAGGTGGTCGGCGGGCGGTCGTACGCCCTCCTCGAGGCGCTGGCCGGCCGGCTGGCCAGCGCGCTGCTGGTCAGCGATCCGCGGCTCGACGCCGTCGAGGTCACCGTGCGCAAGCTCCGCCCCCCGCTGGCGCTCGACGTGGCTTCGACCGGGGTCAGGGTGCGGCGCGCCCGCTGATGCCCGGCGCCACCCGGCGCGCCTTCATCGGCCTCGGCTCCAACCTGGGGGATCGTGCCGCCCACCTGCGCGCCGGCGTGGACGGGCTCGCCGCGGCCGGCGACGTCGTCGCCGTCTCGCCGCTCTACGAGAGCGAGCCGGTGGGCGGCCCCGGGGGCCAGGGGCCGTACCTGAACGTCGTGGTCGAGCTCGCCACCGCCGATCCGCCGCGCCGCTCTGCTCGAGCGCTGCCGTGCCCTCGAGGAGGCGGCGCAGCGGGTGCGGGCCGAACGCTGGGGCCCGCGGACCCTCGACGCCGACGTGCTGTGGGTCGAGGGCATCGCCGTCGACGAGCCGGACCTGACGGTGCCGCACCCCCGCATGTGGGAGCGGCGCTTCGTCCTCCAACCCCTGGCCGACCTCGCCCCCGATCTGGTGACGGCCGAGCAGCTCGGGGCGGTTGGTGGGGAGGTCAGCCGTGTGGGTAATCTGTAGCTGACGTTTTCGCATCGTCTGTAGGCGAACGGCACCCGTCAGGGGCTGGAACGCCGAAGGAGGTCGAATGCACTCCATCCGGATCATCGGTCCCGGCCGGGCCGGTACGTCCCTCGCCGCCGCGCTCTCCACGCGCGGGTGGGATTTCGCCGGCTTTCGCGGGCGCCACGACGACATCGCCGACGCCGCCCGCGGCGTCGATGTGCTCGTGATCGCCACGCCCGACGACGCCGTCGCCGAGGTGGCGGCGACCGTCATCCCCGAGCCCACCACGACAGTGGTGCACCTCTCGGGCTCGCTCGGGCTCGACGCGCTGGCGCCCCATCCGCGCCGGGCGCGCTGTCCACCCGCTCGTCCCGCTGCCCAACGGGGAGGTCGGGGCGGCCCGCCTCGCCTCAGGGGTCACCTTCGCCGTGGCCGGCGAGCCCGTGGCACGCGAGATGGTGCGAGTGCCTGGGCGGCCGGCTCGTCGAAGTGGCCGACGAGAACCGCGCCGCCTACCACGCCGCCGCCTGCATCGCCGCCAACCACGTCGTGGCGCTGCTCGGCCAGGTCGAGCGCGTGGCCGCCTCGGTCGGGCTCGACCTCGACGTCCTTCTTGCCGCTGACCCGGGCCGCCGTCGACGACGTGGCCTCGCTGGGCGCACGGGCCGCGCTGACCGGTCCGGCACGCCGGGGCGACTGGGCCACGCTCAGCCGCCACCTCGACGCGCTGCCCGAGGAAGAGCGCAGCGCCTACCAGGCCGGCGCGGCCCTGGCGACGCGTCTGGCCGCCAGCGACGGTGCGCAGACGGTGACGCCCGACGAGCCGGTGCCGGCCGTGCCGGCGACGGTCTGAGGGGTACGTCGTGGAGGTCGTCGAGTCCGCCGCCGCCTGCCGCGCGCAGCTCGATGCGGCGCGCACACGCGGCGCCTGCGTCGGCCTCGTGCCGACCATGGGCGCCCTGCATGACGGACACCTCTCGCTGATTGCGCGGGCGCGTGCGGAGTGCGACACCGTCGTGGTGACCATCTTCGTCAACCCGTTGCAATTCGGCGACCCCGAGGACATCGCGCACTATCCGCGCACGCTCGAGCGCGACCTCCAGGTGTGCAAGGAGGTCGGGGTCGACGTCGTCTTCGCGCCGAGCGTGGCCGAGATGTACCCGACGTGGCCCGAGCCGCCTTCGACGACGGTCACGGTGCGCGGCGTCAGCGAGTCGTGGGAGGGCGAGGCGCGCCCGGGGCACTTCGACGGCGTGGCGACCGTGGTGGCCAAGCTGTTCGCCATCGCGGGCCCGTGCCGGGCCTACTTCGGCCTGAAGGACTACCAGCAGCTGGCGGTGGTGCGCGCCATGGTGGACGAGCTGTCGCTGCCGGTCGAGCTGGTCGGCTGCCCCATCGTGCGCGAGCACGACGGGCTGGCGCGCTCGAGCCGCAACGTGCGCCTGTCCGCCACCGAGCGTGCCGCGGCCACGGTGCTGTCGCGGGCGCTGGCGGCCGGCCGGGCCGCCGTCGCGGCAGGAGAGCGCTCCGGCGCGGCCCTGGCCGATGCGATGCGCGCCGTCGTGGCGGCCGAGCCCTTGGCCCAGCTCGACTACGCGGTCGTGGTCGACGCCGCCACGCTGGCCGAGGCCGCCACGGTCGCCGACCCTGCCGCGAGCCGCCTGCTCATTGCCGCGCGGGTGGGGGCCGTCCGCCTGATCGACAACAGCGCCCCCGTCGATGGGGCGGACGACGCCGCACACCCCGCACCCGCATCATCCACCCGGGCCGCCGACGGCGCGTCCGCTGTGGCCCGTTACGACATGGCCTCCGTGGCCCACCAACTCGAAAGGACAGGTTGAGCCGATGCGCCGCCGCATGATGAAGTCGAAGATCCACCGCGCCACCGTCACCGGCGCCAACCTGCACTACGTGGGCTCGGTGTCCATCGACACCGAGCTGATGGCGCTGGCCGACATCGTCCCCTACGAGCAGGTGGCCGTGCTCGATATCGACAACGGCGCGCGCTTCGAGACCTACGCCATCGAAGGCGAGCGCGGCCAGGTCTGCCTGAACGGCGCGGCGGCGCGGCTGGTGGCGCCGGGCGACAAGGTGATCATCATCACCTACGCCGACTACGAGCGCGCCGAGCTCGAGCGTTACGTGCCGCGTGTGGTCCACGTCGACGGACGCAACCGCGTCATCGACGAGGCGTCGGCCCGGCTCGATGCCGAGCTGACCCTGACCGAACCGGCGTGACCGACGCGGCTCGGCCGGGACCCTTCGACGTCCTGGTCCTGGGCAGCGGTGTCGCCGGGCTGTCCGCCGCGGTCAGGCTCGCCGGACCCGTGCCGGCGGGCGGACCTGGTCTCACCCTGGGCGTCCTGACCAAGGGCGCGCTGGCCGCAAGCGGCAACCCGCTGGGCCCAAGGCGGCGTGGCCGCGGTGCTCGGGGGCGACGAGGACTCGACCGACCTGCACCTGGCCGACACCCTTGCGGCCGGCGCCGGCCTGTGCGACGAGGAGGCCGTGCGGATCCTGGTCGACGAGGGCCCCGGGCGCGTGCAGGAGCTGATCGCGCTCGGCGCCGAGTTCGACCGCGAAGCGACGGGATCGCTGGCGCTCGCACGCGAGGGCGGCCACTCGGCGCCGCGTGTCGTGCACGCCGGGGGCGCCGCCACCGGCGCCGAGGTGGAGCGCGCGCTGGTCGACGCCACCTACCGTTCGGCCAGCGCGGTGCTGGAGGGCTGGTTCGCGCTCGAGCTGCTCACCGAGAACGGCCGCTGCGTGGGCGTGCGCGCCCTGCCACCGGGTCCGGCCGGCACCGAGCCGGTCGAGGTTCGGGCCACCCACGTCGTACTGGCGACCGGCGGCGCCGGCCAGCTCTTCTCGGTCACGACCAACCCGCCCGAGTCGACCGGCGACGGCGTCGCCATGGCGCTGCGCGCCGGCGTCCCGGTGGCCGACGTCGAGTTCGTCCAGTTCCACCCGACCGCGCTGCACCACCCCGCCATGCCCCGCCCCCTCCTGTCCGAAGCGCTGCGCGGTCACGGCGCGCTGCTGCGCGACCGCGAGGGCGAGCGTTTCGTCGACGAGCTGGCGCCGCGCGACGTGGTCAGCCGCGCCATGGCCGCCACCATGGCGGCCCAGGGCGTGGACCACCTCTGGCTCGACGCCACCGGGCTCGAGCGCTTCTCGTCGCGCTTTCCGACCATCGCGGCCTCGCTGTCCTCCATCGGGCTCGACCCCGAGCGCGACTGGCTTCCCATCGCGCCGGCGGCGCACCACCTTTCTGGCGGCGTGGTCACCGACTTGTGGGGCGCCACGGCGCTGCCCGGGTTCTGGGCCGTGGGCGAGGTGGCCTGCACCGGCGTGCACGGGGCCAACCGGCTCGCCTCCAACTCCTTGCTCGAGGGCATGGTCTTCGGGGCGCGCCTGGCCGAGCACATCTCGGCCGGCGCGCGGGGGCCCGAGGCCAGCGGCGCGCTGCGCGCCGTCCTGGGCGCCGAGCCGGTTGACGGGATCGACGCCCGGGTGCTCGCCCGCCACCCCGCCGGGCCGCCGTTCGGGCCTGTGGTGCAGCCCGGCGTAGACGTGCCCAAGCTGCGCGACACGCTGCAGCGCGCCATGACCCGCGGTGCGGGTGTGGTGCGCAGCGCCGAGTCCCTGGCCGGCGCGCGCGCCGTGGTCGAGGAGATCGCGGGTGTGCTCGGCGCGCGCGCCGGGTCGGTCGCCGAGGGCGAGCTGGCCAACCTGCTGCGGCTGGCCGACGCGCTGTTGACCTCGGCGCTCGCCCGCACCGAGAGCCGGGGTGCCCACTCGCGGCGCGAGTACCCCGAGACCGACCCGGCCTGGCGGTGCCGCCTCGTCCACGGGGCGGCCGAAGACCCTCCCGTGAGCGGTGGCGTGTGAGCGGGGGAGGCGAGCCGGACAGCGCGTACGCGCGGGCGGTGCGCGAGGCGGTGGCGCGTGCGCTGGCCGAGGACCTCGGCCCCGACGGCGACCTCACGGCGGCGCTGGTGCCCGAGGGTGTCACGGCGCGCTACGCGCTGCGAGCCCGGCGCAGTGGCGTGCTGGCGGGTCGTGACTGCGCCACCGAGACGTTCGCTCGCGTCGGCCCCGAGCTGGCCGTCGAGTGGCGCGTCGTCGACGGCGACCCTCTTGCGGCGGGCGAGACGCTCATGGAGGTCACGGGCCCCTTGCGTCCCATCCTCACGGCGGAGCGGACGGCCCTCAACTTTCTCGGCCACCTCTCGGGCGTGGCCACCCTCACGGCCGAGTTCGTCGAGGCCGCCCACGAGCGCAACCGAGCCGTGCAGATCCTCGACACCCGCAAGACAACGCCGGGGCTCCGCGTGCTGGAAAAAGCCGCCGTGCGCGCCGGAGGTGGCACGAACCACCGCGCCGGGCTCTCCGACGCCGTGTTGGTGAAGGACAACCACCTCGCCGGTACGACCATCACCGACGCGGTGCACGCGGCGCAGGCGCGTTGGCCCGGACGGCTGGTCGAGATCGAGTGCGACACGCTCGACCAGGTGGCCGAGGCGGCCACCGCCGGCACCGACGCCGTGCTGCTCGACAACATGGATCCCGCCACCGTCACCGAGGCCATCGGCGTGGCGCACCGCGACGCCAGCGGGCCCATCCTCACCGAGGTCTCCGGCGGGGTGACCCTGGCCACCGTCGGGGACTACGCGGCAGCGGGGCCCGACCGCATCTCGGTCGGGGCCCTCACGCACTCGGCACCGGTGCTCGACCTCGGTCTCGACCTGGTGTGGACCGGGGATGCCGCGTCGGTGCCCCATCCGGCCTAGGAACAACGCGATCAAGGCACACCCGGCGCAACGGAAGCACAAAAAACCAAAGGAAGAAGGAAAGAGGAGGAAGGGAGAGCAGTGCTCCTCGTCATCGACGTGGGCAACACCGAGACAGTCATCGGCCTCTACACGCGCGACGACACCGACACCGTGCCGGTCGTCGAGGAGAGCGTCGGAGTCGGCATCGGGACCGAGCGCGACCTGACGGCGCCGGCGGGCCTGACGCATCACTGGCGCCTCTCGACGGTGCCCACCAGGACCCCCGACGAGCACGCGGTGCTCCTGACCCAGCTGCTCGACCTCGAGGGCCTCGACATCGCGTCGTCGGTCACTGGCATCGCAGTCAGCTCCTCGGTGCCCCACGTGACGACCGAGCTGCGCCAGATGGCGACCCGCTGGTTCGCCGACGTGCCGTGCGTCGTCCTCGGACCGGGCACCAAGAGCGGGATGCCGATCCTCTACGACAACCCCAAGGAGGTCGGCGCCGACCGCATCGCCGACGCGGTCGGTGCCTACGACCTCTACGGCGGGCCCTGCGTGGTCGTCGACATGGGGACGGCGACGACCGTCGAGGCCGTCAGCGCCAAGGGCGAGTACCTCGGTGGTGCGATCACTCCCGGCGTGGCCATCAGTCTCGACGCCCTCTACCAGCAAGCTGCCGCCCTGCGCCGGGTGGAGCTCGTCGAGCCGCGCAGCGTCATCGGCCGCTCCACCGTCGAGTCCATTGAAGCGGGGACCCTCTACGGCTTCGCCGGATTGGTCGACGCGCTGGCCAAGCGCTTCATGGAGGAGCTGGGTCCCTCGACGGTCGTGGCGACGGGCGGCTTCAGTTCGCTCATCGCCCCGTATTCGGACACCATTGACCACGTGGAGCCCTGGCTGACCCTGCACGGCCTGCGCATCGTGTACGAGCGCAACGTCACGTCGTGAGCGGCCGCGCATGACCGAAGCCCGGCCTGATTTTCCCTACCGGTACGAGCGCACCCACGAGGCGGCGGCCGTGCTGGATGCCTGGTCGGCGCTCGGCCCCCGGGGAGGAGTCCGGTGTCACCGTCGGGGTCGCCGGCCGCATCATGCTCTTCCGGCCCCAGGGCAAGCTCGCGTTCGCCGAGCTGCGCGACAGCTCGGGCTCGGTGCAGCTGTTCGCGCTGGCGGCGGTGACCGAGCGCTTCGACGAGTTCGTCAAGCTGAACCTGGGCGACTGGGTCGGCGCGCGCGGTGTGGTCGTGCGGACCAAGCGCGGTGAGTTGTCGGTGAAGGTGAGCGAGTGGGTGCTGCTGGCACAGGCCCGGCGCAACTTCGGCGACAAGTGGCGGGGTGTCAGCGACATCGAGACGCGCTATCGACAGCGCGAGGTCGACCTGTGGGCCAACGACAGCAGTCGCCGCTTGCTCCAGCTGCGCAGCAAGGTGGTGCAGCACCTGCGCGAGCGCCTGTGGGCACGGGGCTTCGTGGAGGTCGAGACGCCGTTGTTGCACCCGGTCCTCGGCGGCGCGGCGGCGCGCCCGTTCGTCACTCACCACAACGCGCTCGACACCGACTTCTTCTTGCGCATCGCGCCCGAGCTCTATCTCAAGCGGCTCGTGGTCGGCGGTTTCGAGAAGGTCTTCGAGATCGGCCGCGTGTTCCGCAACGAAGGCATCTCGCCGCGCCACAATCCCGAGTTCACGATGCTCGAGCTCTACGAGGCCTACGCCGACTACACCGACACCATGGCCGTCTTCGAGGACCTGGTGGCCGGGCTGGCCCAGGATCTGTGCGGTACGACGCAACTCACCTACGGCGGGCGCGCGCTCGACCTCAGCACGCCGTGGCGCCGCGCGCCGATGACCGACCTCGTCGCGGAGGCCACCGGCATGACGCTCGACGTGCGCGCGCCGCGCGCCGAGATGGTCCGGGCCGCCACCGAGGTCGGCATCGCCGTCGACGACGCCTGGGGGCCCGGCAAGATCCTCCTCGAGATCTACGAGAAGACGACCGAGACCGAGCTGTGGGGTCCGGTCTTCGTGACCGACTACCCGGCCGAGGTGTCGCCGCTGGCGCGTCGCCACCGCGACGGGCCCGAGCTCGTCGAGCGCTACGAGCCGGTCGTCGCCGGCCGAGAGCTCGGCAACGGCTTCAGCGAGCTCGTCGACCCGGACGACCAGCGCGCCCGCTTCGAAGAGCAGGTGGCGGCCGCCCGCGCCGGGGACGAGGAAGCACCCGGTGAGGTCGACGAGGAGTATCTCCGCGCGCTCGAGTACGGGCTGCCCCCGACGTCGGGCTTCGGGCTCGGCGTCGACCGGCTGGTGATGCTGCTCGGCGACGTGGCCAACATCCGCGAGGTCATCGCCTTCCCCACGCTCCGCCCCGAGCCTGGCTGATCAATTCAGTCGAATTCAGGCCCATTTCTTCACGCGTTCTTAGCGTGCGGGTGCATTCTTCAAACCTCGCTCACGATTCCCTCACACCTGGCGTTCAGCGTGAGCGATGCCGCCGGAGGGCGGTGAGCGTGCCGAGTGCACGGACGTCCAAGGAGGACAGACATGTTCCGCAAGATCATCGCCGGCACCGCAGTCGCAGGGGCCCTGAGCCTGGGCGCAGCCGGCCTGGCCGGCGCGGCGGGTGCCGCCGCGCCGGCAACGCCGTCGAGCAGCACGACCACGGCGGCGCGCTGCGCCAAGCTCCCAGCGATCGAGGCCAGGGTCCACAAGGTCGAGGCCAAGCTGGCCGCGCGCCTGCCCAAGGTCCAGGCCCGTGAGGCCAAGCTGAAGAACGAAGGCAGGACCAAGCGGGCGGACGCCCTGGCGAACCGGGTCACCAGGGTCCAGAACCGAGAGAACAAGGTCGACGCACGGCTGGCCAAGGCCCAGGCGGCCTGCAGCGCCAGCGGCACCACCGCCGGCCCAGGGACCACGGGGTCAAGCGCCGGCTGAGCCGCCGGTGACCCGGGCACCAGGGGGTCACGCCCTCGGATGGGCGGGTCACCTCACACGTTCCTCACACGTCTCTTACATCTGCCATTCAGAGTGGGCTCAGACCGCACCAGCGTCGTCCGGGGAGGACCCATGGTTCGCACACTCATCACAGGGACCGCCGCCGTCGGGGCACTGACGCTCGGCGTGGCCGGCCTGGCCGGCGCGGCGTCGACGCCGCCCGGCACGGGGACCGGGAGCGGCGCCGCGACGGCGTCTGTGTGCTCCCGACTACCCAAGATCGAGGCCCGGGTGGCCAAGCTCGAGCACAAGGTGGATGCCAAGGCGCCCAAGGCCGAGGCCCGGGAGGCCAAGGCCAAGGTGGCCGGCCACACCAAGAGGGCCAACCGCATCGCCGCACGCCTCGCGCGACTGCAAAGACGTGAGTCCAAGGTGGACGCGCGACTGGCCAGGGTGCAGCCGGGGTGCGCCTCGGCGGGCTCGGCCGCGACGCCGGCGACAGGTAACACGCCCACGACGGGGTCGTCGTCGACGACCGCGCCGACGACTACGCCGACGACAGCGCCGACAATCGCACCGAGCAGCGCGTCGACTTCGACCACAACGACCACGTCCACGACGTCGACGACCAGTGGTGGCTCGACCGGAGCCACGGGGACCACCGGCAACACCGGCAACACCGGCGGACTGTGAGCGTCGGGCCTAGCCCGGAAGGTCGGTGAGGAGCTCGGCCGCGAGACTCGAGAGGCCGTCGCGCAGGCCGGAGCGGGCGATCCCCTCGGAGGCGTGCCGCGCTTCTTCGACATAGGCACGAGCCTGGTCGACGGCGACGGCGATGCCCCGCGACGCCAGCACGATGCCCCTCGCCTTGTCCCGCTCGGGTTGGGCGAGCGGTTGGCCGAGCAGCGCGCGCAAGTCGGGGCCGGCATCGGGGTCGTCCAGCGCGACGAGCGCCGGCAAGGTGTAGATGCCCTCGGCGAGGTCCTGACCGGCCGGCTTCTGTAGCTGACCGTCGGTCGCGGTGATGTCGAGGATGTCGTCGCGGATCTGGAACACCATGCCGAAGCAGCGTCCGTACTCGGTGCACGCGTCGACCTCTGAGAGCGCCAGCCCGCCGGTGATCGCGCCGATCCGACACGACGTCGCGGTGAGCGCCGCGGTCTTGCCGCTGATGGTCGCGAAATAGTCGTCCGCGCTGCGGCCGATCTGGAAGGCCGAGCGCACCTCGGTGACCTGACCCTGGCACAGGCGGCCCAAGGTGTCGGCGAGGAGCGCGGCCACCTCGGTGCCCAGACTGGCGGCGATGGCCGCGCTACGAGCGAGGAGGTAGTCGCCGGCCACGATGGCCACCAGGTTCCCGAAGCGGCTGTTGACGCTCTCGACATTGCGACGGATGGTCGCCTCGTCGATCACGTCGTCGTGGTAGAGGGAAGCCAAGTGCACGAGCTCCACCGCGACGGCTCCCATGAGGTCGTCGTCGGTCGCGTCCCGCTCGCCCGCCGTCGCGCTGGCCAGCGCGAGCAGGGGCCGGAGGCGCTTGCCCCCGGCCGCAATCAGGTGGGTGGTCACCTCGTCCAAGAACCCGTCGCCGGTGACCACCGAGGCGGTGAGCAGGGGCTCTAGACGCTGCAGTCCCTCTTGCAGGCGGGGCAGGCCGAGGGCTTCGGTCGGGTTCACTAGCCAAACGTTACGGCACGGCCGCCGAATCTCGACAAACGCCAGCTAGCAGGGGTCGCCGGAAACGGCGTGCACGAGGTTTCCCTTGTCACACCGTGCCTTCCTGGCTGCGGCGTGTTCGACTAAGGCCACAGGTACACTGGGCCGAGATTCAAGGGAGACAAAGGAGAGGCGGTCAGGGTGTTCGAACGTTTCACCGACCGGGCACGGAGGGTGTTGGTGCTTGCGCAGGAAGAGGCGCGCCTGCTGAACCACAGCTTCATCGGCACCGAGCACATCCTCCTGGGACTGATCCACGAGGGCGAAGGAGTTGCCGCCAAGGCACTCGAGTCGCTCGGGATCTCCCTCGAGGCCGTGCGCGAGAAGGTGGAAGAGACCATCGGCATGGCAGGTACCGCGCCGAGTGGTTCGCCGCCGTTCACGCCACGGGCGAAGAAGGTTCTCGAGCTTTCTTTGCGCGAGGCGCTGCAACTGGGTCACAGCTACATCGGCACCGAGCACATGCTCCTCGGCCTCGTGCGTGAGGGTGAGGGCGTGGCCGCCACCGTGCTCGTCAGCCTTGGCGCGGACCTGGGCCGCGTGCGCCAGCAGGTGATCCAGTTGATGTCGGGGAACCAGAGCAAGGAGTCGGTCGGTGCGAGCCAGGGCGCCAGCTCGGGCGACAGCCCATCGGGCTCGCCGGTTCTCGACCAGTTCGGTCGCAATCTCACCCAGCTCGCCCGCGACGGCAAGCTCGACCCGGTCATCGGTCGTGCTAAAGAGATCGAACGCGTCATGCAGGTGCTGTCGCGGCGCACCAAGAACAACCCGGTCCTCATCGGCGAGCCGGGCGTCGGCAAGACGGCCATCGTCGAGGGCCTGGCCCAGCAGATCGTGGCCAACGAGGTGCCCGAGACGCTCGCGGGCAAGCAGCTCTACACGCTCGACCTCGGTGCGCTCGTGGCGGGGAGCCGCTACCGCGGTGATTTCGAGGAGCGCTTGAAGAAGGTGCTCAAGGAGATCCGCACGCGCGGCGACATCGTCCTCTTCATCGACGAGATCCACACGTTGGTCGGAGCCGGTGCTGCCGAGGGCGCCATCGACGCCGCCTCCATCCTCAAGCCGATGCTGGCCCGAGGCGAACTGCAGACGGTCGGCGCCACGACGATCGACGAGTACCGCAAGCACCTCGAGAAGGACGCCGCGCTCGAGCGTCGTTTCCAGCCGGTCAAGGTCGACCAGCCGAGCGTGGCGCTCACCATCGACATCCTCAAGGGCCTGCGCGACCGCTACGAGTCGCACCACGCGGTCAGCATCACGGACCAGGCGCTTGTCGCCGCGGCCAACCTGGCCGACCGCTACCTGGCCGACCGCTACCTCCCCGACAAGGCCATCGACCTCATCGACGAGGCAGGCAGCCGGCTGCGCATCCGCCGCATGACCACGCCGCCGAGTGCCAAGAAGCTCGACGAGGAGATCGTGCGCCTGCGGGCCGACAAAGAGGCCGCCATCGAAAAGGGTGCCTTCGAGCAGGCCAAGAAGCTGGCCGAGCAGGAGAAGGAGCGCCTCGACCTCAAGGAGGCCCAAGAGGCCGAGCTGCGGGCCGACGGCGTCGACCTCTTCGACGTCGTCGACGAGGAGGTCATCGCCGAGGTGCTGGCCGCCTGGACCGGCATCCCCGTCTACCGCCTCACCGAGGAGGAGACGGCCAAGCTCCTGCGCATGGAGGACGAGCTCCACAAGCGGGTCATCGGCCAGGAGGAGGCGCTCAAGGCGCTGTCCCGGGCGATCCGGCGCACGCGGGCCGGCCTCAAGGACCCCAAGCGACCGAGCGGGTCGTTCATCTTCTTGGGGCCGACGGGTGTCGGCAAGACCGAACTGGCCAAGACGCTGGCCGAGTTCCTCTTCGACGACGAGGACGCGCTCATCCAGCTCGACATGTCCGAGTACATGGAGAAGCACACGGTCAGCCGGCTGGTCGGCTCGCCCCCCGGGCTACGTCGGCTACGAGGAGGGCGGACAGCTCACCGAGGCCGTGCGGCGCAAGCCGTTCTCCGTCGTGCTGTTCGACGAGGTCGAGAAGGCGCACCCCGACGTGTTCAACACGCTGCTGCAGATCCTCGAGGACGGGCGGCTCACCGACGCCCAGGGTCGCTCCGTCGACTTCAAGAACACCGTGCTCATCATGACCTCGAACCTCGGGACCGCCGATCTGCGCAAGTCCAACATGGGCTTCGCCAAGACGTCGGAGGCCGTGACCTACGAGCGCATGAAGGCCAAGGTGGACGAGGCGCTCAAGGCGCACTTCCGGCCCGAGTTCCTCAACCGCATCGACGAGGTCATCGTGTTCCACGAGCTCTCGCGGGCCGAGGTCATCGAGATCGTCGACCTGCTCATGGCGCGCACGATCAGGCAGCTCTCGGACCAGGGCATCGGCCTGGAGCTCGACGCCGGCGGCCCGCACGCTGCTGGCCGAGAAGGGCTACGACCCGCAGCTCGGAGCCCGGCCGCTACGCCGGGCCATCCAGCAGCTGGTCGAGGACCCGCTCTCCGAGCGCATCTTGTGGAAGGAGTTCCGGGTCGGCGAGACCATCGTCGTCGACGTCGAGGAGTCGCCGATCGACGGCGAGGGCCCGCAGCTGACGTTCCGGGCGATCGAGGGCATCGAGCCCCCGCCGCTCGAGCTGGCCGGCGCCGGCGCCGATCCCGAATAGGGCGACCTACCCCGGCTCCCAGCAGTAGGTGAACTCGCCGCGCCCTGGCGCGGCCACGCCGCCGAGCGGGCGCGCCAGGAAGTGCGGACTGTCGGGCCCGGCTGGCGCGTAGTGGATGCCGAGCGAGCTGGCGGCGGCGAAACCGACGCGTCCGTAGAACGCCGGGTCGCCGAGCAGCACCAGCAGTGGCCATCGGCGCGCCTCGGCCTCGGCGACGAGCGCGTGCATGAGCGCGGTGCCGACGCCGTGGCCCTGGTGCGACGGCGCCACGCACACCGGTGCGACTCCCGCGACCGCGTCGCGGCGTGCCGTCGAGGCGGCCCGGCGCGGCCAGCGCGTGCGCCACCACCGCACCGGCGTCATCGGCCACCAGCTCGACGAGCGACGCGGCCCCGCAGGCGGCCCACGTGCCGCGGACGATGGCGATCTCCTCGCTGGCGTCCCGGGTGTCGTCGGCGAAGGCCGCGTCGACCACGGCGAGGATCCCCTCCTCGTCAGCCGGTCGCATCGCGGCGCGGACGAGCACGCTCACGGGAGCCGCACGCCGGTGCTGACCAGGTGATGGTCCGAGAGGCCACCCCCCGCGACGACGGCGGGGCGTCGGGCCACCAGGCCGCGCACAAACAGCCAGTCCAGGCGGATCGGCACATGGTCGGGCAGCCCGCGACCGTCGTGTTCGGTCGTCGGCGCGGCGACGTTGGCGTCGATCCAGCTGTAGCCGTAGGCCTGCGCCACTTCGAAGAGCGGTTCGTAGGCGATGGGCCAGGTGAAGCGCGTGGGGTCCTCGACTCGCATGGCCCGGACGAGTGGGCGGTCGAAGAGCTCGCCGTACTCCGCGCCCAGCGTGTTGCAGTCGCCACCGACGACGGCAGGGCCACCGTTTCCTCGCTCATCCACGGCGCTGTACCAACGCCTCCATCTGCTCGGCGCGGTGCGCGGCGTCGGTGCGGTTCTCCAGGTGGGTGGACGCGATCTGGACGGCGGTGCCGTCGACGCGCACGGTGGCGAGCACCGCCATGCGCCCGCCCACCCGCGGCTGGGTCGAGTCGGCCGCGAACCAGCCCAGGCCGACATCGGGCAGGCGCACCACCGCTGGGTCCTCGAGGGGTGCGGCAGCGATGACAGCGTTGCCGTGCAGGCCACGCTCGTTGGTGGCGTCGCCGGCGCGGGCGACGGCGCGCTGCTCCAGTTCGTCACCGAGGCTCAGCTCGACGAACTCCACCCCGAAGACCGACCCGGCACCGAGGTCGCGGGCGATGCAGCCAGTCGTGTCGAGGTTCTGCGTGCGGGCCATGCCGGCGTCGAGCTCCGAGAGCAGGCACAGGTCGGCACCGGCCGCACCCAACGAGGCCGCCAGCGCGGCGGGCCGCCGGCCTCGTTGCACGTTCCACGCCGCCACGCGGACCCAACCAGAGAGCACGTGCGGCGCGCCGGCCGGGTGTAGGTCGACCTGGTGGAGGCACGCGAGCTCGGTCAGCAGCCGTTGATGGGCGTCGGCGTCACCCAGCTGCGCCACCAAATCGTCGCGTGCCCGGCTGCTCGGTACGTCCACGCCGCGAGCCTGTCACCGTCCCGGCGTCCGCGCCTGCGCCCGACGGCGCCGGGTGGGCCCGTCGACCAATTGGTTGTGACACCCGGTCCGTAGCGTGCCTGCCATGGCGAGCAACCAGCACGCACGTACCCGGTCCGGTGAGTCCTATGCGTGCGAGGGGTGCGGCACGACGTCGTTGCGCTGGGTCGGGCGTTGCCCCGCGTGCGGCGAGTGGAACACGTTCGCCGCCGTGCCGACGTCTCTGCGCGTGCTGCTGCGGCCCGGGGCCGCAGCAGCCGGAGCGTTGCGGGCGGAAGGCGCCATCCCCCTGGCCGAGGTCTCGACGGCGGGGGCACGCCCGATCCCGACGGGCGTCAGCGAGCTCGACCGCGTCGTGGGTGGCGGTGTGGTCGGGGGTTCGGTCACCCTGCTCTTCGGCCCGCCGGGCATCGGCAAGTCGACCCTGCTCTTCCAGGTCCTCGCCTCGGTGGCCCGCCGCGGCCTCGACGTCATGCTCGCTTCAGCCGAGGAGTCACTGGTCCAGGTCAGTGGCCGGGCGGCGCGCCTCGGCCCGGTGCCCGCGCACCTGCTCGCCCTGGAGGGCCCCGACGTCGAGCGCGATCGAGGAGGCGGTCGGGCGGGCGCGGCCGGCCCTCGTGGTGGTCGACTCGCTGCAGTCGGTCTCGGACCCCGAGCTGCCTCAGCCGGCTGGCAGCCTGGCCCAGGTACGGGCCTGCGTCGAGCGCCTGACGCGCCTGGCCAAGTCGAGCGGTGTCCCGCTGCTTCTGGTCGGCCACGTGACCAAGGACGGGGACCTCGCTGGGCCCCGAGCGGTCGAGCACCTGGTCGACACCGTGCTCTCCTTCGACGGCGACCGCCACCACGCGTTGCGCGTGCTCAACGCGGTCAAGCACCGCTTCGGTCCGACAGGCGAGGTCGGCATCTTCGAGATGCGCGACGACGGCCTGCGGAGCGTGGCGGACCCCGGTCCGCTCATGCTGGGCGACCGCATGGCGGGCGTCCCCGGCAGCACGGTGGTGCCGGTGTTGCAGGGCCGGCGACCGCTGCTGGTCGAGGTGCAGGCACTCCTCGGGCCCGGCGGTGCCGCCGCGTCGCGCCCGCACGTGCTCGGCATCGACGCGGCGAGGGCCAACCTCCTCGTCGCCGTGCTCGCCTGCCGAAGCACGGTACCGGTGCCGGCGACAGGGGAGTTCTTCGTCGCGGCAGCCGGCGGCATCGCGGTGAGCGAGCCGGCTGTCGACCTGGCGGTCGCGCTTGCGTTGGCGTCGGTGGTCACCGGGCGGCCCGTGCCAGCCGACCTCGTCGCCTTCGGCGAGCTCGGACTGGCGGGCGAGGTGCGGGCCGTCCCGGGCGCGGCGCGTCGCCTGACCGAGGCCCATCGCGCCGGATTCACCCGCGCACTCGTGCCCGCGTCGTCAGTCGACGGTCTCGGCGACGACGTGCCAGCGGGGATCAGCATCGTGGGTGTGCGGACGCTCGCGGACGCGCTGGCAGCGGCGCGACCTGCGAACCGGTCGATCAGCAGGGCGGGCCGGATACGATGCCCGGGTGTCCGACCTCAGCGGCAGCCAGCCTCTGAACGACGCGCTGGCCATGATCGCCCCGGGCACCAAGCTCCGAGAGGGACTGGACCGGATCCTGCAGGCCAAGCACGGTGCACTGATCCTCGTCGGGGACGATCCGGCCGTCCTCTCGGTCTGCACCGGAGGCTTCCTGCTCGACGCCGAGTACACCCCCCAACGCCTCTCCGAGCTGGCCAAGATGGACGGTGCCATCATTCTGGCGACCGACGCGTCCCGCATCGCGCGGGCCAACGTGCATCTCGTGCCCAAGGCCACCATCCCCACCTCCGAGACCGGGACGCGCCACCGCACGGCGGAGCGCGTCGCGCGCTCCATCGACGTGCCCGTCATCGCCGTCTCCGAGGCGATGGCGACCATTGCGGTCTACCGCAACGACCAGCAAACACACGACCCAGTCGGCTGGCTGGCTGATCGACCGCTCGAGCCAGGCCCTGTCCACCTTGCAGCGCTTCCGGACGCGCTACGACGACGCGCTGGCCACGTTGACCCGCCTCGAGATGGAGGATTCGGTCTCGGTGCGCGACGTGGTGTCGGTGCTCCAGCCGGGCGAGATGGTGCGCCGCATCGCCGAGGAGATCGAGGGCCACCTCGTCGAGCTCGGTTCCGACGGGCGCCTCATCCATCTCCAGACCGAGGAGCTGCGTGCCGGCGCGGAGGAGAGCCTGATGCTCGTGCTGCGCGACTACACCGACGACACGGGCATCGCGCACCTGCGCTCGCTCCCGCCCGACGCGCTCATGGACCTCCCCAAGGTCGTGACGGCGTTGAACCTGCCCGGCTCCTTCGACCAGATGCAGGCCGAGCTCGCACCGCACGGCTATCGCCTGCTGCACCGCTTGCCCCAGCAGCTCTCCGAGACGTTGATCGAGCGGCTGGTCCAGCGCTTCGGATCGCTGCCCGAGATCCTCTCGGCGTCGGCGGCGGAGCTCGAGTCGGTCGAGGGTATCGGCAGCGCCACGGCCCGCCACGTGCGCGACGGCCTGGCTCGCCTCGTCGAGGCCAGCATCTTCGAGCGATACGAATGAGCGACCTCTTCTGGTAGAATGGTCTGTCACGCCGAGCGGTTTCGGGCCCGCTTCGGCACTCTTTCAGAGCAGTGCCCGCACAGCTGTGCGCCCGTGCGGGCGCCACCGATTCACCCAAGGGAGTCCCAGTCCTGTGTCCTTCAAGGTCGGAGACAAAGTCGTCTACCCCCACCACGGAGCCGCCGTCATCGAGAAGCGTGAGACCAAGGTCGCGTTCGGCGAGAAGCGCGAGTACCTGGTCCTGCGCCTGGCCTACGGCGACCTGATCCTCAACGTCCCGGCCGACAACACCGAGGGTGTCGGGCTGCGCGAGGTGATCAACGACGAGGAGGTCGAGGAGGTGTTCGCCGTGCTGCGCAAAAAGGAGGCGCGCATGCCGACGAACTGGTCCCGCCGCTATAAGAACCACTCGGAGAAGCTTCGCTCCGGCGACATCTACCAGGTGGCCGAGGTGGTGCGGAACCTCTCCATTCGCGACAAGGACAAGGGCCTGTCCGCGGGCGAGAAGCGCATGCTGCAGCGGGCGCGCCAGATTCTGGTGTCCGAGCTGACCTTCGCGCTCAACGTGGACGAGGAGACGGCCGAAGAGCGTCTGAACGACGCGCTGACCTGACCGGACCCCCGGGTCACGCCACGGGCATGGCGACGGTGTGGTCGATCGTCGTGGCGGGCGGCACAGGGTCGCGCTTCGGCGCCCCCAAGCAGTACGCACTGGTCGGTGGACGTCCGGTGCTCGAGTGGGCCGTCGACGCATGCCGGCCCGGCTCCGCCGGGGTCGTCCTCGTCCTTCCCGCCGCCACGGCGGACCCGGAAGCCCCGGATTCACACGGCGCCGACACGACCGTGCGCGGCGGCGCGACCCGTGCGGACTCGGTCCGCTCCGGGCTGGCCGCCGTCCCCGCCGCGGCCGACGTCATCGTGGTGCACGACGCGGCACGGCCGCTCGCGTCGCGCGCGCTCTTCGACGCGGTGGTCGCCGCGCTCGACGGCGTGGACGTGGACGGTGCCGTCCCGGGTATGCGGCCGAGTGACACGATCAAGGCGGTGGATGCGAGCGGGCGGGTGACGAGCACGCTGGACCGGACGGGCTTGATGGCGGTGCAGACGCCGCAGGCCTTCCGGGCCGCCGCGTTGCGCCGGGCCCACGAGTTGGCAGCGGCCGCGGCGAGCGCCACCGACGACGCCATGTTGGTCGAGGCTGTGGGTGGGACGGTCCTGGTCGTGCCCGGTGAGCCGGGCAACCTCAAGATCACGGCACCCGACGATCTCGAGACGGCCGAGCGCCTGTTGGCGCAACGAAGGGACTGAGGATGCGCATCGGCCAGGGCATCGACATCCATCGCTTCTCCGAGGACCCGCACCGGCCCCTCGTTCTCGGCGGCGTCGTGATCGAGGGGGCCCGGGGACTGGGCGGCCACAGCGACGCCGACGCCGTCTCCCACGCGCTCGCCGACGCCATTCTGGGCGCGCTGTCGGTCTCGGCGACCTCGGCCGGCATTTCCCGACACCGACCCGGCCTGGGAGGGTGCCGACAGCCTCGCCCTGCTGACGCACGTCGTGCGCATGGCGGCCGGGGAGGGCTACGCCTGCGTCAACGGCGACTGCACGGTCGTGGCCGACACACCCCGCCTCGCACCGCACACCGCCGCCATGGCGGCACGGCTCGGTGCCGTGGTGGGCGCACCGATCTCGGTCAAGGCGACGCGGGCAGAGGGAATCGGGGCGCTCGGGCGGGCCGAGGGCATCGCCTGCCTCGCGGTCGTCTTGATGGAGCCGTCGTGAGTCGCCGGCCGCCCCGCCCGGCGCCGCGCGGCGGCACCAGGGGGAGGGGGCGCGCCGGAGCGTGCCCCACGCCAGGGCGCAGCCGGGCGACGCGCCCAGCCACCCGACGGCCTGCCGCGGCCGCTCGGGTTCCCGCGGGCGTCCCCGCCCAGAGGCCCTGAGCGAGCTCGGCGGAGACCAGGTGGAGGGACGTCGAGCCGTGCTCGAATTGCTGGCGGTCGGGCGACGCCCGGTGCGCCGGGTGCTGCTCGCCGAGGACCAGGACCCCTCGCCGCAGCTCGATCGCATTGAGGAGCTGGCCGGCCGTCTGCGAATCCCGATCGAGACGGTGCCGCGCGCTCGGCTCGACGCCCAGGCGCGCACCGAGGCGCCGCAGGGCGTGCTGGCGCTGGCCCGCCCGCTCGAGCCCGTGCCCCTCGAAGACCTGTGCCGGCCGGACCGGGCCGGCGCGCCGGCCTTCCTCCTCGTCGCGGCCGGTCTCACCGACCCGCGCAACCTGGGCGCCCTCTTGCGCAGCGCGGAGTGTGCCGGGGTCAGGGGGGTCGTGATGCCGCGCCACCGTTCGGCCCGTCTGTCGCCGACGGTGGCCAAGACGGCGGCCGGTGCCATCGAACACCTCAGCTTCGCCGTCGTGGGGGGCGTGCCCACCGCGCTCGAACGACCTGCGCGACCTCGGCGTGTGGTCCATCGGGCTGGCCGGTGAGGCCGCCCAGTCGCTCTACGACCTCCCGCTCGGCGAGGGCCCGGTCGCGGTGGTGGTCGGCAGCGAGGAGAAGGGGTTGGCGCCGCTGGTACGCAAGCGCTGCGACGCCATCGCGGCGATCCCCCAACACGGCGCGCTGCCCTCCCTCAACGTTGGCGTCGCCGGCGCGGTGGCGTGCTTCGAGGTGGCGCGCCAGCGTTCGACGGCGCGGCAGCGATCACCGGGCTGACGGCCCCGACCGCGAATCGTTTCGGGCCCGGTGACAGACTGGGCGCGCAGCCAGGACCTGGGAGAACGAGGGAGGCGCACGATGCCCGACGAGAGCGCAGCGCCGATCGGACCCGACATCGCGGCGGTGTTCGACGCGCACGTCGCCTACGAGTTCGAGTCCAAGGATCTCGACGCCACCATGGGCACCATGACCGCAGCACCCCATGTGACCCATGTGCCCACCGTGGCCGGTGGCGTCGATGCTGAGGGCGTCCGCCGTTTCTACGGTGCCCACTTCATCGGACACTGGCCCGCCGACACCGGCATCACCCATGTGTCGCGCACCGTGGGTGCGGGCCGCGTCGTCGACGAAATGGTGATGCGCTTCACCCACGACATCGTCATGGACACCTTCTTGCCCGGCGTCGCGCCCACGGGTCGCTTCGTGCAGCTGCCCGTGGTCGTCGTCGCCGGGTTCGAGGGGGACAAGGTCTCGTTCGAACGCATCTACTGGGACCAGGCCTCGCTGCTCGTGCAGGTGGGACTACTCGACACGGCGAGCCTGCCCGTATGCGGTGTGGAGCAGGCGCACAAGGTCCTCGACGAGAACCTGCCGTGCAACGCGCTCATTGCCCGCGCCACCGGAGACGCCTGACGCCCGAGTCAGTGCGTCACGGGTCACGGCGCCATTGGCGTCATGGCGTCGACCCGGACGGAGATGCGGTTGCGATCGCCTGCGGGATCTCCGACGTGCAGAACGCGCAACGGCGCGCCGCGACGGGGATGTCGCTCAGGCACTGCGGGCACTGGTGCGTCTCGGGTTTGGGCTCCTCCGTGGGCAGCACGTTGAGCCGTCGCATCAGTGCGGTCAGCGGCACCACGACCGCGAAGAACACGATCGTCGCCACGATGACGAAGGACAGCGCAGCGTTGACGAACGATCCGTACCTGAAGGTGGAGTGATGCAGGCTGAAGCTCAGGTTCGAGAAGTTCGGCTCGCCGAAGATGGCAGCGATGAGCGGGGTAATGAGGTCCGCGACGAATGCCGTGATCATGGCGGTGAAGGCGACGCCGACGACGACGGCGACCGCCAGGTCCACGACGTTGCCCCGTAGGACGAACTTCTTGAAATCCGAAAGCATGAGGGCCTCCCCGGTCGCACGTGGCCTGTCACGTGGCTGATTCGACCTGTCTCATACCCAGGGCAGGCAACTGCGCACAGACGTCGTCCGCTGGAGCCCGAGGCAGGAATCGAACCCGCGACATCTTCATTACAAGTGAAGTGCTCTACCGACTGAGCTACTCGGGCGCTGACCTCAGGTTACAGGGCGGTACGGCCCACTCCCTTCCTCACCAGCGGAAAGGCTTGCGTTGGCCTGGGTCGCACGGCAGGCTGGACCCGCGATGGATGGAGAGCAGCCGACACCGGGGACTTCCGGCTCTCTCTCCGTCGTCAGGGCAGCGGTGGTGATCGTTGTTTTCGTCGTGGCGGTCGCCGTCCTCGTCGCGGTGGGGACCCGGCCCAGCGTGAGCAGCACCGCGAGCACGACGTCCACCACCCTCGCGGCGAGCGGCTCGAGCACGACCACGACGACGGCCGGACAGGGTCATCACGGAGCCGCGACCACGACGACGACCAAGTCGGGTCACAAGGACAAAGGCGCGGCCACGACCACCACGACGGTGGCGCCGAGTTCGGTGAGCGTCGCCGTGGCCAACGCAACGAGCACCAATGGGCTGGCCGCGCATTACACGACGGTTATCAGCTCAGGTGGGTGGTCCATGCAGACGCCGATCGACGCGTCGACGATGGAGGCGACGTCGGCCGTGTACTACGAGGCGGGCGAACAGCAGCCGGCGGCGACGATCGCCACCGCGATCGGTGTCAAGCCGAGTCAGGTCCTGCCCGTGACGAGCTCGACGCCGGTCAGCGGTGTGACAGGCGTCGACGTGGTGGTGGTGATCGGCGCAGACCTGGCCGCGACCGTGACGACCACAACGGTCGCACCGGCTGCGACGGGCACAACAGGCACCACGGGCGGCACTCCCTGACCTTGTCCGGCGCGGATGCCGGCGCGGGCCGCGGCGCGCCGCGCCTGCCCCTGCTGTTGGAGCCATTTGCGTCGGATCCGGCGCGCAGCGCGCTGTTCCTCGACTTCGACGGCACGCTCTCGGCCGTCGTGTCAGACCCTCGCGCCGCGCGGCCGTTGCCCGGCGTGCCCGAGCTGGTGGCCGACCTGGCCCGCTCTCTGGCGCTGGTCGCGGTGATCTCTGGGCGTCCCACCGAGTTCCTCGCCGCTGCACTCGGTCAGGCGCCGGGGGTGACGCTGGCCGGGCTCTACGGCCTCGAGCGCGCGCTGCAGGGGTCCGAACACGACGCCTGGGCCGCCGTCATCGACGCGGTCGTGGCCGAGGCGACGGCGACGGCGCCCCCCGGGGTCTATGTCGAGCCCAAGGGCCTCACCGTGACCCTGCACTTTCGCCAGGCCCTCGACCAGGAAGGATGGGTGGTGGCGTTCGCCGAACGCCAGCACGCCGAGCACGGGCTCCTGGTGCACCCGGGTCGGCACGAGCGCGAGCTGCGACCGCCGCTCCCCGTCGACAAGGGGACGGTCGTGCGTGGGCTCGTACGAGAGCACGACGAGGAGACGGGCCGATCAGGCGCACAGGAGCCGCTGCGGCACCTGGCCGCATTCGGCGACGACATCGGTGATCTGCCCGCCTTCGCCGCGTTGGGCGACCTGGCCGCGGCGAGCAGCGAGCCACTCGACGTGGTCCGCGTGGCGGCGGTCGACGGCGAGAGCCCGGCCGAGGTGGCGGCGCGCGCCGACCTCACGGTGCGCGGTGCACGGGGCGCTGTCGAGCTGTTACGGGCGCTGGCGCACGCGGCCGCCGCGGCCTGAGCGCAGCCGTCACACAGCCGCCCGGTGCCATATGAACCTGTGCGTCACGTGGCGGCGGCGAGCTGGTCGGCCCACCAGTCGGCCGCGGTGCGCGCCTGTACGGCCGCGCGCAAGGCGGCGGCCCGCTCGGCCCGCTCGGCCGTCCCCATCGACAGGGCGGCATGCAGCGCCTCGGCCGTCCCGGAGACGTCGAAGGGGTTGATCCCGATCGCCCCGCGGCCGCCGAGGGCGAGCTCCTCCCAGGCGCCGGCTTCACGCGACAAGCACGAGTGTCCCCTGCGCGGTGTTGACGAGGGGACCCTCCTTGGCCACCAGGTTGAGGCCGTCGCGCACCGGGTTGACGAGGAGCACGTCCGACAAGGTCAGCGAGGCCAACGACCGGGCCCTGTCGTCCTCCACCGTGAGGAGGATGGGTGTCCACTCGCCGGACCCGCCGGACCCGCCCGACCCGGACCCCGACGAGAACGCATGGTTGATCCGCTCGGCCGTGTGCTCCACGTCGGCCGCGTAGGCGAGATACTCGGCCAGCCCTTGTCGCGAGGGATACGCCAGCGCGACGTGCACCACCTCGCCGCGCCACTCGGGGTGGGTGTGCAACAGCTCCTCGAAGGCGAGCATGCCCCGGACGATGTTCTTCGAGGGCTCCATGCGGTCCGCCCGCGCCACGATGCGCCGCCCACCCACCTCGGCGCGTAGCGCCGCCGCGGCGGCCATCGCCGCCGGGGAGGTGGCCTCCTCCTGCAGTGCCACCTCGTCGGTGCCGAGCGGCGCGACGAAGGTCGGCGGTGCCTCGTCGCCCGCGGCGGCGTAACAGGCGGCGAAGTCCGCCTCCCAGGCGTGGCAGTGGAACCCGCAGGCGCCGTAACCCGCCATGCCGTCGCGCAGCTCGGCCGCCACGTCGTCGGGGAGCACGCCGAACATGGCCGGCGCGGCGAAGGGCGTGTGCAAGAAGTGCACGGTGCGCAGGTCGGGCCGACG
Organism: uncultured Acidimicrobiaceae bacterium; assembly: GCA_963842415.1. Classification (GTDB taxonomy): domain Bacteria; phylum Actinomycetota; class Acidimicrobiia; order Acidimicrobiales; family RAAP-2; genus Bog-473. The sequence goes on from CAWJGN010000003.1 coordinate 1,154,886, forward strand.
CTCGGCCAGCATCCGGCCCAGCAACGAGAAGTGGTAGTCCTGCACCAGCACGGCGTCGCCCTCGCCGGCGTTCTCGACCACGACGTCGGCCATGGCGAGGTTGTAGGCCCGGTAGCCCTCCCAGGCCGCCCGCCAGTGGCGGTCGAAGCGGGGGCGCAGCGGCAGGTCGAAGAGGTGGTGGTGCACGTACCACAGCGTGGTGTTGGCCACGACGTCGTAGGCCTGGCGGTAGGTGTCGTCGTCGACGACCACGGGGACCAGGTCCAGGCCGTCCTCGTGCATGAGGCCTTGAGCCGCCGCCTCGCGGTCTGCCGCCCCCATCGTCACCGAGGCCCATGTCGTCCCGCTGCCGGCCAGCAGCGGGCGCAGCGACGAGGCGAGCCCGCCGGCGGCGGGGACGGCCTCGAGGGCACCGCTCGGTGCTGGCCCGGAAGCTCAGCGGGCCGCGATTGGAGACGACGAGGGTGCCGCTCACCCGGGGTGACCTGCCGTCCTCATGGACGCCGGGGGAGCGACGAGTCGGGTGCGCGTTCGAGCGCGGCGCGCAGCACGTCGACGGCCTGGGGCCGCAGCTCGTGCAGGGGCCGGTTGCGGTGGATGCGCTCGCCCAGGTCGACCTGCGCCAGGCGGTCGGGACCGAGCGTCTGCGCCACGTCGATGAGCAGACCGAGCTCGACGCCGTAGCCGCGGGCGAACCCGAGCTTCTCGAAGACCCACCGGTGTGCGGCGGTCTCGCCCGCCAGAGGCTGGCGCACCCAGGACAGCTCGGGGAACAGCAACTCGAGCACCGGGCGCGCCACGAGCTCGGTGACCCGACCGCCACCGGTCGGTTCGCCGTGCAGCGGCCGGGTGTAGAAGCCCTTGACGAGGGCGACGTGGTCGGTGGCGAGCAGCGGACCGAGCAACCCGGTGACGAAGGCCGGCGTCGTGTTGGCCACATCGGCGTCGAGGAACACCACGACGTCGCCGACCCCGGCCGCCAGCGCGGCGGCCATGGCCTGGCCCTTGCCGCCGGCGCCGCCCGGGCCCGCCACCACCCGGGCACCGGCGTCGTGTGCCTGTTCGGCCGTGTCGTCGAGTGACCCGTCGTCGAGGACGATCACCTCGTCGACCAGGCCGTTGCCGCCGTGTGCGGGCAAGAAGGGTTGGACGACGGCCCGCACGACCGAGCCGACCGTGGATCCCTCGTCCCGGGCCGGGATGCACACCGAGACCGTCCGCCCTGTGCGGGCCTTGGCCTCGAGCACGGCGCCCGTGGGGAAATCCCCGTGGTGGTAGGTGTGGGGCACGCCCCCGATTCAAGCAGCCACGGTGCATTGAGTCGGCCCCCTCGATCAGGCTACGATGGTGGCCATCATCCAGAGCGACTGAGGGACGGGCCCGTTGACGTCGCGGCAACCAGTGCTCCCCCTGACAGGGGGCACCTGGTGCCAATGCCCGACCGATGAGGAGGACCGATGGTCGATTTCGTCACTGGGCTGCGCTGTCGTGAGTGCGAGCGCGCCTTCCCTGCCGAGGCGCTGCACGTCTGCGACTACTGCTTCGGGCCGCTCGAGGTGGCCTACGACTACGAGCGGATCGCGGCCACTGTCACCCGGGAACGGATCGAGGCCGGGCCCCGGACCATCTGGCGCTACCGGGACCTGCTGCCCGTCGACGACGAGAATCCAGTCGACCTCGGCGCAGGCTTCACCCCGCTCGTCCGGGCGGACCGCCTGGCCGCCGAGCTCGGCCTGGGCGAGCTCTGGATAAAAGACGACACCGCCAACCCCACCGGCTCCTTCAAGGACCGCGTGGTCTCCGTGGCGCTGACCAAGGCGCGCCAGCTCGGTTTCAAGGTGGCGGCGTGCGCGTCGACCGGCAACCTGGCCAACTCGGTGGCGGCCCACGCCGCCCGCGCCGGCCTGGACTCGGTCGTCCTCATCCCCCACGACCTCGAGGCGGCCAAGGTGACGATGACCGCCGTCTACGGCGGGACGGTCATCGCGGTCGACGGGACCTACGACGACGTCAACCGGCTGTGCGCCGAGCTGACCAGCGAGCGCCCGAGTTGGGCCTTCGTCAACGTGAACGTACGCACCTACTACGCCGAGGGCTCCAAGACCCTGGCCTTCGAGATCGCCGAGCAGCTCGGATGGCGCGCCCCCGACCACGTCGTGGTGCCGATCGGCTCGGGCAGCCAGCTGACCAAGGTGGCCAAGGGCTTCGCCGAGCTGGGCAAGGTGGGCCTGTTGCCCGAAGAGCCCGCCGTGCGGGTCTCGGGGGCCCAGGCCGAGGGCTGCTCGCCGGTGGCCACGGCCTTCCTCCAGGGCAGCGACGCCATCCGCCCGGTCAGGCCCAAGACGATCGCCAAGTCGCTCGCCATCGGCAACCCGGCCGACGGCTGGTACGCGCTCGAGGTGATGCGACGCACCGGCGGGTCGTGCGCGGCGGTCACCGACGACGAGGTGATCGAGGCCATCGGCCTGCTGGCGCGCACCGAGGGGATCTTCGCCGAGACGGCCGGCGGGGTCACCATCGCCACGCTCTCCAAGCTCGCTGCCTCGGGCGCCATCCGCCGCGACGAGCGGGTCGTGGCCCTCGTGACCGGGCACGGCCTCAAGACCGTCGAGGCCCTCGAGCAACGCGCCGGGCAACGGCCCGTCCGCGACCATATCGCCCACGCTGGCCGCCTTCGACGCCGCCATCGAGTTCGAGGAGGCCGTCGAGAGCGGGGCAGCCGAACGCGACCCAGAGCACGAGGAGCCCACCCGATGAGCGTGACCGTCCGCGTCCCCACCCAGCTGCGCACCCTGACCGGTGGTGCCGGTGAGGTCGAGGTTGAGGGCGCCACCGTGGGCGAGGCCCTCAAGGCCCTCGACGCCGCCCACCCGGGCTTCGCCGACCGACTCTTCGACGAGTCGGGCAGCCTGCGCCGATTCGTCAACGTCTTCCTGGCCGACGAGGACGTCCGCTTCCTCGACGGCCTGGCGACGTCGGTCAGCGAGGGCCAGACCCTCTCCATCGTCCCCGCCGTCGCGGGCGGCTGAGGGCTGACCCGCCCCGAGGAGCGGTCCGGGCCCGATCCCCGGGGCCGCCGCCACGTCGGACACCACCCAAGGGCCTCTGCTGGCCGCTCGGCGCGCTCGCCCTTGCGCCGTCCCGCCTAAGGTGGTTGTATTAGCACTCACAGGACGAGAGTGCTAATGGAGGAATAGACCAGATGGCCAAGATCATCGCCTTCGACTCAGAGGCCCGACGCGGGCTCGAGACCGGCATGAACAAGCTGGCGGACGCCGTACGCGTCACCCTCGGCCCCAAGGGCCGCAACGTGGTGCTCGATAAGAAGTGGGGCGCCCCCACCATCACCAACGACGGCGTCTCCATCGCCAAGGAGATCGACCTCGAGGACCCCTTCGAGCGGATCGGGGCCGAGCTGGTCAAAGAGGTGGCCAAGAAGACCGACGACGTCGCCGGTGACGGCACCACCACGGCCACCGTGCTGGCCTGGGCCATGGTCCGCGAGGGCCTGCGCAACGTGGCCGCCGGGGCCAACCCGATGTCGCTCAAGCGGGGGATCGAGTCCGCGGTCGAGACGGCCGTGAGCTCCATCCACGGCCAGGCCAAGGAAGTCAACGAGTCCAAGGCGCAGATCGCCCAGGTGGCCTCCATCTCGGCCGCCGACACCGAGATCGGCGAGATGATCTCCGAGGCCATCGACAAGGTCGGCCGCGACGGCGTCATCACCGTCGAGGAGTCACAGACCTTCGGCATGGACATGGACCTCGTCGAGGGCATGCGCTTCGACAAGGGCTACATCGCGCCCTATTTCGTGACCGACCCCGAGCGCATGGAGGCCACCCTCGAGGACGCCTACATCCTCCTGGTCGGCTCCAAGATCACCGCCGTACGCGACCTGTTGCCGGTGCTCGAGAAGGTCATGCAGGGTGGCAAGCCACTGCTGATCGTGGCCGAGGACGTCGAGGGCGAGGCCCTGGCCACCCTCGTGGTCAACAAGATCCGCGGCACCTTCCGCTCGGTGGCCGTCAAGGCCCCCGGCTTCGGCGAGCGTCGCAAGGCCATGCTCCAGGACATCGCCATCCTCACCGGCGGCCAGGTGGTCACCGAGGAAGTCGGCCTCAAGCTCGAGAACGTGACCGCTCGACCTGCTGGGCACCGCCCGCAAGGTGGTCATCACCAAGGACGAGACCACGATCGTCGAGGGTGGCGGCACCGAGAGCGACATCAAGGGCCGCATCAACCAGATCAAGACCGAGATCGAGAACACGGACTCGGACTACGACCGCGAGAAGCTCCAGGAGCGACTGGCCAAGCTGTCCGGCGGCGTCGCCGTGATCAAGGTCGGCGCGGCCACCGAGGTCGAGCTCAAGGAGAAGAAGCACCGTATTGAAGACGCGGTCTCCACGACCAAGGCCGCCATCGAAGAGGGTGTCGTGCCCGGCGGCGGGGTCGCCCTGCTGCGCGCGCAGACCGCCATCTTGGAAGGGGCCGAGAAGCTCGAGGGTGACGAGGCCACCGGTGCCCGCATCGTCGGCAAGGCCGTCGAGGAGCCGCTCAAGCAGATCGCGGTGAACGCCGGCCTCGAAGGCGGCGTGATCGTCGAGAAGGTGCGCGGCCTCAAGGGCGCCCACGGGCTCAACGCGGACACGGGCGAGTACGAGGATCTCTTCAAGACCGGTGTGATCGACGCGGCCAAGGTGACCCGCTCTGCCCTGCAGAACGCGGCCTCCATCGCAGCGCTGTTCCTCACCACCGAGGCGGTCATCGTCGACAAGCCCGAGGAAGACGCGCCCGCCATGCCCGGCGGCGGGATGGACGACTTCTAGGCCTGCCCGCAGGCCAGGCCACCGGGAGTGGTCCGAAAGCACGCGGGCGGCGGTGTCACTGCGATGCCACGTTGCTGCAACACGTGGGGCCGACACTGATGCCGCCTCACCCCCAACCGAGGCTGAAACGGTGCGCCCGGCCGCAAGGCCGGGCGCACCCGTTTCTCGCACTTCTCCTGGGCTTCTCTACACTGACGGCGTGGCTCTGACCCCGACGACCGGCTGGGGGGTCCTCCACCTCTTCTGCCGGCTGGCGCCCGACTTCGACGCGAACGCCCTGCGCAAGGTGGTGGGCGCCGCCGAGGCCGACGGCTACCAGATCGTGCCGGTCGCCCTGCTCGGCCACAAGGCCGATCTCGGCCTCATGGCCCTCGGCCCCGACGTCTGGCGGCTGCGCCAGTTCCAGACCGAGGCCACGGCGGCCGGGCTGGTACCGGCGCAGTCCTACGTCTCGCTGACCGAGATCTCGGAGTACGCGGCGAGCATCCCCGAGACGATGCGCCAGGCCCGCCTGTTCCCCCAACTCCCGCCCGAGGGCAAGGCCGCCTTCTGCTTCTACCCCATGTCCAAGCGCCGGGGCGAAGGGCACAACTGGTACGCGCTCGGGTATCGAGGAGCGCACCGAGCTCATGCAGGGCCATGGCAAGGTGGGGCGGACCTTCCACGGCCGGGTGCTCCAGGTCATCACGGGTTCGACCGGGCTCGACGACTACGAGTGGGGCGTGACCCTCTTCGGCGTGCACCCCGACGACCTCAAGGACTGCGTCTACCAGATGCGCTTCGACGAGGCCTCGGCGCGCTACGCCGAGTTCGGCCCCTTCTACACCGGCATGGTCGGCACGCTCGACGACGTGCTCGTCGCGCTGGGTGCCTGAGGTCGTGGGACCGACGGTGCACGCCACCCTCGACGACCTGCGCGACGAGCTGCGCGACCTCGGGCGCGTCGTCGTCGCGTTCAGCGGCGGGGCGGATTCGTCGCTGCTGGCCAAGGTGGCGCACGACACGCTCGGCCGGCCCGCCGTGCTCTGCGCCACTGCGCTGTCCCCCTCGCTGGCGCGACGCGAGGCGCACGAGTGCCGCGCGCTGGCCGACGAGTGGGACCTGCGCTGGGTCGGTGTGCCGACCGCGGAGATGGAGGACGCCGCCTACGTGGCCAACGGCCCGGAGCGCTGCGCCCGCTGCAAGACCGCGCTGATGGACGTGCTCGGGCCGCTGGCCGAGGCCGAGGGTGCCACCGTCGTGCTCGGGGTGAACGTGAGCGACCTCGGCGACCACCGACCGGGCCAGCAGGCCGCCGCGGCCGCCGGCGCGCACTTCCCGCTCGTCGAGGCGGGCTTCACCAAGGACGACATCCGTCGTTGGTCGCGCACCCTCGGCCTGCGCACCTGGGACAAGCCGGCCGCTGCCTGCCTGGCCTCACGCCTGCCGTACGGCACGCCGGTGACCCTCGGCCGCCTGGCCGCGGTCGAGCAGGCCGAGGCGGCGCTGCACGCGCTCGGGTTTCGGGCAGCTGCGGGTGCGCCACCACGGCGACGCCGCCCGCGTCGAGGTCGAAGACGGACGCGCTGGCCGCTGTGGTGGCGCGCCGCGCGGAAGTCGTCGCCGCCGTGCGCGCCGCCGGCTTCGCCTTCGTGGCGCTCGATCTCGAGGGGTTCCGCTCGGGCAGCCTCAATCGCACCCTGGCGATCGGGGAGGGTGCGCCGCGGTGAGCGTGGTCAGGGTCAAGGTCAGGCTCACGTTCCCCGAGTCCGAGGTCCGGCGCGCCGTGCTCGCCACCTTGGTACGGCGCTTCGACGTCGAGCCAAACATCCGGCGCGCCGACGTGGAGGAGCACCGCGGCTGGATCGTCTGCGAGATAGACGGCGAGGGCACTCAGGTCGAGGCGGCACTCGACTGGCTGCGCGGCGAGGGGATCACCGTCGACCTGCTGGGAGACGTGCTCGAGGGCTGAGCGGCGGCTAGCGCTGGTCGGGGTCGCGGGCCACGTGCCAGCCGGCCGAGGACACCTTGCGCGGCTCGTAGAAGACGCAGCCCTCCGGGCAGCCGAAGGGGAGCGGCTCGTTGGCGTCGACCTTGCAGCGCTCGAGGCGCTCGCCGCGAGGTGTCGTCCGCATGACGTAGTGACGGCAATCCTCGTTGACGGGCACGCCCCATTCTGGCGCACCGGGCGGGCCGCGGTAGCGTCACCGGCCGTGGACTCGAGCGAGGAGCGAGGCGAGCGACGACCGGAGCGTCCCCCTCAAGACGCTGTTGCGCTGGAGCGAGGCCCTCTCGGGCATCGCCCGCACCGGCTCTGGGGTTCACCGAGAGCCTCTACGAGCGGGAGCGCTTCGAGGAGATCCTCAAGGTGGCGGCCGACATCCGGGTCGAAGCCGATGGCGACGGGCGACGATCCCGACCACGCCGGCGGACTGGTGCAGGAGTGGATGGACACCGTCGGCAAGGGCGTCCCCGGCTACGTCACGCCCAAGGTGGCCGTCGGCGCCGCCGTCGGCAACGACGAGGGGCGAGCTGCTGCTGATCCAGCGGGCCGATTCGGGGATCTGGCTCTACCCCACGGGTTGGTGCGACGTCGGCTACTCGGCCGCCGAGGTGGTGGTGAAGGAGGTGGAGGAGGAGACCGGCATCGACGTCGAGCCCGTCCGCCTCATCGCCGTGCTCGACGGCCTGCGCCTCGGCTTCACCCGGGTCCCGCTCTACTCGCTCCTGTTCTACTGCCGCGCCATCGGCGGCGAGCTGGCGCCGCACCCGCTCGAGACCCGCGACGTCGGCTGGTTCACCCGCGACACGCTGCCGCACCCGCTCGTCGGCTCGGAGCGCTGGGGCGAGCACGTCTTCGCCGCCATCAACGGCGAGCGCCGCGACGTCCTCTACGACAGCGTGCGCCACCCGATGTGGCGCGGCGAGTCCACTCCGCCGGCGGCCGACGTGATCTCGGTCCGGGTCGCCGCGTCGGTGGACGCCGACCTGGTGGCGGCGGTGACCGCCCTGCTGCCGCAGCTCTCGCGCTCCGCGCCGCCGCCCACGCACCGAGCAGTTGGCGCGCATCGTCGCCGACCCGGACACCACGTTGTTCGTGCGCGGAGGACGACGGGCGGATCGTCGGCACGCTCACGCTGGCCGCGTTCGAGATCCCGACCGGCCGGCGCGCCTGGATCGAGGACGTCGTCACCGACACGGCGGCACGCGGCAAGGGCGTGGCCAGCGCGCTGGTCGACGCGGCGCTGGCGCACGCGGCGTCGATCGGGGCCGCACGGTCGACCTCACGTCGCGTCCCGATCGCGAGGACGCCAACCGTCTGTACGTCAAGCTGGGCTTCGAGCAGCGCACCACGAACGTGTATCGCCGAACGCTCGACGCCGGCCGCGTGAGCGGCGCCACCGGCCTGCGCCCCCTGTAGTCGGACCGGGGTTGGACGGGCCCGGTTTCATGGGCGGGCGGCCTCGAGTCACCGAACGATCGGTCGGGGAGCGACCCCGGGGAATCCGCCGCGCCGCCGCGTTGGCCGTTACCCTCTCCATAGGTTCAGCCGGGGAGGGGCACGGTGAGCAAGAGCATGCAGGGTCGAAACTGGGTGCTGGCCGCAATGATCTTCGCGGTCGCGATGACGTTCATCGACCAGACGATCGTCTCCATCGCCGTGCCGAACATCCAACGTGAGCTCGGGCTCTGTCTCGACCGGCGTCCAGTGGGTCGTCAACGGCTACCTGATCGCGCTGGCGGCGCTCTTCGCGCTCGGTGGACGGCTCTCGGACATCTTCGGCCACACGAAGATGTGCGTGATCGGCGTGATCGTCTTCGTCGGCGCGTCCACCATGTGCGGCCTGACGCCGACGGGGTCGGTGGCCGAGGCTTGGATCGTCACGTTCCGGGTCGTTCAGGGCGTGGGCGGCGCCCTCATGTTCCCGGCGCCCTGGCCATCGTGGTCAACACGTTCCCGCTGCGCGAGCGGGGGAAGGCGCTGGCCATCTTCTTCGGCATCGCCGGGGGTCTGACCGCGATCGGGCCCATCCTCGGCGGGTACCTCACCCAGTGGACCTGGCGGGCGATCTTCTGGGTGAACATCCCCGTGGCGCTGATCGCGCTGGTCCTGATCGCGGTCTCGAAGCCGAAGACCCAGTACAAGTGGGCGCCCATCGACTACCGGGGCGCAGTGCTCATCGCCGCAGGGATCGGGCTGAGCATCTTCGGGCTCCAGCAATCGGTCCTGTGGAGCTGGAGCAACCCCGGGACGTGGATCTGCATCGTCGCGGGCCTGGCGATCATCGGCGTGTTCGTGTTCGTCGAGCTGCATACCGCCGTCGCCGCTCATCAAGGTCGAGATCTTCCGCATCCGGCCCTTCGCGGTGGAGAACATCGTGCTTGTTGATCGCCATGATGGCCTTCATCCCGATCTTCTTCTTCGCCAGCGAGTACGCGCAGATCGCCTTGCACAAGACGGCGTCGCAGGCCGGGATCTTCCTGCTCTTCTTCTTCGTCGGGTTCGTCGTCCTGGCCCAGGTCGGCGGCCGGATCCTCGACCGCGAAGGGCGCCAAGCGCGCCGTCGTGCTCGGGTGCGCCATCGCCGCGGTCGGCTTCGGCATTCTGGGCCTCCAAGGCGACCACGCTCAGCTTCGACCAGCAGCGGATCTGGGTGATCGTCGCCGGGGCCGGCATGGGGATGATGCTCGGGCCGGCGAACACCGACGCGGTGAACCGGGCCGGCAACCTCTCGTACGGGGAGGCGACCGGGATCACCCAGACCATCCGGAACTTCGGCGCCAGCCTGGGTCTGGCCGCGCTCGGCACGATCCTGTTGTTCAATTACCGCTCGCACCTCACCACGAGCCTGCGCAAGCTGGGGGATCCCAACGCAGCCGCCGAGGCGAACCGCATCACGCAGTCCCAGAACGGGAGGCGGCTCGGTGTCGTCCATCCCGCACTTCGTCTCGGTCGACTTCGCGCACGCCACCCAGACGGTGCTCTACGTCATGTGCGGCATCATGGCCTTGGCCGGCCTCGTCGCGCTGTTCGGCCTCCAACGTGGCCGCCAGGAGGTGGCAGAGGTCGACCCGGCCGCGGTGCCGGCGTCGGCGTTGGCCGGGGCCGACTGAGCTTCTCGGCTCGAGGCCGCGCCCGGGCGGAACCGGGACGCGAGCCAGACCGCGTCGGGTGCACCCCAACGGAGGTTGCTCTCTCGTAACCTTGGGTCGGCGCGCTCGTTTTCGCTCGCGGCACGCACGCTCTTGGAGGCACGAATGGCGCATTGCAGCAAGGTCGGGGCTCTCGTCGTCGCCCTCGCGCCTCGGAGGGGTGGTCGCGACGGGGTGCAGCGTCGTGAACAAGGTCAAGCAGGCGGTCCACGACGTCGACGGCAACAAGGCGACGATCGACTCGTTCACCCAGGACCTCCAGTCCGACCAGACGACGTCCTTCGAGGCGACCTACATGACGACGGGCGGCGCGCCGGCCACGGTCGTCTACGCCGTCGAACCCGCCGAGCGGCGGGCTGGCGTTCCACGAGACCAGACCGGTGCCAACGCGTCGAACGTGCAGCTGATCGTGAACTCGTCCGGGGAGTACTCGTGCCACCAGAGCGGGCCCGCCGGTGCCTGGTCCTGTCAGAAGCTGAGCGGTGCCAACGCCGCCGACCAGAAGCAGATCTTCGACATCTACACCCGTCGCACTGGATCTCGTTCCTCAAGGGCGCCTCGCTGGTGGCCGGGCTGGCCGGGGACAAGGTGACGCTCGTCGACGATGTCGCTCAACGGCTTCGACATGAACTGCGTGGACCTCGTCGCGCACGGGCGTGACCGGGACGAGCACCATCTGCAGCACCTCGCAGGGCATCTTGGGCTATGTCAAGGTGGCCGCGAACTCCACCAGCTTCGCCATCACGAACTACTCGGCGTCGCCGGCGCCTCGCTCTTCCAGCTGCCGCCGGGCGCGACGGTCACGACGGCGACGACACCTACGACACCTACGACACCGACCACGTGAGCGCCGATACCACCTTCATCACGCCGCTACGACACGTCGGGCCCAGGGGTGCGTCTCGCCGTCAAGGACCTCATCGACATGGCGGGCGAGGTCACCACGGCCGGCTGCCGCGCGGTGGCTCGCCGCGCCGTGCCCGCCGAGCGGGATGCCGCCTGCCTGAAGGGAGCCCGGGACGCCGGGGCGCGGATCGTCGGCCGGACCAACCTCCACGAGCTGGCGCTCGGCGTGACCGGGGTGAACCCGTGGTACGGGACACCAGTCAACCCGCTTGACCCGTCGCTCGTCCCGGGCGGCTCGTCGAGCGGGTCCGCGGTGGCGGTGGCGACGGGAGAGGCGGAGGTGGCCTACGGGAGCGACACCGGCGGCTCGGTGCGCATTCCCGCCGCCTGCTGTGGCGTCGCCGGCCTGAAGACGACGTGGGGCCGCATCCCCCTCGACGGCGTGTGGCCACTGGCGCCGAGCTTCGACACGGTCGGGCCCGATGGCGCGCGACGTCGGCGGCCTCGTCACGGGCATGCAGCTGCTCGAGCCGGACTTCGAGCCGGCCGACGTGGGCGGGGTGGGCGATGTCAGCGTGGCCCGCCTGCCCGTCGACGCCGATCCGGCCATCACCGCGGCGATCGATCGCGCGCTGCACCAGGCGGGTGGGCCTGTGACGACCTCATCGTCCCGGGGTGGGACGACGCCCTGATCCAGGCGGGCCTCCTGCTCGTCGTCGAGGCCTGGCACTCCGACGGCATGCTGGTGGCCGAGGATCCCGAGGGCATCGGCGACGACGTGCGGGCGCGCCTGGAGCTGGGTGGCGCCTTCGACGACACGATCGTGCAGGCCGCGTGGGTGAGCCCAGCGCGCGTGGCAGGCCGACGCTCGAGCGTGTGCTCGAGCGTGTCGACTTCGTAGTGACGCCGACGCTGACCATCTTCCCGCCGCGGCCCGAGGAAGGTGACGATCTGTTGGTGTCGCGCTGCACGCTGCCGGCCAACCTGGCCGGGGTGCCCGCGCTGTCCCTTCCGGTCCCGACGAGCGGGCCGCTACCGGCGAGCATCCAGCTGATCGGGCGCGGCGAACAGCGAGGAGCGGCTGCTGGCGGCAGGGGCGATGTTGGAACTGGCGGTCGCGGCGGGCTGAGACACCGCCGCGTCAGCGGTTGGCGGGCTGTCTTCGAACGCCCGGCCGGTCGGGCACCGGGCGCCTCTAGGGTGGGCGGCGCATGCAGATCGACGTCTGGTCGGACTTCGCGTGCCCGTGGTGCGCCCTCGGGCTGGTCCGCCTCGACGTGGCTCTGGCCTCCTTCGAGCACCGCGCGAGGTCGACCTCGTGCACCGCTCCTTCGAGCTCGACCCGACGCGCCGGCACGCCGTACGGTGTCGCGGGAAGACGCAGTCGCCACGAAGTACGGCATCGGGACGGACCGGGTGCGCGCGCTGCACGACCACATGACGGCGCTCGGTGCCGAGGTGGGCTTCACCTTCCACTTCGACCGGGTGCAGGTGGGCAGCACCTTCGACGCCCACCGGCTGGCCCAGGCGGCGCGCGGGACGCCGAGCGAGGAGGCGGTGGTGCGCGGCCTCTTCGAGGCGAACTTCAGCGAGGGCCGGCTGCTGTCGGACCACGCCGTCCTGCGTGACGTCGCGGCCGTCGCCGGCCTCGACGAAGCCCTGACCAAAGGGGTCCTCGCCGGCGACGCCTTCGGGCTCGAGGTGCGCGCCGACGAGGCCGCAGCCCGCGAGCGCGACGTGACCGGAGTGCCCTATTTCCTGATCAACGGTGCCTGGGCCGTGCCCGGCGCCCAGGATGTCGAGACGATGGGGATCGTGCTCCGTCGCGCGTGGTCACGTCTCGGCGAGTGAGGCGAGGATCTCGTCGACCATCTCGACCGTGGTGTTCGGGTGCAAGAACGCGAAGCGTGCCACGGTCTCGCCCTCCCAGCTGGTCGGGGTGACGAAGGCGACCTGGTCGTGCAGCAGCCGCGCCGACCACGCATCGTAGTCCGTCCTGGTCCAGCCCGGCCGCCGGAACAGCACGATGGAGAGCCCGGGGTCGCGTACCAGCTCGACGTTGGGCGCCTGCACGATGCGCTCGGCGGCGTGCTGGGCGATCGCGAGCCCGGCCTCGACCGCGTCGCGGTAGGCGTCGAGACCGTTGACCGCCAGGGAGAACCACACCGGCAGCCCGCGGGCGCGGCGCGTCAGGTGGAAGGCGTAGTCGCTCGGGTTCCACTCCTCGGGGTTCTCGCTGTGCAGCACCTCGAGGTATTGCGCGTCCTGGGTGTGCACCGCCTTCGCCAGGTTGGGGCGGCGGTAGAGCAATGCGGCGCAATCGAAGGGGGCGAAGAGCCACTTGTGCGGGTCGACGATGAAGGAGTCGGCGCGCTCGAAGCCGCGGAACTGGTTCCGCACCGAGGGCGCGAAGAGCGCCGCCGCGCCGCCGTAGGCACCGTCGATATGGAACCACAGCCCGTGTTCCTCGGCCACATCGGCCACCCCGTCGAGATCGTCGACGATGCCCGGCGTTGGTCGTTCCGGCCGTGGCGACCACTCCGATCACGTCCCGCCCGCGGTTCGTCATCGCGCAGCGCGGCACGCAGCGCGTGCCCGGTGAGCCGGTGCTCGAGTGCCGGCACGGTCAGGACGCCCATGCCGAGCACGTGCAGGGCCTTGCCGACCGACGAGTGCGCGTCGGCGCTGACCGCGACCAGCGGTCGCTGCGGCGCGTCGGTCTGGCGCCGGTGGGCGGCGGTGTCGCGGGCGACCATGAGCGCGGACAGGTTGCCGGCCGAGCCGCCGGCGACGAAGCAGCCGCCCGCCGTCGCAGGGAAGCCGGCCTGCCCTGCCAGCACCGCGAGCGCCTGGTTCTCGGCGACCACGACGCCGGCCGCTTCGAGCCAGGAGGTGCCGTGGAGCGACGAGCACGACACGAACATGTCGAAGAGCAGCGACGCCTTGGTCGGGGCCGCCGGGATGAACGAGAGGAAGCGGGGACTGTCGCACGAGACGACCGCGGTGGAGAGCTTGTCCACGAAGAGCTTCAGTACGCTGGTCGCGTCGTTGCCCTCGGGGCGCATGAGCCCGGCCAGTTCAGCGTCGAGCGACGCGACGAGCCCACCGAAGTCGAGGGGGACCGGGTCCATACGAAGGCGTGCGCGGCATGCCGCCAGGATCATGTCGGTCATGTCCTCGTCGAACTCGAACATCGCGTTCGCCATCAGGCGGGCTCGCCCTCCGGGCCACCCACCCGGGCATGTCCGGTCCGCCAGGCCTCCTCGGCACGGCTGGCGACCTCGTGCAGCGTGGACCCCGTCTTGTCGCGCAACGACGGCGACGTCGTCGAACTCCGGCTTGGCGCGCCCCTCGGTGACCTTCATGCGCACGGTCATGCCGTCGACAGTGACCTCTCCGAGCTCGCGGGACGCCGGCCAGCGCTCGACGGCGTGGCGCGCACGCCCATGGTGCCCGTCACCCGCTCGATCTCCGCCCGCAGCGCGGCCACGTGCCCGGCGTCGGCCAGCACGTGGAGCACGTGGCCGGGCCGCCCCTTCTTCATGGTCACGGCGCTGACCCACGCGTCGAGCGCACCGGCGTCGAGCGCGGCCGGCCAGCGCGTGGCCCAGCTGCTCCCCGGTGACGTCGTCGAGGTTGGTCTCGAGCACGACGAGCAGGTTGGCCCGGTCCCACCGCCTCCGCCGCGGCGCGCCGGCCGAGGACCACCTGGGTGCAGTTGGGCAGGTCGTCGAGCTCAGCGCGTCCCAGCCCCCGAAACCCGAGGCCGCGATCGTCATCGCCGGTAGCGGTCCGAACGAGGTGCACAGCGTCGCCACGAGTGCAGCTCCGGTCGGCGTCGTGAGCTCCACGCCGACGTCGCGGCCGTAGCTGGGGACACCCTCGAGCAGGCGGACGGTCGCCGGTGCCGGGTTCGGCAGCCGTCCGTGGGCGCTGCGCACCATGCCCGTCCCGGTGGCGACAGCCGAACGCCACGAGCTCGTCGACCCCGAGCACCTCGAGCGCCGCCGCCGTCCCGACGATGTCGACGATGGCGTCGTGCCCGCCGACCTCGTGGAAGTGCACCTGGTCGACCGGACGGCGGTGCAGCGCCGCCTCGACGCCGGCCAGGGCGCCGAACGCGGCCAGGGCCCGCTGGGTCACCCGGTCCGGCAGCGCAGCCTGCGCGATGAGCGAGGCGATCGCGCCGATGGGTCCGGACGACCACGTCGTCCCCGCTGACGATCGCTCGTGTGCAGGCCACCCCACCGCGCAAGGCTTCCTCGAACTGCAGGTCCCAGCCCGGGAGGTCGAGGCGGCCGAGCAGGCGCGCGCACCTCGTCCGCGTCGGCACCGGCGTCGACCAGGGCGCCGAGCGCCATGTCGCCGGCGATGCCCGCAAAGCAGTGGAACCAGGCGATCGTCGGGCCGCCGGCCTCGCTCACGGCAGCAGCCGGGCGACGGCGCAGGCCGCGCCGTACCCGTTGTCGATCCCGACGACGGTGATGCCCGACGAGCAGGCGGACAGCATGGTCAGCAGCGCGGTGACGCCCTCGAGCGCGGCGCCGTAGCCGGTGCTGGTCGGCACCGCGACGACCGGGGCCGGGGTCAGCCCGCCCACCACGCTGGCCAGCGCGCCCTCCATACCGGCGATCACGACGACGGCGTCGGCCATGGCGATGGTGTCGACCTCGGCGAGGAGCCGGTGCAGGCCGGCAACGCCGCAGTCGGTCAGGCCGGTGGGGTCGAACCCGAGCGCGCGCGAGGACGGCGACGCACTCGGTGGCGACCGGCAGGTCGGCCGTGCCCGCGGTCACCACGACGACGGAGCCATGACGGCCCGTCGCCGGGCGGAAGACGACAGTGGAGAAGGTGCCGCTGTCCGACACGGTTCCCGGTCCTGCGCCGAGCGGCGGCGGCGACGGCCGAGGCGGCCTTGACCTGGGCCTCGCTCGCCCGGGTGAGGAGCACCGGGCCCGTCGGTCCCGCCAAGGAGCTCCTCGACGACCGCGGCGCAGTGCTCGGGAGTCTTGCCCGGCCCGTAGACGGCCTCGGGCATGCCGAGGCGCAGGTCGCGGCTGCAGGTCGACGCGGGCGAAGCCGAGGTCGGCGTAGGGCAGCCGGCGCAGCTGGCGCACCGCGTCGTCGGGCGTGCACTGGCCCGCGGCGACCTGTTCGACCAGCGCACGAAGCGAAGAAGCGTCCATGACCTGCTCTATCCTGCCCAACTGTGACCCCGCCTGCGAAAACCGTCGCCTATTTCGGCCCGGCAGCCACCTTCACCCAGGAGGCGCTGCTGACCCAGCCGGACCTGGCCGAGGCCGAGCTGCGTGTCCCTCGGCTCCATCACCGCGGTGCTCGACGCGGTGGCGCAGGGATCGGTCGACCTCGGGTTCGTGCCCATCGAGAACGCGATCGAGGGCACGGTCAGCGCGACCATCGACGGGCTGATCCACGACGTCGACCTGCACATCCAGCGCGAGGTGGTCATGGACATCCACCTCCACCTCCTGGCCCGGCCCGGGACGGCGCTGGCGGACATCGCGTGCCGTGTCCTCCTACCCGCACGCCCTGGCGCAGTGCCAGAAGTACCTGGCCCGGGAGCTGCCCGAGGCGGAGCAGCGGGCCGCCAACTCCACCGCCGACGCGGCCCGGATCCTCGGCGAGTCCGGCGGCCCCGGCGAGGCCGCCATCGCGCCCCGGCTCGCCGCCGAGCGCTACGGCCTGGTGGTCGTGGCCGAGGACGTCGAGGACCACCCCGACAACCAGACCCGCTTCGTCCTCGTCGCCCGGACGCGGATACCCAAGCCGACCGGCCACGACAAGACGAGCATCGTGTGCTTCCAGCGGGCCGACCACCCGGGAAGCCTGCACGGCATCCTCGGCCAGTTCGCGGCGCGCAACATCAACCTGACCAAGCTCGAGTCCCGGCCGACCAAGCAGGGCCTCGGCGACTACTGCTTCGTCATCGACCTGAACGGCCACGTCGGCGACGAGGTGGTGGCCGACTGCCTGCGCGACCTGCACGCCGGGCTGGCCGAGGTGAAGTTCCTCGGCTCGTACCCGGCGGCGGGCGAGCACGGGCCCGAGCAGCGGCGCCAGGCCGACGCCGCCTGGCAGGCGGCCGACGACTGGCTGCGCGGGTTGCGGGACTCGATCGAGTAGCGGTCGGGCGCTGCCGTGGGGGCCGGCGCTCTCGTTGGACCGCGCGCCGATTCCCGGCGAGACTACCGGTGGCCGCGTCACGTGACGCGGCGGGAGGGACCATGACGACGCTGCAGACCATCGACGTCGACCAGCATCTCTTCGAATCGAGGACGACCTGGTCCGAGTACATCGACCCGCGCCAACCGCGCCGATGCGCTGTCGATCGCCGACGACGACGGCGGGATGGCCGTGGCTGACGTGGCGAGGCGACTCACTTGACCCCGCTCGAGGTCCCGATCCCCGAGCGTTCGGCGCTCATCGGCGAGGACCGCCAGCGCCGGCTGCGTGGTGAGCGAGCGCCGGCGTCGTTCGACGAGCTGGTGCCCGACTACTACCGGCTGGCCGGGGCGCGGCTCGACTCGCTCGACGAGTTCGGGCTGGACGCCGCCGTGATGTTCCCCAACTACGGCCTCTTGTGGGAGCAGCGGCTGGCCTCTGACCGCGAGGCGCAGCGTGCCAACGCGCGGGCGTACAACCGCTTCGTGGCCGACGTGTGCAACGACGGGAAGGACCGCCTCTTCGGTGTGGCCCACGTGCTCCTGCACGACCCGGCGTGGGCCGTCGAGGAGATCAAGCGGGTCCGGGCCCAGGGCCTCCGCCTCGCCATGGTCGCACCGGCTCCCGTCGACGGGAAGCCGCTGTCCGCACCCGACTTCGACCCGGTGTGGGCTGCGTTCAGCGACGAGGGTGTGGCACCGGTCTTCCACGTCTCGGAGTTCGAGAGCCCGCTGCACCCGGCCTGGCGCACAGGGGAGCAAGAGGACGGCGAGCAGCTCTTCGATTCCATCTTCTTGTACATGGCACCGGCGGTGGCGCTGGCCAACCTCATCCTCAACGGGGTCCTCGAGCGGTTCCCCCGGCTTCGCATCGGCGTCGTCGAGCTGACGGCGAGCTGGGTCCCGCACTTCCTGCTCCACATCGACGGCGCGTCGGACTTCTACGCGGCCCGCCACGGGGAGCCCTTCCGCTCGCTGGCCGAGCGTCCGTCCACCTACTTCCTGCGCCAGGTCCGGGTGGCCGCGCTGCCCTACGAGATGCCGAACCGTCTCGTGCCCAAGGTCGGGGGCGACACCTTCATGATCGGCAGCGACTGGCCCCACGCCGAAGGGCGTGGCGGACCCGATGGGCGCGGCGGAGCGTGCGGTCGTGGGCTTGGCGGAGCCGGCGCGGGCGAACATCTTGGGGGCCAACGCCGCCTGGCTCCTCGGTCTGTGACGGTCGACCTCGAAGCGGCAGCGGCCGAGCGACGAGCGCCTGCGGGCCGCGTACCTCGAGGAGCCAGCCGGTCGGCCACGCTCGACGGCCCGCGGCGTGCACCACCTGGCACTGCTGTGCTCCGACGTCGAGCGGACGATCCGCTTCTACCAAGAGCTCCTCGGCTTCCCGCTGGTCGAGCTCTTCGAGAACCGCGACTACAAGGGCTCGACGCACCTGTTCTTCGACCTTGGCCACGACAACACCCTCGCCTTCTTCGACTTCCCCGACCTCGGGCTCGGCCCGTACGAAGAAGTGCTGGGCGGGTTCCACCACCTCGCGATCTCGGTCGACCAGGAGCATTGGGACGCGGCGCGGGCCCGGCTCGAAGGCGCCGGGATCCCCACACAGATCGAGAGCGAGATCTCGCTCTACTTCTCCGACCCCGACGGCGTGCGCCTCGAGCTGATCGCCGAGGACCTCGGCTCGATCTACGGCACCCCCCTGCACTGATGGCCGTCACCGGGCATGGCCAACCTGGCCGTCAAGGTCGCCGACCTGGAGGGCGCGTGCGACTGGTACCGGGCGGCTGGCGCGACGGTGACCGAGCCGGTGGCCTGGGAGAACGGCCGCCGGGCCGACGTCCAGCTCGGCACGCTGGCGCTCACCTTGTTCACCAAAGCGATCTACGAGGACGCCTGCGCGCTGCCGGACGAGGGGTTCTTGCACCCCGCTCTCTTCGTCGACGACCTCGACGCCGAGCTGGCCCGCCACACGGTCCTGTGGGGTCCGCGGACGGTGACGGGCTCCTTCGGCACGCGCCGCATTGCCTTCGTCGAGGCACCAGGGGGCATTCGTCTCGAGTTCATGGAGCAGTTGGAAGACCCGCCGGGCTGACCGCGCCGCAGGCGCAGCGACCTGGTGGGCCTGCTTTGTATCTGGCCCGGATGGGTTACGCCTCTTCGAGCTCGAGGACCGGGACGGCCACTTCTCGGGACGCCTGGGTGCTTGCGGTCAGGTCACGCAGCGAGGGCAGGGTGGCCAGCGCCACCGCCGCGGTCACGAGGAGCAACACCGCGGCCACGCTGAAGGCCAGGGCATAGCCGTCGGTCAACGCGGCGGCGGTGCCGGCTTCGGGTCACCAGCTTCCCGGCCAGCGCACCCGACGTGCGGTTGGCGGCGACCGTCGCCAGCGCGGCCAGACCGATGGAGGCACCCACGGTGCGCGACGTGTTCAGGAGACCGGACGCCAGGCCGGCCTCCGCGCGTGCGCACCCCTGCGGTGCCGGCCACGGCGATCGGCGTCACGGCGAGGCCCATGCCCAGACCGATCAGGATGAACGGTCCGAGCAGGTCGCCCACGAATGTGCTGTCGGGCCTGATCTGGGCCAGCCAGGCCAACCCGCCGCATGCCACGAGCGTGCCCAGCAGGATCAGCGGACGGGGCCCGAGGCGCGGCACCAGGCGCGACGTCACCTGGGCCCCCGCGGCGATCAGCAGGGTCTGGGGCAAGAAGGCCAACCCGGCCTGGAGCGGGCTGTAGCCCAGCACGTGTTGCATGTAGAGCGTCTCGAAGTACCACGAGGCGAACAGCGCGCCGAACATCAAGAACATCACTGCGTTGCCACCCGCCACAGAGCGGGACGCGAAGATCCGCAGTGGGACAAGCGGCGCCTTGGACACGCGTGCCTGGAGGAACAGGAAAACCCCGATGAGCAGCACGCCCAGGACCAGCGGCATGAGGACCTCGGCCGAGCCCCACGAGTAGGTCTCGGTGCGCACCAGCGCGTAGACCAGGGCGACCAGCCCGGCGGTGACCGTGATGGCGCCGCCGAGGTCGAGGTGCCGGTGCGCCATCTCCGCCCTCGACTCGGGGAGGTCCCGTCGCGCCGCCACCAGGGCGACGACGCCGACGGGGACGTTGACGAAGAGGATCCAGCGCCAGTTCAAGAAGTCGGTGAGGATGCCTCCGAGAAGCGCGCCGGCCGACGCGCCGGCCGAGGAGACCGCGCTCCACGTCCCGAGGGCCCAGGCGCGTGCGGGGCCCTCGGGATAAGTGGCGGTGAGGATCGTGAGTGTCGCCGGGGCGAGGATGGCCGCACCGATCCCCTGCAGCGCGCGGGCAGTCACCAGCCACGCTTCGTTCTGCGCCAAGCCCCCGAAGAGGCTCGAGGCGGTGAAGACGGCCAGCCCCACCAAGAAGATACGACGCCGCCCGAAGAGATCGGCGGCCCGGCCACCGAGGAGGAGGAAGCCGGCGAAGGTCAACGTGTAGGCGTTGACCACCCATTGCAGGCTCGAGGTGCTGAAGTGCAGGTCACGTTGGATGGAGGGGAGCGCCACATTCACGATCGATGCGTCGAGCACGACCATGAACTGGCCGACGCAGACGAGCGCGAGGACGAGCCACGACGGCACCGTGCGCCCGTCGTCGAGCTCGATCATGATGCCGCGTCCGTTGCGATCGGTGGACATGGGTCTCCTTGGGCGAAGCAACGTCCGTCAGTACGGCGTCGGTGTCACCAACATCGGCTGGCCGCGGGTTGTTCCCACCCTACGGCTGCGGTTTGCGCAGGTCCGGCGGACTTCGGACGTGGAACTCGTGGAACTCACTGGTGAGAAGGACCCGGTTTAGCGGTCGGATGTGACAGATGGCGCGGTCGCCCCGGAGAAAATGTCGGCAGTGCCTGTCGACCCACCCCCGTTGGCATGGGAGGCGACGCCAGCCCACGCGGCCCCGCCCGATGACAGACTCGGAGTAACTATGAAGGTGCACCTCGTCGACGGGACCTACGAGCTGTTCCGCCACTTCTTCGGCGCGCCACCGCATCGCAACGCTGCCGGCGACCAGGTGGCGGCCGTGCGCGGCGTACTCGGTTCGGTCCTGCAGCTGCTGGCCGACGGCGCCACCCACGTTGGTGTCGCGACCGATCACGTGATCGAGTCCTTCCGCAACGAGCTGTGGCCCGGCTACAAGACCGGCGAGGGCGTCGACCCTGACCTGTGGTCCCAGGCGTGGCCGCTCGAGGAGGCGCTCGCCTGCGCTCGGCGTGGTGGTGTGGCCGATGGTCGAGCTCGAGGCGGACGACGCGCTGGCCAGCGCAGCGGCCGTGGCGGGGGACGACGCCGAGCGTCGAACAGGTGATCATCTGCACGCCGGACAAGGACCTCGGGCAGTGCGTCGCGGGCACACACATCGTCCAACTCGATCGCCGCAAGGATCTTCTGATCGACGAGTCAGGTGTCGTGGCCAAGTTCGGCGTCGGCCCCGCGTCCATCCCCGACTACTTGGCCCTCGTCGGCGACAGCGCGGACGGGTTCCCCGGGCTCGCCGGGTGGGGCGCCAAGTCGGCGGCGGCCGTCCTGGCGCGCTGGGTGCATCTCGAGGACATCCCGGCCGATCCCGCCGACTGGGAGGTCACGGCGCGTGGCGCGGCCAAGCTGGCGGCGACGCTGCGCGACGACATCGAACACGCCCGGCTGTTCAAGGATCTGGCGACGCTCCGGGTGGACCGCTCGCTTCTGGGTCGCACCGACGACCTGCGCTGGCGGGGCCCGAAGGATGGCTTCACGGAAATCTGTGCCGGTCTCGACGCGAGCGGAATAGCCACTCGGGCCGAGAAGCTGGCGGCCAGCCGGGCCGGTTCCTAGCCCACCGGCCCGCCGACGCTGGGCACGGAGCCCGAGAAGCTGAGGTGGCGGATGTAGAGGTCGCGGCTGTTGGGGAAGCCGACCGCACCGGGCACCCACGCGTGGAAGGCGATGAAGAAATTGCCGGTGGCGTCGGTGAACACCGACTCGCCCCCCGGTCCATCGACACCGTCTCCACTCGAGAGGATCGGGGTCGTCGAGCTGTCTGTGCAGGGGCCGAGAGGGCCGGTGCAGGTGGCGACCCCGACGCCGTAGTCGGCGCTGTTCCAGTTGTTCCCCGAGAAGAACAGGTAGTCGTGCCCGCCGCTGGCCACAAGGTCGGGAGCCTCGACCGTCCCCGCCTCCCAGGGTTGATCCGGCGTGAGCAGAAGTGTGGGGTTGGTCCCCGCGGCGAAGGATTTGCCGGTGGGGTTGAGTTGTTGGGACCAGATGGCGGAGGACCCGGGCCGCCGGATTTCCATTCCAGATACGGCGTGCCGTCGCTGGCGACGAAGACCGACGGGTCGATGGAGCCGCCGAGCGACTTCTGGCACTCGAGCGGCTTGCTGGAGTTGTCGATGAAGGGACCACTCGGCGAGCCCGACATCGCCACCGAGATGCACTCGTCGCTCGTGCCGGCGACGTCGACGGCGTAGTAGAGCTCGAAGTGCCCGTCGAGTGTGGCGACTGCGGGAGCCCACGTGAGGTTGGCCGCCGCCCACGTCGGAAGCCTGGGAAGCGCGTTGCCGATCGCCGTCCAGTCGACGAGGTCGCTCGACGAGATCATTTGGATGTTCCCGGCCACTGAGTTCGTGGCGTAGGCGTAGTAGGTCTGGCCGACCAGGATCACGTCGGGATCGGGGAAGTCGAAGGGGTAGACGAGTCCGGCGTTCGCACCCCCTGCGAGCTGCCGGCAGGGCCCTGACACCGCCGAGATGTCCTGTGCCGCCTGGTTGTTGTTCTTGGCGCGGATCTGCGCTCAGCGCGTCCTGCACCCCCCCGAGGCAGGTCTGCAGCGTGCTGATGCTGGCGCCCTGGAGGTAGGCGTGCACGCTGGCACTCGACAAGGAGGAATTGGTGGAGGCCAGCTGATTGAGCGTCGACGCGATCGACGCCACGAGGAGGTCGCGCTCGCTCTTCGTGCGTGTCGTGGCGGCACGCGTGGAGGTCACACGATGCCGAAACATGGCCAAGTGTGACCGGGCGGCGCGGAGGGCGGCCGCCTCGTCGCGGGCCCGGGTGCGCGCATCGACATCGGTCCAGATCGCCGCGGCCAGAACGCCGACACCGAGCAGCACGGCGAACGTGAGGGCACCACGGCGTCGGTGTCGCGCGCCGCTGGCGTCAGCCACTCGCTGCCGCCGCGGTCGTACAGCTCGAGGACACCGACTCGAGCAGTCCGAAAGCCCGCTGCCGGTTGTCCACGGCCAACGCGTTGAGGGCTTGTTGGACGCCGCCGAGGCAGGTCTGCAACGACGTGATCATCGAGGCCTGTTGCGTCACGTGAGTCTGCGCCGCGTCCAGGGCCGTCTGCGCGGCTTTGAGCTGCGAGGCGACCTGATCGAACGCGGTGGTGTCGTTCCCAAGTTGGTGGGTGAGGACCGAGAGATCGTGCTGCAGCGCTGGCCAGCTGCGCCGACACCGCGGAGATGTGGTGCTGAGCCCCGGCGAGCGACGCGCGGGACTGATTGAACTGGTCCCGTTGCTGGACCTGGTCGGCGACGAGATACCCGACGAGGGCGGTGAGAACACTGCACGACGTGATGACGATTGCCCATCGACCGCGGCGTGTCAGACGGCGGCTGCGGCGGGGCGGCTCGACGACGAGCGGACGTCGCTCCTCCAGCAGCAGGTCCATCGTGCGATCCGCCTGTATCACGGCGCAGAGCCTAAGACACCATTCGAACAAACCTCTGTCGTGGCACCCGCAGACGGCGGGACGGCGTCGTAGGCTCACCTCAAGCATGCCCGGACGGTGGGACGACGGACGGAGGAGCGATGAGCTGTCAGCGGCGAAGCTGGAAGCGGTCCGTACCGCTGATTGCGACCACGGGTCTGGTGGTCACTGCCCTCGCATGGGTGCCCACTCCTGCCGGCGCCACCACAGTCACGCTCACCACCTGTTCGACGTCGGCCTTCGTGGCCGCCGCCGGGTCGAGTGGCACGATCACCATTGACACGTCGTCGTCGTGCACCCTGACGCTGACCAGCCCGGTAAAGATCCCGGCGTCGGTTGACCTCACTGTCGCGGTCACCGGGTCCCCGGTTGACATCTACGGTGACGACGCGTCCCGGCTCTTCGACGTGACCGGCGGGACACTTGCCATGAGCGGACTCACGCTCTCCGGTGGAGCAGCCAAGGGGACGAATGGCGCCAATGGGAAGAACGGCGTCGATGGCACCGTGGGTGCCAACGGAACCACCGGAACCGGAACCTCTCCGGGGGGACCCGGCCAGCCGGGCGCCTCGGGTACCGCCGGGAAGGCGGGGAAGGCGGGGACGCCGGCCCAGGGCGGCGCCATCGACGTCACGTCGGGGACGCTGGATCTGACGTCGGTGGAGCTGACCGGGAACACCGCTACCGGCGGAGCGGGCGGTCAGGGCGGCACGGGTGGCGTCGGGACCACCGGAGGCGCTGGTGGTGCTGGCGGTACCGGTGCGGCCGGTGGTGCGGGGGGGAACGGTAGCAACGCGGGCAAGGGAGGAAAGGGAGGCGCGGGGGCAAACGCCTTTGGTGGGGCCATCTACAGTGCCGGCACCGTCAACCTCGACGACTGCACATTCAGCGACAACGACGCCGACGCGGGCGACGGCGGCTACGGAGGCGCTCCCGGTTACGGCGGCTTTGGCGGGTCCGGCGGCGAGGGTGGCCTCGGAGCGACCGGCGAGGCCGGTGGAGCCGGAGGTAATGCCGGCGCCGCTGAGCCGGGAGGCAAACCTGGTGCGGCCGGGGCAGCGGGAATCGGCGAAGGCGGTGCGGTCTACAGCATCGGGACACTGACGATCTCGGGCACGACCAGTTTCGACTCGAACCTCGCCCGGGCCGGCTCGGGCGGGGGCGGGGGCGCCGGTGGACTCGGTGGAGAAGGGGGCATTGGCGGTCAAGGTGGGCTCGGAGGCGAAGGTGCCCCCGGTACGAGTTCGCCGACCGGCCCCGGCGGTAACGGTGGTCCGGGCGGGAGCGGAGGTGCGGCGGGTGCGGCCAGCCCGGCTTCCACCAGCGTCAACGCCAAGCCCGGTGGGTCCGGCGGGGTTGCCGCCGGGGGCGCGGTGTATCTCATGGGTACTGCCACCATCCGGGGTGCCACCTTCAGCGGCGACACGGCGCAAGGCGGGAGTGGTGGCGATGGCGGCAACGGGTACCCAGACTTCGGGGGTGGTCCCAACGGCGGACAGGGCGGTAACGGTGGGGGAGGCGGTGATGGCGGATCGGGCGGGAGCGGGACACCCAATGGCCAAACCGGAACCGGCGGCAAGGGCGTGGTGGGGGCTGCCGGGGCGGACGGCACTCCGGGCCCGGGAGCCGGCCGCGGCGGCACGGGTGGCCTGGGCGAGGGCGGCGCGATCGCCGACGACGGAAGTCTGACCGTCAAAGCGAGCAGCTTCGAATCGGACACCGCAGAGGGCGGCGACGGGGGGCTCGGCGGAACTGGTTCCTCCGGCGGTATCGGCGGGGGTGGCGGCACCGGAGGCTCCGGCAGCATCGGCCCCGGCTCGTCCGGACAGCCAGGTCGAGTCGGTGGCCTGGGCGGCGACGGCGACACCGGCGGCCGAGGTGGCGCTGGAGGCGCTGGCGGCGCTGCTGAAGGAGGTTCCCTGGCCGTTCTCACGGGCACCGCCAAGGCGACGACGAGCACCTTCACGAACAGCCTGGCTCAGGGCGGAACCGGCAATGTGGCCGGACCGGGAGGGCCCGGAGGTGCCGGTGGCGCGGGCGGCAACGGTGGCGAGAGCCTGGTCACCGGTGTCTCGGGCGGGGCGGGCGGCAACGGCGGCAACGGTGGAAACGGTGGAAACGGCGGCAACTCCGGGGCTGGCGGGGACGCCGTCGGCGGAGCGGTGTGGACCGTCCACGGCGGATTCGCCGGTTCGACCGACACCTTCACCTCCGACATGTCGAAGGGCGCCACGCCGGGGACATCTGTCGGGAGCGGCGGAGCCCTCGGCAGCGGAACGCGAGGCGGTTTCTACGGCGGACCGGGTTCCGGGTCGAATGGCAGTCCCGGGACCAATGGCTCAGCAGGGTCCGCGGGCACGCTGGGCGCGGCCGGGACGGGAACGTTTTCTGACTCCAACTGAGGAGGGAACACGACGCCAACCTTCCGACCTACGTCGAGGGCATGTCGGCGGTGAGCGTTCGGGCGAGCTGCTTCAGCCTCGAGCTTTGAGAATGGATAGACCGTCGCCATCAAGGTCATCGTGAGCTCCTGTGCGTCCAGCCATCGCCAGGATCAACGACGCGAGTGGACCGCTGACTTCCGGGCCTTCGCCCTGAGTCCAATCACAGTCAGTGGCCCGCAGGCGGAGACCCGCAATCCTGCGTTTGGACCCGATGAGGAGGTTCGTCTTCTTGTAGTTGTCCGCCACGGCGACGAGGGCCGCTTCGGCGTACTGATGGCGAAGGCCGAGCGGGCGTCGGATGTCCTCGCCATGGACCACGATCTCGCCCAGCATGGCGATAACCGGAGCGGGCGGATGGTTCGTGGTGGCCGTCCGGGCGCGGAGGCGGTCGACAAGCTCTGGTGCGCTCAGCCTCCCGAGGCGCTTGGCCGCCCGGTCCGCAAAGACATTGAAGCGAAACCTGGCCGCCGCCATCTCTTTGTAGAAATTGAACGGAGTCTGTTCGGCTGCGGCGAGTATGTGTCCGGCCGTGTCCTGAACAGACCAACCTTGACACCACGAAGATGTTGTCCACTGGTCGGCAGAAAGCCCGCTCCATGTGTCCGCCATTGCGGCTCGTTCAGCGTGGATATAGATCCAGGTCTGGTGGGAACTCATCGAGCCCTGGTCCTCAGCGAAACCGCCGCATCGCGCTCTGAACACTCGTCCGCCTTACGCACCGAGCGCCCGATCTGCTTCAACGACGCCGCCTGTAGCGACGACGGCAAGACGCCCGAGATAGTGATCCCAACCGCCCGTGTGGTCCGAGATTGCGTCGGTCGGAAGCCCGCTGTGGATGAGTCGCACACGGGTCTTGTCTCCTTCGGGAATGAGTTGGATCTCGACCCGCGTAGACCCGGCCGGGATGGGGTGATCCGGTTCATCCCACCCGAGCGTGAAAACCACCCTCTCGTTCGGAACAACTTCCACGTACTCACCGGCGGCCTGATGGACCCCGCCCGCCACGACCCGGTACACGCCGCCAGGCCGAGGGTCGAGCTCCACGCTGGTGCCATTCCATGCGAGATGTTTCTCCGGAACGGTCAGGAACTCGAAGATGGTCGCCGGACTGGCGTCGACCACGATTTCGCGTACGAGCTCAGCCATGAATGCGCTCCTTCTTTGCCTCAGCGGCTTCCGCTACATCTCGGAGTCGCTCGAGACCGTTGGTCCAATAGTCATCGAGGAAAGAGCGGAGCTTCGCCATCTCGTGATGGTTCGATCGATACAAGCGCCGGGTGCCCTCGCGGCGTTCAACAACGAGCCCGGCTTCTCGCAGCACCCCGAGATGCTGGGAGATTGCCGATCGAGTCACCTCCTCGAAACGTGCGGCAATCGCGGCGGCCGGCAGTTCCTCGGACCAGACGAGTCGCAAGATCTCTCGCCGGCGCGGCTCAGCGAGCGCCTTGAGCGCAGCCTCCATGACCAGAGCGTAAGTGGTTTCTTACGTAAGTGTCAACTGAAACAGCCCATCCACTCCGAGCCGAGGGCAGGGGCGAGCGCTAGCTCGAGCCCGTGGAGTTGAGCTGAGGCACGTTGCTCGCTCCGGCCGTTGGCTGGCCTACAAGTGTTGTGCAGTGGACAGAAACGGCACTGACTATCAAGGCGACTCGCATCGACACCCGCACTGCCGCGTTCGCGTCTACGTCTACTCGAAGGCGAATAGTTGTGACCGAAGCCCCGTTGTGGCTTAGCGCCCGCGTTGCCGACCGACAAGCGGTTCATCTGGGCTGCCACGACAATTTCATTCTCCTAGCTGGGTGTGGAGCGGGACTCGATGTGAAGGAGGGTCTGCAATCGCCTCTTCTGCGGCGCTCCTACCGCCGTTCCCGTTCGAGATCAGCGACCGGATTCAGCCGTCTGGAGACAGCGGGAGCGTGTCGATGACGCCCTCGCCCGACGCGTTTTGACCGACCGCAAGGCAAGAGTCGAGGTCCGGGCAGGCGATGCCGTCGAGTCCGGACGTGCCTGGAACTGTCTTAACGATACCGGGCGTCTCAGATGTGATCCGTACCATCACACCCTGGTTTGATGCGTTGCTGCCGACCGCCAGACAATACGTCGTACCGTTGCACGCCACGCCATTGAGTGCACTGGCCCCCGACACCGGGTTCGCACGGCCCGGATGCTTCCTCGTCATCGGCGCGACCAACGAGTCACCACCAACCGCCAGGCAGCCAGAAGAAACACGACACGCGACACTGTTGAGCCCGCTGGAATCCTTCACAGGTCCTCCGCCGTTGCCAAGCGCTCCATTCTTGAGCGGTACTACGACACTGACACTGCCACTGCCTTCAGAACCGAGGGCCAAGCAGCCACCGGACGTGTGGCAGAACACGCTGTTGAGTTCGTATGTTTGAACCGGCACTTCGCTACCGGCCACTCCATCGGTGATGGGCACGGCAACACCGTCGAGGTACGTGTCAAAACCGACCGCGACGCAAGACGTCGCGCTTGAGCAGGACACACCGTAGAAAATGATGCTATCTGGGACCCCTATCTGTCCGACGCCGGACACCTGTTGAACGCTCCCGGGCACCCCGTTCGTGATCGGGACGATCACGCCGACCCCCATGATCCGCGACGGTGGATCCGGGATCTCCCCCGTCCCGACCGCCATGCACGAGACCGTGCTGGCGCACGTCACACCGTTCAGGTCCATGTCCGTAGGCGTGCCAGGCTGGCCGTATCCGGGTATCGCCTCGGGAGCTCCCGCCACTCCGTCGGTGATCGGCACCACGAAGGGTTCCTCGGGGTTGTAACCGATCGCCACGCAAAAGGTGACGCTGGCGCAGCTGACGCCAGTCAAGAATTGGGTGCCCGGCACCGGTTGTGCGACTGGTAGAGACTGGGTCCTTGCCGAGGCTGGCAATGGAGCGCCCCACAGGACGGACATACCGAGGGCAATCCCCGCCGCCAAGCCGCCAACGGAAAACCGCAGGCCGACCTGGATCCTCTCGAGACTGCGGGACCTGATCGTGGCGCTGGGCATGGGACCCCCCCTCCGGGACTGCCACCCAAATTCTTCACCGTACAACCACGCGGGGTGACGCGCCCGGTGTCTGCCAATCGACGCGCCCGGTGTGAGTCGATCAATTGGTTGACGTGACCGCCGCAGGACCTATTGAAGCGATGCGCCGAAGTATGTACGGCGCGGAAGGGCCATTCACTCCCAATGGACAACACGGTCGAGGGCGGAGTGAGACTTCTTTCAAACCCACCCAGGTCGGTCCACAGGTTGCCGGACGGTGTCAATGCTGGCGTCAAAACGTCGGGATGCCGTCTCGAAGGCTGCGTCATTTGGGCTGGAACTACTGCCAATCTCAAACTCCGCGGGGCATCGCAAAGATCCTCGGTTATGAGCCCGAGCTTGTTGCATCCGCAGGTTCTGATTGAGATCTTCGTCTCGCAGAGCCCACCGTGTTCACCAGGGCGGAATACCGAACAGTCACAGAAAGTTTGCCAAACGGTCACCCTGGTCTAAGGTGCGGACGTCTGCCGGTTTCCTGTAATGCAATGGGGATACTCATGATTAGTCCGTTCGTTGCCATCGCGAACACCGAGGACTGGGCCCAGGTTGTTGACCTGAGCACGGCGCTTGCACTCTCGGCTGCCATTGGCATCGAACGCGAGATCCGTCAAAAGAGTGCAGGACTGCGGACACATACCCTCGTCGGGGTCGGTGCGGCGCTCTTCGTGCTCGTCAGCAAGTACGGGTTCTCTGATGTCGTCAAGCCAGAGGAGGTGGTCCTCGACCCCTCCCGTATGGCAGCCCAGATCGTTTCGGGAATCGGGTTCTTGGGGGCTGGGCTCATCTTCGTGCGCAGTGACGCTGTCCGAGGTTTGACCACTGCCGCGGCCGTGTGGGTTACTGCCGCAATCGGGGCCGCGGCCGGTGCCTCGTTGCCCATCCTCGCGGTACTCACCACGGCGATGTACTTCATAATCGTGGTCGCATTCCCACCGTTGGTACGTCGGCTCCCGCGGTCGTCCACTGCCAGCTCGGTGATTCGGGTGCGATATCGCGATGGCCGGGGTGTGCTGCGAGAAGTCCTGCGTACCGCGACGGGTCGAGGTTTTGCCGTGTCGGAGCTCGCAACTACGACGTTCCGTTCGCGATATTGGACCGCCTCCCTTATCGCGGGAGACCGCTCCGATTCCCGCACCACTGGACTCCCACATGGTGGAGGTCACTCTCAGGGTGCATGGCAGCGGGTCGGTGAATGAACTTGCCGTGGGCCTCACCCCAAATCGTGGAGTCGGTTGGATAGTTGACTGAGCCTGTCACCAGCCACTCTCGGTGCGCCACTTCGGCCGAGGTGCTCACCGGCCCGAGTCGCATTGCGGGACGGCCTATGCCGCCCTTGTCGTCGCGGTCGACCCACCTCGGCGCTCAGCGAGGATCGCCTCGAACTCGACAGGGGATTTCATCTCGCACGAGTAGTGCCGGCGGACACGGTTGTACCAGTCGATGAACTCGGCCACGGCACGTCGCGCGTCCGCTTTTGTGGGGAAGCGCCGTCGCGACAGGAGCTCGAACTCAAGCGTCGAGTTGAAGCTCTCGGCAGCAGCATTGTCGTATGCCGACCCGACGCGGCCCATCGACTGAGTGATACCGAGTCGCGTGCATGCCTCGTGGAACGTCGACGCTGTGTATTCGGACCCCTTGTCGCTATGGAATATCACCCCGCGTATCTCACCGCCGCGGACCGCTGCCGCCATCTGGATTGCTGCGATGGCAACCTCTGCGTCGTGATGTTCGGACATCGAGAAGCCCGGTACGCGTCTCGACGACAGGTCTTCGACGGTCGCCAAGTAGAGCTTGCCTTCGTCGGTGGGGATCTCGGTCAGGTCCCCGCACCATTTCTGGTCCACGTCGTCGGCCGAAAAGTCCCGTTCTACAAGGTCGGGGGTGGGTTTTGCCGCCTTGTCGGGACGGGTGAGGTTGCGTCCCTTCTTCTTCGGGCGAGCGTTGAGTCCCTGGCGCGCCATGGAATCGGCCACCGACTTCTGCGACACCTTCCAGCCGTCCTCGATCAAGTCCTCGTGGATCTTGGGCGAGCCGTAACGACCGCCCGAGGTATCGAAGAACTTCTTGACCGCCTCGTCGAGCTCGTGGCGGCGCAGAGCCCGCTTCGTCGGTGGACGGTCCTTCCACTTGTAGAACCACGATTCGGACACGTCGAGCGCTCGGCACGAGAGCACGTGAGGAACGTCGTGCTCGGCCCTCTGGGAGGCGATGAACGATGCCACGGTCATCGCGTCGCCTCTTTGACCCAGAGGACCACAGATCGCTTGAGGACATCACGCTCCATGGTCAGCTCGGCGATCTTGGCCTCGAGCTGGCGTACGACCTCGGCGTCGACCTTGGTCGGGTCGAGTTTCTCGCCGCGGGCGAGCTTGTCCTTGGCCACCCAGTTGGCCAACGTCCCGGGGTTGATCCCGAGATCCCGGGCCACCTGGGCTATGGGCTTTCCCGTCTCGCGGACGATCCCGACGGCTCCCTCACGGAAGTCCCGGTCGTACCGGCGTCTCTTCTCTGGCATGCCATCTCCTTACGCGATGGCTCCACGAAAAGGGGGGATTCCCACCGTCGTCCTCTCGGAGGTCAAAGGAGTGGATGCCGTAGTGGCGGATGATGTCAACAGTGCCGCCGAATAGCCCTATATGCGTGGACCGCACTCTGGAATCGGAAGTCTCATCCAATAGCGGCCACGAACAATGGGATCGATGCTCAGGTCTGGCCAAACGCTCTTGGAACCTGCAGTGCCGAGAGCCGGTGACACCTTTCAGACCCACCTTGGTCGTTACGACAGATCACCCGGTATTAGTGGCGGAGGGACATTGTGCTGACCACCGAGACGGCTATGGCGACCGTGACCCTAGCCATGGACCTCGGGATAAGTCGGCCTTGGGCTCGTTAGGAGCAAGCCCGTATCAGTCGGACTGACCGACGTACGGAGGAGCGAAGAGCAGTCAGCGCCGAAGCCGGATCCAGCCTTGACATTGCTCTCCTCCAGCAGGTTCTCGGCGCGGAGGTACGACCAATGCGGCCGCTCCCTGAGCAACTTCTTCGCCACGATCGAGCCGACGGAGTGAGGGAGGTAGTGCGTGCTGGCTGCAGAATGGGGCGGCGCTGTTCGCCTCCGCCTGGCCGACCTTGAGAACCACCCTGTTCGTCCGCCGGCGGCCTCGCTCCGTAGGTGGCACGGAGCGATCTCCTGAGCAGGAACCTGCATGTGGCTCTAGACTGGCGTCGGTGAAACTGCGCGTGGGGGCGGTAGTCATCTGTTGGTTGGCGGCGATGGGTGCGACGGTTCTCTCATTGTGCGATTCGGGCGTGGCGGGCGCGTCGACACCGAGCGGAGCGAGCGTGGCCTTCAGCGGTGCGGTTAACGGTCACCTGACGACGCCGAAGTCCGACTGCCTAGGCATCACGGCAAAGTCGGGGGAGATCGACTTCTACCATTCCCTCAAGGGCCACTCGGGGAACGAGTGGTCCCTCTTCTATACGGCGCCACATAGTGGCACCTGGAAGCCACATGGGCTCGCGGGAACGTCCTCTTTCAGCACCGAGGTCAACGGCAGCATCGAGGACTCGTGGTACACCAAGTCCGGAAGCTTTACGGTCAAGGGCGCCTCCGGGAGCGTGGACGTCACGCTCCAGCCGGAGCCCGGATCGAAGAGTCACGGGTTGGTGCACGTGAAGGGCACCTGGAACTGCTCCTAGAGCCCTCCGCCGGACCAGGTGGCCCGGCGCGGAACCAACGCGCAGCTTTCTCGGCCGCAGGGAGTGGTGCCCAGTGGGTGCCAAACGCGGTGCGGAGAGCCTTAGACACCTTTCAAACCCACCTCTGTCGCTGCAGAGGTTGTCTATGCGCCGGTCACAGATGCATCGCGCCGCCGCCGCGCCTCGTGGCGGATGTTCACGGGCTCCTTGATGGGGGCCGCGGACTCCCAGTCACCCCACTCGGCCCGCGGCAGGACCCAAGTCAACTCGACGGTGTTGTTGTCGGGGTCATGCCCGTACACAGCCTTGGTGGCGCCGTGATCGGACTCACTCTCGAGGCAGCCTGCTGCGGCAAGGCGGTCACGAGCCGTCACGAGGTCGTCCATGGTCTCCACCTCGAGCGCGAAGTGGAACAGGCCAACCGAGTGCGGGCTGTCGTCGACCGCATCTGGCCCGATCTGCAGCAATGCCAGGTCATGATGGTTCGAGGACAGCGGCGCCCGGAGTAGGGCCATGATGCCCATGGGGCGATCGACGTCTTCGGTGAAGCCCAGCACCCCCTTGTAGAACTCGGCCGAGGCCTCGACGTCGCGCACCCGGAGTGGGACATGGTTGACGCCGCGAATCTTGATGCTCTGGTCCATTTCGACTTCCCCTTCCGGTCGTAGTGTCCCCATATTGATACAGTAGAACTGTATTAATGAAGGAACGATACGATAAGGGGGTGGACGATGTCAAGACCCCGCGTGACCGGCGAGCTCGTCGCGCCGCCGAGACGCGCCGCCGCATCGTCGAGGCTGCGGCCAAGCTCTTCGTAGAGCGCGGCTATGCCGCGACCACGATCGACGCCGTGGCGGCGGAGGCTGATGTCGCGGTCGAAACGGTGTACGCCCGCTTCAAGAACAAGCGGAACCTTTTCGAGGCATACCTCGACGTGTCGATCGTCGGTGACGCCGAACCGGTGCCGCTGCTCGACCGCCCCGAGGTCAAGGCCGTGGCTGACGCAACTGACCAGCGAGAGCAAGTCCGGCTGACGGCCGGGATCATGCGTGGCATTCTCCAGCGGAACGCTCCGGTCCAGGCGGTGATTCGCACTGCAATTGCGGTCGACCCGGAGTTGGACGCGCTCGCCGAGGAGGATGAGGCGCGCCGCAAAGCGTCGCAGCGCAGCTTCGCTGAAATGCTGTCGAGCCGAGGTCCTCTTCGTGATGGGCTGTCGATTGCCGATGCGGCCGAAACAGTGTCGGCGCTTGCGAATCCCGAGACCTACGCGTATCTCACGCGGCGGCGAGGCTGGACCGCGGCGCGCTTTCAGCGCTGGCTCGAGGAAAGCCTCACGCTGCTTCTGCTACCGCCCTCGTGACCGCGGGCCGAGCGGAGGGAGTGGGATTCGAACCCACGGAGGCTTGCACCTCGCAGCTTTTCAAGAGCTGTGCATTCGTCCGCTCTGCCATCCCTCCGGGTGGGGCAATGCTACGTGACGGCCTGGCCAGCGGCCCCGTGTGACCACTCGGCCAACTCGACGACGA
The DNA here is from genome assembly GCA_963842415.1 of uncultured Acidimicrobiaceae bacterium. GTDB lineage: Bacteria > Actinomycetota > Acidimicrobiia > Acidimicrobiales > RAAP-2 > Bog-473. Next base: position 1,189,340 of record CAWJGN010000003.1, read on the forward strand.
TGCCGGGCCCGTCTATGAACGCAAGCTTGCGGTCGTGGAAGTCCAAGATCTCGCCCCGCGGCGTCACCCCATGCGCGGCCAGGTGCGCCAGCATGGCGTCCATGTCCGCCACGCGGAAGCACACGTGGTTGAAGCCGATTCGCGCCAACGAGCCGGCACCTTCGTCGGGTGCGGCAGCCGGATGATGGAACCGCAGGAGCTGGACCTCCTGGTGCACCGGTGCACCCTCGAGTACCAGGGTGACGTGGTCGGCCTCCCAGTCGGCGAAGCCCATATAGCGCGAGATCGCCTCCCCCTGCGCGACGACGGCGATCCGCTCCACGAAGCCGAGTAGGCCGAAGAACCCCTTCGCCCCGTCGAGGTCGCTCACCACGACGGTCATGTGGTCGAACCCCTCGTTCTTTACCGCGCCCATCCCCACTCGGCCCTCCGTTCTGTCGGTCTCGTCAGGTTCGCTGCGCCCGCTCCCGCGCGTCCCGGGCTCTGCTGCGTTGCCGGCCTCGGATCGCCTGGTCCAGGACGACCTTGCGGAGGCGCACGACCTTCGGCGTCACCTCGACGCATTCGTCCTCCGCGATGAACTCCAGCGCGTGTTCGAGTGAGAAGGACATCGCCGGCGTCAGCCGCTCGAACTCTTCGGCCGTCGACGAACGGATGTTGTTCAGCTTCTTCTCCTTGGCGGGATTGACGTCCATCTCGTCCGCCCGTGCATTCTCACCCACGATCATACCCTCGTAGACCTCTTCGGCAGGGCCGACGATCAGCGTGCCCCGCTCTTGAAGATTCATGAGGGCGAACGTCGTCGTCAGGCCGCGTCGGTCGGCCACCATCGACCCGTTGCGCCGGGTGCGCAGCTCGCCCTGCCAGCGATCCCAGCCGTCGAAGACGTGATGGAGGATGCCTGTGCCCCGGGTCTCGGTGAGGAACTCGGTGCGGAACCCGATGAGACCCCGGGCCGGGACGCGGTAGTCGAGACGGACCCAGCCGCTGCCGTGGTTGACCATCTCGAGCATCATGCCCTTGCGGAGCGCCAAGAGTTGGGTGACCACGCCGAGATACTCGTCGGGGACGTCCACCGAGACCCGTTCCACCGGTTCATGCACGGCGCCGTCGATCTCGCGGGTCACGACCTGGGGCTTGCCCACCGTCAGCTCGAAGCCTTCCCGCCGCATCGTCTCGACGAGCACGGCCAGCTGCAGCTCACCTCGCCCGAGCACCTCCCACATGTCGGGCCGCTCCGTCGGGCCGACCCGAATGGCGACGTTGCCGACGAGCTCGGCGTCGAGGCGCGCCTTCAGCAGCCGGGCCGTGAGCTTGGTCCCGTCCTGCCCGGCGAGGGGGGAAGTGTTGATGCCGATCGTCATCGCAAGGCTGGGCTCGTCCACCGTGATGGCGGGCAGCGCAACCGGCCGGTCGGGGTCGGCCAGCGTCTCGCCGATCGTGACCTCCGCCAGGCCGGCGACCGAGACGATCTCACCCGGGCCGGCACTCTCGGCCGGCACCTGGTCCAGCGCTTCGGTCACATAGAGCTCGGTGATCCTGGACTTCTCCACCGTGCCGTCGAGACGGCACCACGCCACGTCACCCCCCTTGGTCAGGGTGCCGTTGTGGATCCGGCAGATGGCCAGCCGGCCGACGTAGGGGGAGGCCGACAGGTTGCACACGAGTGCCTGCGTCGGTGCGTCGTCGTCGTACGACGGAGCCGGGACGTGCTCGACGATGGCCCGGAAGAGGGGCTCGACATTGGTGCCTTCCACGGCGGCCTCGGTGCTCACCCACCCGGCTCTGGCGTTGGCGTAGAGGATCGGGAAGTCGATCTGGTGCTCGTCGGCGCCGAGATCCAAGAAGAGCTCTTCGACCTGGTGCACCACTTCACCGATACGGGCATCGGCGCGGTCCACCTTGTTGACCACGAGCACGACCGGTAGGCGCGCCTCGAGCGTCTTGCGCAGCACGAACCGCGTTTGGGGGAGAGGACCTTCGGACGCATCCACGAGGAGCAGAACGCCGTCGACCATGGTGAGGCCTCGTTCGACCTCGCCGCCGAAGTCCGCGTGACCCGGTGTATCGACGATGTTCAGCTTCACGCCGCCCCAGCGGACGGCCGTGTTCTTGGCCAGGATCGTGATGCCCTTTTCGCGCTCGAGGTCGCCCGAGTCCATCACGCGGTCGGTCAGCTCTTGATGGGCGCCGAACGCACCCGTCTGACGAAGAAGGGCGTCGACCAGCGTGGTCTTGCCGTGATCCACGTGCGCCACGATGGCCACGTTCCTTATGTCGTCGCGCGTTCCCATGGGGGAGCCAACGATAGAGGACGCTGCGCCCCATCCCTTCGCCCCCCGGCCCGAGCCCGCAAGCGTCGGCTTGGAGGCTCAGGCCGCCGCCCGTACCGGTCCGCTGGCGCCGCCGCCGGTCACCACCAGCGTCACCGCCTCGGTGGCGAGGTACAGCACCGTGGGTTCGGGCTCGAGCCGGACGACATGACCGGATTCGGGCCACCATCCGACCACGCGGCCCGGCGGAACGGGCGACCGGGACCGCAACGCCTCGACGAGGGCCACGAGCGCCAGCTCCGACCGCACGGAGTCACGTCGCGGTCCGCTCAGCACGACGAGATGTGCTCCTGGGGTGCGCACCTCGGCCCGGCCGCGCAGCGCGAGCAGCGCGGAATGGGGACTGTCCCACCAACGGTCGCGACCGATGACCGGCGGCGTGTCGAACGCGGCCCAGTCGAGGGCGCACCACAAGCGGGTCGCCCACGTCACTGCCTCGGCCTCGACGGCGGCGCGCCCGGCGTCCGTGAGCCCGGCCACCCAGCGGTCGAGCTGGGACGCGCATGCGCTCCCGTCGTGCACCCAATGCGCCGACTCGAACATCCGCGCGCGGACAGCCTCCAGTGGCGAGCGTGACCCGCCGCCCAGCAGAAGACGGATGGCTGCGAGCCCGAGTGCCCGACGCGCGGTGCGCGCGCGGTCCACGCGAACGCCGTTTCCGCTCCGGGCTCGGCCGTCTCGTGACCGAGGGCGAGCCGGACGTCGTGCTCGGTGATGCGGAACCGGCCGGAGCCAGACCGGCGGACCGCCAGGTCGGCGAGCACCGACCTGGCGTCGGCCAGTGCGGCCTGCCAGCACATTGGTTCCATCTCTGTCACGGGCGCCAGCAGCGCGTCGGTGATGTCAGTCATGCACGGTGTCACGCTGCGCGAGCCGGCCGGCGACGTGCGCGGCCATTGCCCGCAGGTGTTCCTCTCGGACGTCCTCGACGCCGTAGCGGCCCGACGCCGACTCGAAGAGCGCCAGTCGGAAAGGAGGAGTGCCCGATCGAAGCAACTGGAGCAGTGCGAGGAAATGCAGCGTGCGCCGCTCCCGGTCCCAGGGGCCACCGGTGGACAACCCCGAGCGCGCAGAGCGACGCGGTCCCTGTCTGCGGGACGCCCACGAGTAGGTCGAACACGCCCTGGAGCACGATCCGGCCTCCGGCCAGGGGGATGGCGACGTAGTCGTCCGTCCGGGGCATCCATCCGGGGGCGAAGCGCGGCACCAGGCCGGACAGGTTCGCCACGTGTCGGTCCAGCGTGGCGGCGAGGCCGTGACGGCGCGCGTGCATCGAGATATTCGATCTCGCGCACCACGACGTGGTCGCCGGCTGCCCGCAAGGCCTCGATCCCGTCGTCGAGTGGATCCGTGATGTCCACGCCGTGGACGAGTTGGCGGAACAACACGTGCACGACGCGGGCGACGATCCGTGAGGTCGCGCCCGTCTTGGCCTCTTCGGTGGCGGAGCCCAGGAGTTGTCGGGAGCCCAGCATCAGCGCCCCCGAGCGGTCGCTCCGCGCCGAGACGGCTTCGTACGCCGCGTCCTCGAGCCAGGCGCGCACGCCGCCCGCGAGACCCGGGTCGAAGCGGGGTCGGGCCGCCACGTCGCCCCGGAGGAGGGCGAGCACCTCACGCCCGGTGCCTGCCTCCGGCGCCGCACCGGCGGCGTCCGAGGTGCTCGGGAGCAAGGGGGAGGGAGCCACCAGGACCATGACGCCAGAGTGCCCGCAGGGTGTGACGCCTCCTCTACCCTGGCTGGTGCATGTGCGCCATACTCGCTCCACTGGCGTCGATCAACGCCGCGTTCTTCATCGTCTTCGGGATCTTCATCGTGGCCATGGTCGCCCTCATCGTCATCGTGATCAGGTGGGCCGTGCGGCACGACGTCGCGGGCCGCCAGGCGTGGCGGAAGCGTCAGGAGGCACGCGGCGCACGGGTCCGAGGGCCGCCAGGGGCAGCCGTGAGCGACCTCGCCTCGACTGACGGCGCGCCGGCGGCGCAGGTGGTCCGAGCGCCTCCGTGCCCGGCTCTCCCGCCACCCGGACAAGCTCGACGGATCGACCGGGCCGTTGCCGGGGGGCACCGCGTTCGTCCTCGCCGGAGGAGGCAGCCGCGGCGCAGTCCAGGTGGGCATGCTCGAAGAGCTCGTCCGGCGCGGCATCCGCGCCGACCGCGTGTTCGGCGCCTCGGTCGGCGCCATCAACGGTGCCGCCTACGCGGGAAACCCGACGCTCGAGGGCATCGAGCGGATGGCCACCATCTGGCTCGCTGTGACGGGCACCGATATTTTCCCGCGCGGCACGTTCGACGGGCCATGGGCCTTCTTCCAGAAGCGCGCCGCGGTGCACGCCAACGCGGGGCTGCGCGCCATCATCGAGGCAGGCATCGACTATGAGGACCTCGAGGACGCCACGATCCCGATCGAAGTGGTGACGACGTCCTTGACGGACGGGCGGGAGCGCTGGATCACGCACGGTCCGGCTGTCGAGGCGATCCTGGCATCGTCGGCCATCCCCTCCATCTTCCCGCCGGTGACGATCGACGGCGACGTGCTCGTCGACGGCGGCGTGGTCAACAACGTGCCGATCACCCGGGCCCTCGCAGCCGGCTGTGACCGGATCTACGTCTTGTTGTGCGGGCCGCTGCACTATCACCCGCGCCCACCGCGTCGTCCGGCCGAGGCGGCCTTGACCGCGTTCTTCGTTGCGGTGCACGCTCGCTTCGTGCGCGAGCTGGCTGCACTGCCCCCCGGCACGGAGGTCGTGGTGTTCAGCGGCGGCGGCGATCCGTCGGGGCAGTACCGGGACTTCTCGGCTACCGCGGCCCTCATCGAGGAGGGCCGGGCCGAGGTCGCCGACGTCCTCGACCGCTATGCGGGGACGTCGCAGGAGCTGGCCGCCGCTCCCTTGCCTGCTGGCTCGTGACCGGGAACGGCTACCTCCTCTCGAATGACGCCCCGGAGGCGATGGACCGCTTCACGGCCTTCGCGTACCTCTTCGACCCCTCGACGTTCCGCCATCTCGACGCGGTCGGCCTGGCCGCAGGCTGGCACTGCTGGGAGGTCGGCGCGGGCGGGACCTCGGTGGTGGCACATCTCGCGGACCGGGTCGGGCGTACAGGCTCCGTCCTCGCCACCGACATCAATTTGGCGTGGGCCGCCGGCGTGGTGGCCCCCAACGTCGTGGTCCTCGAGCACGACGTGAGCGGCGACCCGCCACTGGCCGGGCCCTTCGACCTCGTGCACGCGCGGCTCGTGCTGGTGCACGTGACCGAGCGGGACAAGGCGCTGGCCAACATGGTGGCTGCGCTCCGGCCCGGCGGGATGCTGGTGCTCGAGGACGCCGACCCTGCGTTGCAGCCGCTCAGCTGCCTGGAGGAGACCGGTCCGGCACAGGTGCTGGCCAACCGGCTGCGCCGTGGCTTCCGGACGCTGCTGGCCGAGCGCGGCGTCGACCTCGCCTACGGGCGCTCGCTGCCCCGCCGGCTCCGGGAGGCGGGTCTGACCGAGGTCGCGGCCGATGCCCACTTTCCCGTGAGCGACCCGGCCTGCAACCAGCTGGAGTTGGCCACCGTCGGCCTGATCCGTGACGAGCTGGTCCAGCACGGCATCGCCACCGAGGCCGAGATCGACCGACACCTGGCCGCGGTGGCCGCCGGCGAGCTCGACCTGACCCAGCCGCCCATGATCGCCTGCTGGGGTCGCAAGCCGCCCAGCTGACCGCCCTGCTCCACGCGGTTCGCGTCGCCCGCGTCGCAACATCCTGGTGGAATAGAGAGGTGACCGACGTGCTCAGCGTGCCCACCGTGCCCGACGCTGGCGTGACCACGCCCGAGTCGCTCTTCCACCCTGCGGTGGCAAGCTGGTTCGCCCGGCGCTTCCCGGCTGGTCCCACGCCTCCGCAGTCCGGCGCCTGGCCGGCCATCGCGGCCGGTCGGGACGTGCTGGTCGCCTCGCCGACCGGCTCGGGCAAGACCCTGACCGGGTTTCTGGTGGCCATCGACGCTGCCTACCGGGCGGCGCAGGCGGGCGAGCGCACCGGCGGGACGCCCGAGGTGCTCTACGTCTCCCCGCTGCGCGCGCTCGCGGTGGACGTGCACGAGAACCTCCACGTCCCGCTGTCGGAGATCCGAGAGGAGGCGGCCCGGCTGGGGTACGCCGACCCCGGGTTGCGCATCGCCATCCGCACGGGCGACACCCCGCCCGCCGAGCGGGCGGCCATGCGGAAGCAGTCACCGGACCTGCTGGTGACCACGCCCGAGTCGCTCTACTTGCTCTTGACCGCGCCGTCGTCGCGCGCGCTGCTCCGAGGGGTGCGGACGGTGATCGTCGACGAGGTGCACACGCTGGCACGCGACAAGCGCGGCAGCCACCTCGCGCTCAGCCTCGAGCGCCTCGATGCGCTGGTGACCGAGAGCGGCGGGAGGCTGCAGCGCATCGGGCTCTCGGCGACCCAGCGACCCCTCGACATGGTCGCCCGGCTGCTGTCGGGCGTGCACGAGGGCCGGCCGCCCACGGTCGTCGTCGACTGCGGTCACGCCCGCGACCTCGATGTGGCCATCGAGCTTCCCTCCACCGAGCTCGAGGCCGTGATGAGCGGCGGTCAGATGTCCGACATCCTCGACCGTATCGCCGAGCACACGCGGCACCATCGCACGACTTTGGTGTTCGTCAACACGCGCAAGATGGCGGAGCGGGTGGCCCACCAGCTGGCCGAGCGCCTGGCTGCCGACGAACCACAGCAGGGTGGTGACGTGGACGAGTCGCTGCTGGTGGCGGCGCATCACGGGAGCCTCTCGGCCGCACGCCGGCGCATCGTCGAGACACGCCTGCGCTCGGGCGACCTGCGCGCCCTGGTGGCCACGGCATCCCTCGAGCTCGGCATCGACGTCGGCCCCGTCGAGCTGGTGTGCCAGATCGGCTCGCCCCGCGCCATCGGGACGTTCCTGCAGCGCGTCGGCCGGGCCAACCACCATCGCGACGGCACGCCGGCGGGCCGCCTCTACCCGACGACGCGCGACGAGCTCGTCGAGTGCACCGCCTTGCTGGCCGCCGTGCGTGAGGGCCGCCTCGACCTCCTCGAGCCGCCGATCGCGCCGCTCGATGTGCTGACCCAACAGCTCGTGGCCGAGGTCGCCTCCACCGACGAGCGCGACGTCGAGGCGTTGTGGGCGATGACCACACAGGCCGCGCCCTACGCCGAGCTGGCCCGGGAGGACTTCGACCGCGTCGTCGCGCTGGCGAGCTGGGGGATCGAGACGGGGCGCGGGCGCCGTGGCGCGCACCTGCATCACGACTCGGTCAACGGTCGGTTGCGGGCGCGCCGCGGTGCGCGCCTGGCCGCACTGACCGGCGGCGGTGCCATCCCCGAGACCGGCGACTACCGCGTCGTCCTCGACCCCGACGGGGTGACGGTCGGCTCGGTGCACGAAGACTTCGCCGTGGAGGCCTCGGCCGGGGACATCTTCCTGCTCGGGACGCACTCGTGGCGCGTCGCCAAGGTGGAGGTCGGGACCGTGCGCGTGCACGACGCCGGCGACCTCCCTCCGACGATCCCGTTCTGGTTGGGCGAAGCACCGGCCCGCACGGCCGAGCTCTCCGAGGCGGTGAGCGACCTGCGCAGCGCACTCGAGCCGCTCCTGCGTGACGCCGACGGCGACGCCGCGCGTCGGTTCGTGCGCGACCGTGCCGGGGTCTCGGCTGAAGTGGCCCAACAGGTCGTGGCCTACTGCGCGGCCGGACTCCAGGCGCTCGGCCACCTGCCGACACGCGAGCGCATCGTGGTCGAGCGGTGCTTCGACGACACCGAGGGCTCGCAGCTGATCGTCCACGCGCCCTTCGGTGGGCGCATCAACCGTGCGCTCGGGCTGGCGCTGCGCAAGCGGTTCTGCGTGTCGTTCGACTTCGAGCTACAGGCGGCGGCGGACGACGACACGGTGGTCCTCTCCCTCGGCCCCCAGCACAGCTTTCCCCTGACCCGCGTGCAGTCCATGTTGTCGAGCGCCAAGGCCCCCGAAGTCCTGACCCAGGCGGTGCTGTTGCATCCGATGCTCGGCGCGCGCTGGCGCTGGAACTTGACCCGCGCGCTGGTCCTGCCTCGCATGAACGGAGGCAAGCGCCGCCCCATCCACCTGCAGCGCATGGAAGCCGACGACCTTCTCGCCGCCGTCTGGCCCGGCCTCGCCGCCTGCCAGGAGAACGCGCCGAAGGGGCCGGTCGGCGTGCCCGACCACGTGCTGGCGCGCCAGACCGTCCACGACTGCCTGCACGAAGGGCTCTCGGTCGAGGGCCTGGTCGAGATGTGGGCCAAGGTCGAGTCGGGCGAGATCGCCGTGCACACTGTCGAATCGTCCGAGCCTTCGCCCTTCTCGCACGCCATCTTGAGCGGACGGCCCTACACCTACCTCGACGACGCGCCGCTCGAGGAGCGCCGGACCCGCGCCTTGTCGCTGCGCCGCGGGCTCGGCCAGCTCGGGCCCGACGGGCTCCCGGTGCCGGCCGACGAGCTCGCTCCGCTCGATCCCGACGCGGTCGCGCTCGTCCTCGAGCAGGTGCAGCCCCGCCCCCGGGACGCCGACGAGTTGCACGACCTGCTGCTCTCGCTGATTGCCGCCCGGCCCGTCGATGACTGGGCGGCCTGGTTCGACGAGCTGGCCGCCGAGGGTCGGGCCGGATTGTTCGAGGGGTGCTGGGTCGCCACCGAGCGGCGGTCTGCTCGCCGAGGCGCTGGGGCACGACGACGACGCGGCAGCCGCCTGTGTGGCCGGCCACCTCCAGCTCGCCGGACCGGTCACGGTGGCGGACCTGGTGGGCGACACCTCGCTGCCCCCCGGCGCGCCCAGGGGCGCGCCGCTGAGCGAGGCGCGGGCCCGCACCGCCTTGGCCCGTCTCGAAGCGAGGGGGTCCGCCATCGAGCTGCCCGACGGTCGCTGGTGCGCGCGCAACCTGTTGGTCCGCCTCCACGGCGCGAGCCGGAGCCGGAGGCGTGGCAGCGTCGACCCGGTTCCGATCGCTGACTACGTGCGCTTCCTCACCCGCTGGCAGCGCGCGACGATCGGGCAGAGGCTGGAGGGGCGGGCCGGGCTGCTCGAGGTGCTCGAGCAGCTACAAGGGATCGAAGCGCCGGCCTCGGAGTGGGAGGCCCAGATCCTTCCCGCCCGCGTCGAGGGCTACGACCCACGCTGGCTCGACGAGCTCTGCCTCTCCGGCGAGATCGTCTGGGGACGCCTGACACCACGAGTCGAGCGCGCCAGGGCGCAGCGGCACGCCGTCACCGGCCACCCCGCTGGCCTTCGTCGTGCGCGACGATCTCGTGCCGATGCTGCGTGCCGTGCGGGCCGGCGCCGGCGCGCCCGAGCCCGACGGTCGGCGCGCGCGGCCGACGTCCTCGCCGCGTTGCGCGTCCGCGGCGCCTGCTTCCGTCCCGAGTTGTCCTCCCTAACCGGTCGGCTCCCGGCGGAGGTGGACGAGGGGCTCTGGGACCTCGTCGCCCGCGGCCTCGTGACGGCCGACGCGTTCTCGGCCGTGCGCTCGCTGCTCTCCGCGCGCGCGACCGGTGGCGCACCCGGGCGGTGCGCCGTCCTTCGGGTCGTCTGGCCCGGCGGCGCGCGCCGGCGGGGACGGGCATCGGGGAGGGCCGCTGGTCACTCCTGCCCGGGCCCGAGGTGCTCGGTGTGCCCGCGGTCGACGACGGCGTGCTCACGCCGGGCAACGAGGAGTTGGCGGAGACGGTGGCGTACCAGTTGCTGGCGCGCTGGGGCATCGTCGCCTGGGAGCTGTGGAGTCGTGAGTCGTTCAAGGTCCCCTGGCGCGAGGTCGTGTGGGCGCTGCGCCGCCTCGAGGCGCGCGGGGTCGCGCTCGGCGGGCGCTTCGTCGCCGGTCTCTCGGGAGAGCAGTACGCGCTGCCCGAGGCCTTCGAGGATTTGCGCGAGGTGCACCGGCGTGCGGCCGACGGCGAGCAGGTGATCGTCGCCGGCGCCGACCCGCTCAACATGACCGGCTCCATCATCGGCGGCACTCGCGTGCCGACGCGGCGGCACCAACAAGTCGTCTACCGCGACGGTGTGGTGGTGGAGCGGCTCGAGGCCGGCTGAGCCATGTCAACTCACCGGAGCATCGATCTCAACGCGGACGTGGGGGAGGCCACCGATGCGGCCGGAATCGAGGTGGAGCGGGCTCTGCTCGGCGTGGTGACCACCGCCCACGTCGCCTGTGGCGGCCACGCCGGCGACGAGGAGACCATGACGGCCACGGTGGCCGCCGCCCTGGCGCACTCGGTGCGCATCGGCGCCCATCCTTCCTACCCCGACCGCGCCGGCTTCGGTCGCGAGCCGATGGACATCGACCGCGGCGCGCTGGGCGAGTCGCTGTCGGCCCAGCTGCGGGATCTCGACCGGGTCTGCCGTGACGCCGGCACGTCCGTCGAGTCCGTCAAGCCCCACGGCGCGCTCTACGAAGAAGTGGGCAAGGGCGGAGCGATCTACGAGACGTTCCGCGACGCGGTGCGCGACTGCTTCGGCGATCGCGTCGCGTTCGTGCTGCCGTCGGGGTGCCGTGCCGTGGCGATGCTCTTGCGCGACGGCATGACGGGTTCCGAGGAGGGGTTCTGCGACCGGGCCTACCGCCGTGACGGCGGCCTGGTCGACCGTCACACCGACGGCGCGGTCCTCGACGATCCCGCGGTGGCCGCCGCCCAGGCCCTCGGCCTGGCCCGCGGTGCGGTCGCGGCCATCGACGGCAGCGTGCTGACACTGTGGGTCGACACGCTGTGCACGCACGGCGATACGCCCGGCGCGGTGGACATCGCGACGGCGGTGCGCCGGGTCTTGGCCGGCGCCGGGATGGACGTGCGCGCGCCGATCCCTGCGTGACACCCTCCGTTCCGGCGGGCGACGTCCGGCTTCTGGGCGACACAGCGTTGGTGATCGGTGTGCACGACGCGGCAGAGGGACGGGCATTGGTGCCCGCGCTCGAGGCGGCGCTCGCCGCGGCCGGGGCCTCCGGGGCCGAGGTGGTCTGTGGCTTCGCCACGGTCGCCGTGGTGCTCTCTGAGACCGGCGCACGCGCAGAGGTGGACCTGGGTGCGGCCCGCGCCGCGGTGGAGGCGCTGGTCGCAGCCGCGCCTGACCTCAGGGCGGCCGCAGCGTCACGACCGGGCCGGCTCGTCACGATCCCGTGCGTCTTCGACGGCCCGGACCTCGACGAGGTGGCCGCGCTGAGTAACTGTTCGCCCGAAGAGATGATGACGCACCTGACGGCGCAGCCGCTCAGCGTCGCGGTCATGGGCTTCTCGCCCGGCTTCGCCTACCTCGAGGGCGTCCCGGCCGCGCTGGCGCGCGTGCCACGGCGCGACCGGCCGCGTCCCGCGGTCCCCGCCGGCTCCGTCGCGCTCGCCAACGGTCACGCCGCCGTCTACCCGACGGCAACGCCGGGCGGTTGGCAGCTCGTGGGGCGGACGGGGTTCCCGCTCTTCTCGGCGATCGAGCCCCCCTACGCCGCCCTCGCTCCGGGGGACCGCGTCCACTTCCGCCTGGCCGGCGCGGGTGACCCGACGGCGCCACCGGTTTCCGAGCAGCCCGCCTGGTCACCGCCCGACGGAGCCCGGCGCGTGCTCGAGGTGGTCACACCGGGCCTACGCGCCGTGCTCCAGGACGGCGGCCGCCGCGGCGTCGCCGCGGTAGGCGTCCCGTTTGCCGGGCCGGCCGACCCGACGTCGTTCGCGCTCGGCAACGCGTTGGTGGGCAATCCGCCCGGCGCCGGTGCACTCGAGCTCACGGGCGGCGGCACGCGCCTGCGCTGCCTCGGGCCCTGCCATGTCGCGGTCGTCGGTGCGGCACCCGAGGTGCGCGTCGACGGCGGGGCCGTGCCCGGCGGCCAGTTGCTGCCGCTCGCGCCGGGCCAGGGCCTCGAGGTGCGCACGCTGCGACGCGGCTGCCGTACCTATCTCGCCGTGGCGGGCGGGTTGCTCGGGCCGCTCGCCCTCGGGTCCAGCTCGAGCGACGAGCTGTGCCGGCTGGGTCCGGGCCCGCTCGTGACCGGGCGGCACCTCTGGGCGGGCCCGTGGGCACCACCCCTGGGCGACCACCTCGTGGCCGGTGCGGCCACCGAGCTCGCCTCCGACGCGCCGGTCGAGCTCCGCGTCATTCCCGGTCCGCACTCGGAGTGGTTCGGGGCCGACGCGCTGGCGCGCCTGGCCGACGCCGTCTTCGTTGTCACACCCGAGAGCAACCGGGTGGGGATCCGGTTGCGCGCGGAGCGGGGCGACGCCGGCCTGCGCGTCGCGGGCCGCGGCGAGCTCGATTCGCAGTGCATGGTGACCGGGGCCGTGCAGGTCCCACCCGATGGCGACCCTGTTGTCCTCTTGCCCGACCACGCGACGCTCGGCGGGTACCCGGTGCTGGCCGTCGTCGCGACAGCGGACCACGGCCGCCTCGGCCAGTGCGCGCCCGGGACGCTCGTGCGCCTTGTTCTCGTCGATGTCGAGGAGGCCGAGGAGGCCCGGCGGGCCCAACGGCGCGCGCTGGCGGGAGCGGTGGTCGGCCACTATCCGCTTGCTGTGGGCTGACACCGGCTCGCTGACACCGGCTCGCTGACACCGGCTGGCTGACACGCACCGGCTGACACGCACCGGCTGACACGCGCCGGTTGACATCGCTGCGCGTGAGCGGATTGTCAGACGAGCAGCTTCACCGCGGTGCCGACGCCGATGACCACGACCACGACGCGCAGTGCGGGCGCGGGAAGCGCGAGGGCGAGGCGGGCGCCGAGATACCCGCCGGCCAGGCTGCCCAGCGCGAGCAGCCCGACCGCTTCCCAGACGAGCCCGCCGTGGATGAGGAAGACCACCGCGGCGATCCCGTTGACGATCATGGAGAGGACGGCGCGCAGGCCGTTCGTGTGCGCCAACGACGACGGGCAGGGCCAGACCGAGCACTGCGAGGAACATGACGCCCATGGCGGCGCCGAAGTAGCCGCCGTAGACCGACGCGGCGAACACCCCCGCCACCAGCAGGACCGTGCCGCGTGCGGGGAGGCGCGGCGTCGCGGTCGAGGGCCCGCCGCAACACGGGCTGGGCGGCGAACAGCGCGGCGGCCCCCAGGACCAACCAGGGCACGACGTCGTCGAAGGTGGCCGCCGACGTCGTGAGCAGGAGCAGCGCGCCGGCGACGCCACCGGCCAGGGCGACGGGTGTGAGGCGCACCAGCCGCCGGGACTGGTCCCCGATCTCGCGGCGGTAGCCGGCGGCCGAGGCGACGTAGCCGGGCCAGATCCCGATGGTGTTGGTGATGTTGGCCGTGAGGGCCGGGTAGCCGAGCGCGAGCAGGATCGGGAACGAGATCAAGCTGCCGCCCCCCGCCACGCCGTTGAAGATCCCCGCTGCCGACGCCCGCCAAGGCGATCACGAGGGCGTGGGAGGCGGACATCGGCCAAACAGTACGAGAGCGGCTCGCCATCCCCCCGGTGCAGACCCGAATCCGTGCACGGCATGCGCCCCCAACGGGGGTGTCGAGACACGAATTATTTCACAGGCGGACGCAAGGTTTCGGGAGGTCCCCCGTTTCATTGGCAAGGCAGTGAGGAGTCCCCTGGGCGTGGGGCGGGGACGGCAAGGGGTAAGCGAGATGAGAGGTCGCCGCAGGATTGCCGCCGTTGGCCTGTTGGCCATGACGGTCTGGGCGCCATGACCTCGACCGCCGGCGCCCAGTCCGCCAGCCCTTGGAGCGTGCAGGCGAACGGAGGGTTCGTGTCCCTCAGCCTGCTCAACACGGTCCAGGTCTCCGGCGGGGGCTCGGAAGCCGACGCGAGCAGCGCCCCCATGGCCGAGGCGTCGGGCACCGGGTGCCTGCCTCTCGACCGTCGGCCTCGTCGAACCCGTGCCCGACCAGTGCCACCTCGTCGCTCTCGGGCGACGCGCTCGACAGCACGCAGGACGCCGTGGCCAAGGGCAACGGCGCGACCGCCACGCCGACCGGCGCCAACAACTGCCCGCTGCCCATCAACACGGGCTCCTCGACATCGACGTGCTCTGCGGCAACGCCTCGGCGTCCGAGGACGGCAGCGGCAATCCCACCGCGACCGGCACCGGCAACATCGCGAACGCCTCGCTGAGCCTGAGCCTGACCGACGTGCTGCAATCGATCCTGGGCGGCGCGCTGCCCTCGGCCTCCTCGCTGTGCGCCGACGCACCCGCTGCGACGACGTCGCCCGGCTCCAACTCGAGCCCGCTGTCGGGTCCGGTCGCAGAGCCTGCTCGGCACGGTCAACGGGATCCTGCCGGCTAACCTCGCCCTCAACCCGACCAGCGTCGCCGGGGGCAGCAACCTCGCCGGCGAGTGCTCGGTTGTGAGCGGGCTGCTGACCCAGCTCGACGCGGCCGAGCGGGTCCTCGCCGGTCACCAGCGCCCTGACCGGCATCTTGAACCAGGTGCTCGGCTTGACGGGCGACGACGCCAGCGCGGTGCAGCCGCTCGCCATCACGCTGGGCGGTTCGACCTCCTCGGTCACCACGAGCGGCAACGTCGTCACCGACTCGGTGACGCAGCGCACGCTCGAGGTCAACCTCTTCGGGCTGGCCGACCTCCAGGTCGCACCGACGACGGCGGCAGTCGCGCTCGACCGCAGCACCGGCACGGTGACGCCCAGCTGCAATGCCGGGCGTGGTGTCCTACTCGACGAACGGCTCGCTGCCGAGCTTCGTCAGCATCACCCAGATCGACGACCTGGTGAACCAGATCCTCCAGACCCTGGGCAGCACCGGCAACGCGCTCTCCGGGGCGCTCTCGACCCTGCTGGGCGACTGATCACCTACGACCCCATCGGGCAACCTCCTCACCTGTGACACCTCGGCGCCGGGCACCACGGCGAGCGCCAAGGTGGGCGTGTCGAACCTCGGGCTGCTGAGCGGCGCTCATGGGCGGCCTGGCCCTCAACGTCGGGGACGTCAGCGTCACGGGCAGCTCCACCTGCCGACGCCGGCCGTGGTCACGTCCGCCGCCAGCCACGGCCGGCGCGCCGCCGCGCCCGCCGTGCCCAACGTCACCAGCGTGCACACCGGGGAGTACTGGGCCGGGCCGCTGCCGATCGTCGTGCATGGTCGCCATGGGCGCTGGCCGGGATCTTGCTGATCGGCCGCCGCCGCGTCGCCTCGTTCGCTCGATCGCTTTCCACATTCGCCCGCCGCAGGGGTGGCCAATGAGGCACCTCAGTCCGACCGACCCCTTCGGGTCGCGCGGCGGACCGCCACCGGGCCCGGCCTTCGGGACCTCCTCCGTTCCCCCTCCGGTCTCGGGGGCCGGCCCGGCGGCAGCCTGCACGACGCGACGTCGGGGGTCCGGCGTCGATGGTGCCCGACGGGCAGCGGGGAGGGATGGCGAGCCCTAGGCCGCCGGGCGCGGCTGCGGAGTCGGGGTCACCCCAGACCGCCCAGGACGAACAGACGATCTTCGGAGGATCGGGAGGATGAAGCAGATGCAGCGGGAACCGGTGCTGCGCACTGCTCGGAACGGGACGGCGGAGTCTCGTTCCGAGCAGCAGCACCGGGCGTCGGCGCGAGACGTGGTGGCGCCGCCCGGTGGTCAGCGCCGGTCGCCGGGCGTCGGCCGGTCGATGTCGCTGCGCTCACTTCGCAGTGTGCGCCGGGTCGGCGTGACGCTTCGTCGGCGTGATCCTCCTCTTCGGGGCCGTCTTCGCCGGGAGCTACGCGTTCGCCCACCAAGAGCACCAGCATCACGCGCAGGCCGTACTGCTGGCCAGCGAGCGGGCCGCCATGGCGAAGATCGCGCGCCAGAGCCACGGCGCGTCGTGCCAGGTGGCCGGCGTGCAGCCCGGGCAGCTGTCGGGGATCCTCACCATCCCCGCGCTCGATCTGCAGGCCCCGGTCGAGGAGGGCACCGACGACCAGGAGCTCAACGTCGCGGTCGGGCACGACCCGCAGTCGGTGTGGCCAGGCGTCGACGGTGCGGCGGTCTTCCTCGCGCACGACGTGAGCTACTTCGTGCACCTCGACGCGCTCAAGCCGGGCGACACCATCATCTACGCGACGGCCTGCAACACGGTGACCTTCCGCGTGAGCGGGCACCAGGTCGTGCCCGGCCGGGTCGCCGGTGGCCAACACCAGCGATCCGAGCCTCGTGCTCGACACGTGCTGGCCGCCCAACGCGCTGTTCTTCACGCCCGACCGTCTGTTGATCCGCGCCACCGAGGTGGGTGCGCTGCACCAAGGGCAAGAACCTGAACCCGGGCGCGCACGTTCATCAAGACGGTGCAGTCCACGGACTACACGACCTCCGCGCCGCCGGCGCTGCTGGCGCCAGGGGCTCACGTTGGAGCAGAACGAGGCGCCGATGGGGACCATGAACCTGGTCGACGCGTCGGTCGCCTTCGCCCAGTCACCCGGACCGCTCTCGCTCGAGGCGGCCGCTCTCGAGACCTATTTCGGCGGGCTGCACGCCGGCGCGCAGCGCCAAGCCGCCTGGTGGCATGCCCTGGCCCCGGGCCTGGCGATGCCGCCCGCCCTCGACGGGGCCACCGTGAGCGCCCACGACGCCCCGCTCGACGTCGAGATCGACTCGGCCGGGGGGTCCCCGACCCGGGTCGTCCTCACGACGACGCTGACCCTGAGCGGGGGAGCGGCGCCGGGCCAGCACGCCATGACGGTTGTTCTCCCTGTTCACGGGGCGTCGTGACGATCGGGAGCTGGGCCTTCACCTGAGCACGGCTCGTTCCGATCCCCCGGGCGAGGGGGCCATCGGGCGTGTGACCTGCGACCGCAAGGGTGGCGCCGCCGCTGCCGTTTCCACAGTGAGAACCCGAGGCGAGGGGTCAGTGGACTGAGGAGGACGGTTCCATGGGCTTCGACCGAGACGTACGACGAGATGCTCCACAACGAGTTCGGCTCGAGTGCGAGCGCATGCACGCTGTCGGCCGAGTGACCCACGGTCCGTGGCGTCGTCGAGACGTGTGCGAGCGGCCCGAGCGGTTCGCCGAGGTCAGCGACCGCCGCCGACGTTCAGCGCAGCCGCCGCCTTCGCCGCGTTCGCCGCAGCCCGCGACGCGTTCGATCGACGGCACCGATCCACCGGGCGTTCCGCGCCGGCGGGAGCACGCCGCCGAGGAGGTGCCGGCCGAACGGCGGGGGGCCGCGGGGGTTCTCGCGCTATCGCAATGCCGGCCATGGTCGGGGCCGGTGGGCTCACCTGCGCGGCAATCGGCGCCTTTCTCGGCGGTCTCGGCGGCTACTTCACGGTCGATCCCGCGGCCGCCCGCCCCCTCGCCTCGTCGGCCGGGCCGAGCCAGCAGCTGGCGACCGCGGTCGACCAGGCGTACCGCGTCGCCTCGAGGCGGGGGCTCGGCGGACGCCACCACGGTGTCGTTCTCGTCGCTGTCGGGCGGCGCTGGCGCACGGCCTCGACCCGCTGCAATGGCTCACGACGTCGGGCTCGGACAACGTCTCGGTACTGGGCTCGCCCGACCACGCGACTCAGCCCGGTCTGGGCGCCGTCGGCCGGGCTTGGGCTCGGGCGGGCTCGGCCTCGGTCTCGGCTGCACCACAGAGAGTGACATGGGTGTCGGGTGCATCCTGGGCAGCGTCACGAGCGTTCTGGGCGGTCTCGGGCGCTGCCTCGAGCGATCCGACAGCGTGGTGGACGAGCTCCTGCCGAGCCTCAACGGCGTCGTCTCCGACGTGACCGGCACGCTCTCGGACCTCGGCGCGCTGTTGCCCATCGGGTCGCTTCCGACCGCAGGGCTGCCGACCGCAGTGCTCGAGGAGCTCGGACTCGGTTCGCTCCTCGGTTCGGCGACGGGCTCGGGCGGGCTGGCGTCGCTCAGTTCGCTGGGTGGCTCCGCTCGGAGCGTTGGGCTCGATCGGGATCGGGCGGTGCGGACACCCTGCCCGGCTCGACGTCCGGCCCGACCCGGTCCTGAGCGGGATCCTCGGCGCCGCGGCGGCGCCGGCGGGCTCGACGACGGGCCCTCGCTCTCGTCCGGCCGGCGGGTCGTCCTCGGGCCTGTCCACACGACTGCGCCGTCCGGTTCGGTCGGGCTCGTCGTCCGCTTCGACCGGTCGGTCGACGACGACCACATCCACGTCGACGACCACGACCACCACCAAGCCCTCGGGCAGTGGTTCGAGTGGCACGACGGTCACCGTGCCGCTGCCCGCGCTGCCGCTGCCGAGCACGCCGCCGGTCTCGGTGGGTGGCGTCTCGGTCGGCGCGAACCTCGAGCAGCTCGGGCTCGGGCCTCTCCTTGACGCTGCCGTAGCGGTTCGGGCGGTCCCAGTGCACCGACCGGCTCACTGACCGCCTAACGTGCGAGCGTCGGTGCGCCCGTCGCGCCGGCGCTGCCCGGCACAGGAGGTCAAAGGTCCCGATGATCAGGCTGACGTGCCTCCTCCGTCGCAAGGAGGGGCTCACCCCGGCCGAGTTCCACGCGCACTGGCGCGATGTGCACGGCCCGCTCATCGCAGCGAGCAAGAGCTGGTCAGCACGTGCTGCGCTACGAGCAGCACCCCCGCCCGCTGGACGACTACGCCGACGACGCAGACCCGGGCTTCGACGGGGTGACGGTGCAGTGGTTCGAGAGCATGGACGCCTACCGGGCCCACATGCAGGAGCCCGACTTCGGTGACATCTGGGCCGACATCGAGCGGTTCCTCGACACGGACCAGCCTGCACTTCGTCCTCACCGAGCACCCCCGCCTCGTGATGGGCGAGGACGACGGATCATTCCCCTTGGCGTGATGCGGCGGGGGCGCCAGCGGCACTGAGCCCCGGCACGGCGGCGGGGTGGTCGGGCGAGATCGGTCCCGTCGGTGCGGCTGGTGTCGCCGGCGTGACCGGGGTGACCGACGTGACGGGCGCCACAGGTGAGAGCGAGGAAGGCGGTTGACGCCGGCGCGCCGGGACTGGCGGCGTCGGGACGTTCGGGGGACTCCGCCAGCTGAACAGGAGGCGTCGGCACGGCCCGCAGGGTGCTCCGCAGCGGGGGCCGGGCGGCCTCGGCCTCGCCCTGCGCGCCGCTCCATGACCTCGAGGAGGTCGCGCCACTCGCGCTCCGCGCACACGCTTGAGATCGTTGGGCAGGCGATGCGAGCAGCCGATCGACGTCGCGCCGGTGCCGCTCGGCCATGCCACCCATGACGAACACGGTGGCCGGCGGCAGAGGCGTCCGCGCCCGTCGCCAGATCGGCCAGGCGTATCGATGCCACCTCGGCGTCCTGCATGAGCCCGAGCTCGTCTTGCAGCGCCGTCAGCTGGCGCACGTAGCGCGTGGTGCGCCCGCCGTAGACCTCGGCACTGAACTCGAGCGCATAGCGAAGCCGCTTGCAGCGGATGCGCAGGCGGTGGAAGTCGGCGACCACGCCCGGACTTCTTGGCTCGCTTGGCCGCCTTGGCCACCGCGGTGTGCCGCTCGACGATCGAGGTCCGGGCATGCCGATAACGGCCGGCGTCCGGCGTCGCCACCAAACGGCGCGCCGGTCCCTGCTGCACCATGGTCGGCCAGGCCGCGGTGGAGGCGCTCCCAGCGGACCGAGTCGAGCCCGCTCAACATGGCGGCTCTGGCAGCGTCGCGCTCGCGCTGCAAGAGGGCCGAGAGCTCTTCGAGCGGGTCGAGGTCGCTCCGGTCGGGCATCGGCGCTCCAGCCGGCGGTGGCCGTCGGCGGCGTCGGCCAGGCCCTCGAGTTGCACGTCGAGGTCGCGCACCGCGCCGAGGAGACGGCCCAACCAGCCGAGCTCCTCCCGGAAGACCTGCGCCCGGACGGGCAGCACGCCCGAGAACAGCGCCGAGCGCGGCCCGCAAACGGCGCGTCGCCACCCGCATGTCGTGCAGCTCTTCGGGATCCTCGCCGAGGCGTGTCCCCGGCTCCTTGTCCCGCACGACGCCGAGCTGCCTGCGAAGCACGGCGAAGGCCAGCTCGCCCATGGTGCTGTCGGCGTCGATCGCGGTCGGGTCCGAGGTCGGGCGAGCCGGGGATCTCCTGGCCGAGTGCCAGCAGACCCGCCTCGAACTTGGACAGGTGGGCCGGCCGCAGGCCACACGACGTGCGGAGCTGCTCGACCAGGGGCTCGAGCGGCCTCGAGCCATTCGGGGAGCACCTCCACCTCGACCCGCCGCAGCTGCATCGGCCGCTGGCCGTTGCCGACCACGATCACCGTGTCGTCGAGCGCGACCTCGGCGGCGTCGACGCCGCCGACGCGCAAGGCAAACGGGCCGCCGCCGCGTGCGGACCTGGAGCACCTCGTGCACGTCGCCGCACACCGACGATGGCGCGCAGGCGTCGCCCCACCGGCCCGTCGGGTCCGAGGGCGGCAAGGCCCGACGGGCGGGAGGATCTCGGTGACCTCGAGTCGCTGGCGCAGGCCGTTGCTCCCCGCCGGTCGCGTGTCCTTCAGCGTGACTTCGTCGTGGCGGCCCCGGCGTCGCGTCCGGGCGACGAAGCCGGCGCGGGCGATGCGCCAGTCGTCGGTGTCGAAGTAGGAGTCGACGAGGCGACGCGGGGTCCGCGCCAGTGCCGTCACCGTCCCGAGGTCGCCGGCCTCGGTGGCGAGCGTGGGCAGCGCGGCAAGCCATCGCTCGACCGGGTCGCAGGTCGAGCGCGTCGAACTGCCACTCGATCTCGACGGGGTCCTCCGGCGCCGTGCCTCCCCCGCTCCAGATTCCCCTGGCGTCGGACATGTCGTTCAGGCTACAGCGGGCTCTGCGGCGGAACCGTGGGTCGTCCGGCGCCGTCGGGACGTCCGGCAAGCCGCCTTGCCCCGGGCCACATGTCGGGTGTCGGGTCGCACCGGTGCGGAACGCGCCCGCGATTGCCGCGGATTCGGCAGGTCACGGCGGTAGTGTCGAAATCAGTGGCGCGACGGGCGATGACGGCTGAGCTCCCGACACCAACAGAGGTCGTACAGGCGGCGGGCGGACTCGTGGTCCGTCGCCAGGACGGGACTCTCGAGATCGTCGTGGTGCACCGGCCGGACGCACCAGGACTGGTCGTTCCCCAAGGGCAAGCTCGAGGCCGGCGAGACCTTCGAGCTCGCGGCCCTCCGGGAGGTGCGAGAGGAAACGGGCATGGCCTGCCGCCTGATCCGCTTCATCGGCCACACCGAGTACTTCGATCGAAAGGGTCGTCCGAAGGCGGTCGCCTACTGGGTGATGGCGGCCGAGGAAGGTTCTTTCACTCCGAATGAAGAAGTCGACGAATTGCGCTGGCTGAGCTTGGAACACGCCCTCCGCGGCGTTGACCTACCCCCGCGATCGGGAGCTGGTAGCCGTACTTATGGCCGCTGACCAGGTAGAACCCCTCATCTAAACCCTTTCAAAATTTCCTGAAATTCGGTGTTTAAAGGCTCACGGATCGGGAATAATGGGCGTAGCGATCTACCGCCTGATCGCACTGCCGGCGTGCGTGCCCCAGTCGAGAGCTCCAGGACCTATCGCCAAGGGCCCTGTGACAGCGCTTTGACGTGAATCGACTGGGGCACCGTCGGCGCCTTCTCGAGTCCTCCTGATGTCGTCAGCCCTGGGTTTCGTTCGCGCTCCGGGAGGAAATCGGGCGCTCAGGGCCGGCCGGCCGGGATCGGGCGCCGCGGGACCGTCAGGGCACCAGGACACGCCGGCCCCGTTGACGCGGTCGTGGGCGAGGTCGCGTAGCGCCTCGTCGGCCCGGGCCATGGGATAGGCAGTGGCGGAGACGCGGATCTGGTACCGGGCCGCCTCGGCCAGGAACTCCTCCCCGTCATGGCGCGTGTTCGCCGTCACGCTCTGCAACGTGCGCTCCTCGAAGAGGTGGTCCTCGTAGTGCAACGGGGGCACGTCGCTCAGGTAGATCCCGGCGACGGCGAGGGTGCCGCCCCGGTCGAGCGCCGCCAGCGCCGGCGGCACCAGCGTGCCCACGGGGGCGAAGAGGATCGCCGAGTCGAGGGGTTCGGGCGGTGCCGCGTCCGAATCCCCCGCGCTGTCCACGCCGAGAGCCAAGCGCCAGGCGCTGGGCCTCGGGCGAGCGGGTCATGACGTGGACGTGCGCGCCGCGGGCCAAGGCGATCTGGGCGGTGAGGTGGGCGGAGCCACCGAAGCCGTAGATGCCGAGCCGCCCACCCTCGGGGAGGTTGGCCCGCAGCAGCGCCCGATAGCCGATGATGCCGGCGCAGAGCAGCGGTGCGGCCTCGACGTCGTCGAACGTATCGGGCAGCGCGTACGCGTAGGCCTCGTCCACCAGCGCGTACGCGGCATAGCCACCGTCGAGGTCCCACCCGGTGAAAAGCGGGTTGATGCACAGGTTCTCGCGCCCGCTCGTGCAGAAGCGGCACACGCCGCAGGTGTGGGCGAGCCAGGGGACTCCGATGCGGTCGCCTACCTTCCAGCGCGACGCACCGGGACCGATCTCGTCGACGACGCCCACGACCTCATGTCCGGGCGTGACGCGCCGGTGCCGTGGCGGGAGGTCGCCCTCGGCCAGGTGAAGATCCGTCCGGCACACGCCGCAGGCCCGGACTTGCACGCGGACCTGGCCCGGTCCGGGCTCGGGGACGTCCTTCTCGACCCGGGCCAAGGGACCGGCGTCGATCGGGCCGGGCTTGTCGACGACCCATGCGTCCATCAGCGAGGCCATCGCCCCTCAGCGTAGGAGCGGCCGGCCGCTCTGCCGTCAGGGTGTCCTGTCGCGCCGTATATGCAGCCTTCGTTTATTGGGGGTGGTTACAGAAGGATATCGGGATATCCTTCGTTAATTGGGGTGGGTTTCGGAAGGATACGTATACACGGCGAGAAGTACCGTCTCCGCCCTCTTCGAGACGCGACTACCCAGAGGCGCGACGGCCCAGGTGTGCACAGAAGGGCCTGTTCGGAAAAACTGGTCGCTCCTAGCATGAAGTCGGTATGACCACGCTCGTCCTCGCCGGCCCGGTGGGCCTTTCCGAGCACGACGGCGGCCCGCGTCACCCTGAGCAGCCCGCACGGCTCCGGGCGGTCATGGAGGGCGTGGCTGCACTGAATCTGGGAGACGACGTGGTGCATGTCGAGCCGCGACGGCGACCGCGGAGGAGCTGGCGCGGGTGCATTCGCCGGAGTACCTGGACGAGCTTACGGGCGTTCTGCGAACAGGGGGGTGGCAACATCGACCCCGACACCTACGCGCGACCTGACTCGTGGATCACCGCGTGTCGGGCCGCGGGTGCTGGGCTCGAGGCGCTCACCGAGCTGGAACGGCGCGGCGACGGGGTTCGCGTTCGTCCCGATCCGTCCACCCGGGCATCACGCGACGGCCACAAGGGCTATGGGGTTCTGCTTGATCAACAACGTCGCCGTCGCAGCGGCGTCGCGCACGGCGCTGGGCGAGCGCGTCCTCGTCATCGATTGGGACGTGCACCACGGCAACGGCACACAGGACATCTTCTGGGACGACGCCGATGTCCTCTATGTCTCGACCCACCAACATCCGCTCTACCCCGGTACCGGAAGCGCCGGCTGAGGTGGGTGGTGCGGGCGCGCCCGGGCTCACCGTCAACCTCCCGCTGCCGCCCGGTGCGACCGGCGACGTTGTCCGCGCCGGCCTCGACAGCGAGGCCAGAGGCGCCATCGAGAACTTCGTTCCGGACTGGGTACTGGTTTCGTGCGGCTTCGACGCCCACCATGCCGATCCTCTGAGCAACCTCGAACTCTCGAGCGGTGACTACGCCGAACTCGCACGCGTCGCCCGTGGATTCGCACCTCCTGGGCGCCTCGCGCTCTTCCTTGAGGGGGGTACAACTTGGCCGCGCTCCAGTCGTGCGTGGAGGCGACACTCGCCTCGTTGCTGGACATCGGCATCGATGTTGCGGCTCCGACGAGCGGCGGTCCGGGGATGCGCGAGCTGCGTGACGACCGGCTCGAACGGCTCCGCGCGCATCGACCGGGCCGCACGCGACGCCGGCCTGAGCGCGTCGCTTCGAAGCGAGAGACGAAGGAGATGCTCGCGGCGAGCTAGGCAGTGCCTCGGTGCACGAGGACGGGGCATTCGGCGTTGCTCACGCAGTACTCGCTGACGGAGCCGAGCAACATTCCGACGAACTCGCCATGTCCGCGGCTCCCGACGACGAGCAGATCCGCACCCTTCGCAGCTTCGACAAGGGTGGGCGCTGGGTGCCCATCGACCACTCGCCCTTCCACGCGATTCCCGGGAAGGTGACGCGGGTCGAGTCGATCGCCGTTTCGAGCGTCTTGCGGACATCGGCTTCGGGGTCGAATTCGTCGGGGACCGGCACGGCCCAGCCCAAGCTGGACGGCCACTCCCATGTCATGACGACTTCCAGCACGCTCCCGGTCAGATCAGCTTGGCGTGCCGCCCACGAGAGTGCTGCCAATGATGCTTCGGAGCCGTCGATGCCCGACGACGATCCTGCCGGTGCCTGGTGCGCGATCGGGTGCCATAGTTGACGCCGAGCATATCGAGGTGTTTCGCCCGCCGATCACGGCGGTAGCCCGAAACGGTTCGCGAGTGTGAAAATAGCGGCCGTGTCGCTGGCTGTGTTCCTCCTCGATGACCACGAGGTCGTTCGGACGGGTTTACGGGCGTTGCTCGAGGCCGGCGACGACATCGAAATCGTCGGCGAAGCGGCGACGGTCGCCGACGCGCTGACGCGGATTCCGTCGACGAAGCCGACCGTTGCCGTCCTCGACGTGCGGCTTCCCGACGGCAGCGGCGTGGAGGTCTGCCGAGAGATCAGGTCGACCATGCCAGAGATCGCATGCGTCATGCTGACGTCGTACGCGGACGACGAAGCTCTGATCGCTTCGGTGATGGCGGGAGCCGCGGGCTACGTCCTCAAACAAGTCGGCAGCCTGGACCTCATCGACACCATTCGACGCGCCGGCGCCGGGCAGTCGCTGCTCGATCCGGCATTGACCGATCGCGTTCTGGCGCGCTTGCGCGAGGGTCCCCAGATCGACCCTCGGCTGGCCAGCCTCACTGCCCAGGAGCGACGGATCCTCGATCTCATCGCCGAGGGCTACACGAACCGCCAGATCGCCGAGACGATGTCCTTCGCCGAGAAGACCGTCAAGAACTACGTGTCCAATCTCCTCGCCAAACTGGGCATGGAACGGCGCACCCAGGCGGCCACGTTCGCTGCCGCCTCAATGAGCGCACTGTCCATGAGGCCCGTACTGACGCGACCGGCACCTGAGCGAGTCACAGACCGCCGACGTCGCCGGCCAGCGACGTCGCCGCGCTCGCAGTCGTTCGTGCTGCGACGTCGCGAACAGCGATCGGCAGGGCCCTCTCTCACGAGATGTGTTGCACCCGCCGGGAGTTGTGCCTCCGCTGGTAGCTCGCTGTGGAGTTGCGACTTGTTGTGTTTCCGTTGATAAAGGCGCAACGCTCTTCTGGTGAAGAAGGAACGAAGACATGAATCAGGAGACCCCAGAATTGGAAAATGGCGACCGAGGGGGGTGGCCGCCATTCTCCAAGCACCGTTGTCTGGGAAGAGGAGGGTGTGCCACACATTGTGCGGACGCACCTCCAACGAGGGTAGAGCCGAAAGTCATGGTTTGCGGTGCGATGACTTCCGGCGGACGGGACCCTAGTCCGCGGCCGGCGAGGGTCGCTAGTGCGAGAGTGGGACGGTGCCAATGACGGGCACCGCTGAGGAAGCCGTCGCCCTGGTCAGGCCGGTCGACACCATCGGCTTCGGACTCGGGCCCGCGAATCCGGACACGTTCTTGACGGCGCTTGGCAGCCCGCGACGACTGGCAGGACCTTCAGCTCGGTGGCGCCCTCTGCCTCAATTTCTACGACGTGTTCACCAAGCCGGGTGTGACGTATCGCTGCGGATTCTTCGGTCCCGCCGAGCGGCTGTTGCATTCGATGGGACACCACGTCGAGTTGGTCCCCGGCGGTTTTCGTCAGATGGCACCGATCGTGGCTCGCTTCGCGCCCCGCATCATGGTGGCGCAAGCGGCACCCGTCGACGAGCACGGCAACCTCAGCCTGTCACTGCACCTCGGCGCGACTCGCCCCGAGCTCTTGCGGGCGGGCGCGGACCCCGACCGACTCCTCATCGTTGAGGTGAATCCAAACCTGCCGCGGACCATGAGCCTCCCGCCGGAGTACGAGAACACGATCCCCCTCGACGTGGTCGACGTGCTCGTGGAGGCGACCGGGGTCCCGTATGCGTTGCCGGAGCCATCGACTGATGACGTGGATGACGCGATCGCCCGCTTGGCCCTCGCGTATGTGCGCCACGGCTCAACGCTGCAGACCGGCATCGGCGCTATCCCCAACGTCGTGGCCTCGAAGCTGGCCACGGGGCCGCTCGACGGGTTCGGGATCCACTCGGAAATGTTCACCAGCGGGCTGATGCGCCTGCATCAAGCGGGGAAGGTGGCCAACGATGCCAAGGGGGTCTTCGACGGCGTGTCGGTGACCACCTTCGCGCTCGGTACGGCAGAGCTCTACGAGTGGCTCGACGACAATGCTGACGTTGCCTTCCTTCCGGTCGAGGTCGTCAACGATCCAACGGTGATCGCGCGCAACGCCAACCTCGTGTCGATCAACGGTGCGCTGTCGGTAGACCTCTACGGCCAGGTGGTCGCCGACAGCATCGACGGACGGCAGATCTCGGGCATCGGCGGCCACGAGGACTTCGTCGCCGGCGCCGAGCTACACCTCGACGCACACTCGCTCATCTGCCTGCGCTCCACTGCGGTGCGTGACGGCGAGGTTGTGTCACGCATCGCGGGACTCCTTCCGGAAGGTTCGGTCGTCTCCACCCCGCGGCATCACACCGGCGTCGTCATCACCGAGTACGGCGCGGCCGAGCTGACCGGGCTCACCGTCCGCGAGCGGGCGCACCTCCTCACCGACATCGCGCACCCGGATTTCCGGGCGGATCTGCGCAAGGTTGCGGACACGATCGATTCTCGTTGACCGGGGGCGGACTAGTTCGCCGACACCGGCGCCGGTTTGTTCGGCCACTCCCGGAACGTCGCGTTGTGCCGGGCGATCTCGGCGATGATCGCGTCGATGTACACGAGCTTGCGGATCATGTACGAGCGCGTCTCTTTCGGGTCGAGGTAGAGGTTGTAGAGGCGCCCGTAGCCGTAGCGCTGCACCACCCCGGTGAATCCGCCCGGATTGTGCACGTCGGCGTCGTCGTCGGAGATGGACGCCATGACGTACTTGTACTCGCCCACCCGAAGAGCGGAGTGAGTCGCGGTGAGCCAGTAGTGCTGGTACTTGCGGTTGGAGACGGCGACGCGGTCGTCGGGCGCGAGGAAGAACGAGAGCTGGTCGACGGCGTCGATGAACGGTCGGCCGGGACCCGGTCGGACGCCTCGGCCATCGAGAGGCAGGTCGCGAACAGATCGAGCAGATGGACAAGGCCGTCGCTGGCCCGTCCGGGCTCGACCATGCCCGGCCACGACAAAACGGCCGGGACCCGCACCCCGCCCTCCCAGGTGGAGCCCTTGGCGCACCGAAAAGGGGTGTAGGCCGAGTCGGGCCAGGTCTCCATCTCGGGCCCGTTGTCCGAGGAGATCACCACCATGGTCGACTCGAGCTGACCGGTCCGCTCGAGCGCGGCCACGAGACGGCCGCAGATGTCGTCGAGCTCGACGACGGCGTCCTTGTAGGGGTGGCGGGCCGGGGAGCGTCCGAGGAAGTCCGGGTGCGGATAGTTGTCGAAGTGTGCGCCGCGGGTGCAGTGGTAGAGGAACCACGGGTCCGCAGACCCCGCCATCCGCTCAATGAACTGCTCGGAGTACGAACACCACTTGTCGTCGAGCAGGGAGAGGACGGGGATGGTGACCTCCTCGACGTCTTCGAGCTGCCCGTTGCGTGCGGCGTGGACGAAGCATTTGTTGAAGGGGATGTTCTTCACCCAGTCCATGCGGGCCTCGCTGTAGACCACCTCCGGGAAGAAGTACGGGTCGCGCCACTCCGTGTACATGTCCGACACCGACAGGAAGCCGTAGAAGTCGTCGAAGCCGACGTTCTGGGGCTGGCTCGCATCATTCTCGCCCATGTGCCATTTGCCGACGGCCTGGGTCACGTACCCCGCGTCAGAGAGCAGTTGGGGGAGCGTCACCTCCCCGCTCAGCCCGCCGGGCATGCCGTACATGGGCGGGACGAGCAGGCCATGGCGCATCGGCAGGCGTCCTGTCATGATGGACGCGCGCGTTGGAGTGCACGAGGGCTCGCTGTAGCACGACGTGAGGAGCAGTCCCTCCCGGGCCAGCCGGTCGACGTTGGGAGTCGGCGCGCCCACGGCGACGCCGCCGCCGTAGCAGCCGAAGTCACCCCAGCCGACGTCGTCCATGAGGATGACGACAATGTTCGGCCGACGGCCGTTCCGACCCGTGAAGGCTTGCATCTTGGAGGCCGCCGCCTCGGTGCGGCCCGCAACCACGAATGCGGGCTCTCTGTTCTGGGCGGGCTCGTATGTCGCCCCCGTGACGGGGTCCACCTCCGCAACGGGCCATTCGTCGCTCATTTCGTCTCCTCGTGGTCAGGATGCCAGTGAGCAGCCATGTTGCACCGACGAGAGCGCAGGGTGCAGGCCGCGGAGGGGATCAGATCGGCTGGTGGCCCCCAGAGCGATCGCTCAATCGTCGATCCCGAGCAGCCGGCTCAACGAGGTCCGGGGAGGCGGAGTGTCGCTGAGAAGGCCATGGATGAAGTGTTGGACGCGGTGAAACACGTCCCGGCTGTCATCCGCCCAGGGCATCAGCATCTGGAACACGTGAAACATGCCCTCGTATTCGCGAGCGTCGGTTTGGACCCCGGCGTCGCGCAGGCGCTGGACGTAGCGGCGGATCGGGTCCCGGAACATCTCGTCCCCACCCCACGTCACGCACGTCGGAGGGAAGCCGCTGAGGTCTCCCGTCAGGGGAGAAACAGACATCGCGTCGGGGTCGACACCGTGGAGATAGGACGACGTCGGGATGTTCCAGGGCAAGATGTCGTGCTCTGCATTCTCGGTGACCGACGGTTCGTCAAGACTCAGGTCGACCTCGGGGGAGAACAGCACCAGGCCGGCTGGGTCCACTGGCGTGATGCGCGCGGGGTTGGCGAGCAAGAGCGTATTGGCGAGCCCCCCGCCGCCTGAGTCCCCAGCGATGAAGATTCGCTCGCGGTGAATTCCCTCGGTCCAAGAACTCGTGGTACACAGCCGAGGCGTCCTGCGCCCCGGCCGGGAACGGGAACTCCGGGGCCAGCCGGTAGTCGGCGACGAAGATGGCGCACTCCGTGTCCCGGCATATCCGGGCGGTGAAGAAGGCGTACATGGTCGGCGAGGTGCCGATATAGCCACCTCCGTGCAGGTAGAGGATCACCCCGGCGGGAGGGACGGCGCGAGGCAGGTAGAGGATGCCGGGCACCCCGGCGAACGTGCTGGGGTGCCCGTCCACGTCGAGCGAGCGGACGAACGGCGGCATGACCCATTGGCAGACCTCGTCCACCACGAGTTCGAGCGAGCGGAACTCGGGAATGCGGAGCGCCGAGGTAAAGCCCATGAAGGCCCGCATGACCTCGCGTGTGACGGCGATGCCCAGATTCGAGGGGAGCGACGATTGCCCGCGAAACGGGTGGCGGAACGGCACACGGGCGAGTGCCGTGGCGAGCTGCTCTGCCAGCAGTGTCACATCCAACGCCACGATCGGAGCCGGGGCGGTCTTGACCTCCGGCCTGTTCCCCATCGCCATCTAGTGGTGCTCCCCGCTTCTCGCAGGCGCTGGCCGAAACCCTCTTCGCGCCCAGCGCCAGCAGCCGATCGGACCGTCACAGTATGGACGGCCGGGCCCGGCTAGCTCGGCAGTACTCCCGTAGTCGTGGGAGCGAGGCCTTGCTGCTGCGCCATGATTGCCGCCTCGACGACCTGGAGATCGGACGGGTCGATGGCCAGCGGGCCGCCGGGTACCGGAACTTGCCACACGTGCGTCATGAACGGCGTGGGGGGATCAGGACGGGAACCGGCGTTACACGGCTGCAGACCGTCGATCACCCCGGTCGTGTCGCTGGTGCACAGGTTGGTGTGTGCATGCCATTGCACGAGACAGCCGTACGGCATCGGTCCGTCGCCCTGGCCCGGCATCAGGTACATCGCCGCCACGAGTACCGGACCGTATGGCGTCGTCGCATAGACGAGAGAGTCCACCGCGTTCGGATTCATGATGTCCTGGTGGTTCATGTACTTGTAGTTCAAGTAGTGCACGACGGGGTAGCTCGTCGTGGTGATGGGGACGTAGCCGTCAGCCAAAGCAGCGCTGAGGTTTCTGTACTTGGCTACGGCAGCCGAGGTGGCCTGTATGTACTGCGTGGCGCCCAGGACCTGCTGCGCGGTGGGCTTCGTCATGCAGTCGGGTGTTTGCATGCGATGGCCTTCGTCCTGTTCCTCGCTGGAGACGGTCAGCTCGTTGACTTCCGACGGCGGGAGCGCGGGACCCGTGTACTTCCAGTTGGAGTCGGTCACGTTCAGGCCGGCCATGGCCGCCATGTTCATCGGGTCCGACCCGCCGTGTGCGGAACCAGAGTTCGACGAGTCGGACACTCCACTCGCGGCGGCCGACATCGACATGCCTTTCATGGACGAGCTGGCCGCTGGGGCTGCCGTCAACGTCGCGACAGCGGCGCTTGAAGTGGGGACCACTGCGGCGGCCAGCGGCACGACCACGAGGGCAATGGCCGTCAAAACAGCCGCGAGTGGATGTGCGGCCAGGAGCCGGGTGGCGGGGGTCGGTTCGTCGGCGCGCGCCGGGATCAGGGGGAGCACGGACAGCCCGATCAGGCCCACGACCAGCCCGTTGCTGGGGTCCGTCCCGCCTCCTGTCAAGAGCTCCCCGAGCGCCTCGCCGGTTACCCAATAGCCGAGCGCGAGCCCGATACCGAGCGCGATGAACACCTGGGGACGATTCGACAGCAGGGGGCCCAGGGCGATGACGAGCGATACTGCCGCCAAAATCACCGCCACCCAGATGCCCGCACCGACGAAGGCGTGGCCGAATGAGTTGAGCAAGTGGGCGTACCAACCCGGCTCCCCGTTGGCAGAGCTGGCCATCTGGCTCGAGATCGAGTTGCCGGTGCGGTTGTAAGGGAACATCCAGATGACGGCCTCGAAGACCCAGATGGCTGCCCACGCCAGCAGCGATCCCGTTCCGCCGAACAGACCGCGGGCGGCCGCAGACGATTCGATGCCGTCGGCGCGGTGGGCCGTCTCTTCGGACTTCGGCCAGACCATCAGTCCGAGGAGCACGTAGAAGCAGACGGCACCCGGCGCACCCTGGAGCGGTGAGGTGTCGCCGGTGAGCACCATCCCCAGTCCCTCGCCGAAGATAAAGACGGGAATGCCCCAGAGAAACGACACCACGAGGGCCGGTCTCACCGATCGGCGGAACAGCAGGCCCACGCCTATGCCGATCTCGACCAGGCCGAACACGGCGACCCACATGGTTGCCTCGTGGGAAAGAAAATTGGCCATGTGGTTGATGGTCGATGCCAGCAGCGTGGGCTGACCGGCTGCCATCGGCCGAATCACTGTGGAGATGAACGACGGCTTGAACAGGTCCGGCTGGAACTTGAGGAGCCCGTCGAAGATCCAGATGCAGCCCAGCACGATCTGCAAGGTGCGCTGATTGACGTGGAGCCGTTCGGCCACGGTCCGCGGCGGAACCGGTGCGCCTGTTCGAGGTTCCATCGGGTAGCCCCCTTTTCGTCGGAGAAATCGACCGACAGTGACGCTGGTCAGAGAATCGACCGAGGGCGCCAAGGGTACCAAAGGGCTTTTTGCCGTCGAGTGCGCCCGGCGCGCCCCAAGTTCAGCCGGGACGATTACGACATGGGCACCGCGAAGTCGCAGTCAGGCTGGTTCCTTCTGGTGCACACACGGGTCGCGAGGGCCTCTGTCGCAAGGGCCTCTACACAGGTGCCGAACATTCGTACAACGAGACGATCTGCTGGGCGAAGGATCACCTTTCGGTCCGCACGCCCTCCTTCGTCGTGGATCGGAGCAGAAATCGGCTTGCGTCCTGCTCTCGGTGTCGGCTGGCGCCAAAGGCGTTGCGGGCGATATGACCATCAGCGGCGTCGGGTAATCACGACGGCGTCGACGCCATCACGGCTGATTCGACGATCTGGACATCAGGGGGTTGGATGGCCAGCGGACCGCCCGCCACCGGTACTTGCCACACCATGGTCAGGTACGGCGTGTGGCCTTGAACACTGCCCGTGGCGCACGGAGACGCGCCGCTTATCTGCAGCGGGCTCCCACCAGACGGCGCCGAGGGGACGCACACGTTGGTGCGCTGGTGCCACTGCACGAGCGCACCGTATGGGGTGGGCGGCGTGGAGAGCGAGTCAGGGAGAATGTAGAAGGCGCCGGCGAGGACCTGGACGCCCGACGGTGTCTCGGCGTAGACGAGTCCGTCGACGTAGTTGGGGTCGAGTGTTCGCTTGGTCGTGTCGTTGGCGGACACGATCTCTGGGTTCACGTAGTACGTCACGGGATAATCGGCCGGAGACACCAATTCGTAGCCGCCCGCCAAAGCAGTGGCCGGTGTCGGGAACTTCGATGCGGCCTCCGAGGTGGCCTGCACGAACCCGAAAGCGTTGATCTCCTGGGAGAAGGTCGGCTCGGGCGCGCAGCCGGACGTTGCCATGTGGACGTCGTTGGGTCCGTTCGCGCCATCGGCCAACAGCTCGTTGGCCTCTTCCGTCGGGAGCGGTGCCCCGGTGTACGACCAGCCGGCCTTGGTCATGTTGAGGCCTGCCGCAGCGCTGGCGTCGGCGCCGTTCATGTTCATGGTGGCGCCCGGTTCGGTTCCCATTGCCATGTTCGGCGTATTGGTCACGTCGAGCCCGCTGTGCGCGGTTCCATTGTTGTTGGCGGTGCATCGCGCCGAGCTGGCTGTGGTCGAACCGCCGCCCATGCCGTCCATGGACATGCCGGATGAAGATGACGACGACATTGACATCCCCGACATGCCGGACATTCCCGATGAGGAGCCACTGGTGGCCGCGGCAGCGGGGTACGTGGCCGCCAGGAGCAACGCGCAGAAGGTAGTGACAACGCCCGTACCGGCGAGGGCCGGCCGCCGGCGCGCGAAGGAGGCGAGGGGTGAGGTCCACGCGGCGCGATCGACCACGACCGTCGGCACCATGGCCAGAGCGATGACCACTACCAGCGGCGCGGTGTTGGGATCCGTGCCCGAACCGGTGAGCACGCCTCCGAGACCCTGACCCGTCAGCCAGAACAAGATCGACAGCAGCACTCCGGCGAGGAGAAACCCTTCGAACCGCCGGACGAGCAGCGGCCCCACGGCGATGAGGACCGAGACCAGCGCGAGGATCCACGTCTGGGTCACTCCTGCGGAGCCGAATCCGTTCCCGACGTGGTTCAGAGCGGAGCTGTACCAAGACGGCTGACCGCTGGCCATGGCGCTGATGGAGCCCGAAACCGACGTGGCGCCACGGTTGGCCGGCAACAAGAAGAGCACGGCACTCAGCAGCCAGAAGCCCGACCACACGAGGAGGGGGGTCAACGCCCCGCCGACGCCTTGTGCCGCGGCTGAAGAGGCGAGGCCTTCGGCCGGTTCGGTCCTGGGCGGGGTGCGGGGCGTGCGCGGCCACGCCATGAGCCCGATCAGGCCATACATCAAGACGGAGCCCGGTGCCCCGCTCAGGGCGCTCGCCGTGCCGGTCAGCAGCATGCCCATGCCCTCCCCGAACACCCAGACGCCGAACGCCCAGACGAAGCTGGTCACGAGCGCGGGTCGCACGGTGCGGCGGAACAAGAGCCCGACGCCGATGAGGAGCTGGATCGTGGCGAAGAACGTGTTCCACACCCCGACGTCGGGCGAGACGAAGTGCCCCGCGGTCGTGATCAGCCAACTGATGGGCTCGGGTTGGCCGGACGCGTTGGCCGTGATGTACGTGGACGCGAACTGGTTCCCAAACATGAAGGGCTGGTACTGGAGCGCCGCATCGATGATCCAGAACACGCCGAAGACGACCTGCAGCGCGCGCTGCGTCCGGATCGGGGTGGGCCAGGCTCGGCTCCGTCCTGAAGGAGCGTCGGGTGCGCCGCCGCCCTCGTGGCCGCCGCCGCCGCTGCCGCGGTCGCCGTCGTGGTCGTCGTGGTCGTCGTGGTCGTCGTGGTCGTCGTGGTCGTCGTGGTCGTCGTGGTCGTCGTGGTCGTCGGCAAGTCCGGGGTCCAGCGCGGCGTCGGTGTCGCCGGGCTCCGCTGGCAGCGCGTTGGCAATGGCTGTCGTAGCTTCATCCACGGGTCTTGCACCTGTCAGTGTCTCGCTCATAGGTCGCCGCTCCCCTTCGTCATCTTGGTCACCGTTGTCGGATGTTGTCCGTCGATTCAGGCCCGCCACCCGTGCGACAGCAGCGCGGTGAGGTCGTGGGCCTCCTGCGCCGGGGTGATCTCGGCGGGAAATTCGAGGTGGGCCAGGTTGTCCTGCGTGTACACCAAGATGTAGCCCGCGTGGACCACGGCGTAACTCGCGCCGGGCTCCGAGACGTGCTCGGCGAACGACAGCGGGAGCCCGGTCCGCTGCTCGGCTCGGCGGATCTGCTCGATGCTGCCGGTGAGCCCTATGAACGAGTCGTCGAAGTGGTTGAGCCAGGTCCGAATGACCCCGGGGGTATCGCGGTCGGGGTCCGTCGTGACGAAGACGACATGGATCCGGGCTCGTTCGTCGGCTGGCAGTCTGCCGAGAGCGGTGGCGGCTGTGAACATGTTCAGCGGGCACAGATCGGGGCAGTGCGTGTACCCGAAGTACACGAGCGTCAGCTGTCCGCCGGTGTCGGCTGCAATGTTGTACAGCGCGCCTGTCGTATCCGTCAGCGTCACGTCTGGCTTGGGGTACACCCTGGGGAACAGCAGCGCTCCGGGGTAATTGCTGCTCGTCTGGGGTGGCCCGCCGACCTGGGCGATCACCGCGTTGGACCCGGACCCGGACCCCCCGCACGCCGCGCTGGCGACGGCGATCAAGAGCGTCACTGCGAGCGCGCAGCCGATGCGCACCCGTGGCCGTCGAGCGGGCCGCACGGCGTCAGCCACCCCGCATCACCGTGGCACCTGCTGGTGAGAGGAGGTACCAGTCGGAGCCGATCGCCTGGCCCCGGACGTCTCCGGGATGCAGGTCGCCGGCGAAGGTGTAGAGGGGGTGGCCACCGAGGGTGACTTGGCGGACCCCGCCGGCCCCGTCGATCACGCCCAGCGTTCCCGTGATGGAGGGCGTTGCCGTGGGGCTGCCGGCCGCCTGCAGAGGTGGCCAGTCGACCAGGCACCACGCTGCATTGCACGCGCTCGTCGTGGGCGTGTCGTCGGCGTAGTCGTAGAGCACCTGACCGCGATCGTTCGCTACCACGGGACCGAACTTGGTGTGCACCACCGTCAGGGTCTGGGCTTGTGGCGAGCCGTACGTGGAGAGAATCGACTTGTAGGACGTCGCCGAGAGCCCGCTGGGCGTCATGGCCCACCAGATATTCCCGACACCGTTGCCGCGGACCTCTCCCGGCGTGTCGCCTGAGAAGGTGTAGAGCGGACGCCCATCCATAGTGAGCTGCCGGCCCTGCCCAAAGCGGTCGACCGTGCCGATACGTCCAGTGATCCCGGCGGCGACCCGAACGTGCCCGCCGCGCCATGGCCGGCGGCCAGTCGTTGCGGCAGTCGCCAATGCAAGCGCTGGGGGCGCTGGTGAGCAGATCGTTGACGAACACATAGAGCGTCATGCCAGCGCCGTTGGCAATTACCGGCCCTTCAGGGGTCTGGACGATCTTCACGACGCTTGTTGGGCCATGCAGGGTGTCCGCGCCTGCGGCATTGGGTAACGACAGCGCCAGTAGGGCGAGCACGGCGCAGAGGGCAACCCCAACGGGGGCCAGCGGTGGCTGCGCTCGGCGTGGTGCATCCCATCGGCGGACTCCCGTGTACCTCTTCACTACTACACATCGTAGAAAGCCCGTTGGCCCGCTGGTGTTCGCCGCTGTGGTCTGGTCCACGACGTTGGCTACCGGTACATGGCGACGAGCATCGACGTCATCACCAGGCACATCGCGATCTGAGCGCCCATTCCGAGTCGGCCAACGATGACGGCTCTGCTGCCGGGCGTGCCGTTGGCGGCAGGCACGGTGCCCATAACGCGCTCGGTCGCGTGGCGAGCCCGAGCGAAGGCCGAGTACAGAGATGCAGCGGCTCCGACGACGAGCACCGACCCGAGGGCGAGGGCAGTGAAGGCGAGGAATGGGCCGCGGAAGCCGTCACCCGATCCGGACACCTGCATCCCGAGCATCCGGGCTCCGCAAATCAAACCCGCCATGTCGGGCATGGACGGGTTGGCCGGCGCGACCAGGAGCATGTACGCCATGGCGGCACAGCCACCGATGTGCACCAGGCCGCTGCCCACGACGTATCGCGTCAGTGTGTGGCGCACCGCCACCGCCGTCCGCCACACGAACCAGCTCCCGCCGGCCGCGAAGGTGGTGAGCCAGACCGGGGTGGGCAGGACGGCCAACCGGGCATTGAGCATGCCGGCCATTGCCAGGCCCATCCCGAGGTGGAGGAACTCGGTGTCCCAGGCTACGGGGCGCCTCTTGAAGAGGCCGGCGATTATGTGACCCGACGAAAGCATGAGCACCGAAACCACGACCACGGCTGTCGCGCCGGCGAGCCAGGGCGTCATCACGCGGCACCTGGGGATTGGCGTGTTGGCACTGGGTCGGCGAAATGTCGGAGGCGGGCACTGTTCCACACCACGAATCCGGAGGAGAGCGCCATTGCTGCTGCCGCGATCAGCGGGTTGAGCAAGCCGCACGCGGCCAGGGGGAGTGCGACAAGGTTGTAGCCAAAGGCCCAAGCGAGGTTCCGGCGGATGGTCAGGTGGGTCCGCCGCGCCAACGCGATGGCGGTTGGCACCGCCGCGAGATCGTTGCGGACGATCAAGAGGTCTGACGTGTTGCGCGCGATATCGGTACCCGAGCCGAGAGCCAGACCCAAGTCGGCGGCGGCCAGGGCCGGTGCGTCATTGACGCCGTCTCCCACCATGGCCACGCGATGTCCTTGTTCTTGGAGTTGGCGTATCACCGCCGCCTTGTCCTGCGGCGACGCGCCTGCGACGCACGTGTCGATCGCGCACCGAGTTGCTACCGAGTGTGCCGCTTCGCCATTGTCCCCCGTAAGCAGCACGCAGTCGAGGTCGAGTTGTCGAAGCACCGAAACGGCCGCCGGTGCGCCGGAACGGAGGGTATCGGCGACAGCGATGGCGCCGACGATGCGACCATCACGGTGCACCGCGACGACGGTGTGCCCGCTCCCTCTCCATCGTCGCACGTCGGCCAGGAGCATCACGGGCATCGGGTCGGTGTCGCCAAGCGCGCCGACCGACACGACTGAACCGTTGACCACTCCCTGCACACCGAGGCCGGCGAGTGAGCGGAAGTCTTCGGGCATGCTCGGTTCCGGCCCACCCTCGCCTTGGCCGCACGCCGCGATCGACCTTCCGATCGGATGCTCCGACGGGCGCTCGACGACAGCGGCCATCCGCAGGACTTCCGGTTCGTCCCATCCCGCGGTGGCAGCGACACCCGCCACCGACATGCGGGCCTCGGTCACCGTGCCCGTTTTGTCGAGCAGGACGGTGTCGATCCGGCCGGACATCTCGATCGCCTCGTATCCTTTGAAGAAGATCCCCGAACGGGTGCCGCGATCGGAGGCCATCAATAGGGCCATCGGCGTGGCGAGGCCCAGCGCGCAGGGGCAGGCGATGATGAGCACGGAGAGCGCAGCGTTGACGGCCTGCTCGGCGTCTGCAGTCGCCAGCAGCCACACGCACAGTGTGCACAGCGAGAGCGCTACGACAGCAGGAACGAATACGGCGGCGACGCGGTCGGCCAGGCGTTGCGAGGCCGCCTTCTCGTTCTGCGCCCGCTCGACCAGCTGGACCATGTGTGCCAACTGCGTGTCTTCGCCGACGGCGTCGGCCCGGACGACCAAGTGTCCGCCGAGGGCGACAGTGCCCCCCACGACGGAGTCACCCATGGTGACCTCCGTTGGGATGGACTCTCCTGTCATCGTGCTGCGGTCGAGAACGGCCTGACCACCGACGACGGTGCCGTCGGCTGCCACGGTCTCCCCGGGGCGGACCAAAAAGAGGTCGCCGACCATCATTTCGCTGACTGGGCATGCACGTTCGGTGCCGTCGTCGGCGACGATCGTCACCTGCTTCGCTCCGAGCGCGGCCAAACCGCCAAGGGCGCTCGCCGCCCGGCGCCGGGACCGTGCCTCGACGTACCGGCCCGCCAAAAGGAACGTCGTGACTGCTGCGGCGACGTCGAGGTAGATGGCCCCCCGGGCCGGGTGTATGAGAGCGTCGACCAGCGGGCGGAATCCGGTCTGCGCATTGATCCAGAACATGGCGTACACCGACCATCCGGTGGCGGCCAAGATGCCCAAGGAAGCGAGGGTGTCCATGGACGTGACACCGTGGAGGGCCTGCCGCCCCGCGGCCTGATAGAACGGCCAGGCGCACCAGGTCACGACCGGCAACGCCAGCACGACGAGCGGCCACTGCCATCCTGGGAAGCGGAGGGACGGCACCACCGAGAACGCGATGGACGCGTCGCACAGCGGCATCAACAGGAGTCCGGCCACCACGAGACGCGAGCCCAGTGCATGCGCCCGCCGGTCAGCCTCGGCGCGGATTTCGTCGGCCGCCCGGTCGCTGCCCCGGACTTCCCTCGCCGTGAACCCGGCCGCCCGCACCTCGTCGAGCAGCGCCGCGACCGGCATCGAAGTGTGTACGCGGGCACGCTGTGTCGCGTAATTCACCGAGGCCTCTGCGCCGCTGAGCGCACCCAGCCGATGTTCGAGGCGAGCCGCGCAGCTGCCGCACGTCATGCCGCGCACAGACAAGACGACTTCACGTTCTGCTGGGGGCGCTCCTCGAGTGATGTGCCCAACGGCCACGCTGGTGCGGGATCCCTTCCCCGGTGGGCCGATGCCCATCGACGTCCGCCCCTTCTATACTACGACTTGTAGTAGTCGGCAATCCCATCTGGACTGCCGGCGCGGAGGTGCCCAGGACTTCATGGACCGACCTAGGACAAGCTTCGAAGCGTGCCGGCGACCGCGCTGGCGCTGGGTGGTGACGGCGGTGGCCGGTGTGGCGTCGCTGAGCGTCGTGTTCTGGCAGGCTTCTGACGCTGAAGGCAGTTACCAGGGCCATACGAGCCTCGCCGCCGGCGTGAGCAACCGCGTCGGTCCGCTCACGGTCGTCAACCCGTTCTTGCCCCAGCCGGCCAGCCCCGACGTGGCGGCCATCTACCTCACAGTGAAGAACACCGGTGGGCGTCCCGACGCTCTGGTCAGTGTGTCCAGCGCGGCGGCCAGCAGCTCGATGCTGATGACCGAGAACCAGAACGGGACCATGGCCATGTTGCGCTCACTGCAGATCCCGGCGCACGGCCAGGCGTCACTCGTCCCCGGACGGGATCATCTGATGCTCCAGCAGCCCCGCGGCACACTTCGCGTGGGGCAGCACGTCCTCGTGACGCTGCGCTTCCGGCGAGCGGGGACACTTACCGTCTCCGTGCCCGTCGTGCGGCTCAGCCGCATTGAGTCGCGCTGACCGTGACCGTAACGCAGGCTTACTGTGCCGTTACCTCAGGAGCCGCTGGCTCAAGGGTTGAGTACTAGGGCCACCGGTAGCACCAGCAGACCGACCACGGCGAGAGAGGCAGCGACGAGAATGGCGGCAGAGCCGCGATGGCCGCGTAACAGCCTCTCAACTCGGCGGGAAATCAAGCCACCGTTCATCCCGAACGAACAGCTGGGCGGTGCTCCCGCTGTCGCCATAGACACGAGGGCAGACACCAGCGCGCCCATGTCCTCGCGCCGAGCGGCGTAGTCGTCCGCCGCCATCTCGAGGAGTGCGGCCACCGACGAGGGTGCCAGCCGGGCGTAGGGGATAAAGCCGAGCGCCCTGCTCACGCAGACCAGTGGGAGCATGACCAGTCCGTGCCACGCGGCGGCGTGGCCGCGTTCGTGGGCGAGGACGGCATCGAGCTCCGGCTCGTCGAGCAGGTCGATGGTGCCCGCGCTGATGACGATCCGCGGACGGATGCCGGGCACGCAATAGGCCACCGCAGCGGGATGATCGAGGATCGCCACGCCTCCCGGCGTCTGCTGCGCAAGCAGGTCAACCAGGCGCCGATGGCGCGCACGGCTCATCACGGTGCGGACAATGACCGAGCTCAGCATGCAAGCGAGGACCACGGCCAGGTCGGCCGCCAGTGTGAGCCCCAAGGCGTCTAGAAGGCCAAGTCCGGTCAGTGGATGGCCCTGTCGTACGCCGTCGATGAGTTCGCCCATACCGCCGAGGAAGCCGCGGTGATAGCGAGCGACGGCGACGCAGAGGCCGCTACCGATACCCGCGAGCAATGCGCTGGTGCCAATCGCCTGCCAGAGTGAAATGGCGGCGCGCGGTGCCCGGTCGACCCAGGTGGCACGGGCCAGGGCGACGCTCATTGGACCAAGCAGCACGACGCCGAGGACCCCCAGACCGGCCGCCGTGATGTACAGCGTCATGTCGGCTCGCGGGGAGGAGGACGAGTCCCGTCGAGCGCCCGCCGGAGGACAATGGCCTCGTCGGGGGACACCGTCTGGGCGAAACGCACCAGCACGGCGTCGCGGTCCTGCGCGTTACCCAGCGGCTCGAGCATGAGAGAGGCCGTGTAGGACTCCCGGGTAGCAGCGGCACGGAAGGTGTGGACCTTGCCGCGGGACGAGCGCTGGACCAGCTTCTTGCGGCGAAGTCGCTCGAGGATGGTGAGGACGGTGGTGTAGGCACGGTCGGGGAGCAGGTCGGAGACTTCGCGGCCCGACAGCTGCCCCTCTGGGGCGTCCCAGAGAATGTCCATCACCCTGCGTTCCAGCTGGCCCAGGCCCATGCTCGTCGACCTCGTTGCTCGGTGTGCACCGACACTGTACTTCTACAGCATGTAGAGCGACACCGGACATGTCCGGGCGACTCATGACTATGCCACCTCCGGCGGCGGGTAGGAGACAGTGGCGACCAGGGTCGTCGCGAAGAGCACGAGCGTCAAGACGTGCACCGACGTGCACCAGAGGCAGATGGCATCGATGGCGAACAGTTCTGCGTACAGGAGGTACAGCACGGTGGCCACACCCACGACGGCCCAGCCCAAGCGCCCGAAGCGCACGAGCGCTTCTTCTCTCCTCCACATCGCCGGCAACTGCAGGACGACCATGACGGCAAAGAAAACGAGGCCGAGGACCGCGACCGGAACTCCCGCGACTGATGCATAAGAGCTCGTCGTGACCTTGAGGCAGTTGATGGCGCCGTTGTCGGAGCAGGCCAACGTGCTCGACGAGGTGAAATGCTCGAAGGTCAGGTACCCGGCCACGGCTAGGCCAGCCGCGCTGACGACCGTGCCGACCACTCCGGGCCAGCGCGGCACCTCATGCGTTTCGTGCGTCCCGCGCGTCACGGCCTCCCCTTGGCTCAAGACGAGCACACCGCTGCAGGCTGACCCGCGGAGAGCGAGCCGCAAATGGTCTTGATCAGCTGGTTGGCGCTGGCGTCGATGTCTGCGCCCGCCGTGGTCGAGTTGTCACCGATCTGCGCGGCCACTTCGGAGAAGGACAGTCCTTGCAGCGCGGCGTAGGAGTACTGCGCTCCGGAGACGACCGGACTGCCGCCGAAGTCGAGGAAGGGGAACGACTCGCCGTTGGCGGCGTTCCACAACTTGAGCTCCGCCGTGGTCGGCGTTTGCAATGCCTCGTACCCGTTCGCGGTCGGGTGGTTCGTGTAGACCTCAACGGGCACGAAGGTGAAGTAGGGGCTCGAATAGGTCGTACCGTAGAAAGTCAAGGTCTGGATGTCGCCGTCGTCGGGGGCAGAGTGAATGCGACCAGGGGGTGGCGTGAAGGTGCCGAACTTGGAAAGCGCGGTGTAGATCGCCCAACGCTCGGCGGCACAGTGAGGACACCACTCGGCGCCGATGAAGAGCAGTTCCGGCTTGCCCTCAGCCCTCAGCGCCGAGCTCTTGACCGTTTGGATCGAGGGCAGTAGGCCGGCGGTGGGGGCACTGTGCAACGTCGATAGCGGAACGGAATCGATCTTGGCCAGCGTCGCCGCAGGCACTGGCGTGCCCGCCGGCGGCGAGGTTTGATCGCTCGAGGCACCGCTGCCCCCGCCGACGACCTTGACGATCACAAGCACGCCAACGATCAAGACCACGAGTGCGATCGAGAAGATGGCATAACGTTGGTTGCGCCGGCGACGCGCGTCGCGCTGCGCCTCTTCCTTGCGAGCCTGGCGTTCGATAAAACGCGCCCGCGAGGCCGAGGTGTTCCCGGTCTTCTTCGTGTCTTTTGGTCCTTTTGGTCCCTGACCCTTGTCGGACTCATCTCCGGGGCGAGGGCGGTTACTGGGCATGGTTCTGCACTCCGTCCTTGTGTTGTCTTCGCGGCGCGCACGCGTGTTGCGTGGCGCCCGGCTGCTCGGTCCCGCACCCGTGTCGCGGGTCGGGATGACGACGCGTCGGCGCCGTCAGCTCAAGTGGCCGGGACGAGCTGTGGTGGGCGGAGCAGGCGTCCGCGCACACCCGCTGCGAGTGGTCCCGCCGCGGTGTTGGAGCGTCGCCACGCCCTGACGAGCGGGAAGACGAGGATCGTGAGCGAGAGCAGACCTGCGAGGGCCACGGCGGGCAGCTGTGAAGAAGAGGGTGCCGAACCGCGGTTACACGAGACAGCGGCGCATTCGACTCCCGAGACGGCCACGACGACGGGCTCGATGCTCGCCGTCCGTGTCATCGCCGGCCCCTCGGCAAGAGATGGTCCAGGGGTGATGCAGCTCACAGCGAGCGCCGCAAGT
The DNA here is from genome assembly GCA_963842415.1 of uncultured Acidimicrobiaceae bacterium. GTDB lineage: Bacteria > Actinomycetota > Acidimicrobiia > Acidimicrobiales > RAAP-2 > Bog-473. The sequence goes on from CAWJGN010000003.1 coordinate 1,232,523, forward strand.
GTCACCAGCAGCCAGCGCCAACGGCTACGCACGTGGACAGGCTACGCCTGTTCGCCGCGAGACCCCAGCCGATGGTGAAGCGGTAGCCACAGCCCTGGGAGCGGCTGCCCTGGGAGCGGCTGCCCTGATGAGCTTGGCTGGCTCGAGGGTGCGAATCATGACCTGGCCAGTCGCCACGTCATGAGCGACCGAACTGTCGAAACAGCGCTGACGCGCCGCGCCGTGCTACCCGAGGATCGAGTCCAGAGCTCGGTCGAGATCGCTCAGCCACGCCCGGGACCCGTCGAGCCGGGTGACCGTGAGCGGAGCCGGCGCAGTGAGAACGGGGAGCGAGGTCAGGCGGGTGGTGCGCTCGCGGACCCTGGTCGAGAAGAGGCGGCCAAGCCTCCGGTTGCGGTTGGATCCGAGCACGATGGCGTCGGCCCCACGCTCGCGGGCGGTCGCCACGATGCGGTCGGCCACGTGGCGGTACGAAGACACGCACACCGAGCCACCGGCGCGCACGCCTGCGTCCACGAGTTGGCTCAGGGCGCTGGTCACGAGATCGGTGGCTTCCGTGCGCGAACGCAGGGTGACGCCGGCACCGCCCACCAGGCGCTCGTTGACATGGAGGACGTGTACCGACGCGCCGGTGCGTCCCGCCAGGGCGCCGGCAAAGACGGTTGCCGTCTCGCCGGCGGGAGAGTCGTCGAGGGCGAGCAGTATTCGTTCGAACATTCGGTCACTCCGGGTCAGCCACCGGGGCGGTGTTTCGGGAATGTTAACGCAGACCGCCCGCGTCGCGGGCAACTATCGTGTGCGCGACGCGCCCGACGCCCGAAGGGAGGGTTGGGCATGCGAGTCGCCCTCGCGCACACTCCATGTCCGGCACCATGACGAGTTGTCTCGTGGTTCAGCACGTGGAGGCCGAGCCCCCGTTGGCGATCAGCGACGCGCTCGTCCGCGTGCCGGTGTCCGTGTCGATGTGCGCCGTGTCTTCGCCGGTGAACCGCTGCCTCCTACCCCGGCGGGCCACGACGGCATCGTCGTCATGGGCGGTCCGATGTCGGCCGGCTCGGACGAGGGCTTCGGCACGCGGCGCGACGAGATCGCGCTGCTCGACCACACGCTGGCGGGTGCCGTCCCGACGTTGGGCGTCTGTCTCGGTGCCCAACTGCTCGCGCTCGCGGCCGGTGGGTCTGTCTACCCGGGGGCGGACGGACCCGAAATCGGTTGGTCCCTGGTCGATCTGACACCCGCTCGCGCCGACGACGACCTTCTCGCCGGGCTTCCGGAGCACCTTCCCGTACTCCACTGGCACGGCGACACCTTCGACCTGCCGCCCGGCGCGGCGCACCTCGCTGCGAGCGATCGCTATCCCAACCAGGCCTTCCGGGTCGGCGAGGCGGCTTGGGGTCTGCAGTTCCACCTGGAGGTCACGCCCGGCGCAGTGGACGGGTTTTTGCGGGAATTCGCCGCGGACGCCACCCGGGCCCCGGGAGGAGCGCCGGCCATCCGCGGTGCCACCACCCCCTCGCTCGAGACGCTCCGCCCTTGGCGTGACCTGGTCTTTGACCGGTTCGCCGCCCTGGTCGCGGCCGAAACCGACGCGGCGGCACCGCACGGATCTCGTCACCGTTTCGCGCATATTTCTGAATCGTGAACTCTGACAAGTTCTCTTGCCTCTGAGGCAAGTCCGGCCCACAATCGGCCGATGGAACTCAGCGAAACCCTCACCACCATCGCCGAGAGTCTTCGTGAGGAGCGCACCCGGGCCGGCCTGACGCTCGAGCAACTGGCCCAGCGCGCCGAGCTATCCACCGCCCACCTCTCCCGCCTCGAGTCGGGAGACCGCCAGCCGTCGGTGGCCGCGCTGATCGCGCTGTCGCGGGCGCTCGGGGTGTCCATGAGCACGCTGCTCGGCGAGCGGCGCGGCGCACCCGCCATCGCCACGTACCCGCGGGGGACGGCGACGCATGAATCCAACGGCCTTACCATCGCTCCGTGTAGCGGCTTTCCTGGTTCCAGCACACTCGAGGCACTCCAGATCACCATCAGCCCCGACCGCGAGCCCCCGGAGCCGGCACGTCACCGGGGTGAGGAGTGGATCTTCGTCGTCGCGGGGCGCCTGCGGCTGGAGTTCGACGGCCACGTGCACCTGCTGGAGGCGGGCGCCACGGCGCACTTCGACGCCAACCGGCCGCACCGGCTCGGCGCGGAGGGCGGCCCCGCCGAGGTCCTCGTCGTGGCGGCCGACGCGCCCAACGACTTCCGCAACCACCCCCTCTTCAGCGCTTCCATCACCGACCACTGACCCACCGAGCAGGAGGAGACCCACCATGACGCTGGCGATGGCCGAACTCGAAGGGACGGGGGAGAAGTTCTCCCTCGACAGCCTCATGGAGGTCCGGGCCCGCACCCGCAAGGCCGTCTACATGATTGCCGATCAGGTGCATCCCGGCATGGCCGAAGAGGAGGCGAAGGCCATTGCCCGCGACACCCTCACGGAGATGGGCATGCGTCGGGGCTGGCACCACATCATCGTCCGGTGCGGACCCAACACGACCAAGGACTTCATGGAGCGGTCGGACCCGGGCATCGTGCTCGGAGAGAACGACATCTTCTTCGTCGACATCGGGCCGATCTACGGCGATACCGAGGGCGACGCCGGCGAGACGTTCGTGTTCGGCGAGGATCCCGACCACCTGCGAGCCAAGAAGGAGGTACGTCTGATCTGGGACCAGGTGCGCGACACGTGGTTCGCCGAGGGCATCAGCGGCAAGGAGCTCTACGACCACGCCATCGAGGTCGCCGCCGGCTACGGGTGGAAGCTCAACATGGACCTGTCAGGTCACCGGCTCTCCGACTACCCCCACTCGGCGCACTACGACGGGCCTCTGGCCGAGGTGGCGTTCCGGCCCAACCCGAACCTGTGGGTGCTCGAGATCGCCATCGCGCACCCCGAGCGGACCTTCGGTGCCTTCTACGAGGACCTCCTGCTCGAGGACCAGTCGTTCCCCGTCTGAGGACGGCCGATCGACACCTACATATCCCTTCGAGGACCACGACAAAGGAGCAACGATGACCACGACTGCCGGCACAAAAGACGCCTCGGCCATGTCGAAGATGCACGGGTTACGGACGAACGCGCTGGGCTTGCCTTCGCTGTTCGCGCAGTCGGTCGCCCTTATCTCCCCAACGATGACGGCCGTGCTCATCATCCCGCTCGCCTTCGCCAGCGCAGGCCAGGGCACGTGGCTGGCCTACGCCTTCGGGACCGTCATGTTGCTCTTCGTCGTCTTCTGCCTCAACCAGTTCGCCAAGCGGTCCGCCTTCGCCGGCTCCATGTACGCCTACACGGCGAAAGGTCTCGGCCCGAGCACCGGCGTCTTCTCCGGCTGGACACTGATCTGGGCCTACTACTTCATAGCCGTGGCCGGTCTGTGCGGGTTCGCCGTCTTCTGCGCGCCAGCTGCTCTCAGCGCTCGGGTACCACGGGTCGGTCCACCCCATCATCTTCTTCGCCGTAAGCGCAGTGGCGTGCTGGGTGATCGCCTACAAGGACATCCGGGTCTCCACTGTCCTCACTCTGGTCTTCGAGGTCGCCTCGGTGGCCTGCATCACCGCCCTGGCCTGCGTGATCCTGTTCAAGCACGGTTTCCACGTGGACACGAAGGAGTTGTCTTTGGGCGGGGTCAACGTGCGAGGCATGGGCCTAGCGGTCGTGGCCTGCATCTTCTCGCTGGTCGGCTTCGAGGCCGCCACCACCATGGGGTCCGAGGCGAAGAACCCAAGCAAGAATCTGCCCCGGGCGGTGATCGCCAGCCTCCTCATCACCGGGGCATTCATGGTCTTCATGGCTTACGTAGAGGTTTCGGGCACCAGCAACTACGGTGCCGCGCTGGACCTCGGCCCCGCTCAATTTCTTGGCGCAGGCCTACGGGGTGAGCTGGTTCAGGATCCCGGTCTCCATCGGCGCCATGGTGAGCTTCTTCTCCCTCTCGCTGTCGTGTCTGAATGCGGGCTCTCGCATCATGTATCCCATGGCCCGGCACGGCATCTTCTCGGGGCACCTCGGGCGAGCGCACGCCACCAACCGCACTCCACACGTGGCGGTGACGATCTACATCGCAATGATCTTCACGCTGCCTGCGTTCCTCATGATCTTCACCAACCCGCTGACCGCCTTCGGCGACGCCGGTACGCTTGCCGCCTTCGGCTTCCTGGTTGCGTACTACCTCATCACCGTGGCGGCTCCGGTGTACCTCAAGAAGCTGGGGGAGTTGAGCTGGCGCAACGTGATCCTGGCCTGCGTCGCGGTCCTGTGCCTGATGGTGCCCACCATCGGCAGCTTCTACCCACAGCCGGCGTGGCCGGTGAACCTCTTCCCCTACATCTATCTTGGGGTGGATGGCCGTTGGGGCCGGATGGCTCTTCCTCGTGAACCGCAGGCGCCCGGGCATCCTGGCCGATATCGAGGTGGACCTCGAGCGGGCACCCGAGCTCATCGAGGCGGACAGCATCGAGATTCCTGAGGTTTCACCACAGCCCGCCATGGCGTGACGCGCGTATACGCCATCGAAGAAGGGTTCAGTCGAGGAATCGGGGCGCCGGCTCGAAGACGGCGCGGCGTGAAGTCCGGCGGAGCGCGGCAAGCACAGGGCGGCCGAGCACCAGGATCAGGATCGCGGAGGTCGCGGCACGAGTGAGATCGAATCCCATTGAGGTGGTGAGATCGAAGAGCAGGAAGCGGTGCAGGTTGTCCACCACGCCGGCACCCGGCACGAACGAATACATCGTGCTCGATCCGACGAAAGGCCAGAACCAGAAGTTCGTGAGGAGCCCGTAGGCGAGAGCCGCCACGGCACCGTAGGCGGCGAGCATCCCTCGCTCTGCGAATCCTCGGGCCGGCGGAAGCGATCCCGCTCCGAAGCCGATCCAGGCCGCTGCGAGCATCTGGAACGGTAGCCAAGGTCCCACCCCACCCGTAACGAGGGCCGAAGCGAAAAGAGCCACCGCTCCCAACACGAATCCGAACCCGCGTCCGAACACGCGAGCAGCCAAGACGAGCAGGAACCACTCGGGCTCGAACCCGTCGATGCCGGGGCTTGCAATACGGAGGGCAGAAAAACACGCGGCCAGGATGCCGAGCAGCGCGATCGCTTTGGCGTCGATCCCCCCCTCGGAGAGTTCGGCCATGACGATGGCAATCAACAGCGGAACGAGCGCGACGAAGATCCATGGTGCGTCCCCGCTGTGTGCCGTGTTTGCTCCGGCGTGCTGATGGATAAGGAGGGGCCAACCGAAGGCCACGACCCCGAACACGCTCGTCAGCGCGAGCAAGAAGGAGGAGCGGCGGCCAAGGCGGATGGCCGGGACGCGTCGCTCTCTTCTTCGCACCTCGAGAACACTCATGCGGGGACCGCCTCGAGCGCCTCTTGCACCTCTCCGACCGTGAGCCACTCGTCGGGGGCGAGGATCTTGGCAATTTGGGGTGCGAAGACCGGCGAGTGACAGACGACCTCACGCGCGGGTCCGTCTGCGATGATCTCACCGTCCGCCAGCACAACGGCGCGGTTAGCCACCCTGGCGGCGAGCTCCACGTCATGGGTGGCGAGCACCACGGCATGATCGGAGCCTGCCAACGTCGCGCAGGATCTCGATGAGCCTGTCCTTGCTGGGGTAGTCGAGACCCCGTGTTGGCTCGTCCAACAGGAGTACCGGTGGTGCCGGCGCCAGTACCACGGCGAGCGCGAGCGCCAATCGCTGTCCTTCGGAGAGATCACGCGGGTGTCGTTCCCCGGGCATGTCCGGCAGCACCCGAGACAGCGTCGACGCCGTCGTGCCCGGTTCGAGCTTCGACGTCCGGTCGGCTCGCCTGCATTCGTCCTCGACGGATTCCCCGTAGAGGAGCAGGCCTGGGTCCTGGGGTACGAGGCCGACCCGCGTAATGAGCTCTTGGGGGCTCATGCGGTGCGGGTCGAGTTGTCCCACGCGCACTGATCCACTGTTCGGTTTGCGCCCGCCCGCGAGGGCTTGGAGCAGCGAGGACTTCCCGGAGCCGTTTCGTCCCATCAGCACGGTGACCTCGCCGGCCCGGATCTCGAGGTTCACAGACCCGAGCGCCACGACTCGGCCGTAGAGCACTGCCACCTTTCGCAGGGAAGCCGCTACTTCGCCCGGCTCATCCTTGTCCATGTCGCTCTGTGCATGGCGCATGGGCGCGATCTGCTCTCGCAGTCCGGCCGCCTTGCGGCGCGCGTCTCGTACAGTCAGCGGGAGTGGATCCCACCCAACGAGTCGACCGAGCTCGATGATGGGTGGCGCGACACTGGCGTGACGCATGATGTCCTGAGGCGGACCAGCCACGAGTGGTGCAGCACCACCGGGCACGAGCACCAGCCGGTCGGCAAAGGGGAGCACGCGCTCGAGCCGGTGCTCCGCCATCAGCACCGTCAGGCCGAGATCGTGCACGAGCCGGGTCAGTGCGTTCAGCACCTCTTCGGCGGCAGCGGGATCGAGAGCCGACGTCGGCTCGTCGAGGACCAACACGCGGGGCGACGCCGTAAGCACGGCGCCGATCGCCACCCGCTGCTGTTGACCGCCGGAGAGGGCGCGAAGCGGACGATCCCGCAGATCCTGCAGGCCGAGCAGGTCGATCGTGTCCTCGACCCGCCGGCGCATGGCCTCGGGCGCCACACCGAGGTTCTCCATGGTGTACGCCAGTTCGTCCTCGACGCGCTCGGTGACGAAGCTTGCGAGTGGGTTCTGGCCGACGTAACCCACGATGTCGGCCAATTCGCGCGGCCGGTGCTCGCGGCGTCGATCTCCCGTCGACGGTCACGTTGCCGGCCAACGTGCCCCCGCTGAAATGTGGTACCAACCCGTTGACGCTGCGCAGCAGGGTGGACTTCCCCGTACCCGTCTCGCCCACGACCACGCAGAGCTCCCCTTCTGGAATCTCGAGGGTGACGGCTTCCAGCGTGGGACCCGACGCCTCGGCGTAGCGAAACGTGACGTCATCGAAACGGATCATGCGACCGCTGCTCCGAGCTCGGACCGCGCCGGCGCCACCGCGCCGCGTCGGACCGGGACGATGAAGGCGGGTACCGCAGCGACGAGGATCCCTGCCACCGGCAGCAGCGGGAGCGGTGGGACGGCCAGGGGGACGAAGGACACCGACATTCCTGGCACGTCGAGCGCGTGCGCCAAGGCCATCGACCCCACCGCGGCGAGACCGGACCCCACGATGGCCCACTCCTGAGAGCCCCAGCGGTCCGGTCGATAGCGCGTCCGGTCCATCTGCCGGCCTCCGACGGTCAGGCCAAGCGCACAGAGCACCGCCGCAAGAGCGATGATCGGCAGTCCCAAGCCGAGGAGCGAACCGGCGTCGATCACGCCGTAGACGCCGACGGCAGCGAGGAGGAGACCGACCCCGGTGGCTCCTACCGCGAGCGTGTGCGCGGCGCGCCCCATTTGGTTCCGCCGCCCGTACCCTCTGGCATCCATAGAGGTGGCCAATTCCAACGAGCGGTCCAGCGCACCCTCCAAGACCGGCACCGCGATGCCGCGCAGGCCTCGAATGCCGTTGGTGGGGATGCCGCGCAGGCGTCTGGCGTTCCGCACGGCCGAGATCGTCTCTATCAGCTCTGGCGTGAAGGACAAGGCCACGGTGACTGCGACCCCGGCCTCGTACAACACCGTCGGGAGACAACGCAGGAGGCGGTAAGGGCTGACGAGTGAGTTCGCAGCGCCGAAGCTCAGGAGGATCACTGCGATCTGCAGACCCAACACCAACGCGGTGAGGATCGACTCCAGGGTCACGGCTCCGCCGATGCTGACGCCGACGGCCCATGAAGGGAGCGGTACGTGCGGCAAGATGAAGAGGACGTGGCCGGGAACGCCGCGCTGACCGAAGACGATCTCGATCGCGACGCGGATCGCGATGATCACGAGCCCGATCCTGAGGAACAGGGCGAGTGACCTCGACCACGGGTCGTTGCCGCGGCAGCTGGCCACCACGAGACACGTCACTGCGCCGATGAGCAAGAGGAGGAACGGGTTCGGATTGGTCGTCTGCATGGCGGCGACGGCCAAGCACGCCGCCCATGCCCACCAGGCCAGCGGGTGCACGGGGCGGCGCACGCGGGCAGCGCTCACTCCTCGGCCGGCCTCCGTCGCCATTTGAACCAGCTTGCCGCGCCGATCAGCCCGATCAAAAGAGCGACCAGCAGGATCGGCAGGGCAGGGTCTGCCCCGGGGCTGCTCTTGTGCGCCGAGCTCGCCAGTGCGAGCTTGCCGGGCGACCGCTTCGACGCCGGCTCGGTGGTCTGGGTGCTTTGGACCGTCGTCGTGGACTGGGACTGGCCTGACGTGTGGGGAGAGCTGGTCCCGGTTGTGCCCCCTGAAGCGATGGTCGTGGACGTGTTGGCGCTGGGGTGGGACGCGCTGGCATCAGGGGCGGGAGCAGGCGGGTTCGAGCCGGTTCCCGCCGCTGACGTGCCGGGCGAGGTCGCCGGGGGGGCCGTCGTGGAGGTCGCCACACCGCCTCCGCCCGTGCCGCCTCCGCTCGGCGGCGGGGACGTCGAGCCTCCGGAACAGGCCTGGGCGAATGCCACGGCAGGCTTCACCGACGGTTTGGCTGCGTTGGGGTTGTCTGGGCCAGGGTCTTGGTAGCGCCAGCCCTCGACGTACGACTGCCCAGCCGTCACGGTGTGCTCCGAGGGTCCGACATTGGCATAGGTCCAGGTGTTAGTCGTGGGGTCGCCCTCCCAATACGACCAGTAGTAATAGAGGCCGTGCGCCGCGTTGAGGCAGTTTTGTAGGCCGTTGGGCGGATAGTTGTTGATGGCGCAGATCAGCCCGGAATCGTTCTGCGTGAACGTGTCGCCGGCCGCGCTCAGCAGGTCCAGATCGCTCGAACCCGGAGCGACCGAGGCGCCCTGGTGCACCGGTGCTGCGCCCGCGCCGTCGTCAATGACGATTCCGGCGCACACTTGCCCGCTCGCCAGGGCGGGGACCGCCGGGGTTATCGCGGTTGCGAGCCCACCTGCGGCGAGACCCATCGCGACGAGGAGTCCTCTGCGTCCTTTGCCGACATGGTTCCGCATGGCCTCAGCTCAAGACGATGTGGTGATCGAGAGGAATGCCCAACCGACATTGGCATGACGGGGGGATGAGGTGGTCTTGGTGTCGGTAACCTCGACAACGAAGTTCGTCGTACCCGTACCCGTCGGCGCACCGCTGATCTTGCCGGTTGAGCTGTTGAGCGTCAGCCCCGACGGTAGCGTCCCGTCGCCCTTTACCAGGGACCACGTGTACGGAGCGTTGCCCCCGGTGGCCTTGAGCTTGGTCTTGTAGGGCTGGCTGACCGTTCCCGCCGGCAGAGATGTCGTCGTCACAAACAAGTTGAAGGGGAAGACGACACCGGCGACGGCCGGAACGGCCTGGTACGTGGTGAGGATGTTCGGTCCGCTGATGCCCGGATAGTTGAATGCCCCTTGATCGGCACCTGAACTGGTCTGAAACGACTCCAGCACCGAAACCGGATTGGCGTTCTGGTTGAACGGCGCCTCGTTCGGCGCGTCACCCCATTGCGAGGATGGCCTGGAGGACGAGCGCCGTCGAGTCAGGGTCGGTCGAGCCGGGTGTGCTGGTGGTGTTCGGCTCGTACCCCCAGCCGCCGTCGCTGTCTTGCGCGTCAACGAGAAACCCGTCGGCCTTGCTCAGGGCGGAGCCGCTGAGGTCGCCCTCGGCGGAGAGTCCCATAGATGGCGAGCGAGGTCGAGTTCGTGTCGGGTCCTTCGTAGTCGGCCGGCGATCCGTTACACGGATTGTTCTCAGAGTTGAAGCTGGTCCAGCCGCCGTCGGGACACTGCTGGTTGAGCTCCCACGACTCGGCCGATCTGATCGTCGAGCCGTGTGTGTCACCCACCGCAGCCAGAGCGGCCAGAGCCAGCCCCTGGTCGTACACACCGGCCTGGAAGTCATGGAGCTGTGACTGTGTTCCGAACAGTCCCGAGTTGCGCCGCCCTGACGTTTGCTCGGTCGACAAGAGGCGAGTGACGAGATCGGTGCCACCGAACGACGTTGGATCGACGCCCAGTGCATGCGCGTCGAGGATCAGAAGCGCGAGCTGCCCGGGCCCGTCGGCCCCGTCTTGGGTCACGTAGGCGTCCACATTGTTTTCCATATAGGAGAGCGCAGTCGCAGCCCTAGCCGGGTCGACGTTGGCACTGGCCAACGCGAGAGATGCTGTTCGCAGTGGCTGATAGATCGGCCGTCCCGGGATCGCCTGACGAAGGGATGTAGCCCTGCGGCTGTGAACTGATTTCCGAGCCACGTGGCCCCCGCCTGAGCAGAGACAGGTTGAGGCAGAGAGGGCTTCGAGGCTGACGCCGCTGCGGCTGACGCCACAAGGATCACGACTGTGCAGGCCACCAGGGCTGCGGGTGAAACGATTCGACGGAACCTCACGGGACGACTCCAATTTCCGGGGCAGCGAACCCGAAAGGCCCGGTCGTCAAATCACCGGAGACCACCCGGATCCTTGCCGCATGTCTCGACGGATAGGGATCCACTTCCGGTAGTTCGGCGGCATTCCGACTCGTGGCGAACGACTTGTCCAACCACCTACGGCTGCGGACCAGTGCCGGACTTCGACCGGCTTCCCCGCTGAACTACCCGTGACAATCTGCAACTGTCGATCGGACGCTACACACGTTTCTGATCCGGACGCAAGGCTCCGTTCGGCTGGCAGGACGGCCGCGTCGTCGCAGTTTCTCCGCGCTCCAGGAGTTCTGCGATGCGAATTAGCTGGATACATCAGGAAAAAGAGCAAGCTCGTCCCGCTCGGCCTGGGCAGTGGATGGTCGTCGCACCATGATGGAGCCATGAAGATCGTCTCGTTGCTGCCGTCGGCGACCGAGATCGTGTACGCACTGGGACTGGGCGACCAACTCGCCGGGGTCAGCTTCGAATGTGACTATCCCGAGGCAGCCCGAAGCGTGCCAGTGGTGTCCGGTACGGCGCTTGACACCAGTGACTTCCAAAGTTCCGCCGATATCGATGCGAAAGTCAGTGCTCTGCTCGCGGTGGACGAACCGATCTATCGGCTCGACAACGCCAAGATCAGGGCCATCTGTCCAGACGTGATTCTGGCTCAGGACCTCTGTCGTGTGTGCGCGGTGCCGTCTGGAGCAGTCCAAGATGCACTCGACGCGATCGGCTGTCGTGCCGACGTCATCTCTCTTGACCCGGGTCGGCTTGACGACGTCATCAATTGCATAGGGCGCGTAGGCCGAGCCACTGGTACGGAGTCGATGGCCCGCGACCTCATGGCGACGCTTCGTCAGCGACTCGGCGCAGTACGCCGTCGGGTCGCGGGACGTCCTCGACCGCGCGTCTTCGTTCTCGAGTGGCCGGATCCTCCGTTCAATGCCGGTCACTGGGTGCCAGACATGGTCGATGCGGCGGGGGGCGAGCCCGTGCTCGCTACGGCGGGTGAGCTTTCCCGCCGTCTCACCTGGGAGGAGATCGGCTCAGAGGCAATCGACATGACCGTCTTCAGTCCGTGCGGCTTCGACCTCGACGGAGCAGTGGCTCAGGCCAGCTCACTTCTCGCACGTCCGGATCTTTCGAGCCTTGGTCGGATCGTCGCTGTCGACGCAAACGCGTACTTCTCGCGACCGGGACCACGAGTGATCGACGGCGTCGAGCTGCTGGGGGAACTGCTCCACCCTGAACAACCGGGCATGCTCCCCGTGGGTGTCCACGAGTTCGACTAATCGTCGGAACGCCTGCTCCACGCGGGACAGTGAGCATGCCAAACGCAATCGTCGCTTGCGCGGGTTCGTCGAGTGGACGCCTGCATGCTCTTCGTCTTCTTCCTCAGAGCGTGCGCCCTGACGACGATGGCGAGAATTGAGCTTGCCTTGCGACGGGTCATCGATCCAATAGGCCCTTCGGACCACTTCTCGTCGAGACCCTAGGCAGGTCGACTATTGGGGAGTACCTTTCGAAGGTGATCACGCTGCGCGCCCTCCGAGTCGCGGCGTCGTCGGCCACCATTGCTGGAGCAATTCTGCTCGCCGTTGCTGCGACCCCGGCTGCCGCCAAGCCGCTGACCTGGTCGCTGACGTCCGTGCAGCCCGTCCCCGAATACGGCGTCCCGAGCGAGATCTCGGGCGAATCGTGCCCTGTCGCCAATCTGTGCGTCGCTGTCACCGAGAGCGGGGACATCTTGACCTCCACGGACCCCTCAGGTGGAGCTTCAGCTTGGAACGAGTCCGACGTCGACGGCGACATCGGACTCGACGCCGTGTCGTGTCCCAGTACGAGCTTGTGCGTCGCCGATGACGCCAGCGGCAACATCTTGACCTCCACCGATCCGGGCACCTCCGGGGTGGGCAGCTGGGCGATCGCCCCGGTCGGCTGGACGGGCATGTCCATCTCGTGCGAATCGATGACGCTGTGCCTTGCTGGCGACGAAAGCGGAAACATCTACGAATCGTCGAGCCGACGGGCGGTGCGTCTGCATGGTCCGGTGTGCACGTCGACAGCCGGCCCGTCATCTCTCTGTCGTGTCCGCTGAGCACCCTCTGCGTCGGCGGCGACGACAACGGCAACGTCCTCGTGTCGAGCAATCCGAGTGAGCAGTCCTGGAATCTGGAGCACGTCGACGCCGTCGACCCGATCACCTCAATGAGCTGTACCTCCGCCGATGTCTGCGTCGGCACCGACCTGAACGGCGACGTGATCACGACGAACGACCCGACCGCGGCCGGCGGTGATTGGCAGGTCACTCAGATCGACTCCAACTCTGGGTCGGGCATCCAGCTCGAGTCGGGGTCGTGTACCACTGGCGATGTCTGCATCGTCGGTGACGTCGAGGGCAACGTGTTCACCTCGACCGACGTCGGCAGCACCCCGGGCACCTGGGCTGGCGACAATGTCACTTCGGCGACGGTCTCGGCTCTCAGCTGCGGCGCCACGAACCTCTGTGCCGGCGGCGACGCCGCCGGCACTGTCTTCGCCACCACCGACCCGACCGACAATCCACCGACGTGGAGCACTGCCACCGGGCTGGTGCTCACCCACCCCATCAACGCCATCGACTGCACCACCAGCGACCTTCTGCATCGGCGGCGACTCCGTCGCCGACTCCATCACCTCGACCACGCCGACAGGAGGCACATCGGCGTGGACGACGCGGGCCGTCGACGTCCATGGCGGGGAGCTCTATCCGTTCGAGGGCATCTCGTGCCCTACTGCGAAGCTGTGCGTCGCCGCCGACGGCGAAGGCGACGTGCTCACCACGAAGCACCCGGCCAGCCAGACGGCTTCGTGGAGCGACACCGAAGTGGCGGGCGGCCAGAGCCTTACCAGCATCTCGTGCCCGACGAAGGAACTCTGCGTCACCACCAACGGTTCGGGCGGCGTCATCACCTCCACCGATCCGACCGGTCCGGCGTCCGACTGGGTCACCGACCCGTTCCTCGATCCGGCCGGCGTCATCGCATCGGTAGTCGTGCCCGACTGTCTCGCTCTGCGTCGCCGTCGACTCTCGCGGAGACATCTTGACCAGCACCGACCCGACCGGAGGGCGCTTCGGCGTGGGTGGTGACGACCGGGGTGGACAACAGCGGCCTCGACTCGGTGACATGCCCGGCGCCACTTTCTGCATTGCGGTCGACGGCGCGGCGGGATCGTCAGCCTCCACCGACCCAACCGGCGGGGCGGGGGCGTGGTCGTACGCCGACATCGATGGCACGAACCACCTCTTCGCCGTGTCGTGCGCCACCGCGACGACTTTCTGCGTCGCTACCGACGACCACGGCAACGTCATCACCACCCACGAACCCACTGCCGGGACCTCGGCGTGGACGGTGGAAGAAGTCGATCCGGGACGGTGGCTGATCGCCGTGTCCTGCCCTGTCAAGAAGCTGTGCATTCGCCACCGATAACGACTACAGCGTGATAGTCGGCTCGAAATAAACGAGGGCAGGAGACTTGCTGCTAACCAGAGTGAGCAGGTCCTTCGTGTCGGTGCCGATCCATCGCGGGCGCTCCTCGCTGGAAGTTTGTCCAAAGTGAAGGAGCTGTTAATTTCTCCGTCAATCCATGCCGCCCGCCCGCCCGACCGCATTGGCCGGCAGTAGAGTGTGCCTGTCACATCAGGCGACCGCGGCGTGAGCCGCCGGAGAGCTGCGCAGTTGTCCCTTCCTTCAGCAGTAGTGCCCCGAGCGCACGCCATCGTGTCGCCACGGCCGGTCGCGTTGTCGTTTCACCGCGTCACCCACCGTTACGGGCCCCGAACAGCGCTCGACCAGCTGGACTTGCAGGTGCCACAGGGTGAGGTGCTTGCACTGCTCGGACCGAACGGAGCCGGTAAGTCCACCACGATCTCCGTGCTGCTCGGCCTCGTCCGACCGCAGGAAGGACGCGTCGAGGTGCTCGGGAGCGACCCGCGCCGGGCCGTCTCCGACGGCCGGGTCGGCGCCATGCTCCAGTCCGGTTCGGGCATCGGTCTGCCTCCCGGCGTCCGAGTCGATCAGGCTCTGGGCCTCGTCCGGCGGCTTTACCAGCGACCACTGCCGCTCGCCGAGATCGTCGAGCGTGCTGACATCGGTGCGCTCCTGCGCCGGCGAACCGACCGTCTGTCGGGTGGTCAGGCCCAACGGGTGCGCTTCGCTATCGCCATCGCCGGCGACCCTGAGGTCGTCTTCCTCGACGAGCCGACCTCAGCCATGGACGTGGAGTCTCGCCAAGGCTTCTGGCGGATGATGCGGGACTTCGGGAACGAGGGCCGCACGGTCCTGTTCGCCACCCACCACCTGACGGAGGCAGACGAGATCTCCGACCGGGTGGTCGTGCTCAACCACGGCAAGGTGGTCGCCGACGGTCCCGGCGCCACCCTCAAGGCCGCTGTGGCGACCCGTCGGTTGCGCTTTGTCACTGACCTGCCGGACCGTGCGGCGCTCTCCGAACTCGATGGCGTCACAGAGGTTGATGTCTGCGGTACCGGCGTCTCGATCGACTCGCTCGATGCCGACGCCACCATTCGCGACCTGGTCGGTCGTGGCGTCTCGTTCCGTGATCTGGAGGTCACGGGGGCCGGGCTCGAGCAGGCCTTCGTTGAGCTGACCGGCTGCGGCACCATCAAGGCGGTCCGACCGACGATGCCCACCACCGTCGCGTCTTGTGGCACTGCGGGTCGAGGCGACCTGTGACCGAACTCTCCGTCGTACCGTCAAGCCGGGTCTACGGGTCGTCGGGGCGTCAGCCCACCCGAGCCAACACCCGGGACGACGTCCGCAGCCGCCTGACTCCACTCCTCGCCTTTGGTCGGTTCGAGGTGGGGCGTCTGGTGCGAAGCTGGAAGTTCCTCGCCATCACCGTGGGCTTCCCCGTGATCTTCTACCTGCTCTTCCTCGGCGACCAACCAGCGGGGAAGGTGGTGGACGGTACAGTGCCGTGGCGCGTCTACCTGATGGTTGCGATGTGCTCCTTCGGAGCGTTGGTGGCTGCGCTCAACGCCGGCGGCACTCGGCTCTCGATGGAGCGAGCATCCGGATGGGCCCGTCAGCTACGGATCACCCCCATCCCGGCTTGGTCGTACGTCTGCACCAAGGTCGTGGCCAGCATGCTTGTGGTGCTCCCGGTCATTGTCTTGGTGGAAGTGACCGGTGCTGGTTTCGGCGACGTCCGGCTGGCGGCCACGACGTGGGTGGGGCTTACCGTCCTGCTCTGGGCCACCTCGCTGCCGTTCGCCGTCCTCGGCGTCTTCATTGGGTTCCTGGTGACGACCGAGGCTGCCTTCCCCGTCGTCACGGGGCTCATGTTCGTCATCGGTTATTTCGGAGGCCTGTTCTCGCCAGTCGACCGTATGCCGGGATCGCTCCAGTTCATTGCCCACCTCATGCCGAGCTACCACCACGACGCCTTGGCCCTGGCGGCCCTCGACGGCCATACCCTGGCGCTCAGCCATTGGCTGATCCTGGCGGGTTACGTTGCCGTCCTCGGTTTGGCTATCGTGTGGAAGCACCGGGCCGAAGAAGCCCGGGGCCTCGCTTGAGGTGTCACTCTCTTGACCGGATTCGTCACCGACTTCTGACGGGGTCGGCGAACCCTTTGAGGTAGCCGGGTCCACCGAGCAGGTTAGACCTGCCCTCACTGCTGGCGACTGGTCCGAGGGGATGTCGCCACCTCGGCGAGCGTTTCCTCCCGGGTGCTGCCCGCGGTTGTGCGGCCTCAGCCGCCCGATCGTGGGACTGGGAGCTTTCAGGTCACTGGGAAACCACGACGTAGAACCGGCCTGCGTAGAGAACCTGTCCACCAATCTCGTCAGCGAGCTCTTGCGCGTCGAAATGCCGACGGAGAACGCGATAGATCTGTTGGTCGAGCCCAGATGTGCGTTGCTGCCATTGCACTGCGGGCACTCCGGCCGGACGCCCGGAATCGACGATGACAAGTTCACCGGCAACTCGGCGAGCCTCGCTCGAAAAGCGCGTTCCGGTCTGACTCATCGAGGATTCCATAAATGTGCGTGGCGAAGACTCGATCGACGGAGCGGACATGGAGGGGGAGGTGGAGCGCATCGCCTCGAATCGCCGGAACCCCTGGTGCCCGCGAGCGCATGATCCGGAGAGCAGTTTCACTCTGCTCCAACGCACACCCTTTTCCTGGAAGGACCGACGTGTACGTGCCTGGGCCACTGCCGACCTCGAGATATGTGGCAGGCGCAAGCGAGTGGAGCACCTCGCGCACCTGCGCGTCCTCCTGCTCTAGTTCCGACGCAGAAGCTGCGACCCCGAGCCAGTGCCAGTACTCGAGGGCGTTACCTACGTGTCTGCTTCCTTGTTGCGCTCGGGCAATTCCATCCTGGGCTCGAAACTGTGCTCGGCGGTCGTAGTAGTCCCAGAGTTGGATCCGGTAACCGGACTCAGCGCTCATCGGCGCTTCGTCTGCCTGCTCGTCATCACGCATTGCTCGCTACCAAGCCTGTCCGAGCGACGTCATCATGCTCCTCGGTGCGACCGCGACGGCACCCGGAGCCGAGTGGGCCGACGCCGCAGTGGGCCTCGTGATCACATCTGCCATCTTGATCGTCGGCTACCAAGTAGTGCTAGCGCACGGGTCGCGGAAGCCGCCGAACACGAACTCCTGTACCGCACCCCGAACCTTTCCGAGGCGATCATCTAGGTGGATCCGGCCGGAGTCGAAGTCGATTCGCCCGCCGCAACGGCTCACCACCGGTGTACGCCGTAGGCGATAGCCCGCGTCTCAGTCCGAGGTGAGCCACCGTGCCGAATCATCCATTGCTCGCCACAAATCCCTTGTCAATTTCACGTAGTCGGACCGCCATTGCCGCCAGTAACTTCAGAGCGATTTTCGGGGATGCTTCAACCAAGCGAACAAACTCGGAACGTATAAAAACAATCACCCGCATGTCGCTGTCCGCAATCACCGAAGCGGTCCTCGGAGCCTGGTCGAGGAGAGAGATCTCGCCAAAGAGGTCACCCGGACCGAGGATCGCCACCTTCTTTCCACCGACGAGACAACGCGCCTTTCCAGAGACAATCAAAAAGGCTTCCCTGCCGTTGGTGCCCTCCTCGGTCAACACACGCCCCGCGATGACGTCGACTTCGGTACCGAGCGACGCAACCGACCTCAACTCCTTCTGGGAGAGCTCGGAGAACAGCGGCTGAGCGGCCAACATCTGGAGAACGTTGGAGGGTATTCGCATGGTGCTCCTTTGGATTCGCCGAGGCCACGCGAACTTTAGGACATGGATCCAATGGACGTTCTGCCAAGGTGGCCAGACCAAGCCGAGGGACGCATGGACCCCCGGACGAGCCTCCACTACAAGGGCTGGAGTCCGTGCACGGCAGACCTCGAGATCCCAGTCAGTACTGGCGGCCGTCCAGAGTGTGCTCTCGATTCCCGTTCAGGGGACTCTGCGGTTCAGGCCCAGCCGGTAGCCGAGCAAGATGAGCGCCATTCCAGGCGCCACACCTAGATCGTCGAGAACGCTGATCGCCTCGAGCAGGGCACGTCGCGCTCCGTCTAAATCTCCTCGGGCCAGCCGCCCCTCGACGACCAGGCGATGACCGTCTTCAGACCACGGGTCGATGCTCAACATCAGCCGTCCGAAGTCGACGGCCAGTCCAAGGTCGGCGCTGTGAAGGGACAGCGCACCGGCCCGACCGGCTGCACCGAGCACAAGATCATCAAGGCGCCGGCGGTAGTGGTTGCACCAATCACCTACTGGGGTCGCATCGAGAAGCGACCCGGTACGGGTCGCGAGCAGTCGCCGAGCATGGGCCAGGACAGAGGGCGCGCTGATCGTCCGATGTGGTCATCACGAATTGGGCATGACGCTGAACCTCCCACACGTCGACCCAGAGTCCCGAGTTCGGGTCGAGGTGGATCGCGCCGCTGGTCTCTCGTAATAGCCCGCTTCCCTGGGAACGCTCGCGGTCAGGGTCGAGTACGTCGAGTAGGTGGCTCAATGTCACGCGGAGGTTCTGGCCGGCACTTCGCTCGTCGCGATCGGGCCACAGTGCGGCCGCCACCTGAGGCCGGGGTGCTTGGCCGACAAGGGTCAGGTAGAGGCAGAGCTCGCGCACGTGTGCCCGTTGCCACGCGGGATGATCAACGATTCGATGATCGCGGCGCACCGAGCCGACGCCGAAGAGGACCACTGCCGTCGATGCTGGGGTCGCTACACACCATCGGGCCGGGAGGTAAGGGCGGTGGTGGGCCTCGGCTGGTGGCCCTCCCGCAAGCGCCTGCCGTCCCGCCGCTCCGGCGGCAGCGGCCCGATCGAACCCGAGCGCGGGCTCCCCGGCAGGGGTGGGCGTGCCAATAGGGGAGAGGGCCTCGAGGAGGGCCTGTCGCCAGAGGGACGACCGGACTGGCCGGTCGACGGGGTCGGTCGATTCGAGAAGGGATCGGGCGGCGTCTGGATCGTCGATGCGCAGCAGCGCCTCAGCTACCGCTGCTAAGGCCGCACCCTCGGCCGACAGCACCCGGCCACCTCCGTGGATATGTTCAAGCAGCGCGCTTGCCTCCTTGTCCTGACCCGAGGCGGCGAGCAAGCACGCCAACCAGGACTGGGACAGCTGGAGCCGTGCCGGTGGACCGACGGCTGCGGCGAAGGACACGGACAGAGAGGCGTCCTCTATTGCCCCGTGGAAATCACCGGCCTGCCATCGAGCCGTAGATAACAGATCATGGGCGGTGGCCAACGTCCCTGACGAGCCTTCGCCCGTGGCGGCCTCGAGGCACGCGACTGCGGCCTCGACCCTCCCGTCGAGT
The DNA here is from genome assembly GCA_963842415.1 of uncultured Acidimicrobiaceae bacterium. Classification (GTDB taxonomy): domain Bacteria; phylum Actinomycetota; class Acidimicrobiia; order Acidimicrobiales; family RAAP-2; genus Bog-473. Next base: position 1,251,822 of record CAWJGN010000003.1, read on the forward strand.
AGGAGATTGGTTCCCCGGATCATGAGCGCTTGTGCCGCCCAATCGGCCGGAAGCGAACCGGCCGCAATCGAATCCACCGCCCGTACCGCGTCGCCGGGTCTTCCAGCCAGTTGGGCGGAGATGGCGTGACCGAGCACAACGAGGCTGACCGCCCGATCGTCACCGAGGTCGGCCAGCACCTGGGCCCGGGCGAGCAAGGTGACGAGCGCGCCGGTGTCGCTCCGAGCCCGCGCCAGGGTGCCCAGTTGGAGAAGGACACCGACTTCACCGTCAACATCACCGCGGGCCTCGAAGGTGCAGCGGACGTCCTCGAGCCGCAGGAATTGCATCGACTCGTCCTCCTCGCGGGAGCGGAGGATGGCATCGAGCCACATACCTTCGGGACGGTCGGCTCCGACCAGGTCAGCCCGTTGCCACGCGCGCAGATCAGTGACCGAGGCACTGACCGGAACGCAGGCGAGGGCGGACCGCACCACGGCACGCAGCGCATTGGGACTCGATACCTCTACGGCCATCCGACCGGCCTCGCTCACCGCGCCACGGTCGAGCAGCGTGTCGATCCGCGCGTCGACGACGAGACGGCGGTCCTCTTCGTCGAGAACTGAGCGAGTTGCGCGGATCCACGCCGGATGGGGCCAGCATCCGACAGATCCCCGTCCGACGAGAGGCAGCTCCGCCACCCGGTCCAGGGCGTCGTCGCGGACGGTCGATGACAAACCCTTCAGCACCGGCGCAGTCGCATCGGGAAGTTCGTCGGTCGTGCAACCACCGATGGCCGCCAGTGCGGCCAGCGCCCGGACAACCGCGGTCGGTTCACCGCTCAGCACCTCGTCGAGCAAGTAGTCGGTGACCAGATCGGGCGTGCCCTGTCTGTGGAGAGAGGCGAGAGCGGGCCACATCGCGGGCACGTCGCTCGGGGAGGCTATGGGTTCGTCGGGGACGCCCAAGAGAGAGAGCTCTGCTGCGTCGAATGCGAGATCACGCCAGCCAAGGAGGAGCCCCTTGCGGGTCGCAACAAGGCGCCCGAGGCCAACGGGCCCTAAGTGTCGAGCTGACACCACAAGGTGCACTCCAGGGGGTGCATCCGCGATCAGGTCGCGCAGGAGTTCGGTGCCAGCGGTTCCAGTCCGTTCGAAGCGGTCGAGACATAGGGCAGTGGGTTGTTGGCGGTCGCAGGCCGCCAGTGCTGAAGACAGGTGCGCGACGGATCCGGGAATCGCGTCAGAACGCGGCCCCCCGGGCTGACCGCCCAACGCCTCGGTCAGGATGGCCGACAGCCGAATGGCCAGCTCACCGGGGCACTCGTCTCCGGAGCTGCAGTCGTAGCGGATGTCCCGGGCATGGGGGCCTAGGGCGGCCGAGGCCTGATCGAGGAGGACGGTACGACCGAAGCCGGCGGGCGCGACGAGGGCACAGAGCGTGAGCTCGTGTCGCGTTGCGAGGATAGTGAGGAGGCTGTCGCGCCGGACCAAGGTGCCCATGTCGAGACCCGAGCGTATTCCGCTGGCCTGACGACTCGTTTGTGGTCCCTCGGCAGGTCGGCGCAGGCGTTCTCACGAACCATCGGCCTCGACAACTGGTGATTTGCGTCCGGTTAACGGGCCACGTGAATACTGCTCGCAGTAGTTGGCCCCGCCTTGGCGATGGTCATCTCGGCGTCGTCGCTTTGAAGCTTCGCCGGGGTGACCAGCGGGGGCTGCTGCTCAGACCGTGACGAACAATCCGAAGGAGCGGGTCGGCGCCATCGGATGCTCACCGCAGCACTTGTTTGGGACATGTCCAAATCAGGGCGCACGGATCTGGACGGGACTGTGGACAACATCTCGAGCGTACGGCACCAAGGGCTTGTGCTGCTCGCTGATTCGTTCCGTTCAGGCGTGGCCTATTCGATCATCGCAAAGTCTGTGCTGCCCGAGCATCGAGCCGGAAAGATCGATCGCTACATCCGACCGGCGGCCACGTCAGCCTGGTATTGGGTCGCGAGGTCGTTCTCGAACTGGGTCGCGCTTGTCTGGTGGCTGAGCTTTGCCGACCACTTCTCCTCGACGTGACCGTATTTCCAGATCATCAACGCGGTGGCCCACGTCAGGACGAACATTCCCACGATGACGAATCCGGCCGTGTTGATGTTGAAGTTGGCCATGAAGGTCCAGAAGCTGCCGTTGAGATGAAGTTCCTGGGGCAGGAGCCCCAGGACCTCGATAGTGCCAATGAAGAAGCAGATGAAGACGGAGAGTCCGGTAATGGCGAGGTTGTAATAGACCTTGCGGACCGGGTTGAAAAACGCCCATCCGTAGGCCACGTTCATGAAGACCCCGTCCAAAGTATCCATCAGGCTCATTCCAGCGGTAAAGAGGATCGGGAGGCACATGATCGAATACCAGGGCAGGGCCTGAGTGGCTAGAAGGGCCGTCGTGGCTAGTAAGGCGACTTCGGTGGCCGTATCGAAGCCCATACCGAATACCACACCGACGGGGTACATCTGCCATTCCTTGGTGATCGACTTCATCCACTTGCCGAAGATCCGGTACATGAAGCCCCGGTTCTCCAGATGCTGTTCAAGCTCCGCTTCGTTGAAGTCACCATGGCGCATCCTGCGGAACACAACGATGATCCCCGCCAAGATCACGACGTTCAAGAACGCGATGAGGTACAAGAAACTGGCCGACACGATTGTGCCGAAGACCCCGCCAAACTGCTCGAGTCCCGAGCTGTTGTTTGAGACTGCGGCGTAGACTGTCTTTTCGGCGATGACGATGCCGGCCCCGATGGCGATCACGATGGTGGAATGGCCGAGGGAGAAGAAGTACCCCACGCTGAGCGGCTTCTTGCCCTCATTCATGAGCTTGCGCGTGGTGTTGTCGATGGCCGAGATGTGGTCGGCGTCAAAGGCGTGACGCAGTCCGAGCGTGTAGGCCAGGACCGACACGCCGATGCCGAGACCCCTGTAGTGACCGGGGACCACGAAAATGATGAAGACGCCGAACCCGATCACGTGGAGGAGCAGAATCGAAGCGAACATCAGCTTCGTCTGGAGCCACTGTGTGGGGGTCATGTCCCGCCGGAACTCCTTGAGCTTCTCGACAGGCCCGGACCGAGCGGAGATGTTGTTGAGGGTGACCATCGGTGACTTCCTCCGCTCACAGGGTTGGATAGGGAGCAAACACGACCGTAAAGCAGATGCGAAAAGGTCGCAACTAGTTCGGGGTCGCACTAACCCTTGGATGAGCGATTACCATGAAGCGAGTGGGAAGGAGTGCCCCACCTGGGCCTTTGGTGAGCGTAGAGACGGTAGACGACGTATTGGCCCTGGTCCGACAGCAAGGAGGGCGGGTCACCAGCTCCCGTCGGCTACTTCTCCACGCCCTCTTCGATGAGCCTCGCCATTGGACTGCTGAGGAGTTGGCTGAGGTCGTCCAGGCACAGGCGCCCGACGTGAATCTGTCGACTATCTATCGAAATCTCAATGAGCTCGAGCGGCTGGGCGTCATAGTCCATGCCCACTTGGGCCACGGTCCAGCCACCTATCACCTCGCGGCCGGTGCACACTCACATTTCGTCTGTGAGGCGTGCGGCAAGTCTTTTGAAGCGCCGGACGAACTGTTCCGGGGCCTGTCCAAGAGTGCCCGGACGCGCTACGGCTTCGAAATCAATCCGCACCACTTCGCCATAATTGGGCGCTGCCAAGACTGTCGTGAGCTGTAGCCGGCCGGGAACATCGGATACGCACGCACATCAGCCAAAGGAAACTTCGAGGAGATGGGAACGATCCTCGTCCGAGGATCCTTCTGACACCGAAGAACAGGAGTCCGGCGTCGTACTCGAACGCCTGGCGCCACGAACGGCGTAGCCCGTTCTCGAAGGGAAGGGCGCGCTGTCGAGTTTGCGCCGTCAGCCCGTGACTCCGACAATCGGGTCCGTGTTGGGCACAGAGGCCTGCGATCCGTAGAAAGGAGCGTCACCGTAGGTGAACACCCCCCCGTCCGAGGCCACGACCCAGTAGCCCGCTCCATCGCGCGTGGCGGCCATGCCCACGACGGGCTTGTTGAGCGTGAGGCCGCCGGTCGAGCCGTAGAACGGAGCATCGCCGTAGGTGAACACGCCCCCGTCGGCGGCCACGAGCCAGTAGCCCCCTCCATCGGGCGTGGGGGCCATGCCCACGACGGGCTCGTTGAGCTTGAGGCCGCCGGTCGAGCCGTAGAAGTGGGCGTCGCCAAAGGTGAACACGCCCCCGTCGGCAGCCACGAGCCAGTAGCCCCCTCCGTCGGGCGTGGGGGCCATGCCCACGACAGGCTCGTTGAGCTTGAGGCCGCCGGTCGAGCCGTAGAATTGGGCGTCGCCGTAGGTGAACACGCCTCCGTCGGAGGCCACGAGCCAGTAGCCCTCTCCATCAGGCGTGGCGGCCATGCCCACGATGGGATTGTTGAGCTTGAGGCCGCCGGACCAGCCGTACACCTGGGCGTCGCCGTAGGCGACCACGCTCCCGTCGGAGGCCACCAGCCAGTAGCCCCCTCCATCGGGCGTGGTGGCCATGCCCACGACGGGCTCGTTGAGCGCAGCGGGGCCGGAGGACGACGGGAGCTCAGACGGGTCATAGCTGAAAACGTCGCCACTGGTGTCGACGAGGGAGTAGCTGGTCGATGAGGATGGCAGAGTGACCGGCTGCGGATTGACCGGCTGAGGAGTGCCCGGCTGCGCTTGCGAAATCGTGATCGACAAGACGGCTTGCGCCGTCAGGTTGTTGGCGTCGGTCACCTCCGCTGTGAAGGAGTAGGACCCCGATGACGTCGGCGTCCCACTCAACGACCCCGTGGCGGCCTGGAGACCGACGCCGGGCGGCAGCGTCCCGTCTGTGATCGACCACTGATAGGGAGTCGTCCCCGAGGTGGCCTGCAACGACGCGCTGTAGGGCGTACCAGTCGTGCCGCCCGGGAGCGCGGTTGTCTGGAGCAGTGGCGGGACCGGCGAGGGCGATGGACCCGTCACGATGAGGCCGCCGACCGATCCGGACCCGCTGCCGACGGCGTCGCAGGTTGCCGGCCATGGGCAGGCGATCGACGCAAGCCTCTGTACGCCCGGCGGTACCTGCTCGTCGCTCCAGCTCGTCCCGCCATCCTTGGAAGCGACGATGACACCGGTCGAGGTCGAGTTGTCCGCACCGACCGCGTAACAGTTGCTGCTGGTGGGACACGAAACCCCGTTGAGCACCTGCGCGTCGCTCGGAAGGGAGCTCGCGGTCCAGTCGGCGCCGTCATCGGTGGTGACCAGAGCCTCGGCCCCTCCCGTCGTGCTGTCGAGCCCGACCGCTGTGCACGTCCGGCTGGAGACGCACGCCACCCCTCCCACGGCTCCTGATTGCTGCGGCAGCGTGCCGAGCGCCCAGGTCGATCCGCCATCGGTGCTGGTGGTCACCATTCCCGCCCCACCAGATGTGGCGCCGACCGCCAGGCAGTTCATGGCGGTCGGACAGGCGACGCCCTGGAGCAGGCCGATCTGTGTGGGAACCGTCTCCGACGTCCAACTGGCACCGCCGTCGTTGGACACAAGAATGGCCGCTCCGGTTGGTCCGCTGCCGACGGTGGTGCACTCGTGTGTCGTTGGGCAAGAGACGGCCCAAAGGACGTTCGTCCCGGGCGCCGCGTTCTCTGCCCACGAACCACCGGCATCCGTCGTCGTGACAATGACCCCTCCGCCGGGCCCATAACCGACGGCCACGCAGTCCGATGTCGTCGGGCAGGAGATGCCTTTCAACCCGTCGATGCCCGATGGTCCACTCTCGAGGGACCACGACTGGCCCCCGTCGGTCGTGCCGGTGATGACCCCACCCTGTGCCCCGGTGCCTACTGATGTGCAGTCTGCACTCGACGGGCACGAGATGCCGCTGAGCGATGACACCCCGATTGGCACAGCCACGGTTGTCCAACTCGATCCGCTGTCATTGGTCGAGAAGAAGGTGGCCACGTCCGACGTTGCATTCTCACCCGACGCGACGCAGATCCCTACCGCCGGACAGTCGATCCCGTAGACGAACACCCCGGATGATGGCAACGAGTCGTCCGTCCAAGTCGCGCCTCCGTCAAAGGTCGAGATGACCGAACCGGAGGTACCGGCGAAACCGGCGGCGTAGCAATTTCCAGTTGACGGACATGAGATCTGACTCAGATCCTGCACACCAGCTGGCGCTGAGTCGTCGACCCACGTCGCGCCGCCATCGCTCGTCGCCTCGATCACACCGGTTCCGGACGTGCTGGCGGTACCTACGGCATAGCACTCAGTCACCGATACGCAGTCGACGCCGGTAAGGGGAGCGGACTCGTCAGAGGGAAGTGACTGTTGCGTCCACTGCGCACCTGAGTCAGTCGTGACGATGGCCGCACCCGTGCCGCCGTAGGCCGACCCAACTGCGATGCAGTCCTGAGCGGTTGGACACGAAACGCCGAAAAGGCCCCCGACGCCCGACGGCTCGGGTGTGATCGCCCAGGCCGCTTCAGGGTCACCCGTTACCAGGATCACATTGGCTCCCACGGCGACACAGTTAGATGCTGACGAGCAAGAGACACCGCTCAACTGTCCGACGTTCCCGGGCAAGGACACCTGTGACCAGGTCGTTCCGCCGTCGGTGCTCACGATGGCCGCACCGGCGCCCCCCGACGTGGCACCGACGGCGACACACAGAGAAGAACTCGGACAGGTCGCTCCTGACAATGCGCCGATGTCGGACGGCACGGCCTCGTCGGTCCAGTTGGATCCCTCGTCGGCGGTGGTGAGAACGACGCCCCCCCCAGATGTCGTCGACCCGACCGCGGTGCACGCCACCGGGGACGAGCACGCAACCGAGAGGGTGTAAGGCACCGCGGGGTACGAAGCAGTCACATGCCAACCCGATGGAGCCGCCACCGCGAGCTGCGAGGGGATGGCGGCGCACACGGCGCAGGCGAGGATTGCCGCTCCGGCGGCACGCGTGGCCACGCTCGTCACCCGACCGACGCTCCCTCGTTCGGTATGGACCCGCCGATCCGCGCGCGTTCTCAGGACGCCCCCCACGACCCACGACGACTGTCTCACCCGGACTGCCTGACGGGCACGAGCGTCGATCGCCGCGAGGAAGGTCGTAACAATCGCCACACAGAAGACCGACAATCAGCGCGTCCCTGGTGCACTGAATACTTCACTGTGAAAACCCCCGACGCCGCTGATAATAAGCGGAGCCAACAGGGAGAACAACAGGGAGACAATAACTACCCCTATGTAGTTACTTTGTGCGTGTTGGCGCAGGATCCAACGGCAAGTCCTGAGCCGAGCCTGGAGGTCGGCAGAATGCCCGCAGAATGCCCTGGGCTTAGTGAGCGGCCCCGTCCGTGAAGGTCATGACGTTGGCTCCGGCACCGACTGCGATCGACACTGTCGCCGGGAAATTCGAAGGGAACGTAGGTTCGGAGGTGATGGACCCGTCGCCTTGATACACAAAGTCGGCCAGGTCCACAGCGGTGACGGGAGGAGCCTCGGCCGTGACTGACACCGTGACAGGGGACCCGTCGCCGTTAACGACGTTGAACGGACCAATCGGCAGTGAGCAGGCGGAACCTGTCAGCGGCGTGTCAAGGGTGACCGAACCCGTCGTGGCCGTTCCGTTGACGGTGTAGGTGTAGGTGTAGGTCATAAGCACTCCGACGAGGTTGGCCCCGGGTGAGGTCTGCGCCGTGCAGATCTTGAAGGTCGCTTGAGCCGTGGCATTTGTGAAGGTCACCACCGTCTCGTTGGCCACGCCGCCGCCTGGGACGCTCACCATGGCCGGATCCTGCGTCGGACCGCTGAGTAGCCGTGCACCTGTCGGATCGGTCGTCGTGACCGTCGACACGTTCTTCAGGTAGAAGTCTGGGTTCGACTCGATTTCATCGACCGTGGCCGTTCCGGTCGGCACCTCCATGGGGTTCGAGCAGTTGCCGGCCTTCACCGAGAACGGCGCTCCGCCATTCACGCTGAAACTGAAGAAGTGCCCGTCGACGGACGGGTCACCAGCAACCTTGCAGACCTCAATCCACCCCTGAGTCTGGACGTCCGTGTAGGTCACCGTGGTCAGCCCGGTGGTGCCCAGACTGCAGGTGGCCGTGCCGGCCGAGACGTCGGTGGTGCACGACCCCGAGGACGGCGACGATGACGTAATGGAGGAGACCTGGACCCCGGAGGGGATGGACACCTCGGTCGCCGTCACCGACGAGCCCGAGGCATAGGACGCCGGGGTGCTGCAGCGGGGCGCGGAGGCGGTGCCGGCCTTGACCTTGAATCGTGGCGTCGTCGGCACCCCGCCCGAGTAGGTGAAATCGAACCGCTCACCCACGAGTGAGGCGGTCCCGGCGATCTTGCACACCTGGATCTGGGGCTCGTGTGTTGCCACGACGTCCGTGTAGGTCACCGTGGTCAGCCCGGTGGTGCCCAGACTGCAGGTGGCCGTGCCGGCCGAGACGTCGGTGGTGCACGACCCCGAGGACGGCGAGGACGACGTAATGGAGGAGACCTGGACCCCGGAGGGGATGGACACCTCGGTCGCCGTCACCGACGAGCCCGAGGCATAGGACGCCGGGGTGCTGCAGCGGGGCGCGGAGGCGGTGCCGGCCTTGACCTTGAATCGTGGCGTCGTCGGCACCCCGCCCGAGTAGGTGAAATCGAACCGCTCACCCACGAGTGAGGCGGTCCCGGCGATCTTGCACACCTGGATCTGGGGCTCGTGTGTTGCCACGACGTCCGTGTAGGTCACCGTGGTCAGCCCGGTGGTGCCCAGACTGCAGGTGGCCGTGCCGGCCGAGACGTCGGTGGTGCACGACCCCGAGGACGGCGAGGACGACGTAATGGAGGAGACCTGGACCCCGGAGGGGATGGACACCTCGGTCGCCGTCACCGACGAGCCCGAGGCGTAGACCGCCTCCGTGCTGCAGACGGGCGCGGACGCAGTGCCGGCATCGACTGTGAAGGGTGTCGTCGTAGGCACCCCGCCCGAGTAAGTGAAATCGAACGGATCACCCAGGAGCGAGGCGGTCCCGGCGATCTTGCACACCTGGATCTGGGGCTCCTCGACGTCCGTGTAGGTCACGGTGGTCAGGCCGCCGCTCGTGCCCAGACTGCAGGTGGCCGTGCCGGCTGAGACGTCGGTGGTGCACGACCCCGAGGACGGCGAGGACGTGACGATGGGGGGGGAGATCTGGACCCCGGAGGGGAAGGAGACCTCGGCCGTCGTCACCGACGATCCAGCCGGATAGGTCGCAGGCGTGCTGCAGACGGGCGCGGACGCGGTGCCGGCATCGACTGTAAAGGGTGTGGTCGTCGGCACCCCGCCCGAGTAGGTGAAATCGAACGGGTCACCCACGAGCGCGGCGGTCCCGGCGATCTTGCACACCTGTATCTGGGCAACGTAGATGTTGGTGAAGGTCGTGGTCGCCGTTTGATTGGCGGGGATGTTGACTGTGACCGTTCGGTTGGGCACCGACAACGTGCCTGCCACGGTGTCGACCGGGGGCGAGACGGAGATTGCACTCAGCTGAGTAGCACCGGTCGTGTCGGGGAGTTCCGTGACCGTGTTGTACCCATCTTCGACTTCGAGGAGATCGCAATTGCCTGCCGCGATCGAGATGGCCGGTCCGCTGTCCAGGCTGAACTGGTACGTACCCGCGACGGTGTTGGCCTTACAAATGTTGATCCACGCCTGGCCCAGCCCCAAACCGGATGCGGTACCGGATGCCAGCGAGACGAGCGAACCGAGCGTCCCCATCCCGAGGAGGACGGCCAAGACCACGATGCCAGCCTTGACGCTCTTCAAAGGTGTCGTCACAGCACGACGCTCCGACGACCTGCCGCGTCGCTGCAGTCCCGAAGACATTGCACCCCTCCTGATCCGCTGAAACGCGCCGACACGTCGTAATCAACAACAACAACAAGTTCATGACAACGACTTAAAACAACAACGATGACGCAAATCTGGGCCTCCGTCATCGGGCGATTCGAACGAAAACCCATCGGTTCCTTGGTCCGATCGTCCACCGGACTTCGCCTGGGTCTCCGCGGTCGATACCGGTTTTCTGGACCGAGTCCTGATTTCGACGACGCTGCTCCCCGGGCGCGACAGAGGGACCCCCGAAGGGGTCCCTCTGTCCTGTCCCACGACGCTCCCGTATGGGAGGCCGCAGTGAAGGGCTAGCTCAGTGGCCGGCCCCGTTGGTGAAGGTCTCGATGTTGAGGCCAGAGCCGAGGTCTATGGTCGCCGTCTGGGGCAGGGGGCCCGGCGTGGTAGGTGCTGGTGGCACCACCGAACCGGTTCCCTGGTACCCGAAAGCGGCCAGAACGACCCCGACGAGCGACGGGGCTTCTGCCGTCACTGAGACTGTGACCGGCGACCCGTTGCTGTTGATGACCGGGATGCCAGGCAGGCCGATTTGGCCCGAGCACTGCGAGCCCGACGTCGGCACGACAAGGGGCACCGTCCCGCTGGTCGTCGTTCCGTTCACCGTGTAGCTCCAGTTGTAGGTGAACGAGTCACCCGCCAACATGGCGTCACTCGATGTCTGAGCGGTGCAGATCTTGAAGACACCGTCCACCGTGCTGTTGGTGTAGGTGACCACCGTCTCGTTTGCGACCCCACCGAAGGGAACGTTCACCACGGCCGGGTTCGCACCCGGAGCTGTGACGAGCTGGTTCACGAACGTCGACCCGTTGAACCCGTCAGCGGCGGTGTTGCTGACGTAGTAGTCCGGGTTGGTCTCGCTCTCGTCGATCGTGGCTGTGCCGGCGGGCACCTGGATGGCTTGCGAGCAGCCGTTGACCGCAACGGGGTTGATCGGCGCACCGTTGACCGTGAAGTCGAAGCTGCCGGTTACCGATGCGTCACCAGCGTCCTTGCAAACCTCGACCCAACCCAGCGCTTCGTTGGTGAAGATGCCAGCGTTGATGTTGGTCGGGCTGACAGTGACCGAGGCCGAACTCGAGGTAGTCGTGCCCGCGTTCGGCGGGCTCACCGCGACGCCGCTGATGGACGTGTTCGCCGTGGACACTTCGGTCATCGTGGCCGTCGATCCCGCGGGTAGCGGTGTGAAGTCGATAGAGCACGGAGTCTGGCCGTACTGAGCCACGACGTCGATCCACTGCGTACCGGCGGCATCGCTCACCTTGAAGTTGAACGTTTGGCCCGACAGTGCCTGGGCGTTCGGTGCCAGGCTCTTGCAGACCTTCACGTACCCCGTGAGGGTGTCGTTCGTGAAGAACGCGGACGTCGTCAAGTTGGCGCTCACCTTGAAGGTGCCTGTCGCGTTGTTCGTGTTGGAACTCAGCAGATCTGAGCTCGGATACGCGCTCGATCTCGCTCACGTAATACGGCGAAGCAACAGACTCGGTCACGGTGTAGTTACCCGGAGCAAGGCCGGCGCCGTTCAGGACCTCGTTGCACTGTCCAGCGATGACTTGCTCGGTGTCGACCACTTGACCGCCCGAGTTGGTCACCGTGAAGGACCAGGGACCTGACGGCACGTAGGCGTCGCCCGCGATCTTGCAGATCTCGAGGTAGCCATTGGGGGTCGGAACAGAATTCTCGTTGGTGTAGGCAACCTCTGTGACGCCTCCGGTCAGGGTGACCGTTGTCGTCCCGCCCGAATAGCTGGTGTTGCTCAAGGTGCCGTTGAGGGCCGAGATGTTGCTCACCTGCACGCTCGCAACCGGCGCCTCGGCGATGTTGACCGCAGTGCCGACCTGGAACGAACCGAGATCCTCGCAGCTGCCGTATGTGTCACCAGGCGCGGCCGCAGGGACCGTGAACGAATCGCTGAAGGCACCCGCATTGGCGGTGAAATTGAAGGGAAAGCCGGTCAGATTGCTGCTACTGGCATCTGCCACCTTGCACACCTTCAACTCACCCTGAGCAGGGCTGTCCTTGAACTTCGTCTCGACGGTATTCCCCGACGCGACGGTCACAGTCGCCGTTCGGGTAGAGACGTTGCCGGTGCCCGCGGTCGAGGGAATCACTTTGATCTTCGTGAGAACCGTCTTCCCCGTCGTGTCAGGAAGCTCAGTTACGGTGTGTCTCCCCGCCGACACGTTGACCGACTGGCATACTCCGTTGGCCTGCACTCCGACCGAGGCTCCGCCGTCGACGCTGAAGTAGAAGGTCCCCGAGACCTGCCCGACCTTGCAGATTTCGATATGTGTAGTCGCGACTTGGTTCTTTATGGCAGACGCAGCCGATACTGCCGCCAACGAAAGTCCGCCCAAGAGCGCCACCACGGCAACCCCGGCCAGCATCAGGCGCCGGCCCCTGAATGCGGCACGGTGCCGCCCTTTTAGTCCCATGTGTCTCCTCCATCGTTGAAGAAGTGCCAGTGGCACCTCCTGCCTCAATGGTGATGGAGCGTCCGGATGAGGTCATCGTGCGATCCGAACGAAGAATCCGCCAGACGTTGTTCGAACCGCCCAGCGTTCGGGCCGCAGCCGTGCCGGGGCCACCGGTCCTTCTCGGAAGGGTCCGCTCCGGGTCGGAGGGAGTGGCCACATGCGGCACGGGTCCCCCCTTCTTCGTAGGATTTCTTTTGTTCGTGGAATTTCGGATTTCTCAATCCCGCTGGACAAAGGGGCCTCAAAGGACTATGTACGGGGGCTGCAACTGTTGAATTGAAGCTCGGGTGCAAACCGGTGTCGGCGAGCCGGACTCCCTTGCCGCTTTTGTCTTCTTCCTCCCCCGGAAGGCGGTTCGGCGGTCATGAAAATCCAGACTGCGTGTCAATCGAGAGACATACGTGCGAAAGATGCACGTGCCTCCGAGTGCCCGACCGAGTTCGATGATTCCGTTCGAGCGAATGGCGCTTCTCAGGCAAGAGACCGCATATTCGAGATCGATCCGTTCGTCCAGATAGACCACGAGGGCCTGGCCATCTGTGATCCTTCGGGGAGGTTCATGCGCGCCGACGAGGCGACCGCACGCATCCTCGGCGGCTCACCGGAGGATCTCGTCGGCTGCAAGTTGACAGACCTGCTCGTTGACGACTGGGACGTCATCAGCGCCAGCCTCGAGCACGCCAGCCGGCACCCGACAGCGGAGGCCCGCGGCTACGCGGTCGAGGCGATCAGCTTCCTGGGAAAACGAATTCCCCTCTGCTTGACCTTGCGACCACTGCCTGGCTCGACCCCGACGCTCATCCTGTTGGTGCTCGAAACCCCGCTGGATTCATCGCGCGAGAGGTCTGCGGCCTTGACCGTCAGCTGGCGCCGCGCCATCCGGGCGACGACTGAGTTCCAAAAGGAGCTGCTCGCTCAGATGGCCCGGGGTGAAGGTCTGAGTGGAATGATGGACGTCCTGCACCAGCACCTCGAGCGGCCCGTGGTCGTCCTCGATCCCTCGCGCGCCGTCCTCGCCGAGACGGGCGTCCGCGTGTCGGATCGGATGGCCCTCCGGCGGTCACAGGGTGGCCTGGGCGATACCAGACACGGAGTGGTGACCAGAGGGGAGGCGTGCTGGTCCGCCGCCATCGCCCCAGACGGCCGCATCCTCGGATGGCTGTGCATTCTCGACGACATAGGAGACGTCGACGAGAGGATCTGGACGGCCCTCGAGCAGGCCGTTTCGATCGTCACTTTCGAGCTCGTGCGCGTCGAGCGTGCCGTCGAGGCCGAGGCAGCGTCACTCCGTGAGCTGGCCGATCAGCTGATCGGCGACCCCACGTCCGACCGGGTCGTCTCGCTCGCCAAGGCTCTCGGCTACGACCTCGGCCGTCCGCACCGCGTGCTCGCCGTCCGGGGGGCCGAGGAGAGCGACGACCCGGTGGCGCTCACGGAGGGCGCCCTTCGGTCACTCCATATTCGTAAACCTCTAGTGGCCACCAATCGCGAACGGCTCTTCGTCGCATTGCCCGAGGAGGACCGACCGTCGCTCGCGGGGGTGCTCTTCTCGGAGGTCGCGCTCGCTCTCGAGAAAGCGCTGGGGACGGACGTCCGGATTGGCATCGGGCGGGCGTATCACCCGCGGGAGCTGCGAACGTCCATGGAAGAGGCCGTTTTCTCCCTCCATTTTGGCGCCTCGCTGGCGAGCACAAGTCGGGTCATACGATTCGAACAACTGGGCTTCTGGCAGCTCCTTGTCGACTCCAGTTCGGCCATCAAGCTCCGTGAGCTGGTGGAGCAATGGATCGGGACGCTCATCCGCCATGACGCAATGCAGCGGAGTGACTTGGTTAAAACCCTGACCGTCTACCTCAACGAGTCGTGCGCCACGGAATCCGCCGCCGCCAACCTTTTCATCCACCGGAACACCCTCCGGTACCGGCTGGCGAAGATCGCTCACATAGCGGGCCGTGATTTGAGCGATCCCGACCAGCGCTTCCATCTCGAGCTGGCCTGTCGGGCGCATGAGCTGCTCACGACCCTCGACGGCTCGATGGCATCCTCCCCTCCCCTTCCCACGGGATGAACGCCACGAGCGCCCACCAGCGCCCGTAGCGGAACCCGGTGCGCGCCACCACGGTCGACGATCGTGACGCCGATCCCGAGGCCGGCGACTTCTTGGGCCACCGAATCGACGAAACCTTCGATCCCATCTCGTTCAGTGGTAGGGGGAGTTGCCCCGGGAACACGACTCTGGACCGTCGTCGTCGCGTAGCACGTGGTTGCTGGGCCCCCGCCAAGGGGCATCCTCACCTGCCAAACCCCTTCTGACCGTTCACGAGGCTGCCTCGTAAGGACTTGTGCGGAGCGCTTCTGGACCAGCTGATGGACGAGCCGGGCCTCCGAACCGCGAAAGTCCTGCTGGAGAGGTGCGAGAGCGGCCGAATCGGACTCACTGCTAACCCGGGGTTTGGGGGACTCAGGCACGAATCTCCGGACACCCAAATCGCTCACCAGGCACGATTCGTGGGCTCCGGATAGTGACGGATCGGAAAATATAGGCCCACTTAGCACCGCCTGACCCCATGTGAGCTGGATTGAAGACGCAGCACCGCCGTGCAGGGTGCGGACCATCCAGGAGTGCGGTGAGTTCTGACCCAGGGACGTGCGAGTCCAGGGATTCGTGTCGCCTGTCGGTTGTCAGCGCGTTGGTGTTCGTCTGCGGCCACGCCGGTCCGCGGGGGATCGCTCAGGTGGGGGCGAAGGCGACGGCGCGCAGGTTGGTGAGTGCTCTGGTGAACGAGCTGGCCCACGGCCACTGGGTGGGTCCGCGCAGAGTCGGCGTTCCGGATCGGTTGACGAGTCGAGCGGGGACCGAGAAGTAGCGGGTCCGCAGGGTCTGTGCCACCACCAGCGTGTCCTCTTCGACGAGCCCTCCGAGCTTGGCGCTCCAGCGGATCAGGTTGTGGGCGAGCACGGCGCAGCACATCCACGCCGCGTTGGCCGAGAAGTCACCCGAGGGGCAGTGCTCCATGCCCGCCCCCTCCTTCCAGTCGTCGATGCACAGCTCGACGACGGCGTGGCGCGCGGTGGAAGGCGTCGAGCTCCACCGCCGTGCCCTCGAGGTCAGTCAAGAAGGCGAAGTGCCGCCAGTTGGGCCACAACGTCGCCTGGGGACCGGTCAGACGGGTGCGGCGCACGATGAGGCGGCGACCCTTGTAGATGCACTCGGCCACCATGGCCTCTCCACCGACCGGGTACTCGATGGCGACCCAGCTCGACTCGTCGATCTCGCCGATGCAGGTCGTCGATGGCCTTTGTGCCGGTGCGCACGGCCATGGTGTAGGAGACCCCCAGGCGCCCGAGCACCTTGATGGTGTCGTTGGACCAGTAGCCCGAGTCGAAGCGGATGATGATCTTGCCCGTGGCCCCGGCCCGGCGCAGGCGGGCCACGAGCTCTTCGACGAAGCGCTTGGTCCCGCGCTGGGTGTTGGCCGATCCCTTGCGCAGCCGGGCATGGAGGATCTCGCCGGTGTCGGCCCTCGTGGCGAGGATCGGGTGGTAGCCGAGGACCTTGGTGTAGCCGTAGGCGGCACCACCTTTGAGCTTGCCGAACACCTCACGGATCGTCGAGTCGATGTCGACCACCAGCTGGTTGGTCACCGGGGCCCGCCCCGAGCGACCAGGCGCGCCCGAGGGCGTCACCGATCACCTTTTCGAACTGCCGGACATGACCGAAACTGAAGGCACGCAGGAAGGTCCCGAGCGTGGAGGGGGCCATCACCCGGTGGGGCAACACGGCTGGCCGTCGACCCGGCCCGCAACATGTCGGCGTGGTCGATGTGGGTGGCGCCGGCCACCATGGCGTGCACCAGGGTCAAGATCTTGCGGCCCGGCTGGAACCCACCGGTGCGGCCACTCGAGCCGGATCGTCGCGTTGCACAGGGCCTCGAGGCCGAGTCTGCGCACCAAGGTGGCGACGAGCAACAGGCCGGCATTGGCCACCAGATTCGGGTCATCAAAGGTCACGGCGATCCGGTCGATTCCGCGCGATACTGGCTTCACAGAAAGTGCCTCCTTTGTGGTGGGACAACGACGACGTCAATAACCGCAATTTTCCCAGCATGCGGAGGCATTTTCCGCGGATGCGTGGAGCGTTAATCAGTATTGGGGCGGTGGATCGAGGCTTAGAACGCGCGCCAATAGGTGAGTGGATTCGGGGTTGGAATGCCTAGTGCTGGGCCTATACCGTGGCGAGTAGCAGTCCCGCTGGCGTGCGCTGCTCGCCGGCGAGCAGGGCCAATGATTCCGCCACGGAGGAGCGAAAGAGCAACGACTCTGGGCGGTCGAGCTCGAGGACGGCCATGGCAGCGAGCTTCTGCTTGATCTGACCTTGGTCACGAAGTCGTGAGGACTGCCTCGGCGAGAGCGAGGCGTCGCTCGGGCGAGTCGATGGCACCGAGCACCTTGTCGAGCGCATCGTCGAAGGCGTCGCCGTCATCGTCTCTCAGTGCGTTGATGGCCCTCTCCATGTCCGGCGTGATGATGCCCGGCAGGCGCACCTGCAAAGACGCGTCGAGCTCGGGCAGATCGAGCAACCGGTCGAAGTAGGCGCGTAGCTCGATCTCGTCAGTTCCATTGAGATCCACGATGGCGGAGTCTCCGACCTCTCGGGGCAGCATCCCGGTGTGCACCGGCTCTTGGGTTCCATAACAGCACCGTTTGGCCTTGGAACCGCTCCCGCACGGGCAGGGTCCGTTGCGTTTGATCTTGGCCATAGCCACCTCCTCTGAGGCCATTGTCACCACCCGAGCAGGTGGCGGGGGTGGACCGGCGATGACCAGGGAGAAAGGTCCACCGGTCGTGGTGTCGGAGCCGACATGATCCGGCTGCGTCCCAACACCAACGAACCAGTGGAGGTCCCATGCTTGCACTTGACCCAGTTGTCGTCGACGCCGTCTGGGCGTCCTTTGCCGCCTACCTGCCCGAACGCGGGGAAACCGAGCATCCGTTGGGTTGTCATCGCCCTCGGATCTCGGACCGTGACTGCTTCGAGGCCATCTTGTTCCGCCTTGTCACCGGGTGCAGTTGGGACGTGGCGGGACGGCTGGGCAAAGGGAGCGAGACGACGCTGCGACGCCGACGCGACGAATGGGTCGCCCTCGGTGTCTGTCGTGCGCCTCGTCGACGAGGCCATCGCCGGCTTCGACAAGGTGATCGGGCTCGACCTCTCCGACGTCTCGGTCGACGGGTCGCTGCACAAGGCACCGTGTGGTGGGGAGGGAACGGGACCGAACCCGACCGATCGTGGCAAGACCGGTTGGAAGTGGTCGGTGGCTACCGACACGAACGGAGTGCCCATCGGCTGGGTGAGCGAGGGCGCCAACCGCCACGACTCGATCCTGCTCGCCCCCACCCTCGACGACATTGCACGCCGCGGTCTGCTCTGCGACATCGAGACCATCTGGCTCGATCGTGGCTATGACTCCGACCGTCACCCGAACCCGTCTTGCCGAGCGCCAGATCGCCGATGCCGTCATCGCGAAGAAGCGCAAGAAAGGATCCGCTGCAGGACCCAAGCACCAGCCGATGGGTCTGCGCTGGCCGGTCGAGCGGACCAACTCGTGGCTGAGCAACTTCGGTCAGCTCCGGCGAAACACCGACCGGTTCAGCTCCCACCGCCTCGCTCAGCTCGCACTGGCGGTCGCCCTCATCATCACCGTCAAGCTCATCAAGTGGGCCAAGCGCTGGGATGGCCTCGCCGTGGCCTAATGGCGCGCGCTCTTATAGACCAAGCCTTCTCGAGCACATGGAGGTCGCTGACGCCGATCGACGTCGGATCGGGTGCATCGTGATATCATGATGTCATGGCAAAGCAGACCACCGTACGGTTGCCCGAGGAGTTGGCCGAACAGGCCGAGGCAGTCGCACACGTGAAGGGCACCAGCGTGAACGCGCTCATCATCGAGTCGCTCTCTGCAGAGATCGCCCGTGTGCGCGCCGACAAGGACTTCACTACTCGAGCCAGCCGGCTCCTCAAGCGAGACAAGGAACTGCTCGACCGGCTCGCTCGTTGACACGATTCATCTCCCTGCCCGAGTTCTTTTGGCTCGCCGAACAGGTCACAGGGATCGAAGCGCAGATCCTGGCCAACAGGGGCAGCATCAACCTGGCCGATTCAGCACTTCACGCCCCTCAGGCCGGGTTCGGCGATCAGGACTTCTACCCTGATCTCATAGACAAGGCGGCGGTGCTGACCTGTCATCTGGCGTGGAATCACCCGCTGCCCGACGGCAACAAGAGGGCGAGCTGGGCCTGCCTCGTACTCTTTCTCGATCTCAACGATGTCGTCTGGGATCCAGACCCACCTGACATCGACGAAGCTGAGGCGGCGATCCTCGCTGTGGCCGCGCACGATGTCGACGAGACATGGTTTGCCGACTGGCTCCGCCGACGGATTCGAGTCAGCAAAGAGTGACTTCAGCCCGGCGAAGGGGCGCCCCTAACGAATCCTCTTTGAGTCAAGACCCCAATTTCGGGGACTTCCGGGCGCGACGAATCGAGCCGTCATGGAAGGAGCACGACGGCGTAGGGTTTCTATGGGTTCGGGAGTGACTTCGCCGAAGAGCCGGCCGTGCAGGGTGTGAAGCCGGTCACGCAGGCAATGAGTCGTCCCTGGTGTCCTCCCGGACCCCCTATCGGGCGTCGAGAAGCAGCTGGCGGTAGACGGCGTTGCTCACCTGACGCTTGAGCGAGCGCAGGGCTTCCTTCTTGGTCTTGCCCTCGGCGACCTTGCGCTCGAAGTAGATGCGTCCCACGGTCCCGGGATTGCGGATCTGGGTGACCGCGACCATGTGCAGCGTGTGGTTGAGCCTACGGTTCCCGCGTTGCGAGAGCCGGTGGACGACCCGTCCACCCGAGGCGAACTCGACCGGAGCCGTGCCGTTGTAGGAGGCGTAGGCATCGCGGTTGGCGAAGCGGCGGACGTCGCCGGAATAGCCGATGAGCTGCGCGGCGATGATCGGACCGACTCCGTAGAGCTCGGTGAGCGAGGTCCCCGACGCCTTGATGGCCATGCGGATGCGGCGATGCGACGCCTTGGTTTGCTCATCGAGTCGGCGCACGTCGTCGAGAAGCTCGAGGGCCATGTCGTAGCGCATCTGCTCGGCTGGCGTCTCGGGCGCTGATGTTGGCCAGGAACCTCTCGGCGTCAGAAACGTACATTTCCTTGGCGATTCCGCCCGGAGCGAGCTCGGCGAAGAGGGCATGGAGCCGACAGACGACCCGAGTCCGGTGGCTCCCGAGGTCGACGTTGCGCTTGGAGAGGAGTCCGGAGCACCTCGGCGTGGTCAGCCGGCTCGACTTTGCGCAAGCCCGGGGCCCGAAGGGCCGCGACGGCGATCGAGTGGGCATCGTTGGGGTCGTTCTTGTTGGAACGCCCGGTGGCGAGCACTCGAATCCGCGAGGCCAAGGTGGCCGGCACGTCGAGCACCTCTTCACCTCTGCGCCACGAGCTGTTGGGCCAACAGGTAGCCCATCCCGCCGGCCGACTCGATGGCCCACCTCCGCTTCTCGAAGGGCTCGGCCCAGCGCACCAGCTGTTCGACCTGACGACGAGTGGCACGCACCTTGACGCTGGAGACCTCGGTCTTCGCCTCGTCGATGGCCACCGCGGTGTGCGATGCCTTGTGGGGGTCGATCCCGATCATCACTTCATGACTACCTCCTTGGTTGTGGTGAACCACGGGGGCACTCCTGCTTGCGGATGTTCGTGCTCGATCCTCTTTTGAGCCACTCCGTGGCGAAGCCCGAGCGGGAGACTCTTCGTACGAAAGCCACCCGACTGAAGCCGGGGGCAGGCACTACGAGAGTCGACCCCGCCGGGACCTCTCAACGCTACGAATAGCCACAGCGTCTGCCTCAAGTCTCAAGCAGGCACAACGGGGGCGGTGTCATGAACGGCTGGGGGCTGTTTGAAGCTCACCACTCGTGCCTCTCCCAATGCCTCAAGAAGTCATCGAGTTCAGCCAAGATGTCGAGAGGCAGTCACCGACTAGCGGAGCGCCCTCGGACTCGGATCGACGCAACGCCCGGGACACTCGAGCTCGTGGGTGCCCACGTTCCCGAACGGGCACCTTGGCCATGTTCTGTCTGAGTTCCTGCGTCCGGGCCAACCCTTAGCAGGGTGGCCACCCACGTCAATGTTCGACCGCGGCTGGCCAACGACGCGGCAACCCCAGGCGACGGCTCAACGTGTGCGAGTAAAATCCGCGAAGTGCGACGGACCGTGTCCGCGGTGGTGGCCATGCTGGTGGTGATCTTGGCCTTGCCCGCCACCGCGGCAGGCGACACTACGAGTTCATCCTGGAGGATCCAGCCCACCCCGAACGCGGGCTCCCTAGGCACCGTGCTCAACGCCGTGGCGTGCTCGTCGGCCAAGGCCTGCACCGCCGTTGGCTATTACGAGGGCTACTTCGGCCTACGCTCACTCGGGGGCGGCCCGCCGAGCCAGATTCCGTTTGCCGAACAGTGGGACGGCACCAGATGGACCACAACCTTTCCCTCGCAAAAGGGGATCGGTGATTCCGGCGCCGAGTTGACCGGGGTGGCGTGCTCGTCGGCCAAGGCCTGCACCGCCGTTGGCTATTACGAGGGCTACTTCGGCCTACGCTCACTCGGGGGCGGCCCGCCGAGCCAGATTCCGTTTGCCGAACAGTGGGACGGCACCAGATGGACCACAACCTTTCCCTCGCAAAAGGGGATCGGTGATTCCGGCGCCGAGTTGACCGGGGTGGCGTGCTCGTCGGCCAAGGCCTGCACCGCCGTTGGCTATTACGAGGGCTACTTCGGCCTACGCTCACTCGGGGGCGGCCCGCCGAGCCAGATTCCGTTTGCCGAACAGTGGGACGGCACCAGATGGACCACAACCTTTCCCTCGCAAAAGGGGATCGGTGATTCCGGCGCCGAGTTGACCGGGGTGGCGTGCTCGTCGGCCAAGGCCTGCACCGCCGTTGGCTATTACGAGGGCTACTTCGGCCTACGCTCACTCGGGGGCGGCCCGCCGAGCCAGATTCCGTTTGCCGAACAGTGGGACGGCACCAGATGGACCACAACCTTTCCCTCGCAAAAGGGGATCGGTGATTCCGGCGCCGAGTTGACCGGGGTGGCGTGCTCGTCGGCCAAGGCCTGCACCGCCGTTGGCTATTACGAGGGCTACTTCGGCCTACGCTCACTCGGGGGCGGCCCGCCGAGCCAGATTCCGTTTGCCGAACAGTGGGACGGCACCAGATGGACCACAACCTTTCCCTCGCAAAAGGGGATCGGTGATTCCGGCGCCGAGTTGACCGGGGTGGCGTGCTCGTCGGCCAAGGCCTGCACCGCCGTTGGCTATTACGAGGGCTACTTCGGCCTACGCTCACTCGGGGGCGGCCCGCCGAGCCAGATTCCGTTTGCCGAACAGTGGGACGGCACCAGATGGACCACAACCTTTCCCTCGCAAAAGGGGATCGGTGATTCCGGCGCCGAGTTGACCGGGGTGGCGTGCTCGTCGGCCAAGGCCTGCACCGCCGTTGGCTATTACGAGGGCAGCTCGAGCCCCCAACGCACGTTGGCCGAGACCAACGCCCCGGTGCCGCGAAGCCGCCCGCCAGTTCCGCGACCACCCAAGCCCACGACACCACCCAGACCCACGACACCACCCAGACCCGTTCCAAAACATGTCACACCTGGACACAAATTCCCGGAAGCGGCGGTCGATGGACTGATCTCTGACGAGATGGCCGGCAATTTCGATGGGGCCTGTGGGTACTTCGAGCCGGACTTTCAGCGCGAATGTCAGGCCTTCTCGGGAGCCGAAAGTGCCGTAACGGGCACCTTCTCTATTGCTGGACAGGCGATCCAGGGAACCGACGCCCTGGTCAGCATCGTTGGCAGCGAATGTCAGAGTGGATCTGGCTGTTCGTCGAATTCTGACCCCACGACCGGGATGCCGCCCGGTGCAGGAACCTTTGCCAGCACGTACGCAACGGCCCTCAACGACGCCAGCCTCGATAACCCGACGATGACCTTTTCACCCGTCGCCTGTACCGAAATCAACGGTCAGTGGTTCGTCGCGGTGGGCGGCGGAGGTTCGAACACTGGCACAACGGGGAACACCGGGACAGGGACCACCGGCACTACGGGCGATACCGGCAACTCTGGCGCCACGAACAACTCGGGCAACTCCGGAGCCGGGAACAGCGGAACGGGTTAGATCAGGGTGGCACCGGGACTCTGAGGTCCCTGTTCCATTGCGAAAAGACCGACTCCCCGTAATGCCGGGTGGAACTCCTTGACCCAAATCACCTGGGACCGACGGAAGGGCGCAAGAGCTCGGCGTTGTGTCGTATAGGCACCTGGTGCTTTCGGCAGAGGAAGTTCGTGCTCGCAGTTTGGGTGATGCCGATCGTGGGGCTGGGGGCGCTTGCACTCAACGTCAAGCAGCCGACATCTGACTCCTTCAGCGGAAGCGGCACCAGTCTGCAGTCACGCGGGGCCTGGGGGGCATGCCCTTTAAGCGGCGCGAGGGAATTCTTTGTGGCGCCGTTGTGCGCCCCGACGGCACGACCCGGCAGTGGCCGCAGGCTATCGGCTTCCGGGTCCCAGGGCGTCGGCCAGCCGGTCGAGGAAGGGGACCTGGCCCTTGAGCAGCCTTGCGCGGGCCAGGTCGGACCCTGCCCACTCGACGGACCCACGACACCACCAGGCCCACGACACCCACCACTACCAAAGCCGCGACCGCGACGATCGTGACCGAAGCCGACGGGTTTCGATTCGGCGTCGAGCCCGGCAAACCCACCACCGTCAACCAGTACAACTACGGACTTCTCGAAGGTGAGGCCGTGGCCGATCCCGGCCAGACCTATATCGACGTGCCGATTACCGTGATCAACGAGCAGAGTGACCGCTCGGCCTTCCTCCTCGACTTGCTCGGATCAGCGACCAATAGCTACGTCTACTTGGGCGCCCCGAACCTGTCGGCTGACGACAAGAGCAACGGCGGATGCGCGACCTCCGTCAATGTGGGAACGACCCTTCCCGCCGGGTCGTGCCTCATCGGGGCCAATGACCAGTCCGGCGGAGGTGCCGTCGTATTCCAAGACGGATCCGCCCTCGCCGATGAAAACCTTTCGCAGGGGCCCACGATCCCAGCGTCTGGGCGCACCACCATGAATGCATACTTCGGCCCAGTGTCGAGCGGTTACGACGCTCAGAACGCCAGCCTGTTCTTCCCAGTCGTCAGCAACGGGGGTCTCAATGTAAGTCTTACGCAGGTACCCATCCCATAGTGACGGAAACCACGCCGACATGAACCGCTCACGAGACGGGTCTGGGTGGATCGGGTACCGCCAGGGAATGATTCACTGAGGCTATCGACGATCGGACGGGCCACCCCAACGCTGGAGTCGGTGTGACGTGCCCCACTTCGCCAATGATGTTGTGAAGCTCCCGTGAGGGTCCACCGCTGCAAGGTTGGTCGTCAGTAGTTTCGGGAGTTCCGGAGCCACCGGTCTGACTCGAGATCACGACGGACACCGATGGTGTTTGCACCCCGTCGACCGGAGCTCCGGGCAAACTCAGACGAGGCGCGGCGTGCCCCGTTTCAGAGGGGTGATGGGCCGATCTGTTGGACCAGATCGACCCGCACCGTCACTCCTTCTCGGGACGGCCGCGCCACCCCTCAACCGGATTAAGGAAAGGAAGGGATGGCATGACCATCGTAGAAGCCGCGCGCGCTGTCACCGGTGGCATCGACACCCACGGAGAGGTCCATGTGGCCGCCGTCTTGGACGAGGTCGGTGGCCTGCTCGGCACCCAATCGTTCCGGGCCGATCCCGAGGGTTACTCGGATCTTTTGGCCTGGCTCGAAGCCTTCGGGGAGGTCAGCAAGGTCGGTGTAGAGGGGACGGGGTCCTATGGGGCCGGCATCGCTCGTCACCTCGCCCGAGCAGGGGTCCACGTCGTCGAAGTCGACCGCCAGAACCGCCAGGCCCGACACCACAGCGGCAAGTCCGACCCGCTCGACGCTGTCGAAGCCGCACGGGCTGTTCTCTCGGGCCGGGCCCACGGCACGGCCAAGAGCAGAGACGGTTCGGTCGAGGCGATCCGTGTTCTCGTCGTCGCCAAACGCTCGGCCCACGGGGCGCGCATCAAGGCGCTCACCCAGATGCGCCAACTCACATTCAGCGCCCCTGACCAGCTGCAGAGCAAACTCAAGGGTCTTCCCATCTCCGCCTTCGTGGCCGCCGCCCAAGGACTGCGTCCGACGCGCTCGCCCGACGTGGTGCACCGCGGCCACGAAGGCCGCGCTCTCCTCGCTGGCCCATCGCGTAGGCGATCTCGAAGAGGAGATCTCCGATCTCGACGCCATGATCACCCCGCTCCTTCAAGACACCGCGCCCCGAGCTGCTCGCCGTCTATGGCGTCGGCGTCGACACCGCGGCCGCGTTGTTGGTCGCCGCCGGCGACAATCCCGAGCGGCTGCACTCCGAAGCGGCCTGGGCCCATCTGTGCGGGGTCTCACCGCTCGAGGCCTCCTCGGGCAAGGTGACGCGGCACCGGCTCAACCGCGGCGGGGACCGCCAGGCCAACCGGGCGCTCTGGCACATCGTCATCACCCGGCTGGCGTCTGATCCGAGGACTCAGGCCTACATGGAGCGCCGGGTCAAAGACGGCCGTTCCAAGCGCGAGGCCATCCGCATGCTCAAGCGCTACGTCGCCCGCGAGGTCTACCGCTACTTGCCTCGCCCCTAGATCCCCGGACCATGGACCTGGCTCACAGTTCGCCTGTCGCCCGTTGGGGCTGACCTGTACCCGATATGCCGGTCCATGGCCCGGGTCACCCAACTCTCCGAAGACGCGTGACCTGATAAGAGCTTGCCCTCTCGACGAGTGGCCCATCATTGGTCTGTCCGCTGTCCTCACTCCCGAAATTCCCTCGAAAGGGGTTGACATCATCCATAGGAGCATCGGTTATACATGTAATCCACCTCCTGGGATAGGCATCCGGGGGAACCTCCTTGGGTGCGAACCCGATCAGGAGGTGTGCGGTGAAGTGGAGTCCGTCATTCGAGTGTCACGTCCGTCCCGACGGTGAACACGTCTATCGGATCGGCCACCAGCTGATCGACGAGTTCCTCGAGTTCGTGGTGGGGAGGGCTCGTCCGAACACCGTGCGGGCCTATGCCCATGACCTGAGCGTCTTCTTCAGCGTGGTGAAGAAGGACCCGCTCGAGGTGCGGCCCAAAGACGTCATGGCCTTCGTTTCCGTGCAGCGGCGCCCCAAGCCCGGGGCCGAGAACGTGGTGCGCATCGCCGATGGTTCGGCGGGACTCTCTGCGGCGACGATCAAGCGCCGACTCGCTGCGGTCTCGAGCTTCTATGGCTATCCGATCACGCGCGACGACGTCGATGTGACGGCCAACCCGGTGCCGCGGGGCATCGCCACTCGTCAGAGCCGTTCGCGCGGCGGTCGGGGTCTGCCGCTTGTGCGCGGGGTGCGCCGGTTGCCCCGGATCCTCGACCCCGATGAGATCGACGCGCTGATGGGGGCGCTGCGCACCGAGCGCGACCGTGCCATGACCCAGGCCATGGTGCTGGGCGGCCTGCGGCGCTGCGAGGTGCTCGGGTTGCGTCTCTCGGACCTGCGACTCGGCGAATGGAGGGTGTTGATCAGGGAAGGCAAGGGCGGCCACGAGCGCCTGGTGCCGCTGTCGCCGACCTTCTTTGCGACGGTGGCGCGCTACATGGACCACGAGCGACCGCAAACGTCGAGCGACGCACTCTTCGTGACGCTCAAAGGAGCACGGCGCGGCCACCCACTCTCGATGCCCGGTCTCGCCCAGATCATCTGCTCCGCACGGGGGCGGGCCCAACTGTCCCACGGCACTTGCCACGAACTGCGCCACACCTGCTTCACGCGCTTGCGCGAGGCGGGCATGGCCATCGAAGCGATCCAGGCCCAAGCCGGGCACCGCTCGATCACCTCGACGCGGGTCTATCTCCACCTCAGCGTCGACTGGCTCGACGACGAGTACCGCCGGGCCGCCGAAGCCATCGAGGCCCAGGCGCTCGTGGGGGTGGCCCGATGAACGCGCTCGCCCAAGTACATCCCGAGCCGAGACGCCGGGGCGGCGGGACACCCGAAGTCACGTGGGCCCAGATCGCCGCCCGGGCACCGGTCATGGTGGCCACCATGGCCTCCTACCTGGACCAACTCGAAGTCTCGGCCCGTCCGGGCACCGTGGCGGCGGCCGAGATGACGCTGCGCTTCTTCGCCCACCGGGTGAAAGAGGCGGACCCGACCTGCGTCTCGGTGGCGCGCGTCGGACGGCCCCACATCGAGGACTTCAAGACCTGGCTCCGTCGCCGCGTCGGGGCAACACCGGCCAGCCCTTGGCCACCATGACGATCCGGCACAGGCTCAGCACCGTGCGCACCTTCTTCGAGCGCATCATGGAATGGGACTACGACGACGCTCCGGCCCGCCTGTTCGTCTACATGAGCGACTTCCCCGCCCTCGACGAGCCGTTGCCCAAGTTCTTGGACGACCCCACGGCGGCCAAGTTCATGGCGGCGCTGGCCGAGGACCCCAACCTGCGCCGCCGGCTCATGGTCGAGCTATTGGCCCGCACCGGCATGCGCGTCGGTGAGCTCTCCGGACTCCGAGACGACGCCGTGGTGCGCAAGGGAGACGGCCACCGTCTCTACATCCCAATCGGCAAGCTGCACAACGACCGCTACGTCACTCTCCTGCCGATGCTCGTCGACCTGATCGCCGAGTACAAGGCCGTGCGCGGACGGTCACGTTCGGGTCACCTCCTCGAGCGCGACGACGGGCAACCCTTCGACCGGCGCACGGTCCATCGTTACGTGGCCAGCGTGGCCAAGCGGGCCGGGGTCGGTCACGTCCATCCCCACCAGTTGCGCCACACGCTCGCCACCCAGTCCATCAATCGGGGCATGAGCCTCGAAGCGATCGCCGCCTTGCTCGGGCATCGCTCCATGGACATGACGCTGGTCTACGCGCGCATCTCCGATGACACCGTCGCCGACGCGTACTTCAAGGTGACCGAGGCCGTCGAGGCCCAGTACTACGGACTCTCCGGTGCCACCCCGCCTCGAGTGAGCGGTTCGAGCTCCGCGCCGCCGGTCAGTGACCACCGTCGTCTGCTCGCCAACGGTCACTGCACGAGGCCGGCTCTCCTCGACTGCGCCTTCGAGAGCGTCTGCGAACGGTGCGGGTTCTTCGAGACCGGCCCTCAGTTCGTCACCATCTTGAAGCGCCAGCGCAAGCACGCCGACAAGCGCGGTCAGAGCGACCGCGGTCAGCTCTTCGACGGCCTCATCCAAGGAGTCGCCGACGCCCAGTGAGTGTGCTTCCATAGGGCACAGCCCAGGACCTACGGATTACATGTATAACTCCGGGAATGAGACAGTTATCGCACGATTGTGACCTCGGGTGCAGGGCAGCTTCCCGGTCGGCGGTCCATACTTTCGGCGTATGCAGAGGGTAGTAGCGACCCTTTCGGTCTTGACGCTGTTCTGCGTCGCCACTGTGGCGTTCGCTCCTGCCGTAAGCGCGGCTGCTGAGACGGAGCCTCGTTCAGGAGTCGTCGATACGTTTCCTCCCCGCACCCAATCTCGACTCAACGACCTCGTCAAAGAGGTCCGCGGCTTGTACCACATCCCAGGAGTCATGGTGTGGGTGTCCGTTCCTGGTGAGGGCCAATGGGAGGCAGCGTATGGGGAAGCCGATCTCCAAAGCGGCCAGCGCCTCACTCTTGCGGACCATTTTCCGGTTGGCAGTGTGACCAAGACCTTCACGGCGACGGTGATTCTCCGACTCGTGCAAGAAGGTCTCCTGGCACTCTCGGCGCCGATTAGCCACTGGGTGCCCTGGGTGCAAGACGCTCGTCAGATCACAGTCCGCATGCTCCTCAACATGACGAGCGGCATCTACGACGAATATCAGTCAGACTCCCAGCTGATCGAGGACATCTCCGGTCATCCTCATCGGTCCTTCAAACCTGAAGAGATCGTCCGAATGGCCGTGGCACACGGTCCGGTCGGTCCACCGGGCACGCCTGAGTACTCGAGCACGAACTACATCATCTTGGGCATCATCGCCCAGGACATCACCCATCAGACGATCGGCAACCTGATCACCACGCAGATACTCCAGCCCCTGCACCTGGATCAGACCAGCTACTCCTCCTCGAGCGCACTGCCCAGCCCCTCGACGCTCGACTACCTCATCGGCAGCGGTTCCCCCAAGAGGATCCCTCTCTACGACCTGTCCAACCTCGGGGCCGCGGGTGCCATGGTCTCCACCGTGGGTGACATGGCGGTTTGGGCCCAGGCACTGAGCAATGGGGAGTTCCTGTCGCAGGCCCTGGCGGCCAGGCGGCTGCAGTCCAGTTGGTTTGTGGGCAATGTCGCTCCACTGCCGACTCAAACGGGAACACAGTCGCTTCCAGTTCGCTACGGACTCGGTCTCTACAGCCTGGGCCCGCTGATCGGGCACAACGGTGGTGTCAAGGGCTACGTCGATGAGGTCTTCTATTCGCCGTCGCGTCACGCCACGATCGTCGTGTTCGTCAACGGCAACGACCCGTACAACAACTCCGGCGAACAGGCTGACTCCCTGACCGTAAGCATTTCCAACATCGTGCTTCAGAAAGGGTAGGGATCCTGAGGTATGTCCCCGTTCGCCGGGCCTGGGCGCAGCAGCGGACACAATGAAGCATGACCTACAAGCTCGAGGAGATACTTCGAGGTACGGATGGCATCAGGTCCGACCGCAGATCGGTGCTCGTGCTGTGGGCGAGGGATACTTGGTCTCGGTCGAATGGGGCGATCAAATGGCCAAGACCTACGCTCGCACGATCCGAGGAGCTATCGAGGCGGCCGACCGTATGGCCCATGTGTTCTACGACGTAAGGAACGACCGCTTCTGACGCAGGGATGCCCCCATACATTGCCGCCGGCACGGTGGAACATCGGCACCGGAGGCACCCCGTGAAGCTGAAGTAGTGCCAACACCACTCACTTGCCGAGAGGTGCCCTCCTGTTCACGACATTCAGCGCGGTATCAAAATGAGATCAATGGCGAGTAGACAGAATCGACTGAAAATGCGGCGGCCGTGGACCACGGCGACGGCGATCCTCACTGCCGCGCATCACGGATTCGAGCTGTCCAGTGGGGTCGGACTTGTTCTCCAGCCTGACCTCGGACTCGGATTTGCAGGCGCACTCTGGGGAACTGGCATCCCGACGTGGATCCGGATCGCCGCAAAAGGTGACGACACGAGGTGGGATCCCCTCCTCGCAGCATGGTCTGGGGCGTCGCTGGCGGGCGTGGTCGTCCATTTCAACCTTTGGCCTTGGCGGTACAACAAGCTGGGGATACCAGTTCTCACTGAGGCGGAGGCTCTTCCATCCTCAAGTCTTCCTGCTTACAACACGCTGCTCTACGTCTGGGCAGCCGCCTCCGCTCTTTCGATCGTTCGCGAAGTTCGCCCTGGAGCCCGGCGTTGGGCCCTGGTCGGGCTGGCAACCATGCCGTTATTGCGGCGGTCGGCGCAGCACCATTTCTCCTGGATCGAACAAGAGGCAGTCGCGAACCCGGCGTGGTGGAACCGTGGCGCGGCCTGATCTAAGACATGGCGACGGCCTCGTCGTCGATAAGGGTTCGGGGGAGGGTAGCCCCTGCCGCCGGCATTGGGATCAGTGGAACCGGCGCCGGCGTTGCAGATCGGCGCCGGTCGGCGGAGACCCAGGCAATGCAGTCTTCCGGTTCGCCGCCACAGCTTCCTTGACCAACGAGATCGCGAACTCCACGTCTTGAGGTGATTCGATCTTTACTTCGAGCCAATCTGATGTACCGGGGCGCAACAGGACCCGGTTGTCGCCTCGAAGCTCGGACCTTCTACCCGCTATTACGCTCTTTGTGAGACGGACATCGAGGGTCTGTTCACCGTCGAGGTGAGCGATCTCGCGTTTCCCGACCCATAGCGCGGGTCCAGGTGAGAATGCCCCTTCGGCGATGACCACGCCGTCAAGGCTCCTCAGACGCTTCATCAGCTCGTCCTGCATATCGACCCAAGGCTAAGAGGTCGAGGGGTGCCTCACTTCGCCAATGATGTTGTGAAGCTCCCGTGAGGGTCCACCGCTGCAAGGTTGGTCGTCAGTAGTTTCGGGAGTTCCGGAGCCACCGGTCTGACTCGAGATCACGACGGACACCGATGGTGTTTGCACCCCGTCGACCGGAGCTCCGGGCAAACTCAGACGAGGCGCGGCGTGCCCCGTTTCAGAGGGGTGATGGGCCGATCTGTTGGACCAGATCGACCCGCACCGTCACTCCTTCTCGGGACGGCCGCGCCACCCCTCAACCGGATTAAGGAAAGGAAGGGATGGCATGACCATCGTAGAAGCCGCGCGCTCTGTCACCGGTGGCATCGACACCCACGGAGAGGTCCATGTGGCCGCCGTCTTGGACGAGGTCGGTGGCCTGCTCGGCACCCAATCGTTCCGGGCCGATCCCGAGGGTTACTCGGATCTTTTGGCCTGGCTCGAAGCCTTCGGGGAGGTCAGCAAGGTCGGTGTAGAGGGGACGGGGTCCTATGGGGCCGGCATCGCTCGTCACCTCGCCCGAGCAGGGGTCCACGTCGTCGAAGTCGACCGCCAGAACCGCCAGGCCCGACACCACAGCGGCAAGTCCGACCCGCTCGACGCTGTCGAAGCCGCACGGGCTGTTCTCTCGGGCCGGGCCCACGGCGCGGCCAAGAGCAGAGACGGTTCGGTCGAGGCGATCCGTGTTCTCGTCGTCGCCAAACGCTCGGCCCGCGGGGCGCGCATCAAGGCGCTCACCCAGATGCGCCAACTCACATTCAGCGCCCCTGACCAGCTGCAGAGCAAACTCAAGGGTCTTCCCATCTCCGCCTTCGTGGCCGCCGCCCAAGGACTGCGTCCGACGCGCTCGCCCGACGTGGTCAGCGCGGCCACGAAGGCCGCTCTCTCCTCGCTGGCCCATCGCGTAGGCGATCTCGAAGAGGAGATCTCCGATCTCGACGCCATGATCACCCCGTGTGAATCACGATCCAAAACGGCAGCGCGGTGATGGCCGAAAACGGCAGCACTGCGGTTGTCTGAAGTTAGCTTGAGGCGGGAGTCTCGTCCACGGTTTTGGTGACTGAATTTGGCGGCGGCGCGGTTCGTCCGGGCCTTGGCGTCTTGGAGCCGGTAGCTTTCGCCCTTGGTCTCGATGATCCGACAGCGATGCGTGAGGCGGTCGAGCGTGGCGCCGGTGAGGCGTTCGGAGCCGAGGACTTCGGTCCACGACTCGAAGGGCAAATTTGTGGTCACGATCAGGCTGGTGCGCTCGTACGCGGTCGAGATGACGTCGAAGAGCAGTTCGGAGCCGACCTTGGAGGCGGGCACGTAGCCGAGCTCGTCGAGGACGAGCAGGTCGAGCTTGGCCAAGGTGCCCTTCAGGCGCAGGAAGGTCCGCTCGTCTCGGGCCTCGATGAGGGCGGTGACCAGCTCGGTGGTGCGGATGAAGCGGACCCGATAGCCCCTGGCACAGGCCTCCGCCGCGAGCGCGATGGCCAGGTGACTTTTCCCGGTTCCGGGGTTGCCCACCATCAAGATGTTCTCCTTCTTGTCGATGTACTCGCAGCGCATGAGCTCGGCGACGAGCACCTTGTTGACCGAAGGCCGGGCCGCGAAGTCAAAGGTCTCGAGCGTCTTCATGGTCGGAAAGCGCGCTGCTTTGACCCGGCGCTCCGCCGCGCGTTTCTCGCGTTCGAGCAGTTCCAGCTCGGTCAGTCGCAGCAGGTAGGAGAGGTGGTCGACGTTGTCCATCGCGGCCTGGGCGGCCACCTTCTCGCATTCGGCGGCCACCGTCGGGAGGCGAAGCACCTTGAGGTGATGGTGCAAGAGCACCGCTGACTTGGACTCGGTTGCTTTCACGGTGTTGCTCCTTTCTTCTGGCGCATGGTGCGCCGTGATGAGTGAAACCGCCCCCTCAGATGCGCTGAGAGGCGACGGATGGAACCGGCTGGACCCCGGTGCCCGAAATCGAGCTGGGAAAACACGCTCAGCCCGTCGCGGTCAGGGCCCGATAGGCGGTGAGATCCGGCGCCTCGATGGTCACGGATTTGAGATGAGGGTGCCCGTCGAGGCTGAAGAGTCCGACGGGTTGCTCGGCCTGGTGGAACAAGATCAAGGCAATGGCGTCGGATCCCGTGGCGCCGATGGCGAGCGCAGCCTCGATCGCCTTGGTCAGGGCGGGGATGGTCGAGGTCTCGAGGAGCCGCAGCACCTTGATGAACTCGCGGGTGCCACCGTGACCGAGCTCGGCCTCGAGGCGCCGGCGCAACGTGGCGAAGCATCCGGGCAGCTCCCAGTGCTCGAGGGGCCGGGCGAAGTCGAAGGCGCCGGGCTTGCGTTCGAGGAGGGCCAGGTAGTGCAGCGGGTCGAAGCTGATGTGCTCCTTGCCCCAGTGGCGGACGTGCCGGGCGATGACGTCGGTCCCGCTGGTGACGGCGACGTCTTCGATGCCGCCGAGCACGGTCACCTCGTGATGCGCATACGCGGTCGGCACCGAGTAGTCGTTGCGGTCGAAGCGCACGAGCGAGAGCGAGTTGGCGTGACCCTGGACGACGCGGCGGGGCTCGAAGGACTCGACCGGCAGGGCCAGCAGAGCGGCCCTGTCCTCGACGAGGCGCTCGGCTTTCGTGCCGACCTTGCCGCGGACCCGCCGGAACAGGTCGGCATAACAGGCGGCGGCCAGGTACTCGTTCAGCGCTGACCACGACGCGAACGTCGGCACCGGGACCAACAGGTTGCGCCTCGAGTAGCCGACGTGGTTCTCGACGTGGCCCTTCTCGTTGCCCCGCCCGACCCGGCAGAAGTGGTGGCTGAAGAGGTGATGGCTTTCGAGGGCCAAAAAGCCCCGGGTCAGCTCGCGCTCGGTGCCCATCACCTTGGTCACCGCGATGGTGGTGTTGTCATAGGAGATCCGCACCGGCACGCCGCCGAAGAACGCGAAGCCGGCCACGTGCGCGGCCTGGAAGGTCTCGGTGCACTCGCGCGGATAGGCGGAGAGGAAGTAGGTGTCCGAATAGGGCAGCGTGATCAGCCCGAGCGCGGCCTTGGTGCGCTCGCCGGCGATCTCGACCACGGCCTCGCCGAAGTCGAACTGGGCGTGGCCGGGCGGGTGGGAAAGCGGGACGAAGGCCTCTTTGGAGTAGCGCCTGGCCCGCTGCACCGCGGTCTGAACCTGCGAGTAGCAGCCGGTGTAGCCGTATTCGTCACGCAGGCGCTGGTGGATCCGCCGAGCCGTGTGGCGCTGCTTGGGCGGGGCCTCCTTGTCGGCGGCGAGGATCTCGTCGATCACGCACAAGAAGGGACCGATCACGGGCTTCCGGCGCACCTCTGACAGCTGATAGCCCGGAGGCTCGACGTTGGCCAGGATCCGGGCGAGGGCCTGGTGCCCGATCCCGTAATCCCGATAGATCGAACGCTTCGACGCTCCTTCGACCAGGACCTTCCGGCGGATCTCGGTCCATTCGTCCATGTCGGTGTGCACCCTTCTCCCGTCTGCTCGTCGCCCTCAGGCCCGAAGCCTGGGAGCCGGACCGAACAGATCCGGGGATACTCAGGTGCTGCCGTTTTCGGCCGTGATTTACACGCTCAGGTGCTGCCGTTTTCGATCATGATTTACACCCGCGGGCTTGGAACGATTTCTAATCCCTGCTGGACGAGGAACGACCTACGACTGCAGGTGGATCGTCATCATCCGCTCTCCCATCTCGGCCGAATGCTCCGTGGTTGAGGACCTCGAGAAACGATCGAAGGACATGTGCTTGGCCCGGATCGATGAGTCCGAGTTCCATGATTCCACCCGCACCCCAGTCCGCGATGGCGACGAAATCATCGACTGGAATCAGCAGTTCGCGGTCGAGATCCTGAAGGATCTCTGAGAGGTACGCGACGATTCGGTCCCTGTACCCGTGGTAACGGGCGACGAATCGGTCTCGGACATCAGGGTTCCGAAGGGCGTACAGCCGAAACTCAAGGTTGAGAGCAAGCCACTGGGGGTCGTTTCCGGCACCGAGCCGGCTCCACAAACGCGCGATGTCCTCATCAGGTGCGGCGACCGGACCGCCAGCTTCTTCGAAGAGGGCGTCGAAGGCGGCGGTTTGCAATTCCACGTGACGATCAAGAACGGCGAAGAAGAGCTCCTCTTTGTTCTCGAAGTTCGAGTAGACGGCTCCGCGGGTGAAGCCCGCCTCATCCGCGATCTCCTCGAGCGACGCGGCATGAAAACCTCGGTTCGCGAACACATCCCGGGCCGATGCGACCAAGGCCTCGCGGGTGAGCTGCCGACGCCGTTCTGGGGTCCACTTCTCGGCGGGCATCGAACCTTCCTTCCACGAGCGTCTTGACTTTCCAATGCGCTATAGTATCCTACATACATTACTGGATCTGTAATACATCATCGGATGACGAACGCTGAGACGGTGCGTGTCCTTACCGGCGGCCAAGACCAGGAAGTGGCGCGGGAAGTGCGGGCCTTCGACGGCTCCCGGCGGCTCCCGGTACTCGAAGTGGCGGGGGTCAGTAAGACGTATGGGACCCACCAGGCCCTTTGCGGGGTCGACCTGACGGTGTACCCGGGACAGGTTGTGGGCTTTCTCGGACCTAACGGCGCCGGCAAGACGACCCTTCTCTCGATCGTCGCCGGACTCCTCAAAGCCGATGCGGGCAAAGTCTCTGTGAACGGATCAGATATCGTGCGAGACCCCCTCCGTGCGCAGCGCAGCCTGGGCTTCGCGCCGCAGACCACGGGCCTCTACGAGCCGCTCACCGTCGAGGAGAACCTGCGGTTCTTCGGGGCGTTGGCCGGCCTGCGCCGTCGACACTTGGTTCGGCGGGTCTCAGAGGTCTCCGACGCCCTTCTCCTCGGGGGTCTGCGGCGCCGTCAATGCCAACAGCTCTCTGGAGGCGAGAAGCGGCGCGTGCACACGGCCATCGCGTTGATCGCCGAACCACCGCTCCTCTTGCTGGACGAACCCACCGTTGGCGCGGACATCGAAACCCGTATGGCCCTGTTGGAGCTGGTGCAGGACCTCGCCATGCATGGAACGTCCATCGTCTACACCACGCATTACCTCCCCGAGGTCGAGGCTCTTGACGCGTCCGTGGTTCTCATCGACCAAGGTCGCCTCATCGCCCAAGGGTCGGTCGCCCAGCTGGTTGCCGCGCACGGATCGGGCGAGCTCGAGCTTCGCTTCAAGGGCCCGGCACCGTCGGTGGAGGTCGACGGACTCCGCATTCGGAACAACGGGGATCGTCTGTACCTCTCCACCCCGGACCCGGCACCCGCAGCCGCTCAGATCCTGAACAAGCTCGATGCCGACATCCATCGGCTGGACGGCGTCGACATCCTCCGCCCGAGCCTGGAGAGTGTGTTCTTGAACTTGACCGGACGCCATCTCGGCGAAGAAGAGAACGACAATGCGGCGTAGCCTCGCCATAGCGGGCAACGAGCTGCGGATCCTGCGACGCGATCCGGCCTGGCTCGTCACGTTATTCGTCATCCCGTTGATCTTGGTGGGGTTGATGCGCGGCGCCATCGGGTTCGTTCTTGCGCTCACCGGCCATCCCGGAGCCTCGGGCGTCGAGTTCACCGTTCCGGCACAGGCGGTCCTCTTCGTCTTCTATTTTCCCGCACTTGTCGGGCTCGCCTTCCTCCGCGAACACGGGTGGGAGACCTGGGTCCGACTACGGGCGAGCGGCACCCCCCGGACACAAGTCCTGCTTGGGAAGATTCTTCCCATCCTCGGGCTCGGTCTGCTGCAGATGCTCGTCGTTTTTGGGATCGGGACCGCGGCCTACGGCCTGCGGATCAAAGGGTCCGCGTTGGGCGTTGCGCTCATCGTCGGCGCCTTGGTGCTGACCGCCATCGCGCTGGGCCTTGCCATCACGGCGGTCGTCCGCACCATGCAACAGCTCAACGCGATCGGCAACATTGCGCCGGTCGGACTTGGCGCTCTGGGTGGAGCGTTGGTGCCGCTCGCAACTCTTCCGGTCTGGGTGCACCGTGTCGCCCCGGCGACGCCCCAATACTGGGCCATGCGGGGGTTCAACGCGATGATCCTCGGTGGTCAAGGACTTCGATCAGCCCTACTCCCTGTCCTGATGTTGCTCGTCTTCGCGGTTGCTTTCGCCCTGGTTGCGATCGCGGGGTTCCGCACGGCCGAAAACCGACTCTCGTTCGGTTAGCTGCTGGACGGGAATACCATGGCTGGAACCAGCGAATCGATGTGGGAAGAGCCGTCGGAAGTGCCTGCGGCGGACCGCTGGAGCACAGTCGATAACCCCTACCCCGCATTGGCAGTGGCTCGGCAAAGCGGACCCGTGCAAAGGGTTTGGCCCCTCCCGACAGCGGACGGGACGCGCTCAAACGATGAATCGTTATGTGTGCTCGGTTTCGACGAAGTTGTCGAAGTGCTTCGGGATAACGAACGATTCTCCTCTGAGATCTTGAGCTCCGTCATGGGACCCCACTTCGCAGACACAATCATCGCCATGGACGAGCCAGAGCACAAGGTGCATCGTGCCTTGGTTGCTCCGGCATTCCGTCCCAAATTGCTCGGTCGATGGGAACAGACTCTGATCCAGCGTGTCGTCGATGAACTCATCGACGAGTTGCTCGAGGATCTCTCGTCCGACGGAACAGTTGACCTTGTCCGCAATTTTACGTTCGCCTTCCCAGTGCGCGTGTGATCGCGCGGATCTTGGGGCTGCCGGAAGCCGATTCGGCCCAGTTTCAGCGATGGTCGATTGACCTTCTGAACATCTTCAATGATTGGGACCGTGGCCTAAGCGCACTGGGCTCATTGAGAACGTACTTAGAAGGTCATATCGCGGATCGACGCCGTGAGCCACGCGACGATCTCACGAGTGAACTCGTACTCAGCGAGGTCGACGGTAAGAGCCTGGATGACGACGCCATCTTCGCCTTTCTGCGGCTCTTGCTTCCGGCTGGGATCGAGACGACCTATCGATCGCTCGGTAACCTTCTCCTTGGTCTCCTCACCCATACAGACCAACTGCAAGCCGTGGTCGAACAACCCGAGCTACAGGTGGGGGCAATCGAAGAGGGGCTGCGCTGGGAAGCTCCCTTTTTGATGGTGATTCGTAAAAGTACGGCAGACACCGAGGTCGCCGACGTCGAGATCCCCAGAGGGTGCGAGATCAGTGTGTTCGTGGCCTCTGCGAACCATGACGAGCGCCACTTCTCCGACCCCGAGTCCTTCAATATTCACCGTTCCCCGGTGCCGCATGTGACATTCGGTTCGGGACCCCACGTGTGTCTCGGAATGCACCTTTCCCGCCTTGAAAGTCGCGTCGCTGCTCAATGCGCTCCTCGAGCGACTTCCGCAGATTCGTCTCGACCCGCACGTTCCAAAGCCTCGCGTCGTCGGATCCATCTTTCGTTCTCCAGCGGCGCTTCCGGTACGCATCAATTCGTAGGTGTCGTCGCAAACGGACTATCGCCAGCTCTTCTCT
Organism: uncultured Acidimicrobiaceae bacterium; assembly: GCA_963842415.1. Taxonomy (GTDB): domain Bacteria; phylum Actinomycetota; class Acidimicrobiia; order Acidimicrobiales; family RAAP-2; genus Bog-473. Next base: position 1,289,793 of record CAWJGN010000003.1, read on the forward strand.
CCGAGAGGAGTGGCATGCCCGACATCGCCATCCACCCGGAGGTCTTGGCTGGTCAGCGTCGGGTCGTAAGAGTCGTACAGGTCACACCTGAAAAGCGTGAGGTCACCGGATCGACGCCGGTCCCGACCACCGGAAAGAACCAGGACAGGACCCACAAATACTGGCCGTCGATTTCTCCTTCCAATTTCCCACAACGTGCTCACTCGGAATGGAATCGGTTCCAGTTCCGTCGATTTGGTAAACCGCTGCCGGGCTTTGCTAGCAGTGACTCCGAGCTGGGCCGGATTAGCAAGCACCTCTTCGTGGGCCAGCGTGATGCTCGGAGAACCCGTCGCGGCAATGCCCATCTGGGCACAATCTGGGGACGACGTTGTGGCTGGGTCCGATCCCCTCGGGAACACGGCGGAGCTGGTCGCCCGTTGGTGTGATCGCGATCCAGCGTGACCGGGCACCAGCCGAAGGACTTTCAGGCGCTTGCCCGGTATCTCAGCAACCTGATGAGGCTATCTTTGGGAGCGGGTCGTTACTGGCGTCAGGGTGGAGCAGCCACCGGGGACCGGCCCTCCGGCAACGTGTCGGACAGAGCCGTGCGCCTGGGCGAACACTCGATGTCGTCCCAAGGAGCATGATGCCCGAATCGGCTGCAGCAACCGCCTATCGATCGGCATTGGAGGTCATTGGCGCCGCCGAACCAGATGTGGCCGGCGCAATCGTCGGTGAGCTGGAGGCCCAACGGCGCCAACTGAAACTCGTCGCTTCGGAGAACTACGCCTCGCCGGCGGTGCTGCTCGCCATGGGCAACTGGCTATCGGACAAGTACGCCGAGGGCACCCCGGGCCATCGCCTCTACGCCGGGTGCGAGATGGTCGACCGGATCGAGACCTTGGCTGCTGACCACGCCAAAGCACTCTTTGGTGCCGAACATGCCTACGTCCAGCCACACTCCGGGATCGACGCCAACCTCGTCGCCTACTGGGCCATTCTGGCTCATCGGGTCGAACAACCCGCCTTGGACCGAGCCAGCGTGCGTCACGTGAACGACCTTGACTCCGCAAGCTGGGACCGGCTGCGCAACGATCTTCATTCCCAGCGCATGATGGGGATGGCGCTCGACGCCGGTGGGCATCTCACCCACGGGTTCCGGCCCAACATCTCCGGGAAGCTTTTCGACCAGGCCAGCTACGGGGTCGATCCCACCACCGGGCTCCTCGACTACAGCGCCATCGCGGCCCAGGCCAGGGAGTTTCGACCACTTGTGATCGTGGCTGGATACTCGGCATATCCGCGGAACCCCAATTTCGCCACCCTGGCCGAGATCGCCCACGAGGTCGGAGCCACGTTCATGGTCGACATGGCCCATTTCGCCGGGCTGGTGGCCGGAAACGTGCTCACCGGGGACCTTGATCCGGTCCCCTTCGCCGACGTCGTGACCTCCACGACTCATAAGTCACTGCGGGGTCCTCGTGGTGGACTGGTGCTCTGCACGGAGGCGTACGCCCCCTACGTGGACAAGGGGTGTCCGATGGTCCTCGGCGGTCCGCTGCCCAACGTGATGGCGGCGAAGGCCGTCGCCCTGTCCGAAGCCCGCCGGCCCACCTTCGCCGGCTATGCGGCCCGGATCGTGGACAACGCCCGGGCGCTCGCTGACGGACTACTGCGCAGAACGGTCCGGCTCGTCACCGGCGGGACGGACAACCATCTCGTCCTCATGGACGTCGCCACCAGTTTCGGCCTCACCGGCCGCCAAGCCGAAGCCGCGCTGCTCGACGCCGGCGTGGTCACCAACCGCAACTCGATCCCGGACGACGTCAACGGTGCCTGGTACACCTCGGGTATCCGGCTTGGTACTCCTGCACTTACCACCCTCGGATTCGGGCCGGACGAGCTCGACGAGGTCGCCGATGTGATCGTCGCTGCGCTGGGCGCGACCAGGCCCGCCACCTCTACGGCCAAGGCGAAGTACCGGATCGATTCCCGGATTGCTCAAGCCTGCCGGGACCGCTGCGGGGATCTGCTCGCCCAGCACCTCCTCTATCCGGAGATAGCCCTGTAACGGCTATCGGCTACGAAACGCCGGACTACGACCAGAGTTCAGCCCGGCGCGACCACCAGGCCTCGGCGGCGGTCATCGCGCCTTCGGCCTCGCGGATGCCGTCGCCCACGAGCCCTGCGGTGGCAGCCCAGTGCAGGGGTACAAGGGCTAGAGCCCCGGGGAGCCATCGGTACTCGTCGCGAGTCAACGGTTCCGGAGCCGTGCTTTCGTAGGCGTCGAGTAGTCGTCGCGGCTCGAGCAATTCGCCGCTCGGTGCGATCTGGTGCAGGCTGGCCGCGATGTCGTACAGCCGCTCCCTGACCCTCGCGAAATCCAGGTCGAAGGTGGCCCATGAGCCGTCTGACAGTTCTCCCGCGTTGCCCAATTTGTAGTCCCCATGAATCGGAGCGCATGGCAGTTCGACCTCCTTCCGGAGCTTGGAGAGCTCGCCCGTCAGTTGGCGCATCCGATGCACGACCGGCTCGCTGCGGGGTCCGAGCCTGCGGCGGGTGAAGCCGACCGAGTAACGCAGTTGGCCGAAGGTTCTGTGGTCGTCGAGGGGTGCGGGCGGGCTGGGCTCCCAGACTGCTTTGAGCGCAGTGTGAACGCGTCCGAGCTCCTCGAATACGCGGACGTAGGAGTCCTCGTCCCTCCGTGGCTGCACGTGATCGATGGACTCCTCAAGCTCAGCCCAACGATCGGCGACCCTCACGAGGTCGCAGCCGGAAATCCGCATCGGCTGAGCGACGCGGACTTGGGTCCGCTCGAGCCGTTCCCGCAGGCGCCGCAGTCCCGCGACTCGCCCGCGGCGGACCCAGGGCCTGTGAATCCGGAGTACAACCGGCGGCTCAGCGTCTATCCGCACGTTGAGGTTGAATCCACCGCCGATGTCTGCCCATTCGGCCCCGCGCGCGACGCGGTCGATCAGGGCCGAGACGGCCGGATCATTTGGGCTGGCTCTCGGTCCAAACCAGCGCGGCAAGGGAGGGGGAGAGCTCGAAGCTTCGATTCCGGTCATGGCAATGGCCCGCCAGCGCACCCGACGGAGGGCCCGCGGGCGAGCATGGCGCAATCTTGCCGCCACACCGGTGCGGTGGTCATCGTTCGTGCGCGCGCACAGGTTCGAGGATGAGGGTGGCTTCGTGCCGTCGGGCTGTCAGAGTGAAGTCGAAGCGGTCCAGCTCGAGGCACATGTCGACGTCGCGATCGTTTACTCCAGCGAAGCCCTTCGCCACACCCTCGGCGAGATCGAACGCCGCCGGCGATCGTCGAGCGCGGTCGACAAGATCAGAGTCGGGGGTGTCGCCGGATACCAGAGCTGCGATGTACTCGGCGCACGCCCTGTCTTCGTCGCCGCCGCCGAGGACGAACGAGACAGCATCCACCTCCGCTTGGCGCAGGACGTCCGCGGTGGCGGCCGCGGTGACGAACGCGGCGCACAGCAAAGGCGAGCAGCGCCGAGCGGCAAGAGCACGCCGGGTGCCCGAGGTAGTGCGCTGCACGATGGCTATGCCGGCGACATTCATCGTAAGCAGTTGGCCAGGCGAGTTGAAGAGATCGAAGCCAGCCTTGGGGGCTCCGTCGCAACACGCCAAGGTTCCGGGCGTGGCTGCCTTCAACGCCAGCGCCTCCTCCAGGTCACCGACCAGCACGATCCGAGTCGCGCCAAGGTGAAACGCCCACGCGGCGGTCGTGAAGGCACGCATCACGTCTACGACGACCGCCGCGCCTGAGGCCGACCCGGCCTCGCCTATCGAGATGAACATGCAGTCCACGCCGTTAGTCTGCCGTGCGCCCGCAGTCCGCGGCGGTCTGGAGGTGTCCCCGATCGCCTCGGGACAGGCTGCCCCGGAACATTCCAGCAGAGAGGCGCCAAGCCATGCCCTCTAACAGTGACATGAACGGACAGTGGAACGGCGACCCGCACACCGCCTGAAGTTCATCGCCCAAGATCGGATCTTTGGGAGTATGGACCCGTGGGCACCGAACCGCAGGGAGAAGACAGACCGGAGTTGGAGCTGAGCGCGAATCCCTCCGAAAGAGATATCCGAGTCCTCAGCGACGGAATCGAGCGGTTCAATCAGTCAACCCCTTTTGGAGCTGATCGCACCAAGGTTCCGCTAGCCGTTTTGCTCCGTCGAGGCGGCGAGGTCGTCGGCGGCGCCCATGGCGACACCCACTACGGATGGCTGTACCTCGGTTCACTCTGGATAGATGAGGCGTTGCGCGGCCGGGGTTGGGGGCGGGCCCTCATGGTGCGCTTTGAATCCGAAGGGATTTCACGAGGTTGCAAGGGCGCCTGGGTCGATACCTACGGGTTCCAGGCGCCGCAGTTCTATGAGGGCCTCGGCTATCGGGAGTTCGGGCGTCTAGATGACTTCCCACCAGGCTCGGCTCGATATTTCTACTGCAAGGCGTTGCAGCCCTAAGTGCAAGCTGGGAACGTGGCACATGATACTGAGGCAAAGCCCTCCGCTCGCCGAGCTCACCTTTCGGATTCCGAGGAACTTGCACGGTTGCGATGGATCTGGCGAGCAGTCGAGAGAGACGAACGGGGGGACCCGGATCGGTTCCGCAGCGATTTTGTAGCCTGGGTGGCCGAGCGTCACCGTACGCATGTGCCCTTCCTCGTCGAGGTTGAAGGCCGCGCTGTTGGGATGGCTTGGCTGGTCATCATCGAACGGATCCCAGGACCCGAAAAGTGGAGGCGGTTGTCGGGGTTTCTCCAGAGCGTCTATGTCACGACTGAGCATCGAAATAGCGGCCTGGGAAGCCTGCTGATTGAAAAGCTCATCGAAGGCGCAAGGAGTGAAGGCTTGGAGTACCTATCCGTGCATCCGAGCCCGCTTTCATTCCCGTTCTACCGACGTCTGGGCTTCACGGGAGAGGGAAGCCTTTTGTTTCTCGCTCTCAATTCCGCCTAACAGCCCACGCAACGAAATCTCGACCCGGACTGCCCCAGTAGCGCTGGGTCCGTGCGCCATATTCGCGAGCCGACAGAATGGACTCCATGGAATGGGTCCAGCCGAAGCCGCGACTGCAAGGTGGTGGCGTAGCCATCCGTCCGTTCCGGGCGAGCGATGCTGCCGCAGTCGCCTCAGCATGTCAGGACCCGGACATCCTCCGTTTCACCTTCATGAAGGATGGCCTCACTGAAGGAGAGGCTGGCGAGTGGATTGACACGGGCAACGAGCGGTGGCGTATGGGCCATCCTCGTTTCGCCGTCGTCGATGCACACGACGATCATCTCCTCGGGCAGGTGGGTCTGAACTTCAATCCTCGACACGTGAGCGCCGAGGCGCACTACTGGGTTGTTGCCTCAGAGCGCGGCCGAGGCGTTGCTTCTCGAGCACTCAGCCTCCTCATTGACTGGGGGTTCTCCAAAGGCATTGAGCGCGTCTTCTTGGTAATCCACCCCGAGAACAAAGCATCGAACCGGCTGGCGGCAAGGCTGGGGTTCACGCGAGAAGGGGTTTTGCGGTCCTATGAACCGATCAAGGGTGACCGTCCAGACCTCGTGTCGTGGTCGCTTCTTCCGAGTGACCCGCGCCCATGGAGGTAGGCCGAGCCAGTGCGCCCCACAGAGCGGAATGTGCCGACATCGAGCACACTCCACCCGTGCTTAGGGGTATCACAGAACGCCGTATCAGGTGGGGATGTGACCTCCCGGGCTACGGCGTGGAAAGCACTTCCCGGAACTCATCAGCCAGGCGAGCCGCTGTGTCTCGTAGCCGAGTGACCCCGGGGCCGTCCACGAGAAGCGACCGAGACGCGCTGGGCATGACGCGGTCAGGGCAGTCGGCGAAGACCCGGGCGACGTCGTTCGGATTGGCGCCCTGCATGCCGACACCGGGAGCCAGGAGGAGTCCCCGGAGAGCCACCAGGTCCAGAGTCGGAACCATGTGGGTGGGCCCACGACCGCTCCGATCGGTCCGATCTCGCCGGGTGCCAGTTGGGCATTGAGTTCCCCAAGAGCCACCAGGAGCGTTTCTTCGACGGTACGCCCATCATGATCAGTTGCGGATTGGACCGCTCGACCCTCAAGATTCGATCTTCGGTGAGTGCGGTCGTCCGCTTTCGAGTGCCTGAGCGCTTTCGAGTGTCAGAGGATGGAAAGGTTTTCAGGAGGGTCTTCGAAGCATCGCCCAGACGTGGCCGGCCCCTCTGTAAGAGGCTATTCACTAGGTTGCCGCCGCAGTGAGCCCACTGTCCAAGAGACGGTCCATTCGGTCTACACTTTTCCCCAGACGGTGCGAATCCGTGCTGTGCGGTGACAGTCCGCGAGTTTCGCCGCTGGCGGAACGATCCGGTGCAATCCCGGGACCATCGGTGACAGTCCGCCAACGAGGCGCTTCGGCGCCCTGGCTTGAGCGAACTGGAGGACTGTCATGTTCAATGGCCGTATCCGCGAGGTCGGTGTTCTTCTCGAAGCTGGCCGACGGCTCGTGGTCAGGGCCCCCAAGACGGCCGGAGGCTTGGCGGCCGGTGGTTCCGTGTGCGTGAGCGGAACTTGCCTGTCGGCGGTGGAGATCCGTGAGGACTGGTTCGCGACCGACATGTCGGAGGAGACCGCCCATCGCAGCACCCTTGCCAATCATCCTGTCGGCGCCAGCGTCAACCTCGAGTTGCCGCTTCGGATCGGGGACTCTCTGGACGGGCACCTGGTCCAGGGCCACACCGACGCTGTGGGCAAGGTCACCGCCATCGACGACACTGCAAGCGGGCGACGGGTCTGGATCCGTCCTCCGCGACGATTCATGGACGAGGTAGTGACGAAGGGCTCGGTCGCCGTGGACGGAGTGAGCTTGACCGCGGCGGAGGTGCTCCAGGACCGCTTCTCGGTGGCGCTCATCCCGATCACCCTGCGCGAGACCACTCTCGGATCGCTCCAGGTGGACGACCGCGTCAACCTGGAGTCTGACCTGTTCGTGAAGTCGGCCCGAGAGCTGCACGCGGCCGCCCGCCTGGTGGCGAGCAGGTCATTTGCCTCCCTGCCCTGGGCCGGGGAGCTGCGTGGCGTCGCCGGGGTCGAGAAGACCGCGGCCCAGCTCGCCGCTGGCGGGGCGGTGATCATCCACGACCCGGATCGCGAAGCCGAGGCTGACGTCGTGTTCGCCGGCGCAGGCCTGCGTCCAGAGTCGTTCGTGTTCCTGTTGACCCAGGTCTGTGGTCACACAACGGTGCCGTGTGACCGCGAACGGCTCGACCGCCTGGAGATCCCGCCGATGCCTGGGTCTGGCGACCGTCACGGCACCGCCTACCACGTCTCGGTCGACCTGGCCGCCGGTACGGGTACAGGTGTATCAGCCTTCGACCGGGCCGCCACGGTGCGTCGGCTGGCCGAAGAGCGCGCCCGCCCCGAGGACTTCCTGCGTCCGGGCCACGTGTTTCCGCTGGCCGGAAGACCCGGTGGCCTGGTCGAGCGCCGCGGGCACACCGAAGCCTCCCTGGCACTGTGCCGAGCGGCGGGGCTTCCGACCGTGGCGGTCATCTGCGAGGTGATGGCGCCGGATGGCCACATGCTGGTTGGATCGGCCGTGGAGAGATTCGCGCTGCGCTGGGGCATCCCGATGATCTCGATCGACGAGCTGGCGACCCACCTGTAGGCACCCGAGGTGAGCGCAACGTATGACGAGATCGGCACCGGTTACGCCGGGCGTCGCCGTGTCGACCCTCGCTTGGCCGCTCACCTTCATGCCGCCCTCGGGGACTCCCGACGGGTTCTCAACGTCGGCGCCGGCACCGGTTCCTACGAACCCACCGATCGCCGGGTGGTGGCCCTGGAGCCTTCGTCGGTGATGATCCGCCAGCGGCGGACCGGTCTGGCTCCCGTGATCCAAGGCCAAGCGGAGTCGATGCCCTTCGCGACGGAGTCCTTCGACGCGGTCATGACGGTCCTGACCGCCCACCACTGGTCGGATCGCCAGGCCGGCTTTGCCGAGCTGCGAAGGGTTGCCCAGCGCCGCGTGGTCTTGACCTTCGACCCCGAGGTCCATAACCGGATGTGGCTGATGGACTACCTGCCCGAGATCCGTGACCTCCGGAGCGCGTCTGGCCTCACGATCGACGAGGTTGTCAATGGGGTGGGTGGAGGGACGGTCACGGCGCTCTCGGTGCCCCATGACTGCCGCGACGGCATGGGCGTTGCCTACTGGCGCCGTCCCGAGGCATATCTCGATCCCGAGGTCCGATTGGGCAGCTCGATCACTTCGCGAGCTGGATTCGAAGTCCCTGGAACGGGGACTGGCCCGACTCGACCGAGACCTGCGGAACGGAGCCTGGGCCCGCCAGTACGGCCACCTTCTGGAGCTCGATGAGTTCGACTGCGGCCTGCGCCTCGTCGTGGGTCAGGGCCCGTAGGGGGATGGTCCGCGCCATCTATCGCCGGCGGGTCCCTCCTCAGCGCCAAGCCGGCTTCGTGTCCTGGTGGCATGAAGGTACCGTCCGGATCCGGTCATCCAGACCCGGAGCGAGAGGAAGCACGCGCCTCAGTGCAGACTCCGACCGGGACCACTACGTGGCCATCGCTCGGTGGGAATCCCTAGAGGCGCTCACCGCGTTCTGGAACGACCCTGGTGGAGTCCAGTTCGAGGGTGCCGCACTCGTCTCCGTCGATGTCTTGGAGGAGATCGATCACGTGACCGTCGAAGAATGATGATCGTCGCTGCATGTTTCCAACAGGAAGATTGAAAACTCATCAAACGTCCGCCTCCGCTAGGCATGGCGGATGTAAGGCACATGATCAAGTGTGGAGTCAAAAGAATGACTGAATCCGAGAGGCCGGAACCCGCCAGCAACTCCACGGACCAATTCACGGAGATGGAATGGATCAAGTTCCTAGGGATCGAGCCACTCGAGGCCGGTGACGGTCGAGCGGTCATACGCTTAGATCCTCAGCGCGTTCATCTCAATCACAATGGGACCGTCAATGCACCGATCCTCTTTGCATTGGCAGAAGTCGCCGGTGCTGGAGCTGTCGTCGCGGGCATGTTGGAGCTTGCTGCACAGTCGTACACGGTGGTGAAGCGGGCCGAGATCGACTATCTGGCGCCAGCTCGAGGAGCCGTGGTCGCGACGGGCCTGATCCCTCCTGAGACCTTCGATGCCGCTCGGTCGCTCGTCGAGAACGGCGATCGTGCGGAAGTAGAGGTTCCGGTCGAAGTCCGTGATTCGACCGGAACCCTGTCCACGCGATGCGTGCTTGTCATTTCAGTGCGGCCACGGAGGGCGTAGGGCCGCGTTAAGACGACCGGGCGTGCATCAGCTGGTTGCCCCTGCCCCAGAACGCATCAGGAGTGCCTCCTATTTGGCTTACAGCCCCGCCAGCCCCGGACCCTCCAGTCTCGGCAGAACCTGGCGTCGATTGGCCACCAGAAGCACGAGGTCGATGGCCTTCCCTCTCACCTCCGGTCCATCTCCTCTCACCCAATCAAGATCGGTCGCGACCAAGCGTCGACCCCGCTGAGGTTCGGCATGGACGACCATTCGACCTCGCTGCCAGAAGGCGTCGAGCACAGGGATCGCGTCGGCTGGCGGCGCATCCACATCGAGGCCGAGCGGCCGGAAGGCATCCGCGGTGTGCACAAGGACATCAGCCAAACCCATCGCCTCGGGGAATCCAGGAGGACGGCAGCCTCCCGCGCCCGCATTGCGAAGTCGTTCAGCGAGCTCGGGGACCGGCACGTCACCGAGGCGCTTCGCCGCCTCGCCCACGGCTCGATCTGGCTTTAGCCCTCCTCGAAGAACGTCGCCCACCATCGACCAAAGCGTCCCTTCGGCGCCTCGCACAAGGTGAGCGAGCACGTCGCGCACCTTCCACCCCCGAGCACCACGAGGCTGAGTTCCACGCCGTCTCGTCGAGCGCTTCGATCCGGTCAGCGAATTGGCGACGCAGTCGAGTGATCTCTTGGGTCATGTCTACAGGCTCCACGCCCTGAGTCTTACAAACCGGCGAGCCGCAGCGGTCTACGTGCTATCCCCGTACATTGCCAGCCGTGGGACAGCCAGCAGCTTGGCCATCAAGCTGCGGTGCGCCCGCACGCTCTGGTTGTAGCTACACGTTTGTGGCAACGATCCGGCTGAATCCAAAGTTCTTGCCCTGATCGACCTGCAGCATGGCGACTTCGTCGGCCCCCGCTTTACTCCAGCGTTCATCTGTCTGGGACAGTTTCGCCTCGCCAAACATCAGCCAGTCTTTCCAACCCTCCTCGATGGAATCGGCTCGATCGACGTGGACCTTGCCCGTCTTCTCCCAGTGCTCGCGCCACCATTCGGGACAGTGAAACGAGCAGAAGTCCCAGGCCCAGTAGGGGGCGAGCTCCTCGGGAATCTTCGATCCGATCTCACTGACCAACCCCGGTGCCACCATGGCGATCCGGCCCTTCTCCTTAAGGAAGGGCGCGATGTAGCCCAAGTAGAGATCGTCAGTGCCGAAGTAGTGGTAGGCATCGACACTGACAATGACATCGAAGAAGCCCGCGGCGAACGGAAGAGCGTGTGCCTCGGCATGGATCGGGACGACGAGGCTCGCGACATCGGCAGCGCAGATTCGCCGCTGATTCGCCGATGCCTCAATCCACAGATCAGTGGCCCACACCTGGGCACCGAACTCCTTTGCCAGAAAGATTGATGTCATGGCGGTGCCGCAACCGAGGTCGAGCACTCGCATGCCCTCTGCGATCTGGATCACGTTGGTAAGGGCTTCGATCAGCCAGAGGGCGTTTGGCCCCATCTGGTTGTCCAAGACCCACTGCGGGTCGTAGCCGTTTGAGCGCGGATAGCGAGGATGATGAAGCGAAATGCTGTTTGGGATGGTCACTGCCGGTGGTCTCCTTGGAGTGGCATTCGTACGCGGTTGACGATGGACTCGGCGATACGCCGGACATCTCGTTTCCTTCGGTCCCGAACGGGACTCAGGCGGTGTGGACCACCCGCATACGCAGCTCCTTGGTAGACCGAGCTGTCGAAGATGCTACTCGTGGCGTCGCCTCAAAATCATCAACTTCGCATGGCAAAGAGGTGCCCCGGTACGCCGGTCCTGGGCGGCCCTATCGAGGCTTCGTCAAACCGAAGGCTTGACGTCCTCTTCCGTTGCCGAGGAGGCACCGACCGATCAGAATGGTGACATGACGGCTGGCTCGCTGCGGTTCGAAGTGGAAAAGCCCAAGATCAAATGGGGAACGTACTTCCGGGACACGATGCGGGGTGGGTCCGCCAGTAGCCAGTTCGAGAACTACTCGGGCGGCGGTCCATCCGTTGTGGTCACGAACGCAAATGGAGAGAAACGGGTCTTAGAGGTATCCAAGACGGTAAAGGAAGCGCGAGAGCGGGCAACGGCCGCTGAGCAGGATTTCAAGACCCTCAATTTCGGCGGAGTGGTGCGAACGCTACGACGTACCGGTTTCCTTCGTCTCGGGCTGACCCGCCGGTTTCGCAGCACGGTAACTCGGCCATAACCGACGGCCTGCTTGCTATCGTCAGCAATCCTGTCGCGCTTGATCACACGGGCGGTTGATCGAGCCGGTGGACCCAAGCAGAACGGGCGTGTTGGCTCCCTCAACTGCGGGTCCACGCTCGAAACGCACACTTCGGAGCTGGGCCGCGAGACATGGGTTTACCGAATGGTTTCCAACCCCGGTGGCGACGGGATGGCGACGGAGGGTGGCCCATGGCTTGCACCTGTTCGGCACGATCTCGTCGATGAGCGGTTCCGATTTGCCATCGACGAGCGGGTACGCCTACATCAGCCACACAACGATCGCTGTCACCAGCACGATGACGGTCAGTGCCAACAAAAGCCGATCCCATAAGTTCATTACACAGAACGGTCGTACGGAAGGAACAACTCGCCACAATTCCCTGCTGTGAATCACTGGCGCATGGAGGCTGTTCCTGGTCGTAGACTGACGAATCACTCACATGTGTTGATCCGAGGGGCACTGACCTGCCTCCGAACGACGCTGCCGGTCGGGAGTGCCTTCAGTAGCTCTGACGACTCTGACATCTGGGTCGCTCACCGCACGGTGTAGGGACCCGTCGTGGCGTCGTGATAGCCCTTGGCACCGATCGTTCTCGAGAGCGGACTCCTCGGATCTTGGTCTGACTTGAGACGGTCCAGAACGTAGCGAAAGTCGTAGCGCGGAGCCCACCCCAAGTCCGAGCGTGCCAGAGCGTTGTCATAAACGCGGTCGATACGAGAGAACATCTTCCAACGCCGTCGGGCGTACTCAGCCGCTTGATCCGGAAAGAGGCGACGAACGACCTCTGGGGCGTCTCGAGCGAGCTCGGCCGCGTCCGCACGGGCAGACGGGGTGGTGGCGCTCACGATGTACTTGGCAAACCCGAGAGTGGGTGCCCGCTCTGCGGCGAGCAAATGGGCGCGGACGACGTCCTCGATGTCGACTCGCCGGTAGAGGTACTCGTTGGCCTTGATATTCCCGTCATCGAACGTCGCTGCGATCTCGGTGCGGTCATCTCCTTCCGGGAAGAACCGGGCCGTGCGCAACACGACGACCGGCAGCCCATGGTCCCGCGCCACCAGCGCACAGATGTCCTCGGCTGCGGTCTTCGTCACCCCATGGATGTTCCTCGGAATCGGTTCGACATCCTCGGTGATCCAAGCGGCTGGGGATCCCGGGGGAGGGACGAGTGCCCGGCCGAAGGCGCTCGTCGTGCTGGTGAAGACAAAGCGCGTGACACCAGTCGCCACCGCCTCTTCCAACAGGACCACGGTCCCGGTCACATTGGTCTCGATGAAAGCCGCACGGCCGTGGCTGTCGATGTGGGGCTTGTGCAGCGTCGCTGTATGGAAGACGGTCTCCACGCCCCGGAGGCAGTCTTGGACAAGTGTGGGGTCGGCGATTGACCCGACGTGCGTCGTGAAGGGCGACTCCAGCACGTCGAGTCCCAGCACTTCTCGGCCCTCTGCGCGCAGCGTGCGGACCAGGGCCTCGCCCAGGTGTCCGGAACTGCCGGTGACGAGAACCTTTCCCTCTGCCATCCCAGGAGACTAGAAGCGACAGCATTGCCTTGATCCCAAGGTGTCTCGGTACATTGCCGCCGGGGACGCCGGGAGCCCCATTTCGGGCGTCACACCCGCTGACGACAATGCCGACATGAGTGTTTCTGGCATCTTGATCGCAGAGAGCCTTCTCAAGAGCAACCCACTGGAGGGCGTGACCCTCCAGGTTCGAAAGATCAGCAGAGGAGATGTCGGCGACGTTGGTGTCGGGCAGCCCCTCACGTGGACCTTCATCGAGTTTGAGGTCCAGGATCAACTCCTCATCGACCTCGTTGAGGCGCTGAGCGGTTCGCTTGATCCCGAGGGAGGTTGGTACTGCGACTTTCGGTCGGTCGAGGAGACCTTCGTCGTCTTCGCGGGTCGTGTGTTCCGGTATGCCCGTGGAGAAGCAACGGGCCGGAGTCAGGCAGAGGCGTACGGTCGATCCGTTGGGGTGCCCGAAGCGCAGCTCGACTGGCCGGAATAGCCGGTACTGCCGATCCCGGGTGGACTTCCAGGGGTGTCACCTATTACCGCATCAGGACCAAGGCTCCTTGTTCCTTGGTTGCGCACACCATACGACTGGTGTGGTCACCTAGGTGAATTGTATTTCACGGCCCCGAATCTGTCTCGTTTAAGGAAGGGGCACGGACGGACCCACACGCCGGCTACGGGCGCCTATTTCACGATCTGCTAGGTGAACCGGCCGCCGAATCATAAAGCTGGCCTTTGCTCCTGATAGAGCTGCTTGGTGAGCTGGATGTGCCCGATGTGCTCTCGAATGTGACCATAGTTTCTGAGCAACCAGGTCAGTCCGGAACGCATCTCCTCGGTGGGCAGCGTTGGCGAGGCGATGACAGACTTCAGGCGAACTGAGTCGAGGTGTGGTTTCACGGCCGAGATGAGGTCGTCGGCTCGATCCAGCAGTTCGAGAATCTCGCCCATTGTGAGCTCATTCCCAACGAACTCTGCACCTCGATCTCTTTCGCTGGGCAGGCCCGCAACGCAGCGAAGAGTCTCAGCCTCAGAGCCCACAACGTGAGTGATGATCGTCGAAATGGAGTTCGCACCCGCCGTGGGCACCCAGTTGATGGCAGTGGGATCCAGCTCGCTGATTTCGTCGCGCACCTGGTCATGAGCCTGAAGAAGAGCGCGATAACGGCGCTCGTTACGGTTTCCTCATCGGACGCAGCGGGAATCGGCATGACCAATCCTGCCACCTGTCATTCCATCTCGATGCGTTCTGACTGTCGCGTAACGCCACGACAGGACTGTGGTCTCGGCCGACCAGCGGATGAACCACCCACGCGCTGAACGTGAAGGCCTCAGGCTACTTCGGCGACCACGACGGAGACATTGTCGCGGCCGCCATGGGCAATGGCACTGTCGATCAGGTTGTCAACGATGTCGGCGAGGTCTCCGCCTGCCGCCAAGGCATTCGCTATCTCCTCGCGGGAGAGCTCGTTGAACAGGCCATCGGTACAGAGGACGATGCGGTCTCCTGGTTCGAAGGCCAGAGTTCTGCGGTCGATCTCGATATCCGGCCCTACGCCGAGTGCTCGGGTGAGAACCCCGTAATGAGGGTGCTCAGTTGCATCCTCCTCTCGTAGCTCACCACGCTGGATGAGTTCGGCCGTCACGCTGTGGTCCTGGGTCAGTTGAGTCAGCTCATCGTCATGCCAGAGATAGGCCCGGCTGTCGCCCAGGTTGACGAGCGCGAGGTGTCCGTCTGTGAGGAGTCCTGCGATACAGATCGTGGTGCCCATGCCCTCGAGCCCAGGCTGGGCGATTGCCCGGTCTCGGATCGCCCAGTTCGCGGCACGCAGCGCCGCTTCGAGCTCGTCTGCTGATCGGCCCGTGAAAACCGCAGGAATCAGAGTCGCGGCGGCATTCGCTGCGATCTCGCCGCCTGGATTTCCGCCCATTCCGTCGGCGACCAGCGCAAGTCGATCACTGCTCACGATGGCGTCTTCGTTGTTCTCGCGTAGCTGTCCGATGTCAGTACGTCCCGCGGTTCGCAGGGTGATCATGAGCTCCTCCTTGGAATCTGGGTGAACAATTGGGAAGCGTGGGTCCTGGCTCGCCGCAAAGAGGCGGCGGGCCAGGGTGAGCGCACTCTGGCGGTGCTTCGCGTTGGTCCGGAGCTGTCTCTCCCAGGCATCCAGCCGTTCTCGGGATGGTTGACGTATGAACGCACGGATGTCGGCGAGCGGCACGCCCGCTTGTCGTAGGGCATCAATCACCCGGGCATCAGCCAGCTGGCCTGGCGAGTAGTAGCGGTATCCCGAAGACGCGTCCACCGCGGCAGGGGCGAGGAGGCCCTCGGCGGCGTACGTCCTCAGCCGTTTGGCTGAGAGACCCGAGCGCTCGGAGAACTCACCGATTGCCATGAGGTCGTCCACAAATTGAAGCATGGACCCTCCCCGATGGTGAGAGTCAAGTGGGCGGATCGGGTATCTGCTACCTGCGCTCGTACGCCGGGTTGCTGCGAGTGTCCTCGGTGGGCTCATATCCCCCTGGTACCGGATTGCTATTCGCAGGCGTCCATCATCACGACACGGGTGAGCCGATGTGCATGGATTCGGAAAGAAGTGCCCACCGTCGGATAGGCCCGGTTGTTCGTGATGACATAGCGGCCCGGTCGAAGCGGGAACCGGAAGGTGCTGCCGGTTCGAAATCGTCCAGAAGCCACTAGAACCTTTTCCTGAAACACCGAAACGTGAGCGGTCGGGATATACATCGGACCGGAGCACGGCACTGCCTTCCCGGAGACAACGCCCCTCTCCGAGGTAGCGGCATTGGCGCTGGATAAGGCCAGGCCGGTGACGAAGATCGCCACAGCCAGTGCACTAAGAGCACGTTTCACCATGGGAAGTATGACGCCGCAGGGGCGCATTAGGTTCGGCAGACTGGCTATCCCTAAACGCCGGGCGGGTGGGCCGTCCGGAGCAAAGATGGCGGGCAGATCAGCCGAAGCAGAACTCGTTACCCTCAGGATCAAGCATGACCGTCCAGCTACTTCCGTTGCCCTCTCGATACTCGATCTTCGTAGCCCCTAGAGCGACGGGGCGCTCAATCTCGTCCTCTGGGTTCTTGGTGGCCATGTCAACGTGCATTCGGCTTTTCGCCGTCTTGGGCTCGGGTACCCGCCAGAACAAGATCCCACGGACGCCCCGATGGTCCGGTGCGGCCAATGCCGCGAAGCCATCGTCTACGGCTACCGATTGATAGCCAGTGAGTTCTGACCAGAAGGCTGAGAGCCCTCGTGGATCAGCACAATCGAATGTCACATATTTGATGAACGCTGTCACGGCACGAACCATGCCATGAACGCGTTTACTACGAAGGCGGGGTCCTACAAACGCGGTTGGGGTATCCGAGAACGACGCTGCCGGTTTCGCGACGCAGCAAGTCCGCCAAAAGGCTCGGTCTGCTTACTATCGTGAGCACTCCTGTCGCGGTCGATCACGGCCTGTTGACCGAGCCGGTGGACCCGCAGAACTGGCTTGTTGGCTCCCTGAACTGCGGGTTCACGCTCGAAAGTCATGTTTGGGGCTCCTGTGACGAGACGTGAGTTTACTGAATACTTTCCAATCTCCGCGCCGTGGGGATGGCGGCGGAGGATGGCCCATGGCTCAGTGCCCGTTCCGTACCGCTGGGATCCATGCTTGATCGCAAACGCCACCGGCGATCGCGAAGGTTGCATGCGCCCGGTTCGAATCCTCAGGGACACTCCTGTCCAAACGGCAAGCATCGGAGTTTGATTAGGGCGCAGGACGAACCCGCCTGGGTCAGCCAGGCACTGGAGGCGCGTACGTGGCGATCCCGACGACAGAGGCATTCAAGTGCTTTCCGCCCATCGAACCCTCAAACGGCGCGCTTCCGAACGAGAACACCCCACCGTCCGCCCCGGCCAGCCAGTAGCCCTTGCCATCCCGTGTGGCGGCGATTCCCACCATCGGTGGCGTGTTGACGGTTGCCGCACCCATCGAACCGTAGAACTGGGCATCGCCGAAGGAGAACACCCCGCCGTCCAACGCTGCCAGCCAGTAGCCCTTGCCATCCGGTGTCGCGGCGATCCCCACCACCGGTGCGTTGAGGCGTCGTCCACCCATTGAACCGTAGAACGGGGCGTCGCCGAACGCGAACACCCCGCCGTCGCCGGATATCAGCCAGTAGCCCTTGCCATCCCGTGTGGCGGCAAGCCCCACCACCGGCGCATTAAGCGGCTGAGTGGTCAGTCCACCCAGCGGCACCGCGTCACCACACCCCATCACGCCTCCGTTGGAGGCCGTCACGAAGAATCCGTTTCCGGTAGGCGACGACGCGATGCCCGTCCAGAATCCCGCTGCCCCGTTCAGGCTGGTGCAGCCGGCTTGGAGGGCTTGGCCAGCCTGACCGAAGGCCGTGGCAGACCGGAAGGAGTTGAGGAGCCAGTAGCCGTTCCCACTTGGCGTCGATGCGATCGCGTCACACCCCAGCGCCCCATTGAGCGTACTCGGTGCTTGAGGAGAGAAGCCACATGCTCCCGGAGGCGTGACACCGGAGCCATAGAACGGGGCCCCGAAGGAGTACACGCCCCCGTCAGCACCGGCCAGCCAATAGCCAGGTGCAAGCGGAGCCGTCGTGGCATTGGCGGACGTGGTACTTGCCAGAGGCGCGCCAATGCAGGCGAAGGCCAGCAAGGCAGCCGTTAGGCGGAAGGTCCTCATAGTCACCTCCTCAACGCCCTTCGCACGAAACATACCCAGCACGGCGTGTTGCCGCCGTCTCGTCGAGCCGTTCCGTGTCCGCCCGTGTTCCGGGAGGCCATCGGATCGGATCCCGGAACAGGGCATCCCCAATCGTTGCCGGGTAGAAGTCACACACTGAGCCTGATGAGGTCCGGCCAGAGCTCCTGTATCGCTTCGAAGACGGTTGCGCCTCGATTGCCGAGCTGCCGAAGGCGATGACGATCTGCGATCGTGTTGGCGCACTCGAGCGTGGAAGGCGTGAGACGTCTATGCGCTTCGATGACATCGGGTGGTGCCGGATACGCAACCAGCCATGCAAGGTGCAAGACATGGCAGAAGGCGCCGATCGGTCCTCCGAGTCTGATTCGATCAGGTAAGCGCTCGGCCGTGAATGGATAGCCGCCCATCCAGTCGTGCAGGCCATCGAAGAATGGATCAGCCGCAGCGAAATGGACCTCAGGGACCCGATAGAACGCGATTGCAGTTGCGCACATGATGCATGGTTCGAAGGTCGTGTACAGCGAACCCGTGATCGGGGTACCAAATGGCACCTGGGACAAGGCGTCCATCTCGGCGTGCGCCATGATCGTTCCCGACAAGTGACAATCGGATCGTTCAGTTGTCCTGTTGCGACCCTTCGCAACCGCAGATCCGGTCTTATCGACAAGGACTGCACCAACCCCAGCTGAGCCTGCGGTCCATGAGCTCCACGCTTCCTCGATGGCGATCTGCCACGTCGAACCGACGGAGTCCCAGACTGGCTGGAGAGAATCCATGGAGCGGATGGTAGGTGCTGATACAGCGGCCGGCTTGTCCCACACCGCCGGCTCGGCAGCAATACTTTTATGGTGAGTGAACCCTTTTCGAAAGAGCGTGTCCAGGCGGCGTACGACGTGGCCGCGGATGACTACCAAGCCGCGCTTCGGCAAGGACCTGGCCCAACTTCCCTTAGACCGCCGCATGCTTGACCTGGTTCAACAGGCCGCCGGCGACGGTGTGGTGTTGGACCTCGGCTGCGGAACTGGTTCAGCGGGATCGTATATGAGCAGATCCGGAACACGTGTCGCTGGGCTGGACCTCTCCTTCGGCATGCTCAGGGCCTGTCGGTCCGAAAACGGATTCCCGGTGTGTCAAGGAGACATGCGGCACCTCCCATTCGTCAATGAAGTCTTCGCGGCTGTGGTCGCCTACTACTCGATCCAACACGTCCGCCGATCTGAGCTACCCATCGTTCTCCAAGAGATTGCTCGCATCCTCGAGCGCGGCGGCACCCTTCTCCTCAGTTGCCATCTCGGCGAGGGTGAGGTTTACGCCGATGAGTTCCTCGGTCATTACGTCGCCAGCACCGGCGGCTGTCTCTACTCACCCAAGGAGGTCGTGGACCACATGACATCGAGCGGATACCTGGTTGAGACGACTCAGACAAGGGGTCCCTTGAAGCACGAGCACCCGTCGCAGCGTCTATACCTCGTCGCCAAACGAACCTGACGGCGTCCCTGACAGCCGACTCGATGCCAGCTACGGGAGCACTCGCTCGTATTCGATGGCGGGGTAAGCCACACCGTCCCGCGTCGTTTCTTGACGCTGGTTTCCCGTCTCTGTCCAGCCTGTCTTCGTGTAGAAACGTCGAGCTCTCGCGGCACCAGCGTGCGTCCACAGGATCGCCCGGTTGAACGATTCGGCCAGCGACACGACCGCCCGATCCATCAGCGCTTGCGCGCTTCCGGTGCCCCATGCGGATGGGTCCGCGTAGAGGCCGAAGATCTCACCAACTTCAGTCTTCTCCGAGGCTGCGCCGAATTGGACGAAGCCGACGACCCGTCCGTTCTCCTCGGCGACGAGGAGCGTCCAACCCAGTGCCGGATCACCGACGAGTCCGACCCACATGTCACGGCGAACATCGACCGCAGCAGCGAGTTGGTCATCTGGGAACAACCCCTCGTAGCCGAGTCGCCAGGCCTCCGCGTGGGCATCGCCGATTGGCCGTGCGTCGGCCGGAACAGCATCACGCACAATGGTCATTCTCAAAGCATGTCCGGTGCAGAGGAGCGTCGCGTGGCGGCCTGTGGCGCTCATCTCGAGGGACAAACTCTTCCTCAAACGACCTTCGTCAATCCCGGAGACGGCGTCGTAGAGGCCGCTACAGTCGGCGCCCATGGCCGAGATGGAACTCGAGGCTTTGCAGCAGGTGCTGGACCAGGTCGAGTCGCCCTACACCGTCGAGGAGATCAGGGAGAACGGTGATGTGCGCCTGCGGTTACCAGTGGCAAACGCTCACATTCGTCCTGGAGGAACCATCTCGGGGCCCGCCCTCATGGCCATGGCCGACGGGGCCGCATGGGCAGCGCTTCTCGCTCACAGGGGACCCGACCTTTCGCCGGTCTCGACGAGCCTCCATATCGACTTCTTGCGCAGACCCGATCCGGAGGATGTAGTCGCTGATGGGATCGTGCTGCGGCTCGGCCGCACGCTTGCCGTAATCGATGTCTCGATCCGTTCGACCGCGACAAAGAAGCTCGTCGCTAAGGCTCAGGTCACCTACGCGATTCCACCAACTCGGTGATCACTCAGACGAGCGAAGTCAAGCAGGACGCGACATAGCCGAGATCGCAAGGCCGAGGTGCAGCGTGAGCCGGACAGTGGTGACCCTTCAGGTCTTGTCGGAGAGGTCTTTGCAGCAGCATTCAGGGTTGCCGCAACGTTCGACTACCTCGCCACGATCCACCAGGCAGCCGCAGTCTGCACACCGCATCTCCATAGCGACCGATCATTGCATCGAACGCCAGCTGTCCCGCGTCGCCGGCTACGGGAGCCATAGGCCGGAGGTCAATCGCGGCTCGGTATCCGGCAGTCGTGGTCGGTTATCCCACCGCAAAGCAGCTCGCCGAACTGCTGGACTATGACTCCGTGAGCCAGGTCCGACTTGTTCTCACCTGCGGATTGCCCGGCGCGGGTAAGACGGTACTCGCTACGCAGCTCGCCGCGGACCGGAGCGCCGTGCGCCTCACGAAGGACGAATGGCTCTGGGCTCTCGGCTCCACCCCTTGGGACGAGCCGACCCGGGAGAGGGTCGAACACCAACTCTGGCGCCTCGCCAGAGAAATCCTGCGCCTCGGCGTCAGCGTCGTCCTCGATTTTGGGCTCTGGGCTCGGATCGAACGTGACGAGATGCGATCCGCGGCTCGCGATCTTGGTGTCGGCGTCGAACTCCATTACCTCGACGTGCCTGCCGACGAACTCTGGCGACGCATTGAGGCCAGGAACTCGGAGCCTCCCTGGGACAGCCATCCGATCCGCTGCGCCGACCTCGACGAATGGCTGCGCGTGTTCCAGCCGCCCGATGCAGCCGAGCTCGCATTATTCGACCCCCCGCCGACCTCATAACGGAGCCACTATCCCAGCCCGCTCGAGATGTGCCGAAAGGGAGGTTGAAGAGCGCCCAGATCGCAGGTTTCGCTACGCAGAACGCCTACCAATGTTCACCGTCTGCTCGCTGTCGTGAGCGCTTGGCCGACTGCAGTGGATCCATCGGAACCTGAGCCAGTCAACCTGAGCGTTTATGCCGAGCTGATCCTCTGAGCTGGGAGTTCGCCGCCTGAATCCATGTTTCGGACATCGGTCACGAGACATGGGTTTATTGAATGCTTTCCAATCTCGGGACCGAGGGAAGGGCGGCGGAGGGTCGCCCACGGCTCAGTGGCCGTTCCATACGACTGGAATCAATGCATCCTCTCCGACGGCACCAACGCTGGCCCCCACCGAGGAAGGAGTTTGCTTTCGGTTAACCCGCCTCAAACGGCACGACTGGGCTAGCGGGAGTCCGGTCTTCGAGGACGGGCGAGCTCGGGCAAGTGGGACGGGGGGGTCTCGGTGGGTGAAGCCCCGGCGCATCGTTGGGTTCGCCACGGCCGACCAACATGGGTAGCGAGTTGGGCCGACGTCTTGCCATTGCCGGCCCAGCTCGGCACCTCAGCGGCGAGTGTCCGAGCGCAGGGTTTGCCAGGCCGCGTCCGCAATGGTCGCATCCCCCGCCGACAGTTCGCGCGCTCGCCGACGTCCACCGGCAAGCCAGCCGCGTGCGTACTCGAGGCTCGGACCCATCCACAACGCGTGATACACCGCAGGCGGGAGTGTACGGATCTCACCGTTCTCGACCTGGTCGGTTAGCCACCTGCCGGCCTCGGCGTAGAAGGCTGCGTTGAACTCTCGAGCGCTCGCGTCGAATGCTGCCGTCACTTCCGGCTCGCGGCAGTGGAAGAGGTAGCTGGCCCGCTCGGGGTGAGCGGCAACCCAGCGGAAGTGACGATGGACAGCGCCCCGAACGCCATCTTGGGCCGTCTTGCTTGCCCGAAGAGCGCTGAGAAACTCGTGGTGATACTCCCGGAGAATCTCAAGGTACAGCTCGGCGGCGAGACGTTCTTTGCTGCCGAAGTGGTGATAGATGCAGCCCACGCTCGCGCCTGAGCGGCGCCTTATGTCTTCGATCGTCGTGCCGGCCACGCTGTTGACGAGGAAGGCGTCGAGCGCCGCTTCGAGGATCGCGCGCCTGCGTGATTCGTCGACCGCTGCAGCGGTGGTCATCGTCACTACCTACTCCTTGAACGGAGGTTGACAGAGAGAACGTTACCAGAATATTATTCGGTCTGTTCCAGAACAATATTCTGTTCAATTCGAGGAGAGACAGCACCGATGGGCTTCCACCACGTCTCGCTCGCGACCAAAGATCCCGTCGAGACGCACCGGTTTTACACGGAGGTCATGGGCTTCGAACTCATCAAAGTCCAAAGCAGTCCGACCCCAGGCGGCACGGGCTGGTCTCGCCTGGCGTTCTACGACACGGGGGGAGGCGGGCTGATGTCGTTCTTCGATCTGCACGATGACGCGATCGCCCCGGAGTTTCGGACCGATCTGTCGCAATCCGTCGGACTTCCCGCCTGGGTCAACCACGTCGCTTTTGACGCCGCCACACGGAGCGACCTCGAGGCGCACAAGCAGCGATGGCGGGAACACGGCATCACCGTCATCGAGATGGACTGGGGCACCACCATCTCCATCTATGCCACCGATCCCAACGGCATCCTTGTGGAGTTCACCTGGAACCGGACACACTTCGCGAGCCAGGGGGACCGCGCTGGCGCCCTGGAGCTGCTGAGGGCCACTGAACCCAAGCTCGATCCGGTTCCCACCCCACTGTTCTTCGAGCCCATCGACCCCGCACCCTTTGGATCCGCCCTCAACCTTCTCTGAACGCCTTGGTATCGCTCACTGACGCAGGGTCCCAATAACCCAAGCGGATAACGCTCAGCGACTAGCCCCGAAACGCCGGCCTTGGCAACGCAGAGGCAGCACCCATAGCCCGGGGCGATACTTGGCACCTATGTCGGATCTGTGGAAGGCGGCCCCTGAGGCGTCCCAGAGATTTGGTGCCCAAGCGCTCGGCTATGACCGCTATCGGCCTCGGTACCCGGAGGGCGTTTTCGACGACATCGTAGAAATCACCGGCATCTCGACCGGATCCAAAGTGATCGAAATCGGAGCTGGGACCGGCATCGCGACGGAGCCGCTGGTACGACGCGGAGTCTCGATGACAGCCATCGAACCGTCACCCGAGATGGCTGCGCTGGCCCAGGCGAAGCTCGGCGACAGGGCTTCAGTCTTCGTGGGGCGCTTCGAGGAATACGCGGCACCGGGACCCGTCCAGTTGGTTGCGGCCTTCAACGCCTGGCACTGGGTGGATCCCGAAGTCGCAGTGAATCGCGTAGCGGAGCTACTGGCACCGGGAGGCTGCCTTGCCATGGTATGGACAGAAGTCCTCTCGTGGGGGGAGGAACCATTCGAGGATCGCCTGACCGAGGTGAGCGGGTATCCGTGGGTGAAGCGAATGGATCACGTTGATGGCTCCATGCAGCCCATTCACAGTGACCCCCGCTTCGAGAACCCTCTGGTCCTCCATCATGCATTTGAGCGCACACTTGATGCCGCAGCCTTCGTCGCGGTCACGAAGACCTACGGGGGTCATCGAACCGAAGAGCAGTACGGCGGCATTGCAAGGGTTATCGATGACGAATTCGATGGATCGATCACCAAAGTCGAGGATGCAGCCCTCTACATCTCGAGGCGCCGCTAATCGGGTGACTACCTAACCCCGAACGATGCCGGTTTCGCGACGCAGTAGCCCGGCCATAGGTGTCGGTCTGCTTGTTATCGTGAGCACTCCTGTCGCGGTCGATCACTGGCGGTTAACCGAGCCGGTGGACCCAGCAGAACTGGCTTGTTGGCTCCCTGATCTGCGGGTTCACACCAGAAAGTCACGCTTTCGGGCTCCTGCGACAAGACGTGGGTTTACTGAATGCTTTTCAACTCCCGAACCGAGGGGATGGCGGCGGAGGATGGCCCACCGTTCAGTGGCCGTTCCATTCCGCTGGGATCAATGCTTCATCTCGCGCGGCACCGGCACTGGCTCCACCCGGGGAAGGAGTTTGCCATTGGCTAACCGCCTCAACCGGCACTTCGGGGTCGGGTTTGAATCGACGGCGGGCGTCGCGTGGCCCGTTCTCCCAAAGCTGTCCTCCTGGTGGTGGACGTAGGTCGGCGCTGATCGTCAGCGGCGGCGAGCGAACACGAGAGAGGCGGTGAGGGGGCGGACGATCCACTCGTCGTAGCGCGAGTCGATGAGCGCCTCGACCTCGGCGAGCATTGCCTCGCGGGCTTCAGGGTCGGCCATCGCCCGACTGTTCGAGTCGGTCCGCTTGAGCTCCGTGTAGTCCCGAGCCGTGTAGCGCTGGTCCCAGCGGTAGCGATGGATCGAAGGCTCTGCGAACTCTGGCGAGGCGACGATCTCTTCGACGAACGAGGGAACAAGCTCCTCGTGTGTGGGGACAGGGTCGTGCGTTCCCGGCAGTCCGTGGCGGCTGAACACGTGATGGACCTCGTCGAAGAAGCCGCGGTCAGCGGGAGAAGCGACTTGGTTGAGCGCGATCAGCGCCAGGTGCCCGCCGGGTCGGAGCAGGGCCGCCGGTCGGGTCATCCGCGCCTCGGGCGGCACCCAGTGGTAGCTCGATGCGGCCACGACCGCGTCGAACGAGCCCGGCGCGAGGTCGACGTGCTCGAAGGGCCCGATGACGACGTCGACGGTCGGGAGGTTGCGGGCGAGGACGGCTGCCAGGTGGGCACCCAACTCGACCGCGGTCACTCTGGCGCCTCGGGCAACGAGGCCTTTCGTGGCTTGGCCTGTACCAGGACCGACCTCGACCACGGCTGGCGACCGCGGCAGTGCGGCGGCCAGCTCGTCGAAGAGGTCGTCGGGGTAGCCGGGGCGCACCCTGTCGTAGAGCTCGGCAACCTCATCGAAGCCAACGCGCCAGGCTTGCGGAAGGTCGGGCATTCCCACATCTTGCTAGCCCATCACCCCACCCACATCCACGCATCTGAGGAATTGCCGACCAGCGGAGCGCCGAGTGGGAACCAGTCCGTCATCGCGCGAACGACAACCTGTCCCGAAACGCCGGCTGAAGACGTGAGGCTGCAGTCTCACGACGGAGCGCTGTGACACGATTGCGTCGTATGCCTGCCTCGCCGTACTACCGATCGGATCTGGCGCGCATCCATCACGAAGGGTTCGGGTTCCACGCGGATGCGGTGGCACCCGGGATTCTGACCATCCTCGAGCCCGTCCTGGAGCGGTCCGGGCTCGTCCTGGAGCTCGGTTGTGGATCCGGGTTGTTCACGAAGTACCTCGTCGAGGCAGGCCATCGGGTACTCGCGACCGATGCGTCTCCGGCCATGGTCGAGCTTGCCCGTGACTTCGTTCCCACGGTGGCGGTCGAGGTCCTTCGGCTTCCCGAGGATCCGCTGCCGACCGCCGATGCGATCGTCAGTGTCGGTCATGCGTTGAGCTACCTCGACAGCGAGGAAGAAATCGATCGTTCGCTGGCCGCCATGGCGGGTGCGCTCGAGGACTCCGGGGTACTCGCGTTCGACATCTGCGACCTGGAGTGGGGATCTGCCCGGCGCGGGCAGCCGCCCGGGGTCTGGTTCGGAGAGGACTGGGTGCTCACGACGCGTCGCTCGGTCATCGGTGATCGGATCTTCCGGCGTGAGATGACGATGTTCGTCCGTGACGGCGAACTCTGGCGTCGTGATGACGAGACGCACGACAACGTGCTCATCGACACCGGCCGACTCCCAGAGTTCCTTGCTCGGTTCGGCGTCGACGCGGACGTCCGCCAGGCCTTCGGCAACGAGACACTGCTTGCCGGACTCGTCGCGGTCGTCGGCCGCCGCCGAGCCCCCTGACCGGGACCACCTGACGCACCTGCCCCATACCGCCGGTTTTGCGGCAAAGTAGGCCGATGTCCGACGACAGCGTCGAGGTGCTGGTGCTTTGTGGCGCCGCGGGTACGGGTAAGACGGCCACCCTTTGGGAGGTTGGTCATATTCTTCGTACTCACGGAGTTCATCATGCGCTGATCGACACAGACGAACTCGACCGCGTCTGGCCAACGCCCGAGACGATCGAAGGCCTGATCTCTATTTCTCGGCGCAATCTACGAGCCTTGCAGGAGACCTTCTCCATTCTCGGGATTCGGCGTTTTGTGCTGTGCGGCGTGATGGCCTCAACCGCGCAAAGTCGAGAATGGATCGAGAGCGCCATTCCCGGAGCTGCGATCACTTTCGTTCGACTGTGCGCCGAGCACGGCACGCGAGCCCAGCGACTCCGCGACCGAGAAGTCGGAAGCGGGTTTGATCAAGAAATGGAGGCCTCAGATCGGGTGGCCAGGTATATCCAGGATCACGATCAGCCGGGATTGCCTTTCGTCGCCACAGATGAAAGGGCCGTCCGCGAAGTGGCTGCCGAGGTGCTCGATGTCACGCACTGGCTCATGTAGATCGCCGCGCCCTTTGACTGCCCCAGTTCGCGACGCAGAACGCCCACCAAAATTCACCGTCTGCTTGCTATCGTGAGCACCTGGCCGACGGCAGTGCATCCGCGGGAGGCTGAGCCAGTCAACCTGACCCTTTAGGGCGAGCTGACCCTCTGAACTGGGGGTTCGTTGCTGAAGCCATGTTTCGGGCATTTGGTCACGAGACATGGGTTTACTGAATGCTTTCCAACCTGAGGATTGCTCCTACCCAGGCCTTGGTGCCGGTCCAGCGGCCTGTGTGTGTGGCCTATCCCTGGCCAGTCGGCGAGCCGACGGGGCGTGGGGTGATTCGGACGAATGACTTCTTCGTCACAAGCGGTTTGCCAAATTCCGGCTCCACGCAGACCCGAACCTCCTGGGCGTGATTCATGCCGGGGAGCGTCGCCGCGCTTGCATCGACCATGGCCTGAATCGGCTGCATCGGCAGGTACCACGTCGAGACGGCGAACGGCTGAATTCGGTGATCACGTGGAGGGTTGAGGGCGTTACCGGGCTCGCTGTAGCCGAAGCCGCGCTCCATGGTTGCCGTGACAGAGCGCACCCCCACCGGGAAGCGGCCAACGTTTTGGACGTCGACAGCTAGATACGGGACTACAGACCCTTGACTCTGCAGGGTCGTCGGAACTTCGCCACCGAGCGGAGCGGTCACCATTTGCGTGTGTGCGGCGTCGGCCCAGGCTCGCTTGAGTGCAAGTTTGAGCCGCGGTCGCTCGAGGTGACGGCTCGCGATCTGCCAGACCAAAGAGCCGGCACCTAGGACAACACCGACGACGGCGATGACCAAGGTAGCGACGTCCCCGCCGTTAGTAACGCGGACAATGATCTGGGAGCCGATCACGACTCGCTCGTAGAACATATGGCGACTACCGGGACATCGCGGGCGGCGCTGGGAGCATCGAGGAACGCCTTGACGTCAGTCTTGCGATCGAAGATCTGACTCCGGGACCGGCCGGTGAGGTTGCGAGAACGGGCCTGGTGGCGGCGCTCACGTTTCCGGATGCTGGCCATCAGTGGCCCACCTCCTCGAGAAGCCGGCGCGCCTTGTCGGTCAGCTCACCACCTCTTTGGCCAGGGTTGGTCTTCGTGAGCATGCCTTCTCTTCGCGCCGTCCAGATCCACTTGACCGCGGTATGTGGTGAGCAGGGATAGGGGCCGTGTTCTTGGACCGACCGCGTCGTCTCAAGCCCTTTTGCAGCCGCATCCGCATAGATCTTCGCTACCGCTGCGAGATGGTGGGGACTCAACACCACCCTGCGCATTGGCGAAGCGCCGCGAGGTTCTGTCGTATGGGGGAGCGCGATCTTGCATCGGTCTATCGCCGTCTCTTTCATCAGTTTCCATGGGAGCTGCTTCAACGATTGAGCCTGCACTCCTGGTGGTCGCTGATCACGGACGGCTATCTGTTCGACGACCACCTGATCACCGGTCTCATCCTCCGAGTGGCCGGCGAGGAGGTGAAACGTGACGAGCCGGCCTTCCCAGATGAATCGAACCCGGGCGCGCTCGTGCATCACCGCCCCGCCGCCGATGTCTATGAGCTGTTCCGTCGGGTCCCATTCAGGCGGACCCGACAGCGCAAACGGTTCTGTCACGTCTTCGATGATACGGTAGAACCATGGATGTAGCAATGGATTCTATAGTATAAAATACAAGGATGACCCTTGTATATGGGCCACGCATCCCGGCCCTGCACCTATAACTTGAGGCTCCTTGAGATGCGGGCCTGGCGTCCGCGGAGACGGCGATCCAGCGGATATCGCTGTTGAGCCGGAGCCTGAAGCAGATATTCGCTTTCATCGCGCAACGTGGCGAGTATGCGGAGATTCTCGCCGGAGGTCATGCGAGAACCTCACACACCCACACCCGGGAACCTACGTGACGGTTTGGATCAGCCAGACAATCATGCCGGCGACGACGGCGATCGCCACACCCTGTATGAACACTCCGATCCCTGCCGCCGCCGCCTTGCCTCCTCGGCTGCGGAGACCTGCTCGTTCCCGTACCTCGATTGGAAGCCTGACGAAGCTCGCGATCCACCACATGGGGCCTGACTCCTGTTCCTTTGCCGCAGCGGCCCACGCCCGGAGGGTGCCAGCAGCCTGGTGCGCGAAATCCCGGACGGTCTGGATCTGCATGTCCGACGCCGGCTCAAGTGGATTGGCCCATGCTCGAACGGGATTCACTTGGATCGGAGCTCTACCTGTGACACGACCGGGTCGGATCAATAGGAAGCCGGCTGCCTTCTCCGCGATGTCTGCTGCAGCGCCCGCCCGGGCCGCAACGACGGCGCGGTATCCCTCGGCGGCCGCCTCAAGACCCGGTTGGGGCTTCCACTCCACGAGACCGGTTATCGACGGCACGCCGGTGCCGAAGGGGTCGGCGGCGACGGGGGCCAGGACGCGGAGGTAGTCGTCATAGGCAGCGATGAACGCCTCGACGGTTTCAGCATCTCGAGTCAGCTGCACGCTTGGCTTCGCCACGATTCCATCTTCGTGTAGCGATGTGCTTCGTATGGAGGATGGTTCGAGACCAGCGGGTCGCGGAACGTGCCTTATTGGCGGCTTGCGGTCTCCGCTCAAGCGTCGGTGAACCGATCCACCAGGGCTTTCAGGTGTCCACCGCAGGCCGCCATGGCCAACTCATCGTGCCAAGACGGGAAGTCCTGGGTGCTGGCCACGGCTGGCGATCACTCGCCGGGCAGCAGCGCCCCCATCACGGCCGCGGCGGCCGTGCCGCCGGCGGGCAAAGCATGGGCATAGCGATCGAGTGTCATCCGAGTGCTCGCATGTCCTGCTCGGGCCGAGACGGTAGCGGGATCTATCCCGGCCGCCAGCTGCTCGGAGACGTTGGCATGGCGCAGGTCGTGGAATCGGATCGGACGCATATCGATCTTGTCCCGCAACGATATGAATCGGTCGGTGATCTTTGACGGCTGCATTGGTCGAGCTCCATTCGCGTTGTCGCTAAGTACGTAGGGGTCTGCCGCCAGCGGCGATTCGGCCCGCTTCGACAGGCCGACTTGCCAGGCTCGATGGTGCTCGAGCAAGGCCGTGGTCCGACCATCGATCGCCACAGTCCGGCCCCGATTGGTCTTGGTACCTTTTTCCGTCAGGACCTTGGCCACCTGTGTCAGCGACCGGTCGATCCGTACCGTGCCCGCGTCGAGGTCGATATCAGACCACTTGAGCGCTGCAAGTTCACCCCGCCGGGCTCCGGTCACGAAGGCCAGTGCGATGGCCGCGGCCATGACCGGATCGTCCGACTGTGCAGTTTTGATGAGTTTGGCGACCTGTTCGGTCGTTGGAGTCACTAGCTCCCGGGTCGCTGCGGCCGGTGGCGAGCTCGCCCTGGTTGACGGCGACGTTTCTAGCCATCCCCATTTGACGCCCTGCGTCAGGGCTGCCGAGATGACGGCCGCATGCCGGTGGACCGAGGACGGTGACAGCTCGTCCAGCCACTCGGAGTACGCGCTATCGAGATCCTCCGCCGTGAGGTTGGAAATGCCGATGTGGCCCAGCCGGGGGCGGATCCTCGACTCGATCTCCCGACGGTTCTCGTCGATCGTCTTTGGGGCCCGACCGCGGGCCTCGATATGGCCGAGCCACTTCGTCAGCAAGTCGCCGAAGGTGCGGGCGTCGCTTGTGGGGGGAGGTCCGTCGGCCTGGCCGTCGTTAGGGGCCATTTTCCGCAGGTGCTTCCGCGCGGCCGCCTCGGTGCCTCGGAACGTCTCCTGTCGTTGTTTCCCATCCACCATCACGCGGAGGCGCCACACTCCGGGCTCGCGTTCTGTCATGGACCCGCTGCCGTATGCTTGCCTGCTCACCACATCCACCTCCTGCCCTGGTGATCGTGCTCGCTGCGCGTAAGATTAGGACAGGATTAGGACGTAAGGCAAATAGGCTCGGTTAACACATCGAAATAAAGTGCTGCTGAGCTGGTATGGAGAGGTGCGAGAGCGGCCGAATCGGACTCACTGCTAATGAGTTGACCTGGGTAACCGGGTCCGAGGGTTCAAATCCCTCCCTCTCCGCTGGGGGAGCACGGCACCCGGTGCCGGGCGACCGCTGGTCGGCCCGCTGCGGCGGGCGTGCCGTGTACCGCCACTTCGGCGGCGGCGGCCTGGTGCGAGGAGTGTGCGAGAAGTCGTGGGCCGTTACTGGCTGCAGACCCTGGGTTGTCCGAAGAACCAGGTGGACTCGGACAAGCTCGAGGGCTACCTCGAGGCGCAGGGCTATGGGCCGAGCTCGCGATCCCGCCGAGGCAGATCTCGTCGTCGTGAACACCTGCGCGTTCATCGACGCGGCACGCCAGGAGTCGATTGAGACCGTGCTCAGCCTGGCCGACCGCCGTCGCGCCGGTGCGCGACTCGTCGTCACCGGCTGCATGGCCGAGCGCTACGGGGACGAACTGCGCGAGGCGTTGCCCGAAGTCGACCTCGTGGCTGGCTTCGGCCGCGACCTCGTTGCGCCCGCGGCGGTCCCCGTGTCGTTTCGAACCACGCTGCCTGCGCCGGGGTCCGCCGCCGCGGCAGGCGCCGGATTCGACCTGCTGGAGTTACCCCGGCCCGCCGCCCGCGTCCCCTGGGCCTACGTGAAGGTGGCCGAGGGCTGCGACCGCATCTGCGGCTTCTGCGCCATCCCGTCCTTCAGGGGTAAGCAGCGCTCCCGCTTCCCCGCCGAGATCCTGGCCGAGGTCGATGCGCTTCGCTCCGCCACCGACACCGCCACCGGCGTCGACGCCGAGGCGCCCCCGCTCCGCGAGATCGTCCTCGTCGCACAGGACCTTGCCTCCTACGGGCGCGACCGCACGGGGCCCGGCCGTGCGAGCCGCATTGCGCAGGGGCCCTCGCCGATCGCCGCGCTCACGCCGCGCCGTCGCCGCACGCGTCGAGCGCACACGGTTGCTCTATCTCTATCCGTCGGGCCTGACGGACGAACTGATCGAGACGGTGCTCCAGACCGGGGTGCCGTACTTCGACCTCTCCCTCCAGCACGTGTCGCGCCCACTGCTCGCCGGGATGCGCCGCTGGGGTGACGGCGAGCGGTTCCTGCGCCGCATCGAGGACATCCGCGCCGCCGACGCGAGCGCCACCTTCCGCTCCTCGTTCATCCTCGGCTATCCCGGTGAGACCGAACGCGACCACGACCTGCTCCTCCAATTCCTCGAGGCGGCACAGCTCGACTGGGCCGGCTTCTTTTCCTTCTCCAGCGAAGAAGGCACCCACGCCGCCGGTCTGGCGGACCAGGTGCCGCCCGAGCTGGCGCTCGAACGTCTGCGCGAGTGCAGCGAGCTCCAGGACGCCATCACCGCCGCCAAGCGTGACCAACTGGTGGGCGAGTGCCGCACCGTGCTCGTCGACGCGCCCGGTGAGGGCCGCACCGTGCACGAGGCACCTGAGATCGACGGCATCGTCCACGTACCGGCGACGCTCCAGGTGGGCAGCCTCGTCGACGTGCACATTGTCGGTGCGGAGGGACCCGACCTGTCCGCCGTGCCAACATCGGACAGCGGGCACGTTCACGCTGGGGCCACGGCATCGTGAGCGACGCCACGCACGAACACCCGGCCCACCCCGGCTTCACCTTCGGGCCCAGTGCGCTCGTGACCCCGGCCAACGCTGTCACCGTGGCCCGGCTGCTGGCGGCGCCGGTCTACGTCCTGATGCTGGTCGCGTGGGGCGCGTCGTGGATCAACGTCGTCGTCGGGTTCATTCTCGCCGCCAGTGACGGCCTCGACGGCTACATGGCGCGCCGCCACGGCACCACCCGCTCAGGCGCCTTTCTCGATCCGCTCGCCGACAAAGCCGTCGTCCTCGGCGCGCTGATCACGCTCGCCGCCCAGGGACACTTGCCATGGTTACCCGTGGCGTTGATCACCGCTCGCGAGATCGGCATGCAGCTGTACCGCTCTTGGGTGGGCCGGCGCGGGGTGTCGATTCCGGCGCGCAAGACCGCCAAACTCAAGACGCTCGTGCAGGACCTCGCCATCGGCACCTGCATCATCCCGCCGTTGGCCGACCAGCATGACCTGCAGATCGCCATGGTCTGGTTCGCCTGCGCCCTCACGCTCTACACCGGTGCCGAGTACCTGCTCGACGGCCGCCGGGCGCTGCACATACCGTCCTCCACCTAAGGTCGCCCCCGTGAGAATCGAGATCGTGGCGGTGGGCACGGAGCTGCTGCTCGGCCAGATCGCCGACACCAACTCCGCCTGGCTCGGCGAGCACCTGGCCGCCAACGGCGCGGCGTCGCACTTCCACCAGGCGGTGGGGGACAACCACGAACGCATCACGCTCGCGCTGCGCACCGCACTGGCGCGCAGCGACGGTGTGATCATGTGCGGCGGGCTCGGGCCGACTCAGGACGACATCACACGCGAGGCCATTGCCGAGGTGCTCAACGTCCCGCTGGTGCGCGACCAGGAGATCGTGGACTACATCGCTGCGTTTTTCAGGGAGCGCGGACGCGAGATGTCCGAGAACAACGCGCGCCAGGCCGACGTGCCGGCCGGGGCCAGTGTGATCCCACAGGCTGGTGGCACTGCGCCCGGCCTCATCTGTCCCGTGGGAAACAAGGTCGTCTATGCCGTGCCGGGCGTCCCCTACGAGATGATGGACATGTTCGAGCGTGGCATCCTGCCCGACCTGCGAGCCCGCATGGCCGACGCCGGCGAGGAGGGCGTGATCGCCAGTCGCGTGCTGCGCACCTGGGGAGCCAGCGAGTCGGCCCTCGCGGAGTCCCTACAGGACCGTATCGACGCGCTGGACACGACCGGTGACGTGACGCTCGCCTTCCTCGCGTCGGGCATTGAGGGCATCAAGGTGCGGATCACGGCGCGTGCTCGCACGCTGAGTGACGTCACCGCGCTGTTGGACAAGGAAGAAGGCGAGGTCCGGCACGCCATCGATGATCGCCTGGGCGACATCGTCTTCGGCGTCGACGACGAGTCGATGGAGGTCGCCGTGGCCGCCCGCCTCATCGTGCGGAGCCTCAGCTTCGGCGTCGCCGAGTCACTCACCGGCGGCCTCATCGCGTCGCGTCTGGTCAACGTGCCGGGCGCATCGAAGTGGTTTCGCGGCGGAGTCGTCGCCTACGACTCGCACGTCAAGTTCGACGTGCTGGGGGTGCCCCTCGGCCCAGTCGTCACCGAGGCGGCCGCGGCCGCGATGGCCGAGGGTGTCGCCCGGGTGACCGGTGCGGACGTCGGGCTTGGCATTACCGGGGTGGCGGGCCCTGACGACCAAGAGGGTGTGCCCCCCGGCACGCTGTTCGTCGGTCTCTGCCTCCCGGGGCAGGCCACTTGACCCGCGAGTTGCGGGTCCCCGGTGACCGCGAGCGCGTGCGCCAGTACGGGGCAATTACAGCGCTAGACCTGCTCAGACGCGCGCTCGACGCCCTTCCTGCCTGACACCTCGCCCGAGGCCCCGCCAGGGGCCCGCGCTCACAGGAGGCCCACAGCCAGGTCACACTGGGTCGGCATTCGCAGATGCGATTCTGAAGGCAGGGAGGTAAGGACAAGTGAAGATCGACAACGGACCACGCGTCCTGGTGGTTGACGACGAGCCCTCCATCGTCGACGCGGTGGCGACGTCGCTGCGCTACGAGGGTTTCGTCGTCGACGAGGCGATGACCGGTCGAAAGGCCCTGGCCCAAGCCCAAGAGGACCCGCCCGATCTCGTGATCCTCGACGTGATGCTGCCGGACCTCGACGGCCTCGAGGTGACACGGCGCCTACGCGCCGACGGTGTGCGGGTCCCCGTCCTGTTCCTCACCGCGCGCGACACGCTCCAAGACAAGTTGGCCGGCCTGACGGTGGGCGGTGACGACTACGTGACCAAGCCCTTTGCCCTGGCCGAGGTCATCGCGCGTGTGCACGCCATCCTGCGCCGTACCGGCTACGAGCCCGAGGACGATGGCGTGCTGCGCTTCTCGGACGTCGAGCTCGACGACAGTGCCCATGAGGTGCATCGCGGCGGGCACACGATCAATCTGACGGCGACCGAGTTCAATCTGCTGCGTTACTTCATGCTCAACCCGCGCCACGTCCTCTCCAAGGCCCAGATCCTCGACCACGTGTGGCACTACGACTTCGGCGGTGACGGCAACGTCGTCGAGACCTATGTCAGCTATCTGCGCAAGAAGCTCGAGAAGTTCGGCCCGCCACTGATCCACACCATCCGGCTCGTCGGCTACACGCTGCGCGAGCCGGAGTCTGCCAACGGAGCCGCCTGAGTGTCGCTGCGGCTGCGGCTCCTGCTCGCGGTCGGGGCGATCGCAATCGTCGCGCTCGTCGTGGCGGACTTCGCCACCTATTCCGCGCTGCGCAGCTCGCTGTACAACCAGGTCGATCAGCAGTTGGCCCAGCGCCGGCCCGGGGTCCCCGTCAACGTGGTCACCGGGACGCTGGCCTGCATCAGCCCCCAGAACGGCCGCGCCGGCGCCCATCCCATCGTCAGCGGCGGAAACGGTGCGATTGGTGGAGGTTTCAATGGGGGCGGCACTGGAGGTCCGAACGTGTTCGGCATCTATTACAGCGCCGACGTCTCCCAGAACGGGACGGTGCTCAGCGGGCTCGAGTGCCCGGCCTACGTCGGGACCTCCTCGTACCGACCGCAGCTTCCCGATCCGATCTCGGGCTTTTCGAGCCAGCCCGACGGGAGCCAGGAGGCCTACTTCACCACGGGTTCGATCGCCCCGGGCGGACCGGCCTTCCGGGTGCGGGCCGTGAAGGCACCAGGGAGCAACGTGATCGCTGTGCTGGCGCAGCCGTTGACCGACCAGGAGAGCACCCTGCACACGCTGTTCCTGACCGAGCTCGCCGTGACCGCCGCCGCGTTGGTCCTGGCGCTCCTCGGCGGCTGGTGGCTGGTGCGTCTGGGACTGAAGCCGCTGGAGGACGTGGAGGCGACAGCGGACTCCATCGCGGCGGGCAACCTCGACCGGCGTGTCCCGGGCGCCGAGCAGTCGACCGAAGTCGGGCGCCTGGCCCGCGCCCTCAACGTGATGCTCGAGCGGATCCAGAGCGCGTTCGCGGCTCGGCTCGCTTCGGAAGCCCGTTTGAAAGAGTCGGAGCACCACCTGCGCCAGTTCGTCGCCGACGCGTCGCACGAGTTGCGCACGCCCATCGCTGCGGTGTCCGCCTATGCCGAGTTGTTCGAGCGTGGCGGGGCCGAGCACGTCGAGGACCTGCCACGCATCGTGTCGGGCATCCGTACCGAGACGGCTCGCATGGACCGGCTGGTCAACGACCTGCTCACGCTGGCCCGGCTGGACGAGGGCGTGCCGGTGGAGAGGGCTCCGGTCGAGTTGGTCGCCCTGACCTCGGAGGCAGTCCGGACGGCGACCGCCGTCGGGCCGGAGTGGCCGGTGCGGTTCTGGGCCAGCGCGCCCGTCGAGGTCACCGGTGACAAGGATCGCCTGCGCCAGGTGGTCGACAATCTCCTGGCCAACGTGCGGGCCCACACGCCCGAGGGCACGACGACCACCGTGCGGGTGGACCAGATCGGGGACCAGGCCGAGATCGAGGTGCGCGACAGCGGACCGGGCATGCCCCAAGAAGAGGCGCGCCACATCTTCGAGCGCTTCTACCGGGCCGACCCGGCACGTTCGCGCACCAGCGGGGGCAGCGGGCTCGGGCTTTCCATCGTGTGGGCCATCGTGGCGGCGCACGGTGGCACCGTGACAGCCACGTCGGCACCGGGGGAAGGCATGGCGGTCAGCGTCCGCATCCCGTTGAGCCACCTGGTCGATCCCGTATCGGCAGACCTGCCGACAGTCGACGCTGAGCCGGCAGACCTCGCGCCGGCCAACCCCGCGCCGGCCAACCCCGCGCAGGCCAACCCCGCGCAGGCCAACCCCGCGCCGGCCAACCCCGCGCAGGTGAGTGGCGCACCGCCGTCCCGGCAGCCGCTGGCCTGAGAGCACCCTGGTGAGGGGGCCAACAATGCGCCTGCCACGATTCACACCGGGCCCACAGCCGAGCTTCACGGAGCCCGGAGGCACACCCGCCAGCATGAGCGCCATGACAGCCCTGGCTCCCTACGAGACCGACGTGGATCCGCGCCGGGTCCCGGTCGACGTGGAGATCGTGGTGCCGGTCTACAACGAGGCGGCGCAGCTGGACGAGCGGGTGAGAGAACTGCGGCGGTTTCTCGACGACTCCTTTCCGTTCCGCGCCCTGGTGACGGTGGTCGACAACGCGAGCACTGACGACACCGCACGGGTCGCGACCGAGCTGGCGGCCTCGCTCAAAGGTGTTGCGGCCATGCACCTGTCCCGCAAGGGCCGCGGCTTCGCGTTGCGAAGCGCGTGGTCGACGAGTCAGGCTCCGGTCGTCGCCTACATGGACGTCGACCTCTCGACCGCGTTGCCGGCGCTGCTGCCCCTCGTGGCGCCATTGCTCTCCGGGCATCGCGATGTCGCAATCGGGTCGCGCCTCGCGCCCGGCGCCCACGTCGTGCGCGGCCCTAAGCGCGAGCTGATCTCGCGGGCCTACAACCTGTTGTTGAAGCTCACCCTGCGCGGCCGCTTCAGCGACGCCCAGTGCGGCTTCAAGGCGCTGCGCCGTGACGCGGCCGAACGGCTGCTGCCGTTGGTGCAGGACAACGAGTGGTTCTTCGACACCGAGTTGCTGGTGACGGCCGAGCGCCTGGGCCTGCGCATCGGAGAGGTCCCGGTGGACTGGGTCGACGATCCCGACTCGCGGGTCGACATCGTGGCAACCGCAGCGGCCGATCTGCGCGGGGTAGGGCGCCTTCTGGTCAATAAGCCCAAAGGCCTGCGTCGTATCCGCTCGAACGAAGTCACCGCGGACCAGCTCTTGCGTTTCGCCGGCGTGGGCGTCGTCTCCACGCTCGGCTATCTGTTCCTCTTCATCGCGTGGCGTCCCCTCGCCGGCGCCTACGGTGCCAACGCGCTGGCCATGGCCATCGCCACCCTCTTCAACACCGCGGTGCACCGCGAGCTGTCGCGTACCACCGACGGCCAAGCGCGCCGCGGGCGCCTCTTTGCCGTCGCCGGCGGCCTGTACGTGGTGAGCGTCGGTCTCACCTCGCTCGGCTTGGTGGTGGCGCAATGGCTTGCGCCGTCGGTCCTACTGGCTGAGGTGATCGCGATCACGGTGGCGAACGCTTTCGCCGCCGTAGTCCGCTTCGCCGTATTGCGGGCCTGGATCTTCCGACCGAGCGTGCGCACACCCCGGGCACCCGAATCGACGGAGGAGTCACGATGACGGACCTCACACCCGCCTCCGACGCCCCCGAGACCTCCGTCGGCGTCCTCGATCTCCCGGTGCAACTCGACCCGGCCCCCACACCTGTCGGCGATTCCGCCGCGCCGAGCGCGCCGTCCTGGCCACCGGGCCCTCGCCGTGGACGCTTTGCCCGCTTCTTCCGGGGCAAGGAGAGCGACGCCCCTTGGGTGCGCCCGGCGCTCTTGATCCTCCTCGTCGGCACCGCCGTCTTGTACCTGTGGGACCTTGGCGCGAGCGGCTGGGCAAACTCCTTCTATTCGGCGGCCGTGCAGGCCGGCACCAAGAGTTGGAAGGCCTTCTTCTTCGGCTCGTCCGACGGGTCCAACTTCATCACGGTGGACAAGCCGCCCGCCTTCTTGTGGCCCATGGAGATCTCGGCCCGCATCTTCGGGCTCAACTCGTGGAGCGTCCTAGTGCCCCAGGCGCTCGAAGGGGTTGCGACCGTTGGCCTCGTCTATCTCGCCGTCCGGCGGTGGTTCAGTGCGCAGGCCGCCATCCTCGCCGGCGTGGTCGTGGCGCTCACACCGGTGGCCGCCATGATGTTCCGCTACAACAATCCCGACGCCATGCTGGCGTTGCTCCTCACCGGCGCGACCTACGCCACCATGCGGGGCCTCGAGAAGGCGCAGACTAAGTGGCTCGTTCTTGCGGGCGCGCTCGTCGGTTTCGGCTTCATCACCAAGATGATGCAGGCCTTCCTCATTCTCCCGGTGATGGCGGTCGTCTATCTCCTCGCCGCGCCGACCGGATGGTGGCGCCGGGTGTGGCAGGTCGTGCTCATGGGCGTCTCCGTCGTGGTGGCTGCCGGGTGGTGGGTCGCCGCGGTCGCCCTCACACCGGCGGCGGACCGCCCGTATGTCGGCGGCTCACAGAACAACAGCATCCTCAACCTCATATTCGGCTACAACGGCTTCGGTCGCCTCACGGGCAACGAGTCGGGCAGCGTTGGCGGAGGCGTCGGCGGCACGAGCATGTGGGGCCCGACGGGTTGGACGCGGCTGCTCAACGACTCGTTCGGGAACATGATGTCGTGGCTGCTACCGGGCGCACTGGTCATGGGTGCGGTGCTCCTCCTCGTCACCATCCGCGCGCGTCGCACCGACCGCGAGCGGGCGGCGCTGTTGCTCTGGGGCGGCTCGCTGGTTTGCATAGGCCTGGTCATCAGCATGGCGCAGGGCATCATCCACCCCTACTACACCGTCGCCCTCGCCCCTCCGCTCGGCGCGCTGGTGGGCATCGGCACCATGAGCCTCTGGGAGCGACGTGCCACCTGGGTCGGTCGTGGGGGTTTGGCTGCCGGATTGGCTGCAACGGTCATCTGGAGTTACGTGCTGCTGGGCCGGACGTCCAACTGGTTCCCGGCGCTGCGGCCCTTCGTCGTGGTCGTCGGCGTGCTCGGCGTCGCGGCCATCTTGGCGCTGCCCCTGTTGGGCAGCGTCCCCAAGCTGGCCGTCGGCTTGGTCGCCATCCTCGGCCTGGGCGCCGCACTCGCCGCGCCACTGTTCTCGACCGTGGCCACCGCGGCCACGCCCCACAACGGCGCGATCCCGTCGGTGACGCCGACGCCGGCGGGTGGGCAGGGCGGTCCCGGCGGGACGTTCCCCGGCGGGTTCGCCGGCCGGTTCGGCGGTGGCGGGTTCCGGCGTGGCTCTGGTGGTGGGTTCCCCGGCGGGCGGGGCGCCTTCCCGGGCGGGACCGGGAGTCGAAGCGGATTCCCGGGCGGCGGGGCAGGGGGTGGCGCATTCGCCGGCGGCGGGTTCCCCGGCGGTGGCTTCGCGGGCGGTACGAGCAACGGCAGCGGGACGACCCCTCGCTTCGGCGGTGGCGCTCACTTCGGTCTGGGCGGGGCGGGAGGTGGTGCCGGATTCCTCAACGCCAGCCAATCCAACCCCGCGCTCGACCAAGCTGCTGCAAGCCGACGCCGGCCGCTACACCTGGGCCGCCGCGACCGTGAACTCGAACAACGCGGCCGGCTACCAGTTGGCCAGCGGTCAACCGATCATGGCGATCGGCGGCTTCAACGGCACCGATCCGGCCCCCACGCTCGCTCAGTTCGAGAAGTACGTCGCCGAGGGCAAGATCCACTACTTCATCGCCAGTGGGGGCGGGGGCATCGGCGGATTCGGCCGACTAGGCGGTGGCGGGGGCTCCACCGACGACGCGTCGCAGATCACCTCGTGGGTCGAGTCGCACTTCAGCACCCAGACGGTGGGAGGGGTGACGATCTACAACCTGACGACGGGCTGAGCCATCTGGCGTGCCGGGGCCGAGAGCACGGCGCAGCAGTCGACCGGCTTAGACGAGGACCGGCTTAGACGAGGACCGGCTTAGGCGAGGGTCGGGTCAGGCGAGGGTCGCGTCGAGAGAGGTTCAGGTAAGGAGCTCGACGTAGTGCGCGTGCGTCGCCTCGTCGAAGGCCACGAATCGGACCAGGGACACCTGGGTGTCCGCCGCGCCGACGGTTGTCACGGCGATCGCGGCGGCCTCTCCGGAGGGATAGCCGTACACACCCGTCGAGATGGCCGGAAACGCCACGGAGCGCGCCCCGACCTCGTCGGCGACGGCCAGCGCGGACCGGTAGCACGAGGCCAGGATCTCGGGCTCGCCCGCGGTGCCGCCGCGCCACACGGGCCCACGGTATGGATGATGAAGCGCGCCGGAAGGGCGAAGCCGTCGGTCACCACCGCGTGCCCGGCCGCGCAGCCACCGATGGCGCGGCAGGCCTCCTGCAGCCGCGCCGCGCCGGCGGCCCGGTGGATGGCGCCGTCGACGCCACCGCCGCCACGCAGACCGGCATTGGCCGCGTTGACGACGGCGTCGACCGCCTCAGCGGTGATGTCGCCTCGCACCGCTTCGAGCTGCGGCGGCACGGGATCAGCCCGCCGCCGGCTCAGCTCGTCGAGCTGGTGCTCGACGTGGGCGGCACGATCTTCAGCAGTGACACCGCGTGGGCCGGCGCCTTCTCGGTCGTCTTCTCGCCCCAGTTCGTGAACGTCACCGTGCCGTGGATGGTGGAGCTCCGGCCGCTTTGTCCCGGGTTGGTGACCTCTTGGATGGGCCGGGGCGCACCCGTGGCCGGGATGTAGAGGAGGACCGGGACCTTGGAGCCGCTCTCTGTGGCAACGAAGCCGCGCACCGCCACCACGTGCTGGCCGTCCACCGTGGTGGCCGTGCCGTAGGTGAACGGACCGCTGATCTGCAGCTCGGAACTCACTTGTGAGTCGAGGAGACCGCTCACCAGCTCCTCCAGCGAGCTGTTGGACGTCGGGAACGACAGCCACTGGTTGGCGTACTTCGACGACTGGCTCGTGGTGAGGCCGATGACGTGGTGGAGGGCGGCTGCGTTGGCGGAGACGTATCCAGTCGACCCGATCACGAGGGCGCTCATGTGCTCGATCGTCTTCCCGTTCTGCACCGTCAGCTTTTGTGCACCCGACGTCGTGCCGGTGTCACCGATCACCGTGAGGCTGATGCCGCTCTGCAACGCCGTCGAGACGAAGTGCACCCCCTTGGTCCCGACCGCTTTGATCGCCGCGTTGTACTCAGCCTGCGCGCTCGGCGCTCGGCGCGCTCGGCGCGCTCTGCGCGTTCGACGCGGCGCCGGCCAGCGACACTGGTCCGGCGGCCAGCGCGCCGAGGGCGCCGAGGCTTGTGCCGGCGGCAACAGCGACGGCCGCGGCGATGCGGATGGGGGATGGACGCATGACCTTCACTCTCCTGGTGGGCCAGCCTGGCGGCGCGTCTGCGCCTGCCCGAGCCCGGTGGGGAACGGGGCCATTGTCCCACGGCCGGCGCAGTCGCATGGTTCGGGCCGGCGGATCTGAGTCACAGCTGTGCGGAACCAGAGCTCGTGTGGGTCACACCGAGCTGACGGGTCCGAGGGAGGCGGCCGCCTGCGGTGCGCGCGGGCGCACGATCTCACCCCACTTGGAATACGCGATGTGCTCGGCCGCGGTGTGCTGACCCTTGGCGTTCACCGAGTCCTCCTCCACCGGCACGTGCGCACCGTGCGCGCGGACATAGAGGACGACATGGTTCGTCGTGTTCCCGAACTTCTGTGTCCCCTCGATCGCGTCGACCGCCGTCCCGTCAACGGTGCGCGGACGCTCGAGCGAGAGCGGACCCTTCAACGCCAGCTCCTTCGCGATGTCGCTCGAGCGGACGCCGGCAACGACCTGAGCGAACACCGCGTTGGTGGTGGAGAACTCGATCCACCGGTTCGCGGTCTGGCTGGCCTGCGACGCATCCAACCCGACGAGCGTCTCGAGGCCACCGACGTTGCCCTTCACATAGGTGATGCCGCCGATGACGATGATGGAGATCGACCCCGTGCCCATGCTCACCGTCTGGCTCCCCGAAGCCGGCCCGGCGTCGCCGCTCTCGGAGATCGTGTGCTTGGACTGAGTCGAGTCCGAGGCGTAGTGGACCGACCACGAGTGGGTGGTGGTGATGGCGTCCTTGTAGAGCGTGGTGGCGTCGGGGGAGCTCGAACTCGACACCGTCGCAGCTTGGACAGGGCCGGACAGCACGGCGATAGCGGCGGCGAGTGCCCCGAGGATCACGGACCCGACGACCAGGGGCCCGGCCAGCACGACGGCCACCAGCTTTCTCCCGCGGAGCACCATGTCCTTTCTCCACCGTTCCCACCCGGCGAGCAGTCAGCTTCCCACGACCGGGTTTAGCCGCTCGGTCGGCGGCCGAAGCGACCGTTCAGTCCCGGACCCTCGCGCCGAGGGTCCGCGTTGTACGAACACATGTTCGTTAAGGTGGCCGAACAGGCAGCCGCCCGAGCGGGACCCGTCACACCCTCTCCGTAGGGTCACGACGAGACGCCGATCGAACGAGCCGGCCACAGAGCAGGACAACGAGCAGCGAAAAGCAGCGAAACACACGACGACAGAGAAGCGAAGAGGAAGCAGAGGAGAGAGGGATGGCCGAATCGGATCGGGACAAGGCACTGGACGCCGCGCTCGGGCAGATCGAGAAGCAGTTCGGCAAGGGCTCGGTCATGCGCATGGGCGACAACGTCGGGATGAACATCGAGTCGATCCCCACCGGCGCGCTCTCCTTGGATCTCGCACTCGGCATCGGCGGCCTGCCCCGCGGCCGCATCGTCGAGATCTACGGCCCGGAGTCCTCCGGAAAGTCGACCCTGGCCATGCACGCCGTGGCCGAGGCACAACGCAACGGCGGGATCTGCGCCTACATCGACGCCGAGCACGCCATGGACCCGGTCTACGCGCGGGCCATCGGTGTCAACGTCGACGACCTGCTCATCTCGCAGCCCGACACCGGTGAGCAGGCGCTCGAGATCGCCGACATGCTCATCCGCTCCGGGGCGCTCGACGTCCTGGTCGTCGACTCGGTCGCCGCGCTCACGCCGCGGGCCGAGATCGAGGGCGAGATGGGTGACACCCACGTCGGCCTGCAGGCGCGCCTCATGTCCCAGGCACTGCGCAAGTTGACCGGCACGCTGTCGAAGTCGAGCACCATCGCCATCTTCATCAACCAGCTGCGGGAAAAAATAGGCGTCATGTACGGATGTTTTGACTATGCATCCCGGGTTGTCCTCGCCGACGGGAGCACCGCGATGATCGGGAAGATCGTCAACCAGCGCCTCCCCGTCGAGGTGCTGTCCTATGACCCGGCGGTCAGTGCAGTCGTGCCCAAGAAGGTTGTGAACTGGTTCGACAACGGGAAGACGGATCAAGTTCCTGCGAGTTACGGTGGCCAAACCCGCCAAGGGGGGTCGGGTCGAACTGGGGTGCACGCCCAACCACCTGATCCGCACGCCGAACGGTTGGCGCGAGGCCGGCGAGCTGAAGGTCGGCGACCACGTGCTCGAGGCGTTGCCGCACTACCTCTCGGGCTTCCAGTGGGACGCGCTGCGCGGGGCCCTGATGGGTGACAGCTGTTTGTCGTCGACTCGCAGCGGTCATGCAGGCCGGTTCCGCTTCGGCCACTGTGAGAAGCAGACGGCCTATGCTGACTGGAAGGCGTCCTTGTTCTCGAACGTGGAGTCCGTCGCCGCGTTCGAGAAGACGGTGTCGTCAACTATGACTTTCACCCGCTTCCGGAGCTGGCCCCTCTCCGCGAAGAGGTCTATGTCGGCAAGAAGAAGGTGTTCAGCGACGACTACCTGAAGCACCTGACGCCGTTGTCGTTGGCTCTCTGGTACATGGACGACGGTCATCTGTCCATTCGTTCGAAGGGAGCTACAGAAGCGAACAGCCGGTCAGACCGGCCGTGCAGAAATCTGCATCGAGGCGATGGAGCCGGCGACGAGGGAACGCCTGGCGGCGTACCTGGCCGACACCTGGGGCTTCCGGGCGAAGTTGATCGCCTCAGGCGCTGCAAAGAAGGCGAAGCTGATCTTCACCAACGAGGAGACGGCTAAGTTCCACGCGCTCATCGCACCGTTCGTGCATCCGAGCATGGACTACAAGTTGCTTCCGGCCTACCGGGGTCGGTTCGCCGTCGATCCGGTGTTCACACCCATGCGCTACGAGCTCATGGCGCTTCCAGTCATCGACATCCAAGTCAAGGAACCGGCTCGCTCGATGCATCGGTACGACATCGAGGTGGAGGACAGTCACAACTAC
The DNA here is from genome assembly GCA_963842415.1 of uncultured Acidimicrobiaceae bacterium. Lineage (GTDB taxonomy): Bacteria > Actinomycetota > Acidimicrobiia > Acidimicrobiales > RAAP-2 > Bog-473. The sequence goes on from CAWJGN010000003.1 coordinate 1,334,333, forward strand.
CTCGTCAATGGCGTGGTCGTGCACAACTCGCCCGAGGTCACGCCCGGCGGCCGCGCGCTGAAGTTCTACTCGTCGATCCGGCTCGACATCCGCCGCATCGAGGCCATCAAGGACGGGGCCGACGTGGTCGGCAACCGGACGAGGGTCAAGGTCGTCAAGAACAAGTGCTCGGCGCCGTTCAAGCAGGCCGAGTTCGACATCATGTACGGCAGGGGGATCAGCCGCGAAGGGTCCCTCCTCGACGTGGCGGTCGAGCTCGGGTTCATCAAGAAGTCGGGCGCCTGGTTCACCTACGAGGGCGAGCAGCTCGGCCAGGGCCGCGAGAACGTCAAGACGTTCCTCTCGGAGAACCCGCAGCTGATGGCCGAGATCAACGACCGGGTACGCGAGTGCCTCGCCCCGAGCGAGGACAGCGGAGTGTTGCCCGCCGCCGAAGACGCCTTGGATTCCGACGACCTCCCGATCACGCTCGACTCCTAAGCACCACCCTCAGAGCAGTACCCCGCCTCTCACAGGGCCGAAGCCTCCGGGCCGTCTTCCGTCTCTCCCTCGGGTGATGGTCCGGAGCGCTTCGCGTCCGGGATCGTGCGCGGCGGAGCCGAGCAGCCACAATGGGGACCATGCCGGCTGACGAGTGGAAGCGACGGATCTATCGCGTCTTTGACCGAGCGGTCCCGACGGTGCCGTTCCGCTTCCTGCCGCCAAAGCAGTCGGTACGCATGGCGTTCAACGTCATCCTCGACCGTGAGCCCGACGCGGTGGGTGGCGCCGACTACACCCAGAAGCTGGCGTCGGGAGCGCTCTCGCGCCATGGCGTCGCCGAGGCGCTGGCCCACTCCGAGGAGTTCCGCCGCCGCGTCCCCATCGGCAACGTCCTGCTCTCCATGCACGTGAGCCGCAGCGACGTTCGTCTCGGGCCTGCCCCGCGCCGCCCGCATCCTCGACCTCGGCGGGCACCCACCAGGGCCTGCCCGACGGTGCGCTCGTCCACCTCGGCTATCCCTATCCCTTCGAGCGCCTCGTGGTGGTCGACCTCCCGGTCGAGGAGCGAGACGAGATCTACCAGGGCGGCTCGTCGGGCGAGCCGGTGCTCTCCGAGCTCGGGTCCGGTGGAGTTCGCCTTCCATTCCATGGTCGACCTCGGGCGCTACGAGGACGGCTCCTTCGACCTCGTCTACAGCGGCCAGTCCATTGAGCACGTCACCGAGGCCCAGGGCGAGCAGGTGGCTCGCGAGGCGTTCCGCGTCCTGGCGCCCGGCGGGTGGCTCTGCCTCGACACGCCCAACGGGCCGCGTGTGGCGGCTGCGCTCGGACGAGCCGATGAACCACGACCACAAGATCGAGTACAGCGCGGGCCAGCTGGTGGCGCTCCTCGAGCGCGTCGGCTTCGTCGTCAGCGAGTGCAAGGGCTTGAACCTGATGCGGCGCGGGGCTGGCGGCGGGGGTGTTCGACGAGGAGGAGGCGAGCGCGCACCCGGGCGTCTTCGCCGCCGGCCGAGGACTGCCTGTTGCTGGCGGTGGTCGCGCGCAAGCCCGGCTGAGTCGCCGCGGCGGCGCCGACAGGGCGTGACGTGGGCGCCGCGCCGGCGCCGCTAAGGCGTCGTCGTCGCCAAGATGGTGTTGGGCACCAGCTCGACCCACGTCGTGCCGGGCTCGAGCGGGATCGGCACGCCGAACACGTTCACGAACTGGGTGGGGTCACCGAGCGCGCCGCGGTGCCAGGTGGCGGGGAAGGCCATGCCGTTGCGGAAGATCTCGGCCGTGCCGCTGGCGTTGGGGTACAGGTCGGCCTGCACTTCGAGCCCGCCCTCGCAGTTCTCGAGCCAGGGGCCGTAGCTGATCTGCACGTACTGCACGACGACGTTGGGGGTCTGGTTCTGCGCGCCGTCGGCCAGGATGTCGGGCGTGGTGCCGTTGTAGTAGCGCTGGAACGTGTTGGTCGTCGCGTTCCACTTCCACGTCACGTTGGAGGTGCCCGAGAAGTCGATGTTGACCGTCGAGACCGGGGAACCGCCGCCGGGCAGCGCCGTCGAGTAGGAGAACAGGGGCTGCGGCGGGGTGGTCATCGTCGGGTGGGTGCCGTAGACGATGGCGGTCGAGGTGTAGTCCGCATCCGGCGGGACCTTGCCCGGCGGATGGATCATCAGCGAGTTGGAGTCGCCCAGGTCGACGTTGACGATGGGCGAGGCGTCGATGTTGGCGAGGACCGGGTTGATGCCGCCGACGTGGGCCAGCAGCGGGCTGCCGAGCTGGCCGAGGATCCCGATGTCGATGTTGCGGGCCGAGCGGGCCGGCCCGATCAGCGCGTCGTTCTGGCACTGGAAGACGGCGGCGTAGCGGGTGATGCCGCCTTCGACGGGCTCCTCGAAGACGATGTCGGCCTTGTCGAGCCCCGACTGGGGCCGGCCCGCGGGGTAGTTGTCGATCTTGACCGCCATGGCCGGACGCTGGGGCACCACCCCGCCGGGTGCCGCGAGCCCGGTCAGCGGGCACGTCGGCTTCGGGCGGCGGTCGTGGTCGTCGTCGTCGGTGGGTCCTTCGCCGCCGCGTCGTGGTGCACGGGGGAGGAGGAGCAGGCGCTCAGCACCAGACCGGCGAGTCCGGCGGTGGCCAAAGCTCCCCACGCGATCGGGCGGCGCGCCCGGGAGCGAGAGTCGTCGGATGTGCCCATGTCTGCGGGACGATCGTAGGTGGGCCGCATCCAAAAGTGGTGTCATGCACGCGTGGCCGCAGGTCCGGCGTGGTGTGCCCTTCCGGTGGGAGGTCGGGCGATGTCGGTGCCGGTCAGGCCGACGGGGTGCCCGCGGCGCTGGCCGCCGCCGCGGCGGCGCCGGTGTAGATCTCGGTCCAGTTGCCGCCCGAACTGCCATAGGAGGAGGCGGGACCGAGACCGAAGCGGCCGTAGACGTTCTCCATGGCCCGCCGCACGACGTCGGTGATCCCGGGGAAGGGGCCGGGGATCACGATGGATGGGATGAGACCGGTGGTCGAGAGCATGGACACGAAGCTCGCCGAGCCACTGGCGAGTACGCCCCCGCCGTTCCCGGGCGCGGTGTAGTAGGTCACGTCGGACCAGTTGGACTGTCCGGGGACGGGAGAATGCGCGAGGACGTCGAGGTTGCGCGGTCCCGGGAGCGCGGGCACGAAGCGGTCGTACTCGCCGAGGATGACGTTGGGGAACGAGTCGCCGTCGCTCAGGTTGCACCCGTCGTAGAGCCACGAGGAGGCGTCGGTCACGACCATGGGCGCCTTCGCCCCGACGGACTGGTACATGGCGCCGATGAGCGTCGACTCGGGTTGGTCGACCGGCGCCTGGTTCCAGTTGACGGTGGTCAGCTCCGGTTGCTCGCTCGACATCGGGTCCTCGGCCGCGTCCTTGTAGCAGACCTGCAGCCGGTTGGCCCCGTTGGTGCTCGGCTCCATGCGGATCTGGCGGTAGCAGGCGTTGGCGCCGAGGAAGGCCAGATTGACGCCGGCCGCGCTCGCCAGCGCGGCACCCTGGCGCATGGGCTGGGACCAGTACTCGTCGTGGCCCAGGCTGAAGAGGCACTTGTGGTTCATCAGGAGCTCAGGCTGCGCGTGCAGGTCGACGTCGGTCCAGTAGGTGAGGTCGAGGCCCAGGCTCTCGAGGTGCATGAGCAGCGGGAGCTCGTTGCCCACGAAGTCGGCCGCGCCCGAGGCCCAGGTCTGCGGATAGGGGCGGTCGAAGGACACGATGCGGGCGCGGCTGGCGAAGTCCGAGCCGCCGGCGCTGGTGCGGCCGTAGTAGAGGCTGTAGTCACCCCAGAGGTTGTAGGCCTGCCAGGTCGTCACGCTGTTCTGAATCACATAGGACGCCAGCGAGGTGTCGTCGCGCACGGTGAGCGGGACGAACTGCTGCTCACCGCCGCTGCCCACCAGCTTCAGCAGGTAGCACCCGGGCGGCCAGTCCTTGGTCACGTTCAGCGTCATCGTCGGTTTCCACGGGCAGCTGACCGTGCCGTCCGCGGACAGCGTCGGCACCGGTTGGGGCGTGGCCGACACGAAGTCGGTCTGGAGAATGAGCCGGCCGCCGAGACCCTGGTAGTAGCCCATCCGGTACACCTGGGCCTGCACCGCCGAGGCCTGCGTGTTGACGAAGAGCGCGACGTCGTCGCCGTGCACCGCGCTGACCTGGCTGGCGAAGCCCTCGAGCGCGTGGTCCGGCTGCACGTGGTTGCAGATCCAGTTGAGGGTGCCCGGCTTCGTTGTTCTCCGCGATCAGCCACGGCGCGGTCGGCACGATGACGCCGCTGGAGAGCGTGGTCTGCTTCCATCGCGGGGACCGCTGGGTTCGGTGTTGTGGTGGCGGGCATGCGCGGGCGGTTTCTTGGCGTTGCGCCTGCGACTGCCCGAGCCGGCCGCTCGCCGCGCCCGCGGCACCGAGCGCGGAGAGCTGGAGGAACTGGCGGCGGTCAATCGGTCGCCCGGAGCCGGGTTGTCCGGGTCGGGGGCCGATGGCGCCGTCGAATCGGCCCCGCCGTCTGGGGGGAGGGCCTGCACACGGCGAGTTTACCCAGCGGGTCGCTGCTGACCCGGGGTCAGGCCCGTCACGGGCACCCGTCCCGCGGACCACCTACCATTCCGGCGTGAGCTGGGCCAGGTCCCTCCCACCGGTGCTGCGCCGGCCTCTGTCCCGGCTGCGTCCACGCGGCGTGGGAGGGCGCCGCCGAGCTCGGGGCCATCGGGCCGGGCGATCCGCGCGGGCGGCGCTTCGGGCGCCTGGGGCCGGGCGCGTGCCTCCTGTTCCCGCAAGGCGCGGTCTACAACGAGCACCTCGTGCACATCGGGTCCGAGACGATCGTCGGCCCCTACGCCTCGATCTCGGCCGGCATGGCGCCGGGCCAGGAGATGCCCACCGACCCGTCGTCTCCATCGGCAGCCGCTGCCTCATCGGGCGCGGCTCGCACATCGTGGGGCACTGGGAGATCGTCATCGGCGACGACATCCAGACGGGGCCCTACGTCTACATCACGGACCAGAACCACACCTACCTCGATCCGGTCGAGCCCATCGGGCGCCAGTGGCCGACCGAGGCGCCGGTCCGCATCGGCTCGGGCAGCTGGCTCGGGGCCAACGCGGTGATCCTCCCGGGCGCGCAGATCGGCGAGCACGTCGTCGTGGCGGCGCGGCGCGGTGGTGCGCGGCGAGATCCCGGACCGCTGCGTCGTCGCCGGGGTGCCGGCCCGCGTCGTGCGGCGCTGGGTCGAGGGATCGGGGTGGGTCGCCGAGAAGGACCTCACCCTGTCGTGAGCGCGGCGAACGTGGCGCCGTCATCGCTCTTGGTGACGGTGCGGGGCCAGGACGCCCCCGGCATCGCGCAGCGCCTCTTCGCCGTGCTGGGCGCCCGCGGCGTGGCGGTCGACGACGTCGAGCAGATCCGGGTGCACGGCCGATTGCTCCTGCTGCGCCGAGGTCCGATTGGCTCGGACGGCGCGAACGAAGACGATGAGGCGCGTGCCGCGCTGACAGATGCGTTGACCGAAGCGTTGGCCGGTGCCGGGGTGGACGTCGCCGTCGACCCCCTCGTCGAGTCCGACGGTGGAGCGAGGGGGCCGACCGGCACCTGGTGACGCTGCTCGCGCCCGACGTCGACGCCGGTCGCGCTCGAGGGCGTGACCGGCTGCGTGGCGCGCTGCGGCGGCAACATCGAACGGATCGTCCGGCTGGCGTCGTACCCGGTGCACAGCTACGAGCTCTCGGTGACCGGGCCCGACCTCGATCTGCTGCGGCGCGCGCTGGCGCAAGAGGCGGCACGCTTGGAGGTCGACCTCGCGGTGCAGCCGGCCGGGCTGCACCGCCGGGCCAAGCACCTCATCGTGCTGGACGCCGACTCGACCTTGCTCCAAGGTGAGGTGGTGGACCTGCTCGCCGAGCGGTGCGGCTGCGGCCCGCAGGTGGCGGCCGTGACCGCGGCCGCCATGGCGGGCGAGCTCGACTTCGCGGACGCCTTGCGCCAACGGGTGCGCCTGCTGGCGGGGCTGAAGAGAGCCGACCTCGAGGCGGTGCGCGAGGGCATCGTCCTCGCGCCTGGCGCGCGGACGCTGGTGCGGACGCTCAAGCGGCTCGGCTACGAGCTGGCCGTGGTGAGCGGCGGCTTCGTGCAGGTGATCGAGCCGCTTGGTGCGCACCTCGGCATCGACCACCTGGCCGCGAACGTCCTCGCCCTCGACCAGGGGCTGGTGACCGGCGAGTTGGAGGGGCCGATCGTGGACCGGGCCGGCAAGGCCGACGCGCTGCGTGCGCTTTGCGAGGGCCGCCGGGCGTGCCGCTGGCCCGGACCATCGCGGTCGGCGACGGCGCCAACGACATCGACATGCTCGCCGCGGCCGGGCTCGGCATCGCCTTCAACGCCAAGCCGGTGGTGCAGCGAGGCCGCCGACACCGCGCTCAGCGTGCCCTACCTCGACGCCATCCTCTTCCTGCTCGGGATCTCGCGCAGCGAAGTGGAGCTGGCCGACCGGCTCGAGCCCGAGGCCGGCCCGTGAGCGTCGTGGCCGTGCAACGACCGAGCACGCGCGACGAGCACGCCGACGGCCTTGCGACCGACCGGCCCCTGCTGCGCGGCTGGCTCCACGTCGGCGCGTTCGTGGCCTGGCTGATCGGCGGGCCCTTCCTCATTGCTGCGGCTCCCGACGCCGCGGCCACGGGCCGCGCTGTCGCTCTACGTCGCCGGCATGCTCGTCATGTTCGGGACGAGCGCGGCATTCCACCGCGTGCGCTGGTCGGCCCGGGCCTGGCGGCGCATGCGACGGGCCGACCACAGCGCGATCTTCATCGGCATCGCCGGCACGAGCACCGCGGTGGCCGTCCTGGCCCTGCACGGCTGGGCCCAGGTGCTGCTCCTCGCGTTCGTCTGGAGCGGCGCCGCCGCCGGCATCGCCTTGCGCCAGGTCTGGCTCGATGCGCCGCAGTGGGTCGTCGCCCTGCCCTACGTCGTGGTGGGCTGGTGCCCGCTGCTGGTGGCGCCGCAGCTCGTGCGGGGCCTGGGCTGGGTCGGGTTCGCCCTCGACGCTCGCGCGCCGGCGCGGTGTACACGGCCGGCGCGTTGGTCTACGCGCGCAAGCGGCCCGACCCCTGGCCGCGGGTGTTCGGCTTCCACGAGGTGTTCCACGCCTGCACGCTGGTCGGCGCGGCGCTGTTCGCTTACGTGGTCGCGTTCGTGGCCCTGCCCCGCTACTAGGGGTCGGAACCAGCGAGCCGCGCGCCGCTCGGCGCCCTCAGCCGATGACGCGGGCCTCGCGCAGCTCTGCCAGCTCGTCGGGCGCCGAGTCCGAGCTCCGCACCGAGGACCTCGTCGGTGTGCTCGCCCAGCCACGGCACGCGCGTCTCGGGGCCCTCGGCGACGTCGGCGAACTTGACCGGGAGGCCCGGGACGAGCACGGGCTGGTCGACGCCGTCGGTGCGCGGGTGCTCGACGAGCATGTGGCGAGCGGCCAGGTGGGGATCGGCGACGACGTCGGCGTCGGTGGCCACCGGCCCGGCCACCAGGCCGGCCGCGTTCGAGCGCGTCGCAGGCCTCACGACGGGTCATCGTGCTCGCCCACGACTCGATGGCCGGGCGGATGTCCGAGTCGAGGTGGTCGAGCCAGCCCTGCGGCGTGGCGAAGCGCGGGTCGTCGGCCCACTCCGGCCGCTCGATCGCCCGGGCCAGGTCCGGCCACTGGTGCGGGCGGAGGACCTGGAGCATGAACCAGCCGTCGGCGGCGCGGAAACCGTGCAGGATGCCCGGCCAGGGCGTGCCCATGGGCATGCCCATCGACCAGAAGTTGGGGACGACGTCGAGCATGGCCACCATGGCGTCGAGCATCGCGACGTCGACCCGCTGGGGCCGCCCGGTCCGGTCGCGCTGGCGCAGCGCGGCGAGTGTGCCGATCACCGCGAACAGCGCGGTGGCGATGTCGCCCAGGCCGCCCATCGGCGAGCCGATGGGCGGCTGGCCCTCGGGCCGCTTGAACTCGTAGGCCCCGCTCATGGCCTCGACGATGGAGGCGAGCGCGGGCCAGCCGTCGTAGGGCGAGGAATCGGCGCCGGGCTGCACGGGGCGGCCGAAACCCGAGATCGAGAGATAGACCACGCTCGGATGGGCGGCGACCACGTCGTCGTAGGACAGCCGCAGCCGCTCGGCCGCGCCGGCGCGGAAGTTCTCGGCCACGACGTCGAAGCGCGGCGCCAGCCGGAGCACGAGGTCGCGCCCGGCCGGCGCCTTCAGGTCGATGACGACCGAGCGCTTCGACAGGTTGTTGCGCATGAAGGTGGCGCCGACCGGGCGACCCTCGGGGTCGCTCATGGCGGGCATGCGCGCTGCGCCCGAGGTCGCCGGTGCCCGGTGCCTCGACCTTGACGACGTCGGCGCCGAGGCGGCCGAGCAGCTGGGTGGCGAAGGGAAGCGCCTGCATCTGCTCGAGGGAGAGCACGCGGACCCCGTCGAGCGGCTTGCCCCAGCGGGCCGCGTCGGGGTTGACGACGTCGCCGAGCTTCACGTGATGTCGAGGCCGAGCATGGCGATGGCGTTGCCGCGCATGATGCGGTAGACGTCGTCGTCGGAGAGGTCTCGCACCATCTGCTCGGCGACGGCCTCGGTGTCGGGCCAGGTGGAGTCGGTGTGGGGGTAGTCGGTCTCGAAGGTGATGCGGTCGGCGCCGATGACGCCGAGCGAGTCGAGCCCGTGCTGGTCGCGGAAGAAGCAGCCGTAGACCTGGCGGTGGAAGTAGGTCGACGGCGGCTCGGGCACGATGTCCTTCACGCCGCCCCAGGCGCGGTGCTCGCGCCACACGTCGTCCGCCCGCTCGAGGATGTAGGGCAACCAGCCGATCTGCCCCTCCGAGTAGGCGAGGGCGAGACGCGGGAAGCGGATGAGCACGCCCGAGAACAAGAAGTCGGTCAAGCGACGACATGGCGTTGCCGAAGCTCAGCGTCGCCGCCACCGCGACCGGGCGCGTCGGCCGAGGTCGCCGGCATCTTCGAGGAGGACCCGATGTGCATGCACACCACGGTGGAGGTCTCCTCGCAGGCGGCGAAGAACGGATCCCAGTAGCCGCCGTGGATGCTGGGCAGCCCGAGGTGCGGCGGGATCTCGCTGAAGCAGACGGCGCGAACGCCACGGGCCGCGTTGCGCCGCACCTCGGCGGCGGCCTTCTCCGCGTCCCAGAGCGGGATGATGCACAGCGGGATCAACTTGCCGCCGCTGTCGCCGCACCACTCCTCGACCATGAAGTCGTTGTACGCGACGACGCACGCCTCGGCGAGGTCCTTGTCCTTCGCCTCGAGGAAGGTCTGGCCGCAGAAGCGGGGGAAGGTCGGGAAGCACAGTGACGGCCTCGACCCAGTTCGCCTCGTTGTCGGCCATGCGGGCCTTGGGTTCGTAGCAGCCCGGGCGCATCTCGTCGTAGGTGATGGGTGACATCGTCATGTCGTCGCGATCGAAGCCCACGGCGGCCACGTGGCGCTTGTTGATGTAGACGAGATCCTCGTAGACCCAGCAGTCGGCCTGCGGCCCGTCGGGGTCGAACGATCTGGCGGTAGGTGCCGCCACCGATGTGCTCCATCTCGCCGATGCCCCGCCGCTCTGCCTTGGGCCCGCGGCTCGGAACCGAGCCGGGAGCCAGGTGTCCCAGAGGTGTGGGCGGCTCGACGATGTGGTCGTCCACGCTGATGATCCTGGGCAGCGGCGTCGTGCTCCCCAGCCGGGGGGTTGTGTCGTCGATGAGGTCTGTGAGGTCTGTCATGCCTGCTCCAGTGTGGCCGCGAACGCGACGAGCGGGGCGAGTGCCTCGAGCTCGGCCCGGACCGAGCGCTCGTCGCCGGCCCGGATGCGCAACACGACCTCGGTCACGCCGAGGCCGCGCGAAGTGCTCGAGCTTGCCCTTCTCCGCGAGGGTCCCGAAGGGGACCACGCTGAGCGCGGCCGGGTCGCGGCCGGCCCGCTCGGCCAGCGCCCGCAGGCGGGGAGCGCGCGGCCCAGGCCGCTGCCGCCGATGGGGATCCACCCGTCGAGCGCGGCCGCCGCGGCGAGCACGGTCTCGGTGGCGCCGCCCCCGACCAGGGTGCGCACGCGGGGTTGCTGGAGTGGCTTGGGCCACGACCAGGTCGGCCCGAAGTCCACGAACTCACCGTGGAACTCGGCTTCGTCGCACGACCAGATCGCCTCCATGGCGGCGAGATGCTCGACCACGATGGCGCGCCGGCGTCCGAAGTCGACGCCGTGGTCCTCTGCCTCGGCGCGGTTCCAGCCGTAGCCGACGCCGAGCGTCACCCGGCCGCCGGAGAGGTGGTCCAAGGTGCGCGACCTCCTTGGCGAGGAGGATCGGGTCGTGCTGCGCGGCGAGCAGGATGCCCGTGCCCAGGCCGATGCGCGTGGTCACGGCGGCAGCGGTGGCCAGCGCGACGAGCGGGTCGAGACAGCGCTTGTAGTCGTCGAGGCGGACGCCCTCGACGAGCGCGGGTGGCAGGTCCTCTCGCAGCGGGAGGTGCGTGTGCTCGGGGAGCCAGAACGAGTCGAAGCCGAGCTCCTCGACCGCGACGGCGAGCGTGGCCGGCGCCAGGTCGCGGTCGGTGAGCGCGGCGGTGATGCCGAGCCGCACGGTCAGGCCGGCGCCGCCTTCGCCGCGAAGTCGGCCAGGGTGCCGCGCTGCGCGGCCCCCGAGAGCACCTTGGCGAACGCGCCCTGCTCGCGCCGGTTGGCCTCACGCACGGCGTCGCGGCGGGCTGCCCGCATGAGCGAGGTGATGGCCCGGGTCGGCGGGCCGGGGAACGCGGCGATCCGCGCCGCCAGCGTCACCGTCTCGTCACGCACTGTGCCGGTGTCGCACACGCTGCAGGGCCAGCCCGAGGTCCACGAGCTCCTCGGCACTCGACCCAGTCCGACGTGAGGAGGACGCGGGCGGCGCGCTGCCAGCCCATCACGGCGGGGAACAGGAAGCTGCTGGCCGCCTCGGGCGGCACGCCGAGCTCGGAGAAGGGGACGCGCAGGCGGGCACCGCGGTCGACGAGCACCAGGTCGCAGTGGGCCAGCATGGTGAAGCCCAGCCCGACGGCCACGCCGTTGACTGCGGCGAGCAGCGGCACCGACATGTCACCGAGGCACTCGAGCAGGCCTTGGAAGCCCCGATCGGAGCCTTCGACCTTGGTTCCGGTCGCGAGCGCCGCCATCTCCGCCAGGTCCGCGCCGGAGGTGAATGCGCCGTCCTTCCCGGTCAGGACGACGGCGCCGACCCCGTCGTCGGCGTCGGCGTCGCGTAGCGCGGCCGTGAGCTCGAGGTACATCGCCGTGTCGAACGCGTTGCGCACCTGGGGCCGGTTGAAGGTGAAGACGCGGACACCGGGCGCGGCGTCCTCGGTCTCGATGCGGGCCACGTACGTCACCCGCCTGTGGCGTCGACGGCTGCCTGGGCGCGGCGGCGGATGATCGTCTCCGCGGCGCCGCTGACCGCCGTGGAGATGGGCCAACCGACGTAATGGGTCAGGTGCACCACGACCTCTCGGACCTGCTCGACGGTCAGCTCGCCGCGCTCGAGCGCCGAGTCGAACTGGATCTCGAGCAGCTCGGGCTTGTCCTGCGCGGCCAGCACCCCGATGGTGAGGAGCCGCCGTTGGACCAGGTCAATGGTGTCGTCGGTCCACACGGTCCCGAACAGGTGGTCGACGGTGATGTCGGTGTAGCGCCCAGGGAGGTCGGTGGGGTCGACGGTGAAGCCGTAGACCTCCTGCATCTTGGCCATGCCCGCGGCGCGCGGATCGGGTGGTTGGCTCATGACCTTGCCTTCCTGCTGGTGCACGTGCCCCCGAACGGTAGGCCCAACCTGATTCCCCAGGGAAACCGACGACGCGGTCGGTACGGCGTTCGGCCATCTCAGCGAGGGGGAGGGGCACGCCGAGCTGCTCGCCCAGCGCACAGAGAACAGCCGGGTCCTTCAGCGCGGTGTCCGCGCCGGCGCGCATGATGCACAGCAAGCCGGCGTCGGCGTCGGCCGGGCAGGGCTCTGTTGTGGTGCGGAACATCAGGCGTGAGGCCAAGACAACTGTCTGGACTATCGTCTGGACATATGACCGAGCGCAATGGCGGGGGCAGCGTCCCCGACGGCGGCGAGCGCCCCGACTACGCGGGCCCCTTCGACCCCGGGTTCGACTACGAGGACCTCTCCAAGGAGGCGCTGGTGCGCCTGGTGCGGGAGTACGGACTCATCGTGCACCTGCTCGACCGGTCGATGTGCGCCGCCATCGGCCTGCGCTACGGGGCCGACGCGGTCAAGGAGCTGGCCATCGAGGAATGGGCCGGCGCCAGCCCGGTCTACGGGGAGCGGTTGCGCCAGATCATGAACATCGAGGGCGACGGCGTCTCCGCCATCTTCAAGGTGCTCCAGCTCGACCCCGGCTTTCCGCATCACTACATGGACGTGCACTACGAGCTGGTCGACGAGCAGCACGGCTACTTCGAGCTGGCCTACTGCGGCGCGCTGATGGACGCGGAGCCCTTCGGCGACGCGATGGTGACCAACATGTGCCACCACATCGAGGACGGGACCTTCGATGTGACGGCGCAAGCGGTGAACCCCAAGGCGCATATCCGCCATGTGCACCGGCCGCCCCGCGTTCCGACGGACCGGGTGCCGCACTGCCGCTGGGAGGTCGTCATCGAGGACGACACCGAGACGCTGCCCGAGAAGGACATCACGAAGATCACGCGCATGACGACGGCTGCGACCTTCACCTTCCCCGACATGAAGGACGGCACGCCGCACGTTCCGGCATCGTCGCCTGCCGGCAGGGCGTGATCGTGTTCGACCCCATGGAGGCGTCCACGACGGCGTCCGACCGGCCCGCGCTAGCCGAGCAGCCGTCGCGCCGGCACCTCTCCGAACGTCAGGCCTCGGTCATGGAGCGACTGGTGGCGGCCGCCGCCGAGGAGGCCGAAGACGCGGGGGTACGCGGACATCTCGGTGCGGACCATCGCCAGGCGTGCTGGGGTCGCACCGGCCACCGCCTACACCTATTTCTCCGGAAAGGACCACCTGCTGGCCGAGGTCCTGTGGCGCTGCGTGCAGTCGTCGCCGCACCTGGTCGACCTCACTGTCGATCTGCCCGAGCGAGTGGCGGAGACCGCGCGCACGATGGGGTTCGCGTCCATGGGGCCGCCGGCGGTCGCCGCGTGCACGACGGCGCTCTTGGGCGACGGCCCTGACGTCAAGGGGGTGCGGTTGCGCATCGGGGTGGAGATCGGGCGGCGGCTGGCCGCCGCGCTGGGTGGTGCCGCGGACCCGGCGGTCCTGCCCGTGTTGCAAGCGACCTACACCGGCGCGCTGATCAGCGCCGGCATGGGGCACCTCGACTTCGACGCCGTGCCGCCGCTCATGGCCGATGCCACGGCGCTGATGACGTCGCGAGGGGACCGGGCGGCCCGATGACCACGGTCGCCCCGCTCGCCTACAGCCCCTACGACTACGCCATCCACGAGGACCCGTATCCCACCTACGCCAGGCTGCGCGCCGAGGCTCCCGTCTTCTACAACGGCGACCTCGATTTCTTTGCGTACGCGCGCGGCACGCCGACGTCCTGGCCGCGTTCCGCGACGTCGATCACTACTCCAACGCGTACGGCGTCAGCCTCGACCCCGCCGCCTTCGGTCCGGACGCGCACCGCGCCATGTCCTTCCTCGCCATGGACCCGCCGAAACACACGCGAATGCGCTCGATCGTCGGCAAGAGCTTCACGCCGCGGCGGGTGGCGGCGATGGAGGCGGGCATCCGGGAGCTGGCGGCGTCCCACCTCGAGACGGCGCTCGAGGCGGCCTCGTTCGATTTCATCGGCGACTTCGCCGGGCGGCTGCCGATGGACGTGATCTCCGAGCTCGTAGGCGTGCCGCCGTCGGACCGGTCGGAGGTGCGACGTCTGGCCGACCTGCTCGTCCACCGGGAGGAAGGGATGGACGACATCCCGCCCGAGGGACTCGACGCCGCACTCACCCTGGCCGGCTACTACGCGGAGATGGTGGCGGACCGGCGCCACCACGAGCGAGACGACCTGACCTGGTCTCTGCTGCAGGCCGAGATCGACGGCGACCTCCTCAGCGACGACGAGGTCATCGGGTTCCTCTTTCTGCTCGTCGTGGCCGGCAACGAGACCACGACCAAGCTGCTCGGCAACGCCTGGTACTGGGGCTGGCGCAATCCCGACCAGCGGGCCAAGCCGCTCGGCGACACCGCGATGGGTGCCCAACTGGGTGGAAGAGACGTTGCGCTACGACACATCGACCCAGATGCTGGCGCGCGTGACCCGCGAGCCCGTGCGGGTCCAGGACGTGGACATCGACGCCGGCAGCAGGGTGCTGTTGCTCATCGGGTCGGCCAACCGCGACGAGGCGGTGTTCGCCGACCCTGAGTCCTACGACATCGAGCGCAGCACGCAGGACCTGGTCAGCTTCGGGAGCGGCCGGCACTTCTGCATGGGCGCCGCGCTGGCCCGCATGGAGGCCCGCGTCGCCTTGACCGAGCTGGTCCAGCGGGTGCAGGACTACGACGTCGACCCCGACGGAGTGGCGCGGGTCCACTCCATCAACGTGCGCGGTTTCGCCGCGCTGCCCACCACGGTGACGCGGCGGTGAGGACGCGGGGTCACGCCGCGCCGTTGACACCCTGATGCCGCGCTTCGAGGATCCGCCGGAACGCCGGCCCACGGTCGTGACCGGGGCGTCGTCGGGGATCGGCGCCGCCACGGCGCGTCGGCTCGCCCAGGCGGGCCATCCGGTCGTGCTCGGCGCACGGCGCACCGCGGCCTGCGAAGAGCTCGCGTCGGGCATCCGAGGCGAGGGCGGTACCGCCGCCGCCTTCCACCTCGACCTGGCGGACCCGGCCTCCATCGCGGCCTTCGCCAAGGAGGCTGAGGACGCGTTCGGGCCGGTGGAGGTGCTGGTGTCGAACGCGGCGCGCATCGCGCCCGGGAGCGCCTTCGAGACCGCCCCAGAAGATTTCGAAGAGGTGCTCCGGGTGAACGTGGGCGGGACCCACCGGCTCGTCCGCGCCTTCGGTGCCGGGATGGTCGAGCGCCGGCGCGGGGACCTCATCTTCGTCACCTCGGACGTGGTGGCCCACCCCAGGCCGCGCATGTCGGCCTATGTGGCGTCGAAGTGGGGCCTCGAGGGCTTCGTCACCGCGCTGCAGATGGAGCTCGAGGGGACCGGGGTGCGCGCCATCATCGTGCGCCCGGGACCGACCCTGACCGGCATGGGCATGGACTGGGACCCCGACGTGACGGCCAACGTGCTGGCCGAGTGGTCACGCTGGGGACTGGCTCGTCACTCCGCCTTCCTGCGTCCTGACGGGGTCGCGCTTCGCCATCGCACACGCCATAGCGGCGCCGCGGGGGACGCACCTGAGCGTGATCGAGGTCCAGCCCGAGGCGCCGCTGGACGAGAAGGGAGAGGCTGCACCATGACGACGGAGACGACGCGACGCGAGCCCCAGCGGGTCTCTGGCGGCGAGGCCGAGAACGGCCACCTCGACGAGCTCAGCCGCGACCCGATCGCACTGATGGCCCGCGGTACGCGCCGAATGCGGCGACGTCGGTGAGTTCACACTCGGGGGGCGCGACGTGGTCCTCCTCACCGGTGGCGATGCCAACGAGTTCTACTTCCGGGCGCCCGAGGAGCAGCTCGACCAGGCCGAGGCGTACCCCTTCATGACCCCGATCTTCGGCAGCGGGGTGGTCTTCGACGCTCCGCCCGAACGCAGACGCGAGATGCTCCACAACCAGGCGCTGCGCGACAAGTTCATGCGCGGCCACGCCGCCACCATCGCGAGGGAAGTGGAGCAGATGGCCGCGGGGTGGGGCGACGACGGCGAGATCGACCTGTTGGACTGGTTCGCCGAACTGACCATCTACACGTCGTCGGCCTGCCTCATCGGGCCGCGCTTTCGCCAGGAGCTCGACGGGCGGTTCGCGCGGCTGTATCACGACCTGGAGCGTGGGACCGACCCGATTGCCTACGTCGATCCCTATGCCGACATCGAGAGCTTCCGCCGGCGCGAACGCGGCGCGGGCCGCCCTGGTCGAACTGGTGGCGGGGATCATGGAGCGCCGCGCCGCGGGGCCTCCACCGCCCGAGGGCGAGGACGACTTGCTCGACATCTTGATGTCGATCCGCGAGGAGGACGGCTCACTGCGTTTCAGTGCCGACACCGTCACCGGCATGTTCATCTCGATGATGTTCGCCGGCCATCACACGACGTCGGGCACGGCAGCGTGGACACTGATCGAGTTGTTGCGCCATCGCGACGAGCTGGCGGCCGTGACGGGAGAGCTCGGCACCCTCTACGCCGACGGCTCCGAGGTCAGCTTCCAGGCGTTGCGCGAGATCCCACGACTCGAGGCGGCGATCAAAGAGGCGCTGCGCCTGCACCCGCCGCTCATCCTGTTACTGCGCGCGGCCATGGAGGACCTCGAGTACGCCGGCTACCGCATCGCGGCGGGCAAATTCGTCGGGGCCAGCCCGGCCATCTCCAACCGCATCCCCGAGGACTTCCCCGACGCGGACGACTTCGTGCCGGCGCGCTACCTCGAGCCACGGGAGGAGGACCGCGCCAACCCGTGGACCTGGATCCCCTTCGGAGCGGGCCGCCACCGCTGCGTGGGTGCCGCCTTCGCGATGATGCAGCTCAAGGCGATCTTCTCCGTGCTGCTCCAAGGCTGGGAGTTCGAGGCGGCACAGCCCCTCGACAGCTACCGCAACGACCACTCCAAGATGGTCGTCCAGCTCGAGCAGCCCTGCCTGGTCCGGTACCGGCGCCGCATGCGCACCGAAGCGTCGTCGTGAGGATCGTCGTCGACCGAGACCTGTGCCAGGGCCACGCCGCCTGCGAAGGCGAGGCGCCGACCGCGTTCTCGGTGTCGAAGCAGGGGGACCTCACGATCCTCCAGCCCGAGCCGCCGGAGGACGTGCGCGAGCAGGTCCAGCTGGCCGTGAAGTACTGCCCCACCCATGCACTCTCGATTGAGGAGGACTGAGGACGATGCCCGCCTACCCGCGTGCCGAACTGGAGGAGATGGTCGAGCGCTGGCTCGAGGCGAACCGCCAGGGCGAGGCACAGAAGAACTGGCAGCACATGGCCGACCTCTACACCGAGGACGCCACCTACGGCTGGAACGTCGGGCCCAACGACGAGTTCATGGCCGTCGGTCGCGAGGAGATCCGCGCCGTTGCCCTCGGGCTCGAGATGGCGGGGCTCGAGGGGTGGACCTATCCGTACCAAAAGGTGTTGATCGACGATCAGCAGGGTGAGGTCCTGGGCCTGTGGAAGCAGGTGGCCGACGCCACCCGTTCCGACGGCACGCAGTACGAGATTGCCGGCCTGGGCGGATCGTGGTTCCGCTACGGCGGCGACTTCACATGGTCGTGGCAGCGCGACTTCTTCGACGTGGGCAATGCCGGGGCCACGTTCATGGCGATGATCAAGGACGGCACGCTCCTGCCCGGCATGCAGCAACGCATGGAGCGGGCCATGTCGGGAGAGCGGTTGCCGGGGCACTACCCCCTCGGCGGCGCGCCCGTTGGTCTGTGGGAGGTGCCCCCGGGGTCATAGGCCCACAGCGGAACGCGGTTCGGTGCCGGTCTCAGTGGTGCTCCTCCTGAGCGCGGAGGCCCAAATTCTCACTAGCGTTGCAGCGACATCAAACCGCAAAGACCCAGGGGCAGTGATCGATGCAACACGACGGCAGGCGAGAAGCACCGTGTGGACACGACCGACCACGATGACGACCAGCGGCCTCGAACGCCTGGTCTGGCTGACGCTGTCCCACGTCATTGACACCGCGGTGTCGGGACTATGACGACCGACGCCTCAGTGACCACTGGGACAGTGATGATCGATCTCGACGATGAAGCGCGCTGGCAGATCATCCGAGGGGAGCTGCTCGAACGAAGATGCGATCGCCTGCGAGACACGCTCCTCGCAATGGAAGAGACACTTCCGGGCGCTATTAACGTCAGAAAGCTCGACGAGTCGATCGACAAGGTTGTCGATAAGCATGAGGACGACGGCACTCTCGCTGCGTCCTTTCGAGTCGCCGCTTCATCACCGCCGTACGCGGTCCTCCTGACGACCTACCTCTATCGCGCGGTACTTGATGGTCTGGGAGGACACCTCGAATTGGTCGGGGATCCGGTCAGCCATTGAGGCGACGCACCGGGCTCTGACGTCACCGGGCGGTCAAGCACCCAAAGATCTCCTCGAGCAACATGATCCAGCCGCGGCCGCGATGGTCACCTGTATCATGGGGCTGATCGACACCATCGATCCCGCCATGGAAGTCGAGAGCGGGCTCAACTGCTCTTGCCCACTGACCATGCAGGATGCTGCGGCCCGATCGGCGGAGCAGGCGCGGGCGATCCTCGACCTCCTGGGCGACGGGCCCCACAAAGGTTGTAGGGGGTTCGTACACTCTCGGGCCACCATCGACTCCGATTACTTCGGCGCCGTTGCTGAGGTAGGCGACACGGTCTGCGACTACATCGACAACGCTGTGGACATATCAGTCAAGATGGGCAATGTCATCGACCGCCTCGGTGAGGTGGAGGAGCGCATCAAGGGCGACGTCTACGAGAGCGAGCTCCGCAGTCACCGTCTCGGGCTCGAAGGCCTCCGCGACTCCTGGCCTCGGCTGCACGTCGATCGGGCCAACGTAATTTACTGTTACCCGTTCGCCGTCCCTTGGGCAGATCCCTCCAGCCTCGTCGACGCGGCGAACTCGTTGGACACGGAGTGTGACAGCGCGCAGATCTGTGACAAAGCACAGAAGCAGAAATGCGAGAACGCCCAGGCATGTGACAGGCCCGACAAGTGGGGATTCTACGGATTGACCGCGAACGTCCGGCCCTTCGAACTCACCGACATGTGGGACAGCCCAGATGCGTTGGACGGCAAAGAGGAAGGTCTCTTCACCGGCGTCACCGTGGCATTTGAGGAGAGCCCACACATCAAAACCAGGGCACAAGAGATCCTCGCCAAACAGGACATAGAGCTCGCGGATGAGACCTTCTCACTCGAGATTCGGCTCAGTCGCCTGGGCAATCACTACCTGCGGTTTCAGCACCAGCTCAATGACGCCACGATCCACGATCTCAACCAGTCGATGCGCAGGGCCATGCAGCAGATGGGCGATGAGAAGGTCATCTTCGGCTTGCACGAATGGCCACGTCTCTTCGAGCTGGCCGAGGAGCTCATCAAGGAGCTCGTGGCACATCTTGAGCCACACATTCGGACGAACGAACTCGGAGAAGAGCTCGGGCCGACGCGACCCCGCATCACAGAACCAGGGTTCGTGCGAACGGCGTATCCCCACGTGATCGTCACGGCTCGAAAACTTTCTTTGGAGCAGCAGGGTTACGGAGAGAACAATCTCATCGACCGTGACCTCTCTATCGACGTGCTGATACGAGAGGCAAAGGGACTTGCGCTTCTCCTCCAGCCGGTGGCACAGGCGGCTGCCGTCCTCGAGGAATGGTCTCGCTACAGCCTGCCTGATACCAAGGACGGCAACACGATGCAGCCACTGTCATTCGTAGGCAACTTCGCCTATCGAACGACGAACACAACGTTCGGGCTGCTGCGAGGGACGCCGGAGTATCTCATCGCGGAGCACGAAGAAGCGGCTGAGTTCGTTGCAACGTTGCCGGTCCTGCTCGAAAGCTGGATGAGCCAGATACGGCAACGGGCCAGCCACGGCCTCAAGAAGGACCCCTCGACCGACGACATAAGCGAGCGCCAACTCCAATTGCGCCTGATCCTGAACAAGGCGACGACCGTCATTGCCCAGATTCACTCGCCTGACCTGTGCCTCACAGCCGTCCACCGGAAGTACCTCGACCAGATGTTTGCCATCGCCGGCATTGACAGGCTCGAGGGCGAGCTCCAGTCTCATTTCTCGGTGCTGGACGCGCACCTGAACACGCTCTCGACGATGGCGTCGAGGAGAGAACAAAAGAGAAATGACATGCAGGGGTTCTTCTTCGGTGCTGGTGCGGTACTCGTCGGTGTCCCATCGCTGGCCGCCGTGTTCGCCCTCTTCGATGATGGCTACGGGGTCCACCGCAGTGGCGAGAAGCTCGAGGCATTCATTCTCAGCGCGCTCATAGTTCTGCTCCTCGTGGCCGTGTTCAAGCTCCCGGGCGCTCACGACGTGCTGGTCGCCTTGAAGCAGTGCGCTCAAGAAGAGGTGGGCTGCGATCAAGAGTGCTTTCGGCAAGTCGCGTGGCGGGGTGAGGACACCAGGCAATGTCGACGACCAGTCCCTGACGCCGCCGTGAGCAAGGAGAGTGGCGGTCCCTCGGATCCCACGAGCGTCGTGGATCTCGCCGATCGGCCCGACGCTGCGCTCCTCCTCGATCAGCTGTACCGAGAGATCCTCGTCCCCTCGTTCCGTAAAGACGAGCTTGATCCGCTCGCGACCATCTCCGAAGCCTTGGAGGTAAGCCCCAGGAGAGTCGACGTTGCCGCCGCCCGTGGTCTCTCTGGAGAGATCCTCGGCGCAATGATCTGCGAGTGGGATCCGTCCAGCCGGGTCTATCTGCTCTCGTATCTGGCGGCGCGTCCGGGCGTGCGAGGTCGTGGGGTCGGGACATGCCTGATGCGACACCTCCCGGAGTGGTCACGGGCGCGTCGGGCCCTCGTGACGCTGGCCGAGGTCGACGATCCGAGGCGCCACGCCGTCGACGGATTCATCGGAGACCCGCTGGCCCGCCTCTCGTTCTACGAGCGATTCGGTGCCCGCGTCCTCGATGTGCCGTACTTCCAGCCGAGTCTGACGACCGGCGGACGGCGGGCGCACGGGATGCTGTTGCTCGCCTTCGATGTGGACGACGAGGTGCTCGTCGCAGGCCCTGTTCCCGCCCTGCGAGGAGACGTTCTCGGGAGGTTTCTCCGTGGGTACTTCGCCGACTCAGAGGGTGCGGCGAAGCCGGACGTCACTGCGACCGATGACCCGGATCTCCGCGGCTTCTCGGTGAGGCTTCCTCGCCCGCCGGTGTGCAGCTCCTACCCGTGTCGCAGTATGGCGACGTGACCCCGGACACTGCGACCGCCGAGGGCTCGTCTTCTCAGGAGTGACGACCAACCGTCGGAGGCGACGACGACCCGCTCACCGGAACGCTCCTCACCCTTCAGGGAGTCGCGGGTAACGGCTGTTGAAGGAACCGCTCGGCCACGACACGCCCACTCTCAAAGAGTTTCATCTGCATCGGCTTGTCGATGTCGAAGTCGGTCGACTTGACCCCCAAGTTGTCGACGAACATGGTCCGCTCCGCTACCTTGGGGTTTTGCAGCTCTAACTGATCATGCCAGCTCGACATAGTGCCGACGATTGCGGCGGCAAGGCTCACGGGACCATTGACCTCGTGCTGCACCTCTTCGGGGTCATAGTGGGAAACGAGTTTGATGCCGATGGTGGGCCAGCGCGCTGGCTTGCCGTCGACCCTGTCGAACGCGTCGATGGGGAAGTTGGAGAGCATTCCACCGTCAACCAGGGTGGAAGGCGCTTTCCCAGGAATCGGCAGTCTGACGGGACGAAAGAAGAACGGGATCGACATCGAGGCCCGGACCACGTCGGCGACACGTTGCGAGTCGGGATCGATGCCGTTTCGCACGCGTAGTCCCACGGCAGGCACATGAGGCGGCCTCGACTGACATCGGATGCCGTGACGAGGAGCTTGTACTGCTTGTGATTCGGAAGGCCGCTCGAGGGGTCGTCGAATCGCAGGTCGGCGAATGTGTCGACGCCCAGATGGGCGAGAAGCCCGCCGATGAGGTCTCGGAAGTAGTCGCCCTCGTACACCCCGTGGTCGAAGAAGAACGACAGGCCCTTGCCAACCAGTGGGACCTTGTCCAGGTCGGTGTCATCACAGAGGCGCTTGAAGTCGAGTGCATCCATCGCGCTGCGTAGGGCCGCCGTCGGCATGCCCGCGGCCACCAAGGAGCCAACGATCGCACCGGCTGACGAGCCGGCAACTCTCGCAAACTTCATCCCGTGCTCTTCGAGCACTGAGATGGCTCCCACGAGCGCGATCCCCTTGACGCCCCCACCTTCGAGGACCAGGTCGACGGTTTGGGCGTCGTTGCTCACGTGGAGGTCGATGCGGACTCGCCCTGCCCTAGAGGGACAAGCCGTCGCAGTTCGTCTCCAGACATCTCCTGCTTCTCTTTGAGCACCTTGGCGATCCGCAGGATGAGATCGCGTTGCAGTTCGAGCCGCGCCAGAACGCTGTTGTAAGCCTGGTCGAGGAGCTCGGTGACCCGAGCCGTCTGTCCCGGGGTCGGCGCGGTCGTCCAAAGCAGGGAGGTCGGGCCACCCAAGCCGGACTGGCATACGAAGTACGTCGCCGTCCGCGTGGCCACGGCAAGGTCGCTGTGCTCGCTCGAGCCACCGGCACCGGTGCTGACATCGTCGGCCCCGAAGATCACCGCTTCCGCGGCGCGCCCCGCCAGCGTTGTCTCCAATCTTTCGAGCATCGTGCGCCGCGTCAGCACCTGAGCCTCAGTGGGAGCCGAGGCGACGAACCCCAAAGAGCCGTCCGTGCGCGGGATGATGCTGATGAAAGCCAGATCCTCGCCTTTCGACGAACTCATGAGGCGGGCCAGCGCGTGGCCGGACTTCATGTACGGCGACCCTGTGCAGTTCAGTGGGGCCGAGCTGAGGCACCGAATCGGGTCGTCGCGGGCGGCGAGTCACTTCGGCGACGAGGTCGTTCTGGCTGATCGCCCGATCTTCGTGACGAGCCCTCCTCGCGGCCCCGCGTACGAAGAATTCGACGTCGGCGCCGGTCAGGCCGAAGGCAAGCACGGCCACGACCCGTATATCGACGTCATCACCGACCTTGGCCTCGTCCTCGAGGCGGGAGAGGTGGTACTCGAAGATTCGCTCCAATCCTTCGATGCTCGGAAGCGGGATGGTGACGACCTGATCGAGTCGCCCGGCGCGGCGCAGGGCGGGGTCTACCTTCTCGGGATAGTTCGTGGCCGCGACCAGGATCACCGATCCACTGCTCACGATGCCTTGGACTTCTTCGAGCATCGCGTTGACCACTTCGGTTTGGTACTGGGCGCCGTGGCCCTGGAACGTCTCCCGGTTCCCGATGCTGTCGATCTCGTCGAGGAAAAGGATGGCGGGCGCATATCGCCGGGCTTCCGCGAAGTCCACCGCGCATAGCCCGAAGGTGGGCATCGAGATATCCCGCGGATTGCCAGCGAGCAGCGCTCGAGATCACGATCTTGATCCCGCACTCCTTGGCGATGGCCCGGGCCAATGTCGTCTTACCGGTGCCCGGCGCGCCGACCAGGAGCATGCCTTTGTCCACCGCCGACCAGGGAATGCGTCCCGCCAGCGCGGCTTGAATGTCGAGGATGAGATCCTCGGCGATCCGGCGTGCTTCCCCGAGACCGTGCAGCTGACTGAGGCTGGGACCGTCGTCGGCCGAGACCTGCTGGAGGCGCTGCTCCACCCGATCGCGCAGGAATTGCACTGCTTCGTCAGCCGGCAGGTCCAGCTGACGAGGGATGTGGAAATCGGCCGCCACCAGGTAACGCGTCCAGTCCAATCCGGGCTCGTCCCAGTCAGCGCCCGGTGGTTCGTGGAACACCCGTTCGAAGATCCGGGCAAATCGGCTGCGGTCAATTGTGGGGAAGGTGATCTCGAGGTCGGCGATGCGCCGCAGGGGCTCCGGTACCTGCTCTATTCGCTCGCATCCGATCAGGACGGTGGCGTCGCTCAGCGAGAGTTCGTGCGCCACTCGATCGACATCGAAGAGGATTCGATAGGTATGGAATGAGAGCAGGTAGAGGCGGACGTACTCCGACACTGACAGTTGGCAGCGCAGGTCGTCGTTCTGCTCCAGGATGGCTTGGCCTCGCATGACCCGTCCCGATTCGATCAAGTGTGGCGCCGCCTGCCCCGCAACGAAGTCCTCCACGAAAGGAATCTCCGACTCCAAGATGACCATGGGATTCGAGTCTTTGATGAGGCGTCGGAATCGCTCGATCGGGCCCTCCGACTGCGTCCCGTCGTTGAAACGACGAAGGAGCGCGCTCCCACCCTCTTCTCGCCCAGTCAGCTTTTGCAGGGCCTCCTCGAGCAGGACCCCGACCAAGACCTCTGTGATCTCCCGCTCGGATGGCCGAGCGACGGCCAGCTCGAGTTTCGGCATCTTTGGTACGTCGACGCCAGTGATCTCGCACGCAGGCTCGTCGTCAATCATCTCGACGTTCCCATCGGTGGCCACCGCAAAGGTTGCATGGAAGAGCACGCCGTCGTAGGCAACCGTTCCGTCAAACTCATAACGGTCGTCTTGGAGGCCGCGCGCCGTCAGCGCGGTAATTTCCTCTCGTAGCTCTTTCAGGGCAGGGGCATCCGCGGCCACACCGTCTTGGGGCTGCAGCTGATCCGGCGAATCGATGAGCACGAACGCTCCCTGGTCGCCGCGGAGAAAGTGCAGGAAAAACCGCAGGTAAGGTTCGACCAGGGTGTCGGTCAGGCGCAATGACTCAACCTCGTTCACCTCGTGGATCGGCGCCGATTCCCCGTTCAACCACACCGTCCCTCGAGGCCCGTGGAGGACGAATGCGGTATCTGTCACCTCGTTGCGCGTGATGACCAACTCGACGAGGACGTGCTCCTTGTAGAACGGAAAGCCAGCTTGACGGCCCGTGACGTAGCGGGCACCGGCGAAGAACCGCGGGCACTCCTCGGTCAATCGCGAGAGCGATGCCTCGCCAAGCTGGGGCTCGCACGGCTCCCAACGAAGCCAGCCCTCGTCATTCACGTCCATATGCGTGCACCCTTTGCCCGGACCGAACATCGCCAATAGAGAGCGCCTCAGGATAGTTGGCGGCTGGTGCTCTTACACGAGCGGTGGCACCAGGGTCCCGAGGCTGCCGATGTTATGGGGTGAACCTACGAGGACGCGAACCGGTATGTCCCGCTCCCGACCGAGAACACGGCGCGGCCCTTGGAAGGCGAGAAGACAGCGACGCCCGGTGACCGACCCGCCGGCACGCCTCCTTCGCGTACGCCGGAGGGGTTGGTGGTCGGCAGGTGCACGAGGGCGGATGCATTCGACGGCACCTCGAGCTCGAGCGCCATGCCGCGGCTACGGCGTTGCCAGGTCACGGCGACCGGGCCCGCCACGGTGGGGACGGAGCCCGAGGCCTGGGACAGTCCGGACGACGGGGGTGCGACCGACACCCGGACCGTGCCGTCAGGGTTGGGTTCTGCGAAGGACACACCGAGGAGTGATTCCTGGATCGCCACCAGGGCGGACGAGCCCCAGCCGTGCGACATGGAGTCGCCGATGAGGTCGCTCGGGCGCCACACCTCCCAGGTGAATGTCCCTCCAGCGGCGACGATGTGGGCCCAGCCTTGGATGGAGGCATCCGTGAGCGTGTGGACCATGGCCTCGGGCATGTCGGCCGCCGCCAGGGCCCGCAACAACTCGAGGCCATGGTTCGGTCCGACGTCTATGCCGAAGCTGGCGACGTAGGAGCCGACCGCGTTCACGTTGGTCCCGGGTACGACGCCGTAGGCGAGCGGGAGCGCGTTGGCCTCTTGGGAGCGGCTCTTGCTTTGGGCGCCAGTGGCGTCGACTCCGTCCACATACGTCCCGTCCGGATGCCGCAGGACTGCGTTGACGGCCGCGGCGAGCTGTGCACCGCGTGCTTTCCACAGCGCGGCGCCGCCCGGGTCGTTCGCGAGCGTGGCCAGCTGGGCGACCCGATTGAAGGCGTTGACCGCGAGCACGTTGCTGGCCGTGTCCGCAGCGACTGAGAGGTCGTAGCCATAGACGGGGTCGCCATTGCTCGTGTCGCCCAACCCGTAGAGCAGGCCGGTGCCGGATTGGCGCGCCGACCACAACCAGGCCGCGACCATGGCGGTGGACGTGTAGTGCGCGAGCGCGGTGGGCTTGTCACCGGTTGAGAGGTAGTAGCGCCACACCCATTCGGGGTAGAGGGCCGTCGAGGTCCCGAAGAAGCGAGCACCGTCGCCGTTGGGGTACACGGCGTTGACCTGCCCGGTCGGCCAGTAGCGGGCTTGGCCCCTCGCGACATCGCGTAGGGCCTGCCAGCTCATGTTCTGGTCGCCGTACGCCCGCATGATGCCCTCGGACTCGTTGGCGGCGTCCCAGGTGAACTGCCCCTTCTCCCGGGTCGGCGTATCGACGAACTGTTCCTGGCTGCAGTAGAGGCACGAGCGCGCCGTCAATCGCCACACCGCGTTGAGCATCCGATTGTCCGAGGAGAAGGTCGCGACAGGGACGGCGGGCATGTCGGCGTGCCGTGCGATGGCCGTCACCTGGTCGCGCCCGAGCGCTTCCCCGGGGTTGTCGATCTGGAAGTAGCGAAAGCCGAAATAGGTGAAGGCCTCATAGGTCTGCGAACCGTCGCGCATGATGTAGGACGAGGAGAGGTTGGTCTCCTGGGTTCCGTGCAGCGTCGAGACCTGTCCGTCGGGATCGAGTAGGTATCCAGCCCGCATCGTCACCGTCGCACCGTCCTGCCCGTGCGCGAACTCGACGCGGGGGCGCGCCGCGTAGACGGCGCCGAAGTCGGCCACGACCGCGCCGCTCGCGACGGTGTGGAGGCTGACCGGCAGGACGTCGGTCTCACGAATCGTCGTCCGCTGTGCGTAGGTCGCGGTGAACGGCGTCGTACCCGCCGGCCCGATGACGGTGACGGCGGACCAGGCGCCGTCGTCGTATCCCGGCGCCGACCACCCCTGGGGCTGGGCCCGTCCGTCGATCCACTCGACGAAGTCGCCGCCATCGGAATTGCGCTGCGGCGAGGGCAGCCACTCAGCCGGCAACTCACGCCACGAGCCGTCCGACCCGAATGTGAGGTGCTGCCCATCGGCGTACCAGAGCGAAAGCTGGAAGAGCAGCCCGGGGGCGGAGGCGGGCCGGCCCTGGCCGGGGCCGTACCAGCGATGCAGCACGCCGAGTGCGTTGGGCTTCCCGGGCCGAAGAATCTGGGTCAGGTCTACCGCCCGCGCGTACTGCTCGTCGGGGTAGGAGAAGCTGGGCCATGCGTCCACGGACGCCCCATTCAGATACAGCCGATAGGTATGCGCGGCCGACACGTAGGCAGTGGCACGCGCCAGCGTGCCGGCGGGCGGAGTCACTTCCGTCCGGAGATAGGTCACGCGATCGGGTTGGGACGAATTGCCGGCTGGCCGCAGCCATTGGCCATGCCAGTCGCCGTCACGCAGGGCTGTCGTGAAAGGGGCCGGAGCGGATTCGGCGCCCCACCGCTCGGCGTACCCGCGGGGACGCACCGTCCATTCGTAGGCCGCGTCCGCTGACAACTGTGGCCCCGTGTACGCCGCGAAGGCTTGTTGGGACGAGAGGACAGGTCCACTGTCCCACACCGTCCGCTCGTGGTCCGGATCGGTCCGCCGCACCGCCACCTGATACGCGGTCTGTACCACCGAGCGACCGCTCGCGTGCACCGTCCACGCAAAGGCCACGCCATCGGGGTCGACGCCGACGGGGTCCACGAGGCCGTTCACTGTGAGCGCGCCGGCACGAATCGGGCCGGGTGGTTTCGTGGGTGCCCCTCGTGTCCCGAGGGACTGATCGGCTCGGGTCGCCGCGCCGGCGCCGGTGTCAGCCTCGATGCCCGCACCCGCACCCGCACCCGCACTCGCCACCGCCCCCGCACCGACCGCCCCGGCCACACCGGCGGAGGAGGTGAGAAAGATGCGGCGGCCGAACCTGTTCATGGCGCGCCTCCCGCCCCGCCTCCGCCAATGGCGCGCACTGTGTCGAAGCTCGAGTCTGCGACGTACAGAGTCCCCGACGCCGACACGGCAACCCCGACGGGAGTGCCGAGGTGCGTCTGCACCCACCGCGTGCCGTCACCCAGACCGGCTGGGCTGGTCACCGGTAGCGCGCCGGCCGCCGTGTAGAGGTCCCCGGCCGTCATGGCGCGGCCGTACAGTGTCTCGTCGGACGCCGGGACGGCCCGCACGGCATGCATGAAACCATCGGTGACGAACAGCGTGCCGCTCGGGCTGATGGTGAGGCCCCGTGGGTCGTTGAGCTCCGCCGTGGGTCCGGTCGCCGAGAGCCCGTCGGCGAGATAGGGCCCGTAGCCCCCCGTACCGCCCACCACGACGCCGATATCGCCCGCGCCGACCGCAGTGCCGTAGTCAGCTCCCGGCGCGTGCAGGAGCGAGCAGCACGGACTGGTCGCCGTCGTCGGCAATCAGCAGGTCGCCGGCCCCGTCGACGCCCACGGCCACCGGGTTCCACAGCTGCGCCGTCGCAACCGGGCCGCCCTGGCCAGTCGTGCCACAGACTCCGGTGCCCGCCACGGTGTAGAGATGGCCCGCCGTCATGGCCCGGCCGAAGAGCGACGTGGTACCCGCCGGGAGCACTCGGACACGGCAGTTGGCGGTGTCGGCGATATACACGTCGCCCGCGCTGTCGACCGCCACACCCGTCGGCTCGTCTCAGCTCACTGGCCGGCCCGGCGAGACCGTCCCCGTTGTAGCCGGCGTGGCCCGTACCCGCCACCGTCGCAACCGACCGGCCGTTCGGTCGCACGACCTGGACGCGCTGAGCTGTCGCCTCCGCAATGTAGACATCACCCTGCGCGTCGACGGCCACGCCACTCGGATGACCGATGGATCCGCGGCCTGCGCACGAACCTCCGGCCAGCGTGGTGGTATGACCGGGCTGCAGGTGCAGGCCATAGCGGATGCCGGCTCGCGCCGGCACGACCAGGACCCGGCAGTGGCCGGTGTCGGCCACGAAGAGATCGCCGGCGCTATCGAGCGCCAACCCGGACGGCGAGCTCACGACGGCCGGTCCGAGCACGGTGCGCACGCCCGGCGCCGCACCGGGTACGGATGCGGCCCCGGCTGGGCTGGCGACGACCGCGGCGAGAGTGCCCAGGAGGGAGGCCAAGGCGACGGCGGGGACACGCACCGGGCAATCATGCCGGTTGCGCCGACCGCGCACACCCGCAACGCGCCCTAAGTTGACGGCGCGCGTCATCCGGCCCTGCTACTCGGCAACCCGATCAGGGGCGAGCGGGCGCGCCGAGCACCAAGACAAGTGCCGAGCACCAAGAAGAAGGAGGCCGCCGTGCCCGCACCACCCGAAGAGGCCCTGACCGCCGGCAACGTGATGCTCAGCGGTCGCGACGGAGCCCCGATCAACGCCTATCAGGCGCTGCCCGCCGGCGACGGTCCGTTCCCCGGCGTGCTGGTGATCCACCACCTCCCGGGCTGGGATTCGGGCACCAAGGAGATCACGCGGCGCTTCGCGGCCAACGGCTACAACTCGATCTGCCCCAATCTCTACGCCCGCCAGGGCCTCGACGTCGACCCGGATGATGCTGCCGCCGCTGCCCGCGAGGCAGGGGGCATCCCCGACGAGCAGTTCGTGGGCGATGCCGGCGCCGCCATCGAGGCGCTGCGTGCCCTCACAACCGCAAACGGCAAGGTGGGCGTCATCGGCTACTGCTCAGGAGGGCGCCACTCCTTCCTCACCGCCATCAGCCTGCCTGTCGACGCCGCCGTCGACTGCTACGGCGCCTTCGTCACCGGCACCGTCCCGGAGGGCTTTCCGCTCAAAGTCACGCCCCTCGTCGACCGCACGCCGCAGCTCGGCTGCCCGCTGCTCGGCCTCTTCGGTAACGACGACCAGTTCCCGAACCCCGAGCAGGTCGACGAGCTGGAACAGGCGCTGAAGGAAGCCGGGAAGACCTACGAGTTCGTGCGCTACGACGGTGCCGGCCATGCGTTCTTCTCTGTGGACCGGCCCGCCTATCGTCCCGAAGCCGCCGTGGACGGCTGGCAGCGGATCTTCGACTGGTACGGCCGCTACCTTGCGGGAGGCTGACCATGTGCTCCTACCTCACCGTCGCCACCGCCGTGGCCGGCAGCGCCAAGGGCGCACAGGGCTGGTTCTCCGTGACGTCGGCCCAGGTCTATTTCGACCATCCGTTCCACGCGCCGTTCGACCACACGCTCAACATCGACTTCATCGACCCGTCCAAGGGTCCGGGCGCGCGGGTCGCGGTCGAGCTCAGCGCAGAGTCAGCCCGACGCCTGATCGAGTCGATCAATGATGCGCTCGCCGCCGCAGGGGCAGCCGCAACGGGATGAGACCGGCAGCGCGGTGAGCGCATCGGCCGGTCCGGCAGCCGGCGTCCACCTGCCCTGGGCTCAGGTGCCCGACGTCGTGCACGAGTGGGTGGCGGACCTGGGTGGCGGCCAGCCCGAGGCGGTCCGCGACCTCACGGGTGGGTTCTCGCCGGGTGCCACCGCGATCCTGCGCTGGCCCGACTCCTCGGTCTTCGTGAAGGCAGTCGGCCCGGAGCTCAATCCCGAGTCGCCGTTCATGCATCGGCGCGAGGCCGTGGTTGCAGCGGCACTGCCCGCGTCAGGACCCTTCCCGCGTCTGCTGGGGACCCTTGACGACGGCGAGTGGGTGGCGCTCGCGTTCGAGGCGGTCGACGGCCGTCAGCCGCGCCACCCCTGGGACCCGGCCGAGTTCGACACGGTGGTGGCGGCACTGGTGGCGATGCACGCCGCGCTCACGCCGAGCCCGGTGCCGGAACTCGAATCGCTGGCCGTCTACGCGCGGCGGCTCTTCGGTGGATGGGCAAGCCTGGCCGCGTTCGGCACGCCACCAGGGCTCGACCCCTGGGCGAGCAGGCATCTCGGGCGCCTGGCCGAGCTCGAGTCGAGCTGGCCCGAGGCGACCGCGGGATCGACCCTCGTCCATGGCGATGTGCGGGCAGACAACATGCTCGTGACGACGGGCGGCGAGGTCCTCTTCGTGGATTGGCCGCACGCGGCTGTGGGCAATCCCGCTTTCGACGTGGTCGGATGGGCGCCGTCAGTCGTGCTCGAGGGAGGTTCCGAGCCCGAGGAGCTCCTGGCCCGCTACGAGCGAGACCAGCTCCTCGACGCGGGCGCCGTCACCATCCTGCTGGCGGCGATCGCCGGCTTCTTCGTCTCCCATTCCCTCGAGCCGCCACCACCGGGCCTGCCGACTCTGCGTCCCTTCCAAGCGGCCCAGGGCGCGGTGGCACTCGAGTGGCTACGCCGGCGAACGGGCTGGTGACGCGCAGCGCTAGGTTCCCCGGCATGCGCTTCGGACTGCAGATCCCGAACTTCACTGCCAACACCCCCGCCGGCATCTTCGACGGCGTCGTGGCGATGGCCGCCGCCGCAGAGGACAACGGGTTCGATTCGGTGTGGGTGATGGATCACTTCTACCAATTGCCGCCGATGGGCGGACCCGACGCGCCGATGCTCGACTCGTACACCCTCCTGGGCGCGCTGGCGGCGCGCACCTCACGCGTGCGCCTGGGCACCATGGTCTCCGGCGTGACCTATCGCAACCCGGCGCACCTGGCCAAGATCGTGACCACGCTCGATATCATCAGCGGCGGGCGCGCCATCCTCGGCCTCGGCGCGGCCTGGTACGACGTTGAGCATGAGGGGTTGGGTTTCGACTTCCCACCCGCGCCCGAGCGCCTCGACCGCCTGGAGGAGGCGCTGCAGATCTGCCGGGCCATGTTCCGGGAGAACGCCCCGAGTTTCGACGGTCGCTACTACCGCATCCACGGAGCACGCAACGTGCCGTCGCCGATCCAGCCCGGCGGGCCGCCGATCCTTGTTGGCGGTGGCGGGGAGAAGAGAACCCTGCAGCTGGTGGCGCGCTATGCGGACATGGCGAATATCTTCGGCGACGTGGCCACGGTGGCCCACAAGGTCGACGTGCTGCGAAACCACTGCAACGCAGTCGGCCGGGACCCCTCTGAGGTCACCGTCAGCCGGCTGGCTACCCTCGTCCTCACGGGGAGCGCGGAGGAGACCGCCGAGACCAAGGCGTTCCTGCAACAGGTCACGGGAGAGGAGCCAACTGGCTCGAACGTCGGCACACCCAACGAGCTGGCGGCCCAGGTCGAGGAGCTCGCGGCCGCCGGCGTCGACTACTTCATCTTCAACATCCCGACGGGCACTCCCGACACCGTGCGACGAGTCGGGGCGGAGCTGGTCGCTCCGTTCGCCGACTGACGACTCGCATCAGCCCACGCGTTGCGCTCGGCGCCCGACGTCCCGCAGCACGGCGCACGCGGCCCCGAGCCCGCACATGCCGTGCACCCCGCCCCCCGGCGGGGTCGCCGCGGAGCACAGGTAGACCCCCTGCAGGGCGGTGCGGTAGGGGTTCCATTTGACGGCGGGACGGAAGATCATCTGACGCAAGGTGGCCGCGCCCGCGTTGATGTCGCCGCCCACATAGCTGGCGTTGTGTTCCTCCTCCTGCACCGCGGTGAAGGTCGAGCGCGCCAGCACGAGGTCGCGGAAGCCGGGCGCGAAGCGTTCGATCTGTGACTCGACTCGCTCTGTCATGTCCACGGTCGACCCGTTGGGCACGTGGCAGTAGGCCCACAACGTATGGCGGCCCTCGGGGGCGCGGGTGGGATCGACCACGCACGGCTGGGTGACGAGGCAGTAGGGGCGGTCAGGATGGCGACCCGCATTCACCGTGGCTTCGCCATCCGCGATCTCCTCGAAGGTCCCGCCCACGTGGATCGTCACCGCCCGGCGGCACGCCGCGGCCGCCCAAGGGACCGGGCCGCGCAGCGCCCAGTCCACCTTGCACACGCCCGGGCCGTAGCGGTAGCGGGACAGCGCGTTGCCGTACCGGCGCGGCATGGTGTCGCCCGCCATCTCAGTGAGCTGGCGCGGGGTCACATCGAGCACGACGCGCGCGCGCCGGCGGAAGGTCGTCGAGCCGTTTCACGAGCCGGCCCGTCTCGATGCGCACGCCGCGTGCGGCCAGCTCGGCCACCAACGCGGCGACGAGTGCGCCCGTCCCTCCCTCGACGACCGGCCATCCGAAGCGATGGGCCAGTGCGGTGAACAGCCGTGGGAAGACACCCGAGAGCGGGGCCGTCAGCGGCAACATGGAGTGGGCGGCGGTGCCCGCCACGAGTGCGCGGGCTTCGTCGCCCTCGAACCGCTGCGCCATGTGCTGGGCCGAGCTGAGCCCGCGCAGCCCGAACCCCGCGGCGGTGAGCGGGTGGGCGGGCACGGTCCGCATCGAGCCCAGGAACGCGGGCAGGATCTTGTCGAGGTCGCGTACCAGGGGGGTAAACGTACGCGTGTAGGCCGGGCCATCAGCCCCCAGCGCTTCGGCTGCGTCCTCGACGCTGCTGGCGACGCAGACGGCACGTTCGCCGTCGAGCGGGTGGGCGAAGGCCACGGTGGGCGTCAGCAGTCGAACGCCTCGCGCCGCCAGGTCGAGATCACCGAAGGCGGGCGAGGCCAGCAGCAGCGGGTGCACCGCGGAGCAGACGTCGTGGCGAAAGCCCGGCAACGTCAGTTCCGCCGTCCGGCATCCCCCGCCCGGTTCTTCGGCCGCCTCTACGACGTCGACCGACAGCCCGGCGCGGGCCAGCGCCAGGGCGGCGACGAGGCCGTTGGGACCGGCACCGACGACGATCACATCGACACCACTCACCATCCGATCCTTTCGATCCGTCCGATCGGTCCGATCGGTCCCGCCCGTACAGTCCGTCGAGTCACAGCGCCAGCGTGAGACCTTCCTCCGCGCCCATCACGGGTATGGGGCCGTCGGCGAACCGACACAGCGTCCGCTCCACCTCGGCGTCCACCCGATCGGGGCGGTGGTGGAAGAGCACGACGCGCCGCGCACCCGTTCGGGCTCCCAACGTGACTGCGTACTCGGCTGCGGCGTGGCCGAAGGACCCCTCTGTCTCGACCTCCTCGGCGCGCAGGTGGGCGTCGTGGATAAGGAGATCGACGTCGCGGGCCAGGTCGAGTGCCGCCTCGTGGTACTCGCCCATCCCGTCGGGTCCCGCACCCAGCGCCGTCGGCTGGTGATCGGGAATGTACGCCAGGGAGGCCCGGCCATCGCTGATACGGAACCCCACGGTGCGCCCGCCCTTGTGCGGGACGTCGAGTGCGGTGACCGTGAACCCCTCGGCTTCGAACGAGCCTTCGGGCAGGGCGGCAAAGGACCAGTCGCCGCGCAGCTGGGTCGGTCCGATCGGGAAGAACGGGGGGGACATCATCCGCGACAGCAAGGTCGCGGCGTCAGGCTGAGCCCGCTCCGCGGGCAGCAGCAGGGTCACCCTGGCGTCGCCTCGGTCACCGCTGGCGAAGAAGGGGAGTCCCTGGACGTGGTCCCAGTGCAGATGGCTCAACACCATGGTGCCGCGGAACGGTTCGTCGCCGAGGAGCTCGCATACGCGTCGCAGGCCGGTGCCGGCGTCGAGGAGCAGCGTGGGCTGCTGTTGCTCGTCATGAGACAGCGCGACGCAGGAGGTGTGGCCGCCGAAGCGGACGAACTCGGGCCCTGGTGCGGGTGTCGACCCGCGGGTCCCGCAGAAGCTGACTCGCACGGCTCAGTCTCGCGCGTGATCCTCGCGGCGATGACCCGCCGAAAGCTCCTCCAGGTGCGAGCGTTCGATCAGGTCCGCGTCGAACAGCGCCACGCGGCACGCGGTCACGGCAACGTTGCTCGATGTGCGGAGTCCCCCTTCCAGGTGGGCGCGCTCGCCGAGCAGCGCGCCCGGGCCGTATTCGACGAGCCGCTCACCGCCGCGCTCGACGCGCACGATGCCGTCGAGGATCAAGAGGACCTCTGTCCCGGGTTTTCCCTCCTCCAACAGGATGGTGCCGGCTTCGACGCGCTCGATCCGGCGCTTGCCGCCACCCTTCATGAGTTGTGCGGACAGGGATGTCTCGAGCGCGGACTCGACGGCGGCGACCAGTGCGTCTGACTCCTCGTCGCCCCACGGGCTGTGCTTGCCGAAGGACTTGCGGTACCAATCCTTGAAATCGGTGAGCCCGGACTTGTGGGTCAGGCGGTTGTCGCCTCCGTAGACCCAGTGCCGGGGGAACCGGCTGGCACCGACGAGCGCGTGCTCGGTACGGCCGTCGGCGTGGAGCGTCAGGGACAGCGTCGTCCACACCAGCGGCGCCTGCCACTGAATGAACGGCTTGCGGCGCACGCGGCGGGGCGCCGGCACACCGGTGCGACCGCCGCAGGTCTGGACGAAGCGCACCCACCCGTCACCCCATTCGGGCTGCCGCTGAATGTCAGGCAGTTGTACGGCCTGGAAGCGGTGCTTCACCGCCCGTAGGTTGACCAGCGTCGATCCCATAAGGCCCCGTCCGAGGTAGCCAGAGTCGACGATCCGCCCCTCGCCGTCCACGGTGACGAAGGCGCGCAACTCGTTGGCGAAGCGGAACCGGTCCTCGTCGCGTAGTACCTCGACATCCATGCCCTCAGTGGGTGGGGGCACGTCGTAGTGGGTGACGCCCGAGTCGAAGGCAAGCCGCTGCGCACCTTCGATCGCCTCGGTCGGAATCCATGACAGCGAGGTGACGAGACCTTCGTGACGGGTCAGCGTGTCAGTGCTCATGGTCCCAGCGTCTACCGGAACCCCCGGGCTGACGAGTGTGGTGACAGCCCCGCGTAGGTGTATCTAGCACCACCGTTGCCAGGAGGGTCCCCACCTGTTCCCTTCCACAGGAGTGTGCGAGAACTACGGGTGATGAGCGAAACGCACGACGGCTTGGGCACGATCTCGGTGCTCCTCGCCGATGACAACCTCATCGTCCGCGAGGGGGTGCGAGCCCTCATCGAGCGCCACAAGGACCTCCGGATCGTCGGGGTGGCGGCCGACTACGACGAGGTGGTGCAAGGCGCGAGCACCCTGCAGCCGCAAGTCCTCGTCACCGATATCAGGATGCCGCCTTCGTTCAACCGTGAAGGCATCGACGCGGCGAAGGAAGTGCGTAAGCGCCATCCCGGTACCGGCGTGGTCATCCTTTCGCAGTACGACGACCCGGAGTACGCCGTGTCCCTCCTGGCCGAGGGCTCGGCCGGCTACGGGTACCTCCTCAAGGATCACATCGCCCAGGGCGATCAACTGGTCGACGCCATTCGCGCCGTGGCCACGGGCGGCAACGCCCTCGACCCGGCGATCGTGGATGCGCTCGTCCATCCGGTGACCTCGCACGGCGGCCTGTCCGCCGCCGAGGAGGAGTTGCTCGGGATGGTCGCCCAGGGCAAACCCATCAAGGCGATCGCGGTCTCCAAGGGTCTCCCGCCCGAGGCCGTCGACGCTGAGGTCGAGGCGGTGTTCGTGAAGCTGGCCGAGGGAGTCTCGGCCGGGACCGAAGGCGCGCTGCAGCGGCTGCGCCTTCTGCACAAGGCGATCGTGGATCGAGAGGAGCAGGGGGAGACTCTGTCACGCCTCCTGCCGGGTGGTCTCGCCGAGAAGTTGCGCCGCGACGGGCGCAACATCGGCGAGACGGAACGGGTCACCGTGACCGTCCTCATGAGCGACATTCGCTCGTATTCGACGATCGCCGAGCATGCAGATCCAAGTCAGCTTGCCAGCCAGCTCAATGTCCACCGGGCCGCCATGAATGACGCAATTCTCGGAGAGAGTGGCACGGTCATGCAGTTCGTCGGTGACGCGGTAATGGCTGTCTTCGGCGCACCGTTCGCTCAACCAGACCACGCCGACCGGTCGGTGGCAGCTGCGCTGGCCATGCACGAGAAGCAGTCGCACATCAACGACCAGTGGAAAGCGGAGGGATTGCCCCCCTTCGGCTTGGGGCTCGGGCTGTCGACCGGGGATGCCGCCGCGGCGTTGCTGGGTTCCGAGGAGCGGCTGGAGTACACGCTCGTCGGCGACACAGTGAACATGGCCCAGCGCTTGCAGCAGCTCGCCAGCGCCGGCGAGACGGTGGTCTCCCAGGCGACGGTCCAAGCGTGGTGCGTCGCCCGGGAGACCGTGGAGCTGCCGCCCCAGCTCGTCAAAGGACGCGAGACTCCTGTCATCGCATACAAACTGGGGGAGGGCGCCCCCCGTTCGGCGGAGCGCACCACGGAAGAAGGACAGTGATATGGACGTCTTGGTCGTCGACAAAGTTCGCAAGACCTTCGAGGCGGAGAACGCCCCGGTACGTGCCCTCCGCGGGGCGAACCTGGTGGTCCCGCCGGGCGCCTTCGTTGCCCTCATGGGACCCTCGGGGTGCGGGAAGTCGACGCTGCTCAACCTTGTCGCAGGGCTCGACGTCGCCGACGAGGGCACCATCACCGTCGCAGGCGAATTGGTCGACTGGCCGCACCGAGGACGAGCTTTCGCATTTGCGCCGCCGCCACATCGGCATCGTCTTCCAGTTCTTCAATCTCCTCGAGGGCATGACCGTGCTCGAGAACGTCGCGCTGCCGGCGGTCATCGCGGGGCGCAAGCGCAAGATGGCCGAGACTCGCGCACGCGACCTGCTCGACCTCCTCGGCATCGGGGACAAGGCCGGGACTGTGCCCGGCATGCTCTCGGGTGGCCAACGCCAGCGCCTGGCAATTGCCAGAGCATTGGCCAACGAGCCGACCCTGCTCCTCGCCGACGAGCCCACCGGCGCGCTCGACTCGGAGGGTGGCCAGGAGGTGATTGAGTTGTTGAGCCGGTTGCACGCCGGTGGCCAGACCATCGTGCTCGTCACTCACGACGCGGGCGTCGCATCGGCAGCCTCTCGGATCGTGCGCATGCGCGATGGCAGGATCGCCGCAGAGGAGGACTCGGAGATTCCCGTCGCGGTCCAGTCCTAGCGGGGCACGAGCGCGATGACCGTCGGAGGCGACATGCAGCTGGAAGTGGGCGATGGCCCGGTTCTCACTGCCTCCGCCCCGAGCTCGGCGATCTTCGGGCCCTTCCGGCTCGTGCAGGTCCTCATTCTCGGGCTCACCGATCGCGGGCGTCGTCGTCGGTCTGCGGATTTCAGTTCCCGGCGGGATCGCGCCGGTCAACGATGTCGCCTTCGGCCTTACGCTCGCCTGGGCGCTGGTGGGGTTCGTCGACGCTCGCACGGGGGACCGCGGCGGGTCGATTGTGTCTCCGTATCATCTCCTCGCCGGCATCGACGCGCTGGTGGCGTCGATCGCCCTCGCCGCTGGGCGTAAGGCGGAGACCTTGCATTCCTGGAGCGTCGCGCGCGATCTGGCGACGGTGGCGGCCATCGAGGTGACCGCGATCTCCTTCCATTTCCTGCTCTCGCTCCCGGACGGCCGTCTCCGTCAAACGGCCCGCCGCACGGCAGCCGTGTCGGCCTACGTCGCCGCCCTCGCGGTGGGCATCGTCTTCATCGCAGACCACCAGCCCTTCACGGTCGTCGACGGTGTCATCAGCTGGATCGTGGCCGGACTCCTCGCGATCGCACCGTTACGGGCTCGCTACCTCGGGTCCATCGGCGCTCTGCGGGAGCGCATGGATTGGTTCGGTATCGGCATCACGCTCGCGGCCACGGTGACCCTCGTGGCCACGGTCCTGCACCTGCTCGTGGGATGGCCGGGTCCGCTGGGTGCGGTGTCGGCCGCGGCCACCGTGTTGGTTCCGCTCGGCCTCCTGGCCGGTGAGAGCCGGAGGGCTGGGCCCCACGGGAGCCGGGGACTCGTGCAAGTCCTCGCGGTGTTCGGCTTCGTCGTCGTCGTCTCCGCCATCTACCTGATCGTGGTGTTGGGCCTCGGCCACGCGCCGAAGACGACGGGGGACAAGGAGGCGCTGGCGCTGTCGATGGTCGCGTCGGGTGTGGCGGCGCTGATCTTCGTTCCGGTGCGTGAGAGGTTCGTCGAGTCGTCCACGCGGTTCGTGTACGGCTCCCGCGAGGCACCCGACGAAGTGTTGCGCACGTTCGGGAGCAGGCTGACCCGGGCCATTCCGATGGACGAGCTCCTCTTGCAACTGGCCGAATCGCTGCGCAAAACGATGGGCCTCCAGAGCGCGGAGGTCTACACGGGAACCGGAGAGGTCCTGGAACGGACCGCGAGCGTGCCCGATCTGGGTCCAGGATCCATCGTCGTTTCGCCCCGGGAGCGGCCAGTCGTCACCCGCGCCGGCGTGTCGGGTACCGCGTGGGCCAGCATCTGGCTCCCGTCTCTGCTCCACGAGCGCGACAAGGAGCAGATCCGGGTGGCTCCGGTCAGCCACGCCGGCGAGCTGCTGGGCTTGATCGTTGTCGAGCGGTCGTCGCTGGCCAGCATGTTCTCCGAGGACGACGACCGTGTTCTGGCCGACCTGGCACGCCAGGTCGGCCTGGCACTGCACAACTCCCAGCTCGACACCGCGCTCCAGACCACCCTCGACGAGGTCCGCAAGCAGGCCGACGCGCTGCGCGAGTCCAGAGCCAGGATCGTGGCCAGCGGCGACGCGGAGCGGCGCAGGGTCGAGCGCAACCTTCACGACGGGGCGCAGCAGCACCTCGTCGCACTGGCGGTCAACCTCCGCCTCGCCAAGGACATCATCGTCGACGACAAGGAGGCCGGTCTCGAGATGCTCGACCAGCTCGCCGTCGAGGTCCAAGAGACCATTCAAGAATTACGTGAGCTTGCGCACGGCATCTACCCACCGCTCCTCGTCGACAGCGGCCTGGTCGAGGCACTGCGCGCCGCTGCGAACAGGAATCCCTTGCCCGTCGAAATCCTCGCCGAGGGCATAGGCCGCTATCCCTCGGAGGCCGAGGCGGCCGTCTACTTCTGCTGCCTCGAGGCACTCCAGAACGCAGCGAAGCATGCGCCGGATGCGCGTGTCGAGGTCCGGCTCTGGGAGGACTCGGGTGGTCTCCTCTTCACCGTCACTGACGACGGGCCCGGTTTCGATCCGGAGAAGGCACAGCGCGGACATGGTTACGTCAATATGGCAGACCGACTGGGTGCGATCGGGGGTAGCGTTCGCTGGGATTCGCAGATCGGGAAGGGCGCGCAGGTGCGCGGTTCCGTCTCCTTGGTCTAAACCGAGACAAACTCCTTGGCGTCGCGCCGCTCCCACAATTGGCGCAGGGTGTCTGTGGCGAGGTGCTCCTTGTTGAGGTAGGCGCGTGCGCCGCTGGTTGCCACCTCCGGCGGAAGATCGCTGGCGTCGTAGGTGGAGCAGAGGATGACGACGACGTCGGGATGATGCGACACCATCGTGCGCGTGGCCTCGATCCCGTTCATCTCGGGCATGTTGATGTCCATCAAGACCAACGCAGGGCAGAGCTCTTGTTCGAGCGAGACCGCTTCGGTGCCATTGGACGCCTCGCCGACCAGCTCGAACTCCGAGGTGCGCTTCAGCACGGCCTTCATCGCCGCTCGGAAGGGCGCCTGGTCGTCGACGATGAGGACGGGGAGTGGACCACCCACGTCGTCCATTGTCGCACGGCGATCCGGGGTGTGGCCGTGGTGGTGCCACGTGCCTCCGGTAGTGGTGTCACCCTCCTCCGGGGTCGCTCAGGTAGACGAGCACCGCCTTCACACGCCGATTCAGGTCGCGCTCCTCCGTGAGGCCCAGCTTGGAGAAGATGGAATTGGTGTGCTTTTCGACCGCACGCTCGGAGACCTGCAGGGAGCTGGCGATGGCGGCATTGCTTTTGCCCTTCGCCATCTCCCCGAGGATCTCCGACTCACGAGGGGTGAGCCACGAGAGATCCGATTTTCGTCTCGAGGACTTGGCCTCAATGAGCTCGTCGACGATCTGGGGGTCGATCATGGAACCGGACTGGGCAACCGTGCGGATGGCCTGTGCGAGCTCGTCGGCTCCGGCCACCTGCTCCTTCAGGAGGTAGGCCCGCCCGGCTGAGCCAGTCTCGAGCAGGGCTAGCGCATACGAGGGCGTCTTGTACTGGCTGAGGACGACCACCCCCACCTCTGGTTGGTTCTCTCGCAACCACGACGCGGCCTGAATCCCTTCGTCGGTGCCCGTGGGAGGCATGCGGATGTCCGTCACGACCACATCGGGTGAGGTTGCCGCAATGAGCTCCAAGAGCTCGGGGAGGTCGGCGGCACGGCCGACAAGGTCGAGGTCGGGCTCGCCGTCGATGATGCGCGAGATGCCCTCCCGTAATAGCGCGTTGTCCTCCGCCAGAACCACCCGGATGCTCGCCATGTGTGACGTACGGTAGCGCGAGAGGCGTAGCAGCCCAGGTCAGCGGCCCTCCGCTGGACCGGCGGCGTAGTGCTGGCACCCCCACGAGGGTCCTGGTGGCACCCTTGGTGCGCGGAGCACGATCAGGGAACACTAAACCGGTGCAGCAGAGGTGTGCGGGAGAATTAGCGCCGTGATCGAACGTGCGCTCGGAGTCGCGCGCTTTCGTCTGCGAGCCTCGTTTCACCGACGCTGGCCGGGCTACCTCTCTCTGGTCGTCCTGGTGGGCCTCGTCGGGGGTCTCGGCCTCGGGAGCCTCGCCGCCGCCAGGCGCACGCAGTCGTCGTTCTCGACGTTCTTGGCCGCGACCAACCCCTCCGACCTCATTGTCTCGATCTACGGGGGCTCCGACGCACACAATCCGAGCTACGACCCGGCGCTGACGGAGGCGATCGCGCGACTTCCCCACGTCCGCCACGTTGCGCCCGCCATGTTGTTGGTCGGCGCGCCCTTGACGGCAAACGGGACGCCGAGGATCAGGGTGACAGGTTTGGCCTACCCCATGGCCAGCATCAACGGCCTCTTCTTCACCCAGGATCGCCTCGGAATGTCGAGCGGAAGCCTGCCGTCGCAGGATCGCCCCGACGACATCGTGATGGCACCGGTGGTCGCCAAGCTTCTCGGCTTCCACCTTGGGCAGATGATTCCCTATGGCTTCTACGACGACGCACAGCAGAGCAATCCGGGGTTCGGCACCAATTCCGTGCCACCAGCGATCCGGGTGAACCTCAAGATTGTCGGCCTCGGATCGCTGAACTCGGAGATCATCGAGGACGACGTCGACATCCTCCCGACGTTCGTCGCCTTGACACCGGCGTTCGCCCAGGAAGTGCTCGCGCACCGCGGGGAACAGTTTTCCGGCGCCCTCACATTCGGGATCAAAACGGAGGGAGGGATCGCGACGGTGCCAGCTGTCGAGCGCCAGCTGACCGCGCTCATCCCGCCTCACGAGCAGTTCAGCGAACACTCGCTCGCCCCGGTGGCGGCGAAGGCCGACGCGGCCCTCAGGCCGATCTCCATCGCTCTGGCTGTCTTTGGGGCCGTCGCGCTGTTGGCGGCCCTCCTCATCGGCATCCAAGTCATCGCACGCCGGTTCCGGTCGGAGGCGGGGGACCTCGCGATCCTGCGTGCGCTCGGCGCGGGCCCGGCCGACACCCTGCTCGACGTCCTCCTCTGGGTAGTGGTCGCGATCGGTGCAGGGTCGGTGCTCGCACTCGGCGTTGGCTTCGCCTTGTCACCTGTCGCACCGCTGGGCCCGGTCCGACCTGTCTACCCGTCGCGCGGCCTGTCCTTCGACGTGACCGTGTTGCTGCTCGGCGCGCTGTTCTTGTTCCTTGCGCTTACGACGGTTGCCGTGTTGCTGGCGTACGCGGCCGCTCCTCACCGGTCCGCGCTTCGGCCGCGCATTCGGTCGTCCACGGGCGCCAGGATCGTGACGTCACTGGCGCGCTCTGGATTACCCGCGCCCGGCGTCGTTGGCGTGCGTATGGCGCTCGAGCGAGACGACTCACGTGCGGCGGTCCCGGTGCGCTCCGTGCTGCTCGGCTCGTCGCTCGCGGTCGCACTCGTGGCGGCAACGCTCACCTTCGGCAGCAGCCTGGGCACGTTGGTTTCGAACCCGCCGCTCTACGGGTGGAACTGGTCGTACCTCTTGAACCCTGTGGGCTCGGGTGGCGGCAACGTCCCGACGATTGCCCTGTCCATGCTTCACCACGACAGGTATGTCTCTGGGTATACAGGCACAGACTTCAACGATGTCGAAATCGACGGACAGCTCGTGCCGGTCCTGCTGTCCAACACCGGCGCGGCAGTTGCTCCGCCGGTCCTCTCAGGGCACGGGGTCGACGGCTCGCACCAGGTGGTCCTGGGAGCAGCCACGTTGGCGCAGCTCCACAAACACCTCGGCCAGTACGTGACCGTGTCGTTCGGGAGCCCCAAGGACGCCCCAATCTACGTACCGCCGACACGACTCCAGATCGTCGGCACCGCCACTTTGCCCGCCATCGGTTTTGCCAGCACGGTGTCCGACCACACGTCCTTGGGCACAGGCGGGCTGCTCTCTCTCCAGATGCTGCCGACGCGGTTTCTCGCGGCCGTGAACGGCACGAACTCTCTACTCGGAGGGCAGAATCTCGTTCTTGTCCGGTTCAAGCAGAACGCGCCGCCCCAGGCAGCCCTGGCCAGCCTGCACAACATCGCACGCGCCGTAAACCGGGCCCTCGCAAGCCTGCCCGGTGGGTCCGAGAACAATGCGATCGTCGTGCAGGGCGTACAACGCCCGGCCGAGATCGTCAACTACGGAACGATGGGCCTGACCCCGACCCTCCTCGTCTCGGGCCTGGCCCTGGGCGCAGTCGTGGCACTCGCCCTCACACTGATCGCGTCCGTGCGCCAGCGTCGCCGCGACCTAGCGCTGCTCAAGACCATCGGGTTCGTCCGCGGTCAGCTGGCCGCAGCCGTGGCGTGGCAGGCGTCGGTCGTCGCTCTGATCGGCATCATCATCGGCATCCCATTGGGCATCGTCGCGGGACGCTGGCTCTGGAACCTGTTCGCCCGCCAGATCCACGCGGTCCCGTACCCCACGGTCTCGCTCGCTTCCATGGCTTTGGTAGCGGCGGGCACCATCGTGTTGGCCAACGTGGTGGCCGCCGTCCCCGCTCGGGCCGCCTCGCGAACTCCGACCGCGTTGATGCTGCGGGCCGAGTAGTCGTCCAATCCTTGCCATCCTGCTCCAGGGCGCGTCGGACGGGTCCTATCGGCGCTCCTTGTCCTGAGCGACTGCAGCCTTGAGATCGAGCAATGCCTCGTCGAGCTCGGCCGACCGGTGACGCCTGGCTGCGTCGGCCGAGGCAAGCTGGTCGCCGGTCGGGTGCTGGCCACCCGACCGCATGAGGTGGTCCGCCTCGATGGCGAACGCGAGGCCACGGAGGCTCTCGGCGCAGCGGGTGCACAAGCCCCGGCTCATGTCGTCAGGCGCCGATGCGGCGGCTCGCTCCAGACTTTCGACGGCCTCGTCGACCTGTACCGCCACGTCAGAGCGGCGTTGTTGGGTGTCGTTCTCAGCCTGAGAGAGCACGAGGTCACGTGCAAGCTCGGCTGCTGTGACGACCGGGCGGACTGTGCGTCGCCATTCGGCGGCCTGTCCCTGTCTGCGGGTCCTCGCGATGAGGAGCGCCACGAGCCCGATCGCCAACACGACTGCAACGGCGAGCAGCACCCAGCCCCAGGTCTTGGAGCTCGAGGTGGAATTCGCCGCCGCCGTCGTGGTCGTGGGGTGTGAGGTCGTCGTAGTGGGACGTGCTCTCGTCGT
Organism: uncultured Acidimicrobiaceae bacterium; assembly: GCA_963842415.1. Taxonomy (GTDB): domain Bacteria; phylum Actinomycetota; class Acidimicrobiia; order Acidimicrobiales; family RAAP-2; genus Bog-473. The sequence continues at coordinate 1,378,655 of CAWJGN010000003.1, forward strand.
CGTGGTCGTCGGGTGGGTCGTCGTCGTGGTTGGTGCCGTGGTCGGCGGCACAGTCGACGTGGTCGTAGGTTCGGTGGTCGGCGGCGACGTCGTCGTGGTCGGCGGCACAGTCGACGTGGTCGGGGCGTCTTGAGCCGATGCCGGCGACGGCGTCAGCCCGATGAGCCCAACCATTATGGGTGCCGCCGCAATCACGCACAGAAGTGCGGCGAGTGACCTGTGGTGCGTCAGCGTCATGCGGGCAGCCTACGACCCGCGGCCAATTGGTCGGGGCTTGGGGCTCCGTCCTAGAGGGTACCGTCGAGACAACGACGGGAGGACTCCATGCAGCTCGACATCCACGTGCCGCGCTTCACGTGGCCAGGTGGCGCCGCCGCCATCGGTCCGACGTTCGGCGACCTGGCCCAGACCGCCGAGGGCATAGGCATCCGCACCCTCTCGGTGATGGACCACTGGTTCCAGATGGAGATGATGTGGCCTGCGGAAGAGCCCATGCTCGAGGGCTACACCACGTTGTCATTCGCGGCGGCGAAGACAGAGCGCTTGCGCTTCCGCCTCCTGGTCGGTGGCGTCACGTACCGCCATCCTGGACTCTTGGCGAAGACGGTGACCACGCTTGACGTGCTCTCTGGCGGCAGAGCCGAGTTGGGCCTCGGTGCCGCGTGGTACGAGCGCGAACATCGCGGCCTCGGCGTCCCTTTCCCTCCGCTCAATGAGCGCTACGAGCGTCTAGAAGAAACAGTACAGATCTGCTTTCAGATGTGGAGCGACAACAACGGTCCCTTCGAAGGTGCTCATTACCAGCTGGCCGAGACGTTGTGCTCGCCGCCTCCGCTGAGCGTGCCCCGACCACGGCTCCTCATCGGCGGCGGCGGGGAGCGCAAGACCCTCCGCCTTGTCGCGACGTATGCCGACGCGTGCAATGTCATGGGCGACGCCGCAACGGTCGCGCACAAGGTTGAGGTCCTGCGTGCGCACTGCGACGACGTGGGCCGTGACCCCGAAACGATAGAGGTCACTGCGCTCATCATGATCGCCGACGATGCTGACCCCGACACGATCCTGCGAGAGGCAGAGGCTCTTCGCTCCGCGGGGGCGGACGCGATCGTCGTGCGATCCACCGGATCCGAGCCTTCGCGGTGGCTCGAAACCACGTGGGGACCGGTGGTCCCTCGACTCGCGTCGCTTTGAGGGTCCAGTGCTAGCGGCGGTGTCGATGAACCGATACGTCGATGCACCAGTACGCGGGGGTTATCGTGCAGTCCCGGGCCGCTAGCTCATCCGGAAGAGCAGGGGACTTTTAATCCCAAGGTGCCGGGATCGAGACCCGGGCGGCCCACCGAATCCCATTTCACCCCGCTGCCGGTGCCATCCTCGGCCAGGTTTGTAGCCAATTCTGTAGCCAATGGGTCGAAGTCGGGCAGCCCGCCAAGCCACAGAGCTCGGCGCATCGCTTCTGCTGCGTGCATCCGTGATGGCGCCAGCAGGTGACCGTAGACATCCATCGTCACTCGGATGGAAGCGTGTCCGAGGGTGTCGGAGACGACCTCGAGCGGCACGCCCATGGCGAGGAGCAGCGAGGCGCAGGAGTGGCGCAGCTCGTGGATGCTCCAATGCCCGAGGCCGGCCCGCTTGCAGATTCTCGGCACTGTGCGGCCGAAGGCCTCGGGATCGAGCGGGGTGCCGATCGTGGAGGTGAACACGAGGTTGGACGAGTTCCGCCAGACCCGAGCCGTTCTCTTTTCGGCGTTCTGGCGGACCTGGTGGGCCCGCAGGAGGTCGACGAGAGGCTGGGACAAGTGCAAGGTGCGGCGGCCGCCGGCAGTCTTGAGATCAGCCAGGAGGACGCCTCGCCCACTGTGGCGCAGCAGTTGCCGACGGATCCGGACGAGCGGCATCGGGCCGTCGAGCTTCAAATCGTCCCACGAGATCCCTAGCAGCTCACCTCTCCGCAGGCCGAGGGCGAGGGCCTCCACGTAGGCGGCCTCCAGGCGGTCGCCCTTCACTTCGCGCAAGAAGGCCTGGGCTTGCTCGGGCGTGAGCGTTCTGCCCTCATGCCGTGGGATCTTCACTCCGTCAGCGATGGCGGCCACGTTTCGAGACAGGATCCCCTCCTGCTCGGCCCGGCGAAGGGCCAGCCGCAGGACGGCCCGGGCGATCCGGCGGGTCTCGGGGGCATACCCCTGCGCTTCGAGCGTCGAGAGCATTTCGCTCACGTGGGCAGGGGAGAGATGCTGGAGCTTCACGGAGCCGACGGTAGGAGTCACATAGCGATCGACGGCATTGCGGTAGATGACATCAGTGCGCGGGCTGACGGTGCCCGGGAGGAAGCGAGTCAGCCAGTCTTCGAGGTAGCGCCCGACGGTCAGGTTGGCCGGAGCCGGTAGCGAACCGGCGTCAATGTTGCGCTGCAGTGCGCGCAACTTGTCGCGAACTTCCCTCTGCGTCTTGCCGGAGACGGCCTTGCGGCGACGCCTGCCGTTCTTAAGTCCGAGGTCCACACTTCCGACCCACTGGCCGTTCTGACGCCGGTAGATCGATCCCTCCCCTTTCCCTCGGCGCCCAGTGGCCATGTCCAAGTCTCCCAGTTCGCTGTCTCAGTCGTTTCGTCCCGGTGGGAGAACGGTCCGATGCATCGGCCATGCATCGGCCGGAAGCTGTGCTTCGGCCCGCAGCCGCTCTACGTATTCGGCCAACGCCGCAGCCGGGATGCGGCGACTCGTTCCAATCCGCACGGAGTCGAGCTCGCCGTTGCGCAGCAGTTCGTAGTACGACAGATGGACAGCGACGTCGCGGCCTGTTCGGCTGTCACGAGAAGCCGCGCCGTGGCGTTGGCGCTCGTTTCCGACTCTGGTATCGATGCATCCATAGCGATCCCTCCGGGTTCGGAAGGAAATTCCTTCCCTACTCGTAAGAGCCCTGGAATATGCAGAACCAGACAAACTCCAGCTCAGAGTCTTGCAAAAATCCCGTGCGTCCAGGAGCTCGGGACGCCATGAGTGCGAAGGAGCAATCATGACCTAACCGAGCGAGAAGCTCACGACGACCAGCTGGTGCAAGTCCAGTCCGGGGAGACGCCAAGGTCCCCGGTAGCGAAACCCCCGGGGTCGGCCGAAATGCCGGGTCCGAAGCGGGGTGGAGCAACTTGGCGGTCCGCAACATCAAGTGAAGCTTGCAGCGTCGTTATGTGGGGCTCTGTGAAAACAGGGCGAAGGGAGAGCCGAGCCCGTGAGATTTGGGCGAAGGCCACGGAAGGCATCTTCGATCTTGGAGCGGGTGCTGAAGAACTCCCCGGCGTATGGAGCGTGGAACGTCAAGCAGGCCGTCGTGGGAACTGGAGAGGCCCTCCTCGGCCCTCGTCCTGCGGGGATGCGGAGTGCGTCTGCCTATAACCGAACCCGGGAAGTGGCAGGCAGCCGAGAGGGAGTCGGAGGGGGTCGTAGTAGCGATGACGGGCGGGACAACACAACCCGTCCCGAGCGAAGGACCCCTGCTTCACCGATGCACGTAGAGGACGGGACGGAGTAGGTCAGTGTCGAAGCGACTAGATCAGCCAACCGGTGCCGACGAAGACGGCGACCACCAGGCCCGCACACGGGCCAGGGACATCGCGCAAGACGAAGGCATCAGTAATCTCCAAGCCCTCCAACGTGTGCTCTACCGCAGTGCCAAGCAAGATCCAACACGCAGATTCCACGCCCTCTACGACAAGCTCACCCGCGGTGATGTGATGTGGCAGGCGTGGGTCAACGTGGCCACCAACCACGGTGCGCCCGGCACCGACGGAGTCTCTATCGACTCGATCGAAGCCGGGGGGACAGAAGGAGTCAAAACCTTCCTCGACTCGCTCGCCGCAGAGGTGAAGGCGCAGAGCTATCGCCCCCAACCGTTGCGACGGGTGAATATCCCGAAGGCCGGCAAACCTGGGGAAACCAGGCCGCTCGGCATACCCGCCCTCGCTGACCGGGTGCTCATGAGTGCGGCCAAGCTGGTCCTCGAACCAATATCCGAGGCCGACTTCAGCCCGGCCAGCTTCGGTTTCCGACCGAAGCGGTCAGCTCATGACGCCCTCGAGGTCATTCGCCAGAGTGCGAACGCAGGGGCGCACTGGGTGCTCGACGCCGACATCAAGAGCTGTTTCGACGAGATCGATCAGGACGCACTCATGGTCCTGATCGAGCGCCGGGTTTCTGACCGGGCGATGTTGGAGCTGCTGCGGAGTTGGCTCCGGGCCGGGATCATCGAAGGAGGGGTGTACTCGGACGTCTCGTCGGGAACCCCACAGGGTTCTCCGATCTCACCGTTGCTCTGCAACATCGCCTTGGGTGTCCTCGATGAGGAACTGACCAAGGCGAGACGCCAGACAGGAAAGCTCATCAGGTTTGCCGACGACTGGGTCGTCCTCTGTCCGACAAAGGAGAGGGCCGAGACGGCCCGTTCCATCGCCGAGACGGTGCTGGCCACGCTCGGGCTGCGGTTGCATCCCGACAAGACGAGCATCGTCAACCTCACCAGAGGGACAGAGGGCTTCGACTTTCTGGGCTTTCACAATCACATGTGCGAGTCCGTGAAATGGCCGGGCCGGTACTACCTCCAGAAATGGCCGTCGAAGCGGGCCATGGCCTCCATCAGGGCCAAGGTCAAAGAGATGACCCAACGGCGATTCACCGGGTCAGCGCTCGACGCAGTGGTTGATCGGCTCAACCCCGTGCTGCGGGGCTGGGCTGGCTACTTCCGACATGGAAACTCATCGAAGAAGTTCGCCATCGTCAACAGCTACGTCCATCAACGGATGGCGATCCTGGCCAGCAACAAGCACGGTCTTCCCGGCCGCAACTGGGCCACCCGGTTCAACTACGGGTGGCTCACCAGCCTCGGGATCTACCGGCTGAGTGGAACGGTGGACTACAGGACGGCGCACGCACGCCACGAGCTGTTGGGCCAACAGGTAGCCCATCCCGCCGGCCGACTCGATGGCCCACCTCCGCTTCTCGAAGGGCTCGGCCCAGCGCACCAGCTGTTCGACCTGACGACGAGTGGCACGCACCTTGACGCTGGAGACCTCAGCTTCAGCCTCGTCGATGGCCACCGCGGTGTGCGATGCCTTGTGGGGGTCGACCCCGATCACCACTTGCATGACTACCTCCTTGGTTGATGTGAACCACGGGGGCACTCCTGCTTGCGGATGTTCGTGCTCGATCCTCTTTTGAGCCACTCCGTGGGCGAAGCCCCGATGGGACACTCTTCGTACGAAAGCCACCCGACAGAAGCCGGGGGCAGGCACTACGAGAGTGACCCCACCGGGACCCCTCAACGCTACGGACTAGCCATAACGTCTGCCTCAAGTCTCAAGCAGGCACTTATGGGGCAGGGCGTGACGACTAGATCCAACTGAGCGGACCCCGATTGTTGAGCCACTCCCTATGCGAGTGTGAGCTGCTGTCGGTGGAGCCAGGCCTCGACGAACTCGACCGGGGTGAGCCAGCCGTGCGCGCTGTGCGGCCTGTTGATGTTGTAGTCGATGCGCCAGTCCTCGAGAAGCACCTTGGCCTCGAGCAGGGACTCGAAGCGCTGGCCGTTCAGGAACTCGTCGCGTAGGCGGCCGTTGAAGCTCTCGATCCAGGCGTTCTGCCACGGCGAGCCCGGGTCGATGAACACCGTGTCGGTCCCGTTGAAGCGGCACCAGTCGGCCACGGCATAGGCGATGAACTCGGGTCCGTGGTCGAAGCGCACATAGGCGGGTGCGCCGCGCTCGTCGGCCAAGCGCTCGAGGCAGGCCACCACCCCGTCGGCGTCGATGGATCGTTCGACCTCGATGGCCAGGCACTCGCGGCTGTACTCGTCGATGACGTTCAAGAGCTTGAGCATCCTTCCCGTCTGCGGTCTGGTCGAACTGGAAGTCGAGGGCCCAGACGACGTTGGGCCGGATCGGGCAGAAGGCGCCGACGGCGACCCCGATGCCGCGCAGCGGGCGCTTCTTGCTTTCGATAGGGCACACGCAGGCCTTCGGCACGCCAAAGGCGGTGGATGCGCTTGTTGTTGACCCGCCAGCCGGCCTTCGCGCGCCGCGGTGGCGGCCCGCCGCCAGCCCCAGCGGGGCCGCCGCCGGGAGAAGTCGCGTAGGAAGGCCCGGAGCGCCAGCTCGTCGTCGGAAGGCACCGGCGCGGGGAGGCGCTGGGTGGATCTGGGCTGGCCGACGACGGGCACAGGCTCTGCGTTCACTCACCCCGAACTGCTCTCGGAGGGCCACGACGGCCCGCCGGCGGCGGTCCGGGGTCAGAAGTTTCCCCGGTTCACCTCCTTCAACATGTCGATGTCGAGGGCCTGGTCGGCCACGATCTTCTTCAGCCGGGTGTTCTCGCGCTCGAGCTCTTTGAGGCGCTTGGCGTCGTCGGCCTTCATGCCGCCGTACTGGTTGCGCCAGCGGTGGAAGGTCTGCTCGGAGATCTCGAGATGACGCGCCACCTCCTCGACGGTCTTGCCTTGGGCCAAGAGCTTGTCGCCCTCGGCCAGCTTGCGGATCACCTGTTCGGGCGTGTGCCGCCGGTTTTTCATCTGTGCTGTCCTCCTCGTCCCATCTTGGGACATCGGACTCGCACAGGAGGTGGATCAGTTCACGGGGATCCGGTCACAACCCCAAAGACAAGGTGTTTCAATTGGGATTGCCATCAGCTCGTTGCCCCTACGGGTCCCCGGCATCATCCGCGAGAAATAGTCAAGACCTGTGGATCAGGATCTGACGGACTACGCGGCGACCTCTTCGTTCAGCTCGTCTGATCGCTCGACCATCACCCCCTTGTCGAACGTCGTGCCGGCGCGCACCAGCGCGACGAGGTGCGGCGCGTTGAGGGCCCGCCAGCGGGACTGGGCCGACTCGATGAGCTTGTAAGCCATGGCCAGTCCGGCCGCCCGTGAGCCCGGTCCCTTGGTCACCTTGGTGCGCAAGCGCACGGTGGCGAAGGTCGACTCGATCGGGTTGGTGGTCTTGAGATGCACCCAGTGCTCGGCGGGGAAGGCGTAGAAGGCCAGCAGCTCTTCGCGGTCCTTTTCGACCTTCTCGGTCGCCTTGGGCCACTTGGTCCCGTACTCCATCACGAACGCGTCGAGCGCCTTGTCGGCGTGAGCCCGGTCCTCGGCGTCGCGGACGTCGCAGAGCGCGGCCCTCGCGGCGGGCTGGGTCGACTTGGGCAGGGCGTTCATCACGTTGGCCATCTTGTGGACCCAGCAGCGCTGGTGCCCCGTGTCGGGGAAGACCTCGCCGAGGGCGCCCCAGAACCCGAGCGCGCCGTCGCCGACGGCGAGGACAGGAGCTCGCATGCCCCGCCTCTTCAGTCCCCGCAGCACGTCGGCCCACGACTCGGTCGACTCGCGATGCCCGTCGCTGATCGAGACGAGCTCTTTGGTCCCGTCGGCGCGCACGCCCACGATGACCAGGGCACACAGGCGCGCCTCTTCGAGGCGGACGTTGAAATGGATGCCGTCGGCGAAGAGGTAGACGTAGTCGACGTCTTTGAGGGAGCGATGCGCGAACTGGTCACGCTCGCGCTGCCATTCCGTCGTCAGGCGGGTGATGACCGAGGCCGAGAGCCCGGCGGCCGAACCGAAGAACTCCTCGAGCGCGGGGACGAAATCACCCGAGCTCATCCCGTGGAGATACATGAGCGGGAGCACCTCGGCCACCTTGGGGGACTTGCGAGCCCATGGCGGCAGGATCGCCGAGCGGAACCGCATCCGTTCCCCGGTCTCGGCGTCGACGCGGCGGTCGTCGATCCGGGGGGCCCGCACCTCGATCGGCCCTGCTCCCGTCACCAGCGACCGTGGCTCGGCGTGTCCGTTGCGCACGACTAGGCGACGCCCGTGTTCGTCGACCTCGTGGATCAGACTCGAGATGTAGCCGTCGACCTCGGCCTCGAGAGCGGCGGCCAGCATGCGCCTCGCCCCCTCGGCGACCAGCTCGTCCAGCCCGCTCGACAGCTCCGCGCTCGCGGGCTCGTCAACATGTACTCTCAACATCGGCGTTCCTTCCTGCCGGCGTCTCACCGCCAGCGCTTCTCTGATTGGTTCAAAGAGGAAGGTACGCCGCGCCTCCGTTCAGGTGGTGCATCCACAGGTTTCGGTTATAACTCTCACCCTCGCTCGACGCTGGCCAAGATCGGATGCTGACTGAACCACTCCGGGATGATTCGGGTTAACTCTCGTTGACCTGTCAGCGTAATTCGACCGTCGGCCAAGGCGTCGTTGAAGGTGGCATCGCCCATCCACACCTGCGTGAGGGTCCGTAGGTCGGCATCGACGAGCACGTCGACCTCGAACCCCGGATCGGTCAGACACAGATCCACGTCGTCTTTGTCGACGACGACCCAGTAGTAGCGCCGCCTGGGCGGCATCGAGAGGAAGGTCAGTTGGACGACGACTCGACGATCGCCGAATGCGCCGGGTGCGAGGAAGCGACGGATATCCCAGAGGAGCAGGCCTGGATCCAAGTCGTCGGGCCCGTAATCGCTGCGAGCCCAGCGCTGCCCCCAGACCCCGAGTCCTTGAATGAGCGGGAACAACTCGGTCCCTGCCTCGGTCAAGGAGTAGACCGGACCTTCTTCGGTGACCGTCCGTACGACAACCCCGGCCACTTCGAGTTCCTTGAGGCGTTTGGACAACAGAGCAGGCGAACAGGTCGGGACACCGCGGCGGATCTCGTTGAACCGCGAGCTGCCCACCAGGAGCTCCCGCAGGATCAGAGGTGTCCAGCGCTGACAGAGGATTTCTGTCGCTTTGGACACCGGGCAGAACTGGCCGTACCCACTCATTCCGGCAGGCTAGACGCGCTTCAGAACTTGTACTAGCCACAACAGCTTCCTCCTGTCACTGTGGTTGCAAGACGAAGGCCGAGGAGGAAGACCATGAATCCGAACAAGGCACTCTGGGAGAAGGGCGACTTCACCCGCATCGCCGCGAGTATGAGGGACAGCGGCGAGGCGCTGGTCAAGGAGCTGGGCATTACCAATGGACTCGAGGTCCTGGACCTCGGGTGCGGCGACGGAACAACAGCTTTGCCAGCCGCCATGCTCGGAGCCAACGTCTTGGGCGTCGACATTGCGGCCAACCTCGTAAAGGCCGGCAATGAGCGGGCGCTGCAGCTCGGGCTCACCAACTGCAGGTTCCAAGAGGGGGACGCTTCTGATCTCACCGACATCGAGGACGAGCGCTTCGACCTCGTGGTGAGCATCTTCGGCGCAATGTTCGCTCCGAAGCCCTTTGATGTCGCCAAGGAGACGGTCCGCGTGGCACGTCCTGGCGGACGGATCGTGATGGGGAATTGGATCCCGGGCGACCCGACACTCGTGGCGCAGATCCTGAAGATCAGCTCCGCTTACTCGCCGCCGCCCCCCGACGGGTTCGTCAGTCCGATGACCTGGGGCGTCGAGGAGAAAGTGATCGAGCGTTTCGCGGCAGCGGGAGTGCCTGAGGGGCAGATCTCGTTCGACCGCGCCACGTACACGTTTTCGTATCCGGGTACGCCCTCGGACCTGCTGGGCCAGTTCCGGACGTACTACGGACCCACGATGAACGCCTTCGAGGCTGCGGCTGGCGCCGGGCGGGAAGCGGAGCTCAAAGCCGAACTCGAGACGTTGTTCAACACACAAAATGCAAGCTCCAGCAAGGACGTGACTTCTATTCCGGCCACGTTCCTCCTGGTGTCAGTCTCAAAGTAGGACCTCACGCTGCCAACTGCGACGCGACTCCGCACGATCGCAATCCCGGCTACTCATCCTGCCCGCTCGTTCTGATTGAAGTTCCACAATGGAGGTCAAGAAGATGAAGTTCATACAGCTCATTGAGTTCAAGACTGGCGATATCGACGCATTCAACCGGACCCTCGACGAATGGCTCGTCAGAACTGAGGGCGCTCGAACGTCAAGCAGAGCGATGTCCGGCCACGATCGAGAGAGCGATCACACCTACTTCTCTCTCGTGGAGTTTCCCTCTTACGAAGCCGCTATGGAGAACTCGAACCGTCCTGAGACAGCGGAGTTCGCAGCGCAACTAGCGAAGCTCTGCGACGCTCCACCAAGCTTTCGCAACTTGGATGTGACGCGGGAGGACATTTAACCTCCTCGGCGACCTGCCCCGGTACGCCGGACCTGGAGGATGTCCCGAGCCCTGTGGGATTTCGGTGACGGACCCACAGCTGTTCAGGCGGCAGCCTGATCGTACTTGGCAGGTGTGACAACGCCTCCTTCCTCTTCGGCGAGACGACGTGCGACTTCGCGTCGGACCGCGTCGACGAGTGGCTTCATGTCGCGACACCCCTTGATGCGGCGGAAGGATCGCTGTGCTTCGATCATGCCCGTGCCCACCCAGCGCCGCACCATGGCCGGGTCGCGCCAGCGCTTGACGCCCGAGCTCACGAGACGAACGGTCGAGATCATCGACTCGACGGCGTTGGTGCACGAGAGCGACCGCGCCAGGCGGTCCGACGCCCCGAGCCGTCGGACACTGAACATGTCGTCGAGGCCCTCGCGGAGCGACGCCGCGGCACTCGGGTGCTCGCGCTCGAGCTGAGCAGCGAGGCCTTTGGCGACCTTGAGCCCTCGGGCAGCATCGGCGTCGTTGAAGGCCGCCTTGAGCTGGCGGTCGATGCACCGAGCCAACTCGGGGGCGAGGTAGTCACTGACATCGCGCCGCTTATGCAACACGCAACGCTGCACGACCGCGTGCTTGCCGAAGACGCGCTTGATGCCCGCCGCGAGCGCCTTGCCCCCGTCGATGACGAGGAGGAGACCCGCCTCATAGCGCAGTCCCCTCTCGACGAGGTCGGCGAGCAGGTGCTTGACCACTGTTCCGTTCTCGGTGTCGCCCTCCCACACCCCGACGGGGATCTTGGTCCCATCTGCGTTGATGAGCAGGGCGACCACGCAGCAGCACTCGTGGAACATGATGCCGTCGATCATGAGGACCGCAGCGTCGTGGACCGAGAGGTCGCTCGCCAACAGCTCGGCCAGCTTCTCAGTGGTCGCCGCCACGAAGCGCCGCGAGATGGCCGACTTGGAGTCACCCCGGGCGACCTCTTCGAGCTCGTCACCGATCGGCTCGGCGACGAGGGCGTGGCGCCGCGTCGCCACGCCGGCCAGCATGCGCTCGACGGCGAGCTGGCTCAGCAGGTCCCGATCATTGAAGGCGTCGTAGGAGTCGAGGTGGACCTCGCCCCCCTCGGTCCTCGTCGCCCGGGGACGACGGACAGGCACGGTGCGCCCGCCGAGCACGACCGAACCTGGCGCCGAGCCGTTCCTTGTCGCCGTGCGCTCGCGATCGTGGCATCCCTTGGGCCCGGCCTTCTCGGTCATCTCGGCGGCCATGATCTCGCCGACCACGGCAAGTCCGGCCGAGCAGCAGAACGCCATGAAGCCGTCCTTGATGGCACCGGCCAGGTCCTCGAGGGCGACAGTCGCCTCGGCAGGCAGGTCAGCGAGGCGCGCCGCCTCGTCCCGCTCCGCGACGGTCACAACAGGTAGCTTCTTCTTCATTGGTGGTGGTCCCCTTCTTGTGGGTGGTGGTCTTGGTTTCGACGCCTGAACACCTACCAGCCGGAAGGCATCAGGCGGGGGACCGCCACCTATTTCCCACAAGATTCAGGGCATCCTCCGGACCTGGGCGCACCCTCCGTACCTATGCGGCAGGGCAGTCAGGCGTGGAACCGCGGATCGGGGTGATCAGGACAATAGTGATTGACCGGCCCTCCGTTACCGCAATCGTTGCAGAGCGTTGTCCATCCAGTAGCGTGTGCAACGTGCGAGGAGTGATCTGAACCAGGGAATATGGGCCACTGCAATGCTGTCGCCGTACAGCCATCGCGGTCGCAGGATATCCGGTCCCCATGAATCGTCACGATTGAACCGTAACGTCACGAAGGAGATGGCGTGTACGTCCTGGAACCAAGGCTGTCCCCGTTCGCCGGGGCGGGCGCACTCTGCGGCACTTCGGAATAAACCCAAGTCCCCGTCCGCCCGACCTGAGAGCTCCAGGTGGCGCTGCAGTAGCGGGACTATTCGGTCTTGGGGTCCCAGTGGCCGGGCAGCGGGCGAAGGACAAAGATCAGGATGCCGAGGTACTTGTCCATCCACGCCTGCTTGTGCGGGTAGCGGCGTCTGGCGTCCTCGGACAGTTGCGGCTCGACCGTGGTTGCGATCCACAGCCCTGCGGCACTGAATGCGTTTAACAAGTCCGACATCGTGTAAGGGAGCTTGGAGAGTGTGATCTGATCATTCCAGATGCTTGGGTAGGAGTACCCGGCCCTGCGGAAGTATTCCTCGCCGAGCGAGGTCCCGTTCCGTTCGGCGAGTTCGAGGGCGTATCGGATCGGTTGGGTCCTGGTTAGCAGAATGAAGCCGTCCTCAGTCAGCATCGTCCGAGCCGCCCGCAGCGTGCGAACCGGATCAGACGTATAGCCAAAGGATTGCAGGAACATGATCCGGTCGAACCGTCGACCTGCAAGCGCAGCGACGGAGTCAAGCTCGGACAAGTCGCCCTGCACGAGTTCCAGACCGCTGGGGCGGTCGGTAATGAAGTTGCCGCTGATGTCGACGCCGACAGAGCCACCGGCGCCAGCTCGAACCAGCTCGGCAAGTTTGCCGCCGTTCCCACAGCCGAGGTCGAGCACAGACCGACCAGTGATGTCCCCGAGACACTCGCGCTGTGCGGGCCATTCCACCAGCCGGTCCAGCGAGTCATCCCTGCTGCGGGACCGCTCGTAGTCGGGCGCCAGCTCCATCCACGGTTGGGGCGAATCCGAGCGACTCGGGCCAACCGACTTCACGATCTCATCAGGGCCGTCTGATCCCACTAGCCAGTCAATGTAGACGCCTTCGGTGTCGCCTCGGGGGGTGAGCCAAGGTGAGTTCCTAACGGCAGTCAAGCCCCTCAGGCCACATTTTCACTAGCTTCTTCACGTGGCGGGTCGGTGGCCGGAGCGACCTTCTGGGTCGACTCCTTTCTGCCTCGACCCGCCGCCCTGTTCTTGAAGATTTTGGCCGAGGTATTGCGACGACGGGCGGCCCGGACTTTGGGGTCGATCTTGAAGCGTTCGGTGCATGCAGCTTTGCCTTCGGCCTCGGTGATCACTTCGCCGTCCTCGTCTCGTAGTTCGTAGAGCTCTCCTTTGCGCCAGCAGGCGGCGATGCGGGTGATGAGGACGGCCGAGACGGAACAGAGGGCTGAGTTGTGGTGCTTGCCCTCGACCATGACGAGCCGGTAGTAGCGCTGGGCGAGTGTCGGGTCGATGCGGCGAGCGTGATCGGCCGCCAGGTAGAGGGCCTGGCGGAGGCCGGCATCACCGGCCTTGGTGATGCCCTTGTGTCCGGCCACCAGTCCGGACTGGTCGATCTTGGGCACAAAGCCGGTGAAGGAGCGGACGCCGGCGAGGTTGGCGAAGCGGTTGAAGTCGCCCGCGTTGGCCAAGATGGCCGCCGAGAGGACGGGCCCAATGCCCGGGGCCGAAGCGGACGATGCCCTTCGGGTCGGCTTCGTCATAAAGGACGGCGATCCGCTTGTCGGCGGCGGTGATCTCGTCGTCGAGGCGGCGGAGCACCCTGCACTTCTGAAGCGATGTCGTGGGCCAACTCGGTGAAGTCGATGCCCCCGCTCGACCACAACGCAAGGGTCTCGTTCGCCATGGCCAAGAGCTCGTCGGCCTTGTCCTCGCGCCACAGTCCCGCACTCGAGCGGATCAACAACGCGGTGAGCCGGGCGCGCCCGAGACGCTTGAGCGCCCGTGGATCGGCGTATTTCTCCAAGATGACCAGGGCGGTCTTCGACGCGGTGGCCGATCCGAGCGAATCGGCCCAGCCCGGTCCCAACAGCTCGACGAGTGCATCGAGACGGAGACTCGCCGCGCTGCGGCGCTTGACCAGGCTGAAGCGGTGACGCACGGCACGGCGCAGGGACTGCGCCGGCCCGAGGTTGTCGATGCCCCGGAGGCCCTCGGGGTGCAGCAACGGCAGACGGGCCAGCACCCGTGAATCGAGCCGGTCGGTCTTGGTGTGCTTGTTGTAGTAGTCCCGCAGGTCGGCCGACTGCTCGGGCGGCACCAAGATGACCGTGGCGCCGCGTGCTTGGAGCCAGGCCGACAGTGGCACCCAGGCGTTGCGGGTGGGCTCGAGGATGACGGTCACCGACGCACCGTCGGGGATCTTCGCCCACAGGCGCTCGAGATCGGTGGTCGTCGTGCGGAACTTCCACGACGACCAGATGAACTCACCTCGCTCGTCGGCCAGGCTGGCCCAGTGGTCGGCCCGACAGGCGACATCGATCCCCAACCTCACTTCGTTCATGGCGTGGTCCTTTCGCTGGACGGTTGATCAGTCGGCTCTCCGTCGTCGACCGATGCACGTTCCGCAGGGGTGTGACCATCCAGACATTCAGAAGCAGGGGTCCGAATCCATGATCGGCCGCCGAGTTCCAGAAAAGGGATGCACGTGCGTCGGGGAGGCTCGTCTGGTCGACGATCACTGTTGTGGAGTCGAGCTGCGCTCGCTCCGGCCCCCGTAAAGTCAAGCCAGAAGAACCGACCCGACGCACCCTACGAAGGACTTCCGCCAAATCGGTGGATGCCCAGAACCAACGCTAAATGCCCCCTATCGCTGCCGGATCGTGGACGGTGATCTCCTCCTTCCTGATGAGGTCAACTCGTCGCAGTGGCACCAACCCGGAAACGATTGCCATCTGGATCGACAAGATGGACTTCACGGCCCCACGGCTTGTCTAAACCTGGAACCACCGACCAATGACGCGGTGACGTCGTCGCGCATCCGCGGAAAGTGCCTCCCTGCCTGGGAGAATTGTGATTGCCACGTCACGATTCACACCAGCGTCAGGAGGCACTTTCTGTGATGCCAGTATCGCGTGGGATTGACCGGATTGGCGTGACCTTCGACGAGCCGAACCTGGTGGCCAATGCCGGCTTGTTGTTGGTGGCGACGTTGGTCGCTCGCCTCGGTCTCGAGCGCCTGATCAACGCCACGGTCGACCTGTCAGGGCGGGTCGGAGGTGCACTGCCTGGGCGCAAAGTGCTGACCTTGGTGCACGCCATGGTGGCCGGTGGCCCGCACATCGAGCACGCTGACATGTCGCGGGCCGGGGCCACCGGCTCGGTGCTCGGTCACCGGGTGATGGCACCCTCGACGCTCGGCACCTTCTTGCGGGCCTTCACCTTCGGTCACGTCCGACAGCTCGATGCCGCCTTCGCCGAGGCACTGCGCCGGGCCTGGAGCCTCGGGGCCGGTCCCGGCGCCGGGCAGTGCGTCGTCGACCTCGACTCGACCATCGCTGAGGTGTGTGGCAAAGCCAAACACGGTGCCGGCTACGGCTACAACAAGAAGTTCGGCTACCACCCCCTCCTCGCCACCTTGGCCGCCACCGGTGAGCTCCTTCATGTCCGGATGCGCAAGGGCGCGGCCAACACGCAGCGGGGCACCAAGCGCTTCGTCGAAGAGCTCGTGGCCCGGTTGCGCCGGGCTGGGGCGGCCGGCGAGCTGATCATGCGCTTTGACTCGGGGTTCTGGTCGAATGCGACCATCGCCACCCTCGAGCGCCTCAACGTCGGCTACACGATGGGCGTCCACATGGTGAAGTCCGTGCTCAGCGCCATATCTTCCATCGACGAGGGCGCCTGGACCCCGATCGAGTACACCCCCGACGGAATGGCCGAGGTGGCGGAGTGCGAATACAAAGGTCGCCGCCTCATCGTGCGTCGGACCCGGCTCGTCGGAGCCGAGGCGATGCTGTGGCCCGAGTGGCGTCACTTCGCCTTCGTCACCGATCTCGAAGGAGACGTGGTCGACGTCGACGCCTTCCACCGCGCCCACGCCCGCGTCGAACTCGCCATCAGAGACCTGAAGGAAGGGGCGGGACTCGAGCACGTCCCGTCGGGCAACTTCTCGGCCAACGCGGCCTGGCTCCTCTGCGCCGCCCTGGCCCACAACCTATCCGCTGGTCCGCCTTGCTCGGCGAGCTCACCCCCGAGGACCAGCTCGTGGTGGCGCGCACGGTGCGCACTCGGTTCTTCTCGGTCCCCGGTCGTCTCGTCAGCCGTTCTGGAACGCACACACTCCGCGCGCCGCTGCACTGGCCATGGGCGGAACTCTTCGACCGAGCACTCGCTCTCCTGCGCGCTCTGCCGCCGGTCCCGCTCTAACCCCACCGCCGCGGCCGGCGCACCGCAGACGACCGAACCAGGCGCTGACAACCCACGCACATCATGAAACGCCTGGACTCGCACGCCCCAAGGCCGTCGAAGACGTCACGCTCGGGCCGTTGGGACCGTTCACCTTGCATATCACGTCAGCGATGCTCACTCAGATGGTCGATCGGTGGTTCCAGGCTAAAACGGGCACTCCGAACTCTCGGGCAACCGCGGCAATGTCGTCAACCCGCAAGTGGACGAGGCTGTCAGGATTCGCGTCCCCGGAGTGTTCCGAGAGAAACAGGCGCGCCACACCGCTTCGAGCTACAGACACGAACACTGGTAAGCCAGGTTCAAAGGTGTGTTCCCACTCTTGCTCGTAGCCAAGCCGGGTGAACCAGGCCAGAGCCCTGCTGGCGTCTGAAACTCTCAGAACCGGTATCGCTTCTTCCATCCGCACATATTTACTCTCTGTCGCTTGCTCCCCGAAAACAGACATCGCCTGAGGTGAGTTCCTAACGGCAGTCAAGCCCCTCAGGCCACATTTTCACTAGCTTCTTCACGTGGCGGGTCGGTGGCCGGAGCGACCTTCTGGGTCGACTCCTTTCTGCCTCGACCCGCCGCCCTGTTCTTGAAGACTTTGGCCGAGGTATTGCGACGACGGGCGGCCCGGACTTTGGGGTCGATCTTGAAGCGTTCGGTGCATGCAGCTTTGCCTTCGGCCTCGGTGATCACTTCGCCGTCCTCGTCTCGTAGTTCGTAGAGCTCTCCCTTGCGCCAGCAGGCGGCGATGCGGGTGATGAGGACGGCCGAGACGGAACAGAGGGCTGAGTTGTGGTGCTTGCCCTCGACCATGACGAGCCGGTAGTAGCGCTGGGCGAGTGTCGGATCGATGCGGCGAGCGTGATCGGCTGCGAGGTAGAGAGCCTGGCGGAGCCCTGCATCGCCGGCCTTGGTGATGCCCTTGTGTCCCGCCACCAGTCCGGATTGGTCGACCTTGGGCACAAAGCCGGTGAAGGAGCGGACGCCGGCGAGGTTGGCGAAGCGGTTGAAGTCGCCCGCGTTGGCCAAGATGGCGGCGGAGAGGACGGGCCCAAGGCCCGGGGCCGAGCGGACGATTGCTTTCGGGTCGGCTTCGTCATAGAGAACGGCGATCCGCTTGTCGGCCGCGGTGATCTCGTCGTCGAGGCGGCGCAGCACCCGCACTTCTGAAGCGATGTCGTGGGCCAACTCGGCGAAGTCGATGCCCCCGCCTGACCACAACTCAAGGGTCTCATTCGCCATGGCCAAGAGCTCGTCGGCCTTGTCCTCGCGCCACAGTCCCGCACTCGAGCGGATCAACAAGGCGGTGAGCCGGGCGCGCCCGAGGCGCTTGAGCGCCCGTGGATCGGCGTATTTCTCCAAGATGACCAGCGCTGTCTTCGACGCGGTGGCCGATCCGAGGGAGTCGGCCCACCCCGGTCCGAGCAACTCCACCAATGCATCGAGGCGCAGGCTCGCCGCAGTGCGGCGCTTGACCAGGCTGAAGCGGTGACGCACGGCACGGCGGAGCGACTGCGCTGGGCCGAGGTTATCGATGCCCCGCAGGCCTTCTGGGTGCAGCAGCGGCAAGCGCGCCAGCACCCTCGAATCCAAACGGTCCGTCTTGGTGTGCTTGTTGTAGTAGTCCCGCAGGTCGGCCGACTGCTCGGGGGGCACCAAGATGATCGTGGCGCCGCGGGCTTGGAGCCAGGCCGACAATGGCACCCAGGCGTTGCGGGTGGGCTCGAGGATGACCGTCACCGACGAACCGTGGGGGATCTTCGCCCACAGGCGCTCGAGATCGGCGGTCGTCGTGCGGAACTTCCACGACGACCAGATGAACTCACCTCGCTCGTCGGCCAGGCTGGCCCAGTGGTCGGCCCGACAGGCGACGTCGATCCCCAACTTCACTTCATTCATGGCGTGGTCCTTTCGCTCGACGATGGATCAGTCGGCTCTGCGTCGTCGACCAATGCACGTTCCGCAGGGGTGTGACCATCCAGACATTCAGAAGCAGGGGTCCGACTCCATGATCGGCCGCCGAGTTCCAGAAAAGGGATGCACGTGCGTCGGGGAGGCTCGTCTAGTCGACGATCACCGTTGTGGAGTCGAGCTGTTGCTCGCTCCGGCCCCCAAAAAGTCAAGCCAGAAGAACCGACCCGACGCACCCTACGAAGGACATCCGCCAAATCGGTGGATGTCCAGCACCAACGCTAAATGTCCCCGAACATTGATACTTCTCTCAGGGATCCACCGCTTGACTGCTGGTCCTCAATAACTTCGGGAGTGCTGGTGGGTTCGGTCTGACTGGGAGTCCCGTGACGTTGCAAGACGTTGTCGACCGAGCCCTTCCAGCGGCACATTGAAAGCGGCACGTCCCGTCTCTGAGTTGGGGTGATTGATCCGGGTTGCTAGAACAACCCAGACCGCCCGTCGCTCCGATCCGGAATGGCCGTGCCATCCCTAACTCCGTTAACAGGAGGGATGACCATGACCATCGTAGAAGCTGCGCGTGGGGTGACCGGTGGCGTCGACACACACCTTGACGTCCATGTCGCCGCCGCTCTTGATCCACTTGGCGGACTGCTCGGTTCGCAGAGCTTTGCCACCGACTCAGCCGGCTACAAGGCGCTGCTGAAATGGCTCGAGACCTTCGGGGCCGTGACCAAGGTCGGCGTGGAGGGCACGGGCTCTTATGGGGCCGGCCTCTCGCGGTTCCTTCGCCGAGCAGGCATCGAGGTCATCGAGGTCGATCGACCGAACCGAGAAGAGCGCCGCCGCAGTGGCAAGTCCGATCCCCTCGACGCCGTCGAAGCCGCCCGGGCCGCCCTCAGTGGTCGAGCGAACGGGAGCCCCAAGTCGAGGGACGGCGCGGTCGAGGCGATCCGCGTCCTCGTCGTCGCCAAGCGCTCGGCTCGCCAGGCCAGGACCAAGGCGGTCATCCAGATGCGCCACCTCGGCTACAGCGCGCCTGAACAGCTGCGTTGTCGATTGAAAGGCCTCTCGGTGCCCGCCCTCGTCGCCGAAGGATCCCGGCTCCGCCCGACGCGATCTCCTGACCCAGTGACCGCTGCCACCAAGACGTCGCTGTCCTCGTTGGCCCATCGCGTCGAAGGGCTCGAGAGCGAGCTCGCCGAGCTCGACGCGCGGATCGAGGCGCTTCTCGTCGCCACCGTCCCCGAGCTGTTGGATCTCTTTGGGGTCGGACCCGACACCGCCGCCGCACTTGTGATGGCGGCCGGCGACAACCCCGAGCGCTTGCATTCAGAGGGCGCATGGGCCCACCTGTGCGGCGTCGCACCCGTCCCAGCCGGGTCGGGCCGGACCAACGGCAAGGTCAAGTCGCATGACGGTGGCGATCGCCAGGCCAACAGCGCGTCGTGGCGCATCGTCATGGTGCGCATCGCTCATGACCCCGAGACCCAGCTCTACTTCGAGAGGCGCGTCAAGGAAGGCAAGACCAAGGCCGAGGTCATCGGCATCTTGAAGCGCTACGTCGCCCGCGAGGTCTATCGCTACCTGCCTCGCGGATAGATCCTCGGGCTGTTGGGTCTGGCTTTCCCCCGAACTGTCGCTCTTCGGAGCTGACTCTCCAGCGACTCGCCGACCCTCAGCTCGGGCCAACGATCTCGAAAACGCGTGACCTAATAGGAGCTTGTCCTCACCTCGAGTGACTAATCAATGTCGTGTCCGCTGTTTTCACTCCCGAGCCCCCAAAGAGGGGTTGACAAGTGATAGGAGCTCGCCGGCTATGGGCGTGGCCAGGGACTGATCCTCGAGTCGGGATTTGTGTACGTCCTCCTCCGACCCCCCCGCGCCTCCCCTGGGGTCGCGGACTGACCGAGGGTTCCCGAATCATGCGTCACTCGGCCTCACTGCCGAACCTGATGACGGCGCCAATGGGTCGTAATCCGCCTGGGGCGTGAACTCGACCCGGACCTCGACCTCAGGCCGACGGACTTCCATTTGTGCCAGGCGCTCGAAGACGGCTCTGTCCGCGGCGGTTAGCGGTGGCTGGGTGATGGACCTCGGCCAGAGGCCGTGCCGCTTGACGACGTTGATTTCCGCGGCGAAGAGGAAGAACTGAGCGCCCAGGTAGATCCAGGCTAACAAGACGATGACGATGCCGAAGAAGCCGTAGGTGTCCGTCGCGTGCCGCAGCTCGCGACCGACGTACCAGCTCCCGACGAGCTGCAGCATCTGCCAGAACACCGTGGCCAACACTGCGCCGAGGACGACGTCACGCCACCTGAACCTCACGGCGGTCATCACCATGAATGCGATGAGGATGAGCACGAAGTTCAAGGCGAGAGACCCGATCAGCAAGAGCACCCTCGAGACATCCTCGTGTGAAGTCAGGGTCGCGAACCCCGTGAGCACCGTCGATCCGATCGTGGAGGCGGCGAGCAGGGCCAGGACGGCGAACCCTCGGAGATAGCGCATGGGCAGGGACGGCCAGCGAACGTAGGGGATGTTCCACACCGAGTTCATCGCGCTCTGGGTCGCCAATCCGAGGCCGATGGCACCGTACAGGAGGAGAAGGCTGCCGATGACGACGGCGAAGGCGTTCCCGGTCAGGGCGTGGACCTGCGATTGCAACTGCGGGCCGATGATCGGGAAACTCCCGAGAGCGCTGTCGACGAGGTCCTTGCGCAATTGATCGTTGTTGTGCAGGACGTAGCCGAGGATGGTCGTGAACAGCATCAAGAGCGGGAAGATGGCGAAGAGGCCGTAGTACGCGATGAGCGCCGCCTTGCTGCCGGCCTGGTCGTTGCCGAACTTCTGGAGGACCGCGAAGGGAAACCCGAGCACTCCATGTCGTTGCTGGAACTTGTCGACCCGGCGGACAAGGGTCTCCATCCGGCCAGGTCGACCGGGGCCGCCCTCATCTCCCGGGCATCGAGGCACTGTTCCTGCGTGCGAGTCGATGGACGTTCCGGATCGGTCACGGCAGGTAACGATACGCGGACGCCATTGCTGACAAGATCCCGAGAATCGACACTCCAACAGGACGTGGGGAGAGAACCAAAGCTTCGTCTCAGACGGAGAATTTGGGCGTGCCAAGGTCGATCGTGGACTCCGCGGCATCACGGGTGGGTTGAGGAGGCCTCAGTCGTCGATAAAGGACCTGTCCCGTTCGTTGAGTGGGGGTGAGTTCCTAACGGCAGTCAAGCCCTGTGAATCACGATCGAAAACGGCAGCGCGAAATGGTCGAAAACGGCAGCACTGCGGTCGTTTGAAGTTAGCTGGTAGTTGGTGTGGCGTCCACGGTTTCGGTGACTGATTTGGCGGATGCGGCTCGTCCGGGCTTTGGCGTCTTGAAGCCGGTAGCTCTCGCCCTTGGTCTCGATGATCCGGCAGCGATGGGTGAGGCGGTCGAGCGTGGCCCCGGTGAGACGTTCGGAGCCGAGCACCTCGGTCCACGACTCGAACGGCAGGTTCGTCGTCACGATCAGGCTGGTGCGCTCATAGGCGGTCGAGATGACGTCGAAGAGCAGCTCGGAGCCGACCTTGGTGGCGGGCACGTAGCCCAGCTCGTCGAGGACGAGCAGGTCGAGCTTGGCGAACTGGCCCTTCAGGCGCAGAAAGCTCCGCTCGTCCCGGGCCTCGATGAGGGCGGTCACCAGTTCGGTGGTGCGGATGAAGCGGACCCGGTATCCCTTGGCGCACGCCTGGGCGGCCAGGGCCGTGGCCAGGTGGGACTTTCCCGGTGCCGGGGTTGCCCACCATCAAGATGTTCTCCTTCTTGTCGATGTACTCGCAGCGCATCAGCTCGGCGACCAGCACCTTGTTGACCGACGGGCGGGCGGCGAAGTCGAAGGTCTCGAGCGTCTTGATGGTCGGGAAGCGCGCCGCTTTGACCCGGCGCTCCGCCGCCCGCTTCTCACGTTCGAGCAGCTCGAGCTCGGTGAGGCGAAGAGGTAGGAGAGGTGATCGGCGTTGTCCTGGGCGGCCTGGGCGGCCACCTTCTCGCACTCGGCCGCCACCGTCGGGAGGCGGAGGGACTTGAGATGGTGGTGCAAGAGCACCACGGACTTGGTCTCGGTTGCTTTCATGGTGTTGGTTCCTTTCTTGTCGGTGCTCACGACCCGGTGGCCGTGAGGGATCGATAGGCGGTCAGGTCCGGGGGCTCGATGGCCACCGATTTGAGGTGCGGGTGGCCGTCGAGGCTGAAGAGCCCGACCGGTTGCTCGGCGTGGTGCATGAGGATCAGGGCAATGGCGTCAGATCCGGTGGCCCCGATGGTGATGGCCTGAGTCCACCGCTCGGGTGAGCTCGGGCAGGGTGGCGTTCTCCAAGAGGCGCAGCACCTTGATGAACTCGCGGGTCCCTTTGTGACCGCAGATCTGCTTCGAGGCGCCGGCGCAAGGTGGCGAAGCACTCGGGCAGCCCCCAGTCCTCGAGCGGCCGGGCGAAGTCGATGGCGCCGGGCTTGCGCTCCAAGAGGGCCAGGTAGTGGATCGGGTCGAAGGTGGTGTGCTCTTTGCCCCAGTGCCGGCGGTGACGGGCGATCACGTTGGTCCCGCTGGTGATGGCCACGTCTTCGATGCCGCCGAGCACGGTCACCTCGTGGTGGGCATAGGCCGTCGGCACCGAGTAGTCGTTGCGGTCGAAACGCACGAGCGAGAGCGAGTTGGAGTGCCCCTGGGCGACCCGGCGGGGCTCGAAGGTCTCCGCCGGCAGCGCCAACATGGCGGCGCGGTCCTCGGCCAATCGCTCGGCCTTGGTGCCGACCTTGCCCCGGACCCGGCGGAACAGGTCGGCATAACAGGCAGCGGCCAGATACTCGTTGAGCGCGCGCCCAGGAGGGGAACGACGGGACCGGAACCAACAGGTTCCGCCTCGAATAGCCGACGTGGTTCTCCACGTGGCCCTTCTCGTTGCCCCGACCCACCCGGCAGAAGTGGTGGTCGAAGAGGTGGTGGCTTTCGAGGGTCAAGAACCCCCTGGTCAGCTCGCGCTCGTTGCCGATGATCTTGGACACCGCGATGGTGGTGTTGTCATAGGAGATCCGCAGCGGCACGCCGCCGAAGAACTCGAAGCCCGCCACGTGGGCGGCCTGGAAGGTCTCGGTGCACTCGCGCGGATAGGCGCTGAGGAAGTACGTGTCCGAATAGGGCAGCGTGATGACGCCCAGATGGGCCTTGGTGCGAACGCCGTCGATCTCGACCACCGCCTCGCCGAAGTCGAACTGGGAGTGGCCGGGCGGGTGACTGAGCGGGACGAACGCCTCCTTGGAGTACTGCTTGGCCCGCTGCACGGCCGTCTGGACCTGCGAGTAGCAGCCGGTGTAGCCGTGTTCGTCGCGCAGGCGCTCGAAGATTCGTCGGGCCGTGTGACGCTGCTTGGGCGGAGCCTCTTTGTCGTCGGCCAGGATCTGCTTCGATGGTGGCCAGATGGGGCCCGATGACGGGCTTTCGGCGGATCTCGGCCATCTGATAGCCGGGAGGCTCGGCGTTGGCCAGGATCTTGGCCAGGGCCTGATGGCCGATCCCGTAGTCACGATGGATGGAGCGCTTCGACGCCCCCTCTACCAGGACCTTCCGCCGGATCTCGGTCCATTCGTCCATGTCGGTGTGCACCCTTCTCCCGTTCTGCTCGTCCGCTCAGGCCCGAAGCCTCGAAGCGGGATCGAACAGATCCGGGGATACTCAGGTGCTGCCGTTTTCGACCATCTTTTTCTCGCTCAGGTGCTGCCGTTTTGGATCATGATTTACACCCCGGCTCACGGCTGCGTCATGGGCTTGGGCCAGGAGATCGCGGGCCTGTGCGAGGTCTCCTGGGCCGCCGCGGGCCGAGAGCATGCGCCCCCACCGCAGGTGGGTCGCGGCGCCAGCGAACGCCATCTGACCCCTCGCGTTGAGCTCGGCTGCCCTGGCGAAGTGCTTCTCGGCATGGCTGTAGAGGCCGAGCACTGATTCCAGGCTCCCGCAGTAGTACGCCACCGGGCTTCCGGCTGTCGCCCCGATGAACAGAACCTGGTCGTCAAAAGGCGCGAGCAGATCCAGGAGCAGCCGAGCGGGTGCCTCGGCGCGTAGTTCGGCGGCAACGTCGGCGTAGGACGCCACGGCAAAGATCCAGACGACGTCGTAGGGCAATGAGGTCAAGTCCGCGGCCGCAGCGTCGAGCATCTGGCGAGCCGTGTCGACATTGCCGGCTTCCATGTGTCCTTCGGCCAGCGTCGCACGGAACACCGGGAGTGCTGGGTTCTCGGCCGCGATCTGCTCGATCAACGGGACGAGTTCGCCGTAGCGCCCCTGTTGGCGCCGGACTCCAATCATCTCGGCTCCGTAGAAGCCGAAGGCATCGGGCTGACCGGTCTCCGTGCCGATCTCCAACGCAGCTATGGCGAGCTGTTCAGCCCGATCGGGGTCCCCGGTCAAGAGTGCATCGGCGGCGTCGTTGAACAGGGTGACCCACATCATCGTCGGCTGGCGGAGTCCCGTGATCACGGCGCGCATGGTTGCGAGGCACCGACGCGCCATCTCGAAGTCACCGGCTTGCACTGCGGCCAACCGGCTGTAGGCCCCGGTCCAGAAGAGCAGGTCGGGGTCTCCCAGGAGCTCCGACAGCCCCAGGGCTTCCTTTGCATCGACCATCCGCTCGCCGAGGGTGGAAGGGACCTGCAGTGGGTCGCAGACCAAGTTCAGGGTGCGGATGACGGTGTCCGGATCCCTCAACCGGCGCGCCATCGCCCTGGCGTCGTCGGCCAATTGCTGTCGCCGGTCCAGCGTCGTGCCCAAGGCAAGCTCGCTGCACAGCGTGGCCAGGAGGAGCGCCGCTCGCGTCCGTCGTCATCGCCCAGGGCATCGAGCGCGGACTCCAGCACCGCGACCTCGTCGGCGTCTATGACCCCGATCGAACTGAAGAAGCCGCGGCTGTTCCCTAAGGCGGCCGCAACCAGGCGGTCCGTTGCGTCGAGCTCTTGGGCTCGGTGTGCGGCGTCGAGGAACGTCTCCCGGTAGCCCGGCAACCCTGCCTGGCGTTGTGCCTCGCCCAAGGCCAGACGCAGGTCACATCCGACCAGGGGGTCGTCCTCCGGCACGATCTCGGCGAGTTGGATCGCCCGAGAGAAATACCGGACCGCGTCGTCGGGGGCCAGGGCGGCCAAGGCAGCCTCACCGGCCTGCCGGGCGTAGCCGATGGCCTTGGCCGCGTTGGCTGGTTGGCTGGCACTGAGCCAGTGGTGGGCCAACTCACCCACCCGCGCCCCTGACGTCTGTCCGACTGTTGCCTCGATGGCCTCCGCCACCTGCCGATGGGCCCGGGTTCGCCGGACGCTGGGCAGGCCCTGGTACAACGTGTGCTGCGTCAAAGCGTGCGAGAAGCTGTAGCGCCCCGGTACGTCAGGAACGTCGTGCACGAGGGCGGCGCCGGTCGCACCGTCGAGGACGTCGAGCATCTCCTCCTGGCTGAGGTCTGTCACGGCATCGAGCAGGTCGAAGTCGAAGTCCCGTCCGATGACCGCTGCTATGGAAAGGACGCGACCTGCTTGTGCACCGAGCCGGCCGACGCGGGCGGAAATCACTTCTCGCACGCTGTTGGGCAGCACCATCTCGGACATCTCCCCGGCCACCGTCCAACGGCCGCGATCGTCCTGGTAGATGGCGCCGGTCTCCGTGAGGCTCCGCAACACCTCTCCGACGAAGAACGGGTTGCCTTCGGTCTCCAGCCAGAGCGCATGGGCGAGGTCCGTCGCGGCCTCCTCGAGGCGTTGCCCGGCCGCAGCCTCCATGAATGCGAGCACGCCGGTGTCGTCGAAGCCCTTCAACTCGATCCGGCTGATACTTGGTTCGCGTTGCAGGTCACCCAGGAGATCGCAGAGCGGATTTGAAGGCGAGAGCTCAGTATCTCGAAACGTCCCGATCACGAGCAGCCGTGCCGACTCGACTGTTGTGACGATATGACGCAGGAGTCGGAGACTTTGACTGTCCGACCATTGCAGGTCGTCGAGCACGAGCACGGTCGGTTGGAGCGTCGAGGCGGTTGTCAGAAGGCCCGCCACTGCCCCGTAGAGGAGGTAGCGCTCGGTCTCGGGATCGGTTCCCGTCGGTGCGGGAACTGCCCCGAGTCGTTGTGCGAGCGCGGGGACCATCGATGCGATGTCGCTGCCGTGGACCTCGACGTGGCTGCGAAGCACGTGCTCGGGCGCATGCGCCACGTAATGGTGCAGCGCCTCGGCGAAAGGCGAGTAAGACGCGCTGACGTCTTCCTGGCAACGTCCCAGGAGCACGCACGCGCCCTCCTTGGCGGCGCGCCGGGCGACCTCGGCGACCAGTGTCGTCTTCCCGACCCCGGCGTCACCCGACACGAGGATCACGGCACGCCCTTCTCCGGCTCCGGCTCGCTTGTAGGCGTCGGTCAGCAGTGCCGCCTCGGTCTCGCGGGCGACGAGCCCGGTTAGCGGTACGTGCGTCAGGCGCGCCGGGAGCGGCACGCCGTCCTCGGCCGCATCCTCATCGAGCGGCTCCCAACGGACGTCGAGAACCGGTACGGGTTCCGGGAGGCCCTTCAGCTCGAGCGCACTGAGCCGCTCGAAGAGGTAGGGGCTGCGCCGGCCGCCCATCACCCTGACGGTGTCGGTGGCCAGGATCTGACCGGCATTCGCGTGGGCACTTAGCGGAGCAGCTTCTATCACCGGGTCGCCGTAGTAGTCATCGGACTCGATCGTCGCCTCTCCGCCGCTGAGTCCGATGCGCAGCCCCAACTGATGGCGGGCGACGACGTTGTCTCGGTGGACGGCTTGCTGCATCGCCACGGCGCACGACAGTGCGGCAGAAGTGCTGCGGAACACGACCATGACGCCGTCGCCGAGGCCCTTCACCTCGACCCCTCCGGAGTCAGCAATGGCGCGACGCAACGCCGAGAAGTGAGCCCGGCGCAGCTCGTCCGCGGCGTCTGGACTGATCGCGTAGCTGATCTCGGTCGAGCCCACCAGGTCGGTGAATAGGACCGTGATGGTCTCGGTGACCGCCAAGGCTCCCCTCCTCCGGTTCTGCCCTACTGCGCCAGGGTAGACCGTTCGCAACCGGAGATGCGTCGAGACGAGAGCCGATTTGGGCAGTCGTGACTCCCGTCGGCTCGATCGCTGGCTGGACATGGCACCCGGACCCGAGCTGACTGTTTGGAAGCGATGACATTCATCAGACGGTTCGCCCATGACTATGAATCCCAAGGTGCCAGGATCGAGACCCGGGAGGTCCTCCAAGCCCACCGGACACCTAGGGCAGGTCAGAGCTCGAGGAGAGATTTCACTTACCTCTGACCCTTACTCGTTGGAACTGAATGCCGTTGCGACATGTGAGGGAACCACTGAGGGAACCACTATGGACTGAGTCGGGTCGCCCGTTCGGACTTCGAACAGGCCTGGTCCCGTCCGATGAACCACGTCTTGTGACAACGTGCCTCGGCTTCAGATGGGCGAGGTTTCGGAGTCGTTCGGCGTGAGCAAGCAGAGCGTGTGATGCCGCCGGCGGGAAAGGGATCGGTGCACCATCGCTAGACTGCCGCACGAGAGCTGAGAGGTGACGATGATCGAGGCATTTGCTTCGTGGGGGTCGTTTGATCTTGACGACCCGTTCCCACTCTTCGCAGAGGCCCGCAGGCTAGGCGCAGTGCATCCGGTGACCTTGGCCGATGGTCACGACGCATGGCTCGTCGTCCGATACGAGGAGGCCATGGCCGCGCTGAACGACCCGCGGCTCTCCAAGGACATGGATGCCGCCTTGGCGAAGAGTTCGGAAGTCGTTGCCGAGGGGCTTCCGGGACCGGATTTCGCCCGGCACATGCTCACCGTGGATCCGCCCGACCACACTCGCCTTCGTAGACTCGTTTCGGCTGCCTTCACCCCGAAGCGCGTCGAGGCCTTGCGCCCACAGATCCAGACCATCACCGACGATCTCCTCGATGCGATGTTGGAGCGTGGTCCTGATAGCCGTGTCGATCTTGTCTCAGCTTTTGCGTTCCCACTGCCGTTCACGGTCATCTGCGAACTCCTCGGTGTACCGCTTGGGGATAGGGCTCGACTCGGCCAAGAGTTCTCCAAGCTGCTCGTGCCGACCTCCACTCCTTCCGAGTACGCCGAGGCCAAGGCTGCTTCGGATGCGGTCGTGACGATGCTCCGAGACCTGGTAGCTGGGAAGGAGACCTCGCCCGGCGACGATCTCGTCAGTGCACTCATCAGAGCCCGAGACGGCGATGACAGCCTCGACAGCCGGGAGCTGCTCTCGAGCATCTTCCAGTTGATGGTCGCCGGTCACGACACCACCGCCAGCCTCATCGGCAACAGTGTCGTCGCACTCCTCCGCAACCCGGAGCAGCTCTCGAAACTCCGAAGCGAACCCGGTACAATTCCAGCTGCGGTTGAAGAATTCCTGCGCTATGACGCGCCGGTTCCCCATTCGACCTTTCGCTATGCATCGAAGCCCCTTACCCTTGGGGGCGCGACAATCCCGGAAGGGGCGCAAGTCATTATCTGCTTGGCGTCTGCGAACCGCGACCACGACAGGTATGCGAAACCGGAGTCACTCGGCGTAGACCGGGCCGCAACCCGTCATCTGGCATTCGGGCACGGCATCCATCACTGCCTCGGCGCCCCCCTGGCGCGCATGGAGGGTTGTCTCGCACTCGGCGGATTGTTGCGACGTTTTCCAGAACTCACGCTGGCAGCTCCTTCGGAGAACCTGCACTGGAGTCATGGTGACGGCCTCGTGCTGCGAGGGCTTTCCGAACTGCCTGTCATCCCCGGTCCCGGCCTTCCTCGGACCGACCTGGCCCGCTCGCCCGAGGCGGCGTCTCGACCGTGACGAATCCGACGAACGCCTCCCCTGACGAGGAGCAGTGGCGAGTCGTCGATGAAGGCTGGGGTCGGAAGGCCGTGGAGTTCGCCACCCTCAGCGAACCGACAAACACTCGAGAATACGTCACCATGCACCACCGCTTGGGCGTCGGAGCTGGTGATCGGATTCTCGACCTCGCCTGCGGAGCGGGCCTTGCCCTCGAGCTTGCGGCGTTGCGAGGTGCAAGCTGCGCTGGCATCGATGCGTCGCCGCGCCTCGTTGCCGTCGCCCGGGACCGGAGCCCCGATGCTGACTTGCGGGTCGGCGACATGAACGCGCTGCCGTGGGACGACGCATCCTTCGATGTCGTCACCAGCTTCCGCGGTATCTGGGGCACAACACCGAAGGCTGTCGCTGAGGCGCACCGTGTCCTCGTCCCCGGGGGGCGCATCGGGCTCACCGTCTGGGGGCACATCAAGGCTTCACCCGGCGCGTGGGCATTTGCGCCGTTCTCTCTGGCGGCCGAGGCAAAGGTTCGGAACCAGGCGGCCATGGTCACGCTTGGCAGACCAGGTGTCGGCGAAGCGTTCCTTTCGGAGGCGGGTTTCACGCAGGTCGAACGGGTCGACGTCCCGTTCGTCTTCGAGTTTGCCGACCCGGAGGCCTATGCCCGCGGTCTTGCTTCCACAGGTCCGGCATTCGAAGCGATCCAGGCGGTCGGCGAGGAGTCGTTTATCAACTCGGCGAGGGAATTGGGGCGACAGCAGATCCGCGAGGGGCTGCCCATTCGTGCCCCGATCGCGCTCGTCGGGCTGCTCGCAGTGAAGCCCGCTCGGGCCAGGCTCCGTAGCGGCGACAGTGTGACCCCCGAAGCAGTGCAGTCCAGTTCGGGCTTCCTCAGCGCCCCGTCGCACTCACCCGCGGCCCAGCGGCTCTTCGACGAAGACCTCCAGGGAGCCGGCTATGTGACGAACGTGTCGCGCCTTTGGGCGCACTTGCCATCCGCCCTGAACGGCCTCTCGGACCTCATGGGGGAGACGACCGGCGCAGCATCTCTCTCCTCGACACAGCGGGCCGTGCTCGTGACCGCTGCTGCGTCAGCCCTGGGCGACTCGTACTGTTCAATGGCATGGGGCAAAAGACTCTCGGAAGCAACGACTCCCGAGATCGCCGCCGCCGTCATCTGGGGCGGCACAGAAGGTCTGGACGCGACGGGCCAGGCTTTGGCCCGGTGGGCTCGACTGGTGGCAACGAGCCCGAACTCCATCTCGGCCGAGGATGTCCAGGCACTGCGCGACGCCGGCTTCGATGATTCGCAGATATTCGCCATCACCGCGTTCGTGGCTCTCCGGCTGGCGTTCTCGATCGTCAATGATGCGCTGGGGTCGGTACCTGACAAGGAGCTGAGGGACACAACACCCGACTCGGTGCGCTCGGCTGTCGTGTTCGGCCGTCTCGGAGACAACACCCAGGAGTAGGCGGATCCAGTGCATTGCCGCCA
Source organism: uncultured Acidimicrobiaceae bacterium (assembly GCA_963842415.1). Taxonomy (GTDB): domain Bacteria; phylum Actinomycetota; class Acidimicrobiia; order Acidimicrobiales; family RAAP-2; genus Bog-473. Next base: position 1,409,130 of record CAWJGN010000003.1, read on the forward strand.
GAAGGCGGGAATGCCCCCTTTTCAACGTGGATTCCAAGGAGTAACTTCGCTTGACGAAACCGGCTGTAACCGGTTTCGTCAATCGTAGTGCGCGAGTTGGTCGCAGGGGCCGGGTTCCGACGCGGTGACCGGGGACCGTGCGAGAACGCGTGCTCAGCCCAAATTGACCGAGGAGCTGATGAGATGACGGCTACCGACACACCCGTGAACAACGGCGTAAACGTGGAGGCCCTACTCGGAGCGCGCGGGGCGCTGATCGAGACGCCGGAGGCCGCCGAAATTCCAATGGCGGGCGACGTGCGAGTGGCAGAACGGGACGCACAGCCGATCCACGGTGGAGGGCTTCTTCGGGCTTGGTGAAGAGCAGAGCCATCGCACCAAGTATTCATTCGATGTTGACCATCCCGAGATCTTTGCGTCCGAGGACAACGGCGCCACGCCTGTCGAATACGTGCTCGTAGCCCTCGCCAGCTGCCTGACGGCCGGTGTCGCCGCCGTTGCGCAGAACCGAGAGATCCAGCTCAACAGCGTGTCGGCCACGATCGAGGGCGGGATGGACGTGCGAGGCATCCTGGGCGCGGACACCGACGTCCGCAACGGCTTCAGCGACATACGGGTGACCTATAAGATCGACGCCGACGCGACGTCCGACGACATCAAGGCACTCGTCGCTCAATCGCAGAAGCGCTCGGCCGTATACGACATCATCACGAACCCCACGAACGTGAGCGTCGAGGTCGGCTGACACTCAATGTCACCGACCTAGCACGGAGGATTTCGTGCGCACCACGACGGTCGTTGTAGGCGCGGGGCAGAGCGGGCTCGCAATGAGCCGATGTCTCACCGAACGGTCGATCGACCACGTCGTTCTGGAGCGGAACGACGTCGCCAACTCGTGGAGACGCGAGAGGTGGGATTCACTGCGATTGCTGACGCCCAATTGGCAGTGTCGACTGCCCGGTTACGCGTATTCCGGCGACGATCCAGACGGATTCATGAGCGCGCCCGAGGTCGTCGACTTCGTGAGCGAGTATGCCAAGTTGATCGACGCGCCGGTGATGTGTGGCACGACGGTGTCATCGGTGCGTCCTGTCGACCGGGGGTTTCTGATCATGACCGACCAGGGCGAATGGCTTTGCACGACGGTCGTTCTGGCGTCCGGAGCCTTCAACGTTCCGAGCGTGCCGGCCTTCGCTGGAGCAGTCCCGGCACAAGTCACCACGATTACGCCGATGGAGTACCGCAACCCCAACCAGCTCTCTGACGGCGCCGTCATGGTCGTCGGGGCATCCGCCACCGGAGTGCAGATCGCTGCCGAGATACGTCGCTCCGGCCGCGAGGTCGTCATCGGCGTCGGCGAGCATGTGCGTGGTCCGCGTCTGTACCGGGACAGGGACATCCACTGGTGGATGGACGCGGCGGGGGTGCTGGACGAGCGTTACGACGAGGTGGACGACATCGTTCGAGCGCGGCGCGTCCCGTCCATGCAGCTCGCCGGCTCCGACGAACGGGCTACGTTCGACCTCAATGCGCTGATGAGCATTGGTGTGAACATCGTTGGCCGACTCGCTGGCATCAACGATGGTCGCGCGCAATTTTCCGGCTCGTTGCGCAACAAATGCGAGTTGGCCGACCTCAAGCTTGGTCGGCTCCTCGCTACCATCGACGAATGGGCCACGGCGAATGGCCTGGACGATTCGGTCCCACCGCCGCACCGGTTCGAACCGACAGCAGTGGCTTCCTCGCCGCGTCTGGACCTCGACCTCAAGAGTGGAGAAATCGAGACGATCATCTGGGCAACGGGCTTTCGTCCCGACTACTCATGGCTCGATGTCGCAGTGCTGGACGGCAAGGGCATGGTCAGGCACGATGGTGGCATCGTCGAGTCGCCGGGCATGTACGTGATCGGCCTGCCGTTTCTCCGGCGACGTAAGTCGAGCTTCATCGATGGTGCGCGTGTCGACGCCGAAGACCTGATCCATGAATTAGCGTCGTACCTCGATCACCATGCATCTTCGAGGTTGAACCCGTGATGACGAGGCGGATTCACACCGCCGTCCAGACGAATGGTCAGTTGCTTCCATCGTTGGGGGTGCGCCATGGCCGTAACGGATGAGCTCGTCGCTGCCTGCATCGAGGCAAGAGCGGAGCAAGAACCCAGAGGGGCTGTTCGAGAGGTGCTCTCTCGGGTCGTTGCCGACGGGTCCCTAACCGAAAGTCGAGCCGAATCCACGCCCGGGTTGCACATGCTCTACCGGTCGGAAGATCTCACAGTCCTGAACGTGATCTGGCCCCCACTGATGACCCTCTTCCCCCACGACCACCGCATGTGGGCCGTCATCGGCATTTACAGCGGCCGCGAAGACAACGCCTTCTACCGCCGAGATGGTGACTCCGTCATCCCTTCGGGGGGTAAGGAGCTCGCCGATGGCGCCGTTCTTCTCCTCGGTGACGACGTCATCCATTCGGTCCACAACCCGGCCCGGTCAGCGTATACGGGCGCCATCCACGTCTACGGGGGAGATTTCGTGGGAACACCGCGCAGTCAGTGGGACCCGACGACACTGACGGAGCAGGCTTACGATCTCGAGCTTGTCCGGGGCGAGTTCGACAGGGCAGAACGGACCTTCCGAGCCACGGACTGACTTCCCCGAGCCGGGGATGGGCCAAGCAAAACCGCGGGAACGAAATTCGAGTTGGGACTGATCGGCGAAGGGCTCTCGAGCGTGGACGAATGCCACGCGGAGCTTCTGGACTGGACACAGGTCTGGGTCGATTCATTGCTGCGTCGAATGCCACTGGATGTCAGGCTCCGAGGGAGAACAGCCGCCAGCTGCCCGGCACACCCTTGAGCTCGTGCTCGTCCCGGTCCACGAAATGGAGGTCCGAGCCGACCACAAGGTCGACCACTGTTCGGGACACCAGCACTTCTCCAGGACCAGCCTTCGCCTGGACACGTTCGAGCGATATGTACGGCGACGCCCGCGACGTCGTCTCCGCGCCGTTCAATTTCGCCTGTGTGTACCCCAATGCGGACCGCGATACCCAGTTGGCGAAGGGCATCGCGGATCGCGGCCGCAGATTGCACGGCCCGGGCGGGACCGTCGAAGATGGCCAGCACTCCATCACCGGTCCGTTTGATCAGATGCCCGTCAAATCGCGCAAGCTGGCGATCAATCGCCCGATCGTGTTGTTCGAGAAGCGCTGTCCACGCCCGATCACCGATTGCACTGGCCTGCTCTGTCGATCCCACGATGTCGAAGAAGAGGACCGTCGCCAAAAGGCGATCATGGGGGGCCATCTGTCGCGTCCCGGTCAGAAACTCCTCGATCTCACCTGCAATGTCCGCAGTGCTCGCCCACGGGACGTGGTCTGCTGTATCGAGCTCGACATAGCGAGCGCCAGCGATATGGTCGGCGAGATAGCGGCCGTTGTCGACTCGGCAGAATTGCGTCATCGCGAGCGTGGAGCACGAGGGTCGGCACTTGCAGGCCGTCGAGGATGGGCCGCAGATCCGTTTCTGCAGCGAGCCACACCGCCCGCGCCGTAGACGGGCTCGCCCCCCGATGGCCGGCTCGACGCCACCACGCAGCAAACTCAGCGTCGGAGACCATGCTTGGAGCCATGAGTGGAAGGTCGTCCCCGCTCGCTGCACCTGGTTCGATGAGCGATTCCCTGAATCGCTCCACTACCGAGACGGGTACCCCAATCGGATAGTCATCTCTCCGGGTCAGGCAGGCGTAGCCGTTCACCACGACGAGGGCGTGGACTCGCTCGGGATGGGTAGCGGCCAGGAAGAGTGCAGCCAATCCGCCGAAATGGACGCCGAGTAACACTGCCTGCCCTATCCTTAGGTCATCCAAGACGGCCAGTGCGTCGCTGGCCCACTGCTCCACGGTCGGGGGATCGGACGAGCGCAAAGGGTCAGACAATCCGATGCCCCGCAGATCAAAACGGATCATGCGGGAGAAGGTGGCCAGCTTGTCCACATAGGCTTGCCAGCGTGGCTGCTCGGCAGCGGCGTCGACCGAAAAGAGCGTCCCGTTGGCCAATTCGATAACGGTGAGGGGCGAGCTCCCCTCGACCTGGTACCCGATGTGGAGGCCATCTGTGGTTCGGGCGTAGCGGGTCTCTGGGAGGTCTGCCACAACCTGGAAGGCTAATGAGGTGATTGGGCCTTTGGAGCTGTCGGACTGAGCTTTCGCGAAAGCAGAGTGAGATCTGACCGGACGCTCTACTCAGCCATTCCCAGTCGTTTCACGCGAGACGTCGCGCCGATAGTTCCCGTTGGTCGAATTGTCCTGATCGTCGGTATTCCCGCTGCCCTTCACGCGGATCCCTCAACTTGCTTTCGCTGGCGCGGCCCCACGGAACGACGATCACAGGTGGACCTGCAGGTCCCTTGATCGGACGACTTCTACGGCGACGTCCAGGGTGTGCGAGTTGCCACCCCCCGCGACCGAACCCCGCAGAGGGGAGACATCGGCATAGTCGCGGCCCCACGCCACGGTGACATGCGAGTCGGACACCAGCTGGTCGTTGGTGGGGTCGACGTCCAACCAGCCCCACCCTGGCAGGAACACAGACGCCCAGGCATGGGAGGCCTGGGCCCCGATCAGCTCCGAGGAGCCGCCGGGCGCGGGGGACTCGATGTACCCACTGACGTACCTGGCCGCCAGCCCGATCGAGCGCAGAGCGCCGACGAATATTTGGGCGAAGTCCTGACAGACTCCCCGCCGCCGTTCGAAGACCTCGAGCACCGGCGTCGTGACCGAAGTGAAGCCCGGCTCATAGGCGAAGTCGGCATGAACACGCGCGCAGAGCTCGACAACGCCATCGACCACCGGCCGGTTCGGCGTGAAGGAGCGCTCGGCGTAGTCGGCCAGCTCGGCCGCCACCGGGACCAGACGCGAAGGGGCGCGGTAGCCGCGGGCTTCGAATATCTCGGGGCGCTCGTCGCGTTCGAGTATGGAACGCACCGTCTCCCAGGGCGGCTGGCCCCCTGGTGCCGGTGGCACGGTGAGGCTGCACGCGGCTGCGCGCGGTTACGACGAGAACCTCGAATACGCCGCGTACCGTGAACGTGGTCACCGGGTTGCCGAAGACGTCGTTCAATTCGATCAAGGAGTCGAAGGCGGGCTCGACCTCGAGCTCATGGGCCAGGCACCGCTGGCGAGACGTCGTCCGAGGATGTAGGTGTGCTTCGTTGTAGGAGTGCTCGGCCGGCTCCTGGTAGTGGTAGGTGGTCGTGTGCACAACATCGAACATCGTCGTCGGGGGACTGGTGGCCGCGGGAGACCCCCCGAGCGACGGGTGGCGCTCGGACTCCTCCACTCTGGCCTCCCGCGAACGCACCGACCGAGTCGCGGCGTAGGGCTGTGACTGGAAGTACGAAGCGTCGAGAGTTTCGTGCACCGTGGCGAGGACGCGAGAGCATGTCCTCCGCGAAGGCCCGCAGCTCGATCGCCGACAAGCGCTCGGGGCTGGCGCCGCTGAGATGAAGCGAGGCCTCGGCGCAGGAAGCGAGCACACCCTCGTTGGCGGGCAGGCACTTGACCTCCTCGAAGACCTCGCTCACACATGAAGCTACCGACCGAGGGAAGGCTTCGTCCTGGAGGGCGAAGCCCGGCGCCGACCCCGCGCTCGATCGGGCCGGCCTCCCGCGGCGAAATGGCTGATAGGCACCGAGGGCTTGTAGGACGGCCATGGCCCGGATCCCGGCATAGAGGTCTTCGGGGTGCTCGGGCGCCATGCTGTCGGCTCGGGTGCCCAGCACCCGGCAGGTGAAATCGGCCCGCTCGAGGTGCTGGCCGATGCGGGCGAATGCGAGTGCGTCGTCGCGGCGCATGGTCCCCCACAGTGTCCCGTTGAGCCGCTGGCAGGCCGAGACCACGGCCCGGAGCCACTGCCCGCGGCCTTCCCGCGTCCTCACCAGCTGACGCTCGTCGGCTCGGTCGCGCCACAAGTCGTTGCACAGCTCCCATGACAGGCGGGGCACAACCGCCCGGGCGCTTCGGAAGCCGTCCCGGGCAGCCCCCAGCGAAGCCAGCACCGACGAAGGATTGCGGGCGTCGACCAACAGGTATTCAACGACCTCGTCCTCGCTGGACGATCCCGTCCAAGAGTCATCGGCTCCGATAACAGCCAACAGCGGGACCCACCCGACGTCCTGGCCCACGGGAAGGTCCACGTGGCTATCGCCGTGCACGAGCACGAGCCGGGCCATGTCCTCGGCTCGCTCGAGGTATCTCCCGGCCCAGTAGACGGCTCCGGCGGTGCGAGCCAGCAGCATCCCCTTGTTCTCCTCCTTCACCTTCTCAGCACCCATGTAGCGGGACTGCTACTGGTCCATGTGTTGGCGGGCGCGCCCAGAGTCCGAGGGCTCACTCGGCGTCTCACGCCTGCTCCCTGGCGCGCTGTCGGCGAGCGCGTCGACCTGGCCCTCCGCCAACGGGCGGAGGGCCAGGTCGGGGACCCTCTCGTCGACCACCCAAGTGTCCTTGCTCCCGCCGCCCTGTGAGGAGTTGACGATGAGCGATCCCGCTGGACGGGCTACGCGGGTGAGCCCGCCGGGGGTGGTATGTCCGCCGTTCGGGCCCAGCAGCGTGAAGGGCCGTAGGTCCACGTGGCGGGGAACCACGGCTCCGTCAACCATCGTCGGCATCGTCGACAATGACAACAGCGGCTGAGCCACCCATCCAGCAGGATGAGCTTCGATCCGGCGTGCCACATACTTGAGCGCGTCTGCGCCGGCCTGAGGTCCGATGACTATGCCGTAGCCGCCAGACTCGTTCGTCGGCTTGACCACCAAGGCGTCGAGGTTGTCGAGGACGAAGCGACAGTCCTCGGGGTCCGCGCAGCGCCAGGTCGGGACGCTCGGAAGTAGCGGCTCCTCCCCCAAGTAGTAGCGGACCAGGTCGCCCACGTAGGGATAGAGGCCCTTGTCGTCGGCCACCCCGGTCCCTGGGGCGTTGACAAGGGCGACATTGCCGGCCCGGAAGGCGCGCACCAGTCCGGCCACTCCCACCTGTGAGTCATGCCGGAACGCCTCGGGATCCAAGAAGGAGTCGTCGATCCGGCGATAGACGACGTCCACTGGCTCGAGCCCGCCGATGGTGCGGGCATGGAGGCGATCATCGGCCACAACGAGGTCCATTCCCTCCACCAGGTCCACCCCGAGCTGCTGGGCCAGAAAGGCGTGCTCGAAGTAAGCGGAGTTGTAGACGCCCGGGGTCAGCACCACGATGCGAGGATCGGGCACCTCAGGGACGAGCGAGGCCAACAGCGCTCCGAGCTGGGCCAAGTAGTGATCGACGGGCTCGACGCTGTACGAGCGGAATAGCTCTGGGAAGGCGTGCTTGGAGACACGCCGGTTCTCAAGCAGGTACGAGGCGCCCGATGGGACACGCAGATTGTCCTCGAGCACATACAACGTGCCGTCCTCGGCCCTCACCAGGTCGGTACCGCAGATGTGCGCCCAGATGCCGCCCGGCGGCTCTACGCCTACGCACTCGGCCCGGAAGTTGGGCGACCCAGCCACCAAGTCCGCCGGCACGACGCCGTCGCGCACCGCCATTTGGTCGTGATAGACGTCGTCGATGAATCGGTTGAGCGCCGTGAGCCGCTGCACGAGACCCGCCTCGACTGGCTGCCACTCGGATGCGGTCACCACCCGCGGTATCACGTCGAAGGGCCAAGGTCGGTCTGCTTCGTCGGCGTCGGCGCTGGCTCCGAAGGTGACCCCTGCCGCTCTGATCTCCCGGTCGGCGGCGCGTTGGCGCTCCTCGATGCCCGCCGGTCCTAGCCGGGTCAGGTGGCGCCACAGCGCTTCGGTTGCAGGACGCGGCCGACCGTCCGGCTCCACCAGCTCGTCGTAGCCGGATGAGGGCAGGTACCAGAGGCCGGTTGGCTCTGCGGCCAATTGCACCACTCAGATATACGAGATCGATGATTCGGCATCGTTGCCGCGATGTTTCCCGTCGATGAACAGAGCACGCGCCGGGCGCGCCGACCCCCGCATCGGGTCGCATACGTCCAGCTCGCACCGCACCGCTCCATCGCCTGGCGCAAGCAACACGCCTCGATTACTGGCCGGATGAACGAATGAAATCACCGCGATTTGACGTCAGAGTCACTCACCATCGAGCGGTACACAGCCAGTAAGGCGCCCTTCTGCGCTGCATCAAGCCTCGGATCGTCGCGGATTGCCTCTTCGGTGCCCGGCACCGTGGCCCTCTCGGCGTTCACGCCGGCCGCTTCGGCGAGAAGATCCTCTGTCGAGATCTGGAGGGATTCGGCCAAGGCGCGGATGATGCCGACCGAGGGCAGATGCAATCCCCGCTCAATCTGGCTGAGGTAGGCATCGGAAACCTTTGCCAGGCCCGCTAGCTGGCGGAGGCTCAGCTGAGCGAGTTGGCGTTGCGCACGCAGGTATTGCCCAAAAGCGTTTTCGACGCCCCGCTGTGTTGTCGACGCAGTATCACCCATACTTGAGCCTCGGACTCCTACGGTCCCGTACGGAAACCGGCCTTTCCGCTGACGTCGCCGGGTCCAACATGCGCAAGGCATGTGCAAAGGCATGCCCCAGAAGCGAATGTTCGTGCTTGACGACTCCAAGTAACGCGACTACTAATCCTACAGTCGAACCTGTCATCGCTGGTCGACTGAGTCTTGGGGTTCTCAATGCCGGATAAGCCGACTCGCTCCGAAGCTGCGCTCGCCGTCGGCGTGGGCGAACTGCTCGGCGCGATGGACCCGTTCGGTTTTACCGAGGCGCTCGGATCGGTAATGACCCGCGTCGGGCTTCCGGGGGCGGCGAGGCGAGTGTGGCAACTCGGGATTGAGTGTGTTCGGATCGCGAGCAACCGCTCCAGCGTCGGGCCCTCCTCCCGAGACTGGCGGTTCAAGAATCGGGCGTGGGAGCAGAATCCGTTCTACCGTCGCCTCGGGCAGGGCTACCTGGCTTGGGCGGAGGCCCTCTTGGGACTTGTGGACGACGCCGATCTCGATTGGCGAACCGACGAGCGGGCTCGATTCCTCGTGAACAACCTGACGGCTGCTTTGGCGCCGACCAATTTCTTCCTGTTGAACCCTGATGCCTGTGAACGTGCCTTTGAGACTGCCGGACGAAGCGTGTTGAGAGGATTCCGGAACTTCGGTCTGGACGTCCTGCACAATCGGGGACGTCCCCGCACCGTGGATCGGAGCGAGTTCAATCTCGGGCGAAACCTCGCCGCGACCCCTGGGGCGGTGGTCTTCAAGAACGAGGTATGTGAGCTCATCCAGTACACGCCGAGAACCCAGGTGGTGTGGGAGACGCCTGTGGTGGTGGTGCCGCCGCAAATCAACAAGTTCTACGTGATGGATCTTTCCCCAGGCCGCAGCTTCGTCGAGCATGCCGTCGAACGCGGCTTTCAAGTGTGCGCCGTGAGTTGGCGAAGTCCGAACCACAACCAAGGCCACTGGGATCTCGACACCTACGTGCGCGCGCTCCACGATGCCGTGAGAGCGGCGGCGGAGATTTGTTCAAGCGAATCGGTGAGCATCGTCGGCGTGTGTGCCGGTGGTCTGACCACGGCGGGACTGCTCGGTTATCTTGCGGCGCTCGGAGACGATCTCGTTCGCTCCGCGACCTTTGCCGTGACGCAGATCGATTATGACGTCCCGTCCACCATTGGTATGTTCCGCAATTCTCGAGTCGTCGGAAACTCGACCCGGATCTCGGAAATTTCTGGATCGCTAGACGGCATCATGTTGGAAACCATGTTCGCAGCTCTGCGTCCGAACGACTTGATCTGGAATTACTGGGTGAATAACAACTTGTTGGGCGAGGATCCCGCGGCATTCGACGTCCTGGCATGGAACGCCGACTCCACCGCGCTACCCGCGGCACTCCATGCTGACTTTCTCGACATCTACCTGAACAACGGACTGGCTCGGGGTGAGGTCTCGGTACTCGGGCCACGGGTCGACCTCACCAAGGTTGGTTGTGACACGATGGTCGTGGCCGGCAGAACTGATCATCTGGTCCCTTGGCAGGCCTGTTATGCGAGCTGTCGTCTCTTTGGAGGGGCCAGCGAGTTCGTGCTCACCTCGTCCGGTCATATCCAGTCGCTCGTCAACCCTCCTGGGTCGCCAAGGATGACGGTCACGACCGGTCCCGACACGGACCGGAGTGCGGATGAATGGATCGCCGAATGCAAAGAGGCACCGGGTGTGTGGTGGGAGCGATGGGCCGATTGGCAAGCTCGAGCGCGCCGGAGGGGACCGGCGCGCTCCGCGGTCTCTCGGCAGCCTTGCCAATCCGGCGGGCGTGCCGGCGCCTGGCGACTACGTGATGAATCGTTGAACGCGGAGGTGTCGCCACAGCTGTGATGGCAGATGAGCTCAACGCGTGGCTCCTGTTCGAGCCAGGGCCGACCAATTGTCCCGACGCTGAGATCGTTTCGCGTCGCTCGGACGGCGTCGTCGAAAGAGTGACCTATCGAGAGCTGGGTCTCCGCACCCAACAGCTCATGCATGCGCTCGACGATCTGCAGCTCGACCGATCCCGACCGGTGGGCACGTTGGCCTGAACGGGGCCAGGCATCTCGAGGCGTATCTCGCGGTGCCCTGCACCGGACGCGTCCTGCACACGCTCAACGTGCGGCTCTCCGCGGAGGAGCTGGCCTTCATTCTCCAGGACGCTGACGATCAGGTGCTCCTGGTTGATCCGGATTTCCTTCCCTTGGTGGAGGAGGTGCGCCGAATCATCGGTGACCTGCCTCCGGTGATCGTGCTGGCCGACGCTGTTCCCGACACCGAGCTTCGCGGTCCGGTCGCCTACGAGGACCTGCTTTCGGGCCGACCGGACACGTACGAGCGAGTCGACATCTCTGAGACTGAACCCATGGGGCTTTGCTACACGTCGGGAACGACGGGTCGGCCCAGGGGTGTCGTTTACACGCATCGGTCGACCTTCCTCCACGGCTCGGCCGTGACCTCGGCGGCCGGGATGGCCATCGGACCGCGGCGAGAGTGTTCTGCCGCAGGTACCGATGTTCCACGCCAATGCCTGGGGGATGCCCTACGCCGCTGCCATGGTCGGGGCGAAGCAGGTGTTCTTTGCTGGTGCTTTCGACCCGGCGGCGTTCGTGAACCTCCTGGTCCACGAACGGGTGACGGTAACGGCGGGGGTACCGACGGTCTGGTTGGCGGTGGCCGAGGAGCTCGCCACGCGGCGACTTGCGTCTACCCGACCTTCGGCACATCGTCTGCGGTGGTAGCCAGCCGCCGGGCGCGTTGATCTCGCGCTTTTCGTGAGGAGTTCGATATCCAGCTGGTGCAGGCCTGGGGCATGACCGAGACGTCGCCGCTCGCTTCGGTGGCCTGGCCTCAAGAACGCATGCGCGATTGGAAGAACTCGGACGTCGTCGAGGCGGCATCATCCCAGGCGGGCTTGCCCCTCCCCGCCGTGCGTATCAGCGTCCGCGACGCTGAGGGTCGTCCAGTCGCGCGAGATGGCGTGACCATGGGCGATCTTTTGGTCCGCGGTCCATGGGTGGTTGACCGGTATCTCCATGGAGTTGGTGCCGAGGCGTTCACAGAGGACGGTTGGTTCCGCACCGGCGATGTCGCGGTCGGCTCTGCGAGCGGATATTTCGTCATCGCCGACCGAACGAAGGACCTCATAAAGTCGGGCGGCGAATGGATCTCGTCGGTGGACTTGGAGGCCGCCATTATGCAGATGGATGCTGTTTCAGAGGCCGCAGTCATCGCTATGCAGATCCGCGCTGGGTTGAGCGCCCCTTGGCCTGCGTTGTCGTGCGTTCCGGTCACCAGGTCGCTATCCAGGAATTCCCGCGAGCACCTCGAGGGCTTGGGATTCGCCAGCTGGCAAGTCCCGGACCGGTTCGAACTGGTGGACCAGATTCCCAAGACCAGTGTGGGGAAGTTCGACAAGAAAGTCCTGCGAGTGCAGTTTGCTGCTCCTGCGTGATGGTCATGAGTTTGACTCCCGCTCGAGTGCGAAGTATAGTACGCACTCGTTAAGTATCTAACGAGGCGGGCCGACGCGACGGCTCGCAGGAGGTCACGATGACATCGACCACGGAGATCACCGAGTCCCTTCAGGACGGCCTTATCAAGGCGCTGGAGACCAGTCAGCGATTGACACTCGAAGCCTTCGGAGCAGGTGTGTCGTCGCTCAAAGAAGTGATGCCTACTGGTCCAGTCATGCCTTTTGCCACGACCATGGTCACGCCAGAAGAGGCCGTCAACTCAACCTTCCGCTTCGCCGAGTTGCTCTTGGAGTCGCAGAAGTCGTTCGTCGCAGAGCTGGTCGCCTTGGCACAGCCGATCGCGACGCCGGTGAAGAAGGGTGGCGCGGGCTGAAGGATTCAACTTCCGGCGTCTCCGACGCGGGATTTGTCTGCCTCACGTCCGCGGCCATGCCCTAATCGTGTAGAGACGGGGTGTGATGGCATTGCGCACGAGCCACGGGGGCGCCATGAGCCAGGCCACCCTGGCCATCAACAGCCGGAACTACGGGGCATGGTCGCTCCGCGGCTGGCTGATGTGTCGCTTTGCCGGCGTGGAATTCTCCGAACACGTGCTGGACAGCCACGACCCGGATGCGAGAGCAGAACTCCTACTCCTCTCCCCTTCCTTCCTGGTTCCGAGTCTCGAGATTGAGGGCCTGCAGGTATGGGACACGCTGGCCATCGGTGAGTACCTCTGGGAGACACGTCCGCAGTCGGCACTGCTCCCGACGGATCCCGCGGACCGGGCCCGGTGCCGCTCGGTGTGTGGCGAGATGCACGCCGGGTTTGCTGCCTTGAGGGCAGCGTTGCCAATGAATATCAAGACCCGCCACCCCGGGTTCAAAATCTTCAGCGGGGCGCAGGCCGACGTCGATCGCATCGTCGCCATTTGGCAAGACTGTCTCGCGTCATCGGGAGGGCCGCTGCTCTTCGGAGCGACCCCCACCATGGCGGACGCCATGTACGCGCCCGTGTGCACTCGCTTCGTGACCTATGACGTCGACCTGCCGGGGGAGTGTGCTGCCTACGTCCAGGCGATTATGGAGCTGCCCGAGATGGTCGAATGGATTGCTGCGGCGCGGGAAGAACCTGACGCTCTCGCGGAACTGGACGTTGACGTCGAGTTCTGAAATCGTGCTACTCATTGGCCAAAATGAAGTTGCGCACTACCGGGTAGATCTGGCCTTCCCAGGCTGATCCGCTGAACACCCCGTAATGGCCAACCCCCGCCTGGAGGTGGTGCCGGCGTCGGGCGCGGGCACGTTCACGCAGAGATCTTGCGCTGCCATGGTCTGACCTATCCCGCAGATGTCGTCGCGTGCCCCTTCCACGGTAAGGAGGCCAGTGCGCCTGATGGCCTCGAGCTGCACCATTCGGCCCCCGACTTCGAGCTCGCCGCACGGCAGCAGGTGTCGTTGGAACACTCGATCGACCGTCTCGAGGTAGAAGTCGGCATGGAGGTCGAGCACAGCGCAGTACTCGTCGTAGAACGACATCGTCGCATCAGCCTTCACCTTGTTCCCTACGACCAGGTCGTGAAACAACTCGAGCTGTCGGTCGAGATGATGCTGCCAGTTCATGGCCACGAAAGCGCCAAGTTGATGGAAGCCGGGGTACACGCGGCGTCCCGCGCCCAGATAACGCCTGGGAACCACGGCAATCACGTTCCGCTCGAACCAGGAGAGCGGGTGGTCCTGCGCGAGTTGGTTGACCGCAGTCGGACTGATCCGGGTGTCCACCGGTCCCGCCATCAAGGTGAGGCTCCGAGGCGTAGCAGGATCTCGGGCCTCCGCCATGAGCGCAACCGCGGCCAGTGTGGCGGGGCAGGGTTGGCACACGGCGACGACGTGAGCACCTGGTCCGATTCGGGTGAGGAAAGACATGATGTGGTCGACGTAGCTATCGAAACCGAAGGCCCCGTCGGTCAGAGGCACGTCGCGCGGCGTTGTGCCAATCCGTGACGTAGACGTCGTGGTGCTGGGAGAGCGTGCGCACCGTTGACCCCAAGAGGGTCGAAAAGTGGCCAGCCAGAGCAGCCACTACAAGCACCTTTGGCTGCACCACGTCCGTCTGCTTCGCGAAGTGGAGCAGGGTGCCAAACGGGGTGGTCTCGACGGCCTCCTCGCGGACGCGCATGATTTCTTCGCCCACGCGGATCTCGTTGATCCCAAAGGACGGTCTCGAGTGTGTCAACCCGGCCCGGGCGACCATCTCGTTGCTGGCCGAGAACCACCGGACGACCGGGTCGTCGCGCAACGGGGCCGGGAGGAGGTCTATGGCGCCAACAAGGAACTTGGCGCACGCCTTCGCGGGCGCCAGTGCGTCGATCTGGGCCTGATAGGCCCCGTAGAGCATCAGTCCTCCTGAGGAAACTGCGATTGCGGTGGCACGACACTATCGCCCCCGGTCTTCGTCTTCGAATGGATGGTCCGTGCCCTCGACGGCTCCGATCGCGCCCTCGGAATACGGCCCACCCTCGAAACCGTCTGGAGAAGGGAAAACTGGTTGCGCGTATGCGTCTGCGGGGCAACTGAGCCTGAGTTCTTCGCGTCCCGTGAAGATCGAATGCTCAAAAAGACAGTCGTGCCAGGCCGTGGTGCCGCCGAGGGGATCGCTGAAGTGATGAATGCCAACCTGTGGCCCTACCGCGTGACTGGATTCACGAGGAGCCGCTAGTTTTTTCGCGCTCGGCGCTCTTGCTTGAGTTCGTTGCTCATAAGTGCCGCGCGAAATTTCCTGTCCTCTAGGCACGACGCCCACTCTGCCCAGGGCCCACCTCGAGCACGCCGAATCGGCTTACCTACCTCGCATCACGCACGACCGCCACGAAGCGTCGACGCCAGGGTGGCGCGGTCATGTCTGGTAGAACACGAGCCGGTCTGGAGCACGGGGGTCGGCAATCTTCGCACTGAGAACGTTGGGTTGGATGGCGACGCTGGCCGTCGTGGCCGCGGTCTGTGGCGGCATGGGTCCTGCCTCTGCCCTCGCCATTGCCTCTGGACCAGCTATGGCACTGCATGGCGGCGGTTCGATCGACGAGGCATGGCTCACAAGTGCGCATCCCGGCGACCGCATCACCCTCTTGCGACTGGGACAACCGGTCGCCACCCCGGCCAATCCCGGGGTCGCCGACTCGCTGGGATCGCTGATCATCCGGAACCTCCGCCCCGGCCACGCTTACAGCTGGCTCGATAACAGCTCCGGACGGCGCACGCCGGCCTTCGCCGTACTCGCGCCCGGCCAGAACCCAGGGACCGACTCCGCTCTCTACGCGCACCAACCCATGCACCAAGGGCTCAACTACATCGCGATGCGGGATGGCATCACCCTTCGCGGCGACCGTTCGCTACCCCTACGGCCAGAGCTGTTCGGCGAGCAGTCCGTGCCCCACCGTCATTGAGTACTCCGGCTACAACGTCGCCGGCCCGACCGACCCCATCCCACCGCTGATCGACAGCGCTCTAGGGGAACCCTGCAGTTCCTGCGGAAACCGAAACCTTCTTCCGGACTCCTCTACTGACGTGGGCGCGGTCCTCGCACGCGTCTCAGGGTTTGCCACGGTCAGCCTCCAGATGCGTGGCACCGGGTGCTCGGGTGGTGCGTTCGACCTCTTCGGATACCCGTCCGACTACGACGCCTACGACGCCATCGAGATCGTCGCCCACCAGGCCTGGGTCGCAAACCACAAGGTTGGAATGGTAGGGATCAGCTTCTCGGGCCTTTCGCAGTTCCCCGCTGCCGGGACCGATCCGCCCGGGCTCGCCGCCATCGCGCCACTGAGTCCGACGGATGATCTCTTCTCGACGGGGTATCCGGGTGGGATTTACAACAACGGATTCGCCGCTTCGTGGGTCGACGCGCGCATCGAGGACGCCAAGGCGGCCGCCGTGTCCCGGGATGGCAGCCTCGAGCCCCGCTCGACCACGCCGGTCACCAACGTCGGTCAGCCCTGGACCTACTACGAGATCGATGCAGAGCTCGAGGCCAGTCACGGGACGTCGTCGACGTGCCTCGCCAACCAGGTATTACACGAGCAATCCGAGACCCTGGCCGGCCTGGTCGGGCCCAAGCTGGTCGCCCCGGGCGAGGGCCCGGGGCGAAGCCCTGCACTCTTCGACCGCCGGTCCATGCTGGATTGGGCGATCCACGTGCGCGTCCCGGTGTTCTTCTCCGAGGCACTCCAGGACGAGCAGACCGGACCGCAGTCGGCCGCGCTCATCGACGCCATTCCCAAGACGACGCCCGTATTCGCCAACATGGTGAACGGAGGTCACATCGACTCGGCCGACCCTCAGACGATCAGCCGGTGGCTTGAGTTCCTCGACGTCTACGTGGCCGACAAGGTCCCCACGCAGCCGAACGGTCTCGACGCCCTCGTTCTCGACGAGTTCGCGGCGACCGCGTCCTCGGTGTCGGCGGAGGCGCCCTTGCCGCCCCTTCGCTTCACCAGCGCCGCCTCCGCGACGGTCGCGCGGGCGGAGTTCGCGGCACAGACGCCGCGGCTGGAGGTGCTCTTCGACTCCGGGGCTGGGGCCGCCGGTCCTGGGAACCCCGACTCGACCTATAGCGCGGGCTTCTCCAGCTGGCCGCCAGCGGGCAACGTGACGACCCTCTCATTCGGGAGGGGCGGGTCGTTGCGGTCCCGTCCATCCGCCCAACACGGCAGCGCCACGTTCACCTTGGACCCCGAGGCCCGACCACGGACGAGCCTCCCAGCGGGTGCGAACGCGTGGGCCGCCGATCCCGATTGGGACTGGTTACCCGTCCCCACAGGAGACGGGATCGCCTTTCAGACGCCCCCCTTCACGACGCCGACCACCGTCGTCGGGCCCGCGACGATCGATCTGTGGGTCAAGGCTTCGGTACCGGTGGAGGACTTCCAAGCGACCGTCACAGAGGTGCGTCCCCAGGCCCGCCAGGAGGAGTACGTCACCTCGGGATTCCTGCGCAGCTCCAACCAGGTCGACGCCAAGGACTCGACCCCCCTCTTTACCGATCCGACGTACCTGGCGAGCGAGGCCCGGCGCCTGTCGCCAGACCACTTCACGTTGGTCAGGATCCCGATCGACCCGATCGCGCACACCTTCCAGCGCGGGAACCGAATTCCGCGTCGTCATCTCCGCACCCGGAGGGGACCGGCCCGTCTGGACGTTCGCGACGTTGGATCGCGGCCAGCACGCGACAGTCGGCTTCGGCGGCGTGACGCCGTCCTCGTTGACGGTCAACGAGGTTCATGACGTGGACCCAACGTCCTCCCTGCCGGCATGCGGGACGCTGCGTGGTGAGCCGTGTCGGACCTACAACCCGGAAGGGAACCAAGAAGGCTGACGAATCTTTCGCGGCCGAGGTTGCTCGCGTGCCTTCCGCGGCGACCATGCGAGAAGACGCGAGCGGTCACGGCAACGCTCATCGTGCAGACGCGGCCTCGGCGCGGTCTGCGCGGAGGGCCCGCCGTCTCGCGGTCGACAGCGAGCGAGCAGTGGCGAGGACGTCGTCGCCGAGGCCGATCGACATCCTGGTAAGGATCTCGCTGTAGGAGCGCACCGGGTCGCGGCCGACCGCACCGAAGAACCCGGTGAGCTCGAGCGTGGAGTGGCCGTGCACACCGGACCAGACGGCTTCGCCGGCGGTGGTGACGTCGTCGACCTGCCATCGTCCCGCGTTGCCACAGGCATGGATGCGACGGAGGAGCGAGACGAAGGTGGACCTAGCCGCCTCGAGGTCGGCGGGATCACCGAGCCTGAACGCGGCCAGCCCAGGACCGAACATCACCGCGTACAGGTGGGGTTCGCGCAGCGCGAAGCGGCGGTAGCTCCAGAGGTAGGTCATCCAGTCGGCGACGGCATCTTCTGTGACCGCGCCGCGATCAAGCTCGGTCCCGAAATCGGTGAACCCGCGGCGCATGACCTGTCGGGTGAGCTCGTCCATCCCGCCGAAGTGGGTATAGACGACCATCGTCGATGTGCCCAGCTCGCGGGCCAAGCGCCGCGCCGACACGGCGCCTTCGGTGGCCAGCAGCTGCGCTGCGGTGTTGATGATCCGTTCGCGCAAATAAGGGTCGGCGGACCGGGGCGGCATGCCCGGCAGCTTATCCATAACACCGTCATTGACACTGGTACATCACCGTGTTATGCATGAAATTGTCATCCAAGGGCGGTCTGGCCGCTGGGCATGACCGACATCAACACGACAGGAGAAGAGCCCATGGCAGTGTTCAATGGTGTGTTCCCGATCCTTCCCGGTAACGAACAAGGAGGAAGGGACTTCGCGGCCGCGTGTATGGGGGAACGCCGCAAGGGGTTCGAGGCTCAGGCGGCAAGGACGGGACTTATCCGGGAGACTTGGGCTCTACAGGAGACTCCGATGGGCAGCTTCATGGTGGTGTGGTTCGAGGCTCCCGACATCGAGAAGTCGTTCACGGAACTCGCCACCTCCAGCGAGGACTTCTCCATCTGGTTTCGTGGCCAAGTCAAGGATCTGACTGGCGTTGACCTGGGCGCTCCACCTGAAGGCCCGCTCCCCGACGTGCTGGTCGACTGGACCTCCTGACGAACGACCTCTCCCTGTGGGGACATCACCGACAGAGTCGGGTTCTCACCGGCGGGAGGACTTCGCCAAAACGTCTCTTTCCCCTTCCGAAGCTCGGCACGTGACCATCGGCGTGCGCGTGATGTTGGTCGCCGTTTGGGTGGACGAGAGACGGGAAACATCGCACGCCGTTGTAGCGACAATGTCGGTCGGCTACGACCACATCTTGCAGCAGCCACCATGAAAAACTCCCCGTAGCAATCGCCCCTGGCGTACACGTGCCCGGGTTCTCGTGATGGAGACCCCAAATGTCTTGCTCCCGGTCAGATCCCTCCGCACCCTTCACGCCGCGAAGACCCCCGAGACCCATCATTTCTTGAAGGCAGAGACGATTGGTCTCCTGCCCGCGGGTGCGACGGTCCTTAACACTGCAGGATTTCATCGTTGCTTTGAAATCTCGAAGGGTGCCGGCAGCAGGGCTCGATGTCTTCGAGCATGAGCCCAACATCGACCGCGACTATTTCGGCATCCCGAATGCGCTCCTGATGCCTTACCGGCGGGCCGTTCCGCACGACTCTCCTCCACGGTTGAGACGATGAATGGGCGGGATCGCCCCGGCGGTCTCCGGCGTCTCGATCCGGCAAGAGCTGGCTGCCGAGCCCAGGGGCAAGTGAACGGAACCGTCCTCTATCGAAATCCCGAGTGCCACTTCGTTCGTAAGTCCCTGGGAGTACAGACACTTGATGTCCCCATTCCAATCCTCAACGTCCAAAAAAGGAGTCAGTCCATGCAGTTGGCATCGGTGACCGAGACGTCGCAGGGGCAACCCCTCACCAAGTTCCTCCTCAGCGATGACACCCAGACCCCCGTTCCGCTTCTCGTCCTCGGTGCTGGCCTTGCCCTGGCTATCGCCGTGATCCACTTACAGGACCAAGGCGGTCTTCTGGGAGGCCAGTCGCCCATGTGGTTGAAGTACGGCTACTACATGGTCGAGATCAGTAGCACGATTAGCGCCGCACTCATCATTCGCGGGAAGACCGCTGGCTGGCTGCTCGGACTGGCGTCGAGCATCGGACCGATGACCGGCTACATCCTGTCGCGAACCGTTGGCGTTCCCGGTGACGCGGGTGACGTTGGTAACTGGAGCTACCTCCTTGGCACCGTGAGTCTTATTGTCGAGGGAAGCTTCATCGTCCTCGCGGTTATCTGCCTTATCCGGATTCGAAAGGCCGGGCAACTCGATCGACAGATCGGAGGAGGCCCTTCTCGCTGACGGCCCAATCCGTTGGAATGGAGCGCTCGGCTCAAGCGGTCAGAGCGACGACGAGAGCACGCCGGTCGTGGATCCACCGGTCCACGTCAGGCAGTGCCAGTGGCCGGCTGTAGAAGTAGCCCTGTCCGACGGGGCAACCCATGCGTCGCAGATGCTCTGCGGCCGTAGGCGTCTCGACACCCTCGGCGACGACGCTGAGACCGAGCGCTTGGGCTAGATCGAGAATGGCTCGGACGACCGTTTCCGCGGAAGCTTCGGTCTCCATCACGCTGATGAAAGAGCGGTCGATCTTCAGCTCGTGTGCCGCGGAGCGTGGTCAAGTAGGAGAGGGAGGAATGTCCGGTGCCAAAGTCGTCGATGGAGATCAACACGCCGAACTCGCTCAGTTGACCCATGATCTGGGCGGTCCGGCCCGGGTTGGCCATCACGGCGGTCTCGGTGAGCTCGACCTCGAGGTATCGGGGTGGAAGGCCGCGCTCCGCCAACAAGTTCTTGATCGTTTCGACAAGGTCGTCCTCGGACAGATTTCGCGCTGATAGGTTCACCGCGACTCGGACGGGCTGACCGGCCTGATACCACCGCGACGCGTCCGGTAATTGCTCGATCAAGGACGAATCGAGTGAGCGGATGGATGAGATCGGAGCGCTCAGCGAGCCCGATGAAGTCGTCCGGCGGCACCATGGTTCCGTCGGGATCCTGCCAGCGGATCAGTGCTTCGAGTCCCGCCAATTCGCCTGTCGCCAATTCGACCTGTGGCTGGTAGTGGAGGGTGAGCTGTCCTTCGTCGATGGCACGACGAAGCCGTCCCGCGAGCGCCAACCGCTGAGTGCTGTAGTGGTCGAGGTCGGCGGAGTAGAAGGTAATGCTCTCGTGCGCCTCCTTGGCTGCGTACATCGCGACGTCAGCCCGCCGCAAGAGGTCGATCGCTCCCAGGTCTGGTGCGTCCGGGGTCGCCACGCCAATACTGGCTTCGAGGTCTACATCGACCCCCGCGAGGGAGAACGGACGCCGAAGCGCCATCAAGAGTCGTTCGACCCGTCGGAGAATCTCGGACTCATCGACCGCCTCGATGTAGAGCGCGAACTCGTCACCACCGAGACGGGCGACCAGATCGGACTGCTCGAGGGCCGTTTGGAGACGCTGTCCCACTTCAATGAGGAGATCGTCGCCGCGCGCGTGGCCCAGCGTATCGTTCACCTCCTTGAACCGGTCCAGGTCGATGAGCAGCACCGCGACTCGCTGTACTCCGCTCAGCGCCTCTTCGAGGCGCTTCTGGAAGAGCGTCCGGTTCGGCAGTCCAGTCAGTGGATCGTGAGTGGCCAGAAGAATCGCGTGATCGAGCTGCCGGCGCCGGTCGCGCTGCAAGATGAACAGCAAGAAGACCAACGGAGTCAGCAGGAACAAACCAGCGACTGAACATGGGAAGGCAAAGGCGATGCCATAGCCGAGGGGCGCGAGCAGTAGGTCGACAAGGTACGCAAATCCCAGCGGTGCGACGAGGACACGGAGTGGGAGCCGCAGCCGGTAGCAGTTCAACAGCCAGGCTGAGAAGCCATCGCAGATGACTTGTGCCACGAAGGCAACGAGGAAGACCGGCCAAGCCGAGAGGTGGGGCTCGGTAATTCCTGCCGCCGCAAAGGTCAGGCTCGGGCCGACCGTATAGAAGCTCGAGCTCAGCATGACGGCGGGCCGGATATGCCGGGACTCGTCGTGGAGCCGCTGAATCAGGGAGGAACTGAACAGACCGAGCACGGCTGCGATTGGGACCAGAGCCGGCGGGAGTAGGAACAAGGAGACGATCATCACCGGCGTGGTCGGCACCGCCGACCCAGGACCGATCTCGAACTCGATCAAGGATGCGAGCGTGAAGGCAGCGACGCTGGTGATGAAGGCTCCGACCGGGACCGTGGTCGGTGCCGTGAGGAACAGCCATGCCAACATTCCAGCGGCCAGAGTGAGGGCGAATATCGACTCGACGTGGCGGCGTTGGCGCGGCGTCGCAGAGCCGGTTGTCCGACCTCGCGCGTCGGCGATGATCGAAGCATCGTGGACGACCGACTGCAGGTCGGTCTGGTCTTCGTGCGTCGGTCTCGGATTCGACGGGTGCGGCGACGAACTCCATCCCCTCGGCCTCATGACCGAGAGGATGGAGCGAGCGAACCTGCTCGGGACCAGGTGCCTATGCCGACTTGAACGGATCGACGAAGACGTCATCGATGTTCCATGTGGCGGGTGTGCCTTGAGTGGTGAAGACAAGTGTCAGGTTCTGGGCGAGGATCCCGCCCAAGAGGCTGGGCGCAACGTCGACCGCGCTCAAGAGGTTGGGAATGAGCTCGATCGGGGTGGGTCCCCATCCGGTCGACACCGTGTCGCTGTTCACGTTCAACGCCGTCTCCAAGGTCAGACCGGTCAGGGGGTTGTTCACGAAGGCCTCCACATGGAGGGTCGAGCCCTTGACGCCCGGGTTGTCGACAAACATGCGGATGTCTTCCTCACCCATGGCCACGCACATCGTTTCGGAGACCGCCTGCGAACCAGAGGGGATCATGAGACTGTGCGAGTCTCCTGGCACCACTCCGTAGGGCTCGCCACCGTTGACCACAGAGGCGCCGCCGCTGAGATCCCAGTCCGTGCTGCCGTTCGCGAAATCGCCATTAGGCACGGGGAAGTAGTTGGCATCGTCACCCCACCGAGCGAAGGGGGTCGTGTCGGTCCTCGTGGTGCACGGTGCCACAGACGTCTGGGTCGTGGCCGCGGAGGCGCTCTGGGCGGTCAGAGGGCCCAGGCCGATGAAAACGCCCAGACCCATGGCCAGGATCCACCCCGTGGCGACAATCCGGCGCGCTGAACGGGTCAAGCCCATTTGCGAAGACATAACCGATATTCCTTCCGTGGTTCACAACCATGGTCGGGACCTCGGTTTCGCCACTCACTCCCCCCTCCACAAGGCGACCAAAGTGTTCGCGGTTGGGGATCAGCGTGTTGCCCCGTGTCGCGGGTTTCTCCCGTCGACAAGGTGAATATCGATGGTCCTGATACACGGCTGAAGCGAATCGCGAGGATGTTGTCTGCGTGTTGACGACCAAAGCCTTCCGTAGGCCACAACGAACAGCGAGACTGCCCACCAGCACCGATCGTGACCACGAGAGTTGTTGTGGCTGAGGAGGTTCGCAATTGGCGTCGCTGAATCACGTTGGGCTGACAGTGACCGACCTCGAGGCGTCTCTAGCCTTCTACCTCGACGTGGTCGGTATGGAGGTCGTCCTCGGCGGCTTTCGAACCGGAGGCGAGTGGTTTGACACGTTGACGGAGAACGATAGAGCGCTCATCGAGGCTGTGCTGTTGTCAGCCGGCCAGACGACGTTGCAGTTGGTCCAGTACTTCGAAGGTGGAAACTCGGAGGCCGTCACCGGTCACAATCGGGTCGGGAACGTGCACCTCTCCTTCAACGTCGAGGATGTCGACGCCAAACACGCCGAATTGGGCTCGGCGCCCTGATCTTCGGACCACCGCGGTGGTGCGGCTGCCGGTCGCCGGCTACAGGAGTTTCTATGTGCTCGACCCAGACGGCGTACCCGTCAGAATTCATGGAGTCGCCGAAGCCTTAGGGCATCCTCAGTGCCGAAGGCGTCAACGCCTCCTCTGCCTGGCGGGAAGCCAACTATGCGTCGGAACGCCTGGCACCACGACCAGAAAACGGCCCCATCTAAAGTGACGATGAGCATGCGGCTTCCCGAACCTCGGCTGACAAAGATCCTCCGATTGGAGGCGAGCCTGGGCGACGTCGTCGACGTGGGGCAGGTGGCGGAGGGGCGACGGCGGATCGTTCCCCTGACCGGTGGCACATTTGCCGGGCCCGAGCTCAACGGCGCGCTCCTCCCAGGGGCGAGCGCCGATTGGCAGATCGTTCTGCCAGACGGTTCGACGCTCGCAGATATCCGCTTGACACTGCAGACCGACCACGGTGACGTGCGGTATGTCCGATCGCACGGGGCGCGCCACGGCAGCGCGGAGGTTCTCGCCCGCCTCGCTCGCGGTGAGGACGTCGACGCGAGTGAGTACGTATTCCGCACGTCAACGCTGATCGAGACAGCAGCACCTGATCTCGACTGGCTGAACAAGGGTGTGTTTGTCAGTGTCGGCGGACGCCAACCTGGAGGCGTGATCTACGAGGTCTACCTCGTCGGATGAACCCATCGCTCGAAAGCACTGGACCGCCGGCTTCTTCACACTCGGAGCAGAGGGTCGCGATTATCACCGGCGGTTCCCAGGGCATTGGCGCAGGGCTCGTTTCTGGATTCCGGCGAGAGGGGTATGCCGTCGTCGCGACCTCACGTTCCATCGGCGCGGCCGACGAAGACGACTACCTCACCGTGAGGGGTGACATCGCCGACGCTCGGACCGCTCAGAACGTGGTGGCACAAGCTCTCAATCGGTTCGGACGAATCGATTGCCTGGTCAACGACGCGGGTGTGTTCATCGGCAAGCCCTTCACGGACTACACACTCGACGACTATGACTTGATCACATCGGTCAACCTGGCCGGGTTCTTCCACCTGACCCAACGCGTCATTGGTCAGATGGTCACGCAGGGCAACGGCCACGTGGTCAACGTCACCACCAGCCTCGTGGACAAGGCCGACAGCAGGACACCCGCTGCGCTGACTGCCCTCACCAAGGGCGGTCTGGCTGCCGTCACACGCTCGCTGGCGATTGAATACGCATCACGCGGGATTCGGGTGAACGCGGTCGCTCTGGGGGTGATCAGGACGAGAGACGACCCTTCTTTGTATAAAGGTATGGCTGAGCTTCACCCTCTCGGCCGGCTCGGCGAGGTTGGCGACGTCGTCGAAGGTGTCCTCTACCTCGAAGGGGCCACATTTGTCACGGGAGAGACGCTCCACATCGACGGGGGTCAGGCCGCCGGCACCTGACCGATTGGCCCGGACTTGGAAGGCCGCCTTGGACAACGCACTGACCTGACCAGGATCAATGGAGTCCGGGAACTCCAATAGACGACCAGACCCGACCCCTGATCCCAAGGCGCGACCTTTGCTGCTTCTCAGCCCGCCCCTACGACTCGCAAGCCGCCCACTCTCAACGTGTTCTCCAAGACCCAAGGTGCCCATTTGTCCCGTTGCGCTCGGGTTACCTCGACGCCGCCGCGCCCGGCATTGAGATAGGTGAATTGTGACTCCATTGTTGGTACTCTCAGCCCTGATCAGGCGTCGGTCCTACTGGGGGTCCTTGAGTGGCGAAATCGGAACGAGTGGGCCGCGTGAAGCCGGTCCTGTTGCACTGCATCCCGTCGCGAGGCCCGGCAGGCAAGAAGCCGAGCCATCTGCGCCGTGCGGTCAAGGGAGGTATGGCCTCCGCTCTGGTCGTCGTAGGACTGGTGGCGTTTGCCACGCCTGCCTTCGCCCACGACGACATTGTGAGCGCCACGGCCAGCTGCGCGAGCCCGGCGGGCAGCGGGTACACCATCGTGTGGACCATTCAGAACGACTTCAACCTGACCGAGACCGGTTCCGTCACGTCCGTCACCGGTGGTCTGTCCACTCTGAGCAGCACGACCTACAGCATCGCGGCATCACCTGGAGAGCCCTACTCCTCGACCACGCTGACCCAGAATCTGCCCGCCACAGCCTCGGGCACGATCACCATCGACATCTCGAGTCAGTGGTCTGATGGGTTTTCCACGACCGACACCGGGAGCTACGACCTGTCCCTGCTCAACTGCGGCGCTCCGCACCAGACCATCGCCGGCCACATCTACCTGTGCCTCAACGGCAACCCGACGACCACTGAGGAATCGGGCGGGTCCCTGGCGGCGAGCGGTCCGTCGACCGTGTCGGCGACGCCGAACCCGCTGGCTCCGACGGGGGTCAACGCCGGTGGGTACACCATGACGGCCGGCGCCCCACCCGGCTACCAGCTGGTGGTCTGTGGTGGCTCCTCGACGCCGAACTCGTCGGGGAGCAGCGCCACCGAGTCGGTCACCGTGCCGAGCGGGGGAGCCGGCGTGGGCATCTTCTACGTGGTTCCGGTGAGCCAGACCATCGCCGGCCACATCTACCTGTGCAACGACGACACCCAGACGACCACTGAGGAATCGGGCGGGTCCCTGGCGGCGAGCGGTCCGTCGACCGTGTCGGCGACGCCGAACCCGCTGGCTCCGACGGGGGTCAACGCCGGCGGGTACACCATGACGGCCGGCGCCCCGCCCGGCTACCAGCTGGTGGTCTGTGGTGGCTCCTCGACGCCGAACTCGTCGGGGAGCAGCGCCACCGAGTCGGTCACCGTGCCGAGCGGGGGAGCCGGCGTGGGCATCTTCTACGTGGTTCCGGTGAGCCAGACCATCGCCGGTCACATCTACCTGTGCCTCAACGGCAACCCGACGACCACTGAGGAATCGGGCGGGTCCCTGGCGGCGAGCGGTCCGTCGACCGTGTCGGCGACGCCGAACCCGCTGGCTCCGACGGGGGTCAACGCCGGTGGGTACACCATGACGGCCGGCGCCCCACCCGGCTACCAGCTGGTGGTCTGTGGTGGCTCCTCGACGCCGAACTCGTCGGGGAGCAGCGCCACCGAGTCGGTCACCGTGCCGAGCGGGGGAGCCGGCGTGGGCATCTTCTACGTGGTTCCGGTGAGCCAGACCATCGCCGGCCACATCTACCTGTGCACCACGACGGCACCCGACCACCACTGAGGAATCGGGCGGGTCCCTGGCGGCGAGCGGTCCGTCGACCGTGTCGGCGACGCCGAACCCGCTGGCTCCGACGGGGGTCAACGCCGGTGGGTACACCATGACGGCCGGCGCCCCGCCCGGCTACCAGCTGGTGGTCTGTGGTGGCTCCTCGACGCCGAACTCGTCGGGGAGCAGCGCCACCGAGTCGGTCACCGTGCCGAGCGGGGGAGCCGGCGTCGGCATCTTCTACGTGGTTGCCACCTCCGCCGTGGTCACGGGTCCCACCGCGACGACATCGAGTAGGCTCGAGCTCAAGTCAGCTCATCACCGACTACGTCGCCCAGCACGGCCTCGGCCACGAGCTCGCCAGCTGCGACCTCGTCGCTCGCCTTCACCGGAGCGCTCCTTTCGTGGGAATGGCTGATCGGCCTGGTCATGATTCTGTTGGGGTCCGCGATCGTGATCATCGGCCGGTGGCGACACCGGATCAGCGGCGCGGGGTGGTGCGGAGTGGCTCAATCGCCGTCATGGCGGCCCGGTCAAGCGACTGTGGCGACATATGACGCGAGGGAACCCACAAGGCCACGTCCGCCCGTGGGCTGGACGACACGAAAGGGCCGAAGACCGCTTCGACCTTGAGCCGGGCGATCCCGGCGAGATGACGATCGCGGCGTCCCCTTGCGCCGCATGTGATCCGTAGCGTCGTCGGCCACTCGGCCAGGGGCCCGCGCTGACAGTGCCAATCAGGGATCCCCATAATCTGTCCCATGCCCAGGCGTCGCCGCTCCGCTAGAGACCCGCGGGGCGACCGTTTTGCCGGGTTACGGGATCTGGAAGACCAGATGCCGGCATCCGAGGCGTCGCATTCCGCTCAAGGGGCCACGCGGCCCCAAGCCGAGAGAACCGCCAATCAGGCCGGCTTGCTTGCGCTCGGCGAGGAGGTCGATCGTACGCAGCCGAGAAGGAATCGCCGACGTGCTGCGGGACGAGTCGGGCGGCATCGACGGGTCCCGCGATGGGTGCTCATCGGTGTCGCCACCGTGCTGGTGTTGGTGGGTGCGGCGGGCGGGTATGCCTATTACCTCACTCACGACTTGAACAGGGTCGAGGTGCACGGTCTTCGCTCTGCCTTCAGCTCCGGTGCAGAGGTCGGATCGGAGAACATCTTGATGGTCGGATCGACTTCTCGGTGTGCACTTTCCGTCCAGAACCCCGCCTACGGGCTTTGCTCCCAGGGGGTCAACGGCGTTAACAGCGACGTCATGATGATCTTGCACGCCGACCCGGCCACTCACACACTTGCCCTTGTCTCGATCCCGCGTGACCTGTTTGTTCCCAATGCCCGCAGTACCGGCGCCAACAAGATCGACGCCGGACTCTTCGAGGGCATGTCACAGGTCGTGGCATCGGTCGAGGAAGACCTGGGCATCCCTATCCAGCACGCGGTCTCCCTCAACTTCGACCAGTTCGCGAACATCGTTGACGCATTGGGCGGCATCAACATGGCCTTTCCGGAGTCTGTCTTCGACGCCGAGTCGGGTCTCAATGTCCAGGCCGCCGCGTGCGTCCACCTCAACGGCACGCAGGCGCTCGAGGATGTCCGAGCCCGCCACCTCCAGTACAAGGGGGATTCGACCAGTCCCTACGCAGAAGATTGGACTCAGGAGGCCCAGAGCGACCTGGCCCGGATCCGTCGGGACCACGAATTCCTGCGCGTGCTGGCCACCGCCGTGGCCAAGGACAACTTGGCAGACCCCATCACGGACCTGAATCTGATCAACTCGGTCAAGAGCGACGTCACCTTCGACCAGACGTGGCCCGTCAGTGATATGACGAACCTCGTGCTCGCCTTTCACTCCGTCGACATCAACGCCGTTCCCCAACTCACGCTCCCGGTCGCCGAGGTGAACGACTCCGACGGGAGCCAGGGATCCCTCCAATACGAGGGTGGTTCGTACGGCCAGGTCGAGTTTCCCTCCGAGCCGTCGGACCAAACGACGATCAACCAGGTGCTCGGGATCTCGAACACGGTGGACCCGATGACTGGTGAGCCCTTGCCGGCGCCCGCTTCGGTGAGTGTCTCGGTCGAGAACGGCACGGGCACTTACGACCAGGCCGCAGACACAGGGTTTGCTCTCAGCACCCTTGGCTTCCACGTTGTCAGCCTGGGTGACGCTGCCCCGACAGGTGATGTGGCCGAAACCGTCGTCTATTACGGGTCTCATGCGCCGAGCGCAGAAGCCGCCGCCGAGGCAGTCGCCCACGACATATCCGGCTCAGTCATCATGGCCTACGACCCCAGCCAGGTCACGAACGGCGCTGAGGCTACCGTCGTCACCGGCAGCCAGTTCGCCGTCAACGCTCCCTCGACCACGACCGCGACCAGTTCGGGCGCGTCGGCGTCCTCTGCTTCTTCGGGCGCAACCCCAAGGTCAGCTGCAGGCGCCATCTCTGCTCCGTCCTCGGCCAACCCGGCGCTGGCCCCCTGGGACCCACGTGCCTGTGCTCCGGGCGCCGCGCCGACCGCCCCCGTGCCGAACGAACCCTGATCGTGGCTCAGCAGAGAGGCCATCGAGACCAGGCCTAGCGCAACCAACGTAAACCAGGTACATTGTTATGCATGGTACCTGGTTTAGGTAAGCAGCTGAGCCAGATGCGCCGCGGGGCGATCGAGTTCTGCGTCCTGTCTCTTCTCCGCGACGAGGACCGCTACGGCTTCGACATCTCGCGCACCTTGTCGGGCTTCGACGGACTGGTGACGAGTGAGGGGACCATCTACCCGTTGCTTGCCCGGCTCCGGCAAGAGGGCTATGTCGAGACGACCTGGCACGAGTCCTCACAGGGCCCACCACGCCGTTACTACCGGCTGACCGACGCTGGCCGGGCTGCGCTCGACGCGTTCGCCGTGCAGTGGGAGCGCTTTCGAGACTCTGTCGACAAGTTGTTGGAGGGAGAAGGGGTCCAATGAGCGAAGAGCGTGCCGAACAGATCGTGAGCGATTACTTCGGTCAACTGCGAAAGGCCCTGCTGCCGATGCCACGGCATCGCCGAGACCAGCTGCTCGATGAGCTCCGCGCGCATGTCGAGGCAGCCCGGGCTGGTTCTCCCGCCGATTCAGAGGCGGCGGTGCGTGAGGCCCTTGAGCGCTTGGGCGAACCCGAGGACATCGCCGCCGAGGCGCTCGCCGCCGCACATGCTCGTCGGAGAGGCTGGACGGTGTTCATTCCCCGATGGAGCGTCCTTGTGGGCGCCGCGGCAGCTGTGCTCGTCGTTGCTCTGACGCTCGCTCTGGCGCTGTCCGGGTCCTCGCCGACCACGAGCTCCTCGGCTTCAGCTTCGGCGAACAGCGCTCCGCTCGTCGCCGTTGGTGGTTTCCCCACCGGTATCGCCATTGATCCGGTCCACCGGACCGTGTATGTG
Source organism: uncultured Acidimicrobiaceae bacterium (assembly GCA_963842415.1). Classification (GTDB taxonomy): domain Bacteria; phylum Actinomycetota; class Acidimicrobiia; order Acidimicrobiales; family RAAP-2; genus Bog-473. The sequence continues at coordinate 1,439,059 of CAWJGN010000003.1, forward strand.
GCGAGCGGCAACGCCAACAGCCTCTCCATGTTCGGTGAGGCGTCCTGCAATGCAACGACGGCCGCCGGATGCAGTGACCCGCGGAGCGTCTCCACGGGAGGTGAAGACCCCATCGGAGTCGTGGCGGATCCTGCCGCAGCGACCCTGTACGTCGTGAACGGTGGGTCGAACACGCTCGCCGTCGTGAACATCGGCAAATGCAACGTCACCGATCAAAGCGGCTGTTCCGCTCCCGCGGCGCTCGTGCCGGTGCCTGGTGGGCCCGAATTCCTCGCCATCGACTCAGGGACGCACACCGTCTACATCGCGGACACGAACTCTGGCGCGGTGTCGGTCCTGGACACACAGACCTGCAATGCCCAGTCGACGAAGGGATGTACCCGCCCCCTCGGCACCGTCTCGGTCGGTGCGGGTGCCTTTCCCATCGCCGTCGACCAAGCAACCAACACCGTGTACGTCGGAACGAATGAAGGTGTAACGGTCATCGACGGCACGATCTGCGACGGATCCGACATGAGCGGATGCACGGAGCAGCCACCCAGCATTCCGCTGTCGAACGAACCTGCTGGGATTGCGGTCGACGACGCCAATCACACCCTCTACGTCAGCGGGGAAAGTGGGAACGTGGCAGTCATCGACACGTCATCGTGCAACGGCACTGACTCACGAGGGTGTACAGCCACCCCCACGATGGTGCCCGTCGGTACCGACGCCCGGGGGGCAACCCTTGACTCGGCGACCTCTACCCTCTACGTCGCCAACGCCGGTTCCGATACGGTGTCGATGCTCGACACAACGCGGTGTGACGCGTCGACGACGGCCGGTTGTCAGAGTCTCCCGAAGGCCGCCGCGGTTGGGAGCAGCCCGAGGCGTATCGCCATCGGTGACGCATCCGGTACGGCGTACGTCGTGAATGTGCTCGGCAACAACGTCTCGCTCATATCGACGACCACCTGCAATGCCAACGATGCATCGGGTTGCCCGACCGCGCATCCAGTCGATGTGTCGTCTGCCGGCGCTGAATCGGCTGCCGCAGGAGGGGGTGCCAGTCAAGCGGACTCGAACTCGACGTGCGCACCGACGACGAACCCCGCGACATCAGGGAGCGCGGCGAGCACCGTGCCCGGAACCGGTCCCGTGCTCGCGACCGGGACGGTCGAGGGAATGAACTGGAGCCTGCTGGGTGCGAACGGCCAAAGCGGTGCCAATGCCATCGAGAACGGTGCCCTTGTGCTCGGCGGTCGTGCCTACGGCCTGTGTCCGGGTTATCCGAACCCAGCTGAGCTGGAGCTCATTGATGCGGGTGCCAACGGCGTTGCCGTGGGCGTCGTCGGCTATCCGGGAAAGGCGATGGTGGACCTCGCTGAGAGTACGGCCGGCACATTCGACGTCGGCTCGTCGCTTCCCTCACCCGAAGTCCAGGTCGTCCAAGGTGTGTCCTTCTTCATCGGAGTCCTGCCTCAATCGGCATGCGACTATCCCTCTCTCGAGCTCAACGCGACTTCGCCCGGGGTGTCGGCGCAGCACAATCTTGGATTCGGCACATGCACGGCCAATCAGATCGTCCCCATCACCGAGAGCCAGGGGGTGTGGCAGCTGCCGCCCGGACAGTTTCAAAGCGGTTTCGGTGCGGGGAGTGGATCTCCTGTCACGGTCCCGATTCAGACGACCCCTTCCCTTCCGTCCCCCGGGTCGCAGCCGTCGGATCCGGCTTCCGCAAAGTCGGCGGTCCAGACGGCATTCGAGACTGTCTACGGCCATGGTCCCAATGACCAGAAGCTCCGTCTCTTGGAGGGTGCCGACCAGACGGTGGTGGCGGCCGGCGATGCGGCCGCGCGGGCACACCCGCAGGTCTCCGCTGGTTCGATGCCCGTCGTCTTGCGGGTCGTCTTTACCGATCCGAAGGACGCCGCGGTGCTCTACGAGATCGACTACGACGGTACTCCGGCGGTCGGTCCCAAAATCGGCCATGCAGTTCTTGTCGACGGTACATGGAAAGTGACTCGCGCAACGTACTGCGGCGACATCAACAACGCTGGCACCGGAGTGACCTGCTAGAGATTCGGGCTTCGATCCGCAATCCCAAGGTTCCGCATCCCACGGTGCTGGGATCGAGACCCGGGCGGACTGCCCGAGGCGTGTCGCCGAGGAGTCGTGCGGTCGGAAGCGATCCCGACGGAACCTCTTTGGTCCGAGGTTGGTCCGAGGTTGGTCCGAGGTTGGTCCGAGGATCCTACGTGTTTCTCCAGCGCAGAAGCGGTGCGTGGCCTGTCAAGCGCTCTTCGAGAACGTCCGATACCTGAGAGCTGAGTGACGAAGGAGAGCCGATACCCGGAACTCGGCTCCCTCGGATCGCTGCGGTCGCCTTACCGAGCGTGGGAACCGCGCTGGCGTTCGTGGTCCTGTCCCGTCTCCATCTGCTCGGCGATCAGCCGGTGTGGCTCGTACTCATCCTGCTCTTCATCGCAGCGGTGGTGGCTGAAATCTCGGGTCGGATGCTCGAGATCAACCAAACCATGTGGAGCGCTCATGTCGCTGTTGGCCTGCAGTGCCTCACGGTTGCCGCCGTCCTCTACACAATCGGATGGGGACCCACCTTGGCTATCGTTTTTCCTTTTGTGGGGGCCCGCCCTCGATACTGTCGGCTCTCGGGTGTGGGTCGTCGTTGTCGTCTGGGCCGCCGTCGCCACGGCTGCGGGTCAAGTCGCGATCGCTTTGGGCCTCGTCTCGAGCTATGTGCCGGTGCCCTCAGTCCACGGTCTTGCCGCCCTCAGCGTCTTGGGCGTGAGTGTCGTGACGTGGGTGTTGGCCGCCAAGACGAGGCAGAGCGAGATCGCCCTCGCCGAGCGTGATCGTGCAGCCAGTGATGTTCGGTCCGCGCTGTCTCTGCTCACAGCAACCCTCGATTCGACGGCCGACGGAATACTCGTCGTCGACAACAATGGAAGGATTGCACAGTTCAACTCACGGTTCGCTGAGATGTGGCGAATCCCCGAGACCATCTTGGCGAATCGAGATGACGACGCCGCCCTCCAGTTCGTCGTCGCCCAGCTCCGCCATCCCGAGGTCTTCGTTTCGAAAGTGCAAGAGCTCTACGCCCGTCCCGAGGCCGAGAGTGATGACATTTTGACCTTCAAGGACGAACGAGTCTTCGAACGGCACTCGCTCCCGCAGAGGATCGACGGAGAGGTCGTAGGCCGGGTTTGGAGCTTCCGTGATGTGACGGATCATCACAGGCTGCTGGCAGAGCTCGAGCATCAGGCATTTCACGACGGTCTGACCGGATTGGCCAACCGGTCGCTTCTGCGGAATCGACTGGACCATGCCGTGGTGCGATCGCAGCGGACCGGCATTCCGCTCGGGGTCCTCTTTTGTGACATGGACGGCTTCAAGCTGGTGAACGACACGCTCGGCCACGACATGGGAGATCTCATCCTGGTGGAAGTAGGTCACCGTATCGACAGGTGCCTGCGTGAGAACGACAGGGTAGCCCGGCTGGGCGGCGATGAGTTCGCGGTCATTCTCGACGGGACCAACACGCGTGATGCTGTGGATGCGGCGAATCGTGTTCTGCAAGCGCTTCGAGAACCGTTCCTCGTCAGCGGGCGCGAGATCGAGATACGGGCATCGATCGGAGTGACCGTTGCCAGCGGGGACTCGGCCGAAGCTGACGCCTTGCTGTGCGAGGCCGATATCGCAATGTATGCCGCGAAGTCGAGCGGGCGAGACTGCATCATGCGCTTCGAGCCTGAGATGCAGATCACCCTGGCTGCTCGCCACGCCCTGCACGGCGATTTGCGGCACGCGGTCCGCGACTACGGGGAACTCAGTATCCATTACCAGCCCGTGTTCAACTTGACGACGGGTAGGCCGGACTCCATCGAGGCGCTCGTGAGATGGAATCACTCACTACGTGGACCCATTTCACCGGAAGAGTTCATCCCCGTGGCTGAGGAAATGGGTCTGGTCTACGAAATCGGCCGCTATGTCCTTCGGGACGCGTGCCGGCAGGTCATGCAGTGGCGATCTCTGCCCGATGCGGAGGATTTGAATGTTGCCGTCAACGTCTCCGCCTACCAGCTCTACGACAACCGATTCGTGGCCGAGGTCGAGGCGGCTCTCCTCGACAGTGGCCTGCCTCCCAGTGGTCTGGTCCTCGAGCTGACCGAGAGCACCCTTCTCTCCGACACCGCCCGGGTCCACCACCGTCTTGCCCGTGTGCGGGAACTCGGCGTCAAGATCGCGATCGATGACTTCGGCACCGGCTACTCGTCGTTGTCGTACCTCCGCCGATTGGCCATCGACGTGTTGAAGATCGATCGGTCCTTTGTGAGTGAGCTCGGCACCTCGTCGAGCCAGCAGTCCCGCTCTCTCCTTCGATCCATCGTCAGGCTCGGACACGATCTCTGCCTCACGGTCGTCGCCGAGGGGATCGAGACGCAAAGTGAGCTCGACGAGGTCCGTGCTCCGCGCTGTGATCTGGGTCAGGGGTATTTCCTCGGTGGGCCTTCGCCGCCTGAGGAGTTGGAGGACGCTCTCCGTCTCCGAACGGTGGCCGGCTCCTTCGCCTGACGACGACTTGGGGGCGTTCAGGCATCACCAGGTGACCGGGTCGCACAAATCCTCGACAACTCTCGTAGAGCTGATGCGTCGTTCCTTTGGCCCCAAAGTCCCGGCGCCGACGTACATATGGTGAAACCCGTCGCGGTCTCGGGCCCAACCGCAATTCTCGCCCGTGTCCGGCATGAATGGTCCCTTCCCGTCACCCGCTTCGTCTTCGCCATCGTGATCGCGACAGCGGTTGCCCTCTGGTGGCTCGAGCGGTTCCACGTCGTGGCTGCGCAGCCGTTGTGGCTCTTGATCGTCGCCGTGGCGATCGGTTACCTGTGCTCGTGGACCGTGCATCTCGTGTACGCCGCCGCGCCGTCTCGGGGGCGCCTCCACTTGCGGATCGCCGTGCAGGTGGCGGTGGCCACCACCTTGATGTACATGACCGGGTGGGGGCCGGCGCTCACCCTGGGCTATGTCTTCGTCGCCCGGGACAATCTCACGGTTGCCCACGACCTCTCGTGGCGGGTGATCGCCGCCTGGGTGGCGGCGGGCTTGGCCGCGGGTCAGGCCGCCGTCAGCCTTGGACTTGCGCCGAGCTTTGTCGGGGTGCCCGACGAGTACGGCCTCGCCGCGCTCTCCGCGTTGGCGTCGCTGTTTGTCATCGGTCTGCTGGGCGTAAGTGCTGAGCACCTGACCATGGCTCAGACGTCCCTGCAGCGGTCCGAGCAGCGGTTGCGTACGACCCTCGAGACAGCCAACGACGCCTACGTCGAGATCGACGAGAGCGGGATCGTCACCGACTGGAACTCGCAAGCCGAGGAGATCTTCGGATGGCAACGCAGCGAGGCGATCGGTCGTCAGGGCTCTGATTTGATCCTGCCGGAACAAGATCGCGACAGCGATCGAAATCGTCGCGGCCTGACGGAGTTGGCGGCCACGGGAGAGGAGCCCTTGCTCGGCCGGCGGTTTGAACTCCTCGCGCAGCATCGTGACGGGCGCACCTTTCCCATCGAACTCGCCTTCTGGCGGACCAGGGATTCCGATGCCGTCATGTTTCACGGTTTCGCGCATGACATCACCCACCGCAAAGAGCAAGAAGCCGCTCTGCGAAAGTCGCAAGAGGACTTCCGGATGCTCTTTGCCGCGTCATCCGCACCCGATGTGGGTGTACGACGTCACGACACTGCGGTTTGTCGAGGTGAACGAGGCCGCGTTGAGCCATTACGGCTACACGCGCCAGGAGTTCCTTGCCATGACGATCGACCAGATACAGCCTCCCGAGGACGTCGTCATGCTCGCCGTCAACATGGCGGCCCGGCGCGAGGAGTTCGAGGCGTCGGGACCATGGAGACATCGCACAAAGGCGGGCCACCTCATCGACGTCGAAATCGCATCCCATCGCCTCGTCTTCGACGGACGCGATTGCATCTTGGTCATGGCACAAGACATCTCGGAACGGCGTCTCCTCGAGGATCGGCTCCGTCATCAAGCGCTGCACGACGGGCTCACCGACCTCCCGAACCGGGCCTGCCTCCTCGAGCGCGCCGAAGTGCTCCTCGGTCAGGCCCGGGTGGACAGACCCCGATGGCCGCGTTGTTCTTGGACCTCGACAACTTCAAGGAGGTCAACGATTCCTTCGGCCATATGGTCGGCGACGAGCTTCTGCAGGCAGTGGCGACCCGTCTCTATACCGCCGTGCGCCAAGCGGACACGGTGGGGAGGATCGGCGGCGACGAGTTCGTCGTGCTCGTCAGCGGTGGCTCCCTTGCGGCGGGTCCAGAAATCGTCGCGCAGCATCTCCTCGATGTCATTCGCGATACCCCCTTCTACCTCGAGGGTCGTTATCTGACGGTGACGGCATCGATCGGCATCGCCACCGGAGACGCCTGTGAAGCCGCCGACCTGCTCCGCAACGCTGACGTCGCGCTCTACCAGGCCAAGGCGCGCGGAAAGAACTGTTCGGCCATGTTCCTTCCCGAGATGCAGTCCGCCGTCCACCAGCGGCTCGAGATGGCGATCGACCTCCACGAGGCAGTCGGGAACCGGCAATTCGACCTGTACTACCAGCCTGTCGTGCATCTGAGTGATCTCACGCTTTCGGGTGCTGAGGCACTGCTGCGCTGGCAGCACCCCACGCTTGGGTGGATATCCCCGGACCGTTTCATCCCCCTCGCCGAGGAGACCGGCGTCATCGAAGTCATAGGTCGGTGGGTGCTGGAGCAGGCGTGCGAGCACGCCGCCGTCTGGCGCCGGACGCACCCATGGATGAGCGTGGCGGTGAACGTCTCCGCCATCCAGTTGGGGACGGATCGGTTCGTCGAGGTCGTACGAGACGCGCTCGGATCGAGCGGCCTCGACCCGGCCGGCCTCGTGCTCGAGATCACCGAGTCGACGCTCATGGTCGATGCGAACGCAACGGTACGCCGGCTGCACGAGTTGAAGGCACTTGGGCTACGTCTCGCGATCGACGATTTCGGTACGGGATTCTCGTCGCTCAGCTATCTCCGCCAGTTCCCAGTCGACATCTTGAAGATCGACCGCTCGTTCTTGTCGACCGTGACGACATCGGTGCAGACGGCTGCACTGGTGCATACCTTGATACGGCTTGGGGAAGCCCTGGGGCTCGACGTCATCGCAGAGGGTATCGAGCGACCGGATCAATTGAGGGCGCTGCGAGAGGCTGAGTGTCCCAAGGCGCAAGGGTTTCTCTTCGCCCAGGCGATGCCGCTGGAGCGCATCGGCGACCTTCTGCCGCGCCGGGGACCCTCTCACCGCTCGGCTCGGATCACCACGGGCGAATCGCAAGGTGCCAGAGGACAGGCGGGCTGATCTCGTCGTCGCGACTACCAGACTCGGAGCCCAAAGCGGCTCAGAGACGTCGCGATGACCCGCACACGGGAGTCAGCGGCCTGCAGCGCTTTCACGAGTTGACCTCTTCTTCGAGCGTCGCCGGCTGCAAGCAGCGTGATGCTCCCACCCTCACCGCCGGCTCCGTTGACCTTCCATCCGAGCGAACCGTGGGCAGCGGCGATGTCGATCACCGTCCGGGCCTGTGCCCCCACCAGGTCGGGGTGTAGGCACGCCTGGGCGTCGTTGTTGCGCCGCATCGCCTGCCCGAGGGCGGGGAGGTCGGCGGCGAGGACCGCATCGCGCGCGTCCTCGGCAGCGGTGCGCAGCTCGTCGAGGAGGTGGTCGGACTGTGCCTCGGTCTGCCGAGCGGTGAGCGCAGCGATCACCTGCTCGTGGACCTCCGAGGACACGTGGGCCTGGCCCAGGCAGACGAGCACCAGTCGGGCATCGAGCTCCGCCCAGGTGCCGGCCGGGAGCCGTAGCTGCGTGACGACTGCATGAGGGTACGGCGAGACCTCAATGAAGTTGACACCACCGAATGCCGCGCAGATCTGGTCCTGGACGCCGGACTCGACGCCGAGGCGCTCGACCTCGATCCGATGAGCCGCCACGGCCACCTCGTGTGGCCCGAGGCGGCCCGGGGTCAGCGCGTCGAGGGCGCCCATGAGGGCCACGGTGACCGCAGCCGAGGTCCCGGTTGCGCTTCCAGCCGGAACCTCCGAGCGGATCGAGATTTCCACGGATACCTCGGCGGGCAGGCCCATCTCGTCGACGACCGCCTCGAGTAAGGGGTGGCGACCCGGGAGCGCGCCGGGACTGAAGGCGTAGCGATGCTGGTAGTTGACGACATCGAGCTCGACTCGGTCCGCCAGTGTGCCGATCGGGAACGTCTTGATCTCGACTTCGACGGAGGGCGAGACCGCGATGTTGAAGACCTTGCCGTGTCGCGCGAACCACGTGTCGGTCCAGCCGCCGTTGTCACAGATACGAATGGGCGCGGCGGCATGGACGATTCGTCGGGGACGAGGAGCCGGCGCCACCTGATCATCTTGCCCGGGTTGCCCGGGCCTGATTCACGACGGCGGGAACTGCACCTGCTGCGCCAGGGCGAGCAGTGACGCCCGCTCGGAGGGGAGCAGGTAGCCCGCCGCGATGGCGTGGTTGAGGTCGGCCGTGTACTTGGAGATGTAGTTGGCCTTGGTGCCGTAGAGGCTGGCCAGCATCTGCGGGCTGAACGCGGTGGTCGAGCCGAAGAGCGCGCAGATGGTCGACGTGCCGGCCGGGGCCACTCCGCTGAGCGTGGAGACGGGCACGTCGACCGCCGGCGTGCGCACCCCGCCGATCACGTTGCCGTGCTGGTCCAGTGCCAGCGCCGCCGGGTGCTGGCTCGAGAGGCGGAACGGTTCGGGAGCCGGTGGCGGGGTCCCGTGCACGACCCAGCGCGAGAAGGCCGCGAAGGCGGCCTGCGCCACGACATGCTGCGGACCGCTGTTGATGGCGCTCGAGCAATGCAGGACGCTCGACGCCGGACCAAGCAGATACGAGTCGGCATGCGATGTGCCGGCCACCTCCCAGGTACGGATGTCAGTGGTGTTGGGTTGCTGTGCCGGCGCGTAGCCGAGCTGGATCAGGTCGGTCTGGGTCTCGAACATGAAGACCGGGACGCCGAGATCGGTCCGGATCCGTACGTTCGACGGCCCCGAGCTCGAGGTGATGGAGGCGCCGCTCAACGCCGCCGCCGTTCCGCCGCGGCTGTGAATGAAGATCCCGTTGAAGGGGTGGCCGTGCGGTTCCAGCGCGTCGGCGAAGGTCGTCAGGTAGAAGGCCGACTGCGATTCGCCGACGGCGACGAAGTGCCGGGGGTGGAGCGAGCCGAGCACGTGCGAGCTCGTGGAACGCAGGCCGAGTCCGATCTGGTCGAATATGTCGAGCGCGTACTGGTCGCCGGGGTGGTGCAGGCTGCCGTAACGCGCGGGTTCCTGCTGGACGAGACCCTGACCCGCGCTGGTGCCGGCGATCGATCCGAGGATGGGCGTGCCGCCGTCGACGCCCAGCGCCTGCGCCGAGACGCCCACCCACGCGTCGCCCTCGTCCATGAGCTCGGGATTGAGGTACATCCAGTCGGGCGCGGACTCCCCTTCGGACTCGTTCATCCATTCCACGACGACGGTGCCGCTGAAACGGGCCGGGTTGGCCGGCCGGCGCACGATGACCCGCGTCTTGTAGGCGGCCGACGTCGCGGGGGCGATGGACCAGTTGCCGCTCGACGGTGCCGAGGTGGCGGTGAAGGCATGGGCGGTCCCGGATGCGAAGTACTCCTGTTCCACGTAGTCGTGTGCCGCAAGGCCGGTGGGGAGCGCCGACTCGGGCTCGATGATGTGCCCGACCGTCTCCGGTCCCTCGAACGTGGCCATCGCGTCGTAGAGGGCAGAGTCGCTCGAGGAACCGCCGGACGTGCTCGCTGCGAGGGCCATGGCCGGCACAGCCGGTGGCGCGCTCTTCGCCGCGACCGGTGCCGCGCCCACGGCGGCGGCCCCGCCCGCGAGGGCAAGGCCGCACACGGCGGCAGCACATCGTCGGGCCCAGCCCGTTGGGTGATGTGGCACGGCGCTCCTCCCCCGCATCTGGGCCCCCGATCGCGACGAGCCCGGTCCCGCAAAGCGAAGGGATCGTAGGCGCCCGCGGCGCCCCTGTCTCGTCGCTCCTTGTGCCCCCTGTTCCTGCGTCCTCGGCCGGTCGAGCCAGTAGCGTTATCCACAGCGCCATGGCGCACGAATCCTGGGAGGCACAGTGCAGACCGAAGCCGCCATCTTGTGGGAGCGACCCGGTGAGTGGAGCGTCGAGCCCATCGAGCTCGATGCGCCGAAGGAGGGTGAGGTGCTCGTGTCGCTCGCTGCGTCCGGCATGTGCCACTCCGACGAGCACTTGGTCACCGGCGACATGCCCGTGCCGCTGCCCATGATCGGCGGCCACGAAGGCGCCGGCGTCATCGAGGAGGTCGGGCCGGGCGTGCACGACCTCAAGCCGGGCGACCACGTCGTCCTCGGGTTCGTGCCGGCGTGTGGCAAGTGCCCGTCGTGCGCCACCGGCCACTCCAACCTGTGTGACGTCGGTGGCGTGCTCATGCAGGGCCGCCAGATGGACGGCACGCTCCGTCATCACGCCAGGGACCACGACATCCCGACGATGGTGTGCCTCGGCACCTTCGCCAAGCACACGGTCGTGAACCAGGCCTCGTGCGTGAAGATCCTGCCCGACTACCCCCTCGACAAGGCCTGCCTGGTCGGGTGCGGCGTCACCACCGGCTGGGGCTCTGCCGTCTACGCCGCCGGCGTGCGCCCGGGCGACTACGTCGCCGTGGTGGGCGTGGGTGGCATCGGTGCGTCGGCCATCCAAGGTGCGCGGCTGGCCGGTGCCGAGATGATCTTCGCCATCGATCCGGTGCCCCTCAAGCGCGAGCTCGCTCCCATCTTCGGCGCCACCCACGTCGCCAGCTCTGTCGAGGAAGCGACCGCGCTCATCGCGGAGGAGACGTGGGGGCACATGTGCGACAAGGTCGTCCTCGCCATGGGCGTCGGGCGGGGCTCCATGATGGAGTCCTTCCTCGGGCTCACCGCCAAGCGCGGCCGCGTCGTCGTCACCAACATCCATCCCTTCGCCGAGATGGAGGTCACCATGAACCTCATGCAGCTCACCATCTTGGAGAAGCAGATCGTCGGCAGCATCTTCGGGTCGGCCAACATCCACTCCGACATCCCCAAGCTGCTCAAGCTCTACCGCGAGGGCAAGCTCGACCTCGACTCGATGATCACCACCACCTACAAGCTGGGCGACATCAACCAGGGCTACCAGGACATGCGCGACGGCAAGAACATCCGCGGCGTCCTGCTCTACGACAGCGTAGACCTCGCGCCGAAAGCCGACCGCGCCGTGCCGCCCGACCGGGCACCGGCGGCATCCGGCCCGTGTGCTCTGGGACTCCTGTCTCGGTCGCGACTCGACCTACGCCAAGAAAACGCCGCCGCGGCGACCAGATGTCCGCGCGCACTCCTCGCAGACCGACTCGGGCACGACCCCGACGCGCATGAGCAACGCGAACACCTTGCACCCGAGGCACAGCCCGAAGGCGGACTCGAGGAAGGCCGCCACGCCGAGCAGCCCCAGGACGGCTTCCGCCGCTGGTCCACGCGCCGCACGCGGTGAGGACGAGGGCCGTCAGCGAGAAAGCGACGCCCATGCCCTGAGCAAAGCGCTTGGGCGGCCCGGGCACCGGCCGTTCTGCCAGCCCAAGCCGCGGCGTGACGACGCGGGTGACGAGCAATCCGAGCGGGCTGAACCGGGGACCGGCCAGCACACGGGCGAAGAAGCCGTAGGCGAGGACGACGGTGGCCCAGCGCAGGTCGAAGGCGATGGTGAGCAGGACCATGACCAGCACGCCGCCGGCCACCAGGCGAGCCGAGACCTCGTTCACCGGATTGGGGAACGAGAAGAGCCGTCGGGCCGCACTCGTCCGCTGTTCGTGCTGGTGCCCACGCCCACCTCCCGCTCCCTTCGGCCTGCATCAACGAGAAACCGTCAACGAGAAACGTCAACCAGGTAACTCAGACCAGTTTAGTCGGGATTCGACCATACCCACCCGGATCACCCGACGCGTCAGCCCGAGCAGCCCGGCACAGCCCGGCGCAGAATCAGGGCGCTGGGACCCGCTGCGGCGGGGGCGGGCCCACGTAGCGGGCGGCGGGCCGGATGAGCCGGTTGTGCGAGGCCTGCTCCATGACATGGGTGCTCCACCCGATCATGCGTCCGGCGGCGAAGGTTGGCGTGAACATCTCACGTGGGATGCCACAGGTGTGCATCACCACCCCGGCGTAGAACTCGACGTTGGTGTAGAGGTGGCGTCCCGGCTTCAGCTCGGCCAGCACGTCGACCGTCGTGCGCTCCACCGATTGCGAGAAGGCGACCAGCGGCCCACCCAGTTGTTCGGCGACCGAGCGCAACAGGATCGACCGGGGATCGTCGGTCTTGTACACCCGATGTCCGAAGCCCATGATGCGCTCGCCGTCCGCAATGGCGTTGCGGACGTAGGCCTCCGCTCGATCCGGCGTGCCGATCGCGTCGAGCATGTCGAGGGCGCGGCTCGGAGCTCCGCCGTGCAGCGGGCCCGACAGCGCACCGATGGCGGCCACGATCGCTGCAGCCAGGTCCGCCCCTGTCGACGTGACCACTCGCGCGGTGAAGGTCGACGCGTTGAACCCGTGGTCGATAGTCAGGATCATGTACTGCTCGACCGCCCGGGCGTGGGGCTGCGCTGGGCTCCTCGCCGGTCAGCATGTAGAGGTAGTTCGCCGCGAAGCCGAGCTCCGGATGCGGCTCGACGGGCTCCTCCCCATGGCGTAGGCGATGCGCGGCCGCGAGGATGGTCGGGACGACGGCGCACAGTGCCAGCGCGTCGCCGGACAATTCCTGCTGGTCGATGTCGTGCGTGGGTCGCCAGCCCGAGCTCGGCGCCGAGCAACGAGACGGCGGTGCGCAGCACGTCGAGGGGGGTGCCGCGCCGAGCCAGCGCGGGAAGCAGCGTGCTCAGCCCTGCCGGCATCGTGCGCCGAGCTCGCACGTCCGCGCCGAACGCGGCCGCAGCTGCGGCATCGGGGAGCTCGCCGCGGAAGAGCAGGTACCAGACGTCCTCGAACGAGCGCCTCTCGGCTAGATCGACGGCGGAGTACTGGCGGTAGTGGTAGAAGCCTTGCTGTCCGCGGACGTCGCCGATCGTCGTCTCGGCCACGACGACTCCCTCGAGGCCCGCCGGCACGTCGCCGCTGGTTTCGCCGGCGGGCCGGATGCGAGCGACACCCATCAGGTCGCGCAAGGAGACGACGCCGACACAGCGGCCTGCCGTCGACCACGGGCAGGTGCCGGTAGTGGTGGGAGGTCAGGCTGGCCCAGGCCGCGTCGACGCGCTCGTCGGGACCCAGCACGTCGGGACGAGCCGTCATCAACAGCCGCACCGCCTCGTGCCGTGGGTCTCCGGCGCCCGCCGCCGCCCGCAGTAGGTCACGCTCGGTCAGGATCCCGACGACCTTGTCGTCCTCGGTCACGACGACAGAGCCGGTATCGGCGCCCTGCATCGCCTGGGCCGCCACGGCCAGGGTGTCGTCCGCGGCGCAGGTCACCGGGGGAGAGGTCATGAGATCGCGCACTGTCGTTTCCATGTCACTCACTATTACGCGGATTCTCTGCGTTTGTAAACGTTGATCAAGTCAATATAACCTTCTCCGGCATATATGCACCGAATGATCACTACCCAAGAGGCCGCTCGTCGCCTGGGCGTGAAAGTGCCGACCCTGTACGCCTACGTGAGTCGCGGACTGCTGCAGTCGCACCCCGACCCGAGCCGCAGGGGCAGCGTCTTCGACCTGGACGACATCGAAGCGCTGGCGCTTCGCAGTCGCGGCGGGCGTGAGACCTCGACGCGGCTTGCCACGCGTGACGACCGGCGTGACCCGACTCGACCAGCGCGCCGGACCGGTCTATCGCGGCCGGCCCGCCATCGAACTGGCTGAGGACTTCCTCTTCGAAGATGTGGCCGAACTCCTTTGGCGGAGCGAGGGCGGCGGGGACTGGCGGGCCCCCGACGTCGGGGTGTCGCCACTGGCGAACACATTCGATCGCATGCGCTGGTCGCTGGTGATGTGCGGCGCCACCGATCACCTTCGGGCTGACCTTCGGCCAGAGGCGGTGGCTCGCGCCGCCCGTCGCTGCACGGCCGCACTCACGGCAGCCGTAGGTCCCGGACCACCGGGGGAGGATCCGAATGCCCGCGTTGGCCGTGCGTCTCGCGGCGCGTCTCGCCACCCACAGCGACGCGCGCTTGGCCCCGGCCGTCAACGCCGCGCTGGTGCTGTTGGCCGACCATGAACTGGCTACCTCCACCATGGCCGTGCGCATCGCCGCGTCAGTGCGCGCCGACCCCTATGACGCGCTCGCGGCCGGGCTGGCCACCTTGGCCGGTCCGCTTCACGGCGGAGCCAGCCAGATGGCCTACGAGTTGCTCGCCGCCGCTGAGCGTGATGGTGCGTCTCGCGCGTTGAACGACGCGTTGCGCGAGACGGGGCGCCTGCCCGGCTTCGGGCATGCGGTCTACAAGTCGGGCGACCCGCGCTTTCCGCCTCTGCTCGCGCTGGCCGAGCCGCTGCTCGATGACGGCCGCCGGGCCATCGTGCACGACGTCATCGCGTTGGCAGCGGCGCACGAGATTCCGCTCGCGAACTGCGATCTCGCATTGGCGGCGTTGAGCTGGGGGACCGGGATGCCACCCGACACCGGGCGCACCATCTTCGCGGTCGCCCGCGTGGCCGGTTGGACCGCGCACTACATGGAGGAACTGGCGGAGCGGCCTCTTCGCTTCCGCGCCCGCGCCGTCTACAGCGTCTGACGGCGGGTGGGCCCGAGGCGCGCTAACCCGCCCCGATCACGATGGCCGAGGGGTGGCCTCCCAGGTGGATCGGACGGCCGACGGTCCCGGTGGCCAGCGTGACCCCGACCAGTGAGCCCGACTGCTGTGTCACCCACGCGGTCGTGCCGTCCCCGCTCGAGCGCGATGCCCTGTGCCACGCCGGGCAGGTGCACCGGGGCTCCGGCCACGAGGCCGAGTGTGCTGACCGACACGATGCTCGCCCCGCCGCACACGTAGACGCTCGACCCAGAGGGAGCCACGGCGATGCCGGTCGGGTTGAGGGGCAGTGGCGCAGGTGCGCCGGCCTTCAGCGTGGCCGGGTTGATCGGTGTGAGCGTCTGGTTGGAGAAGTTGCCCACCAGCACCTCACCCTCCGCCACGGCGATGACCTGGGGTCCGGGCCCGACTGGGATGGCCGCGCCCGCCTGCATTGTCGCGACGTCAATGGGGGTCACGGTGTTGCTGCCGAAGTTGGCGACGAAGGCTGTCGCTGCGCCGGTTGGTGACACGGCGACCGTGATCGCCGCCGGCTGGGCGCCGACGGGGACCGGGGTTCCGGCGCGCCAGGTGCCGAGGTCGACCGGGGTGACGTTGTCCGAGTCGAGGTTTGTCACGAGCGCGATGCCTTTGCCGCCCGGCCCGCCGGGTGCCACCGCGATCGCGTCGGGCTCGACGCCCACGCTGGCGGTGTGCACGACATCGAGAGTGGCGGTGTCGATCTCGTGCAGGGTGTCGTCACCTTGCGTCACCACGAGGAGACCCTGGCCGTCGGGGGTGTAGGCGAGCGCCGAGGGCAGGCTGCCGAGGGTGACCCCCGGCAGCACGCGACGGGTGGCCAGGTCCACCGGTGTCACGCTCGTGCCGGGCAAAGTGATGGACGCGCCCGTCGTCACCCACGCCACGTCGCGCACCGACGTGCTGCCGACCGGATTCGAGCAGCCGGCGAGCAGCGGCACCAACGCCGCGAGCGCCAACAACCCAACCACGCGGTTCCTTATTGGTCGCACGCCGTGCTCACCCACGCGCACACGCGGCCCCTGCCGGACGGTCCGCCGCGGCCCAGCCGCTGGCGTCACCCTCCGGCCAGAAGTCGCCGGTAACGGGATCCTGCAGGTAGCGGACCGGCGCCGGCGCGCCGTGCGCCAGCTCGCCCAACGCGTCGAGCAGCGCGTCGACGTCCTCGCCCGTGGTGCCGAGTCCGCAGCTGGCTCGCACCGCGCCGGGGATCGCGCTGCGATCACCCCGGCGTATCGCGGCTCGTGCCTGGTCGATACCCTCGTGACCCACGCCGAGCAGTCGGATCAGATAGGGATGCGCGCAGAAGCAACCGTGTCGCACGCCGATCCCGAACTCCGCGCTGAGGCGCGTCGCCACCAGCGCATGGTGCATGCCCGCCACCGTGAACGTCGCCACCGCGAGCCCGCTGTCATCTGCGTCGCCGCCGCCGCGGCCCCCGCCCCCCACGTGGCTGCCACGCGGTCCCAGCACCTCGATGCCCTCGATGGCACGCAGCCCGCGCAGCAGGCGTGTCGCCAGGGTGCCTTCGTGCTCGCCGATGGCGGGCCAGCCGATCCGCTCCAGCTCGTCCATCGCCGCGCCGAAGGCGACGGCCCCGACGACGTTGGGGGAGCCGGCCTCCTCGCGCTCGGGTGGCTCGGTCCAGATCACCTCGTCCAGGTCGACCAGGTCGACCGCGCCGCCGCCGGCGAGGAACGGGTCGCCGGTCTCGAAGGTTCGCCGCGGCCCGATGAGAGCACCCGCTCCGAACGGGGCGTACATCTTGTGTCCGCTGAACGCCACGTAGTCGGGCCCGGTCGGCAGAGGACGGTGCGGGGCCAGCTGAGCCGCATCGAGCAGGACCGCGACCCCGCGCTGGTGTGCCGCCGCGCAGATTTCCTCGACCGGGGGCATCCACCCCGTGACGTTCGAGGCGCCGGTCAGCGCGAGCAGCGTCGGCGCAGGCCCGTCGTCGAGTGTCCTGACGACGTCGTCGGTGCTGAACGTGCCGTCGCGGCTGCACTCGACCCAACGCAGCGAGGCGGCGGTGCGGGCCCAGGGCAAGAGGTTGGCGTGATGCTCGACGACGGTGGTGACGACCACGTCGTCGGGCCCGAGGCGGAGGCGGTAGGCCAGGTGGTTGATGGCCTCTGTGGTGTTGCGCACCAGCACGGCCACGTCGTCACCGTCGGGCGGGCGGCCAGCGAAGCGGTACACGGTGGCTCGGGCTTCCTCGTAGGCCTCGGTGGCCCGCCGTGACTTGTAGCCCGCGCCGCGGTGAACACTCGAGTACCAGGGCAGGAACGAGGCCACCTGTTCGGCCACCGACTCGAGCGCCGGCGTCGAGGCGGCGCAGTCGAGGTCGCGGAAGGGTCGCTCGCTGCCGTCCAGGCAGGGCACGGGCGCATGGGCGCCGACGAGCGGCGCGAGCGCAGCGGCAGCATCGGTGGTCACGCCGTCACATTACGGAGCGCGCCGGCAGGCCGGGCGCACTGGGGCAAGGCGAGCTGGCCCGACACCCCGGGGCCCGAACGCGGAGATCGGATGCTCAGCCGGCGGAGCCGATGAGCCCACGCCGGCGCGCCGTCAGGACGACGATGTCGTCCGAGCGCCGTTCGTCCGCGGTCATGGCTTCGATGACGTCGTCGGCGATGTGGTCCGGCTCGGTGCTCGGCGACGAGCGCAGCGACGACTCGAGCAGCGCGAGGCGCTCGTCGAGGTGGGCACTGCGGCGCTCGACCAGGCCGTCGGTGAACATCACCAGGCACCCGTCGGCGAGACCGAAGTCGTGGTCCTTGTAGTGGCAGGCCTGCACGCCGAGCGGTGGCCCCGGCGGCACCGGCAGCTCAATCGCCTGTCCAGATCCCACCCGGACAGGCGAGGGGTGCCCGGCCGAGGAGAACGTGACCTGGCCGCTCGCGGTGTCGAGTACGCCGACGAGGGCGGTGGTGAGTCGTTCGCCCACGCCGGCGAGGATCATCGCGTTGAGGCGTTCGAGCGCCGGACCGGGTGCCCCCTCCTCGAGCACGAGCATGCCGAGGGTGTGGCGCAGGCGGCTCATGATCTTGGCGGCGCCGAGGTCATGACCCTCGACATCGCCGACGACGAAGGCGACGAGACCGTCGGCGAGAGGGACGACGTCGTACCAGTCCCCGCCGACCTCATAGCCGACCGCGGCCGGCAGATAGCGAGCCGGCGACCTGCCAGCCCTCGATGTCCGGTATCGCGTCGGGCAACAGGTTGCGTTGCAGGTCGTGCGAGATCCTGCGCTCGCGGTCGAAGGCGCGGGCGCGGATGACCACGGCGCTCACCTGTTTGGCCAGCTGCTCGGCGAGCCCGAGGTCCTTCTCGGAGAAGCGGCGACCCGATCCCGCTGACACCAGGGTCACGGTGCCGAGGACCCGCTGGTTGCGCAGTCGCAGTGGCACCGTCATGTATGACGTGAAACCGAGATCTCTGAGGATCGAGTAGTGGCGCTCGTCCCGGCTCGTGTCGCGCAAGGACTCGTCGGACATGTGCGCGCTCCACATCGACTGCCCGCTGCGCATGACCAGCACCGTCGGGTGCGTGCCCGACGCACTGGGCGGGTAACGCGTGCGCAGTTCTTCGGTCATGGACCGCTTGGACGGGTCGGCGTGCCAGGCGGCCATGCGGCGCAGCTGCCCGTCTTCGTCGGCGATGTCGATGAGGCAGAGGTCGGCGAGGACGGGTACCGAGACTTGGGCCAGCCGCTCGACCATCTCGTGGTAGTCGACGACCTCGGACAACACCTGGGTCGCCAGCAGGAGGAACTCGTTGCGTCGCCGGGCCTCGAGCAACTCGTCGAGGAGGTGTTCGCGCTCGGTGGCCAGGCTGGACGCATGCAGCAACTCACCGAGATGTCCGCCGAGGGCGTCCATGAGTTCGACCACGGATGGATCGCGCTCGCGCTGGTGGCGGCTCAGCATCTTGACGACACCGATGCACGCACCCCTGTACCGGATCGGGAACGCATACGCGCTCTGCAGCCCGTCCCTGGCGAGCGCGGCGGTGGCGAAGCGCCAGTCGCTGCGCAGGTCGGGCACCCACAGGGGCTCGCCGTGCTCAATGACCCAGCGCGGCAGCCCCTCGCTCCCACTCGTCGGGTCGGAGGCCTTTTCCTCCGCAAAGGAGGGTGCGATGGTCGGGCTGCGCGTCCACAGGTGCCGGCACACCAGCGTGTGGTCTGCCGAAAGCGCCCACAGTGTGGTCACGTCCCAGTCCAATCGCCGGCCGAGCGTGGAGAGCAGCCGCTCAGCCGGCGCATCGTCGATGGGGGCGTTGACGAGGATCTCGAGCAGCTCGCTCGTCAGCTCCGACCAGCGCTGCAGCCTTCGGTCGTCGCGTGGCCGGAAGATGCCGACGACGACGGTGCCGTCGGAGGAATGTTCGAAGACACTGAGCACGAGCTCGGTGTCGACCTCGGAGCCGTCGGCGCACCTGATGACCGTGGGGAGCTTCCGTCCGACCAGCTCCTCCGCCTGCGCGCGGATGAAGTGGGCGAAGCCGGCATGGAACACCCCGCTCAGTGAGTCGGGCACCAGGTCAAGGGCGGAGCGGCCAACGAGGGATCCGTGCGGCCAGCCCATGAGCTCTTCGGCCGCCCGGTTGACGTAGTGGATCTCGCCGTCCTCGTCGGTGGCCACCACGGCGTCGCGCAACCCGTCGAGCACGGCGCGCACGCTGGGCGTGGGCCAGGGCGTCGGTGCCACGGCCATGCCGGCGCTCTCGGCACCTCGAAAGGTCGCAGCGTTCGCAGCGCTCGCAGAACCGCCCTCACCTGCGTCGACCCACTCCTCGCTCAGCAACGGGACCGGTGCCGCCAACGATGCGCTGAACCACACCGTCTTGCCGGGCTGGTTGCGGCGCATCTCGATGCCCCAGGAGTCGGCCAGGGTGCGCACGATGTGCAGCCCGCGCCCGTGTGGCGCGTCGGCGTCCGGTTCCTGGGGCGCGGGGTAGCCCCCTGCGCCGTCACTGACGGCGACACGCACACTCATGCCGTCGAGCGCCAAGGCCAGGGTCACGTCGAAGGGGGTGGACGCGTGCACCACCGCGTTGGTGGCCAGCTCCGAGAGCATCAACACGACGGCGTCCGCCCCCATGAGGCAGCGCGCCGGGAGGATCTCGACGAGGAAGCGCCGGGCCTGGCCGACCGAGGCGGTGACCGCGGGGAAGCGCCGTGTGACCGACGCGCCGTCGAGCGCGCCGGCTACGGGCTCGTGCCCTGGGAGTACCGAGCTTGGCATAGCGGTTGCGGTACTACTGCCCCCCGGCACGAGGCCCTAAACGGGTTTGGGGCACCCTTTTCCGCCCACGACCAGGCCGGAGACAGCGAACCAGGCACTGACACCGGCCGGCAAGGCTCCGCCAGCGGGGTCTCGGGCGCTACCCTGCCCGTTCGTGGAGGAACGTTACGAGTCGGAGCTGGCCCGGTCCTCGTCCGTGCTCAATGGGGTCGACCGGGCCCTCGAGCGCCTGAGCGACGGCACCTACGGCCAGTGCGAGACCTGCGGGGCGCCCATCCTCGAGGCCGATCTCGAGCGCGACCCGACGCGCTGCCTCTGCGAGCAGCACCTCTCCGTGGCCTTGCCCGCGGTGGCCGAGCTGTAATCCCTAGCCGGCGATTTTCAGCCCCCGCGCCGCGTCGAGGCGGGCGGCCACGTCCGGCCAGTTGACGACGTTCCACAACGCGGCGAAGAAGTCAGCCTTCACGTTCTTGTACTGCAGGTAGAAGGCGTGCTCCCAGGCGTCGAAGACGAGGAGCGGGACGGAGCCCTGACCGATGCTGCTCTGGTGGTCGTAGACCTGCTCGACGATCAGCCGGCCGGCGAGGGGCTCGTAGGCCAGCACTCCCCAGCCCGAGCCCTGGATAGTCGAGGTGGCTTGCGTGAACTGCGCCTTGAACTTGTCGAAGGAGCCGAAGTTCTCGTCGATGGCAGAGCCGAGTGCCCCGTCGGGCTTGTCGCCGCCATCGGGGCTCTGGTTCTTCCAGAAGATCGAGTGCAGGACGTGGCCCGAGATGTGGAAGGCCAATGTCTTCTCGAGACCGACAATGGCGCCAAAGTCGTCCTTGTCACGGGCGGCGGCCAGCTTCTCGAGTGTCTGGTTGGCCCCCGCGACATACGCGGCGTGGTGCTTGTCGTGATGGAGCTCCATGATCTGGGCCGACACGTAGGGCTCCAGTGCGGCGTAGTCGTAGGGCAGGTCGGGGAGGCTGTACTCGGCCATAGCGGTCTCCTCAGTCGTGGTCGGGTCCCTCGTATGGGGGTTGTCGCAGCAGTGGTGTGCGTGCTGGACCATACCCGAGAGTGCCGCGTTCGGAACCGGGCCAACCGCCATGCGAGCAGGTCGCAGATCCACCGCTCCGCCCGCGCGTCGCGCCTCTGGTGCGACCCATGGTCCGGGTGGCTGCCGCCCGGTTCTGTCCCGCCGCCGCGGCGCAGGCACAACCCGCCACACCCCGCTAGCGGTACGCTTGCAAGAGTGAGCACGGAACAGGGAGACCGTTGGCTCGACCTCGGGTCGTTCATCCGTGAGCAACGGGCGTCTGCCCGCCTCTCGCTGCGACGGCTTTCGGAGCTGGCCGGCATCTCCAACCCGTATCTGAGCCAGATCGAGCGCGGGCTGCGCCGACCCTCCGCTGAGATCCTCCAGCAGATCGCCAAGGCGCTGCGTATATCGGCCGAAACCCTCTATGTGCAGGCCGGCATCCTCGAGGCCCCCACCGGGAGGCCCGACCTCACCCGGGCCATCCTCGCCGACCAGACGATCAGCGAGGAGCAGAAGCAGACGCTGGTGCGTATCTACCTCTCCTTCCGGCGTGAGTACGAGGACGAGCACGGGGAGAGGGAGGCCGACGGAGGTGGCAGCCCCCCTCCCACCAGCGCCGCCTCGCCCACACCGCCGGGCCGTGTCGCCGCCGTGTGATCCTGTCCGAGGCGCAATTCACGGTCGCCGGTAGGCTCTGAGCGCCATGCGCCGCCTCGCCGTTCTCTCGTTGCACACCTCGCCGCTGGCCCAGCCCGGCACCGGCGACGGCGGCGGCATGAACGTCTACGTTCGCGAGCTGACGGCCGCGTTAGCCCGCTCCGGCGTGGCCTGCGACGTCTTCACCAGGGCATGGTCAGCCGACCTGCCGCCGGTGGTCGACGTGGAACCGGGCTTGCGGGTCCACCACGTCCCGGCCGGGCCGCTCGACGTGGTGCCCAAGGAGTCGCTGCCCGGCGTCGTCGATGAGTTCACCGCCGCGGTGCTCGAGCGCATGACCGCGGCGCCGCTCCCGGGTGGCTCGCGCTGGAGATGAGGACGAGGGCCTGCCCTATACCTCGGTGCACGCCAACTACTGGCTCTCGGGGTTGTCAGGTCACGTGATCAAGCACGAGTTGAACCTGCCGCTCGTGTGCACGTTCCACACCCTTGATCGGGTGAAGGCCGAGTCGATGCCCGAAGAGGTCGAGGCCGACATGCCGCACCGGCGCGCCGAGGCCGAGGCGTCCATCATCGAATGCTCCGACGCTGTCCTGGCGTCGTGCAGCGTCGAGGCCGAACAAATCGTCTCGCTCTACGGCGGCGAGCCAGGCCGCATCCGCATCGTCCCGCCTGGCGTCGACCACGCGTTCTTCGGACCGGGGCACCGGCCCCAGGCGCGGCGCGCCCTCGGGCTGCCGCTCACCGGGCGGCTGCTCCTCTTCGTCGGCCGGATCCAGCCGCTCAAGTGCGCTGACGTGGCGATCGAGACCCTGGCCGAGCTGCTCGAGTCGGGTTCCGACCCCTATCGCCTCGTCGTCGTGGGCGGCCCGAGCGGCCCGCACGGGGAGAAGGCGCTGCAGGGGTTGCACGACGTCGCCGACGCGCGCGGGGTGCGTGAGCACGTGCACTTCATCGACCCGCAGCCCCACGAGCTCCTGTCGTCGTACTACCGGGCCGCGGACGTGTGCCTCGTCCCCAGTCGCTCCGAGTCCTTCGGCCTCGTCGCGCTCGGAGGCCGCCGCGTGCGGCACGCCCGTCGTGGCCTCGGCCGTGGGCGGGCTCACCACGCTCGTCGAGCAGGGCCACACTGGCTTCTTGGTCGAGGACCACGAACCCGCCGCCTACGCCGGCGCCGTGCGCCGCATCGTCGACCAGCCGCTGGCCGCTGAGCGTCTCTCGACCGCCTCGGTGCTCATGGCGCGGCGCTACACCTGGCGTGCCGCAGCCAAGACGCTGGTCGAGCTGCACGACGAGCTGGCCGCAGGCCGCCTCGTCGAGTGCGGCTGAGCCCCGTCGCACCGGGACCCCGTCTCCCACCCATGCCGATCGTCGATCTCCCCGAGGAGGAGGAGATGGCGGCTGCGGTGGCGTGCATCGACGCCTGGGCCGAGCGCGAACTCGCGGCCGGCGGCTTCCTCGTTGCCGCCGAGCGCCAAGAGGTGACCGACCGGACCGCCTCGTACCGCTGGTACCTGCGTTTCAAGGGTGAGGAGAAGGACTACATCACGGTCTGGTTCACCTTGAAGCAGCGCACCCTGCACTACGAGGCGCAGTTCATGCCGGTGCCTGAGGCCAACCAGGCCGACGTCTACATGTATCTGCTGCGGCGCAACGCGCACCTCTTCGGGATGTCGTTCGCGTTGGGACCCGAGGACGCCGTGTACCTGGTGGGCCGGGTACCGGCCGGGCTCATCGACGACGACGAGCTCGACCGCATCGCCGGCTCGTCGGTGGTCTACACCGACGAGCACTTCCCGACGGCCATGACGCTGGCCCACCCCTCGACCTACCGCCGCCGGCCGCGGCGCTGAGGTCAGCGGGCCCTGGCCGGGGTCAGTATCGTCGGCGGCGTGTCGAGCCTGGTCATCGTCGGCGGCGGGAAGATGGGGGGCGCTCTCTTGGGCGGGCTCCTCGGGGCCGGCGGGCTTGCGGTCAGCGACGTCGCGGTGATCGAACCGGTAGCCGAGCGGCGCGGCGAGCTCGAGGCGCTCTATCCCGGCCTCCGCACATTGCACGCCCCCGAGGCCGACCTGCTCGATGCCGGCGGCGACCGCCTGCCCGGGGTCGTCCTCGCGGTCAAGCCCGACGCCGCGGAGCCGGCGTGCCGCGCGCTCGATGCGTCGCGGGCCGGGGTGACCCGGGTCCTCTCCATCGTGGCCGGCGTCCCCTGCCAGCGGCTCGAGGTGGCTCTCGGCGGCGAGCCGGCCGTCGTCCGGGCCATGCCCAACGTGGCCGCGCTGGTGGGCAGCGGCGTCGCCGCCATGTCGGGCGGCTCGTTCGCCATGTCACAGGACCTGGCCTGGGCTGAGGACGTGCTTTCCTCGGTCGGTACCGTCGTCCGCCTGCCCGAGCACCAACTCGATGCCGTGACCGGCCTCTCGGGCTCGGGTCCCGCGTACTTCTTCTTGGCGGCCGAGGCGCTCATCGAGGCCGGAGTGCAGATGGGCCTGACTCGGGCCGTCAGCCGCACGCTCGTCGTCGAGACGATGCGCGGCTCTGCGGCCCTGCTGGCCGAGACCGGTCGCGACCCCGAGTCGTTGCGCGCCGAAGTGACGTCGCCGGCCGGCACGACCGCAGCCGGTGTGCGGGCGCTGGAGGCACGCGCCGTGCGCTCGGCCTTCATGGAGGCGGTGGCGGCCGCCACCGAACGCTCACGCCATCTGCAACGCTGACCAGGGGAGCCTGACGTCGTGCCCCGTCTCCCCGTCCGGACCGTCTTCTTCCTCTCCGACTTCGGGACCGCGGACGAGTTCGTCGGCGTTGTCCACGCGGTCATCGCGGCGCGGGCACCGGGGACGACCGTCATCGACCTGACGCACCACATCCCACCCTTTGACGTACGCGCGGGAAGCCACACGCTCGCGCGCGCGGTGCCGCATCTGGGGAGCGGCGTGATCCTCGGCGTCGTCGACCCCGGGGTCGGCACGGCGCGGCGCGGCATCGCCATTGCCGTCGCGCCGGCGGCGGGCGGGACCATGTACTTCGTTGGTCCCGACAACGGGTTACTCGTGACGGCCGCTGAGCTGGCGGGCGAGGCACCGGTGACGACCGCCGTCGAGTTGCGCCGATCAGCCGTGCCGCTCGACCGTGGCGCAACCTTCGACGGGCGGGACCTCTTCGGTCCGGCGGCCGCGGCGTTGTGCACAGGCGCCGCGCTCGAGAAGCTGGGCGATCCCATCGAGCCGGCCTCCTTGGTGCGGCTGGTCGGCGGGGTCGTGGAGCAGGGCCGGTTGCAGGACGGCCGGACGTGTGTGCGGACCGAAGTGACCTGGGTCGACCACTTCGGCAACCTCCAGCTGGCCGCAACGGTGGCCGACGCGCGTGTCGCGGGGATGCCGGCCGGCGGGCGCATCCAGCTGGTGGCGCGCGTCGAGAGCGGGCGTGTCTCGCTCGAAGGCTTGCCGGATTCGCTGGTGCCCGACGGGATCGAGTTGCGCTGCGTCGATGCGTTCGGCGAGTTGCAGCAGGGCGAGTTCGGTGTGCTGGTCGACTCCAACGGGTATCTCGCCGTCGTCGCCGGGGAGGCCTCGGCCGCGCACTGGCTAAACGTCACCGCCGGGGAGCTCTTGGTCCTGGCCTGGTAACGCGGAAGCGATTTGGTGTCGCCGGGATCCCGCTCGGTACCATCCGACGCAATGAGCGACCGCCAACCCTCATCGTCGAGGTCGCGCGCGTCAGACGAGGCCGCGGCTGTGATGGCGACCTCGGCTGCCGTCCCGAAGCGGATTCCCGAGGCGACGGTGCTGCGTCTGCCGATCTACCAGCGCATCCTGGCCGAGCTCGTGCGAGCCGGGGCGCGCACCGTGTCCTCGGAGCGCCTGGCCGAGTTGGCGCGCGTCAACGCCGCCAAGGTGCGGAAGGACCTGTCGCTGCTGGGCTCCTTCGGAACCCGCGGCTCGGGGTATGACCCGGATTTCCTGATCGCTCAGATCGACCGCGCCCTCGGCGTCGACGAGAACTGGCGCGTGGGCATCGTCGGCATCGGGAACCTGGGCCGCGCGCTGACCAATTCGGCCGGCTTCGCGTCCCGCGGCTGCCAGGTCACGGCGCTCTTCGATGTCGACGCGGCAGTGGTCGGCGAGGAGATCCGCGGCATGAAAGTGCGGCACATGGACGAGCTGGCCCGGCTGCGGCCGCCGGAGCGCCCCGACATCGGCGTCATCGCGACCCCGGGCTGGGCGGCGCAGGGTGTGGCTGACCTCCTCGTACGCGCCGGCGTCACCTCCATCCTCAACTTCGCCCCTCGGGTGCTCACCGTCCCGCCGGGCGTCCACCTGCGCTACGTCGACCTCTCCATCGAACTCCAGGTGCTCGGCTTCTACCGGGCCCGCCAGGACGAGATGGACCGCGCCGGTGCCGAGCCCGACGGTGCCAGAGGTGACGACGAGGCGCCCCTCATGCGCTCGGTCGGGCTCTCGCCCGGTTCGGAACTGACCTGAGCCGGCTGGGCACTTCGGGCGCCGAAAGGGCCGCTGGGGTGGGGGACTGGCACGTTCGCCGCCGTGACCGGCACAATTGTCTCCCGACCCAGGAGGGAATCGAGTGTCCGTCGTCGTCGTAGGGCTCCAGCACACCCAGGCCCCGTTGCCGCTGCTCGAGGCGGCCGCCATCGGCGACGACGACTTGCACAAGGTGCTCACGGCGCTCAGCCACCGCCGCAACGTCCAAGAGAGCGTGGTGCTCTCGACCTGCCTGCGCACCGAGGTCTACGCCGTCGTCGACCGCTTCCACGACGCGGTGGCCGAGATCTACGACGTGCTGTCCGAGCACGCCGGCAGGTCGGTCGAGGAGCTGTCGGAGCACGCGGTCATCCGCTTCGACGACGACGTCACCGCGCACCTCTTCGCCGTCACCTCTGGCCTCGAGTCCGTGGTGACGGGCGAGACAGAGGTCGTGGGACAGGTCCGGCGCGCCTTCGAACGTGCCCAGGAAGAAGGAGCCTGCGGCCCGCTGCTCTCCGCTCTCTTCCGCCACGCCCTCCAGACGGGCAAGCGGGTGCGTACCGAGACGGGGATCAGCAAGGGCACGACCTCTTTCTCCTATGCCGCCGTCGCGGTGGCTCGTGGCGAGGATCCCGGCGGGTTGCGCGATGCGCGTGTGGTGGTGGTCGGTGCCGGCGACATGGGGTTCGGCGTATGCCGCGCGCTCTGCTGACATCGCACCGGCTGACGCGCCGCGGCGCGTCGTGGTGGTGAACCGCTCGGAGAACCGGGCGCGCGAGCTCGTCCTGGCCACCGGTGCCGGCGCGCCCTTCGAGATGCGGGCCGCGGCGCTCGATCACGCCGCCGTCGAGCTGGCCGACGCCGACGTCGTCCTCACCGCGGTGGCCGCCGAGGCGCACGTGCTCGGGGAGCAGGACTTCGCGTCGGTGACGGCGCCCCTGCTGGTGATCGATCTCGGCGTCCCGCGCAACGTCGACCCCGCCGTCGGCTCGCGCCCGGAGGTGACGCTGCTCGACATGGACACGCTCAGCGCGCGCTGGTGGACCGGGCGCTCGGGGACCGCGCCGAGGAATCGGTCGCCGCCCAGGCCATCGTCGACGTCGAGGTGGAGCGGTTCCGGACCGCCAGCCGCCAACGCGGGGCGGCCCCGGTCGTCGCCGCGCTGCGCGCTCGCCTCGAATCGCTGCGGGTGGCCGAGCTCGAGCGGCCACCGCGCCCAGCTGGCCGACCTGAGCGAGGACGAGTGGGAGCAGGTGGACCAGACCACGCGCGCGGCTCTGGCCAAGATGCTCCACGAGCCCACCATGCTCTTGAAGGAGACCGCCGGCACGCCACGGGGCGAGCGGCTCGTCGAGGCGCTGCGCATCCTCTTCGACCTCTAGTCGCGGCCATGGGATAGTCACGGCTGTGGGAACTCTCCGCCTGGCCACCCGAGGCTCGCCTCTCGCCCTGCGCCAGACGGACATCGTCGCGGCGCTGTTGCGGCACGCCCACCCCGACCTTGAGGTCGAACCCGTCATCGTGCGCACGCGCGGCGACCGCGACTCCGCCGCGTCGCTCGACAGCATCGGCGGCCAGGGCGTCTTCGTCGCCGAGGTCGAGGCGGCCGTCGCGGACGGCCGGGCCGACGCCGCGGTGCACTCGGCAAAGGACATGACATCGACCATGCCCGACCACCTCACGTTGGGCGCCGTTCCCGAGCGAGCCGATCCGCGCGACGGCCTGGTCGGCTCCACCCTCGCCGGGCTCCTGCCGGGCGCGCTGGTCGCCACCGGCTCGGCGCGCCGGCGTGCCCAACTGGCCTATCTGCGACCCGACCTCGTCTTCGCCGACCTGCGCGGCAACATGGCGCGCCGGGTGGCCGTCGCCGAGGAGGGTCGCGTGTCCGCCGTCGTCGTGGCCGTGGCGGCCATGGTGCGTCTCGGCTGGGAGGCTCGCCTGCACGACGTGGTCGACCCCGTGGACCTGTTGCCCCAGGCCGGTCAGGGTGCGATCGCCGTCCAGTGCCGCACCGACGACGATGCGACGCGGGCACTGCTCGGCGCCATCGACCACGAGCCGAGCCACCGCGCCGTGCGCGCCGAGCGCGCCGTGCTCGCCGCCCTTGGTGGGAGCTGCACCGCGCCGGTCGCCGCCTTCGCCGAGCCGCCAGAGGCCGATGGCGACAGTCCGGCGCTGCGCCTGTCGGGGCTGGTCGCGAGCGGCGACGGGCGCATCATGGTCCGCGTGGCGCGCGAGGGCGATGACCCCGAGGCCCTCGGCGCCGCGGTGGCGGGCGCCCTGCAAGAGGGCGGCGGTGAGGCGATTGACGGCTTCGACTTCGGTGCGCGGCCGTGACCGTCTACCTGGTCGGCGCGGGCCCCGGTGACCCGGGCCTGCTTACCCGCCGGGGTGCTGCGCTGCTGTCCCGCGCCGACGTGGTCCTCCACGACCGGCTAGTCAGCCCGGCGGTCCTCGACCTGGTCCCGCCCGACGCCGAGCTGATCGACGTGGGCAAGGACCCCGACGCACGAGACGGGGGCGCGGCGCGCCAGGACGAGATCGCACGGCTCTTGGTCGAACACGGACGGCGCGCTGCCATCGTGGTCCGGCTCAAGGGCGGCGACCCCTTCCTCTTCGGACGTGGCGGGGAGGAGGTGGAGACCCTGACCGAGGCTGGGATCCCCTGGGAGGTGGTGCCCGGCGTGACCTCTGCCTTCGGCGTCCCGGCCGCGGTCGGCATCCCGGTGACCCAGCGCGGCCTCGCCTCGTCGGTGACGGTGGTGACCGGTCGGGTGGGCGACCCGGCGGGGTCGGGTGCGATCGACGGCCCCGACTGGGAGTCCCTGGCGCGCGCCGGCGGCACCTTGGTCATCCTCATGGGCATGACGACCCGGGCCGCCATCGCGGACGAGCTCGTCCGGGCCGGCCGCTCGCCGGAGACACCGGTGGCGGTGATCGCCCGCGGCACCACGCCGGCGCAACGTGTGGTGCGCACGACGCTGGCGGGCCTGGGCGACGTGGATCTCGGGCCACCGGCGGTGATCGTGGTCGGGCTGGTGGCCGCGCTCGGGGATCGCGCCCGCGGCGAGCCCGCCGCCGGCAGTCCAGGCGCGGGACCCCTCGCCGGGCGCACCGTGGTCGTCACGCGGTCGGGTGGCCGCGCTGAAGGTTTGCTCGGGGCGCTCGAGCGCGCCGGCGCGCACGCGATCGAGCTGGCGCTGACCAAACAGGTCGACCCGGCCGACGGGGGCGCCGCACTCCGCGCGGCAGCGGCGGGCGTGCACGACGTCAACTGGGTGGTGTTCACCTCGGTCAACGCGGTCGACCGCTTCGTGGCCGAGCTGCGCGACGCCAGGGCGCTCGCCCCTGTGCTGGTGGCGGCGGTCGGGCCGGCCACCGCCGACGCGTTGCGCCGAGCGGGCGTGGAACCCGACCTGGTGCCGGCCGAGCACAGCGCGCGCGGACTGGTCGACTCGTTCCCCGCGCCCTCGGGCGCGCCCGGGGCCGTCCTCTTCCCCTGCGCCGACATCGCGCCCGAGACGATCGACGACGGGTTGCGTGAGAAAGGGTGGGCGGTGCGCCGTGTCGAGGCGTACCGCACGGTGGCACGCAACTCGCCAGAGCCCGAGCTGCTCGAGCAGGTCGCCGCGGCCGACGCGCTCACCTTGACGGCGAGCTCCTCGGTGGAGGCGTTCATGGCGTTGCGGACCCCCGAGGGCGCACCCGTCGCTGCGCCCGCGCACGTCGTGTGCATCGGGCCGACGACGGCGGCGGCCGCACGCGCCGCAGGCCTGGCCGGCGTGCATGAAGCGTGGGGTTCCTCGGCCGCCGGCATCGTCGCCGAGCTCGTGGGCCACTTCGGCCCGGGTGCGGGCAGCGCCTCGTAGGCTGGCGTCATGGCCGAGGCCACGTCGGAGAGGTCCGAAGCTGTGTTTCCGGAGCGACGCTTGCGTCGGCTTCGCCGCACGCCGGCGTTGCGACGCCTGGTCGCCGAAGCACACCTCGGGGTGGACGACCTCGTGGCGCCGCTCTTCGTCGCGCGAGGGGATCGAGGCCCCGGTGCCCATCGCGTCCATGCCGGGCGAGGTACAGCACACCGTCGATTCGCTCGTCGTCGAGGCGAAACGGCTGGTCTCCCTCGGCATCCCCGGTGCCATTCTCTTCGGCGTCCCTTCCACCAAAGACCCCGAGGGGAGCGGCGCGTGGGATTGCGACGGCGTGGTGCAGATCGCGCTGCGCACCGTCCGCGATGCGGTCGGTGACGAAATCGTCCTGATGGCGGACCTCTGTCTCGACGAGTACACAGACCACGGCCACTGCGGCGTGCTCGGCCCGTCTGGCGACGTCCGCAACGACGAGACGCTCGAGCTCTACCAGCTCATCGCGCGCGCCCAGGCCGCTGCGGGTGCGGACGTCGTGGCGCCGAGCGGAATGATGGACGGGCAGGTGGCGGCCATCCGTGCCGCGCTCGACGACGACGGCCACCAGCAGGTCGCCGTGCTCGCTTACGCGGCGAAATACGCCTCGGCGCTCTACGGCCCTTTCCGCGAGGCCGTCGACGTCACCATCGCGGGCGGCGGTGACCGGCGCGCCTACCAGCAGGACCCGCGTAACGCGCGCGAGGCGTTGGCCGAAATCGAGCTCGACATCGCCGAGGGCGCCGACATGGTCATGGTGAAGCCAGCCATGACCTCCCTCGACGTCCTGGCGACCGTGCGCCCGCGTGTGCACGTCCCGTTGGCGGCGTACCACGTGAGCGGTGAGTACGCGATGGTCAAGGCGGCCGCCGAGGCGGGTTGGATCGACGGCCTCGCTGTCGCACTCGAGCAGCTGACCGTGCTCAAGCGTGCCGGGGCCGACTTCGTCCTCACCTACTTCGCGGCAGAGGTGGCCGAGGCGCTCGGTGGCTGAGCGGCCGGCGGCGACGAACGCCGAGTGGTTCGCCCGAGCCGAGCGTGTGATCCCGGGGGGCGTTGACTCGCCGGTCCGCTCCTTCGCTTCCGTCGGCGGGACGCCCTATACGGTCGTGTCGGGCGACGGCGCCTACGTCGTCGACGTCGAGGGCACGCGCTACGTCGACCTGGTGCAGTCCTACGGGGCGGTGTTGCTCGGCCACGCGCACCCGGTCGTGACCGACGCGCTGGCTGCAGCGGCGGCGCGCGGCACGACCTTCGGCGCGCCGACGCCGGGCGAGGTGCTACTCGCCGAGACGATCTGCGATCGGGTGCCGGGCTGCGAACAGGTCCGCTTCGTCTCGTCGGGCACGGAGGCCGCCATGAGCGCGGTGCGCCTGGCCCGCGGCGTGACCGGGCGTGACCGCGTGGTGAAGTTCGACGGCTGCTACCACGGGCACTCCGACGGCCTGCTGGCCGGCGGGGGGAGCGGGGTGGCCATGCTCGGCCTCCCGGGCTCCGCCGGCGTCCCGCCGGGCGCGGTCGCCGAGACCGAGGTCGTCCCCTACAACGTGGTGCCCGTACTCGACGAGGGGGTGGCCTGCGTGATCGTCGAGGCGGTGGCCGCCAACATGAACCTCGTCGAGGCGGCGCCCGGCTTCTTGGAGGAGCTCAGGGCCGCCTGCGACGCCAGCGGCGCGCTCTTGATCTTCGACGAGGTGATCACCGGCTTTCGCCTCGGTCCGGGCGGCGCCACCTCGTGGTCGGGTGTCAGGCCGGACCTGTGGTGCTTCGGCAAGGTGATCGGGGGCGGGCTCCCGGTCGGGGCGTTCGGCGGGTCGGCGGCGCTGCTCACCGAGCTGGCACCGGGCGGACCCGTGTACCAGGCCGGCACCCTGTCGGGGAACCCGTTGGCCACGGCGGCGGGCCTGGCCGTGCTGCGCGAGGTGACGCCCGCCGACTACGAGGCCCTGGCCGCCCGGGTCGCGGTGTTCGCCAAGGAGCTCGAGGCAGCGGTGGCGAGCAGCGGACTGTGGGCGTCGGTGCCGATCGTCGGTCCGCTGGCCGGCCTGTACCTGGCGCGCCCCGCGGCGGCGCCTCTCGCCTTGCCGACCGAGTACGTCGGCGTGCGCGACCTGGCCACCAACGGCGTGCACGGGCCCTTCTTCCACGCCATGTTGCGCCGCGGGGTGGCGTTGGCCCCGGGG
The DNA here is from genome assembly GCA_963842415.1 of uncultured Acidimicrobiaceae bacterium. Lineage (GTDB taxonomy): Bacteria > Actinomycetota > Acidimicrobiia > Acidimicrobiales > RAAP-2 > Bog-473. The sequence continues at coordinate 1,471,424 of CAWJGN010000003.1, forward strand.
CCCTACGAGGTGCTGTTCCCTGGCCTCGCCCACGACGAGGCGGTGCTGGCTCGCGTCGTGGAGGCCGCAGGCGAGGCGGCGGCGGAGGTCGCCGCCTCTCTGCACTGACGGCGCGACCTGAACAGGCGGCCCGGGTCAGGCCGCCCGGGTCAGGCGGCCCGGGTCACGCGGCGGGCACCTCCGCCTCGTCGGGGTCGGGCAGGACGCGCGAGATGAGCTCCATGGCGCGGTAGCCGAGCTCAGCGGGCCCGGTTGCATCGGGCCGCATCAGATTGGCCATGATGCGCAGCAACTGCTTCATCAACAGCTCCGAGCGCATGCCCAGTCCGACGCAGACGCGCATGGCCTCGGGATGCGAGATCAGATGGACGAACGCGCGCGCCACCTTGAAGTACGGGCCGTAGGCCGCGGTGAGCGCGCGGTCGTACTCGGCCAGTGCCGCGTCGCCCCCACCGCTCAGCGCGTGGCCGAGCGCGGCCGCGGCCAGCCTCCCCGTCTCGTAGCCGTACGCGATGCCCTCGCCGTTGAAGGGGTTGATGACGCCGCCGGCGTCGCCGGCGATCACGACGTTGGCGCCGGCCCGTGGTCCGACCGAGAGACCCATCGGGAGCTTGCCGCCGGTGGGCGGCCCGAGGCTCGTCTCAGGGCGCAGACCCCAGGAGCTCGGCGCAAAGGCGACGAAGGCGTCCATCAGGTCTGTCGTGTTCAACCCCTTCCAGCGCTTATCCGTGGAGAGCAGGCCGACGCCGACGTTGACCCGTCCGTCACCCATGGGGAAGATCCAGCCGTAGCCGGGAACCACGTTGCCCTCGGCGTCACGGATGTCGAGGTGTGACTCGATGAAGGGGTCGTCGTGGCGGTCCGAGGTGTAGTAGCCCCGCAACGCCATCCCCATGGGCAGCTCGCGCCGGCGTGCCGTGCCGAGCATGCGGCCCACCCGAGAGTTCGAGCCGTCGGCCACGACCACGTAGCGCGCCGAGATGGTGCGCGTGGCGCCACCCTTCTCCGTGACGCGCACCCCGGTCAGTGCGGGCAGCGGCCCGGATGTATCTGCGGCCTCGTCCAGGACCGGTGCCGTGACCTCGGTTCCCTGCAACAGCGTGGCGCCGGCCGCGGCGGCGTGCCCGGCCACCATGCCGTCGAGATCGTGGCGCGTGATGGTGTAGCCGTAGCCGGGGAAGTTGGGGTGCTCGGGCCAGCGCATCTCCACGAAGTGCCCGAAGCCGAAGGCCCGGAGACCGGTGTAGCGGTGTGAGCCGGCCAGGGCAGGCTCGAGCCCCATGTCCGCCAGCTGGCGCACGGCCCGCGGGGTGAGGCCGTCGCCGCAGGTCTTCTCGCGCGGGAACTCCTTCTTCTCGACCACCACGACGTCCCAGCCGGCGTCAGCCAGCCAGTAGGCGCACGCCGCGCCCGCCGGTCCCGCGCCGACGACGACGACATCGTGCACGTGCTCGTCGCGCTCGCCGCGGCGAGCGGGCCGGGGCCGGGTGTGCGGTCTTCCCCGGAGCCTTCGCGGTCGGAGCCTTCGCGGTCGGAGCCTTCGCGGTCGGACCCTTTTTCGCCGGGGCCTTCTTGGCCGGGGCCTTCTTCGCCGGGTCCTTGGCGGTCTTCTTGGCGGCCGACTTCGAGGGGGCCTTCTTCGCTGGCGCCCGTCTCGCCGGTTGCGCCCCGGGTTCGGCGGCCGTGTTCCCCGCCGGTCGAGGCCGGTGCGGAGCCGGGGCGGCGGCCTGGTCCGTGGCCTTCCTCGCCGACCCGGCCGGCTCCTCGGAGGCGCCGGAGGGAGGGGTCTCGTCGGGGGGCGTCACGAAGGCATCGTAGGTCCGCCGGCGGGGCCTCTGACCAGCGGCGCGGATGTGCTTGCGAAAGGGGTCACATGGTAGAAACCTTTCACCGTGGTCCAGTACCTCCCGATCCTCATAGTGGGGCTCCTCGGCTTCGCGTTCACCGTCTTCTCGCTGGTGTCCTCGTCGATGCTGGCGCCGCGCAAGAAGCCGTCGGCGGCCAAGCTGGCGCCCTACGAATGCGGCATCGTGCCCGACTCCGAGCCGCCGCAGCGCTTCCCGGTGCGCTTCTACCTGGTGTCGATGATCTTCATCATCTTCGACATCGAGATCGTGTTCCTCTACCCGTGGGCCGTGGTGTTCCACCAGATCGCGACATTCGGCCTCATCGAGGTCATCGTGTTCGCCGCGGTGGTTTTCGTCTCCTTCCTCTACCTCATCTCCAACGGCGCCTTGACCTGGGGCCCGCCCAAGACGTTGCAGTCGGGCATGCCGGCGCGCACCTCGGAGTCGACCATCACTCGCATCAGCGGGTCGCGCCCGACGCCGGGTGAGGCAGCCTGACGTGGGGATCGAGGACCTTCAACACAACTTCCTGACCGGTCGCCTCGAGGACATGGTCAAGTGGGCGCGCCGCAACAGCGTATGGCCGGCCACGTTCGGGCTGGCGTGTTGTGCCATCGAGATGATTGCGGTCGGTGCCGCCGACTACGACATCGCCCGCCTCGGCATGGAGGTCTTCCGAGGGTCGCCGCGGCAGGCCGACCTCATGATCGTGGCCGGTCGGGTCTCACAGAAGATGGCCCCCGTGCTTCGCCAGATTTACGACCAGATGATGGAGCCCAAGTGGGTGATCTCCATGGGCGTGTGCGCGTCGACGGGCGGGATGTTTAACAACTACGCGATCGTACAGGGCGTCGACCAGATCGTCCCGGTCGACGTCTACGCGCCGGGCTGCCCGCCCTCCCCCGAGACGCTCCTGCACGCCATCTTGACGCTGCACGAGAAGATCCGTACCGGCGAGATCACCCGCCGTCCCGGCAGCTCGGTCCCCGCGGGCGAGCAGGCGACCGGCGGATGGGTGCCGAGCGTGCCCGACGCGGTGCGGGTCGCCACGCCGCGGTGAGCGAGACGACCCCAACGGCGGTGGCGCCCGCGAGCGTCCTGCCCGACGTGCCGCGCCTGCCGGATCGCCTGGTCGACCAGCTCGCGTTCCCGAGCCGCGCCACCTACAAGCAGATGGTGGGCGCGTTTCGCGAGGCCGGCTTCGAGCTGTGCGCGGACCTGTGCGGGGTCGATTACCTCACCCACCCCGGGCGCACGTTGCCCGAAGGGGTCGAGGCGGAGCGCTTCGAAGTCGTGGTCAACCTCTTGTCGCTCTCGCAGCGCCAGCGCGTACGTGTCCGGGTCCAGGTCCCCGAGTCGGACCCGGTCCTCGACACGATCACCGACGTGTATCCAGGCGCGGACACCATGGAGCGCGAGGCCTACGACCTGGTGGGGATCATCTTCGCCGGGCACCCCGACATGACCCGCATCCTCATGCCCGAGGACTGGGAGGGCCACCCGCTGCGCAAGGACTACGGGGTGGGCCGGGTGCCCGTGCAATTCAAGGAAGCGCCGGGGCCGCGGTGAGCGACGACCACGACAAGGACGACGAGGTCGGCGGCCCCGCGGAGCCCGAGGGCTTCGGCCTCGAGCCCACCGAGAAGGCCCACCGAGAGGCTGAGGAGGAGCGGTACTTCATCCCCGAGACCTCCGAGGGGATTCAGGAGCTGCGCGCCCGGGGGACCACCGGTGCCAGCGAGCTGCGCCAGGAGGTGGGCGCCGTCCTGCGCCTGCCCGAGGGCGGCTACGTCGATCCGAGTGACATCGACATCGAACGGCGCGACGACCAGACGATGATCATCAACATGGGCCCCCAGCACCCGTCGACCCACGGCGTGCTGCGGCTCATGCTCGAGCTCGACGGCGAGACAATCCTGCGCACGAAGCCGATCGTCGGCTACCTGCACACCGGCATGGAGAAGACCGGCGAGGAGCTGACCTACGTGACGGGGTGCACGAACACCACACGCATGGACTACCTGTCACCGCTGCACAACGAGCTCGTGTTCTCGTTGGCCACCGAGGCGCTGCTCGACGTCGAGCTTCCGCCGCGGGCGGTGTGGATCCGCATGCTCATGTGCGAGCTCAACCGGGTTTCGTCCCACTTGATTTGGCTGGCCACCAACGGGGGGGACCTCGGCTCCACCTCCATGTTGGTCTACGGCTTCCGCGAGCGCGAGATGGTGCTCGCGTTCTTCGAGAAGACGACCGGTCAGCGGATGAACCACAACTTCATCCGTCCCGGGGGCGTGGCGGCCGACCTCCCCGACGGGTGGGAGGACGATATCGACGTCATCTGCGAGACGGTGCTCGCCCGCACCTTCGAGTACGACGAGCTGCTGACGGGCCAGCCCATCTTCCGGGAGCGCACCGAGGCCGTCGGCAACATCTCGGCCGAGGAGGCCCTGGCCCTGTCGGTGACAGGGCCCATCTTGCGCTCGACGGGCGTGCCGTGGGACCTGCGGCGGACCATGCCGTACCTGGCCTACGACAAGCTGGACTTCGACGTGATCGTCGGCACCTACGGCGACAACTTCGACCGCTACTCGGTCCGTCTCAACGAGCTCCGCGAGTCGATCAAGATGATCCGCCAGATCGCCGAGATGATGCCCCCCGGCGACTACCGCGTGCAGGACCGCAAGGTCACACCGCCGCCCCGCGCTCGCATCGACGAGAGCATGGAGGCCCTCATCCACCACTTCAAGATCTTCACCGAGGGCTTCCGCGTGCCCGAGGGCGAGGTCTACGTGGCGGTCGAGTCGCCGCGGGGGAGCTGGGCTGCTACATGGTCTCGGATGGCACGTCCAAGCCGTATCGGATGCACATCCGGGCGCCGAGCTTCGTGAACCTGCAAGCACTGCCGCTGCTCCTGCGCGGCGCGATGATGGCCGACGCCGTCGCCGTGATCTCCTCGGTCGATCCCGTCATGGGCGAGGTGGACCGGTGAGCCACTTCAACGCGGACACCCGGACGAAGGCGACAGCCCTCGTCGCGCTCTACCCCGAGCCGCGCTCGGCCCTCATCCCCCTCTGCCACCTGGCCCAGGAGCAGGACGGGTGGCTGACCCCCGAGGCGATCGAGGACATCGCCGACCTCTGTGAGGTCACGTCGGCCGAGGTGCGGGGCGCCGCCAGCTTCTACGACATGCTGCACCTCGAGCCCGTCGGCACCTACGTGATCGCCGTGTGCACCAACATCGCCTGCCTCCTCGGTGGTGCGCTCGAGCTCCTCGAGCACGCCGAGGGCGCGCTCGGGATGCGGGCCGGCGGGACGACGCCCGATGGCGTCTTCACGCTGCACGAGGCCGAGTGCCTGGCCGACTGCGACCACGTGGTCTGCGTGCAGGTCAACCACCGCTACGTCGGCGCGCGAGTCGCCCGCGACCTTCGACACGCTCCTCGACGACCTGCGCTCCGGGCGGCTGGCCGAGGACATCCCCCCGCACGGCACGCTCGTGCGGGTGCGCCGCAGCGTCGGGCTCCAGACCGACCATGCCGAGGTGGCGGCCGAGCGCGCGGCGATGGCCCAGGCCCAGGCGGCCCGGGCGACGGCGGCTGCGGGTGCGGGCAGTGGAAGCGGCAGCGGGGGAGCGACGTCCTGATGGCTATCACCGACGCCCCCAAGATCATTACGTCGCGCCTCGGATACGAGGACTCCTACACGATGGAGCGCTACCTCGCCACCGGCGGGTACGAAGGGCTCCGCAAGGCGCTGACCATGACGCCCGAAGCAGTGGCGGCCGAGGTGGACGCTGCCAGCCTGCTCGGACGGGGCGGTGCCGGCTTCCCGGCGGGCCGCAAGTGGTCGATGATGCGCAAGAACCCGGTGACGTATCTCGTCATCAACGGTGACGAGTCGGAGCCGGCGACCTTCAAGGACCATCTCCTCATTGAGCGAGACCCGCACCAGATCCTCGAAGGCGTGCTGATCTCCGCGTACGCGCTGCAAGTCAGCCAGGCCTTCGTCTATGTGCGCGGCGAATTCGCGCTCGGGCTCGAGCGCCTGCAGTCCGCACTGAACGAGGCGTACGCCCACGGCATGGTCGGCTCGAACATTGTCGGCTCGGGCTTCTCGCTCGACGTCGTGGTCCACCCCGGCGCCGGCGCGTACATCTGCGGCGAGGAGACCGCGATGCTCGAGTCGCTCGAGGGCAAGCGCGGCTTCCCGCGGATCAAGCCGCCCTACTTTCCTGCCGCCATCGGGCTCTACGGCGAGCCCACGGTGGTGAACAACGTCGAGACGATGTCGAACATCCCCTGGATCGTCATCAACGGCGGCGCCGCCTTCGCCGCGCTCGGCGAGGGCCGCTCGACCGGCACCCGCCTCTTTGCCCTCGGGGGCCACGTGCGCAAGCCGGGCGCGTACGAGCTCGAGATGGTGAAGACCACGTTCCGGGACCTCGTCTACGCGCCGGTGCTCGGCGGGGGCATCCGCGGCTCCAACACGCTGAAGGCCTTCATACCCGGCGGCGTGTCGGCTCCCTGGTTCGGACCGGACAACGTCGACCTGCCGCTCGGCCAGGACGAGGTCGGCGACGCCGGCTCCATGCTCGGCTCGGGCTCGGTGGTCGTGATGGACTCGGACACGTGCATGGTGCGCGCCGCCTGGCGCATCACCAAGTTCTTCTCGCGCGAGTCGTGCGGGCAGTGCACGCCGTGCCGTGAGGGCTCGGGCTGGTTGGAACGAATCCTGTACAGGATTGAGAAGGGGTCGGGACGCGAGGAGGATCTCGACCTCCTCATGGATTTGTCCGACAACATCTCGCCCGGCCTGCACTGGCCGCCGCAGCAGACGACGATCTGTGTGCTCGGACCGTCCATCCCGTCGTCCATCGCCTCGGGCATCCGCATGTTCCGCGACGAGTTCCTGGTGCACGTGAAGGAAGGGGGGTGTCCCTTTGACTGACACGTCCCGCGAGCTGCACACCCATGCGGACCCGGCGCAACAGTTCACCTTCTCCCTCGACGGGCGCGAGGTGACGGCGTACAAGGGCGAGTTGCTGATCGCGGCGGCCGAGCGCGTCGGGACCTACATCCCGCGCTTCTGCTACCACCCGCGCATGGCGCCGGTGGGCATGTGCCGGATGTGCATCGTCGACGTGGAGGGCCCGCGCGGCGCCACGCTGACGCCGGCGTGCTTCGCCGAGGTCACCGACGGCATGGTGGTCGACACCACCAACGAGCGCGTCAAGAAGGCACAGGACGGCGTGCTCGAGTTCCTGCTGGCCAACCATCCGCTCGACTGCCCGGTGTGCGACAAGGGCGGCGAGTGCCCGCTGCAGGACCAGACCCTGGCCTACGGGCCGGGCGAGAGCCGCTTCGTCGAGGAGAAGCGTCACTTCGAGAAGCCGATCGCAATCTCGGACCTGGTGCTGCTCGACCGCGAGCGCTGCATCCAGTGCGCGCGCTGTACCCGCTTCGCGGCCGAGGTGGCGGGGGAGGCCCAGATCGACTTCGCCGGCCGCGGCGAGGCGGTCGAGGTGGCGACCTTCCCCACGCAGCCCTTCGAGTCCTATTTCAGCGGCAACACCGTGCAGATCTGCCCGGTCGGCGCGCTCACTGCGACGCCGTACCGGTTCACCGCCCGGCCCTGGGACCTCGATCAGGTCGAGTCCACCTGCACCGCCTGCTCCGTCGGATGCAGAGTGGCCGTGCAGTCCTCCCAGAACCGCCTGACGCGATTGCTCGGCATCGACTCGGAGCCGGTCAACCACGGGTGGCTGTGCGACAAGGGCCGCTTCACCTACGAGGCGGTCAACGGCGATGAGGTCGACGCCGGGCCGCTACCCGAAGAGCTCGCCGACGAAGCCGTCGACGTGGCGCCGGCCACCGCCTCCCAGGTGGTGAGCCTCGGGGTCAGCCGCGGCCAGTTCCTCGGCGAGGCGCACGAGACGGGCCGCTTCGAGCACGGGCGCCTCGTTGAGCCGCGGGTGCGCAAGGAGGGCGAGCTGGTCCCGGTCAGCTGGAGCGAGGCCCTTGCGGCAGCCGCGGCGGGCATCCGCGCCGCGATCGAGTCCGGGGGCGCGGATCCGTCGCCCTGATCGGCGGGGCTCGTCTCACCAACGAGTCCGCGTACGCCTGGGCCAAGCTGGCCAAGGGCGTGATCGGCACCGATTCGGTCGACGCGCAACTCGGTGACGGCCTCCCGGCGGACGTCGTCCTCGGCTTGCCGCCGCGCCACCATCGACCAAGCCTGCACCGCTCCCGTCCTGGTGACGCTCGCCGGCGACCTGCGCGAGGAGCTGCCCGTGCTGTTCCTGCGCCTGCGCGAGGCCGTGGTCGGCGGCACCACCACGCTCATCGAGGTCTCACCCGAGCCGACTGCGCTGAGCGAATTTGCGGCCGAGTCGCTGCGCATCCGCCCGGGCGACGCGCCGGCCATGGCGCGCGCGCTCACCGGCGACGACGCGACGACGGGCGACGGCGGGCTGGCGTCGCACCACGAGGGGTCCGCGCTGGCCGCAGGCACGCTCGATGCGGCACGTCGGTTGCTGGCCGCGCACCCCGGCGGTGACGGTGTCGTGGTGGTGGCGGGCCGGCCCTCCTATGCCGAGTCGGGCGAGGTGGCGGCCGAGGCGCTGCGGATCCTGGCGACGGCGCTGCCCAAGGCGACCTTCCTGCCGGCGCTGCGACGCGGCAACGTGTTCGGCGCCCTCGACATGGGCCTGGCGCCGGGGGTCCTGCCCGGCCGCGTCAGCCTCGACGCCGGGCGGGCGCGCTTCACGGCCGCCTGGGGCTCGGTGCCGGCGAGCCCGGGCCTCGATACGGCGGCGATCCTCGAGTCGATGGCCGGCGGCGACGGCGGGGGCGCCGGCGGCGGCGGCGGCGGCGTGCGCGCCCTCGTGCTGCTCGGTGCGGATCCGCTGAGCGACTTCCCCGACCACGCGCTGGCTGCCGCGGCGCTCGACGCCGGGCACTTCGTCGTCGCGGTAACCGGACACCCCTCCCAGTCGGTGGACGCGCACGCGGACGTCGTGTTGCCGTGCGCGGTGACGCACGAGCGTGCCGGGACGACGACCAACATCGAGGGACGGGTGACCCGCCTGGGCCAGAAGCTCACCGCGCCGGGCTTCGCCTGGCCGGACTGGATGATCGCGGCCGAGCTGGCCGAGGCGCTCGGCGCAGACCTCGGGTTCACGAACGTCAACGATCTGGCCGAGGAGCTCGAGGGCACCGCACCGGCGTACGCCGGACTGACCCAAGAGGTGCTGCACTCCGACGCGGCGCATGACGGCATCGTCGTGCCGATCGCCGCCGGGGACCGCCACCCCGACGTCTCCCCCATCGACCCCATGGCCCTGCCCGGCGTCGAGTCGGTGGAGCGCCAGGGCGCCCCGCCGCGCGTGGGCACGGGCGGCACGAGCCCTGCGCTCGCGCGCGTGCGGCGATGCTGGGCAGCCCGCCGCACCTGTTAGCCGGGCCCGGTTCCGGCGGGGCCGAGCCTCTCCGCGTGCCCAAGCCCGACAACTACACGCTGCGCCTGGTGGCCGGCCGACGCCTCTACGACGCGGGCAGCGCGATCACGGGGTCGCCGTCGCTCACCCCGCTGGTGCCTGCCCTGGTGGCTCGAGCCAATCCCTACGACCTCGACCGCCTGGGCGCGTCGACCGGCGACCGCGTCAAGGTGCGCTCGGCCCGCGGCGAGCTCGTGCTGGTCGCTCGAGCCGACGAGGGCGTGCCGCGGGGCGTGGTCGCCGTCGACTTCAACGTGCCGGGCGGCGAGAGCGCGCCGGGCAACGCGGCAGCAACCCTGATCGACAGCCGCCAGGTGGTCACCGACGTCCGACTGGAGTCGGTGTGATCGGCGCACTGCTCGCCAGCGCCGCAGCCACCACCACGACGGTGGCGTCGAACGTCGGGCCGACCGTGCTCACGCACAGCGCCAACAGTGGCAACGGCGACCCGCTCTTCTACTTCGGCCTCAACTGGGAAGTGTGGCTGATCGTCATCATCAAGTGCCTCGTCGCGTTCGTCGCGCTGTTGGTGGCGACGGCGCTGATGATCTGGTTCGAGCGCAAGGTGATCTCGGACATGCAGAGCCGGGTCGGTCCCAACCGCGCTGGGCCCTGGGGCCTGCTGCAGACGCTGGCCGACGGCACCAAGCTCATCTTCAAGGAGGACCTGCTGCCGGACCGGGCCGACTCCTTCGTGTTCAAGCTGGCGCCGTACCTCTCAGTCATCCCGGCCGTGCTCGTCTTCACCGTCGTGCCGGTCGGCGGCGTCATCACCATCGGCAGCCACACCTTCGAGCTGCAGGTGGCCGACCCGCCCATGGGCATCCTGCTCGTCCTGGCCATGTCGGGCATCGCGGTCTACGGCGTGATGCTGGCCGGCTGGTCCTCGGGCTCGAAGTACCCGCTGCTCGGCTCGGTGCGCGCCTCGGCCCAGGTGATCTCCTACGAGGCCGCGCTCGGCATGACGACGGTCATGGTCGTCCTCGTGACCGGTTCGCTCTCGACACGGGCCATCGTGGCGTCCCAGTCCAACGGCTTCTGGAACTGGAACCTGATCCGCCTGGGCTTCTTGCCGTTCATCTTCTTCATGATCGCCATCACGGCCGAGCTGACACGCCCGCCGTTCGACCTGACCGAGGCGGATACCGAGCTCGTCGGCGGCTTCCACACCGAGTACTCCTCCATCCGTTTCGGCCTCTTCTTCCTCGCCGAGTTCATGAACACGATCACGATGTCTGCCATCGTGGTGACGCTGTTCTTCGGAGGGCCCAACGGCTACATCTTCCACATCCCGGGCGCCACCATCTACATGCCGATCATCTACTTCCTCTTGAAGACGGTGGCGTTCTGTTTCGTGTACGTCTGGTTCCGTGCGGCCCTGCCGCGCCTGCGCTACGACCAGCTGATGGACCTGGGCTGGAAGCGGCTCATCCCCATGACGCTCGGATGGTTGCTCCTGGTGGCCGCCATCATCGCCTGGGGCTGGGCGGGATTGATCCTGGTGCCGGTGGTGCTGCTGGCCACGGTGGTCCTGCTGCGGGCCAGTCACCTCGGCTCGGGGCGCAGCGAAGAGGACGCGATCATCCCCGCCGTCGGGCGCCGGGTCAGCCGGCCGCCGCGTCCGCGGCTCACGTTCGTGCCCGCCGAGCCGACGCCGAGAGGTGATGCGTAGTGGGTGTGGGAGACGAAGTGAAGGACCAGCTGTCCTTCCTGGGCGGTTTCAAGCTGACCTTCCAGCACCTGACCCGGCCGCGGGTCACGACGATGTACCCCGAGGAGAAGAAGCCCAAGCAGCCGCGCCAGCACGGGCGCCACGTCCTCAACCGCTACGAGGACGGCATGGAGAAGTGCATCGGGTGCGAGCTGTGCGCCGGGGTGTGCCCGGCCGACTGCATCTACGTGCGCGGGCTGGACAACCCGCCCGACCACCCGGTCTCGCCGGGCGAGCGCTACGGCTACGTCTACGAGATCAACTACCTCCGCTGCATCCACTGCGACATGTGTGTCGAGGCCTGCCCGACCGAGGCCATCACCGAGTCGAAGCTCTTCGAGTTCTCCTTCACCAATCGCTCCGACGCCATCTACACCAAGGAGGAGCTCGTCGTGAACGACGACGGCACCCCCAAGAAGCTCCCGTGGGAGGACTGGCGCGAGGGCGACGACCTCATGACGTCGGGGTGGATGCGCGCCACGTCGCCCTCGGGCAGTGCCGCCTACGAGGGCGAGGTCCAGTGGTCGGGCGAGCTCGGCTACGGCGTGCGGGCACCCGAGGGCGGGCAGTCGGGCCGTCGCGACGACGCGGCGACCGGCATCAAGCCGCTGCGCGAGGTCCTCGAGGCGCACCTGCTCGACGAGGACATCCCGCTGGCGCACCGCGGCATGCAGGGGCGGATCTGGCGGGCCAAGAAGGGGGCGGAGCGCCACCGCGAGAAGCTCGAGTACACGCGGGCGCACATGAAGGAGCTGCGCGCGGCCCGCAAGGCGGCCAAGGCCGAGGCGAAGGGGCACAAGGCCGAGGCGGAGGCAGACGAGGCCGCGGCGAAGGTACACGAGGTCGACCCCGAAAGGAGCGTCTGACCCGTGGCCCACGCCGCTTTGTTGCTGGCTTCGACCGCGCGCCACCTGGCCCGACATTCTGGTGTTCGCGGCCGCGGCCGCGGTCATCCTCGTCGGCTCTCTCGGCGTCGTCACCTCGGCCAACCCGGTGCACGCCGCCCTCAGCCTCGTCATGACGCTCTTCGGGGTGGCCGTCCTCTTCATCGAACAAGAGGCCGACTTCCTCGCCGCCGTCCAGATCATCGTCTACGCCGGTGCCATCGTCGTCCTCTTCCTCTTCGTGATCATGTTCCTCGGCGTGGACCGCGCCGAGGACATCAGGGTCGAGCCGCTGGCGGGCCAGCGCCCGCTCGCTTTTCTCGTCTCGATCATCACGCTGGGCGGCGTGCTGGCCATGGCCGCCACCGCGCACTGGGTCACCGGGGCGCGCCAGGTGGTGGGCCCGATCGAGGGACACGTTGCGGGGCCGAACTCGCCGGCGGGGGAGCCCGCGCAGCTGGGCAAGCAGCTCTTCACCACCTACCTGTTCGCCTTCGAGGCCACCGCCGCCCTCTTGGTCATCGCCGTCGTGGGTGCCGTCGTGCTGGCCCGGCGACCCCCCACGGTCCAGGCCGAGCAGGGTGACGACTCCAGCAGCGAGTTGCCGGTATGAGCCTCTCGGGAGCCTGGTACCTGGGCCTGGCCGCCATCGTCTTCACCATCGGCGCCATCGGCCTCTTGGTGCGGCGCAACGTCTTGATCATGTTCATGTGCATCGAGCTGATGCTCAACGCGGCGAACCTGACCTTCGTCACCTTCGCCCGCATGCTCGGCGACATCGGTGGACAGGCCGTGGTGTTCTTCGTGCTCGTGGTGGCGGCGGCCGAGGTCGTGGTGGGCCTCGGCATCGTGGTGACCAACTATCGCCGACGCGCCACGACCGTGGCTGACGACCTGGACTCGCTGAGAGGCTGACCCGTGGTCAACGTCGCGTACCTCATGTTGCTGCTGCCGCTCGCGGGCTTCCTCGTGCTCGTGGCGCTCGGGCGCCGCATCGGCGACCCCGTGGCGGGCGTCATCGGCACGGTCGCGGTGGGCGGATCCTTCGTGGTGGCCTGCATCGTGTTGGCCGGCCTGCTCGAACTGCCTCACGGCCACCAGCTCGTCGTGCACAACTACTTCACCTGGTTCAGTGCCGGCGGCCTCTCGGTGCCGGTCGGGACCCTGGTCGATCCGCTGTCGATGACGATGTGCATGTTCATCACCTTCGTCAGCGCGTTCATCCACCTCTACTCCATCGGCTACATGAAGGGCGACCGGGACTACTCGAAGTTCTTCATCTACATGAACTTGTTCGTCTTCTCCATGCTGTTGCTGGTGCTGGCGAACAACCTGGTCCTCACCTTCGTGGGCTGGGAGGGCGTGGGCGTCTGCTCTTACTGGCTGGTAGCGTTCTGGTTCCAGCGCGAACGCGGCCGCGTCGGCCGGCAAGAAGGCGTTCATCTACAACCGCATCGGTGACGTCGGCTTCTTGCTGGCCATCTTCTTGCTCTTCGAGAAGACGGGGACGGTCCAGTACGAGAGCGGGCCGGGGGGCGGCATCTTCGGCCAGCTGTCACACCTCGGCGCAGGCACGGCCACCGCCGCGGTGCTGCTGTTGTTCTTGGCCGCGACCGGGAAGTCGGCCCAGATCCCTCTCTTCAACTGGCTCCCCGACGCGATGGAGGGCCCCACCCCGGTCTCTGCCCTGATCCACGCCGCCACCATGGTGACGGCCGGCGTCTACCTGTTGTGCCGGATGAACCCGCTCCTGCACCTGAGCTCGTCGGGCGCGGAGGTGGTCGCCGTCATCGGTGCCGTCACGGCCTTCGTGGCAGCCACCATCGCCTGTGCGCAACAAGACATCAAGAAGGTGCTCGCCTTCTCCACGGTGTCCCAGATCGGCTACATGATGCTGGCCGTCGGCTCGGGCGCCTACATCGCCGCCATCTTCCTCATGGTGGCGCACGCCTTCTTCAAGGGCCTTCTGTTCCTCGGCGCAGGCTCGGTCATCCACGGGCTCGATGACGAGCAGGACCTCAAGCGCATGGGTGCGATCCGCCGTTACATGAAGTGGACGACGATCACCTTCACCATCGGCTACCTGGCCATCGCCGGGATCCCGCCGCTCTCGGGCTTCTGGGCCAAGGGCGACGTGCTCGACAACACCTGGGCCCACTACAAGACGCTGTGGCTCATCGGCGTCATCACGGCCGTGCTCGACGGCCTATTACATGAGCCGTCTCGAGATCCTCGCCTTCGGAGGCGAGGAGCGCTTCGACAAGCCGGGGCCTCAGGGGCAGCCGGCGCTGCACGCGCCGCACGAATCGCCCTGGGTCATGCGGCTCCCGCTGGTCGTGCTCGCCTTCTTCGCCTTCTTCGCCGGCGCCCTCGACCTGCCGTGGGTGCACACCGAGGGGCTCCAGAACTTCCTCGCCCCGGTGTTCGCTGGCACGCTCTACAACGACAACCTCGGCGCGGGGCCGGAGTGGTACCTGGCGGTGATCGACATTGCGGCCGCCGTCGCCGGTGTGATCGTCGCTTACATGCTCTGGCGCGGCAACGAGGTCGAGAAGCCGGCGCTCGAGCCGCAATTCCTCCAGCGCGTCTGGTACTGGGACGACTTCTACGACACCATCATCGGCCGGCCCAGCCAGCGTCTCGCCACCTTCTGCGCCTGGGTGGTCGACGCCAGGGTGATCGACGGCGCGGTCAACGGCACCGCCCATCTGGCCAAGATCACCGGCACCGCGGCGCGCAAGCTGCAGACGGGCTACGCCCGCAACTACGCGCTGGGCATCGCCCTCGGACTGGCCCTCATCGTGGCGTTCATGCTGTCGAGGACGTGGTGGGGATGACACACTCGGTCCCCTTCTTGACCCTGCTCGTGCTGCTGCCGGCCATCGGGGCCGCCGCGCTCGGCCTCTTCGGCCTCGACCGCGGTCTCGAGCGGCGGGTCCACCGCGAGCTCTCCTACGCGCTCGCCCTCATCACGTCACTCCTCACTCTCGGCTTCGCCATCGCGGCCCTCGTCACCATGAAGGTGCGCGACGGCGGGTTCCAGCTGGTCTCGGATCACGAGTACACGGGCAGCACGCTCGGGGTGCACTGGTACCTCGGCGTCGACGGCATCTCCATCTTCTTGGTCCTGATGTCGGCGCTGCTGTTCCCCATTGCCATCGTCCTCGGACGCAACCGCGAGCACAGCCGCGTCTACTTCGCCTGGCTGCTCTTGCTCGAGGCCTCCGTGATGGGCAGCTTCTTGTCCTCGACCTGCTCGTCTTCTTCTTCATGTTCGAGCTGACGCTCGTGCCGGCCTACTTCATCATCGCGGGGTGGGGCCATCAGCGACGTGCCTACGCCGCCATCAAGTTCTTCCTCTTCACCTTCCTCGGGTCGGCCTTCTTGCTGGTGGGCATCCTGGCGCTCGCCTTCATCCACGAGTCCCAGTTCCACACCCTCACCTTCTCGCTGGGCCCGTTGATGCGGACCCATCTGTCCTCGTCGACGGAGATCCTGTTGTTCTTGGCCTTCACGGCTGCGTTCGCGGTGAAGGCGCCGCTGTTCCCGCTGCACACCTGGTCGCCCGACGCCTACACCGAGGCGCCCGAAGAGGGCTCGGTGCTCCTGGCCGGCGTGTTGGCCAAGCTCGGCACCTACGGCATCATCCGCTTCGACCTCAATCTCTTCCCCCAGGCGACCAGGACACTCGCCCCGCTGCTGTTGACCTTGGCGGTGATCGGGATCATCTACGGCGCGGTGGTCGCCTGCGCGCAGCGGGACCTGAAGCGGCTGGTGGCGTACTCCTCGCTGGCCCAGATCGGTTTCATCGCGCTCGGCACCATCGCCATCAGCTCCCAGGGCCTGGCCGGCGGCGTGCTGCTCATGCTCAACCACGGGCTGATCGTGGCAGCATTGTTCATCCTCATCGGCTTCATCTACCAGCGCCGTGGCACGTGGCAGGCGGGCGAACTGCGCGGGCTGCAGAAGGCGGCACCGGTGATGGCGGGTGTGTTCACCGTGGCGATGCTGGCCTCCATCGGGGTGCCCGGCCTCAACGGCTTCGTGAGCGAGTTCCTCGTACTGTCGGGCACGTTCATCACGCACCGCTGGTGGGCGGTCGTCGCCGTCCTCGGTGTGATCGTGGCGGCCATCTACCTGCTCTGGGCCTACCAACAGGTCTTCCACGGCGTCCCCGGGGAGGCCGACGAGAAGACCCGTGACCTCGGCCTGCTCGAGAAGGCCGTGATGGCGCCGCTGATCATCCTGATCGTCTTCCTCGGCGTGTACCCCAAGCCGGTGCTCGATCGCATCAACCCCTCGGTCGACCAGCTCATCGCGCACGTGGAGAGCGCCACCCACCAGTCGCAGCCGTCGGTGGCGGTCAGGGGTGTCGAGGGGGTGAACCGGTGATCGCCACCTTGGGTGCGCTGTCCCACACTGCCTCGAACACCATCGCGGTCCCGTCCATCCGGTGGCTGGCCATCCTCCCGCCGATCATCATGATCGGCGGCGCAGTGCTGCTCCTGGGTCTGGCCTCGCTGGTCCGCCGGCCGCTGCGTGTGACCGTCAGCACAATTGCGACCGTCGTGATCTCGGGCAGCGCGCTCGGGATCGCGCTGTGGCAGTGGTCCGACGTGCAGGAGCACGGCGCCCACACCTACATCAAGCACGCCGTCGTGATGGACGGCTTCAGCGTCCTCGTGACGATGCTGGTTTCCATCGCCATGCTGCTCACGGCGCTGGTGGCCGACGGCTACCTGCGCCGAGAGGGGGTGCAGGGCGCAGAGTTCCACGTGTTGGCGATGGTCTCGGCCTCGGGCGCCATGTTGATGGCCATGGCCAACGACCTCATCATCGTCTTCTTGGGCCTCGAGATCCTCTCCATCGCGCTCTACGTCCTCACCGCGTTCAACTACCGCCGGGCCACCTCGGGCGAGGCCGCCCTCAAGTACTTCATCCTCGGGGGGTTCTCCTCGGCCATCTTCATTTACGGCGTGGCGCTGACCTACGGTGCCACGGGCTCGACCAACCTGACCCAGATCTCCGACTTCCTCTCCAAGAACGTCGTCACGACCAACGGCCTCCTCCTGGCGGGCCTGGCGCTCATGATCGTCGGCTTCGCTTTCAAGGTGGCGGCCGTTCCCTTCCACATGTGGACGCCCGACGTGTACCAAGGGGCGCCCTCGCCGGTGACGGGGTTCATGGCGGCCATCGCCAAGGCGGGTGCCTTCGCCGCCATGTTCCGCGTCCTGATCTCCTCCTTCGGCGTGGTGGAGGCCGACTGGCGCCCCATCGTCTACGGACTCGCCGTGCTCTCGCTCGTCCTCGGTGCCTTCGTGGCGTTGCGCCAGCGCGACGTGAAGCGGATGCTGGCGTACTCCTCCATCAACCACGCCGGCTTCATCCTGCTGGGTGTGGCGGCGGGGACGGCCCGCGGCGTCTCGTCGTCGCTCTACTACCTCTTCGTGTACCTGTTCATGGTGATCGGCAGCTTCGCCATCGTGACGGTGCTCGGCCGTGAGGGCGACGCCGATCACGACCTGTCGCGTTACAAGGGTCTGGCGGGTCGTCAGCCCGTGCTGGCACTGGCGCTGGCCGTGCTGTTGCTGGCGCAGGCGGGCGCGCCCTTCACGACGGGCCTGTGGGCCAAGGTGCAGGTTGTCTTCGCCGCCGTCGCTGCCGGCGAGGTGCCGCTCGGTGTGATCGCCATGGTCACCGCCGCCGTGGCGGCCTACTTCTACCTCCGCGTTGCGGTGCTGATGTACGCCGGTGGCGGGCTGGGCGAGCCCGAGGGTGGGACCGGTGGCTCGGCCGAGCTGGGGGCCGACGACCCGACGGTGGGCGGCGAGACGATCCAACCGCCGCCGACCGGCCCCGCTTCTGCGCCCTGGGCCACCCCGGGCGCGGCCGCCGGTGCCGTGACCACGCTCAACGAGCAGATCCTGCTGGCCGACGAGCCGGAGGGGGAGGACGCGCCGCCCGAGGTGGTGCCCGTCCCGGTCCTCGGGGCCCTTGCCATCGGGGTCTGCACGGGTGTGACCCTGCTCTTCGGCGTGTGGCCCCAGCCGTTGATCGACTTCGCCAACCACGCCACGCTGCTCTTCTTGCCCAAGTAGCTCCGGTGGTTCGGGGTAGCTCCGGGTGGTTCTGAGGAGCCTGGGGAGCACCCGGGGGCGCTCAGTCGGGCTCGGCGTCCACCATGCCCCGCCGGATGGCCGAGACCAGCCGCTCGTGGTCCCGCTCGTTCTGGTCGGCGTAGCGACGGGCGAACTTGCGCATCGCCTTGGTGAACACGTCGCCCTTGCCTATATAGGCGTCGATGGCCTCTGGGTCGCCAGAACGGGCGTGGGCCCGGGCCAGCGTGTTGCCGCAGGCGATGCCGAACTCGACCAGGACGGGGGCGATCAGGTCGGTGGTGGGGATCAACTTCATGTCGCGGAACTGGCGGACATAGAAGTCTCGCCCGTTCAGTGAGCCCCAACCCACGAAGATGTCGGTGGCGCTCTGCACCATGCGCTTGCCGGCGATGACCCGGGCGCCGTGGTGGTCGTGCCCGCTCGAGTACGTGTAGGACTCGTAGACGGAGGGGCCGGCCTGCTTGCACTGCAAGAAGAGCGGGTCGCCGGTTGCGCTCCCCTCGAGAAGCACCAGATACACGACCATGCCGACGCTGCCCACCCCCACCACCTGGCGGACGACGTCAACCGGCGTGAAGCGGTCGAACAGCCTGCGCCGGTCCTCCTGGAGCGTCAGGCGGTACTCGCCGAGCAGTCCCTCGACGATGTCGCCCTGTTCCTCGTCGTCGAGCGTCACCCGGAGCGGGGGGTCGGGGATGATGCGCGGGCGCCCCCGCGTCGTGGTGGTGAGCTTGGCGAACGCGCCCCGGCTCGTCCGCTTCTCCTTGCCCTTCTCGAAGCCCACCTGCACCTGGCCGCGGTCGGCCGGTTCGAAGGAGTCGATGAACTGGTCGAAACGCGTGCCCTCGTACCAGATGTCGAGGAGCGGCAACGTGGCGTAGTACCGCATCCGGTTGCGGTAGGCGTCGACCGCCGCTGTCACGGCCGCGTCCGCCTTGTTCGGCTTCACCCCGTTCTCCCGGGCGGCCACCACCAGGCTGGTCGCGAGGCGGGCGACGTCCCACTCGAAGGGCCCGGGCAGCGTCTCGTCGAAGTCACGCAGATCGAAAGTTGAGGTTGCGCTCCGGCGTGGCCCAGAGCCCGAAGTTGAGGACATGGGCGTCACCGCAGAGCTGCACTTCAATCCGGCTGTGCGCGCGGGACGCGAGGTCGGCTGCCATGACGGCGGCCGCGCCGCGGTAGAAGTTCCATGGCGAGACGGCCATGCGCTTGTGCCGCAGCGGGACGAGCTCGGACAGCCGGATGCCGTTCTGGGCCACGAGCGTGTCGATGGGATCGTGCCCGCGGGTCTGCTCGTCCCACTGGCCCAGGTCGGACGCGGGGTGCGAGCACTCTGGCCTGGCGCCCCATCTCGCGGCGCTCGTCGGCGGTGGCGGCCAGGTCGTGCCTCGCTGCCACGCCGGTGAGTGCCACACGGTGGACCTCGCTCACGTCGCCCTTCCTCTCTCCAACCGGCTCGTCGCACGCCGTCCGTTCGCCAGGCCCAGTTTTCCCCAGGTCGGCCCGTCAACGTCCGCGCTTGAGCGTGGTCGTGCCCGGGCTGGTCACGGAGGGCGGGATCACCCGCCCCCTTTCACGCTCCGCCGTGGTGGGGCGGGCGCTCGTGGCGCTGCGCATCGGCCCAGCAGCGGTCGCACCCCCGGCAGGGTCCGTCGTCGCCGGATTCGTGCACGCCGGGGTGTCCACAGCGCGGGCAGCCCGCCGTCGCTCGGGCCGGTCACCACGGCCTCGGCTCGGCACCCGGCCGCCGCTACGCCCGCGGCTCCACCGGTTCGGCCTTGCGCGGGGTGCCGGCATCGGCCGCACCGTTCGAGCCGGACCCGCCGGGCGGACCGGGCGCACCGGGCGCACTGGTCGCGCCGGGATCGGGTGCCTCGGCGTCGGGACTCATCGCCGCCAGCACCTCCTCGGGCACCGCGGGCGCGGCCCGCTTGGCCGTGCCGGTCGTGAGCAGGCGGCCGATGACGGGCACCTCGGTCAGGGATTCGGCCCGCATGATCTGGACCGCCACCGGCACGAATTGCTCGGCCGAGTCGAAGACGATGTAGCGGGGGAGCCACTTGGGCTCGTACTTGGCGTTGAAGCGCCACAGCGTCTCGATCTGCAGGACGCCCGAGAGCCGCCGGATGGCCCAGCGCTCTACCCGCTGGGTGACGCCGTCTCCCGTGTCGCCTTCGAGGATCGATCGCATGGCGGCGAAGTTCAAGCTGAGCCCGCGCATGCCGCGTTCTTTGAGATGGGTGATGGTCGAGCACAGCGCGAAGTCGAGGATGCCGTTGGGGTGGTCCCCCGGATCGCGGCGCATCAGGTCGAGCGAGTACCCGCCGATGGCCGGCGAGGGCACGAACTGGCACATGGCGACGGGCTCGCCGTCGGGGCCGTAGACCGCGGTGAGCAACAGTCCCGTGTCCCGCGAGTCGAAGAGACGCCCCAGCATCATGGAGAACCCGCGCTCCTGTTCGCCCCGGCGGCTCTTGACCATGAGCTCGGCCATGTGCGCGGCGTCCGCAGGCTCCAGATGGGCCGGGTCCAAGAAGCGCACGGTGTAGCCGTAGCGGGCGACCCGGTTGACCGCCTGGCGCAGACCCTTCATCTTCCCGCCCTCGAGCGAGAAGGACCTCGGGTCCACGACGGCCTCGTCGCCGATGTAGACGAAGCGCATCCCCGACGCCTGGTAGGTCGGCAGCCATTCTTCGCCGGCCCCCATGACGCCGAGGCCCCAGCCGTTGCGGTCGACGAAGCGCCGGAACGAGTCCCAGACGTGTGCGCGCTCGGAGAACGGCCCGATCGGATCCGGTGAGACGAGGCAGACGCCGCCGAAGACGGCATAGGCGACGAGCGAGTCACGGTGGAAGAACCACTGCTTGTCGTCGCGCAGGGCGAAGTAGTCGAGGGTGCCGGTGCCGTGCCGGCGGACGATGTCACGCGCCCGGAGCTCGGCGGCGCGCCGGCCCACCGCGGCACGGCCCGAGGAGAGCCGGCGATCCACCACCGGCCGGGTCAGGAGGTAGAGGGCCACCACGATGAGACTGAGGCCGACGGCCAGCAGGCTGATGGAGGTGTAGCGATCGATGGTGGGGGGGAAGGCCACCCAGCGCACGCCGACGAGGCGCTCGGCCGACCCCAAGAGCACATCGGGCCAGCCGGGGAGCTCGTGGTGATGGACGCGCCCGGCCACTTCGACCGCCACGAAGCCGCCGAGGGTCGCGATCACGCCGCCGACGGCGAGGATGACGAGGGCGGTCACGAGCGTGGCGGGCTCGGTCTCGGCCCGGAAGAGGTTGCGCTGGACGAGCAGCAGGGCGAGGACCCCGGCACACACGACCAGGGTGATGACGTCCGCCGAGTGGACGAGGTGCAGGGCCAGCGTGGCGACAAGGAGCGACACGGCCACCAGCCAGGAACGCCGCTGGCCCCGCAGGATGCCCCGGGAGAGCATGATCATGCCGATGCCGGCGATGGCCGTCAACGCCCCGGCCGTCTGCACGACCGCAATGGGCAGGTACTGCGCGATCAGGTGCAGGTGGTCTCGCAGCGGCGCCGCGAACGACGACACCAGGTCGATGACACCGGCCACGAACAAGGAGACGGCCGCGATCCGGCGGATGCGGCGGACCCGGACCCGGTCCGCTGCCACTTCGGGCGCGGGCGGCCAGGACGCGCCGCTGGGCCAGCTCGCCGCCAGCTCGGGGTGGACCTCCGCCGCCCTCGAGTAACCCTTGATCACGACGTCCGCCGTCACGAGGCGCTCGCCCATCGTCGCCATCGGCAGGTCCGCCTCAGCCAGCAACAGGCGCACGTGCAGCTCCGCGCCGGTCTCGATCTCGAGGGTCGACTCCCGCCGATGGTGCAAGAAGGTCGGCGGGAGTCCGAAACGGCCGCGGTGCTCGCGGACCACCTCGGCGGTGGCGCCGGGGCAGGCGAAGAAGCCTGCGTCGAGGTGGGTGAGCTCGGGCACGAGCGAGCCGCCGACGATGACACCCGATGCGCCGGCCTCCACCGCGCGCGGGCCGCGTCGAGCGCGTCGTCGCCGTCGATCTCGAGCTGTGCGTGCGCAATGGGCTCCGCGCCGGGATGCTCACCCTTCCACGGCAGGGGCAGGCCGTCGCCGCCGAGCGGCGCGCCAGATCCCCCGCGAGGTGATGGCCACGACGACGGCCAGCACCGCGAGCAGCGCCACGGCGATCACGATGGTGGCGACGAGGCGGGAGAACCAGGTCGCTGCGTAGGCGCGCTGCAACGCATCCTGCTGCCGCGGCGAGCGGAACACGCGGCCGAGCCCGTCGACCACGAATTCGACGCGCAGCAACAACGCGATGGCCGCCAGGACCAGCGGTGGCGCCCACAAGAAGCGCCGCAGGCGCCGGTACAGCAGGCGGGAGGTCACGAAGCGCCGGGCCAGACGCGGGTCCTCCAGGCGCTCCATCCCCGCCAGCCAGGGCCGGTCCTCGGAGGGCCCCGAGTCGATGGGTGGGTTGGCGTCGGGCCGCAGCGAACCCGGCCCGCACCAGCACCGTGCGCGTGCCCGCCCCCGTCTCGCACACCAGGTCGACGGCATCGTGCACCGCGACGCCGCACGCCTCGAGCACGCGTACCAGGTCGGGGTCGCGCTCTGTCGTGGGCACGACCGCGACCACCTGGGAGTCGGGACGGGCGGCGAAGGCGCCGAGTGCGTCGGTGAGCTCGGCGTGGGTCCGCAACGCCTCGGACGGGTGCAACGGCCCCGGCGCGATCAGACGGCCGCAGATGATCACGACGCCGGGTCCCTGCCAGTCCTCCAGCCGCCGGGCGACGCCTCGGCAGGCGGCGCGGGAACTGTCGGTCGGCGTGGGCGGCAGCAGGAGGTCCCCGACCACCTCGACCCTGCGTCCGAGGGCAACCGCGATGGTGATGTCGTCCCGGGCGTCAACGCCGGCGTGCGGCGCCACTACCACCGGGTCGACTTCAGTTCCCATTTCTCGTCCATCGTGCCACCTCCGGGGGTCCCTTCCTCTCCTCATATCGGAGGATCCGCTCCACCGAAAGGGGGAGACGGCGCCGTTAGGCTGGGCTTTCATGGCCGGCACGCGACCCGGGAGCGACCGGACCAACTGGACCTGGCACCCCGGCGAGGGTGTCGCGCGGCGGTCGGGCCCGGCGGTGGTCTTCGACATCGACGGGGTGCTCTCCGATGCCGCGGGCCGCCAGCACTTCTTGGAGCGGGGCCGGCAGGGACTGGACCGCCTTCTTCGAGGCCTGCGGGGACGACCCGGTCGTCGAGGAGATCGCCCGGCTGCTCGAACTGCTGGACTCCTCGCTCGCCGTGATCCTGCTGACCGGTCGGCCGCAGCGGGTGCAGCCCCAGACGCTGGCGTGGCTCGCCCGCTACGGGCTGCGCTGGGACCTCCTCGTCATGCGGTCCCGGGGTGACTACGCGCAGGTGACGGAGTTCAAGCAGTCGGTCGTCGACGACCTGCGTGCTCACGGATTCGACCTCCGCCTGGCCTTCGAGGACGACCCGTCCAATCACGCCATGTACGTCGCCGCCGGCATCCCGTGCGTCTACATCCACTCTGGGTACTACGACTAGCTGTCCTCGGCGCGAGCCGGCGGCCCGTGACGCCCGCGACGATCGGCGCGCCACTGGTGCACCCAGCCGAGGGCGAGCGCGACCAACGCGAGGACGAGCACGGGCAGGTCGCCCCAGTGGTCGTAGGGCGTGAACCCGCGACGCAGCGACACCGTCGCCGTCAGCACCTGCCGGCTACCGAGCGTGCTGCGCTCGACCACGACACCTCGTTGGGTCACCACCGCGCTGAAGCCCGTCGGCGCGGCCTGGACGAGGTCGCGGCCTGTCTCGACGGCCTGGATCCGCGCTGCCGCGATCTCCTGCGCCGGGACCTGGGACGTGCTGTACGACGACGTGTTGGTCGGCACCGCCAGCAGCTCGGCGCCGGCGCGGACCGACTGGTGGCTCCGGCCGGCGTAGAAGATCTCGAAGGAGACGAGGAAGCCGAGCGGTCCGGCCGGCGTGCGCATGAAGCCGGTGCCGTGGCCCGGGATGGCATCGGTCGGCACCCCCGAGAGGTCGGCGAAGTGCGCGAAGAAGGAGCGGAACGGGACGTACTCGCCGAAGGGCACCCGGTGCACCTTCTCGAAGGTGCCGACGATGCGGCCATGCGGGCCCCAGACGACGACCTCGTTGCGGAACGTCGTCGGCGACGCGGGCTCGGTGACGCCGGCGGCGAGCGTGGTGTGCAGCCTGCGGGCGAGGTCCGAGAGCTGCGACGGCCTGGGGCGAACCCGCCAGCGGACGGTCGAGCGCGACGACGTCCTCGGGCCAGAGCACGAGCCCGGGAGCGGGCTGCGCTGAGGTGACGGCGAACGTGGCGGCCAGCTGTGCCCGGTAGACCGCCGCGGGCGACACCTGCTGCTTGTCGAGACCGCGCTGGCCGCCTCCTTGGACCAGCGCCACACGGAGGGAGCCGACGGGAGCGCCACCGTCGGGGACGACGGCGCCCACCACCACCAACGCGACGAGGCCGGCGGTCACGACGGCCACCCCGACGAGAGACGGCGCAGCGCTCCGACGCCGGCTCGCCGCGAGCCACGACGCCACCGTGGCGAGTGCGACCCCGCCGGCCCACACCCCGGCGGTCAGCAGGAGCGGGCCACCGAGACGCGCCAGCTGGACGAGCGGGCCGCCCGCCTGACCGAGGAAGACGCCGCCGAGGGGGACGCCGCCAAAGGGCCACGACATGCGCACCGCCTCGAGGACGGTGTTGGCGCCGACGAACGCGGCAGCTCGCCCGCGCCGCGGCGGCGTCAGGGCTGCCGCGGCGGCAAACGACAGCGCCTCGAGGAGCACCAACACGAGGGCGCCGTACCAGTTGAAGGCACGCGCCCAGGCCAGGCCGATGACGTCGCACCCCAACCCGGCCAGCCATCCCGACCACACACGCGTGCGGAGGCGTAGCCCGGCCAGCCGCCAGTAGAGCAGCGCCGCGCCGACCAGGCCGAGCGGCCACCAGCCCCACGGCGGGAGCGAGAGCGCGAGGAGGACACCCGCCGCGACCGAGGGGACGGCCACGCGGCCCCGGCGTGGCCGGTTCGTCACAAGAGCGCGTGGGCCGCCGCGCGTCCGCTGGCGATGCAGGCCGGAATGCCCACACCGTGGTACGCCGCGCCGGCGAGCGCGAGCCCGCCCAGCCGGGCGATCGCCGCCTCGACTCCGGCGGTGCGCAACAAGTGGTGCACGCGGTACTGGGGCAGGCTGTCCGGCCAGCGCACCACCGATGCACGCGGCGGGCTGGCCGGTCGTCCCCATCAGCGTGCCGAGCTCTTCCCAGGCGCGCGACGCCACCTCGTCATCGCTCCACCCGGCGGGGCGCGTGTCGTCGATGCGGCCGAGCGAGGCGCGCAACAACACCTCTCCTTCGCGCGCCAGGTGGGGCCACTTGCGGTCGAGGAACGTGCACGCCGTCACGGACCACGGCTCGTTCCCGGTGCGGCGACTCCGTCGGGGCACGAGGAAGCCGGTGCCCGAGAGTGGCGCGGGAACCGAGTCGGGATCGGCGCGGAACGTCACCACGGTGACCGACGCGTAGTCGATCGCCTCGAGGAGGCCCGCCGCCTCGCCATCGTGGGGCCGAACGAGGTCCGCCGTCGCGTCCGCCGGCGTGGCCAGGACGACGGCGTCGGCCTCGGCGCGTCGCGTGCCGGACAGCACCGACCAGCCCTCTGCCGCACGCTCGAGCCGGTGGGCCGGCTCGGACAGCCGGACCTCGACCCCGCGCGCGACCAGGGCGGCGGCGAGCGCCTGGACCAGCGATCCCACGCCGTCGCGCAGTGACCAAAAGAGCGGTGGTCCGTCGGCCGGCGGTGTGGGCACCTCCGCGCGCAGCGCGCCGCATCAGGCCGCCGCGGCGTTGCGCGGCCGCCAACAGGGGCGGGAACGTGGCCGCAGCGGACATGTCGTCGACCGAGCCTGCGTGAATGCCACCGATCAGCGGGTCGGTCAGCACGTCGACGACGCGCTGGCCGAGCTTGCGCGCCACCAGCGGCCCGATGGCGCGGTCGCCGATCGGGCCGCGGACGTCGGGCCGCGGGAGCAGCGCGTCACGCGCCAGTGCGAGCACCCCGCGCGGGCCCAGGATTCCTGCCCGTGCCGTGGGCCAAAAGCGCGTCGGGATCCCGAACGCGTGGCCCTCGGGCAGGTCGCGTAGCCGGCCCCGTGCCCACACGGACGCGCCGCGAACCGCGATGGGCACCAGCGCGTCGGCGAGGCCGACCTCGCGGCAGAGGTCGACAGCCTCCGGCCGCCGGCCCAGGAACCCGTCGGGCCCGGTGTCGACCGCGCGCCCGCCGAGCTCATCGCTGCAGAGGGGTCCGCCGAGTCGCTCCGAGGCCTCGAGGACGACGACCGCCGGTGCGCCGGCGCGGCGCTCGGCCCCGCCCGTCAGCTGCCACGCGGCCGCCAGCCCGGCGATGCCGCCACCGATGACGACCACCGAGCGCGGCGCCGTCATCGGGTTGCATCCGCGCTCGTCACGACGTCGGCCAGCACTGCAATGAAGGCAGGGTCGTCGTTCAACGATGCCGTGCGCGCGAAGGCGAGCCCCGCGTCAGTCGCGACGCGGGCGACCTCGACGTCGAGGTCGTAGAGCACCTCGAGGTGGTCGGCCACGAAACCAATCGGACATATGACGACCGCGTCGGCCGCACCCTCGCGCGCGAGCCGCCGCACCTCCTCACGTACGTCTGGGCCGAGCCAGGGCTCGGGCGTGCGCCCGGCACTCTGCCACGCCACCACCCAATCACTCAGGCCGGCTGCTCGGGCCACGAGCCGCGCCGACTCGGCCAGCTGGTCGGGATAGGTGTCGCCTGTCACCCGGATGCGCTCGGGGAGCGAATGCGCGGTGAAGATGACGCGGGTGCGCCCCGAGACCGTGCTGCACGCGGCGGTGACCCGCGCCGCGAGGAGGCCGACCAGTCCGGGTTCGGCGTACCAGGGACCGATCGGCACGAACGTCGTCGCGCCGAGCGCGGCCTGTGCCCGGTCCAGGTACTCCTGCGATCCCATCGACGACGCGTGCGGGGTGAGGACGAGTCCGATCACCCGCTCGAGGCCACCTCCGGCCAGGCGGCGGGCCGTGTCCTCGATGAGCGGGTCGACGTGCTTGGCGCCGAAGGCGACGACGTAACGTTCCGGCGCTCGCCGTTCGAGCTCGGCCCGCAGAGCGTCGACCTGTGCCTCGGTGCGCTCCGCCAGCGGCGACACGCCGCCGATGGCGCGATAGCGCTCCTTGAGCTCGGCCAGCTGTGCGGGCTCAGGTGGTCGACCCCGGCGGATGCGCGTGTAGAAGGCCGCGATCTCCTCGGGGGCGGCCGGCGTGCCGTGCGCCATCACCAGCACCCCTGTCGTCACGGGCGCGCGGTCTCGGCGTGCACGAGCTCGGCGACGGCGGCGAGGACGCCCGGGTCCGTCTCGGGCAGGACACCGTGCCCGAGATTGAAGACGTGGCCAGTGCCGCCGTGGTGTGCGCCGTTCCCGCCCGCTGCACTCGCCAGCACGGCGTGCGTCGCCTCGTCCACCACCGCCCACGGTGCGAGGCAGAGGGCCGGGTCGAGATTCCCCTGCAGCGCGTGGCCCGGACCGACTCGTCGGCCGCGCCTCGTCGAGCGGCACCCGCCAGTCCACGCCAATCACGGTCGGCCCTGCCGTCGCCATGAGCGAGAGGAGCTCGCCGGTGCCGACACCGAAGAGGATGGTCGGGACGCCGAGGTCGGCGATACCGGCGAGGACAGTCCGCGTCGCCGGAAGGGCGAAGCGCGCGTACTCCGCAGGGGAGAGCGAACCGGCCCAGGAGTCGAAGAGCTGCACGGCCTGGGCCCCGGCTGCGATCTGATCGCGCAGCGAGGCGACCGCCATGGCGGCGAGCCGGCCGGTCAACTCGTCCCAGAGCGCGGGATCGCCGTGCATGAGCGCCTTCACGGCGGCGAAGGTCCGCGACGGTCCGCCCTCGACGAGGTAGCTGGCGACGGTGAACGGCGCGCCGGCGAAGCCGATGAGCGCGACGCCCGATCCCGCGAGGTCCCGGCTGACCAGCCGGACGGTTTCGGACACGTACGACGCGTCGGCCCCTGGTTCGAAGGGCCGCAGCCGGGCGAGGTCGGCCCCGCTGCGGAACGGCTCGGCGATCACAGGTCCGCGGCCCTGCTCCACCTCGACCCCGAAGCCGATCGCGTGCACGGGCACCACGATGTCGGAGAAGAGGATGGCGGCGTCAACTCCATAGCGCCGCACCGGCTGGAGGGTCAGCTCGGCGGCCAGCGGGGCGTCGGCGATGGCCGCGAGGATCGAACCCTCGCCCCGCGCCGCCCGGTATTCAGGAAGCGACCGTCCCGCTTGGCGCATGAACCACACCGGTGTGCGCGGCACCGGTTCGCCGAAGCAGGCGCGCACGAGGTCCGGGCGGGCATCAGCCGCCGGATTCACCCGATCGGCTCTATCACCACGGCCGTGCCGTAGGCGCAGATCTCCGTCCAATTGCCGCCCATGTCCGAGGTGTCGAAGCGCATGGCCAGCACGGCCTTCCCGCCGCGGGCCTCGGCTTCGGCGACCATGCGATCGATGACGTCCTGCCGGCTGATCTGCAGGTTCTTCGTCATCCCCTTGAGCTCGCCACCGGCGAGGGACTTGAACGCCGCGCCGAACTGGGACCCGATGTTGCGCGAGCGGACCGTGAGCCCGAAGACCTCCCCCAATACCGAAGCCACCTTGTAGCCCGGCACATCGTTCATGGTGGAAATGAGCATCGCAATCCTTTCGGTCCGGCTCATCGTAGGCGTCGCCACCTTGGCGTCCCGGGGCGTGACGGGCGTGGCGGGCGTGGCGGGCGTCTAAACTGGACCGTTTCCCCGAAGGCTCGGGGGAGGAAGGGGAGAGGTGCCCGTACATCCCGATCTGCAGGATGAGCAGGAGTACCTCAACCGTGCCTACGACGGGTTGGAGTTCATGCGCGGCGAAGCCCGCCACATGCTCCAAGGCGTGCTCGACCTCGGTCGGGGCGGCACGTTCCAGTCGCGCACCGAGCGCGACATCGTCGTGCGCACCAGCCTGGCTCGGCTGGAGCAATTGGACATCGGCGACCAGGCGCTCTACTTCGGGCGCATCGATCGCCTCCCCGAGCCGGGCGACGGCCACCAGGGCAACGGCACCCCCCTTCTCGGCGAGTCGTTCCACATCGGCCGGCTGGCCGTGTCGGGTCCCGACCACGAGCCCCTGGTCGTGGACTGGCGCGCGCCGGTGGCCGAGCCCTTTTACCGGGCCACCGGTCTGGATCCCCAGGGCCTGGCCCGCCGCCGCCACCTGGCGGTGCGGGGCGCGGACTGTGCTCGGTCTCGAGGACGAGTACTTCGTCGACCCCGACGGCCACGGTGTGCCGGCGACTCCGGGCGGCTCGTGGACCAGCGAGGGCGACATGGACGATGGCGAGCGCCTGCTCTCGGAGGGTCTGGTCCTAGGCGGGCCCGGTGCGCTCCTCTCGGCCCTGGGCCAGGCCCGTACGGGGCACATGGGCGACATCGTGGCGACGATCCAACGCGAGCAGGACGAGATCATCCGGTCACCGCTCGGCGGCGTGCTCGTCGTCCAGGGTGGGCCGGGAACCGGCAAGACCGCCGTGGCGCTGCACCGGGCCGCCTACCTGCTCTACACCCACCGGTTTCCGCTCGAGCGCCAGGGGGTCCTCGTGGTCGGGCCTAACCCACTGTTCCTCCGCTACATCGAGCAGGTCCTCCCGTCACTCGGCGAGACGGGCGTGAGCCTGTCGACGGTGGCCGGGCTGGTGCCCGAAGTGCGGGTGCGCGGCGTGGACGTTCCGGCCGTCGCACGGCTCAAGGGCGACGTGCGCATGGTCAAGGTGTTGGCACGCGCCGTCCGCACGCGCCAGCGTCCGTTGCGTCGCGACGCCGAGGTGCCGTTCGGGGCCGCCGTGTTGCGTTTGCGCGCGCAGACGACCGAGGAAATCGTCGCCATGGCGAAGCGTCGCCCGGGGACGCACAACGCGCGCCGGCGCTTCGTCGAGACCCAAGTCGTGCGTGCGCTCGCCGGAGGAGTACCGCGCCCGGCTCACGCGCGGCGGTGTCGCACCCGACGACGAAGCGCCGAGCGCAGAAGAGCAGAAGGACCTGGCGCGGCGCCTTCGCCGCGTCCTCGAAGTGGTCGAGGTGCTGGACCGCATGTGGCCGCGCCTCTCGGCGCACGAGTTGGTGCACGACTTGATCGGGGCGCGGCCGCTCTTGGCCGCCGCCGGCAAGGGGACCCTCACCCCGACCGAGGTCCAACGGCTGTACCGGCCCCGCAGCACCTCGCTCGATGCCGTCCCGTGGACCGTCGGCGATGCCGCGCTGATCGACGAGGCCCGCACCCTGCTCGGCCCCCGCCACGCCCGCCCCGCGCGCTCCCGGACGCAACGCGCCGATGAGGGAGCGGTCCCCGAGGCGGGGTTCTGGCCGCAGGGACTGACGGCCTCGCCCGCGCCCGCCGCCGTCGTCGGCGGCGGCTCAGAGGACGAGATCCGAAGCTTCGGGCACATCGTGGTCGACGAAGTGCAGGATCTCTCACCGATGCAACTGCGCATGCTTGCTCGACGCTCACTCTCGGGTTCCATGACCGTGGTCGGCGACATCGCACAGGCGACGGGTCCCTGGGCCCCGGCGGGATGGGACGACATCACGCGTCACCTGAGCCCTCAGCGGCAGCCGACGCTGGTCGAGCTCTCCGTGAGCTATCGCACGCCGGCCGAGGTCGTGGCGCTCGCGTCGAAGGTCCTGGCCGTCGCCGCCCCCGGCATCTCGCCCCCACGGCCCGTCCGCCAGTCCGGGCAGGCACCCCGCCTCGTGTCGACGACTCGGAGCGCCCTGTCGGGCACCGTCGCGGAGGTGGCGCGCGCGAAGAGGTGGCCGCGGTCGATCCCGGTCGCGTGGCGGTGCTCGGTCCCGCTGTCATGCTGCCCGAGCTCATCCGCGCGCTGGCCGAGGCAGGACTCGATCCCGTCGATCCGCGCGACCCCGCGGGCGACGGGCTGGCCGCCGGCCTGGTCGTGCTGCCGGCCGACGAGACCAACGGACTGGAGTTCGATTCGGTGGTGGTCGTCGAGCCGTCGTTGGTGGCTTCGGTGGGCGACGACGCGGCCGGGGAAGGCCCGCCGGTGGCCACGACACGGGGTTTGCGCACGCTGTACGTGGCCCTGACCAGACCCACCAGGCGGCTCACCGTCGTCCACGCCGAGCCGCTCCCCGTCGACCTGGGCTGACCAGGGCTTTCGGGTGCGTCGCGCCGGGCGCGCGCAGGCACCCCGTTAGTTGGCGTGTTGCGCGCGCGGTCGACTAAAAAAGCGCTGTGACCCAGGCTGTCTCGGCGGAGGTCCCCGCGCCACAAGGGAAGATCGTCCACGACAGGCCGCCGATGCTCGCCGTGGGCGTCATGATCTGGCTCGGGTCCGAGCTGATGTTCTTCAGCGGGCTCTTCGCGGCGTTCTTCACGATCCGGGCCAACACCGTCGGCCCCTGGCCGCCGGCGGGCACCCAGCTCGACACCCTCCGAGCCGGCTTCTTCACCCTCATACTCGTCTCGTCGAGCTTCACGATGCAGCACGCGGTGTTCCAGGTGGAGTGGCGCAAGCGGCGGTCGGCCCGCCTCTGGATAATCGCCACGATGATCCTGGGCACGGCCTTCCTCGGCAACCAGGTCTATGAGTGGCTCTTCAGCCCGACCCGCTGGTACACGAACTCCTACGGGTCGCTCTTCTACATCATGTCGGGCCTCCACGGCCTCCACGTCTTCATCGGCTTGCTCGCGATGGTCTTCCTCCTCGGCCGCATGCGCGGCGACGTCGGGGGCGACCCCGGCGAGCTGTCCGCCGTACAGGGGGTCTCGTACTACTGGCACTTCGTCGACATCGTCTGGGTCGGGCTCTACAGTTGCCTGTTCCTCCTCAAGTAGGCATGCGAGCCGTGCGCGCATCACAGACGAGGGTATTTCGCACCCAGATCCTCCTCCCGGCGGGCCTTCTCGCCGTGGCGGCCATGGCGTCGTTGGCCGTGTTCTTCCCCGGAGCCGTCGCCGAGCGCGGCGGGGCACGCCGACGCGTCCGGGGTGGCGCTGAACCCGTCGCTGGTGACGACGCGCGCCTGCGGCACGGTCAACGTGAAGGGTGTGACCGGCGCGGTGCACAACGCCGGCAACCCGTTCATCAGCAGCAACCGGCTCTGCCTCAACGGCCACCTGATCTCCTATGGCAACACCGCCATCACCTACACCAACCCGCCGCAGTCCTTCATCGAGGCCGGGCGGCTGCTGTTCGCGCAGACCTGCTCGAGCTGCCATGGCAACGAGGCCAACGGCGTCGGCCCCGAGGGTCAGGCCACCATCGGCCCGAACCTTCAGGGTGTCGGGCGCGGCCACGGTCGACTTCTGGGTGAGCACGGGCCGTATGCCGGCCGCCGACGTCAAGGCGGTCGAAGCGGAGCGGCGGGCCACCCGCCTGACGCCGCTGCAGGCGCTCGAACTGGCGGCGTGGGTCAACTCACTCGACCCGTCGGTGCCGGCCGTGCCCTACCCGCACCTGCAGGGCACGAACCAGTCGGTCGGCCAGGACCTGTTCTCCCTCAACTGCGCCGCCTGCCACACCATCACGGGCTCGGGGGACGCGCTGGCCTACGGGACCAACGCTCCGTCGCTGCAGAACAAGAACGTCACGGCCCAGCAGGTGGTCGAGGCCATCCGCACCGGACCGGCCAACATGCCTCGCTTCTCGGGCAACCTGACCGACCAGCAGGTGGCCGACATCGTCTCGTACGTGACGGGCCGCCTCCAGCACGGCACCAACCCTGGCGGTTTCGCCCTCGGTGGCGTCGGACCGGTGGCCGAGGGCTTCGTGGCCCTGCTCATCGGGGTCGGGGGCCTTGCCCTCATCTGCTTCTGGATCGGAGATCGCTCGTGAGCGACGCGGACCACCAGCCCTCGCGCACCCGGGTGCCGATGCCGGTCGCCGCGCTGACCGACCCGCACATGGGCGAAGCCGCACGTCACCCGCAGCGGGCCGAGCGGATCATCGCCGGCATCTTGGTCCTGGCCATCATCTTCATGGGCCTCTTCGGCGCGGCGTACTGGCAGAACTGGAACCCCTGGGCCCTCGGCGGCGCCCTCGGTGTCGGGATGTTTCTGCTCGGCTTCGGCCTGACCGCCTGGGGCAAGTACCTCATGCCGCAGGGACCCTTCGTCGAGGAGCGGCACACGCTGGCCAGTACCCCAGAGGAGCGCGACGCCATGTCGGCCGCGCTGGTCGAGCGCTCGGCCGTCGTCGTCAAGCGGCGCAAGCTGCTCGGTGGCCTCTTCGCCGCCGGTGCCGGGATCTTCGGGATCGTGGCCCTCTTCCCGCTCATGCGCTCGCTCGGGCCGCTCCCCGAGGACTCCTTCGACGTCACCAGCTGGCGGCGCAACACGCTCCTCGTCGATTCCAGCGGTCGGCCGGTCCAACGCGAGACGCTCGTCGTCGGCGGCATCATGACCGTGTACCCGCGCGACACCGTGCTGGTGAACGCCGGGCCGCAGCCCCAGATCACCGACGAGGGCCAGGCGGTCGACCAGACCGTGGTGATCCGGCTCTCGGACGAGGACTTCGTGACCCAGCCGGGCCGCGAGACCTGGGCGCCGGCGGGTTACATCGCCTACTCCAAGGTGTGCACGCACCTCGGGTGTCCCGGTCGGTCTCTACGAGCAGGAGCTCGAGCTGCTGGTGTGCCCGTGCCACCAGTCGATGTTCAACGTGCGCAACGGGGCCGTGCCCCAGTTCGGGCCCGCACCCCGGCCGCTGCCCCAACTGGCCCTCATGTTCAACGATGACGGCTTCCTGGTGGCCCAGGGCCCCTTCGACCAGCCCGTCGGCCCCGGTTTCTGGGAGCGCTCATGAGCGACACGGCCCCCATCACCAAGCGCAGCACGACGTCAGGCCCAGGGGCCCTTCGGCCCCGTCGGCAAGATCGTCGACGAGCTCGACGACCGCCTCGGCGTCGCCAAGGGTGGCCGCGTCTTCCTCGACAAGATCTTCCCGGACCACTGGTCCTTCATGCTGGGCGAGATCTCGCTGTACTCGTTCGTCGTGCTGCTGGCGACGGGCGTCTTCTTGTCCTTGTACTACGTCCCCTCGGCACAGCAGGTCATCTACCACGGCTCCTACAAGCCGCTGGACGGGCAGTGGGTCTCGGAGGCCTACCGCTCGACGGTGCAGCATCTCCTTCAACGTCCGCGGCGGGCTGCTGATGCGCCAGATGCACCACTGGGCGGCCGACATCTTCACCGGGTCGATCGTCGTGCACATGGGCCGCATCTTCCTCACCGGCGCCTTCCGCAAGCCGCGCGAGCTGAACTGGACGATCGGCCTCCTCATGCTGATCCTGGCCATCTTCGAGGGCTTCATCGGCTACTCCCTGCCCGACGACCTGATCTCGGGTACCGGGCTGCGCATCGGCTACTCCATCGCCGAGTCCATCCCGCTGGTGGGCAGCTACCTGGTGTCGTTCCTCTGGGGCGGCCAATTCCCCGGCAGCGGCGATCATCATTCCGCGCTTCTTCATCATCCACGTCCTGATCATCCCGCTCGTCCTGATCGGGCTGCTCTCCGCCCACCTGGGCCTGCTGGTGCGCCAGAAGCACACCCAGTTCAAGGGCGAGGGGCGTACCGAGCACAACGTGGTCGGCTCGCCGATGTTCCCGACGTTCATGGCCAAGACCACCGGCTTCCTCTTCATGGTGGCCGCCGCCTCGGCCCTGCTCGGC
Organism: uncultured Acidimicrobiaceae bacterium; assembly: GCA_963842415.1. GTDB lineage: Bacteria > Actinomycetota > Acidimicrobiia > Acidimicrobiales > RAAP-2 > Bog-473. Next base: position 1,506,302 of record CAWJGN010000003.1, read on the forward strand.
GCCTTCGCCCAGATCAACCCGATCTGGCAGTTCGGCTCCTACGACGCGTCCAAGATCTCCTACGCCGTCCAACCCGACTGGTACATGGGCTGGCTGGACGGCGCCTTGCGCATCATGCCGTCGTGGGAGTTCACGGGCTTCGGCCATACCATCCCCTTCGAGGTCTTCCTGCCCGCCGTGGTATTCCCCGGCCTGATCTTCACCATCTGCTTCGCTCTGGCCCATGATCGAACGCCGCTACACCGGTGACAACGAGCTGCACAACCTGCTGGACCGGCCGCGGGACCGGCCCAAGCGCACCGCGGCCGGCGTTGCGATGTTCTCCCTCCTCTTCACCCTCTTCGCCGCGAGCTCGACCGACGTGCTGGCCAACTTCTTCAAGGTGTCGCTGAATGCCACGCTGTGGTTCTTCCGGATCGCGGTGTTCGTCGTGCCGATCATCGCGGGACTGGTCGCCTACCAGCTCTGCAGGGAGATGCAGGGCGTGCACGGGATCGGCAAGCGCAAGCGAGCCGTCATCGTGCAGCCGCTCCGCCGACGGCGAGTACTCCACCGTGCCAGCGGGACCGCGTCCCGACGACGAGCACATCGAAGCTCGATCCCGAGCCGGTGCCGACGCGCATCGACATCGAGCCGCTGTCAAACGGCGGCGTCAGCGTGCCCGAGAGCTCGCCCACCGGCGTGCGCCAGGTCACTCGCTGAGCGGGGCGAGCCGGCCCGACCGGGAGACCGCCCGCGACCTGTGGGTCGCCGCCGAGACCATCCACGCCGTCACCTATTTCGCACCGGTCTGCCGCGACGCGCTCGAGGACGCAGGCCTGCGCGGCTTCTGGTCCGGGTACTTCGCAGCGCGGGCGGCGCCGCTCGGCCGGGTCGGCGCCGGACCCGTCACCGCCGCCTTCTTCAACTTCCACCCGGCCATGGTGGTCAAGGCGGTGCCGAGTTGTTGGGAGGTGGTGGCGCCAGACACGTTGTGCCGGGTCCGCGCCATCGCGGCGGCGGACGCTCTGAGCGAGGTGTGCAGCACGGACGCGCGTTCGGCACTGGTCGCCGCGCTGCCCTTGCTGCGCCGCGCCGCGGTGGCAGCGGACGGAGCGGGACGGATGCTGGCCGGTGCCAACCGGACGCTGTGGCCCCGGATCGCGCCGGCTCTCGGCACCGGCGGTGTGGGCGAGGCCTGGCAGGCCGTCACGACGCTGCGCGAGCACCGCGGCGATGGACACGTGGCCGCGCTCGTGAGTCACGGAGTGCGCGGCATCGAGGCCCACCTGTTGGCGGCAAGCACCAAGGGCATCCCGGCCGAGGTGCTGCGCGACAGCCGCGGCTTCAGCGTGGAGGAGTGGGACGCCGCCGCGGCAGGGCTACGAACACGCGGCCTCCTGCGCGGCGACGGGCGGGCCACCGACGCGGGGCGGACCCTGCATGCCGAGGTGGAAGCCCTCACCGACCGCCTCGCCGAGCCCGCCTACGCCGACCTGAGCGACGCCGCGCTGGCCGACCTGCACGGCGCCCTGCTCGAGTGTGCCGCCGAGGTCGCCGCGTCGGGGATGCTGCCGTACCCCAACCCGATGGGCCTGCCGCCGGCACGGCCGGCACGCTCCCGCCGGGCTTGAGCGGACGGGCCGAGACGCCGTCCTCGGCTCTCGGAGGGCTCAGGCGGCCCGCGGCGGCGGCCAGCCCGGCACCAGCCCGAGCTCCTTGCACAGTGCGCGCGACGAGACCATCTGTCCTGCGTAGCGCCCGGCGGCGGGATCGTCACCCAGCCAGGCGGCCACCTCGCCGGCCACCTCGGGCGGGGCCGGCACGTGGCCGGCGTCGACGAGGACCTTGTCGGTGCCCGAGGCCCGCATGGACTCGGTGAGGGTGAGGCCGGGCGCGATGGAGAACGCCCAGACGCCCTGTGCACGCGAACTCGACGTGGCACATGTCGGTGACCCGGTGGAAGGCCGCCTTGGCCGCCGCGTACGCGACGCCCCAGCCTCCGCGTCCGGCCGGCGCCGGCGGCGTGGTGAAGGCGGCCTCGGAGAGCATGTTGACCAGACGGCCCTCGCCGCGCTCGAGCATGCCGGGGAGGACGAGCTGGGTCAGCAGCAAGGGGTGGAGGTAGTCGCCGACGAGGCAGCGCTCGGCCAGCTCCAAGGGCAGGTCCAAGATCCGGTCCATCGTCCCGGGCCCCTGGTAGATGGCGTTGTTGACCAGCACGTCGACGTGGCCGAAGGAGCCGAGGGCGGCCTCGGCCGCCCCTTCGACCGACGCGCGGTCCATGAGGTCCATCGGGACGGTCACGCAGGTCCGCCCGAGCTCCTCGATCGCGGCCGCGGTCGACTCCAGGCTGCCGGCGATGCGAACCGGCTCGTCGTGCACCAGTGAGCTCGAGGCGTGGGCGCGACCCTCGCCCTCGCGCACCGTACGGGCTGTGATGACGACGTCGAGGCCGCGCCGGGCGAGGGCGATGGCGGCGCAGCGCCCGATCCCGCGGCTCGCGCCGGTGACCAGCGCGACCCGCGTCCCGTGGGCCACTACATCATCCCCGCGATCTGGTGCCCGCCGTCGACGTGGAGCACCTGCCCGTTGACGTAGGACGCGGCATCGCTACAGAGGAACACCACGACCCGCGCGATGTCGTCGGGGGTGCCCAGCCGCCGAGTCGGGTTCGCCTCGGTCAGGCGGCGCTGGACGTCGAGCGGGACCATGGCCGCCGCGGTCTCGGTGAGGATGAAGCCAGGAGCGATCGCGTTGGCGCGGATGCCGTCGCGTCCGTAACGGACGGCGAGGTGCCGGGTCAGTTGGTTGAGTGCCGCCTTGGAGACGCCGTACGCGACCCGGGTCGACTCGCCGATCGTGCTCGTACCCGAGGAGATCGTCACGATCGAGCCCCCGCCGCGCTCGGCCATGGACGGGATGGCGGCGCGGGCGAGCAGGAGGGCACCCCGGGTGATCGTCTCGATCACGCGCTCCCACACGCCGAGGTCGACCCCGCCGGCATCGGTGTCGAGGCGGGGATGGCTCCAGGCCGCGTTGTGATCGACGCAGTCGACGCCCCCGAACTCGGCAACGGCGCGCTCGACGAAGGTGCCGACCGACGCCTCGTCGCGCACGTCGCAGCGGAGCCCGAGAGCCCGCCCGCCTGCCCGCGTGACGGCCTCGGCGACCGAGGCGGCGCCCGCCTCGTCGACGTCGCCGACGACGACGACGGCGCCCTCCTCGCCCAGGCGTGCCGCGGTGGCGCGACCGATGTCGGAGGCGCCCCCGCTGATCAGCACCACCTTGCCCTCGAGCTGACCCACCTCAGCGCGCCGCTCGGCCGGCGACGACCACCCGTGCCGCCAGCGCGCGGGCCCGGTGGTACGGCGAGGTCATAGGCGCCATGGTAGGGCGGACCGCTTCCCGTGATCAGGGTCACCCCGATTGGGAGCGCCGGCGAGCGGCATGGCAGCATCGTGCCGTGCGCGTCCACCGCAGTTTCGCCTTCGTCGACGTGTCGGGGTTCACGGCGTTGACCGAGCTCGAGGGCGACGAGCGCGCCGTCGATGTACTCACCGCTTTTCGTGCGCTGCTGCGCGACATCTGCGCACGCCGTGGGGTGCGGATCGCCAAGTGGTTAGGTGACGGGGTCATGCTCGTGTGCGTGACGACGCGGCCGTTGCTCGAGACGATCCTCGAGATCCACTACGTCGTCAGCGTGGTCTCGGGTCCCGTCGAGACAGTCTCCATCCGCTCGGGCCTGACCGCGGGGGAGGTCATCCTCATGGAGGGCGACGACTACATCGGGCACTCGGTGAACGTCGCCGCGCGCCTGTGCGACCAGGCGCCGGCAGGAGAGGCGCTCGCCGCCCCCTCCGTCATGGACGAGCTGCCCAGCTGGGGGGTGGCACTCCGCCGGACCGACGTCGCCCTGCGCGGCGTCGAGAAACCGGTACCGGCGACGAGCATCGCGATGGCCGCAGCCGGACCTGATGCGCTGTACGACCCCATCTGCGGGCTGCCGCTCAGCCACGACACCGCCGAGGAGATCGCTCACGACGTGCGCGGCTCGGTCGTGCTCTTCTGCTCGCCGGGTTGCGAGGACACCTGGCGCAGGCGTCCGACGCGCGCCGCCGGCACCTGAGCCGAGCCTCCGCGCAGCGGGCGCTGCGACGCCTGTGGCCCACGTTCACGCCTATTTCCTCAACGGGAGGCCCAGGCGCGCCGATATCAGGGTGGCCGATCGAGCGTGAAACAGGAAAAAAGAGCGCATGCGTCGCAATGCATCTCACCTCTCGAACAGCATGGACGACTTTTGGCGGAGCTACGTCCACATCGGGGTACTGACCTACAGCCTCGGCGCGCTCGTCGTCCTGGCCTACGCGCTGGCGACGCCCCATGGTGCGCACCGGTTCGCCGTCCTCGTGCTCAGCTGCCTCAGCCTCCTGGCGTCCATCGGCCCCTTCCGGCTCCTTGGTCTGCGCCTCGTCGCCACGCGTTGGTCGAAGGTCTTCTTCACGTCATGGGCCGCGATGACTTTTGTCTTCGTCGCCGTGGGCGCCGTCCTCGACGGTGGGGTCGGCAGCCCGATCTGCTACTTCTTGATCCTGCCCATGCTCTTTGCCGGCCTCGCCTACTCGGCCGGCACGGTGGTCCTGCTGTCGGGCTTTGGCCTGCTGACAGCCTTGGTGGTTGCCGGCCTGACGACCGATCCCAGCTGGTCCACCGCGGCGTTCTTGTGCATGGCCATCGTCATCGCCGGCGTCATCACCGCCGCTGCGGCGCTGGACCGCGACCGGCTGATGGGCCAGCTGATCGAGGCGGCCAGTGTGGACGCCTTGACCGGCTGCCTCAGCCGCCGCGCCTTCCAGGCGAGGCTCGAGCACGAGGCGATGTGGGCCCGACGTTACGGCTCCATCTTCAGCGTGATCGAGGCCGACGTCGACCACCTCAAGGAGCACAACGACGCCAGCGGACACGACAGCGGCGACTGGGCTCTTCGACGCCTCGCCTCGGTGCTCGGAGAGGTCGCGCGCGAATCCGACGTCGTCGGACGCTTGGGTGGTGACGAATTCGCCATGTTGCTGCACGAGACCGACCAGTCCGACGCGCTTGCGGTGGCCATCCGTCTCAGGGAGGCCCTGCACGGGGTGACCAGTGCCGAAGCGGTCACGGCCAGCTTCGGGGTCAGCGGCTGGCTCGGGGACGAGGACGCCCCGGAGGCGATCTTGCGGCGCGCCGACGAAGCGCTCTACGTGGCCAAGCGCGGCGGCCGGGATCGTGCGGCGCAGTGGGAGGCGCCCACCACCGAAGATCAGGCCGGCCTGCATTGGCTCGGCCGCCGGCCCCGCCACCAGCAGGTCGGCGCGCCGGTCTGAGCCAGCGCACACACCCTTCACGCCGCGGTCCAGGGTGGCCACGGCTCGCTTGACATGTGACTAAAAGGGGCAACTATCCCTTGACTGTATAGGTCCAGCGTATTAAACTGGTCGGCATGGCACCCGGAAACCGCAAAGCCCCCCAAAGGGCGCACTCGTCGGAATCGGCATACTCGCTGGTCGAGTTCATGGCGGACTTCCCCGACGACGAGACCTGCCTGACCTGGCTGTGGAACACCCGCTACAACCTGGGCGACGACACGGCCCACTGCACCCGTTGTGGGGAGATCCGCCAGTTCCGTCGCTACACGGCCAAGCAGCAGCGCCAGGACTGGACCTGCACGGCCTGTGGCCTTCACGTGCACCCGACAGCGGGCACGATCTTTCACAAGTCCTCGACCTCGCTCCACCTGTGGTTCTACGCGATGTACCTGATGACAAGCACTCGTTGTGGCATTTCTGCCAAGCAACTTGAGCGAGAGCTGGGCGTCACCTACAAGACGGCGTGGCGCATGTTCAACCTGATCCGCAACGAACTGATGGAGCAGGACCCCGACGAGAAGCTCGTCAAGCGGGTCGAGATGGACGAGACCTACGTGGGCGGCAAGCCCCGCGGCGACGGACCGCGCCAAGTGGCAGAAGCCCGGCCTCTCGCGTCCAGTCGCAAGCCGTGTCGTGGGCGCACGACAAGAAGACCCCGGTCTTCGGCATGGTCGAGCGCAACGACAAGGTTTGGGTGGACGGCAAGACCAAGCCCGATCATTCTCACGCACGGCAAGGTCATCGCCTACGTGGTGCCAAAGAAAATGCAGTCGCACGTGGTGTCCGCCTCATGGACGACCAGATCAAAGACGGCGCGCCGTATCTACACCGACGACTCGCGGCTCTACGACTGGATGGACAAAAGCGGCTGGGAGCACCACAAGGTGCGCCACAGCAGGGGTTCGTACGTCGCCAACTACCACATTCACACCCAGCAGATCGAAGGATTCTGGTCGCTGGTAAAGCGTGGCATCTCGGGGACGCATCACGCGGTCTCCCCCAAGTGGTTGCAGGGGTACGTGAATGAGTACGTCTGGCGGTACAACCACCGCGACGACGGCCGCGGGATGTTCTCGGCGCTCACTGCTCCGGTCCGCCTTCCCCATCAGGTAGGGGCTTCCGTGGCTTGGCGACTTTGCCCAGGTCACGAAAGACCTCTTCCCGCGTCGGGATGGGGGATCTCCGCTGGTTCGCCCTTGGCGGGTGTGTCGTTTCCTGTGTCGGCTCGTTGCCGTTCTTCTTCGGCATCTCCCTCCAAGGGTAGCGAGTAGTGGCGGCGGTAGACCTCAGCGGGGTCGACGCAAAGCTCAGGAGGGCGAAGGGCCACGCGACCGAGCTGAAGGAAGCCATTGAAGCCAGGTTCGATCCCACGCGTGATCACTTCACCTTCGAGTTCAACTCGCAAGCCCGACAGTACGCGTGATAGTCCAATCGCATGAGCTCCCGACCGTCGACCCCGAATGGTCCCTCATCCTCGGTGAAGTTCTTTTCAACCTCAGATCGTGTCTGGACCACCTGGCGTGGCAAAATCTGCCTGTTCGACAGCCGCAAGCCGCCCGGGGAGCACACGAACGACCCCCTCCGTCATCTGCCCAACGACAAGAACGGAAAGTTCGTTCACACTCAACTCGTCCCTGGGGTCAGATCGGCCGTCGTGCTCGACGCCCTTGAGGCCACGCAGCCCTACCGAGGTCCAGACGGGACCATTGACGCCCAGGGCGCCCTCACGCACCCGCTCTACGCACTCGCGGAGCTCAGCAACATCGACAAGCACCGGCTGGTCTTGGTCGCCGCCGCTGTTCTGGACGTGAGCAACATGTACTGGGGACTGCCCAAGGATTTCCCACCGCCTAAGTTCGCGCTCAACCCCGGCGTACTCCAGAACGATGGTCCAGTTGCGTGGTTCGACTTCGGACCCAACGAAGCGCCCGAAGAGTTCGATCCGCACCCAGCCGTTCAGGTATCCCTGAGAGAGCCAGAAGTCGCGTTCCTCACCCAAATCCCCGTGGCAGAATTTCACGGACGCTCTGTGTGACTTCTGGGTCAGTGAGTACATCCTTGATTGGCGATTCCGCCCCATCTTGAACGGGGGGCCTCCCGTGATGGAGCCGCTTCACAAGTTGCCCCCGGGGACAATTAGTCGCCAGTCCATGACCGATCAGATCTTGCCAAGGGCCACCCATCCTATACAGAGAAGGGATAGTTGCCCTAAAAGGTCACATATCCTCAGGGGGTGGACGAGGTGTTCAAGGCCCTGGCCGACCCCACCCGGCGGAGCTTGCTCGACGAGCTCTACCGCCAGGACGGCCAGACCCTGGGCATGTTGGAGGAGAGGTTCTCCATGTCCCGCTTCGGCGTGATGAAGCACCTCAAGGTGCTCGAGGAGGCTCGGCTCGTCGTCACGCGGCGGCGGGGTCGCGAGAAGCTCCACTTCCTCAACCCGGTGCCCATCCGGCTCATCCACGACCGCTGGGTCCACAAGTTCGCCGAGCCCTGGGTCGCAGGGCTGAGCGAGATCAAAGAGAGGTTGGAGACAGATGGAAAAGGTGTACGAGATCTTCATCAAGACGACGCCTGAGCAGCTCTGGGCGGCCATCGTCGACCCCGAGATCCGGGCCAAGTACAACTTCGGTGCCGCGGTCAACTCGGACTGGCGGGTGGGCTCGCCCATCAGCGTCGACGTCGACAAGCACGGCATCCACCTCGGCGAGGGTGAGGTGCTCGAGTGCGATCCGCCGCGGCGACTCGTGCACACCATGGCGGCGCTGTGGGACGACGAGGTACGGGCGGAGGGAACCTCGCGGGTCACCTGGGAGATCGAGCAGGTGGGCGACTCGTGTCACCTGACGCTCACCCACGACCAGATGCGCGACGGCGCCAACGCGCAGATCTACGGCGGCTGGCCGATGATCCTCTCGGGCCTGAAGACCTGGCTCGAGACCGGTGAGCTGCTCACCACGCCTGGATCGCTGCTGTACGCCTGACTGCACTCGGCGCGCCCAGGCGGTATGCACTCGACGCATTTGTATGCAGACCAGAGCGCACCTCGGAGTGCCAATTCGCGCTGCATACGCGGCGCCATATTCACCCGGAATGGGCCATCGGCGCCCTCTGGTCAGTGCATGGCGATGCATCCGAGTGCATAGGGCTGCGCACCGCCTTCGAGGAGAGGAACCCGCTGGCGCGCCCGGTTCTGTCGCCGGGGGGCGACCGCCTCGTACCGCCTAGGACACCGCCGAGGCGGGACGGGGCGCTCGGGTCGCCGGTGACAACCGCCGGCCGCACGCGGTCGTAGACCGACATCCCAGCGTCCCGAGGCCGAAGCCCGCGCCGAGAAGGCACACCCCGGCCCAGCCGTGGGCGCCGTAGAGGGCGCCGGCCGCCACCGAGCCGACCGCGCCACCGATGAAGTAGCAGACCATGTACGCGCTGTTGATCCGGCTGCGGGCGTCGGGACGCAGCGCGTAGATCACGGCCTGGTTGGTGATCTGCATGCCCTGGGTGCCGATGTCGAGCACGACGATCCCGGCGATGAGCGCGCCGAGCGAGGTGTGGCCGGCCCAGAGCAGTGCGAACGAGCCGATCAGCAAGACGCCCGCACGACGGTGGTGGCGGTGACGTGCGCCGCGTCGGCCAGCTTGCCGGCGAGGTTGGCCGCCACGATCCCCCCGGCACCGACGAGCCCGAAGAGCCCGATCACCAAGTTGGAGTAGCGATACGGGCTCCCCGAGAGCAAGAAGGCCAGCGTCGTCCACAGCACGCTGAACATGGCGAACGCGCAGGCGCCGTGCCAGGCCCGGCGGCGCAGCACCGGCTCGGTGGCGAGCAGCCGGAGTGACGAACCGACGAGGTGCGGGTAGCTGCGGTGCGGGCGGGCGCCCTCCGTGGGCAGGGCGCGCCAGAGCACGACGGCGAAGCACACCATGAGGGCGGCGGAGAGCCAGTAGATGGCCCGCCAGCCCGCGGCCTGGGCGACCACGCCCGAGACGGTGCGCGCCAGCAGGATCCCGATGAGCAACCCCGTCATGATCCGGGCCACCACCCGGCCCCGGCGCTCCTCGGGTGCCATGTCGGCGGCGTAGGGGATCATGACCTGGCCGGCCACCGAGGCGGCCCCGACCGCGAGCGAGCACAGGGCGAAGAACCACAGGTTGGGGGCCAGGGCGCACGCGACCAGTGCGACCGCGGCTACGCCGAAGAGGCGCGTCGCCAAGCCGCGGCGCGGGTGGAGGTCCCCCAGCGGGACGATCAGCAGGAGCCCGGCGGCGTAGCCGACCTGGGTGGCGGTGATGACCGAGGACGTCGCGCCGGGGCCGCTGTGGAAGGTGCGCGAGACCTGGTGCAGCACCGGCTGGGCGTAATAGAGGTTGGCGACGATGGCGCCGGTGGCCACCGCGATGAGGGTGACCAGCGACCGGGACAACCCCTTGCGGCGCCGGCATGGCTCCGCGGCGGTGCGCGCCGCGGTGCTCCGCACCATCCGTCGTTGCCATCTGGTCAGGCTACCGGCGGCTCTGCGCCGGCTTAACTCACGTGCAGGTTCAGATGTTGCCGCCGCGCCGGCTCTCGGCGGTGACGCCGGTCAGCGCGGTGAGGATGAGGGGAATGGCGATGAAGGCGAGCCAGATGCCGAAGACCATCGCGAGCACCAAGCAGAAGGCGCCCATGCCCATGACGAAGGGCCAGATGGAGGAGCCCGGGAACGAGTCGATCGTGCCGGCGCCGTCGGCCAGCTCGGCGTCGTCGCGGTCCTCGGGCCGCTCGCCCGACCGCGGGGATGCGGCCCCAGAAGAAGTACTTGTGGCCGTTCGAAGCGCCGGTGCCAGAAGAAGTAGTAGGAGCCGGGCAGGAAGCCGAGCAGCGTGGCGCCGAGCAGCATGATGCCGCCGCCGTCGTCGTAGCCCCAGAACCAGTACCAGATGCCGATCCCGCCGAAGAAGGCCCCGAGGAACAGCAGGAAGAGGGACTCGACCTTCATACGCCCGCGCTGACCTTTCCGTTCGTCTTGCCGTTCGACTTGCCGTTGGTATGCGCCATCTTGCCGTGCGGGACCGTCAGCGTGTCAGGGTGGTTGTAGTCCCACGTCGGGCGCTCGGAGCGGATCGGCGGCAGGTGGGTGTAGTTGTGGTGCGGCGGCGGCGAGGTGGTGAACCACTCGAGCGTGTGGGCGTCCCAGGGGTTGTTGCCGGCCGGGATCGGCTTGCGCCACGACACCACGAAGTTCACCAGCAAGAAGGCGAAGGACACCCCGATGATGAAGGCGCCGACCGTCGAGACGATGTTGTAGCTCTGCCAGCCCAGGTTCGACGGGTAGGACGCCACACGCCGCGGCATGCCGAGCAGGCCGACGACGTACTGGGGCATGAAGGTGACCCAGAAGCCGATGAACATCAGCCAGAAGTGCCACTTGCCCAGGCTCTCGCGCAGCATGCGGCCGAAGAACTTCGGATACCAGTAGTAGAGCCCGCTGAACCCGGCGAACACGGCGGTGCCGAAGAGCACCTGGTGGAAGTGGGCCACGACGAAGTAGGTGTCGTGGGTGGCGAAGTCGATCGGCGGCGAGGCCAGCATGATGCCGGTGACGCCACCCATGAGGAACGCGAACAGGAACCCGATGCTGAAGAGCATGGGCGTGGTGAAGCTGAGCTGCCCGTGCCACATGGTGCCGATCCAGTTGAAGAACTTGATGCCGGTCGGGACGGCGATGAGCAGGCTGAGGAAGGAGAAGAACGGCAGCAGCACGGCGCCGGTCGTGAACATGTGGTGCGCCCACACACCGGTCGACAGCGCCGCGATGGCCATGGTGGCGAAGACCATGCCCTTGTAGCCGAAGACCGGCTTGCGCGAGAAGACCGGCAGGACCTCGGTCACGATGCCGAAGAAGGGCAGGGCGAGGATGTAGACCTCGGGATGGCCGAAGAACCAGAAGAGGTTTTGCCATAACAATGGTGAGCCGCACGAGGGCGCGGACGGCACCACTGACGAGGTGACAGCCAGTTGCCGTGAAGATATGGGTGTTGAAGTGGCGGTCGCAGAAGAGCATCACCAGTGCGGCGGTCAGCACCGGGAAGGCGATGAGGATCAGGATCCCGGTCACCAGCATGTTCCAGGTGAAGATCGGCATGCGGAACATGGTCATGCCGGGCGCGCGGAGGTAGAAGATGGTCGCGCACAGGTTGACGCCGGTGAAGATGGCGGAGAACCCGGTGAGCACGAGCGCCATGATCCAGACGTCGGGCCCGGCCCCCGGCGAGCTGGTCGCGCTCGACAGCGGGGCATAGGCCACCCAGCCGAACTGCGCGGCGCCGCCGGCGACGAAGAAGCCCAGCAACATGGTGATGGAGCCGGTCAGGTAGAGCCAGTAGCTGAGCGCGTTGAGGCGCGGGAAGGCCATGTCGGGCGCGCCGATCTGCAGCGGCACGATGAAGTTGGCCAGGCCACCGAAGGCGAAGGGGCCGGCGAAGAGGTACAGCATCAGGCTGCCGTGCATGGTGAACAGCGCGTTGTACTGCGCGAAGCTCAGCAGGGACGAATGCGGCGAGGCCAGCTGCAGCCGCATCAACAGCGCCATGATCCCCGAGATGTAGAAGATCGCGATCGACGTGATCATGTAGCTGAGCCCGATGACCTTGTGGTCGGTCGAGGTCAGCCACTTCAAGATGCCCGAGGGACCATGGTCCTCGTGGCCGCCGTGCCCGTCCGTCGGTGGGATCTGCTGCGGGAGCTGGAGCCCAGTCTGGGTGGGATCGATGACGTCAGTCACCGTAGAGGTCACCTCCCGAGTTGCCGGTGTTGCCCGAGTTGCCAGAGTAGGTCGGTGCGGTCCCGTTGATGTTGGCGTGCACGCCCGCCGGCAGCTGCCCGATGGCGTTGGGGTGCGCGGCGCTGGAAGGCACCCGTCACCCGCAGCCAGCTCTGGTAGGCGGAGGGCGCGACGGAACGCACGTTGAAGAACATCAGTGAGTGATAGAGCCCGCACAGCTGGGTGCACTGGCCTCGATACACGCCGTTGTGCAACACGTTGAGGTCGAACGACGTCCAGTAGCCCGGGCTGGCGTAGCGGCTGAAGTTGAACTCGGGGACATAGAAGCCGTGCAGCACGTCGTAGGAGCGCAGATAGATGCGTACCGTCTGGCCGGTCGGCACGACCATGGTCGGGGCGTCGGTGGTCTGGCCGATCACCTTGACCCCGTTGCTGTACTGGAACTCCCAGCCCCACTGGAAGGCGAAGACGTGGATCTCGGTGTAGGGATTGGGCTCGACCGCGGTCACCGTGTTCTCGACGACGACGGTGGCGGCGAAGAGGCCGAAGACGATGAGGATCGGGACGATCGTGTAGAAGATCTCGAGCACCGTGTGGTACTGGGTCTGCTTGGGGATGTCGTCGGTGCGGCGCCGGTAGCGGAAGACGGCCCACAAGATGAGCAGGAAGACGAGGCCGCCCACGATGAGGCCGGCGATGAAGAAGCCCTGCCAGAGGTGGAAGGTCGAGCGGGCCTGCGTCGTGGCGCCCTTGTAGGCCCCGAAGGTGGGGAGCTGGCACCCGCTGAGGATGAGGCCCCCCAGGACGATCCCGGCCGCGGCCAGCCGGCGGCGGGACTTCTTGGGGCTCTGAGCTGGGATTTCCGTCGGGTCGGCGGAGACGCTGGTCAGCGACGAGTCCACGCAGCCGACATTAGCGAACCCCGTCCGAAAACTGGAATTCGGTGCGGTGCCCCCGCGACGCCGACAACCCTGCTCAGCGCCCTGCTCCGCGCCGGCTGGGCCGTCCTCGCCGGCTCAGTGCGCTGTGCTCGGCGTGCGTCTCGGTGCGCGTCGCCCGCCACCGGCCGGGCCGATTCGTTGGAGGCCCAGGTGAAGACGCCGCGCGCCATGGTCGAGGTGGCCCGGGCGGCCCGCGCCGCGAAGACCTGCTGGCGGCGCCCGCTGCACGCCTTCGTCGTCGGGCTCGGCCAGCCAGGCGTGCTCGACGAGGTGGCCGGCCAGGCGGAGGGCCCCGTCGGCCCGCTCCGCGGCTCGGATTCGGGCGCGTCCGTCGCGTCCGCCAGGAGTTGGAGGGCCCGCTCGGCCAGGGCGCTCGCGCCCCCGGCGAGCGCAGCGAGCTCGAGAGACAGGGCGCGCTCGGGGGCGGGCTTCAAGGTCGCCGGGTTGCCGTCCCACCACCCGCCGTACTGGCGCCACACGGTGTGGACGATGAACTCGGGCTCGTCGTAGACGGGCTGGAGGAACGGCCGGTCCGCCAGCGCCGCGGGCACGCGCACGGTGTGGATGGCATCGTCGAGCCGTCCGCCCGCGTTCATCACGGCGAGCGTCTGGTCGACCAGGGAGTCGAGGAGGTCGGCGGTGTCGGTGAGGGCCTGGCGGACACGGTCGGCCCCGATGACCGGGAACCCGTGCCCGGGGAGGAGGAACTCGGCGTCGAGCTCGAGCATGCGCCGCAGGGCGTCGGCCCACTCGCGCGGGTAGCGCTGCACCTTCTGGGGGTTCCCCGCGTTGGGCGAGGCCCAGATGAACAGGTCACCGCAGCAGAGCACCCGCGTGTCGGGCTGCCAGGTGATCGTGTGGTCGTCGGTCTCGCCCTTCTCGTGGCGCAGCGCGAAGCCGAGGCCGCCGACCGAGACGTCGAGGGTGTCGTGGTAGGTGCGGTCCGGATAGCGGTACTCGGTCGGCCAGACCAGATCGGTGAAGCCGAACTGGCGGCGATTGATGATCGTGTTGTACCCCGCGGTGAAGATGTAGCGGTCGAAGCGTGCGGGCAGCGCGTGGTGGGCGATGACCTCGGGGCGCCGCCCAACCCCGTGCCGCCGCCTCCTCCTCCCAGACCGGCACCCCGAAGACGTGGTCGATGTGGCCGTGGGAGTAGACGGCGGTGTTGAGGCGGGCCGGGCTCCAGCCACGGATGTCATCGTGGACGACCTGGGCCAGCGGTGCACTGCCGGTGTCGACGAGGAACAGGCCGTCCTCGGTCGCAAAGGCAGGACACGTTGGCGAAGGACGGGCAGAAGCCGACGCCGTCGGTGATCTCGACGAAGCCGCCCATGTGGTCGACGGGGTGGAAGGTCGAAGTGGAGAGCTCCCCGTTCCAGAGGCGCTCGGCGACGCGCAGGATGTCAGAGGGCACGGACTCGCTCGTCGGGCGGCGGGTGAGCCGGGCCGCCGGGTCAGGAGCCCTGGGACTTCTCCTCGGACGGCGCAGGCGTGTCCGACGCGGCGGACGTGCCGTTGGCCGCGCGCCTCGGCCTTCCCGTCCTTCATTCCCTGCTCGAACTGGTTCTTGGCCGAACCGAGATTGCGGGCCAGCTTGGGGATGGCTGCCCCGCCGAAGAGGAGGACGACGAGCACGATGGCCACGATGAGCAGGTCTGGACCGAAAATGTCAGCGAGCATGCGGTTCTCCTTCACCCGGGTCCACGTGGCGGTGAACTCGGACCCCAGGTTAGACCTATTCCCACCCTGCCGGACCCGCAGCCCCGAGCGGCGCCGGTGGACCCGATCGGTGCGCCGGAGTCATCCCGCCAGGAGGACGCCCATGACCAGCGCCGCCACACTGGCGGTGCCGGCCACCGATCCCCACAGGGCGAGCTGGCCCTTGGTCGTCGCACGCTGGTGCAAGAAGGCGCCGAGCCCCGCCAGGACGACGACGACGATCTTGGCGACAGCACGGCCTTCCAGGCCGAGCTCTGGGCGGACCAGGTGAAAGTGGTGATGTTCCAGAGGCCGGTGACGACGAGGACCACGTAGGCCGGCCAGGCCATGCGGGCGAAGGCGCGCGGCCAGGGTCTGGGGGGCGTCGCCGCCCAGGGTGCGAGCGGGGCCGACCAGGCCCATCATGACGATCTGGCCGCCCACCCAGACGGTCGCCGCGAGGACGTGGAGCGTCAGGCGGATGGTGTCGAGCGCCGGCGCGAGCACGCGCTATTTGCCCTGCCAGTTCGGCGCGCGCTTCTCGGCGAACGCGATGGGCCCCTCCATGGCGTCGGCCGAGGAGAAGACGACGCCGACTGCCTCCGCGTTGATCTTCCAGCCCTTCGGCCTCGGGGAGCTCGGCGGCGCGCTTCATGACGCTCTTGGAGTAGCGCACCGCCAGGGGCGCGTTGGCGGCGATCCGCTCGGCCAGCGCGATCGCCTCGTCGAGGAGCACGCCCGGCCGGCACGACCTTGTTGACCAGTCCGAGCGCATAGGCGCGCTCGGCGTCAATGGGGTCCCCCGTCATGGCCAGCTCGAGCGCCACCGCCATGGGCAGCCGCTTGGGCATGCGGATGAGCCCGCCGGCCCCGGCGACGAGGCCGCGCTTGGCCTCGGGGATGCCGAAGGTGGCGTGGTCGGCCGCCACCACGAGGTCGCACGAGAGCATGATCTCGAAGCCGCCGGCCAGTGCGGAGCCGTTGACCGCCGCGATGATCGGCTTGGGGAAGTCGCGCTGGGTGAGGCCGGCGAAGCCACCGCTGGCGCCCAAGATGCCGCCCCCCTCGCCACTGCTGAACGCCTTGAGGTCCATGCCGGCGCTGAAGGCCTTGTCGCCACTGCCGGTGATCACCACGACCCAGCAGTCCGTGTCCTCGGCCAGCTCGTCCATGATGCCCCCCATCGCCATGCTCACGGCGCCGTTGATGGCGTTGCGAGCCTCGGGCCGGTTGATAGTGAGGATCTCGACGTTCCCGCGGCGCTCCCGCAGCACTTCGTCTGCCATCGTGCTCCCTTCGCTGACATCCCGCCGCCGGCCAGACGCCGGCCGCGAAGGCCGAGGATAGAGGTGCGGTTCAGGCGAAGGGAATCTGAGAGGTGCCGTCGTCGGGCGGCGGCTGTGAGGACGTCGCGTCCTTGGCGACGTCGCCGGCCACGTGCCGGACGTCGCCGGCAGCACTGGCTGCGAAAGCGAGTTGGGCCCGTTTGCTGTAGAACGCGGTGAAGGCGAACAGGGTGCCGATGACCGATGCCGTGATGAAAGGCGAGATCGCGAGGAAGGTACCCGTCGGCAGCACGTCGGCCAGGGCCAGGCGCGTCGACGCCTCGACCACCAGCCCGATGCCCCAGACCACCGAGAGGACGCGGAACGTGTGGCGACCGATGGGCACCTCGTGCAGCCGG
>CAWJGN010000004.1:0-10752 GCA_963842415.1 uncultured Acidimicrobiaceae bacterium
GGCGCCGATTCAGGCCGCCTGCGGGACCTACAGAGGCCCCAGAGAGGACGCAGGGCGACTTGGATATGTCTACGCGCGGCTACGAGTGGGCGCCGTTCGAGCGCGGCCACCAAGTCCGCCGAACACACGGTGCGTACTGAGCGGGCCGGCCGAGGAAGTGGGGGCCGAGGTCGCCCAGATCGCCGAGCGGGACCACGCGCCCGGGATCTCGGAACAGGAAAGAGCAGCGATTGACCGACCATCCGGCGTTGGCCTTTTACGACCCCATACCGCACGGACGAATAGTTCGGTGCGCCGACGACGGCGGTCGACCCAGATACGGCCACCGAGGTACCAAACCCATCGCCGGGGATCAAGCGGGTCGTTCAAGGTGGCTGAGCAAGGTGCCAGCAGGCACCGCTCGGGCAGGTGGAGCCTCAAGTTGAAGCTCCTTCTTACTGATGTGATTGCCACGAACCATTCTTTTCTGCCATGCCGAGTGGACTGCGCCCGAGGTTATCCTGAATCTCCTGGGAAACAGGTGGTCGTCCCCCGCCTGAAGCCTTCCGGCTGGTGGGTGTTCAGGCGTCGAAACCACACACTCACAGGAAAGCGGCCACCACCAACGAAGAAGAAGCTACCTGTTGTGGCCGTCGCCCTCCAAGACCTCTTTGCGCAATCAAGGGCGGCCTCATGGCGTTCTGCTGCGCCGGACTGGCCGTCGTCGAACAGATCATGGCCGAGGAGATGACCGAGAAGGCCGGGCCCAAGGGGCGCGAGGTGCGCCTCGACTCCTACGCCGCCTTCAACGATCGGGACCTGCTCAGCCAGCTCGCCGTCGAACGCATGCTGGCTGGCGTGGCGACGGTCGCCACCACCGAGAAGCTGGCCGAGGTGCTCTCGGCGGACTTGGCCGAGCACGACGCGGCGGTGCTGATGATCGACGGCATCGTCTTCCATGAGTGCCGCTGCGTGGTGGCCCTGCTCATCACCGCCGACGACACCAAGATCCCCGCCGGCGTGTGGGAGGGCGACACCGAGAACACGACGGTGGTCAAGCGCCTGCTGGCCGACTTGGTGGCCCGGAACCTGCGCTTCGAGCAGGGACTGCTCGTTCGTCATCGACGGGGCAAGGCGCTCGCCGCGGGCACTGCGTCATCGGCGCCCCTCGTGGAACCCTTGACGCAACGCTCGGACAACGGAGGCACGGTGCAGCATCGGCGTAAGGTACGCCTGTGACCAGAACGGGAGCTCCCGGAGACGGTGGGCCAAACTCGCCCACAATGCGAAGCACGGGCCCGAAGCCCAGTTCGCCGGCGAGGGGCCACTTCTTGCAACCGAAGTGGGGTGAGGGCGCCCCGTGGGGACAAGGGAGCTTGCGAGAGCGATTTGAAGAGGTCGCGCCGCATATCAAAGATGGCCGGATATTGGACATCGGCTGTGCGTCCAGATACGGGAAGCCCGATTGGATGCACGGTCTCCTGGTGGACCGATTCAGCGATGTGACCGGCATGGATATCGACGAGAAGACAGTGGCCGAGATGAATGTGGCGGGCTTTCGGGCCGTCGTCGGCAACGCCAACATTTCGACCTGGGACAACAGTTCGATACCATTTTTGGGGGAGAGGTCATCGAACACCTCGGGGACGTAGCCGGTTTCTTGAGAAGTGCGAAACAACACCTCGCTCCTGGTGGCTGTCTTGTTCTCACGACGCCCAATGCGTTCTACATCGGAAACACCATCTACCGATGGGGAGGCCACGCCTGTGGCGCATCCAGAACACACGCACTGGCATGACCAGGAAACCCTGAGGAACGTTCTGGAACGAACTGGATTCCACAAAGTTGAAATCAGCTATTTCGGGCACAACAGCCACAACGGGTCGCAAGATTGCGACGAAATAGCCAGAAGCGTACTCTCCAAGCAGCTCGCTTATGACTACATAATTGCGGTTGTTTACGCTCGACGACTGAGTGGGTGAGCGGCCTGGGGCTCGGGTCGGGCCCTCCGCAACGGGGTCGCCGAGAGCAACAGGTTCTTCTTCCCTACCGTGTCGAAGTCCACCGTGGCCTGTGCCCGCGAACCTTCTCCTTTCGCAGCGACCACGACGCCTCGTCCCCAGTGGTCGTGCACCACCTCGTCGCCCGCCACGAGGCCGAGGTCCTCGGCGCCCGCGCCGCCCCGCCGACCCTTGGACCCCCCCGGCCGCCGCCGAGCGAGTCGTTGGGCGACACCGCCGGGCGAAGGTGGCACCGGGCAGATGCTCCTCGGCCGAGAGCGAGTCATATCCCGTGCCCCGTCGGGGCGAGCCCAGACCGGCGTCCGTCCACCAGGTGCGCCGGTACTTCGGTCACGAAACGGCTGGGCATGGCCGGCCGGGTGCGGCCCCAGGTCGTGCGCGACCAGGCGTGTGAGATGGCCAGATGCTGGCGGGCCCGGGTGATGCCGACGTAGAACAGCCGGCGCTCCTCCTCCAGCTCGCTCGGCTCCGAGAGCGAGCGGAAGTGGGGGAAGATCCCCTCCTCCAGGCCCACCACGAACACGGCGGGATACTCCAGCCCCTTGGCCGTGTGCAGCGTCATCAGCGACACTCGGGTCCCGTCGCTCTCGAGCTCGTCGGAGTCGGCCACCAGAGCCACCGTTTCGAGGAAACCCTGGACGTCGTCGAAGTCGCCGGCCTGCGAGGCCAGTTCGGCCAGGTTCTCGATCCGGCCGTCCGCCTCGAGCGTGTGTTCCGCCACGAGCTCGGCCAGGTAGCCGGTGCGGTCGGCCACCAGCTGGACGAAGTCGGCGGGGTTGACCGTCTGCACCAGCGGTCGCAGCTCGGCCAGCGTCTTGGACAGCTGTTCGGCCCCCCGCAGTGCCTTGGCGGTGAGGCCCGTCTCGGCGGCGCGGTCGATGGCCTCGCTGAAGGGCACACCGTTGACGTGGCCCACGCGGCCAGGCGGGCCACCGAGGTGTCGCCGATGCCGCGCTTGGGGACGTTGACGATGCGCCGGGCCGACACCTCGTCGTCGGGGTTGGCCAGGACGCGCACGTAGGCCAGCACGTCCTTGATCTCGCGCCGGTCGTAGAACTTGGCACCGCCCACCACCTTGTACGGGATGCCGCTGAACCCCATCGAGGTCTCGAGCGGCAGCGACTGGGCGTTGGTCCGGTAGAAGACGGCGAAGTCCCCCCAGGACAGTGACTCGGATGCGTGCAGCCGCAGGATCTCGCTGGAGACCCACGCTGCCTCGTCGTGTTCGTCCTCGGCGCGGTAGCGCCGGACCGGGCCGCCGGTGTCGCCGACGGTGAAGAGCTCCTTGGGTTGGCGACCGACGTTGTTGGCGATGACCGCGTTGGCGGCGTCGAGGATCGTCTGGGTGGAACGGAAGTTCTGCTCCAACATGATCGTGGTCACGTTGGGGAACGCCCGCTCGAACTCCAAGATGTTGCGGATGTCGGCGCCGCGCCAGCGGTAGACCGACTGGTCCGAGTCGCCCACGACGGTGACGTTGCCGTGCGCCTCGCCGAGCAACTTGACGATCTCGTTCTGGGCGTGGTTCGTGTCCTGGAATTCGTCGACGAGGATGTGCCCGAAGCGCGCCTGGTAGGCCTTCCGCACGTCGGGGTAGGCCTCCAGCAGGTTGGCGGTCACCATGAGCAGGTCGTCGAAGTCCATGGCGTTGGCCGCGTGCAGTCGGTCCTGGTACTGCGCGTAAATCTCGGCGATGCGCTTGCGGAAGGGATCGGGCCCCTCCGCGCCTCTTCTCGGAACGCCTCGAAGTCGACCAGCTCCGACTTGGCCTGGCCGATGACACTCTGCACCGCGCGCGACGGCAACCGCTTCTGGTCGTAGCCGAGCTCGGCGGTGATCATCTCGATCAGGCGTCGCGAGTCGCTGTCGTCGTAGACCGTGAAGCCCGAGCGGAAGCCCAGCCGGTCGGCGTTGGCTCGCAGGATGCGCAAGCAGGCCGAGTGGAACGTGGAGACCCACATCTTGTCGGCCGCCGACCCGACGAGCTCGACCACCCGGGCCCGCATCTCGTCGGCCGCCTTGTTGGTAAAGGTGATGGCCAGGATCCCCCAGGGCGGCGCGTCACCGGTCGCCATCAGGTGCGCGATGCGCCGGGTGAGCACGCGTGTCTTGCCCGAGCCGGCCCCGGCGATGATGAGCAATGGTCCGCCGCGGTGCTCCACCGCGGCCCGCTGGGGGAGGGTCAGGTCGTCGACCAGGGCCGCGGGCCGACCCGCGAACGCCCCCGATGAAGTCGCCGAGCGGCGCCGGCGGTCGTCGTCCTCCGCGTCGTCGGCTTCCTCAGCGAGGGCCTCCTCGTCGGCCGCCGCAGCGGCCGCCGCGCCGACACCTTCGTCGGAGGTGTCGAAGAGCTGGCCGTTGCCCGCCGAGGCAGAAGACGTGCGCCCGCTCACTCCCACTCAATGGTCCCGGGTGGCTTCGACGTCACGTCGAGCGCCACCCGGTTCACGCCCTCCACCTCGTTGATGACACGAGAGGCGATGCGCTCGACCAAGTCGTAGGGCAGGCGGGCCCAGTCCGCCGTCATGGCGTCGTCGCTGGTGACGGCGCGGATCACGATGGGGTAGGCGTAGGTGCGGCCGTCTCCCATCACCCCGACCGTCCTGACCGCCGGCAGCACGGCGAAGCTCTGCCACAGCTCGCGGTAGAGGCCGGCCCGCCGGATCTCTTCGACCACGACGGCGTCGGCAGCGCGCAGGATCTCGGCTCGCTCGCGCGTCACCTCGCCGATGATGCGCACGGCCAGCCCCGGGCCGGGAAATGGTTGGCGCCACACGATCTCGTGCGGCAGTCCCAACTCCTCGCCCACGGCGCGCACCTCGTCCTTGAAGAGCAACCGGAGCGGCTCCACCAGCTCGAACTTCAGATCCTCGGGCAGGCCTCCGACGTTGTGGTGCGACTTGATGTTGGCGGCGGTGTCGCTTCCCGACTCGATCACGTCTGGGTACAGCGTCCCTTGCACCAAGAACCGCGGCCCCTCGTCATCGGGGCCACCGGACCCCAGGTCGCGCGCCACCTCCTCGAAGATGCGGATGAAGAGCTCACCGATGATCTTGCGCTTGCGCTCGGGGTCGGTCACCCCCTCCAACGCCGTGAAGTAACGGTCGGCCGCCTTCACGTGGACCAGGTCGACCTTGAATTGGCGCCGGAAGGTGTCCTCCACCTGATCGGCCTCGCCGGCCCGCATCAACCCCGTGTCGACGAAGACGCAGGTGAGCTGGTCCCCCACCGCCTTGTGCACCAGCGCCGCCGCCACCGCCGAATCGACCCCACCCGACAGCGCGCAGAGCACCCGGTCGCCACCAACCTGCGCCCGCACGGCCTCCACCTGCTGCTCGATGATCGACACGTGCGTCCATCCCGGGGCACAGCCGCACACGTCGATCAGGAAGTGGTCGAACACCTCGCTGCCGCGGTCGGTGTGCACCACCTCGGGGTGGAATTGCAGCCCGAACAGCAGGCGCTCGGGGTCGTGCATGGCCACGACGGGTGCACCGGGCGAGGTCGCCGTGGCCACGAAGCCGGGCGGCACCTCGGTGATGGCGTCGCCGTGGCTCATCCACACTGACGACGTGGACGGCCAGTCGGGGAAGAGCGGCGAGGCCGAACTGGGCGAGCGCGACAGCGACGTGCGCCCGTACTCGCCCTGGCCCGTGCGCGAGACCGTGCCGCCCAGCTGCAACGCCATGAGCTGCGCGCCGTAGCAGAGGCCCATGATCGGGATCCCCAGCTCATAGACGCCGGAATCGATTGAGGGCGCCGGCGTCTCGTAGACCGACTTGGGGCCGCCGCTGAAGATGATGCCCTTGGGCGCCCGGCGGCGGAGCTCCTCGACCGAGATGGAGGCGGGGACGATTTCGGAGTAGACGTGCGCCTCGCGGACCCGGCGGGCGATGAGCCGCGCGTACTGGGCCCCGAAGTCGACGACGAGGATGGTGTCGGTCAGTGCCCCATCCCCACGCCCTGCGAGCGCTGCAAGGCCTTGCCCTCCGTCTGCAGCGCCGGGGCGATCATGACCTCGGCCTTCTGAAACTCCTTCACCGTTTCGTATCCGCAGGTCGCCATGGCGGTCCGCAGGGCGCCGAAGAGGTTCATGCGGCCGTCGTTCTCGTGGGCGGGGCCGAGCAGGATCTCGCGCAGCGAGCCGCGCACCGAGGTGCGCACCCGGGCGCCGCGGGGCAGCGTCGGGTGGAAGGTGGCCATGCCCCAGTGGAAGCCACGGGCCGGCGCCTCGAAGGCGGACGACAGGGGCGAGCCGAGCATGACCGCGTCGGCGCCGCAGGTGATGGCCTTGGCGATGTCGCCTCCCTTGGACATCCCGCCGTCCGCGATCACGTGCACGTACACCCCGGTCTCGTCCAGGTGGCGCATGCGGGCCCCCGCCACGTCGGCGATGGCGGTGGCCTGGGGCACGCCCAGCCCGAGCACGCCCCGGGTCGTACACGCGTTGCCGGGGCCGACCCCGACCAGCACACCCACCGCACCGGTGCGCATGAGATGCAGCCCGGCCTGGTAGGAGGCGCAGCCGCCGACGATGACCGGGATGTCGAATTCCCGGATGAAGCGCTTCAGGTTGAGCGGCTCCGAGGTCTTCGACACGTGCTCGGCTGACACCACCGTTCCCTGGATCACCAACAGGTCCAGCTCTCCGGCCAGGATGGCGGGCGCCAGCTTCTCGGTCCGCTGGGGCGTCACCGAAGCGGCCGTCGTGATCCCGGCCTCCTTCAGCTGGCGGATGCGGGCGGTGACCAGCTCGGGAATGATCGGCTCCTGGTACATCTGCTGCATCCGCGCCGTGGCCTTCTCGTCGTCGAGCTCCCGTATCTCGTCGAACAGCGAGGTCGGGTCCTCGTAGCGGGTCCAGAGGCCCTCGAGATTCAGGACACCCAGGCCACCCAGGCGCCCGAGCTCGATCGCGGTGGTCGGGCTCATCACCCCGTCCATCGCCGCGCCCATGACCGGCAGGTCGAAGCGGTAGGCGTCGATCTCCCAGGAGATGTCGACGTCCTCGGGGTCCCGGGTGCGCCGGCTGGGGACGATCGCGATGTCGTCGAATCCGTAGGCCCTTCGCCCCGACTTGAAGATGCCGATCTCGATCTCAGCCACTCTGTTCGCCCTCCGGCATTCGTGGGGCCGGTACGGCTCCACCACCCCACCGGCCTGTCTAGGTCCTGCGAACGCCGGGCCGACACGCCGACGATCCTTCATCCTACTCTGCCTGTGACTGGCCTCAGGCTCTCCCCGGTGGCTGTTTTTGGCGCCCGGCCGCGCCCCTCCACCAGACCCGTCCCGGCGGCCGGCGCGCAGCCGGCCCGGCTGCCGAGGCCGGGCCGGTGACGTGGCCA
This sequence comes from uncultured Acidimicrobiaceae bacterium, assembly GCA_963842415.1. Taxonomy (GTDB): domain Bacteria; phylum Actinomycetota; class Acidimicrobiia; order Acidimicrobiales; family RAAP-2; genus Bog-473. The sequence goes on from CAWJGN010000004.1 coordinate 7,346, forward strand.
GCGACTCCAGAGCGTCTCCAGAGCGTCTCCAGAGCGTCGGCCCGGCATTGCGCTCCCGACGACCAGTACGCTCCGCTTGCGTGCACCCGCTCAAGACCCTCCAGGGGAGGATCGCCATCGCCCGCAACATGGTCGTCGGGTCTCGGCGCGGCTTCGCCGAGGCGCGGGACTTCTCAGGCGACCTCCTGCCGACAGCACCCGACGAGAGTCTGTCGGAGCTCGAGTCATACGTCGACCGCGCGAGACAGGACCGGGCGTCTGGAGGTGGCGCCACTACTTCCCGATCTACGAGCGGCACCTCGAGAAGTTCCGAGGCCGCGATGTCCACATCGTCGAGATCGGCGTCTCCAGCGGCGGCAGTCTCGATATGTGGCGCGCCTACTTCGGGGAGCGCAGCTGCGTCTACGGCGTGGACATCCAGCCGGAATGCCGGGTCTATGAGGGTCCGGGCAAGCGCATCTTCATCGGCGACCAGGCCGACCCCGCCTTCTGGTCGGAGTTCCTCCGCGAGGTGCCCGAGGTCGACATCGTGATCGACGACGGTGGCCATCAGCCGGACCAGCAGATCGCCACGTTCAAGGCTCTGTTTCCCCATATCCGCCCCGGTGGCGTCTATCTCTGTGAGGACATCGTCGGCGAGTTCAACCCGTTCTTCGACTACCTCAACGGCGTGTCCCGGGGCCTCCAGACCTACCGCGCCAGGAGGCGCGGCGGCGCCGCTCAGCGTGGCTCCGACCCGCTTCCAACAAGCCGTCGACTCCTTCCACCTCTACCCCTGGGTAGCCGTAGTGGAAAAGCGGGAGGAGCGACTCGACAAAATGATCTCCCCGACCGAGGGCGGCGAGTGGCAGGGGTTCCTCAACATGAAGAACTCCACCCGGTATGCCAAGGACGGGAACTGACTCTCTGACGCGGCGTCGCTCCCGGCGCGAGACTCGCACCATGCCCGATGCGGACCCTGCCGCCGTGACGCGCGGCATGCGCGCCCAGCTGGTGCGCCGTGAGGAAGAGCTGGCGGCCGGGGCAGCCGCCGTGGGCTGGAAGATCGGATTCAACACGCCCGCCATCCAGCAGGTGTTCGGGCTGAGCGAACCCGTGGTCGGATACCTGCTCGACCGTGGCGTGACCGCCGACGGCGCCACGGTGTCGTTGAGGGGCTGGGTCGCACCCGCCGTCGAAGTCGAGGTGGCCATCCGAGTGGGCGAGGCCGGCGCGGTCGCCGGCTTGGCGCCGGCCCTCGAGCTGGTCGATCTCGACATCTCGTTCGACGACATCGAGCCCGTTCTCGCGGGCAACATTTGCCAGCGCGGCGTCGTCTTCGGGCCAGAGGTGCCCGGAGTTGACCCGTGGGCGATGGTGGCGGAGGTCACCAAGGTGGCCGGCGACGGCTCGAGCGCCGTCATCGCTCAGGGGCGGATCACGGAGGACCCGAGGACGACGGTCGCGTTCGTCGGCTCCTTCCTCGCCGCCCATGGCGCTGTGCTCGAGCCCGGCCAGCGCATCATCGCCGGTTCGGTCGTCGCGCCGGTCGCGGTCACGCCCGGCGACACGCTGCACGTTGCGTTCGGTCCACTCGGCGAGCTGCGGATCGCCTTCGAACCGTGACATCACGAGCGCATTCGCCTATCGCTGAATCGGTCAGAATGGCGGCGTAAGGCGCTCAGTCCCCCGACAGGCCGGCCACGCCTGAGCGGCCAAGGAGCACCACGTGCAGCAGCTCGTGGATCATGCGTGCGGTCGCACCCCAGATCATCTCCCCCGCGGTCTCGAAGAACCACACCGGGAACGAATCGTCGGCACTCCCGGGGATCCTCCGACCCGGGATGTGCCAACGCTCCTCATGGAAGATTGCCGGGTCGGCCAGCTCGCTCAATGTGACGTCGAAGACACGCTCGACCTCGGCGGGGCTCGCCACGAGTCGCGGCCGCTGCGCGACGGTCGCCAGGATCGGCAGGATCAGCGAGGACGACACCATGGTCATGACCGGGTGCATCCAGCCCACGGTGGTGACCAGGGTCGGGTCCAGTCCCACCTCTTCGTGCGCCTCGCGTCGCGCTCCATCCGCCGGTGCCTCGCCCTTTTCGAGGCGCCCGCCTGGGAAGCTCACTTCGCCGCGGTGGGTGCGCAGACCGCTCGAGCGCCGGGTGAGGACTAATCGGGCCTCGCCTTCGTCTGGCTCCTCGAACATCACGGCGAGGACTGCGGCGTTCACGTGGTGGACGACGGGCGCCCCCGACTCGTTCGCCACGAGCGATGGCGCGAACGGCCCGAAAAGACGGTCCGAGTCCAGGTCCTCAGGGGGGCTCCCGCGTAGGCCGGCCGTGACGAGCGCGTCCAGCACGCGGTCGATACCGATCCCGGTGCGCTCCCCGATTCCGAGCGTGGCCCAGGGCGCAGGCTCGCCCGGACGCCATGCCGCAGGACGCGGGATCACCTGGGGCGGGACGGGCCGGGTCACCCGCCTCACGCTAATGGGGGCACAGTGCCCCCCAACGGCCTCGCTACGCTCTCGGCCCATGACTTCTCCGTCGGAGCTGCAGGCACAGGCCGACGCGTTCGGGTGGTACCACACCATCGACCTCGGCAACGGGGTGGTGACCAAGGGCATCAGCGTCCAAGAGACCTCGGTCGGCGTCATCCCGGACGTGGTGGGCAAGAGCGTGCTCGACATCGGCGCCTGGGACGGCAAGTTCTCGTTCCTGGCCGAGCAGCGGGGCGCTAGCCGGGTCGTCGCCCTCGACCACTATGCGTGGGGCGTCGACTTCGTGGCACCCGGGGCGTACTGGGAGGAGTGCATCAACAACGGCATGCTCCCGGACCAGTCGCGCGACGAGACCGACTTCTGGCGGCCCGACCTCCCGGGTCAGCGCGGCTTCAACCTCGCCGCCAAGGCGCTCGACTCCAAGGTCCAGGCGGTGGTGGGCGACTTCCAACGTGTGGACCTCGACGAGCTGGGCCAGTTCGACGTCGTGCTCTACCTCGGCGTGCTCTACCACATGAAGGAGCCGCTCACCTGCCTCGAGCGCCTGCGCGCCGTCACCAAGGAGGTGGCGGTGATCGAGACCGAGGCGGTGCATCTCCAGGGTCTCGACAACGAAGTGCTGCTGCAGTTCCACGCGGGCAGCTCCCTGCGGACCGACTTCGGCAACTGGTACGTGCCGACGATCGAGGCCCTGCACAACCTCTGCCGGGCGGCGGGCTCCGCGGATCGAGACGATCCTCGGACCACCCAAGCCGCCGCCGGCGAGCGCGCCGGGCCTCGTCCACGAGGTCAGCCGTCGCGCCCGACCGCGCCGGCCGCGGTCCCGTCCGCGCCGAGCCAGAACTATCGGGCCGTGGTCCACACGTTCACGGACTAGACGGGCGGCATCAGCCCTTCCTGCTGCTGTTCGTAGGTGACCAGTGCG
>CAWJGN010000005.1:0-1415000 GCA_963842415.1 uncultured Acidimicrobiaceae bacterium
GTCAGGGGACGTGGAGGGCTGCCGATTCCGAGCTCGCTGCCCCTTCGCCATGGAGATGTGCGCCACCGTCGAGCCAGAGCCGTATCGCACGCCGGCCGGGACGACCGTCCGCTGCCATCTGCACACTGCGGGCCCGGCGCTGGCGGGTGGCACGGTGCAATTCCTCGGCGAACCTTCCGCTCGAACCGGCGCGTAGGGAAGACGAGCCAGCGCGACCCCTGCAGGGAAAGGTACGACGCCGTACTATTGCCTTATGAGGGAGCAAGAGCTGGCCGGGAAGGTAGCGATCGTGACCGGCGGTGCCGGTGGGATCGGTCAGGCGACGGCCGAGATGCTCGTGACCGAGGGTGCGAGAGTCGTCATCGGGGACATCGACGTCGATCGAGGCCAACAGGTCGCGCAGCGAATTGGCGAGGCCGCCGACTTCGGCAGACCGACGTCAGCGATGCGGATCAGGTGCAGGGGCTGGTCGACTTCGCTGTCGACCGGTTCGGAGGACTCGACATCATGTTCAACAACGCCGGGATCGGAAGCCCGCTCAAACGATTCCTGCACGACGACCTCGAAGACTTCTCGCGCATCATGAACGTGAATCTCTTCGGAGTGATCGCAGGCGCGCAGCATGCGGCGCGCTACATGAAGGACAACGGTGGCGGCTGCATCATCAACAACGCGTCCATCGCAGCCGTCAACGCCGGCGCCGGCATGATCTCCTATCGTGCGTCCAAGGCGGCGGTGGCCCACGTCACCAAGTGCCTGGCCATCGATCTCGCTCCGTATGGCATCCGGGTCAACTGCCTGACACCGGCCCACATCCGCACCGGGATCACGACGTACGAGATGGCCCCCGTGCTGCGTTACATGCAACCGCTGGAGCGACAGGCGCAACCTGAAGACGTCGCCAACGCGGTGGTGTTCCTCGCGAGCGACCGCGCTGCGCAAGTGACGGGGATCGTATTCCCCATTGACGGGGGCACGACCGCCGGACCTCCTTATGCCCAGACGAAGCTCATCATGTCCACAGCGAGTCCGCAGGGGGAGTCTCCGGCAGCGTCTTCGTGACGCGCTGACGCGCTGACGGCGCCGTCCTTGTCTTCCGATCAGCCGACGGGATCGAATTCGAGGAACAGGCGCTGAAGCCCTCGGAGGAAGAAGGTCGGGAGGTACTCGTAGCGTCGTGCGCCGGGAGGACCGTGCTGTTTCTCCGAGAGGGTGATGTCCGTCGTGCGATCGAGGAACTGGTTGATCGTCACCCGACCCTCGGCACGAGCGAGGGGTGCCCCCGCACAGGTGTGGATGCCGTGGCCGAACGCAATGTGCTGTCGCGCCTTGGCGCGGTCGATGTCGAATTCGTACGGATTGTCGAATACCCGCGGGTCCCGGTTGCATGCGCCGGGCACGAGCATGATCGTGCTGCCGGCGGGGATGTCCACGCCCCCGAGCTGGGTGCGGACGCGGGCCAACCGGAATTGCGTTCGGAGAGGGCTTTCCAGGCGAAGGGTCTCCTCAATGAAGTTGGGGATCCGTACTCGATCGTCTCGAACGAGCTGCTGGAGGTCGGGCCGCTCCCCCAGCATCCGGAGCGCGAAAGAGAGTAGGCGCACGGTCGTCTCCTGGCCGCCGGCGAAGAGGTTGGCGGCCAGGAGTGCGGCGTCCTTCACCTCCGGCGTCGAGCCGTCCGGGAAGGTCGCAGTGGCCAGGCCGCTCAGGACGTCGTTGCGCGGTGCCTCTCGGCGATCTTCGATGTAGCCCGCAAACCTGTCGTAGAGGAATTCCAGTGGTTTGTGGCCGACCTCCTGGTGGGCCGTCGACAGGCGCTCCCGAAACAAGGAGTGATCGGCTTCCGGAACGCCCTCGAGATCTGCGATCACGGTCAGGGTGAACGGCTCGGCGTAGGCGTCGACCATCTCGCAAGACCCATCGGCGATGAACCCGTCGATGAGATGGTTGGCGTACTGCCACATGAAGTCCTCGTTCTCCTTCAGCCGCTTGGGCGTGATCAGGCGAAGCAACAGGTGGCGGTGCGCAGTGTGGGTAGGGGGGTCGAATGAGGGGAGCTGGTCGCTGAAGGGCAACTCGTCGCGGCACCGGACGATGACATCGCTGATGTCGTCTCCCTCGAAGGCTCCGGAGAGCTTCACGAAGGTTCCGCTCACCACGTTGCATGAAGAGTAGGTGCCTCTCGGTGAGTCATCTGGGGGGAAGGAGGCGGGATCGGCGTAGACGGCCATGGCCTCGGGGTGACCCGTGATCATGAACAGGCCGTAGTGCTGTTCGCGCCACACCGGGCTCTGCCTCCGCACCCAGTCGAAGTAGGGGTAGGGGTCGTCCTGGATTGACCGGTCTGTGAAGAAGTTGACCTGATCGAACTCACTCATCGAGATCCTCTGCGATATTGATCATTGGGCGCGAGGGTGCCTACCGTGGCGTGCCGCGCCGCCACGTATCCGAACACCATTGTGTTGGCGATGCTCGCACCGGGGCCGAGGTAATGGCGGCCCATGACGGTGGCGGTGCCGTTCCCCGTGGCATACAGGCCCTCGATCGGCTGGTCCAGCTGGTCCAGGACTCGCGCGTGCTCGTCGGTGAGGACGCCACCACAGGTGCCGATGTCACCGGGTACGACCTGGACTGCGTAATAGGGCGGCTCATCGATGGGACCTAGGCACGGGTGCACCTTGTGGTTGGGATCACCCAGCGCACGGTTGTAGGCGGACTCGCCCCGCCCGTAGTCAGGATCGATACCAAGCCGCGCATTCTCGTTGAATCGCTCGATCGTCTGGGACAGGCCCACGGCGTCGATCTCGCACACGCGGGCAAGATCGTTGATCGTCCAGGCCTGTTTCAACATCCCGCTCTCGAGCAGGCTCCGGGGGAAGCGGCCAGGCCTCGAGCGAAGGTGCGCGTAGCGCTTGCGGTAGCGGTCGTCGAAGATGAGCCAACAGGGGACGGCTCGGCTCGTCTTGTCCCGCGCGTACATCTCCTTGCCCACTTCCATGTACGAATTCGACTCGTTCACGAAGCGTTGTCCGGCCGCATCGACGTAGATCGTGCGCGGACGTTGACGTGCCTGGTCCAACGTGGATTGCCCGAACCGACCGGTGCGGGGCGACGGCAGCCACCATGCCTCGTCCATCAGGTCGACCTTCGCACCGAGCCGCATGGCGATCCGGATGGCGTCACCAGTGTCGCCGAGGTTGGCGATGGACCACCGCCCGCGGTTCGGTTGGTCGCCCCCGAACTCCTCGCGCATCTCGGGGTTGTGTGCAAAGCCACCGGAGGCGAGCAGCACCCCTTGCCGAGCATGGATCAGCTTGGGAGACCCTGCCCGCGTGGTGCGGATGCCAACGACCCGCCCATTCTCGACGATCAGGTCCTCGAGGGGTGCTTCGGTCCAGATTGAGATCCCGCGGGAGAGCGCGATGGACAGCATCTGCGCGATCAGTGACGCACCATTCGTGAGCAACGCCTGGCGCCGAAGCCGCGCCGAAAGGGTACGGAGCACGACACGTGCCGAGATCGCGAACGCATCCGCGCTGCGGTTGTAGTGAGAGAGCGAACGCGCCTCGTTCGTCATTACCGCCAGGCCGAGGCTCTGAGCGAGCCCAGGCTGGAGTTTTCCCAACCACGTACCGAGTACCCGGCCGTCGACTGGCACGGGCTCGATGCCACGCCCGATGTCGTGGCCACCCTTCGCGCTCGAGTAATAGTCGCTGTAGCCCCGGCAGAAGACGAAGCGAACGCCGATCCGCTGAAGAAACGAGACCATCTCGGGTCCCGCCGACAGGAAGGCCTGCCGGCGTTCGAGCGACGATGCCGGCCCGACATCGCCCACCACCGCTTCAAAGTGGACGAGCGCATCCTCGTTGGAGTCCGGCACTCCCTCGCCCCGCATGACCGGGTTGTTGGGCACCCAGACAATGCCGCCCGACATGGCAGTTGAGCCACCGAGCCGGTCCTGCTTCTCGAGCACCAGCACGCTCGCGCCCGCCTCCGCCGCCGTCAGGGCTGCGACCATGCCGCCACCGCCGGATCCGACGATCACGACGTCGACGGAGTCGTCCCACGTCGTCATGTCACGACCTCTCCGAACTCCCACAGTGCTGCTTCAGTGCGGAAGCAAGCTAGCAGGATCCGTTGACGATTGCTACGAAGCCGAAGTAATCTTGTTCTATCCGTTGCCAAGCGAAGCGGGGAAGATGACCGGTAACTCGACGAGGCTGACCTACCCACCCGACGGCCTGGGCGCCCCCAAGGATCGGCATCCCGGTCCGGTCCTGGACCTCGGACTCCCCGCGGGGACCGAGGTGTTCTCCGCTGACGACCACATCTCGCTGGCAGAGGACATCTTCTTCGAGCGCTTTCCCGACAGCATGAAAGACCGCGCCCCGCGTGTCATGAACGTCGACGGTGGCTGGGTGATCGGCATGGACGGGAAATCGATCCTCGTGCCCGAATTCATCGAGGTGCTGACACAGTACGACCCGGTTTCGGGCTCGCACACCGGTGACGTCGACGCCCGGCTCGCGGCGCTCGACTCGGAAGGCGTCTCCAGGGAGCTGGTCTTCCCGAACTCCGTTCTGGCCCTGTTCGGGTGGCCCGACCGGGAGGTGCGCGAACTGTGCTTCCGCATCTACAACGAGCACATCGCGGAAGTTCAGGAGCGGTCGAACAACCGCATCTACGGCGTGGGCCTGATCAACTGGTGGGACGCCGAGGGAGCTCGCAGGACGATCGACGAGCTCAAGGAGCTCGGGCTGAAGACGTTCCTCATGCCGCTCTCGCCGGGCAAGGACCTCGAGAAAAAGCCGATCGACTACGCCAGCACCGCGATGGATCCGGTCTGGGACGTGATCGAAGAGGCGCAAGTCCCGGTCTCACATCACATCGGCGAGAACCCGCCGGCCACCCCGAACGAGTTCAACGCTGTCAGCATCGGGATGCTCCAGTCCGTGGCTCCCTTCCGCGACGCCTTTGGCAAGTACATCTTCGGTGGCATCCTCGATCGTCATCCCGGGCTCCGTGTCGGGTGGTTCGAGGGCGGCATCAACTGGGTGCCGTCTGCGCTTCAGGATGCGGAACACATTGCGGCGTCGTTCCGACACCTCGCCGACCTGAAGGTGCAGCACAAGCCGACCTACTACTGGGAAAATCACATGTTCGCGTCGTTCATGGTCGACCGGCTCGGTCTCGCGCTCGTTAGCTCGCATCGGCATCGAGCGGGTGATGTGGTCGACCGACTTTCCGCACAACGAGAGCACCTACGGGTACAGCACCCAGTCGCTGGCCGAAGTCGTCGATGCGGTGGGTGCCGAGGCCGCGCCTGCCATCGTCGGGGGCAACGTCAGGCGGTACCTCGGGCTGGAGGACTGATGGCGGCCGGGCTGATGGCGTCGGCGCCGGCCACGCGCATCCCGCCTGACGCAGATCTCGCCCGACTGCAGCGTGACCGGGGGGAAAGGATCCGGTCGATCATGCGTGAGCACGGGCTCGACGCCTTGATCCTGCTGGGCAACACCAACGTCGTCTACGCAACCGGTGCGATCTGGCCGCTTGCCGATTCGGGCCGGGCCAACTTCGAGCAGCCGGTTGCCGTCGTCTTTGTCGAAGACGAGAGCCCCCACCTCTTTTCGCCCATGCGAGAGGACGACGGGTTGCGCACCGGATTGCCTTCCGATCACATGCATGGTCCCGTCTACCTCGATTTCGACGAAGGTGTGCAGCTTTTCGCATCGCAGTTAGCGCAACTCGTGCCGGCCGGCGCAACGATCGCCATCGACGAATGGACCAATGCCCTGCGCCGCGAACGATCGCTCTTGTTCGCACCCGATCCTCCAGTCGACGGCGGGCCCCTCATCAGCAGGGCCAAGGCAATCAAGACGCCAGATGAGCTTTCGTGCATGCGCCAAGGCCTGCGTATCACCGAGCGCGCCATCGCTGAGGTACAGGCGGCGCTTGCGCCTGGCGTCCGGCAGACAAGTCTCACGGCAACCTTTCTGAGGACGATCTTCGATGCCGGAGCGGATGCCAACGTCCTCGACCCCATCTGGCAGGTCATGCCCGCCACCATCGCGGACGGGCCATGGACCACCACCGGCGATCTCGCGTGCCCGCTGCTCTCGACGGAGCGCGAGCTCGTGGAAGGTGACGTTCTGTGGATCGACACCGGTATCAGCTACGCAGGGTTCCATTCCGACTTCGGACGCACCTGGGTGGTGGGACGTGAACCCGACGCTCGACAGCGCGCACAGTTCGAGCGGTGGCGATCGATCATGGACGCCGTCCTCGATGTCACCCGCGCCGGAGCGACCGCGGCGGATCTCACCTCTGTCGCCATCAGTGCGGCCGGAGGGATCAAGCCGTGGATGCCCCACTTCTACCTCGGCCACGGTCTCGGGATCGACAGCGCCGAAATGCCCTACGTCGGCAGTGATATCGGTGAAGCGTTCGATGCGTCCCTGGTGCTGGCTGCTGGCATGGTGTTGGTGCTCGAGCCCATCGTGTGGGAGGACGGCGCGGCCGGCTACCGCGCTGAGGAGGTCTTGCTCATCACCGAAGACGGGTGGGAACCGATGACCGACTATTCCTACGATCCCTTCTGAGCAGCCGGTGACGGTCGTTGACGTTCTTCCCGACGACGCAGTCTTGCGGCGTGCCCGCCGGGACCGCGTGCTGGCCGAAATGGAGGCGGCCGAGATCGACGTGCTCGTGATGGGACGCGAAGCGAACGCGCGCTACGTGTCGGGTGCGCCGCGGCTCTGGACCGCGGGGTCGCGGGCCTTCGGCCCCGGGTGTGTGCTTGTGCGTGCGACCGGGACCGTCCATCTCCTGAGCACCTGGGACGAGGGCATCCCTGCCGAAATACCCCATGAGAACCTGTATGGGATCTCCTTCAACTCGATGAACTTTCTCGAGGCTCTCCAGAGGGTAGAGGGTGCCGCGACGGCCCGGACCGTGGGCACCGACAGCCTCACGCCCTCGTCAGCGCGGCTTCTGCCAAAAGCGTTCCCCTCGGCCGAGCTCGTCGACGGCGAGTCCCTGCTGCGCCGGGTCCGCCGGGTCAAGCTGCTCCAGGAGGTCGACGCGATCCGCGCATCGGTCCGCGTCGCCGAGGGGGCGCTCGGCTCGGCTGTGGCGGCGCTCGTTCCCGGGATCACGGAGCGCCAGCTCACGGGTGTCTTCATGGAGGCAATGGCAGAGGCGGGCGTCACCACCCCGGCGTCACAGGACGTTGCGTGGATCACGTCGCCGGAGCACCCGTGGCGTCGTGCGAGCAGGGACCTGCCGGTCCAACGCGGCGATCTCGTGGCATTCGACGCGGGGGTGATCATGGGCGGCTACGTCGGCGAGCTCGGCCGGACCCAGGTGGTGGGCGGTGAGACCACGGGCGACGAGTCGCTGTGCGGCCACTGGCGGGAGCTGTGGGATCGGCTCATCGAGCGCTGCCAGGTCGGTGCCCCCTTGAGCGGTCTTCTCGACGCGTATGACGGTGCGGGAGTACCACCCCCTCCCATGCCGGTCGCACGAGGCCTGGGCCTGGGCTTCGATCTTCCCCTCGTCACACACGTGCTCCCGGTCGGTGCCGTTGAGGAAAACTTCGAGGCAGGAATGGTTTTCTCGCTCACTGCCTACGTGTGGAAGGAAGGGCGAGGCGCGCTCTACGTCCAGGAGCCGGTGTACATCAGCGCGACCGGTCCAGAAGTGCTGTGCACGGTTCCATTTCGCGAGGAGAGGAGTTCCTGACGTGACCGAGGTCGATGTCCCGCCACCGGAAGAGATCATTCTCTACGAGAAGGATCCCAGTACCCGGATCGCCACGATCACCCTCAACCGGCCCGACCAGCTGAACATCCCCACCATCGCCGCGCGCAGGCGGTATGCGGACCTCTTGTTCAAGGCCAGCATCGACGACGACGTCAAGGTTCTCGTCGTACGGGGTGTCGGGGACCATCTTGGTACGGGGGCTGATCTCGACGAATTGATGGCGAAGCGAGGCGAGGGATCCGCCCTCCAAGAGGAGTTCGGCCTCGACGACGAAGACGATGTCACCATGCCGAACCCTCGCTCGTACCGAGCCGGCGCGTCACTCCTGCATTGGTACGGCAACACGAGGTCGGGCTGCCGTACCCTGCAAGACTTCAAGAAAATCAGCATCCTCGAGGTCAAGGGTTACTGCTACGGCTGGCACTTCTACCAGGCAGCCGACGCAGATCTCGTGATTTCGTCGGACGACGCGCTCTTTGGGCATCCCGCATTCCGCTATGTCGGGTACGCGCCACGGATGTGGCAGTGGGCGATGATGATGGGGTTGCGGAAGTTCCAGGAAATGGTCTTCACCGGGCGTCCTTTCACCGCGGAGCAGATGTACGACTGCAACTTCGTGAACAGCGTCGTGCCGCGAGCAGAGCTCGAGGCCGAGGTGGAGAAATATGCGAACGCGTGTGCACGAACTCGGCCCACCGACACGGTGTTCATGCAGAAGGTGTTCTTCGAGGTGATGAAGCAGCACCAAGGGGAGTACATGGGCAGTCTTCTCAGTGCCTGGCTCGAGTCAATGGGAGGGATGCTCCGAGATGACGTCGACGGCAAGCGGGCGACGCTCAGCCAGGAGACGATGGATGCCGGACTCAACCTCGCCGTGAAGGACAACGACGCGGCGTTCCCTCCCGAGTGGCGGCTGAGTCAATCCGGACGCCGGCGCCGCGAAACCGATTGACCGTGACGGCAACGCACGCGGAGTCCGCGACCGGCGGACCCTTGGTGCCACCGCTGAGCGGACTTCGCGTCGTCGATCTCTCCACGTGGATCGCGGGTGCGTATTGCACCAAGCTGCTGGCCGACGGTGGCGCCGAGGTGGTCAAGGTCGAAACGCCCGAGGGCGATCCCTTGCGACGGTGGTCGGCCTCGGACGCCGACATTCCACCTGACGCCGATGGCGCGCTCTTCAACTTCCTGGGCGCTTCGAAACAGAGTGTTGTGATCGATCCGAACGGCAGCGGTAGCCTCGGGTCGCTGCACGCCCTGCTTTCTTCGGCTGACGTCGTCGTCTGGTCCCGCGGGCCGGTCGTGGAGCGGGACCCGACGCTGGCCCCACCTGAACTCCTGCGGGCGCATCCGCACCTGGTCGTGACGTCCATCACACCGTTCGGGCTCGAGGGTCCATGGCACGACAAGGCCGCCACGGAGTTCACGCTGCAGGCGTGGTCGGGGGGGATCGTCGGGCTTGCCCGTGGCAGGCCGGAGCGTGCACCAGTGTTCGTCGGCGGCCAGATCGGAGAGTGGCTCTCGGGCCTCTTCGCGGCCATCGGAACGCTGGCAGCGGTCCGGCGCCGCGGCCCGGGGGGCGAGCTCGTCGACGTGTCGATGCTCGAAGCGTCGGCCATGTGCCTCACGTACTACCCCGTGACCTTCAACGATCAACTGGGCCGTCCGATGCGAAAGCGCCGCTTCGTCGCAACGCCTGGTGTCGGTGCCGCTCGCGACGGACTTGTCGGGCTCGGGTGCGGGACAGGGCAGCAGTGGCTCGACTTCTGCGCCATGGTCGAGCACCCCGAGTGGATGGAGGATCCGAAGCTCTTCGTCGACCGCACCGCGCTGGAACCGACGATCGACGCCTGGGTGGGCTCGCACACCATAGAAGAGGTGCTCGATCTTGCCTCGGCCTTTCGGATTCCCAACGCGCCGATCGCCAACGGTTCCACCATCACTACGTTCGAGCAGTTCCGCGTTCGTGACACCTTCATTGCCAACCCGCGTGACCGCGCGGCCAATCCAAGACCCCCCTTCAGGCTGGGTGCAGGATGCCTCCGACCTCCAGAGCCCGCCCCCCGACTCGGAGAGCACTCGATCGACGAGGCGTGGCGCAGTAAGCACAGCCGGAGCGCCGGCCCCTCGGCTGGGTCAGGTGCACTCCCGTTTCGCGGCCTGCGTGTGCTTGACATGACGGCCTATTGGGCAGGTCCGTTGGCCAGCCACGTGCTCGCGCTCCTGGGAGCGGAGGTGATCCACCTCGAGTCGCCCACTCGTCCCGATGGTGCCCGCCTCGTCGGTGGTGTCCCACAGACCGAGGAGCGGTTCTGGGAGCGCGGACCGATCTTCGCTGCACTCAACACCAACAAGAAGAGCATGACCATCGACCTCAGTGACGATCGTGGCATCGCGCTCGTGCACCGGCTCGTCGCGACCTGTGACGTCCTGATCGAGAACTACACCCCACGGGTCTTGGAGCAGCTTGGTCTCGGCTATGAGACGCTGCGGGCCGATCGGCCGGATCTCGTCATGCTCCGAATGCCGGGGTTCGGGCTCGAGGGGCCGTGGCGCGATCAGGCCGCGTTCGCGTTCGTGATCGAGGACGCTGCAGGACTCACTTGGCTCACGGGGCATCCGGATCTTCTGCCTTTCGAGCCCTATTGTGTCGGTGATCCGAACGCCGGACTGCATGCCTTGTTCGGCCTGCTACTTGCAATCGAGCACCGGGACCGGACGGGCCAAGGGGGTCTCGTCGAAGCAGCCATGGTCGAAGCCGCTGCGAATATCGCGGCCGAGCAAGCGATCGAATTCTCGGCCTACAGAGCACTCCTGGCTCGCGCCGGGAACCGTGGACCGACTGCGGCCCCGCAGAACCTCTATCAGGCCGCCGGTCCCGACGACCTCGGACGTGACGACAGTTGGGTCGCGATCGCCGTGGCGACCGATGAGCAGTGGTCGTCGCTTTGCCACGCGCTGGGTGATCCCGAATGGGCCGCGGATCCGGCGCTTGCCTCGATGGCGGGGCGTGTGCGACAGCACGATCGGATCGATACGTTCCTCGGGATCTGGTGCCGCGACAAGTCGGCCGACGACATCGTCACGCGGCTGTGGGAGGCCGGTGTGCCGGTGGGACGGGTCGTCCAGCCCCACTGCCAACCGGATCTCGCGCAGCTCGCCTCCCGTGGCTTCTTCGAGGAGGTGGATCATCCTGTGGCCGGCACCGCCCGCTACAGCACGCTCCCGATGCGATTTTCCCGCGGTCCAGGGCGTCTGCACGATCGCCATGCGCCGTTGCTCGGCGAACATACAGAGGAGATCCTGGAAGAGCTTGGCCTGACCCGCTCGGAGATCGACGCGCTCAGCGAGGAAGGGATCATCGGTGGCTGGCTCGCGGCGCAGACATAGGGCCGATCAGCGGGCGTCCTATCCTTCCGGGATGGGATTCGAGATAGCGCCGTTCGACGTCGTTGAAGCATCGCGTCGGGTGTGGCTTGAGCGCTGGGAGCCCGAGGCCGCGTCGGGCATGGCCGTGTACACCGCCATCCTCCGCTCCTACCAACTCCTCAACGACCAGGTCAACGAGGTGATGCGCAGCCACGACCTGACCTTTGCGCGCTACCAGGTCCTGGCGTGGCTGGCGACGGACCCCGAATCAGCCCTGACCCTCAGCTGGATCAGCAAGACCCTTCGCATCCCGCCGGCGACTGTCACGAACATCATCGACCGGCTCGAGGACGAGAAGCTCATTCGTCGTGAGCCGCACCCGTCGGATGCCCGCACGACTTTGGCCGTCATTACCCCACGGGGCCGGAGGGCGACCACCGAGGCTACCCGGGACCTCAACGCAATCGTCTACGAACGCATTGGTCTTTCTGAGCGGCAGCGTGGTCAGCTCATCGGTCTCCTCGCCGAGTTACGGGTCAGTGGGAACGAATTCGATGCCGAGCGTTCGAACGACGTTATCGAAGAGCTCGGATCCCGAGAAGGCGCGCAAGGCGGGGGCATAGGTCGTCACGGTGAGTCCGTCGGCCGTGGGGGTCGCTCGTCGCCCCGGACCGCGTTCGTGATCAGATCGATTGCCCAGGTGACGGCCCGGATCGCCTCACCGGAGTCCATCTCCCAGTCCGAGACGAGGCGCTCGTAGGTCGCCACGCTCCAGAGGACGTCGAGCACGCCTGCGGCGGCAGAGCGGTCCCTCTCACTCCACTGCGCCGTCGAGTCCGCCAAAGCAGCGAACGAGCGCGCCCCTCTGGCGGAGATTCGCGTCGGCCAAGGTCGGATCGAGAGGTGGCTTTGGTCGCAGTGGATAGTTGGAGACATGGGCGAAGATCCTCGCTGTCATCTCTGCCACGTCCTCAAGCCCCATGTCTTGGAGGTCGATGCCGGCCTTTTGTTCGAGCCGGTGCATGACGGCGTCCCGCAGTCCCCTCTCGTTCCCGAAGTAGCGGTACACCGTCCGCTCGTTGACGCCGGCCTGTTCGGCGACACCGCGGATGGTCAGCGCCCTCCAGTCGCGCACGGAGAAGCTTTGGAGTATCCGGCATCCTGCCGTGACGATGCGTTCGCGGGTCTCGCTCGCCCGCTGACGTCGCATCGGGCTGTCGTAGTTTCGTGCTTTCGGCCCTGAAGAGACAGGCATCGTTTCGTTCAGGCTAAGGGAGCAGTGCCGGAAGCGTCTCCCAACCCCGGACCGTCGACGTCGGTGACAGGCGGGCGTTGGCGATGTCGACTTCCCATTCGGGAAATCGCGAGAGCACCTCGTCGAGTGCGATGCAGCCTTCCATGCGCGCCAGGGCGGAGCCCATGCAGAGGTGGATGCCGTTTCCGAAGGTGAGGTGGCGACCGTCGTTGCGATGAATGTCGAAGCTGTCGCCGTCTGGAAAGCGGCGATCGTCGCGGTTGGCGGAACCCAGGAGGAAGAGCATGACGCTTCCGGCCGGGACCGTCGAGCCGAGCACGCTGACGTCCTCTCGAGCGACATACCTGCCGACATGGGGGGCCGGAGACTCGAAGCGCAGGATCTCCTCAATGGCGTTGGCAATGAGTGAGCGATCCTTCACCAACTCAGTGCGCTGATCTGGGTGGTCAGCCAACACCTTCGCCGTCCACCCGATGAGGCGGGTGGACGTCTCGTTCCCGGCGCCCGCCACGACCTCGATGTAGGTCAGCAGCTCGTTCCGTGTGAGTCTGCGCACCACCCCCGTCTCGTCGGTGAACTCGACGTTGAGGAGCTCCGTCATGATGTCGTCCGAAGGGTGCTCGGCGCGCCAGTCGACGTACTCCGCGAACATCGCTCCCGTTGCGAAGTTCTCCGTGACCTTCATCGGCTCGCCCTCGTTGGTCCGAAGGTTTGCATCCACGTGATCGCGTACGGCCTCTTGATCGCTCTCGGGAATTCCGAGGAGCATGCTGATGACACGCATCGGCATCTGGGCGCCCAGGTCCGCAATGAAGTCGAAGCCGTCGGAACCGACGAGTGGATCGAGGCTGTGAGCACAGAATTCCCTGATCTTGGGTTCGAGCTCCGCCACACGTCGAGGAGTGAAGGCCCGCGACAGCAGGCGGCGGTGGATGGTGTGGGTCGGCGGGTCTTCGAAGATGATGACGCCTGGTGGGATGTCGATGTCCGCCTTGATGACCTCGAGGATGGCGCCCTTCCCGGAGATATACGTCTGAGCGTCGAGGAGGCCCTTCTCCACATCCTCGAACCGGCTGACCGCGAAGAAGTCGTGTGTCTCGTTGTAGTAGAGCGGCGCCTCTTCGCGCAGCCGCCGGTACACGGGATAGGGGTCGGCATTGATTTCGACGCTGTACTGGTCGTAATAGGCGTCGCCCACGTGTCCCCCCATCGCATCTCTCGGGATTTCGTGTCAGGCTACGACACGAATAATCGGACGGTCAACCCCCCTCGGCGCGACCTCGAAAACAGACCTCGCCTACGGGGCGAAAGCCGTGCGTGTGGTCGACGGCGACAGGAGAACGCCCCACCACGCGTCCTCAGCTGTCGCGCGAGCTCGAATCAGACGCTGGCGGTGCGGACCGCACCGGCCCGCATGCCGTCGAGGATCATGCCGAGCAAACGAGCCGTCTGCGCGGGAGAGATGCTCGCATTGGTGCACACGGGGCTGACCAGCTGCACGACGTCGGAGCCGTCGACGTCAGCGCGGACGACGCCGGCCTCTTTGGCCCGGTCGATCACGAGATCGAACGACGACTCGATGAGCTCGCGTGCTTGTGATCTCAACCCCGGCTTCTTCTCGAAAGCTTGATGGAGTTCGCTCAAGAGAGCCTGCTTGGACTGCGCATAGCGAATGAATGCGTCGAAGAACGCGTCGAGCGCAGCCGAGGGCTCGAGCTCCGCGACGACGCGTTGTGCCGTCGACCAGAGCTCCTCGACGTCGGTCTGGTAGACCGCTTCGACCAGGTCGAGGCGGGTGGGGAAGTGGCGGTAGAGCGTGCCCACGCCCACGCCGGCATTCTTGGCGATCGCCTCCATGGAGGCACCCGCACCCTGCTCGGAAAAGACCCCACGTGCCGTTGCGACGAGCAGTTCGCGATTGCGGCGGGCGTCGGCACGCATGGGTCGGCCGTCCTGCATCGGCTCCGCCTGATCGGGTTCGGCTCGCACCACCGTGCGCTTTTTGCGTCGCCATCTCTATTTCTTCCTTACGGGGTTGCTAAACGGAGGTACCCTCCGTATAATAAACGGAGGAAGCTTCCACTTGGTCAGAATACCAGCGGAAAGGTCGTAGTCAATGCCCCAATCCTCCCCAGCCCTCACGCGCCCAGTCCCGGCCTTCCCGGGTCTCCTGGACGCGTTTCCCCTGGTCGAGAAAGTGGTTGGCGGTTCGGTGGCTCTTCGATCCTGCTCGCGGTCATCCTCACCGCCCAGCTGATGGTGGTACTTGACGCCACGATCGTGAACGTCGCCCTCCCGCATATCCAAAAGAGCCTCCACTTCTCCCCGAGCGAGCTCTCCTGGGTGCTCAACGCCTACATCCTCACCTTCGGCGGATTCCTCCTCCTCGGAGCCCGGGCAGGCGACTTGTTCGGACGACGCCGAGTGTTCCTGCTCGGCATCGCGATCTTCACCCTGAGTTCCCTCTTCGGGGGTCTTGCCGTCAGCGGGTGGGCCCTCCTGGCCGCAAGGGCGGTCCAGGGGACGGGTGCCGCGCTCGCTGCGCCCTGTGCTCTTTCCCTCCTCACTACGGCTTTTTCCGAGGGTCCTCAGCGCGTCCGCGCCATCGCGCTCTACACCACCATGTCCGCCGCCGGCGGTGCCACGGGCCTCGTGGCGGGCGGCCTGCTCACCGAGTTGGTGTCGTGGCGTTGGGTCATGTTCGTCAACGTTCCTATCGGAGTTGCCGTGTGGCTCACCGGTCGCGTCGTCCTCGTGGAGACGGAGCGTCAAGACGGCCACTTCGACCTGATCGGCGCCCTCACGTGCACCGTCGGCGTCAGTGGAGTCGTGCTGGGTCTGGTCGAGGCCGGGTCTATGGGATGGACGAGCCCCGTGTCACTGGTCGCTCTCTTCGGCGGCGTGGCCGTCTTTGCCTACTTCCTCCACCACGAGAGCCGGGTGACTGAGCCGATCCTCCCGCTTCGCCTGCTGGCCCACGCAACGCGCAACTCCGCCAACGTGTCACGCGCCCTGCTCTATGCAGGCTTCTACGGCCTCTTCTACTTCATGGCGCAGTTCCTCCAAGACGTCCAGGGTTACAGCCCGCTGCGCGCCGGCCTCGCGTTCGTCCCTATGCCGGCGGCGGTGTTCCTCGGTTCGCAGCTGGCCAGCAGGCAATTGCTTCGCCGTCTGCCCGAGAAGGCCGTCATGATCCTGGGGAACAGCATCGCTATCGTCGGGCTCGCGCTGGCCACCCGCGTCGGATCGGCATCGTCCTACTCGCAGATCGTGCTCTGTCTCGTCCTGATCGGCGCCGGGTCCGGCATCACCCTGGTGGCGCTGACCTCGGCGTCGTTGGCGGACGTAGAGCCCGATGTCGCGGGGGCCGCGTCGGGCCTGGTGAACGTGTCTCAACAGCTCGGCGCGGCGGTTGGTCTCGCCGTATTGGTGACCATCTTCAACTCGCTGGCCGGGCACGGCCAGCTGGTCCCGGGTGCAACCTCGGCAGCGTCGGTCCACTCCCTCGACGACGTGTTCGCGGTGGCCGGACTCTTTGCGGTGGGTGCGCTGGCGACCGTGGTGTTCGGCGTGCGGCGGTCCTCCGAGCCCCTGGCACAGGCACCGGAGCCTGCCCCGTCACAGCACCACGAGGCGGAGGACGGGTACTCCGTCGAGATACCCGACCTCGTTGCCTAGGGCGAGGTGCTCCCGGACCGATCGCGTGACGGCGAAGGAAAAGTACTGATACTCTCTTAATAGTTATGAAAACACAACAAATATCGGCCGTGCTCCCGCGAGCCGGCGCTCCGGTGGCCATGCACGAACTGAGCCGGACCCGACGGATCGGGATCTTGCTCATCTGCTCCATGAGCCTGCTCATCGTCGGCCTCGACGTGACCATTGTGAACGTCGCCCTCCCGTCTATCGGGCGTGAGCTGCACGCAACGGTCTCGGGCCTGCAGTGGGTGGTGGACGCGTACACCCTCGTTCTGGCCAGCCTCTTGATGTTGTCGGGCTCCACGGCGGATCGGCTCGGCCGGAGGCGGACGTTCGTCATCGGCCTCTCCGTCTTCGCGGCCGGGTCGCTGCTGTGCAGCCTGGCCCCGAGCCTCGGCCTCCTCATTGTGTTCCGCATGCTCCAGGCGGTCGGCGGGTCCATGCTCAACCCGGTCGCCATGTCCATCATCACCAACACCTTCACTGATCCCCGGGAGCGGGCACAGGCTGTGGGCGTCTGGGGCGCGGTCGTCGGCATCTCCATGGCCCTAGGGCCTGTCGTGGGAGGGATCCTCGTCTCGTCGGCCGGATGGCGGTCCATCTTCTGGATCAACCTCCCCGTCGCACTGGCGGCGATCGTGCTTGCCCTGCGCTACATCCCCGAGTCGAAGGCGCCGCGTGCCAGACGTTTCGATCCGGTCGGTCAGGTGTGCATGATCGTGCTCTTCGCGACGCTGACCTTCGGCATCATCGAGGCACCGGGTCGGGGCTGGAGCTCGCCCAGCATCGTCGCCGCCTTCTGCCTCGCCGCCGTGGCGCTCATCGGTCTGATCCTCAACGAGTCGCGTCGTCGAGACCCGCTGATCGACCTCCGCTTCTTCCGGTCGATCCCCTTTGCGTCGGCGACGATCACCGCGGTGGCGGCGTTTGCAGCGCTGGGCGGGTTCCTCTTTTTGAACACCCTCTACCTCCAAGAAGTCCGGGGCCTCTCGCCGTTGCAGGCCGGACTCGACACCCTGCCCATGGCAGCGATGACGGTCATCGCCTCGCCCATTTCGGGTCGATTGGTCGGTCACCGCGGTGCGCGGATACCCCTTGTTCTGGCGGGGATAGGCCTGATGACCGCGTGTGCAATGCTCGCCGGGATCGATCCGGTCACGCCGTTCACCTGGCTTTTCGCGGCCTACATCGTCTTCGGGATCGGCTTCGGTCTGGTGAACGCGCCGATCACCAACGCGGCGGTCTCGGGCATGCCGCGGGCGCAAGCCGGCGTGGCGTCAGCCATTGCCTCGACCTCGCGGCAGCTCGGCCAGACCTTGGGGGTCGCCATCGTGGGCGCGTTGGTGGCGTCCGGGGCGGCGGGGTCCGGGGTGGCGAAGTCCAGCTTTACCGAGGCGAGCCATGCGGCATGGTGGACGCTCGCCGCCTGCGGAGCCGTCGTGCTCGTGCTTGGCGTCGTGGCGACCTCACGGCGAGCGCTTGAGTCGGCCCGGAGGACGGCCGCAGAACTGAACCCCGAGGCGTTGGGTCCTGCTCAGGGAGAGTCATGATGCCGAAAGACGCAGTCACCGTGGGCGCTGACCCGGTCTCGTCCGCCACGGCTCGTGCCGCTTGGTCGAGCATGAGCGACCTCGTGTTGCACAACGTACGCAGACGCGAAGTGTCCGAAGCGCTGGGGATGAGCTTTGGCAGGATCCGAGCGATCCGCCGGCTGGCCCATCAGCCGATGGCGATGTCGGAGCTCGCGTCGGCGCTCGGGATCGACGCGCCCTATGCGACCGTCGTCGTCGACGACCTCGAGGCCCAGGGTTTGGTTCGTCGGAGACCTCATCCGGCCGATCGACGCACCCGAATGGTTGAGGCGACTCGCAAGGGCAAGAAGGTGGCACGCCGGGCCGACGCCATCCTCGGAACCCCGCCACCTGCCCTCAATGCCCTGAGTCCCAAGGATCTCGAATCGCTCGTGCAGATCCTGGAAAGAATCCAGGTCCACGAGACATAGCGGGCTCCTGCACACGGCGACACCGGAGGACCGGGAGGCTCTCTGTGACGTACGTTTCCTCTGTGCTCGGTCGAGCACCGGACAGGAGCGAACGAAATGAGGGCGACGACAGAGCTCTTCGATCTGCGTGGCAAGGTCGCGCTGGTGACCGGCGGTGGCCGGGGCATCGGCCGAGGCGTCGCCGAGGGCCTGGCGGAGGCCGGGGCCGACGTGGTGATCGCGAGCCGGAAACTGCAGAACCTCGAGGCCACTGCGCACCAGATCGAGGCAGCAACGGGGAGGCGCGTGGTTCCTCTGGCGTGCCACGTCGGACACTGGGATGAGTGTGATCAGCTCGTCGAGCAGGTCTACCGCGAATTCGGGCACTGCGACGTGCTCGTGAACAACGCCGGGATGTCGCCGGCGTACAACGGTCTCGCATCGGTCACTGAGGATCTCTACGACAAGGTCCATGCGATCAACGCAAGGGGACCGTTCCGGCTCAGCGTCCTGATCGGGGACCGGATGGCCGCCGGGGAGGGAGGGTCGATCATCAACATTTCCTCGGTCGGCTCGTTGCGGCCGTCGACGATCGACCTGCCCTACGCCATGGCGAAGGCCGCGCTCAATGCACTCACGCTGGCACTGGCGGGCGAATGGGCGCCGAGGGTCCGCGCGAACCTGGTGCTCCCGAGTGCGACGGAGACCGACATGAACGCCATGTGGCCGACCGAGACCAAGATCCGCGTCGCCGAGTCGAACCCGATGAAGCGCCTGGGCCGGCCCGAGGACGTGGCGAGCGTCTGCGTGTTCTTGGCCAGCGAGGCCGCTGGTTATGTCAATGGCGCACAGGTGGCGGTCGACGGGGGTCTCTACCGCGCCCTGTGAAGCTTCCTTCGGTCGCGCCGCCCGACGGCGTCGTCAATACGTCGTCAGGTAGCGGTCGATCATCCTGTGCATGTGCAGGATGTTGACCTCCTGCCGCCGATTGAGGCGTAGAGACGGACCACCGCGGGACTTCATGCCGAGCTGCACGTGGGCCATGTTGGCGTAGTCCTGGTTCGTAATCTCGCCCCAGTCACGCTCGGTCCAATCCGGGAAGAAACGGCGCTCTGCCCGCTTCGGCGGTGCCCCTTCCTGAGGCCACTGCAGGAACCACGTGTCCTTGATGCAGCTGTCCGGGTCGAGCCCGTTGGGCCGGACCCGGAAGAGGATGGCGATGCCGGGATAGATCGGGCCGACCATGTTGGGGAAGAAGAAGACGTCGTCCACGCTGGTCAGCTGGTCGTCAGCGAACCCCTCCACCGCCACGCCGCGCGCCGCCAGCAGCGTCCGGCGACCTTTCTGGTAGTGACTCAGCATCGTCTCGCCGTCCAGGGACGAGGCCCGGATTTCTTCCACCAGCGCCTGCTCGTCCCGGTAGAAGAGGCCTCCGAGGCCGCGGATGAAATTCTCGAGGATCTCGCCTTCGTCGTACTCTCCGGGGGAGAGCCCGAGGCGCGGGCTCGGACGAAGTTGACGCCGCGCGTTCGGCAGGCGTCCATAGTGCGAGTGGATGCCGAGCGGTTCGTAATCCAGGCTGACGTCGTCGGTCCACGGCAGGAGCTGGGGGTGCGTCCCTTGGACGTGGTAGCCCTCGTTGAACGCGTCGACCGCGACCTTCCAGTTGGCCGGGAGGACCGTCGACAGGTAGGTCCGCAGGCGGAACCGGTCCAGGTGGTAGGGGGCCAACAGGGTGGGGAGCGGGTCGAGGTAGTCGAGGAGCGGTGGCGTGGCAGCGTCGAGACAGACCCATACGAAGCCACCCCAGCGGTCGACTCTGACCGTCTTGAGCCCGGTCCCGGGGGTATCGGGTCGAACTCGTCGGCGTCGACGACATCGATGAGACTGCCGTCGAGGTCATAGCGCCACGCGTGATAGCGGCAGCGGATGCAGCCATCGGGGAGTGTCCCCGCTCCGTCGGCGAGGCGGGTTCCGCGGTGCAAGCACGTATTGTGAAAGGCGCGGATGGTGTCCGAATCGGAGCGCACGACGAGGATGGATTGATCACCGATGAGGTATTCGCAGAACCCGCTCACCTCGGCGACTTCTTCCTCCCGGCAGGCAACCTGCCACACGCGGGACCACAAACGTTCGAGCTCGAGTGCCGCGAACTCCGGACTCGTGTAACGGGCGCGAGGAACTGCGTCATCCCCACCGATCAAGACGCTGTCGAGATCCATGTCGCCGTCTCCTCCGATCACGGCAAGCCTGCGGGCCCGAGGCAGGTGTACTGCCGACAGCCTACGGTCCACCGGTGTCGGGCGGGGGCGGTTCGCCGTAAGGAGCCCACCGGACAGCAAATGTTCGCCATCGCGTAGGGTGTCCAAGCACATGCGCGGTGACCCGACCAAGGCCCGATAGCGCAGTGGACGACGCCTCTGGTGCGGTGACAGCAACCGGTGAAGGTTCTTCCGCGGCGTTCGCGCCACCGCTCGCCGAGGTTCCCTTGCCTGCGCCGAACGTCGAGTCGTTGCTACGGCGCAATGCTGAGGACGGCGGCCAGCGCGCGGCCCTTCGGTTCGGCGACCTGATCTGGACGCACGAGGAGGTCCTCGCCGAAGCGGAACGGTTCTCGGCCCTCTTCCGGGCTCGACTCGATCCTGAGTGGCCGCCACACGTCGGCGTGCTATTGGACAACACTCCCGACTACGTCTTCGCGCTCTGTGGGGCCGGCTTGGCCGGGGTGGCCGTGGCGGGTCTCAACTACACACGCATGGGCGAGCACCTCGGCCGCGACATCGTGCACACCGATCTCCAGCTCGTGATCACCGAGCCCCGGCACCAGGCACAGCTCGTCGCGGCGACAGGGGGACTTGACCTTCCCGGTGGGGTCCTGGTCTCCGAGCGCTTCAGCGATGCCGACGACCCCGCGCCCGTCGCTCCGGCGCTCGGGCCCGCGCTCGAGGCGGCATGGGCCGAGCACGCAGCCGAGGCGACGGAAGGATCCATGAGCGGGGCCTGCGACGCCGATGTCTTGTGGGCCTTGTTGTTCACGTCGGGGACATCGGCGGCGCCCAAGGCCGTGCGGTGCACCCAGCGCCGGCTGCTCACCACCGGAAACCGGATGTCGATGATGCTCGAGTTAGGTCCGGACGACGTCGGCTACGCCGCCATGCCGTTGTTCCACACCAACTCGTTGATGTCGGGCCTGGCCGCTGCGCTCGTCGGCGGCGCATCGCTGTCCCTGGCGCGTCGGTTCAGCGCCTCGCGCTTTCTCGGCGACGTACGCCACTACGGCGTGACGTGGTTCAACTACACAGGGAAACTCCTTACGTATCTGTTGGCCACGCCGGCGCGCGCCGACGACGCAGACAACACCCTCCGGGTCGCGTTCGGCAACGAGGGCTCGCCGCACGTCGTCGAGGAGGCCACCCGGCGCTTCGGAATGAGGATCATCGACGTCTTCGGCTCGACGGAGGGAGCCATCGCGCTCGATCGCACGGGGAACCGTCCGAGCGGGTCCATCGGGCGCCTGCGTCAAGGGATCATGGTGGTCGACGAAGAGGGCGTCGAGGCGCCGCGAGCCGCCTTCGACGCCGGCGGCCGTCTGGTCAACGCGGATCGGTGTGTCGGCGAGATGGTCAACACCTTGGGTGTCGGGCCATTCGAGGGGTACTACCGCAACGAGGAAGCCATGCGCGCGACCACGCGCAAGGGGTGGTACTGGAGCGGCGATCTCGGGTACGTCGACGACGACGGGTGGGTCTACTTCGCTGGCCGCACGTCCGACTGGTTGCGTGTCGACGGCGAGAACTTTCCCGCCGCGCCGATCGAGGTCATCGTCGGACGCCATCCCGACGTGCTGTTGGCGTCGGTCTACGGAGTCCCTGATACCGATTCGGGCGACCAGGTGATGCTCGCCCTCGTGCTTCGTGAAGGCGCCGATTTCGAAGCCGGGGGGTTCGCGTCCTGGCTCGACGAGCAGGCCGACCTCGGCCCGAAATGGCAGCCGAGATTCCTCCGCCTCTGCGGAGCGCTTCCCAGCACTCCTACCAACAAGATTCTCACGCGCACGCTGGTTCACGAAAAGTTCCGCTCGGACCGTGTCCACGGCGACCCGGTGTTTCGGCGCGTCCGGGGCGACGCGTCGTTTCGTCCTTTCACGGCGGGTGACGAGGCCGCCCTGCGCGCCGCATTCGAGACGAACGGGCGCGTGCCTGCCTGGGACCTGTAGCCCTCTGATTTGCTTCCAGCCGGGGTGCCGGGGTTCCACATCCCCGGTGCGGGTGTCGATCCGTGACGGGTAATGTCCAGCCCGACCACTGGATGATCGAGGCAGAACGGGAGACGGCCGCCGATGGGGAGTGAAGGACTGCACGAGCCGGCAGAGCTCCTCGGCGAGGGGACAATCGACCGCCATCGGGCGTTCACTTCCCTCATCGAGGAGCTCGAGGCAGTTGACTGGTACGACCAGCGAGTGCACGCGACGAACGACTCGAGCCTGGCCGATGTCCTGGCCCACAACCGCGACGAGGAGAAGGAGCACGCCTCCATGACTCTCGAGTGGCTGCGCCGACGTGACCCCGTCCTCGACGGGCATCTGCGCACGTACTTGTTCACGACCGAGCCGGTGACAGAGGTCGAAGCGGAGACGGAGGCCGCGCGGCGGTCCCGCGCTGGCCCCGACGGGGTCGCTCAGCATCGGCAGCCTGAAAGGGAGCGAGTGATGAACCACCTGTACCGAGAGCTGGCGCCGATCTCCGAAGGAGCCTGGGAGCAGATCGAAGATGAGGCGAAGGGCCGCCTCGTTACCTATCTGGCCGCTCGCAAGCTCGTCGACCTGAGCGGCCCGCACGGGTGGGATCACTCTGCCACCGACCTCGGGCGGGTGGACGAGGTGAAGAGCCCCGGGGAGGGCGTGCGCGCCGCGCGGCGGCGGGTGCTCCCTCTCGTGGAGTTGCGCGCCGAGTTCTCCGTCTCTCGTGAGGAGCTCGACGACGCCGACCGGGGTGCCGGCGACATCGAGCTGCCGGAGCTCGACGAGGCGGTCCGCCAGCTGGCGCGAGGCCGAGAACGTCAGCGTCTTCCACGGCTATGCCGCCGCCGGCATCTTGGGCATCACCGAGCGCAGCTCGCATCCGCCCATCGTCTTCGGGGAGGACATGGAGCAATACCCCAAGGTGGTGGCCCAAGCCACCGACGTGCTCCGCCAGGCCGGGATCGCCGGGCCTTACGGGCTCGCCATCGGCCCCGAGATCTACACCGGCATCGTCGAGACGGACGAGCACGGGGGCCACTTGCTGCTCGACCACCTGCGCAAGATCCTCGGGGGGCCGCTGGTGTGGGCGCCCGGCGTCCAGGGCGGCATCGTGTTGAGCCTGCGCGGCGGGGACTTCGTCATCGACAGCGGGCAGGACCTCTCTATCGGCTACCTGGCGCATGACGCGCAGACGGTGCGCCTCTACGTCGAGGAGAGCTTCAGCTTCCGGGTGATCGAACCCGACGCCGCGGTCGCCTTGCAGCGCGCGGGCTGATCGGCCCGCTCCACCGCGGTCGCAATAGAAGCCCGGTGCGCGGCGCCGGGGCACGAGCGCGGCCAAGCCGGACAGACCACCGAGCGCGACGAACCAACCGATCGGCACGGGCGCTCGGCTTGGTTCCGCTGTGCTCGGTCACGCTTCTGATATCGGCAAGTCCGCCGGCCCAAGCGGCACACCAGGCGGCCCACTCGGCGGTGCGCCCGCTCGTCGGTGCCTACTACTACCTGTGGAACCCCGAGAACCTCTCGAGTGGCACGCTGCGCGCCCACCTGGTGCCACCTCAGCAGCCCCCGGCGTCGCAGGTGGACTCGAGCAATCCTCGCATCGCGGCCCGCGACATTGCCACGGCCCGGCGCGCCGGGATCGACTTCTTCGCCATCGACTGGTGGCCCTACGACCCCGGTTACTCAGGGCGGGACTACCAGCAGGCTGACGCGGCCATGAAGGACTTCCTCAAGGCGCCGGATCTGGGCCACTTCAAGTTCGCCATGTTCTATGAGACGTGGAACCTCGGGTTCGATCCGCTGCGCGAGTCCACGCCGGTCACGTTGCAGATGGAGCTGCACTTCGACTCGGACATGCTCCTCTTTGCCGAGCGCTACTTCACCAACCGCTCGTATCTGCGCATCCACGGCCGGCCGGTCGTCTTCTTGTACCTGACCCGGACGCTCACGGGCAACGTCGCCGCCATGATCCAGGGCGCGCGCGCGGTGCTCGAGGCCCACGGCTATGACCCGTTCTTCATCGGCGACGAGGTGTACTGGCGGGTGACGCCTGAGACCCTGAATCCGAGTGGCCCGGTGCTCACGACGATCCCACAGGTCTCTCGTATCGAGCAGTTCGACGCCGTCACGTCCTACACGATGTACTTCGGCGACCCCGATCCCACCTTCGGGCCCATCGCCGACTTCACCGGTTATCCGGGCACGACGAGCATCGTGTCCGACGAGAAGCGGCTGCTCGAGGAGTACCGGGCAGCCACCGGAGGACGGGTGCCGGTCATCCCCGACGTGGGACCCGGGTTCAACGACCGCGGCTTCCGCCTGGCCACCAACCATCCGGCCCAGCCGCGCCAGTGGTTGCCGGGCGAGGGTCCCGCGTCGACCCTCGACCACCTGTTCCGTGAGGTGGCCATCCCAGAGCTGGATCCGACACTGCCCATGGTGATGGTGACGTCATGGAACGACTGGAACGAGGACACCGCCATCGAGCCGGTCAGGGGGACGCCGACCCACCTCGACGACAGCAGCACGCACACCTCGTACACGCAGGGGTACACCTACGGCGGTGAGGGTCAGAGCGCCGTCGACACCCTTCGCCGGGACGTGGCCCTGCTGGATCGCACGGCGCACTGTTCCTGCTCAGCCCTTCAGCCCTTGAGCCGGTCTGGCGCATCGCCTCAGACGTAGTCGCTGTGACGCATGTAGACCAGCGCCCCCCAGCCCCAGATCGGCGGGAGGTACGCCGTGCAGAACCGCTCGATGAGGACGGCCGCCACCGCTTGGTCCTGGGGCACGCCCGCACTGGTCAGTCCCGCGATGAGCCCCACCTCGATCACGCCCGCACCCCCGGGAATCGGCGCCGCGCCGCCGATCATGGCGGCGAGCGTCAGTACGACGATGAGGGTGGCGAAGTTGGCGTGCGCGCCGACGGAATGCAGCGACGCACCAAGGCAGAGTGCAATGAGAATCTGGCTGCACAGGCTGCCACCGAGGACGTAGAAGATCTTGCGTGGCTCGACCGCGATGGCTTTGACGTCGCTCCAGATGGTGACCAGGTGCGGCCGCGCCTTCTCGGCGGCGAGGCGCCGGATGCGCGGAACGAGTGTCACCACGGCCAAGGCGATGGCGACCGCGAGGACCACGATGAGGATCAGCCAGACGAGGTTCCCGTGGCTGCCCTGGTCGGTCGGCGCGTGGAAGTTGCCGACGGCAAAGGGGAGGCAGACGATGAAGAGCAGTCCCTTGACCACCCAGCTGGACGTGCCGGCGATGGCTCCCGAGCTGATGGCCTGGGGCACGTCGAGGCCCTGGCGCTGGAAGAAGCGCACCCGCACGCCGAAGACCGCCGCGTCGCCCCCGACAAAGGAGGTGAACATGTTCGAGGTCTCGAGTGCGACGCAGCGGCCGAAGGGGATGGTACCGATGACCGCGCCGATCAGCGCCCAGGCCCCGCTCACCACGGGCAGCTGGCCGAGCACGAAGGCGGCGGCCACCCAGCCCCAGGCGGCGCCCTTGATGACCTCGAGGGACCCTTCGGCGTCGCTCAGCACGCCGATGATCAACCACAGGCCCACCAGGCTGCCGATGACCATCAACAGGTTGGGCCAGCTGATGCGCTTGGCCTCCACGAGCTTGGGCACTTCGACGCCCGGCGCCGCGGCGAGCGACTCGCGCAGCGTGCTGCAGGAACCCTTCTGGGCCCGTGCCAGCCGCTCGGTCTCGGCGTCGACTGTGGAGCGCTGCAGGCGGGTCAGCACCGTCTGGATCGTCTCGGTGTCGAGGACCCGGCACGCCGCGGCCACGGTGCGATCGACACCGACGACCACGGCCAGGGCCGCCACCGCAGCGGCGACGTCTCGGTCCGTCCGCGCCGGGGGAGCCGACGACGAGGCCCGCCGGAAGTCACGGAGCAGCGGCCCGTCCGCTGTCATCACGACAGTCGCCGGGCTGAGCGCCCCGTGCGAGATTCCCGCGCCGCGCAGTGTCAACACGGCGAGCAGGTACTCGTCAACCACGTCGTCGCTGACGTCCTCGGCTCCCAGCTCGCCCAGCGGCCGCCCCTCGGGCAATTGGGTCACCAGCGCCGCGTCGTTGCTCGGGCCGCAGCGGCCCGCCGCCACCACTTCGGGCACCCGCACGCCGGCATGATCGGCCAGGAAGGTGAGGTAGGCCTCGTGCTCGACCTGTTGGAGCCGGTTGAGGACGAGGGTGGGGCCCGAATCGCGGTAGATGCAGAAGCGCCAGACCTTGCGCAGCCATTGCGCGTCCGCCGCGTCGCGGCCGTAGACGGCGAGCTCCAGGCGATGCCCTTCGCCATCGGTGCCCGCGAAGGCAGCCACGCCCCACTCCTGGCGCTCCGTGGATACCAGGTCGCGCACGTCCACCTGCAGGTCGCGCACGGCGTCGGTGACTTCGGCGGCGGACGGCAGGCCGTTGGGTGCGCCGAGAACCAGATGGCAGGCGGCCGCGGATCCCCAGCCGGTGACGATGGCGGCCAGGATGCCGAGAGGCAGCCCGTAGCCGCCGACGACCGCGCACAAGGCGGCGAGGCCCAGCGCCAGCACGGTGAGCCGGCGCAAGGGCCGGCTCAGATACGGCAGCCCGGCGAATGCGACGGCGGACGCGACGGCGAGTTGGAGCACGGGGAAGTGCGGATTGAAGCCGGACAGCGCGGCCACGGGCTCTCGACCGGCGTTGGGACCCAGCAGTGCGTCGAGCAGAGGCAGACCAGGATCGTGACAACGACGGCCAGTGCCATCTGGCGGACCGCCGTCAGGCGGGGCACGAGGAGTCCGAGCAGGACGAGCGCCACGATGACCCCCACCGACCCCAGGAACCACAGCGCGCTGATGAGCCAGTGGATGCCTGTCGGCGGCGGGGTGAGCAGCTCGGTGACGTGGATCTCGACCGAAGTGTTGGCGTCGGCCAGGGGGACCAGGACGACGATCAAGGCGACGGCCGTGGCGAGCCGGACGACGTCGGAGGCCCGCCGCCTCGTTGTGCCGCCGCCCTGCGGCCCGAAGACGAGCGAGCGGACACGCCGGCTCCACGGCGCGTGGTGGCCCTCGATCGGGGGCGAGGGGACGGCGCCCTCCTCGTCGACGGCCCGGCCCATGAGCTTCATGGGAGGCCGACCGTACTGTGCCGGTCTGCGCATGCCCCGCACCCTGGCGGCCGCTGCCCTTCCATGGCCGCAATCTTGGCCGCCGGGCATCGTGACCAGCGACTACCGAAGTCTTATAAATACGATTGATTTAGTCATGAATGGTGGTTATCCTCACTCGATGCCTCGAGTCGTCCCGATCCACGACCCGAACGGCGTGTCCGCGCCTTCGGGGGGCTCGGGGCGGGCCTGGCACGGCTGGGCCTGCCCGCGCCGGTCGACCCGGCCGCGGTGGCCCGCCGTCTTGCGCCCGCGCTGCATTGGCCCGAGGCGACCGCGGTGGCCCAGCGGGAGTGGAGGCGGGTCGCTCGTATGCCGGACTTCGACGCCTGGCTCATCGCGTGGCCGCCCGGAGGCCAGGTGGCCCTGCACGACCACGGAGCGTCGGCGGGCGCCATCATGGTGATCGAGGGAGTGCTGACCGAAGCGGTCCCGTGGCGCGACGAGGGCGGGCAGCTGCGCTTGGCCCGGCCACGCGCTCCACGGCGGGACGACGCTCGGGTTCGCGCCCGGCCATGTGCACGACGTCACGAACGAATCGGGCCTTCACGCGCTCAGCTTGCACGTCTACAGTCCGGCCTTGACGTTCATGACCCAGTACGACCTGAGTGCTGATGGACTCGTGGCGCCGCGACGTGTGCTGGTCGGCCTCGGGCGAGAGCACGCCGGTGGCAGCGTCGAGTCCGTGCGGCGCGGCGCCGTACGGTCTGAGGGAGCCGACCAGCAGGTGACCGCGCAGACGGTCGACGAGCTGCTGGCCGCCGCCCGCGCCGAGATCGAGCGGATCGACCCGTCGCAACTCGAAGAACTGCACGCGGCAGGTGCCCTCGTCGTCGACATCCGCCCCGAGCGCCAGCGCGCCGAGGAAGGGGACTTTGGCATCGGGGTCGTCGTCGAGCGCAACGTGCTCGAGTGGCGGCTCGATCCCCGCAGCGGCCACACCCTGCCCGAGGTCCGGGGTCACGATCAACGGGTCATCGTGGCGTGCTCGGAGGGATACGCCTCGAGCCTGGCCGCGGCATCGCTCCGAAAGCTCGGGTTCACGCGGGCCGCCGACCTGGCAGGAGGATTTCGGGCCTGGCAGGCCTGGCGCACCGGCAGCGGGGAATCCGAGAGCCGGGCCGGCCCGTAGCTTCTGAAGGGGGCCGCCGTTGGGCGGCCGCTCGGCCTACTTCGGGCACGATGGCTCGAGGGAGGTGCCGACCGGGCAGGAAGGAGGAGCGTCGAGTGGCCATGACCGCAGTGACCGCCATCGCCCCCGAGCCACGTGCCCCGGCCCCCGGACGCTCAACGACCCTGTCACCAGCTGCGACTCGACGCTGGACCGGCCGTGGCCTTCTGCTTCCGTCGCCGGGCACCTTGGGAGTCGCCGCCGCGACCGGGCTGGTCCTCTTCGAGGCGCTCGACGCGCTGCTGGGCCGGCACGGTTTCGGCACCACGCTTGCCGCGGGGTGGGCCACGCTCGTGGCACCCGGCTTCGTGGCCCTGGTGCTGGCGGCGGTGGTGTGTGAACGGCTGTGGCCGGCCGAGCCCCGGCCGCTCTTCGCCCGCGGTCACGTCCAAGACGCCTGCTACCTCCTTCTCTACGTCCTCGCCGTCGCGCCGTTCATGACGTTGCTGAGCGTCGGCAGCGCGGTGATATTGCGCAGCCACGCCGCATGGCTCGAGGCGGGTTGGACGGCACACTGGCCCGCGTTGGACGGTGGTCGTGGTCACGCTCGTCGCGATGGACCTGTGCAACTGGATCGCGCACGTGGGCGATCACCGGGTCGGCGCGCTCTGGCGGATCCACGCGCTGCACCATTCACAGGAGGAGCTGAGCGTGCTCACCTCTTTCCGCGCCCACCCCCTCATGCACACGACCGGCTTCGTGCTGGCGACCGTGCCCGTCCTGTTGATCACCGGCGCGCACCCGTTGGCGCCGGTGCTCATCACGGGCTACGTCTGCCTGGGCACCCTGCCGCATACCAACGTGCGCTGGTCCTACGGCCCGCTGGGTGGCATCCTCGTGAGCCCCGCCTATCACCGGCTGCACCATGCCGCCGAGGGCGAGGAGGACGTGAACCTCGGGGTAGTGCTCACAGTGTGGGACGTCGTGTTCGGCCTGGCCCGCTTCCCGGCGCGGGGGAGTGCACCATGTGAGACGGGTCTGACCGGCCGGCCAGTGCCCGTCGAGCAGTCGGCGTCGCGTCTGCGCCCGGTGCGCCTGATGGCGGTCCAGCTCGGGCACCCGTTCCGCCTCGGAGAAGGCCGCGGGTCCGTCAGTCTCGGCTGAAGCGGCTCGCCACCTTTCCTTCGAGACGGCCCGCCGGCAACCGGCGCCCGCAGGCCACGAGGGCGAGCGCCTGCGCCGGCCCGGTCACCGTGGCGCCCGAACCCACGGACCAGTCGAGATCGCTGGCGCGCAGGGTGACGCCGGACAGGTCGACGCCGAAGAGGTTGGGCCCGTCGGGTGCCGCCACGATCTCGAGGACCCGCGTGATGCACTCGTCGGGGACCCGTCGGGCCAGGGGCACGGCCTCGGTGATGTCGAGTTGGTGGATGACGCAGTGCGTCAGTGCGCCGTTCACGCCGCCACCCGGCGGTTGCCACCCGTGCAGAGTGGGTGAACGGAGGCCCGTCGACGAGCGCGGCAGCGCCCAGCGCACCGTCACGCGCCGCCACCGTGTTCGACAGCGCCGTGAAGTCGCCGGCGGCGGCCTCGAGTTCGGCCATGAAGGCGGGGCCGTCGTAGCGCGCCGGCATCGTCACGTGCGCCACGACCTCGCGGGTGCGCCACCCCTCGCAGAGCGAGGGGTGGTCCCATGCTTCGTCTGCGGCGCCCTCGAGCAGGTCGGCCAGCGCGCCGAACTCCTGGGCGACCAGGGCCATCACTGTTGCCTCGTCGGCGTCCACGACAATCTCCTAGTCCGTAGCGTGTCCGGTGCCGCGCCCGGTGGCGACCAGCGCGGCGAGATACTCGGCGAACCGGTCGAGCGATGACAGGAACCCCGCCTGGGCCTCGTCCGCGGTCAGGGGTGCGGGCACGCGCTCCTGGTGGATGCGGACCTCGGTGCGGTCGGGCCCGAGAGCCACGAATTCGGAGGTGACCCGCATGCCCGAGCCCGGATCTGTCCACACGAGCAGCTCGGGTGAGCGCACCTCGTCGTAGACCGCAGTCGTCGGGTACTCGCTGCCGTCGGCATCGTTGACCATGACCGTCTCGAAGACGCCGCCCGGCCGGGCATCGACCGTGATGCGGTCACGGGGCGCGCTGACACCGGTCGGCCCCCAGAAGTGGGTGAGGTGGTCGGGATCGGTCATGCATTCGAAGACGAGCTCGCGCGGCGCCTCGAAGACGCGGGTGAAGCGGAGTTCGTTCGCGCGGTGTTCAGTCACTGGATGTTCGGTCATCTGCCTTACCCTTTCCTCGCGCCTTGCCGGGCGCGGTGCCTTGCGCCCGTGACGAGCCGCGCCCACGTCGCCCACGCTCCGTCGCGTCGCCGGTCGCGTCGCCGGCACCCCGCTGGATGTCGCGCAGGTGCGCATCGAGCTTGTCGAAGCGCTCGTCCCAGATGCGCCGGTGCTCGGCGATCCAGGCGAAGGCACCGTCGAGCACCTCGACCTCCAGGTGGCACGGCCGGAACTGGGCGTCGCGGCGACGCGAGATCAGGCCACTGCGCTCGAGCACCTTGAGGTGCTTGGAGACTCCGGGGAGTGACATGGGGAACGGCGCCGCGAGGTCGTTCACCGTCGCGTCGCCCTTCGCGAGCCGGCTCACAATGGCCCGCCGGGTTGGGTCGGCCGACCGCGGCGAACGCCGCATCGAGCCGGTCCTCGGTCACGGTCATAGAAGAGAGTTAACCAAAGAGTTAGTTAACTGTCAAGTTAAATTAGTGGAACACCGCGCCACGTGCGTACACGTGCACGCTCCGATTGGAAACCCGCCGGCCTGCCGATAGAAGAGGAACAGGAGAGATGGACCGGAGTGAGAACCCGGAGAGAGAACATGGCCCGCGGAGAGAAGGGACGGAGGCGATCGTGCTGCTCCAGGTGATCACCGGGACCACCCGGCAAGGTCGGTTCAGCGAACGGGTGGCGGCGTGGGCGCTCGACCGCCTGCAGGATCACGGTGGCTTCGACGTGGAGGCGATCGACCTGCGTGACCATCCGCTGCCGTTCTTCGCGGCCGAGATGGCGCCCGCCCACGCCGGCGGCGTGTACGAGGACGACGAGGTCGCGCGCTTCGGTGCCACCGTGGCGCGGGCCGACGGCTTCGTTATCCTCACCGGCGAGTACAACCACGGCTACCCGGCCGTGCTGAAGAACGCCATGGACTCGACTTTCGTGGAGTGGCGACGCAAGCCGATCTCTTTCGTCGGCTGGGGCAACGTTGGGGGCGCCCGCGCCATCGAGCAACTGCGCCAGGTAGCAGTGGAGTTCGAGATGGCGCCGCTGCGCTGGGCCGTGCACATCCTGCCCGACGTGCTGATCCCGCTGCGCCAGGGAGAGGACCCTGACGACCTGTCGTTGCTGGCGTCGCTCGATCCTCGCCTCACGATGTTGGCCGACGACATGGTCTGGTGGATGCGCACGCTCGCAACGGCGCGAGCCGAGAGCGGGTAGACCGCAGACCTGGCCTCGACCTGCACCCGATCGACAGGAGCAACGAAGGAGGAGCAATGGACAACCCGCTGACCCCCCTGCGGGCATCGTTCGCCCGACTGCACGAACTGGTGGAGGGCCTCGACGTGGCTGAGCTCGAGAAGCCGTCGTACTGCACCGACTGGAACATCGCCGCCGTGCTGTCGCACCTGGGCTCGGGTGCTGTCCTGATGCATCGTCATCTCGAGGACGCACGCACGGGCGCGCAGACGCCCGACGACTTCACCACGAAGGTGTGGGACGAGTGGGACGCCAAATCGCCGCGCGCGCAGGCGGACGACTCGCTCACCGAGGACCGGCGCCTGCTCGAGTCGCTCGAGGCGGTGTCCGCTGACGACCGGGCCCGTATCACCTTCTCCTTCGGTCCCCTCGCCATCGGCTTCGACGAGCGCGTCGCACTACGGCTCAACGAGCACGCGATCCACACGTGGGACATCGAGGTGATGTTCGACGGCAGCGCCCGCATCCCGGCCAATGCCGCCGCCGTCATCGTCGACAACCTCGGCCTCATCGCTCGCTTTACCGCCAAGCCGACCGGCGTCGAGCGCGAGGTCCGGGTACGCACGAGCGGCCCGGTTCGCCACTTCACGGTGCGCCTGACGCACGAGGCCGCGGAGCTCCTGGCCGGCGACGCCGGCGTGACGCCCGATGTGGAGCTGCCCGCCGAGTCGTTCTGCCGCCTTGTTTACGGGCGGCTGGACCCCGACCACAGCCCGCTGGTGAGCGCCAACGGAGAGGTGCTCGACCTGTTGCGCCGGGTCTTTCCCGGACCCTGAGCACCCCGCCGCGAACCGATCTCAGGACCGGGGTGCGGCGCGGGCCACCGCACGGCGTGGCAACCCGGCCACGGCGCGCGCCTGCGTCCCGATGCGGTGCCCCGAGGCGAGGAGCACGAGCAGGATCTTGAGCCGTTGCATCGGCGCGTCGGTCAACGCGTAGTTCAGCTCGTACCCCGGCAGCTCGAGGTGGGTGAGCGGCCAGTCGACCGAAGTCAACTGCGCCATGGCGCGGGCGCGACAGCCGCGCGCCGGAAGTGGGAACAGCTCGGACGGTGCCTCCACCCGGCGTTGCGGGCCAGCGCCAACGCGGCGCCCACAACGGTCACGCACCGTGCCTCGCCCGCGACTCCACGCACTCGGTCCCAGTCGACCGGGGCGCCCCGCCCCGCCGCCTCGTTCAGGATCATGGCCAGGTCCGCGATCCACATCAGCCGCACGAAGCCGTGGTGCGGCTTGCCCGCGTGAGATGCCAGTACCACCAGCTCGTCGTCCGGCGGCAGCCCGAAGGCGGCGGTGCCCGCCACCTCCAGTGGCCGGCGGTGGGCCCACAGCGCGCCGGGGTCGAGCAGCTCGGACTGGTCGTCGACGCGGCGCAGGACGGCGAGGCGGATGCTGGCGAGTCCGAGGACGGCGAGCTGGACGACGGCGAGGCGGTGGCCAAAGGCTGAGCAGGTCCGGAGCTCGGGCCTGGCGGCCCCGAGTTGCCACCCACCCTCGCGCCTGTGGAGGATTGGGTGTGCCCATTACTCACCTTGGCTCCGGGACGAACCCGGACGAAGTTGCGGTGGCAGTCGGGCGTGACGGTGCGGTCATTGTCGACGGCGTCGCTGCGGCACCGCTGCTCGACCGCATCGAAGCCGAGCTGCGGCCGTACCTCGACGCCACACCGACCGGGCCCGACGACTTCAGCGGGACGACGACCCGGAGGACGGGTTCGCTCATCGCCCGGTCGCCTGCCTGCCGCGATCTGGTGATACATCCGCTCGCGCTCGGGGCGGCGCGGACCTTCCTCGGGCACGCCACGAATATCCAGCTGCACTTGACCCAGGCGATCGCCATCGGGCCCGGCGAGACGGCGCAACCGATCCACCGGGACCAGTGGGCGTTCGACTTCTTCCCCTTCCCGTCGGGCTACGAGGTCCAGTGCAACACGATTTGGGCACTCACGGACTTCACTGAGGAGAACGGCGCAACCCGGCTGGTGGTCGGCAGCAACACCAAGCCGGACGGGACGACGTACGGGCCGGACGACACAGAGCCCGCCGAGATGACCCGCGGCTCAGTGCTCTTCTACTCCGGCAGCGTCTACCACGGTGGTGGCGCCAACCGATCCGACGCCATCCGCATCGGGCTCAACATCACCTACAACGTGGCGTGGCTGCGTCAGGAGGAGAACCAGTACCTCTCGGTGCCGCGTGAGGTGGCCGCCACGCTGCCCACGGACTTGCTCCGTCTGATGGGTTACGACCGTGGGGCCTACGCGCTGGGCTATATCGACGACTTACGCGATCCCATTGAGGCGATCAGGCCGGGTACCGGCTCGAGTGGTTTCGCGGTGAACGGCTGAGCGGGCTGGCCCACTGCACCAACGTTCGGTCGATCCGTTGTCGCGGCCGGGTTCGCGGCGCGACGACACCGTGACGAGTCCTCCTCCGACCCTTCCTGCGTTGTCGTCGCGTGGTCGTCCGATGATCGTGGTACTGCATCCCCTGTGCGATCAGTCGCTCCAGTTGCCGGCACTACTACCGTGGGTATCGTGCCGGTCGAGATCCGAGAAGCGAAGGCGGATGACTACGACGAACTCTTCGATGCGTTCAGCCGCATCGTGAGCGCCGGCGAGGGGTTTCCCCAGTCGCATCCCGTCACCCGCGAGGAATTCGACGACTACTGGATCGCTCGCTCCTCCGCGGTCGCGGTGGCGCGATTCGGCGGGTATCTGATCGGCGCCTATTACATCAAGCCGAATTACGTGGGTCGAGCGTCGCACATCGCCAACGCCGGCTACTTCGTCCTCGCCCCCTACCGCAGTACGGGCGTCGGCCGGACGCTCGTCGAGCACTCACTCCACACAGCGCGCCAGCTCGGCTTCGACGCCATGCAGTTCAATCTTGTGTTCGAGTCGAATTCGGCGCGTGCCATGTACACCAAGCTCGGCTTCGAAGAGGTAGGGCGAATCCCTCGCGCCGTCGATGACGAGGACGCCATCATCTACTGGCGCAGCCTCGAGGACATTGCTCTCGGGAACCCGGACGCGTGAGCGACGACGTCTCGGTCCAGCGTCACGACGAGCACATCGGCGTTGTCACCCTGCGTCGGCCCCCGAACAACTACTTCGACACCTCCCTCATTGAGGCAGTGGGATCGGCCTACGACGAACTCGACGGCTCGAGCTGGTGTCGTGCCATCGTCCTGGCGGCGGAAGGCAAACACTTCTGTGCCGGTCTCGACTTCTCCGCCAATGCCAACCAGGACATCGCGGCGCTGTACCGGGCCGCGTTGCGCCTGTTCGCAGCGCCGCTGCCCGTGGTGGCGGCCGTGCAGGGCGCGGCCATCGGCGGTGGCTTCGGGCTCGCGCTCTCAACCGACTTCCGGGTGGCCACGCCCGAGAGCCGCTTCAGCGCCAACTTCGCCAGGCTCGGCTTCCACCACGGTTTCGCGCTCACAGTGACGTTGCCGGCCACCGTCGGCCGCCAAGCCGCGACCGACCTGTTGCTCACGGGGCGGCGTGTCGGGGGCGAGGAGGCGATGGCGCTCGGCCTGTGCGACCGGCTGACCCACCGCGACCAGCTGTTGGCCCAGGCGCTCGACTACGCCACGGAGCTGGCGGCGTCGGGGCCGCTGGCCGTGCGCTCCATACGGGCCACGCTGCGGCGTGGCCTGGTGGAGCAGGCTGAGCTGGCCATGGAGCACGAGTACGCGGAGCAGATGCGCCTGGGGGAGACGGAAGACTTCCGCGAGGGAGTGCGCGCCGTGGCAGAGCGACGCGCTGCCCGTTTCCGCGGCGAGTGAGCATGGACATGCCGGCTCTCCACGAGCTGAACACGGCGTTCACCTGGAGCAATCACCGTGGTCCGTTCCGCGTCGTCAGTGCGGAGCAGGCCCGCCAGTACGACGAGAGCGGATTTTTCGTGCTCGAGGACGCGCTGAGTGCCGCCGAGGTGGCCGCGCTGGCCGAGGCCATCGACCCGTTCGAGGCGCACCAGGAAGAGGCGCTGCGATCCATGAAAGGCGGGCGCTTCTTCATCGCGCGCGCCGACGAGATCACCTTCACCACCCACCTCGTGCTGCAGTCCGCGTCGCTACGAGCGTTCACCGCCTCGGCGCTCCTCGCCGGCGTGTGCGCGGACCTCATCGGGCCCGACGTCCGCTTGTACTGGGACCAGGCTGTCTACAAAAAGCCGGATACCGACTCCCCCTTCCCCTGGCATCAGGACAACGGGTACGCCTTCGTCGAGCCGCAGCAGTACTTGACCTGTTGGGTGGCACTGACCGACGCCACCGAGGAGAACGGGTGCCCCTGGGTCGTGCCGGGCTTGCACCGCCGGGGCACCCTGGCGCACGAGCTCTCTGACATCGGCTTCGTGTGTCTGCGCGACCCGGCCGACGCCGTATCCGTGGCGGCGAGCGCGGGGAGCATCGTGGTGTTCTCCTCGCTCACCCCGCACTCAACTGGACCGAACCACACCGATGCAGTGCGCAAGGCCTACATCGTGCAGTTCGCACCGAGCGGCGCCGAGGTCATCCGGACCCAGCCGGGCGGGGTCGCGCTGCGCGTTCTGGCCGACGACGAGGGGCGCCAGTACGAGATCCTGCGGCACGGAGAGCGCGTCAGCCTCTAGGTCGTCGTGCTGCGCCCCTGCCGGACCAGCGTCAGCGCGCACCGCGGCGCGGGTCGGAAGGATGGTGCTCGCGCGCGTCACCCGTCATCGAGTGATGCGGGTCATGATCGTCTTCCGTTTTCTGTCATCCGCCCGGGCTCAGGCGGCTCGGTGCTCGGGCGGTCGGCTGCTGACCACTCGGTGCGCCGCAGGCGTGTGTGCTCGCTACGGCCGCGCTGGGTCCCGTCGCAGAGTTCGATTACACCGAAGCGACCCCGGCGGGCCGCACTAGGGTGGGTCGAGGTCGAGCGAGAGCGGAGCAAAAGGGGGTTTTCATGACACAGACAGCGCCGGTCAGGGACTGGGCGACCGACTTTGACGTCATGGATCCGCGGTATCTGGCCGATCCCTTCAGCATCTGGGACGAGTTGCGCCAGACCTGTCCCATTCCCCACACCAACCGGCGTAAGAGCAGCTGGATGCCGCTGCGCTACGAGGACGTCACCGCGATCGCGCACGACATCGAGCACTTCAGCTCTCTCAAGGTGGCCGTCATCCCGGGCGACGAGGACGAGGACCCTCCGGACTTCGATGGGCCGAATCTCGAGTACGGCCTGCCCCCCATTTCCGCGGACCCACCGCTGCACACCTGGACCCGCCGGCTCCTCTTGCCCTGGTTTTCGCACAAGCGGGTCGACAGTTACATACCCCTGACGCGCGACCTGTGCCGTCGGCTCCTCGACGGCTTCGCCGCCGGCGGACGGGCCGATGCCGCTGCCGACTACGCCCAGCAGATCCCGGTGCGGGTGATCGCCCACATCCTTGGCGTGCCGACCGACTTGTCGGACACCTTCACGGGGTGGGTGCGAGACGTCCTCGAGTTCGCCGACGACGCCGAGCGACGCCAGCGTGGTGCCGAGGGGCTGCTCAACTTCTTCCTCGCGCACCTCGAGGAGCGCCGCCAACACCCGGGTGACGACTTGTTGAGTGAGCTGCTCAGCACGGAAGTGGAAGGCGCACCGGTCGACGACGGAATCATCCTGGGCATGGCTGCCCTCGTCCTGATCGCCGGGGTGGACACCACCTGGAGCGCGATCGGCTCGTCGCTCTGGCACCTGGCCACCCATCCCGAGGATCGCCGGCGGCTGGTGGCGGATCCCGAGTTGATGTCCACCGCCATCGAGGAGTTCCTGCGGGCCTACGCCCCGGTGACCATGGCACGCGAGGTCACCGAAGACGTGGAGTACGCAGGCTGTCCAATGAAGGCGGGGGACAAGGTGCTGATGAACTTCCCCGCGGCCAACCGCGACCCGGAGACATTCGAGCACCCCGACGTCGTGCAACTCGACCGTGCCCACAACCGGCACGTCGCGTTCGGCTCGGGCATCCACCGCTGCGCCGGTTCCAACCTGGCTCGGATGGAGCTCCAGGTAGCCCTCGAGGAGTGGCTCGCCCGCATACCCGAATTCTCCCTTGCCGAAGGCAAGGAGATCAGCTGGGCTGGCGGACAGGTCCGCGGCCCCCGAGTCCTTCCGGTGGTGTTCTTATGAAAATCCGCGTTGACCCCGACAAGTGCCAGGGCCACGCCCGCTGCTACGGGCTCGCGCCCGAGATCTTCGACGTCGACGACTACGGGCAGGCGTCGGTGATCCTCGACGAGATACCACCCGAGCTCGAGGAGAAGGCGCGGCTGGCGGTGGCCAACTGCCCCGAGTACGCGATCGAGATCATCAGCGACTAGCCCGGCGATCGGGAGCACCCGGAACCGCACCGCCGTTGAGGCGGCACGGCCCCGGAGTCCGCGTCTGCTGGTGGAATCGGGTCAGACCGTGACCAGCGCGAGGGGGTCGAGCTCGTCGCCGTCCACCGCGTCGATCATTCCCTCGGCCGCCGGGTTGGGGGTGCTGGTGCGGGCCCGCCGGATCAGGACGAAGGCGGAGGAGGCGGCCACGGCGAGCACGATCGCACTGAAGGTGAAGGCCGTCGTGTAGCCGTGGATGGCGCCGGCCGCCTCTGCCGCTGGGGACGAGCCGTGCGCGACCAGGTACGAGGCCGTGGCGGTGGTGGCGATGGTGTTGATGAGTGCGGCGCCCATGGAGCCGCCTGTCTGCTGCGTGGCGTTGACGAGGGCGCTGGCCACACCGGCGTCCTCGGGGTGCACGCCGATCAGCGCGGTGCTGCTCATGGCGACGAACGACATGCCCATGCCCAGGCTGATGATCACCTCGGCCGGCAGCACCGTCACGAAGTACGACGAGTGCACGGTGAGCGTCGTGAGGATGGCCAACCCCGCCGCGGCCATCAGCAGGCCGACGGACATCAGAGCGCGAGGGCCGAAGCGGGGCAGGAACCGGCTGGCCACGGTGGCGCCGGCGATGATGCCGAGCGAGAACGGCACGAAGGCAAACCCGCTCTTCATCGCCGAGTAGTGCAGCGTGCCCTGGAAGTAGTAGGTCAGCGACAAGAAGGTGCCGAGCAACGCGGTGCCCACGAGCAAGGAGGCGAGGAACGACCCGCCCCGGTTGCGGTCGAGCACGACGCGCAGGGGGAGGAGCGGGTGCGTCGCACGCCGCTCGAGTGCGACGAATGCCACCAGCAGGACGCCGGCGATCGCGAAGAGCGTCACCGTCACCGACGAGCTCCAGCCGTCGGAACCGGCCTTGGTGAAGGCGTAGACGAGCGCCAGCAGTCCACCGGTGACCGTCACCGCCCCGGGCAGGTCGTAGCCGTGGTTGGCCGGGCTCTTGCTCTCGCGGACGACACGCAGGGCGCCGAAGGCGGCGATGATCGCGATGGGTACGTTGATGAGCAGCGTCCAGCGCCACGACGCGTACTCGGTGAGGAAGCCACCGAGGATCAGGCCGATGGCAGCGCCACCCCCGGCAATCCCGCCATAGACGCCGAAGGCACGTGCCCGCTCCTTGGGCTCGGTGAAGGTCACGGTGAGGAGCGACAGAGCCGAAGGCGCCATGACCGCGGCAAACGCTCCCTGCAGCGCGCGAGCGCTGAAGAGCATGGCGGCATTCACGGCCAGACCGCCCAGCGCGGAGGCGGCGGCGAACCCGATCAGGCTGATCACGAACATTCGCTTGCGCCCGAAGTAGTCGGCGATCCGGCCGCCCAGGAGGAGGAGGCCTGCGAAGGCCAGCGTGTAGGCCGTCAGCATCCACTCGCGGTTCGCCGTCGAGATGTGCAGGGCCCGCTGGGCCGAGGGCAGGGCAATGATCACCACCGAGGCGTCCAGCACCACCATCAGCTGCGCAACGGCGATCACGGCCAGGGCGCGGAAGCGCTTGGGGTCGGCCGCCGGCTCGGCGTCTGGTTCGATCACCGAGGTCGTCGAGGTCGAGGTCATGGTGTCTCCTCCGGGTGGGTCGGTGCTGCTCGATCGATGGTGTGATGCCCTCAGAAGGACCGAATCCGCTGGTCTCAGCCTTTTTCTCCGGGCCTTGCCAAAAATGGGGCTGGTCGTCGTCGCCTTGATGGCTTACAATCGGAATCGGAGTTCTGGTTCCTGTTACACTATACGGAACACAGACTCCGTTTGTCAACCGGGGAGGAAGAGGTTTCGATGGCCCTCACAGCTCAAGGGGCGGCGCCGGGAGGCGCGGGGCACGGGTCCGACGC
Organism: uncultured Acidimicrobiaceae bacterium; assembly: GCA_963842415.1. Classification (GTDB taxonomy): domain Bacteria; phylum Actinomycetota; class Acidimicrobiia; order Acidimicrobiales; family RAAP-2; genus Bog-473. The sequence goes on from CAWJGN010000005.1 coordinate 40,344, forward strand.
CGAGGCCGAGACGCGTCCGCTGCGGGCCGATGCCGCGCGCAACCGGGCACGCATCCTCGCGGCGGCCGAGGCGGTGTTCGCCGCCGAGGGGATCGAGGTGCCGGTCGACACGATCGCCGAGAAGGCCGGCGTTGGCGTGGGGACGCTCTATCGGCACTTCCCGACGAAGGAGAAGCTCTGTGAGGCCATCCTGCTCGAGCGGCTGGCGTCGCTCACCGTCGACGCGCAAGCACTGGCCGAGGCGGACGACCCGGCGGCTGCCTTCTTCGGCTTCTTGGACCACGTGGTGGAGGAGGCCGCGGCCAAGCGCGACCTCATCGTGGCGGTGATGGGTGCGGGCGTGACCTTCGATCTCGCCGCGTCCGATGTCAAAGAGGCACTGCGAGTCGCGGTGGAGGTGCTGTTGCGGCGAGCGCAAGAGGCCGGCGCCGTGAGATCCGACGTGACGGCCGCCGCGGTGATGGCCCTCGCCAGCGCGACCTGCCAGGCCGCGTCCCACGACAACGCCACCCCCTCGAGAGACCTGCTCGCCATCGTCTGCGACGGCTTGCGCACCCAGAGCGGCTGAACCGATGGGGCCGCCCTTTCGTCCACGCGGTCGGGTCTAGCGCCCCATCATCTGCGATGGCCGCACCGATGGAGCTCAGTGCGCCGCACGTGCCCGCTGCATCTCACCCCAGGCGTCCACGGGGCTGTGCAAGGAGAGCCCGCCGTCACACTCGAGCACCTGGCCGGTCACCCATTCCATGGCGTGGAGACCGAGGATCGCCTCCGCGATGTCGTCCGCCTCGCCGAGCCGGCCCAGCGCGGTGCGCTCCGCCACCGCCCCCAGCCAGGGCGATCCTGCCGTCGTGGCCGATGGACCGCGTCCGAGCATGGGGGTCCGCGTCACTCCGGGCGCGACGGCGTTGACGCGTAGGCCGAGGTCCCCCCATTCGGCCGCCGCCACCTGCACCAGCATCGACAGGGCCGCCTTGGACGCGCAGTAAATGCCCATGTTGCGGTCGACCAGCCGTGCGCTGACGCTCGAGACGGCGACGAACGAGCCCGGCACGCCGCGCTCGTGCATCACGCCGGCCCAGGCCCGCATGCACAGCCACGGACCACGCGCGTTCACGCGCATCACCCGGTCGAACTCGCCAGCGTCGGTGTCGGCGAGCAGACCGGCGTGCCCGACGCCGGCTGTCACGGTCAACTCGGTCGGCACTCCCCACCGCGAGCGGGTGGCTCCGACGGCCTCGTCGATCTCGTCAGGCTCGGTCACGTCGCAGGTCACGTCGTGAGCGCCGGCGATGTCCCATGTCACCGTCGGGGTGCCACGGGCCCGGTACGCCTCGGCCAGGGCCGCGCCGATCCCCGACCCTCCTCCGACTACCAGTGCGAGTGGTTCGGCTTCGCTCATGTGCCTCCCTTCGCTCCCGCCCGGGTCAGACCGTACCCGGCCTGCGGTGACAGACTTGTGGCCGATACCTTCCGCGGAGGCTTCCCGAAGCGCTTCGCGACAAAGGAGTACCAGCGCGTATGAAGGCTGCGGTCTACTACGAGACGGGGGCGCCCGACGTCTTCCGCTACGAAGAAGTGCCCGATCCAGTGGCCGGGCCGGGCGACGTCCTGATCGAGGTCGAGGCGGTGAGCATTGAGGGCGGCGACACGCTCAACCGTTTGGGCGGCGAGATCGCACGGGCGCCCCACATCGTGGGGTACCAGTGCGCGGGCACGGTGGTGGAGGTCGGGGCGGACGTCCACGGCTTCGTGGTGGGGGACCGGGCCGTCACTGTCGGCGTCGATGGTTCACACGCCGAGCGCCGCGCCACGCCCCAGGCGTTCGCCTGGAAGATCCCCGACGGCGTCTCCACCGACGACGCGGCCTGCGTCCCGGTGCCCTTCGGTACAGCCGACGACTGCCTCTTCGAGTTCGGCCGCCTCCAAGCGGGCGAGACGGCACTCGTCCACGCGGGGGCCGGCGGCGTCGGCATCGCGGCGATCCAGATGGCCAAGCGGGCGGGCGCCCGGGTGTTCGCCACCGCGTCCAGCGACGACCGCCTCGAGCGGTTGAAGGAGCTCGGCCTCGACGAGGGCATCAACTACGCGACCCACGACTTCGTGGCCGAGGCGCGTCGGCTGACCGATGGCCGTGGCGTCGACGTGATCGTGGATTCCGTCGGCGGGCGGACGTTGCAGGGCAGCATAAAAGCCCTGGCCTACCGGGGCCGCTGCGTCACCGTCGGCGACGCCGGGCGTGCTCCGGCCGAACACCTGGACATCTCGACCATGCGGCCGAACAACCAGACGCTCTCGGGTTACTTCCTCGGTGCCGAGCTGCTCATGGCACCGAGGGCCTACGCCATGATCGCCGGTCACCTCGAGGCAATCGCCCGAGGGGAGCTCCGGGTCGTCATCGATCGAACCTTCCCGCTCTCGGAGGCGGCCGCCGCCCATGCATATATCGAGAGCCGCCAGGCGTTCGGGCGAGTGTTACTGGTGCCCTAGCGCCTCGGGCGGATGTGGTCGGGCGCCGGGGGGTCGGCCTGAATGGTGATTCGGTCCGTTCAGCGCGGCGACCCGCGCCAGCGCCGCTCGAAGGGCAGGCGCCAGGTGCGCGGTGCGATGAGCTCGTTGATCTCGGGTGGTCCCCAGCTCCCCTTGGCATAGGGCAGCACGGGCGGCGGATCCTCGAGCAACGGCGTCGAGACCTCCCACAGGCGCTCGATCCCCTCCGCCGTGTTGAACAAGGTGTGGTCGCCCACCATGGCGTCGTGGATGAGGCGTTCGTAGGCCTCGAGCACCTCGGCGTCCTGGCCCGTCTCGTGCAACGCGAACTGAAGGCTGAGCTTCTCGAGCTTCATGCCCGGGCCCGGCTTCTTCCCGTAGAAGGACAGCGAGAGCTTGGACGAGTCGGCCAGGTCGAACGTGAGGTGGTCCGGTCCCTGGCTGCCCACCCCCGAGCCGGCGGGGAACATCGACTTGGGCGGCTCCCGGAAGGCGATCGAGATGATGCGCTCTCCGGCTCCCATCTCCTTGCCGGTCCGGAGGAAGAAAGGCACGCCGGCCCAGCGCCAGTTGTCGATCTCGCAGCGCAGCGCCACGAAGGTTTCGGTGTCCGAGTCGGGGGCCACCCCGGGCAGGTCGCGATACCCCTCGTATTGCCCGCGCACGACCTGGCTGACGTCGAGCTCGCGCAGCGACCGGAACACCTTGTTCTTCTCCTCACTGATGGCGACCGACTCGAGCGTGGTCGGTGGTTCCATGGCCATGAAGGCGAGAATCTGGAAGAGATGGGTCTCGACCATGTCTTTGAACGCGCCCGTCGCTTCGTAGAAGCTGACGCGGTCGTCGACCGAGAGCGTTTCGGGCACGTCGATCTGCACGTGGTCGATGTGGTCGCGGTTCCAGATCGGCTCGAAGAGCCCGTTGGCGAAACGGAAGGCCAGGATGTTCTGCACTGCCTCTTTTCCGAGGAAGTGGTCAATGCGGAAGATCTGTTGCTCGTCGAAGACCTGATGCAGCATGTCGTTGAGGGCGACCGCGCTGGCCAGGTCGGTGCCGAAGGGCTTCTCGAGGACCACCCGTGAGCGCTCCACCAACTTGGCCTCGGCCAGCAGCTGAATGATGGCGCGGTCGGCCGCCGGGGGGATGCTCAGGTAGTGCAGCCGGCGCACGTCACTGCCGATCTCGGCCTCGACCTTGGTGACGTGGTCGGCGAACGCCTGCGGACCGACCGACGTCGAGACGAAGGTCAGGCGCTTCTCGAAGTTGGCCCATTGCAGCAGCGAAACCTTGCGGGTGGCGAACCGGTCGCACGCTTCGCGGGCGAGTTGTCTGAAGTCCTCGTCGCTCAGGTCCCGGGTGGAGCTCCCGATGATGCGGTACTCCGGCATCAATCCCGAGATCGAAAGGTTGAACATGTCGGGCAGCAGCTTGCGTTCCGCGAGGTCGCCAGTCGCCCCGAAGAGGACGATGACGTGCGGATCGATCTGGCGTGCCTCCGACATCGACGCAACGGCCTCGTCGCGCCCCATGACATCGGTCATGGGGCGGGTCGCCATTCGTTGAGCTCGGACACATTGCCCCCCATGATCTTGGCGACGGACTCGGACGGGAGCTTCTGGAGTTCGGTCACCCAGTCGGTCGGCTCGGGCAGTCCCTCTACGTGGGGCCAGTCAGAGCCGAAGATCACACGGTCGTCGCCCACCAGATCGACGATCTCGTTGACGTCGTCCTCCCAGAAGGGGTTGATCCACACGTGGCGGCGGAACGTGACTGCCGGGTCCTCGCTGAAGTACCCGGGCATCCGACGCGTCGTGGTGTGGAGCTTGCGGAAGAGCGGGGCCAAGAACTCCGAGCCGTTCTCGACCGAGGCCACCCGCAGGTTGGGGAAGCGGTCGAAGAGCTTTTCGAGGATGAGGGTGGCCAGAAAATCGTGGGCAGCCCGCTCAATGGCGAACAACTTGATGCTGAGGCGCTGGCGCTGCCCTCCGCCTTTGAACGAGGCGGAGAAGCCGTCGACCGCGTAGCCGTTGGACGACAGCCCGGCGTCGCCGGCGTGCACGACCACCGTGATGCCGGCCTCGTTGACCCGGGCCCAGAAGGGGTCGAAGAGGTCCGCCGCAGGGGAGAGGGGTCCGTTGGCGGTGGTGGGGGCGGCGGCCCGCATGACCACGGTGCGGGCGCCTTGGTCGAGAGCCCACTCGAGCTCGCGCACCGCCTCGTCCACGTCGGCGAGGGTGATGTAGGGAGAGGCGAAGATGCGGTCCCGGTACGCCATGCCCCAGTCCTCGGCCAGCCAGCGGTTGAAGGCACGGAACAAGAGGACGACCGCCTCGGGGTCGTGCTTGAGTGACTCCTCGTAGAGCATGCCGAGGGTCGGAAAGAGCCACACCCGCTCGATCCCCTGCGTGTCCATCGTCGCCAGCCGGGCGTCGCGGTCGCGGTACTCGGGGCGGATCGGCTCGGGTGTCCCCATCAGCTCGTGCATCGGACGCCCGTCGGGGTTGCCCCGGAAGAAGTCGACCAGGGCGCCGGCCGGCGCGATCGGGTTGAAGGTCGGGTTGGTGACGGCGCGGCTGACGCGTCCTCCCAGTGCGTGGTACCGGCGCCCGCCGATCTCCACCCACTCGATGACACGCGGCCCGAGCGCAGGATCGAGGTGGCGGGTGAACGCGTCGAGGGCTTCGTAGTAGTGGTTGTCGGCGTCGAAGACAGGGGAGTCGACAGTGTGCATGGTCAGCCTTCCGCGAGCGGCGTACGCAACACCTGAGACTCTACGTGCTCGGCCTCGGGGGCCCCGCCGCGGTATGGGCGGTCCCCTCGGGATCGATCGCCCACCGGGGTGCGACGCCCCAGCGATCGCCGAACACCAGCTCGGGGAGTGGCCGACGCCGCACGGGGCCGTGCCGGCCTTGCGGCCTTCCGATCGTGATGGTCGCCATCAACTCCACCTCGTCGGGGATGTGGAGCAGCTCTCGAAGCTCGGCCTGCGCGGCGAACTGCCAGCCCGTCATCACGCCGCCGTATCCGAGGGCGCGCGCTGCCAGGAGAAGGTTCTGGCACGCCGGGTAGATCGAGGCACCGTCGCTCGCGGCTGTGTGGTCGCGGTAGCGGACGTAGCAGGCGATGATCAGCACCGGCACCGACTCGTAGCTGTCGACGTAGTGCTGCATGGTGCGCGCCATGCGCGCCTTGGGTGAATCCGCCTCGGCGCCCGAGCCGCGGTCGTAGCCGTCAGCCTCTCGCTTGGCCGCCCAGAAGCGACGCGCGCCCACCCCGATGAGGCGCTTGGCCTCCTCGGCCACGGACCCGTCGGTCAGGACGATGAAGCGGAACGGCTGGCGGTTCGAGCCGCTTGGAGCTCGCGTCGCCGCGAAGAGGATGTCGCGTAGCGCCTCTTCGGGGACCGCCTCGTCGATGTAGCGCCGGATGGCGCGTGTGGTGAGTAGCCCGTCGTAGAGCGAGAGCTCGTCACGTCCGGTGCCCGCCATTGCGGCGACCCTACCAACGGCCTCCGCCTGTGCCGTCCACACGGGCGACAGAGGCCGTCGACCGCATTACCCCCGGGCCGGCACCCGCTCGACCAGCTCTGTGTAGAGACGGGGCCGGCGCTCGTCCTCGAGCAACGCGCCGACGCCTTCGCGCCGGTGGGCGAGCTGGAGGTCGATCCGGTGCACCAGTAGCTCGGCGACGCCGGCGCCGCCGGGGACCGCTGTGGTCGCCTCGGCAACCACAGTGCCGGTGGGCGCGATGATCCGGCTCTGACCGAGCAGGGTCCAGTGCGCGTGAGACCCCGCCTGGTTCGCCTGGACCCACCACTGGCTGTTGGCCAGCGCCCACGCCGGATGCAGGAGGTCCCACGCCGGCGCGCGTTCCACCTCGGCGGCCGACGGCGCCAGCACGAGGCGCGCTCCGCGCAAGGCCAACGCGCGCGCCACCTCGGGAACGTCGCCCTCGAACCCGGCGACCAGTCCGACGCGGCCGAGCATCGGGTCGTCGAACGTGGTGAGGCGGTCGCCGGCCGTGAACACCGAGTGCTCGAGCGTGGGCGGGTAGAGATGGGTCTTGCGGTGCCAGGCCGCCAGGTCGCCGCGCTGGTCGAAGGCGAGGACCGTGTCGTAGAGGACGCCCCCGTCGAGCTCGGGCACGCTGCCGGCGACCAGGAAGAGGTCGTGCCGGCGGGCCGCGTCCCCCAGCGCCCGGGCTCTCGGCCCGTCACGGGCCTCGGCACCTCGGCGCGCATCCTCGGGCAGCGTGTCGGGGTTGTACCCGCAGGACCACAATTCGGGAAGTACGAGCAGCTGCACACCCCGGGTCGCCGCGCCGTCGACCATCCCGAGGGCGACGGAGAGGTTCAGGGCGTCGTCACCCGGGGTGGGCAGCCACTGGGCCACCCCGACCAGGAGGTCCCGCTTCATGACCGACCCACCAGGCTCACCGATCCCTGCTCCAGTCCGACACCGGACACGCGCGTCACATCGCACGGTACGGGGGGAACGTTCGGGCACGGTTTCCCGGTTGTGAATGGACTGTTACAAGCAGCCCGTTCAGGGACGCAGCCCGTTCAGGCCGGGCGCCTCGCCATCAGCGTCACCAGGTCGTAGAGCACGTGCGCAGCGGCGACGGCAGTGATCTCGGACTGGTCGTAGGCAGGGCAGACCTCGACCACGTCGGCGCCCACGATGCGAGCCGGTTCGAGGCCACGCAGCAGAGCCAGTAGCTCGCGGCTGGTCAGCCCGCCCGCTTCGGGGGTCCCGGTGCCCGGCGCGTGGGCGGGGTCGAGGACGTCGATGTCGACGGACACGTACACGGGGGCGTCGCCGACCCGCGCCAGCATCTGCACGACGACAGCTGCGACTCCCTGCGCCACGTCGTCGGTCGTCACTTGGGCGAAGCCCATGCCGGTGTCGTCGATCAGGTCCACGTCGCTGTAGAGCGGCCCGCGCAAGCCGACGTGCACGCTCCGGTCCCGCAGCAGCAGACCCTCCTCCCAGGCTCGCCGGAAGGGCGTGCCGTGGGTGAAGCGCTGCCCGAAGTAGGTGTCCCAGGTGTCGAGATGCGCGTCGAAGTGGACCAGGGCCAGCGGGCCGTGCCGCCGCGCAGTGGCGCGCAGCAGCGGCAGTGCGATCGTGTGGTCGCCGCCGACGGCGACCAGCCGTCCGCCGCCCTCGAGCAGCGCGTCCGCCCCGGCGTCGATCTGCGCCACCGCCTCCTCGGTGCTGAAGGGCGTGCACGCGATATCCCCGGCGTCGACGACCTGGGCCAACTCGAAGGGCAAGGAGTCCTGGGCGGGGTTGTACGGCCGCAACAGGCGCGAGCCCTGGCGCACCGCGGCCGGCCCGAAACGGGCGCCGGGGCGGTAGCTCGTCCCGCCGTCGAAGGGGACACCGACGACGGCGATGTCCCAGCGCGACACCGCATCCGCCGTGGGCAGCCGGGCGAAGGTGGCGAACCCGGCGAAGCGCGGGACCACCGAGGCGTCGGCCGGCCCGACAGGCCCGACCGAGTCCATCAGTCGTCGATGGCCTGGTAGACGAGCGCGCGCGAACTGCGCCCGGAACGGGTAGGCGACGGAGGGGAACAGTTGGGTCATGAAGACGACGAAGAGGTCCTCGACGGGATCGACCCAGAAGGCCGTGCTGGCCGCGCCGCCCCAGTAGAACTCTCCCCCCGATCCCACCATGGCGGTCGCGGCGGGCCCCAGCCCCACGGCGAACCCGAGTCCGAAGCCGACCCCCTCGAAGCCGGCCTCACCGAACCCTCCGATCGCGATCTCCTGCAGCGTCGCCCCGCCGGGCAGATGGTTGACCGTCATCAGATCGATGGTCTTGCGACCGAGGACCCGCCGCCCGTCGAGGTTCCCTCCGTTGGCCAGCATCTGGCAGAAGGCGACGTAATCGTGGGTGGTGGAAACGAGGCCCCCGGCACCGGAGAGATAGGAGCGCGGCGCGAGGATCCCGTTGGCGAAGGGCCCCTCCATCAGGCGCGGGGTGTTGGCGGGCCGGTACTGGTAGCAGGCGGCCAGGCGGGAGCGCTGGTCCGCAGGCACGTAGAAGCCGGTGTCGACCATCCCCAGCGGCTCGAAGATCTCGCGCCGCAGGTACTCGTCGAAAGCGCAGCCCCGAGAGGATCTCGACCAGTCGCCCGACGATGTCGGTGGAGATCCCGTAGTTCCAGTGCGTGCCCGGGTGGAACTTCAGCGGGTGCTGTGCCAGGAGCGCTGTGACGCTCTCGAGGGTCTGGTCGGGGCCCAGCGCGCGCTGCGCGCCTCCGCGAACGCCTCGTCGATGGGGTTGCCGGGGAAGAGCGCGCCGGGAAGGCCGGTGGTGTGCATGAGGACATCGCGCATGTTCATGGGCCGCTGCGGCTTCACCAAGGCGATGGAGCCGTCGTCGTGCACCTCGCCCACCTGCAGTGTCCTCCATTCGGGGATGTAGCGGTGCACCGGGTCGAGCAGCTGGAACATGCCGCGCTCGTAGAGCTGCATCAGAGCGACCGAGGCGATGGGCTTGGTCATGGAGTAGATGCGGAAGATGGTGTCGTCGGCCATCGCGATGTTCCGCTCGCGATCCATCAGCCCGAGCGAGCGGGAATAGGCGACGTGCCCGCCGCGGACGACCGTGGTCTGGCAACCTGCGATCTTCCCGGTGTCGACGTAGTTCGGCCCGAAGTGCTCGGTGATGCGCTCCAGCCTCGCTTCGCTCATGCCGGCTGCGTCTGGATCGATCTTCACGCCCACCTCTCTCTCTCCCGGGCACTGCTCGCCCAACGCCGCCGGCCCAACGCCGGCCCGAGATCGCCGTTTACGCCTGCGCCTGCTTCTGCTTCTTCTGCTCGCGAAGGTAGGAGGCCGTGCCCTCGAGGAACGCGCCGACGTCCTTCTCCTTGTTGGCGGTGACGCCGTGGAACCACTCGGGCACGTAGACCTGGGCTGCGCCCGCGTCCAGCCCGCCCAGGATGGCGTCGACGGCCACCGAGACCGGCTCGGCCGGGACCGGCAGGTCGGGCACGTCGTTGTCGGGCAGGGTGAACAGCTCGGTGTCGATGACGCCGGGATAGACCACCATCACCTTGATGCCGTCCTCCCACAGGTCGACGGCCATCGCTTCGGAGAACGCGGTCAGTGCGGCCTTCGAGGCGTCGTACGCGGCCTCGCCCGGGGCGCTGAGCTTGGCCGCGATGGAGGAGATGTTGATGATCGTGCCCGAGCCGCGGGCGAGCATCTGAGGCAGCAGCGCCATGGTCAGGCGGATGGGGGAGAGATAGTTGACGTGCATCACTGCGGTGATCGTGTCGATGTCGAGCGCCGTCACGTGGCGGCGCTTGGGTATCCCGGCGTTGTTGATCAGCAGGTCCACCCCGCCGAAGGCGTCGATGACGTCGATCGCCAGCTGGTCTACCTCGTTGATGTCCGCCAGGTTCGTGACCCACATCCGGCTGTCGGGCGAGTACTCCATGCACTCGCCGACCACCTCGGAGAGCTTGTCGGCCCGCCGCGCACAGATGCCGACGATCGCGCCCTGCTCCGCCAGCGCGACCGCCAGCCCCGCCCCGATGCCTGACGAACCACCCGTGACCAGCGTGCGGCACCCTTTCAGGTCCAGCGTCATCGTCCACCCCACTTTCACACCGTGTTCGTGCTCACCTTAGGCACAGCGGGCACTGCGCCGGTGTTGACATTCTGTTGACGCACGCCTGGGCTGCGTTGACATCGGGTTCACAACCGCACGACCACGATGGTCGACATGGCTGATTTCCTCGCAGTGCTCGGCATCGTGGGCTTCGTCGTCGTGATGCTGGGGCTCGATCTGGGCGCTGGACCGGGTATGACCTGGACCCAGGGGCTCCTGCTGGCCCTCTCCATCGTGATGTTCTTCTACCTGGGTGTCGCCATGTTCAAGCCCGAGAAGTTCTGACATGGGTTTCACCTGGACGATCATCACCCTCGTCATCGCGCTCGGTCTGACCTGGCGCTACCTCGGCTCGTACATGGCCGCCGTTTTCGACGGCCGCGTGCACTTCCTCGGCTGGGCCGAGCGGCCGGTCTACCGGCTTTTGGTGACGAGTCCCGAGAAGGAGCAGAACTGGAAGCGCTACGCCGCCTCCATGGTCATCTTCTCGGCCGTCGCCCTGGGCGTGACCTACCTGCTCATCCGGATCCAGGGGTCGCTGCCGCTCAACCCCCAGCACCTGGGCGCCGTGCCCCAGGCGCTCAGCTTCAACACCGCCGCCTCGTTCATGACCAACACCAACTGGCAGAACTACGGCGGCGAGACGACGATGTCGTACTTCTCCCAGATCGGTGCGCTGACACTCGAGCAGATGCTCAGCCCGGTCATCGGCATCGCGGTGGCCATCGCCATGGTCCGGGGGTTCTCCGGCGCAACTCCCCGACCATCGGGAACTTCTGGGTCGACATGACCCGCGGGCTGCTCTACATCGTGTTCCCCATTGCCTTCCTCGCCGGGATCATCTTCGTCGGGCAGGGCGCCGTGCAGACGCTGGCCGGGACCGTCACCGTCCACGACGCCTTGAACGGGGTCACCCAGGTGATCCCCCGGGGGCCGATCGGGTTCATGGAGGCGATCAAGCAGCTGGGCAACAACGGCGGCGGATTCCTCAACGCCAACTCCGCCACCACGTTCGAGAATCCGACGGGCCTTACCAACTGGTTGTCGATCTACCTGCTGCTGGCCATCCCCTTCGCGCTCACCTACACGTTCGGCAAGATGGTGGGCAGCATCCGCCACGGCGCAGCGCTGCTGGCGGCCATGGTGATCATCTTCGGGGTGTGGGTGGGCGGCGCCACCTACTACGAGCACCAGAACAACCCGGCCGTCGCCGCGGCGGGCGTGACCTCCACCGTCGGCAACACCGAGGGGCACGAGGTGCGCTTCGGCGACTCGACGACAGCGGTGTTCGGGGTGTCTTCGACGAGCACCTCCACCGGATCGGCCGACGCCTCGTACGACTCCTTCACTCCCATGGGCGGCTTCTTCCTCATCAGCGGGATGATGCTCGGCGAGGTCGACGCCGGGTGGTTCTGGGAGCGGGCTCTACACGATCCTGATCTACGCCATCATCGCCGTGTTCATCGGTGGGTTGATGATCGGGCGAACACCCGAGTACCTGGGGAAGAAGATCCAAGCCAAGGAGGTCAAACTCGCGGGTCTCGGGGCCCTCGTCATGCCGTTGATCGTGCTGGTCTTCACGGCCATCGCCGTGTCGATCCACGCCGGGCGGGCCGGTCCCCTCAACGCCGTCCCCCACGGGTTCACTGAGATCCTCTACGCGCTCACCTCGCAGGGGAACAACAACGGCTCGGCTTTCGGAGGTCTCACCGGCAATACGACCTTCTACAACGTCATCGGCGGCATCGACATGCTGATCGGCCGGGTCGGCATCATGATCCCCGCCCTCGCTCTGGGCGGTGTGCTGGCCGCCAAGCCAGTCGTGGCCGAGAGCCTCGGCACCTTCCGCACCGACAACGGGATGTTCGTGGGCCTCACCATCGGTGTGATCATCATCATCGGTGGCCTGACGTTCTTCCCGGCCCTTGCGCTCGGCCCGATTGTCGAGCAGCTCAGCCACGGAAAGTTCTTCTAATGACGCTGACGACCACCCAGCCGAGCCAGCCGCGCGCCGGACACGCCCCACGGCGTGGCCGAGGCGCGCAGCCTCTTCGACGGACCGATCCTCCGCCAGGCGCTGGTCGGGTCGATCGCCAAGCTGAACCCGGCGGTGCAGATCCGCAACCCCGTCATGTTCGTCGTGCTGGTGGGGACGATTGTCACGTTCGTCGAGGCGATTGCCCACCCCTCGGTTTTCACCTGGTCCATCACCGTCTGGCTCTTCTTGACGGTGCTCTTCGCCAACTTCGCCGAGGCGATGGCCGAAGGCCGCGGCAAGGCGCAGGCCGACACCCTGCGACGGATGCGCTCGGAGACTGCGGCGCGGCGGCTCAAGGCCGACGGGACGGAGGAACTGGTGCCGGCTGCCGAGCTCAACAAGGGGGACATCGTCGTCTGCGAGGCCAACGATTTGATTCCCTCGGACGGCGAGATCATCGAGGGCATCGCCTCGGTCGACGAATCGGCCATTACTGGCGAGTCGGCGCCCGTCATCCGCGAATCGGGAGGCGACCGCTCGGCGGTCACCGGCGGTACGCGGGTGCTCTCGGACCGGATCGTGGTGCGCATCACCGCCGAGCGCGGCCAGACGTTCCTCGACCGCATGATCACGCTGGTCGAGGGGGCCAACCGGCAGAAGACGCCGAACGAGATCGCCCTGACCATCCTGCTCGCCGTCCTCACCATCATCTTCATCCCCGTGGTGGTGTCACTCGAGGCGTTCGGTATCTACTCGGGCACAGCCGTCTCGGTGGTGATCCTGGTCGCCCTGCTGGTCTGCCTGATCCCGACCACCATCGGTGCTCTGCTCTCCGCCATCGGGATCGCCGGTTTGGACCGGCTCGTGCAGAAGAACGTGCTCGCCATGAGCGGTCGGGCGGTGGAGGCGGCGGGCGACGTGCAGACCCTGCTACTCGACAAGACCGGCACCATCACCATGGGCAACCGGATGGCGTCGGGCTTCTACCCGGTGGGCGACCACAGCGAGCGCGAGCTCGCCGACGCCGCCCAGTTGGCGTCGCTGGCCGACGAGACACCCGAGGGTCGCTCGATCGTGGTCCTGGCCAAGGAGCGCTTCGACATCCGGGAGCGCCACCTCGAGGCAGGGCATACGTTTGTGCCCTTCTCGGCCACGACCCGCATGTCGGGGCTCGACTTCGACGGCCGTCAGATCCGCAAGGGCGCTGCCGACTCCATCAAGCAGTGGGTGAGCGAGCAGGGCGGTACGGTGCCCCCCGACCTCGACGCCATCGTCGAACGCGTCTCGCGTGCCGGCTCCACGCCGCTCGTGGTGGCCGACGGCCCCGTCATCCTCGGCGTCATCGAGCTCAAGGACGTGGTGAAGGAAGGCATCCAGGAGAAGTTCGCCGAGATGCGCTCCATGGGCATCCGCACCGTGATGATCACCGGCGACAACCCCCTCACGGCGGCGACGATCGCGCAGGAGGCCGGCGTCGATGACTTCCTCGCCGAGGCCACGCCCGAGGCCAAGTTGGCGTTGATCAAGCAGGAGCAGGAGGGCGGCAAGCTCGTCGCCATGACTGGTGACGGGACCAACGACGCCCCCGCGCTGGCCCAGGCCGACGTGGGCGTGGCCATGAACTCCGGGACGACGGCCGCCAAGGAAGCCGGCAACATGGTCGACCTCGACTCCAACCCGACCAAGCTGATCGACGTCGTCGAGATCGGCAAGCAGCTGCTTATCACCCGCGGCTCGCTTACGACCTTTTCCATCGCCAACGATGTGGCGAAGTACTTCGCCATCATCCCCGCCTTGTTCGTGGCCACCTACCCGCAGCTGAACGCGCTGAACATCATGAAGCTGCACAGCCCCCAGAGTGCGGTGCTCTCGGCCGTCATCTTCAATGCGCTAGTGATCATCGCCCTGATCCCGTTGGCGCTGCGAGGGGTCAAGTTCCGGGCTACCGGCTCGGCCGCCATCCTGCGGCGCAACGTGGGGATTTATGGGGTCGGCGGCATCATCGTGCCGTTCATTTTCATCAAGCTCATCGATCTCATCCTCGTCGCGCTGCACGCCTACTGATGGAGACGCTTTGATGCTCGACCACATCCGTCGTTCGATCGCTCTCGTCGTCGTGGCGCTCGTCTTGACTTTCGCCTACGCCTTCCTCGGCACCGGCATCTCCCAGGTGTTGTTCAAGCACCAGGCCGACGGGTCGATCACCGCCAACGGTTCGACGCTCATCGGGCAGAACTGGACCCAGACGCCATGTCCGGGTCATCGCAACGGCACCTGTGTGTTCCAGGGTCGACCCGACGCCGTGGGGCCGTACGCGGGCTCGTTGAAGCCGGTCGCCTCAGGTGGCGACAATCCACTCCAGGCGAACAACATCCCCGGCAAGCCCGGCATCTTGAACCCCGGGGAGTCGGGTGCGAGCAACCTCGGTCCGCGCTCCAAGGTCCTGCTCGAGAACACCCAGCAGCTCGTCGCCTACTGGAAGGCGCGGGGCGTCAACCCGACACCGGACCTCGTCACGACGTCGGGCAGTGGATACGACCCCGACATCAGTCAGCAGGACGCGCTGGTCGAGATCCCAATGGTGTCGAGGGCCACGGGCCTCTCGCCTGCAGTGCTCAGGCGGCTGGTCATCAGCCAGACGCAGGGCACCGAACTCGGCTTCATGGGGACGTCCTACATCGACGTACTGCAGCTGAACGAGGCACTCCACAATCTCGAGAAATGACGACGACCGCCATCGCGGCGATCCAGCCCCGGCGCCCGAACACGGTGCGTGGGGAGATCGTCTCGGTGGCGTCGTTTCAGCGGCCGTGGGTACGCACCGACGCAACAATCCGAGATGGAACAGGTGAGCTCGTGCTCCGCTTCAACGGGCGAGCGTCGGTCCCGGGCTTCGTCACTGGCCTTCGCGTCGTTGCACGGGGAACCCCGGGACTGGTCGACGGGTGCATCGTGATGTTGAACCCGCTCTACTCTTTCGCCGCGGAGGACTGAGCATGGGGAACCAGCTGGTATCCGATCCCGGGCACGGTCTTGAGCATCCCACCCTCTTCGTCCCCCAACTTCTTGCGCAACCGGTGGGTGTAGACCCGCACGTAGTTGGATTCGGCGCCGTACCCGGGCCCCCAGACATCTCTGAGGATCATGTGGTGCGTGCAGACCTTGCCAGCGTGGCGTGCCAGGTACGCCAGGAGCTCGAACTCTTTGGCCGTGAGTTGCAGTGGCGTCCCTGCCAGCGTGGCCATGTGATGGACCAGGTCGACCTCGAGGTCGCCCACCTCCAGCGCGCTGCGTTGGTCCGCACTGTCACCGGGCCGGGCCACTGCGTGGCGCAGCGCGACCCGCAGCCGCGCCTCCAACTCGGCCATGCCGAAGGGCTTGGTCACGAAGTCGTCGGCGCCGCGGTCGAGCGCTTCCACCTTGCGCCGCTCATCGCCATACGCCGACAGCACCACGATCGGCACCTGAGAGAACTCCCGGATACGCCGGCACACTTCGATCCCGTCGAGGTCGGGCAGGCCCAAGTCGAGGATGACGAGGTCGGGCACACTCAGCGCGACCTGGTTGACTGCCTCGGTCCCCGTGTGCGCGGTCAGGACCTCGTCTCCTCGCGCCGTCAACCCGATGCGCAGCGCTTTGAGGAGGGAGGGGTCGTCGTCGACCACCAGCACCTTGGTCATGGCGTCGCTCAGGCCGGTGCGGGCACGACGGCCTCGCACGGGAGGGTGAAGACGACTCGGGCGCCGCGGGCGACGTCTGAGTCGACCCAGATGAGCCCGCCGTGGGCCTCGACGAAAGCCTTGGCGATCGCCAATCCCAGGCCAGCCCTGCCGCCGCCCCCCCTCTGGCTGAACATCTCGAAGACGCGTTCGCGATCTTCGAGCGGGATGCCCGGTCCCTCGTCTTGCACCGCAATCTCCACCGCGGCGGCGCCACCAGCCGTTGCGGCATCACCGGCCACTGTGCCCCGAGTCGCCGAATCGCTCGGCACGGCCCGTGCCGACACCACGATGGCAGTGTGCTCTGGCGCGACCCGTCCCGCGTTCTCGAGCACGTTGGCCAGAACCTGGCTGATCAACACATGGTCGATGTGCAGAAGGGGCAGATCGTCGGGTGCCTCGGCGACGACGAAGTTCGGTGCGACGAGGTCACCAAGCGAACCAAGGGCTTCGGCGACGAGTTCGTCGAACGCAATCGCACTGGGCCGCAGCTCGAGCGCGCCGGACTCGATGCGGGTCATGTCGAGCAGGTTGGAGACGAGCCGGGCCAAACGGTCTGCCTGGAGCTCAATGAGCTCTAACAGCTCCGCTCGGTCCCCCGCCTGCAACTGGCTATTGGACTGGCGCAGGCTGGAAACCGCCGTCTTTATGGACGCCAGCGGCGTACGCAGGTCGTGCGAGGCTGCGCCGAGGAGCGCGCTACGCCAGCGGTCGACCTCCTCGAGGAGCTGGGTCCGCAGCGCCTGCTCGCGTAGCTGGGTCCCGTCGAGCGCCAGCGCCGCCTGGTTGGCGAAGGTGCCCAGCAAATTGCGGGCGCCCTCGGCCGGCTGGAGGTCTTGGAGGACGAGCAGACCGACGGGGCGGTGGCTGACCGCGAGTGCCACCGAAACCCGGTGTGGCGTGGTCCCTGCCTCGAGGCCCAGCGAGACCGCGTGACCACCGCCCGTCGTCACCGACGCCGTCTCGGACGCGCTGAGAGGTTCGCCGGCAGCGGCGGCAACTCGCAGCACCTCGCCTGGGCCGAGTGCGTCGCGCCCGCCGGCCGGCAGCACGAGAGCGGTCCAGCGTGGGGCGAACACGCCTTGGACGCTTTCGACGATCTGGGTCAACAGTGCAGAGAGGGGCAGGTCCCCGATCAGCGCCTGCGACAGCTCGTAGAGATGCCTCGCCTCTTCGGTCCGGCTGTCCGCCTCCCGGCGGAGGCGCTGGAGCTGCGATACCACTTGGGCCACGACGAGCACCACTGCCGCGTAGACCACCAGTGCGATCCAGTTCTGCGGCGAGCGGACCGTGAAGGTGTCGTAGGGCGGGAGGAAGAACCAGTCGTAGACCAAGAAGCCCGCGACGGCGCCGACGGCACCCGACCAGAAACCGCCGATGACCGTGCCCAGCATCGCCGGTACCACGAACACCAAGGCCGGCATGGCGACGCTGAGATGGTCCCGGAAGGGCAGCAGAACCCCGAGGAGGACAGCGAGGCAGGCCAACGTCACAACAATGCCCACAGCGGTGCGCTGGTACGTTCCCCTCGGAGCCAAGCTGCCTTGCATCACGTCCGTCACAGTGTCCCGTCAGCCGGCGTTTTGCCGGCATTCGAGTGTACCGACGCGATCGGGCTTCCGAGCGAGCCGAGGTTGAGATGAGCACAGACGGTGAGGACGAAGGGGTCAGGCCGACCGGTCGTTTCCGCGTGTATCTCGGCGCGGCCGCCGGCGTCGGCAAGACCTGCGCAATGCTCGACGAGGGCTGGCGCCGCTTCCAGCGCGGGACCGACGTGGTGGTCGGGTACGTCGAAACCCACAAGCGGACCTACACCATGGAACAGATCCGCGACCTTCCGGTGGTGCCGCGCAAGCGCGTGGACTATCGGGACTCGGTGTGGGAGGAGATGGACATCGACGCCGTGCTGGCCCGCAGGCCCGAGGTCGTCCTGGTCGACGAGCTCGCCCATACCAACGTGCCGGGCTCAGGTCGCCACGAGAAGCGTTGGGAGGACGTGCTCGAGATCCTCGAGGCCGGCATCGCGGTCATCTCGACGGTCAACGTCCAGCACATCGAGTCCCTGGCCGACGCCGTCGAGCGGATCACCGGTGTCGGCGTGCGCGAGCGCGTGCCGGATTGGGTGGTGCGCAAGGCCGACCAGATCGAGCTGATCGACTCATCGGCCGACCAGCTCCGCCGGCGCATGCTGCACGGGAACATCTATCCCGAGCCCAAGGTGCAATCCGCGCTCAACGGATTCTTCCGGGCCGAGAACCTGGCGGCCTTCCGCGAGCTCTCGCTCCGCTTCGTGGCCGACGAGACGGAGGAGGAGCTGCTCGAGTACCTCCGTTCCAAGGGCGCCGGTGGCGAACTGTGGGAGACGACGGAGCGCATCATGGTGGCCGTGACCGGTGCGCCGGGCAACGCGTCGGTGATCCGGCGGGCGGCGCGCATCGCGTCCCGGGTCAAGGCACCACTCGTCGCCATCAACGTCGTGCCGAACGACGCCGACGCGAGCGCTGGGAGCACGACCGAGCTCGAGCGGCTGGTGACGGCGGTCGGCGGCACCTGGCAGCAGGTCCAGGGCGACGACGTGGCCAAGACGATCTTCGACGCCGCCGTCGACCAGCAGATCACCCAGATCGTCGTCGGCACCTCGCGCCTCACGCGCTGGCAGTCGCTGACCCGTGGATCGGTGATCCAGCAGATCCTCCGCATGGCGTCGGAGAACGACATCGATCTGCACGTCATCGCCCGTCGTGACGACGCCATCGGGCGCCTTCCCGCCGAGGACGACGGTTAGGACGACCGGTTAGGACGACCGCTTAGGACGGTGGCGCGGAGGCCTGCAGGTCGTCGCGTGCCGCGTCGGCGGCCAGTGTGGCCGCCGTCTGCATGCAGCGGTTCAGGTGCGCCAGGGCCTTGGCGCGGCGCGGGTCGCGCGCCAGGTACTTGGCCACCGCGACGGGATCGGCGGACCCGTCGGGCTTGCTGAGGCCGAACACCGCCTGGTCGACGATGTGTTCGTCGGGGCGGTCGCTGATGCCGCGGTAGACCGACCAGTCGACGCCGCGGGCCTCGCACACCTCGGCCACCCCTGCCGCCTCCATGTCGACGGCGCCGAAGCCGCGCGCCAGGATCGGCTTCCACACGTCGTCGTCATCGAAGAGGCCGTCGGTCGTCATCAGCGCGCCCTCGGCCCGGCGCGAGGGCAGTGGATGCGTGGCGTACTCAGGCCCCTCGGGGTAGAGCTGCACCCGGCTCGGGACCATGAGCGAGCCGACCGGAAGCGCCGGATCGAGCCCGCCTGCGATCCCGATCACCATGACGTGGGCGACGGGCCCGGTGGCGAGCGCCCGCTCGGCGGCCTCCCGGCCGAGCGCGGGCCCCATGCCCACGACGAGTGCGGAGACGGACCAGGCGCCGACGGCGCCGGCGTGCGAGAAGACGGGGTCGCCCGAGGTCGGCTTGAGCCCGAAGGACTTGATGACCGCCTTGAGCTCGGGCTGCATGGGAGCGAGCACGGCCACTCGCGTCGTCGATGTCGTCACCCCACCATCATGCCGGAAGGCTCGATAGCGTGGCCGGGCTCGCCCCGCGGGCACGTCGAGGTCCGATCGAAGCGAAGCGAAGCGAGACGAGAGGAGAGCCATGCCAAGTGCAGAACAGGTGGTCCGTGACTTCTGTGCCGCCGCCAGCACCCGTGATCGTGAGGTCCTCCGGGGCTTCTTCTCCGACGACATCGTGTACCACAACATCCCGATGGAGCCGGCGGTGGGGATCGAGGCCACCATGGCCGTCATCGACATGTTCGTCGGCATGTGCGAGGCGCTCGAGTTCGAGGTGCACCACCTCGCCAGCGATGGCTCGACGGTGCTGACCGAGCGGACCGACCACTTCACCATGAAGGGGAAGACCGCCCCCTTGCCCGTCATGGGTGCCTTCCTCGTCGCCGACGGGAAGATCACCGCATGGCGGGATTACTTCGACATGGCGCAGGTGACCGCCATCTTCGAAGCGGGGTAGCGGCGCCCGGCTCGGTGTGTCGAGCGCTGCATCAGTAACTGTGGCACTGGCCCGGTGCGTCGGGCGGTGCTCCGATGTACGTGGCCTCCCACGCCAACTGCACCGAGAGCGGTGCGCTGCCTGCGCTCGGATAGCCGTCGAAGCCGTCCCATTCGCGGATGCCGAAGTAGCCCGACGCGGGGTCGTCGCGCCCACCCTCTTCGCACAGCGCGGTGGGTAGCCACGCGGCCGGGATGGCGCTCGCCGAGTTCGCGGCGAGGGCCTTGAGGTAGGCCACTTCTCCTAGATACGTCTGGATCTGGTGGGCTTCGACGGTGTCCGAGAACCCCACGAACTGAGCGACCCGGTGGGCCTGGTCGTAGGACATGGGCCTGATCGCGAGGACCCGGGCTCGGTTTTGATCGGCCGCTCTGTGGCGGCTCCCGGACGCCGAGGCGGCCGGACTGCTGCTGAAGATCATGAGTAGTAAGACTGGAACAGCTATGACGGTCACCGCCGTCCTGAGTGCAATGCGGATCCGCACAGCACCTCCCTCCGTCGGGCGCGCTCGGCGCGCCAGGCTCTGCTCGGTGTAGGCGGGCTCCGGCCTTTGCGTTCGCGCCCCGAACGGAGAGCGGGAAGGCATCGTCCGTTCTGACTCGTCGCCGCAGGGTGTGCGGCCGGTTGTGTGCAGCCCTTCTGGGGTTCTTCCTTGGCGTCCTCTTCAGTTCGAGGACCCCCGCCAGTCGGGGGCCCGCGTGCGCGTGTTGGTCCTTACAAGCCGCAGACGTAGCGGGTGGACCAGGGCTCCCACCCGCGCTGGGCGTAGAGCTTGAGCGCGGCGGCGTCCTGCACCGACGGCGGGTAGTCCTCTGCCGGCGAGGGCAGCCCGGTGAGCCCCTGCCAGGTCGCGAGCTCGAACTGGTACGCGCCGCCGCCGGCCTCGGCGTAGTTGTCGCCGGACTCGTGTGCGCGGATGCATGCCCAATCGGCTGTGTTGGTGCTGCTGGCATCCGACCCGCCGGTCGGTGCGGTTGGCGCTGGGGCTGGCGTCGCGGCCGCGGTCGCAGCAGCGGCCCGCGCCTGCGCGGCGGCGGTCTGTGCCTGTGCCGCCGCGGCCGCCGCTTGCCGCTGTAAGAGCGCGTTGTAGAAGCTCTGGGTCTGCAGCGTCCTGTAGAAGGCAACTTCTTTGAGGTATGACACCTCTTCGGACACCATCACGGCGCTGTAGTAGTTCGCCAGTTGGGCGATCTGTCGGGCCTGGGCGTACGACATCAACTTGAAGTTGATCGTCGCCGCCGTGTGCTCGCTGACCGCCTGGTGGTGGATCACCCGAGCCGAGGCAGCCGGACTCGAGCTGCACAGCATCAGAAGTAGAACTGGAATGACAACGATGACGGCTCCCGCCGTCGCGAGTGCAATGCGGATCCGCACGGCACCTCCCTTCGTCTGGGCGCGCGTCGGCGCGCCAGGCTCTGCTCGGTGAAGGGCGGGCTCCGGCCTATGCATTCGCGCCCCGAACGGAGAGCAGGGAGGCGTCATCCGTTCTGGCGTGTCGCCGCAGGGTGTGCGGCCGGTTTGGTACAGCCCCTGAGTTACTTCTGGTGGGTTTCCTCAATTCGGGACCCGGGGGAACCGCCTGCGGTCAGGCGCGTCGGGGCCCTCTCAATCTGAACGGATCAGACCGATGCCCCTTCCCCTATGCAGCCTGCACTCTGACCGCGGCATGCACCCGAAAGGCGGATCTGACTTTGTGTCGCAGCAACTTAGCAGCCGACCCGGTGGAACCCTCGTTCGAGCCCCAAATAGACCTCTGAACTGGGGGTTTCCACCAGGGGCTTGTGATGCTGATCACAAAGCACCTGGTCAGGACGCTCTATTTAGGTCAATACCGAGGCGTAAAAAATTGCAAATTCTGAAAATGTCCCCTGACCAGTAGGAACGCCCTTTCCGCAAGTGGGGTGCCGCCCCTCATGGGCCTCCCAGCAGCAGGCCGGGGGCCCTGCGTAGGGTCCCTTTCCGGAAAAGGATCCGGCCAGGAGGTCACCAATGCGAGGGAGTGTCCCCGCCACAGAGCGCGCCCGCTACACGGTGGCGGGACTGTTGCGACATTTCGCACGCGTCCAGCCAGACCATGAGATGTTGATTCTCGGCTCGGAGCGGCGTACTTGGCGCGAGGAGTACGACGTGGCGTGCACCGTGGCGCAGGCGGCGCGCCGTGACGGGCTCGTCGTGGGCGACCGGATCGCGTTCTTGGATCGTAACGGCATCGCCTACTTCGACTTCCTCTTCGGCGGCTCGCTGATCGGCGCCGTGAGTGTCGCCGTCAATTGGCGCCTGTCCCCCGTGGAGATGGCCGCGATCATCGAGGATGCCGCGGCACCGGTGCTGGCGATCCACTCGGATTACCTCGCCGCGCTGGTGGGGATGCACAGCACCCTTCCGTCGGTGCGATCCATCGTTGTCTTCGGCGACGATGCCGATCCGTGTGACGACCCGCGGCGGTGACCTTCGAGCAGTGGGTGGCAGGGTGTCCGCCGGAGGACCCGGGCCACGTCGGCGACCTCAATGAGGTCAGCATGCAGCTGTACACCTCGGGCACGACCGGTTTGCCCAAGGGGGTGATGCTCACCAACGCCAACCTGTCCACCGCCGTGGGCGACGCGGGCGAGACCTTCAGCATCACCGACGACACGGTGAGCCTCGTGGCCATGCCCCTCTTCCACATCGGCGGTTCGGGCTGGGCGCTGTGCGCGATGTCCCGGGGCGGACGGTCCGTCATCGTGCGAGACGTCGATCCTGCCGTGTTGCTCGACCTGATCGCGACCGAGCGCATCACCGAGATGTTCCTCGTGCCCGCCGTCCTCATGCTCTTGCTGGCAACGCCTTCGCTGGCGTCAACGGATCTCTCGAGCGTGCGGGTCATCTTCTATGGGGCGTCGCCCATTTCCGAGGACGTGCTCGTCAGGTGCATGGCGGCCTTCGGCTGCGGGTTCTGCCAGGTCTACGGGATGACGGAGACGACCGGCGCCATCACCGCGTTGCGCTTCGAGGATCACGATCCCGACGGCCCGCGGCGCGGCTCTGCTCCGCTCGGCCGGCAAGCCTCACCGCGACGTGGAGTTGCGGATCGTCGACCCGTCAACCGGCGCCGACGCGCGGCCGGGTGCGGTTGGGGAGGTGTGGACGCGCTCGCCTTACAACATGGCCGGCTATTGGGCCAAGGACTCGGACACCGCGGCGACGATCGACGCCGACGGCTGGCTGCGCACCGGCGATGCCGGCTACTTCGACGCCGAGGGGTACCTCTATCTCCACGACAGGATCAAGGACATGGTCGTGAGCGGTGGCGAGAACGTCTACCCGGCGGAGGTCGAGAACGTGCTCCTTGCCCACCCGGCTGTCGCCGACGCAGCCGTCATCGGGGTGCCCGACGAGCGGTGGGGCGAGACCGTGAAGGCCATCGTCGTGCTGGCGCCGGGGCAGGTGCTCGACGAGGCCGGGGTCATCGCGCACTGCCGTGACACCCTCGCCCACTACAAGTGCCCCACCTCAGTCGAGACGACCGACGTGCTGCCGCGCAACCCCTCGGGCAAGATCCTCAAACGCGAGTTACGAGCGCCCTACTGGACCGGCAGGGACCGCGCCATCAGCTGAGCAGGGGCGCCACGATCGAGTCGCAGTACAGGAGCACGCACACGAGGAAGCGACTACCCGAACGTGAAGTCATAGGCCTGAAGTCCCGGTGACATGGTGAGTGTGAGCACGCCGGTCTGCAGCACCGAGCCCGAGAAGAGTGTGTAGAGCTTCGGTATCCCACCAACCGAGATCGTCGTCAGATGCTTGCCGTTATAGGACACGCTTATCGTCCCGGTGCCGCTCGTCACGAGATAGACGTCGTCCGCGGTGAAGTTCAGCCCGAGCGTCGCGTTGGGTCCTGCCGTTGCCTCTTGCTGGTGCACCGTCCAGGTGCCGCCGAAGGCCAGGCTGTTCGACGGGAGGGACGAAGGCGGGTGGTACACGATGGTCTTGTCGTCGACGACCGACGTGCCGACCTCGTTGTCGAGCCGCTCGTAGCCGACGTAGCTCTCCGGTGTCAGGTTGTTGGTCGGAGTCTTGTCGGGGATGTCTGTCCTCGGCGGGAGATCGGTGACGCCGTTGGCGGCGAGCAGCATCCGGATGTTGGTCTCCATCTCGCCGTAGCCACCCTCGCCGAAGTCATAGGCGCGCACGACGCCGGTCGGGTCGATCAGGTACTCCGCGGGCCAGTACTCGTTGTTGTAGGCGTCCCACGTGGCCAGGTTGTCGTCGACGGCCACCGGGTAGTCGATGCCCAGACTGCCGGCCGCGCTCTCCACGTTGGACACGACGTGCTCGAACGCGAACTCGGGGGCGGAGACACCCACCACCACCAAGCCGTCCTTCTTGTAGTCGTTGTACCAACCCTCGACGTGGGGCAACGAACGCTGGCAGTTGATGCACGAATAGGTCCAGAAGTCGACCAGGACGACCTTGCCGCGCAGCTCGCTCAGGCTCAGCGGCCGGTTGCCTGGTGTGTTGAACCACGCCGTGATGCCGGTAAAGTTCGGCGCCCGTCCGAGAGCAGGCAGGTCGGTCTTGCTGGCCATGAACACCGGCGTCTTCGGTGGCGACACGGAGCCTGGCGTGCGCGCCGGGGTGGTCGTCGTCGTGGTCTTGGTCGTCGTGGTCGTGGTCGTCTTGCCGGCGGCCAGTCGGCCGCTGACCGTGTTCCCCGCGTCGGTGACCGAGCAGGTCGCCTTCTTTCCTTCGAGCTTCGCGTTGGCGGCGGAGAACTGGTTCTGATGCTCGCCACTGAGCTGCTGGAGCGCGTTGCAGGCCGAGTTGGTCGACTCGATGTGGTCCTCGAGCGCCGTCGTGTAGCCGGGCACGTCGCGCTGCAGCGCTCCCAGCCAATTGAAGGCGAGGGCCAGGGTGGCCACGCCGAGCAACACGCCCGCAACCTTGCGGACGGTGGGCAGCTGCTGGCGCAACGAGGTCCAGCTCGTGGTCGCCCGCTGCGCGACGGAGGCGAGCACCAGGAGCGGCAGCGTGATGCCGATGGCGTAGAACAGCGTCACCAGGAAGGTGGACAAGCCGACCTGGTTGTGATCTCCCGCCACCGAGATGGCGGTGAGCACCGGCCCGGCACACGGTGCGAACACCGGGCCGAGGCTCAAGCCGAGCACGAACCCGCCGCCCTGGGTGGCGTAGCGAGACGAGCCGATGCGGGCGAAGGGCCGCTCGATGAGCTCGCCGAGGGCGGGGATCATCAGCCCGATCGAGATGGCACCCAGGAGGGCAATACCCAGCCAGAACAAGAGGTCGCCCGGGAGATGGAAAAAACTCAGGATCGTCGTCGCGAACAGCACGGTCAGGCTGAAGCTGAGGACCAGCCCGGCGATGATGACGAAGGGCCGAGAGCGAGAGCCGGTGGAGCCGCCCGCCACGACCACCGGGATCACGGGGACGATGCAGGGCGACAGGCCCGTGATCAGGCCGCCGAGGAGCGCGACGAACAGCAGCTCACCCACGGTCGTCGCTGCGCTGCATGCGGTCGCTCGGCACTGGCGCTCCTTCGGGACGTTCTCTTCGTGGCGAAGCTAGTGGGCGTCAGGCCCGGCGGGGTGTCGCCCCTGCGGGGTGACGGCTCGCTCACCACATTGCAGACTGGGTAACGGTGATCAACGAGAACTGGATCTACCTGGGCACCGTGATCGGTGCGCTGGGCGCACTCGTCTACCTGCGCGACACCTTGCGGGGGACGACGAAGCCGAACCGCGTGACCTGGCTGCTGTGGGCCTTCGCACCTCTGCTGGCGGCGGCGGTCGAGTTCCATGACGGGGTCGGCCTGCGAGCCCTGCCGATCTTCATGGTCGGGTTCATGCCGCTCTTGATCTTCACGGCGTCGTTCCACAACTCGACCTCGGTGTGGCAGATCCGGCGGATCGACTACGCGTGCGGCGCCATGTCTGTGGTCGGCACCATCGTGTGGTTTGCGACCCAGAACGGAGTCCTCGCTATCTCCGCTGCCATCGCGGCGGACTTCCTCGCTGGCGTGCCGACGCTGATGAAGAGCTGGACGCATCCCGAGACCGAGACAATCCACTCCTATATCGGAGCCGTGATCAGCATGGGCATCGTCTTGCTCACCATCACCCACTGGACCTTCGAGGAGGCCGGCTTTGCCATCTTCATCGTCATCGTCGGCACGGTCGAGGTCCTCCTGATCGGGCTCGAGCCCGGACCGCGCCTGCGCCGGGCCCGCCACCCGTCCGCGGTTGCCGAAGCAACCCCGTCGGCCTGACCGGCAAGACCGGCACGACTCGGAACGCCGACGCGTGCACCGGAGCAGGTGCCCCGGCCGCCTGGTAGGAAGGCGGGTGACGCCACGACGAAGGAGCCGCCCGTGCCCACCGCCCACGTCAACGGGATCGACATCGAGTACGTGATGGAGGGCGATCCCTCGGACCCGCCGCTGCTCCTCGTCATGGGTCTTGGCGCTCAGCTCATCGCATGGCCAGAGGCCTTCCTCCAGGGCCTAGGCGACCGCGGCTACTTCGTCATCCGCTTTGACAACCGGGACTCCGGGCTGTCGACCAAGTGGGACGGGACGCCTGACATCATGTCCCTCCTCACGGGGGACGCGACGACGGCTCCCTACACGGTGGAGGACATGGCGGATGACGCCGCCGCCTTGCTGGCACACCTCGGCATCTCCAAGGCCCACGTTGTCGGCGTCTCCATGGGCGGCATGATCACCCAGGCGCTGGTCATCCATCACCCCGACTACTTCCTCTCCGCCGCGTCGATCATGTCGACGACTGGGGACCGCTCCGTTGGTGCACCGACGGGGGAGGCGATGAGCGCACTCCTGCGGCCGATGGCCACCAGCCGGGACGAAGCCATCGAGGCGAGCGTGGCCGCCAGCTTGGTCATCGGCTCGCCCAAGTACCCGACAGACGAGGCCATCTTGCGCCAGCGCGCCGGTGCCGCCTACGACCGCTCGTACGCGCCCGAGGGCACGGTGCGACAGCTGGCCGCCATCCTCGCCTCGCCGGACCGCACGGAAGGGTTGCATGGCGTGCGTCTGCCTTTCCTCGTGGTCCACGGTGAGGATGATCCGCTCGTCACCCTGAGTGGTGGACAGGCCACCGCGGCCGCCGTGCCCGGCGCCACGTTGGTCACGATCCCTGGGATGGGTCACGACCTACCCGAACCACTCTGGGGCCAGATCACCGACGACATCGTCGCCAACGCTGCACTCGCCGCCATCTGAGCAACGCAGCCTGCGTGCTGCAGTCCTGAGCGCCGCCCTCAGCCTTCGAGAGCGTTGGCAGCGGCCACCGACGAGAGCCACGCTGCGCTCGGTTTGGGTGTCCGGACGAACGTCTCCCGGTCGACCTGCACGATCCCGAAACGCGGCTTGTAGCCGAGGGCCCACTCGAAGTTGTCGAGCAGCGACCAGTAGGTGTACCCGCGCACATCGATCCCTTCGGCGATGACATCGAGCACGCCCGCGAGGGCCTGGCGCACGTAGTCGATGCGTTGCTCGTCATCCGTGGTGCCGATGCCGTTCTCTGTCACCAACAACGGCACGCCGCCGCCCGTGTAGTCCCAGGCCCGCCGGAGGCAGTTCGCCAGCGACGCCGGGTAGAACTCGTAGCCCATGTCGAGGATCGGCACCCCGTCCTCGTACCCCGCCCAGCCGTTGGGTCCGATCAGCATCCGCGTGTAGACCTGCACGCCCACGAAATCGTCACCCTCGGTGACGTCGAGGAAGATGTCTTCAGAATGGTGCCGGATGTTCTCGAGCTTCTCTTCGCCGCCGGGCGCGAGCTGGTAGTCGGTCATGGAGAGCGTCAAGCCGACCGGCACGCCCGGCGCAGCCGCCCGGATGGCGTCGACCGAGACCCGATGCGCCGCGGCGAGGCGCGCCGCGACCTCGCGTGAGAGCGCGACGTCGGTTTTGCCCGGCGGGAACATGCCGGCGTGCCACCCCATGGTTGCGACGACGTTGGGCTCGTTGATCGTGCACGCACGCGTCATTACGTCGCCGAGCGCGTCCGCCACGACCGTGCAGAACCGCCCGAAGTGTTCGATCGCCGCGTCGGACTCCCAGCCGCCCTGCGCCGTCAGCCACCGCGGCGTCGTGAAGTGGTGAAACGTGACGACGGGATCCACGCCCCGCTCGCGCAGGCCGAGGCATTGGCGCCGATAGTGTTCGAGCGCGGCGCGCGAGATCTCACCTTCCGCAGGCTCAATGCGGCTCCACTCCACGGAGAAGCGGTAGTTGTCGAGACCCAAGCCGGCGACCAGGTCGGCGTCCTCCTGCCAGCGGTCCCACGAGTCGCAGCAGTCTCCAGACGGCTCGGCGCACCCCGAGCCAGGGGTGTGCTCGAAGGCCCACCAGTCGTTGTTCACGTTGCCGCCCTCGATCTGATGTGCGGCCGTGGCGGACCCCCACGTGAATCCATCCGGGAACGCCCGACTCAGTTCCACCGCCGCCATGTGCGCCTCCCCAAGATGTCACCCCGTGGGCGGCACGGTATCGTTCCCTGACGATGACGTCACATTTCTCGCCGATGACTGACGTCCCTGATTCGGAGTCACCCCGGCCCGACGCGCCGGCTTCGGAGCCGGGGGCCGCACCCGACGCCGCCATGGTCGAAGCGCACGGGCTGGTGAAGCGCTTCGGTGACTTCGTCGCCGTCGATCACGTGGACTTCACGATTGCCCAGGGGGAGTCGTTCGGGTTTCTCGGCCCGAACGGCGCCGGTAAGACGTCGACCATGCGCATGATCTCGTGCATCAGCCCGCTCAGCGGCGGCACCCTGCGGGTACTGGGCATGGACCCGGCGGCCGACGGGCCGCGGATTCGCGCCCGCATGGGCTTGGTACCGCAGGAGGACTCGCTCGACCTGGAGCTCACAGTCCTCGACAACCTCATGATCTACGGGCGCTACTTCGACATGCCCAAGAAGGTGATCCGTGAGCGCGCCGAACAGCTGCTCGCCTTCGCCCAGCTCACCGAGCGGGCCAACGATCGGGTCGACCCTCTCTCGGGCGGGATGAAGCGCCGGCTGACGATCGCGCGGGCGCTCATCTCGGACCCCGACCTCCTCATACTCGACGAGCCGACGACCGGTCTCGACCCCCAGGCCCGCCACCTGCTCTGGGACCGCCTCTACCGGCTCAAGCAGGACGGGGTGACGCTCGTCATCACCACCCATTACATGGACGAGGCCGAACAGTTGTGCGACCGCCTCGTCGTGATGGACAAAGGCCGCTTCGCGGCCGAGGGCACCCCTCGCCAGCTGATCGAGGCGTACTCCACCAAGGAGGTCGTCGAGTTGCGCTTCGCGCCGGGTCAGCACGAGGAAGTGGCGCCATCGCTGGTCGAGCTGGCGGAGCGCCAAGAGGTGCTGCCCGACCGCATCCTGCTCTACACCGACGACGGCGATGCCGCACTGGCCGAAGTGGCCCGGATGGGCCACGTGGCCCGCAGCACGCTGGTGCGCCGCTCGACGCTCGAAGACGTGTTCCTGCGGCTCACCGGCCGCACGTTGGTCGACTGAGCCGTGAGCGCAGTGACTGGCGCGGGCGCGCCGGGCACCACGGCGTCGTTCCGTGAAGAGGGCGAGGTGCGGGCCCACCGCTGGGCGACGCCGATGTGGTGGCGCGCCGCGACCTACTGGGCCTACCAGTACAAGAGGACGTGGCGCAGCTCGGTCGCCACCAGCTTCTTGATCCCGGTGCTGTACCTGGCGGCCATGGGTATCGCGCTGGGCTCGCTGATCGACAAGCACTCACACGGCGTCGACGGGGTGACCTACGTGGCGTATCTGGCGCCAGGGTTGCTGGCGGGCACGTGCATGCAGATCGGCACCAACGACGCGACCTATCCCGTGATGGCCGGCTTCAAGTGGATGCGCACCTACTTTGCCCAGTTGGCGGGACCCCTGAGTGTCTACGACGTCCTCCTCGGCCACCTGGCCTGGATCGCGGCGCGCCTCGGCATCGTGGTCACCATCTATCTCGCGGTGATGGCGGCCTTCGGCGTCGTGTACTCACCCTGGGCGATCCTGGCGTTACCCGCTGCGGTGCTCACTGGCATCGCCTTCTCCGCGCCGGTCAGTGCGTTCGCCGCCACGCAGGACAAGGACTCCTCGTTCTCGACGCTCTACCGCTTTGCCATCATCCCGATGTTCCTCTTCTCCGGGACCTTCTTCCCCGTCTCGCAGTTACCGGCCTGGCTGCGTGCCGTCGCCTACGCCACGCCGCTCTTCCATGGCGTCGCGCTGTGCCGCGACCTGACGCTCGGACAGGTGCGTGTGGGCAGACGTCGGGCACGCGGCCTACCTGTGCGCGCTCGTGGCCGTCGGCTATATGGCAGGGCGGCGGACGTTCGCTCGCAGGCTGGTGGTGTGAAGCGATGACCGCCACCTCGACCGAGGACCGACACCCTCGACCAGCGTCCCCCGGGTGTGGCGCTGCGCATCACGCCGCTCTCGTTCCTCGGCGGCCGTCACGCGTCGCGTGTGCTCGAGCGGAACATCTTGGTGTACCGGCGCTCGTGGATCTTCATCGTCTCGGGTTCTTCGAGCCGCTCTTCTACCTCCTCTCCATCGGCGTCGGCCTGTCCCACCTGGTCGGGCCGATCAACGTCGACGGCAGGCTCGTCCCCTACACCGCGTTCGTCGCGCCGGGGCTGCTGGCCTCGTCCGCCATGAACGGGGCCATGCTCGACTCGACTTTCCTGGTCTTCTTCAAGCTCAAGATCGCGAAGACCTACGACGCCATGTTGTCGACGCCGCTCGGCGTCGGCGACGTGGCACTGGGCGAGCTCAGCTGGTGCGTGCTGCGGGGGGCGTTGTACACCGCGGCGTTCCTGTCCATCATGGCCATCCTCGGCTACGTCGTTTCGCCCTGGGCGGTGCTGTGCTGGCCGGCGGCGGTGCTGACCAGCCTCGCCTTCGCCTCGGCCGGCATGGCCGGTACGACCTATATGCGGACCTGGCAGGACTTCGACATGGTCTCGCTCGCCTTCATCCCGCTGTTCCTCTTCTCTGCCACCTTCTACCCCTTGACCGTCTACCCCGGTTGGCTGCAGGCGGTCGTCCGCTGCACGCCGCTCTACCAGAGCGTCGTGCTCGTCCGCGCGGCCGACCTGGGTATCTGGAGCTGGGTCCTCCCGGCCCACGTTGCCTACCTCGTGGCGATGGCGGTGGTGGGGGTCGTCATCACCAGACGGCGCCTCGGCCTCCTGCTCCTGCCATGATCGGCCGGCCCGACGGACCGGTACCGTAGGGCCGCATTTTCCGAGCGACAGAGACAGGACCCCCCATGAACATCGTCGTGAGCAACGTCAAGGGCGGGGTTGGCAAGACGACGACGGCCGTCTACCTGGCGGCCGTGGCCGCCGAGCGCAACCGTGGCACAGTCACCCTGGTCGATGCCGATCCGCAGGGATCGACAGCGGAGTGGTACGACGTCGATCCCTTCGAAGGCGTGGACCTCATTGAGGGGCCGTCGGTCCGCACGGTGACCAAGGCGATGAGCCAGGACGGTGGCATCGTCGTGGTGGACACGCCGCCGGGGGAGGGCACGGTGGTCCAGGCCGCGCTCGGGCGGGCCGATGCCGTCGTGATCCCGACCCGGGCCGGCGGGATCGAACCCAACCGCGTCGTCAGCACGCTCGAGATGACCCCCAGCAACATCCCTGCCGGCGTCGTGATCTGCTCGGCGAGACTGGGGACCAACGATCTGGAAGCCACCATCGCCTGGTGGACGGACCTCAAGGTGCCGGTCTGGGGGATCGTGCCCGAGCGGGTCTCCATCGCCAGCGGCCCTGCCGCAGCGTTGTCGAGCGAGGGCCTTGAGTACTACGGGAAGGTGTTCCGCAAGGCGATGGCCAAGGCGCGCTCGAAGCCGGGCGCACCGAGCCGGGTCCTCAGCGGACTGGGACGGCCTGGAGCGCAGCGTGATACCGGCTGTCGACCCAGGCCACCGGCGCCTTGCCGTGGAGCTGGCCGATCAACTCCGAGAGGAACCAGCGCCGCACGGCGACGCTGGTCGGAGACGCCGGCAGCGTCAGCAAACGTTGGGACAAGCCGAACTCGTCTGCCTCGTCGAGCATGGAGTCGTAGAACTCGCAGGCGGCGACCGCCGATTGCGGCAAGTCCACAGTCCAGTCGAAATATTCGATCTTGTTGTCCACTGCCTGCTGCCACATGTCATCCATGCCGGGGCCGAGACCGTTGAAGCGGGTCCCTATCTCAGACACCAGGACAGCGAGGCGCTCGGGCAGCGCGGGGGCACCGGGAGCACTGTCGGAGCGTTCCTTCATCAAGCGGAGTTCGCGGAAGAGCGCCTCGTACTCCTCGCTCGACTTCTGGAGCAACATGACGGGGATGCCGATCAGCCGGACCGACACCGCGGGCGACACGTCGCCGTCTTCGAGCATTTCCGAGCGTGTGATGCCGGTGAGGTCGAAGCGGAAGCTCCCGTCCGAGACTTGCGTGGGCCGGACCGGGTAGTCCACCGGCAATTCGAACCAGACGATCTTGCCACCGTCGACGGCTTGGACGCCCCAGTTCGACGCGAGCGTGTTGAACAGCGTGAGTCCACGTCCCGTCGCGGCGTCCTGTCCGTAGTCCTTGATGGAGGGAAAGGCCGGGTTGCCGTCGGCCACGTCGATCCGGATGCGATCGGGCAGGATGTGGAGGGTCACGCACATAGGCGTCGCTGCATGCAGGACGGCGTTCGTGACGAGCTCGGAGGTCAAGAGCGCGGCATAGTCCGAGACCTCGGCCGGGAGGTCGCGGAGGTGCGCCGCGACCCAGTGGCGGGCCAGTGGGGTGCTCTCAACGACGGGTTCGAGGTGCAGCGTCGACATGCCATCACGTGACGTACCCAGGGGTGCGGCGGTTATGCGCCCCTCGCTGACACCGGCGTAGTGGAGACAGAGCACGACGAGATCGTCCGTCCGCTCGTCCGCACTCAGCATCGACGCGAACGTCGCGGCTGGGCGATCGGGCCAGCCCGACCTCGCAATGTCGGTTGCCCTCCCTGCGAGGCGTTCCATGCCGTCGGTGATGATCTCGCCGCGGCGCTCGATAAGCCCGTCGGAGTACATCACGAGGGAATCGCCGCGCTCGAGCAAGAGCTCGTCCCGGGGCCTCGGAGCACCGTTCAATCGGGCCGCGATCAACAGCGAGCGCTGCATGGGACAGAAGGTCGCGGAGCCGTCCGCGCGCACGACCAAGGGCGGCGGGTGACCGGCGTTGCTCAGCACCACGCGGCCGGTCGAGAGGGTGATGGTCCCCACGACCGCGGTGACCACCCTGTCCTCAATGAGCGCGTCGAAGAAGCCGTCGAGTGAGGAGAGGACCTCAGTGGGCGACAGTCCCGAAACGGCGTAAGCCCGGATGGCACTGCGGACCTGGCCCATCAGCGCAGCCGCCGCCGCACCCTTGCCCATGACGTCGCCCACGCTGAAGAAGACGGCGTCCTCCCCGAGCTCAAAGACGTCGTACCAGTCGCCGCCGGCGTAGGTGCCGGCCACTCCGGCGCGGTATTCCGCGTCCAGCAGGAGCCCCTCGACGTCCGGCAGCGAGTCGGGCAGCACCGCACGCTGGAGCACCTCGGCGACGACGTGTTCGCGCTGGAAGCGGGTCGCGTTGGAGAGTGCGACGCCCGCACGGCTCGCCACCTCGGTGGCCAAGGACACGTCGTCGGCCTCGAAGAAGCGCCCGGGGCCGTCGATGAAGGTCATGACCCCGATGACTTCGCCGTTGGCCGTCAAGGGCACCGACAACGCGGTCCAGGCATCGCCCGGATCTGCGCCACTCGTGTCTCCGGCGCCTTCCGAGTCCCCGGCGCCCTCGGTGCCGTCAGTGCCCTCGATGTCCTCGCCGCGAGTGTCGAGCGGTGCCAGCTGGGTCCGTCCGGTGCGGAACGCGACCGCGGCCGGCGCGTCGGACGAGAAGGGCACGACCTCACCGTGGGAACCGCCCGAGGCGGTCACCCGCGATCCGGGCCTTGCGTCGCGCACGTCGAGTCGCACGAGCCCCGTCTCGCGGGGCACCTGGACCATGCACGAGTCCGCCAGCCGTCCCTCGACGAGACTCATGGTGCGGCGGATCACGGTCGTCGGCTCCAAGCTGGAGCTGAGCAAGCGGGTGACCTCTGACAGGAGGGACAATCGCTCACGCCCCGCTTCGGCCGCGCGCAGCGCCTCCCGTTCGTGCTCGAACACCTGCGCGCGCTCGAGGGCTTGCGCGGTCAACCCGGCCAGGGTGGAGAGGAACCGCAGCTCGGGCTCGCTGGGCTCGGGTTGCGCCGCGAACGCCAACGAGAGCACCCCGAGCGGGCCGCTGCTGCCGATCAGTGGTTCGGTCACGATGGTCACGGGCTCAGGCAGCTCCGCCAATACTTGCGGGACGATCTCGACTTCGACGTCGTGACCGAACTCGCCGATCTCGCCGGGCGGTTCGCCGGTCCCGCCAGGAAGTTCACCGGTCCCTCCGGGCGGCTCACCGGTACCGCCGGGCGTTCTGTTCACCGGACGGCCAGTGCCGACGTGCGCGATCTCGGTGAGACCCAGCGAGAAGCACGCGCCGGCGCGAGTGCCCTCCACGGGCACCATGCCACGCGAGAGCACGGCTGGGTGCCCACTGCTCGCCAGGCAGGACAACGAGCGCTCACCGACAGCTGGGATCCGAACGACGGCGGACTGCGCCCCGAGGGCCCGCCGAGCCTCGGCGATTGCGGCGTGGGCGACATCACCGGGGGTCGTGGCTGCGGCGAGGGCCGAGCTCAGCCGGTGGAGGTGCTCGGTTCGTTCGAGGTTGACGAACTCCGTCAGGGTCAGACGAGCACGCTCGACAGCTTGGGCGCCCGCCCCGTTGATTGTGAACAGGAAGCCGCGGTCGGGCTCGGAGATCCCGCGGTCCTCGTCCCAGTGCACCACGACCGCACCGATGGTGCGATCTGACACCACCAGGGGGATCACAGCCAGAGCGCGGAAGCGGCTCGACGCGACCGACGCATAGAGGTCAGAGCGCTGGCGGCGCAGGTCCTCGAGCGACTCGGCGAACACGGCCACGTTTTGGCCCAACACGGGCCCGTCAGGCTGGAGGGTGGGGAGCACCTCGTCAGCCGGCTCTCCTAGTTGGTAGCCGAAGCGGCGCAGTGTATGCAGCTGCCCGCGCTCGCTCAGGAGGGCAAAGGTCGCCGCGTCGACGTGCAGCTCGTCGCGCAGCGCGGCAAATACGGCGTCTGCCACCTGGGCCGGATCGGCTGCCGTCGTCAGCGCCGCGGGCCATCGCCTGCATGCGCTGCGCGGTCTCGGCGGCCACCCGCCGCCGCCGCTCGTTCCTTGTTTCGGTACGCGCCGTCCACAGCTGCACGTTGCGCTTGCCCCGTAAGTAGGAGATCCACATCGCCAGCGCCGTGGCGGCGAGCTGGGTCAGCACGCGCAGCGTGTGATTGAGCTCCCCATAGCTGTGCGTAGGCGTGCTGATGACCAGCGCGAAGAAGGCCGCAAGGATGCCGACCAAGGCGACCCGCGACGGCCGGGCGAACGGGGCGGCGATGAAGGGGCCGATGGCGAGCAGACCGACGAGGGAGATGTTGCCGCCGAAGATCGCGAAGATGATGGCGACACCGGAGACCCAGACCAGCGCCACCAGGGTGGCGATCGCCTCGGCATGGTCCGCACGCTCGCTGCGCGGGCTCGCCTGAAGTTCGTCGACTCCTGGTTCTGGCACTGATCACTCCCCGGTCGCCACGTCGGGCCCGTCCTGAAACGCTATTCCTCTTGCCGGCCTGTGCCAGACTTCGTCCCGCCCCTCACCCGGGTTGTATGGGCCATTCCTACCCAGTGTTGAACAGGGGAAACCCAGCCGAGACCCAGGAGGTTTAGGTTCTAGGCACCGGGGCTATAGAACGCTCTGGCCAATCGCCATTGCATCTGGGCTTTGCGATCGGACCGGGTGGGCGGCTCAACTCTGTCCGTCACCAACCTTCATACGCAGCAGCCAGGAGCAACGAGTGGATCAGGAGTTTCGAATTGAGGAGCGAGCGGGCGCTTCCGCTCCTGTCATCGCCGTCAGCGGGGAGATCGACGTCGCCACAGCGCCCCAGCTGCGCGAGTACCTCCACCGCGTCATTGCGCAGGGGGAGGCGACGGTGGTGCTCGACCTCTTGGAAGTCACCTTCTTGGACTCGACCGCGCTGGGTGTGCTCGTCGGCGCGCTGAAACGGTGCCGGGAGCTCGGTGGCGATCTGCACATCGTCGTGGCTGACCCGCGGATCATGAAGATCTTCGAGATCACGGGCCTCACCAACGTCTTCACGATCACCGACTCCCTGCAAGCCGCTGGTGCGTGAATGACCGACGCGCACGACTCGCTCCGGACGGGCGACCGCATCGAACTGAAGTTTCCGGCGCGAGGCGATCTGATCGTGCTGGCGAGGCTGGTGACCAGCGCGATTTCGGCGCGTGCCGGCTTCGACATCGAGGAGCTCGAGGACCTGCGTCTGGCCGTCGGCGAGCTGTGCTTGCTGACGTTGCACGGCAGTGACGCGGGCTCTGGCGACCTGTGCCTCGAGCTCACCGTGTTGGACGACGCCATCGGGGTCGCCTCCACGTTGGATCGCGCCACTGCGTTCGCCGACCCGCCCGGCCTCGACGGCGAGGAGAGTGCCCAGCTCAGCCAACAGATCCTCGACGCCCTCGTCGACGAGCACGGCCGGGAGAGTCATGACGGCAACGTGCGGGCATGGCTACAGAAGCGCCGGGGGGGGCATGCGGGGTGACCACGGGTCGGGGACACGACCCCGAACCGCCGTCTGACCCAACTGCCGTCGACGGGCACCAGCAGCTCGACCCGGAGGTTCGAGAAGAGCTGATCACCGCCAACCTGGGTCTGGCCCAGCAACTGGCGCGCCGCTTCCTGCACCGTGGGGAGCCACTCGAGGACCTGGTGCAGGTCGCGTCGGTGGCGCTGGTGAAGTCGGTGGATCGCTTCGATCCGGGACGCGGGGTCGATTTCGCGGCGTTCGCGACGCGGACGATCATCGGTGAGTTGAAGCGCCATTTCCGGGACAAGGGTTGGGCGGTGCGGGCAAGCCGGCGGGTGCAAGAGCTTTACCTCGAGTTGGGGCACGCCACATCGGCGCTGGCGCAGCAGCTCGGCCGCAATCCGACGGTGAAGGAGCTGTCCGAGGCCACCGGCGCGACCGAGGAAGCAGTCATTGAGGCGATCGAGGCCGGCCAGGGTTATCGCGCCGCGTCGATCGATGCGTCCGAGAGCGAGGACGACCCCTTGTCGGCACGACTCGGCGAGCAGGACGACAACTATGGCTCGGTCGAGGACCGCGTCCTCCTCGGTCCGGCGCTCGCCACCTTGCCCCCTCGCGAGCAGTCCATCTTGCGAATGCGCTTCGTCGACGGGCTGACGCAGTCCGAGATCGCCTCAGCGGTCGGGGTGAGCCAGATGCACGTGTCGCGGCTGCTCTCTGCCAGCCTCGAGAAGCTGCGCGAGGGGATCGGCCGGACGGAGGCCGAGCGGGGCTGAGCGGTGCCGCGTCTACTGGTCGAGCGGCTGATCGGAGGGGCCCGTCATATCCACTAGACCGTGGCGGGGGAGGCACCATGACACTGGAGGCACCATGACCAAGAGACTGGAGGGGACGGTCACCCTCGTGACCGGAGCGAGCAGCGGCATCGGCGAGTCAACGGCACTCGCCCTGGCCGAAGAGGGTGCAGCCGTCGCCCT
Organism: uncultured Acidimicrobiaceae bacterium; assembly: GCA_963842415.1. Taxonomy (GTDB): domain Bacteria; phylum Actinomycetota; class Acidimicrobiia; order Acidimicrobiales; family RAAP-2; genus Bog-473. The sequence continues at coordinate 77,950 of CAWJGN010000005.1, forward strand.
GGTCGCACGGCGTCGGGACCGCCTCGAGGCGCTGGCCAAGCGGATCGGAAGCTCCGGCACCACCCTCGTCATTGAAGCCGACATCACCGACAGGGCGCAGGCGGAGCGCGCGGTGGCGACGACGGTCGCCGAGCTGGGCCGGCTCGACACCCTCGTCAACAACGCCGGCGTCATGCTCCTCGGACCGATCGTCGGCGCGCCGGTCGAGGAATGGGAGCGCATGGTCCACCTCAACCTCCTCGGCCTCTTGTATTGCACGCACGCGGCGCTGCCACACCTGCTCTCGGCGGCGGACTCCGAGCCCCGTGCGGTGGCTGACGTGGTCAACGTGAGCTCGGTCGCCGGACGGGTGGCGCGGCTCAACAGTGGGGTCTACAACGCCACCAAGCACGGCGTGGGCGCGTTCAGCGAGTCGCTGCGCCAGGAAGTCACCGCGCGCCACGTCAGGATCACGCTCATCGAACCGGGTGCCACCGCGACGGAGCTGGCGTTCCACAACCGCCCGGAGATACTCGATGGCATGGCGCAGAATTTCGCCGGCATTGAGATCATGCAGGCTGAGGACATCGCCGAGGCCATCCGCTACGCCGTCACCCAGCCGCGCCGGGTGGCCGTCAACGAGATACTGGTCCGGCCGACCGAGCAGGAGCGCTGACATCGAGCGCGTCGCCGTCGTCGGTTGCTCGGGCTCGGGTAAGACCACGCTGGCCCGAGCCCTGGCGGCCGAACTGGGTGCCCGCCACATCGAGCTCGATTCCCTCTATCACCAACCCGATTGGACGCCCCTGGCCGACGACGAGTTCCGCCTCGAGGTAGACGAGGCCACCGGTGACGGCCGCTGGGTGGTCGACGGCAACTATTCGGCGGTCCGGGAGATGGTCTGGAACCGCGCCGACACGGTGGTGTGGTTCGACCTCCCGTACGCCACCGTGTTGGCCCGGACCATACGCCGCACGCTGCGACGGACCCTCACCCGAGAAGAGCTGTGGAACGGGAACAAGGAGCCACTGTCGAACCTGTGGTCGTTGAACCCCGAGAAGTCGATCATCGCCTGGACCGCAACACGCCACAAGGTGTACGCGAAGCGCTACGCGGACGCCGCTGCGAGCCCGCAGTGGGCGCGCCTGCACTTCGTCCGCCTGGGCTCGCAGCGCGAAGCGGACGGGTTCTTGGCGGGTGTGCGGGCAGCGACGAGGGAGGACTGACATGGATCTCGAGCTCGGGGGCAAGGTCGTCCTCGTCACGGGCGGCACGGACGGGTTGGGCCTCGCGCTCGCCACCCGCCTGGGCGAGGAGGGCGCGTCGGTCGCCGTCTGCGGCCGCGACGAGGAACGGCTGGGTGCCGCCGCGCGGACGGTGGAGGAAGCGGGCGGCGGCCCGGTCCTGGCGCAGCGCGCGGACGTCAGCCGTCTCGAGGACCTCGAGGCACTGGTCGACGCGGTGATGGCGCGCTGGGGTCGCATCGACGGGGTCGTGCACAACGCGGGGCGTTCGTCGTCCGGCTCGATCGAGGCCCTCGACGACGAGACGTGGGAGTCAGACCTGCAGCTGAAGCTGATGGCGGCGGTACGGCTCACGCGTCTGGCGCTCCCGTCGCTCCTCGCCACCGAGGGGTCGATCCTCTTCACCCTCGCGCTGGCGGCGAAGGCACCCGGGGGCGCCAGTGAGCCGAGCTCGGTCAGCCGGGCCGCCGGCATGGCGCTCATGAAGGCGTTGTCCAAGGAGCTGGCGCCTTCGGGCGTCAGGGCGAACGCCATCCTCATCGGCCTGATCGAGAGCGGCCAGTGGGTGCGGGCCGCCGCCGCCACGGGCACCGACGTGGCCGAGTTCTACGAGCGCGCCGCCAAGAACTCGGGCATCCCCCTCGGGCGGTTCGGGCGGGCGGACGAGTTCGCCGACCTCGGGTCGTACCTGCTCTCGCCGCGGGCGTCGTACGTCACGGGGGCTGCCATCAACCTCGACGGCGGGCTGTCGCCGGTCGTCTGAGGGCACTCGACGTGCCTACGCGTTGTAGCCCTCCGTCTCGGTGGCGTCCCCCGCCCCGGCGCGCTCGAGCCCGATGGCGAAGCCGTCGATCATGTCGATGCGGGTCAACGCGTCGACATGGGCGCGGCCGCTCCCGCCCCACTTGGCCTTGGCCAAGCGCCGCGCCGCCAGGGTGTCCTCGGCCACGACGAACACCACCTCGTGGTCCTCGCCCATGCGGCCCGAGCCCAGGTCGCCCCCCAGATACGCGGCGAAGAGGTGCACGGCGGGCAGCGTAGCGACTACGAAGGGCCCATGAACGAGGTGGAAATGCAGGGTCAGACCATCGTGGTGACCGGAGTCACCGGGCAGGTGGCGCGCCCGCTCGCCACGGCGCTCGCTCGGTCCAACACGGTGATCGGCGCCGCGCGCTTCACCGACGGTGCCGCGCGCAGCGAGCTCGAAGCGGCCGGTGTGGAGTGCGTGCCCGTCGATCTCGCCGCCGGCGACGTGGGCGCGCTGCCCGCCGACGCCGACTACGTCCTCAACTTCGCCGTGGCCAAGACGAACGACTGGGAGTACGACCTCGCCGCCAACAGCGGCGGTCTGGCTCATCTCATGGAGCACCACCAGCGGGCCCGGGCCTTCCTCCACTGCTCGTCGACCGCCGTCTACAAACCCGATGGCCATCGCGTCTTCGACGAGGGCGGGCCTCTCGGAGACAACCATGGTGTCTGGCCGTTCCTCCGGACCTACAGCATCTGCAAGATCGCAGCCGAAGGAACGGCGCGCTGGGCCGCGCAGCGCTTCGAGCTCCCGACGACCATCGCGCGCTTGTCAGTGCCCTACGGCGACAACGGCGGCTGGCCCGCCATCCATCTGCACATGATGCTGTCGGGTCACGCCATCCCGGTCCACGTCAACGCGCCGAGCGTCTACCACCCGCTCCACGCCGACGACATCGTCGCCATGGTCCCCCGCCTCCTCGGCGCCGCCGGCGTCCCCGCGGTCACGGTCAACTGGGGAGGGAGTGAGCCGGTCAGCATCGAGGAGTGGTCCGGCTACCTGGCCGAGCTCGCCGGCACTGAGGCGCGGTTCGAGCCGACGGAGAACACGATCGACAGCGTGGAAATCGACACGACGCACATGCACGAGCTCGCCGGGCGGACGACGGTGCCCTGGCGCGAGGGCATGCACCGTATGGCCAAGGCGCTTCACCCCGACCGCGTGGCGTGAGGGAGCTTCGCTTCGCACGCTGCGATCCCGAGGAGCCGCCCGCCGCTGACCTGATCGCCGCCATGCGGTCCGAGCTCAACGACACGTACGAGACCTTCAGCCGCCTGGACAACCCGCCCCTCGTCGCGGCGGAGCTGCGGCCGCCCAGGGGCTCCTACCTGGTGGCCTACGACGGGGACCATGCCGTCGGCGGGGGCGGGCTGCGCCGGCTCGCCGATGGCGTCGCGGAGATCAAGCGGATGTACGTGCGTCCCGAGGCGCGTTCGTGCGGCGTGGCGAGAGCCCTGCTCGTCGCCCTCGAAGACGACGCGCGGACCCTCGGCTATGGGGCGGTACGGCTGGACACCGGCCCCAGGCAGGTACACGCGCTCGCGCTGTACCGCTCGGTCGGCTACGTGGAGCTGCCGCCGTACAACGAGAACCCGTTCGCCTGCTTCTGGGGCGAGAAGGTTTTGTCCTGACTCGGCGACCACGCGTGGAGGGCCTGTACTGTGGCGGCGTGGGTACACAGGTGACAATCGTGGGCGGGGGCAGCTATCAGTGGGGTCCGGAGCTGATGGCCGACCTCTTCGGGACGCCGGCGCTAGCGGGCATGCACCTCGTGCTCGAGGACATCGCCCCGGCACCGCTGCCAAAGATGGAGGCCCTGGCGCACAAGCTCAACGACGCCATGGACGCCAAGGCGACCATTGCCACGACGACCGACCTCGACGCCGGGCTCGACGGCGCCGACTTCGTCATCGTCTGCATCTCGACCGGGGGGTTCCGCTCCATGGCGGTGGACCTCGACGTGCCGGCGGCTCACGGCATCACCCAGACCGTCGGCGACACCGTCGGCCCTGGTGGCATCAACCGGGCTCTGCGCAACGTGCCGGTCCTGGTCGGGATCGGCAAGGCCATGGAGGAGCGCTGCCCCGACGCGTGGCTCTTCAACATCACCAATCCGATGACCTGCCTCACCCGCGCGGTGTGCAAGGAGACCTCCATCAAGACGGTGGGGCTGTGCCACGAGGTGGGCAACTTCTGCATGGACCTGGCCATCGCGCTCGGACGCCCCGCCGAAGCCGTCTCGGCGTCGGTGACCGGCATCAACCACTTCCCCGTCGTGACCGCCCTCGAGGTCGACGGGGCAGATGGCCTCGAGGTGCTCCGCGACCTGACCGAGGAGGTCGGGGGCCTGGCCTCGCTCACTCCGTACCCCGGGCGCCCGGAGGCAGATGCCTTCTCCAAGCTCGACTTCGCGCAGCGCCACATGTTCAAGCTCACGCTGCTCGACCGCTGGGGCACCTTCCCGGCGGCGGGTGACCGTCACATCGCGGAGTTCGTGTCGTTCGCCCTCACCCCCGAGTCGGACTGGGGAGCCGCCTACAACATCGCGCTGAGCCCGATCTCGCGTCGTGAACAGCACCAGGCCGATTACATCGCCGACGTCGACGCATGGCTGGCGGGCACCAAGGACCTGCAGACCTGGCAATCGGGCGAGCTGCCCTCGCCCATGATCCAGGCGATGCTCACTGGCGACCCCTTCGAGGCCCCCGTGAACATCCCGAACACCGGCCAGGGGGTGGGCCTGCCCGACGACGCCGTCTTGGAGTCGATCTGCGTCATCGACGCCGACGGCATCCGTGGCCGTGACCGTACGGCACTGCCCACGCCGTACGACGAGCTCGTACGCCGGCACGTGGCCACCCAAGAGCTCACCGTCGCGGCCGCACTGCGGGGTGACCGCGCCCTGGCGGGCGAGGCCTTCACGCTGGACCCGCTGGCCGGCCGCGGGGACCTTCGGGACATCGAGGCCATGGTCGGCCAGCTGCTTGGCGGCACCGCCGAGTGGCTGCCTCAGTTCGCCTAGTCCCGCCGAGACGTTTGGAGGGACAGGCATGCGCATCGGGTTCATCGGGCTGGGCGCCATGGGACTGCCGATGGCCGGGCACCTCGTCGCCGCCGGCCACGACGTCACCGTGGCCTCGCGCAGCCGCGGCCCGATCGACGCCGCGGTGGCGCAGGGGGCCGCAGACGGGGGCTCGCCTCGCGGGGTGGCGGAGGCGTCCGAGGTGACGTTCTTGTGCGTCCCCAACTCGCCCGAGGTGCTCGAGGTCGTCGACGCCATGCTCCCGGCACTCGGACCGGACAAGACCGTGGTCGACTGCTCCACCATCGACCCCGAGGTGGAGCGCGCGCAGCACGTCCGAGTCGTCGAGACCGGGGCCCGTTACCTCGACGCGCCGCTGTCGGGCGGCACGGCCGGCGCGCAGAAGGGCACCTTGACGCTGATGGTGGGTGGCGACGCCGGCGTGCTGGCGGAGACCCGGCCGGCGATGGACCCCTTCGCCGGGCTCGTCGTCCACGTGGGTGGCCCGGGCATGGGCCAGGTCGTCAAGCTCTGCAACCAGGTGATCTACGCCGCGCAGATGACGGCCACCGCAGAGGCGACCGCCATGGCGGTCCGGTCCGGGGTCGACATGGCCAAGCTGCTCGAGGTGCTCACGCACGCGACCGGGGACTGCGTCGCCGTGCGCACGCGCCTGCCGGTGCCCGGCGTCATCCCCGACAGCCCGGCATCGAACGGCTGGCAGCCCGGCTTCATGACCGATCTGATGGCCAAGGACCTCGACCTGGCCATGGCCTACGCGGTGCGTACCGGTGTCCCGGTGTCGACCACCGCAGCGGCGCGCCAGCTCCTCACGGCCGCCAGCGCCGCCGGCTACGGCCGGGAGGACTTCTCCGCAGTGGCGAAGGTCGTCCTCGCGCTCTCGGCTGCCGGATGACGAACGCGGGCCCGCTCCCCACACCCGCGCTGATCCTGGCGGCTGACCATCGTGCCCGCGCCGTCCTCACCACCGAGAACTGGGCGGAGTTCTTCGGCTCGTTGGCGAAGGCCCTGCCCCACTGCGACGGCATCCTCGCCACCGCGCAGCCCTTGGAGGGCTTGGCCACGGCCGGGCATCTCACCGCGTTGCACCGGACCTACCTCTCCCTCAACCGGACCGGCCTGGCGGGTTCGGTCTTCGAGCTCGACGACCGACTGGTGGCCACCGTCGGCCGCGCCGCGTCGGACGGCTGGAGCGGGGTCAAGCACATGACGCGCATCGACATGGACGACCCGGTCACGGCATCTGCCCTCGAGCTGCTCGGACAGGTCCTCGAGCAGTCGCGAGCCGCTGGGTTGGAGGCTCTCGTCGAGCCATTGCTCTGGAGCGAGGGGCGAATCCGCCGCGACACCGACGCCATCGTGCTGGCCGCGGTCGTCGCACACGACATGGGTGCGCCGGTGATCAAGGTGCCCGTGCCCGCCGTGAGCGCCGGCACCGAGCGCCGGCGTGCCGTGGCGCGGGTCGTCGCCAGCGTGAGCGCCCCCGTGTTGTTCCTCGGCGGCCCGCGCAGCGACGGCGGCCGCGACCGCGTCCTCGACGAGGTGCGAGACGTCATGGAGGGGGGTGGCGCCGGCATGGCGATGGGCCGGACCGTGTACCAAGACCCCGACCCGGCCGAGATGGCGAGCCTCGTCAACGCGCTCGTCCACGGCACATGATCCTGACCATCGATTTCGGCACGTCTGTCACGAAGGTCGGGTTGTGGGGGGAGGGAGGGCTCGTTGCGTTGTCGCGTTCGGAGCTCACCACGACCCACCCCGAAGTGGGGTGGGCGGAGCAGGACCCGCTGCGCTGGTGGACGACGCTCGTGATCGCCTGCGCCGAGGCGCGCGCACAGGCGCCCCAGGCGTTCAACGAGGTGGACGTCGTCGCCTGCTCGGGGGCGCGGCAGACCTTCGCTCCGATGACGTCGCGGGGCGAGCCAGTCGGGAAGGGCATCTTGTGGTCCGACCATCGTGCCGCGGCCGAGGCGCGCGTCCTCGCCGAGCGCATGGGTGGCGACGACATCAACCGGGCCCGCACCGGCATCCCGCTCGACGCCGGAGCCGTCGCGGCCAAACTGGCGTGGCTCGCCGAGAACGAGCCCGCTCGGCTCGAGGCCGCCGACCTGATCTTGTCGCCGCGCGACTTCATCGTGCTCCGCATGACGGACCAGGCGGTGACGGACGTGACGTTCGCTTCGCGCAGCGGCCTCTACGACTTCGACGGCAACGCGGTGCGAGAGCTGGCGGGGCCGGCGCTCGGCAAGCTGCCCAGCGTGGTGCAGTCGGACACGGTGGTCGGACAGCTGAAGTCGGTCCCCGCGGCCGAGCTCGGGCTGCGCCCGGGCATTCCGGTGGTGATCGGGGCGGGTGACCGACAGTGCGAGGTGCTGGGGTCGGGCTCGTCGGAGGACCACCCCATGGTGAGCTGGGGCACGACCGGCAACGTGTCGGTGCCGGTGCAGGATCGACCTGTCCCGTCGCCGGCCGGGGCGGTGGTGACGCGGGCCGCCGACAGCGGCTGGCTCCTCGAAGGGGGACTGTCGTCCGCGGGTTCGTTCCTCGGCTGGCTGGGACGGCTGCTCGGACGCACCAACGACGAGCTGGCGCGCCTGGCCGGTGAGAGCCCGCCGGGTGCGCGGGGCGTGGTCGCCGTGCCGTGGCTCGACGGTGCTCGCGCGCCGTGGTGGCGAGACGACGCCCGGGCGGGATTCATGGGCCTGGGCGCGGCCCACGGTGCCAGTGACCTGGCCCGCGCGGTGATCGAGTCCGTGGCGTGGGACGTGCTGCGGGTGATGGAGGTGGTCACGGTCGGCCGTCTGGGCGGCTCCAGCGCGGAGGGCGTGACCTTGGGAGGTGCGGGCTCGGGGCTCCCGGTCTGGGTGGGCGTGCTGACGGCGGTGCTGGGTGTGCCCGCCATTCGTCACCGCTCCGGTGAGGCCGCATCGGCAGGTGCCGCGCTCCTGGCGGGCCGTGCATTGGGGATGGGCCTGACCCTCGACCAGCTCGACCCGGTCCAGGCCGTGATCGAGCCCGATGCCGACGCGGTCGAGATCTACCGCAGCTTGCGTCCCCGCGTCGACCACGTGGCCTACGCGGTCATCGCCGCAACGGAGTCCCTCCCCGGCGACGCGCGCGGCCCGGCATTCTGAGCCAAACGATCGCGCGTCGACCTCGCCTACGGCCGTCACGGCGCGTCGGTGGAAGTGCCCGCGCACGCCGAGGTCGTGGTGCCGGTCGGCGAGCCGGCATTGCCCGACGAGGCAGCCGCCATCACGGCGGCGCTGCGGTCCCCACTCGAAGGGTGCGCCGCTTGCCGACCTGCTGAGAGCCGGAGACCGGGTCGCCGTGGTCTTCCCGGACCTCACCAGGCCGATGCCGAACCGGATCGTCCTTCCTCCCTTGCTGGCCGAGCTGGCCCGCGCCGGTGTGCCCGACGACCGGATCACGCTCTTGTGCGCCACGGGGACGCACCGGCAGGCGACGGTGCCCGAGATGGAGGAGCTGGTGGGCGCGGACATCGTGGCCCGCTACATGCTCGTCGACCACGACGCAACCAGCGACGCCCATGTGCGGGTCGGCGAGGTGGACGGGACGCGAATCCTCTTGCAGCGAGAGTACGTGGAGGCGGATGTCCGCATCATCACCGGTTTCGTCGAGCCGCACTTCTTCGCAGGCTTCAGCGGGGGGCCCAAGGGCGTGTGTCCCGGTCTAGCGGCGACGGAGACGATTCTCGAGGCACACCACCCGCGCCGCATCGCCGACGCCCGGGCCACCTTCGTCACGAGGGCGGGCAACCCGGTGCACGACTTCGTCCGCGCCGCGGCGGCGCTGGCGCCACCCGACCTGTCGCTCGACGTCGCCATCAACCGGGCGCGCCGGGTGACCGCCGTCTTCGCGGGGCCACTGCCCGACGGACACGACGCCGCCTGCACGCACGTGCAGGCGTCGGCGGTCCTTGAGGTCGCGGCTCCGTTCGACCTCGTGGTCTCGACGAACGGTGGCTACCCGCTCGATCGCAACCTCTACCAGGCCGTCAAGGGCATGGCGGCGGCCGAGCGGATCGTGCGCGACGAGGGCGTCGTGATCATGGCTGCCGCGTGCGAGGACGGGGTGCCCGCGGGTGGCGCCTTCGCCCGCCTGCTGGCGGCGGCAGCGACGCCGGCGGAGCTCATCGGCGCGCAGGATGGTCCCGAGCTGGACCGGTGGCAGGCGCAGGTGCTGGGACGGGTGCTGGCCCACGCCGAGGTCCAGCTCCACAGCGACGGCCTCGACGACACCACGATTGCCGACGCGCTCCTGACTCCGGTCGCGGACCTCGATGGGGCGGTGGAGGCCGCCCTCGGCCGTCTCGGTGCTCGGGCGCGCGTGGCCGTCATCCCAGAGGGACCGTTGACCGTCGCCACCGTCGCGACCGGCGTCTGAAGAGGCCGGCTGAGAGCGCGCCACCGGCCTGACGCCAGCACCTGACGTCGGCGTCAGGGATAAAGTCCCCCAGTGGCCGACGACCCGCTCTTCGAGTTCGCCGTCCCGGACGACCTGCTGCGAGAAGCGGTGTCCCAGGTCAAGGACCCCGACGTCGTGGCGGAGCTCGAAGTCATGCCGGGCACGGGGGAGGGCAAGCCCCCCTCTCTCATCGGCATCCTCAACGTTTCCGGCTACGCCCCCCTGATCCTCCTGACCGCGGCGGCGCTGGTCCCGGGCACCTTCGGCAACGGCATCAACCTCATCGGCGCCAACCTGAAGGCGTCGTTCCACATGTCGAACGCGTCCCTGGGCGCAGTGGCGTTCATCGCCCAGGTGTCCCAGCTCCTGTGGGCCGTCCCGCTGGCGGTGTGGGCCGACCGGGGGAGCCGCAAGGTGGTGGCCGGCGTGTCCCTCCTCATCTTCGCCGGCTTCGGCAGCCTCATGGCCATCTCGCCGAACGTCTGGGCGTTCGCCTTCTTGTACCTGGCCGCCTCGGTGGGAACCGGGGTGAACAACACGGTGCACAACTCCTATCTCTCCGACGCCTATCCGACCGAGGGGCGCGGCCGGATCTTCAGTTGGCACAACCTCTCCGACCCGCTCTCGCAGACGGTCGGCATCTTGATCTTCGGTTTCGTCGTGACGATCGCCCACGACTGGCGCTACGGGTTGCTCGTGGCGCTGGCCGGCATCCCCCTCGGCCTCGCCCTCTTCACGCTGCGCGAGCCGGAGAAGGGCGCCAACGAGAGCAGCCACATCCTCAAGGCGTCGGGGATGGACCTGCACTCCCAACAGGAGCAAGCGCCCCGGGTCCTCCTCGGCTCCGCGGTAACCCGGTTGCTGAGAATCCGCTCGCTGTACTACGAGCTCGTCGCGGTGGCCATCCTGGGCTTCGCCGGCACCGGCGCGCCCCTCTTCGGCAACCTGTTCTTCATCGACAAGTTCCACCTCGACACAGCCAGTCGGAGCGAGGTGTACGCCATCATCGGGCTCGCGGCCTTCCTCGGGCTCCCAATCGCCTACGTCTTCGGCGACCGCTACTTCCGCAAGTCCCCCCAGCGGCCTCTGGTCATCGCCGGCGTCTGCATCACGGCATACGGCGGCCTTTTCGTCCTCTCCCTCTATGTGCCCCAACTCTGGATGTGTCGTGACCCTGCAGTTCCTCTCCACCGCCGCCGTCTCGCCGCTCGCCATCTGCATCTTCCTCACGCTGGCCGCCACGGCGCCGCCGGAGATGCGCACCATCTGCTTCGCGATGTTCGGGGTGTACTCGCTGGTGTTCGGCGGATTCACCGGCTCGGTGCTGCTCGGCGCGTTCTCCGATGCCATCGGCGGCCTGCACGGCATCATCGTTTCGCTCACCTTGATCTTCCCGGTCTGTGCCGTCGGTGGGCTGCTGCTGATCATCGGCTCGCGCTGCGTGCGCCGCGACATCACGCTGGTGATTGAGGACGTGCTCGAGCGCTACGCCGAGGGCAAACGCCGACAGACTGGCGGCTCCATCCCGGCGCTCCAGGTCCACAATCTCGACTTCTTCTACGACACCAACCAGGTGCTCTTCGACGTCAACCTCGAGGTCCAGGAGGGCGAGATGGTGGCGTTGCTCGGTACCAACGGCGCCGGCAAGTCGACGCTGTTGCGTGCCGTCTCGGGCCTGTCGCACCCGCACCGCGGGGTGATCCGGGTCTTCGGCATGAACTCGACCTACCTCGAACCCGAGCAGATCATCGACGAAGGCGTCGCGCTCTTGGTGGGCGGCAAGATGACGTTCCCCGGCCTGAGCGTCCGGGACAACCTGCGTATCGGTGGCCACACCCTGCGCGGCGACCGCGTCAAGGCCGCCAAGGCACACGACGAGGCGCTCGAGACGTTCCCCGAGCTCGCCGAGCGGCTCGACCAGCCGGCGGGCACCCTCTCGGGCGGTGAGCAGCAGATGCTGGCGCTGTCCCGCGTGATGATGACCGCGACCGCGGCTCCTCATGATCGACGAGCTGGCGCTCGGGCTGGCGCCCATGACGGTCGAGCGCCTCATGGGGATGGTGCGCCGCATCAACGAGGGCGGCACCACCGTGATCCTGGTCGAGCAGAGCCTCAACCGGGCGCTCAGCCTGGCGGACCGCTGCTTCTTCATGGAACGCGGCGAGATCCGCTTCGACGGGCCCGACCTCCGAGCTCATGGGCCGCGACGACCTCCTGCGTCCCGTCTTCCTCGGAACCGCGGCCTCGGGGCTGGCGTAGGTCCAGCAGATGCTCGCCCTCTCCGCGCCGAACTTCGTCCTCGTCCAGGGGCTCTTCTACGGCCTGGGTTACGGGTTGCTCGCACTCGGCCTCGTGCTCGTCTACCGCACCAACCGGGTCCTCAACTTCGCCCAGGGCCAGATCGGCGTCATCGCGGCCGTCTTCTTGGTGAAGCTCACCGCCGACTTCAAGTTCAACTACTGGTTCGCGCTGGTGCTCGCCATCGGCCTGGCCGCCTTCGTCGGCGCGCTCTCCGAGCTGATCCTGCGACGGCTGTTCACCCGTCCCCGCGTGCTGGTGATGGTGGCCACGATCGGGCTGAGCTACGTGCTCCTCGCGCTGACGGCACTGCCCTTCATCCGGCCCCACAACCTCTACAAGCCCGTACCGGTGCCCTTCGACCTGTCGATCACGCTCGGGCCCGTCATCATCACGCCCACCGAGGTCCTCACGCTGATCGTCGCCCCCATCGTCACCGTGGCCCTGGTGCTGGCGGTGCGCTTCACCTCCTGGGGCCTCGCCATGCGCGCCATGTCCGAGAACGCCGACTCGGCCCGCCTCTCGGGCGTGTGGATCCGGCGCACCTCCACGCTGACCTGGACGGTGGCCGGCGCGCTCTCGGCGTTCACCGCCATCCTCAACGCGCCCAACCAGACGAGTGCGTTGACGCAGGCGCTCTCGCCCGACCTGTTGCTCTACGCGCTGACCGCCGCGCTGATCGGCGCCATGATCAACTTGACGGTCGCGTTCATCGCGGGAGTCGGGATGGGCGTCTTCCTCGAGATCCTCGAGTGGAACGTCCCCTCGCCGGCCAAGCAGCAACTGGTGATCTTCATCGTCGTGATCGCCGTCCTCCTGATCCGGGTCGGCGGCCTGCGCAAGGGCGCACGGACGGCGGACCGCAGCACCTGGGCGCACGGTGCGGTCACCACGATGCGCGCCGGCGCCGACCAGCTGCGCCGGCGGGTGTCGACCTCGGGCATCTGGCTCGGCCGTGGCCGTCGCGGTTCTGCTGCCCTTCGTGCTCTCCGTCGGCAACAACGTGCTCCTGAGCCAGATCTGCATCTATGCGGTCATCGCCCTGTCCCTGACCATGCTGACGGGCTGGGCGGGCCAGGTCTCCCTCGGCCAGTTCGGGCTCGTCGCGGTGGGCACGCTCGTCGCGGTGCACCTGGGCACGTCGGTCCCGCTCCCGCTCGTGATGCTCTACGGCGGCGCCGTGACCGCGGTCGTCGCCATCCTCGTGGGATTGCCCGCGCTGCGGGTGCCGGGGCTGTTCCTGGCGGTGACCACGCTGGCCTTCGCCATCTTCATGCAGAACGCGGTGCTGGCCACGCCGTGCATCACGGTGCCGGGCATCAACAAGACGCTCTGCACCGGTCTGCCGAACCCGGCGTACACCTTTGTGAACCGGCCGAGTCTCTTCGGCATCAGCCTGGCTTCCCAGCGTTCCTTCGCCTGGTTCTCGGTCGGCGTGTTGCTCCTGTCCGTCTTCATGGTCCGCATCTGGCGCGACAAGGGTGTGGCGCGGCGGCTGGTCGCGGTGCGCGACAACGAGCTCACCGCGGCCGCCATGGGGATCCCGATCCTCCGCACCAAACTGCTGGCCTTCGGGCTGTCCGGGTTCATGGCGGGCTACGCCGGGGTCTGCTTCGCCTTTGCGACCCAGCAGATCAACAACACCGACATCACCTTCGACCCGACGACGTCCTTCGTGATCATCTCGATGGTGGTGATCGGGGGCCTGGGGTCGATCCCCGGCGCCATTTTGGGTGCGCTCTACCTCGAGGGCCTGCCTGCCATCTTCGGTGCCAACCAGACGATCCAATTCATCACGAGCGGCCTGGGGCTGATCGCCTTCATCCTGTACCTGCCCGGCGGACTGGCCGAGGTGCTGCACCGCACCGGCGACCTGGTGACGATGGGGATCCGCGGCGCGCAGGAACGCCTCTCGGCGCGCCGCACCGGCCCGCCGGTTTCTGCCACCGGCGCGGTGGGCGACATGGCGCCCTCGCTGGTCGGGGACGGGACCGAGAAGTGACCTCGGCGACCGCGCGGCAACGAGGCCGAGGCGCCGTCGCGTCATCCGGCCCACCTCGCGGTGGACGGGCTCAGCGTTCGCTTCGGCGGCATCCACGCGCTCAACGGCGTCTCCTTCGAAGCCCAGCCAGGCGCCATCGTCGGGCTGATCGGTGCCAATGGCTCGGGGAAGACGACCACGCTGGACGTGATCTCGGGCCTGGTCGCGACGCAGGCGGGCACCGTGCGGCTCGACGGCACCGACCTGGCCGAGTACCTGCCCGAGGAGCGACTCGGGGTCGGGATGGTGCGGTCGTTCCAGGACTGCCGGCTCTACCCCGAGCTGACCGTGCTCGACGTGCTGCTGCTCTGTGAGGATGCCCGTCACGAGGTGGCGGTGCTCTCGACCACGCTCCGCCTGCCTTGGGCTCGCCGGGCCGAGAAGCGCAAGCTGGAAGCGGTCAACGAGGTGATCGCCGCCTTCGGGCTGGAGCGCTTCCGCCATCACCGCACCGCGCAGTTGTCCACGGGCACCCGCCGGGTGGTGGACCTGGCCTCGATCGTGCTGGCCAAGCCGCGGATCCTCTTGCTCGACGAGCCGACGGCGGGGATCGCCCAGCGGGAGGCCGAGGCCTTCATCCCCCTGCTCCAGCGCCTCCATCAGGTGGCCGACACGACGATCGTCCTGGTCGAGCACGACGTGCCGTTGGTCTTCGAGCTCTGCTCGGCCGTGGTCGTCATGGAACTGGGCCAGGTGGTCGCCGCCGGGCCGCCCGACGTGATCCGCGCTGACCCGAAGGCTCTGGCCGCCTACCTTGGTGCGAGCGACGAGGCTCTGATGGCATCGGGGCCGGTCACGGGGGAAGGCGGAGCAACAGGCGGGACGAGCGGTGACGCGACGGAACGCACCGAGGGAGGGTGATGATGGAGGCGAGCATGAAGGTTCCCGCGGAACGAGGGGTCTGGCACCCCTGGGCGCCGCTCGGTCGGTCGTGGCGGCGCTTCCGGCGCCGGCCCCGCGCCATGCAGGTGCGCACGGCGCTCATCGTGATCGCCATCGTGGTGGGGCTGGTGGCGTGGCTGGTCTTCGCACCCACGGGTTCGCCCGGCGGCGGCGGCTCGGCCGGCGCGGCCGACCCGCGCTGCATTCGAGCAGCACGGCGACGCCGCCGAGCGAAGCCAGCACGTCGACGCGCTGGGGTGAGCGCGACCGAGATCAACGTCGTCTTCCCCGTCGTCGCCATCAACAGCCTGGCCGGCCAGCTCGGGTTCGCCGAGGACAAGGAGTACAACGAGCAGATCCCGGCCATCCACCTCTTCGTGAACCAGATCAACGATGCCGGCGGCATCAACGGGCGCAAGATCAATCCGATCATCGCCAGCTTCGACCCGGAGAACGACGCCAACATGCAGGCGCTGTGCGAGCAGTGGACGCAGGGGAGCCCGGCCGCCTTCGCAGTGGTCGACGGCATCGGGACCTGGACGGGTACCAACCAGCTCTGCGTGACCCAGCAGGGCCACACGCCGCTAATCAGCGCCTGGTCGACCACGACGGACTGGACGAATCTCGGCTCGCCGTACCTCTGGTGGACGGGACCCGACATGGCGCCTGTGCTGGCCGCGACCGTCCAGTGGGGGCTCAGCTCGGGGCGCCTGGGCCACGGCAAGAAGGTCGGCGTGGTCGTCTCGGACCAGGCGGCCGACCAGGACGCGCTCAACGACTTCTTGATGCCCGACCTCAAGAAGGCGGGCATCACACCGGAGGTCGAGACGGTGGCCGGGAACCCCGACGAGACCTCGACCACCAACTCGGACGCGCAGCTGGCCGTCGAGCGCTTCAAGTCCTCCGGCGTCCAGTCCGTCTTCCCGCTGCTCCCCGAGAACGCCTTCTTCCCCTACCTGGCCTCGGAGGCCTCACAGCAGTACGCCCCCCAGCTCCTCCTGAGCGACTACCAGTCGACCGTCGAGGTCGCGCTCGGCCTCATTCCGACTCCGTACGAGGCCGAGCTGAACGGGCAAGAAGGTGTGACGACGGAGACGTTGGGCGGGTTCGACGACAACCGGCCCGAGAGCGAGGGGGGCTACGACCCCGGCGTGCGCTCCTGCTACAACACCTGGCACGCCTACCACCCCAAGCCCATTGCGGGCACCACCAGCTTCTACATCGAGGAGCAGGGACCGATTCAGGCTTGGTGCGGGGCCATCCGGCTCTTCGCCACCGCGGCCAAGGACGCCGGCAAGAACCTGAACCGGCGCACCTTCGCCGAAGCCATGTCCAAGATCACCAACTACCCCGGCACGCTCTCGCCGGTGTGGAGTTTCGGTACCAACAAGTACTACGGGCCGACGCAGTACCAGGTGGTCAAGGTCCACAACAACGTCCCGCCGTCCTCGCAGTGCAAGCTCAAGACGAACCACAAACCTCAGGGCACCTGTTGGGTGACGGAGCAGCCGTTCAAGCCGTTGCCGGCCTCGTCGAGCTCGTAGTTCCCCGAGCGACGCACCGGGGAGGGTGACGATGAAGGCGAGCATGGATGTCCCCGCGCACCGGGTGGTCCGGCGCTTCTGGTTGATGGCCGTGGTGGTTGGCCTGTTGGCGTGGCTGGTCGTCGCACCCACGGGGTCGCCCGGCGGAGGCGGCTCGGCCGGTACGGCCG
Organism: uncultured Acidimicrobiaceae bacterium; assembly: GCA_963842415.1. Lineage (GTDB taxonomy): Bacteria > Actinomycetota > Acidimicrobiia > Acidimicrobiales > RAAP-2 > Bog-473. Next base: position 94,387 of record CAWJGN010000005.1, read on the forward strand.
CGACGGCCGGTGCGGCCGAGCCCGCACTGCATTCGAGTAGCACGGCGACGCCGCCGAGCGAGGCCAGCACGTCGACGCGCGGGGTGAGCGCGACCGAGATCAACGTCGTCTTCCCCGTCGTCGCCATCAACAGCCTGGCCGGCCAGCTCGGCTTCGCCGAGGACAAGGAGTACAACGAGCAGATCCCTGCCATCCATCTGTACGTGAACCAGGTGAACGACGCCGGCGGCATCAACGGGCGCAAGATCAACCCGATCATCGTCCAGTTCGACCCCGAGAACGACGCCAACATGCAGGCGCTGTGCGAGCAGTGGACGCAGGGGAACCCGGCCGCCTTCGCCGTGGTCGACGGCATCGGGACTTGGACGGGTACCAACCAGCTCTGCGTGACCCAGCAGGGCCACACGCCGTTGATCAGCGCCTCGTCGGCTGCGACCAACTGGACCGACCTCGGCTCGCCGTACCTGTGGTGGACGGGCCCCGACATGGCGCCGGTGCTGGCTGCACTGGTCCAGTGGGGGATCAGCTCGGGCCGGCTCGGCGGGGGCAAGAAGGTCGGCGTGGTCGTCTCGGACCAGGCCGCCGACCAGGACGCGCTGAACGACTACCTGATGCCCGACCTCAAGAAGGTGCACATCACGCCCACGGTCGAGACGGTGGCGGGCAACCCCGACGAGTCAGCGACGACCGGCTCGGACGCGCAGCTGGCGGTGGAGCGGTTCAAGGCGGCGGGCGTCCAGTCGGTGATCCCGCTACTGCCCGAGAACGCCTTCTTCCCGTACCTCGCGTCCGAGACCTCTCAGCAGTATTTCCCGAACCTGCTGCTGAGCGACTACCAGGACACGATCGAGGTCGCCCTCGGGCTGATCCCCCAGCCGTACAACCAGGCGCTCAACGGGCAGGAGGGCGTGACGACCGAGACACTGGGTGGGATCGACGACAACCGCCCCGAGAGCCAGGGCGGCTACGACCCCGGCGTGCGCGCCTGTTACAACACCTGGCACGCCTACCACCCGAAGCCGATCGCGGGGACGATGTACTACTACCTGGAAGAGCAAGGCCCGATCGAGGCCTGGTGCGGCGCCATCCACCTCTTCGCCACCGCGGCCAAGGACGCCGGCAAGAACCTGAACCGGCGCACCTTCGTCGAGGCCATGTCCAAGATCACGAACTTTCCGGGCACTATCTCGCCCATCTGGAGCTTCGGCCCCGACAAGTTCTATGGCCCGGTCGCGTACGAGGTGGTCAAGGTGCACACCAACGTGCCGCCCTCTTCGCAGTGCAAGGTCCCCAAGTCCGGCAAGCTCGTCGGCACGTGCTGGGTGACGGTCCAGCCCTACAAGCCGCTGCCGGGGCTCTCCTCGGGCTCGTGATCGCGGCGCGGCGACCGCGTGTCCGACGGCGTCAGGCGATGGCGGTGGGCGTCGGCGGTCGCCCCTCGATGATGTCCTCGAAGCGAGTCTCGAGCGCGGCGGTGAGCTCGGGGTGGGTCAGGATATAGAAGGTGTTGCTCCGCACCGCGTCGAGGACGCGGTCGGCCACCGCCTCGGCCGGGATGCCGGCGCCCACCATCTGCTGCACCGCGGCACGTAGCTCGGTCGCACCCTCGACCTCGCGCTCGGGCGCCCAGGCCGGGCGATTGCGGTCTGACTCGGCGATGCGGGTCTGCACGAACCCGGGGCACAGCACCGAGACGCCGACGGGCGCGGCGACGGCCTGGAGGTCCTTGAAGAGCGTCTCGGAGATAGCGACCACCGCTTGCTTGGTCGCGTTGTAGGGGCCGAGGAAACCCGCAGTGGCGAGGCCGGCGATCGATGCGGTGTTCACGATGTGACCCTCGCCCTGTTCGATCAGGAGTGGCACGAAGGTGGCCACGCCGTGGATGACGCCCCACAGGTTCACGCCGAGGATCCAGCGCCAGTCCTCTTCGGACACCTCCCAGATCGGGCCACCCAGCCCGACTCCTGCGTTGTTGTGCACCAGGTGCACGGCGCCGAAGCGGTCGAGAGCCGCGTCGCGGAGCGCCCGGACCGACGAGGCGTCCGACACGTCCGTGACCACCCCGATCGCGTCGGTTCCCTGGTTCGCCATCGCGTTCTCGGCGTCCTTGAGTGGACCTTCTTCGATGTCCGCCAGGACGATCCGCATGCCGTCGGCCGCCGCGCGCCGCGCGACCGCCCAGCCGATGCCGCTGGCGCCGCCGGTGATGACAGCGACCTTTCCCTCCAGGTCCTCCATCGAGGCCTCCTTTTTCGCCTTGTCGCTTCGCCCTGTCGCCTCGTCAGGAGTCAAGCACGGCGGGGCGGACCCGGCCACTGCCTCGGGAGCGATCCCGGCGGCGTGTCGGCGCTCAGTCCCCGTCCAACCGCCAGAAGCCGGTTCCGGGGGGTCCCTGCTCGACGCGCGCGAGCACAACCTCGGCGCACCGCGCCGCCGTGAGGACCGACGTGTCGACTTCGAGGTCGTACGCGTGCCCGGCGTGCACCAGGTCCTGCCAGCGCTCGACCGCGTGCACCAGGTCGGGCTCGGCTGTGGCCCGATCCTGACCCCACGTCCCCGCCCGGCGCTGCCAGATCACGTCGAGCGCACAGCGGACGCCGACGAAGAGCACTGGGAGCCCCACCAGGCGGTTCGCGCCGTCGCGCTGGATGCCGCGGGGCACGGCGTAGGACTCGTGGAGGCCGATGTCGACGGCCACGTCGTCACCGCGGCGAGCGAGGGCAGCAATGGAGTCGAAGAGCTCCGCATACAGAGTGACGACGCGTTCTTCGAGGTCGGGCCGTTCGCCCCCTGGGCGCAGTCCGATGCCCGGCATCGATGACGGGGCGGTGGCCCGCACCGAGGCGTCGACTCCGAGGTTGACCCAGGATCCTGGCGTCCTCGAGTGCATGGCGCGGGCGATCGACGTCTTTCCAGATCTGGGCGCCCCGTTCAGGATCACGATCCGGCCGTCGCGGGACTCAGCAGGCACAAGAAGAAAGACCGATGACGGAGTGTGATTGTTCGAAGGTTGTGTGCGGTTTGGCCGACAACTGTAGTGGCGAAACAGCCGTGTGGACGGAGTTCATCCGACCAATTCGGTGGATCGATAGAGGCGGTTGTCGAAGGGACCGAGGCATGGTTACAGAAGAAGAGTGGGTTGACGAATTAGAGAAGGCCAACAAGATGCGCATCATCCTCCCGGCAGCGGGTCTGCTGGTGATGGGTCTGTTGGTCATTCCCGCCATTTTGGCGGGGGACGCTGTCTCGAACGGGATCCTCCGTTTCGTGACCACCATTGGCGTGCTCCTGTTCCTCCTGATTCCAGAGGTCGTGCTCCTGGTCGGCCTGAGTGACCGCCAAGCGCGGGCTGGGAACGAGAAGCTCAAGGAGCTCACCTCCGAGCTGACCGACGCCATCGAGGCCGGCGACCGCCAGGCGGTCATCCGCGACGCCCAGGCGCAACGCCAGCGCTTCGAGAGCCGGCTCGCGAACGCGCTGGACATGGCCGAGGGCGAGCCCGAGGTCATCGACGTCATTGAGCGGTCCTTTGCCGCCGTACTCCCCGACGCGCCCGCCGAGCTGCTCTTGGCTGACAACAGCCACGCCCACCTGCTTCGCATGGCCGGCGTGGGTCCCGAGGGAAAGCCGCCGTGCTGCAACGTCGACTCACCCGATCGCTGCCCGGCCGCCCGCCGGGCTCAGATGCAGGTCTTCTCCGACAGCGATGCCCTCGACGCTTGCCCCAAGCTGCGTAACCGCCCGGAGGGCCGTCTCTCCGCCATGTGCGTGCCGGTGTCGATCATGGGGCGCACGGTCGGCGTGATCCATGCCACCGGCAACGCGGGGGACGTGGTGGAGGACAGCAAGATCCAGGATGTGACGACGCTGGCCAAGCTGTCCGGCGCCCGTATCGGCCTGCTCCGGGTCATGGCCGAGACGCAGCTGCAAGCATCGACGGACACGCTGACGGGGCTGTTGAACCGGCGATCGTTCTCCGAACAGGTCGCCACCATCCCACAGCACATGCAGCCGATGGCGATGGCGATGGCTGACTTGGACCACTTCAAGGCGCTGAACGACACCTACGGGCACGAGACCGGCGACCGCGCGCTGCGATTGTTCGCCAGGGTCATGCGCGACTCGCTCCGCACGAGCGACATCGTGTCGCGCTATGGCGGTGAGGAGTTCGCCATCGTCTTTCCCGACTGCTCGGCCATCGACGCGATGCGGGCACTCGACACCGTCCGGGCGCAACTCGACGCCGCCATCACCGTCGGGGGTCTGCCCAAGTTCACCGCTAGTTTCGGCATCACCGACACGGAGCCAAGCGAAGACCTGACCACCGCGCTGGGCCGGGCCGACGATGCGCTGCGGGCGGCCAAGCGCCAGGGGAGGGACCGGGTTGTCCTGCACGATCCTCTCGCCCAGGCCATCGCGATGAGCGACAACGACAACGGAATCGGCAACGGCAACGGCAACGGCAACGGAAACGGCAACGGCAACGGAAACGGCAACGGCAACGGCAACGGCAACGGCAACGGCAACGGCAACGGCAACGGCAACGGAAACGCGGTCCCTGCCAACGGCGACGGTTCGTGGGTCGAGCCGGTCGACTCGGACCTGACCAGATCCCGCACGTACGAATTCGAGGTCGGCGAGGACAGCTAGGCCGAAGGTCACACCTGACCCAGGCGACGGCGCGACTAGAGCAACGAGAACGTCCCGGCCTCGACCATCACGAGCACCCCGATGCAGCACAGCAGCACGGGGACGGCCACCGTCCCGAGGTTGGCCATGGCCGACCGTGCTCTGGGGTGGCGCCCGGCCCAGAGCACCACTGCCGTCACGGCCGCCTCGCCGAGGATGAAGACGACGGCGATCACGCCCAGCCGGCTGGCCCCGCTCGCCCGAAAGAGCGGGATGTAGGCCGCCAGATTGTCGCCGCCGGCACCGATGGTGACGAACGCGGCGGCCGTCAGGCTCCGGCCCACGGCGCGCTGCGCCAAGGGATCGTGTGCTCTCCGTCGTGAGCCGGCTGCTCCCGACCGTCTCTCTGATGCCCCGACCGTGCCCTGGTGGGCGCGACGAAGCCCGACGATTCCGCGCACGCCGATGGCAAGCGGCACCAGTCCGAGGAGGCCCACCACCGCCGGGGAGAACTCGAACAGGAGAATTGCGGCGGCCGCAGCCACCGCGACGAGGACGCAGAACCCCAGTACCTGTCCCGCCGCGATGCGATGTGCGCGCCGCTCGGGCGCGCCGGCGACCATGGCCGTCGTCACCACGCAGTTGTCGATATTGGTCCCGACGAAGGCCACCGCGGCGACGCCGAAGTCGGCCGCCAGGCCGGCCGTTGCCACGAGGGGAAGAGGGCTCAGCCGGCAGGCAGCGGCAGGGCCGGCCCAAAGGGCTTGTCCCCCCGCAGGGTCACCCGGTGGGCGTAGCGGGCGGCGGTGCCGTAGTCATCGAGCGCGTAGTGCAGCGTCGCCCGGTTGTCCCAGAACGCGACCGACCCCTCCCGCCAGCGGAATCGGCAGGTGTACTCCGGCTTGATGCAGTGGTTGTAGAGCATCTCGAGGACGGCGTTGCTCTCGTTGTCCGACAACCCGAAGATCGTCCGGGTGAATTGGCGGTTGACGAAGAGGCCGTTGCGGCCCGTCTCGGGGTGTGTCCGCACGACGGGGTGCAGGGCCGGCAACAGCTTCTCGCGCCATGTGCCGTCCCACTCGTAGCCCCCGCGTGCCTCCACGTCGGCGGCGAACCACGGGTCGTGGTGGATCGCGATCAGCTTGTCGCACATCTCGCGTACGGGGGATGCCAGACCGTCATAGGCGTCCTGGAGGCTGGCCCACATGGTGTCGCCGCCGACCTCGGGCGCCTCGAGCATGTAGAGGATGGAACCCATTGCCGGTGTCTCGAGGAACGTGACGTCGGTGTGCCACCAGCTGGCCCGGTCCACCTTGCCGTCGATGGCGAGTACTTCGGGGCTGGCGTCGATGGAGGGGAGGACGGGGTGCGCCTCTGTCACGGTGCCGAACTGGCGGGCGAACTCGGCCTGCTGCTCGGCGGTCAGCGACTGGTTCCTGAAGAAGATGACGTGGTGGGTGTTGAGCGCGCTCGCGGATCGCTCTGACGACGTCGGACGACAACGGGGCCGAGATGTCCACGCCGGCAATTTCGGCGCCGATGGTCGGCGAGATGGGGTGCACACTGACTGAGGTGGCGAGGGTCACGGCCCAATTGTGCCCGAGGTGAGAGCGAGGCTCAATCGCAGCCTGAGAACCAAGGCCCGGCGGGGCCAGGATGCTCCCCCCGCACGCCTACATTGGCCGAGCACCGCCCGCCGAGTGCGGATCGCGAGAAGGGACAGACATGAGCGAGGACACCGGGGGCACGGGCGAGAGCGCAGGGCTGGTCCTGATCCCGCCGGCCAGGAACTATTCACTCTGGTACCAGTGGATGGTCCGCCTGGCCGCCACCACCCACGAGGATCCGCTTCCCGAAGGAGATCCTGGCGCGATCCCGGCCTGGCTCGAGCGTCGCCGCAACCGGCTGCACGAGCTCCTCGGCCCCGAGCCCACACCTGTTCCCCTGAACGTTGAGACCCTCGAGTCCGTGGAGTGCGACGGGTACCGGCGGGACAAGATCGTCTTCGACACCGAGGACACCATGTCGGTGCCGGCGTATCTGCTCGTCCCCGATTCGCGTATCGGTGCCGCACCCGGTGCGGCCGTGCTGGCGTGCCACGGCCATGGTCCGGGCAAGTCCCAAGTCGTCGGGTTGGAGCACACCAACATGCCCAACGCCGACTACGCTTGCAGCTGGCTCGCCGCGGGTACGTCGTTCTCGCTCCCGATCTGCGCTGCTTCGGTGAGCGCCTCGACTGGAACCCCGACGACCACTACGCCTGCGACACCAACCTGGTCCATGCCGCCATGGCGGGCTGGAACCCGTTGGCACAGAACATCTGGGACCTGCGGCGCTCCCTCGACGTCTTGTCGGAGCACGCGCTGGTCGACTCGGCCCGCCTCGGCATGGTCGGCATCTCCTACGGCGGAACGGTCACGCTCTTCACGGCCGCGGTCGACACGCGGGTCGCCGCGTGCGTGGTGAGCGGCTACTTCTCCTCGTGGGCCGCGAGCCATCGCATGCCCTGGAACATGTGTGGCTCCCAGATCATGTTCGGCATGCTGGGACGGCTCGAACATGAGGACCTGGGCGCGCTCGTGGCTCCTCGGCCCATGCTGATCGAGACGGGGACGGACGACGACCTCTTTCCTGTCGCTGCTGCGAGCGAGTCGGTTCGCCGTGTCCGCGTGGTCTACGACCAGCTTGGTGCGGCCGACCATCTCGAACACGACATCTTCGCCGGCGGGCACCAGTGGCACGGCGTGGAGGCCCTGCCCTTCCTGGATCGCTGGCTCGATCACCAGGCGCCCGCCGCCGGCTGAGGTCCCGAGCGGCGAACGGCGCCTCAGTTCTCGTCGTCGCCACGCTCGGCGCGTGCCTCGGCGGCGTCGCGGAGAACCTGATCGAACGCGTCGCCGGGTGTCCGGGGTCGGCCCGCCTCGGCCTGCGGCGACTCGTGCCCCTTCGTCTCGTGGCCTCCGGTCGGCTCTGACGGATCCGTCGTCTTGTCTGCGGCGTTCTCCTCTTCGGGCTCGGCGGCGCGGCGCACTCGCCATCGCCCCCGCGTCTCGCCACTCTCACGCCGCACCTTCACGACCTCTCAAGCCCCGTGACCGAACCCTACGGATCTGTCATTGCCCTGTCGTCGCCCGAGGGGTTCGATGTGGTTGCCGTGCGTTCAGTCGGGCAGCAGCCTGGCCGATTCGGGGTCCAGGTGGATAGTCGGCGTGATCGACGGTGCGGAGCGCGGACGCCGGGCAAGAGGTCGAGACCGGCTCCGGTCACCGCCGCGAGGACGGGCTCGGCCTTGCGCGCCTCGGGGACGATGGCGAGGACCCGGCTCCCTCGCAGGAGCGCCGGAATGGTGACGGTGATGGCCTGGGTCGGCACGTCCGTCAGCCCGGCGAAGTGCCCCTCGTTCACCTGCTGCATGCGGCAGGCGGTGTCGAGCTCGACCACCTTGACGTCCCGCGGGTCCTCGAAGTCCGCCACCGGCGGGTCGTTGAAGGCCAGGTGCCCGTTCTCGCCGATGCCGAGGCAGCACAGGTCGAGCGGATGGTCTCGGCAGCAGCCCGGCGTAGCGACGGCACTCTTCCTCGGGATCGCCCAGACCCTGCACGTAGTACGCCGCCTTGGGTTGCGCCCGGTCCACGATGCGCTCGCGGATCCAGCGCTGGAACCCGGCGGGGTGATCCGGGTCCGACGCCCACGTATTCGTCCATGTGGAAGACGACCGTCTCGGACCACGGGACGCCCTCGGTCTCGTGTCACCAGCGTGTGCACGAACGCCAGCTGGGAGTTCCCGGTGGCGAACATCGCGTGGGCCACGCCCCGGGCGTCCACGGCCGCCTGCATGAACGGCGAGCGCCTCGTCGGCGGCGGCGCGGGCCATGGCGGACACGTCCTCGTGGACGCTAGACGGTCGCGCCGTCGACGGTTTTGGTTCCGGGTTGCACGGGTTCAGCATGCCAGGCGCGGCTCGGCCAGACTTGGGTCGTGCGCCGAGTGGAGGCCCCGCGGCCCGCCAATATGGAGTCGGCATGGAAGGCGGTACGCCAGTACCTCGCCGTCACCCCGATCGTGGGGGCGCCACAGCTGGGAGCCGCTGTGTCGGCGAAGCTCGAGACGGTCCAGCCGACCGGTTCGTTCAAGGTGCGTGGTGGCCTCGCTGCCGTCGCAGCGACCCTCGAGGCGGAACCAGGTCGTGCCGTCGTCGCCTCCTCGGCCGGCAATCACGGCCTCGGCCTTGCCTACGCGGCGTCCAAGCTCGGCGCGCAGCGTCACGGTGGTGGTGCCGACCGGCGCATCGGCGGCCAAGGTCGCCGCGCTCGAGCAGTTCGATGTGCGCCTCGTCCTGCACGGTGAGGGCTATCGCGAGGCCGAGAGGCACGCACTCGAACTCGCCGAGCGCGACGGGAGGCCGCTACGTGTCGCCCTACAACGATCCCGACGTCATCGCCGGGCAGGCCACCGTGGCCCGTGAGCTGCTCGAGCAGGTGCCCAACCTCGGCACCGTGGTGGTCCCGTGCGGAGGCGGCGGGTTGCTGGCTGGCGTGATCCTGGGCCTCGAGGGGAGCGGTGTCCGCATCGTCGGCGTGGAGTCAGAGGCGTCGCCCTTCCATGAGCACTGCCCTGGCGGCAGGCGCCATCGTCGAGATCGACGTGGAGCCCACCGTCGCCGACGGCCTGGCCGGCAACCTGGAGCCGGGCGCGGTGACCGTGGGCATCGCGCTGCGCCATGGCGTCGAGGTGCGGACCGTGAGCGAGGCCGACATCCGCTCGGCCATGGCCTTCTCGGCCACCAAGATGGGCCTCGTCCTCGAAGGCGCAGGCGCGGTCGGCGTGGCCGCGCTGCGCGCCGGAGTCGTCAACCCGGACGCCACGAGTGAGACAGTGGTGCTCCTCACCGGGCGCAACGTCGCGCCAAAGCTTCTTTCGGAGGTGCTCCATTCCTGAGGTCGAGACAGACGGGGCGGTGCTGAGTTACGACCTGACGGGAGACGGGGAGCCGTTGCTCCTCATCGCGGGTTGTGGTCAGCCGGCCGTGGCGTGGCATGTGTCGCTGGTGCCACCACTGGTCGCAGCCGGCTACAACGTGGCGACCTACGACAACCGCGGCGTGGCGCCGTCGTCCTCGCCGCCCGCCCCCTACAGCGTCGACGAGATGACAGCCGACGCCGTGGCCGTTCTGGACCACCTCGGCTGGGACGAGCCGGTGTGCGTCGCCGGTCACTCCATGGGGGGCTGGATCGCCGAGACGCTCGTGCTCGACCATCCCGACCGCGTGCGGGCCGCCGCGTTGATGGGCAGCGCCAACAAGCCAACCTCGTGGGAGATCGCGATCACCACGGTGGAGCGCGACCTGGCCCGGCTCGACTACGACCTGCCGCCGCTCTTCTATGCCACCGAGACGTTGCGTTACCTGCCGATCGCCGACCTCCAGGACTCCGAGACGGTCAGCACCTGGCTGTCCATGATCGGCGACTTGCCGCCGTGGCCCAACCCGGGCCGCCTCGGCCAGTACGAGGCGGCGTTGGCCTGGTCGACCGACCCCGCCCGCACCACGCGCTGGCCAGAAGTGACCGTCCCGTGCCTCGTGGTCGCCTTCGAGCACGACGTGGACTCGCCGCCGCGCTACGCACGAGAGGCTGCGGCCGCCATCCCCGGCTGCGACTACCGCGAGGTCGCCGCGGCGGGACACCTCGGCATCATGACCCACGTCGCCAGGTCGTCGGGCACCTCGACGAGTTCTTCACCCGGCTGGAGGTCGTCGCAGTCCTGAGTGCGCAAGGACCGCTCACGTCTTCGGCGGACGGGGCGTGTCCCAATCGATGGTGATGCCCGCCGCCTCGTCGGGATGGCGTTTCAGCCAGTCCCGGGCGAAGGGGCACCACGGTACAACGGTCAAGCCCTCCGCCGTGGCCCGCCGCAACGCAGCCCGGACAAGCTGCCGCCGACGCCGCGCCCCTCCCAGGCATCGGGCACCTCGGTGTGGATCAGGACGAGGCGTGTGCCATTGACGTGATACTCCAGTTCGGCGGCACCGTCGCTGCCGCGGACGACGAAGCGGCTCTCTGCCGGGACGTCATCGACCTGGATGCCATCGGCTGGGTTGGTCATGGTGCGTCCTCCGGTGCGGGCAGCGGTGCGAGCAGTGGCCGCCACCCTACGGGTGGAAGGGATCCCCGCGGGTGTAAAAGAAGGGACATGAGCGGTCCCGTTGCCACCGATGACGCCACGCCGGATCCCGAGACGGCACCCGGAGCGACCGCACCCGTGGTGGAGCTGGCCGTCGCCCGCTCGACTCACGTCGGCGCCCTACCGGTGCGGCGCCTGCTGCCGCAGCGCCCGCGCCGCACGGTGGGGTCGTGGTGTTTCGCCGACCATGCGGGGCCGGTCACCGAGACCCGGGTCGGGGAGCTCGGTATCGGGCCCCACCCCCACATGGGCCTGCAGACCGTGACCTGGCTGCTCGACGGCGAGCTGCTCCACCTCGACAGCCTCGGTTCAGAGCAGCGATCCGGCCCGGACAGCTGAACCTCATGACAGCGGGACACGGGGTCGCCCACGCCGAGGAGGATCCGGGCCAGGGCCACCGCGGACGGCTGCACGCGGTGCAGCTGTGGGTGGCCCAACCCGAAGCGACGCGCCACGGCCCTCCCGCGTTCGAGCACCACGCCAGCGCTGCCGCAGGCGGAGCTGCGACGGCGTGACCGCCACCGTGCTGGTGGGGGAGTTGGCCGGTGCCACGTCGCCCGCACGCCGTGACAGCGACCACGTGGGCGCCGAGCTGGCCCTGCGGCCGCCGGGGACCATGCTGCCGGTGCGACCCGACCACGAGCACGCGCTGATCGTCCTCGAGGGGGCGGTACGGTCGGCGAGTGGTCAGCGCTGGGTCCGAGGGCGCGGTGGTGGAGCCTGGTGTGCTCGCCTACCTCGGCCTGGGTCGCGACGAGTGCGCGTCTCGGCGTCGAGGGACCGGCTCGCGCGCTCCTCCTCGGCGGCCTCCCGTTCCCCGAGCCGGTGTTCATGTGGTGGAACTTCGTCGCCCGCGACCGAGACGAGGTCTCCGAGGCCCGTCGGCAGTGGGCCGCGGACGACGGGCGCTTCGGCACCGTCCGCCTCGATGCTCGAACGGATCGAGGTCGGTCCGCCGCCCTGGGAGTGAAGTCGACCGAGCGAGCCTTACCACTCGCCCCAGCCCGGGCGGGCTCACCGTGCCGGTGATGCCGCGGGGGTCGACCGGCGCCCGCGTGGCGCCCGCCTCGTAGACGGCGAAGCAGAGGCGCAGCACGTCGGTGGCCTCGGCGGCCGTCATGGCGGCGCCCGTGCCCTCGATGAGCGAGGTCACGAAGTGCTGCGACGAACGGACGAAGCCCGCACCCCAGTCGGCGTCGATGTCGGTGAACTCAGTCGTCTTGCGCTCCTGGGGTGTGCCCGTGAAGAGCATGACGGGGGCGAGGTCGAGCATCTCGCCGGTCGCCCGGGTCACCCAGAGTTGCCCCGCGTCACCGGTGATCTCGAAGAACTCGTCGGCGCCGTAGTAGGAGGAGCGCATGTAGAAGTCCGGCGAGTACTGCACTTCCATCATGCCGAGCACCTCGGGGTCCTCGTACTCGAAGATGACCGCGCAAGGCTCGAAGAAGAGATCGCGCCGGCGCACGACCGCCTGGACGGAGGTGATGTCGAGGTCGAGCAGCCACAGCGCCATGGCGTACTTGTGCACCATGTCGTCGAAGAGGTGCCCGCCCGGGCTGCGCTTGTCGAGTCGCCAGCCGTACCCCTCGGGCCGCAGCGCCGCCTGGAAAGCGGAGTCGGTCTGACCGACCAGAGTGCGGATGCGCAGGGACGTGGGCTTGCCGATGGCGCCGTCGGCCACCAGGCGCTTGGCGAGCTCGAGCGGCGGGTAGTGGACGAAGCACTCGCTGATGCGGAGTGTCCTGCCGGACCGCTCGGCGGCGGCTTCCATCTCGAGCGCGTCGTCGACGGAGTTGGCGACGGGCTTCTGGACCGACACATGCTTGCCGGCGTCGAGTGCCGCGATGACGTGGTCGTGGTGGAGGTGGGTGGGCGTGAGGATCTCGAGCGCGTCGATGGAGTCGTCGGCCAGCATGTCGGCCAGGTCGGGGTAGAAGGACTCGGCGCCCCACTCCTTGGCGGCCTGGCGCCCGATTTCCTCGTCGGTGTCACAGACCGCCACGACGTCGCAGCGGGGGTCCTCGAGATACCCCTTCACGTTCATCACTGCGATGTTCCCGGCGCCCAACACGCCGAGACGGACCCTATCCATGACACCCTCGCTTTCGCCGGCTGCGTCGCCTACGCGCCCGTCCCGAATGCCCCTCCGTCCCGGGCTTTGGAGATCTGATTGTCGTCATAGCCGAGCACCGAGCGCAAGACGTCCTCGGTGTGCTGCCCGACGGTCGGCGCCTTGGCGGGCGGCGGCAGCTCCTCGCCCACGAAGTGCAGCGGCGTGAAGATCTGATCCGCTCCCATGTCCGACGCGGGGAGGAGCGGGAAGCGGTCGGCGAACTGGGGGTCGTCGAGCAACGTCTTGGGCGTGTTCACCGGCGCGATGGGCGTGTTGACCCGGCCGCCGAAGTCGAGCCACTCCTGCGCCGTCTTCGTGCGGAAGATGTCGCGCAGCTCGCGCCGGAGCTCTAGGTTTCCTCGGGCGTGGTCGGCGTACTTGGACCCGGGCCAGCGTTCGAAGAGGTCCGTGCGGTCGACGCCCTCGCAGAAGTTCTTCCAGAAGGCCTGCTCGGAGGCCATGAAGAGGACGTGGCGTCCGTCGGCGGCCTCGTAGACCTGGTAGCGGACGCCCTCGACCATCCCGGCGGTGCCTGGGGCACGACGCTCGTAGTTGTCGGCCTTGTTGCCGGTCACCTCGGACTGAGGCCGCTCGTAGGCACGCCAAGTCTCCGAGCGGTACCAGTCCATGGCCGCTGCCGCGTCGGACTGGGCTAGGTCGATGTAGGAGCCCTCACCGGTTTCGCGGGCCCGGATGACGGCGGCCAGGATGCCGAGCGCGCCGAAGAGCGGCGCGGCGTTGATCCCGATGGAGACGTGCTCAGGAATGTAGGTGAACCCCTCGTCGTCGGTGGCCACGTTCACGATGCCGGCCCAGGTGTCGTAGGCCACGCCGTGGCTCGGATAGTCGCGGTACGGGCCGGTCATGCCGTAGCCCGAGATGGTGCAGAAGACGATATTGGGATTGAGGACCCGCAGGTCGTCGTAGCCCACGCCCCGCCGTGCCAGCGCGCCGGGCCGCATCGCCTCGACCACGACGTCCGCATCGGTCGCCAGTTCCTTCAAGATGGTGACGCCCGCATCGGTACGCAGGTCCAAGACGAGGGAGCGCTTGCCCCGGTTCACGTGCAGATGCATCAGCGAGGTGCCCTCCACGATGGGCCACGTCATCTCGCGGATGTAGTCGCCGGCCGGGGGTTCGACCTTAATCACATCCGCGCCCAAGTCCACCAGCGCGGTCGTGATCGCAGCCGGACCCAGCGCGGAGCACTCGATGATCCTCATGCCGTGCAGTGGTGGAGTCGTCGCCATCGGACCTCCTCGGACCGCACCCGACCTCGTGGGGCGGTCCCGTCATCGAAGGCCGGATCGTAGTCACCACAGGCCGAGGCATCGCCGCCCGAGGCACCGCCGCCAGGCACGCCGCCACCACGGGCGCCCCTACCACGGGCGCCGTCGATCGGGCCTGGCCATACTGGGGCGGTGAATCGAGACGAACCCACCGACGTCCTCGATGACGCGTCTGACCGTCTTCGCGGCCACCGCACCCAATTACGGGCAGCTGGGCCTGGCCAATCACGGGCCCATGGCTACCGAGGCGATGGCGCATCTGGGCCGGTACGACGCCATCGCGGAATGGACGGCGCGCTACGCCAAGCGCCTCGACGCCGCGCCGCCGCCGGCACGTCGTCCGCTGGCGGAAGCCGAATGGCAGGAGGCGCTCGGGGAAGAGCTGCGCTACCCCGAGTGGCTCGCGCTCTTCGAGCGCGAGGTGGCGGACCGTCCCGCGGCCGCCGTCGTGGCGGAGTGGGCGCCTCGCCTGTTGCCCGGCACGATCGGGGCCGCGACCCACGGCCTGATTCGCACCGGCCATGCGGTGCGCTCGCTCATGGCCACCGACACGCCGCCGCGCCGCATCGAGCTCGCCAGCGCGCTGGCGTTCTGGGCCTCGAGCTATCAGGAGCTGCCCGGCCCGCCGCTCCTCATCGGGCGCGAGGGCGTGGCGGAGGCCCTCGCCGACTTGCCCTACCTTCCCGAGGAGGCGCCCGCCGCGGTGCTCATCAGCGACAGAGTGGCCGCCGTGGCCGACATCGCCGACGAGTTCGAACAGGCAGTGGCGTCCCTCGGTTGGACGGGCAGCGCGGTCGAGTTGCTCGATCAACTCGCTGCCGGCGGGGCGGCCGCGTACCTGCGCAACGCGGACGCCGGCGGTGCCATCGGACTCCTCCATTCCGTGACGTCGCCGCTCGCGTGCGAGCTGGTGATGCCGTGGCTTGCCGAGGAGGACCGGGCCGCCGCCGTGGGCTACGCCTGGCAGGCCGCGGCGGCCTTGCACGTTGCCTACGACACAGACCGGGTCACGCCTGTGCCCCAGGGGCCAGCGCCGGCGCACGACGACCTCATCGAGCGCGCATTGGCCTCCGGGGACGAGCATGCGATCAAGCTGTGCGAGGCCGCGTTGCGAGCCTTCGGACGCTGCGCCGACCCCGCTTTGCTCCTGGCTGCAGGCGACGCCAGCGCCCGGTTCTGAGCTGTGTCGCCCAGGAGCTGACCTGCGAACCCGTCGCCCCGCCAGGCGTCGGGCGCTCAGCCAGGTCCGTCGCTAGCCTCACCGACCATGGACTATCGCACGCTTGGCCGGACCGGCATCAAGGTCAGCCCCCTGTGCCTGGGGGCGATGATGTTCGGGTCCTTCGGCAACACCGATCACGACGACAGCATCCGCATCATCCACGCCGCACTCGACGCCGGCATCAACTTCGTCGATACCGCCGACGTCTACTCGTTCGGAGAGTCAGAGGAGATAGTCGGCAAGGCGCTCGCGCAGACCAAGCGCCATCGCATGGTGCTGGCAACGAAGGTGCACGGGCAGATGGGTCAGGACCCGAACGCGCAGGGGAACTCGCGCCGCTGGATCATGACCGAGTGCGAGAACAGCCTGCGCAGACTCGGCGTGGACTACATCGACGTGTATCAGATCCACCGGCCGTCGCCAGAGACCGACATCGACGAGACCCTGGGCGCGCTGACCGACCTCGTGCGGATGGGCAAGATCCGCTACTTCGGCAGCTCCACCTTCCCGGCTCACGAGATCGTCGAGGCCCAGTGGGTGGCCGAGCGCCGCGCCCGCGAGCGCTTCGTCACCGAGCAGCCGCCCTACTCCATCCTCGTGCGCAGCATTGAGAAGGACGTCCTGCCGATGTGCCAGAAGTACGGCATGGGCGTGCTCTCGTGGAGTCCGCTGGCTGGCGGGTGGCTGTCGGGCGCCTTCGGGTCGGGCAAGGTGAATACGAGCCGCCGGGCCGGCTTCATGCCTCACCACTACGACATGGAGATCCCCGGCAATCGGGCGAAGCTCGAGGCGGTCGACCAGCTGATCGCGCTGGCCGACCAGTCGGG
Organism: uncultured Acidimicrobiaceae bacterium; assembly: GCA_963842415.1. Classification (GTDB taxonomy): domain Bacteria; phylum Actinomycetota; class Acidimicrobiia; order Acidimicrobiales; family RAAP-2; genus Bog-473. Next base: position 110,647 of record CAWJGN010000005.1, read on the forward strand.
CCTCTCGCTCATTGAGCTGGCGCTCGGTTTCGTGACCGAGCACCCCGGCGTCACGTGCCCCATCATCGGGCCGCGCACCATGGAGCACCTCGAATCGCAGCTGCCGGCGCTCGAGCTACGCCTCAGCCCCGACGTGCTCGACCGCATCGACGAGATCGTCCCGCCGGGCACCGACCTGAACGTCACCGATGTGGGCTGGGTGCCGGCGGCTGTCGCCGATGCGTCGCTGCGCCGGCGTCTCCGGTAGGCCTTGGGATGGCCGACCCCGGGGACGACCGGTCTCGGGATAACCCGATCTCGGGATGACCGACTTTCGCCTGTATATGTATCCTTCCAAAAAGGGGGGTGTTTAACGAAGGATATCGAGATATCCTTCGTTAATTGGGGGTAATTACGGAAGGCTGCATATACAGGTCGACACAACATAGGCGGGTCGACTTGACGCGGCGTTCCTGACGTTGTGGCAGCTCAGGGCGTCCCTTGGCCGAGGAGGCGGCGCACCGCCGCGCCGGCGCGACGCCCGACGTCTTCGGGCTCGAGCTCGTCGAGCGCTGAGGAGAAGACCTCGACGCCGACCGGCGCCAGTGACCCGATGGCTCGCAGGTCGGACACGAGCGCACCCAACGCCAGCTCGCCGTCCCCCGGAAGGAGCCGTGCCTCCAGGGTGGCGCGCATCGGGTCGGGCTCGGGCGTTGCGGGGGCGTCGCAGAGTTGGAGGCCGATGACTCGGTCACCGGGAATAGTGCGCAGGAGCGGGCCGTCCGAGCCACTGCGAAAGTAGTGCCAGGCGTCCAACGCCAGGCCGCCGTTGGCCCGCCCCGCCCCGCCTACGACGTACCACGCGGCCGCGAGGTCGGGGATGTTCGACCAGGGGAGGAACTCGAGCTGGACCAGCAGGCCGCGCTCGGCCGCCCGGTCACAGAGGTCGGCGAAGGCACCTGCGGCGTCGTCGAGCGACCAGGTGCCGCCGAAGATATCGACGGCGTTGACCGAGCGGGCGCCGACCGCGTCGGCCACCGCGAACAGCTCGTCCACGCCGAATGCGAAGATGCGCTCCGTGTCCATCTCGGGCGGGATCCGCACCTCGGCAGCACCGGGGAGCCACCCCCAGGCGGGGTCGACCTCGGCCACAGACAGGCCGTGGTCGCCCAACATGGCGACGATGTCGGCATCACTCCAACCCTCGGCCTGGGCATCCTGGTAGTCGCGGCCCCACATCGAGATGCCATCGAATCCGCCGGCCCGGGCTGCGGCCAGGCGCTGGCGGAAGGAGGTGCCAGCACGAAGCGTGCCCGAGCAGAGCACGGTCTGATCGGGACCCAAGGTCATGGTGTGCTCACTATCGTTGCCTCCGTGCCAGTGAACGGTACCCGAGCGACTCCCCGCCACCACGAGGACGAAGCGCCCCATGCCTAGGCTCGTGCTGCGCGCCGCCACCGTCCTCGACGCCGATGGCGCCCGTCCGCAGTCGACCCTCGTCATCGATGGGCGGCGCATCACAGCGGTCCGCACGGGGACGGACGCGGACTCGGTAGAAACGGGACCCGAGGACCGCGTGGTCGAGCTCGGCGGGCGCACGGTCATGCCGGGCATGGTGAGCAGCCATTTCCACGCCACCTATCACGAGCTCGGCTCCAAGACGGCTCCGTTCGGACTCGAGGAGCCGCCGGCCCTCCAAGCCATACGGGCCGCACACCACCTCGAGTTGGCGCTGCGAAGTGGCTTCACCGGCGTTGTCAGCGCGGGCGCGCCCTTCGCCATTGACGCGTCCATGAAGGCCGCGATCGCCGAGGGCCTGTTCCCCGGGCCGCGCCTCATGGCCGGCAGCCGCGACGTCAGCACTACAGGGCATGCGGGCGACAAGAGCTTCCCGTGGTATTGGGAGGTGGGCGCCCGCGGCGCCGTCAATCGCTCCGACGGACCCGACGAGTTCCGCCGGGCGGTGCGCGAGGAGATCAAGCAAGGGGCGGAGATCATCAAGATGTTCGTCACCGGAGGCCACGGCACTGTGGCGCCGGGAGAGCAGATGGAGATGAGCCGAGCAGAGCTCACGGCCGGTATCGAGGCCGCGCACGAGCGCGGCGCGTTGGTGCGGGGTCACATCGCCAACGGCGACGCCATCCACATGGCGCTCGACGCAGGGATCGACGTCATCGATCACGGCGACGGGCTCGACGAACTCGCCATCGAGCGCATCGTGGAGCTGGGTACGTTCCTTGTCCCGAGTCAGCTCTTCCCGGCCCGATTCGCCGAACTGATGGGCGGGGGACTCGGTTTTACCGCAGCCATGGCGGAGGAGATCGAGCGGTCCATGGCGATGCTGCCGCGGGCCAACGAGGCGGGCGTGAAGTTGCTGTGCGGCGACGACTACGGAGCGATCAGCCTGCCGCATGGCCGCTACGCCGACGAGCTCGAGTTCTACGTGAAGGAGGCGGGCATCCCCGCGCTCGACGTGCTCCGGTGGGCCACCCGCAACGGCGCCGAGCTGCTCGGACGCGTGCGCACGAGTTGGGCGCCGTACGCGAGGGCTACCTGGCCGACCTCCTCGTCGTCGACGGCGATCCCTTGACGGACATCGGCGTGCTCCAGGACGAGGCGCGTATCGCCGCCGTGATGAAAGGCGGCACCTTGGTCAAGGACGAGCTGGCCGCGATGGGTGTCTCCGCCGCCGGAGGGGGACATCGGTGATCATCATCGCCGGCTCCATGACGTTCGACCCTGCCGACCGCGACGACGTACTGGCCAGCCTGGCCGAGGTCACAGAGGCCAGCCGACGCGACGCCGGATGCGTCGAGTACTTCTGGTCCGAGGACCTCGACGCGCCGAACACCTTCCGCTTCTTCGAGTGCTGGGAGTCCCAGGAAACCTTCGACGTGCACCTCACCAAGCCCCACGAGGCTGCCTTCGCCGAGCGCAACCTCGGCCGCATGACGGCGGCAACCGCGACGACCTACGAGGCGACGCCGGCAGCCCTTCCACCTTCGGGTTAGGACCCTTCGGGCTAGGGCCCGAATCGTGACGTCTTCGTGACGTCCACGAGAACACATCGAAGACGCTTGACGCACTCGGAACGGCTGACCTCTAATTCGAGGATCATGAGCGAAGGCCGATCCTGGTCGAGACGTCAGATCCTCCAGGGTGCGGTCGGCGTGGGTGCAGCGGCGATCGGGGCGAGCGCGATCAGCGGCGAGGCGGGTGCCACGGGCACCAATGCCGAGTCCACGACGGCCCTCCACCTGCCGCCCCGCTCCCAATGGCGTCATCCCGGCTCGCTTCCCAACCCGAAGCTCCCCGAAGGCACCGACACCCTGCCCGAGATCGATCACATCGTCGTCGTCATGCAGGAGAACCATTCCTTCGACAATTACCTCGGGATGCTCGGCCGAGGCGACGGGCTCACCCTCGACCGCCACGGGCGCCCGATGAACACGAACCCGGACCCCACGGGCGGATACGTCCGCGCGTTCCACGAGACCGACACCCGCCAGGCCGGCAGCGTCACGCAGACCTGGGACGCCAGCCACCTCCAGTACGCGGACGGACGCAATGACGGCTTCATCGGGCCCGACAGCAGCAGCGACTGGTCGATGGCGTATTACACCGGTGAAGAGATCCCCTTCTACCACTCGCTCGCCTCGACGTTCCCCGTGTGCGATCGGTACTTCTGCTCCGTGCTGGCGCAGACCTACCCGAATCGCCGCTTCCTCCTTGCCGGAACTGCGTTCGGACTGATTGCCACCGAGGACTCGTCGATCACGGGGATCCCGCCCAACGGGACCATCTTCGACCGCCTCGACGCACACGACATCAGCTGGGCGAGCTACGCCACCAATGCCTCCACGCTCTTGGTGATCGCCGAGATCGTGCAGAAGAATCCGGGTCGGGTCAAGACCATCGACCAGTTCTACGCTGACGCCAAGTCCGGCTCGCTGCCGGCAGTGTCATACGTCGATCCCAACATTCTGACGGGCACCGAAGAGAACCCCCAGGACCTCTCGCTCGGCGAATACTTCGTCTCGACGGTGGTCAACGCGCTGCTCGACAGCCCGGCATGGCACAAGACTTTGCTCGTGTGGACCTACGACGAGCACGGGGGGTACTACGACCATGTGCCGCCGCCACCCGCCATCCCTCCGGACGACATCGCTCCCGTGCTCACCGCAGCCAATCAGCCCGGCAAGTACAACCGCTACGGCTTTCGGGTTCCGACCGTCGTCATGTCCGCATACTCCAAGCCGCGCTACGTGTCCCACACCGTCTACGACCACACGTCGGTGTTGAAGACGATCGAGCGCAAGTGGAACCTTCCGGCGATGACCTACCGGGACGCCAACGCCAACGACCTGCTTGACTGCCTCGACCTGAAGCAGCGCGCCTTCGACGTTCCGCCCACCCTCGCGAGAGCGGGGAACCCCACGGGGGTCTCCGTGTCCCCACCGCCAACCCCCGGCGAGCAGCCGCCTTTCTCCGCCTTCGTCAAGAAGGCCGGAGTGTCGACGTAGAGGGCCTTCGTTCGTCCTCCGCGCACCACGTTGCTGCGCCGAGACCGTCGGCGCTGGACGCGCGACGAAACGTGGTCACTACGAATCCGCTGGCAAAGGTTCCAGCGGCGGCGCCGGCACAGCCATGGACGGTGCTTCGGTCCCGCCGTCGATCTCGAACACCTTCCCCGTGACCCAGGACGACGCGTCGGAGACCAGGTACGCCACGGCGCAGGCGATGTCCTCGGGCTCACCGGGCCGGCCCATCGGCGTCCCCGCCAGGAACTGGCTGCGCAAGTTGTCGTCGGTCAGGACGATCTCGAGCGAGCGCGTCGCCACGCCGCCCACGTCGATTGCGTTGAGGCGTACGCGCGGCGCCAGCTCTGGTGCCATGTTCTTGGTCAGTCGATCGAGCGCCGCCTTCACCGCACCGTAGGCGGCGAAGCTCGTCTGGGTCATGCTGGCGGACCGTGAGGAGATGTTGACGATCGCCCCGCTGCCAGACGTGTCGACCATGCGGCGCGCCGCCAGCTTGGTCAACGTGAAAGGCGCCGTGACGTTGAAGTGAAAGGCCCGCTCCAAGAAGCCTGCGCTGGTATCCAACGCCGCACGCGGCATGGCGCCACCCGCGTTGTTGACCGCGATGTCGAGCCGCCCGAACTCGCTGACGCAGGTGTCGACGAGAACCTCGAGCTGGTCGAGCTCCAAGACGTCGGTGGGGACCACCACGGCGCGCCGGCCCGTCTGCTCGACCAGGCCCGCCACCTCCGCCAGGTCCGACTCGGTGCGCGGCCGCGAGCACGACGTCGGCACCCGCCTCGGCCAGCCCGACGGCGATGCCTCGTCCGATGCCGAGGCCGGCACCCGTGACGATCGCCACCCGGTCGTCCAGCCGGAAGCGGTCGAGGATCATCTCGTTGTCCGTCCGCGGCGAAGTGGTTCGGCCGCCCGGCCCGCCACCAGCGGCATCTCGAGGTAGGTACGCAGCCCGGGCTCGGCGTCGCAGACATAGGGCACCGCGTTGACGCAGTGCATCGCGGTGGCGACGATGCCGCGGTTGCGCTCGAGCCCGGAGGCAATGGATTCGGGATGCAGCTTGCGGAACGAGACCAGGCAGTCGGGGTCGCCGGTGATCTCGACCTCGAAGTGCTCACCGTCGGGGCCGAAGCGCCAGGGCGGGTCGAAGTGCTCTTCGCCCATGAGCCAGTTCACCGCCGCCGTGACGACCGGCTCGCCGTCGACCAGCCCCTCCCAGCGGAAGCGCTGCGCTGCCACCAGGCCCGGTTGAATCGGGCCGATGGGCGATTCGATCGGCGCCGTGGCGACGGCCATCTCGTGCGTGGTGCGCAGCTGGGGTTCGAGATCGAAGCCGAGCTCGTCGGCCACCATGTGCACCGATTGGCGGAACCCGGCTCCGAGCGCCTCAGCCATGATGCTCTGGCGTGACTCCTCGGGGGTCTTGCCGAAGAGCATCCAGTCGCGGATGACGTCGGGGGCGCCATAGGTGCGGATGTCGGAGAACTCTTCCGCCCGCACCCGCGTGATGGAGGCAGACAGCGCCGACACCATGAGGGGGAAGCGCTCGGTGATGCCGCCGGGGTGGATGCCGGTGCCGTGCAGCGTGACGCCAGCGGCCTGGCACACGAGGTCGAGCCGGGTGCGCTCCTCAGCGGGCGGGTAGAACCAGCCGAGCGGCGTGACCAGGTTCTTGCCCGACTCGAGGATCCGGACCACGGTGTCGCTGTCCGCGAAGATCGGGCTGTAGACGACGCAGTCGGCCTCGAGCGCGAGCAGCGCATCGACGTCACGGGTCGCGCTGACCCCGATCGGGGAGCGTCCGATCAGCGTGCCGACGTCGTGCCCATCCTTGCCTTCGGAGTGGACCCAGCACCCGGCCAGTTCGAGGTCGGGATGGCCGAGCACGCCTTCGATGGCCGCCTGGCCCACGTTGCCGGTTGCCCACTGGATCACTCGATACGTCACGGTCCACCCCCGAGGCTGCGCTGAGCGACCCACCCTAGGTGAGCAGGCTGGTCGAGGGACGGGTCGCGCTCGACACCCCAAACACCCGCCGGCCCGGAGCGACGCCAGGCCGAGCACTCCTATGCTTGCCCGATGGTCGGCGAGCCGCAGGGCGTCCTCCGTCGTGAAGACGGCCGCCGGCTCTTCGGGTTGGACCCCTCCGTGTACGAGGCGGGACGGCCGCAGTATCCGCCCGCGCTCTACGACGCGCTCGAACGGCGCTGCGGCCTCACCGAGGGCGCGCGGGTTCTCGAGATCGGGCCGGGTACCGGACTGGTCACACGGCGGCTCCTCGCTGCCGGCGCTGCGGTCGTCGCCGTCGAACCCAATCCGAACCTGGCTGCATTTTTGAGACAGGCCTTCGAAGAGGTCGGCACCGCGCTCCTGGTGATCGAGGCGCCGTTCGAAGAGGCTGAGCTCAATGACGCCGCGTTCGACCTTGCCGTCGCGGCCACGAGCTTCCATTGGGTCGACCAGGAAGCAGGGCTCTCCAAGCTCGGAAGGGCGATCCGTCCCGGGGGCTCGGTCGCGCTGTGGTGGACCCTCTTTCAGGACCCGACCGCGCTCGACGAGTTCAGCCACGCCGCCGAGGAGATCCTCGGGCCGCGGCAGCGCTTCTTCGCGTTCGAGGAGGCGGATCGGCCACCCTTTCAGCTCGACGTCGAGCACCGCCTGAGGGACCTGGAGCAGTGGGGCCGCTTCGAGGATGTCCAGAGCGCGATCATCAAGACGCCGACCGTCCTCCACGCCGACCAGGTCCGAGCGCTGTACGCCTCGGTCGCCATCGTCCTGCGCATGGAGCCTCCCCGGCAACGCACCGTGCTCGACGAGCTCGAGGCCCTCGTCCGCGACACCTTCGGAGGCCAGATCGAACGGGTCTTCGTGACAGCGCTCTACACCGGCCGGCGACCGACACACGCACAGGACTGACACCACGGAGGCCCCAGTGACACGAGCCGACGACAACCGCGCGCTGATCGAGGACTTCTGGGAGGACCTTTACCGCCAGGACCTCACCGCTGCCGCGTCCCGCTTCGCGCCGGACGGGGAGTACACGGACATCACCACGCCCGACGACGACGTCGCGCGCGGCCCGCAGGAGATCGTCCGCCGCCTTGTCTTGGGGTGGGGCAAGCTCTCCGAACTGGGCGACGAGCGCCGCAATCTTGTGGCCGGTGACGACGTGGTCATGACCGAGCACGTCGAGCTCTGGGAGTGGCCGACGGGAGAGTCCATGGCGCTGCCGGTGACGTCGGTGCATGAGATCAAGGACGGGATGATCACACGTTGGACCGACTACTGGGACCTGGCCGCGCTGGTGGCCGCGGCGCCCCAGTGGTGGTTCGAGGACGTCATGCAGGGCTGGAAGTGACGCGCCAATGAAGGCGTGGCGTGTGCACGAATATGGCGAGCCCGAGGAGGTGCTTCGGCTCGAGGAGCTGCCGGCGCCGGCGGCGGGGCCAGGCGAAGTCCTCGTGCGAGTCGCGGCGACAACGCTCAATTTCAACGATGTCGACGGCGTGCGGGGTCGCTACCAGACCGTTCGCCCGCCCCTGCCGTATACGCCCGGGATGGAGGTGCTGGGCACCGTTGAGGACGCCGGCGCTGGTGCCGAGGCGTGGCTCGGAAAGCGGGTCGTCGCGGTGCCGAGCGGCGCGTTCGGCGGCTACGCGGAGCTGGCCGTCGGCCCGAGCGCCATGGCCTTCGAGATGCCGCCAGAGTCCGCGTTGCCCGACCCCGAAGCGGCTGCCGTCTACCTCCCGTTTCACCTGTCGTGGCTCGCACTGCACGAGCGGGCGCACATCAAGGCCGGGGAGACCGTGTTGATCCACGCGGCCGCCGGCGGGGTGGGTTCGGCAGCGGTGGCGCTGGCCGTCCAGGCTGGCGCCCGCGTGATCGCCACCGCCGGCTCGGCCGACAAGCTCCAGCTGTGCCGCTCCCTCGGTGTCGACGTGGCCATCGACTACGTCAAGGAAGACTTCGTCGATGCGGTGCTCGAGGCGACGAGTGGGCGAGGGGTGGACATCGCCTTCGACACGATCGGGGGAGACGTGACGACGAAGACCTTTCGCTGCATGGCCTTCAACGGGCGTCACCTCCTCGTCGGCTTCGCGTCGGGGATCGAAGCCGAAGACGAGGGGATCGTGCCCCGGCCGGTCCTCTTCGGGAACTTCTCGCTCTATGGCGTCTGTCTCGCCTACGTGGACGACCCCTCGGGGCTCAAGCACCTCAGCGGGTACAACTTCCCGTCCCACGAAGACGGGGAGCGGATCCACGCCAGCGTGCTGGACCTCATCGCGCACGGCGGCGTCAGACCTGTTGTCGGCGGCGTCGTCACCTTCGAGGCACTGCCGGCCACCCTTCAATCCATGGCGGAACGCCGAACGGTGGGGCGGACGGTCGTCCTCGTTTAGGGCTGCTCTACACCCTCTCCTGCGTCGGCATCGATTGGTGCGCTGGCACCGGGTACGAGGGCATGTTGTTGTCGACCTCGAGGATCTGGCTCTGGGTGCAGCCCAACGCCATCACGTTGGCCATCTGGTCCTTCGAGGTGCTCGGTAGCTTCGGCGTTGTCGCGTCGGCCGTGCCCATGTGCAGCGTGGAGGTGAGGTCGCCCGCCGTCTTGCGTCGCCAGGCCGAGACGTTGGGTGCCTTTACCCCGAAGCGCTCCTCCAAGAAGCGCAGCTGCGAGGTGTGGTCGAAGACCTGCGACGCCACGTGACCGCCCCGGCTGAACGGCGAGAGCACCAGCATCGGGACGCGGAAGCCCATGCCGACCGGTCCGGCAAAACCGTCCGCGTCGTCCGGCAGCGGCGAGACGGTGACGTACTCCCCGGGCGTGCCGCGCGGCGCGACCGGCGGCGGCACATGGTCGAAGAAGCCGTCGTTCTCGTCGTACATGTGGAAGAGCACGGTCTTGGACCACACCTTCGGGTTGGACACCAGCGCCGAGAGCACCTGGCTGGTGTACCACTCGCCCAGGGCGGGGGGCGACGACGGGTGCTCGTCGTAGCCGATCGGCGGGATGAGCCAGCTGACCGCGGGCAGCGTCCCCGACTCGATGTCGCTCACGAAGTCGTTCGGGTACAGCGGCAGGAAGGCCTTCTGGTACAGGGGGGACGAGGGGTTCTGGTACTGGCTGAAGTAGGGGAGGATGGCGTCGCTGAGGATGCCGTATTTCTGCTGGGTCTGCGGGGTGTAGAGGGTGCCCGCCGGGTTGTAGACCTTCCAGCTCACCCCGGCGTCCTCGAGCACCTCGGGCATGGTGTCCCAGTGCACGCTGCCGATGGCGTCGGGCGATCCGTTGGTGATGAGCACCGGCCCGCCCGCCGCGCCCGTGGGGTCGATGGTGCCCGAGAGCGACATGAGCCGGTTGGGGTGCGTGGGCCCGAGCACCGAGCAGTGGTAGTTGTCGCAGATGGTGAAGGCGTCGGCCAGCGCGTAATAGAAAGGGAGGTCGGCGCGCTGTGTAGTAGCCCATGGTGAACTCGCCCTGGGTCGGGCCCTGGAACTGCGGGCTGGTGTGCGTCGACACGAAGGCGCCGTTGGTGCCGTTGTCCCAACTCATGTGCTCGCCCGGCCAGCTGTGGTCGAGGTCCTGGGTGCACTCGCCGATGCCCGACTTCGAGTCGAGATGGAAGGGGAGAAGCGTCTTGTCGCGGCCCGCCGGGCCAGGCCTGCGGCGAAGTTCCCCGAGCGAGCCGTGCGGGTGGTCGTCGAAGCCGCGCACCCCGCCCAGCGTCCCGTAGTAGTGGTCGAACGACCGGTTCTCCTGCATGAGGAACACGATGTGCTCGATGGCGCCGAGGTCCGACCCGGCCGGCTTGGTCCGCGCCGCCGCCCGCGCCATGGCGGCGCCCGCCCCCCGCCTCGGCTCGCCGCGGCCAGCACCGCCGCGCCCCCGTCGCCAGCGCGGCCTGCAGCATGGTGCGCCGAGTCGAAGCGAGCTCGGTCGAGGCTCATCGTTCCTCCTTCACGTGTCGTCCCCTCACGTGGGCCCCCCAGCCCCTGTCCTTTCCGCCCTGCCGACGGTGTCGACCGCTGCCCTCCCGTCGCCCTACGCGTCCCTCACACGGACTCGATGAGCGTCGGATCGTTGTTCCGCACGTTACCGATACGCGGCCCGACCAGGTGGTGCACCACCGTGCCGGCCGGCGGCGGGCGGAACAGCGCGCGCAGCTCCTCGGTGTCCTCGTTGGTCGGGTCGAGCCAGAGGTCGAAGGTGGCGGGGTCCAAGATGACCGGCATGCGGTCGTGGATGCCCTCCATGTCGGCGCCGCCCGGGGCCGTGATCACGGTGCAGCTGCGTAGATACGGGGTGTCCTTGGGCGCGTCCTTGGGACGCCAGCGCTCGGCCAGGCCGGCGAAGGCCATCGGCGCGCCGTCGGCGCGGGTGAAGTAGTGCGGTTGCTTGGCGCCGGTCTTCGTCTTGCGCCACTCGTAGAACCCGTCGGCGGGGACGATGATGCGCCGCTCCCGGAACGCCTCGCGGAAGGATGCCCTGGTGGTCACCGTCTCGCTGCGCGCGTTGAAGAGGCGGCTGCCCGCCTTGGCGTCCTTGGACCACCAGGGGACGAGGCCCCAGCGGAACGGCATGAGCAGCCGTTCGGGTTGTTCGTCGGGCTGTGCCGGTGGGCACCGCCCTGTTCCGCCGGACCCGGGCGCGGCGGCCGGTCCCTCACCCCGAGGACCTGGTCGGTGGGGGCGACGTTCCAGCTCGGCTGGTACTCCGGGCTCGGTGTCCTCCTCCAGCGTGGCGCCGAAGTAGCGGGCGATCCTCGCCGGCGGGGTGTAGAGAGCGAAGCGTCCGCACATGCCGGCAGCATTGTGTCCTACTCGGTCCTCCCGGCGACACGACGGCCCCTGACCTGGCTCTTTGTCTCCCCGAGCAGAGCGCACACGTCGTCTGTATCGTGCGAACATATGTTCGCTTTTCACCTCGGGGAATCGCCATCTCCAGCCGCCCGGTTCGAGCGCCGGCTCCCCTCCCGGGAGCTCCCCCCCGGGCTGGCCGACCGGGTCCGGCCCGTCACGCCGGTGGCCGGGCGGACCTTGCCGGTGCCGGCGCCGCTGGCCCCGCTCTTTCCCGGCGGCGTCGTTGCGGCGCGGGACGACCACCACCGTGAGCGGGCCGCCGGGGCACGGCGCGACCACGCTCGCGTCTGTCCCTCCTCGTCGCCGCGTCGACGGCCGGTAGCTGGTGCGCCGCCGTCGGCCTGCCCGACCCGGGCGTGGTGGCGGCCGCGGGGCTCGGGCTCGATCTGCGCCGGGTCGTCTTCGTGCCGTATCCCGGTAGCGGATGGGCCGAGGCGGCTGGTGATCTCCTCTCCGGCGTCGACGCGGTGCTGGTGCGTCCGCCCGGCCGGGCCCGCCTGACCGCGGCGCGCCACTTGCGCGCACGGGCGCGCGAGCGCCAGGCCGCGTTGGTGGTCCTGCTCGAGCGCGCCGGCGCCTGGCCCGAGGGCGGCGACCTCGCGCTCTCGGTGGGTGCAGGGGCGTGGGAGGGCGTCGGGCAGGGTCACGGCCATCTGCGCGGCCGTCGGGCCGAGGTGCGCGTCAGCGGGCGCCGCGCCGCCGGCCGGGTCACCGAATGCGCGCTGTGGCTCCCCGCCGGCTCGGGCGTGGTCGGAACGGACGAGCGGCGGAGAACCAGGAGAAGGAAGACGGAGAAGAAGCGAGAGAAGAGCGAAGCGGGCCGCCCGGGCTGGGCCGGCCCCGACGACGGGCCGGAGGCGGCCTGAGCGGCGTGGTGGAGAAGAAGGCGTGGAACGGTTGGTCGTCATCTGGTGTCCCGAGCTCCTCGAGGAAGGGGCGAGGGGAGAGGAGGCGCGGCGCTTCGCCCGCGTCGTGGCGCCGGCGAGCGAGATCTGTCCCTGGGTGCATCCCGTCCGGCTCGGGGTGTGCGCGCTGCCGGCGCGCGGGCCCGCCCGTTTCTTCGGCGGCGAGGAGGCGGTCGTCGATGCTCCTGGCCGAGCGGGTGGACGAGGACGCCAGCGTCGGCGTGGCCGACGGGCTCTTCGCCGCGGTCCTGGCCGCCCGCGCCGAGCTGATCGTCCCGCCCGGCGACCTCGGCGGACTTCCTCGCTCCCTGGTCGGTGGCCACGCTGGCGCGACCCGACCTGGCCGTCACCTTGCAGCGGCTGGGGATCACCACCTTGGGCCAGTTCGCCGCGTTGCCGGCGGCGAGCGTGTCCGATCGCTTCGGTGCCGACGCGGCCGCCTGCCACGCGGTGGCCCGGGGTGAGAGCGGGGAGCTGGCCGGGTTGCGCGACCGCGCCATCGAGCGGCGCCTGCGGGTGGCGCGCGGTGAGGATCCCGACCGCGGCGACGCACCGCCCCCGCCCGCGCAGCCCAGCTTCTTCGGCGGCACCTCCGAGGCCGACCGCCGCGCCGCGCGTGCCGTCGTCAAGGTGCAGGAGCGTCTCGGCATCGAGGCCGTGCTGGTGGGCCGGCTGCAGGGTGGGCGCGACCCGGCCGGCCAGTCGGTGCTGGTGCCCTGGGGCAGCCGCCGACGCCGGTCCGGGCGTCTGGCGCGGCTCGGTCGCGCGGTCCCGGCGCCGCGCCCTGGCCGGGACGGGTGCCGCCGCCGGCGCCGAGCGACGTGCTGCGGGCGCCGCCCCGCGCCGAGCTGGTCGACGCCGAGGGGAACGCCATGGTGGTGAGCGGGCGGGGACTGCTCACCGCGGCGATCGACCGGCTCTCGGTCGACGGCGGTCCCTGGGAGCAGGTGGTGGCGTGGGCCGGGCCCTGGCCGGTCACCGAGCGCTGGTGGTCGGTGCGCCGGCGCACGGCCCGCCTGCAACTGGTCACCGCGGACGGGGTGGCGCGCCTGTTGCGCACCGAGCGGGGGCAGTGGTGGGTCGAGGCGCTCTATGACTGAGGTGCGTTGACGGCCGAGGCGCCGCGATGACTGAGGCCTATGCCGAGCTGCACGCGCACTCGGGGTTCAGCTTCCTCGACGGCAGCAGCGACCCCGAGGAGCTGGTGGCCGAGGCGGACCGGCTCGGGCTCGACGCGCTGGCGCTCGACCGACCACCACGGCTTCTACGGCGTGGTGCGCTTCGCCGAGGCGGCGCGCGCCTGCGGGCTGCCGACGGTCTTCGGCAGCGAGGTGACGCTGGCGCCGGCCGGCCTGCGCACCGGCGAGCCCGACCCCACCGGCGCGCACCTCGTCGTGCTCGCCCGCGACCCCGACGGCTACGCGCGCCTGTCCACCGTGCTGGCCGACGCGCACCTCGCCGGCGGGGAGAAGGGCAAGCCCATCTTCACCCTCGACGCGCTGGCGTGCGCCGCGGGCGGGCACTGGCTGGTGCTCAGCGGCTGCCGCAAGGGGGCGGTCCCCGCCGCGCTGATGGAGGCCGGGCCCCGGGCGGCCTCCAAAGAAGTCGGGACGGCTCGTCGACGCGTTCGGCCGCGCCAACGTCGCGCTCGAGCTGTGGGACCACGGGGACCCGCTCGACACGGCGCGCAACGACGCGCTGGCGCGCCTCGCCGTGGAGTGGGGCGTCGACGCGGTGGCCACCAACAACGTGCACTACGCCACGCCGGCGGGGTACCGCCTGGCCACCACGCTCGCCGCGGTGCGGGCGCGCCGCCCGCTGGCCGAGCTCGAGGGCTGGCTGCCCCCCGCCCCGGTGGCCTGCCTGCGCTCGGCGGCCGAGCAGTCGCGGCGCTTCGCCCGCTGGCCCGGTGTGGTCGCCCGCGCCGCCGAGCTCGGGCGGGCCTGCGCCTTCGACCTGCGCCTGGTCGCGCCGCGCCTGCCGGACTTCCCCGTGCCGGCGGGGATGGACGAGCAGGGCTACCTGCGCCAGCTGGTGACCGAGGGCGCGACGGCGCGCTACGGGCCGCCCGAGGCCGAGCGGGTGCCCGGCGCGTGGAAGCAGATCCACCACGAGCTCGACGTGATCGGCCAGCTCGGCTTCGCCGGCTACTTCCTCATCGTGTGGGACATCGCGCAGGTGTGCCGGCGCCTCGACATCTACTGCCAGGGGCGTGGCTCGGCGGCCAACTCGGCCGTCTGCTACGCGCTCGGGGTCACCAACGTCGACGCCGTCGACCTCGGGCTGCTCTTCGAGCGCTTCCTCTCGCCGGCGCGTGACGGGCCGCCCGACATCGACGTGGACATCGAGTCGGGGCGGCGCGAGGAGGTGATCCAGTACGTCTACGAGCGCTACGGCCGCCGCCACGCCGCGCAGGTGGCCAACGTCATCACCTACCGGCCGCGCTCGGCGGTGCGCGACGTGGGCAAGGCGTTCGGCTTCACCCCCGAGCAGGTGGACGCGTGGTCGGCCGGCATCGACGCCGGGCACGGGCGCGGCATCTCCTCGGCCGCCGCCGTGGACGAGGTGTCCGAGGCCGGGGCGGCGGCGTGCCCACGCTGGTGGCCGAGCTGGCGGCCGAGGTGCTCGACCGGCCGCGCCACCTCGGCATCCACTCGGCCGGCATGGTGCTGTGCGACCGCCCGGTCGTCGAGGTCTGCCCGGTCGAGTGGGGCCGCATGCCGGGGCGCAGCGTGCTGCAGTGGGACAAGGACGACTGCGCCGCCATCGGCCTGGTGAAGTTCGACCTGCTCGGGCTCGGCATGCTCGAGGCGCTGCACCGCATGGTCGACCTCGTGCGCGACTTCCACCAGGTGACCGTCGACCTCGGGCAGCTGCCCCAGGAGGACGCCGGTCTACGACCTGCTGTGCCGGGCCGACACGGTCGGGGTCTTCCAGGTCGAGAGCCGGGCCCAGATGGGGACGCTGCCGCGGGTGGCGCCGCGCACTTCTACGACATCGCGATCGAGGTGGCGCTCATCCGGCCCGGGCCGATCCAGGGGCACGCGGTGAACCCCTACATCCGGCGCCGCCGCGGCGAGGAGCCGGTCACCTACCTGCACCCGCTGCTCGAGCCGATCCTCGAGCGCACGCTCGGGGTGCCGCTCTTCCAAGAGCAGCTGATGGAGATGGCCGTGGCCATCGCCGGGTTCAGCGCGGCCGACGCCGACGAGCTGCGCCAGGCCATGGCGGCCAAGCGCTCGGCCGCGCGGATGGAGAAGATGCGGGCGCGCCTCTACGACGGGATGGCGGCGCGCGGCGTGACCGGCGCGGTGGCCGACCAGGTCTTCGAGGCGCTGGCCGCCTTCGCCAACTTCGGCTTCCCCGAGTCGCACTCGGTGTCGTTCGCGCATCTCGTCTACTCCTCCGCCTGGCTGAAGCTGCACTACCCGGCCGCGTTCACCGCGGGGTTGCTCAACTCCCAGCCCATGGGGTTCTGGTCGCCCCAGTCACTGGTGGCCGACGCGCGGCGCCACGGCGTGGCGGTGCGCCGGCCGCACGTGAACCGCTCGGAGGTGGGCGCGTCGCTCGAGGGCTCGAGAGAGGACCCGTTGCTGCGGCTCGGGCTGGCCTCGGTGCGCGGGGTGGGGGAGGCGACGGCCGAGCGCATCGTGGCCGGGCGGCCCTGGCGCGGCGGCGAGGACCTGGTGCGCCGGGCGGGGGTGACCCAGGCGCAGCTCGAGACGCTGGCCGCCGCCGGCGCGCTCGACCCCGCCGATGCCAGCGCGGGAGTCCCGCGGCACCGCGGCCTCCCGGCGCCGGCTGCTGTGGGCGGCCGGCGCCGCCGCGCAGGGGACGCCCGACCGGCTGCCCGGCATCGTGGTGGGGGCCGAGGCCCCGCCGCTGCCCGAGCCCAGCCTCTACGAGGCGGTGGGCGACGACCTGTGGGCGCTCGGGCTGGCCCCCGAGCGCACCGCCATGCACCTGGCCCGCGAGCGGCTCGAGGCCATGGGCGTCCTGACGGCCGTCGAGCTCGAGGCGTGCGCCGACGGGGAGCGAGCGACGGTGGCCGGCGTGGTCACGCACCGCCAGCATCCCGAGACGGCGCGCGGCGCGGTGTTCGTCAACCTCGAGGACGAGACCGGCCACGTCAACGTCGTCTTCTCCCGCGGCGCGTGGGCCCGCTGGAAGCACGTGGCGCGCCACGCGCCCGTGCTGTTGATCCGCGGGCGGGTGCGCAAGGGCCAGGGTGCGGTCAGCTTCGACGCCGAACGGGTGGAGGCGTTGGTGGTGGGGACGGCCGTGCCGGCCAGCCGGGACTTCCGCTAGGCGCCTTGGAGGCGGCGCTACCCTGACCCGGTGAGCAGCGCGCAAGTGCCCGGTGGGGTGGTGCACAAACTTCCCGGAGATCTGCGCACCGCGCTGATCGCCAACCCCACGGCACTCGATGCCTGGAAGGACATCACCCCCCTGGCCCGCAACGAATTCATCTGCTGGGTCGAGGACGCCAAGCAGGAGAAGACCCGAGAGCGCCGAATCCGCCGGACCAAGGAGGAACTGGAGGACGGCATGCGTCGGCCCTGCTGCTGGCCGGGCTGCAGCCATCGCGAGCGCAACGGCAGATAGCAGCTCGGCGCTCCACAACGCCCGACGTCGGTCCTTAGGTGCGCGGGAGGCGCAGCGCCCAGATCGTCGGCGGCTTGGCGAAGCCGACCGGCACGATCGATCGTCCGGCCGGCCACCGACATCCAACCGTCGATGCCGCCGGGAGCCTGGAGCCGCCAGAGATTCGGCCGGTCGACATGGACAGGCCGAGGACGGCGCCTTGCAGTGTCGCGGTGAGGACGACGTTGTTGACCAGGGTCACGCCCCCCGTCGGGTCGCCGGGCACGTGCGTGTTCCACCGAATGCGTCCGGTCGCGCGCGTCGATCGCCACGACCTGGCCCGGCATGGTGCCGGTTTTCCCGCCGAAGTACTCGGTCTGGTCCGGGTACAACGTGTCGGGCGCGTTCAGGGTCGGCCACGAACACCGTTCCGTCTGCTGACGCCGGCGGCGTCAGCACGCCCCGAAGGTCCCGGGCAGGATCTCGGTCGGGCCGGACAGCGCCGAGACGTCGTTCTTGTGGATCCCGACCGGTGTGCGCCAGAGTTGCCGGCCGGTCAGCGGGTTCATCCCGATCACCAGGGCGCCCTTGCCGGTTCCCACGACGACCGTCGTGGCCGGATGCCCCGCTGCGGCGGGGACCGGGACGACCATCGTGTGCACGAAGTCCCGATCGAAGAGGTCGTGCGGGGTTGCCTGGTGGTACCAGACCAGCCGGCCGGTGGTGATCTCGAGCGCGACGGTGGAGTCCGTGTAGAGGTTCGGCCCCGGGCGACTGCTCCCGTTGGGGTATTGCGGGCGTGCCGACGAACGGTGCCGGGTTGGCAACGCCCACGTAGAGCAAACCGGTCCGCGGCGAGAACGACGGCGGGTACCACGAACCTCCGCCTGAGTTCACCAACGGGTTCCCCCACAAGGTGGGCGACGCCACGGTGTCGAAGCCCCAGAGCAGCTTCCCTGAGCTCTCGTCGACCGCGTCGACGAACCCGCGGTCACCACCGGTATAGATGCCCTTGACGCTCACGGGGACGGTGGACGCGATCACCTCGTGGCCGATGACCTGGGGCTGCACGTCGATCCCGTCGGTCGCCGTCCGGGTCAGCCGGGTCGACCACAGCTCAACGCCGGTCTTCTCGTCGAGCGCGAACAAGGAGGTGGGCGTGACGCCGAAGACCTTGCCCCAGCCGACTGCCACGCCCTCGGGTCCGACGGAGTAGCCGTTCGACGGCGACTTCCAGACCACCCGTCCGCTGTCGAGGTCGATGTCGAAGACCTCACCGACCTGATCCTCCACGAAGACGTTGTGGCCGACGACGACGGGCGACGTGGGAAGGCCACCGCTGGCGGACACCTTCCAGGCCGTGGTCAGCGTGCGCAGGTTCTTGGCCGTGATCGGCGAGCCGGTCGCCAGCCGCGAGTTCGAGGGGTCGTGGTCCGGGTAGGGCCACGACGCCGCGCCGGAGCGCGCTTCAGGTGGGATGGGGAGCGGGTGCGCCAGTGCTGAGCCGGCGGACGCGGCGGCGGATCCAGACTCGGCCCCGGACGCGGCGACCGTCGCCAACCCCGCGACGCTGACACCGGCAGCGAGACAGCGCACGAACCCTCGTCCGGCACGGCACCGTGTACTCCGGGCGTGCCCCATGTGTGGCTGCACATTAGGGGAGCGCTGCTGCGATCTGATTGAGTCGGACCACAGGCCGCGTCGGAGGGTTGACAAATGAGCAGCCTTCATATAACCATATGGTTATGCCTTTGACGGAGACGGTAGAGCTGACCGAGCGTGAGCTCGACCGGGCCTTCAGCGCACTGTCGGACCCCACCCGGCGGGCGATCCTGGCCCGGCTGGCCCAGGGCGACGCCGGCGTCCTCGACGTGGCGGCACCGTTCCCCATGAGCCAGCCCGCCATCACCAAGCACCTCAATGTGCTCGAGGAGGCCGGGCTGATTTCGAGACGCCGGCAGGCCCGTCAGCGCCTCTGCCACCTCGAGCCGGTGCGGCTCAAGCATCTTTCGGACTGGGTCGGGTCGTATCGCGAATTTTGGGAGGGGAGCTTCGAGCGCCTCGACGAACTGCTCGAAGAGCTGCAGGACAGGTCGGAACAGGAGACGCAGCACAACAACAAAGGAGAAGCAACGTGACCATGACGGACATGACGACTGAGATCACGACCCCACCGGGAGAGCCCGTCATCTACATCCGCCGGCTCTTCAAAGCGCCGCCGGAACTGGTGTACCGCGCAATCACGGAGCCCGAGTACATCCGCCGCTGGATGGGACCGCGGCATCTCGAGGTCACGCAATGCGAAGCCGACCTTCGGGTCGGCGGCACCTGGCGGTTGGTCCATCGCGCGCCCGACGGCGCCGAGTTCGTGTTCCACGGAGAGTTCCTCGAGCTCGACCCGCCACGCAAGCGGGTCGGCACATTCATTTGGGAGGGGGCGCCCGAACACGTAGCCACCGAAACCATGCTCTGCGAGCCGGTCGAGGGCGGCACCCTGGTTGTGACGACGATGGTGCACAGCTCGGTCGAGGCGCGCGACATGCACGTCGCCAACGGTATGGAGGCTGGGATCATCGAGTCGCACAGCCGGCTCGACGAGCTGGTGGCGTCGGAGCTCGGGTCATGACCAGCGTCACGACGCAGGAGAACCTCGACGGCTACGGCGCCGCCGACATTGCGTGGAGCGGGGTGCTCGAACAGCTCGAGGCCGGCAGGGCCGAGCACTACTGGTTGGCCACCGTCGCTCCTGCTGGGCGCCCCCACCTGACGGGCGTGGGTGCCCGCTGGATCAACGGCCAGCTCTTCTTCAAGAGCGGCGCTCGGACCCGCAAGAGCAGGAACCTCGAGGGTGATCGGCGTTGTGTGATCGCGGCGCGGCTCCCCGAGCTCGACCTGACGTTCGAGGGGCGAGCGGAGCGAGTGACCGACGAGGACACGGTGCAGCGGGTCGCAGACGTCTACGTCGCCACCGGCTGGCCGGCGCGGGCCCGCGGCTCAAAGCTCGAGGCGGACTACGAGCGCGCCAAGCGCAGGGCCTCCGCCCTGGGAGCTCTGGACCCTGGTGCCGGACTCGGCGGTGGGCGTGAGGCAGGCGGGCGCCATGCATTGGCACTTTCGCTAGAGGGCGGGAGCCGCGTCAGTGCTTGCCGGTCCACTTTGGCGTTCAGGTGACGACGAGACCCCGCCCCGTCACCAGGGGAAGGTCGAGCGCGGTGACGAGGCCGGGTGCCGCCTGCACGACGGCGGGCACCGCGTTGACGAGGCGCATCGCCGTGGCCTTCAGCCCCGCCGTGTTGTGGTCCCCGTCGGTCCCCATCAGCTGCAGGTCGAGCGTGTAGTTGGGCTCGCCGGTGATCTGGACGCGGTAGCAGCCGTGTCCCGCCGGCTGCGGCCAGGCGGCGCCTAGGTCGTCGCGCAGCCGGGTGACGTGCTCGAGCACGATGACCGGCCGGTCGCCCACCATGCCGCGCACCTCGAAGTGGAGCGCGGCCGCGGTGCCGGCCTTGATGGTCCCGGCGTCGACCTCGAAGTCCTCGGGCGCCGCCTCACGCTCGTACCACTCGGTCACGTCCGTGAGTGTGACGTCGAGTCCGGCGGCGATCTGGCGCACCACGCTGCCCCACGCCGAGGTCAGCACGCCTGGACTGAGCAAGCATCGGCACGTCGTGCAGGTCGCGGCCGAAGCCCATGATGTCGAAGAGCACCATCGGCTGGTTGTAGGTGTTGTAGTTGAGCACCTCGGAGCAGCGGACCTCTTCTATCCGCTCGCTGACGCCCGAGAGCACGAGGGGGAGCGCGTCATTGGCGAAGCCCGGATCGACGCCGTTGACGAAGATGGAGACGCCCGCCTTCTCGGCCGCGGCGATCACCGGTGCCGCCAGCGGGTCGCCGGGCTCGGGGTACTGCAGCATCACCGGGCTCGAGGACACCACGTTGCAGCCGGCGGCGAGGAAGCGCTCGAGGTCGCCGAGCGCCTCGAAGATGCGGTCGTCCGCCATGGCGGTGTGGACGATGCAGTCCGGCTTCGAGCGCGAGGAGTGCGTCGACGTCGCTCGTGGCCGCCACGCCGAGGAGGCGGTCGAGCCCGGCCAGCTACGCCGGCGTCGTGTCCGACCTTGTCCGGCGTGGACACGAAGACCCCGACCAGTTGCAGCTCGGGGTGGGCCGTCGATCCCGGCGAGGGCGTGGCGCCCGACGTTGCCGGTACTCCATTGCACGACGCGGTACGGCATGACCGCCTCCTTGGTCGGTTCGGTGATCGGGGATCAGAGGTCCGGTATCGGCATCTCGAGGTTGGGCGACTGCAAGCCGCCGTCGACCTCGATGATCTTCCCCGTGACGTAGGCCCCGGCGGGGGAGGCCAGGTACAGGATCGCCGACGCGATGTCGTCGACGTGGCCCAGCCGCTGGAGCGGCGTGGCCTCTTCCATGGCGGTGCGCAGCTCGTCGCTCGACATGACGATGTCGAGGGCGGAGGTGGCGGTCGATCCCACGCCGATCGCATTGACGCGGATGCGCGGCGCCAGGTCGCGCGAGGCGAGGCGGGTGTACTGCTCGAGTGCGCCCTTCGCCGTCCCGTAGGCCAGGTACCCCCGGCCGGCCACGTGGCCCATGACCGAGGAGATGCTGACGATGGCGCCGCCGGGATGGTCGCCTTCGAGCATGCGCGGCACCGCGGCGCGCACGAGCGCGTGCCCGGACGAGACGTTGAAGCGGAAGGCCTCCTCCAAGAAGCGGGGGGACGTGTCGAGCAGCGGGCGCGGCATGGTGCCGCCCATGTTGTTGACGACGATGTCGAGGCGGCCGAATTCAGACGCCGCCGTCTCGGCCAGCGATGCCATGAGATCGAAGTCGGTCAGGTCGCCGGGTACGACGACAGCCCGGCGTCCGGCCGCCTCCACCCGCTTCGCCACCTCGCGCAGCTGGTCCTCGGTGCGGGCGGCCAGCACGACGTCGGCCCCCGCCTCGGCGAGCGCCACCGCGGTGGCGGCGCCGATGCCGCGCCCGCTGCCGGTGACGACGGCGACCTGGTCAGTGACGAGGAATCGGTCGAGGATCATCGGGCGCAATGTAGCGGCACACGCCCGGGGCACGCGCCCGTTGGCCGCCGGTGACTCGGCTCGACGCCGGTCACCCGGGCGCGACGCTGCCTCCCGCCTGATGTGCCGTTTGTCAGCCGCGTACGCTTCGGCCACGTGCTCGGCCCAGCCCGGCACGTCCGCTCTGGACCGGGAAGGCATGCGGCATGACCTTCGCCTTCACGTCGTCGGGCAGGCTCAGGTCGCCGCCGGTGTGCCCGACGCTGAACACTCGTTCGGGTCGGGCGCGCCCGACCATGGTGCGGAACCAGCGCAACATCGTGCTGAGCCTGGTTGCCGAAGCCGTTCAGGAAGCCGATATGGACGAAGAACCACACGACCCAGCCGGGGAACCCGCTCAGGCGGATGCCGTGCACGCTGACGATCGACTTGAAGCGGCCGATGGCTGCTGCGGTCCCGAGGTTGCGGTACTTGAAGGAGGCGCCCTCCTTCCCCTTCAGCCGGCGCTTGATGGTGTTGGCCGCGTGGAGGCCGCCCTGCATGGCCACCTCGGAGACGCCCGGCAGTTCGTTGAGGGAGGCCATGTCGCCCACGGCGAAGACCTCGGGGTGTCCCGGCAGGGTGAGGTCGGGCAGGACCTCAATGCGCCCGGCCCGGTCGGTCGGCGGTGCCGGTCGCCTCGGCCAGCAGGCCGGCGAGGGGCGACGCCTGGACGCCGGCGGCCCAGATCGTCGTCCCGCATTCGAAGCGACCCTTCTCCTTGTCGGCGTTCTCGGTGTCGACACCGAAGGGGTCGACGCCGATGACCCGGAGGCCCATCTGCAGCTCGACGCCCATCTTCTCCAGAGAGTGCCGTGCCCGCCCTGAGAGCTGGTCGCCGAAGGTGGCCAGCGGTTCCTTGCCGCCGTCGATCGAGGATCGACGCGCACCGAGGCGGGGTCGATGGTGCGGAAGTCGCGGGTGAGGCTGCGGGCGGCCAGCTCGCGGATCTGCCCGGCCAGCTCGACGCCGGTCGGCCCGGCACCGACGATGACGAAGGTCATCCAGAAGCGCTCGAGTGCTTCGTCTGTCATGAGTCTCGGCCAGCTCGAGCGCGCCGTAGACACGACGGCGCAGCTCCATGGCGTCATCGATCGTCTTCATGCCCGGCGCGATCAGTGCGAACTCGTCGTGGCCGAAGTAGGACTGCCCCGCGCCGGCCGCCACGATGAGGCTGTCGTAGGGGAACTCGTCGAAGCGAGCCGGGCAGCGACGGTCGTGTGCACGACCTTGCGGTCGAGGTCGAACCCGGTGACCGAGGAGAGGATGACCCGCACGTTCCGGCGCTTTCGCATCATGTGGCGGAGGACCGGCGAGATCTGTCCCGGAGAGAGGACGCCCGGTGGCGACCTGATAGAGCAGCGGCTGGAAGAGGTGGTGGTTGCGCCGGTCGATCAGCGTGATCTCAATGTCCTTGGACCGGGCCAGGAGTCGGGTGGCGGGAGGCCGCCGAAGCCGCCACCGACGACCACGACCCGATGCGGGTCGCGCCCCGGCTCGGACAGCGGTGGCCGCGGCGCTCACAGTGGGGGACCTCGCTCCCTCGGCCTCAATGAGCCGACCCACCGCGTCGATGAGCGCCAGGTGGGTGAAGGCCTGCGGGAAGTTGCCGAGATGCTCCCCGGTGGAGGCGTCGATCTCTTCCGCGTAGAGCTGGAGCGGACCGGCGAAGGCCAGCAACTTCTTGCACAGTGCCGTGCGCCCGCTCCTGTTCGCCGATCATGGCCAGCGCGGTCACCAGCCAGAAGGAGCAGATGGTGAACGTGCCCTCCTTGCCCTCGAAGCCCGTGTCGGTGGTGTCGACCTTGTAGCGCAGCACGAGGCCGTCCTCGGTGAGCTCGTCCGCGATGGCCAACACGGTGGCGCGTACCCGCTCGTCGTCGGGTGGCAGGAAGTCGAGGATGGGGATGAGCAGCAGCGAGGCGTCGAGCTCGTCGTTGCCGTAGTGCTGGCGGAACCGGCCCTGCCCGTCGACGCCCTTGTCGAGGATCTCCGCCTTCAGCTCGTCCGGCCTCCGCGCGCCACCGCTCGGCGCGTTCGGTGTCGTGGCGCAGCCGGGCCATATCGGCGCCGCGGTCCATGGCCACCCAGCACAGGACCTTCGATGCGGTGAAGTGTTCGGGGTCGCCCCGGATCTCCCAGATGCCCTGGTCCGGGTCGCCCGCGTGCGAGATCGCCGTGTCGACCAGGTTGGCCAGCCCGTCCCACACTGGCTTGACGATCTGCGCCGCACCCTGGCGCAGGTGGATGTCGACCGCGTCGAGGAGCATCCCCCACACGTCGTTCTGGCGCTGGTCCCAGGCGCCGTTGCCGACGCGCACGGGCCGCGAGCCGCGCCAGCCGGTCAGGCTGTCGAGCGTGCGTTCTGTGAGGTCCTTGCGCCCGTCGATCCCGTACATGATCTGCAGCTCGAAGTGGCCGGCGTCGCCCGTCGACCGCCTCGATCACGAAGGCGAAGTACTCCAGCGCCTCCCAGTCGAAGCCGAGCCGGTAGAAGGAGCGCAGCATGAAGGAGGAGTCGCGGATCCAGGTGTAGCGGTAGTCCCAGTTGCGCTGCGCCGCCCGGCGTCTCGGGCAGCGACGTGGTCGGCGCCGCCATGACGCGCCGGTCGGCGCGTAGCTCAGCCCCTTGAGCGTCAGGGCGCTGCGCTCCATGTAGCTGCGCCAGGGGTGGTCGGGGAAGGTGCCGTTGGCCAGCCAGTCCCGCCAGTACGAGACGGTGTCGTCGAGCTGTGCCTGCGCCTGCCTCGACCGTCGTCGGCTGGCGGTCGGTCCACGACAGCGCGCGCGAACGCGGTCTCGCCCTTCTCGAGCGTCGAGCGCCCATAGCAGCGGGCCGCGACGGCGCCGAGCCCGATGCTCGACGTCAGTGGTGAGCGTGGGCTCGCCGGCGGCCGGCGGGTTGATCGGTCATGCAGCCGTAGCCGTCGCCGTCGTAGGTCCAGGCTCCGATCTGCTCGCCCGTACTCGAAGACGGGAACGGCGTTCACCACCACCTCGACGCGGCCACCGATGCACGTGGCCAGGCGGAGCAGCGTGCCCGTCGCCGCCGTGTCTCCGGGTGCCCGGCGGTAGTCCGAGCGCCGCACGCCCTCGGTCACCGGCTCGACGACGAGCAGGTCCTGGACGATCAGCCAGCCGGTCGGCGTGTGCCAGGTCGTCTCGAGGACCATGGTCCCGGGGATGTAGCGCCGGTGGTGGGGCACCATGGGTGCCCATCGGCCCGAAACGGAACAGGCCCGCGGCCCGGTCGAGGATGGCGCCGAAGACGCTGGGCGAGTCGGGCCGGGGGAGGCACATCCACTCGACCGACCCGTCCGGGGCCACGAGGCAGTTGTTCTCGCAGTCCGAGAGGAACCCGTAGTCGGCGATCGGGGGGAAGGTCTCCGGCTCGCCCTCCACGACAGCGTCGTCGGTCACTGCGGCGATGCTAACGGCGGTCGTCGACTTACGTCTCGGGTGCGGCCGCGCCCGCATCGCCGGACCCGGTGGGTGCGGCCGTGGCCGTCGCCGCCCCCGGCGAGCCCGCTCTGGGCGTTCTCGGGCCGGGATCCGCCGCTCCCTCCTGTCGCGGCACCGAGAGCCGGCGCCGGAAGACCCGGTAGGTCCAGCCCTGATAGAGCAGGACGATCGGGAGGAAGATCGCCGCGACGACCGTCATGACCTTGAGCGAGTACGACGGGCTGGCCGTGTTGGCGACGGTGAGGTTGTAGGCGGTGTTGGTGCTCGAGATCATCACCCGGGGGTAGAGCTCGGTGAAGAGGGAGCCGACCGTGCCGCCGATGCCGACGCAGGCCGCCATGAAGGCCCAGCCCTCGGCACGCTCGCGGGCCGCCCACGCGGCCACGATCACCGCCAGGAGTGCCAGCGCCTCCAGCGGCTCGGGGACGAACCCGGTACTCAGTCCGACGTGGATCCAGGTCATGAAGCCGAACGAGACGATCACGGCGACGAGCCCGATCCCGGCCGCGGCCCGCAGCGCCCGGTCGTGCAGCTCGCCGGTCGTCTTCAGGCTGAGGAAGGTGGCGCCCGAGAGCAGCGAGAGGACCACCAGGGTCAGCCCCGGTCCACAACCCGAACGGGGTCAGCAGCTGCCAGAAGCCCGCCGGTGAACTCGTGCTGGCTGTTGATCGGGAGCCCGTGGAGCAGGTCGCCGAGCGCCACCCCGAGGAGGAAGGGGATGAGGGCGCTGCCGATCGTCAGCCCCCAGCGCCAGAAGAGACGCCAGCGTGGGTCGGCGAACTTGCGCTGCCACTCGAACGAGAGCCCACGCACGATCAGCGCCGCGAGTGTCAGTACCAGCGCCAGGTACAACGCCGAGAACATGGTGGCGTACCAGCCGGGAAAGGCGGCGAAGGTCGCCGCGCCGGCCACGATGAGCCACACCTCGTTGCCGTCCCAGACCGGCCCGATGCAGTTGATGACGACGCGCCGCTCCGTGTCGGTGCGCCCGATGAACGAGTGCAGCATGCCGACGCCGAAGTCGAACCCCTCCAGGACGAAGAAGCCGACCCAGAAGATGGCGACGATGATGAGCCACAGGTCTCCGAGTGTCATGGCGGCCTCCTAGTAGACGAGCGCCGAGCTCGTCGTCGGTCGGGGTGGCGTCGCCGTCGGATCGCCGTCGCCGTCGGCGTCGCTGTCGGCGTCGCCGTGCGGCTCGCTGGGCGACACCAGCTTGGCGATCGGGTCGTGGTCGAGCTCCTTGCGGCCGTAGCGGATCAT
The DNA here is from genome assembly GCA_963842415.1 of uncultured Acidimicrobiaceae bacterium. Classification (GTDB taxonomy): domain Bacteria; phylum Actinomycetota; class Acidimicrobiia; order Acidimicrobiales; family RAAP-2; genus Bog-473. The sequence continues at coordinate 137,317 of CAWJGN010000005.1, forward strand.
GAGCCACCCGTCCGCGATGCCGAAGGCGATGAAGAGGGCGTAGAAGACGATCAGCGAGATCCAGATGTCGGTCGACGAGACTGACGGCGAGACCCCGTTGGCCGTCTTCAACAGGCCCTGGACGATCCAGGGCTGCCGCCCGTTCTCGGTCAGCATCCAGCCGGCGGTGTTCATGAGGAAGGGCAGGACGATCACCCACGGCGCGACGCGCAGGAACCATTTGGCGCGGTCGAGTTTGTGCCGGTAGAGGAGCCACGCCCCCCACAGCGCGAAGGCCATGACCAGCGTGGCGATGTAGGCCATCACCCGCATCGACCAGTACTGGATGAACACGTTCGGGATGTAGTTCCCCGGCCCGTACTCCTTCTGGTACTCGGCGTTGAGCTGGTTCAGGCCCTGCACCGCGCCGTCGGGGTGGTTGGTGGCCAGGATGGAGAGCAGGTCGGGGATGATGATGATCTGCGTCGGCGTCATGTCGTTGTTGCCCCCCGCCGATCTGGAAGGCGGAGAAGCCGGCAGTGGCCCGGGCAGCTGTTCCACAGCGCCTCGGCCGCCGCGATCTTCATGGGCTGGTAGGTCCCCTCGACGACGCCGAGCTCGCTGCCGACGAACATCGCGATAGGTGTCGACAGCACGAGGAGCACGAGCGAGATCACGGCGGTCCGGCGGAAGGCGTCGAGTCCTGGTTCTTGCGCAGGTGCCAGGCCGAGACCCCCAGCATGATCGAGCGCGCCGGTCACCAGGGAGGCCAGCACCACGTGCGTGAAGCCCCAGAGGAAGACGGGGTTGGTGAAGAGGGCGAAGATGTTGGTGAGCTGCGGGCTGGCCGTTGACCATCTTGTAGCCGACAGGGTGCTGCATCCAGGAGTTGGCCGCCATGATGAACATGGCGGAGAGCACCGTCCCGATCGACACCAGCCAGATGCAGGCCAGGTGCGCCCGTTTGGACAGGCGGTTCCAGCCGAAGATCCACAGGCCGAGGAAGGTCGATTCCAAGAAGAAGGCAGCCAGCCCCTCGAAGGCGAGCGGGCCGCCGAAGACGTTGCCCACGAGGCGCGAGTACGACCGACCAGTTCATGCCGAACTCGAACTCCTGAATGAGCCCGGTCACCACCCCGATGGCGACGTTGATCAGCAGCAGCGCGCCGAAGAAGCGCGCCAAGCCGCAGGTAGGTCGCATCGCCGTTGCGGTACCAGCCGGTCTCGAGCAGCGCCACCAGGAAGGCCAGCCCGATCGTGATCGGGACGAAGAGGAAGTGATAGATGCTCGTGCTGGCGAACTGCCAGCGGGCGAGGTCCAGATTCACGGTTGGTCGCTCCCTTCGGGGACGGCGGAGGTGTGCCCGCCTGCCGCGGGCGGGCGGGGCTCGGCGGGCCGGTCGTTCATGCGTTCTTCCCACCACAGGCCGGCGTAGCGGCCGCCGGTGGCCAGGAGCTCGGCGTGCAGTGCCGCGCTCGACGACCCGCCCGCCGTCGAGGACCACGATCTCGTCCACCGCTTCGAGGCCGGCCAGGCGGTGGGTGATGAGCAGCGTGGCGCGGCCATCGGTGAGCGCCAGCAGCGTCGGCGGTGAGCGCGTCGGCCGCGGCCGGCTCGAGGTGTTCGGCCGGCTCGTCGAGCACCAGGACGGGGAAGTCGGCCAGCAGCGCACGGGCCACGGCCACCCGCTGGCGCTGGCCTCCCGAGAGCCGTCCCCCCATGGTTCCGACGGGCGTGGCCAGTCCCTCGGGCAGCCCTTCGAGCCAGTCGCCCAGCCCCACCCGGGCCAGCGCGCTCCGTCAGCTCGCTCGTCGGTGGCGCTGCGGCGCCCGATGCGCAGGTTCTCGGCCAGCGTCGTGTCGAAGAGGTGGGGGTGCTGCTCGACCAGCCCCACCACGCGGCGGACGTCCTCGCGCGGCGAGCCGTTCGAGCGGAATGCCGTCGAGGGTGGCGTCGCCTTCGTCGGCGGGCAGGAAGCGAACGAGGACGTCGGCCAGCGTCGACTTGCCGGCACCGCTCGGCCCGACCAGCGCCACCCGGCGCCCGGGACGCAGCTCCAGGTCGACGCCGCGCAGCGCAGACCTGCCGGCACCCGGATAGGAGGCCCACACGTCGCGCAGCGCGACGGTGTGGGGACCCGTCACCGAGTCGGCGCCGGCACCGCGCGGGTCGCTGACCACTGGCGGCGCGTCCATGGCGTCGAAGACGCGGCCCGCCGCCACGCGGGCTCGCTGCAGCGACTGTGTCGCCGCCGGCAACGGGGAGACGAGCTCGAAGGCCGCCAGCGGCACGAGTGCCAGCACGGCCAGCAGCGCGCCGTTGAGCGAGCCGGCGTGCACCGGGCCGATCCCGAGCGTCACCGCGCCCCAGCTGGCGAGCCCGGCCAGCGCGGTGGTCAGCGCCGAGGCCGATGCCGGCCGTGCCCGCGCCCCTGCGGGCGATGCCACGCAGCCGGACGTCCGCCGCTCGGATGCGCTCGAGCTGCTCGTCCGGCACCACCGAAGACCGAGCAACTCGGGCGCGCCCTCCACGAGGTCGACCACGTCGGCGGCGAGCGCACCGCGCGCGGTGGCCTGGCGGGCTTCCTCGCGCCGGGCCAGTCGGCCCGTGAGCCACGGCACTGCCGTGGCCGAGACCACGAGTGCCACGAGCAGCACGAGACCGGCCTGGGGGAGGAACCACCACAGCGCGGCCACCGTCGCGCCCGCCCACCAGGACGGCGACGGCGAAGGGCTGGATCACTCGCAGCACGACGTCCTGGAGCGAGTCGACGTCGTCGACGACGCGCGCCACGAGGTCACCACGGCGGAAGGCGGGCAGCCCGGCCGGCGCCAGCGCCTCGAGCCGCGTGTACACGCGGACGCGGAGGTCGGCCAGCATGCGCAGGGCGGCGTCGTGGCCGACCAGCCGCTCGCCGTAGCGCAGGAAGCCACGTGAGAGGCCGAAGAACTGCACGCCGACGATGGCGAGGGTGAGCGAAGCTTCCGAAGGGTGCTGCGCGGCGCGCGAGATCAGCCAGGCCGACGTGCCCATGAGGGCGATGGACGCCCCGATGGCGCCTGCACCAAGCAGAGAGGCCTCGGCCAGGCGGGCGCTGGCCGGCGACGGGCGACGGCCAGGGTGCGGGCGGTGCCGGCGGGCCGGTCGGTCACCCTGCCGCCACCGGGACGTGGGAGCTCGACCACGCGGTCGGCCAGCGCCACGAGAGCGGGCCGGTGCGCCACGATCAGTGCGGTGCGTCGCTCGGCGTGCTGGCGCCACCGCCGCCAGCACGTCGCGCCTCGGTCTCGCCGTCGAAGCTGGCGGTGGGCTCGTCGAGCAGCAGCAGCGGCGCGTCACGTACGAAGGCGCGGGCGAGGGCGAGACGCTGGCGCTCTCCGGCCGACAGTCCGGCGCCGCCTTCACCGAGGAGCGTCGCCGCACCGTCGGGCAGCCGTTGCACGACCGTCGGTCAGGCCGGCGGCCCCCAGCGCGGCCGCGACCTCGGCGTCGGACGCGTCCGGACGCCCGAGCCGGACGTTCTCTGCGACCGAGCGGGCGAAGAGGTGGGGCCGCTGCGGCACCCAGGCCAGGAGGCTGCGCCAGTGGACCAGGTCCACGTCGGCCAGGTCGACGCCGCCCAGTCGGACCGTGCCGGCGTCGGGCAGGCGCAGGCCGAGGATGACGGCCAGCAGGGTCGACTTGCCGCACCCGCTCGGGCCGGTCAGCGCCACGGTTTCGCCCGGCCGCACCAGTCGAGGTCGCGCTCGGTCGAGGGCGGGCACCGGCGCGTCCGCCGTACATGACGGTCAGGCCGCTGATCTCGAGGCTCGTGCCGCGCTGCCCGTTGCGTGCTCCGGCCCGCGCCAGCCGTCGGCTCCTCCAGAAGCTCGAAGACCTGCTCGGCCGCCCGCATCCCGTCGGCGCTCGCGTGGTAGTTGGCGCCGAGGGCGCGCAGCGGCAGGTAGGCCTCGGGGGCCAGGACGAGCACGAACAGTGCGTCGTGGAAGGTCAAGCGTCCCGGCCAGGAGGCGGAGGCCGACGGCAACGGCGACGAGGGCAACCGAGACCGTGGCGAGGAGCTCGAGGACGAGCGAGGAGAGGAAGGTCAGCCGGAGCGTCGCCATGGTGGCCGAGCGGTAGCGGTCGGTGACGTCCGCGATGGCGCGGGCCTGGGCCTTGGCCCGGCCGAAGACCTTGAGGGTCGGGAGCCCAGCCGACCACGTCGAGGAAGTGGCCGGCCAGTCGCTGCAGGGAGCGCAGCCGAGCCGCCGTGCGGTCCCGCGTCGTGGCGCCGACCAGTGCCATGAAGATCGGGATGAGCGGCAGGCTCACCGCGATCAGGACAGCACTGACCCAGTCGGCGCCGGCCACGACTGCGATCACGGCGACCGGGACGATGACGGCGAGGAAGAGTTGGGGCAGGTAGCGCGAGAAGTAGCCGTCCAGGGCGTCGATACCCGTGGTGAGCAGGACGCCGAGCTCGCCGGGCGTGGCGCCCGTCGAGGCCGCGAGGGCCCGAGGGCGGCGATGTGCTCGGCGGCGGCCAGCCGCAGCTCCGACTTGGCCGACGCAGCGGCTCTGTGCGCGGCGCGCTCGGCGGCCCACGCCAGCACGGCCCGGCCGGCGATTACCAGGACCAGTGCGACCAGCGGCGTCCGCAGCGATACGGCGGTGCGGTGCTCGAGGAAGGCGCCTGCGACGACGGTCGCGATCAGCCAGGCCTGGGCGATGAGCAGCAGGGCTGTCGCACCGCCGATGGCCACGGCCAGCACGACGAAACGCCGGGTGCGTGCGGGCGGTGCGCAAGAGCCGGGGGTCGAGGGGTCCGCCCCGCCGCTCCCGGTCGGGGCGGCTCGGGGCGCCGTCGGTGGTCGACTGCGCCGCTCCGTGCACTGCGACCCTCTTTAGTACGCCGTACCCGACTGGCGCACGGAACTGCGGCTCCCCGGCCGCGCCGCATTCCGACATCGCCGGCGGGCAGTGTCACATTCCGTCGGCGGCGAGGTGTCTACATGATCGGACACCCAATGAACGAAGGAGACCCAATGGAAGCCCGACTCGACATCTTCAGCAGCCCGCTCGCCATGAAGCTCATCGAAGTACATCAACTCCGCCGGTGCGGTCGTCAACGAGTCAACCCTGCCCAAGGCGACCCAGGAACTGGTGAAGCTCAGGGCCAGCCAGATCAACGGCTGTGGCTTCTGCGCCGACATGCACTCCAAGGACGCCGCGCACAACGGCGAGACCTCGGTGCGGCTCAATCTGGTCGCCACCTGGCGGGAGGCGACGGTCTTCACGGAGGCTGAGCGCGCCGCGCTCGAAGCTCGCCGAGCAGGGGACTCGGATCGCCGATGCGGCCGGCGGCGTCACCGACGAGGTGTGGCAGAACGCAGCCAAGCACTACGACGAAGAGCAGCTCGCCGCGCTGGTCGGCATCATCGCCCTCATCAACTTCTACAACCGGATGAACGTCATCATCCAGCAGCCGGCCGGCAGCTACGAGCCGGGCATGTTCGGGTAGCTGCAGGCTTCATGTCGAGGCGCATCGCCTCGCCTGAGCCTTGACGCGGCACACGGCGGCGCACCAGGGTGTCGCCGTGCGCCGCGGTCGCAACGAGGCAGATCACCAGGTGACGGACCTGACGTGTCAGCGTCGCTCACCGTCGTGGATCATCCCGTTCTGGCTCATCGGGTGGCACAGCTGCGAGACAACACCACCGAAGGCGACACCTTCAGGCAGCTGGTCGCGGAGGTGTCCGGCCTCCTCGCCTACGAGGCGCTGCGCGACCTGGGCACGTCGGAAGTGTCAGTCGATACGCCGGTGGCGCGTGGCGCAACGGTTCGCCGGGTCGGTGAAGTCGTGCTGCTCGTGCCGATCCTGCGGGCCGGTCTCGGCATGGTCCAGGCGATCCAGGAGGTCGTGCCGCTCACCGAGGTGGCGCACGTGGGGCTGCGGCGCGACGAAGAGACCCTGCGCTCCGACGTCTACCTCAACCGGCTGCCGCGTGACCTCACGCGACCGCCGGGTCATCGTCTGCGATCCGATGCTGGCCACCGGGGGCTCGCTCGCACAGGTGTGCGAGCTGGTCGTCGAGCGCGGAGCGGCCGAGGTGCTGGCGCTCTGCATCATCGCCTCGGAGCCGGGACTGGCCGCCTTCGGCGCCGCCCATCCCGGCGTGCGCGTCTGGTGTGCGGCCGTCGATGCCGGCTTGAACGAGGCGGGCTTCATCGTGCCCGGCCTGGGCGACGCCGGCGACCGGCTGTTCGGCCCGCCGGACTGAGCCAGCCGAGGCCGCAGGCGAGAGCACGAACCGTCACACCGGCGGCTGTCGGTGGCTACAGCCCGATGTCCTCGTGCCAGACCTCGGGGTTGGCCGCGATGAATTCACCGAGCAGTTCGATGCACTCGGCGTCGTCGAGCAGCACCACCCGGCAACCGTGCTCGGCCACCCAGGCGTGGCCGCCCTCGAAGTTGCGCGCCTCGCCGATCACGACCGTGCCGATGCCGAACTGGCGCAGCAGCCCGCTGCAGTACCAGCAGGGCGAGAGCGTCGTGACCATGACGCAATCGGCGTAGTGGCGGCGGCGCCCGGCGGCGCGGAACGCGGCTGTCTCCGGCGTGCATGGAGGGGTCGCCGTCTTGGACGCGGCGGTTGTGGCCGCGCCCGAGGAGCGTCCCGTCTTCGTGGAAGAGCGCGGCACCGATGGGGATGCCACCGTCGGACGAGGCCGTGGCGCGCTTCGGCCACCGCCACCGCGAGCATGCGGGCCACCAGGGCATCGTCGAGTGCTGCGACGGGGGACCTATGCTCGGAGGAGAGCGCCATGTCCACGACCACCGATCGTACCTACACGACCACGGTGGGGAGCCAGAAGGTCGAGCTCCCGCTCGTCCCGCTCAACGACGAGCTGACGATCGCGCTTCTCATCTGCGTCGACATGGGTGTGTCCTTCGCGGAGACGGCCGGACGTGAGCTGGCCGAGCTGATGCGTCCGGACCGAGCCCGAGATCGTGGTGTCGGTTGCGACCATGGGGATCCCGCTGGCGATCGAGGCCAGTCGTGCCCTCGGGATCGACGACTACGTGATCCTGCACAAGACCCCCAAGATCCACCTCGGCGAGTCGTGGTCCGAGCCGGTGTACTCCATCACGACCGACAAGCCGCAGCGCCTGCGCATGGATCCGGCCCGGGTCGCGGCCGTGCGGGGCAAGCGCGTCGCCATCGTCGACGACGTCGTGTCCACCGGTGCGTCGCTGTCGGCGGCCCTGCGGCTGGTCCGGCGCATGGACGCCGAACCGGTCGTGGTGGGCACGCTATGACCGAGGGTGGTGGCTGGCGGCGCGCCCTCGGCGAGGACGCCGCCCTGGTCCGCAGTCTCGGCGCCATGCCGCTGTTCCACCCCGACGGGACGGGCGGGCTCGTCGAGGACTGGGACTAAGGGAGACCGCCAGCAACCCCTCCTCTTGCAACAGGTCCAGCTGCTTCGCCTTCTGCCGCGCGAGCGACTGGTGGCCCAGCAGGTAGTAGACGGCGGCGGCGACACCCATCCCGAAGAACACGCTGAAGTCTGCCCCCTGGTTGTGGTAGGTGACCTCGTTGAGCCAGTGCGGCAGGGGGAACGTGGCTGACAGCGCCGAGATCGCCGCGAACATGCCGATCACTGAGCGAAGATCGCCGGCCAGAAGATCCCGCCGCGAGTTCCAGTACAGCGAGGTCGGCCCGACGTCCTGGAGTTCGCTCGGCACGTAGCGGAAGCCGCGCGAGTGCCCAGTCGACCAGGAAGATGGCGACCCACGGCGCGATCCACACGATGACGACGTCGACGAAGTCCTCGAGGTACGTGGTGAAGGACGAGCTGAAGATGGCGTACATCGTGACGATCAAGGCGATGACGCAGTCCACCATGACCGCCTGGTAGCGCTTCACCGGCACGCCGATGGCTTGGAGCGTCACGCCCGAGGAGTACATGTCGAGGCTGTTGATGGCAAAGAGCTGGACGACGGCGAACAGCAAGAAGACCACCACGAACCAGGCCGGGATGAATCCCTGGTGGGCGAAGGGCAGCAGGCCTCCCGAGCCGGTCCCGATGTCGGCGATGAAGGTCCCGATCAACAGCACCCAGCGTCATGATGAGGATCTCGGGCACGGCGGTGCCGAGGAAGATCCAGCCGACGAGACCTTTCTTGGAGGCGTCGGGAGGGCAGTAGCGCGTGTAGTCGTTGCCACACTCGGTCCAGCCGAGCCCGCTCAGCGCGATGGTGAAGGCGAGACCCGCCATGTAGGTCTGCCAGCCCGCCCCGTGGGCCACCGTGTTCAAGTGCGCGTGCGGCACGGCGAAGCCGAGCATGACGAGCGAAGAGGACCACGAACGGGACGATCAAGAGGCGGAGCGACTTGACGATGGCGGCGTGCCCGAGGAAGGGCAGGATCCCCTGAATGAGCACGGCCAGGATCACCAGAATGACCTTGGCCGGGTCGCCCGGCGAGAACCCGCCCTTGACCATCAGGACGAGTCCCGCGCCCACGATGAGGATGAGCCCCTCGACCTCGAAGCCGATCTGCGTGAGCCAGTTGAAGAAGGAGATGGGCCGTGACCCGTTGGGCCCGAAGGCCGCCCGGTTGGTGGCGAAGGCCGAGGTGCCCGTGTCCGGTCCCTGCAGCGAGCACAGGCCCGAGCAGCAAGAACGAGAGGTTGCCGATGATGATGAAGGACAGGGTCTGGGCGAAGGTGAACCCGAATGTCATCAAGATGGCGCCGTAGAGGAAGTACTCCACCTGGACGCTGGCGCCGGCCCACATGCCGAAGATGTCCTTCGGCTCGCCCAGCGCTCACTGATCGGGATGTAGTCGATCCCGTGCTGCTCGACGCGAAGGGGTCCCCACCGTCGGGTCGTGAATGACCGCGAGATCCTCGGCGATCGCCACCGCTCTACCTCCCTTGTCGTCGCCTCCGTGGAGGTGCGAATGATGCCCCCGAGGGTGACCGTCGGCCGGGCTCAGTCCCCGGCTGCGCCCCGGCAGCCGCCTTCGGTCTTGCGTCCACGCACTCCACTTGTCAGGTTCCGGTGCGCGTCCCTGGTGAGCGACCGAAGGTCTGTTGGCCCACAGGTTGTGCAAAGAAAGACCGTCCGGTCAAGTGTCACCTTCGTAGGTCAAGTGTCACCTACGCAGGTGGCCAAGGAAACAGCTCACCGTGCCCGGCGCTCACCGGTGTAGAACCAAGCCGTGCACGGGGCGCTGATGGTCTGCGGCACCACCTCCGACGCGGGCAAGTCCACGGTGGTGACTGGCCTCTGCCGCCTGCTCGCCCGACGCGGCGTCAGGGTGGCCCCGTTCAAGGGCCAGAACATGTCTCTCAACGCCATGGTGACCGCCGGGGGCGGCGAGATCGGACGGGCCCAGTGGCTCCAGGCTCTCGCCGCAGGTGCCGAGCCCGAGGTCGCGATGAACCCCGTCTTGCTCAAGCCGACCGGCGAGCGTGCCTCACAGGTCGTGGTCATGGGGCGACCGGTCGGCCTGCACGAGGCGGGCGCCTATCAGACGTCGAAGGGTGAGCTGCTCCGGGTGGTCGACGGCGCGCTCGCCTCGCTGCGAGCCCGCTTCGACGTCGTCGTCTGCGAGGGTGCGGGCAGCCCCGCCGAGATCAATCTGCTCCGCCACGACATCGTGAACCTCGGCCTGGCCAGGCGGGCCGGCATCCCTACCCTGTTGGTAGGCGACATCGAGCGGGGGGGCGTGTTCGCGCACCTCTACGGGACGGTGGGGATCCTGCCCGGCGAGCTGGCGTCGCTGATCCGGGGCTTCGTCATCAATCGCTTCCGGGGCGACCGGGCGCTGCTCGGCGGCGCCAGCGCCGAGCTCGAGGACCGCTGCGGTGTCCCGACCCTCGGCGTCCTGCCTTATCTCGGACGGCTCGAGCTCGACGCCGAGGACTCGCTTGCGCTGCAACGCACGTCCCCCGCCCCGCCGCCCCGCGCCGCCGTGCTCGACGTGGCGGCCATCCGCCTGCCGCGCTTGTCCAACTTCACCGACCTCGATCCCCTCGTGGCCGAGCCGGGTGTTGGCGTCCGCTGGGTCGAGCACGCCGGCGCGTTGGGCGACCCCGACCTGGTCGTCCTCGCTGGCACCCGGGCCACGGTGGCCGACCTGCACTGGCTCCGGGACTCGGGGCTCGCCGCCGCGCTCGACGAGCTGCGTGCCGCGCCGCGGCGCTCCGTCGTCCTCGGTCTGTGCGGTGGCTTCCAGATGATGGGAGAGGAGATCGACGACCCCGCCGCCGTCGAGTCGCCCCAACCTGCCACTGCCGGGCTGGGCTGGCTCCGGGTCCGGACAGTCTTCGGGCCCGAGAAGGTGACCCGGCTCGCCCAGGCCACCTCCTCCCACGGCGATGCGGTGCTCGGCTACGAGATCCGCCACGGGCGAGTGACGGCCGCTCCCGGCTGCAGGCCTTGGTTGAAGGCGGAGGGTTCTGCCGGCGTGGCCGGAGCGCGCGACGAGCGGGGGGCCGTGTTCGGCACCACGCTGCACGGGCTGTTCGAACAGGATGCATTCCGCTCAGCCTTCCTCGGTGCCGTCGCGGTCCTCCGAGGGCGCACCTGGTCGCCCTCTGGCCTCGCCTTCGCCGGGGCGCGAGAGCGCCAGATCGACCTGATCGCCGACGCCTGTGAGGAGTACCTCGACCTCGAGCAGGTCTGGCGACTCGTCGAGGAGGGATCGCTGCGCGGCCCTCGATATGCTCCGATCTGACAGCGCAGGTCCCCCCACCCGGAGGTCTGTCATGGGTACTCCCACTGCCATGCAGGACACGGACACGCTGGCGATCAACACGATCTGGGACTTGTGCATGGATGCCGTCCAGAAGGCGAATTCCGGTCACCCGGGTACGCCCATGGGGCTCAAGCAGCTGCTCACCAAGTTCGGCTTCAGGTCCGGGGCCAGGGAAGGACAACGATGCGGGCGACAGAGCGTCTTCACGAGCAGGGGCAGAGCCTCTGGCTCGACAACATCACGCGCAGCATGCTCGACGGAGGGACGATCGAGCACTACATCAAGGACTATTCGGTCACCGGTCTTACCTCGAACCCGTCGATCTTCGACAAGGCCATCGGGTCAGGAGACTACGACGACGCCATACGGACGAAGGCGGCAGCCGGACTCTCGGGTGAGGACCTCTTCTTCGACCTTGCCGTCGAGGACCTGCAGCGCGCCGCCGATCTCTTCGCGCCCATCCATCAGCGCACCGACGGGGTCGACGGATGGGTTTCCCTCGAGGTCTCACCGCTCCTCGCCTACGACACCACGCAGACGGTAGAGGCCGCCAAGGCGCTCCACGCCAAGGCGGGACGGCCCAACCTCTTCATCAAGATCCCCGGCACGCCCCAAGGCCTGCCCGCTATCACGGAGGCCATCGCCGCGGGGGTCCCGGTCAACGTCACACTGCTGTTCAGCGCCGACCACTACCGGGCGGCGGCGGGGGCATACCTCGACGGCGTCGAGCGCCGCGTCGCTGCAAGGGCTCGACCCGGCGGTCGGGTCGGTGGCGTCAGTGTTCATGTCGCGTTGGGACGTCGCGGTGGCGACCAAGGTTCCCGGCCGACCTCGCGGACCAGCTTGGGTCTCGCCGTGGGTCTCGACGTGTACCGTGCCTACCGCGAAGCTGATGCGCTCCGACCGGGTGCAGCGGCTGCAGAACGAGGGGGCCAGGATGCAGCGCCTGCTGTGGGCCAGCACGAAGACGAAGGACCCCGCGGCCTCCGACACGCTCTATGTCCACGGACTGGCGGCGCCCTTTACCGTGAACACCATGCCCGACGACACCCTCGAGGACTTCTACGACCACGGTGAGGTCGGCGACCCCATGCCCGAGGACGGCGGCGATGCCGACGCGCTGCTGGCCCGGTTCGGCGGCGCCGGCGTCGACACGAAGGAGCTGGCAGCGACCCTTCAGCGCGACGGAGCCTCGGCCTTCGTCGATTCCTGGCACGAATTGCTGAACCGGATCGCCGAGAAGACCACGGCGCTGGCCCGCTGAGCGCGCACACGACGAGAGCACCACGAAGCCAAGAAGCAGAGAGGAGAGACACGTGGCCATGGCACCCCTGCGTGAACGGCCCGCGTACGCGGCCCTCGCCGAGCACTATGCCAAGGTCGAGGGTCGGCATCTGCGCGACCTCTTCGCCGAAGATCCGGCGCGCGGAGAGCGGCTGACCGCCGAGGCGGTCGGGCTCTACCTCGACTATTCCAAGAACCGCGTCACCGACGAGACGCTGTCGCTGCTCTTCGAACTCGCCCGCCAGTCCGAGCTCGAGCAGCGCCGGGACATGATGTTCGCCGGCGACCGCATCAACGTGTCGGAGAACCGCTCGGTGCTCCATGTTGCGCTCCGCATGCCGAAGGGGACCTCGCTCGTCGTCGATGGGGTCGACGTCGTGGCCGAGGTGCACGAGGTGCTCGACCGCATGGCCGCCTTCGCCGACCGCGTGCGCGGCGGGAGAGTGGAAGGGCCACACCGGGCAAGCCGATCCGCAACGTCGATCAACATCGGCATCGGCGGGTCCGACCTCGGGCCCGTCATGGCGTACGAGGCGCTGCGCCACTATACGCGCCGCGACCTCACGTTCCGCTTCGTCTCCAACGTCGACGCCACCGACTTCGTGGAGGCGACACGCGACCTCGCTGCCGATGAGACCCTCTTCATCGTGTCGTCCAAGACGTTCGGGACTCTCGAGACGCTGACCAACGCCACCTCGGCCCGCGACTGGATCGTGCGTGAGCTGGGAGACGAATCGGCCATCGCCAAGCACTTCGTCGCCGTGTCCACCAACGCCGAGAAGGTCGCCGAGTTCGGGATCGACACCGCCAACATGTTCGGGTTCTGGGACTGGGTGGGAGGCCGGTACTCCATGGACTCGGCCATCGGGCTGTCCACGATGGTGGCCATCGGCCCCGACGGTTTCCGCGAGATGCTGGCCGGGTTCCACGAGATGGACGAGCACTTCCGCAGCACGCCGCTCGAGCAGAACCTCCCGGTGATCATGGGTCTCCTGGCCGTCTGGTACGGCGACTTCTTCGGGGCGCAGACGGTCGGCGTCATGCCCTACGACCAGTACCTCAAGCGCTTCCCGGCGTACCTCCAGCAGCTCACCATGGAGAGCAACGGCAAGCACGTGACACTCGACGGCACCATCGTCGACTACCAGACCGGGTCCATCTATTGGGGTGAGCCCGGCACCAACGGCCAGCACAGCTTCTACCAGCTCATCCACCAGGGTACGAAGCTGATCCCCGTCGACCTCATCGGGTTCGCCAAGTCCCTCAACCCGCTTGCGCGACCACCACGACATCCTCTCCTCGAATGTCTTCGCCCAGGCCCAGGCGCTGGCCTTCGGCAAGACCGAGGAGGAGGTGCGGGCCGAGGGTACTCCTGACGCCGTGGTGCCCCACCGGGTGATGCAGGGCAACCGGCCCACCAACGTCTTGTTGGCCGAGGTGCTCACCCCCCGCGTGCTCGGGACGCTCGTCGCCCTCTACGAGCACAGCGTGTTCACGCAGGGCACCATCTGGAGCATCGACTCCTTCGACCAGTGGGGCGTGGAATTGGGCAAGGTACTGGCCAAGGCCATCATCCCCGAGCTCGAGAGCACCGAAGAGCCTGAGCTCACCCACGACTCGTCGACCAACGCACTCATTCGCCGCTATCGGACACTCAAGGGCTAGGAGGCCACAATGGCAACGGACAGAGCCAATGCAACTCGGCATGATCGGGCTCGGCCGCATGGGTGCCAACCTCGTGCGCCGGTTGATGCGCGACGGCCACCGCTGCGTGGTCTACGACGTCAACGCCGACGCGGTGAAGGAGCTCGGCCTCGGAGGGCGCGACGGGCGCCGGGTCGCTCGAAGAGTTCGTCCAGGCGCTCGAGAAGCCCCGCGCCATGTGGCTCATGCTGCCCGCGGCCATCGTCGACCAGACGCTGGACCAGCTCACGCCGCTCCTCGACGCTGACGACGCCATCATCGACGGCGGGAACTCGTACTACCGCGACGACATCACCCGGGCCAAGCAGCTCCAGTCCAAGAGCATCCACTACGTCGACTGTGGGACCAGCGGGGGAGTGTGGGGCCTGGACCGGGGCTACTGCCTGATGATCGGTGGCGAGGACAAGGTGGTGCAGCGGCTCGATCCCATCTTCAAGACCATCGCGCCCGGCGAGGGAAGTGCCGAGCCCACGCCGAACCGCAAGAAGGGCGGGACGGCGCCCGACGGCTACCTGCATTGCGGGCCCAACGGCGCCGGCCACTTCGTGAAGATGGTCCACAACGGCATCGAGTACGGGATGATGGCCTCCATCGCCGAAGGGCTCTCCATCATCAAGCACGCCGAACGCGGGCAAGGGAACCCAGGAGGTCGACGCCGAGACCACGCCGCTGCGCGATCCGTGGGCCTACCAGTACGACATCAACGTGGGCGAGGTGGCCGAGGTGTGGCGGCGCGGCTCGGTGATCGGGTCCTGGCTGATGGATCTCACGGCCGACGCCTTCGCCAGCTCTCCCGACCTCGACGACTTCGCCGGCCGGGTGTCGGACTCGGGCGAGGGGCGCTGGACGGTTCTGGCGGCAGTGGACGAGGGGGTGCCGGCCGCCGTCATCACGGCGTCCCTCTACGAGCGCTTCGAGTCGCGCGGCCTCGGCGAGTTCGCCGACAAGATCCTCTCAGCGATGCGCAGCGAGTTCGGCGGCCACGCCGAGAAGAAGCAGTAGGGCGGCGGTGCAGCACACCGTCGAGACACAACCCGACCCCGCCGCCGTGGCGCGTGCCGGTGCCACGTTCGTGGCCGGCGCGGCCCGCGACGCCGTCGGTGCGCGGCGGAAGCTTCCACTTCGCGGTCAGCGGCGGCCACACGCCGTGGGCCATGTTCGCCGGGCTGGCCCACGAGGACGTGCCCTGGGAGTCGGTCGTCGTCTACCAGGTCGACGAGCGGGTGGCACCGGCGGACGACCCCGATCGCAACCTGCACCATCTCAAAGAGGCGCTCGGGACAGCGCCGGCGCAGGTGCGGCCGATGGACGTCGAAGAGCCCGACCTCGAGGCGGCCGCGGCCCGCTACGCCGCCGGGCTGCCCGAGCACTTCGACCTGGTTCACCTCGGGCTCGGGCCCGACGGCCACACCGCGTCGCTCGTGCCCGGCGACCCGGTCCTCTCCGTCACCGATCGCCTGGTGGCCCTGACCCAGCCCTACCAGGACCGGGTGCGGATGACGCTGACCTACCCGGCGTTGCGGCGAGCCCGCCAGATCCTCTGGCTGATCACCGGCGAGGACAAGAGGGCGCCGCTCCAGAAGCTCCTGGCCGGCGACACTTCCATCCCGGCCGGACGGGTCGAGGCGGCGGCGTCACTCGTCTTGGCTGACCAGGCTGCGCTCTGACGCACCGACTCATCTCACTCGGCAGCATGGGCGACATCGGTCCGCTCGACCGACTCGCCGCGCCCGATGAGCACCGTTGTCACCATCTCGGGCGGGAAGAGGCCGTGCTCGACCACTCCCGGCATCGCCGCCAGGCGCGACGCCAGCGCGCGCGGGTCGTCGACCGGGCCGGTGTAGTCGGCGATCACGCCCCCGTCGGGGCTGTGCGGGACGTCGCGCAGGGTCACCGTGCCCAGGTGGCGCAGCGTGGCGCGCAGCCCGTACGAGAGCAGCTCGAGAGGGATTGGTTCGTGCAGCGCCGCCACCGGCTTGGAGGAGTCGGCGATCACGACGAAGCAGTCGGCCGCGTCCGCAACGATCTTCTCGCGGGTGTGCGCCCCGCCGCCGCCCTTCACCAGCCAGCCATCCGGCGCGACCTGGTCGGCGCCGTCGATCGCCAGGTCGAACCGGTCGATGTCGACGAAGGGTTCGACCCGGAGTCCCAGACCGCGGGCGGCCTCCGCGGTGCGAGGGGAGGTGGCGGCGCAGCGGATGTCGAGAGACCGCGCCGCCAGCGCTGGGAGCAGGTAGGCCACGGTCGACCCGGTGCCCAGCCCGACGGTCATGGAGGACTCGACGAACTCGGCCGCGGCTTCCGCCGCGATCTGCTTTTCCCTTTCGATGCTCACGTCATCACGGCTCCGTGCTCGGGCGGGCGACGGCGCGCCCGACGACGATGCATGCCGCCGATTCTGGCAGGCTCCGGGGTGCACCAATCGAACGCAGGCCCACGACGAGCAGAAACAGAAAGAGGACGACATGGCTGACAGCACCCAGACCACGGCGGACGTCCTGGTGATCTTCGGCATCACGGGCGACCTGGCCAAGAAGATGACGTTCCGTTCCCTGTACCGGCTCGAGGTGAGAGGCATGATCCCGTGCCCGATCGTCGGGGTGGCCCGCAGCGGCTGGACTGACGAGCAGCTTCGCGAGCACGCCCGCCAGGCCATCGAGGACTCGGGTGAGACCGTCGACGAGGATGTGTTCCGCCGCTTTGCCGCCCGCCTGTCCATGATCTGCGGCGACTACGACGACCCCGACACCTACACAAAGCTGGCGGCCGCCATCAAGGGCCGGCACGACCCGGTCTTCTACCTCGAGATCCCGCCCTCGCTCTTCGGGCGTGTGGTCGAAGGCCTGAGCGCGGCGGGCCTGACCGAGCGGGCGCGCGTGGTGGTGGAGAAACCCTTCGGGCACGACCTCGCCTCGGCGAAGGCCCTCAATGCCGAGCTGCGCAAACTCCTCGACGAGTGGCAGATCTTGCGCATCGACCACTTCTTGGGCAAGGAGCCGGCGATGGACATCTTGTTCCTACGCTTTGCCAACTCCGTCTTCGAGCCGCTGTGGAACCGCGATCGCATCGAGTGCGTGCAGATCAGCATGACGGAGGCCTTCGACGTTGAGGACAGGGGCAGCTTTTACGATCCCGTCGGCGCGCTGCGCGACGTCGTGCAGAACCACTTGCTTCAGCTTTTGGGGCTCTTCGCCTCCGAGCCGCCCGTCACCGCCGACGCAGACGGGTTGCGGGACAAGCGGGTTGACGTGTTCCGCTCCATCCCCGACGCCAAGCCGAAGCAGTACGTGCGGGGCCAGTACGAGGGCTACCTCGACGTTCCCGGCGTCACCAAGGGATCGCAGACCGAGACGTTTGCCGGCTTGCGCCTCGACATCGACAACTGGCGCTGGTCCGGCGTGCCCTTCTTCATTCGAGCGGGGAAGGCGCTCGCCGTCACGGCGACCGAGATGCGCATCATCTTCAAGAGGCCGCCCCGACCCGTGTTCGTCACCGAATCCGAGCCCGACCCCGACGAGCTCATCCTGCGCATCGACCCCGATGCAGCCGCCGACCTGGTGGTGCAGGCCAAGACGCCCGGAGCCGAAACCACACGCCGAGTCGATCTCTCCCTGGTGTTCGCCGAGGAGCTCGGCTCCATGCCCGAGCCCTACGAACGCCTACTTGGTGACGCCCTGCATGGGCAGGCCGCGCTGTTCACCCGGGAGGACAGCGTCGAGGAGACGTGGCGCATCGTCCAGCCTCTCCTCGACGCGCCGCCGCCGATCGAGACCTACGCACGAGGGTCGTGGGGCCCGGCCGGGGCCGACGCGCTGGTGGCGGGCTACCCGCGCTGGCGCGACCCCTGGGTGGGGCAAGGGAAGAGCTGAGCTTCGGGATCGACGCTGGCGGCCCATATCCGCCGCGCTCAGCAGCCGAGCTCGCTCCGCATGAACCCGACGGACTTCTCCTGCATCGCACGGGCCTGGTGCTCGATGAAGCGCTCGACGACGGGGCCGGCGCCGAAGATCTTCACACGGGCCTCGAGCGAGAAGGTCTCAATCGTGCTGCCACCCTCTTGAGCGAAGGAGATGGAGCCGTCGATGTGCGTCTTGTCCGCCATGGTGCCCGGTGTCATGGTGAACGTCGTCATGGAGGCAGCGGGGTCGTAGGTGCTCACCTCGGTGGTGACCACTTCCTCGCCGAAGATTTTGCGGACGGGACCCGGCATCGTGGGCCGTTGCCCGTAGCGCAGCGTCCGCACCAGGCCGCTCGTAGGATCGCCCTCCTGGGAGAGCACCTCGGCCGAGGTCGAGCCCAAGCACTCAAGGTGCAAACGCACGGCGAAGTCGGGGTCGTAGTAGAGGGCCCAGAACTCATCGGGCGTGCAGTCCCAGCCGTAGGTCAGAGTGAGCTTCACGGCGCGAGGTCGAAGAGCATGTGGTGGGCCAGATCGCCGACGAGGTCGATGGTGATGTGCATGGTAGTCACCTGCCATGCGCCGTCCACGTATGTGTACGTGTGCCGGTAGCGGCCGGCGATGACCGGCTGCAGCGCCAGGGCGCCGGGCACGGCCTGGAGAACGGTGAAGTAGGAGCGGCTCGCCGCGGTCGCGCCGTCCACGGCCACGTCGACGATGACGTTGGTCATGACGTGCTTGGTGCGCGGCGTCCCGTCTTCGTAGCGCCTTGTGCTGCGCATGTAGAGCGCCTCAATGGCGTCTCGTCCGCTGACCGCGTCCCCGAATCCCTCGAAGGTCAAGGTCGCGTGCGCGAACAGTTCGCCGATGCCGGCGAAGTCCCCTGCGTCAATTCGCTCGGCATAGGTGTAGATGAGGCCGGCGATCGCGATCTCGGCCGACTGTTGCACGGCCGAGATTGTGGCACGGCGGGCCGGGAACTTCTCCGACTGCTGCGCGGAATGGCTCGCCACCGACGGCACCAGCACGAATGTCTCCGGTAGCGGGTCGGCGATCGCCAAGTCTCTCGCCGACCCGCTACCGGCCGTAGCGCTCAGCAGCACCCGTGCGGGCTGCAACACAAGTCAACCGAACAGAGGTTCGGCTTGGCAATACGTGAATTGTCGTACAGACTCGTGGTCGCACGAGTCTGGGTGGGAGGTTCACGGTGGTGGAGACGGGTCTGGGGCGATCAGACCTCGAGTCGCTGCTCGGCGTGATCGCCGAGCTGGCCGCAGTCCGGCCACTCGAGGATCTTCGCGCCGACACCGTCGCCGTGCTCCCGTCCCTCGTCGAATCCGATCATCCGGCGTGGAACGAAGTCGATCCTGTCACGGGTCAGATCGACGCGGCACTCCCCCTCGAGTTCGAGCGGCTCTACGCCGACCGATTGCCCAAGCTGAGGGCAGTGTTTACCGCGCACATCGACGAGCACCCGGTCATCAACGACTACCGGCGCACAGGGAATGGCCGGCCTCAGGCGATCTCCGACTTCGTCAGCGCCGAGACGTTTCACGCGACCGCGTTGTATCAATACTTCTACGAGGTGATCGGGACCGAGGACCAGCTCAGTGTCGTGCTGCCCGCGCCCGACGTGACCATCGGCATCACCCTCGATCGTCCCGAGCGCGGTTTCAACGCTCGCGACCGGGAGATCGTCAACCTGCTGCGACCCCATCTCATCCAGGCCTACCGGAACGCCGCGCTCTCGAGGCGGCGACCGCTGCGCTCGAAGCGGTCGACTCGCTGGCTGAGTCAAGCGGTGACGGCGTCATCGTGCTCGACCGCCTCGGAAAAGTAGTCCACAGCACTCCGACGGCACGCAGTCTGCTCGACCGATTCTTTCCCGGCCAGACGCGGACAGGTCTGCCCGACGAATTGGCCGACTATGTCAGCTGCACTCCTTCTGACAGCGCTCCGGCCTGGCCGATGATGCACGACGGGCTGATCGTCCGCCGACTGAGCAGTGCCGGCACGACGGTTCTCGTGCTTGGTCTCGCAGGTTGCGCTCCAGCTCCCGCCGCCTTGCGCCAGCTCGGGCTCACCCCTCGCGAGGCAGAGGTGCTCACCCATATCACCGTGGGCGCCTCGACCAAGGAGACCGCGGCGCGCCTCCAGATCAGCCCGCGCACGGTCGACAAGCATGTCGAGCGGGCGCTTTCGAAGCTGGGCGTCGACAGCCGTATCGCCGCTGCCAATCTCATCAACCAGATCGCTCCGTGATCGTGTGGTCGTGCCGCCTGTAGGTACTACATCCGGCGCCACGCCTCGGAGAGCACCTCGCGCAGCGTCGACGCCATGAAGTCGATCTCCTCCTGGCCACAGATGAGCGGTGGGGACAGCTGCACGACAGGGTCGCCGCGGTCGTCGGCCCGGCAGATGAGGCCAGCCTCGAACAACGCGCCCGAGAGGAACCCGCGCAGAAGCCGCTCGGACTCGTCGTGGTCGAAGGACTGGCGCGTGTCCTTGTCCTTCACGAGCTCGATCCCGTAGAAGAAGCCCGCGCCGCGGACGTTGCCCACGATGGGCAGGTCGTAGAGATCCTCGAGCGCGCGCTCCGGAACGACGACTCGGTCGCCTGCACGTGCTGGAGGATGTGCTCGCCCTCGAAGACGTCAAGGTTGGCCAGGGCCACCGCACAGCTGACCGGGTGACCGGCGAAGGTGAAACCGTGCAGGAACGACGCGCCAGGGCTGAGGAAGGGTTCCATCAAGCGGTCGGATGCGATCATCGCGCCGAGCGGCGCGTAGCCCGACGTGAGCCCCTTGGCTACCGTGATGATGTCGGGCTGGTAGTCGTAGCGCAGTGCGCCGAACCAACGACCCAGCCGCCCGAAGGCGCAGATGACCTCGTCGGAGACGAGCAGCACTCCGTGGCGGTCGCAGATCTCGCGGACCCGCTGGAAGTAGCCGGGTGGGGGAGGGAAGCACCCGCCGGCGTTCTGCACCGGCTCGAGGAAGACCGCGGCAACCGTGTCCGCCCCCTCCCGCTCAATGGCCCGTTCGATCTCGTCCGCGGCCCACCGACCGAAGGCGACATCATCGTCGGCGAACACCTCGGCCCGGTAGAAGTTGGTGTTCGGCACCTTGATCGCGCCCGGTACCAGCGGCTCGAAGGGTGTGCGCAGGTCGGGGATGCCGGTGATGGAAAGGGCGCCCATGGAAGTGCCGTGGTACGCAACGGAGCGGCTGATCACCTTCGTGCGCTGCGGCTGGCCAGTGATCCGGAAGTACTGGCGGGCCAGCTTCCAGGCCGACTCGACCGCTTCGGAGCCCCCGGTGGTGAAGAAGACCCGGTTGAGGTCGCCCGGGGCGTACCCCGCGACACGCTCGGCCAGCTCGATCGCACGTGGGTGGGCGTAGGTCCATAGCGGGAAGTAGGCCAGCGTGCCTGCCTGCTTCGAGCCGGCCTCGGCGAGTTCGGTGCGACCGTGGCCGATCTGGGAAGTGAACAGTCCGGCCAGGCCATCGAGGTAGCGCTTGCCGTGCTGGTCCCAGACATAGACACCCTCGCCGCGCACGATGACCGGCACTTCGTGGTCGAGGTAGTAGCCCATCCGGCTGAAGTGCATCCACAGGTGCCGCTCCGCCTGCGTGCTCAGGTTGGAGTTCTCGGGATTGGTCGTGCTCATCGTTCCTCCGCTTGGCGGCCGCGGTGGCCGCTTACCGTGCTCCCCAGGTGTAGGTCTGCTTGGCCAGCTTCAGGTACAAGAAGGTCTCGGCCGTCCGCACCCCCGAGATGGCGCGCACCGAATCGTTCAGTACGTGCAGCAGGCGCTCGTCGTCCTCACAGACGATCTCGGCCAGGATGTCGAACGACCCCGCGCACATCACCACGTAGTCGACCTCGTGCAAGGACGAGAGCTTCTCGGCCACCCGGCGCACGTCACCTTCCACCGAGATGCCGATCATCGCCTGGCGGGTGAAGCCCAACTGGAGCGGGTCGGTGACAGCGACGATCTGCATGATCCCCGACTCGCGCAGGCGCTGGACGCGCCGGCGCACCGCGGCTTCTGAGAGCCCGACCGCCTCGGCAATGGCGCCGTAGGGCTGCCGGCCGTCGCGCTGGAGAGCCTCGATGATCGCCCGATTGGGCGCGTCGAGAAGTGTGCTGGCCGTCTGGGCGTCTGGTTGGGCGCTCGGCTCCTCCTGCTCGTCGGCGTCAGGCATCTCACACCTCGCTTCGGTCGTGCGTCAGAGGGCAAACCCCAGATGTGCAGAATTGTGTCACCTCAGCGGTCTCAGTCAAGCTGAATTCGTCACATCTCGGTCCCAATATTGCGAAAACGCTTGTTGAGATGGCAGGCATCTGTGATCCTGTACCGAGGGTCGCCGTCGAGAAAAGGACCTGAAGGGGAACAGGATGCGCAGGTTGCAGAATTTCGTCGGGGGTTCCTACCGCGATGCCGAGGACGGGCCCACGGCCCCGCTCGTGGACCCCAGCACCGGCGAGCCCTTCGCAGAGGCTCCGGTCTCGGGACCGGCCGACGTGGATGCCGCGCTCCGGGTGGCTGCGGATGCCTTCACCTCGTGGCGCCGGACGACCCCTGCGGAGCGAAGCCTGGCCTTGATCCGCATCGCCGATGCCTTCGAGGCCAGGGCCGAGGACCTCGTCCGAGCCGAGTGTCAGAACACGGGCAAGCCCTTCGAGCTGACCATGAACGAAGAGATCCCACCGATGGTCGACCAGGTCCGCTTCTTCGCCGGCGCCGGCGCGGCACCTCGAGGGTCTGGCCGCCTCGGAGTACATGGTCGGCCACACCTCGTTCATCCGGCGTGAGCCGCTCGGCGTCTGCGGCGCCGTCACCCCTTGGAACTACCCCATGATGATGGCGGTGTGGAAGTTCGCGCCGGCGCTGGCTGCCGGGAACACCATGGTCCTCAAACCATCGGACACGACGCCCGTCACCACGCTGCTGCTGGCCGAGATCATGGCCGAGTACCTGCCGCCTGGCGTCTTCAACGTCGTCTGCGGTGACCGCGACACCGGCCGGGCGCTCGTCGTGCACGAGACGCCCGCCATGGTGTCGGTGACCGGGTCGGTGCGTGCCGGCATGGAGGTGGCGGCCGCAGCCGCTTCTACCCTCAAGCGCGTCCACCTCGAGCTCGGTGGCAAGGCACCCGTGATCGTGTTCGACGACGCCGACCCGGCCGCAGCCGCCGAGGGGATCGCCGGGGCGGGCTACTTCAATGCGGGCCAGGACTGCACGGCGGCCACCCGCGTACTGGTCTCGCCCCGCGTGCACGACGACCTGCTCGCCGCGCTGGTGGAGCAGGCTCAGGGCACAACGGTGGGCGGTACCGACACGGATGACGCCGACTACGGCCCGCTGAACAACGCCAGCCAGCTCGAGCGGGTCCGCGGCTTTTTCGAGCACGTGCCGGCCCACGCGTCGGTGGCGACGGGTGGCACTCCGGTAGGTGAGCGCGGCTACTGCTTCGCGCCGACCGTCGTCTCGGGACTGCACCAGGACGATGAGATGATCCAGTCGGAGGTGTTCGGGCCCGTGATCACGGTGCAGGAATTCAGCGGCGAGGCCGAGGCGCTCGAGTGGGCCAATGATGTCCAGTACGGGCTGGCTTCATCGGTGTGGACCCGCGACCACGGCCGGGCCATGCGCATGGCACGCGACCTCGACTTCGGCTGCGTGTGGATCAACACCCACATCCCGCTGGTGGCCGAGATGCCTCACGGTGGTTTCAAACGCTCGGGCTACGGCAAGGACCTTTCTGTCTATGGCTTCGAGGACTACACGCGCATCAAGCACGTGATGAGCAAGATCGAGGAGTAGCCCGTGATCATCGGCGTCCCCAGCGAGATCAAGACCGACGAGTGGCGCGTCGCTCTGACCCCGGCGGGCGTACGTGAGCTCACCTCGGCGGGACACGCGGTCCTGGTTGAGAAGGGCGCCGGCGACGGGTCGGCCATGCCCGACGCCGACTTCGTTCGCACTGGCGCCAAGGTCGTCGACGATGCCGACGAGGTGTGGGGGTCGGCCGACCTCGTGTGCAAGGTGAAGGAGCCCGTCGCGGCGGAGTTCCCTCGGCTCGGGACTCGAAGCGATCAGACTCTGTTTACCTACCTGCACCTCGCGGCGTCACGACAATGCACGGAGGCGCTGATCGCTGCCGGCAACGTCGCCATCGCCTACGAGACGGTGCGCAACGACGACAACACACTGCCGCTGTTGTCGCCGATGAGCGAGGTGGCCGGGCGGATGGCGCCGCTCATGGGCGCCCACCACCTCATGCGGCCCGGTGGCGGCCGTGGCGTCCTCATCGCTGGCGTGCCGGGCGTGCGGTGCGCCCGGGTCGTGATCCTTGGTGCCGGCGTGGCCGGTTTCGCCGCCGCCACCATGGCCGTCGGCATGCACTCGGAGGTCTTTGTCCTCGATCGCAATCTCGACCGCTTGCGCGAGGTCGACCACCATTTCCGCGGCGCGCTCGAGACGATCGCCTCCTCCGAGCATGCCATTGAGGAGGTGTGTCTCGAGGCCGACATCGTGATCGGTGCCGTGCTCGTGGTCGGCGCACGGGCACCTCACCTCGTGTCCGACGCATTGGTCGAGCAGATGCGCCACGGATCGGTGCTGGTCGACATCGCGGTGGACCAGGGTGGCTGCTTCGAGTCGACCCGCCCGACCACGCATTCGAACCCCACCTTTGAAGCGCACGGGTCCATCTTTTATTGCGTGACCAATATGCCGGGCGCAGTGCCACACACGTCGACCCACACGCTGGTCAATGCAACACTGCCTTATGTGCTGAACATCGCCAACCAGGGATGGCGGCGAGCGGTGCAGTCCGACCACGCGCTTGCCGAGGGTGTCAACGTCGCCGACGGGAGGATCGTCTACGAGCCCGTGGCCAAGGCGCACGGCATGGCCTTCACGCCGCTCGCCCAATTGCTCAACTGACGAGCGATCGAGTCCCGCCGGTTCAGCCCTGCTCCGTCCCCACCACCGAAACGAATGACACCATCTCGCCGGGGTATCCCCCGAGGTTGTGCGTCATGGCGAGGCCGCGCTCGACGGTCGCGATCTGGCGCTCGGGCGGGGCTTCGCGCCGCAACTGGAGCCAGCACTCAAAGAGCATGCGCAGGCCCGACGCGCCCACCGGGTGACCGAAGCTCTTGAGGCCGCCGTCGGGGTTGACCGGGAGGTCGCCGTCGAGGGCAAAGGTGCCGGCCAAGACCTCCTTCCACGCCGTGCCGCGAGGCGCGAAGCCGAGGTCTTCCATGAGCACGAGTTCGGTAGGGGTGAAGCAGTCGTGCACCTCGGCCATGGCCAGCTGCCGCCGCGGGTCGGTGATGTCTGCCTGCGCGTAGGCGTCGGCCGCGGTGGCCTCGCACTCGGGGAAGTGCGTGTAGTCGTACCCAGGATCGATCAGGCCAGAGCCGCTTCCCGCCGCGAACGACAGAGCCTTGATGTAGAGCGGTGTGTCCGTGTAGCGATGCGCGTCTTCGGCGCGCACGACGATGGCCGCTGCTGCGCCGTCGGCGACACCCGCGCAGTCGAAGACGCCGAGGGTGCCGGCAAGGCGTGGGGAGCTGAGCGCGGCCTCTTTGGTGATCTCGCGTCGGAATTGCGCCCGTGGGTTGCGCGCGCCGTTGTGGTGGTTCTTCACGGCGATGGAGGCGAGCACATCCGCCATCGTCTCGTCGTCCACTCCGTACTTCTGGCCGTAGGCGGGTGCCACCATGGAGAACATCGCTGCGGCTGTCAGGGTGCGTGCGGTGCCGTCGTTGGGCGGGTTCACCGCGTTGAGGCCCTGGTACCCACTGTCCTTGACCTTCTCAGCCCCGACCGCCATTGCCATGTCGTACGCGCCTGACGCGACGGCGTACACCGCGCCGCGCAGTGCCTCGGAGCCGGTGGTGCAGTAGTTCTCGACGCGGGTGACCGGCTTGTTGGTGAGCTGGAGCGGCCGGGCCAAGGTGATGCCGCTCATCCCGCTTTGCGCAGTGCCGAACCAGTAGGCGTCGACGTCCTCTTTGCTTACGCCGGCAGAGGTGAACGCTTCGGTGCTGGCGTCGACGATGAGGTCGTCGAGCCCCTTCTCCCATAACTCGGCGAAGGGGGTGCAGCCCATACCGATGATCGCGACTTTGTCGCGGACGCCGTGCGAGCCCATCAGTTGCCTCCTCCAGTGCGCACCGGGCGCGCCTTCCAGAAATAGTCGTGGATGCCGTCCGCGCTGAAGAGCCGGCGAAACGTCATCTCTACCCGGCTCCCGGTCTTGATCTCCTCGGGGTCGGCGTCGGTCAACTCGACCGGGTAGCGGCCACCGCCGTCGAAGTCGACGATGGCGAAGACGATCGGCGGGCTCGGTGAGTAGGCGAGGCGGTCGATCGTGGAGGTGACGACTGTGCCTGTCGCGTCGGACATAGCGACCGGCTCCATATCGTCGACGGCTCCGCCCACCATGGAGACGCGCGACGGGGGCAGGTGCACCGCGCCCGAGCTGCGATCCCTCGACCCCACGAAACCGAACTTCCACTCCTCGCTCCGGTGCGCCGCCGTGCTCGAGACCCGTGCCGGCTCGGGCCGCCGCGGAGGCTCGGGCCGGAGCTGGCCTCGCCAGGCGAGAAACTTGGCGTACGTGATGGGTGCCCCACCGGCCACCTGTTCGGCTACGGGCCGGGCCGGCTGCCAGTTCCGGAGCGCCGCGGTGGTGCGCAGCACAACGACGTCGGCGCCGTCGGCCAGATGGAGCGCGACGACGATCGTGCCCGGCGTCGCGCCCTCGAGGGCCATTGATTCGAGTGCGGCGGCCAGCGCCAGGAGAGGATGAGCGGTTCCGCTCTGCCCCACGGCCGCGGCAAGGTCGTCGGCCAACATGCCCTCGGCAAGGCCGAGCTTCTTCGTCAAGGCGGCCACGGCTCGCCCGTGCATGCCGGTGACGACCAGACGTCCGATGTCGCCGGTTTCGAGGCCGGCCGCTTTCAGGCCCCGACCCAGGGCATCGCGGCCGAGCGAGACGTAGCGGTTCTCGCCGAAACGCTCTTCCCAGAGCTTGGAAGTGCGCTCGCCCGGTGTCCGCCAGCGATCGGTGAACTCATCGGACGCAGAGGCCATCGCAGCTAACTCGGCGAGCACCTCGGCGTCCCCACCTTCGCCGACCAGTGCGGCCGCGCCGGCGTCCCCTCCGGCGGTCTCGTCACCGCTGGTCGGGAGCCCGTCACGCATGTCGGAGGCCACGACCAGCGTCGTGCCGGTGCCCACGAGCGCACTGCACAGGGCGCCCATCCCCGAACGCAGTGCGCCGCCGAAGTCGTAGGCGGCGACATCACTGGGCAAGCGCAATGCCGCCGCGACCGCGGTGGCGTTCGTCTTGTCCAGGTAGGCGGGGGAGGCGGTGGCGAGCCAAAGGGCATCGGGCGTGCGTCCGGGCGCGCCACGCAGCGCCAGGCGGGCCGCCTCCACTCCGAGCGTGGTGGTGTCCTCGTCGTGGGAGGCCACCGCCCGGGTGCCCTTGCCACCACCACTTCCCATGAAGGCGGCGATATCTGACCTGGCGAGCCGCCGGTACGGCACGTAGCCAGCGGCGCTGATGATTCCTCGCACGACGGGCCAGCCTACTGGCTCGCAATCTCGCTTTCTGACGGGTCGTCAGATCCCGAAAACCGGGTCCGTCAGGCGTGTGGGGGTTTGCAGGGCGATGAAGCTGTACTGGGTGGTCCATTTTCACCCGTTTCGCCGTTGCCTTGCCCTCGTGCCTGGAACCCGCCGCGGAGGAGGACCAGAGGGCAGACTGTCCTCTTATATGGCGGATGCGCCGGTTCCCGAGGACCAGCCCCCGTCCGCGGGTGGATCCGGACTGAGCCAGCGTGTCTCTGACGCCGACCGGGATCGCACGGTGACCCAGCTGCGTGAGCACGTCGTGGAAGGCAGGCTCACGCTCGACGAATTCTCCGAGCGGATCGGGCGGGCGCTCGAGGCCCGCACCCGGGGCGACCTCGATGCCGTGATGACGGACCTGCCCCCACCAGCGTCGTCGTCTTCATCGGTCACCCAGAGGGCCACGTCGACCGCGCCTGCCCCGACGCGCAAGCAGCGGCGCTGGTACGTCGCGATCCTGAGCGGGCACAGCACCAAGGGACGCTGGCGCATCAGCGGCAAGACGAACGCGGTGGCCTTCATGGGTGGCTGCGACATGGACCTGCGCCGAGCCGAGATCGACGGTCCCGAAGTCTCCATCACCGCCTTCGCCTTCATGGGGGGCATCAGCATCACCGTCCCGGAGGGCTTCGATGTCGAGTTGCAGGGGTTCTCGTTCATGGGCGGACGCGATCTGAAGCTACGCGACGTGCCCCGGGTGCCCGGCTCGCCACTCATCGTGGTGCGTGGCTTCGCTGTCATGGGCGGGATCGAGGTCAAGAGCCGGCCCAACCGGAACAAGCGCCGGCTCGGGCGTGCAGCCGTAGCGGGTCTGTCCGAGCCCGACGACGGCGATGACCTCGACGACGAGGCTCGAGGCATGTCCGTCGCGCCGCCGATGCCGCCCATGCCACCCATGCCGCCGACGCCAACCGTGCCGCCGGCCGATCTCGCCGCTGCAGTCCCCGACGTCACCACCGACGGCACGGTGACGATCCTCTTCTGCGACATGTGCGACTACGCCGGCATGACCGAGCGCCTGGGAGACCATGCTTCGCGACAGCTCTTGCACGAAGAACACCGTCTGGTCCGCGAGGCGCTGACGCGACACGGCGGACGCGAGGTCAAGGTCCAAGGCGACGGGTTCATGGTGGCCTTCGGCGGGGTCGCCCGCGCGCTCCGATGTGCGATCGACATTCAGCAAACCACACACGCCTTCGTCCCCCCGGCCGAGATGGAGCCGATTGCCGTGCACATCGGGATCCACACGGGGGACGCGCTCGCCGAGGAAGGTGACTACCTCGGGCACACGGTGATCGTGGCGAGCCGGCTTGCCGACGTCGCCGGCGCTGGCGAGATTCTCGTGTCGTCGCTTTCGCAGCAGCTCGTGCAAGGCTCGGGGGAGTTCACGTTCGCGCAACACCGCGAGACACACCTCAAGGGCATGGCACGGGCGCAACTGTCGGCGACACTCGCCTGGGTGCGCTAGCCGATGGACGCGGCGGCCGACATCGTCGCGTGGGAGGAGGCGGGTCTCTATGACCCAGACGACCCCAATGCCGCGGATCGTCTGGCGCTTCTCATCTACCTGACCGAGCGCGGCGCCACCATGGAGCAGATGGTGGACGCACACCGCACCGGGTCGCTGCCGGGTGTCGCGGGCGATCTCGTGACCCAGGGCCGGACGCCGACGGCGACCGTGAAGGAGATCGCTGCGCGCAGCGGTGTCGCCGAACCCGACGTGTTGCGCGTGCTGCTGGCGGCCGGCATCCCCGCGCAACCTGACACGGAGCTTCCCGCGGAGCTCGTCGGTTTGCTCGACGCGTTCAAGCAGGGATCTGCGTTGATGGGAGAGGAGCCCATCCTCGCTTTCACGCGGGGACTCGGCGCAGCCGCCATCAACGTGGCCGAGTCTGCCATCGCCCTCTTCTTTGCAGAGTTCGGTCCGGGCACCGTGCGAGAGGGACCCGACGAGCTCGCCCGTGCTCGCATCTCGGAGGCGGCGACGCGGGCATTCACAGGCGTTCCCGACGTCCTGGCGCGCATGGTCATGGACGCCTTCGAACGCGCCCAACGCCGGTCCCAAGTGGCGCGGCCGTGGTCGGATTCGGGTGACGACGGCGCGCTGGTGTACGACGGCTCGCCCGAGGTGGTCGCGCTCGGCTTCGTCGACCTCGTCGGCTCGACCGCCTGGGCGCAGTCCCTCAGCTTGCGGGACCAGAGCCTCGCCTTGACCCGCTTCGAATCGGCGGCCTGGTCCAGCGCCGTCCTCGCCGGCGGGCGGCTGGTCAAGATGATCGGCGACGAAGTCTTCTTCGTCGCGCCGACGGCGGACGCTGCCTGCCGGATCGGACTCGAGGTCTGCGAGGCGGCGGCGGCCGACCACGTCCTCCCTCTGGCCCGGGGCGCGGTGGGTATCGGCTCGGTGATCCCACGAGAAGGGGACTACTTCGGGCCCCTGGTCAATCTCCTCTCTCGTCTGGTGAAGACCGCCGCACCGGGAGAGCTTGTCGTCACCGAGGCTGTGGCGGAGGCACTGTCGCCCGACGAATGGTCACTCCGACCGCTCGAACCAGCCGCCGTGCGGGGCATCGAGGCTCCCATACAGTCGTTTCACGTGGAGCATCGCGTCCCAGCTCGCTGAGCATTTTTGGCCCCCGCGAGGGGGTGTTAACAGCACGTGTTTACGGCTCCACGCAGCTTGTCAGGCGCCAACGCCCCAGAAACGCGGTGGTGTTAACGCTAGGCCCGTCAACGGTCGTTAACGCCGGTGGCTAGTGTTATCGCCCATCGCGACCACCAAGTCATCCGTCCTGGGCCTGCGACTCGATCACGATCGGCGAGCATGGGTCGAAGCCATTGCTATGGAGCAAGGCGTCAGCGTCCGCGCCGTCTTCGAGGCACTGATCGATCGGGCCCGGGCCGACGAGCTGGCGGACACGCCCTCCTTCGGCGATCGTGATTACGACAACGGGCACAACGGGGACGCTGCTTCTGGCGGCGAGATGTACGGCGCGCCGGATCGCGACGCCGGGCGGTCGGGAGCGGGTCGAGGCGGACCAGAGGATGCCACGGCGCATGTCCTCGGACCCCAAGGTCCTCTGCAGCCGGGGAGGGGACCCGTGGTCTGCATTCGCCGGGCCGCCGCCTTCTCCGGACACATGCTCGGCGTTGCAGGCTCGCTCGTGCGGGGGCTCGTCGAGGCCAACGGCCAGCACGCCCGAGCCTGCGCCCGCGACAACTGGCGGATCATCTCCCGATCACTGCAGTAGGCCCGACCGCGGCGTGCTGGAGTCGGCTGCAGCGCTGGGCGAGACAGAGTCGCGGCTCGGGCTCGGCTCGAATCCGGCGGCCTTCTTGTGGGATATCGCGGCCGGAATCGCACGGGGTCCGGCACGACACTCCGCGATCTGGTCAAGACCCGGGCGCGGCGTCACTTCGGACCCGAGGGTGGGAGCGATGGTCCAGCACCGTCCGGCGCGGCTGCGAGCGCGACGACCGCACATTCCGAGCACGATTTCGGCCCTCTTCGCGGAACACGGTGTTAACGGTTTCCGGTGTCACGCCCGCCGTGATCTCGCTGCTCACGCACCTGGTGGAGCGAGGGCATGACCACGCAAACATACTTGGTGTGCACGGCCTCGGACCGTTAACACCTCATCGATTCGACGCAGGTGCCCGGGGTCAAACCTGCCGGGCGAAGCCCAGAATCCGCCCGCGGCGCTCGCTACGACGATGACCGTGAGCGACGAGGGCTGGAGGGCCGGAGGGCTTGGAGGTGAGCGCCTCTCTCGTGCCCCGGGTCCCCCCGCCAACCGCAGCTGCCACCGGACGTCGAGCTCGAGCGCCGCGATCGTCGCAGTCGCAAACCAACTCCTATCGATCACCTCGGTTCCGCTTCGATGGACCAGGGGTGGCGCCTGTCACGTCGGGCGCCCTGCGGTGTTAACACCCCATCGTCCATCTTGCGTTGGGTGACAGAGCGGTTGGCCCGACACTCGCTGGGCTGGTCGCCGCTCTTGCGATCGCTTGGGCACTCCGGAGCCGGGAGGCGCGCCGGATGGGAGCCGTCAGCTGGTCTGGTCACGCAGTCGTGTGGCGGCCTGACTCCTCGAGGGCGCAAAGAGGTTCGTGGTGGCGGGTGCAAGGGCCCGAGCGTTTTGAGCTGGCAGTGGCTCCGCGCGCCGGAGCGTCTTCTCGACCGGCACGTGACGGGTCCGACTGGTGTTAACGCCCCATCGATCACCCCGGAGCTCTTGGCGTGCCGAGGCGGCGGCCGGCACGTGCGCCTGCGATGAAGAGGAGTGGGCACCGGCTGCGGCGTGCGGGAGAGGCTTCTGCCAAGCGAGTGTCCCGGCGTCAGCGCTGTGACCGCTCCGAGGTGCACACGGATCACCCCATCACGCCGCAGGTGAGGCACCTGCCCGCACAAAAGCAAGGGGACCCCGCTCGCTTCCGTGCGGAAACGAGCGGGGCCCCCTTTGAGGCTTGTGGGGTAGTGGAGCTACTCCCTGACTCCGACGGTCCTGGCCATACCGTGCCGAATCTTTGCCGCCAGCTCACGAGGCCGGTAGTAGACGCTCAGGAGCAAGAAGCCCAGGCTCAGCATGACCAGGGCGGCGAGCAGGGTGTACCAGGTGTCCGGGCCTGACCCGGTGAAGGCCAGTGCGCCCGTGGCCGGAGTGGCTGCGGCGGCCGCGGGCGTCGCAGCTGCGGTGGTACCGGCGGTTGTCGACGAGCCCGTCGACGAGCTCGTGGTTGAGCCTGCCGTGGAGGCGCCCGGCGCTGAGGGCGTGGGCGCAGGCACGAACGAGATCGGCACCGTTGCCATCTTGCCCGCCTGGTCGGCATAGATGAGCTGGCACGTGTCGCCCGCTGTCAGCTGGGCGGGGGTTGGCGGGCACGGGTAGTTTGCGGCGTCGGCCGCTGTGCTGCCGCCTGTGCTGTCTGCCGGGCAGGTCGCCACCAGGTCCCCTGGTTCCCCGCACGGGGGTCCAGAGGTCGGCGAGAGGATCGTGAATGTCGCGGTTTTCCCAGGTGCGGGGATGGTGCCCGTGGAACTGGTCGAAATGGCGCGAGACAGGGCGAGGCTGCTGCACGACACCGGAAGCGTTTCGGGGGTGCCGAGGACGCTCATGGTCACGGTCGGCTGGCTCGCATCGCTGTTGCACTGGAGGATGATGCCGAGCGAGCTGTCGTCGAAGCCCGATCCGGTCACGGTGACCACAGTGCCGCCGTTCAGGCAGGTACCGGGGGTGACTGTCATTTGCGGCGGCCCGGTCACGCTGGTGGGCGTTGCGTTGCAGGGCACCGTCGTCGTGGTGGTCGTCGGCGCCGTTGTGGTCGTGGTCGTCGTCGAAGTGGTCGTGGTAGTGGTCGTGGTGGTGGCCTTGGGCTTGGCGCTGGCTTGCGCCACGAACAACAATCCGCCTCCCCCCGACAGCAACACCACTGCAGCGATTCCGGCAACAACCCGCCTGCGGGTTCCGTTCAACATGATTCCCCGATCGTCGTCTCCGTGCCACGACCGGTTTCAAACCCGGACCGCGACTCCAACTCCCCGGCCCAGACCCCCGTTAAGACCAGGCCAGAACTTATGAGGCAATTCACAATTCGTCAAGCGGTTCAACGAATCTGCCGAGTCTTTACCCAGGAAAAGGTCTTCTCACACTCCCGTGGCGGGGGTTGGCGGCAGCCTCAAAACGATCGTTCGGGCATCTGCGGGAATCGCGCCGACGTGTCTGGTCTGCGCCACCCCAGTCGCCGCTCTGGACTGGGTTCTCAGTAGCTGCCGGGCAGGGCCAAGCTGACGTGCTCGAAGCACACGAGCAGGGCCAGTCCCACGACGGGGATGGCGAGCAGCACGACGACCAAGCGCCAGCGGCGTCCCACCCAGCGCCACACGGCGACGGCCATCACGGCGAGCACCACGGTGATGAGGCCCCACAGGACGGCCGGCACCCACGAGGCCGAACCCCCGCCGAGCGACGAGGACCTGGAAGACGCCGCCACCGCTCCTCCGTCGCCGGGGAGGGTGGTGAACTTGGGCTTCTTGCTCGAGGTCCTCGCCGTAGCCGGCCTGGTCAGCCCATCGAAATCGGCCGTGACGACCAGGCGTTGGGCCGCGCTGTAGCGAGGATTGCACGTCGTCAGGGTCAGGGTGTTCTGGCCCGGAACGGTTTCGAGCACCGTGACGTCCGTGGGCGAGACGATCTGTGTCTGAGAGACCGTGTAGTGGAAAAGCCCTTGTGACGTGAGGATATAGATGGGATCGCCGGGTGAGAGGGCGTCGAGGTTGTAAAAGGGGTGTGCGTACGTCGTGCGGTGTCCGGCGATGGCCACGTTGCCGGCTTCGCCGGGCAGCGCGGTGCCGGGGTAGTGGCCCGGCCCCTGCTCGAGCTGCGCATCGCCCACTCCCTCGACGACGGCGTCGAGGAGGCCGATTCTCGGGATCGAGAGCAGCCCTACCGGGTCGTTGATCGCAGGATCGGACAAGGTCGGTGCGGTCTCGTGCGCGAGGCGCAGACCGTTGCGGTGCGCCAGGTCGGTGGCTGACGTCGGCAGCGTTCGATGCAGCTGATGGGCCAGCTCCGACTTCAGATGGGACTGCGCGCGTGCCTCGTAGAGCGCCGTGCCCCAGAGCTGATAGCCGACGAACGCGATCAGAAGGAGCCCGATGCCCACGAGCACCACAGCGGCCGGAACGACCACCCTCCCCAGCTTGGTCACCCCGGGGAGTGTACGAGGGCACTCCTGGCGCCCGGGATCGCCGGGGCCGAAACGGGCCTGCTCCAGCTGCGCGAAAGAGGTCGCCGCAAGGCGCTGCCCTATGATGACGAACGAATCTGACGCAGCGTCAGATTCGGCGCGTCGGCGACCCTGGAGGCAGGAAATGGACTTCGAGTTCTCCCCCGAACAGCTGGCCTTCGTGAAAGAGGTCGAGACCTTCCTCGACGCCAACGACGATCCCGAGGTCTTCGACCTCACCAGGGAGAACATGGCCCAGATCGTCGACACGCCCAAGCGCCGCGCCTTCATGAGATCGCTGGGGGAGCAGGGCTGGCTCGGCATGACCTGGCCCAAGGAGTACGGGGGGTCCGAGGGCGAGGGCGTCTACGAGTACCTCCTCAACGAGCAGCTGGCCGGCCGGGGCGGGCCCCAGATCGGCAAGGGCGTCGGCATCGTCGGCAAGACGATCATCCGCCACGGCAACGAGACCCTGAAGGAGGAGTTCCTCCCGAAGATCCTGCGCAACGAGGTGGAGTTCGCCGTCGGCTACTCCGAGCCCAACGCCGGCTCCGACGCCGCCTCGATGCAGCTGAAGGCGACCAAGGTCGACGGCGGCTGGGTCCTCAACGGCCAGAAGACCTGGACCACGTCCGCCCACTTCGCCGAGTGGTACTGGGTCGGTGCCCGGACCGACCCCGACGCGCCCAAGCACGCCGGCATCACGCTCTTCCTCGTCCCTATCGACCAGCCGAACATCACGGTGAACGCCATCTGGACCATGGGCGACGAGCGCACGAACGAGGTGTTCCTCAACGACGTCTTCGTCCCAGACGAGTACGTCGTCGGCGAGGTCGACCACGGGTTCCAGTACATCTCCGAAGCGCTCGACCTCGAGCGCTTCACGATGTTCACCATCTCGCCGATCCAGCAGCGCTTCGAGCTTCTCGTCGAGTACGTGAAGTCGACGGTGCGCGACGGCAAGCCGCTCAAGGACGACCCCGTCATCCGCCAGCGGTTGGCCCAGTTGGCCAC
Organism: uncultured Acidimicrobiaceae bacterium; assembly: GCA_963842415.1. Classification (GTDB taxonomy): domain Bacteria; phylum Actinomycetota; class Acidimicrobiia; order Acidimicrobiales; family RAAP-2; genus Bog-473. Next base: position 172,332 of record CAWJGN010000005.1, read on the forward strand.
CCAGCTCGAGGTGGCGCGCGTGATCGGGATCAAGTTCGTCTTCGAATCCGCCAAGGGCGGTGCCGCGCCCACGACGTGGGCGTCGGAGTACAAGCTCTACGCCACCGAGCTCTCCAAGCGGCTGGCGAACGCGTCCATGGACATCGCCGGCCCCGGCAGCCAGCTGCGCGTCAAGACGCCCGAGGCTCCGATGGCCGGCCGGGCCGAGTCGACGTATCGCTACACCGTGATCGACACCATCGGCGGCGGCGCCTCCGAGATCCAAAAGAACATCATCGCCCGGCGAAAGCTCGGCCTGCCCAAGAACTTCTAAGTGCGCGGTGCCCCGTCAGCCACCGGTCCCCTCGACGGGGTCACCGTCCTGGACTTCTCGACGGTCGGGCCGGCGGCACGCTGCACGCGGCTTCTGGCCGACTACGGCGCCCGCGTCGTCAAGGTCGGCCCGGTGCCTGCGGCAGACGCCAAGCCGATCGAGCCGCGGTTCTTCGCCTACAGCGGCCACCGCGGCATGCGCCGGGTCCAGCTCGACCTGAAGGACGACGACGGACGGGCGGCCTTCCTCGCGCTGGCCACGAGCGGCGGACGTCGTGGTCGAGAGCTTCCGCCCCGGCGTGGTCGATCGCCTCGGCATCGGGTACGAGGCGGTGGCGGCGCGCAATCCTCGCATCGTCTACTGCTCGACAAGCGGGTACGGGCAGGACGGCCCGGCGGCGCAGTGGGCCGGCCACGACCTCGACTACCTGGCCGTCGGGGGCTACCTCGCGATGAGCGGACCCGGGCCCGACGGCGGGCCCGCGCTGCCGGGCGCCACCATCGCCGACGCCGCTGCCGGCGGAATGCACGCCGCGCTCGCCGATCACGGCCGCTCTGGCGGGCCGGGGTGACTCGGGGCACGGTGTGTACCTCGACGTGTCGGTGGCGGAGGGCGTGCTGTGGCTGATGTCACTCGCTATCGACGAGCAGCTGGCCCTCGGCGTGGCGGTGCGACCGGGCCACGACGTCCTCTCGGGCCGCTACGCCTGCTACGCGACGTACCGGTGCTCCGACGCGAGGTGGGTCGCCGTCGCCGCCATCGAGGCCAAGTTCTTCGCCAACCTCTGTGCCGCCCTCGATTGTCAGGAGCTGGCGGGTCGGCAATACGACGACGGCGCGCAGCCCGCCATCCGAGACGAGTTCGCACACGCCTTCGTCACTCGGACGCGCGACGAGTGGGTCGAGGCGCTGGCCGACGCGGATACGTGCGTGGCGCCGGTGCTCGAGGTGGCGGAGGTTGTCGAACACCCCCAGTTCAGGGCCCGGCGGGTCGTCGGGGCAGCCTCGCATCCAAAAGAAGGAGCGCTGCGACAGCTGGCACCGTTGCTGGCGGGCATGGCGCGTCCGGACGGCGTGGTGGCGCTGCCCGACATGGCGCAGAACGACACCGAGCATCTCTTGAAGGAGGCCGGCGTCGACGGCCAGACGATCGCCGCCTGGGTGGCCCGGGGGGTGGTGGCGTGAGCGCAACGATCGACGCATCCGACGCGCTGGCGCAGGCCCAAGACCTCGTCGGCCAGGAGCAGTACCACGAGGTCGGGGAGTTCCCCGTCGAGCGCGGCTACGTCTGGACGTCGTGCGCGTCGGTCGAGAACGGGAACCCGCTGTTCTGGGACGCGGCGGTGGCCGACGCGCTCACCGGTGGTCCGATCGCGCCGCCCTCCATGGTCTCGGTGTGGTTCCGGCCCCACCACTGGGCACCGGGCCGTAGCGAGCAGGCGCTGCCGTTGCAGGTGCACTTCGACCTGAAGCAGCTCTTCGGTCTGCCCGAGGCCGTCATGACCGACAACACGATCGAGTTCCACACCCCCGTCCGCATGGGTGACGTGCTGCGCACCCATCAGGTGCTGCGCTCGGTGAGCGAGGAGAAGACGACGAAGCTCGGCACGGGGCGCTTCTGGGTGATCGAGGTGGTGTACCAGAACCAGGACGACGACCTGGTCGCCGTCGAGTCCTACACCGGCTTCGGCTACCGGCGCGGGACTGCGTCATGAGCGTCACGCTCACCCCGCGCCTGTTGCTCGACGACGTCGCCGTCGGCGACGAGCTGTCCCCGCTCGACTACGAGGTCAGCGCCACCACCGTGGTCCTGGGTGCGCTGGCCACCCGCGACTGGCGGCCCATGCACCACGACAAGGACTTCGCGGTCGACCGCAACGGGACCAAGGACATCTTCTTGAACACGCCCAACCAGGCGGCGTGGTTCGAGCGCTACCTCAGCGACTGGGCCGGTCCCCACGGGCGTCTCGGCCGCGTCACGTTCTCCATGTTGGGCTCGGTCTTCCCTGGGGACACCATGTCGCTGCGTGGCGCGGTGGCCTCGACCGAAGTGGACGAGGTGGGGTGCGGCTTCGCCACCGTCGACGTCACGCTGTCGGTGGACGGGGACACCAAGACCACCTGCCGCGCCCGGATCGCGCTGCCCCGCTCCGACGCCGACAACCCCTGGGCCCGCTCGGGTGACCAGTGGCGTCCCTCACCACCGTCATGACGACCGTCGCCGCGTCCTCGCCGCCGACGCCGAACACGAAAGAGGCTGACCGTGCTTGATCTCGACTTCGACCAGGAGCAAGAGCTCCTGCGCCAGACGGTGCGCGACCTGCTGGCGCGCCACTGCTCGCTCGACGTGGTCCGGCAGATGGAGGACGACCCGGTTGGTTATCCAGCTGCGCTCTGGGAGCAGCTAGGCGAGCTCGACCTCATCGGCTTGCTGCTGCCCGAGGAGTACGAGGGATCGGGCATGACCCTCATCGAGGGCGTGGCGCTCTACGAGGAGCTCGGGCGAGCGCTCGCGCCCACGCCGCACTTCGTGAGCGCGGTGCTCGGCGGCGGCGTCCTGGCGGCGGCGGGGACCACGGACCAGAAGGACCGGTGGCTCCGCCCGATCGCCTCGGGCGAGGCCATCGTGACCCCGGCCTGGCTCGAGCCCGACGACGGGTTCTCGCCCCGCGGTGTCGCGGTGCGAGCGGAGCCCGATGGTGCCGGGTTCCGGTTGTCGGGACGCAAGCGACACGTCGCGTTCGCGGCGGCATCGGACCGGCTCGTCGTGCTGGCCCGGACCGGGGAGGCCGACGAAGCCATCGACCTCTTCCTGGTCGACCCCGGCGAGGACAGCGTCACGCTGCACCAGCAGTTCAGTGTCGCGTCCGACACCCAGTACGAGATCACCTTCGATCGCGTCGCGCTGGGCGCCGACGACCGCATCGGGCCGGCCGGCAGCGGATGGGCCACCTGGCAGGCGGTGCTCGAGCCTGCCCTCGTCCTCCTCGGCGCGCAGGCGGTCGGCGGTGCCCGCTACGCGCTCGAGATCACGACCCAGTACGCCAAGGACCGTCACCAGTTCGACAAGCCGCTCGGCGCCTTCCAGGCCCTGGCGCACTACCTCTCCGACGCCGTCACCAGACTCGACGGGGCCGAGCAGCTGGTGCACGAGGCGGCGTGGTCCGGGGCGACGGGCCGCCCGCTGACCCCGCTCGCGCCCATGGCCAAGCTCTTCGCCTGCGAGACCTTCCGGGACATCACCGCGATGGCGCAGCAGCTCTTCGGCGGCATCGGCTTCACGGTGGACTTCGACATCCAGCTGTACTTCCGCCGCGCCAAGGTTCAACAACTGATGTGGGCCAACGACCGCGCCCTCGAGGATTCGGTGGCAGCAGCGCTCCTCGACTGACGACGGCGCCCGCCGCCGCCGTTGCGACTTCGTCGTCTGCGCTCGTTCGAGCGCGCCGCCTTCGAGCGGGCGGACGCCATCAGGCGGGAGCGGTCGGGATGGAGGCCACGCCCACGATCGGCTCGTTCAAGGTGACCAACCCCAAGGACCCGTGGGACTGCGCGTCCCCGTACGTGAGAACGCCACCGTTGTTCCCGAAGAGCAGGTACCCACCGCCGTCGCCGGTCGGCGCGATCGCCACGATCGGGTTGCTCAGCGAAGTGCCGCCGGCCGAACCGTGGAAGACGGCGTCGCCGTAGCCGAAGACGCCGCCGTCGGAGGCCACCAGCCAGTAGCCGCCGCCGTCGGAGGTCGCCGCCATCCCGACGATGGGCTTGGCCAGCGCGGTGCCGCCCGCCGAGCCGTGGAAGACGGCGTCGCCGTAGGCGAAGACGCCGCCGTCGGAGGCGACCAGCCAGTAGCCGCCGCCGTCGGAGGTCGCGGCCATCCCGACGATCGGCTGGTTGAGTTTGGTGCCGCCGGCCGAGCCGTGGAACACGGCGTCGCCGTAGGCGAAGACGCCGCCGTCCGAGGCCACCAGCCAGTACCCGCCCACGTCGGGGGTGGCGGCCATACCGACCACGGGCTCGTTGAGCTTCGTGCCACCGGCCGATCCGTAGAACGTCGCGTTCCCGTAGCTGAAGACCCCGCCGTCGGACGCGACGAGCCAGTACCCGCCTCCGTTGTGCGTCAGGGCCATTCCGACCACCGGCTTGTTCAGCTTCGTTCCACCGGCGGAGCCGCAGTAGGGGAGGGTCCCGAACGAGAAGACGCCTCCGTCCCCGGCAACCATGTCGTAGCCGTTTGCCCCGGCGGGGGCGACACACGGCCCAGCGAACGAGATGGTGGCGGTTGCCTGGTCATGCGCCTCGTCGCCGTAGGCGATCACGCACGAGTCACCGGCTGCTTGCTGTGCCGTAGTGGGTGGGCAGGGGTACTGTGCCGCGTCGGTCGACGGGTTTCCTCCGGAGCTATCGGCGGACGGGCATGCAGCCAGGGTGGCGCTACCGCAGGGTGGCCCCGTCGTGCCCGTCACGACGGTGTACGACACGGCCGAGAGCGTTCCCGTCGCTGACGTCGAGTGGAGGCCGCCGGCCGTGATACCCGTGCACGAGACGGGCAGCGTTTCGCTGTTACCGAGGACACTGATGGTCACGGTCGGCTGGCTCGTGTCGTCGTTGCACTCCAAAATGGAGCCCAACGAACTGGGTGTGAAGCCAGAACCCGACACCGAAACCACCGTGGAGCCCTGAGGTTGGAGACCGGAATTCGGCGTCACGGTGAGCGTTCCTGCCGCGCTGGCCTCGCTGGCAAATGTGAGAACCCCGGCGGCTGAAAATGTCAACCCCGCCGCCAACGCCAGAATGCTCCGCAGGACCCGTCCGTTTTTCATGGCTTTTCACGCCCCCGATCAGACGTCCATTTGTTGTTCAATCGTTGTTTACTTCCCCACTCAGACGATTTCCATGCCGTTCGCGTTGCAGCCCATGGGACCCCCCCCGGGGCAGGTCGCGATCAGTACAGGCAGCATCCAGAGGCTTCGTCTGGCATCGAGGTCGGGGAGTGATTTCCCTGGTCAGGGTGCTGAACGTTCCCCGCACTTGCCAATGGCTCGCAAAACCTCAGCAGCCGGTGTGCCGTGCCGCGATCTCCTCGAAGGCGTTGACGCTCCCGGCGAAGGGTCCGGTCTGGTCCGGATGGTGCAACACGATCTGATCGAAGCCGAGCTCGGCGTAGGGCGCTGCGATCTCCTCGAACTGCTCGGCCGAGTCGATCGCCGGCTCTGCCGGCATCCACAGGAGCACCTTGCCGACGTTCGCCACGTCGCGTCCGGTCACCGCACATGCCGACTCGAGCGAACCGAGCTGCGCGCGCACCGCGGCGAGGGTTGTCTCCGGCGTGCGCTCGACGGGCCCTGTCGGGCCGATGGTCACCCAGTTGCGGGCGTACCGTGCCACGAGAGCCATGCCCGTGGCACCGCCAGCCGCGACGGTGAGGGGAAGCGGGTGTTGCAGCGCGCCGGGCGTGGAGGGCGCCTCGGCTGCGGCGTAGTGCTCGGTGCGCGCGGTGTGGCGGGCCCTCGCGTCGCCCTCGACGATCGGCGCCAGCACCTCGAGGAACTGCGCGAAGCGGTTCAGGCGATGCGCCGGGCTCCAGGGCTCCTGGCCCAGCGCGCTCGCGTCGAACCCCTCACTGCCCGGGCCGACGCCGAGGTCGAAGCGTCCGCCACTGATGTCGTCGAGGGCCAACGCGGTCGCGGGCGAGCGTCACCGGATGCCGGAAGTTCGGCGTTGCGACGAGCGTGCCGAGGCGCGCGCGCGACGTCACCGTGGCCGCCGCCGCCAGCACGGGTATCGCGGCATGCCAAGGCCCATCGGGCATGCCACCCCAGCGGATGTGATCGTACGTCCACGCCGAGCTGAAGCCGGCAGCGTCGGCCCACTCCCACTGGAACCGGGCCTCGCGCCAGCGGTCAGTGGGAAGGATCACGAGGCCGACCTGCACGGTGTTGAAGTTAGTGGCGCCGGGTTACCGTGTCGCCGTGGCCAACGAAGCGGAGACCAGGCGCTGGAACGACGAGCGATGGGTGGCAGCGTGGCCGAAGCGCGAGCGCTTGACGGAGGCGGTGACGCCGTACCTGCTGAAGGCGACCGACCCGGTCCCGGATCAGCGGGCCTGTGACATCGGCTGCGGCGGCGGCGGCCTGACCATCGAGCTGGCGCGCGCCGTTGCGCCGGGGGGCGAGGCGGTCGGGGTGGATCTGTCGGGCGCGCTCGTCGAGCTCGCCCGGCAGCGCGCCGCCGAGGCAGGCGTCACCACCGCTCGCTTCGTCCAACTCGACGTGCAGACCGGCACATTCGACGAGGCACCCTTCGACCTCGTCGCTTCGCAGTTCGGCGTGATGTTCTTCGACGAGCCGACAGCGGCCTTCGCTGCGATCCGCCGCACCCTCGCGCCGGGCGGGCGCTTCGTGTTCGCCTGTTGGCAGGGCGTCGAATCGAACCCTTGGCACGTCGGCACAGTGTTGCGGCCGCTGCTGCCCGCCCCGCCCGTCCCGCCGCCGGGCAAGAGCCCGGTGGGCCCCTTCGCCCTCGGTGACGACGAGTACGTCCATGAGATCCTCGAGGGAGCCGGCTTCGGCGCCGTGGAAAGCACGCCCCACCACACGACGGTGCGCGCTCCGGCCAGCGCCGTCGCGGACCGCTCCCTCCTCCCTCTGATGGGCGTCGCACCCGAGCGCGAGGAAGAGGCCATCGCCATCCTCGAGCGCCATCTGGAGCGCTTCGCCGCCGGGCCGGGTGAGTACGAGTACCCCCTGGCTTTCCGCATCTACGAGACGGTCAACGACGACGCCTGATGGCCGGGTACAGCGGTACGCCGCTGCCCAAGAAGCTCGGGATCACGGAGGGGTCGACCCTGGCCCTCGTGGCGGCCCCGCCCGGGTTGCTCGACGGCTTGCCGAGCGGGGTGAGGGTCACGCGGCAGGCCCGGGGCACGGCCGACGTGGTGGTGGCCTTCTTCACCGAGCGGCGCGAGGTCGAGCGCCGCATCGGCGCCCTCGGCACGATGATCTTCCCCGACGGCGGGCTCTGGGTCGCGTGGCCCAAGCGCAGCTCTGGTGTGGCAACGACGGTGACCGAAGACGTCGTGCGCGCCGTCGCCCTGCCGCTCGGCCTGGTCGACAACAAGGTGTGCGCCATCGACGAGACGTGGTCCGGTCTGCGCGTGGTCTGGCGCCGAGAGCGGCGCACCGGTCCCGGCTGACGCGCACTGGCGCCGACGTCTAGAAGAACCCGATACGCGACAGCGGCCAGATGCGGACGTCCACCTTGCCCACGATGGTCGACTCGCGTACGGGGCCCCAGTAGCGGCTGTCGCACGACTCGGTTCGGTTGTCGCCCATCATGAAGACGTCGCCGGAGGGGATCAGGAAGGGGTGCTGCAGCGAATACGGCGCGCCCGATGGGCCGGGATACGTCGCGTTGCGCGCTGCGGCCGGGAGCCAGGGTTCGGGGAGGAAGCGGCCGTCGATGTAGACCTTGCCGTCGTTGAGCGAGATGGTCTCGCCGGGCAGCCCGATGACGCGCTTCACGAGGTCGGCCACGGGCGGTCCGGCGCAGTCCTCGAGTGGCGGGGTGGAGAAGACGACGATGTCCCCGCGGCCGATGCCGTGGAGGTGGTAGGCCAGCTTGTCCACCACGATCCGGTCTCCGATCTGGAGAGTCGGCTCCATGGAGCCCGAGGGGATGGAATAGGTGGCGACGACGAAGGCGCGCAGGACGATGGCGAGGACGACCGCCACGACCACGACGACGACGAGCTCGACGAGCCAGCGGCCCGAGCCCCGTTGTTGTTGCTTGGCGTGGCGTCCCTGGCGCGACCGCCCGGCCGGCGTGTCGGCCCGCTTTTCGTCGACGTCCATGGCCTGAGAAGTATTACGCGGCTCGTGAGGTGGAGCCGGTCAGACATCTCCGGCTGCGGCGCGAAGGGTCCGCGAGCGCGTGCGCGAACTCCTCACCGAGCGGAGCCACAGGCTCGGACAGTGCCAACACGCGGGCTGGCCCGGCTTCGTTGCGCTCTCAGGAGCGCGCCGCGGTTATCCGGCGTCGCCCACCGGCGGCCGGCCGTTGGCGGCAAGGCCCGCGGCAAGCTCCCCCCGCTCCGCGTCGGACAGCGGCACGAAGTGCACCTCGGTGCTCCCGAGCGGCCGCCACCACACCGGTTCGTCGCATGCCCACGCCTCGGCACGCAGGCCGACCTTGGTCACTTTGCCGGTGGCGGTCTGCGGCAGGGACTCCGAGACCCTGACGTAGCGCGGGACCCACTTCGGGCCGAGGTCGGGCTGCCCGAGGAGCCAGGCGGCGAACGCGTCGGGGTCGAAGGTGCGGCCAGGCACCATCTCGAGGGCGAGCATGACCTGGTCGCCCGCGCCCGAGTCGGTGTCGGGGACGGGGTAGATGGCCACGATCGACAGGTCCGCGTTGCGCGACAGCACGGCCTCGACGGGCCCCGCCGCGAAGTTCTCCGAGTCGACGCGGAGCCAGTCGCCCGACCGGCCCGCGAAGTAGAAGAAGCCGTCGCCGTCGACGTAGCCCAGATCACCCGTCCAGTACCAGCCGTTGCGGAGTCGCTCGGCCTCTGCGTCCTCGCGGTGGTAGTAGCCCTCGAAGTTGCCCCGCCCACTGCGGTTCACGATCTCGCCGATGGCGGCCCCTGCGTTGAGCAGCCGCCCATCGGCGTCGAACTCCGCCGGCGGGCATTCCACACCGGTCTCCGCGCTCAGGATGGCCAGGTCCACGCCTGGGCCCGGCTTGCCGATCGCGCCTTTGGGCATACCGAGCGCCGGGTTCATCGCGGCGCCACCCTCGCTCTGGCCGTAGCCCTCAATGAGATAGCAACCAAAGCGCTTGCGAAAACGGTCACGGTCGCGCACTGACGCCTCGGTGCCGAACGCGCTCTTCAGCGTGTTGTCGCGGTCGTCGGGCCGCTCGGGCGTGGCCAAGATGTAGGCGATCGCCTTGCCGACGTAGCTGAACTTCGTTGCCCCGAAGCGGCGCACGTCGTCCATGAAGGCCGACGCGCTGAAACGTGGCCGCACCGCGATGGCCGCGCCCACCATGACCGAGGGGCCCCAGAGCGCCATGAGGGCGTTGCCGTGGAAGAGCGGCATGGGGCAATAGCAGACGTCGTCGGCCGTGTAGCCGAAGCCCGGCGCCGCGACCTCGGCGATGCCGGCTAACCGCCCCTGGGTGCACCTGACTGCTTTGGGCACGCCGGTCGTGCCCGAGGTGAAGATCAAGAGGTAGAGCGCGTCCTCGCCCACCTGGTCCGCGTCGGCGATCAGCGCCTCAGGTGCTGCTCCGGCTGCGACATCCGCCAGCAGCGCCGCGTCAGCGCGCCGTCCCGACGACGAGGATGCGCTCGGTGTCGACGCCGAGCTCGAGGCCGTCGAGCAGTGCCGCGCCCTCGGCGTCGGTCACGATCATGGAGGTGTCGGTGGCACGCACGTCGGCTGCCAGCGCCTCGCCGCGCCGGGTGGGGTTGATGCCGACGATGGCCGCGCCGGCCAGCGCGGCGCCGTTGAGCCAGAAGAGGTACTCGGCGCCGTTGGGCAACAGCACCCCGATGTGTGGTGCCGCGTCGCCGATGAGCGAGCGGGCCAGCACGCCTCGCGCCGCGCCTTCCCGCACCGCCTCGCACCAGGTCCAGCGCCCACCCGCGTCCATGACGCCGGTCCGATCGTCCTCGGCGCCGCGCGACCAGCAGGTCGGCGACGGTCGTCATGGCACCACCCATCCTGGTGCACGCCGAACCAGGCTCCGGTCGATGTCGGCCACCGTTCCCGCGCCGCACAGGGCCATGGTCCGGCACAGCTCGACCTCGAACCAGCGCAGCAGCGCGGCGACGCCTTCGGCACCGCCGGTGGCCAGCGCCCACAGCGAGGGCCGGCCCACCAGCACGGCTCGTGCGCCGAGAGCGAGCGCCTTGACGACGTCGGGGGCGCGGCGGATGCCGCCGTCGACATAGACCTCGGCCCGCCCCGCGACCGCGTCGACGATCTCGGCCAGGATGTCGGCCGTCGGGGGCGCGTCGGCCAGCTGGCGGGCACCGTGGTTCGAGACCACCAACGCCGCCGCCCCGGCCTCAACGCAGCGGCGGGCGTCGTCCGACGCGCTGCACCCCCTTCACGACCACGGGCAGCGCGCTCGAGCCCGGCGAGCCAGGCGATGTCGTCGGGGCGGAGTGCTGGCTCGAACTCATGGGTGACCACGGCCATGAACCCACCGGCCCGCGCGCTCTGCGTGCTGCCGCCGGCCAGGTTGGGCAGAGCAAGGTCGTCGGGCAGGTGCGCGCCCTGGCGCCACTCGCGCAGGCGCAGTCCCGACACCGGTGCGTCGACGGTGAGCACGAGAGCGCCGTAGCCGTGGGCGGCGGCGCGCGCCACCAGGTCTTCGGTGCGCGCCCGCTCGCGCAAGATGTACACCTGCATCCAGCGCGGACCCTCGGGTACCGCGGCCGCCACCTCCTCGAGCGAACAGGTGGCAAGGGAGGAGAGGATGACGAGCGCCCCCGCTGTGGCGGCGCCGCGCGCCGTCGCCACCTCCCCCTCGGGGTGCGCCAGCCCCTGGATCGCCGTCGGCGCCACTGCCACCGGCGTGCGCACCGGCGTCCCGAGCAGTGTCGTCTCCGTGGAGACCTCGGCCAGGCCGGCCAGGACGTGGGGGTGGAGCTGCCAATGGCTCCAGGCGGCGACGTTGCCTTCTAACAGGCGCTCGTCGTCGGCCCCCCCGGCGTAGTAGGCGTAGGCCATCTCCCCGATGGCGTGGCGGGCGTCGCGCTCGAGGTCCTCGAGGCACAGGTCGTTGACCAGCGGAACGTCGGCACGTGGCGGCGGACCAGCCACGCCGGGGATGTGCCCGGGAGTGCTGGTGCTGGCAGGATGAGGCACGGCCGCATGGTAGGCGCCGGGCGCGGCCACGGTGCCAGTGTTGGGGCGCGGACAATGGAGGTGCAGTGCGTTTCTCGTATGCGGAGTCGATGACGGATCCGTCGTACTACCTGCCGCTGGCCCACGCCGCGGAGGTGGCCGGCTACGACTCCATGGTCGTGCCCGACAGCATCTGCTACCCCGAGGTCTCCGACACGACGTACCCCTTCAACCCCGACGGGAGCCGGGAGTTCCTCGAGGACAAGCCCTTCTTGGAGCCCTTCTCGCTCATCCCCGCCATGGGGGCGGTGACCGAACGCATCCGCTTCGTCACCTTCGTGATCAAGCTGCCCATCCGCCAGCCGGTCCTCGTCGCCAAGCAAGTCAGCTCGACGGCGGTCCTCACCGACAACCGGCTGGTCCTCGGGGTCGGCACGAGCCCCTGGCCGGAGGACTACGAGATCTGCGGCGTCCCCTGGGAGCGCAGGGGCACGCGCATGGACGAGGAGATCGCGGTGATGCGCGGGCTCATGGCCGGCGGCTTCTTCGAGTTCCACGGCGAGGTGTTCGACATACCCTCCATCAAGATGTGTCCGACACCGAGCCGGCCCGTGCCGATCCTTATCGGCGGCCACCACGCGGCCGCCCTGACACGGGCCGCCCACGACGGGGACGGCTGGTTGCATGGCGGTGGCGACCCCGCCGATCTTCCCGGTCTCCTCGAGCGCCTGGCCCAGCTGCGCGCCGAGTACGGCACCGAGGACAAGCCCTTCGAGGTGCACGTGATCTCGGCCGACGCCTACAGCCCTGACGGCGTCGAGCGGCTGGAGGAGCTCGGCGTCACCGACGTCATCGTCGGCTTTCGCTGGCCGTACGGCATCGAGCACGACACCGAGCCTCTGCAGGCCAAGATCGACAACCTGGCACGCTTCGCCGACGACGTCATCGCCAAGGTCCGGTGACGGTGACAGCGACACTGACAGTGACGCTGAGTGTGACTGTGACAGCGCCAGGCGAGTGAGGGGAGCGCGTACGCCATGGCCGATGAAGCACTGAGTGCACGAGAGCTCGGCATCCGCTCTCGCGCCGCCGTGACAGCGGGCGATCGAGATGGCTGGCTGGCCCTCTTCGCGGACGACGCCGTCGTGGCCGACCCGATCGGGCCCTCGCCCTTCGACCCCGAGGGCACGGGCCATCACGGCCGCGAGGCCATCGCCAATTTCTATGACACGGTCATCGCCTCGAGCGAAGCCATCGACTTCGAGATCAGCGGGTCGTACCTGTGCGGCGACGAGGTGGCCGACGTGGGCATCATCCGCACCACGCTGGCGGGCGGTACCCACCAGGCCATCGTGCACGGCGTCTACACCTATCGCACGAACGGCGCTGGCAAGATCGCGTCGCTGCGCGCCTTCTGGGAGTTCGACAAGCTCGAAATTGGTGGAGCTCTGAGCAGCCTGCGCGTCGTGGTCCGTGAGGGGCTCTTCAGCGATGGCACGCCGCCTGTGTTGCTCGCCAGCCGCTGCACCGTCTGCGGCAACGTCCTCTTCCCGCGCGTCGACGGCTGCACCTACTGCTCGGCCGACGACCCTGAGCCGGTGGAGCTGGCCGGGCCCGGGACACTGTGGTCCTGGACCGCGGTGACGGCGCCGCCGCCCGGCTACCGGGGCGAGGTGCCCTTCGGGGTCGGCGTGGTCGAGCTGCCCGAAGGCGTGCGCGTCATCAGGCCGCCTGACCGAGAGCGACCCCGGCGCGCTCTCGGCGGGCCAAGCCATGGCGCTGTGCATCGTGACGCTGCACTCAGACGAGGACGGCAACGACGTCGTGACCTACGCCTTCGCCCCGGCGGGTGCGGGGGGTGCTTCGTGAGCAGCAGCGTCGCCATTGCCGGCGTCGGCCTGCACCCCTTCGGGCGCTTCGACGGCGTGTCGACCACCGACATGGGAGTGGTCGCCGTGCGGGCCGCCCTGCGCGAGGCCGGCGTGGGCAAGGGTGGCTTTCAGGCGGCGTTCTGCGGCACGGCCTATGGCGGCGTGGCCACCGGTCACAAGGTGTTGAACCGAATGGGCCTCACCGGCATGCCCATCGTCGACGTGGAGGCGGGCTGCGCCAGCGGCGGTGCCGCGCTCATGCTGGCCGCCGGTGCCATCCGGGCCGGACAGTACGACACGGTGCTCGTCTTCGGGACCGAGAAGATGCCCAAGGGCATCATCCGCTCCTCTTTCTTCGAACCCTGGCAAGAGGAAGCGGGCCTGGCCGCGACGCCGGCCTTTTTCGCACTGCGCGCCCAGCGCCTCATGCAGACGTCGGGGGTCACCAAGGACCATCTGGCCCGCGTCGTGGTGAAGAACCGCCGCAACGGCGCGTCCAATCCGGACGCCATGTACCAGAAGGAGACGTCGGTGGAAGAGGTACTGGCGTCGCGCGTCGTGAGCGAGCCACTGCACCTCTTCATGCTGTGCTCGCCCAACGAGGGCGCGGCGGCCGTGGTGCTGCGCCGCGCGGAGGTGGCCGCCGCGACGCCCGCACCGGTGACTCTCGCCGCCGCGGTCCTGCGGTCGCACATCCCGGGCCCGGTGCTGAGCGAGTCGACTCCGCTCGCCGGCCTGGCCGACGACGACGTGCCGGCCCCGAGCACACTCGCCGCGACCGCTGCGTACGAGGAGGCGGGGCTCGGCCCGACCGACCTCGATGTGGTCGAGTGCCAGGACACCGATGCCGCGCGCGAGCTCCAGTCCTACGAGGAGCTCGGACTGTGCGAGCCGCACGGGTCCGGCGCGCTGCTCGACTCGGGCGCCACCATCCTCGGCGGCCGCCTGCCGGTGAACCCGAGCGGCGGCTTGCTGTCCAAGGGCGAGCCTCTCGGGGCGTCCGCGCTCGGTCAGGTCGTCGAGCTGGTGCGCCAGCTACGCGGCGAGTGCGGCCCTCGGCAGGTCGAGGGTGCGCGCGTCGCGCTCGCCCACACGGTGGGCCGTGGCGCCAACGCCGGTGTCGTCATCTTGATCCGCTGACCCCGCGCTGCCCCCGCTCGGCCGCGCCGACGTCCGTGTGAAGAGCAGGGCCGAGGCCGGATCCAGGCAGGGACCAGGCAGAACCCGGGTGACGGAGGCGGCGACCCCCGCTCCCTGGCCGCCCGATTGCCTTTATGACACGAGGATGACCCGATGATGAACCGACCGTGAAGGAGCACCGTCCGGCGGAGCCGGGCTTTCCGGCCCGGCTAACTTGGCCTGGTGTTTCTGTCCCGCCAGGCCTGGGGGCAGATCGAACGTCTGATCGGTCCCGGACACGCAGATCCTCCTGCGCCCGAGCCGGCGCGGGTCGCGGGCCGGCGCTGGCGGAGGCGTTCCCCCGAGGGGGCGTCTGACTCGCACGCGCGGATGTCGAGCCGCAACATGGCGATGGGGATGTTCGTGACTGCTCTCGTCGTTTCCCTGGGCGCCGTCGGACTGAGCCAGCTCGTCGCGGCGAGCCAACCGCCGCCGGCCGCTCCCATCGCCGCGGCGACGATGGCGGCCGCGGACCAGCCACTCCCGACAGCCGACGAGTCGCCACTCGCCCTCGGCACCGCCGGGATCGGTTCGGTCTGGAGTCAGCTGGCGCAGCCGGTCGAAGGGCTGACCCCCAGTCCACCGGGTGAGTTCGCGAAAGCGGCGTCGTTCAGCGTCGCCTTGGCGCCGCCGTTACGGCCACACGAGGTGTTCGGCGTCGTTCCCTACTGGGCACTGCCGAACGTCGCGACCCTCGACCTCAATGGATTGACCACCGTCATCTACGCCGGTCTGCAGATCAATCCAGATGGTTCGATTCAGACGTCCGGGAATGCGTGGGATGGGTTTCTGAGCCAGGACTTCATGAACTTGATCGCCGACGCACATGCCGCTGGCGCACGCGTGGTGCTCTCGGTCCAAGACTTCGATCAGGCGTCGATCAACCAGTTGTTCGCGACCCCGACCGCGCCGGCCACCCTGGCCCAGAGCGTGCTGCTCCTGCTCAAAATGCGCGATCTCGACGGTGTCAACCTCGACCTCGAGGGAACGGGCGGTGAGGGCCAGGCTGCACTGACGAACCTCGTCACTGCCGTGTCACTGACACTCAAGACGGCCGACGCCCACTATCAGGTGACAGTCGACACTGATTCCTCGTCCGCTGGAACCGTGGGGGGCTTCTTCGACCTCCCTGCACTGAGCGCTGTGGTCGACGGCTTTTTGGTCACAGAAGGTCAGCTCAATCTCGCGGCAGTCCCGAGCACGAGCTCGGAGATGACCAGCGCCGGCGATTCTCTCCAAGCAACGATCAACGAATACCTCTCCGAGGTACCAGCCGACAAAGTGGTTGCCCTCCTGCCGCTGTTCGGCCTCGAGTGGCCGACCACCGATGGCACCTTGCAAGCCAAGCCGGCTGGTGCGCCCACCGTCGACACCGCGGGTGCTGCGGCGGTGAGCGGACACGCGGCGCACTGGGACAGGGTTACCCAGACGGGGTGGATGCCCTTCCGCGTGGGCAAGCGGTGGCACGAGGCGTTCTTCGAGACCCCACGCTCGTTGCGGCGGGCGGCGCGGACGGCCGAGGCTAACGGCATCGCCGGCGTCGGCGTCTGGGGGCTTGGGACCGACGGAGCGAACGAGGCGCGCATGGTCTCTGCTCTCACGCCGAGTTCCTCGGGGACGGGCAGCGCGCCCAGCGCTTCGTCAGGCTCGACGACCACCACGACACCTCAGTCGACATCGTCCACGTCCACATCGTCGTCGACGACAACGACCACGACGACGGCACCGCCACCTCAGGCCACCGCGTCGCCTGATTCGCCGAGCCCTCTTTCGTACACATTCTCCGGCGAGTGGATTGACGCGAGGATGAAACTCATTCCTACCATTGTGCCGGCGGGGACACAGACGGCGGTTGGCGTCATGTCCCGGTTCAAGACGAATGATCCGAGAGTGTCGTGTCTCACGCACGAGCAATTTCTCGATGTCTTCGTGGTGGCTGGCCACACCGACGACTTCTACGTCATCGCACGGACACAGCAGGGAGACTGCACCAACGCTGCACTCGTCTTCTACGACCCCAATTCGCCCATTCCGGCACCGGGGTCTTAGCGGGAGGGGGGCAGGCCCCCCTCCCGGCCTCCTCCCGGCGCACCTGATTCTGCGTGGATGTTGTCGGCCCGGCAGAGCCGTCCCTCGTGCGCTATCACCGGTGCCATGACCAGCGTGACCAACATCAATGAGGTGCTCGATGGGCATGTCGACCTCGAGGTGAACTGCGTCGACCGGCTGCTCCTGAACGCCTACGTTCCCAACCTGCAGGTGAGCGGACAAGTGGTGACCTTTCTCACTCAGCACCTCGGGTTCCCGATCCCCTCGCCCGCCCTCTTGGAGAAGATCGGCAACCGGTTCCGCCGCGAGGTGAAGGCGTTCTCCGCCGAACATGAAGTTCCGATCCTCCGCCTGAAGAAGCCCGACCGGACGCGCTGGGACGATCGCAAGCTCGACCATGTCCGGCCCTATCTGGACAAGGCGGAGGCTGAGGGTCGATATGGGGTCGTCGCCATCGTGGCCGCCCAGGAGTTCAGTGGGTGTTCAGTGCCAAGAGTCGATCGCCCAAGCCCGGCGTGGCTCGCTTCGAGTTCGTGAAAGAGGACCGACGGGTCGGGATGTACTACTTCTACATCCTCGATGCCGAGTTCGGGCCCACCTTCATCAAAGTGTGCACGTACTTCCCTTATCCGACCAAGGTCTGGTGCAACGGGCACGAGTGGGCCAAGCGACAGGCCAGCCGTCAAGGCATCGCCTTCGCCGAGCTGGCCAACGGTTTCGCCTCCTGCGAGGACCCCGTTGCGCTCCAGGCCATCTGTGACCGTTTCGGCCCTGGTGACGTCCAGGACTTCTTCGAGCGCTGGACCGCGGTGATCCCCATCCCCTTCACCAACGAGGACCGCGACGCCGGCTATTTCTGGGAGCTGTCGATGCGCCAGGTGGAGGTCTCTCGCACCTTGGTCTTCGACGACCCTCGTCGGGCCAGGGGTTTCTTTGAGTCCCTGGTTCAGGACAACGTCGACGTCGGGCGACCCCACGAGGTCCATGCCATCTTCGGACGAGACCGCCGAGGTCGCAGCACCAGCGCGCCCTTCGGAACCAGGATCTTCAACCCGGGCACCGAGGTGCGGATGGATTTCCGCTACAAGCACAGCCGCGTCAAGCAGTATCTGAAGGAAGGGAGGGCATTGCGTATCGAGACCGTCATCAACAAACCCAAGGACATCGGTGTACTTTCCCGGCTCGAGCATCTACCCGAGCTCATCGACAAGGCCCGTCAGGTCAACGACCGTCTGCTTATGATCGAACGTGCCGGCCAGGGCTGTGCCATCGGCTCTGCACTCTTTGAGCGCATCCACCAGCCCTTCAACCATGAGGGCCAACGAACCGGAGCGTTGCGCTTCGGGGATCAACGCGCCATGGCCCTGGCCGGTGCACTCTGCCTCGTCGTCCACGCCGTCACCGGCTTCACCAACAAAAGCCTTCGCGGGCAGGTGGCCGGACTGCTCGGCAGGGACTACAGCTCCGCGCAGATGAGCTATGACCTGCGCCGACTCCGCCTCCATGGGCTGGTCCAGCGTCAACCCGGCACCAACACCTACACGCTCACCCATGAAGGCATCCGGGTTGCCGTCTTCTACACCAAGCTCCGCTCCCGACTGCTGGTTCCGTTGCTCGAGGCCGACCAACCGCCTGCGCCCCTCCAGCTCCGTCGAGCACTTGGGACCATCGACCATGTCCTCGAGGACTACATCACGGGAGCGCGTCTCGGCACTGCAGCCTGAAACTTGTCACAAGATCCAGAGGCCCGGGGACCAAGAAGATCTAGCGGACCCGTTCGAATGGCTGGGCGGGATCAGGCGGGCAGGGCGAGATAAAGCCGGATCAGGCGGGAGCGAGCAACTCGAGCGCGTCGGGTAGTTCGGACAGTGACGAGACCACCGCATCAGGCCGCTCGTCGGAGTCGTGGATCTCCCAAAAGGCGTCGTAGCCGCCCGCACCGGCGCCGTCGACCTCGCGGTTGAGCCAGACGGCGTGCCAGCCGGCGCGCTTCGCCCCGACGACGTCGTTCAGTGGGTGGTCGCCCACCTGCACGCACGCCTTCGGCGCGACGCCGAGCTCGCGCTCGACGACCTCGAAGATGCCCTTGTCCGGCTTGGCCACCCGGTGGTCCTGGGCGAAAACCACCGTCTCGAAGTAGCCGGCGAGACCCACCCTCTCGGGAAGCCGGCTGCCGTTGGAGAGCAGACCGAGCCGGTAGCGACCGCGCAGCGACTGCAGGCAGGGCAGCGTGTCGGGGAAGAGTGCGGGATCACGGTCGCGGTGCTCGAAGTAGGAGGCGGCGATCCGTTCAGCCAGCGCAGCATCGGCGGTCTCGTCGCCCCCCTGGGCGGCGCGCACGCGCGCCAGCGTGCGGGAGAACCCGAGCACGCGCAGCCGGGTCAGGTTGAACTCAATGCCGGCCAGTTCCTCCGCAACCTCGGCCCGGCCGTGCTGGAGGTCATGCCACGTCGAGCGCGTCGGTGCCGGGTCCTGGTCGCTCGGCGCGCAGCTCGTCCAGGACGGCGATCAGCGCCTCGCGCATGACGCGCTCGAAGTCCCACAGCGTCTGGTCGCCGTCGAACAGGACGGCTTCGATCACCGGTGCGGCATCACGGGACGAGGACGACCTTGCCGAGCTTCGCGCCCTGGCTGAAGCGGTCGTAGGCCGCCTCGGCCTCGGCGAACGGGAAGATGTCGCAGACCGGGATCTCGATGCGGCCCGCCGCGAGGAGCGGGAGCACGTGGGCGCGCACGCCCTCGGCCACGTTGGCCTTCTCGCGCCGGGTGCGGGCTCTCAGCGTCGAGCCGCCGATGCGGGCGCGCGAGTGCATGAGCGTGAACAGATTCACGTCAAGCTGCGCACCGCCGCCGACGCCGATGACGACGACGCGCCCACCGGTAGCGAGCGCCGGCAGCGCCTGGACCAGGCTGGGCGCGCCGACCAGTTCGATCACGACGTCGTAGGGTCCGTGTTCGGCCTCCTCGCCCGGTGCGACGACCATGTCGGCGCCCAGCGCGGCCACGGCGTCGTGGCGCCCGGGGTCACGCACCGTCGCGACGACGACGGCTCCGGTCGCGGCGGCGAGCTGCACACCGGCGGTCCCGACGCCGCCCGCTGCGCCCGAGACCAGCACGCGCTCGCCCATGGCGAGACCCGCTTGGGTGAAGAGGGCGTCATAGGCGGTCGAGAACACCTCGGGGAAGCCCCCGGCCTGGTCCCAGGGCAGGGCGGCGGGGACGGCCAGAGCATGGGACTCGTCGACGAAGGCGAGCGTCGCCTGCGCGCCACCGCCGACGACGGCCATCGACGCGGTCGCCGGGGGAGAAGGCGGTGACGGCGCGTCCGACGCCCACCACCTGGCCGGCTATCTCCATGCCGGGGATGTCCTGTGGCCAGCCGGGGGGTGCCGGGTAGTAGCCCGCCCGCTGCGAGATGTCGGCGCCGTTGATGCCGGCCGCCCGCACCTCGACGAGGAGCTCGGTGTCGCCGGGGACAGGGTCGTCGCGTTCCTCGTAGACCAGGTGGCCGTCCCGGATCACCACCGCGTGCACGCCGGCAACCCTAGGGCGGCGCGGAGGAGCGACCGTTCGGCGCCGCACCGCGCCGCACTGGACCGCACCGGACCGCGGCGGACCGCACCGGACCGACCCGGCGAGCGGGCGCACGCCGGTGCCCGATAGGGTCCGAGCCATGGCTCTCTACGACATTCCCATCCACACCCTCCAGGGCGGCGACGCCACGCTCGGCGACTACGCGGGCAAGACGCTGCTGCTGGTCAACGTGGCCTCCAAGTGCGGCCTCACCCCACAGTACGAAGGCCTCGAGCGCCTGCAGAAGAAGTACGCCGACCGCGGCTTCTCGGTCGTCGGCTTTCCCTGCAACCAGTTCCTCGAGCAGGAGCCCGGCACGGCCAAGGAGATCGAGCAGTTCTGCTCGACGACGTATGGCGTGACGTTCCCGCTGATGGAGAAGATCGAGGTGAACGGCGAGAGCCGGCACCCGATCTACGCACTGCTGGAGGAGAAGGCCGACGCCGAGGGCAAGGCGGGCGACATCACGTGGAACTTCGAGAAGTTCCTCGTCTCGCCCAAGGGGGACGTCCTGGCGCGCTACCGGCCCCAGGTCGAGCCCGAGGACCCGGCGATCGTGAGCGACATCGAGGCGCAGCTCGCCGCTTGACCTCGCCGCGCCCCGCTCCGGCGGGGTTCAGTGCGTCCATCTTCGACATGGACGGGTTGCTGCTCGACTCCGAGGTGCTCTGGCACGAGGCAGAGATCGAGATCCTCGGCGCGCTCGGCGTGCCTCTGTCCGCCGACGGATGCCGCACGACGAAGGGGATGTTCGTCAACGAGGTCACTCGGCACTGGTTCGGTTTGTATCCATGGGCGGGCCCGACGCCTGACGAGGTGGCGGTCACCGTCGTCGACCGGGTCACCGAGCTGATCCTGACCAAGGGGGTGCTCAAAGCCGGGGCGGAGCATGCCATCGACCTGTGCGTGGGCCGGGGGTTGCCTTTGGCGGTGGCCTCCTCGTCGGAGTACCGCTTGATCGACGCGGCGCTGCTGCACTTCGGGCTGCGAGGCCGCTTCGCAGTCATCCACTCGGCCGAGGAAGAGCAGTACGGCAAGCCGCACCCCGCCGTGTTCCTGACCGCCGCGACACGGTTGGGCGTTGCCCCCACGCGATGCCTCGTGTGGGAGGACGCGCCGGCGGGCGTCCTGGGGGCCAAGGCCGCGTCCATGGCGTGCATCGCCGTGCCCGAAGCGGGGGAGGGGCATCATCCCGCCTTTGGGTTGGCCGACCTCGTCGTCGACTCGCTGCTCGAGGTGGACGACGCCGCGCTGGACAGCGTGGCTGAAGCGTCCGGCATCAGAGCATCTTCTCGAGGCGCGCCGCCACCTCCCGGTAGCGGGCGACGGGAATGAGGTGCACGCCGTCGAAGGCGCCCGAGTCCCGGATGCCGGTCACCAAATCGCAGGCCAGCTCCACGCCGGCGTTGCGATCGCGTTCGAGCCGCTCCGTGAGACCGGGCGGCAGTGCGACGCCGGGGATGTCGAGGGTGCGGGCCATACCGGCGCTCGCCACCACGAGGACGCCGGCGTAGAGGGGGACTGCCAGGTTCAGCTGCGCCCGCCAGGCCAACAACTCCTCGAGCGAGAAGCCGATCTGGACGAAGAGGAAGTCAGCAGCCTGCTTCCACGCCGGGAGGTGCCGCAGCCCGGTGACGGCGCCGAAACGCATTCGTGCGGGCGGGCTGAGCCCGGTCGCATACGTGCGGCCCTCGTCGAGCATCGTGCGCACCGTGAGCTCGCTCGTGCGAGTGCCCACGAGTGGTTCGTCGCCGTAGACGAAGAGGAACTGGTCGACGCCGTAGGCCGAGGCGGTGAGCAGGTCGCGGCGGAAGCCGAGCAGATTGCGATCGCGGGCGTTGAGGCACGCAACGGAGCGCCCGCCCATCGCCTCGACCTCGTGGGCGACGGCGACGCTCGAGACGGTGGCCCGGCCGATGTGGTTGTCGGGGATCAAGAAGGTGCCGGCGATCGAGCTGAGCACGCCGATTTGGTGCCGGACGCGTGTGAGGTCGGGCGTGGTGGCCGGCTCGATCTCGCAGACGAGCTCGAACGGGCGTGTGGGCGCGTGCGCGGGCCGGCTCACGTGAGTCTCTTGGTGAAGCGGATGTACCCGGGGGCCAGCGCGTTACCTTCGGCATCCTCGAAGCGCCGCTCCCACCCGGTGGCCGCGTAGAGCGCGACCGCCTCGGGCTGGCGGTCACCGGTCGCCAGCTCCAGCTCGACCAGGCCGAGGTCATGCGCGGCCTCCTCCAGCGCCGCCATGAGCGCTCGCCCGACACCGCGGCCGCGGCACGAGGGGTTGACCCAGAGGCGCTTCACCTCTCCGGCGTGGATCCCGAGGGCATCACCGATGGTGCGCAGGCCGACGCCGCCGACCGGATCGGGCCGCGCGTCGTCGCGGGCGACAAGGAAAGCGCCGGCCGGCGGGTCGAACATGGCGGGACTGAGCCCCAGTTCGCTGTCGTCGAGCTCGTCGTCAGCGCGCGACGAGCTCCGCCTCGGCCCGGGCCACGACCCAGCGCGGGCCGGCACCGCCAGCGTGCTCGAGCGCCAGCTCTATGCCCGACGGAATGGCGAAAGTGGGGCGAGGCATACCCTCTATCCTTTCCGAGACGACCGGGGCGCCCGTTCCCGTGTGTCCGCCACCTGCCTCTGTGTTCTCGCCCGTCCCGCCCGACATCGACTTCGTTGCCCTCGAGCAGGCCGAACTGGCCCGCTGGGCGGCGCAGCGCGTCTTCGAACGTTCCGTCGAGCAGCGAGAGGGTGCACCGCCCTGGATCTTCTACGAGGGTCCCCCGACGGCCAACGGCATGCCCGGGCTCCACCACGTGTGGGCGCGGGTCTACAAGGACCTGTTCTGCCGCTTCCGCACCATGGGCGGTGCCTACGTGGCCCGCCGGGCGGGGTGGGACACCCACGGTCTTCCCGTCGAGGTCGAGGTCGAGAAGAAGCTCGGGATCACCAGCAAGCAGCAGATCGTGGAGCAGGTCGGCATCGCCGAGTTCACCCGGCTCTGCCGCGAGTCCGTGTACTCCTACGTCGACGAGTTCGCACGGCTGACGACGCGCATCGGCTACTGGGTCGACATGGACGCGGCCTATTGGACGCTCAGCCCGTCGTATATCGAGTCGGTCTGGTGGCACCTGCAGCAGCTGTTCGACCAGGGATTGCTCTACGAGGACCTCAAGGTCGTGCCCTACTGCCCGCGCTGCGGCACGGCGCTCTCGAGCCACGAGCTCGGGCAGGCCGACGTCTACCGCGACGAGGAGGACGAGACCGCCTACGTCCGGCTGCGCCTCGTCGACCCGGACCCCGCCGTCGTCGGCGACGCCGAATGGCTGGCGGTCTGGACCACCACGCCGTGGACGTTGCTGTCCAACACCGGGGTCGCGGTCAACCCCGGGCTGACCTATGCCGTCGTCGACCGGACGCTCATAGCCGAGGAGCTCGTCGACGCAGTGCTCGGCGACGGGGCGTCCGTCCGCATCACGACGCGCCTGCCGGGTGTGGCGCTGGTGGGGCTGCGCTACGAGCGTCCTTTCGACGACCTCGAGGAACCGCCGGGCGCCGACGGCTGGCGCGTGGTGCCCGCCGACTACGTCACGACCGAGGAGGGCACCGGGCTCGTGCACCTCGCCCCGGCCTTCGGCGAGATCGACCGCCAGATCGGGCGGGACAACGGCCTGCCCTCCCTCAACCCGGTCGGGCCCGACGGGCGCTTCACCTCAGACATCGGCTGGCTCGCGGGCAGCGAGGTCCGCGGGGCCAACACCGACATCAACGACCGCCTGGAGTCGGCCGGGCTCCTCATCCGGCGCATGCCCTACGTGCACTCGTACCCGCACTGCTGGCGTTGCCGCACCCCGCTGATCTACTGGGGCAAGCCCAGCTGGTACATCGCCACCTCCACCCGCAAGGAGGACCTGCTCGCCGCGAACGAGACGGTTGACTGGCACCCGGGGTACATCAAGGAGGGCCGCTTCGGCGAGTGGCTGGCCAACAACGTCGACTGGG
Organism: uncultured Acidimicrobiaceae bacterium; assembly: GCA_963842415.1. Classification (GTDB taxonomy): domain Bacteria; phylum Actinomycetota; class Acidimicrobiia; order Acidimicrobiales; family RAAP-2; genus Bog-473. Next base: position 196,171 of record CAWJGN010000005.1, read on the forward strand.
CGCTCTCGCGGGACCGCTTTTGGGGTACGCCGCTCCCCATCTGGCGCTGCGGCCGTGGCCACCCACGCTGCGTCGGGTCGCTGGCCGAGCTGTCCGACCTCGCCGGGCACGACGTCACCGGTATCGATCCCCATCGCCCGACCATTGACGACGTGACGTTCATCTGCTCCACATGCGCGGCCGAGGGCAACGACGACGAGCTGGCCGTCTCGCACCGGGTCGAGCCCGTGATCGACGCGTGGTTCGACTCGGGGTCCATGCCGGCGGCACAGGTCGGATACCCGTATGCCCCCGGCTCGGCCGAGGCCTTCAATTTCCCGGCCGACTTCATCTCCGAAGCGATCGACCAGACGCGGGGCTGGTTCTACTCGCTGCTCGCCATCAACGTGATCGTCTTTGGCGAGAGCCCGTACCGCCACGTCGTCTGCTTGGGCCATATCGTCGACGCCGACGGGCGCAAGATGTCGAAGTCGCTCGGCAACATCATCGACCCATGGCTCATCCTCGACACGCGCGGCGCTGATGCGATGCGCTGGTGGATGTTCAGTCAAGGATCCCCATGGACCCCGAGCCGGGCCACGCTGGGGGCGATCGACACCGCCATGCGCGACATGTTGCTCACGCTGTGGAACACCTTCAGCTTCTTCACCACCTACGCGTCGCTCAACGAGTTCGACCCCGCCGACCCGGCAGTTCCCGCACCGGCCGAGCGCGGCGCGCTCGACCGCTGGATCCTCTCGCGCCTGGCCGGCACCACGGCCGCCATGACGACGGCGCTGAGCGGCTACGAGCCACTGGACGCGGCGACAGCACTGGGTGACTTCGTCGACGATCTCTCCAACTGGTACGTGCGCCGGAGCCGCCGCCGCTTCTGGCGCACCGATCCCGACGCGCCGCCCGGGGACACGCTGGCGGCGCAGGCCACCTTGCACACGGCGTTGACGACCCTGTCGTTGTTGCTCGCACCGCTCTGCCCCTTCGTGGCCGACACCATGTGGCGCCAGCTGACGGCCGCGGCAGAGGAGGACTCGGTCCACCTGGCCGACTGGCCGGCGGCTGACACCGAGCGGCGCGACCTCGATCTGGAGGAGCAGATGGCGCTGGCGCGCCGGCTGACGTCCTTGGGGCGCGCCGCCCGTGGCGAGGCCTCGGTCAAGGTGCGTCAGCCCCTGCGGCGCGCCCTGGTGTTCTTGCCCTCGGGCTCCCCCGAGATCCTGCGCGACATCGTGGCAGACGAGCTCAACGTCGACGAGATCGACACGGCCGACGAGCTGAGCGAGGTCATCTCGTTCGAGCTGGTCCCGAACTATCGCACCCTGGGCCCGCGGCTGCGCGAGCGGCAACAGGGACTGAGCCCCGCGTTGTCCGCGCTCGACGGCGCAGCGGCGGCGGATGCGCTCGAGTCGGGCCAGTCGGTCACGATCCTTCTCGACGGCGAGACGGTGGAGCTCACCCCCGACGACCTGTCGCTGCGGGTCCGACCGCAGCAGGGCTTCGCGGTGTCCCGTGAGGGCGGCGAGGTGGTCGCGCTCGACCTCCTCCTCGACGACGAGCTGCGCCTGCGCGGACTGGCCCGTGACGTGGTGCGCCTCGTCCAGGACCTGCGCAAGACGAGCGGGCTCGAGGTCTCCGACCGGATACGGCTGCACGTCGTCGGCCTCGACGCACTGGCCGCGCACTTCGACTTCATCGCCCGCGAGGTGCTGGCGGTGGAGATCGTCAGCGGCCCCGGCGAGGGTGAGGGCACGCCGCTTGATCTCGACGACGAGCTGCTGGCGGGGCCGGCGCTCGCCTGGCTGTCGAAGGCGGAACCCGGGGCGTGACCCGGGCCTGAGCCGGTTCACGCGTCTCGCGCGAACGGGCTGTCAGCCCCTGGGGTCGCCAGGGAGAAGCCGGTCGGTGAGTGCCACTTGGACCCCGCCGGTGGCGGCCGGGTCCAGCACGGCGAGGTCGGGCTGGCTCCAGAGCGCGGAGACGCCGGCACCCGCCAGCGTGCCGGCCGCCGCATCGAGGTCCTCCACACGCAGCGCGAGCAGGTGCGTGCGCGCCCGCTCGTAGGTTCGCCACCACAGAGCTGGGCTCGCTGCGGCCAGCCGGTACAGGGCCAGGGTGCAGTCCCCGAGCGACACACCAGCCAGCGGTTGGCCGGGCTGGGAGTCGGGTCGCTCGAAGGTGACGGTCGTGCCGAGCAATTCGGCGAAGCGCCCCGCCCAGGCGACGGGGTCATCGACGAGGGCACCGACAAAGGCATGTTGCGTCACCGGCGCCAGCACACCTGCGCCGAGGGCCGGAGCTGGGCGGGAGCCACCGAAGCGGGGGTCGACCGCGAGCTCGAACGTGCTCCATTGCAGGAACACACCTCCGGTGTCGCGCGGATCGGTGAAGCACATCTCGGGTCGAGGGCGCGCCGCGATGCGCACCCCGCGTGCCTCGAGGTGCGCCATGGTCGCCTCGAGGTCCTCGACCTGGAGCGCGACCGAGTGCAGGCCGCCCCCGAAGCGCGAGACGAACTGGGCTGCCGCACCGTCGACGATCGGTTGTCCGATCTCGATCGCGTTGTCGCCGATCCACGCCATGCCACCCCGGCGCCCGATCCCGGGCTCCTGCGACTCCCCGTACTCGAGCACGGTGAGACCGACCAGGGAACCGAGATTCCTGACGGCCAGGTCGTAGTCGGACACCATCGCCGTCGAGTGGAACAGCCATCGAACGCGGTGGCGCCCGGTCACCGGCCCGCCGTGACGGGGAGCTCGACACCGGTGATGGTGCGGGCACCCGGGCTGGCCAGGAAGAGCACCGCCCCGGCGACGTCGGCGGGCTCGACGTGTCGACCGAGCGCAGCGGTCGAGGCCAGCCGTCGAGACGCCTCGGCCGCGCTCTCGCCGGTCTGCGCGGCAGTGGCCTCCACCATGGCGTCGAGCGAGGAACCGGCAGTGAAACCCGGCGTCACGACGTTGACTCGTACGTTGATCGGCCCGAGCTCCTTGGCGAGCGTGAGGGACGCCGTCACCATTGCCTGCTTGGTCGCCGTGTAGCGCGCCCGACCGGCGGTGAGCGCGTGTGTGCCGAACGTGCCGATCTGGATGATGGAGCCTCCACCCGACTTCGCCATGACGCGCGCCGCGGCGCGGCTCAGCTCCAGCGTCCCGATGACGTTGACTTCGAAGGCCGTGCGCCAGGACTGCCAGTCGCTGTCCTCGATGCGCGAGAAGGCTCCGCCGTAGGTGGCGACGTTGACCAGGACGTCGAGCCGGCCGAACCGTTCAGCTGCCTGGTCCACCAGCGCGCGGCACGAGGCGACGTCGGCCAGGTCGGCTGGCAGTGGCAGGACCCGTCGACCGGTCTCGGCGGCTACGTCCGCCGCCAGCGCGGCGAGTCGCTCGGCGTCGCGGGCGGCCACGATCACGTCGGCACCGGCGTGCCCGAGGGCGTGGGCACAGGCCCGCCCAATGCCCGGTCCGGCACCCGCCACCACCGCCACCATCCCCTCAAGCTCGTTCACTGGCTCAGCCGTCCGGTCGTTCAGTCGTTCAGTCGCTCAGTAGTTCAGTCGTTCAGTCGCCGAGGTCGGGTGCCCACTGCACGCCGTTGATGTGACCGCCGCCGTCGACGAACAGTGTGTTGCCCGTCACATAGCGGGCGTCGGTGCTGGCGAGGAACACCGCCACGGGTGCGATGTCGTCCTCGGGGTCCCCGAGCCGGCCCATCGGATTCGCCGCGTCGGCCGCGGCCTCGAGCTCGGGGTGTGCGGCGAAGACAGCCCTCGATGCCGCCGTCTTTGCCCCCGGGCAGATGACGTTGACGCGTATCTGCCAGGGCGCCCACTCGCGCGCAGCGGTGCGGCTGGCGCAGCGCAACGCCTCCTTGGCGACGTTGTACTGGACCGTCCCCATATGGGCGTTGACGCCGTTCAACGAGCACATGTTGATGACCGCGCCCTCGCGCTTCGCCTTCATGATGGGCAGCACCGTCTGCATGGCCCAGAACGGGCCGAGGAGACCCATCGCGAGCCCCCACTGCATCTGCTCGTCCGTCGTGTCTTCGAGTCGCCCGAGTGCGCTGCCCCCCCAGGCGTTGTTCACCAAGACGTCGACCGTGCCCCACGCGTCCTCTGCGGTCGCCACCATCGCGACGACGTCGTCCTTGGCGCTGGCGTCGGTGTGCACGAATCGGACGTCGGCGCCGAGTTCGTCGCGGCAGGTGCGCGCAACCAGCTCGCCGGCCTTGTCGTCGATCTCGGCCACCAACACCTTGGCGCCCTCCTTGGCGAAGCGTCGGACGACCCCGCGCCCGATGCCGTCGCCGCCCCCCGTCACGATGGCCACCCTGTCGCGCAGTCGCTCGGTCATGGCGGCCACGGTAGCGATCGCCGCCTCAGGGGTCCCCAGAAAGGCGATGGGCCACGACCGTCCGGTCGGGAAGTGGGAACGGCGGTTTCAGCAGCCGGCGTCGAGGATCTTGTTCAACACGGCGACCAGCGCGCTTCGGTCAGCGTCGTCGAGGTGTGCCATGAGGTGGCGGTCGATGCCTTCGATGTGGGCCGCGACCGCCTGTTCGAGCACGTCCCTGCCTTGGGTCGTCAACACCACGTGCACGCTGCGACGGTCGTTCGGGCAGTTCTGCCGCGCCACCAGGCCCGCGTCGGCCATGCGGTCCACCAGGCGTGTCACGCCGCCGGTGGTGAGGGCGATGTCCGTGCTGAGCCGGCTCATGGTGAGGCGGCCGTCGGGGGCGGCGCCCACATGGATGAGGACGTCGAAGAAGACCAGCGGGATCCCGACCGACTGCTCGAGCTCCCGGCCGAGGGTGTCAGCCAGGCGGCGGTGGGTACGGACAATGAGCCCCATGAGCTGGATCCGGTCATCATCCATTTGGCCCAGGACGCCGCAGGTGCCCTCGTCGGGGCGCGGCCCTGCCCCCTCATCGTCACCGCCCTTCGCCGAGATGGTCGCCGTTCCCATTTCCTGCCTCGCTCTCAGTCTCCCCCGAACTGGCCTCTTTCTCCTAGTGCTTTCTCCTGAGCCTCTCTGATTGACAAGTATCTGCTAATTCAGTTATTATACTGTCAATAAAGTCTCGGACAAGCAAGGAGAGCAGAAAATGAGCACGACAAGCACCCAGACACTTCCCCGGACCGGCAACTACGTGATCGATCCGGCGCACACTGAGGTGGGCTTCGTAGCCCGCCACCTAGTCGGCACCAAGGTCAGGGGCCGTTTCACCGACGTCAACGGCACCTTCACGGTGGCCGAGAACCCCGAGGACTCGACCCTCGAGGCTGTCGTCCAGGCGGACAGCATCCACACCAACCAGCTCCAGCGTGACGAGCACCTGCGGACGAACGACTTCCTCGACGTCCCGAACTACCCGACGATCACCCTGAAGAGCACGGGCCTGACGCGCGTCGACGACACCCACTGGGTCCTGACGGGTGACCTCACTATCCGTGGCGTCACCAAGTCGGTCGACTTCGACCTGGAGTTCCTGGGCGAGGGCCCCTCCATGCAGGAGGGCAAGACGGTCGTGGCCTTCGAAGCCACGGCGACCATCGACCGGCGTGACTTCGGCGTCAGCTTCAACCACTCGCTGCTCGACGGCAGCGTCGTGGTGGGCAACAAGGTCGTCATCGAGATCGAGGCCGAGGCCACCCAGGCCGAGTGACCCTCGTGGGGGCGGAGCACGGCTCGTGCGCGGGCCGCCCGCGGCCCTGACCAATGACGGTGCTGGCGGGGAGGCCGTACGCTTCCCCGCCATGCCCACATCCCCGGCGTCGGCGGGCGTGCGCGGCGCGTCGGCCACCCCGCTCCGCCAGATCGAGCGGACGAGTCCGGACGACACGTTCGTCCTGGCCGTCGACCTCGGTACCGGCGGCCCGAAGGTGGCGCTGCTCTCGGCATCGGGGCGCATCGCCGCCCACACGTTCGCGCCGGTGGGGGTGACGCTCACCGACGACGGCGGCGCCGAGCAGTCACCGCAGGCCTGGTGGGAGGCGATCGTGTCCTCGGCCCGGCGTGCGTTGGCCGACAGCGGCGTCGCCCCCGACCGGGTGGTCGGTGTGGGGTGCACGTCGCAGTGGTCCGGCACCGTGGCCGTCGACGGCGCGGGTGACGCCATCGGGCCCGCCATCATCTGGATGGACTCGCGTGGCGCACAGGCCGTACGTAAGACGGTGCGCGGCGCCCTCAACGTCCAGGGCTATTCGGCGTCCAAGGCGGCGCGCTGGGTCCGCAAGACCGGGGGCATCCCGAGCCTGTCGGGCAAGGACCCGGTCGGGCCACATCCATTTCCTGCGCACCCGGCGCCCCGACGTCTACGCGTCCACTGCGGTGTTCCTCGAGCCGGTCGATTACCTGAACCTCCGTCTGACCGGCCTCGCCCACGCCTCGGACGACTCCATCACTCTGCACTGGGTGACGGACAACCGCGACCGGGCGGCGATCGCCTACGACGACACGCCTCCTCGAGCTGGCAGGACTCGAGCGCACGCACGTTGCCCGACCTCGTGCCGACCGGCAGCGTGCTCGGCGGGCTGACGGCCGGCGCGGCGGAGGAGCTCGGCTTGCTGGCGGGGACTCCGGTCGTCGCCGGCACCGGGGATCTCCACTCTGCGGCCGTCGGCTCGGGCGCCGTGGCGGACTTCGCCGCCCACCTCTACATCGGCACCTCGAGCTGGATCAGCTGCCACGTCCCTTTCAAGAAGACCGACGCGCTGACCAACATCGCGTCCATCCCCTCAGGCCTCCCCACGAAGTACCTGTTGGCCGACGAGCACGAGACGGGCGGGGCGTGCCTGACCTGGTTGCGCGACAACCTGCTGTTCCCAGGCGACGTCCTCTCGGACGCAGGAGGGGGTGAGGCCGGCGGTCCTGGGGGAGTGCCCGACGGCTTCTTCGGGCTGGTCAACGAAGATGGCCGCGTCGGTCCCGGCCGGCGCTCACGGCGTCATGTTCACCCCGTGGCTCAACGGCGAGCGCTCGCCGGTGGACGACCACACCATCCGGGGCGGGTTTCACAACATCTCCTTGTCGTCGACGCGGTCCGACATGGTCCGGGCCGTCTTCGAGGGTGTCGCGCTCAACTCCGCCTGGCTCCTCGGGGCGGTGGACAAGTTCTGCAAGCGCCGTATGGACTCGCTCGCCTTCGTCGGAGGTGGCGCCAACTCGGACCTGTGGTCGCAGATCCACGCCGACGCCACGGGGCGGGTCATCCGCCAAATGGTGGATCCGGTGCTCGCCAACGTGCGGGGCGCCGGCCTTCTCACGCACGTCGCCCTCGGGCACATGTCCGCTCGACGACATCGCCGGCACCGTCGCCGTCAAAGCCACCTACGAGCCCGACCCGTCCGCGACCGTCCTCTACGAGGAACGCTTGAAGGAGTTCGTCAATCTCTACGAGAAGACCAAGGCAATCCACAAGCGGCTGAACGGCCGCCGGCTGCTCGCAGGGAACGGCGCAGGCGGCCGGCCCTTAACGGCGCCGGACACGCCGCGGGACGCCGCGGCCGCGTCGCTGCGTCTCCTTGGTGACGACCAGTGCAAGTGACGTCGTCACGTACCCGCTGAGCTCGGTGCGCAAGTGCACGTCGCTGTAGGGCGGGACGTCGACGTGGAGGTCGTCGGGCGTGGTGCCCTCGGTGAAGTCAACGTCGATGTCGTAGCCGAGCCGGCGCAGGCGGGACATCAGGTCCTCGACATCCCGGCGCCGGTAGAAGACCGTGCCCCCGGCCTCGACTGTGTCCACGTTGGACGAGACGAGGAATTCGGTGGTGTGCACCGCGACGCCTCCGGGCTTGAGGCAATCCATCTGTGCCACGACGAAGTCCGCACCCGCGCTCAGCGTGCCGAGGTGCTCGAACGCGCACGACGACCACGTGAAGTCGAAGTCGCGCAGGTCGGACGGGATCGCGTTCATATCCACGGCACGAAAGCGCGCCCGCTGAGTGAATGTGTCGCCGGCACAGAGCTCGAAGTGGTTCAGGTGTTCGACGCCCGACGCCCATTCGGTCGCGGAGTCGCTCCAACCAGAGGCGCGCGCCGCCTCGTCTGGCTGGTCGGTTGCGGTGATGTCGCAACCCTCTGCGGCGAACAGCGCGGCCAGCGGTTCCTGCCCCACACCGAACCCCAGACCGCGACGCCCTGGCTCGAGCATCCCCCGCTCGCGCAGCGCCTCGGCAATGAAGAGCCACTCCCACATCTTGCGGTGGAGCATCACCTCGCGGGTGTCCTCGTCGCCGCTCGACCCATATCGGACGCAGGCGGTCGGCCCACGGCCGCAGGGCCGGGGAGTGCACCGACTCGGCCGAACACAACTGCGAGCGCAACATGACCGGTCGACCTTACCGGCGGGACGGCGCGCCCCGGCGCCCGGGAGGCCGTCAGATGCGCTCGAAGTTGCGGGCGAGCTCCCAGTCCGTCACGTGCCGGTTGGCCGCAGCCCACTCCTGCTCGGCGGTGTTGAGCAGGTGGTAGTGCACGTCCTCACCGAAGGCCTCCAGCGCGACGGCCGACGTGCGCAGCTCCTCAATGGCCTCGACGAGGGAGGAGGGGATCCGTGGGACGTCGGTGGCCTCGTAGGCGTTGACGGGGTAGGGGTCGCCCGGCTCGATCTCGTGGTCGATGCCGTAGAGGCCGGCGGCGACGACGGCGGCCAGCACGAGATAGGGGTTCACGTCGGCCCCGGGGATACGACTCTCGACTCGCCGGGCAGCGCCGTGCCCGACGACGCGGAAGCCGCAGGTGCGGTTGTCCTCGCCCCACACAACGGCCGTCGGGGCCCAGCTGCCCGGCACGTAGCGCCGGTACGAGTTCAGCGTCGGTGCCGCCAGCCAGGCCAGCTCGCGTGCGGCGTGCAGCTGCCCGCCGAGGAAGTGGCGGCCGATCGTCGACAGTCCGCTCGGGTGGGACGCGTCGGCCATCAGCGCCTCGCCGCTCTCGGCGTCCCACAGGCTGGTGTGCACGTGACACGACGAGCCGACGTCGTCCGTGGTCCACTTGGCCATGAACGTGGCGGCACGGCCCTCTTGCGCCGCGATCTCCTTGATCCCGTTCTTGAAAACGAGGTGCCGGTCGGCGGTCACGAGCGCCTCGTCGTAGGTGACGTTGACCTCGTGCTGTCCCCGCCCCGCCTCGCCTTTGGAGAACTCGACCGGGATCTCGGCGTCGCGCATCTCGTTGCGGATTCGGCGCAGCACGTACTCCTGGCGGGCCGTCTGGAGTAGCTGGTAGTCCTCAATGGTCGAGCTGTGCGGCGTGAGATCCCTGCCACCCCTTGGCGGCGGCCTCCTCGTAGGTGTCATGGAAGAGGAAGAACTCGAGCTCGGTTGCGCTGCACACGCGCAGGCCGCGCTCGGCCGCCCGCTCCAGCTGGCGCCGCAGGATCCGTCGGGGCGACACCTCGACCGGCGCGCCCTCCTCGTCGGTCAGGTCGCACACCACCATGGCCGTGCCCTCGAGCCACGGGATCCGCCGCGTGGTCGCGTAGTCGGGCCGGCAGACGAAATCGCCGTAGCCGGTGTCCCAATTGGTGAATCGGTAGCCGGGGAGCGGGGTCATGTCGACGTCGACCGCAAGCACGTAGTCGCAACACCTCGATCCCGTGCTCGGCCACGTGTGAGGCGAAGAAGTCCGCGGTGACCCTCTTGCCCACGGGGCGTCCATACATGTCCGGGAAGGCGACCACCACGGTGTCGATGGACCCGTCGGCGATCCCGGCGTCGATCAGCTCGCGACCTGCCATGCGCAATGTTGACCGGGCCGCGGGCACCCGTCCAGCCCGTAGGTACGCTGGTCAGGGTGAGGAACCGACGTCTACGCCGCGGCAAAGGAGGCCGCTCGTGATCCCTCTCGTCGGCGTCACCACCTACGTGGCCGACGCCGCGTGGGGGTCCTGGGAACGCCGCGCCGCCGTGCTGCCCGAGTCCTACTTCGAGCTGGTGGCTGCCGCGGGCGGCCGGCCCTTATTGGTGCCACCGCCCTCCAGCGCCCCCGGCGGTCCCGGCGTGGAGTCGACGAGGTGGTCGCGGTGCTCGACGCGCTGGTGCTGACCGGCGGCGGAGACGTCGACCCGGGGTCCTACGGGGAGGAGCCCGATCCCGAGGTGTCGGGCGTCGATACCAACCGCGATGCCAGCGAGCGCGCTCTGCTCGCCGCCGCCTTGCGGGTCGACATGCCGGTGCTGGCCATCTGCCGCGGCTGCCAGGTCCTCAACATCGAGCTTGGCGGCACGCTGTACCAGCACCTACCCGATGTGGTCGGCAGCCTCTACCACCGCAGCGCGCCGATGGTCTTCGGCGATGTCGACGTGGCGACGATGCCCGGCACCGTGACGGCGGACGTGTTCGGCCCCGCTCACGACGGTGCGCTGCTCGCACCACCAGTCCATCCGCCAGCTCGGGCGCGGCCTGGTGGCGACGGCGCACGCTGCCGATGGCGTCATCGAGGCAGTGGAAGCGCCCTCGGCCCGCTTCGTGCTGGCGGTGCAGTGGCACCCCGAGGAGGGCATGGACCAGCGCCCATTCGACGCGCTGGTCGAGGCGGCCGCCGCCTACCGCCGCGATCGGTCGGTGCGCCGGAGCGCGTGAGCACGCCGGTCAGCGGCCGGGTCGCCGTGGTCACCGACGCCCGTCGTGGGCTCGGAGCCGGCCCTCGCCTTCGGCTCGAACCAGCCTGACCAGCTCGTCGAACGCGGGCCGGACCAGCCGGTTTCCGGACTCGACGGGTAAGGTCTGCTCATGGCCGACAACGGTGCCCGAAAGGTCGTGAAGCCCGTGGCGGCAGCTGCCGTCACGCTGGGGACGATTGCCAGCATCTGGTGGTTCGCCCTCAAGCCCCGTCGCAAGGCGAAGCGCGGTGGCACCTCCGCCAGCAAATAGCGCGTGGGCTGGTCCGCTATGACTTCCCCGCCTCGTACGACTCGGTGAAGATGTCGCCTTGGGCCGCTCCAGACCCGGACCTGCCGCCACCCGGACCTCGTAACACGAAGGCAATGACGACCGCCGCCGCCGCTCCGGCGATCGGGCCTGCGATATAGACCCAGTACCCGGTGAAGGTCGTCGAGACAAGGTCGGGACCGAAGGTGCGGGCCGGGTTCATCGAAGCTCCCGAGATCGGGCTTCCCCACAAGCCGGCCAAGGCGATGTAGCCACCAACGCCGAAGGCGCCGATGATGCCGACGTTCTGCGCTCCCGAAGCCGTGCCGAGGATCACGCTGACCAGCCCCATGGTGAGGATCAGCTCCATCCAGAAAGCGGCCATGCCCGAGTAACCATGCGCAGGGTAGTTGGAGCCGTACATGGCCGAGACGTTGATCACGGCATGGAGGAAGAGAGCGGCCAGGGTGGCGCCAATGAGTTGCACGACGATGTAACCGGGCACCCTGTTCCACGGGAAGTCACGACGCAGTGCGAAGGCGATGCTGACCGCCGGATTCAGGTGGGCACCGGACACCTTGCCCATGAACAAGATGATCGCCATCACCGTCAGGGCGGGGGCGACCACCGCTGCGGTGCGGCTGATCGTGTCGGGGAAGGCGTGGCCCATCATGCCCCCACCGGCTGCTGCCAATACGAGAAAGAATGTTCCGAGCAGTTCTGAGAAGAGGCGCCGCCACTCCTGGCGGGGATCGTTGAAGTCGGTGATCCGGTCGACGATGCCCTGCTCGTAGCGGGCGACCGGGCCAAGCGCCCGTAGGTCCTGATTGGTGGTCATCGGCACCTCCCGTCAGACGAAAGAAATGGCCGCGGCGCTACGAGGCCTTTCGAGCCGAGGACTCGGGTCTTCATGACGCTGGGCCGGAGGTTAGGCACTGTTTCGAGCTCCCGCACACGAACTGCATGAGCGCGCCGCGTTGAACCTGCGATGTGTCCGCGAGTCTGCCCCTCGCTGCCCGCAATGGCAACTGGTCTTCCCGACGTCATGAAGGCGTCTGCCCCGTTCGTGGCGGCGGCCCCGGCATTTCGACAGCGACAGACCTTCGAGCGTGGGCGAGGATAGGAAACGCAACGGAGTCGAGGCCTGCGCCAGGTGGGCCAAAGCCGACTAGTCCAACCAAGGACCAGGATAAGGATAGGGAGAAGGAGAAGGAGAAGGCAGATGGCAAAGGACCATGCAAAGCAGGCGAAGGGAGGCACGGGTCCCTCGGGCGAGGAACCACTCGGCGTGCGATGGCTCGATGACGTGGCCGACCATGACTTCGACGCCGCCATGGCGTATCTGTCGTTGAAACTCGACGAGAAACAGGCATCGGCGGCCGTTGGACGCCTTCGAAAGGCCGAGATCACGAGTCGTCGGGCCAACGACATCTTGCGTGCCTGCAGCCTCGTGGCACTGCCTCTGGACGACCCCGGTGTGCGCCGTGACCTCCTCAACGCAGTCTCCGGCAAACGGCTGAGTCCTGTGCTCGTCGTCTCCACGGAGGATGGTGGTGACATCGCGGACGGATACCACCGGGTCTCCCTGGCGTACCACCTCGACCCTTTTGGAGACGTCCCCTTGCGAATTGGCGCAACGCCCGCGTGATCCCGAGCTGTCGATGTCCGAAGAGCTGTCTCCCTCGAGGACAACCTCGCAATGGCCTCCCGATGCAGCCGAGATATGTGAGACTCAGCCAATCCTGTCTGGCACTACCTGATCGAAAGGAGCCGGATGACCCCCGTTGCTGACCCCAATGACATTTCATCCCTTCCTCAGGCTGACCAAGACGCCATCGCCGCAACGCTGATCTCGCTCATGACTGGCTTCCAACAACGTGATGCGGACAAGCTCGTCGGCATCTACACCTCCGACGCCGACTGGGTGAATGCCTTTGGAACCGTCAAGAAGGGTGGGGACGACATCGTGGAATATCTCCGTGGCTCTTCTCCGACGACAACTTCAATGCCGGGGCTCTGAAGGCTCCTCCACAGACCGCTCTCCGAGTTCTCACACCCGACGTGGTCCTCGTGTCCGCGCATCTGCAGGTCGAGGGGCAAAAGCTTCTGGGAGGTGGCGAGATCGAGGTGAGGGACAACCACTCCCTCCGGGTCCTGCACCGCCAAGACGACGGGTCATGGCTGATCGTCTCGGAGATGTACAACGACGCCAATCGGGATCAAACATACGAAGGGGATTCCCAAGGGACCGTCGATCCGGAATAGGCAGTGGCCACAGGACGAGCTTGATAATCCGTACGATGAAGGCGCGGTGCGGCGGTCACGGCACGCTGCGATCTGCTGACTTTGGCTACTTTTACCGCTATCGCTCGTGGCCTGCGGAAGCAGCCAGAACGCACGCGAGGCCGGAATCAGATCTACGGAGGGGGAGCGGTGGTGTGCACGGCCGGCGGCCTTCACCTTCCCAAGGAGCCATCAACCGAGCTCGATGTGCAAACTGCGGCCAACCGCGCCACCAGACATCGAGTTGGCGCCGGGCGTATCCCAGAACCAGATCAGCCGCGTCAGGGAAAAGCTTCTGGAGTCCGGCGACGTCGTGAGCGTCTTGGGATGTCACGAAGAGCTCCTGGTCCGCGATTGGGCACAATGTTCAGGTGGCCGAGATTCAGCCGGAGACCCTCTGGGTCCACCCCTTCGTCGTTGTCAAGGATTCGGGCATCGAAGGGCGGGGGCTCTTTGTGAGAGAGAAGCTCTGCGCGGGCGAGATCGTCCTGCGCTTGAGTGGTCGTCTTGTCTCGACTGATGAACTGGCCCGACTGATCCAGCATGCCAATGCCGATCCCTCACATGCCTACGTCGACACGCTCACCATCTATGAGGACGCGCACCTTGTCCTGCCATCAGGAAGCGCGATTCACTTCGGAAACCACAGCTGCGATCCCAACATGTGGCATAGAGGTCCCTTTGAGATCGCCACGCGGCGGGCCGTTGACACCGGAGAAGAGCTGACCATCGACTATGGCACACAGTCGGGAGCCCCTGGATTTCGCATGGCCTGCAGTTGCGGCTCCGCGCTCTGTCGTGGTGCAGTCTCGAGTGACGACTGGCGCCTCCCTGCTCTCCAGACGCGCTATGCCCATCATTGGGTCCCGGCCCTCGAGGCTCGGATTGCCGCCCAGTGAGACTGGCTCCGCTGCCGGGACAGCGGGACCTGCCTCTTCGCTAGCGACTCTGAGGCTCTCTCCACATCGGCCAGACGGTTGGTCCTCCGCTGGGAAGGGCGACCTCACCTGTGACCTCGAATCCGTGGCGTGTGTAGTAGGCGATGTTGGACTCCTTCGATGATTCGAGGTAGGCGGGCAACGACTCTGTGTCAGCTCGCGAGAGCACCCGTTCCATCAGTGCAGCGCCGATGCCCGCACCCTGCCAATCAGGGTGTGTGCCGAGCGTTGCCAGATACCAGTGAGGCCGATCGCTCGGGTGTGCTCCTTCCAACGTCGCGTACACCTCGATCGCCCGTTCGAGATGGGTGCCGACGATGGATTTGAACTCGTCGATGGAGTCGACCATGAGGTTCACGTCGAATTGCCAACGGCCCGGCGGTGCCCAGACGGCCGCACCTACCCCATCAGGGGTCGAGTAGATCTCTCCCACGCCGATCTGTGATCGAAGCAGGAGGTTGAAGAGGGCAACCATGCGTCGGCGCCGTTGTGAGCGTGGAGCAACCACAGGGTGACGGGGTCGTCATCAAAGGCTCGAGCAAGCGTGGTGGCCAACCTCGGAATGTCCAGCGTGTTTGCTCGCATGATGTGGGGAGATTCCAGTCGCGCTCTCTCCGGCGTGCCATCCCTGTCGTCGGTCATGACGCGTGTCGCGTGGGCCCACAAACGTTGCGTCCACATCCAGGAGTAAGCCCACAATCCAGACGCGCGCCGAGTCTCGCTTCACTGGGCAGAGACTATTGGGTCGGCCATCCCTCAGCATCCGGACCACCATGTCGGCCACGGACGACAATCCGATGGACGCGGTGGGCGAAAGACTTCAAGAAGTCTCCGAGGAGGTCATTGAACCGCTATTCGATTCCCTCCGAGAGACAGACGCCCATTTAAATCGCCAGGCGAACTGGTCACCGTCGCCGACGAAGAGGCTGAACGCCTCCTGAAGACGCGACTGAGCCATATTGATCCCAGGGACCGTGTTCGTCGGCGAGGAGGAGTTCTCGGGGGATGGAGGTCTGTTTGAAGCGCTCTACAACGAACGCGTCTGGCTTGTGGACCCCCTCGAAGGCACGGCCCAAGGTCATGTATCAAGAGGAATGTGGCGCTGGAGCGACGCGAGACGGTGTGCCGATCGTTCGGGAGCAATCCTCTTTCACGGCGGGAGATCTACGGGGATCCGTCGTGTCAACGTTCCTCGATACGCCGATTGCGGATCGAGTGGATATGAATCATCACCGCTTTGCATCGGTCAGCCCTGGAACCGGGTCGGCCGGCACTGACTATCCGATGTTGATCGAAGGTGACCCGGACTTCGTGCTGTTCTGACGGACATTGCCTTGGGATCACGCCCCGGGTGCTCTACTTGTCAACGAGTCTGGCGGATGCGTCCGGAGACTCAACGGCGATATGTACTCGGCAATTCAGGAGAAATCCGGGCTCCTCGCTGCCGCGAGCTCGCCCACCTGGCACGCGGTGAGAGACGCCCTGCTTGGAGACTCAAGCTGCCCTCGGACGTCGGTTGTTCGCCGGAGGAAACCCGAAGGGAGCGCACCCTTCGGGACGCGTGCGCGACCTACCCGCGGCCTCTCTACTGAGGTCCTCGATACGAAGAGACTCATTACCTCGCGGTAATGCGCGCATTACCGCGAGGTAATAGTCGCCGTCGACGCATAACCCGGCCGCCAATGGGAAAGAAGATTGTGTGGGTCGCGCATGCGCTACCCACTCGCCAAAAGCTAGGAGGGAAACCCAACCATGATTCGAACACGTATCACGCGGCTGTCTTTCGCAGCGGCCGTAGCCGTGGCTCTGCCGATCGGCGGCGCCATCGCGTTCACGGCTAGCCCAGCGGGCGCGTCGGTCACCATGAAGTGCACCACGCTGAGTGGCACCGCAACGGGGACGGCCCAAATCAGCGGATGCAACGCCGACGGCGGGGGCACCAAGCCCACGTCCTCGACTGTCCTCGCAGGCGGCGGGACGGTCAAGTGGCTCAACGGCGACAAGATGACCTTCACCGCGCCCAACCTCACCTCGGAGACGCCTAACTGCGTAACGGCGGGATCCAGTGAGGACAAGGTCAGCGGAAGTGTCACGAAGGACAAGGACCACACGGTGGCGGTGCCCGGTAAGTACAAGGGCTACGTCTGCATCGACCCGTCGGGGAACCTCAGCCTGGCCGTCGGGACGAAGTTCAAGATCACCTAGCCACCCGTTGCGTGGTGACCAGTGACGGCGGGCGTGCCGAATCCGGTGCGCCCGCCGTTGCGCGCCTGGTGTCGTGACCGGCATGCCCCACCGGTCGAGACGATCAAGACCGGATTCCAGTCGCAGACGGCGAACAAATCGGGGGCTGGTTACGAATCGGCTGCGTACTGAATAGATGCTCGGCGGCACTGACCGAGCTCATGAGCTGTTGCAACGTTTGAGATTTCGGTATCTGCGAACTGGGTGAGTTGTCGAGCCTGGTCACAGCGCCAGTGGCAGGGTCATAGGCCATCACTCCGTGGACCCCGCCGACGATGCACGCCGTCTTGTCTGTGGGATCGGCGCCCCAGAAGAAGACGTAGGCGTCTCCGACACCGAGGTGAGCCGCAGTGACTTCGGCTTGGCTGACGTTGAGCGATATGGGAGGCACGGTGTCCAGGCTTTCCTGGACCGAGATCGGATAGACCGTCACCGAGTTACCGCTCTGATCAACTCCGATGCCCGAAGAGCCCAGCGTGCCCAACACAATGAATGTTGAGTCTCGGACGAGCTGGTCCACGGTCGTGTAACCAGGATCGTAGGGATTCGGGTAGGTGTTGAGCACCGTCGAGGGTGTCACTCCAGGTGGCTGCGTCACGGGGGGCAACGGAGTCGAAGTGGATGAAGTCGGACGAATCGATGACTGATTGGTGGTCGCCGAGTCCTTTGTGAGGAGCGACGTTCCGCCGCCTGACGAGCCACAGGAACATGCGAGAAGCGCCGCCAGGAAAGTCCCGACAACGGCAATGCGACGTGCCCTCGATGAGCTGCGGCCTCTGATCCCCGCCATCCAACGGATTTTCGCGCCGAACGCCGAGATTGGGGCGAAATGTCCCCGTTCGGCCCTATTTGTGAGCCAGATCGAGCGCGGCCCGTTGGTCACCGATCAGGCGCGCGCGCCTGCCCAAATGAGCAATGAGCCCACGCGCTGTCGGGAACGGCGAAACGGCCGCGAACGGTGACCGCGTCGGACTCTTGGCCACTCTCGGGTTGGATGCTCATTGAGGAGATCCGCATGTCTGGCCCTGGCGAGGGCGCGTAGCAGTTCGGGGTGCATCGGTGCTCCTTGGGGACAGAGAGAGAAGTATGGAGGGGGGGTGTGACAGAGGGCAGAGCGACGAAGCGTCGGTGGTACCAGGCGTGCGGCGGCGCCATCGGCGCTCGAACGCGAACTAGATGCTGCTCAGCCCAGCAGAGCGCGAGTATCCGCCGCGGCGGTGGCGCACAGCATCGGCTTCTGACGGTTCGTCAAGTGGATCTTCATGTGCACCTCCTCGGTGCTCGCGTTGGAGCCATCATGAAAACATACCGGCGCCAAAATGGCGAGCGCTTCAAACGACAACGCAATGAACGTGCGCCGTCGCTCCCAGTTGAGAGCTACGTCCGTGTGAAGACAGCTGGTCGGTGCGGACGGCAACTCAACGCTCGAGGCCAACGAGTTCTGCCAAAATGACCCGCGTCAGCTCTTCGACATTGGTGGGCCGTGTCGTATCCACCCTGATCACCTTGCCCAATCCGACGGGCTGATCGAACTCCGCCAGAAGCGCTGGGTCCAGGGTGGGAGTGACGTGAGCGGGGTGATGGCCTGAATGGGCGGCGCGTCGCTGATAGCGATCTCGGGCGATTTCTGGAGGGCACGAGCAATACACCTCGACCAACGTGGCGGAGAGTGCCATCAGCTTGCCCTTTTCGTAGTCACTGTGAGGACGGAAGTTCGCCTCCAGCACGGCACGCCGACTCTGTGCCGCAAGGCTCCAAAGCACCTCCATCGCGGCAGCGCCGAGTCGTCGCGACCATTCGAGATCCCCGTCCGGTGGGCGAACGACGTCCCAGAGGGTCTCCTTGATGGGATCCTTTGCGATCAGATTCATTTGAAGCGACTCGGCCAGCATCACCGCGAGCGTGGACTTTCCTGACCCTGGAGAGCCGGACACGAGAACGATCTCTCGGTTCATTACGGGAGTCTACGAATCCTCATAGAGGTTCGAGTGAGACCGCCCGGTTCGCTGGGACGGTGCGGTCCCTTCCTGACCTCGGGAAGAATCGAGGCAGTCATGTCGTCAGCGCGCACGAAGAATCCGTGTCACGTCCCAACGGTGGTGATAGGTGTCATGAACGTTGGACGCCACGACATCGGAGAGCTCCATTGCGCCTCGTTCTGAGTGCAGCATGACGACTCCGGCCGGTGCTGCCTCATAGACCGCTCCGAACCAATTTTCAACCGCAATGCGAAATGACCAGAGCGCTCCCTGGAGGGCCACGTCGTTGTAATGCTTGGACTCGGCGAGCAGATCAGGATCATAAGGGACCACATGCGCGTCCGTGCCCCGTGCCACCGCTACAAGGCGTTCGGCCCAGATCCGAGTGTTGTCGGTCATGTGCGCGACATAGCCGGAGACATTCCACCCGAGATCCGGTAGTCGCTCCGCCCCGGTTGCGCCGATGACCAGCTCGTCGATCGAGTCAGGAAGTTCTCGCATCAGCGAGGTCATGGCTGCTCGTCCGCCGGCCCATGTGAATCCACACTGGCGGCACGGGTCGCCATAGAGCGGTGCACCCCAACTATCCACCGAAGGATTATTGCCTTGTGTCGGGTGCCAGGATTCAGCTCACAGGCGCGTTCACGCTCCCCGACGAATGGCCAAGGGGTCAGTGGCGTGGTTTGCGCGCAGCAGCTCCGCCATGTGTCGTGAGTTCACCGGAGTGCCGATGCCGATTGGAACAGCCGCATCCTGATCGCTCTCACAATCGCCGCAGATCACGACCCAACGACCGTCCGAGATCTCGGTGATCGTTGGGACGTGGTGAGTCGTCCGCATGGTCCGCCTTCCCGTTTCGCCAAAGCCGCCTTCGCCGGTCGGTGACGCTAAGGGCAGAACGGATGCTTCGCCAGAGCAGAGCGTGTTGGTTGTTCTTGCGTTGTGTCACGCACTGGCCGCATTGCAACGGCCAGTGAAGGCTCACTCTCGCGGCGCCGTCACTCGGTGCAACTCCAGGGAGGCGCGCGCGGTGGGACAACGCTCTCACAACTGGTCGGCGTGGTCCCTCAGGTGCGGACTTCCTCGGTCCGAGGAACTCCTAGTAGCCGCCTCACGGCGGTCCGAAAGGGGGAAGCGTGGGAGAGCAGGCGGCCCTGGACCGTCGCGGGCCTGTTGGCAGCGGCACGCTTTGGTTCGCCGGCGCGTCCCTGGTGCTGTCTTTTTGCTTGCTCATGTTGAACGGGGTCGGGGTCGGGGTCGGCGCGATCGGGAGTTCGCGCTTCGCGAAGCGAGCACTCTTCGGCGCACACGCACGTCGCAGTCGTCTCGACGAACTTTCAGGCCAACTCGAACTATCCGAACTATTGGGGGACTGACGATGTCCCGCCCCGTCCAAAGCCTCATGTGTCCGCGCCGCCGGCGCCCACCCCTGCCGCCCCGACGCCGGCAATTCAGGTGTCGACCCCGCCGCCAGCACCCGCACCAACGCCACCGCCACCGCCTCCACCTGCGCCGCCCGCCGCCCTGCCTGGCCGTGGAGCTGCGACCACCTACGGTTGTGCCGCCGCACTGACCTACCTTGCGGCGTACTCCGCGCCCGGCTTCACGTTCCAGTGCCCGGGCTACGCGCTCGGCCACCAGGCCATGACGTGCATCAACCAGGCCGGCGTCTGTGACAACGAGCACCTCATCGCCATCGCTGATCCCTGTCCCGCGGCCTACATGAACGAGGCATCGAACTCCTGGGTCCTGACGGGAGCTTCGGACGCTCCCATCGATCCCTACGGAGCCTGTTCCTGAGGAGAAGCGTTCCGAGGTCATCTTCGGTCCGTCGCACTTGCACGACGGCCACCTCGCGCGGCAGCGTGGGCCGCGCTCAGCTCGACGCGGACGAGTCCCTCGACCATCGAGGCAGCACCTCGCTGATGGAGCCGTAGACGACGACGTCGGCGAGCGCGTCCATCTCGGTCTGCCCGCCGTTGACGATGACCAGGACGGCCCCGTGCTGGACGGCTACGGGCACCAGACCGGCGGCGGGGAACACCGCGAGGGTGGAGCCGACGGCGAGCAACAGGTCGCAGGCCGCGGCCGCCTCCTCGGCACGGAACAGGTCCTCGGCGACCAGGCTCTGGCCGAAGCTGATCGTCGCCGACTTCAAGATGCCGCCGCACGCCTCGCCGTCGGCTGACCGACCACCGTGCAGGCGGGGTCGGCTTCGCCCCCGCGCACACGCTCGTGCACGGGCTCGGCGGGCTGACGGTCGCCGCAACGCAGGCACATCACGTCGAGTGCGGTGCCGTGGATCTCGACCATGCGCGCCGGGTCGGTCCCCGCTTTCTGGTGCAGCCCGTCGATGTTCTGCGTGACCAGCGTGTCGAGCCGGCCGCTGCGTTCGAGCTCCACGAGCGCGCCGTGCCCGGCGTTGGGCTCCGAGTCCCACATGGGCGAGGTGAGGCGGTTCTGCCAGGAGCGCTGTCGGAGCTCGGGGTCGCTCACGTAGGCCTGCAGTGTCGCCATCTTCTCGGCCTCTGGGTTCTTCGTCCACACGCCTCGGGGCCCGCGGAAGTCTGGTATGCCCGAGTCGGTCGAGATGCCCGCGCCGGTCAGGACAACTACCCGGCGCGCGTCGGCCAAAAGCGAGCGCGCTCGCGCCACCTCTCCCGCCATGCCGTCGGTGTCGCCCACCTCGCCAGCGCGGCCCGCGTCACCCGTGTCGTTGTCGTCGTTCTCATCCACGCCAGCGCAATCGTGGCACGGACCGGGCGTACGCTGCGCCGGTGCCACCGCCGCTCGAGCCTGGGTCCCCGCCCGTCGTGGAGGTGCTCGCACACGCCGACGCCGAGGCGCGCCAGCGCCGGGCGGCCGGTGCGCTGCTGGCCCGGGGTTGCAGCGAGGGCGACCGCGTCGCTTTCGCACTCGGCTCGTCGGCCGATCTCGTCTGCGCCGTCCTCGGCGCGGCCCGTGTCGGCCTCATCCCGGTGTTGCTCAACGCGACGCTCACGCCGGCCGAGCGCGACGCTCTTGGCCGACGACGCCGAACCCGTGGCCCGCGGGTTCGGCGCCGGCCGAGCTCGCCGCGCTGACGGCTGGGGAGGGCGCGCGTCCGGCCGAACTGGCGCCCTTCCCGCTGACCCGCCCCATGCACTACACATCGGGCACCACGGGACGACCAAAGGGCGTGACGACTGGGATCTGGGACGAGGCCACCGCCCGCGCCGTCTACGAGGACGAGGCATCGGTGTGGCACTTCGACCCGGCCGACCTCCACCTGGTGTGTTCGCCGATGTACCACACCGTGTCGATCCGGTTCTCGACGAACACGTTGCTCGCGGGCGGGTCGCTCGTCATCTTGAGCCGCTTCGACGCAGCGACCGCGCTCGATGTGCTGCGGCGCCACCGCCCCACCACCGCCTTCCTCGTCCCGGCCCACCTTCAGCGCATGCTCGCGCACCCCGCCCTCGGTGCCGACGAGCGGTTCGACTCGTTGCGCCTCCTTGCCCACGCCGGCGCGCCCTGTCCCGAGTCGGTGAAGCGGGCCACCATGGCGCGGGCGAACCCCGGCGCGGTGTGGGAGTTCTACGGCTCGACCGAGGCGCAGTTCAGCGTCTGCTCTCCCGACGAGTGGCTCGAGCACCCCGGGAGCGTGGGGCGGGCCCGGCCCCGTCGCCGCCTTTTCGTCGAGCCGGTCGCCGAGGACGAGCACACCGGTGACGAGCGTCTCGATGAGGGCGGCGTCATCTGGTCCGACCTGCCCGACTTCGCTCGCTTCGGCTACTGGCGCAACCCCGAGGCCACCGACCGGGCGTGGCGCGGGACGGCGTGCACGGTGGGGGACCTGGGCCGGCTCACGCCCGACGGCTACCTCTACCTCACGGGCCGCCGGCACGACCTCATCATCAGCGGCGGCGTCAACGTCTACCCGGCCGAGATCGAGAATGTGCTGGCGGCGGTGGCGGGGGTCGCCGAGGTGGCCGTCTTCGGGCTGGACGACGAGCAGTGGGGCCAGCGCGTCTGCGCCGCCTTCGTGACCGAGCGCGACACCGCATCGACCGATGCCGAGGAGGCCCTGCGGGCCGCCGCGTCGGTCCACCTTGCCCCGTACAAGCGGCCCAAGACCTACCTCGCCGCCCCCGACCTGCCCCACACCGCCACCGGCAAGCTGCTGCGGCGGGCTGTGGCCGGTCACCTCGGGCTGGACAGCGGGTAAGACTGCACCATGCCTTTTGCCACCATCAATCCGACTACCGGCAAGACGGAGAAGGTGTTCCCCACCCACACGCCGGCCGAAGTCGACGCCATCTTGGACGGCGCCGTCGCCGCGTACGCCGAGTACAAGACGACCACCTACGCCGAACGGGCCCGCCACCTGATCACGGCGGCCGAGCTCTTGAGGGCGAGATCCCCGACGTCGCCCGGATCATGACCACCGAGATGGGGAAGACCTTCGCGGCCGCCAAGGCCGAGGCGTCCAAGTGCGCCATGGCCCTGCGCTGGTTCGCCGAGCACGGCGAAGCGCTGTTGGCCGACGAGGTGATCGCCTCCTCTGCGTCAAAGTCCTACGTGCACTACCAGCCGATCGGGCCGGTGTTGGCGGTCATGCCCTGGAATTTCCCCATGTGGCAGGTGATGCGTTTCGCCGCGCCGGCGCTCATGGTCGGCAACGTCGGTTTGCTCAAGCACGCGTCGAACGTGCCGCAGACCGCGCTCGCCATCGAGGACCTCTTCCGGCGCGCCGGGCTGCCCGAGGGCGTCTTCGCCAACCTCTTCGTCGAGTCCAAGGACGTGGCCCAGATCATCGCCGATCCTCGCGTCGCCGCCGTCACGCTGACCGGCAGCGAGCGGGCCGGCATATCGGTCGCCGAGACGGCCGGCCACGCGCTGAAGAAGAGCGTGCTCGAGCTCGGCGGGTCGGACCCCTTCGTCGTGCTGCCCTCGGCCGACCTCGACGCGTGCGTCCGCACCGCCGTCACCGCCCGCGTGCAGAACAACGGACAGTCGTGCATCGCGGCCAAGCGCTTCATCGTGGTCGACGAGGTGCACGACGTGTTCCTCGCCCGCTTCACCGAGGCGATGGACGCGCTGATCGTCGGCGACCCCTTCGACCCGGCCACCGAGATCGGGCCGATCGTCACCGAGGTCCAGCGCGACGAGCTCGTGGGCCAGGTGGAGGAGGCTCGGCGCCAGGGGGCCATTGTCCACGCCGGCGCGAAGGTGCCCGACGGCGACGGGTGGTACTTCGCCCCGACCGTGCTTTCGGGCATCACGACCGACATGGAAGTGGCCAAGGAAGAGGTCTTCGGGCCCGTCGCCATGGTGCTGCGGGTACCCGACCTCCCGGCGGCGATCGAGGCAGCCAACGCGACTTCCTTCGGGCTCGGCTCCAGCGTCTGGACCAACGACGAGGACGAGAAGGCTCGCTGCATCGAGGGGATCGAGGCCGGCGCCGTGTTCGTCAACGCGATGGTGGCCTCCACCCCCGAGCTGCCCTTCGGCGGCATCAAGCGTTCGGGCTACGGCCGCGAGCTGTCCGAGCTCGGCATCAAGGAGTTCACCAACCCCAAGACCGTCTACATCGGATAGGGCGCCGATCGTGGCCGCGGACCCCGCTCCGACCACCTACCTCGACCACGCCGCGACGACGCCGCTGCGGCCCGAAGTGGCGGGCGCCATGGCCGAGGTCCACGCCGTGCCGGACGGGCTCGCTCGGCAACCCGACCGGGAGCCACCCACCGGCACAGCGGGCCCGGCGCCTTCTCGAAGAGGCCCGCGACGAGGTCGCCGCGTTCATGGGCCGCGACCCGGGCGAGGTCGTCTTCACCTCCGGCGGCACCGAGGGGGCGAACCTGCGCCGTGCTCGGGACGGCGGAGGCCGCGCTGTACGAGCGCGGCGAGGCGGTGGTGCTCACCTCGGCGGTCGAGCACCCGGCGGTGCGCGAGTCGGCCCGCGCGGCGGCGCGGGCCGGTGCCGACGCCCGCGAGTTGCCGGTGGACAGCGGCGGCGTCCTCGATACGGACGCGCTGGCACGGGCGCTGTCCCCGCGGATCACCTTGGTTGCGGTCATGGCCGCCAACAACGAGACGGGTGTCGTGCAGCCGGTGGCCGACGTGGTCGACGCAGTGCGCCGGCGCGCCCCGCAGGCGTACGTCTTCTCCGACGCCGTCCAGGCCGCGCCTTGGCTCGACCTGGCCGACTTGCACCGTCGGCGCCGACCTGGTGTCACTCAGCGCGCACAAGCTCGGCGGTCCGGTGGGCATCGGCGCCCTCGCCATCGACCCGCGAGTCGTGCTCGGGCCACGCCAGCACGGCGGGGGGCAAGAGCGCGAGCGGCGCAGCGGGACCCAGGACGTGGCCGGCGCAGTCGGCTTGGCCACGGCGCTGCGGCTCGTGTCGGCCGAACGTGAGGAGGCGGCGGCGCGGGTGGCCGCGCTGCGCGACCGCCTCGCCGACGGCCTCTCGGGCAGCATCGACGGCGCGTACCGCACGCTGTCCGGCGGGCGTCGCCGTCTTGCCGGGGCACCTGCACCTGTGCCTCTCGGCCGCCGATCGCGAAGAGGTGCTGGTTGCCCTCGGCCGCGAAGGCATCTGCATCTCCGGCGGGTCGTCGTGCGCCAGCGGCGCGCTCGAGCCCAGCCACGTGCTGGCCGCCATGGGCATCGAGCCCGCCCTCGCGGCGGGCGCGCTGCGCTTCACGCTGGGGTTCGGCACGACCGAAGCCGACGTTGACCGCGCGCTCTCGGTGGTACCCGGCGTCGTGGCCGCGCTGCGCCGGGCGGCGTGACGACCGGGTGGCACACTGGTCCCATGCGGGTGCTCGTCGCGATGTCCGGGGGCGTCGACTCGTCCGT
The DNA here is from genome assembly GCA_963842415.1 of uncultured Acidimicrobiaceae bacterium. GTDB lineage: Bacteria > Actinomycetota > Acidimicrobiia > Acidimicrobiales > RAAP-2 > Bog-473. Next base: position 221,328 of record CAWJGN010000005.1, read on the forward strand.
CGCGGCCGCGTTGCTGGTCGAGCAGGGCCATGACGTCACCGGCGCCACGCTCAAGCTGTGGGGCGGGCCGTCCGACTCGGGTTGCTGCTCCGTCGCCGACGTCGAGGACGCCAGACGGGTAGCCCAGCAGCTGGGCATCGCGCACCACGTCTTCAACCTGACCGAGGAGTTCGACCGCACCGTGGTCACGCCCTATGTGGATGAACATGCGGCGGGCCGGACGCCCAATCCCTGCATCGAGTGCAACCGTTCGATCAAGTTCGACCTGCTGTTGCGCCGGGCCGAACGCCTGGGCTTCGACCGCTTGGCCACGGGGCATCACGCCCGGGTGACCGGTGGCGCGCGACCTGGCGTCTGCGCCGGGGTGCCGACGCCGCGAAGGACCAGTCCTACGTGCTCTCGATGCTCGGACAGGACGCGCTGTCCCGAATCGTCTTCCCCGTCGGCGACATGACCAAGGACGACGTCCGCGTCCACGCCGCCCGTTTGGGTCTGCGCACCGCGGCCAAGCCGGACAGCCAGGACGTCTGCTTCATCGGCAGCGCGGAGGGCCGCCTTGGCTTCCTGTCGGAGCGCATGGCGTTGCACCCCGCTGAGGTCGTCGACATCGAAGGCCGTCCCGCCGGTACCGTCGAGGCTGTCGAGCTGGTGACGGTGGGCCAGCGGCGCGGCATGGGCCACGGCACCGACGGCACGCGGCGCTACGTGACCGACGTGGACCTGGCCGCACGCCAGGTGACCGTCGGCGGCGCCGGGGACGTGCTGCGCTCCTCCGTCGTGCTCGGCGCGACGTCGCTGTGCTGGGTCGACCTCCCCCTGGCAATCGGGTGCGCGCGCCATCGCGCAGGTCAGCGCCCATGGACGGCCCGTGCCGTGCACGGTCGAGCGACGACGGTGCGGACGACGACATCGTCGTCCGCTTCGACGCGCCGCAGCGGCCGGTGGCGCCGGGCCAGACCGTGGCGCTCTACGACGCGGCCGAGCCGGACGCGGTGGTCGGCGCGGGCATCGCGGCCTGACCATGGCGGGGAAGGCCAGCGGTCGGGGCACGGGCCAGGCGGCGCCGGCCGAGGCGGAGCGGGTCGGCGGCTGGGCACGTCCCGCCCGAGGCGGCGGCGCGCGCCGAGGAACTGCGCGCGCTGATCCGGCACAACAACGAGCTGTACAACGTGCTCGACGCGCCCGCGATCCCCGACGCCGAGTACGATCTCCTCGTCGTCGAGCTGCGCCAGCTCGAAGCGGACTATCCCGCCCTGGTGACGCCGGACTCGCCGACCCAGACGGTGGGTGCCGCGCCGTCGGGACTCTTCTCAAGAGGTGCGCCACCGCGTCCCGATGATGAGCCTCGACAACGCGTTCGACGAGGACGAGCTGCGCGCCTGGGGCGAGCGGCTGCGCCGGGCCGACGCGTCGCTCGACCTCGACGCGCTGGCCTTCTCGTGCGAGCCCAAGGTCGACGGCGTCGCCATGTCGCTCGTGTACGAGAAGGGCCGTTTCGTGCAGGCGGCCACACGGGGCGACGGCGTGGCGGGCGAGGACGTCACCGCCAACGTCGCCACCGTCAAGGACGTCCCCGCCGAGCTGTCCAAGGCGGGGGGCCCGTACCCCGACGTGCTCGAGGTGCGCGGCGAGATCTACATGCCCGTCGCCGACTTCGAGGCCATGAACAAGCGCCAGGCCGAGGCCGGAGAGCGGCTCTTCGTCAACCCGCGGAACTCCGCCGCCGGCGCGCTGCGCCAGAAGGACCCGGGCGTCACGGCCACAGCGGCCACTGCACTTCTGGGCCTACGCGATCGGGTTCGTGGAGGGCGCGCCGGCGAAGCAGCCATGGCCGGCGGCGACCCAGTCGGCGACGCTCGCCCAGCTCGGGAAGGCCGGGTTTCCGGTGAGCCCCGACGCCCGGCGGGTCACCGGCATGGCCGCGGTGGTGGCGCGTTGCAACGAGCTCGCCGCCACGCGCCACGACATGGCGTACGAGATCGACGGCGTCGTCACCAAGGTCGACGAGCTGGCGCTGCACGCGCGTCCTCGGCGCCACGTCGCGTGCGCCCCGCGGTGGGCCATCGCCTTCAAGTTCCCGCCCGAGGAGCGCACCACCCGGCTGCTCGACATCATGGTGTCCATCGGCCGGACGGGCCGGCGCCACTCCTTTCGCCCGCCTCGAGCCGGTCTTCGTCGGCGGCTCCACCGTGGGCGTGGCCACCTTGCACAACGAGGACCAGGTCGCGGCGAAGGACGTGCGTCCGGGCGACCTCGTCATCGTGCGCAAGGCGGGCGACGTCATCCCCGAGGTGGTCGGACCGGTCAAGGACTGGGCCGGGCGTGCCCAAGCGGCGCAAGCCGAAGTGGAAGTTCCCGTCGACATGCCCTTCGTGCGGCGAGCCGCTCGTCCGCCTGCCCGGTGAGAGCGACACCTACTGCACGAACATCGACTGCCCGGCCCAGCGGGTGCAGCGCATCGCTCACTACGCGTCGCGCTCGGCCATGGACATTGAGGGCCTGGGCGAGGAGCGTGTGCTCCAACTCGTCGCGGCCGGCCTCGCCAACGATCCCGCCGACCTCTACGGCCTCACCGTCGAGCAGCTGGTGCAGTTGGAGCGCTTCGCCGAGATCTCGGCCCGCAACCTGGTGGGCGCCATCGACGCGTCCGCGGGCGCGGCCTCTCAGCCGGCTGCTCGTCGCGCTCGGCATCCGCCACGTGGGGCCGACGGGTGCCCGCGCCGTCGCACGCGCGTTCGGCACGCTCGAGGCGATCGAGGCGGCCAGCGTGGAGGAGCTCGCCGCTGTCGACGGCGTGGGTGGCGTCATCGCGGCGAGCCTCGCCGAGTTCCTCTCCGCGGACACCAACGTTGCAGTGATCGGCCGCCTGCGGACGGCCGGGGTGTCGACGGAAGAGCCGGGGGCCGCCGGGGTCAGCGAGTGGCGGTGCCGACGCGGTGGCCTCCCTGCCCCAGACGCTGGCCGGCAAGGTCGTCGTGGTCACCGGCGGCGGTGCCCGGTTACACGCGAGAGGGGCCGAGGAGGCGATCATGGCGCGCGGCGGCACGTCGCCCGGCAGCGTGTCGAAGAAGACGTTCGCCCTCGTCGTCGGCGACGCGCCGGGTGCCTCGAAGACCAAGAAAGCCGAGGACCTCGGTATCCCGATCGTCGACGCGACTGCGTTCGACGCGCTGCTCGAAACGGGGCAACTCCCGGGGTGAGGCTGGTGGGGGGGCGTCCACCGGCGGTGTGTGCGCGATCAGTAGCGTAGGGAATGCCCCGATGCCCCTGATCACTGATTCCATCGGCCGGGTCCTAGGGAAGCGGTACCGGCTGCTCTCCGCTCTGGGCACCGGCGCTTCCGCTCACGTCTTCCTTGCGGAAGACGTGTCGTTGCAGCGCTACGTCGCGGTCAAGGTCCTCCAGCCCGGCCTCGCCACCGACAGCGCCTTCTTGAAGCGCTTCCGCGCCGAGGCGCGCTCGGTCGCCTCGCTCAACCACCCCCACGTCCTGCGTGTCTTCGACTGGGGCGAGGACACCGACGGGCCGTACCTGGTCCTCGAGTATCTCGGCGGGGGATCACTGCGCGATCTGCTCGACCGCGACGTCCGGCTCAGCCATTCCCAGGCCGCCCAGCTCGGTGCCGAGGTGGCCCAGGGCCTCGCCTACGCGCACGTGCGCGGGCTGGTGCACCGCGACATCAAGCCGGCGAACCTCTTGTTCGACGAGGAGGGCCGGGTGCGGGTGGCCGACTTCGGCGTCGCCCGGGCGCTGGCGGAGGCCGCCTGGACCGAGCCCGCCGGCGCCATGGTCGGGACCGCCCGCTACATCTCGCCCGAGGCCGCGCAGGGGCACCCGGTCGACGGGCGCGCCGACGTGTACTCGCTGGCGTTGGTGCTCTACGAGGCGGTCACCGGGACGGTGCCCTTCGTCACGGACACCACGATGGGAACGTTGGCCGCGCGCATCGGCCAGCCGCTGCCGCACAACGAGGCGCTCGGGCCCCTTGACGACGTGCTGGCGCGCGCCGCCGCACCCGAGACCTCGGCGCGCCTCGACGCCGCCGGCCTGGCTGCGCGCCTGGGTGCGCTGGCCACGGCGCTGCCGACTCCGGCACCCCTGCCCCTCGTCTTCCATCACCTCGAGGACTCGACGACCATCGCGGGATTCCGCGCGCCGGGCGTCTCCGAACTGACCGACTCGGGCGTGGTCGCGGCGGCCGCTGCGACTGGGGCCATCTCGTCGACGGCGATCGCGCCGAGTATCGCCGCGGCGCCGATCGGGACGAGGGCCGGGCCGGGTGAGATCTTCGACGCCGAGCCGAATGGCGCCGGCCGCGGCGGGCGCCCGGCCAAGGGTCGCTTCGGGGGCGGGCGCACCACGCGCCGCAAGTACTGGATCATCGGCGCGGTCGCCGCCGCAGCGGTCCTGCTGGCCGCCGGGCTCTTCGTCGCGTTCGGCACCAACGTGCTGACGCCGTCGCACCCGACGCCCAACGTGGTGAACCTGCCGCTGGCCCAGGCGCGGGCGGCGCTGGACAAGGTGCACATGAACCTGAAGGAGGGCGTCCCGGTCAAGTCGATCACCGTGGGGGCCGGCGACGTGGTGGTACAGAGCCCGAAGTCCGGGGTGTCGCAGAAGGAGGGGTCAACCGTCACCGTCGTGGTATCCGGCGGCCGGCCCGATGTCAGCGTCCCGTCGCTGGCCAACATGACGTGCGCGCAGGCGGTGACCGCGCTGCAGTCGGTGCACCTCCAGGCGGACTGTTCACCGGGCGCGTATGACAACAATGTCCTGGCCACCATCATCGTCTCGTGGTCCATCGGGTCGGTCCAGAACCCGACCAAGGCGCCCTACGGCAGCACCATCACCATCGTGCCGTCGCTCGGGCACCAGCCGGCAACGGTGCCGAGCATCCCGACCACCTACACCTATGCGCAGGCGGCTGCCGCGCTCGAGGCGGTCGGCCTGACGGCGACGCAGGCCAACGCGGCGAACGCCACGGTGCCGGCGGGCAACGTGATCTCGACCGCACCGGCGTCGGGCGCGCAGGCGCCCTACGGCTCCCAGGTCACGGTCAACGTGTCGACCGGGCCGCCAACGGTCCAGATCCCCAACGTCCAGGGCGACTCGGTGCAGCAGGCGACGGCGGCGTTGCAGGGAGCGGGGCTCAACCCCTCGGGCGTGCAGGGCAACCCGACGGGCACTGTGGTCGGCACCCAGCCTTCCATCGGCTCGACGGTGCCGACGGGCTCGTCGGTCCAGCTCTTCTCGCAGTAGCCTCCGCGGCAGGCCGGCGGCTTGCCGGATCGTGATTGGCGACCCTTCAACCTCTCGACCTCCTCGACTCCCTTCGACCCGTCCTGACACCGTGGCGCTTCCCTTCGATCCCAGCTGTGACCTCTGCGAGGCGGCCCGCCTCTCGGAGTGGCACCACGAGGACGACGTCTGCTGGGTGGCCGACTGCGAAGTGTGCGGGGTGCCGATGGTCGTGTGGAAGCACCACGGCCCGACCCCGCCCGACGAGGACGTCACCCACATGCTCGACCAGCTGACCCGGGTGGCTGACGCCCGCTTCGGGCCAGACGGGTGGTCGGTCGACCGTGTCATGCGACAGATCCCGAACCATTTCCACGCGCACGGGCGCGACCCGAACTGGTGGTACCGCTTGCGCGGGCTGCGCTGAGGACGCCGGGGGGGAATCCCTTCAGCGAGTCCTGAGTGCGTCGAGTGGCAAATTGGCCGAGAAGTCGACGGGGAGATTGGTCGGCCGCTCGAAGGTGCCCATGGGCCGGTACTCGGTGAGATCGGAACGGATCTCCGCCCCCGTCGGGAGGAAGTCGCACATGGCGTCGACCGAGGCGCGCAGTTCCGCCTTGGCCAAGTGGACACCGAGGCAGTAGTGGGCGCCGAAGCCGAACATCAGCAGGTTGGTGTTGTCCCGCGTGATGTCGAACCCGTCGGGGTTGGCGAAGACCTCGGGATCGCGGTTCGCGCCGCCGAAGCTCAACATGAGCATCTGGCCTTTGCGGATCTCTTTTCCCCTCATTTCGAAGTCCCGCACGGCGTAGCGGGGGAGCCCACCGGGCCCACCCATGCCGTAGCGGATGATCTCGAGCACGGTCTGCGGCACGAGCGTGCGGTCGGCCTTCACCCACTCGAAGATCTGCGGGTTCTGAAGGAGGCTCGTGATGGCGGCGATGGCGCCGAGCGACGTTGTCTCGCTGCCGGCACTGACCAGCCCGGTGACGAGACTGACGATCTCGTCATGGGTCATCTGGTCGCCCAGGTCGTGGGTGGTCACCAGGTCGCTGATCAGGTCGTCCTGTGGCGCAGCCTGGCGCTCGGCGGCCATGGCGCGGACCCAGGCGGAAAGCTCGAGCAAGGCCTGCTCCGCCTGCTCCAGCGCCTCCGCGGACACGAACGGAAGCGCGTTGGCGATCACGGCCTGGGCCAGCTGCCGGAAGCGCAGTTCGTCGCCCCCGGCGGGTGGGATGCCGGTGATCCGGCTGATGACCGTGCTGGGGATCGGGTCGGTGAACTCGTCCATGAGGTCGACCACCCCGGTGCGTCCGTGCAGCGGCCCGGCGAAGCGGGCCACGACCTCGTCGATGTGGGCCTCCATGCGGGCGATCGCCTTCGGCGTGAAGGCGGTGGTGACCAGGCGGCGCACGCGACGGTGGTCGTCGGGTTCGAGCGCCAGCAAGTCGTTGTCCTCGAGCCAGCGGACGTAACTCCCGCTCGGCGCCGGGTCGTAGAACTCCCACACCCGCTTGTCCGGTGTGGCGACGTCGGAGTCGGACATGAGCCGCTTGACGTCGTCGTGGCGCGTCACCAGCCACAGCGCCATAGGTTCGACGTAGTGCACGGGATCGTACGTGCGCAGGCGGGCGACCTCCGCGTGGGGGTCGACCATGAACTCGGGCGAGAAGACCTCGGGTGGTGTCGTCATGTCGATTCGTGTGTTCCGTCGAGGCCTGTGTCTACTACCAGGAGACTGCGGCTGCTACGGGGACGGGGATCAACACCACGGGACCGTGGCCCGGAGCGCTACCACGTCCAGTGGGGCACTTCACGAATGGCATGAAGGTCCGAATCCGTTTCTGCCCAAGAGTTTTGCTGGGCGACGTCTGCGCCGAACTCGAGATGTGATCGCACCGCATCTCGAAACGGCTCGTCAGCGGGCAGGCCCGCCTCATCGAGGGCTTCGAGGTAGAGGGTCACGAATCTCTGCTTCTGCTCATCGGTGATCCGGAGATGCCGGTGGACGTCGATGATGTACTGGAATCCGAGTTCACGGGTGAAGGTGTCCGTGCCGCCGAAGGATTCGGCGGTGAACCAGGTCAAATGGTCAACGTGCGTCGGCACCCGCTCGGTGAAGAGGGTGCTGAGGACGGGATCTGCAAGGACCTTGTCGTAGAAGAGCTCCTCGAGGCGGTGCAGCGCCTCGCCGCCGCCCGCATGCTCGTAGATCGTCTCCATGCAGCGCCTCCCGATAGGTAGCAAACGCAAACAGTTGCGAGGTTATGGCGAGGGAGGGCCCTCGAAGGGCGCGAATTGGGCACCGGTAGGGTGTCCGCCATGGCTCCCGGAGTCGAATTCGAGCGCTCCGACGCGCTGCTCGATCCGGTCGCCGACCCAGGCGGGGGCGCCATGGGCCCGCTCGGTGACGGCGCAGTCGAGACCAACTGGTTCGTGCTCTTGCGCCGGCGCGTCTCGGCGCGCGCCGTGGGGAGCCCTCGCTACCAGTGGTGGGCGCTGGTCGCGCTGCTGGCCGGGTTGCTATCGCTCAACATCACTTTCACCGTCTTCGTGGTGGCCCTGCCGACGGTCAAGGCGGACTTCCACACCAACCTCTCCGTTCTGGCCTGGGCCTCGACCGGGCCGTTGCTGGCCTTCGGGGTCGCCGCGCCGTTCTTCGGCAAGGCGGGTGACCTGTTCGGGCACCGCCGGCTGTACCAGTTCGGCCTCCTCGGCGCCATGGTCAGCGCCGTGCTCACCGCCACCGCGCCCGACGTCGGGATGCTGCTGTTCGCCCGCGCTCTCGACGGCGTCCAAGGTGCCGCCACGGGGACGGCTTCCATGGCCATCATCCTCGAGCTCTTCGATCCCGAGGACCGCGTCAAGGCGCTCGGCTGGTGGTCGCTCGTGGGCGCCGGCGGCCCGGTCCTCGGCGTGACGTTGGGCTCGCCCGTGATCCAGTACTTCGGCTGGCGCACGCTGTTCTGGGGCCAACTGGTGCTGCTCGTTGTCGCGTCGGTGGTCGTGGCTGTGCTGTTGCCCTCGACCCGGCGGGCACACCCGGGCGGGGCGGCCGCCGCCACCGAGTCGCGGGGCCGCTCCCACTCGGGCGCGTGGGCGGGTATGGACTGGGTCGGCAGCTGGAGCCTGGCCGGGTCCGTCACCGCCGCCATGCTCGTGCTGAGCATCGGCCCCATCGCCGGTTGGACCTCAATCGGGGTCGTCATCTGCGGCGTGGTGTCCGTCGCCTTCGCCGTCCTCTTCGTGTGGCGTGAGTCCACCTTCGCCACGCCGCTGATACCCACTACGTACTGGCGCCGGCGCAACTTCATGTTCCCTATGGGTGCCAAGGGCTTTTCGAGCTTCGCCTACTTCGGCGGCTTCTTCCTCTTCCCGCTCCTCATGGAGCAGGTCTACGGCTACAGCGTCTCCCAGGTCGGGTTCCTCTCGGTGGCGCGGCCGCTGGTGTTCGCCGTCAGCGCGCCCATCGCGGGGTACATGACCGTGCGGACGGGGGAGCGCAACGCAACGCTCTTCGGCACCGCAGCGCTGCTTCTCTCGATGGTCCTCTTCGCCACACTCAGCGTGTCCTCGGGCCTGGGGGTCATCCTGATCGCGTTGGCCCTCTCGGGCCTCGGCATGGGGGTGTCGATGCCGGCCACGTCAGCCACGATGTCCAACGAGCTGGCGGAGTCCGAGTACGGGGTCATGAGCGCGGCCCAGCTGCTTGCCAGCCAGGTCGGGGAGGTGGCGGGCATTCAGGTCGTGTTGACCATTCAGGAGTCACTGGATCGCCATATCGGCGCGAACCACGACAAGTCCGTGCTGCACAGCTTCAGCGTGCCGTTCTGGGTGGGTGCGGGCGCCGCTGGGCTCTCGGTCGTGTGCGCGTTGTTCATCCGGCCCATGGCCCGGCGCGCCCGGGCGCGCCAGACGGAGCTCGCTACTCCGTGATGTCGCGCAGGCGCGCGGCCATCTCCGCCCCGTTCGAGTCGCCGGCGGCCGGCGAGGCCTGCAGCGCCATGAGCTTGGCCATGTCACCTTCGACCCGCACCTTGCCGGCCATGAAGGCCTGCATGCCCGCCTGGGGGTTCCCCTCGATGAGAATCGCCTTCGCCGTGTCGTAGTCCACGGTGACCTTCAGGTCCTGCTCATCGAGGTGACCAGTGTCCAAGACGAGCTCGCCGCTCGATGTGTCCATGTGCGCCAGGATGTCGTCGTCGGAGAAGGGCACGGCTGTCACCACGAGGTTCATACGCACCTTGTGGGGGAACGGTGGCGTCTTGCCCTCGTACTCGGCGCGGATCTTGCGGGCCTCATCCAGCCATTCGTCGCTGAGGAACGGGTACGCCGGCATGTGCGGTTGCTCCTTCGTCGTCAGTCTTGGTGCTGGTGCAGGACCTCATCGCCCCGCCCCGGAGCCGTGTGGCCGCCGGAACCCTACTCGCCTCACCGGTAGGCTGCCGGTCCGTGAGTGCGCCCATCATGCCCGGTGCCGAGCCTTATTCCGCGACTGGCGACACCCGCGGAGCACTGGTTCTCCACGGCTTCACCGGCAACCCGCAATCGATGCGCGACCTGGCGCTGGCGCTGTCCGACGCGGGCTTCACGGTGGAGCTGCCGTTGCTGCCGGGCCACGGCACCGACATCGCCGACATGCTCCCGACCCGCTGGGAGGACTGGTCCGGTGCCGCCGAGGAGGCCTACACCGAGCTGGCGGCGCGCAGCGACGCGGTCGTGGTTGTCGGCCTCTCAATGGGCGGGCTGCTCACCGTCTGGCTGGCCGAGCACCACCCCGAGATCGCCGCCATCGCGGTGGTGAACCCGATCCTCGCAGCGCCCGACGCCGACATCGTCGCCCTGGTCGAGTCCATGCTCGAGAGCGGGGAGCAGGTGGCACCCGGCATCGGTTCGGACATCGCCAGGGAGGGGGTCGCCGAGTTGGCCTACCCCGGCCTGCCCTTGCGGCCTGCCCTGTCGCTGTTCGCCGCCGCGAGCGACGTCGCGGCAGACCTCGACTCCGTGACCTGCCCGGTCCTCGTCTTCACCAGCACCCAGGACCACGTGGTGGACCCGAAGTCGAGCGAGCTTCTCGTGGCGCGTGCGAAGGGGCCCGTCGAGCACGTAGTGCTCGAGCGCAGTTTCCACGTGGCCACCTTGGACTTCGACAAGGACGAGATCGAGGCGCGGACCGTCGAGTTCCTCAGCGCCGTGTTTCCCGCACCGACGGGCCCCCGCTCGTGAGCGACGAGGCGGTCTCCCCGGCGCGCGTCGCTGAGTCGTGACGACGTCGTCTATGTGGCGCGCCTCGCCCGCCTGGAGCTGAGCGAGGCCGAGGTCGACCTCTTCACTGCGCAGCTGCGGACGGTGCTCGACCATGCGGCCGACGTGGCGGCGCTCGACCTCGCGCACCTGGAGCCGTCGTCGCACCCCATCGCATTGGAGAACGTGCTGCGACCTGACGAGCCGCGCCCGAGCCTCGACCGCGAGGAGGTCCTGGCGGCGGCGCCGGCGGTAGAGGACCACCGCTTCCGGGTGCCGCGCATCGGGAGCGAGGCGCCGTGAGCCCGGGTCCTGTCAGCACAGCCGCGTCCCTGGCGGCGCGGGTCCGCGCCGGCCAGCGCTCGGCGCGCGAAGTAATCGACGAGGCGATCGCGGCGGTCGCCGCGGGCGACGGCGAGCTCAACGCCTTCTTGCACGTGCTCGCCGACGAGGCTCGCACCGAGGCCGACGCAGTGGACGCCGCCGTGGCCGCGGGCCGCGACCCGGGGCCACTGGCCGGGGTCCCGGTGGCGCTGAAGGACAATCTGTGCACCCGGGGTACGCCGACGACGTGCGGGTCACGCATCTTGGAGGGCTGGCGCCCGCCGTACGAGGCCACGGTCGTCGAGCGGCTGCGTGGCGCGGGTGCGGTGGCGCTCGGCAAGACCAACATGGACGAGTTCGCCATGGGGAGCTCGACGGAGAACTCCGCATTCGGCCCGACGCGCAACCCGCGCCACCGCGGCAAGGTGCCCGGTGGTAGCAGCGGCGGGTCCGCCGCGGCGGTGGCCGCCGGTTTCACCCCGCTCGGCCTCGGGTCGGACACGGGCGGGTCCATCCGCCAGCCCGCCGCGTTGTGCGGCGTGGTCGGCATGAAGCCCACGTACGGGCGCGTCTCGCGCTACGGGCTGATCGCCTTCGCCAGCTCGCTCGACCAGATCGGCCCGTTCGCCACCACGGTCGAGGACGCCGCGCTGCTCTTCGACGTCCTGGCCGGGCACGACCCGGGCGACAGCACCTCTCTGCCCTCGGCGCCCGAGGCGACACTGCCGACCGTGGGCGACGGTGTCGAGGGCGTCCGCGTCGGGTTGTGTCGCGACCTCGTCGACGGCTGCGCACCGGACGTGGCCGCACGCGTGCAGGAGGCGGCCGATGCCTTGGCCGACGCCGGCGCGAAGGTCGAGGAGATCTCGGTGCCCGAGTTCGCCTACGGCCTCTCCGCCTACTACCTCATCGCCCCGGCCGAGGCCTCCTCCAACTTGGCCCGTTATGACGGCGTGCGCTACGGCCTACGTGTCGACGGCGAGGACGCGGCCGCCATGAACACCGCCACCCGCACCGCCGGTTTCGGGGCGGAGGTGAAGCGCCGGGTGATGCTCGGCACGTACGCGCTCTCGGCCGGCTACTACGACGCGTACTACGCCCAGGCCCAGCGGGTGCGCACGCTCGTGATGCGTGCTTTCGACCGCGCGTACGACTCGGTCGACGTGCTGCTGGGCGCGACGGCGCCGACGACGGCCTTCGACATCGGCGCCAAGGTCGACGATCCCATGGCCATGTACATGAACGATGTCTGCACCATCCCCTCGAACCTCTCGGGGCACCCGGCCATCTCGGTGCCTTTCGGTTCGGGTGACGACGGGCTGCCCGTCGGCGTGCAGGTCCTCGCGCCCGCGCTCGGTGAAGCGATCCTCTTCCGCGTGGCCCGCGCCGTCGAGGCGCACGCGCCTGCGCCCCGGGCGGCAGCGTCGGGGGTGACAGCGTGACCACGACCGACATCGACACGGCAGGCGGCGCAGGCGGCGCAGACGGCGAGTGGGAGATGGTCGTCGGCCTCGAGGTTCACTCCGAGCTGGCGACGGAGACCAAGATGTTCTGCGGGTGCCGCAACGTGTTCGGCGACGAGCCCAACGTGAACATCTGCCCGACCTGCCTCGGGTTGCCCGGGTCGCTCCCGGTCCTCAACGAGTACGCCGTGGAGTTGGCCATGCGGATCGGCGCGGCGCTGCACTGCGACATCCGTCCCTCGGTGTTTTCCCGGAAGAACTACTTCTACCCCGACCAGGCCAAGGACTACCAGATCAGCCAGTACGACCTGCCGCTCAATGCGGACGGGTGGCTCGAATTGCCCGACGGGTCCCGGGTCGGGGTGACGCGGGCGCACATGGAAGAGGACACCGGCAAGCTGACCCATGTCGGTGCCAGCGGCCGCATCAACGCAGCTGACCACGCGCTGGTCGACTACAACCGCTCTGGCGTGCCGTTGGTCGAGATCGTGAGCGAGCCCGACATTCGCTCCGCCGGCCAGGCCCGCGCCTACGCCTCCGAGCTGCGCGGCATCCTCATGGCCACCGGCGCCTCGGATGGCCGCATGGAGGAGGGCTCCATGCGGGTCGACGCCAACGTGTCGGTCCGGCCGGCCGGCCGCGACGCCTTCGGCACCCGCTGCGAGATCAAGAACCTCAACTCGCTGCGCTCGCTCGTGCGGGCCATCGAATACGAGGCCCAGCGCCAGATCGCAGTGCTCGAGGGCGGCGGCACGGTGGACCAGGAGACGCGGCACTGGGACGAGTCGGCGGGGCGCACCGAGTCGATGCGCTCCAAGGAGGAGGCGAACGACTACCGCTACTTCCCCGAGCCCGACCTGGTCCCGCTGGCGCCGGACGAGGCCTGGCAGGCACGGGTGCGCGACGGGCTGGGCCCGATGCCGGCGGATCGCCGGGCTGCGCTCGCCTCCATACTGGGCGGCGCGCCCAGTGAGGCCGAGACGGACCAGATACGCGCCGTCGTCGACCTCGGGCTCGACTCGCTGGTGACCGCCGCGTCCGACGCCGGTGCGCCCGTCGCGCTCGCCCTGGCCCGGGCGGCCAACGAGGTCGCCGCGCAGGGCGAGGCAGGACTGGCCCTCGACCCCGCCTCGTTCGCCGCACTGCTCACGATGGAGTCAGGCGGGCAGCTCTCTGCAACGCAGTCCAAGGCGGTGCTGACGGCGCTGGTCGAGCGCGGCGGGGGAGACCCGGCCGCGCTGGCCACGGAGATGGGCTTCGAGGCCATGGCGGCCGACACCTTGAGCGCCGTGCTCGACGACGTCCTCGCCGCGCACCCCGACGAGTGGGCGCGTTTTTGTGCGGGCGAGGACAAGCTGCAGAGTCTCTTCACCGGCGAGGTGATGCGGGCGACCAAGGGCAAGGCTGACGGCAAGGCTGTGGCCGCCGAGCTGCGCCGCCGGCGCGAGGGCGCCGCCAGCTGACGCTGCCGGGCTGACGCCCCCGGCCGAGATCTGCGCCGGCGGATCCGGGTCCGAGGATCCGCTACGAGGTGAACGGCTCGTTCAAGTAGCGGTCCAACGTCGGACCGACCCAGCGACCGATGCGGTGCCGCGCCTGGCGACGGCCTCGCTCTCGCCCGGTTTTCCGGCACGGGACTCCATCACGCACTCGCTGACGAACCCGCGGATGGCGTCGGCGACGTTGGTCGAGTCGGCCATGGCCGCCACGCAGGAGACGAACGACAGCCCGAGCCTCCCCGTTGCGCTCGCCGGTGCCTTCCCCGGCCTAGAGAGCCGGGCGCGGCCATATGCTTGGCGCCCATGACCACGGACGACTCGAAGCCGACATCCACGCTCGTGTCGCTGAATCCTGGACGTGACGTGCAGCGGGTTGGCACGGCTGAGTTCCTCGGTGAGGACGTCCGCAAGATCCACGACCCGGTCTGGGCGGTCATCGGGAACCTCGGCGACAGCCAGTGCTACCTGGGCGTCCCTGAGAAGGTGCAGGCCGTCCAGGCTGCGGTGTCCCGCCGCATCGCCGCGGACGATCTGCCGGTTCGGCTGATCCCGCCGGCATTCACGCTCGGAGTGTCCGACGGCCAGCTCAACGGCACGCCGCAGATGCGATTCTCCCTGGTCGGTCGCGAGCTCGTCCACGACGTCGCGGACGTCCACCTGGCGGCGAACAACGTTGCAGGGCTGATCGCCGTGGTGGCGTGCGACAAGCCGCCGGTCGGGACGCTCGCCGCCGTGCTCGAGAACAACACCCCCGCGGTGATCCTCTCGGACGGCCCGATCAGGCCCGGGATCGACCCCGAGACCGGGGCGAGGATCGATCTCGTCACGGCGTTCCAGGCGGTCGACCAGGACGCCGACGTCCGTGCCCGGCTCGCGCTGCACGCCTGCCCCGGCCAGGGCAGCTGCGGGGGCATGTTCACGTACAACACGATGCAGACGTTCATCGCCGTGCTCGGCCTCGAGCCACTGCACATGGTGTCCCCGTCCTCAGACGATCCGCGCCGCCTGGCGGAGTTCCCCGACCAACTCGTCGACTGTCTGCTCGCCATGACGAGCAAGGGCATCCGCCCTCGCGACATCGTGACGCCCTCGTCGCTGCGCAACGCCCTGACCGTCGCCATTGCCATGGGCGGGTCCACCAACGTGGTATTGCACAGCGTCGAGATCGCGCGCGCGGCGGGCATCGACCTGTGGGCCGAAGCACTGAGCCAGGAGGAGTTCAACCAGCTCTCCCGGCGTTTGCCCGTACTGGTGAACATGCGGCCGTTCGGCGACTACTCCATGGTGGACGTCGACGGCAAGGGCGGGCTGCAAGTCATCGTCAACGAGCTCCTCGCTGCGGGTTTCCTCGACGGTGAGACCCTGACCTGCACGGGCGAGACGCTGGCCGACCAGCTCGCCCGTCTGGCCCCATCCGCTCCTGATCACGACGTGATCTACTCGGCCGCCAAGCCCTTCAAGGACACCGGCGGTCTCCGCCTGTTGCGCGGCAACCTTGCACCCAACGGCGGCGCGATCCTCAAGGTCGCCGGCGTCGAAGGTGGCATGAAGAACGACGTCTTCATCGGCCGGGCCCGTGTCTTCAACGGCGAGCGTTCGCTCATCGAGGCGTTGGACCGGCGTCCGGACAGCTTCGAGGACAACGACATGGTGGTGATCCGCTACGAGGGGCCACGGGGTGCGCCCGGCATGCCCGAGCTCCTGGACCCCACGTCGCGGATCACGGCTCTGTGTCGCGAGCGTCACATCACCATCGCCCTGATGACCGACGCGCGGTTCTCCGGCGGATCGGTGGGCCTGGTCGTCGGCCACGTCGCACCCGAGGCCATCCTCGGCGGGCCGATTGCACTGGTCGAGGACGGCGACACCATCGTCGTCGACCTCACGACCGAGAGCATCGACTGCACGCAGCTCGCCAACCCCACCGTCTTCGAGCGGAGGATCGCCACATGGCAGGCGCAAGCCGACCGCAACGGTGGCGTCCACCCCGACGCGGTGCCGGTGACGGACCGGGTCCTGGCGCGCATGCGCGCCACTGCGCTGCCCGCTCTCCTCGGCGGTGGTATGGCGACACCGACGCCCAGCTGACGGACGAGAGTCAGAATCCCGAGGCACAGGCGGAGTCCGGGCGCGTTCGGTCGATTCTCGACAACCTCCTGCGGCACGGGCGCGCGGCGCCGGCGCCCTGCTGAGATCCCGGTCCAACGGTGCCAAGATCTTGAGATGGATCTTCGCGATCACGATGCTGTCGTGCGTCAGTCTTTCGAGCACCAGGTCCCGCTTTTCTCCGGGCCGGACTCTCCCTTTGCCAGCCGATCCGGTGCGCTGTCGTGGATCGAACCCTTGGACAAGGACATGATCGTCCTCGATGTGGCCTGCGGTGCCGCCCATGCCGCGGAGCCTGTGGCTGGGCGCGTACGCCAAGTCGTCGGGATTGATCTGACCCCGGCCCTGCTCCGGATCGGCGCACAGCGGCTTCACGATCAGGGGATCGCCAACGTCTTGTTGCAAGAGGCCAACGCGGAACTCCTGCCATTCGCAGATGAATCCTTCGATGTGGTCTATTGCAGGAGTTCCCTCCACCACTTCGCTGACCCGCATCGAGCTGTCGCCGAGATGGTTCGGGTCTGTCGGAGGGGCGGACGCATTGTGCTCGTCGATCTCATCGCGCCCTCGGGTGACGTGCGAGAGCGGTTCGATGAGGTCCACCAGCTCATCGACCCGTCTCACGTACGTTCCTTTCTCGAAAGGGAACTCGCCGAACTGTTGCCTGGCGGATTCGACGAACTGGTCTACGCCAACACGATGACCATTCGACTCCCCGTCGACGTTGCCTTCAGCGACCAATCGAAGCAGGTCGAAGTGCTCGAGCTGTTGGGAGCAGAGGTGCGGGGAGTCGGCGCACCGACCGGCTTCGACCCCTCACAGGAAGACGACAAGGTCATGGTGTCGTTTGTGACATGTGTCGTCCAGGGGGTACGTCACTAACGCGGCGAACGGAGCGAGTTCCGGTCGGTCGCTTACGCGGCCAGGTCCGTCACGCCCGGCCCCGAGAGCATGTCGAGGACCTGCGGTCTGTTGGCCATGAGCATCATGATGTCGATGGCTCGGCCCGTCACCTCGGGACCTTCCCCGCACGACCACTCGACGTCGGTTGCGACCAAGCGGACACTCCGATGCGGTCGTGTGTGGAAGACCAGACCTCCCACGCGTCGGTAGGCATCGAGGATCGACACCGCATCGTCTGGACGGACTTCGAACTCCAAGCCGAGTGGACGAAGACCGTCATTTCCGTGGACGACAACGTCTCCGAGTCCCATGCCGACGGGGAAGCCGATGACACGGACCCCCCCAAGCCGGGCCTTGCGGAGACGCCGAGCAAGGTTCGGGACGGGTTCGTCTCCAAGCCGGCGAGCTATCAGGTCCAATCCCTTGTCGGGACGTATGGGGTGGCGGATCATGTCACGCGCCATCGACACTCGCGACGCCTCGGCGTTGTGGACGAGATGACCCAGGACGTCTCGGACCCTCCAGCCCTCGCACCACGATGGCGAGTCCCATTGCTCAGGGCGAGTCTCTCGAAGTCATCCGCCACTCGGCAGCGATATTCAGCAACCCGCGCCCGCACGGAGTGACCCTTGTCGTCCGGAGCGTCCGCACTCATGGTCCGATTCTGACTGGAGGTTCGAGACGGCGCCATATGAGCGGGGAGCCGCTTGAACCATCACTGATCCAGAATGTCGCCATGGGAAGCAGGGTCTGGCTCAGACGCGTCTTCGCAGGTGTCGAAGTCTTGTCGGCCCTCAACCTCCTCGGCATTCTTCTGATCCCAGGCGCCGTCGCTGATGCCTCGATCCACCGAGATTCGCAGCCTCTGACGCTCGATACCCGGGCGTTCTCGGGTCAGGGCCAGCTGGCCTTCGTCTCGGCAGACGCCCTCTTCGTGCTCAGTGGCTCGTCTCGATCAGTGCGGCAAGTGACCACAGGCCTACCCGTCCCCGTAAGCCCCGCGTTCTCCCACGATGGGCGTTGGCTTGCCTTCCTTCGTCCCGTTGCGGAGGGAAACGCCGATGTTCTTTGGATGGCTCGAGGCAACGGCGCCGATGCACACCGGGTGAGAGGACTACCTGATGCCGTCGGGGTCCCCGACTCCGACTCCGTGGTCATGAGCTGGAGTCCGACGCGTGACGATTTATTGATTACGACCGGTCCCGTCAACGGTGCCCCTCTCGTGCCTCGCCAGGTGTGGAATGTGAGCCCGTCGGGACCACCGCGTCGCCTCCTCGGTCCCGGCTACGTCAACGGAGCCGTCTGGTCTCCGGACGGCTCCCAGGCGGCCGTCCTCTATTCACCCGTGGGGTTCGGCGAAGAGGCGCTCGAGACGGTGCCGGTGCACGGCGGCCAACCGAGCATCTGGATGAGCCCCAACGAAAACGATGGCTACTTCTTGGCTGGATGGTCACTGCACCTCGGGATCGTGCTGTGGCAGGACCAAGGAGGAGGCGGGCCATCAGTCGAGAATTACGGGTTGCCCCTCGGCGTCATCTCCGAGCCAAGAGGGGCGTTCACCGTATTGGGCACCGCTCCGGTGTTCCAACCGCCGGACCTTGCCATCGGTCGCAACAGGCTCGCCCTGGTCGTCAACGGCAACCCAAGCAGTGGCCAGGGGGAGGGCGAGGAGTTCGTATGGTTCGGCAAGTCGCTCGAGGTATGTGGGTCGGTGCCGGTCTGCACACCGCTCACGGCACCGACGTCGTCTGTCACCGAGGACCCGACTATCTCGCCCGTCGACGGTTCGACGGCCTTCGTCGAAGCCCCCCAGAGCGAAGTCGATCTTCCACCGCGCTACTCATCCAGTGCTTCATGGGTACAGGTCTCGAGCTGGTACGCCACGGGCGAGCTCTGCATTGTGCGGGCGGGTTCGGATTCCCCTGTCCAAGTCAGCGACACCACCGGCGCCGTCGATCCAGTCTTCTCGGAAAGAGGCACCGGGCTCGTCTTCGTGAAGAACCAGGCGCTGTGGGTGTTACCCGGATCCTCGAGTCAGCCGGTCGAAGTCTCGAATTCGTTGCAACACCCTCCTCCTCCGTACCTGTTCGGCTACGTCGACTGGTCCGAGGAGTTCGCGTGGTGGGCGTGAGGTTATGCCGGCCCACTTTGGAAGGGAAGTTGTTGGCCCGTCTCGAGGAGTGTCTTCAGCCCGCTGAGGATCTCGCTCCAGCCGCCCCCCGCTCCGCTCGACTCGCTCTCGCCCCTCAGCACGGCGGCCCACATCGGTGCACCGGTCACGTCGTGGGTGACGGTGAGCCTCGTGACACCGCCTCGTACGGGCTCGATGTCATAGGTGAGTCGAGTAAACGCCTCGGACGCCAGCTCGGGGGTCATCGTCATCCGCCACGTCTGGACCAGCTTGCGAGGCGGGTTGGACTCGATCACCTCGCCATCGCTGATGACCTCCGGGCAGCCCAGCGCTTTCATCCCCTCGTTGGCGTGTGCGCTGAAGGCACCGCCTGACCGCAGTTCGTATTCGACGACAGGGGCATAGCCGTACTGGACCGTCCACTCGGGCTTGGTGACCGCGTCCCAGATGGCTTCGGGCGTCGCCTTGATGTACACGCGGTACATCTGGATCGTCTCGGAAGTGGTTGCCGTGGTCATTTCTGTGCCTCCAAGTTGGATTTCAGGTTGGCGAGCGCCGCCGCGTGGTGCTCCGTGTACTTATCGATCCACCGGTCATGGATCAGCCGGATCGGGACGGGATTGAGGAAATGCAATTTCTCCCGGCCCGACCGGCGCGTGACGACAAGCCCCGCCTCTTCGAGCAGGCGTAGATGCTTCATGACGCCGATACGAGTCATGTCCACGCGGGACTCGAGCTCGGTCAACGTCCGACCTTCACGCTCGTAGAGAAGGTCGAGCAGGAAGCGACGCGTCGGGTCGGCGAGCGCCTTGAACACAAGGTTGTCGTCCACACCCGGTCAGTATATGTAACTAAATGGTTACCTGTCAAGAGTGGACGCAGTGGGCGTGGTGCACGCAGTGGTTGCGGTTCTGCGCGTAACTATCGCCGATCGGGTTCGAGGGACTCGCAGGCACCTCATCGGCGTAGTCATGACCGGGCAGACTGGAGTCGTGGGCGATGCAGTCACGTTCCAACTCGAGGGCCACGTGGCCACGATCACTTACAACCGACCCGAGGTTCTCAACGCCATCAACGCCGAGATGAGGCAGGACTTGAATACAGCGTTCTCACGTTTCCGAGATGACGAGGACGCGTGGGTGGCCATCGTGACAGGTGCCGGACGCGCCTTCTGCGCCGGTGGGGACCTCCACGACGGAGCGGGGGCGGTTGGTGAGTTCGCCGGCACGTTCTGGGAAAAGCCGACGTTGAAATTCCTTCGAGAGCGGCTGGGAGATCTTCAAGCCGGTCATTGCTGCGGTGAATGGCTACTGCCTCGGTTACGGGCTGACGCTTGCCACCTGGTGCGATTTCGTCTTGGCGAGTGACCGGGCCGAATTCGGGCTGCCAGAGGTGAACCTCGGAGTGCCTGCCGTCGTAGCCTCCATACGCCTACCGCAGCGCATCAACTGGGCAGATGCAATGGAGCTGCTGCTCACCGGGGAGCGCATCGACGCCGAACGAGCCTCGGCGATGGGACTGGTCTGGAAGGTCGTCCCTCATGAGACCCTCCTCGACGAGGCTCATGCGTTGGCGACCCGACTCCTCAACGGAGCGCCCCTGGCGCAGCGCATCATGAAAGAGATGGCGATGCGGACGCGCCACATGCCGATGCTCGAAGCGATTCGCTTCGGTGAGACCATGCGGATCGTCGCCGGTCGCACGCACGATGCCGCCGAAGGCCCCCGAGCATCGATGGAGCGACGCGCGCCGCGTTGGACCGGGAGATGAAACGCCAGGCGTAGCGACAAGGTCCTCGTCCGGGCCGGCGTTCGAGATTGCTCGGGGGGAGCGCCCGCTGCGGGCACAGCCTGGGTGCGGTGAGGTGTCCGTCGGGTGGCCGTCCGGCCGCGGGAATCGGGCCGGGGTTGTCCCGAGCCGGCAGCCATGGCAGAATGAACGGGTCATGAGCAAGCGCAGCAGCCGTCCAGAGATTCTGGTACTCGTAACGTAGGCGCGCGCCCACATCGCAGACCGCGCGCCTACCGACCTCCCGATCCGGGGGGTTTTTTCAATTTCCAGACCGATTCGAGACATTCGACAGAGACACGCAACCCAGCGGAACAGGGGAGCCACCATGAAGATGACAGGGGCCCAGGCCCTCATCAAGAGCCTCGAGATGCAGGGGGTCGACGTGATGTTCGGCCTCCCCGGCGGCGCCATCCTGCCGGTCTATGACCCCATCATCGACTCTTCCATCCGCCACATCCTGGTGCGTCACGAGCAGGGCGCGGGCCACATGGCCGAGGGCTACGCCATGGTGACCGGGCGTCCGGGCGTCGCCATGGTGACGAGCGGCCCGGGCGCGACCAACATCGTCACGCCGCTCGCCAACGCCTACATGGACTCGACGCCGCTGATCGTGGTGTCGGGCCAGGTGGCCACGCCGGCCATCGGCACCGACGCCTTCCAGGAATGCGACATCACCGGCGTCACGATGGGCATCACCAAGCACAACTGGCTCATCAAGGACGTCGACGACATTCCTCGGGTGGTCGCCGCGGCCTTCCACGTCGCCACCACCGGGCGGCCGGGCCCGGTTCTGATCGACCTGCCGAAGGACATCTCCAACGAGACGATGGAGTGGTACTGGCCGACGTCGATCGACGACCTCGACCTGCCGGGTTATCACCCCGTGACCTTCGGAGACCCCGTGCTCGTCGGCGAGGCGGTCGAGCTCATCGCGCGGGCCGAGCGGCCGGTGCTCTACGTCGGGGGCGGCGTACTGAAGGCGCGGGCCGCGGAGGCGCTGCGCGCGCTGGCCGACCGCACCGGGATCCCGGTGGTCACGACCTTGATGGCGCGGGGCGCCTTCCCCGACTCGCATCCCCAGGCGCTCGGGATGCCGGGCATGCACGGTCACTACACCGCGGTCACCGCCATGCAGCGCAGCGACCTCTTGATCAACCTCGGCGCGCGCTTCGACGACCGCGTCACCGGCAAGATCTCGACGTTCGCGCCCGAGGCCAAGGTGATCCACGTCGACATCGATCCGGCCGAGCTCGGCAAGGTGCGCGTGCCCGACGTCGGCATCGCCGGGGACTGCCGCCAAGTGATAGGGGAGCTGCTGCTCGCCATGGACGCCCGGGGCGACGCGCCGGTGGTCCAGGATCTCGCGCCTTGGTGGCACCAGATCCGCGA
The DNA here is from genome assembly GCA_963842415.1 of uncultured Acidimicrobiaceae bacterium. Classification (GTDB taxonomy): domain Bacteria; phylum Actinomycetota; class Acidimicrobiia; order Acidimicrobiales; family RAAP-2; genus Bog-473. The sequence continues at coordinate 243,416 of CAWJGN010000005.1, forward strand.
GTGGCAAGACCGCTTCCCGCTCTACTACGCGGATGTGGACGGCGGGGCGATCAAGCCGCAGAACGTGGTCGAGCAGCTGCGTGACTCGTCGCAGGAGGACACCATCGTCGTGGCCGGCGTGGGCCAGCACCAGATGTGGGCCTCGCAATACTGGAACTTCGAGCACCCCTACACCTGGGTCAACTCCGGCGGCGCGGGAACCATGGGCTTCGCGGTGCCCGCCTCGATCGGGGCCAAGGTCGGGCGGCCCGACCGCACGGTGTGGGCCATCGACGGCGACGGCTGCTTCCAGATGACGGCCCAAGAGCTGGTCACCGCGAGCTCGGAACAGATCCCGGTGAAGATCGCTATCTTGAACAACGCCTACCTCGGCATGGTGCGCCAGTGGCAGGAGATGTTCTACGGGGAGCGCTACTCGGAGGTCTACCTCTCGCCCGACCTGCCCGACTACGTCAAGTGGGCCGAGGCGATGGGTTGTGTGGGCATCCGGGCCGAGACGCCCGAGGACGTCGGACCGGCCATCGAAAAGGCGAATTCGATCGACGACCGGCCCGTCGTGGTCGACTTCCGGACCGACGCCTTCGAGAAGGTGTATCCGATGGTGGCCGCCGGCTCATCCAACGACGACATCGTCGTGCACCCCGACCAGCTGGCGCAGGGGGCGGGGCGGTGACGGCGGCCGGGTCGGGGTCGGGCGTTCCGGCCTTCGCGCGCGATGCCCGGAGGCAAAGCAGGCGCCTCGGGTTCGGCGCACGGGGCGCCGCGCCATCACATCCTCTCGGTGCTGGTGGAGAACAAGGCCGGCGTACTGGCTCGGGTGGCCGGGCTCTTCAGCCGCCGTGGGTTCAACATCTTCTCCTTGGCGGTCGCACCCACCGACGAGGACGAGCGCTTCAGCCGCATCACCATCGTGGTCGACGTCGAGTCGGCGCCGCTGGAGCAGGTGATCATGCAACTCGACAAGCTGGTCAACGTGGTCTCGATCGACGAGCTCTCGCCGGCCGAGGCGGTCGAGCGAGAGCTCGTGCTGGTGACCGTGGCGGTGGGACCGACCGAGCGCTCGCAGGTCATTCAGCTCGTGGGCGTCTTCGGCGGCGAGGTCGTGAGCGTCGGGGCCGATCGACTGACCGTCATGTTGGCGGGGCGGCCCGAGAAGATCGACGACTTCGAAGGGCTGCTCGAGTCCTACACCGTCGTCGAGCTCCAACGGACAGGGCGCGTGGCGCTGCCTAAGCTGGAACGCCACCACTGAGAGCAGCGCCAAGAGCTACGCAACCACTCAGAGAACAGAAAGAGCAGGGACCATGGCCAAGCTGTACTACGAGTCCGACGCCGACCCGACCCTGATCGCGGGCCGCAAGGTCGCCATCTTGGGTTACGGCTCCCAGGGGCACGCGCACGCCCAGAACCTGATGGAGTCAGGTGTCGACGTCCGGGTCGCCCTGCGCGAGGGCAGCTCGAGCCGGCGCAAGGCTGAGGAGGCGGGCCTGCGCGTCCTGTCGCTCGCCGACGCCGCTTCCGAGGCCGATGTCATCATGATCTTGCTGCCTGACACTGAGCAGAAGGCGGCCTACGACGAGTTCGTGGCGCCGAACCTCAATGACGGTGACATGTTGATGTTCGCCCACGGGTTCAACATCCGGTTCGGACAGATCGTGCCGCCCCCGGGCGTCGACGTGACCATGGTCGCCCCGAAGGGCCCGGGCCACCTCGTGCGCCGTACGTACACGGAGGGCGGCGGCGTGCCCTCACTGGTGGCGGTGCACCAGGACGCGACGGGAAAGGCGCGTGACCTCGCGCTGTCCTACGCACACGCCATCGGTGCGACCCGCGCCGGCGTGCTCGACACGACCTTTAACGAAGAGACCGAAACCGACCTCTTCGGCGAGCAGGTGGTGCTCTGCGGCGGGCTGACGGCGCTCGTGACCGCCGGCTTCGAGACCCTCGTCGACGCCGGGTACCAGCCCGAGTCGGCCTACTTCGAGTGCCTGCACGAGCTCAAGCTCATCGTCGATCTCATGTACGAGCAGGGCATCGCCGGCATGCGCTACTCCATCTCGGAAACCGCCGAATATGGCGACCTCACCCGTGGCCCCCGCGTCATCGACGATGCTGTGCGGGCGACGATGCAGTCGATCCTCGACGACATCCGCAGCGGCGCCTTTGCCGAGGAATGGATCGCCGAGAACAAGGCGGGGCGCCCGCGTTTTCAGGCGCTGCGCGAAGCGGGCAAGGCCCACCAGATCGAGTCGGTGGGTGCCGAATTGCGGGCAATGATGCCCTTCATCTCGGCCGGGAAGACCCGGGTGCAGGACGCCTCGGGGGGCTGACCCGGCGTTCGCCGTGTGAGAGCGCCGTGTGAGAGCACCGTGTGAGAGCACCGCGCAGAGGGCCACGCGGGGGACGGTGCTCGGGTGCGTCTGGTACGAGGCCGAGCTCGTCTGGTCTAAGGGGTCACGCGGAGCAGGACCATGTTGTCCGAGGCGTCCGCTTCGGCCAGAGCGCTGAGCACGGCAGCGAGCGCTTGCTCGCCGGTCGTCGCGCCAGTGAACTCGATCCCGACCCGAACCAGGCCAGGCTCGATCATGAGGGCGTTCTTGATCTCTCCCTCCAGGGGGACTCGAGCGGAGTCCTGGGCGGAAGGGACCTCGACCGCGATCGTGCGTCCAAGCAGGTCGGCTTCGTGCTGGTGACGGAACATGAGTCCCATGCCCAGCGCTGAGAGGTCGAGGATCCAGCACACTTGCCAGCCGTCGGGGGCCAACTCGTCCTCGAGGAGGCAGATCCCCTCCACGTTGGCCAGCTGGCGTGGCGCTCGCCGTCCGGTCGCCATTTTCTTCTCCTCCCCGTTATGGACGCCTCGAGACGGCGACCTGCACTGCTCGTTCACGACGGTCGAGCGGCCTCGGGTGGTCGCGGGTCGAAAACGTGCTTCTGCTATTTCTCGGCACGATCCGTCCATGCCCGCGCAACGCCGTGACAAATCTGGGCGGCGGACCTGACACGGTGGTTGCAAGCTGCGCATCCCCGGTGTCGCGGGTGAGATTTGTGCTTCGTCGCTCGGTGGTGCGGCGCCTACTTCCCCCCGTCTGCGTGACTGAGCTGCACGAAGGGAGTGACCTGACGTCACGTTACGGTGAAGGCGACCGGGGCCTTGACCTTTCCTCCGGGAGTGACCACCTTGAGCTTTCCTTTGGTCGCTCCACTTGGGATTCCCACTTTGATCTTGGTGGACGTGTCCTTGACGATGGTCGCGTGAAGACCGTGCAGGGTCACCGCGGTCGCAAACAGCAGACCCGTGCCCTTGATGGTCACCGCAGTACCGACCGGTCCGCTCGTGGGGGTGATGCTCGTGATCACCGGAGTCACGAAGTAGGAGAGCACGCGATTGTTACTTGCGTCGGCGACGTAGAGGTCTCCGTTGCTGTCCAGCGCCAAGCCGGTCGGGCGGTTCAGACCAGTTGGTCCGAGAGAAGCGACGCTGGTTGTGAAAACGGGCTCCCCGTCGACCTGCTGCCCGTAGGCCTGAGTGGCGGGGGGACCGTTGGCGGAATTCGCCGGGTAGAACACCACCCGGTTGTTCTCGGAGTCGCCGACGTAGATGTCCCCAACTCCGTCCACTGCCACACCAAATGGTTCATTCAGGCCAGTGCTAGTGCCGTGACCGGCAACGTTGGAGGGGCGCGTCCACCACTTTGACGTCGGGGTCGCGCAAATTGGCCTCTCGCGAAAAGAGGAGGTCAAGTGCGCGAAGGGATACACGTTCGAGAGATCACCAATGACGAGGGCAGACGGTTGCTCCAGATCGTGCGGCGGTCCTCGGGCTCGGTGGTGCGGTGGCGTCGAGCCCAGATGGTGCTGCTCTCGGCCCAGGGCATGGACGTGGCCCAGATCGCCAAGGTGGCCTTCACCTCGCCCGATCGGGTCCGTGAAGTCCTGCACAACTTCAACGACGACGGGTTCGACTCGTTGGCCCCCAAGTACTCGGGAGGCCGACCACCGAAGTTCACCTTGCCCGAGCGCCGGGAGATCAAGAAGATCGCGCTGAGCCGTCCGATGGACCACGACCTGCCCTTTTCCACCTGGAGCTTGTCCAAGCTGGCCGAGTTCCTCGTCGCCGAGGGGGTGGTCGACGACATCAGTCACGAGGGTCTACGCGTGCTCCTCCGTGAGGAGGGTGTCTCTTTTCAAGTGATCAAGACCTGGAAGCAATCGAAGGACCCCGACTTCGAGGCCAAGAAGAACCGGGTGCTCGAGCTCTACGACATCGCCGATGGGAAGTCCAAGCCCAAGCGGGGCGATCCGACCGTCGTGATCTGCATGGACGAATTCGGGCCGCTCAACCTGCTCCCACGACCCGGCAAGCAATGGGCGCCCATGATCGTCAAAGGCGAGTCGAGTACCGCCGGCCCACGGCGACGACGCCGCCGGGCCACCTACACCCGCACCAAGGGCGTGCGGCACCTCATGGCCGCCTACGACCTGAACCAGGACAAGATCTACGGCCACATCAAGACGAAGAAGGACCGCACCACCTTCTTGGAGTTCTGCCGCTACCTGCGCAGCCTCTACCCGCCGAACGTGCGTATCGCCATCGTGCTCGACAACTTCAGCCCACACCTCTCAACCCACAAAGACGACCGGGTCGGGGTGTGGGCCAAGGCCAACAACGTCGAGCTGGCCTACGTCCCCACCAACGCCAGCTGGCTGAACCGGATCGAGGCGCAGTTCCAGGCGCTGCGCTACTTCACCCTCGACGGCACCGATCACCGCTCACACGAGGAGCAGAACTCGATGATCCGTCGCTACATCATCTGGCGCAATCGCCATGCTCAAGACGAAACCCTCCGTGAGCTGGTAAAGCGCGCAAACGTTGCTTGATGGGGCACTAGTGGTCGCGGACGCGCTGGCGACGAAGCTCGGCTGACCGAGGACCCCGACTGGTAACCCGCCTGTCGGTGTGTTCGCTGCAAAGGCGAGCACCCGATTGTTGCCGGAATCGGCCACGAAAATCTTGCCCTGTGCGTCGACGGCGACGCCCGTCGGAAGGTTCATGGTGCTCGCCGAGGTCGCGCCTCCCTGGCCGTCCACCACACCTGCCGAGGAGCCACTGGTTGCTTGCGACGGCGAGGCAAAGACCAGGACGCGGTCGTTGCCTCCATCTGCGACGTAGAGGTTTCCGTTCGGACCGAGTGCCAACCCGGTGGGGTCGGACATTTCATTGAGCCCGCTACCGGAGGTGGCTGAGAAAAAACCGGACTGTCCGAACACGACAGTCGACGTGGTGGAGCCGGCACGATACAACAGCACCCTGTTGTTGTTGCTATCAGCGACGTAGAGGTCACCGCTGGTGTCCAATGCCAAACCCTCAGGGTCGTTCAGGTTGGAAGCGGATACCCCGGCGCCGGTCGATGTGAAGTTCGGTTGCCCGTAGACCCTTGTCGCCGTCGTCGAGCCGGCCGGGAAATACAACACTCGATTGTTGGAGGAGTCGGCGACGTAGACGCCTCCGCTGGCATCCACCGCGACGGCGGTCGGCGCGTTCAGCCCGCTCGCCCCGCTGCCTGCCGAGCCGGAAGTGAAATCGCTCTGCCCATAGACGCCGGACGCCGAGGCGGGGGGCGGCGACGCAGCGCCGGCTGGGGTTGCGATGCCCGTCGCAACGAGCACGATCGCCGCGAGGGCAATGCCACTCGCAGACAGCATGCCTGATGTGCGTCGAAGGGTCTTTGTTCCCACAGCACTCGCACCAGGCCAGTCCTTCCGAGGAGGTCTCGCCCATGCGGCTGGGCGAGGGAACCGAGACCATGATGAGGCTCTGCTACACCCGCTGCAAGCAAACTCTCTTTGACGTCGGAGGCCGCCGCGTTGCTCCTGGGGCCTGCCTGCTCTACCCCACAGCGTCCCTTGCGGCGTCGTGCGTCCGCAGAAGAACGACACGGTCTCGTGTCCCGTCTGTATATGTAACCTTCCGAAACTAGGGGTATTTGCGGAAGGTTATCGAGATATCCTTCGTTAACTGGGGGGTTTTCGGAAGGATACATATACGGGCCGAAATTGATACCCGGACCCTTGGGTGGCCGAGCTCGAGTGCGACGAGTCGAAGGACCGACCGTCCCACCAGCCAGGGTTGACTATGACATCAAAGTGATGTCATAATGACGTCATGAAGATGTCACTCGTGGTGGAGGGCCTACGATCCGACGTGATCAGCGTCGGTGAGCTCGGCGACGACACCGTGGCCGAGGTGGCCGAGCGCATAGCCGAGCTGCTCGGCCGTTCGGTGCCCGGCCGCATCCTCGACGTCCTCTCCGACGTGGCCGCCGAGCTGTCGGCCGAGCTGCCCGAGGGGCGAGTCGAGATCCGGGTCGCAGGCGACGACATCGACCTGGCCTACCTCGAAGATGAGCACGCCACCAGCAGCGACAACCCCGGCGACGGAACCTCCGGCGGGGACCTCTCGGCGCGGATCACGTTGCGCCTGAGTGAGGGCCTGAAGAACCGGGTCGAAGAGGGTGCGGCGCGCGAAGGCGTCTCGGTCAACACCTACATCGTGCGGACGCTCGAGCGGGGGGCGTCGGCGCAGCGGTTCAAGAGCGGGCGCGGGGGCAACCGCCTGCGCGGCTACGGCTCGACCTGAAAGGAGCATGCACATGGACAGAACATTCGAGACCCCGGGTCAGGTGCGCCTCGTGGTGGAGAACGCCGTCGGCTTGGTTGCCATCACCTCGCGGGCGACGCCGACGACAACCGTCTCGCTCGAACCGGAGACGCCGGGTGCCGAGGAGCTGGTTGAGCGGGCGACCGTCGAGTACCGGCCGATGGGCACTCGTCACCTCGTCGTCGTGAAGGTGCCGAACGTGCACGGGATGCGCTTTTTACGCCGCAACGCCGTGACGGCGCGGGTGGAGTTGCCCGAGGGGAGCGACGTCACCGTCGTCACAGCCTCGGCCGATATCGAGGTCACCGGCCCGGTTGGGCGGGCCGACGTCAAGACGTCGAGTGGCGACATCTCGACCGACGACGTGACAGCCGATGTCCATGCCAAGACCGCAAGCGGACACATCACAGTCGGCAACGTGGGCGGCGAGGTACGCGCGCACACCGCCTCGGGCGATTTGCGATGCTCGAGCGTCGCGGGCAGCGCCGTATTCGCAACGGCGTCGGGTGACCTCGAGCTCGGCGCCGCGGGGGGCCGCGTCGATGTGAAGGCGACCTCGGGCAGCGTGCGGCTGGGCGAGCTCACCCATGGCGCGAAGATCATCAACGTCTCGGGCGACGTGCGCGTGCTCACGCTGGGTGAGGGCGCGCTCCACGTGCGCTCGGTGTCAGGTGACGTGTCGGTCGGTGTCGCCCGGGGTGTGGACCTCCAGGTCGATGTCGAGACGATGTCGGGCTCGGTGAGCTCGGACATCCCGCTCGAGGACCGCCCGGGGTCGACGCGCCGTGACACGCGGGTCGACCTCACTGTGCGCAGCGTCTCGGGCAACGTCCAGATCGCCCATGCGCTCGAGCAGGTGGCCTGAGCCTTTGGCGGGGCGCGCCCGGCGCAGGAGGTGCGGGGGCCAGACTGTCGGGCGTGCTCAGGCGATTCCCAGGCTCGATCGCCGCGGCCCTCTTATCGGCGCTGTTGGCGGGAGTGCTGGCTCTCGTGGTGGCGCCCAGCTCGGGGTCGGCCACAACAACGACGTCGCTGCCCAGCCTGCACACGAAGGTGCTGGCCTCCGTCGGCGCTCCGGCCGTCTCGGGCCCGATCCGGTCGCCGGGCGGCCCGTACCTGATCGACCGCAGTGGGCGTGTCGTCTTCTTCCACGGCGTGGACGCCGTGTACAAGTACCCGCCGTACGAGCTGTTCCCAGCCCCGGGCAAGCCCTGGAACTTCTCCGCGGCCGACGCGTCGCTGATGGCTCGGCTCGGCTTCAACGTCGTCCGGCTCGGCATGACCTGGAGGGGGCTCGAGCCGGGAACGTTGGCGGCGAACGACCCGGCCATCTGCCGCCGCGGCACACCGCAGGACCCCCACCAATTCAACCGGGCCATCTTCGACCGCTACCTGAAGCGGCTGACGACGACGGTCGACCTGCTCGGCCGCTACCACATCTACACGATCCTCGACATGCACCAGGACGTGTACAACGAGCTGTTCGAAGGCGAGGGTGAACCGAACTGGGCGGTGTGCACGGACAACAAGGCGAGCGTCGACCCTCCGGGTCGATGGTCCCTCGAGTACGGCACCGCCGCCGCGGGTATCGCCTTCAGCCACTTCTGGCACAACAACGTGCGGGGGGATCTCCAGGGTGAGTACGACCGGATTTGGGGGCTTGTCGCCCGTGCCTTTCGCGCCAACCCGTGGGTCCTCGGCTATGACCCGTTCAACGAACCTTTTTCCACATCCCTCATCCGCCTCGGAGACGCGCACTTCGACGCGCAGCTCGAGTGCTTCTACACGGGCACCGGCCACGTCGGCGACGTCCTCCACGGCGCGGCGCTGCTGAAGTGCCCGACCGACGACCCAGCCGAGGGCGTGGTACCGACCATCCTGGCCAACGACCCCCATCATCTGATCTTCGACGAGCCCGACAACTACGCCAGCCGTGGCTTCCCGACGTATCTCGGCCCCATGGACCTCACCAATCTCGTCTTCAACGTCCACATCTACTGCGGGGCCCGCAGCCCGCTCACGGGGAACCCGACCAACGTGGGCGCCTGTGCGGACCAAGAGGCGCACTCGCTCTTCGTGCGAGCGGCCGACCGCCCGGCCATGACCTCACCGGAGCAGCCCGGCGGGCCCGCCTGGTTCGTCAGCGAGTTCGGCGCGTCGAGCAACCCGGTGCTCTTGGATTCGGTGACCGCGCAGATGGACGGAGAACAGGTGGGCTGGGCGTACTGGGCCTGGAAGTACTACGACGATCCCACGGGCAGCTCGGACGAGTCACTCGTCATGGCCAACGGCCGGCTGCGTTCGACGGCGTTCGTACTAAGTCAGGTCTACCCGCAGGCAGTCGCCGGCACCCCGATCTCGTTCAGCTACTCACCGCTGAGCGACGTCTTCGCCCTCACGTACGTGCCGAACCATAAGATCCACGCGCCGACGGCCGTCTTCGTACCGACCGAGATCCACTACCAGCACGGGTACTGCGCGACGGTGCGGGGCGGCCGTATCACCTCGGCGCGGGGGAGTACCCATCTGTTGGTGCAGAGCGCACGCGTCAGCGACGCGGGTGACGGTGCGCGTGGTGCCGGGTCGCTGCCCCCGCCCCCGCCACTGACGGCACGCTCGGTCGTGCGCCGCTCGGTCGTGCGCCGCTCGGTCGTGCGGCCGATTGGTCGCGTGCCGCTGGGGTGGTGCGCAGTGGTGACGTCCCGGGGTCGTCACGGCGTACGGTGGACATAGGGTGGGCTGCATGTGCCGGAACATCACCACTCTGCGCGGGCTCCAGCCGGCGGCGACACCCGAGGAGATCGAAGCGGCGGCGCGCCAGTTCGTGCGCAAGGTCAGCGGCGTGCAGTCGACGTCACCGCAGACCGAGCAGGCCTTCGAGCAGGCCGTGGCCCAGGTCACCGAGGCCACGGCGGGGTTGCTGGCCTCGCTGCCGCCAAGGCGCCAACCGCCGCCCAGCCTGCCGCCGCTGCGACGGATCGCCGCCAAGACCGTCACCAGCCCTTCTGCCTAGCGAGCGCACCTCGACTTAATATCCCTTGACAGTTATATTCTGTCGAGGAGCATATTAGCGGGGTGACGAGCACGTTCGAGGTGCTGGCCGAGGCGAGTCGGAGGCGCATCCTCGACGTGCTGGCAGAAGGCGAGCGGCCGGTCGGCGACCTGGTCGAGACTTTGGCGCTCAGCCAACCCGCCGTCTCCAAGCACCTCAAGGTGCTGCGCGAGGCGGGGCTGGTCGAGTCCCGTGTCGACGCCCAGCGCCGCATCTATCGGGTCCGGGCCGAGCCTTTGCGCGAGGTCGATGTCTGGCTGGCGCCGTACCGCCGGCAATGGGCGGCGCCGCCTCACTGCCCTAGAGCGCCACCTCGAGATCATGGAAGACGCCGGATGAGGAGCCCTTTGCATGAACGACGATGCCCCCGTCCCAGAGGATGCACCCGACGACACCGACGAAGACGGCACCTTGACGCACGAGGGCGACCTGTCGGTCCTGCGTTACCGCCGGCGCATCGCCCACTCGCAGGAGAAGGTGTGGCGGGCACTGACCGAGGATGAACACCTGGCCGGCTGGTTCCCCACCACCATCGAGGGGGCGCGGGTGGCCGGGGCCCCGTTGCACTTCTCGTTCCGCGAGTCCGAGGGCGAGCCCTTTGAAGGCGAGATGCTCGCCTTCGACCCGCCGGCTTGTATGGAGCTGCGCTGGGCCGATGACGTGCTGCGTTTCGAGCTGGTCGCCGACGGAGCCGGGTGCGTGTTGTCCTTGACGGTGACCTTCCCCGAGCAGGGCAAGGCGGCGCGAGACGCGGCCGGTTGGCACGTCTGCCTCGAGCAGCTCGGCTTCTTGTGCGCCGGCGAGCCGCTGCCGTGGCGGCCACCCGACCGTTGGCGCGCCGTCCACGTTCGCTATGTCGAGCGGCTCGGCCCGGCGGCTTCGATCATCGGGCCGCCCGAGGAGTGGGAGCGGGTCCACAGCGCAGACGCGGTCGCCGACCCGAACCGCGTGACCGTGCCCACCGATGACTCAGCGCGCTGAGACGCGCACGGGGAGGTCGAGCAGGCCGCGCAGGGTGAAGCTGGGGCGCCAGTGCGCCTCGGCGGTCGTGAGCTCTATAGCGGGGAAGCGGGCCAGCAGCGCGTTGAACGCGATCTCACCTTCCATGCGGGCGAGCGGCGCACCGATGCAGTGGTGGATTCCCCACCCGAAGCTGAGCGGCGTGTTGTCGCTGCGGCGCAGGTCGAGCTCGTCGGGATCGTCGAAGCGTGCGGGGTCGCGGTTGGCCGCACCTTGGAGGACCACGATGCGGTCGCCGCGCACGAGCGGCTCACCCAACAGATCGGCCGGCTCGAGCGCCGTGCGCAAGTTGAACTGCACCGGGCTGTCGTAGCGCAGCAGTTCCTCGACGGCGTTGGGCGCGAGTCTCAGGATGCCGCCGCCACTCGGCCAGTTGGTCGGGGTGACGCAGGAGGGCGAGCAAGCCGTTGCCCAATAGGTTGGTGGTGGTCTCGAAACCGGCGGCGAAGAGCAAGATGGCGGTGGAGGCGATCTCCTCGTCAGTCAGCCGGTCATCGCTCTCGCGCGGCCTCCACCAGCGCGCTCAGCAGATCGTCGCGGGGATGGCGTCGCCGGTCATCGAGCAGCTCGGCGAAATAGCAGCCGAGGAAGATCACCGCGTCGATGGCGGCACCGATCTCCTCCTCGGTCAGCACCGGCTCGATCCCCTTGGCCGCCGCCCGCACGGAGGGATGCAGGCCGGCGCGTTCGGCGGCGGGGACCCCAACCAGCTCGCCGATGACGTCCATTGGCAGCGGCAACGCGAACTCGGCGATGAAGTCCACGTCGCCTCGCTCGGACAGCGTGTCGAGAAGCGAGTCGACGAGGACGTGGATAGCCGGCCGCAGGCGCTCCACTTGACGCGGCGTGAACGAACGCGAGACCAGGCGGCGCAGGCGGGTGTGGTCGGGCGGGTCCGAGAGGAGCATGTTGTGCTTCGACCCCTCGAGGAACTCGCCACGCCGCGTGCCTGCGTCGCTGAAGATGCCCGTCGAGGCGTCCTCGATCCCCATGCCTCTTCCGAGCCGTGGGTCGCGCAGCACGCCGAGGCACTCCTCGTAGCCGTTGACGACGTAGGGCCCGAAGGCGGTGCGGCTCACCCGGGACTCCGCCCGCATCTGCGTCGTAGTACGGGTAGGGGTCGGCCTGGCCTTCGGGGGTGGCGAGCACCTGGAGTAGCAGGCCGTCGAGGGTGGGGCTCGTCGCGATCGTCATGTGGTTTGCCGCCTTCGTGCTGGCCCTCCGGGGAAACACTATGACGCGGAGACGGAGTCGGTCACCAGGCCGGGGCGGGATTTGCCGCAGGGCGTGACCGACGGCTCCGGCAAGGTTAAGAATCGGGTGGACACCCCGACCGATCGGATTCCACATGAGCATGCAAGGCAAGGTCGTCGTCGTCACCGGGTCCAACACCGGAATCGGGCTGGAGACCGCGGTCGGCGTGGCCGCTCAGGAGGCCACGACCGTGCTGGCGTGCCGCAACCCGGCCAAGGGCGAGGCGGCGGTCAAGGAGGTCGTGCGGCGCACCTGGAACGACGACGTGCACGTCGTCCCGCTCGACTTGGCCGACCTGGCGTCGGTCCAGCAAGGCAGCCGACGAGATCTCGTCGCGCTGGGACCGCCTCGACGTGCTGGTGAACAACGCCGGTGGGACATGGTCGCAACGCCAGGTCACGGCGCAGGGCTTCGAGTACACGATGGGCGTCAATCACCTCGCGCACTTCTACCTGACGCTCCAGCTGCTACATCGGTTACAGCGGTCTGCTCCCGCCGCGCGTCGTCAACGTCACCTCTGTTGGGCACCACTTCGCATCGAAGGGAATGCGCTTCGACGACCTCCAGAGCGAGCACGGCTACGACGGCATGGAGGCCTACTGCCGGGCCAAGCTGGCCAACGTGCTCTTCACCCGCGAGCTGGCTCGCCGGCTCGACTCCGGCGCGGTCACGGCCAACGCCGCCCACCCGGGTTGGGTCCGCAGCCGCTTCGGCATGGACGGGGACCTCTCCGGCGTCATGGGGTTCGGCATCCGCATGATCCGGCCGCTCCAGATCAGCCCCAAGCGCGGCGCCAGGACGTCGATCTACCTGGCCACGTCGCCAGAGGTCGCGACAGACGACGGGCATGTACTGGGTGCGTTCGAAACCGGGGCACATGGGCCGCCAGGCCCGTGACGACGAGGCGGCCGTGCGCCTGTGGGACGAGAGCGAGCGGCTGCTCGCCTCGGTCGGATTCGCCATCGGCTGAGCCGGGGCCAGGCCGGGTCTGACCCGGCCACGAAGGCCGGTCAGGCGTCGCGGGTCATCATGCGCCACGCCCCGATGGCGGTCCAGAACACGATCCAGCCCACGATCACCAGCGAGGCCGTCAAGGTGGACTCCGGTATCAGCATGCTGCCCAACCCGCCGCCACCGCCGCCCCGGGCCCCCGCCGCTGAACGGCGTCGGCAGGTTGCCCGGTTCGATGTGGAGCATGGCGACGCCCACGATCCCCCGCTCGACGTTGAGCAGGTGCGAGATGATGTGGCGGCTGAAGATCGGCGTGAAGATCAACTCCAGCACGACGAGGAGGATCACCGGCACCGTGCGCTGCCCCATCAGCGAGGACAACCCGAGGCCGACGATGAACCCGATGGTCGCCTCCAGCGCGATCCACAGGCCGACGTCGACCATCAGCGAGGTCGGAGGGACCAGAGAAGTTGGAGCTGTAGTCGGCGTAGTCCTGGTTGGCGACCGCGACGGCGAACGCCCGGATCTGCGCCTGCGTGATCATGGCGGGGACGGTGACCGTCGCCCTTCGGCGTCTGGATCACGGCGCCAGGCGGGGGACCGCTGGTCTGACCATTGCCGCACGGCACGCTCGGCGGCGGGCCGTTCAGCCCTGGGCCCCCGTTGAAGTTGAAGTTGCAGATGACCTCGTCGGCGTGCGCCGCCGCCCAGCTGTCCAGGGCCGGGACGCGAAGCCCCTGCGGCACGTTCACCCCGTCGTAGTTGAGCTGTGTCGGGGCGGCGAAGACGCACACCGCGCAGACGATCGTGTAGCCGACCGCCACCATGGCGATGACGATGGCCAGCCCGGCGGGGATACGGGCGAGGTAGAGGGCCATGCGCGAGCGGCCGGTGATGACGAGGTGGCGGAACATCCCCTCGGTGAGGTCGACCGATCCCGCCGTGCAGCCGACGACGGCCGCCACGATGAACCCGAAGACGTACATGAAGCCGAGCACCAGCGTGGTGAAGATGGTGTAGCCGCCGGCCGGCCCGTAGGACTTGGGGGCCACCGCGTGGGAGATGAGGCGCACGGCCAGGAAGACGACCGGGATGCCGATGTTCACGGCGATCGAGGGCGATGATCAGCCCGCGCCGCTTGCGCAGCTCCATGAAGCGCGTGGTGATCATGCCCCACGTCGGGATCCACGAGCCGCGGTGGTCGCCCCGCGGCGCCGCCGGAATCGTCTGTGGGGCCGGACCCGGTGCCGGCGCGCCGACGTCGGAGATCGTCGTCATTCCGGTGTCCCCCAACGCTCGTGACCTCGAGGAACCACTGACTCGAGCGAGGCCTGGATGTGCTGGAGCCGGTACACGGGGATCCCGCCCTCCACCAGGAGGCGGTTGATCTCCGCGATGGCATCGCGCTCGGTGCCCTCCGGCAGCGAGATGGCCAGGCCATCGGGCCCGGTCTGCGACGTGGGCGCCGAACGCGGTGCCGTCGAGCAGGTGGCGCGCCCGGTCGGGGTCGGCGCACTCGACCTGGACTTCGAAGGAGGACCCGGCGAGCAGTTGGGAGATCGGACCCTGGCGGATCACCGTGCCGCGGTCGACGATGGCCACCGCGTCGCAGGTGCGCTCGACCTCGTCGAGGAGGTGGGACGACAGCACCACGGTGCGGCCCTCGGCCACGAGCGACTTGATCATGTCGCGCATGTCGAGCATCCCCCCCGGGTCGAGCCCGTTCATCGGCTCGTCGAGGATCAGCAGTTGCGGGTCGCCGAGGAGGCACGCGGCGACGCCCAGCCGTTGGCGCATGCCCATGGAGTACTTCGACACCTTGTCGTCGGCGCGGTGCAGGATGCCCGACACGCTCGAGCGCCGGCTCGATCGCGGCCCTTGGCCGCTGGCTCGCGCGCCGCCGCCAGGATCTGCAGGTTCTGGCGGCCGGTCAGGTGGCCGTGGAAGCGGGGCTCGTCGACGATGGCGCCGACGCGGGCCAGGGCCAGGTCACGGTGGCGGGGGACGCTGTGGCCGAGCAGGAACATGGTGCCCGCGTCCGCGTGCGTGAGGCCGAGCAGCACCCTGATCAGCGTCGTCTTGCCGGCGCCGTTGGGCCCGAGGTAGCCGAAGGCGCAGCCCGCGGGGAACGAGGAGCTCGACGTCGTTCACGGCGATGTTCTCGCCGAATCGCTTCGTCAGCCCGTGGGTCTCGACGGCCCACTGTTTGTCGCCGACGTCCGCCGGCGGCGAGTTCGCCAGTGTGGCAGTGCTCATGCTCTGACCTTCACATTCTTGCGTCTGGGCCCACCCTGGTCTCAGCTATACCCGGTATAGTACAGAGAAGGTTGCGGGTGGAGCCATGGTGCTCTCAGGCGTTTTGTGCTGGGGTTAGCACCAGTCCCGTCGGCGGCGCGGACGGTTGGTGGCGCGGACGCTGGCGCCCGCGGGAGTCAGCCGGGCGAGACCTCGCCCGGTGTCAGTTGGCCAGCGCGCCCACTACATGGGTGATGCAGCCGCAGAGCGAGGCGACGTCGTCGGGCTCGATGGCGGGGAACATGGCGATGCGCAGCTGGTTGCGCCCGAGCTTGCGATACGGCTCGGTGTCCACGATCCCGTTCGCCCGCAACACGGCGGCGACCACCGACGCGTCGACGGCGTCGACGAAGTCGATGGTGCCCACGACGTGGCTGCGCTGGGCCGGGTTCTCGACGAAGGGCCGGGCGAAGCCGGAGGACTCGGCCCAGGTGTAGAGGATCTCGGCCGAGCGGTCGCAACGCGTGGCGGTCCACTCCAGGCCGCCGTTCTCGTTCATCCAGTCGATCTGCTCGGCCAAGAGGAAGATGGTGGCCAGCGCGGGCGTGTTGTAGGTCTGGTCCAACACCGAGTTGTCGACCGAGGTCTTGAGGTCCAAGAAGGTGGGGATCCAGCGGCCCGAGCCGGCGATGCGCTCGACCCGTTCGAGCGCGGCGGGGGACATGAGCGCGATGTAGAGGCCGCCGTCGCTGGCGAAGCACTTCTGCGGGGCGAGGTAGTAGCAGTCGAACTCGGCCGGGTCGACGCGCAGCCCGCCTGCCCCCGAGGTGCCGTCCACGGCGACCAGGCCGCCGCCCTCGCTCGGAAGCGCGGCACCCGCCGGCCGGCGGATCGGCCATGGCCACGCCGGTCGAGGTCTCGTTGTGCGTGAGGGCGTAGAGGTCGACCGAAGGATCGGCCACCGGCAGCGGGTGCGTCCCCACCTCGGACTCGATCACCTGGGGGTCCTTCAGGTGCGGGGCGGCCTTCACGCACGCGGCGAACTTCGAGGAGAACTCCCCGAAGCTCAGGTGCTGGCTCTGCTCCTCGATCAGTCCGAACGTCGCGGCGTCCCAGAAGCAGGTCGTGCCCCCGTTGCCGAGCACGACCTCGTAGCCGTCGGGCAGCGAGAACAACGAGCGCATGCCGGCGCGCACCCGGCCCACCTGAGCCTTGACCGTCTTCTGGCGGTGGCTGGTGCCGAGATACGTTCCGGCCACCTCGGCCAGTGCGTCGACCTGTGCGGGGCGGACCTTGGACGGCCCGGACCCGAAACGCCCGTCGGAGGGGAGCAGCGAAGGGGGGATCGTGATGTCGGGGATGTCTGGCACGTATGAGATCATGACATCCGTGACGACCACTCCCTCCGCGACCGAGCTCCGCCGGATCTCCCGCCGGGCCGCCGCCGTTGCGCCCTCGGCCACCCTCGCCGTCGATGCGAAGGCGAAGGCGCTGCAGGCGGCAGGGGAGCACGTCATCGGCTTCGGCGCGGGCGAGCCGGACTTCCCGACGCCGGCCCACATCGTCGAGGCCGCGGTCGAGGCCTGCCGCGATCCCGCCAACCACCGTTACACGCCGACCGCCGGTATCCCGGCGCTGCGCGAGGCCATCGCGGTCAAGACCAAGCGCGACTCGGGCCTCGAGGTCGCTGCCTCTCAGGTGCTGGTCACCAACGGCGGCAAGCAGGCGGTGGCCAACGCGTTCGCCGTGCTGTGCGACCCCGGCGACGAGGTCATCGTGTTGGCCCCGTACTGGACCACCTACCCCGAGTCGATCCGGCTCGCCGGCGGGACGCCGGTGTACGTGTCCTCCGACGAGACGACGGGGTTCCGCTCGAGCGTCGAGGACCTCGAGGCGGCCTGGACGCCCAACACCAAAGCATTGCTCTTCGTGTCGCCCTCCAACCCGACCGGTGCGGTGTACCCACGCGAGGAGATCGAGGCCATCGGCCGCTGGGCCGTCTCCAAGGGCATCTGGGTCCTCACCGACGAGATCTACGAGCACCTCGTCTACGGCGGCGCCGAACACCACTCCATGCCGGTGCTGGTGCCCGAACTGGCCGACCGCTGCCTGGTCGCCAACGGGGTGGCCAAGACCTATGCGATGACCGGGTGGCGGGTCGGGTGGCTGATCGGTCCCGCCGACGCCATCACGGCAGCCACCAACATCCAGAGCCACGAGACGTCCAACGTGGCGAACGTCTCGCAGCGCGCCGCGCTCGCCGCCGTTTCGGGCGGCCTCGAGGATGTGGCCGCCATGCGCGAGGCCTTCGACCGCCGCCGGCGTGCGATCGTCACGATGCTCAACGACATCGACGGCGTCGTGTGCCCCGAGCCCGAGGGCGCGTTCTACGCGTTCCCCTCGGTCAAGGGAGTGCTGGGCAAGACCCTCCGGGGACAACGTCCGGCGACCAGCGCGGAGCTGGCCGAGATCTGCATCACCGAGGCGAAGGTGGCTGTCGTCCCCGGTGAGGCGTTCGGCGCGCCGGGCTACTTCCGCATGTCCTACGCGCTGTCCGACCACGACCTCGCCGAGGGCGTCTCCCGGCTGGCCAGCCTCTTCGCCGAGGCGCAAGACTGACGCACAGCGCAGCAGTCGGGGGCACGACCGTCGAGAGACACTCGAGGCGGGGGGAGTAAGGAGACCACCGCAGTGGCACGGGTACTGGTGACGGAGAAGATCGCGCAGAGCGGGCTCGACCTGCTCTCCAACGCAGGTCACGAGGTCGACGTCCAAGAGGGGCTCACCCCCGAGCAGCTCCTCGAGGCGGTCGTCGGGGCCCACGCGCTCATCATCCGCTCGGCGACCAAGGTCACCCCCGAGGTGCTGGCCGCAGGCACCTCGCTCCAGGTGGTGGGCCGGGCCGGCGTCGGCCTGGACAACGTGGACGTCACGGCGGCGACCGAGCGCGGCGTCATGGTGGTGAACGCACCGACGTCGAACATCCTCTCGGTGGCCGAGCAGGCCATGGCGCTCCTGCTCGCCCAGGCCCGCAACATCCCCCAGGCCCACTCAGCGCTCGTCGCCGGCCGCTGGGAGCGCTCGAAGTGGGAGGGCGTCGAGCTGCACGGCAAGATCCTCGGCGTCGTCGGGCTCGGCCGGGCGGGCTCGCTGGTAGCCCAGCGGGCCCACGCTTTCGGCATGGAGCTCATCGGGTACGACCCCTTCGTGTCCCAGGAGCGGGCCCGGGCCATGGGTGTGCGACTGGTGGGGATCGAAGAGCTCGTCGCCGAGGCTGACTTCGTGTC
Source organism: uncultured Acidimicrobiaceae bacterium (assembly GCA_963842415.1). Lineage (GTDB taxonomy): Bacteria > Actinomycetota > Acidimicrobiia > Acidimicrobiales > RAAP-2 > Bog-473. The sequence continues at coordinate 261,876 of CAWJGN010000005.1, forward strand.
GATCCACACGCCCAAGACGCCCGAGACCATGGGACTGTTCGGACGCGACCTGCTGTCCAAGGCCAAGCCGGGCATCCGCATCGTCAACACGGCGCGCGGTGGCATCGTCGACGAAGAGGCGCTCGCCGACGCCATCCGCGACGGCATCGTGGCGGGCGCCGGTCTCGACGTGTTCGCCACTGAGCCCTGTACCGAGTCGCCGTTGTTCGAGCTGCCCGGCGTCGTGGTCTCGCCGCATCTCGGCGCGTCGACCGAGGAGGCACAGGACAAGGCCGGCGTCACCATCGCCGAGCAGGTGCTGCTGGCGTTGGCCGGCGATTTCGTGCCGTACGCGGTGAACGTGGCCGCGACCGACGTCACCGACGTGGTCCGTCCGTTCATGGGGCTCGCCGAACAGCTGGGCCGCTTCTTCGTCGGACTCCACGATGGGCTGCCCGACGCCATCGACATGGAGTACCAGGGCGAGCTGGCAGGGGAGAGCACCGGCATCCTCACGCTGTCCGTCCTCAAGGGAATCTTCGCCGGCTCGACCGAGGAGCCGGTGTCCTACGTCAACGCCCCACAGCTGGCGGCACAGCGGGGCCTGCAGGTGCGGGAGTCCTCGACGTCGACATCACACGACTACAAGTCGCTCATCACGTTGCGCTCGGGCAGGCACTCGGTGGCGGGCACGCTCATCTCGGTCGGCTTGCGAATTGAGCCGCGGATCGTCGTGGTCGACGACCACCTGGTCGAGGTGCCGCCGTCGACCCACATGATCGTCGTGCGCAACGACGACCATCCTGGCGTGATCGGCATCGTCGGCACCGCGCTCGGCGCCGCCGGCGTCTCCATCTCGTCCATGGCGGTGGGCCCGAGCCCCGAGGCCACGACAGCGATGATGGTGATCTCGACGACGACGGCTGCACCCGACGCCGTGGTGGAGCAGTTGCGCGGCGACGAGGGGATCCTCGACATCCACCGCGTCACGCTCTAGGTCCGGCGGAGCCTGGCTTCCCGGGGAGGGATCAACCCTTCTGGGGCTTCGAGCTCGACGCGATGGAGTCGACCCACCGGTCGACGCGTCGAGCCTCCTTGCGCAGGATGGAGGGATCACCGAGAGCTTGTGTCACCACAGCTGCGCCTTGGTAGGAGCCGATCATCTGCAGGGCAAGGTCACGGGCGTCGCGCCTGCCCATCTCTTTGAATTGCCGCTCGGCCCACACGACCGAGGCCTCAATGAGGCGACCTGATCCCGGGTCACTCCCGCCCGATCCGATGACCTCCTTCTGCAATTCGATGCACAAGGAGCCATGGGGGCATCCATAGTGGGCGATGGCTTCCGCCTGAGCCGCGAGCTCTCCGACGAGCGCCTTGAGCCGCGCCGCCGGGGTGCGGTGGCGCTCGAGTGCCCTGGTCGTTTCCTCGATCACGTGCACCTGCTCCGCGACGACCGCTGCGACCAGCTCGTCCTTGGTCTTGAAGTAGTAGTACACGTTGCCCAGGGGCACGTCCGCGGCGGTCGCGATGTCGGCCAGGGTGGTGCGCTCGATGCCCTGCTCGTAGAAGCGCTGGGTGGCTGCCTCGACCAGGCGGTCGCGCTTGCTCGATCTCGCGGTAGAGGTTCGGGCTGGCGGGGACATTGAGTCAGTCATCTCACTTGCAGTCTAGACATTCTGCGCAAAGCCAGTTAAGTTAGCTAACTAACTTATCCGGTCCCGCAGATCCGTGGAGGTCCCTGCCCGTGTCGCTGACAACATCCCGGTCTGCCCGGTCCGCCCCGTCCTTGCTCGGTACGCGCCAGGGAAAGCTCCTTCTCGGCTTGCTCTGTGCGGTCGCCTTCCTGGACTTCCTCGACACCTCCATCGTCAACGTGGCTCTCCCGACCATCCGGCGTGAGCTCGGCTTCAGCGTCCAGAACCTCCAATGGGTCCTCAGCGGGTACCTGTTGACCTACGGGGGATTTCTCCTGCTGGGCGGGCGGATGGCCGACCTGCTCGGGCGTCGGCGGATCTTGGTCGCAGGCACGACGGTGTTCGCCTTGTCGTCGCTCGCATCAGGTCTGGCCCCGACGGCCGGCGTGCTGATCGGCGCTCGATTGGCACAAGGAGTCGGAGCAGCGATGATGTCCCCGGCGGCCCTGTCCATACTCACGACGAGCTTCAACCAGGGTGCGGACCGCTTGAAAGCGCTCGGCGCGTGGGGGGCGATGACGGGCATCTCGTCTGCGGCCGGCGTGTTCCTCGGCGGCGTCCTCGCCGGTGGCCCGGGGTGGCGCTGGATCTTTTTCGTAAACCTGCCGGTCTGCGCGGCGGTGATCCCAGCGGCGCTGCGCCTCGTGAAAAGCGATCATGACCGAGCCTCGTCGCAATCCTTCGACACGCCGGGCGCAATTCTGGTGACGGCGGCGATGCTGCTGCTCGTCTTTACCCTCGTCCGCGTCCCTGGTGTCGGTTGGAGCGCCGCAGACACACTCGCCGGGCTCTGTGGGGCGGCGGTCCTCTTCAGCGTGTTCGTCGTCAACGAGTCCCGCCACCGCAACCCACTGGTGCCGTTCTCCATCTTTCGCATCCCAGGACTTGCGGCAGCCGATGGCACCCAGGTGATCGCCATGGCCGGCTTCTATTCCATGTTCTTCTTCATCACCCTCTATATGCAGACGGTGCTGCGGTTCTCACCGCTGCGCGCCGGGGCTGCCTATCTTCCTGTTGCCCTCGGTGTCTCGATTTCGGCTGGCATCTGCTCGAAGTTGTTCGAGAAGACCGGGACGCGGCCACTGATCGTCACCGGTGCATTGGTATCGGCCGGCGAGGTGTACTGGCTCTCGAGGATTCCCGTGCACGGTTCGTACGTGGACGACCTTCTTCCCGGACTGGTGATCCTCTCGCTCGGGCTCGGGGCTGTCTTCGTGGGTGTCCAGACAGCGGCCCAGGCCGACGTCGAGCCCGAAAAAGCGGGTCTCGCCGCCGCATTGATCAACGCATCATTTCAGGTGGGCGCGGCGCTCGGCCTCGCCGTCTTCTCCGTCATCGCCACCTCGCATACGAAGACCTTGCTCGTGCAGCACGTCCCGCGCGCCGCAGCCGCAACCGCAGGGTTCCAGCGTGCACTCTTCGTCAGCAGCGTGTTCCTTGCGGCCGCTGCGCTGATTGCCACCAGAGCTCCCAACACCCGCGGCGAACCGATCGTCCATGACGAACGTGTCAGGACAAGAGAAGACGGCGCAGCCGAACTCGCCATCGCCCGCGAGAGCGGCGCGGCGTACTGAGCGAGTGGCGAGAGAGCCGGGCGAGGCCGGGCCGGTCCACCTCACTCCTGCCCGGTCCTGCTCGGTCCAGCTCAGTCCTTCGGCTTGCGCGGGACGTCGGGCCAGGTGTCGAGGCTGCCGATCACCGGCTCACCCGCGCGCAACTCTCGCCTCGGCGCGCGGTCGAGCAGTACGGCACGGACGACCGCCAAGGCACCGATCACGAGGGCGGCCCTGGACAGTGTCGAGAGGAGGCGGCGCATCCCGACCACGGTAGCGTGACCCGCTATGGCCACCCTGCAGGGCGTCGCTCCCATCTTTCCCACGGCTGACTTCGACGTGATGCGCGGCCCACTACGAGGCCCTGGGCTTTTCCGTGCACGTGCACGGGGGCGGGTACGGGACCGTCGAGCGGGACGGCGTCAAGATCCACTTCCGCCTCGTGCCCGGCTTGGGTGCGGCGACCCCCGACCCGGAGGGATCTGACGACGATCCGGGCACCCAGCAGAGTGCGGCGTACATCGCCGTCGACGATGCGAACGCCCTGCACGCCGAGTGGAAGGCTGCGGGCGTCGGCGAGACCTCTGAGCTGTTCGACCCGGGCTTCGGTGTGCTGGAGGCGGCACACGTCGATACCGACGGCAACCTGCTCCGTTTCGGCTCGCCGGTGCGGCGTTCTTGACTGCGGTCTCCGCCGATGTAGAATTGTGTTTGTTATGAAGGCACTCATCTCGGACCTGCTGCTTACCTGACGGCGAACGCCACATCGCGTTCGTCTGCAACCTCCTGCGCCGAAGGCCAGGGGGTTTTTTGTTGGGCCGGCACCGGTAGGGGCCGAATGAATTCACAGATACCAGACATACCCGCACAGGGCGTACGGAAGGAATAGACCAATGGCGAAGGGACAGAAAGGGAGTGGTGACGACATGGAGCGGGGTCGTCTGGCCCTGCCCTGCGATCCGTCGCCCATGGCCTTCGACAAGTACCGCTCGCACGTCCCGCTCGTCCTGCACGACCGGACTTGGCCCGACGAGCAGTTCGACCACGCGCCCCGCTGGGCCAGCGTCGATCTGCGCGACGGCAACCAGGCGCTCATCGACCCCATGGACTCCGAGCGCAAGCTGGCGCTGTTCCAGACCTTGATCGACGTCGGGTTCAAGGAGATCGAGGTCGGGTTCCCCTCGGCCTCCCAGACCGACTACGACTTCCAGCGTCTGATCATCGATGAGAACCTGATCCCTGACGACGTCGAAATCCAGGTGCTCGTGCAGTGCCGCCAGGAGCTCATCGAGCGCACCTTCGAGTCGCTGGTCGGTGCGCGGCGCGCGGTGGTGCACTTCTACAACTCGGTATCCGAGCTGCAGCGCCGTGTGGTCTTCGGGCTGGACAAGGCTGGCATCACCGACATCGCCGTGAAGGCGGCCGAGCTCTGCAAGAAATACGAGGCGCAGGTTCCCGACACCGAGGTCCGCTACGAGTACTCGCCGGAGAGCTTCACCGGCACCGAGCCCGACTACGCCGTGGAGATCTGCGAAGCGGTGATGGACGTGATCGAGCCCACTCCCGAGCGGCCGATGATCCTGAACCTGCCCGCCACGGTCGAGATGTACAGCCCCAACGTCTATGCCGACGTCATCGAGTGGTTCGGACGCACTATCAAGAACCGCGACAGCATCGTGCTCAGCCTGCACCCGCACAACGACCGGGGGACGGCCGTGGCCGCGGCGGAGCTCGCCGTGCTGGCCGGCGCCGACCGAGTCGAGGGCACTCTGTTTGGGAACGGCGAGCGAACCGGCAACGTCGACATCGTGACGCTGGCAATGAACCTCTTCTCCCAGGGCGTCGACCCGACACTCGACTTTCGCGACATCGAAAAGGTGCGCCGGGTGGCCGAGTACGCCACCCGCCTGCCGGTCCATCCGCGTCACCCTTACGCCGGCGACCTGGTTTACACGGCCTTCTCCGGCTCGCACCAGGACGCCATCAAGAAGGGCATGGCCGCCATCGGGAGGGACTACGACGAGTGGGAGGTGCCCTACCTGCCCATCGACCCCAAGCACACCGGGCGCACTTACGAGGCGATCATCCAGGTGAACAGCCAATCCGGCAAGGGTGGCGTCGCCTACGTGATGGACACCGACCACGGCCTCGACCTGCCGCGGCGACTGCAGATCGAGTTCTCAAAGCGTGTCCAGGAGATCACCGAGGAGAGCGGGACGGTGATCCCGTCCGGCCAGATGCGCGACGTGTTCGAGGAGATCTACCTCCCCGAGGACGCCGGGCTGCGCCTCATGACGAGTGAGGTCTCGACGGGCCGTGGCCACACCAGCGTGACTGCACAGCTGTTGGTCGACGGCCAGCACCAGACCGTGACGGGTGAGGGCAATGGCCCGATCGACGCCCTCGTTGCGGCGCTCAAGGCGGACCTGGGGGTCGTGATGGAGGTCAAGGACTACCACGAGCACGCCTTGACCGAGGGCTCGGGCGCCTCGGCCGTCGCCTACGTGGAGTGCGCCGGGCCCGACGGCTCGACGTGGTGGGGAGTGGGCCGCGACTCGTCCATCCTCGACGCGTCGCTCGGCGCGGTGGTCTCGGCGGCCAACCGGGCCCGCACGGGGTGATCCGACCGGCGGTCGAGACAGACGTCCCCGAGCTAATTGCGATGATCCGCGAGCTGGCCGAGTTCGAGGATCTCTCGGACCAGGTGAGGATCACCGAGGCCGACCTCGCCGCAGCGCTGTTCGGGCCCGAATCGGTCGTCCACGACTCGGTCGTCGAAGACGGCTACGGCGGTCTGGCGGGCCACGCGCTGTGGTTCCGGACCTTCTCGACCTTCCTGGGCAAGACGGGGATCTGGCTCGAGGACCTCTACGTCCGGCCGGCCCATCGCCGCCAAGGCCACGCCCGGGCCCTGCTCGCTCACCTGCGCGAGCAGACCGAGGGCCGGGTCGAATGGGAGGTGCTGGAGTGGAACACACCGGCCATCGACTTCTACCAGGGACTGGGGGCGCGGCCAATGGCCGGCTGGACGCATTATCGCTGGTACGACGGCTGAACCACATCACCATCCGCACCCCGCCCGGACCGTCGCAGAAGGTGGCGGCATGTCGTCCCGCCTGTATATGTATCCTTCGGAAACTACCCCCAATTAACGAAGGATATCCCGATATCCTTCCGTAACCCACCCCAATTAACGAAGGTTACGTATACAGTTCGAACCCGAGACCCTCGGTGCTTTGGGGTTCGCCAGTTCGGCTGCGTGCGACTGCGAGCGGACCCCTTGACGAGCACTAAGTGTAAGTTTACACTTACGGTAAGTGAGCACTAACGACCTACGAGTGGAAGCGCAGGCTACGGGCAAAGTGACGACCCCCGCCGCGACCGCACCCACGCCCGGCCCGATCGCCGGCCTGGGGGCGCTGGGGGACCCGACGCGGCGCGCCATCTTCGAGCGGCTGGGGGAGCGGCCGAGCGCCGTTGGTGACATCGCCGCCCTGTTGCCCGTGAGCCGGCCGGCGGTCTCCCAGCACCTCAAGGTGCTGAAGGAGGCCGGGCTTGTGCGTGACGTCCGGGAGGGGACTCGCCGTGTCTACAGCCTTGACCCGGTCGGCATCGCCGGGCTGCGTGACTACCTCGATCGGTTTTGGAACACCGCACTGCACTCGTTCAAGGCGCGAGTCGAATTCGTGCACCAGGAATCGCAACAGCAGAGCCAACAGGAGGAAACCCCATGACCGACAGCACCGCCGTCTCCACAGCGATCGTCGTCGATGCGCCCGTCGAGCGCGCGTTCGCCGTCTTCACCGAAGACATGAGCAGCTGGTGGCCGCCCGAGCACCACATCATCGAAGCGCCGCTGGCGTCAATGGTCTTCGAGCCGAAGGAGGGGGGTGACGTCTACGACGTTGGCGAGGACGGAAGCCGATGCCGCTGGGCGCGGGTGCTCGCGTACGAGCCTCCGACCCGTGTCGTGTTCAGCTGGGACATCTCACTGCAGTGGCGGGTCGAGACCGATCCTGCCCGCACCAGTGAGGTCGAAGTGCGCTTCCTACCCGAGGGCGATAGGCGCACGCGCGGTCGAACTCGAGCACCGCAATCTCGACCAACATGGCGACGGCTGGGAGGGCATGCGTGACGCGGTGGGGAGTTCCGAAGGCTGGACCGTCGGCCTTGGGCGCTTCGCTCAGCGGGTGCAGAATGCGCCGGTAGGCGAGCCCGCCTGATCTCCCCTGGTCCGTCACCGGGGTGCGACCTGGACTCTCAGCCGAAGCCCCCGCTCGGGATGTACGGACAGGGCGGTCCGTCCATCCCTCGCACCATGACGGGCCCATAGGGCTGCAGCTCGATCCCGCAGGCAACAACCTCACGGATCGCCCACTGCTGCGCCGAGGTCAGCCATGAGATCTCGATCGTCTCGCCGGCAGGTGCCTCGGCGAGCATCGTCCGCAGGACTAACGCTGCCGATTCCTCGTCGCGTGCGCCCAACGTGACGATGCGCTCGTTCATGGCGACGGCGTAGCCGTCCTCGCCGTGGAGCAGGAGGCGGCTGCCCGGCTGTTCGAGCATGGCGACGATGTCGACGGCGCGGGCAGCGCCGCGCACGGTGCGGTCGATGGCGTCGACCACCGCCAGCTCACGCGGCCCGACCTGGTCCGGCTCGTACCGTTCGACCTCGGGAGGCCGGGCCGCTGCTGCGTTGGGTCGCATGGGGCCCCAGGCCGCGACGACAGGGTGCAGCGTGAAACCGACGCTCGAGTAGAGCGCCATTGCCTTGGGGTCACGCGAGCATTGAATCGTCCCCGGGCCGCCGGGGTCGCCGTGCGCGAGGGCCAATCGCAACAGCTCCTTGCCGACGCCGAGCACCCTGGCGACCCGGCAGCGTGCCGAGCTGGGACAGCATCCAGTAACCCTCGCGGACGAATGACTGCGACATGCCGATGATCGCGCCGCCGTCCTCGGCCACCCACGAGCCCGGCGGATCGGTGCCGAGGAAATGGCGCGTGCGGTCCTGGCGCCGCTTCTCGTCCCGGATGGAGTTGCCGGTGACGGGCAGGTTGTGGCGGGCCTGCATGGTGAGAAGGCCCTGTTCGAAGGCCGCCACCGCGGCAGGCACGTCGGCCTCGGTCATGGGCCGGAACGTCGTCATGGCGGTCGGTCAGGCAGTGGCAGACGCAGAGGGCATGAAGTCGGGCCGCTGACGTTCGTACGCGTCGATGTCGTCGGCGTAGCGCAGCGTGAGGCCGATGTCGTCCCAGCCGTTGAGGAGCCGCTCGCGGGTGAACTCGTCAAGAGGGAAGGTGCCGGCCAAGCCGGCTGCCGGGGCCTCAATGGAGCCCCGCGCCACATCAATCGTGATCTCCATCGAAGGATCTTTGGTCACCGCGTCCAGCAGCGCACGATTGAGCTCCTCGGTGACCTGGACAGGCAGCAGGCCCTGCTTCGTGCAGTTGTTGCGGAAGATGTCGGCGAAGCGGGAGGACACCACGGCACGGAACCCGTAGTCCATCAGAGCCCAAACGGCATGTTCACGCGAGGAGCCCGTCCCGAAGTTGTGGCCGGCAACGAGAATGGGGGCGCCGACGAACTCGGGGTCGTTCAGGATGAAGTTGCGATCGTCGCGCCATTCGGAGAAGAGCCCGGCACCGAAGCCGGTGCGCTCGACCCGCTTCAGCCAGTCCGAAGGGATGATCTGGTCGGTGTCGACGTCGGTGCGGTCGAGGGGGACCGCACGTCCGGCGATGACGATGACGGGTTCCATCAGTCCGTACCCTCCAGGTCGAGCAGATCTTCTGGCGTGGCAAAGGTCCCGGCGATCGCGGTGGCAGCGGCGACGGCGGGGGAGACGAGATGGGTGCGGCCGCCTCGCCCCTGGCGACCTTCGAAGTTGCGGTTCGAGGTCGAAGCGCAGCGCTCGCCGACGGCCAGCTTGTCGGGGTTCATGGCCAGGCACATGGAACAACCAGGCTCGCGCCACTCGAAGCCGGCGGCCACGAACACCTTGTCGAGGCCCTCGGCCTCGGCCTGCGCCTTGACCCGGTGCGACCCCGGGACAGCCAGCGCACGCAGGCCCTCGTGCACGCTGCGTCCCACCAGCACGGCGGCGGCCGCCCGGAAGTCTTCGATGCGCGAGTTCGTGCAACTGCCCAGGAAGACGGTGTCGACGCTGATCTCACGCATGGGCGTTCCTGCCGACAGTCCCATGTAGGCCAGCGCACGCGAGGCCGCCTCGCGGTCGCCCGGGTCGATCATGGCGTCAGGGTCGGGCACCGCGCTCGAGATCGGCACCACCTGGGCCGGGTTGGTGCCCCAGGTCACGTGGGGGGTGATGCTCGCGGCGTCGATCACGACCTCCTTGTCGAAGGTCGCACCCTCGTCGGTGGTCAGCGTGCGCCAGTAGGCGACCGCCTCGTCCCACTTCGGCCCGGTCGGCGCCCTGATCGCGGCCGTGTACGTACTCGAAGGTCGTCTCGTCGGGCGCCACGAGACCAGCACGCGCACCGCCCTCGATCGACATGTTGCACAGCGTCATCCGACCCTCCATCGAGAGGCCTCGGATGGCGGACCCGCGGTACTCGATGACGTGGCCGATGCCCCCGCCCGTCCCGATGGTGCCGATGATCGCCAGTGCGACGTCCTTCGCGGTCACGCCCGGAGCGAGCTCGCCATCGACGGTCACCGCCATGGTCATCGGCCGCACCTGCGGCAGCGTCTGCGTGGCGAGCACGTGCTCGACCTCACTCGTGCCGATGCCGAAGGCCAACGCGCCGAACGCGCCGTGGGTCGAGGTGTGGCTGTCGCCGCACACGATGGTCATGCCCGGCTGTGTCCACCCCTGCTCGGGCCCGATGATGTGCACGATCCCCTGGTTGGCGTCGCCCATGGGGTAACAGGTGATGCCGTACTCGGCCGTGTTGTCGTCGAGCACCTTGAGTTGCTGGGCCGAGATCGGGTCGGCCACCGGCTTGTCGATGTCGACGGTCGGGACGTTGTGGTCGGCGGTGGCGATCGTGAGGTCGGGCCGGCGCACGCCACGCCCTGCGAGGCGCAACCCGTCGAAGGCCTGCGGCGACGTGACCTCGTGCACCAGGTGCAGGTCGATGAAGAGGATGTCGGGTTCACCCTCGATCGTGTGGACGACGTGGGCGTCCCAGATCTTCTCGCTGAGCGTGCGCGGCGCGGCCATCAGCGCTCGACCGCGACGATGTGGACCTTCAACATCCCACCCGGGGCCCGGTACTCCACGGCGCCCCCGCTGCGCTGGCCCACCAGCACCTGGCCCAGGGGCGAGCTGGGGGAGATCACGTTGAGATCGCCCTGGCGCTCCTCGATGGAGCCGACGAAGTATCGCTGGGTGTCGTCCTCGTCATCACCGTCGTAGCGCAGGGTCACGATGCTGCCGAGGGAGATCGTGCCGTCGTCGGAGCCTGACTCGTTTACGATCTCCACTTCCTTCAGCATCGCCTGGAGCTGGCGGATGCGCGACTCCATCTTTCCTTGTGAGTCCTTGGCGGCGTGGTAGTCGCCGTTCTCACTCAGGTCCCCGAGTGCCCGGGCCGCCTCGATGGCCTGGGCGATCTCGACCCGTCCACGCGTGGTCAGGTCCTCGAGCTCGGCGACCAGGCGGTCGTGCGTGGCTTTCGTGAGCCTCGTCGGCTCGGTCTGGTTTGCGGGAGCATTGGTCACAGCGTGTCCTCCGGGAGGGGGGCGTCGCGGGCGGTGCGGAGCACGGGCGCCCAGCAGCAACCAGGCTAATCGCAGCCAGGATAGGCACCTCCTCAGGTCGGCCCGCCGAGTCCGCGGGACTCCCTCCTCGTCGCCCGGCCGAGACCCATGGGGGCGCCATCCCGGCGCCGACCGTGCAGCCAGTGTGTTGACGGGGCTGGCCGAACTGCGAGAGACTGAGGGGGCTATGCACCGTTCCGAGCACTTCGTAGGCATTATTCACTAGGCGCGCCGACCACCCCGCGCGCCTTCGAACCGTCCACACTGTGGGCGGTTTTTCAATTCCAGATTCCGTTCAGCACTGCGGATTCTGGGATTCCGTCGGGCAGGCAGGACGCAGAGAGACACAAACAAGAGGAGAGGACGACAGTGGACAGGCATCGGGTTGCCGTGATCGGCGGGGACGGCATCGGGCCGGAGGTCTGCGCCGAGGCACTCAAGGTGGTCGCCGCCGCCGGCGTCGACCTCGATACGACATCCTTCGACCTCGGGGCCGCTCGGTATCTCCGCGACGGCGCCATCCTGCCGGACGAGACGCTGGAGGAACTGCGCGGCTTCGACGCCATCTTGCTGGGTGCGGTCGGGCCGCCAGTCGGCGACACCGCGGTGCCTCCCGGCACCCTCGAACGGGGGCTGCTGCTCCGCCTGCGCTTCGAGCTCGATCTGTACGTCAACCTGCGGCCCTTCACCGGCGTCCCAGGGTCGATCGCGGAGGGTGCGGACTTCGCCGTGGTGCGGGAGAACACCGAGGGGACCTACGCCGGCGAGGGCGGGTTCCTGCGCAAGGGCACGCCGCACGAGGTGGCGACGCAGGGCTCGGTGAACACGCGCATGGGAGCCGAGCGGTGCGTGCGCTTCGCCTTCGAGCTGGCGGAGCGCCGGCGACGCAAGCTCACCCTCGTGCACAAGACCAACGTGCTCACGTTCGCGGGCGATCTGTGGCAGCGCACCGTCCGCGAGGTCGCTCCGGAGCACCCTGACGTCGAGTGGGACTACAACCATGTCGACGCGTCGTGCATCTACATGGTCGAACAGCCGACGCGCTACGACGTGATCGTCACCGACAACCTCTTCGGCGACATCCTCACCGACCTGGCCGGCGCAGTCGCCGGCGGAATCGGCTTCGCCGCGTCAGCCAACCTCAACCCGGCCCGCACCGGTCCGTCGCTCTTCGAGCCGGTCCACGGTGCCGCCCACGACATCGCGGGTAAAGGGATCGCCAACCCGCTCGCCGCCATCCACTCGGCCGCACTGATGCTCGAGCACCTGGGCGAGGCGGACGCCGCCGCACGCATCCTCAAGGCCCTCGCTGCCCAGACCGATTCCATGTCAAGGCAGTCAACGTCGTCAAAGAAGTCAAAGAAATCAAAGAAGTCAACGCCGTCCTCGTCAACCGAGCTGTCCACGTCCGCCGTGGGCGACGCCATCGCAGAAAGGCTGTAGCAGCCATGCCCATCACCCCGACCGAGAAGATCTGGATGGACGGCGAACTCGTCGACTGGGACAAGGCCACGGTGCACGTGCTCACCCACACGATGCACTACGGGTCGGGAGTCTTCGAGGGCATCCGCGCCTACCCCACCAGCCGCGGCCCCGCCGTGTTCCGGCTGGGCGACCACATTCGCCGGCTGTTCGCGTCGGCGAAGGTCTTTCTCATCGACGTGCCGTTCACCGTCGAGCAGATCATGGACGCTACGCGTCAGGTCGTGCGCGTCAACGGCCTGACCGACGGCTGCTATCTGCGCCCGCTCGTGTACCTCGGCTACGGCGAAATGGGGCTCAACCCGCTGCCCTGCCCGGTCAACGTGTCGGTGGCCGCGTGGCCCTGGGGGACCTACCTCGGCGACGAGGGCGTCACCAACGGTGTCTCGGTGAAGATCAGCTCGTGGCGCCGTCACGATCCCAACGCGGTGCCGACCGCTGCCAAGGGAACGGGCATGTACGCCAACTCCTCGCTGGCCAAGGTCGAGGCGCTCAAGGCTGGCTACGACGAGGCCATCCTGCTCGCTCCGAACGGCAACGTGAGCGAATGCACGGGTGAGAACGTCTTCATCGTGCGCGACGGTATCCTCATCACGCCGCCGACATCTGACTCCGGCGCGCTCGACGGCATCACGCAGGACTCGGTCATGACGATCGCCCGCGACCTTGGCTACGAAGTGCGTCACGAGCCGATTATCCGCACCGACCTGTATCTGGCCGACGAGGCGTTCCTGACCGGGACCGCGGCCGAGGTGGTCCCCATCCGATGCCGTCGACGACCGCCCGGTGGGTCCGGGACGCCCGGGCAAGATCACCAAGGAGATCCAGCAGACCTACTTCGCCACCGTGCGCGGCGAGGTGGACCAGTACAAGGAATGGCTGGACTATGTCGACTAGGGGCGAGACCCACACCCACGACGGGACGACCCACACGCACGCGCATGGCCACAGCGCCCACGCACACGACTTCTACGTACCCGAGCTGCCCGAGGCGGTCGACATCTTCGACACGATCCTGCGCGACGGCAGCCAGCAGGAGGGTCTCTCGCTCACCGTCGACGACAAGCTCCGCGTAGCCGAGCAGCTCGATCTCCTCGGCGTCACCTTCATCGAGGGCGGCTGGCCCGGCGCCAATCCCAAGGACGTCGAGTTCTTCGCCCGGGCCAAGAAGGAGCTCGACCTCGCAACCGCGACGCTCGTCGCCTTCGGTTCGACCCGCCGGGCTGGGGTCAAGCCCGAGACCGACACCGTGCTCGCCAACCTCATTGATGCCGGCGCACCGGTGGCCTGCATCGTGGCCAAGTCGTGGGACCGCCACGTTGCCGAGGCGTTGCGCACCTCCCTCGACGAGGCGGTGGCCATGGTGGCCGACTCGGTGCGCTACCTACGCGAGCACGACCTGCGCGTCTTCCTCGATGCGGAGCACTTCTTCGACGGCTACCGCCGCAACCCCGACTTCGCCCTACGTGTCCTGGCCGCGGCCGAGGAGGCGGGCGCAGAGGCGCTGGTGCTCTGTGACACCAACGGCGGCTCGCTGCCAGACGACGTGGGCCAGGCCGTGGCCGACGTCCGCGCTCGCACCAGCGCCCAGCTCGGCATCCACTGCCACAACGACGCCGGCTGCGCCGTGGCCAACTCGCTCGTCGCCGTGCAGGCGGGCGTGACCCAGGTGCAGGGCTGCATCAACGGCTACGGCGAGCGGGCGGGCAACACCGACCTCTCGGCCGCCATCCCCAACCTCTCGCTGAAGCTCAACATCCGCACGATCCCCTCCGAGCGCCTCGAGCGCCTGACGCCGGTGGCGCACCACATCGCCGAGCTGGTGAACATCGCGCCCAACGCGCAGCAGCCCTACGTCGGCAACTCGGTCTTCGCGCACAAGGGCGGCCTCCACGCCAGCGCCGTCGCCCGCAGCGCCGATCTCTACGAGCACGTCGTGCCCAATCTGGTCGGCAACGGCACCCGCGTCGTCGTCTCCGAGATGGCAGGCCGCTCCACCCTGGCCATGAAGGCGGACGAGCTCGGGCTCGAGCTCGACGGCGAGGTGATCGGCCGCGTGCTCGACGAGCTCAAGCGCCTGGAGCACGAGGGCTACCACTTCGAGGTGGCCGACGGCTCGCTCGAGCTCCTGCTGCGGCGAGCGAGCGGCTGGGTGGCCGACTTCTTCACGGTGGAGTCGTTCCGGGTCATCACCGATCACGCCTCGCCTCGACGGCCTCGACGCGCTGGGTGTCACGACCGAGGCGACGGTCAAGGTCCACGTCGGGCGCGACCGGATCGTGGCCACCGCCGAGGGCAACGGACCGGTCAACGCGCTCGACGGCGCGCTGCGCGGCGCCATCGGCACCAAGTTCCCCGCCCTCGACCACATCCACCTCACCGACTACCGGGTCCGCGTCCTCGATACGGGCCGCGGCACCGGCGCCGTCACCCGCGTCCTGGTCGACACCACCGACGGCGAGCGGACCTGGACGACCATCGGGGTGTCCGAGAACATCATTGAGGCGAGCTGGCAGGCCCTCTACGATTCGATCGTCTTCGGGTTGCTGCACGCGACCTGATCGGAGCGGCGGCGCCCACCGCCGACGAAGGGCCGGCGATCGCCGGCGCAGGACGAGCCAGTACCAACGAGGGAGGGGGGTCGGACATGACCGTGTGGAGCCGCATCGCTGCGTCGATGGTCCGGCTACCCCCGCCGCGGACGACCGACGTCGCGGTCGAACGCGACCTGGCCGCCAAGATGCCCGACGGGGTCGTGCTGCTCGCCGACCGCTGGTACCCGACCGATGATCCGGGCGGCCGGCCGACCGTGCTGATCCGGACCCCGTACGGGCGGCGGGTCATGGGTCCGCTGGGACGGCTCTATGCGGAGCGCGGGTACCAGACGGTGATCCAGAGCTGCCGTGCCACGTTCGGCTCCGAGGGCGAGTGGGAGCCGCTGCGCCATGAGCAGGGCGACGGCCACGCGACGTTGGCGTGGGTGGCGTCCCAGCCCTGGTTCGACGGTCGCCTGGTGATGTGGGGCGCGAGCTACCTGGGGGCGACGCAGTGGGCCATCGCCGAGGACGCGCCCGACTTCGTGCGGGCGCTCGGGTTGCAGGTGACGGCGTCAGAGTTTCGCGACGCCATCGTCTACCCCGGGGGCTCGTTCGCGCTCGAGATGGCGGTCGCCTGGCTGTACCAGATCAAGTATCAGGAGCAGAGCTGGCGCACGGTGCTGCGCACCACGCTGGCAGGAGGCAAGGTGCTGGCGGCCGCGTGCGACGTCCTCCCCCTCGGCACGTGCGACACAGCGGCCGTCGGCGAACCTGCGCCTGCCTACCAGGACTGGCTCGAGTACAGCGGGCCGGGCGATCCGTGGTGGGACCCGGTCAACTTCGGCCGACGCCTAGACAAGGTCCCACCGGCCAGCCTCATCGGCGGTTGGTACGACCTCTTCCTGCCGGCCCAGGTGGTCGATTACGGTGCGCTGCGGAGCGCCGGCCGCGAGGCTCGGCTCACCATCGGGCCCTGGACCCACACGAGCCCGGGCCTCTTCGCCGAGACGGTGCGCGACGGCCCGGCGTGGTGGGAGGAGCGCCTCGGCGAGCATCCTGGGCGTGAGCCTCGCGCCCCGGTGCGTATCTACGTCATGGGCTCGCGTACGTGGGAGGAGTTCTCCCTGTGGCCGCCGGCGGGGGAGACCCAGCGCTGGTACCTCGGGCGCTGGGGCACGCTGAGCACGGACGCGCCGGAGGAGAGCGCGCCCGACTATTACCACTACAACCCGCACGATCCGACACCGGCAGTCGGCGGCGCCACGCTGAACATGGGCACGTCGGGGCGCAAAGACCAGCGCCGCCGCGAGCACCGTCGCGACGTCCTCACCTACACCAGCCCGGTGCTACACGAGGACCTGACAGTGATCGGGCCGCTGACTGCGACCCTCTACGTCCGTTCCTCGCTCGAGCACGCCGATTTCGTCGTGCGGCTGTGCGACGTCAACGAGAAAGGGAAGTCGTACAACCTCAGCGACGGGATCGTCCGGATTCGTCCCGGCTCCGGGCCCACCGACGACGACGGCGTGCATGCGCTCGAGATCGAGATGTGGCCGACGGCCAACACGTTCAAGGCGGGCCACCGCATCCGGCTCCAGGTCTCGAGCGGTGCACACCCCCTGTTCTGCCGCAACGCGGGGACGGGCGAGCCGCTGGCAACGGGCACCACGCTGCGTTCGGCGGATCAAGAGGTCTTTCACAGCTCGATGCGTCCGTCGTCGATCGCGTTGCCGGTCGTGCGACTGATCGGGGATGAGCCCCTCGGCTCGCGCTCGAGATCGCCAAGCACAAGATGCAGCAGGGCGCCCCTGACCACTCGGTCTTGGATCGCACGGGATCCACGCCTTACCTGGTCAAGGAGAGGGTGGGCTCCCGGCCAGCAGTGAGTAGATCTCGATCATGGGGGCAGTCCCATTCACGCCGTATTGGGGGTCGATGAGCCCGGTGCCCACCTGACGCTGTGTCCACATGTATGACGCAAAGGTCTGAGCGTCACCGCTGTAGGCGGCATTGGGTGCGACTTTGTTGAGCAGGAACAGGTTACGGAAGTAGATGGCGTTGAACGCTGGTCCTTGGTTGACGAGCGTGGACCCCGTGCCGAAATACGTAACCGCAGCCGTGGCCGTCTGTTCCGCTTGGCTCAAATAGGCGACATTCGCTGTCGCGCGGTACAGCAGCACGCCCGCCCCCACCATGACGCCCTGGTTGTAGCTCCAGATCGTGGTGTTGACGCTTCCGTTCGAGTTGACATGGTCGTCGTAGAGGCCGCTTGGCGTTCCGAGGCAGGTGACGACCCATTGATACATGCGGGTCGCCCAAGAGAGATCGGACGTGTTCCCGGTCAATCGGCTGAGCTCAAGCCCGAGCTCGGCGTTTGCACCGTTCGCCGTTGCGTTGCGCTGGCTGCCGGCAACGTCTTCCCAAAAGACTCCGCCAGGACAACCGTCAGATGTACTTGTATCCCACCCAGAGATTGCAAAGTTGAATTCGTCCTGCGCCAAAGCGAGGTCGGTGGAGGCCGAGGTCAGGCGATAGGCGTGAATGAGGTCGAGCCCGACCCAGCCGTTGTCGTCATAGTAGGTGGATCCGCCGGGACCGAGTGGCGGCGCGACCGCCGACTCGTAGGCCGGGGGTTGGGGCATGCCCGACGGTGATATCTCTGTCGAGTCGGCGTAGTGCCCGAGGCCGACGAGACGCGCCGCCACCTTCTTCAGGTAGCGAGATCCATCGGGCGTTCCGTAGAGGTAGACCGTCCCCGCAGTCGCGTTCGTGAATGGCCACAGACACGAGTAGGTGCCGCACGTGTTCGTCGGCGACCCACTGTAGAGGTCGGCACTGCTCTGGTAGAGATTCTGCTGCAACGCCTTGAAGGTGCTGACCGCCTCTTGTTGGTCCGTGCTGGCAGCGGATTGTGAGTTCTGAGCTGCACTTGCCGGCGCGAACGAAGCGAGCACGACAACGCTCCCGAGCAGCGCGCCCGTCAGGTAGCCCATCCGGAGAAGCCAGCTGCGCTGAACAACGCACGAGTGTGACGGGGCGGAAAAGATCATCGGCACCTCTGATGCGTAGGGGTTGATGACCTGACAATAGCGTCGCCCAAACTCAGACTTCGTTTGACTCCGTGGCGTTTTGTGTTGGAGATCCGTTACCTGCCCGCTAGACGCCCATTGGCTGGCAGGTGGGCGGTGAGGTTGCGGACAGCCGAGTTGCGGACAGCTTCCGACTCACCTCAGTCCCAGACCCTCGGCTAACCTCCCGCGCATGACACAGCCCACATTCGTGCCGATCGCCGAGGCGGACCAGGTGCGGCCGGCCCTGCACCTCGATGTGCCCGGAGCGTGGACCACGTCGCGCCCCGCCGAGATCATCCTGCCCGCGGTGAACCGGGGGCGGGACATCGGGACACCTGGGTCCGATTCGGGCTTCGCGCTCCGCTTGGCCAAGCGCTTCGAGCACGAGCTCCAGCTCGGGGAGGGCGAGTCGGAGGAGGACGTCCTCCTCGGGACGGCCCTCGTCGGCTCCAAGCGCGCCGCGCATCTTTGGACGCGCCCCGAGCATCTACGACGTGCGCTTCGGACTGAACCTGTGGCGTTTTCTCGACCCTCGCGCGCCGGCCGATCTGCGGGCCGCTCGTCGGGCGCTGTTCTCCTCGGTGTCCCACGACTACGTCGCGCAGCGGGCGCTCGTCGACTCCATCCCCGACGAGATCCTCAGCCTCAGCCCAGACGAGGCATTGGGTCGGGGCGGTGCCGCCGCCGCCTAGGCGAGCGCGCGACTCGGGAGTCGTGGACGCAATCGGGGCGATCGACCGCCTCGAGATCGAGGCCGGCGGCTTCACGTTCACGGGGCGCGCCTGCGGTCCGCACGAGGGTCGCCGGGTCCTGCTCCTCCACGGCTTCCCACAGACGTCGTGGGCCTGGTGTGACGAGCTGTGGGCGCTCGGACAGGCGGGCTATCGCGGCGTCGCACCGGACCTGCGCGGATACTCGTGCGGCGCCAGGCCGCCCGATGTCGCCGACTACGCCACCGAGCACCTCCTCGGCGACGTCATTGCGCTGGCCGATTCCATGCAGATGGAGACCTTCGATCTGGTTGGCCACGACTGGGGCGGCATGCTCGGCTGGATCACGGCGGCGCGGCACCCGGGCCGCGTGCGCTCCCTCACGGTGGTTTCGACACCGCACCCTCTGGCTCTCCGGCGGGCCTTGCTGGGTGGCGACCCGGACGAGGCGGCCCACGGCGAGGCGACTGATTCCTTCCGCACGCCCGAGGAGCCCGAGCGGCTGCTCCTGGGCGCCGACGGCGCAGGCGACGGTCTCGCCAGGCTGCTCGCCGAGACCGGCCTCGACGACGACGACGCCCGTGTGTACGTCGCCGCGCTCGCCGAGCCGGGCGCATTGTCTGCGGCCCTGAACTGGTACCGGGCGATGGACGGCGTGGCCCTCCGAGAGCTCCCGCCGGTCGCGGTGCCCACGCTCTACGTCTGGTCGACCGGGGACAAGGCCTTCGGGCGCTCCGCGGCCGAGGCGACCGCGGAGTGGGTGCAGGGCCCCTACACTTTCGAGGTCCTCGAGCACGTCTCCCACTGGATCCCTGAGACTGCGCCGAACGTGCTCTCCTCGCTCCTGCTGCGCCACCTGACCGCTCACTGACCCCCGTCGACCACTGATCTTGGTAGCCCTGGGTAGTCTGAAACGAGCGTTCGGCGGGGCTGCGAGAATGAGACCATGAGCGACTCCACCTTCGCCCTGAGCGACGTCCAGCGCGACTTCCGCCAGACCATGCGTGCCTTCTGCGACGAGAAAGTTGCACCCCACGCCGCCGAGGTCGACCGCAACGCGGAGTTCCCGTGGCAGTCCTTCGAGGCGTGCAAGGAGCTGGAGTTGCCCGCCCTCGGGATCCCGGAGGCCTACGGCGGCGCAGGAGCGGACACCGTCACCCAGGCCATTGCGGTCGAGGAGTTGGCACGGGTCTGCGCATCGACGTCGCTGACGATCCTCATCTCGAAGCTCGGGATGATCCCGGTCATGAATTGGGGCTCCGAAGAGCTCAAGCGCGCCTACATGCCGCGGCGTGGCCAGCGGCGAGATCCAGGCCAGCTACTGCCTCTCCGAGGCTGACGCCGGGAGCGATGTCGCGGCCATGCGTTCGCGTGCGGTGCGCGACGGCGACGACTACATCCTCACTGGGTCCAAGTACTGGATCACCAACGCTGGTATCTCGGACGTCTACATCGTCTTTGCCAAGACCGACCCCGACGGTCGCAGCCGCGGCATCAGCTGCTTCCTGGTCGAGAAGGAATGGGGCATTCGCATCGCCAAGCACGAGGACAAGCTGGGCATGCGCGGCAGCCCGACCGGCGAGGTCGTGCTCGACGAGGTCCGGGTGCCGGCCACGCACCGCATCGGCGAAGAGGGCCAGGGCTTCACCATCGCCATGCACACGCTCGACCGCAGCCGACCCACCATTGGCGCGCAAGCAGTCGGCATCGCGCAGGGCGCGATCGACTACGCCGCCGTCTATATGAAGCAGCGGCAGGCCTTTGGCGGCCCGATCGCCGACTTGCAGGGACTGCGATTCATGCTGGCGGACATGGCCATGCGCAACGAGGCCGCCCGCGCGCTCGTGTACCGGGCCTGTGCCATGGTCGACAACGATCCCGCTGGCGAGCTCACCCAGTTCGGTGCGATGGCCAAGGCATTCGCCTCTGACGCGGCCATGTCGATCACGGTCGACGCCGTGCAGCTGCTCGGCGGCTACGGCTACACCAAGGACTTCCCGGTCGAGCGCTACCTGCGCGACGCCAAGGTGACGCAAATCTACGAGGGAACCAACCAGGTCCAAAAGGTCGTCATCGCCCGCGAGCTGCTCAAGCGCGTGTAGGTGCTGGCCCCCAAACACCGGTCCTGCTCCAGGAGATGTTCGCGACGCGCGAGCGCGGGGCACCAGGGCTCGAGAGAGATAGAGGTCTCGCAAGGTTCGGCGGACGCGCGTCTGGCGCCCGGCGATCAGGCCAGGGCAGACTGCGGTGGGCCGGTGCTAAAGTTAGAACAGGTTCTAGAAATCGCCTACGCAGTCCAGCCGACCCGGCCGGACGCGGGGCGGCCGGGGGAGGGCCCCCAGCAAGGAGGAAGTGCGCCATGGCACAGCCGGTGATCATCGAGGCGGTCCGTACCCCGATCGGGAAGCGCAACGGCTGGCTCTCGGGCCTGCGGGCGCCCGACATCCTCGGAGCCGCGCAGGTCGAGGTCGTCAAGCGGGCGGGCATCGAACCCGCGTCGGTCGAGCAGGTCATCGGCGGGTGCGTGACCCAGGCCGGCGAGCAGGGCTTCAACGTGACACGCACGTCGTGGCTGTTGGCCGGGCTGCCGTACGACGTCGCGGCGACGACCATCGACTGCCAGTGCGGCTCGTCGCAGCAGGCGAACCACATGGCGGCCAACCTCATCTCCGCCGGCGCGGCGGACACCACCATCGGCTGTGGTGTCGAGACCATGAGCCGCATCCCGCTCGGGGCCAACGCCTCGGCGCCCGGGGTGGGCCGCGCCCTCCCGGCCGACCTGCCCTACGACATGCCCAGCCAGTTCGAGGCGGCCGAGCGGATCGCCAAGAAGCACGGCATCACTCGTGAGGACGTCGACGCGTTCGGGCTGGCGTCACAGGAGAAGGCCGCCCGGGCGCAGGCCGAGGACCGCTTCGCCCGCGAGATCTTCGCCGTCGAGGCGCCCATCGTCGGCGAGGAGGGGCCGCGCGGCGAGCACAGCGGCGAGAAGATCGATCGTCACCAAGGACCAGGGCCCGCGCGAGACGACGCTCGAGGGGCTGGCCAAGCTCAAGCCCGTGCTGCCCGACGGCATGCACACTGCGGGCACGTCGTCGCAGATCTCCGACGGCGCGGCCGCCGTGTTGTGGATGTCGGAGGAGCGCGCCAAGGCCGAGGGCTTCAAGCCGCGGGCCAGGATCGTCGCCCAGGTGCTGGCCGGGTCCGACCCCTACTACCACCTCGACGGCCCGATCGTGGCCACGAGCAAGGTGCTGGCCAAGGCCGGTATGACGATGAAGGACATGGACCTCTACGAGGTGAACGAGGCCTTCGCTTCCATCGTGCTCAGCTGGGCCAAGGTCCACGGGGCCGACATGGACAAGCTGAACGTGAACGGCGGTGCGATCGCGTTGGGCCACCCGGTCGGCGCAACGGGCAGCCGGCTGATCACCACGATCCTGCACGAGCTCGAGCGGACGGACGGCACCTACGGGCTCGTCTCGATGTGCTGCGGTGGCGCGTTGGCGACCGGCACCATCATCGAGCGGCTCTGAGGAGCTCGGCTTCCGCATCAGCTGGCATCGCAATCGGCAATCGGCAACCGGCAACCGGCAATCGGTGCCTACCTCCGGAGGGGACCGTGTCATCGATATCGACTGAACACCTGACGTTCGAGCACGACGGCGCGACCGCCATCGTCACCATGAACCGTCCAGAGGCCAAGAACACGCTCAGCCTCCCGATGCTGGTCGGGCATGAAGGACGCCTGGGAGGAGATCAACTCCAACGACGACATCCGCTGCGCCATCCTCACCGGCGCCGGCGGCACGTTCTGTGCCGGCATGGACCTCAAGGCCATGGGCGGCAGCGACGCCGAGAAGTACCAGCCCCGCATGGCCGAGGACCCGGATCTGCACTGGAAGGCGCTGCTGCGCCACTACGACCTGCGCAAGCCCCTGATCGCTGCCGTCGAGGGCTGGGCCGTGGCCGGCGGGACCGAGATCCTGCAGGCGACCCACATCCGGGTCGCCGGGGCGAGCGCCGGTCTTCGGTGTCTTCGAAGCCAAGCGCGGCCTGTTCCCCTTGGGGGGCTCGACGGTACGGCTGCGCCGGCAGATCCCCTACACCTTGGCCATGGAGCTCTTGTTGACGGCGCGTGAGGTCCCGGCGGAGGAGGCACTCCGCATCGGGCTGATCGGCCACATGGTGCCCGACGGCCAAGCGCTGGAGCGGGCGCGCGAGATCGCCACGGTGATCGAGGCGAACGGGCCGCTGGCGGTGGAGGCGATCCTGCGCAGCGTGCGCGAGACCGAGGGCATGTCCGAGGTCGACGGCCTGGCCCGCGAACTCGAGATCGGCTGGCCAGTGTTCGCCTCGAATGACGCGACGGAGGGTCAGAAGGCTTTCGCCGAGAAGCGCCCGCCCAACTACACACGCACGTGAGTCGCGAGAGCGGCGGCGGTCGCGACGCTGGCGGCGGCGGAGGCGAGGGGCTCGAACCAGGCCCCGGCGGGGGCTACCCCGGCATCGACGGCGTGGCCACCTCGGCGGCGGACGAACGTGCCCATCAACCGGGTCGCCGCGGCGCGTGCGGCGCATCAGCGCCGTGACCATCGGGCAGCCACTCGAGGACGACGACCTGAACCAGGCGGCGGCCCATATCGCAGGGGTCGCGGACACCCTCGAAGCGGCCGCCGCGCGGTCGAAGCAGCGTCGCAACATGCCGGGCCCCAATGGATTTCCCGGGCTGCACCCCCAGGACCACTTCCCGACCAGCCCGATGATCGGCTTCGCCAACCCCATTGCGCCGCCCGTGGAGGTGTGGGCGGTCGAGGGCGAGGGCGGCCAGCGTGAGCTCCGAGGGCGCGTCACCTTTGACTACCCCTACGAGGGGCCGCCGACGTGTGTGCACGGCGGCGTGATCGCCGAGCTCTTCGACGAGCTGCTCGGGCTCTCCAATATCTTGGTCGGCCTGGGTGCGATGACCGGGACGCTGACGATCCGCTACCGGCGACCCACGCCGCTGCTGGCACCACTCGAGATTGCGGCGCGCCACACCGGGAGCGAGCGGCGCAAGGTCTTCTCCTGGGGTGGCCTGTACCACGAGGGCGAGCTCACCGCCGAGGCCGAGGGCATCTTCATCCATGGTGGAGCCGCAACGGATGCTCGACATCGTGACCGGCAACGCCCACGGCGCCCACAGTGCCGAAGGCCCGCTGGTCGACGCGGACTGGCAGCGCATGATGGAGAAGGCGGCGCGCCAGAAGGATGCCTCCGCCTGAGGGCGCCTGCTGCTTCGGCGCCGGTAGCTCAGCCTTCCGCGGCGCCTGACGCGGCGCCAGACTCCGACGCCTCGCTGCGCAAACGCTCCTCGAGCCCGGTTCGCCACCCGATCGGCCGGTAGAGCGACACGAGGCGGGCGAGGAGGACGACGAGGAACACCTGGCCGACGAGCGCGTCGAGCACCGCCATCGTCCGCGGCAGGCCGGGAGCGGGTGTGAGGTCGCCATAGCCGACGGTGGCCATGGTGATGTAGCTGAAGTAGGCGAAGTCGGGCAGCCCGTGATGGCCCGACTGCGCGAAGAACGATCTACCCGACGCGAGCTGGATCCCGTAGTCGAAGTTGGCGAAGATCAACCCGATGAGCACGTAAATGCACAGGCCGCCCGCGATGGTCTCACGGGTGACGCGCTCATGGTGCAGGATGCGCCAGCCGATGGCGAATGGACACGCCAACACGAGGACGGAGGTCAGCAGGATCTCGGAGCCGTCGGCCTCGTTACTCCCACCGAGCGCCGCTCCGACGGCGACGAGGAACACGATGGCCACCGCGACCTGCACGATGCGCTGGCCGGTTCTCGGGACGCGTGATGTGTGGAACGCAAGCAGGACGGTCAGGCAGAAGAGAGCGGTTCGGACGATCAGCGCGGCTCGACCCGACCACAACACGTTGAGCGACACGTAGTCGATGACGAGCAGGACGAGGAGGAGAATGTAGGAGTCGGGTGCCCTCGTCGCCATGCGCAGCAGCTGGCGGGGGCGCAGTCCGGCGAGTTCGCCCCCCTCGTCTACCTGGTCTTCGACACGGTCTTCGACATGGTCCGTCGTGCTCGTGGACGGACGGCCACTGCCCTCGCTCTCGCGCTCCACTGGCCCATCATGGGCATGGCGAGGGGCCGAACGGGCGGACCTTCGGTCGGAGTCCCGGGCGCGGACTCAGGCTGGGCTTGGACTCAGGCTCGGGGCTCGTCGGCGACCAAGCAGCCGGCCTCGGTGGTGATTTTGAGCGACCCACCTTCCGCCGCGAAGCGGCCTTCGATGGTCCGCCGCAAGGTAGCCAGTTTCTCTTGTGTGGATTCGTGGCCCGGGGCAGACGAGACGATGAACGCGTAGACGTCCTCAGGGTCTGTGCAGACCATTGTGCTGGGGTGGGCGTGCCACGAGACGGAGCCGAACGCACTGCCCAAGATGCGCGCACCGTTTTCCGGGCCGAATCGTCCGATGGCACCGTTGAGGGACGACCAGCCGAAGACCTCCTGGGAGAGTTCGCGGACGGCATCGAGGTGGTGGGGTCCGTTGGTGGCCGCGATCAGGGCACCGTTGGGCGTGAGCACGCGGGCGAACTCCGACGCGGCGAGTTCGGGGTTGGGAACGTGGTAGAGCATGTGGTTGGCCACGACGACATCGAATGCTCCGTCCCCGAATGGGAGTTCCTGCGCGTCGCAGGTCCCGCGCCTCGAGGAGCTCGATATTGGGAAAGGGGCCGACGGCAGCAGTTGCCGCCTCGACCATGCCTTTCGACAAGTCCGTGAGAGTCAGCCGCACGCGGGGGAGCAGGGGGGCCACGCTGGCCCAGAGCAGGCCGGAGCCGCAGCCGACTTCGAGTACCGCGGGAGCCGGGTTCCCATTCAATACGGCTGATCAGCCACGGGAACCAGGGTTCGTCCGAAGACGAGTACTTCGCGTGGAGCGCGATCCGTGCGTTGAGATTGCTCGGATCCTTGTACTGGTGGTCGCGTAGGTAGTCGGCGTCGGTGCCAAGACTGTCGTGGCCCGCCACGGTTTCGATCTTAAAGGAGGATCGGACGCCCGAGCCGCCGGGGGTCAGCGTCAGGCGATCGTCTTGATCATCTGGAGGGCAGGCTGGTCGGGCTGCCATAACTCTAGGAACTCCTGCAGCGGCCGGAAGCCGGAGGCGAGATAGAACGATCTTGTCTTGGCGTAACCGGGGTCTGGATGGCGCGGACTGAGCGTCTTGACTTGGAGATACTCGATGTCGCGCGCGGCGAGCCATGCTTCTGCCTGTTCGAGCATGGCTCTGCCGATGCCGTGTCGGTGGTACTCGGGGCGCACGCCCATGACGTAGATCTCGGCGGCATATAGCGTGTGGGTGACGAGTGTCAAGAAACCGACGTCAGCCCCATCGAGTGAAGCGACCACAGTCGGGTTCGCGTTGGCGACGTTGACATAGTCTCCGACTGACTCGGGTAGGCCAAACCAGGTGGGGAGTGTGTCGAGGATCTGCCGGCAGGTGGCGCCGCTGCCGGTCTCTTCGATGCGCAGCTCAACGTGTGCCATCAGATGACCGATGCAGTTGTGTCAAGTGTCGAGTGAATACACCATGTTGGCAATCGCTCGGTAGTAATCGGTCCCGATCGGTTCGTCTTGGGCGTAGCAGACGAACACCAGAGGAAGGTTGTCGGGATCCCGTCCAAGGAGGAGTTCCGACGACCCGTTGGCGACGTTCCTACGGGCGGTGAAGTGGCCAAGGTCACGCAGTACGGACTCGATTCGATCTACTCGCTCAGCGATCCGACCCTGAACGTGATGGAGCGCAGACCAAGTGACTGCTGTCCATGGCGAGTGCTCTGCGTTCCCTGTGTCTCACGCAGGATCAAGACGACCGATTCGGCCGACACTCCACCGAGCACGGCGACCTCGTTCTCGCGGACGATCTCATCGAAAGGACCAATCTTCTGGTAGAAGTCGACGGATCGATCGAGGTCGGTCACCGCGACCAATGTGGAACGAATAGCCCACGGTTGATCGACCTGATTCGTGGGCATGGTGTTTCCTCCGCGGGTCTTCGTGGCCTTCTCGAGCGAGATCCTTCTCTGCTCCTCAGGGTATCCGCTAGCCCGAGACGGACGCCCGCCCACGTGCGCACATGAGACGCGACCGTAGAGAGGTTTGAAGGAGCGAGGATCCCGATTGTCTGTGGCTCCAGTTGATGCAACAGAGCCGTCGGGCAGAATAAGGGCGAAGAGTCACGGCTTATTGTTTCTCTCTGTGGTGATACATTTCATCTGCAGAGGGAATACCCATCGGAGCCGACTGGCTGAAGCCTTTGCCAAGTCCTCGACACGCGATACTATCAGATGTGACGGTCCGATCCAGCGGTATTGAAGCAGACCGTGATCTCAGCGGCCCCCTTGTGCCCTTCGTGAAGTTGTTGCTGCAGAACGACAACCTGCTCGGATTCACCGGAGCAACTTGGACCCAAACGACCCAACCAATGATTGACGATTCTGACGTCCTCGTTTTCATGAATGTAGACGTCTACGAAGATGCAATGAAGCGATTCGAAATCCCGTTCGCACGGTCGCAAAGATGGCAAATCCCTGATATTCAGGGTGTGGATGGACAAATCAGATCGGCTGTAGACGCATTGCTATTGCAGCTTGGGATTCTGGGCCCCAATTAATCGCTCGACCCGAGGAATTGCCGAGAGGGTCGCGAGTGCCCCCGCCGAGTGATTGCGCCCGACCTACGTCTGGCGCCGCCGAGGCAGTCCGCGGGCCTACCCGTGGTTGCCTCGACGCTTCTCGTCGCGCTCTGTGGTTGTCGTGATCTTCGTGGTTGTGGTGATCTTCATTGCGGTGAGATGGCCGCATTGACTACAGATCTTCTGCTCAGCTGTTCCCACCATGCCGCAGCTCGGGCAAACGTGGGATGTTAGTTCCAATTCGCATAGGTCCGCCTCCTTGGTCCAGCAAGGATGATCCTGGCGACTGCCGACCACGCGGCCTAGAGCCGTTCGGACTTCGTTCTCACAATTGCTCGACATATCGGCTAAAGAGCCAGCTCAGAAATGGCCTTCGCGGAAGGCTGGCGTAGCTTGGGGGTGGCGGGTGTCGGGGGCGCACCCAAGAGCCGGTGCCGCTAGTTGCCATCCCAGGTCACGGTGAACTTGTCGCCGTTGGTCAACGTGCTGGTGGTGTCTGAGTTGTTGCCGCCGTCTCCGGGAGCCATATTGATCTTGCTGGGGCTGCTGTTGCCGATAGGCGCCCCGTTGGCGTCGGCCTGCTTGAATTTCATCGAGCCGAAGTCGGTCAGCGGCAGGATGCCGCCGGAATTCGTGCAGCACGGAGCCTCGGCGATGACCTCGGCCGAGGACTTCTTGGCCTTGGACAGGGACTGGGTCACGGAATGCTGCCAGCCCTCGGTGGTGTCAGCGATTGTCAGGGTGAAGACGTCGCCGCTCGCAGTGACCGAGGCGGTGAAGTGGTCGCCGGCAGCGACGGTGTTGCTGTAATTCACGGGGTCCGCCGGGTACATCTCGTACCAGGCGGAGTACTTGGCCACGCCGCCGAGCGTGCAGTCGACCTCTGAGCCGGTTTGCTCCACCGTGGTGCTCGTGTAGCCGTCGAGGCCGACCCAGAATGCCGAGAAGGTTCTCGCGCCCGTGCACTGCCCTGCGGGCTGCACCCACTTCGCCGAGACGCTGTTGAACGCGTCGGCGGCACCATGAGCGGCATAACCGGACCAGTTCGCGCTGGTCCCGTTGAAAAGGCCCTGGTAAGGATGCAGATCATGGGTGATCGCAGCAGCGGCGCCGGTGGCGGCCGGCAAGGTCAACACGCCGATCGCAGGGATCACCGCCGTGAGCAAACGAAATCGCAAGGGCGACTTCATGAGCGCTCTCCTTCCTCATGGCACACCAGCCGGTGGGCTCCGACCGGCGAGGACTATAACTCTCTGCGCCGGCTCGTACCCGAGCTGCATCGGTGGCGGATCCGCGCCGTAGTCCCTGAAACGCCGGTCCAAGTCACAAGTATCCGACGGCGGAGGTCGTACGTGGTCGCTGCGCGGTGCGCGCATCACGGGAGCCGCTGCGTTCACTTGCCCGGCCGAGACGGCCCCGGTGCATCGCCCTTTGATGCGAACTCAGATGGGGAGAATCACACCCCTGTTTGACTTGTAGCCTGATCAGGCCCGTCACTGACAGCAGAAAGGAGGTTGGATGCCTGCTTGTTCGCGCTGCCTGGTTGAGGTGTCCCCGGGTACTGCGCTTTGCCCCAAGTGCGGCGCCGCTATCAGGCCGCATGTCATGCCGCGACCGGCGCCCAAACGGGTCGGGAAGTCGCGGGAACGCCTGAACGCCCTGGACGCGAGGGATCGGGTCACCGGCCCGGCCACCCTGGCCCTCTTGGTCTCCTTGTGGCTCCCCTGGTACAGCATCGGTCCTCTCTCCGTCGATGGACTGAGCGTCCACGGTTGGCTGTTCATCGTGGTGCTGAACTCGATTGTGTTGGTGCTCTACGCCCTGATCACCGCGTTCGGCGTCGGCGATCTCGCGGCGCCGGGCCGTCTGTCGAAGGATCAGCTGCTGGCCCTCATGACCGGGGTCAATGTTGCCCTCGTGGTGCTCGGCTTCCTGCTCAAGCCCGCAGGATTCAGCTGGTCATGGGGCGCCTTGCTCGCTCTGGCCGCCGCGATCGTGGCTTTTCTGCCCTTTGGAGTTCCCCTCTTCCAGGCCCAGCGCCGGCGCTGAATCCGAGTCCTCGAACGCCCCAACGTCTAGTCAGGTAGGAGTGAGATGGCTGGAACAGGTTCACGAGCCGTGCGCTTCGATCGATATGGCGGCACGGACGTTCTCTACGTCGCTGACGTACCGATGCCGAGACCTGCGTCGGGCGAGGCTGTCGTGGAGGTCAAGGCGGCGGGCATCAATCCGGGTGAGATCGCGATCCGATCAGGCGCGTTGCGCGATCGATTCCCGGCCACCTTTCCTTCGGGAGAGGGGAGCGATCTCGCCGGCCTCGTCGTCGCCCTCGGTGGCGACGTAGAAGGCTTCGCGGTCGGGGACGCCGTATTGGGCTTCTCTTGGAGCCGTTCCAGTCACGCCACCCACGTCGCCGTTCCGGCATCACAGCTGATCCGCAAACCCTCAGCGCTGAGTTGGGAGGTCGCTGGCTGTCTCTACGTCGTTGGATGCACCGCCTATGCCGCAGTTCGTGCCATCCGGCTCCAAAAGGGAGACACCGTTGCCGTATCTGCGGCGGCAGGTGGTGTGGGGACCGTCGTCGTGCAGCTCTTGGCCCTCCGTGGTGCTCATGTCCTCGCCATTGCCTCATCCTCGAACGCCGACTGGCTCCAGTCCCATGGCGTGGTGCCCATCCCTTATGGCGACGGCCTTGCCGACCGCCTTCAGGCGGCCGCAGAACGGATCGACGCCTTCATCGATCTCTTCGGGCCCGAGTACGTCGAGCTTGCTATCCAACTC
Organism: uncultured Acidimicrobiaceae bacterium; assembly: GCA_963842415.1. Classification (GTDB taxonomy): domain Bacteria; phylum Actinomycetota; class Acidimicrobiia; order Acidimicrobiales; family RAAP-2; genus Bog-473. Next base: position 292,112 of record CAWJGN010000005.1, read on the forward strand.
GGCATCCCCCGTGATCGCATCGAGACGATCGCGGCATTCGAAAAAGCCCAGGAGCTCGGAGTGAAGGCCGACGGAAGCGTGACCGCGTCAACTCCAGAGGTCCTCACCGAAATGGCTGAACTTGTTTCGTCCGGAGCGATCGAGATTCCAATCGCGGCGGCATACCCGCCCGAACGAGTGGCTGATGCATTCGAAGTGCTCGAGCAACGTCACACCCGTGGGAAGATCGTCCTCATCCCGTAGCGTGAGCCCCCAGGGGGAAGTGTGTCCGGTGCTGGCAAGGTGGTGGAGATGGAGCCGATCGACGTCGAGGCGTTCGAGGCCCTGGTGGCCGATGCACTCGCGACGATTCCAGACCGCCTGCGAGCCGAGATGGAGAACGTGGCGATCATCATCGATGATGAGAGCCCTCCGGGCCCGCTTTTCGGACTCTACGAAGGGATACCTCTGACGAAGCGGGGCCACTATGCAGGTGCGAACCCTGATCGAATCACGCTCTTCCTCAGAACGATCTGCAGGTCCGCGAGCACGATGGAGGAGTTGGCCCGCCGAGTGCGTATCACGCTGCTCCATGAGGTAGGCCACCACTTCGGTATGGGTGAAGCGCGGCTGCGAGAGCTCGGATGGTCATGAGAACTCCGGCGCAGGCAGTGGGGTGATCTGTGGGGCGACTGCTCCCCCGGCCACCGATGGTCCCGGCAAAGCCGCCGTGGTGACCACATCTGCCCCTAGGCTCAGCCCATGGCCCAGGGCGATCTCCCTACGCCGAGGGGCGGTTCCCTCCGACGCCGTCGAGAGAAACGTCAACTCCAGCAGTTGGCTTCGGCTTCCGAACGTGACGACGAACCAGGACCGGCCAAAGGTCACGTGAGGGTCGTCGAGGATCAGCCTCAGACGTCCACCGAGGATCAGGCTGACGCGGAGACGCGCGATCTTGACGGAGAGGAAACCGATGTACCTGTTGATGGTTCTCCGCGAGGGAGCGTCAGCGGTTTTCACGTGCGAGCCGTGCCGATCGACCAGCCGATCGGCGAGTGACCAAACCACACGTTGAGCGTCGGCGGATCTTCGCCGCCGGCCGTACGTGGCGCCCGCGTTCGCCGGGAAGCGGTGAGTCGACCCGTAGGGGGAGCTGGGAGAGGATTGGTTGCTGGCTGTATCGCCCGGGCTTACGGTGGTCGTGATGGATGCGCCGCCGATCGATGGTTTGTCCCACTTCCAGTTGAACGTCTCGGACCTCGATGCCAGCGTCGCTTGGTACAAGCGCGCGCTCGGCCTGACCGAACTACGGGGTGAGCCCGGGCGTTACATCGCCCTGCAATCCACGACTGGGCGGTTCCGGGTGGTGTTGTCCGCAGGGGGTCGGGCCAGCACGCCGGGTGCGCTCGACCACATCGCTCTCGCCATCTCCGATGTCGGCGCGCTCAGCGCATGGTGCGAGCACCTCACTGCCATTGGCATTCCGCACGAAGGCATCAAGGCGAACATCGCCGGGCGGTCGGTGGATCTCTTTGACCCTGACGGGAACAACATCGAACTGATCAGCGAGCGTTAGCTGAGCGAGACCTGGGACGCTGGACGGGCTTCGTCGGGCGTCCCGTCCTCCGCCATGCGGCGAGCGCCGCACGTCCCTCCCCTCGACACGGTTTCGTGATCGGTCCATAATCGAATTCGTGCCACCGAAGCGCCTCGTTATCCCGGACGCCAGGGGGCAGGGAGCATCGCTAAGGATCACGCGGCACCGTGAACAACGAAAGATCGTGCTGAGCCATTGGCGAGACGATGTCTGCGTGGCCTCGACACCCGTCGACCTTTGTGAGGTGCCGGCCCTGATCGGGGTTCTCGCTGACGCACTCGGGGACGCGATAGACCCAGTTGGACGCGTCCCGACCACTTCGACTCCCGGTTCCTCGCTTCTGGCCGCTTTTCGGAGATGGTTTCGACCGAAGCTCGCACACGTCACCGACATTCGGCTCCTGCGAGAGGCTTCGGGCCAAAAGAACTCCGGCTAGGGCCCCCAGCGGATACCGCTCGGTGTCACACGTTCAGAGCGCCCGCTGGACTCCCTCCCAGTACGGGTCGCGCAGCTTGCGCTTGTAGAGCTTGCCGTTGGGGTCGCGCGGCATCTCGTCCGTGAAGTCGATCGTCTTGGGCGTCTTGAACTTGGCCAACTTGTCGGCGCAGAAGGCCAGGATCTCCGCTGCCAACTCGTCGTTCGCCTCGATTCCCTCGGCTGGTTCGATCACCGCCTTGACCTCCTCGCCCCAGTCCTCGTGGGGGATTCCGAAGACGGCAGCGTCGCCCACCTTGGGGTGTGAGAGGAGCACGTTCTCGATTTCGGCCGGGTAGATGTTGGCCCCTCCCGAGATGATCATGTCGATCTTGCGGTCCCGCAGGAAGAGGAAACCGTCCTCATCGAGGAAGCCGACGTCGCCCACGGTGAAGAAGGCACCAATTCGGTTCTTCTGCGTCTTTTCCTTGTCGCCGTGGTACTCGAAGTCGGCTGACTGCATCGCCATGTACACCGTGCCAATGACGCCGGGCTCCTCGATCCGGTTGCCCTCGTCGTCGAAGATGGCGATCTCGCTGATGGGCCAGGGCTTCCCGACGGTGCCCGGCTTCTGGAGCCACTCCTCGGCTGTGACGAGCGTCCCGCCACCCTCGCTTGCCGCGTAGTACTCGTCCACGGCATTGCCCCACCAGGCGATCATCTTGTGCTTCACGTCGACCGGGCACGGCGCCGCAGCGTGGATCATGTGACGCAACGACGACACGTCGTATTTGTCCCGCACGTCCTCGGGCAGGGCCAGGAGCCGGTGGAACTGGGTGGGGACCATGTGCGACGTCGTCACCTGGCGCTCCTCGATCAAGCGCAGCATGTCCTCGGGTATCCATTTGTCCATGAGCACGATGGTGTGTCCGAGGTGCAGGGAGGCGCTCCCGAAGCGCAGGACGGCCGTGTGGTAGAGCGGCGAGCCGATGATGTGGACATTGCCGTCCTGGGGCTGGATCCCGAAGAGGAACAGCAGTCCCGACAGCCCGAGCGCCGCCTGCTCAGGCGTCACGCCCAGAAGCTTGCGGAAGATCCCCTTCGGATTCCCCGTGGTCCCCGACGTGTAGTTCATGACGTCGCCGAGCGTCCTGTCCTCGGGCATGGTGGTCGGCTGGGCGTCGCGCATCTCGGCATACGAGGCGAAGCCGGGCACGTCGCCAACGGCGAAGCGGCCGGTGGCGTCCAGGCCGACTTCGTCCGCCGCGGCGATGGCGACGTCCGCAAAGCGCTCGTGGGCCACGAAGGCCTTTGCTCCCGAGTCCCTCAGGATGTAAGCCACCTCGGGCGCCACCAGGTGGTGGTTGATCGGGACGAGGTACCAGCCCGCCTGGAGAGCGGCCAGGTAGACCTCGATCATCTCGGCGCAGTTCGGGAGCAGCGTCGCGACGACGTCGCCGACCTCGAAGCCCTTGGCGCGCAACGCGTGCACGACCTGATTGGCGTGGCCGAGGAGCTCGCCTGACGTGACCTCGTCGCCCTCGGGCGTCACCAGCGCCAGGTAGTCGGGGTCTTCTTGGGCCAGCGCCCAGAAGCCGAGGTCACCCATCAGCAGTCTCCTTAGAGGGTCGCAGTCGGGCACGGGCTAAATGGCAGCCCCCGCCGCCCGCAGGCTAGAACGTGTTCTAACTTGCGGCAATTGCAGGGCCCGGCGACGGCCGGCCCACGAGATCGGGAGAGTCGACGATGGCTGGGTTCCTCGAAGGGAGGGTCGTCGCCGTCACCGGCGGTGGAGGCGGGATCGGCCGTGCTGTCGCCCTGGCGGCTGCGGCCGAAGGGTCCAAGGTGCTGGTGGCCGACTACGGAGTGGGCATGGCCGGCGAGGACCCGAGCAGCGAGGTGGCCGACGCCGTCGTGGCGGAGATCACCAAGGCCGGCGGTGAGGCCATCGCAGTGGCAGACGACATCTCCAAGATGGAGTCTGGCGAGCGGCTGATCGCCACCGCGGTCGAGAAGTGGGGCGGGGTTGACGGGGTTGTCGCGGTGGCCGGCATTCTGCGCGAGCGGATGCTCTTCAACATGTCCGAGGACGAGTGGGATGCCGTCATCGCCACCCATCTCAAGGGCCACTTCACCGTGTTCCGTGCCGCGGCGGCAGTGATGCGCAAGCAGGAGGGTGGCGGCGCCTTGATCGGCTTTACGTCCGGCGCCTTCCAGGGCAGCGTGGCCCAGGCCAACTATTCGGCGGCCAAGGGCGGGATCGTGTCCCTCGTGCGTTCGGCGGCGGTGGGTCTGCATCGCTACGGGGTCACCGCGAACGCGATCGCCCCGGTAGCCCGCACGCGCATGTCGGCCAACGTGCCCTCGGAGCTCGCCGAGATGGGCGAGGCCGAAGACGTCGCACCGATGGTGGTCTACCTCCTGAGCGACAAGGCGAGGCACATCACCGGACAGGTGTACACCGTCGTCGGCTCCAAGATCGCCGTGTGGAACCAGCCGGCCGAGGTGCGGGCCATGTGGGCCGACGGCCGCTGGACTCCCGAGGAGATCGCGGAGCGGATCGACGGCAACATCGGGCAGGAGCGCATGCCGATGCTCGACCGGATCGAGGCGATTCGCCAGGCAGCGGCGTCGGGAGACAAGCCCAACACCTGAGACTGGGCGCCCGCAGTGTCAGCGAGGCCTCAGACGACCCTGTGCAGCCGGGGCACGCGCTGGGCCCTCATGTAGATCTCGAGTGCGTTGCCCTCGTGGTGAGCGGCGACGACCGTCGCGCCATCGCGTAGCTCCTCGTCGTCATCGAACAGCTTGCGCATGTTCTTGCCCCATGCGACGGCCGAGCGGGCGATCTGGCGATCGGCATGCTCCCACGGTGGGACGCACACCTCGATCTGGTACATCGGCTCGAAGGTGACCACGTGGGTGGGCATATCACCGTTTGCGGCGAGCCACTCCTTCTTCTCCTCGTCAGTCCAGATCTTCTCGTTTGTCATAGGTACCACCTGCTGCAGGGTGGCCATTGCTCACCTCGCTCCCTCCCGCCAATATCGGCCTCACCAGGAGAAGGCTTGAGTGAGACCCGCCCTACGAGGGTCGCCTGCGATCGAGCCATCGTGCGGTCACAACGCGTATACGACGCGTGGGTGGCGCCGGATGCCGCAACATCGTTGCAACTCAGGTGCAGCCTCCGCCGATCAGGGTCCACCATCGCCGCGGCGCCGTTTCCCAGCCCGGGCCGGAGCGGAACGTGCGTGCACCATGGCAGTCCCCCTCAGAGGGGTGGGGTGCACGGCGAGACCATCCCCGAGATCCGCCGGTGGCCAGGAGTACTCAGGCGGGTTGATCCGCCGGTTCACCGACGATTTCGCTCGTCGCGGCGCGGCCGACATTCGTCGGCGCATGATGCGTTCTGAGCCATTCCTTCCAACGGGCGCGGGTGCGCACCAAGATGACGACGCCGCCGAGCACCAAGGCGATTCCCGCCAGTTGGACCAGGTCCGAACCGAGGCGGCCGTCTTCCCCGAGCCACAAGTGCTCGTCGAGAGAGCGCTCGATCCCCCAGAGGATCATCCCGACCCCCAGCACGATCCCGGTCGGGTAGCCCGCGCGCGGCGCGCGGTTGGGCCAACGGTTGAGCGCGTGCTCGATGGCGATGAGGATCAGGTAGACGCTGAAGTCCTCCAATGCTTGGAAGATCGGCACGGGGAGTCGTCGACCGGCCTGGCCCGCGTAGTACATCCCGAACCACTGGTGGGTCGGATGTCCACCGCCGGCGTACATCAGCTGAGGACCCAGCAGGCGGCCCATGGCCCAGCAGGCCAGGAGGACGGGCACGGCCAGATCGAGGGCGCGTCCGAGCGGGAGCTCGGGGCAGCGGCGGCGGACGAGGATGATGCCGGTGGGGACGGCGGCGATGATGCCGCCGAAGGACGACAGCCCGCCGTGCCAGATGGCGAAGATGCCGGTGGGGTCGTGTGTGTAGTCGCTGAGGTTCGTGAGCACGTGCATCGCCCGCGCGCCCAGGATGGCGGCCAGGATGATCCAGAGGAAGACTGGGAGGAACCACTCGGTGGGGTAGCCGTTCTTGCGCAGTCGGCGTTCGAAGTAGGTGAACCCGAACCAGAACGTGATGGCGAGTCCGATGCCGTAGGTGTGGACCTCGAGGGGCCCGATGTGGAAGGCGATGGGGATGGGTGTCATGGCTGGGGGCTCTGCTCGGCTCGTGCCAGGTTAGGACGGGCATGCAGTCGCTCGGGGGGCGGTGTCTCCCGCCGGCGCCCTGGGGTGCCTTGCTGGAGTTCGGATGAGGGACCAATGGGCGGGTGCACCCGTCTATTGGGTGACCCTAAGGCCGGCCGGCTCCCACGAACCCGTCGCCCAGACGGAGAGAGGTGAGCCACACGGTTGCCCCGGTGTACGGCGCCTCGATCATCTCGCCTGCGCTGACGTACATCGCGACGTGTTCCGACCCGCCGGGGCCGTAGAAGAGGAGATCACCGGGCTGGAGGTCACTGATCGGGACAGGAGCGGAGTCCGCCATCTGAGCACCCGAGTAGTGCGGCAAGGGGACGCCCACCTGTCCCCAGGACCAGGCGGTGAGACCCGAGCAGTCGAAGCCGGGGCTGGCCGAGCCCTTCGGGGACTCGCCGCCCCACACGTAGGGCACCCCGATCTGGCTCTCGGCCGCCTGGACCGCTCCCAAGCCACCGGCGGCCGTCGGCGGGGGTGCGGCTTGGGAAAGACCCGGCAAGGCTCGTGCCGCCGCCCGAGGAGGCGGAGGAGCAGCCGCAGCGGCAGCGGCAGCTTGGGCGGCAGCCGCTTGCTTGGCCGCGGCAGCTTGGGCGGCTGCGGCGGCCTCGGCCTGTTGCTGCTGTTGGACGAGCTGCGCGATCTGCCCTTGTTCTTGTGCCAGCGCGTTCTTCTGCTGGTCGATGGCTTGCGCGTTCTGCGCCACTGCGTTCTGTTCGGCGGTCACCTGAGACTGCGCCTGCTGTTGCTCGTTCTGCAGTTGGGCTACCTGTGCGTTGAGCGAGTTCTCAGCGGTATGGAGGTTGTCGACCGCGAGCGAGATGTCGCCCTCGGCGATCTGGTTGTACTCGGTGGTGGCGCCGGCCGTCTCCTGGTTCCCGCTGAAGATGGAGTTCTGCGCCGCCGCCGTGCCGTCGGAGATGTAGTTGGCCACCGCCGCCTTGGACAGGGTTGCCTTGTCCTGGGAGACCTGCTTCTCGTCGGCCGCGATGTTGGCCTTGCGTGGTGGCGATGTTCGAGTTCACCTGGCCCAGGTGGTACTTGGCCTCGTCGTACTGCTGGCTCAGGGCGGACATCTCGTTCTGAGCCTGGGTGAGTTGCGACTCGATCGCCGCGGCCTTGGCTTTGGCGTCGGAGATCGCATCACCGGCAACGGGGCACGCCGAACCAAGCACAGTGCTCGCCAACACTGTGACAACGGTCAACGCGGGGATACCGACCCGCTGGAGCAACCTGCTGCCCCGTGATGACCGCGGCGCGGAGTGGCTGTAAAAGCCCCTCTACGTCAGTCACGATGGGGATCATTCTTATAGCGGGCGCCTCGTCGATTCAAACACCCTGGGTACGAAACGGGTGTGTGCGGTCGTACTCGAGGTGCGAAGTCGCAGGTAATCATGCCTGATGAGAAATTCTTGGGTTCTTGCCGGTTTCGAGGAGAGAACGAAATCAAATGTTTGGAACTACGGTCGTGATCCATGGGCGAAATGATCGAATTCCCGAGCAATGGGTCCACCGCGGGCGGCTATCTAGCGACTCCGGAGAGCGGCAGCGGGCCGGGCGTCGTGGTGATCCAGGAGTGGTGGGGGCTCGTCGACCACATAAAGGACGTGTGTGATCGTTTCGCGGCGGCGGGCTACGTGGCGCTGGCGCCCGACCTCTATCACGGCCAGAAGGCGAAGCCCGGCGAGCCGGACGAGGCGGGTAAGGCGATGATGGCCATGAAGATGGACCAGGCCGCTCGCGACATGAGCGGCGCGGTGGACGAGGTCCTCCGCCGCTCCTCGGGTGACCGCGTCGGTGTCATCGGCTTCTGCATGGGCGGGGGCCTCGCACTCGTGCTGGCGACGCAGCGTCCTGACGCGGTGGCCGCCGTCGTGCCCTGCTACGGCATCATCCCGTGGCCCGACGCGCAGCCCGACTACTCGGCCATGTCCGCGGCGGTGCTCGGCCACTACGCGGAGAAGGACAGCTTCTTCACCCCCGAGGCGGCCAACGAACTGGCCGACGAGCTGCGCGCGCTGGGCAAGTCCGTCGAAATCGTCATCTACCCCGACGCGGACCACGCGTTCTTCAACGACTCGCGCGAAGAGGTCTACGACCCTGACGCGTCTCACGCGTTGTGGGAGCGGACGTTGGCGTTCTTCTCAGAACACCTGCGCTGACGCAACGCACGCGCTCACGTGGCGCGCGCGACTGATGCCTGCCACTCACGTCTGCCACTCATGCCGGCCTCTGGTGCGTGCCTTCCGGCGTCGCACGGGCGTCCGGCGCCGACCACACGACACACGGCACACGTCCGGTCGAACGCCACGACGTCCGCCCGAAAGGGGCTCGGAAGCGGTTTGTTACCCTTGCGTCATGTCAGAACGTTCACGTCACCTCCCCCGCCGGTCCTGCCTCTCGACCCCTGGCTCGAACGAGAAGTTCCTGGCCAAGGCACCGACGGTCCCCGCCGACATGACGTTTCTCGACCTCGAGGACGCCGTGGCACCGCTGGAGAAAGAGGGGGCCCGGCCCAAGGTGGTCGACGCCATCAAGAACCTGCCCTGGGACGACCGGGTCCTGTGTGTGCGGGTGAATGCCTGGGATACCGAGTGGACCTACGGCGACGTGATCGAGGTCGTGGGCAACGCGGGGGAGCGCCTCGACGAGATCATGCTGCCCAAGGTGCAGACGGCGGCCGAGGTCGTCGCACTCGACCTCTTGCTCACTCAGGTGGAGAAGAATTCTGGGCTGCCGGTCGGTCACGTCGGTATCGAGGCGCAGATCGAGACGGCCCGCGGGCTCATCAACGTCGACGAGATCTGCGCCGCGTCACCCAGACTCGAGACGATCATCTTCGGCCCGGCGGACTTCGCCGCCAGTATCGAGATGCCCGTCCTCACCGGTGGGATCGACATCCCCGAGTACCCGGGTGACCACTTCAACTATGTGTTCAGCCGCATCCTGATGGCCGGCCGCGCCAACGGCCTCCAGGTCATTGACGGACCATTCCTCAAGGTGCGGGAGTTGGACGCGCTGCGCGAGTACTCCATGCGCGCTCGAATGCTCGGGTACGACGGCAAGTGGGCGCTCACCCCGGATCAGGCCATCGTCTTGAACGAAGTGTTCTCGCCAACCCAGGAGCAGTTCGACCACGCGTTCGACCTCCTCGAGGCCTACCGCAAGGCGACGGAAGAGGACCGGAAGGGTGCGGTCATGTTCGGCGACGAGATGATCGACGAGGCAAGCCGCAAGATGGCAATCAAGTTCGTCAGCCGAGGCGAACGGGCCGGCCTCACGCGCTCCGCGGAATAGGGCCGGCAGCCCACGGGCTGAGGCTCTGAAGACGGACGCCGGGGTCCCTCCGTCGAGGGGACTCAGCGAGGGGACTCAGCCGATGAGGCGGCGAGCGATGACTTTGAGCGCCAGCGTCTCGTCGGCGCCTTCGAAGATGGAGAGCACCCGCGCGTCGACGAAGTAGCGGCTCACCGGGAACTCTTCCGCGTAGCCCATGCCGCCATGGATCTGCATGGCCTCTCGTGTGACCCACTCGGCGGCGCGGCACACGTAGGCCTTGACCATGGAGGCCTCGAGCGCCCCCTCGCCCTGGGCCATCAGGCGGGCCACGTGGTACGCACTCTGCCGCGTCGCCTGGATCAAGACCGCCATGCGCCCCAACTTCGCCTGCGTCAACTGGTAGTCGCCGATAGGCGAGCCGAACACGACGCGTTCGGCTGCGTACGTCGAAGCGGCCTCGTAGGCAGCTTGCATCACACCCAGTGCACGTGCCGCCGTCTGCAGCCGGCCGTTCTCGAAGCCTTGCATCTGGAGGTAGAAGCCCTTGCCGAGACCATCCGTCCCACCGATGAGGTTGGCCTCGGGCACGAACCAGTCCTCGAACGCCAACTCGTAGGAGTGCATCCCGCGGTAGCCGAGCGTGTCGATGGGCCGACCCTCGAGCTTGCCCGGCGCCAGGTCCGCGGGCCGCTCCGCCACGTCCTCGACACCCTGCGTGAACACGAAGCCATGGCCGTCACCGCGCGGCTTCTCCACGATGAACATGGAGATACCCCGGTGGGCCACTGAGCGATCCGGGTTGGTGCGAGCGAGCAGCATCAGGACGTCGGCACGGGCGGCGAACGTGCACCAGGTCTTCACCCCGTTGATGACCCAGCCTCCGTCGACCGGCGTCGCCGAGGTCACGATGCTGGCCACGTCGGACCCGTAGTCGGGCTCGGTCACCGCCACGGCAGCCAAGATCTCGGCGGAGGCGAGCTTGGGCAGCCACTGCTTCTTCTGCTCCTCGGTGCCTCCGTAGACGAGCGCCCGGGTCAGGATCTCGGGGCGGGTGATCAGGGAGCCACCGACGCCGAGTGAGCCCCAGCTGAGCTCCTCGGTCGCCACGACCATGCCCATGTAGTCGCTTTCGCCTCCGGTGGCGAAGCCGCCGTACTCCTCGGGCACCGAAAGGCCGAACCCGCCGAGCTCGGCCAGGCCCTCGATGACCTCCTCGGGGATGTCGGCATTGGCCCGGTGCACGTGCTCCGCGTGCGGGCGCACCTTGTCCTCGGCGAAGCGGTGGAACGTCTCGCGCACGAGCTCGAAGTCCTCGCCAAGGTGCCGCGGTCCCTCCGTGGCGGCGAGCGACGCGAGGGTGGCGGGGTCGCGCTGTGTCTCGAGGAAGTCGGCTGCCGGCGCGGCCCAGTCGGCTTCGACGCCCCAGAGCGCCTCGCGCCCCGCGACCTTGCCCGCAAGGTCGGCGACGACGTCGGCGACGAAGGCAGCGGCAATGGCTGCCTCGACGTCCCCCGCTCGCCGTACTGGAGGGTGGACCGGGCCGTTGCCACCGCAGCCGCGGCGTGGGCCACGTCGTAGGCGACCACCTGATTGGCGTCGATGCCACCGCGCTCCCGGATCGACGCGCAGGCCGAGTCGACCAGGTGTTGGGCGAGGTCGACGGCCTCGGCGGCGCCGGCGAGAGCAGCGGTGTCGGGCGCACTCATCGGGTCACAGACCCTACCGGCTGGCCTGAGTCTCCCGGTTTGCCGTCCGCTCTCCCGTGCGCTCAGGTGCGCTCAGGTGCGGCAGCCGATGACGGTGACCAGCGGGGGCAGCACCACCGGGTCGTCCCCGGGATCAACCCCGGTCAACGAGGCCAGATAGTCCGTCACCGGACCCGGACCAACGCCCGCCGGCGCCTCGGCCCACGCGTCGACCACCTCGAGTCCGGCGTCACGTACGAGCGCCGGCAGGAGCGCGCCCACGTCGGGATGCGCGCGCGTCCGGCATGGACAGCGCCGATCCCGCGATGCGCCCGGCCGACGTGATCGGCTCCTGCGCGACGACCCAGCCTCCCGGTCGGACGGACGCGGCCATCTTGCGGACGACATCGATCGGCGCGAGCACGTGCAACAGCAGGAAACGGCAGAAGGCAAGATCCACCTCCTCGGGCAGCGAGAGGTCCTCGCCGGCCTGGGTCAGCGCGATCACCTGCGCGTGCGCTGCTGCGGCCACGCGCGACCTCGTCGCGCGTCGCCGGGTCGCTGTCGACCGCGTAGACCCGCCCGCGGCGGCCGACCATCTCGGCCAATGCGACGGAGACGTCGCCGCCGCCGGCACCGACGTCGACGCAGCGCCAACCCTCCTCGAGCCCGAGCCGTAGCAGCGCCGTCGCCAACGGCCTGCGGTAGACGTCGTCGCGGAGCCCGATGAGCTCACGCACGACGCTGGCCTGCGCCCACCGTCTCCTTCATGGTGTTGCACTCTACGGGGCGGGTGGTGCCGCCGGCGGCCCTCAACCCGTCGACCAGTCCCGCCCACTGGCTGGGTGGCGGCGCTGCGGTCAGCAGGATCACGACGGCGGTGGTCATCAGCGCGGGCCACCACACCACGATGTCGTGCACCCGACGGTCGCCCAGCACCATGGTGGCGACGAGCGCCACCGAGCACACGCCGAAGCGGAGCGTGCTGCGCCGCATGGCGAGCAGCAGACACAGCGCAGGGACGGGCCAGAGGTAGTACCAAATTCATCTCCGTCTCGAGGGCGATCCGCAGGAAGAAGGCGACGGACACCAGGCCGAGCACCGTAGGCAGGCTGTGGTGGCGATGGCAGACGAGCACCCCGAGGACAGCCGCGATGACGATGGCAAGCAGCCGGGTCGTCCCGCCGCCGTCGAAGCCCGGGCCGACGTGGTTCGCCAGCGCGGTGAGTGGGGTCAACGAGATGTAGCGAGGCTGGAAGGGCTGGCGCACCAGCACGAAAAGCGTGCGGTGGGGTTCGGCGAGCAGCGGCAGAACCAGGACCGCCAGACTCGGCAGCACCAGCCGCCACAACAGACGGGTCGCGGCGCGCCAGCTGAGACGAGCCAACACCGGTGCCACGCCCAGCAGAGCCAGCGGCTGGAACGCAACCGCGACGCCAAGCAGGAGCGCCGCCCGTCGCGCGCCCGGCGCTCCGAAACGTTCCATGGTCAACGCCGCCCAGAGCACGAACGCCACGGCGACGCAGTCTTCGGGGTGCCCCCAGAAGCCGACCACGTTCGCGACGCCGAGCGCGCCCACCAGGGCGAGCGCCAGCCGGTGCCCCTCGCCGAGTCTCCACGAGCGCGCCACCGCGTCGACGGCGAACAGGACCGTCGAAGCCAACAGGAGGGCCACCGGGCCGATGACGAACCACAGGCTGAGCGGCTCACCGCTGACGTGGAGATGGGGGGACAGGCCGACGCAGTTGTCCCAGGCCCAGCACCGGTACCAGCACGAATTCGAGCGCCGGCGGCGATGTCAGCGCGCCGTGGCTGACGTAGATCTCGCTGAAGCGGCCGTGGAGGATCGCCGAGGAGGAGTTGCTCAGGCTCCACAGGTCGCCCGGAGACACCAAGGTGCCTTTGCCGACGTGGAAGACCGAATGAGCGAACAGGCTGTAGGCCATCACGAGGACGAGCGTGGCCACGGTCGCGACGACTGGCGGCGCGCGGCGATCGGCCCATTCGGACACACGGTCCATCGGTCCTCTATCGGCCCAACTTGGCGGGCCGATAACCTCCAACCCCGTGAAAGTGACGATGCTGCTATGTGACGCCGCCCAGGTCTCCGACGGGAAGCTCTACATCCTGGGTGGTGGCTGGAGCATGACCGGCCCGGACCCCGTGCCTTCGGCCGTCGCGCTGAAGATCGACGTGGACTGGCATGAGGCCGAAAAGCCGCACCACTGGGAGCTCTTCTTGGAGGATGCCGACGGGCGGCCTGTGATGATGGAGACCGCGGAGGGTTCCCAGCCGGTGGAGGTTCGAGGCGAGTTCACCGTGAGCCAGCCGCTCGGGATCCCCGAGGGCTCTCCCATCGACGTCGCCCTGGCCGTGAATCTGGGTCCGATCCCGCTCTCCCCGGGCACTCGGTTTGCCTGGCGGCTGACCATCGACGGCGAGGCGCTGCCGGGGGCATCGCTCGGCTTCACGACCCGGCCGCTGCCCCAGCCGGCAACCGAATGACGGTCTACGACCGCCCCTTCGGCCGTTACCTGGAGGACTTCGTCCCCGGTGACATCTATCGGCACTGGCCGGGCAAGACGATCACTGAATACGACGACCATCTGTTCTGCATGATGACCATGAACCACCATCCGCTGCACACCGACGCGTGGTTCGCGGAGCACGAGACGGTTCAGGGCAAGAACGTCGTCGTCGGGAACCTCGTCTACTCCCTCGCGCTCGGCATGAGCGTGCCCGACGTGAGCGGCTCGTGCATCGCCAATCTGGAGGTCGAGTCCCTCCTCCATCGTTCGCCCACCTTTCACGGCGACACCATCTACGCCGAGACCCGGGTGCTCGATGCCACGCCGTCAAAGTCGAAGGACGATCGCGGCATCGTGACCGTGGAGACCAAGGCGTTCAACCAGCGAGGCGACGAGGTCTGCTACTTCCGCCGCAAGCTGATGGTCTGGAGGACGGCTGCCGCTCCGCCGCGGCTCCGCCCGTACGGCGACGACGTCTGGGACTGAGGCGCCGCCGCTCCCTGCCGAGCGGGCGCGACGGTTCCGCCACCGGCTCCTCGAGTGGGGTGCCGAGCACCGTCGCGACCTGCCCTGGCGCCGTACCCGGGACCCCTGGCCGATCCTCGTCTCCGAGGTGATGCTCCAACAGACGCAGGTGTCGCGCGTCGTCCCGCACTACGGGCGGTTCCTTACGGCATTTCCGGCTCCCGCGGAATGCGCCAGGGCGCGTCCCGCTGATGTCGTCCGGCTGTGGTCGGGGCTCGGCTACAACCGGCGCGCCCTCGACCTGCACCGTGCCGCCACCGTCGTCGCGGCCCAACACGGTGGCGTCGTGCCGTCGAGCGATGCCGCACTGCGGGCACTGCCGGGGGTCGGCGCCTACACCGCACGGGCAGTCCGGTCCTTCGCCTTTGGCGCTGACGTCGCCACGGTGGACACCAACGCCGTCCGGGTGCTGGCTCGCTGCGTCGCCGGTGCGCCACTGTCGGTCCGCGCCGCGACGGATCTCGGAGACAGGTTGGTCCCGGCCGGTGCCTCGTGGCAGTTCAACCAGACGATGTTCGACCTGGGCGCCACGGTGTGCACCGCAGAACCGAGGTGCGCGCAGTGCCCGCTCCGCCGGCAGTGCGTCTGGCGCCGCAGGCCCGCCGCCGGATCCGTCGACGGCGCCGATCCGTGGCGTGCGTCACCAACGGCGCGGCCCCAGAGCACCTTTGCCGGCTCGGACCGACAGGGGAGGGGGCGCCTCCTCGATGCCTTGCGACAAGGCGGGGTGCGCGCGTCCGGGCTGGCGCGTGCATGTGGCTGGCCGGACGACACAGCCCGCGCCGAGCGAGTCGGCAGCCGCGCTCGTCGAAGAAGGGTTCGCCCGCTGGTCGGGCAGAGTGGAGCCCATGCTGCGTCTGCGGTGAGTGCCGGATCGTCAGGATGCCGCGCGAGGAACCCGAGGATGCGCGCGTTCACGACGTCTGGGCGCTCGACGTGGAGGAAGTGGCCGGTTCCATCGACGATCTCCATCTCGGATCCGGCGGCCAGGAAGTCGAGCGGCGAGCCGATGGACGACAAGAGCATGCAGTTGTCGTCGCGACCGTGCAGGTACAGCGTCGGCTTCGGCGTCGGCTGGAGCGAGGCGGCCTGCTCCTCCGCGAATTCGGGCACCTGGAGCGACGGGTCGTAGAGGGCCCGGTAATAGCTGATGGCCGCGACGATGTGCTCGGGGTCGCCGATGGACTCCTTCACCCTCGCGACGTCCCAGGCGCCGTCGTAACCAGGTGACCAGTCCTGCCACAGGTGGTCGATGAAGGAGTAGTCCTCGAGCGGCAGCGCTGCCTCGGCCAACGGCGAGAGGAAGAAGAACATGTACCAACTCCGCTGGAGCTGGGCATAGGTCAGCAGCGACATACCGATCGACATGGTGGGAGGGACCGCTGCTGTCACGGCGCGACGCCAGCGCGCGGGCTGGTGCGCCACTGCGCCATAGGTGGCCAGCGCGCCCCAGTCGTGGCCGATGAGGACAGCGTCCTCGCCGCCACCGAGCGCCTCGTGCAGCGCGTTCGCGTCCTTGACGACCGCACCGATCTGGTAGTGGCCGTCGGTTGGCAGTTGCGTCGGCGCGTAGCCGCGCAGGAAAGGTGCCACCGCACGGAACCCCGCGGACGCGAGTTCGGGTAGGAGATAGCGCCAGGTGTGTGCGCTGTCGGGGAACCCGTGCAAACACAGCGCGAGCGGCCCGTCATCAGGCCCGTCAGCGAGGTAGGCGAACTCGAGCCCGTTTGCGGTGATGGTCCGCTGTTCCATGGTGAGAAACGTACCGCCACTCGGCGGGGTATGGTCACAATGGTGAACGTCACGTTCTACGGCGTGCGGGGGTCGTGCCCATGCTCGGGGGACCGGTACCGGCGGTACGGGGGCAACACGTCATGCCTCGTACTCGACATCGAGGGTGACGAGCCGCTCATCGTCGACCTCGGTACGGGATTGCGCGCTCTCGGAGACGTCCTGCAACGCGAGGTCCGCGCGCTGGGGACGCCGCTCCATGCGACCGCGCTCCTGACCCATCTCCACTTCGATCACATTTTGGGAATCCCGTTCTTCGGCCCTCTGCACGACCCCGGTGCCCGGCTGACCGTGTACGGACCGGCGCAACCGAAGGGCAGCTTGAAAGACGCGTTGCACGCGGCCGTCCAGCCTCCCGTCTTCCCCATCCACATGGAGCAGTTCCGGGGCGAGCTGATCACCGTCGACCTCGGGTCGGAGGACTTCTCGGTCGGACAGGCCAAGGTGATGGCTCGGCCAGTACCCCACAGCGGGGTGACGCTGGGATTCCGGATCGAGGCCGAGGGCCGCTCGGTGGCCTACATGTCCGATCACCAGGCGCCGCTGGACCGCCGGGCCATACCCGACGCCGTGCTCGAGCTGTGCCAGGGCGTCGATCTCCTGATCCACGACGGCCAGTACACCGACGACGAGTTCTCAGCCAAGGCCGACTGGGGCCATTCGACGGCGGCCTATGCGGTGCACGTCGCGGCCGAGGCGGGCGCGCACCACCTCATGCTGTCGCATCACGACCCGTCGCACACCGACCGAGAGCTCGACCGCATCCTCAACCAGGCCCGCCGGCTGCCGGAGGCCAAGCTGGTCGGGGAGGTGTCCTCGGCCCACGAAGCCCAGTCCGTGGACCTCGGCAAGGCGTAGTAGCGGGTCGTCATGTCGGGCCTCGACCAGGCCCGGTTCCGCGAGGTGCTCGGCCACTTCGCCACCGGGGTCACGATCGTCACCGCGCTGGAGGACGGTGCGCCGGTGGGCTTCACCTGTCAGTCGTTCGCGGCGCTCTCCCTCGATCCGCCCATGGTGATCCTGGCCCCTGCCCGGAGCTCGACGAGCTGGCCGCGCATCGCCCAGGCAGGGGCATTCTGCGTGAACATCCTCGAGGAGCACCAAGAGGCGCTCAGTCGCGCCTTCGCCGTCTCGGGCGGTGACAAGTTCGATGGGGTGGGCTGGTCGCACGGCGTCACCGGATCGCCGGTGATCACCGGCTCGTTGGCCGTCGTCGAATGCCGGCTCGGCGAGATCTTCGACGGAGGCGATCACGAGCTGGTAACCGGTCACGTCGTCGCCATGGACGTCGAGGAGGGCAACCCGCTGCTCTTCTACCGCTCCGGCTTCGGCCGTTTCGCCCCCTGACGGGCCGCCCACTACCGTACGCGCCGATGCCCGAGCTGATCCCATCCGGGACCATCGACGACGTCGTGCTCGTCCGTCCTGACGTGCACGGTGATCAGCGTGGTCGCTTCGTCGAGACGTACCGGCGCAGCTGGTTCCCGGACGGCCGCGAGATGGTCCAGGCGCAACCGGTCGGAGAAGCAGGCCGGCGCGGTCGTCGGCCTGCACTTCCACCGGCATCAAGCCGACTACTGGTACCTCCTGCGCGGGCGTGCCCGCGTCGTGCTGCACGACCTGCGGCGTGGGCTCGAAGACCGACGGTGCCACCGAGGTGATCGAGCTCGACGAGGACGTCGACCTAGGGGTCTACATCCCGCCCGGGGTCGCCCATGGCTTCGCCGCGCTGAGCGACATCCTGCTGACCTACCTCGTCGACAACTACTACAACCCCGAGGACGAGCTCGGGCTGGCGTGGGACGATCCGGCCGTGGGGGCCGACTGGGGCGTCAGCGACCCCGTCCTCTCCGGCCGGGACCAGCACAACCCGCGTCGGGACGAGATCCCCGACGAGATCCGGCCCCGCCTGGGCGGCTGAGCACACGTGCGCGGCGTCGCCGCCGATGACGGAGCGCCAGGAGAAGAGCACCCGAGACGGACGTCTGGAAGGAGTCCATGGCCGCCGGGATGCAGGGCTGTTTCCGCTTTCCGCGAATGCCTGGCGCGCCGCGCCGACGAGCGGCGTCCCGCGGTCCAACGCGCCCGGCGAATCCTGTTGAATAGGGGGCGGTGCTGGTAGGTGGGGTAGTCGGTGTCGTGGTGGTCGTGGGCGTCATCGCGGCCGTCATCGTTCGGCAGCACTCCCACGACGACGTGCACTCCGTCGAGCACTACCACCAGCAACTCCACACGCTCGAGGAGATGCGAACGCACCCCTCGCCGAGCCGCGGCGACGGCAACGGAGAGGCGGCCTATCCGGCCAGTACGTTCCGCGTCTCGGGCTCCTCGGCCGTCCGCCTGACCGAGTCGGGCCACACGTTGGTGCCGCCAGTGCCTCCTCCGGCCGTGTCCGAACCCGACCGAGCCGGTCACCTTCGACGACGACGGACGGTCCCGAGCCGGTCCCTGGTTCGTTCATGACCGGGGGCCACGACAAGGCGATGGACGGCATCAACCACCGACCACGCCGCCTCGGCGGTCCCATCGCGGCGTGGCCGTCGTCGTCGTCCTCGTCGTGGTCTTGATCGTCACCGGCCTGCACTCGAACCCTCCGAAGGGTCACGACAAGTCGGCCAACACCGTCACCACCCATGCGACGCACGCCACCCATGCGACACATGCCACGCACCCGGCAGGCCACCATCCCGCCAGCACGACGACGACCACGGCGCCCCCCGCTGTCTCGGCGCCGCAGGCGGCCAGCGCGCACGCTGCCACCTACCAGGTGTCTTCGTCGAACTATTCCCTCGTACTGGCCGCCACGACCGGCGAGTGCTGGGTCGAGGCCACCAATACCGCGACGGGGTCGGTGCTCTTCACGATGACGCTCTTCTCAGGTCAGTCGCACACCATTCCCGCCACCGGTTCGGTCACCGTGATTGCCGGTGCGCCAGGTGCCTTCGCCGCCACGATCAACGGTGCGGCCGTCACCCTGCCCCTGGGCAACCAAGCTCCGTTCACGTTGCACTTCGTGACGGCGGGATCGGCGGGCACGTCGACTTCGTCGCCGTGACCGCGCGGTAATAGCCGCTCGACGCCGTATCCTGCGATCGCTAGTAGCCCTCGTGCTCAGGCGCTGGCGCGGTCGGTGCCGCTCGCCTTCGAGCGGAGGGGTGGCACGGGGCCCAGCCAGGCCGAGGGCGTCGAGCAGGAAGGCGTAGACCAGGGCTTCCTCCCGCCAGGCGTCGTAGCGGCCCGACGGCCCGCCGTGACCCGGCACCCAGCTCTGTGCGCAAGAGGACACGCGTCGACGGCGAGACCTCCCGCAGCTTGGCGACCCACTTGGCCGGCTCCCAATAGGCGACGCGGGGATCGTTCAGTCCCGCCGTGACGAAGAGGTCCGGATAGGCGCGGCGTGCCCCATCAGGATTCTCGCCGGTGACGTTGTCGTAGGGGGAGTAGGTGAGCATGCGCCAGTAGGCCGCCTCGTCGGCGGCGGGGTTGCCCCACTCCTCCCATTCGCCGACGGTGAGGGGGAGCTCGTCGTCGAGCATCGTCGTCACGCAGTCGACGAAGGGAACCTCGGCCACGAGGGCGCGGAAGAGCTCGGGCGCCTGGTTGGCGACGGCGCCGATGAGCAGGCCACCGGCCGAGCCGCCGCGCCCGGCCAGCGCGCCGGGCCGGGCGATGCCGGCATGGAGGAGGTGGCGGGCGCACGCAATGAAGTCCGAGAAGGTGTTCTCCTTGTGCTCCATGCGCCCGTCCTCGTACCAGGCGCGGCCCATCTCGCCGCCGCCGCGCACGTGCGCGATGGCGAAGACCATGCCGCGGTCGAGCAACGAGATGCGGTGGTGCGAGAACGAAGGGTCGATCGAGATCTCGTACGCGCCGTATCCGTAGAGCAGGCACGGCGCCGGGAGCGCGAGATCGCTGCGGTGCACGACCGAGATCGGGACCAACGTGGAGTCGGGTGCAGTGGCCCAGATCCGATACGTGCGGTAGCGCGACGCGTCGAAGTCGCCCAGCACCGGCTCTTGTTTGAGCAGCGTCTCCGCGGCGATCATCGAGACGGATCTGCACCACGCTCGACGGGGTGACCATCGACGTGCGGCCGAAGCGCAGCGAGGTGACGTGGGGCTCGGGGTTCGTCCCGAGCCAGGTCGACGACGGGCTCTCGGCCGAGGGGATGACCCAGCCCGACTCGAGCAGGTCTGCGGCGAACGGATCTCCGGTCTCGGGAAGCGGAAGGACCCGCACCTGGGTCTGCGCCTCGCTGCGTTCGCTCAGCACGAGGACGTCGTCGAAGGCCTCCACGTCCTCGACGCGCACGCCCGGCCGGTGCGGGACGAGCTCTCGCCAGGACGGCGCCCCCGAGTCGGGAGAGGCCAGGACGCGGAAGTCCTTGGCGTCCTCGTTGGTCAACGCGACGAACCAGCCGGGACCGCGGTCGGCGGCGGGCTGGAGGTGGTCGACCGCGTACTCGATCCCCTCACGACGTCGCATCACTACGGCGGGTTCGGCCAGCGGAGTCGCCGAAGGGATCGACAGCCACTCGGTGGTGTTGGTGCTGTGGAGGGCGATCAGCAGGAAGGCGGTGTCCCGTGTCGAGCCCGACGCCCAGCCCGAACCGGCGGTCGGGCTCCTCGTAGACCAGCACGTCATCGGCGGGGTCGCTGCCGAGGCGATGGCGCCAGAGCTGGAAGGGTCGCTGTGCCTCATCGAGGCGGACGTAGAAGACGTAGTCCGTCTCGGCCGACCAGGCCAGGCCGTAGCCCACGTCGGGAACCGACTCGGCGGCCACCGCCGGGGAGGTGTCCGCGTCGAGAGGGAGGAAGCGCAGCTCGTACTTCTCGTTGCCCACGCCGGTCGGTCGCATACGCCAGCCAGTTGTGGTCGTGGCTCACCACCGCGCCGCCGAGAGCGAAGTACTCGGAGCCTTCAGCGAGCCGGTTCTCGTCCAGGAGGACCTGCTCCTCGCCGCCTGGTTCGCCGGCCGGCGGCAGCTCGTCGGGTCCGCGGGCGGGGCGCCGGCAATGGATGGCGTAGTCCTTGCCCTCCTCGGTGCGGCTGTAGTACCACCAGGGACCCCGCCGCGCCGGGACCGACATGTCGGTCTCCTTGATGCGCGCCTTCATCTCTTCGAAGAGGGTGGTGCGGAGCCCGACGAGCGGGGCCGTCTCCTGCTCGGTGTAGGCGTTCTCGGCCTCGAGGTAGGCGAGGACGTCGGGATCGTCGCTGCTCGCGCAGCCAGTACCAGGGATCCTCCCGGTCGTCGCCGTGGGCCGTGACGACGTGGGGGCGCCGGGGGGCGATCGGGGCGGTGCCATCAGCGCAGAGCCTGCCACGGCTGGCCACACGGAGGTGGCGCCAGATTGGCGTTTCGGCAGGCTGGGGTACTTGTTACTATCTACGTAGGAGAAATTCACCTTCTCCGGACTCGACCTCAGGAGCCACATGGCCACAACGGATCTCGACCTGGGCCGCTACCAGCTGGGCTGGAGCGACGCCGAGGACTACGTCTTCAAGCCGAAGAAGGGCCTGAACGAGTCCATCGTGCGCGAGATGTCCGAGATGAAGGGCGAGCCGCGAGTGGATGCGCGACTTCCGCCTTCGCGCCCTGAAGCACTTCGAGCGCAAGCCGATGGCGCCGTGGTTCGCGACGCAGATGCCGAACCTCGACTTCGACGACATCTTCTATTACATCAAGCCGACGGGTGGGCAGGTGGACAAGTGGGAGGACCTCCCCGACGCCATCAAGAACACGTACGAGAAGCTCGGCATCCCCGAGGCCGAGCGCAAGTACCTGTCCGGCGTGACCGCTCAGTACGAGTCCGAAGTCGTCTTCCACCGCAACCGCGAGGACCTCGAAGCCCAGGGCGTCTTCTTCTGCGACATGGACACCGCGGTGCGCGAGTACCCCGAGCTCGTCCGCAAGTGGTTCGGCAAGATCATCCCGCCGAACGACAACAAGTTCGCCGCGCTGAACTCGGCCGTGTGGTCCGGTGGGTCGTTCATCTACGTCCCGCCGGGGGTGAAGGTCGACATGCCGCTCCAGGCGTACTTCCGGATCAACGCGGAGAACATGGGACAGTTCGAGCGCACGCTGATCATCGCCGACGAGGGATCGCAGGTGCACTACATCGAGGGCTGCTCGGCGCCGGTGTACTCGACCGACTCACTGCACTCGGCGGTGGTCGAGCTGGTGGCGCTGCCGGGCTCGCGGATCACGTACACGACGATCCAGAACTGGTCGACCAACGTCTACAACCTGGTGACCAAGCGGGCCCGGGCCGAGGCCGAGGCGCACGTGGAGTGGATCGACGGCAACATCGGCTCGCGCCTGACGATGAAGTACCCCTCGGTGTACCTGATGGGACCGAAGGCCAGCGGCGAGGTGCTCTCGGTCGCCTACGCCGGCGCCGGCCAGCACCAGGACGCCGGCGCCAAGATGTTCCACATCGCCCCCGAGACGACCTCGACCATCGTGTCGAAGTCGATCTCGAAGGACGGTGGCATCACCACCTACCGGGGCAAGGTGCACGTCGACCCCAACGCACGAGGGGCCAAGGCGTTCGTGCGCTGCGACGCGCTCCTGCTCGACGACGAGTCGACCTCGGAGACCAAGCCCTACATGGAGGTCGGCGAGCGCGACGCCCGTATCGGTCACGAGGCCACCGTCTCCAAGGTCGGCGACGACCAGCTCTTCTACCTGATGAGCCGGGGGCTGTCCGAGCAGCAGGCCATGAGCATGATCGTGAACGGCTTCATCGAGCCGGTGACGAGGACCCTCCCGATGGAGTACGCCGTCGAGTGGAGCCGCCTCATTGAGCTGCAGATGGAAGGCTCGGTCGGCTGACCTGCCGCAACCCCGCCTGCAGCGTGGCACCATAGAACCGTGCCCATGCGCGAGGAGTGCGTCCATTTCCAAAGCCGTACCTACGCTTCCGGCGAGGCTGCCCGTTTCTGCGTGCTCGATCTGGCCCCCGAGGCCCCGTGGCGCTGCCCGGAGAACTGCCCCTCCTACAAGCGCCGGATGGCCGACGTCGGCTGGGTGCACGGCAGCCTCGTCGAGCCCGCCATCGAAGAGGAGCCCGGCGGCGGCGGGCCGAGATCGCCGAGCTCCTCGAGTCGGCGGAGGACATCGTCAACGACGTCGCACCCGGCGTGCTCGAAGAGGTGCGGGCCGAGGACGCCCGCCGCGACCGGTCTTCCAACCGCTGGTGGCGCCGCAAGCGCTGACGCGACATCGACGCGCCTCTGGCGTCGCCACACATCTCGAAGGTGACCATCCCCCCGCCTCGAAAAATACCGACTGCTACATTGCGCCCGTGGGGCAAGAGCGTTTCGGGGCGATCGACTTCGACTGGTTCCACCGGGAGAAGCTGCCGTCACTCCTCGAGTGTCGGGGAACGATCTTCCCCGACGCGGATGCCGCCGTGCTGCGTCCGCTGTGTTTTCGGCTCAGCGACGGCAGGGCCTACACCTACGTGCCCGACGGAGGCACGTTCTCGGTCCGTCCCGGTCTCATCGGCGCGCGTACCGTCGTCGAGCTCGCCGCAGACGCGTGGTGCAGTTCGTCTGGGAGCTCAAGACGTGTTTCGCCCTTCTCTACGCCGACCAGCTGACGGTGCGCCACGGGAGCTTCGGCCAGCTGGCGCGGTGGGAGCCGCCCCTGCGGGCCGCCCTGAGCGAACAGACGCTCTTCGACCTCGATCATCCCGCTCCGATTGAGGACGAGGCCGGACGGGCGATCGATCTCACGCGGCGCTTCACGCTCGACGACTCGGCTGAGGAGACGCGGGCCTTCTTGCACCACGTGGGCTTCGTGCACCTCCGGGGCGTCCTTGACGCAGACCGAGGTGGCGGCGCTGAACGCGCGACGTCGACGACGCACTGGGCCGGGCGCGGCCCGATGACCGCAAGTCGTGGTGGACGACGCTCGACGGGCGTGAGGTCTGCAACCGGGTCAACTACCTGAACGAGCGGGTCTCCCCGGGTCGCGGCCCTCGGTGCCGACCCTCGCTTCGTCGCCATCGCCGCCCTTGGCGACCCCGGCCTGCGCGACGCCCACGACCGCCTCGATGGCAACGGCGTCGTCATCAAGGTCCCCGGCTCCCAAGGCGGACTGGCCGACCTTCCCTGGCACCGTGACTGCGGCATGGGTGGCCACCCGGTGAAGTGCCCCATGCTCAATGTCGGGATCCAGCTCGATCCGGCCACCGAGGACACCGGGCAGCTCGAGATGATCCCGGGCTCGCATCGAGGTACCTCACGGCTTCCAAATGCCGAGGAGGCGAAGCGGCATGCCGTCGTCTCGCTCACGACGGAACCGGGCGACGTCACCGTGCACTTCGGCCACACGCTCCACGCGGCACCTCCCCCGAAGGATCCGCACGCCTCGGGGCGGCGCGCCCTCTACCTCTCCTTCGTGCCCCCGCTGACCTTCGAGATGGTCGGCCCCGGGCAGGGGTACAACGACGTGCTCTTCACCAGGAGTGAGGGGCGCGTGCAGCACGCCGACCTGTTCACGTGAGCGCGACGAACATGTCGCTCAGCCTGGCGCAGCAGGAACGCCAGACGATTTGCGACCTCTTTGTCGAGCGTGGTCCCCAGGCGCCCACCCTGTGCGAGGGATGGAGCACGGCGGATCTCGCTGCGCATCTGGTCGCTCGTGAGCGGCGTCCCGATAGCGGGCCCGGGCTCGTCTGGCCGCCGCTGGCCGGCCACACCGACAAGGTGCGGCGGGCGGTGCGTGACCGCACGCCGTGGGAGCAGCTGGTCGAGACGGTGCGTCGCGGGCCGCCGTGGATCCTTCGTCCCTTCGACGCGCCGATGAACACAGTCGAGTTCTTCATCCACGCGGAGGACGTTCGCCGGGCGGGCGATGGCGGCTGGGAGCCCCGCCCGATTTCATCGGACCTCGCTGACGCGTTGTGGGCGCGTGTAGGACCAGGCGGGTTGGCGAAGAAGGTCCCCGCCATGGTCGTCGTCACCTCGCCGGGTCGCGAGGACAAGGTGGCCGGTAGCGGTCCGCGCCTGACGGTGGCGGGCGACCCAGGCGAGCTCACCATGTTCGGCGCCGGCCGTCAGGGCGCGGCCCGGGTGGAGATCGACGGGGACCCGGCCCTCGCCGGCCAGTTGCGCGCCGCGTCGCTCGGGATCTGACCAGCGGCACGAGGGGCGAGAGCGTGGAGCCGATTCCGGCACTCGAGGTCGGTCAGGTGCACCTCGACGAGACTGTCGACGTCCTCGTGGTGGGCTTGGGAATTGCGGGCGCGTCTGCCGTCGTCGCGGCGCGCCAAGCAGGCGCCGAGGTGTTGGCCGTGGAGCGGAGCGGGGGGGTCGGAGGTACGTCGGCTCAGTCCGGTGGCCTGATCTATCTGGGTGGCGGGACGGCGCTGCAGGATGCCTGCGGCTTCGAGGATTCGCCCGAGAACATGGCGGCCTTCCTTCGCGCGGCCCTGGGGCCCGGCGTCGACGACGGCCGCGTCGATGCCTACTGCGAAGGCTCGGTGGACCACTTCGACTGGCTCGTCTCCGTCGGCGTTCCGTTCCGTGCCGCTTTTTGCGACGAGCCCAACCGCGAATCAGCGGACGACGCCGGGTTGCTCTTCAGCGGCGGCGAGGACTCGTACCCCTTCGACGAGGTCGCAATCCCGGTCCCGCGCGGCCACAAGCCGCAGTGGATCGATTCCGCCGGCGGCTTCCTCATGGACTGTCTGGGAAGGGCGGTGGGGGCCAGCGATGCCCGCGTCGTGGGCGACGCCCGCGCCCAGGCTCTCGTCGTCGACGACGGGGAAGTCGTGGGCGTGCAGGTGCGGACCGACGACGGGCTGCGGGCCATCCGGGCCCGTGGCGGTGTGATCCTGGCGGCGGGGGGCTTCATCCACAACGAAGCCATGGTCGCCGAGCACTGCCCGCAGGCTCATGTCCCCGACGGGGCCTGGCGCATCGGCACCTCGAACGACGACGGCGGGGGGATCCGGATGGGCGCCGGCGCCGGCGCGGCGGCGACCCGGCTCGATGCCTTCGAGTGCGCACTCCCCCTCGGGCCGCCGCACCGCCTGGCGCGGAGCATCCTCGTCAACCGCCACGGCGAGCGGTTCATCAACGAGGACACCTACACCGGTCGCATCGGGAACCACGCCCTCTGTGACCACGACGGCTTCGTCTACATGATCACCGATGACGTGATCCACGAGCCCAACGTCATTGGCCTCCGCATCGGCCATGCGGCGGGGGCTCCCGAGGATCTGGCCGACGAAATCGATCTCCCGCCCGAGGCGTTCGCTCGCACGGTGCGCGAGTACAACCAGGCCGCTGCCCGCGGCGACGATCCGGCATTTCACAAGCGCGCGCCCTATCTCCAGCCCATCGGCGTCCCGCCGGCGAGCGGCATCGGTGCCGTCGACCTTCGTGTCGACCACGGTGCTATCTACGCGACGTTCACACTGGGCGGACTGGTCACCGAGACTGACGGGGCGGCGGTCGACCGCGAGGGGCGGCCGTATCCCAGGTCTTTACGCCGTGGGCCGGACGGCCGCCAGTCTCGCCGCCCACCAGTACGCCAGCGGTATCAGTCTCGGTGACGGCTCGTTCTTCGGCCGGCGCGCCGGCCGCCGCGCTGCTGCGGAGGCCAACGCCGGCGCGTGAGCGCGCTAGCGCCCGGTGAACTTGGGCGTGCGCTTCTCCATGAACGCGGTGACCGCCTCGGTGAGGTCGTCCGAGGCGAGCATGCCGGCGTTCCAGGTCGCCACGTAGTCGAGGCCCTCCGCCACGGTCTTGCCTTCGTTCGCCGCCAGCACAGCCTTCGTGCCCTGAACGGCGATGGGGGAGTTGGCGGCGATCTCCGCCGCCAGCGCGTGCGCCGCCTTGAGGACGCCCTCGGCGTCGGCCGCCACGTCGTTCACGAGGCCGATCTCCTTGGCGCGCTCCAGCGCTGATGTCCTTGGCCGTGTAGGCGAGTTCGGCCAGGTGCCCGGCGCTGATGATCGACGGCAGCCGCTGCAGGCTGCCGAGGTCGGCGACGATCGCCATCTTCGTCTCACGAACGGAGAACACTGCATCGGCGGAGGCCACGCGGATGTCGCATGCCGCGATCAGGTCGACGCCGCCACCGATGCAGTAGCCGTGGACCGCCGCGATGACGGGCTTGGGGCAGCGGGCGACCGCGGTGATCGCCTCTTGGAGCCGGAGGACCTCGGTGCGGGCACTCCGGGCACGTGCCGCCATGGACGCGGGCGAGCCCCGCTGCACCTCCCGCACCAGTCGCCGCTGGTCCCGCCGCCGCTCAGGACACTGCCCATGGCCTTGAGGTCGAGGCCCACGGAGAAGTGCGGCCCCTTGGCCGCGATCACCACGGCACGAACCTCGGCGTCGCCGCTCACCGCGGCCATCGCCCGGGGAAGGTCGCGCCAGAGGTCCATGCCCATGGCGTTGCGCGCCTCGGGCCGGTCCAGCCACACCGTTGCCACGTGTTCGTCCTGCTCGATGCTGAGCACCGGCGAGTCGAAATTCGCGATGTCTGCCATGGGACGAAGGCTAATCGCCTGGTAGGAGACCTCGAGGCGGACCACTAGAGTGCATGGGCCGCATTCGCACCCGAAAGAGGACTTGACCCTGCACACATTCAGCGCCGAGGCATCCGCCGGCCTCGCCGGACCGGACTGGCTCCGCCGGCGCCGGGCCGCCGGTCACGAGGCGTTTTCGGCGTCGTCGCTGCCCTCCGAGAGCGAAGAGGTCTGGCGGTACACGCCGATTGACCACCTCGACCTGGAGGAGTTCAGCCCGGCCGAAGGCGACGCGCGCGGCGCCGCCCGAGGCGAACGATCTGCTGTCGTCGCTCGGTGCAGAGGTCGGCAGCGCCGCGGCGACCGTGCTCGTGCACAACGGGCGTACGCAGGCCGTGACGATCTCCGACGGCGGAGCCCCCTTCAGCCTCGGGGGGGCGGACGACGTCGAAGCGGCGCCCGACATGCTGGGCTCGGTGCAACAGGGCGGGGACGCGCTGGTGCGCCTCAATGACGCGTTCGCGCCCGACCCGGTGTTCCTCGACGTCGCGGCAGGCTCGCGAGTCTCCGGGCCCGTCCTCATCGTGCACTGGTGCGACGCCGGTGCGGCCGTCTTCCCCCGTCTCTGCGTCCGCGCCGGCGAGGGCTCGTCCGTCTCGGTCATCGAGGTCTTTGCCGGTGCGCCCGGTGCGGGACGCTCGCTCGCGGTGCCGGTCACCGAGTTGTCGGCGGCCGACGGCACCGGCCTGTCGTACGTGTCGGTCCAGATCCTGGGCGAGGCGGCCTGGTCGATCGCGCCGGCTGGCGGCCCGGGGCGGCGCCAAGTCGAAGACGCGCACGTTCACGGTCGGGCTCGGCTCCGCCTACGGCAGGGTGCGCGCCGACGTCACCCTCGAAGGGAAGGAGGGCTCGTGCGAGGTGCTCTCCTCGTATTTCGGCGACAGGACGCAGGTGCACGACGTCCGCACCCTTCAGGACCACGTGGCGCCCCGCACGACGAGCGAGCTCCTGTGTCAGGGTGCGGTGGCGGGGAAGTCGAGCTCGGTCTACAGCGGGCTGATACGGGTACACCGCGGCGCAGTCCGCAGCGACGCCGCGGCAGACGAACCACAATCTCGTCCTCGACGAGGGTGCCCACGCCGACTCGGTGCCGAACCTCGACATCCTCGAGAACGACGTGAAGTGCTCGCACGCGTCGACCGTCGGACCGATCGACGAGGATCAGCGCTACTACATCGAGTCCCGCGGCGTGGAGCCCGAAGTGGCCGAAGGCCTCATCGTGAGCGGTTTCTTCGATGCCATCATCGACCGCGGCCCGATCCCCGAGGTCACTCCGTTCCTCCAGCGCGAAGTGCACGGCCGGCTCGAGGCCGCGCTGGGGAGGCCAGTGGTGGCCGCACGTGCCTGAGACTCCCCAGACGGTGGCGTTGTGCGCAGTCGACGAGCTCGCTCCCGGCGAGGCCCGCCGATTCGACGTCGACGGCCACCGGGTGGCGCTGGTGCGCATCGGTGACGAGTTCCACGCCATCGACGACGAATGCAGCCACGAGGACTACTCGCTCTCCGAAGGAGAGGTCTGGCCCGAGGAGTGCCAGATCGAATGTCCCCGCCACGGGAGCACCTTCGACCTGGTGACCGGGGAACCCTGCTCCCTCCCGGCGACCCAACCCGTCGCCGTCTACCAGGTCGAGGTCGTTGACGGAACGGTCTCGGTGGTGCTGCCGTGAGCGAGGCACACGTGCTCGAGGTCACCGGATTGCATGCGTCGGCCGGCGGTCGAGAGGTGCTGCACGGGATCGACCTCACGGTGCGCAGCGGCGAGGTGCACGTGATCATGGGGCCGAACGGGTCGGGCAAGAGCACGCTCGCCCATGCCCTGATGGGGAGGCCAGGCACCGAAGTGACGGCCGGATCCATCACCATGGACAGACAGGAGCTCACCGGCCTCCCGGCCTGGCAGCGGGCCCGAGCCGGGCTCTTCTTGGCCCTGCAGCACCCCGTCGAGGTGCCCGGTGTCGGCCTGCCGTCGCTCCTCGCTGTTGCGAGAGCCGGCGGAGGCGAGGCAGCCGAGGCGGCAGCGTCAGCAGAAGCAGCAGGGGCACGTGGGCGAGACGTCCTCGCCGAGCGCATGGCCGAGGAGGCACAGGCGGTCGGCTTGGACACCAAGCTGTTGACCCGCGCGCTCAACGTCGACCTCTCCGGCGGGGAGCGCAAGCGCACCGAGATGGTGCAGCTCGGCGTGCTGCGGCCCGCGATCTGCATCCTCGACGAGGTCGACTCGGGCCTCGATGTCGACGCGTTGGGCGACGTCGCGCGCCGGTTGCAGCTCGCGACGACGGAGTGGGACGTCGGGATCCTGGCCATCACGCACTTCAACCGATTCCTGATGGAGCTCGAGGCGGACCTCGTGCACGTGATGGTCGACGGGCGCATCGTTGCGACTGGTGATGCCGCCCTTGCGCTGCAGCTCGAGCAGACCGGCTACGCCGAGTACCTGGAAATCCGCTGAGAGGAACTCGCTGAGGTCGCCCACTGCCGCGCTCTTTGGTGCGTCGTAGCTGGCACAGCGGACCTGCCGCAAATTTCGCAGGTGTGCTTGGTACCGTAGAGATGTATGGCGAACGGTCGTCCACCGGGCGACGAGTCGAGTCGCTCGTCGCGCGGACCTCGCGGCCGCAGCGCGAACCAAGAGGGGTTGGCGAACCTCGGCCGCCAGATGAAGGCGGATGGCGGCGAGGGGAGCGTCGCCAACGAGTCGGGGCTCCGCTCGCTCGGAGCGCGCATCGACGCAACGGGTGGGCGATCCAAACGCCGCCGCAGCGGCAAGCTGCGTTGGAGCACGCGCAAGAAGGTAGTCGTCTCGCTCCTCAGTGCCCTCGTCCTTGTGGTAGCCGTCGCCGGCGGCAGCTACGGCTATCTCGAGGTACCGCTACGACCAGATCAACAAGGTCCACATCAGCGACGAGGTCGCCGTCCAGGACGGTGCACCGTTCACCATCCTCGTCATCGGATCGGACAGCCGCGTTGGTGAGAGCGCTGCTGGTGCACAGGCGTTCGGGTCCGCGTCGGTAGTCACCGGACAGCGCAGCGACGTCGTCCAGCTCTGGCGGGTGACGCCAGCGACGAAATCGATACAGATCATGTCGATCCCGCGAGACACCGTGGTCACGATGCTGCCGCCAGATTCGTCACAGTTCGGGACGTACAACCGGATCAACTCCTCGTTCAACTCCGGTGCAAACCAATTGGTGAAGACGATCACCGCCAACTTCGGGATCCCCATCAACCACGTCGTCGAGGTCGACTTCTCGGGATTCCAGGACGCCGTGCAGGCCCTCGGCGGGGTCTACATGGACTTCCCCTATCCGGCCAAGGACGCGTACTCGGGCCTCAACATCACCACACCGGGTTGTCAGCTGCTGGACGGCGCCCAGGCGCTCGCCGTCGCGCGCGCACGGCACTACGAGTACTACGAGAACGGCTACTGGCAGTACGACGGCACCAGCGACTTCGGCCGGATCCAGCGCCAGGACGTCTTCATCAAGGCGATGATGAGCGCCGCCAAATCCAAGTTGGATCCCCTCACGGTCAACGCCTTCATCGGCTCGCTCCACGAGGGCATCACGATCGACGACGGCCTCGGCTTCAACGAGCTCATCGGCCTGGCGCTCACGTACCACTCCTACGACCCGTCGAACCTCCAGGGTGAGACACTGCCGACCGAGGCGGCCAATGGTTTCGGTGATCTTGGTGACGTGCTCACGGTGCAGCAGCCGCAGGCCCAGCAGATGCTGGTCAACATCTTCGGGTCGAGCCTGGTCACGCCGACGAACCCCCCGCCGAACGCCAACGGCGTGGCCGAAGCACCTCCCACCGTCACGCCAGCGACGGCGCCGCCGGCCACCGCCAGCGGTTCGGGCAGCAGCGGTGCGGGAGCCGCCGGCACGACGACGAGCACGACCACGCCGCCACCGTCGTTCGACCCGACGAACTGCAGTCCGAGCTGAGCGCCAGCGGCCGCGCCCTCGGCGCCGCTCGCTCGCCCGCCCTCCCGGCCGACCGACTAGGAAGCGGTCGCCGCCACCTCGTCGAGGCCCTGCGCCAGCGCGTTCCAGCTCAAGGTCGCGCACTTGATACGGACCGGGAACTTCACCACGCCCTGGAGCGCCGCCAGCTCACCCAGCTTCTCGAGGTCGATCTCCTCGGGCTCACCCTCGACGACCTCGGCGCCGTTGCCGTCGTGCTGGTGCTCGTGCCCGAGCCAAGCCTCGTGGACCGACATCATCCCCTTGAAGGTGCTGATGAGCTGGCGTACCTGGTCCACCGGCTTACCCTTCACGGCGGCGGACATCAACGACGCGGACGACTGGCTGATGGAGCAGCCCGACCCGCCGATCTTGAGGTCGGCCAGGGTGTCGTCCTCGACGACCATGGAGATGACGACCTCGTCGCCGCAGAGCGGGTTGAAGCCCTCGACCCGGTGGGCCGGTGGCGATTCGAGCTCGCCGCGGTTCCGGGGAGAGCGATAGTGGTCGAGGATGATCTCGCGGTACAGCTCTTCGAGGTCGGCCATCAGCCGAACAATCTACCGGCCTCGAGCAATCCTTCGATCAGCACCTCGATGTCGTGCTCGTCGCTGAAGAGGGACAACGAGGCCCGCGCCGTCGCCTGCACGCCCAGCTTGCGCATGAGGGGCTTGGCGCAGTGGTGGCCCGGCCGCACGCAGACGCCGAACTGGTCGAGCACCTGGGCCAGGTCGTGCGCGTGCACGTCCCGATACGCGATGGACAGCACGCCGCCACGGTCGGGCCCGGCCGGCGGGCCGAAGACCCGCACGTCTGAGCCGAGCTTCTCGTCGAGGCGGGCGAGGGCGTGGTTGGTGAGCGCCAGCTCGTGGGCCCGGATGCGGTCCATGCCGATGTCGCTCAGGTACGCGAGCGCCGCCGTCAGACCGACGGCCTCGGCGATGGGCGGGGTGCCCGCCTCGAAGCGCGCGGGTGGGGGAGAGGGGCGGAAGGAGTCGAGCTTGACGTCGAGGATCATGCCGCCGCCGCCGAGGAACGGCGGCATCGCCTCGAGGAGGTCGGCCCGGCCCCACAAGCACGCCGATCCCCGTGGGTCCCATGGTCTTGTGCCCCGAGAAGGCGATGAAGTCGGCGCCGAGGTCCTTTACGTCGACGGGGGCGTGGGGGACCAGCTGCGCGCCGTCGGCCACGACGATCGCACCGGCGGCATGGGCGGCGTCAGCCACCACCCGGACCGGGTTGATGGTGCCGAGCACGTTGGACATGGCGGACACGCCCACGACCTTCACGCCGTCGACCAGGCGCTCGAGGTCGTCGAGCACGAGGCGTCCCGTCACCGTCGACGGGGATGTAGCGCAGGTCGAGCCCGCCCAGCTCCTCGGCGAGGATCATCCAGGGGACGATGTTGGAGTGGTGCTCCATCTCGGTGAGCAGCACGGCGTCGCCGGCGCGCAGGTTGGCGCGGCCCCAGCTCTGCGCGACCAGGTTGAGCGACTCGGTCGTGTTCTTGGTGAAGACGACCTCGCGTGCGGGGTCCGGCAGCGCCGAGGAATCGGCCGGTCACTATCCGGGCCCGCTCGTACAACGCGGTCGCCTCCTCGGCGGTGGCGTACACGCCGCGGTGCACGTTGGCGTGCGAGACCTCGTAGTAGTGCGTCATGGCGTTGATCACCGACTGGGGCTGGAGCGCGGAGGAGGCCGAGTCGAGATACACGATCGGCCGCCCGTTCACCGTCCGGGCCAGCAGCGGGAAGTCCTTGCGCAGGGCCTCGGTGTTGAGGGGGGCGGGCGTGCCCATGGTGCCGTTGGTCTTTGTCATCGCCATGCCTCGTATCCGTTGGACTCGACCTGTTGTGCCATCTCGGGCCCGCCGCTGGCGACGACGCGCCCGTCCACCAAGATGTGCACCGCGTCGGGGACCAGCTCGGTCAAGAGGCGCTCGTAGTGCGTGATGGCGAGGACGCCGAGTTCGGGGTGAGCCTCGCGCACGGCGCGCACGCCGCGCCCGACCACACGCAGCGCGTCGATGTCGAGGCCCGAGTCGGTCTCGTCGAGCACTGCGACGAGCGGCTCGAGCAGTGCCATCTGGAGGATCTCGTTGCGCTTCTTCTCGCCGCCGCTGAAGCCCTGGTTCAGGTGGCGGCTGGCGAAGGAGGTGTCCATGCCGAGTCGTTCCATCCACTCGGTCATCAGGACGCGCACCTCGAGCGCCGAGACCTCCGTCACCCTTGCGGGCGGACATGGCCTGGCGCAGGAACTGGGTCACCGACAACCCCTCGATCGCCTCTGGATACTGGAAGGCCAAGAAGAGCCCGGCCTTGGCGCGCACGTCGGTCGGCCAGCCGGTCACGTCCTCGCCGTTGAGCAGGATGCTCCCTGCCGTGACGGTGTAGGCCGGATGGCCCAGCAGGGCACCCGCCAGGGTGGACTTCCCGGCGCCGTTGGGCCCCATGAGCGCGTGCACCTCGCCGGCCCCGACGATCAGGTCGACGCCGCGCAGGATGGCGCCGTCCTCGGCGGAGACGTGCAGGTCACGGATCTCGAGCAGCGGTGGCGTCGCTCCCATTCCTAAAAGCTTACCGTTTTAGTCAGGTTTTGAGGACAAGCCGCCGCCCGTGGTGCGCCGTACCTCGTCCCGGCGGCCTGCACCGGAGTGCCCGCGGCGGTCCTCACCAGCCTCGGTCTACCCATTCGGCCAGGTGGGGGGACTCAGAGCCCACGGTGGTGGCGTCGCCGTGGCCCGGCAGGACGAGCGTGTCGGGGCTGAACTTGGCGAAGATACGGCGGTCGATGGACTCGATGATCGCCGGGAAGTCGCCGCCCTCGAAAGACGTGTTGCCTGGGCCGCCGGGGAAGAGGGTGTCGCCGGTGAAGAGGAGATTGGTGCCATCGACGGCGAAGCAGATCGAGCCCGGGGTGTGACCGGGGGTCGCCAGGGTCGTGATGCGGAGGTCGCCCACCGACAGCGTCTCGTCGTCGTCGAGGATGAGGTCGTAGCTCGGCAGCATGCCCGCGTCTGCGCTGGTCACGGCAACGGAGTACCCGGCGTCTCGCACCGCTGGCACGGCCTGGATGTGGTCCCAGTGTCCGTGCGTCTCGACGACCGAGCGCACACCGAGCTTCTGGCAGATCTCGAGCAGGGTCTCGTGCTCGTTGGCGGCGTCGATCAGCATCGCGTCACCCGTCCGGCGGCAACGGAGGATGTAGACGTTGTTGTCCATCGGGCCCACCACGATCTGATGGACCTCCGCTGCCGCGTCGCTCCAGACCTTCTCCAGCTGTCCCATGACCCCAGCGTGGCACACCCGCGGGCCTTCTGGTCGCAGAGGCGCCGGGTCTGGTAGACACCCACGTGAACGAAGCCATGGAGCGCCGGGGGGTGCCGGGGGACCAGCACAGCGGCACGCTCAGCAGAACACACGGCAGTACACACAGCAACGAATACAGCAACGGACAAGGCAGTACGCACGGCAGGCAGCAGAGGAGCCCAGGCATGAATTTCGCGTTCAGTGACGAGCAGGAGGAGTTGCGCGCCTCGGTGCGCCGGTTCCTCGCCGAGAAGTCGCCCGAGACCGAGGTGCGTCGCCTGATGGACACGACCGAGGGCTACGACCCGGCCGTGTGGAGCCAGATGGCCGACCAGCTGGGCCTGCAGTCGCTGACCATCCCCGAGGAGTTCGGCGGGTCGGGCTTCACCTACGTCGAGCTGCTCGTCGTGCTCGAGGAGATGGGTGCCGCGCTCTTGTGCGCGCCGTTCTTCTCCTCGGTTGCCCTGGCTGCCAACGCGTTGTTGACCTCGGGCGACGACGAGGCCAAGAAGAGCTACCTGCCCGGCATCGCGTCGGGCGAGACGATCGCCACCCTCGCCATCACCGAGGACAACGGCAAGTGGGACTTCAGTGGGATCGAGTGCAAGGCGGAGCGAAAGGGCGACGGCTGGGTGCTCTCGGGCCACAAGATGTTCGTGCTCGACGGCCACGTCGCCAACCTGATCGTCGTGGCGGCCCGCACCGCGGCCGGGCGTGTCCCTCTTCGCCGTCCAAGGCGACGCACCGGGCCTGACCCGCACGTCGCTGCCGACGATGGACCAGACGCGCAAGCAGGCGCGTCTTGAGTTCTCCGACACGCCGGCCGCGCTCATCGGCACCGACGGTGGCGCCGAGCCCGGTCTCACCAAGACCCTCGACCTGGCCGCAGTGGCGTTGGCCGCCGAGCAGGTGGGTGGCGCGCAACGCGTGCTGGACTCTTCGGTGGAGTACGCCAAGACGCGGATCCAGTTCGGGCGGCCCATCGGCAGCTTCCAGGCCATCAAGCACAAGTGCGCCGACATGCTCCTCGAGGTCGAGTCGGCGAAGTCGGCCGCCTACTACGCGGCCTGGGCCGCCGCCGAGGATTCCGACGAGCTGCCCGTGGTCGCCTCGCTGGCGAAGTCCTACTGCTCGGAGGCCTACTTCCACGCCGCGGCGGAGAACATCCAGATCCACGGTGGCATCGGGTTCACCTGGGAGCATCCGGCCCACCTGTACTTCAAGCGGGCCAAGTCCTCCGAGCTGCTCTTGGGCGATCCCTCCTACCACCGAGAGCTGCTGGCGCAACGCATCGGGATCTGAGGATCTCGCGGGCGTCGGCGCCCCGGGTCTCGGGACCTGGCGTGAGGATCTGAGGTGCAGGGTCCCTTCCGGCTCCGCCCGGGTCCCGCGGGCGACCTGGCGACGTATGCGAGCGCGACGAGTCCCGGCGCGCCGGTGCGCGGCCATCTGATGCTGTGTCACGACCTGCCGCGGCCGCGGGGGTCGGCGGCCGACGTCGGGCTGACCTTTCCTGCGTTGGCCGACCGCCTCACCCGCGAGTCGGGCTGGCGCGTCGTCACCGCCACGCTGCGCGGCGCCGGCGAGTCCGAGGGCGACTTCTCGCCCATGGGCTGGCTGGAGGACCTGACCTTCCTCGCCGACGACGAGATCCCCGAGTCTTTGCCTCGCCTCGTGATCGGCTTCGGCTTCGGCGGGGTGCTGGCTCTGCACTTGGCCGCCCGCGACGAGCGGATCGCCGGCGTGGCCTGCCTGGGCACCCCGGCCGACCTGGCATCGCTGCTGCCGGACCCCGGCGACCTCCTCACCCACTGTCGCCGGACCGGCGTCATCACCGCAGAGGGCTTCCCGGCCTCTGTCGAGGCGTGGACCAAGGAGCTCTCGTTGTTGCACCCGGCCGAGGATGCGGCGCTCCTCAAGGGTCGCCCACTGCTGCTGGCCCACGGAGCCAACGACCCCGACGTGCCCGTGGCGGAGGCCCGCGCGCTCGCCGACGCGGCGACCGGGCCCTCCGAGCTCCACGTCGTGCTCGGCGCCGGCCACTGGCTCCGGGCCGACCCACGGGCGATCGCCATCTTGGTGGGCTGGTTGGAACGGCGCCACTAAGCTCCCGTTCGGACCGGTGCCGGCTCTCCGTTCTGCGCTCTGCGCTCTGCGCTCTCCGCTCTCCGCCCTCGGCGCAAAATGGGCTCGGGGATCACAACTCTGGGCACCGGGACTCAACCCCCGTCCGGCTCGGGCCGACACAGGAGGTGATGGCCGAGGTCACCTTGCTCTATGGCGGGTTCGTGCCGCCGCCCGCTCTGGTGTTGCTGCCCGAGCCGTCCGGCGCGCCCGTCGAGGCGGGTGGCGTGCCGGATGTGTTCGGTGGAGCCGGCGATCAGCCGGTCATGCCGCCGGTGGCCCGCTACTCAACGCTCGATCGATCGCGTCTCGCAGCGCCACGTGCCGCGTGACGGGCGTCGGGCGCCTGCGTCAGGTAGCGCACCACGACGAAATGCCGGACACCGGCAGCGGTCAGTGCGGGGATCTTCTCAGGGCTCACGCCGCCAGTCACAAAGACGGGAACACTGGCACGTGCGCTGGCCAGACTGACGTAATCGGTGCCCGTGCCGGGCCGGCCCGGCTTGGTCGGCGTGGGTTCGACGGGTCCTGCCGAGAGGTAGCTGACGTCCTCGCCCAGCGCACCGGTGAGGTCCTCGCCGGAGTGGGTGGACAGGCCGACGATGGCGTCGGGGCCGAGGATGCGACGAGCCAGCGAGACCGGGGCGTCGTCCTGACCGACGTGCACGCCGTCGGCGCCGGCCTCGAGTGCGAGGTCCGGGCGGTCGTTGACACGAAGGGCACGCCGAAGGCACGGCAGACGTCGGCGGCGACCTTCGCCCGTTCGAGGAGCAGGTCGCGCCTCGAGCTCTTTGTCGCGCAGCTGGACGACGTCCACCCCACCTTCGATGCACGCCGCCACGAAGGCGGCCAGGTCCGGCCGGTCCGGCGTGCAGAGGTAGAGGTTGCGTCCGCTGAGGTCGGGGCGCCCGCTCACGCGTCGGCGCGCGCCTTGGCCTTCTGTCGCCCGCTTGGTCGCCCGCACCTTCTCGAGGCTCTTGAGGTCGGTGATGTCGGCGACCGAGAGGTGGCTCCCTGCGTCCCCGTAGGGAGAGGTGGCCGCGCGCCAACCGGTCGGGCGCACGCCGAGCTGCTTGCCCAACAGGGCGGCGAAGATCTTGGCCTTCTGCTCGCCGAAACCGGGCAGGGCGCGCAGGCGGCTCACCAGTTCGTCGCCGCTGCGCACGCCCTTCCAGATGTTCTCGGGCTGGCCGCCGTAGTCCTCCGTGATGGCCCGGCAGACGTCCTGGACCCGCCCTGCCATGGAGCCGGGGTAGCGGTGCAGCGCCGGGCGTTCCTTGAACGCTTCGGCCAGCTCGCCGGGGTCCATGGCGGCGATGGACGCGGCCGTCGAGCGGGCCGCCCAGCCGGCGAGCCAGCTCGGCGGGCGACGAAAAGGCCTTCTCAATGGTGACCTGCTGGTCCAGCACCATCCCGATCAAGAGGGCGAGCGGGGACTCGGATATGACCTTGTCCGACTCGGGATCCTGGGCGAGGCGCAGTGACGTCGTGGCCATGCCGCCGACTCTACCGCCGGCGCATTTTTGCTCCGACCCAGGTCGCGGGCAGACTCTCGCCATGCATATCCCGGCCAAGGTGGATTACGGCATCCGTGCCCTGCTGGCGCTGGCCGCTGCCGGGACGCCCCAGACCGCCGAATTCGCTGGCGGGCGAGCAGGGGCTGCCGCCCCGCTTCTTGGGTGCCATCCTGGCCGACCTCCGCCGGGCCGGGGTGGTGGCCAGCCAGCGCGGCGCCGAGGGCGGCTACCGCCTGGCCCGCGATCCCAGCGCCATCACCATTGCCGACGTCATCCGCGCGCTGGATGGCCCTCTCGCCGAGGTGCGCGGCTTCCGCCCCGAGGCCACCAACTACGACGGGGCCGCGGAGAACCTCCAGCAGGTCTGGGTCGCCGTGCGGGCCAGCCTGCGCTCGGTGCTCGAGGGAGATCACTCTCACCGACGTGATCACCGGCAACCTGCCGACTCACGTGCAGAAGCTGGTGACCGACCCCGATGCCTGGGTCGCCCACTGAGCCCGGGGGCGGACCGCCCGTGGCCGTGTCGGCGGCGCACTACCTGTGGTTCGTCGATCTGGCACTGGGCTCGATGGTGTCCATCGTCGAGGAGCTCGGCGACGACATGGTCCAACCGGCGCCCGCTCTTCCGCGACGCCAACTCACCCTTCGTGATCCTGACCCACTGCCTCGGCGTCATGGAGTTCTGGGCCGGCGCCACCGTGGCCGAACGGTCGGTACAGCGTGACCGAGCGCGCGGAGTTCACCGCACAGGGCGACGTGGCCGGGCTGGTCCGCCGAACCGAGCAGGCGCGCCGACGGCTGCACGAGGACATGGTCGACTTCGACTCTTGGGCCGCACCGGCCGGCGTGTCGGGCGACGCGGAGGACCCGAATCCGTACAGGGAGGCCAAGGGCGCCGTGCTGCTGCATATCATCGAAGAGTTGTTCCAGCATCTCGGCCAGATGGAGATCACCCGCGACGCCATCGTGGCGGCGGACCGGCGATGAGCGCCGCGCGACGACGCGACGCGCCGACGTCCCCATCGCGTGCGACCTCGACGCCGAGTCGCTGGCGGCCCGGGTGGGCGAATGGCGCGAACTGGTCGCCTCCGCCGTCGTGTCGGTGGACCAGGGACCGAGCTCGGTGCGGCTCACGCTCGCCGACTCCGACGACGCGCTCGTCGGCGGCGGCGTCCCTCGGCCAGCGCGAGAAGCAGTGCTGCGCCGTTCTTCGACGTGTCGATCGACATCGGGCCCGAGCAGCGCGCGCTGGTCCTCAGCGTGCCCGAGGGTGCGGAGGAGGCGCTGGCCGCGTTCGTGGCCGTGCTCAGCGGGTGAGGGCGGGGGCTAGACGCGGGGGGACCGGCGTCAGACCCTGAACGGGGCGATGCGCTCGGGGTCGATGCCGGCCTCGGCGATGGCGGCCGACACGGCGGCGGGGTCGAGGCGGCCTCGGCTCGCCAGCTGCTGGAGCACCGAGATCACCAGATGCGCGGCGTCCACCTCGAAGTACGAGCGCGAGCGCATCCCTGGCGTCGGAGCGGCCGAAGCCGTCCGTGCCCAGCGAGGTGTACGGTCGCTCGACGAACCGCGAGACCTGGTCGGGAACCGAGCGCATGTAGTCGGTGATGGCGACGACGGGATCGAGTCCGTTGCCCAGTGCGGCGGTGATGCGGGCGGTGCGCGGTTTATCCTCGGGGTGCAGGCGGTTCCAGCGCTCGGTCTCGAGCGCGTCGGTGCGCAGGTTGGTCCACGAGGTCACGGCCCAGGCGTCCGCGCTCACGTTGTAGCAGGTCGGCCAGCAGATGCTGGGCCTCCAGCGCCACGCTCCACATCGGCCCCGAGAAGCAGAGCGACGCGCGCAGGTCGCCCTTCGCCTTGGTGGTGGGGCGCCGGGGCGAAGCGGTAGATGCCGTCGATGATGCCCGGCGGATGGCCGCACCCTCGTCCCCCTCGGGGAGTCGGGGCATGGGGTACGTCTCGTTGTAGAGCGTGAGGTACCAGAAGCGGTCCTTGGGGTCGGGCCCGAGCATCTCGGTCGCCGCCGCCTCCACGATCACCGCCACCTCGTAGGCGAACGACGCGTCGTAGACCATGGCGGCGGGGTTGGTGGAGGCCAGCAGGGGTGACTGCCCGTCGTCGTGCTGGAGACCCTCGCCCATGAGCGTCGTGCGGCCCGGCGGTGCAGCCGGCCAGGATGCCGCGGCCGCGCATGTCGCCGAGCGCCCAGGCCAGGTCGCCGACACGCTGGAAGCCGAACATGGAATAGAAGAGGTACACGGGCAGCATCGGCTGCCCCCACGTCGCGTAGGCCGTTGCCAACGCGATGAACGAGGACAGCGCCCCCGCCTCGGTGATGCCCTCCTGGAGCACCTGGCCCGAGGAGCTCTCGGCGTAGTTGAGCGGCAGGTCGGCGTCGACCGGCACGTAGTTCTGCCCGTCCGGCGCGTAGATCTTGGCCTCGGCGATGAGCGGCTCGAGGCCGAAGGTCCGTGCCTCGTCCGAGACGATGGGCGCCACGAGCGGGCCGACGGTGGGGTCGCGCACCAGGTTGCGCAGGAGGCGGGCGAACACCATGGTCGTCGATACCGACTGCTTCCCTGAGCCCGCGGCGAACTCCTCGAACACCTTGGCGTCGGGGCGCAGCGCGGGCGTCGGCCGCACGACCCGGATGGGCAGGGGGCCGTCGAGCACTCGTCCGCGCGCCCGCAGGTACTGCATGGCGTCGGAGCCTTCGGCAGGCCTGATGTAGGGCGGTCCGCCGGACTCGAGCGCCGAGTCGGGGATGTCGTCGGTCAGGTACAGGCGGTCGCGCAGCGTGCGCTGCTGCGCCTTGGTCATCTTCTTGATCTGGTGCGTCGCGTTGCGGGCTTCGATCTCGGGGCCGAGGGTCCAGCCCTTGATCGTCTTGGCCAGGATCACCGTCGGGCGCGCCGTGCTGCTCGGTGGCCAGCTTGTAGGCGGCGTAGAGCTTTCGGTAGTCGTGCCCGCCCCGGGGGAGCGAGACCAGCTCGTCGTCGCTCAGGTCCTCGACCATCTTGCGCAGGCGGGGATCGGGCCCGAAGAAGTGCTCGCGGATGTACGCGCCCGACTCGACGGCCAGCTTCTGGTACTCGCCGTCGAGCGTGGTGTTCATGCGGTCGAGGAGGACGCCGTCGATGTCCTTGGCCAAGAGGGCGTCCCAGCGCGAGCCCCAGATGACCTTGATCACGTTCCAGCCCGGCGCCGCGGAAGACGGCTTCGAGCTCTTGGATGATCTTGCCGTTGCCACGGACGGGCCCGTCGAGCCGCTGCAGGTTGCAGTTGACGACGAAGATCAGGTTGTCGAGGTGCTCGCGCCCGGCTACGCCGAGGGCGCCGATGGCCTCGGGCTCGTCCATCTCGCCGTCGCCGACGAAACACCACACGCGACTGCCGCTGGTGTCGACCAGGTGGCGCAGGTGCAGGTAGCGGTTGACGTGGGCCTGGTAGATGGCGGCGATGGGCCCGAGCCCCATGGAGACCGTCGGGTACTCCCAGAAGTCCGGCAGTGAGCGGGGGTGCGGGTAGCTGGGCAGGCCGTCACCGCCGACCTCGTGCCGGAAGTTGTCGAGCTCCTTTTCGGTCAGGCGACCTTCGACGTAGGCACGGGCGTAGATCCCCGGCGATGCGTGTCCTTGGAAGTAGACCTGGTCGCCGAAGCCACCGTCGGCCTTGCCGCGGAAGAAATGGTTGAAGCCGACCTCGTAGAGCGCCGCGGAGCTGGCGTAGGTGGAGAGGTGACCGCCGATCCCTTCGGTGCGGGTGTTGGCCCGGGTGACCATGGCCGCCGCGTTCCAGCGGATGTAGGCGCGGATGCGCCGCTCCTGGTATTCGTCGCCGGGGAACCACGGCTCGGCGTCGGCCGGGATGGTGTTGACGTAGGGGGTCGAGACGGTGGCGGGGAAGTCGACCTGCTTCGTGCGGGCCCGCTCGAGGAGCTTCATGAGCAGGTCGCGCGCCCGGGCCCGGCCGCGGGCGTCGACGATTGCGTCAAAGGAGTCGAGCCATTCCTCGGTCTCGCCCGGGTCGGTGTCAGGAACTTGGTGGCTGATCCCGTCGAACAGCATCGACCCAACGGTACCGGCACGGAGGGCTCCGCCATGACCACCGGTCGCGGGTGTTACACATTCGGCATGACTGCCGGGCACCCAGCGCTCACCGTGTACACCGACGGCGCCTGCCGCGGGAACCCCGGGCCGGGGGGATGGGCCTGGGCCGTGCCCGACGGGCCCTTCGCGAGTGGGGCCGACGCCCCGCACCACCAACCAGCGCATGGAGATCGCAGCAGCGCTCGAGGCCCTGCGGGCCCTCACGCCGGACGCACTGGGCGGGATCTTGGTGGTGAGCGACTCGACCTACGTGGTCAAGTGCTTCACCGACGAATGGTGGAAGGGCTGGCTGCGGCGCAACTGGAAGAACGCCGCCAACAAGCCCGTCGCCAACCGAGACCTGTGGGAGCCGCTACTCGCGCTCGCGCTGGGTGACGACGTCGACGTCAGCTTCCGATGGGTCAAAGGACACTCGGGTGACCGCTGGAACGACCGGGTGGACGAGCTCGCCACCCAGGCGGCTGATTCGGGGGTCGGCACCAGCGGCTGACGCGGTCTTTCACCGTCACCGGTGTGCCCTTTACAGTGGCCGAAGCCGGACGGGAATCACCTGACCGACCGGTAGGCTGCGGCATCAGCACGCGCAGGGCGGCAGAGGACTCCATCCGGTGCGATCGAGAAGTTCGGGGGAGCCGACCGGGCCGGACGACCGTGAGCACAGAGGAAGAGGACTACCGATGAGCGCAGAGGACGAGTTCGACATCGTCGTGATCGGCGGCGGGCCGGGCGGGTACGCCACCGCGCTCTACGGTGCCGCAGCCGGGCTCTCCGTGGCCATCGTCGAGCGCGACAAGGTAGGCGGGACCTGCCTCCACCGGG
The DNA here is from genome assembly GCA_963842415.1 of uncultured Acidimicrobiaceae bacterium. Classification (GTDB taxonomy): domain Bacteria; phylum Actinomycetota; class Acidimicrobiia; order Acidimicrobiales; family RAAP-2; genus Bog-473. Next base: position 335,552 of record CAWJGN010000005.1, read on the forward strand.
GCTGCATCCCGGCCAAGGAATTCCTCGAGACGGCGTCGGTGCAACGCACCATCGAGGGGTCCAAGGAGTTCGGCTTCGACGTCCCCGGGTTCACCGTCGACTTCTCGAGGAGCCAGGACCGCAAGATCGCCGTCGTCGACAAGCTCTGGAAGGGCCTGGCCGGGCTCCTCAAGGGCCGCAAGGTCACCACGCTGATCGGCACCGGCACGCTCAAGCCGGGTCTCCAGGTCGAGGTCGTCGACGGAGAGGACGCCGGGCGCGTCATCACCGGCCGCAACGTCGTGCTGGCCTCTGGCTCGGTGCCCCACCTGCTCCCGGGCTTCGAGGTCGACGGCCGCTGGGTCATGACCTCGGACGAGTTCTTGGACCTGCGCAAGCTCCCCGCCTCGGTCGTCGTCATCGGCGGCGGCGTCATCGGCTGCGAGTTCGCCTCGCTCCTCGCCGACCTCGGCTCGAAGGTCACGATCCTCGAGGCGCTCGACACGATCCTTCCGGGGTGCGACGACGACCTGGTCCGCGTGGTGGTCCGAGCCTTCAAGAAGCGCGGCATCGACATCGTGACAGGGGTCAAGGTGGAGTCGCACCCCCGTCGACCGATTTCACCGTCACGACCGTGCTGGCGGGCGAGCTGTCGTGGGACGTCGAGGCAATCGTCGTGTCGGTAGGCCGGCGCCCCCGGACCGAAGGGTTGGTGGCCGACGGGGTCGGCGTCCACATCAACGAGCGCGGCTTCGTCGTGGCCGACGAGTACCAGCGCACCAACGTCGACGGCGTCTGGGCCGTCGGCGACATCGTGGCCGGGACACCACAGCTCGCCCACGTCGGTTTCGCCGAGGCCATCGTCGCGGTCAAGAGCATGCTCGGCGAGACGGTGGCGCCGGTCGACAACGGCAAGGTCCCCTGGGCGATCTACTGCCACCCCGAGGTGGCGTTCTGCGGCATGACCGAGGCGCAGGCGAAGGCGGCGGGCTACGAGGTCGTGACGAAGAAGGACCCGTTCGGGGGAAACAGCCGGGCGCAGATCATCGGTGACACCGAGGGCCTGGTGAAGATCGTGGCCGAGAGGCGCCCCGACGGCACGGCCGGACGGGTCCTCGGCGTGCACATGTGCGGCCCCTGGGTGACCGAGCAGTTGAGCGGCGGCTATCTCGCCGTCAACTGGGAGGCATACCCCGACGAGGTCGCGCAATTCCTCCAGCCGCACCCGTCGCTGTCCGAGACATTCGGTGAGACGATGCAGGCACTGACCGGAAGGGGACTCCACCTTGGCTGACGTGATGATGCCGCAACTCGGTGAGACAGTCACCGAGGGCACGATCACCCGCTGGATGAAGGCGGTCGGCGACACGATCGAGCGTGACGAGCCGCTCTTCGAGGTCTCGACCGACAAGGTCGACTCCGAGGTGCCTTCACCCGCGGCCGGCGTCCTCACCGAGATCCTGGTGCCTGAGGGCGAGACGGTCGAGGTCGGCGTGAAGCTCGCCGTGATCGGCGACGGCGCCGGGGCGTCCGGCTCATCCGCCACGCCGGTCGCCGAGACGTCGTCCCCACCGATCGAGGCCGCGCCGCCACCGCCACCGCCGCCTTCCCCACCCGAGCCCGCACGCGCCGCGCCGCCCCCCGCCGCGGCGCCTCCACCACCGGCTCCAGCACCGCCGCCCCCGCCACCAGCAGCGGCACCGGCAGCGCCACCCCCGGTTCCAGCGCCGGCAGCGGCGCCGGCAGCGCCACCCCCGGCTCCGGCTCCAACACCCGTGGCGGCACCAGCCGCGTCGAGCGACGGTGAGGGACCAGAACCGGTGCTCCTCTCGCCGATGGTGCGCAAGATCCTGGCGGAGAACGGCATCAGCGAGACGGAGGTCACCGGTACCGGTGCGGGCGGACGCATCACCGCGAGGACGCCTTGCGGGCCGCGGACGCACGTCGCGCCACGGCCCACACCGCGCCGGCAGCGTCGGCGGTCGCACCGCCGGAAGCGCCGCCCGTTCCAGCCGCGCCGGTCGCGCCGGTCGCGCCGACTGTTCCCGCGACGCCCGTCGCACCAACAGCGCCGTCTGCGCCGGCGGCGGCCGCCACAGTGGCGGCCTCGCCGGCGCGTGTCGTCCCCACGACCCCGCCCGTGTCGATGGCGTCGTTCCGTGCCGCCGGGGACCAGCTCGTGCCGTTCTCGAACATGCGGCGGCGGACCGCCGAGCACATGGTGCGCTCGAAGGCGACGTCGCCCCACGCCTTCATCGCCAACGAGGTCGACTTCGAGGCCGTCGAGCGAGTGCGTACGGCATGGGGTGATCGATTCAGGGCCGAGGAGGGCTTCACGCTCACCTACCTGCCCTTCGTCGCCCGCGCCGCCGTCGAAGCGTTGCGTGACTTCCCTCTGCTGAACGCGTCGGTCGTCGAGGATGCACTGCTTGTGCACGCCGAGGTCAACCTGGGCATCGCCGTCGACCTGTCGCACGAAGGGTTGATCGTCCCGGTCATCCACCGCGCCGAAGAGGTCACCCTGCGCGGCGTGGCGCGCCGGATACGCGACCTGGCGGAGCGGGCGCGTGGCCGGCAGCTCAACGCGGACGACATCGCCGGCGGCACCTTCTCCATCACCAACGACGGCCCGTTCGGCACCTACTTCACCGTCCCGATCATCAACCAGCCTCAGGTGGCCATCCTGGCGACAGACGGGATCGCCCGGCGGCCGGTCGTGGTGACGCACCCGGACGGCTCGGAGTCGATCGCCATTCACTCGACCGGCATCCTCGGGGTGAGCTGGGACCACCGCGCCGTCGACGGCGCCTACGTCTCCCTCTTCCTGGCGAGGGTGGCCGAGCTCCTCGGCACCCGCGACTGGGCCGCGGAGCTCTGAGGGCCCGCGCGCGTGCTGCGGATCCGCTCGCTCGGGATCGTCCCCTATCACGAGGCTGACGTCTTGCAGCACGCGTTGGCGCGCGAGGCGGACGACGACTACCTGCTTGTCCTGCAGCACCCGCACACCTACACGCTCGGCGTGCACGCCGACATGCGCCACGTCCTGGTGGAGCCCGCGAGTGTCGGGTGCGGTGCTGGCCCGGGCCGACCGCGGCGGCGACGTCACCTATCACGGGCCCGGGCAACTGGTTGTCTATCCCGTCGTCTCGGTGCCCGACGAGCCGGCGGCCGGGCCGGCGCACGTGCACGCTCTGGAGCGGGTCGTGATCGAGACGCTGGCCGACCTTGGCCTGCCGGGGGCCACCGCGGTGCCCGAGTATCCAGGTGTGTGGATCGATGCCGGCGGTCCCACGCCGCGCAAGATCGCCGCCATCGGCGTGCGGACCCTGCGGACCGGACCGGGCCGGCGGCGCACCGTGCACGGCGTGGCCCTCAACGTGAGGACCGATCTCGCCATGTTCGGTCACATCGTGCCGTGCGGGATCGCCGATCGCGGCGTGACCTCGCTGCAGGCGGAGGGGGTCGACGCGTCGATGGAGGAGGTCGCGGCCGCCTTCGTGACGCACGCCGCCGAGGTGTTCGGGCCGGGCGGCTCCGAGCACTACGCGGTCGTGACCGGCCCGAGCGCTCCGGCGACGTGGGCGGCCGGCGAGCGTCCCCTGTTGCGGCGCCTGCGTCAGGCCGGTGTCGCGCCCGAGGAGGGGCTCGACATCGGGCAGCGCAAGCCACCGTGGATCCGTGTCCCCGTACGCATCGGCACGGGCTACCGGCAGCTGGGTGCCACCATCCACGATCTCGGGCTCGTGACGGTCTGCGAGGAGGCGGGGTGCCCGAACATCTACGAGTGCTGGGCGGACGGGACGGCCACGTTCATGATCAACGGGGAGCGCTGCACACGAGCGTGTGGCTTCTGCCAAGTCGACACGAGCCACCCGTTGCCGTTGTCTCCCGACGAGCCCGAGCGCGTCGCCGAGGCGGTGGCGCGCATGCGGCTGGGCCATGCCGTCGTGACCTGCGTCGCTCGCGACGACCTGTCCGACGGGGGTGCGGGCGCGATGGCGCGCACCATCGGCGCCATCCGGGCGCGCCGGCCGGTGACCACCGTCGAGGTGCTGATCTCGGACTGCCGGGGCGATGCGGCGTCGCTGGACGAGATCTTCGGCGCCCGGCCCGACGTGTTGAACCACAACATCGAGACGGTGGCGCGGCTCCAGCGGGCGGTGCGACCCTCGGCCGGTTACGCCCGCAGCCTCGGCGTGCTCGCCCACGCCGGCGCGGCCGGCCTGGTCACCAAGTCCGGCCTCATGGTCGGGCTGGGCGAGCGGGAGGACGAGGTGGTGGCCACCATGGCGGACCTGTGCGCTGTGGGCGTGTCCATCGTCACCATCGGGCAGTACCTGCGCCCGAGTCCGCGACCACCTGCCGGTGTCGCGCTACTGGACTCCCGAGGAGTTCGACCGTCTGCGCGAGGCGGGTGTCGCGCTCGGCCTCGCTCACGTCGAGGCCTCGCCGCTCACGCGTTCGAGCTACCACGCCCGCGAGGCGGCTTCGGCCGCGTCAGGTGCTGTCGGCGGCTCGGCCGGTCCGTCGGTCAGCCGCGTCTCGTTCAGCCACGCTGGCTAGGAACGGTGGGTGCTGCGCTGCTTCTCATTGATGCCGCCAATGTTGTCGGATCTCGGCCGACGGGATGGTGGCGGGACCGAGCAGGAGCAGCCCGAGCGTTCGTGGCCAAGGTGCGAGCAGCCGCGGACTCAGGACGGATCGTGCAACCTGTCGTCGTCGTCCTGGAAGGCAAGGCGCGCGAGGGTGCGCCGGCTGACCTCGCCGACGGCGTCACGGTCCTCCACGCTGACGGCAGTGGTGACGACATGCTCGTTGACGTCGTCGCGAACACCCCTGATCACACGGTCACACTCGTCACAGCGGATCGAGAGCTACGACGCCGCGCCCAGGCTCTGGGAGCCGACGTTGTTGGTCCCCGGTGGCTGCTCGAGCTCCTCGAGCAGTGAACTGAAGGTTCGTCTGAGAGGGTCACGAGCCGCTGACGGCCCACACGACTCTGGAGGCATACGAGCCGTATGGGAGCACGATGACCTCCTGAGCGGTGCCGCCGACCAGGGGGATATAGAAAGCGAACGTCTCGCTCTGGCCAGGGTCTAACAGGTCATCGGCGCCGGGGCACGCGAGCCCGGTGGAGCCGGTGACCGGGGCCACGATCGCCGTGTCGCTGTGCTCCGTACGCGCCTGCGCCTTGAGGGCGCCACAGTTGTAGGGCAGCGTTCCCGCGTTCCGAAGATTCAGCGTGAACGTCAGGTGGTTCGATGCGTCGGTCATCACGTTGCTGATCGATGCCACCACGGTGTCGCCCTTGAAGACTCCGTGTGAACGTTGAGCGGTGTCGAGAGGCTGCGAGGTGCCGCTCGCTGTCGTCGGCGTGACGAAGGGAGGAATCGTTGTCGTCGCCTGACGGAGAGAGGTGGTCGTGGTCGTGGTTTGGAGCGCAGCGGTTGTCGTCGTGACGTTGCCCGGGGTCGTTGGGCGCGAGGGGATTGCCGTGGTCGATGAATCCCCCTTCGCGGCGCTGCTCGATGACGGCGGCGTCGCCGTGTCGGCCGAGCACACGGCCAACAGCACCATGGCGATGCCAAACGACAGGCAGGCACAGCCAAGCCGTCGGGTCCGCCCTGCGGACTCGCGTAAGAACGTCATTCTGCGCACGGGACCATGGCGAAGTCTTACAAAACTAGAGGCCGTGGTTCGGTCGCTCAGGCCGGGAGCGCCACGACGTCACCCTTTTGTCACGTTTGCCGGGTGTTTCTAATTTGTCAATCCGCCAGCACGTTGCCGGCGCCTGTGCAGCAACAGCGGCGTCGCCACCGCGGCGGCCACGATGGCGACGGCCACGATGGCCCACCCGATGTCGCTCGACGAGGTGCCCTTCTTTGCTGGTGCGCCGGCGGCCGAGGAGGCGGAGTCGTGCGACTCCCTGGCTGGAGCAGCCGCGTCCTTGCCGCCGGACGCCGACACCAAGGAGGTGTGCTGGGCCAGCGCGACCTTCTCGGCGTCGGCCGGTGTGATCGGCTGCGAGTTACCCGCTGCGGCCGAGAAGAACGAGAGCAGCGCGACGTAGATCCCGGTGCGCATGGTGATGGCCTCGCCGACGCCGGAATCGTTGGTGGCGGCGAAGTAGGTCACCAACCGGGCACCCGGGATGGAGGGGAGCGGCCCCTTGCTCACGATCTCGCCTGACTCGAGGGAGTGCTGGGCCGCTTGGAGGAACACTTGCGCGCCCGTCGCGGAGGGGAAGCGGACGACCAAGTCCTGGACTTGGTTCAATCCGCCGTTGGCCTGCCACCGCCGCTCGTACGTGCTGATCGTGCTGCCCAGCGTGGCGAGCGCGCCGGAGGCGGCCGAGGGGTCGGGCGCCTCCGAGGCGAACGCCGAGGGATTCAGAGGGCCCTGCGAGCTGACGGCGTAGCCAGGTCCGAGGTCGGGGATCACGATCGTGCTGAGCGATGGTGACGCGGTGTCGACCCCAGCGGCACCCGTCAGCGCGCTCGCCCCGACCGCGACGACAGCGACGACCGACACACCGACGACGGCCAGGCCTCCGAGTGCCAGCGCACGGAGCACCGGAAGCACCGTGCTCCTGGCCACACGCCGGCCCCCCGCCGGCATCACGCCGGCATCACGCGACGAAGTACTTGGCCTCTGGGTGAGAGCACACGATGGCGTCGGTGGTCTGCTCGGGGTGCAGCTGGAACCCCTCGCTCACCGTGACCCCGATACGGTCGCCCCCGACAAGCTCCACGACCTTGGCGTTGTCCATGAGGTCCGGGCAGGCCGGGTAACCCCACGAGTAGCGGCCACCCCGGTACTGCTGGCGGAAGAGGCCCGTCAGGGTCGGGCCGTCCTCGTCGACGAAGCCGAGCTCCTCGCGGATCCGCTTGTGCCAGTACTCGGCGGTGGCCTCGGCCATCTCGACGCTGAGCCCGTGCAGGAAGAGGTACTCCTGGTAGTGGTTCTCCGCGAACAGGCGGGCCGTCTCCTCCGACGCCCGGCTCCCGATGGTGCACAGCATGAAGCTGGCGAAGTCCTCGTCACCGGAGCCGGCGGGGCGGAAGAAGTCCGAGATGCACAGCCAGGGCTCCTTGCGCTGGCGCGGGAAGGTGAAGCGCATCCACTCCGACGAGCGCGACTCGTCCTTCCAGATGACCAGGTCGTTGCCCTCGGCGTTGGCGGCGAAGTGGCCGTAGGCGACCGAGGGCACGAGCAGGTCGGCCTCGCGCGCCTTGGCGAGCTGCTCACGCAGCGTCGCCTTCACTCGATCCTTGAACTCGGTGTCGTTCTCGCCGTTCTCGGGCCGGAAGCCCCATTGGTTGCGGAAGAGGGCGGTGAGGTTCAAGAACTCGGTGATCTCGTCGAGGGGGAGTCCGACGGCCACGCGGGTGCCGAGGAAAGGCGGGGTGAACAGCCGGTTGTCGGCCGCCACGTCTGAACGAACCGGCTGGCCCTCCACCGGGGTGGTGTCGGGATCGAGGCGGCTTCGCTTGGGCACGTTGCGCTCGGAGATCTCCCGGCCGAAGTCGGGGTCCTCCTCGCCGCTGCGCTTGAGCTCGATCAGGCGGTCCATGGTGCGCAAACCCTCGAAGGCGTCACGGCCGTAGAACAGGCGGCCGTCGTAGACCTCGCGCAGGTCGCGCTCGACGTAGGTGCGCGTCAGCGCGGCCCCGCCCAGCAGGATCGGGACGCTCGAGAGGGACCGCTCATTCAGCTCGACGAGGTTCTCACGCATGATGAGCGTCGACTTCACCAGTAGCCCGCTCATGCCGATGGCGTCTGCCTCGTGCTCTTCGACCGCAGCGACCATCTCGTTGATGCCGACCTTGATCCCGAGGTTGACCACCAGGTAGCCGTTGTTGGTGAGGATGATGTCGACCAGATTCTTCCCGATGTCGTGGACATCGCCCTTGACGGTGGCGAGCACGACGGTCCCCTTGCCGCCCTGGTCTGACTTCTCCATGTAGGGCTCGAGGAAGGCGACCGCGGACTTCATCGTCTCGGCGGACTGCAGCACGAAGGGAAGCTGCATCTCGCCCGAGGCGAAGCGCTCGCCCACCACCTTCATGCCCGCCAGCAAGATGTCGTTGACGATCTCGAGTGCGCCCAGCCCCGACTCGAGCGCCTCGGCGAGGTCACCCTCGAGTCCGTTGCGGTTGCCGTCAATGATGCGCTGGCTGAGCCGGCGGTCGACCGGCCAATCGAGGTGCTCGTCCGCGGCGCCCGCGCTCACCTTCACGCCGTCGAAGAGCGCCAGCAGCTCCTGGAGAGGGTCGTAGCCGTCGCGGCGACGGTCGTAGACCAGGTCCAGGCAGATCGCCTTGGCCCGTTCGTCGATGCGGGCAAGGGGCAGGATCTTCGACGCGTGCACGATGGCCGAATCGAGGCCGGCCTCCACGCACTCGTGCAGGTACACCGAGTTCAGCACCTGCCGGGCCGCCGGGTTCAGCCCGAAGGACACGTTGGACAGGCCCAAGATCGTGGACACGCCCGGCAGCTCCTCCTTGATGGAGCGGATGCCCTCGATCGTCTCGATGCCGTCGAGCCGGCTCTCCTCCATGCCCGTCGACAGCGGGAGCGCCAGCGCGTCGAACAACAGGTCCTGGGGCTCGAGGCCGTAGCGCTCGACCGCGATGTCGCGGATGTTGCGCGCCGCCCGCAGCTTCCACTCGCGCGTGCGGGCCTGGCCCTCCTCGTCGATGCAGGTGCACACGACCGCGGCGCCGAACTCGCGGGCGAGGCGGAGGAAGGTGTCGAGGCGCGTGCCGGGCCCGTCGCCCTCCTCGAGGTTGACGGAGTTGAGGACGGGCCGCCCGCCGATCCACTCGAGCGCGGCGCGCACGACCGGACCCTCGGTGGAGTCCACCATGATCGGGACGCTCGACTGGGTGCAGAAGCGGCTGGCCACCTCGGTCATGTCGGACACGCCGTCGGCGCCGGTGTAGTCGACACAGACGTCGATGAGGTGCGAGCCCTCCTTGACCTGGTCGCGCGCCATGGCGACGCAGGTGTCCCAGTCGCCCTCGAGCATGGCCTCGCGGAAGGCCTTGGAGCCGTTGGCGTTGGTGCGCTCGCCGACCACCAGGAACGAGGTGTCCTGATGGAAGGGCACCGAGGTATAGATGGAGGCCGCCGCCGGCTCGTGCACCGGCTCGCGCGTTGCCGGCGTGGCGCTGGCGCAGCGCTCGACGACGGCGCCCAGGTGGGCGGGCGTGGTCCCACAGCACCCGCCGATGGCAGTGACGCCGAACTCGGTCACGAAGCGGTGCAGGTGTTCGGCGAGGTCCTCGGCGGTGAGGTCGTAGTGCATCTGGCCGTCGACCACCGACGGGAGGCCCGCATTCGGGATGCAGGAGATGGGGACGCGGCTGGCCCCCGAGAGGTGACGCAGCGCCTCGCTCATCTCGACCGGGCCCGTGGCGCAGTTGAGACCGACGACGTCGACCTGCATGGCGTCGAGGACAGTGAGCGCGGCACCGATCTCCGTGCCCGGGAGCATCCGGCCGGTCAACTCGATCGTCACCTGGGTCTGCAGCGGCACGTAGCGGGCGAGCGCCACCATGGCGCGCCGGGCGCCGTTGATGGCGGCCTTGATCGAGAGCAGGTCGAACTGGGTCTCGATTAAGAGGAGGTCGACTCCGCCCTCGAGCAGCCCGAGGGCCTGCTCCTCGTACGCGTCGCGGAACGCCGCGTACGAGATCTGCCCGAGCGTCGGGAACTTGGTGCCTGGGCCCATGGAGCCGGCCACCCAGCGGGGCCGCTCCGGCGTGGCGAACTCGTCGCGCACGGCGCAGGCCAGCTCGGCCCCGGTGCGCGTCAGCTCGCGGGCGCGGTCGGCCAGCCCGTACTCGGCCAGCACGACCGAGGTCGAACCGAACGTGTCGGTTTCGACGACGTCGCAGCCAACGTCGTAGAAGGAGCGGTGCACCTGGGCCACGAGGCCCGGTTTGGTCTCGACCAGGATCTCGTTGCACCCCTCGAGCTCGGGCCCGCCGAAGTCCTCGGCGACCAGACCGAGCAGCTGCAGGTTCGTGCCCATGGCGCCGTCGAAGATGACGACACGCTCGCGCAGCGCCTGGAGGTACGTCGAGGCGGACGGATCGAGCCGGCCCAGGAGTTCGGGGGAGGGTGTCACGGTGTTTACAGGATACCGGTGCCCCCCGTGGCACCCTGAAAACCTGCCTGTAGCATCCGCCCCGATGGCGCAGCCAAGGATCTACACCAAGAGGGGCGACGACGGCACGACCGGCCTGCTCTACGGCGGTCGTGTGCGCAAGGACTCGCTGAAGATCGACCTCAATGGCGTCATTGACGAAGCCCAGGCGGTCATCGGCGTCGCCCACGCCGAGGCCGCTCCGGGCTCGGAAGCCAATGAGCGTCTGACGGCCTTGGCCCGCGACCTCTACGTGCTGATGGCCGAGGTGGCCACCGCCCCGGAGAACCGCGGCAAGCTCACGGCGGGGTCCAGCCTGGTGACGCCGGACATGGTGGCCGCGCTGGAGGCGGCCATCGACGACCTGCTCGCCCGGTTCGAGATGCCAAGCGACTTCACCGTGCCGGGGGAGAACCGGCTGTCCGCCGCCCTCGATCTGGCCCGCACCATCGTGCGCCGGGCCGAGCGGCTGGCGGTGGTCGAGCCGACGGACGGTTCGCTGGTCGTCCCGTACCTCAACCGCCTCTCGGACCTCTTGTGGGCGATGGCGCGCTGGCAGGAGGGGCCAGAACACGTGCTCTCCAAGCAGGTGTCCTCTTAGGCCCCGCGTCGACGATCTGTCGCGGGGGTTGCCAGGCGTCGAGGGCAACCCGGGGAAATCGGCGGGAATCGACAAGAATGCCCGTGTGGTGACGGACGTAGACCTCGAGCGGCCCGTCTGGCCGACCCAGAGCGTCGATGACGCCGCACCGGCCCATCAGGTCTCGAGGAAGGACCGCCAATCGGAGCGACGGGCGGTGGCGCGCGCACGCGACCGCGGACTGGCAGTGGCGTGCCTCGTCACGGCGGGCGTTCCGATCGCGCTGATCATCTCGTTGTGGCGAAATCTCACGCTGCCCTTCTGGTACAACGAGCAGTGGCGCGCCTATTACATCTCCAAGCCGGGCGACTGGTGGTCGGCGCTGAAGACCGACGGTGGGCCGTTCCCCGCGGGCTGGTACTTCCTCGAGCGCGGGTCGGCATCGCTCTTCGGGAGCACCGAGTTGGTACTGCGGATCCCCGTCGCCGTCTTCCTGCCGATCACCTGCGTGCTGCTCATGCTGCTGGCGAGACGATGGATGTCGCTCGTCCCCGCGGTGGTCGTCGCGCTGGTCGGCGGCTTGACGGGGACCCTGGTGAGCTTTGCCGTCCAACTGTCCGAGTACCAGATCGACGCCGCCGCCGTGATCGCCATCCTGCTGCTCTACGACGTGGCGGCGCGCCGGGAGCGGAGCCGCGGGGGCGACGCGCCGATGTGGCTCGCCTACGGCGGAATCGCACTCGCCTGCGTCTTCAGCACGCCGGCCATCTTCGTTGCCGGACCCGTCCTCCTGCTCGATGTGTTTCGCCAGGCGCGGGACCGGTCCCTCGGAGCCAGGACGGTGGGAGCGGTGGGCGCCGGCGCGATAGCCCTCGCGCACATCGAGTTCTTCGTTGCACCACAGAACGCCCTCACCAAGAGTGACTACTGGGATGTGAACTTTGCGCCACATCACGGGATCTCGAGCCAGATCGCCTTCGTGTGGGACGGCCTCCGGGGATTCATCACCGGAACGCTCCTGGGCGCCAACAATCCGGACCTTCCCGAGCTGTTGAATACCCGGTGGTCCTGGCTGGTGAGCCTCATCTTCGGCCTGCTGCTGTGCGCAGGGATCGTTGCGACGGCGCGCTCTCGGCGGGGTCGGACGCTGCTCGTGGCGATCGGTGGTTCGCTCGGGGTGACCCTGGGGGCCTCGTACGTCCGCTACTGGCCCTTCGGCTTCGTGCGGACGAATTTCTACCTCGTCCCTCTCCTGATCCTGCTGGCCGGGATCGGCGCCGTGTGGGTGACCCGTTTTCTCGCGGCCTGGATCCGCGCGGAGGATGACGGCCGGATCCGCAGCCAGGACGACGGAGCTTCGGCGCGATCGAATCATCAGGTTCTCGTCCGCACGGGCATCGCGGTGGTTGCAGTCGCTGCCTTCGTCGCCGGCGTGGTGCTCGCCGCAACGTACGAAGCCGGTTCCTATGAGCAGATCAGGGACAGTGCGTCGTATAGCGGCTGGGGCGCGACCATCGATTCGGCGGTCGCTGCGGTCAAGGAGCAGGCGAAGCCGGGCGACGACCTCGTGGTGGCCGGCGTCATGGCCGTTCCCGGCTGGGAGTACTACCAGGACGAGTACAGCGGTCTCCGCGTCCCGCCGGGCCACATCGACGTCGATCGCTCGTACTTCACGGCGCAGCACGGGTCGCCAGCGATCACGCGACTGATCGCCCGCACCGACCCTGGTCACGCTTTTTTGTACGTCCCGGACGGGACGTCGCCCTCGGACATCGAGCGCGACATCGACGCGATCCAAGCCGGCGCCCCCTGCCGCCAGGTGGGCCCGGGGGTGCCCTATTCCGTCAGCGGGCTCCTCTACCGCTTCGCCTGTACCCGGAAGTAGGACGCCGCGGTCGACCGGGTCACCAACGGGCGCGGTGCACCCGTTCCAGCGGGCTCGGGCTCGGGCGGTCCAGTGACGGAGAACGGTGGTCGTGTCCGTCGGCTTGCCCCAGTGCCACCGCACAGAAGAGCCGCCACCCTGTAGGTACCCCCAAACGTGCTGCCAGCTCGGCCTCACCCCTGAACGTCCCGAGGATGCACGCGCCCAAGCCGGCGTCGACCGCTCCGAGCAGGACCGCCATGACGCCGAACGCGGCGTCGCCGTACCAGTAGGGGACCGGCCACTGCCCGGCCCCCGCGCCGAGACCGGACGCGGACTTGTCTGGCTCGGCGTAGCGGGACACGTACGCGTCGGGAGAGGTGTACGCGAGGAGCACCACCGGGGCCCGCGCCAGGCCGTCGCATGCGGACGCGGTTTCGGGCCCGCCACTCCTCGTCGGTGGTGACGTCGAAATACCCCGCCGTCTGCTCGGGGCCTTCGAGCACGACCCAGGCGGTGCCCCCGCTATTGCCTGCCGTCGGGGAGTGCAGTGCGGCGAGCAGGATCTGATCGACCACGGCCGGATCGACCTGCTCGGCACTGAAGCTGCGCACCATGGCGCGGCGGCGGATGGCCTCGTGGAGATCCACGAGCAGGCAGTCTGGCACTGGAGATGCAGGGCTGGCCCGCTCCGCCGACCCTCTCGGGAATGTTGACCCCGCTGGTAGTGTTTTACGGTCTGATGCAGGCCGTACGGGCGGCCTTGCGCGACACGGAGGTAGACGTGGCCACTCCCCGAGACCTTCTCAACGAGGCGAAGGCGTCCATACGCGAGGTGGAGCAGGCTGACGCCCAGGCGTTGCTCGAGGGCGGCGGGGTCACCTTCCTCGACGTTCGCGAGCCCGACGAGTACGAGCAGGGTGCCATCCCCAATGCAGTCCACCTGCCGCGAGGCCACCTCGAGTTCCAGGTGGAGGGCAAGCTGCCCGACAAGGCGGGACCGATCGTCGTGTACTGCGCCGGGGGAGTCCGGTCGGCCTTCGCCGCCAAGACGATGGGCGAGCTGGGATATGAAGACGTGCAGTCGCTGGTCGGAGGGTTCAACCGGTGGAAGGACGACGGTCGGCCGTGGGCGGCTCCCGAGACCCTCACCCCGGCTCAGCGCAACCGCTACCAGCGCCACCTGCTGTTGCCCGAGGTGGGGGAGGATGGCCAGCTGAAGCTGCTCGGCTCGAAGGTGCTGCTGCTCGGGGCCGGCGGCCTCGGATCCCCGGCGGCCCTCTACCTGGCCGCGGCGGGCGTCGGCACACTGGGCATCATCGACATGGACGTCGTCGACGAGTCCAACCTGCAACGCCAGATCCTCCACAACATGGACCGGGTGGGGGACCGCAAGGTCGACTCGGCCAAGAAGACGCTCACCGCGCTGAACCCCGACGTCAACGTCGTGACCTACGACGTCCGGTTGGGAGCCGACAACATTTTGGACATCATCGACGGCTACGACGCCATCGTCGACGGGACGGACAACTTCCCGACTCGGTACCTCGTGAACGACGCGTCGCTCATCAAGCGGATCCCCGTGATCCACGGCTCCATCTTCCGCTTCGAGGGCCAGGTCACCGTCTTCGATCCCTACAACGGTCCGTGCTACCGGTGCCTCATCCCCGAGCCGCCGCCGGCCGAGCTGGCGCCTTCGTGCGCGGAGGCCGGCGTGCTCGGCGTGCTACCCGGCATCATCGGGTCGATCCAGGCGATCGAGACGATCAAGGTGCTGCTCGGTCTGGGTGACCCGCTGATCGGCCGTCTGCTGGCCTACGACGCGCTCGAGGAGTCGTTCCGCACCTTCAAGGTGCGCCGTGATCCGGCGTGCCCGGCGTGCGGTCCCGACGCCGGCGAGATCATCATCGCGGAGTACGACGAGCTCTGCATGCCCCACCCGCACTGAGTGCGGGAAAGGACGCGCTGGCAAGGCCAGGAGTCCTCGCCGAGTGGGAGTAGGAAGAGAACGACCGGGAAGACCGGGCCCGAGCGAACGGGGGGACGTACTACCCGTACACCGCCCTGCAGCATGCGCATGACCGCCTGGTCGCCGAGAGGGTGGTGTCGGCACAATTGCGGGGCCAGGTCGCCGAGTTGCAGAGCCAGCTCGATGCGATTCGGCGTGACCCGGTGGTCTCCCGGTTGACCGCGCTCCGAGGTTCACGCTTGGCCGGTCAGCTCCGTAAGGCTCCCCTCGTCGGTCACTTGTACGAGCGACTCCGGGGGGAGTGACAGGGCCCGGCGATGCCGGGTCGGCTCCACTTAGAGTGTCCGCACGCCCCCGAACGACCTGCTCACGCGCCCCGCTCCGGTGGCCGACGCGCCGGCGCCGCCGGCGCCGCCGCTGGAGTTGCCTGGCCTGACCTCGCGGCGGGTCAAGCGAAACCGGAGCATCTGGGCCGTCGGACTCTTGGTCCTGGTGCTCGTGGGCTTCCTGTTGTCCACGCGCGGGGGCGGGCATCCGTCCGCGGCGGGCCAGAACCGTGCCGGCGACCGCCACCACCGGGCGTCACCGCCGCCGCACGCGGGGAACCCGCGGCTCGATCCGGACTGGGAGGGCAACGGGCAGCCCGTCACCTTCGCCTTCGGGGGTGACGTGCACTTCCCGGCGGGCACGAATTTGGGCGATCGGCTCGCTGACGATCCGTCGGACGCGCTCGGGCCGACGGTGCCCCAGCTCCTCTCGGGGGTGGATCTCTCGATGGTCAACCTCGAGTCTGCCCTCACCGACGGCACCTGCCCCGATCCCCAGCCGAAGCAATATGTCTTCTACGCCCCGGCATCGGCGATTGACGCGTTCATGGGGGCCGGGGTGACGCTGATCACCGAAGCCAACAACCACGGAGAGGACTGTGGGGTCCCGGGCCTGCAGTCGGCGCTGGCCACGCGGGCGCAGACCGGATACACGATCTTGGGAATCGGGCAGAACGCGGCGCAGGCTTTCACGCCGTACACGACGACGATCCACGGCGAGCACATCGCGATCATCGCTGCGACCCAGGTCATCGATTCCGACCTCCAAACGGCGTGGACGGCGACGGCCACCCAACCCGGTCTGGCCTCCGCGTACGACGTCAATGATCTCGTGGCGGCAGTCGAGGCTGCTCGCAAGACGGCGGACACGGTCATCGTCTACCTCCACTGGGGCACCGAGCTCGACGCGTGCCCCAATCCCTTGCAGGAGCCGCTGGCGCAGCTGCTGGTCCAGGCCGGAGCTGACATCGTCATCGGCACCCACGCCCACGTGCTGCTCGGTGGCGGCTACCTCGGTTCTGCCTACGTCGACTACGGGCTGGGCAACTTCGCCTTTTACGACAACTCGCCACCGGAGAACGCCAGTGGATCCCTCGTCATCACGGCGACAGGCCGGCACATCGACTCGGTGACCTGGCGCCCGGCGGTCATCGTTGACGACCTTCCCCAGCCGCTCTCCGGTGACGCGGCCACCGGGGCGCTCGCGGCGTGGAACGGAGCGCGCGCGTGCACCAATGTCACGGCCACGCCCGGCGCATCAGAAGCCACGACACAAAGCGAGACGTCGCCCGCCCCAGCTTCGGCGGTGCAACAGCTCTCGGTCGACTCCGGGTAGCGCGTCGCTCTCGGCCTCGCACGCCGTGTGCCCCTCCCCGGCGGGCGCGGGGCGTCAGGCACTAGACAGAGGGGATGACCCAGACCACTGCATCCCAATCGATCCGCGTCAACGGCGTCGAGCTGGCGTGGTCCGAGCGCGGAGCAAGCCCCCCGGGCATGCCCGCGCTGGTGCTCGTCCACGGCTACACAGGCTCCTCGCACGACTTCGCGCTGCAAGTCGACGCCCTGGCCGAACGACGTCGGGTCGTCGTGCTGGACCACCGGGGTCACGGGCACTCCACGAAGACGGGGACGCTCGAGGGCTACAGCATCGAGCAGCTATCCCGCGACCTGGCCGCGTTCCTCGAGGCGGTAGGCGGCGGCCCGGTCGACCTCCTCGGGCACTCCATGGGGGGCCGCGTCGTCATGACCATGGTGGTGCGGCGTCCCGATCTGGTGCACTCTCTGATCCTGATGGACACGAGCGCGTGGTCGTTCCAGCCCGACGACGAGAAACTCCGCACCATGGTGCGCGACTACATCACCGCGTTCGACCCTGCCCGCGGCATGCCCTCCACCCTCAGCATGGGCGGGCCCGAGGACAATCTCATCGCCGCGGCCGTCCCGCCAGCGTGGCAGCAGCAGAAGGACGCGATCTTCATAGGGATGGACGCCTATGCCGTCAAGGGTCTCGGCATGGAGCTGTGGACCGAGATCCCCGACGGAGACGGCTCGCTGCGCAGCCGGCTGCCGTCCATCACGTGCGCGACCACCGTCCTCGTCGGTGAGCACGACCACCCGCTGGTCGGGCAGGCCCCCGCACTGACGGCCGAGGTGGGGGACGGACACCTGACCGTCATTGGGGGCGCGTACCACTCGCCGCAACTGACTCACCCAGACGAGTGGCGTGGGGCGATCGAGACCCACCTCGCCGCGACGGGCGCCTCGCTATGAGCGAGACGGCGGCACCACAGGCCAGCGACCGCATCGCGCTCGCGGGTTCCGACGTCAGCATCCCGCCGCTTGGCGTCGGCACGTGGGCGTGGGGCGACAAGGGCACCTGGGGGATGGGCGGCTACGACAGTACGCTGACCGAGTCAACGATCCGGGACGCATGGGACGCAAGCATCGAGGCCGGGGTCGTCCTCTTCGACACCGCCGAGGTTTACGGCGGGGGCGAGAGCGAGCGCATCATCGGGCGGCTGCTGGCAGCGGACCCGAGCGCGCGCGAACGCGTCGTGATCGCCACGAAGTTCATGCCGTCACCGTGGAAGGTCAACGTCCACGCGGCGCTCCTCTCCGCAGCACGCCACTCCCGTGAGCGGCTCGGCGTCGACACCATCGACCTGTATCAGATCCACGGTCCTGTCTCGCTGCGCTCACACGACGCGCTGGCCGACGCGCTCGCCGGCGCCCAGGCCGACGGCGTGGTCAAGGCGGTCGGGGTGTCGAACTACTCGGCCAAGGAGACCCGCGCCATGGATGCCGCGCTGCGCAAGCGCGGCCTGCGGTTGGCCAGCAACCAGATCGAGTTCTCGCTGTTGCGCACGATGCCGATGAGGATCGGACTGCTCGACGCCTGCGACGAGCTCGGCGTCGTCCCGCTGGCCTACTCGCCGATCGGGCAGGGCCGCCTCACGGGCAAGTACACGGCGGCCAACCCTCCGCCGGGCAAGCGGACCTTCTCGGCCTATCCGATGGATCAGGTCGACGCCATCGTGGCCGAGCTCCGGCGCATTGGTGAAGCCCACGAGGGCCGCACACCCAGCCAGGTGGCGCTGGCCTGGCTGATCGCCAAAGGCGCGGTGCCCATCCCGGGGGCCAAGAACCGCTCACAGGCGGAGCAGAACGCGGGGGCACTGGGATGGCAGATGAGCGACGAGGAGGTAGCCCGCCTCGATGCCGCCTCGCTCTTCGGCAAGCGGGGGATCTCCCAGCGCGTCTGGCAACACGGCTAGGCCTGGCGGTACCGTCGCGTAGTGATCGCCGCGCTCGCCGACGTCGGACTCCCTCCCCTGGCAGGGCACCAGTTCTTCTCCACCCAGTTCGACTTCGTCCCCGTCGCCATGATCGTCGGGGCGATCGCCCTCTACCTCTGGGGGGTCCGGCGCAACAACGCCGTGCACCCGCGCCACCCCTGGTCGAAGCGCAAGACGGCGGCGTGGATCGGCGCCAACGCGACGACGGGCGTCGCCATCTTCAGCTTCATCGGGGTCTACGACGGCGAATTGTTCTGGGACCACATGGTCCAGCACCTCTTGTTGATCATGGTGGCGGCTCCCCTCTACGCCATCGCCTCGCCGCTCGAGCTCACCTGGCGCTCGACGACAGGGACGGCCCATCTCGTCGTCACCGAGGCCCTGCGTTCGAGGGTGGCCAACTTCTTCGGGCACCCCGTGGTGGCCTTTTGCCTCTACGCCGTGTTGATCCCGCTGTCGCACCTGACCAGTTGGTACAACCTGACCCTCGAGCACGAGAGCATCCACAACGCCGAGCACCTGGCCTTTTTGGTCGTGGGCTACCTCTTCTGGCGCCAGGTCTTCGGCGACGACCCCAACCGCTATCGCCTCCATCCGGCGCTGCAGTTCTTCTATTTGTTCTTGGCCATCCCCATCGACACCTTCACCGGGCTCTCCTTGGCCGGGGAGAGCCACGAGATCTTCCCGGCCTACTTCGCCCTGCACCGCACCTGGGGCCCCTCCTTGGTGACCGACCTGCACATAGGCGGCGACATCATGTGGGTCGTCGGCGACACCCTCATGCTCTGGCCCATGATCCCCGTCGCCCTGCGCTGGATGCACATGGACGAGCGCAAGGCCGTGCGCGTCGACCGTGAGCTCGACGCCCAGCAGCTCGCCGAGGAGCAAGCGCTGGGACCCGTGCCCGATCAGCCGCCGAGGTCCATCAGCTCCACCCGCACCCCGTCCGGGTCGGTGCAATAGACGAACTCGAGTGCCGTTCCGCCCAAGTCGATGGTGGTTCGGCTGGGCTCGACCACCGCACCACCGAGCTCCACGATCCGAGCCACCGTGCCCGCGACGTCGCGCACCCGGAAGGACAGGTGGGTCAGGCCCAACTGGTTGACGGCCCGCCGCTCACGCGAACCGAAGGGTGCAGGCTCGTGGAACGCCAGGAGCTCAATGGCGGTCGGCCCGCGGCGGATGAACTGCGAGGTGACCGAGACGTCGGACAGATCCATGAGCCGGGCGAACTCCGGCCCGATCTCGTGGGACTCCGCCCTCTCGAACCCGAGCGCGTCGCAGTAGAAGCGCAGCGACCGCTCGAGGTCGCTCACGCAGATCCCGAAGTGCGAGAACACAGGGCCGTTGGCGTCGTCCACGCCCGTAGTCTGCCGGGTCGGCCCGTGCCTCCAGGGCCACTGTTCGCCCGGCCGTCCGGAATCTTCGTAGCCTGGGGGGCGTGACACCAGACAAGCGGGACCCGCAGGACAGCCCTGAGCGCAGCACGGACTCGGGAATCGACATCAAACCCGTCTACCGTGCCGATGACCTCGGGGGCTGGGATCCGGCCACCCAGCTGGGCGAGCCGGGGTCCTACCCCTACACCCGCGGTGTCCACCCGCAGATGTACCGCTCGAAGCTCTGGACCATGCGCCAGTACGCCGGTTTCGGCTCGGCCGAGGCCACGAACGAGCGCTTCAAGTTCCTCCTCGACGCTGGGCAGACGGGACTCTCGTGCGCCTTCGACCTGCCGACGCAGATGGGCTACGACTCCGACCACCCCCGGGCCGAGGGCGAAGTGGGAAAGGTCGGCGTGGCCATCGACTCACTGGCCGACATGCGCCTGCTGATGGCAGACCTTCCCATGGACACGGTGACGACGTCCATGACCATCAACGCCACCGGCGCGATCTTGCTGCTGCTCTACCAGTTGGTCGCCGAGGAGCAGGGAGTTCCGGGCGAGAAGATCCGCGGCACCATCCAGAACGACATCTTGAAGGAGTACATCGCGCGGGGCACCTACATCTATCCGCCCCGTCCGTCCATGCGCCTCATCGTCGACACCTTCGGCTATTGCTCAGCCAACCTGCCCAACTGGAACACCATCTCCATCTCGGGGTACCACATCCGCGAGGCAGGCTCTACGGCTGTACAGGAGATCGCGTTCACCCTGGCGAACGGCATCGCCTACGTCGAGGCAGCCCTCGCGGCGGGCATGGACGTCGATGCGTTCGCGCCTCGCCTGTCCTTCTTCTGGAATGCGCACAACAATCTGTTCGAAGAGATCGCCAAGTACCGCGCGGCAAGGCGCATGTGGGCGCGCATCATGTCCGAGCGCTTCGGCGCCAAGGACGAGCGATCAAAGATGCTGCGCTTCCACACTCAGACCGGCGGCTCGACCCTGACCGCTCAGCAGCCCGAGAACAACATCGTGCGCGTCACGGTCCAGAGCCTGGCCGCCGCGCTCGGCGGCACCCAGAGCCTGCACACCAACGGCTTCGACGAGGCCCTCGGACTTCCGACCACCCGGGCCGCCAAGATCGCCCTGCGCACCCAGCAAATCGTCGGGTTCGAATCGGGTATCGCCGACACCGTCGATCCGTTGGCCGGTTCGTATTTCGTCGAGTCGCTGACCGATGAGGTGGAGGCCGCGGCCTCGGCCTATCTCGATCGCATCGACGAGCTCGGCGGTGCCGTAGCCGCCATCGAGGCCAGGTTCATGCAGGACGAGATCGAGGCGGCCGCGTACAGCTTCGCCAAGGCCGTCGACGACGGGGAGAAGATCGTCGTCGGCGTCAACCGCTTCACTGATGCCGAGGCCGAGACGAGCGAGGTGTTCCCGATCGACATCAGACTCCAGCAGATCCAGATCGACCGCACGCGAGCCGTGCGAGCCGAACGCGATCAGGCCGCCGTGGACCGTGCTCTCGCTGACGTTGCTGCGACCGCCAAGGGGGACGGCAACCTGCTGGTGCCGATGAGGGCGGCGCTGCAGGCGATGGCCACGCTCGGCGAGGTGTCCGACGTGCTGCGGGGTGAATTCGGCGTCTACCAGCCCGGCGGTTGACCGGGGTGGGGCAAGAGACCTTCTGGCCCCTCTTCGGCCTGTCGGTCAGCACGCCGCGGCTGGAGCTGCGTCTGCCTCGCGAGGAGGAGTTCGGCGGCCTCATCGAGATCATCGACGCGGGCATCCACGAGCCGGGCACCATGCCCTTCTTCGTGTCCTGGACCGACGCCGAGCCCAGCGCGCGGGCCCGGCAGGCCGCCCAGTTCTGGTGGAGACAGCGGGCGAACTGGAGTCCTGACGATTGGGCCTTCACCGGCGCGGTGTTCGTCGAGAGCCGGCCGGTTGGTGTCCAGGAACTGAGCGCCAAGCAATTCGGCGCTGTACGTGCGGTCGAGACCGGGTCGTGGCTCGGCCTGGCCCAGCAGGGGAGAGGGCTCGGGCGCGAGATGCGGGAGGCGGCCTTGCACTTGGCCTTCGCCGGGTTAGGGGCCGAAGAGGCTCTCAGCGGCGCCTTCGAGGACAACGCGTCGTCCCTCGCAACGTCGCGTGCGGTGGGCTACGAGGAGAACGGCGAGGCACGCGGCCCGCGTCGGGACGGCGCCGGCCGTACGATCCGTTTCCGCATGAGCCGCCAGGGCTGGGAGCACCATCGCCGCGACGACATCGAGATCACCGGGCTCGAAGACTGCCTCGACATGTTCACAGCGCCCGCACCAACACCGATCCGGTGACCACCCCCGGCCAGGGCCGAGAGGCCGTTCTGGAGCCCGCCACCCAGACGAGGACGGAGCTACCCGAGGACTCGCATGGCGAACCTGCCGCAACCGTCGGTGACACGTCGACCGGCCCATCGGTGCCTCACGGCATAGGCGGAGTGCCGCTGAGCAGCATCACCCTCGGCGTCGTGGCCGCGGGCGCCTCCCTCTACGGCGTGATCCTGCGCCTCTGGCTGCTCATGCACCTTCCCGTCTGGGGCGACGAGGCCATCGTCGGCTTGATGGCCAAGTCCATCGACAACGGTCACTTCTCGGCCTTCTATTGGGGCCAGAACTATGGAGGGCTGGAGCCCTACGTGGTCGCGGCGGCCCTCCGGATCGGTGGCGGCGGTGAGCCGGCGCTCAACGCGACCCCTGCGGTGCTCGCGGTGCTCGCGGCGGCCCTCGTGGCGGGCATCGCAGTCGCGGCCGGGAGGGACAGGCTGACGGCGGTGGCCGCGGGCAGCGCCGTGTGGGTCTGGTCCTACGTGGTCGTCTGGCAATCGGTGCGAGAAGGCGGATTCCGCGAGGCCACGCTGTGCTGCGGGCTGATCTCACTGTGTGCTGTGTCCGTGCCAGCCGGGGGAGGGCGGGACCTTTGACGTTCCTGCTCCTGGGCGTCGCCCTCGGCCTCGGCTGGTGGGCATCTCCCGAGATCATCTATTTCGTGCCGGCCTGCCTGGTGCTGCTGTGGGGATGGGTGCGGTCCGCGTCGTGGCGCTGGTCGTCGCCCGCCCTCGTTCTGTTCGGGGTGATCGTCGGATCGGCGCCCTGGTGGTACGCCAACGCCCACACCGGCTTCGTCTCCTTGCAGCAGAGCTCCCTTCCATCGAACGGCGGCATCACCTACGCCACGAAGCTGTCCGTGTTCTTCCACGACATGCTGCCGCTGCAGCTCGGGCTTCGTACGGTCGAGGGTGGGAACTGGGTCGGCGGGACGTCGCTCGGCGTGACGCTCTACGTCGTGGCGTTGGTCCTCATCGCGGCGGCACTGGGTTACACCGTCGTGCTCTTCGTGCGGGACTCGAGCCAGCGGGTGCCGCTGGCATTGGCCGTCGCAGTCGCGTGCTATCCCTTCCTCTACGCGGCGGCCCCCGGAACCGGCTTTTGGATCGATGGGCGCTATGGCATCTACTTCCCGGCGCTGCTGGTCGTGCTGTTCGCCGCGATCCCGCTCCAACCACGCTGGCCGTTCCACCGCCCCGTACCGAACACGTCGGGCGACTCAACCGAGCGGGCCTTCTTTCGCCGCAGCCACGTCGTCGCCGCTATCGGACTCGCGTGCGCCGTCTGCCTGACCGTGGCCGGAGCCCACGACGAAGGCGTGCCGGCGTCGGCTTCCTTGTTCTCCGGATGGCACAGCGGCGATGCCCCATGGACCAGGTGCTGAGTGCGATGCGGGCGCATCACATCGAGGACGCCTACGGCGACTACTGGACGGCGTACGACCTCGACTTCCTGAGCGGCGGCCACCCGGTCGTCAGCCCTTCGCCGCTGCTCGATGTGACGCGGGCGAGCTCGATCGCCGCCACGGTGGCCGACTCGAAGGACCCGGCCTGGCTCTTCTTCGTGCCGGGACAGTCAAGAGCTGCCGCCGCGGAGTTCGGCAACCCGCAGCCCGGCCCCGGCCCTTACACAGAGCGCACGTTCGAGGCTCTTCTGACGAAACAGGGAATCCGGTATTCGGTCGTGCCTCTCGGCGTTCTCGACGCCATCGTGCCGGCGCAACGGGTGATCACGCCCTAGCGCAGACGCCCCGCCAGGCCACCTGGCGTTCCTGCCCGACGGTCTAAGCTGGTCACGATCGTCTCGAAGTGCTCGACCACGGGGAACGGGTCGTAGAAGTGGTGGAGGAGGGCGCGCCAGTCCTGGTACGCGGTCGAGCCGCGGAAGCCCAAGGTGTGGTCCTCGAGCTGCTCGCCACTCGACGAGGAGCAGGAAGCAGCTCGGACGTTCGAGGCAGCGCTCGACTCGCAACGAAACGAAGCCAGGGCTGGTTGCGATGATCCGCTTGGCCGAGTCCATCGCGGCAATGAACTCGTCCTCGCGGCCGGGGACGACATCGAGGACGGCATGCTCGGTGATCATCAACCAGCGAGGAGCCGGGTCCGCAGAGTCGGATCGCTGGCGGCGTCGATGGCGGTCCAGGCCAGAGCCACGGCGCCGTCATGGACCGCTGCGTCCGCGGAGGGCGTGATGCAGGCAGCAGCGAACTCCCGCTGGTGGTTCACGGCGCCGTGCGTCTCTATGCCGATCAGGGGATGGATGGTCGGCACCGCCAGCGACACGTTGGCCATGTCGGTGGAGAACGTTGGCAGCGGCGCGCCGGCGTCGTCGGCCTCGAAGCGCCGGCCGAGGGCTTCCGCGTTGGCGCGGTAGACATGTAACAGCTCGGGGTTGG
This sequence comes from uncultured Acidimicrobiaceae bacterium, assembly GCA_963842415.1. GTDB lineage: Bacteria > Actinomycetota > Acidimicrobiia > Acidimicrobiales > RAAP-2 > Bog-473. Next base: position 359,864 of record CAWJGN010000005.1, read on the forward strand.
CCTCCATGTGCGAATAGACCGGGGAGAGCTCTTGGTAGTCGAGCGAACAGCCCGTCGCGAGCGCCCCGGCCTCGAAGCACGCATCGATACGGGGCCTGAGGGCGGCCAGCCCTTCGGCAGTGCGTGAACGCACCATGTAGCGCGCACTGATGGAGCCGGGGATCACGTTGGCCGCGCCGCTGCTCTCGCGGACGACCCCGTGCACCTGGTCGCCGGGCGGTAACTGCTGACGAAGGAGCCCGATGGCGACCTGGGCCACGGTCAGGGCGTCCTGGGCGTTGACGCCCTCCCACGGTGCGGCCGACGCGTGCGCTTCGCGGCCGCTGAAGTGAACGTCGTAGTGGGCCACTGCCAAGCAGGCTGCGGTCAGGCGTTCCGACGGCCAGGGATGGACCATCATGGCGGCGTGGACACCGGCGAAGGCGCCGCGCTCGAGCATCAGGACCTTGCCCCCTCCGCCCTCTTCGGCCGGCGTCCCGAGTACCCGCACGCTGAGACCGAGGTCGTCAGCGACCGCGGCCAGTGCGAGTCCGGCACCCACGGCGGTCGCCGCGATGATGTTGTGCCCGCACGCGTGGCCCACTGCGGGCAGGGCGTCGTACTCCGCGCAGACCGCCACCACGAGCTCCCCGGTCCCGGCGCGCGACTCGAGTGCCGTCGGTAGGTCGTAGACCCCCTCGTCGACCTCGAGTCCGCCCGCGCGCATGGCATCGGCCACGGCGCGGGCCGAGGCGGTCTCCTCGAAGCACAACTCGGGCGTCGCGTGGACGCGGTGGCTGAGCGAGACGAGTTCGTCGAGGTGGCGATCGACGGCCGCGGCAGCCGCGTCCTTGGCCGACGAAACGCCGGCCGCGGTGGTCACTTATTCGATGACCGCCACGACGTCACCGGCTCCGACGGAGTCACCCGCGCTCACCCGGACTTCCTTGACAACACCGTCCTTCTCCGCTGCGACGGCATTCTCCATCTTCATCGCCTCGAGGAGACAGATGGTCTGGCCGACTTCGACGACGTCGCCTACCGCCACCACTACCTTGACGATGGTCCCTTGCATCGGGACCGTCACCTGGCCCGACCCCGTGCCCGCCAGCGCGGCCGTCGCCGTGCGCTTCGGCCGTCCGGCCGGTCGGCCCGCGGCGGCCGGCGTCCCCAGGTCCGGCACCCAGAGGCGCACCGAGAAGCGCCTGCCGTCGACCTCGGCGGTGACGTCTCGCTGCAACGTGGGGACGTCGTCCTCGGTGCTCGCGGGGACCGGAGTCCCGATGCTGTCCGCCACCAGGCCGCTCAGATCGAGAATCTCTTCGACCCACTTGGTCGAATGGGTGGCCGCCGCGAAGTCGGGATGGCTCAGGATGACCACGTCGGCCGGCAGGGTGGTGGCAACGCCGGCAATCCGGGTCTCGCTGATGGCGCGCAGCATGCGACGCCGGGCCGCTTCGCGGTCGGGCGCCCACACGATGAGCTTGGCAATGAGGTTGTCGTAGTACTGCGAGACGGTGTCGCCAGCCTCGTAACCGGCGTCGAGGCGGACACCCGGACCCGAGGGCTGGTGGAACGCGGTGAGTGTGCCGGGGGAGGGCGTGAAGCGGCCGCCGCTCGGGTCCTCGGCGTTGATCCGCACCTCAATGGCGTGCCCGTCGTGGCGGATCTCGTCCTGGGTGAAGTCGAGGCGCTCGCCCGAGGCGATGCGGATCTGCCAGGCCACGAGATCGAGGCCCGTCACCAGTTCGGTGACCGGGTGCTCCACCTGCAGCCGCGTGTTCATCTCCAAGAAGTAGAACTCGCCGTCCTGGTAGAGGAACTCGACGGTTCCCGCGTTGTAGTAGCCGCAGGCCTGTGACACCTTGACGGCCGCCTCGCCCATGGCGCGCCGGGTCTCGTCAGGGAAGTCGGGAGCGGGGCTCTCCTCCACCAGCTTCTGGTGACGGCGCTGTGCCGAGCAGTCGCGCTCGCCGAGCCACAACGTCGTGCCCTGCTGGTCGCCCAGCACCTGCATCTCGACGTGCCGGGGCCAGCCCAGGTAGCGCTCGAGGTAGATCTCGGGCCGGCCGAAGTAGGCCTGTGCTTCTCGTGCCGCCGACTCCATGGCCTCAGCCGCGTCAGCCGCGGTGGCGACGACCTTCATGCCGCGGCCGCCACCGCCGTAGGCGGCTTTGATGGCGACCGGCCACCCGTGCTCCTCCCCGAACGCGACCACCTCGTCAGGTGAGGTCAACGGCTCCGAACGGCCGGGCACACCGGCGACCCCGGCCTTCTCAGCGGCGAGGCGCGAGCTGATCTTGTCGCCCATCACCTCGATCGCCTCCGGGGGCGGGCCGATGAAGGTCACGCCCTGCTCAGTGATGGCGCGTGCGAAGTCGGTGTTCTCGGAGAAGAAGCCGTAACCCGGGTGCACCCCGTCGGCTCCGCTCTGCTCGATCGCGTGCAGGATCGCCTCGGTGTTCAAGTAGCTCTCAGCCGCCGTCTCGCCGCCGAGCGCGTACGCCTCGTCGGCCATGCGGACGTGGAGCGCCTCTCGATCGAGATTGGAATAGACCGCCACGGTCCCGATGCCCATCTCCCGGCAGGTCCGGATCACGCGGACGGCGATCTCGCCGCGGTTCGCTATGAGGATCTTCTGCAGCACGCTGGGTCTTTCCTCCTCGGACGGACCTTCCACAATTGCACGTGCCGTATGGTGTCCGCCATGTGGGACGGGGAGTGGGACATCCGCTGGCTCGACGAGGTCGACTCCACCAACACCTATGTGCGTGACCGAGCGCGCCGAGGTGCTTCAGAAGGCCTCGTCGTGGTGGCGGAGCACCAGACGGCCGGACGCGGGCGGCTCAACCGCCGATGGGAGTCGCCCCCGGGTGCGAACCTGCTGGCCTCGGTCCTGCTTCGCCCTGCGTGCGGGAAGAACGAGGTGCACCTGTGCACGGCGGCGGTGGCCCTGGCGGGGGCGGATGCGTGCTCGGAAGTGGCTGGCGTGGAGCCGGTCTTGAAGTGGCCGAACGACCTGTTGGCCGGGCCTGACGAGGCGAAGCTCGGCGGGGTCCTGGCCGAGGCCGAGTTCTCCGCGGGCGCGCTCGACCGCTGTCGTAGTGGGGATCGGGATCAACGTGGCGTGGCCCGGGCCCGAGGGAGTGGGGGGCACCTGCCTCGACGACCTGCGGGCGGAGGCGGACCCTGTCGACCGCCACGGGCTGCTCGAGCGGATGCTGGTGCATCTGGCCGACCGGCGGCCGCTGCTCGACGACGAGGGGGGGCGGCGTGAGCTGGCCGACGAGGTGCGCCGGCGTTGCGCGACCCTCGGGCGGACGGTCCGCGTCGTCCTGGCCGGCGAGGAGTTCTCGGGGCGGGCAGTCGCCATCGACGATGCGGGGCACCTGGTGGTCGAGACGGTAGCGGGGACACGGACGGTCAGCGCAGGAGACGTGGTGCACGTGCGGCCATCGTCAGCGGCGGCCGAACCCTGACATGACGCTGCCAACCCCCGTGTAGCTCCTCAGGGAGGGGAGCAGGGCTCGGGCTAGCATGGCGCCCACTATGCGCCTTCTCGTGACGGGAGGTGCCGGTTTCATCGGGTCGAATTTCGCCCGCTATTGGGTCGAGCAGCACCCCGAGGACCATGTCGTTGTCTACGACGTGCTGACCTACGCCGGCAACCGCCCCAACCTGTCCGACATCGAGGATCGGATCGTCTTCGTCCAAGGCGATATCTGCGATCCCGACGCGGCGGAAAAGTCCCTCCGTGGCGAGGAGATCGACACGATCGTCCATTTCGCCGCAGAGTCCCATAACTCCTTGGCCATCTTGAACCCGGGCCTGTTCTTCCGCACCAACGTGCTCGGGACCCAGACCATGCTCGAGGCCGCCCGGCAGGTGGGCGTGAGCCGGTTCCACCATGTCTCGACGTGCGAGGTCTACGGGGATCTCCCGCTCGACACCGACGATGTCTTCACCGAGGAATCGCCCTACCGCCCGCGCACGCCCTATAACGCGTCGAAGGCGGGCGCGGATCATGCGGTGCGGGCGTATGCCGAGACCTACGGCCTGCCGATCACAATCACCAACTGCGCAAACAATTACGGGCCGTACCAGTTCCCGGAGAAGCTGATTCCCCACTTCTGCGCGCTGGCTCTCGACGACCAGCCGCTGACGCTCTATGCGAGCACCGAGAACCGCCGCGAGTGGCTGCATGTCCGGGATCACTGCACGGCGATCGACCTAGTCCTGAGGAAGGGCACGATTGGCGAGACATACCACGTCGGCAGCGGAGTGGAGGCCTCCATCATGGACGTGGCCGACCGGATCCTCGCTGCGCTCGGCAAGCCCGAGTCGCTCAAGACCATCGTTCCCGACCGTCCCGGCCACGACCGTCGATACGTGCTGGACGCGGGCAAGCTCCGGCGCGAGCTCAGCTGGTCGCCGTCCATCGAGTGGGATCGAGGTCTGGCCGAGACGGTGACGTGGTACGCCGATCACCGAGACTGGTGGGAGCCGCTTCGGGCCCGCGCACCCATCGCAGAAGGGGCCTGGGGCTCAGGGGACGGCTGAGGAGTGCGGATCCTGATCACAGGAGCGGACGGGCAGCTGGGTCGCGACCTGCGCGACTGTCTGTCAGGCCGGGTGCCAACCGGCGGCCGGCGCTGTGCGTTGCTCGGGCCCGAAGGGCCACGTCCCGGTCTCAATCACGAGGTCTTGGCGACCGCCATCGACACCATGCCGCGTCGACGACCGGGACGCCGTCTTGCAGACCTTCGCCTCGTTCCGGCCCGAGCTGGTGCTCCACGGAGGCGCCTTCACCGCGGTCGAACGGTGCGAGACCGAGGTGGATGCTGCCTTTGCCGTCAACGCGATCGGTACCCGCAACGTCACGGAGGCTGCGGCGCTCGTCGGTGCGCATGTCGTCTATGTGTCGACCGACTACGTCTTCGACGGGACAGGGACCCGCCCTTACCGCGAGTGGGATCATCCGTGCCCGACCTCGGTCTACGGCGCGTCCGAAATTGGCAGGAGAACGCGAGTGCAGACCCGGCTCGACCATTGTGCGCACGAGCTGGCTCTGCGGGGCGCACGGCGCCAACATGGTCGTCACAGCCCTGCGGCTGGCCGACGGCGAAGGCGAGCTGCGCTTCGTCGACGACCAACATGGGTCGCCCACGTTCACGGCGGACCTGGCGCCGGCCATCGTCACGCTCGGACTGGACCGCCGACCCGGGCTGTTCCACGTGACCAATTCAGGGGCTACCACGTGGTGGGGCTTCGTCCGCGCCGTGCTGGCCGAAGCAGGCGCCAACCCCGAGCGAGTGCACCCCATCGGCACCGCCGAGCTCGACCCACCCCTGCTGGCACCCCGACCTGCCTACTCGGTGCTCGACAACATGGCGCTGCGCCTCAGCGGCCTGCCTGCTCTGCCCGACTGGCAGGACGCACTGGCCCGGCTGGTGCCGGCGCTCCGCTCAGAGGAGGTCGTGAGATGACCCTGCGTTCCAACGCGCGCGAATCGCGCACCGCGCTGCACCGCGTTGCAGTCATCGGTGCCGGCTACGTCGGCCTCCCAACGGCGGCGACACTGGCCCATTTCGGGCATACGGTCATCCTGGCCGAGCGGGACGAGTCGCGCTTGGCCAGCCTTCTCACCGGGCGCATGCCGATCGTCGAGGCGGGCCTCGATGACCTCGTTGCAGAAAGCGTGGCTGCGGGCCGCCTCTCGTTCACGGATTCGGCGGTGGAGGCGGTGGAGGGAGCCGAGTTCGTTTTCCTCTGCGTCCCCACACCGCAGAGCGCGGACGGCTCCGCCGATCTGTCCTTCGTCCAGAACGCGGCGAAAGACATCGCCACGCACCTCAAGCCCGGTGCCATAGTCGTGAACAAGTCCACCGTCCCGGTCGGGTCGGCGACCATGGTCGAACAGGTGATCGGCCGGCCCGACATCAGCGTCGTCTCCAATCCTGAGTTCTTGCGGGAAGGTACGGCAGTGCTCGACAGCCTGAAACCCGACCGCATCGTGGTGGGGGCGGACGACACCCGAGCGGCCGCCGAGGTCGGCGAGCTCTTCGCCTCCACCGCCGCACCGCTCATCGTGACGGACGCCACGACGTCCGAGACGATCAAATACGCGTCCAACGCGTTCTTGGCTACGAAGCTGAGCTTCGTGAACGCACTTGCCGGCCTGTGCGAGGAGGTGGGTGCCGACGCGCGCGACGTGCTCCTCGGGCTCGGCTACGACAAGCGCATTGGCTTCGAGTTCCTCCGCCCGGGCCCGGGGTGGGGAGGCTCGTGCCTTCCCAAGGACACCCAGGCGCTGCTCCACATCGCGAGCGAGGCGGGGTACGACTTTTCGCTCTTGGCCGGCGCGATCGCCTCCAACGATGAACAGCTCGCGCGGGTGGTCGCCAAGGTCGAGGCCGCATGCCATGGATCGGTCAGTGGGAAGACGGTCGCCGCTTGGGGGTTGACCTTCAAGGCCAACACCGATGATCGCCGTGATTCGCCCAGCCTGCAGATCATGAGCCGGCTGGTGTCGCTGGGGGCAACGGTTAGGGCGTTTGACCCCACCGTGGACGCCGAGGCGGACCCGCCCGACGACCTCCAGGGTCTCCAGCTGTGTGGCGACCCCTACGAGGCCGCCACCGGTGCGCGGGCCCTTGTCGTTCTCACCGAGTGGGATTTGTTCCGCTGGGTCGACTTCGAGCGGATCCTCGAGCTTATGGCGGAGCCCTCCATCGTGGACGCGCGCAATCTGCTCGATCCCGCCGCGGTTCGCCGCATGGGATTTCACTACACGGGGGTCGGCCGCCAGTGAGCCGAGTCGTGGTCGCCGGCGGCGCGGGCTTCCTCGGGTCACACCTGTGCGATCACCTAGTCGAGCGAGGCGACGCCGTCGTCTGCCTCGACGACCTTTCGACGGGCTCGAGGGAGAACGTCGAACACCTGCTCGGGCACCCTCGTTTCAGCCTGGTCGTCGCCGATGTCAGCGAGAAGGTCGAGCTGCCCGACGACGGCGGCGTCGACGCGGTGTGCAATCTGGCCTCGCCGGCGTCGCCGCCTGCATATCTGGCCCGGCCTCTCGACACCCTCGCGGTCGGGAGCGAGGGGACGCGGCGTCTGTTGGAGCTCGCCCGGGCCCACGGCGCACGCTTCCTCATGGCGAGCACCAGCGAGATCTACGGAGATCCCGAGGTCCATCCTCAGGTCGAGTCCTACCGGGGCAACGTCGACCCCACGGGCCCCCGTAGCGTGTACGACGAGGCCAAGCGCTTCGCTGAGGCCCTCACCATGGCGATGCACCGCACACACGAAGTCAACGTGTGCATCGCCCGGATCTTCAACACCTACGGCCCTCGGCTCTCTCCGGGCGACGGCCGCGTCGTGTCCAACTTCATCGTGCAGGCACTGCGCGGGGAGCCGTTGACCGTCTACGGGGACGGGAGCCAGACGCGCAGCTTCTGCTTCGTCGACGACGAGATCCGGGGCTTGGTCGCGCTGCTCGACTCCTCGCTCGTAGGGCCGGTCAACGTCGGTAACCCTGACGAGCGCTCCATGCTCGAGCTGGCCGATTTCGTGCTGGCGGCGACCGGGTCCAGGTCGGACATCACGTTCGAGTCCCTGCCGGTCGACGATCCGACCCGCCGGTGCCCCGACATCACCTTGGCCCGTCGCGAGCTGGGCTGGGAGCCCCGCGTCAGCCTCCAGGACGGAATTGCCCGCACTATCGAGTACTTCGCTGGCAAGGTAGGGGGGCTATGACTGAGATCGAGTTGACCGCGGCCGAGCAACCGGGCACGTACGAGACGCTGACTGTCATCGTCCCCGTCTTCAACGAGCGCACGACCGTGGCGGAGGTGCTTCGCCGGATGCGGGCGGTGAAGCTGCCGGTGGTGCTCCAGATCATCGTGGTCGACGACGGGTCGAGCGACGGCTCGGACAAGGTCCTCGACGCCCTGCAGGACTCGACCGTCCGCGTCATCCACCATGACGGCAACCAGGGCAAGGGCGCGGCCATCCGGACCGGCCTGCACGAGGCCCGCGGCGACCTTGTGCTCATTCAGGACGCCGACCTGGAGTACGACCCCAAGGACTGGCCGAAGTTGCTCGAACCGATCCTGCGCGGCAAGTCGCGTGTGGTCTACGGGAGTCGATTCACAGGCGAGCGCAAGAACATGTTGCCCATGCACTGGATCGGCAACCGCTTCCTTTCGCTGATCACCAACGTGCTCTATCGCTCGACCCTCTCCGACATGGAGACGTGCTACAAGCTCTTCGACGCCCGGGTGCTCGAGGGCCTCACCGTCGTCTCCAACCGGTTCGACTTCGAGCCCGAGATCACCGCCAAGGTGTTGCGCCGGGGCTTTCGTATCTACGAAGTGCCGATCTCGTATGCCGGACGCGAGTTCGACGAAGGCAAGAAGATCACGTGGCGAGATGGCATCAGCGCTGTCAAGGCATTGGTGAGGTTCCGCTTCACCAAGGAGTACTGAGCCACTGGTGGGCGATTCTGGCGTGATCGGCGCCGTCGTGGTCGACCATGACGCCGGGCCACAGCTCCGAAGTTGTGTGCGCTCCGTGCTCGAGGACGGCGCCGACCAAGTCGTCGTCGTGGAGAACGGGGTGTCGGGCAGCGTGGAGGACGCGCTCGCCGAGCTTCTCGCCACTAACTGCTGCGGCGCCGGTCGCGCGTCGTACGGCCAGGGCGCAACCTCGGCTTCGGAGCGGGCGTGAACCGAGGCTTGGCTGCACTGTCCGACCGATCCCGGACCCGAATGGGTCCTTGTCGCCAATCCCGACCTGGTCGTGCACCCGGGCGCACTGACGGCATTACGCGCCGCACTCGAGGCGAATCCCGCGTGGGCGATCGTCGGGCCGCGGATCTACACCGAGACGGGGGCCGTCTATCCCTCGGTGCGCACGTTTCCGTCTCTTCACGGACGCTGCCGGGCACGCACTGCTCGCGTTGGTCAACCCCGAGAACCCATTTACACGGCGCTACAACCCCGGCACACCTGAGGGGGACGTCGTGACACGGGGCGGGCTGGGTGTCGGGGTCGTGTTTCTTGGCGCGGCGCAACGCCCTCGAAGAGCTCGGCGGCTTCGACGAGGCGTACTTCATGTACCTCGAGGACACGGATCTGTGCTGGCGCGCCCACCAGGCCGGTTGGGGCGTGGGCTTCGCCGGTACGGCGGCAGTGACCCATGTCCAGGGCGTCAGCACGGCACGGCACCCCTACAAGATGATGATGGCCCATCACCGCTCGGCGCTGCGGTTCACCACACGCACCACGAAGGGCTGGCGCCGCGCCGCCCTGCCGGGCGCCGTCGTCGTGCTCGGGGCGCGGATGGCGATCGCCTCCGTGCGCCTCGTCCTCGCTCGCTAAGCCGTGGCCCCCCGGCGCGGCTTGCTGGCGGCGGCCATCGTCGCCATCACTGTCACCGTGCTGGCGCTCGCAGTCGCCGCCGCGGTGAGCGGGCCGCGCCTCGCATCTGTACGCGTCGAACCGGAGGCCACCTTCGCGCTCCCGCCGGCCTCGGCGGGCTGCACGGGATCGAGCGCACTGCCGGGCGGCCAGGAGAAAGTGCCCCTGACCGTGAGCACCGTGGAGGGCCAGGTGGCCGAGTCGCTGAACGTGTGCATCGGTGGCAAGGGGCCCTTTCCCTTCATTCTCGATTCGGGGGCGGGGCAGTCAACGATCGACGCCGGGCTCGCCCATCGCCTCCACTTGGCCTCTGCCGGCGAGACCACCGAGTTCGCCGGTGTCGGGTGCACCGGCACGGCCCAGCCTGTGTCGTCGGGTGCCTGGTCGCTCGACGGAGTGGACCTGGCGTCTCAGCAGTTGACGGCGGCGACGCTGCCCCAGATGGGCGGAAAGGGTGAGCCAGACGGACTGCTGGGTTCTGACGTCCTGGCGCGCTTTCGGGGCAGTCCGCATCGACTTCGCCGCGGGCCTGCTGATCCTCCCTGGCTCCGAGGGCCCGCCCCTCGAGGACACGAGTCAGTACACGGGCCCGACCGGTCCGCCGCCGGTCGGACTGACCGGGGGAACCGGCACGACCGTGCCCCTTACGGTCACGCCGGTTCCGGGTGACATCTCCCTCGGTGTCGCCGTCCGGTTCGCCGGTGGGCGCCGTCGCGACTTCGTGGTCGACACCGGCTCCTCCCAGAGCGTGGTGGCGAGCTCCATCGCCAGGGCAGAGTCGCTGGCCGGTACCGACCTGGCACAGCGTCAGGCCACGGTCTGTTCCGTCATCACGGTGCCTCTCGTGCACAGTGGCCCGTGGTCCGTACCCGGTCTGGCCCTCCACCCCCAGCTCATCGGCGACACGAACTTCGGCCCGGTCAGCCTCGGTGGCACCGAGGGCCTGCTTGGCTCGGACCAACTCAAGCGCTACGGCTGGGTCGTCCTCGACTACACCGGGGGACGCTTGGTGCTCGGCTCGCCCTGAGGGGCAACCAGGCGCGTCACGTCAAGACCGTGCCCAGCTGGTCGAGCAGTTCCTCGCTGCCCTTCTGACGGATCGCGGGGGTGTCGCCGCCGTCGAGGAAGACGCCTTGCTCGGTGAAGGTGAGGGTGGTGCCCTCGCCTGAGGGGGCGAATTCCACCGTGGTCACCGACACTGAGATCAGCGCGCCGTCGGCGTCCATCGAGTAGCCGTACACGATCCGCTCGTCGGCCACGATGTCCTTGTACGTCGCCTCGTAGGTGTAGACGGGGCCGTCGGGTGGCCCGCCGCGGTTGACCTCGGTGCCGCCGACGCGGAAGTCGAGCTCGAGGGCATCGTTCACTGCCCCGGCCGCGCCGAACCAGCGCGCCTTGGCCTCCTGCGAGGCCCAGGCAGCGAAGACCGCGCGCCGGTGGGACGGGGTAGGTGCGGGTGATGGTGAAGGTGCCGTGCTCGGCGCTCCGTGTCGTCATGTCGTGGTCCTTTCGGGGGGCAAGGGTGTCTGCTGCTGCTCCGGTGCGAGGCTTGCGACGTGTGCGAGGTCCGCCGCCAGGATCTCGCCCAGCCGGTCGAGCCGGCGCTCCCACACGGCGCGCTGGCCGGCGAACCAGTCCTGGGCGAGTTGGATCCCGCCCGGCTCGAGCCGGCAGGTGCGGGTGCGCCCGACCTTCTCGGAACGCACCAGCCCGCAGGACTCGAGGACGCCCAGGTGCTGGACCACCGCGGAAAGCGTCATGTTCAGCGGTTCCGCCAGCTGGCTGACCGTTGCCGGCCCCTCGCCGAGTCGTTCCACCATGACCCGCCGGGTGGGGTCGCCCAGGGCCCGAAAGACACCGTCGACCGGATCATACTTAAGCATTGACTTAACTATTGTCGCTCTGGCCCCCCACGTCAAGGGGCCGAGCGGAGCACTCGGATCACTCGGATCACTCGGGTCCCGAGAGGCCCAGCATGTCGGTCACACCGTGATCGCGTCCTGCCGTGTAGCCGCCGTCGACGGGCAGCGCGTGTCCTGTGACGAAGGAGGCGTCGTCGGAGAGCAAGAACGCGGCCACCGACGCGATCTCCTCGGGACGGCCCATGCGCCGGCCGAGCTTGTGCTCGTGGACGATGTCGGCCAGGGCGTCCTCCATCCCGGGGCCGAAGATCATCGCGGTCATGGGAGTCTCGATGAAGCCAGGGCAGATGGCATTGACCCGGATGCCACGCCCGGCGTAGTCGATAGCCATGTTCTTGGTCAGGATGACCACACCGCCCTTCGAGGCGCTGTAGGCGCTCCCGCCGGCCGTCCCTTCCAGTCCTTCGATGCTGGCGATGGTCACCACCGATCCGCGCTGCCCGTCGTCGCGCGCCGGCTGGCGCAGCATCTGGGTGATGGCGTGTTTGGCAGTGAGGTAGGTCCCGGTCAGGTTCACCGCGAGCACGCGGTTCCATTCCTCGACGGGGAGCATGTGCACCGGCCCGCCCCCGGCGACGCCGGCGGCGTTGACCAGGCCGTCCAGCGCCCCGCCGGCGTCGACGGCCATCTGCACCATCGCCTGCACCGAGCCCTCGTCGGTGACGTCGGCGGTGGTGAAGAGCCAGCGGTCCGCCGCGTCCTCACTGCCGGAGGGCACCGCGGCGTCGTCGGTGATGTCGGCGCCGAGCACCCTGGCTCCATCGTCGAGGAGCCGAGCCGCCGCTGCCCGCCCGATTCCCGACCCGGCACCGGTGACGATGTAGGTCCGACCGGCCAATCCACGCATGGCACCTCCAGGTTCTCGTGGGCTCGACGTCTTCGAGGCCTTGGTTGCGCCCGGCCAACCCGGGCTGGTAGGAGCAGGGCACTGTTCTAGCCCGGGCCGGCCCCGGGACCACCGTCTTGACCGGGGGGAGCCCACGCCATGAAGTTCGCGCTGTTCTACGAGATCCCCGTCCCTCGCCCCTGGGCCGAAGACAGCGAGCTCGTCGCCTACCGCAACACGCTCGAGCAGGCGGTCGCGGGAGACCGCCACGGCTGGCACGCCTTCTGGACCGTTGAGCACCACTTCTTGCAGGAGTACTCGCACTGCTCGAACCCCGAAGTGCTCTACGGGGCCATCGCGGGGCGGACCGAGCGTATCCGGCTCGGCTACGGCGTTCGCCTGATGCCCAAGCCCTACAACCACCCGGTGCGCACCGCGGAGTCAGCGGCCGTGCTCGACCTCATCTCGGGCGGCCGGGTGGACCTCGGAACGGGCCGCTCGGCCACCCGGGCCGAGCTCGAGGGTTTCGGCATCGACCCCGGCGAAAGCCGTCAGATGTGGAAGGAGGCCATCGAGCACGTCGTCGGATGCTGGACCAACGACGAGTACGAGTTCGCCGGGCAGTACTGGCAGATGCCGCGGCGGCGCGTGCAGCCAAAGCCGTGGCAGAAGCCGCATCCGCCACTGTGGGGCGCCACGACGAGCGACGAGGGCCATGCCCAGATGGGCGAGCTCGGCCTCGGGCTCTGCTCGTTCGCGGTCGGGCTGCCGCCGGCAGAGGTCAAGCGCAAGATCGACATCTATCGGACCGCGGTGGCGCAGTGCAGCACACCCCTCGGCTCCTACGTGCACAACGCGGCCGCCACGTTCACCATGGCCATCTGCGGGCCAGACCGGGACGAGGCGATCGAGCAGGCTCGGGAGTCCTTCGAGTGGTACCCCAAGACGGGTGCCCGCCAGATCGCCACGTTGACCGACTGGATGGCCGAGCGCAACGAGGACCTCGGCACCTACTCGTACGCGGCCGACATGAAGAAGACGGACGACGAAGGCACGCTCGACCTCCTCAACCTCGAGTACCTCATGGACGCGAACGCCTGCGTGCTCGGCACGCCCGAGGAGTGTGTGGAGGCGTGCCGCCAGTACGAAGCGGCGGGTGTCGACCTCCTGCTCTGCCTGGTGAACCCCTACACCGTTCCCCACGAGACGGTCATGCAGACGATCGAGCTGATGGGGACCAAGGTCATTCCGCACTTCGCCGACTGAGCGCCGTTACGAGCCGCCGGGGCATCGTGCAAGGCTGAAGTGATGGGGAGGACAGCGCCGCACCGGTGGTCGGCGACGGGCCGTTCGCACACGACCGCGCTGGCCGTGGCGGGGGCCGCCCTGAGTGTCGGCGCCCTGGTGCTGGCGGCGCCCGCATCGGCGAGCACGTCGAAGAACGCGAGCTCGGGTACGTCCAGGGAGGCGAAGACGACTGCGCCCACGCGCCCGGCAGCGCTCAGGCTGTCCCGGTCCGGCAAGATCGGGTTCTGGGAGTGCTCGGCCAAGACGACCGAGATACTGGTGGCAGTGAACACACTCACCCTCCACCCCGGCGCGACCCTCGACGTCTCCTTCACCGTGAAGAACGTCGGTTCGGCCTCGTGCAACTACACCGCTCCCTATGCGTCGGTGGAGCCCGGGCCAACCTCGACCTCGCTCCAGGCAGGCCAGTGCGGCTCCATCGGCTTCGAGATCGAGAACGGCGCCCACCACAACGTCTGGCCCGGGACTCAGGTGGTCAATTGCCCGGCACTCGGGTTCGCGCGGCTCGCGGCGGGGGCCACGGTGTCGGGCACGGGCACTTGGGACCAGACCAAGGCCAACAGCACGGCACGCGTGCCGGCGGGCGACTACACACTCGTCGTGGGCAACAGGGACTTCAGTTTCCGGCTCCGCGTCGTCAAGCCCTGAGGCGACGCGGAGGGCAGCTCAGCTCTGGGCTGACATGACCGGCGGGAGGGCCCGAGCCGGCCCGTCGAGCCACGCGCGCAGCGCGGCGGTCGCCCGCACGTCGTCCTCGTTGTATTCGAGGATCCAGCGTTGGGCTTCCACCTGCGCAGCGGGGTCGGTGTCGTTTACGGCGCTGTCGTAGTTCACGAGGGCCAACTGTCCACCGATGTCGTCGGAGCGCCACGCGAACGATGCGAGGGGTGCCGTCTCCTTGAGTCCCATGCCGCGGCCGGTTATCAGTTGGGTCTTCACGACCTCGAGGAGGTCGACCCACGCCTCGGAGGCCACGAACCGGTCCACCTCGTCACGCAGGCCGAGGCGATCAGCGATCCGGGTCATGTGACCCTGCTCGGCATTCTTGCTGTAGCAATAGGCCCGGAAGGACGCGCCGTCCGCCTCTGCCAGGGCTCGCTCGTCGCTGAACCACGACCAGAACTCCTTGAACGCGACCAGCTCGCCGGCCTCGAGGTCGGGATCCCACGTCGCGAACGAGACGTGGCGCGGCGCAGGCGTGGGGACCCGACGATCCGTGACGAGCGCCCCCCAGAGATAGCACCCGTCATTCGTGCTCTCCATGTCCACGTCGACCTCGACATCGCCGCGGGGAACCTCGATCTGCTGGACCTCATGCCGGCGGTAGGCGGGCAACGGGCCGACCCGCGCCCGAGCCAGTTCGATCTGTGTGGACAGGGTCGATCCGACGCCGGCATACCGGTCGAGCACCCCGGGATCGACGGTGGCGAGATCAGCCACCGTGGCAAAGCCGAGGGTCGCCAAGTCCTGGAGCTGCTTCTTCCGCTTCGGTATGACGGTGTCCAAGGGCGTCGCTCCCGGGAGGTCGCGCGCCTGTCGCGCGCAGATCCACCAGGTCGACCTTGCGGCGCAGGAGCTCTGCCGTCGTCCAGTCGAGTGCGGCCAGGTCGTGCAGGTCCTCGACCCCGTTCGATTTGTACAGGCGCCGGCGGGCGACGCCGACGCCCGGGAGCAGGCTCAGGTCAGCCGCCTCCTCCAGTCGTTCACCACACCAGCTGCGCCACTGGCACATGTCGCACTGGCGACAGGCGATGGGCTCGGCGAGCAGCGGCGCGGTTGCGCTGCCGATGTGGTCCAGCGCGGCGGCATGGACGGCAAGCCGGTGCGCGAATTCGAGGTCGTAGAGCTCCATCGCGCTCAATCGCCCGGCCGAGGACGCCACGAGATACTCCGACGGATCGAGGCATCGGCTCATCGAGGTCGTACCAGGCGATCACCCCCTCTGAGCCGCAGATCCCGCCCACGTTTCGCAGTGGCGACGCCCGCCCGGCCTCCTCGAGCAACCGCCGATAGTGGGCGAGCTGGAGCAGGTCGTCGACCCGCCACCGGACGTCATGTTCGGGGTCGGGCGAGGCGCTCTCGAAGAAAGGCGCCTCGAGGCCCGAGACGAGGGCACTGCCCGTGCCGGGCTTCCGGGCTGCATCGAGCACCTTGTGGAACTTGACGTCGACCGGGAGATAGCCACTCCCGGTGCCGCCAGGGCCGCCGGGGTCGCCGTCGAGAACGAGGAGGTCGGGCTCGCCGACCCGGTGGGCCTCGTGGTCGACCGGGAGGCGGCCCCCGGTGACGACTCGGGCCCCCTCGGACATGGCATGCATGGTCTGCCACTCCCGGGCCTCGGCATCCTCGACCTCGATGACCCGGGCACCCGCAACGCCGGCACACAGCCCCGCACTCATCTCCTCCTCGTGGTCGTGACCGGCCTGGAACAGCTTCTCGAGGAACGGCGAAGGAGGGAGTGGCTCGCAGGGTCGCAGCACGTCGAGCTGGACCCGCTGTGGACAGGCCTTGGCGAAGGAGGCGTTTCTCGGCGTGATCTCGACGGACACCACGAGTGCATTCTGGCGTCTGGGCGTGACACACGGAGGGACGCACCGGAGTTCCGGCGGAGTGGGTCCCGCCGCAGCCGAAATGCCTGGCACGACGACCCGGTTGGTCCCCGGTGCGGCCGGTGCACCATGATCCCGACGGCACAGAGGCCCCGCTCACGGGCCACGGCATATGGGCCACTGCACAGAGACAGAGGGAGTGACATGGAGAGGTCCGATGGCGAGCCGGACACCGACGCGTTCCGCGCCGAGTTGCGTGCCTGGCTCTCCGACCACCTCACGCCCGAGGTGGTGGAGGCGGGCGAACACCACCTCGAGGGAGGCTCCCTCGAGGTGCTACGGGCCTGGAACCGGACGTTGGCTGACGGCGGGTGGGCGGCGCCATCGTGGCCGGTCGAGCACGGAGGGCGCGGCGCCGGCGTCGACGAGCAGCTCGCCTACCTCGAAGAGACCAACCGCGTCGCGCGCCCCGGGCCCGATAAACGTGATCGGCGTCTCCAACATCGCACCGGCCATCATGCAATTCGGCACCCCCGGACAGCGGGAGAGGTTCCTCCAGCCCATGCTGCGAGGTGACGAGATCTGGTCGCAGGGCATGTCCGAGCCTGACGCCGGCTCCGACCTCGCCTCGCTGCGAACGGCAGCCGTCGAGGACGGCGACCATTTCGTGATCAATGGGCAGAAGACCTGGAACTCGCTCGGGCACTTGGCCGACTGGTGTCAGCTCTACGTTCGGACCGACCCGGCCGCCAAGAAGCACGCGGGGATCACATGCTTTCTCGTCGACATGCGCACACCGGGGATCGAGGCGCGGCCGATCACGACGATCACCGGCGGGCAGACCTTCGCCGAGCTCTTCTTCACCGATGCCCGCATTCCTCGCTCCGCGATGTTGGGGCCACTGCATCAAGGGTGGTCGGTTGCCATGACGACGCTCAGCCACGAGCGAGCCGGCGTGGCGCGCCTGCACCTCTCACTGGCGAACCGGCTCGACGACCTGCTGGCCGACCCGCGGGCGCGCGAGGGTCTGCGCGACCCCGCGCTGCGCGACCGCTTGGCCCGCGTCTTTGCCTCCATCCGCTGCATGCGCTACTTGACCGAGCGGTCGCTCGTCGGACCCGGCTGCAGCCGGGGCCGGTGGCAGTCTGGCCAAGCTGTCGTGGGCCTACTGCGACCAGGAGTTGGCCGACGTGGCCGTGGATCTCATCGGGCTCGAGGCACTGCAGGCGAGGGACTACTGGGGCATCAACCTGCTCGGGGTGCGCCAGGCCTCGATCGCGGGCGGCACCACCGAGATCAACAAGAACATCGTCGGCGAGCACGTGCTGGGGCTGCCCCGGTGACGCAGGCCGCGGCGGGGGAGCGACCGCGAGGGTTCTGGGCGGCCGCAGCAGCAGAGCCGGACCGCGTCGCCGTGATCGACCCGGCCGGCCAGCGAGTGGACCGCCGGCGAGATCGCGGCGGGGGCCAACCGCCTCGTCCACGCGCTGCGGGAGCGGGGACTGCGCGAGGGAGACCCGGTGGCCATGTTGCTGCCGAACCGGGCCGAGACCCTCGTCGTGCTCATGGCCGTGTTCCAAGCGGGCTGGAACTTCGTCCCGCTCAACAGCAACCTCACGGCAGCCGAGGTCTCCTACATCCTCGGCGACGCCGGCGCCAAGGCACTGGTGGTCGACGAGCAGTTCGGCGCAGTGGCGGCCGCCGCCGCGGCCGAAGCCGGGGTGCCCGAGCCCGGGCGTCTTTCGGTGGGCACGGTGCCCGGGTTCACCGCGCTGGACGTCGCTGCTCGCCGGACAGCCTGCTGGGCCGCCGGAGCAACGGGTGGCCGGGCAGTTCATGCAATACACCTCGGGTACCACCGGGCGTCCGAAGGCGGTGCAACGCTCGCTCCCGTCGTTCGACCCTGAGACGTGGGTGGAAGTCTTCAGCGCCAATCTGACCCGCTACGACATCGAGCCCGGCGGCGACTCCGTGCACCTGGTGACGTCGCCGATGTACCACATGGCACCGCTGTCGTTCGGCTACTTCTCGGCCCACTTCGAGCACACCTTGGTCCTCATGGAGAAGTGGGACGCCGAGCGAGCGCTCCAGTTGATTCAGCGCTACGGGGTCACCGACACGCACATGGTGCCCACCCAGCTCCACCGTCTCATGCAGCTGCCCGAGGAGGTGCGCCGCGGCTACGACGTGTCGTCGCTGCGCCAGGTGATCCACGCCGCCGCGCCGTGCCCGATCGACCTCAAGCGGCGACTCTTCGCCTGGCTCGGCCCGGTGATCTACGAGTTCTACGGCGCAACCGAAGGCGGCGGCACGATCGCCAAGCCGCAGGATTGGCTCGCCCACCCGGGAACGGTGGGGACGCCGTGGCCGGGGGCCGACGTCAAGGTCCTCGATGACGACGGGCGCGAGGTTCCCCCCGGCACCGTCGGCACGGTCTATCTCAAGCTCATGGGGGGCGACTTCCAGTACAAGGGAGACCCCGAGAAGACGACGGCCAACCGGCACGACGACTACTTCACCGTCGGGGACATGGGGGAGCTCGACGAGGACGGGTTCTTGTACCTGCGCGACCGCAAGATCGACATGATCATCTCGGGGGGCGTCAACATCTATCCGGCCGAGGTCGAGGCGGCGCTGCTCTCCCACCCCGCGGTGGGCGATGCGGCCGTCTTCGGGATTCCCGACGAGGAGTGGGGCGAGCAGGTCAAGGCGGTCGTGGAGCCAGCGCCCGGGCAGACGGCGTCCCCGGCGCTGGCCGAGGAGCTGCAGGCACACTGTGCCGAGTTGCTGGCCAAGTACAAGTGCCCACGTAGCATCGACTTCACGGAGGCCATGCCCCGCGACCCCAACGGGAAGCTCTACAAGCGTCGACTGCGCGACCCGTACTGGGAAGCCAGCGAGCGTGGCATCTAGACGAGCCACACGACTACATCGAACACGACAGACACACCTGACCGATCGAAGCGAGGAGTGCATGGCCCGAGTCCCCATTGAGCAAGGGTTCTTCCGGATCCCCGACGACCCGGCGGAGCAGCCGCGGCTGCTTGCAAGCCGCTGTCCCGCCTGCGGTGAGGTGTTCTTCCCGCGACGGCTGGTCTGCGCCAAGTGCCTGCACGAAGGCACGGAGGACACCGAGTTGTCGACGCAGGGGACGATCCACACCTGGACCTACTGCCACGTCCCCCTGTTCGGCAAGAAGGACGCCGACGTGGCCGGGTATGGCGTGGCGCAGGTCGACCTGCCCGAAGGGCCGCGGGTGCAGTCGATCCTCTCGGGTGGGCCGGACGACTTCGCCATCGGGATGGAGGTCGAGATCGAGCTCGAGACGCTGCGCCAGAACTCGGCCGGCGACGACGTCGTGATCTACCGCTTCCGCCCCGTCCGTGACGGCGGCGCGGCGGCACGCGTCGGGACCGGCGGTGGGTCATGAAGCACGGCTTGCGCTTCGAGGGCGTCGCCGTGGCCGGCATCGGCATGGTCCGCTTCGGCATGTTCAAGGAGATCCCGGCCACGCACCTTGCCCGCGACGCCGGGTTGCTGGCGCTGCACGACGCCGGGATGACGCTCGCCGACGTCGACGAGGCGTTCGTCGGCTACATCCAGCCGGCCAGCATGATCGGCATCAAGGCGATGAAGGAGCTCGGACTGACCGGGTTGCCGGTGACCCACATCGAGAATGCGTCAGCCACGGGACTCGTCGCGTTCCGCGACGCGGCGTGGGCGGTGTCGTCGGGCCGGGCCGACGTCGCCATGGCGCTGTGCTTCGACAAGTTCACCGACATGACCGGCGGCGGCGGCCGCGGGGCAGGGCGGGATCAGATCGACGCGCCGATCCTCCCGGCTGCCTACTTCGCGTTGTGGGCACAGCGGCGCATGCACGAGCGCGGCACCACACCGGAGCACTTCGCCACCATCGCCGCAAAGAACTGGAACTACGGCGCGGTGTGCCCGTTCGCCCACCGGCGTTCCGACCACGTGGTGAGCGCCGAAGAAGTGCTCGCCGCCAGGATGGTGGCCGAGCCCCTCACCACGATGATGTGCTGCCCTCCCGACGACGGCGCCGCCTGCATCATCGTGGCCCGCGAGGACCTGGTGCGTCAGCGCCAGCCGGGGCGGCCGCTCGTGCGCGCGCTGGCGTCCGCGTTGACGTCTGAGACCTACTCGCCGGGCCACACCTTCGTCGGCCCGGTCGTCGGCCCTTCGACCATGACGAAAGCCACGGCCCTGGAGTGCTACGAGGCGGGCGGGATCGGCCCCGAGGACGTGAGCGTGGCCTACTGCCACGACGCCTTCGTCAACGAGGAGCTCGAGTACTACGAGCTGCTTGGGTTCTGCGCCGAGGGCGAGGCCGAGAAGCTCGTCGTCGAAGGCGAGACCGGGCCCGGCGGGCGGATCCCGTTCAACACCGACGGCGGGCTGCTCGCCCGCGGGCACCCCGGCGGCCCGACGGGTGTGGCCATGCTCCATGAGGCGGTGCTCCAGCTGCGCGGCGAGGCGAAGGGTCGCCAGGTCGAGGACGCCAGGGTCGCCTTGGCCCATCTCGTCGGGGGCGGCAGCATCGCGACGGTCAACCTGCTGGATGTGGAGAGGAGTGGAACATGACCACGAGTGACGAGCGCCGGGCCGCCGGGCGGGAGATCCAAGGCCAGCTCTGGCCGGCCACCCTCAAGGGGCCGACCGGGCAGTTCCCGGCGGCCAAGTTGGCACCGGAGTACTTCGACCACGTGCTCCAGAGCGCGTTCGGCGACGTCTGGAGCCGTCCGGGGCTCCCGGTGCGCGACCGCTCCATGATCACCGTCGCGCTGTTGGCGGCGCTCGGACAACCCGAGGAGCTGCGCTCGCATCTGGCCGGCGCACTGAACGTCGGGATCACCGCGAGGAGATCGTCGAGATCCTCATGCACGTCTCGATCTACGCCGGCGTCCCCGCCGCGGGCTCGGCGATGCGCGTGGCCGCCGACGTGCTCGGCACCGACTGAGGCCCCGATCCCGTCGCCCAAGGACCTCCCGGGAGCCGGGAGCCGGCCGGGGTCTTCCCTTTGGCGTGTATATGTATCCTTCCAAAAAGGGGGGTGTTTAACGAAGGATATCTCGATATCCTTCGTTAATTGGGGGTAGTTTCGGAAGGTTACATATACACGGGCGGCGAGCAGTCCCCAAGGGCTGGTCCGGCGCAGGATCGGGGCGCCCGGCGCCGGTCCTTCTACGACGCCCCCGACGCATCCCAGCGCAGGATGACGCCCGCCTGCTGCTCGGCGAACGCGACCAACTCGCTCCAGTCGGCACCACCGAGTCCTCCCGCCACCGCGCCGTCGAGGACGCTGCGCACGGCCGCGGCCACCGGGGTCGGGACGGCGAGCGCGGCGCCCGAGTCGACGATGAGCCCGGCGTCCTTGGCCGCCAGCGCCAGGGCGAACTGGGTGGGCCGGCCCCGCCCGTCGATCGTCTCGACCTGGCGGTCCAAGAAGAAGTTCGACGCACCGGCGGTGCGCAGGATCTCGACGGCGTCGCGGAGTTCGATCCCCGCCTTGGTGGCCAGGGCCAGGCCCTCGAGGCTCACCCACGTCGTGGTGAAGGCGATGAGGCTGTTGAGCAGCTTCATGGTGTTGCCGAGCCCGAGTGGGCCGACGTGGAACGAGGCCCGGCCGAGCGGCTCGAGCAGCGAGAGGACGCGGGCGACCGGCTCGTCGTCGCCGCCGACCATGAACACGAGCATCCGTTTCTCCGCGCCGATGGCCCCGCCGGTGAGGGGCGCCTCGACGAGATGGTGCCCCGAGGCCGCCAGGCGGGTGCCCAACTCGCGCACGACGGCCGGGCTGTTGGTGGAGAGGTCGACGAGGATGGCGCCGGGCGCGGCGGCACCGGCCCACGCCGCTGCCACGTCCGCGACGACGTCGGGGGTGGGCAACGACAGCAGCGTGACGTCGGCCTGGCGCGCCACCGACGCCACGTCCGACGCGGCCACCGCCCCGCTGA
Organism: uncultured Acidimicrobiaceae bacterium; assembly: GCA_963842415.1. Taxonomy (GTDB): domain Bacteria; phylum Actinomycetota; class Acidimicrobiia; order Acidimicrobiales; family RAAP-2; genus Bog-473. The sequence continues at coordinate 381,842 of CAWJGN010000005.1, forward strand.
TCGCCGCCATCGCCGCGGCATCGACGTCGTGGACGACCACGTCGTTGCCGTCCGCCACGAGGTTGGCCGCGATGGCTCCGCCGATATTGCCCAGCCCGATCACACCTGTCGCCATTGACCCTCCCGAGTCCCGAAATGCCCTGGTCGCGCCCCTGAGTGCGTGCGGAACGAGAGCGTATAGTGAATCCTGACTCGAACGTCAGGGACCCGGGGGGTCGATCCATGGGGCTGCGCGACCACGTCATCTGTGACAGTGACCTCCACGTGATGGAGCCGCCCGACCTGTGGGAGCGCTACATCGATCCGGCCTACGCCCATGCGGCCCCACGCGGCCTCTCCGAGATCACGCGCGACATGCGGGTGCGGGTGAAGAACCATGTCATGCTCCGGATGGGGGCGACCCGCACGATGCGCGTGGAGGGCCGCAAGACGGGGTGGCAGAAGGAACACGAGACTGTGTACGCGGCGTCCGAGGCCCGGGGCTGGGACGCGCAGTCGCAGGTCGACGCCATGGACGCAGAAGGGCTCGACCTGGCCGTGCTGTTCCCCTCCCGCGGGCTGTTCGTGCTCGGCCTCGACTCGTCCGAGCAGATCGGTGCCGACGGCCTGGAGCCCGAGTTCGCCACCGCCATCGCCCGCGCCTACAACGACTGGCTCAAGGACTTCTGCGACCACGCACCGGACCGCATGTTCGGCGCCGGCATGGTGGCGGCGCACGACGTCGCCGGCGCCGTCATCGAGGCCCGCCGCTGCGTCGAGGAACTCGGCTTCAAGGCGATCTTCCTGCCGCCGGCCACGGTGAACCGCCGCCCGTGGCACCACCGGTCCTATGACCCGTTGTGGGCGGAGATTCAGCGGCTGGGGGTGCCGTTGTCCTTCCACGGCGGCGGCCAGACCTATCTCACGCCCGACTTCGGTCTCGAGGTCCTGGACAGGTTGATGCTGTGGCACACCTTCAGCCAGCCGCTCGGGATCCAGTTCGTCACCGCGTGCCTCTGCGGCGGCGGCGTGCTCGAGCGATTCCCCGACCTCAAGGTCGCGCTGCTCGAGGGCAACTGCTCGTGGGCGCCGTGGTTCTTGTACCGCCTCGACGAGCACTGGGAGTGGACGGGCTGGTACGAGGCCCCGGAGCTCACGATGCCGCCGTCGGAGTACTTCAAGCGCAACTGCTGGGTCGCGGTCGAGGCCGACGAGGTGACCGTTCCCCACTTCGTCGAGACGTTCGGCGACGAGCGGTTGATCTTTTCGACCGACTATCCCCACGGAGACTCGAAGTACCCCCACGCGGTGGACTCCTTCGACAAGCTGCCGCTCTCCGACGAGAGCAAGGCCCGCATCGTCAGCACCAACTGGTCCGCGCTCTACGACATCCCCCTCGTCAAGAAGACCTGAGAACCCGACCCGACCCTGCTAGGGGATGAGCGCGATCTTCCCGACCGTGCGCCGGCCGAGGAGGTCCTCGAGTGCGCGTGCCACGTCGTCGAGTGGGTATTCGGTCGGGTGGACCGGGTCGATCCTCCCGCCGGCCACCATGGCGAGGAGATCTCCCAGCAGGACGCGCTGCTCGTCGGCGTGTTGCATGGCCCAGATGCCCCAGTCGATCCCGATGACCGTCCGGTTGCGCAGCAGGACCTGGTTCAAGGGGATGGAGGGGATGGGTCCGGCGGCGAACCCGATGACCAGGTAGCGGCCCCGGTCGCCCAGCGCACGCAGCGACGGCTCGGCCAGCGCGCCACCGACGGGGTCGATCACGATGTCGACGCCGGTGCCGCCGGCCCAGTCCCGGGCGGCGTCCTTCACCGGACCGGCCGCGGGATCGAGCGCCGCCTCCGCTCCGGCCGCCCGCGCGGCGGCGCGCTTCTCCTCGCTCGAGGCGACGCCGAGCACCCGGCAGCCCAGCGCCCGGGCGACGCCGATGGCGGCCAGCCCGACGCCGCCCCCGGCGCCCAAGACGAGGACCGACTCGCCCAGCTGCGCCTGCGCCCGCTCTCGCAGCGCGAAGAGGCAGGTGCTGTAGCTCTGCGTGAAGGTGGCTGCGCGCGGCGCGTCGAGGACGTCGGGCAACACGGTCACCGCCGCGGCCGGCGCGGCCACCTTGGTGGCGAACCCGCCGAGCCCGGCCGACACCAGCACCCGCTGGCCCACCTCGAGGCCGTCCACGGACTCGCCGAGCACCGAGACACGCCCGGCGGACTCTGTCCCGGGCACGAAGGGCACCGGGGGCTTGATCTGGTACTGCCCCCCGACGAAGAGCGCGTCCACGTAGTTGACGCCTGCCGCCTCGACGTCGACGACGACGTGGTGGGGTCCGGGCACCGGGTCGGGGCGCTCCTCGACGTGCAAGAGCGACGGTGGTCCCAGCTCGTTGCAGACGACGGCGCGCACGGGCGGACACGCTACCGTCAGCCCAAGTGGACCCCATCCCCGCCGTGCGACCGGTGCGCCCGGTGCGGCCCGGCGAGCTGGCGCTGTTGCCCCCGCTCGAACGAGCAGCAGACACGCTGTTCGAGCCACTCGGCATCGGCCCGCTGCCCGGTCCCGGCACCGTTGCCGAATTCGCCGCCGCGCTGGTCGTTCTCGTTGCCGGCGACCCGCCGGTCGGCCTGTGCCGCATCGACGCCGTCGACGACGGGCGCGCACCTCGAGCAGCTCTCTGTCCATCCCGATCACGGCGGCCGCGGTATCGGGCGTGTTCTCGTGCGCGCCGCCGTCGAGTGGAGCCGCACCAACGGCTACGACGAGCTCACCCTCGTGACCTACCGCGACGTGCCCTGGAACGGGCCCTTCTACGCCTCCGAGGGCTTCGTCGAGGTCGGGCCGGCCGACGAGTGGCTCGTCGCACACGGCCTGGCGCCCGAGGAGCCGGTCATGAGCAGAGGGCGGCACCCGCGTCGTCATGACGCGTCGCCTGTGAGCTCGGCGTAGCGGAAGCAGCTGACCAGGTGGTCGTTGATCAGGCCCGCCGCCTGCAGGTGGGCGTAGACGATGGTCGGGCCGACGAAGCCGAAGCCGCGCCGCCGCAGGTCCTTGCTCAGCGCGTCGGACTCCGCCGAGGTCGGCGGCACCTGGCCGATGCGCCGCCACTTATTGACGACGGGCCGTCCGCCGACGAAGCCCCACACGTAGGCATCGAACGAGCCGAACTCCTTCTGTACGGCGAGGAAGGCGCGTGCGTTGCGGACCGTCGACTCCACCTTGGCCCGGTTGCGGATGATGCCGGGGTCGGTCAACAGCTTGTCCACGCGGGCCGGCGTGAAGCGCGCCACCTTGGCGGCGTCGAACCCGGCGAAGGCCTTGCGGTAGCCGGCGCGTCGCTTCAAGATCGTCGACCAGCTCAATCCGGCCTGCGCGCCCTCGAGCACGAGGAATTCGAAGTGGACGGGGTCGTCGTGCACGGGCACGCCCCACTCGGTGTCGTGGTACGCCACCATCTCGGGGTCGCTGCCCGCCCACGCGCAGCGGGTGAGGTGGTCGTTCACGGTGCCACCGTAGGGGCGAGTTGCGACGGTGTGACCCGGAAGAGGACGTGGCGCCGCAGGGGGCTGCCCTCGGGCAGGTTCGGATGGTCGAAGTCGCCGTCGGCGTCGCGCACCATGCCGAGGCGCTCCATCACTGCCTGCGACCGCGTGTTCAGCGTCGTCGTGAAGGCGACGATCTCGTCGAGCCCGCCGGCGTCGAAGCCGTGACGCAACGACGCCCATGCCCCCTCGGTGGCGTAGCCGTGCCCCCAGTGGTCCGGATGCAGGCGCCAGCCCACCTCGACCGCCTGGCGCGCAGGGCAGGTCGGGGCGCAATCGGTGCAGGCCGATCATCCCGACGAAGGGCGCCCCGCCACCGCCACCGCCACCGCCAGCCGGCCTCTTCGACGGCCCAGAACCCCCACCCCTCACGCTCGAGCTCGGCCCCGTAGCGCTCGATCATGGCGTCGCTCTCGGCCCTCGTCGGCGCCGACCCCAGCGACTCCTCCACCAGCGGATGCGTGTTCAGCTCGAAGAAGGGTGCGCGGTCCACCTCGGTGAACGGTCGCAGCACCAGCCGCCGCGTCGTGATGACGACCGTACCGGGCGTCGCTACGCCCCCTGCGCCTTGACGGCGGTCTCGGCGGCCCAGCGGTAGTCCGCCTTGCCCGAGGGCGAGCGCTGGATCCGCTCCACGAACACCACGTCCTTGGGCAGCTTGTAGCGCGCGATGTGGGACGAGGCCTCCTCGACGATGGAGGCCTGCTGGTCCGAGTCGCCCTCGGCCCCCTCGGCCAGCTGCACGACCGCGACGACCTCGGAGCCCCAGCGCTCCGAGGGACGCCCGATGACCACCACGTCGGCCACGGCGGGGTGGCCGGCGATGGCCCGCTCGACCTCTTCGACGAAGATCTTCTCGCCGCCGGAGTTGACGGTCACCGAGTCGCGGCCCAGCAGCTGGATCTCGCCGTTGGCCAGATGACGCGCCCGGTCGCCGGGGATGGAGTAGCGGACACCGTCGATCACGGGGAAGGTGCGCGCCGTCTTGGCCTCGTCGCCGAGATACCCGAGGGGCACGCTCCCGGTCTGCGCCAGCCAGCCGTTGCCCTCGTGCCCCGGCTCGAGCACGCGGGTGAACGTCTCGTCGGTCACCACGGTGCCGGGCCCGGGCAGGAACGTCCCCACCTCGACGTCGTCGACGCGAGGTCACGTGCATCTGCGCGCCCGTCTCCGACGACCCGGCGGAATCGGAGATGACGAGGTTGGGGATGCGCTCGACCGCCATGGCCCGCACGGCCGGCGTGAGCGGGGCGCCTCCGTTGCCCACGGCGTAGAAGGAGGAGAGGTCGTAGGTTTTCTTGTCGAGTTGCAATGAGGAGCGGGCGCAGCACGGCGTCGCCCACGATGGTCATGGTGTTGCCCTTCTCGCGTTCGATCACCGTCCACACGTCGTCGGGGTCGATGCGGTGCGTGTCGTCGGGGAAGAGCAGCGTGGCGCCCTGGGCCATCAGCATGAAGCAGGCCCACTGCGCCGCGCCGTGCATGAGCGGGGGCAGGACCATCAGGCGCAGCGGGACGCTCTCGTCGAGGCGCGTCGTGAGGTCCTCGTAGCTCGTCACGATCTCCCACGTGCCGACCTTGCGCCCGCCCATGGCGGCCATGAAGATGTCGTGCTGGCGCCACAGCACGCCCTTGGGCATGCCGGTCGTGCCGCCCGTGTAGAGGATGTAGAGGTCGTCGGGGGAGGGGTCCACCGGCGCGCCCTGCGGGCGACGATGCGGCCAGCGCCTCCTCGTACCAGACCGCCCCGGGGAGGAGGCCGTGCCCCGGCTCGTCCTCGACCTGGAGCAGCACGTCGGGGGGAGCGTCGAGCGTGGGCAGCACCTCGGCCAGCGTCGGCGCGAGCGAGGAGTGCAGGATCATGGCGCGCGGGCCGGGCGTCGTTGAGCAGGTAGCGCAGCTCCTCGCCGACGTAGCGGTAGTTCACGTTGAAGGGGGCGACGCGGGCGCCGTAGGAGCCGAGCATGCCCTCGAGATACTCGTTGCCGTTGTAGAGGGCGAGCGCGAGATGGTCCTGGCCCGACTCCCAGCTCGCCAGCTCGTCCCGTTCGCGGTGCACACCGAGGCCCTTGGCGTGCAGGTACGCGGCGAGGCGCTTGGAGCGATCGGACACGTCGCCGTAGCTGAGGCGGTGGTCGCGCCAGACGATGCACTCGCGGTCGGCCAGGCTCTCGACGAGGACGTCGAAGGCCTTGGCCAGGTTGAACTGCACAGCCGTCTGCGCAGGTGAGGTCGGCGATGGGGTATCGGGCACGGCCCCGCACTGTACCGGCGCACTGCACAACCGCTGCCCGGGACGGGCCGCCTCGACGGGCTCCGCCGCCGACCCGTGCGGCACCATCGGCAAAGATCACGGGATGGACGTTCGCAATCCCGCCACCGGCGAGGTCCTGGCCAAGGTCGAGGGCTTGACCGCGGACGAGACCGATGCGGCCATCGCCCGGGCCGCCGAGGCCTTCGGGCCCTGGCGCGCGGTGGCCCCAGGGGACCGGGCCCGGTTGCTGCGCCGTTTCGCCGCCGCCGTCGACGCCCACCTCGACGAGCTGGCCGGCCTCGAGGTCGCCAACGCGGGCCACGTCGTCGGGAACGCGCGCTGGGAGGCCGGCAACGTGCGCGACGTCCTCGAGTTCTACGCCGGCGCGCCCGAGCGCCAGAGCGGCAAGCAGATCCCGGTACCCGGCGGCATCGACGTCACCTTCTACGAGCCACTGGGCGTCGTCGGCGTCATCGTTCCCTGGAATTTCCCGATGGCGATCGCCGGCTGGGGCTTCGCGCCGGCGCTGGCGGCGGGCAACACCGTCGTCCTCAAGCCGGCGGAGCTCACGCCGCTGAGCGCCCTGCGCATCGGCGAGCTCGCGCTCGAGGCGGGGTTGCCCGAGGGTGTGTTGCAGATCCTGCCGGGAAAGGGGAGCGTCGTCGGGCAGCGCTTCGTCGACCACCCCGCCGTGCGCAAGGTCTGCTTCACCGGGTCGACCGAGGTCGGGCGTTCGGTCATGGCGGGCTGCGCGCAGCAGATCAAGCGGGTGACCCTCGAGCTGGGCGGCAAGAGCGCCAACATCGTCTTCGCCGACGCCGACCTCGAGCTGGCGGCCGCCCGCGCGCCCTACGGCGTGTTCGACAATGCGGGGCAGGACTGCTGCGCCCGCTCGCGCATCTTGGTGGAGCGCGTGGCCTACGAGCGCTTCATGGCGCTGCTCGAGCCGGCCGTCCGGGGCGTTGCCGTCGGCGACCCGACGCTCGAGACGACCGAGATGGGCCCGCTCATCTCCGAGGCCCACCTCGACATCGTCGCCTCCTTCGTCTCCGAGGGCGCGCCCGTGGCCGTGCGTGGCTCGTGTCCCGAGGGGCCGGGCAACTGGTTCCCCCCGACCGTGCTGGCGCCGGTCGACCCGTCCGACCGCGCCGCGGTCGAAGAGATCTTCGGTCCCGTGGTCGTCGTCATCCCCTTCGAGGACGAGGCCGACGCGGTGCGGCTGGCCAACGACACGCCCTACGGCCTCTCGGGGTCGCTGTGGACCCGCGACATCGGGCGTGCGCTGCGCGTCGCCCGCGCCGTCGATACGGGGACGCTGTCGGTCAACTCGCACTCCTCGGTGCGCTACTGGACGCCGTTCGGGGGCGTGAAGCAGTCGGGCATCGGCCGCGAGCTCGGCCCCGACGCGCTCGAGGCGTTCAGCGACGTCAAGAACGTCTTCATCAGCTCGGACTAGACCAGCTCGGACCAGATCAGCTCGGACCAGACCAGCTCGGACGAGGCGCCGCGCCACGCACGGAGGAGAGCCATGACCAACACCACACACGCCACCACCGACGCCACCGATGCAAACTCCTACGCCCGCCGGCTCGAAGGCCGTGTCTGCGTCGTCACCGGCGGGGCCGGCGGCATCGGCCGCGCCATGTGCGAGCGCTTCGCGGCGGAGGGCGCGCATGTGGCGGTCGTCGACCTCGACGAGGACGTGGGCGGAGCAGTGGCCGCGGCGACCGGAGGCATGTTCGTGCGGGCCGACGTCACCTCCTCGGACGAGGTCGAGGCGCTGTACGGCGAGGTGGCCGGCCGCTACGGCGGGATCGACGTCTGCTGCAACAACGCCGGCATCAGCCCGCCCGACGACGACTCCATCCTCGACACCGGACTCGAGGCGTGGGAGCGCGTGCAGCGGGTCAACCTCACGTCGGTGTACCTGTGCTGCAAGCACGCGCTGCCGCATCTGCTCGCGCGCGGCAAGGGCTCGATCGTCAACACGGCGTCCTTCGTCGCCGTCATGGGCGCGGCCACGAGCCAGATCAGCTACACGGCTTCCAAGGGCGGCGTGCTCTCCATGTCGCGCGAGCTGGGCGTGCAGTTCGCCGCGCCAGGGCGTACGGGTGAACGCGCTGTGCCCGGGCCCCGTCAACACCCCGCTGCTCCAGGAGCTCTTCGCCAAGGACCCCGAGCGGGCGGCCCGGCGGTTGGTGCACATCCCGATGGGCCGCTTCGGGGAGGCCTCGGAGATCGCGGCCGCGGCGGCGTTCTTGGCCAGTGACGACTCGTCGTTCATCACAGCGTCGACGTTCCTGGTCGACGGCGGGATCTCGGGCGCCTACGTCACGCCCTTGTAGGTCTCCGGCTCGACCGAGGGCCGAGGACGGGTCAGCCGCCGAGGACGGGTCAGCCGCCGAGGCTGGCGCGCAGCTCCTCGAGCTCGCCGCGTAGGAGCGCGACGTCGGATCGGAGCCCCGTGACTTCGGCGCGCAGTTCGTCGACCTCGGCGCCCAACGCGTCTCGCGATTGTGCGAGCGATGCCGTGGGCGCCGACGCGGTGTCGGGGCGCGCTGTGTCGTTGAACGAGGCGGGCGACCCGTCGTGATCCACTGCCGACGGGTCGTGGCCAGTGGGGTCGACCCATGGGCAGGCCCAGCGCTCCTCCTTCTGGCCCGGCCGGCGTCCGACGTTCTCGGCGAGCGGATCTTCGCGCGAGGCGAGGAGCTCGAGATCGTGCTCCACGCCGCGCAGCCCGTCGAAGGGCGCCATCCGCTCCGTCCGGGCGCGCAGCTCACCCGGGGTTTGAGCCCCACGCAGCAGGAGCATGGCCAGGATCGCGCTCTGCCCGTCGTCGAGACCGAGTGTCTCATCGAGCACGTGGCGGTAGCGGACGACGGATCGGCCGTGGGAGGGCAGCACGAAGCGGACGAGCTTCGCGTCCTTCAGCTCATAGAGGGCAGTGTCCACCGCGGCTTCGTCGTAGTGCACGACGGGTTCCCGGTTCGAGGTCTGGTTGCACGCGGCCACGAGTGCGTTGAGGGTGAGCGGATACTGCTGCGGCGTCGTCAGAGCCTTCTCCACCAGCGAGCCGAGCACCCGCGCGCACGGCGGGCTCAGACGCATGCGGCTGAGCATACGGGTCGGTGTGTCCTCCTTCCGGAAGAGACGGTCCGGCTTCGGTGAGAAGGGTGTGGCGGGCTGAGCCCCTTCAGCCGCTGCTGCTGGTCGTGCTGGGGCCGGCACCGACCTCGAGGGGTGCAGCGAGGTAGGGCCCGTCGAGGCCGAAGCCGAGGTGGGCCATGGCGACGGGACGGGGGGGTCCCGGCAGCGGGAGCGTGGAGTTGAACGGGGTGTAGAGCAGCCACACGCCGGCGTCGTTGGAGAACACCGACTCCTCCCCGGGGCCCTGGCCCTGCGCGTTGGAGGCGAGCAGCGGCGACGCGGAGGCATCCGCACAGGGACCGAGCGGCCCCGAGCAGCGGGCGGCGCCGATGGAGTAGGAGGGCTGGTTGAACCAGCCGCCCGAGTAGAAGAGGTAATAGGTGCCGCGGACGAGAACGAGCTGGGGCGCCTCCACGATGTGGCCCTGCCACGGCTCGTCGGGCCCGAAGATCACGCTCGGCTCGCCGAGCAGGTGCATGCCGTCGGCACTGAGCGGCTGGCTGTAGATCTGCGTGTTGGTCGTGTCCGACCGGGCGTTCTGATCCGACTTCCACACCATGTAGGGCTGCCCGTCGGCGTCGACGAAGACCCGCGGATCGATGGAGCCGCCAAGGGATTGCTCGCAGATGAAGGGCGTCGGTGCGGCGAGATAGGGGCCGGCGATGGCGGTGCTGATGGCGTCCCCGATGCACATGGTCGCTGGGTTCACGCCGGCCAACTGCGAGGTGAAGTAGAGCATGTAGTCGGAGCCGAACTGGGCCACGTCGGGCGCCCACATGAATCCAGGTGCGGCCCACGGCGGGAGGACGGGGAGCGCGTCGGTCGGCGCCCCCCACTGGCCGACCACTGTGCCCGAGCGCACCGGCACGTTCTGGGGCACCTCGTCCTGCGAGGTGAACAGGTAGTAGCGGCCGCCTTGTTGGATCATGAAGGGATCGGGCTGGTCTGCTCCCGAGTTGATGGTGAAGCCGGGCGTTGTCGGGTCGCTCAACGCGGGGGGATCGAAGTACGGCGTCTGGAAGCCGAGGGCGGTCTCACCGGCTGCCGCCCCGAGCGCGCCGGTCGAGAGGTAGTCGATCGGCGACACCTCGGACTCGCTGGCCGAACGCGCGCCAGCGCTCAGCGCACCGACGCCGAACACGGCGGCCGATCCGAGCACCACGGCCACCACGGCGGCGGTCCAGACGCTGGTCACGGCCCGGCGCCGGTTCACGGTCGTGGTCCTCGCAGCCGTTCTCGCCATGGGGAAGAGCTGGGGATGGCAATGGCCTCGTTTGGGGATGACCGGAAGAAAGGTGGGGAGAACCACTGGATTTCGCGAATCTCCATTGACCTTGTGTTGGGAGTGGCGCAACCTTTCTGAAGTTCGGAGACAACAGCCCGCCGAACCTCAAGCGAGCACCGAAAGGTGGGAGCGAGGGAAGCCCAAAGGGAAGCCGCAAGGCGGAACGGCGGGAAGCCGAGAGAACGCTGTAAGGCGAGATCGAGGGACGGGAGCGAACCCCGCAAGGGGGGCGTGACTTGAGCGGGTTGGAGACTCCGCACTGCGATGGTCCGTGGTGCGTCACGGTGGCTTCCCTGGAGCCGACGTGGCCGGCTCGGGCGGGGGTTGTCCGACACGACCCCGGCTCGACGCCAGCGGGACATCGTTGACGTGGCCCCGAGGAGCACGGGAGGCTTCGGCCGAACGGTTACTCGGGGTTGCGTCGCGTCTGGGCTCTGGTGCACCGTTACGTTCCCCATGCACCGGTAACGCCGGTAGGGGTGCAACCCCCCGCTCGTAACCACCGATTTTGGCCGTAGGGCCTCGTCTAGGGCCTTGTCTAGGGCTTCGTGGGCTCAGCGCAGGGCTTTAGTGCAGGGCTTTAGTGCAGCGAGGTCCACAGACGGGCCGGGCGTTCGCCCGCGGCCACCTGACGGTTCAGTTCCGCCTGGACCAAGGCGAGGTCGCCCGGGTGGGTCACACCGATGCAGCGCCCTACCGCCGGGAGCACCGCGAAGGGGTTCGTGGCGAGGGATTGGGCCACCACCTCGGGCAGGAGGACCTCGGCCTCCTCGGAGGCGTCGACGGCGGCGTCCATGGCGGACTGGAGCGTCTTGTGGAAGTCCGGCGTGAAGCCCCACAGGTTCATGGAGACCCGGTCGTCACCCGAGAGCGTCTCGGGCTGGCGCCCGTCGCCGGCCACGAAGCCGCCCTCGGGGGTGGCGGTGACCTGGCGGCGCTCGTCGACGCCGATGAGGGTCCCATCCGCGCCCACCTGGCAGATGCCGCGCGTGACGGGGGAGAAGCCGATGACGGCGTCGGCCAGCCGGTAACCCACCAGCGCATTGGTGTCGCCCTGAGCGCGCAGGTGCCTGGCCAAGAGGGCACAGGCGTCGCGGCCGTAGATGTCGTCGGCATTGCCCACGCCGTACGGGGCGTCACCCACGTACCCCGACGCGCTCAACACGGCGTTGACGGTGCCGAGGGGCACCGGCTGGGTGGCGAAACGCACGTCGACCGCCGACGGCCAGGTGTGCTCGACGTGGTAGCGGATGGCCGGACCGGCGCTGGGCCCGAGCACCAACACGATCGTGGAAAAGCCGGCTTCGAGCGCGTCGGAGGCGACGAGGTCGATCACCGACTCCCCGTGGGTGCCGACGGGGGCCAAGGGTTTGCAGCCGCCGTACCGCTTGGCGCGTCCCGCGGCCAAGATGACGAGCGCCAGGCCCGCCCCGCCCTGAGCCACGGTCAGGTGATCCAGCGCAAGACTGCGGTGGCCCACGTCATGCCGCCGCCGAAGCCGGTCATCAAGAGGGTGTCACCGTCGTGGACGCGGCCGCATGTGATGGCGTCGTAGAGCGCCAGGGGGATGGAGGCTGAGGACGTGTTGCCGTAACGGTCGATGACCACGGCGGTCCGCTCCTCGGGAATGCCCAGTCGTTGGCAGGCCGCCTGGATGATGCGCAGGTTGGCCTGATGGGGCACCATCAAGGTGATGTCGTCGGGGTCCAAGCCCGCGTCGGCCATGGCTCGCTCGGCCGACTCGACCACTACGCGGACGGCCCGGCGGAAGACCTCCTTGCCGTCCATGAACAGTGTGCCGCCGTGCTCGCACTTCAAGAGGTGCTTGACCGAGCCGTCCGAGTTCATGTTCCAACTGAGGAGGATGCCCGGCCCATCCACCGGCTCGACGACAACGGCGCCTGCGCCGTCGGCCACGATGACGGCGATCTTGCGGTCGTCCATGTCCGTGATGCGCGAGAGGGTCTCGGAGCCCACCAGCAGGACGGGGCCCGATCCGATTGCGATCAGTCCCGAGACGGTGATGAGCCCGTAGACGAAGCCCGAGCACGCCGCGTTGAGGTCGAAGGCGCCTCCGCGCATGCCGATGCCGTGCTGCACGGTCGGCGCCGTGCCCGGCACGATGCTGTCGGGCGTGGTGGTGGCCAGCACGATGTTGTCGATCTCGGCCGGCGTGCGCCCGGCGCAGGCGAGTGCCTCCTGGGCCGCCTCAATGGCGAGGCCGGACGTCGTGCCGCCGATGTGGCGCTCCTTGATCCCGGTGCGCTCGACGATCCACTCGTCGCTCGTGTCGAGGCTCACGGCCAAGTCGTCGTTGGTCACGACCTTGTCCGGTACCGCGATCCCCCAGCCGGTGATCTTGATGCCTCTCACGCGGCGGACCCGGCACGGACGGCGTGGATCCCGACGAACCCTGCGTCTCCGTAAATGATCCCCCCGGTGTTGATGGCCACGCCCGTGCGCGCCCCGTCCACCTGACGGGCACCGGCGCGGCCGCGGAACTGCGTGGCGAGCTCGACGACCTGGGCCAGACCGGTGGCGCCCAGCGGGTGCCCGCGGCCCACCAGTCCGCCGCTCGAGTTCACGACCAGTCCGGGCGTGTCGACCCTTGTCGCGCCGGCCTCGGTGGCCGGCCCAGCTTCACCTTGGGCGAAGAAGCCGAGCGACTCCAACGCGTAGAGCTCCTCGGCCGCGGTGGCGTCGTGCAGCTCGACGAGGTCGGTGTCATCGGGCCCGAAGCCGAAGGCGTCCCAGGCCGCCCGGGCGACCTGGGTCAGGCGGTCGTGGTAGTCGAGGAGACCGTTGCCCGAGCGCGCCACCGAGCCGATGATACGGGGCGCCGAGGCGGGTGCCGGGACGCCCGGTCCGCCGAGGACCAGCGCGGCGGCACCATCGGTGAACGAGCTGCACATCAGCCGGGTCAGCACGCCGGCGACCTGGGGCGAGTCGAGCACCTCGTCGACGGTGACGGAGCGCTGGAACTGCGCCTGGGGGTTGCGCGACGCGTGGTCGAAGGCCTTGACGGCGGCAGCGGCGATCTGGCGGACGGTGGCGCCGGCCTCTTTCATGAGGCGCTGCGCCCAGCCGTTGTTGAGCCCCATCAAGATGCTGCCGGCCGGGTTGTCCTCCGACTGGCGCCGGTCGTGAAGGTCGTGGCGGTATTCGGCCGGCAAGCCGTCCTCAATGCCGGCGATCGTCTCGGCGCGGTTGCCCGTCCACATCTTCTCGACGCCGAGAGCGAGGACGGGTCGGTCCTGGACCGCCGCCGCCATGGTCGCCAGGTGCAGCGCCGAGCTGCCCCCGGCGCAGGAGTTGTCGACGTTGATGATGGCAGCCTCGTTCAGGCCGGCCTTGCGCAGCCAGCTCTGCCCGCGCATGCAGCCTTGGTCGCTCAGGCGTCCGGCCATTGCGTTGCCCACGATGACGAGGCCGAGCTCGTCGGGCGACACGCCGGCGTCGTCGAGTGCCTCGTGTGCCACTTCGTAGGCCATGGTGTCGGGCGACTGGTCGCGCCGGCCCATGTCGGTCATGCCGGTCCCGAGGATGGCGAGGTCGGTGCCGCTCACCCGGAAACCCCTGCCAGGGCCGGCTCCGTGGCGGCGACGAACGCAGCACGGAGGAGCGCGAAATGCTCGACCGCCGGTGCGCCGGCCACCATCACCACGATGTGGCGGGCGCCCGCATCCGCGTAGCGCGCCAACGCGGAGGCACAGGTTTCGGGCGAACCCGCCACCAGGTGCCGCTGGAAGGCCTTGGGCGGCAGCCGGTAGAGGTGCGACAGCCAGGCAGCGCCCTCGGCCGGCGCGACCTCGTCGTCGCCGACGCGGGCGAAGACCACCACGCCGGGCTCGACCGCTCCCGCATGGCGGCCCGCCTCGGTCGTTTCGCGCCGCAGGGCGGCAAGTGATTCCGCGTACTGCTCGGGGGCCAAGAAGAGCGGCACCCAGCCGTCTCCTTCGGCGGCGGCGCGGCGGCGGGCGGCCACGCTCGACCCTCCGAACCACAGGGGGATCGGACTTGACGCAGGGTCCTGGACGTATTCGGAGGGGGAGTCGGAGCGCCACGCGGCGCGCAGCTCGGCCAACGCCCTCGTCCATGAGCCTCCCGCGGCGAGTGAAGTCGACCCCCGCGCGCTCGTACTCGCTCCGGTGGCTTCCGACGCCGAGCCCCAGAACGAAGCGGCCACCCGAGAGGAGTTGGAGGGCGGTCGCCTGCTTGGCCACGGCGCCGGGATGGCGCAGCGGCAGCTGGAGCACGCAGGTCCCGAGTGTCGTCCGGGCGGTCGCCGTCGCCGCGACCGCGAGAGTCGTCAGGGCTTCGGCGATTGGGTGGGGCCAGTACAGATGGTCCACCGCCCAGAGCGAATCGGCTCCGGTCGCCTCCGCGCGCCGGCACAGCTCAGCCAGCGGCGGCAGCACTGCTGGTATCACCGGGGGTACTACCACTTGTGGGAGCCAGTTCTCCCTGCAAGGTGGCGGGAAGGATGAAGCCGAGGGACGGACGGGGGAAACCGCTTCCTACCGGGGTCACACCGACATAGTACGCCGCTGCGCGTTGCGTGCCTATTAATTTCAGGCGGAACCGGGCGGCGGCATGACCGCGCCGGTGGCACCACCTGGGACACCGAGGACCGAGAGCGTGCAGCGGGCCTCACAGATGGCCCGGCCGCCGTCGTCGGTGAGCCCGATTCGCCAGACCTGAACCGTCCGGCCCACCCGCACCGGGGTCGCCTCGGCGGTGAGGTGGCCGTCACGCACCGAGCGCAGGTGGCTGGCGTTGAGCTCGATCCCGACGACGCTGCGGTCGGGCCCGGCCGCGAGCGCCGCGCCGAAACTGGCCGCCGACTCGGCCAGGAGGGCGGACACGCCACCGTGGAGGATCCCGTAGGGCTGATGCACGCGCCAGTCCACCGGCAGACGCATGACCACCCGCTCGGGGCCGGCCTCGAGGACCTCGACGTCGAGGAGGTCGTGGATGCTGGCGTGCTGGTTCGGAGACGGCGCGCCCGAGCCGGGGACTGGAGGGGGGTCGAGCCACCGCCGGGATGTTAACGGGCACCGTTAACCTGGGCGCGTGGCCGCGGTGGTGGACCTGCGAAGCGACACCGTCACCCACCCGACACAGGCGATGCGGCGCGCCATGGCCGAGGCCGAGGTCGGTGACGACGACTACGGCGAGGACCCGACGGTGCGGGCGCTCGAAGAGGCCTTCGCCGGCGCGGGTGGGCAAGGTGGCCGCGCTGTTCGTTCCCTCCGGTGTGATGGCCAACCAGATTGCGGTGCGCGTCCTCTCCCAGCCCGGCACCGCGGTGGTGGCGGGCCGCCGCCAGCACGTCGTGGCCTACGAGTACGGCGCCGCGCCGATGAACGCGGGCATTCAGTTCATCCCCGTCGACGACGGCGACGGCATGCTGCGGGCAGACGACGTGCGCCAGGCCCGTCTTGCCGCCGAGCACCATCAGCCCGCGGTCTCCCTCGTGTGCATCGAGAACACGCACATGGCAGCGTCCGGCGCGCCGTGGACCCGAGACCGACTGCGCGCCGTCGTCGACGCCGCGGCCGGACTGCCCATCCATATGGACGGGGCGCGGCTGTTCAACGCGGAGGTGGCGACGGGTGTGCCGGCAGCGGAATGGGCAGCCCCGGCCACCACCGTCTCGTGTTGCCTTTCCAAAGGGCTCTGCGCGCCGGTGGGCTCGTTGCTCGCCGGCGACGAGGACGTCATTGTCGCCGGGCGCATGGCCGCGTAAGCGGCTCGGTGGAGGCATGCGCCAAGCCGGTGTCCTCGCCGCGCCCGGCCTGGTGGCGTTGCACGAGATGGTGGCGAGGCTGGCGGAGGACCACGAGCGTGCGGCGCGCCTCGCCGTCGCCGTGGCGGAGCGCTGGCCCGGCAATGGACTCGACCCCGCGGCCGTCCGCACCAACATCGTGACCTTCACGCACCCCTCGCCTGACAAGCTGCTCGCGCACCTCGAAGAGCACGGGGTGCTGGCGCACGCCATCGCACCCGAGACCATGCGTTTCGTCACCCACCGCGACGTCGACGACGACGGGATCGCCCGCGCCATGGAGGCACTTGCCTCGGCGCCGGGGGAGCGCGCCTCGTGAAGGTGCGCATCGGCATCAGCGCGGGCGGCGAGAGCCTGCGGGCCTGAGGCGATGGCCGTTCTGGGTCGGGCGGTCACCGAGACGGGCTTCGACTCGCTGTGGCTCCCCGAGGTGCTGACCCGTCCAGGGCCTGATCCGCTCGTCGGGTTGGCCTGGGTCTCGGGCGCCTGCCCGGGGCTGAAGATCGGCACGACCATGCTCCTGCCGGGTCGCAACCTGGTCCGGCTGGCAAAGGCGGTCGCCACCCTCGACGTGCTCTCGGGCGGTCGGTTCCTGCTGACGTTCGTCCCTGGCCTCGGCCTGGGCGCCGAGCGCAGTGCCGTCGGGATCCCGACGGCGGCGCGCGGCGAGCAGATGGACGATGCCCTGCCCGTGCTGCGCCGCTTGTGGTCAGGAGAGGAGGTGAGCCACGACGGTCCGGCGGGCGTGTTCGCCGGGGTGTCAGTCTCGCCGCGTCCGGCGCAGGACCCCTTCGACGTCTGGTTGGGCGGCAACCTGCCTGCCGCGCTCGACCGTTGCGGCCGGCTGGCCGACGGGTGGATCCCGGCCTTCTGCACGCCCGAGGATGCGGCCGACGGCAAAGCGGTGATCGAGGGGGTCGCCGCAGCGCACGGGCGCACCATCAGCTCCGAGCACTTCGGCGTCAGCCTGGCCTACGCCCCCGAGGGCACCGACGTGTCCGCGCTGGCCTCGTCCCCCTTGGCGCGCCGGGCGCGCGGGCCGCCCGCTCGAGGACATCATCCCGGTCGGGCTGACGGGCTTGCGCACGATGCTCGAGCGTTTCTTGGCCGTCGGGTTCTCCAAGTTCATCGTGCGCCCGATGGCACCGCCCGGACGGGTGGCGGCCGGTGCTCGAGAATCTGGCCGCGGCGGTGGGGGACCTGCAGACCTAGGAACGGGCGCGGGCGCGGCCACGGACGCCACGAGTCCCGCTGCGACGCGCCGGGTGGCCGGCGGCGGCCCGTACGCTGCACCGCATGCCCCAGCGCCCCCTCACCCTCATGGCGGTCCACGCCCATCCTGACGACGAGGCCATCTCGACCGGCGGCATCCTGGCCCGTTACGCCGACGAGGGCGTGCAGACCGTGCTGGTCACATGCACCAACGGTGAACTGGGCGACGGACCCGGCGGAGTGAAGCCCGGTGAGCCCGGTCACGACGAGGCGGTCGTCGTCCCGCTGCGCCGCCGCGAGCTCGAGGCGAGCTGCGAGGTGCTCGGTGTCTCGCACCTCGAGCTCCTCGGGCTACCACGACTCGGGCATGGAGGGCTGGCCACAGAACGACGCGCCCGATGCGTTCTGGCGTGCGCCGGTCGACGAGGCGGCACGGCGCCTGGCCGACCTGATGCGACGCTACGAGCCGCAGGTCGTCGTCACCTACGACGAGAACGGGCTTCTACGGGCACCCCGACCACATTCAGGCCAATCGGGTGACCCGGGCCGCCATCGCGGCAGTGCGGCATCCCCGCCAAGCTCTACTACACCGCCGTGGCGCGCTCGAGGATGCGCGGGCTTTCGCCAAATTATGGTTGAGCACGGCATCGGCGAGCCGTCGGAGATCGAGGACATGCCCGAGTGGGGCACGCCCGACGAGCTGATCACGACCACGATCGACTGCAGCTCCGTGGCGGCGCGCAAGTACGCGTCGTTGGCGGCACACGCAAGCCAGAGCGAGAACATCGTCTTCCTCCAGATGGGGGAGGAGCTGTTCGCCAGCCTGATGAGCTCGGAGAGCTTCGTACGCGTCACCGACTCGACTGGTGCACCGGTGCCCGAGGCCGACCTCTTCGCGGGACTGCGTTGAGCCGGTCCCCTCGTTGCGGACCGAAGCCGAGCCCGCGCCCCACCGGGAGATAGGGACGCGGGCTCGGTCCGGAGTGGTCCCTACGTCGCGTCGCCGGCAGGGGGAGCGCCGGTGCGCGCGCGGGGAGCCGATTGAGCGAGGCAGAGCGCCGCAGCAGCAACGAGGAGTACTGCGGCGATCACCTCGACGACGAATGCCTCCTTGGCATAGGGGGCGAGCCATGACTCCTTGAAACCGAAGAGTCCGTGGACGACCGAGACCAAGAAGCCGCCGATGGTGGCCAACGCGAAACCCACGCCGACGACGGCCGCCCAGACCCGACGGACCGCGATGATGCCGAGGCCGATCACCAGAGCCGGCGATCGACTGCAGCAAGAAGAGCGGTCCGATGGTCGGGATGGACCGGTAGCCGTCGGTCTCGCCCCAGAGGTGGAAGTGGACGTAGGCCGACCACAGCAGGAGCGCACCGCCCGCCCCGAAGCAGGCGGTGGCGGCCAGCGCGACCGGCCGGCGGCTGCGTCCCGGGCCGCGCAGCAGCGGGCTCCATCGCATCTCCACACGATCCACCGCGGGTGGCGTGTGGTCGCGGATGGCGGCGGTGGTGGCCGTGGGCACAGCGGGGATACGGCGCAGCCACGTCGGGGGATTGTGCGCGAATTGGCCCTGAACGGGAGAAATCTCGCCGGCGCCCTGGGCCGTACACCTGGGGATGCGAGAATTACGTGTGGCCGAGGGCGAACTGTCCGACGAAGGCCTCCTGGCGGGCATGGCCGTCGGGGACCAGTCGGCTGCAGTGACGTTCGTTCGTCGCTACCAGCGCCGGATGTTCGGTCTCGCGTACTCCATGACCAGCGACACCGGGGTAGCCGAGGACGTGGCCCAGGAGGCGATGATCAGGGTCTGGCGCCACGCGCCGGTCTTCGACCCCCGCCGCGGCTCGGTCGCGTCGTGGGTGCTCACGATCACGCGCAACCTGGCCATCGACGCCCTGCGGCTGCGCCGCGCCGTGCCGACGGACCCCGACGACTTCACGGCCTCGGCGTTGCGGAGCAACGAGCACAATCCCGAGGACGCGGTCCGTCGCGGCGATGCCCGCGACACCGTGCGGGCGGTGCTCGGGCAGCTGCCCGAAGAGCAACGCCGGGCGGTGGTGCTCGCGGCTATTTACGGCAGGACGGCGCTCGAGATCAGCGAGTCCGAAGGGATCCCGCTCGGGACCGCCAAGACGCGGATCAGGACTGCCCTCATCCGGCTTGCGGGCGGCAGTCGAGCATGCAGAGGGGGTGAGAGACGAGCAATGAGCGACGACACGAGAGACCAATGTGAGAAGTACTCGGGCGAGCTGGCCGAGCTCGCTCTCGGTGTACTGACCGGGCGCGAGCGTGCGCGGGCCTTGTCTCATGTCGAGTCTTGTCAGCGTTGTGCCGAGGAGCTCGAGCAGCTGTCTCGGGTGGCGGATGCAGTGGTGCAGGTCGCGCCCGAGGTGGAGCCGCCCATGGGCTTCGAGGTGCGCCTGTTCGAGAAGATGGGTCTGTCCGACGAGCTGGCCCAGCACCGCCAACGGCGCCACAGGTTCGGTCAGATCGCGCTGGGGTATAGCTGCGCTCGGTGTTGCGGCCGCCGCTGCGGTGGCTCTCGGCCTCGGGCTGAGCCTGCCGTCCTCGACGGCGCCCACCGGGGAGCGCCCAGGGCCAGCACGGGCACTCGACGCAGCGCCGCTCGGCTCATCGAGAACGGCACACCCGTCGGGCGCGTCGCGACCTTCATCAGCGGCGGCAAGCCGTGGATGTCAATGATGCTGGCCGACTCGTCCGCACAGGGCAGGGTCAACTGCGTCGTGGTGACCGACGACGGGAGGCCGCACCATGGTCGGGACGTTCGTCGCGCGCGAAGGGTTATGGCGCGTGGATCTCGCCGCTGCACGTGGACCCCAAGGACATCCGCACCGCCGAGGTGGTGTCGCCCAGCGGGACGGTGATCGCTACCGCCACGCTGAGCTGACGCGCTCGTCTCGTCCTTAGTAGCGGTAGGTGTCGGGCTTGTAGGGCCCCTCGACCGGGACGCCGATGTAGTCGGCCTGCTCCTGGCTCAGCGTGGTGAGCTTCACGCCCAGCGCATCGAGGTGAAGGCGCGCCACCTTCTCGTCAAGGTGCTTGGGCAGGACGTAGACGTCGTTCACGTACTGACCGGTCTGGGTGTACAGCTCGATCTGCGCCATCGTCTGGTTCGTGAACGAGTTGGACATCACGAAGCTCGGGTGGCCGGTGGCGTTCCCCAGGTTCAGCAGCCGGCCCTCGGAGAGGACGATGATGGCGTGCCCATCCGGGAACACCCACTTGTCCACCTGTGGCTTGATGTTGACCCGCTCGATGCCCGGCGTCTTGGTCAGGCCGGCCATGTCGATCTCGTTGTCGAAGTGACCGATGTTGCCGACGATGGCCTGGTGCTTCATCGCGGCCATGTGCTCGGCCCGGATGATGTCCTTGTTGCCCGTCGTGGTGATGATGATGTCGGCCTCGGGCAGGATGTCCTCGAGCGTGGTGACCTGGAAGCCCTCCATGGCGGCCTGGAGCGCGCAGATCGGGTCGACCTCGGTGACCACGACGCGGGCGCCCTGGCCGGCGAGTGACTGCGCGCAGCCCTTGCCGACGTCGCCGTAGCCGCAGACGACCGCCACCTTGCCTCCGATGAGCACATCAGTGGCGCGATTGATCCCATCGACCAGTGAGTGCCGGCAGCCGTACTTGTTGTCGAACTTCGACTTGGTCACCGAGTCGTTCACGTTGATGGCAGGGAAGAGCAGCTCGCCCTTCTTCGCCATGTCGACCAGCCGGTGCACGCCGGTGGTGGTCTCCTCGGTGACGCCCTTGATCCCGTTGGCGATCGACGTCCATCGGCCGGCGTCCTCTCCCAGGCTGCGCCCGAGGAGGGCCAGCACGACGGCGAACTCCTCCGAGTCGGCGGTGGCCGGGTCCGGGACACTGCCCGCCTTCTCGAACTCGACGCCCTTGTGGACAAAGAGGGTGGCGTCGCCGCCGTCGTCGAGGATCATGTTGGGGCCGCCCTCTCCGGGCCACAGCAGCGCCTGCTCGGTGCACCACCAGTACTCCTCGAGCGTCTCGCCCTTCCAGGCGAAGACCGGGATCCCCTCGGGATCGTCGACTGTGCCCTCGGGCCCCACCGCGACGGCGGCCGCCGCGTGGTCCTGGGTCGAGAAGATGTTGCAGCTCGCCCAGCGCACGCGGGCGCCCAGCGCGGTCAGCGTCTCGATGAGGACCGCCGTCTGCACGGTCATGTGCAGCGAGCCGGTGACGCGGGCGCCGGCCAGTGGCTGGCTGGCGCCGTACTCGGCCCGCATGGCCATGAGGCCGGGCATCTCGTGCTCGGCCAGCACGATCTCCTTGCGGCCGAATTCGGCCAGGGAGAGGTCGGCCACCTTGTAGGGAGGGGGGGTCGTCATGGGGCATGTTCCTTCCGGGTCGGATGAACGTGCGCGGGCGCGCACGACTGCGGCGGGCCGGACGGCGAAAGCGCAACGCACGTGCTCCGACCTCTGTCGGAGGCCGCGTGCCCAGTCCAACTTTAGGCCGTGGCGCGGAGCCTTGCGACCAGGACGGCCTGGGCCCGGAAGGTAAGGGCGGTACGGCCGTGGTGCACAATGGAGCTGCGCGGGACCGTGGGTTCCGCCCCCGAGCCCCCGTAGCTCAGGGGATAGAGCATCGGTTTCCTAAACCGAGTGTCGCACGTTCGAATCGTGCCGGGGGCGCCGACTCAACGACCATGGCCGTCAAGAGGTCCGAAGTCCCTGGGAGCACCACAGCTCAGATTGCCCCTTTTCCTTCGCGTGTCCAGCCCATACGCTGCGCTCGACGGGATAGGCGGGGAGCACCGATCAGGGAAGCCCACGTACACCTCGTGGTGCTCGGCGAAAGCTCGCGTCGACGGGGTCCCGGCATGGCGCGACCGTACCCTCGGGCAAGCGGAAATCGGCGAAGAGAAAACCCGTTTGTCACACGACGATCACACAGCGCCCCGAGAACGCCAAGTCCCCGCGAGCATCTGCGCAACTGCAGGTGAAGTCGATCCGCGTAGTCACCCCTGGTGCCGTGAAGCTCCACCCGCACGCTGATCTCCGGATACACGCGCACCATGAGCATGCTCGGAGGTTTCATTCCGAACTCGCGGATGTCGAAAACGTAGTCACCGCTCAGCTCGACTGTGTCGTCCGAACACGTGATGTGCATCTCGTGTTCGAAGCTGCGCGTCTTCCCGTGGAACGAGACGTCTCCCACCACCAGGTACTTCGGATGCGTTCCGTCGGCCACGACCTTGGTGACCCGCCCTCCAATGGTGGGATAGCGCTTCGCGTCCATCCGCCGTCGCAGCTCACGGTCGTAGAGCTGGTTGCCCGAAGTGAGTCGCTCGACCGACAGCTCCAGTTCGCCCGCGATCCGTTGGCCCAGGTCCAACGTGCCATCTTGCGGAAGCAGGCTTCGAACCAGCCGGTGATGCCCCGCGTCTCTGTGTTGATCGGGTGCAGACTCGATCGACCACTGACCCAGACGCAAGAGCGCACGGAGTCGAGGGTGTAGCGGGCGCCCATCATCGCGTCCTTCTGTTCCACGGGCGCCCGACCATCCGACCTCCAACCCGGCCTAATACCGGCTCGCATACTGGCATAGAGTCACGTCATGGCCCGCCTCGACATCCCGCCGGGCGACGGTGGTGACGCCGTGCAGATCTGGTCGCTGCAGCCCGAGCTCGGGGCGGCTGCAACACGTCTTGTCGACGCCGCCTACAACAAGAGCATCCTCCCCGTGCGTGTTCGCGAGGCCGCTCGGATGCGGATCGCCCAATTGAACGACTGCACCGTCTGTCTTGCGTTTCGCGCGGACAAGGTTCTTGCGCACGGCCTCGATGAGGACTTCTATTGCGCCGTCGGGTCTGTCGACCAGTCGACGCTGTCAGCGCAAGAGCGACTCGCCGTCGAGTACGCCGATCTGTTCGCCACCGACCATACGCGTATCGATGACGCCTTCGTCGAGCGCCTCCGCGGCTCGTTCACCGACGCGGAGGTCTTCGATCTCACCATCTGCTTGTCGGCGTTCCTGGGTCTGGGCCGGACCCTTCGTGCGCTCGGCATCACCGAGACGTCACTGACCGACGTCTGACTCGCGCCGCGACCGCGCTGTCGCTCACCCTTCGCTCTGGCGCGGCGAGTCGAACAGTGCGTCCCGCTCCCGTATGGCCTGGCGCAGTCCCACTTCGGTGATCCGCTGCGAGAAGGCCAGCGCTTCGGGAGCCTGGTGCCCGATGGCGTCGTTCAGGCCGGCGAAGAGCTGAAGCTGGGAGCGCCCCATCAACTCGACTCCCATGTTGACCACGCGCTTGTTGGCCACCAGCAGGTCGCGGCCGATCAGCGCCATCCGCTGGGCGAGCTCGAGGACGACGGTGTCCAGCTTCTCGGCGGGCGCCGTCTCCACGACCAGTCCCAGTTCGCGGGCCTGCGCCCCAGAGATGGTGTCGCCGGTCAGCAGGAGTCGTTTGGTCCATTGGGGGCCGAGGTTGTACAGCCACATGTTGGTGGGCGGTACCCCCATGGAGCGCACCGGAGGGAAGCCGATGCGCGCGTCATCCGCGGCGACGACGAGGTCACAGTGAAGAGCGAGGTCGGTTCCTCCCGCCAGGCAGTTCCCTTGTACCTGCGCGATGACGGGCAGTGCGCATTCCCAGATCCGGCTCCAGCCTTTGGAAAGCCTGAGCATCGCTGACACGTCGCTCTCGAGCGCAGTGTGCGGGGGGAAGTCACCGGGGTCGGTGTCCTCGGCGATGAAGCCGTAGCCCGAGGAGAAGGAGCGGCCAGTGCTCCGGATGACGACCACACTGACGCCGGCGTCGCTTTCGGCGTCAGTCGACCGCTCCGAGGACCTCGCGGACGCAGCGGGGCGTCAGCGGGTTGTGCTGGTCCGGCCTGTTCAACGTGATCCGTCGGACACGCCCGATCTCCTCGACCGTCAGGGTGCGTGTAGCTGGTCGTCACGTGTCGCTTCCCGGTTGGTCTCTTGGCACGAGGTCGGTCTTGCGCACCTTGCCGCTCTCGTTCCGCGGGAGCGCATCGACCACGGTAATGCGCCGCGGCACCTTGTAGTCGGCCAGTCGGTCCAGCAGGAACGACCTGAGATCGTCGACGGAGCGTGTGTCCTCGGAGCACGACCCAGGCTGCGACGTCCTCGCCGAGGACCGGGTGCGCGATCCCGGCCACGGCCGCTTCGGCGACGGCGGGGTGCTCGTAGAGAGCGGCTTCGACTTCAGCGGGGACCACGTTGTGGCCGCCGCGGATGATCATCTCCTTTTCGCGGCCCACTATCCACAGATAGCCGTCGTCAGTCGACGTAGCCGAGGTCGCCGCTGTGCAGCCACCCGTCCACCCACGTGCGCGCCGTCGACGCGTGATCGTCGAGGTAGACGCGCGCAGCCCGAGTGCCGCCGATCGTCACCTCACCGACCTCCCCCGGTTCTCGGGGCGCGTTGTCGGGGTCGACGATCCGGATCTCGACGCCGGGCAGGGGGAGCCCGACCGACCCGATGTGGCGACCACGGTCGCCCATGGGCATGGCGGTGACCGCACCGTATTCGGTCATCCCGTAGCCGCAGAGGACGTCGGCCTTGGGCAGACGGGACCCGAAGCGACGCAATCGTGGCCGAGGCGATGGGCGCGCTCCCGACGGTGACCGCAGCCAGGCTCGAGAGGTCGGCAGTGTCGAAGTGCGCGCTGGCCACGATCAGCTCGACCATGGCCGGCACGAGGAAGGCGGAGACGGGTCGGTCCCGCTCGACTGTGTCGATCCAGCGATCGGGATCGAAGCGTGGGAGGAACCACCCGCTCAGGCCTCCGCGGAGCGGGCCCGACACGAGCAGCGATCCACTGGTCGTGGCAAATGGTGACGACGTGAGGAATCCCAGTCCGAGCCAGGCGGAGGGGACGCGGTCGGTCGTGCCCAGGCCGGCGTGTGAGACGACGACCCCTTTCGGCTTCCCGGTGGTGCCAGAGGTGTACATGACGTCGGCGATGTCGTCGGGCGAAGGCACCGTCGGGAGGTCGCTGTCGTCCGGACCAGCGAGGTCGTGCCACGACACGGTGCCGCCGGGCCTCGTGCTCACGACCGTCGGAACCGCGACGCGGATCTCCGGGCTGACGTCGCTGCACAGCGCGACGGACGCGCCGGCGTGGCGCAGGATGGCCGGCAGCTCAGCGGGGCCGAGTCTGGCCAGCAGCGGCACGGCCACCGCGCCGGCCTTGTGGATGGCGAGGTACGAGAGCAGCCACTCGAGCGGTTCATCGTTGCCGATGACGAGCCCGACCCGGTTCCCCGGTTCGACCCCGAGATCACGGAGTCCGCGCGCGAGCCGATTGGATTCGCGGTGCCACGTGCGCAGGGTGAGGTCAGTGCCGTCGGCCAGATTCCGCCAGGCCACGGCATCGGGGAACAAGTCGGCCAGCTCTGCGATCAGCTCTGTCTGCAGCATCGTCACGCTGCGAGGGTTCGGTGGATTGGGTGGACCAGGGCAGGCAGGCGACATCAGTAGGCAGGGCCGCCTTCGAGGACGGTGCGAGGATTCTCGACGAGCATCCGCGTGATGTCGTCCTCGCTGATGCCGCGGGCGCGCAAGGCCGGAAGCACGGTGTCGCTGATATAGGTCCAGCGCCAATTGCTCGAGGCGTCCATCACCGAACGTGGGAACCAGTCGACGAAGCACATTGCGTCGTGCGAGAGCACGAGCCGTTCGGCGTACCCACGCTCACAGAGCCGTGCGACCGCGTCGACCCGTTCCTCCAGAGTGATCCCGGGCAGGCCGAAATGATCGAAGCCGAGATACGAGCCGTTGTCGATGAGTTGGAGGTGATACTCGGTGTTGACCGTGCCGCCACTGTGACCGATGACCACCCTCGCGAGGTCGACGCCTTCTTCCTTGAACACCCGCTGCTGCTCGAGTCCCCACGGCTCGGGAGGTGTGGGAGTGTGGGTCGTGATGGGCACACCGGTGACGCGGTGGGCCCGTGCGACAGCGCGCAGCACCCGCTCGACCCCTGGCGTGATGCCCGGGCGGTCGGACGCGCACTTGAGGATCGCAGCCCGCACTCCGCGTCTCCCCGATTCCTTCCTCGATCTCGCGCACGAAGAGGTCGACCATCGGCTCGGGTCCGCCGAGGATGGTCCCGGGGCCGCGGAAGTGGAAGTACATCGGGACCTCGTTGTAGGTGTAGACACCAGTCGCCACCACGACGTTGATCTCGGGCACCTGCTCCGCGATCGCGACGATACGAGGGATATAGCGCCCCAACCCGACGACGGTCAGGTCGACGAGCGTGTCGATGCCGGCCGCCTTGAGCTCGCGGAGCTTGCTCACCGCTCGCGCCTGCTCTGCTGACTCGTCCCATTCGTCCGAGGGCTTCTCGATCTCGGGGCTCAACACGAAGATGTGTTCGTGCATCAGGGTGCGACCGAGGTCCGCTCCACCGACCGGGCCTCGTACCGTGTTGACCTGGGACATCGATTCCCCCTGTCTGACGGGTTCCTGGGCGGGCGATCGTAGCGGGGGCCGGCGATTCTCGACGGCGGCGGTGGGGCACAATTGCTCAGCAGGTCCACAGCGGGCCCTGCGAGCGTGTCGAGTCGATGATGGTGGGATAGGGGCGTCCCCACGAAGAGGTTCCCCATCCACATGTCCGCCAGACAGTTGCCCGAATGCACCGGGCGAACGGGAGAGGACGACGTCCCGGTTGCGCTTGCTGACCTGCGGCGCCGTGCTCGCGGCGACGGGGGCCACGGTCGCCATCGGTGTCGTCGTCGCGACCGAGCACCCAGGGAGCACGAGCACCACGAACGGATCGACGGGATCGGTGGCGGGATCTTCGTCGTCGACCAAGGGCACCGGCACGTCCTCGGCGGAATTCCTCGGCACCCACCATCAGCAGAGCGAGACCGTCGGTCACCTCGGGCGGCACGTCCCGGTGACCGGCGTCGCCGATGGCCACACGGGGTTGACCTCACGGTCGTTCGCGCGCCATCGGCACGACCGCCACGGTCGTCGTCCAGGACCCGTGCGCAGCAGACGCCGCCGCAGCAGGAGCTGGCCGCAGAGCTCGAGGCCATCGACGCCGCCTGCAGCCGCTTCAGAGACGGCTCCGAGCTCCAGCGAGTGCACGAGGGGTCCGGTCGGCCTGTCCGCGTCAGCGATCTGCTGTTCCGGGCCCTCGAGGTTGCGGTCACTGCGGCGGCGCGTACCGGAGGCGCCGTCGACCCCACCGTTGGGCAACGCCCTTGCCGCGCTCGGCTACGACGCGGACCTCGACGCGGTGCTCTCCCGGCCGCCGGCACCGGCTCGCACCCTTGGTTCGGTCGCCGGGTACGCGCACGTCCAGCTCAACGCCGCCGACCAGACCGTTCGCATTCCGCGTGGTGTCCGGCTCGACCTCGGCTCCACGGCAAAGGCGTTGGCCGCCGACCGTGCTGCAGCGCGGGTGGCGCGTGTCATCGGTGACGGCGCGTTGGTGAGCCTCGGTGGGGACGTCGCCGTCGCCGGCAAGCCCCCTGCAGAAGGCTGGGCCATTGGCATCGCTCGGGAGTCCCGCACGCCGGCCGCGCTCGTCGACCAAGTCGTTGCTATCACCCACGGGGGGCTGGCGAGCTCTGCCACCTCCGCTCGGGCATGGCACGCCGGCGGACGAGCCGTCCATCACATCGTCGACCCGAGGACAGGCGACTGCGCGGAGCCCTACTGGGTGCTGGTGTCCGCCACCGGCGCCAGCTGCGTCGAGGCGAACCTCGTCACGACTGCCGCCATCGTGTGGGGAGGGCAGGCGCTCGACAGGCTCGCGGGGTTCGAGCAGTCGGTCCGACTCGTCAGGGCCGACGGCGAGGTCTTCTCGGTCAACGGCTGGCCCCTCTCGGTGGCCTCGTGAACTCAACCGCACTGTGGTACGCCACTCGAGCGAGCGGGCTGATGGCGCTCATTCTGCTGACCCTGACGATGGTGCTCGGCTTGATCACGACGACGCGGGCCAAAGCCCAGAACTGGCCGGGCTTCGCACAGCAGGAGATCCACCGGCGCATCTCCATGCTCGCCGTCGTCTTCCTGGCGATCCATGTGCTCACAAGCGTGCTCGATACCTATGTCGACATCAGCTGGGCCGCCATACTCGTGCCGTTCGTCTCTGCCTACAGCACCTTCTGGGTTGGCATCGGCACCATCGCGCTCGACCTCATGATCGCGGTGTTCGTGACCAGCCTGCTCAGAGCGCGGATGCGGCCAGGGACATGGCGCGCCGTGCACTGGCTCGCCTATCTCTGCTGGCCGATCGCCGTGGCCCACACGTTCGGGATGGGAACGGACTCGCGTGAGCCCTGGGTGATCGCACTGGGTGTGGCCTGCTTCCTCGCCGTTGGCGCCGCGTTGGCATGGCGTCTGCGGGAGACCTCGAAACAGTCGTCGGCTCGGCGCGCCCATGCATCGGTGCCGGAGATGCCGCGGAAGCACCTGGCGCCCAGTGCCCGCGAGCGTTCGGGGGCGCGTCGTGGCTAGCTCCAGCGAGACGTTGCCGACGACCGGGCGCTACCGGTTACTTGGACACCCGACCGACTTGGCTTCCCACGAGGCCACGCTCGGCCCGCTGCCCCTCCCCGGCGCGGGGGCCCGCGGTTGGCGAGAGGCGTTCGTGTCGGCACTCGAGGCATCGGGCCTGGCTGGCCGGGGCGGAGCCGGGTTCCCGGTGGCCATCAAGTTGGCCGTGGCGCATGCGGCCGGCCCGGGCGGCACCATTCTCGTCAATGCCATGGAGGGCGAGCCCGCAAGTGACAAGGACACGTTGCTGCTCATCCGATCGCCACATCTGGTGCTCGATGGTGCCCAGCTGCTGGCTGCGGCCAGTGGGGCCCGGCGAGTCGCCGTGTGCGTGCCCGCAGGGCGAGAGCACGTCGCCGCAGCGGTGACCCGGGCGATGAGCGAGCGTGTCACCGCGCGCTACCCGGTCGCGGCGCCCGAGGAACTGCTGCGCCCGCCAGAGCGCTTCATCGCCGGCGAGGAGTCGGCGCTGGCGCGCTGGGTGGAGACTGGAAACTCACTCCCGTCGTTTCGGCCCGACAAGGGAACAGCCCTCCGCATCGGGCGCCGCGCCGCCCTCGTGCACAACGCCGAGACGCTGGCTCATGTCGCCATGATCGCGAGGGCCGGCCCGGACGCGTTCCGTGCACATGGGCTCGTGGAGGACCCGGGCACCTCACTGGTCACGATCGGTGGCGCGGTGGAGCATCCCGGGGTGGTCGAGATCGACCGGGGAACGCCACTCATCGATATCGCCAACCGTGCGACGCCGATCGGACAGCCTCAGGCGCTTCTCGTGGGCGGGTACGGGGGGGCCTGGGTGGGCCCGCAGCACTTCACGACGCCCTATGCCTCCCTGTCGCTCCGTGCGGTTGGCGCCACGGCCGGCGTCGGCATCGTCGTCGTGCTCGGACAGGACGCATGCGGGCTGACGGAGTCGGCCCGGATCGCGCACTACCTGGCAGGCCAAAGCGCAGGTCAGTGCGGGCCGTGCGTCTACGGCCTCCCCGCCATCGCCGACGACATGACCCGACTGGCGCGCGGACAAGTCGACGCCGGTCTCATGAGCACGCCTCGAGCGACGGCTGCGCGAGGTGCACGGCAGGGGCGCGTGCCGTCACCCCGACGGGGCGGTCAACCTGGTCCGGAGCGCACTCCATGTGTTTCGGTGCCGACGTCCAGGCACACGTCACGAGGCGCACCCTGTGCACGCTGGGACCGCACCACGCAGTTGCGGTTTCCCGCGCCCACGACGACGGCCAGGGCATGATCCGCATCGTCATCGACCCCGTCGCCTGCGATGCGTACGGCTACTGCGCCGAGCTGCTGCCAGAGGCGATCAGCCTCGACGAGTGGGGCTATCCGATCGTCGACGGCAAGCCGCTGCCGCCAGAGCTCGTCGAGCTCGCTCGGCGGGCAGCTCGCGACTGTCCTCGTCGCGCCATCACGTTGCGGGAGCGCAAGGGCGGCACCTGACGCAGCGGGCCACAATGGCCGAGTGATGTCCGATTCGTCCAGGCGCGACCCGCACTCGCCGCAGGGGCTCGTCGTGCGCCCGTGTTCGAGCACCGACCTGGCACGCGTGGTGGAGCTCCTCGCGCTCGGCGCCGTGCCCGGATCATCGGGAGAGATCGAGAACCCAGTCGATCTCGGACCCTACGAGCGCGCGCTCGCGAGACACGGGCGGCGCCGGAGGAGCCGTCCTCGTGGCGGAGGTCGAGGGTGAAGTCGTGGGGGTGTGCCAGCTGATCGTGTTCCGGCACCTGCAGGCGAGGGGCGGCCTGTGCGCCGAGATCGAGTCTGTGCACGTCCATCCCGACCACCGGGGGAGCGGGGTGGGCAGCGCGCTGTTGCGCGCGCCGTCGAGCCGGCCGGGCTCGGGTGTTACCGGGTGCAGCTGAAAACCTCCAACGTGAGCGTGCCCGACGCCCACCGTTTCTACGAGCGGCTCGGGTTTCGCCATCCCACGTCGGGTTCAAGCTGTCTCCAGAGAGTGACAGGGGTTACGAAGGATACGGCTCGATCCTTCGTAACACCCCCTTCGGAAGGAAACATATACAGAAGGGACGGCCGCCCCGACTTCACGGCCTGCCACAGCCACGATCCGCCCTTGCCCTTCATCGTAATCATGTAATCTCGTAATATGACTGAAGGAATGCACGAGGGCCGTCGAGGCCCACAGCGGGGCCGGCGCCGACGACTGCGCCCCGCCGTCAGGGACCCGAGCAGGAGCGTCTGATCGGGGCATGGTTCAGCGGACGGGTGCCGGGCACCTGGTTCGAGAGCAGCCCCACCATCGCCATCGACGACGACGAGATCCAGGTCATCGGCGCCTTGTCGCCGCCCCAGCTGCCCGAGGGAGCGGACGAGGACGAGGTGCGGGTGGCCGAGCAGGCCCGCATCAGCGGATTCCGCGAGGAGAGCCGAGCGGGGCGCATGCGCATCGCGGACGAGGCCCAACCGGCCTTCCGGCGCACCGTGTCGTGGGGGGCCGTCTGCGGCGGCTCCACGGTCCTCTTCACCACGGCCGGCGTCCCGGTGATGACGCAGGTCTGCGCATGGGGGACCGCCGCGTGCTCGACACGCTGATCAATGCTGGTGTCGCCCGGAGCCGCAGCGAGGCCCTCGCCTGGTGCGTCCGCCTGGTGGCCGACCACGAGGCGGACTGGATCCAGAGCTGCGCGACGCCATGGCAGCGGTCGACGAGGTGCGAAACCGCGGGCCACGCAGCGCCGAGGGCGGGGCCTGAGCGGACCGCGCAGCGGTCCGGCACGGCCGAACCTCGCGGCCCGTGGCGCAGGCTCCACCGCCGGGGACGTGGGACCATGCCCGCATGGACCACGACCACTTCCACCGGATCCAAGACGATCTCAGAGAGCCGTACCGGGCGCTGCGCGACGCCCTGCCCGACGTGATGACCGGCTACGCCGCGATGCACTCCGCCGCGTTCCAAGAGGGTGCGCTGACGGCGAAGACCAAGGAGCTGATCGCGCTCGCCATCTCCATCACCCGGGAGTGCGACGGGTGCGTCGCCGCGCACGCACGGGGCTGCGCCCGGCGTGGCGCCACCACAGAGGAGGTGGCCGAGATGATCGGCGTCGCCATCTCCATGAACGGCGGCCCGGGCACCGTCTGGGGGCCCCGGGCGCTCGCCGCGTTCAGCGAGTTCTCGGCGCTCGTCGGCTGACTCCCGGCCGCACCGCCTTCCGTGCTCCTCAGCCGGGGACGGGCGTGAAGGTGCAGTCCATGTGCTTGATCCCGTTGATGAAGGGGGAGAGGAGCCGGTCCGGCTCGCTCGGTCGCCTCAATGTCGGGAAGGCGCTCGAAGAGGCGCCGGAACATCACGTCGATCTCCTGGCGGGCGAGATGGGCCCCGAGGCAGAAGTGCGGCCCCGCCGCGCCGAAGCCGATGTGGGGGTTGGGGTCGCGGCGCACGTCGAAGGTGTAGGGGTCGTCGAACACGTCCTCGTCCCGGTTGGCCGAGTTGTAGAACATGATGACCTTGTCGCCTTCGTGCAGCTCGGTCTCGCCGAGCACCGTGTCGCTGGCCACGGTGCGGCGCATCCAGATGACCGGGGAGGCCCAGCGCACGATCTCGTCGACGCCGGTGGCCGCGATCCCGGCCGGGTCCGCCGTCCACAGTGCCCGCTGGTCCGGGTGCTGCGGTGAGCGCCAGCAACCCGTGGCTGATGGCGTTGCGGGTCGTCTCGTTGCCGGCCACGACGAGCAGGATGAAGAAGCGAGGCCACTTCGTTGTCGGTCAGGGTCTCGCCGTCGACGTTCGTGTTGACCAGCGCGGAGGTGATGTCGTCGGTCGGGTGTTCCTTGCGGTGGGCGGCCAGGTCGAGTCATCAACAGGTTGAGCTGCTGCGCCGCCGTCATGAAGGCCAGCATGGGGTCGGTCCCCTCGGGCACGTACTCGGGATCGCCGTTGGAGAGGATGACGTTGGACGCGTTGAAGACGGTGTCGTAGTCGGACGGCGCCGATGCCCATCATGTCGCAGATGATCTCGAGCGGGAGGCGTGACGCCACCTCGGTGACGAAGTCGCACCCGCCGAGGGGGGCGACGCGGTCGATGACGTCATCGGCCACGAAGTCGATGCGGTCCTCGATGGACTTGATCATGCGCGGGTTGAAGGCGGCCGACACGATGCGACGCAGGCGGGCGTGGCGCGGGTTGTCCATGTTGATCATGGAGCCGAAGAAGTCGAGCATCTCGTCGGGCATGTCGATGATGGAGGTGGCGCCCTTGCCCGACTGGAAGATCTCGGGGTGCCGGCTCGCCTCTGAAATGTCGGCATAGCGCGTCAGCCCGTAGTACCCGTGACCCTCGGGGATCACGTAGGTCAGGGCTTCGGGGATCTCGGGCTCGTCGAAGAAGGGGATCGGGCCGCTCACGGCGCAGGGTCTGGAAGGCGCCCTCGCGTTCGTCCCAGGGCCGCGCCCAGAACTCCGTGTCCGAGAGGTCGATCTCGTCCGCCGACAGGACCGCATGTGGCTGCATGAGGCCCACCATACCCACCTCCCTACACTGCGACCATGTGCGACACGCTGTGCGCGCCCGGCCCCCGGGGCATGGTGTTCGCCAAGAACTCCGACCGTCCGCCGGGCGAGGTCCAGGTGGCCTGGCCCTTCGGGCCGCCGCGGCCTCCGCCGGATGCACGCTGCGCACGCAGTACCTGACCATCGGCGACACCGGCGCGCACGCGACGCTGCTCTCGTGCCCGACCTGGCTGTGGGGCGCCGAGCACGGCGTCAACGAGTACGGCGTGGCCATCGGCAACGAGCGTGTGTGGACGACACACGACGCGCAGCGAGCGCAGCCCGGCCCTGACCGGCATGGACCTGGTGCGCCTCGGGCTCGAACGCGCCCGCTGCGCCGACGAGGCAGTCGACGCCATGGCCGACCTGCTCGAAGCCGTGCGGCCAGGGTGGCATCACCGACGCGACGCATCAGGAGGCCTACGACTCGTCGTTCCTCGTCGCCGACCCGTCCCATGCGTACGTGCTCGAGACGGCCGGATCTGACCTTTGCGGCGCGCCGCGGCCGACGCCGGCGATCGCCATCTCCAACCGGATCAGCCTGCGGACCGACTGGACCCGCGGTTCGCGCCACCTCGAACCCGGTGAGGACTTCGACCGCTTTCGCGACGATGCCGCGGACACGCGCTTCGCGCGGATGTCCGCCTGGCGGCCAGCCGCCGTTTCCTCGCCGGGACCCCGCCCGGCGGGCTCACGGCGGCTGCGACCGTCGCCCACCTGCGCGACCACGGCTCGGGACCGTGGGGCGCGCCCGGGACCCGGGGCCCGGTCCACCCGCCGCCGGCGCGGGTCGGCGACGACTTCAGCGGGGTGAGCGTGTGCATGCACCTGCGCGGGCTGTGCGTCACCGCCGCGTCCATGGTCGCCGAGCTCCCGGCGGGCATCGCCGACGGGGCGCCGCTGCGTGTCTACGTGGCGGCCGGTAGCCCGTGCTCGAGCATCTACGTGCCCGCCTTTCCGCGCACGGCGACCGGCCCGCCGCCCTTCGTTCCCATGGAGCTCTCGAGCGAGGAGCTCTGGCAGGCCGCAGACGGCGTGCGCCAACGGGTCGAGGCTGATCCCGACGCGCTGCTCCGCGGTCCGTGCCGGGCTCCAGGACGTGGAGGACGAGCTGTGGGCCGAAGCCGACGACGTCCTCGCGCACCCGGCGCGCTGGCCCGCTGCCGGCGCCTCGTGGGGCCGGCGCGCCTTGCACGCGCTGCGCACCTGCATCCCCTAATCGAGGGGGACGCGGCGATACGCTGCACAAACACGCAAGGCTCTCCTACTCGCCAAGGAGGATGACATGACGTTTGTTCTCACCGACGACGACATCGCGGTCGGCGACGTCGTCAGCGAGCAACTCGAAAAGATGTGGGGCTGGTACCTGGTCTGGGGCATCATCGCCATGATCTTCGGGTTCTTCGTGATCAGCTACCGGCACGCCAGCGTGTACGCGATCATCTACCTGGCCAGTGGCTTCTTCATCCTCGGTGGCCTCTTCGAGATCGTCGGCGCGCTCCGCATGGCCCGCCAGCGCTGGCTGCACCTCGTCTTCGGCGTCATCTGGGTCGGTGCCGGCATCGTGGGATTCGTCTGGCCCCACATCACGATCTTCATCGTCGCCGTGCTGGTCGGCTGGGGCTTCTTGGTGCTCGGCATCTTCGACATCGTCGACTCCATCCGCAACCACTTCCTGCCCTACTGGTGGGCGTATCTCATCCGCGGCATCATCGCCGTGGCCCTTGGCTTCCTCTGCATCCGGCACCCCGGCGCACCGTTGACCGCGCTGGTCGTGGTCATCGGGATCCTGGCCATCGTGTTCGGCGCGGTCGAGATCCTCGGCGCCTTCTCGGCCCGCCACGCCAAGAAGAACTGGGAGGCCTACAAGAAGACCGAGCTGTCCTGAGCGCGGCGAGGGAACGACGCGAGCAGCGGTGCGGCTGGCCAGCTTCTCCGTCGGCGGGGGCCCTGCTCTCCCCGGAGTAGTCGACGGGGAGGAGATCGTCGACCTGAGCGACGCCGTCACCGGACTGCCCGCCACCATGCGCGAGCTGCTGGCGCTCGGCGCGGCCGGCCTCGAGCGTGCCGCGCGGCGCACCGGCGCTCGGCGGGGCTCGCCACGCGCTGGCTCGAGGTCCGCCGGCTGGCACCCGTGCCCGACCCCCCGGCCATCCTCGGCATCGGCATGAACTACCGGGCACACGTCGCCGAATTGGGCCGTGAAGCCCCCGAATGGCAGTACTGGTTCAACAAGCAGCGAACCGCCATCGCCGGACCCGGCGACGCGATCGTCCTGCCTGCCGTCTCCGACGCCGTCGACTACGAGGGCGAGCTCGCCATGGTCATCGGGCCTCGCTGCCAGCACGTGCCGGCGGCCCGGGCCTTCGAGGTCGTGGCCGGCTTCACGATCATCAACGACGTGAGCGCGCGCGACTGGCAATGGCGCACGCCGACCTTCACGGTGGGCAAGTCGTTCGACACCCACGCACCGTGCGGCCCCGAGCTCGTGACGGGAGACGAGCTCGGTGACCCAGAGGTGCTCGGCATCCGCACCTGGGTCAACGACGAACTGCGCCAGGACTCCGCGACCAGCGACATGATCTTCGGCTGCGCCGCCATGATCGAATACCTCACGACGGCGTTCCCGCTCGAGCCCGGCACCGTCATCGCCACCGGCACGCCGGCGGGGGTGGGCGCAGGTTTCGACCCCCCTCGCTTCCTCGCCCCTGGAGACACCGTGCGGATCGCCATCGACGGGATCGGCGAGCTGTCCAACCCAGTGGTGCAGGGCCAGCCACGCCTTCCGGTCGGGCTGGGCTGAGGCTCACGGCCCTGCCCCTGGGGCCGGCCCCGGGACGGGCTGGGTCACGGCGGCCTGCGAGCACGGCACAATGGTGGGGTGACCGAGACACCGTCAGTGCTGAGCGATGCGGAGCGATCCGATCGTCTGCAGAAGTTGCAGGGGATCATGGACCTGATGCGTCCCGCCGTGCAGGCCGACGGCGGCGACCTCGTGCTGGTACGGGCTGACGTCGAGACCGGGGTCGTGGAAGTCCAGCTCCAGGGGGCGTGCAGCTCGTGCGCCATCAGCTCGGCCACCCTCTCGGGCGGGGTCGAGCGGATCCTGCGCGAGCGCCTGTCCTGGGTGACCGAGGTCATCGGCGACCTCGACGAGTCGTTGAGCGTCGACGAGAGCGCCGCCCTGGGCTCGGGCGGGTACGTCCCGAGCTTCTGAGCCAGCCGGGGCTATCCCTCGGGGCGTCGCCTGCCACATGCCGCAATTCCGCAGACGGGCCTGATGCAGGATCCGATTGATTAGTTAACCCAACTAACTATAATGGGACCATGCCCAGCGCCCCGGCCCAGTTGACCGACGAAGAGGTGGCCGGGCGACTGCGCATCGCCGTGAACCGCCTGCAGCGGCGGCTCCGCCAGGAGTCACTCGGGGGGCTTTCGCCCGCCCAGGCTTCGGCGCTCGCCTCGGTCAGCCGGCACGGGAGCCCGACGCTGGGGGAGCTCGCCGCCATGGAGCAGGTGCAGCCGCCGTCCATGACGAGGATCGTCGCCAACCTGACCGAAGCCGGCATGGTGACCCGAGTGGCCGATGCCAACGACCGTCGCAGCGTGCGCGTGCACGTCACGCCGACGGGGGAGCGCGCGCTCGCGCTCATGCGGACCCGGAAGAACGCGTTCTTGCTCCGCCGCCTGGGCGAGCTCAGCGCCGACGAGCAGCAGCAGGCGGCCGAGCTCGTCGGGCTGCTCGAGCACTTGTTGGCGGAACCGTGACGCGTCACCTCAGGCAGGCCGGCCGGCGCACCTTCCGAGCCATCTCGGTGCGCAACTACCGGCTGTATTTCACCGGTCAGGTCATCTCGGTGTCGGGCACCTGGATGCAGACGGTCGCGCAGACCTATCTGATCCTCTTCCCCCTTCATGGCACCGGCGTCGACGTCGCCATCGCCACGAGCCTGCAGTTCCTGCCGCTCCTGCTCCTCGGTCCTTTCGGCGGCCTCATCGCCGACCGCCTCGACAAGCGCAAGGTGCTCTACTGCACCCAGGGCGCCGCAGGTGTGCTCGCACTCGTCTTCGGCATCTTGACCGTGACCGATTCGATCACGCTTCTGGAGGTCTACGCGCTGGCGGCCGGGCTCGGGTTCGTGAACCTCTTCGACAACCCCGCGCGCCAGACCTTCGTGTCCGAGATGGTGGGCGTCGAGCTCATGCCCAACGCGGTGAGCCTCAACAGCGTGGTGATGAACTCGGCCCGGGTGATCGGCCCGGCTATCGGCGGCGTGCTGATCCTCACGGTCGGCGTGTCCACCTGCTTCTTCTTGAACGCGGCGTCCTACGCCGCCGTGATCACGGCACTCGCCATGATGCGCGCCGCGGAGCTTTACCGGCGTCCCGCCGTGGCGCGGGCCAGAGGACAGGTGCGCGAGGGACTCCGCTACGTGTGGGCCACCCCGGACCTCAAGATCCCGCTCATCTCCATGGCCATCGTCGGTGTCTTCGCGTTCAACTTCACGGTCACCCTGTCGCTGCTCGCCAAGTTCACCTTCGGCGGCGGCGCCGGCCTTTACAGCTGGTTCATGGTGGCGATGGGCGGGGGCGCAGTCCTCGGCGGCCTGGCCACGGCGTTCCGCAGCCGGCCCTCGACGCGCCTGCTGGCCTGTATCGGGCTGGTCTTCGGCGCCGCCATCGTCGCCGTCGCGCTCTCGCCCAGCGAGGCCTGGGCGATCGCGCTGCTGGTCCCGATGGGGGCCGCGAGCATCTCGTTCGTCGCCACGAACAACGCCACGCTGCAGCTACGAGCCGACCACGCCATGCGGGGGCGGGTCATGTCCCTCAACGCCATCGCCTTCCTCGGCAGCACGCCCATCGGCGCACCGCTCCTCGGCTACATCAGCGACACCACCAACCCGCGGGTCGCGCTCGTCATCGGCGGCGCGGCGACCCTCCTGGCCACCATCCCGCTGTTCGTCCTGGCTGCACGCCAGCGCCAAGCCCGGCGCGATGCCGCAGGCTTCGTGATGGCCCCCGACGACGAGCCGTTGGCCGACGCGGTGCCGCTGATTCAGGCCGGGTGAATGACCCGCTCGGCGACTGGGTGCAGCAAGGAGCCGAACTCGGAGAGCAGCCGGATAAGAAGGTCGTCCACCGAGATGATGCCGGCGAGCTCGCTGTCCTCGAGGACGGGCAGACGCCGGGCTGACGCCGTCTGGAAGGTGGCGAAAGCCTCGAAGACGTCGGCGGAGCCCTGAATCGTGACCGGGTCCGAGGTCATCACCGAGGCGACGTACGACGACGGTGCCTTGCCCTCGCCGATGCCGCGCACGGTGATGTCACGATCGGTCACGATCCCGACCAGCCGGCCGGCGTCCACGACGAGCAGAGACCCGACGCGGTGACTGCCGAGCAGCTGGGCGGCCTCCTCCAAGGAGCAGGCGGGCGGCACCGTCACCGGCGCGGTCCTCAGGCACTCTCTCACCAGCATTGCTGCTCACCCCGTTCACATGCCGCGGCCCGGCTGTCCGGGACGACTCCTATCGGCGGCCCACGCTACGTGAAACGGTGTTCGGGCGGGGGTTCGAGCAGGCCCCGCTCGCGCGCCACTGCGACGAGCTCGAGCTGGTTGTGCACGCCGAGCTTGCGATAGAGGTTCTTGACGTATCCCCGCGCCGTGTTGACGGTGATCCCCAGGCGGGCTGCGGCGCGCTGGAGATCGATCCCGCTGGCCAGCAGGCCGAGAATGTCCAGCTCACGGCGGGTCAGTGGTGGCGAGCCACCCTCCGCTCGCCGCGCCTGCGACACGCCGGGCGCAGCGTCGCAGAGCGAGACAAGGCTGGACCGATCGATGGCGAAGGCGTGCGGCCGCAGTGCCGGAATGGTCTCGACGACGATGCCGAGGCTGACGGACTTGGGGAACAGGCCGCTGGCACCGGCGTCGGCGGCCTCGCGCACCAGGGCCGGGCTGACGGGAAGGCCGGTCAGTACGAGCACCCTGGTTTCGGGGTGCTGCTCGAGGAGTTGGCGCGTCGGCCGGACAGGGTCGCCCCCATCGGGCTGCGCGTCCATCACGGCCACCTCCGGCCCCTCGGCGTTCGCGAGCGTGAGCGCCTGCTCCACGTCGCGCGCCGTGCCCACGCACCTGAGGTCCCGTGTCGTGTCGATGGCGAGCGCGAGCGCCTCTGCGAAGACCGAGTGCCCGTCGACCACGATCACCTTCAATGGCCGATCGGTCATCCGCTACCACTCCCGCGCCGGTGCGGGTCAGTGCGCCCGCCGGGGTGCACCTTATGCGACGATCTCCGCCGTCTGCGAAACATTCCGCAGCGCAAGTGCAGCAACCCGGCTGGCAGCCGTACAAGAAACTGGCACGCGTCGCCGCACTCGCCGCCGCGTGCGCATCCGGTTCAGCACGCCTTGGACCCCTTGGACTCCTTGGGCGCCTTGGGCTCCTTGGGCAGTCCGAGCACCCGTTCGCCCACGATGTTGCGCTGGATCTCGGCCGAACCACCCCAGATCGTCTCGGACCGGGAGAAGAAGTAGGACGACTGGAGGCTGTTGACCGGGTAACGCGGCGACGTCAGACGGCCCCCGAGCATCGTGTCGCCGCTGGGGTCGCCCAGGAGGAGCTGGCCCTCCATGCCCAAGATGTCCATGGCGAGGAGCATCGTCTCCTGGTGCGCCTCGGACCAGAACATCTTGTTGCACGCGCCGAGCGCGGCCGTTGTGTGCGTGCCCTGCAGCGCGTCGGTCAGAGTTCGGTATCCGTTGATCTCCATGATCTTGATCTTCGACCACGACCGCGCCAGCCGCTGGCGGGTCAGGCGGTCGCTGTCGAGCCCCCGCTGGCGAGCCAGCTCGAGGATCTCCTCGAACTCCTTCTTGAACCGGCGGTGACCCGTGGTGGACGAGGTCCCGCGCTCGAAGCCGAGCGTGGTCATCGCCACCTTCCAGCCGTTGTTGACGCCGCCGATCACGTTGTCCTTGGGGCAGCGGACGTTGGTGAAGAACACCTCGTTGAACTCCGCGGAGCGGTCCATCTGCTCGATGGGTCGCACCTCGACGCCGGGTTGCTTCATCGGCACCAGCAGATACGAGATGCCGGCGTGCTTGTCCACGTTCGGGTCGGTGCGCGCCAGCAGGAAGATGTAGTCGGCGTACTGCGCCTGGGTCGTCCAGACCTTCTGCCCGTTGATCACCCACTCGTCGCCGTCGAGCTCGGCCCGCGTCTTCAGGCCGGCCAGGTCCGACCCCGCGTCGGGCTCGCTGAAGCCCTGGCACCACGCGATGTCGCCCTTCAAGATGCGGGGGATGAACTGCCGCTTCTGCTCCTCGGTACCCCACTGAAGGATCGTCGGGCCGACCAGTGTGTCGCCGAAGAAGTCCGCGCGCAGCGGCGCGCCGGCCCGGGCGAATTCCTCGTTCAACACGACCTGCTGCAGCAGGCTCAGACCCTTGCCCCCGTACTCGGCCGGCCAGCCGGCACAGATCCAGCCCCCGCCGTAGAGCTTGGCCGTCCATTCCTCGTTGAACGCCTTGCGTGCAGCGGGCGTCATGGAGAACCCCGGTTCGAACCAGCCCTCGGGCAGGTTGTCGCGCAGCCAACCGGCGATCTCGGCTCGGAATTCTTCGGCTTCCGGTGGGTAGGCCAGGTCCATGCCACGCACGGTACCCGCCGCAGGACGGCCCTCCTCCCGTCGGCCCCGGCCGGCCGCCGGTAGGATGGAAGGCCGAAAAGCTCGGTTCGACCGGACCGTGCGAAATGACGGAGAAGGAGGTGTGTGCCATGTCGAGGGGCGAACCCCCCAGTAGCGCAGCCGGCGCATGCCCACTCCGTGCCATCGGCTGAGCTGCAGCACGAGCGTGTCGTGAGTCCCCGTCGAGGGACTTGCACGGAGGCAGGCGCCGGTCGCTGAGACCTAGGCGGGCGCGTGACGCGCCCGTCGTCCCGACCGATCCGACCGCAATCCGCTCGACGAGCCAGAGGAGGAAGCTCCATGGCCACGCCACCACCGACCAGCGCACCGAACCGTGCGCGCCTGTTGCCCGGGCGCGTCCGCGACGCGGAGCGCCAACCGCACCAACGCCGCCGGCGCACGCGTCGCATCCTCGCCTCCGAGGGGGTCTTCGACTCCATCGTCTCGCTGGCCGGCATCTTGGGCCGTCCTGTGCGTAACCAGACCGGCCAGGAGATCGGTCGCCTCGACGACGTCGTGGCGCGTTGGGCCGACGGCCAGGTCTACCCACCCGTGACCGGGCTGGTCATCCGGGTCGGCCGCCGGCTGGCCTTCGTGCCGGCGTCGGCCATCGACCGCATCGGCCACGCCGAGGTGCTCTTGCGATCGTCGCGCCTCGACCTGCGCGACGTCATCCGCCGCCCCGGTGAGGTGCTGCTGGCTAAAGACGTTCTCGACCATCAGCTCGTCGACGTCGAAGGGGTACAGGTCATCCGCGCCGCCGACCTCTACCTGGCCGAGGTCATCGGTCGGATCCGCCTCGTGGGTGCCGACGTCTCCAACGCCACCCTGTTGCGCCGGCTCGGGCCGCGCCGCTGGCGACCACGCCCCACGCCGGACCGGGTGATCGACTGGGCCGCCATCCAGCCCTTCACCGAGTCCTCGGGCGAGACGGGAGGGGCGAATGCCGCACCCAACGGCGAAGCCAGCCCCGTGCGCCTCAAGACCACCAACGAGGGGCTGCACCGCCTGCGTCCAGGCGAGTTGGCCGACCTCCTCGAGGATCTGCGTCGCGACGAGCGGCGCGAGCTCTTGGC
Organism: uncultured Acidimicrobiaceae bacterium; assembly: GCA_963842415.1. GTDB lineage: Bacteria > Actinomycetota > Acidimicrobiia > Acidimicrobiales > RAAP-2 > Bog-473. The sequence continues at coordinate 423,865 of CAWJGN010000005.1, forward strand.
CGCGCTCAGCCCGGACGAGGCGGCCGACGCGCTCGAGGAGATGCAGCCCGAGGACCTCGAGCAGCTGTTGCGCGAGAGCGACCCGGTGGAGGCGGCGCGCCTGTTGGCCGCCATGGAGCCCGACGAGGCGGCCGACGCGCTGCGCGACCTGCCCCCTGCCGTCCAGGGCGAGGTGCTCTGGCACGTCCCGCCCAAGACGGCCCTCGGCCTGCGCGAGCTCCTCGGCTACTCGGAGAACGAGGCCGGCGGCATCATGACCACCGCAGTGGTGACGGCCAAGTCGGGGGAGAAGGTCAAGAAGGTCGTCGACCGCCTGTCCGAGGCTCGCGCGCACGGCACCGACCTCGATGCGGTCGCCGTCGTCGACAGCGACGGCCGGCTCGTGGGCGACGTGACGGTGCTCGACATCCTGCTGGCGCTGCGCGCCGATACCGACACGCGCATGTCCGCGCTGCTCGGGGACGAGGACGTCGTGACGGTCAGCTCGCACGAATCGGCGAAGGAAGTGGCGGGGCAGCTGATCGAGGCGCGGCGCCAGTCCATGGTGGTGGTGGACGACACCGGCGTCCCGATCGGGCGCATCCTGGCCGACGACGTCCTCGATGCACTCGTGCCCACGAAGGGCCGCTTCCACTTTCCGCGCCTGTTGTCGTGAAGCTCCTGGCCCCGCGGCGGCGGTGGGTCGTCTATCTCGCCGCCGCGGGCCCCGGGCTCATTGCGGCCGCCGCCGGCAACGACGCCGGCGGCATCGTGACGTACTCGTCGGCCGGCGCGCAGTTCGTCTACCGCACGTTGTTCCTCATGGTGCTGATCACGGTGGCCTACGTGATCGTCCAGGAGATGGTGGCCCGGCTCGCGGTGCACACGGGCAAGGGGCTCGCCGCACTGATCCGCGAGGAGTTCGACCTCCGCCTCACCGCCTTCGCCATCACGGCGTTCGCCATCGCCAACATCGGGCTCATGGTGACCGAGTTCGGAGGGATCGCCACCGCCTTCGAGCTGTTCGGTGTCTCGCGCTACCTGTCGGTTCCCATCGCGGCGATCGCCATCTGGTCCCTCGTCCTCTTCGGCACCTACCGCTACGCCGAGCGGGTCTTCCTGCTCCTCACCTTGGTGTTCATCGCCTACCCGATCGCCGCGGTGTTGGCCCATCCGGACTGGAAGGCCGTGGCCGCCAACACTGTCTGGCCCCACTTCGTCGCCACCAGGTCGTTCCTCCTGCTCTCCGTCGCGCTCATCGGCACCACCATCACGCCGTACATCCAGCTCTACGAGGCCGGCGCGGTGGTGGACAAGGGGGTCAAGCCCGAGGACTACCGCTTCCAGCGCGTCGACGCGATCGTCGGAGCCGCGCTCGCCGCGTTCGTGGCCATGTCGATCATCGTGGCCACGGGCGCCACCATCGGAGGGACGGGCGTCCTGACCTCGGCGTCCACCGCCGCTCAGGGCCTCAAGCCGGTCGCCGGCGCCGCGGCCGAGACGCTGTTCGGGCTGGGCCTGCTCGGCGCCTCCGCGCTGGCCGCCGCGGTGGTGCCGCTGTCGACGTCCTACGCGGTGGCCGAGGCGATCGGCGTGGAGCGCTCCGTCTCCTCGAGTTTCCGCCAGGCCCCGGTCTTCCTCGGGATCTTCACCTTCCAGATCCTGGTCGGGGCGGCGGTCGTCCTCGTGCCGGGCAACCTCATCACGCTCATCTTGAACACGCAGGTGCTCGAGGGCGTGATCACCCCGATGACCCTGATCCTGATCTTGATCCTGGCCAACCGGCGCTCGCTGCTCGGCTCGGCCGCCAACGGCGCCATCGCCCGCTGGGTGGGGGGCCTCGCCATCGTGGCGGTCGCGGTGGTCGCCTCCGTGTACGTGCTCTTGACCGTGTTGGGCTGGTTCGGCCTCTCGTGAGCACGTCGTGAGCGGTGCCGTGCGCGTCCATAGGGGTTGAGGTGGGCCGCTTGCGTCGGACCAGGGCGTTCGGGGAGGCTATGCGGCCATGGTGGGCCGAGTCGAGACATCCATTGCCTAAAACCCCCCGCCAGAAATGGATCGAGACCAAGGAGTCCTGGGAACGGTCCCGCCACATCGAAGTGCCGGCCCCGATCAGCGCCGCCCCACCTCGTCCCGGGGGCCTACGCGTGGCGTACTTGACCTATCGGGGGAACCCGCGCTGCGGTGGCCAGGGCGTCTACTCCCGCCACCTCACCCGCGAGCTGGTCGCCCTCGGGCACTCGGTCGAGGTCTTCTCGGGCCCGCCCTGGCCCGAGCTCGATCCGGGGGTCGGCTTCACCCCGGTGCCGGGCCTGGACCTCTACCGGGACCCCGACCCCTTTCGGGTCCCGCACCGCAGCGAGTTCACGTCGCGCGAGGACTGGACCGAGTTCGCCATCATGTGCACCGCCGGCTTCGGGGAGCCTCTGGCCTTCTCGCAGCGCGCGCGCCAGCTGCTCGCCCAGCGGCGCGACGAGTTCGACGTCGTCCACGACAACCAGTGCCTGGGCAACGGCATGCTCGGCATGGTCGAGGACGGGTGGCCCCTCCTCACGACGCTGCACCACCCCATCACGGTGGACCGCCTCCTCGCGCTCTCCCATACGACGAACCCCTGGCAACGCTTCACGACCCGGCGTTGGTTCGGCTTTCTCGGGATGCAACTGCGCGTGGCGCGCACCCTGCCGGCCGTCGTCACCGTCTCGCAGAATCTCGCGCCAGGACGTCACGGCGCAGATGGGGGTCGCGCCCGAGCGCATGACGGTCGTCCCCGTCGGCGTCGACCAAACCGTCTTCCGGCCCATCGACGACGTGCACCCCATCGCCGGGCGAGTCATGGTCACCTCGAGCAGCGACGTTCCGATGAAGGGCCTGGTGCCCCTGCTCGAGGCGGTGGCCAAGTTGCGCACCGAGCGTGACGTCGAGCTGACGGTGATCGGACGCCCCAGCGAGGGCGGACGAGTCGACCGGGCCATCGCGCCGCCTCGGGTTGGCCGACGCCGTCCACTGCGTGAGCGGCATCAGTGACGAGGAGCTGGCCCGGCTCTACGGCGAAGCCGAGGTCGCCGTGGTGCCCTCGCTCTACGAGGGCTTCTCACTCCCAGCCGTCGAGGCGATGTCATGTGGCGTCGCACTGGTGGCCACGACCGGCGGGGCTCTGCCCGAGGTCGTGGGCGCGGACGGGGAGACAGGCTTGCTGGTCGCGCCCGACGATCCCGGCGCGCTCGGCGGGCGCCATCGCCCGCCTGCTCGACGACCCCGACTTGCGGGCCCGCCTCGGCGCGGCCGGCCGCGAACGGGTCGTCAGCCGCTTCACGTGGCAGGTCACGGCGGCGGGGACGGCCGCGTGCTACCGGGCCATCCTCGAGGGCCTGCCCCTCCCGGGCGCCCCGGCAGCGACTCCGGTCACCCACGAGGCGGCCTGATGTTGACCGTCGACTACGACCGGCTCGGCGTCGCGCCGGGTGACCGCCTGCTCGACCTCGGCTGCGGCTTCGGGCGCCACGCCTTCGAGGCGGCGCGCCGCGGTGCGTCGGTGGTGGCTCTCGACGCCGGGGCCGACGAGGTGGCGCAGGTGCTCGGAACGCTGGGCGCCATGGTGGAGCAAGGGGAGCTCTCGCTCGGTCATCCGGCCACGGCCGTGCAGGGCGATGCGCTGGCGCTGCCCTTCCCCGACGGCACTTTCGACCGCGTGATCGCGTCGGAGGTCCTCGAGCACATCCCCGACGACACGGCGGCCATGGGCGAGCTCGCCCGCGTGCTGCGGCCGGGCGGGACGATGGCGGTGACGGTGCCGCGGTGCGTACCGAGGCGATCAACTGGGCGCTCTCTGACGAGTACCACGACACGCCCGGCGGCCACGTGCGCATTTACCGCCGCTCCACGCTCGAGCGGCGGCTCGGCTCGGCCGGGCTGGAGCCGACGGGCTACCACCACGCCCACGGCTTGCACTCGCCGTACTGGTGGCTGCGTTGCCTGGTCGGACCCTCGAACGAGACGAACCCGGCCGTGGCCGCGTATCACAAGGTCCTGGTGTGGGACATCGTCAAGGCGCCCGTGGTGACGCGGGCGGCCGACCGGGTGCTCAGCCCGGTCATCGGAAAGAGCCTGGTGGTGTACCTCACCAAGCCCGAGGACAGGGTCGCCGGCCTGCCCGACGCGCGCGTCCGAGCGTGCCGCGCGGGGTGCCGGGCGGGAGGCCGAGCAGGCCGAGGCAGGGAGCAGCAGCGTGACCACAGAAGAGCTCCGCACCGCCCAAGCCACGGTGCCCGAAGTGCCCGGGATCCTGACCAGCGAAGAGGTGCTGGCGTCGGGTCACGCCATCGCCGCGGTCCAACGCCCCGACGGCATGATCCCGTGGTTCGAGGGCGGCCATTGCGACCCGTGGAACCATGTCGAGGCGGCCATGGCGCTGACCGTGTGCGGCCTGGTCGACGAAGCGGTCGACGCCTACCGCTGGCTGGTGCGCCGCCAGCTCCCCGACGGCAGCTGGTTCAACTACTACCAGGGTGACGGCGTGAAGGACCCGCGGCTCGACACCAACGTCTGCGCCTACCTCGCCGCCGGCGCCTGGCACCATCACCTGATCACCGGCGACGTCGAGCTACTGGGCGAGCTGTGGCCGACCATCGAGGGCGGGATCGACTTCATCCTGCGCTTCCAGCAACCCGATGGCTCGGTCCTGTGGTCGCTCGACTCGGCCGGCCGCTCCGAGGGCTACGCCCTGCTGACGGGGTCCTCGTCGATCTACCACTCGCTGCGCTGTGCGGTGGCGATCGCCGAGCGCCTGGACAAGGACCGTCCCGACTGGGAGCTGGCCGCGGGGCGCCTCGGGCACGCCGTGGCCCACCACCCGGGCGCCTTCGCCCCGAAGGTCGAGTTCGCCATGGACTGGTACTACCCGATGCTCTCGGGTGCCCTCGAGGGTGAGGCGGCGCGCCGTCGCATCGCCGAGGGCTGGTCGGCCTTCGTCATGGAGGGCCTCGGCGTGCGCTGCGTGTCCACCGGCGACTGGGTCACCGCCGCCGAGACGGCCGAGTGCGTGCTGGCCCTCGATGCCCTCGGCATGGACGGGCCAGCACTCGACCTGTTCGCCGCCGGCCAAGGCCTGCGCCTCCGCGACGGGTCGTACTGGACCGGGATGGTCTACCCCGAGCAAGAGACCTTCCCCAAGTACGAGCGCACCACGTACACCTTCGCCGCCATGGTGCTGGCCGCCGACGCGTTGTCGAACACGACCCCGGCGGCCGGGCTGTTCCGCGGCGAGGGCCTGCCGGCCCCGCTCGACCTGGCCGAGCCCCATTGCGGCGACGCCACCGAGGGCTGCACCGTCTCTGACCAGCGCCGGCGTTAGTCAGCGCTCAGTCGGGCGCGGCCACCCGGTGCAGGACCCGCAGGCTCCCGCACCCGCCGTCGTCGACGAACTCGCCCGAGTCGAGCGCGGCCAGATACAGCTCGTAGGGCGGGCGCCCGCCGTCGGCCGGGTCGGGGAACACGTCGTGGATGGCCAGCCACCCACCGACGGCGACGTGGGGGGCCCAGCCACGGAAGTCGGCCCAGGCGGGCTCGTCCCCGTGCCCGCCGTCAATGAAACAGAAGGCGAGCGGGCGGTCCCAGCGCGCGGCGAGGGTGGGGGAGTCGCCGACGATCCCCATGACCGAGGCCTCCAGCCCGGCGGCGGTGATGGTGCGGCGCCAGTGCGGCAGGGTGTCGATGTGGCCGCGTTCGGGGTCGACGAGGTCGGGCTCGTGGTAGTCCCACCCGGGCTGGTTCTCCTCCGAGCCGCGGTGGTGGTCGACCGACAGGACGACGGCGCCGGTGGCTTCGGCCGCGGCACCGAGATACACCGTCGACTTCCCGCACCAGGCGCCGATCTCGACGAAGGTCGATGGGGACGCGCCCGCCACCGCCGCCCGCCCCGCACGCAGTGCCGCTTCGAAGAGAGCCTCGCCCTCGTCGTCGGGCATGAACCCGCGCGTCTGGCGAGCGGCGCGGAACAGGGCGTGCGTGCGCTCGCTCCGCCCGGCGGCGCCTGGCGGTGGCGCCGCGGCCATCAGGTGGCGGACGTGCCCGCCGCCGCGCAGCGAGGCGGCGAGCGTGCCGCGCTCGCGCGCGGCGAAGGCGACGTTGACGTGCAGCCGTTCGATCGACTGCGCCACCCGCCGCGGCCCCGAGGAGAGCGGATGGTCGTCGAGGAAGGCGATGGCGCGCGCCGCGAAGTCCTCGTCGGCGCACAGGGCGGGGAGCGACTCGATCATGCGGGGCGGCGCGTTCTTCGGGAATCGCTCGAGCACCGCGTCCCACGACTCGGTCAGGCGCGTCCAGGTGGCCTGGTTGCCCACGCGGTTGGCCAGAAGGGCGCCGATGACCATGAACCCGTTCTGGCTGCGCACCTCGGTCATGGCGAGATCGAAGGTGCGCAGGCACAGGTCGACGTCGGGGAAGACGGCCAGTGCACTGAGCGAGCGCATCTCCTCCTGCGGCGTGGCCGCGTTGCGGTAGCGCTCCAAGAGGGCTTCGTAGTCGCCCGGGCGGTCAAGCTCCGCCACCACGGCGAGCGTGGCGGCTCTCGATGTCCGCGGGGATGGGAGCGCCCGAGCCCCCGCCGAGGGGCGAGGCGTCGAAGCGCGCGAGCCGCCTCGGCCCGCACCGCGGGGTCCGCGCCGACCGTGCCCGAAGAGGTTGATGGCCAGGGCGCGCAACGACGGCGTCCGTTCGCCCTCTCCGACGCTGGCGTCGAAGCCCAGGCGCTCGAAGATCGGGCCGACCAGCGCGGCCACCGCCTCGGTGCAGCGGGTCGCGGTCGCCCTCGGTGGCGATGCGGTTCGTCAGGGCCAGCGCGGCGCCAACTGGGGCCCAGGGCGCCGGGTCCGGCTCGAGTCCCAGGCGGGAGGCCAGGACCAAGAACTCCTCGAGGCTCGAGTGACCCGCCAGCGTCGTGGCCCACGTGTCGGCCAGCAGGTTGGCCCGCTCGAGCGGCGTCAGCTCGACCATTCGCTCCGCCAACCTCAGGCGGTGCCCCCGCTCGTAGCCGGCGCGGAACATGCCCCACCCGCCGGCGTTGACGACGGCGAGCCCCTGCTCCGGCTCGTCGATGCGGGCCGGCTCGGTCCCGAGCACCAGGTAGCGCTGCTGCGCGCCGGGGGTGTCGGCGCCGGGCAGTGCCCGTACCGCCACCGGCACCCGCCACCCGGTGCCGATGGACGATGTGGTGCCGGCCGGGACCGGGCCGAGCGCGAAGGGTTGCTGCGTCAACGTGTCGCCCTCGAGGGAGACGAGCGGGTGGCCGCCCTGGAGGATGAAGGTGTCCATCACGTCGCGCACCGGCGCGCCACTGGCGTCTTCCAGCGCGTCCCACAGGTCCGCGGTGACGGTGTTGCCGTAGGCGTGGGCCTTCAGGTACGTGCGCACGCCGTCGCGGAACACGTCGGCGCCGATGTACTGCTCGAGCATGCGCAGGACGCCGCAGCCCTTCTCGTAGGTCAGCAGGTCGAACATGCCCTCCGCCTCCTTGGGCGGGCCGACCGGGTACTCGATCGGGCGGGTCGAGTGCAGAGCGTCGACGGCCAGTGCCGCCTCGCGTGACGGTGCGAAGCCGACCCAGCGATCCCATGACGGGCGGAAGGCGTCGACGCACAACGTCTCCATGAAGGTGGCGAAGGCCTCGTTGAGCCAGATGCCCTCCCACCAGCCCATCGTCACCAGGTCGCCGAACCACATGTGGGCCAGCTCGTGCGCGATGACGTCGGCCACGCGCTCGAGCTCCGTGCGCGCCGCGTCGCTCCTCGTCGATGAGCAGCGCCGTGTCGCGGAAGGTGATGCACCCGAGGTTCTCCATGGCGCCGGCGGCGAAGTCGGGGATGGCGACGAGATCGACCTTGTCGCCCGGGTACGGGATGCTGAAGTAGTCGGTGAAGAAGCGCAGCGCGAACGCGCCGACCTCGAGCGCGAAGTCGGCCAGCCCCGCCTTCCCCGGGGTGCACACAACCCGCAGGGGCACGCCGTCGACGTCGACCGTCTCGGGTCGTCTCGAGCTTGCCCACGACGAAGGCCACGAGGTACGTGGACATCTTCATGGTGGGCGAGAACCTGATGCGGCGCTTCTTGCCGACCGGGTCGCTGCCGACCACAGGCGAGTTCGAGATGGCCTCGACGTCGAGGCTCCACGATCAGTGCGACCTCGAAGACAGCCTTGCGGTCGGGCTCGTCGAAACAGGGGAAGCAGCGGCGCGCGTCGACCGACTCGAACTGCGTGGTGGCGATGGTCTGGACCTCGCCGTCGACCCCGGTGTAGGTCGAGCGGTAGAAGCCGCGCAGCTTGTCGTTGAGGGCGCCGGTGAAACGGCAGCTCAGCGTGCACGGCGCCGGGCGCCAACTCCGAGGCCGGACCGAAGATCACCTGTTCGAGCTCGTCATCGAAGCTCACTGTGCAGGGCACGGTGCTGCCGTCCGCAGTGGCGACCTCGACGTCGCTCACCGCGAGTTCGGCCGCGTTGAGCACGATCTGCTCCACCGGCTCGAGGATGACGACGTCGATGGAAACGGTGCCCGAGAACGTGGCCGACGCGACGTTCGGCTCGATCTCGATGCGGTAGGTCTCCGGCTCCGACCGTGCGGGGGAGCCGGAAAGCTCCCGAGCCGTGCGCAAGTGCAGAGGTGGGTCCTGGCATCCGGTGAAGGCTACCCGCGTCCCTGCGGGTAGTTTCTCGCTTCGTGCCCGACGACGACGCATCCACCGCCGACAACGGCGTTCCAACCCCCGGCATGGGGGACCACGACCTCGACGTGGTGGCCATCGGGTCGCCCCTGCTCGACGTGATCGACATGGCGAGCACCGAGCAGGTGGCCCGAGCTCGGCCTGGAGAAGGGATCCATGACGCTCATCGACCTGCCGACGGCGACTGCCGTGCAGGAGCAGATGGTTGCGCCCCGCTACGTCTCGGGGGGCTCGGTGGCCAACACGACGGCCGGCATCGCCGAGCTCGGTGGCAGCCGCCGGTTTCGTCGGCGCAGTGGCCGACGACGAGGTCGGGCGCACCTACAGCGAGCGCCTCCGGGCCTCGGGCGTGGAGTTCGAGCCGCACGTGAGCGAGACCGCCGCCGGCGACGGCCTGGGCACGGGTCGCTGCATCGTGCTCATCACCGAGGACGCGGACCGGACCATGGGCACGTACCTCGGCGCCGCGTCCACGCTCTCGCCCGAGGGCGTGCCGACGTCGTTCGTGGCGCGGGGCTCGGTCGTCCTCCTCGAAGGCTACCTCTGGGACGTGCCCGCGGCCAAGGAGGCGATGCGCCACGCCGCGGCCACCGCGCACGCGTCGGAGGGCTCGGTGGCGCTCTCGCTGTCGGACCCCTTCTGCGTGAGCCGCCACCAGCGCGAATTCCTCGACCTCTTGCTCGACGACGTCGACGTCCTGCTCGGCAACGAGGAGGAGGCTCACGATGCTCTTCGGGGCTTCTTCGGCGAAGGGAACCATCGCCGCCGCCGAGGAGACCGGGCTGCTCGTCGTCATGACCCGCGGGGCCCAGGGTGCGGTCGTGCTGACTGCGCAGGGCCCCGAAGAGGTGCCGGCGGCGCCGGTCGCCGGGGTGGTCGACACGACGGGAGCGGGGGATCTCTTCGCGGCCGGGTTCCTCTTCGGCCTGACGCACGGGCTGGGCCCGGTCGAGAGCACGCGCCTCGGCGGCGTGTGCGCGGCCGAGATCATCTCGCACACCGGCGCGCGGCCCGAGGCAGACCTCAAGGCGCTGGCCGCCGGCGCCGGGCTGTTGGCCGGCTGAGCGGTCGCGCCGTGAGCCTGTCCATCGGCATCGTTGGGCCTGCCCAACGTCGGCAAGTCCACGCTCTTCAACGCCTTGACCAACAACGAGGTGCTGGCGGCCAACTACCCCTTCGCCACGATCGAGCCCAACGTCGGGGTGGTCGCGGTGCCCGACGACCGCCTGGCCCAGCTGGCCGCGCTCTATGAAGGCGCACCGCTCGTCCCCGCCACCGTGACGTTCGTGGACATCGCCGGTCTCGTGCGCGGCGCGTCACACGGAGAGGGGCTGGGCAACCAGTTCCTGGCGGCCATCCGCGAGACCGACGCCATCTGCCAGGTGGTGCGCGCCTTCCACGACGACGACGTCGTCCACGTCGACGCGCGCGTCGATCCGGACGGCGACATCGAGACGGTGAACACCGAGCTGATCCTGGCCGACCTCCAGACAGTGGAGCAGCGGCTGCCCAAGCTGGTGCGCGAGGCCAAGGGCAAGGCCGACCTCAAGGCGACGGTCGATGCCGTCGCCACGGCCGAGCGACTCTTGTCCGACGGTCGCACGATCTCGAGCGCGTCGGCGACCGGCGAGGTCGACGCGCGTCTGCTCGCCGATCTGCACCTGCTGACGGCCAAGCCCTTCATCTACGTGTTCAACGTCGACGAGGGTGCGCTCGGCGACGCCGCGCGTGGCCGAGGCTCTGGCCGCGAGCGTGGCGCCTGCGCCGGCCGTCGTCCTCTGCGCGCAGATCGAGGCCGAGGTGGCCGGCCTCGACCCCGAAGACGCGCGCGAGCTGTTGCACAGCTACGGCCAGGAGGAGTCGGGCCTCGAGCAACTCGGTGCACGTGGGCTTCGCCACGCTCGGGCTCCAGACCTTCCTCACCGCCGGCCCCAAGGAGGCGCGGGCCTGGACCATCCACGCGGGCGACACCGCGCCCAAGGCGGCCGGCGTGATCCACACCGACTTCGAGCGCGGCTTCATCAAGGCCGAGGTGATCAGCTTCGACGACCTGATGGCGGCCGGATCGGTGGCGGCCGCGTGCACCGCCGGCAAAGCGCGCATGGAGGGCAAGGACTACGTGATGCGCGACGGGGACGTGGTGGAGTTCCGCTTCAACACGTGAACCAGTGCCGAGCGAAAGGCGCTGACTCCGCGAGCCGACATCCCCGACGAGGCCTGACGGCTCCCGCTCTCCACGAGAACTCCCAGTCGGTCACTATGGGGTGATGACCACGCCACTCCACCGGCCGTCGGCGCGCGTGGTCGTCATCGACGAGACCGGCAGCGTATTGCTGTTTCGGATCGAAGACCCTGCTGACCCCAAGCCCGCGCTGTGGATCACTCCGGCGGAGGGGTCGAGCCAGGCGAGGCACTCGTCGACGCCGCCGCACGCGAGCTGGCCGAGGAAACAGGCGCGGTCGTTGCACCTGCGGAGCTGGGCGAGCCCGTCGCGAGGTGCGAGGGCGAGTGGACTTTTCGCGGTCAGCGGCTGTACTCGGTGGACTCCTTCTTCGCGTGGCGCACAGAGCGCTTCGAGCCATCGACGGCGGGATGGGAACCCCTCGAGCACGAACTGCACGCGGCATGGCGATGGTGGACGATCGACGAGCTCGATACCACGAGCGAGGCCGTGCTGCCGGCCCGGTTGGGCGATGTCGTGCGTTCGGTCACGCAGGGCGCGATCGGCCCGTCGCCCATTGACTTGCCCTGGCTCAACTTCGACACGATCGAGATCGACCGCTCGACCGGGACATCACACGGCTGATGCCTCGCCGGGCTCAATTTCTTCACAGATTCGCCCACAGTCCGAGATGACGACGCGGCCCCAGATTGGAGGGACTCAAGACAAGCTCCCAAGCGGTCGACACTCCAGTTGTGACAACGCTGTCCGGCGGCGCCTCACGTAGAGGGATCAGGCCGCCTCCTGTACGCCTGAAGGGACCTGGAGCAGATGGTCACAGAGGAGGAATGGCAAGGCGAGATCGCCCGCAGCGATCGTCTGCGCTGGGTGAGCGTCGCCATCGGTCTGGTGGTGTTCGCAGTGATCTGCGTTCCATGCATCATGGCCGGCCAGGCGCTGGCGTCGGGATTCGAGGCGGACGTGATCTCTGTCGCCATTCTGATCGGCGTGATCCTGCCCATCTCGACGGGACTGCTGGTCATGAGCCAACGTCAGCAGCGGCGGACCGACGAGAAGGTGCGCGACCTGAACGGCGAACTGAGTGCTCGCCGCCGCTGAGGCCGTGCTTCAAGCCGAGGTCCGCGACCGGCTCAACGACGAGCTGAGCGCCGCCATCGCGTCAGCGGACAACGAGGCCAAGATTCGTAACTCGCAGGTGCAACGCCAGCGCTTCGAGAGCCGCCTGGCCAATGCCCTCGACATGGCCGAAGGCGAGCCTGAGGTGATCGACGTGATCGAGAGGTCTTTCGGCACCGTGTTGCCCGGCGCCCCGATCGAGTTGCTCCTGGCCGACAACAGTCACGCCCACCTGCACCGGATGGCCGCGGTCGGACCGGACGGCGAACCACCGTCCTGCGGAGTGGACTCCCCGGATCGCTGTCCGGCGGCACGCCGGGCACAGATCCAGACCTTCTCGGATAGTCACGACCTCGACGCCTGCCCCAAGCTGCGCAACAGACCACAGGGCCAGATGTCGGCGCTGTGCGTGCCCGTGTCCATCATGGGGCGCACGGTGGGCGTCATCCATGCCACCGGCGAACCTGGCGTGGAGGTGGAGGACGACCGGACCAACGACCTGGCCACGTTGGCAAAGCTGGCCGGAGCCCGGATCGGGCTGCTCCGCGTCATGGCCGAGACGCAGCTGCAGGCCTCAACGGACACCCTGACCGGGCTGCTCAACAGACGGTCCTTCTCCGAGCGGGTCGCCGCGGTACCGCCGCATCTCTACCCGGTCGCCGTGGCCATGGCCGACCTCGACCACTTCAAGGTGCTCAACGACACGTACGGGCATGAAACGGGAGACCGGGCCCTTCGGCTGTTCGCCCGTGTCCTGCGTGACTCGCTGCGGTCGAGCGACATCGTGTCGCGATATGGCGGTGAGGAGTTCGCCCTCACTTTTCCCGACTGCTCGGCCACCGAGGCGGCGCGGGCACTCAATACGCTACGGGAACAGCTCGATGCCGCCATCACCGTAGGAGGCTTGCCGAAGTTCACGGTCAGCTTCGGGATCACGGAGGCCGAGCCGGGTGAGGAACTCGATGCCGTCCTGCGGCGCGCCGACGACGCCCTGATGAAGGCGAAACACGAGGGGCGCGACCGCGTCGTCCTCCACGATGCGGTTCGCGGCACCGTCCCCGTATCGAGCGAGGGTCGGGCCGAACTGGTCCCCCTGCTCGAGGAGGACTTTCTCCGGGCCGACTGACTGGTTCGGACGACGAGGTTGCGCAGGCCCTGCTGCCAGCTGCGACAGAGTGTCGGCAGCCCGACGTGCTGGGGCCACGTGTCAGTACTGCAGGGTGGCAAGGAACTCAAGGACGGGCGGGAAGGCAGCGCCTGGATCCTCGATGAAGGGCTCATGACCGACCCGTGGAAGCCGGACTTGCCGTGCGTTGGTAAGCCCTTCCATCAACATCTGGCCGCCAGCGACCATCAGGGCGTCGCGCTCGCCATAGAGAACGAGGGTCGGACAGCCGATCTCATGGAGTCGACCGGTGAGATCAGTTTGAGTGAACATCGCTTCTAGCTGCGCGACGTTGTCATTCGGAACAGGCAGGCCGGCGTTCGCTTTCCTCACCTTCTCGCGGATCGCAGGTATGCCCTCTTGAGTGACGTCCATGGCGGCGTAGCGGGCGGCCCGCTTGCCCTTCGACTCAGAGCGCCAAGACCAGGCGGCCATGTACCAGGCAAACACGGCAAGAGCCTTGGCCGTGCGAGCGGCGCCGAGGGCTCGCAGCGCGGGGACACCGATCTTGCGTGGGTTGCCCGTCGGGGTGGTACCGACCAGGACCAAGCCGGCACACGCCTCAGGATGGCGGAGGCAGTAGTTGAGTCCGACGAAGCCGCCCATGGAGTGGGCGAGCACGCCGACACGCTCATAGCCGAGGTGGATCCTCAGCTCGTCGAGGTCTTCGGCAATCTGCTCGTACGTGTAGGTGGCGAGCGGAGCGGATTCTGAGCGCCCGCTGCCGCGGTAGTCGTGATAGACGATCGTGCACCCGTTCTCAAGCGGGACGAGGGCGTCGGCCAATGTCTGCTGAGATGTTGGCAGGACCGCCCTGGCAGGCCAGAAGGGGAGGCCCGCTGCCTCGGACGTAGTACCGGAGTCGGACCTTGTCCGAGGTCTCGAAGTCCGCCACGTGGACGACATTAGGCACTGATGTCGTCCACGGTTCGGGGAAGCGACGGCAACATGTGGAGACGCCCGATCGTTGGAACCACGCCAGGTTCGCTTTGCGCTGCCCGGGACTCCAGCCGCTGCCCCGAGACCCGCATCTCATCGCCGAAGGAGGCTCCTCAACGGGGAGCGCGTGGCATGCCGAGCCCGATCATGGCGATGATGTCGCGCTGGATCTCATTGGTCCCACCGCCGTACGTGAAGATCGTCTGCGTCCGGGCCTGCTGCTCCAGCCGGCCTCGGAGCACGGCTCCGGGAGACCCCTGGACCAGGTAGCCCGCTTGGCCGACGACTTCGAGAAGCTGTCGATACACCTTGAGGGCGAGTTCGGTTCCGTACACCTTGGTGGCAGACGCATCTGCGGGGTTCAGTCCCTTGTCGGAGGCCCACGCCACCTTCCAGTTGAGCAGTTTGAGCACCTCGATTGTGGCGTGCACCCTGGCCAGGGTGATCTGGACCCACTCGTGATCCATCACGGCGCGGCCGTCCCCGAGTTCGTGACCCTGTGCCCATCGCCGAACGTCGGTCAGACTTCGGAGCAACGCCGAGCTCGGGCAGATCGCCACTCGTTCATGATTGAGTTGATTGGTGATCAGCTTCCAGCCTTGGTTCTCAGCACCGACCAGATTCTCGGCTGGAACCCGGACGTCCTCGTAGAAGGTTGAGCTCGTGATGTCACCCGCAATCGTGGCCAACGGGACCCAATGGAACCCTGGAGTGTCCACCGGCACGATGAAGACCGACAGACCCTTGTGCTTGGGGGCTTCGGGGTCGGTGCGCGCGGCCAACCACACGTAGTCGGCGTACTGGATGGCGCTTGTGAAGATCTTCTGGCCGTTGATCACGTACTCGTCCCCGTCGCGTGTGGCCCGGGTTTGCAGTGAAGCCAGGTCGGTGCCCGCCGACGGCTCGGTGTAGCCGATAGAGAAATGCACCTCCCCCCTGATGATGCCGGGGAGGATCCGCTGCTTCTGCTCCGCGGTGCCAAGAGCCATGAGAGTGGGACCGACGCTGTTCAAGGTGAGCAGGGGCAGCGGTACGCCCGCCCAGTGTGACTCCTCGACGAAGATCATCTGGTCGATGGCGCCTCGGGCCTGGCCGCCATACTCGGCCGGCCACCCGAGGCCCAGCCATCCGTCCTGCCCCATTCGGCGGATGTAGTGGGTGTACGCGGGCTCGTCCAAGACGGAGCCCTCGACTTCCGCCACCAATTGCTCGAAGTACTCCCGGAGCTGGCACTGCAGATCCTGCTGCTCCGCCGTGAACTCCAGGTGCATCGTGACCTCCGGTTGGGTGCTTCGCGAGGATCCCACTTCGAGTATTGCTCAGGACACACAAGCAGACCCCGCGTTCGGAGGAGGAGGGGGTCGATACAGCCGTCGCTGCGTCCGATTCCTCCCCCTGATCGGTCAGGCTGAGGGTGCAGCGAGCTCTTCCGTGTTCCCGCCCAACGCCTTCGTCAGCCCCTCCAGATCCGCCACGGTCACGGTGAGGGCCGAATGGCCTCTTCTTCGCAACGGAGACGGCAGCGGCTCTGCGAAGTGAATGCACACGCCTCCGTCGTGGTTCGTTCCAAACGTCAAGCCGTCGTCAACACGTGACATGCGCACGCCAACCGCCGTCCACCAGCGGTAGTTCCGAGTGACATGGGCACCGCTGACATTTGAAAGCTGGGTAGCGACCTTGATGAGGCCGAAAGTCGCCACGAACGACCCGTCATCACGAAGTGTGACACCGTCCTTGGTTGGACGTAGCAAGAACGGCAACAGCACCGGCAGGTAGCGCTTGTCTACTGCGTAGCCGAAGTGCTCGGTCACCCCCGACACGGTATGCGTCTTCGTCGAGTTCGAGCCGGAATGGTCCCAGGGCCGGGTCCTGGAGCGCCTTCCCGGTTGTATGCCGGCGAGTGCCGGCGCGGCTCAGCTCAGCCGTTGGCGTCGGGCGTCGTCACCGAGAACGACGTCGTGATCTGCTGACCCTTGGCATTGAGCACGTACCACAGCCCGCCGTCCTGGTCGATGGCCTGGCCGGTGACCATCCCAGGCGTGATGTCGAGGTTGTAGGTGTAGAGGGGGTGGCCGCCGTAGGAGAGCTGGGTCGAGCCGCCGGGGCGGCGCAACGTGCCCACCAGTGACGCGTCGACGCCCGTGCCGACTGTGACGGGTCCGGACTTGAGCAACGGTGGCCATTGCAACACGCAGCCGTCGTTCAGGCAGGCGCTGTGCGTCGGCGTATCGGGGACGAAGTCATAGAGGGTGTCGCCGGCGCCGGTCGCGAGGATCGGGCCCTGCGGGGAGTGCTGCAGGGTGAGGGTGAGTGACGGGTTGGTGGTCGGCGGGGAGGACAGCGTCGTGACGTTCGAACTGCCGCACGCGCCGAGAAGCAATGCCAGGCCGACGAGGGCTGCCGGGACGACGAGGGCGGAGCGGCCGAGCCGTGGCCGCCTCACGATCCCGCGACGGGGACAGTGGTGCCGAGCAGCCAGCTGATGGAGGCGAGCGCGTCGGCAGTGGTCCAGTTCGGTCCCTCGGGGTTGTTGAGCTCGTGCACGCCGCCCGCGTTGAGGAGTGACGTGAGCTTCTGGTTGAGTTGACCCTTCATGTTCGGTGCCGTCGCGTCGACGAAGCGTTCGTGCCCGGAGGGGTCGATCAGGATGTACCCGTCGGTGTGCTCGACGTCGTAGGTGAGCGGCTGCCCGGTCAACCAGTCGTCCTTGGGCGGCTGTTCCTCGGCGATCTTCTGGTATTCGACGCCGAAGGGCTTCCAGAACGCGGCGATCTGCGCCGGCGTGCCGGTCCAGAGGTCCCAGTCGGCCCCGAACTCCTTCTGGTAGGCGGCGAGGCGAGCCACCGTGTCGCGTCCGGGGTCGACCGTTGCCTCGACGAACACGACCCGGTGCTCCTGCCCGGCGGCTTGCAGGTCACGCTGAAGCGAGATGAACGCGCCGGTGACGAGCGGGCACTCGTCTTGGCACAGGGTCAAGAACGGCGACAGCACCACGAGCTTGCCGCGCAGCGCGGCAAGGGAGACGGTTCCACCGTGTTGGTTGACGAGCGCGACGTGCTGGGGCGTGGGCCGGTTGAGGATGAGGCCCTGTGACGGCGGCGGTGCGGCGGGTGCGGCGGAGCCGCAGGCGGACAGGAGCGCGGCAATGGCTGCGAGTAGGACGGTGATCGTGGCCCGGCGGGGGCGGCGCAAGCTCAGGTGTCGTCCTCCCCGGGGGGCAGGAAGGTGAAGGGGAGGTCGGCCAGGGTGATCAGCGTGGAGGCGATCCAGCGGGTGAGGTCGTCGAAGACGGCCTTGATGGTCGACGTGTCCTCGAGCTGTTGCTCGCTGAAGCGGATCGAGCCCTCGTAGGTCGCCTCGGCCGCCCAGCGGTTGGCCGCGTCGCCGTCCATCTCGTCGCTGTCGGTGCGGACCTGCTCGATGGTTGTCGCGGTGCGGACCAGGTCCATGGGCTCGGCCAGCGGGCCGGCGGCGGGGAGAGCCGCCATGACCTTCTCGGTGTCGGGCGCCTCGGCCATGCGCTGGACGCGGAGGGCCACCTCGATCACGACCTCGGGCAGCTCGTCGGGCGGCTCCCCGATCGACCAGCTGCGGTAGGCCGTCTGGCTCCACGTGGGCCAGTCCACCGAGACGTCGGCGCGCACGCGGGGCGGCTGCTCCTCGCCCGGAAGGCTGTAGGACGTCTCCCACGAGACGTCTCCCAGGAACACGTCGACCTGGAAGCGCTCCTCCACCGCCTGGCGTTGGAGCAGGGCCCGGTCGAACGAGGCGCGGATGGTGCCGATGACGTCGACGAGCAGGTGGTCGAGCACGACGGACGAGGATAGGCCCACTGCGCCAGGTGCTGGTTTCGCCCTGGTGGCCCGCTCGACCATCGGCTCTGCGGGCCGAGGGCTGCTGTTAGCTTCGAACGCGTGAGGAAGGACTCGGTGTGGCTGGAGCGCAGGGTGATCGCCTACGCCCATCAGGGAGGCGCATGGGAGTCACCGTCGTCGACCCTCCATGCCATCGTCCACGCGCTCGAGGTGGGCGCCACGGCCATTGAGCTCGACGTGCACGCCACCGCCGACGGCGAGCTGGTGGTGTGCCACGACGCCAGTGTCGACCGCACCACGGCGGCGCAGGGGACAATCGCCTCGTTCACGCTCGCCGAGCTGCGCGAGATGGACTTCTCGTACTGGTGGATTCCCGGCGCCGACGTGACGCCGGGCCGCCCGGCGGCCGACTACCCGTACCGGGGCCGGGCCCCCGCCGATCGCGACTTCGGGATCGCCACCTTCCGCGAGGTGCTCGAGCGCTTCCCCGGGGTGGTGCTCAACCTCGACATCAAGCAGACGGCGCCCGTGGTGGCGCCGTACGAGGAGGCCTTGGCGCGGCTGCTGGCCGAGTTCGGCCGCAGCGACGACGTGATCGTCGCGTCGTTCCTCGACCCGGCGACCGACGCCTTCCGCCGGCACGCGCCTGCGGTGCCGACCTCGGCGGGCACGGTGGCGACGGCGGAGGCCTGGCGGGCGGTGCAGGCAGGCGAGGACATGCCCGAGATGCCCGCGGTGGCCTTCCAGGTGCCCGAGCGCCAGGGCGACCTCGTCGTGGTCGACGAGCGCTTCGTCGCGGCGGCCCACCGTGCCGGCAAGGCAGTTCACGCGTGGACGGTCAACGACGCCGAGACGATGGAGCGCCTGCTCGATCTCGGCGTGGACGGGCTCATCTCGGACGTGCCGACCACGCTGTGCGACGTGCTCGCCGCCCGAGGCGTGGCCTGGGACGGCAACCGAGCCGGCTGAGTCGGGCCGGCTCAGCAGCGGTCAAATGGCGTCAGCCGCGGCCGCAGTTGGGCTTCTTGCCGTGGTTGGCCTTCTTCTTGGTACGCAGCTTGCGCTTGACCGTTCGCTTCGACATAAGGGGGAGAGTCTAGACGGGCTGGCGGAGACGGTCCGGTAGCCTCGCGCCAATGCGGTCCGGCTGGCTGCTCCGCGACGGGGACGTGGTCTGCGCACTCGAGATGGCCGAATCACCCACTGAGCGTGGCGCCCTGCGCGGCCGGAGCGGCTGCGACGGGGCGCTCCACCTCGAAGGGGCCCGTACGGTCCACACGGCAGGCATGAAGTTCGCCATCGACGTGGCCTTCCTCTCGGGCGACCGCGTCGTGGTGCGGGTGACCCGGCTCAAGCCCTGGCGTGTCGCGATGGGCGGGCGCACGGCCCGCAGCGCGGTCGAGACCGAGGCAGGGGCGCTCGAGCGCTGGGGCGTGCGGGTCGGGCGACCAGCTCGAGGTGCGCGAGGTGCCGAACGGCGCCGTGAGCGACGGACCTTGAGCGAGGCGGGGCGCGGCCGGCTCGTCCTGGTGGCCACGCCGATCGGGAACCTCGGCGATCTCTCGCCTCGGGCGCGCGAGGTGCTCGAGTCGGCCGACCTCATCTGCTGCGAGGACACCCGTCGCACGCGGGCCCTGCTCTCCGCGTCGGGCATCCCGGCGGGCGGAGCCGGAGGCGACCGCTTGCTCTCGCTGCACGGGCACAACGAGGCGGCACGCCTCGAGCGTGTGGCGGGTGCGGTGGCGGGTGGCGCCACCGTGGCGGTGGTGAGCGACGCGGGCACGCCGGGGATCTCGGACCCCGGTGCCCTGCTGGCCGCCCGCGTGGCCTCGGCGGGCGAACTCGTGAGCACCGTCCCCGGCCCCTCGTCGGTGCTCGGCGCCCTCGTCGTGAGCGGATTGCCCACCGACCGCTTCGCCGTCGAGGGGTTCTTGCCGCGCAAGGGCTCGGCGCGCCGTCATCGCGTCGCCGCGCTCTTGACGGACGAGCGCACGACCGTCCTCCTCGAGGCGCCGGGACGTGTCGCCGCCACGTTGGCCGAGCTCGCCGCGGCCGAGCCGCAACGTGGCGTCGCCGTGGTGCGCGAGCTGACCAAGCTGCACGAGGAGGTCTGGCGGGGCACGCTGGCCGACGCCGCGGAGGAGTTCGCCGCGCGCGAGGTGCGGGGCGAAGTGGTGCTGGTGGTCGAGGGAGCGCCCGCACCCGACCCGGCGGACGATGCCGCGGTGGATGCGGCGGTGCGGGCCGCGTTGGGCGACGACCCTGACGCCGGCCCGCGCCAGGTGGCCGACCGCGTGGCCGCCCGGCTCGGCGTGCCGCGGCGGCGCGCCTACGAGGCGGCGCTGCGGGTGCGTGACGCGTGAACGTGTCCGTCCGGCCGAGCGTGATGTCGCCGGTACGCTACCGGCCGTGCCCCCCTACTTCCTGACGACGCCGATCTACTACGTCAACGACGCGCCGCACGTGGGCACGGCGTACACGACGGTGAACGCCGACGCGCTGGCGCGCTGGCACCGGCTGCTGGGCGATGACGTCTGGTTCATGACCGGGACCGACGAGCACGGCGCCAAGATCGTGGAGGCCGCCGAGGCCAACGGCACGACCCCCAAGGAGTGGACAGATCGGACCTCGGCTCGCTTCGTCGAGGCCTGGCGGCGTCTCGACATCGCCTACGACGACTTCATCCGGACCACCGAGCCGAGGCACTACGCCGTGGTGCAGCAATTCCTCCAGCGCGTCTACGACAACGGCTTCATTGAGCTGGCCACCTACTCGGGTCTCTACTGCGTGGCGTGCGAGGACTACTACACCGAGGACCAGCTGGTCGACGGGCTGTGCCCCGTGCACGGCCGACCGGTCATCGAGATGGAGGAGGAGAACTACTTCTTCAAGCTGAGCGCCTTCGAAGACCGCCTCCTCGAGTACTACGACAGCCACCCTGATTTCGTCCGGCCCGTCTCCAAGCGCAACGAGGCCCTGGGCTTCATCCGCGGCGGCCTGCGCGACGTGTCCATCACGCGCACCTCGTTCACGTGGGGCGTCCCGGTCCCCTGGGACAGCGGCCACGTCTTCTACGTCTGGTACGACGCACTGATCAACTACCTGACCGTGGCCGGCTTCGGGGACGACGAAGGCGTCTTCGAGGCGCGCTGGGCCGCCGCGCACCACCTCATCGGCAAGGACATCTTGAAGTTCCACTGCGTGTGGTGGCCGGCCATGTGCATGGCGGCCGGGATCGAGCCGCCGGCGGAGATCTTCGTGCACGGCTACCTGCTGATGGGTGGCCAGAAGCTCGGCAAGACCATGATCGCCGCGGGCGTGGCGGGCGACGGGCGACGACGCCACGCCGCGTGCGGATCGGCGACGTCTCGCCGCTCGCGCTGGCCGACGACTTCGGCGTGGATCCGCTGCGCTATCACCTGCTGCGCGACGTGCCCGCTCGGTGGCGACGGCGACTTCTCCTACGAGGGGATCGTGGCCCGCTACAACGCGGACCTGGCCAACAACCTCGGCAACCTGGTGTCGCGCGTCACCACCGTCGTGCACTCGAAGTGCGGTGGCATCGGGCCGGCCTGCGCGCCGGGAGCAGCCTCGCTGGCCAGTCGCGTCCGGGGTGCTCGAGCCGGCGACGGCGGCGTGGGCGCGCTGGGCGCCGCACGAGGCGCTCGAGGAGACGTGGCGCCTCATCGGTGCCGCCAACGCGGAGCTCGAGGCGGCCGAGCCGTGGAAGATGGACCCCGGCCCGGCGGTCGACGCCGTGCTCGGCGACGCGCTCGAAGTGCTGCGCATCGTGGCCGTGCTGATCGCGCCGGCGATGCCGTCCACCGCGGTCGAGGTCTGGCGCCGGATCGGCGTCTCGGGCGACCCGAGCGCGGCGCGCCTGCCCGAGGCCGCGGCGTGGGGCGGCTACGGCGGCGGGACCGCGGTCGTGAAGGGCGACCCGCTGTTCCCCCGGCGCAAGGCCTGAGATGGGCTGGTTCGACTCGCACTGCCACGTCCAAGAGGAGTTCTTGGGCGGCGAACGAGCGAGTGGCGAGCGAGCCGGCGGCGACGGCGCGGGAGGCACGGACGAGCCGGCGACGGCCTCGAACCGCTCATGGCCCGTGCCCGAGCCGAGGGGGTCGACCGCCTGATCTGCATCGGGACCGGCGTGACCACCTCGGCAGCAGGCCGTGGCGGTGGCCCGGGCCACCGCCACGAGAAGGGAGCACGCCCCGGGCGTGGGCCTCCATCGGGCTGCATCCCCACGAGGCGAGCGAGGGCGTGGACGCGGTCGCGGACCTGCTGGCACGCGAACTGGCGGCGGGTGACGGTGCCGTGGTCGCGGTGGGCGAGTGCGGGCTCGACTACTACTACGAGCACTCGCCGCGCCAGGCGCACAGCGAGCGGCCTTTGCCGCGCAGATCGCGCTGGCGCACACGCACGGCTTCGCGCTCGTGATCCACGCGCGCGACGCGTGGATCGGACCTCTTCGACGTCCTCGACTGCGGAAGGCGTGCCCGAGCGCACGGTGTTGCACTGCTTCACCGGTGGTCCCGCCGAGGTCGACCGTTGCCTGAACGCGGGCATGTTCGTCTCGTTCAGCGGCATCGTCACGTTCAAGAACGCGCAGGATGTGCGCGATGCGGCGGCGCGCTGTCCCCTCGACCGCTTGCTGGTCGAAACGGACAGCCCGTTCCTCGCGCCGGTGCCGCACCGGGGCCGGCCGAACGAGCCGTCGTACCTTCCGTTCGTCGGCCAGACGATCGCCGCCGTCAAGCAGTGCGCGGTCGACCGAAGTGATGGAGCGCACGGCTGCGAACGACCGCCATGGTGTTTTCCACAGGCAGCTAATGCACGTGCTGTTGTGTGTAATACGAGAACCTTGTGACCTGGGTGTTTGAGCTAGTTTTTGCAAAAAATGCGCCTCTGAACAGGGAGTTTACCTAAATATCGCGGACAACATGGTGCGTGACCTGGGAAAAGAGAGCGGCAAAACGTTTCGCAGGTTTTCTGGTTTGCGGGCTCCGCGATTGGTTATCTAAGTTCTCCAGAAACCCCTCGCCACCCGTGTGTCGGCGCGGGTGCACTGTGTCCCCGGAGAAGGGTGGAGCCCTGCGGAACCAGAGCACTGGGGGGAGGCGCCTGGGCGTCGCTGCAGTCATTTGCGGCGTACTCTTCGGCGCGCCTCTCCTGTTGTTGCAGAACTCGTCGGCCACTGCGTCGCGCGCGCAGAGCTCGCGGCGCGGACGATGCACGGCGCTGCACGCTGCGCACGCGAGCGGTGCGGCACGGATCACGTCGTGACGGCGTGAACCTGCAGTCGCATCTCGTCGCGTATCAAGCGCCTGCGTCCTCGACGACGTCGTCGACGACCACGACGACGGCGCCCGCACCGCCGACGACCACCACGACGGCGCCACCTCCGCCGCCGACGACCACCACGACGGCGCCACCTCCGCCGCCCACGACGACGACGACCGCGCCGCCGGCACCGACGAACAGCGAAGAGGGCGAGGCGACGTGGTACCCCGAGGCGCCGGACGGTTACTGCGCCAGCCCGACGCTTCCCTTCGGCACGGTGCTCACCGTGACCAACGACGCCACGGGCGGCGTCGACGACGTGCACCGTCGACGACCGCGAGGCTGCGGGCTACCCGCGGGTCGTCGACATGTCGCCCGAGGGCTTCGCGCAGATCGCAGACACGAGCCAGGGAGTGGTGGAAGTCACAATCTCCTGGTGACCCTCTCCGGCGCCGACATCGCCCAGCTGCTGTCGGCGCACGGGATCCGGCCGAGCCGGGCGCTCGGGCAGAACTTCGTCGCCGACCCCAACACGGTGCGCCGGATCGCCCGGCTCTCGGGCGCCGGGACCGGCTCCCAGGTCCTCGAGATCGGCGCCGGGCTCGGTTCCTTGACCCTGGCCCTGGCCGAGACGGGGGCCACGGTGGTGGCGGTCGAGACGGACCGCCACCTCGTGCCCGTCCTGCGCTCGGTCGTCGAGCCGGCCGGCGTCGAGGTCGTCGAGGGCGACGCCATGACCCTCGACCTGGCCGGGCTGCTGGCGGACGCGGGGCGCCGGGCCCTGGCACCTGGTGGCCAACCTGCCCTACAACGTCGCCACGCCGCTCGTGCTGCGGACCCTGGTCGAGGTGCCCGCCGTGGCCCATCTGCTGGTCATGGTGCAGCGGGAGGTCGGCGAGCGGATGGCCGCGGCCCCGGGGCAGGCGGCCTACGGCGCCGTGTCGGTGCGCGTCGCCTACTTCGCTCGCTCCGAGGTGGTCGGCCGGGTCCCGGCGTCGGTGTTCATCCCCCGGCCTCGCGTCGAGTCGGTGCTGGTCCGCCTGGAGCGCCTGCCGGTGCCCGCCGTCGACCCCGCGCTCGTCTCCTACGAGCGGCTCGACGCCGTCGTGCGGGCCGGCTTCGCCCAGCGGCGCAAGATGCTGCGGCGGTCCCTGGCCGGCGTCGTCGATCCCGACGCCTTCGAGCGGGCGGGCGTGCGGCCCGACGCGCGGGCCGAGGAGCTCGGCGTGGCCGAGTGGGGCAGGCTGGCGGCGCTGTGAGACGGCTCCTGGCACCCGCCAAGCTGACGGTGTCCCTGCGGGTGCGCGGGGTGCGCCCCGACGGCTATCACGAGCTCGACGCCGAGATGGTCACGCTCAGCCTGGCCGACGAGCTCACCTTCGAGGAGACCGGGCGACGACCGGCGAGACCGGGTGCGGGCCTCGTCGTCGACGCCGAGCCGGGGACACGGGCCGACGAGCTGCCCGCCGCCGGAGGAGAACCTCGTGGTCCGGGCGCTGGCCGCCTGCGGGCGCCGGGCGTCGGTGCGCCTGACCAAGCGGATCCCGCTCGGCGGCGGGCTCGGGGGCGGCTCGGCCGACGCCGCGGCCGTCCTGCGCTGGGCGGGCTGCGCCGACGCCGCGGTGGCGGCGAGACTGGGCGCCGACGTGCCCTTCTGCGTGGTGGGCGGCCGGGCGAGGGTCGAGGGCGTGGGGGAGCGTGTCACGCCGCTGCCCTTCGAGGCCCGTGACTACCTGCTGCTGCTGCCGCCCTTCGGGGTCGACACCGCCGCGGTCTACCGGGCCTGGGACGAGCACCCCTCCCACGACGCGGCCCAACGAGCTGGCGGCGGCTGCGCTGGCGGTCGAGCCGCGCCTGGCGGCCTGGCGGGACGCGCTGGGCGAGCTGGCCGGCGCCGAGCCGATCCTCGGCCGGGCAGCGGGTCCACGTGGTTCGTCGAAGGAGGCCCGGCGGAGGCGGGCACGGCCTCGGGGGCCGAGCTCCGGCTGGGGGGCGAGGCCGGCCGCCTGGTGCGGGCGCGCGCGGTCCCGGCGGGATGGGAAGGGGACTGAGGGATCGAGGAGCTGCTGGAAGCGAGGCCGGCAGCCGGCGCGCGGAGCGCCGGCGGGTGATTCGTGCGCTACTTGCCCGCCCGGCGCTGCCAGCGGGTCGCCTTCAGCATCTTCTTGTGCTTCTTCTTGCGCATCCGCTTGCGGCGCTTTTTGATCAGTGATCCCATGTCGTGCGGCAGGCTAGCGGTCCGGGGGACCGACTGCCAGGTCGCTCCCGGCGACGAGGAGGCACCGATGGGCTTCGAGATCGTCCGTCTCGACCACGTGCAGCTGGCCATGCCACCGGGCCGCGAGGACGGAGGCGGAGGCCTTCTACGCAGGCCTTCTCGGCTTCGGCGCGGGTGCCCAAGCCCGAGCCCCTCGCCGCGCGCGGCGGCTGCTGGTTCACCCGGGGTCGCAACGCGGTGCACCTCGGCGTCGAGGAGGACTTCCGCCCGGCCCGCAAGGCCCACCCGGCCTTCGTGGTCCGCGGGCTGCCCGCCCTCGAGCGCGGCGCTCGAGGCCGCCGGGGTCGGCGGTGCGGCCGAACCCCGACGCCGAGCCGGGGCGGGGGGCGTACGTGGACGACCCGTTCGGGAACCGGATCGAGCTGATCGCGGAGGAGTGAGCGGGCGGTCGAGCTGCTGCGGATGGCGGCGGGGGACCTCGGAGAGGAGAGCACCGACGGGGGCGGCGTCGGGTTCAGCCGCCCCCGTCGGCGGGATCGGTGGTGAAAGTGGCGATCTCCCAATCCACCGGGGGTACCTCCAGTGTGCGCCCGCCGGCTGGGTCCGACGTTGGGGTTCTCTAAGAAGTCGCGAAGAAAAGGGATGCGCCGCCAGAGTAGCCCGGCCGAGCCGCATCGCTGCGCTTCGGGAGTGGTCCCGTCCCCTGGCGATGGGGTCGGGACCGCCTTCGACCGCCAACACTCGGGGACCCGGTCAAGGCGGTGGCAGGGTCGACCCGAGGCTCCGGGATGGCGAGCTGGATTCGCGGCAAGCCCGGGAGACAGAATCAGTCGTCGGGCGCGGGGACGGTGGGCAGGTGCATCGACATGCGGGCACCGCCGGCGGGGTCGTTCTCGGCCACGATCGTGCCGCCCTCGCCCTTGACCACCTGGGCGACGATGGCCAGGCCCAGGCCCGAGCCGGGCAGCCCACGGGCGGCAGGAGAGCGGTAGAAGCGGTCGAAGATGTGCGGGAGGTCCTGCCTCCGCGATCCCCGGACCGTGGTCGTGCACCACGACCGACCCCGTCGCGGCACAGGACCGACACGGACTGTGCCCGGCGGGCTCCACTTGCGCGCGTTGTCGAGCAGGTTGCCCACGGCGCGGCTCGAGCCGGTCGGGATGCGCCTCGACCCAGCACGGCGCGGCGTCGAGCTCGAACGTCACCTCCTTGGCCCGCCCGTGCGTGTTCTGCACCGCCGACCGCGTCGCGCACGAGCAGGTCGAGGCGGAGCGCCTCCGGGCGCGGCTGGCTGCTGGTCCCCGCGGCGAGCTCGGCCAGGTCGCCCACGAGGTCCGTCAGCTCCTGGAGCTGCACCAGCACGTCGTCGACGAGCACGTTGCGGTCCTCTTCGCTCAGCTCGTCGACGCGGCGGATCACCTCGAGGTTGGTGCGCAGGCTGGTGAGCGGGGTGCGCAGCTCGTGGGAGGCGTCGAGGACGAGCTGGCTCTGGGCCCGGCGCGAGGACTCGAGCGCCTCGAGCAGGCGGTTGAAGGTGCGGCGCAGGCGGCCCAGCTCGTCCGGACCGCCCGGGGAGAGCCGGCGCGACACGTCGGTCGTCTCGGCCACGTCCTCGACGGTGTGGGTGAGCGAATTGAGCGGGACGGAGCGCGGTGCGGGCCGACGAGCCAGCCGAGGCGCGACGGCGAGCAGCAGGCCGATGAGGGCGACGGCGCCGAGGAGCAGGGCGAGCTTCTTGAGCTCCGAGCGTGGCGTTGAGCAGCGTTGCGATCTGCAGCGCCCCGCCGTCGACGAGGATGCCCGACGACGCGCGTGTCGGCGGGCAGGTGCTCGACGTACTCGCGCAGCTCGTTCCCGTCGACGATGACCGTGGTGAAGAAGGCGGGGGCCAGGTTGTCCGCCACGAGCCGGACCTGTCCGGTCACCGGCAGCCCGCCTCCCGAGACGACCGTGCCGTTGGGGTCGATGACCTGGCCCAGGGTGGCGGTGGTGGAGCCGATGTCCTCCTGGCCGGCGACGATCTTCTGCGCGGCGGCGGTGAGCGAGTTGTCCGCCGCCTGCAGCAGCGTGTTGCGCGCCACGAAGAAGGCGGCGAGGGACGCGGCCAGCACGGCCACCGCCACGGCGACGGTGGTGGCCAGCACCAGGCGGGTCCGGAAGGTCACGCGTCACGAGTCCCGCAGCACGTAGCCCACGCCGCGCACCGTCTGGATGCAGCGGGGCTCGCCGCCCTCCTCGAGCTTGCGGCGCAGGTAGCCGACGTACACGGCGAGCGAGTTCGTGCCCGAGTCGAAGTCGAAGCCCCAGACCCGGTTGAGCAGGACCTCGCGGGTGAGCACCTGGCGCGGGTGGCGGAGGAACATCTCGAGCAGGTCGAACTCAATGCGGGTCAGCGTGAAGGTGCGCTCGCCGCGCTGGCCCTCGCGCGTGGACAGGTTCAAGGCGAGGTCCCCGACGCGCAGCAGCCCGCCCTCGCCCTCGAAGCGGCGCCGCAGACAGCGCGCGCAGCCGGGCGAGCAGCTCGGCCAACGCGAACGGCTTGACGAGGTAGTCGTCGGCCCCGGCATCGAGCCCCTGCACGCGGTCGTCGACGGCGTCGCGCGCGGTGAGCATGAGGACCGGCGTGTCGTCGCCGGCGGCCCGCATGCGGCGGCACACGGTCAGGCCGTCGAGATCGGGCAGCCCGAGGTCGAGGACCAGCGCGTCGGGCGGCGTCTGCGCCAGCGCCTCGAGCGCCTCGCCGCCCGAGGGCACGCGTGGCCACGTCGTAGCCCTCGAGGCGGAGGGCTCGGTCGATGGAGCGGCGGACGGCGAGGTCGTCGTCCACGACCAGGATGCGCACGGGCACAGAAGCTACTGCCGGGCTTCATCCGGGCCCGGCGCGCGGCGTGCCTAACCTTGAGCGGGCACTCGCCTCGGTCCGGGGTAGTTCAATCGGCAGAACGTCGGCCTTTGGAGCCGGATGTTGGAGGTTCGAGCCCTCCCCCCGGAGCGCCGATCCTCAGCGACCGGCCGCCTTGTCCTGCTCGGCCAGCTGCGCCAGGTACTCGTTGTAGGCGGCGAGCTCGGCGTCCTCCGTCTGCTCGGCTCGAGCGGCGGGTCGACGCGGCGCCGTCGCGGCGTCGTCGGTCGCC
Organism: uncultured Acidimicrobiaceae bacterium; assembly: GCA_963842415.1. Lineage (GTDB taxonomy): Bacteria > Actinomycetota > Acidimicrobiia > Acidimicrobiales > RAAP-2 > Bog-473. The sequence continues at coordinate 452,412 of CAWJGN010000005.1, forward strand.
GGACACCGTTGGTCGCCGGCCTGCGGCGCTGCGTGCGTCCTCCGCGCTGCCCTCGTGCACGAGGCGCCACCACATGTAGACCGCGTAGGCCGCGAAGAGCGGCCACTCGAAGACGTAGGCCCACGACAGGCTGTTGCCGCCCAGGGCGCGGGTGATCTGCCACACGCACAGGGCCATGAAGGCGGGGACGACGATGAGGAGGACCGCGTGCAGCTTGAAGGCGCGGCGCGAGAACCAGAGGCGTCGTGTCCATCAGCCTTCGGGGTAGAGGAATTCGCGGATGATGGTCGCGAGCTCGAGCGGGCGGTCGCCTTGGACGCTGTGGCCGGCACCCTCGACGCCGATGACCGTCGCCGAGGGCTGGCGGCGCAGCAGCTCGGCGACGTCCTCGTCGTCGACGACCGACCAGGCCAGGCCGCGCACCAGCAGCACGGGCACGGTCGAGCCGCGACGACCGCGTCCCACAGGTCGCCGAACTCGGGGTGCGCGGCGGGACCCGAGGGCTCGGTGCGGAAGCGGGCGTAGCGCCAGACCCAGCTGCCGTCCTCGCGCTGGACCGCGTTGTGCAGGATGCCGCGTCGCAGCGAGGACTCCGTGCGGCCCGGATTGTGCTCGATGGTGCGCGCCAGCAGGTCGTCGAAGCTGTCGAAGCTGGCCGGGCCGTTGACGAAGTTGGTGATCGGCGCCGCCTTCTCCGCGTTGACGCCGGGCGTGACGTCGACGAGCACGAGCGCGCGGACGAGCTCGGGCGCGTGGTCGGCCAGCGCCAGCGACGAGATGCCACCGAGCGACATCCCGACGACGCCACGTGCCTCGGGCGCCAGCTCGGCGATCACCGTGGCGAGGTCCCGCCCGTTGGTGGCGGCCGAGATGGAGCCGTCCGGGCCCACCGTCGGAGTGGCCGTGGCCGGGCAGGTCGACGGCGAGGAGCGGACGGTCCGAGCGCGAGCGCGACGGTGTCCCAGGTGTGGGCGTTCTGCGCGCCGCCGTGCACCAGCACCAGCTCGGGCGGCCCGGTGCGGGCGCCCCAGAGCAGGCTGGACACGCTCCGGCCGGGGTCCACCTCGACCTCGACGCGCTGGACGTCAGGCGGGCCGTCGAAGGGGATGCCGTACTCGGCGGCGTTCTCGTGGAACAGGCCGAACTCGTCGTAGGGGATCAGCTCGGGCACGCATACGAGTGTCCCATACGCACGCCGGAGCATCTCGGCGGGCTAAGAATGCGGCCATGCCCGAGCGCCGTCTCTCCGCCGTGGTCCTGGCCGCCGGTGAGGGCACCCGGATGCGCTCGGAGCGGCCGAAGCCGCTCCACCTCCTGTGTGGCCGGCCGATGATCCTGCACGTGCTCGACGCCATGGCCGAGATCGACGTGCGGCGGGTCGTCGTCGTGGTCGGTCACCGGGGCGAGTGGGTCACCAAGACCCTGGTGCAGCACGCGCCGCCGAGCATGCAGATCGAGTTCGTCGAGCAGCTCACGAGGACCGGCACGGGCGATGCGCTGGCGGTCGGCCTGACCGGCCTGCCCGACGACGAGACGACGAGGTCGAAGACGTCGTGGTGCTGCCCGGGGACACGCCGCTGCTGCGGCCCCAGACCCTGGCCGTGCTGGTGCGGGCGCACCGGGCCGAGGACGCCGGGGCCACGCGTGCTCTCGGCGGTGGTGGAGAACCCGACCGGCTACGGCCGCGTGGTGCACGGCAAGGACGGCGCGGTCACCCGGGTGGTGGAGGAGGCCGACGCCACCAGGAGGAGAAGGGGATCGACGAGGTCAACACCTCCATCTACTGCTTCCGCCGCAGCATCCTGGCGCCCGACGCTGCGCCGGCTCAGCCCGGCCAACGCCCAGGGCGAGTACTACCTGACCGACGCGATCGGCGTGCTGCAGCAGCGCCGGCTACACCGTCCGCTCGCTCGTCCTGCCCGACTCCATGGAGGCGGCCGAGGTCAACGACCGGGCCCAGCTGGCCATCGCGGAGGCCGAGCTGCGCGACCGCATCAACGAGCGCTGGATGCGCCGGGGCGTGACCATGTGGGACCCCGAGCGCACCTACGTCGACGCCGAGGTCACGCTGGCGGCGGACGTCTCCCTGCTCCCGGGGGTGATCCTGCGCGGCGAGTGCCGGATCGGGGCCGGCGCCGAGATCGGGCCCAACGCCGTGCTCACCGACACCACGGTCGGCGAGGGCGCGGTGGTGAACGAGTCGGTGTGCACCCGGGCGACGATCGGCGACGGCGCGCGGGTCGGCCCCTACAGCGTGCTCGAGCCGGGGGCCGAGGTGGCGGCCGGCGACGAGGTGGCCCCCCACGGCGTCGTGGCCGGTCCCGGCGCCTGAGTCCCGGCGCGTGAGTTCGGTTGCCTGAGTCCCGAGACTTGGACCTGAGCCGCAGACGAGCTCGAGACGGGGCGAACGGCGGGGCAGTAGCGTTGGGGACCGTGGAGCTGATCCCGCGACGACGTCTGGAACTGGTCTCAGGGCGTGCACATCCGGCGCTCGCCCATGACATCGCACGCCACCTGGGCGTCGAGCTCGGGCAGGCCAACCTGCGGGAGTTCGCCAACGGCGAGATCTACTGCAAGTACGACATCTCCATCCGCGGCTGCGACGTCTTCATCATCCAGACGCACGCCACCCCGGTGAACGACTCGCTGATGGAGCAGCTCATCATGATCGACGCCGCCAAGCGCGCGTCGGCGAAGCGCATCACGGCCGTGTGCCCCTACTACGGCTACTCGCGCCAGGACCGTAAGTCGACCGGGCGCGAGCCGATCACGGCCAAGCTGGTCGCTGACATGCTCTCGGCGGCGGGCGCCGACCGGGTGGTGAGCGTCGACCTGCACTCGGGTCAGATCCAGGGATTCTTCGACACGCCGTTCGACCACCTGGTGGCGGCACCGGTGCTCGAGGCCTACATGAAGGAGCACTTCGGCGACGACGTCGTGGTGGTGGCCCCCGATGCCGGGCGGGTGAAGGTGGCCGAGCGCTACAGCCAGCACCTGGGGTGCGACCTGGCCCTCGTCTACAAGACGCGGCCGCGCGGCACCTACAACGAAGTGCAGGCGCGCCACGTCATCGGCGACGTCGAGGGTCGCCACTGCGTGCTCATCGACGACATGATCGACACGGCCGGGACGATCTGCGCCGCGGCCGAGCTGCTGGCCGAGGCCGGGGCGTCCGAGATCTGCGCCATGGCGACCCACGGCCTGCTGTCGGACCCCGCGGTGGACCGCCTGAAGGCGTCGCCGATCTCGCGGGTGGTGGTGACCGACACGCTGCCGGTGGCCGAGGACCGCACCTTCGACAAGCTCGAGGTGCTCTCGGTGGCCAAGATCATCGCCGACGCCATCGACGCGGTGTTCGAGGACACCTCGGTTTCCGAGCTCTTCGGCGGGGACAACCTGGTCTAGGGCCGGCTCGACCCCGGGTCGGGGGCCGGAGGGTCGCCGTCCCGCCGGGCGGCTACGCTAGTGGGCCGTTCGCCGGAGGCTCGCTGCCGTCCGTGGACCACGCTCTTGCCACCCGAGGAGATCCGTTATGGCCGAAGTCGTACTCGCTGCCGAGGTTGGGCGCCCCCTGGGCTCGCGCGCCGTTCGCCGGCTGCGGCGGGCGGGGAAGATCCCCGGCGTCATCTACGGCCACGGCACCGACCCGGTGCCGGTGGCGGTCGGCGCCCGCGAGCTGCGCGTGGCCCTCAACAGCGAGGCCGGGGCCAACCAGCTCCTCTCGCTCGACACCGGCTCGGGCACGTACCTGACGATCGCCCGCGACATGCAGCGCCACCCCGTGGCGCAGACCGTCACCCACGTCGACTTCGTCATCGTGCGCCGCGACGAGGTCATCAGCGCGGATGTCCCCATCACTGTGGTGGGCGAGGCGATCGAGGTGCACCACGGCGACGGCCTCGTGGAGCAGCAGATGTTCACCCTCCCCATCAACGCCCTCCCCAGCGACATCCCGACCGCCATTGAGGCGGACGTCAGCGAACTGACCATCGGCGGGCAGGTCCGGGTCTCCGACCTCGTGCTGCCCGCCGGCGTGACGACCGACGTCGACCCCGAGACGACCGTCGTCGTCGGCCAGCCGCCACGTGTCGTCGTGGAGGAGGCCGCCGAGGGCGAGGCCGTGGAAGGGGCGGTCGAGGGAGAGGCAGCGGCCGCCGAGCCGAGTGCGGAGGCATCCGGGGCCACGTCCGAAGAGGGCTAGGCACTGCGCCGCCCCTTCGCCCGGCCCGAGCGCCGGGGTACCCCGGCGGACCTGCTCGTCGTCGGGCTGGGCAACCCGGGAACGGAGTTCGCCGGGACCCTGCACAACGCGGGCGCCGACACCGTGGAGCTGCTGGCCGAGCGCCATGGCGCGTCCTTGCGCGGCGAGAAGGGGGTGGCGGCGCGGGCGGCGATGGTCACCCTGGGGGGCCGGCGGGTGGCGCTCGCCGTGCCGACGACCTACATGAACGAGTCCGGGACGGCGGTGCGCGCGCTGGCCCGCCGCTTCGGGGTCACCGATCCGGCGACCATCGTGATCGTGCACGACGAGCTCGACCTGCCGCCGGGCACGGTGCGCCTGAAGGCAGGCGGCGGCCTGGCGGGCCACAACGGGCTGCAGTCGGTCAAGTCTCATCTGCACTCGGCGGATTTCCTCCGTGTGCGCATCGGCATCGGCAAGCCGCCGAGCGCGGCGCAGGGCGCCTCGCACGTCCTACGCCGGCCGCCCAAGGCAGTGCGCGAAGTCCTCGCCTCGGCCGTGGCGGTCGCCGCCGACGCGGTCGAGCGCATCGCCGCCGACGGCATCGACGCGGCCATGGCATGGTGTCACGCGCTCCCGAGCTAGATCGCGCCGAGATGACGACCGTCCCCACCCGCGCCCGTGTCTTCTCCTTCCCCCGGCGCGCTGGCCGCGCTGCCGCGCCTGCTGCGCACGGATCCCGTGCTGGCGGCGGTCGTCGGTGCGGCGGACGCGACCGTCGCCGTCCCCGAAGCGGCACAGGCGGTGGTCGTCGCGGCATTGGCGGCCTTCACCGAGCGCGCACCCCTGCTCGTGGTCACCGCAACCGGGCTCGATGCGGAGCGCCTCGGCGACGACCTCTCCTGCCTCATTGCGCCGCCGCAGACCGACGAGGGCCCGCCAAGTGTGCCGGGAGTGCCCGGTGCGCCGGGTGGTGGCGGCCGCGTCGTCGGGGCGATCGCCGGCCCGGTCGTGGTGCTGCCGGCGTGGGAGACGCTGCCCTTCGAGCGCGTCAGCCCCGAGGTCGAGACGATGGGGCGGCGGCTTGCCATCCTCGATGCGCTCACCGGTGCGGGTGACGGCTTGATCCCGGCGCCGCGGGTGATCGTGACGCCGGTGCGTGCGCTGCTCCAACGGCTCGGCCCCCTGGGCGTGACCGCACCCGTGGTGATCCACCCGGGTGACCAGCTCGGGCTCGATGCGCTGCTGCCCGAGCTCGTGGCGCGCGGGTACCGGCGCGAGCACCAGGTGGAGCACCGCGGAGAGTTCGCCGTGCGCGGCGGCATCGTCGACGTGTTCCCCTCCACGGCGGACGAACCGGTTCGCATCGACTTGTGGGGCGACGAGGTCGACCGCCTCACCGCGTTCTCCGTCAGCGACCAACGCTCGTCGGGCGACCTCGACGCGGTCGCCATCTACGGCTGCCGCGAGCTCGTCCTCACAGAGGAGCTGCGGTCCGCGGCCGAGCACCTGGGGGCGCGCCGGCCTTGGGGCGCATCGGTGTGGGACCGCCTGGCGCCGCGGCGAGCAGTTCGACGGCATGGAATCGTGGTTGCCCTTCGTGGAGTCCACCGAGCGCGTCCTGCCGGACCTGTTGCCGGCGGCCGGACAGGTGCTCCTCGTCGAGCCGCGGCGCATCAGGGACAGGGGTGCGCAACTCCTCGACGAGGAGGCGGCCCTGGCCGAGACGCTGGCCGCCACCTGGGGGGCCAAGGAGGGCGAGGAGGATGCCTTCCCGCGTCTGCACGTCCCCTTCGAGCGCCTGCTTACGCGACTGCCCGGCCCCGGTCACCACGATGCCGCCCGTCCCCGAAGGGCCCGGCGTTCCTGCACTCGCGGTGCAGCGGTTCGACCCGGTGGCGGGCGATCCGGAGCGGCTCGCCGCGAGGGGTGACGCGGCTGGTGGGCGAGGGGTTCACGGTCACGCTGTGCGCCTCGACCGGCGCCGGTGCGGCTCGGCTGGCGGCGACCCTGGCCACCCACGGTGTCCACGCACCGCTGCTCGACGTTGCGCCGGGCACGCCGGGCGTCGCGGTCGTGGCGACACCCATCACCAACGGGTTCATCCTGCCCGGCGCGTCGGTCGCAGTGCTCTCGGAGACCGACGTCACCGGCCGGCGCATGCCGCACCGTCGCGCCAGACCGCGAGCGCGGGCCGCCGACGGCTTCTTCGACGACCTCGAGGTCGGCAGCTTCGTCGTCCATCGCCAGCACGGCGTCGCGCGCTTCGACGGCGTGACGACGCGGACCATGGGCGGTACGACGCGGGATTATCTGATCCTGCAGTACCGCGGCTCGGACCGCCTGTACCTGCCGGTGGAGCAGATCGAGGCCATCACCCCCTACAGCGGCGGCGAGTCGCCGACGCTCTCGAAGATGGGCGGTGCGGACTGGCAGCGAACACGGGCCCGGGCCCGGGCCGCCGCCGGCGAGGTGGCAGCCGAGCTCGTCGAGCTGTACCGGCGCCGCCTCGCCGTCGAGGGGCACGCCTTCGGCAGCGACACGCCCTGGCAGACGGAGATGGAGTCCTCCTTCCCCTTCGTCGAGACCGACGACCAGCTCAAGGCGATCGAGGATGTCAAGGCCGACATGGAGGAGCCACGGCCGATGGACCGGCTCGTGTGTGGCGACGTCGGCTTCGGCAAGACAGAGGTGGCCATCCGCGCCGCGTTCAAGGCGGTCCAAGACGGCACCCAGGCCGCAGTGCTGGTTCCCACGACGCTGCTGGCCAGCCAGCACGCACAGACCTTCGCCGACCGCTACGCGCCCTACCCGGTCCGTGTCGAGTTGCTGAGCCGCTTCCTCTCGCCGGCGCAGCAGAAGGCGGTGGTGGACGGACTGGCCGACGGCAGCGTCGACGTGGTGGTTGGGACCCACCGCCTCTTGGGCCAAGACGTCGCCTTCAAGCGGTTGGGCCTCCTCGTTGTCGACGAGGAGCAGCGGTTCGGGGTCACGCACAAGGAGGCCGTGAAGCGGATGGCAGAAGGTGTCGACGTCCTGACGTTGACCGCCAGTCCCATCCCGCGCACGCTGGAGATGGCGCTCACGGGCATCCGCGACCTCAGCATGGTCAACACACCGCCCGCGGACCGTCGCCCCATCCTCACCTACGTCGGCGAGCACGATCCCTCCGCAGTGAGCGAGGCGTTACGGCGCGAGCTCTTGCGCGAAGGCCAGACGTTCTACGTGCACAACCGGGTGTCGGACATCGACCGGGTCGCCCGAGAGCTACGCGACCTCGTGCCCGAGGCGCGCATCGCCGTCGCACACGGGCAGATGGACGAGGGCAGCCTCGAAACAGTGGTCCTCGACTTCTGGGAGCGCCGCTACGACGTCTTGGTGTGCACCACCATCATCGAGTCCGGCATCGACATGCCCTCGGTCAACACGCTGATCGTCGACCGGGCCGACCTCCTCGGTCTCGGGCAGCTGCACCAGATCCGCGGGCGCGTGGGCCGCGCCGGGCAGCGCGCCTACGCCTATCTGTTCCACCCGGCGGACCGGGTGCTCTCCGAACAGGCCTACGAGCGCCTCCGCACCATCGGCGAGCACACCGAACTGGGCTCGGGGTTCAAGATCGCCATGCGCGACCTCGAGATCCGCGGCGCGGGCAACATCTTGGGCTCCGACCAGTCCGGGCACATCGCAGCGGTCGGCTACGACCTCTACGTCCAACTGGTCGCCGAGGCCGTGGCCGAGGCGAAGGGCGAAGCCGGCCCCGCGCCGCCGCGCATTTCGGTCGACGTCCCGGGCGACGCGCACCTCCCGAAGGACTACGTGGTGGCCGAGGATGCCCGGCTCGAGGCGTACCGGCGCCTCGCTGGGGCCGGGAGCCTCGCCGACGTGGAGGACATCGGCGCCGAGTGGGTGGACCGCTACGGCCCGCTTCCCGCACCCGCGCAGGGGCTTCTGTCGCTGTCGCGGCTGCGCGCCAGCGCGCTCGAGCGGGGGATCACCGAGATCGCCATGAGCTCGGTGCGACCCGGGGGGACGCGCCAGCCGGTGGTTCGGATCGCGCCCGTGGCGCTGGCCGCCAGCGCACAGGTGCGCCTGCGCCGGCTGGCGCCGGGGGCGACGTACCGCGAGGACACGGCGCAGCTCCTGGTACCCATCAGCAACGACAACTCGCCGGCGGACACTGTGCGCGGCCTCATCGAAGAGCTCGTGCCTTCGGCTGATGCGGGACGCGACGGGGACACCTTGTAGCATGCGCGGCGCGTGAAGTGGTTCATCGTCCTCCTCGTCCTTCTGGGCGGCGGCCTCGCCGCAGCCGCGTTCGCGGTGCCCTCCAACGCGGCCGTTGTGAACGGCGCGTCGATCAGCCAGGGGTCGTTCAATTCGGATCTCAGCGCAATCGCCGATTCTCCGGAGTACCAGTGCTATCTGAACTCGCAGGAGTACATCTCTTCGGGCGGCGGGCAACAGCTTGCTCCGGTGACGGGCGCGGGCACCGGCCAGAACTCCGGTGACAACCCAACGGCCACCACCGGTTTCGCCGCCACGTACCTCGACACCGAGATCGGGCACCAGATCTTGCTGCAGCTGGCCGACCGGGACCACGTCACGGTGACCCAGGCGGACCTCACCGCCGCGCGCACCGCCTTGACCGATCAGATCTCGAGCGTGATGGGAGAGGTCGCGCAGACCGCACAGGGGGACAACCCCCGCTACACCTGCAGCGTGACCGGCCAGTCACTCTCGGGCGACGGAGGTCCTCGCCACCATGCCCGCCTCCTTCGTGGACCAGCAGGTCCAGTTCGTGGCGACGGTGACGGCGCTCCAGGAGGACCTCTCGGGCATCGGGTCGAGCGACACGGATCTCCAGCGCTACTACGAGTCCCACCGCTCCCGGTTCGACACCGCGTGCTTCACGGTCGCCCCCTACCAAAGCGAGGCCGACGCCAAGGCGGCGGCGGCTCAGGTGGCCTCGGGCACGCCGTTCTCCCAGGTGGCGTCGCAGGCGCAGGGCGGCCCGCAGGGCTGCTCGGTGCTGTCGGACATCGTGGCCGAGCTGCCGTCCGGCTCGAACCTGGGCAGCCTCCCGATCGGCACCGTGTCGGCTCCCATCGATGACAACGGCAACTGGCTGCTGATCCAGATCACCTCGAGGACACCGACGCCGTTCGCCAGGGCAAAGCCATCGGTCTCCGAGGCGGTGCAGACCGTGGGCGCCAAGGCGACGGAGACCGCGCTCGGCGTCGCCGAGCGCCATTCGTCGGTCAGCGTCGACCCTCGTTACGGGGCGTGGGTCCCCGACCCGGGCGTCATCTTCCTCCCGATCACGCCCGAGAAGTCTGACGTGTTGAACGCGCCGGCCAACGAGCCGCCGGTGGCGCCGGCGTCCGCGTCGACGAGCCCGTTCAGCGGCTAACCGTGGCGGCCCGCCCCCACGTCACCGTGGTGGGCCTCGGGCCCGCCGGCCCCGAGCTCCTGGGCGAGCACACCGCGTCGCTCTTGTCGTCTCCGACGGCCTACGTGCGGACCGCTCGCCACCCCGCGGCCGCATCGTTCGGAGGACTGCACGCCTTCGACCACCTCTACGAGTCCGCGGCGACGTTCGAGGAGGTCTACGCCGCCATAGTCGAGGAGTTGATCGCCGCGGCAGTCGCTGCGGCACCCGAGCCGGTGGTCTATGCCGTGCCCGGCTCGCCCCTGGTCGCCGAGCGCACCGTCGACCTGTTGCGCGCGGACGAGAGGGTCGACGTCACCGTGCTGCCGGCCCTCTCGTTCCTCGACCTGGCGTGGGCCGCGCTCGGGGTCGACCCGGTGGCCCAGGGCGTCCGGCTGGTGGACGCCACCGCGATCGGCCGCGTCCACCTCGGAGAGGGTCCGCTGCTGGTGGCGCAATGCTGGTCCCGTCTCGTCCTCTCCGACGTGAAGCTCGCGCTCGAGGACACCGCGGCGCAGCCTGCCGCAGCCGGTGATCTTGCACCACCTCGGGCTCCCCGACGAGATGGTGGTCCCTGTCGACTGGTGGGAGCTGGATCGGACGCTCGAGCCCGACCATCTCACCTCGCTCTACATCCCCGCGGGGAGGGCGTCGCACGCCGCCGACGGCGCCGTGCTCGCCGGCGCCGCGGTCGCCGACCTGGTCACGCTCATGGACACCCTGCGAGAGCGCTGTCCCTGGGACCGGGCGCAGACGCACGCCTCGCTCATGCCGCACCTGGTCGAGGAGTGTTACGAGGTCCTCGACGCGCTCGCCGCGCTGGCGGCACCCGAGAAGCCGGGGTCACTCGAGGGAGGCGAGCGCGACCGGCAGGACAGCACCTCCGCCCATCTGCAAGAGGAGCTGGGCGACCTCTTGTTCCAGATCGTCTTTCACGCGCGCCTGGCCGACGAGGTCGGTGCGTTCGACCTGGCCGATGTGGCACGCACGGTGCACGACAAGCTCGTCCATCGACACCCGCATGTCTTCGCCGAGGTCGCGGTCGACGGCGCCGACCAGGTCGAGCAGAACTGGGAGGACATCAAGAAGTCCGAGAAGGGGAGGCGCAGCGTGACCGAGGGCATCCCAGCCGCGCTGCCCGCCCTCATGCTGACGACAAAGCTGGCACGCAAGGCCCGCGCCGTCGGGCTTGATCCTGCGACCGTGAGCGACGGCTCGGTGGTCGCCGACCTCGCGTCACTCGAAGAGCGGGCGGCGCGTAGCGAACCTCGCCCCGATGACCCGTTGTCGAGTGATGCCGACGAGGTCCGCCGCCAGGTGGGCGACGTGCTCTACGCGGTGGCGAACCTGGCACAGCGCGTCGGCGTCGATGCAGAACAAGCGTTGCGCGACCGCGCGCTGTCCTTGCGCGCGGAGATCCTTGGGGCAGAAGGCGTCCCCGATCAGGAGAATCGCAACCGCTAGTCTTGGAATCCGGTGTCCCACCAGGGGAGACACCAAGGAGAGATGTCGTGAGCACCATTGAGCACGTGATCGGGCGCGAGGTCCTCGACTCCCGCGGGCAACCCGACCGTAGAAGCAGAGGTGCTGCTCGACTCCGGCTGCGCGTGGTCGCGCGATCGCCCCGTCGGGTGCGTCCACCGGCATCAGGGAGGCGGTCGAGTTGCGCGACGGCGGCGACCGCTACTTGGGCAAGGGCGTGCTCCGGGCGGTGGGTCACGTCAACGGCGAGATCGCCGACGCGGTCTGCGGTCTCGACGCGCTCGATCAGCGCGCGGTCGACTTCGCCATGATCGATCTCGACGGCACGCCGGACAAGGGCCGTCTCGGAGCGAATGCGATACTGGCCGTGTCGCTGGCCACCGCGAAGGCCCTGGCCGACGACCTCGAGATACCGCTGTATCGCTCCATCGGGGGAACCAACGCGCACGCGCTGCCCGTGCCGATGTTGAACGTGCTCAACGGTGGTGCACACGCCGACAACTCCATCGACTTTCAGGAGTTCATGGTGATGCCGGTCGGGGCTGCCTCATTCGCCGAGGCACTGCGGTGGGGGAGTGAGACCTATCACGCGCTGCGGTCGTTGTTCGGCCCAGCGCGGCCTCTCCACCGCGGTCGGCGACGAGGGCGGCTTCGCACCGGATCTCCCGCAGAACGAGGACGCGGTGAAGCTCTTGCTCGAGGCCATCGAATCAGCCGGACGAGTGCCGGGAGAGGAGATCGCGCTCGCGCTCGACCCTGCCACGAGCGAGCTGTGGAAGGACGGCGCCTACGTGCTCGCCGGCGAGGGCCGGACCCTGTCGCCGGGCGAGCTCGTCGACTACTGGGTGGATCTCGCGGACCGCTACCCGATCGTGTCCATCGAGGACGGGATGGCCGAAGAGGACTGGGACGGCTGGGCGGCGCACACCAAGGCGCTCGGCGACCGGATCCAGCTCGTCGGCGACGACGTCTTCGTCACCAACGCGGAGATCCTCGAGCGAGGCGTGCGCGAGGGAGTGGCCAACGCCATCCTCATCAAGCTCAACCAGATCGGCACTCTGACCGAGACGCTCGACACGGTGGCCTTGGCCAACCGCTCGTCGTACGCGACCGTGATCTCGCACCGTTCGGGCGAGACGGAGGACACCACGATCGCCGACCTCGTGGTGGCCGTGAACGCCGGACAGATCAAGACCGGCGCGCCGGCCCGCTCGGACCGCGTCGCAAAGTACAACCAGCTGCTCAGGATCGAGGAGGACCTCGGTCAGTCGGCCAGCTTCCCAGGGCGTGCTGCGCTGTCAGGCGAGGGAGGGACCCGGCATGGCGCGGGCTAAGCGACGCGCGACGCGCCAGCCGAAGAAGCGCCGCGCCGTCCCCGCGGAGCTGCGGCGGACCCGGCTTGCTGCTGCTCGGCGCCGTGGCCGTGTCAGCCGTCATCCTGTTCGCGTGGTTCCCGGCCAGTTCGCTGCTGAGCCAGCGCTCAGACCTGGCCGGCACCGAGTCGCAACTCACGACGCTGCATTCCCAGGACGCCGCGTTGGCCCAGGAGAAGAAGAACTTGAGCGACGCCGGGGAGATCGGCCGCATCGCCCGGGAGCAGTACCAGCTCGTCAGCCCGGGCCAGCAGGCCTACGAGGTTCTCCCGCCGACGGGATCGACGTCCGGCGGGACGCCGTACGCAGGCGACCCGGGTTCCGAGCGGCCCGGTCACTCCGTCCGCCGCCTCGGAGCTGCCCCCGGGGTCCACGACGACCACCACGACGACCTCGGCGATCCACCGTCGGCAAGCCGGGCCGAGCGGCCATCCCGCCGATGCGGTCACGGGTGGAGGTGCGAGCAGCCAGAAGAGCCCCGGCTTCGTGTCGCGCGTCGGTGCACGCCCTCGAGTTCTGGCGCTGACCGGCCGCCCGACCGCGTCGGGAGAGGCCTGACCGCGGGGCAGACTTGACGACGATGGTCTCCGAGTTCGAACCCTCGCCAGCGCCGACCGTGCGTGACAGCGACGAGTCACTGGTGGCGCAGCTGCTTGGCCGCGAGCCAGCCGGCGTCTTCGCGGTGGTCGTGCGTCGGTTCGACGGGACTCCCGCCGTCATTGAGAACGCGCCCCTCCTGCGTGACGGCCGGCCCATGCCGACTCGCTACTGGCTGGTGGACCCCGAGCTGCGGGGCCGCATCGCCCGGCTCGAGGCGGCGGGCGGCGTACGGGAGGCGGCGGCGAACGTGGAGGAAGCGGACCTCGTCGAGTGCCATCGGCGCTACGCAGAGGAACGCGACGCGCTGCTCCCGCCGGGCTGGGCCGGGCCGCGCCCGAGCGGTGGCGTGGGCGGGACGCGCCAGGGGGTCAAGTGCCTCCACGCGCACGTGGCATGGTGGCTCGCCGGCGGCGACGACGTGGTCGGGACGTGGGCGGCGGAACGGCTCGGGTTGACCCGGGGGGAAACCTGATTACTGGCGCTCTGGGATACTCGGTTTGGTGAGGGACCCGGCTGCGCTAGCGGCAATCGACTGCGGAACGAATTCCACGCGGCTGCTCGTGGTCGGTGTGCACGGAGACGTCAAGGCGCGCGAGATGCGGATCACTCGTCTGGGAGAGGGCGTTGACGCGGCGCACCGGCTTCGACCCGAGGCGCTGGAACGTACGTTCACCGCGCTGCGGGAGTACCGCTCCATCATCGACGCCCAGGGCGTCGAGCGAGCCCGGCTCGTCGCCACCTCGGCGGTCCGCGACGCCGCCAACAGCGAGACGTTCCTAGAACCCGCCGGTGAGATCGTCGGGTTCCCGGCGGAGATCCTCACGGGCGGGGAGGAGGGACGGCTGTCGTTCGCGGGAGCGACCGCCGACCTCCCCGGAGCGAATCGATCGGTGGTCGTCCTCGACATCGGCGGTGGGTCCACGGAAATCGCCATCCAAAGCCGTGACGAGGTGCTGTCACTCTCCATGGACATCGGGTGTGTCCGCCTGACGGAGCGCTATCTGAGGGGAGATCCTCCAGGCGAGGACGAGGTCGCGGCGGCCATCGGGGCGATCGGGGCAGAGCTCGACCGCGCCCAGCGAGAGCTCCCCGAGCTGGGCGGGTTGGACCGATCCGCCCGCCTGGTCGGCCTCGCGGGGACGGTCTCGACGCTGGCCGCCCTCGAACTGGGGCTGACCCACTACGACCGGGACAAGATCCATCATGCAACGCTCACCCGTGAGGCCGTTGACCGCTGGTGCAGCGTCCTCGGGGCCGAGCCTGTCGCCGTACGCGGCGCGTCGCCCCGCCATACCCGCCGGCCGTGAGGACGTGCTCTTCGGCGGCGCGCTCGTGCTCAGGGAGGCCATGCGCAGGTTCGAATTTCGCGGAGTGCACCGTCTCGGAGGCCGACATCCTCGACGGCCTCGTAATGTCCCTGGGGAAAAACGCATCGCGAGCCTGAGCACGTTTGCTCAGATCGGCCCACCCGCTCCGAGCCTGAGCAGTCGATCTAGTTCGGCCAGCCCGTCTGGAGACCCGATCTCGTAGTAGCGCTCGGTAGCCACGAACGCACCCAGGCGGCCCTGCCGGCTCAGCGTTAGGAAGAAGTCGGCCAGATCGTGCTGCTCCCGCGGCGGGATGAGCTCGCGCACGAGGGCGGCCTGCATGGCAGAGAGCCCGTAGTCGATGAATCGCATGCTGGGCGGGGGCTCGGGGCAACCCTTCTCGTAGTGGACGACCACATTGCCGTTACAAATGGCGTTGCTGGCGTCCCACCTCCCGTCGTTCTCGTAGACCGTCATGAGGGCGGGCAGACCGGCGACCTCGTACGCGGCCTGCACGTCGCGCAGAGCAACCTGCAGGTACGAGTCCCCATAGAGCACGAAGAAGGAGTCACCCAGCGCTCCCTCATCGACGGCCAGGCGGACTGCGCCACCGGTGCCGCGCAGGTCGTCACCCTCCTCCACGTAGGTGACCGGCAGGTTCCATTCAGCACCGTCCGCGACGAAGTCGCGAATCTGACCACCGAGATGGCCGATGCTGAGCACCGCACCATCGGCCCCCTGTTGGGCGAGCCACGACAGCTGCCAGTGGAGGAAGGGCCGTCCGGCGACCGGCAACATTGCCTTGGGGACGCGCGGGTCGTGCGCCTGCATCCGGGTACCCAGACCGCCCGCGAGGATCAGGCACTGCACGCGAGCGAGTGTGAGGTCAGTCGCGGCACGAGCACGACTGAACCGTCGTGCTCGAAGGTGAACGGGACCTCGATCAGGCCCTCGCGGGCCATGGCCCCGCGGAGGTCGTCGTGGGCCTTGGTGTAGAAGAGAAGGAATCCTCCAGCCCCGGCACCGACCAGCTTCCCGCCAATCGCGCCGTGTGCCAGGCCGATCTCATACCACCGGTCGATGTTCTCGTTGGACATTCCTTGTGATCGCCGCCGCTTGTGCTCCCAGTGCTCGTTCATCAGCGCGGCAAAGGTCGCCGTATCCCCGCCCTCGAGGGCGGCCTTGCTCTTCAGGCCCAGTTCCTTCACGAAGTGGAGGTTCTCGATCATCGAATGTTCGCCCTCTTCAGAACGTGTTCTTCTGCTCGGTCAGCACCAAGTGGGCCTCGCGGGAATAGCCCGTGAAGAACATGACCAGGTTCTCTTCCAGGTCGCGGAGCGTCTCGTTCGAGACCATGAGGGGCGAGACGTGCACCTGTCCTTCGGTGGTGAATTCGAAGCAGTTGAGCCCACCGAAGGCGGCGATGAACTGGTCCTGCTTCCCAACCGGCTGGTGCAAGCAGTCGATCTCGATGTGACAGGCCTCTTCGGCCAGGTTGGCCGGGGTGGCGTGCCGGCGCCGAAAGGCGTAGATAGCTCGGAGCAGGCCGACGGTGAACGAACCCGACGAGCCGAGGCCGGTGCCGGCGGGAATGTCGGCCACGCTGACCATCTCAATGGCCGACTCGACGTTGTGGAGAGAGAAGGCCTCACGGATGATCGGATGCGCGATGTCACCGATCTCGGTCACCCGCTCTATTGCCGAGTACTTAAGGAAGAAGTCGTCGGTGAAGGTCCGGTTCAGCGTGATGTAGACGTACTTGTCGATTGCGCCGGAGATGAGCATCCCACCGAAGCGCTCGTAGTACGAGGGCAGGTCCGTGCCGCCGCCGCCGAGGGTGATGCGCAAGGGAGTCCGGGTGATGATCATGAGAAATTCCTAGAGGACGAAGCCCGATTCCTCGGCGTCCCCGTGGAACATACGCACGGTGTCGAGGGAGACGTCGTCGAGGTCCCGGCCGAGGTTCGGGAGCTTGCGAATGAGGTCGTTCGTCATGGTGATGATGTGGCAGCCAACCGACTCCGCTTGGCGCAGGTTGAGCACCTCGCGTGGGCTCGCCCACAGGAGTCGCTGGGCGGGGTCGTCGCTGAGGATCTCACGTGCGGCCGCCATCAGAGGGACCGGGTCTCGTCCGGTGTCGGCCACGCGCCCGGCGAACACCGAGACGATGGCCGCTTGGGTACCGCCGAGCGCCCCATGGACTATCTCGACCTGGGCAAGGGAGAGGATGGCGGTGACGTTGAGCGACAGGCCGTCGGCCGTCAGGTCCGAGATCAGCGCAGCAGAGGACTCCCCTCGCGTGTTGGTTACGGGGATCTTCACGAAGACGTTGTCGCCCCAGGAGGCGATGAGGCGGGCCTGGCGACCCATTTCGTCGAACTCGTCGGAAAAGACCTCGAAGGAGACAGGCTTGTCGACGACGACGTCAAGCACCTTGTGGGCAAAGCCCTCGTAGTCGTCCACCCCCGACTGGCGCATGAGTGTGGGATTGGTGGTGAAACCCGAGATCAGGGGATCGGTCGCCAGGGCCACGATGGTTTCGAAGTCGGCACCATCGCCGAAGATCGCGATGCCGTACTCAGGAGGCACGGGGCGCCCTTCCCGAGTCCGACGTGATCCACGCTTCCGCCTCACTCAGGCTGGCCACGATGGTGTCCGGGTCGACAGGCTGCTTTTCGTCGTAGCCCCGGTCAACGAACACGGTCCGGCACCCGGCCCGCTGGCCGGCTTCGACGTCGCGCCAACGATCACCGACCATGTAACTGCGACCCGAGGTCGAGACCGAGATCGGACGAGGCCTGCGTGAGCAGGCCGGGCCGGGGTTTGCGGCACGCACAGTGGGCAGCGTCGTCATGGGGGCAGACGTAGATGGCGTCGAGGACGATCTGGGCCCGCAGGCGGGCGTGGATCTCCTCCACCACTCGCCGGGTCGGCAGTACCGCGGGCGATGTCGGGTTGGTTGGTCACGACGACCAGAGCGAACCCGGCTCGGGCGAGACGGGCACAGGACTCGGGCACCCCGGGAAGGATGCGCAACTCGTCGACCGAAGTGGGGGCATAGGGACGGTCCTGGCGCACTACCGCCTCGTTCAGCACGCCGTCACGGTCCAAGAAGACACAACGACGCCCAGCTTTGGGGAACATACCTATTCGAACTTACCTTCCCGGCTGTCAGCCAGCAGGGACACCATGGAGGCCCGCAGGGCCTGGCGAGAGCTCATGGCATTGGCCCAGCCCAAGGCCGCGGATGCGCTCCGTGTTGAGGCGGACGATGGGCACATCGCCCTTCCAGCCCCGGTCGCCGCCGGTGTAGTCGAGTTCGGCCGAGGTCGGTCCCGGTGACCTGTCGGGCCAGGTCGGCAATTTCGCTGACCGTGATGTAGTCGCCGGTCGCCACGTTGTACACGTTGAAGGGCCTCGGCGCCTTTTCGGCGGCCAGCAGGACCGCATCGACGACGTCGCTGACATGGATGTACGACTTTGACTGGTTGCCGTCACCGAGGATCTGCAGTCGCGAGGGATCGCGCTCGAGCCGGCGCACGAAGTCGTAGCCGACACCGTGGGTCTGGCGGGGGCCCACGACGTTGCCGAACCGGAAGGCGCACCCTCCGAGATCGAACATGTAGGAGTACGAGGAGATCAGGGCCTCGCCGGCCAGCTTGCTGGCGCCGTAGGTGGAGACGGGGACGAGGGGCCCGTGGTCCTCGTCCGCCTCGAACTCGCCGAGGTCGCCGTAGACGCCGCTGCCAGAGGCGTACAGGATGAGCCGGGCGCCCGACAGGCGCATGGCCTCAACCACGTGGTTGGTGAGCAGGGTTCCCTCGTCGAAGTCGACCGAGGGCTCGGTCATCGCCTTGGCGATGTCGGGGTTGGATGCCAGGTGGATGACGGTGTCGTGGCCTTGCATGGCTTCGGTCAGAGAGGGCAGGTCGGCCACCTCGCCGTGGACCACGGTGAAGCGGCCGTCGTCGGTGTGGTGTTCGATGTGCCAGTTGCGGCCGGAGGAGAAGTTGTCGTAGATGGTGACGGCGGCGACTTCGGGTCCGGCCGAGGAGCCGGTCGCAGAAATGGCTCCCGATGAATCCCGCGCCACCGACCACGAAGACGCGCTGGAGGACTGGATCGAGCTCACCGCATGGACTCCCACTTCGTCGTGTGGCGGGCAAGGCTCGGATGGCTGACCAGCAGGTGCCATATGACGGCACAGAGACCCTCGGTGAGCGGGGTCACGTGGTCCGCGAAGAGGGGCGGCAGCACAACGCAGGCGTCGAGCGACCTGGGCGGTGTAGCCACCGTCGCGGCCGACGATGCCGAAGATCGACGCGCCGGCCTCCTGGGCCAGTTCGAGTGCTCGCACGATGTTGACCGACACGGCCCGCTCGGGATCGCCACCGCCCACCGAGAACACCAGGACGCCGTCTGCGGCTGCGAGCTTGAGACCGCGCAGCCACTCCGAGAAGGAGGTGTCCCAGCCTTCGTCGTTGGCCCGAGCGGTGAGTTCCGAGACGTTGTCGGTCGGCGTGTAGGCCTCAAAGCCACAGATCTTCCGGAAGTCATTGACGGCATGAGACGCGTGGCCGGCTGAGCCGCCGACCCCGAGGACAAAGAGCCGACCCCCCCGGTCGCGGACGTCACTAAGCCCTCTGGCACAGGCTTCGACCGCGTCCCGGTCCACGGCCCCGAGTACCGCGATGGCCTCGGCGATGAAATCCTCGCTGAAGGTCACGGGCGCTCCAATACAAGCACATAATCGCCCTGGGCCTGGCCGGCTCCGGCAAAAATTCTGGCCGGGTGTGGCTTGAAGAGGGCGAAGAGCTGCGGTGTCATCTGGCGCGCGGCGGCGGCGGCATTCAGCTCGCCGACGCGTCCGTTGACAGCCTCCTGCGACGCCGAAGGTTGTTTGATATACAGCGCGAAATTCGTAGGTCTTCAGTTCGGCCGCCAATGCGTTGGTCGATGGTGCCCGAAACAGGGTGACAAACGTGAAGGGGTCATGGCGGATGTCTGCCCAGTAGGGCAGGTCGTTCCCGTTGAGATAGCCCTGAAGCTCGAGGAGCGCGATCGTGCGCGGCTCGACCCTTCCAGACGGGCCTCGGCTCTTGGATTCCAGATACTCAATCACGTTCAGCGCGTAGTTCTGAGAGGCGGGGAACGGCGCGTCCCCTAACCCGGGAGGGCTCAACACTTGGGCGGAGGCCACGCCGAACGGGGTTGAGAAAGCAACGTAGGACGGGAGGAGCGGGAGCTGTGAAGCCAGCGATGCTGGTGTACAGCGCCGCGTCAACGGCGACAACCACGAGGAAGGCGACGGCCACCCGGCGAATGGACGCCCAGGGAAGACCGGTGATGAGACCGGCGAGGATGACTGCAGCGGGCGGCAGCGAGGCGACCGCGTAACGCTCCGCCTGGTTAGTGCTCACTGCCACGGTGATGACGGGGATTGCAAGCCAGCCGATCAGATAGGCGCCGTAGGCAGGCTTGAACCATCTCAGCCAGTTCCGCAACCGCAATTTGAACAGTTGCGGCAGGCTGAGCAACAAGCACGACGAGGGCGAGCAAGAAGAAGAACAGCCCTACGCCAGAGTTGACCATCTGGAGCCCGAACACGTCGAGATTGTGGAGGGCGAGAGGGTGCGCGACCGTCCCGGGTTGTTGCTCGAACGCCACGTGCAGATAGGCGCGGGTCGCCTCCCAGTTCGGGACGTACCACAGAAGGGATAGCCCGATCCCCAGCACGCCCATCAAAACGACGTTGGTCAGCGGTCGACGGAACTCGAGCCACAGGGTCCTTGAGCCAGGGTGCCGGAGACCCGTCATCACGCGGTAGAAGGCCGTTACGAGCAAGGGGACCAAGACGACGACAACGAATGAGATCTTTGTCAATGTCCCCAACGCAAGGACGACGCCGAGCGCGACGCAGGCCCGGGTGCTGTCGAGGTTCCTGGTGCGAAGAATGAGCCAAATGGCAAAGGTGCCGATGCTCGCTAGCGTGAAGTCTTGGAGCTGGGTGTGGGCGAATGGAACCAGCCCGGGCATCGGAGCCGAGCGCGACAATGGTGATGAGCCGGGCTCTCTCGTTGAACGCCTCTTTAGCCACAGCCCCTGCCGACAACAGAATGACGGGCCACATCACGACGTTGAGTGCCAGACCCATTTCTGGGCCGTCGCGAAAGAGGTAGGAGAAGGGCAGCATCGCCACCACGAACAGTGGTGCGCGGCCGGGGTCCGTGGTGTAGATCGCCCGGATCAAGCTGATCGGACCGTGATGGTCCAGCGCCTGTTGAAAGATCCAGGTGACTGTGAGGTAGTGCGACTGGTCCCAAGAGGGCCCGGTGTGGTCGCGTGCAGCCCAGATGGCATCGATGACGGTCACCAGCACTGTCAGAGCCACGGCGTAGGTGACCGGTGGCACCCGGGCGGGCGACCAAGCTGTTCGCCATCTCGCAAGGCGACCCTCGCGCCGATGCGCGGGTTGACGTCTCGGTCTGGTCATGGCGTCCGTTTCGGGCGCGTCGACAGTGGGTTCGGGCAAGAGGTCAAGCGGAGCGTTGGGAGAAGATACGCCCATTCGTCTAACGCACAGAGAGCGTCAGCCCGATCGTGACGTTCAGATCGACCGAAGGTACATGCGTGGGAAAGAACGTTCGGTGCTCGACCCGAAAGACGCGCCGAAGCTCACCCAGCACCTCACGTGCAGTGTTGATGTGTTCGTAGCGGATCACCTCTCCGTAGGGGATCTTGTACCGCTTCTCGAACCGGCGCTGCACGGTGGCCCACCGGCCAAGGGCATATGCGGCACCCCCTTCAGCGGGGATGACCACAGAGAACGAGCCACAAGGTTTCAAGACCCTGGCTACCTCCTGGAGGGCTGCGGGCAGGTTGTCAAGGTGCTCGAGCACATGAATGGCCAATATCCGATCGAAGGTGTCGTCGTCGAAAGGCAGGTGGTCCTGACAATCACCGACGACGACCTTTAGATTTGGATGCTGCTCTATCTGGTGTGACAGCAAGGGGCGCAATTCAAGTGCCACGTATTCCTCGTGCGCCGACAGGTTCTCAACTTTCAGATGCGAACCATTCCCGGGCCCGATCTCGAGCGTTCGACAGGACGGCAATGCGGTTCGTAGCGCATAGCGATCGTTGAAGCGCTCGATCCAGCCGTAATTGTCGGTCAGGACGCTGCGCAGGAACTCCTCGTACCAATCTTCGAGTGCCGCTTGTTGCTCCGGCGTCAGTGGGGTGCGTTGCTTTGGCCAGATCCCGCTGCTCGTCACCTATACCTCCGGTGCGTAATGATGCCCCGCGAGATCCGGAACCAGTTCGGGCGCTTGGGCTTCCGCGACGACGGCGGAGCCGTACTGGATACCCGTCGAATGAAGCAGGAGTGTGAAGCAGAAGCCTGAGAAACCAATGATCATGAGGAGGATCCCTGTGACACCCAGATGATCGATCCAGCTTGCGGGGGAGGGGAGACGCTGGTCGTGTGTCAGGTAGTACACCACGACATTCACCGCGGGGACGATGCCGATGACGAAGACAAGGGCGCTCACGCCCATCGCCCTGGTGTAGCGGAACACGTTGGACCATCGGCGACGCGCCAGGCCGGAATGGTCGCAGAAGATTTGGGCCAACACCCCGAAAAAGAAACTCTGCAATCCGAGGATGCTGAGGGTAAGACCAAAGAGCATCCAGTAGAGGCTGAGTGTTACGGGTCCGATCACAACGGGTCCAAAACTCAAGGGGAGAGTCAGAAGCAGCCCGAGAAGCATGATGATCAACCCGGGCTTGAGCATGAAATACTCCGCGCGGTAAATGAACATCGCCCGCAGATTGATCCATGCTGCTTGAAATGGGCTGAACCAGCCGGCTCGTTTGTGGTGCGAGACCCTGCCCTCCTGGTCCTTATAGAACGTGACCGGTACCTCAACGGTACGCAGATTCAGCCGTACCGCCTTGAGCACCATCTCCGAGGCGTACTCCCATGACTGCGACGTGAGGCCGATGCTGTCGAGCGCATCCCTGGTCATCGCCCTCATACCACAGTGAATATCGCTGAAATCGCTTCCATAGATTCTGTTGAGGATCGAGGTCGTGAGAGGTGTGCCGAGGTAGCGGTGGAGGGGCGGCATTGCCCCATCTTCGATGGTCCCCAGCCAACGAGAACCCATTGCGAATTCGTAGCCATCGCGTAGCTTCTCAATGAAGACGCCTCAGCTCCCGGAAGTCATACGTACAATCGGCATCCCCCATCACGACGTAACGTCCCCGGATGTACGGGAGAGCATCGATGTACGCTCGCCCCAGTCCGCGTTTCGGAGTGCGAAGCACTCGGGCTCCTGCTGCGACCGCCAGCTCGGGGGTTCGATCCGAGGAGCTGTCGATGATGAGGATCTCTCCTCTCGCTCGGATCCGCCGCAGACCCTCCTTGCACCAGGCGACAAAGACCGCAATGGTCATTTCCTCGTTGAGCGCCGGCACCACGATCGAAACCTCCGGATCGGAGACATCGTCCGACGGCACGAGCAGGGTGACGTCTGCGGTCACGGCGGAAGTTGTCCGTGGCGCCCCGCGGCCCATCGGGAGAGGCTACATGGGGCGACTCTGCCGGGACTACTCAATCGCCACGCCGATCGGTTGCCGGGCGAGCCGTAGCCGGGCTTCGAATGCCCTGGCCAGCACCGGCCACGGAGGGAGACTGCTGATCGGGCCGGTCCGCTGTACGCCCAGGGTCCGAAGAGCTTTCGCCCGGTACATGTCCGTCCAGCCACGGCCGAATCCGGGGTATTCGGCCACGAACCCGGCCTTGCCCAGAGCGAGTGCCAGGGTCCTGGGCTCGAATAACGAGATGTGCACCTCGGGCATGATGTAGCGCCATTCCGAAAGCTTGTGGCGGTACGGCTCCGCGTTGCCGGTGGTGAGAAAGAGGATTCCTCCGGGCTTTAACAAAGCTCGCATCCTGCGGAGCTCCCCGAGGGGATCGATTGCGTGTTCGATCACCTCTATTGCCGTGATGACGTCAAACGTTCCGGCGAGCTCGGGGAGATCCTGCGGCTGGAGGTGCGGGATCCCCTTTTCCGCAAGCCGCTCGACGCTCCATCCTTGTTCGAAGCCGACAGCGTCCGGTACGCCGTGGCTTCTCAGATATTGCACGAGTCCGCCGACCCCGCACCCGTAGTCCAGCCAGTGGGTTGCGTGAGTCACAGGCACGATCCCGTCCACGCAGGACAGGACTCCGCGCCACTCGAACTTCTGTGTGGTCCTGTCCGGATCCGACAATGCTGCGATGTAGTCGACATGGGGGTCCGCGCCGCGTCCTTCGTAGTACTCATTGTCGTAAATGAGGTCATAGTCGAGCCAAGGGTCAACAACGCATGCGAATCCGCACTGGGGGCACCTTCCAATCGTGAACGATCTTCGGGCGAACTGCCCATAGCGGCTCCCGACGGCGTCGACGGGCGATCCACAGATCCGACAGGGTGATCCGGCAGCACCAGAAGACGCGGAGGAGGAGGAGGAGTCAAGCATGCAAGGCAGTGAGCAAACCGCTCGACGTGACAGTGCAGCCGCGAACGCGCTTGCTGCATAGCCCCAGGACCGAGCACCGAGGTACGTATAATACCGTGCGTGCAGGTCTCCGGACGAGTCGCGCCGCCTCGCGGGAAACTGCCGTCGACCCTGGTCATCGGGTCCGGCTTCATCGGGTCACAGATCATAAGATGCCTCCTTGACCAGGGGAATCACGTGACGTCGCTGACCAGACGGGCTCCCTCAGGTCCCATTGAACAGCTCACCAAGGGTGCCGAATTCGTCATTGGCGACGCGGGAGTCACAGCTACGCTCGCTGAGGCACTGCGGGACATCGGTCACATCGTCTTCGCCTTGAGCTCGTTGATGCCGGGGGAGGCGGAGCAAGAGCCACAGCTCGATCTGTCGCTGATCCTGCAACCGCTTCTTGAGATGATCGATCAACTCGGAAGGGGTCCCGGCGTCCCGCTGACATTCCTGTCCTCCGGCGGGACCGTCTATGGGCGAACCGAGACCTTTCCGACTCCCGAGGACGCCCCCACCGCTCCATTGAGCGTCTACGGCATTACAAGGCTTACCGCTGAGCGATTCGTACTCCGATACGGAGCTTTGAGTTCAGTCCCCGTCCGAATCCTGCGAGTCGCCAATGCGTATGGTCCAGGCCAGACCGGGGCGCGGGGACAGGGCATCATCGGGACAACTCTCGAACATTGCCTCAGCGGCGAGCCGGTCGTTGTCTTCGGTGACGGAACAGTGTCTCGTGACTTCGTTCACGTGGAAGATGTCGGCTACGCGACGGCCTGCTTGGTGAATTTGGAGGGCGGACCACAGGTCGTCAATGTCGGAAGCGGCATGCATGTGAGTCTCAAGGAAGTCCACACGCTTACTCAGGATATAACGGGTCGACCACTGGCAATCGATCGTCGACCAGCTCGCGACTTCGACGTTCCTCGCGTGCAACTCGATATTCGCGTCCTTCAGGATCTGATCGACTACCACCCGCGAGCTCTGCGCGATGGCATTGCCTCAACCTGGCGTGACCTGGTTTCCCGGCACAGTGAGCAGGCACGACACTTTCCCCTTCCGCATGTGTCGTGAGCGAGGCGAGTAGTGAACGGACGTGGCGTCCCGGTGGCGATGGACGACCGCCCCGCCGATTGACACTCATCATCGATCAACCTGACGGAAGTAAGCCCTCGGCGCAGGAGAATCTCTTTCTTGCGGGACGTCTGGAGGGCGTCCAGGACGCCGAGGCGGCTCAGGTGCGGGTTCAGGTGGCGGAAAATGCTCCGGTGACCGCGCTCGTGTTGCCGACTCAATCGGTACGGCGGTCCGACTGCGTGGAATGGTCCGCGCAAATCGACTTGAGCGATGTCGACCCCGGACCAGCACTGATGACGGTAATGGCGCGGGTGAACGGTGAGACTTGTGTTGCACGGCGTCATTTGATATTCGAGCCTTCACCGAAGGTGAGAAACGGGGGCACGGGTTTCCTCGATTTCCCGGAGGATGGGTCAAACATCGACGACGAGGTGCTCCTCGTTCGTGGTTGGTGCCTCTTCGATGACTCGCACGTCGCCAAAGTCGAGGTCTTCGTCGATGGGATGAGTGTCGGGCGGGCACGGGTCTATGTGAACCAACTCGTCCCGACTTCGTTGCACAAGGACGCAGCTGTGGCCGGGTTCGAAGCCTTCGTCAACATGCGTCACATTCCGAGGAGCGACGTATCTCTCGTTTCTGTCGAAGCGACAAGCCTGAAAGGCGAAAGATGGAGACACGACGGCCACACCGTCACGTGGGTTGCCGAGGATCCATCAGAATCGTCTGACCTCGTGAGCGTACGCGTGCGAAACGAAGCCGCACTTGCCGGGATTTCAAGCACTCGCTCCGATGTCATTGTCTTCACACACGACCTGGGTTACGGGGGTGGGCAGCTTTGGTTATTGGAGCTGCTGCGCGAGTTGCGGGCCCAAAAGGGCATGAGCTGTCGCGTCATCTCCTTCTCCGATGGCCCACTCAGGAGCACGCTCGAGGGAATGGATATTCCAGTCCACATCACGTCGTACTCCCCAATGGACTCCGTCTTCAGCTACGAAGGTCAGGTGCACGAGTTGGCGCTCCTGTTCAAGCTGAACAACGGTGGGGTGGTCTTGGTGAACACCATCACGGCGTTCCCGGCGGTCGATGCGGCAGAACGAACAGGAATCCCCAGCGTTTGGGCGATCCATGAGAGCCTGGACTTCGGGGTCTACTGCTACACGGCCTACGGACCTGCTGGCATGGATCCCCGAGCGAAGAAGAGGATCGCGGAGCTTTTCAAACTGCCAAAGGGATTGATCTTCGAGGCGTCGAGAACGGCGGAGCTCTTCGATGAATTGCGTTCGCCAAGGCCGAGCTACGTGGTCGACTACGGCGTCGACATCGAGGAGATCGACACATACCGCAACTCCGTCCAACGCGCTGAACTGCGTTCGTTCGCGGGATTCGAAGACACGGACAAGATCATGCTCGTGATGGGAACGATGGAACCACGAAAGGCACAGGGAGCTATCGTGGCTGCCTTTGACGAGCTCTCAGTGGTCCATGAGAACCTCCATCTCGTGCTCGTCGGAGCGAATTCGAGTGGGTATTGCGAGGCCGTGGAGAATCAGATCGAACGAACTCGCAACAAGGATCGTATTCACGTCGTTCCTGTGACGTCGGACATTTATCCGTGGTACGAAATGTGCGATCTTTTCCTCTGTGCCTCAGACATGGAGTCTCTGCCGCGGTCAATCCTCGAAGCGATGGCATTCGAACTGCCGGTTGTTTCTACGGATGTGTACGGCATTGCCGACCTCATTGATGATGGAAAGACCGGTTGGCTGACAAGAGATCGCGACTTGGAGGCTCTTGTCGGCCTGTTGCACCTGGTGCTTGAGAAACCAGATAGCGAGTTGAAAGAGATTGCAACGGCGGCGGGGGCGGTGGCGCACTACAGACATGGGTCCCAGGGCTATCGGAAGCTGATCGTTCGCGCGCTCCGGGGTCTCCTGGCGGACCGGGAGTTCGACCTCGGAACGGTGCTGAATCCCTTGGAGAACCAACGATGAGTGAGGTCTCACGTCTCGAAGAAGAGATACAGCTGCTGCGACGCGAGAGAGAGCAGTTGGGGATGCGACTCCTCGAACTGCAGCAACGCGTTGCCGCCGCTTCCCTCGCTGAAGATCAGAGGCGCGAACGCGAGTTCAACTTTGTCGAGGATGACCTTCGTGGGACTATCAGGGAGCTCGAGGCAGAGAATGCGTTGATCCGCGGTTCGCTTACCTGGCGTGCCTCCGAGCCGATACGGAAGTTGAAGCACCGGTTCGCGCGAGCTTGATGCTTTGCGGGCTCACCGCGTGCCGCCAGAGCGCGACAAGGCGTATGCTCGCTCCACTGCAGAAGCCACCGCTTTGATACGAGCATCGCCACGATCGACATCTGGTTCGAGCTGCGCACCTTCTCCCCATTCGTTCCATGAGTTGATGAACATCAGTCGAGCTTCTGGATCTCCAAATCGAAACGTATGGTCGACGATTCCGTCAAGCCAACGGCGGAATGCTGCCGTGTTGTCGTTGACATAGATGGTCGATCGATTGCCACGCCGGGGCGAATTGTCCCATCCTGGCATTGCCGTGCGGAACCAGCGGAAGGGGGGTATGGGCCTCGCCAGCGCCCATTCCACCGTCCGGTTGTAATCGACCAGCGTTCCATCCCACGAGGCCGGATCGTAGAGTTGCGGTGATGCAGGACTCGAAGGATCAATAATGTTCGGTTGCTCGACGGAACCATGGGGTACGAACTCGACGGCTGAATCGAAGCCGTAGACATCTGGGTCGCGGAGGTTGAAACTCTGGACCATGCAGAGGTGAAGCTCACCGATCCCAACCTCTTGCGCCCTGTTGCGCAGTGACTCGAGCGTCCGTCTCGGCTCATCGAGTAGCTCGGCCCGATAGATCAGGAAGAGTGGGTTACCCTTGATCTTCACGTAGCGGTCATCGGAGAAATGCTCGGCCAAGTCGTCAATGATCCGAACATCACCCTGCGCGGAATGCTGCTGCTCCAGCAGGAGATCGTCGTTTCCACCATCCCATACGCGCGACCATGACTCGTTTGCCCAGCAGAGGAAATAGCGGACCTTGTGTCCGGGATTCTCCAGGAGGCTCTGGAGCGGCCCCTCTAGCAGACGTCGACCTCCGAACCAGTAGGTGTACATGCAGAAGGCGCTGATCCCGTGCTGTGAAGCAAAGGCGAACTGATGCTGCAGCACCTCGGGGTTGTCGAGGGAATAGTAGCCGAGAGCGGTCGGTATCTGCGGTTGCAAATGGCCCGGATAGAGGGGACGTGCGCGTTGCACCTTTGTCCATTCCGTGAATCCCTTTCCCCACCATTCGTTGTTCTCGGGGATCTCATGAAATTGAGGAAGATAGAAAGCCGCTACCTCGAGTTCGGGTGAGGGTTCGACCGTGAGACGAACATCATGATTCCCGGCGTACGCATCTACTGCGGTCGAGGTCATGACGGAAGCGAGAGACCCATGCTGATGATTGCTTCGGTGACCCGAGCGCGGAATTGCTCGGCGGAGAACTGCCCGGAGCTGGTGATCAACCGCTGACTCAGTGCCGCTGAACCTCGCGGATCATTCAGTAGAGCTTCGATCACGTCGACGCATTCATCCGAGGTTCGAAACAGCGTGTCGCAGCCGAGTTGCCTTACGACGTCCTTGGGACCTCCGCCGGCAAACACCACGGGAATGCAGCCGAAACTGGCGGCTTCCACCGGGGTGATGCCAAAGTGCTCCATCTGTTCGGGAAACTCGAGTTCGTCGACGCCCATCCCCGCCGCGTGAATGAGCACCGCAGAGGTCATATAGAGCTGGGCGAGGTCGTCGTGGCTGACATTTGGATGGAATGAGCACGGGAGGCCCTCCGCCATCTCCTGAAGCTCTCTGAATCTCTCCCTTCCCTCTGCTGTCGGATGGATCGATCCTGCCAGGGCGAGCTGGAGATTCGAGTTTGTCCTCTTGTCCAGAGTACGGAAGATCTCGATCACGGCGTCATGGCGCTTGTTGTGGCCGCCGGCGAAAAACCGCCCGACGCTGAGGATGGTCCTTCGACGGTTCCAGGGCTGTCCGGGCTGGGCGTCGGCCCATTGAGCTGGGGGCGGGATGATGCGGATGGGCGGGGCCGTCAACCCGTAGTAGCGGATAAGGCCGTTCACGTGACGCCGAACAAACTCCGAGTAAACCCAGATTTCGCTGAAATTGCTGAGCCAGTGTCCGTGCGCCTCGACTTCTGAATCGGGAACCGAGAAAGGGAACTGGAGTAGGTAGGCACTGCGAAGTCCAAATGATTCAATCGGAGGAACGATTGAATTGCCGAGGATGACCGCTAACTGGCAGTCCGATATGTCGGTCTCGGCGAATGACCGGGGGGTGGCCACGACCTCGCCAAACCCGAATGCCGATGAGATCTGGGCCATCCGAATGGAGCTATACCGGTGTGGTGTACTGAATATGACATTCGCAACTCCGGCGCCAGCGCTGAGTAACGCAGCCAACTCGAACATCACTCGCTCTCCGCCTCCGGTCACGAGGGGATAGGGGGAAAAGAGGATGTAGGGCGGGTGGGCAGACCGGGACCGTGTGAGTGGTGACGGGATGACCGCTGCGGGCTGGTCGCGGTCAGGACTCGAATCACCCGACGCCACGAATGTGGTCGCGAGTTGCCTTGCGGCGAGCCAAGAGCCCCACTTGGACACGAACCGTTCTCTATTGATTTCGGAGATGTTCTGAAGTTGCAGCCGTGAATCAGATGTGGTGTGACTCTCGATATGGGTCACCTGGGCGAGCGGGTTCACCACGACCTTGCCGCACGACGTCCAGAGCTTCAAACAGAGATCAGTGTCCTCGTAGTATGCCGGCTCCCACTCAAAGCCGAACCCGCCCACCTGGAGAAAGTCGGCGCGCTTCATCATGAGGCAGGCAGCAGAGCAGAAGTCAACGGCGCACGGTGTGTCGAAGTGATCCGCTCCCCACACTGAGCCCTTCCCGATCTGTACGACATCTCCCGTGGCGAGCGCTACGCCCCCGACCTCCTGCACCCGGCCATCGGGGTACAAGAACATAGGCCCCACCGCAGCGATCGATGGGTCGCTTTCCATCGTTGCCGCCAGCGTCTCGATCCAACCAGGATGAACAAACGCATCGTTGTTCAGGAACACGACGTAATCGGTGGATGCGTGATCTACCCCGATGTTGTTACCTTCGCTGAAATAACGGTTCTCTCCTACTTCCACGAGTGTGAAGTGGCGTTTGCGACGGTGCTCTCGCAGAATCGCGACCTCTTCATCAGCAGACCCATTGTCCACCACGATGATCTCGCGAATGAGTTCGCTAGATGCGCGGTGAAGCGCCTCGAGGCAATCGACCGTTGTGTTTGCCTGGTTGTAGTTGAGAACGATGATGGAGATGTTTCGGTCAAGAGTGGACTGCTCTCCGGTTGGACGCATCGGATCCTCAGTCGCGGCGGGGCAATTGATCTTTGGCGCGTCCTGATCCGGCGAGGCGTGACAAGAGTCGGAGGGGAGCGGTCAATCGCCACGACGATGTGCTCAAGAGCTCGGCGAGCCGTCGCTGGGCCTCGGCGGCGTCGCCGGCGAGCCTCTCAGCTTCGCGCTCTCGCGCTTCAAGTGCGAGCTCCCTAATGGTGAGTTCGCGGGTATACCGTGCCGCGGAAGTCGAGAGCTTCGCGGTGAGCTCGTCAAGCCGCCCAAAATACTCGTCCCGCATGACCGCTTTTTCAATTCTCGCCTGTTCCTTCGATTCGATCAGCTCACCCCTCAGGATTCCCGACTGTGTCGCGAGAGTCGCCATCGTTTCCCTTGTTGCGTCCAGGGCAAACTGAAAGGTCTCCCTCTCGAGTCGGCGGCTTTCTTTGAGCGAATGGATCAGGTTTCTCAGCGCGGATGGCGACGTTGCCTCCGGCCCGAGAACATGGCGGAACTCGTCCCTCTCTGCCAGGAGGGCGAACAGCCCACCGAACGACGCTGGAGCTTTACGAAGAAAATCGATCAATGGTGTCGCACCCTCGACCGGCACCTGCGCGACGAAGATCTCTGTGTCGGGTCCGAGCCTGATGACTGTCGAGGGAGCCTGGTCCGCGACGTACTCGCGTGTCGCCGAGTACTCGGATCCTCCCGAGTGAGTCGTCGTGAGTACGAGAACAGCCCCGGGGGCCATGTGGTCGACCCATTTCTGGAGGTATTCCGGACTTCGATCCACGTCGTCGGCGAGGGCCAGATGTAAGAGTTGGATCCGGGGGAACCCTGATTCGATGACGTCGTCCTCTTCGACCGCACCTTCGAGCATGCCCCCGAGACGTGTCGCCGACTCTGAGATGAGAGCGTTGAACTGCCGTACCGCGGCTCGACGACCTTGGTCCGATTGCCTAGAGTCCACGAGCAGTACCACGGTGCACTTGGAGCGCGACTCCACCTTGCGTGCTGCTTCCCAAATTGGACGAAAGGACGAGCGGACCTCGAACTCCAGGTCTACCGTCACTTCGGGCTTGAGCGACGAAATGAGCCACGACATGAAGGGGAGGAAGGGACTCCACTCGGTGTCTGCGACGCGGAGGTTGTCGACAGGGAGGATGGCTTCAAGGACTGCCACGTCCTTGTAGGTGAAGTCCTGGACCGACGTTGAGGGGCCGGTTTCGGATGAGTATGATTTCGGTGCGATCGTCACGTGACCAAATAGTCGCAGGTTGCTAAGGACTGCGCGGCGAACATCACAATGACGTTACGTTGCAGGTGCTCGTGTGTCGTGTAACCGCTTCGAATCGAGATAGACATGATGCCCGTGGGGGTCGGCTTCGCACCCGCCATCCTAGCGGGAATCACCAATGCGGCCTTCTCGTCGGGTGGTGAAAACCATGGTGTGAACGTCCTGTTCCAGCAGGTGTAACTGGTACTGTTCGCCCGCATGGACTCCCCGGAGTTGTACGCCACCCCGCGCCGAGTTGGCAGCGCAGACGAGTGCCACTTCTATCACGTGATGGAAATACCTGGCTATGGCATGACGCAGGGAGGTCATTGGGATCTTCGAGGCGGTGAAGACGACTACGTGGGCCATGTCGATCTCTCCGGTACGCGAGTTCTCGAGATTGGCCCCGCGTCCGGATACTTGTCGTTCTTCATGGAGTCGCGCGGAGCCGAGGTGGTCTCCGTCGAGCTCTCTCCCGACCTAGCTTGGGACGCGGTCCCCGATGCACACATGGATGTCAAAGAGTTCTCGCGGAGTCGCACTGCTGGCATGGAG
The DNA here is from genome assembly GCA_963842415.1 of uncultured Acidimicrobiaceae bacterium. GTDB lineage: Bacteria > Actinomycetota > Acidimicrobiia > Acidimicrobiales > RAAP-2 > Bog-473. Next base: position 484,648 of record CAWJGN010000005.1, read on the forward strand.
GGGCTCCGGAATGGCTGCTGGTTCGCCCATGAGCGCCTAGGGAGCAAGGCCCGAGTGCACTACGGCAACGTCTACGACTTGCCCGACGAGCTAGGGCATTTCGACATTGGGGTTCTCTGCGCTGTACTGCTCCACGTTCGTGATCCACTTCTGGTCGTCGAGAACTGCGCCCGTCTTTGTGATTCGCTCGTCGTGACGGATCTACACCATGCGGACGTTCCGGACGATATGCCGATGCTCAAATGGTTGTCGACCCCGGAGTCACCGAGTCTCGATACTTGGTGGAAGTTCAGCCCTCAACTCTTCGTCCGCTTTGGCGAAGTCCTGGGTTTCACGAGCAATGTCGTGACATCCCATGACCAGACGTTGACTCTCGACGGGCCTCCTCGGTCTACGTCGATGTTTACGGTGGTTTCGACGGGACGACCGTCATCTGTGCGGCCGACGTAATGTCGACCGTCGCGGAGGCCTCCGCCCCCTAAGCCGGATCTTGGAAAGAGTGGAGAGCATGCGCGCGACGACGCTCCCTCGCCATGGACCGCGCCATTGCTCGAAAGTCGACAGCCCCCGCCAGTCACGATGGCCCGGAACGGTCTTCAGCCTGACCGCCTACGTCTTTGTCGCATTCCTCGCCAACTGGAATGTCTGGCTGCATGGGTTCGCCCACACGCTCCAGTCGACCGGTGGCGCGGACATAGGAGAGGAGGTGTGGTTTCTCGCGCAGACCCCTTGGTCGGTCCTTCACTCGGTCAATCCCTTCGAGAACACCTTGCTCAATGCTCCCGTCGGGGTGAACCTGATGGACAACACGACGATGCCACTTCTCGGCGTGGCAGGCGCACCGATCACGTTTCTCTTCGGCCCGATTGCGACCTTCAACGTTCTCATCGCTCTTGGATTCTCGGGCTCGGCCATGACTTTCTTCCTCATGGCGCGGCGGTTTGTCGGCTGGTGGCCGGCCGCCTTCGTCGCTGGGCTCCTCTACGGCATCTCTCCGTTCGTTGTCGGCGCCTCCCTGGCCCACCTGTTCGTGATGTTCTCCGTGGTGCCGCCGCTCATCATCCTCGTCATCCACCGCTTTGTCACCCTCGACGACCGTTCACCCTGGCTCTACGGACTGGCGCTCGGCGGCTGCTTTGTGGCTCAGTTCTACATTTCGACAGAGATATTCGCCTCGTTGGTCGTCATGTTCGTGATCGGAGTCGTCGTCGGTGCTCTGTTCTTGGTCAAGCGCGCATCCTTGGACGTGCGCAAGTGGTGGGGTTGGGAGCGATAGCAGCTGTCGTGGTTACCCTGGGCGTGGGCTACGGGGCGTGGGTCGCCCTCGCGGGACCACAGCACATCAACGGGCCGGCACAGCAGGCCGCTACCATCGCCGGTCTTTCAAGTGATCCCGCTGGTCTCGTCGTTCCGACCGTGAACCAACATTTCCAATTCGGTGAAGCCAGTCGCGGCGATTCTTATGTGGCCGAACGGAACGCCCAGGGACAGATCACCTTCGAGGCTCCCCTCGAGAACGGCACCTACGTCGGAATCCCGCTTCTGGCGGTGCTCGTGGCGGGCATGGTCCTGCTCCGTCGCAACCGGTTCGCGGTGTACTGCGCCATCATGGCGCTTATTGGGCTGGTCCTGTCGATGGGATCCCACCTCCATGTTGACGGGCATGAGACTGGTGTACCACTCCCGTTCATCGTGCTCGCGCATCTTCCGCTCCTTGAGAGCGGCGTGGCATCGCGCTACATCGGTTTCTTCTGGCTGTTCGTCGCGCTCATCTTCGCCCTCATCCTCGACAGGATCCATGGGGTCCCGTGGTTAAGAGGTCGCATCAAGTCAGGTGGTGCCTGCATCCTTGTGGCTGTTTTCGCTGCTCTGGCCACTCGTGCCCGCATGGCCGTACGCGGCGAGCGCGGCGACCGTGCCATCGTGGTTCACCAGTACGGCTCGGTCGTTGCCCAATGGAACAACGGCCGTCGTCTATCCCAGCGCCAATCCGGTCGATTCCTCCGCCATGGTATGGCAGGCGATGTCCAATATGACTTTCCGCATGCCAGGTGGGTACGCCGTGTTTGCATCGTCGCCCAAGGGCACGGCGTCATTCATTGCCGGACCCTCGACGCTCGAGCAGGCCATGACCAACTGCGGAGTGGGCCTAGCTCCTGGGATCTCGGTCGAAGAGACACGCCAGACGCTGCGTCGCTGGCAGGCCACTTATGTGGTGGTCGTGACACGGAGCACGGGTGCCGCATGTGCCACGAATATGTTCGATCAAGCCCTTGGCCCACACCGCATCGTGGGAGGCGTAGCCGTCTGGTCGCTCCGAGATGCGCTGTAGCTTGCAAAGCTCAGCTCGCGAGTGCCTCAATCAATCCTCGTCCAGCAGCGCTCGTACCTGCATGACGAGGGCAACGGGGTCACCGTAGTGGTTGTCTGCGTAACGTCGCCCGGCATCCGAAACCACCAACCGGTTCGCCTCGGTCTGCATACTCCGCACTGCGGCGAGCAGCTCTCCCGGATCGCTGAAGGTTGAGCCCCCAGCTTCCCGGGCATGCACCGTGGCCGGCCCAGAGTGCTCCGGCACGACGATCGGCGTCCCGAAGCGGAGCGACTCGATGCACTCGCGGGCGATCTGAGGGCCCGGATCCAGGTCCACGCAGATATTGGCGTGCGCGATGAGTCGCCACAGGTCCATCCGGCTGTCGACCGAGGTGGTTCCACGCAGAACCCGCCCCTTCCATGCTGCTGCGAGGGCGTTCTCGACAACGACGACGTATTCGTCGTGAAAGGCTGCGGTGATCCACGCAGCCGCTGATGGTGGTGTCTGATTGCCCGCGGGGCGGCCGGAGAGGACGAGTTGGTACCCCGTGAAGCCGAAGCCGTGATGCCGCTGAAGTGTCGCCAGCGGATTGACCGGGACGTACGGTGCGATCGAGAGCGTGTGGCTGCCGATCTCGGTGCTTACCGGGCTCAGTTGTCGCCATGCTGGATCGTGGTCGTCGCCGGAGGACGAAAGGTAGAGAACGGAGCTGGGGTTGATGCGTGCCAGGAGCGATGCCAGCTCCGGTGTCAGCTCATCGACGACTACGGTATGGTCGGAGGCGAGCGCTTCAGGCCACTGGAGTTCGCCAACCTCCCCGATACCCACAAGGTCGAACGCTCCGTCTGCCTCGCGCCGGTGCGCGGCCCCCGGAACTAGGACACGGACGGGTCCGCAACGAGACGCGGCTCCGGCCATGGCGCGCATGACGTAGGTCAGTTCGGCGCGCTCGATTGCGCCAGTGCTGGCAGAGGATCACCGTCCCTCGCTCACTCATGCGGGGGGTGGGCTGACCCCACGACGCGCTGCAGATGTATGACCTCCGAGCGCAGTTGCGCGATTTCCTCTCCGAATGCGTGGGCGACGTCGCCGGTGATGGTCTCTTGCGACCCCAGGCGATCCGCGATGAGATCGCACTGGGCAGCAATGGCGTCGGTGGCGTGGGCAATGGCAAAGAGGAGTCGACGGTCATCTCGGCCTGAGACGCGACCCGCCCATGCCCGCAATCTCCGTCCCAGTGGAGACGCATGACTGGTTTGCCGACTCACCCACGTCTGACGAAATGCCCGCACGGGTTCGGTGTCTCCCACGCGTCCGAGGGAGGGGCTTGCCTCCGATGGCCGCTCGAGCATGCGCGGCGCGTGCGCTGGTTCGCCCGCTACCGGGTTGTCAGGATCGAGTGCCATCGATTCCAGGCGTCCACTTCCTCGGGTCTCGCCAAGCCGCACGATGGATCGGCGCGAGTCAAATTTCTGTTGAAATAGCGATCGCCGTCGGTAATGTAGTCCTTCCATCGGTCGATGAAGTTCACAATGTCACCCACGCCGCCAGCGGTGCCTCGGCTCGGCGACTCGTGGTGGATCAGCTCGGCGGCAGGCTCGTAGATGGTTCGGTAGCCCTCAGCTCCAGCCCGTAGGCAGAAGTCGACGTCGTTGAGGTCGATACCGAGCGTCTCGTCGAATCCATCGAGGTTCTCGAATACCTCGCGCCTAATTGCAAGGCAAGCGCCAGTGACCGCTGAGCACTCGCGGGTGACCGCCGCCATGTTCAGGTATCCAACAGCATCCTCTGGCAGCCCGGCCAGCGGATGGCCGGCGGCACCGGTGAGCCCGACGACGACGCCACAGTGCTGCAAGCGCCGGTCGGGATACAGCAGACGCGCACCCACCGCGGCGACATCCGTCCGGATTGCATGGGCAATCAAGGCGGACAGCCAACCCGTCGCGTTGGCTTCGATGTCGTTGTTCAAGAACACGAGGACGTCTCCTCGAGCGATCCGAGCCCCGGCGTTGTTGAGTTGCGGCCAGTTGAACGGGCGCGTGTCGCGCAACACCAGCACGTCAGGGCGATCCGCCAGCCGCTCGACCAGAGTCAAGGTCTCAGGGTCAAAGGACCCGTTGTCGATGAGCACTATCTCGACATCGTGCTCTGCAGTAGTCGCCAGGACAGAGTCGACGCACGTCCGGAGGAGCCGTGGCTCGTCGCGAAACGGGATCAGGATGCTCGTGGAGGTCTCCGCCGGTGCGGGTCGGCGTACGCGGAACGTGCCCGGCTCGGGCCCCGGCACAACGGAAGCGGAATCGCCCCGACGGCGGAGGGCATCCTGCACGGGCCGTAGGGATCCCACGCTGGGACTGCTCGCGTCGTCGTCGCTCCGGTGGCAGAGCACTTCGGGGAGGTGGGTCACCGTCTCCGCCACCTCGCAGGCGTAGAGGGCAAACGCGTGCTCAAGGGCTTCGTTGTCCGACGCGTCGAATTGAGGAAGGTCCCGTACCAGCACGGATCCGATGGCGAGCGGGCGTCCGATATAAGAGGACGACAAGAGGAAATCCGGTGAGAAGTCGGGTTTGAGTCTCGGCATCTGATGGGTGCCGTCCGACATCGATCGATCTTCATCGGCGTAGACCACCCCGGTTGGCGTGAGGGCGGCGCCCAACGAAGCGGTCGCGTCCGGTGCCCAGATGTCCCCCGGAAAGATCAGGGCAACCGGGTTGTCGTCGTGTGCTTCCACTCCCAGGTGCAGGAGGTCCGCCGGCCCGGCGCTCCCTGGGCCGAGAACGGTTCGAATCCTCCGACGGTCTCTACGGGACACGCACGAACGTAGGCCCGCGGCGACCTCCCTCTGCGGTGCTCCCGCCGACACCACCGTGAGCGACCATCCGTTGCTCGTCTGTGCACCAAGGCTCCGGAGCGTCCGGCCGACCGCCTCTGGAGGTGCGTCGACGAGGACCATGACAAGGGCAAGGGCAAGGGCAAGGTTCGTCTCGATCGGCCGCGGCGTTGTCCGCCTTCGCTCCTCCTCTCGGAGTCTGACCCAGTCCGAGTAGACGCTCTGATGGCCCACGTCAGGCGGTAGCGGCGGCAGCTCCCTGGGGGCAAAGAGCACCCGTTCCACAGCGGCAATCTACCGAAGCTCGCCTGGCGCATCGGCGGCGTTGGCGCAGGTGAGTGCGGACCTGCCACGATTCGGCCGTGCGGATTTCCGACCGTCTGCTGATGGGACCTGGACCTTCGAACCCGTATCCCGAGGTCACCATGGCGCTGGCCGGACCGGTCCTGGGCCACCTCGACCCCCAGTTCCTGGAGCTGCTCGACAGCACGAACGACCGGCTCCGCAGCGTCTTTGCGACCATCAATTCGCTGACGCTGCCCATCAGCGGCACAGGGTCAGCCGGAATGGAGGCCTCGTTCGTCAATTTCGTGCGACCTGGCGATGCCGGTGGTGGTGGGTGTGAACGGCGTTTTCGGCGAGCGGATGTGCGACGTCGCATGCCGCCACGGTGCCGAGGTGGTCCGCGTCGACGCCGAATGGGGCGAACCACTCGATCCCGCCCAGCTTCTTGCCGCGCACCCCTCACCGGCACTGATCGCCGTGGTCCACGCTGAGACTTCGACCGGGGTACGAAATGAGATCGAGGTGCTCGGCGACGCCAAAGGGAGCGCGCTGCTCCTGGTCGACATGGTCACATCGCTCGGAGGCATTGACGTCGCTGTCGACGGCTGGGGCGTCGATATCGCCTACAGCGGCACGCAGAAGTGCCTGGGCGTCCCGCCTGGGCTTTCACCGCTGACCGTCTCGGCGCGCGCATTGGAGCGGATCGTCGAGCGGCCATCGAGCTGGTACCTCGACCTCAACCTCCTGCGCGCGCTACGTCAACGACGGGTCCGGTCAGGGACGCGTGTATCACCACACCGCGCCGGTCACCATGGTGGCCGCGTTGCACGCGGGTCTCGGAGCCCTGCTGGACGAGGGCCTCGAGGCGGTGTGGCAACGTCACGCCGCCTGCGGGAAGTTGCTCCAGGACGGCCTCGAGGGGCTTGGCCTGGAGTTGCTCGTGCCGCCCGATGCCCGTCTTCCTCAGCTGACCACTGTCATGGTTCCAGCCGGGGTCGACGAGAGCGCCGTCCGACGGGCGTTGCTGGACACCTACGGGATCGAGATCGGCGCCGGCGCCGGCAAGCTGGCAGGGAAGATCTGGCGTATCGGCTGTATGGGCCACACCGCTCGAGCCGCGCAACGTCCTTGCCCTCCTTGGCGCACTCGAGGAGGTGCTGGCGCCATGAGCGCCGCTCGTGCCGTACGCCACGCGCCACTGGAACTTCGTGGCCGGCGGGTGCTCCTGCGCTCGCTCACCGAGGACGACTTTCCCGCGTGGCACGAAGTCCGGACCCGGTGCGCAGACTGGCTGTTGCCTTGGGAGCCGAGGCCCAAGGGAGCGCCGGTTCCCTCGGAGGACCGGCCCAGCTTCGCGGCGCGCTGTGGGATCAGGGAACGTGAGCGGCATCTCGGGACTGGGTACGGGTTTGGGATCTTCGTCGGCGAGCGTTTCGCCGGCGAGGTGACGCTGTCGTCCATTCAGACGCGGTCCGTTCCAGAGTGCTTTCATCGGATATTGGGTCGATCAGGAGCTAGCAGGTCGTGGCCTGGTCCCCGAGGCAGTCGTCGTGACGCTTCGATTCGCGTTCGAGGCGATCTCGCTCCATCGTGTCGAGATCTCGATCATCCCGAGAAATATGGCCAGCCGGCGCGTGGTCGAGAAGCTCGGTATTCGCGAGGAGGGGATCGCGCAGCGCTTTCTCGAGATCGACGGTGTCTGGGAGGACCACGTGCGCTACGCCATCACGGCCGAGGAGTGGGCGGTGCGCGAGGCCAAGCTCTCGGCGGAGTGGCTCGAAAGCTGATCCTCCGAAGCTGCGTCTCAGGTCAGTATTCGCTCGTGGCCCTTACGACTGACGGCGAATGTCGGAAGAACTGCTCGACGTCATGCTCGTAGGTATACGACAGTGGCGTGCGACCTGACTGCCTTCGAAGCCGAACTTCCCTGATGAACGAGTGCACTGTTCCCGCGCTCGTTGAGTCGTACGTAAAGCCAGTCGCGGCGAAGCGCCGGGTGTCGACACCTCGGCCGTAGCGCAACAGGTCCTCGAGCTCCTCGGGGAGGTCGAACAGACGGGCGAGTGGACGGATCTTGAAGGCGCTGTAGGGGGAGAGTGGTACGAGCCGGGTCCCGCACATGGCTGCGACCTCGCTCCAGGGGAGCCGTCCTTCAGCGGCCACGTTGTAGAGGCCCGGGACGCCGCCCCGGGTGACATGAAGCAGCGCCCGAACGACGTCCTCCTCCTCAACGAACTGCACCATCGGATCGAACCCGAATATGCAGGGGCACACTGGCCGGGACAGATTGCGGCTGATCGGAGTCGTGAGATGGGTGCCCAGTACGTTGGCAAAGCGGAGCACGGTGACGCGGGTCCCCGGATTGTCCTCCGCGAAGTCGCGCACCAGGGCCTCGGCTTCGATGAGCGAACGTTCGACGACGTTCCTGACGGGGCTGGTTCGAACCGTGTCTTCGAGGAATGTGTTGGGATCGCTTGCGGCTGAACCGTAGACCAGCGTGGACGACTTCATCACGATATGGCGCACGGACGATCCCGCCGCACCTGCTGCAGCGAGGAGGTTCATTGTGCCGATCACGTTGATCTCGTTCATGGCGCGGCCGGGCACCGTCGCGGAATTCGTGATGAGAAACGTGTGCAAGATGGTGTCGACCTGCGTCGCCCTCACAATGCGGTTCAGGATCGAGTAGCTCTGGTCGGCGCGCACGAACTCGGCCCGCTCGAACGGCATCGCTGGTACATGTGCGCCCATGCCGAGGATGACCTCGATGCTCGGGTCGTCTTCGAGTGCCTGGATCATCCGACCACCCCAGAAGGTGTCGGCGCCAGTGACCAGTACCCGTCGGCTCATTGGCACATCACCCGAACCAGACACTGCGCCGATCGCGCAGCAGGTCGTACACAGCCTCCTGGAGCTGCGAGCGGATGCGCTCGGATTCCTCCATGATGCGGCTTTTTGAATACCGGTCTTTGTCCGGAGCCACGTCGAAGTGGACCGGGCTGAGGACCCGCAGCTTGAATTTTGCAGGGAACGGTGCCACGACTCCCAGGGGGCCAAAGGCAAGGAGGTTCGCGGTGATGGGGACGTAAGGGACACCAAGCACCCGAGCCAGGCTTGGCAGCCTGAAGAGCACCGGCATCGCCTCCTCGGAGCCCACGACGGCGATGGGAATGACCGGGACGCCGGCGCGCATCGCGATCTCCACGAAGCCGCCTCGCCCGAACCGACGCAGCTGGTAACGATCAGTGAAGGACTTGGATGGTCCCTTCGTGCCTTCGGGGAAGACGAGCGCGAGCTGCTGCTGCTCCTTGAGGAGCCGGTAGGCGTTGGCAGGCCGAGCGGAGACCCCACCGGAGCGGGCCCAGAGCGTGCCCACGACGGGCACCGTTCGAAAGAAGTAGTCGGCCAGCCCATAGACCGGACGCTCGAGCTCCTTCTCGATCCCGTGCATGATGACCGGAGCATCGGAAGGAATGGCTCCTGCATGGTTCGCGACCAAGAGTGCACCACCGTGCGAGGGGATCTTCTCGAGGCCCTCCCACTCGGTCCGGAACCACTTCGAGTACACGGGCTCGTAGATGGCTCGGGCCACGGCGCGCGTCCGCTCCGATCGACCCCACTCGTCGACATCGGACAACCGAGGATTCTCCTGGTCGTCTTCCGTGGAGATACGGATGGGGACGATGGCCGTCGACCGATCCTGCTCGCCGACTACCTGGCGACCGCTGGCCATGAGGCCATGGTACCGATCCGAGTACCCACAGGAGCTTGGCCCGGCTGCCTGCCTCTACGGCCGAGCTGCGCCGATGAGGCCTGTGGTGAAGATGGGGGAGTAGGACACCGTCGAGCCGGTGAAGGGCGCTTGGATCACGGTGTCTGTCCCGTAGGGGCCTGAACCGGTGTACATCACGACGTGGTCCACCTGGTCGTCGCCGTCGAGGTTGTAATAGAAGAGGAGGTCCCCGGGTTCGAGGGCATCGAGGGAGACGTGGGTCAGTGCCGGCCACTGGGTCTCGGTCGTCCTGGGGATGGAGACCCCGGCCTGGGCCCACGCCCACTGGACAAGCCCCGAACAGTCGAAGCCGACCCCTGGGTCCTCTCCGCCGAACACATAGGGCACGCCGAGTTGCGAGACGGCTGCCTGGACAGCCGCCATGCCAGCCGCCCCGCCCGACGACGAGCCTCCGACCGGTCCGGTATAACCGCCCGCCTGGTTGGCAGCATCGGTGGCTGCGGCGGCGCTCGCCGATCCGCCGACCGCGCCGGCCACCGTTGCCGCGGTGGCGGCTGCGGCGGCAGCCTGCTGTTCCGCGGCCGGCGCTCGCTGCTTGGGCCGCGGCGGCCGCTTCCTGCTGTGCCTCGGCGATGGCAGCCTGCGCTACCTCCTGCGCCAGCTGACCTTGCACCTGATTCAGGGTCGCTGTCGTCGTGGCGGCCTCGGCCTCGTTGGCCTGCGCGAGCGACTTGGCCTGCGCTGCGGTTTGCTGTGCTTGCGTTGCTGCCGTTTGCTCCTGCGTCGCTTCGCTCTGGAGCCGCGATTCTGAGCGCTGCAGCGCGAGCCTCGTCCTGCGTCAGATTGCCGACGATCGTGTTGGTGTACTGGTTACGCGCCTGACTCAGCGTGGCCGAGGTGGAGAAGTAGGACGTAAAGCCAGTCGCGGGAGTCCCGTAGACGTACGCGGCCACGGCGTCGTTGGCAACGAGTCGCTTGTCAGTTACCACCGTCGCTTTTGTGTGCACCAAGCTCGCCTCAATCGCCTGGACTTGATTCTGTGCATTCTGTGCATCCTGCTGAGCGGTGTTGTACTTGTCGTCGAGGATGGAGGTCTGCTGCTCCTCTTGCGCGAGGGTGCTCTCGATCTGGGCGGCCTGTGATTGTGTGGCGTTGATCTGAGACTGATTCGGTGCGGGGCCGGGCAGCGTCGTCGGTGTCGCACTCCCAGCTGTACCGGCACCGTCTTCGAACGCGACCGACGTCCACGCGCCGAGCAGCATGGCAACGCCCACCGCCCGAACGAGAAGGTCCCGCCTGCGGACAGTGCCCCGACAGTTCACTGCGCCCACGACGACAAAGCGTAACGGCTCGGTGGTGGCAGTTTCGGCACCCGGACGTTTCGGTCCGGTTGCAGCCAGAGTTCGCCTTGCGTTCACTTTCGTCACGATTGACCGGATGTACTGCCTCCGTAGGGTGCCTCTTACATGAAGGGTGTGGTGTCGGTCGCGCAGGGGAGGCTCAGAGGCGTCTGGCGTGAGGACCTGTGGTCGTTTTCGGGCATTCCCTACGCGCGGGCACCTATCGGAGAGCTGCGCTGGCGGCCGCCGCAGGTGCCCGAGTCGTGGGGTGAGATCCGAGACGCCTCGACCTTCGGCCCGATCGCGCCGCAGTCGGCCGCCGTGCCTGGCATCACCAGCCCGTCTGATCCTGAGGCCTCGGAGCCGCAGAGTGAAGACTGTCTTTTCCTCAACGTTTGGACTCCTCGGCTCCCCGAGTCGCCTGAGGAGGCCGTAGTGGGCGGAAGGCCCGTTCTGGTCTTCATCCACGGTGGCGGCTTCACCTCGGGCAGCGGATCCGTATTCCTCTATCGGGGTGGAAATCTCGTCCGGAACGGCGATGCCGTGGTCGTGACGATCAACTACCGGCTCGGCGCGTTGGGCTTCTTGGGCCACCGCCGAATGGACGACCCCGACGGCCTGATTGGGAGCTGGGGCATCCACGATCAGGTGGCTGCGCTGACCTGGGTACGCGAGAACATCGCCGCGTTCGGGGGCGACCCTGCCAACGTCACGATCTTTGGGGAGTCGGCAGGTGGGTTCAGTGTGGCCACGTTGCTCGGGACACCTGTCGCGAAGGGTTTGTTCAGACGTGCGGTGGTGCAGAGCGGTGGCGCGCATGTCCATACGCTTGAGGAGGCAGAGCGTTCGGCTGATCGCTTGGCTGCGGTGTTGGGTATCGCTGTCTGTGACAGGAAATCGCTCGAACCGATTCCTGCATCCGAACTGGTGGCCGCGACCGAGGAGATCGGTCGGCGCCGACCTGATCCCGGGATGATCCCTCTGCCGTTTCTCCCAGTTGTCGACGGAGTTTTCCTGCCGGACCATCCGTTGGCGTCCGTCGACAACGGGTCGGCTGCCGGCATCGATCTCTTGATCGGGACCAACCGTGACGAGCTGACCTTGTTCGGGCTCGGCAATCCGGCTCTGATGGCGCTGGACGAGCAGGCGATGCAGCGATGGATCGCCAACGCCGCGCCAGACATGGATGCCGGACAGGTGATCGCGGCCTATCGGGCTGCCCGGAGCCAACGTGGCGAGAAGGTGGATCCCAACGATATCTGGGTCGCGGCCGGGACCGACTTCGTCTTCCGCTGGCCGAGCCTCCAGCTGGCCGCAGCCCACGTTGCCCGGGGATCGCGGGCGTTCGTGTACCTATTCGAGTGGGAGTCGCCGGCCTTCGCGGGGATTCTGGGTTCGTGTCACGCTCTCGAGCTCCCCTTCGTGTTTGGCGCGGTCAACGTGCCGGTCGTCCAGATCTTCTCGGGCAGCGGCCCTTCCGTCGAGAGGCTCTCACGAGACATGCAGCGAGCGTGGCTCGCCTTTGCCGCTGCCGGGAGCCCGAGTCACGACGGAATCGGTGAATGGGCCCAGTGGGACCCCGTTCGCCGGGCCACCATGATCTTCGGCGCCGACACCCGACTGGAGTCCGCACCGCGCAACCAGGAATTGGCCGTGTTGGAGCGCTCCCGGCCACTCACCTCGAGCCTGCGCGGCTGACAGCCGGGCTGAGAGTGTGGGGTCGCTGCGGCCTCCGTGGCGATGTCAGCGCGGTCGTTCCGAGCGGGTCAGGGTCAGCGGCAGGTGGCGGATGCCAGTGTGGCGGTTGCTCCGCGTCCAGACGGGATCCCCGGCGAGCGAGAAGGACTCGAACGAGACCAGGACCTCCTCGAGCGCAACGCGGATCTCGAGCCGCGCCAGGTGGGCACCGAGACAGAAGTGGGCCCCGTGCCCAAAGGCCAGGTGCGGATTGGGATCCCGGTTGAGGTCGAACGTGTCGGGCTCGGAGAACCGGCGGGGGTCTCGGTTGGCCGAGCCTTCCCACACCACCACCTTCTCACCGGGCGCAATGGAATGGCCGCCCAGCTGGCAGTTCACCGTCGCCGTGCGCCGTTTGGACGGTGAGGGTGTCGTCCATCGCAGGATCTCTTCAGTCGCAGTGACCATCCTCGTTTGATGCGATCGGAGGGACTCGAGCTGGTCCGGCCACTGGGTGAATGCGATCATCGCGCCGGCGATTGCGTTGCGGGTCGTCTCGGCGCCCGCCGAGAACAGCAACGAGAAGAATGCCGAGAGCTCGTCGTCGCTCAGGCGCGGCGGGTCCTCGTCCGGTAGTTCCGCGTGGATCACGGTGGAGAGCATGTCGGCGCGAGGGAATGCGCGCTTCTCCTCGATCAGGGCCGCGCCGTACTCGAACAGCTGTTGCGTGGCGACCCGGCGTTGTGGGCTCATCGACATGAAATCTGTCTCGTCCGGGATGTCGAAGATGTGCTCCACGGCATCGAACAGAAAATGCCGATCGGACTCGGGCACGCCGAGGAACAGGCAGATCGCTTGCATCGGAAGCTCGGCCGCGACGTCGACGAGAAAGTCGCATGTCAGGGGTACCTCGTCGAGGAGCCGTTGCATTCGCCGTCGCAATTCCACTTCGAGTCCACGAACGGCAGCGGGAGTCAGGCCCTTCGTCACGAGACGCCGAATGCGCGGCATGACGTGGGTCGTCCATCATGTTCAAGACGACGCCCGCCACGGGAAGGTCCTGAATGATGGTCCCACCGTATGGGCGAGTACCGCCCGTTTCGGAGGAGTAGGTCACGGGGTCATGGAGCACTTGCAACACTTCGTCGTATGTGGCGACCGACCAGAACCCCTCGCCGTCAGGAGTGTGGGCAGTCGGCTCATGCCACCACACCGGCGCAATCTCCCGGTGGGCATGGAAGAGTTCATGCGGGAAGCCGTTGGCGAAGGTGTCGAGGTCCGTGAGATCGACCTGGGCGAGGTCGCGCGTCACCAGGCCATCCTCATGGCGCGATCCGCTTGGGTCAAGAATGGAGTGCCGGGGGGCGTAGCCCAATTGGCAGAGGCAGGGCGCTTAAACCGTCCCCAGTGAGGGTTCGAATCCCTCCGCCCCCACCCGTGTGATGCAGTCAGGCATCGGAGAGCGATATCCCGTCGTCGATTGCCGGATCAGAGCTCTCCTCTACGCCGGGGAAGCCGAAGAACCGCATATCAGGCTTTTGAGCTGTGCGACTCCGAGCAAGTTGAGTCCTATTGGGGGTGGGACTCGGCTCTCTACTTGACGGATCACGGGGACGGCGAATCGGTCCCAAGCGTCGAGCGACTGGGCGGCGCGGGCCTGTTGGTCGACCATTCGCCCCGACACCAGCCAGGCCGGGATCGCCAGCATGTTCGCATAACGCATGTGGGTCACCGCGAGACCATCCGCTTCGCGAATCACACCGGCGAGCCGCTGCTTTGAGTAGCGACGGTAGTGCCCGACTTTGCGGTCCCATCCCGTATAGAGGCCATTGAGTGCCGGCACATAGATCACGATGCGTCCTCGTGGCGATAGCAGCTTCGCAAGATCGGTGAGGAACCCTGCGTCGTCGGCGATGTGCTCGAGGACGTTTGTGAGCAGGATCGAGTCGAATCGCTCTTGGTCGAGCGCGGAGAGATCCCCGTGGATGACCCTCACGTTCGGATTGTCAGCAAACCTCGATCGCAGGGCTTCGGCGCAAGCCGGCGATGTGTCCAGAGCCGTGACGCTGCGATCACCGGTGATGTGTTCGGTGATCGCGCCGAACCCCGCACCGACATCGAGTACGGTCGACCCAAGATACGGCAGGCAAAGACTGGCAACCCATCGAACGTGCTTCGATTGCGCGTCATTGGCGACGTCGAGGCCGTAGTCGGGCTCGCCACCGTCGGCCGGAGCGCGGTGGTGAACATATCCACGTTGGGTCATGGGTAGTGAGGCTAGCCAGGGCCGAGTCCGCCCTACGCCAGGGCACTGGATCGATGGCGTCGCCCATCACCTTCGGGCGGCTCGGGTCGTGAATTCGAGTCCCCTAGATCTTCTTGGTCCCCGGGCCTCTGGATCTTGTGACAAGTTTCAGGCTGCAGTGCCGAGACGGCTTCCGTGATGTAGTCCTCGAGGACATGGTCGATGGTCCCAAGTGCTCGACGGAGCTGGAGGGGCGCAGGCGGTTGGTCGGCCTCGAGCAACGGAACCAGCAGTCGGGAGCGGAGCTTGGTGTAGAAGACGGCAACCCGGATGCCTTCATGGGTGAGCGTGTAGGTGTTGGTGCCGGGTTGACGCTGGACCAGCCCATGGAGGCGGAGTCGGCGCAGGTCATAGCTCATCTGCGCGGAGCTGTAGTCCCTGCCGAGCAGTCCGGCCACTTGCCCGCGAAGGCTTTTGTTGGTGAAGCCGGTGACGGCGTGGACGACGAGGCAGAGTGCACCGGCCAGGGCCATGGCGCGTTGATCCCCGAAGCGCAACGCTCCGGTTCGTTGGCCCTCATGGTTGAAGGGCTGGTGGATGCGCTCAAAGAGTGCAGAGCCGATGGCACAGCCCTGGCCGGCACGTTCGATCATAAGCAGACGGTCGTTGACCTGACGGGCCTTGTCGATGAGCTCGGGTAGATGCTCGAGCCGGGAAAGTACACCGATGTCCTTGGGTTTGTTGATGACGGTCTCGATACGCAATGCCCTCCCTTCCTTCAGATACTGCTTGACGCGGCTGTGCTTGTAGCGGAAATCCATCCGCACCTCGGTGCCCGGGTTGAAGATCCTGGTTCCGAAGGGCGCGCTGGTGCTGCGACCTCGGCGGTCTCGTCCGAAGATGGCATGGACCTCGTGGGGTCGCCCGACGTCGACGTTGTCCTGAACCAGGGACTCAAAGAAACCCCTGGCCCGACGAGGGTCGTCGAAGACCAAGGTGCGAGAGACCTCCACCTGGCGCATCGACAGCTCCCAGAAATAGCCGGCGTCGCGGTCCTCGTTGGTGAAGGGGATGGGGATCACCGCGGTCCAGCGCTCGAAGAAGTCCTGGACGTCACCAGGGCCGAAACGGTCACAGATGGCCTGGAGCGCAACGGGGTCCTCGCAGGAGGCGAAACCGTTGGCCAGCTCGGCGAAGGCGATGCCTTGACGGCTGGCCTGTCGCTTGGCCCACTCGTGCCCGTTGCACCAGACCTTGGTCGGATAAGGGAAGTACGTGCACACTTTGATGAAGGTGGGCCCGAACTCGGCATCGAGGATGTAGAAGTAGTACATCCCGACCCGTCGGTCCTCTTTCACGAACTCGAAGCGAGCCACGCCGGGCTTGGGCGATCGACTCTTGGCACTGAACACCCACTGAACTCCTGGGCGGCCACGATGGCGACGACCCCATATCGACCCTCAGCCTCCGCCTTGTCCAGATAGGGCCGGACATGGTCGAGCTTGCGATCGTCCCAGCGCGTCCGGTCGGGCTTCTTCAGGCGGAGGATCGGAACTTCATGTTCGGCGGAGAACGCCTTCACCTCGCGGCGGAACCGGTTGCCGATCTTCTCCAAGAGGGCGGGCGAGGGGATCGGGAACCCGAGGTGCTGAGTGAGAAAGGTCACCACTTGTCCGCTCACCTGCAGGTTGGGAACGTAGGCGTTCAGGAGCAGCCGGTCGACGCAGTTCACCTCGAGGTCGACATGCCCATCGAGCACCTCATTGATGTTGGTCACGCTGGTCATGGCACCGGTGATAGCGCACGAGGGACGGCTCTGCCGGGCCGACAACATCCACGCAGAATCAGGTGCGCCGGGAGGAGGCCGGGAGGGGGGCCTGCCCCCCTCCCGCTAACTACTTCCCCCTGAAGTGTGTCCTGAAAGTGGAGTGATGACGATGTAGAAGATCGCCAGAACGAGACGTGCTGTGCCGGTGATGGAGGCTGGCCCTCCGGACTCGCCGATCAGGCGGAGAGTCCAAACCACCGCAAGCTGCGCCGGTCAAGAGCCGGGGTGGTGAGCGTTGCGGCAAAAGGCCCGCTGTCAGCGGGTCAGGTGAGCGACGAGAAGACGAACGTGTGTAAACCACTGCTGACGCATCGAAAGAATAGAACGACGGCATCGAAACCGAGGGAGTTCAGGATCCTCGGGAGACGAGCAGTCCTTATGGATGCGCTTGAAGTCAGGGGGCTGCCTGTGTGCTGCCCTGGCGGTGCCCGGTGTATAGGTGGCGTGAGCTCGTCGCAGGCGCTGGCATGGAACAGGAGAACCTGTCGCCCCGATATCGACGGCCAGTTGAAATGGGTGAGGTTGGCCCCCTGGCTGCGAGAGGGAGGACCCCAAGCGGCTGACTCCGCAAGGGGCAGAGTACCGAGGCGGGGCACAGGGACGGGCCGGTCCGTAGTAGTGATGAAGGCCCTGTAATGGGGTTGGAGCGAAGGGGCCGGGCAGACCAGGGTGATGCCGAAGCCAACCCAGCGGGGGAGGAGCAGAGGGAAGCACCCAAGCAGAAGGTGAAGTCGTTTGACATTCCCAAGCGCCTCGTTTTCCGGGCGTGGGAGAAGGTCCGGGCCAACGACGGGGCACCAGGCGTGGACGCCGTCAGCATCACCGAGTTCGGCAACGACGAGAGGGACAACCTCTACAAGTTGTGGAACCGGATGTCCTCGGGAAGCTACATGCCGGGGCCGGTGCGGGCGGTGGAGATACCGAAGGACCATGGGGCAGGGGTCAGGACGCTCGGGGTGCCGAATACGGCCGATCGGGTGGCCCAGACCGCAGCAGCGATGCTGCTGGAGGACAGGCTGGAGCCGATCTTCCACCGAGACAGCTATGGCTACCGGCCTGGGCGCTCTGCCCACGATGCGCTGGCCGCAGCCCGAAAGCGATGCTGGGGACAAGACTGGGTTGTCGACCTTGACATCCGGGCCTTCTTCGACAGCGTTCCCCATGATCTGTTGCTCAAAGCGGTTGCTCACCACACCGAGGAGCGCTGGGTTCTGCTCTACATCGAACGGTGGCTCAAAGCTCCGATGCAGATGCTGGACGGAACCCTGGTCGCACGAGAGAAGGGAACCCCGCAGGGGTCCCCGATCTCACCGTTGTTAGCCAACCTGTTCATGCACTATGCGTTCGACAGATGGATAGGCCGGGAGTTCCCGGGCTGTCCGTTCGAACGTTACGCGGATGACGTGGTCGTCCACTGCGACACCGAGGACCAGGCCCGGGCGTTGCGGGCCGCCATTGCCGACCGACTGGGGGCCTTGGGCCTCGAGTTGCACCCCGACAAGACGAAGATCGTGTACTGCAAAGACACGAACCGCCGAGGATTGGCCGAGCACACCTGCTTCGACTTCCTCGGCTACACCTTCCGGGGGCGCCTCGCTCGCGGTCGCAGAGGCTTCTTCGTGAGCTTCTTGCCGGCCAT
Organism: uncultured Acidimicrobiaceae bacterium; assembly: GCA_963842415.1. Lineage (GTDB taxonomy): Bacteria > Actinomycetota > Acidimicrobiia > Acidimicrobiales > RAAP-2 > Bog-473. The sequence goes on from CAWJGN010000005.1 coordinate 502,539, forward strand.
GAGCACCGCGGCGAAGAAGGCAAAAGGCCAGCAGATCAGGGCCTGGCACCTCAAACGACGCAGTGCCACGGACCTGTCCGGCCTCGCCGGGGCCATCAACCCTCAGGTGCGAGGCTGGATCAACTACTACGGGGTCTTCTACCACTCCGAGTTGTTCTCCCTCCTGCGGCGCATCGACGAGCATCTCGTCCGATGGGCCATGCAGAAGTTCAAGCGACTACGACGTAAACCCGCCAAGGCACGGCAATGGCTCGACGGCATTAAACAGCGCCAGCCAACGCTCTTTGCTCACTGGCAGCTCGTCTCGATCACCCGACGCCGGTCTGTGGGAGCCGTATGACGGGAGACTGTCACGTACGGTTCTGCGAGAGCGGGAGGGGGAGGTTCCCTCCCGCCACTCACCAAACCCGAAATGACTCCGGGTCCTCCCTGGGGATCGCCTGCTTCTTGCTGTCCAGTGATTCTCGACTCCGGTCCTGGTGGTGCTGGGTGCCGGTTCGCCCTATTCGGAGGTTGTCAGTGCTCCGATCTTCACCAGGTTGTGGTTGAAGACTCCGTAACCGCACCAGGTGCGTGCTCCTTCGATCCCGTCGATCTGGGTCCGGCTCCAGCCAAAGTCCCGTTTGAGGCAGCTGATCCGGCCCTCGCTTCCCGTTCTCCACTTCACCAGGCGCTGGAACTGCGGTCTGCTCTCGACGGCGCGCCGTGCCGCGCTCGGTTTACCTTTTGTCGGAAGGACGACAGTGCGCACCCCGAGCGCGCTGAGCTGTTCTCCGATCGCGTTCTCGCCATAGCCGCGATCAGCGGTGACCGCCGTGGGCATTCGCTTGGCCCGCCGGGCGACGCGCTCGACGGCGGGGACGAGCATGGGCGCATCCGGCGGGTTGCCGACCTCGACGTTGTGGTCGAGCACCACGCCGTCCTCGTTGTCGACGACCTGGGCCTTGTAGCCGAACTCGACGGGCTTGCCGAGCCGACCCTTGCGGATGGGGCGGGCGTCGGGATCGTGCAGCGACACCAACCTGGTCGGCCCGGTCGGGAACTTCGCCACGAAGACGCTTCTCGGTCTGCTCGGCGATCCGCGCGACCCGACCGGCGGTGATCTCCAAGTCGCCGGCAATGGCGCAGAGCCTTCTGGGGGGCGGCGTCACCGAGGTGCTCGAGAGCCCGCCGAGCGTTCGCCGCCACGTGCTGGGCCTCGGCGACGGCGGCCCTCGCGATGCGGACCATCTCGGCGTTGATGGCCATGACCTCGTCTTTTGCCTCGCCGCTGCGTCGTCGGAGGTTGGAACCGATGGACCGGGCCCGGGCTCGCATCATCCGGGTGCGGTCCCGCGAGCGGGTCCTCGAGGCCAGTCCGGCACCCTTGAGCTTCTCGATGCTCTTGGCCATCTTGGCCACGCCCTTGGCCAACAGACCCGAGTCCGTCGGATAGGCGACGTCGGCGGGGACCACCGTGGTGTCGGCGCGGACCTTGTTGGTCTTCAAGACCTTGGCCCCATGGGCCTTGGCCAGCAGCGCCTCGTTCAGGCCATCGACGGCAGACGACCCGCACCGCGTGGTGATCTTCATCAAGGTGGTCGGGTGCGGAACCGAGGTGCCCAGCGGGATCCGACAGAACCGCTGCCACGAGATCGAATCGGCCACCTCCCGGCACAATGGCTCGAAGCCCAGGCGATAGCGGTACTTCAAGAACATCAGCCGCAAGTACGTCTCTATCGGCACCGACGGGCGTCCGAGGGCAGCGTGGAAGTGGGCCCGGAACGGCTCGAAGTACGCCGCATCGTCGAGCAGGCGGTCGACCGCCTCGAGCTCGGCCGGCATCCCGAGGCACATCTCGGGGAGGATTGCTTCCCACAAAGTGGGCTGCGCGTTTACAGTTCTCAACACGATGGCCTCGATCCGTACTAGTCCTACGGTTCGGGGCCATCCTTATCGATCGGGACTCAAATCGCGAGCATCTACGGGGACTTTTTCAGGGGGAAGTAGCTAATCCCGACCCGTCCCACCCAGCCCGAGAGCGACCGTTCATCCGACGTGAGCGACTACGCGATCGAGGTTGATGTGCTCGGACCGGTCGAAGTGCGCGGGGCCGCGAGGTCGTTCCGCCGCTCGGCCGCGCTCGAACTGGTCGTCTACCTGGCGTTCCACCGTCACGGCGCCAGTCACGGAGAGTGTGCGGTCGCAATCTGGCCAGAGCGTCCCGTCTCTCGGTCCACGCTGCACGCGACCGCGTCCGATGCTCGGCGGGCGTTGGGCCACGACTCCAGAGGGGCCGCGCATCTCCCTCGGGGCAGCAAGCTCCGCCTGCAGCGCTCGGTCGGCAGCGACGCGGAGCGATTCACCGAACTCGCCGAGTCCGACGATCCGTGGCGCCTCAGGCAGGCGCTCGCCCTCGTCCGGGGCCCGCTTTTCTCCGGGCTACGCCGGATCGACTGGGCCGTCCTCGACGGCACACGTCACGATCTCGAGGCGTCGATTGTGCGCGCGGCGCTGCGGGGTGCAGCAACGTTGCTCAGCCGTGGCCGCGGTGACCTGGCGGAGTGGATGGTACGCCGCGCGCTGGTGGTAAGTCCCTACGACGAGCGGCTCTACCGCGGGTTGCTCCGCGCGACTGCGGCTCAAGGGAACCGGGCACGGCTGGCTCGTACCATGGCCCAGCTGCTCACCTTCGCTGGTGAGACCAGCGCGGGTCAGGAGGGCTGCGCCGGCGTTCCAAGGTGGGGCCAGGAGGCGGATCCGGCGCTCCTCGGCTGCCTGCACCCCCGGACGGCGGCTCTCTACCACGACCTGCTGCAGGGTGAGCCTGCCACCGGAGGGCACGCCGCCAGGCTGTAGGGTTGCCTCCCGCCATGGCGAGAAGTTCCTCTGGGAGGTCGGTCGCACGCGCCGCCGCGACGGGTGGTGGCGCCACCTATCGCGGGCAGATGCCGGTGAACTGGTACGCCGCGCTCCTGGTCATTGTGCTGATCGGGCTCGCATCGGTGGCGTTCGCCAAGTACCACTACAACCAGACCCCGGCTGTGGTCGAGCCCACGGTCGGCACGACGTGGCACGCCGGACTGGCCTTCGACATTTGCGGGAAGACGGAGGCCCCGCTCGCGGCGTCGCCGTCCACTGCCAAGACCGGCTTGACGTCGAGCGGAGATGGGGTCCTCAAGATCGCCCCCACCACTTCGAGCGAAGCGGGCAATAACGCGACGTTGGGCAAGTTCGCCAGCGAGTACGACGGCCTGACGTTGACCAACACCACCCTCAAATACCCGTCCTCGAGCGAGTACAAGAACGGCGAGAAGTGCCCCACGGGGACTCCCGATGCCGGCCGGGTCGGTGAGGTCATGGCTCGTCGGTGGCTCCTGTCCACGAAGACCGGCAAGAACGGCGAGCTCGAGCAGACGAGCGGCATCACGACCTTCCACCCGGCTGACCTCAAGTTTGCCGACCGCCAGCTGATCACGGTCGGATTCGTGCCTGACAACGTCACGCTCCCCAAGCCACCGGCATCCACCATCACCGCGCTGCTGCAGGTGCTGTCCGGCGGGAACCAACCTGCCGCCGCGACGACGACGGTACCGGCTGCGACCCCGACATCGGCACCATCCGCCACGTCGTCGAGCGTCCCTGCCTCCACCACGTCGACCACGACCGCACCGCGCTCGACGACCACGTCCTCGACTAAACCTCCGACGACAACGACGACCAAGTAATGCTGGCGGTCGTCCTCGTCGGGGGCGAGGGGACGAGGCTCCGTCCCCTGACACTCACGACGCCCAAGCAGATGCTCCCCGTCGTCGGCGTTCCGATGCTCGAGCGCGTGATCGGACATCTCGCTGCCCATGGGGTCGACCGTGCAGTCCTGTCGTTGGGCTACCTGCCAGACGCCTTTCTCGAGACATATCCCGATGGCCGCGCCGCCGGCATCGAGTTGACCTATGCGGTTGAACCCGAGCCGCTCGACACGGCTGGTGCCGTTCGCTTTGCTGCGTCGCGTGCCGGCATCGCCGAGACGTTCGTGGTCGTCAATGGGGACGTCCTCACCGATCTGGACCTGACGGGTCTGGTGTCCTTCCATCGGGACCGAGGAGCCGAGGGCACGATCGCGCTGCACCCGGTGGCCGATCCGTCGGCCTTCGGCGTGGTGCCCACAGATGATGACGGGCGCGTGTCTGTCGTTCGTGGAGAAGCCTCCACGCGACGAGGCGCCGACGAACGAGATCAACGCCGGGACGTACGTGCTCGAGGCATCGGTGCTGGAGCGAATACCCGAGGGTGCTCGAGTGTCGATCGAGCGAGAGACTTTCCCTGCCATGGTGCGCGACCGGGTCCTGTTCGCCCTCTCTGACGACGGCTACTGGCTCGACACCGGTACCCCCTCCGCCTACCTCCAGGCCAACTTCGACTACGTGAACCAGAAGCGAGGGCCGATCGTTGCTCCGGGGCTCGCGGACAGGGGAGACGGGGTGCTCGTCGAAGGCCAGAGCGACATCGAAGGTGACGTCGTCGGGCGCTCGGTCGTGTTCTCGGGGTGCGTCATCGAGCCTGGCGCACGGGTGGAGCGGTCCGTGTTGGGCCGAGGCTGCGTCGTGGGAGCGGGTGCGGCTATTGCTGACTCCGTGTTGATGGAAGGCTGTCACGTGGCGGCGGATGCGAAAGTGGCCGGCTCAATCATGGGTCCGCGATCCATCGTCGGGCAGCGCGGCGACGTGCGCGCCACCTCAGTGCTCGGTGCCGATGCAGTGATCTCGTCCGGGACCCTGGTCGACGGCGAGCGCGTCTCGGGCTAGAAAGCCGGGACATGCGCACGCTTGTCACCGGGGGAGCAGGGTTCATCGGCTCCAACTTGGTGGACCGCTTGCTCGTCGAGGGCCACGAGGTCGATGTCGTCGACGACTTTTCGACCGGGTCTCTCTCCAACTTGTCGGAGGCTCGAGGGAGCGCAGGGAGGTCCTTGACCATCCACCACCTCGACATCACAGCGCCGGCGATCATCGAGCTGATGGCTCGCCGGCGGCCCGAACTGGTCTTCCATCTCGCCGCGCAGCCCGACATTCGACGCTCCGTCTCCGAGCCCGGCTTTGACGCGCTCGTCAATGTCGTCGGCTCGCTCAACGTCCTCGAAGGCGCCCACCGAGCCGAGACCGAGCGCGTGGTGTACGCGGCCAGCGGGAACACCCTCTACGGTCAGCCTTCTCCTGAGGACCTTCCGGTGCGCGAGGCACACGCGCAGCTACCCACCTCTCCCTTCGGGGTCTCGAAGAAGGCAGTCATCGACTATCTGGCGCCGTATCGGGAGCTCTACGCGCTCGAGTTCTGTGCGCTGGCGCTCGGCAACGTCTACGGACCGCGCCAGGTTCCTCACGGCGAATCCGGAGTCGTGGCCGTGTTCGGTGAGCGCATCGTGCGCGACGAGCCGGTGACGGTCTTCGGGGACGGGACCCAGACGAGGGATTTCGTCTTCGTTGACGATGTCGTCGATGCCTTCGTGCGGGCTGCGACCCGCGGGGGCGGGCTCGTTTGCAACATCGCGACTGGTCGCGAGACCACCGTCAACGAGCTCCTGGCCACGATGGCCGCGCTTGGCGGCCGCGAACCGGATCGCGGTCGAGGCGCCTGCCCGTCCCGGAGAGCTGCGTCGCCTGTGTCTGGACATCGAGCGGGCTGGCATCCAGTTCGGATGGAGGCCCTGGACCGAGCTGACGGACGGGACGAGGGCGGTCCTCGAGTTCGCGGGCGAGCGGCTCCGCTGACCGGATCAACGAAAGAGGTCTTCGTCGGGGGGTCTGATGACCTCCGCCCTGACCGAAGAGGGACGCAGCCACTCCGCCGGCACGCCGCGCACGATCGCCACGGGCACCGCCCTGTCCTTGCCCATCACGAGCTCGGCGGCCGACGCGAGTTCGTCGGCGACGCAGATCTCGGTGGCGACCAGCTCGCGGCCGCCTGCGTCGGGGGTGCCTTTGAGGTCGAGCACGGCCGCCACGCCGGCACAGCCGATGGCCACGTCGGTGACACCGCGGCGCCAGGGACGGCCGAAGGTGTCGGAAACGATGACGGCGACCTCGACGCCGAGCGCGTGGCTGGAGCCCGGCTCGGATCCGCCGAGCCGATCGATCCGAGTCGTCGGGCAGCAGGGCGGCCGTGCCCTCGGCGACGTTGGACAGGTCGACACCGGCATTGGCGCAGATGAAGCCGTGTCGCGTCTCGCTGATGACGAGGTCGCCGCGGCGGCGCAGGATCCGAATCGACTCCTCGGCGACGAGAGCGAGCTTGGCGTCGGCGTTGTCCTCGATTGCGACCAGCCGGCCCTCGGCCTTGGACACGATCTTCTGGGTGACGACGACGACGTCGCCGTCACGCAACGAGGGGCCGTCCGGGCGCGAGGGCGTGAGGGCGTCTGCGATCAGGCCCGCGAGGTCGTCACCAGGAGCGACCTCGCCGATGCCGGTGAGCGGGAGGACGAGGAGCGCTTCACCGTCCTGCATCGATCACCACCCTGGCTAGGTCCGCCGCCAACTCGGGCGAGTGCATCACGGTTGGGGTGACGATGCATCGGACCCCTTCGGCCTCCACCGCTCGCTGCTTGATCCGCGTCGGCGACGTCGATCACGAGTGTGCCGACCCAGGGCGCGTAGAGGCGAGCGACGCCCACCACCGACGGGTCGGTGCCCGAGCTCGGCCATCAGGCGGTCCGCGGGACCCTTCAGCGCGGCACCGGCGATGATCGGTGAGACGGCGACGACGTGGTCCCGTCGTGCCGCGAGGGCGTCCCGGACACCAGCCACCGCCAGCAGCGGCCCGATGGAGACAATCGGGTTCGACGGGCACACCACAATGCTGTCGGCCGCGGCGATGGAGGTCGAGCACGTCGGGTGCCGGGCGAGCCCTCGTCGGCTCCTTCGAAGCGCACGGCTCGAACGGCCACGTCGTGGCGGAGCCGGACGAAATAGTCCTGGAAGGCGACCTCTGTTCCGGCAGGCCCCAACTCGGTGGCGGTCGTCAGCGTCAGCCGGGTGCGCAGCGGGTCGTCGGTCACCGGCAACAGCCGCACGGCGATGCCGCGTCGCCTGGCCACGGCGGCCGTCACCGAGCTCAGCGTCTCGCCGGCGTGCAATCGTTCGGTGCGGAACAGGTGGGTCGCCAGGTCCCGATCGCCGAGGCGGAACCAGTCCTCGCCGCCGAGACGCGCCAGCTCTGCCATGACGGTCCAGCTCTCGCCGGCCACGCCCCACCCTGTCTCACGATTGTCCATTCCGGCGAGCGTGTAGGTGACGGTGTCGAGATCGGGACTTATGCGCAAGCCGTGCAGGACCATGTCGTCACCGACGTTGACGATCGCTGTGATATCCGCCGGGGCCATGACGCGCACGAGCCCAGAAAGCATCCGGGCGGCCCCGACGCCGCCGCACAGGGCCACCAGCACGCCGTGAGCATAGGAGCGACCGGCCGACAGGCCTTCCGCCACGTCCTGGTACCATCGCCGCCCGCCATGCCCACGCGTATCCCTGTGGACCGCCACCGGACCGTCGTCTCGGTGCTGCGGGAGGCGGCACAGGTCAACGGTGGCGTGGAGGCCTATGTCGAGCTCGGTAGGGACGGACCGCCGCACCATCACCTTCGCGGAATGGGACCGGGCGGCCGACGGTGTGGCGGGATATCTGGCCCGACGCGGTGTCGCCAAGGGCGATGTGGTGTGCCTTCTGCTGTCATCGTCGATCGAGTATGCGGTGCTCTATGCCGCGGCACTGCGTCTCGGCGCCATCACTTCTGGCATCAATCCGCGGATGGGCCCCGCCGAGGTGGCATCGATCATCGAGCGCGGTCTCGCCGACACTCGTCGTCGTCGACCCTGACGGCGCCGGGTCACTGCCCGAGCACACGACTGCGCCGGTCGTCGAGAAGGCCGAGGCTCGAGAGGCGTGGGCGGGCTCGGCGCCGCCATCGTGGCCGGAGCTCCATCCCGACGATCCAGTCGCCGTGGTCTGGACGAGCGGCACCACCGGGAAGCCGAAGGGCGCGATCTTCGACCAGCTCAACCTCGCCGCCGTGCGCGCTGGGCACCGACGTCTTGAGCCAGCCTGGCGACCGGCGGCTCTCGCCGCTGCCGTTCGCGCACGTCGGCTACATGACCCGGGCCTGGGACGAGATTGCCAATGCGGTGACGACCGTCATCACCCCGACGCCTTGGCGGGCCGACGAGGCAATCCGGATTATGGAGAGCGAGCGGGTGACCGTGGCCCAGGGCGTGCCCGACACAGTGGGCGCTCATGCTGGCCAGTGAGCGAGCTCGCTCGCGCCGACCTCAACGCGCTGCGAGTCGCCGGTACCGGTGCGGCCGCATGCCCGCGTCCATGGTTGCCGAGTTGCGGCGGAAGGCTGGGTGTCCCTGTGGTGGTCCGCTACACCTCCACCGAAACCTCGCTCGGGACCGGCACCACGCTGATCCTCGACCGACGAGGAGGTGGCGACGACGGTCGGGAAGCCGGTCGCGGGGGTCGAGTTGGCGATCGTCGACGACGACGGACGCGCCGGTTCCCGACGGATCGGTGGGTCGCGTGCTCCTGCGTTCCGCAGCCGCCATGCGTGGCTATTGGGGCAGGGGTCCCGTACGGGGCCGCAGCGGTGCGCGACCTCGTCGACGCCGTCGCCGACACGAGGCGTGTGCTCGCGCCCGACGGCTGGGTGACGACCGGAGACTTCGGGCGCCGCACTCCCGAAGGGCAACTTGCAGCTCTCGGGCCGGGCGCACGAGCGCTACATCCGTGGCGGGTACAACGTCTATCCCGCTGAGGTCGAGGAAGTGCTGGCCGACTCACGCCGTCGGTGGCGCGGGCCGCGGTCTGCGGCGTGCCCGACGATGTGCTTGGCGAGGTCGGCGTGGCCGTCGTGGTCGCGGCTCCCGGCGCGACGCCGGATCTGGACGTACTGCGCGCACACTGCAGTGGCATGCTGGCCGATTACAAGGCGCCTGACGCGCTCGTGGTCGTCGACGAGCTGCCGCTGACGCCGATGATGAAGGTGGATCCGGTGCGCCTGGGAGCCCTCGCCGAGGGTGCCGCGGCTCGGCGACGACGCCAGGCTCGCCAGGAATCGTCGGGAAAGGCTCGCCGGGTGCTAGGCAGTGAGCCCAGCCGGACAGCGGACGACAAGGAGCGCGCATGAGTCCCACCACCAGAGTCGGCGAGTCCGACCCCAACCGAGGGACCGCACCCGAGTCGATCACGCCGGGCCGCTACCGCGGGCATGTCGCGCTGGTCACTGGCGCCGCGTCGGGGATCGGCCGCGCCACGGCACGCCGCCTGGCGGCCGAGGGCGCCGCGGTGGCATGCCTCGACGTTGCGGCTCGACGCAATCGATGCGGTGGCCGGCGAAATAAACGAGAGGCGGCCGAGGCGGGTGGCCGAGCCATCGCCGTGCGGTGCGACGTGACCGACGAGGACGTGGTCGCGTCGGCCGTGGCACAGGCCGAAGCGGAGCTCGGTCCCGATCACGAACCTGTGCAATATCGCAGGCATCGGAGGTTTCGCGCATACGCCGGAACAGTCGCTGAGCGGCTGGGACAAGATCATCGCGGTCAATCTGACGGGGACCTTCTTGATGTGCCGGGCCGTGCTGCCCGGCATGATCGAGCGCGGGGGTGCCATCGTGAACACCGTGTCGACCGCAGGGGTCATCGGCCAGCCATACTCGGCCGCGTACTGTGCCTCAAAGGGTGGGGTGAAGCTGCTGACCAAGGCGCTCGCGGTCGAGTACATGGCCCGAGGGCGTCAGGGTGAACGGCGTCGGCTCCGGGCGGGGTCGACACGCCGATCATCCACAACTTCGGACCGCCCGACAGACGCCGACATGAAGCTCATCGAGCGGCTGATGACGCCGATCGGCTTCGCCTACCCGCACGAGATCGCCGGGGCCTTCGCCTACCTCGGCTCGCACGAGGCCGACTACGTGACCGGTGCGATCCTGTCCATCGACGGGGCGATCACGACCTGAGCGCGGCCGGCACCCCATGACCTCCGAGCCGGCGCGACCTGCGCGTTGCGCTCGATGCGACGCCGTTGCTCGGCCTGCCCACCGGGTGTCGGTGTGTTCTGTCAGGGTGCACTTGCTGCGCTGGCGGTCCGTCCCGGCCTCCGAGTGTAGTGCCTACGCCGTGAGCTGGCGGCGCCGCGGGATGATCGGTCAGCACCTGCCCGCCGGCGTCGCAGCGCAGCAGCGGCCGATGCCGGCGCGTCCTTTGCATGCCGTGTGTGGGGCCGCTTCGATGCGCCGCCGCTGGAGTGGTTCATCGGGCGGACCGACGTCGTCCACGGCACCAATTTCGTCGTTCCGCCGACGGCGCGCAGCCGCGGCGATGGCCTCGGTGCACGACCTCACCCCGCTGCACCACCCCGAGCTGTGCGACCAGGCCACCCTCGCCTATCCCGGTCTGATCAGTCGGGCCGCTGCGCCGCGGTGCGTGGATCCACACCGACTCCGCCTTCGTCGCGGCCGAGGTCGTCGGAGGCGTTCGGTGCCGACCCGGCCCGCGTGCGGGTCGTCAACCCGGGCATCCCCGAGCTTCCCGTCTGTCACACGACGTGAGGTGGCGAGCACGCTGGGCCGGCTCCTGCCGCCGGGCAGCGGCCGGTTCTGCTTGGCGGTGGGTACGGCCGAGCCCCGCAAGGACCTGCCGGGCCTCGTGCAGGCCTTCGGCTCGGTGGCCGAGCGTCACCGCTGACGTCGCACTGGTCCTCGCCGGGCCGCCGGGCTGGGGCGAGGACGACGCTGGCCGAGGCGGTCGAGGCGTCGCCGGCGCGTGCGGCGCATCGTCCGAACCGGGTGGCTCGACCAGCGTGGACCTGGCGGCACTCATGGCGCGGTGCTGCGGTGCTCGCGTACCCGTCGCTCTACGAGGGGTTTGGCTTCCCGCCGCTTCAGGCAATGCAGGCCGGGGTGCCGGTCGTCGCAACCAGGGCCGGCTCGCTGCCCGGAGGTCCTCGGCGACGGGGCAATGCTGGTGGAGCCGCGGGACCACGACGCGTTGGCCGCGGCACTGGACGCGTGCCTCGGCGACGAGGCCGTTGCGGGGCCGGCTCGTGGCGGCCGGTGCCGCCTGGGCCGGCCGATACTCGTGGCAGCGGTGCGGCGAGGGCCTCGAGGCGCTCTACCGAGACGCGGCCGAATGCAGCCGGTGCCTGACCGCTCACCCTCGGTCCTCCTCGTCGTCGAGCAGCTCCGCCGCCGCGTGCCTGGCGGCATCGGCGTCCATGCGCGCGGGCTTGTTCGGCGGCCTGGCCGAGCTGTGCCGTGAGGGTGAGGCCATCGATGTGACGCTCTTGGCGAGCAGGGCGCCCGCGGCGCGGACGACGACGAGCTGGCCGACCTCGGGTGGCCTCTGCGGTTGTCACCGTTGCCGGGCCCGCTGCTCACGCGGGCATGGGACCATCGGCTTGTCCATGCACCCCCCGCGTTCGACGTCGTGCACTCGGTGTCGATGGCGGCACCCTTGCCCGTCGCGCACGGGGCAGCGGCCACTCGTGGTCACGGTGCACGACCTCGCGTGGCGCCGGCATCCCGAGGCCACGACGCCGCGAGGGGCGCGGTGGCACGAGGCTGCTTTCGCGTCGCGCCCAGCAATCGACGGGCGCGCATCGTCGTCCCGTCGCGGCTCGTCGCCGCGGACGTGGCGGCCTCGGGGGTCGACGAGGGTCGGATCACGGTCGTGCCGAGCGGCGCCGACCACCTCCCTGCGCCCGACGCGCCCGGGCGCCGACGCGCTGCTCGCTCGCTTGGGGATTCGTGGTCAGTACCTCCTCACCGTGGGCACGCTTGAGCCGCGGAAGAACCTGGAGCGGCTCGGTGCGCGCCTATGGCGCGGTGCGAGCCTCCCTGCCCGAAGCCTGGCCCTTGGTCGTCGTCGGACCGACAGGATGGGGCAGCTCAGCCTGCTGTGGCAGCAGCGACACGAGGGTGTCGTCTTCGCCGGCGCCGTGCCCGGCGCCGGTGCTGGCCGAGCTCTACGTGCGCGCACGGGCGTTCGCCTACGTCCCGCTGACCGAGGGAGCGGGACTGCCGCCGCTCGAGGCGATGCAGGCTGGGACACCGGCAGTCGTGGCCACGGAGGTGCCGAGCGTGGACGACCTCGATGCGACGGGACCGCCACCCGCGCTGCTGGTCGACCCACTCGACGTCGAGCACATCAGCGGCCGGCCTCGAGTCCGTGCTCACCGACGAGAAGGTGCGAGCGGACCTCTCTGGCGCGGCGTCTCGCTACGTGCGGGAACGGACGTGGCGCGACGCGGCGCGCGCCCATCTGGCGTTGTGGCGGACTCTCCGATGACGGCGTCGCTCGCTGGCGCTCGACGTCTCGGCCGTCCCGGCCCGTCCCGGCGGCGCGGGCCACTACACCGTGGCCTTGGCCCGGACCCTCGCGACTCGGAGCGACGTCGACCTCACGTTGGTGGCGCGCCACGGTGACGTGAAGGCAGCGCTGGGCCGCGTTGGCCACGGGGTCGGCGATCCGGGCGGCGCGTCCCGGCGTCGCGACCCGGCCGGTTGGCCTTCGAGCAGGTCGGCCTGGCGTCGGTGCTCCGCGGCCTCATGGTGCAGGTCCACCATGGCCCGCACTACACCATGCCGGCGCGCGCGCCCGTCCCGTGCGTCGTGACCATTCACGACTGCACGTTCTTCGACCACCCCGAGTGGCACCTGCGCACCAAGGCCGCGTTCTTCAGGAGGGCCATTCGGCATGCGGCTCGTCACGCTTCGAGCGCTGATCTGCGTCAGCCAGGTGACAGCCGAGCGGCTCGTCGCCTCCTGCGATGTGCGGGCGCCGATCGTGGTGGCGCCCCACGGCGTCGATCACGAGCGCTTCCGGCCCGACGAGCCCTCCGACGGTGCCGATCGTGCCTTGCTCAGCTCGTTCGGGGTGCCGGCGAATCGTCGGCTTGTCGTCTTCGTGGGCACGCTCGAGCCTCGCAAGGGGCTGGCGCCTCTCGTGGCCGCCTTCGACCGCGTCGCCGCCGGCACGCCCCGACGTCGTGCTGGTCCTGGCCGGCCAGCCCGGCTGGGGTATGGCCGACACCGAGCGGGCACTGGCGGAGGCCAGGCACGGCGACAGGATCATCAGGACCGGCTATCTCCCTGACGAGGCGGTCCCCGCGTTGCTGCGGCAGGCAGCCGTCGCCGTCTACCCCGCGCTCGAGGAGGGATTCGGCCTGCCTGCTCTCGAGGCCATGGCCTGCGGCGCACCGCTGGTCACCACCGAGGGAACGGCCATGGCCGAATTCGCCGAGGGGGCGGCGCTGCTCGTGCCACCCGGCGAGGCGGCGGCGCTGGCCGACGCAGTGGACAGCGCACTGGACCAGGGACGTGGGACCGAGCGGCAGCAGCACGGCAGAAGGGTTGCGGCGGCTCGTACCTGGGAGGCGAGCGCCACGCTGCACATGCGCGCCTATGAGGTGGCGCGGGCAGCGTCGCAGTAGGGTTCCGCGACATGCGGGCGCTCATCACGGGCGGCAAGGGCTTCGTGGGGCAGTGGCTCGCCGCGCACTTGAAGGACTGTGGCGACGAGGTCGCGGTCATCGACATCGAGACCGACGTCGCCGACGGCGCGGCAGTCGACCGGGTGATGGCGGACGTCGGACCTGATGCCGTGTACCACCTCGCCGCCCTGACACACGTCGGCGAGAGCTGGGAGAACCCGAGCCTGGTTCTGCGGGTCAACGTCCTCGGGACGGCCGAACTGCTGGCCGCTGCCCGGGCACGTTGTGCGGAGGCCCGCATCCTCGTCGTCAGCTCCGCGGAGGTGTACGGCGTCGTCACGCTCGAGCAGCTGCCGCTGGGCGAGGACACGCCCACCCGGCCGGCCAGCCCCTACGCGGCCAGCAAGCTGGCTGCTGAGGCGGTGGCGCTCCAGGCGTGGCGGGGATACGGCCAGTCGGTCACCGTGGTTCGGCCCTTCAACCACATCGGGCCTGGTCAGTCGCCCAACTTCTTCGTGCCAGCACTGGCCAAACGGATCGTCGAGGCCAAGCGTTCGGGCGCAACAGCTCTCCCGGTCGGCACGCTCTCCACCCGGCGGGACTTCACGGACGTGCGCGACGTGGTGACCGCCTACCGGCTCTTGATGGAACAGGGGTCCGGTGGCGAGGTCTACAACGTGTGTTCCGGGAGCGACGTGGCCATGTCCGACGTCGCCGCCCAGCTCCTCGAGCTGGCGGGCGTGGATGTGAATTTCGAGACGGATCCGGCGCTGGTGCGGCCGGTCGACGTCCCTGTCTTGCGCGGCGACGCCGGCCGCTTGCGCGCCGCCACCGGCTGGCAGCCGCGCATCCCGCTCGCGACAACGCTCGCCGACGTCCTGGCCTCCTGGGAAGCGGACTGACGGCGAGCGTTGTCGTGCGGGGGTGCGCGTGCTGGGTCAGGCGGCCCGCATGCGCTGTCGGATCTGGGTACGGACCTCACGTGCCTGCTCGCGAGCCTTGACGGAGAGCTGGGCGGCTGGGGGAGGGAGCCTGTCCTCGAGGGGCTGCAGCGTGGTCTCGAAGAGCCGGACTGCGGTCTCGGTCAGGTCGTCGATCTGACGGACGCCCTTGGCCACACCCTGGCGAACATCGTCGATGTGCTGGTCGAGCGACAGGTCCTGGGTGAGCCGGTTTTGCAGCTCCACCCGGTGCACTTGGAGCCGCTGGTAACCGAGTACCCCGAGCCCGACCGCCACGTAGGCGGCATCGCGGGCGAGGTCGGTGGCGCCCTTTGAGAGGGAGTTGATGTTGTTCGGTGACGTCAGGCATGTCTGGGCCTCCTGTCTTGTCGGTACTGCGTCGATCTCTCGTGTCGGGGCCATCTGGCGGCGCTCCGGCACCTGGTTACTACAGTATCACAATCGTTAAACAGTAGCAAGCACTTTTGGACCAATTCCGTGCCTGAGCGGGTGCTCCGGGTCCCCCGGCGGCCGGGGTTCGACCCGATAGGGTCTGCCACCTGATGGACGCCCAGGTGCCCGCGGTGGTCGCGGTCGTGGTCACGAGCGGCCCGACGACGTGGCTCGACGAGACGCTCTCGTCACTGGCGGCGCAGGACTACGGAGAGCTCTCGGTGCTCGTCCTCGCGACCGGGGACGACGCCCACCTCGGAGAGCGGGTCGGGCGTTTCCTGCCGAATGCATTCGTCCGGCAGCTGTCCGGCCGGCCCGGGTACGCCGCCGCCGCGAACGAGGTGCTCGGCATGGTCGAGGGGGCGGCGTTCTTCCTGTTCTGCCACGACGACGTGTCGCTCGACGCCGACGCGGTGCACCGGCTGGTCGAAGAATCGTTCCGCTCCAATGCTGGCGTCGTCTCCCCGAAGTTCGTCAACTGGGACGATCCCGGCATCTTGCTGCACGTCGGGATGAGCTGCGACAAGACGGGCGCCGTGATCGACCGCATCATCCCCGGCGAGGTCGATCACGGGCAACACGACGCGGTGCGCGACGTCTTCGTCGCGCCCGGGGGGTGCGTGCTCATCCGCAGCGATCTCTTCAGCGAGCTCAAGGGCTTCGATGCCGGCATCGTCGCAATGGGCGAGGACCTCGACTTGTCGTGGCGCTGCCAGGTCGCCGGGTCGCGGGTCGTCGTGGCGCCCGACGCCCGGGTGCGCCACCGCGAGGCGGTGGCCGGAGGGCTCGAACCACTGGCCGTCGCCATCGAGACCGATGGCAAGCGCCCCGTCACGATGCAGATGTTGCAACGGCGGCACGAGTTGCGCGCAGTACTCAAGTGCTACACGCGCCTTTCCCTGGTGCGGGTGCTACCCCAGGCCGCCCTGCTGGCGTTCGGCGAGGCCGTCATCGCGGTGTTGGCCCGCGATCGGTGATCGCTCCCGGGCGGTGATCGGCGCCTGGCGCTGGAACGCCCGTCACCTCACCGAGCTTTCGCTGCTCCGGGGCGAGCTGGCCGAGCACCGCCTCTTCCCCGACTGCCGAGGTGCGCCGTATGCAGGTCCGGGGGAGCGCCCGCCTCTCCCGGTACCTGAGCCGCCTCTCCTACCAGGGTCTCGAGGCGGCCAATGCCGTGACCTCGGGCCGGGTGCGACCAGTGGAGGACGAGCGGAGCGAGGTGGCCGTCCTCACCGGCAGCGTCGGCACTGCGTTCAGCGAGGACGCTGATTTCGACGAGCTCGACGACCTCGGGAGGCGATCGGGCAGG
This sequence comes from uncultured Acidimicrobiaceae bacterium, assembly GCA_963842415.1. Lineage (GTDB taxonomy): Bacteria > Actinomycetota > Acidimicrobiia > Acidimicrobiales > RAAP-2 > Bog-473. The sequence continues at coordinate 518,702 of CAWJGN010000005.1, forward strand.
GACCGGTTCGGCCGACGCGTTCGCCGGCCTCCACTCGGCACCGGGCGTCAACGGACGCTGGCCATGGTGGTCGCGCTGGTGGTGATCGCCGTCGGGACCCGGGACCTCTTCTTCGGCACCCTTCCGCTGGTGGGCCAGCTGGGGCCGCTTCCGTCGTGGACGACGACGTGGCACCACTTCGTCTCGGGCTGGCAGTCGGCCGGGGTAGGCACGACCGCACCCGCGTCGCCCGCGTTCGGGCTCGTGGGGATCGCCGGCACGGTGCTTTTCGGCGCCATGGGCACGTTGCAACGGGTCCTCATCCTCGGCTGCATTCCGCTGGGCGCGTGGGGGGTGTCGCGCTTCATGCTGCCGCTCGTGTCGCCCGCGCGCACGCGTCATCGCCGTGATCTGCTACCTCGGGCTCCCGCTGCCCTACGGCGCGCTCGGCATGGGGAGATGGGATGGCCTGGTGGCCTATGCCGCCTTTCCTTTCATCGCGTTGCGACTCGCGCGAGCGGCTGCGGTGGATCCCTACCGCGTCGAGCCATCGACACACTGGCGCAGCAGGCCGGGGGGGCAGGTCGCCCTCCTCGGCGCCATCATCGCCGTGGCAGCCGGATTCGCACCAGCTGTTGTCCCGCTCGTCCTGCTCCTCGCGGTGGCGTGGGCACTCGGCTCCGTGCTCGTCGGCGCACCCGATGCGCGGTGGCGAGTCCTCATCGTGGCGGCCGAGGCGGTGGGTGTGGCACTCCTGCTCACCCTTCCCTGGGTCCTCGGCACCGCTCTGGCGGGGAAGGCCTCGGTGGGCATCTTCGGCCTGCCCCTCAGCCGGAGCGACGTCGCCGGGTTGGGGCGAGGTCATCCGTTTTGCCGTCGGTCCCGCCGCCCAGTCGCCGCTGGCCTGGCTCCTCGTCGTGGCGGCGGCCCTGCCTTTGCTCCTGGGTCGGGGCAGGCGGCTGGTCTGGGCCAGCCGCCTGTGGGTCACAGCCCTCGGGTCGTGGGGCCTGGCCTTGGCCGCCTACAGGGGCGCCATGGGCTCGTTCGCACCCTCGGAGACCGTCGTGCTCGCTCCCGCGGCGCTCGCCGTCGCCGCGTGCGTCGGCTTGGGCATCTCCGCGCTCGAGAACGACCTGACGGAGAGCGAGTTCGGCTGGCGGCAGCTGGTCAGTGTCGCCGCCCTCGTCCTGGTCGTCCTCGGTCTGCTTCCCGTAGCCGCAGAGGCCGCTGGGGGCAGGTGGGACCTGCCGTCGCAGGGGGTGGAGCAGCCGCTCGGGTTCCTCGCCCGTCCGAGCACCGCAGTGGCGCGGGTGCTCTGGCTCGGGGACCCGCGGGCCCTGCCCGTCGGTGGATGGTCAATCGAGCCAGGCTTGGCGTTCTCGCTCACGCCCGAGGACCTGCCCGACACCGCGCAGGTTCTGACGCCGGCGGGTGCGGGCCCGGCCGACCTCACCGCGGATGCCGTCCGGCTCGCGTTGTCCGGTGGCACGGTGCACCTCGGACGCCTGCTCGCGCCGGCAGGCGTCCGTTACGTGGTGGTCGTCGACGGGCTGGCTCCGTCCCTGGTCAGCTCGGCCGCACCCGCGGTCAGCGCCCCGCCGCCGCCGGGAGTACAGGAAGACCTTCTCCAGCAGACTGACCTCGAGGTCATGCCGGGCGAGGTCGGGGTCCAGGTGTACCAGGTTGGCGAAGACATGCCGGTGACTGCGGCCCGGGGTGCCCCGCTGCCGGCGGCGGGCGTCTTTACATATCCCGGGGCCGCCGACGTCGTCGGCTGGCAGCCCGTGCTCGGCGACCTCGCCCAAGGTCTCCCGGCTGCCGGTGAGGTGCCCGCGGGCACGCTCTACGCCGGCTACGCACCGGCGGGCAACTTCACACTTGCGCAGAATGGCCGCGGGGTCGCGCGCCGGCCGGCGTTCGGGTGGGCCAGCCAGTACACGGTGGTGGCGGGGCGCGCCTCCCTCTCGTTCTCGAGCTTCCCCTACGTGCCCCTCGTCGTCCTGCTCGAGGTGGCCTCCTGGGTCGCGCTGGCCGCAGCGCTCGTCGGTCGCCGTCGTCGGTCGCATCTGGCGACGCACGCGGCGGTGGAGGAGTGACCCGATGAGCCCGGCACAGCACAGCCGCGAGCCGCGCTGGCGCATCCTCCTCGTGGTGGCCGCCGTGGTCGCCGGTGTCGCCATCGCCGCCGGCGCCAGTGGGACACCCACCAGCCCCGCCGCGCCGGCCAGCCCAGCCGTACTGGTGAGCGCGCCAAATGCCGAATCGTCGGCCTGGTACTGCACGGGACAGACGACCTCGGCAGGCGGCGCGCCGGGCTATCTCGTGATGAGCAACACGTTGACGCGGCCGGTTAGCGCCACGGTGACGACGGTCACCGACGGTGGGTCCCTGGCGCGCACGGCGGTCTCCATCCCCGCGCACGGGGTGGCGACTCCGAACCTCCCTGACCTGTCGACAGGGTCGTGGCTCGCCGACACCGTGACGGTGGACGGCGGCGGGGTCGCCGTCTCCCAGGTCGTGGATTCGCCGTCGGGCTGGGACGAGTCACCGTGTCAGAGCACGACGTCGTCACAGTGGTACATCCCGGGCGGGACGACGGCCAACGGCGCCGCGCTCTACCTGTCCCTTCTCAACCCGACGTCGACGCCGGTCGTCGTGGACCTCACCTTCGTCACGCCCAGCGGACGCGTTGCACCCCATCAACTACCAAGGGATCGTCTTGGAGCCGGACTCCGTGCTCGTCGAGAACGTCACCGCCGAGGTCCAGAACGTGCCCACCGTGAGCACCATCGTCGCGACCCGAACCGGCCGAGTCGTCGCAACGGAGCTCCAGGTGTTCGGCGCGCCAACCAGTGGCCTCTCCCTCGTCCCGGGCGTCGCAACCGTGCAGTCGCACTGGACGATCCCCCAAGCCGAGGAGACCGCCGGCGCATCCTCGGAGATAGACGTCTTTAACCCGGGCACCATGCCCGAGAAGGTCACCGCGCTCCTCCGCCTCGCCTCTGGCCCGCTCGCACCCCTGAGCGACACGGTGGCGCCGGGCTCGACCTGGACCCTGAAAACCAGCGCCCAGACAAGGATTCCCATCGGAGCCCCCTACTCGGCTGACATCGCGGCCACGGGCGGACCGGGCGTGGTGGTCGGGCGCACGGTCGTTCTGTCCGCGTCGGCACCCGCGGCCCAAGGCGGCGTTGCTCTCGCGGTCGACGGGCTGAGCGAGGCCCCGTCGGGAGGTGCATGGATCGTGCCGCCACCCGGCAGCTCGGCCAGGCCTGCCGTCTCCGGAGCCTCACCCAATTCGTTGGCCCTCACCAACACCTCGAGTGCTGCGGTGCACTACACCGCCGAAGCAGTCTCGCCGTCAGGCCGTACGGTGCTCGCCGCTGGCGCTATTGCGCCAGGGGCAACTGTGCTGATATCGGGGACCAGCCTCTCGCACGCCGCATTCGAACCGCTGGTAGTGCGCGCCGCCGGCACGATGGCCGTCAGCGAGGACGTCGGCCCGTCGGGCGGCATCGGCGTGGTGACGATGCCGGGGATCCCGTTGGCTGCCGCGATCGGGCTCTGAGCGACAGACGCTAGGAGCGTGGGTCAGAACCCGCCAATGACTCCAACGGGCTGATTCGCTTCTCTTCGGCGTGGAAGCTGAATCTCGATTCGCGATTCTCCTGGGGGTTTGCGAGAATTTGCCCATGGTGAATGATCGGGTCGGCGACAGGCTCTTCGAGGTGGAAGGGGAGCCGGTCGGGTCCCCCTTAAAGGTCCCGGCCGGGGTGAACAAACGCTTCCGTCACTACGACCAGTCCCAGTCCTTCCTCCTTCCGCCCTCCCTTGACGACTGGTTGCCCGAGAACCACGAGGCCCGCTTCATCTCCGACGTGGTCGAGAACATGCTCGACCTGTCCTGCGTCTACGACTCCTACACCGAGGCGGTGGGCGCCCCGCCCTATGACCCCGCCATGATGCTCAAGCTCTTGGTGTTCGCGTACTCGATCGGGGTCACCAGCTCGCGGGAGATGGAGAGGCGTTGCCATGTCGACGTGGCCTTCCGCTGGTTGAGCGCCAATAGCGCTCCGGACTACCGCTCGATCTCGCGCTTTCGGCGCCGGCATCTGGGCGCCATCGATGCCCTCTTCGTCCAGGTGCTGGCCCTGTGCGCCGAGGCCGGACTGGTGCGGCTCGGCCGCGTCGCCCTCGACGGCACCAAGCTGCGGGCGTCGGCGAGTAAGCACAAGGCCATGAGCTATGACCGGATGGGACCGCGCATCGAAGAGTTCGAGGCCCAGGTGGCAGCCATGCTGGCCGAAGCTGAGGCCACCGACGCGGCCGAAGACGAAGAGTTCGGTGCCGATCGCCGCGGTGACGAGCTCCCGCCCGAGCTGGCCACCAAAGAGGGCCGCCTGGCCAAGTTGCGCGCAGCCAAGGAGGCCATCGAGGCCGAGGCGACGGACAAGGCGGCACAAAAGGCCCAGGACAAGGCCACAGAACGCGGCGCCAGCGAGCACGAGGCTCGAGCGGCCGGCGCGGCGGCGGCCGAGGGGGCCACACCCGCTGGCCGAGCTCAGCGCAACTTCACTGACCCCGAGTCACGGATGATGAAGACGACCGATGGCTTTCATTACGCCTTCAACGCCCAAGCCGTGGTCGACGAAGAAGCTCAGGTGATCTTGGCCCACTCGGTGTCCAACCAGGCCGCCGACGCGCCACACATGATGGAGATGATCGAAATCACCGAAGCCAATCTTGGTGCTGCCGACATCGAAGAGAACCCCGACACGCTCATCGCCGACGCCGGCTACTTCTCCGAGAACAACGTGAACGATGCCACCGACGCCGGCGTCGACGTGTTGATCGCCACCGGACGCATCAGACATGACGAGCGGGTCTCGCCCGCACCGAGGGGTCCGATCCCAAGAGAAGCCACCGTCAAAGAGAAGATGGCACGCCGACTGCGCACCAAGGCGGGACGGGCCGACTACGCCAGGCGCAAGGCCATCGTCGAGCCGGTCTTCGGCCAGGTGAAGGTCCGACAACGCGCCGGATTCCTCCGTCTGCGCGGCCTACAGGGTGCACAAGGTGAGTGGGCGCTGCACGCGCTCTGCCACAACCTGCGAAAGCTGGCCCAAGCGGGCGCATAGGAAGGTCCGAATCGGCGTCGATGGGATCCCGATCAGCCCATCAACGGCCTCTCGGCCAACTTCTCCGCGCTATTACAAGTCCAGGAACCCCGAGCAATGGTTCTCAGGCATCAGCGCGGGTCTGTTGGCCGATTCCGACCCACGCTCCTAGAGGCGGTGCCGCTGAAGGCGCCGCCACAGGACCCGACTTCCGACCACCGCCGCGGCGAGGCACAACGAGCGCGAACAAGACCGGCCCAGCGACCCGGACCACACCCTCGACCCCGGCTAGGAAGCCGCCGACGCTGTCGTGCCACGCCTGGACCATGCCCGATTCGGGGAGCGGACTCGGCGGTAAGGGCGCCGCGCCCTTCGCTGACGTTGGTCGTGAACGTCGAATACGAGGTCTCGCTCGTGAGCACCTGCAGCTGTCCCTGCAGCTGCTCGAGCTGGCTCTGAATCGTGTCGAGCTGCGCCTGCACCGCCAGCACGTCGCCCACCGTCGTCGCCTTGGTCATGATCGTCAGGTACTGCTGCCGGCTGGCCTCGAGCGCGGCGATACGGGACTGCAGGTCCACGTACTGCCCGGTGACGTCGGTCGCCTTCGTCGTCAAACTGGTGGTCCTGCCGATCCTCTGTGCCTGCTTGAGCGCGGCGGAGAAGTTGTCCACCGGCACCTGGAGGGTCACCGTGCCGAAGGACGGGCCGCCAAGGCCGGCACCCGACTGCGTCTGGGAGTTGGCGACGAAGCCGCCGTAGGTGCCGGCGAGCCGCGCTGAGCTGCGCCATGGCGCGGGTCAGATCACCGCGGCCGACACTCAGGCCCAAGGTGCCCGTCTGCTCGACTTTCGCAGATTGACCCACAGCCCCCTTCGGCAGAGCCGAGGAATTCTGCGCCGCGGCGGACGTACCGGCAGCCCCCGCTTGGGCCTTCGAGTTGGCCGAGAAGGTCGGGGCAGCCGACCCGCCGCCGCCGACGCCGGCCGCACCGGCCGTTGGAGCAGGGACCGTGGTCGTGACCGGGCTGTTGGCCGGCGCATGACCGCTGAGCGGGGGAGGGGCGGCGGTGGTGAGACGCGGACGCGTCGTAGGACCTGAGACGAGCGAGGCGATGGTCCCGGCGACGAGGAGCAGCACGACGACGCACGCGGCCACCGACAGCACACGGTGACGGCGGGCGACGGCGACGACGCGTGGCGCCCGGTTGGGTTGGGTGAGAGCGGCAGACGCCGTGCCGTGGTCGTTGCCCGGGTCATCTCCTCGGTCACCGGCTTCATCGTCCATTCCATCGCCGGCCCCGGCCAGGGCATCCGATGGTGAGCCCAGTGCTCGGGCGAGGATGTCGTCGGGCCCGCTCTCGGGCACCTCGAAGGAGGCGCCGGCCGTGCCGAGGAGCGAGGACAGGCGGTCGTCGTCGAGCATGGTCATGAGATGGCCCCTTCTGCGTCGGGTGCGTCGGGTGCGTCGGGTGCGTCGGGCGCGTCGGGCGCGTCGGGCGCATCGGGCGCTGTCGGGCGAACCCCCGGCGCCGGCGAGGGTGGACAGCGCGGGGTCGGCAGCCAGGCGGCGGACGCGCCTCGTGCAGGCGCGACTTGACCGTGCCCGGGCGACGGCCGATGGCAAGGGCGATGTCACGCTCGCTGAGGTCCGCGTAGTAGCGCAGGACCACCGGGACGCGCAACGACACGGGGAGCCGCTGCAGCGCCTCCAGGACCGCCTCTGCCACCTCGGCCTGCTCGGCGCGCGTATCGGGGCCGGGGCCTTGCTCCACCACATGCCCCAGTGGTTCGTCACCGGCCCGGCGGTCGCGGTGGGGGATCTCGCGGCGCAGCTTCGAGTAGCAGGCGTTGACGACCACTCGATAGAGCCAGGGCTGAATGCTCGGGACGGCCGAGAGCGAGTCGCGAAAGCGCCAGGCCCGCAAAAAGGCGTCTTGGACCGCCTCCTCGGCGTCGGCCGGGTTGCCCAGGATCAGGCAGGCCGTGCGGAAGGAGCTGACGTACCCCTCCTCGAGCCAGTCGGCCAGCCGGTGCTCCACCATCCCTCTCCATGACGCCACGGCGCCGGGTTTGGTTCGCTCGCTGCGACCAATGGGGCCCTAGCGGCCGGACGGGCCCTTCGGGCTGCCTGCCGCTGGATCGACCGGCGGAGGCCACGGCGGCGGGGGCCATGATTCGGCGTCGGGCCGTCGTCCCGAACTGGCTGCCGGCGCCGGCGTGGCGGGCACAGTGACTGGGCCGTCCGCGGACTCGGCCCCCGCATCGTCCAGCCCACGCGGCTCGTGGCCGTTGGCGGCGCCGTTGGCCGCGCCGTTGGCCGCGCCGTTGGCCGCGCCGTTGGCACCGTTGGCACCGTTGGGAGCCGGCGGAGCGATGGCAGCCTCGTTGAAGTGGGGGACTGACTTGGTTCCCTCGTCGTGGACGGGCGACCCATGCGCCTCGTCGACCAGGCGCGCCACCTCGGCGCCGTCGATGATCTCGTTGTCGAGCAAGGCGCGGGCAATTGCGTTGAGCCCGCCGCGGTGCTTGCTCAGCACCTCCATGGCGCGCTGCTCCTCCTTGCGCAAGATGCGCTCGACCTCGTCGTCGATGATCTTGGACGTGTCCTCTGAGTAGTCGCGGGTGTGCATGAGGTCCTCGCCCAGGAAGACCTGGCCCTGAGAGCCCCACGCCATCGGTCCGATGGCCTCGCTCATGCCCCACTCGCGCACCATCTTGCGGGCGAGCTCTGTGTTGCCGACCAGGTCGTTGGCGGCGCCAGTGGACAGGTCGCCGTACACGAGCAGCTCGGCGCAGCGGCCGCCCATGCGGACGCAGAGCGAGTCCTCGATGTATTCGGCGCGAGTGGATGTGGCGCTCCTCCATCGGCAGCTGGTGGGTGACACCGAGCGCCATCCCGGTGGGGAGGATCGTGACCTTGTGCACCGGGTCGGCGTCTTCGAGCACGTAGGCCAGGACGGCGTGGCCGCCCTCGTGGTAGGCGATGCGCTCCTTCTCGGCTTCAGAGAGCACCATCGACTCGCGGCGCTGGCCGAGCAGGACCCGGTCGCGCGCCGTCTCGAAGTCGGCCATCGCGATATCCACGCTGCCGCGGCGCACCGCGTGCAATGCCGCTTCGTTGACGAGGTTGGCCAGGTCGGCCCCGCTCATGCCGGGCGTGCCCCGCGCCACCACGCTGAGGTCGACGTCGTTGGCCATGCGCTTGCCCTTGCAGTGGACCTGGAGGATCGGGCAGGCGCTCCTCGAGGTCGGGCAGTGGCACCACGATCTGGCGGTCGAAGCGGCCGGGCCGCAGCAACGCCGGGTCCAAGATGTCGGGCCGGTTGGTCGCGGCGATCATCACGACGCCCTCGGCCGTGTCGAAGCCGTCCATCTCCGAGAGCATCTGGTTGAGCGTCTGCTCGCGCTCGTCGTGGCCACCGCCGAGGCCTGCGCCGCGCTTGCGACCGATGGAGTCGATCTCGTCGACGAACACGATGGCCGGCGCCTGCTTGCGCGCGGTCTGGAAGAGGTCGCGCACCCGGCTGGCGCCGACGCCGACGAACATCTCCATGAAGTCCGATCCACTGACCGACATGAAGGGCACGCCGGCCTCGCCGGCCACGGCCCTGGCGATCAGGGTCTTGCCGGTTCCGGGCGGGCCGACCAGGAGCACACCCTTGGGGATCTTTGCCCCGATCTCCTTGAAGCGGGCCGGGGTCTTCAAGAAGTCGACCACCTCGCTGATCTCCTGCTTCACCCCGGTGTAGCCGGCCACGTCCTCGAACGTGGTCGAGGGGCGGTCACTGCTGAAGGTCTTCGCCTTGGAGCGGCCGATCGACATGATCCCCGACATCTGGCCCCGGGTCTGGCGGCCGATGAAGTAGATGAAGGCGGCGCCGATGGCGATGATGAAGATGTAGGGCAGCAGGTCGCTGAAGAGGTTGGACGACGGGGTGGGGAAGCTGACCTCGACGCCGTCGTTGCGCATGGTGGTGACGTCGTTGGGCAGGGAGGGGCTCGGGCCCTGGACCTCGTAGCTGGTGCCGTCCTTCAGGTTCCCGGTGATCTCGCCGGTCGGAGTTGGAGATCTTGGCCGTCGAGACCTGCTTGGACGGTGACCTCCTGCATGAACTTGGTGTAGGTGAGGGTCTTGGCGTTCGAGGTCTTGATCGTGCCCACCGCGAGCAGGATGGCGACGATCCCGATGGCCAGGACGCCCCAGAGCCAACGCCAGCTCTGGCCGGACGGCGCCCCTTGTGGGGGGTTGCCGTCGGGGCCTGCGGGCGGATTCGGTCTGCTCGCAGGCTTTTCAACACGCTGGGGACTCACTACTCACATGCTAGGCGCCGCCCCTGCGTGGCGGTGACCGCCCCGTCACTTTGTTCGAGCCGCCCTTCCTGCAGGTCCAGGGCCTACAGGGCGCCGGTAACGTTTGCCCGATGACCGACACCGAGCCCGGCGGGCGTGGCTTCGGGGCCACTCGGGCCCCCGGCCCGGCCCCCGGGCCCGCTCCGGCCGGCTACCTCCCCAGCGAGTGGGTGCAGCACGCACCCCCACCAACCGCGTCCGCCACCACCCGCCGTACCCGGCGGATCAGGCCGGCTCTACGGCGTGCCGCCTTCTGCGGGCGGAACGATCGGCCCACCGCCTCCTCCAGCCGTCGCGCTCGGCGACGCCCCCTTCCTCGACACGCCGTGGGTGCCTCCGCAGACCAAGCGCCAGGGCTGGATGTGGCTCGTCTACGCCGTCGTCGGCTTCCTTGTCGGCCAGCTCGCCGCGGAGATCTTCGCGCTGGTCGCCGGTGCCATCGCGGGCAAGACGACGGCCCAGATGCAAGCGATCGCCACCGCGCCGGTCCCGCCGGAGTGGTACGTGGTCTCCACCCTCCTCGGCCTGTGGATCGGCTTCATCGGCGCGCCCGTGGCTGGCCAGCCGGACCCAGGGGACGCGCAACTTCGTGCGCGACCTCGGCCTGCGCTTCCGCTGGTGGGACCTGCTCGGCATCCTCATCGGTTTCGGCGGCCAGATCCTCATCGGGATCATGTACGCGCCCTTCCAGCACGACATCCACAACTTCAACGGGCCGTCGCAACGCCTGACCGGCGCCTCGCACGGCGCCGGCTTCGTCGTGATCGCGATCGCCACGGTGTTGCTCGCGCCCGCCATGGAGGAGCTGTTCTTCCGCGGCCTGTTGCTCAAGGCTCTCGTCCGTCTGATGACGCCGCTGCGGGCGGCCGGCGGCGCGCGGACCGCCGGAGTCGTCGTGGCCGTCATCGTCGACGGGCTCCTCTTCGGCCTGGCCCACGGCGAGTGGGTCCAGCTGGCCGGACTCGCCGTCTTCGGCGTCATCCTCGCCGTCATCTCGTATCGGACGGGACGCCTCGGCATGAACATGGTGGCGCACGGCAGCTTCAACCTTGTGGCCATCATCGCCATCGCCACGCAGAGCGGCGTCATCCACTGAACGGATGTTCCGCCGGCGCCTTCGCCGGCGCCGGTGCCCGGACCCTCGTGCGGGCCCGTCGTTTCAAAAGCCGTCCGGGCCGCCCCTATGGTGGTGGCCTCGATGAGCAGGATGGATCAGGTCTTCAAGGCCTACGACGTGCGCGGCACGGTGCCCGACCAGCTCGACGCGGACATGTGCCTGGCCATCGGGCGCGCCATGGCCCGCTTCGCCGGTGCCCCCGAGATCCTCGTGGCCCGCGACATGCGCGAGTCGGGGGTGGAGCTCTCCGGCGCCTTCTCCGACGGCGTCCGGGCGGAGGGCGTCGACATCACCGACCTCGGCATGGCCTCGACCGATTTCTTGTATTTCGCCTCGGGCCACCTCGATGCACCCGGGGCGATGTTCACGGCCTCGCACAACCCCGCGCAGTACAACGGGCTCAAGATGTGCCTCTCGGGCGCGCGTCCATCGGGCGCGACACCGGGCTCGCGGACATCGAGGCGCTGGCGGAGAAGATCCTGGGCGAGCCGGTCCCGCCGATCACGGGCGCCCGGCGCGAGCTCGACCTGCTGGGCGAGTGGGCCGACCACGTCCTGTCGTTCGTCGACGTCGGCTCGCTGCGCCCGCTCACCGTGGTGGCCGACACGGCCAACGGGATGGGAGGCCTGGTCGTCCCCATCGTCTTCGGCCGGCTCCCGTTCTCCGTCGAGATCCTGTTCCCCGAGCTCGACGGCACGTTCCCCAACCATCCGGCCGACCCGATCCAGCCCGAGAACCTGGTCGCGCTCAAAGAGGCCGTCCTCGAGCTGGGCGCCGACGTCGGCCTGGCCTTCGACGGCGATGCCGACCGCGTCTTTCTCGTCGACGAGAAGGCCGAGCCGGTCTCGGGCTCGCTGACCACCGCGCTCGTCGCCGCCTCAATGCTGCGGAAGCACCCCGGCGAGACGATCCTCTACAACGTGATCTGCTCGCACGTCGTGCCCGAGGTCGTCACCGAGCTCGGCGGCACCGCCGTGCGCACACAGGTCGGCCACTCCATCATCAAGCAGGTCATGGCCGACACCGGCGCCATCTTCGGCGGCGAGCACTCGGGGCACTACTACTACCGCGACAACTTCCGGGCCGATTCGGGCATCATCACCGCGCTGGTCGTCCTCGAGTTGCTGTCTCAAGAGCGGCAGCACGCTGTCCGAGTTGCTCGAGCCCTACGAGCGCTACGCGGACTCGGGAGAGATCAACACGGAGGTGGCCAACCCGGCTGCGACCGTCGATGCGATCGCCGAGGCCGAGCGCGCGTCCGGGGCATCGCTGGACCGCTTGGACGGGCTCACCGTCGAGCGCGCCGACTGGTGGTACAACGTCCGGCCCTCCAACACCGAGCCCCTACTCCGCCTCAACGTCGAGGCGGCCACGCCCGACGCGTGCGCGCTGCACGTGGCCGAGGTGCAGGAGCTGATTTCCGCCCACGCCCGTGCCGGCGCGAGCCCGAACCGAGGAGATTCCCGATGAGCCTCGACCCCTTGTTGCTCGACGTCCTCGCCTGCCCCGTCGACAAGGGCCCGCTGTTGTGGTTCGAGGACGAGGACGTCCTCTACAACCCGAGGTTGCACAAGAGCTACGCGGTGGTCGACGGTGTCCCGGTGCTGCTGGTCGACGAGGCCGTCGACGTCGGCGACGCCGAGCACGACCGGCTGACCGCGAAGGCGGAGAAGGACAAGGTGCGGGTCACCGGACCGGCCGCGGGGTGAACGACTGGGGCTACCTCGACACGCTCGGCGCGTGGGACGAGGCCGCCGCCTTGCCCGAGCAACTGAGCCGGGCTCATCAAGCCGCACAGGAGTCCGTACGCGCCACGGCGTTTGCCGCTCCGATGTCGACTCGCGCGGTGGTGGCGTTCGCCCAGGGCACCGCCGCCACGGCCGCTGACGCCGTCGCAGCACTCACCGCACGGCACCTGGCCGTGCCGTTCGCGGTCGTCCGGGGCAACGAGGTGCCGGCGTACGTCGACGAGCACACGCTGGCCTTCGCCGTCTCCACCTCAGCAGAGACCGAGGAGGTGGTGGCGGCCGCTGCGGCCGCGGGGTCGCGTGGGGCCGTCCTGGTTGGACTCGGACCAGGAGGCGTCGACTCATCCCTCGACCGCGTGGTGCGCGACAACGGGCGCGCCGGTTTCCTCTGGTGCCCGCTTGCCTCAACGCGAACGCCGCGGGCGTGGCCTGGGCGCAGCCGCGGTGTCGATGCTGGCCGTTCTCGCTCGGTGTGGCCTCGTCCCTGCCGCCACGTCATCGGTCACGGCGGCCGCGATTGCGCTGGCGCGCCGGCGCGACGCGTGGATGACACCGGGTGGGGAGCCAGAGGTGCTGGCCCGACGGTTGGGACGGACCATCCCGCTCGTCTACGGAGCGGACGGCGTTGCCGCGGTCGCCGCGCAGTGGTGGAAGGCGGGCGTGAACCTCAACGCAAAGGCGCCGTCCTTCGCGGCGTCTGTGCCGTCCCTGACCTACGACGAGCTGGCCGGCTGGGGGCAGAGCGGCGACGTGACCCGCCAGACGATGTCACTGGTCTTCCTTCGCCACGAGGGTGAGCCGGCTCTCGCGGGCCCGCTCTTCGGAGCCGTGCGCGCCGCCACGGACGAGATCATGGCGAACCTCTTCGACGTCCACGCCGAAGGCGACGACGACCTCTGCCGCTTCTTCGACCTTGCGCTGTTCGGCGAGCTGGTCTCGTTGCACCTGGCCGGGCGCGAAGGCGTCGACCCGGGCCCGGCCCCCGCCGTTGCGGAGAGCCACCGGATCGGCGGCCGCGCCCTCTAGGCGGGTGCGCTAGCTGAGGCGCTCCACGATCATCGCCATGCCCTGACCACCGCCGACGCACATGGACTCGAGGCCCCACGTCTTGTCGGAGTCCTCGAGCCCGTTGAGCAGCGTCGTCATGATGCGAGCGCCGGTCTGGCCGAAGGGGTGCCCCAAGGCGATGGCGCCGCCGTTGACGTTCAGCTTGTCCCAGCTGATGCCGAGGTGCTTGGCCGAAGGAATCACCTGCGCCGCGAAGGCCTCGTTGATCTCGACCAGGTCGATGTCGTCGATCGTCATGTTCGCCCGCGCCAGGGTCTGGCGGCAGGCCTCGATCGGGCCCGAGGCCCATGATCTCGGGGTTGAGCCCGGACACGCCACTGGCGACGATGCGGGCGAGCGGCGTGATGCCGAGCTCCTTTGCCTTGGTGTCGCTCATGACGATGACGGCGGCGGCGCCGTCGTTGAGCGGGCAGGCATTGCCCGCCGTCACGGTGCCACCCTCGCGAAAGACAGGCTGCAGGCTGGCCAACCCCTCCAGCGTGGTGTTGGGGCGGGGCCCGTCGTCCTTCGTGACGACGGTACCGTCGGCGAGGGTCACCGGGATGATCTCGCGCTCGAAGAAGCCGTTCTCCTGGGACGCGACGGCTCGCGTCTGCGACAGAAGGGCGAACTCGTCCATCTCCTGGCGAGACACCTTCTCGAACTCCGCCACGTTCTCGGCCGTTTGCCCCATGGCGATGTAGACGTCGGGCAGACCCTCCGGCGGGGTCCACGGCTCGGTGACCGCCGGCGCGCGGCAACTTGGTGCGCTCCTCGGCCCGGGCGAAGTCGGGGTTGTGCGGGCCGGTGTCCGACGCGCCGTGCATGTAGCGGCTCACGGTCTCGACCCCAGCGGCAACGAACACGTCTCCTTCGCCGGCGCGGATGGCGTGGGCCGCCATTCGGATGGTCTGCAGCGAGGAGGAGCAGTAGCGGTTCACCGTCACTCCGGGCACGTCCTCGAGCCCGGCGAGGATGGCGGCCACCCGGGCGACGTTGTAGCCGGCCTCGCCGCCGGGCTGCCCGCAGCCGAGGAGGACGTCCTCGACATCGGCGGGGCTCAGCTGGGGCACCTTTTCGAGGACGGCGCGGATCACGAGGGCGGACAGGTCGTCGGGCCGGCACTCGACCAGCGAGCCTTTGTTGGCCCGTCCGATGGGGGTTCGACCGGTGGCGACGATGACGGCTTCAGGCATGACGACTGCTCCTCGTTGTTCGGTGTCGGGGGTCCCGGGCCCCGTGGGCGGATTGCAGGTTACCCGTCGGTAGCCACCGCACTTCCTGGCCCGTCATTGGCCCGGCGACCGAGGTGGTCTGTAACGTGTTCTCGCGCGCCGAGCCTGCTGGGAGGGCCGGCGACGACGTGGCGTTGCCGTGGCGTTCGAGATGGGCCCCACCCGGCCCCGCCACCACCCAGGAGGGACAGCGTGGAGATTGCCTTAACCGAGGAACAGCAGGCGCTGAAGAGCCGAGCTGCGCGCCTACTACCAGAACCTGCTCACGCCCGAGCTGGAGCTGGAGCTTTCCCACTCCAACGGCATCGGCCCGGTCGTGCGCAAGGTGGTGAAGCAGATGGCCAGCGACGGCTGGCTCGGCATCGGGTGGCCCAAGGAGTGGGGCGGGCAGGGACGCTCGGCCATTGAGCAGTTCATCTTCTTCGACGAGTCGATGCGCAGCGGAGCACCGGTCCCCATGCTGACGATCAACACGGTCGGCCCGACGATCATGAACTTCGGTACCCAGGAACAGAAGGAATACTTCCTGCCGAAGATCCTCGCCGGCGAGATCCACTTCTGCATCGGTTACACCGAGCCCAACTCGGGGACGGACCTCGCATCGCTGACGACACGTGCCGTACGAGACGGCGACGAGTACGTCATCAACGGCTCGAAGATCTTCACCAGCCTCGCTGGTGACGCCGACTACATCTGGCTGGCCACCCGGACCGACCCCAACGTGCCCAAGCACAAGGGCATCTCGATGTTCCTGGTGCCCATGGACACGCCGGGCATCCGCGTCGTCCCGATGAAGCTTCTCGGTGACCACAACATCAACTACACGTTCTACGAGGACGTGCGCGTCCCCGCCACCGCTCTGGTAGGCGGCGAGAACCAGGGCTGGAACCTGATCACCAACCAGCTGAACCACGAGCGGGTGACGCTGTGCTCGCCCGGGATCATCGAGCGCGTGCTGGGCGACGTGCGGGCCTGGGCCCAGGCGACGAAGCTGCCGGACGGACGCCGGGTGGTCGACCAGGAGTGGGTACAGGAGCACCTTGCCCGCGTGCACGCCGAACTCGAGTTCTTGCGCCTCATCAACTGGAAGGTGGCGTGGCAGGCGACCCAGGGCCACCTCGACGTCGCCGATGCCTCGAGCATCAAGGTCTTCGGCACCGAGTTCTACCTGCGAGCGTTCCGGCTCTTGATGGAGATCATCGGGCAGGCCGCGTACCTGACGCGTGGCTCGCCGGCAGCAGTCATTGCCGGCCGGCTCGAGATGTACGCCCGCTCCATGATCATCCTCACCTTCGGTGGCGGCACCAACGAGATACAGCGTGACCTCATCGCCATCTTCGGCCTCGGCATGCCGCGGTCGCTGCGCTGAGCACGGTCAAGGAGGAGAACTTCATGGACTTCAACTACAGCGAGGAAGAAGAGCGCGGTCCGCCAGCTGGCGGCCCAGATCTTCGGTGAGCGGTCGACGCACGACCGGCTCAAGGAGGTGGAGGCAGAGGCCGGCGAGGAAGGCCCGATCGATCGCGACCTCTATCGAGAGCTTGCCAATGCGGGGCTGCTCGGCATCCACCTGGGTGACGAGTTCGGCGGTGCCGGTCTCGACTTCGTAGCCGCCTGCCTGGTCATTGAGGCGGCGGGGCGAACCGCGGCCTACGTCCCGGTCGTCGAGACGATGGTCTACGGCGCGCTGCCGATCGCACGATTCGGCACCGACGCGCAGCGCAAGACCTGGCTACCGGGTGCGGCCGGCGGCGAGACCATCTTGACCGCGGCCATGGCCGAGCTCGCCGGCGAGGTCATCGTGCCCGGTGGCACCGAGCCGATCACGAGTGCGACGAGGCGTGAGGACGGTTCATGGGCACTCTCGGGCACCAAGGCCTGTGTCCCCGCCGGGCTGGTCGCTGACGCGATCCTGGTGCCGGCCACGTGCCGCAGGGCAGACGGTGCGGTCAGCGGCACCGGCGTGTTCATGGTGAACGCCGATGCACCGGGGCTGACGAAGACGCGGCAGTCGACCACGACCGGGCGTCCCGAGGCGATCGTGGAGCTCGACGGCGTCGTCGTGGGGGCCGACCGGCTCCTCGGTGACGGCACCGACGGCGCCGCGGTGATCGCGTCCCTCACCGAACACGCAACCACCGCGCTGTGCATCCAAGAGGCGGGCGCCTGCGCGTCGGCACTCGAGCTGACGGCCGAGTACACCAAGACCCGCGTGCAGTTCGAGAAGCCCATCGCCACCTTCCAGGCTGTCGGGCAGCGCGCCGCCGACGCCTACGTGGACACAGAGGCCATCAGGCTCACCGCGTGGCAGGCGGCGTCGCGCTTGGCGGCCGGGCTCCCGGCCTCGGCCGAGGTGGCCATCGCCAAGTACTGGGCGGCCGAGGGTGGACAGCGCGTCGTCCACGCGGCCTCACACCTCCACGGGGGCGTCGGTGTCGATCGCGACTACCCCCTGCACCGCTTCTTCTTGTTGACCGAGCAGATCGAGCTCACGCTCGGTGGAGCGAACGAGAGCCTGCGTCGGCTGGGCCGGATCCTGGCTGACGAGCCGGTCTGAAGGCACGGCGGGGAGGACGTGCGGGTCCCGGTCCGTTGGTCGCGCTGGTCAATGAACGCAAGGCGCGATGACATGACAGAGCCTGAGATCCTTGTGACGATTCTCATGCACTACCGGCCTCGGCGAGACAGGGTGGTTGGTGTGGTTAACCACCCGCAGCCGTAGCCGCGCGCCGCAGCCGGTCGCAAGACGCCGGCGCGCCTACGACTCGATCGTTGTTAGCCGCAAGCCCAAAAGCCACCTCCCCAAGCGGCGGCAGGGCTCGGCCGACTGACTAGAGTCGGACGCCGATGGCGGGACTGATGTCTAAGCTACGGCCACGAATTGGCAAGTTGGCCAATTTGATGCTCGGCGGCTTCGGTTGGCAACTCATCCGTCGAGCTCCACCTGCGGATCCACATCTGTCGTCCAACTTCGATGACGAGACCGTTGCCATCATCCCTGAGGTTTCGCCGTACACGATGACATCGCCAGAGCGCGACCCACATCTGCCGTCCGACTTTGATGACGAGACTCTTGCCATCATCCGTGAGGTTCTGCCATACACGATGACATCGCCAGAGCGCATCGGTGCGCTGGTGAACGCTCTTCGCTACGTGTCCCAGTTCCAAATTCCAGGAGCGGTCGTGGAATGTGGAGTTTGGCGTGGGGGAAGCATGATGGTGACTGCCAGAACATTGCAGGCTACGGAGGATTTTCGGGATCTCTACCTTTTTGACACCTTCGATGGGATGACTGCAGCAACAGACATAGATATTGATCCGGCCGGCCGACCGGCTCGTGAAGTCATGGCGGGGGAGGATCGGGCAACGAGCGACGTGTGGGCATACGCTCCATTCGAGGATGTCGACGCGAACATGCGCTCGACCGGTTACCCCTCCGACTTGATTCACTATGTGAAGGGGCCGGTCGAACGGACCCTTCCGGACGGGGCGCCGGAACGGATCGCTCTACTGAGACTCGACACGGACTTCTATGAGTCCACTCGCCATGAACTGGAGCATCTGATCGCACGGGTAAGTCAGAACGGCGTGCTTATTGTGGACGATTACGGTCATTGGGAGGGCGCCCGTCGTGCGGTCGATGAATGGCTGGGCGGCCTTGAGCGGCCGGTGATGCTGAATAGGATCGACTACACAGGTCGAATCGCTGTTCTGCCCTGACGGAACCGTTCGCTGATGACGGTTCTGGTCGGAGCGTGTCACGCCCAGCAGCGAGCGATTCATTGGCACCCGCCCACTGGCGGCTCGCCAAACGACTCAGCGAACCGCGGTCGCGGCGTATCCGATGGGCAACATCCACTGCGTATCGAACGATGAGAATGAAGCGATCAAGCCGGCAACGTGTCGCATCGTGTCACCGATCAATCCACGTTGCTGGTCGTAACCGTCGTCCGCCTTGCCCATCAGCCATTCGAGGTCGTGCACGAGTTGCGAGAGGGTTGAGAACGCGTCGCTCAGTGGCGCGACGTCCACCTGTGAGAACCCGGCCCTCTCGAGCAGGTTGCGCAGTCCGAATTTCGTGTACCGGTAGTAGTCGTGGGGTTGCTCGTGCAGTGGCCACGTGAACGGCACCGTGATCCAGGCTGCGCCACCTGGTCGGATGATCCTGTGGAACTCGCTGAGCACCTCCCACGGCGCCGGCACGTGTTCGAGCACCTCGGTACAGAGCACCGCATCGAACGACTGATCCTCGACTGGGATCTTGTCCGCCGGCGACACGATGTCCGGTGGCACGTCGGGCGAGTAGAGGGATTGGTCCCAATCGCATGTCGTGTACGACGTGTGCGAGAACAGCTCGCGATACGGAGCCAGGCCTGAACCTACATCGAGAATGGCGTGCTCAGAAGTGAGGGTGCGGGCCGCTCGCTGCAGGAACTCGATGTGGGGACGGCGTGGCATGGGCGCCTCCGCAATGAACGACTGCAGCTCGGCCGACAGCCCCTCCAGCGGATCCATGCGGCCGAGCCAAACATGCGTCAGGGGTCATGTCAAAAGATTTGAAAGAGGGCCGTTCGTGCGGGGTCGTGAACTTCATCCGAGCGACCGCGGAACTACGTCGAGGGATTGGACAGCCCGAGCCCGTAGCCGGCCAGGAACGCTCCCGCCTCGTCGTGGCGCGGGTAGGACCCGGCCAGCCTGTGAAAGGCCCGCGAGTGGTCCGGGTAGGTGAGGTGCGCGACCTCGTGCACGAGCACCGAATCGAGCACCCACGGCGGCACGACACGTAGCCGGTGCGACACACGGATCTCACCCGAGTAATGCGAGCACGAGCCCCAGCGGGCGGTCTGGTTGGTCACCCAGCGCACCGACACCGGGCGCGCGCCGACCAGGTAGCGATCGCTCAGGTCGATGGCCCGCGCCAGGAGCGCCCCGTCATCGGCCGGAAGCCCGCGCTCGCGGGTGAGCAGCCGGTTCACCAACCAGTCGATCGTCTTCTGCCTCGACTCCGCATCGAGATGCGCCGGCAAGGACACCACGATGCGCCCGCCTTCCCAGCGGGCCTCTGACGTCTTCTTGCGGCGTGCGCTGACTCGAACCTCGACCTCGGGGGGCTCGGCCAGACCGCTTGGCGATGCCGGACCCGGTACCGGTACGGGAGTCGGCGCCTGACGCAATGGTCGGGGGGGCTCAGACCCGGACAGCTCCGTGACGTCGAACAGCGTCATGTCCGGCATTGTGTCCGATCAGTGTGACCTCTTCGTGCATGCCTGGTCAGCGCCCTGGGAAAGGGCCGTTGCGGGGAGTTGCGGTGCCGGCCCGGATCTCGTGACACCAGTCCCAACGAGGAACGAGGCTTAGCCCAGGACCAGCTCGGCCATTGTGCGCAGGGTGGTGAGGTCGCCGTTCACCAGCATGGTGGTCGCACGCGACTCGCGCCATGCCTCGAGGTCGTCGCGGATCTTTGCCACGGGGCCGACCAGCGCGATGTCCTCGACCATGGACGTCGGGACGGCGGCCGCCGCGTCGTCCTTGCGCCCGTCGAGGTAGGCGTCCTGGATCTTGTGGGCCGCCTCCTCGTAGCCCATGCGGGCGAAGACGTCGAAGTGGAAGTTCATCTCCTTGGCGCCCATGCCGCCGATGTAGAGCGCCAGGGAGGGGCGGAAGCCGTCGGCTGCCGCCTCGGTGTCGTCGTTGATCACCGTGGGGGCGAATGCGAGCACCTCGAAGTCCTCCGCGCTGCGGCGCGCGCCGGGGCGAGCGAAACCCTCGTCGAGCGAGGCCTCGAAGGACGACATCGCCTTGGGCGAGAAGAAGATCGGGAACCAACCGTCGGCGATCTCCGCCGCCAACGCGACGTTCTTCGGTCCCTCGGCGCCCAAGATGATCGGGATATCCGCTCGCAGCGGATGCACGATCGGCTTGAGCGCCTTGCCGAGGCCCGTGCCGCCCGGGTAGGGCAGCGGGTAGTGGGGCCCGTCGTTGGTCACCGGCGCCTTGCGTGCCAGGACCTGGCGCACCACGTCGACGTATTCGCGCGTCCGGGCCAACGGGGCCGGGAACGGTTGGCCGTACCAGCCCTCGACCACCTGGGGTCCCGAGACGCCGAGGCCGAGCACGAAACGCCCGCCCGAGAGGTGGTCCATCGTCAACGCGGCCATCGCCATGGCGGTCGGTGTACGCGCCGAGAGCTGGCACAACGAAGTGCCGAGGCGAACCCGCTCGGAACGTGAGCCCCACCAGGCCAGTGGTGTCAGTGCGTCGGAACCGTAGGACTCCGCCGTCCAGACGGAGTCATAGCCGAGGCGGTCGGCTTCCATGACGAGCTCGACGGCGTTCGGAGGCGGGCCGGCGCCCCAGTAGCCGAGCTGCAGGCCGATCTTCATCGTCTTCACGTGCGCTCCTCTCGCCTCGCCTGAGTGTGTCAGACCTTGTGGCTCAGACCTTGTGGCTCAGACCTTGTGGACGATGTCCTCGGCGAACCAGCGCACGGCGCCGAGGCGCGCGGCGAGGGCCTCATCGTCGGGAGTTCCCGGTGCGACGTCAACGAACATCCAGGGCGCGCACACGAAGTCGGTGACGCCGGCGTCCGCGAAGCGGCGGTACAGGTCGACGGCGGGAGGCTCGTTGAGCGACAGGTAGATGCTGAAGTCGTCGAGGTCCTCGCGTCCGGCCTTGGACAGCTCGGCGCGCAGCTCGTCGAGATGCGCCCAGGCCTCTTCCTCGCTGTAGGCGCCCGCCGCGATCCAGCCGTCGCACAGGGCTGCGGTGCGGCGCAACGCGACGGGGGAGTGGCCACCGCCGATGATGGGCACGGGCTTGGTCGGCGCGGGCTCCATCTGGCACTCGGGCACGTCGTAGTACTCGCCGTGGTATTCGACCCACCCGCCCTGCCAGAGCGCGCGAAGCGCGACGATCATCTCGTCGAGCCGCTTGCCGCGCGTGGCGAAGTCCTGGCCGGTCTGGTCGAACTCCTCCTTGCACCAGCCCACCCCGATGCCGAGGCGCATCCGGTTCCCCGAGAGCACGGCTGCCGTGCCGACGGAGCGGGCCACGCTCATGAGGTCGCGCACCGGCGCGACGTAGACCGCCGTCGTGAAGACCAGGTTCTGGGTTGTGGCCGCCATGGCGGCGATGCTGACGATCGAGTCGGGCCAGGGTGTGTCCGTCCCCCAGCTGGGGGCGCCGTCCTCGCGCGTGGAGTAGGTGTAGCGCGACTCGAGGTGGCGCGGGTTGAACAGGTGGTCGGAGATGTTGATGCCTCCGTATCCCAGCTCGTCACTGGCGCGGGCCAGCGGCAGCAGCTGGCTGGTCGGGAGGAAGGCGACGGATTGGTGGAAGCGGACCGGGCGCTCGCCCATGCTCGACGCCCTCAGCGCGCCCGGGCGGGCAACGGGGTGCCCCCGATCGGCGCGGACCGCGTGAAGGCGACCGGGATGTGCTTGGTCCCGTTGATGAAGTTGGACTGCAGGCGCTGTACCTCGCCGTCGAGGCGGATGTCGGGCAGGCGATCGAGCACGCGGTCGAACATCACCATGATCTCCATGCGGGCCAGGTTGGCGCCGAGGCAGAAGTGGGGGCCGCCGCCTCCGAAAGCGATGTGGTTGTTGGGCGAGCGGGTGATGTCGAAGGTGTCCGGATTGTCGAAGGCCTCCTCGTCGCGGTTGGCCGAGGTGTGCCAGAAGACGATCTTGTCGCCCTCCTTGATCTCCTGGCCGCGCACCTCCATGTCACCGGTCGCGGTGCGCCGGAAGTGCATGACCGGCGTCACGTAGCGCAACATCTCCTCCACCGCGCCGCCGCAATAGGGAGCGGTCCTGGCGCAGCAGCTCCCACTGCTCGGGATGGTCGAAGAAGGCGGTCATGGCTCCCGACATGAGGTTCCGCGTCGTCTCGTTGCCCGCCACGATGAGCAGTAGGAAGAAGAGGTCGAGCTCGAGCTCGTTCAGCTTCTCGCCCTCGACTTCGGCCTCGATGAGCGTCGAGACGAGATCCTGCCTCGGAGCGAGCCGGCGCTGCGACGCCAGCTCCTCGGCGTAGCTGTACACCTGCATGGCCGCCTCGCCGGGATCTGCGTCGACTTCTTGGTACTCGGGATCTTCAGCGCCGATCATCTTGTTCGACCAGTCGAAGACCATGCGCCGGTCCTCCTGGGGGACGCCGAGGAGCTCGGCGATCACGAGCAGTGGGAGCTCGGCCGCGATCTCCTCGACGAAGTCGGCCGTGCCGCGCTCGACACACCGCGTCGATGATCCCGTCGGCGTAGCCGATGATCTGCTGCTCGAGGTCGCGCACCATCTTCGGCGTGAAGCCCTTGTTGACCAGTCGCCGGTAGCGCGTGTGCATGGTCGGGTCCATGTTGACCATCATCAGCTGCTGCTGGGCCAGCTGGTCGTCGTCCATCTCGTGGAAGAGGGAGCCACGGCACGCCGAAGAAAAGTGCTCCCAGTCGCGGTTGACCTGGACGCAGTCGTCGTAGCGCGTGACGGCCCAGAAGCCGCCCCGCGGGGCGGCCGCCTCGGGGTGCCAATAGACGGGCGCCTCGCGGCGCAGCTCGGCGAACCAGTGATGGGGTACGCCCGCCACGAAATTGCGTCCGTCGACGAGGTCGATCTCATCGAGGCTCACGGGCCCCCCTTTCGAAAACCCCGAGATGGCGGGGTCCTGGTCTTTTGCGCACATTTCTAGAACGTGTGTCAGTTGATCATAGGCACGGGCCGGCCGGTGGCGTCACGGCCCCAGGTGGCGCCAGGCCACCTGCGGCGCAGGAGAATGCGTCCATGGACGAAGACATTGCAGGTGGCGTCGACGGTGACGACGGTGGCGACGGTGGCGACGACATCGATTTCGACCTGGGCGACGACATCGCCTCGGTGCTCGACGCACGAGTCTCGACCGGGTACCTCCCGGCCGAGAACGACGTCCGTGCCGCCGTCGCCGAGGGCTACGAGCTCTTCCGAGGGCTGGACGCCGGGACCGTCCCCGACTACATCCCGGCCTTGGCCACGGCGCGTGCGGACGCCTTTGGCGTCTGCGTCGCCGGGGTGCGCGGCGGTGTCACGGCCATCGGCGACGCCGACGTGGAGTTCACCATCCAGAGCATCTCCAAGGTCTTCGTCTTCGCATTGGTGTGCGACGCACTCGGGCACCAGGAGGCCCGGCGCAAGCTCGGAGTGAACAGCACCGGTCTGCCGTTCGACTCGGTGATGGGCATCGAACTCAATGCCGCCCGCACGATGAACCCGATGGTCAACGCCGGCGCGCTGGCGACCACCAGCCTCGTCCCCGGCGCGTCGGCCGAAGCGAAGTTCGAGCGGATCGCCGAGATGCTGTCGTGCTTCGCCGGGCGTCGCCTCGAGGTGGACGAGGAGGTCTACCGCTCGGAGGTCACGACGAACTTCCGCAACCGCGGCATCGCCCACCTGCTCTACGGCTATGGACGCATGTACGCCGACCCGGAGCTGGCCACCGACGTGTACACCCGCCAGTGCTCGCTACAGGTGACGGCGCGGGACCTGTCCGTCATGGGTGCGACGTTGGCCGACGGCGGGATGAACCCGTTGACAGGGGAGCGTGCCGTCGCGCCCGGAGTCTGCCGGCGGGTGCTCGCCGTGCTGGCGACCTCAGGGCTCTACGAGCGGTCGGGGGACTGGCTCTACGACGTCGGGCTCCCCGGCAAGAGCGGCGTGAGCGGGGGATTGGTGACGGTGTCTCCGGGCAAGGGCGGGGTGGGCACGTACTCGCCTCCCCTCGACGGCGCGGGCAACAGCGTCCGGGGTCAGCGCGTCACGACCTACCTCTCCGAGCGGCTCGGGCTGAACCTCTTCGCCTCGGCCCCGCTCGCGGCGCGGCCGCGCTCGTTGCAGGGGGTTGACATCCAGTGAATACAAGCATAACCTTGTGAAAGTAGATGCTTGTATAGAGAGGACGTCAGCCATGACCACTACATCAGCCGCCACCGAGAACCACCCCACGACGACCGAGGACTTCGAGTTCGTCGAGGAGCTCGCCGCCTCGCCCGACACGGTGCACGCCGCCTTGACCAACGCCGCGTCCGTGTCCGGATGGTGGGGCCCGACCACCGGCTCGGCCGAAGAGGGCGACACGCTGGTCGTGTCCTTCGAGGGCGGGACGCAGCAGATCGTCATCCACGTGGCGTCCGCCGAGAGGGGCCGCGTCGTCTGGCAGGTGGTGAGCGCACCGCTCACGCCCGAATGGGCCGGGACGACGATCGTCTTCGAGCTGGCGCCCTCGGGGGAGAGCACGACGATGCACTTCCGCCACATCGGGCTCACCCCGCAGCTCGAGTGCTTCGACATGTGCCACGCCGGGTGGACGTACTACCTGGCCAGTCTCGTCGAGTACGTCGAACGAGGCGAAGGCCACCCCTACACGCCTGATTGACCAGGTCGAGCGACCCGGCCTCCACGAGAATGGCGCCGTAATGCCGGCGCGCGAGGAACCCGAGGCGCCCGTAGGACCAGACGCGGTCCTGCGGGCTCTCGCTGACCCGCATCGACGCGACATCATCCGACTCGTCCGCGAGGAGGAGCTGCCGGCCGGCCAGATCGCCTCGCACTTCACGCTGACCCAGCAGGCGGTCAGCCAGCACCTCACGGTGCTCAAGCGGGCCGGGCTGGTCGACGAGCGCCGTGAGGGCACCCGCCGTCTCTACCGCTTCCGGCGCGACGCGCTCGAGCCGGTACGCGAGTTGCTCGACGAGTTCTGGCCCGACGCGCTGGAGCGCTTGAAGAAGGCCGTCGAGCACGACCACCCGAAACGTGAGAACTCGAAACGTGAGAACTCGAAACGTGAGAACCCGAAACGTGAGAACCCGAGAAAAGGAGCGATCTGACCCATGTCTGACACGGCAGCGACTACTCCGCCGTTGATCGCGAGTGTGCGTATCGCCGCACCGCCCGACGTCGTGTTCCCGTACTTCACGGACCCGGTCCTGGCCACGAAGTGGATCGCCGAGAGCGCAGACCTCGACCCGCGCCCGGGCGGCGTGTTCGCCATCGACGTACAGGGCAACCCGGCGCGCGGGACCTTCGTCGAGGTCGACCCACCGCAGCGCGTGGTGTTTACGTGGGGTGTCGACGGCGAAGCCGGAATGCCGCCGGGCAGCACGACGGTCGAAG
Organism: uncultured Acidimicrobiaceae bacterium; assembly: GCA_963842415.1. Classification (GTDB taxonomy): domain Bacteria; phylum Actinomycetota; class Acidimicrobiia; order Acidimicrobiales; family RAAP-2; genus Bog-473. The sequence continues at coordinate 544,432 of CAWJGN010000005.1, forward strand.
TGGTGTTGGCGGCCGACGGGGACGACACCGTGGTGACGCTGACCCATCGCGACCTACCGGCGAGTTTCCGCCAGTCGCACCAAGAAGGATGGAACGAGTTCTTGGGCGTGCTGGCGCCGGTGGCCGCGTCGGCAGGCTGAGTCCGCCGGCCCGGCCGCCGGGACGGTGTGCGGCGGTACGGGGCGGTGACCTCCCCGGGTGTTCTCGAAACGAGAACGTGTTACAGTTTTGCCGAGCGCGGCCTTGACCTGGCAGGGACCGCTGCGAGCACGCGAGGCTGCCCCACGATGTTTCTCGAAGAGAGCCCCGAACAGCAGCAGCTGCGCGCGGAGCTCCGCAGGTACTACGCCGGGCTGCTCACCGACGAGGTGCGCGCCGGGCTGGCCGAGGGCGGCGAGGGCGGCGACGCGTGGCGAGAGGTCGTGGGCCAGATCGGCAAGGACGGCTGGCTCGGCATCGGCTGGCCGGCCGAATTCGGTGGACAGGGTCGTCCCGCCACGGACCAGTTCATCTTCTTCGACGAGACGCGCCGTGCGGGGGCGCCGTTTCCCTTCGTCACCGTCAACACCGTGGGGCCGACCATCATGCGCTACGGCACCGACGAGCAGAAGTCGTTCTTCCTGCCGAAGATCCTCGCCGGCGAGCTGAACTTCGCCATCGGCTACACCGAGCCCGAGGCGGGCACCGACCTGGCGTCGCTGCGCACGCGCGCCGTGCGCGACGGCGAGGAGTACGTCGTCAACGGCGCCAAGATCTTCACCTCGGGCGCCGACCAGGCGGACTACGTCTGGCTGGCCACCCGCACCGATCCCGACGTCCCCAAGCACAAGGGCATCTCGATCCTGTGCGTGCCGACGACGTCACCGGGCTTTGCCTGGTCGATCATCAACACCGTCGGCGGGCTGACGACGACGCAGACCTTCTACGACAACGTGCGGGTGCCCGTGGCCAACCGCGTCGGTGAGGAGAACGAGGGCTGGCGCATGATCACAACCCAGCTGAACCACGAACGCGTCGGATTGGCCGCCTGGAGCGGGTTGGCCATCTCGCTCTACCAGGACGTGGTGACTTGGGCGGCCCACCAGCGGACCGACGGCGAGCAGACACTGATCGACCAGGGCTGGGTGCAGATGGATCTCGCCAAGTGCCACGCCGAGCTCGAGGCGATGTGGCTCTTGAACTGGCGCATGGCCCTGCACGTCGCCGACGGCGAGCTGACGGCGGCGGAGTCGTCGTCGATCAAGGTGTTCGGGACCGAGCGCATCATCGAGGTGACGCGCCTGTTGCTCGGAGTGGTCGGTGCCGCGGGGTATCTCGTGCCGGGCTCACCGGGCGCGCTGTTGCGGGGCCGGGTCGAGGCGACGGGCCGCCAGGCGCAGGTCAACACGTTCGGCGGCGGGGTGAACGAGGTGCAACGCGAGATCGTGGCGACGGCCGGGCTCGGGATGACTCGAGGGTCGCGGTGAGCGCCGCCGCCGGACCGCGCGAGCGCTTCGAGGAGCTGGCGCCCTTCCCCGACCACAGCACCGAGCTGGCTGCGCTCGTGGGGCAGGCGTCGGGCTCGCCGAACCTGTCGCCCGATGCGGTCAATGTCCCCATGATCCGGCACTGGGTCGAGGCCATGGGCGACCACAACCCCGTCTACCTCTCGGACGCGGCGGCGCGGGAGGCGGGCTACGACCAGCTCATCGCGCCGCCGACGATGCTCCAGGCATGGATCATGCGCGGGCTGCGCGCGTCGCTGCTCATCGAGGAGGCCCGGGCCGCCGGCGCGGAGCAGGGCGCCGGTACGAACGACATCATGATGGGGCTGCTCGACGACGAGGGACTCACCTCGGTCGTGGCCACGAACTGCGAGCAGCACTACGTGCGTCCCCTGGTGGTGGGCGACCGGCTGCTGGCGCGCTCGGCGATCGAGTCGATCTCAGAACCCAAGCGGACCGGGCTCGGCACCGGGCGCTTCCTGACCACGCGCATCGACTACGTCGCCGTGCCCGACCCGGACGTGCCCCCGGTCGACGAGGTGACGCCCGAGGTCGTCCAGGCGCTCTTCGACGCCGGCGAGCCTGTTGCCACGATGCGCTTTCGCATCCTCAAGTACCTGCCGCCTGATCGCACGCCGCCTCGGCCGCCGCGGCCGCGGCCCGCACTGACCCAGGACAACGCGTTCTGGTTCGAGGGGGCGCAGGCGCATCGGCTCCTGATCCAGCGGTGCGCTTCGTGCGGCACGTTGCGCCACCCGCCGCTGCCGGCGTGTGCGGTGTGCGGGTCGTTGGACTGGGACACGGTGGAGTCCTCGGGCCGCGGCACCCTCTACTCCTATGTGGTCGTGCACTACCCCCAAGTCCCCGGGTTCGAGTACCCGCTGCCGATCGGCTTGATCGAGCTGGAGGAGGGGACGCGCCTCGTGGCGAACCTGGCCGAGATGCCGATGGAGGACATCGAGGTGGGGATGGCGCTCCGGGCCGAGTTCGTCGACTTCGACGAGGACCTGTCATTGCCGGTGTTCGTGCGTGCCGGCGTGGGTCTCGGGGAGTGGTGCCTGATGGACTTCGCCCTGAGTGAGGAACAGCTCGCGGCGTCCGAGGCTGCGTCGGCGATCTTCGCCGGGATGGCAGATCCTGAGCGCATCGCTGCGGTCGAGGTGAGCGAGGAGCGGGTCGACCGCGGACCTGTGGCGGGCTCTCGCCGACGCCGACCTCTTGGGCCTGGCGGTCCCCGAGGCCGACGGCGGCGCAGGCTACGGGCTCATGGAACTGTGCCTGCTGCTCGAGGCGCAAGGCGCAGCGGTGGCACCGGTGCCGCTGTGGCCCACGCTCTTGCTCGGCGCGCTCCCGATCGCGCGCTTCGGCTCCGAGGCGCAGCGCTCGGGGATCCTGCCTGGCGTGGTGGCGGGGGAGACGATCCTGACCGCGTCGCTCTCGGGCAGTGCGGCCAGCCCGACGTCGACGCCGTCGGTGGGCGCGACGCGTGGTGCCGACGGCGGCTGGGTCTTGCAGGGCACCGAACTCGCGGTGCCCCAGGCGCACATCGCGGCGTACATCGTCGTGCCGGCTCGTAGCGAGGACGGGGTGCTCCTGGCCCTGGTCGACCCGCACGCACCCGGCGTCGCGCTCGAGCGCGCCGTCACCACGAACCGCGAGATCCACCCGCACCTGCACCTCTCGGAGGTTCGCGGTCTCGGCCGAGGACGTGCTCGTCGGTCCCGACGTGGGACGCACCGCGCTCGACGAGACGCTGATCGCCGCCATCATCGGCTTGTGCGCGCTCCAGGTCGGGGTCTGCGAGGCGGCGTTGGCACGGACCGCGGCCTACCTGAACACCCGGAACCAGTTCGGACGGCCGCTCAGCACTTTCCAGGGCACCATGCTCAAGGCAGCCGACGCGGCCATCGACATCGAGGCCATGCGAGTGACCTGGCAGAACGCCGCCTGGCGCTTCGACACCGGCCGCGGTGTCGCCGACGCGGCGCGGGTGGCGAAATGGCAGGCCTCCGAGCGCGGCCAGCGTGCCGTGCACACCACACAGCACCTGCACGGCGGGATGGGCGCCGACATCACCTATCCGATCCATCGCTACTTCTTGTGGGGCAAGCAGATCGAGCTGCTGTTGGGTGGCCCGAGTGCGCAGCTGGCCCGGCTCGGCGCCGACATCGCCGAGCGCGCGTTGACGAAGGTGGGACGATGACGACGATCTCGACCGCGGGGCCGACCTACGCCGACAGTGTCGGTGGGCGACGAGCTGCCCTCCCTGGTGATCCCGATCACCAGGACTCTGATCACGTCGGGCGCCATCGCAAGCCGCGACTACCAGGACGTGCACCACGATCACGTGCTGGCCAAAGAGCGCGGCTCGAAGGACATCTTCATGAACATCCTCACGACCAACGGACTGGTCGGGCGCTACGTCACCGATTGGTCCGGGCCGCGCAGCCAGCTGATCGACGTCAACATCCGCCTCGGCGCACCGAACTACCCCGACTGCATCATGACGTTCACGGGGTCCGTGATCGAGAAGGGACCAGTGGCCGAGGACGGCAAGAGCGGCACGGTGACGGTGTCGGTGCGCGGCGCCAACGACCTGGGCGACCACGTGACCGGCGACGGTGACGGTGGCGCTGCCGGTGGAGGCCTGATGCCACATTCGTTCGCGGGGACGGTCGCCATCGCCGGCATCGGGGCGACCGAGTTCTCCAAGGACTCGGGTCGCTCGGAGCTACGCCTTGCGGTCGAGGCGGTGGATGCCGCGCTGCACGACGCCGGGATCGCACCGTCGGAGGTCCAGGGCATGGTGACGTTCAGCTCCGATACCAATCCCGACATCGACATCGCGCGCAGCCTGGGAATCGGTGAGCTCACGTTCTTCAGCCGCATCCACTACGGAGGCGGCGCGGCCTGCGCCACGGTCCAGCAGGCGGCGCTGGCGGTGTCCTCGGGCGTCGCCGACGTGGTGGTGTGCTACCGGGCCTTCAACGAGCGCTCCGGCTCGCGCTTCGGCACCGGGGTGCAGGGCCGGCCGCCGATCCCCAACGCCGAGAACGCGCACATGGCCTCGTACCTGCCCGTGGGCCTGCTGACCCCGGCGTCGTGGGTCGCGATGGCGGCCCAGCGCTACCTGCACGTGACCGGCGCCACCAGCGAGGACCTCGGCCGTGTGGCGGTGGCGGACCGCACGCATGCGGCGACGAACCCGAAGGCGTGGTTCTACGAGCAGCCGATCACGCTCGAGGAGCACCAGGCCAGCCGCTGGATCGTCGAGCCGCTGCACCTGCTCGACTGCTGCCAGGAGACCGACGGCGGGCAGGCGCTCGTCGTGACCTCCCTGGAGCGGGCGCGCGACCTCCCGACGACGCCCGTCGTGGTGCGCGCCGCCGCCCAGGGTTCGGGCGCCGGGCAGGACATGATGACGAGCTATTACCGCGATGACCTGCTCGGCCTGCCCGAGATGGCGGTCGTGGCCAGGCAGCTGTGGGAGACCTCGGGGCTCGGTCCGTCGGACATGCAGGCGGCCATCCTCTATGACCACTTCACGCCGTACGTGCTCTACCAGTTGGAGGAGCTCGGCTTTTGTGGCAAGGGTGAGGCCAAGGACTTCGTGCGCGACGGCCGCCTCGAGCTCGGCGGTGCGCTCCCGATCAACACGCACGGCGGCCAGCTCGGCGAGGCCTACCTCCACGGGATGAACGGGATTGCCGAGGGCGTCCGCCTCGTGCGCGGCACCTCGGTGAACCAGGTGCCCGACCTCGAGCACGTGGTCGTCACCGCGGGCACGGGGGTGCCGACCAGCGGGCTGGTGCTCGGCATCGACCGCTGAGCTGACCCGGTCGCCGAGGTCAGATGGGCCGGTCGCTCACCGCTGCTTCGAGCGCGGCGGCGTCCTCGCCTCGCAGCAGTACGTACGGCCCGTCTTTGTCGGGTCGCCACAGCACCGCCTCGTCGCAGTTCCACCGTTCCGTGCGCAGCGCGCGCTTGAGGACCTTGTTCGTCGCGGTGATCGGCAGCGAGCCGGTCATGCGCACGAAGCGCGGCGCCCACTTGGTACCGAGGTCGCCCTGTGCCGCGAGGAACGCGGCAAAGTCGGCTGCATCGAGTAGGTCCACTCCGGGCCGAAGCTGCACCGCCGCCATCACCTGGTCTCCGACGAGGGGGTCGGGCACGGCGTAGACGGCGGCCAGCACCACGTCGGGATGGCGCTGCAGGATCCGCTCGACCGGCGCCGACGCGAAGTTCTCGCCGTCGACACGGAGCCAGTCGTGATCGCGCCCGGCGAAATAGAAGAACCCGGGCTCGTCGCGATAGGCCAGATCGCCGGTCCAGTACCAGCCTTCGCGGAAGCGGGCCCGCTCGGCATCGTCGTTGCGCCAGTAGCCCTCGAAGCCGGCGCCGCCGCCCTTCGACACCAGCTCGCCGATCGCCTCCTCCGCGTTGAGCAGGCGGCCGCTGTCGTCGAAGCGTGCCGGCGGGCACTCCGCGCCGGTGTCGGGGTCGAGCACGACGGTCCCCTCCGGCGCGAGGCCGAGCGCGCCCGGCGGCGTGTCCGGCGTCCGCTGGACGGTCGCCCCACCCTCGGTGGAACCGTAGGAGTCGGTCACCACCACGTCGAAGCGATCGGCGAAGCGCGCGACGTCGTCGGTCGATCCCTCGTTCCCGAAGGCACGCACCAGCGGATTGTCGGCGTCATCGGGCTGTTCGGGCGTGGCCAGGATGTAGGACAGCGGCTTGCCGACGTAGTTGAAGTACGTCGATCCGGTCGCCCGCACGTCGGGGAGGAACCCCGACGCCGAGAAGCGGCCCGTCGTCGGGAGGGCCACGGTCGAACCGGCCATCAGCGCCGGGCCCCAGCCGGCCATCAGCGCGTTCGAATGGAACAAGGGCATGGCGATGTAGCACACGTCCTGCGGGGTGAGCGCGTACATCTGGGCCACGATGGCAGCGATGCGGGCCAGACGGCCCTGGCTGCACAGGCACGCCTTGGGCGCCCCCGAGGTGCCGGACGTGAAGAGCAGATACCCGAGGGAGTCGGGCGTCACGGACGGATCGGCCACCGCTGCGGGCGCCGCGTCCGTGTGGACGGCGAGCTCGGACTGGGCCGCCGCCGTGTCGAGCACCAGCACGCGCGCGTTGTCGGCCGAGACGGTGCCGAGGACGTCGCCGATACGTGCGCCGTCGACGAGGGGGAGCGAGGCGGAATCGGTGACGAGGAACTGGCATTCGGTGTGGGCGAGGTCGCGCACCAGCTCGTCGCCGCGGTGCGTGGGGTTGGCTCCGACGACGACCGCCCCCGCCAACGCGGCGCCCTGGAGCCAGAAGACGAACTCGGGAACGTTGTCCAAGAGCACGGCCACGTGGAACGGGCCGTCGGTGCGCCGGGCGTGCAGCCAGGCGGCCCGGGCGGCGGCCCGTGTGACCACCTCGGCGTGGGTCAGGCGGAGGTCGCCCGCCACCAGCCCGAGGCCGCGTCCTCGGCTCGGGCGAGCACGGCGCCGGCGACGGTCACGGGGACTGCCGCCGCCTCTGCTTCAGCTGAGTTCACCACAACTCCAAACGTCTCTGACCTGGGGTGGAATCCCCATTATTGGAACACGTTGCACTTTAGCCCCCACCGTGTTACCTTCGGTGGAACGCCGCCGGAACGGACCGCGGCACCGTCGACGAGGACGTGCATCCCTATGGAATTCGGCATCTTCAACAGCGTGTGCGTGCTGCCCCGGTACGTCGAGCAGCACGGTGCGTCGGCCGAGCACGACCGCATTATGGACGAGGTTGCCTACGTCGAGGTGGCCGACAAGGCCGGTTTCAAGTACGCCTGGGTGACCGAGCACCACTTCCTCACCGAGTACTCGCACCTGTCGGCCAACGAGTCCTTCCTCGCCTACGTGGCCGCCCGCACCAAGAACATCCACATCGGCTCGGGCATCTTCAACATCACGCCACCGGTGAATCACCCGGCCCGCATCGCCGAGCGGGTGGCCATGCTCGACCACCTTTCCGAGGGCCGCTTCGAGTTCGGCACCGGCCGCGGCTCGTCGACGACCGAGCAGCGCGGCTTCGGGATCGAGGACCCCGAGCTCACCCGCGAGATGGTGGCCGAGACCCTGCCCCAGATCGTCCGCATGTGGAAGGACGAGGACTACAGCTACGACGGCAAGTTCTTCTCTATGCCGCCGCGCAACGTCCTCCCGAAGCCCTACTCCAAGCCGCACCCGCCGATCTGGATGGCGGCCGGGAGCCCCCCCACCTTCGACCTGGCGGCCGAGCTCGGCGTGGGGGTGCTCTGCTTCGGCTTCTCCACCCCCGATCAGCTGACCCCGTTGGTCGCCCGCTACAAGGAGAAGATCGCGGACTGCAAGAACCCGATCGGCGGGTTCGTGAACAACAACGTGATGATCACGACGCAGATGCTGTGCATGGAGGACGGTGCCAAGGCGCGCCGGACCTTCCTCGAGGCCGATACCACATACTTCCTGAGCTGCCTCTTCCGTTACCTCGACACCTTCCCGCGGCCCCCCGGCATCCCGCAGTGGCCCGAGGTCCTGCCACCAATTGACGCGGCCACGCTCGACGCCGCCATTGCGGCGGGCGTCACCGCGGTCGGGACGCCCGACGAGGTGGGCAAGGTCATTGAGGGCTACGCCGCCACGGGCGCCGACCAGCTTTCCTTCGGCATGCTCTCGACCTCGATGTCGATCGAGTCGTGCCAGGAGGCCGTCGAGACATTCGGCAAGCACCTCCTGAAGGACTTCGACAAGGACCCGGTGCACTCGACCACCAAGCAGCGCCTGGCCGCCGGCGGGTCGTAAGCCACCTTCAGTACGCTCCGCGTGAAAGGCGGAGCTCGCCGGCTTCCCAACGCCGGTCGATCTCCTCGGCCACTGCGGCCGGTCCGTGTTCGCCGCAATCGACCCGGTGGCGCTCCGCCAGCCCGTGGCGCTCGAATTGCGTCCAGAGGTCGTCGATCACCACGGCATCAGCCAGGGCGCCCACGTGCTCGGGCTCCACGGTGCGCTTCTCCGCCCGATGCTGGACGACGCCGATGGGAGCCCGCAGCACTGCGTAGTTGATGGCGATGCCGCGTGGCTCGCAGGCGGATACGAAGAGGTCGAGCATGTTGGGATAGAGGATGCCCTCGGCCACGGTGAAGTAGCCGCCTTGTGCGAAGACGGCCACGGCTTCGGCGGCGGCCCCCAGTACGACGCGGTTTTGGGTGTGGGCTTCTTCGCGCCAGGGCTCGCTGGCCCCGCGCCGCAGCTTGGCGAAGAACCAGTCCAGGTCGAGGCAGACCGAGGGGTCATGGAGGTCGGCCACCAGCGGTGCGACCGTGGTCTTGCCGCAACCGGGCGAGCCGGTCACGAGCAGCAGGGGTGCGGCGGGGAGGGGGTGCGGCGCAGACAGCGAGGATCCAGCCCCTCAGGCGGTCAGCACGAGTGGACCGCCGTGGGTCACGACCATCGTGTGCTCGAACTGCGCGACCAAGCTGCCGTCAGCGGTCCGAAGCGTCCACCCGTCGTCGTCCTCGACCACGTGCTGTGCCGAGACCGAGAGGAAGGGCTCGACCGCCAGGACCAATCCCTCTTGGAGGACGGCGCGCCCGGCTCGGTGTCCGTCGTCGACACTCGGTACCGAGGGCGCCTCGTGGAGGCGGCGCCCGATCCCGTGGCCGAATAGATCGTGGATCACGCAGAACCCGCGGTCCCGCGCCCTCCTCTGCACGGCGCGGCCGATGTCGCGCAGCCGGGACCCCGGCCGCGCCGCGTCCATGGCGTCCGCCTGGGCCTCCCGGGTGGCCTCGAGGAGCCCGGCCGCGAGTGTGGTGACCACGCCGACGGCCACGCTGATCCCCGTGTCGGCGAAGTACCCTCCAAGCTCCGCGGAGACGTCGAGGTTGACGAGGTCGCCCGGGTGGAGGTGGCGGCTCAGCGAGGGCACGCCGTGGGCCGCCTCGTCGTTGACGCTGATGCAGGTGGTACCGGGGAAGCGGTACGTCAGGCGCGGCGCGGCGCGCGCGCCGTGGCGGCGGAAGACATCGCGTCCCACGGCGTCGAGCTCGCCCGTCGTGATGCCCGGGGTGACGCAGGCGACCATGGCGTCGCGGGCCTCACGCACCACCGCGGCCGTCCGGCTCACGCCGTCGAGGTCCTCGTCGTTGTCGATCGTCACTGCCCCAGCGTATTGCAGTCGCCCGGTGCCAGCAGTGGAGCGTCTTCGCGGTTGCCGCATCCGCGCGTCTGCAATCGTCACGAATGGTCACCGTCAATTCGTCGTCGGTTGTCTCTAGGTCCACGAGCCCCCGGGTGCCGATCAGATCGGCCAGGGGTCAGCGCGCCCCCGGCTCAGCCCGGCTGGTCGGCCTGCACGATTGCCGCGGCCCAGGTGTAGTCGGGCTTGCCCGACGGGGAGCGCTCGACCCGTTCGACCACGTAGAGACGGCGCGGGACCTTGTAGCCCGCGACGAACTCCCGGCAGCGCTCCTGGATCGATTCGAGCGACGGCGCATCGTGACCGCGGCGCGGCTCCACGATGGCGGCCACCGTCTGGCCCCAGCGCTCGTCGGGGGCGCCGCACACGATGGCGTCCATCACGTCGGGATGCGAACGGACGGCCGACTCGACCTCTTCGGGAAAGATCTTCTCGCCCCCGGAGTTGATGACAATCGACCCTCGCCCGAGCAAGGTGATGGAGCCGTCGGCCTCGACGGTCGGCGTAGTCACCCGGCATCACGTAGCGCGTCCCGCGGACGTCGAAGAACACCTCGGCCGTCTTCTTGGGGTCGTTGTAGTAGCCGAGCGGGATGTCCCCGGCGCGGGCGATCTTGCCGATGACGCCCGAGCCCGGCTCGACCAGCTCGAGGTTCTCGTCGAAGACGACGGTCCGGCCCAGCAGATGGACCGTCGGGCCGCTCTTCATGGCCGTGTTGCCGGCTGTGATGACGGTGAGGCCGTTGTTGCCGCCCTCGGAAGAGCCGATGGCGTCGGTGATGACGAGGTTGGGCAGGCGCTCGAAGAACTCGTCCTTCACCGGTGCGGAGAAGAGCGCAGCCGACGAGACGACGGCCAGCAGCGAGGAGAGGTCGAAGTCGTTCCCGGGCTCCGACAGCGTTTCGACCAGTGGCTTGCCCATGGCGTCGCCGGTGATCATGACCGTGTTGACCCGCTCCTCACCGACCAGCCGCCACACCTCGTGCGGCTCGAACTTGGCCATGAGGACGATCTTGGAGCCGACGAAGCTCTGTCCCATGACACACCATTGCGTGGCGCCGTGCATGAGCGGCGCGACCGGCAGCTGCACCATGGGGCCGCCGGCACCCTTGGCCGTCATCACGGCCGGATCGGTGACGCGCTCGTTGGTCGTGGGGTCGGTCCCGCCGCCCAGCGCGTAGAACACGTCCTCGTGCCGCCACACCACTCCCTTGGGCATGCCGGTGGTGCCGCCCGTGTAGAGGATGTAGAGGTCGTCGCCCGAGCGCGCCTCGAAGTCTCGTTCGGCCGACCGACCGGCCAGCGCGTCCTCGTAGGGCACCGATCCCGGCGCCGGCTCGGTGTCGCTGCCGTCGTCGACCACGAGCAGCTGCTGCATCTGGGGGAGCTCGGGGAGCAGGGCGGCGACCAGCGGTGCGAACTCCCGTTGGTAGACCAGCGCCTTCAGGTCGGCGTTGCCCATGAGATAGCGCAGCTCGTCCTTGACATAGCGGTAGTTGATGTTGATCCAGATGGCGCGCAACTTGAAGACGGCCCACGCGGTCTCGACCCACTCGACGGAGTTGTACGCGTAGATCCCGACGTGGTCTCCCGGGCCGATCCCCTGCGACGCGAAGTAGTGCGCCAGCTGGTTGGCCCGAGCCTCCATCCCGGCGTAGGTGCGCCGCTCCCCGTCGGCGACCAGGTATTCGCGTTCTGGATACGCGTCGACCGCGGCCTCGAAGAGATCGGCCAGGTTGAATTCCATCGAGTCGAGATTAGAACACGTTCTCGTTCGTTGCCTCATTCTCTGGGAGGCCGCCGCGCCGGGGCGCCGGATGCGATCCTGGCGGGCGCAGCGGAGTAGGCGCACTTCGTCGAGAGCCTCCGCCTCGGATCTGCGGGGTTACACCGGCATTGCGACATGCGCTGCCACCCCTGTGACAGCGCATGTCATCTTGGACGTCATTTTGAATGACAGTGATCGCCCGGTAAACGACGTCTTATCTCCGGCGGGCCAAGGTGATTTCCCATCGGTAACACGTTTACGGCGTGTGACGGCAGGGCAGGACATAGCGGTTACGGGTGGGGCTCCGGGGGTGTTGCAACTTCGGCCTGCCACCAGAGGAAAACACCAAGGGAAGAAACCTAGGAGGAACACACAATCATGATGAGTTCACGAATTGCTCGGCTCTCGATCTCGGCGGCCGCCGCGCTGGCTCTGCCGATCGGCGGCGCCGTAGCGCTCTCTGCCGGCCCTGCCGGCGCTTCGGGGAAGTCGACGATCACTTGCACCAAGGTGAGTGGCAATGTCGCCAGCTCGGTCAAGCTCAAGAAGTGCAGCGGCAACACGGGCACGAAGTCCAAGGCGATTCCGATCGCCAGTTTTGCGGGCGGCGGAACCGTGACTTGGAAGAGCGGGAAGACGACCACCTTCGGAATGCCCACGACCGGCACGGGTACGAAGTGCCCGGCCTCGAGCACGAACACGGACGAGACGTTCTCCGGTGCCGTGACGGCCGACACGACTGGCTCGGCCAAGCCGATTCCGGGCAAGTACAAGGGTGAGGTCTGCATCAACGGCACGACCGGGGCCATCACAATTGCCCCCGGGACGACGGTGACTGCCAACTGAGGCATCACTGCGGACAACCGCTGGCGCAACGAGTCCAGCGGTAGAGGCACCAGCAACACGCAGCAACCGAACGGGCCGGGCGACTATCGCCCGGCCCGTTCGCATTGCGTCGTCGATCAGACGACCCGAGTTACGGAGACGCCAACGTGACCGGGACGCTTCCCGTGTTGGACCCGACGCTGTCCCCCTGGGGAATGAGCGCGATGGTGTACGTGCCGGTACCGGGAAGGTTCACGGCGCCAGTGCTCCCCGACTGGGCGGCGCAGCCGCCGTTGGCAACGACGCTGCCCGAGGGGCTCAGCAGCTGGATCTCGAGATCGCAGTTGGTGGGATAGGTCCCATCGAAGGTCGAAGCTTCCATGACCTCTCCGGCCTTGCCCTTGAACGTGAAGTACCCCCGGTCCCCGTGTGCGTGGACCTGAGGGTCGTGGGCGCGCCGTTGGGCGTGATCGTCGCGTTGGCTGGTTCCACCGAGACTGCCACCGTCACGCTCCCGGTACTGGACCCGATGTTGTTCCCTAGGGGCACGAGCTCAATGGAGTACGTACCGGTGCCAGGCCACGCCGGATCCGTTCGCCAACCGCCTGGTGGCTCTCCGGGGAACGTATAAGGCAGTCCCGCCGTGGTCAAGCGATGGGGGCTATGTCCCGCGCAATCGTTGCTTCTCCGCCAGTCGGCGCAGCACGTGGTCAGCCGCCGGCGCGTCACCGGGCCCGTCCCGCTGGCGCAGCCGCGCCACCACCGCCTGGCGGTGCGCCTCGTCGACGTTGCCCCCGTACTTGAACTTCGCCGTCACCTGCTGCAGGGAGATCTCAATGCCGAGGATCGCCTGCAACTTCGCCGCGTGGGCCTCGGCGGGGTCGGCCACCGCCACGTCGGGCTGGAATGCCCTGAGTTGGCGCCGGAGGATCGCCGCGACGCTCCCGGGCGCCGACCGCTCGTCGTGCACCGTCGCCGAGCCGGCCAGCTGCACCGCGCCGTAGTAGGTGGTCGGGATCCCGAGCGCAGGGTCCTCCTCGCCGATGGCCTTCCACGACGACGGGATGAAGGCCCAGTCCTCTGCGACGCTGAGGACCACACGCGGGTTCTCGGCCAGCGCGCCGAAGATCGGGTTCGCTCGCACGAGGTGCAGCCACATTGTCTCTCTCTCGAGCACGAACTGCGTGGGTACGACGACGGGCAGATCGCGGTCGGCCCCGCCCGGGGCGACCAGGTGCCCGAATGGATGCGCCTCGACGAAGGGCCGCCACTCCTCCTCGCCCATGGCGGTGTCGATCGGGGCGATGAACATGGTTCAGTCTGGCCCAGCGCAGGTGCGCCGGTGGCTACTCGGCGCCGATCCCCAGCTCGTCCATGGATTCGGCCCGGTGCCGCTTGTAGTCCACCTTGCCGTTGGGCGCCCGCCCGATCGTCGCGACAAAACGCACGCGCCGCGGCGCCTTGTAGGAGGCCAACCGGTTCTTCACGTGCGCGATCAGCTCGGCCTCGTCGTGCGACGAATCGCCGTCGGCCAGCTCGACCACCGCGACGACCTGTTCGCCGTAGGTCGGATCGGGGACGCCGACCACGACGGCGTCGCGGACCGACTCGTCCGTCTTGAGGGCCTCTTCGACCTCCTCGGGGAAGATCTTCTCGCCGCCCGAATTGATGACGACCGACCCGCGCCCGAGCAGGTGGATGGTGCCGTCGGCGTCGACCTGGGCGTAGTCGCCCGGGATGGAGTAGCGGACCCCGTCGATCTCCTTGAACGTGCGCGCGGACTTCTCTTCGTCCTTGTAATACCCGAGCGGGTTGCGCCCGCCCAGGGCGAGCACGCCCACCTCGCCCGAGCCCGGCTCCACCTCCCGGCCCGATTCGTCCAGGACCTTCACGTTGGGGCCGAGCGTGAACGACGCGGTCTTGACCGCGGTGCCGCCGCCCGAGATCGACTGCCCCATCCCGAGCGCCTCCGACGAGCTGAAGGCGTCGGCCAGCAGCATCTGTGGATGGTGGGCCAGCAGCCGTTCCTTCACCGGCTCGCTCCACATCGCCCCCGACGAGATGATCATGACCAGCGAGCGCAGGTCCCACTTGCCCGGGTGCGCGTCGAGCTCGGCCAGCAGCGGCCGCGAGAAGGGATCGCCCACGATGACCAGTGCGTTGACCCTCTCCCGCTCGACCACATCGAGCATCTCGGCGGGGTCGTAGCGCCGGCTCTCGAGCAGGCACACGCGTCCGCCGTCGGCCAGCACGGTGTAGGCGGTGAACGCGCCGGTGCCGTGCATGAGGGGGCACGCCGGCAACAGCGTGACGCTGCCGGGCTTCTCGCTGAGGAGCTGGCGCACGCCGTCGAGGCCGCCGTCGGGGTCGTAGCGGCGCGCCGAGCCGCTCAAGAGCAAGGTGAAGAGATCGTCCTGGCGCCACATAACGCCCTTGGGCATGCCGGTGGTGCCTCCGGTGTAGAGCATGAAGAGGTCGTCGCCGCTCCGGCCCCACGGCGCGCGCACCCGTTCAATGGCCGACTTGGCCGCGTCCGAATACGGCGCGGCCCAATCGGGGCAGGGCCCGGTACCGTCGTCGACCCAGAGCCAGCCCTTCACCCGCGGCACGCGGTCGAGCACCCGCTCGATGCGGTCGCTGAACGACCCGTGGAACACCACGGCCACTGCGTCGGCGTTGTCCCAGAGGTAGGCGAGCTCGTCGTCGCCATAGCGGTAATTGGTGTTGACGGGGACCAGGCCGATCTTGGCGGCGGCGAACGTCGCCTGCAGGTACTCAGGCGCGTTGTACAGGTACAGCGCCACCTTGTCCTGCTGCGCGACCCCGAGGTCGAGCAGGAACCGCGCCACGCCGTCGGCGCCGCGGTCGAGCTCGGCCCACGTCACATTGCGCGCGCCCTGGTTGATGGCGACGAGGTCAGGCTGGGTGTCAGCCACCGTCTCCCAGACGTCGCCGTAATTCCAGTCAGTCATCGTCCGCTCCATCCGTGGCCGCTCTTGCTCCGATCCCTCTTCCGTTCAACGCGGCACGAGGCGATGGAGCCTACGCTCCCGCCGTGGACCTCGGCCTCCCCGACGACGACGACCCCCGTCGCCTCAGCGTCCGCCACTTCCTCGCCGAGCATCCCCAGCCGACCGGACGCCAGCTCGCCGAGGCCGGCTACGTCGTGCCCCATTGGGCGCCACCCTTCGGTCTCGACGCCGACCCCATCACCCAACTGCTGATCGACGAGGAGCTTCGGCGGGCCCAGGTCCGGCGCCCGGTCAACCCCATCGGCATCGGATGGGCGGGGCCCACCCTCCTCTACGCCGGCAGCGAGGAGCAACAGGAACGCTGGCTCTGGCCGCTCCTCAGTGGGGAGGAGTTCTGGTGCCAGCTCTTCTCCGAACCCGGCGCCGGCTCCGACCTGGTCTCGCTGACCACACGGGCGGTGCGCGACGGCGACCACTACGTCGTCAACGGTCAGAAGGTCTGGACGAGCTACGCGCACATCGCCCGCTGGGGCATCTTGCTCGCCCGCACCGATCCGGCGGCCTCCATGCACATGGGCATCAGCTACTTCGTCTGCCCGATGGATGCGCCGGGGATCGACATCCGCCCCCTCATCGACATGACGGGCGAGCACGCGTTCAACGAGGTCTTCTTGACCGACGTCCGCATCCCGGCCGACCACCTGGTCGGGCCCGAAGGGGGAGGATGGGACCTGGCCAAGGTCACACTCGGCAACGAGCGCGTCTCGCTGAGCGGCGAGGGCGCGCTGTGGGGCATGGGCCCGACGGCGGACGACCTGGTCGCATTGGTCAAGGCCGCAGGGAGCGCGCCGGACCCGATCCGGCGCGATGCACTCGTCTCGATCTGGATGGAATCGCAGATCCTGCGCGTGTTGCGCCTGCGGATGGTCTCGGCCGTCCTGGCCGGACGGGCACCGGGGGCGGAGGCATCCGTGCGCAAGGCGATCGCCGACGCGCACGGTCAGCACGTGATGGGACTCGGCCGGGATCTCGCCGGCGGCCACGCCATGCTGGCTGGGAGCGACCCGGCTTGGTCCGAGGGCTTTCTCTTCGCCCCCGCCCTCACCATCGGCGGCGGCACCGCCGAGGTCCAACGCAACATCGTCGCCGAAAAGGTGCTCGGTCTCCCGCGAGATCCCTGACTCTGGACCGTTACTCCCTCGGCAGTCGGGATGCCCCGGCCGGCGCGCCGTGCGGCGAGCACGGTCGCAACGGCAGTCGCAGCGAGTGCTGACAGCAGAGTCCCGAGGATCAGGAGGGTTTCATGCGGAAGGTGCTTCGGTCCGGTGCGCTGGCGCTCGTCGGCCTGGCGGCGGCGGCCGCCCCGGTCATGGCGGCCACGGCACTGCCCGTGCCCGCGTCTGCGGCGACTGCGTCGCACGCGGCCGCACACGCCACGGCGGGAACGCCGCCGGCTCCCGGCCACATCGTCCCGGGCCTTTACCACGTGCCGATCATCGGCAAGCAGGTCTTGCCGGGCCTGGGCTCGCTGCTCGCCGGCGAGCGTCACGCGACGGCGGTGTCGTCGGCCAACTGGGCCGGCTACGCCGACACCAACGACACCTACACCTCGGTGTCCTCGTCGTGGACCGAGCCCAAGGTCAGTTGCTCGAGCAGCGGTGGCGGGCTGAGCCTCGGCTTGGACGGCGTGACGGGGCTCTTCAATTCGCTCCTGGGTGGCCCCAGTTCGGCCTCGGCGTTCTGGGTCGGCCTCGACGGCTACTCCTCGACGAGCGTCGAGCAGATCGGCACGGACTCGGACTGCGACTCGGGCACGCCGTCGTACTACGCCTGGTACGAGATGTACCCCAATCCCTCGGTCACGCTGCCGACCTCGGACGCCGTGAACCCGGGTGACCACCTCACCGCGCTGGTGGCCTCGAACGCGGCCGGCACCTCCTTCACGTTGATGATCAAGGACAGCACCGCGGGGTGGAACTTCTCCACGACCCAGACCGGCAGTGGCTATGCCCGCTCTTCGGCCGAGGTGATCGCCGAGGCGCCCTCTGAGTGCACCGCCGTGTACTGCAGCGAGATCGCGCTGGCCGACTTCGGTCAGGTCGGGTACTCGGGCTCGTCGCTCATCGACACCGCCGGCAAGGTGGGCTCGCTCTCGGCGTTCGACGCAAACGAGATCACCATGTCGGACGACGGCACCACGCTCGCCACCCCGAGCAGCCTCAGCTCCGACGGGTCGTCGTTCTCGGTGGCCTGGAACAACTCGTAGCCGACCACCAACGAGATCATCATCCAGGAGGCAACCCAGCAACGAAGAGCGTCAAAGCGCTCCCACAGCGGCGCCCCCCAGCTGGCGGGCAGTTCCCACCCGGTTCGGCGGGACGAGCCGGGGCCCGTCAGCTGAGGGGGTGGCCGTCGCCGCCACCAACGCCACCAATCCCAGGGATCGCCAGGGATACGGTCAGAGCTCGAGCGGCCCGGCGTGCGCGAAGCCCTGCCGGATACCTTGGCCGGCCCGGGCCACCAGCTGCTCGGGCTCGTAGAGCATGAGGTACGCGTTGCGCGCGTGATCGCGCGAACGGTTCTTGAACACCATCGCCAACTCCGCCGGGTCGTCGGACTCGTCCTCGTGGACGAAGACCTCCAGGATCGGCGTGTTCGTCATGAGCTGCGCCGTCATGATCCCGGTCGACGCCTCGTGGGCACAGACCTTGTCCACCTTCTCCCGGCCCGGCATGCCGAGCGCGACCACGATGCGGCAGTCGTCCTCCTCGATCAGCTTCTTCGCGGCCACCGCCAGGTCCTTGAACCCGGGCACAGTGCGACGGATGGTGGTGAAACGGGTGCCGTAGCCGCGGCATTGGGCGAGCTCGCCGAGCGCCTCGCCGCCCATGTCATAGCGGGCAAACATGGTGTCGACCACGCCGATCAGGTCCATGACTCCATTCTCGCGCACGGGACCCATTGGCCTGCCGCCCCGCCGCCGTCCAGAATCGTGGGGTGACCAGCGCCCGTCCCACGACCCCCGCCTCCGACTCGGCCTCGACCCCCGCCGCTGACCCGGCCTCCTGGGTCGAGCGCGACGCCGCCGTCGTCTGGCACGGCTTCACCCAGATGGCGACCTACGCGGAGGCCGCCCCCCTCGTGATCGAGCGGGCCGAGGGCAGGGAGCTGATCGCCGCCGACGGCACCCGCTACCTCGATGCGATCTCGTCCCTCTGGGTCAACACGCTCGGCCACCGCGTCCCCGAGCTCGACCGGGCCCTCGCCACCCAAGCCACCAAGATCGCCCACTCGACCATGCTGGGCAACGGGAACACGGTCGTCGTCGAGCTGGCCGAGGCACTCGCCGCGGTCGTTCCCGTCGACGAGCCTCACTTCCTCTTCGCCGCCGACGGCGCGGTGGCGGTCGAACAGGCCCTCAAGATCGCGTTCCAGTACTGGGTCAACCAGGCCGGCTCCGACAGTGCTGCCGGTCCACACACCGCAGCTCGCGCCGACGCTGCCGCACCGCGGCGCTCCCGCTTCCTCGCCTTGGGCGACGCGTACCACGGCGACACCATCGGCTCGCTCTCCCTCGGCGACGGGGGCGTGTTCAGTGCGGTCTTCGAGCCGCTCTGCTTCCCCGTGCTGCGCACCCCCGGCTATGCCGACCCCGGCTGGGCGGACAAGGCGTGCGCCATGGTCGACGCCCACGCCGACGAGCTCGCCGCCGTCGTGATCGAGCCGCTCGTCCAAGGTGCATCGGGCATCTTGGTGGCCACCGCATCTGATCTGCGCCGCCTCGGTGAGGCGTGCACACGCGCCGGCACCCTCTTGATCTGCGACGAGGTGGCGACGGGCTTCGGGCGTACCGGCACCCTGTTCGCGTCCGAGCAGGCCGGCTTGCGACCCGACCTGATGTGTGTGGGCAAGGGGATCACCGGGGGCTACCTCGCCATGAGCGCCACCGTGGCGTCGGGTCGCGTCTTCGATGCGTTCCTCGGCGCCGACCTCGGGCCCGAGACCTTCTACCACGGGCACTCCTACGGCGGGAACGCCCTCGCCGCCGCCGTCGCGCTCGAACACCTGCGCCTGCTCGAGTCCTGGGACGTCCTCGCCAACGTGCGCGCCCGCGCCGAACAGCTGGCGATCCTCCTCGGCGAACGGGTCGCGCCGCGCTCCTCGGTGCGCGAAATCCGCCAGCGCGGCCTGATGGTCGGCGTCGAGCTCGACCCGCCCCGGCCCGGGCTGCGCTGGGGCCGCCGGGTGTGCGCCGGCGCTGTCGAGCGCGGTGTGCTGCTGCGGCCCCTGGGCGACGTCGTGGTGCTCATGCCGCCGCTCACCATCACCGAGGGTGAGATCGTGCGGATGGTGGACGCGCTCGATGCTGCGCTCGACGACGTCAGCGCCGGCCCGGCCCCCGCATCCACGTGACCGGGCCCTGGGACGCGCGCATCCGCGGCGAATTGGCCCGGGTCGTCGAGGAGGGCCGCTGGCGCGCGCCGCGCACCTTCGACGCACTCGGTCGGGCCGGCACGCTCCACGACGAGACGGACGCCCGGCCTGTCGTCTCGTTCGCGTCGAACGACTACCTCGGGCTGAGCGCGCACCGCAGGGTCATCGCCGCCGCCCACGACGCCCTCGATACGTGGGGCACCGGCTCGGGGGCCTCCCGCCTCGTCACCGGTTCGCGCCCGATTCACGACCAGCTCGAGCACGCGCTCGCCGCGTGGAAGGGCACCGAATCCGCCGTCTGCTTCCCGACGGGGTTCGCCGCCAACCTCGGCGTGCTCTGCACGCTCGGCGGACCGGGCGTGCGGGTGCTCTCCGACGAGCTGAACCACGCCAGCATCATTGACGGCTGCCGACTCTCGCGCGCCGACCTCTCCGTGTTTCGCCACCGCGACATGGACCACCTCGCCGAGCTACTTGCCTCGTCCTCGCCGAGCTCGGCGGACAGGCGGGACGCCGCTGCGCCGACGCTCGTGGTCACCGACTCGGTCTTCTCGATGGATGGGGACACGGCGCCGCTCGACGAGCTCGTCGCTCTGTGTGCCCGTTACGGCGCGCTCCTCGTCCTCGACGAGGCGCACGCGGTCCTCGGCCCCCATCTCCCCATCCCGTGCGACGGCCCGATCGTCCGCGTCGGCACCCTCTCCAAGACCCTCGGCTCCTTGGGCGGCTTTGTCGCAGCGTCCCGCGACGTGGTCGACCTTCTCGTCAATCGGGCGCGGCCCTACATCTTCTCGACCGCCCTGACCCCGGCCGATGCTGCGGCCGCACTCGCCGCGCTGGAGGTCGTGCGTTCCGCCGAAGGCGAGGCCCTGCTCGCCCGCCTCGCCTCCCTGATCGACCGGGTGGCCGAGGCCGGCCTCGCGTCGAGCGGACACGCGAGCCCCATCATCCCGGTCGTCCTGGGCTCCGAGGAGGCCGCGCTGGATGCATCCGCCCGGCTCTTGGACGCAGGTCTGTGGATCCCCGCCATCCGGCCGCCGACCGTGCCCCTGGGCACGAGCCGGCTGCGGGTCACGCTCTCGTCCGCCCATTCGGACGACGACGTGGCCCGCTTGCTCGCTGCCTTGCTGGCGCTCCCGTTTCTCGGCCTCTCCACTTCTGCACCGTTCCCGGCGACGTTTTGATTCCCGTACATGAACGGTCAGGTGTGGTGACGAGCGCACGGCCGCGCCGTCTGGTGGTGGTGGTCGGCACGGCGACCGACGTGGGCAAGACGTGGGTTTCCGCTCGGCTCCTCACACACCTCAGGGACAGCGGTCTGACCGTCGCCGTCCGCAAACCGGCCCAGTCCTTCGATCCGAGCGATGATCCCGGTTCGCTCGATGCTGCGGTGCTCGGTGCGGCCAGCGGCGAGGCGCCCGAGACCGTGTGTCCACCGGGGCGCTGGTACGAGGTCGCGCTGGCGCCTCCCATGGCGGCAGCAGCGCTCGGGCTGCCCTCCTTCAGCATCGACGAGTTGATGGCCGAGTTGGCGTGGCCCGTTGAGGGCGTGGACGTGGGGGTGGTCGAGTCGGCCGGTGGTGTGCGATCCCCGCTGGCCGCCGACGGCGATTGCCTCGCGTTGTGCGCCGTACTCGGGGCCGACCTGGTCGTGTTGGTCGCCGATGCCGGGCTGGGCGCCATCAACGCGGTGCGCCTCAGCTACGACGCGTTGATACGGCTGGACGCTCCGCTCATCGTCGTGCTGAACCGATTCGACGATGCCGTCGACGTGCACGTGCGCAACCGAGACTGGCTGCGCGCCGAGGGCCTCCGTGTCGTGGTGCTCCCCGGCGACGAGAGCGAGCTCGCAGGGTTGGTGCGTCTGTAACGCCAGGAGCGACTGGGGCCGGTCCTGAAAAAGGGCCTATCCCTTGTGCCTGCGCTCTGTCAGATGGGTCGAGGAGTCGCCTGGGGTCTGGCGAATCCGGTCAGGACAATGAGGGCCAGGCGGAACCGCGGCGTCACCGGGTTGGACGAGACGGTTACGATCGTCGGTCACGGAGAGCTCGCTGGAGGAGCAGAGGGTGGTGATGACAACACAACCCTCGGTGGCGGCAGCTGCCATGGAGACGACATTGAGGTTTGCCTTCTCGCGGGATCGGAGGGCGCCCACGGCATTCCGTTAAAGGGTTGGCCATGGACTCGTCGCCGTCGCCGTTGGAATCACAACCACCAGGGACGTGGCGGTCCCGACCACGCGCAGCCTGAGCGACGTCTCGTGCGCCAGTCTCTTCTGGTGCATTGCCGTGGGCGAGAGCAAATCGGGCGAGGGAGTCCTTGTCCCAGTCGGTTGGGAGACGCCGATGAGCCCGGTCCCGGTAGCGGGGACATCCGAGTTCAGGAGCGTCAGCTGTATCAGCACCGGCTACTGCGTCGCTGTCGGAGGAGCTTCAGGCGGAGCGGTGATCGACAGCTTCCGGGTCTGGGACGGGCAATGAATGGCGGCACCAATCCCGGACGTCGCTGACCGCGTAGTTTGTTCGGCGCCATAGGCGCAGTCCCCCGGATCCCCGAGATGAACGGAACGATCCCGACTGGTGCCGAGCGCGGGATCAATGTCGAGACTGCGACACGCGGTCGAGGTCGTGGATCAGCGGCCTGCTATAGACGGAGTCGATATCAGCCACGAGTTCTTCGAGGGAAGGGTCGTATCCGTCGTCGGTGTCCACAACGAATACGGGACACTCGAAGTCCAACGGCTCGGCCAGCTCCTCATGGAGACGATCCACGAGAGGGGTGAGCGTCTTCAGGCGGTTGTCACCACAGAGCGGGTCCTGTCGCATTCTTGTTTCCCATCGTCGAGGGGACTGCGTGGCTCGACAGTGCACATGGACCAGCGTGGTAAACGGCCTCAATCGTCTTGCGACATCGGGTTCGCTGACTCCAGGAAAGAAGGTCCGCTCGGCCACGAAGCTGATGCCCGACGCGACCCACAGCTCCATCGACCGGTAGAACGGCTCGACACTGGAAGGCCCAAGTTGCATAGCGCGTTCTCGGGTCCGCCATATCCCGTGACACAGGGCGTCGTTGTGGAGTACCGGCAAGTTCAGAGCTGCAGCGAGAACATCGGCGAGCGTGGTCTTGCCCGAGCCGGGCGCCCCGTTTACGAGGACGGTCAGAGGTGGTCGTTCCCGCATTGCGGGCACCGTATCCAGAGAGAGAGCCGGCTGTCACCTATGGGGGGTTGGCGTGCCACCCTGCAGCACATCGGGGGCAGGGACAGAGGACGTTGCAAGCCCACTCAGGTCGGGCCAAGCTGGCGTGTGCCCGAAAACCGATTCGTCGGCGAGATCGCTAGAACCTACGACCATCAACCTGAGACGGGGATGTGGGACGACGGCGTGCTTGAAGCGACCGTCGATTGCTTGGTCGAGTTGACTGATGGTGGAGCGGCGATGGAGTTCGCCATTGGGACCGGCCGGGTCGCTGTCCCTTTGGCCGCCCGGGGCGTTCCAGTAGCAGGGATCGAGTTGTCCGCTGAGATGCTCGCCGTGCTGCGGTCGAAGCCCGAGGCGAACGATATTACGGCGGTCGAAGGCGACATGGCCGTGACATTCGTGGAGGGTGAGTTCTCCCTTGTGTACCTGGTCTTCAACACGATCATGAACCTGACGACGCAGGACGAACAGGTGGCGTGTTTCGAAAACGCTGCCCGACACCTCCGCGCCGGTGGCCGCTTTGTAGTCGAGACCATCGTGCCCGGGCTTCGCCAGTTGCCACCCGGCAATCTCGGAGTCCCGTTCGCATTGACAGAGGACTACATCGGCATCGACGACTTCATTGACCGCACGCACAAGCAGATCTCCCGATCTCGGCACTTCAGTCGACTTCCCGATGGCAGCTTCACCGAAAACACCCTTCCGTTCCGATATGTGTGGCCGTCTGAGTTGGACCTGATGGCTCGGATCGCGGGAATGACGCTGGAACACCGATGGGGGTGGTGGGATCGCTCGCCTTTCACGGGAGAGAGCGGCAGTCATGTCAGCGTGTGGCGTCTCCCGGAGGCATAGGCGCGGTTGCAGACCGGGTCACCGAGACTCCTGCCAGCCGTGGGTAGGAGCCTGCCCCCGAACATTGCCGGATCGGCACCATGTGTAAGGCGAGCTGGCAACCGTAGTGAGCTTGAGAAAGCTCAGCCGACAACTCGCGTCAGCACGTGCCTTTCTCCATTGCCCAAACGCTCGACAAGTTTGTCGGGAGTCTTGACCTTCACTGTCAGCGAAGTCCATTCCACGAATGCGCAATTACTGGTATTCCACAGTCCGTGTTGACCAGTCAGCTTTGCACCCGTACCGCTGAACGTAGCGATGAGAGTTCCTTTGGGCAGAGTACAAGGGCTCCCGCCCGTTAGCTCGATAGGCGTAGATGCCTTCATCTGGTAAGCGTCAGCGCCGGTCTGCGTGATCTTCACCTTGGCTGTGTTCCCGTATGTTACGTGCCACTTGCCAATCACTGGACTAGTTGATGCCTGAGCTACTGACATCGCTCCGAGCGATGCCATCGAACACCCAGCCACCAGTACGACCCCTGCGCGTATGAACTTCCGTCGAAGCGGCACCGTAACACCTTGAAGTGATCGCCATTTGGTGTATGCGGGCTACGGGGGAAGGGAGCGTGACGATTCCGTGAACCTCGTTCGAGCATTACAACGGCTTAGAGGAGGAGAACCGCGGGTGCTTCTCGGAGAGCAGTGTCCCCTATCGCCGGTTAGAAGAGCCCCAGTGCCCCCAATCTCCAGTCGAGGCTTGTGTTCGCCCCCCGTTCGATTCCAACTACCGAGTCCCTCTCTTGGGCTTTGTGCAGGCGGACTGGTGGCAAGCTCAATATGCCCGAAAGAGGAGAGCGCAATGATTGAGAATCCGATTCTGATGCCGCCGGTCAAGACACGTCGCCACATCGGTCAAGCGATCAGTGTTCGCGGAGTCATGGAAGACGTAAGGAGAGCCGACGGAGTCAACGCCAAGATTGCCGTCTTCCTCACCAACATCGTCGGATCGATGTGGTGCGCGTATGTGTTCGCAATCATCGCGTTACTTGGATTGCGGCCAGCGCTAAGACCGGGAGGCGAGGGCATCATCGCCTGGATTGCGCAAACGTTCCTTCAATTGGTGTTGCTGTCCGTCATTATGGTCGGACAGAACGTGCAGAGTGTTGCGAGCGATATCCGCTCGCAACACACCTATGACGACACCGTGAAGATACTTGACCGCCTCGATATTCACACCGAAGGCGGGATCAAGGATCTGGCGGATCGAATCGATGGACTCGAAGCGGAGATCGTTGGCAAAGACCGCTCTGAAGATTGAAGCTGCACCGACGGGTGCTTTGCGCCCCCCTTTCATCTCCCTGCCGTCGGGCACCAGGTACGCATGCCGAGCCCTCACGCGACCGACTGGATCGGCCCTGACGGGTGAGTTCCTAACGGCAGTCAAGCCCCTCAGGCCACATTTTCACTAGCTTCTTCACGTGGCGGGTCGGTGGCCGGAGCGACCTTCTGGGTCGACTCCTTTCTGCCTCGACCCGCCGCCCTGTTCTTGAAGACTTTGGCCGAGGTATTGCGACGACGGGCGGCCCGGACTTTGGGGTCGATCTTGAAGCGTTCGGTGCATGCAGCTTTGCCTTCGGCCTCGGTGATCACTTCGCCGTCCTCGTCTCGTAGTTCGTAGAGCTCTCCCTTGCGCCAGCAGGCGGCGATGCGGGTGATGAGGACGGCCGAGACGGAACAGAGGGCTGAGTTGTGGTGCTTGCCCTCGACCATGACGAGCCGGTAGTAGCGCTGGGCGAGTGTCGGATCGATGCGGCGAGCGTGATCGGCTGCGAGGTAGAGAGCCTGGCGGAGCCCTGCATCGCCGGCCTTGGTGATGCCCTTGTGTCCGGCCACCAGTCCGGACTGGTCGATCTTGGGCACAAAGCCGGTGAAGGAGCGGACGCCGGCGAGGTTGGCGAAGCGGTTGAAGTCGCCCGCGTTGGCCAAGATGGCGGCAGAGAGGACGGGCCCAAGGCCCGGGGCCGAGCGGACGATTGCTTTCGGGTCGGCTTCGTCATAGAGAACGGCGATCCGCTTGTCGGCCGCGGTGATCTCGTCGTCGAGGCGGCGCAGCACCCGCACTTCTGAAGCGATGTCGTGGGCCAACTCGGTGAAGTCGATGCCCCCGCCTGACCACAACTCAAAGGTCTCATTCGCCATGGCCAAGAGCTCGTCGGCCTTGTCCTCGCGCCACAGTCCCGCACTCGAGCGGATCAACAAGGCGGTGAGCCGGGCGCGCCCGAGGCGCTTGAGCGCCCGTGGATCGGCGTATTTCTCCAAGATGACCAGCGCTGTCTTCGACGCGGTGGCCGATCCGAGGGAGTCGGCCCACCCCGGTCCGAGCAACTCCACCAATGCATCGAGGCGCAGGCTCGCCGCAGTGCGGCGCTTGACCAGGCTGAAGCGGTGACGCACGGCACGGCGGAGCGACTGCGCTGGGCCGAGGTTATCGATGCCCCGCAGGCCTTCTGGGTGCAGCAGCGGCAAGCGTGCCAGCACCCTCGAATCCAAACGGTCCGTCTTGGTGTGCTTGTTGTAGTAGTCCCGCAGGTCGGCCGACTGCTCGGGGGGCACCAAGATGATCGTGGCGCCGCGGGCTTGGAGCCAGGCCGACAATGGCACCCAGGCGTTGCGGGTGGGCTCGAGGATGACCGTCACCGACGAACCGTGGGGGATCTTCGCCCACAGGCGCTCGAGATCGGCGGTCGTCGTGCGGAACTTCCACGACGACCAGATGAACTCACCTCGCTCGTCGGCCAGGCTGGCCCAGTGGTCGGCCCGACAGGCGACGTCGATCCCCAACTTCACTTCATTCATGGCGTGGTCCTTTCGCTCGACGATGGATCAGTCGGCTCTGCGTCGTCGACCAATGCACGTTCCGCAGGGGTGTGACCATCCAGACATTCAGAAGCAGGGGTCCGACTCCATGATCGGCCGCCGAGTTCCAGAAAAGGGATGCACGTGCGTCGGGGAGGCTCGTCTAGTCGACGATCACCGTTGTGGAGTCGAGCTGTTGCTCGCTCCGGCCCCCAAAAAGTCAAGCCAGAAGAACCGACCCGACGCACCCTACGAAGGACATCCGCCAAATCGGTGGATGTCCAGCACCAACGCTAAATGCCCCCGAACATTGATACTTCTCTCAGGGATCCACCGCTTGACTGCTGGTCCTCAATAACTTCGGGAGTGCTGGTGGGTTCGGTCTGACTGGGAGTCCCGTGACGTTGCAAGACGTTGTCGACCGAGCCCTTCCAGCGGCACATTGAAAGCGGCACGTCCCGTCTCTGAGTTGGGGTGATTGATCCGGGTTGCTAGAACAACCCAGACCGCCCGTCGCTCCGATCCGGAACGGCCGTGCCATCCCTAACTCCGTTAACAGGAGGGATGACCATGACCATCGTAGAAGCTGCGCGTGGGGTGACCGGTGGCGTCGACACACACCTTGACGTCCATGTCGCCGCCGCTCTTGATCCACTTGGCGGACTGCTCGGTTCGCAGAGCTTTGCCACCGACTCAGCCGGCTACAAGGCGCTGCTGAAATGGCTCGAGACCTTCGGGGCCGTGACCAAGGTCGGCGTGGAGGGCACGGGCTCTTATGGGGCCGGCCTCTCGCGGTTCCTTCGCCGAGCAGGCATCGAGGTCATCGAGGTCGATCGACCGAACCGAGAAGAGCGCCGCCGCAGTGGCAAGTCCGATCCCCTCGACGCCGTCGAAGCCGCCCGGGCCGCCCTCAGTGGTCGAGCGAACGGGAGCCCCAAGTCGAGGGACGGCGCGGTCGAGGCGATCCGCGTCCTCGTCGTCGCCAAGCGCTCGGCTCGCCAGGCCAGGACCAAGGCGGTCATCCAGATGCGCCACCTCGGCTACAGCGCGCCTGAACAGCTGCGTTGTCGATTGAAAGGCCTCTCGGTGCCCGCCCTCGTCGCCGAAGGATCCCGGCTCCGCCCGACGCGATCTCCTGACCCAGTGACCGCTGCCA
Organism: uncultured Acidimicrobiaceae bacterium; assembly: GCA_963842415.1. Taxonomy (GTDB): domain Bacteria; phylum Actinomycetota; class Acidimicrobiia; order Acidimicrobiales; family RAAP-2; genus Bog-473. The sequence goes on from CAWJGN010000005.1 coordinate 572,167, forward strand.
CCAAGACGTCGCTGTCCTCGTTGGCCCATCGCGTCGAAGGGCTCGAGAGCGAGCTCGCCGAGCTCGACGCGCGGATCGAGGCGCTTCTCGTCGCCACCGTCCCCGAGCTGTTGGATCTCTTTGGGGTCGGACCCGACACCGCCGCCGCACTTGTGATGGCGGCCGGCGACAACCCCGAGCGCTTGCATTCAGAGGGCGCATGGGCCCACCTGTGCGGCGTCGCACCCGTCCCAGCCGGGTCGGGCCGGACCAACGGCAAGGTCAAGTCGCATGACGGTGGCGATCGCCAGGCCAACAGCGCGCGCTGTGGCGCATCGTCATGGTGCGCATCGCTCATGACCCCGAGACCCAGCTCTACTTCGAGAGGCGCGTCAAGGAAGGCAAGACCAAGGCCGAGGTCATCGGCATCTTGAAGCGCTACGTCGCCCGCGAGGTCTATCGCTACCTGCCTCGCGGATAGATCCTCGGGCTGTTGGGTCTGGCTTTCCCCCGAACTGTCGCTCTTCGGAGCTGACTCTCCAGCGACTCGCCGACCCTCAGCTCGGGCCAACGATCTCGAAAACGCGTGACCTAATAGGAGCTTGTCCTCACCTCGAGTGACTAATCAATGTCGTGTCCGCTGTTTTCACTCCCGAGCCCCCAAAGAGGGGTTGACAAGTGATAGGAGCTCGCCGGAACCGGGTGCCACCCTGCGGCACGTCGGACATTGCCAGGATCCTCAAATCCAGGTGGAAAGATGCCTGTCGTTGACGACGAACCACCCGACGTTGGCCGTCTTGCCTGTCGGGACAGCCTCAGACAGGAAGATCTTGAACGAACTACCAGAGGCGCCCGGAACGACCGCCTCGACGTAGACCCCAGAGAGGTGGTTTTGCAGGTTGGCCAGCACCAGGCTTGACGTCGAGAGACCGACGCCGGTGACGGTCGCCGAAGACTTGCCCGCGGCAATGGACTCCACACCGCTGCGCGAGAAGACAGCTGTGCCCTCGACCTGGAGGGCGGTGCCCTCGCTGCTCGTCGCCAACACGCCGGTCCCGGACTCGGAGGTTCCTTGGACGCCAACGCTGATGCTGGAGTCACCGATCACGCCGTATCCACCGCTTGTCCCGATGCCGTAGACGCCGGTACCGACGCGGGTGTAGCCGTAAACGCCGTAAGCACCATCTGGGCTGGCATCGTCACCATAGACACCTGCTTGACCGTTGCCGCACGTCGTTCCGTTGACGCCGTATCCATTGGCGGAGTTACCAGCAACGCCGTAGCCGCCCCCGGTGCTGGTGTCGTTTCCATGCACCCCGCTGTGCCCGCCATTGGCCGAGGTGTTGCCGGTAAAGGCACCGCTTGCGGTGTTCGTGATGGAAGTCGTTCCGGTCTCTGTATTGTCCTCGCCGAGGAGCACGGGGGTGTCATCGGCCCCAGCAGGCGGTGCGCTCATGACGAGGCCAGCCGCTGCCCCTATCCCCGTGGTCGCCCCGATCAGCAGAGCCCGGCGATCGAGCTTCCCCGAGGGTTGATTCTGTCTATCTCCAACTCCATTGGTGCTGAATCCGACACTCTCCATGAGTTCCTCGCTCATCGTCCTGTCTCCCTTCACATTGGGTTGTGAACACATCACCGGACGATGATGGTCGCTAAGGGCCCGCCGCGGAATAGATCGCGACATCATGCCGCTTCGATGGTGTAGTTCCAATCGCCATGCCACTTGTGCGGAGTGAGCGGTAGGGCGGCGAGTTCCTTGTCGGTGACCTTGACCCCGGTCGGATACCACTCGGGGTCGTAGCTGGCCTGGACCGTCAGACCGCTCTTGGTCTTGGTCGCCGCGATGAGCTCGACGATCGTGCGGATGTCGGTCAGCGGTCGACCCCGCCAGTTCATGGAGATGAAGGAGAACATGCGGTGCTCGATCTTGTTCCACTTCGATGTGCCGGGCGGGTAGTGCACGACGGTGATCTCAAGGCCAGTCTCGGCGGCCAACCTGGCCAGTTCGGCCTTCCAGGCTCGGACCCGGTAGCCGTTGGATCCGCCGGCATCGGCGGTGATCAGCAATCTGGCGGCGTCGGGGAAGCGGTCGGCACCCATCTGATTCCACCACCGGCGTATCGATTCGACGGCGAACTCAGCGGTATCGGCGGTGTCGCCGACCGATACCCACCCTTCATCATTGGCGACGTCATAGATGCCATAAGGAATGGCGCGGCCGACCTCGGGGTCGACGAAGTCATGGACGGCCACGCGGGTTGGGGCACCTTGAAGGTGCCATTCGCGCCCGCCATTGGCGTATTCGCCGATGAGCTCCTTCTTCTTCGTGTCGACGCTGATCACGGGCTGTCGGTCCTTGACGAAGCGCGAGACCGCCTTGTTGAGATAGCCGAACTGGGCGTCACGATCGGGATGGGCCGTCCCCTCCTTGGCCTTGGCCGGCGCCTGCAAGGAATAGCCCATCTGATGCAACAGACGCCTGACCAGTTCGGCGGAGGCCTGAAAGCCTCGTCGCACCAGTTCGTCGGCCAGGTCATAGGTCGACTTCGACGTCCAGCGCAGATGTGACATCGGCGTGCCCCGCGTCTCGGGATAGACGAGCTCGTCGAGCAACCCGAGCAGTCCGGGCTGGATCTCGATCGCCTGCTTGGCACCACCTCCAGGGGCGCGACGCCGATCCGAGACCTCGATTCCGGTGCGAACCTCGTGCACGGCCTTGTTGACCGTCGAGGTGCTCATCCCCGAGGCCTCTGCCACACGAGCCTGTCCTCCGCGACCGAGCGCTTCGACCATCGCACCGCCAAGCACGCGCTTCTTGGCGCTCATCGAGGTGTGGCAACACCGTCTCGAAGAACCCGGCGAGACCTTCGGGCGACAACTCCACACCTCAAGGTTACATCTCGCGTCTTATTCTAAGGTGGACCCTAAGAGCACGGTGATCTTGGTGCCCCCCGAGCAGTCGGCCGACCTGCGGGACTACTACAACAAGCACACCAAGACGGACCGGTTGGATTCGAGGGTGCTGGCGCGCTTGCCGCTGCTGCACCCAGAAGGCCTGCGGGGCATCGATAACCTCGGCCCAGCGCAGTCGCTCCGCCGTGCCGTGCGTCACCGCTTCAGCTTGGTCAAGCGCCGCACCGCGGCGAGTCTCCGCCTCGATGCATTGGTCGAGCTGTTAGGTCCGGGGTGGGCCGACTCCCTCGGATCGGCCACCGCGTCGAAGACCGCCCTGGTCATCTTGGAGAAATACGCCGATCCACGGGCGCTCAAGCGCCTCGGGCACGCCCGGCTCACCGCCTTGTTGATCCGCTCGAGTGCGGGACTGTGGCGCGAGGACAAGGCCGACGAGCTGTTGGCCATGGCGAACGAGACCCTCGAGCTGTGGTCAAGCGGGGGCATCGACTTCACCGAGTTGGCCCACGACATCGCCTCAGAAGTTCGTGTGCTCCGCCGGCTCGACGACGAGATCGCGGCGGCCGACAAGCGAATCGCCGTTCTCTACGACGAAGCCGACCCCAAGGGCATCGTCCGTTCGGCCCCTGGACTCGGGCCCGTCCTCTCCGCCGCCATCTTGGCCAACACGGGCGACTTCAACCGCTTCGCCAACCTCGCCGGCGTCCGATCCTTCACCGGCTTTGTGCCCAAGGTCGACCAATCCGGACTGGTGGCGGGACACAAGGGCATCACCAAGGCCGGCGACTCCGGCCTGCGCCACGCCCTGTGAACGATGATCGAAACCGGGAGCGCGTAATGGTCGAAACCGGGAGCACGTCGGTTGGTTGAAGTTAGCTGGAAGTTGGTGTTGCGTCCACGGTTTCGGTGACTGATTTGGCGGCTCGGGACGTCCGTGCCTTGGCGTCTTGGAGCCGGTAGCTCTCGCCCTTGGTCTCGATGATCCGGCAGCGGTGGGTGAGCCTGTCGAGCGTGGCGCCGGTAAGACGCTCGGATCCGAGCACCTCGGTCCAGGACTCGAAGGGCAGGTTCGTCGTCACGATCAGGCTGGTGCGTTCATAGGCGGTGGAGATCACGTCGAAGAGCAGTTCGGATCCGACCTTGGAGGCCGGCACGTAGCCCAGTTCGTCGAGGACGAGGAGGTCGAGCTTCGCGAACTGACTCTTGAGCCGCAGGAACGTCCGCTCGTCCCGCGCTTCAATCAGCGCGGTCACGAGTTCGGTGGTGCGGATGAAGCGGACGCGGTATCCCTTGGCGCACGCCTGAGCGGCCAACGCTGTGGCCAGGTGGGACTTCCCCGTCCCGGGGTTGCCGACCATCAAGATGTTCTCCTTCTTGTCGATGTACTCGCAACGCATCAGCTCGGCGACGAGCACCTTGTTGACCGACGGACGGGCGGCGAAGTCGAAGGTCTCGAGCGTCTTGATGGTCGGGAAGCGCGCCGGCTTTGACCCGGCGCTCTGATGCCCGCTTCTCGCGTTCGAGCAGCTCGAGCTCGGTCAGGCGGAGCAGGTAGGAGAGGTGATCGGCGTTGTCTTGGGCGGCCTGGGCGGCCACCTTCTCGCACTCGGCGGCCACTGTCGGCAGCCGGAGGCACTTGAGGTGGTGGTGCAAGAGCACGACGGACTTGGTCTCGGTTGCTTTCATGGTGTTGGGTCCTTTCTGTTGGTGGTCATGAACCGGTGGCCGTCAGCGCCCGATAGGCGGTGAGGTCGGGTGCCTCGATGGCGACCGATTTGAGATGGGGGTGCCCGTCGAGGCTGAAGAGGCCCACAGGGCGCTCGGCGTGGTGGAACAGGATCAGGGCGATGGCGTCAGACCCCGTGGCCCCGATGGCGAGCGCGGCCTCCACTGCCTTGGCCAGCGCGGGCACCGTGGAGTTCTCGAGGAGGCGCAGCACCTTGATGAACTCTCTGGTTCCGGCCGAGCCGAGATCGCTCTCGAGGCGTCGACGGAGTGTGGCGAAGCAGCCGGGCAACTCCCAGTTCTCGAGCGGTCGGGCGAAGTCGATGGCGCCGGGCTTGCGCTCGAGGAGGGCCAGGTAGTGGACGGGGTCGAAGGTCGTCTGCTCCTTGCCCCAGTGACGGGGGTGGCGGGCGACGACGTCGGTGCCGCTGGTGATGGCCACGTCCTCGATCCCGCCGAGGACGGTCACCTCATGATGGGCATAGGCGCTCGGCACCGAGTAGTCGTTGCGGTCGAAACGGACGAGGGAGAGCGAGTTGGCATGCCCGGCGACGACCCGGCGGGGCTCGAAGGCCTCGGCGGGTAGGGCCAACATGGCGGCGCGGTCCTCGACCAGGCGCTCGGCCTTGGTGCCGATCTTGCCGCGCACACGTCGGAACAGGTCGGCGTAACAGGCGGCGGCCAGGTACTCATTCAGCGCGGCCCAAGACGCGAACGACGGGACCGGGACCAAGAGATTCCGCCTCGAGTAGCCGACGTGGTTCTCGACGTGGCCCTTCTCGTTGCCTCTCCGACCCGGCAGAAATGGTGATCGAAGAGGTGATGGCTCTCGAGGGTCAAGAAGCCTCTGGTCAGCTCGCGCTCGGTCCCCATCACCTTGGACACGGCGATGGTGGTGTTGTCATAGGAGATCCGCACCGGCACCGCTCCGAAGAACTCAAAACCGGCCACGTGCGCGGCCCCGAAGGTCTCGGTGTTCTCGCGGATAGGCGGAGACGAAGTACGTGTCCGAATAGGGCAGCGTGATCAGGCCCAGCGCGGCCTTGGTGCGTTCGCCGGCGATCTCGACCACGGCCTCGCCGAAGTCGAACTGGGCGTGACCGGGCGGGTGGCTGAGCGGGACGAAGGCCTCCTTCGAGTGCGCCTTGGCGTTCTTGACTGCCGTCTGGACCTGGGAATAGCAGCCCGTGTAGCCATGCTCGTCACGCAGGCGCTGGTGGATCCGCCGGGCCGTGTGGCGCTGCTTGGGCGGAGCCTCCTTGTCAGCGGCGAGGATCTGGTCGATGGTGGCCAGATGAGGCCCGAGCACGGGCTTCCGGCGGACCTCGTCCATCTGATAGCCGGGAGGATCTGGGTTTGCCAGGATCTTGTCGAGCAGCGCTGAGCCGACGTTGTAGTCCCGGCGGATCGAGCGCTTCGAAGCGCCCTCCACCAGAACCTTCCGTCGGATCTCGGTCCATTCGTCCATGTCGGTTCGCACCCTTCTCCCGTTCTGCTCGCCCGCTCAGGCACGAAGCCTGGAAGTGGGATCGAACAGATCCGGGGATGCTCAGGTGCTCCCGGTTTCGACCGTGTTTCTATGCGCTCAGGTGCTCCCGGTTTCGATCATGATTTACACGCCCTCTACCTCGCAGCGGATCATGCTCGGCACATCGACCCCACTCTCGCCCAGCGCTACTACCGACTTGTCATGGTCGAGGGCAAGCACCACAACTCGGCGCTGTGCTCGGTCTCGGCCGTCCTCATCACCAGGATCGCCGCCTGCTGGCGCAAAGGAGAGCGCTATCAACTGCGAGACGAAGAAGGCGACGTGATCACCGAGGCCGAAGGCAAGGCAGCCTGCGCCGACCGCTTCAAGGTCGACCCCAAGATCCGGGCCGCCCGTCGTCGCAACACCTCGGCCAAAGTCTTCAAGAACAGGGCGGCGGGTCGAGGCAGAAAGGAGTCGGCCCAGAAGGTCGCTCCGGCCACCGACCCGCCGGGAAAAGAAGCTACCGAAAATGTTGCCTGAATGGCTTGACCGCCGTTAGGAACTCACTTTCAACTCGTGAAGCTCTCGCAGCGAATGCGTCCAGTCACGTAGCCCTCCTGAGATAGTTGTCACGCAACCATGTCGGCGACGTGGTGGGACTGGAGGCGCATTCCGATACCAATCGGAACTGCTGTCGCAAACTCGCGCTGTGATGGCTTTTGGCGATGGGCCATTGCCCGACCCAGCGGTTCGCTGCGTCGGGCGAACCTCGGTGTGGCGGACTGTTGACCGAAGGCTTCAAGGTGAGCACACTTCTCCGGACTGCCCCACCGTCCGGCATGCTCTCCCAGGCCGCCGATTTTGGGAACAGCGATGCTTCAACTGAAGTAGTCTGTAAACAGAGCTGACCGACCTCCTGGCGACCTGCCACCTGCAACCTTCGGCGGAAATGGCCCAGCTGTGTCGCCCGAGTTCAGCATCACCGCCCGTCATCTTCCCGGCGTCCACGTCGTAGCGCTCCATGGCGAGTTAGACGTCGCGTCCGTCGATGGCCTGGCTGAGGCGCTGGTGGAGGTAGCCGGCTCTACCCTCGTTGTCGACCTGGCGGACCTCACCTTCATGGATTCGACGGGCATCGGGGCTCTTGTGGTGGCCAGGAATCGCGTTCTGGCCAGCGGACAGGGTCAGCTGGTGCTCACGAAACCAACTGCGATCGTCCGAAAAGCACTAGAGATCGTGGGGCTTAGTCAGTGGATCGTGGAATGGTCGTCAGAGTGGGATGAATAGACACGCCAAACCGGTCTCGTGCCCGCGCTGTGACAGTGCGGAGATTGCGAGGCATTTCGAGAGGTCGCGGCGGAGCTGACGCTCCTCAATGGCACGGTCGATGCTCGGCCTGCCGATTCAGGTGGTCGCAATCATGAGCGTCCCGCGCCGAAGTGCTGACGTGCACAACGGCCCCAGTTCGGGGACAGTGGTCGTCGCTGAGGCAAATGGCCCTGGGCGCACTGACGGCCCGAGGTGGTGGGCTTACGCGAGTCCCTAACTGCCCGTGGACTCGGCCCGGTAACAAACCTACGATGGGTGCGTGACCGTGGAGCCGATCACGACGGTTGAGGCATTCGGAGCGGCATGGGCAGGTCGTGATCTTGAGGCCGCCATCGTGTACCTCAGCGACGACTGCATCTTCGACGCAACGGGGCCGGCACCCGACGGATCCCGTCACGTGGGACATGAGCAGATCCGAAAAGCCTGGAAGGACATCTTTGATGATCCTTCGTCAAAGTTCGAACCCGAAGAGACATTCGGCTCCGGTGACCGGGTGGTGCAGCGGTGGCGCTACAGCTGGGACGGCGGCCACGTGCGGGGTGTCGATCTGTTCAAGGTCGCAGAAGAACGGATCACCGAGAAGCTGTCCTACGTAAAGGGATAGAGCCCGGAGTGAGGCGAAGGCGGACTTCGATGAGCCGAGCCGCATAGCCGCACCGGACCAGCGTATGGGTGGCACTACTAGCGTTAGCGAGCGATCTCAGACCCACCGCCGTCGTCGCGGTGAGCTCACGGTTGTCAACCTCCAGCTTGGTCTGAGCTCTCTCGCGACGGGGCGACCCGGTTCTGGTTGATTCGGTGCCGGGCCGGCAAAGCCGGCCCTGAGCGATCAGCGCGCGTGGCTACCAGCAAAAACGCGAAGGTCCCCATAACGTCCTCCCCGACACATAACTGCTGATCGACCGCGGCAACGGTCGGAGAGGAGGCCGCCATGGGGACCGTGGCCAGGCTACTGGACGAGCACGTCAGCTTTCGCTGCACTTCGGTGGATCGCATCGGGGTCCGGGGCTATATCCCGGGGATCCAATACGAGTTCGGGCTGGTCAAGTTCCTGCTCAACCGCGGCGGAACGATTCCCTCTCCGGCCCTGTTGCATCGCAACCACGAGCGGCTCGTCACCGAGCTCGAGGCTCTCGAGGCGAACAGCAGAGTGCCCGTCGTGCGCTTCAAGGTGGGCGAGTCCAAAGAGGACATCGCTCGGCCCTTTCAAGGCGAAGCGGCAGCCGCCGGTCGACCCGGACTGGTGCTGGTGGGCAAGGCTCAGGAGCGCACCTCGGCGTGGCGCGGCTACGTCGACGACACCCACGCCGGGCATCGCCCCAGCCATCCGCACATGGCCTGGCGTCGCCATTCCTCGGTGCCCGACCACTGGTATTTCTATTTCGCCGACCACGAATGGGGACCGGCCTTCCTCAAGGTCTGCACCTACGCGCCCTACCCGCTGTGGTGCTGCGCCAACGGCCACGAATGGGCCAAGTACCAGCTCGCCAAGGCCGGGATCGGCTTCGAGGCTCTCGACAACGGACTGCGCAGCGTCGAGGATCCCGCCGCAGCGCATCGCATCTGCGCTCGACTCGGTACCGGCCACCTGCGCGCGCTCTTGGCCCGCATGATGGCCGTCGTCCCTGATCCTCTGTGCGCCCACGATCGCTTGGCCGGGTTCGAGTGGTCCTTCTCCATCGCGCAGCTCGAGGTCTCCGACACCGCGGTGTTCGATCAGCCGCGCCGGGCCCGGGCCTGGTTCGAGGCGGCCATCGGCGACCACCTCGACCTCGGTCGTCCCGAACGGGTCTCCTTGCTCGTTGACCGCCGCGTGCTCAGTGCAAGCAAGCACAAGACCCCAGGGCGCTTCGCCACCGAGATCATCACCCGCGACACCGCCCCTCAACTCCAGATCCACTACCGATCATCCAAGGCGAAGGCCTACCTCAAAGAAGGCCGGGCTCTGCGCGTCGAGACGACGGTGAACAATGCCAGCGACTTCGACCTACACAAGACCCTCAGCGCCGAGAACTGGAACGCACTGCGCCGCGCCGGGGCCGACACCAACGCTCGCTTCTTGGCCACGCTCGGCGAGGGACGGCCAGGACTTCCCGACCCGGCCACCCTCGAATTGATCGTGCTGCCGAGCGTCCACGACGGCCAACGCGCCCCGGGTCTGCGTTTCGGGGACCCCCGGACCATGGCACTGCTCGGCTCCATCGCCGCGTTCTCCCATGTGATCGGCGGACTCACGAACAAGTCCCTGCGGGCCCAGATGACTGCCCACTGGTGGGTGGAGTACTCCTCGGCCCAGGCCTCCTATGACCTGCGACGCCTACGCCTGAAGGGCCTCATCGAACGCGTCGAGGGCTCCAACACCTATCGCGTCACCCCCCACGGCCTGCGCGTCAGCGCTTTCTTCACCCAGCTCGCCACCCGCGTGATCGTCCCCGCACTCACCGATCTTGCCGATCTGGCCCGACCATCACCACCCTCGCCGCGCCCACTCACAGCCGCCTGGCGAACCTACGAGCGCGAACTCGACAACGCAGTCCGCACGGCCCAACTCGCTGCCTGACCCAAAACTTGCCTCATCTGTTCCGAATCAGACTGTCAAGTGGGTCTAGGCTGGGTGACGCCCGGAGAGGTCTCCGACGATCGACTCAAACCCCCTCGGATATTTTGAAGCCTGTGAGAGTCCGATCTTTCCTTGTAGTGGCCATTATCGGCATTGGGCTCTTCGCAGTTCCAACGGTACCTTCGGCGGGTTCGATGGCTGCAACGAAGCAACCTTTATCGTTGCTCGAAAAGGCTATTCCTTCCCTCCCTCATGGTTTCAGTGCACGATCGAGTGACCCCTGGGGCCACAAGATGGGCGACCAGACGGCGGAACAGTTCGCCGCCTACTACGGACCGACCTGGGTTCCGCCTGCATTGCTTGAGGAAGGAGGGTTGATCGATGCTTATTCGGAGTTCGCCAGCGCGAAATTCGCACAGGAAGTCGGACTACCTCACCATCAGTCTGGTTCGTGTGACGAACCAAGCTCAGGCCGCAGAGCTGACTTCCTACTTTCAACAAGCTCAGACAAATGCCTTGACGCCCGCACCTGGTGGGGGTTCGGTGAAGAAGGTAATCGTCTCGGGCATCCCTGGGTCACAGGCATATCTAAGTTGGTTCGAAGGTTCAGCTGACAGCGACATCATCTTCGAAAGAGGAGGTGTCGTGGCCGACCTGGAGCGGAGCACACCTTCAAATGCGGTCGCAGCAAGCTTCACACACTTCGCGGAGAGGATGTACCGAGACCTCAAGATTGGACCGACGAGTTTGACCTGACTGTGGTTCTGTTGGTGCGCCACTCACCCGGCGATATGGGGCAGTCCCGATCGCACGAACCGCTGTGAAGGCGAGTCGATCTGGTCTGCCCATACCTAGGTCGGCTCGAGCTCGTCGAGGATTCACATGATCCCAGTCGTCCCAGCTAAGCGAAGTGCTTCGCCATTCCCGCGGCACCACGGCGGGTCGCGCGTTGGAGATACCAACGTAGAACGCCTGCCAGCGGTCGCAAGGCGCCGCTAAGCGCGACACCCATGGTCTGGGTCATCACTGACTTCGACGGATCAGCGGGGTCTGGCGCTACTGACCAATCCTCCACTAGTGAGCGGAAACCCGGGGCAGAAGTGGTCAAGCCCGAGAAGGTGACCCGCACGCCGTCCTCCCAGGTCACGAAACGCTCCTCGAAACGAACTCCTCCGGCCTTTACCTTCCGCCTTGCGCCGACCCCTGTGGTCAACGGACCGACGACTACGGTTTCGCTCACGCCAGTGCACCAGGCTTGCCAATTGCCGATGTCGGCCAGCACGGCAAAGACCTGAGCCGCCGACGCGGGTACCGACACTTCGTTAGAGACAACCAAGGGCGCCTGGGCCAACCAAGTGCTGTCGCGTTCTTCGAGTTGGTAAGAGGGCACGGCAGCCAACGCTAGGACACCGAGAACCCGACTCTCCAAATGATCAAGGCGATCGCTGTGCCAGAAACCTCATAGACGCCCAGGGCCGGCAGACGGGGTCAGGTCCTGCCGGTTCGCTACTAATTTGGAGATGATCTTGTTCAGGACTTCAGCGAGGTTTCCGGGACAGGATATGAACGGAGAATGGTCGCTTTCGATCCGTAATGTGCTGTCTGCGTTCGCGGCCATCTGCTCTTGCGCTGACTGGCTCAGGATCCGGTCGTCGGTGCAGACGATGTACGTGCTCGGCAACACCTGCCACGCCGGCGAAGGCGGTGGCGGAGCAAGCAAGACCGATATGGGCATCGTTCGAAGGTTCGCCGTCGCCCAGTCGGTGTCCTCGGTCGAGCACCTGTTGTAGAAGACAGACCGGGCCGCGCTCGGATCGACCGATGCCGTGACCTCGCCAAGCTGGATTTCCGCGATCCCGGGCGCGCCGCTGAAATCAACCACTTGTTCCGGGGCAGTCATGAAGGCGGTCAGGAAGATAAGCGAAATAGTCGGCCTGTAGGGCGCCCCGCACTCCGATGCCGCAGCGCTGATCACAGCTCCGCCGAAGGAATGGCCGAGCACCGTCACGTTCTCGCTGCTGCTTTCTATGGCACTTCTCACTGCGGCAACATCGTCCTCAGTCGAAGTGAAGGGGAGATCGACGGTTTCGCAAGAAATGCCGAGCCGCTCCAGTTCGGGCGTCAGCCGGTTCCAGCACCATGCCCCGTGGAAGGCGCCGTGGACCAGTAAGAGGCGCGGTGTCATGCGCCAAGCCTACGGTTTCGTGCCGACTGCCCTAGAGCCGCAATGCCGGCGTTCTGGGGCAGTCCTAGGCCGCTGAACGACGACACCTATGGGCCAACTGAGAACGTAATTGCGACGCTGCGCACGTACCTGCCTCCACAGATGACGATCGGCCGATAACGGGTCCATCCCCTCAGCGAGAAAATCAGCGTCGGTGAACGAGTCCACAGCGGCCGGTGGTGAGGTCACAAGGCGGTGACATTCTTCCGGCGGCAAGGACAATCCGAGGTCAACGCAAGGCTCGTTGAGGAGTCGATCAACGTCCACGGCCACCATGCTCGCGCTTGGTGTCAGCAGTAGCCACGCCATCCCGGCGTATGGGGCGGCGTCGGCGTCATCGCAGCGCCATTCAAGGCACAAGTATCCTGAGTCAGGTGTTCGAGCGGTTCACCAACCGGGCGCGGAGGGTGCTGGTACTTGCGCAAGAAGAGGCGCGGCTGCTCAACCACTCCTTCATCGGCACCGAGCACATCCTCCTTGGGCTGATCCGCGAGGGCGAAGGGCTCGCAGCCCAGGCGCTCGATGTTCTCGGGATCTCCCTCGAAGCTGTGCGCGCGAAGGTCGAAGAGACGATCGGCATGGCGGGCACCCCTCCTAGCGGTTCTCCTCCGTTCACGCCACGAACCAAGAAGGTCCTCGAGCTCTCGCTGCGAGAAGCAATGCAGCTGAACCAGACCTACATCGGCACTGAGCACCTTCTCCTGGGTCTAGTCCGCGAGGGCGAGGGCGTCGCAGCCACCGTCCTTGTGAGTCTCGGGGCGGATTTAGGTCGTGTGCGCCAAGAAGTGATCATGCTCATGTCCGCTGGACTAGGGCCAGATGACGCCGACCCGGTCATCGCGCAACACCAGCCAGCCATTGGCACTGACTGGGCGGCACCCGTCTGGGACCGTCCTTCCGAGGGCACGGTTCCCGCGGTGATCGCGGTCGATACCGTCATGTATCAGAACGACGTGGTAGCTGTCGCCATCGACCGCCTCGAGGTGTATCCGAACGGGTTCATGATCAACCTGCTTATGCGAGTGGATCCGCGCAGGGTGCACGACGTGATCGAGATGCTCCGTCCACTGGGCACAAATCGCTGGCCACGCGTCGAGGTTCGGTTTGCTGACGGGAGAACCGCTCAACCCGGAACTGGCATTGTTTCCATTGTTGATCTGGCCACGGACGAACACGGCGTTCCCATTGATCCATTCATGAGCACCGGGAGTGGTGGAGGTGCACCCGGCGGCTGGCGGGCCTGGGCATGGGTATTTCCACTACCCCCGGATGGACCCCTCGAAATCTTCGTCGCTTTGGAGGTCGCCGGCATGGACGAATCGAGCATCACTCTTGACGGAGAAGCCATACGCGCGGCAGCCGAGCGGGCAAACGTCATCTGGACCTAGCAAAGCGGGGGCGCGTGTCATCGTCCCGGCGAACGGAGATACTCAGAGCGCAGCCCAGATCAGCACAGCGATGCCGGCGCAGAAGAAAATGGCTCCAAGCCCAACCAACCATCCCCGAAAGTCAGTGCTATCTCGCGACAACGCCGGAAATCCCACCCGCGAGCCCTTGTTCTGGGACTCCACCCCAAAACCAGGTCACTTCAATCGTGGACGCTCTCTTTAACCCCAGCCATTCACGAGAACCCTGAGGACGGCACCCTCGCCATTTTCTGGTCAGGGTGAGAGCCCGCGAGGGTCATTTCGGTAATTGGTGAGTGCAGATCGCCGTGATTTGGTCGACCGGAGGGGTCAAAGATGACCGGGGAGTGACTTCGGGACGCGCGTCGTCAAGGTGGGGACCCGTAGCGAGGAAGCGAGTTCGCTCAGGTGATGAGGGCGATGCGCCGGTAGGCACCGAGCAGCGCGTCGGTGCCGGGCCAGCCGTCGATGATGCGCACGACGCGTTGGCGCGAGCGGTGGATCAGCCGCCCCGGTGCGTGCAAGAGACCCCAACGAAGTGCTTTGGGCCGGGCACCCACCCAGGGCCCGTCGAGGCAGAGCAGCTGGAACCAGCGCACGAGGTCGGCCGCCATGGCCACCGTCATCATCCAGTTGGCGTTGGCCTCGAAGCTGGCGAAGGGGAAGCGCATGAGCCCCGAGTCCTTCAGGCGCTGAATGTGTTGTTCGACGTGAGCATGGGCCCGCATGGTGGCATCGAGGGCGACCGGGTCACCATCTTGGTCGGTGTAGAAGCCCCAGTAGCGATAGTCGAGGGCGGGGAACAGACTGCGCTGGGCTCCGGGGTGCAGCGGTTCACGGCGGATGATGCAGCGGGTGCCCTCTGGGAGCTTGGGCGTCGAGATGAGCGACGTCACCTCACACACGGCCGCGCCCTCTCTCGGCTTGCCGTCTTGAGCGATGGCCGCCTCCCAGACGTCTTCGAGCCCGACGACCTCGAAGATGGCCCTGGAGAGCTGGGCGTTCGAGCGCACGGTGACGAAGAAGCCGATGTTGCGCTCCGGACAGGCACTGAGGAAGCCCTCGGTGCACCCCGCCGAGTCGGCCCGCACGACGACCGCTCTTTGCACGAGGGACGGGTCGTCGCCGCGCTGGTGACCGAGCGCGATCTCGCTTGGCAGCTGCACGACGGCGTCGTCGAGGACGATGACGTGGTCGGCCACGGTGTTGGCCCCGGTGTTGCCTGCTCGCAAGAGCGAAGAGAGCGTCTCGCCGGTGGCATCGGCGAAGCAGAACATAGGATGGAACCCATAGCCGCCCTTGTACGTGGGCGCCGCCGACACCTTGTTCTCGGAGTGGATCTCGACCAACGACGCGTCGATGTCCAAGAGCACCGGGTCGCTCCCATTCGTCGCGCCGGCACGGCGCCAGACCTCTGTGCGCACCTCGGCCAGTGCGGCTGCGATCCCGCTCCTCGTCGAGGGGGTTATCTCGTGGAAGGTGCGAAAGACCGTGGTGTCGGAAGGCACCGCACCGAAGAGGTCCTCTTGGAGCCGCAGGTGCTCGATGTCGGCGCAGCTCTCGCCGCCGCCGGACAGCATGAGCGCCGTCTGCACGAGGACCTTGCCCCGGTCGTGCAGTGGAAAGCGTTCACCACGTGGAGGGATCCGTGTCGAGAGCGCGTCGCCGAGCCCCATCCGGTCGGCAAAAGCCCCAAGAGCGTGCAGTCCGACGTGGGCCACCACCCCCGCTCCACCGGGTTCCACAACGACGCGACGCGTGCTGGTACCGTTCACTTTGGAAGTGCCCTCCTGGTCGGGATCTCTGTTGCGTAGACAACAACAGTTTCCCCTACATGGAGGGCTTTTCCGCGGACGCGGCCCGGTCAGCTCACGCGGCTCCGTGAATAGCCGGGGCTAATGTTGAATGATTCGAACATGAGTCGGTTTTGAAGGCATCCTACGCTCGCTTTGCCACGATTACATTTTGCCTAATTTCCGCTACCGCCTGCTTGAACTCAGTGACATTGAAATACGGCTGCCCCTCACGCTTCGCATAAGCAAGCGGAATGCATGTCTCGCCGAAAGCATCTGGAGGAAGGTTGGGGCCACCTCCGGTCGGGTCGCAGCAGTATTCACCGGCGTCGTAGATCTGAAGATATCGCTCCGTGTCCACGAAGGCCCGCCGTGCGCCACTGCTCGCAAGGTTTGCGAGTGAGCTGAGGTTGGTGGGATCGGGCTCGTCCGACCGAATCCTGGCGCATTGAAGAATGAAATCTCGCTCACGAGTTGTCACGATGAGCATCCCTCCGGGTGTGAGCAATCGGGCGAACTCCTCGATCCATTCGAGGTGCACGGCTTCTGTGAGATGCGAGAACACGGAGAAAGCGAAGATGAGATCCACAGAACGGTCCGGAAGCGAAATCGGCGGGTGAAGATTGATCTGCTCGAAAGTGGCCCAAGGATTGGTCGTTCGACAGATATCGATGACTTCTTGGAGTGGATCTACTCCGAGCAGACTGTCTTTGCCGAAGTCCTTAATGAAGAATCGGGTGATTCGACCCCAGCCGCAGCCGAAATCCAACGCAACCTTTGGCCGTATGGAAGACGCTGCTCGAGTCACAGTCCGATAGAAGCTGAAGGCTTCGCGAAGGGTCTGCGCACCATGAGCCCCGGTGAAGCGGACCTGCAGCTCGTCTGGTGGCAACGCTGGCAGGTAGCCGTGCAGGGACGAAAAGACCTTCTCGCCATAAACGTTCAACCAATACCATTCTGCCGGAGTCAGGAACCCGAGCAGCTTGTGTGGCGGGAGCGAAGTGGTCCTCGCCGCGAGCACGTACGGCGCAGCAACAGCCGGCCGCAGTCACGTTCGTACTGTGTGAAGCGACAAGTTCTCCGACCCCCCAATGCATCCCTTTTGACGATCAGTGTCCTGGCGTTGTGTGCCGTGTTGTTCTGTATCTTCCAATACTTCAAGTTGATGGTCCAATGGCGCCGCCTTCGCCGATCTGGTCAGTGAGGGGCAGCATCCCCGAAGTGCCTCAGGGTGTCACCCCAGCCCGGACAAGTTTGACCCGAACTGACTCACCAGCACCGAACGAGCCTTTGGTACCCACCTTCCCGGCGCACGGGGGCAGGGGTGCTAGTAACAAAATCCCTCCCCTCAGTGTCCAAGCCGACCTTCTGTCATGATGGCCAGAACTACGACGAAGGAGTTCGGTCATGGCGGTTCTTATTGAGAATGTCTTTCCAGTCGGGATTACCAACGACTTGCTCGATGCCGTCACCGACGAAATGGGGGTCGACTTCGAGCTCCCACCTGGTGGGATTCTGCACGTGCACTTCGAGAGGGACGGCCGCGCCCACGGAATCGACGTATGGGACTCGGCGGAAGCCCATGAACAGTTCGTTCAGGCAACGCTCATGCCAGCCATGGGCAAGGTCGCCGCAGCAAGAGGCCTCGATCCGGCCAAGATGGGCGGGCCCGAAACAACGATCACCGAGGTCCACCGCCTCGTTCGCTAAACGAGGACCCAGCCGAGCTCAATCGCAGGACTGGCATATCCGGCGTTCGGTTGCACCTCTGACCGAGGCCCCAGCGCCTCCTCGGTGACCCGAATTGCCGGGATCTCGGGCCGGGGTTCGTTGCAGCCTGGGGAAGACGGCCGAACAACGCTCGACTTGCAGTCCGACGAAGCGCAGGTACTCCAGATCGGTCATCATGCTGAACGTGTCGGATTTCGTGGACAACCGCTTGACGACCGAGCAAGGTGACGTTGTGGTGGTCCACGCATCACCTCGCGACGCAGTCGTGATTCTCCGGCTTCGAGACGCGCTCGGCGAGGTGGATGGTCGAGCGTGGCATCGACCAGTGGCGTCCGGGCGACATGCCGCTTTCTTGGATCGAGCTGTGCGTGGCACACGGCTGGGTCTTTGCGGCACTGCGGGACGACGACCTCGTCGGCTCGCTGACGTTGGTATGGGAGGACCCATTTATCTGGGGAAGTCGCAACGAAGCCGCCGGGTATATTCACATGGTGATGGTCGATCGCGCATTCGCACACCTGAGGCTCGGACGATCGCTGCTTGAATGGGCTGAACGGCGGATCACAAGAGCGGGGCACCGACTTGCACGACTCGACTGCGTCCACGCCAATGCAGCTCTCCGCGAGTACTACGAGAATGCGGAGTACGTATTCGTCGGAAATCGCGAGTTCCCCGGGGGGATTCCCGGTGTGGCCCTTTACGAGAAGGCGCTCGCATAGACAACGCCAGAGCGGGCAAATAGACGCTCGCCATAGCTATTCGGGGGCGCTACTTTCGCCGTGGCCGCGCCACCGTCGCCCACGGACCCGCGGGAACCATTTGGCTCATCCCATCTGTAAAGGCCCGGTATTGCCGGATATCGTTCGGCGCGGGAACTCCGGCTGACCGTCTCCATGGTGCAGGGTGGCACCCACCGGCAGCGAACTGGGGCAGGTGTGGTCCGCCCCATAGAGTGGCCACCGATGATCTATCACCTCTTGCTGGCCAGCGAATGGGATTCGAGGCAAGGCTCGGCCACGGCCGCCGTCCCAGATCGAGATCAGTTCCTCCACTGTTGCGACCAACGACAGTTGGCTCCGGTGAGAGAGGCGTACTTCCCTTCGGGATCGAAGGTGGTCGCCCTTGGGGTCGACCCCACCCTTCTGAGTGCGGAGACTCGATACGAGCCCGGCAGCGGTGGTGAGGTAGAGCGTTTCCCCCACGTCTACGGCCCAATCCAAGCTTCCGACGTCATCTCGGTCCTCGACCTCTAAAGATTGTCGGGCCCCGACGCCCAATTGTCGACTCTGCAATTGCCCGAACTGACAACATGAACGCCTCGACTATGGGGGAGGTAACGATGTCGAACGCAGATGCGATACAGGAGCAGCAACGTCAGACATGGGATCGGTTCTCCGGCGGGTGGACGAAATGGGATGAGCTGGTGATGACGTGGCTCCAACCGGCGGGGGACGAGATAATCCGTTCGCTCAGGCTGAGCGACGACGGCGAGCACCTCGATGTGGCGTCGGGCACAGGAGAACCCGGGCTGTCGGTCGCCGCTCGCCTTCCTCGGGGTCGAGTGGTGCTGACCGACGTGTCGGCGGGGATGCTCGCCTCAGCGGGAGCGAATGCGGCGGCGCGGGGGTTGACCAATGTTGAGCTGCGCGAGTGCGGCGTCGATCCTCTCCCATTCGAGGACGCGTCATTCGACACGATCAGTTGCCGATTCGGCTTGATGTTCTTTCCCGACATTCCGGGCGCCATAGCCGAGCTAATACGGGTCCTTCGCCCGGGCGGGCGCCTCTCGACGGCGGTGTGGGCAGAATCAGTGGACAATCCGTGGGCGACGATTCCGATGGCCGCGATCGGCGCCGAGGTGGACTTGCCCGTTCCCGCACCGGATGCTCCGGGACTGTTCCGCTGCGCAGCTCCTGACGCAATCGCCACATTGTTCCGCGGCGCAGGACTGCACGACGTCGTCGAGACTGATGTTCGGGGCACGCTTATAGCCCCGAGCGTGGAGGAATACTGGTTGTTCATGACCGAGGTCGCGGCGCCCGTCGTCGGTGGCCTCGGCCTCGCGGACGACGAGTCACGGGCGCGGATCATGGCGAACACACTCGAACAGATCGGGCCGTTTGAGGTTGACGGTAGGCCGAGCATCCCGTTCCACGCCCGCTGCGTCAGCGGCGCAAAGTGACGAGTTGGCAGCAAGGGTCGGACCTGCGGGCCGTGAGACTCCATCTGGGCTAGACGTCCGGGATTCCTCAGGGCGTGATTTGAACGGATCGCCACCCGACCGGGGTGCGAACAAGCAGCACTTTGCGGTCGATTTCGTGGCAGTCGTGCCGAACGATTCGACCTAAGCAAACGCACCGCCCGCAAGTGCCGGATAGCGGATGGGTTCACCCTATCGATGGCCTGCCCCCGAAGTGCCTGCGGTGGCACCACTGTCCGGCGAATCGGGCAGTCCGACCTCATTCGACAATCACTCCGCCGTGAGCTGGCTGAACAGATCGGCCAATGAGCCGCGGAGGAACTCGAGTTCGTTCGCGCCGGCGAGACGCGCCCAGCGATTCTCCACAGCCGCGGCGGCTTTGTGCGTGACCAGTGGAACTCGCTTGCCCCGTGCCGTGAGGGAGATCAGCTGAGATCGACGGTCTGAAGGGTTTGGACGGCGCTCG
The DNA here is from genome assembly GCA_963842415.1 of uncultured Acidimicrobiaceae bacterium. Taxonomy (GTDB): domain Bacteria; phylum Actinomycetota; class Acidimicrobiia; order Acidimicrobiales; family RAAP-2; genus Bog-473. The sequence continues at coordinate 591,964 of CAWJGN010000005.1, forward strand.
ATGTAGCCGGACCGCTCGAGCTGCTCGACGGTCTGAGCCATCGTCTGTTTGCGAACGTGTGAGAGGGTGGCGAGTTCGGTGACGGTGGACCCCTTCGAAGTCAAGAAGGTGAACACATTGGCGGCTGCAGGATTGATGTCATCGAAGCCTGCCTGGCGGAGCGCGCCTTGAATCTCCTGCGAGTAGAGCTGGTAGAGCAGTCTCAGCAGCAGGCCGATCCGGAAGTGTTCGAGGTTGTCGGGCATGGCGGTATAGACAGGGTCCTGTCCAGTTGCTATAGTAGACAGTGTCCTGTCGATAATAGCAACGAAGGGAAGTAGCTCATGAACCCACCGCCTAGCGCCTATGCCGAGTTCGGTCAGACCCTGGCCTTCACCGAGCGGACGCTCACTGCCGTGCTTCGCGATCACCTGGCCCAGCGAGACGTCGGGCCCGAAACGTGGTACGCACTCAAGCTGGTTGCGACGAGGGCCCCACATGTCGCCCGCAGTTCGAATTGTCCGAGACCTGGAGGGCTCTCGTGGTTTGGGCGCGGAGTCCACCCACGCGCTGTTGGTCCGGCTGGCCGACGAGGGGCTGATCGCCGGGGACGACGCCCTCGATCTCACCGAAGAGGGCACCACTTTGTTCGAAGACCTCCGAGACCACGTTCTGGCAGCGACGGCGGAGCTGCTCGGCCAATTCGACCTGAACGATGTGGAGACGACCGTTTGCACCTGCAAGGCCATTACCGGCGCGCTCAGGGGGAAGCCGAATCCGCGGCGTAGTGGCGATTTGTGATCTTCCTGCGAAGCAGGAAGCAGTGCCCAGTCCCGTCGTAGTCGGACATTTAGCGTTCCTAGGCCAGCACGGCCATACTGCGTTGGGTGGCGACGACTGGGGAGCCCAACCCACAAATTGTCCAGGCCGTCATGGCGAGGACCCGAAACGTCACCGAGGCCCTGAGCCGACTCAGCGATGACGAGCTGTACCAGCCCTCCGAGCTACCGGGATGGAACCGTTTGACCATCGCGTGCCACCTTCGATTTGGAGCCGAAGCACTCCGTCGAATGACGACATCTGCAGTGCAAGGCATGCCCGCCGCGTACTACCCCGAAGGCCGTGAAGCCCAGCGTCCTTCCACGCTTGCACCTCTTCCCGGCGAGTCGCCTCAAGACGTAGTGGAGTCGCTGGCACTTCTGAGCGAGAAGTTGAACCAGGAATGGTCAGCACTCGATCCCGCTGTGTGGAGCGAACGCATCATCGAGCCCCCCGACAATCCTGATCTCGGTCCAATTCCTCTTGGGCGCCTCACCCTCCTGAGGCTTACGGAAGTGGAGGTTCATGGTACGGACCTGGGTTTGGGTCTGAGCGACTGGAGCGAGACCTTCGTCGGGAACGCACTGCCGATGCGCCTCGAATGGTTGAACATCCGTCGGGCCAACCACGGAACCTTCGACCAGGAGCTAGAGGGCTCTTGGCTCCTCATGGCTACTGACGGACCCAACTACATAGTGAGCGTGGACGGAACTGAAGTCGAATCACGACCCACGAGTCCTGACGCCCACACGAGCGCGGTGATCAAAACGACCAGCCGGAATCTGCTGGCCCTCTTGTTGGGGCGGACCCCGCTCAACCCACCTGCCATGACGGGAGACATCGCGTTCGCACTGTCCTTCTCACGAGCTTTTCCCGGTCCTTAGCAATGTGTCTCTGGGCCCCGACTGGGAAGCGTATTGAACTCACCCAGCACCATTGTTGGCGGTAGACGTTTTCAGCAAAACTCGACAGCTATGAATCTCCGCTTGAGAGCCCGATGTGTTGGGATGATCGTCGTCGCGACGGCATTCCTTGGCGGTTGCGCTGCTCCTGCCAATGCTTCGACTAGCGAGTCCGTTACACCAGCCCGGGTAGTGACCATCAAGATTCCCGCTCCCGACGGCCAGATCGCTTCGACATGGCTGAACTTTGTGGGCTATGGAGACCAGCAGACGCTGAGCTATCCGGGTCCGCCGCGGGCGGACGTTCTCCTGCCGACCGGCTACACCCCCCCAGCGCTATCCCCTGGTCGTCTTCCTCGGTGGACTTGGCTGCAACTACGCCTCGTGGGCCGAAAGTGGGTTGTATAAGCCGTTCGACCAACTGGGTGCGATTGTGGTCACACCTGAGGGAGGCAACGGCTGGTACGCCGACTGGTGGAACAACGGCGAGCGCGGCCGCCCGTCGTGGGAGAGCTACTACCTAGACACGGTGATCCCGACCATCCTGGCGCGCTATCCGATCCTGCCCGAGCGTCGCTTTCACGCCCTCATCGGCATCTCGATGGGCGGACTGGGTGCCACGTACCTGGGTGGGCGACTGCCCGGCTTCTTCGGCTCGGTGGCCAGCCTCTCGGGCTTCGTGGATCCTCAGTGGCAAGCTGCGGTCGTCCGGCCGGCAATGGCCACTTTCTCGTTCGCTCCGCAGCACGGCGACTCCGACCCCGACCCCATCTACGGCCCGCCAGCGGGTTATTACGCCAACGGGCACAACCCGACAGTCCTCGTACAGAACCTCCGGGACACCCGCCTGTTCGTGAGCACCGGTACCGGTGTCCCGAGCAAGGCCGACGCCGATCCGGGCCAGGCCCCCATAACAGACGAGCACATCATCTACCCGATGAGCCAGCTCTACCACCAGGCCTTGGTGGCCGCCGGGATCCCCGTCACCTACCAAGTCCACCCCGGCGCCCACGACGATCCCGACTTCTTGAATGAGATCAAGGCAATGCTCAATTGGGGTCTCTTCAAGCCGGTCGTGTCTGACCCCGCATCCTGGACGAATACGACGGTCGCCACGAGCGGCCAGCTGTGGGACTTCAACTACCGATTCACCAATCCACCGACACAAGTCGTGCAGTTCAAACAGGCTGGCGCCACACTGTCGATTAGCGCCGCAGGGGCGGCGCTCACGATCACAACGGCGACTGGCTGTGCTATCCACACCTCGACGCCGGCAACAGTGCACCTGGCAAGCCGCGAGCTGGTCTCCCCCGGCTCTCCGGACAAAGTCGGCCATGGCACATGTCGGTGATGACAGGGCCGTGCCACCCCGGCTGGCCGGCGAGACCGCTACGCCCGCAGTGCCGGCAGTTGGCCCCCGGACGTGGGTTCGGGGTCCGAGCGAAAGGGGCGACGAAGAGCAGGCCCGACTGACGGCGTCTACCCGCACCGCTCCTGGGTCAGACTTTACGGGCTCCTCGGCGAGACTTTGTCCTCAGCCCAGAACGTCCCCGCGGAAACGGTACTTGCACTCAATCGCGGGCGCCGCGAAGCTCTTCAAGCGTGAACGGCGGGGACGAAACCGAGGAGATTCTTCAACACCCCAGGCCATCCGGGCAGACGACGCCGAGGCGGCACGAGGGTCTCTTCATCGTGGCAGTACTCGCCCTCGTGTTCGCTGTCGCGGGCCTTGGAGTCGCCGTCTGGGCTCTCGAGAGCGTCCCCACAGTCGGACCCACCGGTCCGCAGGGCGCTTCTGGACCTGCAGGGCCGACGGGACCACCGGGGCCCGACGGCAAACAAGGTCCCACTGGAGAACCCGGGTCGGTCAAAGCAACAGAAGTCGTGTCAGCCACAACGCTCTCGTCGGCACCAAATCCTCCCGTGGGAACGGTGCTAGCAGCGACGACATCGTGCCCTTCCGGGACGGTCCTGTTGACGGGAGGTGCGGACGTGTCAGTCGCCGGCGCCACCGATCAGCACGTCGCGCTGCAGTCGTCATACCCGTTGACCAGTGACTCGTGGCGCACCGTCGGCGTAGTGATCAAACCCCTTGGGACAGGACAGAGCATGACAATGAAACCGTACGTAACATGTGTCGTGCCCTCCACGACGACCACGTCAGCTCCGAAGTCGTGAGTTTGAGAACCCTCCCGAACAAGTTCGTGAGCTCGCTACAAGCTGAATCGGTACGGGCATCGGCTTCGCCAACGCCGGAATTACGCGATGAACTGGGATCGCACTCCATGAATTCCTCTACGCAACCGACACCTGCATACGCGGTGGGCAAGGTGGCGATCGTCGACGAGCCTGTCGGAGGAGCGATGAAGTCAAACCCCGCCCGTGACTATTTCCCCGGCGTAGCCTCTATCCGGTGACCCTCCGAGCTCAGGTCTCGGGCTTCTGCTGGTTGTCGGCTCTCGGTGTCGGAGGTACGAGCGCCGCTCCGATATCCAGGCGGGATCCTCAAGCGAAGTCAAAGAGAGACCCGATCCCGTAGAGGTGGCGTGACTCAGAGGAGCGTAGGCCACCAAGCCGAAAGCTCCCGGCTGCCCGAGAGTGGCCACGTACGACCCCACGAACCACTGGATGACGGCCCAAGGGAACGACGGCAACGACCTGCAGAACACAATTTCATTTTCGCATTTGCATCCATTCGTCGCTGAGCTCACCCCGGACCCGGCTACCCACGGGTGACCGAATTGGTCTCACCCTTCTGGGTGCCAGGAACCAACGCTAAATGTCCCACCTTCCCGGCCTACAAGGCCGAGGTCTACGACCGGCGCGGGCGATGAACACGAACTCCCGGTCGGGCCGATCCGGCGCATCTCGAACCTCTTGAACGGTGAACCCCGCTTCTAACACGGAGCCGTTGAGTTCTTCCTTTGTTCGGAACCTCAACGTGGAGTCCGACGTGAGGACCACGCCGTCGTTCTCGAACACGAACGTCGACCGGAATGACACCAGAGATCCCTGTACGTCGGTCACCTCCACCCAAGAATCGACGACACCGACATCTTTGATGTCTGTTCGGGTTTGAGAATCCGCGGGCGTCCACCGGTGCCACGCTTGATCCTCGGGCACTCGGCTCTCAAAGACGAGTCGCCCTCCGGGCCTCAGCGCCTGCCTGATCGCCCTGAGCGTCACCAGCCAATCATCGTCGGTCACGAAGACTTGGGCGACGTTTCCGGTCATCGTCGCAATGTCGACCTCGAGAGGCGGCAGCGCAGTTGCATCCCCATGGACCCAGCGGACACGATCTGCCCCGGGCTTCGTGCGCGCGACCTCGAGAGAGGCTGCGGCCGGATCGAGTCCAACAACGACAAGGCCTCGTTGGGCGAGCAAGCAGGCAAAGGTGCCGGTCCCGCACCCGACGTCTAGAGCCGAACGGGCATCGAACTCGTCCACCAGCGCTGCATAGACCTTGAGATCTGATCGATCAGAGCCCAATGGGTCGTAGATCTGGGCTAATCGAGGATCCTCGTAGTGTAAGTCGGCCACGACCAGACGCTACGTCGCAAGCGCCTCTCGAGAACCTGCGCCAGCTGTCCGAGGGTCGATCGCATGCGTCTGCGGCTGGTGAAAATCCGACTCGGTGCTGACGATCTGGGCAGGTGAGAAGACAGCGAAGTTCGTCCTCGTTCCATCCAAAGTGGGAGTCGCCGGATTCAGAGCGATCGACCGCCGTTCGATTGACAGCCCTTGCTGTTCACGATCGTCCCTGTTACACCAGTGGTGCATCGGTCGCTCGCGGCTTGGAGAGAGGAGCCTGCCATGGTTTTACGGGCCCTGATGATCCGTCGCCTCCCCTTTGCAGCCGCCACCATCGCTGTTGCGGCGCTCTGTGCTGCCGGTATCGCGCCGAGTGGTATCTCAACAAGCACTGCGGCTTCGCCTGCCAGTCGATCCCCCAGCAAAGTGATCTGCCACACATTCGCCGAAGGAACGAAAGGGGATCAATACGTCTTCGCCGACTGCTCCAAGGCGTATGCCACCGGCGGGTCCGCGAGAGTGAATCTCGGAAAGCTGTACGGAACCGGCGGAGACGTCACGTTCCATTGGGCGTCGGGGAAGGTCACCGAGTTCAAGGACACAATCCAAGACGAGCTCGGTGGGTGCGGAGAGACCCCGGCATACGATGCCGCGTACTACATCTCGGGTCCGATTCTGAAGGACACGACGGGGGTGACCACCGCACCCGTGATCATCTTTATCTGCACCCAACCCAGCGGCTGGAGTCTCCTACAACCGGCGCAGTTCTGACGGCGCTCGTGGTGAGCGTCTGAAGCGTTTGGAGTACCCCTAGGTCCTACCCTGGTCAGCGCAGAGTCCGGCTCATAACCGGCGACTCTGGGACGCTCACGCTGCTGCGTCGCGACATAGGCAAGAATGACTCCAATGGCGTTTGGTCAACAGGCTGGTCCACCAGCTTCGGCCAGCCAGGTACGGGAGTTGCTGGCCCTCCTCAAGGACGCAGGATATTCGGATTTTCGCAATGCACGCGGCCCAATGGGGTTTACCCAGCGTCAAGGTGGAGGAAAGTTCTCTCGCGACGAAGCGGCGGCGTTCATCGCCCAGCTTCTGGACGCAGAGTCCGACGGGGAAAATGCCCTCGGCACACCAACGTGGCGGCAGTCTGAGGAAGAGCGGGCGATGAGCGCTCTGACTTCGGAACAACTTGCCGGTGAGCTTCGTCGTCGGGGCTGGACTGCTACCGAGCCCTAGATTCGGCGTTCGGCGTTCGGCTTTCGGCTTTCGGCGTTCGGCTTTCGGCGTTCGGCGTTCGGCGTTCGGCGTTCGGCGTTCGGCGACATTCTCGGATCCGCGACGTCATGGAACAGCAACGAGATCCCAAGTCCATCGCCAGGCACCTGAGAGTTTGGATTTAGGACGAGCGTGCACTCTTGAGACATGAACCTCATCGTCTTGGAGTCGGGTCTCAGCACATGGATCTTTGATTCCCGTCAGCTGCGCTTCTGTCGAATCTTGAAGGGGATCGAAATCCGACATCGCCGTATTTCGACAGAATGGCGCTCGTACTGGGATCTAGAGATCGATCCACACAGTCAGTCCTTCACCGTTTACCTAAATGAAGGCAGAACACGCCTCATCCGGTCGTCGAGGCACTCGCAGGACGGCCTAGAGTGTGGAGGATATAAGACAGCCGAGCTATCGCTCGAGGACATCAATCGCGCTCGTTGCTTAGGACGGTAACTCCTGAGATGGAAGCAATAAGGGACTGGGATGCAGTTCGGCGGACGCGAGCACTCTCATTGTCCGTGGCCGGTTTCCACTCCGCAGTTTTGGCCACCAGAAGTACGCACCCCTCGCGGTGATTTCCGACTCTACGTGAGGTTCGGGCCGCCTCCCTTCTGCCGGGCCTCCTTGAGCCGGAATGACTCGCCGGAAGTGGCGACCAAGACGCTGTGGTGCAAGAGCCGGTCGAGCAGGCTGACGGCCGTCGTGTGTTCGGGGAGGAAGCGACCCCAGTCTTCGAAAGGCCAGTGCGAGCCGATGCCGAGCGAGCGGCGCTCGTAGGCCGCGGCGACGATGCGGAAGAAGAGTTGGGCGCCGTTGTCGTCCATCGGGGCGAAGCCGATCTCATCAATCAGGATCAGGTCGGCCTTCAAGATCTGTTCGATCACGCGGCCGACGGAGTTGTCGGCCAGTCCGCGATAGAGCGTCTCGACCAGATCGGTGGCGGTGAAGTAACGCACCCGCTTGCCGGCGTCGACAGCGTGGTGTCCGAGGGCGACGAGGAGATGGGACTTGCCGGTCCCCGCCGGTCCGACCAGACAGAGGTTCTCCTTGGCTGCGATCCACTCGAGGCTGGTGAGGTACTCGAAGGTGGCTCGGGGCACCGACGACGCGGCCACGTCGAACTCGTCGAGCGTCTTGGTGACCGGGAAGGCGGCGGCGGCCAGGCGGGCTCGGGCGTTCGAAGCGTCACGCGAGGCGATCTCGGCCTCGACCAAGGTGCGCAAGAACTCCTCGGGCTTCCAGCGCTGGGTCTTGGCCACCATCAACAGTTCGGGCGAGAGACGGCGCATGGCACCGAGGCGAAGTCGCCGGAGCCCTGCTTCGAGGTCGGCTGGCAGTGCGGGAGGTGTCGTGCTCATGACTCGGTCCCGATGGCGTAGTCACCGAGCGAGCGCACGGCGACCGCGGGCAGGTCGACGATGAGCGCGTCACCGGGCTGGCGTGGTCGGGCCACGCCGGTGCCCGCCGCGAGGATGGAGCGCACGTCGTGGGCCCGGAACCGCCCGAACTCGACGGCGCGCTCGATAGCGGCCACCAGTGCGGTTCGGCCGTGCGCCGCTTCCATGGCGCACAGCTCGACGAGGTCGGCCGCGAGCGTGGTCGACCCTCGAGCGGCGGCCGCCTTGATGAAGTCCTCAGCAGCCGGCCCGAGGGCGACGAAGGCCTTCTCCGCCTCCGTCTTGGGCCGCACCGCCCGGGCGGGTAGAGGCCGCGGCCCGCCGTAGTGGTCGTCGCAGATCGCCGTCTCACCAGGGGCGACGAGCGCGTGCTCGGCGATGATCTCGCCCAAGAACACGGCCATGACCACACCGTCGGCGACGCGGAGCTCGACGGTGCGCCCGATGTGGGCCGTCGGCACCGAGTAGCGGGCCGAGCCGAAGCGCACACAGCTCAGGCGGTCGACCTTGCGCAGCGCGACCTTGCCGATCCGGGCCCGGAGCGCCGGCAGCTCGCCCAGCAAGGGGCGCTCGATCTCGAGGCGCTCGGCCGGGATCGCGGCGATCTCGCTATGCACCTGCGCGTTCACTTCGGCGCTCCACGCCCGGCCCTTGGCGTTCGCGTTCACCAGGTCGGCGACGCTGAGCTCTTCGGGGATCATGAGGTCGGACTTCACGTAGCCGACGAGGTTCTCGACCAGGCCCTTGGACTCGGGGTCCGCACCTTCACAAAAGTCCGGGCGGGTGCCGTAGTGGGTGACGAAGCGCACGTAGTCCGGTGTCGGAACCACGAGCCCGGCCACCGTGGCGCCTTTGAGACATCCCATGCGATCGGTCAGGAGGGTTTTCGGCACCGCCCCGATCGTCTCCATGCACTCGGCCAACGCCGCCATGGTGCTCTGTGCCCCGAGGTTGTCGGCGAAGGTGACGAAGCGGAATCGGCTCCACGCCAGCACGGCGCAGAACACAAAGAGCGGGCCGATCTCGCCCCAGTCGAACACCAACACGTCGCCCGGCGCCCACACTCCGGGCCGACGACCCCGGTGATGATCCACCCGCCACTTGTCCTTGGCCTCGGCCACCGCCCGGCGCAAGTTGCGCGCCGAGCCCTCGTAGCCCGCAGCCCGAACCACCGGGAGCAGCCGCTTGGCCGAGATCCGCCCGTCGGTGCGTTCCACCCGCTTGGCGATGATGGCGCTCACGTCGTCGTAGTTGTGGGCGACGAGCACCTCGGCACCTGGTGGAGTCGCCTCGGCGGCTCTGGCCTTGGCCACGGCTCGCTTGACCGTCTTGTCAGTAGTGCCGCAGATCGCGGCTGCCGCTCGATAGGAGCCCACCTCTTGGAAGGCAGCATTCATGTCCATTCGTTCCCTCGCTGATTTCATGGAGGTATCCCCTCGGTCGGTGCGGCGGTTGGATTGCACCGCCACCGTGTCCGGCCGGGGGGACCCTCGCGTGGATGCTTCAGCGAGGGGTGCGGACTTCTCGTGGCCAAAAACGGGGACTTCTGGTGGCCATCAGTGCGGACTTTTCATGGCCATAAGTGCGGACTTTCTCGTGGCCACGGACACTCATTTTGGGTCTCGTTCCATTTGAGTGCGACCGACCGGTGTAGACCGTAGGCCGTGAAACTCAAGCTGGACCTGCACGAGATTTACAACCGAGGCGACGATATCGATCTGGCTCTTCGAGGCATCATCGAGGAGGCGATTGAGAAGAGGGCTCGGTTAGTGGAGATCATCCCCGGCAAGGGAAGCGGCCAGCTGAAGAAGCGCGTACTGCGATTCCTCGATCAAAAGGACGTGAAGGCGCTCTATGACCGAGTGGAGAAGGACTCTCACAATTTCGGCCGGGTGTTCGTCCACTTCCGACCGAAGTAGAGAATGACCTCATCGCGTCAGTCCGGAGTTCGCGGAGACACCCGCAGTTCCCCGGTGTCACGACACGCAGAAGGGGCCCGAAGGCCCCTTCGCACGACGACTACCTCACCCTGACTGCCTAGAGGATACCTACCGGCAGGCCACCTTCCGCGACCATTCTCCGGCAGCGCGCCCCGATGGAGCCCATGGGTTCGAGGAGTTCCGCAGAGATCCCGAGGACATGGGTGCGTGGACTCCGGTCAGCTACTTCTCGGGCCGTGAATACCCCACGGAGAGCGAAGCTCTTATGGCAGCCAGGAACGCCGTGCCCTGGCGCGGTCCACTCTTGGAACGCTGACCCGATCCCGGCGAAGTGGGGCAGGGGTTACTCCGGCTACGTTCATAGGCTCCGATGACGACGGGCAACGACGACACCTGGGAAATGATTCGGTGCGAACGGGCGGCTCTCGTCGACGCCCTGGACGAGCTTAAGCCCGACGATTGGGAGAAGTCCTCGTTGTGCGCTGGCTGGAGCCATCAAGATGTGCTTGCCCATCTCGTCTTCGCCGCCTCCGTGACGCCCATTCGCTACGTCGGCAACTTCTGCCGCGACTTCGTAGCCAGCCGATTCCGCCCACAACTCGCCGTCGGTCGGCACGTTCACAGGATCACGGCTTCCAATACACCCCAGCAGCTGATCGCCGCGTGCTTCGCTCGCGGGTCAATGCGCAAACGCACCCACCCCCGCCCATCATCGCCCTTCTCGGTGAGACGATCGTCCACGGCGAGGACATCTTTACTGCGCTTGGCCGAACGCGCGAACACCCGGCTCGCCATCTCACGCCGGTCGCGGATTTCTACGCTACGAACAACTACATCGCTGGGACGAAACGACGCATGCGAGGCGTCGGCCTCTCGGCCAGCGATGTGCAATGGGGCAGCGGCAGCGGCCCGCAGGTCACGGGGCCGCTTTTGATGCTCATTCTGGCCCAAGCAGGTCGACCGGTGGCGCTCGACCATCTCAGTGGGCCGGGACTCGACACCCTCCGCCGTGCGACCTAGCCACTCGTTTGCACTGCCCAGGTGCCGCAGGGCCGCACTCCGACCCGGCGGTCTGGGGCACTCCAGCGTGTGTCACCATGGTGCCGCAGGGTGTCATCCCGACCCGGCGTTCACGGGCACCTTCTGTACCTCAGTATTCGCGGACACGACGTACTTCCCGCGTCGCTCGTTGACACTTCTCGCCCTCGGCGCGACTGTGGCTCTTAGGGTCCACCTTAGAATAAGACGCGAGATGTAACCTTGAGGTGTGGAGTTGTCGCCCGAAGGTCTCGCCGGGTTCTTCGAGACGGTGTTGCCACACCTCGATGAGCGCCAGAAGCGCGTGCTTGGCGGTGCGATGGTCGAAGCGCTCGGTCGCGGAGGACAGGCTCGTGTGGCAGAGGCCTCGGGGATGAGCACCTCGACGGTCAACAAGGCCGTGCACGAGGTTCGCACCGGAATCGAGGTCTCGGATCGGCGTCGTGCCCCTGGAGGTGGTGCCAAGCAGGCGATCGAGATCCAGCCCGGACTGCTCGGGTTGCTCGACGAGCTCGTCTATCCCGAGACGCGGGGCACGCCGATGTCACATCTGCGCTGGACGTCGAAGTCGACCTATGACCTGGCCGACGAACTGGTGCGACGAGGCTTTCAGGCCTCCGCCGAACTGGTCAGGCGTCTGTTGCATCAGATGGGCTATTCCTTGCAGGCGCCGGCCAAGGCCAAGGAGGGGACGGCCCATCCCGATCGTGACGCCCAGTTCGGCTATCTCAACAAGGCGGTCTCGCGCTTCGTCAAGGACCGACAGCCCGTGATCAGCGTCGACACGAAGAAGAAGGAGCTCATCGGCGAATACGCCAATGGCGGGCGCGAATGGCACCTTCAAGGTGCCCCAACCCGTGTGGCCGTCCATGACTTCGTCGACCCCGAGGTCGGCCGCGCCATTCCTTATGGCATCTATGACGTCGCCAATGATGAAGGGTGGGTATCGGTCGGCGACACCGCCGATACCGCTGAGTTCGCCGTCGAATCGATACGCCGGTGGTGGAATCAGATGGGTGCCGACCGCTTCCCCGACGCCGCCAGATTGCTGATCACCGCCGATGCCGGCGGATCCAACGGCTACCGGGTCCGAGCCTGGAAGGCCGAACTGGCCAGGTTGGCCGCCGAGACTGGCCTTGAGATCACCGTCGTGCACTACCCGCCCGGCACATCGAAGTGGAACAAGATCGAGCACCGCATGTTCTCCTTCATCTCCATGAACTGGCGGGGTCGACCGCTGACCGACATCCGCACGATCGTCGAGCTCATCGCGGCGACCAAGACCAAGAGCGGTCTGACGGTCCAGGCCAGCTACGACCCCGAGTGGTATCCGACCGGGGTCAAGGTCACCGACAAGGAACTCGCCGCCCTACCGCTCACTCCGCACAAGTGGCATGGCGATTGGAACTACACCATCGAAGCGGCATGATGTCGCGTATCTATTCCGCGGCGGGCCCTTAGCGTTCAATCGCCACGCAGCAACTCCGGGGTAGTCATGGGCAATCTCAACCTTGGGCTTCATTGTGGCGATGCGCCGCTCGCTTAGGAGGATGAGATGGATCGTGGGCGGCTCGGCTTATCGGACCAGGCTTCCTGAGGCAGAGGGTCGCCCTCGACGCCGGGACGCCGGGACGCCGGGACGCCTCGGCAGGTTCGGGAGAGCGAGAGTCCTTTGACCAAGCCGAGCGCCACAGGGGCTTCGCCTCAAGCGTGACCCATTATCGCAATCCCGGTTGGCCGGAGAGGAATGCGGTGCTAGACCGGTCCGAGTCATGAAAACTTGACCGAGAGGAGTCCGGCAATGAAGTTCATAGTGACTTGGAAGATTCGGAGCGGTGGATCGGCCGCAGACAATGAGACTGCGGCCGCTCGCGTGCTTGAGGTGTTCGGAAAGTGGTCACCGCCCTCCGACGAAACGTTTCATCAGTTCTTAGGTCGCCTCGACGGTACAGGGGGATTTGCGGTCGTAGAGACCGACAATCCAGATTCTCTCGCAGAAGCCCCGGCGAAGTTCGGTACGTACTTGGATTTTGAAATCATCCCAGTGAACGACATCACCGAGACCACGCGCCGACTTGGCGAGGGAGTCGAGTTCCGCAACTCGATCTAGAGGTTCTCAAGCCAGGCCTACGCAGGAGTGTCCCCCGTTCCACATCAACGCCGGGTCGGTGTAGTTCCGACTTGTGCCACTTGCTGTGGAGGTAGTTGGGATGTTCGATTCGCCGTCTGGCTAGTGCAGCCATCTACGGACAGCCAGTCCGAGCTCGGCTTCAACTCGATCTGCCGCCACTTGAGCCAAGTCCTTGGGCCAACGCCGGTCGTAGCGGGGATACAGAGGTCGGGCACGGGTGACCAACAGTTCGGCCACGGCGAGCCCGAAGGAAAGCACGCCCTCTCGGGTGGCCGATACCGGAGGCAGTGAGGCGACTGTGTCTCGCTGTTCGCTGCTGAAGGATCGGTTCCATTGCTTGGCCGGAGGCGGGGCCCCGGTCTCGGCGAGGAAGACGGTGGTCAGAAGACCAAGGACGTGAGGGACACCAGTCAAGTGGCGCAGGTGCTCGTCCCGCTGGATCAGGGTGATGAAAGGTCCAGCCAAGCCACGGAGCTGCTCCTCCACGGCGTATTCGAGGGCAGCGCCAAGGTCGTCGAACTGTCCCGACGACAACAGACCGACGGAGTAGTGGGCGGGCAGGGTCGGGGGTGTCGCATCGGAATACACAGCCATGTCCAGCGTCAGACCCTCGGGAGTCAGCGTGTTGATGATGAACGGTGCGACAGGCCGGCGAGCGAAGACGGTCGGTGTGATCCTCGCAACCCAGATTTTCCAGTCGCTCAGGAATGAGTCGTATCCTTCCGGCGGGGTGATGATCTTGAGGTCAAGATCGCTCCACCGATCAGCCGTCCCGGCTGCCAGCGAACCGGACAGCTCCACCGCCTTCACCCTCAGATCAACACCAAGGACTTGTTGGGTGCGGCGATAGAGCTCGACGTAGCGCTGATCAACGACCTCTAGCCCGCCTGGCGAAGGTCGCTCGTTCGTACCCACGTCGATTCAGGCTGGAGCCGAGGAGTTCCTATGTCAATTCGGAGTACGGACCGCCCCCACTCGCCGGGACTGAATGACATCCTGTGACCCTTCGGAGGAGCCTCTATCGGGGACACGTGTATCAGGATCGTTTGGCCTAGCCTTCGGGGAGCCGGATTGCCAGGGCGTTAGTAGTCCTTGAGTCTGGTGTACCCCGTCCAACGCGAATGCCCTGATGCAAGGAGTTCCGCCATGCCCGATGAATCCGAAGACACTCCGGTTCTCGACACGATTGCCGCGATGACCGCGGTGTCGGTGGCCGAATGTGAGCTGCCGCCCGAAGCCCTTCTGTTGGTCCGACTCGCGGCCCTCGCTGCTGTTGACGCGCGCCCTGTCTCCTATCTGCTTCACATCGGCCCAGCGGCCGAAGCGGGTATCACGATCGAGGACGCACAGAACGTCCTCGTCGCTGTCGCCCCGATCATCGGGACGGCCCGGGTCATGTCAGCCGCGATCAACATCGCCGAGGCACTGGAAATGGCCATTGCTGTGATCGAGGAGGATTTGGAATAGTCATTCCTGCGACGAGCACAATGAAAGCCATGAAGGTTCCTATCGACGCCGGCGGAGACTTTCGGCATCGATCGTCGAGCGTGATGTCGTCGCCTTGGAGCCTGGATTAGCTGCTGGATTCATTCTCGTTGGCATCGAGGGCACCTGATCGCCCTCGCCCTTCCGAGAAGAGCCATGATACTTTCCGCCATGGGTTCCACCTCGTGAGGGGTCGGACGTCGACGCGAAGCGAAGCATGTCCGCTATAAGCGAGCCCGGCGCGGACCCATTTCCCGAACGAGTGGCCCGCCACCTCGACGAACACGCCGACATCGTGATCTTCTGTCGCGACTCGGCGGGCAAACCCATGGGCTACCCCATGCGAGTCGCAGCGCGCCGGGGCGGGGAGCTTCTCTTCTCGACCTATGCCAAAAGCGCCAAGGTCCGCTACCTCGAAGCTGATCCTCGAGTCGCCCCGCTCTCGATGCGCCCTGAGGGAGATGGCACCGTCCGATGGGTGCACATGAGGGGTCGCTCGGAGATCTGGGCGCCGAACGAAGTCGAAGTCGATGAGCTGTTCGGCGGCGAACGTCACGAGTCGCGCGTTCCCGACACCGTTAGCGCGTTGGTCCGCAAGCGCACATTGGAGGGGAAGCGGCTCATGGTCCGGGTGTCGATCGACGCACCAGAACTGCTCAGGCTCGAAAATGCATCACTGTGAGCGAGCAGCGCCGAGGAGGCCCGGGGAGGCTATCCCTCGAGGAACTCACCTGATTCCTCGATCGGCCCCAATGGGCCGCTATGTGCATTGAGGATGACACCGGCCGGCTCCAAGCCGGGCCAGCCTGGATCGAGCAGGCCGACGAGGACGGGCTCTTCCTACGCTCACCGGCCAATGTGATTCTCGAGTGGGCGGGACCCGATGCCTGCGTCGTGGCCGACGAGTTCGAGAATTACACCGAGATCAAGGGAGCGATCGTGCGTGGGACGCTGCAACGGGTCGATCCAGAGGCAAATGAGGGCGTGCCGACCATCCGGCTGCGGATCTCCCAATCTCTGGGGTTCACATTCCGAGGCGTCCGGACCTCGCTCTGAAGCGCCCGTGGTCACCCGGTGCGAACCGATGGCTGGTGAACCGTGACTGCCTCCTATCGCAGGATCGGTGGGACACCACGGCACGGAGATGTGGCCGATCAGCGTCGGCGGATCATCCTTCGAATCCACGTGAACGCGGCGTACCCGAAATAGAGCGCCACCAATCCGGATATCACACTCAAGACCCAGACGTGGCGGCGAGCAGTGGTCACGGCAAGTGCTGCCGTGAGGGCGGTCAATCCGAGGCAGGTGAGCGCCGGATAGACATTTGGCAGCTCCGAGTCAGACCGTTAGTTCGGGGACACGGCCTACGAGCCTTCGACTTGCGACCGCCGACGCATCCGCTGCTTCATGACGAGCCCGATGATCTCTAGCGAGAGGGATAGCAAGAAGAGAAGTGCCGCGAACCCGAGAAGCGCGTCGCCCTCTGAGGTCCCGGCAAGAGACTCATCAGGTTGAGACACAACCCAGTTGCCGAACAGGATGAGCAAAACGGCGATCACCAGGATGGCGAATCCGAGGACTCTGACAAAAGCCAGGATAATCGTCGGGGTCGCTCACGCCCGGTGGTGCCTTCGACGTCAGCGCCCATCCATGAGGAGGGTCGTCCATCGGCTCGTCATCCACACCCCTCGTATCGGCTGAACTGGCATCGGTCTTCAATACGTTTCTGGCCAGGGGTGACCTCCTGCGTCACAGACAACGTCGCGGAACCTGAAACAGTGACGGTGTCCCCGAACGCCGCCCCAGGTGCGTTCGCGAAGGTCTGCGAGACCTCACCGGAGGGTCTGGCTATGTGAATTTGATGAACGTGGCCCGCGGGTTGAGGTGGTCACGATTTGTACAAACGACCATTGTCAGCGTGCCTGGCACCTTGAGGGAATGGGTGCGATCCGCCACGACGGTCGCTGTCAAACTTCCTCCGACATGTGAAGGGCACGAATGACCCGCGGGGATGCCCACAGCTGGGCCGTAGTTGGCGCCCTCAACAAAGGTTTTCTTGCCGTTTGTCCAATGGATCCACCCGTCGCCTGCAGCGAGGTCGATCGATTCTGAGCGGCCGCCCGTGTCGCCATCGCATCCGCGGAAGGTGACCGATTGAAATGAACGTATGCCGGAGGCGCTCGAGCAGTCAAAACTCCCAGTGCTCACCGCCCCGGCGGTTGTACTCGTAAGCGCGACACCAGTCAGCATGGTCAACGACGCGACCGTGGCTGACAACCCAAGGTGATTCATCAACGAGTGCAGACGCATTTCCTCCGTCCTCCCCGATGTAATCCGTGAAACGGTGAGGGTCTTGACCCTGACAAAACGGGATTTGCAGCAAAGGTCACCCTTGATGACGAGTAGTCGGGGGATTCTCTTGCTCAAGGACAACCCGTTTCCTCCGGAAGCCGTCCTTGAGGGATGTCTTGGTACGCCGGCAGTGAGGGGACTCGGAGCGCGTCGTAGCGGTTCACCCTATGCAGAACTCGTTGCCCTCAGGATCAAGCATGACCGTCCAGGTACTTCCGTTGCCTTCTCGGTACTCGACCTTCGTGGCGCCGAGAGCGACAAGGCGCTCGATCTCGTCCTCTGGGTTCTTGGTAGCCAAATCAACGTGAATTCGACTCTTCGCTGTTTTTGGTTCGGGAACCCGCCAGAACAAGATCCCCCGTACGCCTCGGTCGTCCGGTGTCGCCAGAGCCGCGAAGTCATCTTGTTCGGCTAAGGAATGGTAGCCGGTGACTTCCGCCCAGAAGGCCGAGAGCCCTCTTGGATCCGCACAGTCGAATGTCACGTATTTGATGAAAGCCGTCATGGCCGCGAACCTAGGCCAGAGTCCTCAGAAGCGGCTGCCTTGTGCGAAGTCAAATCGCCCAGCCCCAGTCGGGGTGTCCCAGATCGCTGCCGGGATAGCAGGGCATCAGGTCTTCGGTACTCGACCGTAGCGGGGAGGCAGGATCGGACCACCTGGTCAGCCGTGTCACACCGCCCGTAATCTTTTGATGAAGGAGGCGAGCTATGGCAGACGTGACCGAGCTGATCTCAAAGGTAAGTGAGGAACTAGGCCCCAACGCTTCGGATGATGAGATCAGCGAAAAGGTGCTCGAGGCGATCGAGGGACTCCCGGAATCAGATCGAGTGCAGGTGCTGAAACAACTGGTCAAGGGGATTAGCTCGGGCCAGCTTCGCCATCTCGACAAGGAAATAGTGGCTGACCGCCAAGGGGATCGCGGTAAGGGCGTGCCGGATGCGGAAGGTACCGCATAATCGATCCGGCGTTCGCTCTCGACGTGGGTGATTGGCACATCCGTCAGATGACCGAAAGGTGGCTCCTTCGTTCGGCTACTGAACCTCGGTCCGCTGCTCCCTCAGTGCCCCGGCTCGAGGCGCAGTTCACACCCGGACGTTTGGGCTGCTGAATCGATGGTGACCGGTCACCAGCAGCCCGACCCTCGGGTGGGACTTCCCGGCCGGGAATCGAACCCGGTGCGTCCACTTCGTCAGAGTGAACCAGACATGCAGCCCCGGGCGCTGCGCAAGAACTGTCGCCTTGGATCAGTGGCGGGTTGGTGTTCTGGAGCCAGTCAGGGTGAGTCAGTCATCGCGGCGAAGGGGCCTTCGGGTCCCGCCTGCGCGTCACTGGCTGCCAATTCAAGGTGCCCCACAACTCCGGCGCTGAGCCTGGTTATGCGTGGCGTCGTTCAGGACCTCTGCGCCACGCCGACAGGGACAACCACCCCGGCGAACGCAGTGAGCGCTACCCGATTGACATCGTCGGCGGGAGGTGTAACCTACAACCAAATGGTTGTAGGTTACATTGAGCGCGAGACCCAGACAGACCGGTTGTTTTTCGCGCTCAGCGATGCAACACGCCGCGACATCGTCACGCGGACTCTCGACCATGAGCGCTCCGTGAGCGAGCTCGGCCGCTTGTATCCGATCAGTCTCACCGCGGTGCAGAAGCACGTCGAGGTCCTGGTCGACGCTGGTCTGGTCTCAAAGCACCGGAGCGGACGGGAACAACTCGTGCGCGGCGAGGTCAATCAACTTCGCCGTGCACACGAACTCCTCGATGAACTCGAAACGGTGTGGCGGGCCCGCCTCGAACGCTTCGAAGGCATCCTCAACGAAACCACTGGGAAGGAAAGCGAATGACCGTGTGGACTATCGACAAGAACGCAGCGGCCAAGACAATGGTCATCACTGCGGAGTTCAAGACGACCATCACCAGCGTGTGGCAGTTGTGGGCCGACCCGCGTCTTCTCGAGCGGTGGTGGGGACCGCCAGGGTTCCCAGCCACCTTCGAGCATCACGACCTCACGCCGGGCGGCACGATCACCTACTTCATGTCCGGCCCCGACGGCGCCGACAGGTTCGACGGCACCTGGAACGTGATCGAGGTCGACGCACCGACGAGGCTCGTGGTCGAAGACGCCCTCGTCGAAGATGACGGAACGCCAAGCGACGGCCATTCCATGACTCGCATGGAGATCGACATCGAAGCGGTGGGCGACACGACGCGCATGATCCTCACAACGCATTTCGACTCGCTCGAAGGGATGGAGCAAGCGATCGCCATGGGCGTGACCGAAGGCATGAAGGCGTGCATGTCCCAGATCGACGCCCTGCTCGCCGATGTCGCCGCCTAGAGGATTACTCGCAGCGGAAGAGCTGGCTCCCAGGGTCGGCTGACGACGGCCCACAACGCGCGCACGACCCATGCGCGCCTGCCGGCATCGACCGCTCCGCCCAGGTCGCTATTGGGCCACGCCCGCTAGAGTCCCGAGTGGCGGCTTGTTGAGGGTGCCACCGCACAGACCAAATCGATCTGCGAAGGATGACCCTCCTCGAACCAGTCGCCGCTTCTGGGTGGCGGTGGATGGCAGGTTTCAACGACCTTCGACCCCTCTGTAGGTCTGCCCGCTAGGTGTCTGGTCGCTGGTCAGTCGACACACGACGAGCAGCCAGTGCCATAGTTGCTCCAGCCCCACAACGCCGGGCTGGAGTTTTGTCCTCAGCTCTGTTTCTGGAGCTACTCCTTCCTCGCGACCGGGACGGCGAGGCGACAACACAGCCTCTCGCGTGCCACGTAGTTTGCTTGAGTGTCGCGGGCCAGGCTCAGGGTGATCGCACTGATGTGCCTGTGTGCAACCGCGGTTTTGTCCTTGGCCGTGGCACAGGGCCGATCCCCGTACGGGTTCGAGGATCCCGCTCTCGGATGGCTGGGGCCGCCCTCTGCGACCAGAGCCTGGGCCCACCTTGCAGAAGTCCTCGCTGCTCCGGCTATCGCCGCCGTTCTCCTTGTCTGTTTCGTCCTCGGTCTGGCTAGGCGCGTATTTCTTCGTGTCGCGGTTTACGCCGTTCTGGCCGCAGGGGCACTGCTCATCAACGATCACGTCGTCAAGCCGCTCGTCCATCGGACCTACTACGGCGAGCTCACCTTTCCTTCTGGGAACGTCACGGCGGTCTGCGCGACGGCGCTTGCCATGTGGTTGGCACTCGGCCCGAGTTTTGGGAACCGCACTCGCCGCGCCACGCTCGTGCTTGGCGTTGCGTGGGCCGTGCTGATGTCACTGGCAGTTGTCGGCGCGCACTGGCACACCCCACTTGACGCAGTCGGGTCGATCTTGCTGTCGATTGGCATCGTCACTGCGGGTGCCGCAGTCTTCGAACCCGCTGGTACTGCGCGGCCCAGTAAGACTGCGGGGCGTGATCGAATTGGTGCGGGGGGAGCTGGCTAGCCCACCTCGTACGACCCCGGACGATGTGGTGCGGCAATGTGCGGCGGTGCATCTATAGGCAATGGACATCGTGCTAGCGACTTGCACGTAACGCGTCCTCGGACCCGGGGTTCCTGTGACGCTGGCACCAGCGTGATCCTTGGCGACATCGAAGTCCTGCCCGACCGTGAGTGGAGCGTGCATCTCGACCTACCACCAAAGGGCACCTGATATGGGTCATCTCAGAGAAAACCGAGAGATAACGCAGCCCCATTTCATTCGCCATGGGATCAATGGCGAATCACCCTCCGAAGTAGGACACGGCTCCCACGAGAAGGGCCAGCAAGTCGGTTGGTCCGCTGTAGTTGCCAGTAAGCCGGATCGACAACTGATCGGCCTCCAACGGGGTGATGTCAAGGTGCACGCTCTTGGACGACACCATGCCCGATATGGATCCACGCCCACCGACGGGAATAACCGCAACGAGCGAGAACTTCGTGTCACCGAAGTCACCGCCGACAGTAACGGCCGAACTGGTGTCGAAGTCCTTATGGGGAAGAGCGAGCACTTTCACGGGTTTGCGTGCCGTCTTACCCGTCACCAGTCCATTCTTGAAGAGAAAGTTGGAATCGACGGTGAACGTTCCAAGAAGATCGGTCGGGGTCGTTCCCAATGAACCTGAGACCTTCGTCGTCGTGACATAGTCCTCCCCCTGAGGGACCTGGTCCCTCTGGGCGATCGCCCCTTCGATCGAAGTGCCAAGCATCGACCCGTTCACCACACCTCCGTATGGCGAACCCTTGAAGATTGCTGGCCTGCCAGCAATGGAGCCGACGGCGAAGGACGACTTGGTCGAGTCAATGGTCAGGTCGACACGGGCCTTGTTCAAGCTCTTGGAACCACCGCCGATCAGCTCGGTCGATGCAAAGGCGTCAGAGTGAGAACCGACAAGAACGACGGCCCCTGCAACGGCGAGAGCCTTCGTCAGAAGTGATCTCCGGTCCAGCGGCTGAGGTCCCTCTTCCTGGTTGCGCCCGGCCATGCGTTGATGCTGGCACACCTCATCGTCGACGGCGCGCGACGGCGGGTCTGGTATCGCCTCACCGTGCTCCAGCGCCTCGAAGACTTCTCCTCGGATTCACTCGTGCGTGCTATTGGAAGCTCATGCGACCCCAGGTACAAGCTGTGGATGTGGCAACCGTTCCTGAGCCTGAACCGTCCGCCCGTCGCGCCGACCCCTCGGATTCCGATGAGCTCGCACGGTTGCGATGGATCTGGCGAGCAGTCGAGAGAGGTGAAACAGGGGACCCGGATCGGTTTCGAAGTGACTTTGGGGCTTGGGTAGCCGAACGTCAGCGCACGCATCTGCCTTTCGTGGTCGAAGTGGAAGGCTGCCCCGTCGGCATGGCTTGGCTGGTCATCATTGAGCGGGTCCCGGGGCCTGAAAAGTGGAGGCGGTTGTCGGGATTTCTCCAAAGTGTCTATGTCGCGCCAGAGCATCGGAACGGGGGCCTGGGAAGCCTCCTGATGGAGGAGCTGATCGATGGAGCAAGACGAGAGGGCTTGGAGTATCTGTCCGTCCATCCGAGTCCCATGTCCTTCCCGTTCTACCGTCGTCTGGGTTTCACCGGAGAGGGGAGCCTTTTGTTTCTCCCTCTCGAGGGCGACTCATAGCTGCGAATCGAAGCGGAGGACAGCGGGTATCCACGCTGTGGGTTCGCTGCGGGCACCTTCATGATCGCCCAACTCTCCGTCACGGACGAGTTTGGCTCGCGTACCCATGCACATTCATCGGGCCTCGTGCGGACCGTAGGGATGGGTGTACAACCCTCCTCTTCGGGCTGCTCGCGATTCGGCCACTTGGATAGGCATCGCCTTGCTCGAGTCCGCGGCGCATATCGAGGCGTCGAGCTGCACGGCCGTAGGGTACGGTGACGTTGCTGTGCAGCGATATCGACGGTTAGGCCGGAGGCGACATGACACCGCGAATTGTCATCATCGGCGGCGGGAGCGCCCACTGGACGCCCCGCCTGCTCCTGGATTTCGTCAACACACCGTCCTTGGCGGAGAGCCAGGTCGTGTTGATGGACACCGCGCCCGAGAGCCTGCCTCCGGTACAACAGTTGGCCGACCACATCGCCTCGCTCGGCTCGGGCGGTCTGCGGACAACGACCACTACGGAGCTCGAGGCCGCGCTCGACGGAGCCGAATATGTGATCACCGGGCTCTCGGTGGGTGGTTTCGGCGCGATGAGCCACGACCTCGAGATTCCCGATCGCTACGGACTGCGCCAACCCGTGGGCGACAGCGTGGGTCCCGGTGGCATCTCGCGTGCGCTGCGGAGCGCGCCCGTGACACTTGGCATCGCCCGGACGATGGAGCGGCACTGCCCCGACGCGTTGCTGGTAAACGTCAGCAACCCCCTCACTGCACTGTGCCGTGCGGTGACTCGTGAGACGACGGTGTCGACGGTCGGGTTGTGCAACGAGCTCGTCGGTCTGACCTGGGCCATGAGCCTGCTCTTCGATGTCGGGATGCACGAGGTCGATCCTGTCGTGGGGGGCGTCAACCACCTGCCGCTGGTGACGGCCCTGCAGATCGGCGGATCAGATGGCTTCGACATGCTGCGCTCCTTGATGGACCAACCTCTCTCGGCTCTTGACGACCCGATCTGGATGGAGCCTCCGGCTGGTAGTCACTGGCGCAAGGTATCGACCGGGGAGAAATGGACGAAGGGCGACGTGCTGGCCAACAACCGGCTGAAGCTCGAGCTCTTCCGACGGTTCGGCGTCCTCCCGGGATCGTCTGACACACACGTGGCTGAGTTCTTTCCCTGGTTCGTCACCGAGGCCAGTGGTTTCGGTGACGACTGGTGCGTTCACCACTACGGCATCGAGGGCCATCGGGCAGACAAGGAGACCGATGAAGCCGAGCTGGCGGCGCTCCTGGAAGCGCCGGTGGTTCCGCCGTGGCCCTCGGGAGAGCTCGTCGCCCCGCTCCTCGATGCCATTGTGTCCGGTCGTGAGCGGCACCTCCCGGTCAACATTCCCAATACCGGCCAGGTCGTCGGCCTGGCTCATGGGCCCGTCCTCGAGTGCATGGGTGTGGTGAATGCATCAGGCATCTCCCCGCGTGATCGTGTCGAGGTGGGATCCGTACTCGGCGAATGCCTGCGACGGATCGTGTACTCGCAGGAACTGACGGTCGAGGCTGCCCTCACCGGCGACCGGACTCTGGTCCTCGAGGCCATGCTCACCGATCAGATGGCCGGCCGGCTGCCCTACGAGCACATCGTCGCGCTCACCGACGAGTTGCTGGCGGCAACTGCTCCGTGGCTCGGTCAGTTCACGCACTGACGAGGAGCGACCAGGATTGAGGGGGTAGGAGGAAGTCAGCGAGGGAGCTGCCCGGCAGGCTCGGACAGCGGCGAGACTGGACGCGATGGAACAGCGCCGATCCGGAGGAGAGCCGTACTACCGAGACGATCTTGCGCTCATCCACCATCGTGGTTTCGGATTCCACGCCGACGCGTGTGCGCCGGGGATCCTCAAGATTCTCGAGCCCGTGCGAGAGCGCAGCGGTCTGGTCGTCGAAATCGGCTGCGGGAGCGGGCTCCTGACCGCCCATCTGGTCGATGCGGGACTCCGGGTACTTGCCACCGATGCGTCAGATTCGATGCTGAACCTCGCCCGAGAGCACGTGCCCGGGGCGCTCGAGTTCCGGCGGGCGCGCCTGCCGAGCGACTCCATCCCGCCCACCGACGCCATCGTCGGAGTGGGCCATGCACTGAACTACCTGGACGAGGAGTCCGACGTCGAGGCCGCGCTCGTGGCAATGGCGGCGGCCTTACAGCCCGGCGGCATCATGGCGATCGACCTCTGTGACCTCGAGTGGGGAGTCCTCCGAGTGAACCAGCCACCGAGCATCTGGCGAAGCGACGATTGGGTCCTGACGACCGAGTTCACGGTGCCCGAGCCGAACCGTTACGTGCGAGTCATGACCAGCTTCGTACGCCAGGAGGACGGGACGTGGCGGCGAGACGACGAGCGTCACGACAACGTCCTGATCGACACCGCCACGGTGCCAGCGCTGCTCGCCCCTCATGGGGTGGAGGTGACCGTGTCGGAGTCCTTCGGAGACGAGCGGCTGCCCGCCGGCCTGGTGGCCGTGGTCGGTACGAAGACGGGGTGAATCGAGGCCCGGGTTCTTCACCGGCGGCTACGCCGAACGGAGCTCGAGGCCGGCGTGTTCGCGACAGCGCGCCACCCAGCCCGTGGGCACGACGGTGACGGTCATGCGCCGCCCGCACTCGGGGCAGAAGCGAGGGGGGTCGAGCGCGCGGCCACAGCCGGCACACCGCGGCGCCGGCCGGCCGCAAGCCGGTGCAAAAAGCGGTCGCTGCGGGCGGCGGGTGCGTCATGGAGGGTCTTCCGAGCAGCTGGTAGTCCGGCGGCGGCGGATCAGATGGCGGCGCTGAGGGCGCCGATGGGCATGCGCAGGTCCTCGAGCATCTGGAGGTCCTCGTCGGCCGAGCGGCCGAGCGTCGTCAGGTAGTTGCCGACGATCAGCGCGTTGATGCCGGCGGTCATCCCGATGGCCTGGAGGTCGCGCAGCGTCACCTCGCGTCCGCCGGCGTAGCGCAGGATCACCGAAGGCAGAGCCAGCCGGAAGAGCGCGATCCAGCGGATGGCGTCCCAGGCGCCGAGGATCGGCCGCTCGCCGAGCGGGGTGCCCGGACGTGGGTTGAGGAAGTTGAGCGGCACTTCGGTCGGGCTCGAGCTCTTGGAGCTGGGTCAGCAGCTCGACGCGCTGGGCGTCGGTCTCGCCCATGTTGAGCAGCGCGCCACAGCACAGCTCCATGCCGTGGTCGCGCACCAGGCGGCAGGTCTCGGCCCGCTCGTCCCAGCTGTGCGTGGTGACGATGGAGGGGAAGTACGAGCGAGCCGTCTCGACGTTGTGGTTGTAGCGGTGCACGCCCCCTTCGGCCAGGCGCCGGGCCTGGTCCTCGGTGAGGATGCCGGCGCTGATGGCAACGTTGAGGCCGGTCTCGTCCCGGACGAGCGGCACGAGGTCGAGGATGCGCTGCATGGTGCGCTCGTCGGGACCGCGCACGGCGAGGACGAGACAGAACTCCGAGGCGCCGAGGGCGGCGGTCTCGCGGGCGGCGGCGAGCACCTCGTCGGTATCGAGGAACGGGGTGGCCTTGACGGGCGAGTCGAATCGCGACGACTGTGAGCAGAAGTGGCAGTCCTCGGGGCACCCACCGGTCTTGGCCGAGAGGATGCCCTCGATCTCGACCTCGGGGCCGCACCAGGCGAGACGCACCTGATGGGCCAGTGCGGCCAGGTTCATGACCGCGCCGTCGGGCAGCGCGGCCAGCGCGGCGAGCTCGTCGACGGTCAGGAGACGGCGCTCGTCGAGGAGCGCCGTCTCTGCTCCGGCGATGACGGCCCTGTCCGCCGCGCTCAGGGCGACTTGGGGCGGAGGCGGCGGGCCGTCCACTGGCGCGGTGTTGCGGAAGGTGACGGGGCTCGTTGTGGTCACGGCGCCCACGGTAGTGGCAGGGTGGGGAGTCCCGGTAGCTGACAGCGCGGCGGCCGGCAGCAGGGAGGTGGCCGATGGCCTGGGATTTCTCGACGGAGCCGGAGTTCGAGGAGAAGTTGGCGTGGATGCGCGGCTTCGTGCGCGACGAGGTGTTCCCGCTCGAGACCTTGGATCTGGACTACGACCAGGTGCGTGCGCTGGTGCGCCCCTTGCAGGAGCAGGTGAAGGCGCAGGGCCTGTGGGCGGCGCATCTGCCGCCGGCGCTCGGCGGCATGGGGTTCGGGCAGGTGCGACTGGGGCTGATGCACGAGATCCTCGGCCAGTCGCCGCTGGCGCCGGTGGTGTTCGGCAACAACGCGCCGGACTCGGGGAACGCGGAGTTGCTGGCCGTGGGTATCGAGATGAGCGGGGACGATTCGCAGCGGGCGCAGTGGCTGCGAGCCGTTGCTCGACGGGGTGCTGCGCTCGGCGTTCTCGATGACCGAGCCCGATGTGGCCGGATCAGACCCGACGCTGTTGCAGACCTCGGCTGTGCGCGACGGCGACGAGTGGGTGATCAACGGGCACAAGTGGTTCACCTCCAACGGATCGGTGGCGGACTTCTTGATCGTGATGGCGGTGACCAATCCCGACGTCCATCCGTACCAGGGGTCGTCGATGATCATCGTGCCGGTCGACGACGCCGGGGGTGGACGATCGTCCGTGACGTGGCGACCATGGAGGATCCAGGACACGGAGTACGGGCGCTTCGGGAACCACGCCGAGATTCGTTACGTCGACGTGCGGGTGCCGGTCGGGAACCTGGTGGGAAAGGAGGGCTCGGGCTTCGTGCTGGCGCAGCAGCGGCTCGGCCCGGGACGGATCCACCACTGCATGCGCTGGCTGGGGCAGTCGCGGCGGGCCTTCGACATGCTCTGCGAGCGGGCGGTCTCGCGCTACGCGCACGGATCCACGCTGGCCGAGAAGCAGACCATCCAGAACTGGGTCGCCGACTCCATGGCGGAGATGGCGGCGGCCCGGCTGATGACCCTGCAGGCGGCGTGGAAGATGGATCAGGAGGGGGCGCGCGGCGGCCCGGGTCGAGATCGCCATGATCAAGTACTTCGGGGCAAAGGTCCTCTACGACGTGATCGATCGCGCCATCCAGGTGCACGGGTCGCTCGGGTTCTCGTGTGACCTCCCGCTCGAGCACATGTACCGGGCCGCCCGGGCGGCCCGCCTCTACGACGGGCCCGACGAGGTCCATCGCCAGACCGTGGCCCGCCAGGTCCTGAAGGGCTACACGCCGCACGAGGTGCCGAGCGAGCACATCCCGACCCGGCGGGCGGAGGCGCAGCGGCGCTTCGCCGACCTGCTCGAGGACTTGACGGTGGACGCATAGCTGCCCTGGGCACGGCCGGCGGAATCGGGAATCGGGCGAATGGGGCGAACGGGAGGAGCACGGGTGTCGCGTTGGCTGGTGTTGGCCGGGGCGGGTGGCGTCGTGGTGCTCCTCGGCGCAGGGTGCGGGTCATCGGGCCCGGCTACGTCGTCGCCCACGACCCGTCCGAGCACCCATCCACGACGAGCACGTCGGCGGGCCGTCCACCACGACGTCGTCGTCCATCGTCCCCGTCGACCACTTCGGCCACTGGGCCGATGGTCGACGGCATCGCTCCCGGTCATCGTGTGCAACGACGACCTCGGGTGTGCCCACGACGACGACATCCCTGCCGGCGTCGGTCTCCGTCAGCGTCCCCCCATCGAATGCGCAGCAGGGGAACCTGGCCGTCTACACCGACGCGGCCGGGAGGTTGATGCTCGTCGGTCCGCTGACCGGCTGGACCTGCAACGGCACCTTCGGGGCCGACGGCAGTGGGACGCTGGCGCTGACGCCGGTCGGGAACGTCGCTGCCGGCGGGCACCGGCACCACGTGGCACCTGCCGGCGTCCTCGCCCATTGAGGCGATCACCGCCACCGAGAGCGGAGGCAGCCCGGTCACCGGGGCCGCCTGGCCTGTCCTTTCTTCAGCGCCGCCAAGGCAGCGGCGCAGCAGGACCTCGGGAAGAGCCTGTGCTGCGGATCCCTCGCAGGAGAACCGTGGTGAGGACCTCGTCGGTCGAGGTCGGGTTCCAGGACCCGCCGGGGGTGGCCGGTGCCGGGTTGCCCTCAGGCGGTCAGAATCCGGCGAACGGTGTCGTGCTGTACCAGCCCAACCCGAGCGAGGCGACCGCCTACCTGGCCACGTGCACCCTGCCGGCCGGCGCAGCAGGACCTCTGCACGGCGGTGCTGAACCATTTCGTGTCGACGTTCGGCTGAGCCGGGCCACGCGCTGGGGCGCCGGGGCCGGCGGGCATCACTCGGGGGAGTGGCAGACCGCCTCGACGTTGTTGCCGTCGGGGTCACGCACGAAGGCGCCGTAGTAGTTCGGGTGGTACCGAGGCCAGAGCTGCGGCTCGTGGAGGACCTCGGCGCCAGTGCCCACGGCGGCGTCGAAGAAGGCGCGGACGGCCGCCCGGTCGGGCGCGCTGAAGGCGAAGTGCGTCTCGCGGAAGCCGTCGCCCGTCTGTTGTGCGCCCGATCCAGAACTCGCGGCACGGGCGGGACGCCGTAGCCGATGGCGGTCGCCGTCGGCCATGATCCGGGTGCCGCCGAGCGGGGCAAGCACGGCGTCGTAGAAGGTGGCACTGGCGCCGAGGTCGGCGCACTGGATGGAGACGTGGGCGATCACGCCGAGCGAGTCTGCGCAGTGCAGGGCGAGTCGCCGTAGACTCTGCGGGCGCCGATGATCTGTGGTCTGGCCACGGACTGGGCGACGGTTGCGACGTTCGCCACGGCGCTGGGCACGCTGGTGCTGGCGATCGCCACGTTCGTCGCCGTGCGCTCGGCCAACCGGTCGGCCCGGATGGCGGAGGCGGCCTACCAGGTTGGCCCTGCGGCCGGTGTTGGTCACCTCACGGCTCGAGGATCCGCTGCAGAAGGTCCGCTGGATGGACGACCACTGGGTCCGTCTCGAGGGAGGCCGGGCCACCGCCGAGTTCGTCGACGGATCGATCTATATGGCGATTTCGCTCCGCAACGTCGGCTCGGGTCTGGCCGTGCCGTTCGGGTGGACGCCTGACGGAAACTGCGTCGACGATCGAGGTGCACGCACGCCGAGCCCGAGGACTTCCGCATGCAGACTGCGCGACCTGTACGTGGCCCGTACGACATGGGGTTCTGGCAAGCGGCCATCCGGAGCGCCGAGGACCCGGACTATCGACTGGCTGAGCCGCAAGGCCGTCAGACATGGAACCGTTCACCATCGAGATCCTCTACGGCGACCACGACGGTCGGCAGCGCACCATCACGCGTTTCGGCATGATCCCGTGGACGAGGTCCGCCGATGAGGTCCGGTGGTTCCCCTCAGTGGCGCGGCACTGGTACCTGGATCGGCCCGATCCGCGCTGAAGCGCTGCATCGCGACGCGTGGACAGCGACGCGTTGAATCAGCCACTCCTTGGATCAAGGGGTCAGGGGCGGAGACCGCGGAGCAGGGAGCGGCAGCCGAGCTCGAAGCCCGCGTCCTGGTCCTCGACGAAGCCCATGCCGGCGAGCTCGAGCGAGACCCAGCCGTGGATGCTCGACCAGATGACCTGCGCGGTCTCGGTGGGCGGTCCGACCGCGAGCACGCCGGCGGCCATGGCGCGCACGACGGCGGCGACGAGGCTGTCGAAGGCGCCGAGCGGCGATCTCGAGCGCGGTCGGGCTCGGCTCGAAGGCAGGGATCGTGCGCAGGAACATGAGCCGGTACGCCATGGGGTGGGCGAGGGCGAGGGCCCGGTAGCGGCGGCCGCCTTCGCGCAGCGCTTCGTAGGGATCCTGCAATGTCGGCAATCGCCGCGAGCGAGCGTCGCCCGGAGGCGCTCGAAGCCCTGGATGAACAGGGCCTCGATGATCCCGTTCTTCGAGTCGAAGTGGTTGTAGACGCCCATGGGTGCGACGCCGGCGGCCGTGGCGATCCGACGGACGGAGAGCGCGTCGGGTCCTTCGGCCTCGAGGATCTCGGCTGCGGACGTGAGCAGCGCCTCCCTCATGTCCGCGCTGGGAGTCCTGTCCGGCTCCCCGTGGTCGATCCGGGGTTCCCTCCGGCGTCGGTTCCGGCTTCGCTCCTGGTCCGGCGGTTTTCTGCCATCGACTCTAGCTTACTAAAGAACACCGTGCTATAACAATAGCACGGTGTTCTATTTCGTCAGGAGGCGTGATGAGCTTCGGATCCGGATCCCCTCAAGCCGTGGCAGTGCTCGATGGTGGTGCGGGCGGCCAGGGCGCCCGGGGCCGCCATGACCACGCCGGCGGCCGGCTCTCCCCGTCGGTCGGGTCGGACCGGCGCTGGATGGTGTTGCCCGTCCTCTGCCTCTCCGTCTTCCTGGTGGTCGTCGACAACACCATCGTCAACGTGGCGCTCCCCACCCTGAACCGGGAGCTGGGCGCGTCCATCACGTCGTTGCAGTGGATCGTCGACGCCTACAGCCTCGCCTTCGCCGGCCTGCTGCTCGCCGGGGGCGGGATCGGGGACCGGCTGGGTCGCAAGGGGACCATGCAGGTCGGCCTGGTCTTCTTCGGCGTGTTCTCCGCCGCCGCGGCGGTCTCGGACTCGACGGGGACGCTCATCGCGGCACGGGCGCTGATGGGCGTCGCCGCCGCCTTCATCTTCCCGGCCAGCCTCGCCATCCTCACGAGCATCTTCCCCGACCCGTCCGAACGGCAGAAGGCGCTGGGGATCTGGGGGGCGACGTCGGGCATCGCCGTCGCCTTCGGGCCGGTCGTGGGGGGCGCGCTGCTCGAGCACTTCTGGTACGGCTCGATCTTCTTGGTGAACGTGCCCATCGTCGTCGTCACGCTGCGTGGCCGGGCAGGCGCTCATCCCGCGGATCCCCAAGGCTGACGCCGCATCGCTTCGACCTGCGGGGCGTCATCATCTCGACGATCGGGGTGACGAGCCTGGTGCTCGCGATCATCGAGGGACCGCAGTGGGGCTGGGCGTCGGTGGGGACCCTGGCCTGCTTCGCCGTCGCCGCCGTCCTGCTCGGCGGCGTTCACGCTGATGGAGCTGCGCACAGAGGGACCGCTCCTCGACGTGCGGGTCTTCCGGATCCCGCGCTTCACCGGTGGCGCGCTCTCCATCTCCGTCGCCTTCTTCACCCTGTTCGGCTTCATCTTCCTGATCACCCAGTACTTCCAGTTCGTGAAGGGCTACTCGACCTTGTCGGCCGGCGTGCACACCCTGCCCTTCGCGGTCGTCGCCGCGGTGGCGACGCCGCTGGCGGCTGTCCTGGCGCTGAAGATCGGCATGCGGGTCGTCGTGGCGACCGGGCTCGTGCTGATGGCAGCCGGGCTCGTCGTTGCGGCCTTCAACTCGGAGGCGACCACGTCGTTCTGGGGGCCGATCATCGTCGCCATGGTGCTGCTGGCGCTCGGGCTGTCCGCCATCACGGCGCCGACGACCGAGGCGGTCATGGGCTCGGTGCCCGACGAGCAGCGCGGCGCCGCCGCCGGGGTCAACAACACGACCCGGGAGCTCGGCGGACGCTCGGCGTGGCGGTCTTCGGCTCGATCTTCGCCTCGTCCTACGCGCCCGCGCATCATCAACGCCTTCCGTCCGCTGCCCATCCCTGCCGGTCCGAAGGCGGAGGCGCATCAATCCATGGCGGCCGCGCTCGCGGTCGTCGCAGCATGCGCCTCGGGGCGGCGAGGCCGTACCTCGAGAACGTCGCCTTCAACGCGTTCCACAGTGGAGTGTGGGCCGCGTGCATCGCCGGGGCGGTGGTCGCCGCAGTCGGTGCCGTTGCTGCGTTCGACGCTGCTGCCGGGGCGCCCGGCTGTGGGTCGAGAGGAGTCGGCGGCGCAGTCCACGACGCCTGGCGCAGTCCACGCGCCTGGCGCAGTCCACGCGCCTGGCGCAGTCCACGGTCGGCGACACCGGCGAGGACGCATGCTGCGACAGCGAAACCACGCTGGCGCCAGTGTGAGGGATTGGCCGATTCTGGTGGTGCGACGGGTGGATCTGGTCGATGGCGCGCGAGTCAGGCGAATGGCGCCGCGAGTCAGTCGAACACGATCGGCGCGTGCCGCACACCTGCGATGACCGGACTCGGCGTGCGCTCCACCTCGCCGGCCAACGACAGCGACTCGAAGCGTGCCAGCAGCTCGGTCAGGACGACCCGGCCCTCGAGACGGGCCAGTGCCGCACCAAGGCAGAAATGGGGTCCGAAGCCGAAGCTCACGTGGGGATTCGGATGGCGGTCGACCCGGACCTCGCCGGCGTCGGTGCCGAAGACCTCTTCGTCGCGGTTGGCCGAGGCGTAGACCAAGAGCACCGGATCACCTGCCGCCACGGAGACGCCACGGACCAGCGTCGGCTTCGGTCGCCGTGCGCATGAACGAGATCACCGGCGTCGTCCAGCGCAGCAGCTCCTCGACGGCGGTCGGCACCAGGGATGGGTCGGCCCGCAAGGCCTCCCACTGCCGCGGGATTCTCAGCGAGCGCGACCAGACCACCCGAGATCAGGTTCCGGGTCGTCTCGTTCCCCGCCACCAGCAGCTGGATCAAGAACATCGCCAGCTCCGCCTCGCTCAGCGCCTCGCCGGCAGCGTCCGGATCGGATCCGACATTCGCCAGCACGGACACGAGGTCGTCGGCCGGCGCCCGCCGCCGCTCGTCGGCGACACCGATCAGGTACTCCCACATCTCGAGCTGCAGCGCTGCCCGCTCCTCCTCGGATTCGCTCGGATTCGCCCGGGATGACCGCCTCGGACCAGTCGAAGAAGCGCGGCCACTGCGACCCGTCCACCCCGAGCAGCTCGCAGATGACCTGCAACGGGAAGGGGATCGACAGGTCATGCACGACGTCGAAGGCCACACCGCCGCGGATCGGATCCAAGAGCGCCCGTGCCTTCGCCGTCACGCCCGGCTTCCATGAGGCGCACCAGCGACGGCTTGAACCCCGGCTGGACCAGCCGCCGGTAGCGGGTGTGCTGCGGCGGGTCGGTGTGCATCATCGTGGGAGGCGAGTCGTAGGACGTGCCGATCTCGTCGGTCAGGATCCCCCGGGACGAGCAGAACCGCACGGGGTCGGCGCCGATCGATGCGCACCTCGGGATGCGTCGTGACGGCCCAGAAGCCCGCCGCCCTCGCGGTCGACCCAGCACACCGGCGCCGTCCGGCGCAGCTCGGCGTACAGCTCGAAGGGGTCACCGCCCGAGTACAGGCTCGGGTCGAGCAGGCGGCCGGCGTCGGCGGTCGCAGACCCTGTCGTCGACGTCATGGGCTCAGACGATGATGCCGCTGGGCCGGGGGTCGCCCTGCGCCTCGAGCATCGCGTAGTAGGCCTCGAGCGTGTTCGGGCCGTCGGAGACCGATTCGACGGACCCGTCCTCGGCGAGGTTCAACAGCGCGCCCTCGATGATGAAGCACACGTCGGTGTCCTCGGTGTTGTCCTCGGGCACGTGCAGCGTATGCACCGAGTTGGCCGGCTCGAAGAGGTAGGACCCGGGGGTGACGTAGAAGTCGTACTCGAGGTAGTGCCAGCGCCCGGCCGAGGTGAAGGCGTCGACCGAACCGGTGTGACGGTGGGTCTGCAGCTGCACGCCCGGCTTGAATCGGTTGAGGATCACCCAGGTCCCGTGCTGGACGTCGAAGCGGACGATCTTGAGCAGGATGCCCATGCCCGTGTCGGCCCACGGCGCGTCCTCCTCGCTGACGAGGCGGACGGTGTCCTTCGGATTGGCGGGGGTGGCGATCGACATGGGAACTGCTCCTTCCTCTTGATTCGGGGGACTAGTCGGGGATGGATGCGAGCGTATCGAGGTCCACGGCGGCCTCAAGGGCCGCCGCCGTGCGGAGCACGACGAGGTCACCGTGCTGGGGCCCGACCAGCTGCAGCCCGATGGGCAGGCCAGTCTCGCTCGTGCCGACGCAGACAGTGGCGGCGGGGGAGCGGGTCATGTTGAACGGGTAGGTGAAGTGGACCCAGTTGGCGGTCGTCTCGCCGTTGACCGTGCTGGTGATCCCGCCGGCGTGCGGGGCGAGGGCGGCGCAGGTCGGCGTGACGAGGATCCGTGAGCGACGGAACAAGTCGACCAACTTCAGGTTCATGTAGGTGGAAGCGGTCGAAGACCTGGAGGATCTGCTCGGCGGTCGTCGACTGCGCAACGTTGACGAAGTGGCGCAGCACCGGGTCGACCTCGTCCCAGCGTGGGTGGTCCATGTACGGCCGCAGGGTGCGCAGCGTTGCGGCCGCGGTCAGGGTGAGGAAATCACCGACGGGGTCGTCATCGAAGACAGAGTCGACGACGACGACGTCGGCGCCCAGCGACGCGAGCACCTCGACGGCGCGCTCGCAGGCGGCGGCCACCTCGGCGTCGACGGTGGCGTAGCCGAGGGTCGGGGAGTAGGCGATGCTGACCGGCACGTGCGGGTCGTCGAGGGCGGCGACCCAGTTGGCCTCGGGGCGGGGCAGCGCGCGCAGGTCGGTGGGGTCGGGGCCGACGGCGACGTCGAGCGCCTGGGTGACGTCGGCGATGCGGCGGGCCATCGGACCGTTCGTCGAGAGGTCGATCCAGCCGGGCGGGTTGGGACCTCCGGCGGGGACGCGGCCGAGGCTCGGCTTCATCCCCGACAGGCCGCAGCAGGCGCTCGGGATGCGGATGGAGCCTCCCCCGTCGGAGCCGGTTGCGAGTGGCACCATCCCAGCGGCGATGGCGGCCGAGGATCCGCCCGAGGACCCGCCCGGCCCCCGAGACGTGTCGAAAGGGTTGTAGGAGGCGCCGAAGATGGCGTTGGACGTGTTTCCCATCCAGCCGAACTCGGGTGTGTTGGTCTTGCCGAGGATGACGCAGCCGGCGGCGCGCATCCGCGCCACGAAAGGGTCGTCGGTAGTGGCGGGCGGGTCGTCGGCGTGCAGTGCCGACCCGTAGGTCGTGACATAGCCACGGGCGTTCTGCAGATCCTTGACGCCGATCGGGATCCCGGCGAGGGGGCCCGGGTCGCCGCCCTCGGCGATGCGGGCGTCGATGGCGTCGGCATCGCCGAGCGCCCTGTCCCCATCCGTGGCCACAAAGGCGTTGTAGATCGGGTTCAGCCTCTCGATCCGTGCGAGGGCGGCGTGGG
Source organism: uncultured Acidimicrobiaceae bacterium (assembly GCA_963842415.1). GTDB lineage: Bacteria > Actinomycetota > Acidimicrobiia > Acidimicrobiales > RAAP-2 > Bog-473. Next base: position 626,893 of record CAWJGN010000005.1, read on the forward strand.
TCAGCTCCCGCGCGCTGACCTCCTTCGCCCGCACCGACCGGGTGAGCTCGGCCACTGACGTCGTGCGGAAGTCGATCTCTGCCACTGGTGCCTTCCCTCTCCCTTTACGTGCTCGCCGACCTATCCCGCGGCTGGCGAGAGGCCGACCACCGCCTCGGCCAGGTCGACGCCGATCGGGATGAGGGCGGGTGCGGGGATCGTGACGCCGTTGTCGACATAGCGCTGCACGTGGGCCCGGCACTCGGCGACTGATCCGTGGACGACCAGCTGGTCGACCACTTCGTCGGGGATCGCCGTCGAGCGCGCCCTTGCGGTCGCCGGCCGCCCAGGCGTCCCACATGGGCTGGAGGGCGGGGCCCCGGCCCAGCCAGCGCTGGAACTCGGCGTAGGCCTCGACGTTGAGATAGGTGGTGATCATCCGGCGCCCGATCGTCCGGGCGAGCGTCGCGTCCTCGGTGACGATGACGAAGATGCGGGCGACGATCTGGCGGGGCGAGCCGTCAGCGGCCTTGTGGACCTCGGCGACCGAAGTGGCGACGTCTTCGGCGCTCAGCCAGTTGAGGATGGCGCCGTCGGCCTCGCGCCCGGCGAGATGCAGCATCCCGGGCCGGAGCGCCGCCAGGTAGATCGGCGGCAGTTGCTCGGGGATGAGCGCGAGCCGGAAGCCCTTGACGCGGAAGGTGTCGAACTCCTCGGTCACCTTTTCGCCCTTGAAGGCCAGCTTCAAGAAGCGCAACGTGTCGCGCACGCGGCGGTACTGGTCCTCGAAGGCCAGGCCGTTCCAGTTGGCCACGATCACCTGCGACGACGCGCCGAGCCCGCAGGCGAAGCGTCCCGGTGCGGCATCGGCCATGGCGGCCACGCTCTGGGCGAGCAGCGCCGGGCCGCGGGTGTAGGAGGGCGTGATGGCGACGCCGAGGTTCAGCGTCGGCTCCCACGCCGCGGCGAGGGCGAGGGGCGTGAAGCCGTCGGCGCCGTCGACCTCGGCGGACCAGATGTCGGTGTAGCCGAGTTCGCGCAGGCGGGCGAACCACTCGCGGTGCGCGTGGAGCGGGATCCCGTCGAAGGGGATCGTGATCCCGGGCCGGGCGGGAGCGGCCCCCGCGGCCGCGGACGTGGCACTCATGCCTGCACCCGCTCCTCCGAGGACGAGGTGGACCCGTTCGGCGGAGGCTGCGGCCCGTGCTGGAACTCTGGATCGTCGAGCATGAGGGCGAGCTCGGTCTGCTCTCCGGCCTCGTCGTCGAGCGGCACGGGCATCTCCCAGCGCGCCATACCCTGCTCCATCTGCTCGATCACCGTCTCGATCACCTGTACCCGCCCATAGCGCTTGTTCTCCGACGAGATCACGTCCCACGGCGCCAGCGGGCCGTTCGTCAGCCGGAGCATGTCGGACACCGCGGCGTCGTACTCGGCCCGCTTCTCCCGGTTGCGCCAGTCCTCCGCCGTGAGCTTCCACGACTTGAGGGGGTCGTCACGGCGACGCTCGAAGCGGCGACCCTGCTCCTCATGCGACATGTGCATCCAGAGCTTGATGACGATCATCCCTTCCTCGGCCAAGGTGTGCTCGAAGTCGTTGATCTCCTGGTACGCCCGGCGCCACTGGACCTCGGTCGCCAGGCTCTCGACCCGCTCCACCAGGACGCGGCCGTACCAACTGCGGTCGAAGATGGTCATGCCGCCCCATCCGGGCAGCGGCGGCCAGAAGCGCCACAAGAAATGGTGGCGCAGCTCGTCGGGTGTCGGTGCGGCGAAGGGAGCGACGTGCACGTGACGGGGGTCGAGTGGCTCGACCAGCCGCTTGATCGCGCCGCCCTTCCCCGCGGCGTCCCAGCCCTCGAAGACGATGCACACGGGAGGTCCGAGCTTGCCTTCGTTGAGCTGGCCGCCGTTGATCAGCCGCAGGTGCAATAGGCGGCGTTGCGCCCTGCCGAGACGCTTGCTCTCCTCGTCCTTGGAGAGCCGAAGGGAGAGGTCGCAGTCTTCGAGCCGTGGATAGTCCGTCTCGTGCGATCCGGGTGTTGCGTCCGATCCGTGGTCCCTGTGGGAGCCGTCGTCAAGGTGGCCCGCATCGTGGCCAGCGTGATCGTGCTTGCTCACGTTGCCTGTTGTAGTCGATCAGCCGCGAGGCGCGCCGACCGTCACAGCCTTCGCGGCCGAGGGGCGCTTGGATTCGAGCGGCGTCGAGCCGACCGACTCGATGACCCGGCGCACCACCGATGGGTCGCCGGCGATGACCAGCAACTCCTGGTTGGAGAGATGGCTCACCCGCCCGACCTTGCGGCCGGATGGGTCGAAGATGCCGATGCGGGCGCCCACGTAGCGAGTCGAGTCGAAGGCGAGCGTCGCCACGTCGCGCCGCCCTCCTGCGCCGCACATCGACCTCGAGCTCCTCCAGCTCGAGCCAGGACTCGTCGTTGTAGGAGAGGACCAGCAGATCGCAGTCCACCGCCGGCGACCACCGAGGCGAGCGCGGCGGGCATCGTCCGCTTCGAGTTGAAGGCGGATCTCGTCGACGGGTCGCGCGCAGTCCACCCGTTTGCGGGCGACGCCGTATGACTCGGGCGCGTCCCAGGCGACCAACGTTTCCCACACGTGGTAGTTGGTGAAGTACCGGTGTTGGTTGTACGGCGGATCGAGGTAGGCCAGGTCGACGTGGCCCAGGCTCGAACCGTGTACGAGCTCGACGGCATCGCCACGGATGGCACGGCCGCCGCCGGCCAGCAACTCGGGCACGCGCAACTCGAGGGGGTTGTACGACCGCGGCGCCCACTCCTTCACGTAGGCCATCTGCACGCCGGTCGTCGAGTCCACCCGGTCCGCCGCCTCGATCAACGACGTCAGCAGGAGGGGGAACAGAGGCGACCCCGCATACTCCGAGTCGATGGCGTCGCGGGCGGCATCTATCCGCATCGCATTGTGCGCTTGGAAGAACCGGGCCTGACGGCTGAACATCTCGGTGACGTAGCCCTCCCGGCCCGGCAGCGAGTTGAGGTGGGTGATCGCGGCGGTGAGCGCGCCGGAATCGGTGGTGGCGGCATCAGCCTCGATGTAGGTGCGGGCGAAGGCGTAGGCGTAGCGAGCGCTGTCGACGGCGGTGAGGTGCACGCCCTGTGCCTTGAAGGCCTGGGCCACGCGGGTGGTGCCCGTGAAGAGGTCGAGCGCGCTGCGGGCGCCGGAGGCCTCGCAGATGCGCGCGAGGACGGGGACGAGGCGGCGCTTCGATCCGATGTACTTGATCACGGCCGAGCGTGCCCGGTCGGGGCGGTCACGCAGCCCACCCTACGATGGGTCGTCATGGCCCTCGGGGACCATCTAGAAGCGGCCTCGGGGTCTGACGATTCGCACTGGGTGCGCTGGCACGCGGCGTACGAGAACCCCGACTCGCCGTTGTCGCTCCGGCTGGCGCTGGTGCAGGGGATGGTCCGGGACTTCCTCGACGGGGTGCCCTCCGGGCACCGGGGGCCGATCCGGATCGTGAGCATGTGTGCCGGGCAGGGGCGCGATGTGATCGACGTGGTGGCGACGCATCCGCGGCGCGCCGAGGTCTCGGCCCTGCCTCGTCGAGCTCGATCCGGGACTGGTCGCGTTCGCCCGAGACCGGGCTGCGTCCTCGGGCGTGGCCGATCAGGTGCGAATCGTGGAGGGGGACGCCTCGCAGTGCCGCTGGTACGAGCCCCAGGTTCCGGCCGACCTGGTGCTGGTGTGCGGTGTGTTCGGCAACATCAGCTCGGCGGACATCACCCGCACCATCGAGGGGCTCCGGGGATTCTGTCGCCGGGGGTCCGAGGTGATCTGGACCCGGCACCGCCGCCCGCCCGACGCCACGCCGTCCATCCGGGCCGATTTCGCCGCCGCCGGGTTCGAGGAGGTGGCCTTCGAGGATCCGGACGGCTTCGTGCTCGCGGTCGGCCGGCATCGCTTCGCCGGGGAGCCACCGGCGTTCGATCCGGGCGCCGCGCTCTTCGACTTCGTCGGCGACGGTTTTCTGCCCGCATGAGCGGGTCCGACGAGGACCCGACGGCCGGACCTCGACGACGTCTTGAGCCCGGTGCCCGATCCCGAGGTGGCGAACGAGCAGCACCAGGAGCGGCACAAGAGGTTCCGTCTGCGGCGGGGGCCCTACGACCGCTCGCGCCCGCCGATCCGGCGCCACCATCCCGACCGCCATCCGCTGCATCCCATCGAACTGCTGTCCATGGCCTGGAGGACGGCCCGCCTCGAGCCGGGCCGTGTCATCGTCCCCGCCCTGGTGATCTTCGGCCTCGATGCGTTCCAGAGCACCTGGTTCACCGAGATCGCCGTCGACCATCTGGGGCTGGAGTCGATTTCGGGGGCGGTGTTCTTCGGCGTCTCGACCCTGGGACTCACCTTCTACAGCGGCATGCTCGAGCGCCTGGTGGGCGCGGTCGAGCGCAACCAGACGCCCCAGCCGGTGGGCCGGGTGCTGGCGACGCTGCCGTGGTTGCGCCTCTTGTTGGCCGAGGTGCTCCTCGTCGTGCTCAGCGCCCTCTTCGGCGCTGTTCCTCGTCATTCCGGGCCTCGTCGTCGCCACGCTCACCGCCCTGGTGGGCCCGCTGATCAATCTCCTCGACTGCTCGGTCCCTGACGCTTTCCGGCGCTCGGTGCGCGTCGTCTGGCCGCACTTCTGGCTGGTCTTCGTCATGGTGACCATCCCGCTCGCCCTCGAGCACGAGGTCGTCGTCCTGATTGCGGACCTGGTGCCCCAGGAGTCGATCTTCCTGGTGTTCTTGACCAACTTCGTCCTGGGTGCGGCGTTCGGCATGGCCCTCGGCCTCGTCGAGGTGTCGCTGGCCGAGCGCCTGATCTCGGGGGCGCACGGCCCGGGCCGGTTCCTGCCGCCGGCCGACGTGGAGTTCCCCGGCGGCGCGGCCGCGACCTGACGGAGCGCACCGCCCCGCGCCGAGAGTGACAGTCCAAGCATGGGTGGTCGTGATGGATTAGAACGCTGGGTGAGTCCATGGGCAGGGATCCGAATGGGAATGGACGAGGAGGTCACGATGGAAGAGACGATCCACGGAACGACAATGCCGGTGCTCGAGCTCTCGCTCGCCGACGGCGAGTCCATCGTGTCCGAGGCCGGCGAGTTCAGCTGGATGTCGGACGCAATCCAAATGGCAGACCAACACCGGCGGCGGCATGGGCGGCAAGGGCATCATGGGCGCCGTCAAGCGGGCCGTCTCCGGCGCCAGCTTCATGATGACGACGTACACCGCGCAAGGCGGCCCCGGCTCGATCGCCTTCGCCTCCAAGTTCCCCGGTCACATCCTGCCGATCGACGTGGCCCCGGGCAACGAGTTCATGGTCCACCGGCACGGCTTCATGGCGGCCACGCCGGGGATCGAGCTGTCCATGGGATTCCAGCAGTCGTTCCGCGGCGGCATCTTCGGCGGCGAGGGCTTCATCCTCCAGAAGATCGGCGGCACCGGCCGCGCCTTCATCGACCTCTCGGGCGAGGTGATCGTCTACGACCTGGTCGCCGGCCAGACGATGCGGGTGCACCCCGGGCACGCCGGCCTCTTCCAGGCGTCCGTCACCTTCTCGGTGCAGAAGGTGCCGGGCATGGCCAACCGCTACATGGGCTCCGACGGCCACCACTTCGCCCTGCTGACGGGCCCGGGTCGCATCTGGCTGCAGTCGATGCCGCTGCCCATCTTGGCCGGCGTCATCAGCGAGTACATGCCCGACCGCGACGACCACCACGGCGTCGAGGGTGCGGCCGCCGGCATCGGGGCGCGCCAAGATGCTGGGCGACATGTTCAAGTAACGATCCGCCGTGCCACGGATCGGTGAGCCGCGAACTGATGCCTTGCGGATGTGCGTGTCGCGCGCTCAGGAGACGTTGATCGGCTCGGGCGGGACGGTGAGGGGAACTGGCTTGCCGTAGTTGGTGAACACGAGGGTGCTCGTCTGATCCGGCGTGTCGTCGACGATCTTGTAGACGTAGTGAGGGCTGGCGGTGCCGACATACATGAGGCCCGTGCTGCGCTTGCCGGTGTTGGTGGCCGTGTCCTTGACGACGACGACCTTGTGGCCACCAAACGTCGTCGGCTTGCTCACCGTCAACGGGGCGCTGTCGCCCCGGAAGACGGCGTTGACCACATCCGCCGCATCGAGGAACTGGTCGAAGGACACGAAGCCCGCGTCGAGCGCCGGAGAACTCGACCCACTTGCCGCCGTAGGCGTTGGTCTCGGCCACGCCGGCGTGCGTCGACCAGAACCTCTTGGGCGCGTTGAGGTACAGCATCGTCGCCGACCCGTTCGATCTTGATGACGTTGCCCTGCTGGACGAAGACGCCACCGCCCTCGCCGTCGCCGTTGACCAGCAAATCGAGCACGATCACGCTCTTGCCCTGCGTGACCTTTCCTTCGATGCAGCACGCTGCCGAGTTTCTGCTCCGCAACGAAGGCCTTGATCACCCATTCGTCCGCCACCGTGGGGTGGGACGAGGCCGATCCGGTGCTGGTGTTCGGCGCAGTCGTGGTGGTAGCGGGGGAGCCGGTCGTGGAGGCGGATGCGGCGCCGGTCCCGATCGCGGCGACGGCCGCGAGCGCGGCGACGGCAGAGAGCGCGGCGACGGCAGAGAGCGCGGCGACGGCCGCGACGCGCGGCGCGCGAACGAGAGTGCGACGACGACCGCGGTGAGGCGCGGGATGCGACGGGGAGACGGTGCGTGCGACCCGGCAGGCCCGCCACCGACGACCCACGATTCCCAGCCACCCAAAAAGGCTATCGGTGGCGAGGTGGTGCCCGGACCTACGGGGCGCGATCAGATTGGATCAGGTTGGTTCCACTCGATCCAGCCCGAACCGGATCGCCCGTCGTCGGTGCGGCAGGTCACCATGGCCCGGGGGAAGCGGCTCGTCCGGGGGTGGGCGCCCGCGGCCGGGCCGTCGTCGCGCAGCAGGACCGGGCCGAACGCGACCGGCGTCACGTCGAGACCGAGGTCGTGTTCGGGTGCCGCGGCGATCTCGACCCGGGCGACGGTGGGGAAGCCGTGTTCGCCGATCTCCTCGGTCACGGAGAGTGCGGTGACGGGGTTCACCTTCCCCGGCGTCTGGATGTAGCCGAAGAACACGGGCATCCCGGGCATGCGAATGTCGGCGAGGTGGACGCGCGTGCCGTCATCGAGCCGCATCGAGCACCAACACCATCCGAAGGCCCACCAGTCGCGCACGCCCCATGAGTGGTCGCGCTGGCCCTGTCCGTCAACGCTGAACGTCTCGCCGTCGATCGTGACCGTGCCGGCGACGTGGCACGGGATCTCGTAGCGCGTGGTGAGCTCGTAGTGATAGGCCGAGCCGTCCGTCGTCCAGGTGAGGTCCAGATCGAGGTCGGCGGCCGGACCGGCGTCGTGCTCGCCCTTGGCGTAGACGTCGGCCGGGTCGGTCACGACGGTGCCCGGCACATGGGCGGCGAGGCGGAACTCCTCGAGGGGTCGGCGCAGGTCGATCTCGATGCGCCCGCCGCTGCGGCCGTCGAGAGGGGACTCGGAGACCAAGGTGTCGCCCGGTGGCACGGGGGCCCGGTAGTCGACGGAGCAGATGCCGGGGGAGCGCGGGGCGGACGATCCAGGCCGTCCACCAGGCGACCTCGCGGTTGGGGTAGAGCCCGAGGCGCAGCCACCCGCCGAGTGCGCCGTCGTTGGAGACGAAGTCGCAGTAGTACGACTCGTTCCACAGGTCCTCGGCGTCGGGGACGTGTCGGCCCTCGTCTGAGGGCAGAACGGTGTGAGGCGCCCTCATCGACGTGGTCCGGGATGCATTGCGCTGGCCCCCTCGGGACCGGGCACCTCGACGACGGGATCGTCGCGGTCGTCGAACTCGGTGCGGAGGGCCTTGGACATCACGGCGTGCTGAAAATACAGCGTGGTGATGTAGGTCAGCTCGAGGATGGCGACGTCATCGAGGTGGCGCCGCAGCTCGGCGAAGAGCTGGTCGGGGACGCGGCCGTGGTCGTAGACGAGGCAGTCGGTGTAGGCCAGCACGGCGCGCTCGGCGGCGTCGTACGTGCCCTCGGGCGCCGTCGACCAGGCGGGGACGTGGGTGATCTGGGCCTCGGGCATCCCGAGCTCTCGCATCGACTTGGCGTGCTGGCTGAAGACGAACTGGCTGCCGGCCGCCCAGCCGGCGCGGATCTGGCCGAGCTCGCGGAGCTTTGGGTCGAGCGTGCGCGTCGGCGACTGGTAGAGGCCGAATCCCTTGACACAGTGATCGAGGATGTCGGGGCTGTTGGCGAAGACGGTCCACCAGTCGCCCGTCGTGCCGTCCCACCGGCCTGGTTCGGCGACGGGGTCGCGTCCCTCGAAGAGCCACTCGTACATGGTGGTGACGATGGGCGCGGTGGCTTCGTCCTTGGGGACCTGGCGGAGGCGGGGCATCGGTGTGGGCGGGTGGACGAATCAGACGGGCGTCGGCTCGGTCGGGAGCGCCGGGCCCGGCCACCACGTTGGCGTCGACGGCGCGGGCCGGTGTGTGCGAGACGTCGGAGAGGGTGAACTCGCGCATCCAGCAGGCGAACTCGAGCAGGATGCCGTCGGGGTCCTGGAAGTAGATGCTGCGCACGTAGACGCCGGAGTGCATGGCGTCGCTGATGCCCCACTCGGAGTCGTCGTGGTTGGCGATCTCGGTGCAGTCGATGCCCGCGGCGATGAGACGGTCGCGGTATTCCTCGATCTTCTCGGGCGGCACGTCGAAGGCAACATGGTTCATGGACCCGATGGCGCTCGTCAGGTCGCCTTGATCAGGTCGCGCTGCGGGTGCGCTGATGCCGGGCACGCCGTCGGGTGCGTTGGGGAACCAGAAGAAGGCGAGGCAGTCGCCGCCGCCGCAGTCGAAGAAGAAGTGTTGACCCATGCCGGCCGGCAACTCGATGGTCTTGACCAGCGGCATGCCGAGCACGTTCGTGTAGAAGTCGACCGTCTGCTCCATGTCGCGGCACACGAGGGCGAGATGGTTGATGCCCCGCAGCTCGAATCGGCCGGTGCTGCCTGTCATGACCTGCCCTCCCCTTTGGATGCCGCCCCAACGGGTATCGTCTCCCGGAGATCCTGGTCCGGCCTCAGACCGTATGACGCTCCGTCGGCGACCGTGACGGATCGCCTCAGATGACGGGTGAGCGGGCCCAGACCGTCCGAGCGAGCGGAGGCGATCGGCACCGATGGACCAGACCGACGACAGGACGGACCAGACGAGACGACGACGAAAGGACGAATCGGCATGGCGACACCAGCAACGGCGAGGCGGGCACGCAGGCACGGCAGCCGAGATGCTCTCGGTGGCGGGAACGCGTGGAGGGCCTCGGCCCTCCACGCATCGCCGGGGCGAGCGCGCCCTTGCGGTGACGTGCGCGGGCCGGGCCCTCGTCGCCAGCCGGCTCGGTGGCCTGGCCTGACGCCGGCTCGGTCGGCGCTGGTCCGCGACGCGGCGGCGAGGCGTACCGGCGGGTGCGGCACGCCAAGACGATCACCGTCTCGACAGCCAAGGTGCCCCACGTCGGGACCGTGCTCACCACGGCGTCGGGCCTCACGCTGTACCGCTTCACCGAGGACCCGGCAGGAGGATCGACGTGCACGGGGGCCTGCGCCAAGATCTGGCCGCCGATGCTGGCGGCGAAGGGCACCCACATCAAGGGCCCCAAGGGAGTGAAGGGGCTGTCGCTGATCAAGGTCGGCAACGGGCACTGGCAGGTCGCCTTCCACAACGTCGCGCTCTATCGCTTCGAGGGTGACAAGAAGAAGGGGCAGGCCAAGGGCCAGGCGATCGCCGGCGCGTGGTTCGCCGTGCTGAAGAGCGGCATTCCGGCCGCCGGCGCGGCCGGCCGCGGACGCTGGCTCGCCTTCGACGTCGACCTCCGCACCGACCAGCGCGACCACCCAGCCGCCGACCTCGACGACGCAAGGCTCGCCTGGGCGACGCCGTCCAGCCCGCCGGTCTCGCAGATGCCCGCGACCCAGTCGACCTCACCGCCCCCGACCGACCACGCCGCCGCCGACGACGCCCCCGCCGACGCCACCACGCCCACCACGATGCCCACGTGCGGTGGCGGGTACGGGTACTAATGGGGCGAACGCGGAGCTGATGCGGACGATGCGTCTGATGCGCGCGCGGCTCGCTCGGCAGCTGGGCGATCGTCGCGGCTTCGGCCGCACTCGCCTTCGAGGGCTGGCGCACCCTGGCCTCGGCGCCCGGGCGGTCCATGGCACGCCATGGTCGAGCAGGGCACGGTGCTCGTCGGGCCGGCCGTGCTCGTGCTCGTGGCGGTCGCCCTCGTGCTCGAGCGGCTGTGGCCGGCCGAGCGCCGGCCCATCGGCGCACGTGGCCACCGGCAGGACGCGGCCTACTTGGCCCTGTACGTGGTCGTTGCCGTCCCCGCCGTCACGCTCATCGGCACCGGTGCGGCATCGCTGGTGTTGCGGCTCGACGGCGGTGTGACGCTGCACCCGCTCGCCGTGCTGCCGGGCTGGGCGCTGGTCGTGTCCGGTGTTGGTGGTGATGGACTTCGCGAACTGGGCCTCGCATCTGCTGAACCACCGCGTCGGCTCGTTCTGGCGTTACCACGCGCTGCATCACTCGCAGGAGGAACTGAGCATCCTGACCGCGTTCCGCGCGCGCACCCGCTCGTGCACACGAGCTTCCAGCTCGCCGCGGTGCCGCTGATCGTGTTGGGGACGGGCGGCGCGGTGCCGGCGTCGGTCCTCGTCGCCTACGTCGTGCTCAGCACGCTGCCGCACGCCAACGTCAACTGGCGCCTCGGGCCGTTGCGCTACGTGCTCGTCACGCCGGCGTACCACCGGCTGCACCACGACCGGGCCGATCGCCGTGGCGTCAATCTCGGGACGGTCCTCGTCCTCTGGGACCTCCTGGCGGGGCTGGCGGTATTCCCCGAGCCCCGGTCGGCTCCGGTCAAGACCGGTCTGGCGGGCCGGCCGTTGCCGGTGGAGCAGGATCCGGCTGGAGCCGGCTGGGCGCTTGACGATGGGCCGGCAGCTGTGGTCGCCCATCCAGGGCAGGTGGTGGACTGCTGCACCCGCTCCAGAGCGACGGCGTGGCGGCGGGACGCCCCGCGTTGGCGGGAGCCTCCGGTGGCTAGGTGGCTGGGCGCGACCGTGGCCGGCCGTCGGGGCGACGCGGTGGCGCTCGGGGCGGCGGTGGTGGCTGCCACCTGATGATCTGCTCCGGGCTGATCCACATCCACCTGTGGGACATCGCCTACCGCCACGTGGCGACGCTCGGGCCGCTGTTCCTGGTGCAAGCGGTGGCGGCGCTCGTGTTGGCCGTGGTGCTCGTGGCGACGAGGGTCGTCGTGGTGGCGCTCGGGTGCGTGGCGCTCATGCTCGGGACCATGGTCGGCTTCGTCCTCGCCGACACCGTCGGCATCTTCGGATTCAAGCTCCCAGTGGTCACCGGGTGGGCGTACGAGGCGCTCGTGAGCCGAGCTGCTCAGTTCGCTCGTGCTCGCCGTGCTCGTGGTGCGCTCGTGGCGCGCGACGCGGACCGGCGGCCACGTGGCACGGGGGATGGCCGGCGGGACGTAGGCAGGGGGACGCCGGTCAAGGGGGCTGGGTCAGACGCCGGCGATGCCGACCATCGGCGCGTTGAGGTGCTGCCCGCCCATTGAGCCGAGGAACGGCGCGTCGCCAAAGGTGAAGATGCCGCCGTCGGCGCCCTGGAGCCAGTAGCCGTTGCCGTCGAAGGTCGCGGACATGCCGACGATCGGCGCGTTGAGCGCCGTCCCGACCTCGGAACCGTAATTCGCCGCGTTGCCGAAGGTGGCGACGTTGCCGTTCGCGCTGGCCAGCCAGTACCCGTTCGAGCTGTGTGTCGAGCGCCATGCCCGTGACGCGGTAGCCACCCGGGGCGAACGGCGGTTGACCCTCGTAGCGCGCGTTGCCGTAGCTGAAGACCTGACCGTTCGAATCCACCATCCAGTAGCCGCCGCCGAGGTAGGACGGTGCTGCCGCCGTGACGGGGTACGCGAGGTTGTCACCGCCGGCGGATCCGTAGAACGGCGCGTCGCCGAAGGCGAACACGCCGCCGTCGGAGGCGATGAGCCAGTACCCGCGTCCATCGAGCGTGGGGATCATGGCGATGATGGGTTTGTTGAGCACCATGGACCCAGTGGAGCCGTAGAAGCCGGCGTCGCCGAAGGCGAACACGCCGCCGTCGGAGGCGACGAGCCAGTAGCCGCGTTGGTCGGGCGTGACGGCCATGCCGACGACGGGCTTGTTGAGCCGCATCGAGCCAGTGGAACCGTAGAAGCCGGCCGAGCCGAACGTGAACACGCCGCCGTCCGCGGCCACCTGCCAGTACCCGGGCGAGGGGACCGGCGGCTGCGGGCACGAGGGGCTGGCTGCGGCCGCCTCGTTCGGGTCGTAGGGCGAGAGGGTCGGCGGGCCGTTGCCGCTGCCGAAGGACAGGTCGGCCAGGTACATGGGACGGAATCCGCAGCTCAGGTAGCCGATGGTGGTGCCCTGCCAGCCGGCGAAGGCCATGACCGTCTGCCCGCCCGAGAGGGTGTAGACGTCGGGCCCACCCGGTCCCGAGACGCCGGGTTGGGTGCCGAGGAGCGGGCCGGATCCGGACTCCTCGGTGCAGGCGCCAGCTAGGGCCCTGCGCGCAGCTGGCCCAGCCGATGCCGTAGGTCGAGGTGCCCTCCTGGCTCGCGGAGTAGAAGAGGTAGTAGGTGTCGGTGGTCGGTGTCTCGTACATGTCGGGGCCCTCGACGATCCCGCTCTGCCACGCCTCGTCGGCGGTCATGAGCTCCGTCGGGCTGTCAGTCGGCGACAGGCTCGAAGTCCCCGGTGAGCGGTATGGACCAGATGTAGGTGTTCGTACCGATGTGGTTGCCGTCGCTCTTCCAGATCAACCATGACGAGCCGGAGTTGTCGGTGAAGACGTCGGGGTCGATGCTCCCCCCGAAATTGCCGTTGTCGACGACTGGGTAGGGGTACGTCCCGTTCTGGCAGACGACGGGCGCGGAGCTGTTGTCGACGTAGGGACCAATCGGAAGGAGCGACGTGGCGCGACCGATGCACTGTTCCCCGCTCGCGGCGTCCGTTGCCACGAAGTACATGACGAAGTCGTTGTTGGTGCCGTACGACGACGCTGGGCGCCCACGTGTTCCCCTCTTCGGCCCACGACGGGAGGTTGGGCAAAGCGTCCCAGCCGTTCAGGCGGTTCCAGGTGACGCCGTCGCTCGACGTCGACATCTGGATGTTGATGGTCTTGCCCGCCGCCGCGAAGTTCTGTGTCGAGAATCCGTAGTAGGTGCCGTCGTAGAGAAGGACGCTCGGGTCGGGAAAGTCCCCCGACTGCGCGGGCGCCCAGTTGGCCGAGGCTGCCGGGGGCGCAGCGGCGACCGTGACGGATGTGAACGCGATGATCGCCGGTGACGGCCACGAGTGTCGCCAGCGCGGCGCGGATCGAGGGGATGGCGCGGACGGAGAGGATGGCGCGGCGCGACCACGTGGATGTGTCCCGACGCCGGAAGGAGCGGCGCCGCCATCGCATCCTGCGTGCTGGGGGAAGCACCGTCCTCCTTGTTCGGGGGTCGCCTTCGCCAACTATCTCGATCCGCCCGCGCAATGGTAGCGAGAGGATCACGGGGTGTCGTGTGAAATCCGTTCGGGAACGGTTCTGTCTCGCAGTCACTCAGCGGGAGCTTGGTGCCCTCGGGGCGACGCTAGATTCCGTTCCTTCACACGCGGCAACGCACACGTGGTCACTCTGCGTGCCTGTCGTGCAGCGAACATCGACGAATCGAAGACGAAACGAAGGGACAACGGCGCCACAATGACGGAGCAACGCAAGCCGGTGGTCGACGCAGGTTTCAAGTTCATGAACTTGACGCACAAGGCGGCGCTACGGATCACGGGCGGCCGCTGGCCCAAGCTGCTCTTCGGGATGCCTGGCGTCGAGCTGCACACCATCGGGAGGAAGAGCGGCGAGCAGCGCTCGACGATGCTGGCGACGCCGTTGCACGATGACTCCCGTGTCGTGCTGGTGGCCTCAAAGGGTGGCGACGATCGCGATCCGCAGTGGTATCGCAACCTGCGCGCCAACCCCGATGTCGAGATCACCATGGATGGCGTGACCCGGCCCATGCGGGCCCGAACGGCGTCGCCGGAGGAGAAGGCCTCCCTGTGGCCCGAGATCGTGGAGGCCTACAAGGGGTACGAGGGCTACCAGCGGAAGGCCCAGCGAGACATCCCTGTCGTCGATCCTCGAGCCACGGCCGGTCTGATCATCGGGCCGGACGGCCAGCTCGGGATTCCACGGATCATCCCGTGGATGGAGCCCACGGGTGGAGCCCCGGATGGAGCCCACCGGTGGGAGCCCGGGGAGTCAAGCCCAAGACCTGGCGATACGATGCGCTCAATGTCGATGGAGCCCACCGGCTTGCCCGCGCCGCTCGATGACACACCAACGCCAGGCCCCGCATTCGACCTGAGCATGGCGGTCTCGCAGCTGGCGTCGAACAGCACCGATCTTCGGATCATGCTCAAGTTGCTGGTCGGACAACTCGCCGACGTCCTGGGCAACCGCATGGCGGTCGAGCGAGCAGGACGCTTTCGCAAGTCAGAGGACATCAAGTCGGTCCATATCGTGCTGGGTGACGACACCCTCGATGCGGTCGTCGAAGGCGCCTCGGTGCGCTGCAGCATCGGCCACTCGTCGGGCGGCATCCGCATCCGCAGCGAGCAGGTCGGCATGGCCGAATGGCTCACCCGGTTGCTGAGCACCCTGCAGTCGGAGGCAGCAACGAGCGAGCAGACCCGGCTCGCACTCGAGCAAATCGTGATCGGAGAACAATCGTGACGGACCAGCAGACGGCGGACCACCCGAGAGCCCACCCACGCCACCCCCACCGGTAGCGGCACCGACGGATCTCCCCAAGGACGCCACCCGCCGTCTCGAAGAGCTCGAGCACGGCCTGTTCACCTCGGACCTCTCGGTCAACGAGTTCCTCCTCGTCAAGGAGGCCGGCTTCCACCCGCTCGGCTTCGTAATGGGCTCGTCGATCTACCACATCGGGATCCAGACCCGGAAGTGGGGACAGAGCCAGGAGCTCGACAAGCTCACCGAGGCGATGTACACGGCCAGGGAACTGGCGATGAACCGCATGGAGGAGGAGGCCGAAGAGCTCGGTGCCGACGGTGTCGTCGGCGTGCGGCTCGACGTCAACTACTACGAGTGGGGGAACGACTCCGCCGAGTTCATCGCCTTCGGCACGGCGGTCAAGGCCGAGGACGGGACGTCGTACCGCAACGCGCTGGGCAAGCCCTTCACGTCGGACCTCTCGGGTCAGGACTTCTGGACCTTGATGCAGACCGGACACGTTCCCCAGGGTCTCGTCATGGGCACATGTGTCTTCCACATCGCGCACCGCAAGCTGACCCAGGCGCTCGGCTCCATGGGCCAGAACGTCGAGTTGCCGAACTTCACCCAGGCGCTCTACGAGGCGCGGCGAGCTCGCCATGACCCGCATGCAGGACGAGGCCGGCCGCCTCAACGCATCGGGGATCGTGGGCGTGCGCCTCGAGGAGAAGTCGCACCAGTGGGGCTCGCACACGATCGAGTTCCTGGCGCTCGGCACGGCGGTCACCAAGCGCAGCGGCGAGGTCACGCTGCCCAAGCCGATCACCATCATCTCGCTCGACAACTGATGTCGGGCGTCTCCAACGGGTCCGGCGAGTTCGACGGATCCGATCTGGACGGCCCGCCGCCCGATGCTGCCTCCGGTCCTCCCGGCGGCCCCAAGGGAGACCTGCCCGAAGCCGCCGTCCGCCGGCTTGGAGTCGAGCGCGTTCTCCTCGGGACTCACCGTGCCGGACTTCGCGGCCTGCCTCGAGCTCGGCCTCGAGCCCGTCGCGCTCGTCCAGGGCTTCTGCGTCATGCAGTGGGGCTGGTACGGGCCGGGTTCGGGCTACATGCGCGGCATGACGCCCTACTCGCTCGGAGCCGAGAGCACGGGCGCCTACAGCGAGACGTACCGCTGCCCGCACGGCTACGTGTCCATGGACCACCGCGCCTGGGGCCAGAACTTCGAGCAGACCTGGGTCGAGTCGGCGTGGACACAGGGCTACGGGACCGCCTACGGCCGCATGGTCGAAGAGGCGCAGCAGCTCTGGGCGCGCACGGCATCATCGGCGTCGTCGACCGGGTGGCGCAACGTGTCCGACACCGGGACCACCGAGTTCCACTTCCTCGGCACCGCGGTCACCGTCGAGGGCGGTCCGCCGCCGGCGGGCGGCGTCCCCTGGACGACCTACCTGGCGGGCCAGCGGCTCGACCAAGTCGATCGAGGCCGGGTTCATGCCGGTGGCGGTCGTGGCTGCGCTGGCGTCGGTGCGGGTCTGGGCCTACTGCATGACCGAGTACCTCATGGAGGGCACGATGGCGTGGGGCGGGCCGCAGGGACCCCAACTGGTGGACCAGGTCACCAAGGCGCACATGGCGGTCCGCCAGCTGGCCCGCAAGCACGTGCGCCAGCAGCTGGCGGGCGACGAACTGCACGGCGCGATGATCGCCGTCGACAACCGCGGCCTTTCCCAGGGAGACGAGGTCATCGACTGCACGCTGCGAGGCAACCGCGTGCGGCGGTTCAAGGACTTCGACCCCATCGCCCTCCCAAGGCCGACGGTGCGCCTCGGATGACTGCTACCTCCGACCCGGCACCCCTCGACCTCCGCGCCGAGATGCTGCCGCGGCGCCCAATCCCTGGCGACCGCGCCGCCGCCGAGCAAGGCCCGTGGCATCACCTCGGACCTCTCGGTCGACGAGGCGCTCTTGCTCCACACCGCGGGGTGGGAACCGCTCGACCTGGTCGCCGGGGTGGGCGTGGTCTCGGTCCCCGTCGGCGTGTGGAACTGGGGCAGCGGCGCGATCAACTTGGCCTCGGACGCGTACAACGCGGCGGTGGACTACGCGGCCCGCCAGCTCCGCGGCGAGTGCGCCAAGGTGCACGGACACGGGGTGGTGGGGGTCCGGGTGGATGTGTCGGTGTGGACACACCACATCGAGGTCGGCTTCGTGGGCACTGCGGTGCGGCCCATGGCGGGGAAGGACCCCCGCGGCGACGATGCGGCCGAGGCCATGCCCTTCGTCTCGGATCTCTCGGCCCGTGACTTCACGCTGCTGCTGCGGGCCGGCTGGATGCCGGTCGGCCTGGCCTTCGGTGCCAGCTTCGTCTACTCCCCCCGGCGCACGGCCGGAGCCGCCCTGCGCCAGTCGACGCAGAACGTGGAGCTGACCAACTACACCCAGGCCATGTACGCCGCCAGGGAGTCGGCCATGGAGCGGATGCAGCGCTCTGCGCTCGACGTCGGCGGCCAAGGCGTGGTCGAGGTCAAGGTCACCGAGGGCCCGGTCAGCTTCGCCCGCCACGCGGTGAGCTTCGTCGGCGTGGGGCACCGCCGTGACGCTGGTGGCCGAGGAACACCGTTTTCGTCGAGCCCGAGATGGTCCTGCCACTCGATGACGCGGTGGTCACCTTCGAGGCACAATCCCTGCGGGGCGACGGCAGCGACGGCGCAGGGAGGTACCGGAATGGGCGGTAGAGCAAGGAGGCGCCGGTGAGCGCGCAAAAGAGAGACAGAGCGTGACTGGGACGGATGGGCGCGGGCCTTCGAGTCGATCAATGGGCCTGACGCCTTTGCGGCACTCTTCGCGGCCGGGGGGCAGATTCTGCGATCCGGTGACGCCGTGGACGACCGACGTGCGCAAGGTGGCGCGTGACACCGACGCCATCTTCCCGGATTGGGCGCAGAAGGTCGACCGCATCCGAGGCGGCGTGGACTGGGCCGTCTTCGAGTGGACGGGCACCGGCACCTTCAACGCCGGCGAGGGATCGGGCGTCGCCATCACGCATGCAGGGGGCGACGGTGATCGACGTCGACGCCGACGGCAAGGTCATCTCCTGGCGCGACTACCTCGACACCAACGAGCCCACCCAGCAGATCCAGACCGGGCTCGAGCGCGCCCTCGAGGGCGGCTGAGCGGCTCCCGGGAGAACCCGAACCAGAACGGGCCAGAACCGGACTCCAACCGGGTCAGGCCTGCTCCGCCACCGCCTGCACGTGCGCCATCCGGGCGTCGCGCTGTTCGTCGAGATCCTGGGCCGCCTTCTCGTCACTGGCCATCTCCGCGTCGATGTCGGCGTCCGCGAATCCGATCACGCCCATCTCTTCGAACGCCGTTCGCAGCTTGGGGCCCCACAGCCCGATGTCACGCAGGATTGGCACGATTCGCATGAACAAGAAGTTGCGGAACTCGCGCAATGATTCGCTCTCGTCGACGTAGGTCGTGAGCTCGGGCGGCAGCTCCAGGCGTTCGAAGACCTCCTCACCCAAGAAGCGGTCGCGCATGAGGTAGCAGGCCTCGATGCAGAAGGCCTCGCGGTCGTCGCGCTCGGACTGGGTCAGCTGCGGGTAGTAGTCACGAAGGGCCAGGCGACCAAACATGACGTGACGCGCCTCGTCCTGCATCACGTACGCGTTCAAGGCCTTGGCGAGGGGATCGGTGGCGTTGTTGCGGATGATGCCGAAGGCGGCCAGCGCCAGCCCCTCGATCAGCACCTGCATGCCCAGATACGTCATGTCCCAGCGGCTGTCCTCGATCACGTCGTCGAGCAGGGCCTTGAGATGCGTGTTGAGCGGGTAGACGAGCTGCACCTTCTCGTGCAGGTAGCGGCTGTAGACCTCGACGTGGCGCGCCTCGTCGATCACCTGCGTCGCCGCGTAGAACTTGGAGTCGACATCGGGGACGGTCTGGACGATCTTGGCCGTGCAGATCAGCGCGCCCTGCTCGCCATGCATGAACTGGCTGAAGCGCCACGCTTCGACATGTCGGCGGAACTCGCCCTTGCGCTCCTCGGACATCTGGTCCCACCACTGGCGTGCCGAAGATGGGCAGGATCTCGTCGGGCATGCCGACGGGATTCGTGAGGTCGACCTCCTGGCTCCAGTCCAGGCGATCGCTGCCGATCCACTGGCGCCGCGTCCCTTTGTCATAGAGGCGTAGTAGCTGGTCGCGCCCACCCGTGTAGTTGAAGTCGAACACGGTGGTGGCCGGGGATTCAACACCCCACCTGGGCTCGAAGGCGAGATCCGAATCGATCGACGGGCTCGTGGTCATGAAGACCCCCTTTGTCACGTCAGCATGTTGTCCGCGTGCCACACGAGCGTGTCACGCCTGCTGCAAGCGGCGGCATCGTCCGCCCCACGCGACGCTACCTTCTGTGGCCGACGGCGTCAGATGGGGGTCATCCGAGGGGCTCAGCGAAAGTCGAACGCGACCTTGATGGCGCCGCTCTCCTTCTGGGTGGCCAGGGCGATGAAGGCCTCGCGCCACTCGTCGAGGCGGAAGGTGTGGGTGAGCATCCCGGTCATGTCGATCCGCCCCTCGGAGGCCAGCTTGAGGTAGTGAGCGATGCCGTGCATGCGCACGCCCTCCACCTCCTCGACGCCGAAGGCGTTCGAGCCCACCCAGGAGATCTCCTTGAAGTAGAGCGGTGACCACTCCCAGCGCTCGGGCGCGTGCACGCCGCTCTTGACCATGGTGCCGCGCTGCTTGAGCAGCCGGACGCCGATCTCCGCAGTCTCGCGCGGTGCCCACGGTGTCGTAGACGACGTCGAAGCCGCCCGGATGGGCCATGGGCAATCCGCCGCCCTCGAATTTCTGGAGCACGCCACCCGACCAGGCCGCCGCTTCCTCGAGGAGCTGCTCGACGGGGAAGGGGTCGACGACGGTGGCGCCGAGCTTCTCGGCCAGCGCCTTCTGGGCCGGCCAGGCCGCGACGACCATGACCTCGACGTCGGGCCAGAGCGCGCGGATGATGGCGGTGGCGCAGCTGCCGAGCGCACCGCCGCCGTAGACCAGGACCTTGCCACCCGGTGTGGGCGGGTGCCGGGTGACCGAGTGCAGCGAGACGGCGAAGGGGTCGCCGATCACGGCCTGCTCGTCGGTCAGGTTGTCGGGCACGGGGATGAGCATCGACTCGTGCGCCGGCAGGTAGTCGGCGAAGCCGCCGGGCGCGTCCTTCGAGGTCCCGGTGTGGATCCCGGCCGCGATCGGGCCCTTGGTGAAGTGGTAGCAGAGGCTGTAGTCACCCGGCCTGGCACGACGGGCACAACGGGGTCGATCCCGCGTGGCGCGCACGACAGCCATGGGTTCAGCACGACGCGCTGGCCCACCTCGAGCGTGGTGACGGCCGGCCCGACCTCCACCACGTCGGCCACGACCTCGTGGCCGAAGACGGTCGGAAAGCTGAAGAAGCCGTTCAGCGCGCCGTCGCCGAAGTCGTCGCCGAAGTCCATGAAGACCATCTTGGCGTCGGACCCGCAGATGCCGGTGAGCCGGGTCTTGGCCACGGCCCAGTCGTCTCGTATCGGCTTCGGCTCGTCGAGCTCCTGCAGCCGCATGGGCGTGCGCGAGAGGCCCACGAGGAGACGGTTGGAGTCATCCGGCGGCGTCCACTCCTCGGGTCGGACTCCGTAGAGCAGACCTTGCATGTGTCCTCCTCTTGTGCTGACAGCTGTGGGCTATGAACTGAGACTGGCGGCGGCGAGGTGCATCAGCACCACGCCGCTGTTCGTGTTGTTGTTCGGGACCGAGACCTCGAGGGCGATGACAGGAGCACGATCCAGGCGAACCCCAGGATGATGCCCGCCAGGGCGAGGCCTTCGCCACCCTGGGTGCCAGGGGACTGCCGGATCTGCGAGCGGGCCACGAAGCCGAAGACGACGCCCAGCACAGCCGGGATGAAGATGATCCCGGCGATGCCGCACACGAGTGAGGCGATGGCGAGACCGTTCGTCTTCTTGCCGATGGCGGTGGGGTAGGGGCTGGGCTGCCCGTAGCCATAGGCCGGGTAGCCGCCTGATGGGTAGGAACCTGGCGCGGTGGATGCACGGCGGTTGCTCGTACACGTGTGCCGGGACATTGGGCACGCCGGCCTGGGCTGCGACCCGGGCTCGGAATCGGCGGCCGGATCAGGTTCGCCGCTGAGCTCTGATGGGGACGGAGATCCGAACGCCGTTGCCGTCGGGTCTTGCGACACCGCGCCGCCGGGGCGCGCGCTCCGGTGGTCCCGTCCACAGTTCGGGCGGGTACCACTTGCCGTCAGATGCCAACCACCATCCGGATCCTTGCGAGGTGTCGCTCATGCCGTGACCGCCCTCCGTCTGCCGGACGCAGGGTGGAGCATACGGGTCCACGTGATCGCCATCGTGACCGGCTGCTCGTGACTCACCTCGAGGTACGTGGCTCACTCGAGGTACGGGCAGTGACGGCATCCCGATTCGCAGCAATAGCCGCGGCGTGCGAGGAACGCCGCTGTCAGGACGAGCAATCCCGAGATCGGATCGAGGTAGGTGTCCGCGCCGGCGCGCAGCGCCGCGTCGTGGGCGGCGATGACCTGGGAATATGCGGGATTGTCCGGCGCCATCCGGTCGGGATGCGGCTGCGAGAGCGGCCGATCGGCCAGACGCCAGCAGGCGGGGGTTCTTCGGGTGTGTCCGCGCCGCCGCCGAGCGGTCGCATGCACCGGTCCGCATCGCCCGGTCCCGCGGTGGGACCGGGCGTACGCGACTACCTCCTGGCGGTCTTCCGGGCCGGGCGCCTTGCGAGCGCGCCGTCTTGCGAGCCGCCGTCTTCTTGGCCGGCCCGCGCTTCGCCGCGGCCTTCTTGGCCGGCGCCTTCCTGGCGGGCGCCTTGGCCGCAACCGGAGCCGACGACTTGCCCGCAGCCGTGACGGCGGCGTCCACCGTGGGGTACGCGCCCTTGACGAGCTTCGGCGCGCTCGCCGGCGCGAGCACGGCGTCCTTGAAGGCCTTCACAGGGGTGATGCGCGCCTTCTTCGAAGCCTTGATGCGAATCGCCTCACCGGTCGCAGGGTTGCGACCCATGCGCGCGGGACGATTCACCTTGACGAACTTTGCGAAGCCGGTGATGGCCACCGGCTCGCCCTTCGAGACGACGGCGGTGACCACTTCGGTGAATCCGTCGATGACAGTGACGACGGTCTTCAAGTCGACATCGGATTGGACTGCGACAGCTCTTGCTAGTTCTCGCTTGTTCATGGCGCCCATTGTGGCCGACGCGCACCCCAGAATGCACATTCTTGGGGAAAGAAATGGAATTTTCCCGACGTTCACACGCCAGGGGGCACGGACGTCAGCCCCGTTTCGTTCGTGAAAGGACGGTGCCGGGGCGAGAGCGGCGACCCTAGGGCAGCAGCTGCCCCCAGTAGGGGCGTGTCTGCCGGCTCTTCTCGAGGAGGATGATCACCGTCCCCCACGGGTCGTTGCACCAGGTCGTCTTGAGGCCCGCGACGTCCGCGATCCCGGCCGTGAGGAACTCGACGCCACGTGCCTCGAGCTCCGCTCTGGTGGCAACGATGTCGTCGCACACGATCCCGACATGGGTGATGCCCGCCCTCGTGACCGACGGCCTGTCTGCACCGGCCGCCGCGATGTCGGCCGCCGGGTACTCGATCAGCTCCAGCACACGGTCGTCCTGCGCGAACCCGACGATCGCGGCAGTCACGACGACGGGCGACGGGACGAGCTCGCCCATGTCGCGTTCGATCTGGTCGCCCTCCATGCGGTAGGGAGGCGACAGCACCCGGAGACCGAGCACGTCGCTGTACCAGCGCGTGGCCGCCTTGACGTCGGGCACGCAGATCGCGGAGTGGGCCAGCCCGGTCAGCACGCGGTCAGCGTAGCGTGGGCCAGGGAGCACGAGAGGTGCGGCTAGGTCCAGCGGGAGATCTCGTGCTGCAGGCGCTTGTTCCAGAAGCGGGCCTGAACGCTCGATCCGGCGGTTCACCTTGCGCAGCACGATGATGCTGAAGAAGACGAACGGCGCCAGGAACGCCGACGACGCGCTCAGGATCACTCGGCGCAGTTCTCCCCGCATGCCGAAACTCTATCGAGCCACTGCAGGTCCACGACATCCGTGCTAGCCATGGTCAATTCGCACTAGGCATGTGGGCGTGAGGGGGCCGAGATGAGCCAGGAGGGACCCCAGGGGGACGAGTCTGCCCGGCGGCTCGACCCCGGCGGCCGCGACCGGTCCCGGCGAGAGCGCGCCGCCCAAAAGACCACGCGCCCGCCGCACCAGGACGATCGTCGCCTGGGTGCTCGTCGTGCTGGCCTCGCTCCTGATCCCCATCTCGGTCATCTCGGTGTGGGCCATCCGCACGGTGACCGACACTGACCAGTACGTGGCGACGATGGCGCCCTTGGCGCGCAATCCGGTCATCGTGAACCACCTGGCGCAGAAGGCGACCGACGAGCTGTTCTCGACGCACGTCGTGCAGAACAAGGTCACAGACGTGTTGCCGCCCTCGGCCAAGCCGATCGTGACCCCGATCGTGGCCGAGGTGAAGAGCTACGTCTACGGGCTCGCCCTCAAGGTGTTCCAGAGCCCGAAGTTCGGACAACTGTGGGACCTGCTGAATCGCCACACCCACGATGCGGTCATCGACATCCTCACGGGCAAGAAGACGCCGCTGCGGAGAAGGTCGAGCAGGGCGGCAAGATCGTCGTCAACGTCACGCCGGCGCTGAACAACCTGATCGATTCGGCGAACCAGCACGGCGTCACGCTCTTCAACCCACTGAAGTCGATCTTGACCACGGGCAACAGTCTCGGCGTCACCATCGTCTCGCAGCAGCAGGTCTCGAAGTTCTCCGGCCTCTTCAACCTCATCGTGAAGCTGAAGTGGGCCATCGCCGATCATCGCGTTGGTGCTGGCCGTCCTCGGCATCGTGATCGGGGTCGACCACCGCAAGGTCCTGCTCCGGATGGCCATCGGCATCACGCTGGTCACGTTGTTGTTGCTCGCCGGGCTTGTCGCTCGGGCGCATCACCTTCCTCAACCAGGCCGCCGGGCACCATTTCGACCGCCAGGTGGCGGGCGCCGTGTGGGACACCTTGTTGCGCTTCTTGAAGACCGACCTGCGCTGGATGCTCCTGGCGACGGTCCTGGTGGCCCTGGCTGCGTGGGTGGCCGGCCCGGCTCGCTACGCCGTGTGGATCCGCTCGACCTGCGCCAAGGGCGCCCGCTGGGTGGCGGCTCAGGCCGGGGGGGTCGCCTCCGGCGCCGGCCGTGCCGCCGCCGGGTCGGAGGGAGCCCGGCGTAGCGGCGGGTGGATCGAAGAGCACCTGGGCGGGCTGCGCGTGGTCGGCGTGGTGGTCGCGGCTTGTTTCCTCGTCTTCGGCGGCAACCTGACGGGGTGGAGCCTCCTCGTGATCCTCGATCGTGCTGGCGGTCTACCTCGGCCTGCTCCAGCTGGTCGCCGTGTGGGCACGCCGGGTGAGCGGGTCCGAGGTCGGGTCGGCGGCGTCCTCTGAGTCGGGTGACCTGGCCCACGGCCCAGCCGATCGCCCCGCCCTCGCCCCTGGTCCCGGCGGCCAGGCTGCCCCGGTGCTCCATATAGGACCTTTGTACCTGGTGGCCCCGCTGGCGTCCGCACACTGGAGCGGCAGGTGCGGCGCGTGAGGCGGACTCGTGGTCGCGCGACGGTCGTGTGTCGCGAGTGAGGGGGAAGTCGAAATGGGAGTGCTCGCGCTGATCGCCGAAGCCATCGGGTTCTTCGTGGCCGGCTTCGTGTCGTGGTACACGCTGTGGCACCGCCGGGTGAGGCACGCATTCGAGAAGGTGCCGGTCGCCCGCGGCCGGACCGCATACGTGTTGCGCCGGGGCGTCGTCGCTCGAAAGCCGTCGCGACTGATCGAGTCGTCTCAGTCGGATGGCCGCAATCACCGCTCACTCCTGCCAGGGCGACCCGAGATGGCCCGGCGATTCTTATCGGGGATTTAACCGGGACCATTAGCCTGGCTGCCATGGCCCTGAGGTGGCGGTTCTGTCTGGTGGCGATCATCGCCGCGGCCGTCGTCGGTGGCTTCATGCCGCACGGCGTCTTCGGCTGGAACCCAGACGGCCGCACCGAGATCGTGCAGGTCGCGGAGTCACCGCTCTCCGTCCCGATCAACTGCATCGACGCCACGTGCGGCAAGGGCAGCTCCCGCCGCGCCGGCGCCCTCGCCCGGGGTCGTGCTCGCCGCCGTCGTCGGCGGGCTCGCCGCTCTGGCGCTGGCTCACTCGATCATCCGTCGCCGGCGCCTTCAGGCCGCCGTGCTTCCCGCGGGCATCCGCGACCCGCTGTTCCACCCACCTCAGTTCTCCTAGCTCGGACGTACGCCGCGCGCCGCCCGCCCCTTCGTCGGGCCGGAGAGCGCTGGCCAGTCATCAGCTGAGAGGTCGCACACGCGGCCTCTCGATCGAGCTCCGAGCACGCCCGCGTCGCTCGGCCATCCCACAGGAGAACGTTTTCATGTCGAAGTCCAATTCTGGGCCGCGCCAGCGCGGTCCGCACCCAAGTCCACGAACCGAACGCCGGACGCCAGACCCAGGAGCAACCGGAGCAACGAGAAACCATCACAGCATGGCGACACGGCCGCGACCTGACCCCTCGCGCGAGCGCTTTCGCCGCCGGCACCCCGTCGTGGCAGCCCTGGTGCCGGTCGGCCTCGTGGTCGCCGCCATCGCGACCATGGTCGTGATCAAGGCCACCGAGAGTCCGGGGCCGGCCGCGGCCGCCTCGCACCTGAGCAGGGGAGGGTCCGCAGCGACCGGCGATCCCGGCACGACCGCGCTGGCGCCCAACGTGGTGGAGGCGTTGGCGGTGCCGAGCGCGACGCTCGACGCGGTGGGCAGCCCCGCGTCGGTCACGTTGCCCGAACCGCGTCACCGGGACTTCGGTCCTGCGTGGGTCCGACGGGAAAGCCGTGATCACGTACGTGGGCGCCGAGTACTGCCCCTACTGCGCCGCCGAGCGGTGGGCGCTCGCCGTCGCGCTGTCGCGATTCGGGACCTTCTCCAACCTGTCGGGGACACATTCGTCGAGCTCGGACGTGTATCCGGACACGCAGACCCTGTCCTTCTACGGGTCGACCTACTCGAGTCCCTACCTCACGTTCCAGCCGGTCGAGGAGGCGACCAATCAACTGGTCGACGGCACCTACCAGACCCTGCAGACGCCGACGGCTGCGGAGAGCAAGCTGCTGGCCAGCTACGACCCCGACGGGGAGCATCCCGTTCATCGACATCGGCAACAGGTACGTCGTGACGGGGGCGAGCTTCTCGCCACAGGTGCTGGCCGGCTTGTCCCGATCCCAGATCGCCAGTCAGTTGGGTGACCCGTCGACAGCTGTCGCGCAGGCGATCGACGGCGCGGCCAACGACATCACGGCGGCGATCTGCAGCGTGACGGGCAACCAGCCAAGCAGCGTGTGCGACTCGCCGGCGATCCAGGCCATCGTCAAGACGCTGGGGGCGTGATGGCGACGCCCGGTCCTTCGAGGCGGGCTCCGGTCTGGGCGCAGATCGCGTCGCTCGGCCTGTCGTTCCTCGCGGTGGGGATCGCCGTCCTATCTGACGGTGATGCACTACGCGGACCCCGCTGCTCTGGCTTGTCCGGACACCGGCATCGTGAACTGCCACTGGTCACCACCAGCTCGTGGTCCGTGGTCGCTCGGGGTTCCCCTGGCCGCTGCTCGGCCTGGCGTGGGCCCTGGTCATGGCGGGCCTGTCCACCCCGTGGGCCTGGCGGTCGCACGGAGATGGATCGACCGCGTCCGGCTCGGCCTGGCCGGGGCCGGGGCGCTCGATGGTCCTGTACCTGGTCTACGTCGAGCTCTTCCGGATCGGCGCCATCTGCCTGTGGTGCACGGCGATGCACGTCACCGCGGTCTGCCTGTTCGGGGTGGTCCTCGCCGCCCGGGCCAGTACGAAGGAGGCACGAGGACCCGGGCCACCCGGCCCGCCCGCGCGTGAGGGCCGGCACCGCGGAC
Organism: uncultured Acidimicrobiaceae bacterium; assembly: GCA_963842415.1. Classification (GTDB taxonomy): domain Bacteria; phylum Actinomycetota; class Acidimicrobiia; order Acidimicrobiales; family RAAP-2; genus Bog-473. The sequence continues at coordinate 653,775 of CAWJGN010000005.1, forward strand.
CGTCGCGTTCCGAGCTGGGACTTTTGCCTCTAGATGGTCCGTGCGAGCAGCTCCGCACAATGTGAGCAGGCAGATGCGTGCTCCTGCGTCCGAAGGGGAGCGCAGGGGCAGGAGGGTGTCGAGGGGAGGGCGGATGAGCGGTATGGGATGAGGAGAGCCGGGTGGCGGGACCATCGCAATCGAGTGCGCCGCATTTCTCGAGGGAACCCTGGCGGAGTACTGGGAGGAGCAGGGGATCGTCGTGCCGGTGTGGGCCTGGGCGAACCTGCTGGCGCACGGGTCCAGGAGCTCATCGCCAGAGTCGATGGTCCACCCGCGCGCGCCGTCGGCCGCCGCACAGAGCTGGCGTACCGCCCGGTCCTATGTGGCCTACGAGGTCTCGACCTCCTCGACGACGAGTTCACCCTGGCCGACATGCAGTCGAGTGTCCTCGTCCCTCTCGAGCTCGAGATGGCGGCTCGTCCCGAGGTGAGCCGCTGGTCACCACGGCAGTGGGTGGACGCCGTGGACAACGCGATCCGGAACGAGCCCTCGACGCTGGGGTACGAACCGACGATGTAGCGCAGTGCCGCTCTAGGACAGGCGGGCCTTCCAGCGCTCGACGATCCCGGCCAAGGCCGGCAAGGGCAGGATGCCGGCCCGCAGGACGAGGTCGTGGAACTGCGCGCGAGGTCGAAGCGTGCGCCGAGGCGGTCGGCAGCCTCGGTGCGCAGGCGGACGATCTCGCGCCGTCCGACCATGTAGGCGAGCGCCTGACCCGGGTACGAGATGTACCGGTCGACCTCGGACTCCACCTCGATGCGAGGGAGCGGGGTGTGCTCCGTGCATCCAGTCGAGCGCCTGCTGGCGGGTCCAACCCATCGCGTGCAGGCCGGTGTCGACCACGAGGCGGCTGGCCCGCCAGGCGTCGGCGACGAAGAGGCCCATCCGCGACGAGGTCGTCGCTGTAGAGCCCCATCTCGTCGGCCAGCCGCTCGCTGTAGAGGCCCCAGCCCTCGGCACAGGCGGTGTCGTAGAGGACCCGCCGGGCCGGCACGAGATCGGTGGACTCCATCGCGATCGTCAGCTGGAAGTGGTGGCCCGGGCACCGCCTCGTGGAAGGCGATGTCCTCGGAGGCGTAGCGGTGCCGCTCCTCGGGGCTTCGAGGTGTTGAGGTAGTACGTGCCGTTCCGCGAGCCGTCGATGGCACCGGGCATGTAGTAGGCCGCCGCCATACCCGCCTCCTCGGCCTCGGGTACGGGCTCGACGACACAGGGCTGGTCCGGCACCACGGCGAACCAACTCGGGCGCCTCGGCCTCGGCGGCGGCGACCACGCGCCGGGCGTGCTCGAGCATCTCGTCGCGGCTCTCGTAGCGCAGAGGCGGGATCGTTGGAGAGGCGCTCGAAGATCTCTGCGATGTCAGTCGTGCCCCAGAGCCGCTGCGCCGTCTCCTTGAGCTCCTCGTGCACCTGCTCCGACGATCTCGCGACCCACTGCGTGGAGCTCGTCGGGCGAGTAGGTCATGGACGTGTGCAAGCCTGGCCAAGATCCCGTACATCTGCCTCACCGTCGGGGAGGAAGCAGATGCCGGGGTGTTCGTCGTCGCGGGCCGCGGGGAGGATGTCGTTCCGTAACGCCGTCGCGGTAGGCGGCGAGCGCGGGGCGGACGTGCGTCGTCGAGCGCACCTCGCGAGGACGGCCTGCAGAACGTCAGCGTCGTCCTGGTCGGGCCGGGCGATCCCGCCGAGTGCCGGGGTCTTCGAGCATCAGGTCGAGCTGGGCGATGGCGGACTCGACCAGCCGGGCGACCGCAGTCCGGCCGGCCAGCCGTGCCCTCCGCGGTGGCGCTCGCGCGGCGGTCTCGAGCAGCCAGGGCAGTGAGTGCATCCGGGTCGAGGTAGCCCTCGCGCCGCTCCTCGGTGTCGAGCTGCAGCTTGGGCAGTGCGTTGAAGACGGCGCCGCACCGGCGCAGCGAACGTGTCGCAGATGGTGAACTCGATCATGGGCACCGTGGCGGCGTCGGCCATGCCCCGTGCCATGCAGCGGACGAAGTCGAGCGTCTGGAGCTCGGTCTCGCTCAGGCCGTCGGTCGCGGTCGTCTGCGGAGCGCCGGGCGATCGATTCGAGCGTGCGGGCCTGCGCGGCCTCTGCCTCCGAGCCGAAGTCGGGCAGCAGGTCGTCGTAGCCGGGAAAGCCGTAGAGCGATCCGGCCAGCGGGTCGGCGTCGAGCGCCGTGGCGAGGAGCTCGGCGGCCAGGTCGTCGGCGGACATCGCTGGCGGGAGGCTAGCGCGGGCGTTCCCGAGAAGTTCGCCCGTGTGGCGCACCAAGAGGCACGCACCAAGAGGCACCTTCTTGGTTGAGCGCTCAGCTCATCCCGTACGTGGGTGGCGTGCTCAACTACTGGGTGGTTCCGGTATCGGGTCGAGGCCCGGCCGAGGCCGCCCACACGGAAGAGGGTTCAGGTCGTCCAACTGCGTCATTGAGTAGAAATAACAGCCTCAGCCTCCTCTTCGGGATCGACAAAGGGCATTCCGTCGACCTCGACCGTGACCGCCTCGATGGTCCCCGTGAAGCGGGAGGGTGGATCGATATCCTGGGCCACCGGGAGGCCATTGGTGTAGCCGCAGGTGATTCCGGCTCCCGTGAGCGAGAACCGTCCGGGCGTGAACCTCTTGATGCGCCCCTCGGCGATCACGGCGCCGTCCGCCACCAGGCGGACTCGCCCACGGTGTTCGCCCGTCTTGGCGAATTCGAAGATCCACTCGTGCGGGCCCGGCTCGAGTGAGATATGCCCGGACAAAAGATCGGGTTCGTGTCGCCGCCCTGGTGTGCACGTAGTGCAACCGGCCGTCTTGTACATACATGCACCAGCCGCCGAGCCGCGAGCCCTGCGAGAGCAGCACGCCGCTCGCCCCTGGAGCGGCGAGGTGCACGTGGGCTACAACCCGGTGCGTTCGGTTCTTGACATTGACCGCCATGAGCTCTGGGACCTGTGCTGCATCCGGGTAGTACACGTAGCGGTCGCGATCCGGCACGCTCAGCTTTCGCTCCCCGACGAGCGCCGGAAGCGGCCTTGGATCCAGCGGGAGCACTTGGTATCGGTCCGCGCAGACCCACCACAGGTCGATCATCTGTCGCATGCGCTCGGGCTCAGCCGCGGCCAGGTCATGGCATTCCGAAGGGTCACGGACCATGTTGTAGAGCTCCCAGGTGTCTGCGTCGATGCCTGGCTCGGTTTGCATGATGGGGTGGTACGTGACCGCTTTCCAACCCTCGTGGTAGAGCGCTCTGCAGCCGAACATCTCGTAGTACTGAGTGGTGTGGCGATCAGGCGCCGAGGGGTCGGCGAGAGTGGCAGAGAAACTCGTTCCCTCGATGGGTCGCTGGGTGATGCCGTTGATGGCGTCAGGGGCCGTGAGCCCCACGACCTCGAGAACCGTGGGCACGAAGTCCACTGCGTGAACGTATTGTCGACGAAATCCTGGTTCTGTCACCCGTCGCGGCCAATGGACGATCAGCGGGTCGGCGACACCGCCCTCGTGCACCTCTCGCTTCCAGCGGCGAAACGGCGTGTTGCCTGCGATCGTCCAGCCCCACGGATAGTTGTTGTGCCACAGAGGACCGCCAATTTCGTCGATGTGGGCGAGCGCCTCTTCGATTGTCGTCGGCACCCCGTTCCAGGCTCGGACGTCGTTCATCGATCCGGTCGGTCCACCTTCAGAACTCGCCCCATTGTCAGACAGCACGAACAGCAAAGTGTCTTCGAGATCACCGGTCCGGCGCAGAAAGGTGATGAGCCTCGCGACCTCATGATCCGTGTGGCTCAAGAACCCTGCGAAAGCCTCCATGTAGCGGGCATACAGCCGGCGCTCGTCGAGCCGACAAGGAGTCCCACGCGGGCACCCAGTCGGGCCGGGGCGAGAGTTCGGTTCCCCCGGGGAGGATCCCTGAAGCGATCTGACGGTCCAAGGTCGCATCGCGCCAGACGTCCCAACCCTCGTCGAACGCGCCCTGGTAGCGCTCGATCCACTCACGTGGTGACTGGTGGGGTGAGTGGCACGCACCCGTCGCGAAGTACAAGAAGAAGGGTTTGTCGGGATCGGCCACGCGTAGGTCTCGGACGCATCCGATCGCTCGATCCACCAGGTCTCCGGTCAGGTGATATCCCTCCTCGGGGGTGTACGGAGGGTCGACGTAGTGATTGTCGTGGATCAGGTTCGGTACGAACTGATGGGTTTCGCCCGACATGAAGCCGTAGAAACGCTCGAAACCCCGCCCGAGGGGCCAGCGTACGCGACTGGCCCCGGAATGAAGCTCGTCCTCCGGCGTGAGGTGCCACTTACCGATGGCGAATGTGGCATAGCCCTGTTCGACCAGCATCTCGGACAGGAAGCCGTTCGCAAAGGGGATCCGGGCGTTGTAGCCCGGGTAGCCACTGGCGATCTCGATAACTCGACCCATCCCGTTCGAATGGTGGTTTCGCCCGGTGAGCACGCACGACCGAGTACGCGAGCACAGTGCGGTGGTGTGAAAGTTCGTGTAGCGCAATCCGTCAGCGGCGAGCCCGTCGAAGGTCGGGGTGGCGATGTTCGAGCCGAAGCACCCCAGTTGGGCAAACCCGACATCATCGAGAACCATGATCACCACGTTCGGCGAACCGGACGCGGCCCGCTCGGGCTCGGGCCACCAGGGGCTCGACTCGTCGTGGTAGCGGCCGATGACCCCGCCGAATTGATAGTCACGTCGCACTCAGGACTCCCATCTGCGCCACAGGTCTCGTCCGGCAGTGCGAGAGAGCCTCGCTCTACCCCAACCGGACGCTCAGACGTTGTCGGATCGCCGGAAGGTTACGCGCGCTCACGCACGCAGATGCGAAGAGCTTTGAAAGTACTGCGCCGATCTAAAGGCCGCACAACCCTGCGAGCAGGTTGACGGAGAGCTCTTTCCGAAACGCTCCTCAGATCCGGTGCCGGGCGGCCTGATGGAGGACGAGGAGAACGGACATCGAAGGCGGTGCGATCCTGTGTCTGTCCTCCGGATGTTCGCTGTGCTCCTCGAGGGTTGTGCTCTCTCTGCAATGGAACGACACACGCACGCGTCGGCGGCTGATCGAGCATCCGTGTCGGGAAATTGACGCATCCGAGCAATTGTCCGCAACGACTCGATGGTCGCGTCACGCACGTGGAACAGGGTCGTTTCGGGGTTTCACAACAGACGCACAACCCGTCTCGCCACCTCTGCGCGTGCACCGTCTATTGTCGAATTATTGGCTCAATGCGAGAGAATGGCGATTTTCTTGCCAGGCGGTGAATCATGAATAGAGTCCACAGAGCAGAGCGAGCATTGAGGGTCCTCGCCGCTCAATGCACCAACGTCGTCTCGTGGCGCCGTCACTCGAGGGGCGGGTTCGTCCGGATGCGCGCCCGCACCTTCGCCCTTCTCGCGACGCTCACACTCGTGGCCGGCGCGGCTGGCGTGCTCCTTGATGCCCAACCGAGCGGCGCCTCGGTCGTCGCCGTGGGTGGTCAGGTGGTGTTGGTCAACCCGCCTGCCGTCGTTGCAAAAGGCGTCGACTCGAGCGTTTTCGATATCCACTTGTTCACAGAACGGACTGCGTTCACATTGCCGGGGGCGCTCCCCGTTGACCTCACGCCCGGCGGCACATTCCCGATTCAATGGCATACAGGCGACCCCGTTTCGACGAGCGTCTTGGCAGCCGGGACACCCGTCGACAGCTACTTCATGTGCTCGAACCCGCCCGGGGAGGGGCAGCAGTACAACTACAACGCGACAGTGAGCTTCAGTACACCCATCCTGGGCGTCATCATGACGGGGAGCACAATTGAATCTACGGATTCAGAAGTGGGCGCGCCCGGGACGAACTACCTGTTCAACGTGCCCAATCCAGGTTTGAATGCCGGGAACTCGCCCGATCCAGGCAATCCCGACGGGTTCGAACTTGTGAGTGCGACGGCCATCAACGTGTCATTCCTAACGGACGGCGGTATCGATTGCATACGGGTCATCACGGCGGCATCGCCTTCGACGAGTTCCAGCACGGTCGGTGGCAGTTCGCCCGGGTACACCGAGGTCGCCTCCGATGGAGGTCTCTTCGATTTCGGCAACCCGTTCTACGGATCGATGGGAGGGCACCCGCTCAACGACCCAATGGTCAGTGGAGCGCAGGTCACCGGACAGCCGGGCTATTGGACTGTCGCCTCGGACGGAGGAATCTTCTCCTTCGGCGACGCCGGGTTCTACGGCTCGATGGGTGGCAAGCCCCTCAATGCTCCTATCGTCGGCATGGCGTCCACTCCCGATGGGCTGGGCTACTGGCTGGTGGCCTCCGACGGTGGCATCTTCGACTATGGCGACGCCGGCTTCTACGGCTCGAGGGGGGGCCAACGGCTGAACGCCCCGATCGTCGGCATGGCCTCGACCCCGGACGGGAGGGGCTACTGGCTGGTGGCCTCCGACGGGGGCATCTTCGACTATGGCGACGCTGCGTTCTACGGCTCCACCGGCAGTCTCCGGCTCAACAAGCCTGTCGTCGGCATGGCGTCGACCCCTGATGGGCTGGGCTACTGGCTGGTGGCCTCCGACGGCGGGATCTTCGACTATGGCGACGCTGCGTTCTACGGCTCCATGGGGGGCATGCGCCTGAACGAACCGATGGTCGCCATCCAGCCCACCGGTGACGGGCTGGGCTACTGGACCATCGCCTCTGACGGCGGAGTCTTTTCCTTTGGGGATGCCACGTTCTTGGGCTCCATGGGGGGCAGGCCCCTCAACGAACCCGTGGTCGGCGCTTTCTAGTCCAAACGCTCTCCGTCGTCAGCCTTTGGTCGAGCAGATGATCTTCTTGGTCGAGGGAAAGCAGAGCAAGTTCGTCTTCGTCATGTTGACCTCCTCGGACCCGAACTGGTTCTGATCGAAGACGTTCGGCGGGAACGGGGTCTCACTCACCTTGAAGCACAACAAATACTTATTGGGGTTGACGATCGGGTAGGTCACTGTCCCACCGCTCGCCTCTTGAATGATCTTCGCCGTGGGCAGGCAGAGGAGCTTCGGCCCGCCGACTTTCACGTTGACGGGACCGTTGGCGAACTCGTCCATGAGGGTGGCCCACTCAGGCTCTTCCATGTCGGCAGGTACGGAGCCTGAAGTTGGCCGGTGTCGAGCTTTGCCGTTCCGAACTGGTTGGTCACCTGCGCCTCGAAAGTCGGTCGGGCGGGTGGCGTGATGCGGAAGCGGGCCAAGTGGGCTGCAGGATTGGTAATCGGTGTCACCATCTGGGAGCCCGAAGACGACGTGATCGTCTTTTGAACAGGATTGCAGTTCTTGACCAACTGGCCGATCTCGGGCGCGAACCCGTTGGCGAGAACTGGTTGATCAGCGTCACGCCACTGGTCGGAATGCTGAAACCCGACGTTCCCGGCGTCACCGTGGCCTTGTAGCAAAGCTGATGATCGACGGGTGGACACTTGGTGCTCGAATTGTCGCGGCGGCTGCCGATGCTGTTGGGGTGGCGATCCCGATGGCACCTGTGCTCAACAGAGCCACGGTGAGGCGGAGGGCCGTCTTCATGGCGGTGAACCGGAAGAAGCGGGACATGGAAACCCCCCCACTTGATGGCAACACCTTTGGGACCGCAGACGTTCACCCGGATGGCGCGGGCGTTCACCCAAGCGCCACCTTCACCCAGATGTTGGACGCGGGGGATCTTTGGAGACGGCCAAGCTTCTGACCGATGAAGCTCCGGTCGCCAATGTGCCGGGATACCGGCGAACTCAGTGCTCTACTCGGCTCAAGGAGCGAACTCTTCGAGGGCCCAATCCACATAGGAAGAGGGGAACCTCGACAGAGAGGTCGTACCTGGAACGTCCGCAATCGACGCGGCGGCCAAATCTGCGTACTCGCGGGCAACCTCGACGACATCGTCGATTCTGCCCGATTCGAGGATCATTCTCGACGCTTGTTCTAAGTCGGTGACTTGCCGGCGGAGCAAGAGGGCACGGAGGTCTCCTGCCCTGGGATGGGCCAGCTCCAAGAGGGCGGGCATGGTGAGCACACCGCTTCGCAGGTCGACTCCCACCGGCTTGCCCAATCGTTCCGGGTCACCGATTAAGTCGAGAACGTCGTCGATGAGCTGGAACGCCATGCCGAAGTTTCGTCCAAACTCGCCGAAACTGGCGACGTGCTCATCAGGCAACGCTGCACCGAGCGCTCCCACGCGACACGAACAGGCGAAGAGTGCGGCTGTCTTGGCCCCGATCGTAAAGAGGTATCGGTCGATTTCCTGATCGATATCGAACAAATGCTGCGTTTCGGTTGCTTGACCTACGCAGAGCAACGCGACCGTACGAGCTACGTCAGAGGCGACTTGCTGGCCTGCGACGGCGGCCTCTGCAGCCGCGCGCGCCATCAGGTAGGTCCCGGCGAGTAGTGCCTGGTTTTGACCTTCGACTGCATTGATAGTCGGTGTCCCCCTGCGGGTCTGTGCTTCGTCGAAGATGTCGTCGTGAACCAAAGAGCCGACTTGAACCAGCTCTACAGCGACAGCCGCAGCCACGACTCGGGGATCGAACACACGCCGAATGTGGGCGACAGCGATGGTCAAGGCGGGACGAAGGCGCTTGCCACCACCGCCCACCACTCGGAGGCATGAAGCCGTCAAATCTGGTGCGCCGACCGTGCAGGTCGCCGCGAGTCGGTCGCTTACCGTCGCCAGATGCTCGGTAAGATCGGGTAGTCCCAAAAGGTCGAGCGGTGACGACCCCACGTCAGGACGCTACCGCGGCTGGCTTGGGGCGAGCGCTTGTGAGGCGAAGTGTGCAGAAACGCCAGGACGGTGGTTGTTTAGCGGGCGACGAGGCGCTCAAGCGACTTTTCCTCGAAATCAGCAAGCCACACGTCTGGCATCCGCAGATTCGACCAAAACCAGAACGGATCTGCGAGCCCGATCTGGTGGTCGAGCAAGATGGTGAGAAGCACTCCATGGCTCACAATGATCAGGTCGTCCTGCGGGGAATCAAAGTCGGTCTCCAACAGAGCGAGTCGGGCAACCACATCCTCACGACGTTCCCACCCGGTGTAGCTAGCAACCGCCTTCGCGTGCTCCTCGACCGTGGGGTACCACGGTTTCTTGACCTCACTCAGCTCCTCTCGGACGCGCAAGGAGATCGAGGGAAGTGCAAGCGCCGCGGTTTCAGAGGCTCTGCGCTCCGGACTCGTCCACACGGTGGCGGTTTCGTATGGGATGGCGAGTGACCGTCCGAGCGCAGTTGCATTGCTCCGACCTTCATCGGTTAGCGGCCAACGAATGGATGGCATGGCATCAGTGGTGAGCGGCTCGGCATGCCGCAGCAGGATTATGCGCGTCACGGCGGCCCATTCTCGCGCCGCAACAAGGTCGTGGGCCTCGGCCCCAATAACGTGCTTTCGAAGTGCCCATTCCTTCCCGACTTGCAGCGAGTCATCACCCGGTCACCATCGCGCTGAATCTTCCTGGATTGAGCCAAAGCCTTGCGGAGGTCGAGACGGAGCTCTCGAGATTGAATCATCGAAGGTGGCCTGGTGGTGAGTGCGCACTTTTGCTGGTGGATCGGCCATTCACTGCCCGGAACGCCGGGAAGGGGTGCTACCAAGTGGCGCTTATGGGCGCTAGTCCGTCCAGTGGTCAGCGAGGGTTGTCGATTCGCACGTATAGCAAGCCTTCGTCATCGCATGAGGGGCGACCGTGTCCAGTGCGTCCTTGAATCACTCTCTCGATGCAGCGAAGCTGTTCAGAGCGCCTCACCGTCGTCCAGGGCTCGCGCACACGCTCGAACCCGCGTGACATCGTCGTGTAGTGCCGGTGCCTATCCAAGGGCGGGATGGCCCAAACAAGCCAGACTCTCAGTCGCCGGTAGCCCCTGGATCTTTGGAAGCCCTGGTACACGACCCGCTGCGCAGTCCCAATTACCCGGTTCCTGATCCGTGTCGTGCGAGACGCGGTCCAGGGTTTGCTCGGCTTTCTCGGGGGAGCCGAGTTGATCCCTGGTCCTGTGCTCTGAGCGCCTGACCGAGCCCATGTCGTGACGTAGTCGCTCTGATGGGGTGGGGGATCGAACTTCACCACGGGCCCGATTCGCTGGGCTAGCACGTACATCACGGTGCGTTTACTGCTACGGAACTGGAAACGGGACCCGGCGGCCGCGGGGTCCACAACTCGGTACCAGCGGGGCCAGGGGTGGTGCACCTCTAGCAGGACTGCATCAAGCACGTGGTAACCGAACCGTGGCGAAAGCACTCGGAAGAACAATTCGGGGCTGAATTGGTAAAAGCCATGGCCAGGCGCATTGTTGACGGGGACTTTCATGACGAGATGACCGCCCTCGCGCACCATCCGCATACAGCTGAGGATGGCGGCCGGGAAGTCAAAGACGTGTTCGAGCGTCCCGCCCTCTATGAGCGCCGAGTATCGGTCCTCAAGCTCGGGAGGGATCGGCAAGTTCAGATCGTGGATCAACGTCGCACCCTCGTAATCCGAGGCGTCAACGGAGTCGACGTGCTCTGCTCCGAGGTAGCGCAGAACACCGTCGACGTATCCGGCACAGTCGTCGTAAATCGCGTCCGCCGCATGGGCAGAGTCCAGACCGCGGCATGCAGCGAGGGCGGCCGCAAGGTCCGCCGGTCCACCACGGTAAAACTGATGGCCCAGGGTAACTGCCGACGTGAAGTCCACACCTAGGTCGGCTGAATGAAGAAGGAATCGGACGCCGTCGGAGTTGTACGCCACGTGCGCTCCTTTGGTCTTCGGGCCTCTCTGTGCAAACTGGGGATCACTGCCGTGTTCTGAGGGATCTTGCAACGCAAGTCTCGCCGAGCGTGATCGCCATACCAAACGCCCTCGTCACTGTTCCCTAATCAACGCCGGGACGGGGCAGTCTTTAGTTAATCACGCGGTAGGCGGAGTCGACCACACCGTTGCCAAATCGTCGCTCATCGAGTAGGTCAAGACGGGTGCGGACCGTGTTCGGAAGAACCTCCCACCACCATCGGTTTGAGAAACAAATAACACTCGTGGGTCAAGTCGGCCCGAACGCGAGTGATGCGAACTCGGCACCACCCATGGTCAGATCGCCTCTCGATGACGCCTTTATCTACCCGATCATCGCGGTGTCGAAAGTGGCCTCGATCCTGGTTCTTGTGCGGGATGCCATTTCCAAAGTCATCGATAAATTAAGCGGTTCGATGTCCCGTTCATATGGGAGTTCGCCGATCCCGAGACGTACCCGCGCACCCTGGCATCGACCGGACCAGCCTATGAGGTCGTTCAAAACGTCGGGGAGGCTGGATTCGTCCGAAATGCCATCGAATTGGCACGGGCACAGATACGAGATGGACTTGTCTTGCGAGCGGAGATGAAAGTGGCGGGATTCCTGGCGCAGAAGCCCGCTGACTAGAGGAGGAGTGGCAATGAGCACTATCGGCTTCCTGGAACTTCCTTCAATCACCTCGGAGGCCCAAGCACTCTTTGACGAGGACATCGCCGAGGATGGCTACGTGATGAACGAGTCGAAGCTGTGGTCTCATAACGCGGCGCTGGTCACGAATCTCTTCGACTTGATGGGTCAATCGATCGCCGATCAGAACCTGAGCTTCCGCCAGCGGGGCATCCTCGTCGCCGCCTGCGCATCGACTCTGGGTGATTCCTACTGCTCCCTTGCGTGGGGCTCCAAATTGGCAGGGGTCTCTGATCCTGAGTTTGCGGCCGCCGTAATCCGCGGGAGCGACGAGTCCTTGAGCGAAGACGAACGCGCGCTGGCATCATGGGCACGCAAGGTGGCCAGCGATCCCAACCACACCACGGCTCAGGACGTCCGAAGCCTCCGCGCGGTTGGGTTCAGTGACTCGCAGATCTTCGCTGTAACAGCCTTCGTGGCCTTGCGGCTTGCGTTCTCCACTGTCAATGATGCCCTTGGCGTCGGTCCTGACGCTGCTCTTCAAGCGGCTGCTCCCAAGGCAGTCGTAGATGCAATCGGATTTGGACGCTCTGCTCAGACCTGAAAGATCTTGGTGGACGAACTTCAGGTCCAGGTCCGCGTAGAAGGCATACCGCTCCGTCCGCTCGGCGTGGGCAGGACGCCGAGTACCTGGTGGACCGAGATCCTGTCGTCCTCGAACCCGTTCGCCGACCCCGCCATGTAGAGCAGCCAAATGCGGGCTCGTCGCACCCCGACCTCTGGAACAGCGGCGTCCCAGTGCTCTTGGAGGTTGCCCACCCAGGTCCGAAGCGTTTTGACGTAGTGCTCGCGAAGGGACTCGACGTCTCGTACCTCGAAGCCCGCTTCCTCCATCGCGAGGACGACCTTACCCACGTCGATGAGCTCGCCATCGGGGAAGACGTAGCGCCCGATGAAGGATCTCGAGCCAATGCGCGATCCGCCCACGGTCGAGATGGCGTGGTTGAGCATCCTGCCCTCGGGTCTGATCAGCCTGCGCATGACGCCGAAGTACTCAGCGCTCTTCGAGGTTCCGACATGTTCGAACATACCCACCGACGCGATGCCATCGAAGGTCCCGTCGCGCACATCACGGTAGTCCTGTAGCCGGATCTCGACTTGTCGATCGAAGCCGGAGGCTGCGACTCGTTCACGCGCCGACTGCGCCTGGTCCCGGCTGAGTGTCACGCCGACCACCTGCGCGCCGTAGTGCCGTGCCGCGTGGATGGCAAAGCTGCCCCACCCGCAACCGACATCGAGGATTCGCTGTCCTGCCCGATCGGATAGTCCGAGCTTGCGGCAGATGAGATCGTGCTTCGATTCCTGAGCCGCTTCCAAAGTGACGGCATCCGGCGCGAACCGCGCGCAGGAGTACGTCATCGAGGACCCGAGGACCATGGCGTAGAAGTCGTTGCTCACGTCGTAGTGGTGTCGCACCGCCTGGGCATCGCGGGAGCGCGAATGGAGCCGGCCCCGGGGTGCGGCTTCCTCCGCTGGTGGGGGGATAGGTCGACCGAGTGCCCCGAGTCGGTGCGCGGTCCGGAGGGCTTGCCATGGCAGCCTCGAGCTGCCTCGGACGCGAGAAGGTGATGCGGTATGCAGTAGTGCATATATCTTAGCCTGGAACCACCGACCAATGACGCGGTGACGTAGTCGCGCATCCGCGGAAAGTGCCTCCCTGCCTGGGAGAATTGTGATTGCCACGTCACGATTCACACCAGCGTCAGGAGGCACTTTCTGTGATGCCAGTATCGCGCGGGATTGACCGGATTGGCGTGACCTTCGACGAGCCGAACCTGGTGGCCAATGCCGGCTTGTTGTTGGTGGCGACGTTGGTCGCTCGCCTCGGTCTCGAGCGCCTGATCAACGCCACGGTCGACCTGTCAGGGCGGGTCGGAGGTGCACTGCCTGGGCGCAAAGTGCTGACCTTGGTGCACGCCATGGTGGCCGGTGGCTCGCACATCGAGCACGCTGACATGTTGCGGGCCGGGGCCACCGGCTCGGTGCTCGGTCACCGGGTGATGGCACCCTCGACGCTCGGCACCTTCTTGCGGGCCTTCACCTTCGGTCACGTCCGACAGCTCGATGCCGCCTTCGCCGAGGCACTGCGCCGGGCCTGGAGCCTCGGGGCCGGTCCCGGCGCCGGGCAGTGCGTCGTCGACCTCGACTCGACCATCGCTGAGGTGTGTGGCAAAGCCAAACACGGTGCCGGCTACGGCTACAACAAGAAGTTCGGCTACCACCCCCTCCTCGCCACCTTGGCCGCCACCGGTGAGCTCCTTCATGTCCGGATGCGCAAGGGCGCGGCCAACACGCAGCGGGGCACCAAGCGCTTCGTCGAAGAGCTCGTGGCCCGGTTGCGCCGGGCTGGGGCGGCCGGCGAGCTGATCATGCGCTTTGACTCGGGGTTCTGGTCGAATGCGACCATCGCCACCCTCGAGCGCCTCAACGTCGGCTACACGATGGGCGTCCACATGGTGAAGTCCGTGCTCAGCGCCATATCTTCCATCGACGAGGGCGCCTGGACCCCGATCGAGTACACCCCCGACGGAATGGCCGAGGTGGCGGAGTGCGAATACAAAGGTCGCCGCCTCATCGTGCGTCGGACCCGGCTCGTCGGAGCCCAGGCGATGCTGTGGCCCGAGTGGCGTCACTTCGCCTTCGTCACCGATCTCGAAGGAGACGTGGTCGACGTCGACGCCTTCCACCGCGCCCACGCCCGCGTCGAACTCGCCATCAGAGACCTGAAGGAAGGGGCGGGACTCGAGCACGTCCCGTCGGGCAACTTCTCGGCCAACGCGGCCTGGCTCCTCTGCGCCGCCCTGGCCCACAACCTCATCCGCTGGTCCGCCTTGCTCGGCGAGCTCACCCCCGAGGACCAGCTCGTGGTGGCGCGCACGGTGCGCACTCGGTTCTTCTCGGTCCCCGGTCGTCTCGTCAGCCGTTCTGGAACGCACACGCTCGCGCGCCGCTGCACTGGCCATGGGCGGAACTCTTCGACCGAGCACTCGCTCTCCTGCGCGCTCTGCCGCCGGTCCCGCTCTAACCCCACCGCCGCGGCCGGCGCACCGCAGACGACCGACCCAGGCGCTGACAACCCACGCACATCATGAAACGCCTGGACTCGCACGCCCCAAGGCCGTCGAAGACGTCACGCTCGGGCCGTTGGGACCGTTCACCTTGCATATCACGTCAGCGATGCTCACTCAGATGGTCGATCGGTGGTTCCAGGCTAAGATGTCACCGTCGAAGTCGAGGTCGCCCACCACGAAGGCGCGGGCGAGGCCGAGCTCGTTCGGCGACCACAGCAGCCGCCGTAGGGCGTCACGTGATTGCACCTGCAGCGTGTGCCCGCTGCCCCGCCCCAGTGCGGTCCCGTCCCAGAACTGCACACGCACCGGCGGCGACCCACCGAAGAAATAGGACACCAAGGGCTCTACTGCTGCCGCTGCCCCGCTTGGCGTATGGGACCCTACGGCCCAGGATGGTTCCCGCCGGCGCGACGGGCGCGGAATGAGGTCAGATCGCATCGCTGTCTCCTGTGACTGCGACAATTCTACGGTTGAGCGGAGGCCCTGGCAGCAATCCTGCCCCGGGACTCAGTCGGAGACAGACTGGCGATGGCGAGCCGGGCGATCTCACACCTACCCGGTCCGCCACCATGAACGGTCTGCCACACTGGGCAAATGGCGGAAGGTCAGCACGCGCCATCGGTGGGAGGACTGGTCTGGGACGAGACCGTGTTCGAGGGCACCGCCACCTACTACAGGCAGGGTCGTAAACCCTATGCCCCGGCTCTGGCGGATGCTCTCGCCGAGTACCTCCACCTGGATGTTCGCGGGCGCCTCCTCGACGTCGGATGCGGGCCAGGCACCGTCGCTTTGCTCTTCGCGCACCTCTTCGAGAGCGTCATCGGACTCGACCCTGATCTCGGAATGCTGGCAGAGGCCCAACACGCCGCCGTGGAGGAACAAATCGCCAATGCCAGCTGGGTCCGGATGCGAGCCGAGGATCTGCCGGGATCCCTTGGCACCTTCCGAGTCATCAGCTTCGCCCAGTCATTCCACTGGATGGACCGACCCCGGGTCGCCTCCCCGGTCCGGGAGATGCTCGATGCCAATGGCGCCGTCGTCCAAGTGGACCTTTGGCACACCAGCCCGCCGAGCCAGATGCACCTAGAGCGGGCCTTACCCACCGATACCCGAGGCGGCCATTGATGAGCTGCGTCGTCGCTGGCTCGGTCCTGACCGCCGTGCCGGTCAGGGGTTCCGGAACACCTCGCCCGACGGGGAGGACGCGGTGTTCCAGACCGCCGGGTTCGCGCCCGAGGAGCTTGTGGTCGTCCCCGACGACCGGATCCTTGAGCGTTCGGTAGAGGACGTCGTGGCCTGGGTTCTCTCTACCTCATCAACGGCACCTCACCTCTTCGGAGACCGCCTCGACGACTTCATCCGGGAACTTCGTTCCCTCTTGCTCGACGTATCTCCCGAAGGTCGCTTCAGCGTGGCGCTTTCGGACAACCGACTTCGGATTCGCAGGCTGCGCTGAAGCACTGGAAGGTCTCGGTCGACGATATCGTCACGGGACTCCAAGTCAGACCGAACCTGCCAGCACTCCCCAAGCTATGCAGGACCAGCAGTCAAGCGGTAGACCCTCAGAGAAGTATCGATGCACTGGGCGGTCCCGACGAGGACATGAGGCATGATCCATAGGTCGCTTATCTAGAGATCAAGGAGGAACGTGCCAGGCTTCATTTCTGACAGTCCGTTGGCCCAGGATCTGATTCGCATCGGCGACGAAGCAATCGCCTATGAGAACGAGCCGCAGTTGCGGGATTACTTCGCCGAGGACTACGTGTTTCACGGACCCGGCCGCGACCTCGCCTTTGACGAACTTCGCGCCTACTTCGCCTCATTGCGTCGGCCTTCAGCGGCCTGAGGATCGTCCGTGAACAGATCATTGCTGACCGCAACTTCCTTGCGGCGCAGACCAGGTTCTCGGGTGATTTCACCGACGTGTTCACGTATTCGCCCATCGGCCCGGTCGAACCCACCCGCAAGCACATCGAATGGGAAGTGATCGGCACCTTCAGGTACGACGATGACGGGCGATTGGCAGAAGAGTGGGTCCAAACCGACTATCGCAGTTTCCTGGCCAAACTCGGCGTGACTGTGACGGAGTCTGCCGCACGGTAGCAATGCCCGGTCGTCACGCACCCATACCCGACAATGTTCGGGTGCACCCGTGCGAACTTCAAGTGCGAATAGGTTCGTTGGTGATTCCAACGTCTCTGAGAATCGCTCGCGTCAAGGTGCTCATCTGGTCGTGGGGCAGACGAGTGTGGTCCCACCATTGCACGGCCAATGTCTCATCGCCGTCGGCGGTCGGTGTTCCGGCGACAACGGCGGCATCGAAGACGGTGACGACGTATGACGTCTGATCCCCGTTGGGATAGGTCATCCGATACTCGTGGCCGCCCAACACCGCCAGAATCGGCCCCAGCTTCAGTTTGACGCCGGCCTCCTCTTCGGCTTCACGAAGGGCCGCCTCGTGGGGCGACTCATCGGGTTCGATCGCTCCACCGATGGTTGCCCACAGTCCACTGTCGATGAGTCGGACAAGGAGCACTCTGCCGCGATCATCCCTCGGAAGAACGGCGGCAGAAGGGAGCACGAGAAGTTCGTTCCCAATGAGGTCTCGGAGTCTTCTTATGAAAGGAGACATCGCCACGGACGCACGCTAGTGGGAACGACGAGTGATGTTGCGATAGGCACCGCGGTTACGGCGATATCAGGCGACCCGCCACTCTGCCGAAGCGTCCCACTGTCTCGGTCAAACTTGGGCAGTGAAAGGGGTCGGCGAGCTACGTGAGCCAGTGTGTGACTTCGAGCACCTCGGCGGCCACTTCATGCACGCCGCGTTCATCCGTGGCGACGGAAGGGAAGCCCGGCTGATCGTGATCCTGGATATACCTCGCCGCCCGATCTGAGGCTTCCATTTCTTGATCAAATCCGCTACCGACTTCTCGGTCACGCAGTCGCTGAGCGCGTGTGCTCTGCTGAGCGGACAGTCGAACCAATGTGATCGCAGCTCCGGGGATGGCGCTCTCGATCCATTCTCGACTTTGTGCGGTCGACGCCATCACACCACACAACACAAAATGGCGAATTCCAAGACTCGAGAAGGTCTCTGACAAGGCTCGTAGATTGCGCCGAGAAACCGAGATCAGGCCTTCAGTCGTCTCGGGCGTAGGCCAGACGCGGTCGAGTTCGTCGGTGTCGATCAGCGCATGGTGAACGCCATGGGTGCGAAGAATATGACCAACCTCCCAAAGGGTGGCCGTCTTACCGGTACCAGCGGCGCCGCAAAGCACCAACACCTCGACGCGGCCATCGGACATCGGCCTACTTTGCCGCAAAATCGGCGAACGCGGGCAGGGACCGATCCGAATTGCTAGCTCTCGGGACTGCACCAATGTCCTCGTGGCTCGAGCACCTGCGCTTGGTTTGACTATGACCCTGACGATGCCGCCGAGGGTCGGCGGCTGCCGGGAGGAATATATTCAGAGGGCCAGGCGTACGGAGGTCAGGATGCGCGCTTTCGCTGTCCTTAGTTTCGGCAAGCCTGCGTCGCTGCACGACCTGCGTGTTCCGACCGCCGATGCCGGGGTGCTCATTCGCGTGCGGTTCGCGGGAGTCAACCCGCTGGACAACAATCTCTTGGGGCGGCTGACCGCGGCCTCGTCGTATCCGTTCGTAGTGGGCATTGACTTCGCCGGTGTGGCAGAACGCGTCCCGGCCGAGGCACATGGCTTGCAGGCCGGCGACCGTGTCTTTGGCATGGCGCGGACGCACGGTTCTTATGCCGAGTACACCGCGGTCCTCCCGGCGGCCGCGATGGAGCCGTTGGCTCGCATCCCCGACGGCGTGACCGACGACCTGGCCGCTGCGCTACCCATTCCGGCGGTCACGGCGCTACGGACGGTTGAACTGCTCGAGGTCACCGCGGGCCAACGCGTCGTGGTGATGGGCGCGACCGGCGGGGTCGGCGGCTACGCGGTGCAGATGGCCCTCTCGCGGGTGCACAGGTCATCGCGACCGTCCGCGGTGATGCCGACGAGGCGCGTTCGTCTCGGGGCCGGAGAGGTGTACGACAGCCAGGCCGTTGACGTGATCGATGCGTTGCACGCCGATCATCCCGACGGCGTCGACGCTGTTCTTGACCTGGTCAATGGCGCGGATGCCATCCGCCGCGACGCCGAGGTCATCCGCCCCGGCGGGCGTGTGGTGTCGACCATCTTCGCTGCGGACGAAAACTGGTTTGCTGAGCGCCAGATCACCGCGGACAACCATGCGTCCAGTGAGAATCCCCTGATATCGCCTCAAGGTCTGGCCGCGGTCGCGCAAATGCTCGCGGACGGCACGATCACCGCACGCATCCGTTCCACCAGCTCGCTGACGCCGCGGAGGTATTGGACGACCTCCGCCGTGGCGGACTGCGCGGCAAGGCAGTCATCCGCCTATGAATCCGACCTCAGCGGCCCCAGGAGGGGACCATTCGGCGGCCACCGCCCGACTATTGGGTTGCCGGAGGGTATTGGGCCGAAAAGACCTGGTAGTTGATGGTCGAGACCGAAGTATTCACCCATTTGGTCGGTCCAAGGAGTGTCGACGCCGTACCCGTCTTGCTCACGACGCCCGTTCGAAGCCGCATGACCCAAATCCACGATGCGGACGACCTTCGCCTTGACGCGCACCACTTGGGGGCACTCGAGGGGTCCCAAACTCGGGGGGTGGCCTTAAGGTCCGGCGCTCCGTCCGGCTCCAGCGGGGCGAGGAGAAGGAGGGCCGAAAACTTCGACGTGTTAGGCGTCCGGCAGACGAGTGATCCTCTCGTCAGTTGCGTGCACGCGCTCCCCGAACAAAGGTGACTCGCCACTGCCGTGGAACTTGGCAATCATGTCGCCCGCGCGGAGTTGCCGTTGAGGACAGCGGGGACAGCTCGCGACTAATCCAAACTCGATGTCGCGCCGGGAAGCGCGCGATGGGTCCGGTCAGGGGGATAAGACCTATTGCCCATAGCACTAGTCCGAACCTAGGGTGCGAGCACTTTCTCGAAGGAGGTCGCTGTGGTCGCTGTATTAGTCCGCCGGATTGGGCGCTTTGACTGGCTCCCAGACGTTCAGACGTCTCAACCTCGTGTCGCCGTGCTGCGCAAAAATCGCGGCGTGGGTTATGAGGGTGTCTCCAGGTTCGGCGGCCGTCAAGAGGCTGCCGGCGTGTGCGCAGAGTGCGAGACCGGAGAGATCTGCTCGCTCAACCGTTGGTGTGCGAAGCGTCAAATGCCCGTTTAGCGCCGATTGAACCAAGCGCGGTGGCGTTCGACGCACGTAAACGAGCCCGACGAGGTTGACCGGCCGCAGGCGCTCGCTGGCAAGGCGGACGCTGGAGGCATGGGTGGAGTTGCGAAAAGCACCATGACGGTCTGACGGCGCATGCGGAGGGTGCGGTCTGTCCTCGAACGCCGCGGCCGGACCTTACGGCGGACCATTTCTTGGGCGCCCGACATCCGACAACCTCGCCGTACCGGGATCGGAAGGCTCGCGAGCGACAAGTTAGAGAAGACTCTGAGGATCGGGCCTCTGCACTCAGAAGGAAAGAACAGACAGACTGTGAGCCGTGGACATGATCCCGGAGACGAAGTACGCACAGACCGCGGACGGAACCCATATCGCCTACCAAGTGGTGGGGGCGGGGTTCTGTCGACGTCCTGGTTGCAAGGGGGAACCATTTCCCGATCGACATGGTGTGGGAAGAGCCCCACCTCGTTCGTTTCTTAGACAGGCTCTCGACCTTCTGTCGTCACATTTGGTTTGACCCCCGTGGCACCGGTGCGTCAGACAGGATCGCCTCGGAGGAGGGTCGCCTGTCGGAAAGCATGGTGGATGACATGGTGGCCGTCATGGACGCAGTGGGTTCCGAGCAGGCGGCCGTGCTCGGCCTTCAAGCACCCCAGCCCTGTTGTTTGCTGCGACCCACCCGGCACGCACCACTGCCCTCGTCTTGGTCGATGTCCCTGTGGTGCTCCGCCAATGCGACGACAATCCCAGTGGGCTCACGACTGAGGAGATAGAGGATCGCGTCGCCTCTGGGGGGATGTTTCCCCTCGAAATGATGGCCCCAAGTCTGGTAAACGACCGGCGGTTCCGGACCTGGTTCGGGAGAGCCTCGCGACTGGTCATGACCCCTGCGGACCAGCCCTGGCGGGCGGCGGCGGCCATGCTGCTAGATCTCCGACCCGCCTTGCCCGCGATCCAAGCGCCCACCCTCGTCATTGCGAGTACCCGGCGGCGGATGTCCGCTTCCCAACGCATCGTTGCAGCACGCGTGGCGGGTGCCAGATTGATCGAGATTGATACCGGTGACCTCCTATTCTTCGCGGGGAAAACGGGCCCTTGGCTGGACACTATGGAAGAGTTCCTAACTAACCGGGCAGCTCACTACCCGCGACGTCGATCGCGTCTTGGCCACTGTGCTTTTCACCGATGTGGTCGGCTCCACTGAGCACGCGGTTCGCCTCGGTGACCGGCGTTGGACCGAACTGCTTGCCACGCATGACACGATCGTGAGATCAGAACTGGAGCGATTCCGGGGTCGAGAGGTCAAGTCAACCGGCGATGGCGTACTGGCCACGTTCGACGGACCGGGGCGTGCGATTCGCTGCGCGCAATCTATCCGAGACACGTTGCGACCACTGGGCATCGAGATCCGCGCAGGTTTGCACTGTGGTGAGATTGAACTTCGCGGCATCGACGTGGGAGGCATCGCCGTACATATCAGCGCCCGAGTTGCTGGGGCTGCCGACGCAGGTGAGGTTCTCGTCTCCCGTACTGTGTGTGACCTGGTGTCGGGGTCTGGAATCGACTTCGGCGACCGTGGGGACCACGTACTCAAAGGCGTTCCCGGAACCTGGAAGCTCTTCGCGGTCGAAGCCGACCGTCACGATACGGGGCGTCGCTGAATTCAGGCGGCCGTCCGAGATCTGCAGATCACCTTTGTTCGGCGCCTTACCGGCGTTGTGCAAAGCCAATCCAGCGTGGAAGTTCTGAGGCCGCACGCCAGCCTCGACGTAACGAAGTAGGCGACTTCGTCCGCCAAAGATCCAGGCGACCAGTCCACAAGCCGGCGTTCGGAGCTACCTAAAAGCTCCAGCGTGTCTGACTGAACCTTCCTCCCTTGCCAAATCCAAAACCGGTCTCGGGTGCCACGCGGTAGACGAGAACCTCTGCTCGCCAAGTGGGAAGAATTGGCGAACGACGCACGTCAAGGGACGCCCACTGCGAGCGAGCACACGAAGCACAACGGAGGCCCGGAGTGCGCCGCCCTTGACGTGTCGGGACACCCCCTGACCCACAATGAGTGAGACCGGCCGGACAGGCCGGCCTGGAAGCTTTCTGGGTCGCCCAGTACGAGCACCATGGGATACCCGGCATCCAGAACTCTTCCGGAATGAGTGGGGTTTCGCCCCCGTGCTGAGCTGAGCGAGCATCCACCACTAGAGCGAGAGGCCCCGACATCGTGATGGCTTTCGGACGGCACGCATGAGGAGGCCCACGTATCTATCAAGTCCCCGGCGTCGTTCGAAAACGAATCTAACGGAGCGCCAGGAACGTACCTCGCTCGCGCTTATAGAAGCGAGGTTCAAGGTCCTTCTCTTTAGGAGGAACGAACTCAGTGTGTTGGAAACCAAGGAAGCTCATAAGGTCAAGCACGGCGCGTTCGGTTGGAGTGAACTGGCACACCAGTCCTTGCCGCCAGGCGCTGGTCGTTTCGCCAACCGTGCTACCCGCACCAACAATCCTCATTTTCCACAGCCTGCGATTGCGAATAAACCGGCTCCCATACCTTGGTCGCAACAACTTCGTATCAACAAGCATGGCATGAGTAGCGAGGTTGGCCATGGCCCTCATATCTCCTATGGGATCTTCCAAGTGGTACAAAATTCCGAAGCAGAGAACCACGTCGAAGGTACCCCCCGCGATTTCAGGCGAAAGGTCACCAACATTAATCTTGCGAAACTCAAGATTGTCGTAGCCAAGAGCTTGCTTGATGAATTCCGCTTGTTCCAGGTAGCGATCAACGATGTCGATGCCAAGTACATAGTCCGCGCCTGCCTTTATCGCCTCGACGGAGAATCCACCGCAATTGCACGCACAGTCGAGAACTCTCCGACCACGCAGCGAGCCCCCCGAGGCTTTGAGGAGCTGAGGCCAGCCATGGC
Source organism: uncultured Acidimicrobiaceae bacterium (assembly GCA_963842415.1). Taxonomy (GTDB): domain Bacteria; phylum Actinomycetota; class Acidimicrobiia; order Acidimicrobiales; family RAAP-2; genus Bog-473. The sequence goes on from CAWJGN010000005.1 coordinate 676,524, forward strand.
GCATGAGCGTGTCTACCCGCGTGCGCTCGATGCCGCGGTGAGCCATCTCCGGCAAATAGGTGCTGACGCCGTGTGGCAACTCCACCTTATGATGGAATGGAGCTAATTGCCGAACCTGTTCCCGCAGTTGTTCCTCGGTCATAGCCATAACGTGGAAAGCTACAGCGTCTGGAGCAGGCTTTCTCGTTGCGCCCCCAGTGCGATTGCCACACCCACTGGGCGTAGCCGGTTCAACTGTCCGTTCATGTCAGCACCTCCCATTGTTCGGTTGAAGGGGTCTGCTCTGAGTTTGGTTGACATTCTTATTGTGGGACAGAGTCCCGCGGAAGGATGGATGCCATGCCCAAGAGGTTTCCGCCCGAGTTCAAGGCGGACGTGGTCCGCGTCGCTCGCAGAGGCGATCTGAGCATCGCCGAAGTGGCGGCGGATTTCGACATCTCGGTCGAGTCGGTTAAACGCTGGAAGCGCCAGGCGGACATCGACGAAGGAATCAAAGACGGGCTGACAAGCGCCGAGCAGGCCGAGGTGGTCCAGCTGCGCCGCCAGAACCGCCGTCTCGAGATGGAGAACGAGATCCTCCGGCGGGCCGCTGCGTACTTTGCCAAAGACACGCTCCCAAAATGATGTACCCGCTGGTCCAAGAGCTCGCCGTCGAGGGGTTCCCCGTGACGGTGACCTGCGGGGTGCTGGGCTTCTCCACCCAGGCCTTCTACAAATGGGCGGCCGAGCCGATCTGTCATCGGGACTTCGACGACGCCCACCTGACCAACGCCATCGTCGACATCCATGCCGAGGACCCCGAGTTCGGCTACCGCTTCATCGCCGACGAGCTCGAGCGAGGGGGCCACGAGACCAGTGAGGGTCCGGTGCATCGCCTCTGCCGTGAGCACAAGATCTGGTCAACCACCACGAAGAAGGGCCGGCGGAAGAGCGGGAAGGCCCCCGGACCGGCGGTCCACGACGATTTGGTGAACCGAGACTTCAGCGCTCCGGCTCCGGACGTCACCTGGTTGACCGACATCACCGAGCATCCGACGGCCGAGGGCAAGCTCTACTGCTGCGCCATCAAGGACTGCTTCTCGAACGGGTCGTCGGCTACGCCCTCTCGGATCGGATGACGGCGGCGCTCGCGGTGTCGGCCCTGCGCTCGGCTGTCGCCCGACGCCAACCTCGAGGAACGGTGATCGTTCACTCCGACAGGGGCGGCCAGTTTCGCTCACGCGCCTTCCGAGCGGTCCTCAAGGCCAACGAGCTCACCGGCTCGATGGGTCGCGTGTCCTCGGGCCGGGGACAACGCGGCGATGGAGTCCTTCTACTCCTTGGTGCAAAAGAACGTCCTCAACCGACGACGCTGGAGGACCCGCGACGAGCTCGCCTATGAGATCACCTACTGGATCGAGCACACCTACAACCGACGCCGCCGCCAACGAGGTCTTCGCCGGCTGACTCCTGTCGAGTATGAACTTGCCTTTAGCGACCCTGCCGCTATGTGGCCTGACGACAAAACCACCGTCAACCAAACTCAGAGCAGACCCGTGTGTGTTTGTACGTCAAGGTGAAAGAAAACACTTGCGATTGCTCTCCGACCGTTGGGAATGAGATTCGCCGGCCGGTTCCGCTGACCCTGAGTCTGCTTATGGGGTGAACGCTGTGACACGCGGAGTAGTGCTGGTCCAGGTACGCAAAGAGGGTTCGCGCGATGTTGGGCTGCTGCGCTTCCGCAAGACCTTCCTCCAAGGACGATCCGTTGGCATCGAAAGCGATGAGGACTCTGGGCTTGAGCTGATCGGGAATGTAGAGTTCCGCACACGGTGCGGGGTCCGACGAAATGTTCTTGACGACCTTTGAATAGTTTGCGGGCAGGTCTGACAAGGTCAGTGTTTTGTCGGATAGTGGCACCTCTGCTCCGGCCTGGGCAGAGACAGCGAAAAGAAGCGCAACGATGCCGATTCCCGCTACTCGCACAAAGATCGATGCGAGGGGTAAGCGTCGAGGTTCGAACATTGGCTCCGACATTATCGACCCGACCACCGGCTATCGGGCCCAAGGTTCAGGACCGTCTGCGCTTCCGAATCGTCAGGGCGACGGTCAGCATGAGAAGTGCAACGACAACTGCGACCACGACGCCAAACCAGGGGAATGCCCGGTAACCACCTGGACCTTCAGCGGCAACGATCACCCGATTCCATTCTGGGGATTGTCAAGTTCCGCCAGACAATCCAAACGGTAGGCGGGCTTGCTGAACGAGCGATTCTTCTCGCCGGCATCGACCCTACGGACATACTCAACAGCAGAGCGACCGAGGACTGACCTGCCCCCAAACCTCGGGGGAGGGATAACACCAAGGCGAAATGTTCACACTGCGCCGAGGGGCTCAGAGCGAAAGCGTCATGCCGACCAAAGGACTCCGACACGGCGAGCCATCCACATCGTCCCCGAGGTAGAACTCGTACTCGACCGCTCCCACGGTCAGGTCGTATTGTGCGTGCCAAAGCGTTCTCACGCGACCCTGCGGATTTGCTTCGTCTCGACGCCGGTCCGCTCGGGCCGATTCGAGAAGGTCCCAAAGCCCATCCGCGTTCGCAAGGGTGCCGCCTATCCCATCGTTGAGGATACGAGCCCGTCGGTAGGCATCATTGACTGCCTCAATGTCGGTGTCGTCGGGCACGTTTCGGACCCCGTCCCTGAATAGCAGATGGTTCGTTACGCAGAGGGTTCCAGTATCCGTAGGCACGGCGTGCTCCGCGTTATGCATGTCCCGTTCCCAGACGAATGCCTGCTTCTTGTCGGCTATGAGATAGTGAGCCACGGCATACTCGTCGTACTGTTTGGTTCCATAGAGCGCCTCTTTGGCTTCCTCGGCGTTGGCACACGTATCGAGGATGTAGCGCATTATGTGCATCTCGTTGAGGCCCGCTTGCGGAGCCATGCTCGGCCGCAGAGACGTACTCTCATCGTCAGCCAAGACCGCAACCGTGAGCCCTTGTGCATTGATCCCATCGAGACAGCTCGTCAGATCGCCAACCGTGCAGACGATTGAGGCGTACCCCTTATCTGGGTACGTTTCAATAACGAAGGGACGCGAGAGCACTGGTGGTTCGTCAGGTTGGGGCGGTGCGCCAAGCATCTCACTGAGTGTTCGAGTGGTGAAGTCGAGGTTGCGACCGACCCGAGCGTGCCCGTCGGCGTTGACCTGCGATGCGCACCACACTGCCGAGCAACCTGCAGCGAAGGGCTCCGCCATAACGTTGGCGAAGTCAATCGTGTCATCGTCAATGTCGAGACCGAATGCGGTAGCTACCCCAACCATGCGTGAATGTTGATCCGGCCAACTCCGTTCGAACCATCTACGGCGGGCACGGTTGCGGACCGGATCAGCGGCCTGCGGTGGAGTCCAGCCGAAATGGTCCCGAGCCTCCGCCGCAAGTGCCTTGCCGATCTCGAACTGCGAGCCACAGACTTCCAGGTGGCAAACAGTCATGAAGTCATCAGGGCCACCGGCGAGGACACGTCGCTGCACAAGACCCTCAGGCTGCCTTGCCGCTCCCACAGGGACAGTCTGCCATTGGGTGATTCCCCGCGACTTGAGCGAATGAGAATGCCGCAGGACACCGACGACCTCTGCCTCGTACGATGCTCCTACGGATGAGCGGGGTCACCTCATGACAAGCCGGCGAGCTTGTAGAGGACCAGCGATCCGGCCACTGCCACATTGAGTGAACGACCGACTCCCAGCATCGGAATCTCGACGACCTGATCGAGGACGGGCCACACCTGCGCAGGGAGTCCCGAGCGTTCGTGCCCGAGGAGGATATTGGTCTTCACCCTGGCCTGCCGGACCTGGACCAACGGGATCGAGTCCTCGTCCAGCTCAACTCCAATGAATCTGAGCACCGTGAACCTGTTGCCGCTCGAGCCAGCCGAGCTTTGATGTGACCCAGTGCAAACAGGGCCGACTCGAGAGCGTGTCGCCAATCTTTAGGGCGCGGCGATAGTGATCAGTTTTTCTGGCACGGCCATGCAATCCCCACCGGCATCGCAGCTCCGAAGCAGAGTCCCGAGGTTCGCCTCAAAGGCAACCCACAATGGCGCGACGATCAGATGATCGGTACAAGGGATCGGAGCTCGCCGCCGCTCGGTGTTGTGCTCCGAGCGGCGGTTCCTCCGGCTCACGGAGTCCGAAGGCGGTCCTTACGCGAATCGGACTGATTACTCATGAGCGTTGGACTTCTCGGCGTCCGTGGGCCTTCGTTGTCGGAGAGCTCAGAGTACATGTGCCCTTGCCGAACAAGCAATGGCTGTCCGTTCCGGGCAGGCCCCGGGCCGGCGAACGGGTACAGCGTTAGCCGCAGCTTCCGGGCGGCGCGAGGCATCTTGGGCCGCTCCCTCCGAGCTACGAGCCGTACTTCAAGTACAGGACTCCATTCTCGTACCGCTCGCAGTTCACGAGTGACCAGTTGGCGGGTTTTGCGTCCTCGACGAAGAGGCGCGGACCAGGTCCGCGAGTCAACGGATAGACGAAGAGGTGGAGCTCGTCTACCAGACCATCGGCGAGGAGCTGCCGTACCAAGGTGCCACTACCGCTCACGTAGAGGCTCCCATCGTTAGAGTCCTTGATTCGCCGGATAACGGTCGAGTCATAGCCGCCGATGATCTTCGAGTTTGCCCAGGTGGCCTCTTTGAGAGTCGAAGAGACCACGTGCTTGGTCTTGCCATTCATGAACGGCGCACCTGGGTCGTCCTCCAACGTTCGCTCTGACCATGCGGGGGCGAACATCTCGTAGGTGTTCCGGCCGAGGAGGATGCCGCTGCACCCATCCATGGCCCCGGCGATGGCTTCGCCCATCTTGGGATCGAAGCCGAAGGTCATCGTCCACGTTGGAGTGTCGATGACACCGTCAAGGGTGATGAACTCGTGTACCCGAATCTGTCCCATTCCATTCCCAGCTCCTCTATTGGGGTCCAGACCAAAAGCTAGATGGAACGGCCATCTGAGACTGCCCCATGGTGCCTGCTTGAGACTTAGCCGAGCGCTAGGGCGATTTCCTAGCGTTGAGGGTCTCGGTGGGGTCGCTCTCGTAGTGCCTGCCCCCGACTTCTGTCGGGTGGCTTTTGTGCGAAGAGCGTCCCACCGGGGCTTCGCCCACGGAGTGGCTCAAAAGAGGATCGAGCACGAACATCCACAAGCAGGAGTGCCCCCGTGGTTCACATCAACCAAGGAGGTAGTCATGAATGTGGTGATCGGGGTCGACCCCCACAAGGCATCGCACACGGCGGTGGCCATCGACGACGCTGAAGATGAGGTCCAGCGTCAAGGTGCGTGCCACCCGTCGTCAGATCGAACAGCTGGTCCGTTGGGCCGAGCCCTTCGAGAAGCGGACGTGGGCCATCGAATCGGCCGGTGGGGCGGGCTACCTGTTGGCCCAACAGCTCGTGGCACACGGCGAAGAGGTGCTCGACGTCCCGGCCACCTTGGCCGCTCGGGTCCGGGTGCTCGCCACCAATCGTTCCAACAAGAACGACCCCAACGACGCCCACTCGATCGCAGTCGCCGCCTTTCGGGCCGCGAGTCTGCGCAGCGTCCACGCAGCTGACCACTCCCAGGTGCTCCGGCTCTTGGCCAAGCGCAATGTCGACCTCGGCAGCCACCGGACTCGGGTCGTGTGTCGACTCCATGCCCTCTTGGCCGAGCTCGCTCCAGGCGGAATAGCCAAGGAACTCTACGTTTCTGACGCCGAGAGGTTCTTGGCCACCATCACGCCTGAGACCCCCGTCGAGCAGGTCCGCTACGACATGGCCCTCGAGCTCCTCGACGACGTGCGCCGACTCGACGTGCAGACCAAGGAGTCGCACCGCCGGATCCGCATCGCCATCAAGGCGTCGGGGACCTCGCTGACCGAGCTCTATGGAGTCGGTCCGATCGTCGCCGCGCAGCTCATCGGCTATGCCGGCGACGCCGCGCCGTTTCGCCAACCGCGACACCTTCGCCTCTTACAACGGGACAGCACCGGTCGAATTCGCTTCGGGCGGCCGAGTCGTCCACCGGGTCTCGCAACGAGGCAACCGCCGGCTCAACCACGCGCTGCACATGGCCGCCGTCACCCAGATCCGTAATCCCGGGACCGAGGGACGCATCTACTTCGAGCGCAAGGTCGCCGAGGGCAAGACGAAGAAGGAAGCGCTCCGGTCACTCAAGCGTCAGATCTCCAACGCCGTCTACCGCCAGCTGCTCCTCGACGCTCGCTGAGGGGCCCGGGAGGACACTAGGAAACGACTCATAGCCGCGTGGTCGGCTCTGCATCCTGAAGGTCGGCTCTTTGGCGAAGTCACTCCCGGACCCATCAGAAGCCTAGGCATCCGTGCCGTCTCGTGACGGGTCGATCTCACGTGCCTGAATACGGCCAAAATTGGGGTCTTGACTCAAAGAGGATTCGAACTGACCCACCGTCCCGGCGTAGGGAGACACTCTCAGCACCCTTGACGGACGCGCGTTATGGGATATCCACCGGTGTTTATGTTCGCTGTACGTAGTCGGCCATGGAGTCGATCGCGGCGGTGAAGTGCTCGTCCATGCTCCCGCCGAAGTGACCGGCGTCGTCGACGACAACAAGGCGGCTGGCTGGCCATTCCTTGTGCAGTTCCCAAGCGGTGTCGAGCGGGCCGGAGACGTCGTGGAGACCATGGATGAGCGTGGCCGGGATGTCAGCGATGCTCATTATGTTCGAGAGCACTTCGTTGTCACCCAAGAAACAGCCGTGTCCCCAGTAGTGGGTGACCAGACGGGCGAAGACCATCTGCCATGACAGCTCGCGGACGCTGAGGTGCGGCTCGTACTCCGGCGCGAGGGACATATGGGTCTCCTCCCATTCGCACCAACGTCGAGCAGCTTCCTCACGCTCCGCCTGCTCTGGGCTGGCGAGAAGCCTGCTGTAGGCGGCCGCAAGATCGCCTCCTCGCTCGGGTTCGGGAACCAGTTCCACGAAGCGATCCCACTGGCGGGGAAACACTCGGCCCATGTCCCGGGTGATCCATTGGGTTTCTCTCAACCGCCCCGATGTAACTGCCGCCAGCACCATGCCGAGGACCCGACTCGGGTGACGTTCCGCGTAGACGAGGGCGAGTGTCACGCCCCACGAGCCGCCGATCACGACCCATTCGTCGATGCCGAGGTGCGTGCGTAGCCGCTCGATGTCAGCGACTAGATCGTCAGTGGTGTTCGTCGACAGGTCTGCTGCGGGGTCGCTGGCGAGGGGCCGGCTGCGGCCGCACCCTCGCTGGTCGAAGATGACCGCCCTGTATCGGGCGGGATCGAAATTTCTACGACTGTTCGGGGAGGCTGGAGCACCTGGACCGCCGTGCAACCAGACAGCAGGGAGACCGTCGGGAGAGCCGACGACCTCCCAATACACGGCATGACCGTCGCCCACATCGAGGTGGCCCGACTCATATGGCTCTATGGGAGGGTGCATGTGAGCGATCCTCGCAGACGCGACGCTCGCCACATAACGAACACCCACATCCGCCAGGTTCGCAGCAGCGATCTGCGGCTCGATGGGTGTCTCATAACGTGCGCGCCTTGTGGGCCAAGGAGTGCCTCCAGGGTGACACCCCGTCCCGTGGGCGTACTGGGGCAGGTCGTCTATTCGTCAGCCGGGATCGGTCATCGGCGTGTGAAAGTCAGATGGGTGACGCCGCTCGGTGACGAGACTGCCTCGCTGCTGTAGCGCCCCTCGATGTCTTCGAGGCCGTCCCACAGTCGAACACCGCGGCCGAGAAGGATCGGCACCAGCACGACGTGGAGGGAGTCGATGAGGTCGGCGGCGAGGAAGTCGCGGACGACCGTCGGGCCACCGCCGATCCGTACGTCGAGTTCGCCAGCGGCCTGCCGGGCGAGGTCGAGAGCCTCCTGCGGAGAGGCGTCGAGGAAATGGAACACGGTGCCGCCCTCCATCTCGATCGACGGGCGCGGATGGTGGGTGAGCACGAACACCGGCGTGTGGAACGGCGGGGTCGGCCCCCACCAGCCACGCCACTCGTCCTTGCAGCCCAGATCGGTCCACGGGCCGGTCTGCGGGCCGAACTTGCCCCGGCCCATGATCTCGGCACCGAACCCGACATTCAGGCGTTCTGCGAACGCGTTGTCGACACCGGTTGTACCACCTGATTGATTCATGATGACCGAGCGCCCGAACTGGGTGGGAAACACCCACTCGTGCAGACGCTGGCCGGCGTGGCCGAACGGGGCGTCGAACGTCAAGCCCTCGCCCGTCCCGAAACCGTCCAGGGAGATCGAGAAGTTGTGGACACGGACCTGGGACATGGCGGCCTCCGAAGCGCTGGTTGTTTGCGATATCAACTGGTTGACGCTAACGCCGAGCGAAGCCCGGCCGCCCGCCCCTGAGTGCCGTATATAGACACACATTCCCGGCGTTTGCGGACAGGGCGTTCAGGGGGATAGTGGCAACATGACGAAATATCGGAACTACTGGATATACAGCATCGGCTGCTTGGTGGTCTGGGGCGTCCTATTGGCTGTTGTGGCAGCGCAAGGCAAGAGTGACAAGACGTACACGCTTCTACTGGTATTTGCTGGATGGTGTATCGGGTGGGTTTCGACGACCATCGCCAGGTTTGTCTACCCACCCCCGAGACGCTGGCTTCAGCCAAATCCCCCGGCTACCTGAAGCTGGTCATGCACTCGCCCGAAGGTGCAAAGCGTCCCACCAGTACGGCGGCAGGGGATACTCCGAACCTGCCCGATATCGGCCCGTGTCCGCTACCAAGCCGACGCCCTTTCGAGCAAGCGGAACCCTCCGCTCACCAGATCCCAGGGATGAGACGCTTGGTCCGGGCCGAGTAAGAGAGGTAGGGCTCACCGAGTACCCGCACCAGCTCCGATTCTTCAACCTTGGTCCGACGTAACAGAGACAGCGACGGGAGCACGGCGCAGAGCACCAGGAGGAGCCAACTAGCGAAGGCGATGCCGAATCCCACCGTGATGAGAAGCAAGCCCGTGTAGGAGGGGTGGCGCACCCAACGATAGGGACCCTCGGTGACAACCCGCTGGCCCTGGTCAACCTCGACTGTGGTGCGGAAGGCTGCTCCAAGAGTCCTTATGGCCCATACCCGAAGCCCCAGGCCGAGCCAGACGATGACGAGTCCCACCGCTCGGAACCAGATTGCACCTGGCACGACGAGTACGTGCAGGGTCGTAGACAAGTCGCCACACACCACGACCGTTGCAACGACGAGGAATGCATTCAGGAGCCCGGTCGTTCCAACAAGAACGACCCCAATGACGCCCACTCGATCGCGGTGGCGGCCTTTCGGGCCCCGGGCTTGCGCAACGTCGAGGTGGCTGACCACTCCCAGGTGCTCCGGATCCTGGCCAAGCGCAATGTCGACCTTGGGAGCCACCGGACTCGGGTCGTGTGTCGACTCCATGCCCTCTTGGCCGAGCTCGCTCCGGGCGGAATAGCCAAGGAATTGTACGTTTCTGATGCCGAGAGGTTCTTGGCCAACATCACGCCCGAGACGCCAGCCGAGCGGGTGCGCTACGACATGGCCCTCGAGCTTCTCGACGACGTGCGTCGACTCGATGAGCAAACCAAGGTGTCGCACCGCCGGATCCGCATCGCCATCAAGGCGTCGGGCACCTCGCTCACCGAGCTCTACGGAGTCGGTCCGATCATTGCCGCGCAGCTCATCGGCTATGCCGGCGACGTTCGCCGCTTCGCCAACCGCGATGCCTTCGCCTCCTACAACGGGACGGCACCGGTCGAGTTCGCCTCGGGTGGACGAGTCGTCCATCGGGTCTCTCAACGCGGGAACCGTCGGCTCAACCACGCGCTACACATGGTCGCGGTCACCCAGATCCGCAATCCCGGGACCATGGGACGCATCTACTTCGAGCGCAAAGTCGCCGAGGGCAAGACCAAGAAGGAAGCCCTGCGCTCGCTCAAGCGTCAGGTGAGCAACGCCGTCTACCGCCAGCTGCTTCTCGACGCCCAATAGGGGGTCCGGGAGGACACCAGGGACGACTCATTGCCTGCGTGACCGGCTTCACACCCTGCACGGCCGGCTCTTCGGCGAAGTCACTCCCGAACCCATAGAAACCCTACGCCGTCGTCTCCTTCCATGACGGCTCGATTCGTCGCGCCCGGAAGTCCCCGAAATTGGGGTCTTGACTCAAAGAGGATTCGAAGGGTGCGCCCCGGTCCGGCGAAATGTGGCACGGTAAGTCAGTCCGTCGATTGAACCTTCCTCTGGCGCAGTCGCATGATCAGATAGAAGGCGGCTGCCAACAGGACGATTCCCAGTCCGACCAGGGCAGTCGATAAGTGACCATTGCTGAATGCGGCAATCAAGACACTGATAATCACGACGATTCGAAAGCCCCAGTCCCACTTGAGGCGACCCACCTTCTTCGGTACCCCTGTCTGTCAGGCTGACGTGAGACACCTGCAGTAGCCCACCATCCCACCAGGGCGAGTCAGGAACACGTAGACCAAATGACAATGACATCAGCACCTGTGACGACACGCGCCCAGAATGGGACCGTGCCCGAGGACAATCCGGCGGCCAGACCCAAGCGGCGCCAGTTCAGCGCCGACTAGAGGCCGTGCTAGGCCACATCGAGAGGGAGCTGGCCGCTGTCGCCGCCACAGGCCGCCTCGCCGCTGAGGGCACGGCCTGTCGGGGTGCTGCCACAATCCTGGCGGAGTTTGCCACCCGCCCGTCCGTATTGTCCACCCTCGTAACTGGGAACGTTTATCCCAACGCCGTCGTCAAAGTGGCAGGATTCGGTCTAGACAAATGGCTCGACCTGAACGTGGGCGCATACGGCAGCGACAATCACGATCGCACGGTCTTGGTGCCTCGTGCGATGGCGCGGATAGCCAAGCAGACTGGCTGGCGGGCTGATACAAATCAAGTGTGGGTGATCGGTGACACACCGCGAGACGTTGAATGCGCCCGATCTGCTGGTGTCCGGTGTCTGCTCGTTGGGACAGTTCGCTATACAGCCGATTCGCTGGAGGGCCTTGGAGCCAACGCTGTGCTCGACGATCTATCCGACACCACAGCAGTCGTAGACCTCTTAACTGGCGTCTAGAACGCCGCCGATCAGGCGCATTGGGGAGTGGCAAAATCTGATCCACACCACGTTGTTTCAACGCGGCGCTGTGCTCTTCGTGGGCGCACTGAAACAACAAGCACGCATCGCGTGGACACCGTTCCAGTCGAATCACGGACCTCGACTGGAACCTCTACCTCCGCACGATCGCCTTTCTCGACGAGCGACCGAGCAGCAACGAAGATCTGAGGAGGGATCTGGCCGGTCGCGACCACAGCTCCCCGAGCTGGCGCCAAATAGTCAATCTCGGCCCGCTTCACAACGGTGTGACTGTGCCGCAAGTTCCAACATGCCCGCGACGACAGCTCCAGCACCGGCGACTTCTGCCAATGCATAAAGGATCGGTGCATTGACGGTCCCATTGTGGTTGAGATGAACGGGTTGAGGATCGAGGCGTATGACCGCTCGACCGTCACTCGCCTCGAGTGGCTCGATCCCTAGGAACTTGATCCATTCCATCTCCGTGAATTGGTCCGTGGAGTTGCTGCCTGGGTCCGGCGTCTCGGGCTCAGTCATTCTTGTTGCCCCACTTGCTCCGGTGTCTTACCTCGGCCTTGAAGTTTGCAGTATCGCACGTTGGTTTTGCGGCGATTGGGTGCCGAAGTCACGACTACCCATATCTTCATGCCCGCGAACGGGGCACCTATGTTGGTGCACCACCCTACGGAGTCAGGGAGTTGGGGAGCACTCGAGGTCGAACGGCCCCACGTGCTGAATGCAGTGATTGCGCCCGAACGCACGCGGGCGAAATGTGTGTGCGACCAAGAAGCAAGGAGGCTCCTCCGTGATCGGCGTCTACATCGTTACCAAAAACATGACAATCGAGCAGCACACCCAGGGCCGCGATCGTCTCAGCGAAGCCGGGGCACCTGAAAGCGCTATGAAGCTCCACGCATGCTTCGGTGAAGATGGCCAGCTTCAAGTCTTTGATGTCTGGGAAAGTCAGGAAGCATTCGATGAGTTTCTGACGTACCTCAGGCCGGTCACGGGCGAGCTAGGCATCGAGCTGTCGCAGCCGCCAGCAATCATGCCGATTGTGGACCTGTCCAGCAATAGCGGCTGGTCCCTACGAGGGCACGTGAGTCCGCGTGTCTCGCCGGCTATTGAGCGAGACTCTCCTCTGCAAACCTTGGCCTAGCCGAGACATAACGGGGTACACGAACTTCCGGCGCCTCGCTGGACTTTCAGGATTGTGAAGACACGCTCGGATTCGGCACCGCGGCCAGTTGGCCTTCGTTGAGGTAATAGCTCAGAGAAAGCAGGTCAAACGCATAGACGACTTCGTTCCCACTTCCAACTGGTGTCGCTCGGGTCGTCACCGCAGGATCGCCCTCTTTTGTCAGCCCAGCTGGGTCGAGCACCTGGAATAGGCCGGACTGGGCGGAGCGTGAAGCGAGGACACGAAGCGCAGCGGAGGCCCGCAACGTGCCCTCGACGCGTCGGGGACACCCCTAACCCATAATGAGTGAGGCCTGCCGGACAGGCCGGCCTGCATGCTTTCTGGGTCGCCCAGTCCGGCACGAGTGGGGCGGGGGGGCGAGTGCGTCTCCGAACGTTTGGGGACAGTCCCATGATTGTTCAACCAATAGCTCCAACGGATGAACCTGGGTTGGATCAAAAGGGTTGATGGGCGCTGTCGACGATCTCGCTCAGAGCCCTTTTTGCTGGGAAACGACTCGCCAACTGGTCGCGTGCCCAGGCAAGGCGAGCTGGTCCGACGAACATCACGCGAGCTAGGCGTCGTGAGTCGGTCTGACTTCGTTCGATGACCCTTCGGCACCGTTTTTCGTACAACTCAAGGGCCAAAGGGACCGATGCGCCGTTGGCCCGTGACAGCTCGTCGGCCAGCCCTGCCGCTGCCCGCATGGCGTTTGAAGCACCAACACCCGCGGTCGGCATGAACCCGACGGCGGCGTCTCCGCAGAGCACAACTCGTCGGTTCACCCATCGATTGGCACGAACGTCGCGCATGGCCCAGAGGTAAGCATTCTCCAAGTCGCCAATAGCGGCGCCAACGACCGGGACGTGGTGGATCAGTTCGGCCAGATGTTCCGTCACTATCGATCGCGCGTCATCTCCTGACAGGGCATCTCTCGGACCACCCGCCGCGGACATCACCTGGCCGGGTGCCGGATACGCCCCGAATATGCAGCCAGCTCCCCACCACTCCCGTGCCACGGTGGGTTCGAACCTTGCCGCATCGGCCCACCAGGTCCAGAGAACCCAGCCCGAGTCGTAACCCTGCGCCGGACCGAACACTAGCTGGCGGATCGATGACTCGACGCCGTCGCAGGCGACCACTAAGTCGAATCGCTGGCTGTTCCCGTCATCGAAACTGACTTCAGCGTCGTCGGCGTCTTGGACAATCGAGGTGACGGTGACCCCACGGCGTATTTCGGCATCGGCGCAACTGGACTCGAGAAGGCGGACCAGGTCGGCGCGGCTGATCATGAGCAAGGGCCCGATCTCACCGGTGAGGATCGAGAGATCGAACGACTGGAGCACTTGGCCCGAGCCACTCGCCAGCTCGTAGCGCTCTAGCGGGATGGCCTGCGCAGCCAGCTGTTCGTAGGTGCCCAGTCCGTGGAGCACGCAGCTGCCAACAGGGTAGAGCCCGAGGGCGTAGCCACCCTCGATGGATTCAGCCTTTTCGACGATGACGGGAGCCCGTCCTTGCTGGCAGAGCCGTCCCGCCAACGTCAGGCCTGCCATTCCCGCGCCGACGATCAACACGTCCACGAGGTCAGCGTGCCACGGTCGGATCGGTCATGTCGCCAGAGGCGGAGTCAGCGACAAGTTCCGAACGACGGCATGGCCGAATGTCTCCAAATCCCGGCCGAAAGGTGAGGGTGAGGGTCGCCCAGATCGCCAATGATGTTGTGAAGCTCCCGTGAGGGTCCACCGCTGCAAGGTTGGTCGTCAGTAGTTTCGGGAGTTCCGGAGCCACCGGTCTGACTCGAGATCACGACGGACACCGATGGTGTTTGCACCCCGTCGGCCGGAGCTCCGGGCAAACTCAGACGAGGCGCGGCGTGCCCCGTTTCAGAGGGGTGATGGGCCGATCTGTTGGACCAGATCGACCCGCACCGTCACTCCTTCTCGGGACGGCCGCGCCACCCCTCAACCGGATTAAGGAAAGGAAGGGATGGCATGACCATCGTAGAAGCCGCGCCGCTGTCACCGGTGGCATCGACACCCACGGAGAGGTCCATGTGGCCGCCGTCTTGGACGAGGTCGGTGGCCTGCTCGGCACCCAATCGTTCCGGGCCGATCCCGAGGGTTACTCGGATCTTTTGGCCTGGCTCGAAGCCTTCGGGGAGGTCAGCAAGGTCGGTGTAGAGGGGACGGGGTCCTATGGGGCCGGCATCGCTCGTCACCTCGCCCGAGCAGGGGTCCACGTCGTCGAAGTCGACCGCCAGAACCGCCAGGCCCGACACCACAGCGGCAAGTCCGACCCGCTCGACGCTGTCGAAGCCGCACGGGCTGTTCTCTCGGGCCGGGCCCACGGCGCGGCCAAGAGCAGAGACGGTTCGGTCGAGGCGATCCGTGTTCTCGTCGTCGCCAAACGCTCGGCCCGCGGGGCGCGCATCAAGGCGCTCACCCAGATGCGCCAACTCACATTCAGCGCCCCTGACCAGCTGCAGAGCAAACTCAAGGGTCTTCCCATCTCCGCCTTCGTGGCCGCCGCCCAAGGACTGCGTCCGACGCGCTCGCCCGACGTGGTCAGCGCGGCCACGAAGGCCGCTCTCTCCTCGCTGGCCCATCGCGTAGGCGATCTCGAAGAGGAGATCTCCGATCTCGACGCCATGATCACCCCGCTCCTTCAAGACACCGCGCCCGAGCTGCTCGCCGTCTATGGCGTCGGCGTCGACACCGCGGCCGCGTTGTTGGTCGCCGCCGGCGACAATCCCGAGCGGCTGCACTCCGAAGCGGCCTGGGCCCATCTGTGCGGGGTCTCACCGCTCGAGGCCTCCTCGGGCAAGGTGACGCGGCACCGGCTCAACCGCGGCGGGGACCGCCAGGCCAACCGGGCGCTCTGGCACATCGTCATCACCCGGCTGGCGTCTGATCCGAGGACTCAGGCCTACATGGAGCGCCGGGTCAAAGACGGCCGTTCCAAGCGCGAGGCCATCCGCTTGCTCAAGCGCTACGTCGCCCGCGAGGTCTACCGCTACTTGCCTCGCCCCTAGATCCCCGGACCATGGACCTGGCTCACAGTTCGCCTGTCGCCCGTTGGGGCTGACCTGTACCCGATATGCCGGTCCATGGCCCGGGTCACCAACTCTCCGAAGACGCGTGACCTGATAAGAGCTTGCCCTCTCGACGAGTGGCCCATCATTGGTCTGTCCGCTGTCCTCACTCCCGAAAATTCCCTCGAAAGGGGTTGACATCATCCATAGGAGCATCGGGTCTGTAAGCGATTTCGCCGGACTCCCGAAAGCCAGGCATCTGCCCAATTCGAAATGATGACAAGCGAGTGAGACGAGCAAACCGACGTCGGGTTAGCTCCGCCGGAGCTCGGGTACTCACCACGAAAGGGCCTCACAGGCCGGTTTAGGGTGTTCCTCGGCAGTCTGGTTTGGATTTTGAGGGACCTGGTTGGAGCCATGACCCGAGAAAGGAGAGCCATGAAGACACCGTCGATCGTTTCGCGGGAGGAATGGAATGTCGCACGAGAGGAGATGCTCGTCAAGGAGAAGGAGCTGACTCGCGCTCGCGACGCGCTCGCAGCTGAACGCCGACGAATGCCCTGGATGTTTGTAGACACGGAATACTGGTTCGAGGGTCCCTACGGACGGATGAGCCTCGCAGACCTTTTCGAGGGTCGCCGACAGCTGATCGTTTACCGCGCCTTCTACGGACCTGAGGTGACCACGTACGCGGAAGGCGGCTCATATCCCGAGCGGGCGTGCGTGGGCTGCTCCATGGGCGCTGATCAGGTCGCTCACCCTGGCCACCTGAACGCGAGGAACACGTCGCTTGCATGGGCATCGCGCGCGCCTCAGACCGACATCCAGAACTTGAAGAAGCGCCATGGATGGGACCACATCCCGTGGTACACGATCACCGACGACTTCGACAAGGACTTCGACGTCGATGAGTGGCATGGCACCAACGCGTTCATCCGCGAAGGTGACCAAATCTTCCGCACCTACTTCATCAAAGTTCGGGGCGACGAGTACATGGGTGGGACCTGGAGCTACCTCGACATCACCGCGCTCGGTCGTCAAGAAGAATGGGAGGACTCACCAGAGGGATACCCGCAGACCCCGCCATATCAATGGTGGAATTACCACGACGCCTACGAGACCTGATCAAGGACTAGCCCATAACGCATCAGGACGGTGGGACTCACTCCGGCACCGTCGGCCCGAACAAATACCGAAACACCGACTGTGGGCCGGTGCTCCCTAGGAGTTCGGTCTGGGCGTGAGGACCATCAGGGGGATTATGCGCTCGGTATTCCGCGCGATGTCAGCGAGCTGCGGATAGCGCCCAGCTGCTCTCGTGAAGAGGCGGTCACGCTCATCGCCAGTGGCCTCCTCCGCTACAACGTCAATCGTCTCGCCACTGACCTCGATCCTCGTGACCGGGTGCTCCTTTAGGTTGTGATACCAGGCTGGATGCTTCGGCGCTCCTCCGTTCGCGACGTTGCCCCGTTCGCTGTTGAAGTTCAGCGGTGGCCACAGCACGTTCAGGCTGCTGCCTGATCGTATTCTTCGGGTGTAACAACCGCAGGTGTGACCTGGTGGCCAAGGGCGGCGACCAACCTGGCCATGTCCTTGTGACCTCGTACGCGTCGGAACGAGCGCTCTGCTTCGAGCATGCCGGCGGCGACCCAGCGCTTCTTCATCGAGCCGTCCTTCCACTTCGTGACTCGACGCGTCGTCCGCTTGGCGATCGAGATCATCGACTCGATGCAGTTGGTGGTGGTCAAGGTCGCGGCCAAGGTGCCCCCGACGCCGAGACGCCTCACGGTGAACATGTCCTCGAGCCCTTCGCGCAGTGACGCAGCGGCATCGGGATGGTCGTCCTCGAGCTCTTTGGCGAGTGCCTTGGCGGCGGCCAGCCCCTTGGTCGCGTCGGGCTGAGCGAAGATGAGGGCCAGTCGCTTGTCGGTGACCTCGGCCAACTCCGTCGGCAGGTGCCCCTCGACGTTGCGACGCTTGTGCAGTACGCAGCGCTGCACCGAGGCGGCATCGCCGAACACCTTCTTGATGCCTGCGGCAAGCGCCTTGGCGCCGTCGATGACACAAAGTACGCCCGAGTCGACGCCGAGGCCTCGGGCGACGAGGTCGGCCAAGAGGGCGGTGACCACCGTCTTGTTCTCGGTGTCGCCGAGCCACAGTCCGACGGGGACCTTGGTGCCGTCGGCCGTGATGACCAGGGCGACCACCGCACACGAACCGGCCACGTCGAGCCCGTCGATCATGAGCACGGCCACGTCGAGGTCCGAGAGGTTCCGGGCCATCAGCTCGCCCATGGCCTTGGTGGTGGCGGCGACGAAGCGCCTCGAGATGGCCGACTTGGACATCGACTTGGAGCGCCCCTCGAGCTCTTCTCCGACCGGCTCGGCCACGTCGCCGTGACGTCGGGTGGCCACCCCGGCCAGCATGCGCTCGACGACGACGGAGTTGAGCAGATCGGCCGAGCTGAACGCCTTCCAGGTGTCGAGCCCGATCTCCTCCCCGCCGCTGCTGCGTCCCCGCGGTCGCTCGGTTTTGACCTGGCGCCCACCGAGCACGACCGAGCCCTTGGTCGTCCCGTGCCAATTTCCGACCCGCTCTTGGGCCCCGATCTTGGTGTGCTTCTCGCCGATCACTTCGCTCAGTTCGGCCTCCATCATCTGGCGCATCACGACGAGCCCGGCAGCCGACGCGAAGGCCAGCAGGCCGTCTTTGAGGGCTCCGGCAACCTCGGCCAAGGCGACGGTTGCCTCAAGCGGCAGGTCGGCAAGGCGATCAGACTCGTCCACCGGCGCGACGGTCACGACGGGTAGCTTCTTCTTCATTGGTGGTCCCTTTCCTGGGTGGTTCTTTGGATTGGTCTCCTGAACACCTACCTCACGGCAGGACTCAGGAGGGGGACCACCACCTCACTTCAACAAACTTGGGGACACCGTCCCGTTCGCGGCCCAGATGAAGTAGCGCGCATCGTCGGGGAGGTACGCGAGTGGGTTCACTCGGCTCGCGCCAGATACCGCGCCGGTATGGTGGAGCAACAGCAGTGGCGTTTCCGACCACATGCCCCCTACTCGTCCGCTGTTGGCCCGGAATTCACCGATCACTTTGGCGTTGTACTCATCGGATGACTCAGCCATTGGGCTCCTCTCGCTCTCGTTGTGGCGTTGGCTTCGAGGGCGACCAGGTACCCCCGATCGTCTCTGTCCAACTGCTGCGCGCTCTGGCGGCTAACCCCTACGAGGTCTGCAGCGTCGAATCAGTCTCAAGGAGAGTTTTGAGACTAGACAGAACCGCCGGCCAGCCCTCAGAGATGGCAGGAAGAACTTTGCTACCTGGCTCGAAGCCGTCATGGATGACTGTGAGCTTTACGACCCCATGCCCGACGTCCTCAATGTCGAAGGCCACCTTGGACCGGGGTTCAGCCCGCCATGCATCAGCGGTGGCTTCGTCCATCCCGACCTCGGCAGCCCATTCGGGCGTAATCGTGTGCCAGGTGTAGGCCAGCCGACGGTAAGGATCGGACTCGAGGATCACCTGTTCGGGGTCGCTCACGACAAGCCCAACCTCCTCGTGCGCAATGTCATAGGTGGAGCCCTTCTTCCAGTCTGATTGAAAGGTCTTCTCACCAGCCCTTTGGTGCCGCCAATAGCGCCTCATGAGCGCGGGGTCAGTGAGGCCCTGCCAGACCCGCTGGGGCGTGGCCTGGATGTAGATCGCCTAGGTGAAGCTCGTCATTTGATTGCTGGGTGCAGCCATTGGCCAGCCTCCAGTCGGCAGTCGTTCCTTTGAAATGTACCGCCATCGGACATATCTACCTGTGGTCGAAGTAGACCCAACCTCGCGCTGATAGGGCTGCCCCCGTACATTGCCGCCGGGATGATGGGAGGCAAGTTGGCTGGTGGCCGATCGCCCGGGACAATCTCTTCGGATGGATCAGACTCGCCGTCAGTTGAGAAGGACATGAGGCCGACCTCAGGTCGCCGGGCAGCTTCCACCCGTCCAACGTGCGACCCGGCCCTTTTGGAGCACTCGGAGCTGAAGCGAGAGAGACTCTGCACAATGACCGAACCGCTTTCTACTCGCTACACCAGGACCGCCGAAGGGACCTACCTCGCTTACCAGGTCTCGGGCGATGGCCCCATCGACTTGGTGTTGCCCATAACCGGAAGTGCAGCGATTGAGCTGATTTGGGAAGAGCCGGAAGTGAGCCAGTTCATTTCACGTCTGGCTTCCTTCTGCCGTCTCATCACCTTTGATCCGCGGGGATTTGGCAGCTCGGGTCGGCTGGACGCTGGTGCCGTTCCAGCAGTACAGGCATGGAAGGACGACATCGGCGCTGTCATGGACGCAGTTGGGACTGACAGTGCGGCCTTTCTTTCGTGGGGAGAGAGCACCGGAGCGACGATGTTCTTTGCGGCGACGTACCCCGAACGAGTACGGAGCCTCGTTCTCGTCAATGCCTACGCCCGATACGCCCGTGATGAGGCAACCCCGTGGGGACTGAGCGCAGATCTCATTCCCGCCTATGTCTCGGCCATCGAGGAAATATGGGGCACCGGAGCGTGCACGGAGAGCCTGGCGCCGAGCATGGTCCAAACGGAGAATTCGCGACAACATTGGGGGCGCATCGAACGCCTTACGGCGAGTCCGGACGTACTGGCGGAGAGCACGCGTGCCGTGATGGAAAGCGATGTGACCTCCGTGCTGTCAGCCATACAGGCGCCGACGCTCGTGATCAGCAGAGAAGGAGATCGCCACGTCCGCTCTGAGCACGGTCGCGCTATTGCAGGTCGCATCCCCGATGCCGACCTCGTCGAACTTGCCGGGAATGACCATCTCCCTTTCGCCGGTCAAAGCGAGGAGGTCCTGGACGAAATACAGCGGTTTCTGACCGGCACCACACCCGTACGGGTCCTCGACCGAGTGTTGCTCACGGTTCTCTTCACCGACATCGTTGGGTCAACGGAATATTTGGCACAGCAAGGTGATCGACAGTGGCGCGACTCACTCAACCGCTACGACCACTCGGTACAAAGCCAGCTCGAGCGTTTCCGCGGTCGCTTGATAAAAACCACCGGGGACGGCACCTTGGCCACCTTCGATGGGCCCGCGAGAGCTATCGAGTGCGCCCGTGCCGTTGCCGCAGCGGTCAAAGGTATTGGCATAGATCTTCGCGCTCGGTCTCCATACCGGTGAGGTAGAACTTCGAGGTCAGGACGTATCAGGCATGGCCGTGCACATTGCAGCACGCGTGTCCGCAATGGCGGTCGCAGGTGAGGTGCTCGTCTCTCGCACCGTCACTGACCTTGTCGCAGGATCGGGGATCGGTTTCGAGGACCGTGGCGATTACCAATTGAAGGGCGTTCCAGGAACCTGGCGATTGTTCTCCGTCAAGTCTTAGTCCGGTACGTAGCCAAGCAGGCTCGGGTGACCCAGTACGCCCGGTAGGTGAGACGGTCCGGCCCTATGGAACGCCTGGCCTGCTTGACTGCCTGTGTGGCCTACGCCCGCTTTGGTGACGACTGTGACGTGTACGTCTTCTCCACCGGAGGAGAGCTGCTTTGCATGGATTGCGCCCTAGGCCCGGAGGTTCAAAGCCATATCAGACGTCCCTTCAACGACACTTCAGGAACGGGTTCCGAACTGGACTCGTGACTGACCGCAAGGGTGCAGCGTGTCCGATCGGTCGAGCGATCCAGAGAGGACAACCGAGGCGCGTATGCGGGCCATGAGTTGATCCGTCGTCGGCGCCGCGGGTGCCACCTAACGCATCGGGTTGGTGCGCAGCAGGCCCCACAGCGCTCTCGCCGAACGATGAAAAATAGGCTGCCGGTTAGAGGCCGGTCACACTCACCTGTCGGAGGCTTCTCGCGACAAATAGGGCCATGTCAGGAGTGACCGAGCCCATCACATGGACGTCCCACACCGGCGCACGGACAACGATGTGCGGCGGTTGGTCGGCGGCTCTGGTCAGGGTCTCGAACTGCCCTCCTTCCAATGGAACCAGACCGCTTTCCAAGTGCCCCGGCCGCCGCCTGTGACCGGACACCACCAATTGGCGACCATCTGTCATCGAACGAAGCTGGTAGTGAGAGCGAACGTCATGGGCGTCCCAACCGGTTGGAGGAAGCATCAACAGGTACTCAGGAGGGTTGAGGTCCACCGGCCATTGTGCGGGCAACCACACTGGTTCTCCGAATCGGTTGGCCAGATCGAGTTCGGAGGCGACAGGTTCCTCTTGGTATTGGAACCCGGTGATGGTGGGCCGCTCAGGCACGCTCCAACGCTATCGACAGGCCCCCGCCAGCGTGCCACCGTCCGCCGGGACAGGGTGTCACTGCGGCACGAGTGGGGCACCCGCTCGTGCCATGTCGGCGTAAGACTGTAGGGCGTGAGACGGTGGGAGTTGTGGACGAACGGCATGTTTTTTCCCGAGGAGAATGACCAGGCGCGTCAAATGTCCATCGAGGATGGTGCTGAACTCGAATGGGAAGTGACTGCGCCCAGCGCAAACGCCGCATCTCAGGCCCTCTACGACTACCGAGGATCGGGCGAATACAAGCCGATGCTTCGGCCCGATGGAACGCCCTTTCCCGAGGATGAGGACATTTCGGACCAGTCCTTTAGCCCTGATCCACCGATCGGCCTCGGTGCGACGGCTTTTGCCAACGATGTGTAACCCGCCTGTCTGTGCGGTGAGGTGGTCAGTCGCTGTGACGTGTTCTGGGACACGTTGAACCAGAGGTTCTTGTGATCGGCAATCTGCACTGGCGGCCCCGGGTTGCTCGGGGCCACGTCCACACGACAGTCAGGTCACGAGCAAGACGTCGCGGTGACAGGTGAGCGCAGCGACGAATCGCTCCGCCCATGGCCAGCGTGCCGGCAGGTGCAAGGTGACGCGTCGGGCTGAGCGCGTGAGTCGTCCCGGGAGGCTCAGGTAGCGGCGGCGAAGGGTCTCGGTGGTGATCAGGCTGTCGCCGAGTCCGATCCTGGTGCTGAAGCGGGCCAGGTTGTGAGCCATGACGTTGAGAGCCAACCACGCCGCGTTGGCACCGAAGCGCCCGGAGGGCAGATGGTTGAGACCGACACCGTATTTCAGGTCACGGATGGTGTTCTCGATCTCGGCATGGCGTCGGTGGTCGGCCTCGAGCTCCACCATCTCGCCTTCTCGGTCGGTGATGAAGGCGTGGTAGGTGAACTCGACGAACAGCGCCAGCTGGCTGCCCGGTGTGGGCCGCACCCGGCGCACGATGAGCCGACACGGCCGGCCCTTGGTGCCGAAGGGCTGGTAGGTGGTCTCGGCGACGTCGGCGCCGTCGAGGAAGTAGGAGATGGCGACCCAGGCGGACTCGCCGATGGCGGCGATGGCCGTTTTCACACCGCCTTTGTGGAGTTTGGCCGTGATGGAGAAGGACACGTTGGCCCGGCGGCAGGCGTCGACGACGCTCCGGTTGTAGAAGCCCGAGTCGGCCCGGAGCACGATCGGCCCACTGGCACCCGCTGTGCGCACCCGACCAAACGTCTCGGTGAGGAAGCTGGCCGCACCCCGACCCGAGTGGGCATTACCACCGCGCAGGCGGACGTGCAGGACGTCTCCGGTCCCCGCCGCCACTGCGTAGAGAGGGTTGTAGCCCCGAACGTGGTTGTAGGTGAAGTGGGTCCCGCCCTCTTTGGCCAAGCCGTAGGTCTCGTGGATGGAGGAGTCGACATCGATGGTGAACGGCTGCTCCTCGCCGGACCCGCCCCGCGGCCCAGGCCCGCGTCAGCAGGTCGCCGGCCACCGCGTCGAGCTGACGAGCATGCCCCCAGCTGAAGCTGCGTAGGAACGTTCCGAGAGTCGACGGCGCCAACACGACGTGGCCGAGCACCGCTTGGGTGTCGCCAGCCCGCAGGGCATCGGCATCGTCGATCGAATCGCCCCCGGCCAGCGCCGAATGAATGAGCGTCATGGCCTTGTGACCCACATTGGCGCGGCCCGCCGCATCGCCGAGGTCGACGTACTCGTCGAGGAGCTCTCGCAATCCCAAATGCTGCGCCAGGGTCGCCGGCAGCATCAAGCCAGCGTTGGCCACCAGACGCTCGTCGTCGAAGGTCACGTCGAAACGGTCGAGACTGTGGCAAGCTACGCGCATCGAAATAGTGCCTTCCCGTAGGGGATGTGGTCGGTGTGGTAACCACCATTTTCCCTTGCAGGACGGCACTTTTCGCGGATGCGCGACCGCGATCAGACTCTAATTATCGGTGGATCAGGGCTTAGCTTGCAGTTAAACCCCCGTCGCTGTTCAAGCTGCCTTTTTGACCGCCGGATAGCGTTTTCTGGGTGGTTTTCGCGTTCCTTTGGGTCGCCCCGGTCCCGGGGTCGAGGATTTCGGTGGGTGGGCGGGTGTGCCGAGGTGTGCACGCAGTCGCCGAAACCCTCGGCGGACTCGCGCCGGGGTCAGCTTGTTCGGGTCGCACGGTCGTTCCCAAGGCAGTCGGAGGTCGTCGACGAGCTGACGAGCGAGACGGAGCTGGGTGTAGGCGGCAAGGACCAACCAACTCCACCGGTCGGCCTGTTCGGGCATCTGCAGCGACGGTGTCGTCCATCCCAATGTCCCCTTCATGAACCGGAAGGTGTGCTCGATGTCGAACCGGCGCAGATAGGCCCGCCAGCACAGGTCGAGGTCGGGCTCGCCGTCGCCGGACCACCACAGCCACAGGGTCTTTTTGATCCGTCCTGCCGGCTTGGGCAGGTGTTCGACCTCGACCCGGATGACACTGCCTTTGACGATCGGCGGTTCGTCACAGTCGCGCCAGCGCCCCCGGCCATGGAGTCTCGGATGCAGGTTGTGCCAGGCGCTCACCTTCACCTTCCCGTAGCGGCGGACGGTGGTGGTGAGTTCAGCGTCGGGAGCGGTCCAGGTCTCCTCGTTCGAGAGCATGAAGCGGGGGCCGTGGCGTGGCGGACGGCCCCTGTGCTCGGTCGGTGCGGGGCTCGGGGTCGGGATGGAAGACCCGGGTCGAGGCGATGCGCACCAGCACCTGCGGCCCGGGTGTCGGCCAGCCCGTGGCCGAGGGCGATGCCGTCATAGCCGGCGTCGAAGACGAAGAGAGGGACATCGCCGTCATCAGGGCAACAGGCCGACGAGGCGCTTCACCTGTTCGACGGTGGCGTCCGCCGCCTCCATCGACGGGGTGATGCGCAGGGCGTCGAGTGGAGCGGTCCAGCTGTCGGGCGCCCAGTTCAGCTGGCTGATCCACTGATAGGACCACCCGGCCACGATGGGCTGGCCGGCGGAGTGCTTGGAGGCCGAGTAGTGGAAGCCCCGTTCGGGACTGCACTCGGCGTCACAGCGGTCCCAGGTCGAGGCATCGACGGCAAACACCAAGGGCCACTCCTTCGGGACGGTGCTCGACCAGCAACTCGGCGAAGCCGAACTTCGTCGACGTCTCCTTCGGCCAAGGACTTGTAGAGACTGCCGTGGCTGCGCCGGAACTCGGGCTCGAGGCTGAGGGAGGGCACCGATCCGACCGGGGCCGCTGAGCACAGCACGGCATCGCAGAGCTCGAAGAGAGCGTCTCCCCAAGGCGAGAGGCAGCGGTGGAGCGACGAACGGAAGTCCCTCACCTCGGTGATGGCCCGATCGGAGGATCCCATGCAGACAGTATGCTTACTGTCTGCGACTCAATGAGGGATGCTGGTCGTCGACACAAGGAGCGCAATGGCACGGACGAGGGTCGAGGAGCGGCTGGCCGAGTACGACCGGCGACACCGAGAGTTGGCGGCCCAGATCGCCGAGATCGGGATCGTTGCCGCCGGCAGTGTGACTCGCCGTTTCACCCACTGCACGTCGGTCGGCTGCCGATGCAACGCTGACCCGCCTACTCCTCACGGGCCCTACTGGCAGTGGACCGCGAAGGTGAACGGCAAGACGGTGACCAAGCGATTGACTGACCGAGAAGCGCAGCTCTATCAGGAGTGGATCGGCAACGACCGCCGCATCAAGACGCTGCTCAATCAGATCCGAAAGGTGGATGCCAAGGCCACCGAACTGCTCTTGAAGGAAGCCCGTCAGCGGGTAGGGCGAACGTTTAATTGCAAGTTTAGAGCGTCGATAGCCCCTGTCTCCGAACGCCGGCAAGGTGGCAGACCGAACCACGGGAAGCCTCAGGTGCGGCGATGCTCGAAGAGGAAGCGGTCGACCGCTTCGTTCGCCGTCCCTTTGATCTCTCGATACAAATGCTCCTCGTCCCAGTGCTCCGGCGTCACAGCATCGAGATCGTCGTGGTAGCTCGTGAAGCGATGCCTGATATAGGCACGGGCGCTGAGAGCGGCCCGATCCTCGACAGTCAGCGTGCGAGTCCGACCCACGCGGCCGCTGCCCACGACGGCTGCGTGCGCTGCGGTCTCCTTGGCAATCCGGTGTTGGAGTTCTTGGTGTGTCGGGGCGAAGGCGAGGAAGCGCACGACGGCGCCCTCCAACTCGAGGCGGTAGCGATCTTCTCGTCGCCCGCGGGATTGCGCTACGACGGCGCGCTTGGCCGCCCGTCGCTCTGCCGTCTCGTCAGCGCGCTCCTGAGCTGTGGCGATTACATTGTTCGGCGCCCAAAGTCCGAGGAGCCGCCGATGCTGGCGGAGGCGGCTTCGCGGCTGCCAGGACAGCCAATAGGTGCCGGAAGCCTTGACGGTCCGGGTTAAGAACGCATCGCCAGAGGGCAAGAATTCCCAGCCAGCGGGAATCTCGATATCTCCATGGTCGGGATTCCACTGACCACTCTTCGTCGCGTACACGTCGAGGTGCTGGTCGCAAGGGCCCTCAAAATCAGTCGACATCTCCGCATCGCCCACTCTCAAAGCTTTGGCCGATGCGATCAGGTCCGCAAGTGAAGCCGACCTGAGCATTGATCAATGAGGTATTCCCCTTGGGACCGAAGTGTCCCCCGGCCGGGGAACGGGGGCACTCAGATCCCAGTCGGCATCCGGCGCATTCCGAATGCAGATCCTCCCGGCCCCTATGCAGCGGCAATCCAACTGACACCGATCATCTGGGGTCCACCGTGCACGCCGACGACGGCACCCAACGTGCCTATACGAATCGCCTCTCGGGGAAAGCGGGCAGCGATGAGGTCCAGGAACTGGTCGATGTCAGGTGCGCCACCGTGCATCACCGCAACGTGCTCGATCGGTCCGGCGGCGGCCAGACGGTCGGAGAGCATCTGGAGCGCCCTCTTGCGAGTCCGGGCCTTACCGGCTTCATGGACGACGCCACCGCTAAGGTCGATCACCGGTTTGATCGACAGCAATGATCCCACCATTGCTGTGGCGCCCCCAATTCGCCCACCCTTCTTCAGGTTCTCCAATGTGTTCAGGACCGCAAACACGTGGGTACGAGGGACGAGGTCGCTGACTCGTTGCAATACTGCGCCGACGTCGGCTCCCTCGGCGGCAACTTTGGCGGCTTCAACCACAAGTGTGCCGAGCCCGCTTGATACAGTCCGGCTGTCGATCACATGGAGAAGAATCCGCCCCTCGCACGCGGCGGCCGCGGTGCGGGCTGACTGCAATGTGGTTGACAAGTCGCTCGAGATGTTGAGACAGACCACTGCCTCAGCACCTGCGTCGGTTGCGTTGCGAAACGCCCGTTCAAACGCACCGGGCGACGGGCAGGCCGTCTGGGGCAGTTCCTCGGTGTTCGCCATTCGTCGGTAAAAGTCTTTGACGCTCAGGTCCTCTCGGTCGGTAAATTCGTCCCTCCCGAATCGGATGGTCAGCGGCACGATCTCGATATTGAACGGGTCGATATCGTTCTGTTCCAAGTCGCACGAGCTGTCGGTCACGACGAAGACACCAGGCATGAGAGCGTGCTCCTCTCCACTCTGGTGCCTGTCAGTTGACACGGATCAGAACTTCCAGAGTCTGAATCGCCAAAGAATAGGTTCGGATATCGAAGAGGCGGCGGCTGACAGGCACTGAGCGTCGGACAGCAGACGACATCGCCCCAGCCCGGCGGCGGTGAACTGGAATACCCGACTGACGGGCGCATGTACGCATGTTCATGTGGCATGAATTCGGAATGAAATGTCAGTCCGACAAGATTCGTACGTGCGACGTGTTGAATTCTTCCGTCCGATGAATCACTTCTTCATCCGTTAGCCGGGCAGCGTCGGAGACAATCCGGGGCATTCCAAGAGTGGTGGTGGGGCGGCTCGCTGCCAAGTAGTTACGGATCCGGTCCGCCAGTGCATAGAGGCACGCCGCATCCTCTGAGCTCTCACAAGCACTGCCTGTCACATCGAGCATATTGGCAGACTCGATGAGAAGTTCCATGCCTGTGTCGTTCGCCACTGTCATTGTTCGGTGCGACACGCGATGCGATCGGAGGCCGGGCAAACCCACAATGTGACATTGGGACCCATCGGGACTCTCGATCTGTCACCGAAAGCGGAGACGCTTATTCTCGTATTCAACCGTCTCTAAGGTACACCCGGCCATGTCGCTTCTGGACGCCCTGGCGTCTGGCCCAGCGGCGAGGCCCCATGGTGCCGCAAGACCCGCCGTTCCGGCGTTACTGGGGCAGTCTCCTGGGGGACAGGCGGCACGATGCGGCTCCGGATCGGTGCAGGGATGACAGCACCGACCTCGGTGGTCGGACATTGACGCGTCATTCCGGCCCGGCGGCCCCGGGCAACTTCAACCGCTATTTCCTATGAAGGAACTTTCCCCGCAGGACAAGTGAGGAGCTGAAATGACCTTTACTCCCGTTGCCCCCACTGCGCATGTGTCACCGACAAGGATCGCAGCAGACACCTTCGTCATCCACCAGGTGCAGCCCGCGCTGGGCCAACCGCTGTTCGTGTACCTCAACTCCATGGTGATTCGGGGCCGTGAACCGGTGATCGTGGACACGGGCACCCCCGCCAACCGTGATCAGTGGCTCAAGGACGTGTTCTCGCTCGTCGAACCCAACGACGTGCGGTGGGTCTTCTTGTCCCATGACGACGTCGACCACAGCGGGAACTTGGACGAGGTCATGACGGCGTGCCCGAACGCGCAGCTCGTGTGCAGTTGGGCCATGGTGGAGCGCCACACGAACTGTTTTGATTTTCCTCTTGAGCGCTGCCGCTGGGTCATGCACGAAGAATCGTTCGACGTCGGTGACCGCACCCTGCACGCCGTCCGGCCACCCATCTACGATTCACCCACGACACGCGCGGACTCTTTGACCCAGTTACCGGCGTCTACTGGGCTGCCGACACCTTCGCCACGCCGCTTCCAGACGCAGAGCTGGCAATAGCCGATCTCGACCCCGAGTTCTGGGCGCAGGGAATGGCACTGTTCGCATTTGGGGCATTGGCTCCCTGGCTGACACTCCTCGATCAGGATAAGTTCGGGCGCTGCGTCGATCAGGTACAGGGACTCGACATGACTACGGTCGCCGGGTGCCACACTCCCGTGATTGAGGCCCAGTTCATCGAGCGTGCCTTTGAACATCTACGTCAACTTCCACAAATGGATGCGCCGCCGATGCCCGACCAGTCCATTCTCGATCAGATCATCGCTGCCACTTCACACGCTTCTCAGTAGTCAGTAGTCGGCCCCCGAGCCGGCGATATGAACTCACCCTGCCACTGAAGACCGCTGGCCGTTGGCATCGTCATTCGACTACGACCCAAGTGGACCACAAATGGCTCAAGCGCGTAGGTTTCACTGCGGTGAAGCCATCCTCAATCGTAGGGACTTGGGGAACATTCCCACAGGAGCGAGCCGAGGTCTTTCCTTGCGATGACGTCATCGAACGTCCAGACGTCGTCCTGTTTCGGGGTGTGGACGCGGCTGCTCCGCCCGAAGTGGTCTTCCGTTGGATCTGCCAGCTGCGCGTTGCGCCCTACAGCTACGACTGGATTGACAACTTCGGAAGACAAAGTCCGCGACAACTGGTGCCGGGACTCGACCAACTCGAAGTTGGACCGCGCTTTGTAACGATCTTCCGCTTGGTCTCATTCCAAGATGGTCGGTCGATCACCATCGAATCACGTTCGTCCGCCTTTGGTCGCGTGGTCGTCACCTACTCGGTGATGCCTGCCGGAGCTCAACGATGCCGTCTCGTGGTGAAGATTGCGTTCCAGACTCCCCAAGGTCTCTTCGGCTGGACAATGCGGCACCTGCTACCGGCCGGCGACCTGATCATGATGCGAAAGCAGTTACAGACGTTGAAGGCGCTATCCGAGCGAGACGCAGGACAGCCTTCTGTTTGATGCATCGAATCCTCTGCCCACTCCCGGCGACTGGGCACGCCTCGTGGATATCAGGCCCTACGCGTTTGAGTGGGGAGAGCGGGTTCTGATCCTGGGCGGCGAGGGTCGCTGAGGCCAGGTCACTCCACCGGTGTGCAGCAGCACGCGGAGTCGGTAGTGCTCGAAGCATGTGAAGCCTCGGCCCGCGCGCTTGACCTGCTTCACACAGAAGTTCAGGCCCTCTGTCGGTCCGTTTGACGCTCCGGTGCGGTGATGGTTCAAGATCTCCCGTGCGCCAACGCTTGAGGGTGTCACCGAGCGAGCGGATCTCTTCGACGTCATCGGAGCGACAGCCGACGATGGCCTTGTCGAGCAGGACGGCCGCCACCTTGGTGTCTTCGGTCAGATAGACGTCACGCACGGATTCCTTGGCCAGCCACGCGCCGAGAAGCTCGTCATGGGGATCGCCATGACGGAGCCCGAGCAGCAGGCGATCGCTGCCCCGTTCATCGAGGCGCTCGGATCCAGAGAGGAGCAGCTTTCTGATGCGATAGAGCGGATCATCCTTTCGCCCTCGGTGTCCGAGCGTCTCGTTCTGCACCCGCCGGCGCACCTTGTCGACGCAGCGATTGGCGGTGCGGACCACGTGGAATGGGTCCGCTACTCGAATGGCGTGGTCGAGGTGCGGAGAGATTCCGGCCCGGTAGCTCTCGGCGAGGTCCGTTGCCACGACACGGACGCCGCCCAGCCAGGCCGGGTCCTGACCCGCACACCATCGCCGCAGGTCAACGGCGGCGTTGCCTTTCACCATGTCGATCATCTTGCGGCCCTTCAGATCCACTAACCCAGTGACATAGATGGTCGAGTGCGCCCGGTTGGCCGAGAGAAAGGACGTCTCGTCGATCCCCAGTGCCTTGATCTTGCCCACCCGGGCCGGGTCCTCCACCAGCGCTGTGCCATGCAAGACGACGGCGTCCATCACCGTCCACCAGCAGACGCCGAGCTCACGGGCCACGACGGCGACGGGCATCGCCAACTCACCCACCTGACGGGTCGCCTCCCCTCCCGCCCGCAGCGTCAGCACCGCTCTGGGTGCGACGTGCTCGGTGCCTTCGGTCCACGTCTTGGCCACGCAGTCGGGGTCCACACAGCGCCACCGTCGCTTCAACCAGACCAGTCGGGCCGGACGCCCGAAGCAGGGAAGGTCACGGATGTCGACCCGGACCCGGTCCTTGGCCTCGGCACGCACACCACAGGACGGACACCCGACGAAGTCGTCCACCGTCTCGACGGTCACGATCACTTCGGAGGGGGTCTCCTCCACCGCCAGCACCGCAAAGCCGTCGAGTCCCAACAGCGCCTCAGGCAAGCCGGTAGCGTCATCCATCGTCAGGGGTCCTCCTCGTTGAAGTCGTCAAGAAACCTCAACGATGTCGGGACCCCTGGCCGCGTTCGCGGATACCTCCCTACGTCACGCTCCCCAGTTCAACACGAAGAGCCGGATATCAGGATCGGTCGCTCGCCCGATCGACGGCGTTGCGAAGCCGCAGTCGATCGGCGATGAACCACGGAACGCCCGTGACCTGAGTGAGGTCGTCGGGGAAACGATGTAGTGCCTCTGCTGAGGGCTGGGCTTCGATAATCCGCTCGATCACGAACCCATGGTCGGCGAAGGCGTCCATGGCTGCCGACAAGGGTCTCCGCCAATACCGCTGGGTGACCACCACGTCGGTCTTGGTCCAGGTGTCGCTCACCAGTTCCGTGTCGAAGTAGCCACCCTTTTGTGACGGAAGTGGCGGTCCAAAGGGATGCTCGAGGGAAATCACGGCCCAGCCGTCAGGCCGGAGCACGTCAGCGAAGGACCTGAGGGGCACCGTCCATTCCTTCAGGTGGTGCAAGGCGAGCGAGCAGGTGATCCCATCGACGGAGTCAGGTCCAAGGGCTAGCGGCTCCGCGAAGTCTGCGACGAAGAAGCGGCCCCGGTCAGAACAGCTTCGTCCGCTTCGACCCAGCCTCGCTCAACGTGTGGCTCGATGGCCAACGGGTGGAGCCCGAGCCAGGGACACCCCGCGAGTACGCACCCTGGCGATAGCCTCGTGGGTGCTCCAGGTGGCCTGGAGCCCGTCGTTCGGGCCCCGTCGGCGTTCGTCTCCCAACTCGAGCTCTGAACGAGGAAGGCCGCCGTGAGCACCCACAAGCGCGTCAACAAGCGCAAGAGCGTCTGGGTCGTCCGCTACCGCGATCCGCTCCCGAGGGAGCGCACCTTCGAGCGCAAAGCTGACGCCCAGCGTTTCGAGCGATACGTGCGGCACCAGCTGGACACCGACCAATACCTCGACCCCGAGATGGTCAAGGTGACCTTTGCGGAATGGGCCCGGCGATGGTGGCCGACGGTTGAACAGAGTGAGCGAGCGCCGAGCACGATCAGTGGTTATGAATCGGCGTTGCGGATCCAGGTGCTGCCCTACTTCGGAAGCCGGCGTCTCCGTACTCTGCGTCGCATCGACATGGAGGACTGGCTGGGTCAGCTGCGGACCGCCGGCTACGCGAACTCGACCATCCATTCCGCCCGGACAGTGGCCGGCATGGTGCTGACGTCTGCTGTCGATGCTCGCGTCATCGCCTCCAATCCGCTGGCTGGCATCCGGGTGCCCATGGGTACCAGTCGGACTCGCAACGCCCTCAGCGTCGAGCAAGTTGACGCTCTGGCTGTGACGGTCGATCCGTGGTGGCGTCCATTCCTCCTCGTGCTGGCGTAGTGCGGACTGCGCCCTGGAGAAGCCGCCGCTCTACGGCGAAGGCATCTCGATGACCCAGGACGCCTCACGGTCGAGGGAGCCATGGCCGAACACCGGGGCCACCTCCTCGAGCGGGATACCAAGACGACGCGCCGGGCCCGGGTGATCCAGGTGCCCTTTAGCGTCCTCGTCGAGGTCCGGGATCACCTCACCGTCCACGTCGAGGACGACCCGCTGGCACTCCTCTTCACGACCCCCTCGGGGACTCCGGTGCGCATCTCCAACTGGCGCCACAAGGTGTGGCAGCGCCCGGCCGACGAGATCGGAGTGCCGAAGTGGGCGACGCCTTATGTCTTGCGACACACTGCGGCGAGCCTCATGGCGCAACGAGGTGCCCCTGTCTCGGCTGCCGCTGCAGCTCTCGGTCACGACCCGGCGATCTTCCTCCGCACGTATGCGCACCTCTATCCAGAAGACCTGCGCACCGTCGCCGACGCGATGGACCGCGCGCGAACAGAGACGTTCGGGCAGTGCACAACAGACCGGTCGCAACCGATCGAGCTTGTCGGCGCGCGGGAAACGCGGGGAAGAATCGAAGGGCTGAGGGTCTGCTCGGGTAACTACCACTCTGACCAGGAAATTTTGTGGAGGCGATGGGACTTGAACCCACGAACCTCTTGACTGCCAGTCAAGCGCTCTACCAGCTGAGCTACGCCCCCAGTGGTGGACGACCACGCTAGCAGTCGGAGGGCCCGACTCTCGTCGGTCAGGCCCCATTCTGAGGAGCGCTTCGACGGTCAGCGGGCCGCCCAAATCAGCCAGTCAAAGCTGCTCAGAAGCGTGCGGACCGTCGCCTACCCTGGTGGCATGGCACGCGCGTACGACGTGGGCGCGGTGGAGCTGAAGTGGCAGCGCCGCTGGGCCGACGAGGGAACCTACGAGATCGACAACGATGATCCGAGGGACAAGTTCTACGCGCTGTGCATGTACCCCTATCCCTCCGGGCCGGCGCACCAGGGCCACGTGCGCAACTACACCTTTGGTGACTTGGTCGTTCGCTACCAGACCATGCAGGGAAAGGGCGTCCTCAGCCCCATCGGGTTTGACTCGTTCGGGCTCCCGGCCGAAAACGCCGCCATCAAGACCGGGACGCACCCCAGGATCTTCACCGACGCCCGGATCGCCGAGCTCAAGTCGTCGCTGATCCGCTTGGGCGCCGTCTACGACTGGCGCCGCGAGGTGCACAGCCACGATCCCGACTACATCAAATGGACCCAGCTCGATCTTTCTCCGCCTCTGGGACGCGGGTCTCGCCTACCGTGCCACGGCACCGGTGAACTGGTGCCCCGGGTGCCAGACGGTCCTCGCCAACGAGCAGGTGCTTCCCGACGGGACCTGCGAGCGCTCCGGCGACCTCGTCGAGAAGCGCGATCTGGAGCAGTGGTTTTTCCGGATCACCCAGTATGCCGACGAGCTGCTCTTCGCCCTCGACGAGCTGGACTGGCCGGAACGGGCCAAGGTCGATGCAGCGCAACTGGATCGGACGGTCTGACGGTGCGGAGTTCGATCTGGCCGTGGAGGGCCGTCCAGGCCTGAGCGTGCGGGTCTTCACCACCCGCCCGGACACGAGCTTCGGGATGACCTACGCCGTCATGGCGCCCGAGCACCCCTTGGTCGACGAGCTGACGACCGAGGAGCAGCGGGCCGCCGTCGAGGAGCTCCGCCAGCCGGGCCGCGCAGGAGACCGAAATCGAGCGGATGGCCGAAGGCGACCGCCGCGGCGCTCGACAAGCGCGGCGCGTTCACCGGAACCAACGTCATCAACCCGTTCACCGATCAGCCAGTCCCGCTCTACGTCGCCGACTACGTCCTCATGGGCTACGGGACCGGCGCCATCATGGCGGTCCCGGCCGAGGACGAGCGCGACTGGGCCTTCGCCACGGCGCACGGGCTGCCGATCGTCCGCACGGTGCAGCCTCCCGACGACTGGGACGCCAACGGCGGCGGCGCCTACACCGGCGACGGCGTGAAGATCAACAGCGGCTTCCTCGACGGCCTGCCATCGCCGCCGCCAAGAACCTCGCCATCGACTGGCTCCAAGAGCGGGGATCGGGGAGCGCAAGGTCAACTACCGGCTCCGCGACTGGCTCGTGTCGCGCCAGCGGTTCTGGGGCTGCCCCATCCCGGCCGTGTACTGCGACATCCACGGGGTGGTCCCGGTCCCCGAGGACCAGCTCCCGATCGTCGCGCCCGACGACGTGGAGTTCCTCCCGACGGGGCAGTCGCCCCTGGCGCTCCACGAAGGGTTCCTGTACACGACGTGCCCGATCTGTGGTGGCCCGGCACGTCGCGAAAGCGACACGATGGACACGTTCGTCGACTCGTCGTGGTACTTCCTGCGCTTTTGCGACCCGTGGAACACGGACCGACCGTTCGATCCCGCGGCGGCCAGCCATTTCATGCCCGTCGACCAATACATCGGCGGGATCGAGCACGCCATCCTCCACCTGCTCTACGCGCGCTTCGTCATGCGTGCCCTCATCGACATCGGCCTGGCACCGGGAGTCGAGCGGGAGCCGTTCAAGCACTACCTCGCCCAGGGCATGATCCGGATGGACGGCACCAAGATGTCCAAGTCCAAGGGCAACCTCATCGCGCCCGAGCACTACTTCGACACCGTGGGCGCGGACGCGCTGCGGCTGTTCCATCTCTTCGTCGGACCACCGTTCGACGACATGGACTGGTCCGCACAGACCGAGCAGGTGATAGACGGATGCGGTAGCTTCCTCGACCGCCTGTGGCGCACGTGCTTGGCCACCCCCGACTTCCATGGCGGTGCGCCGACCCCGGCGGACCACGCCGTGCGCCAGGCGGTGCACCGCACCATCGCGGAGGTCACCGACGACATCGAGCGCTGGTCCTACAACACCGCGGTCGCTCACTGCATGGAGCTCCGCAACCTCTTGCAGCGCTACGCCCGCGGCGGCGCAGCGGCCAGCCGGTCGGCGCAGGGCAGCACGGACGGCAACGGAGGCGGTCGCGAGGCGAGCGAGAGCGCGGCGGGTCGGCCGCACGCCGACGTGTGGAACGAGGGACTCGATGCGCTGCTCCAACTCCTCGCCCCCCTCACGCCGCACGTCACCGCCGAGCTCTGGGAGATGCGTCACCCCGACGAACCCTCTGTCCATCTGCTGCGCTGGCCGGAGGCGGATCCCGAGCTGGTACGTCAGGACACCGTGACCATGGTGATCCAGGTCAACGGAAAGCTGCGCGACCGCATCGAGGTCGATGCGGCGATCTCCGAGGCCGACGCGGAGGTGGCTGCGCTGGCCTCAGCCAAGGTGAAGGAGGCGCTCAACGGGGGCACGCCCAAGCGGGTGGTCTCTCGGCCCCCGCGGCTGGTCAACGTCGTCGTCTGAGGTTCGCCTCGACTGCCGGCGAGGGCCCAGCCTCAGTCGCGGAACCCTGCGAGCACGTCCTTCCACGTCTTGGGATCGACCTTGTAAGGCGCGTAGAAACTGAAGCGGTCGACGAGGCCTCCGAAGCGGGCGCGCACCTCGGCGGCCACACGGTCCAGCGGGCACACCACGGCGAAGGCGTCGAGCACATCGTCGGTGATCATCTCGCCCATCTTGACCCACTCGCCACGCTTGGACAGCGTGTTGAGCTCTGACTGGAGGTCGCCCCAGCCGTCGAGCTCCAACACGGGGCGGTAGGCGGGCGTCGACGCGTAGAACGCGATCTGCTGGCGGACCGCCGACGCGGCGGCCTCCGTGCTCGCCTCGTCGGGTCCGGTGACGACGAACCCTGGGTATGACACGGTCAGGTCCGCCCTGGTCTTGCCCGCCTTGGCGGCACCCCGCTCCAGCGCGGGCAGGCTCACTTCGCGGAGGTAGCGCTCGGTCGTGAAACCATGGACCAAGAAGCCGTCGGCGACCTCGCCGGCCACCTCGGTCATGTGCTGGCCCACACCGGCGAGGAGGATCTTGGGATTGCCGTACTCGTTCGGGCCCGGGTCGAAGAACGGCGTCATCAGCGTGTGCGTGTAGAACTCACCGCGGAACTCGAGCTTTTCGCCCGCCTCCCACGCCTTCCAGATGGCGCGGATGGCCAGGATGAGCTCGCGCATGCGCGGCGCCGGGTGCGACCACGGCATGGAGAAGCGTTTGGTGATGTGCGGCTTGATCTGACTGCCCATCCCCAGCATGAAGCGGCCCTTGGTCAGCAGCTGCAAGTCGTTGGCCACGACGGCGAGCGTCATGGGATTGCGGGCGAACGCGACCGTGATCCCAGTGCCGAACTCGAGCTTCTCCGTGGCACCGGCACCGATGGCGATCGGTAGGAAGGGGTCGTGGCTCGTCTCGGCCGACCACACGCCGTCGTAGCCACTCGCCTCCGCCTTGGCCGCCTGTGCGGCGATGCCGACCGGATCGAACCCGATGCCCCCGTCGATCTTCATGCGCGTCCTCTCTCCGGTGTTGGTCTCCGGTCTGCCGGGCAGCAGTTCTACTGTTGTTCCTCGCCCCGCAGGAAGCGCTCGAGCTCAGCGGCGATTTCGTCGCCCGAGGGCACGGCCTCCACGCCCATCGCGTTGCCCTCCGACGCGTCGATGCTCTCCTCGAGCTTGCGCACCATGGACTGATGCTCCTCGTTATCGGCGATGAGCTGGTCGACCTGACGGCGGGAGCTGTCCGCAGCGCGCCGTAGGCGCGGAGGAGTCCAGCGAGAGCCCGCCGACGGCGCCCAGGCCCTCAACGAGCGCGGCGCTGGCCTCGGGGAATGGCATGCCCGCCACGTAGTGCGGCACCCGCGCCCACAGGCTGACCGCCGGCGTCCCGGCGTCGCCGAACGCCAACTCGAGCGCCGCCATCACCCCGGCGGGCACTTCGAGCTCGCCCTGGACGACTCCGACCTGTTCAATGAGATCCGACGACCCCGATGGCGCTGTCGCCGCCAGCTTGACCGGCCGGGTGTGCGGCGCCGGAGCGGGGAACGCGCCGAGACCGCACACCATGCGCACCCGCCACGATCGCGCCAGGCCGACCACAGCGTCGGTGAAGGCGCGCCAGTGGAAATCGGGCTCGGGGCCGACCAGGAAGAGCAGGTCGCGGCCCGACTCGTCCGAACCCTGCCGCACCACCGTGCGCGGCCAGGTGAGCTCGGTCGTGACACCGTTGACGATGCGCGCGACCGGCCGGCGCGCCCGCTGGTCGAGGAAGTGCTCGCCGTTGAAGGTGACGAGGGGCTCGGTGTGCCCACTCCCCAACAGCGAGGCGATGGCCGTCGTGGCGCCGAGCCCGGCGTCCACCCAGCCCTCGAGCGACACGACCAGGAGCGGGTCGCGGAGGACCGGCTCGCCGTGGACCTCGAAGATCTCGGTCATGCCTCCGGGCCCTTCGGGGCTCATGGCACTCGCTCCAGCGACTCGGCGGCCATCTCGAAGAGCCAGCGGATCTGGGTCGGGAAGCCCTCGACGCTGCCCTGGTCGCCGGCACCGGCGCCGGCGACGTAACGGGCGTAGACGCCTTGGAGGATGCAGCCCAGCTTCCAGTATCCGAAAGCGATGTAATAACCCACGCCGGACACATCGAGGTCCGAGACCGAGTCGTAGCGCTCGAGCACCTGGGCGCGGCTCGAAAACCCTGGCGCCGTCGTCGGCGAGAGCCCCAGCACCGCCGTGGTGTCGTCGGGGTCGGCCCAATAGACCATGAGCAGGCCGAGGTCGGCCAGCGGATCACCCAACGTGCAGATCTCCCAGTCGAGGATCGCCCGCACAGTGCCGTCGTCGGCGAGCACGACATTGTCCATGCGGTAGTCCCCGTGCACGACGGAGGTGCGCTGCTGCTCGGGGATGCGCGCGGCGAGTTCGTCGCTGACCTGCTCGACCACCTCGCCGTTGTCGATGCCCTCGACCTGCATCTGGTCGTACTGCCCGCGCCAACGCTTGAGCTGGCGCTCGATGTAGCCGTCGTGCCGTCCGAGGTCGCCCAGGCCCACAGCGTCGGGGTCAACGTCGTGGAGCGCCGCC
Source organism: uncultured Acidimicrobiaceae bacterium (assembly GCA_963842415.1). Taxonomy (GTDB): domain Bacteria; phylum Actinomycetota; class Acidimicrobiia; order Acidimicrobiales; family RAAP-2; genus Bog-473. The sequence continues at coordinate 714,822 of CAWJGN010000005.1, forward strand.
AGCGTGTCGGCCATGTGGTCGCCCACTCCATGGCGTGTCGTCTCGTCGAAGGCCTCCTCGGCCTGGAGGGCGCTGCGCAGGATGTGGCCGTCGACGAACTCCATGACGTAGAAGGGCCGTTCGTTCACCGCCTCGTCGGTGCAGAGACCGACGGTGACGGGGACCGGGATCCCGGTCGGCCCGAGCGAGTGCATGAGCCGGTACTCGCGCGACATGTCGTGCGCGGTCGGGAGCACGTGATGGAGGGGCGGGCGCCGCAGGGCCCAGGCCCGCCCCGCGGCGTCTTCCACCCGGAACGTCAGATTCGACCGGCCGCCCGCGATCAGCGAGAAAGTCAGCGGGGGAGCGATCTCGGGCACGTGGTTGACCATCCACTCGGTGACGTTGTCCTGGTGGATTCCCTCTGGTGCCGCGAACACGGGATCCGACGCTAATCGGTGCCGCGCGGCCGGGACTGACGCGCCACACATGGGCTGGTGACGCCCTCCTCGTTGCACCGCATCTGGGCGCCGTGCCAGCCCGACACGCTGGACCTGCCAGCAAGGAAGACGGCCAGAGACGGCGTCGCAACCGGTAGCGTCGGTGTGATGGACGTGACCGACCAGACTTTCCAGGCGGACGTGCTCGAACGCAGCAACAGCGTGCCGGTCGTCGTCGACCTGTGGGCTCCGTGGTGCGGGCCGTGCAAGACGCTGGGCCCGATGCTGGAGGCGGCCGTGGCCGGGACGGACGGAGCGGTGGAGCTGGCCAAGGTCAACGTCGACGAGAATCCGCGGGTGGCCGCGCAGTTCCAGGTCCAGTCGATCCCTGCCGTGTACGCCGTCAAGGACGCCCAGGTGGTGGACGGGTTCGTCGGCGCACTGCCCGAGGCGCAGGTCACCGCCTTCGTCGATCGCCTCGCCCCGGCCCCGAGCGAGGCGGACACGCTCGCGGCGGCTGGCGACGAGGCCTCGTTGCGTAAGGCGCTCGAGCTCGAGCCGGACCACGCGGCCGCCACCGCCGCTCTGGCGCGCATCCTGATCGACCGCGGCGACGCACCGGAGGCGCTGGCCATCCTGCAGCGCCTGCCCGAGTCGGAAACCAGTCGAGCGCTCGGCGCCGAGGCCCGTCTCCTCGAGGCGGGGGTGGACCTCGCGGGGAGCGACCGCGCCGAGATCGAGGAGAAGCTCAACGAGTTGCTCGACCGGGTACGAAATGACGAACGGGCCCGCCAGGAGTACGTGGACTTGCTCGAAGCGATGGGCCCCGAGGACCCGCGCACGAGCGAGTATCGCCGGGCACTGGCAGCGCGGCTGTTCTGAGGGTGCGCTGATGGCAGCGCCGGCCAACGTGGCGCCGGCCCCAGCGCTCGATCTGGGCGGGCGACGCTACGACCTCACGCACCGGGCGCTGGTCATGGGGATCCTCAACCGCACGCCTGACTCCTTCTACGACAAGGGGGCCACCTACGAGCTCGACAAGCTGTACGCCCGCGCCGAACAGCTGGTGGCCGACGGCGCCGACATCCTCGACATCGGTGGCGTGAAGGCGGGCCCGGGCACCGAGGTCACCGAGCCCGAAGAGCTCGATCGCGTCGTCCCGGTCGTCGCCGGCCTCACGGCGCGCTTCGACACGCCCGTCTCGGTCGACACATGGCGCGCCGCCGTTGCCCGGTCCGCCTACGCCGAGGGTGCAGTCATGGGCAACGACATCAGCGGGCTGGCCGATCCCGACTATGCGGTGGTCGCGGCCGAACACGGGGCGGCGGTGGTGGTGACGCACATCCGCCTGGCGCCACGGGTGGCCGACCCCGACCCGCACTACGACGACGTCGTGCGCGACGTGACGAGCTTCCTTCTCGAGCGTGCCGCGCGCGCCCGGGACGCGGGGGTCCCGCCCGATCGCATCGTGCTCGACGCAGGCCTCGACCTCGGCAAGACGGCCGAGCAATCGCTCACATTGCTCCGCGCCTCACCGGCTCTGGCCGCACTCGGCTATCCCTTGTTGTTGTCGGCCTCTAACAAGACCTTTCTCGGCAAAGTGCTTGATTTGGAGCTGACCGAACGACGCGAGGCTTCCATCGGCGCGGCGGCACTCGGCATCGCGTGGGGCTGCCGGATCGTGCGGGTGCACGACGTCAAGGGCACGTGTCGCGCCCGCGATGCACTCGCTGCGGTGAGCGAGACCGAATGACTGCCCGCGACCTCTCGACGTACCTGGTGAAGGGCGATGACGCATCCCTGGTGGCCCAGGAGGTACGGACGCTGCTCGACGACGTCGTGGGCGACCGCGACCACGCGCTCGTCGTCGAGGAGCTCGGAGGTGGAGCGGGAGACGAGCTCGACGTCGGTGCCGTGGTCGATGCCTGCCTGACGCCGTCCTTCCTCATCGATCGCCGTGTGGTCGTGGTCCGGGACGCCGGGCGCCTGCTGACCGCCGACGTGCCGCGGCTCGTCGAGGTGGTGCGCGAGCCGCTCCCTACGACGGTCCTGATCCTGGTGGGCGGCGGCGGTGTCGTCCCCGCGCCGCTGGTGAAGGCGATCAAGGAGTTCGGCCAGATCATCGATGTCACGACGGCCAAGGCGGGGGAGCGCAAGGCGTGGCTCCACGACCACCTGCGCGGGGCGCCCGTGAAGCTCGATGCTGCCGCGGTCGACTTGCTGACACGTCACGTCGGCGAGGACCTGGGCCGGGTCGAAGGGTTGCTCGGCGCCGTGAGCGCCGCCTATGGCGAGGGAGCCCGGGTGTCAGCCGACGACCTCGCGCCCTATCTCGGCGAAGCCGGCAACGTCCCGCGCTACGAGCTCACCGACGCCATCGACAAAGGGGACCCCGGGCGGGCGCTCGTCGTGCTCCACCGTTTGCTCGACGCGGGAGGGCTGGCACCCATGCAGGTCATGGCGACGCTGCACGGCCACTTCGCCAACATGCTCGCCCTCGACGGCGACGACATCGGGGGCGAGCGCGACGCCGCCGCGGTTCTGGGGACCGCGCCGTTCGTGGCCAAGAAGGCGCTCGAGCAGTCCCGCCGTCTCGGCGGGGCCAAGATCGGCGAGGCGATCAACCTCATTGCCGCTGCCGACCTCGATGTGCGAGGCACGAGCGGCCTGGACCCCGAGCTCGTAGTCGAGATCCTGGTGGCCCGGTTGGCCCGCCAGACCAGGCCGGCACGGGCCTCCGGTGCCGGCCGGCCCAGGGCCGCGACCCGTCGTTAGGACGGCAATCGAGACGTCGCGCACCCTCATGTGTCTGCGACAGGGTGAGTCAGCGACACGGTGACTCAGCGACAGAGTGAGTCAGCGAAAGGGTGAGTCAGGGCACACGTGTCGAGAACCACCAGCGGTGGTTTTCGAGGTCGCGGGCGCCGTACTCGCGCAGGCCGTAGTCCTGGTCCGTCGGCTCACGCTCGATATGGGCGCCCGCCGCTTTCGCCCGTGCGAAATGGGCGTCGACGTCGGGGACGATGACAGACAACCCGCCGTGCGATGTCGGGGCGCCGCGGGGGGACGTCAACTCGAACTCGACCGTCACCCGGTGCAGCCAGATGACGCCGTCGCCCATCCGGACCTCGCCGTGCACGACTGTGCCGTCGTCAGCGCGATGGAGCCCACCCGAGGCGAAACCGAACGTCGAGATGAGGTAGTCGTGACCCGCCTCGATGTCCTCGTAGACGAGGATCGGGACGACGTCGCCCCGATCGGCACTTGGGCTCGGCTCGCCGCTGGCGTGGTCGGGGGTCAAACTGGACCTCGGGCGCGCTCGCTGCGCCGGCGCCTGTTACTCGGCGGTGGCGTCGAGGGCGTTGACGCGCCGCACCAGGCGGGACTTGTGGTTGGCCGCCGTGTTCTTGTGGATCACACCCTGCGCCGCGGCCTTGTCGATCCGCTTGATAGCGAGGCGCAGCAGTTCCTCGCTGTCCTCGACACCGTCCTCGGCGCCGGCGATGGCGTTCTTGGAGCGCGTGCGCATCTCGGCGCGGACCGACTTATTGCGCACCCGGCGCTTCTCGTTCTGGCGGTTCCGCTTGATCTGGCTCTTGATGTTGGCCACGTGTCGATCCTCAGGGTTTCAAAAAGGCTCCGGCGACGAGATGGAAGCCCACCGGGGCGAGGAGAAACTCTAGCAGGTGGCGGCCGGGACCTGGCGGGCGGAACCACGCACTCCTCGCCGCGCGGACGCGGCGAGGACAAGACCGGGGGCGGGAGGAGGGGGGCCGATGTCCCTGGCCAGGCGACCGGGACGGGGGGCAGGGCCGGTACGATCGACAGGCCGTGCCCCCTCCCGCAACAGCCAGTGGACCCGTTGCGGTCGAGCGCATCCGCAACTTCTCCATCATCAGCCACGTCGACCACGGCAAGTCGACGCTGTCTGACCGCATCCTCGAGATCACCGGCGCCGTCGACCCCCGCCTCATGCGCGAGCAGTACCTCGACTCCATGGACATCGAGCGGGAGCGGGGCATCACCATCAAGGCGCAGAACGTCCGCGTCGAATACGCCGGTCACATCCTCCACCTGATCGACACGCCCGGCCACGTCGACTTCGGCTACGAGGTGTCCCGCTCGCTCGCGGCGTGTGAGGGGGCGGTGCTGCTGGTCGACGCGTCACAGGGGATCCAGGCGCAGACGCTCGCCAACAGCTACCAAGCCATCGAGAACGACCTCGAGATCGTCCCCGTGCTCAACAAGATCGACCTGCCGGCGGCCGACCCGGAGCGGTGCGCCCTCGAGATCGAGCACGTGCTCGGCCTGCCGGCAGAGGAGATCTTGCAGATCTCGGCCAAGACGGGCCAGGGGGTGACCGAGCTGCTCGATGCCATCATCGCCCGGATCCCGGCGCCGACCGGCGACGCGGATTCGCCGCTGCGCGCACTGATCTTCGACTCGTCCTACGACCAGTACCGCGGCGTCGTCAGCTCCATCCGCATCGTCGACGGCACGTTGCGGAGCGGCGCGCGGCTGCGCTTCATGCAGGCCAACGCGGTGCACGACATCGAAGAGGTTGGCGTGCGCACACCCGACGCCGTGCCGGTCCTCCAGCTCGGTCCCGGTGAGGTCGGCTACCTCATCGCCGGGATCAAGGAAGTGGGCGAGGCGCGCTCGGGCGAGACGGTCACAACGGCGCAACACGGTGCGGAGTCCGCGCTGGCCGGCTACCGCGATCCCAAGCCCATGGTCTTCTGCGGGCTCTATCCCGTCGACGGCGACGAACTGCCCGACCTGCGCGACGCCCTCGACCGTCTCAAGCTCAACGACGCCAGCTTCACATTCGAGCCCGAGTCCTCCCACGCGCTCGGCATCGGCTTCCGCTGCGGGTTCCTCGGACTGCTGCACATGGAGATCATCCGTGAGCGCCTCGAGCGCGAGTTCGACCTCTCCCTCATCGCCACCGCACCGAGCGTCGAGTACCGGGCCTTCCTCACGGACGGGTCCGAGCTCGACGTCGATAACCCGACCGAGCTGCCCGACACGACCCGGATCGACCACATCGACGAGCCGATGCTCTCGGCGACGATCATCACGCCCAGCGAGTACACCGGCACCGTCATGGAGCTCTGCCAGAACCGGCGCGGCGAGATGACCCGTATGGAGTACCTCTCGCCTGAGCGGGTCGAGCTCGTGTACACCCTGCCTTTGGCCGAGGTGGTCATCGACTTCTTCGACCAGCTCAAGAGCCGGACCAAGGGCTACGCCAGCTTGGACTACGAGCCCGAGGACTACGCGACGGCCAACCTGGTGCGGGTGGACATCCTCATCAACCACATCCCGGTCGACGCGTTTTCGACGATCGTGCACCGGGGGAGCGCGGACGCGTACGGGCGCAAGATGGCCGAGAAGCTGCGAGAGCTCATCCCGCGGCAGCTCTTCGACGTCCCCATCCAGGCGGCTATCGGCGGGCGCATCGTGGCCCGCGAGACGGTCAAGGCCAAGCGCAAGGACGTGCTGGCCAAGTGCTACGGCGGCGACATCACCCGAAAGCGCAAGCTGCTCGAGCGTCAGAAGGAAGGCAAGAAGCGGATGAAGACCATTGGGCGGGTCGATGTGCCCCAGGAGGCCTTCATCTCCGCGCTGCGCCTGGGCGACGACTGAGGACTGCTCCGACCTGGCATCGGGCCAGGCTGGTCGGCCGTCGGGCTGCTGCTGATCGGCCACCGGTGGTGTCAGGTAGGTCGGCTCTGGCACTCGGTAGACTTGAGTGCCAGGCACACCAATGACACCGCACCCTGACGCACCGTCCGTTCCCGACGCCGCCGCCGACGAGCGCGCCCTCAACGCCCGTAGGGCCGCCATCTTGGAGGCGGTCGTCACCGAGTACATCGGCACCGCCGAGCCCGTGGGTTCCTCCCACGTGGCACACGCGCCAGGGGTCCAGGTCTCCTCGGCCACCGTCCGCTCGGAGATGGTGGCGCTCGAGCGCGAGGGCTACCTCATGCAACCCCACACGAGCGCCGGCCGCATCCCGACCGACAAGGGCTACCGCTTCTTCGTGGACCACCTCACCACACCCGGCGTCCTCGGCCCCGGCCAGCGCCGCCAGGTGTCCCAGTTCTTCGCGCAGGTGCACGGGGAGATCGAGACCGTGCTTGAGCAGGCGAGCGGGCTGCTCTCGGAGCTGACCTCGTACGCCTCGGTCGTCGTCGGGCCTTCGCACGACACGGCCACCATTCGCTCGGTGCAGATGGTCGGCCTCTCACCGCTCCACGCGCTGCTCGTGGTCGTCCTCTCCGACGGCGCGGTGGAGAAGCGGACGATGGAGCTCGAGGGCGAGGTGTCGGACGACGTCCTCGCGCAGACCGGGGCGCTGCTGTCCGCCCATCTCGTCGGGCGGACCCTCTCGGAGGCTTGGCACCTCCCGGCCAGCGGCTCCGCCCTGGTCGACCGTCTGGTCAAGGCGGCGCACACGGCCTTCGACGACCTGGGCGGAGCGATGGACGCCGACCAGGTGTTCGTCGGCGGCCCGGCCCGTCTGGCCGAGTCCTTCGACGCCGTCGAGACCGTGCGCTCGGTCCTCGCAATCTTGGAGCAGCAGCTGGTCGTGGTGACGCTGCTGCGCGACGTCCTCGACCGTGGTCTCTCGGTCGCCATCGGCGCCGAGCACGGCTTCGAGCCACTGTCCTCGTGCGCCGTCGTGGTGACTCCCGTCATCGTCGAGGGGCAGACCCTCGGTGCCGTCGGACTCCTCGGGCCGACGCGCATGGACTACCCGCACGCCATGGCGGCCGCCCACGTCGTGGGCGAGCGCCTCGGCGAACGCATGGGAGGGCACGATGGCCGTCACTGACGGGCTGGGCGATCTCTACGAACTGCTCGGCGTCCGGCGCGACGCCAACGACGAGGACATCAAGCGGGCCTACCGCGCCCGCGCCCGCGAACTGCATCCCGATACCAACCAGGGCGATGCCGTCGCCGAGGCGCGCTTCAAGGAGGTGACGGTCGCCTACGAGGTCCTGCGCGACCCCGAGCGGCGCGCCCGCTACGACCGCTTCGGAGCCGAAGGCGTCTTCGGTCCCCAGGCTCCGGGCATGAGCGGCTTCGGGTTCGAGGGTGGCCTGGGCGACATCTTCGAGGCGTTCTTCGGCCAGATGGCCGGCACCGGCGGCCGGCGTCGCGGCCCCCAGGCCGGGGCCGATGCCGAGGTGCGGATCGAGCTGGCGTTCGGGGAGGCCGTCTTCGGCACCCGCAAGGAGATCTCGGTTCGCCTGCCGAGCACCTGTGTCTCGTGCGCCGGCCGCGGGACCGCCCCGGGCACCGACCCCATGACATGTGTCGACTGCCAGGGCACCGGCGAGCTGCGCAAGGTGCGCCAATCGCTGCTCGGTCAGGTCGTCACGAGCGTGGCGTGCGCCCGCTGCAGCGGCACCGGTGAGATGATCCCGAACCCGTGCGCCGACTGTCGGGGCGAGGGACGCCGTATCGACGACAACACCTTCACCGTCGAGGTGCCGGCGGGCGTGGAGGACGGCTCCACGCTGCGACTGGCCGACCGGGGTGCGGCCGGCCAGCGCGGCGGGACGAGCGGCTCGCTGTTCGTGCACCTCAGTGTCACACCCGACGAGCGCTTCGAGCGCCGCGGCGACAACCTGCACACCACGGTGACGGTCGGAGTGGCTCAGGCCGTGCTCGGCACCCAGGCCGACGTCGAATCGCTCGACGGACCCCAGCGGGTGACCATCAGTCCGGGCACCCAGCACGGCCACGTCGAGCGCCTCCGGGGCCTCGGGGTCCCGCACCTGCGTGGACGGGGGCGCGGGGACTTCTTCGTGCACGTGCTGGTGGCCACGCCGACCAACCTCACTCCCGAACAGGACGAGCTGCTGCGGCGGTTCGCCGCCTCGCGTGGGGAGACCGTCTCGCCTCCGGGCAGCGGTGGCGGTGAGGGTGTGTTCTCCCGCCTGCGCTCCGCGTTTGGCTAGTCCCGCCACCTACGCCGCCATCACCGCGCGTGCCGCCGCGGCGGCCCAGGTGTTCGTCGACGACCCGGCGCACCCAACCCTCGCTGACGAAGATGCGCACCATCTCGGCCGGGTGCTGCGTCTGCGGGAGGGCGAGGAGGTCGTGGCGTCCGACGGGCACGGCGGCTGGGCCCGGACGCGCTGGCGGGGCGGCACCGGCCTCGAGCCACTGCGCGACGGCACGGGGCCCGGCGGTGACGGCACCGTGCAGACTGAGGCGCGCGCGGAGCCGCTTTTGACCGTGGCGTTTGCGCCCGTCAAGGGGGAGCGGCCCGAGTGGGTGGTGCAGAAGCTGACCGAGCTGGGCATCGACCGGATCGTGCCGTTGCGCAGCGAGCGCAGCGTGGTGCGCTGGAGCGGCGCGCGCGGCCGGAGCACAGTCGAGCGGTTGCGCCGGGTGGCGCGGGAGGCGGCCGCACAGTGCCGGCGCGTCTGGTTGCCCGACGTAGCCGAGACGATCGGCTTCGACGAGCTGCCTGCGCTCGGGGACCCCGGCGAAGTCGTTCTCGCCCAGCTCAGCGGCGATCGCCCGACGGCAGCCCAGCGCGTCGTGGCGGTCGGGCCCGAGGGTGGGTGGAGCGTGAGCGAGTTGGCCGCCGAGTTGCCCACGGTCGGCTTCGGCCTCAGTGTCTTGCGGGCCGAGACAGCGGCCGTCACCGCCGGCGCGCTCCTGGCCTCCCTGCGAACCGGCACCGTGGCCCAGGCCCAGGCCCAGGCCGGGGCGGCAGCGCCCGCCGAGAGCCCGCAGCCAGGAGGGGCGACGATGGTCACGAGGCCGGCCCCGAGGCCGGTAAGTTCGAGTCAGTGATCAGGCTGCAGCACGAGGTTGGCGACTCCAGCGCATGACCGCACGACCAACATGACCGACGCGACCGATTGTCTGTTCTGCAAGATCGTGGCGGGCGAGGTGCCGGCCGAGATGGTGCACGAGACCGAGACCACCGTCGCCTTCAAGGACATCCACCCGGCCGCACCGCTGCACGTACTCGTGGTGCCGCGCCGCCACGTCGACGATGCGTCCACCGTGACCGCCGAGGACGGACCGTTGCTCGCCGACATGCTGCTCGCGGCCCGGGCCGTGGCCGACGCCGCCGGCGTGGCCACACCCGAGCGCGGCTACCGGTTGATCTTCAACGTCGGCCCCGACTCCATGAACTCGGTGCCGCACTTGCACCTGCACGTGCTGGGTGGCGAGCCGCTGAAGGGCCACGTGGGCATCGGATGACCGCGTCGTGACCACCACCCTGCGGGCCGAGTGCTTCGTCCCCGGTAACCACCTGATGGCGGGGCTGCTCGGCACCCGAGACGAGCACCTGCGACAGGTCGAGGAGGCCTTCCCCGACGAGCAGATCGTGGTCCAGGGCAACCGGATCTCCGTCGAAGGGCCCGCCGCCGAGGTGGTTGTCCGCCTCTTCGACGAGCTCATCCTCATGCTGCAAGCGGGCAAGAACCTGGACTCGTCGATGTTGGCGCGCACGATCGACATGGTGCGCGAGGACATCCGTCCGAGCGAGGTCCTCCGTTCGGAGGTCGTCCGAGCCGCCGGCGGCAAGACCGTACGCCCCAACACCGCCGGGCAGAAGCGCTACGTCGACGCCATCTCCCAGAACGTCATCACCTTCGGCATCGGACCCGCCGGCACCGGCAAGTCGTACCTGGCCGTCGCCCAGGCCGTGCACTCCCTCCAGTCGCGCCAGGTCTCGCGCATCATCCTCACCCGCCCCGCCGTCGAGGCGGGTGAGCGGCTCGGTTTCCTCCCCGGCGACCTGATGGCCAAGGTCGATCCGTACCTGCGCCCGCTCTACGACGCGCTCTACGACCTCCTCGAGCCCGAGGGCGCGCAGCGCATGCTCGACCGTGGCACGATCGAGGTCGCCCCGCTGGCGTTCATGCGTGGTCGCACGCTCAACAGCTCGTTCATCATCCTCGACGAGGCGCAGAACACCACGCCCGAGCAGATGAAGATGTTTCTCACCCGCATCGGGTTCGGCTCCAAGTGCGTCGTGACGGGCGACGTCACCCAGATCGACGTGCCCGGCGGCCGCTCCGGCCTGGTGGGTCTCGAACCGGTACTCGGCGGCATCGACGACATTGCGTTCGTGCACCTGAGCCGCCGGGACGTGGTCCGCCACAAGATCGTGGCCGACATCGTCGACGCCTACGAGGTGGCAGAAGGGCGGACGGGTCACACCCAGTGACCATCGACGTCTTCGCCGCAGATGAGCAGCAGGCTCATCCGATGGACGTGGCCCGCTGGGCCGAGCTGGCGCGCCAGGTACTGGCCGCGCGCGGCATCAAGGGCGAGACCGAGGTGTCGCTGCTCTTCGTCGACGAGGAGGCCATCGCCGCGCTCAACGAGAAGTTCCTCGGGAAGAGTGGCCCGACCGACGTGCTCTCCTTTCCCATCGAGGACGAGCCGGGGCCGACGGGGCGCTCGCCCGACCTGGGCGGGAGCGGTCCGGGGACCTCGCCAGAAGAGGGCCTCCTCTCGCTGCTCGGCGACGTCGTGATCTGCCCGGCCGTGGCCAGCCGCAATGCAGTGGCGCACGAAGTCAGCCTCGACGACGAGGTGGCGCTGCTGGTCGTCCACGGCCTCCTCCACCTCCTCGGGATGGACCACGAGAAGGACGCCGAAGCCGAGCGCATGGAGGCGCTCGAGCAGCAGCTGCTGCGGCGTTTCTACCGGGTCAGCCAGGGGACGTGAACGCGAGCCCGCTGTTGGCGGCGTCGGGCTTTCACGCCGAGGACGCCATCCTCATCGTTGTGATCGTCGTGCTGCTGGCGGGCTCGGGGGTCCTGGCGATGGCCGAGACGAGCTTGGTGCGGATGACCAAGATCAAGGCCAAGTCCCTGGTGGACGAGAAGAAGCGCGGCGCCCGGCAGTTGGCCCGCCTCATCGAGAACCCGGCCCGGTTCCTCAACCCGATCCTCCTGCTGGTGCTGATCTGCCAGCTGGTGTCGGCCACCCTGGTCGGCATCGTGGCGGAGCATCTCTTCGGCGGACTGGGGGTCGTGTTCGGCATCGTCTTCGAAATCGTCGTGATCTTCGTCTTCTTCGAGGCGGTCCCCAAGAACTGGGCGGTGCAGCACTCCGACCGCGCCGCGTTGCTCAGCGCGCCGATCGTGGGCACGCTCATCCGCTTCCCGCCCATCCGCTGGCTCTCAACGGTCCTCATCGGCCTGGCCAACCTGATCATCGGTGTCAGCGGTGACGACCAGGACAACATGCACGAGTCCTACATCACCGACTCCGAGCTGAAGGCCATGGCGGACGTGGCCCACGAGGAGAACGTGATCGAGAAGGACGAGCGTTCCTTCATCCACTCCGTCATCGACTTCGGTGACACCGTGGCGCGCGAGGTGATGACGCCGAGGACTGACATGGTGACGGTCGAGGGTGATGCCACCGTGCGCGACGCGCTCGAGGCGGCGCTCGGCGCCGGCTACAGCCGCATCCCGGTGGAGAAGGACGGGATCGACGACATCATGGGCATCGCCTACACCAAGGACCTCGTACGCGCCGAGCGCGTCGGAAAGGCCGTCCAGTCCGTGCGTGACAGCATGAGGCCGGCCAAGTTCATCCCCGAGTCCAAGGATGTGTCGGACCTCCTGCGCGAGATGCAGGAGGAGAAGTTCCACATGGCGATCGTCGTCGACGAGTACGGCGGCACGGCCGGCCTGATCACCCTCGAGGACCTGCTCGAGGAGTTGGTGGGCGACATCGTCGACGAATTCGATGTCGAGGAGCCGACCGTCGAGCGCTATGACGACGGCTCCGTGCTCGTGAGCGCCCTGTACTCGGTGGACGACGCGGACGAGCTGCTCGGGGCCGAGCTCCCGCACGGCACCTGGGACACCGTCGGCGGTCTCATGCTCGACCTCATCGGGCGGGTGCCCGACAACGGCGACTCGGTCGAGGTGGACGGATTCCGCCTGACCGCCGTCGAGGTGCGGGGCCGGCGCATCGGCCGGATCCGCATCGAGCGCACCGGTTCCGCCGAGGGGGGCGAGGAGGACGGCGAGGACGCCCGCGACGCCCGCGTCGGCCGCACCGGGGACGCCTCGCGCAACGGGAGCTAGACGGGTGCGCTCGGGCTTCGTGGCCGTGGTGGGCCGACCCAACGTGGGCAAGTCCACCCTCGTCAACACGATGGTGGGCACCAAGGTGGCCATCACGTCGTCGCGGCCCAACACGACGCGGCACCGCATCCTCGGCGTGCTGCACGACGACGAGGCCGAGGCGCAGGTGGTCTTCGTCGACACGCCCGGGATCCACAAGCCCCGCAGCACGCTCGGGGCACGGCTGAACGAGACCGCCACCGACGCGCTGCGCGACGTCGACGTGATCATGGCGGTGGTGGACGCGAACGCGGCCATCGGCCCGGGGGACCGCACGGTGCTGGCGCGGGCGGTCCAACAGGTTCACCCGGTCCCGCGGGCGCATCACGAGGGCGACGACAGCGACGACAGCCCGCCCCGGCTGCTCATCGTCGTCAACAAGGTCGACCGCGCCGGTCCGAGCCGGCTACTCGAGCGTCTGGCCGAGGCAAAGGAAGCCCTCGACGCGCTCGGCGAGGTGCCCCGGGTCGAGTACTTCCCGGTGTCGGCGCGTACCGGCGAGGGCGTCGGCGAGCTGACGGCGTACCTGATCAGCGCGCTGGCGGAGGGACCGCCCTTCTTCCCGCCGGACGTGGTGACCGACACGCCGGAGGCACTCTGGGTCGCCGAGCTGGTGCGTGAGCAGCTGCTGGCCAAGACCCGCGAGGAGCTGCCTCACGCCATCACCTGCCGGGTGACCGAGTGGGAGGGCCCGCTCATCCGCGTCGAGGTGATCGTCGAGCGCGACTCGCAGAAGGCCATCGTCATCGGCAAGCGGGGCGAGGTCCTCAAAGCTGTGGGCATCGCGGCGCGCGAGACGCTGCCCGAGGGGACCTATCTCGACCTGCACGTGAAGGTGGAGCGGCGTTGGCAGAACCGCGCCGAGATGCTCGACCGGCTCGGTTACTGATCCTCGAGCGCACGCCGCAAGAAGGACTCCACCTCGGAGCGGTCCACCGAGCGCCGCATCGGCGGCAGCATCGAGAGCAGGACGCCCGCGGTAGGAGGCGGTGGCCAGACGCGAGTCGAGCACTGCGACGACGCCGCGGTCCTCGGCGGTGCGGATGAGCCGCCCGGCGCCCTGGGCGAGCAAGGTGGCGGCCCGGGGGAGGTCGACGAGTCGGAACGCGGCGCCGCCACCGGCACGGTCGCGGCGCGCCTGGAGCAGGGGGTCGTCGGGCCTGGGGAAGGGAAGCCGGTCGATGGTGACGAGCGAGAGGGCACGTCCTGGAATGTCGACGCCTTGCCAGAAGCCCAGCGTCGCGAACAGACAGGAGGTCTCGTCGTCGCGCGAACTCCTCGAGGAGGCGTCCCTTCGGCAGCTCCCCCTGCAGGAGCAGCGTGTACGGGAGTTCGGGCGCCAGCGCCGCCGCGGCAGCCTCCGTGGCGCGCCGGCTCGTGAAGAGGGCCAGGGTTCTCCCACCCGCCGCCTCGAGCAGGAGGGCCAGCTCCTCGTGGAGCGCCTCTTCGGCACCGTCGCGGCGCCGGTCGGGGAGATGCCGAGCCACGTAGAGCAGCGCGTGCGAGCGGTAGTCGAAGGGGCTGCCGACGTTGAGCTCCTCGCTCGGGAAGCTCTCGAGCCCGACGCGCTCGACGAGGTGTGGCGGGATGGTTGCGCTGGTCAGGACAGAAGTGACCTCGCCCCAGAGCATGCCGGCAAGCGCAGGCCCGACGTCAATGGGGGAGAGCCGGAGCCGGACGTTGCGCCGAGTGCCGTCGACCCAGGCCACCTCGCCGTCGGTGCGGATGACCAGGCGGTGCAAGTCCTCCGCCAGGTGCGCGGCGGCCTGCAGCGTCCGGGTTTTGCGGCTCGAGCGGTCGGGGTCGGCATCGCCCCCCGAAGCACCGCCGTCGTCGGGCAGGAACGAGCGCTGCGCACCGCCCCGGCGCAACGCGTCGATGACGCGCCGGGTCAGCTCCGAGGTGCGGGTGAGCAGCTCGGCCAGCTCGCGGTCCGCCGCCGCCACCTGTCGCCCCTCGTCGTGCAGGACCCGCGTCCCCACCCGATCGGCCAACAGCGTCGCCAGCTGGTCTCCGGCGCGGGCGAGCGACTCCAGCTGCTCGGCGTCCCGTTGCTCCACCAGGGAGCGGCCCGCGGCGACGAACGAGCGGAACCGCCCCGGCGTGATCTCGACGCCGAGGCTGGCCGTCATGACCTCTTCGAGCTGATGGGCCTCGTCGAAGACGACCACGTCGTGATCGGGCAACACCGCGCCGCCACTGGCCAGGTGCGCGCCGTAGAGGTGCGTGTTGACGACGACGATGTCGGCGGCCGCCGCCCGGTCGCGGGCAGCCTCGGCGAAGCAGCGCCCGCCTTCGGGGCAGTTGAACGCTCCCGGGCACTCGCGCGGGCCGACGCTCACCATGTTCCACGCCCGGTCGGAGGGCTCAAAGCTCAGGTCGGCCCGGTCGCCGCTGCGGGTCTTCTGCGACCAGCTGACCAGCCGCCGGACCTCCTCGACCAGACCTTCGGGCGGCGGGCCATCGTCGGCGCCCCCGGCCGTCGCCCCATCTGCTTCCCCACTCGTCCCATCCGAGGGGTCAGCTTCGTCGGCCCGGCCCGCCGCTTGGTCGCCGAGCTCAGCCTGGACCCCGCCCGAACCCACCTCGGCCACCCGCTGGCGGCAGATGTAGTTGCTACGGCCCTTCAGCACGGTGAAGTCGAGTGGCACGGGCAGGCCCAGGCCGGACTCGACGAGTGGCAGGTCCTTTTCGGCCAGCTGATCCTGCAGCGCTTTGGTGGCCGTGGCGATGACTGTCTTGACGCCGGAGAGGGCAACAGGGACCAGGTAGGCCAAGGACTTGCCGGTCCCCGTGCCGGCCTGGACGACCAGGTGGGTCCTGGTGACCAGCGCTTCGGCGACGGCGCGGCACATCTCCTGTTGCTCCGGCCGGTGCTCGCCACCCGCCATCTGGCCCGTGATCTTGTCGAGGCCGTCGACGGCGTCGTCGCCCGCCTGTCGGGCCTCTTCGGCCGACCCTCCGGAGGAGCCGAAGACATCGAGCTCGTCGAGGGCGTCGGGCTCTTCCCAGATCTCCTCCACGCCACCGATCATGCCCGCGGGCGACGACACCCGCAGGTCCCGGGTCCCTCGCCACGAACAGGACTTCGTGCCGTTCGACATCCCCTGGTGGCTGCTCGAGGCTGTCTCTCAGCAGTCTTCCGTCTCACCTGGACAGGTTCGGATCTGCATGGTGAGGTCGGCCTGTTCACTGTCTTGGTGAGGTCACGGGAATCGAGGGCCGACGCCAACATGGCCGACGCAAATCGAAAAGCGCCCGACGAGTAGACGTCGCATTCTTCGAAACCGGCCCTGAGCGTGGTCTCTCCGTTGGGGCAGAAGTGCACTCCATCAGGAGCGCGGACGATGTTTGTCCCATCTGGCCCCGTGCACGGCTCACCGGAGAGGCACGGGAGGGTCCAGGTGAACCTTCCGCTCGCCGTCACCGCTTGGCTGGCGTCGTCAAAGGTGACACCCGGGTTGGTCTTCGTGAGCGACTGGTAGATCTGATTGAGGGCCGACGAGTTCTGGCTGAGGCTGGCGGAGGCGTCAGCGGGCAGGCCGACCAAGATGACCTTGGCGCCCGCGGACCGGAAGATCGAGATGGCCGTCTGGGTGTCGTCCTGGTACTTGTCGTAGTACGGCGCCGTTGCAAGCTGGACACCCCCCATGCACGGGGTGAAGGCGTCGCCTGAGAATGCCAGCATCGCCACGGTGGGGTGCCAGTCCTGCGCCTCGGCCGCCATCGATGCGAAGAAGTCACAGGGTGCCGTGCCAGGGAACGTGTGGACCTGCACCGAGGCACCGGAGAGCTCTCCGAGGAAGGCAAAGTCCAGGCCTGCCTCGGAAACCAGGGAGTCGCCGTAGAGGACGATCCGTGCTGCTGTGGGAGGTGGAAGCCCCGTGGCCAGCGGGACTGGGAGAGTCGCCGGCACGAGTGTCGCCATGAGACAGGCGGCGACAGCACTCAGGGCGATTCGCAGGCCCACCTGGCGAGTATCGCCGATTCTCAAGCCTCCGGTGAGCGAGTGAGCGGCGGTGTCAATCGCTCCGGACCAAGGTCACTGGTGAATGGCTAGGTCACAGCGTCTCAAGCGACGGGCTCGACCGCCACCATTCCGTCGGGCTCATGAGTGCTCGGACCGTGCGACGCATTCGTCTCCCGCGTGTCCACCGGGAAGATGAACCTTTGGTAGACCTCGAACTTGGCGAACCAAAACACGATGTTCACCAGTAGAAATCCAATACCGGCGACCGCGAGGTGGAAGCGATGTCCAGCGGGTGCCAACCCGGCGATGGCGCCCGTTGCGAGGCTCGTTCCTGCGATGCAGATAATTGATGTGATCCAGTACATGGCAACCTGACGACCGACACGGGCCCGCGGTGCCTCGCTCCAGATCCAGTAACGACTCATCAGGTACGAAGGAACCGTGCCGGCAAAGTTCGCCAAGACAGCGGCCGCCGTTGCGCCGGTGACGTTCAACCCGTAGAGCGTCAAAAGCGTGATCTCGCTTATGGCGAAGGCCACGACCGAGGTGGCGCCGTAACGCGCCAGTCGCGCGATCGACGCACGACTGAACGGAAGTCGGCGCGCTCTACCGACCGGACTCTCAACGAACAGTTGGGTGGTCACATGCAAACTCTTCCCGCAACACCTCTGAATAAGCTGTGAGCGAGCTAGAAACAAACCTAAGCCCAGAGGTTTCGCCCACGTGAAACGTGATCCTCAGGTGTAACTCAGGCTAGGCCCTGGTAAAACTCAGAAACGGGCGGCAGCGTCGCGTCTTCGTCGGGTCTTCGGATTTCTGGATCAGCCCTCAGTTGGAGATACTCGAGACACGTAGACGACCCGTCGGCTTCGTGAGAACCGGGTCGATCTTGAAGGCATTCAGCACTGGAGGCGATGTGAAGGTCACACGGTTTCACCACGTATCGGTGAACTGCAACGACACCCCGTTGGCCGAGATGGTCTCGTTCTATGGCGGCCTGTTCGGGCTGGACTCGAAGGAACGTCCCGAGATCCCCGGCATCCCGGGTCACTGGTTCAACGTTTCCGATCAAGAGCTCCACGTCGTGGGTGCTCCGCCCCAAAGAACAGAGATCGACTCGACCGGGAACCACTACTGCATCGCAGTGGAGGACCTCGACAAGGCCATCGCCGAACTCGAAGACCAGAAGATCCCGTACGAGCGTGCGGTGCAGGGCGCGGGCACGGTTCAGATTTGGATCATCGATCCGGCCGGGAACACGATCGAACTGCAGCAAGACCGCGCAGCCCACCTTGCTTCACTCGAGGATCGCGAAACTCCGGCATAGCCGCCTTCGACGTTCGTCAGCCAGCCTCGGTGGCGACGGAGAGCGATGTGAACATCTCGGTCATTTGGGGCAGTTGATAGTGGGCCTGTAGACCGCTCGGGTTGGGCAGGAGCCAAAGCCTCGCGGCGCCCAAGAGCTCGGGCTGCGGGCCCACGACGGCTCCCGGTCGCATGAACGCCGTCCGGTACGCCTGCAGCCCCAACACGGCGACGCAACGAGGCCGCAGATCCGCCACCTTGGCCTCGAGCTGTCGTGCACCTTCGCGCAGTTCGGCCGCACTGAGTTCGCTCGCGGCAGCGGTCGCCCGCGCCACGAGGTTCGTGATGCCTATGCCCAAGGCGGGCAGCTTGTGTTGCTCGGCGGGTGCCAGAACGGACGCCGTGAATCCACCCGCACAGAGCAACTTCCAGAATCGGTTCCCGGCCCGGGCGAAATGCAGGCCACGTTCACCCGAGAGCTTTCCCGGATTGATCCCGCAGAAGAGCACGCGCAGATCCGGACCGACCAGATCGGCGACCGCCTGCTCCATGGAGCGAGAACATACGCGTCGTCGCTCCACGCTCCAACCGCAGCGCTCTCGCGGGTTCAGGTTGTTGGTGTCAACACGATTCGTTCCGTTTCTCCACCCGGAGCGTTCCAAATCGACTCCACATCGAGTAGTGGCCTGGCGACGGCGTTGATCGAGAAGGAGCCTTTGTCGATTTCCGCGGCAAGTTCCGGCAGGGTGGCCAGGATTCCGGCTGGACTGACTGACCCTTGGCCACTCCCTAGAAAGTGGATGTTTGCCTGGCGCAGCGCGGCAGACGGAAGATCGATGCTCGCCCCGGCAATGGCTCCGATCTGGACCCACGACAACAATCTGCTGCGATCTTCGCGACCGGTGAGTATGGGCATGATCGCTGTTTCCGCTGGTTTGCCCCAGAGATAGTCGAGCACCACGTCAACCTCTGCTGCCTTCAGCGCCAGGTCACGTGCGACCACGTCGGGATCGGCCGCGAGATCGATGGTCTCATCGGCACCGAGCTCAGCCAATGCTGCGAGCCGCACCGCACCGCGTCCGGCTGCAATGACTGCACTTGCTCCGAGATGCTTGGCGATCTGAATAGCAAGCTGCCCAGCCGAGCCGGTGGCTCCGATGATCAAGACCGACTGGCCAGGCGTGAAGCTGACCCTCTGGTGCAGCGCGACCCACGAGGACATGCCGGGATTCATTGCGGCAGCCAGCAGGATCGGATCAGCATCCGATGGGAGGGGGAGGCTTCGGCGTGCGTCGATGACCGTGTGCTCGGCCATCGCTCCGTACGCGGTGTCGGGAAGTACGAAATACACGAGCGAGCCGTCGGGACGGCGACCGACTCCATCGATTCCGGGAATGAGCGGTAGGTGACCGGTTGAGGTGTAGTGAGATCCGTTCGCCTGTGAACGGACACGCGGGTGCAGCCCAGATGCCAGGACGTCGATCAGCTCCTCGTGCTCGTCCGAGGGGATGGGCGCGTCGAAATCCTCGTAGCGGGGCGGACGGTCGAACTGGCGCACAACGGCAGCTTGCATCGGATGACCCTTCTGGTCGGCGGTGGTTCGAGAGTCCCATGCTCTTACGCCTGAGATTCGGGTTGCAAGGGCGCTCGGGCGTGCCGAACTGACCCCGGGCCGGCGACAGGGCCTCCTGGTGAATTCCACCGCCTACGTGGCTATGTTGACGAGCACATCTGTCAAGGAGGTATCGATGCCCGACTTCCCCGGCGTCACGCACGTGGCCCTGACCGTCACGGATCTCGATCAGAGTCGGCCCTGGTATCAAGCGCTCTTCGGCGCTCCACCCGTCATCGATGAAGACACCGGCCCGTTCCACCACGTTGTGTGGCTTCTCGGTGGCTCGACCCTGGTCGGTATCCACCAGTTCTCCGATCCACATGGAACAGATCCCTTTGACGAGAGGTGCCCGGGTCTCGACCACCTGGCCTTTGCCTGCGCGAACCGGGCGGAGCTTGCTGCGTGGGAGTCCAAGCTCGACGCCCTCGGCATCGAGAACGGCGGCATCGTCGATGCTCCTTATGGTTCGGGCTTGTCCTTCCGCGATCCCGACAACATCGCTCTGGAGTTCTTCGCCCCGCCCGGCTGAGCGAACCAGGGATCAATAGATTGGTTCCATGACGGGCCGGCGACTGGCTCTCCTGGTAGGAGTGGGGCTGTGCGTAGCCGGGTGCTCGTCAGGACACCATCATTGTCGTCGTCATCGCCGACTGCGTCCTCGCACTCGACGCAGCCAACAGGGCTGCATCCGGTGGCGACCACATTGGCACCGTCGAGCCCTGCAACGGCTCCGACGAGCTCCACCTGCTCGAGCGGAACGGTCACCGTCAATGCCAATCAAGATGGTCAAGCGACCCCGGTTTGTGTGACGGTTGGCTCGGACATCGTGATGACAGGAGGCGGGTCGGGGTCGGGGGGTACGTGGCCGGGACCGGCCGAGATTTCGGACGCGCAGGTCTTGAGGATGGTCTCAAGCCGTCACTCCGGCTTCCTCTTCACCGCCACCCTCAGAGCGCTTCGAAGTGGATCCACATCGGTCACCGTGCCCTTTGTGGCGGGCCCAGATGATTGCAATCCGACACCGTGTACCCCAATTCCAGGGGCACCGCTCGACCTCGAAGTCACCGTCGCGGGGTAGGCGCCACCAGCCTCTTGTGCTGACTGAGGCCGCGGACACGCGATCAGCCCAGGGGCAGGTTCGAGGGCATCCCTGTGATCAAGGCCGACCTGCTGAACCAAAGATGAACCAGCGGGTGGCATCGATGTCGACCGACCACCCTTCTGCAGCAATCGAAGACTCGAGTTCATCAGGTTCGTACATGACTTTGACGACCCGGTACTTCGACCCATCGCTGAGGGTTCGGAGTTGCAGATCTGTGCCGTACTCAACAACGTATGGATCTTTTGTTGAAGAGCTGCGAACTGGATCGTTCCGGTTGTCGATCAAGAACACGCGCCCAGAAGGCTTCAAACACGTGCGGACGAAAGCCCAGAAGTCACTGAATCGTGCGCGTGGGACATGCGAGAGCCAGAACGAGAAGAACACGACGTCGTAGCGGGAGTCGGGACGCCAGCTGAAGAGATCCGCCACCTCGTAGCGCACGTCTCGTCGTCGCCCTACAAGCTCGCGGTTGAGTGCCAGAGCTTCGGGCGAACTGTCGATGACCGTGAGACGCTCCGCCGTCTCGACCAGCCGCTGGGTCCACCAGCCGGTGCCTCCAGCCAGCTCCAAGACAGATCCCCGAGGTGCGAAGTCGTCCAAGGCTGCATTGAGTACGGCCACTTGACGCTCCCACTCGACAAGGTCCTGTTCTCCTCGGTCATAATACCGCGTCGTTGCCACCACTCGTCGTATTCGGGGGCTCGGGCCCGGGAGAACGACCGCTGCTCGGCGAGAAGGTCGTCCTCGTTCACGACGTCAGCATCGCACCATTGTCTCGTGACAGTCGGGCCAGCCGCTCCCCGTCCCGTTGTGTTGGAGACCCGCCTGGAACGGAGCTGCGAGCCGACTCGGGCCGTCCAGCGTCGCCCAGAGCACCAGCCCCTAGGATCTCCGGAGAATGAACGGACCCGTCCAGAGAACACTTCGCAGGCTCACACAGGTGACAAGGCCCCCGGCAATGCGATCAGCCGGGACCGAACATTCCGACACCTCGGTCATCCGCCACGTCGGACGCCGTTCGGGTCGGAGCTACCAGACCCCGGTCGTCGCGGTTGAGCACGACGACGATTTCTGATCGCCCTGCCCTATGGCAAGCGAACTGATTGGACGAAGAACGTCCTCGCGAGCGGGCTGGCGAGTCTCGTGTCACACGGGCAGGCATACGACCTCGATCAACCACGGGTCATCCCGATGACGGACGAGGAAATGCAGTATTTCGGTCCGAAGGAGCAGAAGCTGCACCGGCGCTTCGACGTCGACACGTGCCTTCGACTCCATCGCATTGGCGCCGTAGAGCCGACGAGCGTTGAGGGAACCGATCGTTAACAAAGTGGGGATCGGGCGGCGCCAGCTCAGCCCACTGTCGCGGCGAACTCCTCGAACGCGGCCGACCCATCTCGTTCCACATCTGAGTCACCGGCGGCGGCATCGTCGCGAGCATGTGGGCCTGCTCGTCGGGCGTCCGCTGCTCCATGATCAGCCCCAGCACCAGCCACACCTTGTCACCTCGATACTGGCTCAGCGCATGCCCCGGGAGCGCACCCCACTCGTCCATCGTCAGATAGTCGCCACAGAGGGGCAGGAGCTGCGCCTCCTCTTGGTCGAGATGGGCGACGGTGGCGTCGTGAGCGCCTGGAGCTGCTCCGCCAGCGTGTCCCCCAGCCCGGTGTCGCCGCCGGCCCAGCGGACCGGCTCGTACCCGCGTCCGCCAGCAACTGGACCACCTCGTGATGCTGGACTCCATGGAGTCGACGACGCCATCACGCGGGACTGCGCTCGCGCAGAAGGGGGAAGACGAGCTCTTCCTCGCCGTTGTGGTGTGCCTCGAGGAACCACAAGACGTTGTCGTAGTAGTCCGCGATGCGCGCACGGCGCGCCTCGTCACCCGGGTCGACGTCGCGCACCGCGGCGGGCCTGCGCCGAGCGCGCCCCGCAGCGCCTTGTGGACCGCGATCATGTCACTCGTGTCGGGGCGCTCGCCGCCACCGAACTCCGACCGAACCGGAACCCGAACCCTGCTCTGCCATCTCAGACCCTCCTTGCCATCGCCAGGACGAATCGCCAAGTCGCCATGAGCCTCCCACGAAGCACCGGCGCCATTCTGGAAATGTCCCACCAAGCCCCGGCATCCTGGGGCCTACCTGGAAAAGCCTGGCGAGGCACTAGCTTCGGCCTGTGACCTCGACGGCGTCCGACCTCGACGGCGGGCCGGATCCGGTCCCGCCGGAGCTCGACCTCGCCCGGGTCCCGGTCCACGTCGGCTGTGTCATGGACGGGAACGGGCGCTGGGCCAACGCACGGGGGCTGCCGCGGACCGAGGGCCACGCCGCCGGCGAGACCGCGCTGCTCGATGTGGTCAACGGCGCCCTCGAGATCGGCATCAAGTGGATCACCCTCTATGCCTTCTCGACCGAGAACTGGCGCCGGCCGCCCGACGAGGTGCGGTACCTCATGAACTTCAACCAGTCGCTGCTGATGCGCCGGCGCGACGAGCTCAACGAGAAGGGGGTGCAGATCCGCTTCGCCGGCCGGCGGGACTGGCGTGTGCCCCGCCGGGTGCTCAAGCGCATGGACGAGTCGATCGAGCTGACCAAGCACAACGGCGGATGGTGATGACGATGGCCTTCAACTACGGCGGCCGCGCCGAGATCGTCGATGCCGTGCGCGCCCTGGTGGCCGAGGGGACCCCGGCCGACAAGGTCGACGAGAAGGCGATCCGGCGCCATCTCTACTTCCCCGACATGCCCGACCCCGACCTCGTCATCCGGACCTCGGGCGAGACGCGGATCTCGAACTTCTTGCTCTGGGAGATCGCCTACAGCGAGCTGGTCTTCCCCGAGACGCTCTGGCCCGACATGCGCCGTCGCCACCTCTACGAGGCGGTGATCGAGTTCCAGCGCCGGGTGCGGCGCTTCGGGGCTGTCACCCCGCTGGGGCCCGGGGCGCGACCGAATGGAAGGACCTATGACCGTCAGCCGGATCGCCGTGGCCTCGGGATCGCCCTGCTCACGGTCCTCCTTCGTGGTCTTCATCGCCTTCCCATACGGGCCCCGCGCGTGATCGTCGTGGTCGTGCCTGGCGGTGCTCGTGGGCGGGGGCAACCTCCTCTACGGCCGGCACTCGCACGGCGCCGCCGCCGTGGCCCGGATCCGGGCCGCCCAGGAGGCGCACGACCGGGCGGCCGACATGGCCGCCGACCCGGCGGGCCGCGGCCGAGGCCGCCCGCCGGGGCGAGCGCTACTGCCCGCTCGACCCGGCATCCACCAGCGCCAGGCCCCGTGAGTATCTCGCACAACGTCAAATCCGCCCGCCGGCACAACCGCCGGCCCGTGAGCCTCTTTCGCGACAAGGGCGTCGTGCTGCGCACCTACCGCCTGGGCGAGGCCGACCGGATCATCGTCTTCTTGACCGAGCGCCACGGCAAGGTGCGCGCCGTGGCCAAGGGCGTGCGCAGGACCACGTCGAAGTTCGGCGCCCGCCTCGAGCCGCTCACCCACGTCGACCTCCTCCTCTGGCAGGGGCGCAGCGAGCTCGACATCGTGAACCAGGTCGAGGTGCTCGACGTCTTCCGGGCGGTGCGCGAGGACCTGGACCGCATGCCCCGCGGGCATGGCCCTGCTCGAGGTGACCGACCAGCTGGCCCAGGAGCGCCACCCCGACCCCCGGCTCTACGCGATGTTGGTCGGCGCGCTCCGGGCCCTGGCGGACGAGCGGGCCGACCCGAGGCTGCTGGCCCCCGCCTTCTTCCTCAAGGCGCTCGTCCTCGAGGGCGCCGGCCCCGTTCTCGACGAGTGCGCCGCCTGCGGCGAGCCCGACGGCACCGTGGAGCTGGTGGCCTTCGACCTCGTCGCCGGGGGCGCCCTGTGCCGGGCCCATCGCAGCGGGCGACCCCTCAGTCCCGGCGCGCTCGCCCTCCTGCGCCGCATCCTCGGCGGCGACCTGGCGTCGGTGCTCTCCGGGCCGGCGCCCGCGGCCGCCGACGAGGTGGCCGAGCTGGCCACCGGGGCCATGGAGGCCCACCTGGACCGCCGCATCCGCTCGGTGCGCTCGACCGCCGGCCTTTGACCCCCCTCGGCGTCTACGTCCACGTCCCGTTCTGCCGGGAGCGCTGCGACTACTGCGCCTTCGCCACCTACACGGACCGCGACCACCTGATGGAGCGCTACGCGGACGTGTGCGTCCTCGAACTGCAGCGGGCCGTGGAGCAGGCCGACCTCGCCGCCCGCCACCTCCGTCTTCTTCGGAGGCGGCACCCCGTCCCGCCTCCACCCCGAGACCCTGTGCCGCATCCTCGACGCCATCCCGCGCGCGCCCGGCGCCGAGGTCACGGTCGAGTGCAATCCCGAGGACGCCGACGCCGCGCACCTCGGCGCCTACCGGCGCGCCGGGGTCACCCGCGTCTCCTTCGGCCTGCAGTCCACCCATGCGCACGTCCTGGCCGGGCTCGGCCGCCGCCACGTGCCGCACGCGGCGGAGACCGTCGCCGCCGCGGTGGACGAGGCCGGGTTCGCCACCTGGAACCTCGATCTCATCTTCGGCGCGGCCGCCGAGAGCGACTGCGACTGGGCCGCCACGCTCGGCCACGTCCTCGCGCTGGAGCACCCGCCGCCGCACCTGAGCGCCTACGGCCTCACCGTCGAGCCCGGAACGCCGCTCGCCCGGGACCCGGCGCGCCACCCCGACGACGACGCCCAGGCCCCGCGCTACGAGGTGGCCGACGCGGTCCTGACCGCGGCGGGCTACGGCTGGGAGGAGATCTCGAACTGGGCCCGGCCCGGGCCACGAGTGCCGGCACAACCACCTCTACTGGGAGCAGGGTGACTACGTCGGGCATCGGTTCGGCCGCCCACTCGCACCGCGCCGGCGTCGCGCTGGTGGAACGTGCGGACCCCCGACCGCTACATCGAGGCGGTGGAGGCCGGGCGGTCGCCCGAAGCCGGGCGCGAGGTGCTGACGGCGGCCCAGCGCGAGTTCGAGGCGCTCTCGCTCGCGCTGCGCACGCCGCGTGGCGTGCCGTGGGAGTGCCTCGAGGCGGCCCGGGCGAACTCGAGGGTCTCGTCGTCGAGGCGGGCGGCCGTGCCGTGCTTACCGTGCGGGGCCGGCTGCTGGCCAACGAGGTCAGCGCCAGAATCCGCTCCGGTATCCTGCACCGATGACCAGAGAAGCGCCGAGGACGCCCGAGGCGCCAGCGACGACCTGATGGAGAAGGTGGTCCGCCTGTGCCGCCACGCGGGGCTTCATCTTCCCCTCGGCCGAGATCTACGGCGGCTTCCGCTCCACCTACGACTACGGCCCGCTCGGGGTCAACATGCTGCGCAACGTCAAGAACGCCTGGTGGCGCGCCATGGTCCAGCTGCGCGACGACGTGGTCGGGCTCGACGCGGCCATCCTGGGTCCGCCCGCCGTGTGGGAGGCCTCGGGCCACCTGGCCACCTTCACCGACCCGCTGGTCGACTGCAAGAACTGCCACGAGCGCTGGCGGGCCGACAAGATCGAGGGCGTCTGCCCCAACTGCGGCTCCCACGACCTCACCGAGGCCCGCGCCTTCAACCTGATGTTCAAGACCCACGCCGGCCCGGTCGAGGACGAGGGCCACGTCGCCTACCTGCGCCCCGAGACGGCCCAGGGCATGTTCACCAACTTCGCCAACGTGCTCGGCACCACGCGCAAGAAGCCGCCGTTCGGCATCGCCCAGGTCGGCAAGTCCTTCCGCAACGAGATCACGCCGCAGAACTTCGTCTTCCGCACCCGCGAGTTCGAGCAGATGGAGATGGAGTACTTCGTCCCGCCCGACGAGGAGCCAGAAGTGGTTCGACTACTGGCTGTCCGAGCGCATGCACTGGTACCTCGACCTGGGCATCCCGGCCGAGAAGCTGCGCCTGCGCCATCACGAGCAGAGCGAGCTGTCGCACTACTCACGCGGCACGGCCGACGTCGAGTTCCTCTTCCCCTGGGGCTGGGACGAGCTCGAGGGCATCGCCAACCGGGGCGACTTCGACCTCACCGCCCACGCCCCGGCGTCGGGCGAGTCGCTCGACTACTTCGACCCGCAGACCAACGAGCGCTACACGCCGCACGTCATCGAGCCGGCGGCCGGCGCCACCCGGACCATGATGGCCTTCCTGCTCGCTGCCTACAGCGAGGACGAGGTCGGAGGCGAGGCCCGCACGGTGCTGCGCCTGCACTGGCGGCTGGCGCCCTACCAGGTGGCGGTGCTGCCGCTGTCGAAGAAGGACACGCTCGAGCCGCTGGCCCGCCAGGTGCTGGCCGCCCTGCAGCCGCACTTCATGTGCGACTACGACATCACCCAGAGCATCGGCCGGCGCTACCGGCGCCAGGACGAGGTGGGGACGCCGTGGTGCGTGACCGTCGACTTCGACTCGCTCGAGGACGACGCGGTCACCGTGCGCGACCGGGACACGACCGAGCAGGTGCGCGATCCCCGATCGCCGATCTGGTGGGCGAGCTGCGCCGGCGTACCGGCGAGGGGTAGGGCGCTCAGCTCGGCGGGCTCAGGCACCTGGCGGTACTTGCGCACGGCCAGCGGGACCAGGCACCACCAGGATCCCGGCGCACCAGGCCAGCGCCTGCCAGATGGCGGTCGGTGTCGTGCAGGCTGTCCGCCCGTCATGAGCGAGCGGGCCGGCGTCGACCACCTGGGTCACCGGCTGGTGCTTGGCGAAGGCCTGCAGCCAGCCCGGCATCGCGCTCACCGGCACGAAGGCCGACGAGGCGAAGATGAACGGGAACAGGATGGGGAAGGCCATGAGCTGCGCCGTCTCGGCGTTGGGGGCCGTCAGGCCGACGATGGCGAAGCCCCAGCACAGCGTGTAGGAGAAAGCACACGATCAGGAGGCCGCAGAGGAACAGGCCGAAGTCGGTGCCGATCCGGAAGCCGACGGCGAAGCCGACCGCGGTGATGAGGAGCACGACGAAGACGTTGCGCACCAGGTCGGCCGTCGTGCGACCGGCCAGCACGGCCGAGCGGGCCATCGGCAGGGCCCGGAAGCGCTCGATCAGGCCCTTCTGCAGGTCCTCGGCCAGGCCCGACCGCGGTGGTACACGGCGCCGAACGTCACCGTCTGCACGTAGATGCCCGGGCATCAGGTAGTCGACGTAGGGCACGCCGGGGATGTGGATGGCGCCGCCGAAGACGTAGACGAACAGCAGCACGAACATGATCGGCTGGATCGCCGAGAAGAACACGGTCTCGGGGGTGCGGACAGCGCCATGCAGGTTGCGCCAGGTCACCGTGAGCGTGTCCTGGACGGCCCAGCGAGGCGGCTGCCCGCCTGGGCGGGCCGGATGCACGACGGCGTCGCGGGGGAGGCGATGGTGCTCATGCGGCGTCCTTTCCGTCGGCGTCCGTGGCGGCGGCGTCCGCGGCGCGTCGCCGATCGCCGGCTCGGCGCGCCGCCGCGCTCCTGCGTCCGTCTCGGCCTCGGTCTTGTGCCCGGTCAGGCTCAGGAACACGTCGTCGAGGCTGGGCTCGCGCAGGGCCAGGCCGGCCACGGCGATCTGGGCGGCGTCGAGCGCGCGCAGCACCTCGGCGCCGACGGCCGGGCCGTTCTCGACCGTGAGCTCGACGGTGGCGCCGTCGACCACCGGTGCTCTTGTCGCGAGAGCGGAGCGAGCAGCCGGACGGCGTCGGCCACGACGTCGGCGTCGCCGAGGGTGACCGACGATGACCGAGGTGCCCAGGTCGGCCTTGAGCTCGGCCGGCGTGCCCTCGGCGATGACCCGGCCGTGGTCGACCACCACGATGTCGCGGGCCAGGCGGTCGGCCTCTTCGAGGTACTGGGTGGTGAGCAGCACGGTGGTGCCCTCGGCCACCAGGTCCTCGATGACGCCCCAGAGGTCCTGGCGGCTCTGGGGGTCGAGGCCGGTGGTGGGCTCGTCGAGGAAGAGGACGGGCGGGCCGGCCACCAGCGCGGCGGCCAGGTCGAGGCGACGGCGCATGCCGCCCGAGTAGGTCTTGAGGACGCGGTTGGCCGCGTCGGCCAGGCCGAAAGCTCCGAGCAGCTCGTCGGCCCGGGCCCCGGAGACCTTGCGGCTCAGGTGGCGTCAGGCGGCCGACCATGCGGATGTTCTCGCGGCCGGTCAGGTTCTCGTCGACGGTGGCGTACTGGCCGGCCAGCCCGATGATGCGGCGCACGACGTCGGCCTCGCTTCACCACGTCGTGGCCGAAGATGGCGGCGCGTGCCCGAGTCGGGCTCGAGGATGGTGGACAGGATGCGCACCGCCGTCGTCTTGCCGGCGCCGTTCGGGCCGAGCAGGCCGAGCACGGTGCCGGTCTCGACCTCGAGCGAGACGCCGTCGAGCGCGCGCACGTTGCCGTTGGGGAAGACCTTGACCAGGTCGTGGGCCTCCACGGCGAAGGAGTCGTGAAGAATAGGCCATTGGAAAAGAAACTTAGTGATAAAGTTATTTACGTGTCAAGACAATGGTCGAGGACGAGACCTGGTGCAGCAGCTGCGCAACGAGATCATGGGGTACCTCGGCGCGGCCAGCGACTTCGACGAGGGTCTGGCCAAGAAGCTGAAGCTGAGCAGGACCGACATGCGCTGCCTCGACCTTATTGGCCGCCTGGGCCCGCTCACCGCGGGAAACCTCGCCGAGGAGAGCGGGCTGACGACCGGGGCGGTCACCTTCATCCTCGACCGCCTGGAGGAGGCGGGCATGGTGACGCGCCGGCGCGACACCGAGGACCGCCGCCGGGTGTGGGTGGAGATCGTGCCCGAGGCCGCAGGACAGCGCCTGCGAGGAGTTGCAGCAACCCCTGGCCGAGGACATGCGCGCGGCTGGCCCAGCGCTTCAAGGAGGACGAGCTGGCCATCGTGCGCGACTACATGCGTCAGGCCAAGGAGGTCTTCGAGCACCAGGTCACGGGCTCCGGCAAGGCGGGACGCGAGGGCGGGCCCGGACGACGAGTCCGAGGGCGGCGCCCGGCGCTGAATCTCGCTCGGAGGCGATCGCCGGAGGGAAAGTAGGCTGGCTTGACCCGTCCCAGGTCGGGAGGGGAGTGACCGCCCGTGACCGCGCTCGCTCCGCGGTGCGCCCGCCAGGGCAAGGAGGCCCGATGCCGTACGTCTTCGATTTCGACCACACGCACCCCCGTCCCCCATGGAGCTCAAGGACCTCCTGGGCGGCAAGGGCGCCAACCTGGCCGAGATGACGTCGGTACTGGAGCTGCCCGGTGCCGCCGGGGTTCACCATCTCGACCGACGCCTGCCGGGCCTACATGGCGGGCGGCTGGCCCAAGGGCCTCGACGCCGAGGTGGCGGCGGCCCGGGCCCGGCTCGAGACGTCCATGGGCAAGGTCATCGGCGACGCCGCCGACCCGCTGCTGGTCTCGGTGCGCTCGGGGGCCAAGTTCTCCATGCCCGGGATGATGGACACCGTCCTCAACCTCGGCCTCAACGACGAGTCGGTCGAGGGCCTGG
This sequence comes from uncultured Acidimicrobiaceae bacterium, assembly GCA_963842415.1. Lineage (GTDB taxonomy): Bacteria > Actinomycetota > Acidimicrobiia > Acidimicrobiales > RAAP-2 > Bog-473. The sequence goes on from CAWJGN010000005.1 coordinate 744,808, forward strand.
CCAAGCAGACCGGCGACGAGCGGTTCGCCTTCGACTCGTACCGGCGCTTCATCGCCATGTACGCCCGCATCGTCCTCGACCTGCCCGGCGAGGAGTTCGACTCGCTCTTCGACGCGGCCAAGGAGCTGGCCGGGACGACGTCGGACGCCAAGGTGCCCGCCGAGCTGCTGCGGTATCTCGTCGACTCCTACCAGCAGATCGTCGAGCGCCACACCGGGCAAGCCGTTCCCCCAGGAGCCGGCGCGAGCAGCTGCGCGGCGCCATCGAGGCGGTGTTCCGCAGCTGGAACGGGCCCCGCGCCATCGCCTACCGCGAGCGCGAGCGCATCGCGCACGACCTCGGCACGGCGGTCAACGTGCAGGCGATGGTCTTCGGCAACCGCGACGACAACTCGGGCACCGGGCGTCGGCTTCACCCGCGACCCGGCGACCGGCGCCAAGGGCGCCTACGGCGACTTCCTGGTCAACGCCCAGGGCGAGGACGTGGTGGCCGGCATCCGCAACACCGAGCCGCATCTCGGAGCTGAAGAAGCAGTTCCCCGAGGTCCACGCCGAGCTGCTCGAGATCTTCGCCCGCCTCGAGGCGCACTACCGCGACATGTGCGACACCGAGTTCACCATCGAGCAGGGCAAGCTCTGGATGCTCCAGACCCGGGTCGGCAAGCGCACCGGCGCCGGCCGCGCTGAAGATGGCGGTCGACATGGTGCGCCCGAGCGACCTCGGGATCTCCAAGGCCGAGGCGGTCACGCGCATCACCGAGGACCACCTCGACGCGGTGCTGCACCCGCAGTTCGCCGGCTCGGGCTACGCGACGTGGGCCAAGGGCCTCGGGGCCAGCCCGGGCGCCGCGGTCGGCCGCGTCTACTTCACGGCCGACGACGCGGCGGCGGCGGCCGAGCGCGGCGAGCAGGTGATCCTGGTCCGCAACGAGACCTCGCCCGAGGACGTCCACGGCATGCTCGCCGCCGAGGGGATCCTGACCGCCCGGGGCGGTCTGGTCAGCCACGCCGCCGTCGTGGCGCGCGGGCTGGGGCAAGCCGGCGGTCGTCGGGCGCCGAGGTCGCTGCGCCTCGGCGACCACCAGGTGACGCGCGGGCGGCGTCACGCTCGTCCGAGGGCGACTGGGTCTCGCTCGACGGCGGCGCCGGCATCGTGGTGGCCGGGCAGGTCCCGCTGACCGCGGCCGAGCCGCCCGCCGCCTTCGACACCGTGCTGTCGTGGGCCGACGACATCCGGAAGGGCCACCTCGACGTCCGGGCCAACGCCGACACCGGCGACGACGCGGCCAACGCGCGCAACGCTCGGCGCCGAGGGCATCGGCCTGTGCCGCACCGAGCACATGTTCCTCGGCGAGGACCGCCTGCCGGTCGTGCGCCGGATGATCCTGGCCCAGTCGCCGGCCGAGGAGGCCGACGCGCTCGAGGAGCTGCGCGCTCGTCCAGCGCGAGGACTTCATCGCCATCCTCGCCGCCATGGACGGGCTGCCGGTGACGGTGCGCCTGCTCGACCCGCCGCTGCACGAGTTCCTGCCCTCCACCGAGGAGCTGGCGCATCAAGGAGGCCACGGTCGGGCTGAACCCCGAGGAGCGGCGGCTCTACGAGGCCGCGCTGGCCTGGCAGGAGGCCAACCCGATGCTCGGGACACGCGGGCGTGCGGCTCGGGGTGATCAAGCCCGGGCTCTACGCCATGCAGGTGCGCGCCCTGATGGAGGCGGCCCGCCAGCGGGTGGCCGACGGCGGGCACCCGGTCGTCGAGATCATGATCCCGCTGACCGTGAGCCGCGAGGAGCTGGCGCTGGCCCGGCGCTGGGTCGAGGACGCGGTGGCCGAGGTGCAACCAGGAGCGGGCGCCGCGGCCCTCGAAGGGGCGCCAAGGTCCGGCAGCCGTCACGGGCGGGCACGCTCGAGGTGACGATCGGCACGATGATCGAGACGCCGCCGGGCCGCGCCTGCGGGCCGCCGAGATCGCCGAGGTGGCCGACTTCTTCTCCTTCGGCACCAACGACCTGACCCAGATGACGTTCGGCTTCAGCCGCGACGACGTCGAGGGCCGGATGATGGCCGCCTACCTCGAGCTCGGGCTGCTGCCGCGCAACCCCTTCGAGGTGGTCGACTCCGACGGCGTGGGCGAGCTGGTGCGGCTGGGGACCGAGCGCGGCCGGGCCACCCGCCCGGCCTCAAGGTCGGCGTCTGCGGCGAGCACGGCGGCGACCCGGCGTCCATCGACCTCTTCTACGAGGCCGGGCTCGACTACGTGAGCTGCTCGCCCTTCCGGGTCCCGGTGGCCCGCCTGGCCGCCGCCCAGGCCGTGCTGGCGGCGCCGGCGCCAGGAGCCGGAGGAGCGGCCGGCCAAGGCCAGCTGAGGCCGGAGGCCGCGGCCCGGCCGGCGACCGAGGTAGCGCCGGAGCGCGACCAGCGTCCAGATCGCCTCGACCACGCCGAAGGGCCAGGCGCCCGAGAGGAAGCCGTAGGAGCTCGAGAGGGCGCAGCCGAGGGCGAAGGCCAGGACGAACGCCCGGCCGCGCGCCTCGAGGCCGTACATGCCCATCATGAAGGTCAGGGCGCAGACGCCGTAGATGGTGACGGCCATCGGCGAACCTAGGCCGGTCGGGCGGCGACAGCGCCGCGGTACCGTCGGGGTATGGGGATACCCGACGAGGACGTGGCCCAGGTCCGGGCGGCCACCGACATCGTCGCCCTGATCGGCGAGCACGCGGCGCTGAAGAAGGTCGGGCCGGCGCTGGAGCGGGCTGTGCCCGTTCCACACCGAGAAGACGCCCTCGTTCAGCGTCAACGCCGAGGAGGGCTTCTACTACTGCTTCGGCTGCCAGGCCTCGGGCGACGCCATCACCTTCGTGCGCGCCATGGACCACCTCGACTTCGTCGACGCCGTGCGCTTCCTGGCCGACCGGGCCGGGGTCACGCTGCACGAGGACGCCGGAGGCGGGGCGCGACCACAAGCGGCGCTCCGAGCTGCTCGACGCGATGGAGCGCGCCGTCGGCCTGGTACCACGAGCGCCTGCTGTCGCGCGCCCGACGCCGGCCCGGCGCGCGACTACCTGCGCTCGCGGGGCTACGACGGCGACGTCGTGCGCCAGTTCCGCCTCGGCTGGGCGCCCGACGACTGGGACGCGCTGGCGCAAGGCGCTGCAAGCTGCCCGAGAAGGTGCTGTCGGACTCGGGCCTCGGCTTCGTCAACCGGCGCGGCCGGCCCAGGACTTCTTCCGCGCTCGCGTGCTGTTCCCGATCTGCGACCCGTCGGGCCGGCCGGTCGCGCTGGGCGGTCGCATCCTGCCGCCACGGCCCGGGGCGGCACCGCCGCGAGCGGCCCGAGCCGAAGTACAAGAACTCGCAGGAGACGCCGATCTACTCGAAGCGCCGCACGCTCTACGCGCTCAACTGGGCCAAGCACGGGTCATCGCGCAGGGCGAGGTCGTCGTGTGCGAGGGCTACACCGACGTCATCGGTTGCTTCCAGGCCGGCGTGCCGTGGGCGGTGGCGACGTGCGGCACCGCGCTGGCCGAGGAGCACTTCACGCTGCTGCGCAACTTCGCCAAGCGCATCGTGCTCGCCTACGACGCCGACGCGGCCGGGCAGAGCGCGACGTCGCGCGTCTACGAGTGGGAGCGCAAGCACGAGGTCGACGTCGTGGTGGCCGACCTGCCCGGCGGCAGCGACCCGGGCGAGCTGGCCCGCACCGACCCCGGCGCGCTGGCCACGGCGATCCGGAGGCCCGGCCCTTCCTCCAGTTCCGGGTCGACCGCATGCTCGGGACGGGCAACCTCTCGACGGCGGAGGGACGGGCCCGGGCGGCCGAGGCTGCGCTGACGGCGGTGGCCGAGCACCCCGACGATCTGGTGCGGGACCAGTACGTCATGCAGCTGGCGGACCGTTGCCGGGTCGACGCGGCGAAGCTCCGCGAGCGCCTCGAGTATCTCCGCGCGCACCCGCCCGCCGAGAGCCCGACCGGGGCGTCGCAGGCGGCCGGCGCGCGGCGACGAGCCCCCGCCGAGGGAGTACCCCGAAGACGACGGCGACCGCTACGGGCCCGACGATGTGGCAGCGGGGCGCTGCCCAGGCCGCAGCGCTGCGACCTGGGCCTGGACTCGAGGCGCTCAAGCTGGCGGTGCACCGGCCCGAAGAAGTAGCTGATCGGGTGCATGTCGTGCTCTTCGCCGATGCGCTGCAACGCCAGGCGTTCGTGGCGCTGTTGGAGAGCGACAGCGTGCACGAAGCGGTGGAGTCCGCGTCACCGGAGGTGGCAAACCTGTTGCGACGCGTCATAGTCGAGGAGCCAGTGTCGGGTGACCCCAATTTGGGGGACCCGGTGGACTCGGTGGTTGCCGTGCTGCTGCGCGAGGCGTCCCGGCGCGCCATGGCCGAGATCGAGGCAGAGTCGCGGGCCGGCGCCGACACGTGGCGGTCCAGCGCGGCGAGACCGCACAAGTACGCCTCTGGCTGGACCAACTCGACGATTCCGGGGCCGGACACGACGCGGCTGATCGGTTGGTAGCTTGGTTGGCTAACAGGGATCGAGGGGATACCGAGTTGGACGTGCGAGAGTGAGCGAAGAGACGACAATCGTGATCGACGACGAAAATCTGGATGCGCGTTCCGTGTCTGATGTGTCGCCGACGCGCGCGCCCATCGATCCGCCCCGCGTTCGTCCGGTGCGGTGCCGTCCCCGACACATCGGTCACGCCGATCGCTCGGCGCGCTCCCGCCTGGCGTCTCGAGCTCGAATTCGAGGCGGTGCTCGCCGCCGGTCGCGAGAAGGGACAGCTGACGCAAGCGGAGCTGATCGAGGCGCTGCACACCGTCGAGCTCACACCCGAAGTCCTCACGGCGCTGATCGACCGCGTGACCGCGGAAGGTGTCGCGCTCGTCGAAGACGAGGAAGAAGATCCCATCGTCGAGGTGGTGCCGCACAAGGAGCCGCGCGGCGGCAATCGTTCGAACGGCGAGCGCGAACGGGAGCACCCGGCCAGCTCTCGCCGGGAGCCCAGCGGCAGGCGGGCGAGCTCGGGCGAGTCCGGGGGCAGCGCCGAGGACCCCGTCCACACCTACCTGAAGGAGATCGGCCGGGTCCCGCTGCTGAACGCCGAGCTCGAGGTCGAGATCGCCCAGGCCATTGAGGCCGGGAACATCGCGGCGGCCAAGCTGGCGGCCCACGACCTGGCCGAGGACGGGGAGGGCCCGGCCTCGGACCTGCTCAGCCCCGAGGAGCAGACGCGCAACCGGCGGCTCATGCGCAAGGGCCTCAAGGCCAAGGACGAGCTCATCGAGGCCAACCTGCGCCTCGTCGTCTCCATCGCCAAGCGGTACCGCAACCGCGGGCTGGCGTTCCTCGACCTGATCCAGGAGGGGAACCTCGGCCTGATGCGGGCGGTCGACAAGTTCGACCACACCAAGGGCTTCAAGTTCTCGACCTACGCGACGTGGTGGATCCGTCAGGCCATCACCCGGGCGATCGCCGACCAGGCCCGCACCATCCGGATCCCCGTGCACATGGTCGAGACCATCAACAAGGTCGTGTGGGCGCAGCGCCAACTCCTCCAGGAGCTCGGGCGCGAGCCGACCATCGAAGAGGTCGCGCACCGCGTCGAGCTGCCGATCGAGCGGGTGCGCGAGATCCTGCGCATCAACCAGGACACCGTGTCGCTCGAGCAGCCCGTCGGCGACGAGGACGACTTCAACCTGTCCGACCTGATCGAGGACCGCGGTGCCGTGGTGCCCGACGACGCGGCGACCCGCTCACTGCTCGACGCCGCGGTGCGCGAGGCGCTCGGGCATCTGTCCGAGCGCGAGCAGGATGTCGTCCGTCTGCGCTTCGGGCTCGACGACGGCAAGATCCGCACCCTCGAAGAAGTGGGCAAGGAGTTCGGGGTCACCCGCGAGCGGGTGCGCCAGATTGAGTCGAAGACACTGGCCAAGCTGCGCCGGCCCGACGCCGCGCACCTGCTGCGCGACTACCTCGAAGAGTCCTAACCGCCCGGACCTCGGCGGCGCCCGGCCTCTCAGGTGCTGGAGGGCTCGCCGTTCAGGATCACCGACTTGGTCTCGAGGAACGGCAGCAGGCCCTCGGTCCCACCTTCTCGACCGATGCCCGACTGCTTGAAGCCGCCGAACGCCATCCCGAAGTCGGTGCGGAAGGCGTTGTGGCCCACCGTGCCCGAGCGCAGCTGCCCGGCGACCTGTCGCGCCCGGTCGACGTCGTTCGTGAAGACGGAGGCGTTGAGGCCGTAGATCGTGTCGTTGGCCAGAGTGACGGCGTGCTCCTCGTTGTCGGCCGGAATCACGCTGAGCACCGGCCCGAAGATCTCCTCCTGGGCGATCGTCGAGTGGTTGTCGACGTTGCCGAAGACGGTCGGCTCGATGTAGTAGCCCCGCTCGAGGTCCTTGGGCCGGCCGCCGCCGGTCGCCAGGGTGGCGCCCTCGGCGACGCCCTTGGCGATGTAGCCCTCGACCCGGTCGCGCTGGCGGTCCATGGCGAGCGGCCCCATCTGGGTCTGCGCATCGAAGGGGTCGCCGACCTTGACCTGAGAGAAGGTGCCGGCCAGGGCCTCGACGAATTCGTCGTGGCGGGACGCGGCTGACGATGAGGCGGGTCAGCGAGGAGCAGACCTGCCCGGAGAGGAAGCACTCCGCGCCCGAGATCGCACCGGCCGCGGCCTGCAGGTCCATGTCGTCGAGGATCACCGCGGCCGACTTGCCGCCGAGCTCGAGCGTGCAGCGGGCGATCCGCTCGCCGCAGAGGGAGGCGATGCGCCGGCCGGCCGCGGTCGAACCGGTGAAGGTGATCTTGTCGACGCCGGGGTTGCGCACCAGCAGCTCGGAGACCTCGCGGTCTGCGGTCACGACGTTGAGGACGCCCGGCGGCAGGCCGATGTCCTCGGCGATCTCGGCGAACAGGTAGGCGTCGCCGGGCGCCTCGGGCGAGGACTTGAGGACGACGGTGCACCCGGCGAGCAGCGCCGGGGCGATCTTGTAGGAGATCAGGCCGAGCGGTCGCGTTCCACGGGATGATGGCGCCGACGACGCCGACCGGCTCGCGGACGAGCAGGCCGAACTCGCCACCCATGGTCGGCTGCGCCCGCTCCTCGAAGGGAAAGGTGTCGGCCAGGCCGGCGTAGAAGTCGAACACGCCGGCCATGCCCGGGCGCGGTGTGCTGGGCGATGGCGTGGAGGGCGCCCGACTCGCGGGGCCACAGCTGGCCGACCTCGTCCGCCTTGCCGCGCAGGCCCTCGCCGATCGCCCGCAGGTACTCGGCCCGCTGGGCGTGTGACATCCGCGGCCACGGGCCGTGGTCGAAGGCCTCGCGGGCGGCGTCGACCGCCCGGGCCATGTCGGCCTCCCGGGCCTCGGGGACGCTGAAGTACGGCTCCTCGGTCGCCGAGTCGATGACCTCGATGACGTCGGAGGACGAGGGCTCGACCCACGCTCCCGCCGATGAAGAAGCGGTCGTCGTGGCGGATGGGTACGGCTGTCTTCTCGATCGTCATTGGCTTGCGCTCCTCATGGTTTGTCGAACCTGGGCTGACCCGGATTCACCGCAAGGTTAGGGGACCCGCACGACCCGGGTGGCGCCGACGGTCGTCGGCTTGGGAGATGGCGCAGGGGGATGTGGAGGGCACCGGCGGCCTGGCTCGTCGGAACCGCACCGGTCGGCGTCCTGCACCGGCTCGGGAGGACTGCGACGAGACCAGTTGGGTCCGGCTGTGGGGACGTCGAAGTGGCGGCGGTCGGCGGCCCGTCAGGTGCCGGCGAGGAGCGCCTGGTACATGTCGGACGATTCCTGCGACTTTCCTTCGGGCACAGGTACTGGGCGGCGAACTCCACGACGACGTAGGACTCGAAGGTGGTCAGGCCACGCCCGGCGAGCGATGCGACGAGCTGCGATGAATCGTCCTGCTTGGCGAGGCCGGTGCACGCCAGCTCGCCCACGCTGATGGCCGTCTGTGCGCCCACGCCGACGAATGCACCCGGCACGGGGACGGTCGAGATCAGGTGGGTGTACGCCTTCTTGGGCTGCTTCGGCAGGCTGGGGTCGTCGTAGTAGAGCTCGGCCTCGGCCATCGCGGCAGCCGGCGCCCGAGCCGCCGCCTCGGGCAGTCCGCTCGCTGGGAAGACCATGGAGGTCGACGTCGAGACGCCGTTCCGCGTAGTTGCCCGTCTCGCCCGGCACGAGCCCGTGATGCACCATCCAGATGAGGCTGCCGGTCTGGAAGAACTCCGACCCGCCGTATCCCTGTCCCGTTCGCGCTGTTGGTGCTCACGTGCCAGGCCCGATCGAGCGGCTTGACACAGGGCCCGGTCACGGACGTGCATGCCGCGATGCCGATGCTGTAGTTGGGCGTTCCCAAAGGTTGGCCGAATAGAACAGCCAGTAGATCGACCCTTCCTTGATCATGGAGGGTGCCTCGACCAGCCCCCCTCCCAGGCTTGTGTGGCGCCAATGAGGAGATGGGGGGGGGCGACGTGAGAGTCCGTCGGGCCGAGCTGCTGCGAATAGCGGTCTGTCGGCTTGTTGCAGCAATCCCATGGCTCTTCCAGAGCAGCCAGGGAGTGCCGTCAGACCGGATGTAGATGCTCGGGATCGATGGCGCCACCGGCTTGATAAGGACAGATGAACGGGGAAGGGGAGTCGTTGACGAACGGGCCCGACGGGCTGGTGCTCGTAGCGTGGGAAATGCACATCGCCGTGTTCGGCCCGTGCGTCGTCTCGACACATCCGGGGTTCGTCCCTTTGTAGATGCAGTTGAGCAGGTCGGTAGCCGAGGTGGAGTAGTACATGACGAAGGTCCCGTCGGGCACGCCCACACTGACGGCGCCCACTGGTCGCCGGACACTGTCTATTTGGGCAGGGTGGGCAGTGCGTCGCCCAGAAAGTGTCCGGGGAAGCCGGTGGAGCGGTGATGGCGATGACGGGGATGTGTGCGGCCTTCGCATCCGGACCGTTGCTCGTCCCGGTGGCGTACACGTACACCGTGTCGGTGTTGGCGTCGTACAAGGCGTAGGGGCGGCGAAGCTCAGTTGTAGATCGGCTCGCCGTGGAGCAGCCCACCGAGGATCGTGAGTTTGACGCCCTGGGCTTTGGCCGGGTTGACGCCGATGGGGCCCTCGGTGGCGTGTGGCCCGGCGTGACCAGCGGCTCGCCGGCACGCGCCTTCGGTATGACGGAGAGAGGCTTCGACGTCGGTGGTCGAGTTGTGTGTCGATGCGGCACCGGCACCCGCACCAGTGGGAGCCGCGACGACGACGGCGAGCACGCCGGCGGTGATGCTGACGACGGCGAGCGTGCGGGCAACGCGAGCACGACTGCAGGCTGAGACTCAGCACGCCGAGCGGGCCACGACCTGCTCTTGCCGCACGTGACATCGGCGATCCCGATGCCGTGCGCCATGCCGGCATCGTATTCGGAGTTGAAACCGGGCCAATCGCACGCTGGTGCAGGCGGCGACGAAGACATTTCCATTATCCGAAGAGCTGTGTTTCAGATCTCAACGATACGCCACGTAGTGAGTCGTGAAGCGAGACCGGGCGGCCGACCGGCCCGGCCACGTTGTGGAGGGCGGCGGGAGGCGGGTCGGCCCGATCGAAATCCCAGCGTCCTGGTGATGCTGCCGTGCCGATCCAATACACCGATACGCGTGCGAATTCGGCGGCAGTTCTGAAGCAGCGAAACGTGCCCGATCCGCTTCCCGAAAGCGGGGTTGGACCGCTGATATCGTTCGGGGGCTGTTTCTCGACCCTTCCCGGGGTAGCTCAATGGCAGAGCAAGCGGCTGTTAACCGCTAGGTTGTGAGTTCGAGTCTCACCCCCGGAGCATTTCTCTTCGTTTTCGCTGGTCAGCGGTGGTGGCTCCAGCACCTCACCTTCCTCCTCACTATCGGCGCGCGCCCGCACGCGATGTCCCGAGGAGCCGTCGTGAGGGCAGCGCGTTGGTCGCCCTCGTGAAGGCGTTGAGGGCTTGTGCAAGCACGCATCACGCTCCTCGGAGGCGTGTCGTAGCACGCCACCATGGCTACGGACTTCAAGCGCAGGCGGCACACTGCCGTCGTAGCGCTCGTGCCCTTTGCCGACTCCGGCCGGGGATCCGGTCGCGGAGCAAGCTGTGCACGTTGTTGAGGTCGTCCGGCAGCTCGGCTGCCGTGAGGTTGGTCTCGGCCGCCACCATCCCGCAGCCGATGTCGACTCCCACCGCCGAGGGCAGGAGTGCATTCTTGGTTGCCACGACGCTGCCGACCGTTGCCCCCAGGCCGAAGTGAGCGTCGGCCATCAGGTAGACGGGCCCGACCAGGATCGGCAGCCGCGAGGTGCCCGCAGGGCCTGCTCGAGAGCGTTGTCGTCGAGCTCGCTGGCCCACAATGTCAGGTTCGGCTGATCTGCTTCGACATTGTGTTCACTTCCGGTCTGCATGGGCACCGTGACAACCAAATAGTGCGCCAGATTGGGTCGTCTGACCGACTCTGTCTTCTCCGCTTCCACCGAGTCAGACCGAGATGCTCCGTGCGAGCACTCCCTAGGAATCTGATCACATGCCTGGCCAGCTAGGGACCCCCCTTGCCGGCCTGCCGCACCTCTGGCAGCATCAACATGAACAGGTGCGTCACAGCACCGCTTGGCATTGGCGCACCGTGTTCGGGGAGGACGCCATGCGCAGGAAGTTTCGCCGAGTTGGCCGCGGAGGCTTGAGTATCCGAAAGGGGGACAGTCCTCGCCGAGGGGCCGGTGCTGGACGAAGCGCGTGGACGATGTTCCTCGTTGGCGCCGTGGGCGTACTCCTCGCCGTCAATGCCGCCGGCGCCGACGCGGCTCCGACGGCCAATGCAGATAGGAGCGTCCAATCGGTATCCGGGACCTCGGCTCTCAACGGTGTCGCCTGCACGTCGAAGTCCTCATGCGTGGCAGTCGGATCGGTGGACGGCGAGGGGGTCGTGGTGCCGATCGACAACGGGGTCCCCGGGACCGCCGAGGTCCTTAGTGACACGGACACTCTCACGTCGGTCACGTGCACGAAACCAGGAACGTGTATCGCAACCGGCCTCGCGGAGACACAGATACCAGGCGGCCCAAACTCGACCGGCGGCGCCGTCGTGAAGATCAGCGACGGCCAGGCGTCCCTTACTGACATCTTCGACGGCATCGGCATGCTTTACACAGCCGACACGGTGTACGGGCCCGTCGGTATCGCCTGCTCCGACACGGCCCACTGCATGGCCGTTGGGACCTCGACTTTCGAGGCCGGATTCGGCGACGATATTCTCAACGGATACTCCACCCCGGTGCAGTCGATCAGTCCGGTGTCAATGTCGGGCGTCGAGTGCGTGAGAGGGGACTGGTGCGTGGCCGACGGACAGACGCAGTCTCCCCCGGAGCAACGCTATCCGGTCGGTGCCGCCGAGTTCGTTCAGATCGGCGGCGCGAAGGGTCACATCTCCATTGGAGCGATCGTCGGGTTCGCGGAGAAGAGCGATCTCTATGCCGGCACGTGCCGCAACGGATCGATCGAGTTCTGTCAGATGACGGGTGTGGTGGGCGACGAAGGTGCCGTGTTCTCTGTGGTCGGGGAGTCCTCGGGTCTACGTGGCCGGTTGCAGGCACGAGCTCGTTGAACGACTTGGCCTGCGCCGGTTCGTACTGGTGTCTCGCCGTCGGCCAGACGACGGCGGGCGAGGGTGCGGTCGTGCCAGTTGGCTGGGAGGACCCCACCACGTTGCAGACGGTGGCGGGAGTGGACCAGTTCAGCGGGGTCAGCTGCCCGACCCAGCATTTCTGTATCGCCGTTGGCACGACTGGCACGGGCAACAGCACGACGGGGGCGATCGACACCTTCCCGGTCTGGGGCTGAGCGTTAGCCGCTGACATGCGCGTCGTCCTCGACGCAAGCGGGCCGCACACGGTGAGACAAGGCGGCTCGTCGGGGCCAGATGCCGTACAAAGAGCGCGGGATGGCAAAAAGGCGACCACCAAGAGAAACGAAGTCCGTCAGTCGAACAACAGCACCCCAAACGGCACTCACAGCACCCCGGCCAGGATCCGAATCCGGCAACAGGAGATTCGTGGCGGTTCGGATTCCAGGGGTAGCGGCTCGCTGACGTAGCCTCCGATGGTGGAGACGGACCCAGGGAAGATGGTTGCCGCGATGATCGGCATCCCGGGAGTGACGGTCATTGAGGCTCGGACCACCAAGGACACCTTGGACCTGCTGGTCGAGGCCGAGATGCGCCCTGTTCGATGCCCGCGATGTGGCGGGAACGTCGAAGCGGCGGGAGCCGAGCTAGAGGACCTGGTGCCGGCGTCGGCCGGTGGGAGGGTGTCGCGCCTGTACCTGGCGGCGTCGCCGATGGCACTGCCTGGCCGATGACTGCAAGCTCGAGTACTTCGGCGAAGAGGATGCCGGGATCGATGCCTTCAACGAACGGGTGGCAGGGGCGAACGCACGCTTCCCGCTCGTGGCGGTGCTCTTCAGCCCCTTCGGACTGGCGCGTATCCGTCTCGATGAATGACCAGTCGGGCTTGCCGGCATAGCGGAGCGTGCCAGCCCGGAAGTTCCTGGACGACGTGAACCCGAAGGCGGCACGCTTGACGCGGTTGATCAAGTTCTTGGCTGCTTCGGTCGGGCCGTTCGAGACATGGGAGCGGTGCCAGGCCACTATCTGGTCTTTCCAACGCCCGAGAGAGCGCACTTCGATCGGGTTGTCGCGATTGGACGCGTCGACGATGAGGTGCTCGATCCACTGGTGCGCCGTCATTTCGTAGGCGTGTGCGTAGAGCTGGCGTGCCGAGGCCGTGACCAGACGGTCTTTGGCGGTGGCTAGCCGTAGGTGAAGTGGTCGGACGAGCTGGTTTTGGTCCTGCTGCCACCCGCATTGACCGTGACGTCGATGGTCTGGCCGGCCGTTCCCGGGGGCACAGTGACCGTCAGGGACCTCCCGTTCGAGGCGACCGAGTCCAGCGTCGCGAGACTGCCGCCAAATGACACGCTGGTCGCGCCCGTGAACCCTGCCCCATGGATGGTGACGGTCGTCCCGCCCGAAGAGCTTGCCGAGCTCGGAGAGACCCATTTGATGGCCGGCCCATAGTTGAATTGATCCGGTGCCGTCGAGGTCCCGCCCGGACCGATGACCTTCACGTTGACGACTGAGGTCGGCGTCTCCGGGGGCGCCGTGGCGACGATCGTTCTGGCGGATAACGACACGATCGTGGCAGGGGTTGAGCCGAAGTCGACCGCGGTAGCCCCGGAGAACCCCTTGCCCCAGATCGTGACCTCGGTCCCTGGGACGGCGAACCTCGGATCGAGCCACGTGACGCTGGGAGGCGCAGGCGGGGCTGTCGTCGCGATCGAGGGCCCGGTTCCGGAGGACCCCGAGCCAAAGGCGGCCACCAGGTCTTTGTACGAGTGGATGTTGCCATCAGGAATCGGGTTGACGTCGCCGGCGGCTCGTCCGATGGGCGTGCAGGCGCTGGGGCACCCAGCCATCGAGGAAGAGCCGTAGTCCCAGAAGGTGGCCTCGAAGACATTGTTCGACTTGATCCACGACGCCATGTCGCTGATGAACGTCGGGTTGTCGCCGCCGCAGGTCCCGTTGTTCGGCGCGTTGACCGGCAGGCCCGCGTCGCACACGCCCCAGCCAAGCCCCCATTCGGGCAGGACGATCGCTTTGCCCTCCTGCGCGGCGAACGTCGACAGCCAGTTGAGCCCGTAGGACTCGGTCTCGATCGTGTCGAACTCGTTCTGCGCGCCCGGATAGGAGGCCCACGCGGTGTCGTAGACGTCGAGCCCCACATAGTCCACGAAGGAATTGCCCGGATAGTAATTGGCCAGATTGCCGACATAGAGGTCCCCGGCGGTGGGATTCCATTCGAAGCTGAAGTTCGCACCCGACACCGCCCGCATCACGGTAACGATTTGCTGGAACGCGGCAATGAATGCGGCCGGGCAGCCGCCGGCGGCCCACGGGAACCACCCACCGTTGAACTCCCAGCCGAGGCGGACGACCGAGGAACCGAAGCCGTTGTTGATCAGTGCGTGGGCGACCTGCGTCCATTGCGAATTGAACTTGCCATCCCCTTCTTGTGACAGGCCGGAGCAGCTGCCGCTGGCGTCGTCCATGTCCGTGCTCGGGCTGTAGGTGTCGGGGAGCATAGGGATACCCCAGATCATGGAGAAGCCTTTGCCCTTCCACTGCGGGTACGGCCAACTCGACTGCGTGATCGTGCTCCACGAGGCACCCGATTGGAAGTCCATGGCGAACTTCACGGCGCCGTCGAGCGAGGCCTTGAGCACGGTGGGCGGGGTCGTGGCTGCGTCGTAGACGCCGAGCGCGGGCTGGGGCGAGGCTGCGGACGCCGCCGGTACCGATGCGGTGGCATTCGCCAGGGCGAAGCAGAGTGCGCCGACGCACGCCAGGGCGAGCGGGAAGGCAGCGAGCTTCTTGATGGTGCGCATCGTCGAAGGACGCGCTCGATGGGAACCGGCGAGTGGCATTGGTCTCCTGCTGGGGTTCTGGGCGGGAAGACGTGATCAGCCCGTTCGAAACGACGGCAGGCCACCCTCAGGTGCGACCGTCAAACAAGGCTCTCACAACGAGTACAGCAAAGCACTAGAAAAGCTATAACCCACGGGTTAACGGTGCGTGATCACTCAGTAACACGCACGCGATCGCCGGGCCTACGGAACCAGCAGGACCAAAAAGTGCGTGAGCAGGGACTATGGCGTTGCGTCCCAGGTCCTGCCGCTGCCTGCGCTGGAGGACCCTAGGCGGGAGTCTTGAACTTGTAGTTGACCGAATTGCTGGTCCCACCTGGTGTCGTGACGGTCACCGGCACGGTGCCGGCGCTTTCGGCCGGCGTCACCGCCGTGATCTGGGTTTCCGAGTTCACGGTGAAGCTCGAGGCGGCGGTCGACCCGAACGTGACGCCGGTCGCCCCGCCGAGGTTCGTCCCCGTGATCGTCACGGTCTTCCCGCCGGCCGTGGAGCCCTTCGTGGGGCTGATGCTCGTGATCGTGGGAGCCAGGTAGGTGAACGTGTCCTTGGACCCCGCCGTGCTCACTCCTCCGGTCCCGGTGACCGCGGTGACGGCCACCGTCCCGCTGCCACTCGGCGCGTCTGCCGTCACCTCGGTCGCCGAGTCGACCACGACGTGCGTCGCCGGAGACGAGCCGAAGAACACGTACTTCGTTCCGCTGAGCCCGGTGCCCGTGATCGTGACGGCCGTCCCGCCGCCTCCCGGCCCGGTCTTGGGGCTGAGTTTCGTCACGGTGGCGCCCGAGGGTGCGGCGTAGGAGACCGTCCCGGTGAAGGTCGTGCCGTCCACGCCGACGGTGAACGTGTCGCCCGAGTTGAGTTGGAACCCCGTGCTGTAGAAACTCCCGAGACCGAAGGCGACCGAGGTGGGCTTCTGCTTGCTCACGGTCAGGCCGATGCAGTCCCCGGGGATTCCGGCATCCCACGCATTCGTCGTGTCACTGAGGTAGAGATTGCCGTACTTGTAGTCGCTTCCCGTGCCGCTGCAGCCGATGGGGAAGGTGGGCCGCGAGGTGGCGAACCCGGTTCCCTTCACGATGATGATCGGGTTCGTGGCCGATCCACCGAAGGTCACGCCGGTGATGGAGGCGGTGGGGGTGGTGAGCTGATCGACCGAGTCCATGACCTGGTCGGCGATGTAGACGTGTCCGTTGTAGTACGTCGAGCCGAGGTCGCCGAGCAGTCCCACGGCGAGCGTCGACAGCGTGTTCGCCGTGACGGTCGTGCCGTCGATGGGACTTGACGAACTCGAAAGGACCCCCACGGTCCCGTAGTAGTCGACGTAGACGTTCCCGCTGGTGTCGATCGAAAGGCCGGCGGCGTCGGTCAGACCCGACACCAACGTGGCCGGCGTGTCGGCCGTCACCGACTGCCCGAAGATGATCCCGTTCGACTGCGGCAACACGTTGACGGTCGCCGTGCCGCTCATCTGGTCGCCGACGTCGGTGTAGAAGAGGTCACCCGCAGCGTCGAGGGCGAGGAACCCGCCCTGGGTGAGGCCCGTGACCAGCGAGGTCGGCGTGTCTGCGGTCACCGTCTGCCCGAAGAGCATGCCGTTTGCCTGCGGCAACACCGAGATCCCGTTTTGCGTGGCGTAGTAGAGGTTGCCGGCCGAGTCGAACGCGAGGCCCAGGGGATTGTCGAGCCCGGTGAGGCTGGTGAGTTGCGTGAGCGTGTTGGCGGTGACGCTCTGGCCGAAGATGGTGGTGTTCGACGCCGGGAGGACGTAGATGGAGCCGCCACTGGGTCCGTTCTCGTTCGCAATGAAGAGGTCACCGGCGGAGTCGAAGGCAATGCCGGGTGTGTTGTTCAAGGTGACCAAGGTGTTCGCCTGTCCCGCCGTCACCGACTTGCCGAAGATGGTGCCGCTGGTCGTGGGCCAGACATTGACGTTGCCGTTGAACCCGCTCTCGTAGAGGTTGCCGGCCGAGTCGAACGCGACATCGACGACCGATGACTGTGAGATCTGCGGCGAGAGCTCGGCCGCGCTCGCAGTTCCTGTCTCGAGAAATGGAATCAGTGTGACCACGCTGACGAGCGCGACGGCCCACACTGAGGTCCAGACGCGGATGCGGCCTGTTCTCGGCTTGCGTGGGCTTGCCGCACTTGAGGGACGCGCGATCCGGGACAGTCCGAGGGAGCTGCGGGCCATGATGAACCTCCGACGCTTTCGCCAATAAAACGTTGGCCACAGTCTGGCGGCGTCGAGCGGAACCAGCAAGTGTCTCGATTCGAACCGCTGACGGGGTGAGCACAGCGCGATGGTTGTGCGAACACCGGGCGAATTTCCTGTCAGGTCGGCCTGACGGGCGGCCGGCTTCGCGGCGTGACGACCTCTGCAGGCGCGGGCCGGGGATCCCTGGTGACGACCGCCGGTGGCACCCGTCGGTGACCGCCGTCAGGAGGTCGGCTGAAGAGGAGCCTGCTCGCCCGCTGCGGGCGACGCGTCGGGGCGACCGCCCCGGTCGAGAAAGAGGGACCTCAGGTGCCGCGTGAGCAGGTCGGACACCTCGGCGCGATGCCGGGCCAGCATGAGCCCGTGGTCGAGACCGTCGATCACCTCAATCCGGCAGTGGTCCTCGTCGAGGGTGGTGCGGTCGGCTGGTGCACCCTCGAAGAAGGCGGCGGCCTCCACTTCGCCGCAGACGCAGAGGATGTCGGTGCCCTGCGCCGCCGTCTCCTCGAGCCAGTCGAGCGGAGAGCGCTGACGGGACCGCAGCCGACCGACGGCCAGATAGCCGTTGCGGGCCAGACGCAGGATCTTCCACGAAGGCAGCGACCGGTAGACGAGCGCGAAGGTCGCCGACCGGCTTGGCGAGCTTGCGCCGGGGATCGAGCGGGCCGGACTTGATCTCGGGCGGCCCGAACCGCAGGAGCGGGTTGACGGAGAGGACCGACAACGGGTGCAGGTCGATGGCGCTCTCGAGCGCCTGGTAGGCGCCGGCACAGAGCCCGACGAGCACGACCGGCACGACTTCGCCGGCGGGACCGGCGGCCGGAGCATGGTCGATGTCGTCCACGACGTCGACCACGTCATCGAACGCCTCGGGCGCGCGCACGCAGGTTGCGCTCCTGTCCGGCGCGGACCGGGCTGTCGCCCAGGCCGCTGAGATCGAAGCGGTAGCACGGAAAACCGAGGGCCGCCCAGGCGCGGCTGAGGTCGACCCACATGCGATTGGGCCCCGTGTGAGGGTCCCGCCCGCTGTTGAGGAAGAGGATCGGTGGGCCCGTCGGGCTCGCCCTCGCCGGTGGTCGCGATCCCGAACGAGCTCGATGCGGCCCGAGCGCGACGATGCGCTCAGTGACGGCGATGCCGTCGCGGCGTCGCGCCGAGATGTGGTCCCGCGTCTCTGGCTCGTGCTGCGGCGACGCGCTCGGTCGGGAGCACGCCGTCGAGCCAGTTCGTGCGACGTTCTCGATGGCCGCCGTGGGGACCTTGCTGAGGAACGGCTCGACGTCCATGAGCTCGGCCTGGCCCACCGCGCACATGCGGCTCGACCCGCGTCCTCGTCGACGCCGAAGGTCCCGCGCGGCGGGCGGTCGGATCGGTCGAGGACGAGGGCATGCGTCGACCGAGGGGAGCGAGGCGGGCGCAACGAGCGCGCCCAGCGCCTCGGCCGGTGTCGGCGCGTGAGGACGTAGCCGGGCAACTCCGTGCCGCCGTTCTCGGGCCGGGTCTTGCCGTAGAGGAGTCGGAAGAGGGCCGACTGCTCCCGCAGGAACTCGCGTCCCGAACCGCACGGGTCCCACAGCACGACGCCGGCGACGGATCCGCAGGTCTCCGCGGCGCAGGCGGCCAGGAGGGCGCCCATGCGCATGCCGACCAGGGCGAGGGGCCCGTCGCCCAAGTGCCTGCGCCAGAGTCGACGGCGTGGCCGATGGAGGCGAGCGCCGGCGTCGATCCGCCCGGGGTCGTCGTCGGTCGCCGGCCGAGTCCCCGGTGCCGTCGTAGTCGAAGCGGATGGCCGTGATGCCCCGCGCGGCCAGGCTTTCGGCCAGCATGCGGAACGTGTAGTGCGCGCCGATGTACTCGCGCAGCGAGGGGCTGGCACAGGATGGCCGTCCCCCGGCGAGAGCCCGTCGCCGGGCTGGTGGACCCAGCCGAAGAGCGGCCGGTCCTCGGGCCCGAAGTAGAGCGGCGTCGCCGTCGTGGGCGCAGATCGTGCTCGGCCGGCACGACGTACTGCTCCTCGGGACGGATCACCGCGGCCACCGTCGAGTTGAGGGCCCGCACCCGGCCGCGCGGGGGTCGCGAGGGGTCGCCGTCGAGCAGGGTGACGATCCGTTCAGAGCCCGGGGGCAGGTGGAACCACGAGTCCGATGGCCGGTAGCCGGGTGCGTTGACCGAGACCCACTGCGCGAAGCGGCGCGTCGTGACGCGCAGCTGCGGCGGTCCGACAGTCGCAGAGCAGCGACGGCGCTGAGGCCGATGTCACCCTCGACCGCCCGGGCCTGGCCCAGTGGCAGGGAGACGTCGTCTGAGCGCACCGCGCCCGATTCGTCCTTGAGCGTGACCGCGATGACGTCGTACTTGGGCGGGCCGAACCGATAGGCGTAGTTGAGGTCGGTGAACTCGTCGAAGAGGTTGGCGAGGTTGACCACGACTGGCGTCACGGGCCTTGATGCTCACCGGATGGACGGCGTTCTCGCCGCAGGTTCTCGCCGTTGGCGAAGAGCTCGACCACGAGCTCGCCCTGAAGGCCTCGGCCGTGTCGTTGAACACGTGGGCGCAGATCCCGTTCAGCCCTTCGTCCATCAGCAGCACGCCGATCGGCTCCGAGACCCGCCGCATGGCGAACCACGGTGCCTTGGGGTGCCCGCTCACGTCGATCGAGCCCCCAGCCTGCGCCCGGTGCGACGTCGTTGAAGCCCAGCACCAGGCCGCCCCCGGCCCGCTCGTTGCAGCGCCACTCGGTGAAGACGGTCTGCATCAGGTAGGCGTTGGTGGCGCGGCCGAGGTCGAGGGCACGCTCAGCGTCGGAGTAGCGCTCCCAGAGCGGGTCCACGCCGAAGACCTCGCGCATGTAGAAGGAGCGGACGTCGTCCATGTCCCAGGAGCGGCCGGGGTCGTGGTGCACGCCCACCTTCCACCGTGGGTCGTGGACGGCGAGGTTGGCGCCTCCAAGCCGGGTCGACCGCGTCGGGCTCCGGCGGGGTGGCGTAGCACAGGGTCTCCGCGGCGAAGCGGACGTCGTCGCGGCGCAACGCGTTCAGTGGCCGCAGGTAGCCGCCGATGCCGAAGTACTGGCTCACCCCGGTGTCCGGCCGGTACACCGGGTCGCCGCCGGTGGGGTTCGACGCCGACGAACTCGACGCCGGGCAGCAGTTGTGCGGTCAGCGAGGGGATGAAGGAGTCGAAGAGCTCGGAGGCGTAGCCGGTGCGGCTGCCGCCGTTCATGGCGGCGATCTCAGCCACTTCCTGGTTGCCGCAGACGATGGCGAGCGCACGGGTGGCCCGAGAGGTCGGCGAAGGCCTGGCGCAGCTCGGCACCCACGCCGGCCACGAAGGCCTCGTCGTCGGGGTAGTCCATGAACGCGAACATGCAGTCCTGCCAGAGCAAGATGCCGAGCTCGTCGCACGCCTCGAGTACCGAGCGGTCGGCGTAGACCGTGGTCCCGGGGATGCGCACCATGTTGAGGTTGGCCTCGCGGACCAGCTCCATCCGCCGCCGCACCTCGCCTGCGTCGCTGCGGAAGCTCACCGGATCGGGCGGGAACCAGTTCGCCCCCCGGACGAAGATCGGCACGCCGTTGACCACGAAGGTGAAGCCGCCGTCGGAGCGGTCGACCTCGATGGTGCGGAACCCCACCCGGCCGAGCGAGTGGTCCACCGCCGCCGCTGCGCACGGCGACGTCGTAGAGCGGCTGGGGACCGTGGGTGTGGGGCCACCAGCGCTCGAACCCCGTGACGGGCAGCGACGCCCGCAGGGTCACGCCGTCGTCATGACGCTCCACCTCGAACGGCGTCTCGCGGCCCAGGCAGACGAGCACGCGCCGCGCCCGTCCTCGGCCCAGGCGGGAAGCGTGGCGAAGCGGAGCGCCGCGTCGACCCGGCCGCCGTCCCCGTCACACGAGGCGATGACGAAGGCGTCGAGGACGGCGGTGAGGGGCTCCTCGTCGGCTCGAATGATCTCGAGTGGCTTCCAGGGGCCGACGGTGCGGGGGGTGCGGGCCCAGCCCGGGATGCGGCCGAGCAGGTTGGTCCGGAACCAGCGCAGGGCCTGGTGCTCGACCTGGCCCGTCTTCCAGCGCGGGCGCGGGCGCCGCGCCGCCAGGGCAGGGGTGAGCGCTTCGCAGCGGATGACCAGTTCGTTGTCGGCGTTCAGCGCGGCGAGCGGGACCGACGAGCGCACGAACATGTTCTCGGTCCGGGCAACGTGGGCGCCGTTGACCCAGACGTCGGCCAGCGTCGCGATGCCGTTGAGGCGAAGCTGCCACGTCCCGGGCTCACCGGGGAAGCGGCAACGGAACCACCAGTCCTCGGCGTCGTAGTTGTGGTCGGCCACCTCGGAGCGAGCCGGCCCCGGCGAGCGCCTCGGCCGCGGTGCCCGGGCACGGTGGCCGGCGATCCACTCCAACGCAGCGAGTAGCGACGGGTCCGCGCTGTCGAGGCGACCCGGTTCAGTGTGCGTGCACACGACCAGGTCGAGTCCTCGAGCAGGTCACGCATGGAGCTGGGCCGCCGTCGCGTCGATCGCTTCCTCCCAGGCGGACTCCATCTCGGACATCGCGTCGCTCAGTGCGACCTGCTTGCCCCGCAGCGCCCGGGCGAGCAAGAACTCGAGTGCCTTGGCCTTCTTGGAGACGACCAGGAAGGCCTCGGCTGCGCCAGCACCCTCGTCGCTCGTCGCCGGCGAGCCAGCGGACGTAGTCGGCGGCCAGCTCCGCGTTGGACACCGCATTGGCGGATGGACCCGAACGCGTAGCGGTGGAAGGTGTCGAACCCCGCCTCGATGAGCCAGGGAAGGTCGTCCTCGATGCGCTTGCGCATCTCGCCGACGGGGTTCGAGGCGGGGCGACGGGCCAGGTGCTCGCGCGCCAGCTCGATCGCCAGGGGCCGCGGGTCGTCGTCGGGCCGGAGGTGCTCGAGGTCGATCGCCTCGGCGTAGGGAGGGATGACCGCCACCGCCTCGTCGGCGATGAGGCGCTCGTAGTCCTCCCCGTCGAGCTCGTAGTAGCCGCCGTTGTGGAAGTAGCCGATGCGGCCGGCCTCGGCATCGATCATCTGGACCGCCACCGTCGTCTTCTGGTGTGCGTCATCGATAGGTGAGGCCCTCGGTGTCGGGGAGCCACCAGGCGTCGACGTCGATGGTGAGCATGCGGCCGAGCGCGATCTGGTCACTCCAGGTGCACGGGGAGGGCCCGCCAGAGGTTCACCTCGTAGGCGTCGATGCCGTAGAGGCGCCGCACGTCCTCCATGGAGAACTTGAACATCCGCCACTGCTCGCCGTCGAAGCCGGCGCTGAGCAGGAACCCCATGGCGGCCAGCGGCTCGACCCCGAGCGCGTGCAGGACCTCGATCCAGAGGTCGGCCGCGCAGTTCGACTCGAGCCACATGCGGTCGTCAGCATGGACGCGATGGGGCACGTACGTACTGCGGCGTCCAGATCGAGGACCTGGACCCTCACAACGTGAGCGCTTCCTTCACCTCCGCCGGCCAGCTGCTCGAGCGTCGAGCCCGTGGTGCCAGAGCAGTGCCAGCGTGATGCGGTCGACGCCGAAGGCGACGCAGGCGCTGTGGGCCGTCGCGCCGTCCTCGCTGTGGATGGAGAACGGGGTGCCGAAGTGGTCGCGGTGGCAGTTGCCCGAGATGATGGCGACGTCGTGGTCGGGGCTCCCGATGGGCGTCGTGCCCTCGAGCTTGAGCACCTCGTCCTTCTGGTTGGTCGCCATGGCGGTGCCGAGGCGGCCGAAGAAGGGGTCGTTGGCCTCCACCACGGTCATGTCCAGGCCCAGGCGCTCGCAGGATGGAGATGCCGACCTCGAGCCCCGCGTCGCGGTGCTCCTGGGCGGCGTCGGGCTCGCCGACGAACACGATCTCGTGCATCTGGAAGGTCTGCATGCGCGCCGGGTCCTCGCTCGGCTCGTGGCGGAAGCAGTAGCTCGAGACGTTGAAGTAGCGGCCGGCCGCGGGCAGCGTCCCCGTGCACATCGGGTAGACGGGGTGGCACGCGGCGGAGGCGAGGAAGACGTCGGCCATCTCGAGCAGGTCGGACCAGTCCTTGCCCGACTCGGAACGCCGCAGCAGCTCCGCGTGCTCCTTGTTGCCGCCCGTGAAGACGTGGATCGCGCCCATGAGGTCGGGGAAGGACTGGACGTAGTTCGTCTCCTCGAAGGTCGCCTTGTTCACGACGGGCGGGAACTGGATGCCCGTCGCGCCCAGCTCGGACGCCCCAGGCATCGACCAGGGCGTTCAAGCCCGTTGGCGATGGCCGAGTACTGCGAGGAGCGGCCCGAGCACCCCGAGGATGCCGGTCGGGAAGAGATAGCCGGCCTCGACGAGAGCCGAGCCGAAATCACGTGTGGTCGCTCATCGTTTCACCCCTTTGAAATCGTGAGCATGTGTGCGTTGTCGGCGAGGATCCGCGTGTTGTTGATCATCACCGTGGCGCTGTAGGCGTCACGGAGCTGGCGCCCCAGGCTGTACGGCGTGCCCTGGGCGTAGCCGGCCATGCCGCAGAGCATGAGGGCCCCCGACACGATCTCGACGACCAGGCGCGAGGCCGCGACCTTGAGCGTGTTCATGGCGATCGTGAACGACATGGGCACCCCGGCGCTCTGCGAGGCGTCGAGCTGGTCGAACTCGTCGAGGGCGTCCTGCACCAGGGCCTCGAGCTGGCGCTGTTGGAGCACGAGCTCGGCCAGGGCGGGTGCGCCCTTGGGCAGCACGTCGACGTTCTTGCGGGCCTCGGCGCGGACCATGGCCCGGGCGCGCTCGACCGCGGCCGACGCGATGCCGCGCCAGACGCAGGCCCACAGCATGTGGGAGACCGGGAGCATCGTCCGCTCGGAGATCTCGCCGAAGCGGGACCGGCAGGATCATGTCCTGTGGACCCCGTGGCCCGGAGCGCGAAGCCCGGGCTGCAGGTGCCCCGCATGCCGAGCGTGTTCCACTCGCCGGTCTGCTCGAGGCTGAGCCCCGGGGCGCGGCACACGACCAGCACCTGGTCGCTGGCCGGGGCTGTCCTCGTTGCGGCGGGCCGTGGCCAGCACCGCGTCGGCGTAGGAGCCGTAGGAGATGACACCGGCCGCCTTCTCGAGCTCGAAGCCCTGCTCGTGCGGCTGGACGGCGCAGATGCTCTCGCGCATGTTGCCGCCGACGCCGACCTCGGTGGTGGCCGAGGCGAGCAGCAGCTGCTCGCTGACGATCTCGGCCATGAACTCCTGCAGGGCCTGGGTGTGTCCGTGGCGGACGACGCAGGCCACCTGGAGGTGGTGCATGGCCAGGATCATCCCGCTGGAGGAGCAGGCCTTGGCGATCTCGGTCACCGTCGCTCCCGCCTCGGCCAGCGAGGCGCCGATGCCACCGAACTCGACGGGGATCAGCGTGCCGAGCAGACCGGCGGCCTGGAGCGCCTCGAAGGTCTCGAAGGGGAACCGCGACCGCGTGTCGACGTCGTCGGCCGCGGCTGCGGTCACGTCGGCTGCGATCGTAGCCGCCCGCGAGGCGACTTCGGGTCCGTGGAGTTGTGTCGCGCTCATACCGGGTCTCCAATCGTGGCTGAGGCTGGCGATCGACGTGCAGATCGCCTCGATCGACTCGAAGGTCGACTTCTGCAGCATCTCTTCTGGGAACTCGATGTCGAATTCCTCTTCGAGGGCCAGCATCACGTTGACACTGGCGTGCGAGGTCATGCCGGCCTGGAACAAGTCGTCGTAGACCTGAAGCGACTCGACGTCCACCGGCAGCCGAGCGTGCTCGGCCAACGTTGCACGGACTCGCGCCTCGTAGGGGTGCGCGGTCTCAGGCATCTGCATCTCTTTCCTTTCGTGGTTGCCGCGCATTGATGCTGCGAACTCGAGCAGTCCCGGCGTCAGGCCGCCGGGAAGGCTCCAGGGCGGTCTCGGGCGGCGACCCGCACAGGGCGAACACCACCGCTGCGGCGTAGTCCCCTTCGTGGGTCATGCTGAGGGACGAGCGAGGTGATCCCGGCCGCCTCGGCCAGCGCGGCGGCCGTGCCCGTACAGCGACCATCGCGCACGATCCGTCGGCGGCTGCCGCCGCACCTCCATGCAGTTCCAGTCGGGCTGGTAGCCCGCCGGCTGGAGCACCTTGATCGTCGCCTCCTTGGCGGCGAAGCGGGCGGCCAGCGAGTCGGTCGACCAGCCGCTCGGGCGTTCGGCAGCAGTCCAGCTCATGGGGGGTGAAGATCCGTTGCAGGTAGCGCTCGCCGTGGGCGTGGAGCGCATGCCTCCACGTCGCGCACGGCGACCAGGTCCACGCCGACGCGGCAGGCCGGGGCTGTGGGGGCGCGTCATGCCAGCGCCGCCGATCCCCGGAACGAGTGGACAGCGAGCGCCACAGCTGGGGGATCTGGACCCGGAGCGGCTTGATCACCAGGAACAGCACCCACGGGACCAGGAGGAGCAGGCCGAGCGGCGGCGGCAACATCGGGAGGAACATGGAGGGGGCGAGGATCAGCGAGACCAGGAGGGTCAGCGTCATGGAATACGTGGCGAGCTTGCGCATCTGGCGGTCCCGCGTAGAAGAAGCGCCACCAGCGCGAGCACCGAGGCGATGCCGAAGCCGTTGACGCCCCAGAGCTTGACGAACGAGGACGGAGAGCACCGTCAGGAAGAGCCACCTGGAGGAACGGCGGTGAAGGCCACCGTCATGTTCCGCCCGAGCGCGTAGAAGAGCGAGGCTTCGATCTGCGCCGACGGTGCCGAGCACGAAGGCCAGCGACAGCAGGCAGTAGATCGGGCAGCGAGGCGGCCCACTCGTGGCCGAAGAGGTCGGGGATGATCCAGTGCGCGGCGAGGCCGAAGATGGCGAACGGCACGCCCAGCGCGAGCGTGAGCAGGAAGGAGCCGCGCTCGAGACCCTGGCGGAACTTGCTCGGGTCGTCGCGGTTGATCTGTGACATCGTCACGATGCCCGAGGCGGTAGGCGCAGCGCTTGGCGAACCCGACCGTCTGTGACGAGGTTGCGGCGCGAACGACACGTAGCCGACGCCGGCCGCGCCGACGAAGGTGCCCGACCACGAGCGCGTTGACCACCTGGACGCAGGTTCACGAACAGCGACGGAGGTCGAGTACGAGGTGCCGTGGCGGATGACGTCCTTGGCGGTCGCCGTGGACCAGGCCCAGCGGGGGCGCAGGCCCGAGAGGATGAGGCTGCCGATGAGCAGGAAGCTCTGCCAGGCGAAGTAGCCGATGACGAGCGACCAGGCCCCGAAGTGCAGGATGGCCAGCGGCACCGCGGTGGCGTAGAGGACGAAGTCGCCACCGAGCTCGAGGATGCCCATCTTCTTGTAGTCGAAACGCCGCTCGATGTACGCCTGCGCCGGCGCCCACAAGACGTTGATCGGCACGCAGAGGAGCAGGACCCGCAGGGGGAGGGCGACGCCGACTGGGCGCAGGAGTGGCACGAGCGCGAAGGAGAGCCCGATGGAGATCGACGGTCGCCGCCACCGAGGTGCACGAGCAGGAGCGTGAAGATCTCGTTGTTCAGGCGATCGCTGGGCTCGTCCTTGACGCGGATGAGGTAGATCTCGGCCCCCATCTGGCAGATGGTCACGACGACCGTGACGAAGGCCGCCGCGGCGGTGTAGAGGCCGTAGTCGCTCGGGCCTATCATCGCGGACGGTGATGATGATGCCGACCAGGCGTACGACCGAGCCGATCGCCTCGCGGCCGAAGAGGAACGAGGCGCCGCGCATGGCCCGCGACTGGATGTCGACGGCACTGCCGCCGTTGCCGTTGGTCTCCGTGGAGGTGTCGATGGCCGTGGTGTCGGTGTCGGTGTCGGTGGCCAGGGTGTCCTGGTGGGAACGGGTCTCGGTCATGGGAGGTCTTGGCTACGGCCCGAGGTCAGTTTGGGGGCCGAGCGAGAGGGTGTGGCAGTGGCAGTGTCGGCGGCGGTGGCGCGCGCGAGGACAGCTGTGCCGCGGCACAGCCCAATTGTTCTCGCGAATACGCGTTCCGCCTGGTGCATCACCTTGACACGCTAGGGACTCGGTGTCCCATACGTGTGTGCTGCCTGTCTCGCTTTGAGGCCCCTGAGCGACGCTCGGTGGCAGACGCCTTGGAGACGGGCGAGACGGCACGCAAAGGTGGCTCGTGGACTGGGAAAAGGTCGTGCGGTGAAGGTTACGCCGGAGGGGCGGGCGAGGTGTTTTGGGCGCTGCCTCGGCCGGAACGGGGCTCTCGTTGTGGCCGTGTTGTCGTCGGGCGGGACGTGCGAACGCGCTGCTCGGAGGAGGGCGATCCCGGCGTCCACCGTCAGTTCACGCTGAGGTAATCCAACACAGGGGTGACTGTGAACAACCTGGTTTCGCCGTGGTCACGAAGTTAACGTCACAGCCAAACAGCGGCGCCGGAGGGAGTCGGTAGGTCTCGCCGGTCCTCCTCGGCACCGCATCCGGAGGACGCGGGCACTCGACGTCGTCGGGTGGAAGCCACGTCCGAAAGTGACGGCGGGCGTGCCTTGGGCGGGCCCGCCGTCACGCGCCCGTGCCGGGCGCGTGGGCAGGTGAGGGCTAAGCCACCTCGGCGGGGCGGCCGGCCTCCACCGTCGTCTCCGACGAGGGCGGCTCAGGTGCCGAGGGCGACTCAGGCGCGGACGCAGACTCAAGCCCAGTCTCCGGCTCAGAGGCGGCCTCAATCTCGGGGTGTGCGCTGGTGGCGCTCGTGCGTTGCGGTGGCACGATCCAGACGCGCTGCCCGGGGGCGAGGTCGAGGTCGGCCGCCGTGCCGCGGCTCAGCTGGACCCAGCACGCGCCATCGTCGAGGGTGACGTCGACCTTGACCTCGAAGCCGAGGTGGGTCACGCGAGCCACCGTGCCGGGCACGGCGCCGGGATCATCGGGCCGGACTCCCTCGTCGCGGTGCAACGCGAGGTCGTGAGGCCGCACCCACAGGCCGCCCAAACGCGTAGCAGGCCCGAGGAACGTGAGCACGAACTCGGTGGAGGGATGGTCGTACATGTCCGAAGGAGTGCCCACCTGCTCCAAGCGGCCGTGGTTGATGATGGCGAGCCGGTCGGCTACCTCCATCGCTTCCTCCTGGTCGTGGGTCACCAGGACGGTGGTCACGTGCAGCGTGTCGTGCAGGTCGCGTAGCCACTGGCGCAGCTGGGTGCGCACCTGGGCGTCGAGGGCCCCGAAGGGCTCGTCGAGCAGCAGCACCTTGGGCTCGATGGCCAGCGCCCGGGCCAGGGCCATGCGCTGGCGTTGGCCGCCCGAGAGCTGCGACGGGTACCGGTCGCCCAGATGGGCCAGGCCCACGAGCTCGAGGAGCTCGTCGACGCGCGCCTTGATCTCCGCCTTGGGGCGACGTCTGACCTCGAGGCCGAACGCCACGTTGCGCCGCACCGTCAGGTGGCGGAAGGGCGCGTAGTGCTGGAAACAGAACCCGACGCCACGCCTGCGGGCCGGCGTGTCCGTGAGGTCCTCGCCCTCGATCCGCACCATGCCCGTGTCCGGCGTGTCGAGCCCGGCGATGATGCGAAGCAGCGTCGACTTCCCGCCGCCGCTCGGGCCGAGCAGTGCCGTGAGCGAACCCGTCTCGACCTCGAGCGAGACGTCGTCGAGCGCCACGGCGTCCCCGAAGCGCTTCGAGATTCCTTCGACTCGGATGCTCATCTCAGCGCTCTCACAGGGTGGCCCTCGAGTGCCATTCGGCTCGCCGGCGGTCGGTCACGGTCAGCATCGTAAGCACCAGGAGGGCGGCCAGGCACAAGACCACCGCCCCCACGTACGCACTCTGCGGATCCAGGTTGTCGATGCTGGTGGAGATGAACTGAGTGTAGGTCTGGGTCTTGTTGGCGATATCGCCCGAGACGATGGAGACCGCACCGAACTCGCCGAGCACGCGGGCCGTGGTCAGGGTGACCCCGTAAGCCAGCCCACGGCGGATGTTGGGCAGGGTGATCCGCCAGAAGACAGAGAGTGGCCCGGCGCCGAGCGTGCCGGCCGCCTGCTCCTGCTCGGTGCCGATCTCCTGCAACACCGGGAGCACCTCGCGGACCACGTAGGGGAGTGAGACGGCGGCCGAGGCCATGATGATCCCGGGGACCGAGAAGATCACGGTGATGCCGCGCGCGGCCAACCAGTTGCCGAACCAGCCCGTCTTGCCGTACACGAGGATCAGTCCCAGGCCGATGATCACGGGGGAGATGGCGAGCGGGATGTCGACGAGCGCATCGAGCAGCCAGGCGCCGGGGAAACGGTGCCGGGCCAGAATCAGCGAGACCCCCACCCCGAACACGGTGTTGAGTGGCACGGCGATCACCGCCACGATCAGCGTCAGCAACAGTGCGTGCAGTGCGCCCGGCGCGGTGAATGCATCCCACGCCGTGCCGACTCCGTGCTGGAAGGCGCGGAAGAACACCGTGCCGACAGGTAACAGGATCAGCAGGCCGAGATAGAAGAGCGCGGCGAAGCGCAGCGGCAGGCGCCAGCGGGAGCTCTTCACACTGAATCCGGGACGTCGAAGCGCCGGCGGGCCCAGCCGATGGCGATGAGCACGACCAGTGCGATGGCCACCAGCACCACGGAGACGGCGCTGGCCCCCGGGAGATCCCCGCTCTGGGAGAGGCTGAAGATGTACGACGACGCCACCTCGGTCTTGAACGGGATATTGCCCGAGATGAGCACGATCGAGCCGTACTCGCCCACGGCGCGGGCGAAGGCGAGGCCGGCGCCGGCGAGGACCGACGGCAAGATGCTCGGCAGGACGATGCGGCGGAGCACCTGGCGCGGGCTGGCGCCGAGGGAGGACGCGGCCTCTTCCGTCTCCGCATCGAGCTCCGCCAACACCGGTTGGACACTGCGGACGCAGAAGGGCAGCGTGACGAAGAGCAGCGCGGCAGCGACACCGAAGCGTGTCCCTGCCAGGTTGACGTGGAAGGGGCTGTCGGCGCCGTAGAGCGCGAGCAGCGTGAGTCCGGCAACGATCGTGGGCAGCGCGAACGGCAGGTCGATCACCGCACTCAACAGCGCCTTGCCGCGGAAGTCGTCGCGCACCAGCACGAAGGCGATGGCGAGGCCGGCGATGGAGTTGATCACCGCCACGATGGCCGACGACGCCAGCGTCAACTCGAGCGCGGCCACCGCCTCGGGTTGGGTGATGGCCGACCAGAAGGCGCTCCATCCTCCGCTGAATGCATTGGTGAGGAGCGCCGCCACCGGGAGGAGGACGAGCAGCGACAGGTAGGTGATAGCGAGGGCCGGGCCGGCGAGGCGGCGGCCGACGCGACCCGCCGCGGCCAGGGCGGCCGGTGGCGTCGTGGGGGGGCGACGACGCCACTGACTGCGCCCCGGCCTGCGGTCGGCGGGCTCCGCGGGGGCGCCCGGCTGACCGCCCGGGAGACCCAGGTCGGCGACGGATGCGCCCACGTCCCTGACCTACGACCCTGCTGACCCGCTCTCCGTTATCCGCTGGCCGTGGATACGCCGAGCGACTGCTCGTCCTTGGCCACGATGCCCGTCTCGGGGTCGAAGAACTTCGTGTTCACCGATGTCCAGCCGCCGAGGCTGTTGATCGTGAAGAGCGTCTTGGGTGCGGGGAAGTTGAACTTCGCCGCGACCGACGACAGCACCGGGCGGTAGCCCTCCTCGCCCCAGACGGTCTGGCCGGCGGGGGAGACCAGGTAGGCCAGGAAGGCCTTTGCCGCGGGGCTCGCGGTCTTGGTCACGGCGATCGGGTTCTGAATGAGGATCGTCTGCGGCGGGGTGACGACCTGCACCGGCTCACCCTGCTTCTTGGCGTAGAGCGCGTCGTCCTCGTAGTCGAGCAGCACGTCACCTTGGCCCGAGAGGAACGTCTGGAGCGCAGCGCTGGCGCTCGAGGGCTGGGCGACCGCGTGGTGCAGGAGCTCCGAGAGGTAGGCCTCGGCCTGCGCGGGGGACTTCCCCTGCTTCACTTCGGCGCCGTAGGCGGCCATGATGTTCCACTTCGCGCTGCCGGAGCTGAACACGTTCGGCGTGATCACCTGCACGCCGGACTTCACCAGGTCGGCCCAAGTCGTGATGTGCTTGGGGTTCCCAGGACGCACGATGAACGAGACGATGGAGTCGGTCACCATGCCCTTGGTGGGCGTCGTCGGCCCAGCTGCTGGACACCAGGCCGGCCTTGACCAGCTTGGCCATGTCGGGTTCGAGGGACAGGTTCACGAGGTCGGCCGGCAGCCCGTCGACCACGGCCGTGGCCTGTGTGCCCGAGGGCCCGAAGGACGGCGAGATCGTGACGCCCTGGCCCGCCTTGGTCTTGGCGAAGTCTGCCTCCAGGACGCTGTAGGCCGGCTTGGGCGTCGAATAGGCGACCAGGTTGACCGTGCCGCCCTGGGCCCCGGCCGGGACGGCCGAGAGCGTGGCAAGCGCCAGGCTGGCCATCGTGAGGGTGCCGACGGCGCCGAACCGGCGGACCGCGCGCCGGGTGGTGCGTGAGACCGGGGTGGCGGAGGGCGCGGACTGATGCTGGCTGGATTTATCCATCTGACTACCTTAAAGCACGCGCACTTCTAAATCCAAGCGGGTTAGTCGGGTATTACCCGGTTCCGCGACAAATAAGCCCTCTGAAGTGGGGCGAGGCAGTCAGTGGTACCGGGCGGGGGCGGAGGCCGCCACACGGGCGTCGCGGGCCTCGAGCATGGCCCGGTCCGAACGCGCCACCAGCTCCTCGAGAGTGAAGCGGGTGCCCACGGGACGGGTCGTCCAGCCGAAGGACACCTCGACGGGGGCCCCGACGAACTGGGTCGTCTCGGGCGCCCAGAGGTGCTCCATGATGCGGCTGGTAATCGTCTCGCACTCGGCGCCGTCGAGGTTGAGTGCCACGGCCAAGAAGACGGTGCCCCCGATGCGGGCCAGCACGTCGACCTTGCGGAACGTCACGCTGAGCGCCCGCGCCACCGCCTGGATCGCCGCGTCGCCCGCGTGGTGGCCGACCTGCTCGTTGAGCTCCTTCACGTTGCCGACGTCGACGAAGAGGACCCGGACCTCACCGTGCTGAGCGTCGGCCATCTGCAGCAGCGTCGCCCCGGCTGTGGTCAGGCCGCGCCGGTTCTGGAACCCGGTCAGCTCGTCGGTGCGCGAGAGCGCCAGCAGCTGTGCGCTCAGTTCCTCCATCTCTCGTTCGATCTCGACACGGCTAGAGATGTCGCGCAAGACGCTGAAGAGGCGCACGGAGCCGTCGGCGTCGTGCAGGCGACGGCTCGTTGCCTCGAGCTCGACGTAACGCCCGTCGCCATGGCGCAGGCGGACGACGCCGACCGAGGTGCCGCTTCGGTTCCGCTCGGCCACTGCCAGTTGCCAACGCGGGTCCTCTTGGTCGACGAGATCGTCGTAGCCCAGGGTGCAGAGCTCCTCCGCCGTCATGGCGAGCATGGCGCACGCGGCGGGGTTGGCAGCAGTGATGCGCCCGTCGGCTGCCGCGAAGAGCATGCCGTCGGAGGCGTGCTCGAACACGGCGCGATAGGCGGAGGTCCCTACCGTGTCGGTGTCCCGCATCGCCAATGTCAGTTCCTCCACCACGCGCTTGGCGCCACGCGGAGTTCAGTCGGTTAGTCGATCGTACCTAACCGGGTTGCGACAATGGCGGTTCTCCAGTCGGCGTGTGACTTTCGGCCTATTCAGGCTGCCTGGGCGTGGGCCGCCGGGACGAGGTGGCGCTCACTCCTCGGCGTCGCCGGGCTCGTCGATGTCGTCGTCAACGTCGGGGTCGACGTCGACGCCGTCGGCCCCGGTGTTCTGGAAGCGCTCGAGCCAGCTCCCAAGACGGCGGCCGAGCTCTTGGACGCCGCCGGCCGCCCGGTCCAAGATCCGGGAGAAGCGCTCCCGGTAGTGCGCCACGGCGTCCTCGTATTCCGCCGAGGGCGGCGGCTCCTGGCCCCGCCGCGCGTAGTCGCCGTCGCAGATGCGGTCGTACGCGCCGGTGTGGACCCACTCCATGAGCTCCTTGACCCGGCGCACCGCGACGGGATGCGTGAGGTTGAGCTCGGACCAGAAGCCGCGCGTGGCGCGAGAACAGGTCGTCCTCGCTCTCGTAGTCGTTGGCCTGCTCCAAGAACACGTCGAAGTTCATGCCGGGCACCGATCCGCCGGCCAGCTGCATCAGGACGCGGCAGGGTTGCAACGGGTCGGCCATCACCAGCGCCGCCGCGCGGTCCGCCGTCAGCTCGGCGGCGCGCGCCCACTCCAAGAGTGCGAGGTACATGGCACGCACCGGCAGGCCCAAGAGGAGCGAGCGCGGCAGCGCACCTTGGAGGAACTGGCTGAGCAGGACCAGCGCCGTCGTGTAGTAGTAGTGCTCGGAGAGGACGTGGGCCACCTCGTGAGCCAGGACCGTCTCCACTTCCTTCGTGTCGAAAGATCGGATCATGGAGGAGTTGATGATGACGATGGGCGTTTTCGCTCCGATCGTCATGGCGTTGATGTCCGGGCTGTTGATGAGATAGAGGTCGGGCACCTCGGCGATGTCGAGGATGCCGGCGCAGCGCACATAGGCGGCCCACGCGTCGGGAACCTGTTTGGGGCCGAGCCTGATGGCGTTGCCCATCACGATCTGGCGCAGGCGCCGCTCGTGCCCGAGATCGGTGAGGCGCTTCACCACCGTGTCGAGCAGTGGCACCGAGTGCAGCGCGGAGGTGGCCGCCTTGTCGGCCGGGTGCTCGTAGGACTTGGGACTGATCTGCTCGTAGCGGCGAGCCACCTCGATTGTCACCGTCGGCCTCCCTTTCGCCGCATGCTGCGACTCGCCGGCGCTAACTCGCGCCGAGCCGGCTGTTGTAGCTCGAGATGGTCTGGTTCACGTTGGACTCGGCCGTCGAGACCGCCTTCGACGGCGACACGCCCTGGGTGTACATGGAGATCTCGGAGTTCACGATGTCGGTCCGCACGTCCTCATAGGGGCCGATCACCGAGCCCTGTGTCGCGGCGTCGTTCACGCCGTTGTTGATCTCGTTGTAGGCGACCTTGTACCCGGGGTTGGTTGTCCACAGGTGCTGGACGGTGGCGGTGCTGGCCGAGGACTTGCGCACCGGGATGTAGCCGGTGCCGGCGGCCCACGTCGCCTGGCTCTGCGTGTTGCAGAGGTAGGACAGATACATCCAGGCGGCGGCCTGATCGATGGCGGGCACCTTGTTCGAGATGTACACGCCCGAACCACCAGGCTCGACCCCGCCCTTCACCGAGGAGCTGTACACGGGGAAGGGCCCGATGCCGAGCTTGACGTTGGAGTACTGGCCACCGGCCAGCAGCTGGGTCACGGTGCCCAACGCAGCCGACGTCTCGATCGTCATGCCGTATTTGCCGCTCCCGATGCCGAGGAGGTTGTCGTACTCGTCGGGACCCGAGGACGGGTTGGTCGTGGCGTCGCCCGACGTCACCAACTGGTCGAGCTGGCTGAAGATCGACACGGCGGTCTTGTTGTTGAAGACGCCCTTGGTCGCCCGGCTGCTGCGACCGTTCTGGTTGTTCACGAAGAGGGTGTTCGCCGTCGAGAGCCAGGTCTCGAGATGCCAGGGGTCGAGGACGAGCCCCATGCCGCTGCCGGAGGCCTTGAGGGCCTTGGCGTCGGCCAGCATCTGGGGGAGGGTGGTCGGCGGGTCGGCCGGGTTGAGGCCGGCCTTGGTGAAGGCGTTCTCGTTGTAATAGAGGATCGGCGCCGAGACGGCGAAGGGGAGTGCCCACTGGACCCCGTTGACCTTCCAGTAGTTGAGCGGCCGCGTCAGGTAGTCGCTCGTGGAGTACTTGGCGGCGTTCATGCACGACTGGACGGGCAGGAACGACTGGGTGTCGATGGCGGCCTGGGTGCGCTGGTCCTCCAGCTGCACGGCGTCAGGCAGCTGGCCGTTGGTGAGCCCCGCCTCGTACTTCTGCCAGGTGTCGTCGTAGCTCGACTGGTTGACCAGGGTGACGTGCACCTTGCTCTGCGAGGAGTTGAAGGCATTGGTGATGGCGGCGAGCGTCTGGCCGTTGGCCTGCACCATGGAGTTCCAGAACGTGATGGTCACCAAGCCCTTGTGGTTCTGCAGCGCCTTGAGGTTGCAACTCGGGAGGCTGCTGGCACCGGCTGCGGGCGCGCCGGCCGCGGCGACGACAGTCCGCGGTGGCGGTCGTGGCCGAGGTGACGAACAGCGCTGCGGCGAAGAGTCGGGTGAAGCGAGCGGTCCGCATGCCTATTGCCTAGCACCCCGGAGGTGCTATTTGACCGCACCGGCTGTGAGGCTGCGCACGAGCTGCTTCTGGAACACGATGAGCAGGATGACGAGCGGCACGAACGCGATGACCGCACCGGCGAGCGAGACCGGGATCTGGGAGACCTGGGTCCCCAACAGTTGCTTCAGGCCGATCTGGACCGTGTTGAGCGGTGACTGCCCACCGGTCGAGACCAGCGGCCACAGGTACTGGTTCCACGCGGCGAGGAAGGAGAACACCCCGAGCGCCGCCAGTGACGGGCGGGCGAGCGGCACGGCAACACGGGTCATGAAGCGGAGGTGGCCGTACCCGTCGAGCTGCGCGGCCTCCTGCAGGTCGCGCGGGATCTGCAGGAAGGCCTGGCGCAGCAGGAAGATGCCGAAGCCGGTGGCGAGGAACGGGATGGCGAGACCCTCGTAACTGTTGAACCAGTGCAGCGACGTGATGGTGTCGAGGTTGGTGATGAAGGTCACCTCGAGCGGGATCATCAGCGTGGCGAGGCAGAGCACGAACAGGGTGCGCTTGAACGGGAAGCGCAGGAAGGCGAAGGCGTAGGCGGCCAGGATCGACGTGACGAGCTGTCCCACCACGATGATGATCGTCATGATGGCCGAGGTGGCCATGTACTTGGACATGGAACCCGCTGGTCCACGCCGTGACGTAGTTGTGCCACTGCGGGTCGGTGGGGAAGAGCGGCGGGGGCTGTTGGACCAGCTGGTCGGGCACCAGCAGCGAGTTCACGATCGTGACGTACACGGGGAAGAGCACGACGATGGCGCCGGCGGTGAGCAGCGCGTAGCTGCCGATCGTCCGCAGTCGCCGGCGCGGTTTCCTGAGCGGGGCGGCCTCCGTGACGCCCTTGGCCACCGTCAGCCCGCCTCAGGCCACGCCGCGGCCACGTCGGTCCCGGGCTCAGCGGGCATAGTTCACCCGCCGCTCCAAGAGCCGCATCTGCAATGAGGGTCAGGCCCAGCATGATCAAGAACAGGACCGTCGCCATGATGGCGGCCGCGCCCGGGTTGTTCTCGACCTGCAGCGTGTTGACGATGTTGTAGATGAGCACGTTGGTGTGCAGTCGGACCGCGTTGGTGTTGCCGATGAGGATGTCCACTGCGCCGAAGGCCTGGAAGGCGTAGATCGTGCTGACGACCACGGCGAAGAAGATGGTGGGGGAGAGCAGCGGGCACGGTCATGCGCCAGAAGCACGTCCAGGCGTTGGCGCCGTCGATGCGGGCCGCCTCCAGCAGCTCGTCGGGCACCGACTGACAGCCCGGCGGACATGATGATGAAGGCGAGCCCGAGGAACTGCCAGATGGTGATCAGGGCGACCGCGGGCAGGGCCCAGGTGGTGCTCTCGAGCGCGGGCGGGGTCGGGTTGATGCCGAGCCACGGCAAGAGCCCGACGACCGGGTTGAGCAGCGTGCCGAAGACGACCGAGGCGACGGCGACCGAGCTCACGACCGTGGACGAGAAGATCATGCGGTAGACCGCCATGCCCTTGAGCTTGCGGTGGGCGGCGACGGCGAGCGCCAGGCCGAGGATCAACGAGATCGGGACGACCAGGACCACGAAGATGACCGTCGTGACGAGGCTCTGGGTGAACTGCGTCGAGCTGATCGTCGGCCAGATCTGGTGCAGGCCCACGTAGTGCGCCGGGGAGACCGGGCACCGGGGGCGTCTCGTAGAGCATCAGCTTGAAGTTGCGGAGGAACGGATAGAAGGAGAAGACGCCGAAGAGCGCCATGGCGGGAACGAGCAGCAGGTAGGCCAGCGCCGCCTCCTTGCGCAGCCGCTGGCGCAGGCCATGGCTCGTGCCTCGCTTTCGCCGGCGCCACCGGTGCCGCCGGTGCCGCCCGGTGCCGCTGGCCGCCGCCACCGTCACGAGGCACCGCCCAGCCGGGCACCGGTGGAGGCGTCGAAGAGGTGGAACGCCTTGGGGTCGGGGTCGACGGCGATGCGCACGGCCTCACCGAGGGCGGGCCGCGGCTGCGTTGGCGACCCTGGCGCACGATGATCCGGGCGCCCGTCTCGGTGTGGCAGATGACGTGGGTCTCGGCCCCGAGGAGCTCGACGATGAGGACGCTGGCCGCGATCGGACCGTCCGCACTGAGATGCAGCGACTCCGGCCGCAGGCCCAGCACCACGTCGGGCCCGGCGCCACGGACCGCCTCGGCCACCGAGTCCGGCAGCGGAACGGAGGAGCCGGGGAAGGCGACGCACAGGGCGCCGGCGCCGACACCGTCGGGGGTCCCGCTCTCGACGAGCATCCCCTCGAACAGGTTCATGCCCGGGCTCCCGAGGAAGTCGCGCCACGAATGCGTTGGCCGGCGTGCCGTAGAGCTCCTCCGGCGTGGCCACCTGCTGCAACCTGCCCTCGCTCATCACGGCGATGCGGTGGCCCATCGTCATCGCCTCGACCTGGTCGTGCGTGACGTAGAGCGTGGTGGTGGCCAGGCGCGCCTGCAGCTCGACGATGTCGGCGCGCGTCTGCACCCGCAGCGCGGCGTCGAGGTTGGACAGCGGCTCGTCCATCAAGAAGACGAGGGGCTCGCGCACGATGGCCCGGGCGAGCGCGACCCGCTGGCGCTGGCCGCCCGAGAGCTGCGCCGGCTTGCGGTCCAGCAGCGAGCCGAGGCCGAGGGTCTCGGCGGCCCGCTTGACCTTGGTGACGCGCTCCTCCTTGTCGACGCCACGCTGGCGGAGCGGGAACTCGATGTTCTTCGCCACCGTCAGGTGCGGGATACAGCGCGTAGCTCTGGAAGACCATCGCGACGTCGCGGTCCTTGGGGTCGACGTCGTTGACGACGCGGTCACCGATGGAGACGGTGCCCTCGCTCAGCTCCTCGAGCCCGGCCACCAGGCGCAGCGCCGTGGTCTTGCCGCAGCCCGACGGGCCGAGCAGCACGAGCAGCTCGCCGTCGGGCACGTTCAGCGTCAGGTCGTCGACGGCGGTGGTGTCGCCGAAGCGCTTGGTGACGCCGTCGAAGCTGACCTGTGCCAACGTGCTCCCTTCGGTCGGCCGTAGCGCCGGCCTCGCTGCATCGTTGCGCCGCCCGCAAGCGGCGTGCCGCACGGTAGCGGGCGACGCGCCGTGCACGGAACACATGGCGCAGTGGATGTGCCACCGCCGCAGCCGCTCGACGCCGAATCCACTCAGGTCCCGCCATCGGTTTGTGCTCAGTGGCCCAGGTGGCTCAGGTGCGTCAGGTGCGCTCAGGTGGCTCAGGTCGCTCAGCTGACGCCGTAGCGCCGGTTGGCCCAGCTGGCTCGAACTTGCTCAGCTGGTCTGCGCTCAGCTGCTCGGGATCTTCCACCCCATCGCTCGGCGATCTCCTTGCAGGTCGGGCAGAGGCCGTAACGGGCCGGGTTGCGTCCCGGGACCCACTCCTTGCCGCACAGCGCCCGCACCGCCGTCCCCGTCACGATGCCCTCGACCACGCTCGGCCCGGTCGAGACGAACTCGCCCGTCCTTGGGCGTGTAGCCCTCCAGGACGATGTGGGCCATGCGGTCGTGGTCGCCCTCGTCGAGATCCGGGGCGGGCCGTGCCGGCGCCAGCGTCGTCGACCCCGCCGCTCCCGGCTCCGGCGCTCCCTCGGGCTCGCCATGACCCCCAGCGTAGGCACCCTGCCCACCGCTCGACGGGCCGCCAACGGGCCCGACTCCGAGCCTCGACCTGGCCCCGACCCCGAGACCCGGGACCCGCTCTGAGCCCCGACACCTCGTTTGGCCTGTATATGTATCCTTCCAAAACCCACCCCAATTACGGAAGGCTACGGCGATATCCTTCCGAAACCACCCACTGGATCCTTCGGTAATCACCCCATTGACGAAGGCTGCATATACAGACGCGCACCCTTCCCGCCTGCTCCGCTCCATCCCTGCTTAACCTCCTCTCCAGCCGCCTCCATCCACGCTTCGAAGGACTTGGCTCCCCGGTGGCAGTGAATTCCCAGGTCGTGGCCGCCCTGCCACCCCGCCGGACCCGATCCGGGGGCCGGATCCACCGCCCGGGAATCAGGCGCGCACCCAAATGGTTGACCAGTCAGAGGATGTTTGTCATTACGGCATTACACTTCGCCATTACGGCGTTACAAAAGGACATCCGATGACCAACGAAAACGTGACACTCCCATTGCTCCCACTCACCTCAGGGGTGGTGCTGCCCGGGATGGTCTTCACCATGGCGCTCGAGTCCGATGAGGCCCGGGCCGCGGTCGAGGCCGCCCGCTCCGCCGGCGGCCGCCTGCTGCTGGTGCCCCACATCGAGGGGCGCTTCGCCACCGTCGGCGTGATCGCCGAGGTGATGGAGGAGGGCGACCTGCCCGGCGGCCTGCCCGCCGTGGCCATCCGGGGTGACCACCGCGCCGTCATCGGCACCGGTGTGCCCGGGACCGGCGACGCCCTCTGGGTCGAGGCCGAGCCCCTCGACGAGCCCGAGCCGACCCCCGCCGCGCACGAGCTGGCCCGCGAGTACCGCGCCGTGCTCGAGAACATCTTGCACACCAGGGGCGCCGGCCGGATCGCCGCGCAGTTGCGTGACATCACCGAGCCGAGCCGCCTGGCCGATGTGGCCGGCTACTCACCCGACCTCTCGCTGACCCAGAAGGTCGAGGTCCTCGAGACGCTCGACGTCGAGACGCGGCTGCGCCTCGTCCTCGGCTGGGCGCGCGACACGCTCGCCGACCTGGCGTTGCGCGAGAAGATCAAGACCGACGTCGAGGAGGGCATGGAGAAGACCCAGCGCGAGTTCCTCTTGCGCCGTCAGCTCGACGCCATCCGCAAGGAGCTCAACGGCCTGAGCGGTGACTCCGACGACGGGCGACCCGGACGACTACCGGGCCAAGCTCGAAGCGGCCGAGCTGCCCGAGCACGTCCGCAAGGCGGTCGAGCGCGAGGTCGACAAGCTCGAGCGCACCAGCGACCAGAGCCCCGAGACGGGCTGGATCCGCACGTGGCTCGACACGGTGCTCGAGGTCCCCTGGGGCGTCGAGTCCGAGGACCGCTTGGACATCAACGAGGCCTCGCGCATCTTGGAGGCCGATCACGACGGGCTGGAGGACGTGAAGGAGCGCATCCTCGAGCACCTCGCCGTGCGCAAGCTCCAGGCCGAGCGCGGCCTGGCGCCGGTGGACGGGCGCGGGTCGGGCGCCATCCTGGCCCTCGTGGGCCCGCCGGGCGTCGGCAAGACGTCGCTCGGTGAGTCCGTGGCCAACGCGCTCGGACGCAAGTTCGTCCGGGTGTCGCTCGGTGGCATCCGCGACGAGGCCGAGATCCGGGGGCACCGCCGTACCTACGTCGGCGCGCAGCCCGGACGGTTGGTGCGGGCGCTCCGCGAGGCCGGGACCATGAACCCGGTCATCGTCCTCGACGAGGTCGACAAGATCGGCGCGGACTACCGCGGCGACCCCTCCTCGGCGTTGCTCGAGGTGCTCGACCCGGCGCAGAACCACACGTTCCGTGACCACTACCTCGAGGTCGACCTCGACCTGTCGCGGGTGTTGTTCATCGCGACGGCCAACGTCACCGAGACCATCCCCGGCCCGCTGCTCGACCGCATGGAGGTCATCCGGATCGACGGGTACACCGAGTCCGAGAAGGTCTCCATCGCCCGGCACCACCTCTTGCGGCGCCAGCTCACCCGGGCTGCGTTGCGTGAGGACGAGGTGGAGGTCACCGACGACGCACTGCGCGCCGTCGTGGCCGACTACACCCGGGAGGCCGGCGTCCGGAATCTCGAGCGCGAGCTCGGCAAGATGCTCCGCAAGGTGGCGACCAAGCTCGCCTCGGGCGAGCGTCGAGGCTCCGGTCGTGGTCGACAAGGACGACGTGCGCGGGTGGCTCGGCCGGCCGCACTTCTTCTTCGAGGCGGCGGACCGCACCAGCGTGCCCGGCGTGGTCACCGGCCTGGCCGTGACCGGCGCAGGCGGCGACGTGCTCTTCGTCGAGGCCAGCGTCTCCGACGGGCCCGAGGGCTTGACGCTCACGGGTCAGCTCGGCGACGTCATGAAGGAGTCGGCGGAGATCGCGCTCTCCTACGTGCGCTCGCACGCGGAGGAGCTGGGGATCGACCCGGCGGCCTTCGCAGGCAAGCGCTTCCACGTCCACGTCCCTGCCGGCGCCGTCCCCAAGGACGGTCCGTCGGCCGGGGTCACGATGACCACGGCGCTCGTCAGCCTGCTGCGTGGCGTGCCCGTGCGCTCGGTCGTGGGGATGACCGGTGAGGTCACCCTGCAGGGCCGGGTGCTGCCCATCGGGGGCGTCAAGCAGAAGGTGCTGGCTGCCCACCGGGCCGGGCTCACCGAGGTCGTGTTGCCCGAGCGCAACGGTCCCGACCTCGAGGACGTCCCCGAGGAGGTCCGCGAGGTCATGACGTTCCACCTGGCCGCCACAATCGCCGACGTGCTCACCCCGGCCCTGTCGGGGTCGGGCACGCCGGCCGAGGCGGCTGGCGACGACGGCGAGCTGGGCGCCGCGGCCTGAGGCCGGGCAGACTGGCCGAGGGCTGCAGAATGGCCGAGGGTTGTCGATCGGAGCGCACATGGACGACAAGGAGATCGTGGAGCGGATCAGCCTGCTCGCCGCGGAGGAGCAGCGCCTCGAGGAGGCGCACGTCGGCGAGGGGCTGAGCGACGACGAGCTGGCGCGCAAGCGCGACCTCGAGGTCACCCTCGACGAGATGTGGGACCTGTTGCGGCAGCGCCGCGCCAAGCGCAGCGCGGGCCAGGATCCCGACGCGGCGGAGCAGCGCTCCGCCGGCACCGTCGAGGGCTATCTGCAGTAGGACCGCGCGAGGGCCCGCCAGTGCGGTGCGGCTGTCGGAGTCTCGGCCAGCTCAGTCCGGTGGCATGCGCCGGTTCAAAGACGGCGAGACCAGCCCGGCCAGCCCGCGCAGGTTGCCGATGGTCACGTCGAGCCAGTCGAACGAGTCGCGCCACAGGGTGATCTTGCCG
Organism: uncultured Acidimicrobiaceae bacterium; assembly: GCA_963842415.1. GTDB lineage: Bacteria > Actinomycetota > Acidimicrobiia > Acidimicrobiales > RAAP-2 > Bog-473. Next base: position 786,648 of record CAWJGN010000005.1, read on the forward strand.
TCGTTCACGATGAAGCGGCCGTAGACCCAGAATCGCGGACGCGAAGCGTCGGAAGTTGAGCTCGTCGATCCGGTCGGTCAGCACGACGTCGCCTTCGGTCGCCACGTGGTTGAAGTGGACGTCGAAACCCATGCGGTCGGGCCGCAACATCAGGCGGGCGGCCCGCTCGAGGCGCTCCTTTCCGTACAGCGTGGGGAGCGTCACGTTGGCGTAGACGAGGTCGTCGTCGACGAGGTCGAGCGCGGCGTCGATCGTCGAAACGCGCGAGGGCACGCAGGAAGCCGACGACGATGTCGGCCGGCTCAGGGCGGGGCGGTCGAGGTGGCGTCGAGGCCGGAGTCGGAGCTGGAGTCGGGGGCATCGACTCCCATTGTGTTCGATCCCCCGGCTCCGGTCGACACCGGAGTCGGGGTTTCTGTTCCCGCTTCACGTCTGTCTTCACGCCGCTGCTGTCCACGACTGTGCCGCGCCCGCCGCCCGCGTCGAGGGCGCCACCCATGTCCCCAACGGCGCCACGCCAGTCGGTGCAACGGCGAGGACCACGAACACGGCCAATGCCAGCAGGAACAACGCGCGTGTAGGAGCCGTAGCCGTCGAAGGTGAAGACAACCGTGTGCTCACCGGGACCGACGTCGACCCCGACCAGCGCGGGCGCCACCATGATCGTCGGGGCAGGGTGCCCGTCGACGGTGGCGTGCCATCCCGGGTCGTAGGACGCGCTGAGGACGACGGTGGCGCGTCGGTTCGTGTGCACGACGTGCGCTGGCCGTGCCGTTCGCCAGGTCCGCTTCCTGCGCGACGACGTGTCCGGGCGATCCCTTGCACCGACCCACCCGGCGCGGTGGGCTCCGACGCCTCCCCGCCGTTGAAGGCGACCGTGAGGTCGCGCTGTTGTTCGAGCAGAGGCGAATCGAGCAGAGTGGTGCTTGCCGGGTCCCGACGTTGGCCCGGGTGGCCTCGAGCACGCCGGTCGTGTCGTAGACGTGGATGTAGCCCGAGTCGTGCAGCGACCACAGGCAGTAGGGGCCCGAGCAGAGCACTTGGTCGGCCGGAACCGGCGGCGGCATGTTCTCCGGCGTGATGATGTAGCCGATGCCGAAAAGCGGGTAGTCGCCCGGGTTGGTGTCGTCGAAGAAGTACTCGGGGTCGGTCATCAAGCGACGCGGTGCGCAGCGTGTAGCCGACCTCGTCGATGTCCTTGCTCTCGAGGTACTTGAAGACGGGTACGTACCCGACGGTGAAGTCGTTGCCCCAGTTGGTCGGCTGCTCCGGCGTACACCCGTCCTTGTGGGTGGGCCCTCACATAGTCGATGAGTTCGTTGATGGAGGGGTCCAACTGCACATCGGCGTCCGCTTGGAGGCCGATGTTGGTCGCATTGTGCCCGGCGTACTGGTCCATGTTCATCCAGGCGGGCGTGAGGATCGCTAGCAGGGCGACGATGCTCAGCCCCGCGATCAGTCCCTGTCCCATCGGCGTGAAGACGAAGACCCGGCCTCGGTCCGGCAGGAGACGCAACGCCGCCGTCAGCACCAGCTGGCCCACGAACGCGACCGCGATGCCCGCCAGCAGGATGCCCGAGAGCTGCACCCCCATCTGGAAGCGTCGGATGAAGACGTCGCTGCTGCCGGGCAGGATGTCGTAGAGCGAACCGAATGTCGTGCGGCCGAACGACATCAAGAGAGTGACGACCCAGATCGTCACCAACGCACGGCCGGCGACACTGGTGCGCCAACGGTAGAGACACACGACAATGCCGATGCCGACGAGCACCGTGACGATGGGGAACCGTCCCGCGTCGTAGAGCCGGCCGTGGATCAGCCAGGACAACATCTGTCGCGCGCCGTAGCCGTTCTCGAGGGCCGTGCCTTCGAGGACCTGGTTGCGGGCGGCCCAGTGCGACTGGTCGATCACCGGCCGATGACCCAGGCCGACGCCAAGAGCGCGGCCGCGCCCAGGGCGACGGCGCGCCCGAGCCGGCGCCACAAGTCCGACGGCACCAGGAACGGCCACACGATGAGCGGGACGAGCGCGAGATAGCCCGTCTCGTAGTGCAACGCGACCGTCACCATGATGAAGAAGACGGCGGGCAGGACGGCGCGCAGGCGCAGCGAGGAGAGGGCCCTGTAGGTGAAGCCCCAGGCCAAGGGAAGCGTCCACGAAGCCCACAGCTGGGTCCACACGCCGAAGCCGACCCAGACGTAGGCCTTGGTCTCGTAGCCGATGCCGGCTACCGAGGCGAGGAACGGCGCGACCGCAGCAGCGGACGCGGCCGTCCAGGGGGAAAGCCGGAAGAGCCGGCCACTCCAATAGACGGTCAGCGGCCACAACGCGAGCAACAGGTAGAGAGACCAGCGAAAGACCGTGTCGGGATCGACGACGGTCCCGATGAGCCCCGCCGTCATGGAGGGGAGGCTCTGGTAGTGCAAGAACTGCGGCGACCCGAGGCCGAGATACGGGAACCAGCTCGTCAGCGGGAGGTGGCCCTCGCTGATCCGCTTCGACGCAAAGCGCACCATCTGCTCATGGACCGAGCTGTCGTCGAGATAGGGCACGGCGCGCAGTTCTGGTCGGAGCTCCCACAGTCCCCATGCGGCGGAGATGACGACCAGAAGCCATGGCCCGAGGCGCGACCTCCATGACGACGCCCCGCGTCCGCCGTCGTCACCCGAAGGGTCCGATCGACGCGACGCCCTCGCGGCTGATGGGGCTGATGGGGCTGATGCGGCTGGTGCGGCAGGTGCTGACGCGACGGCCGGCGGCTCGGTGGTCGTGACCGGTTGGTCCGTCCACGACGGCGTGGGTGTCGACGTCACCAGTGCGCCAATCGGTGACCTGACGCACTTCTTTTCGGCGCAGCCACCGCGCTATGTTGCCAAACCCCTCCCACCGGTCCGTTGCGCCACGGCGCGACCGACCGTGCATACCGCGCACCCGAGCCTGAGAGAGTGCTGTCGCCCCGCTGAGAACGTGCGTTGACAGAACCGCGTCGTAACCGAGAACGGTGTCGTAACATCGCCGCGCAAGCCTGGGGCTGTAGCTCAGTGGTCAGAGCAGAGGACTCATAATCCTTGGGTCGTGGGTTCGATCCCCACCAGCCCTACCCAAGCGCGCATTTCCTGGTGAGGTCGGGAATTCCGAAATATCCACTCTGGGCGATCATGGACACCCAGCGCGCGTTTGGTTGATGCCCGACGCCCGCCAAACTGAGCCTGGGATGACAACGAACGTCGGTGATACCGTGCTTGAAGTTCAGCGCGGCCATCTTGGCCGTATCGGTTGGGGTAAGGGGAGGTAGCAATGTTTCGTTCCGGCATATCACGTGCCATTGCCAGCGCATGCATCGCGGTGAGTGCGCTTGTTGGAGTCGGTGGGCTGGTGGTCGCGGGGGCGGCGCCGGCGGGTGCGCAAGACGGCGACTGTAACCCAGCGCCCCTCGTCTGTATCCATCCGTCCGCCGCGATCGTCAACAAACAGCTCATCAAGGTCATCGTGAAGGCGTCCCCGAACGAGGAAATCGCAGTCACCGAGTGCAATGCTGGATTGGCGGGGGGAGACTCGAATGCTTGCAACAGCAACCCATCCGACCTTGGCAGGGCGGGAGGGCCGGCTCTCGCCCTGACCAACTCGGTCGGCAGGGCGCACCTCGAGTACAAGGTGTTGGTCAGCACGACGAGACCGGTCGGTGACGGGAACTGCCTCCCAGGAGGAGACTCAAGCGGAGTGCCATGCTTCCTCATCGCGGCGGACGTATCGACACAACAGCCCATCGCAAACCCGGTGCCGTTCACAACGCAATAGCGCAAGCAGTTCCATCATTCTCGGGCACGGGATCTCCGAGTCCGTAGACGAAGACCACGCGAAACCGGCCGGGTGGTGCTCCACCCGGCCGGTTCGCGTAGCCAGTAGAACCGCTACTGCTTCTCGGCAGTCTTACGTGCCAGAAGCTGTTCCGCCGATCTTCCGGCGAATACGTCAGCTGAATTGGTCAGCCGATCTTGATTCTTCTTGCCGGGGGCGTCGGTGAGGCCGACTCCTCGGTGTCCTTGGACGGACAGGTCTTCGTTTGTCACCTCCTAGTTTTCGTACCTTTGGTGCTTTCTTTGGAGGCACATCCCAAATACCTTCGGTGACTTCCTCACCGGTACCGGCCATTCACTGCCCTGCCATCCGATTAAGTGAACGCAAGTTGGGTGAACATGGATCGCGACGGTGATGTCGCGACTCGATCACCACGGCGCTTACGGACTCTTCCGGACGATCCCGCTGATCCGACGGAGCACGCGGACACAAAGGACCCGACGGAACCGATCGACAGAGCGCAACCGACGCTTCCGATCGACAGCATGGAACCTTTCGAGGCGATGGACAGGATCGAGTTCTCCGACGCGATCGATCATCGAGAGGATGTGGTCGTATTCACCGTCGCCGACCGAGCCGGATCAGTCCTCATCCTCGGAGTCACCCGCCGCCCAGGCGATCGCCCCGCCGGTGAGGTTCTCGGTGGTCCAGCCCGGCGTCGCTCAGAGCCTGCCCCGCCGCGGCCGAGCGGTTCCCCGAACGGCACGCCACCACGATGGTGACGTCGCGCGGTACCTCGTCGAGTCGGTCGCCGAGCTGGCCGAGAGGGATGTTGATGCCGATCGGGTAGGACCATGCCTCGACCTCGTCGGGCTCACGGACGTCGAGGAGGAACACGTCCTCCCCGCGGGCAAGACGCGCCTTGACCTCCACGGGCTCCACTTCGCCGTACGGAATGCCCACATCTTACGGCGCAACCGCAGCGAAACAGGAACCCAACCCGGAGTCCTGGGACGCGGTGTACCTCAGTCGACGAGGCGGCGCCGGTACGCTGGCGGTCATGGCCTTGCCTCGGAAATTCCTCAACGAGGATGAGGAGCTGCTGGCCGAGATGCATCCGCATTGGATCTTCCTCTTCGGCCCGCTCTTCAGTTCCATCGGGGTGTGGGCGGCCATCATCGTCTTGTTGATCCTGTGGAGGAACCCGCCGGGGTGGACGAACTATCCGATCATCGTCATCGCGCTGATCCCGGGATTGTGGCTCCTCGGCCGCTTCGTACGCTGGAAGTCCTACGACGTCGCGCTGACCTCGACGCGCATCCTCGTTCGCCAAGGGATCATCGGGCGCGACACGGTCCAGCTGCGCCTCCAGCGCATCACCGAGGTCAACATCCGCCAGTCGCTCGTCGAGCGGGTGCTCGGCACCGGCAGCCTTGTCATCGACGTGCAGGGTGAGGACGACTCGCTCACGCTCGAGTACATGCGCAAGCCCGCTGTCGTTCAGCGAGTGATCAACTCGCAGATCAACCAGATCGTCGGCGGCGGTGCGCGCGAGGAGATCCCGCCCGACATGCGGCCGCACGAGCCGCATCCACGTTCGCAACGGCATCGAGGGGATCCCACTACCGAGGGCGAGCACGACACACCGCCGTTCGGCACGGCCGCACCCCCAGGGTCCGGTGCACCCGGTGCACCCGCAGCCGCGACGGCACCGCAGTCGGCCCAGCCCGAGCCGAGCACCGTCACCGCCCAGCGACCGGTCCCCTTCGAGATCCGTGACCGGCTCATCGAGCTCGACGATCTCCGTAAGCGCGGCATCATCTCCGAGGATGAGTTCGCGGCAAAGAAGAGCGAGCTGCTCGACCGCATCTGATACAGCCCGCAGAGCCCACCCGAATCCCCCATGGAGCGCTGGGGGGGGAGGAGCAGGCGAGTGATTCCGCGCCGCCGGAGGGTGCCGGCAGCGCCAGGGGTCGATGTTGTCAAGTAAGAGTTCGGCGAGGTCCTCGCCTCGCTCTGACGCCGTCGCTGCTCGGCCAGGGCCGGGCGCAGCGAACGAGAGGCGGCGCGACCGAGGCGGGCTACCGTTGACGGCGTGGACCTGCCTCGATACCGCTGCGACAGCTGCGGCAACCTCACCCGCTTCGACGTCACCGTCTCTTCGCGGACAAAGGCCTTCTACCACTTCACGGTCGGTGGCGACCTCGAGGTCGAGGACGAGGAGGTGCTCTCGCGCGAAGTCGACGAGATCGTGTGCCGCTGGTGCGGCCACGGGCGCAACATCGTCGAGATCGCCGACGAGGAGCACGCCCGTCCGTGACGGAGCCGCCGGCCGACATCGTGCGCCGGCTCCGCCCCATCCCGACGTCGGAGGGCCCGCCGACCACGCGCCCGCGCGACATCGTCGGCGTGACGCCCGAGGGTGTTCCCTGCCAGGTGGAGGTGATGGAGGCCGCCGCGCCGGTGGTATTGCTGTTCCTCTCGGCGGCCTGCCTCGGCTGCCAGGACCTGTGGGAGGGCATTGGTCAGCTGCAGGCGGGTCTCGGTGAAGCGGCCCGGCTGGCTGTCGTCACGAGAAGCCCCGGTGAGGCGTCCAGACGTGACGGGCCCAGACGTGCGGCGTCAAAGCGCGAGGACGCTGCTGCCGTCGCCGTGCTGGCCGCGGGCCTGCCGGCCGGCGTCCTGTCGTGATGAGCAGCGAGGCCTTCGCTCACTACCGGGTGGCGGGGCCGCCGTTCTTGGTGTTGGCCGATGCGGTGTCCGTGCGCACCGAGAGCGTGGCGTGGGGTGTGGAGCAGACCCTGCGTATCGCAGCGCGCGCCCTGGATGGTGAGTAGCGCCGTGGCGCGGTCGGGCGATGCCGGCTGCGCCCGGCTCCGGTGCGCTGTCACACCCATTCGCCATGCTCGATCCGAACAGAGAGGGTCAACGTCATGCCGAATCCCAGGGACACCGACCGCCGGCCCGAAGGCGGGCTCACCATCGACTGCGACAGCTGCGCACTGCAGGAGACCGACGCGTGCGACGACTGCGTCGTCAGCTTCCTGCTCGGGCGCGAACCCGACGACGCCGTCGTCATCGACGCCGACGAGGCGCGCGCCATGCGCATGCTCGAGCGCGCCGGCCTCGTACCGACGCTGCGCTACAGCTCTCGGGCGGGCTGAGCGCGGCCGGCACGCGGAGCGCCGCCGCGGCGACGGCGGGGGACGCAATAGTCGGGGAAGCAATGGCGGGGCAGTCGCTCGGTGAAGCGCCATCTGCTCGTCACCAACGACTTCCCTCCCAAGGTCGGCGGCATCCAGAGCTACCTGTGGGAGCTCTACCGACGGCTCGACCCTTCCTCCTACGTCGTGCTGACCGCGTCGTCCGACGAGGGGGCCGCCGCGTTCGACGCGGCCCAGGCGGAGCGGGGCATTCGCATCGAGCGGGTGCCCGGTGACATCCTCTTCTTTCCGACGCCGGTCGCGCTGACCGACGTGCGCGCGTGCGTCCGGAAATACGGGGTCGACCACGTCCTGTTCGACCCGGCGCTCCCGCTCGGGTTGCTCGGGCCCAAGCTCGATGTGCCCTACGGCGTCATCCTCCACGGGGCCGAGATCACGGTGCCCGGCCGGATCCCCGGCGCACGCGCCGCGCTGGCCTACGTCTTGCGGGATGCGAGCATCATCGTGTCGGCGGGCTCGTATCCCGCTGCGGAGGCGTTGCGTGCCGCGCCCGGCCTCCAGGCGCCGGTCGTCGAGATCCCCCCCGGCGTCGACACGGCCGCCATCACCCCGCGCCCGGCGGCGGAACGCCGCGCCGCCCGGGCGACCCTCGGCCTGCCCAAGACCGGGCCGCTCGTGACCAGTGTGAGCCGCCTCGTCCCGCGCAAGGGCATGGACGTCCTGATCGAGGCGGCGGGGCGGCTGGCGCCCTCCTACCCCGACCTCGTCGTCGCCATCGCCGGGAGCGGGCGCGAGCTCGACCACCTCGAGCGGCTGGCGAGCGCGAGCCCGGCCCGCGTCCACATGCTCGGCCGGGTCAGCGACGAGGACCGGGCCGTGCTCCTCGCCGCGTCCGACATCTTCGTCATGGCGTGCCGCAACCGCTGGCTCGGCCTGGAGCAGGAGGGGTTCGGCATCGTCTTCCTCGAGGCGGCCGCGGCCGGCGTGCCCCAGATCGCCGGGGACAGCGGCGGGGCGGCCGAGGCGGTGCTCGACGGCGTGAGCGGCCTCGTGGTGGACCGGCCCGAGGACCCGGGCGCCGTGGCCGAGGCTCTACGCAGCCTGCTGGCCGATCCCACCCGCCGCCGGCGGATGGGCCGGGCCGCCCGAGCCAGGGTGGAGGAATCCTTCGACAACGACCTTCTCGCTTCTAGGCTGGCTGAGGCGCTGGCCGGAGTGGCAGTCTGACGCACCGCAGCAGCGCGGTCTCACGGGGGTGCCGGACATCGGCAGGCCCGTGAGGTCCTGGACAGCAGGCTGAGAGCAGGCACAGGACAGGCACGAGAAGCGGACGAGAAGCCGACAGGAAGGAAGCCCCAAGGTGGCCGACCAAGCCACAGAGCACATCTCGGTGGCGGCACCGCCCGAGCGGTGCTTCGCCGTCGCGGCCGACCTCGAGCGGTACCCCGAATGGGCGGCCGACATCAAGGAGATCGAGGTCAAGGAGCGCGACGACCAGGGCCGGCCCTTGCTCGTCACCTTCCGGGCCGCCGCCTTCGGCCGCAGCACCAGCTACACCCTGGCCTACGACTACACCGACGCGCCCCACACCTTGGCCTGGAAGCTGACCCAGGGCGACATCACGACCAAGCTCGACGGGAGCTACGTCTTCGATCCCGGCGAGAACGGCGGCACCGACGTCACTTACCACCTCGAGGCGGAACTGCGCGTGCCGATCCCGGGGTTCATCAAGATGCGCGCCACGAGCCGCATCATGGCGACCGCCATGCGAGAGCTGAAGGCGCGGGTCGAGTCCACCTCGTGACTCGTGACGGGGGCCCGGTGGCCACCGACGTGACCTACGGCATCGACATCGGCGGGACCAAGGTGCTCGGCATCGCCCTGGGTCCGGGGACCGACGCCGTCGCCGAGGCGCGCGTCCCCACGCCCACGGGCACCCGCGCCATCGTGGGCAGCCACGTCGCCGCAGCGGTGGCCGAGGTCGTGGCGCAACTCGACGCCACGCTCGGTGACGACACGGCGCCGGTCGGCGTGGGGGCCCCGGGCATGGTGGACCGGCAGCGGCCGCCTGTGCTTCGCGCCCAACCTCCCGCAGGCGCACGGCGTCGACTGGACCGCGCTGATCGGCGACCGCCTGCCCGGCCGGCGGGTCGTGATCGAGAACGACGCCAACCTCGCCGTACTGGCCGAGCACCGCCTCGGTGCCGCCCGGGGCTACGACCACGTCGTGATGGTCACCTTGGGGACGGGCATCGGTGGGCGGCATCGTGATCGACGGCCGGGTGCAGGTCGGCTCGGCCGGCTTCGCCGGCGAGATCGGCCACATGGTGGTGGACCGGGCCGGTCCGCCGTGCCCGTGCGGGCGCCGCGGCTGCTGGGAGCGCTACGCCTCGGGTGCGGGCCTGGGCCTGCTGGCCCGCGAGGCCGCCCTGGCCGGACGGCTCGACGAGGTCGTGCGCGCTCGCCGGCGGCGATCCCGAGTCGGTCCGCGGCGAGGACGTGTCGGCCGCGGCGGCCGCGGGCGACCCGGCGGCGCTGTCAGGTCATCGAAGAAGTCGGGTGGTGGATCGGCTTCGGCCTCGCCAACCTGGCCTGCGTGCTCGACCCCGCAGTGCTTCGTGCTGGGCGGCGGCGTGGTGCAGGCGGGCGACCTGCTGATCGAGGCGGCGCGCGCCACCTTCGCCGCGTTGGTCGAGGGCGCGGAGCGGCGGCCGCTCGCCGTCGTCGTCCCCGCCGCCTTCGGCGAGCGCGCCGGGGCGGTCGGCGCCGCGCTCGGCGGCGCGCCAGGGAGGGCTCGGCTGATGACCGCGCCGGCGCGGGCGCCGCGCCGCTGCGCACCGGCGTCGTGCTCCCGACGTTCCGCGACACGCCCGACGCCGCGTTCGAGGCCGCTGACGAGGCGGTGGCCGCCGGTGTCGACGGGCTCTTCTGTTACGACCACATCTGGCCCATCGGCCAGCCCGAGCGCCCGGCGCTCGCGCCCTTCCCGATCCTCGGCGCGCTCGGCGACGCGGTTTCCCCGTCGTCGGTGATGGCGCGGGGGGTCGGCGGGATCGACGATGGACAGGCGACCGGCGGTGCGGGCGGCGGCCCGTTCGTCGGCACCCTCGTGGCGCGCGTCGGCCTCGTCCCCAACGCGGTGCTGGCGTCGCAGTTCGCCGCGCTCGAGCAGTTGGCACCCGGGCGCGTGATCGCCGGCCTCGGGACGGGGGACCGCCTGAGCGAGGAGGAGAACCGCGCCTATGGCATCCCCTTCGAGCCGGCCGTGCAGCGCCGCGCCGACCTGGTGGCGCTGGCCCGGGACCTCGTCGCCGCCGGCACCACGGTGTGGGTCGCCGGCGGGCCGGTCGGGCCGCACCGAAGAGGCTCGCGCCGCCGGTGCGGCCCTCACCATGTGGGACGCCGACCCCGCGCGTGGTCGCCGAGCGCGGCGCAGGCGGCGACTCGAGGTCACCTGGGCGGGGCCCCCACCGGCTGCCTCGCCGCCCATGGCCGAACGCGTGGCCGCCTTGTCGGAGGCGGGCGCGACCTGGGTCGTGTTCGGCTGGCCGGTCGACGTCACCGAGCTGGTGGCCGCGGCACGCACGGCCGGCGGAGCGTCGTCCGCTGCGGAGGGAGCCTGGCCCTAGACTTCCACGATGGAGTTCCGCCGTATCAACGGGTTGCCGCCCTACGTCTTCGCCACCATCAACGACCTGAAGGCGGCGGCACGGCGAGCCGGGCGCGACGTGATCGATCTCGGCTTCGGGAACCCCGACCTCCCCTCACCCGACGTGGCGGTGAACAAGCTCGCCGAGGCCGCCCGCAACCCGCGCAACCACCGCTACTCCGCCTCGCGCGGCATCCCGAAGTTGCGCAGCGCCGTCACCGACCTCTACCTGCGCAAGTTCGGCGTCGAGCTCGACCCCGAGACCCAGGTGGTCACCACCATCGGCGCCAAGGAGGGCTTCTCCCACTTGATGTGGGTGCTCGTCGCCCCCGGCGATACCGCCTTGGTGCCCTCGCCGTCGTACCCCATCCACATCTGGGGGCCGCTCTTCGCCGGCGCCGACGTGCGCCAGGTCCCACTGCAGGGACCCCAGGTGGCCTCCGACGACGCGCCCGACCCGGGCGAGGCCTTCTTCGACGGGCTCATCAATGCCTGGGAGGAGTCGTGGCCCAAGCCGCGGGTGATCGTGCTGTCGTTCCCGCACAACCCCACGACGGCGTGCGTCGACCTCGGCTTCATGGAGCGCCTGGTCGCGTTCGCGCGCGAGCACGAGGTGGTGCTGGTGCACGACTTCGCGTACGCCGATCTCGGCTTCGACGGCTACGAGCCGCCGTCCATCCTCCAGGTGCCCGGCGCCACCGACGTCGCGGTGGAGATCTACACGATGACCAAGTCGTTCTCCATGGCGGGTTGGCGCGTGGGCTTCGTCGTGGGCAACGCCGAGATCGTGCAGGCACTGACCAAGCTCAAGACGTATCTCGACTACGGGACGTTCCAGCCGATCCAGATCGCCGCCATCGTGGCCATGAACGAGGCGCCGGACTACCCCAAGGAGATCAACCAGATCTACCGGTCACGCCGCGACACGCTCTGCGACGGGCTCAACCGGATCGGCTGGCACCTGGTCCCGCCCAAGGGGACAATGTTCGTCTGGGCCCCGATCCCCGAGCCCTACCGCGAGATGGGCTCGCTCGAGTTCTCCAAGTACCTGGTCGCCGAGGCCGGCGTGGCCACCTCGCCCGGCATCGGCTTCGGCCCCGGGGGCGACGCCCACGTGCGCTTCGCCCTCATCGAGAACGAGCAGCGCATCGGGCAGGCCGTGCGCCACCTGCGCGCCGCGCTGACCAAGCTGGGGTAGCGCAGGTCGCGCTGCACCGGGCCTGAGGGCGCCCGGCGGTTCACAGCTTGTCTCAAGTCGGCTGCGACAGGATGCCGCCATGGCGCTGACGGCGTACTCGCTCACCGGCCGCCGGCACGCCTTCGGCAACCCGGCGACGGCGACGGCGACGGCGCCGGACCTGCTGCCGAACGGCGATGTGTCGGCAGACGGCCGCTACCTCGGGCAGTTCGACTCGTACCGCGTCGTTGCGTGCTGCGCGGTGGTGCTGCAGCACTCGCTCCTGTGGAACGTCGCCGTCGGGAACACCACCGCGTGGGCCTTCGTCATGCTGTTGCACTTCAGCCGGACCGCCTTCTTCTTCCTGACTGCGTTCCTCTTGACCTACGCCGAGATCCACCGGCCCCGTCCGGTGACCGCGTTCTGGCGCCAGCGCTACATCGAGATCGGCGTCCCGTACCTGGTGTGGACGGGGATCTATTGGGTCTTCACCATGATCGTGGCCGGCTCGTGGGACCAGGCCGGCTCACTGCTGTGGAACTACCTCGTCTTCGGCTACTACCAGCTCTACTTCGTGGTCGTGCTCCTCCAGCTCTACCTGGTCTTCCCGCTCCTTCTGCGGCTCCTGCGCGCCTCGAAGCACCACGTCGCCGTCATGGTGGCAAGCGGCCTGTTCGCGCTGGCCCTCGCCGCCGACCTGCACTACACGCAGTACTTCGGCGTCGTCGGGGACGCCACCCGGTCGATCGCGTCGGTCTGGCCCTGGGCCCGCGGACCCGATCACCTACCAGGAGCAGTTCGTGGCGGGCGTCCTGGTCGCGTTGCACTTCGACGAGGTCCGGCGGTTCGTCGAGCGCCGCTGGCGCCAGGTGATCGCGCTGGCTGTTGCTGGTGGGCGTCGTGGCCACCATGTGGTACCTGGTCGCGGTGTGGACCGGCTCGGACACCGGGCGGGCCTCGGACCTGTACCAGCCGGTGGCGTTCTTGTGGTTCACCGCCGCCGTCGCCGCGCTCGAGTGCGGCACCTGGGCCTGGTACCGGCGCCAGGTGCGCCGCGGCGCGGGCGCCGCGCCGGTGGCCGCGCCTGTTCTCGGCCGAGTACCTGGCCGGCCTGACCGGCGGCATCTTCTTCTGTCACGTTCTCTTCTTGAATTTGATCCGCACCGCACTCGGCGACAGCGGGATCGCGCCACACCTCGGGTGGGCCGGACTCGTCGCGCTGACGTTCGTGCTGACGATGGCATGCGCCGCGCGCGTGCACCGGACTCATTTTGCTCACGCCGCTGCGTCGGGTGCTCACGGGCCCGGTGCGCGCGGAGCAGCGGGCACGCCTCGGCATCGACGCGCGCTCAGCTGAAACTCATACAACGGCCACCGAGGAGTACGACGCGTCCTTGCAGCCCGTTCTGGCCTGACGCGTCGGCGATCCGCGACGGCTCTGGCCACGTCCTCACAGAATCCTCATCAGTTCCTCATCCACTTCTAGCCTGCCTCCCAGTAAGGACTCAGAGGTGACTCGCCATTGTGGAAGGACGTGAAACTCTCGCAACCCGCAGCACACGATCTGGCTGGTGCGCCACGGCGAGAGCACGTGGAACGCGTCCGGTCTCGTGCAGGGTCAGGCCGACGGGCCGGTGTTGACCGCGGCGGGACGGGCCCAGGCCGAGACCGTGGCGGACGCGCGTGCTGCTCGCTGCCGATCCGCACGCTCGTGACGAGCGACCTCGCGCGCGCACAGGAAACCGCGGCCATCATCGGCAAGAGGCTGGGTCTCACCTGGGTCCAAGACGCCGCGTTGCGCGAGCGCAACTTCGGCACGGTACAAGGGAGCCCGCTCGGCGAGCTTGCGCCCCGAGTGGTCCGGCATCCGCGACGGCCGCGTCGTCGACGCCGAGGCCCGTCCGCCCGGCGGGGAGTCGCTCCAGGACCTGAGCCGGCGCGTCGAGCACTTCTTCCGCCGCCTGGCGCGAGGTGGAGCATGACGGCGACGTGCTCGTCGTCACCCACGGTGGGGTCATCAGGGTCGCACTGGCGCAGTGCGACGGGGTGCCCGTCGCGCGGATGGCCTGGGGCGACGCACCCAACGGCGGCATCTGGTCGTTCGGTTTCCACGAGGTCTGTCCACCTGTCCTGCTGCAGGGCACCGGAGCACTGTGAGGAGCGATCCATGAGGCCAACAGCACTGGAACTGCCGGCGAGGGCTTCGAAGCCGAGGGCGACGGGCCTGACGATGATGGTCGACGGGGGCCTCCCGACCCGCAGCTTCCAAGACATCGTGGAGAGCGGGGCCGAGTACCTCGACTTCGTGAAGTTCGGATGGGGGACGGCCATCGTCACCAACGACCTGCGCCAGCAAGATCGACGTCCTCGCCAACGCCGGTGTCGACTACTACTTCGGCGGCACGCTGTTCGAGAAGTTCGTGTTGCAGGACCGCTTCGACGATTACCGGGAGCTCTGCCAGAGCTATGGCTGCGGCTACGTCGAGGTCTCCAACGGCACCATCAGCCTGTCGAGCATGGAGAAGGTCGGCTACATCACGAAGCTGGCCGACGACTTCCAGCGTCGTGTCCGAGGTGGGGTTCAAGGATGCCGAGCGCTCGGAGCAGCTGGCGCCCGACCGGTGGATCGAGGACATCCACGACGACATCGACGCCGGGGCGTTCTTGGTGACCCTGGAGGCACGCGAGAGCGGTCGCTCGGGGATCTGCCGTCCAACGGCGAGCTCAGGGTCGGCCTGATCGACGAGATCCTGGCCAGCGACGTCCCGCGTCGAGCGCCTGCTCTTCGAGGCGCCGTCGAACGAACTGCAGTGCTACTTCGTGCGCCGCGTGGGCACCGACGTCAATCTGGGGAACATTCCCTCGACGGCGATCCTCGACCTCGAGACGATTCGGCTCGGGCTGCGGTCCGACACGCTGGAGTGCTTCGAAGCCAAGGTCTCATGAGGGAGAGCCGCGACGTCTTCCATCTCGCCATCCCCGTCTACGACCTCGACGCGGCCCAGGAGTTCTACGTCGGGACACTCGGGTGCAAGCTGGCGCGGCGCTACGCCGACCGCATCACGATCGACTTCTTCGGCGACCAGCTGGTGTGCCATCTGGTGGACCCGCCCGACGACGCTCCCGGCCGAGCTCACCTTGTACCCCCGCCACTTCGGCGTCACCTTCCGAGAGGCACGCGACTTCGACGCGCTGCACGAGCTGTGCGTGCAGCGCAAGATCGAGCTCTTTGCCGACGTCAGCATCCGCTTCGAGGGGCTGGTGGAGGCGCACCGGACGTTCGTGCTGCGCGACCCGTCGGACAACCTCATTGAGTTCAAGCACTACGCCGATCCCCGGATGATGTACTGAGGTGGCGGCACCGCCCCATCGACGCGACGCAGTGCCCGGGCGATCGGCGCGACGTGACCGATCCGGCGCGAGTGCCTCGGCGACCTCGTGCGCCGCCGGGCCGCCGCGCTCGGGGAGACGGGTCTACGTCGAGGACGCACGGAGTGACGCCGTCCTCACCTTCGGCGCCCTCGAGCACTGGCGCACCGCCTTCGCCCGGTCGCCGCTTCGACCGGGCACCACCGTCGGCCCTCGTCGGTGTCCGGACCCGTTGCAGTGCGCCGCGGCCTTCGTCGGGGCGATGGCGTCGGGCTTGTGGGTGGCGCCGCTGGACCCGGCGTCGCCCGACACGGGGCCGAGCGGTCTCGGATCGCTGGCGGCGAGGGTCGGGGCCGACGTGGTCCTGTCCGACCGGGCCGCCCCCGCCGGCGCGCCGTGCCCCTGGGTCGAGCTGGCCTCGCTCGCGCCGAGCCCCGTCGCGTCCGTCGACGCGTGCCCGGGCCGGCACCCGGCGCCGCGTCGGGCGGCGTCATCCTCTCCTCCTCGGGCACGACGGGTCCGCCCAAGGTGGTCCGTCTGCACCAGGACAAGCTCCTCCACGCGGCGCGCTGCGTGGTCGAGCACCACCAGCTGACCGAGCGCGACCGCGGCTTCAACCCGCTGCCGCTCTTCCACATCAACGCCGAGGTCGTGGGGTTGCTCTCCACGCTCCTCGCCGGCTCCTGCCTGGTGCTCGACGACCGTTTCCATCGCACGGGCTTCTGGGAGCTCATGGGCGAGCGCCGGGTCACGTGGATCAACGCGGTCCCCGCCATCATCTCGCGCCTCGCCGAGCTCCGGCCCGGCGAGACGGTCCCGGCCGGCATCCGTTTCGTCCGCTCGGCGTCGGCGCCGCTTCCGGTCGCCACGGCCGACCGCTTCGAGGCGGCGACGGGCCTCCCGATCGTCGAGACCTACGGCATGACCGAGGCCGCCAGCCAGATCGCGGCGCACCCACTGTCGGTGCCGCGGCGCGCCGGCTCGGTGGGATTGCCGGTGGGGCTCGAGCTGCGCGTCGTCCGCGACGATGCGCTCGTCGCCGGTGCCCGGCGTCGTGCCCGCCGGGACGAGGTGGGCGAGGTCGAGATCCGCGGCGCCTCGGTGATCGACGCCTACGGCGGGGGCGAGCACGCCGACCGCTTCCGCCCCGGACGGGTGGCTGCGCACGGGCGACCTCGGCCGTCGCGACAGCGACGGCTACCTGTACCTGGTCGCCCGGACCGACGACGTCATCAACCGCGGCGGCGAGAAGGTGTTCCCCCGCGAGATCGAAGAGATCCTCAGTGCGGACCCGGCGGTGGTCTCGGTCGCCGTCGTCGCCCGGGACGACCCCGAGCTGGGCCAGGTGCCCGTGGCCTTCGTGGTCCTGCGCGGTCTCGTCGCAGGTGACGCCGAGGGAGCCCGGCGCATCGTGGCGCGCCTCAACGAGACGCTCGGCGCGAGCCTGGTGCCCGCCCGGCGGCCCGTGGCGCTGCACGTGGTGGCCGCGCTGCCGGCGGGCGCGACCGGCAAGGTGCGCCGGCGCGCCCTGCGCGAGCCCGGTCTCGCGGTCCTCCACACCTTCGCGGGCACCTGATGGCCGACGAGTCCCCACTGGCACCGGCCGCAGCCGGTCCGGGGCACGCGCACAGCGGCTCGATCACATCGACGCCATGCGACCGGTCAAGCAGGTCGGCGTGGTGTCGACGCACACCCTGCTCTTCTTCGCCCCGCTGGCCGCGGCGGTGGCGGTGGGGGCGTCGTTGCAACTGCTCCACGTGACCCGCGAGGCCTTCCTCTTCGTCTCCGCCTGCATGCTCACCTACAGCGTCCGCGACCTGCCCGGGATCGATCACCGGACCTTCTGGCGCCGCCGGTTCGCGCTGGTGGCCGTGCCCTACCTGTGCTGGACCGTCATCTACTTCTTCATGACGATCGGGTCGGACCCGGGCACGGTCGGGGGCGACACCTTGCACCTGCTGTACCTGGTGGGCACCGGCTACTACCAGCTCTACTACCTGCTGGTCCTGCTGGAGTTCTACGCCCTCTTCCCGCTGTGCCTGATCCTGGTGCGGCGCACGGCCGGGCACCACGGCCTCTTGCTGCTGGCCAGCGGCGCGGCGCAGGTGGTGCTCGTCTCGGCCATGCACTGGGGGCTGGCCCCCGCCTGGATGACGGGCTACTGGGCCACCCGCGAGGTGACGTCGTACCAGTTCTATCTGATCGCCGGCATGGTGATGGCGCTGCACCTCGACGAGTTCCACCACTGGTTGTGCACGCACGTGTGGACCATCGTCACGGCCACCGTGGCCGCAGCCGCCGTGGCCGAGGCGTGGTACTACCTCTCGGTCGACCACGTCGTCTCGTGGCTCGGCTCGAGCGCCGACCCGTTCCAGCCGGTGGTGATCCCGTTCAACGTGGGGGCCATCGCCTGCATCTACCTCATCGGGGTCGCGCTGGTCGATCGGCGTCGCTCCGGCGCGGACGCGGCGCGCGGTCCATCGGGCTCGGACAACTCCTACGGCGTCTACCTGGCGCAGCTGCTCTTCATCACCGTCCTGAGCTGGCTGGGCTGGCGCCACCTCAACGACGTCCTGCCCTGGCCGCTGGTCAGCGTGCTCACGGTGGTGATCGTCTTCGTGGCCTGCGTCGGCCTCACCGAGCTCCTGGCCCGGACGCCCGTGGTCCAAGCCGCTCACCGGACGCTCGCGCGTGCCGTGGCGTGCGCAGCCCGCACGCCGCAGGCGAAAGCCCCTGTCGGTTCGCCGGCGCTCCGCGTCGTCGTCGCCGGCCGACGACCGCAGCGCGACGGACGGGACCGGGTGGAGGCGCTCAGCGCGACGTGACCGGCGTCAGAGCCGGCGGCGATGGCGTTGCTCACCACCTGGTAGCCCTCGTCGTTCGGATGGCTGTTGGGCCCGAGGGGGGCTGCGGCGCACATCCAGGTCAGCGCACAGACGCGGGCGACGTTGGTGGGCACAGTCCCCAGTCCGGGCACGTCGACCGGGCTGGTGTCGTGGAGTTGGAAGGCCGCGCCGACGTCGGCCATCGGCATGCCGGCCTGCGCGTAGGCCGCACGCAGGACGTCGTTCAGCCGGTCGATGATGCCCAGGCTCGCCTGGGCGAAGGCCTGCCCGGCGGGGCCCGCGCACCGCGTCGCCCAGGTAGGGGTCGTAGTGGCCCACGCCGATCATGTGCGTCCCGGCCGGTGCCGCCTGGCGCAGGGCGCTCAGGATCTGGGGCAGCTGGGACTGCACGGCGGCCAGCGCACTGTCGACGCAGCCGGCCTTCACCTCCATGTCGTGCAGGCAGGGGACCAGGTCGTTGAACCCCAGGTCGACGGTGACCAGCACGGTGGAGGGGTGGGTGTGCAGGAACGACAGGGCCGTCTCGAGCTGGGAGCCCGGCCCGATAGGCGCAGTGCCCGCCCCGCGATCATCGTCTGCTGTCGTCATGCCGGGGCAGCCGATTCGGACCAGGGTGAGGCCGGGCCAGCGCGTCGCCTCGCGCGCCGCCAGGTCTTCGGCGTAGCCCGAATCGGTCGGCTGGCCGCGGGGGTGTGCCCAGGTGGGTTGGAATCCGACCGAGCCCGAGCCACCCAGGGCCAGGTCGAAGGGTGGTGCGCGCGGGCGTGCTCGCCCCGCGCCCGCCTGGGACCAGCACGGCGAGCGACGGCCAGCACGAGTAGGGCGCCACCCGCGACGAGCCGCCTCACGGGAGGCGGCCACCCTCGGCGACGTGCACAGCCGACGGCCCCGTCGCGCCGCGCTGGGTCTCGCTCGACATCACCACACCTCCAACGCCGGCGCCAGACGGCCCTGGAGTTCAGCACAGCCCGGCCCTGTTGTGGGCGCGCCAGCGGCTCGCCGGGGTGCCCGGTGTGGCGCGGGACGGGGCGCCGGCGTGTGGGCTCAGGGCAGCCCGGCGCCGGGGACGGTGGTCCTGACCCGCTCGATCGCCCCGTTGCGCTCGGCGCGCGCCTTGGCGTCGTGGCTGTCGACCGCGGTGACGAGGTAGAGCGTGCGGCGGTCCTCGTCGCCCAACATGCAGGCGAAGCAGTTCATGGACGTGGCGACCCGCTCGAGCACCTCGCCGCCCTCGGCCACCCGCACGCACTCGTGGCCCGACGGCGTTGGCCACCCACACCGTCCCGTCGGCGCACAGGCAGATGCCGTCAGGAGCGACGCCGGTCAGCACCGCCCACTCGCGCCGATTGGTCAGCGTGCCGTCCGCGGCGCGGTCGAACGCGCTGAGGCGCCCGCCCATGCTCTCGGCGATGATCAGCGTCGCGCCGTCCTCGGTGATCACCGTGCCGTTAGGGAAGGCGAGGTCGGCCGCCGCCTCGTAGCTCGACCCGTCGGGGTCGACCCGCACGAGGGAGGCCGGCTTGATGTCGCTGGGCTTGCACCCGGCCCTCGTAGAGGCCGTCGAGGTCGAAGCCGAAGTTGCCGGCGTAGGCCTGGCCGTTGGCCGCCACCACCATGTCGTTGGCGTGCCAGGTCGCCCACGGCTCGAGGCTGCCGTGGACCACGATGGTGCCGTCGGGCTCGCGTCGCATGACGGCGCGGTCGAGGCGGGAGTTGATGAGCAGGCGGCCGTCGGGCAGCCAGCCGAGGCCCGGCGGGCTCGCCGTCGAAGTCCACCTCGACGCGGCGGTCGCCCTCGGGCGAGACCGAGCAGACCGCGTGGTCGAAGAAGTCCGAGTACCACAGGCGCCCCTCGTGCCAGCGCGGGCATTCGCCGAAGTACAGGCCCGAGAGGAAGGGTTCGGCGGTCAGGGTCTCGCTCGTCACGGTGTCCTCCATGTGCTCGCGGTGCAGTCGCCTGCACTCGGCACCGCAGTTCAGCACAGCGGGCGCGCCCGGTGCGGGGCCCGAGCAGCAGGGGTACGTTGGACGCGTGGCTTACTGGGTGCTCAAGGCGGTGTTGACCCCGATCTTCCTCGTGCTGTTCCGGGTGAAGGTGGAGGGCCGGGAGAACATCCCCAAGCACGGCCCCGCCGTGCTGGCGGCCAACCACCAGTCCTTCTGCGACTCCTTCTTCATCCCGCTCGTCGTGACGCGCCGGGTGACGTTCTTGGCCAAGTCGGAGTACTTCGACTCGTGGAAGACGGCGTGGTTCTTCCGGGCCGCCGGGCAGATCCCCATCCGGCGCACCGGGGGCAGCGCCTCGGATCGGGCGCTCGAGACGGCCCGCACCGACGTCCTCGGCAAGGGCCGGCTCCTCGGGCTCTACCCCGAGGGCACCCGGTCACTCGACCGCTACGTGCACAAGGGCCGCACCGGCGTGACCCGCCTGTCGCGCGAGTGCGGCGTGCCGGTGATCCCCGTCGGCGTGATCGGCACGGTGGACGTGCAGCCGGTCAACTCCAACTTCATGCGGCCCTTCAAGACGGTGATCATCCGCTTCGGCGCCCCCATGCAGATGGACCCGCCGGAGAACCCCGCCGACCCGCTCGAGCACCACGACCACACCCAGTGCCGTGCCTTCACCGATCGCCTCATGCACGAGATCGCCCGGCTGTCCGAGCGCGACTACGTCGACGAGTACGTGCCCTCACGCACGAGCGTGGCGCCTGCCTGAATGTGCTGGCTGAACGTGCGGGCTGCACATCCCGGCCGCACGCGGCGCCGCAGGCCAGACGATTCGTAAGCAATCTGAAACAGGCAGTTCACATTGAACGCCTAACGTCTCTGTCCATGGCTGGCTACGTCGTCCGCATCTCGCTGCCCGACCGGCCCGGCGCCCTGGGCCTGGTGGCGAGCCGCATCGGGGCCGTCGGTGGCGACATCGTGGCCATCAACATCCTCGAGCGCGACGAAGGCCACGCGGTCGACGAGTTCGTGGTCGAGATCGGGGCGCAGCTCATTGAGTTGCTGCAGAGCGAGATCCACGAGGTCGACGGCGTGTCGGTCCTCGAGATCCGCTCGGCCGACTCTACGACGGCGGCGGGCTGACGACGTAGGCGCAGACGTGCGCGCCGTCCATCAGGTGCGCCACCCGCCGCACCGTCGCACCGGGGAGCGCCTCGCGGATGAACGCAAGCTCGCTCGTGCACGCCTGCGAGAAGCCGTGGGCGACCGTCAGGATGGCGCAGTTGTGCTCGGTGATGCGCCAGCTGCCGTCGGGCAGCCGCTCCGCCTCGGCCAGGTAGCCGTCCTCGTCGAGGATCTGGGTCAGCGCGGCCACCTGCTCGTCGAAGGGCAGGTCCGCCGTGCGCGGCAGCGCGTCGGCCACCCGGCGCTGGCGCCGCTGCTCGAAGAGCTCGTCGACCTGCGACGCGCCGGGCCCGCCGAGATAGCCGAGGAGCTCGGTGGTGAGGTCCCCGTAGCGCTTGGGGTAGAGCGCCTCGGCGGCAGAGGTCAGCTCGTAGACGTGGCGCGGCCGGCCGCGGCGCGGCCCGGGCGGGACCTCGTCGCGGTGCGCCAGCAGCCCGTCCTCTTCGAGCCGCGTCAGCTGGAGCCGGATGGCCGCCGGGGTCAGGGCGAGCGCGTCGGCGACGCCGGCTGCGTCCAGGGGTCCCTGGCGTTTGAGGACGTTGAGGATGGCGCGCGCCGCGTCGTGGGCAACTGTTGGAGCGGTGAGTCGGCGCCGGTGGTCTCGGTCGTGCTCACGGCAGGATGAGGTGGACGTCGCCGAACTCGTGCCACAGGTACCCCTCGGCCAGCGCGGCGTCGTAGGACGCCTCGAGCAGCTCGCGCCCGGCGATCGCCTCGAGCATGGCGAGGTGCGAGGCCTCGGGCTCGTGCCAGCCGGTGAGGAAGCCGTCGATTGAGCGCACCGGCCGTTCGGGTGAGACGACCGTCTCGGTCCAGCCTTCGCTCGGGTGCACGTGCCCGTGTTCGTCGACCACCGACTCGAGCGCGCGCACCACGGTCGTGCCGATGCCGATGACGCGGCCGCCGGCGCGCCGAGCGTCGTTGATGCGATGCGCCGTCGCGCTCGACACCCGGAAGTACTCGGCGTACGGCGGCTCGTTCGCCTCGAGCGAGGCGACGCCGGTGTGCAGCAACAGCGGAGCCACGCCGACGCCCTTGGCCACCAGGCGGGTGAGCACCTCGGGGGTGAAGGGCCGCCCGGCGCTCGGCATCTCGGCCGACCCGGGATCGGTGACGTACACGTTCTGGTACGCCGAAAGCGGATAGCTGCCCTTGCACGTAGCCGTAGCGAATGGGGCGGCCGTGGCGGGCGAGGTAGCTGTGCAGCCGCTCGGGCGTCTCGACCCGAGACACCCACAGGCGCACCCCATTGCCGCCCGGGCCGGGGGAGTAGGGGGTGAGGAGGGCGACGTGGCCGCCCGCGGGGAGCTCAATCACGTCGCCGGGCGAGGCCGTGAGGTGGGCCTCGCCGTCGCGACGGATCTCGACGGTCCACAGGCCGGCAGGCAGGCGGGTCGAGAGGTGGACCTGGACGGCCCCGCCGTCGGGGGCGGTGGCGTCGATCTCGGCCGCCAGGGTCCCCGAGGTGTTGATGACGACGAGGTCGCCCTCGGTCGAGGAAGCGGGGCAGCTCGGAGAAGTGCGAGTGCACCAAGGTGCCGTCGGACTTGGTGGCCACCAGCATCCGTACCGCGTCGCGGGTCATGCCGCGGTTCTCCGGGCGGCGTCGGCGCCTCGAGCTCGGCTGGCAGCGAGAACGAGAGCGGGTGCAACTCGGGGAGGCGGCGGGGTGCGTCGTCGAGGGCCGGGATGGTGAGGGCGCTCATGTCAGCGCTCCCGACGCTCCTGATGCCCCTGAGGCTCCCGCCAGCACGTCGGCGGCGCGGTAGCGCCCGCTCGGACGATCGCTCCGGATCAGCTCGATGAGCGCCGGCACGACGCTGGACGGCTCGGGCCGGTCGGAGATGTCCTCGCCGGGGAACGCGGCCTGGTGCATCGCGGTGCGCAGGTCGCCCGGGTCGACGGACCACACGGTGAGGGACGGGTATTCCGCGGCCAGTACCGCGCCGAGGTGTTCGAGCGCCGCCTTGCCGGCCCCGTAGCCGCCCCAGCCCTTCGTAGGCCTCGACCGCGGCGTCGGACGTGATGTCGAGCACGCGCGGGTGAACAGCATCGAGCAGCAGTGGCAGCGCGTCCTGGATGAGGCCGAGCGGCGCTACGACGTTGACTTCGAACGCCACGCGCAACTCGTCGAGCGGGTAGTCGCCGAGTGGGGGCAGGGGCGACGCGCCCAGCGTGCCCGCGTTGTTGACGACGAGATCGAGCCCGCCCAGGTCGAACGCGGCGCCCGTGAGGTCGTGTCGGTGGTCGCTGTTGGTGACGTCGCCGGGAAGGGCAACGACGTGGGCGCCCGGTGTCGCCTGCGTCCGCACGAGGTCAGCTGCCGTATCGAGGGTGTGCGGATCCCTGCCGTCGATCACGAGCGACCAGCCGGCTCGCGCCAGCCCCACCGCCAGCGCCTCACCCAGTCCCCGAGATGCCCCTGTCACGATGGCCACGCTCATGGCTGCCCACCCTTCCGAGCGGCGGGTCCGCTCCTCTAGACAGAATATAACAAGGATCTCCTTGCTTTATTTCTCAGGGCCATTCCTCGGGTCATTCCTCGGGGTCGATTGCCCAGCCCATGGCCTTCTCGACCGCGCGGCGCCAGACCGCGTAGGTGGCGTCGGCCAGCTCGGGTGGCAGCTGGGGCTCGAAGACGCGTTCGGCCTCCCAGCGCGCGGCCAGGTCGTCGAGCGAGGACCAGACGCCCTCGGCCAGACCCGCCACCGTGGCTGCGCCGAGCGCGGTCGACTCGAGCGAGCGCGGGCGCGCCGACCGGCATGCGGCTCTGTTCAGCTTGCAACTCGAGGAGGAGGTCCATGGCGGCGGCGCCCCCGTCCGCCCGCAGCGCGGCGAGTGGGTGGGACGACGCGGCAGCCATGGCATCGGTCATGTCGCGCACTTGGAACGCCATCGCCTCGACGGCACGCGCGCGCCAGCTGCGCGCGCGTCCCGCGCCACGAGTGATGCCGGTGACGATGCCGCGCGCCCGTGGGTCCCACCACGGGCTGCCGAGGCCGGTGAGCGCGGGCACGAAGGTGACGCCGCCGCTGTCGGGGACCGACGCGGCGAGCGGGCCGATCTCGGGCGCGGCCGCGATGATGCCGAGCCCGTCGCGCAGCCATTGGATGGCGGCGCCGGACACGAAGGTCGACCCTTCGAGCGCATAGGCGAGGCGCGGGCGCGTCCCGGCGTGCGCGCCGAGGTCCCACGCGCAGCTGACCGTCAGGCCATCGGGCGCGGGCGGGCGCTCGGGGCCGGCGTTGGCCAGCGCGAAGCTGCCGGTGCCGTAGGTGACCTTGACCATGCCGGAGTCGAAGCAGGCCTGTCCGAACAGCGCGGCCTGTTGGTCGCCCAGTACCCCCGAGACCGCCACGCCGTCGAGCGTGGCCGCCGCCGGGCCGAGGTCACCCAACGCGGCGGTGCCGAAGCGCCCGGCCGAGGGGAGCACCTCGGGAAGCGTGTGCGCGGGCACCCCGAAGAGGTCGCACAGCTCGGCGGACCAGGCGAGCGAGCGCGTGTCGAAGAGCGACGTGCGGCTGGCGTTGGAGGGGTCGGTGGCGTAGACGCCCGCGCCGGTGGCGCCGCCGGTCAGGTTCCAGAGCACCCACGTGTCGACGGTGCAGAAGGAGAGGTCGGGGTGGTCCGCACCGAGCGCGAGATCACCATGGCGGAGCAGCCAGGCGGCCTTGGTGGCGCTGAAGTACGGATCGAGCACCAGCCCCGTCGTGGCGCGCACGAGGGGCAGGAGGCCCGCCTCGATGAGCTCGGCGCAGAACGCCGCGGTGCGGCGGTCCTGCCAGACGATGGCGTTGTGCAGCGGCCGGCCGTTCGAGCGGTCGAAGGCGACCAGCGTCTCGCGCTGATTGGTGATGCCAATGGCCGCCACGGTCTCGCCGGACTCGGCGAGGCGTGCCCCCACCTCGGCCAGCGTGGCCCGCACCGCGTCCCAGATCTCGGCGGGGTCGTGCTCGACCCAGCCCGGCCGTGGGAAGTACTGGGTCAGCTCCCTGTAGGCGACGTCGGCGACCCGCGCCCCCTCGTCGACGACCAGGGCCCGCACGCCGGTCGTGCCCGCGTCGACGGCGACGACCTTGGCCATGGGGGGCCGACGCTAACCGCTCGCGGATAACCGGCGTCGGGGTGCGGGGCCCGGAGGGCCCCGCGCGCAAACCATCGCGAACGCCCCGTGACCTGCATGGATAATGCGTGGTGTTGATTGACAAGGACGTAACTACAGTGCTGTAATGACCACAGCATCTCGTGTCTCGGGGGAGGGGCAGCCACTATATATTGTGGTTAGGCGTTTCGCTCCCCTCCCGGGCGCTGGATTGGGAGAAGGCGCCTGAGACACCGTCCCGCTGAAGTGGGGGACTGTCCGGCGGCGCTGAGGACCAGTTCAGAGGCAGCAACCAGAGCAGGACCGGCAGCACGCAGCAGACCCCAGGACAAGCCCCCAAAATGAGCCCCAACGAGGAGGACCCCAGCGCCATGGCCATCGCCCCCCAGCGATCCGAGATCGGCATCCGTCGCCACTTCACCACCGAAGGCGTGCACCCCTACGACGAGGTGCGCTGGGAGCGACGCGACGCCCGCATTACGAACTTCCGCGACGGGTCCGTGGCCTTCGAACAGGTCGGTGTCGAGGTGCCCGAGTCCTGGAGCCTGAACGCCACCAACATCTTGGCGCAGAAGTACTTCCGCGGGACCCTCGGCACCCCCGAGCGCGAGACCTCGCTGCGCCAGGTGGCCGACCGCGTGGCCGACACGCTCACCGCGTGGGGGATCAAGGACGGCTACTTCGTCGACGACGAGGAGGCCCAGACCTTCAACCACGAGTTGAAGTACCTCATCATCCACCAGAAGGCCGCCTTCAACTCGCCGGTGTGGTTCAACATCGGCGTCCACGGCGTGCCGCAACAGGGCAGCGCGTGCCAGCCCTATCACTCACTCGTCAGCACGCCAGATGGGCTCATCCCGATCGGACAGTTGGTCGAAGATGACGCGGTCGGCACGAAGGTCTTCGATGCCGAGGGCATCACTCGCATCGTCGCCACGAAGCACAACGGGCGAAAGCCGGTCTTGAGGATCCACACGAAGGCCGGTCATCAACTCGACGTCACCGGGGACCACCTTGTGTGGCGGGCATCGAGTGCGACGACGGGGTCCTTCGTACCGGCGGCCGACCTGCGGCCGGATGACAAGGTGAGCTGGCACCGCACGGACGGGTCCGGGCCCAGCGCGGTCAAGAGGCTTGAGATCGAGCGGATCGAAGATCTGGGTGAAATGGACGTCTACGACATCCAGACGGAGAGCGGGGAATACCTGAGCGCGAACCTCCGAGTGCACAACTGCTTCATCCTCTCGGTCGAGGACACCATGGACTCGATCCTCAACTGGTACACCGAGGAGGGCATCATCTTCAAGGGCGGCTCGGGCGCCGGCGTGAACCTGTCGCGCATCCGCTCCTCGCACGAGTTGCTCAAGGGCGGCGGCACCGCCTCGGGCCCGGTCAGCTTCATGCGCGGCGCCGACGCCTCGGCGGGCACCATCAAGTCCGGGGGCAAGACACGGCGCGCCGCCAAGATGGTCATCCTCGACGCCGACCACCCTGACATCGAGGACTTCATCTGGTGCAAGGCCATCGAGGAGCGCAAGGCCCGCGTGCTGCGCGACGCCGGCTTCGACATGGATCTCGACGGGGCCGACAGCCACTCGACGCAGTACCAGAACGCCAACAACTCCGTTCGCGTGACGGACGAATTCATGGAGGCGGTGCTGGACGGGCGCGACTGGAACCTGACCGCCCGCACCGACGGCTCCATCGTGCGCACCGTGCCCGCCCGTGACCTGTTCCGTCAGATCGCGCACTCCGCCTGGGAGTGTGCTGACCCGGGCCTCCAGTACGACACCACGATCAACCGGTGGCACACGGCGCCGAACACGGGCCGGATCAACGGAAGTAACCCATGCAGTGAGTACGTTCACCTCGACAACAGCGCGTGCAATCTGGCTTCCATGAATTTGCTGACGTTTCTCAACGACAACGACGAGTTCGACGTGGAGGGCTTCAAGGCTGCAGTGTCGGTCGTCTTCACCGGCATGGAGATCATCGTCGGCAACGCCGACTACCCGACCGAGAGCATCGGCGAGACGACGCGGGCCTTCCGTCAGCTCGGTATCGGCTACGCCAACCTCGGCGCGCTCTTGATGGCGGAAGGATTGCCGTATGACTCCGACGCCGGCCGGGCCTGGGCCGCCGCCATCACCGCACTGTTGACCGGGCACGCCTACGCCACCTCAGCGCGCACCGCGGCGCGCATGGGGCCCTTCGCGGGCTTCCACGAGAACGGCGAGGCCATGCTCAACGTATTGCGCATGCACCAGGCCGAGGCGGCCCGCATCGACGAGGACGTCGTGCCGCCCGAACTACTCTCGGCGGCGCAGGAGTCCTGGGACGCCGCCGTCGAGCTGGCCGAGGTCTACGGCGTGCGCAACTCGCAGGCCTCGGTGTTGGCGCCGACGGGATGTCTTGTTGGCGGCACGCTCGTCACCACCGGACGCGGACTTGTGCGCCTGGGTTCGCTCGGCGACCCGGACGGACCGCAGTGGCAGGACCTCGAGACGCAGGTGGCGACGGACGACGGTCCGCAGCAGGCGACCAAGTTCTATGTCAACGGATCTGAGACGGTCGTCACGGTGGACACGGCACGAGGCCACCAGGTCAAGGGGACGCCGACGCACCGGATCAAGGTGGTCGACCCGGCCTCAGGTGAGTGGGCGTGGCGTCGGTTTGGCGACCTGGTGGGCGGCGAGCTGGTCCCGTTGGCGCTGGGGGCGCTTGTTGGCGAGCCGCAGGCAGTGATGTTGCCGCCGCTGGCCGAGGCGTACTGGACCGGAGAGCATCACGTCCAGGTGCCGCGGCAGATGACGCCAGAGTTGGCCGAGCTCGTGGGCTACTTCATGGGCGACGGTTCCCTGCACAGCCGTGGGCTCCGGTTCTGCGTCACCGAATCAGACTTCGATGTCGTGGAGCGACTGCAGCTCCTGTCGAAGGAATGCTTCGGCACGGCCGCAAAGATCACGCCGAAGCGCGGGCTACGTCGAGGTGCGGGTGGATTCGGTTCGCCTCGCATCGTGGTGGGAGGCGTGTGGCTTCGCGAATCGCCCGCCGGTGGAGGGTCACCGCGGCAAGGGCTACACCGCTCACATTCCCGACGCAGTCCTGCATGCCAACGATCCTGAGGTCTACGGGGCCTTCTTGCGGGGCTTGTACGAGGCGGACGGCGACACGAGCGCCGGGTACCCGCACCTCAAGAACACGTCGTTGCAGCTGGTGCGCGACGCGCAGACCATGTTGCTGGCACTCGGCATCCCGACCACGCTCTCGGTGAGAGACCGGACTGGCAAGAACCGTTGGGGTACGGCGCCGCTTGCCACGCTTCGGACACTCAATGTCTCCTGCTCGGCGTTCTGGCTCGAAGCGGTCGGCTTCATCAGTGACCGAAAGAGCGCGGGCGTGCGCGTCCCCGACCCGGCGCAGGCACAGACGGCGCGGAAGGACTACGTCCCGCTCACCCGGGAACTCATCGACCGGTTGGCTCCCGGCAACGACCGCATGCGGAAGGTGCTGTTGATGGAGCAGGCCCGGGGCCGAGTGAGCCGGCGCATCGCCACGGATCTCTACGAGATGACGGGAGACCCTGAGCTCGGTCGTCTGCTCGCCTTCTTCTATGACACGGTCGACTCGGTACAGCTGGGCGACGACGAGCTCACCTATGACCTCTCGGTCCCCAGCAACGTCACCTACGTCGCCAACGGTTTCGTGAGCCACAACACGATCGGCCTCCTCATGGACTGTGACACGACCGGCGTCGAGCCAGATCTCGGATTGGTGAAGACGAAGAAGCTCGTCGGCGGCGGCACGATGTCGATCGTCAACCAGACGGTGCCGCGCGCCTTGGCCAAGCTGGGCTACGGGCCAGAGCAGGCCGAGGACATCGTGGCCTACGTCAACGAGCACATGTCGATCGTCGGTGCGCCGCACCTGGCTCCCGAGCACATGGCTGTCTTCGCCTGCTCCATGGGCGACAACACCATCCACTACTCGGGTCACATCCGCATGATGGGGGCGGTGCAGCCCTTCATCAGCGGCGCAATTTCAAAGACCGTAAATATGCCTGAGGACGTGACCGTCGAGGATGTCGAGCAGTTACACATCGACGCCTGGCGCTTGGGCATCAAGGCGGTGGCCATCTACCGTGACAACTGCAAGGTGGCCCAGCCGCTGTCAACGACCAAGAAGGCGGACGCGGCGATAGGAGCCGGCGAAGGTGGCGACATGGCGCCGGCGGGGTCAGCCGCCGAGGCACATGACCGCGAGATCGCCGCACACATCGCCGAGCTCGAAGCTGCCCTGGCCAAGGAACAGCAGCGGACCTCTTCGCCGCTAGTGGTCGGCGCGGTGCGCGAGCGCCTGCCCCGCAAGCGCAACTCGAAGACGTTCTCCTTCCGGGTCGCCGACTGCGAGGGCTACGTGACGGTGGGCGAATACGAGGACGGGCGACCGGGCGAGGCCTTCATCAAGGTCTCCAAGCAGGGCTCGACCCTGGCCGGGATCATGGACGCCTTCTCGATCGCCATCAGCCTCGGCCTCCAGCATGGCGTTCCGCTGGCGACGTTCGTGACGAAGTACGCCAACATGAAGTTCGAGCCGGCGGGTATGACCGACGACCCGGAGCTGCGTCTCGTGACCAGCCTGCTCGACTACATCTTCCGTCGCCTCGCCCTCGATTACCTCTCGCTGGACGAGCGGACCGAACTGGGCATCTTCTCCACCCAGGAGCGGATGCAGCCGACGCTGCCCGGTGTGGAGGAGATGGCGACGCCGTCGGTCGGTTTGGTCGACGACGGTCTCAGCGATGGCGACGGCAGTGGCCCAGGTGCCGGTGCGGGCTATGGCACGCCGGCGCAACCGATGGCTCGGCCCCAACAGCTCGACGCGCCGCTTTGCTACAACTGTGGCAATACCATGCAGCGCGCCGGGTCGTGCTACGTGTGCGGGAGCTGCGGATCGACCAGCGGGTGCTCGTAGTGTGAACGGTCATGCAACGTCTTGCCTGATCAGTCAGAGATGTTCGAATTTCGGCCAAGAATGGCCCGAAACACACTCACGATCTGTCGCGCAGGCGTCACGCGCCGGTCACACATGCACCCGTCAGCGCGAGAGCGGCGAGGAGGATCCGTCACTGGCGAGGTCTTCGGGGCTATCGTGCCGCCTCGGGTGGCAAGCGAAGGGAGTCCTCTATGCCGGGCGCCTATCCGTTGACTGTCGAGATCCCCTCGGGACCTGACAAGATTCCGCCGGTCAAGGTCCTGACCAACTGGCTGATCTTCATCCCGCAATTCATCTGGGCGTACATCCTCAGCATCGTGGCCACCCTCGCGGCCATCGTGTGTTGGTTCTCCATCGTGTTCACCGGCACGGCACCGGAGAACATGAGCGATTTCATCGCCGGTGTCATCCGCTATCAGTGGCGAGTGATCACCGGGCTCTACGTCTGGGCCGAGCCGTACCCACCCTTCGCTCCGGTTCCGCAGGGGTTCGCCGATCCGGGTGGCTACCCCGCGGCGTTGAACGTCGCATCTGTCAGCGGGGAGCGCAACCGGGTCACCGTGTTGGTGCGGATCATTCTCTGCATCCCGCAGTTCATCGTGGTGTATTTCCTCAACATCGCCAACGGGATCTGCCTCTTCATTTCGTGGTTCATTGCCCTGTTCACCGGAGAATGGAACCCGTCACTGAAGAACTTCTGCATTGGCGTGTACCGGTGGCAGCTTCGTGTGGCGTCGTACGCGCTGCTGCTCAACGACGAGTATCCGCCTTTCAGCTTGGAGCCGTAGGAACAGACGGAGTCCGGTGGGAAGGACTCCCAGGCGCTTTCTCGAAGCAAGCAGCAGCCCTGGCGACCTATGAGGTCTGTGCGGCCGAGGCGTCGGCCTCGATCTCTTTCTGATCCGCCTTGAGCTGTTCTCCTCGATCTTTTGCGCCCGCTTCATGGCGGAGCGGACCTTCGAGTCCATATCCGAGACGGCGACGACGACCAGTCCCGCCTCGCCTTCGTCGAGAGACTCGCCCAGGTCTTTGAGGTCACCACGGCTCATGCCTGCGGCGGCGTGACCGGCGAGCGCACCGAGGAGTGCGCCCGCGCCGGTCGTTCCGAGGAGGAGGCCTCCGCCGATGGCGGCGGCTGGGAACAAGACGATCACCAGACCTGTAGCCAGACCGACCCCGCCGCCGAGCACCCCTCCGACGCGAGTCGGGGTCTCGTGCTTCTTGACGATTTTGACCTTGCCCTTGTGATCGCGCTCGATGACGGCCGCGTCGTAGGAATCAATCAGATTGGCCTGGGTGTGGAGCTTCTTGACGAGCTCGTAGTCCTCCAGGGCGTCTGCGGTATCGCCGTAAACGCCGCAGAACACGAAGAGAGTATCGATGGCCATGTCGGTATACCTCTCTGGAATGAACGCGGCATCAGAAGCAGACGCGCTTCAGAGTTACATGCGGCTCAGTTCTTGCGGACTGAGGTTCGTCTCGGCGGGCGCGCCGTACGCGGCGAGTGCATAGATCACGATGACGCCGAGCGCGATGTAGGTCAATGACCAGATGGGGTAGTAGGGCATCCACCAGATGGCGCTGATGGCACCAATGGCACCCGCCGCGATGCCGATCCAGCGGCCCAGTTGCGATTGGGCTATCACCGCAAGGGAGCACAGGATCAAAATGATGCCGACGATCAGCCAGACCCAGCCGTAGGTCTTGAGGCTGGTGCCGAAGAGGGCGTCTTCGAGCTTTTGGGGGACGGCCCCGTGATAGCGAAAGGCCCAAATCGCATCGAAGATGCGCATGATGCCCGCCACTCCCAAAACGATGGCGGCGAAGAGGATCCAGCCGTGACCCCTGTCGTTCATGCTGCACCCCCACTCAAACGTGCCCAGCGCGATCAGCGTGATCAGCCGCTGAGCCCAAGGCTCTATTTCATTTCCAATGAACGGTATATACCGGGGCGGCCCTCGATGGAAGAGGTCATTACCAAGTAAGGGTCCACCTTAGAATAAGACGCTAGATGTAACCTTGAGGTGTGGAGTTGTCGCCCGAAGGTCTCGCCGGGTTCTTCGAGACGGTGTTGCCACACCTCGATGAGCGCCAGAAGCGCGTGCTTGGCGGTGCGATGGTCGAAGCGCTCGGTCGCGGAGGACAGGCTCGTGTGGCAGAGGCCTCGGGGATGAGCACCTCGACGGTCAACAAGGCCGTGCACGAGGTTCGCACCGGAATCGAGGTCTCGGATCGGCGTCGTGCCCCTGGAGGTGGTGCCAAGCAGGCGATCGAGATCCAGCCCGGACTGCTCGGGTTGCTCGACGAGCTCGTCTATCCCGAGACGCGGGGCACGCCGATGTCACATCTGCGCTGGACGTCGAAGTCGACCTATGACCTGGCCGACGAACTGGTGCGACGAGGCTTTCAGGCCTCCGCCGAACTGGTCAGGCGTCTGTTGCATCAGATGGGCTATTCCTTGCAGGCGCCGGCCAAGGCCAAGGAGGGGACGGCTCATCCCGATCGTGACGCCCAGTTCGGCTATCTCAACAAGGCGGTCTCGCGCTTCGTCAAGGACCGACAGCCCGTGATCAGCGTCGACACGAAGAAGAAGGAGCTCATCGGCGAATACGCCAATGGCGGGCGCGAATGGCACCTTCAAGGTGCCCCAACCCGCGTGGCCGTCCATGACTTCGTCGACCCCGAGGTCGGCCGCGCCATTCCTTATGGCATCTATGACGTCGCCAATGATGAAGGGTGGGTATCGGTCGGCGACACCGCCGATACCGCTGAGTTCGCCGTCGAATCGATACGCCGGTGGTGGAATCAGATGGGTGCCGACCGCTTCCCCGACGCCGCCAGATTGCTGATCACCGCCGATGCCGGCGGATCCAACGGCTACCGGGTCCGAGCCTGGAAGGCCGAACTGGCCAGGTTGGCCGCCGAGACTGGCCTTGAGATCACCGTCGTGCACTACCCGCCCGGCACATCGAAGTGGAACAAGATCGAGCACCGCATGTTCTCCTTCATCTCCATGAACTGGCGGGGTCGACCGCTGACCGACATCCGCACGATCGTCGAGCTCATCGCGGCGACCAAGACCAAGAGCGGTCTGACGGTCCAGGCCAGCTACGACCCCGAGTGGTATCCGACCGGGGTCAAGGTCACCGACAAGGAACTCGCCGCCCTACCGCTCACTCCGCACAAGTGGCATGGCGATTGGAACTACACCATCGAAGCGGCATGATGTCGCGATCTATTCCGCGGCGGGCCCTAACGGGGCTTTTGTGCCTAGGGCCGTTCAAGGAATCCGCTTGCTGAGGAAAATCTGGGAGGGCAGTCTCTCGAAGAATGGTGCTGCCCGGTTCCTGGACTGGGTTTCATCAAACGCGAAATTCTCAGCAACATTCCATGCGAAATCAAAGGCCTGTCCCTTTTACTGCGCGACCCACAAGATGTTGTGGTCGCGTCCGCTCAAACCGATCCGATCGCGGCGAACGCACAGCGGACGACGTCGTCGGTTCCCATTCGCCGGCCTTCGTCCTGCAGGGCCATCAACCGATCGCTGCCCAGCCTGGTCTGCAGGCGACTCACCGTCTCGTCTCGCTGATCTCTATGGCGAGAGGCGATGAGGAGCGTGCGACCTTGGTTCCATCCGTCGAGCCGAGCGGCAGTCTCAGGATCGATGCCTTCGAGATCCGACGACAGATAGCGGAGGCAATTGACGAGGCCGAAGTACTCGTCGCCGGTCTCGTGGTGGCGCGTGATGGCGGCGCGGTAGCCCTCGAAGCCTCCGGGCCCACCCACCCGGGCACGAGCCCGAGCCATCGCGTTCCAACAGTGCGAACGTACGGGAACGTCGGATCCGAGGGTCCCGGACTCGAGCAGCGGGAGCGCCCGGGCGTAGTCGCCCGCCTCGACCAGCACGATCCCCAGCTCGAGTCGCCCATCGTGAAGCGCCATGCGGCTCCCGGTGCTCTCGGCGAACGCGACCGCTTCCTCGGCGGCCTGGCGCGCGGCTTCGATGCGGCCGGCGAAGGCGAGCTTGCTCGCCTGCCCGATTGCAAAGGTCAGCGTGAGCCCGTCGACGGTCCCGGCTTCGACAAGCCCGTAAAAGATCGTACGGGCCTCGAGAAAGTGCCTTTCGACCTTCTCGGGGCGCCCTTCTATCAGCGCGTACAGAGAGAGCGCCTCGTGGGCCACGCCGGCGGCGAAGTCCCGAGCGTCTTCCTCCTCGGCGAGAGTGGCCTCGGCCAGAGCGCGACCTCTTTCGCGGTCGAATGCTTGCAGGTCGAATGACGCATGGGCGAGGGCGACCCGTCGTCGGTCGGCGCAGATTTGCAGCGGCGCCTCCGTGATGGCCCGAATCAGCGCGCGCTGTGGCTGGTCGTAAGTACGGGATCGGTCCAAGTACATGGCCGGGAGCAGCTCGGCGGCCAGATCGACGTCCCGTGTTGCCGCCGCCCACATTGCCGCCGATCCCAGGTTGCCGCCCTCTGTGGCCGCCTGCTGTAGCCAATCGAGATCATCGCCGAAGGCCTGGCGGGAGCAGTGCGCGAAGAACTGCACACACCAGCGCGCGTGGGCCTGGCGGGCCCGGTCGGCCTCGCCCGCCATCGCCAGATGTTCGGCCGCGAACAGGCGGAGCGTTTCGAGGAGGCGGTAGCGGCCGCTGTCGCGGTCCAAGAACACCAGCGACTTGTCGACCAGGGCTCCGAGCGCGTCGGCAACCTCGGATCCGTCAACGGTCCGGTCCCCGTCCGTGATCTCCACCACGGCCTCGGCCGACTCTAGGCTGAAGCCAGCGGGGAAAACCGAGACCCGCTCGAAGACGACCTGCTCGGTGTCGGTCAGCAGGCTGTAGCTCCACTCGACCGTCCGGCGCAACGTCTGATGGCGCTCCACCGCCCCCCGGCCCGTCCCGACCAGGAGGCGGAAGGTGTCGTCGAGTCGGCGTTCGAGCTCGGCGAGGGGCATGGATCGCGCCCGGGCGGCCGCGAGTTCGAGGGCGAGCGGGATGCCGTCGAGTCGACGGCAGATCGCCGCCACCGTGGCAGCGTTGTCGACTTGGAGGACGATCGGCGCACCTGCCTCCATGGCGCGGAGGCAGAACAGCTCAACTGCTGGGGACGCCACGACGTCTCCCAGGTCATCTCCCCGCGGTGGGCGCAATGATGCCAGATGCATGACCCGCTCGCCCGCAACGCCGAGCGGTTCACGACTCGTGGCGAGGAACGCCGATCCTTCGGAGCGCGCCAGCAGCGCTTCGACGAGATCGGCCACCGGCCAGAGGAGGTGCTCGCAGTTGTCCAGTACGACCAGCATCTCCTTCGACGACAAGAACGTGAGGAGCGCCTTTTCTCCCTGGGGACCCAGAGCGGGAATTGCTCCAACAGCGGCCATGACAGCGTCGACCAGTCCGTCAGCACTGCTGACCGCGGCGAGCTCCACGAGTGACACCCCGTCGGCATAGGCATCGCTCGCGTGCCGCGCCACCTCCAGGGCGAGGCGCGTCTTCCCGACGCCCCCGACCCCGACAACCGTCACGAGCCGGGCCTCTCGGAGCGCCTCGGCT
Organism: uncultured Acidimicrobiaceae bacterium; assembly: GCA_963842415.1. Lineage (GTDB taxonomy): Bacteria > Actinomycetota > Acidimicrobiia > Acidimicrobiales > RAAP-2 > Bog-473. The sequence continues at coordinate 822,435 of CAWJGN010000005.1, forward strand.
AGGGTCGCCAGCTCGCCGTCGCGACCGACCAGCGTGCTGGAGGGGACCGGCAACCTCGCGGGACCGCTCTCGGCCGAACGTAGGAAGCCGAACTCGCCGCCGCCCACCTGGAACACCCTCAGGGGCCGCCCAATGTCCCGCAGCTGATGTTCGCCCAGGTCGATAAGCGGCACCTCGGCGTCCACCAGCCCCGCGGTGGCCGCCGAGCACAGCACCTGGCCCCCGTGCCCCACGGCCGTGAGTCGTGCCGCCCGGTTGACCGAGATGCCGAAGTAGTCGCCGTCGCGAAACTCAGCCTCCCCGGTATGCAGCCCCATCCGCACCCGGATGGGCGACGGAGTCGGCCAGCCTTCCGCTCCCAGCTGGATTTGGGCATCCAAGGCCGCTGCCACGGCCGCCGTGGCGGATTGGAAAGCAGCGGCGAGCCCGTCTCCCATGGTGGAGAACACCGCACCGTCGTGCTCGGTGAGGACCTGGCGCAAAAGAGCGTCGTGTCGAGCGACTGCCGCTCGCATGGCATCGGGATCGAGTTGCCAAAGGCGCGTCGACCCCTCGATGTCAGTGAACAGAAAGGTGACGGTGTCCCCCACGTGACTCACCAAAAGATTCTCTCACTGGAGTTGCTCTGATGTCACCGGGTCAAGGCGAGAGGCACTGGAAGACGACACCGGATGCCGGTCCCGCCTGCTTCAAGAGGGCGCGGCGCGGCGGGCGTCACCAAATGCAAGCCCGTAAGCCCGATTGGGGCTGATTTTGCTCAATCACAGCATCTTGTGGGTCGCGGAGTTAAAGGGACAGCCCTTCGAAATCACGCCTAGCTCCCGGTAGCCGATCGAGTCCGTTGGCCCATCCATATCGGGTTGCCAGTGTCGCTCAGGGCGGCGGCGCGACGAGGCCGTGGTCGTAGGCGTACCTGACGGCCTCTGCTCGACTACGCGAACCGGTCTTGGCGAAGAGATGGTTGATGTGGCTCTTCACCGTGACCTCGGAGATGTAGAGCTTCGTCGCGATCTCGGCGTTGGTCTGGCCGCTGGCAATCGCGCGCAGGACGTCGGCCTCCCTCGGGGTCAGGTCGTCGGGGAGGGATGCGGGCGCCGGCGGCAACGGCGTGTCAGCCGGAACGGACGGTGACGCGGCGCGCAGAAGGCTTGCCTGCACTGCTGGGTCGAGGACCGACTGGCCGGCGGCGGCCGAGCGTACCGCCAGCGCGATCTGCTCACGTCCGGCGTCCTTGGTGAGGAAGCCCATGGCACCGGCTTCGAGCGCGGTGAGGATGCTCGAGTCATCGGCGAAGGTCGTGAGGACGACGACCCTGACCGCGGGCAGCTCGGTCGCCAGGCGCTGCGTCGCGGTGACACCGTCGACGTTGGGCATGCGCAGGTCCATCAGCACCACGTCGGGCGAGAAGCGGTGTGCCAGTTCGACCGCTTCGTCGCCGTCGGCGGCCAGGCCGACCACCTGGAGGCCGGGTTCGGCGTCGAGCACGGTCGCCAGTGCCTCGCGAACTGCACGTTGGTCATCAGCGACCACAATCCTGAGGGTCGCCCCGTCGCTGCTCACGTCGTGTTCTCTCCACGGCGATGCTGGTCATCGGGCACGCTGAGCCTGACCTGCCATCCCGGACCCAGTGGTCCGGCCTGCAGTGTTCCGCCGATGAGTTCGGCCCGCTCGCGCAACCCCTCAATCCCGTAACCGCCACCGGTATCGGCCAGTGCACTCGGAGCGATGTCTTCGGGACAGCCGGTGTCGGTCACCGTCAACACGAGTTCGTCTGGGGTGAACTCGAGCTGCACCGTGGGCGCGGCGCCCGGGGCGTGCTTGCTCGCATTGGTCAATGCTTCCTGAGCAGTACGGCGCAGCGCGACCGACAGTTCCGCCGACGTCGGCCTCGGCGTTCCGGTGATCTCCAGGTTGCCGCTCCCGGCCGTCTCCACCAGCTGGCTCAGCGCGTCAACGAGGGGAGGAGGGTCTGTCCGAAGAGTGCCGACGGCTTGCCTGGCTTCGCTGAGGCCTTCGACCGCGAGGGCGCGGGCACGGGCCAGGAGCTCGACGGCGCGTTCGTGATCCGGTGTGCCGGTGGTGAGCACGCTGTCGAGGGCATCGAGTTGGAGGACCAGTGCACCGAGACTGTGGGCGAGGATGTCGTGGATCTCTCGCGCCGCGTTGGCCCGCTCGGCCAACCCGCGGCAGCTCGGGCGTGCTCTTCCCGAGCTCGTTCGGCGTCGACCAGGCGCAGTTCCGCCTGGTCCGCCCGCAGCATGTACTGCTTGCGGCCCGCAGCGGCGAGGAATCCGATCACCACCACGGAGCCCAGGCTGACGTTGGCGGTTGCCTGTCCCGAGGCCAAGGTGGCGATGGCCGCGGTGACCACGGCCAGTCCCGGTGACCACCGCACCCGGCCCGATGTCCAAGCTGGCGCCGGCGTCGAGCCCGACGAAGATCAAGAGGATCGCCGTCCCCACCGTCGGGTCGTAGCCGACCAGCACGCCGCAGCTGACCGCCCCGACGACGGTCCTGGCCAACACCCAGCGGCCGGAGGGGAAGATGGTGGCGACGACCTGGCAGGCGACGGCGACCACGAGGCTGATGAGGATCACCAGCCCATCGCCCGTCCAGGAGGGACTGGGGCTGGCCGATGAACGCAGTCCCGGTGATCACGGCCAAGGCCAACAGCCGTGCGATCCGGGCGTAGCGGCCCTCGTAGAGGAAGCCGGAGATGTTGCTCCGATCGCTCGGTCACCGGATTGGTGGCCAGCGGTGGCCCGACCCCTCGGCAGCACGGTCTCACGGTACTGGCCCTTCCCGGGTGCACCGTCCGGCTGTGACCGATTGTGTGCGGAGCCAGATGACGACGGCCTCGGCCAACAAGGTCAGACCGAAGCTCAGCCAGAGTCGAACTGGTCAAGGCGGCACGCGTGGCCACCGGCCGCAACTCCGCCGGCATCGAGGGCGAGCTTCGTCAGCACGTTGAGGGCGAACAGTGCCACCGATGCGGCGCCCCAGCGCACCCAGGGGGACTTGCCCACCATGGAGAGCTTGTCCGTATGACCGCGGAGGAGGCCGAGAGCGATAGAGAGCACGGCTCCGGCGACCACCACGGTGATGTCGACGGCGTTCATCTTGGCGTGAGTGACGTTCTGCAGCCCGATGAAGACGACGAGAAGTCGGAAGGAGGAAGAGCTTCTTCGGCGTGGGCACCGCTTGGCCCTTCACCCGACGGGCAAGGACGAAGACGATCAGGCCGACGCCGACGGCAATGGTGGTCAGGTTCACGTCAGACCGCCAGCTGGTTGACGGACTGACGACGCACGCTGAGACCGGCCGACTGCGAGCCGGAGGGTGCGGGCGAGAGTCATGGCGATGGCCATGAAGATCAGGGCATCGGTGAGAGCATCAACCGTGATCCCATTGGTGAAGAGCCAGTGGCCGAGCTGGGTGGTGGTACCAGTGGTTGGCGCCGTAGGTGAACAGGAGCCTCGCCCCGATGACGAAGGCCCAGAACGCTCCGTAGGCAGCGCCGGCAGTGCTGACCGCTTGCTGCGAGGGTCCATCGAGGCTGACTCTCATGAGTCCGGCGGCTGCGACGATCCCGAGGAGCGTGCCCAAGGCGGCCAACGCGATCTCGAGCACTTCACCGTTGCCCGGCGGTGGCCGGGTGGACAATGAAGAGCGGGATGATCCCTGCGGCCAGCAACAGTGGGCGGAGGATGCGGAAGGTGCTGATCTTCCGGCGTCCGAGGTCTGCTTCGAGCACGGCAAACAGCACGGCAATGTTGACGATCAGGACATCGGTTGGCATGGCAGCCACCTTTCGTTTGGGGTACTCCTCAACCGTCACATGAGAGGCCGGCGGAGCGAATCGGTCCAGTGGGTGGCTCGGCAGGTGGAATGGCTCGGCGGGCATCCACCCCCGGGTGGAGAGTCGGCACACACCCGCACTCCGCACCTGCACACGCAGCCGCCCTCGGCGGCGCCCAGCACCAGGGCCCGGGCTGGCCGTAGAGTCCGTGCATGGTCGGCTCCGGCCAGCCCGGCGCGCGACGACGCCCCGCCCACGCAACCCGCCGTGGGTTCAGCAAGCAGACCGAGAAACGACTGGCGGACATCGGTCGCCAGCTGCCACCGCCAAGCCCGGAGGATCAACGGCTCATGGCGGCCGACCGGGCCGCGCGCTTCCGGCGCCGGCTCGCAGTCGTGCTCCCGATCCTGCTCGTCGTGGTCCTCGGGATCGGCGCCGTGGCACAGGCAGTGCGGCCTGTCCCCGAGCCCAGCATCGACGGAGCGACGACGTCGATGCGCATTCCCGGTGTGATGCCCGCTTTGCCCTGGCCCGTGTCGGGTGAGGCGGCACTGGCGGTCCAGGGAGCCGGCACCATCGGGGAGGTCCACGACGATCCGGTGCCTATCGCAGGCCTCGCCGGGATCCTGACCAGCTACGTCATCTTGAAGGACCACCCGCTGAGCACCGGTGGCGTCACTGGTCCCTCCATTGGGGTCACACCCCAAGTGCTCGCCGCGTTCGGGGCCGGCAGCGCAGCAGGCGACCCCGAGGTCACCGTCAACGCCGGCGAGAGCCTGACCGAGCTCGACGCTCTCGAAGGGCTTTTGATCGATTCCGGCGACGACATGGCGACCCTGCTCGCCGACTGGGACGCCGGGAGTACGGCCGCCTTCGAGGCCAAGATGCAGCTCACAGCGCTCGAGCTGGGCCTCAAGCACACTCGCATCACCGATCCCAGCGGGTCAGACCCCGGGACGGTGAGCACCCCGGACGATCTCATCCGACTCGGTGAGGCCGCCATGAAGATCCCCGTGTTCAGCCAGATCGTGTCGCTCGGCGAGGCGACGCTCCCGGTGTCGGGCCTCAAGTACAACCCCAACTTCGACCTCGGCGAGGACGGCATCATCGGGATCATGGTTGCATCCAACGCTGCCACGAACGGGTGCTACCTCTTCGCGGCACAGAAGACCGTGCAGGGTCAGACCGTGACGCTCTATGGGGCGGTGCTCGGTCAATCAGGTCCCAACGGGCCCAACACGGCGGCGGTGAACGCCGGCGACGCGCTCGTCAAGGCGGCGCTCGCGTCGATCACGGTCGTGCCTGTGGTGAGCGCGGGACACGTAGCCGGGCGGCTCGATGCGCCGTGGGGCGCATCCGTGCCAGTGACGGCGTCGAATTCGGTGAACGTCATCGGCTGGCCTGGCCTTCGCGTGTCCGTCGTAGCCCGGGCGGCCTCGCTCACGGTCCCTGTCGCAGCCGGCACTTCGGTAGGGCTGGTGCAGGTACGCCAGGGGACCCACGTCAGTTCCGCCGTTCTCAAGAGCACAGCCACGCTGAGCGCACCCTCGACATGGTGGCGGCTCACCCGCTGACCGCGTCCGGGGCCGATGGTGAGCCGACTTGGGGGGCGGTCAGCCCTTCTTCGGCTGAAACTGGTACGCGAATGGCGCCGACGGCGGGGTGAGTGTGGTCGACCGCCGTCCCGCGGTGACGGTGACCGTGGTGCCCCCGGCCCCCACCTGCACTGCCGCGGGTCCGAGCAGGATGGCGTGGTGGGAGCTGTTCGGGCCCAGAATGCCCTCAAAGGCAGGATGCTGGCCGGGTGCACCGATGCTGACCCACGAGCGGCCGGTCGACGTGGTGACAGTCACCGCATACGCCGGGTAGGCCACCGTGTAGGTCGCAGTGCCGGCTCCGGAAGAGACCTGGGCCACGACTGGGGGTGTCGACGGGGGAGGGGAGGCGTGATGGGTGGGCGGTGTCGTGGTCGGGCTGACCCCATTGCTCGAGGTGCTGATCACCCCGACGTGGACGAGTCCGAGCGCCACGGCGCCCGCCAGGACGGCGAGCGCCACGATGCCGACCGCCAGCCTGAGAAGCGGAGAGGTCCGCGGACGCCGGGAGCCGCGGTCGCCGTGGCGTACGGCGGGAATCTGGTCAGTGTCCGCGTAGGTCGGGTGCCCGTCCGAGAAGAGTCGCCCCTGCCCGGTCGTGTCGGGCCGTGGGACCACCGCCGTCGCGAAGGGGTCAGCCTGGAGCCCCGCTTGGTCGGCTTTCACGTCCATGGCCGGTTATCTCGACCTCCCACGCCCCGTACTTGATTACGCCAATTATGCGCCCTGCAAGGGTGATTCGGGTTTCAGAGGACCCACGTGCACCGTACCGGGTGCTTCGCCCAAATTGACCGCGGGCGGCGTACACGGCGGCGAGGCACTCCCTGGTGGGGGTACATGCGCCGACAACCCACCAACCGAGGCGGCGGTCGACCTATCGACCCACGCTTCCGTCGAGGAGCTCGCGGGTGATGTCCATGTGGCCGACGTGGCGAGCGGTCTCCTCGATGAGATGGAAGACGGCCCATCGCAGCGTGGTTGGTCGGAAGTCGGCCGACGACCGCTGGTCGAACGAGGCGGCACCGTCGAGCACGGCGTCGACCAGTGCGGTCTCCGCCCGGTAGAAGCCGACCACGTCGTCGACGGTCCAGCTGTCGGGCAATTCGAACATGTGAGCTCGCCACTTCATGTCCATGGGCTCGCCCGCGTAGATGGCGCGGATCCAGAGGCGTTCGGCGTAACCGAGGTGCATGACGATGATCCCGAGCGAATTGGCGCCAGGTGTCGGACGCCATCGCAGCTGGTCCGTATCGAGACCTTCAACCTCGTAGATGGCGCTGTCGCGTAGGTGCTGCAGCCAGGCACGCGCCATCCCCACCTCGTCGAGCGGCTCGGCTTCCGCGGGCCGGTCGACGCTGATCTCGGGCGGCTTCTCGGGCATTCGAAGCGCCGAGGTTACAACGGCAAATAACGCAAAGGCCGAGTGCCCCTGTGACCGGCCGGCCGTGAGGCGCAGGTCCCTCCGGCCGGGGGTTATGGTTGGCACCTGACGGGGCGTCAGAAACACGGGGGCACGGGTGTGGACGATCTGAACGGCAAAGTTGCCGTAGTCACCGGTGGAGCGGCCGGCATCGGGCGCGGCATCGTGGAGGCGCTCCTCGAAGATGGGGCACGCGTCGTCATCGCCGACGTGGAGGAGCCGGTGTTGGAGGTCACGCTCAAGGAGCTGGCCGACGCGGGCGCGGTTCGGGGCGTGCTGACCGACGTTTCCTCGCCAGATTCGGTGGAAGCGCTCGCGGCGGACGTCTTCGCCGACGAAGGCGCCTGCCACCTGCTTTTCAACAACGCGGGCGTGACGTCGGGCGGCGGTGGGCGGCCCTGGGAGCAAGAAGCCAACGACTGGTCCTGGTGCTTCTCGGTCAACGTCTTCGGCGTGGCGAACGGCATGCTCTCCTTCGTCCCGCGGATGATCGAATCAGGCGAGCCCGGCGTCGTGGTCAACACCTCGTCCATGGACGGCGGCATCGCACCTGTGCCCTACGCCTCGGTGTACGCCTCGAGCAAGGCGGCCATCTCCTGTCTGACCGAGGCCCTGGCGCACCAGCTGATCGCGGCGGGCACCGAGCTGCGAGCCGCCGTCTTCTATCCCTCCGGGGGTCTCCTCGACACGGGACTGTGGACGGCACAGCGCAACCGCCCCGACGCCCTCGCCCGGACCAAGCCGCGCCCGCCTGCGCCGGGCACGACGTTCGAGGAGTTCAAGGCGCAGCTCGAGGCCGCGGGGCGCCCGGTCGACGTGGTGGACCTGCGCGATCTCGGTCGGTTCTGCGTCGACGGTGTCAAGCGCGGCGAATTCATCATCGGCCACGGTCTCGACGAGTGTGCCGAGATGTTGCACCGGAGAGCCGACGCGATCGGAGCCGGGAAGCTCCCGCCGGCCGCCCTGAGCTGATGACTGCCCTCACGGTGTCAGACCGCTACACCGTCGTCTCGGCGGACGGTCACGCGGGCGGCGACATCTTTGACTACAAGCCCTATCTGGCGAGCCGCTGGCACGACGACTTCGACGCCTGGGCCGCGGACGTACGTGAACCCCTACGCCGATCTCATCGCGCCCATCGCCTACCGCAGCTGGAACAGCGAGCGCCGGCTGGCCGAGACGGAATCCGACGGCATCGCGGCAGAGGTCCTCTTCCCCAACACGGTCCCGCCTTTCTTCGCCGAGGGGAACCTCGTAGCGCTGCCCCCGACCCCTGAGGACTACGAACGGCGCTGGGCCGGCGTCCAGGCCCACAACCGCTGGCTGGCGGACTTCTGCGCGGCCGCGTCCGGGCCGGCGAGCCGGGATCGTGCAGGTCTTCGCCAACGACATGGACGACGCGGTCGCAGAGGTGCAATGGGCGGCCCGGACCTTCGACCGGCCCTTCGGGGGGATCCTGTTGCCGTCCATCCCCCCGAACTCGCACTTGCCGCCGCTGTGGGAGGACCACTACGAGCCGCTCTGGCAGGTCTGCGCAGACCTCGACGTGCCCATCAACATCCACGGGGGGAGCGCACTGCCCGACTACGGCGAGCACGAAGCGGCGCGGTCGATGATGCTGATCGAGATCCCCTGGTTCAGCCACCGCTCCGTCTGGCACCTCATCTTCTCGGGGGTGCTGGAGCGCCACCCGACGCTTCGTTTCGCCGTCACCGAGCAGGGTGTGGCGTGGCTTCCCCGTGGCCTCCAGACCCTCGACTGGTTCTACGGGCGCATGACGACGGCCAACGCGGCCGAGGCCAACTTCTTCGGCGCTGCCGCAGCCAAGATGACAATGACGCCGACCGAGTACTTCGCCCGCAACTTCTGGATCGGCGCCAGCTTCCTGCGCCCGAGCGAGGCTCCGCTTGTGCCGCGACCTTGGGATCGAGCACGTCATGTGGGGTGCCGACTACCCGCACTCAGAGGGGAGCTACCCCTACACGACGGAGGCCTTGCGCGTCGCCTTCGCCGAGTACCGCGAGCCCGAGGTGCGCGCGATGGTCGAGTCGACGGCGGCGTCCTTCTACGGCTTCGACCTCGACCTGCTCCGTCCGATCGGCGACCACATCGGCCCGTTGGTCTCTGAAGTGGCGCGGCCGCTCGCCACCGAGGACTGGCCGACCCAGACGACCTGCAACGCATTCGACCCCACGCAGATCCTTCGTGCGTGGTGAGCACAGGGGAGGAATCATGACCAGTGTCCGCTACGGCGCCCGCGCCGTGCAGGTGAACCGGGAGATCGAGGCCAAGAAGGCCGACATCTGGTCCGAGGCGGTGACCGCGATCTACGAGACGGATCCCGAAATCGTCGCCGCGGTGCTGCCGCCGCCCCTCGAACCGGGTCCCAAGCCGTTGGTCCGCATCACGATCACGAGGGTCGAGATGCCCGGACTGCCGGTCTTCGGTGCCGGTTGGATCGGTGTTCAGGCGCGCCACGAGGACCGCGTGGGCGAGTACCCGATCTTCATGCCCATGACGACCGAGCAGTCCCTCACGGGCGGCCGCGAGGTCAACGGCGAGCCGAAGAAGCTGGCCGAGGTCGACGTGACACGCGAGGGCGACAACGTCTCCGCCCGTATCGCCCGCATGGGCTCCGTCGTCTGTGAGATCACCGGACGCATCACCGGCGCCCGGGAGAACTACGAGTTGGAGAAGACGGACTTCTGGTTCAAGATGTCGCCCTCGTGCGAGGAGGCGGGGGTGCTCGACCAGGACCCGTTGCTGGTCTACGGCGAGAAGACAGAGAAGACGCGGGTGCACGAGGCAATTGAGGGCGAGCTGATTCTCAAGGAGGCGCCGCTCGATCCCGTGGCCGACCTCGTGGTCCGGCGCATGGTCGACATCAATTGGACCGAGCGGGCCTCCACCCAGGTCGGGCGGGTGATCGGCCCGATGCCGCGAGCCAACCTCGAGCCGTTCATCCACCAGCGCTATGACGACCTCTCGGTGCTCGGAGCGAAACGATGAGCGACCGCTACGTCATCATCTCCGCCGACGCGCACGCCGGCCTGCCCGCGGAAGGGTACCGGCCGTACTTGGACACCACCTACCACGCCCAGTTCGACGAGTACCTGGCCGAGCGGCACGCGCAGCGCGACCAGGCGTTGCAGATGAACTACGACTACATCATGGGCTGGGAGACCGAGAACGAAGAGGGCCTGCGCGGGGCCTGGGACGTGCAGCAGCGCGACAAGGAGCTTGACGCGGACGGCGTGACGGCCGAGGTGATGTTCGCCGACGCGGATGCCATCACCGGGATGGCGTCGCCACCCTTTGGCGCGGGTCTCTCCGCGGGCGAGATCACCGACCCCGAGCTGGCCTTCGCCGGCGCCCGGGCCCACAACCGCTTCCTGGCCGAGATGTGCGCCCGCAGCCCCGAGCGCCACGGCGGCATCGCGCTCGTGCCCATCACCCACGGCGTGGAGCGCTCGGTGGCCGAGATCGAATGGCTGGCCACCCAGCCGGGCATTCGCGGGATCATGATCCCGACGATGTGGCACGACCACGTGCCGTACAACCACCCCGACTACGACCCGGTCTGGGCGGCCAGCCAGGCGGCTGGTTTCCCGGTGCACACGCATTCGGGCGAGGCGCCCCAGGACGAGTACAACGACAACATCGGCATCTATTTGGCCGAGGTGGTGTGGTGGGCGGCTCGCCCAGCCTGGCACTTGCTCTTCTCGGGCGCCTTCGAGCGCTTCCCACGCCTGAAGTTCGTGGTGACCGAGGCTGCGGCCTACTGGGCGGCCGACATGATGTGGAAGTGGGACCAGTACATGGGAGGCGGGCACACCACGAAGAAGATGGCGGCGCTGTTGAAGGGGAAGATCTCCAAGCTCCCCTCTGACTACTTCGGCGAGAACATCTTCATCGGCGCATCGACGATGTCCAAGGAGGAGATCCGCCGACGCCATGTCCTCGGGTGCGAGGTCGTCATGTGGGGCACCGACTACCCACATCCCGAGGGCACCTGGCCGCACACCCAGGAACGCCTCCGCAGCGACTTCGGTGGCATCCCGGTGGAGGACGCGCGCAAGCTGCTGGGTGAGACCGCCGCCCGTTGCTACGGGTTCGACCTTGACGCGTTGCGTCCGGTGGCCGAGCGCATCGGACCGACCCCGTCCGACCTGGGCCAGGACCCCTCTGTGCGGACAGATCCCGGCGAGATCCGCGCCGCGCGCTGGTGGAAGGACGAGTACCGGGTTCAGGCACCGGGCTGAGGCCGACAACGTCGTGAACCAGGAACACATGGAGTACTGCGCCAGCGAAGACTGGCGACGGGTGGTCCATGACACGATCCTTCCGGTGGCGCTGCGAGACGTGACGCTCGGCGAGGACGCGCTCGAGATCGGCCCGGGTCCGGGCTTCACCACCGACGTGCTGCGCACCATGACGGTGCACCTGACCGCGGTGGAACTGGACGAAGGTCTGGCGGCGCAGCTGGCGCGCCGGCTCGGCGCCGAGAATGTCGACGTCGTCGTGGGCGACGCCGCTGCTCTCGAGTTCCCCGACGACCGCTTCACGGGGGCGGCGTCGTTCCACATGCTCCACCACATCGCGCCGTCGGCACAGCAAGACCGCGTCTTCGCCGAGCTGTCCCGGGTGCTCGTCCCGGGGGGAGTGCTGGTGGCCGCAGACGGGGTGTACAGCGAGGGGTCAGCCGCGTTCCACGAGAACGACACCTACAACCCGGTCGACCCCGACGAGCTGGTGGACCGCCTCGGCGACGCCGGCTTCGGGGACATCGACGTCCGTGTCTACGAGCTGGGGTGGGTGTGCACGGCGCGCACCACACCCGGCGCCGGCTGAGGAGGACCCGCTCTCCACACCACCGTCGCGTAGGGATGTGAAGCACAATGGGCCGCGTGCCCATCGTGTTCGCACTCGTGGCGGCATTCTGCAACGCACTCAACGTCGTCACGCAGCACATCGCGAGCATCGGTGACCCCGAACACTCCAAGGGCTGGCGCTTCGTGCGCTACCTGGTGGCCAATCCGCTCTGGCTCTTCGGCTGGGTGGCGCTGGCCGCCGGCTTCGTCTTCCAGGCCCTGGCGCTGCACAACGGCCTCCTCTCGGTGGTCCAGCCTCTGCTGGTCACCGAACTGGTCTTCGCTCTCGTGTTGCGGCGGGTTTGGATCCACCAGTCGATCCGTCCGGTGACGTGGTGGGCCGCGGCGCTCACCTGCATGTCCCTCGCCCTGTTCGTTGCCGTGTCCGAGCCGAGCGGGGGTAACGCCACTCCGACGAGCAGTGCCTGGCTGGGTGCCACCGTGGCCACAGTGGCAGGGGCTGGGATTCTCTGCGTCCTCTCGCTGCGCGGCTCACCGGGCCGGCGGGCTGCGTTGCTCGGGTCGGCGACCGCCATCATGTGGGCCTTGGTTGCGACCTTCATCAAGGCGATGACCGACTCGCTGACGCAGTTCGGCGTGGGTGGCATGTTCGCGCACTGGCCGGTGTACGCGCTGGCGGTGACGGGCCTTGCCGCGGAGCTCTTGGACCAGGCAGCGCTGCACGTCGGGCCGCTGAGTATGTCGCAGCCGTTCATCGTGGTCGTGGACCCGATCGTCAGCATCGGCCTGAGCATCTGGGTCTTTGCCGAGACCTTCACCGAGAGCGTGCCCCGGCTAGCGGTCGGCTCCGCGTCGTTCGCCGCGATGTGCGTCTCCGTCATGGTGCTGGCCCGCACCGCGCCGGCAACAATGGATCCGGGCGGCACCGGCGCGAGACCGACAACGAGGATCAGGCTGTCGTGACCCCTGCTTTCACCCGGCGAAGTCCCAGCTCTCGCCCTTCTCGTAGTGGTGGAGGACGTTCTTGGCGATGAGGATGCGGTGCACCTCGTCCGGCCCGTCCGCCAGGCGTAGCGTGCGGGCGCCCAGGTACATCTGGGCCAACGGCAGCTCGGACGTGACGCCGGCCGCGCCCCACACCTGAATGGCCCGGTCGACCACCCGGCTGTAGGCGGCTGGGACGAAGACCTTGATCGAGCTGATCTCGGTGCGCGCCTGAGGATCGCCCGCGTCCACCTTCTCGGCCGCATGGATGGTCATGAGGCGAGCCGACTGCAGGTCCATGTAACTGTCGGCGACGAAACCCTGCATGAATTGCTTGTCCTTGAGCAGCCCGCCGTGCACCTCGCGGGTGAGCATCCGCTCGACCATCATGTCGAAGGCGCGCCACATCTGGCCGACCGAGTTCATGCAATGGAAGATCCGCCCGGCGCCGAGTCGATCCTGCGCTGCCCGATGGCCCTCGCCGACCTGACCCAGGGCGTTGTCCAGCGGGACCCGCACGTTCTCGTAGCGGACCTCGCAGTGATCGGAGACGGGGGCTCCCCAGATGCCGATCCCGCGCTCGATGATCACGCCGGGAGTCGAGGTGGGCACGATGATCTGCACCATGCGTCCGGGGCTCTTGTCCTCCTCCGAGTCCTTGGCCCGGCACATCACGATGAAGAAGTCAGCGGCCAGCCCGTTCGAGGTGAACCACTTGTGGCCGTTGATCACCCACTCGTCGCCCTCGGGGATGGCAGTCGTCTGAATGGAACGGGGGTCCGAGCCGGCGTGCTCGGGCTCGGTCATGGAGAAGCCCGACTGCATGGTGCCCTCGACGAGGGGGAGGAGCCACTTGCGTTTCTGTTCTTCGGTCCCGTACTTCACGAGGATGGTCTGGTTGCCCGAGTTCGGCGCCACCACACCGAACAGGGAGGCCGCGCCGACCGCGTAGGCGAGGATCTCGTTCATGTAGGCGTGGGCCATGAAGTCGATGCCCATGCCCCCGTACTCGGGGGAAGGTGTGGCGCCCAGAGGCCCTCGGACTTGACCGCCTCCTGGACGTCGTGGCGCAGCGCCCTGGACTCGGTTCGCTCCTCCTCGGTGGCGCCGCCGCGCCGCCCACGCCAGAGCAGCGACTCGTTGGGGAGGATCATCTCGTTGACGATGCGCGCGGTCCGGCGCCGGATGTCGTTGATGTGGTCGCTCAGACCCCCAATCGGTGTGACTGTGATGGGCATCGATCTCCCCCGCTGGCTGCTGGTGTCCTGTTCGGGTCGCGTCTGCGGTCCGCTCAGAACCTTAGGCAGATCCGGAGGCGGCACCGGGCCCCGGTCTCCCGATCCGAGTCGTACGGGCGACCCAGCGTCCGGTGAGCGCACGTTCGTAACGCCCCCGTCCCACGAAGCTGATCGTCCAGCGTGCCAGGGCACCGAATCGATTCTTGAAGCCGGTGAGGAACGTGATGTGGACGACCAGCCAGAGCATCCAACCGGGGAAGCCCCCCACCTGCAGAGGGCCGATCTTGGCGACCGCACGAAAGCGCGAGATCGTGGCCAGGGTGCCGAGGTCGCGGTAGCGCAACGGAGTGGACTCCTTGCCCTGCAGGCGCCGCACGATGGTGCGGGCGGCGTGGACCCCTGACTGGATGGCGACCTCGGCGACGCCGGGCAACCCGTCCAGCGCCATCAGGTCGCCCACCACGAAGACCTCGGGGTGGCCGGCGAGGGAGCAGTCCGGCTCGACCAGGACCCGCCCGGACTCGTCGAGCTCCGCGCCCGTCGCCTCCGCGAGGATCCCACCCAGGCCGGCGGCACGGGTCCCCGCCGCCCAGACCTTGGTTGCGGCCGCGACGTACGTCGTCGAGCCGTCGGATCGCGTGACTTCCACGCCGCCTTCATCCATGCCGGTGACCAAGGCACCGAGGTGGATCTCGACGCCCATGGCGGCGAGGTCGCGCGCGGCCATCTCGGACAGCCGGCGCCCCATGGTGCCGAGCAGCCGGTCCGTCCCCTCGACCAGGACGACGCGGGTGTCGTGCGGGTCGATGAGCCGGTAGTTGTTGCGCAGCGCACGCCGCGCCAGCTCCGTGAGCTGCCCGGCCATCTCCACTCCCGTCGGTCCGCCTCCGACGACCACGAAGGTCATGAGGCGCTGCCGTTCCAGGTCGTCGCGCTCCGCCTCCGCCAGCTCGAAGGAACCGAAGATCATTCCCCGCAGCGCCAGCGCGTCGTCGAGCGACTTCATGCCGCAGGACCACTCCTGGAACTCGTCGTGCCCGAAGTACGAGGTCGCCGCGCCGCCGGCCACGATCAAACTGTCGTAGGTGATGACGAGGGGGTGCCCGAACTCGTCGGCGTGGATGGTGTGGGCACTGACGTCGACGCGCTGCACGTCCGCGAGGACCGTGCGCAGGTGCCGGTAGTTGCGCAGGACGTCTCGCGTCGGCGGAGCGATCTGCCCCTCCGAGAGGATGCCCGTTGCCACCTGGTAGAGCAGTGGTTGAAAGAGATGATGGTTCGTGCGGTCGATCAGCGTCACCCGGACCGGGGCCAGCTTCAAGGCCCGGGCGGCGAACAGGCCGCCGAACCCCGACCCGATGATGACGACGTGGTGACGCTCGCGGGTCGTCTCGGTCCCGCTCACAGCAGTCGATCCACTACCGTCGTGACGTACTGCGCCAGGGGGAGGGTGTGGACCTCATCGGGCGTGAACCAGGCGACGGCGTCCGTCGTGCCGTTGCTCTCTGGGCGGAGCACCCCGTCCCACGAGTCCACCTCATAGATCAGCCGCACCGTGTGCAGGTGCGTGCGCTCGGGCGGGACGATCCGCACGTCGGAGAGCACGTCGAGCAGCGGTCCGACGACGACGGCGAGGCCCGTCTCCTCCTCCATCTCGCGGTGGAGGGAGTCGGGCGGGTTCTCACCGTGCTGGACCCCGCCGCCGGGGAGGAACCAGCGTCCCCGCACGGTGAGCGACGACGAGGCCCGGGCCAGCAGGAGCCGGCCGTCGGCGTCGCGGCATACGCCGTAGGCGGCGATGCGCTGGCGTTTTCGCTCCGAGGCCACGTCCGAGATGCTGCTCCGGCGCTAGCCCGGCCGCCAAGTCGTCGGGAAACTACCCTGGCCGCGGCCGTCACCAAGGAGGAGGGCGAGCCCGGTGAAAGGGGTGGGTGCATGGACAGCGCGGCAGAGCTCGAAGCGATCCGGCGGCTCAAGTACGCGTATTTCCGGAACCTCGACCTGAAGCAGTTCGAGGAGCTGGGCGCACTGCTGACCGAGGATGCCACCTCGTCGTACGAGGACGGCAAGACCGTGCTCGAGGGGCGCGCCGCCATCGCGGGCTGGCTGGCCGAGGTCCTGAGCGACCCCGGCATGGTCACCGAGCACCACGGACATCACCCCGAGATCACCTTCACGTCCGCCACCACCGCGGAGGGGACCTGGTACCTCCAAGACAGGGTCATCATCCCGGCCGCCGACCTCGAGATCGGCGGCACCGCCTTCTACGAGGACCGCTATCGGCTGACCGACGATGGCTGGCGTATCGCACACACCGGCTATACCCGGGTCTTCGAGGAGCACCGTACGCACTCCACGTTGGAGGTGCGCTCGTTCACATCTCGTTTCGGTTCGCCGGGCTGAAGGTGAACGCCGGATCGAACAGCGTCGTCGGCGCCAGCGCCTTCTCGATCGCCTCGACGAAATCGGGCTCGAGCACGACATCGAGGGCCTTCACGTTCTCCTTGATCTGCTCGGGCCGGCTGGCCCCGACGATGGCGCTGCTGACGTTCGAGTTGCCCAGCACCCAGGCGAGGGCAACCGCCGCGGGCGTGTAACCGGCCTCCCGGCACAGCGCCGCGTAGGCCGCCACCGGCTCGAGGATCTCATCGCGCAAGAGCCAGCTCATCTCCTCGGCCTCGGGCCCCTTCGCCCGTGAGTCCGCCGGCGAGTCGGACCCGCCCGGCTGGTACTTGCCGGTCAGCACGCCCTGGGCCAGGGGAGACCAGACGATCTGGCCGACTCCCTCCCGCTCGCAGAGAGGGACCACCTCCGCCTCGATCACCCGCCAGATCAAGGAGTACTGCGGTTGGTTGGACACGATGCGGTCGAAGCCCATCTCGTCAGCCAGTTGGAGCGCGTCGGCGATCTGCTCCGCTGACCACTCCGAGACCCCGATGTAGTGCACCTTGCCCTGACGGACCAGGTCGTCGAAGGCCCGCATCGTCTCCTCCAACGGAGCCTCGTAGTCGAACCGGTGTGCCTGGAGCAGGTCGACGTGGTCGGTCTGCAGCCGCAGGAGCGACGCGTGCAGCGATTCGATGATGTGCTTGCGCGACAGGCCGCGATTGTTCGGATTGGGGCCTGTCGGCCAGTAGACCTTCGTGAAGATCTCGATGGTGTCACGCGCGACGCCCTTGAGCGCCCGGCCGAGGACGGTCTCGGCCGCGCCGAGGGCATACACGTCCGCCGTGTCGAAGGTGGTGATGCCGGCGTCGAGCGCCGCTCGGACGCACGCCGTCGCGGCCTCCTCGTCGATCTGGCTCCCGTGCGTGATCCAGTTGCCATACGAGAGGGATGAGACGAGCATGCCGGAGTGTCCGAGGTGGCGGTAGTCCATGGGCCCGGAGCGTACCCGGGTGCTCGTACGCTCGTCGTATGGCAACCGAGGAGATGCTCCACGTCCACCGGGGCCTCGACCTGCCGCTCTCGGAGGTGTCCTGGCGCGCCACCACGTCGGGCGGGCCGGGCGGGCAGCACGCCAATCGCACGCCACAGCCGGGTCGAGGTGCGATTTCGACGTGGCCGCATCGGCGACGCTCGGCCCGCGGCAACGGGCCCGGCTGCTCGAGCGATACGGACCCGTCGTCCGCGCCAGCGCTTCGGAGTCCCGCTCGCAGGCACGCAACCGCGAGTTGGCCCTGGCGCGGCTCGCCGCCAAATTGGACGAGGGCCTGCGCGTGCAGCCGACCCGCACGCCCACGCGACCCACCAAGGGCTCGCAGGTACGGCGCGTGGAGTCGAAGCGCCACCACAGCGAAACCAAGCGCCGGCGCCGGGCGCCGCGCGCCGACGAGGACTGAACAGCTCCCGCCGCTCGCCGCTCGCCGCTCGCCGCTCGGCTCAGCCCGTGAAGGCGAATCCCTCGAGCACACCGCCGAGCCCGCCGTCGAGCTGGTCGAGCAGCTCCGGGTCCTCCTCTGCCCGCGGGCCTCGCAACGCGGTGAGGGCCGCGAAGCCCTGGGCCACCAACGTGGCGTCCTCCGAGCCGGCGTCCGCTAGCCCGAAGTCGCCCGAGTGGGGGAACGGGGACCCCACGGAGAGGACGATCTGGCCCTTCTCCTCGGGCTCGCCCTCCATCACGGCGTGCGCCGCCTCGGCCGCCGCCGGCCCCTCGATCTCCTCCTCGTTCGGCTCCTCCCATGCGCCCGCGCCACGTGCCGACTTGATGAGGCCAGCGCCGCTGACCCGGGCCCAGCGGACGCCACGGATCTCCGAGAGCGGGAGGTGCGGCACGTTGAGGTTGAGCACGGTGCGCGCTGGCGCCAGCGCCAGCAGAGGGACGAGGGCCACGGCGAGATCCGCAGCCGACTCCCACGGGTCGGGCTCGTCCCCGACGCGCAGCGACACTGCGAGCGAACGGATGCCGAGCTGGCTCGCAGTCAGCGCGGCGCCCACGGTGCCCGAGTGCAGCACCGAGCGGCCCACGTTCACGCCGTGGTTGATGCCAGAAAGGACCAGGTCCGGCTTGGGCCCGACTGCACCGAGCGCACCGGCGATCACCGAGAGCGCCGGCGAGGCGTCGAGCCCGTAGGCCTCCACGTCCTCTGCCCCCTCGACGAAGGCGCGCTGGTAGGGAATCGCCGTCCCGTCCGTGACCGAGCCGACCGCGGCGCCGGCGCCGCTGTAGTTGGAGCTGGGCGCCATCACGATGACCTCATGGGGCGAGCCCGGCCCGTCGGTACCTGCAGCGTCGGCCCAGGCGACGAGTGCCCTCGTCAGCGCCGCCAGACCGGGCGCGGTGACACCGTCGTCATTGGTGACCAGGATCCTCACGATGCGACCACGCTACCGGCCGCCGCACGGCGCGACCGGGCCTGTCACGAGACGTTCGTACCCCGGTCATCTCGCCTTCACTGCTGGCCCAGAAACCTCCTCACCCACCAAGACTCCCTGGTCTGCTTCAATTCTCGCCATGTCCGCCCCGACGCCCCGGATCTCGGTCTCTTCCCCGACTGGCCAGCAGTGGCGGATCGGGCACGGTCGCCACGAGGTGGTCGTCTGCGAGGTGGGCGCCACCCTGCGCCACTATGCGGTCGGCGACACCCCGGTGCTCGATGGGTTCGGCCCCGATGAGTGGTCGCACTCGGGCCGGGGCCAGGTGCTGGCCCCGTGGCCCAACCGCCTGGCCGACGGGCGCTACGAGTTCAACGGGGTCAGGGCTCAGGCGGCGCTCGACGAGCCCGAACGTCGCAACGCGATCCACGGCCTGGTTCGCTGGCTGCCCTGGACACTGCAGACACGCCACCAGAACCAGCTCTTGCTCCGCCTGCAACTGCACCCCTCGCCCGGCTACCCGTTCTCCTTGCTGCTCCAGCTCGAGTACCACGTCGGTCGGGACGGCCTCACAGTGACGACGACGGCGCAGTCGCTCGAGGAGGGCCCGGTGCCTTTCGGGCTGGGCTTCCACCCCTATCTCACGGCGGGTCCCGAGACGGTCGACGGCGCCATCCTCCACGTGCCGGCGCGCCACACCCTCGACCTCGACGACCGCGGCCTGCCGACCGGCGCGCTGCACACCGGTGGCGGGAACCGACCGCGACTTCACGACGTCGCGCTTCGTGGGTCCCGCGGTGCTCGACACCGCCTACACGACGCTGGCGCGCGACGCCGACGGCCGGGCCAGCGCCAGTCTCGATGCGCCCGGCGGCGCGACGGGCGCCACGCTGTGGGTGGACGGCGGCTTCTCCTACCTGATGGTGTACACGGGGGACACGCTTCCCGACGTGTCGCGGCGCCGGCGCGCCGTCGCCATTGAGCCGATGACCTGTCCTCCGAACGCGCTCCGCACCGGTAAGGACGTGATCGACCTGCAGCCCGGACACGAGTGGAGGGCGCAGTGGGGGATCCTCCCCCGGTGATCGCCCGCGACCGGCACCTCCGCGAGCTCCAGGTGAGCGACGTCGACTTCGCGGGCCGCGTCGTCGTCGGTGACCGGCTCATCGAGCGGCATCGGTGCCGCCACCGCGCAGCGCCTTCGCTGCGTCGGGCGCCGCCGTGCTGGTCAACTCGGTGCACTCGGTCAGCGAGGGTCAGGCCGTGGCCGCGTCGCTGCCCGACGCGCGCTACGTGCAGGGCGACATCACCGAGCCCGGTGTCCCCGAGCACATCGTGGAGATGGCGCGCGAGCACTGGGGCCGCCTCGACGTGCTGGTGAACAATGCGGGGACCACCGCCCTGATCCCGCACCACGACGTACAGGCGGCGACCGTCGACGTCTGGCGGCGCATCTTCGAGGTCAACGTGTTCGGGACCTGGGCCATGTCGGTGGCAGCCCTGCCCGCACTGCGCGAGGCGAAGGGGTGCATCGTCAACGTGGCGTCGGTGGCCGGCGTGCGCCCGACGGGGTCGTCCATTCCCTACGCGGCCAGCAAGGCCGCGCTGAACCACATGACCGTGCTCCTCGCCAAGGTGGTCGGACCCGAGGTACGCGTCGAACGCCGTGGCGCCCGGGCTGGTGGACACGCCGTGGACCGAGGACTGGGACGTCGTACGCGAGGTCGTCCGCCAGGTGGCGCCGCTGCAGCGCTCGGGCCAGCCCGACGACGTGGCCGAGGTGATTGTTGCGCTGGCCCAGGCGTCGTACGTGACGGGCCAGGTGGTGGTGGTCGACGGTGGCCTCTCCATCGCGATGTAGGGCCTGGCCCTGCGCTCAGGCCGGAGGCGCCACCATCCAGCGCAGGGCTGCGGTGAGCCCGCGGGTGAGCGGCGTCACGGCAGCCGTGTCGACGAGCAGGTCGAGGGGCCCGGCGACGGAGAGCCCGAGCTTGCGGCGGGCCCAGCCCGGCAGCACGCCGACCGCAGCGGCCACCACGAGGCTGTACACCGCGCGCTCGCTCGGCCGTCGGGCGACGCCGCGCAACAGCCAGTCCCGGGCCGACCTCGCCTGCGGACCCATGTAGAGCTCGGGCTGGATCCGCAGCAGGTAGCTCTCGACTTCGGCGACCGAACGGGGCACCCAGGCGGCGCCGAGCTCCAGCGCGACCGGGCGCCACCTCGTCGTAGTAACGGTCGCAGTCCTCGGGCGTCAGTGGCCGTGGCCCATAGCGACGGGACGAGGCCAGGAAGCTCGACACCTCGGCGACGTGGATGAACGTGACCAGCTCGGGGTCGGCGGCGGAGTATGCCCTCCCGTCGGGGGCGATCCCCTTGACCCGCCGGTGGACGCGCAGGACCTGTGACACGGCGGCCTCGGCCTCGGCGACGGTCCCGAAGGTCGTCGTCCCGACGAACGCCGCCGTGCGCCGCAGCCGGCCCAGCGGGTCCTCTTGATAGCTCGAGTGCTCCGCCACGCCGGCCATGGCCAGAGGGTGCAGCGTCTGGAGGAGCAGCGCGCTCACGCCGCCGATGAGCATCGTCGCCAGGTCGGCGTGGACCTGGCGCGCCATTCCGCCGGGCGGCAGGTAGGCCTCGTCGGGGTCGGAGGCGATGGGCGCCGGCTCCTCGGTGATGCCGATGGCCCGCCGCACGGTGCGTGCCATATCCCCCCGGGCGGGCCCGGCCAGCCCGCCGACCAGGCGAAGCGGTGCGCCGGCCACGGCGCCGCCAAACGCCGTGGCGCGCTCCACGGGGTTCATGTTGAGGCTCGCCACGAGAAGAGCTTGGCACGCCGCGCATGGCAGAGTGCAGTCCATGCGCTTCGTGGTCATGGGTGCCGGTGCCATCGGAGGGGCGGTCGGGGGCCGGCTCTTCCAAAAGGGTTTCGATGTCACCCTCATTGCGCGTGGCGAGCACCGGCGCGCCCTCGAGTCCGGGCCTCGTGCTCGAGTCGCCCGGGGAGACAGTGACGCTGCCCGTGCCCGCCGTTGGCGACCCGGCCCAGGTGTCCTGGGCGCCCGACGGCGACGGCGATCCCGTCGTGCTGCTCGCGGTCAAAGGACAGCACACCGACCAGGCGCTCACGCAGCTCGGCGTCGCGCCACCCTCGACGCCGGTCGTCTGCCTGCAGAACGGCGTGGAGAACGAGCGCCGCGCCCTTCGCCACTTCCCTCGCACCTACGGCGTGTGCGTGATGTGCCCGGCGTCGCAATTGCGGCCAGGTGTCGTGCAGATCCACTCGGCTCCCGTGTCCGGGATGCTCGACCTGGGCTGCTTCCCCTCGGGGATCGACGAGCAGGGTGAGGCCATTGCCGGCGCCATCGCGACGACGACGTTCCAGTCCTTCGCCCGCGCCGACATCATGCGCTGGAAGTACCGCAAGCTCCTCATGAACCTGGCCAACGCCATCGAGGCGCTGAGCGGGCCCGAAGGCCGCTTCGGGCCGCTGGCACGCGAAGCGCAGCGCGAAGGCAAGGAGGTGCTCGCCGCGGCGGGCATCGACGTGGCGAGCTCGGAGGAGGACCGCGAGCGCCGTGACGACTTCCTTCAGATCTCGCCGACGTCGTCAGGGGAGTGGCAGGGGGGATCGAGCTGGCAGAGCCTGGCCCGGCAAGCGGGCTCGATAGAGGCCGAGTACCTCAACGGAGAGATCGTCCTGGTCGGCGGACTGTACGGGATCCCCACCCCGGTCAACGCGCTCCTCCAGCGCCTGGCCGTCCGGGCGGCCGCCGAGGGCAGCGGTCCCGGGACCTGGCGCATCGAGGACCTCAGCGAGCTGGCCGGGGTCCCACACGGTGAGTGAGCGGACGAGGGCGCTGGCGAATGGCGTTTGCCGCGGTCACCGCGACGCCGTGGCGGAGCGACGCACGGAGACTGACCCGCGTTCAGTCCGCGTGGAGGGCGGCGCGTACCTCGTCGGCGGGGTCGGGTCGGAGTGACCCCGGCGCGTCGATGCGCAGTTGGTGCACCGTGCCGGTGAACTGAGCAGGCGGCGTGTAGCGGGCCGAGACGGGAAAGCCGCTGTCGTGGCCGAGGCGCAGCCCCGCACCCCCGTGCTGGAGTGCCATCGGCAGGAATCCGTCGACCTCGATGCTGTCCACGTCGGTCTGGTCGACGAGCAGGACCATACGCCCGGGCGCGTCTCCCGCCCCCAACGAGTAGAAGACGCCGAGCTCGTGCCATCCCTCCGCCAGGGGCCCGTCGGCGGCGAGCTCGAGCACGTCGCCCGCTCGTGCGAAGGTGAAGTGGACGCGCCCGGCCGCCAGGTACAGCGCGTAGCCGCCGAACCAGTCGCCGAGGGCGCACACGACGCCGTCGGACGGAATCGGGCCCGTCTCGATGTCGGCCGCCATGCGGAAGCCCCCCCAGAGCAACGGCACGGACTCGTCGGTGACCGCGCCGCCGCCGGGACGGAAGGTCCGCGAGGACCCGGCCGGCCAGGTGGGTGGGATGAAGCTCGCGAATCGGTCGACCAGCCCGTCGGAGACCGGCAGCACGTTGTTGCGCGCCGCCTCGGCATCCCACAGCGCAGTGAGACGCGTGATCCGCTCGGGCTCCTCTGCCGCCAGGTCACGCGCCTCGGAGAAGTCCGTCGAGAGGTCGAACAACTCCCAGCGATCCTCCTCGAAGTTCCGGCTGCCGATGGCCAGCTCCTCTTCGTCGAGGACACCCGTGCTGATGTGGTTGGTCGTTGCCTTCCAGCCCTCGTGGTAGATGGAGCGCGAGCCGATCATCTCGAAGTACTGGGTCGCGTGCTGTTCGGGCGCGCCCGGGTCTCCGAGCACGTCGAGGAGGCTGACCCCGTCGAGGCGTTGTTGCGCCACCCCGTCGACTGTGGTCGGCACTTCGAGGCCTGTCGCCGCCATGATGGTCGGCATCAGGTCGATGACATGGGCGAATTGCTGGCGGACGGCGCCCGGCCGGGCCACGTGGCCGGGCCAGTGCACGATGAGAGGAGTACGGGTCCCGCCCAGCCAGGTGTAGCGCTTCCAGAGTTTGTGCGGGGTGTTTCCGGCCCACGCCCAAGCCCATGAGTAGTGGTTGTAGGTGGTGAAGCCGCCCCAGTCCTCGAAGTGGGCCAGGTTGTCCTCGACTGACTCGCGGAGGTGGGCGGTGAAGCGGTGTTCGTTGACCGAGCCGTGCTGCCCGCCCTCGGCGCTGGCGCCGTTGTCGGAGAAGACCATGACGAGCGTGTTGTCCATCACCCCGAGGCGGTCGAGCGATGCGAGCAGGCGGCCGATCTGGGCGTCGGTGTGGGTCAGGAACCCGGCGAAGACCTCCTGCTGGCGGGCGTGCATGCGGCGCTCGTCGCCGGAAAGGTCGGCCCACGCCCGGATCCACTCGGGACGCGGAGTCAGCTCGGTGCCGTCGGGCACCACGCCCCGTGCCACCTGGCGTGCGAAGAGCTCGTCGCGCCAGGCATCCCAGCCCCTGTCGAAGGCACCGCGATAGGGCTCGACCCACTCCGGAGCCACGTGATGGGGTGCGTGCATGGCGCCGAGTGCGAAGTAGAGGAAGAAGGGCTTGCCGGGCGCCCCGTGCTGCTGGTCCAGGACCATGCGGACGGCCTGGTCCGCCAGGTCCTCGCTGAGGTGGTAGCCGTCTTCGGGTCGTCGTGGCGGGTCGACGTAGTGGTTGTCGCACACCAGGTTCGGCGCCCACTGGTTGGTGTCACCCTGCAAGAACCCGTAGTACCGCTCGAACCCGAGGCCGAGCGGCCAGGTGTCGAAGGGCCCGGCGGCTGAGCGCTGCCAGCGCGGCGTGAGGTGCCACTTGCCCACGGCGAGGGTCGAGTACCCGGCGTCGCGCAGGAGGCGGGGGAGCGTGGCGGCGGTCTTGGGCAGCCGGGCGTCGTAGCCGGGGAAGGCCAGCGGGATGTCGGCCAGGAATCCCATGCCGACCGCGTGATGGTTCCGGCCGGTAAAGAAGCACGCTCGCGTGGGCGAACACAGGGCCGTGACGTGGAAGCGATTGAACGGCGCCCCAGATCCGGCCAGGGTGTCGAGCGATGGCGTCGAGATGTCCGACCCGAAGGCGCCCAGATGGCCGAACCCAGTGTCGTCGAGGACGATGGCAACGACGTTGGGCACCCCAGCCGGAGGCTTGGCATCGGGCGGAAACCGGGGGGTCGACTGGGCGACTGTGAAGCCGATCTGCTGGGGCTCGTCCATGGCCAGAGGGTAGACCGGTGGCTCGTCACAGTGGCGCTGCGCAGGACTAACGTGACACCCGATGCAGGGCCACCTGCCAGTGCCGCCGCAACCGCACTTCCCCGAGGGCCTCGGTGCCTTCATTGGCTATGTCGCGACGCGCGAGCCGCGCCCGCTCGACGGCCGACCTCCAGCCGAGCCCGGCTGCGGCGAGGTCGACGAGAGCGCCCTCGACGTGTTCGACGACGTCGGCGAGTGGGAGCCGATGCACCGGCCGCTCATCCAGGTGACCGCCGTCATCCTCTCGATCTCTCTCGTCGTGGCCGGCGTCGGGACGGTGCTCGAGTTGCTGCTCTCGTCGCACTGACCTCTGCGCCCGGTGCCCCGCGTCGGGACCCCGATACGTAACGGCCGCGTCGCTCCGCTTTCCGCGAGCTTCGCCCATCGCTTCAGTCACGAACCGGAGACGCCACCACGAGCGAGGCGACACCTGAGCGACCAGAGCGCGAACACCGGATGAAAACTCTTGCGCCGACCCGCCATGACCGTGTCTGGCCGATGTAGGAATGCGCTACTTGGCCCGGCGGCGGAAGGATGCAGATGCACGGTGACGTTGCGACGCGCACGGCTCGCAAGACGAACGGTCGTGGAGCAGAGGCGGCGTCGCGCTCGCCCTCTTGTTAGGACTGGCGATCACCCCCATCGCAGTCGTCCTCGGCGCGTCGCCTGCGGGTGCGACAGACGGTACGACCTACGCGCCCGGGACACCGGGCTTGGCGACGATCACCGACCCCGCCAACTGCTCACAGGCGTCGTGCGAGGCCCCCTGGAACGAATGGCAGGGCGACCCCTCGTCGCCGTCGTACGCGTCGCAGGCCCCGGGTGCCGTGCAGCCGACCTACGAGGACGGCGGGGCCACGACGACCACCGACAACGGGCCGGCGACACCGCCGGCGTGCACCACGGCGCCGTGCCCGATCACCGAGCCGAATTTGTCGGTCGTCCCGGGCACCGGCAGCGGCACCGACGGGATCGCCGCCTATCCGAGCGGGGTGGTGGACCAGCCTGTGAAATACCGGGCGACTGTCACCGTCTCCGCACCCGGAACGGGCACGCCGAGCGGGATGGTGGCCTTCGGCGGCAATGGTGGGAGCTACTGCACGGCGGCACAACTGACAGCGGCAGATCCCCAGACCTCGCCAGCCTCGTGGACCGCCAGTTGCTCCCAGACCTACACGGCCACGACCACCGATTCGGTGACCGCCACCTACAGCGGTGACGCGAACGACCTCGGCTCCGGGACCACGAGCGAGGCCATCGGGCCCGACAGCACCACGACGACGGTGAGCACGCCGAGCCCCGCCTCGCCGGTAGTCGGCCAGACGGTGACGCTGAGCGCCACGGTGGCAGTGACTGCGCCCGGCACGGCGACGCCGACCGGCACCGTGACCTTCACGGGCAACGGTGGTACCGAGTGCAGCGGCACGTTGGCCACATCGAGCCCGTACACGGCCAGCTGCACCACCACGTACCCGGCGGCCACGTCGGGGACGGTCACGGCGAGCTACGGCGGCGACGGAAACGACCTCGCCTCCAGCGGCACGACGTCGGTGAGTGTCGCCACGGCGGGCACGACGACCGCGGCCCAGGCGACCCCGTCCTCGCCGGTCGCCGGCCAGAGCATCACGTTGAGCGCAACGGTGTCGGTGAAATCGCCCGGATCGGGCACCCCGACGGGGACGGTCACGTTCAGCGACGCGTCCGGCACCATCTGCGCCGCCCAGCTCGCCGACTCGACCTCCGACACGGCGAGCTGCACGACGACGTACACCGGCGCCACCATGGATACCGTGACAGCGACTTACGGCGGCGACCCGAACTTCAACGGTTCGAGCACCACCTTGTCCATCACCGTCGCTAAGGGCAGCACCACTACGACGCTCACGTCGTCGGCCAACCCCAGCGTGACCGGCCAGAGTGTGACCTTCAGCGCCGAGGTCAGACCGGTCTCACCGGCGAACGGGACGCCCGGCGGGACCGTCACGTTCACCTTCAACAACGGCGAAACCCCCACGTGCGAGAGCACCGGCGACACGGTCACGCTCAGCGGGGGCGACGCGGCCTGCACCGTGGGCGGCCTGGTTCCGGGCCAGTCACCCGAGACCGTGCACGCCTCCTACTCGGGGTCGAGCAACTTCTCGAGTTCGACGGCGCAAACGCTGTCCCAGGTCATCAACAAGGACTCGGTCAACGTTGCCCTGTCCGCGTCGGCCGATCCAGTCACGATCGACCAGCCGGTGACCTTCACCGCCACCATCACCGCGGCGGCGCCTGGGTCTGGCAACCCGACGCAGACGCCGACCTGGACGATCACCGGTCGCGGAGCCACGAGCGTGGCCTGCAAGAAGACAGCGACCAGCACCAGCGGGTCGACGCTGCAGGCCACCTGCAAGGTGGCATCGGGCCAGTTCGTGCCGCGCAATGCCCCTACAGCGTGAAGGTGGCGTACCCCTCCGGCCATTTCTTCAGCGCCGGTAGCGTCACGGGCACCGAGCAGGTGACGCTCGCCCCGTCGACCGTCACGCTGACGGTGCAGGCCCCGACGTCTTCGGGCGGCAAGGGGACGATCACGGCGACGGTGACCGGGTCGCCGTCCTCCCTCGGCACGCCGACCGGCACGGTCAGCTTCAACATCGTCAGCACCCAGGGGCAGCGGTGACCTGCAGCTCGGGCACGAACACGCTGACGTTGAGCGGTGGCAGCGCCGTCTGCAAGGTGAGAGGTGCATTCGTACAGGCCGGGTCGCCCTACACCGCTCAGGCGACGTACAGCGGTGACTCCGTCTTCGCTTCGAGCACCTCCTCGGTGTCGGACGTCACCGTGCCCTAGCGAAGGGAGCTTCCTCGGACACAAGGCCCCCCTGGCAGGGGGGTTGGTTCAAGGGTTAGAGCGCGCCTGACTGGCCTCGCCGCCGCAGGGTGGCGTCCACGGCGACCGCAACGAGCAGAACGGCGGCCGTCGCGATGTCCGTCCCGGCCGTGCTGATGTTGAGGAGCGCCAAGCCGTTGGTCAGCGTCGCGATGACCAGTCCACCGAGCACCGGGTGGATCGGCTTGCCGTGGCCGCCGAACAGGCTTGCCCCGCCGATGACAGCGGCGGCGACCGCGTACAGGACGTACGTCCCGCCGTCGAAACCAACCGACAGGGAGCCCAGGCGTGAGGCGTAGACGATGGCGGCGAGTCCGGCGGTGAAACTGCACAGGGCGAACGCCACGGTGCGGATGAGCGAGACGTTGATGCCGGCCCGGCGTGCCGCCTCCGGGCTCGCCCCAATGGCGTAGGTGTAGCGGCCGAGGCGCGTGCGCGCGAGGAGGAACGTCGCAGCCCCGATGATGATCGCGACGAAGGGGATGACCCAGGGGACGCCCCGGACCGGCGTGAGCACGCCGCGGTTGAGGTTGCAGACCCAGACGAGCACGATGCCGGCAACTGCGACCGCCCCGACCGTCAGCAGCGTGACGCTGAGCGGCGGAGCGCTCAGGCCCTGGGACCGCCGCCGCGCGGTGCGCATGACGGACACCAGGGCGTACAGCCCCACCGCGACGATCAGCACGATCCAGCCGGCCACCGGGGTCATGCTGCCGCTGACGAGGTCGTCGATGGTGCCGTTGGAGATGCTGATGACGCCGCCGACCGCACCCTTGTCGACGTCGAAGACGTAGATCAGCACGCCCTGCCACCCGAGCAGGCCGGCCAGGGTCACCACGAACGAGGGGATCCGGAGCCGGGTGATGATCGCGCCCTGGAAGGCACCGATGATGAGGCACGCGGTCAGCCCGACGATGATGCCCGCCCACCACGGCCAGTTCTGCGGGGACCCGATGAGCGCCAGCGCGATGGCCGCGCCGACGGCGCCGACGTAGCCGACGGAGAGGTCGATCTCGCTCAGGATCAGGGCGTAGAGCTCCGCCAGTCCGAGGAGAATGATGAACGTGGCTTGGATGAAGAGATTGACGATGTTGGTCGCGGTCAGGAAGGCGCTGGACTGCACCTCGAAGAAGATGCAGATGGCGATGAGTCCTGCGATGATGGGCAGCGCGCCGCTCTCGCCGCCGCGGATGCGCTTCCACCACGCCTGGAGGTAGTCACCCAGGGAGTTGGCCAGGACGTCGGGTGCGAGGACGACCAGGGCGTCCGGCTCGATCGCGCTGGCCGGTGCCGCGCCGGCGGGGTGCTCGTCCGGCTCGTTGGCGTGCTCGCCGGATGCAACAGGCTCGTCGATCGTGTCTGTCATCGTGCGTTCACCCCGCCGCGGCCCGAGTCGACTGCCCGGTGGTCATGTAGTCGACGACGACCTGGGCGTCGAAGTCCGACGCAGGGCCGGAGGCCACCTCTCGACCCAGGTAGAGGATGGTGATCTGGTCCGCCACGGCGAAGACGTCGTTCAGGTTGTGCGAGACGACCATGACGGCCGTGCCCTGGCTCGACAGTCGCGTGATCAGGTCGAGCACCTGGCGCGTCTGTGCCACGCCCAGCGCCGCGGTGGGCTCGTCCATAATCACGAGCTTGGCCGACGAGAGCACCGCCTTGGCGACGGCGACCGACTGGCGCTGACCTCCGGAGAGCGAGGCGACGGGTTGGCGGATGGAGCGGACCGTGGTGACGTGCAGGTCGGCCAGGGTCTTGCGCGCCTGTATCTCCATCGCGGTCTCATCGAGCAGGCCGAAGCGCAGCTTCTCGTGTCCGAGGAACATGTTCTGGACGATGTCGAGGTTGTCGCATAGCGCGAGGTCCTGGTAGATCGTCGTGATCCCCAGTCGCTCGGCGTCGTTGGGGCTGTGGATCCTGACGGAGGAGCCCTCCCAGTAGATCTCGCCCTCGGAGGGCTCCCAGAGTCCTGAGATGGTCTTGATGGTGACGGACTTGCCTGCACCGTTGTCGCCGACGAGCGCCGTGATCTTCCCCGCCGGAATGCTCAGGTTCACCTTTGAGAGGGCCTGGACGGCACCGAACGCCTTGCTGACGCCGCGCAGCTCCAGCAGTGGTGTTGCCGCATCCTCGCTCATGTTCATACCCCCTGAGGCGCAGGCAGCTCGGACCAGACGACAGCCTCCCTCAGCGGCCCCCGCTCCGTACTGGAACGGGGGCCGCACCGGGAGTCACTTCACTGGGACCGACACTAGCCAGGAGGTAGTGCCGGTCGGGCGTTTGCTACCCCGAGATGCCCGCGGCCTTGCAGTCGCTGGCGTACGAACCGGCGCACAGCTGCGAGGCCGGGACGAAGTTGTCCTTGATCACCGTGGCATTCATGTTCTTCGGGGTGACCCACTCGGGAATCAGGAGCACGGACGGGACGCTGACGCTGGACGTCGTGTCCTCCGTCTTGCCGTTCACCAGCGAGGCGGGTGGCTTGGCGCCGGCACGCAGGTAGAGCGCCAGCGCGACCGCAGCCTGCGCTTCGAGGAAGATGGGCTTGTAGACGGTGCCGCACTGGTAGCCCGAAAGGACGTTCTGCAGGCCGGTCAGCGTGGCGTCCTGGCCCGTGGTCGGGAACGTCTTGGGCTTCACGTGGAGCGACTGCAGGTAGGTGATGATCGGCGCCCCGGTTTCGTCGTTCGGGATCAATGCCGAGTTCACGTTGTGGTGGGCCGTGAAGACCGCCTGGAACTCGGTCTCGGCGGTCGGGGGGTCCCATGTCCCGGCCGTGTGCGCGACGGCGACCCACTTGCCGGACTTGAAGAGCGGGTTGAGCACCCCGTCGTAGCCTTGGGCAAAGAGTGTGGCGTTGTTGTCCGTCACGGCGCCGTGCATGACGACGACCTGTGGCTTCGAGACGTGCCAGGCCGACACGCAGCTCACGAGGCCCTCACCCATGACTTGTCCGACCTTCACGTTGTTGAAGCTCACGTAGTAGGCGCGGCTCCCACCCAACGTCAGGCGGTCGTAGTCGATCACCTTGACGCCGCGTGTCTTCGCGTAGCTCTCGATCTGGGCACCCACACCGGAGTCGAGCGGGTCGACCAGGAGCACGGTCGCGCCGTTCGAGATGTCGGTCTGTGCATCGGTCAGCTGGGTGGCGTCACTGCCCAGTGCGTTCTGAACGACGTACTGCGACGAGCTGAGACCCGCCGTCTGCAGTGCCTTGGTGATATCCGGCTGGTCGAACTCGACGTAGCGGGTGGAGCTCACCGTGTCGGGCAGGATGGCGGCAACCTTGCCCTTGCCCGCGGCGGCGAGCGACTTGAACTGCTTCATAACGGAGAAGCTGTTGTTGAACGAGCTTGCCGAGATGTTGGACGGCCTGCTGGTACGGACTGAGGCTTGCGCCCCTCCGGCCATCGAGCCCACCAGCGTCGCCGACAAGAGGAGGGAGAGTCCCCCAAGCATGCCTGCCCTGCTGAAGCGCACCTTTTCTCCTTTTGTCCGGCCCACCCGGGCGGGCGGGGCCTTGCATCCTGTCTTCTACCTGCCTGTGGCAGTTTGCATTTCAATCTTGTTTCAAGTTCGCAACGCTGTGGGGAGATTTCTGCAGGAAGATTGAGAAACCCCAGGTCGAAGCGGTAGTTGTCGTCACGCAGGCGGGACTCAGCCTGGTCCCAGGGAGGCCAGCCAGGCGGCCGCGCCCATCAGGCCTGCGTCGTCACCGAGCGCCGAGGGGACGACGGCGAGGTCCGGGGGAAAGTGTCCGCTCCGCTCCATGACCCGTTCTCGCACGGCGGCAAAGAAGCGCTTGTGGCGCCCGAGCCCTCCACCGATCACGACGGTGTTCGGAGAGAAGGTCATGATGAGGTTCGACACGCCGACGGCGCACGCGGTCACGGTGTCCTGCCAGATCGTCATCGCGTCGGTGTCACCGTGCTGTGCGGCTGTGTCGATCTCCTCGGCGTTGACGAATCGGCTTCCAGATTCGCGGGCTCGGCGCGCGACGCCGCTGCCGGAGCCGAGCTCTTCGAACGTGCTGGGCAGGCCCTGTCGCCACGCGTGCCAATCGATGACAGTGTGCCCGACCTCGCCCAGCGAATGCGCGCCGCGGAGAAGCCGTCCGCTCTGGACGATGCCCGCACCGATTCCGGTCGAGATCGTGACGTACGCGACGTCGCCCGCGGCCGCTCCTGCACCGAATGCCACCTCGCCCACCGCAGCGAGATCCGCGTCGTTGGCCACGTGCGCCGGCAGGCTGAGGTGGGCGGACAGCTCGTCGCTCGAGAGACAGTGGGGCCAGCCCAGGGGAAGATGGGGCGCCCAAAGCAGGCGGCCCTGCTCGTAGTCGACCGCTCCAGGGAGACCGACGACAGCGTGTGACGCCCGACCGTGGGCTCGCTGGGAGGCGACTTCTGCAATGAGGTCGATGAGGGCGGAGGGCACGTCGGCGTCGTTCGGGGTGGTGGCCGCGCTCCGGAGGAGCAGACGCCCACGGGCGTCTACCAGGGCCGCTCGCATCTGCGTGCCGCCGACATCGGCCGCGACAACGGGCGGCGAACTCATCGATGGGACCTCATCGTGGCCAGTCTGGCGGATAGCCCGGCGCGCGTTGCCCGACGCAACCGCGCCGGGCGTCCGCGCACCCGCCCGGCTCGGGCGCTTGTCTACTCGTAGGTTCAGGTCTGGTCAGAATCGGGGGCGTAGCCAGCCTTGCGAAGGAGCCGGCGCAGGATGGCCAGCTGCTCGGCGTCGATGTTCTTGTGGTGCGGTGCCTCGATGGTTTCGGTGGCATCACCGATCGTCGCGAGGAAGTGTCCCTTGCCCGTTTCTTGCACAGTGCCCACCGCCTCGAGGAACGAGAGGACAGCGTGCCAGTCGAGGTTGTGGCTGAGCGGATGGCGGAAGATGTGCGCGAGGGTGTCCCGCTGATGGCTGTTGAGGTGTTCGGGCACGTCCAGTCCAGTCCATTCATCTCGGCTCGCACCAAACGACTTGGTGATCCATCCTCGCACCTGGACGGATCCGGTCCTCCGGAGGGAGCGAAACTGGGTAAGGCAGACTGCAGTGGCGCCGAGGAGGTGGTCATGAGGTTCCGCGATCGGGAGGACGCTGGTCGTCACTTGGCTGCCATCGTGGTGCAGGCCGGCATCGACGGCGCTGACAGCGTCGTGGCGGGCCTTCCGCGCGGTGGTGTGCCCGTCGCCTATGAAGTGGCACGAGCTCTGGCTGCGCCGCTCGACATCATCGTGGTCAGGAAGCTCGGCGTGCCCTTCCAGCCCGAGCTTGCGATGGGTGCCATCGGCGAAGGGGGCGTCCGTGTCGAGAACGAGGATGTGGCGCGGTCGGCCGCGCTCGCATGCCCTCAACATGGACGACGTCGAGCGCCACGAGCGTGCCGAGCTCGAACGCCGCGCGGCGCACTACCGCGGAGATGTCGCCCGTCTCGACCTCTCGGAGCGGCAGACCGTGGTCGTCGACGACGGTGTTGCCACCGGGTCGTCGGCGCGCGCCGCTTGCTTGGTCGCCCGCACCCAGGGGGCGCGGCGCGTCGTGCTCGCCGCACCCGTCGTCTCGCGTCCGGCGCTGGCGATTGTCCTCGACGTCTGTGACGAGGTGGTGTACGTGGCCGCACCCGACCCCTTCTACGCGGTGGGGGAGTGGTACGAGGATTTCT
Source organism: uncultured Acidimicrobiaceae bacterium (assembly GCA_963842415.1). GTDB lineage: Bacteria > Actinomycetota > Acidimicrobiia > Acidimicrobiales > RAAP-2 > Bog-473. Next base: position 855,905 of record CAWJGN010000005.1, read on the forward strand.
CCCAGACGACCGACGACGAGGTGATCGGTCTCCTCCGTCGTGCCGCCGACCAATCGCCCGACGCGAGAGCGCACTGACGTTGTCCCCGTCACGCGGCGAAAGGCGCGGCCACACCCGGGTGGTTCGTTGCCACAATGCGCATCGGGACGGCCGCGGGCGCGTCGGCGCATGATGCCCTCGCAGGAGGCCGGAGAGCCGGCGGACGCCATCGGACGGCTCCGTCTGCACCGCTGGTCGGACCGCGCCGTCGTCGCCGTGGCGATCATGGCGCTCGCCTCGGGGTTCGGGCAGTTCAGCGTGGTGGCGGCGCTGGGCGACGTCTCCACGCAGCTGGGGCACGTCGTGTCAGGCAGCACGATCGCCGACAAGGTTGGCTTGTCCGCAACGAGCCTCGGGGTGGGCCTCGCGGTGATCAGACTGGCCTCGCTCGGGAGCCTGCCCCTGATCGGCATCGCGGACCGGTTGGGCCGGCGACCTGTCATCCTCGTCGTGACGGTCGGGGGTCTGGCACTGACCGCGGTTGCTGCCGCCAGCCCTGGGTACTGGTGGTTCGTCGTCATCTTCGCCCTGGGCCGCCCGCTACTCAGCGCGACCAACGCGCTGGCCGAGGTGATGGCGGCTGAGGAGACCGCGGCGAGCGACCGGACGGCAGCTATCGCGCTGATCGCAGGGGGATACGGCGTCGGCGCCGGTCTGTCCGCGATCGTGCACAGCCTCGCGTCCGGCGCGCTCGGATTCCGAGGGATCTTCGCGCTGGCTGTGGTCCCCCTCGTGGTGGTCGTGGCGTTGCGCAATTGGGTGGAGGAGCCCAGTCGTTTCATGGTGGCGCAGGAGGCCGGTGAACACCCGACGCCTGTGCTGGGCGCGGTCGGCCCTCGCTATCGCCGCCGCCTCGCCGTCCTCTGTCTCATCGGGTTCTCCATCTCGGTCATCACCGGGCCGGCCAACAGCTTCGTGTTCCTGTACGCGCAGGACGTTGTGCATCAGAAGGGCTATGTCGAGCGCGCTGATGGTGGTGGTGGCGGGCGCGTTCGGGTTGGTCGGGCTGTTGGCCGGGCGCTGGCTCGCCGACCACCTCGGCCGGCGCCCGACCGGCTCGCTCGCCATGGTCGCGGTCGCATTGACACCCACCTTCGCCTACTCGGGCTCGTCGGCTGCGCTGGTTGTGGGCTACGTGCTCGGGGTTTTGGCCGGGTCGATCTTCGCGCCCGCGCTGGGTGCGCTGCTCACCGAGTTGTTCCCGACATCCGTGCGAGCGTCGGTGACCGGCTGGTCGGTAACTGCATCTGTGATCGGGGCGGTCGTCGGACTCGTCTTCTTCGGCGCGGTGGCCAACGTGGGAAACCGGTTCGCGGTGGCGGCCGAGCTGACCTTTCTCCCCGCCGGTGCCATTGCGGCCGTGCTGTTCTGGCTTGTGCCCGAGACGAAGGGTCGTGAGCCCGAGTCGTTGTGGCCCGAGTGAGAGCCGGCAGGATCGGCTGGCTGACCGGATGCGCGGAACGGACGAGAAAGGCTCATGGGGTCGGACCGCGTCAGCTGTAGGTGAACGTCACTGGATTGGACGCCCCGCTGGCCGTGGTGATGACGACCTGAGCGGAGGACGAGCCGGTCATCGGCGGGACCGTGATCATGCACGTGTTCTGCGCCGGGCAGCTCGTGGGAGCGACCTGGCCGTTGAAGGTGGCGACGATCTGGCCGCTGGTGCTGAGGAAGTTCGCCCCGGCCACCTGGACCGCCTGACCCGGCCCTCCGCTGGCTGGATTCAGCGCGGCGATGACCGGTGCGGCGCCCGGGACGGCGGGGGGCGGGCTGGGCGGGCTGGTCGTGGTGGTGGTCGAGGAGACCGATGGCGGCGAGGTGGTCGAGGTGGATGGCCGAACTGAGGGCGTCGTTCCGCCGTGTCCCGACGTAGTCCCAGCGTGTGGGTGGTCATGGGGGACCGTGGGCGCGGCCACTGTGGCCGGGCTGGGCGCCGGGGAGCTGTTACTCGAGAGGGAGGCGGCGAGGGCCACCGCGGCCCCGATGACCAAGACGGCTGCCGCGATCACCGCACCGGCCAGCCACCGCTCGCCGCGCCGGTCCCCCCATCGGGACCCACCTTCGCTCGATGGCCGGGGCGTCTCCACGGCGACAGAAGCGTGCACCGGCCCAGGTAAGACCGTCGGCTCTTGGGGCCGGGGCTCGGGAGCGGCTGGCTCGGTCGTCGGGCGTACGACGGCGGGCGGTGGCAGTGGGGGTTCGCCCGCGGACTCCCGGACGCGCCGCACGGCGCTCTCCATCGCACCGAGAGCACGCCGCCCTGGGGTGCCCTGGGGTGGCTCGGGCGTTGGTCCTTCCGTCATGACTTCTCTGCGCGACATGTTCCCGCATTGCCGGGCATCTATGCGCGCGCCCGGTCCGGCCTCCGGGATCCTGCTCCGGTGGAGAGTCGGGTCGACCAAGCCACCACGGCGGAGGTCACCCAGGACGGCTGGATCGCACGACCCGTAGGATTGCGCCGTCGAACGGGAGGCTGCCATGCGATCGGATCCGGTGCACCGCCGACGCCCGGTCCGGGGCGTCGGAGTGCCGCGTCGCGTGGCGTGCGACGCTCGCTGCGGGGGCGCCGTCCCGGCGGGCCAGATCCTCGGCGTCGTTCGTGGGGCCGACTGTGAAAACGACATGCAGTCGAGACGCCACGACTGGGGCTGAGCACGGTGACCGATGCGCGGCGCATCGTCGTCTGCGACGGCGACGAGACGGGACAGGAGCTCCTCATCGAGGCGCTGCGGGTCTTCGATCCGAGCGTGCTCGGTTTCGGAATCGAGCTCGTCCACTTCGACCTCTCGCTCGAGAACCGACGTGCCACGGACAACGCCGTCGTGCGGGACGCGGCGGGCGCCATGAGGAAGACGGGGCTCGGCCTGAAGGCGGCGACGATCACTCCTGAGCGCACCGGCGACGTGGGAAGCCCGAACCGGATCTTGCGCGAGGGGGTGGGCGGGAGCGTCATCGTCCGCACCGGCCGGCGTATCCCGGGCGTGGCGCCGCCGGCGTCGGTCGTCCACCCGATCGTCGTGGTGCGCATGGCGGTCGGCGACGCGTACGGCGCGGAGGAGCGACGGACGGGCACGCCGGGCAGCACCGGCGAGCAGGCGTGGCGGACCGAGCGCATCGACCGCTCGGTGTGTCGCTCGGTGGCCGAGTTCTCGTTCCGTACGGCGGTCCAGATGGGCGCCATCGTGTACGGCGGCCCGAAATGGACGGTGTCGACCGTCTACGAGGGGATGCTCAAGGAGGAGATGGACGCCGCGGCCGCCCGGTATCCCGCCGTGGTGTACCGGCCGACGCTCATCGACGCCGCGTACGCAGGTCTCCTGACCGAGTCGAGCCACAGCGCGCTCGTCGTGCCGGCGCTCAATCGGGACGGGGACTGCATGTCGGACCTCGTGCTCGCCTTGTTCGGCTCCATCGCCGGCGCCGAGTCCGTCCTCCTCGGTCTCGACGAGGACCTGGCGCCCGTCGTCGCCATGGCCGAGGCGCCCCACGGCACGGCGCCGTCGCTGATGGGAAAGAACGTGGCCAACCCCATGGCCATGCTGCTCGCATGTGCCGCCGTCCTGGACTACGCCGCCGCGGCGACGCCGTGGTTGCCAAGGCGGCCACCGCCCTGCGCCTTGCCACCCTGGGTGTGGCGGCCGACGGGATTCGCACCTTCGACCTCGGCGGTGACGCGTCGACCTCCGAGGTGGTGGACGCGGTCTTGGCGCGGCTGCGCACATCGATGGGCTGAGGGCCTAGGCGGGGCTCAGTCCTTGGGGTTCGGGGGAAGACGGGCGACGGTCAGGAAGAATTCGTCGACCTGGCGTACCGCATCCAGGAAGGAGGCGAAGTCGACGGGCTTCGTGACGAAGGCGTTGGCCTGCAGGTCGTAGCTCGTGGCGACGTCGTCCTCGGAGTCCGACGTCGTCAGCACCACGAGCGGGATCCGACGGAGCGACGCGTCGCCCTTCACGAAGGCCAGCACTTCGCGGCCGTCGACCCGCGGGAGGTTCAGGTCGAGAAAGATCAGGTCGGGCCGCGGCGCGTCGGCATAGGGTGCCTCCTGGCGCAGGAAGGAGATGGCCGACTCACCGTTCTCGACCACATGGAGGTTGTGCAGCACCTTCGCGCTCGACAACGCCTCTCGAGTCATCATCGCGTCGCCGGGGTCGTCCTCCACGAGCAGCAGATCGATGCGTGCGCTCGGCGTTGCCTCGATCATGCGCACCCCTCGGTCCCGACCACAGGAAGAGTAAAGCAGATCCGCGTCCCGTCTTGATTGAAGGTGTCGAGCCAGATCCGTCCGCCGTGAAAGTCGACGATCTTCTGGCACAAGGCGAGCCCGATGCCGGTTCCCGGATAGCTGTCTCGCCCGTGCAGCCGCTGGAAGATGACGAAGATCTTCTCGGCAAACCGAGGCTCGATCCCGATCCCGTTGTCGGCGATGCTGAACTCCCACTCCCGCTGGTTCGGGCCGAGCACGACGTCGATCAAGATCTCGGCCGCAGCATCTTCCTCATGGAACTTGACGGAGTTGGCGATCAGGTTCTGCCAGAGCGAGATCAACAGGGCGCGGTCGCCGTACACGTCCGGCAAGACCGCCACGTCGACGCGTGCGGCGCACTCCGCCATGGCAGATTCCAGGTTGTCGAGGGCGCCCCTGAGGCAGTCGGCCATCGAGACCACCTCGAAGCGGTCGGTGTCCCGTCCCACCCGGGAGAAAGCCAGCAGGTCGCTGATCAGCTGCTGCATCCGCGTGGCCCCGTCGACGGCGAATGCAATGTACTGGTCCGCCCGCTCATCGAGATGACCCTCGTAGCGCTGTTGGAGCAACTGGACGAAGCTCGTCACCTTTCGGAGCGGCTCCTGCAGGTCGTGTGAGGCCACATAGGCGAACTGCTCGAGCTCCTGGTTGGAACGTCGCAGGTCCTCGTTTCGTTCGTCCAGCTCGGTCCGCGCTGCTTCGACGGCGCGTAACTCGTGGACGATCTGTTGGCGCATGGCCTCGATGTCCGTCGCCAGGTCGAGGATCTCGATGGGCTCCGGGGTGGAGATCGCGTGTCCGAGGTCCCCGCTCGTGACCGTCCGAGCGTCGGACGACACCAGTGCCAACGGTGAGGTGACCCAGCGGCGCAGGATGATGCGCAGGACGATCAGAGCACCGACCAGGAAGAGGACACCGCCCCCCACCACGAGGGCGAGGAGCTCGGTCGCAGTGGTGAGATTGTTCCCGTCCATGGTCCGCCTGAGCGCGAGCTGGTGGTCGAGGGCCGCCATGTCGTTGCGCGTGAGGTCCAGCAGATCCTTTTCGTTGGCGAGGGCCGCAGGCGTGGCGTAGGCGCCGCTGCCTTTCACGGTCGCTTCGACGGCCGGCACGACCCATGTCGACACCCATACCCGTCCCGCGGCTTCAGCGGCGTGCGCCAGCCGGAGCAGGTTTGGCTGATTCTGCAGCTCCTCGTTGAGATTGTGCGCGGCGCTCAATTGCTCCTTTAAGCCCGACAGGGCTGGGTGGAGGTACGCCGTGTTGCGGCCCAGGATGTAGCCGCGGACGCCGGTCTCCTCGTCGACATACGCCACGAGGAGCTGGTCCGCGCTCAAGCTGGCAGGGTCGGTGTAGTCCAGGAGCGCGCTGACGCGAGTCGACGAGATGGACGAGGGCAATGGAGGACACCACTGCGACGACGACGAGCACGATCGCCACGACGACGGTGAGCACGTTCAGGCTTCGGCGCAGGCTCCGGTGCCGGTTCGGGATGTGCCGCGTACCCTCGTCCGTCGTGCTCACGGCCGGAATCGCGCGTCAGCGCGACCAGTGCGTTGACGTCGAGAGGAGGAGGAGAGCGACGTCGTCGCGCAGCGGTTCGCCGTTGGCCTCCTCGGTCGCAAGGATCAGCTCGTCGGCCAGCGCTTCGAGGTTGCCCACGTGCTCCATCGACTGGAGCGCCAGGCGTGCCAGGCCCGCCGTCTCGAAGCGGTCGCCCTTGCCGTCGCGGCCCTCGAGGATCCCGTCGGTGAAGATGACCAGAGTCCACTCCGCTCCGAGCTCGACCTGGTTGGTCGGCCACTTCGAGTCCTCGAAGAGGCCGAGGAGCGGCCCACGGGCCTCGACGGGCAACTCGAAGGCTTTGCCTCCGGAAATCAGGATGGGGCTGGGGTGCCCGGCCAGGTGGATCTCGGCGTGCTGGCGATCAGGGTGAGCTCCAGGTCGCACACGGTGGCGAAGATCTCGTCGCTCTGGCGTTCGGCCTCCACGACGCGGTGGAGGGCCGGAGGTGACGTCGGGCGGTTGGTCGGCAGCACGAGGGCGGGGGGGGGGGGGGGGGGGGGGGGGGGGTTGGGGTGGTGGTGCGGTCGCAGCCGCGGGTTGCTGCAGGACGCAGCCCATCCTGATTTCGGGAGGGAGCGCGTTCGAGTGTCCGTCGCGACCCTCGATGATCCCGTCGGTGAAGATGACCAGAGTCCACTCCGGTCCGAGCTCGACCTGGTTGGTCGGCCATTTCGAGTCCTCGAACACGCCCAGGAGCGGCCCCCGGGCCTCGACGGACAACTCGAACGCGCTCCCTCCCGAAATCAGGATGGGGCTGGGGTGCCCTGCCAGGTGCATCTCCGCGTGCTGGCGATCCGGGTGCAGCTCGAGGTCGCACACCGTGGCAAAGATCTCCTCGCTCTGGCGCTCTGCCTCTAAGACGCGGTGGAGCGCCGGAAGGGTCACGTCGGGCGGTTGGTCGGCCAGCACGAGGGCGCGCCAGGCCACCCGCAGCGCGACACCCAGAGCGGCCTCGTCGGGCCCGTGCCCGCACACGTCCCCGACGATGGCGCGGACGGTGCCATCGTCGAGTTGGATGGCGTCGAAGAAGTCGCCGCCGAGGAGGGCACGCCGGCCGCCGGGCTGGTAGCGAGTAGCCCAGAGGAGGTCGTCGCCGGTCAGGATGGGTCGGGCCAAGAGGCCTCGCTCGAGGCGCGCGTTCTCGGCGCCGAAGAGCTCGGCGTCGCGCAGCCGCCGCGCCGTCTCCTCGCCGCGCTCGGCGAGCGATCGCGTAGCGGATTGACCTGTTCAATGATTCCCGCGACACGGTCGCCTTGGTGAGGTAGTCCTGAGCCCCTTCTTCGAGGGCTTGATCGCCCCGGATCTGGTCGTCGAGTCCCGTGAGGACGACGGTGGCAGTGCGCGGGCTCACCTGATGCAATTCGTGCAGAGCCTCGAGGCCCTGCGAGCCCGGCAGGCCTAGGTCGAGCAACGCACAATCGAAATCGGCTTGGGCCAATGCGGTGGCCGCCTCGGCGATGTCCTGGACCCAGGTGACGCCGTAGTCGCGACCACGGCTCTCGAGCAGATCGCGTACGAGGTAGGCGTCGCCGGGGTCGTCCTCGATCAACAGGACGCGCAGCCGCGACGACTCCCCCATGGCCCTTGACTTCCTCGCTTCCTGCTCAGCCATGGCGATCCACCCGCCAGCCCGCGGCGCGGGCCGAGCTCTTCACGACGGCGAGGTGTGCAATCGCCCATGCCGCCGCGGGAGCGGCAACGACGATAGCCAAGATCCCTCGGGTCCCGATGAAAGGAGGCCTCCGGGGTCCTGGAAGCGACTGGCTGCTCGCTCGAGTTGCCTGCTGCTCGGGCGGGATCGGCCTGACGGGTCGTTCAGGTCGGGCTGGCTCCCACGGAGAGCGGCGGAGGCATGCTCTCGCTACTCCGGGGGAGCTCTCCGAAGCCCTCGGTGGCTTGGCACCGCCCGAGGGTTCGGCTCGTCGCCGGTCCGCCTCAGGCCTCGAGGCCGCGGTTCACCCGATGAGCGCCGCGGACCCACGCGCGAAACGTCACGGGGTCGGACACGTACCCGTAGATCTGATACCCGTCCGCGGGTGAGTGAAACCAGGGAAGCAATCCAGGGTTCCTCCACAGCATTTCCTCCCATGTGGATTGTTGTGCAGCGTGCATGGGTTGGGTTCGTGTTGCGCGCGCGGTGCCCCTCCGGCCGTGTGTCATCCGTGTCCGTCACGCGAACAATGCGTGACGCCATCTCGCCGCAGGGTGCCCAACCGGCCACACCGGTGATCATTGCGCGACAGTTGTGCGAGCGGTCAGCGCTCAGACCGATGCTCAGCCCGACGCTCAGCCCGATGCCAGGGGAGCAAAGAGGTCTCCGCTCCTGTCCACGCGGCGTAGCACCTGGTCGGTCGTGAACCGGAGCAAGGCTGGATCCTTCTTCTTGGCGCACCGGCGCACCTCGTCGAAAGTGACGGGTGTCGAGACAAACGGTTCTGGCATCGCCCGGACTGAATAGACACTCACGGTCGTCTTGGCGACGTGGTTCTGGCTCCAATCGATGAGGACGCGATTCTCGCGGAGCGAGCGCCGCATGTTCGAGACGACGAGATCATGGTGCTCTACCTCGAGCTTGCGAGCGATCTCGTGCGCCTGCTCGCGCAACGTCTCCCATGTCGTCCTCGGCCGCGTTGCCGTGTAGAGCTGGAGGCCTTTGCGGCCGCTGGTCTTGGCGAAGGACTCCATGCCGGACTCGGCCAATTCGTCGGCGACGTACTCGGCGACGACGCAGCACTCGACGATGGTGGTGCCCGGGCCCGGATCGAGGTCGAAGACCATCAGATCGGGATTGGCGGGCACCTTGCGGCGGGGGCCTGTATGCCACAGGGGGACGTGGAGTTCGATGGTCCCGAGGTTGGCCGCCCAGGCCAATGTGGGAAGGTCGTTCACCATCACATAGGGGATCGCCTCGTGGCCGTCAGTCGACGGCACGACGAGAGACTGAACCCAGTCCGGCGTGTGTGACGGTCTGTGCTTTTCGAAGAAGAACTTGGCGTCGACGCCGTCGGGGAACCTCTTCATCGTGAGTGGTCGGTTCCGGAGGTGCGGAAGTATCGCGTCGGCGATCCGTACGTAGTAGTCGATGAGTTGGCCCTTGGTGAATCCGATGTACGGGAACAACACTTTGTCGAGGTTCGATACGGTCAGTTCCCGTCCACCGATGGTGACCCGGGTGGAAGCACTCATTCCACGACGACCTCCTTGACCGACTTGTCAGGGCGTAATCCTCTCCACGTCGATTGGCGCAGCCGGCGAGCGGTCGTCCATTCGGAGAACTCGACCTCGCCCACCAAAGTCGGCCGAACGAAATGCGCACCGGCCGTCTCGGCCGCCGGCAACGGAGCGGCGAAGGGACTGGTACGCCGCTCCAGGGGTCGAAGCTTCGCGAGGAGTGCATCCCGGTCGCTCGTGGTGAAACCGGTTCCCACCTTGCCGACGTAGCGCAATTCCTCGGCGTCTGGCACGCCGAGGAGGAGCGCACCGAGCTCTCCCTTCCGCTCACCACGGCCGTCGGTCCAGCCCCCGATGACGACTTCTTGGGTGCGGAATGACTTGACTTTGATCCAGTCCGGTGAACGCCGACCTGGTTTGTACGAAGAGCTCCGGCGTTTGGCGACCACGCCCTCGAGGCCGTTCGCAACAGTCGCGGCGAGGATGTCGTGTCCCGAGACGTCTCGGAACGATTCGGTGGTCGTGAAGGTCGCGCCCGAGAGGTGGAGCGATTCGAGCCGGGCACGGCGCTCGTCGTAGCCAAACGAAAGGAGCGAGTGGCCGAGCAGGTAGAGGATGTCGAACGCGACGAAGCTGACCGGGTCGACCGCGGCGCGCCGGTGCGCCTCGCGTTGATTCGCCACGTGCATCCGACGCTGGAGCCTTGCAAAGTTGGGCCGGCCGTCCTCGCCGAGTGCCACGATCTCGCCATCGAGCACGCAGGTCGTCATCCCGAGGAACTCGCCGATGTCGGCCAGTTCGGGAAACGATGCCGTGACGTCGAGGTCATTGCGGCTCTGTGCGCGGACCCGCCCGCCCTCGACGAAGAGGATGGCGCGCACGCCGTCCCACTTGATTTCGAAGGCCCACTCCTCGCTGTCGGACGGCAGCTGCCCGGTGGTGGCGAGCATCGGCTTGATCGAGGTCGGTAAGGGGATCCGCCCGAGTAGAGGGCCCGTGCCGGTGGATCATCCAGTTGCGGTCTTTGGTCTGGAACAGCACGAACTCGCCGTCACTCCTCGTTCCGTGGAGGACGAACTTCACCTCGGTGTCGGTCCACTTCTCGGCTTCGTAGGTTCCGTGATCCCAGACGGTCACCTCACCTCCGCCGTACTCGCCGCGTGGGATCTCACCTTCGAAGGTGGCGTATTCGAGGGGATGGTCCTCGGTGTGCACCGCGAGGTGGTTGTTGTCGGGGGACTCGGGCAGTCCCTTGGGCAGTGCCCACGAGACGAGGACTCCGCCGCGCTCGAGGCGCAGGTCCCAGTGCAGGCTCCGCGCGTGATGCTCTTGGATCACGAAGCGATTTCCGGCGTGCGCGGGCGCGGGCTTGACGACCCATCGGCTCCGGCGTCCTCTTCGGATCCCGTTTCGTACGATAGGTACTCAGCGCATCTCGCTTCCGAGGACCCGGTGCGCCCTTCTTCGTGGCGCGGGCGCTCGCTTTGGCGGGCGTCTCCTCGCCCGGCGCCCTCGCCGGCTTCGCGTCCTTGGTGGTCCGAGGTGTCTGCGGCTTGGGTGTCACCGACCCCCACGGTACCGAGCCACGCCGGTTGATCTCGCGGGGTAGGGGTATAGACCAGCGTGAGGATTCAGGGATGACGTGTTCGAGAGCACCGGTGCACACAGTCGGTGATCTGGCATGAGTGTCATTGAGCAGGCCGTGTGTGCGGCGGACAGGCGTCAGCAGCGCATTCCGCCCGTAGCCTTTGTCTTCGGGGTCTTCAAGAAGTTTGGTGACGATCGTGGAGGCTCGCTGTGCGCCTTGCTTGCCTTCTACGGGTTCTTGTCCCTCTTCCCCCTGTTGCTTCTCTTGGTGACGGTGCTCGGGTTCTTCGGTGGCAGCCAGCATTCGCTGGTTCATCGAGTCGAGAGCTCAGCGTTCTCCCAGTTCCCCATTGTGGGCACGAAGCTGAGCGCGAATGTGCACGGACTGCAGGATCATTCGGTCCTCGCATTCGTGGTGGGAATCGCTGGCCTGCTGTGGGGATCACAGGGCGCGATGCAGACGGCTCAGTTCGCCCAAGCCGAGATCTGGAACATCCCCGGTGTCGTGCGACCCAACTTCTGGGCCCGGCCGAGTCGGACGGCCAGCATGATCTTTGTGCTCGGCGCATTCCTTCTCGCCAGCTCCGTGCTCGCCGGTGTCGTCACGATCGGGCATCATGGTGCACTCCCCGCGATCGGAGCTTTCTTGCTCTCACTGGGCCTCAACGTCGCGCTCTTCGTGGTTGCGTTTCGCGTCTTGACGCCCCCGCAGATTCGGTGGCGGGACATGCTTCCGGGTGCACTCGTCGGAGGCGTCGGGTGGACGATTCTCCAATACGTGGGTGGAGTCTTGGTGGAGCACTCGCTGCGGAACACCAGCAAGGAGTACGGCACATTCGCGCTCGTCGCTCGGTTTGCTCGGATTCCTCTACCTGGCCGCCGAGATCAGCGTCTACGCAGCAGAACTGAACGTAGTCAAAGCCCGCCATCTGTGGCCGCGGGCGATCGTGCAACCACCTCTCACGCCGGCAGACAAAGAGGTCCTTTCCTCCCTTGCTCTCGAGGGAAAGCGTCGTCCTGAGCAGTACGTAGCGACGGGATTCCACGTTGTCGACACAGACCCAGGAGGTGTAGAGGCATCGACGCAACAATTGACGCGGCGACGTGGTCATCAGTTTTCGTGCTTCCCCGATGGGTATTTCCCGTGCCGCAGCCGTCGACGACGCGGGAGGTATCGCCATGACCACAAGCACCGTTGCAGGAAGTGATCATTTCGAGCGTCCATTTCAGCGACGGGGCGCCGGTCGCCATGAAGCCAGCGCGGCGAGTGCGCCTCGGAAGGATCGGTCTCGGCACTGCGGGGGTCGTGGCGGCGCTGGTGTCCGCGTGGGGCGGGATCGTCCCCTACGTGGGCCCCTCGTTCGGCTACAGCGGCGACGGGTCTGGCTCGTGGCATTGGAGCCTGGCGCATGCCACCCTGGCCCTGGTTCCCGGTGTCGCGGGTGTGCTCGTCGGACTGTTCGTCTTGGCTGAGTCGCGCGGCGTCACCGTAGGCCGAGGCCGTCTGAGCCTGGCGACGGCTGGCGCGCTGTTGATGGTGTGCGGTGCGTGGTTCGCCATCGGGCCCCTGGCGTGGCCCGTGATCTCGAACGGCGGAGCGTACTTCGTGGCCGGTTCGCACCTACGCGTCCTTGCCTACGAGCTCGGGTACAGCATCGGCACTGGGATTGTCCTGGTGTTCTGCGGCGCCTTCGTGGATGGCTGGGCCTCGCGGCACCAGACGAAGGCAACCGCTGTCGAGCGCAGGACCGTTCCGGAGGACCGGCTAAGCGAGCACCAGGTCGAGTCCGGAATCTGAAGCGATCCATCACGACTACGAGTTGGACCTACCCGGATCAGGTCACTGTCGCCCCGATGTCCGGCTGGTTCGAGCCAGCGCGGCCTCGAGCAGCGCCTGGACGGCGTCGCGGGTGGAAGGAGCGATCGCGGGGTCCTGGTGATCCATACGCGCCGCCAGTCCGGCGCCGTCGTAGACGAGGTGGAGTTGGCGTCCGAGGTTCGCAGAATCGACGGCGCCAGCTTGCTCGGCAAGGTCGGTGAACATGGCCCGGACCCAAGCCCGAAACTGATCGGCGGCTTGCTCGACGAGTCCGTGTGACGGCGCCTCGGTAGAAGCGGCGATGAATGCGCAGCCGTTGAAGTCGGGCTGCTGGTATAGCCGGGCTTGAGCCTCGAACACAGCCAGGATCTTCTGGCGTGGGTCGTCGACGCTCTCGATGGCCTTGGTGAGTCTGCTGGTCGTTTGGTCGTGTCGTGACGCCAGATACGCGGCAACGAGTTCCTCCTTGCTTCCAAAGAGGTTGTAGAGCGAGGCCTTGGCGACCCCGGCCCGCTCGATGATGCGGTCGATGCCAACGGTCTGGACGCCCTCGGCATAGAAGAGATCGTTGGCCGCGGCGAGGAGCCGTTCCCTCGCCGACGATCGATGTTCGGTCGGAGCCGATGCGGTCGTACTCACGGGTAGGGATCCTTTCAGACAGGTCTGTCTATCGTAGGGTGGATTCGCTCGGGGTGGCGGTGACGGTGACCCGGTCGACGTAGAAAGCCACGTGACCCTTGATGTCCGCGACAGTGGCGAAGGGGTCGTCGTAATACCAGACGGCCGCGTCCAGATCGGGCGTCTCACTCTCGATGATGTCGTAGTAGGAGGCCTCGCCCTTGTACGGGCACCAGGTGTGGTGATCGCTGCGGCGCAGGTGACTCTGGTCGACGTCGTCGAGCGGGATATAGAGCACGACAGGGTAGGAGGCCTCGCGCATCGCGAGGGCGCGGTTCGTCTCGGCGATCACGACGAGGCCGCTGCGGACCATGACGTGGGAGGCGGATCGTTCCAAGGTGATGGGGTGGTCGGGTCCGGGCGTCTTGTGGACACGGGTATCAGTCATCGTGAGACCTCCTCGGTCAATGAGTGCTCGGGGCTGACGGAGACGGATCAGGTTGACGGTGGCGACGGCGGCAAGGGCGATCACGGACAGGCCGTACACGTAGCTGGTGGCTACAAGGCCTCCGCCATGTACGACCGCCACCCCGGCCGCGATGGCGGGGATGCCCAAGCCGAGATATGAGACCGTGTAGAGCACGGACAGCACCCCTGCTCGCTGGTCGGGATGGGCCAGGGGAGCGACGAGGCGGATGCCGCCCTGGAACCCTGCGCCGAAGCCGATCCCGGCCACGGTGGTGCCGGCAAAGAAGGTCAACGGAGATGCGAGCCAAACACCGAACAAGGCGAGAGCCACGCCGGCGATCAGCCCGCCGGTGCCCACGAGCATGACCCTGCGCGTGGGCGTCGCCCGCAGGACGTAGGTGGCTGTGGCGGCGACTCCGGCCAGGACGCCGAGTCCGAGTCCGGCATCGATCACCGAGGCGGAGCCAACCAGATGGTCGATCAGGCTCGGTCCGAGCGAGGCGTAGAAACCGGCGAGGGCCCACACCGCGAACAGCACCGGGGCGGCAGCCATCAGAGGCCGACGCGTCTGTATCGGAATTTCCAACTGCGAAATGAGTGAACGCAGCGCTCCAGGCGCCCTGGGACTGATTTCGGGCAGCAGCAACACGCCGCCCGCTTGGACGACCAGTACCCCGGCCAGCACCACGTACACGAGATGCGTCGGCGCCGGAAGCCACTCGACGGCGAACGCCGACAACAGTGCGCCACTGGCGGTTCCCAGTCCCGGTGCGGTGGCGTTGGCCACGGCACCCCGTACGGGATCGATATCGAGCATGGTCGCGCCGATAGCGCCGATTGCAGTCCCGGTGGCCAAGCCCTGGATGATCCTTGCCGAGATCAGCGCCGTGACGCTATGGGCATCGGCGAACACCAACACCGCGAGGACCTGACCGACGATCCCGGTGAGCAGCAACGGACGACGACCGACGTGATCCGAGAGTCGACCGACCGTGAGCAGGGTACCGAGCAGGGCGACGGCGTAGAAGCCGAACACCACGGTCGTGGTCAGCGCCGAGAAGCCCCACGCCTTCTGGTAGGCCGCGTACAGCGGGGTAGGCGCGGCCGAGGCAGCCAGGAACGAGACGAAGATTGACGCCAGACCGACGATCCGCAGTGTGGACCGCCTCGTCGTCGGTTCGACGACCGGAAGGGAGCGAGGGATCGAGCATTCAGGCAGAGCGAGCTTTGCAGTCATGTCGCCGTGCGCCCCCCGTCTACTGCCAGGGTCGCTCCGGTCAAGTAGCTCGCCTTGGCTGAGGCGAGGAAGGCGATGACCTCGGCGATCTCTTCGACCTGGGCTCCGCGTCCGAGCAGCGTCGTCGAGCCGAGCTGCTCGATGAGAGATGCTTTTTCAGCGGTGCTGAACACTGGGCCGGCAGCGACGGCATTGACCCGGACCCCCCGGGGGCTGAACTCGGCCGCCCAGGATCGAGTCATGGAGCTGAGCGCTGCCTTGGTTGCCCCGTAAGCGGCCCCGCCGTCCATGCCGATCTGACCGGCCATGCTGGCCAGGCTGATGATGCTGCCCGAGGACCGCGTCTGCCATGCGCGGTGCGATCCCTGCAACGAGGAAATAGGCCGAGCGCACGTTGCCGTCGAAGAGATCGTCGAAGGTCGCCTCGTCAAGATCAGCGGTCGGGCCGAACCACGATGACCCGGCGTTGTTGACGAGGACGTCCACCTCCCCGGCCTCTTCGACCAGGCGTCGCACAGCGGCCACGTCTTTGAGGTCGGCGGGCACGAATCGCGCCCGTCCCCCTTGCGCCTCGATCTCTCGGACTACCTCGCCCCCTCGTCCGGCGTCGCGGCCGTGAACGACGATCTGCCAGCCGTCGCGGGCGAGGCGCAGAGACGTCGCTCGTCCGATTCCAGAGGTGGCCCCGGTCACGAGCGCGGTGCCCAATTCCTTCTGACTAGTCGTGCTGGGTGCGCTCATGTCGCTCCTTGAGTAGACAGGTCTGTTGAGTAAAGGTAGACCGGTCTGTTCAATCCGTCAAGGGCTGGATTGCACGGGCAGGCCAAGGTCGGGCGGGCGGCCAGCGCACATCGACGGGCCTCTGGCACCGAAGGAAGCCGGCAGTGATCGGCTTTCAGGCGCCCAAGGACTGATCGATCGAGGCATTGAATCGCGCGAGGCAATTCGCCAGATCGACGATGTCACGGATGTTCCAGTCGCCCAGCCAACGTGTCACCCGGGTCCGAACTCGTTTGGCGTCGGCGGCCAACACGCGACGACCCTTCGGCGTCAGAGTCAGTGGGTCACCTCGGCGCCCGGGGCGGCCTCCTTGTCTGTCCAACAATCCATCGTCGAACAGCTGGTTCAGTTGACGCGAGACGGTTGACTTGTCGAGACCCAGCCGCTCGACCAGGTTCGACGCTTGTATCTCCGGAACGCTCTCGACAAGGTTCAAGAAGGTGTAGGCGATCAACGACAGTCCGGGGTGAAGCTCGTTGCTGAGTTCTCGCGAACGTCGGATGAGGCTGTTGAGTTGATGGTACAGATCCTCGATCGCTTCATCTCGGGCCATCGTCGCGCTCCTTAAAGTTGACATACACAACTATAAGTTCTATGGTTGAGGCCAGCAACTTTAGGAGACGTGGACGTTCCCGTGAAGAGGAGGTGTCCCATGAGTTCCTCGGGTCAGGGTGGAAAGAATCAGCAGAGCGTGCCCTACAGGCTGCCGCCGAATTGCTCGACGACGTGCCAGGTCGTATGGAGGTGGTCTTCGTCGCGGACGTCCCGAGTGGCGTGGCCTTTTCGGCGCAAGCCGTGGCATCGGTGCAAGCGGGTTTTGACAGCGAAGCGCACGACCTCGCTTACCGAGTCGAGGAGGTACTTCGCTCCGCTCACGTGAAGTGGCATTTCCAGCGGAGGAACGGGGACGTTGCCCCCGAGCTCTTGGCGACTGGCGCCGAACAGCTTGAGTCCGAAGGGCCGAATACGCATCTCGTACTCGTTCTTGGTGGCACCGCACACAGGTTCGACCGTTACTTGAACTCAACACCCGTCAGGGTGTTGCGGCAAGACCGATTCGAGGTCTTCGTCGTACCGTAAGAGGTGTGGTCCCCTCGTTCAGGTGAAGATGATTGGCCGCCGCCGCTGTTCCAACGGCGAGCAGTGTGAGTCACGCGGTGAGTCGCACATATGGGTGTCGTCGGGACGCCCCACATTGCCGAAGTGGATCACCTCGGCCCGGCGCCTTGATGAGTCAGCCCAACACCGCGGTGACGCCGTCAACCTGGTCGCTCTGTTTGTCGAATGCGAGAAGGAGCGTCCGCAGGTCGTGGGCCATTCGCTCGAGGAGTTCCCGGTCAACGCCGTCGAAGGCCCAGCGCTCGGCCTGAGTCTTCATGGCAATTATGTGATCGGCCTGAGCAAGGCCAGTCGACGTGAGGCTGACCAGCACCTGCCGACGGTCATCGGGGTCCACGTCCCGGCGTACCCATCCCCGCCTCTCGAGCCGGCTGATCCGGTTGGTGATGGCGCCCGAGGTCACTTGGCACTCGTGTCCGATCTCGCCAGCGCTCGCTCGGTGGTCGGGGGATCGTCTGAGGGTGAGGAGCACCTCGATCTCCCAATACTCGTCGACGCCGCTGTCGGTCAGGTTGGCCCGGACCACCCGTTCCAGGTACTGCGAGGCGCGGCGCAGCCGCATCGTGACCGCCTTGGTCGTGACGTCGAGCTCCGGGTTCTCTTCCTTCCAGAACGCGATCACCCCTCGACATAACCGGGGCGGTCACTGTCACCGGCGGTTTGGCCGTCTTGGTCTATGGCATCGTGAGCACCAACGTGCATCCCTGGGGATCGGCCCGGACCGTCGGCACGCTGGCCGTCGGTCTGGCCCTGTTGGCCATCTTCTTCGTGAACGAGGCCCGCTTCGCTCGGGACCCGCTCATCCCTCTCGGCATCTTTCGTCGCCGCTCCTTGTCAGTGGCCAATGGGATCGCCGTCACCATCGGCGCTGGTCTCTTCGGCACCTACTTCTTCCTCTCGCTCTACCTCCAGGACGTGAACGGCTACTCCGCGCTGCGGGCCGGCTTGGCCTTCTTACCGGCTGGACTCTGCACGTTGGCCGGCGCCCTGATCGGCACTCGATTGGTTCAGGTCATCGGGGCCCGGCGTCAACTGATCCTTGGACCCGGCCTGGCTGCCATTGGCCTCTTCTGGCTCTCCGATATCGGGGCCGGTGATGCCTACTTCTCCCATGTGCTCGGTCCGGTCGTGCTCATCGGGCTCGGCATCGGGATGTCGTTCGTCCCCATGACTCTTTCGGCGACCACGGGAGTGCCACCCCACGAGGCTGGGCTAGCTTCGGGCCTGATCAACACCACCCGCCAGATTGGTGGCGCTCTCGGCCTGGCCATCATGGCCACTGTGGCCACGACTATCGCCACCGATCACCTGGTCGGCCAGCACGACGTGGCGACGGCGCTGACAGCCGGATACCGGGCGGCCTTCGCCATCGCCGGCGGCGGGTTGCTCGTCGGTGCTCTGTTGGCCCTGGCGCTCCCGAAGCTGTCGGCAGTCACGACGAGCGCCCCGGTAACCGCCCTCGAGGAGGTGCTCGAGGAGGCCGGCGAGCCGCAGGTGGCCTTCGAGGTTTGAACTCGAGAGCAACTGATGGGGGATCGGGTGAGTCTCAGCCCATTCGGGAACTCGGCGGACCACGAACCGTGGATCAGATCAGATCTCTTGCTTCAACCTTCCCGCTGTTCTACGCCTGCTCGGTTCAGTCGCACTCAGATCTCAGAGACCGAGGCAAATAGTCCGGAGGCCCGAAGGGTCTGCATGAACTGGTTGACGATCGGGCCGGGACCGGCGACTGGCTACTGGAACACACCAGAGTCGGGGTTCGAAGGGTCCGTCAATGTGGACTCTGATGACTTGAAGCAGCCGAAGTAGGGCAGCGCACTATCGATACTCGTCAACGACCGCTTTCAGGCGAGCGAGGGACACGGAGCGAAGCGACGTCCGGGGCGTGCCATTGACGAGTCGGTCAGGCCGCTTGCTCCACGATGGGTCTGGCGGGCTGCCAACGCCGGTCTGGGTGCATTCGGGCGCCCGAGCTGCACCATGGGGATAGTCCCGACGTCCATGTCGTCGGTACGGGTCTACAGTCATTCAGCGATTAGCGGGGGTGGACATGGAGACCGACTACCTCGTAATCGGTGCAGGCGCACTCGGGATGGGGTTCGTCGACACCTTGATTGAGCATTCTGACGCCGAGATCGTCATCATCGATCGGCGGCACGGTCCCGGCGGACACTGGCTGGATGCTTACCCCTTTGTGCAGCTGCACCAGCCATCCTTGAACTATGGGGTGAACTCCACACCTCTGGGTGACAGTCGGGTCCAGCTCGATGGGCGAGACGCAGGGTTCTACGAGCGAGCGAGCGGAGTAGAAATCTGCGGCTACTACGACGAGATCATGCGTCGTCGATTCTTGGCATCGGGTCGGGTGCGGTTCTTCCCGATGTGCGATTACCTCGGAGATCGGCGATTTCGGTCCCGCTTGACGGGCGCTGAGACGTCGAAGTAACGGTGCGAAATAGCGTCGTGGACGCCACCTACATGGCCTCTCGCGTCCCGGCGATTGATTCGCCACCCTTCGAGGTGGCCGACGGTGCGACGTGCGTCCCGATCGGTGCACTCACGAGGGTCGTCACGCCACCCGATGGTTACGTGATCATCGGCGCCGGCAAGACGGGCATGGATGCCGTGTGCTGGTTGCTCGACAACGGGACGCCGCCCGACGACATCCGTTGGATCCGACCCCGGGAACCATGGATGTTGAACCGTGCCTTCTTCCAGCCCGGGGAGGGTCTGCTGACGACGTTCGCAGGGATCGTCCTGGAGTTGGAGGCGGTGGCCGAGTGCAAATCGATCGAGCAGGTGTTCGATCGGCTCGCGGAGCACCAGGTGATGTTGCGCCTCGATCCTTCGATCCAGCCCTCCATGATCAAAGGGGCCACGGTGAGTCTCGGCGAGCTCGATCAGCTGCGGTGCGTCAACCAGGTGGTCCGATTGGGACACGTCACCCGGATCGACTCGAAGAACATCTCCCTTGAGGGGGGTTCGGTCCCCACCAGCCCCGACCAATTGCACGTGCATTGCGCCTCGGCCGGACTGAGCGGCAATCCTCCGAGACCGATCTTCACCGATGACACGATCGTCCTTCAACCGATCACTCGTGTCAGTCTCAGCCTGTCCGCAGGACTCATAGGTCTCGTCGAAGCATCGGGACGTTCAACCGTCGAGAAGAACCGGCTTTGCCCGCCGAACATGTGGTTCGACACGCCCTTCGATTGGATTCGACATCTCTTGACCGGGATGAGGACAGAGCTGGAGTGGCGGGAAGCTCCTGACGTAGTGGCGTGGGTCGAATCCTCCCGCCTCAATCTCATGGCGGGCCTCGATCAGAGGCCCGAAAAACCCGCGGTGGCTGAGCTGCAGAACAGATTCCTGACGGCATTGTTCTCAGCTCTCGCAGGGCTCGAAACGTTGACCACGAATGCTTCACCCGCCGAGCGGGCACGGATGTTCGACACGGTCCCGGCGTCGCCGGGACCGTAGATCGACCGCGCGCTATTCGGGCGGAGCTTCGTCTTGGGCCCGGCGCAATGGGCTCTTCGATCTGTCCGCCACGCCGCAGCGGCCCTCTCGGTAACGCCCACCCAGAGCGATCCCAGTCTCCAGGGCACGACCTGGGATCCGTCCACCTGCTTGCTCCGCCAAGAGGGTACGAAAGAGGCTCAGGTGAAGTGCCATCCGCCGGCCTTCACACGGAATCGCCACCTGAATTAGCCTTACGGCATGGCCTTGTTCCTTGATCGACACAAGGCGCCCGGTGCTACCGCTGCCGACATCGCAGCTGCCCACGAACTCGACCTTGCTGTTCAGGAGAAGTACAAAGTTCGTTATGTCACGTATTGGTTCGATGCAGACGAAGGGACCGTGTTTTGTCTCGCAGAGGGGCCTGACCGACAGTCCTTGGAAACGGTGCACCGAGAGGCACACGGTCTGATTGCTGACAACATCATCGAGGTGGGCAGCGGACCCATAAATGCGTTTCTCGGTGAGATTCCCCGACACCTGGCGGGGGAGGCCTACGTCGACTCTGCTGTTCGAGTAATTCTCTTCACCGACCTTTGTGACTCGACGAAGCAGACGCAGGAACTAGGCGACGACGGGTTCATGTTGTTCATTCATGAGCACGACGACATCGTGCGAACCGCATTGAAAGACCAGGGTGGACGCGAGGTGAAGCATACGGGCGATGGAATCATGGCGTCATTTACGTCCGTGTCGGCTGCTGTCGTGTCGGCCATAGCCATTCAACGCTCGCTGCGCGACCGGAATGAACATGCAGAGCTGCCCATCCGCCTCCGTGTTGGCATCAGCGTGGGGGAGCCGGTTACCGAGAGAGGCGACCTGTTCGGGGCGGCGGTTCAACTGTCGGCACGACTTTGCGGAGTAGCGTCTCCAGGTGGCATCGCCGTTTCGACAGCCGTACGTGAACTCTGTGTCGGGAAGCGCTTCGATTTCGAGTCCAAGGGAGCCTTCGATCTCAAAGGGTTCGCCGACCCGATTCCCGTTTTTGAGGTACGTCTCCCCACTGAATAGATGAGCGAGGTCGCCACCAACCGCTGAGCGAGTCATTTTCGGTTGAGGTCTTCGACCAACGGTCTTGACATACACGCGACGACGTTTCCCCCGCGCATTGGTGTCGCTACGGAGCGCAGGTCTGTATGCGTCGACGACGCCAACTCGCCAGAACACCAAGGGCACTCGAAATAGCTCTCATGACTTTTTCGAGACCGCTTGGATCGTAACTATGCGATGGCAGGGAGGAACCTCGCCAACGTCGGCGAGCTATATCGAGTAGTAGGACGTGAAGAGGCGGGTCTCGCAGTCGGCCATCTTCGCTCGGAGCTCCGCACTCAATTTGACCGAGGAGTTCGCCGTGCTCGAGCGAACAGTTCGGTCCATGGTCGTCAGCGAAAGGCTGGGTGGCGATTGGTCCAGGGATGTGCGAGCTCGAGGGTGTGAGACACCCGGAGCAGCAGATCTTCCCGCCACGGTGCAGCGACGATCTGGATGCCGACGGGCAAGCCGGTGGCATCGTCGTGGTGGACCGGCACAGAGATCGCCGGTTGGCCGGTCACGTTGAACAGCGATGTGAACACGGCCATCGGGTAACTATTGAACAGTGCCATGAGGGGATTGTCGTCGGTGCCCGCTCTCCACGCACCGACGCGGGGTGGGAGACAGGCCATGGTGGGCGTGATGAGGATGTCAAAGCTGGCAGCGAAATTTTCGACGATGTATCGCGACAAGTGCTGAGTCTTCCTCATTCCTTCGACGTAGGTCCAAGAGTCGATCGCTCGTGCCGCGTCACGCAAGGCCCGATTGTGGGGTTCGATACGTTCTGGGTCCGCCAGCGCGATTCCGGCACCGCCGAGGTTCCAAATCATCGTGAACGCGGCGATCAGCTCGTCGAGCGGCGGCAGCAGAAGGGGGACGTCGACGACATGGTGGCCGACTGATTCGAGAGTGGAAACACTGGCGGCGACCGCTGCCGCGCAGGCAGGGTCGACGCTTATACCCTCGATCGGAGATTCGCTGAGGAGTCCGATCCGCAGACCGGTCGCTGGTGCCATCGTTATCGCGCTGGCGAAAGATGTCTGTCGGTTCGGGGGTGACCACCACGCGGCGGGATCATGGCGGGCAAGCACGTCGAGGGCGGCCGCGGTGTCTGCCACTGAGCGGGTGAGGACAGCGCTCGTAGCGAGGCCTTCAGCATCGACGGTGACGTTAGTGACCGCGCCGCGGGTGGGTTTCAAGCCGACGAGGCCGTTGCACGACGCAGGGACGCGGATCGACGCGCCGCCGTCAGCGCCGTGGGCAATAGGCGCCATTCCGGCGGCGACGGCGACGCCGGCGCCACTGGACGACCCACCCGGTGTGCGGTCGGGATCCCATGGGTTGCGCGAGATGCCAAGGGCTTGGCTCTCGGTAAAGGGCAAGGCGCCGAACTCGGAGGTGGTGGTCTTCCCGAGCAGCACGAACCCGGCGTCGACGAACCGTTGCACGACCGGATCCGAAGCCAGGGCCGGTGTTTGACTGGCACCGGCGGATCCATGGGTCGTGGGCCAACCGGCCACATCCAGGAGATCCTTGATCGGCAGCGGGACGCCGTAGAACGGTGGAAGGTCCTCTGTCGAGGAGACACGCACGACTGCATCAGTTGCTGCTGACGCGGCTTTGCGGACGTCGTCATCGGCCCGGTGGCAGAACGCGTTCAGTTCCGGGTCAAGTTCGTCCATCCGCTCGAGGTAGCAATCGACCACCTCGAGCGGGCTTACTTCTTTGCGGCGTATGGCCGCGGCGAGCTCGAGAGCTGGCATGAACGGGTCGATCGGATTGGGCATCGCCAATTGTCCTTCCGCGTCTAGATGTTGTGGAGTCAACGTTGTTGCGCTGCGGGGTTCAGGTCTTGGAGGAATGTCGCGACACTGCGCCATCCGGATGGCCCCTAGCATGAGGTCATGCGACCCGGTGAGTGGGCTCGTGAAGCTGCGGCCGTATGGGACATCGCGTGCCCGTCACCGTTCGGCCGGATGCCAGGAGTGAGCATGGCTGGGTTCCGCGCTCGAACCAGCGAACCCGTCGACCTTCAGGTGGTCCCGTACCCGGCTGCCACGGTGGTCATCGACCTCAGCGGCGGGGTGCTTGTCGACGACGCCAGTGGTCGCCAGCTCCGAGGCAGCATCATCGCCGGGCTCGCGCCGGGCACTGTTCGAGGGTACGGACGTAACATCGATTGCTTGCAGGTACGACTCTCGCCGCCGTTTGCGCATGCGGTGCTGGGTGCCTCTTCCGAGTTGGGCGGGGTGGTGGTCGCACTCGACGAACTGTGGGGGCGCGATGCCATACGAATCCAGGAGCAACTGGGCGCCGCCCATTCATGGGATGAGCGCTTCGCGATGGTCGAGGCCGCGCTTGCGCGGCGGCACGAAGCAGGGCGGACGGTGGACCCGGAAGTCACCTTTGCCTGGGAGAAGATGGTGACTAGCCGGGGCCAACTGCGTGTCGAGCGCCTTGCATCGGAGATCGGATGGAGCCGTAAGCGTCTGTGGTCCCGCTTCCGAGCCCAGACGGGCATCACACCTAAGCGTTGCGCCCAGCTCATCCGTTTCGATCACGCGGCCCACCGCCTCGCCGCGGGTCATAGTGCTGCGCTCGTCGCGGCAGAGGGCGGCTACGCCGACCAGTCCCACCTCAATCGCGACGTGATGGCCTTCGCCGCAGTGACGCCCACGGCCGTGGCGGTCGCACCGTGGCTTGCGGTCGACGACATTGCATGGGCTGCACCGCGGCACGCGTAAGGATCTGACTCAATCCAGCGCACGTGGTTGTTGAACCAGGAGCGCTGAACATTCGCAAGACATCGAACGGTGTGATCTTCATGCTGACGGTCGTATCGGGCCTGGCTCCACGTGGCGTTAGCGGGCCCAGTCACCCACGTATGGAACATTGTTTCAAGACGCCCGCCCGCGGACTTGTAACAGTGAGCGCAATGACTGGCAAGGCAAAGCCAAGTCGCAGTCGCTACGGATTCGACGCCCCGAGGGCTGTGATGACCATCGCGCTGCCGGGTGTCGCCGCGGCTGCAGCGGTAGCAGCGGGCGTGGCCTTGGGGTGGGCTACTGGCCTTGTCGTCGTATTCGCGGTGTTGTTCCTCGTGGACCTCATCGTTGCGGTTACACACCTGTACGCGAGCCGGATCCGCAAGCATCGGGTCTGGGCCGAGCTCTTGGATGCCGTCGCGTGGCGGGGCGACGAGAGAGGGCTTGATCTCGGATGCGGCCGTGGAGCAGCTCTGATCGCTTTGGCTCGCCGGCTTCCTTGGGGACACGTAACCGGCTTCGACATCTGGGGGCGTATCGATCGGTCGGGGAATGCGAAGGACGTTCCTGATCGCAATGCCTTCGTAGGACGTGTAGCCGACCACGTGGAGGTCGAGACTGGCGACCTTCAGTATCTTCCCTTCCCATCTGAAAGCTTCGATGTTGTGACCAGCAGTCTCGTGCTCCACAGCCTTCGCTCACCTGCCCACAGGGGCCAGGTACTTGAAAACGCGACACGTGTTCTGAAGCCTGGCGGTCGATTGCTCATCGCGGATATCCGGAACATTGACGAGTACAAACGCGCGCTCGAGAGGTACGGATTCGTGCACTTGGCCATACACAATTTTGGCCTCCTGGCGTGCTTCGGTATTCCGCGACTTCGCGTTCTTTCAGGCTCCAAGCCGACAACAGCCAGACGGGGGACCGTTACGCCGATTTGCGGCTTGCCACATTCCACGTCGAGACCGCCAACTACGTGACAGGCGAAGCGATCGAGGGATTGTCGTGATGGTCGCAAAGGGACTTCTCGGCAGTGGGCGACTCCGCGGACAGCCGACCAAGCCCGTGCACCACTTGTGCGAGGTGCTCAGCTGCCCGCTTTCCTGGGTACGCTCGCGACTTTTGAACAGTGCCGGGTGAGGCGCCCCCCAGATGCTCCTCTGGACACACCGAAACAAGTTGCGGAACCCGATGCTCTTAAGTTCGAGGCCGCTATGGCTGCTCACCTGGGGGTCCCGAGTGCGCTCAGGGGGGATTGAAGCTCCAACCTGCGGATGAAGAGTCCGAGACAAGGGAGTCCATTGGCTTCGCCACAGTGGCTGCGGACATCGAGGTCCTACTCAACGCGGCCACACGACCGCCGAACGAGCGGTGGAGCTAGTCGAGGCTGGGGCCAGTCGAAGGTTGCGGTGAACATCGTGCCGCGGTCGCGGAAGAGGGCCCGCACAAGTCCTGCCGCGTCCTCGAGGAGCTGCGGGCTGCCTGAGTAACCGAGGGCCGCCGGGGTTGGTGGGTGACGCCGGGACGGGGACGACGTGTCGCCTTGTTTCGATCACGCGGTGCAGGCACGAGCGATGGATGAGCACGAGGTCGACGGTCCGTCTCGTCCGAAAGGGGAGTTCGTTCCGGCCACCCGTTGCGACAGTAGGGATCCGTCATCAGGTTACAAGCATGCCTCCGCGGGGTATCACGGGCAGTGCACAGAAAGGAAGACGCATGGGCCCGCGGGTCGAGGCACGCGTGGACGGGGGGGCGGTAGGGCGCAAGGGGGATGAACTGCTCGTCGGCACCCCGGCGTGGGCTCTCGAGGATTTTCGGAGCGCGGGCCGCAAGGTGGTTGCGGCCCTTGCGCTCTTCGGCGACCTGTTCGCCATACTGCTCGATGCCGTGGCGTCGACGGGCGGCGCCATCGTCCATCGCCGGTTCTCGTGGGCGGAGTTCGCCGAGCAGAGCTGGTTCCTCGTCTCGGTGACGATCCTTCCCACCATTCTGATCGCCATCCCGTTCGGCCTCGTGCTGGTGCTGGAGGTCGGCGGTCTGGCCGTCCAGATCGGCGCAAATAGCCATCGTCGGTGCGGTGGACGCCATCGGCATCGTACGGGAGGCGGCCCCGCTCATCACCGCGATCATCCTGTCGGGGGCGGGCGGCTCGGCGATCTGCTCGGACCTCGGATCTCGCACGATGCGCGACGAGATCGCGGCGATGTGGGTCATGGCGGTCGACCCCATAGAGCGACTGGTCGCGCCCCGGGTGCTGGCCACCGTGGTCGTGGCCCTGCTGCTCAACGGCGTGGTGGCCTTCGCCGGCATCATGAGCGGCTACCTGGCCGCCGTCTTCATCCTCCATACCAGCGCGGGCGGGTTCCTCAACTCGTTCAGCTCCTTCGCCCAGCCGGCCGACGCCGTCGAGTCGATGTTCAAGGCGGGCCTGTTTGGACTCTTCGCCGCGGTGGTCGCCTGCCACCAGGGCCTCAACGCAAAGAGGGGCCCGGCAGGGGTGGGCGAGGCCGTCAACCGCTCCGTCGTCATCACCGGCGTGGGCCTGTTCATCCTCAACCTGTTGGTGACCGACGTGTTCTTGGCCATCGTTCCGCCGAGGGTCATCTGATGGGCAGCCCGTGAGCGACGGCCTGCGAGTCGCCGAAAGTCCGGCGCGCGGCGGGTCGCCGCCGTCACCCGGCGGGCGGGGTTCCACAGCGTCAACCTCGGCTACCGGGTCCGCAACCAGTTCGTCTGGTTGGGAGAGCTGCTGGTCTTCGTCGTCAAGGTGATCCGGGCGGTTCCGACCGTCCTGCGTCACTACCGTCGGGAGCTGTGGCGCCTCATCGCCGAGGTGACCTTCGGTGGCGGGGTCCTCGCTGTCGCCGCCAGCACGATCCTCGTTTCCGTTGTCCTGGTCTCGACCGTGGGGGTCCAGCTCGGGATCGAGGGACTCCAGGGGCTCAACATCATCGGCCTTGCCCCGCTGGCCGGACTGCTCTCCGCCTTCGCCAACACCCGGGAGCTGGCGCCCCTCCTCGCCGGCTACGGACTGGCCGCGCAGATGGGGTGCAAGTTCACCGCGCAGATCGGCGCCATGAAGGTCAACGAGGAGATCGACGCAATGGAGGTCATGTCGATTCCGTCACTTCCCTACCTGGTCACGACCCGCCTCCTCGCCGCGCTCGCCGCCGTCATTCCCCTCTATCTGCTGGCCCTCTCGGGCGCGTTCCTGGCCACGCAGTTCGCTGTGCTGGCCATCGCCCACCAGGGCTCGGGAACCTACCTCCACTATTTCTATCTGTTCCTCAACCGGCGCGACATCTTCTACTCGGTGCTCAAGGTCGTCGTCTTCGCCGTCCTCGTCACCATCATCCACTGCTACTACGGCATCACGGCATCTGGGGGACCCGAAGGTGTCGGGCGGGCAACCGGCCGGGCCATCCGCGCCAGCACCGTGGCCATCGCCATCTCCGACATGTTGATGACGCTGCTCTTCTGGGGGGTGTCAGTCCCGGTGAAGGTGACCGGTTGAGCGTCGCAGCTCCCCCCGCACCGCCGCAGCGGACGGTTCCGGCCCAGGTTGTCAGGGCACCTCGGAGCTGGTCGTGGCGATTGGTCGCGCTCGGAGCAATGCTGGCGGCGCTGCTGGTCGGGATCGTGGTCTTCGTGCTCGAATGCTTCGGCGGCGCATTCTCGACCTACACCGTGATCGTACGCGCAGCTGCCGGCCTCGTCCACCGCCGTCGCCCTCGGGGCGCCGGTCGAGTACCGCAACGTGACGGTCGGCAGCGTTGCCAGCCAGGGGAAGTCGGTCCCCGGGGGACTCGTCGTCGTGACGCTTCACCTGCAGCCTTCGATGCTCCAGACCATCCCTGCCCGGGTCCGGGCGACCGAGACGCCGGTGTCGTTCTTCGGGGACCCCTATATCGAGCTCGTCGCCACCGTCCCGGACGGGCACCGCCCGACTCCTCCCCGGTTCGACGATCCCCGCGTTGAAGGTTGGCCAGACCGGATCGCTTCAGGCCACCCTCGGGAGCCTCGACACCCTCCTGACCAGGCTCCGGCCCGCCGAACTCGACGCCGCCCTGACCGCGCTGGCCAGCGCGCTCCAGGGCAACGGCGTGTCGTTGGGGCACAACCTGGTCCGGGGCAATACCTACTTCGAGCAGATGCTGCCCCTATGGCCCACCGTCGTGTCGGACCTCCAGACGTTGGTTCCGGTGGCGAACCAGTTCGCTGCCTCCACACCCGACATCCTGCAGATCCTGGCTAACCAGACGACGACGGCCTCGACCATCGACGCCCAGTCCTCCGGAGTCCAACAAGCCATCGGGGGCGGCGATGTCCTGGCCGGCGAGGCGGCGCAGCTCCTCACCGCCATCCAGCAACCGTTCGCCGTCCTGACCGCCGACTCCGGCCCTTTCCTGACGGCCATCTCCCAGAACCCCCAAGAGATCGCCCAGCTGCTCCAGGGTCTCGACTCCTGGGCGAACGCCTGGATCGCGGCCGAGGCCTCGGGGCCCTATCTGAACCTGACCCAGAACGAGGTAGTCGCCAACCCGGCCGATCTAGGGCTGGCCGTGCTCGGAGGTCCCGAGGCCGCCGGCTACCTGTCGGCGGGGCTCGGGCCCGGCACTGTGAACCCACCGACGTACACCTCGCCGGGCACTCTCCCGTCCGGCGACGCCAGCGACTCTGGCCTCGACCCCGGTCCCGACGGTCCTCGGACCCGCCGAGACGCGGGGCGGTCTCGCAGATCGTCTCCGCGGTGAGCGGCTCTGCTCCATCGTCGCCTGCTGTCTCGACCCTCTTGCTGTCGCCCGTGCTCGAGGGCCTGGTGAGCCGGTCGTGAGATCGCGTCATCGTCGGCCGGGGCTGCGGCTCACCGTGGTCAAGCTGGTCGCCTTCACCGTCGTGTCCCTCGTGACTACGTCGATCGTGATCTCCACGTTGCTCGACGTGAACACCGAGGCCACCACCGGGTACGTCGCGCAGTTCACCAACGCGTCCGAGCTGCAGGCCGGCGATACCGTCCGTATCGCCGGCGTCGAGGTCGGCAAGGTCAGCGGCGTGAGCCTGCAGCAGGGGCGGGCCGACGTCTCGTTCAGCGTCGACAACTCGCAGCGGCTGACGACGACGACGCTGGCCGCCATCCACTTCGAGAACCTGCTCGGCCAGCGCTTCCTGGCCATACTCCCCGGAGCCCCCGGGGGCAGGCCGCTGCCGCCCGGGGCGGTCATCCCCCCCGACCACACCACCCCGGCGATCGACCTGACCGCGGTGTTCGACGGTTTCCAGCCTCTGTTCGCCGCGCTCTCGCCCGACCAGGTCAACGAATTGGCCGGGTCGATCGTCGACGTGTTCCAGGGCGAGTCGGGAACCGTCTCGAACATCGTGGCGGAGACGGCAGCGCTGACCAACAACCTCGCCGATCGCCAACAGGTGATCGACACACTCCTCACCAGCTTGTCGAGCCTTCTCAACACCGTCGGCGTCCACGACACCCAGCTCGGCCAGCTGATCGGGAACTTCGACTCCCTCGATGACGGGACTCGCCGGATCGCGCGCCCAGCTCGGATCGGCCATCGACAACCTCGCCACGGCAGAGAGCGCCACGAGCGGTCTGATCAACGAGTCGCAACCGACCCTCAACCAGGACATCCAGGCCCTCGCCACGTCGACCCAAATCCTAAGCACGAACCAACAGGGCCTCGACTCGGTCCTCAAAGGCTTCCCTGGTCTGATCGACACGCTGACCAAGATCCAGTCCAACGGCAACTGGGTCAACGTCTACCTGTGCAATTTGAGCATCAACGTCTCCGGTCAGCTCGACATCTCGCTCATACCGGGGGTGAGTCCCACCAACGCGTATCCGAATCCGGTCACCCTGCCGTCCGGGGCGATCGGTGACCAGACCCACCACACCGCGAGCTGCTCGTGAAGCGGTTCCGCGAGCGCAACCGCGCCCTGACCGGTCTGGTGGGGATCGCGGTCGTCACTTGCCTCGTCGTCGGGTCCCTCAACTTCAACAGTCTTCCCCTCATCCACGACAACATCACCTACCAGGCCGACTTCGCCAACGCCGGCGGCCTCACCGCCGGAGACATCGTCACCGTCGACGGGGTGAAGGTGGGATCCGTCACGGGCCTGGCTCTCGTCGGCGACAAGGTGCAGGTCACCTTCACGGTGTCGGCGGACACAACACTCGGGGCGACCTCGAGGGCGGCCGCCGAAGTGCTCAGCCCGGTCGGCACCGAGTACATGGAGGTCTCCCCGTCGGGCGACGGCTCGCTCCAGGGGCCGATCCCGGTGTCCCGGACGAGCGTGCCCTACAACCTGGTGACCGCGCTGTCGGGGTTGGGGTCCGAGATCCAGCACTACAACATTCCCGAGCTCGAGCACGCGCTCAACGTCGGCAGTCAGGACCTGAGCGGCACCGAGGTCAGCCAGACGACCAGCGCGTTCCAGGGCCTGGCGGACATCTCGCAGGTGATTGGAAGCGAGAGCACGTCGCCTCGCGACGATCGTCTCGCAGGGGGCGAACCTGAGCGGCGTCCTCTCGCAGCGGAGCCACCAGCTCTTCGACCTGTTCGGTCAGAGCGACCTGGTGCTGTCCGTCCTCCAGCAGCGGCGGTCGGCCATCAACGAGCTGCTCTCCTCGACAGCCACGCTGAGCCAGCAGATCACCTCGATCTTGTCGGTCAACCGGCCGGCGCTCACCACGCTGCTCGAAGACCTGCAGTCCGTCTCCGCGGTGCTGGCCAAGGACAGCAACGACTTCGGGCAGGCGATCCCGATCCTCGCCGCCTTCAGCCGGTACGCCGCCAACAGCACCGGATCGGGTGGCTTCGTCGACGTGTCGGTACCCACGTTGCTCATCCCCGACAACCTGGCCGTGCAGTGCTCGGCGTCCGGGGCCTATCCGAGCAGCAACCCCCAGGTGGGGTGTCGGCCATGAGCTCTCGTATCTCGGCCATGAGCTCTCGTATCTACGGGTCGGTCACCGGTTGGACTCGGTCGATCATGAAGCGCATCCCCATCCGGATCGTTCTGGCGGCGACGACGGCAGCCGTGGTCGCCGCTGCGCTGTTCGGCATCGTGACAGTGGTACAGGGCCCCTCCACGATGACCATCACAGCCAGGTTCGCCACCGCTCCGGGTCTGTACCCGGGCAACTCGGTGGACGTCCTCGGCATGCCGGTCGGGTCGGTCACCAGGGTCACACCCGGTCCCACCTATGTGACGGTGGCGATGGAGGTGCCGGCCGGCACGGCGATCCCCGCCCGCGCCGCACGCGCTCATAATGGCCCCACAGGTGGTCAACGACCGCTACGTGCAGCTCAACCCCGGCTACAGCGGCGGGCCCCAGATGCGTGACAACGCCGTCATCCCCCAGTCGCGCACGGCGGTGCCGATCTCGGTGGACGAGATCGTCGACAACCTCGACCGGCTGGCCAGGGCGCTCGGCCCGAGCGGAGCCAATGCCAAAGGCGCCCTGTCCACATTCGTGGCCGAATCGGCGCGCGCCTTCGGCGGCAACGGCGGAGCGCTGCACTCGACGCTCACCTCGCTGGGCTCGGCTCTCAATGCCCTCTCGTCCAAGAGCCCTCAGTTGACGGCCCTCTTCGACAACTTGGGCAACCTCAGCCAAGTCGCTTCGCAGTACACGGGCACCTACCAGGCGTTCGCCAACAACCTGGCGGCCGTGAGCACCGACCTCTCCTCCGACGACAGCGAGATCGGCGCGACGCTGGCCAATCTCCAGCGCGCCCTCCTCGCTCTGGCCCAGTTCACTCAAACCAACTCGTCCGCCTTGGGCAACAGCGTCACCAGTCTCAACGCCTTCGCCGCGGCCGTCGCGGCCAAGCAGCAGGACCTGGCCCAGGCTTTCCAGGCGCTGCCCCTCGCGCTCGGCAACATCTCAGCGGCCGTCGATCCGAGCGCAGCAGGCGGTCCGGCACTGCGGGCCCGCTTCGACCCGGTGGGCAACTCGGCCGGCTACTCCCAGTCGGTGTGCGGCAACTCCCTCCTGCGCCTCCTGCTCCTCTCCATCGACCGGAACCAAGACACGATTCCGACGATCGACCTCGGATGCGGCGTGAACGGACTGCTGGCTGGCCTCCCCACCCCGCCGGGCGCGCCCTCGGGGCCGGACCTGTCTCTCAGCGCCCTGATCGGCGGCCTTCCGTGAGCGCCCGACCATCGGCCGCGAGGGGGCGCTGGGTGCGGCGGTCGGCCGGAGTGGCGCTGGCAGGCGTGGTCGCCCTGGCGCTCGCCAGCTGCGGTCTCAGCCTGCAGTCGCTCCCCACGCTGAGCGAGCTCCATGGTCCCTCCTATCCCGTCTACGCTGCCTTCAGTAACGTCCTCAACCTGCCTGTCGACGCTCAGGTCCGCGTCGGCGCCCAGGTGGTCGGTGAGGTCAGTGCCATCTCCACCCAGGACTACCGAGCCGACCTGACCCTCGACATCGAGAAGTCAGTCCGCCTGCCGGTCGGGACCACCGCCGCAGGTCCGCTTCGACGATCCGCTGGGCGACGAGTACATCCTCTTGCAGGCCCCCGCGACGTTGTCGGCCGTGGCCGGCGGGGACAACGGCAAGTTCCTCGGTCCGGACGCGCACATCCCCGAGTCGGCGACGAGCGACGCTCCGAGCGTCGAGGACACTTTCGGCGCCCTGTCCCTCGTCCTCAACGGTGGTGGGATCAACCAGCTGCAGACAATCATCGACCAACTCAACACGACCTTCGACGGTAACCAGACGCCGATCCGGTCCTTCCTGAGCACCATCGACAACGGTGTCAGCTCGCTCGCCGGCGGGAAGGTCGCCATCGACAACGCACTGGCGTCCATCTCGAACCTGACCAACAAGCTCAACGGGGGCGGTTACACGATCGCCACGGGAATCGGCACCGATCGCGCCGGCCATCGGGGTGCTGGCGAGCGAGAACCAGCAGATCTCCGGGCTGCTCACCGAGCTCTCCAATCTGGGCGCGGCCGGCACCCAGATCGCCCTGCAGAGTGGCCAGAACGCCGTTGCCGACGCCAAGGATCTCCTGCCGGTGCTCCATCAGCTCGACTCGGTCTCGTCGCAGCTGGCCCCGGACCTGAGCATGCTGGCCACGCTTCGAGGCCGAGACACCCAAGATCGCGCCGGGCGACTACTTGCAGGTCGCCGCCGTTGTCAACGTGCTCCTGCCCGCCGGCGCGTTCGAGGCCACCCCGCTGGACACGGTGACGTCCGCCGACACCCGGACGACGTCATCGTCCCCACCCCAGCCGTTGGGCGGGGCGCAAGCCGTATCCGACCTGCTCGCAGCGAGCCTCTGATGACGGGAAGACCATGAACAAGAACGCTTCTGCCCCGGATGATCGCACTGGCCGTGGTCTTCGTGGTCGGCGTCTACTACATCGGGTTCGATGTCATGCAGTACCGCATCACATCCCAACCGTTCCCGGTCACCGTCCTCATGCCGAGCGCCGGGGGCTTGTACTCGGGGGCCGACGTGACGTATCGGGGTGTGCAGGTGGGAACGGTCACAGCGTTGCACCTCGGTCCGCGGGAAGTGGGGGTTCGAGTGGCCATCGACGCGGGGCAGCGCATCCCCGACAACGGGCCGGCCCGGGTCAAAGAGCTGTCGGCTATCGGCGAGCAGTACCTCGACCTCGAGCCCACCCGCGGAGACGGGCCCGACCTCAAGGCGGGATCGGTCATCCCCGCCGACCGGGTGATCCTCCCGACGCCGATCGGGACCTCGCTGGTGGACCTCAACACAACTGTTCCAGAGCATCAACCTCCAGGATCTGCATACGGACGAGAACTTCTTGGCAAGCGCCTTCGTCGGCACCGGACCCGACCTCCGCACGCATCATCGTGAACGGTCAACGCCTCTTCGATGCACTGGTGGCCGCCCAGCCGGAGACGGTCAACCTCGTGATCGACGGCCAGAGCGACCTGAAGACGTTGCAGGCGACCGACGGCGACCTGGCCACCTTCAGCCAGGGCCTGGCGTCACTGACCCAGCAGCTTCGCAACTCCAACAGCGACGTCTCGGCACTGATCCAGAACAGTCAGGCCGCCGAGGTGCAGCTCAACCCGTTCCTGGCGAAAGACAGCGCCACCATCGCGGCGCTCGTCTCCAACCTCGGAACCGACGCCGCGGCGACTGCGGAGAATCAACCGGACCTCCGCGCCGTCTTCGAGCTGCTTCCGGTCGTCTCCGGGCGAGCTGGCGTCGGTGGTCGGCGGTGGCCAGGTCCACGGCCAACTCGAATTCAACACGCCGATCCGGTGTGCGCCTACATCCCCGGGAGCCAGATGCCGGGACCGACGCAGGCGGTGACTACACCGGCACTGACCAACACGTGCACGTCCACTGTCTCCGGAATGCTCGCACGTGGAGCCGACAGCACTCCGACCGTCCCGGGAGGGTGAGCGGGCGGAGTTTTCGGCTCGCCTTATTGGGGAATAACCGTTCAGTAACAACTCAGCAACAATGAAGGCTCCGTCGGACGCAAGAGCCGACCGTCGAAAGGGGGGAAGTGCCAGCATCACAGCCGCACAGTTCACGCCTGCGGGGCGCGGCCGCGCCGTGTCGACGGCGACGCGGAGTGGTCCTCTCAGGCGTGGGAGCACTGATGGCCGTCGGGGGTCTTCTGGTGGTTCAGAGCTGTGCGCAGGTACCGACCGCCGCGCAATCACGGACTGGGCAGGCGCATCGGTCGGGCGTGGCAACGACGCGGGAGGTGGATGTGCAGGGCCCCGCCGCGGACGGCTTGCCCGCCGACTGCGTGCCCGCGCCAGCGGGTCCCCCAACCTCTCCTTACGAGCTGGGACTGGTGGGGACGGCGACCAACGGGACACTCGACCACGAAATCGGCGACAGTGTCTGGCATCGACGTCAAGTTCTGCGGACTGGCCACGGTCGTCAACGGCACTCCTCCGTGCGATGCGACGGCGAGCATCGAATCGCCGAACGACGGTCAGCTCTACGGGGCGCTCTCTGTGGCGCTCAACCTTGTCCCCGGGATGACGCCGACCGTCGGGTTCGCGGCCAACCCGGGGACCATCAGCGGAGGCTTCAGCTGCGGCTCCTCCCAGAACGGGCTGGCCGTCGGCCTCGACGCAGTGGTCAGCGGCAACACCGCGCCGCTGTTCGGTGTGTCCTGCACGATCGGGCCGGTGACGATCCCTCTCGGCGGTTCGGTCACCGGGCCGCTCGCGTCCACCGCGGCAACGCTCACCAGCAACGACTTCGGCATTCCCGCAATTCAACCTTCGCCGACTTGCCCGAGTTCGGTGGCGGCCAACATCGACGCCATCGCCGGTCTGCCGCTTGCGGCGGGAGGAGCCACCGCCACCCTTCCCGTCACCGCCTCGCTCTACCAGCCGGGCCCGTAGCCCACCCGAATGGATGCCGACGACACGAAGCGACGGCGAACACGGTCTTACAGCAAAAGACAACTAACAAGCGAAAGAAAGCCAACAAAGGAGGATCAAGGTCACATGTCAGGAAACGTGGAGACAATGACAAAGGAACCACCCGGAAAGCAACGACGGTCCAGGTCGGCGCTCTCGATGGCCATCATGGGCTTCGTGGGCACGAGCGTGCTCGTCTGTGGCCTGGCCACGGCTGCGTCTGCCACCCTGCCGGCCGGCACGACGGTAAAAGCGAAGCTGCAATCCGGCACCGACATGATCTTCAAGGGGGACATTGACTCGATACCGATCACGGTCACCTGTACCAGCTTCTCAGCCAGCGGCAAAGTCCCGTCGTCGCCATCGGACTCGGTGACCCTAGCGTCTCCGCCC
This sequence comes from uncultured Acidimicrobiaceae bacterium, assembly GCA_963842415.1. GTDB lineage: Bacteria > Actinomycetota > Acidimicrobiia > Acidimicrobiales > RAAP-2 > Bog-473. The sequence goes on from CAWJGN010000005.1 coordinate 891,662, forward strand.
ACCATCAGCGGATGCACCGACTCCTCGGGTGGCACGGACACGATCACGACGACGGGTACCTGGAAGCTCTCCGAGACGTCGACGGCACAGAAGCTGAAGATCCCGGAGGACGGGGCCACGTTCAAGTCGAGCGTGCTCTCCGGTTGCACGATCACGGCCGCCCCGACGGGATCGGTCAAGGTGAAGGGCAAGTACAACGACAAGAACACCGACACGGTGACGAACGCCGCGATCCCGACGAGTGGTTCGGGGTGCACCAGCACCACGGCCACCACAACCGCAACGATCGTCGAGAAGCCGGCCCCGGCCCACCTCCGTTCTAGGCCGGTCGACCATCCGTCTCGCGGCAAGGAGTGTCCATCGTGTCGGGCCAATGCGCTCGTGACAGGTTGACAACGGTGGGTGGACGGTGCCGAGGGCATCGTCCACCCACGCCGCGTGACGCAGGCCCGCGAGGATCGCGACGGTGACCCGCCCACGTCTGATGTGGGTGGCGGTGTTCGCTCTAGGCGTCGCGGTCGTCGCCGTCCCGATCGCCGCTCACACGGCATCGTCGCCAGGGAACCCGACGGGAGCCGGTGGCGCCCTGGACGGTGCGGGGTCGGCGCATTCGTCGGTGCGCTCCCTCGGATCCACCCGACTGGCCGCCGTGGACGCGGAGCTCGTTCGGGAAAGTGCGGAGCGACGGAGGCGCGGTTGACCGCGATGACGGACACCCCGGGCATGCCGGCCTGCGCGCCGCCACCGGTTCCGGCGGCGACCAACCCGCCGGGCGCCAGCTACGGTGTCCCGTTCCTTGCCGCCGTCACCAACGGACAAGTTCTCGCCGGGTACGACGAGTGGACGGCCAACCACCTCAACTGGACGGCCGACAACGAGACCTTCGACCTCTACCCGTGGCAGTCGAAGATCTACGACATCACCGGATGGGTGACGGGGCTGCTCCAGCTGCCGAGCCTGACCGCTCAGATCGCTCCGCAGGACGTCGTGTTCTGCGACAACCAAGGGGGGGCGAGCTGCCTGTCGGCGAGCTGGCCGGCAGGGCAGTGCATCGAGATCGAGGCCCAGTACGGACCCTCGCCGGCCAGCGAGACACCGCCGCCGGCCCTCGGCAGCTATCACCCCGAAGGAGTCAGTTGCAGCGACTACTCGACCGCCGACGTTCGAGTGCTTCCCCTACGTGGTGAGCCTCACCCCCTACGGGACGACCTCGCTCACGGTGACCGGAGTGGCGGCGGACGGTGCACTCGAAGCCACCGTGTCGACCGCAGCGGTCACGACAGTGAGCGAGGTGCCACCGCCGCCGTCGACTTCGACGTTCACCTGCCAGGGTGCCCCTACCACCGTGACCCTCTCGACCCAGACGACGGGGCTGCCCGCCACCGCGCCGACCCCTCCGATCCCTCCGAATACCGACGACCGTTCACCCCAGACTCCGCCACAACCGGTGACCGGCGCGTTGGCCGACGCCACCAGCACGATGGTCAGCAACGACTTCTCCGTCCCCGCGTTCTTCCCCAGTCCCAGTGGCGCTCCGTGCAGCCCCTTCTTGGCGGAAAGCCTCAACACCTATGCCGGTGGGTGGGATTCGATCTTCAAAGACCAGAGCGAAGGGCTGTATTACATCAACGGCGGGACGAGCCCGATCGCAGCCGAGCCGGGCTGGGCGCAGTTCTCCGCGACCACGACCATCGTCACCCTCGGCCTTCCGATCGGACCACCACCGGGATTCAGTTTCTGAAGTGCATGAGAATGAGCACTCGGCACGTATTCGATCAAAGGGAGGGTCGAAGTTGGCAAAAGGGGCGGTGATCCTGAACAGCAAGTCATTGTTGCTCCTGCCTGACGAGCACGCACGCGTCCCCGACCCGGTCATCTCGATTCAGGGCGTCTCCAAACGGTTCGGCGGCCACGTCGTCCTCGACGACATCACGTTCGACGTGCCCCGGGGGAAGACCACCGCGATCCTCGGTCCGTCGGGTACGGGGAAATCGGTTCTGTTGAAGGTGATCATCGGGCTACTGGCGCCCGAAGCGGGTCAGGTGTACATCGACGGCGAGCCGATGGTCGGCGTCCGCGAGAGGGAGATCCTGCGCATCCGACGGAAGATCGGGGTGCTCTTCCAAGACGGCGCCCTCTTCGGTTCGATGAACCTGTTCGACAACATCGCGTTCCCCCTGATCGAGCACACCAACAAAACCGAAAGGGAGGTCCGGGACATTGTCCTTCACAAGTCCGAGCTGGTCGGTCTGGTGAACCACCTCCACAAGCTTCCAGGAGAGGTGTCCGGGGGCATGCGCAAGCGCGCGGGCCTGGCCCGAGCCCTGGTCCTTGAACCGAAGATCCTCTTCTTCGACGAGCCGGACTCAGGACTCGATCCGGTCCGGGTCGCCTATCTCGATGGTCTCATCAACAACGTTCACGAGGAGACCGGGGCGACCTTCTTCATCATCAGCCACAACATCGAGTCGGTGAAGAGGACCGCCCATTATCTGGGCCTGCTCTTCCGGACGAGACTGGTGGGCTTCGGCTCGAAGGAGGAGATGACCACCTCGAGCGTCCCGGTGGTCGAGCAGTTCCTGGCCGGTCGACCGAGGGGACCGATCGGCATGGACGAGATGGCCGACGCCATCGAGGGTAAACCCGGCCCGAACGAGACCATGGGTGTCTCGGTCGAGCTCGATCCGGACCTGCCGACGTCGACCGACGTCGCATCCTGCGACACCAGCGGCCCCGACGAGGGTCCCGACGGCCCCATGGTGGACCAGTCGAATGCCAAGACGGGAGTGTGCCATGAGACCTGACGTCAGTGTCGGTGGAGACGGGGGCATAGGAGCGACGGGCGAAGAGGCAAGCGGCCGGTCCACGGCGACCATGGCAGAGCTCGACGGCTCGCGCTCCTCGAAGGGCAAGCCGGAAAAGGGCAAGGCGGCGAAGGGGAGGGCCCCCAAGAAGTCCAAGGGCCAGTGGGCGCTGGCCTCAGACTCGTCGGCGGCGGCGGACCGCTTGGGAACGGATTCGGTGGCCGAGGACCCCTTGGGAACGGATTCGGTGGCACCGGACCCCATGGCGGAAGAACCCGTGGTCGCGGACCTCGAACTGACCGAGCTTGACCTCCGGGCAACGGTCCCCGCCATGTCGGACGATGCCGAGGGAAGCGACGATCCCGAATCCGATGGGGTCGGAACCCTCGCGCTCAAGCCGCCGTCGACACGGAGACAATGGGCACGTTCGAACATCGCTCTCCTCTGTGCGGGAGCAGTCGTCGTGGCGCTGTCGGTGGCCCTCGCGCTTTCCCTGTCGGCGCTAGGCAACCAGGATGCTCTCGGCAGCTCCCGCGCCAGCGCTCTCGCCGCCGCCAGGACGGATGCCGTTCAGCTCGCCAGCTACGACTACCGTGATCTCGGCCGCGACTTCGGCGTCGTGGTCGCCAACTCGACACCTTCCTTCCGTCGCAGGTTCACCGAATCGAGCGACGCGCTGAAGTCCACCCTCACCAAGTACAAGGCAACGGCGGGCGCCAGTGTGGTATCTGCTGGGCTGGTCTCGGCCAGCGGGTCGCGAGCCGTCGTCCTGGTACTTCTCGACCAGAAGATCGCCAACTCGAAGCAGGCCACGCCGACGACCGACCGGAGCCAGATCGAGATCACCCTGGTTAGCTCGGGCGGAAGGTGGCTCATCGACCAAGTGACCTTGCTCTGATCCTGCCCGAGGCGACGGGCGACCACCACTAACCGTCGAGGTCCGATGTTTGGCTGAAGGAGGCGCGGGTAGCTTCCCTCCGACTGGCGAGACCGGTACGACTGCCGGCCTCCTGGGGCAAAGGGGGTAGCAGCGTGGTCTCGGAGCTCGGCATCGGTGGCCGTTCTGCATCCGGAGGTGGCCCGAGGTTCGTCGCCCGGGCAGCGGCCGTGGCTTTCCTCGGCGTGTCGCTGTTGGTGCTCGCGGGTGGGACGGCAGGAGCGACGTCGGCTCCACCGGGGGGAGTCCCCTCTGACCTGACGGACTTCGCACACTGTCCGGTCAACGTCACCGCAGTGGCCACTTGTCTGTTCTCGTCGACGACGAGCACGACGTTCGAGATCGGATCGACCACGGTCACCTCGTCGAGTCCGACGACGCTGTCCCTGGGCCTCAAATACACGAAGTCGGGCCAACCGGTCGTCGTCCTGCCGGACGACGGGACCCAGGCGTTGCAGTCCCCGGCGATCCCCGTTCCGGGCGGCGTGACGGGTCTCCCGGGGCTCGGCGGGGGTCCGCTGGCGGTGACGGTCACCCCCCAGCTGCTCGGGCGTCCCTCCGTGAACCTCGGAAACCTGTTGGTGGGAACCGGGCCGGGCCTGACCCTACCGATCGACGTCCTGGTGGGTACGCCCACAGGACTTCTCGGTCCCGACTGCACCCTTGGCGATGCCGCAAACCGGATCGTCCTCGACCTGACGACCGGCACGACCACTCCCCCCGGACCCAACACCCCGATCAGCGGATCGCCCGGGACGGTCACGACCACGTCCAAGGGATTGATCACCGTGTCCGGGATGACCCTTGTGGACAACTCGTTCGCCGTGCCGGGTGCCGACAATTGCGGGCAGGGCGGGATCTTGGATTCGGCGCTCGATCTTCAAAAGGGGCTTCCCTCGCCGGCGGGATCGAACACGGCCATCCTGTCGGGTTCGTCCTACACGGCTCCGGCCAAGCTCGTGCGCAAGTACTTCGGCTGAACCACGGCGGACTGCGGGTCCCCACCCGACCGCCAAGAGAGTCTGGGTCGGCCTGGTGTCGTGCGCTCGAGCGACAAGCCGGCGGGATGCCGGGCCGGACTTGGGTCAGTGCGAGCGCTCTGAGCGCGGAAATCCGCCCTCTTTTTTGCGGCGCGTCCACCGATAGATGTTCTGGCGGCTCACTGCATAAGCGATGGCCGCCTCGCCGATTGTCAGGCCGTCCCGGATGACGGCCAGGACCGTCGTCTTAGCTTAGCGCTGTTCCACTTCGCTCTACTCCGCGAACTCGGCCCACGTCCTCGCTGCGTTCGCAGCGCAGACCGGCGGGGGCCGGGTGTCAAGGATCAACCGTTACTGCGTCGCAGATCACCCGTTACTGGGTCACAGATCAGCCATTACGGATGGGACCACATCAAAGGTGGCAGTACGGTCACGTGGTGCGCCCCTCGGGATTTGAATCCGAAACCTGCGGATTACCCGAAACCTGCGGATTAAGAGTCCGAGGCTGGCGGGTCCATGGACTTCGTCCGACTCTGTGACCTGCCGCTACGTCCTGTCTTGATCCATGGATTCAGTTGCTGTCCACTCAGTACCGCTCAAATAGTGGGTTGGATAGTGGGGGACGTACTACGTGGCAGGTCGGGGGATTCTGACGGATCCGGTCCCACTCCGCCGGTTCATGCTGATCTGTGATCTGGTATCATAGCACCGTGGATGGAAAGGCCGAAGCAAGCGCAATCCTTCGTCAGTTGCGGCGAGACATTGGCCTGACTCAGCGCGACTTGGCCGCGAAGGCTGGTGTCCCCCAATCGACCATCGCCGAAGTAGAGGTTGGACAAAGAGAGCCATCACTCACCCTCCTGAGCAGGATCGCCGAGTCCGCCGGCCAGTGGATCGCGGTACGGCTGGCACCTTTGCTGCGGCACAGTGCGGTTGCCACCGCCAACACGATCAAAGATCGGCTGTATGGGGATCCGGGTGGAGCGCTGTCACTCGATGTTCGTGAGGATGGTGCACTTCGCGCTGTCATCGATCTGAAAGACGCCCTCCTGCGATCCACCAACGAGGGATTCGATGCCCTCACCAGCCAGGCCCCAGGCCTCGTCGGCGACACACGTTGGGATGCTTTTCTCGCTGCGGTAGTTGAAGATGAGGCGGCCAGGAAGGCGATCTCTCCACCTCGCTGGACCAATGAGCCGAAGAGGTTCAATCGACCCTTCTGGTATCTCTCTAAGAACCCGAGATTCCATACCTGGGAGATCGCCAACTCGCCTGGAGCGTACGTCCGTCATGGCGTGTTTGCTGCGGAAGACGAACTTGAGAGTGCCTGATCTCAACCGGGACGAAATGAAGTCGGCACTTGCCGAACTTGCAGACCAACTCAACGCTCGCAACGTCAAGGCCAAGATCTACCTAGTTGGCGGGGCGGTAATGGTTCTTGCGTTCAATGCTCGGTTCACCACCGGAGACATTGATGGCTCTATTCATCCGACGGATGACGTGCTCGCCGTCGCCGCTGAGATTGGTGAACGCCGAGGGCTGGGTGCCGAATGGCTCAACAACTCGGCTCAACAGTTCATACCGGTATTCAAGGAGCCCAACTGGCAACCGATATTCAAGTCGGGGAACGTTGAGATCGTCGCCGCCGATGAGCGATCGATGCTGGCCATGAAGATGCGGGCCGGCCGTGGCTCGCGGGACCGTCTCGACATCAACTTCCTCGTCAATAGATGTGGCATTACCAGCGTTGCTGAGGCGTTGGAGCTGTACGAGGAGTTCTTTCCCGAAGACCCGCTTCCAGATCGAACGCTCCCGCTGCTCGACGAAGCCATCGCGGCACCTGGCTCCTAGAGAAGGCAGCTCCCGAATACCGAACGGCTTGGTCTGGAACAGCAGGACGCAAAGTCGTTTCTGGTCGGTATCAGAGTCCTTGGAGATGCCGGCCCGACTCTTGGCCGTCCAGCCGTGGGGTCGTTCCGGGCTCTCGTAGCGGATTAACGGTTTATTGACAGGAAACGATGGTTCCCAAGAGTGGTCGATACTGTTAACATGGTGGAAACACAAGTCTTTCAGACAGATGGTCGAGAAGTTCAAGGGAACACGTCAGGGAGGTGACCGCAATGTTCAGTCGAATCCTGGTGGCCACAGAAGGTACCGAATCGGGAGATGCTGCGGTCAGCTTCACCACCGCCCTGGCTCGAGAGCACGGCGCGACGGTGCGAGTGGCACACGTGAACGAGCTGCTTATCGGCGGCCGTGGCGTCGCCACCGAGAGCGAGTCCGAGGCCATGGAGATTGTTGACAGCGCCGTCGCTCGACTACGTGCTGCCGCGGTCGACGTCGACGGGGTCCATTTCCTCGCGAACTGCTTCACCGTCTCTGACAGAATCGCCGAGGCAGCTCAGGATTGGGGAGCAGATGTGATCGTTTTCGGCTCGAAGCGCCGCCATCGCTTTGTCCGATTCGGTGGTTCGGGCGTGCGCGAGCGTGTGACCGCGGCGACCGGACTGCCAACACTCACGGCGCCGGCCCCGCTCAAAGTCCCGAAGCGATTCGAGACCCGACGGCTCGTCCCGGACCCTGCACCCGCCGAGCAGACTTCGGACGTCAGCTGAGGAGCTCGTTCGGCTTCCACGTCGAACCGTCCGTTTGCGACGCGGACCGGGCGGGTCGTGCGCCTGCCCAACCGACTTCCCCCCGCAGGTAAGGCTCGAGAAAAGGCGAGCGGTACCCGTCCTGTCTCCAGATGATGGGGAAGAAGGTTTCATCCATCGCGTCGTCTCCGAATCGCTTGTACCGGCTGTAGAGGTAGCCGGTGTTGTCAGGGTGGAAACGGGTCTCGGACGACATGCAATGGGCCACGAGTGACCTGCGCGGCGCAGTTGAGTGGTTCACGTCCGAGCCGTGCCAGGTCCAGCCATCGTGAAAGGCCCCGCCCCCCGCTGGAACCTCGACCTGAACGAGTTCGGGTTCCGTTCCTTGCGCAGCGGCCGCTTGGCGGAGCTCGTGGTGGGGGTCGGTCGGTCCGTGGAACTGCTCGATCATTCCCCAGCGACGGTTCCAGCGGTGCGAGCCGCGCACGTACTCGACCGTACCCTGTGAGGCCGTCGTGTCCTCGAGAGCGATCCAGCAGCTGACCCATTCGCAGGGGATGGCCCACTCCTCGTAGCTGGAGTCCTGGTGGAAGCCGAGGGCCTTGCCCCCGGGAGGCTTCCACAGCACGTTGTCCTGGCTTAGGCGGGTTCCGGGCCACTCGCCGAGCCGCGCGCACGCTCGACCGACGTCTGGTCTGAGCACGACACGCGCGATATCGCGGTCTGACTTCCACGCGTTGCAGATCTGCCTCGTCAGATCTGGTGCATTGACTCCTGGCCGCCAGTTCCACTCATCGGGGTAGAGCCCGGTTTCGAAGGACCCGGCAAACAGGTCCTCGTAGCGGGCGAGCGCGCGCCGGCGAGCTCCGGGTCCACCAGGTTCTCCACGATGACAAAGCCGTCGCGGTGGAACGTCTCGACTTGATCCTCGCGCAGTTGGAATTCGTGGCTCACCTCTTCTCCTGTCTCGTCGGGCCCTTGTCTCCGCGGTCAGACCTGGTCCAGATAGCGATCGCGCTCTTCGGTTGAGACGAAGCGGTGGCAAGCCGCAGCCTCGGCCCGGCGCGACTGTGCGAAGTGCTCGACGAAGCGAGAGCCAAAAAGTTCTTTCGCCGCGCTGCTCGCGACGAAACGGTCACAGGCTTCGATGAGGTCATGGGGGAGGGCAACGGCACTGGCGTCGCGTCCGTCGGCCGGTGGGACGACTGGCGGAGGTGGTTCGAGGCGTTCTTCGATGCCCCACATCGCCGCCCCGAGAAACATGGCCAGGCAGTGGTGCGGGCTCGCGTCGGCGCCCGGCACACGAAGCTCAAGGCGTGCCGTGCGGGGGTCGCGGGTCACCGCACGCAGCGCGCAGCTATACGCGTCTGGTCCCCACGTCGCTGTCGACGGCGCCCAGTTTCCCGGTCCGAAGCGACGGAACGAGTTCGGATAGGGGGCGGCCATGGCCAGGAGCTCGGGCAGGAGCGTCACCACGCCGGCGACGGCCCAGGAGCCGATTTTGGAGAGACTTCCGGGTTCGTCGGACAACAACGCCGCCCCATCGGCCGCGCCGTGCAGAGACAGACTGGGATGACCCCCGAGCCCGGGAAAGCCAGGACCGAGCTGGGCCATGAAGGTCGCCCGGCGACCAGCACGGGCGAAGTGCGCTTTGGTGTAGAGCTTTGCAAGAACGGCGGAATCGGCGGAGCGCAATGCCGGTTCGGGGGCGGTGGCAATCTCGAGGCAGCCCGGTCCCAGCTCTGCACAGACGTGGTCGACCGGGACGGCGCCCGCGTCGAGCGTATCCACCAGGACTCCGAGCCCCTCGGCTTCGGCCGCCATGGTCAGGGCGGACCAGCAGCGGTTGGCTGCCATCACCGGCCGCAGTGGACCCGGGGCACCACTGCCCGGTTCGAGCACGATGCACTCGAACTCCCACCCGACCCGGGCTTCGACCCCCGACGCCGCGGCCAGTTCCACCATCCGGCGGAGCTGGAAACGAGGGGAGAGATCCCTCAGTGGTGCGCCGAATTCGGCCAAGAAGAGCGTCGCGTCGTCGGCAAAGGGATACGGACGCCCCGAATCGGGATCGACGGTTGCTGGACAAGAGGTCGCTCCGGCCCGGTGCCACAAGGTGTCGTTCGCTCCCCACCACTGGATGGCATCGATGAAGCTCCAACCTTCTTCGAAAGCGCGGGCAGCGGCCGGTGGCCCGAGCCGCTTCTCGCGCAGGGTGCCGGACGCGTCGACGAGACCGAGATGCACGGCGCGCACGCCCGCCGAGTCGAGCCAGCCCGTGACGCCCCGGTTCTCCATGGCGGCGCGCACGATGTCGGGCGCGAGTGCGCCGGCGAGGTCGGCGGACTCGCTCACGCGACGTGGCCGGCGGCGATCGCCGTGGCGGTGCCGCCGGCGGGCGTGATCCCGAACGCGGTCTCGAGGAATGCGGCCACCAGGTCTACGGCGGCCTCGCTCATGGCGGGCAGGTGGCACACGACGGACTCCTCGAGTGCCCGCGCGCTGCCGAGACACTCGGCTAGTGTCCGCTGGTACTCGGGCACCGCCGCCCACTTCGGTACGGTGCCTGGCCCCACCTCGAGGTGGAATTGCACGCCCCAGGTGAGGGGACCAGCCCGCAGGGCTTGAACGGCGCTGTGCGCGTTGTGGGCAAGCACGGCCGCCCCGGGCGGAGGTTCGACCACCTCGGCGTCGTGCCACTGCAGGCCCGGCAAAATGCGTGGCAGCCTTCCGAAGACCGGGTCGGCGACGCCCTCAGCGGTGAGCTGCACTTCGTTCACGCCGATCTCACAGAGGGCCATCGGGCTGACCGTCCCCCAAGCGCGTCGGCCAGGAGTTGGTGTCCGAGGCACACGCCGAGGCAGGGGCGCTCCAGGTCAGCCACCCAGCGCACGAGCGCGGCCTTCTCGTCCAGCAACCAGGGGTATTCGTCCTCTTCCCACACTTGCTGGGGTCCGCCCATGACCACCAGCACATCGAACGGGTCGAGGTCGGGGATAGACGCGCCAGCATCGAGCTCCACCGTGTACATCGTGAATCGCGCCTCCTCGAGGAGGACACCCAGGGCGCCGGGATCCTCGTCTGGATGGTGCTGGAAGACGAGGGCGCGCCGGGGTCCGCGCGATGGTGGGCTCGCGTGAGCGGGCGAGGCAACGCCGTCGGGTGCGTTCACGGGAGGATGTCGAGGTATTCCTTGATGTCCCAGTCCGTGACCGTGCCGATGAAGCGCTCCCACTCGTCCCGCTTGTAGTGCAAGAAGACGTCGAGCATCTTGCCGGGGAGCGCCTGGCACATCACCGGATCGGCCTCGAGGGCATCGAGGGCCTCGCCGAGCGTGGAGGGAATGCGGTCCACGGACTTGCCCGCCGCGATGGCGTCGTAGATGTTGCCCTCCTCCGGCGGCCCGGGGTCGATGCTCTGGGCCAGCCCATCGCGCATGGCCACCAGGAGGCCCGCCATCGACAGGTACGGGTTGACCGCGGAGTCGACCGAGCGGTACTCGAAGCGGCCGGGTGCACTGACGCGCAAAGCGGTGGTGCGGTTCTGGAAGCCCCAGTCTGCGAAGACGGGCGCCCAGAACCCGGCGTCGGCGAATCGCCGGTAGGAGTTCACCGTGGGCGCCGTGATGGCGGTGAGCGCGCGCAGGTGGGCGAGCACACCGCCGATGGCATGCAGTCCGGTTTTTGAAGGCATGCGCGGGTCGTCGCCCTCGGGCAGGAACATGTTGACGCCGTCCTGCCACAGCGAAATGTTGTGGTGGCACCCGTTGGCCGAGACGCCCATGAAGGGCTTGGGCATGAAGCAGGGGAACAGGCCCAATTCGCGGCCGACCTGCCTGCAGATTTGGCGGTAGGTGGTGAGGCGGTCAGCGGTGTCCTCGGCCGGGCCGAAGGCGAAGTTGAGCTCGAGTTGCCCCGGCGCGTCCTCGTGGTCGCCTTGGATCATGTCCAGGCCCATGGCGTTGCCGTATTCGATGACGCGATGAATGACCGGCTGCAGCTCGGAGAACTGGTCGATGTGGTAGCAGTAGGGCTTGGTCGCTCCCTCCACCGAGGGCGTCCCGTCGGCGTTGGTTTTCAACCACATCATCTCGGGCTCGCAGCCGGCGTGCAGGGTGAGCCCGGTGTCGGCGGTGAACTGCGTGTGCAGCCGGTGCAGGTTGCCCCGGCAGTCGGAGGTCAGCAAGGCGCCGGGATCGGCGGACTCCTCACGGCCGCGGAAGAGCGTGCAGAAGACCCGCGCCACCTTGGGGTCCCACGGGAGCGGGCAGAACGTGTCCACATCAGGCTGACCGACCAGCTCTGCCGCTTCGGGTCCGTAGCCGATGTACTGCCCATGGCGATCGATGAAGAGATTGGCGGTGGCGCCATAGACGAGCTGGAAGCCTTGGTTGGCCACGGATCCCCAGTGGGCCGCCGGAATGCCTTTACCCATGATGCGCCCCGTCACCGAGACGAACTGGAAGTAGACGTAGGTGATCCCCTCCGTCTCGATGCGCCGGGCCACCTCGGCGATCGCCTCAGTCCGCCCGTCTTGGTTCACGAATCGTTCGAGGTCGGTCTGCATCACGGTCGGCATCGTCCAGTTATCCCTCCGGAAACTTTGTTCACCAATAGTGAACAGCCGGCGGGCACGCAGAGCAAGGGCCAGCGCGTATCCATTCTGTTAAATCACGCTGTATGGACGTCGTCCCGTCGCGGTGCGGCGGGGTACAGCTCAGCCGCGATCGCCGCCGTAGATGGTGATAGAGAGGAAGCGGATGGGGAGCTTGACGAGCATGGTCGGCCCGTGCGGGATGTCGCCTTCGAATTGCAAGGTGTCGCCGCGCTCCATCTTGTATCGCTGCCGGCCGTAGCCGTATTCGAGGACTCCGCTCAGCATGTAGAGGATCTCGATGCCCGCGTGCTGGAAGAGCGGGAACACTTCGCTCTCCTCATCGAGGGAGACCAGCAAGGGTTCGACGCGCTTGTAGGGCCCGCGCAAGCTACCGAGCAGCTCATAGGTGTGCCCGGACCGGGTGCCCTTGCGCACGATCTCGGGCCCGCTGCCGGCCTTCACGAAGATGGCGTCGCGTTCTTCGGCGAGACCCCGAAAGAGCGAGGTGACCGGCATGTCGAGCGCGCCGGCGAGGCGCTCGAGGGTGGAGAGACTGGGCGAAGTTTGCGCGTTCTCGATCTTCGAGAGCATTCCCTTCGAGATGCCGGTGCGCTCGGCCAGCTGGCCGACACTGAGGCCGATCTCGAGTCGCCTCGTCCGGACGTGATTGGCGATGACCTGCCCCAGCGGTCCCTCGTAGCCAACCGGGGGGTCGTTATCGAGGGACACGGCCCTGGGGGACGGCGCACGTGAAGCCGCTCTCTTGCTCATGACGCTGGTCACGGATCTGTTGTTGGCGGCCTTGGGAGTTTTCGAGGCCTTGGTGACTTTGGTGGTTTTCGAGGTGGAGGCCTTGGTGGCCTTCGCGGTCCCACGTAATTTCGCTCGCGGCGTGCGTAGGGGGGCGGTCCGGCGAGTGGCCACGGCCGATCACTCTAGGCCCCCGCACCTGGGGACGACCGGGAGATGAGGACGAGCGCACGTCGGATCGCCTCAGCGCATCTGGCCGGCACCCACGTAGGGGTGTGGGCTCGTGAGCAGCAGCTCCTCCCCGAAGCGCTCCCAGCGGAAGTCCCGGTGGTCCACGTCGGAGTGTCGGCTGTTTCCGCGCACGATGATGTCGGCCATGAGCTCGCCCACCGAGGGCGAGATCTTGTAGCCGTGCCCCGAGAAGCCCACGCAGAGCCAAAGGCCGGCGAGGGGAGAAGGCCCGATCACGGGGTTGTAGTCAGGCGTGACGTCGTAGCAGCCGGCATAGGAGGAGGAAAGCGCGGCGCCGTCGAGTCCGGGGAAGCGCCGGGCGAATTTCGGCACGGCCACCACCAGCTCTTCGTCGCTGACCCGCTCGCGGTAGCCGTCGGGGTCGGACCACTCAGGGTCGGAGTGGTCGCTGTCGCCAACCAGGATGCCGGCCCCTTCGGTGCGCACGTACTGCAGCGAGACGAGGTCGGAGAAGACCGGCACAGCGCCGACGGGACGGCCGGGTTCGACCAGGAGGATTTGGGCCCGCTGGGCGCGCACGGGCAGGTCGACACCCGCGCCAGCAGCCAGGGCGGTGGACCAGGGCCCGGCCGCCAGAACGACATGAGGGGTGCCGATCCGGCTGCCATCCGCCAGGACGACACCGATGACGTGATCGTGGCGCGCCTCGAGCGCGGCAACGGGAGCGTGCTGACACAGCCGCGCCCCGCCACGACGTGCTGCACACGCGAACGCCATGGCCGTCTGGTGCCCGTCGCCGTAACCGCCGAGGGGCTCGTAGGCGAACTCGGCGAAGTCGTCGAGGAAGGCGGTAGGCCACAGCTCCTGCGCGGTGCCGTGGCCCACGAGGTTCACCTCAATCCCAAGGCTCTGCTGCATGGCCACGTTGGCCCGCAGCGCGCCGAGGTTCTGCTGGTCCACGCCGACCAGGTAGCCCGTTTTCGTGTAACCCGAGGTGGCCCCGAGGATCTCACTTGCGTGCTCGAGGACCGGGAGCGCGTGCCAGGCCATGGCGGCCAGCGAGGGGATGCCGTAGTGGCAGCGCACGATGCCACTGGATTTGCCGCTCCCGCCCGAACCCACGGTGTTGCGCTCGAGGACGAGAACGTCGGTTACGCCGAGCTCGACGAGCGCGCGGGCGGTCGAGAGTCCGGCCACGCCGCCACCAATCACCACCACCTCCGCGACGCGGGGAGAACGCACGGCGGTCAGGTGGGCCAGCCTGGTATCCAGCTGGTTCCCGCCAGCGGGACCCTGGCCATGGCGGCGGCCTCCAGGGTGAGTGCGGCCAAGTCCTCGGGCTCCAGGTGGTGCACGTCAGACTTGCCGCAGGCCCGGGCCAGCGCGGTGACCTCCATGGTCACAGCGCGCAGGTAGTTGGCCACGGCGGTGGCGGCGTGGACGGGATCGAGCCGAGCTTCAAGCGCGGCGTCCTGCGTGGTGATGCCGACGGGGCAGCGTCCTGTGTGGCAGTGGGCGCAGCGGCCGGGCGCAGTCCCGAGCGCGGCATAGTCGTCGAAAACCGGCACCTCGAGGCCCTCGGCGTCGGTGTAAGTGGGCCGGTTGCAGCCCAGTGCGAGCAGTGCGGCCACGCCGATAGAGACGGCGTCCGCCCCGAGCGCGAGGGCCTTCGCCACGTCGGCGCCGGAACGAATGCCGCCGGAGACGACGAGTTGGACCTCCCCGCGGACGCCGATATCGCGCAACGCCTCGGCGGCCATGCGCACCGCGGGCAAGGTTGGGATGCCGGTGTGCTCAATGAAGACATCCTGAGTGGCTGCGGTACCGCCCTGCATGCCGTCGACGACCACCACGTCGGCTCCTGCAGCGACCGCCAGCTTCACATCGTGGTCGACCCGGGTGGCGCCGAGCTTCACGTAGATCGGGATGCGCCAGCCAGTGGCTTCGCGAAGCTCCTCGATTTTGATGCGTAGGTCGTCTGGACCGACCCAATCCGGGTGCCGACTCGCCGAGCGCTGATCGATCCCGGAGGGCAGCGTTCTCATAGAGGCGACCCGGTCGTTCACCTTCTGCCCGAGGAGTAAGCCGCCCCCGCCCGGCTTGGCGCCCTGTCCGACCACGATCTCCACTGCGTCGGCCTGGCGGAGGTCGGCGGGGTCGAAGCCGTATCGAGACGGCAGGACCTGATACACGAGCAGCGACGAAGCTTTGCGTTCCTCGGGTGTCATGCCACCGTCGCCGGTCGTCGTTGTCGTCCCGACCTCGGTGGCGGCGCGCCCGAGCGCCTCCTTGGCCGAGGCGGACAGGGCTCCGAAGCTCATGCCGGCGATCGTGATCGGGATCTCGAGCTCGAGCGGCACCGCCCCGTGGCGGCCTCCGAGCACCGTCTTGGTCTCGCACCGTTCGCGGTAGCCCTCGAGCGGATAGCGCGACACCGACGCGGTGAGGAAGACGAGGTCGTCGAAGGTTGGGAGCTTGCGCCGGCTGCCCAGCCCGCGGATGGGGTACTGGCCGGTGGCGGCCATGTCATGGACTCGGGCGATGACCTCCGGCGGGAAGCTGGCGTTGCGCGAGTCGGTCATCAATAGGCGCGGTGGTTGTGGGTGGCGAAGTGGTAGAGCTGGCGGGCCGATGCCACCCGGGTGACGTTCTCTGGCTCGATGTGGTCGAAGCCGCTCGTCTCCACGAGCCGCTTGACGGCCAACACGTCTTCGTCGGTCAGCTGCTCGATCACGGCGTCGGCGCCGAGGGAAGTAATGGCGCCGAAGACGTAGATGACTGCCTCATAGAGCGAGTCGCCCAGGGCATGCCCGGCGTTTCCCCCTATGAGGATCGTGCCGGCCTGCGCCATGAAGCCGGTCATGGCGCCGGCGTCACCGGCGATGACCAGCGTGCCCCCCTTGAGCGAGATGCCCGCCCGGAGTGACGCATCCCCCTCGATGATGATGCGTCCCCCCCGAGCGCTTGCCCCGCGCTCTGTGACGCGCTGCCTCGCACGCGGA
Source organism: uncultured Acidimicrobiaceae bacterium (assembly GCA_963842415.1). Classification (GTDB taxonomy): domain Bacteria; phylum Actinomycetota; class Acidimicrobiia; order Acidimicrobiales; family RAAP-2; genus Bog-473. The sequence goes on from CAWJGN010000005.1 coordinate 907,517, forward strand.
TCGAGCCCCCCATGAGGTTCTCGCCCACGGACCATCCCACGAAGCCGTCGACAACGATGTCGGGGCCGCCGTCCCACCGGCCGCACTGGCCACCGAGGAAGTACCCGGCGTTGCCGTCGACGGTGACGGCGATGTCGCGCGCCAAGCCGACCGCCAGGTTGTGGCGTCCCCACGGCTGGAGGATCTGGACTGCGGCCCCATCGGGCAGGGCCTGCAAAGTGCGGTTGACGCCGCGCGTGCCGATCAGCGTGCAGTCGAGACGCCCACCGTCGGGTCGGGCGTCGAGCGTCGTGTCGTCCGGGTCGAATCGATTCACGGTCAGCGGCTCCACGTGTAGACCTCCTCGGGGCGGGGCTCGAAGACGATGGCCTCCGCAACGCCGGGTAGCTCCGCGAGGGCCCGGTACTCCGATGCCACGGCGACATAGCCGGGCGTCTCGGCCACGACCGCCGGTTTGCAGGCGAACGCGTCGCGTACGACTGACATGCCCTCCGCGCTGGAGATCACGAGCGTGAAGAACCCGTCCATCTCCTTCATGACCCAACGGGTGGCCTCCTCGAGGTCGTCGCCGAACTCGAGGCGTCTGGCCAGGAGGCGAGCCGCCACCTCGGAGTCGTTGTCCGAGTCGAAACGGATCCCGTCCGCCTCGAGCTGCCTGCGGACGGTGGCGTAGTTGGAGAACGAGCCGTTGTGCACGACGCAGAGGTCGCGGGCGGGCACGAAGGGGTGCGAGTGCAGGACGGTGACGGCCGATTCCGTGGCCATCCTCGTGTGGGCGACGGCAAGGTATCCCTCCCATCTGGCGATGCCGTAGCGGGAGCACGTGTCGGTCGGCCTCCCCGTGTCCTTGAGGACGCGCAGGTTCTGTCCGATACCAAGCACGTGCACCTCGGGCCACTCCATCAAGAGCCGCTCCCTCACGGCAGCGAAGGAGGGCTCGGGCACGTCGACGACGAGGCCGGCACCGAAGCGGTGCAACTCGGCCCCCGTTTCGCACTGGTCGAGGATGGAGCAGGCGACCGCCATCCAATCGATTTCGGTGTCGGCACCGAGCGATACCCGGAGCGGGGGTGTGTCCGTGCCGAACGGGTCGTCGGCATACACGGCGATCCCCGAGGAGTCCGGGCCGCGTTCGTCCAGGGCCTCGATCATCGGCCCCAGGAGGGACCCGAGGAGGGGCTCGAGTGATGGGTCTCGAATCAGGAGCCCGACGACGCCGCACATGTCAGATCGCCAGCTCCGACGGGCCGGCTCCGCCGACCGGCCGCCGGTAGCGCGCCACATACGCTGGCATGGGCACGTCGACCCGGAGCGCGGGGTCGACGAGGGCGGGCTGGACGGCGGTGGACAAGGGGATCACGCCGGCCCAGACGTCGAGGTCGTAGTCCTCCTCGTCGTCGAGCGGCCATCCGGTTCGCACCTTCGCCGAGGACTCCGCCAACGGCAGCCGGAGCAGCATCGTGCTGCGCAGCTCCTTCTCAGTTGGGGGACGGGCATCCCGGCTGCGGCCCGGGATGATGTGGTCCACCATCAGGTCCAGGCCGTGGCGCTTCTCGCCCAGGTCCTTCACCTCGCTCGCCTTTCCGATGATGACGGCCGAGCGGTAGTTGATGTCGGTGTTGTAGGTAGAGCGGGCGACCACGAGACCATCCACCAAAGTCACCGTCATGCAGATCTCCACCTCGGGCGCCCGGGCGCCGCGGAAGAGTCGGCTGGCGGCGGAGCCGTGCAGATAGACGAGATCACCGCTGCGCCCGTAGGCGAGGGGGATCACCACTGGATACCCGCGGTCGGTATGTAAGCCGACGTGGCAGACGAAGCCCTCGTCCAAGATGGCGTCGATCGTCTCGCGGTCGTAGGCGGCTCGGTGCGCGTAGCGGTGGAGTGTGGTGCGCTCCGAGACGGGGACGGTCACGATGCTTCATTCTTACGATGTCCCGGTGTTGCCTGTCAAGAAACAATGTAGAGAAATATGCAACCCACCCCGCGTCGGCGTCCAGTTAACGGGGACGCAACACTTCGCAACATCTGCGTAACCATGACGGGTTTCCCGTGGGGCAACATCGTTGAACAAGGGGGGAGGATCGAGACGACAGAGAGCGACACGTACTGGGAGGTGAATCGCCACGGTAAGCACACTCACGGATCCAGGCCCTTCTCCGTCAACTGCGGCGGAGCTCAAGGAGGTCGCTGAGCGCGACGGGGTCGACTTTCTCTTCGCCATGTTCGTCGACATGCACGGGAAACCATGCGCCAAGATGGTGCCGGTCTCCGCCATCGACGGTCTGCTTTCTGACGGCGCGGGGTTCGCCGGCTTCGCGGCAGGCCCCATGGGCCAGGTGCCGTCGTCACCGGACATCCTGGCCATGCCCGACCTCAGCTCGTACATGCCGGCACCGTGGCGGCCCGGGCTCGGGATCATCCAGTGCGACCCTTTCGTCCTGGGCGAGCCGTGGCCATTCGCCCCGAGGGTCATCCTGCGGCGTCAACTCGAGCGCCTGGCCGAGGCGGGCTACGTGCTGAAGGTCGGTGCGGAGGCGGAGTACTTCCTCGTGCGCCGTAGCGTGCAAGGTGGCATCGAAGTCGCGGACCCACACGACCAGGCGAAGGCGCCCTGTTACGACGCCCGGGCGCTCACCCGGATGTACGACCACTTGACGGCAGTGTCGCGCCACATGAACTCCTTGGGCTGGGCGAACTACGCCAACGACCACGAGGACGCCAACGGCCAGTTCGAGCAGAACTTCCGCTTCGCCGATCCGCTCACCACGGCCGACCGGGTCATCGTGTTCCGCTACATGGTCCACTCCTTGGCGGGCCAGGCCGGGATGCTCGCCACCTTCATGCCCAAGCCCTTCAGCCACCTGACGGGAAACGGCCTCCACATGCATCTCAGCCTGTGGGACGCGGAGGACACCGAGTTGTTCGCCGACGAGGACGACCCGCGGGGGCTCGGGATGTCCGCCCTGGGGTACACGTTCATCGGCGGGCTGCTCGACCATGCCGAGGCCCTGGCCGCCGTGGCCTGCCCCACCGTCAACTCCTACAAGCGGCTGGCCAGCGCGCCGCCGAACTCGGGCGCCGCCTGGTCGCCCGTCTTCGCCACGTATGGGGGCAACGACCGCACCCACATGTTGCGCGTTCCCGACCCCGGCCGCGTCGAGGACCGCTGCATCGACGGCTCGGCCAATCCATACCTGACGTTGAGTGCGCTGATCGCCGCGGGATTGGACGGCATCGAGCGAGATGCCGACCCCGGCGACCCCTGCGAGTTGAACCTACTGGCGCTGGGCGAGCTCGAGGCGGCCGAGCTCGGCTTGCGAACTATGCCGATGACGCTGTGGCACGCGCTCGACCACCTCGAGCGCGACGAGGTGCTCCGCGAGGGGCTGGGCAAGACCCCCGAAGGGGACTACGCCGACTACTTCGTCGCCACCAAGCGAGCGGAAGTGAGGGCGTCCCACGCCGACGTCACCCCGTGGGAGCTCGATCGCTATCTCGAGGCCTTCTGAAAGGGCACACCGCAATGAGCAACCGAAATACCGAATGAGACATCCGAAGCCACCGAGGAGACGAGCACATGAGTGAAGAAGGCACCGCCGTGAGTGGCGCTCCCGTTGAGGTCGCGACGTCCTTGAGCCGGGGGACCAACTGGTGGGGAGCGTTCGTGATCGGCCTGGCCGGCACAATCCTGGTGACCGGTATCGTCCCGTTCGCCGTCTCGTCCATGGGTGCAGCGGCCATTCCGGCGATCGCCCTGGTGGTGGTGATCGGTTTGATTGTCTGTCTGTGCATGGGCGAGCTGGCCGCTCTCTTGCCGCACAGGACGGGCGGCATGCCTTCCTACGCCTACGAAAGCTTCGAGCCGCTCGGACACACGACGGCGAAGCACATCGGCGGCGTTTCTGGCTGGGGCTACTGGCTCGGATGGTTCCCCGTCGCGCCGATCAACATGCTGCTGGCCGCCGGTTACATCGCCGTGCTCTTCCACGTGCCGCTCGGCCGGACCTTCTCACCGCTCGGCACGCTGGGCACGCCGGTCTCCATGGGTGTGCTCGTCATCACTTTCATCGGTCTGATCGGACTGTTCATCCCGTGCTACCTCGGGATCCGGCTCGGGGCCCGGTTCGCCACCATCCTCGGGGTGACGTCAATGGTCCCCTTGACCCTGCTGATCATCCTGCCCATCTTCAAGCCGTCCAGCTTCCACTGGTCAAACATCTCGGGCTTCCACTACGCCAGCCCGGCGAGCTCGGGCACCATCTTCTTCCTCGCCTGGATCTTCGTCATCTCCTGGAACGCCATCGCCATGGAGGCGGCGGCCTGCTACATCGGCGAGTGTCGGGACCCGGCCCGTGACGCCAAGATCGCGCTCACCGCCGAAGGCCTCTATGGAGTGTTCGTCTACATCGGCACCGCGATCGTCTTCGTGGGGGTCCTGGGAGCCTCACTGAAGACCGCGGACCCGCTGACCCTCTACACGAGCTTCTGCGACCACATCTTCGGCGACACGGCCTGGGTGAAGTATGTCATCGGCATCCCGCTGGTCTTTGCCCTCCTGCTCTCGGTGCTGAACGCCATCATGGGCGTGGCACGGTCGCTGTTCCAGGCCTCCGAGGACCGGCTCCTGCCACGCTTCTTCGAGCACAAGAACAAGCACCTCGTGCCGGACCGGGCCATGGCCTTCAACGTCGTCTGCACGCTCATCGTGAGCCTCTTCGGCTCCCCGGTGCGCATCTACATTTTCTCCAACGTGGGCTACATCATCGCCGTGGCGGCGTCGATGTACGGGTATTTCCTCCTGCGTCAGATGCGGCCGGAACGGGTGAGCCCGTTTCGCTTGCCAGGTTGGTTCCGCTGGATCGCGCTGGCGTGCGCGCTCTTCCTCACCTTCGACTACTTCGTGGGCGGCTGGAACTCGCCCGACATCGTGGTCGGGCCCGGACAGGGGCACTTCCTCTACATCCTGGGCCTGGTGATCGTGGCGGCGTACGTCCCTCTCTACTGGTGGCGCAAGATGAGTGACAAACGGCGGGGGATCGACACCTCCGCCGCAATGCCCCTGGTTCTCGGTTCACCGGGCGGCATCGACCTGGACGACACGGCCGGGCCGACGGTGGTGACGCCGGATGTGGTGCCGACCATGTCCACCATGCACTCCGAGCCCGAGCTATGACGATGGCACCGCTGGCCCCGGACGTCGCGCCAGCGGACTCCTCCCCGCTCCGGAGCATGTTCGGCCGCCGCAAGTTCGACAAGCAGCCCACGCAGCCGGCGGCCGTCCTCATTGCCTCGAACGGCGAGAAGATTCCCGGAGCGGCCATCCGCCAGGCGCTGCGTATGGCCGCCGGGGAGCCAGTGGCCGTCATGACCATCGCCCGGATTTACGGCTCTGCGTATGGGCTGCCCAACCCGGGTCTGATGCCCACCAGGAAGGAGATGGCGGAGCAGAAGGAGATCGTCCAGCGGGCGACGGCCACCATCGAAAAGGCCGGGTCGCAAGCGTGGGGCCAGCTCGCCGCCTCACGCCGACCCTCCAAGACCATCGCACAGGCCGCAGCGGCCCGGGGGGTACGGCACGTGCTCGTGATCCGACCCGAGAAGGTCGGCTGGCGCCTTTTCGTCGAGGGCGACGTCGCTAAGGAGGTGGCCAAGAAGCTCGGCGCAGGCGTCACCGTAGAAGGGGTCACGCCCTAGTCGCCCCGGCCGGATTGCACGTCACCCGAAACCACCCGAACCATCACGTCCAAGGAGAAGCCGTGGGCATCTACCTCAGCATGCAGCGCGTCCGGTTCAGCAGCCCCGACGCTTACGACAAGTTTCGCACCGTCTTCAGTGACGTGCGCCATCACCTGATGACCAAGCCCGGGTTCATCCACCTCACCTGGTGGGAGCACCCCGACGAGGCTGGCTGGTACAACGAAGTCTCGTTGTGGACGAGCAAAGAGGCTGTCGACGACTGGCACATGGACACCTATCACAAGCACGCCAAGGAGTGGGCCGCCAACGGCGCCATCATGGAGGACATCATCACGAACTTCGAGCTGACGGCGACCCGGCTGCTGCGCATTTGCCCGACCTGCGGCACCCTGCAGGACAAGGAGTACGACCTGGCAACAGAGCAGAAGACGCTCACGGAGCCATGTCCTAAGTGCGGCTTCAACTTCCCGGTTACCCAAGAGACGGCCAACAGCACGGCGGTGTTCAAGGACGTGATGGTGTAACGGTATTAGCGGCGACTCGATGATCTCGGTACAAGTCTTCCCAAGCAACCACTAGTTACGGACGAGTTCAATCAGCACGGCCTACTACCCAGTGGTCCAGGGGCTCTTCGGATTGTGGCGGGGAGCCAATGGAGCCACACCATCGTCGAGATCAGATGAGAGCACTTGCCACGTCCGAACTCCTCGAGCGCCCGCAGGCGGCAGTTCGGTCCGCTGACCTGAGTCAGACCTCGAGGATCTCGCCGGCAGACCCTGGCGAGTGTTGGGTTGGATCGTCGTCCGATGACACGCTCATCCCCCGCCAGAATCCGATGAGCCCACGAAGTGCGCCCCTCGGGATTTGAACCCGAAATCTGCGGATTAAGGTCCGACGCCGAGGAGTCTCTAGAGTTCGTTCTAGTCGATCTACTTGCTGTTACGTCTTATCCCAGTCCATGAAATGAGGTGTATTCCGTCTCAGTATCGTCGAGATAATGGGGTGGATAGTGGGGTCGACGACCGTTTTCCCGTGGTCATCTCGGCGGGTCAAAAGACGAACTCGCCAAGCGGACGAAGGTTCACCCCGAGATATTTCCGTCGACGACACGGGTCGCGGGGTGTCCTCGGTTCGTGCAATGCACGTACAGAGGACACTGTCTTTATTTGTCCAGCGTCGGGCACACTGAAGGGACTCGGTGAACGGCGTGGATGACGCAAATGACTTCCCATCGCCGGTGGTCTTGAAGGCGAGAGAAAAGGTAATGTCGCTCGTCGGCTTGTGCCGCGCACGTCTTTGGGCTTGATCAAGGGGATGCCCGTGTCGAGGATTGTTCGGTTGGTGACGGCCATCGTCGCCCTGGGAGCTTGTCTAGCCATCCCCGGTGGAGCGCTTTCAATTTCAGCTCCTGCCAGTGCGTCGAGAGCCCCAACCGAGACCCCCGGCCTCGTGTACATGGACCGATTCATCGGCACGCCAAACCGCTCCGTGAGCTTGCCCGCATTTTCGTCAGCAAAGAAACGCGTACCGAAGATCACGTTGGACCCGTTAAGCGTGACAATCTCATCAGGAAGCAAGGTCAAGTTCAAGTCCAGCGCCAAGGGCAAGCCGGCTCCCACCGTGCAGTGGGAGGTCTCGACAGACTCGGGGACCACCTTTGCCCCCATCAGCGGTGCGACCTCGAGTGCCCCTATCAGCGGTGCGACCTCGACGACCTACTCGTTCACGGCCACCAACGCCGAGAACGGTGACGAGTACGAGGCCGTCTTCACCAACTCGGTCGGCTCGGCCACCACCACGGCGGCGACCCTCAGCGTCACGGCTCCCCCCGTCATCACCACGGACCCCTCGAGCGCAACCGTCGCCTCGGGCGACACGGCGAGCTTCACCGCGGCGGCGACCGGCACGCCGAGCCCGAGCGTGCAGTGGGAGGCCTCGACCGACTCGGGGACCACCTTTGCCCCCATCGGCGGTGCGACCTCGACGACCTACTCGTTCACGGCCACCACCGCCGAGGACGGTGACGAGTACGAGGCCGTCTTCACCAACTCGGTCGGCTCGGCCACCACCACGGCGGCGACCCTCAGCGTCACGGCTCCCCCGTCATCACCACGGACCCCTCGAGCGCAACCGTCGCCTCGGGCGACACGGCGAGCTTCACCGCGGCGGCGACCGGCACGCCGAGCCCGAGCGTGCAGTGGGAGGCCTCGACCGACTGGGGACCACCTTTGCCCCCATCAGCGGTGCGACCTCGACGACCTACTCGTTCACGGCCACCACCGCCGAGGACGGTGACGAGTACGAGGCCGTCTTCACCAACTCGGTCGGCTCGGCCACCACCACGGCGGCGACCCTCAGCGTCACCGTCCCGACGACAGCTCCCGTCATCACCACGGACCCCTCGAGCGCGACCGTCGCCTCGGGCGACACGGCGAGCTTCACCGCGGCGGCGACCGGCACGCCGAGCCCGAGCGTGCAGTGGGAGGTCTCGACCGACTCGGGGACCACCTTTGCCCCTCAGCGGTGCGACTCGAGTGCCCCATCGGCGGTGCGACCTCGACGACCTACTCGTTCACGGCCACCACCGCCGAGGACGGTGACGAGTACGAGGCCGTCTTCACCAACTCGGTCGGCTCGGCCACCACCACGGCGGCGACCCTCAGCGTCACGGCTCCCCCCGTCATCACCACGGACCCCTCGAGCGCAACCGTCGCCTCGGGCGACACGGCGAGCTTCACCGCGGCGGCGACCGGCACGCCGAGCCCGAGCGTGCAGTGGGAGGCCTCGACCGACTCGGGGACCACCTTTGCCCCCATCGGCGGTGCGACCTCGACGACCTACTCGTTCACGGCCACCACCGCCGAGGACGGTGACGAGTACGAGGCCGTCTTCACCAACTCGGTCGGCTCGGCCACCACCACGGCGGCGACCCTCAGCGTCACGGCTCCCCCCGTCATCACCACGGACCCCTCGAGCGCAACCGTCGCCTCGGGCGACACGGCGAGCTTCACCGCGGCGGCGACCGGCACGCCGAGCCCGAGCGTGCAGTGGGAGGCCTCGACCGACTCGGGGACCACCTTTGCCCCCATCGGCGGTGCGACCTCGACGACCTACTCGTTCACGGCCACCACCGCCGAGGACGGTGACGAGTACGAGGCCGTCTTCACCAACTCGGTCGGCTCGGCCACCACCACGGCGGCGACCCTCAGCGTCACCACCGCCCCCACACTGAGCGCTTCGACGAACTGGTCTGGATATGCCGATACCGGATCGGTCTTCGATGCCGTGTCGGGTCGCTGGTCGGTTCCCAGCGTCACCTGCACAGGTACGAAGTCGACCTACTCCTCGGAGTGGGTCGGTATCGACGGCGACACCAGTTCGACGGTCGAACAGGACGGAACAGAGGCGGATTGCTTGAGCGGAACGCCCAGCTATGACGCCTGGTACGAGCTCTATGGAGACAGCAGTGAAAACGGCGGGTCGGAGATCGAACTCAGCACATCTAGTTACCCGGTCGTACCAGGGGACGCGATCACCGCTTCGGTCAGCGAGGCGAACAGTGTTTGGACGTTCGTTCTCTCCGACGTTTCGAGCCAACACGCAAACTGGACCTACACCAGCGCTGGGATCACCTTCTCCGCCGCACAGTCGTCTGCAGAGTGGATCGTTGAACGACCGGAGCTTTGCGGTAGGACCTGCTCGCTGACCTCGCTTGCCGACTTCGGCACGACCAGCATCGCTCATGCGTCGACCACGACCACGACCCTTACCGATGCTCCGATCGACTCGTTCTTGAGTCAGGAGATCGAGATGGTCAACACGGCAGACACCTATGTGTTAGCCCTGCCGAGTCAGCTCGGTAGCGGGGAAAACAACTTCAACGATACCTGGGAGGCAGCCAGCTGATTCGGGCTTTGCCGGGATTCAGTCGCTCCGAGCATGATTCCGAACAGGTCCAGCCAGAACGTCGCGCAACACGGTAGCGAGTACTCGGGGAACTCTCGCGGGTGGTGAACGGCTACTGAGCCGGTTGACTTCACACGACGACGGACCCGCTCGACGTCGCCGAGCCACTTCACGATAAAAACGAGATGCTGCAAGCGGTCTTGCCCGGGAGCATGGTCCCGGTTCGGTCGCCGTATACAAAAAGAGGTATGTCCCGGCTTCGCTCCAGCCGGTCAAGAGGCGAGTTGGGCTGCCCGGGCGAAGAACGGTTTGGACCCAAGCGACGGCATCAAGTGCATCCAAGGGTGCGTCTGGGTCGCGGGGGCGATCTCTCCGCCTCGATACAACTAACTCAACGAATATATGGGCTCTTAGCTGGGGGTTTTGTGGCTCTTCCGGTTTCCGCCGGGTGAGCCAGCTCACCTGACGACGATCGAGTCCAGGACGACGTTGTCCCGCTTCTTGTTGAAGTTCAGCGGTGGCCACAGCGTGTTCAGGCTGCAGCCTGATCGTACTCTTCGGGTGTAACAACGGCCGGTGTGACCTCGCGTCGGAGGGCATCGACCAGCTTGGCCATGTCCTTGTAGCCACGTACGCGCCGGAAGGAGCGCTCGGCTTCGAGCATGCCCGCCGCGATCCAGCGCTTCTTCATCGAACCGTCCTTCCACTTCGTGACTCGACGCGTCGTCCGCTTGGCGATCGAGATCATCGACTCGATGCAATTGGTGGTGGTGAGCGTGGCGGCCAAGGTGCCCCCGACGCCGAGACGCCGCACGGTGAACATGTCCTCGAGTCCTTCGCGCAAGTGAGGCAGCCGCATCGGGATGGTCGGCCTCGAGCTCTTTGGCGAGGATCTTGGCGGCGGCGAGCCCCTTGGCCGCGTCGGGCTGGGCGAAGATGAGGGCCAGTCGCTTGTCGACGACCGCGGCCAGCTCCTTTGGCAGGTGCCCCTCGAAGTTGCGCCGCTTGTGCAAGTACGCAGCGCTGCACCACTGCGGCGTCGCCGAACACCTTCTTGATGCCCGCGGCCAGCGCCTTGGCGCCGTCGATGACGCAGAGCACGCCCGAGGAGACGTCGAGGCCTCGGGCGACGAGGTCGGCCAACAGGGCGGTGACGACGGTCTTGTTCTCGGTGTCGCCCAGCCAGAGCCCGACGGGGACCTTGGTGCCGTCGGTCGTGATGACCAGGGCGACCACGGCACACGAGCCGGCCACGTCGAGCCCGTCGATCATGAGCACGGCCACGTCGAGGTCAGAGAGGTTCCGGGCCATCAGCTCGCCCATGGCCTTGGTGGTCGCCGCCACGAAGCGCCGCGACACCGCCGACTTGGACATCGACTTGGAGCGCCCCTCGAGCTCGGCTCCGACCGGCTCGGCCACGTCTGCGTGGCGCCGGGTGGCCACCCCGGCCAGCATGCGCTCGACGACGAGGGAGTTGAGCAGGTCGGCCGAGCTGAACGCCTTCCAGGTGTCGAGCCCGATCTCGGCGCCGTCGCTGCTGCGGCCCCGCGGGCGCTCGGTGCTGACCTGGCGTCCGCCGAGCACGACCGAACCCTTGGCGTTGCCGTGCCAGTTTCCGACCCGCTCTTGGGCCGCGATCTTGGCGTGCTTCTCGCCGATCGCCTTCGGTCAGTTCGGCCTCCATCATCTGGTGCATCACGACGAGCCCGGTGGCCGAGGCGAAGGCCAACAACCCGTCCTTGATCGCCCCGGCCACGTCGGCCAGGGCCACTGTCGCCTCGAGCGGCAGGTCAGCCAATCGGGCTGCCTCCTCCGCGTCGGCGACGCTCACAACAGCTACCTTCTTCTTCACGGTGGTCCCCTTCCTAAGGGTTACTTGGTCGTGCCCGATCCCTACCAGCTGGCAGGTCTCAGGCGGGGGACCACCGCCTTACTTCAACAATGTTCGGGACAACGTCTCCAGGACTCTGACGTTGGGCTTGCCCGCGTAGAGCAACGCCCGGATGCGGAAGTTCTCGAAGTTGGTGAAGCCGAAGGCGACGCGTTTCACGCGCTTCAAGAGGTTGTTCATGCCCTCGGTCGGACCGTTGGAGACCTTGGCCACGTGCCAGGCCACGATGGATTCGAACCAGTTGCGCAAGGTCCGCGCCAGGCGCCGGACCTCAAAGGGAGCCGAGCGCTTGGAACCGACATCGATGATGTCGCGCAACAGATCGGCGGCGGCCTCGGGGTCGGCGGTGTCGTAGAACTGCGCCACGGCTTCCTTCATCGAATACGCGAAGGCCACTTCACCGTCAGGGTCGCCCAGCGCCAGGAGGCCTTCGAGGCGTTCTTGGAGCTCGGGATCGCTGGCGGTCGCTTTGATCACCAACAGCTTGCGGGCTTTGTAGAGGGGGTCGCCTGCTCGCCCGCGGTGCCCGGTGCGTTGTTGTTGGACGCGCCGGCGCACCTGGTCGACGGCCAAGATGGCATGGCGCATGACGTGGAAGCGGTCGACGACGCGGGTCGCCTTGGGGGTCACGACCCGAAACACCGCGGCGTAGGTCTTGGACATGTCCAAGCACCCGTAGTCGAGGCCGCGCGCGCACATGGTGGGGCTGGGCGCGCAGCCAGCGGGCGACGGCGGTGAAGTCCCTGGTGGGGAGCACGTCGATGAGAGCATGGTTGACCACGTCGCACACGGTGGTCGACCAGACCTTGTGCTTGTAAGGCCCGGCTCGCACGAAGAGGGACTCGTCGAGTCCGATGGCCGTGGTCTCCTTCAAGCGCTTGGTGTCGGCAGCCAACCAGGCGGCACCATAGATGCGCACCGCCACGTTGATGGCGTCCCAGCCGCAGGCGAGCTCACGGGCGAGGTGCGCGACGGTCTGACCGCCGGCGATCTGCTTGGCCACCCACTTGGCCGCCCGCGTGCTGAGCCGGCAACCGACCGCGGCGATCCGGTGGTCGCCGAGGGTGAACGAGCGCTGCGGGCAGAGCGTGTCGGGGCAGATGAGCCGGTGCTTGCGCCAGCGCAACGTGATGGGCACCCCACCGAAGGGCAGGTCGACGTAGGAGACGACCGGGCGGTCCTTGACCCAGGCCCGGCCCCCACAGCTCGGACACCACAGTTGGGGATCGCCTTGTTCGATGGTGATCTCGCCCGCCGGACCACGGCACGCGTAGGACAGGACGCGTACGTCTTTGACACCAACGAGGTGGGCGACGATCTCGTTAGGATCGAGGTACACAGAGGCGGAGGATGTCCCGAGTCCTGTGGGATTTCGGTGACGGTCCCACAGCTGTTCAGGCGGCGGCCTGATCGTACTTGGCAGGTGTGACAACTCCTCCTTCCTCTTCGGCGAGACGGCGAGCGACCTCGGCATGGACGGAGTCGACCAACGTCTTCATGTCCCGACATCCCTTGATCCGCCGGAAGGATCGCTGTGCTTCGATCATGCCGGTGCCCACCCATCGGCGCACCATCGCTGGGTCGCGCCAGCGCTTGACGCCCGAGCTGACAAGGCGCACCGTCGAGATCATCGACTCGATGTTGTTGGTGCACGACAAGGACCGTGCGAGGCGGTCTGACGCCCCGAGCCGGCGCACGGTGAACATGTCGTCGAGTCCCTCGCGCAAGGACGCCGCGGCACTCGGATGCTCGCGGTCGAGTTGGGCAGCGAGGCCTTTGGCCACCTTGAGTCCGCGGGCAGCGTCGGCGTCGTTGAAGGCCGCCTTGAGCTGGCGGTCGATGCGCCGGGCGAGCTCGGGGGCGAGGTAGTCAGCGACGTCGCGACGTTTGTGCAAGACACAACGCTGCACCACGGCGTGCTTGCCGAAGACGCGCTTGATGCCCGCGGCGAGCGCCTTGCCTCCGTCGATCACGATCAGCAGACCCTGCTCGAAGCGCAGGCCCCGCGCCACCAGGTCGGCGAGCAGGTGCTTGACCACCGTGGTGTTCTCGGTGTCGCCCTCCCACACCCCGACGGGGATCTTGGTCCCGTCTGCGGTGATGAGCAGGGCAACCACGCAGCAGCACTCGTGGAACATGATGCCGTCGATCATGAGGACCGCCGCGTCGTGGACCGAGAGGTCCGAGGCGAGCAGCTCGGCCAGCTTCTCGGTCGTGGCGGCCACGAAGCGTCGCGAGATGGTCGAGCGCGAGTCGCCGCGGGCGACCTCTTCGAGCTCTTCTCCGATGGGCTCGGCCACCAGGGCGTGGCGCCGCGTCGCCACTCCGGCCAGCATGCGCTCGACGGCGAGTTGGCTGAGGAGGTCCCGGTCGTTGAAGGCAGCGTAGGAGTCGAGGTGCATCTCGCCTCCCTCGCTCAATGTCGCCCGGGGACGAGAGACGGGCACAGTGCGCCCGCCGAGCACGACCGAACCTGGCGCCGAGCCGTTCCTCGTCGCCGTGCGCTCGGGATCGTGGCGACCTTTGGGCCCTGCCTTCTCGGTCAACTCGGTGGCCATGATCTCGCTGACCACGGCAAGTCCGGCCGAGCAGCAGAACGCCATGAAGCCGTCCTTGATGGCACCGGCCAGGTCCTCGAGGGCGACAGTCGCCTCGGCAGGCAGGTCAGCGAGGCGTGCCGCCTCGTCCCGCGCCGCGACGGTCACAACAGGTAGCTTCTTCTTCATTGGTGGTGGTCCCCTTCTTGTGGGTAGTGGTCTTGGTTTCGATGCCTGAACACCTACCAGCCGGAAGGCATCAGGCGGGGGACCGCCACCTATTTCCCACAAGATTCAGGACAACCTCCAGAGGCGTGGAGCGTTTTCTTTTTCACACATTGAGACTGAAGCGCCTCTGTGCTTACGCGGTGGACCCCCGCTGAGCCTCCCGGGTCTCCTGGTCAGCGCCAGTGCACCCCGCTAACTCCGGAAGACCCGGTTTTGTGAGTGCGCCCCGGGGGATTTGAACCCCCAACCTGCGGATTAAGAGTCCGTTGCTCTGCCGTTGAGCTAGAGGCGCATCGCAGAGTGTACGCGAGAGACCCGGCAGCTCGGGTTTGGGTCGAGGTCGTCGTCCCCCGTTGTCGCCGGCCCGGGCTTGCGCCACGGACCGGCGACCCCCCCAGGGGTACCCATGCCGTCGTTCCCAGAAAACGGGGCGGCGTGAAGGTAGCACAGCCCATTAAGGCTGACAGGGTGTCGGATACACTCGCCCCCGACCTGCACCGGCGGGCGTGTCCAAGGGTTCGCAGCCGATCGATTGCACAGTCACCGGCTCGCCGGGAAGGGAGGCCAGTGGAGCTCGAGTTCACGAGCGAGCAGGAAGAGTTGCGCTCTTCGGTCCGAGCCTTTCTTCAGAAGGAGTGCCCGCTCGAACTGGTCCGCGCCGTCGTGGAGTCCGGCGAGCCGCCGGAGAAGCTCTGGGGATCCATGGTCGCTCTGGACTGGCCTGCCCTTGCCATTCCCGAGGAGTACGGCGGTGTCGGGCTCTCGGTCGTGGAGACAGCGGTGGTTGTCGAAGAGCTCGGCCGTGCCGTCGCCCCGGGGCCCCTGTTGCCGACCATGACACAGTTCACTCCGACGGTCCGGGAGATCGGGACAGAGGAGCAGCGTCGCCATTTCTTGTGCCAAGTCGCCTCGGGTGACATTGCTGGGACGCTGGCCCTCAGCGATCACCCGCGTGGGTGGTCGGCCGATCAGGTCACCATGAGCGCGGAACGCGCCGAGGGTGGATGGATCCTCGCTGGCACCAAGCTCGCCGTCCTCGCTCCCGAAGGCGTGTCCGAGGTGGCCGTCGTGGCGCGGGCAGGCTTGGGCATCGGTGCCTTCGTCGTCCCTCTGGCCGACGTCGCCGTGACCCCTGTGCACTCGCTCGACGACAGCCGGCCCCTGTCCACCCTCACATTCGACCACGTGATGGTTCCCGAAGACCGGGCACTGGGAGAGCCCGGAAGCGACGCGTCCACTCGTGGGGTTGCCCGCGCCGTCGAGGAGGCGACGCTGGCCATCGCGCTCGAGGCGGTCGGCTCGTGCGATGCGCTCTTCCAGATGGTCCTGGCGTATGTGAAGGAGCGCAAGCAATTCGGTGTCGCGGTCGGCTCCTTCCAGGCGATCAAGCACAAGATGGCCAACATGTTCCTGGCGGTGGAGCGTGCGCGTGCGCTCTGTTACTTCGCCGTCGCGGCGCTCGACGAGGACACGTCCGACCGCGCCGTTGCGGTCTCCATGGCGAAGGCTGCGTCAGACGATTGCCAGCACATGGTGTGCGGGGAAAGCCTGCAGTCCTTCGGGGGGATCGGCTTCACGTGGGAGCACGATGGGCACCTCTTCATGAAGCGCGCCGAGACCAACGGTGCGCTCTTCGGCGGATCGGCCCAGCACTCCCTCGCCGTCGCGGCGTCCAGAGGCGTGTTCGGCAGTTGACCGAGCGGCATCACGGCGGCGCCCGACCATCGCACACGTCGCCCGTATCGCTGGCATCGCACCATCGGACAGACTGGCGAGGTGCGCCCGGGCGAATCGCTGATCGCCGCCCTCGACCTCGTCCCGCATCCCGAGGGCGGTTGGTACCGGCGCACCTGGGAGGCGCCGGCGGCACCGGGCGAGCGCCCGGCAGCCAGCGCCATCTACTACCTCCTGCTCGAGGGCGAGGAGTCTGTGCCGCATCGGATCGACGCCGACGAGCTGTGGCACTTCTATGCCGGCGACCCGCTCGAGCTCACTCGGGAGTGGCCGGACGGACGCAGTGACGTGGTGATGCTCGGGCCGGACATCGCCGGCGGCCAGGCCCCCCAGATCGTCATCGAGGCGGGCGTGTGGCAGTCAGCGCGTCCCCGCGGGCGCTTCGCCCTTGTGGGCGCGACCTTGACACCCGCGTTCACGTTCGACGGCTTCGAGCTCCGGGCACCGGGCTGATCGAATGGGTGCGGGGGCCGTGGCCGGTCGTCCCACCGTTCTGCTAGGCAGGGTGCGCTCGTCGGACGCGCACGAGGAGGGCAGATGAGCGAAACCCAGGAGCACGGCCTCGAGGCCCTTCTGACCGAGACCCGCACGTTTCCTCCTCCTGGGGGGTTGGCGAGGCACGCCAATGCGCTGCCCGGCGTTTACGCGCAGGCACAGGCAGATCCGCTCGCCTTCTGGGAGTCATTGGCCACCCGGCTGACCTGGGCCGAACCATGGTCGCGCGTGCTCGAGTGGAAGCTGCCGTTCGCCAAGTGGTTCGTCGGCGGCAAGCTGAACGTCGCTGTTAACTGCGTGGACCGCCACGTTGACGCGGGCCTCGGCGATCGCGTCGCGTTCCACTGGGAGGGCGAGCCGGGGGACACCCGGACCATCACCTACAGCGATCTGCTGACGTCGGTGTGCCAGGCGGCCAATGCGCTCACCGAGCTCGGCGTAAGCGCTGGCGACAAGGTCGCGATCTACATGCCCATGATCCCCGAGGCGGTCATTTCCATGCTGGCGTGCGCCCGCCTCGGCGCACCGCACACCGTTGTGTTCGGCGGGTTCTCCTCTGACGCGCTCGAAGAGCCGTATCCAGGACTGCGACGCGCGCGTTGTCATCACAGCCGACGGGGGTTACCGCCGGGGTGCGCCGAGCTCGCTCAAGCCGGCGGTTGATGAAGCCGTGAAGGAGTGCCCCGCGGTACGACACGTGCTGGTGGTTCGGCGGACCGGTCAGGACGTCGCGTGGGACGGCGCACGAGACGTCTGGTGGCACGAGGTGGTGGACCGCCAGCCCGCCACGCACGAGGCCGAGGCGTTCGACGCCGAGCAGCCGCTCTACATCATGTATACGAGCGGGACCACGGCCAAGCCCAAGGGGATCTTGCACACCAGCGGTGGCTACCTCACCCACGTGTCCGCGACGCACTGGTTGGTCTTCGACCTGAAACCCGAGAGCGATGTCTTCTGGACCGCGGCGGACATCGGATGGGTGACCGGCCACAGCTACATCGTCTACGGGCCGCTCGCGAACGGGGCCACCTCGGTGATGTACGAAGGCACGCCCGACACCCCCGCGCGGGATCGGTGGTGGCAGATCGTCGAGCGCTACAAGGTCAACATCCTCTATACCGCCCCGACGACGATCCGCACGTTCATGAAGTGGGGGGAGGACCTCCCGGCCGCGCACGACATCTCCAGCCTCCGGTTGCTCGGGTCGGTCGGCGAGCCGATCAATCCCGAGGCCTGGATCTGGTACCGCACCCACATCGGTGGTGACCGCTGCCCGATCGTCGACACCTGGTGGCAGACCGAGACCGGCGGCATCCTCATCACCCCGTTGCCGGGGATCACCGCCACCAAGCCCGGCGCGGCGATGACCCCGTTCCCGGGCGTGGCCGCCGACGTGATCGACAACGACGGACGCTCCGTCGGCAACGGTGAGGGTGGCTACCTCGTCCTCACCGAACCCTGGCCCGGCATGTTGCGCGGCATCTACGGGGACGACGAGCGCTACAAGGAGACGTACTGGTCACGCTTCCCGGGCCGCTACTTCGCCGGCGACGGTGCCAAGCGCGACCAGGACGGCGACTTGTGGCTGCTGGGTCGGGTCGACGACGTCATGAACATCTCGGGCCACCGGATCTCGACCACCGAGGTCGAGCACGCGCTCGTCGGCCATCCTGTGGTGGCCGAGGCCGCGGTCGTCGGTGCTAACGACGCCACCACGGGCCAGGCCATCGTTGCGTTCGTCACCGTGAAGGGTGGCTACGACACCGAGGGTGTGGCCGGGGAGAAGCTGGTGGCCGAGCTGCGCGACCACGTGGCCCGCGAGATCGGGCCGATCGCCAAGCCCCGCCAGATCATGTTGACGCCCGAGTTGCCCAAGACGCGCAGTGGCAAGATCATGCGCCGGCTCCTGCGCGACGTCGCCGATCACCGCCCGCTCGGTGACGTGACCACGCTGCTCGATCCGACGGTGGTCAACTCCATCAAGGAGCACATGGCCGACGGCGACGGCGACGGCGAGTGATCGAGCGAAGCGCCGGAGAAAGACTGGGGGAGTCGTCGTGGCCACGCTGGACCATCTAATCCTGACCGTCAACGACCGGGACGGCAGCGTCCGCTTCTATACCGAGGTCATGGGCTTCGGGCGCGACCCCGACGACGGGCCGTTCACAGTGATCAGGGTCAGTCCCGACACGACGCTCCAGCTGGCGCCCTGGGGCACCGAAGGTGGCGGTCACCTGGCTTTCGCGCTCTCGCCGGCAGAGTTCGACGCCGCCTTCGCCCGGATCAAGTCCTCGGGAGTCGCCTACGGCGACACGTACCACGACGCCGCCAACATGCGCGGCCCGGGTACCGAGAACGGAGCCCGCGGCCCCGGGGACACGGTGTATTTGACCGACCCGAACGGGCACCTCGTGGAGATCCGCCGGTACTGAGGATCCGGCCGGCCCGAGTGCGGCCCTGTCTGCTACGCGGGCGGGTCCACCTCGACCACGGTGGCCGATCCCATGCCGCCACCGGCACACAGCGTCGCGACCCCGACGCCGCCACCGCGGCGCCCTAGCTCGTGCACCAAGGTGACCAGGATGCGGGCGCCCGAGGCCGCGATGGGGTGGCCGATGCCGATGCCGCCGCCGTTGACGTTGACGATCTCGTGGGCGAAACCCAGCTTGCGCGAGCAGGCCACCGCCATGGTGGCGAAGGCCTCGTTGATCTCGACCAGATCGACGTCGGACTCGCTCAGCCCGGCCCGGTTCAGGGCACGGGGCACACACACTGTCGGCGCCAACCCGGTGCGGACGGGCTCGATACCGCAGGAGTTCCATGCGCGCACGGTTGCCAGCGGCGCCATCGAGTTGGCCTCCGCGTAGGCGCCGCGACGTGAGAAGGAGGCCGGCACCCCCATCCGCGATGCCCGACGAGTTCCCGGCCGTCACCTGTCCGTCGGGACCGGTCAGCGAGGGCAGGGCGGCGAGCTTCTCGACCGTGGTGTCGGCGCGGGGGTGCTCGTCGAGCGCCACGGTGACCGTCTGCCCGCGGCCCGCCGGCACGGTCACCGGCACGATCTCCTCGGCGAAGCGACCGTCCTCGGTGGCGGCCACGGCTCGCATGTGCGAGTGGTACGACCAGAAGTCCGATTCCTCCCGGGTGATGCCGCACTCCCTGGCCGTGTTCTCACCCACCGTGATGAGCACGTTCATGTTCGGGGCCTCGGGCGAGTCGGGGTGGCTGGGCGGCGAGAAACGCTCCATCCCGCCAAAAGGGAAAGGCGATTTCTCGAAGAGCACGGGGTAGCGGGTCATGGTCTCCACGCCGCCGGCCACCACAACGTCGGCCATGCCGGCGCGGATGTTGGCCGCGCCATCCTGCACCGCCATCATGCCGGTTGCACACTGACGCTGGGTGGCGCCACCGGGCGTGTCTGGCGGCAGTTCCAACGCGTTGGCCACGTAGCGGGCCGTGCAGCCCCCACCTTGGAGCGCCTCGCCCAGGACGATGTCGTCGATGTCGGCGGCGTCGAGGTCCGCCGCCTCAATCACACCAGCCACGGTCTGCATGGCGATGTCGTGCAGGCTGAGGCCCGCCAACGCCCTCCCGGCCCGGCCGATCGGGGTCCTGACTGCGGCGACGATGACGGCATCGCGAGCGTCGGTCATGGTGTGTGTGCCTCCTCAGGTCCGCACGAGCACGGACGGTGTAGTCGTCGAAGATGGGCTGGGATTGACCCCCGCCAGGCGCATCGGCCATGCTGCAACCAACCTGACACCGGCGTCAACTTTGCGCGCCGAGAGCTCCCGGGGGATCTGCATTCTGTGTTGATGGACGAACACCTGAGCCGCATGGCCACCGAATTCGGCGACAAGACGGCCTTCGAGGTCGTGGACGTCGCGTCGATGACCTTCGCCGAATGGGACGGCGCCGCCAATGCCATGGCGCGGCGCCTCCTCGATGCCGGTCTCGAACCGGGCGCACGGGTGGGCATCCATCTCCATCCCGAGCTGGCCCTGCGCTGGCTCGTGTCCTACTCGGCGGCGCACCGCGCCGGCGGCGTCGCCGTCCCGATGAACCCGCGGCTTGCGCCGGCCGAGGTGGCCCACGTGCTCTCCCACTCCGGTGCCACCGCCGTGGTAACCGACGGCGAACTGGTCGCCAGCGACCTCGAGGCTCGGGGAGACGGCCTCCTCGTCCTGATCGACGCCGGCACGGAGGGAACCGTCACACCACCGGGCAGCGGCGGGCCCGCGGTCCCGCTGCTCGGGTGGGCCGAGGCCACCGCCGGCGATCGCTCACCATTCCAGGCACCGCGTGACAACGACGACCTGGCCGACATTCTTTACACCTCTGGCACGACGGGGCGGCCGAAGGGGGTGGCGGTGCGCCACTCCAACGGCGCCATGATCGGGGCCGTCGAGCCGAACTGGTCGGGAAACCGTTGGCTGCATGCCAGCCCGCTGTTCACCTTCGCCGGCATCGCGCTGGTGTACACGCCGATGAAGATGGGCCTCGAGGTCGTCTACCAGCCCCGGTTCGACGCCGACCGCTGGCTGCGCGTGGTGGAGGAGCAGCGCCCGATCTTCATCTTTCTCGTGCCCGCCATGGCGCACCTGCTCATCGACCATCCTCGCTTCGACGAGGTCGACCTTTCCTCGGTGCAGATGTGCTCGGTCGGCAGCGCGCCGCTGGCCCCCTACGTCGTGGAGCGGCTGCAGGAGAAGATGCCCGACGCGCTGGTCTCCAACAACTACGGCATGACCGAGGCGGGCTCGGCCTACTGCATCATGCCGCAGGGTGAGGCGATCAAACGTCCGGGTTCGGTCGGCCAGATCGCGGCCCCTGCGGTCGTGCAGATCGTCGACGAGCACGACCAGCCGCTGCCGCCCGACGTCGTGGGAGAGGTGCGCCTGCAGATGCCGGGTCGCCAGCGCGAGTACTACAACGACCCCGAGGCCACGGCGGGCACATGGAAGGACGGGTGGCTGATCACCGGTGACCTCGGCAAGCTCGATGCGGACGGCTATCTCTACATCGTCGGCCGCTCCAAGGACGTGATCATCCGGGGCGGCAACAACGTGCACGCCACCGATGTGGAGCACGCGCTCGTCCAGCACGACGCGGTGGCTGAAGTGGCGGTTGTCGGCGTACCACATCCCGTTCTCGGCGAGGACGTGGTCGCCTTCGTCGTCTTGCATCCTGGCACCAACACTGACGCCGAGGAGCTCCGCGCCTTCGGGCTCGAGCACCTAGCCGACTACAAGGTGCCGCGGCAGTTCATCTTCGTCGACGCTCTCCCGCGCAATCCCACTGGCAAGGTCGTCAAACCCGAGCTGAAGGCGCTGCTGGCTGCCGCCGGGACTGCGCCTGCCTGAACGCGGTGTGCCTGGGTCATGTGACGCGGGGATGAACTCTCCGCGCCATCCGCCGATCGGCGCGAGGGACCCCGGAGCGTCTCGTATACTTGGGAGCGTGATGACGCAGCGCCGAGCGATGTGCGACGGGGTGGCCCGATCTCAGCAGGCCACCAGCCTGCTCGGGCAGTCGCGCGTCGCCATGGCGGAAGTACAGGTCTGTGGCATCCCGAAGCTGTCCGCACCGGAGGTGGTCCCGACGTAGGAAGGACTGACGAACAGTCCCGCGTCGAGGAGCCGCTTCCCATCGGGGAGCGGCTCTTTTGAATTCGGGACCGAGGCAGCCCAGCCAGAGAAGCAGCGCAGACCAGAGACAACGGACGAAGAACGAGCGATTTCAGGAACGGAACCACAGTGCACGACATCAGGACACCGAGGACGAGGACGAGGGAAATGGCAACGGCGCCAACGGCGCAGCGCTGCGTGCGCTGCGGGTTCCACCCCGCGTCCCCCGGATCGGCGGCTACTGCTCGTGGGACTGCTACGACGCGGACGACGACGAGGAGGGAGACGCGGAGGAGGAGCAAGCCGCCTGACGCAACGGTCTCAGGCCGGGACCGCCTGCGGCGCGGATCCAACCGGCACGGCGTCGCGTACCGACCCGGGTTCATCGGCTGGTTCGGCGGCTGGCCGCGCCGGCGTGAAGCGGGCTTTGCGCGCCAGGGCCGGGCGCTCCACGAGCCGCCACGAGGCCTCGGCGCTGACGAATGAGGCGCCGAGGGCGAGAGGCACACCGGCCAGCCCCATGCCGGCGAGCCAGGTGAGCCACGCGTAGTGCCAGAGGTAGAGGCCATAGGAGCGGCGTCCGACGTAGGTGGTCACCGGTGCGGTGACGATGGCGCCGCCGTGAGGGGCATCGCCGAGGAAGGCCACGACGAGCAGCCCCGCGGCGAGGGAGACGGCGACCCACGTCGAGGTGAAGAGGAACGCGGAGACCTGGTGGTCGAACACCCACGAGCCCCAGGCCAACACCACCAGAGACCCGACGACGACGAGCCGCGAGCCGGCTCCTTCGACCACACGCAGCCACGCACCGCGGCGCGCCCAGGCCACGGCCAGTGCCGCGCCGACGAGGAAGGCGCCCGCCCGCGTGTCGGTGCTCATGTCGACGACGAGGGTGATGCCGTGCCCGTCTCGGACCGCGACGTCGGCGAAGGAGGCCACGGCCGCAAGCGCGGCAGCCCAGCCGACCGCAGCGCGGCCTCGGCGCGCCAGCAGGAGGACGACGACGGGCGACCACAGCAGGTAGAACTGTTCCTCCACCGCGAGGGACCACAGGTGCCCGAGCGGAACGTATCCGGTGAACCAGTGCCCGATCATGGCCCAGTTCGAAACGTAGAAGAGCGCGGCGACCGCACCCTGCAGCGCCACCCACGGCGGCGTTCCATTGCCGCTGGCACCGCCGGGCACGGTGGTCGTCCACGGCGCGTGCCCGCCGGTCGCGAGCACGACGGTCAGCCAAAGGGCGAGGAAGAAGCCGAGCGCGGGCAGCAGGCGCAGCGCCCGGCGCGCGAAGAACTGCGGCAGCGACACCCTCCCCGTTGATGCACGCTCCTCTAAGAGGAGGCCGGTGATGAGGAAGCCACTCAGCGCGAAGAAGACGAACATGGACACCTGCCCGATCGCGAACGGCAGGGTGACGGCGTGCGAGACAAACACGGCGCTCCACGCCAAGCCCCGGATCCCGTCAAGCGCAGGGCGCCGGCCGAGGCGCCGTGACACGGGCGCTTCGCGATCAGGCACGACCTAGGGTTATCAGTGCCGTCTGGGAGCGAACTCCGGTGCGCATTGGAATCGCATGAGCCGCAGCTTGGAATCGCATAAGAGAGCCTCACCTCGCCCGCCGGCAAGGCCCGCGGCCGAGGCCGAGGCGCAGCGGCGGCGACCCTGGTCAGCCGTCGCGGACCGAGAGGCCTCCCCACGTCGGGTCCGGGTGACCCGTCACGTACGCGGCGCGCAGGTTGGCCAGCCACGCGAGGCTGTCGTCCAGACCGCCCGGCCGGTTGCGGCGCAACCACAGAACACGCGCGCGCTCCATGACCCCGTCCAGCGAGGCGCAAAGCTCGGCGCGTTCGTCCTCGCTGACGCTCGCCAGCGTCCCGTCGCCGCGCAGGCGTGCCGCGTGCGTCGCGGGTCAGCAGGGACACGAGATCGATGCTGTAGAGGACCTCGTCGACGAGCCACGCGCCGTCGGCTCGGGTGGGGTGCGCACCGCCCACGGCGGCGCGGGCGTCCTCGAAGCAGAGCTCCACTGCGTCGAGGTCGTCGGAGACGAGACCTGCCGTCAGGCCGCGGCCCACGGGGAACTGTGGGTAGTAGAGGTTCATCACGAGGGTGGACATGTTCGGGAACTGCGGCGTCACCAGCCGGTGGGCGTCGCCGAGCGCGAGGACCGCGGCGGCCAGGTTGCCGGTGGGATCGTCGAAGACGTGTGTGCTGAGGGCCGCCTCCATGTCGATGTTCTCGTTGGTGCCATGGCACCACGACACGGCGGCGCCGAAGGCCAGCCCGGGCTCACTGACCACCCACTGCTGGAGGTGGCCGTTGTCGCCCCAGTCCGTGTTGAGGTAGCCGGAGCCGCCGTGCGCCAGCGCCGCGGCCGCCGCACGGCTACAGGTCGTCCGCGCGTTGGTGAAGCGCCCGAGGATGCTGAGCCAGCTCGACGTGCCCGGGGCGACCCAGAACGGCACGCCCGCTTCGGCCAGCACCGCGCAGCGCTCGTCGAAGGGATACCAGTCGTCGTAGCCCCACTCGCACACCGTCACCCCGTCCGGCAACCGGGCGACCTGGTCCGCTTGGCCCGAGATCATGTCGCCCCACATCAACATCTCGTGACCGTCGAGCTCGGGCAGGGCGCGCAAGGTGGCCACCCAGCCCATGAAGTCGTCCATGCGCGTCGCCGGCAGCTCCCACGCCTCGTCAAGCCCGACGTGCACCCGGCGGCTGCCGAACAGCGGGAGCAGCTCGCCCAGCAGCTCGCGCACCAGCGCGAGCGAAGCCGGGTTCCCCGGTTCGATCGTCATCGGTTGGCGCGCGATGCCGTACGGATCGACAAAGCCGTCCGGCGCGATGGCCAGCGGCTGGTAGCGATCGTGCGCGAGCCAGCGGTTCATGTGGCCGAGACAGTTCTGGTTGGGCACGAGCTCCACATGCCGGTCCCGGCAGAAGGCGTCGAGCTGCCTGATCTCCGCCGCGTCGAGCGGGCTGGCGGCGGCGTGCACCTCGCGATGGCCCTGGTACGCGAACGTGTGCTCCGAGTAGAGCTGCACCTGGTTGACCTTCAGCGACGCCAGGCGGTCGATCACCGACTCCAGCGAGTCCATGGTGGGGACCTTGTCGCGGGAGATGTCGAGCATCACCGCCGCGCACGAGCAGGTCGGGGTGGTCGCGGACCGAGCCCGCGGGCAGCCGCCCGTCGTGCAGGCGCGCCAGCTGGGCGAGCGTGGCCTCGCCATAGAAGAGGCCCGCCTCGTCGGCGCCGACGAGCTCGACGCCCTCGCCGCCGATCCGTAGTTCGTAGCCCTGCGGGCGGAGCGACGGGTCGAGTCTGTGTCTGGCGGGCCGGGCATCGACGAGGGTGTCGGTCAGCTCGAGCGTCCGGGGGACCGGCAGCAGGTTCACGCCAGCTCCTTGCGGTAGACGAAATAGACGTCGCCCACCCGGCCCCCGACGGCGGCGTAGGGGAGGACGGGACCGACCCAGACGACCGAGACACGATCGGCGCCGCGCCGGCGCAGCT
This sequence comes from uncultured Acidimicrobiaceae bacterium, assembly GCA_963842415.1. Taxonomy (GTDB): domain Bacteria; phylum Actinomycetota; class Acidimicrobiia; order Acidimicrobiales; family RAAP-2; genus Bog-473. Next base: position 933,149 of record CAWJGN010000005.1, read on the forward strand.
CGTGCAGGGCGCCCACGAGGACGCCTTTGCCACGGCCCTGTCCCATCAGCTCGAGCCGTACCGCCACCGGGCCGAGCAGCCCGCGACGGTTGACCTCGAACGCGCAGAATGCGGAGACGTCCCCGCTCTTGCCGTCCTCGCGCGCCAGCACGAGATTGCCCTTGCCCAGCGCACGCAAGACCTCCGCCCGCCAGTTGGGCCAGTTCGCCGCCATGAACGCGTCGATGTCGTCGCGGTCCCCAGGCCCCGCCAGGTAGTGGCCTCCCGGGTCTTCGGGGATGTGGAGCAGGTCGACGTCCATGTTGTAGTTGGTCTCGGTCCGCCCGTAGTGCCGGCGTTCGAAGAGGGACATGAGGGCCGTCTCGGTGCTGGGCACCCCCGGCCAGAGGAAGTATGGCGGGTCGGCCCCGGTGGTGATGCTCGTGTGCCCCGCCGCGAGCGCCCACTCCTCGGCGGCGTCCACCAAGGCGCGACCGACGCCCCGCCCTCGTGCGGCCGGGTCGACGGCAAGCAGCCGGATGTGGGCACCGTCGTCGCACTCGACCGCGGCGATGACGCCGGTGCTGGGTGATCCGAGTACCACCGCAGGCTGATCGCTCGTGTAGAGCGCGCCCTCGAGCTCGTCTTCAGACGGAGGGTCAGCGACGGCCCGCCAGCAAAGCTGCGCGATGGCCCCGAGGTCGGCGCGGTGGAGGCGCTCGACGCTGGTCACCGCACCCGCACGTGCGTCGCGGCGGGACGCTCGCCAGGGCAGGGTTCACGAAGCACGGCGTCAGGCTAGGGCCGGCGAGGTGGGCGGCGACGAGTAGGGCCGGCGAGGTGGCCGGTGACGAGGTGGCCGGCGACGGAGCGGCTCAGACGGGTTCGTCGGGGAAGCGCAAGCGGGCCAGCTGGCTCGACTGGGCCACCACCTGGCCCGCGCTGTCCCACAGGACACAGGTCTCGTCGACCATGCCGCCCGCCACGAGGTTGGCGGTGAAACGGAGGCCGAGCCACCCCGGTGTCGGGCACGCCGCGCACGTAGGCGGACATCTGCAGGGTGGGGACCCAGCCGCTCGAACCGATCATCAAGGTGGCCGGCGGCACCCCGTCGACGAAGAAGAGCAGCGACAGCGGGTCCGGTTCCCGCCCGTCGCGAAAGCGCGTCCAGCCCCGCAGCTCCGCCCGGGCACCTTCGTGTGCGGCGCCCGTGAAGGGATTGGTGAGCGGATCGAGCCGGAGGTCGAGCGCCGCCATCAGGCCGACCCGCATGCCGCCGGGTATCTCCGTACCCAGACTGCTCGCATGCCTCGGGCGGCGCCACTACCAGCGGCCTCGATCCCGTCGTAGCGAGCGTGAGCCGGCGGCACCGTGGAGAGCACGAACACGGCTTCGACCATGTCGCGGCCGCCCTGGGCCAGGACCGCGCGGACCTGGGCCGCCGTGCGGCCGCGACGCAAGAGGGTGGTGCGCACGGTCGCCGCGGCGAGGTCCGGGGGCGCCACGTAGGTGATGGACGCCGACACCGTCTCCCACGGTGGCCCGCCCTCGCCACAGCCGACCAGGCGGGCGGCCCGGCCCAAGATCGCGAGGAGGTAGCCGCCGTTGGGCTTGTCGCCCACCGCCCACAACGGGTGGACGTCGGTCTCGAAGACAGGGGGGTCGCTCGTCGGGCGCACCGCCGTGACGGTGTCGAATGCGATGTCGTCCGGCGCAGGCACCGGGCCGACCCTAGCGGCGACAATGGCGCATGCAATTCGACCTTGAGGGCACGTTCGGCGACGACTACCTCTACTTCTACGAGGAGTCCATCGACGACGCGCCACTCCGACGCCGACGCCGCCGAGATCCTCGGCCTCCTCGACCTGCCGCCCGGATCGAGCATCCTCGACGCGCCGTGCGGCCACGGCCGCATCGCCCGGCGGCTTGGCGGCGGCCGGCATGGCGGTGACCGGTGTCGACATCACGCCCTCCTACCTCGAGCAGGCGCGGTCCGACCCGCTGCTGTCACCCCAGTCGGTCCTCTACGTGGAGGGAGACCTGCGCCACCTGCCCGTCGAGGGACCCTATGACGCCGTGGTGTGCTGGCTGAACTCGTTCGGCTACTACGACGACGCCGATTGCCACCGGGTGCTGGCGGAGTTCCACCGCGTGCTCCGGCCGGGCGGGACGGTGGCGATCGACACGATGCACCACGACGGTGGCGTGCGGCACTTCACGCCGGCGCCCGACGCGGTGGTGGTCCATCGTGGTGACGACACGATGGTCGAGCTGTCGACCTTCGACCCGGTGTCGGGGCGCATGTGCATCGAGCGGACGGTCCACCGCGACGGCGCCGTGCGGCGCGCGTCCGTACTTCGTGCGCCTCCCGACCCCGCCCGAATGGGTCGTGTGGCTGGAGGCGGCAGGCTTTCGCGACGTGCGGTTCCAGGCCGGCGGCGGTGGCCCGCTCGAGCTCGACAGCTGGGAGATGGTGGTGGTCGCGACGGCCTGAGGCGGCGTGGCCGGGAGGCGGTTCGAGGCACCGCCGGTACGGATCCGCTGGGATGGGGCGGCCGGCCCCCGGAGGGGCAGGACCGGGGGCGACTAATGTGAACCACGCGGCTGCCGGCTCGTGTGGGTGGAGAATGCCCAGGCCAGAGGGGGGAGCGGGCAGCGTGTGCGACACGTCGAGCGGCGTCGGACCCGCCGTGGCAGAGAACCCGAGGGAGGGTCATGAACGTCGATCTGGAGGTGCGGGTGGGATGAGCGCCGGCATCGCGGCCTGGGGCACGTACCTGCCCTACTGGCGACTCCAGCGCGCCGCCATCGGCTCGGTGCTGGGCGGCGGTGGCGGGCGGGGCACGCGCGCCGTCGCCTCCTACGACGAGGACACGACGACGCTGGGTGTCGAGGCCGGCCGTCGGGCGCTCGTGGTGGGACCGGGAGCCGGTGCCGTGCAGGACCTCTTCCTCTCCACGCCGGACCCGCCGTATCTCGACAAGACGAGCGCGACGACGGTGCACGCGGCGCTCGGGCTCGGGCGAGGGGCCGGCGCCTACGACTTCGCCGGGTCTTCGCGCTCGGCCGTCGGCACGTTGCTGCAGGCGCTGGTCGCGGCGGGCGACGGGATGGGTGCCGGCCGCACGACGTTGGCCGTAGTCTCGGACCTGCGCACCGGGCTGGCCGGTTCGGTGGAAGAGCGCGACAGCGGCGACGGCGCGGCCGCCTTCGTGTGCGCGCCGGAGGACGCCGTGGCGCAGCTGATCGGCCGGGGTGCTGCGAGTGACGAGTTCCTCGACCGCTGGCGTGTACCCGGCGAGGCCGACTCGCACGTCTGGGAGGAGCGCTTCGGCGAGGAGCTCTATGTGCCACTCGCCCGCGAGGCCTTCGCCGCCGCGCTGAAGGACGCCGGCTTGGCCGAGGGCGACGTCGACCACGCGATCGTCACCGGGCTCCACGCCCGGGCGGTGAAGGCCGCGACCAAGGGACTCGGTGTCGGCGAAGGCGTGTTGGCCCCCGATCTCATGGGCTCAGTCGGGAACCTCGGCGCCGCCCATGCGGCCGTGGCACTGTGCGACGTGCTCGAGCGCGCCGAACCCGGACAGGTGATCGCCGTCCTCTCGCTCGCCGACGGCGCGGACGCCGTCGTCCTGCGCACGACCGAGGCCCTGGCGGACGCGCAGCGGGCCCGCGCCGAGGCGGGCGTCCCGACCGTGGCCGAGCAGGTCGAGGCGGGGCGCGACGATCTCGCGTACGCCAGCTTCTTGACCTGGCGGGGCCAGATGCACCGTGAGCCGCCGCGCCGGCCCGATCCCGAGCGACCCGGTGCGCCCACCGTCCACCGCTCCGAGGAGTGGAAGTACGCGTTCGCCGCCAGCCGATGCACCGCGTGCGGCTTCCGCCACATGCCACCGACGCGTGGGCCTGCCTCAATTGCCACGCCATCGACCAGATGCAGGCCGAGCGCCTGGCCGACGTGCCGGCCACAGTGGCGACGTTTACGATCGACCACCTGGCGTTCTCGCTGTCGCCGCCGGTCATCGGTGTGATCATCGACTTCGACGGGGGCGGCCGGTTCCGCTGCGAGCTGACCGACGCCCGGCCCGACGAGCTGTCCATCGGCGACCGGGTCGCCATGACGTTCCGGCGCGTCTGGACCGCGCAGGGCGTGCACAATTACTTCTGGAAGGCGCGACCGCTGACGGGCGGGGCGTCAGCCGAGCGAGACGCAGCAGAGCAAGGAGCGTAGGGACAATGGCGAGCAGCGGCATTCGCGACCAGGTGGCCATCATCGGTATGGGCTGCACCCGCTTCGGTGAGCTGTGGGACAAGGGCGTTGACGACCTCCTGACCGACGCGGCCACCGAGGCGGCGGCGTCCGCCGGCATGTCCATCCACGACATCGACGCCTTCTGGCTCGGCACCATGACCTCGGGCGTGTGCGGCGTGACGCTGTCGAGGCCGTTGAAGCTCGACTACAAGCCGGTGACCCGCGTCGAGAACTACTGCGCGACGGGTTCCGAGGCCTTCCGCAACGCCTGCTACGCCGTGGCGTCGGGCGCCTACGACGTGGCCATGGCCATCGGGGTCGAGAAGCTCAAGGACACGGGCTACTCGGGCCTGACCGGGATCCGCGCCGTCGGCGACGGCACCGACCCCGGCCTGTCATCGCCCGCCGCCTTCTCGTTCCTCGCCCCGTCCTACTCGCACAAGTACGGCGTGGACAAGGACCAGATGAAGGAGGTCATGAGTCGGATCGCCTTCAAGAACCATCAGAACGGCGCGCGCAACCCACGGGCGCAATTCCAGAAGGAAGTGTCCATGGAGACGATCGCCAAGGCACCGCTCGTGGCCGGTGATCTCGGCGTGTTCGACTGCAGCGGTGTGAGCGACGGCTCGGCGGCGGCGGTGATCTGCCGGGCCTCCGACGCCCACCGCTACTGCGACAACCCGCTCTACGTGAAGGCACTCTCCTTCGTGGCCGGCCCGGCCGCCGGCCCGATCGACCCCGCCTACGACTACACGACGTTCGAGGAAGTGGTCCGCTCCGCCGAAGACGCCTACGCGCAGGCGGGCGTCACCGAGCCCCGCTCCCAGCTAGCCATGGCCGAGGTGCACGACTGCTTCACGCCCACCGAGCTCGTGCTCATGGAGGACCTCGGGTTCGCCGAGCGCGGCACTGCGTGGAAGGAGGTGCTCGAGGGCACCTTCGACCGCGACGGGGACCTCCCGGTCAACCCCGACGGCGGGCTCAAGTCCTTCGGGCACCCCATCGGCGCCTCGGGCCTGCGCATGCTCTTCGAGTGCTGGCTGCAGCTGCGCGGCGAGGCACCACCGGATCGCCAGATCGCGACCGTGGGACCCGGTCGCACCCTCGGGCTGACGCACAACCTGGGGGGCGCCCCCGGCGAAGGTGTCAGCTTCGTGGGCATCGTCGGGACCGAGCCCGGTTGATGAGCGCATCGGGGGGAGCGGACAGTCACGGCGGTCAGGGCGGGCATGGCGGCCCCGGCGTCGACCTGCTGACGGAGACGGACGACCAGGCCTCGCTGCGCCAGCTGGCCCGCGAGGTCGCCGATCGCGAAGTGGCGCCGCGGGCACACCAGGCCGACGAGGATGGCGCAGTGCCGGCCGAGGTCCGCAAGGCCCTGGCGGCGGCGGACCTGCTGCGCATCACGGTGGGGGAGCAGTGGGGTGGCATGGGCCTCGGCGACGTCGAGGCCTCCATCGTGCTCGAGGAGATCGCCCGGGCCGACGTCTCCTCGGCCATCTGCTGCCAGCTGACGTTCAACGGGCCGCCGCGGGGGATCGAGCATCTCGGTCCCGAGGCCATGAAGGAGCGGTGGTTGCCCGCGGTGGCCGACGGCGACGCCATCATCAGCATCGGCATCACCGAGCCCGACGCCGGTTCTGCCGTGCAGAACATGCGGGCGTCGCTGGTCGAGGATGGGCCCGGGCGCTGGCGCCTCAACGCTTACAAGAATTACTCCACCCTCGGCGACGTGGCGCAGGGTGTGCTCGTCTGGTGCCGCTGGCCCGGTGGTGAGGGAGCCAAGGGCATCGGGGCGGTGATCGTGCCGACCGACCGCGAGGGCGTGTCGGTGACGGGGCGGCACAAGGGCATGGGGATCCACGCCGCCACCGAGGCCGAGCTGGCCTTCGACGGCGTCGAGGTCACAGAGGACGACGTGCTCATCGCGGGCGACCCCTCGAGCACCGAGGCCTTCAAGGCGCTGCTGTCGCACCTCAATCATGAGCGCTGCGGCAACGCCTCCATGTGCCTCGGTGCGGCGCAGGGCGCGCTCGAGCACGCCGTGCGCTACATGAACGAGCGAGTCGTCGGGGGGCGACCGCTGGCCGACCTCCAAGGCCTGCAGTGGAAGCTGGCCGATATGGCCGTCCAGCTCGAGGGCGCACGTCTGTTGTTGGCCCGTGCCGTGCGGCTGGCCGGGCCGAGCGGCACCCCGCCCGCCCTCGAGACCGCCATCGCCAAGACCGCGGCCAACCTGGCGGCCAAGTTCGTCTGCGACGAGGCCATGCAGATCCACGGGGGCTACGGCTACTCGCGCGAGTACCCGCTGGAGCGGGCCTACCGCGACATCCGGGGCCTGTGCTTCGGCGCCGGCACGGTGGAGGCGCAGCGCAACTACATCGGGCTGCGGGTGGCCGGCGGCGCGCACACCGGCTCGCCGGGTTGGCGCAACCCGCTGGCACCGGCGTAACGCCGGTCTCTCCCACGCTGGGCTGACCGGTCATCGAACGCTGCGTCGTCACGGCGTGCGTGCCGTATACGCCACGTCCCGCACCGCGGGATCTTGCGGGAGCGAAGGGAAGGTGTCAGGCGCTCACGGCGGCACGCGAGAACTCCGACCAGACCGCGACCCATTCCCGCCACACTGGCGGCGGGTAGTCGTGGCCCATGCCCTCGATCTCGTGGTACGCGCGCGCCCGGAATCAGCTCGGCGGTGCGTCGGCCGCCGCTCGGGGCGATCAGGGTGTCCCGGCTCCCGTGGATGACCAGCGCGGGCAGGTCCACCCGGGTCAGCTCCTCGGACCGGGAACCGTCGTGCCCGACGGCTCGCATCTGGCGGCCGACGCCGGCCGGGCAGAAGCAGCGGTCGTAGGCGGCGCCGGCCTTGGCCCGGATGGCGTCGTCGTCGAGCCACTCCGGCTTCGATCCGTACACGTGCTGGGCGGCTACCTGGCGGTCGATGTACTCCGCCCGGGACGCAGCCGGCGGCGCCATGAGAACGGCCAGCGCCTCCTCTGAACTCTCCCCGTAGCCCGGCTCACCGGTGCGGGACATGACCGACGTCACGGAGAGCAAGCGCTCCGCGTGGTCGATGGCGAGCCGCTGGACGATCATGCCCCCCATGGAGCACCCCATCACGTGGGCCTTGTCGACGCCGATGGCATCGAGGACAGCGATGGCATCGTCGGCCATGTCAGCCAGGGAGTAGTCGGTCCCGTCGAATTTCGAGGAGAGCCCCACGTCGCGGTTGTCGAAGCGAACGATCCGAAAGCCTTGGTCGCAGAAGAGCTGGCACCACTCGACGACGTAGTTGAGACACTGTGACCCGAGCCCGTTGACCAGCAGAAGAGTCGGTTGTCCTGAATCACCGAACTCCTCGTAATAGATCTCGACCTCGCCATTCCGCGCCCTGCTCATGTGGTCTCCAAGTTCGTGACCGTGGGGCGACGGCGACGGCTCCGCGGACCAGCCGCGCCGGGGCCGTGCGCAATCGTCGTGATGGGGGCGTGCGCGCCTAGCGCTGCATGGCCTTGGTCTCGACGAACTCCTCGAGCCCGTACTTGCCGCGCTCGCGCCCGATGCCCGACTGCTTGTAGCCGCCGAAGGGGGCGCTCGGGTTGAACGGGCCGCCGTTGATGTCGACCTGGCCGGTGCGCATCTCGCGCGCCACCTTCTCTGCCCGCGCGGGGTCCGCACTCCACACCGCGCCGGCGAGGCCGTAGGGAGTGCCGTTGGCGATCTCGACCGCCTCCTCCTCGGTGTCGTAGGGGATGATCGAGAGCACCGGGCCGAAGATCTCCTCCTTGGCGATCGTCATGTCCGGGGTGACCTCGGAGAAGACGGTCGGCTGGATGTAGAAGCCCTTCTCGAGGCCGGCGGGGGCGTCGGCCCCGCCGACGACGAGCTTGGCGCCCTCCTCGATCCCCTTGTTGATGTAGCCGCGTACCCGGTCGCGCTGCACCGCGGACACCAACGGGCCCAGCAGCTTGCCTGGCTCGAAGGGGTCGCCTGGCGCAAAGCCGGCTGCCGCGCCGGCCGCCAGCTCCTCCACTTCGGCCAGCTTGTCGCGGGGGACCAGCATGCGGGTGAGGGCCGAGCACGTCTGACCCGAGTTCATGTAGCAGCCGAACACGCCGGCCGGCACGGCGGTCGCGAGGTCGGCGTCGTCGAGCAGGATGTTGGCGGATTTGCCGCCGAGCTCGAGGGCCACACGCTTGATGTCCTCGGCCGCCAGCTCCATGACCCGGCGCCCGGCGCGCGTGGAGCCGGTGAAGGAGACCATGTCGACCTTGGGGTGCGCCGCGATGGCCTCGCCCACGACGGGGCCGACGCCCGACACCAGGTTGAAGACGCCCGGCGGCAGGCCGACCTCGTCGATGATGTCGGCCAGGATGAAGGCGTTGATCGGCGCCACCTCGCTCGGCTTGAGGACCACGGTGCAGCCCGTGGCCAGCGCCGGGGCGACCTTCAGCACGACCTGGTACAGCGGGAAGTTCCACGGCGTGATGGCACCGACGACCCCGATGGGCTCGTGGACGACGAGGGAGTTGCCGATCTCCTCTTCCCACTGGAAGGTCTCGGCGGCCTTGGCGGCGTCGGCGAAGGCGCCGGCGGGCAGGCCGACCTGGATGGAGCCCGACAGGGTCATGGGCATGCCGACCTCGTGGCTGATCACCTGTGCGATCTCATCGGTGCGCGCCGCCAGCGCCTCGCCGATGCGTGTCAGGAGCTTGCCGCGCTCCTCGTGTGAGGTGGCGGCCCAAGCTGGGAAGGCGGCTGCCGCGGCCTGGACGGCCTTGTCGACGTCCTCGGCCGTGCCTTCGGGAATGGTCGCGAAGACCTCCTCGGTGGCCGAGTCGATGACATCGAGCGTGCCGCTGCCGGTCGAGGGCACCCAGGCCCCGTTGACGTAGATCTTGTCGCGCACGAGCATGGTGCCCTCCCTCGATGGCTGGTGTTCAGCGTTCCCACCCTACCGAGGGCGGGGGAGGGGATGCGCTGGCGGTCCGCTCGAGTTGTCGGCCGGTTGCTCGGCCCCTGAGTTGCTCGCTCGGGTTTGCTAGCTCTTCTTGGCCAGCAGCGGGTGGTCGCCCATGCCGACTGGCTGGAGGTGCTGGCCGAGCACCTCGTGGAAATGGTCCGCCACTTCCTGCGGGGTCCAGCCGCCCTCCTGCCACATGGTGGCGATCTGCCGCGGAGTCTGGAACAGCGTGTAGGCGAACCCGGTGCGCCCCAGGACCTGGCCGTTCACGTAGGAGGCGCCTTCGGAGGCCAAGAACGCGATGAGCGGCGCGTTCAGCGCGGCGTCCTGGTCTGCCGGCGGCTCGCCCCCGGCATAGAGGTTCTCGGTCATGCGGGTGAAGCCTGCCGGAGCCACCGCGTTCACCGTGATCCCGTACTTGCCCAGTTCGAGGGCCCACACGAAAGTCATGCCCATGATGGCCGCCTTGGCGGCCCCGTAGTTGGTCTGGCCGAAGTTGCCCCGCAACCCAGCCGACGACGTGATGTTGACGATGCGCCCGTAGCCGGCGTCCTTCATCAGCGGCGCGGCGTGACGGACCGTGTTGAACGTGCCCTTCTGGTGCACCGCGACGACGGCGTCGTAGTCGGACTCGTCCATCTTGACGAGGGTGCGGTCGCGCACGATGCCGGCGTTGTTCACGACGATGTCGATGGAGCCGAAGGAGTCGACCGCGGTGTTGATGATCCGACCGGCCGCCTCGAAGTCGCTCACCGAGTCGTGGTTGGGGACGGCGCTGCCGCCCGCCGCCTCGATCTCCTTGCAGACCTGCGCGGCGGGATCCTCCTTGGTGCCGTCGCCGCCGAGGGTGACGCCGACGTCGTTGACCACGACCTTGGCGCCCTCCGAGGCGAGGCACAGGGCGATGTCCCGCCCGATGCCCCGGCCCGCACCTGTCACAACCGCCGCACGACCGTCGAGAAGTCCCATGGGCCGAGACAGTACCGCGGGACCGTTCACTGACAACCGTGTCAGGCATTGCGGCGGGCGTTGTACGATCGGGGCGACGACGGGTGACGACGGTCGCCCACGAGCGCGAGGAGCAGCCTGGGCTATGGCCACCTTCATTGAGAACGCACCCGAGCAGATCTGCGCAGCTGCGAAGCAGCTTCTGGCGAAGGGCCTCGTCGAGGGAACCTCGGGAAACCTCTCCGCCCGCATGGAGGACGGCAACATCGCGGTGACCCCGTCCTCGCTCGACTACGAGGTCATGACGGTCGACGACATCGTCATCGTCAACCCCGAGGGCGAGGTGGTGCGGGGCCAGCGCGGCCCGACCTCGGAGAAGTACCTCCACCTGGCGGTGCAGGCCGCCTACGAGGACATCGCGGTCTGCATCCACTCGCACGCGGTGCACGCCACCATGTTCGCCGTCGCGCACCAGGACATCCCGAGCTGTATCGACGAGTTCACCGTGTACCTCGGTGGCGACATCCGCTGCACCGAGTACGCACCGAGCGGGTCGCCCGACCTCGCCGAGCAGGTGGTCAAGGCGCTCGACAGCCGCGGGGCCGCGCTCATCGCGAACCACGGCATGGTGGCCATCGGGACGACGATGGAGAGGGCGATGCACAACACGGCGCTCGTCGAGCGCTCGGCCAAGATCATCTGGGGCGGCAGGCAGCTCGGCGGGCTCTTCCCTCTGCCCGAGAAGGTCAACGAGAACTTCGCCACCTACTACCAGTTCATGCGGTAGGTCGCTTTGAGCGAAGGAACCATCCGGGCCCGGCTCAGCGAGCTGGGCTTGACGGTGCACGGGCCGCATCCGCCGCACGACCCGCTGGACGCCGTCGTCGTCCACGACGGCGTGGCGCGCACGTCGGGTCAGCTGCCGCGCATCGCAGGCGAACTGACCTGCCTCGGGCGCCTTGGCGACACCGTCACCGTCGAGGAGGGCCGTGAGGCGGCCGCAGTGTGCGCGCTCAACGCGCTCGCCGTGCTCGAAGTCGCGCTCGGCTCGCTCGACCGCATTGAGCGCGTGCTGACGGTGACCGGCTTCGTCTCCTCCGCACCCGACTTCCACGAGCAACCGACCGTCGTCGACGGTGCCAGCAAGGTCCTGGCCGACGTGTTCGGCGAGGCCGGGCGTCATACCCGCTCGGCCATCGGGGTGGCCGCGCTGCCGCGCAACGGTGCGGTCGAGATCGAGGTGACGGTGGCGCTGCGGGCATGAGGGGTCCGACGCCTCGTGTGCAGCTGCCCGGCGGCGGCGGGGCGAGAGCCTAGGAAGGCTTTTCGAACGAGGCCATCATGGCCGTGCGTGCGGCACCGGCCAGATCCCAGTAGTTCGGGGTGCCCTCGTCGCGCAACTGGGTGACGGCGCCGACGGCGAAGCCGTAGGCGGCGGCCGCGACCGCTCCGCCGACCGAGATGCGGCTCACTCCGAGCGTCGCCAGCTCGCCCACCGACGGCGCGTCGGGCGTCACCAAGACGTTGACCGGGCGGTCGACCGAGGCCAGCAGCTGGCGCAGCTCCGAGGGGTCGACCACGCGTGGAGCGAAGAGGACGTCGGCCCCGGCTTCTTGGTACGCCTGCAGTCGGGCGATGGTGTCGGCCAGGTCGACGCGGCCGTGCAGGTAGTTCTCTGCCCGGGCCGTCAGGACGAAGGGCACAGGGCCCCCGTGGGCCGCGTCGGCCGCGGCCCGGACCCGCTCGGTGGCCTGTGCCAGCTCGTAGATCGGGTCGCTGCGGTCACGCGTGAAGTCCTCGACCGAGCCGCCGGCGAGGCCCAGTGCGATGGCGGCCGCGATCGTCTCGGCGACGCCCTCGGGCTCGTCGGCGAAGCAGTTCTCGAGATCGGCCGAGACCGGGACGTCCACGGCAGCCACCAGCTCACCGCAATGGCCGAGCACCTCGTCCTTGTTCATCGCGCCGTCGAGCCGACCCCGGCTCGCTGCCAAGCCGCCGCTCGTCGTCGCGAGCGCCTCGAACCCGAGCCCGGCGAACAAACGGGCGGATCCGACGTCCCACGGATTGGGCATCAACAACGGCGTGCCCGGGACGTGCGCGTCGAGGAAGCGCCGGGCAAGCTCGCTTTGGCTGGGGCGTGCGCCGGGGTCAGACGAGGGAGGGGGAGCGGGGGTCATGGTGGAAACGTAGCGGTGCGGTGTTCGGGCCTGATCGGGTCTTTCAGTCGCGCTTTTGTGCCTGTTCGAGCTCCCGCGAGCAACGAAAGGGTTGCGATGGCCTCCTTCCATGGTGTAAACCGATGTTGCAGTATCGGAACGGAGGGGGCCTCGGGACCAGGCTCCCGCCGTGAGTTGTCCGGGCCTCGTCGGCGCGCCGTCGGGTTGGCGCTGGGGAAAGGGAGAGGCCTTGGGTCCCGGGGGGTTCCCACCCTCTTATGACCCAGCGGGCGGCCTCCATCGGGACTTCCCCTTTCCCCTCCAATGGTGGGGGCCGCCCGCTGACCTCTCAGGTGTCGGGGAGCGGCCTGCTCAAGGAGAGCGGTGGTGCCGGGGAGTGGCGCGCCCAGTCGGCGCGCCACGGTGCCTCAGTTGGTCGCGTCAGTTCGTCGCGTTGGCCGGTTCGGGGAACTCCCAGTACTGGAACTCGATCGTCATCGGCAGCAGGTAGCGAACGTAGACCGAGTGGATCTTGACCACCTTCTGGTCGTCCACGTGCAGGTCGATCAGCTCCATGCGGTCGTCGGTCTTGCGAAACGTCTCCGCACGCTCCTGAATCCCCTTGAGCTCGTCGAGCGATCCCACCGCGAAGCCGTAGTGATCCATGCGCGGGCAACGCATCGGATCGTCCTCGGAGATGAGGAAGATGAACTGGTCCCAGTGCACGCAGCTGAGGATCAGCCGGCGACGGTCCTCGGTCATGACCTCCATCTCCTCGAAACCGAGGACCTCGTGGAAGAAGCGGCAGACGTCAGTGCGGTTCTCCAGGCCGAGCAGGTCAGCGGGGAGCGACATGGCGACGTGGTTGAAGCGCGGATTACCTGTTGGGTAGAAGGGATGTGCCATCAGGACCGCACCTCGGGCACCACCATCACCTTGCCGGCGATGCGACCGACGGCCAGGTCCTCGAGCGCCTGGACAATCCCGTTGAGCGGGACTGTCTCCGCCTCGATCAACAGGTCGGCCGGGAACCCTTCCGAGGCGAGCAGCGCCAGGGCATTTTCGAAACCGCCGAGGTCGTAGACGAAGGAGCCGGTCACCGTCACCTCGTTGAGGATCATCCGGTTGATGTCGAAGGTGGGGTGGTCGATGCCCCGCGCCCACCATGACGAGGATCCCGCCCCGTCGCACCTGGCTGAAGCCCGCCTCGATCGCGGCCCGGTGCCCCGAGCATTCCAGGACCACGTGTGCAGCCCGAGAAGACTGGCGTTCGGGCTCCCAGGGCGGGAACACGTCGAGATCCGCTGGATCGACCACCTCGCTCGCACCGAGCGCGCTGGCCAGCTTGCGCCTGCCTTCGTTCGGTTCCACGACGGTGATGTCGGTGATGCCCGTGGCGCGCAGCGCCGCGACGCTGAGAGCGCCGATTGGGCCCGCGCCGAACACCATCACGCTGTCCCCGGGCGTGACGTTCGAGCGGGTGATGCCGTGCATGGCCACCGAGAGAGGCTCGGCCAATGCGGCGTGGCGGGGGAGCAGTCCGTCAGGGAGCCGCAGCACTCCGGCCGCACGCGCCACGATGTACTCGGCAAAGGCGCCGTCCGTGTGCTGGGTGGTCATGGAGTGCCGGTTCTCGCACTGCGACGGCTTGCCCTCGAGGCAGCGGCGGCACGTACCACAGCGGGGCGACGCACCGCCGACGACCAGCTCGCCCACCGACCACTGGGTGACGTTGGCGCCGACGGCCGCGATGGTGCCGCTCCACTCGTGCCCGGCCACCACGCCCTTGGGCAGGCCCCAGCCGTCGCGGAGCTGGTGGATGTCGGACCCGCAGATCCCGCAGGAGTGGACGCGGACGACGACCTGGTCGGGACCGGGATGCGGGACCGGCCGCTCTTCGACGGTCACGACGCCTGGTGACTGGTACACAGCCGCGGACATGACGTCGGGCAGCGTGGCTGAGGTTGAACCTGACATAGGCGTCAGGCTACGCCCTCGCCTCGGTCCCCGCCTCCAACCAGGCGAGTCCACCGGCCAGGTGCCGTAGGTAGACCGGCAGCTCCCACGCCAAAGGGAAGTGGCCGAGCGCCGTGTAGAAGCTCCGTGCGGGCCCGTCCTCGATGCACCAGGCGAGAGGGAAGCCGCAGTCGGGCACACGCCCGCCCGGGGCGGTGAGATCGACCTGTGCGTCGGCCAGGCGGAGTAGCACCCACGCGTCGGGCCGCTGGTCGCGAAAGAGGTAGACCTCGTCGTGCCAGGGCCACTGCGCGCCGAGGTGTGCGGTGGCTGGATGAGAGGGGTCGACCACGTCGATGGCGAAGTCCTGCGTCCAGGGGTGCCCGTCGAAGCGCGCCCCGACGATCGTTGCGTACTCGGGCCAGGTGTGGCTGGCATCGGTCGCGGAGTGGATTCCGAGGACGCGCAGGCCGCCGCCGCGCCACGACGCGAACGCGGCCTCCTTTTGCTCGGGCGACCACGGAGTCTCCCCGATCGTGAAGAGCGCCAGGACGCCGGCCGCCGCGAGGAGGTCCGGCGAGACCGCCCGGACATCGGAAACGGGAACGGGAGTCAGACCGGCCAGGTCGGCCAGCTCCGAGAGCGCGGTGATCGCCTGCGGCAGCGTCCCGTGCACCCCGGCCGGGCCGTCGACATAGGGAGAGACCTGCGTGACGATCAACATGGTCTCGGACACGGCGGCGAGTGTAGGGCTGGTGCGACGACCCTGCCCGGTGGTCGAATGCAGCCAAGACCGACCGGAGGAGGCACGTGTGACGACGGGGACTGGGAGCGACATCGAGGTCGCGGCGGCATTGCGGGCGCTGGGGTCGGCCACTCTGGGCGAATCCGGCGGGCGTGCCGCCCATCGGCGGCTGCGGCCGGCGTGGGCCGGCGCCACGCTGAGCGCCCCGGCGTATCCCGTCGGCTGCACGCCAGGCGACAACCTGGCCGTGCACGTGGCGGTCACCACGGCACCGCCGGGGAGCGCGCTCGTCGTCGACGTGGGACAGGTGGCCGATCGTGGCTACTGGGGCGAGGTGTTGACGACGTCGGCCGAGGCAGCGGGCCTCGTCGGCCTGGTTCTCGACGGCGGGGTGCGCGACGTGGGCGCGCTCGAGGCTCACGGGTTCCCGGTCTTCTCGGCGACGATCGCCTTGCCCGGTGCCACCAAGGACAAGCCGGGCACGGTCGGCGCGCCGGTACGCGTCGGTGGCGTCGTGGTGTCGGTGGGGGACTGGGTCGTCGCCGACGTGGACGGCGTCACCTTCGTGCCCGGCGACGAGCTCGAGAGCGTCCTGGCCGCCGGGCGCGCCCGGGAGGCCAAGGAAGCGGGGTTCTTCGAATCGCTGCGCGCCGGCAAGACCACGGTGGAGCTGCTCGGGCTGGACGCGTCGCTGATCCAGGAGGGGCGGGCCTGAGACACCCGCGGGCCGACCGGTCCTCTCCGGTCCGCCCGGTGGCACAATGCAGGCATGGCCGATGACTCCACCCTCACCGGAAGCACCACTGGAAAGCCGGATGCCGAGCGCATGGAGGTGCAGCGCACGATCCCGGTCGAGGCGTCGCGCGTCTTCGCGCTGCTGCGCGACCCGAAGGGCCACGTCGCCATCGACAGTTCCGGCATGCTGCAGGACTCCTCGGGCGAGCCGGCGAGCAAGGTCGGCGACGAATTCGGGATCCACATGGACCGGGAGTCGTTCAACGACTACCCCATGGGGAAGTACGACGTCACGGTCACGATCACGACGTTCGAGCCGGACCGTGAGATCGCCTGGACCATTCTCGGGCAGATCCGGCCACAGCTCGGCCACATCTACGGCTACACCCTCGAGCCCGTCGAGGGTGGGACGCTCGTGACGTCCTACTACGACTGGTCGGACATCGACCCGCAATGGAAGGACGCGAACATCTTCCCCGTCATCCCCGAGGCCGCGCTGCGCGCCACGCTCGGGATCCTCGAGCGACGCTGCCCATTCCAGCAGGGGTGAGTGGCGGCCCATTCGAACCGGTGGTGAGTAGGCGGCACACATTGCGAGGTGGCGCGGATCGATGGCGGAGCCGAAGCGGCGCGGCCTGCTCGGCCAGCCCGTCGAACATGGTCTCGGGGACCTCGATCAGACGCCCGCACTCCTCGCACACGAAGTGCCCGTGCACCGACGCCGCGAAGGGGTAGGTCGCGGACCCGTGACCGAAGTGCGAATGGACGACCACGCCGAGGCACTCGAGCTCGTCGAGGTTCCGATAGATCGTTGAGGGGTGCATGTCGGGCGCCTCGGCCTGCACCTCGCTCGCCAGCTGCTGTGCGGTCCGGTGGCGGCGCCGCGTTGGCCGAGCGCCAACGCGAAGAACCGGCGCTGACGAGTTGAGGCTGCGCGTCGGGCCCGGATTGGAAGGCTGGTTAGGGGACCACGAGGAGGCGCGCCGACGCCGAGGTGTCAGAGCCGGCCGCATTCGTGATGACGGCGCGATAGCGATCCCCCTGCTGTGCTGTGTCCACCGGGCCAACCGAAATTTCCAGTGACGTTGCGCCGGGGATGTCGTCGTAGCTCCGCCCGTTGTCGGTGGACTCCTCCCATTGCACAGTGGGCTCGGGTGCGCCCTCCGCTATGACGGCGAACGTCGCCGTCCCCCCGGGCGACAGAGACTGGTCAGTGGGCTGCTGAGCGAACTGGGGCAGGTCCGTCGTCACGCCTGCCGCCATGGACTGCTCCTGCGACATCGCCGTTGCGCCCGCCGAGAGCGATTGGATGGCCGCCATTCCGACCACCGGACGGTTCAGCGGCAGCCCGCCAGCGGATCCGAAGAATCCAGCGTCGCCGAAGGCGAAGATGCCTCCGTCCCGCGCCACCAGCCAATAGCCCTCTCCGTCGGCGGTGTGCACCATGCCGACGATTGGCGCGCTCGAGCGGCATCCCGCCGGTCGACCCGTAGTAGTTGACGTTGCCGAAGCTGAAGATGCCTCCGTCGGACGCGACGAGCCAGTACCCGCCCCCCTCGGGCGATGTCGTCATGCCCACGACGGGGCTCTCGAGCGGCAGTCCACCCGTCGAGCCGAAGAAGCTGGCATCGCCGAACGCGAAGATGCCGCCGTCCGACGCGACGAGCCAATAGCCCTTCCCGTCGATCGTCGAGGCCATTCCCACGATTGGCTTGTCGAGCGCGCATGCCACCAGTCGAGCCGTAGAAGCCAGCGTCGCCGAAGCTGAAGATGCCACCGTCGGAGGCCACCAGCCAGTACCCGCCACCGTCCGGCGTGGGCATCATGGAGACGATCGGTGCGTTGAGGCGCATGCCCCCGGTCGAGCCGTAGAACACCGCATCGCCAAAGGCGAAGATGCCGCCGTCGGAGGCGAGCAGCCAATAGCCGCCGTCATCGGGGGTCGCCGCCATCCCCACGATCGGCGCATTGAGATGGAGGCTGCCGGTCGAGCCATAGAACTGAGCGCCGCCGTAGCTGAAGATCCCACCGTCGCTCGCGACCTCCCAATACCCGGGAGCGGCAATTGGTTTGATGGAGAGCGTGAGCACAGCGGCGCTCGACAAGAGGTTCGAGTCCGTGACGGTGAGGGTCACCGAGTACTGGCCCGAGATCGTCGGGATGCCGCTGAGGGTGCCGTCGGTAGCCAGCCGCAAACCGGGCGGCAGCGCGCCGCCGGTGACTGCCCACGAGTAGGGGGACAATCCTCCGGTTGCGTCAAGCGTCGCCGTATAGGGCACGCCGATGGTGCCCGTGGGCAACGCGGTCGTGGTCACTGTGGGCGGAGCCGACAGCGTCTCGATCGTGCCGCCAAAGTTGGAGCCCGAGCCGACCGCTTCACAGTTGGCCGGGCTGGCGCACGACACCCCGTGGAGAGAGGCCACACCGGCCGGCGTTGCCTGGCTCGTCCAGCTCGCGCCCGCATCGACGGTGACGAGGATTGCCGCCGCACCGACAGCGGTGCAGGTCGTCGGCGCTGATGCAACTGATTCCGGAGAGGGTGGTCCCGCCCACCGGTGAGCCCAGGTCGACCCAATGTGAGCCACCGTCCGTCGTCCCGATGACGCTGGATCCGACGGCAGTGCACGTCGAATCAGTCGTGCATGACACGGCAGCGAGAGTGGTCACGCCGGTCGGGACGCGTCTGAGGAGTCCAGGTGCTCCCGCCGTTCGTCGTGGCGACGATTGCCACTCCCGGACCGATTGAGGACACACCCAGCGCAATGCAATCCTGTGCGTCGGCGCAGGAGACGCCGTTGAAAGCGGTGATCGTGCTCGGGAATCCTTGCGATACCCATGTCACACCGCCGTCGGTTGTTGCAATGATGCTCGGCGCGCTCGTGGCGTAGTCACTGACCGCGATGCAGGTCGATGCGGTCGGGCAGGAGACCCCGGTGAGGATGCCCGTATCGGGCGGGACGCTTTCGGTTGTCCACGACACCCCGCCGTTCGAAGTGCCGATGATGACCGGGCTCCCGAAGATGCCGAAGCCGACAGCGGTGCAGTCCGCGGTGCTCGAGCAGGAAATGGAGTTGAGACCGCTGACGGCGCCAGGGATCGGGTCCGGCTGCCATGCGTAGCCGGCATTCACCGACGCAGAGCACCGTAGTCGACGCCGACCGCGTAGCAGTCTGCCGTGCTCGGGCACGAAACCGAATTCAGACCGCCGGTGCCGGCGGCTGGACTCTGCGCCGACCATGAGAGGCCGCCAGTCGTCGTCGCCATGATGGTCGAGCCGGCAGCGTTGTTTCCGGTGCTGCCGACCGCGACGCAATCCTCAGGAGCTGAGCAGAGATCCCGGTGAGGTCGACGGCGTTGGCCGGAGGCGTCTGGAGGGACCAGGTTGATCCGTTGTTCGAAGTGCCGATAACGCAAATGGAATCGAATCGAAGTTTGTGCCGACGGCGATACATGTCGCTCGTCGACATGCAAGAGATCGAGTTGAGCTGTGCGCCGCTCGGGATCGATGTTGGAGGCGACCAGGAGTTCCACGATCAGTCGGTGCTCAGCGATCGTGGCGCCACCTGCCAGCCGCGATGCCAACTGCGGTGCAGTTGAACCGGATCGACACGAGACTGCCAGCAAACGAAGTCAGGAGCGGCTGATCGAGAACACTCCAGTGGATCCGTCGATCTGACCGATAATGGTGGACTTGTCGTTGACCATTCCGACGGCGAAGCAAGTGATGGCATTTGGGCAGGAGACACTCGCTCAGCGTGTCTGTTTCCGGTGGGCGGCGACTGACGGTTCCAGGTAGCTCCGTCGGTCGTGTTCTACGATCTTGGAACCGCCAACCGCCGTGCACTGCAATGATCGTGAAGCACGAAATCGATTGCGCAGGAAAGTCTCGATCTCTGAACCGACCACGTCGACCCACCATCCGTCGACTTCAAGATCCCAGAGCCGCCGCCCGCGTAACAGATGGAGGCCGATGGACACGAGACGGTCGCCAGCGTCGTGACTCCGGAGGGGACCGTCGAGTCTGTCCAGGTCGACCCGCCGTTGTTCGTCACGATGATGGAGGCGAAGTTCCCACCGTCATCACCCACCGCCACGCACGTGGCGGATGCAGCGCGACGAGCTGGGTGCGCATGACACGGCGCGGACGTTTGCCAGCGGTGAGTAGCTGGCTGCGGTATGCCACTGCGGAGTGGCGGCCGACGGCTGGTGATGGTCCCGGCAGCGGACCACCCAGGAACCCGACGAGGGCGACGGATGCAGCGCCGACAGCGCGGCAACGGCGATTCTTCTGACCGTTCGCACGGCCACCTCCCACCAAGCCGGAGCCATTCGAGCGACGAGCCGATCGTAGCCCTGGCGTTCTCGAGTCTCACCGGGTGATCGCGCCCGGCCCGTCTAGAGAACGGTCGCTGCTAGATGGGTTGCTTTCGCGGGAGTCACAGCGTTGGGCGGAGTGCGCCCGCCAGGACGTCGCAAACGCCCTGACATGCGAGGCGCGCCATGCGTGTCCGGGTTCCGATCGTCGCACTCCCGATGTGGGGAAGCAGCGTGGTGCGCGGCGCGGCGAGCAACCGGGGGTTCACTGCCGGCTCCCCGTCGAAGACGTCAAGGCCGGCGGCATGAATGCTTCCAGCCTCCAGCGCATCGGCCAGTGCGTTTTCGTCGACCACAGGTCCGCGAGCCGTGTTGATGAGCACAGCCGTCGGCTTCATGCGGGCGAGCTCCGCCGCGCCAATGAGGTGCCGAGTCGATTCGGACAGCGGCACGTGCAGGCTGACGATGTCCGATCGTTCGAGGAGTTCGTCGAGGGTGGGGACGAATCCCGGTCATCCCGGTGTCGTGGCGCGCGGTGTGGATCACCTCCATGTCGAAGCCGACCGCCCGCTGTGCGACGGCCCGTGCGATCCGGCCGAAGCCCACGAGACCGAGGGTCGCACCGTGGACGTCGCGCGCCAGGTGGTCCCCGAACCCCCATCCCTTCCAGCGCCCCTCCCGCAGGTCGCGCTCGGCCTCGGTCGCCAACCTGGTGGCCGCCAGGATCGAGAGGAAGGCGAGGTCAGCCGTGGTGTCGTCGAGTACGCCGGGCGTATTGCACACCGTGATGCCGAGCGAATGAGCGGTGGACACGTCGATGTTGTCGTAGCCGACCGCCGCGTTCGCCACGACCTTGAGGCGGCCCGAGCGCTCCCGACTCGAGCACGCTGCGTCAATGCGGTCAGTCAGGTGGCTGACGATCCCGTCGCACTCCGCCGCCAACGCGACCAACGATTCGGGCGACAGCGGGTTCTCGTCGGGCTCGACGATTTCGTGGCCGGCGTCGAGGAGCGGGTCGGTCCCGCCCTCGATCAGTGGGCGGGTGACGAGGACTCGAGCCACCTAATGGGTGGTGTAGTTGATGGGTCCGGCGCCCTTCACGCCGATGGCGAAGCAGAAGCAGTGGATGGGGGCATGGTCGCTGATCGGGCGCAGCGAGTGCACCTTGTCCGGCGGGATGTAGACGAGGTCGCCCTGGGAGATGGTTCGGTCCTCGCCGTCGATCGTCATGGTTCCCTTGCCCGACATGACGTAATAGAACTCGTGGGTCGGGTGCGAGTGCGGGTCGACGAGGCCCCCGCCGGGCACTTCGAATTCGTTGACCAGTTCCAGGAACCCGCCGTCGGTGATGTCCTTGAACTCTCGGGACTCGATCATCCACCAGACCGGAACGGTGCCGTTGTGCTCGACGATCGGGGCCTTGGCCTCAATGCTTCGCACGTCCATCCTGCGGGCCTCCCAAGTTTTCCTAGACTGACTTCGGTGTCAGGTTAGGCCGCGGAAGGCCCAGGCTGCACCGCCGTCTAGTGCCGTCCGACGAAGAGAAATGTGAGCGATGTCGACAGAACGGGTCCGCCAGACAGAGGATCGTGGTTCCCGAGCGGCTGTCCGAGGAGCGCTGGGAGCCGTTCGGCTGGCTCCCCGTCGCCGACACCGATCCCCGGGACGGCGACCATCGGATGACCTTCGAGTGGGCCGATGCCCACGTCAATCTCATCGGTCACGCGCGGAACGAGGTGCCTGAGACGCCGTCGGGCTACCGCTGCGAGATGCTCTTTCGCCACGACACCCACACCCAGTCCCTGATGCCTCTCAACGTCCCGGCCGTGATCGCCGTGGCCCCGGCCGGGGTCGAGCTGGTCGACGAAGCCGAGGTCCGAGACGATCCGGGCCTTCCGGATCGAGCCGCTGGAATCGCTGGTGCTCAACCGGGGTACCTGGCACTGGGGCCCGTTCCCGATCGAGGGCCCCGAGGTGCGGCTGTTCAATGTGCAGGGCCTCCGCTACGCCGAGGACAACCGATGCGTCGACCTCGCCGGGAAGGGCCTCGCAGTCGACGTCGATCTCACGTGACGACGTGCACGGCGGGCCGGACCGGCGCGGGGCAGACGGCTGCGGGAGCGATACATGGAGCTTGACGAGGCGGAAGAAGCCGAGGTCGTCTCGGCGACGGTCGGCGGACCTCGTCGACGCGATCACGGCGACGAGTGAGGGCACCGACGAGCGACGGGCAGGGCGCGCTTCACGACCACCAGCCCGAACTGGTGGGTCGGCGGCCGCACCTTCGGAGGGATGGTGGTGGCACAGGCGCTGCACGCCGCATGCCAGACCGTTCCGTCTGGCCTCGAAGTGCACTCGCTGCACGGGTACTTCCTCCGCCCGACCAGCCCGGGCTCTCGGTCGATCCACACCGTCGAGCGCGTGCGCGACGGTCGCTCGTTCAGCGTGCGAGAGGTCACCAGCGCGGTCGAGGGCAAGGAAGTCTTCCGCCTGACCTGCTCGTTCCACGCCCCCGAAGAGGGCGACGAGTACCAGCTGCCCATGGGTCCGGGGATTCCTGCGCCCGAGGACGATCGATGGGATCGAGGCGCCGTTCCCCTTCGATGTCCGCGAGCTCGGCGCGACGGAGCAGCGACAGGACGGGACCTATCCTCTCGACGAGGCGCTGCTGGTTCCGTACTCGCGAGCCGTTGGCGGACGACCCGGCGATCCATGCCTGCGCGCTGGCCTACTTCTCGGACATGACGGGTGCCGCGTTCCGCCCGTTGACGATGGGCACCTGGGGCACCCACACCGATGCCAGCCTCGATCATGCCGTCTGGTTCCACCGGCCGTGGCGGGCGGACGTCTGGAGCCTGTTCGACCTCCAGGCGCTGGTGAATGCCGGAGGGAGGGCGACCATCCGCGCCACCATGCACGGCGAGGACGGCACGCTGCACCTCAGCATGGCGCAGGAGCTCCTGATCAGGGAGCTCGACGAGCCGATGGTCTTCGAGACGCCGCGCCTGGCTCGAGAAGACCTCGACGACAGGAGACGACGATGGGTCTGCTTGAGGGTCACCGGGCGTTGGTGACCGGGGGCGGCTCCGGCATCGGAAGGGCGACCTGCCGCCGCATGGCCGAGGAGGGTGCCCGCGTCGCCGTCGTCGACGTCGACGAAGAGTCAGCCAAGGTCGTGGCGGCAGAGATCGGCGGCGTTGCCCGACGGCGTCGACGTCGGCGACATCGAGGCGTTCGCGTCCGCCGTCGACACCGCGGCAAAGGAGCTCGGGGGCCTGTCAATCATCTACAACAACGCGGGGACGTCGGCGTTCAACCGGCTCCACGAGCTCGACCCGTCCGAGTGGGACAGGGTGTTGCGTGTCAATCTGACCGGCGTCTGGGCCGGCATCCGCGCCGCGGTGCCCCACCTGCTGGCGAACGGCGGCGGCTCCATCGTGAGCACGGCCTCCATCAGCGGCACCCGCCCCGCTGCGGGCGAGGGACCCTATTCGGCGAGCAAGGCGGCCGTCGCTGCACTCACCGCGTCGGCTGCGCTGGAGTACGGACCGGCCATCCGGGTGAACGCGGTGTCGCCGGGCATGATCCGCACGACCATGACCGCCCCGTGGTTCGAGTACATGCCCGACCAGGAGGAGCGGTTCGTGAAGGGGACGCCGGTGGGCAGGGTGGGCGAGCCCGAGGACATCGCGGACGTCGTCGTCTTCCTCTGCTCGGACCTCGCCCGGTTCATCACCGGCCAGAACATCGTCGTCGACGGCGGGCTGACGTTGCACGGCTCCGGTGTCGACACCGATCTTCGATCGCGTCTTCCCGACGGCTGACCGGCGGCTGACGCCGTCCGGCCAGCGCGCGATCTCGCGAGGAGCACCCAGGCGCTGAACACCGTTCCGCGATGCCGAGGACGGCGCACGGGACGAGCCAGTACAGACCGCCGCCCCATGGGCGACCAGGGAGATGCCAGCGAGGAGCCCAGGCAGGGTGCAGATCGTCGTCGTGAGCGTTCGCCCGACAAGCCACACCAGCGGGTCGTCGGTCCGGGTCCGCAGGTGGGCGAGCTGGCTGCGGGTCGTGATCACGATGAAGGGCACCACCACGACAAGGATCTCGACACCCAGGGCGCGGATGTTCTGCGGTACGAGGACCAGGGCGGAGACGTACAAGACGAAGACCAAGATGGCAAGCGTCTCGGCGGCCCGCCGAGGAGGAACCACGGGCCCTCGAGGATCCGGTCGAGGTTGAGCGACACGGCCACGAACAGCAATCCGGCGAGGGCCGCTGTGGCACCGACCATCGCACCGAAGAAGTACTCCCAGCCAGCTGTGCTGAACGTGTGCACACGGCGAAGCGACGGTCAGGCGTTGGGGTCGAACAACGCTCGGTAGAGCATGGTGGTGAGCGTGTCGAGCGCCACGTCGTCGACGGGCTGACCCGCGAACTCTCGCAGGTAGTGGAAGCGGTCGAGCATGGCCAACGCGGCAAGTCCCGCCGCACCGGGTCGATGTCATGACCCGAGGAGTCCGGTCCGATGCGTACGGTCAGCGCGTAGGAGATCCTCGAGAACGTGTGTCGGATGGCCGGCCGAGATCCCGATCAACGGTCGCCAACTCGGCCACACGCGAAACAGCGGCGCGTAGCGCTTCCAGAGATCGGAGTAGGCCTGCACCCACCCGCGCACGTCCTCCCACTGCGGCGTGCCACCTGGCGCCGGCAGCGTGCTGAACGACTCGTAGACCTTCTTCGAATCCTCGGCCGCCTCGGCCACCAGGGCGCGCAGCAGGTCCTCCTTGTTGGAGAAGTACAGGTAGAAGGTCCCGTGCGATGTCTTGGCGATCTCGACGACGTCGTTGACCCGGGTGGCGTGGTAGCCGCGCTTGTCGAAGGCGACCATCGCCGCGTCGAGGAGCTTGCGCATCGTGCGCCGGCCCTGGCTGCGAAGGACGCGCTTGCTGGCCGGTTCGCCGATGGTGGTCCGAGTCGGCGGGCGCCGCTCTCGTCGCCGCGTCCGCCGACTGACGGCTTGCGTGGCCCGTTGCCCGATCCGGTGGTGACCCGCCGGTGCCCTTTGCGGCCGTCGATCGCTTGGCCGCCACCGCCGACGCGGGCTTCTTGGTGGCGGAAGCCGGGTCACGACGGACTCTCGGCGGTCCCATGCCTGGTGGATGGTAGTGCCGGGCGTGGTCGAAATGGCTAACCTGACACGATGGTCAGGTTTGGGTGGGGCCAAAAATGACATGTCACCAGGGATTACGCGTCCGCGCCGCACCGGTGCCGCCGGTTCAGTGACGTCTGCTGCCCCTTCGCCGGCCAGTCCGGTCGTGACGTCCCTGGAGGACGCCGTGGCTCGGTCCGTCACGCCGGGGGACACGGTCCTGGTCATGATGGGTCACAGCCGTTGGACTGCGGCCGCCCGCGAATTGGCCCGCCAATTCTGGGGGAGCGACCCGGGCTTCACCCTCGTCATGACCAGCCTGGGTGCCCTCAGCGCCCCCTTCTTCGAGGGCGGGCTGGTCCGCAAGGTGGTCACCGCCTACTCGGGCAACAGCTTCCCGACCTACACGCCGAACCCGGTGTTCCGGCAGGCCTACGAGTCCGGCGCCGTCGAGGTCGAGCACTGGTCGATCCTCACGCTCTCGCAGCGGCTCGAGGCCGCGGCCCGTGGTCTGCCGGCGGCGGTCACCGGGTCGCTGGTCGGATCGTCCATGGCCGACAACGACGCCTTCACGGTTGTCGACTCACCCTTCGGTCCGCTCGGGCCTGCTGCGAGCCGCTCGTGCCCGACGTCGCCCTGGTGCATGCGGCGGCGGCTGACCCCGCCGGCAACCTGGTGTTCTCCGAACCGCTGCTCGACGGCGTGTGGGGCGCCTGGGCGGCCCGGCGCGGCGTCGTGGCCACCGTCGAGCGCATCGTGGACGACCTCGAGGGCCTCGGCCACCGTGTGCGGGTCCCGGGTCACCGGGTGCTCTCCGTCGTGGAGGCGCCCTACGGTGCCCATCCTGGCGGGTGTTACGCGCCCGGCCTGCCCGTCCGCAGTTACGGCGAGGACATCGCCCACTGGAGCGCGGCGGCCGACGCCGCACCGAAGGGCGAGCTCGATGTCTACGTGCGGGACTGGGTGCTCGGGCCGAAGACGCACGAGGACTACCTGGCCCGCGTCGGGACCGAGCGACTGCAGCTGGCTCGAGGGACGCTCCGACCCCATGTCGTGGAAGGCCGACGCCGACGCCCATCCCGTCGTCGAGGACCCCAGCGTGACCAAATGGGAGCAGGCCGCCTCGCTCGGGGCCCGAGAGGTCGAGCAGGTGGTCGACCGACGTCGGCGCCGACGCCGTGCTGGCCGGGGCCGGCGTGGCCAACCTGGCGGCATGGGTGGCCGTCGGGTCGGGCGCGGGCGGCCGGGCGCCGTGTCATGCTCACCGCCGAGCTCGGCCTGTGGGGGTATGAGCCCACGCCGGCCGATCCGTACATTTTCAACCAGCGGGTCTTTCCTGCCACGCCCTACCTGTCCGACGCGTCGGCCGTGCTCGGGATGGTCATCGGTGGCCCCGGCACGACGACCGTGGGCTGCCTGGGTGCCGCCGAGGTCGGACCGCGACGGGAGCCTGAACTCGACCGAGCTGGCCGGGGGGCGGTTCCTGGTCGGCTCGGGTGGCGCCAACGACGTCGCCAGCAGGGCGACAGCCTGTGTCGTCGTCACGCTGGCTCGGCCCGAACGGCTGCCCGAGACCGTGGCCTACGTCACCTCACCCGGGCCAGCGGGTGGTGAGCGTCGTGACGGACAAGGGAATCCTGCGGCGCTCCGACGGCGTGCTCCGGCTGGCGGCGGTGCCCGCCGGGGATGGGTCGCTCGAAGAGCGGGTGCGTGCCTTCACGGCGTCGTGCGGCTACGAGCCGGAGGTGGCTCGTGACGTCGAGGAGCTGGCGGCGGTGCGACCCGACGAGGTACGGGCATTGCGGGAGTTCGACCGACAGAGGCTCTTCTTGGCCTGACCGATACGAAGGTTTTTGGCGAACGGGACAGCCAACGATGACCAGCCGTGCAGAAATGAGACAGGGTGAAACAAAACGACATTCAAAGCACGTGCTAAGCGCAAGGGGTGGAGCAATGGGTGTGAAGCCCTTTCGCTACAGTGACCGGCATCCCGGGGGGGATGCACCAGCGAAAGATGATTGGGGACGGAATGCGAATTGAGACATGGATTCAGAGCGATCTTGGCGACTGCGGCGCTCACAGGAATCGCACTGACGGGCGCCATGGCGTTGGCACCGGCAGAGGGCGCAGGGGCCGCTGCCGCGGCGAGCACCGCACCGGGGGTGACCTCGAACTCCATCACCGTCGGGACCATCTCGACCCAGACGGGGACGCTGGCGTCGAACTTCTCTTCGCTGATCTACGGCGAGAAGGCCTACTTCAACTACATCAACGCCCAGGGTGGCGTGAACGGCCGCAAGATCAACTACAAGTACCAACTGGACGACGGCGGCAACCCGACGACGTTCAATCAACTGGCCAACACTCTGATCAACCAGGACCACGTCTTCGCCGTGACGGGTGTGGCGACAGCGTTCTTCTCGCCCAACCTCTTCGTGGAGTCGGGCATCCCAACCTACGGCTACAACGTCACGGGCAACTGGACGCCGCAGCCGAACCTGTTCGCCGCCGGCGGGTCCGTGGAGTACTACCCGGCCGGAGCGCCGGAGGACGCCTACGTGGCGCGGAAGACGCAGAAGAAGCCCTCCATCGCGTTCGTCGCCTACGACGTCGCAGCGTCGGCCGCTGCGTGCCAATCGGAGGAGAACGCGCTGCAGGCCGCCGGGCTACACCATCAGCTACTCCGACCTGAAGGTGGCCTACCCGGGCTCGACCGTGGCCACGGACGTCCAGCGCATGAAGCAGGCCGGCTCCAACATGGTCATCAGCTGCATGGACGTTCAGGGCAACGTCAGCATGGCCAGGGCGATCCAGCAGTACGGGCTGAAGATGACCCAGCTGTGGTTCAGCGGAAACGATCAGTCGACCCTCAACACGAACGAGAGCCTGATGCAGAACGTCTATTTCGGCATCGCCCACGTCCCGTTCTCGGCGCCGCAGTCGCTCTACCCGGGTCTCAAGCTGTATATCACAGAGATGAAGAAGTACGAGCCCGGCATACGTCGACGACGAGATCGCCATCCAAGGCTGGGAGTCGGCGGCGCTGTTCGTCCAGGGAGTCAAGATGGCCGGCAACAACCTGACGCAGGCGAACGTCATCAAGGAGGACAACTCGTTGACAGCGTTCACGGCGGGCGGGTTGACGTCACCGGTCAACTGGAAGGACGCCGGTCACACCGGGCATGCACCTCCCTACTGCACCGCTTACATCAAGGTGGTCCAGGACAAGTACGTAGCTGCCCTGAACAAGGGGGAGAACGTGTTCAACTGCTTCGAGTCGATCAGCCCGAAGAAGAACCCGGTGTTCCCCCTTCCGCCCGGCACGCCCGCTCCCGCCTGATCGCAGCGGGCGGGTTGGGCGACGGCGACGGTCGGGACAGGTAGTCGGGCCCGGTAATGGAGCAGTTCTTCGGCTTCGCGCTCCCTGGCATCCCGTACGGGTGTACCTACGCGCTGGTTGCGGTCTGCCTGGTCCTGACGTACCAGGCGACCGGCGTCTTCAACTTCGCCTTCGGCGCACAGGCATTTGCCTCGGCCTTTGTCTTCACGTATCTGACCGAGTATCACGCGTGGTCGGGCTTCGAGGCCTTCTTGGTCTCGGTCGTCGTGATGGGCCCCGTAATGGGATGGGCCTTCGATCGGCTCATCTTCCGACATATCGCCAATTCGAATTCGACGGCCAAGATGGTGTGCAGCCTCGCCTTACTCGTTGGGATCCCCAACCTGCTTCCGGTGATCTTCGGGCCCCAGAACCTCGACGCCACGGTGACGATCCTGCCGTTCTTCAACCCGAATGTCGTGTACTTCACCGTCGCCGGGACGCCGATCAACGGGATCTACCTCTCCACCATCTCCGTCACCGTGGTCGTGCTGATCTTGCTCACGATCCTGTTGCGCTTCACCAGCCTGGGCCTGCAGATGCGGGCGGCGGTGGAAAGCCGGCGGCTCGTCCAGCTCGACGGCATCAACGGGAACGGTGTGGTGGCGCTGGCGTGGATCGTGTCCAGCTTCATGGCGAGCCTCGCCGGCGTGTTGTTCGCTCCTGTGTTCGGTGCGTTCACCTCTGAGGACTATGTGACGTTGACCGTCACCGCGATCGCGGCCGCGGCGTGCGCGCTCTTGCGCTCGCTGCCTATCGCCGCTGCGGTGGCCGTCTTCATCGGGGTGCTCACCACGGTGCTCCAGGGCTACATCTCACCGGCGAGTTTCTTCTACGCCGCCATCATCCCGTCCTTACCCTTCCTCTTCTTGGTGGCCGCGCTGCTGTTCTTGCCCGGGATGCGGGCGCTCGACGCCAGCCGTGACCCGTTGGCCACTATCGACCCGCCTCCACCGCCCATCGCCGCGCAGGCGCGGGCCCCGAGCATGAACCGCATCATCCGGGTGCTCTGGTGGGTCTTGTTCGGCGGCTTCTGCGTGTCCATGCTCACGTGGATACCGGACGCGTGGACGACGGTCTTCAACAACGGCCTGACCTTGTCGATCGTCCTGCTCTCCATCACATTGATCACGGGTATGGCGGGTCAGCTGTCCCTGTGCCAGGCGACACTGGCCGGGGTGGGCGCCTTCACCGCGGCTCAGCTGGCGAACCACCTCGGCCTGAACCTGCTCGTCGGCGGCCTCCTCGGTGCGCTCCTCGCTGCTGCGGTCGCGGTCCTCTTGGCCCTCCTCTCACTGCGCTTGCGCGGACTGGGCCTCGCGCTGATGACCCTCGCATTTGCGTTGTTCATGGACGCCACCTTCTTCAACGCGGTCTCCATCACCGGTGGTCCTGAGGGCGTGAGCATCCCGTCCAAGTGGCTGGGCACGAGCGTGTTCTTCAACTTCGACGGCCACGCCATGTTCCTGCTGTCCCTCGCCGTCCTCATCGTCGCCGTGATCGTCGTGCTGCTCGTCCGCAGGGGCACGGTCGGTCGAAACCTCGCTGCCATGCGGGGCAGCGAAACGGCGACGGCGGGGCTCGGCGTCAACCCGTCGTGGCAGCGCATCGTGGTTTTCGCCCTGTCGGGTGCCGTGGCTGGTGTCGGCGGCCTTCTGCACAGCCTCGAGCAGCAGGTGGTAAGTCCGACCGACTGGAACGCGGACTTCTCGCTGGTGCTGGTCGTCCTCGTCGTGACCACTAGCGTGACCACTGTGGAGGGCGCCATTCAGGCGGGCATCGGGTTCTTCGTCACCGAACAGATCCTGACCACGGTCCTCCCGGCGCGCATCGGCGCGTCGAGCCTCACGGTCGTCCTTTTTGCCTTCGGCGCTCTGACCTATGCGCAGCACCCCGAGGGTGTCCTCGAGTTCCAGAAGCGCCGCGGCACGCAACGCTTCGAGCGACTGTTCTTCGCGCGCGAAGCCGAGGCCGAAGAGCTGAAGGCGCGCGCCATCTCGACATCAGGTGCCAGTGGCTGACGCGACCCCGCTCCTGAGCCTGCACAACGTGTGCAAGTCCTTTGGCGGCATCCAGGCCGTCCACAGCATCACCTTCGATGTGTTCGCCGGCGAGAGCGTCGGCCTGGTCGGTCCCAACGGCGCCGGCAAGACGACGCTCTTCAACTGCGTGTGTGGGCAGCTGCGGCCCGAGCAAGGGGAGATCGACCTCGACGGGAAGGCCCTCCTTGGACTCCCGACCTACAAGCGCGCCCGTCTTGGCATCGGCCGCACCTACCAGCGCGTCGAGGTCTTCACAGACATGTCGGTGCGCGAGCACCTCATGGTGGCCGAGCGGTCGCGGCGTGGCGAGGGCCGCCTCTGGCGGGACCTGTGCAACATGAGCAAGCCCGACAGGGACGAGATGGAACGTGTCGATGCCATCTTGGAGCTGGTCGGGATCACCGAGCTGGCCGACACGTCGGTCAATGCGCTGGGCCTCGGCAACTGCCGCCTGGTCGAGTTGGCGCGGGCATTGGCCACGGAGCCGAAGATACTGCTGGCCGACGAGCCGTCCTCGGGCCTCGACCTCCGCGAAACCGCCGAGTTGGCTGCCGTCCTGCGCATCGTGCAGCGCGAGCGGGGTACGGCGGTCCTCCTGGTCGAGCATGACCTGTCGATGGTGGCCGAGGTCGTCGACCGCACAGTCGTGATGGACCTCGGGTCGATGCTGGCGCAGGGCACCTTCGACGAGGTGATGGCCAACCCACAAGTGCGTGAGGCCTATCTGGGCCAGATGGGACTGACGGCGTGACGGCGCTGGCCACCACCACGCCCGACGCGTCAGTGGGCGGCGACGCGCTGTCGGTCCACAGCGTGTGTGCGTCCTACGGGCCCTATCGCGCGCTCTTCGACGTCTCGTTCCGGGTGCCCAGCGGCGGCGTCGTCGCATTGGTGGGGTCCAACGGCGCGGGCAAGTCGACCATCGCCCGCACCATCACCGGCTTGGTGACGGCGACGGTGGGCGAGGTGCACTTCGCGGGCCAGAACGTCACTGCGCTCCCCGCCTTCAAGATCGCACGGCTCGGAATGGCCCACGTCGTCGAGGGCAGGGGGGTGTTCTCGAGCTTGACGGTCGAGGAGAACCTGACGTTGGCCTTCCGGCAGCGGGCGGGGAGAGGCAAGCTCAAGGAGAACCTCGAGCGCGCCTACGCCGCCTTTCCGATCCTCGGCGAGCGGCGAAAGCAGATGGGCGGCACCCTGTCGGGCGGACAGCAGCGTCTGCTCTCGTTGGCCAAGGTGCTGGTGGTGCCACCCAAGGTGCTCGTGGCCGACGAGCTGTCCCTCGGTCTGGCACCCGTCGTGGTCGACCAGGTCTACGAGGGGCTGCGCGAGATCAACCGGAACGGCACCGCGCTCGTCGTGGTGGAGCAACAGGTCCACCGGGTCCTCGAGCTCGCCACGTGGGCGGTCGTGCTGAACCACGGCAGTGTCGTCTACGAGGGTGATCCGGCGGGCGCCAGCAAGGCCGTCGAGTCCCTGATGGCGCGGCGCGAGGAGGCGGCGGCCACGGGAGTCGCCGAGGCCGAGGAGGTCACTCAGCCCGATGGGCCGGCCGGTCCCTCCGGGCCGGGCTCCCAGTAGGGTGCGGGGCCCAGGAACCAACCCGAACGGCGCCCAGCGGTACCGAGTGCAGCAGTCAGTTCAGCCCAGGACCGAGCCGAGGAGGCAGCAGAGATGAGAGAGCCCGTCATCGTCGACGTCGTGCGTACAACGTTCGGCAAGAGCGGTGGGGCGCTGGCCAACTGGCATCCAGCCGACCTCTTGGGCTTCACCATCACCTCGTTGCTCGAGCGGACGGGCGTGGATCCCGAACGAATCGACGACGTCATCGGCGGCTGCGTGAGCCAGGTCGGGGAACAGAGCACCAACGTGGCCCGCAACGCGTGGGTCTCGGCCGGCCTGCCGCAGGGCGTGCCCGCCACGACGGTGGACCGCCAGTGTGGGTCGTCCCAGCAGGCGGTGCATTTCGCTGCGGCCGGCGCGGCGGCGGGCCACTACGACCTCGTGATTGCCTGCGGCGTCGAGGTGATGAGCCGGGTGCCGCTGGCTTCCAACGCACGGGGCGGCACCGGGCCGTTCCCGCCCTCTTTCATGAAAGCGGTCGACAACCGCCTGTGGACCCAGTTCCGAGTCAGCG
Source organism: uncultured Acidimicrobiaceae bacterium (assembly GCA_963842415.1). GTDB lineage: Bacteria > Actinomycetota > Acidimicrobiia > Acidimicrobiales > RAAP-2 > Bog-473. The sequence goes on from CAWJGN010000005.1 coordinate 965,907, forward strand.
AGGTCCTGGCCGAGCGCTACGGCGTCACCCGGGAGGAGATGGACGCCTACGCCCTCGAATCGCACCGGCGCGCTGCGGAGAGCTGGGACTCCAAGCACTTCGAGCGCGAGGCGATCCCCGTGCCGATCAAGGCCGAGGACGGAAGCCTGACCGGCGAATTCCTGCGCAGCGACGAGGGGATCCGGCGCAGCTCGACTATCGAGAAACTCGCGGCGCTGCCTCCGGCCCAGAGCTGGGAGCCCGAGACAGCCCCGTCTATCACGGCCGGCAACTCGTCGCAGACGACGGACGGAGCGGCAGCCATGCTGATCGCCGACCGAGCGGTGGCCGAAGAGCTCGGCCTCCCAGTACGGGCGCGCTTCGCACACTTCGCCGTCACGGCGGACGACGCCGCCATCGTGTTGTCGGCTCCCGTACCGGTGACGCACAAGCTGCTCAAGAAGTCAGGCATGAAGGTCGACGAGTTCGACGCCGTGGAGTGCAACGAGGCGTTCGCCGCCATCGCGCTCATGTGGCAGAAGGAGTTCTCCTACGATATGGCTCGCTTCAACCCCCGAGGCGGCGCCATCGCCATTGGACACCCGCTCGGTGCCAGCGGCGTGCGCCTGATGGGCACGCTGCTCAACCATCTGGAGGCGACCGGGGGCCGCTACGGATACCAGACGATGTGCGAGGGCGGCGGCCAGGCCAACGGCGCCGTCATCGAGCGGCTGGGCTGACCCCCGTCTCCGCCTCGGGCCCGGTCGGCTCGGCGGCTATCAGCGGTTGGATCTTGCGGGTCACGACGATCCACTCGACCAGAAACGTCAGACCCGGCACCAGTCCCGCGCCGAACATCAAGACGATCCACGGGATGTGCAGCCTCGCCTTGAGCGCGAGGTAGCCGGCCATGATCAGGTACACGATGTAGAGATAGCCGTGGGCGACGCCGAAGATGGCGAGCTCAACTTTGTAGCCGCCGAACGCGATGTGGAGTCCCGTGAAGAAGAACAGCGGGATGATGAGCACGCCGACGATGTTGGCCATCAGTTGGTAGCGGAACAGTGCGCCGCGCATCCCGCGGCCAAAGAGGCGCTTCACTGGGGGCGGCGGGCGACCACAGACTCGGGGTTGCGCCAGGTCTTCGGGCCCTTGGCCGCCAGCTTGGCCAAGCGGGCGTTGTAGGCGGCCAGTTCGGGGTCGTCCTCGGGCGAGACCGTCTGCACGGGCGGCGTCGTTGCCGCCGGTCCGCTCTCCACGGTCGCCACAGCGTCCTGGGCCTGGTTGCGCATGCCCCTGAGCCCCACGGTGTCGTAGTCGGTGTGGAGCAACATCCACCAGAACGCGAGGCCGAGCAGCCCGAAGACGGGCCACATGACCGAGTAGAGGTAGCTGAGCTGATTGCCATCTGCGGCCCGGTTCACCTGCCACCACGCAGCGACTGCGCATCCCGGTACGAAGACGAGGGCAGCCACGTGCATTGAGACGGCACGCTTGGAAAACCACCGCTGGCGCACGGATCAATGGTACCGGCCCCGTTGTCGGGCACGAGAGCGCCGGGCCTGGCCAGTGTCGTCGTACGACGCCGTCGTATTGTGCCCGCCTGTGCCCTGACCGGTGCCGGGGGGACACCATTAGCCTGGCCCGATGGCCACCCCGCCCGACGCACGGCCGGAACCACCCTGGCAGGGCGACGAGCGGCCCATGCTGGCGACGTGGCTCGACTACCAGCGGGCGACGCTGCTGTGGAAGTGCGATCAACTCGACAGCGACGCGCTGGTGCGCCGGGGGGTCCCGCCATCGACGCTCAGCCTCCTCGGCATCGTGCGGCACATGACGCTGGTCGAGTGGAGCTGGTTCGTGCGCATCTTCGCCGGCGACCCACAGCCCGAGCCGATCGCCACCGACGACGATCGCGACGCCGACTTCAACGACCTCGACCCGGCGAAAGCGATGGGCGATATCGAAACCTTCGAGCGCCAGTGCGACATCTCCCGTTCCATCGTTGAGGGGGCCGACAGCCTGGATGCCATCGCGGCCAGCGCGCAACGACCGGTCTCCTTGCGCTGGATCATGATTCACATGATTGAGGAGTACGCCCGGCACAACGGGCACGCCGACCTCTTGCGCGAGCGCATCGACGGAGCCGTCGGGGAGTGAACGCTGGCGCGGGCGACGACTGGGCGGGAGACGGCGCCACGCCCTTGCGAGGTGCCATCACGACGGTGCACCGTTATCCGCTGCCGCTGCGGCGCGAGGAGGTGTGGGCGCAGATCTCGCACGTGTCGAACTACCGCGGCTGGTGGCCGTGGCTCCGCACGTTCGAGGCCTCGGCGCTGGCCGAAGGCGAGGAGTGGCGCTGCGAGGTGCAGCCGCCGGTGCCCTACCCGGTGCGCTTCCGGGTGTCGATCGAGCACATCGAGGCGCCGGCGCTGGTGCGGGCCAGGGTTCTCGGCGACGTGGTCGGGGTTGCCCAGCTGACCCTGGAGGACGCCGATGCCGGTCGCGACGCCGAGGCCGAAGCCAGAGCCGGCTGCATCGCCACGCTGCGCAGCTCCCTCGCACCTGGCAACACGGCCCTCCAGATGGTCTCTCGTTTCGCGGGCCCGGTCGCCCGCTTCGGGCACGACTGGGTCCTTGACTCGGGCGCTCGCCAGTTCATCGCCCGCGCCGTCGCGCCGGTGGCGGGCGACTAGACAGCCCTGGCGTGAAGTTCTCGGTCCGCCAGATACTGGCTTCGGCCGCGGGCGCGGTGATCGCCGCTCTGATCGCGTCGGCCTTCGGGGTCAAGGGCACGATCATCGGCGTGGCGATCGGTTCGGCGGCCGCCACCACCGGCACCGCCCTCATCGCCCAGTCGATCGATCGGGGTCACGAAGCAGTGAAACAGGTCGCGGAACGGGCGCCCGATTCCTCGGCGTCGAGCTTGCTGCGGCGGCTGAGCGGCACCGGGGCGGGGGGTGACGCGGCGTCCTCGGTGGACGCGAGTTCGGCTCCCACTGAGGTGGTTGGCCCGGGGAGGAGCACGGTGTCAGCGGCCGCCGACGAGACGGCGCAGACGGAGCGGACCGCGGGAGAGGCCCAGCGCATGGAGGTCTCCGCCTCCCCCGAGGCGCCCGCCACCGAGCGGGTCTCGGCCTCGACCATGCCGATGCAGCGGGTCACCGGCGGGGGTGGACACGGCCAAAGCGGCTCGGCCGCGACCACGTCGGTGACCTCGTCGGCCTCCCGCGCGCCGTTGGTCGCACGGCGCTACACCTGGAAGGCGATCGCCGCCGCCGCCGGCATCGTGTTCGTGCTGGCCCTGCTCTTCATCACCGCGGTCGAGCTGATTTCGGGCAAGCCGCTGTCGGACATTTTCGGGGGCGCGGGCTCGGGAACCACGTTCGGCAACATCATCAACCCGGGTCCGGCTCCCACTGACACGACGACCACGACGTCGACGACCCCGACGTCCACCACGTCGACCTCCACCACGACGTCTTCGTCCACGTCGAGCTCGACGAGCACCACCGCCTCTCCAGGGCAGTCGACCACGACAACATCCACTCCGCCGTCGACGACCACCACGGTCAACGTCGGGGGGTCGGGAACGACGACGACCGCGTCAAAGTCGTCTACCAGCCCTTGAACTCGGCCGGCCGGCGTTCCACGAAGCTGGCGATGCCCTCTTGGGAGTCGAGGGTGCGCGTGACGATCTCCTGGCCGATCGCTTCGTCGTAGAGAGACGTGGCGCGATCGACGTCGAGCGCGCGGTTGGTGAGCCACTTGGTGACCCAGATCGCCTTCGTCGGCGCGTGGGCGAGACGGCCCGCCATCTCCTCGAGCGTGGGCACTAACTCGGCACGTGGGACCATGCGGTTGACCAAACCGATGCGATAGGCCTCCGCAGCCGGCACGTCGTCACCGAAGAAGAACAGCTCCTTCGCCTTCTGGATGCCGACCAGCCGAGTGAGGATCCAGGCGCCGCCGGCGTCGGGCGCGATGCCGCGGCGGATGAAGACCTCGACGAACTTGGCGTCGTCGGCCATCACGACCAGGTCGCAGGCGAGGGCCAAGTGCATCCCGCCTCCTGCCGCAGTGCCGTTGACGCCGGCGATGACCGGCTTCTCACAATCCAAGATGGACGTCACGAGGGCCTGCCAGCCGTCGCGGATCGTGCGCGAGCCCTCGCCGACGACGCTCTCGGGTGCGCCTTCAGGCCTGGGTCGGGGCGGGCGGTGGCCGCCGCGCAGGTCGGCGCCGGTGCAGAACGCCCTGTCACCGGCCCCGGTGATCACCAACACCCGCACGAACAGGTCGCCTGAGGCGTCGCGCACCCACTCGGCAATCTGGTCCCGCATGTACTGGGTGAGCGCGTTGCCTGCGTCGGGGCGATTGAGGGTGATCCAGCAGACGCCGTGCTCGATACGCCTCGTCAGGTCGTCGCCGATCGGGTCCTCGGGGGTGTCGGTCATCAGTCTCCTCAGGTGCGGACTGGTGCGGACCGGTGCATACTGCTGGCGGCCGGTCGCCCTGTGGCGTTCAGGCCAGCACGGCGAGGGCATCGGCCGCAACTGCGCCCGTGGTCCGGCTCGGCTGCGATGCCCGAGAGCTCCGGCCGTTCCGCTCCGAGGGGTCAGCTCACGGAGGCTTCCGCGCGTGCGGCGATCGCCAGTCCCTCGAGGAAGCCGAGCACAGACTCGACGTATGCCGACACGTCGAGCGCGGGCTCCCACGCCTGCTGAACCACGAGGCCCTGGAAGATGGCGGCGCAGACGCGGGCGGTGGCGTTCGGGTCCAGGCCGCGGGGGAGGGTGCCCTCCCGCTGACCGCGTGCGACGACCTCGGCCAGCGTTTCGAGGGGGCCGTCGAGCCCGCTGCGCACCACGTCCATGATGCGCGGGTCGCGCAGCGCCTCGGCCCACAGTTGGACCGTCACCCGCCGCCACCGCCGCTCGTTGTCGTCGTCGAGCCGCCCGAGCGAGGTCCGGACGAGGTCAGCCAGAGCCTCGGTGGCGTCGGTCGCGGTGTCGACGGTGGCCAGGACGGCGGCCTCGGAACGGTGGTGTTCTTCGGCCAGCGCGGCGACGATCGCCTCCTTGGACTCGAAGTAGCGGTAGAAGGCGCCGGCGCTCAGGCCACTCTCGCCCACGATGTCTTGCATGGTGGTGCGGTGGAAGCCCTGGCGCGAGAAGCAAGCCAGGGCCGCCTCCATGATCTGGCGCCGGCGCTCCTGCAGGTGTTCCTCGGTGACCTTTGGCATTCTCAGCGCCTCCGCGCCTTGGCGACGTGGTAATAGGCGGGTAGGGACGGTGGCGCCTCCCAGTAGCTGCGCCGACCGAGCTCGGACACGGGCAGGTCCCACTCGAGGTCGAAGCCCCGCTCGGTCAGGTAGCCGGGCACCTCGTCGGGGTGGAAGCCGAAGGTCATGGGCTCGCCGGTTTTCTGCACGGAGCGCATGGTGGTGGGGGCACCCTTGAAGGAGACGGTGCCGTCGAGCATCCCGGCGTGGACGTAGGTGAACAGCACCGGCGATCCGCTCCCGACCGCCCCGGAGACGAAGGCGAACGTCTCGTCCACCGCGCGGTCATTGAGGTAGTTGGTCGTGCCTTCCCACAACACGAGGGTCCGCAGACCGTCGACGAAGCCCGCCGCCGCCAGCTGGGTCGCCACGTCGTCGCGCCCGAACACGATCGGCACCAGGTGAACGTGCTCGCTCACCGTGCAACCCAGACGGGCCAGGGCCCGCCGCTTGATCGCCTGGGTGTCCGGATGGTCGACCTCGAAGACCGCTCGATCGCTCATGCCAGGGAGGCGATAGGCCCGCGAGTCGTAACCGGCACCGAGGATGAGGACCTGGGACATGGCGGGGAGCTCGTCGGCGATCGTGTCGTCGATGAGCCGGGTGCGGGCCACGACTCCACCGCGCGCGCAGGGCCAACGGCGGTCGATGAAGGCCTCGGTTGAGCGCCGCAGCGCGGGGACCCGCGCCAGCTCTGCCACCACCCGGTACTCGGGCGTGAGGAAGCCCGCGGCCAAGGTGTCGTCAGCGACGCGCTCACCGGCCGGATGCCGGGCTTCGAGCGCCCTGAACAGGGCGTTCTGACAGGCGGTGCGGCTCGGTCGTCCTGTGCGCATGGGTACTCCCTCCGAGAGGAATAAAAACGAATGTTCATTCATTTTATCCGGGCAGATCCAGGGGCGCAAGCCCAGTCCTCTTAACCTGGCCTCATGCCGGTCCCGTACGAGTTGACCAAGGACGAGCTGGCTCGGCTGCTCGAAGGCGAGCCGTCCTACCGGGTCCGCCAGGTCTGGGAGGGCCTCCATGCGCGGGTACGCCGGCCCGAGGAGATGACCGAGCTGCCGGCCGCCCTCCGGAGCGCGTTGGGGAACGCCCTGCCGCCGGCGCTCACCGAGGAGGCGCGTCAGAGCGCCGACTCGGGCGAGACCACCAAGTGGCTGTGGACCCTCCACGACGGCGCCCGGGTCGAGACGGTGTTGATGCGGTACCCCGATCGGGTGACGGTGTGTGTCTCGACCCAGGCCGGCTGCGCCATGGCCTGTCAGTTCTGCGCCACCGGGCAGGCCGGCTTCCAGCGGCACCTGAGCCAGGGCGAGATCGTCGAGCAGGTGGCCGCCGCCATGCGCGAGGCCGAGCCGCGGCGCCTCTCCAACGTGGTCTTCATGGGGATGGGGGAACCGCTGGCGAATTACGACCGGGTCTGGGGCGCTGTCACCCGCCTCCATGCAGAGATGGGGCTCTCAGCCCGGCACCTGACACTGTCCACGGTCGGGCTGATTCCCGGCATCCGCCGTCTGGCGGCCGAGACGCTGCCGGTCAACCTCGCCGTGTCCTTGCACGCGGCCAACGACGCGCTGCGTGACGAGCTGATACCGATCAACCGTCGCTATCCGCTGGCCGAGCTCGCCGCCGCGTGCGCCGAGTACGTGGCGTCGAGCGGTCGGCGCCTCTCCATCGAATGGGCACTCATCGACGGCGTCAACGACCGGGACAGCGACTCTGCGGAGCTCGCAGCCTTCGCCCGGCCACTCGGCGCCCACGTCAACCTCATCCCGCTCAACCCCACACCGGGTTATCCGGTAGTGGGCTCAGCGCCGGCGCGGGTGCGGCACTTCCGGGACCTGCTCGCGGCGCGGCGGGTCAACGCCACCATCCGGGTCACCCGCGGCGCCGAGATCGACGCTGCCTGCGGGCAGCTCGCTGCAGCAGCCGTCTCCGCCTCCATGTCGAGTCCCGTCCGGTTGCCGGGCGCGCCGCCCACTCGCTAGAAACGTTCCTATGGCACGAGAGCGACGTTCTGGGGTGGTGCGGCCCTCGCTGTTCTGGTTTCTTCTTCTCGACGGCGGGATCGTCATCCTGACGAAGCTCGCATTGTCGAAACCCGCCTACGACAAGGCGAACGAGATCTCGAGTGACGCCTTGCCCCCGCGCGAGGTGCTCCAGGTGCTCCTGGCGGCGACCGCCGTCATCCACGCGGCCGAGGCGGTCGCAGTCGGCCGCATGGCCCGGCGACGTGGGCTGGCGGCGCGGGGCTGGCGACTGCAGACACTCGTCGTGGGGTTCCCCTCGCTTCTGGCGCTGCGTCGGGCTCCGAAGCCCTAGTGCAGCACCCGCACCGAGAAGGCGTGTATCGGCCCGCTCGGCACGGTGAGCACGTTCACGACCGCCTGCCCGACGGCGATACAGGTGTGCGGGCCCGGACAACTCACGGAGGTCAGAGCGTCGTCGACTTTGAACGGCGTCCTTGGCAGCGTCGCCAGGGACCACGCGTCCTTTGATTCCACCTCGACGAGGGCGTCTCCTTCTCGGTTTCCCGTCGGCTGAGCCTGCGGAGGTCCGGTGACAGAGCCGACTGCCACGCAGGAGCGTCCCGCCCAGCACGCCACCGCGCCGAGGAGGTTTTGTGACGACGTGGTGTTCGGCGACGCCACCCGCTGCCAGCGTGTGCTGGAGAGCCGGGCGATGGAGGTCGAGGTCGTCACGACGATGCCACCCGAGAAACCTTGGCCGCCGCGGCCGACTCCGAGACAGGGATGACCGGACCAGCAGCTGACGCCATTGAAGACCAGCGGTGATGCGGCAAGTGGGGTCCAGGTCTCTCCCTGTTCGATGAAACCCCGACCCTCTCCGGCGGCGAGACAGAGCTCGCGCGTGCACGACACGGACATGAGATACGTGGGATCGAACGCATTGGAGGGGACGGTCACGTCGCCGGCGAGGGACCACTTCTCGGTGGGGACAAGCGGCGCAATGGGTTCGACCGTCCACCCCGTTGGCCCTTCGTGGGCGACGAGTCCCGTGACCGGAGTGAGCCCACGCCCGTAGTCGAGCCCCATGTCCCAGCCAACTGCCGTGCAGTTGCCGGCGGACACGCAGGACACGGACTCGAGATGGTTCCCATCGACCGAGAAGATGGTGGGGCTCGGAGACGGGACGACCGCCCAGGCTGTCCCGTGCATCGCCTCGATGAGAGGGGACGAGCCGCCATCAGCGTCAGCGCTGTCGCCCACGGCGACGCACGTCGATCTCGCAACGCAGTCGACGCCGTTCAGCTCTGTGTCCGGCGCTGCCGGTGCTGCCGCCATGGCCGACCACCGCGAGCCGTCGAAGCGCATGACCACCGGATGCTCCCCCTGATCGTTCATCCACCTGCCAGCCGGGCGGTACTCACCGACCGCCACGCAGAACCGGGGGTCGGGACAGCTCACCGAGTTCAGCTCGACGTTCTGTGCCCCGCCGGCGGGCATCAGAAGCACTCGCACGACCGGGGTGGAGGCCTGTGGTCTCGCCGCTCCCGAATCTCGCTGGCCTGCGATCGGCGTCAGAACACAAGAGGCGGCTGCGACCGCGGCGGCCGCCGGCCACACACAAGTGAGCCGTGGACGCTGCCTGACCCGAGAGCTCAGCCGCAGGGAATCCGCACCGTTCGTCTCATGTGGTCACCGCTCCGGTGTCGGCGGACGAGCACAGCCAGTCCAGACCGCGATGTCCGCGTGACGCATCGTCGATGATCTCATTCTTGGGCCGCACCACCCTCCCAAACCGGCCGGCCGTCCCGATCCGGCCAGTCGTCCCGATCCGGCCGCCCCGTCTCGATCAGGCCGCCCCGTCCCGAACCGATCGCCGCCCCGCTGCGTCTCTGGTGTGTCAACGAACGCGGAGGCGCACACTATGGAACAGGGTCCCGACCACGACGACCTTTCGGCCCACCAGGACGTGTCGGATCGACACGACCCAACCGCGTCCGGTGGTTCATCCCGCCGGCGTGCGCCGCGCCCTCGGGCACGGGTTCTCCTCGCTGTGGCCCTGGGGGCGCTCCTGGTCGCGGGAGCGGGTCTCGGCCTCGCCCTGGCCGATGCGGGCGCGAGCACGCCGGTGGCGCCACCGGCAGGCTGCGGGAGCTCGTCACCGCACCTCACGGTCCAAGGAACGGGCCAGGCGTCGGAGCCGCCTGACGTCCTCAGCGCAGTGTTCAGTTTCAGCTCCACCGACAGCTCGTCGGCGGCAGCCCTGAGCGACAACAACGCCAAGGTGAACCAGGCCCTGCTCGCGCTCGAGGCGAACGGCGTGCACCAGGCCGACATCCAGACGACTGGGCTCAACCTGCAGGCGCAGTACGCCTACCCGAAGGGCGTGCCCACGCTGACCGGCTACCAGGCCACCAACACGATCACGGCGACGCTCCGCGACACGAAGACCGCCGGATCCGCCATCGACGACGTGGTCAACGCCAGCGGCGACGCGGCACAGATCAGTTCCCTCAGCTTCTCCTTCAGCGACCCGGCCACGGTCGAGGACGAGGCGCGGGCCAACGCGGTGCACCAGGCCGTCGCCCACGCGGGCGCCATGGCGGCGGCAGCAGGCCGGAGGCTCGGTCCGGTGTGCTCCCTGACCGACAACACCCAACCATCGCTGTACGAGCCGAGCCAGGGCTTCGCCGCCAACGCCTCGGGCGCCATGCAGGCCTCACCGGTGCCGGTCGAACCGGGCAGCCAGACCGAGACCGATCAGGTCACGATGGTCTACGCGCTGGTGCAGCACTGAGCACACGGGCCCGGGGGGCCTCGCGCTATGGCTAGCGGTTCTTCCAGTTGGGCGCGCGCTTCTCGGCGAAGGCGAGCGGCCCCTCCTTGGCGTCCTCGCTGCTGAAGACCTCACCGGAGATCTCCGACTCGATCCGGTAGGCCTCCTTCATGTCGGTCGCGAGTCCGCGCAGCGCCGACTCCTTGGTCTTGCGAACGGCGAAGGGCCCGTTGGCCGTGATGCGGTGGGCGTAGTGGTAGGCCCGCTCCATCAGGTCGGCGGGGCGGCACACCTCGTTGAGGACTCCCATCTCGTAGGCACGCTGAGCCGGCACCTGGTCGGCACACAGCAAGAGCTCCATGGCGGCGGGCCAGGGGATCTGGCGCGGGAGGCGCACCGTGGTCCCGCCGCCGGCGAACAGGCCGCGCTTGGGCTCCATCACCGCGAAGGTGGCGGTGTCGCTGGCCACCCGCAGGTCGGTGCCGCCGAGCATCTCCATCCCGCCGGCGACACAGGTGCCGTTGACCGCCGCGACGATCGGTTTGTAGAGCTTGGTGCCGCGCAGCACCGCCTTGACTCCGTCGTCGAGGCGGTAGCCGCCCAACTCCTCGGGGTGCGCGCCGTCCTTCATCTTGCGCTGCAGCTCGGTGATCTGGGGGATGTAGGTCTTGAGGTCGGCCCCGACGCAGAAGTCCTTGCCGACGCCCGTGACGATGGCGACGTAGGCGTTGTCATCCTCGCCGAAGCGGTCCCAGGCCTGGCGCAGCCCGAAGAAGTGCTCCATGTCCATGGAGTTGCGCGCCTCGGGGCGGTTGATGGTGATGGTGACGACGTGGTCGTCACCGAGGGCGTAGTCGATCGACATGGTCTCCGGTGTCTCCGGTGTCTCGGTGCTCAGGTTCGGGGCCGCGCCCCGACGCGCGCAGGTGGCGTGCCGGCTACGGCGTCTGCTGGTGCTGCGATGTGGGGGGCGCTCAGTCCTCGTCGTCGCGCAGGCGCGTGGTGAAGCTGCTCACGCTCACGATGCCCTTCTCGTTGACGTGCGTCTGCCCCCGGGCTCGGGAGACGAGCGAGGTGTCGACGTCGGCGGCCTCGGCCCGCAGCGCCTCGACGGTGCACTTCTCGCGCGCCCGCACGCTGAAGGGGTCGAACTGGAAGTGCTTCATCGCGTTGACGTGCGTGATCTTGTCGATGTCCTCGTCGGACACGCCGTCGAGATACTTCATGAGCAGCTCGGGGGACTGTGGCCACGTCGAGTCCGAGTGCGGGTAGTCGCACTCCCACGTGATGTTGTCGATGTTCAAGAACTCACGGCTCTGGACACCGAAGGCGTCGTCGATGAAGCAGGTGATGACGCGGTCCTTGAACACCTGGCTCGGCAGCTGGTCGCCGAAGTCCTGACCGGTCCACTTGCGGTGGTGCTCGTAGACGTAGTCGATGCGCTCGAGGGCGTAGGGGATCCAACCGATGCCGCCCTCGGAGAGGGCGAAGTGCAGGTCCTTGTACTTGCGCAGGATCGGTGACCAGATCAGGTCGGCGGCCGCCTGCACCATGTTGATGGGCTGCAGGCTGATCATCACGTCGATCGGCGCCTCGACCGACGTCATCAGGATCTGCGACGACGAGCCCAGGTGCATGCAGACGATGGTGCCCTCGTCGGCGCACGCCTTCCAGAAGGGGTCCCAGTGCTCGTTGTGCAGCGAGGGCCAGCCGAGCTTCTCGGGGTTCTCCGAGAAGGTGACGGAATGGCAACCCTTCTTGGCTACACGGTGCACCTCCTCCGCACCGAGCTCGGGGTCCCAGATGACGGGGATGGAAAGCGGGATGAAGCGACCGGGCTCGGCGCCGCACCACCGGTCGATGTGCCAGTCGTTGTAGGCCTGCACCATGGCGCGTGCCTCGTCCTTGTCCTCACGGCGGGCGAACAGCTGGCCGCAGAACTGGGGGAAGGAGGGGAAGCACATGGAGCCGAGCACGCCGTTGACCGACATGTCACGCACGCGCTCGTGGACGTCGTAGCAGCCGACCCGCATGTCCTCGAGCGAGGTGGGCTCGATGCCGTACTCCTCGGGAGGCCGGCCCACGACGGCGTTCAGCCCGACGTTGGGGATGATGTTGCCGTCGTAGAGCCACACGTCCGTGCCGTCCTCGCGGCGCTCCAGCCTCGGTGCTGCGTCCTGGTACTTCTTGGGCAGCAGCCCGTCGAACATCCCCCTGGGCTCAATCACGTGGTCGTCGACGCTGACCAGGATCATGTCCTCAGTGCGCATTCGGTCCTCCCCTTCTGCACGCTCTGCCCGGGTGTGACCCGGCTTTCCTGACACCGATGTCACCTACTGTAGGCCCCCGACCCGTCGGGGATGCGAAGCGATGGTGCGAACGCCGGTGCGACGCCTCTCCGCGGCCCGGACCCGGCACCGCTCGCGCAGCACCGCTCGCCCAGCACCGTTCGGCCGGCCACGCTCGGCCGCCGACCCTCTGCGTGCAGCGCTCAGCGCCCGGGTTTGGTGGCGGCGGGGGCCGGGGGCACCGGTTGGCCCTGGTAGCCCTGGATCAGGCCGGGCAGCGGGTTGGCCGGGGCGGCCAGGTCGGGGGGCTCGCCGAAGGTCATGACCGAGGTGTCCAAGAAGTCGGCGAGCGTGGCCGCGTTGGCGTCGCGATAGGTCAACGCCGGCAGGTTCCACTGCCGCTCGATGGTGGCCAGCACCGACGTGTGGTCGTGCACCTTGTTGGTCACGGCATGGGAGCGGGCGTAGGGACTGACCACGACGACGGGGACGCGGGGTCCGTACATGGCGTATCCACCCGGCTGGTCCGCCGGACCGATGTCCGGGGGCGTGGCGTCGGGTGCGATCGCGGCAGGGGGCGCCACGTGGTCGTAGTAGCCGCCGTGCTCGTCGTAGAGCCAGACCGGCGGTCGCTCATCGCGGTGGCCTGGGCCGCGCCGGGCGGGTCTCTTGGGCGGGCATCGAGTTGGTGGTGGGCGGGGTGTAGGTGAAGCCCTCGTCGAAGGTGCCGGTCAAGGCGTTGAGGATGATCTGCTCGTCGATGGCCGGCTCGATCAGCGGCGCGTTGGGCAGCGTCGGGATGGTGGTGTTGGCGGGTTGCCCGAGAGCCAGGGCCTGGGTCATGTCCCCGGTCACGTTGCGGCGCCACTCGGTCAGGTTGGGCACCGGGGCGCCGAAGAGCGTCTCGAGGAGCCGCAGTGTCGAGGTGTGGTCGAACGTGTGGTGGGACACGTACCCACCGCGGGCGAAGGGCGAGAGGAGCAGGCACGGCACCCGGAAGCCGAGGCCCACCGGTCCGACAATGCCGCCGGCCGTGCTCGGCAAGGGGTTGACCGTGAGGTACTCGCCGTCGGTGCCCGCCGGTGGGACCGGCGGGGGCATGTGGTCGAAGAAGCCGCCGTTCTCGTCGTAGTGGAGGATGAAAAGCGTCTGCGCCCACACGTCGGGGTTCGACGTGAGGGTGTCGAGCACGGTCTGCACCAGGTTCTCCCCCCACTGCGGCGCGGTGGCCGGGTGCTCGCACTGGACGACCGGACCGTGGATCCAGCTCACCTGCGGCAAGGTGCCGGCCGCCACGTCCGCGACGAAGTCGGCCGGGTAGGTGGGGGTGAGGGCCTGTGCTTGGAGTTGCTGCCCGCGTGTGGTGGTGGAGTCGTTGTAGGCCTTGAAGTAGGGGAGCGGGTTGAAGAGCGCCAGTCCGGTCGGGTCGTTGTAGACCTTCCAGCTCACACCCGCATCGAGCAGTTGCTCGGGCATCGTGGTCCACGAGAGCGTGTTGTACTGCTGCGCGCGGCCGGTCGTCTGCGTGACGAGGATGGGCCCTCCGCCGGTGCCGCCGGGATCGATCGACGCCGAGAACGCCATCACCCGGTTGGGATCGGTCGGGCCGAGCACCGAGCAGTAGTAGTCGTCACAGATGGTGAAGGCGTCAGCCAGCGCGTAATAGAACGCCAGGTCGCTGCGCTCGAAGTAGCCCATGGTCACGGCGAAGTTGTCGACCCCGTCGGCGGCGAGGTGCGCCCCGACGAAGTTGTCCATGGCACCGCTGTTCCACGCGTCGTGCTGGGTCGTCCACTCGTGACTGATGTCGTTGGTGGTGGCGCCGTCCTCGGTGGGCGGGTTCTGAATGAGATGGAAGGGCTCGAGGAAGCCGCTCGGGTCGACCCCGACGCCCGGCTTGTAGCCGTACTGCTTCCACACCGGAGGGTTCTTGCCCGAGACGGGGTTGCGCAGGACATTGGGATCGGAGTAACCCCTGACTCCCGAGAGCCTGCCGTAGTAGTGGTCGAAGGAGCGGTTCTCCTGCATGAGGATGACGACGTGCTGGATGTCGCTCAGGCTCGGCAGGCTGCTCGGTGACAGGGCCGCAGCGCGTTCGATGCTCGCTCCGGCCTTGCTGCTCAAACCGGCACCGGCGACGCCCGCCACACCAGCGGCGCCGATGGCGGCGAGTCCTCCCTTGAGCAGGTCGCGCCTGCTGACGCGCCTCGGCCAGTCGTCGGGGCGTCGCCTGTCGCTCATTGTGCTGCGTGCTCTCCGATCTCTCCGCCCGTTTCTCTGTCGATCGTTTGTTTGCCCCGTTGGTACATCGGCAAACGGCCGATGCCGATGCAACAGGCGACGCGGGCAAAGATTTCAGTCGGTGTTCACACGCGTGCAACCTGCAGTTCGGCTTCTCGCCGCGCTCCCGTCACGGGGACGGGAGCGCACAGTCCCCGTCGCGGCACGATGATGTCGTCGACTATCCCGTAGTCCTGGGCCTCGGCCGCCGACATGAAGCGGTCCCGCTCGATGTCCTGGGCGACCTGCTCGACCGGCCTGCCCGTGTGGAAGGCGATGATCTCGGCCATGCGGTGCGTGAGCGAGAGCACCTCGCGCAGCTGGATCTCCATGTCCGACGGCGCGCCCCGCGTGCCTGCCGAGCCCTGGTGGATCATGATCGCGCGCGTTGGGGAGCGCAAAGCGTTTCCCCGGCGCACCGCCCGAGAGGATCATGGCGGCCGCCGACATCCCCATGCCGACGCAGATGGTGGACACGTCGGGCTCCACGTGCTGCATCACGTCGTAGATCGCCATGCCGGCGTAGGCGACGCCGCCGGGGGAGTTGATGTAGAGGTAGATGTCCCGCTCCGAATTCTGCGCCTCGAGGAAGAGCATCTGGGAGATGATCAGGTTCGCCACCTGATCATCGACCTCCTGGCCCAGGAACACGATGCGCTCGCGCAGCAGCTGGGAGTAGATGTCGAAGGCCCGGTCGCCCCGGTTGCCCTCCTCGATCACGGTGGGGACGAGGACCTGGCGCAACCGGTCCACGTGCGGGGCGGGCGTCCTCGTGCTGCTCTGCTTCTGCGGGCTCATGTGGCGACGCTCCTCTCGGGCTCGTGTGTCGGGGTGGTTCTCACGTTATCTCAAATATGAGATAATCGGTCACCGTGAGCGCACGCCGCCATCCCACCGTCTTCCCCGGCTTCAAGGAGATGGCCGAGCGGCGCCATTCGGTCTCGGGCCAATTGCTGTCGCTGCGCCGCGAGCTGGGCCTGTCCCAGGCCGAGGTGGCCGCCCGGATGGGGACCTCGCAGTCGGCCGTGGCCCGTTTCGAGGCCGGCGACCTCGACGTCCGGCTTTCGACAGTGCAGCGCTACACCACGGCGTTGGGGGCGCGTCTGGAATGGAGGATCGAGCATGGCTGAGCGTGACGGACGGGCGGGCTCGGACGACTGGCCCTGGCTGGCGCCCCCGGGCGGGTCGTCGAACGTGGGCTTCGGGAGCCCCGAGCCGCTCTCCGATCTCTTGGCGCGGCGGTTGCTCGCGCAGCGGATCGTGCAGCTCACGGAGGCCCTCGACGGCCCGACGGCGACCCGGGTGTCGGCCGAGCTGATGACGCTCGATGCGGATGGCGACGAGGCGGTCACGCTGCGCGTCGACTGCAGTGAGGCGGACCTGGCTCCGGCGTTGACGCTCATGGACGTCGTCGAGTTGATGGGCGTCCCGGTGCGGGCACTGTGTCTCGGCCAGGTCGCGGGCGGTGCCATCGGGGTGGTCGCAGTGTGCAGCCACCGGGCGGCGCTGCCGAGCACGCGCTTCTCGCTGTGCGAACCGACGACGCAGCTCGAGGCACACGTGCGCAACGTGGCCCAGTGGGCCGAGCTGCGAGCCAGCGAACGCCGTCGCTTCTGCGAGCGGGTCGGTGTCGCGGCGGGCACGCCGAGCGACACCGTCGAAGCAGACCTCGAGCGGGGCCGCTTCCTCAGCGCGGACGAAGCCGTGGCGTACGGCATCCTCGACGAAGTGTCCCGGCCCGACGCGGACATCCGGCATCTCGGTGGTGCCGGGACGGGGCAACCGCCCATGGGGTTCCGCCCGCTGCGCTGAGCCCTCCGTGCCTCGCCGGAGCTCCGGGCCTGCGTTTCTGGCGCGGGCCGTCGGAGGGACCCGGGGTAGCCGTCGTGCCTACGATGCGCTCATGACCGGATCCGCCTCCACCGCACGATTTGAGACCGGGGGAGAGGACGGCCCCCGGATGGCGCCGCTGGCGGCAGGAGAGTGGGACCAGGTGCTGACCAGGGTGCTCGAGGGTGCGCCGGGCGGGACCACCGAGCCGATGAACATCTTCACCACGTTGGGCCGGGCCGACCCCGAGCTCTTCCGGCGCTGGCTCGGCTTCGGCGGGGCCCTCCTCGCGGGGACTCTGCCGGGCCGACTGCGCGAAATGGTGGTTCTGCGCACGGCTTTCCGCTTCGGCGGCGGTTACGAGTGGGCGCACCACATCGAGCTCGCGGAGGCGCAGGGCATCACGCGCGACGAGATTGCGGCGCTGGGTCGGGTCGACGGGCTGGGCGAAGTGGCGTGGGCGCCGGTGGAGTCGGCCGCGCTCCGCGCGGTGGACGAGACAGCCGACGCCGACGGAGTCTCCGACGCGACGTGGGAGGCCCTCGAGGACTTGCTGAGCGAGAGCGAGCTCATCGAGCTTCTCATGTTGATCGCCCACTACCAGATGCTCGCGGGCGTGTTGCGCTCGCTCCGCGTCCAGCTCGAGCCGTCGGCCCTCGCGATCGCTCGAAGCGTGCCGGGCGGTCCGGATCTGCCCGACGGGCGAGATGCGCCGAACGGGCCTGCGGTCTAGGCGACGTCGGTGAACGTCAAGGAGCGCCCATGACGCCGCTGCTCGAAGGGCGCTGCATCACGGTCGTCGGCGCCGGCACTCAACCATCGCGCGACCCGGACGCGCCGGTCGGCAACGGCCGCGCCATCGCGGTGCGGGCCGCCCGCGAGGGGGCCTCAGTCGTCTGCGTGGACCGCGACGAGTCGGCGGTCGAAGAGACGTGGCGCGTCATCACCGAGGAGGGTGGCAAGGCGGCCATCGTGGTCGCCGACGTCACCACCGAGGACGGCTGCCGTATGGCGGTCTCGGAGGAGCCGGGCCTGGCGCCGGACGGACTGGTGCTCAACGTGGGCACGGGTTTCGGCATGGGTGTGGCGGGGACGTCTCCCGACGAGTGGGACAGGACCTTCGCGCTGAACCTCCGCTCGCACTTCATGCTGGTGCGCCGCGCGCTGGTCGTGCTGCCCGACAACTCGTCCATCGTCTTCATGGGGTCGGTCGCCGGTATCCGGCCGGGGAGCCGCATCCCGGCCTACGACGCATCGAAGGCCGGCCTCATCGGGCTGAACCGCCATGTCGCCGTCGAGGGCGCCCGCCGGGGCATCCGGGCCAACGTGCTCGCGCCCGGCCTCATCGACACGCCACTCGGCCGGGCCGCCTCGGCCGGCCGTCCCTCGCGCACCCGCACGCCGGTCCCGCTCGGGCGCCAGGGGACGGCCTGGGAGGTCGCGGCGGCCGCAGTGTTCCTGCTTTCCGACGAGGCGAGCTACATCACCGGGCAGGTGCTCGCGGTGGACGGAGGGTTGACGCTGGTATGAGCGCGCACTCCGCGCAGCCCCGTTCGGGACCGCATGCGAGTCAGCAGCGGCCTCGCGTTGGGCGGCGCATGGCGCGCTTCAACCGAGCCGTCACGAACAAGGTCTCCATTCACGTGGCCGGTTGGGCGCCCGGCATGGGCGTCGTCGTCCACGTCGGCCGGCGAACCCACACGGCGTACCGCACGCCGGTCAACGTCTTCCGCACCAAAGACGGGTTCCGTTTCGCTCTCACCTACGGCCGCGATGCGGAGTGGGTGCGCAACGCGCTGGCGCACGGTGCGGTACGTCTGGAAACCCATCGGCGCGAGTACGAGTTGACCGAACCGGTGGTGGTGCACGACCCTCACCGCCAGCACGTCGGGCTGATCGGGCGCACCTTGCTGCGCATCATGCGGGTGTCGGAATTCTTGGACTTCAAGCGGGTGAGCAACGGCAACGAGCCACGGAGGGCATCACGACCTGAGTCGTGACCGACGTTCGCGCCCTGTTCAGTCAGCCGCCCTAATGGCTGCTGACCGCCGTGGCATCTATGCGCCTTGTCCTGGGCCGCTCGTGATCTGCCGCCTCCAGCCGTACGCCTAACGCGGGATCTTCTTCGCACAGTCTCTGCGCGTGTTCTGGCGCGGGGCTCTCCGCGTAGCCCTCGACCCAGCCGAGCTGGCGCGCCGGATTGCCAAAGACGATGGCGCCCGGCGACACGTCCTTGGTCACCACTGCGCCGACCGTGATCTTCGCCCCGTCGCCGACCGTGATCGGGCCGATGAGCATCGACCCGGGGTAGATGTAAACATCGCGACCGATAGTCGGGTAGCCGTCCTGCTCCACCGGAAGTCCGGCCGCTCGGCCGATGGTGACCTGATGGAAGATCACCGTCCCATCTCCCACACGGGCGCCTTGGCCTATGCGCGTTCCATAGCCATGCATGATCTTGACGCTGGGGGCCAACTCGGCGCCCGGCTCAACCTCGACGCCGGTCAGCAGCCGGGAGATGGCGGACACGCCGTAGGCCATGTCGGTGTGGCCACGCCGGTAGAGCCAGTCCTCGACCCGGTACAGGCGCATTGCGTGTCGTTCCCACGCCAACACCCTCTGAAAGATCGGCATCGCCCCCTCCTGCCTCATGATTCGGCCACTGGTCGAGCGCCAACGTCGGTGACGCTAACAGGGAGCGGAACGCCGCGCCGAGGATGTCCGCTTGTCCCAGAATGCGAACCGAGCCCGCCCGTCGAAGCTGCGGCCCCTGAACAGATCGGGTGGAACATCACTGACTCCTCAGGTACGACACGATGGAGCCTTTCAGGTGTGGACACGGATCAGGGTCTGTGGACTTCACGGTGAGGCTTTCGGAAGATCCTGGCCGAGCTGAATGGCGCCCCAGCCCGAATTGGCCAAAAGATGGGTTTTGACGCCCCATTCAGGCGTCTGTCGATGGACCCCCGAACTTGCTGTAATCGGTTCGACTCCGTGTCCTCATTTGCTGTCGATCAACGAGTTGATCGTCGCATTGAGCTCAGCTTGGTTCACGACATGCACGTACACCTCCGAAGGAAGGCCTGTGCCTGCGCCCCAGGACAGTCCCCCTTGGGCGTTGATCACCGCAGCGCCCCCCTGGCCCAGCTCCGAGAAGATGCCCGTGGGGCCCTCGACCGCGTACAGCAGGGTCGGCCCGTCCCAGTCGCCGTCTCCGGGCGGCCCGCAGTGGAAGAGCGCCGTGTAGACGATGCGCATCGGGTTCTTCGGAGGCACCGAGGTGCAGAGCGACGCGCCGACCTTCGTGTAGACGCCGGCGAAGCCGTCGACCCACGCCATCGGGGTCGGCCAGCCATGACTCCCGACGATGTCCTTCGTGGCGGCGATGTCGATGCGCTCGTTGGTAAACGGGGGTCCCCCGGTCGGGAACAGACCGTCTTCGATCACCAGCTTGGTCACCTTTGCCGCCACGAGTGCCCGTCCTGGGAGCGAACTTCCTTGTCCCGGACCCGACTGCAACAGCCCGGCCAGGTTGGTGTCGCCGCCGATGGCGACGACGGTCACGCTGTGGTCCGGCTGGGCGGCCAACAACCGCCGGTAGAGATGGACGGCAGGCTGTGCCTGCGAGCCGTTCCGGATCGCGTGCGGCAGCTCTTTGGCGATCAGGTCGCTGTACCCGTGCTTCGCCGTGTTGGCGGAGCTGTCGGCGACGGCTCCGACCGGGATGGCGGCGTGGCCGTATGCGGTGTCGATGGCATCGATCGCTGCGGCAGCCTCCGGGTTCTTCACATCCGACATGACGCCGAGGATCCGCACCTTGCCGCGTTGCTCGAGGACGTTGGCCATTCCGAGCGCCGTCGCGTCGTCCCACCAGAGCGAGAGGTCGGTGTCGATGATGATGCGTGCCGGGGCGCTCCTGGCCGTCGCGGTCGTGGTCGTGGTCGTCGTAGCGCCGGCGGCAGTCGCTGCAGTCGCTGCAGTCGCTGGCGCGAACACGGCCAGGCCGGCGGTGCTCAGCACCATGGCAAGCATGAGGACGGGGGCGCAGGGAGCGGCGAGGCCTCGTCGTCGGCCGGCAGCGGATGTCGATGAGTCAGGAGTCGTTGGTCGCATGGACTGGAGGAGCCTTCGCCGTTGCTGGTTCGGGCTCGTTGCAGTAGAAGACGGTCCGGGTTGCCCGCTCGATGGGGTCGTACTGCTGGACGGCCGAACGCGCACAGTGCGACACCACCCAGCGCAGATCGGGGGTGCGGGTCATGGGGGTCGTGGTCACCGTCACGCGTAGGACGCGCCCCTCGGCGACGAAATGCTTGAATCCGGCCAGCGACGGCGCGGGCACGCGCCCGGTGAACCCGCCAACGGGCAGGAACTCGTGCCCCGTGGCCATGATGTAGTAGCCGGTCACGCCCGAAGTCTCGAAGACATCGGCCGCCTGGTTCGCCGGAATGTTGGCCACGTACTGCTGCAGTGCCGCCATCTCGGCCGGGAACCGCGCCGCGGCCTGTTGGCTGAAGTGGTTGACCGACACCGGCGCATACGGCGAGTCGAACGGGCTGAGGCTCGCGTGCACCACGAGCGACGATGCCCAGGCCGAACCCCCGAGCATGGCGGCGGCGGCGAACACCGGGCCGACGGAGGTGGCCCAGACGCTGTCATGGCCGGCGCGCAGGGATGCCACCAGGATCCCGACCGCCAGCAGACCGACGACGACGGTGGAGGCGACGATCCAGGTTTTGATGCCGACGTATCCGGGCACCAGCGCCACGGTTATGGCGACGGTCGCGGCCGTCAGGAGGGCGAGCGCCCCCCGCACGACACGGGTCCGCCGCCGATGCCACGCCGGCAGCGAAGCCCATGCCGCAGAGCGCCGCAACCGGCGGAATCGAGCGCGGCCGTGTAGTAGGAGTTCAAGAACAGGCTGCCGCTGAAGAACCCGAAGGTCACGAGGAGCCAGGCGAACCACAGGATCACCGTGGCGCGCAGGGGGTCGGTGCGCGGGCGGCGGCGCTGGAGCACGAGGAGCCACACCGTCGCCACCAGCGCAGGGAGCAGTAACCAGGCGTCATCGTGGCCGAAGGGCCCACGCAGCAGTCGGTCCCACGACGCGGCGATGCCCGCAGTGCCGATGTCGTGCCGGATCGAGTAGTGGGCCGCGGTGATCAGGTAGGTGGAGGGACGGTTGCATCCCGCCGTGGTGGCGAAGTTGCCGCCGAGGCGGCTGAACCCGTTGTAGCTGAACACCTGAGCGAAGAGGGAGTTGTTGCAGCTCCCGTCGACGTAGGGGCGGCTGGAGGCCGGGACGAGCGAGACGGCCGACATCCAGCTGAGGGACACGACGACGGTGGCGAGGGTGGCGAGCGCGAGGTGGCCCGCTCGCCGGAGGAACGAGGCCACGGGCGCGGCGACGAGGTAGGCCAAGAAGAGCGCGGGCAGGACGAGCCAGGCTTGGAGCATCTTCGCCTGGAATGCGAGGCCGACCAGCACGCCCGCCCACACGAGCGAACGGAGGCGCCCGGTCTGCGCGGCGCGGATGGTGGCGTCCGCTGCCAGCACCAGCAGCAAGATGAGCAGCGAGTCCGAGATGTTGCCCCGGTCGAGCAGGATGACGATCGGGCTGCTCGCCATCACCACGGCTGCGATGATCCCGGCACCGGCGCCGGCGACGCGGCGCACGGCTCGATAGAGCACGAGCACGGTGAGCATCCCCTCGACGACCTGGGGCAGAATCAGCGCCCACACGTGGAAGCCGAAGATGCGCAGGGAAAGGGCCTGTATCCAGAGCGCGCCCGGGAGCTTGTCGACCGAGACGGTGCCCCAGGGGTCGGCCGCACCGAAGATGAAGTCGTGCCAGCTCATCGACATGCTGCGCGCTGCGCCGCCATAGAACGGTTCGAGGTAGGCGCCGTTCATGCCCAGCGCGTAGGCGAAGCCGGCCAACGCGGTGACGGCCAGGAGGGCGGGGCGGGCCCAGGCTGGTTGCCCAGGGGGCGAGCGCCAGAAGTGGAGCGCGCGCTTCTGCCAAGAGGGGATGGAGCCCGGTTCGCCTGTGGGCGCGTGCTCGTCCATGGGCTCGGACTCCGGTGTCGGTGGCGCCGTTGAACGAGGCTCCTCGATGACCGTCAGCGTGGCCTCCCCTCCACGGGGGGCACTGTAGGCGGGCACGCGTCGACGGACCCGTGATGGGGGCGGTTCGGGCGAGCGTTCAGGCGATGATCTGCATCCGCAACCCGATCTCGTCCACGTCGCCGCCGAGTTGGAAATGGGTGCCGTTGACGTAGCGGCGGGCGGTCCATGCGCCAACGAGCGCGTCGAGCACATCATCGCAAGCAGCGCCCGCCGGAGGGCGTTCCGCTAGATCGGCGACGTCACCAAAGACGCGGTGCAACGCCGCCTGTCTCTCGGCGCGACCCTCGGCGGTGCGCTTGGCGTGGTGCATCGGGCTACCGCTCAGCACGGCGAAACTGAGCTCGGGGCACATCTCGAAGAGGTGCGCCCCGAGGGCGGTGGCGGGTGCGAGCAGTCGGTCCACCTCGCGGATCTTGGGCAGGATGTTGAACGTCTGCTTCGAGATCGCCTTGCCGCTCGCGCCCCGCGAGAGGGCACACGCCTCGTCGTAGCCGTCCGCCGCGAGCACGGCGCGCGCAGGCGAGGGGAAGATCGTGCTGCGACGGGGGCCGAGCATGCGCCGCGCCGCGACGTCACAGGTTCGCGGGCCACCCGGGGGCAGGCCGATCGGGATGTCGATGCCGGCAGCGACGAGGCGCCGCGATGCCAGATCGTCCAGCACGGACTCGAGCCCGTCGACCACCCGGATCTCGACGGGGAGAGTGCGAGGGTGGTTCGCCGGCGTGGCGGGCACCGTGACCTGCACTGTGGCCAGGACCCAGCCGGCGCGACAGCCGTCGAGGCCGGCGACGAGCAGATCGCCGGCGGTCTCCTCCTGCCCGCTCGCCATCGCCCCACAATGACACCGGGGTGCGCGAAACATTCTGCGGCGGGCAGACAACCTTTTACCCGGCCGGAGGGGTTGAGAAGAGTGATGGAGACGCAGGTGCGATCGTGAGTCGACGCCGGACCCGGGACGAGTTCGACCGCTTCGTCGCCGAGTCGGCCGAGGGGCTCCTGCGCGCCGCCTACCTGATCGTGTGGGATGTCGCCGAAGCGGAAGACCTGGTGCAGGAATGCTTCTTTCGTCTGGCCCATCGCTGGCCACGGGTGCGATCGATGGAGCACCGGCGGGCCTACGCACAAAAGGTGCTGGTCAACCTCGCCCTCGATGCGAGCGCCCCACGCCGGCGCGCGCAATCCGAGCTCGGTGAGCGCGCCGAGCACCAGCTCGCTCAGCACGCGGACGACGGGGCAGTCCTGTTGTTCGGACGTGTCGAGGCCGGCGCCGACCTTGTCCGTGCGCTCGGCGGGCTGGCCCCGCGTCAGAGGGCCACACTGGTGCTCCGGTACTTCGAAGACATGTCCGAGGCACAGGTGGCCGACCTCATGGGGTGCTCTCTCGGCACGGTCAAGAGCACCACTGCTCGCGCCCTCGAGCGCTTGCGCGAGGACGCCGGGCTGCGCGACGGCGAATCTCCCTCGGGCGAGATGGTGGCGGTGCGGACCAACCGCCCGAACGAGACCAACGGCACGAACGAGACGAACGAGACGAACGAGACGAACGAGACGAACGAGACGAACGAAACAACCACGAGGAGTGAAGGGAGAGTCACGACATGACGACGCAACTCGAGAACGAGGTACGAGAGGCGATGGCAGCACGCGCGAGCGTCTTGCCGAGCGGTGCGGTGGCGCGGGTCCGTGCCGCTGACTACCGGCCCCGTAGGCGGCGTGCCCCGGCTGCGGCCGGGGTGCTTGCCGGCGCGGCCACGGCGGGAACCGTTATCGCCGTCGTGGTCGGTGGCGGCGCTCCGGCCGCCTACGCCGGATGGACTGCAACACCGACGTCGGCACCCGCTCCCTCGCCTGCAGCAGCCGGGAGTTGCCAGGACCAGCTCTCCTCGACGCACGCCGGGCCCCAGGGGTCCGGGCTCGGCTCGGGTGCCTGGCAGAACGTGCTGACCGACGTGCGGGGCCCGTTCACGGTCGCCCTGTTCCAAGACGACGGCGCGTACGCGGCCTGCTTCACGAGTTCGTCTTTCACCGAGATCAACCAGATCTCGGCCAGCGGCGATTCGGGTGCCTCGTCGGGGTCGGTGTCGGTGCAGTCGGGCGGCGTGGCGAACAGCGCCGGCGGCCCGATCCATCAAGGCGGCGCCACCAGTGTCATGGTGAGCGGGACGAGCTCGGGTGACCTGCAGGACGTAATGCAGACTCATTTGTCCACGACGGCCGATGGTGCGTACACACTGGTCGACGGCCGGACCGCGTCGGGTGTCACGGGCGTCACCTTGGTGCGACAGGACGGCCAAGACGTGGTGGCCACCGTGGCGGACGGCTGGCTCGTCGCGTGGTGGCCGGGCACGGCGCAGGCGACGTCCGTTCAAGTCACGACAGGGTCCGGTACCACCAGCGAGCAGCTCGAGCCGGTCTCGATGCCTTCCCCTGGGACTGGCCCCTCGGTGGGGTCAGGCGGACGGCTGAGTGGCTCGGGCACCGGCAACTCGGGCGCCGGGTAACTCCGGCACCGGCGGCTCGGGCGCCGGGTAACTCCGGCAGCGGCGGCGCCGGCTCGGCGGGATCCGGAGGATGAGCAGGGCCCAAGCGTGCGTACGCCATGAACCTTAGCTTCACGTTGAGGTTTAGGGTTGGGCGAGCTTCAGGCCTGATGCTTCACGCTTGAGAGCGTGAGTCGGGAACGGGTTCCTCCTCGAGGCGTGCGGGACTCAGTCGAGAGTGGCCCGGTTCACCCCGTCCGAAGGGGTGATCGTCACTTTGCGGCCGATCAGCTCGTCAGCCTCGGCACCGCCGAGCACGGTTGGGCCGCCCTCCAAGAACGCGTAGCAGCGCCCGCCACCCGAGGAGCCCGCCGCGTCAGCGACGTCGCATACCAGCAGCGCCCGCTCGGGCTGCCCGTCGCGCCCGTGCAGCACCGAGTACGTCGCCACCGTCGCCGAACCCGACGGCGAGCCCACGATCCCGAGCGGCGCAGCCGCAGCGGTGTATGGAGAGGGGTCGGGGACGACACCGTCGCCGGGCGAAGTGGACCACACGCCATAGGCGTGCTTCTGCATGTGCATGCCCACACCGCTGACCACGCCGAACGAGCCGGGGTCGGCTCGCAACGTCTCGGCCATGGCGGCCAGCGAGTGCGTCATGTAGTTCGACCCGGGCCCGCCGTGGTACGGCAGCCCGCCGGTGACGGTGACCGCCGACGCACGCGGGTCGTCCTCCGCGATGCCGAGCGCGTCGAGCGCGAAACACACGGACGAGGCGAAGCAGGAGTAGAGGTCTAGATGGGCCACATCGTCCGTCCCGATGCCGGCGCCTGTCAGCGCGGCACCCGCGGCGGCCGCCATGGCGGGGGAGCGCCACAGCTCGGGGTGCCCGGCGACGTGCACCGGGTCCTCGCCGTAGCCCCAGCCGCGCAGGTACACGCGTTGCTCTTCGGGCACGCCCAGCGCGTCGGCCTTCTCCGCGCTCGCCAGCACGACGGCGGCCGCCATGTCGACGTCCATGATGGAGGTCATCAGCTTCGTGTAGGGGTAGGCGACCATGCGGTTGTCCGCCGTCGGCACCGCGATCTCCTCGGCACTGCGTGCCGTCGGGAACCAGGCGTAGGGCCGGTTGGCCTCGTCCGCCGCCACCGATGTCATGGCAGCCATGACGCGACCCAACGCGGCTCGGTGTGCATCGAGGGCGCGGCCTAGGTGGGCCCGGCGCGCGATTGTCGAACAAGGCGAACGTCAGGTAGGCCTCGAACACCTGGTGGGTGAGCTCGGAGGGGTCGAACTCCATGTCCATCGGGAAGCGGCGCTTCTCCGCCGGCCTGTACGACCACTGCGGCTTCTCATCGGCCTTTTTCAGGCGGCGGACGGTCGCCAGTGCCTCCGCGCCGGTGAGGAGCGCCAGGTCGAGGTTGCCCCCCCGGATCTCCTTGGCCACCTCGGTCGAGAGCACCAGCGGTATCGACCCACCGATCCCCGAGTAGCGGCGCCGTGCGGGCGACGCGCCGAGTCGCTCGGCCAGCCGGGCCGGCGCGTCGTCGTACTGCCACGACTGGGAGTAGACGACGTCGATGCTCTCGAGCGCGCCCAGCACGGCGTCGGGCCCACCCGGCGCGCCTGCGTCGACCGCTGCCGCACGGCCGACGCGCTGCCACATGTCGAGGGGCTCGGGAGCGAGGCCGCCTGCGTCACGTACCTCGGCGTCGTCGGGGTGCCAGGTGTGGCGCGCCACGCCGATGATGCACGTGGAGCGAGGGTCGGCGGCACTCATATCTTCACCATGCAATTCTCCGTGGGCGACAACGACAACGACAACGACAACGACAACGACAACGACAACGACAACGACAACGACAACGACAACGACAACGGCGACGGCGACGGCGACGGCGACGGCGACGAGAACGACAACGCGGTGGCGGCGCTCAGGCGCGTGACTTGCCGGGCATGGCGATCGCCCTGTCGGCGATGATGTTCTTCTGGATCTCGGTCGAGCCTCCGCCGATGGTCGAGTAGCGCTGGAAGGCGTACAGGCGGGTCCACTTGCCGCGGTCGATCGTGTCGGGACCGCCCTTGGCCAGGGCGCCGGCGGGGCCCAACAGGTCGACGGCGAGCTCGGAGAGCGTCTGCGCCATCGATGACCACGACAGCTTGGCGAAGGGGACCTCGGGCCAATTCTTCTCGCCCTTCATGATCTTGGACAGCGCCCGGAGCGAGAGCAGCCGGGCCAGCTCGATCTCCGTCCACATCTTCGCGATGCGGTCCCGCAACGACGGGTCCTCCAGCGCGGTGGGGTTGACGGACTTGGCTGCCGCGACGACAGCGTGCAGGTCGGCGGCCAGGATGGCGATCTGCGAGGCGATGCCGACGCGCTCGAAGCCGAGGGTACCCATCGCCACCATCCAGCCGGCGCCCTCGTCGCCGAGGCGCCACTTGGCCGGGACACGCACATCGGTGAAGAAGATCTCGTTGAACAGCTCCTCGCCCGCCATGTCGCGGATGGGCCGCACGTCGATCCCCGGTGACTTCAAGTTGAGGATGAAGGCCGTGATGCCGTCGTGCTTCTTGCCCCGCTCGATCGCGGTGGGGTCCGTCCGCAGGAGGAAGAGCCCCCACGTCGCCAGGTGGGCCGAGGAGATCCAGATCTTCGAGCCGTTGACGACGTACTCGTCGGTGTCGGCGTCGTAGATGGCGGTCGTCCGCAGGTTGGCCAGGTCGTTGCCGGCCATGGGTTCGCTGAAGCCCTGGCACCAGTGCTCCTCCGCCTCGAGGATGGACGGCAGCCACTGCGCCTTCTGCTCCTCGGTTCCCCACTGGATGATCATCGGGCCGATCTGCCAGATCCCGTTCGTGTTGAACATGCCCGGCGTGCGGTACTCGGCCATCACCTCGGAGTAGAGGAGCCGCTGCATGGCGTTGATGGTGCGGCCCTTGGCGTACTCGGGGCCCCAGTGGATGGCGGCCCACCCGCCTTCGTGGAGCTTGCGCTGCCACTTCTGACGACGTTGTTGGCTGGCCTCGCCGCTCAGTTGCGCGTCGTCACCGAGGGCCTCAGCCTCCAGGAACGGCGGCAGGTTCTCGTCGAGCCAGGAGCGCAGTTCGTCGCGGAACTTCTCGTCCTCGGGTGCAAGGGCAAAATCCACGCCGAGAAGGGTAGCCGACCCCTCGTGTACTGTGACGCTGGCGTCAGGTTTCTCGGTCTGGCGCCGCATTCCGGCTCGGCCACATGTGTCGTGGCCGCACCGGGATTTTCGGTTTCGCGGGAGACATGCAGGGGAGAGCAGTGGACTTCACGTACGACGACGAGCAGCTCGCGCTCCAAGAGGTGGCGCGCACCGCCCTCGAGCGTGAGTGCGGCCCCGACCTGCTGCGCCAGCTGGCCGACGACGACACCGGGATCACGCCCGGCTTGTGGTCGACGCTGGTCGACCTCGGCTGGACCGGCTTGCTCGTCCCCGAGGACCAGGGCGGTGTCGGCGCCGGGTTGCTCGAGACGACCATCGTCCTCGAGCAGATGGGCAGAATCCCGGTGCCCGGTCCGTTCTTCTCCTCCGCCGTGGCCGCCACCTTGGCCGCCGCGGGCCCTCGGCGCCAGCGAACTGCTCGCCGACCTCGCTGCTGGGACCACCAGCGGCACTGTTGCCGTGGGCGAGCAGGGGCACGGCGAGCCGCTCGGCACCGTACGCACCCGGGCCCGGCGCAAGGCCGCGCGGTGGGTGCTCTCCGGCGAGAAGCCCGTCGTCATGGACGGCCACACGGCCGACTGGGCCATCGTCGTGGCGCGCAGCGAGGAGGGTGTGCGCTCCTACCTGCTCGAATCGCCGGCCACCTCCGCGGCGGCCGAGCTCGTCCCCTCGCTCGACCCGACCCGCAAGCTGGCCCGCCTCGTCCTCGACGAGACGCCGGTCGTGCCGCTCGGCCCATCGGGCAACCAGGCCGGTCTGTGGCAGCGCCTCCTCGACGACATCGCGGTCGGACTGGCGGCCGAGACCGTCGGCGCCGCCGACCGGGCGCTGGCCGAGGCCATCACCTACACCTCGGAGCGCATCGTCTTCGACAAGCCGGTCTCCACCTACCAGTCCATCCGCCACCGCCTGGTCGAAATGTTCCAGCAGGTCGAGATGGCGCGGGCCGGTTTCCAGTTCGCCGCCTGGGCCTCGGACACCGAAGCGCCCGAGCGCGAGCAGTCGGCTGCAATGGCGGCGGGCTACGCGGCGGAGGCGGGCACCCGGGTGACGGGGGAGGACATCCAGATGCACGGCGGCGTCGGCTTCACCTGGGCCAACGACGCCCACTTCCTCTTCAAGCGGGTGAAGCAGAACGAGATCCTCTTCGGAGGCGCAGGCTCGCAGCGACACCGGCTGGCGACCATGTTCATAGAGTCTGCGTGAGCCTGGCGGAGCGTCTGCGTGAGCCCCCCTGCGTGCGCCGGCGCCCGAGTTCATAGAGTCTGCAGCGTGACTAATCCTTCGGCTGCCTCGTCCTCGTCGTCGTCCCCCTCGACCTCGTCGCCTCGCTTCACTCTGAGCCCGATGCCGGCCGACCTGGCCGAGCGCTACCTGCGCGAAGGCCTCTGGGACGACCGCACGCTCGGACAGCTCCTGCACGACGCCTTGCTCGAGGACCCGGGGCGTCGCTTCCGGATCTGGTCGCCCACCAACCCCTACCTGGGCACGGCGGGTGAGGTCTACGACGAGGCACTGCGCGTGGCCAACGGCCTACGCGCCTATGGCTTTGGCCCGGGCGACATGGTCGCGTTCCAGCTCCCCAACTGGGTGGAGGCGGCGATCACCTTCTACGCCTGCACCATCCTCGGCGTGACGATCGTGCCGATCGTGCACTTCTACGGGCCCAAGGAGGTCGGGTTCATCCTGCGCCAGAGCGGTGCGCGCGCCCTCATCGCCACCTCGAGCCTACGGCAAGCGCGACTACCTCGCCGAGCTGGCGACCATTCGCGACGGCCTGAACGACCTCGAGGTTGTCTTCGTCGTGGGCGACACCGGTGGCGCGCCGGACCTGGTGGGCTTCGACGAACTCCGCACGGCGGAGCCAATGGATGGTCCCATACGCCGTCGACCCCGACAGCCCGGCCGTCATCGGCTACACGTCGGGCACCACCGCCGATCCCAAGGGCGTCGTGCACACCCACCGGACCCTCGGCTGCGAGGTGCGCCAGCTGTCGGGACACCAGAAAGAACGTGATCGTGCCGGTCTCGTCGGTGCGCCGGTCGGCCACGCCATCGGCATGCTCGGTGGCCTGCTCTGCCCCTTGGTGGGGGGGAAGGCGATCTACATGATCGACGGCTGGGACCCGCCGACCGTGCTCGCGGCCATGGTGGAAGAGGACATCGCCGCGGGCAGCGGGTCGACGTATTTCTTCACCAGCCTCCTCGACAGCCCGGGCTTCGGGCCCGAGCACGTCGAGCTCATGCACTACATCGGGCTGGGCGGCTCGCCTATTCCCGACGCGGTGGCCGAGCGGGCCGACGATCTCGGGATCTCGCTCGTGCGCGCCTACGGCAGCACCGAGCACCCGTCGATCACCGGCTCCGAGCACGAGGCGCCGCGCGAGAAGCGAATCCACACCGACGGCCGCCCGATGGACGGTGTCGAGATCCGGACGGTCGACGAGGACGGCAACGACGTCGGTGTGGGTCACCCCGGCGAGATCCTCTCCCGCGGGCCCGACCGCTTCGCCGGCTACACCGACGCGAGCCTGACCGCGGAGGCAATCGAAGAAGGTGGCTGGTTCCACACGGGCGACGTCGGCATCATCGACCCCGAGGGCTATCTCACCATCACCGACCGGGTGAAGGACATCATCATCCGTGGCGGCGAGAACGTCAGCGCGGCCGAGGTCGAGCAGCTTCTCGCCCACATGAAGGGCGTGGCCGAGGTGGCCGTCGTGGCCGCCCCAGACGAGCGGCTTGGTGAGCACGGCTGCGCCTACTTCCGCATGCAGCCCGGCAGCGAGGGTGCCGCACCCGACCTCGAGGCGGTACGGGCGCACCTGCAGGACGCCGGCCTGGCCCGGCAGAAGTGGCCCGAGGAGCTTCGCATCGTCGACGAGCTGCCTCGTACGCCGTCGGGGAAGGTCCAGAAGTTCGTCCTCCGCGAGCGCCTGCGCGCCGGCGAATAGCGAGGACGCGGAAACAGGGGCGCGCCGAAGCGGCCCCTGCGTGCTGAATTCGAAATCCGGGCCCGCCTGCCTACTCGAGCTCTGGCGGAGGGCGCCCATTCCGCAGCCGGTTGTGGAATCCGCACAGCAGACGGCCGTTCTCCTGGGTTGTCACGCCGCTGTTGCACCAAGGATCGATATGGTCCGCCTGGCAACGGTCGGCCGGCTCGTCACAAAAAGGGTGGCAGCACTGCCTGTCGCGCAGCTCGATCGCCCGCCGCGTCGCACCGGTGAACAAACGCTGTTTCGGCGAGACCTCGACTCGCCCCGAGGGCTCCATGACTGCCCGTTCGAGGTCCGCGACGCTCAACCAGTCGACCAGCTCGCCGGGCGACACCACAATGCCCTCCGCAAGCTCGCACACACGGCCTGACAATGTCGGCCAGTCGACTAGAACACTGAAGAGCGGAGCGGGATGGCGCGGGCTGTCCGGACCGACGACGGACGACCGGGCGGCCATCTCGACCAGGGCATCAGCCCTCCGTTGGGCGGGAGTGCGCCACAGGTCCTCCAGCGAGGGGTCCTTGCCGAGGTCCTCTCGGGCTCGAGCCCAGTCGGCCTTGAAGAACTCCTGCTCGATCCGGTTCAACTCGTTGGCGATGATCGATCCCGAGATCGGGTCCAGTGTCATCTGGCCCAGGTACATCCCCGAAAACGACGGCTCTAGGTAGACATCCCGCCGCGCTCGCCGCGCTTCTGCGGCCTCTTCGGTGCCATTGGGGTCTGCGAGTTGATCCCAATAGGCGACGGCGCGAATGAACTGCTCGAAGCGCAGCCGCTTGGCCTGCTTGACGAGCATCGCCTCGTCGCGAGCCAGGATCTCCTTGTTGTCTTCTCTTCGGAGAGAGGCGACTGCGTCGAGGTGCGCAGAGGTGAGCTCACCACTCTCGAAGGCCTGGGCCGTGACAGGGAGATGGCGGAGATGGCGGCCCCGTCGCACCAGCCGACGGCCCATCGCCCGCGGGAGGCGGCACACGGTGGATACCCACGCCGCCGCAGTCTTGGCGCCGTCGGCGCTCCAGTCCCCGCTTGCCTCGAATGCGGCAACGGCGTGAGTTGTGACGGACTCGAGTCGCGTCAGCTGTCGAACCAAGGACGTGACGGATTCACCGTCACAGTGCGAAGCCGGGCTTTCGGCTATCAGCTCGTCAATGGCCTCCACCAAGGCCTCGATGCTCATGCGCTAATCACATCATGTGGTTGTCACATTGGATGGCTCGCGTAATCGCTATGGCGTTGCGGTCCATCGGACCGAATTTCGTCGCGCAGCCGCCGCGATCGGCGACCGTTCTCTCACGAGTGGTGCATGCGACACCAGGAACGGTGAGCAACGGAGGAGTACTGGATCATGGCCATCTGCGCGTTCTGTGGCAGCGAAATGCTGCATGGCACGACTTGCAGCGCCGAGTCGTTACGGATCGGCGGCGTCGACTACGAGCCCATCAGATGGGGGGACGAGCGCGGTTATCGATTCCGATACGTGACCGATCGCTGCGGCGACTGTGGCGTACCCAAGGGTGGCGTCCACCACCACGGCTGCGATCTCGAGCAGTGCCCGGCTTGTCTGAGCCAAGCGCTTAGCTGTGGCTGCATGGATCATTGCGGGCCGAGAGAAAGAAGGGCGAGTTAGGCGCCTGGCCTCTCCATCTGCGGGAGCACGTCAAGTGCTTCTTGGTCGAGTACCAAATCTGCAGCGGCAAGATTCTCCTCCAAATGCTGCAGCGACGAAGTCCCGGGGATAAGCAGTACGGTCAGCGCTTGCTGGAGTAACCAGGCGAGCGCAACTTGAGCGGGCGTTGCGCCCAACCGATCAGCGGTTGCCACGACGGAAGCTGATCTGAGAACTGGATTCTCGGAATTGAAGGCGGAGCCCAACGGAAAGAATGGGACAAAGGGAACTCCATCCGACCGGCAAGCCTCGAAGACATCCTCTCCTGAGGTATCAGCCAAGTTGTAGGAATTCTGAACGCACGCGATGTCGATCAGAGATTGACCAGTCCGATACTGCTCCAAGTCGACGTTACTCAAACCAATGCCTCCGATTAGGCCCTCTTGACGCAAGGCTTCCATCGCGTCCAGCTGCTCGCTGAGCGAAACGTCGGATTCCGGATGCCGACGCAGATTGACGACGGGGACTTGCTCCAAACCGAGGGATTCGAGGTTGGCTTCGACCCCGGCCCGGAGTTGCTCGGGCTGTTGCGCGGCATGCCACTGACCTTGATCGTCTCTTGCTGCCCCAACCTTCGAGACAATCACCAACTCGTCCGGATAGGGATAGAGCGCTTCCCGCAGTAACGCATTGGCCACGTCAGGTCCGTAGAACTGTGCTGTGTCGATGTGATTCACCCCGGTGTCTATCGCGCGGCGAAGCACTCTCAACGCAGTGTCCCGGTCCTTCGGCGGGCCGAACACTCCTGGTCCGGGGAGCTGCATCGCGCCAAAACCCATGCGGTGGACAGATCGGCCACCCAGTAGGACAGATTCATTCGACATGCGCTTCGGTATACCCGGAACGATCGCATAGCGACACAATGCAGACCTCGCGGCGACTGGGATCGGCTGCGGCTATCGAATCGTGACCCGCCGAATCGTCCCCCGCTCCGCCGGATCAGCGGCACGGCAGCGTCGCTGGCGTTCCCTAAGACCGGCGGGAACGGATCACAGACGGACGACGCGACGGATGTCGTCGATTGAGAGTTCGGCGGTTACGTGCCCACCACATTGAGCACAGTCTTGCGTGTGTCTCCAAGATCGGATCTGTCGAGTATGTGCCGCGTTCAGGTAAATGGTGAACGTCTCAATCTGCGGTTCGAGATGGAGATCCCAGTACGGACGCCACTCGGTGGTGACTGGTCGATCGGCGACTTCGATGCCCTTCAGTATGCGACAGAACTGCTTGCGTTCGTTATCGAAGATCCAGGTGCTATGGCATGACTCCAGGACGATGGTGTCCACCACGCAACCATGACCCGAGGGGCTGAATCCACACGTTGAGAAACCTGGAGGTCCGCTGAGGACCTCATTGCAGTTAGATGACACCGGCGTCGCGGTCTGATTTACGAACCGAACTGCGGCAACGTGCGTCATTGATGGATAAACGTCTCGGGATGGACGGGATGGACGGGATGGATTGGAAGGTGAAGTGTCGCTGAGGAGATTGGCCGCTTGCTTCGTGGTTTGGAGCCTCGCGAGTGTTGTCGCTCCCGAGGCTGCGGGCTCAGTGGTGGACACATCCAATGCTCGGACCCATGAGTATCGACTGCCGACCGATGGTTGGAGGCCGGGAGATCCAGCTCTGACGGCGGCGTTTCGGGGTCTGTTTTACGCCACGATTACAACCTCGGGTGCGTGTGGATGGATTGGTTCACCCCACCAGGGCCTCTTGTATCTCTGGCCCGTGGGGTATCGGGTCCGACTTCACCCCACAGCGCTGCTCGGTCCGAATGGCAAGGTCGTCGCACATCAGGGTCAGGAGGTCCACACTGGGGGTGGTGTTGCTTCCCAAAGAGAAGCGCCATCCCCTCCCGCCCCGCCTGTCAGTCTGCGGTATTGCGGTACAACCGATGGTGTTGCATACATCGAGTCTCCCGTGGTTGCGGGAGTAGCGACGTCATAGCACGGTGGGTGACCCAGAATGTCGGGCGCAGACGAGGCCGCCTTGATCAGAGTGGATGGCATCCGAGCCAAAATGGAACATGGATCCCGTTCGCCTGCGAGTAGCTGCCGTGATCGTGCGGAATGACCACGTGTTAATGGTGCGAGAGCGCGGTCCCGATGATGAGGGACGCCACCTCGGTCAGGAGTATTGGACCCTTCCCGGAGGCGGGATCCAGCCAGGAGAGAGCCTCGATCATGCCGTCCGCCGGGAGGTGAAGGAAGAAGTCGGGCTTCAGGTTGAAGAAGTTACGTACCTGTACGACTTTCCCTATCCGTCCGGATGGACTTCGTGCTTCCGGGTTGAAGTTGATACGGGCGAACCCATTTTGGGGCAGGACCCCGACCTCGGTTGCGATTGCCCGAGAATGATCGGGCTCGATTGGATGCCTCTTGGCCCGAGTGGCGATTCGGGAAGAGCAGTGCCGGTCATGTTCCTTGCTGGTCCGATTGAGCTGAGGAGCTAGGCGGTGGAGGCGTGTCCCCTTTCGCCTCGGACAGTGGGACGCTTCGGCAGAGTAGGGGCTCGCCCCGCCGACGGCGATGAGACATCGGCCGTTCAAGGTAGGACCACGATGGTCTGCCCCACCACAGAAGAACAGCTCGACGCGTGCGATTCACAGAGACGTTGGTATCACCAACGAACCTATTCGCACTTGAAGTTCCCACGAGTGCCCCCGAACATGGTCGGATTTGGTGCGTCCTCGAACCTAGAGCACGTCAGCAAAACGAGGCGCCCCTTCCTCGAGCGAGAGTTCAGCGCCATTCGCAGCGAAGCTGATCGCGTGGTACCAGCCGCACAGCATCAACAAGTCGAGAGCCTCGGCATCGGTTAGTTCGCCCGACAGTCGTGCCCACAGTGCGTCATCGATGTGAGACTCATCGTGTAGGGCATCACAGACACCGATCAGGACCCGATCCCTCGGATTGGTCCAGCAGGGATCACCTGATGCACCGTGAGTCAACGAGGTGACTTGTTCAGTCGTCAGGCCGACCCGGTCAGCGAAGAATGCCACGTGGACACCCCACTCGTACTCACAGCCACATCGAGCACAGGTTCGATCGATCACGATCTCTCGATCACGCATCGACAACGACAGACGCGCGCTCAACTCGTAGCTGCCCCATGTCCCCATCGCCTCTGCCATCGGAAGGTTCTTCACGAACGTACGAAAGAGGAGGATGGGTGGAACGCCCGGCGGCATCATCGCCTCCAGCCGATCACCCACGTCACCCTCGTACGGCGGCTGCACGGCACTGATCCTGGGCATGGCGTCAACTCCGGTGTTTTTGATTCCGAAACGTTTCCCACGGTAGTGTTTCGGAAACCGAAACGCAATCGTCTCGGCGAGAGGACTCGAATGACCCCTAATGGAACTCCGAGGCCAGGTCGAAGGGTTCGTGGTTCGACCACGGGACGCCCCCTCATGGCTGCGATGGATCTTTTAGGGCGGCGGTGGGCGCTGCGAATCCTTTGGGAGCTCCGGGCCGGGCCGAGCGGAGCTCGAGCGCTTCAGGCGAGGTGCGATGGCATGTCGTCGAGTGTCCTCTACGACCGCCTCCGGGACCTTGCAGCATCGGGTCTCGTCGAGCGGACGCACGATGATCACTATGCGCTGAGCCAACTGGGTGCTGAGCTTGGATCTGCTCTCAAGCCTCTTGACGCGTGGGCTGAGTCTTGGGCGGCTTCGTTGCCCCAAACGCCGAGCGATCCACGAGGATGGTGACTGTCCTTGCGCTGACTACACGCTGTCCCCGAACCGCTGGGAGGATGCGCGTCAAACGGCGCCATTGGGGCACGCTCGGACGAGATCTCCGCCCCACGTCCGAGGTCTTCTCAGACGCGCGAGCTTTGCTTCAAGTCATTGGGACGGTCCGCTGAGATCGCAGTGACCACATAGCGTGAGCTACGGCGTCGTCAGCGGCTGAACGAGGGGAGTTCAACGAATGACCCACGGTGATGTGACATGCACGCATGCGATTCCGAGTCGCTTCCAGCCCCAGTCTAGCCCGGCAGATCCTCTGGCCGCTTCTTGGCCAGTTGGCCGGACAAGAGGCCAGTGGATTGACCGACCTCGATCATGTAGCCATCCGGATCGCGCATATAGCAGCGGATCTCGGGACCTCGATCAATCGGAGGCGTAACAAATCTCTGCCCGCGCTCGCTCCATTCCTTATAACAGGCGTGGATGTCCGCGACCCGCAGATTCAAGAAGATCGACGTCGTGTCGTCGGCCTCATAATTGACGACCGAGATGCCGGGCTTGTCGGGCGTGGGCCCACCACCGGGATTCATGATGATCCAGCTGTTGGCGAGCTTCACCATGCATGGGTTCTCTTCGAGAACTACCTTCCCGCCCAGGACGCGCGAATAGAAATCGCGCGATCGGGCGACCTTCCGCACCGTGATGAACAATGTCGCAATGATCCCCTCAGAGGGAACCGGCAGATTCTCATAGTCAATGTATGGAGACTCATCGGCCATCAAGTCGTTCCCTTCGCTTGCGCCGGGCGACCCAGGACACGGACCGCCGGCCTGTACGACTGCCGGCCATGAGTCGATCCCCTCGAATACCCCATTCTCTACTCCAAGCAAACGGCTTCGCAATCCCCGACTGAGTGGTATTCCCGGTAGGTATCGCATTCGTCGGGACGGGGGGCAATCCGGCGCCTTAGGGAAACGCCTCTCGCCTCCTCCATGACGCTCGGGGACCATGACGAGTGTGAGATGACGGTGGCTTGTCGCCGTCTGATGGTCTTTTTCCCCAGTACCGTGGCGGAGTGACCCGCTACAGGAGGGGAGCAATGGATGACGTTTGATAACGAGGAGCACAGGACCGCTGGGCGGGAGATTGCCAGGTTCATCCCGGTGCCGACTTCCATAAGCGAGCAAGCGCAGCAGTTCCTCGGTATCGACATGTTCGGTGGCGACTCAGGACGAGTCGTCCCGACGGATGTCGCCGGATGGCGAGCACTGATCAGAGAGACTGACGAGTTGCTTGTCGCCGTCATGAGCGCTCAGGTCGAACACCTCCGCTCGTCCGTTCAATCCGGATCACTCGGTGGAGTACCGGTATTCGTGGTCACCCCAGAGGGCGTGGACGAGGGTGAGACTGAGCCGATCTACTTGGACATCCACGGCGGTTCGTTGCTGATGGGCGGAGGCAAGGCGTGCGAAGTGATGGCACGAAGGGTGGCGGCCCAGGTGCAGATGCAGACGTGGTCCGTCGATTATCGGATGCCCCCCGACCACCCCTATCCGGCCGCACTCGATGACGTCCTCGCCGTCTACCGCGGTCTGCTCGATGTTCGGGCACCCGAACAGATCGTGGTCGGCGGAGGTTCAGCAGGCGGCAACTTGGCCGCCGCCCTGATGTTGCGCGGCGCGTGATGAGGGGCTGCCCCTCCCGGCGGCCCTCATCTTGCTGACGCCCGAAGTCGACCTGACCGAGTCCGGCGACTCATTCCAAACAAATCTTGGCATCGACAACGTGTTGACCGAGAGTCTTGCGGACTCCATCGCCCTGTATGCCGGCAAGAACGATCTGCGGCACCCTTATCTGTCGCCGCTGTTCGGGAATCTCGCCGCCCCCTTCCCGCCGACGTTCCTGCAAGGTGGAACCCGGGATCTGTTTCTGTCCAATACCGTTCGGATGCACCGCAAGCTTCGTGCAGGCGGGGTTGACGCCCAGCTGCACGTATTCGAGGCCATGCCTCACGGCGGGTTCTTCGGTGCCCCCGAGGACGACGACCTGACTGACGAGATCCGTCGATTCCTCTCTGCCCATGTCGAGACCTGACGGCCAGTCGTTTCGCCGAGCGGCACGGGAAATCAGGGTCCAGTTCGCAGGGATACCGGGGCAGTTCCGGCACAACGGCATAGCGACCCGACAGGCGACGCTCAGACAGGGGAACGAAGATCGCCGCACTGGCGACCGTCAAACACGCTGCGCCTTTAC
Organism: uncultured Acidimicrobiaceae bacterium; assembly: GCA_963842415.1. GTDB lineage: Bacteria > Actinomycetota > Acidimicrobiia > Acidimicrobiales > RAAP-2 > Bog-473. The sequence continues at coordinate 1,004,717 of CAWJGN010000005.1, forward strand.
TAGTTATTCGGGTCCTCGACCCATTGCCGTGCAACCCAGCGCCGGTGCGCGGTCCACTCTCGGCCGTCCCAGTACCACTGATCGTTAAATCTGCTTCCGATCGTCTGCCACCCAGGTTCCGGGTTGCCAAGCGGTGGGAGGGGGTAGTCGGTTGTTCCAGGCGGCGAGTTACGGCCGTGCATTTGTTGAGCGCGAACGCCAATCGCTGGAGATTCCGAGCCTACTCCTGCGGGCACGAAACTCTCGGGTCGTGGCGGATCGGAGCTAGTCGCTTGTCGGACTGCGTGACCACCTGGTTGCAGGGTTGGCTCCGCCGACGTCAGATGGTCGTACTCCTTCTTGCGAAGCCAGAGTCCGTACGTCGGCAAATGAACATACCTACCGGATCGCTGAATGTTGGGTTCGCTCAATATCCCTGGGGGGAGCGTGGCAACCAGCTTCCTGGGTCGACCGTTGAATTCGCTCCGCGCAAGTAGCGCCACCCCTCCGTCCGTCACGACCACGCATGTGCTTCTCTCTACGGCGACGTACACGGCCCAAATGAGAAAAACGCCCGGAAAGACGATGACCGAGTAGATGACAAACGACAGAAACGCGACGGCGACCACGCCACAGAGAATGAAGACCAGAGTTCGACGAGGGTCAGGACCGATCTCGCCAACCCCGTAGGCACGAGCCGTTCCTTGACCACCCAGGAATCGCTGGCTTTGGCTTAGACGCTTGTTGCGAGTACTCGTCCTCATGGCTGCTGTGCTCGGGACGGCAATGGTGGACTCCAAGGACTAGCTCCAGCCATCCTCTGTGGTAGAGCCGTGAGGACAGGCGGGTAGCGGCGCCTGCGTGCGACAAGAATGATGATCAGGCTAAGCAGGAGCACTCCGATAAAGCTTGTTGAGCGGAGAATCGGAGTCCAATCCGTTGGAGTCGGCACATTGGCCCATTGCTGGCTCGCCAACTTTGCCGCGTCGGCAGCGGTCAAATCACCCGACTCGGTAACAACGACGACTTGGATATCAGTGGTCCCCTTTCCGAAGACCACGAGGTACTCAGTAATGGGAGTGCCGGATGCAGACGTGTGCACTGAATAGCCGGCGGCCCCTGGGACGTTGGGAACGACGAATGAGGAGATCCCCGCTTGCTGAGGAAGCGATCCGCTCTCCCCGCTTGCGAAAGACGCCGCCTGGGTTGGGTCCTGGAACTGAAACGCGGAAATGGCAACCGCGTCGCCGTTCGCAGGTTGATGCGCCCACGCTCTGATGTAGCCACTGATGTTGCCGCTTGCTAACAGTTGGGCAAATTGTGTCACCGCGGGACCGCTGGTCCCGTCCGTCACAAGACTTAGGTTTGACTCGGTGATCGGCCCGTTTCTGATTCCCGGTGGCGACGCGACCAAGCCTGGAAGCGATTGCGAGAGCACAACCGAAGACAGGTTGCCTGCACCTGATGCGCCCGATTGAGTCAAGAACAATCCGGCGGCAGCCACCACGACAAGTATCAAGCAGCTGCACCCTCGCTTGAATATGCCCACCACCGCCATTCCTCCGCGTCTTGAACGTCGCCAACACGTCCCTGGCCTTTTGACCGCCCCAACTACAAATAGAGCACAGATCCGCAGAAGTCGCCGCTACCTGCTGGCGAATTTGAGGTTCTGTTGTGACGAGACTCAGACCGCGGACTAGTCGATCATGGTGACCGTCGGACACGGTTTGTAATGAAAACGAGTCTCCGGAGTCGGCCCTACGGACTTGCTCCTCCAATCGAACATTCAGACTGAGGACACGCGGCGAACCCGCTCGCCGAAAGCGTCGGTGGTTGACGAACGGGTGGAGCTGTCACTTTGGGCGAGGTCCCTATCCGAGTAAAACGCACGTCCAAGTTGTGAGCGATGAATGTTGAGTCAGTGGTGTGTTCAGTGATTCTTACTCCCGAGACGTACCCGTGCTTCATCTGAACTGTGCTTGTGATGACGACGGGCTTCGGACCGACGTGCCGTCGCCGTCAATCTCGGGGCAGCAGGAACGTTCTTCAGTTCAGCTGCTCGGCGAGTGCAACGATGATGCCCTCAGGGCCGCGGATGTAGCAGAGCCGATATATGTCTTCGTACTGACCCAGATCTCCGACGAGCTCGGCGCCATGAGCTTGCAGGCGGGCAAGGACGTCCTCGATGTCGTCGAACGCGAACATGATGCGACGTATGCCGAGGGTGTTGGCCGGTGCATTCTGGCCGGTGCTGGACGCCTGCGGCGTGTGGAACTTCGTCAGCTCAAGTCGACTGTGGCCATCCGGAGTCCGAACCATTGCGATGTCGACCCGGACATCGTCGAGTCCGACGACGCGGTCCACCCAAGGTCCCTCGACTGCGGCCTCGCCTTCCAATTCCAGTCCTAGTTCAAGAAAGAACGCAATCGCCGCCTCAAGATCGTCGACAACGACGCCGACGTTGTCCATCCGTTGGATCGTCATAGGCCCCAAAATAGCCATCACACGCTGTGGCGCTCGTGAGCTCACTTGCGACGAAAGGCACATGCTGGGTGCATCCACCGCACTGAGTCGATTGAGCCCGAACTGCAAGATTTCCCGTGACGTTCCGGCCGCCCGCTTGACGAACGACACGCACGCAGCGGTCCGTTCAGGACCGACTGCTCGCGACGGTCACTTGCTGGGGAACCAGCCCGATCTGGGCGCCGTAGTCGTCGACGTCAGTTGGCGAAGACCTCGTAGACCTGCCAGGAGTCAGGCACACCCTTGAGCGTGTACTCACCGAGGTCCCTGAAGGAGATGCCGGAACCGGCGACGAGGTCCTTCACAGTGCGTGACGCCAGAATCTGGCCACCGGTTGCGAGGCCGGAGATCCGGGACGCGATGTGGACGGCGATGCCTCCGATGTCGTCACCTCGAAGCTCGACTTCACCGGTGTGGACTCCGGCCCGAATCTGTACGCCCGCGATCGCGATGGACCGGTTGATGTTGCTCACGCAACGAACGGCGCGAGCCGGTCCATCGAACGTGGCAAGGAATCCGTCCCCGGTGGTCTCGATCTCCTTGCCGCGGTGCCGTGCCAGTTCCCGGCGAACGATGGGCCTCGTGTCGATCGAGTACGGAGCGCCAGCGCCCGTCGCCGAGTTCAGCGGCCCGCACTGTGGAGTCCACGATGTCAGTGAAGAGAACGGTCGCGACCGCTCGCTCGGGAACGGATGACCTTCTGTCGCCCGTGACGAACTCCTCAGCGAGAGTCAAGATGCGCTCAGGGTCGCCCGCCGACATGAGGTGGTCGTCCCCCTCGAACTCGACATAGGTCGCGCCAGGAATGTGGCCAGCCAGCCACCTGCCCTGCCGCACCTTGACGACTCTGTCGCCCGTGCGATGCATGATCAACGTGGGAACCGTGACGCTACCTGCGATGCTCCGGACGTCAATGCCGGCGTTCATCGCGACAAGCTGCCGGAACGCCCCTGGGCTCATCGCGCTGCGCTCGAATCTTCCCCCCGCTTCCGCAACGACGTCGGGTGCGAGCTCAGCGAAGCTGGGTGCGATCCAGGCTGTGAAGTCGCCTCGACCCCAAGTCCGGGCGAACGGGTCGATCAGCTCAGCAAATTCCTCAGGTCTGAACGCGCCTTCGAACGTCTCGTCGACCCACCGAACAATGGGGCCAAAGAGCACCAGGCCGATCGTACGCTCGGGGTAGGTGGCGGCGAAGAGAATCGACATCGGGCCGCCTTCGGACTCTCCGAAGATGACGGCCCGTTCGGAGCCCACGGCATCCATGACGGCGCGCACGTCATCCATCCGATCCTCGAGCGTCGGCTGGTTCGAGAAACGGTCCGAGAGCCCGCACCCACGCTTGTCGAAGAGGATGAGGCGGCTGAACGATGCCAGGCGTTCCAAGAAGTAGGAGGTGAAAGGGTCCTCCCAGAACAGCTCGAGGTGGGACATGGTGCCCCACACCAGCACGAGGTCGACGGGACCATCGCCTATCACCTGGTAGGCGATGGAGGCCTCGCCGCTCTGTGCGTACTGAGTCTCGGGCGCCGCCACCTCACCATCATGCATCAGGGTGTCGGGGTTGCCCCGAGCGGAATCGTCTGGGTCGAGCCGGGAAATTCCACGACTTGGGCAGTTCAGTACGACAGGACCAGCGGCTCGCGGATTACGGCGATCCGAAGAGACTGGCAGACCCTTGTGTCATGAGCTCGACGGCCAGCCGGCGAGGCACCGAGCCCAGCGGTGAAGGGTCAGGTGGCCAGGTCGGACCATTGGCCAGGTTGTCCAACATGTCACGCACGACGTCGTCAGGGTCGGCGAGTCCTTCGATCTCGCGCTCGCCTAACAGCGTGCGGAGGGCCGGCGTGTCTGTCTGCCCTAGCACCATCGCCAGAACGTGGACTCCCGACGGCTCTAACTCTGCCTAGAGCGATTCGGCCAGAATGAGGTCGAATGCCTTCGAGGCGCCGTACACAGCCAGACGCGAACCACCAGCCCATGCCGCGCCCGATGTGACGAGTACGACACCCCCGTGGCCCCGCTCGGCCATGAGACCACCGAAGTGATGTGCCGAAGCCATCACCGTGGTGCAGTTTCGCGTCAGCATCGCCTGCCAGACGTCGAGCAACTTGTCCAAAAACCTTGCCATGTTCGGGTCGGCCCCGGCGTTATAGATCAAGAGACCGATCTCCAGATCCGCGGTGGCTCCTATCAGCTGGCTTGCTGCGTTCGGCTCGCTGAGGTCGAGCTCCACCGTTCGCGTCGAGGAGAGCACTGTGTCAGCAACATCGTCGAGCGCTGCTTGCCGCCGAGAGACCAGGACCACATTGATCCCGCGTTCGCCGAGGTGCCGGGCTGCCGAAGCTCCCACGCCTTCTGAGGCTCCGGCGACCAGCGCCCACGAGCCATAACGGTTGGCAAATTCCACGGTAAAAGGCTACGTGCCCACTACAGTCGGCGTGAGGATGTCCCGAGCCCTGTGGGATTTCGGTGACGGACCCACAGCTGTTCAGGCGGCAGCCTGATCGTACTTGGCAGGTGTGACAACGCCTCCTTCCTCTTCGGCGAGACGACGTGCGACTTCGCGTCGGACCGCGTCGACCAGTGGCTTCATGTCGCGACACCCCTTGATGCGGCGGAAGGATCGCTGTGCTTCGATCATGCCCGTGCCCACCCAGCGCCGCACCATGGCCGGGTCGCGCCAGCGCTTGACGCCCGAGCTCACGAGACGAACGGTCGAGATCATCGACTCGACGGCGTTGGTGCACGAGAGCGACCGCGCCAGGCGGTCCGACGCCCCGAGCCGTCGGACACTGAACATGTCGTCGAGGCCCTCGCGGAGCGACGCCGCGGCACTCGGGTGCTCGCGCTCGAGCTGAGCAGCGAGGCCTTTGGCGACCTTGAGCCCTCGGGCAGCATCGGCGTCGTTGAAGGCCGCCTTGAGCTGGCGGTCGATGCACCGAGCCAACTCGGGGGCGAGGTAGTCACTGACATCGCGCCGCTTATGCAACACGCAACGCTGCACGACCGCGTGCTTGCCGAAGACGCGCTTGATGCCCGCCGCGAGCGCCTTGCCCCCGTCGATGACGAGGAGGAGACCCGCCTCATAGCGCAGTCCCCTCTCGACGAGGTCGGCGAGCAGGTGCTTGACCACTGTTCCGTTCTCGGTGTCGCCCTCCCACACCCCGACGGGGATCTTGGTCCCATCTGCGTTGATGAGCAGGGCGACCACGCAGCAGCACTCGTGGAACATGATGCCGTCGATCATGAGGACCGCAGCGTCGTGGACCGAGAGGTCGCTCGCCAACAGCTCGGCCAGCTTCTCAGTGGTCGCCGCCACGAAGCGCCGCGAGATGGCCGACTTGGAGTCACCCCGGGCGACCTCTTCGAGCTCGTCACCGATCGGCTCGGCGACGAGGGCGTGGCGCCGCGTCGCCACGCCGGCCAGCATGCGCTCGACGGCGAGCTGGCTCAGCAGGTCCCGATCATTGAAGGCGTCGTAGGAGTCGAGGTGGACCTCGCCCCCCTCGGTCCTCGTCGCCCGGGGACGACGGACAGGCACGGTGCGCCCGCCGAGCACGACCGAACCTGGCGCCGAGCCGTTCCTTGTCGCCGTGCGCTCGCGATCGTGGCGTCCCTTGGGCCCGGCCTTCTCGGTCATCTCGGCGGCCATGATCTCGCCGACCACGGCAAGTCCGGCCGAGCAGCAGAACGCCATGAAGCCGTCCTTGATGGCACCGGCCAGGTCCTCGAGGGCGACAGTCGCCTCCGCCGGCAGGTCAGCGAGGCGCGCCGCCTCGTCCCGCTCCGCGACGGTCACAACAGGTAGCTTCTTCTTCATTGGTGGTGGTCCCCTTCTTGTGGGTGGTGGTCTTGGTTTCGACGCCTGAACACCTACCAGCCGGAAGGCATCAGGCGGGGGACCGCCACCTATTTCCCACAAGATTCAGGGCATCCTCGTCGGCGTCGAGACGAGTGGTTGCAACGAAGAGGATCGGCGCGATGAGCAACACGATGTCCAATGCGATTGCTGACCTCGTAATCAAGGGTGCTATCACCGAGGCGCTCCATCGCTACTGCGTGGCGGTCGACCGCATTGATGAGGCGACCTGGTGGCAGGTATGGCACCCTGATGCGGCAGCCCACTACGAAGAGATCTTCGACGGCTCGGCCGCGGGTTTGATGACATGGATCTTCGAAACCCACCGCAGATGCGAGGCCACGTCCCATCAACTCTCGAACGTACTGATCGACGTGACCGACCAAGCTGCTACCAGCGAGAGCTACGTCACCGCTTGCCTCCGGGTTGAGGGCACCGATGTCATAGCGCGAGGTCGATACCTTGACTCCTGGTCGAACCGAGACGGAGCCTGGCGTATCGATGAACGTCGCTACCGGAACGACATCTTGCAGATGATTCCGGCGCCTACGACTGATCAGTGATCGAGGGTTTCCGTCCACCCTGACATTCGTCGGCGCAACCGTTCGGGAGCGACGCGGCGCCCCGTTCCAGCGGCCGTCTCAATCCTCGCTGCCGGGATTGTGCGACGCCCGAGAATCCTTCATGCCTAATTCGCCTACGCGGGTGGAGCGGCCACGTCAGTCGAATGGCCCGAAGAGGGTCGGTCTCGATTGGACCCAAAGCCGAAGATGTCCAGTGACGGACTAATCAGATTGCGATGCGTCAAGAAGACCACGCCGGCAATCACCCAGAGATAGATGATCACGACGAGGACGCGGGCCGTGTCGGTTCGATTGCCGAAGGATCCGAAAACTCCGGGTCCGACAAGAGAGAACAGCAGATAGACCGAGAGCACCCAAAGAACGAATATCGACAACACCGAAACGAAGGCCACGGCGGACACATAACTCTGTCCGACCCGGCGAGATGGATTCGGTGACAGGTCATCGGCCCGGGCCAGCGACAGCCCGCGACGCAGGTGCATGACCATGAGAACGGTACCGACGAGCGTTGCGAGTCCACCAAGGACGATCATCCGGGCGGCTGAATTTGTGGTCGAAGACGGATGGTTGCCGATCAGCAGCACGATCCCTGAAACCACAACTGCCGACGCAATGATCGCCACCGAGATCGTCACAAAGGATATGGCGAAGTAGTAGACCGACTGCGGTCGCCGTCCGCTTGGGTCTGGATCCGCCCGGTTGGCGACGACGATGATGACGAACACACCAACCAGGGCGAGCACGACTATGACCGCCGCAACGTCGAGGAACAAGCCAATGAGGGTGGACAGTCCCAACCCCGACTGAGCTACCAACGCGCTCGATCCCGTGTTCTGACCCACGACTCCACCAGATCCGCCTTGAACGAACGGTGTGGGATTGACACCGGTAGGGAGGGTGGGGATCGTCGTCGTAACCGCACCCAGGAAGCCGCTCATCACCACTCCTCGCCGTTGTCGGTCGCGCCTGACGATAGCCCCCTGACGGGCGAGGACGGCAGCTTTCGTGTCCGCGGACGTGGACTCCATCGTGCGACCTGACGCCCTTGCGGTGCCGAACATCTTGTAGTCCATCGGTTTCGCGGGAGTTCCCGCGGCTGACGAGTCAAACGTGTGTCAGCGCTAGCTTGGGCGCGTGTCCGGCACCACGACAAGGACTCCGAAGGGCGGTGGGCCGATGGACAGTGACGTCGAAGCCGCATTGCAGCGGCTGATCGACAAGGACGAGATCATCGATCTCGTCCACCGCTACTCGTACTGCGTCGATCACAGGCTCTACGACGAGGTCGTTGAACTGTTTACTGAGGATTGTGTGGTCGACTATGGGCCAGGCATCGGATACACCGTGCGATCCAGGTCTCGCCTCCGGCAAATGTTCGGACATTCCGAGGGCGGTTTTGCCGCAACAAGCCACCACAACGCGAATGTCCTGGTGACGTTCGAGGATCTCAACCATGCGTCGGTGCGCACATCCGTGTATGCCTGGCACGAGCGGACGGACGGTGGCACACCACGCCTGTGGGGCTACTACCACGACTCAGTGGTCCGCCTTCCCGAGGGATGGCGCATCGCTGAGCGACAGCTTCGGACCCTCGGGGTTGAGGATTGGAACGTGGAGATGCATTCAGCCCTCGGAGACGAAAGTCGATAGTCAGCCCGAAGCGTCAACATCACCCTGTCGGGCTCAGCATCGAGCCGGGCTCACATGCCACCACCGACACCCTGGGAGGTTCCGGCGCCCAACCCGGATCGGGCGGTACCGCCTGCTCCTACAACGTGCGGCGACAACGAGCGAGCGGTGAGCGTACACGTGCCCTTTTGGCGCTCGCAGGTTCTGTCTCGCTCCTCTCAGATCTTGCGTCCAGCGAAGGCAAGCAAGCGATCGGCACATGGGGCATCGGTCGGTACGACGTACCGCCGGGGCAGAGCGCGGATGATCAGCCCGCGGCGATGTCGACGGGCGTGCCCGGCGGAATGTTCGACAACTGGGTCAGATCGGCGTCGTGCAACCGCACGCAGCCATTCGACACAGCGGCTCCCGTTGTGCCGATGCGGGTGTCGGCAGTGGCGTCGATCGGACCGTGGATGGCGATGATGGCGTCACCGGAACTGTCCCAGTCGGTAATCGCGTCCGAGTGACCGGAGGTGACCAGGACAAAGGGTCCGTACCCCGGGCTGGGTGGCGGGACCGTCATGGCCACGAAGAAGTTGCCGGGCGGAGTCGGACTGGCCGGCGTTCCGATGCCGGCCGGGAAATAGTCGATCTGCCGAGCGCGTTCGAACACGCTGAGGTGCATCGTGGCCAGGTCCACCACGATGGCGAAATGATCTCTTTTCACGGTCGCGTCGGATGCGGGGATCCAGGCAGTGGATTCGTTGGGCCGTTGCGCAAGCCGCACGTCGAGCCAGTTCGGTTCCGTCGCGATCACCGGGAGAATGCTCGGGTAGCCGTACCACGAACCGGGGACGGTCTGGGTCGGCGCGGCGCCCGGACTCGGGGACCCGGGCGCGGGGCCGTTCAGCCGGGCCACCAGGGTGACTCTCGGCACGTCGAATGTCGGGCTCGGTGCGCCGGCGCCAGAGGGCTCAGCCTGCTGGGCCGTCTCGGCGTCCGTGGCGGCAGTGGTCCCGGCAGAGACGGACGTGCCCTGCGTGGCTGCTGCATCTGTACGTGGGGCTCCCGGATTGGTCGCCGAGAGAGCAGAGCGCGATGGCGGCGGTGACGCGGATGATGTGCCGAAGCCCTCGTTGGTCAGGAGGAGACAGGCGGTGGCCACCAAGCTGGCGGTGGCGAACCAGTAGGCGATCTTCCGGCCGCGGGGCCACCGTCTGTAGTTCATGTCGGGGTGGTGACTCCTGCGACCGGGGAGGTGACGTCAGGACGCTGGCGACTCGGAGCCGCGCTCGAGGTTCTCCTTCATCAGGCGCATCTCCTTGTCGATCTGCGCTTGACTTGCCGCCGCTGCCATGGCCACCACATCGTCGGGCAACCCCTCGGGCAAGGTGACCCAGAGGGTCAGCGTGGCCGCGCAGGCGTCCTCACCGCGCCGCTCGACGACGAACTCCTCGTAGGCCGCGCTGCCGCCCTCCATCCCCGCCGCGATGAGGGTGCGGCTCTTCCGCCTTCACCGTCCACAGCTCCACCGGTTGGCCGGCGCCGGGCTGCCGGGGATCGGCGAGCGTAAATCTGTAACGGGCGCCCGGGCCACGGACCCCGCCCCCGCCTCCGCCCGACGCATCGCCGTCGTGTACTCGGGTGACGTCGCTCACGTCCGGGTTGTACGCGGGCAGGTTTGCGAAATCGAGGCGGTACGCCCACACCACCTGGGCCGGCACGTCGAATTCGGCCTTGGCGACCGCGGTCGGCGGCCCGTCGGGTGCCGAGTCGGGTGTCACGTCGGGTGTCGAGTCGGATGTCGCGTCGGATGTCGCGTCGGGTCTCGTCGTCGGTGGCGCTGGCGAGGAACGGCGGGTCGCGGTCGGGCAATGGAACCGAAGCGTCAGTCCAGCGGCCGCAGGATGTGTGCCGCCGTGTCGGCCCATTGCGTGGCCAGGGCGGTGGTGTCATCCCCTTCGGCCGGCATCACACCGGCGGCATATCCGATGAAGACCCCGACGATCATGGCGCTGAGGACCCGGGCGACCTCGGGGGCACCGTCCCGCTCGACCAGGTCCGGTCGGTTCTCGGTGATCCATTCCTCGAGAGAGGTCTGGAAGGAGGAGAAGAGGTCGAGCCCGACGGTGCGGGCCGTGCTCTCGCCCCGCATGGCCTCGCCCACCATCAGACGGACAAAGTCCTCGACGTCGAACATGGATTGCATGTATTCGGCCAGCATCTCGGCGAGCGTCAGGTCCGGCGCCGGAGCGCCGTCCTCGCCGGGAGGCGCCGTGATCGGCAGGTAGCCCTGCTCGACCAGGACCGCCTCGAGAAGCTCCCGCTTGCTCGGGAAGTAGTGGTAAAGCGAGGCCACGTTGAGGCCGGCCGCCGAGGCGAGGTCCCGCATGCTCGTGCCGTCGACGCCGCGCTGTGACATGAGGGAGAGCGCGATCCCGAGGATGCGGCGCCTCGTGGTGGGCCCGTCCCCCTGTCCAGCCCCACCGACCCCACCCTGTTCGGTGTGGGTGCGGCCCTTGGCGCCCCGGGAGTCGATCGTCATCTCAGTCCCTTTTCTCCGCCCTTGGCCGCAGGAATACCGGCTCTGCCTGCTTCCCCCTCCGTGAATCCCAGCCGTTTCGCACCACGCCGTGAGGGGGGACCGAGTTCCGGCGGCCCACGACGTCGCCTCACACGACAGCCTACGGTGTTCGACGCCCCAACGCCCGTTTGCTATATATGACACCGGAGTCAGTTACCACCCGGTACCGGCCCTAAATGTAGGGGGTGAGTGGTTCAGATGCCAGAGGCCGAATTCGGCAGTCGACCCCGTGGTCGTGCCCTTCGACCCCTTCGAGCTGAAGGACGTGGTCGGGGGGAACATCCGCGACCCGTATCCCAGGCTGCACGAGTTGTGCAGGGAGTCCCCGGTCCACACCGGACCGATCGACATGGGGGAGGGGGCCGATCTCACCGACCCCTCCCGACCGCCGCCGGTGACCGTCTTCGGTTTCGAAGAGGTGGTCCAGGTGCTCCGGGACAACGAGACCTATTCCTCCAACGTGTACACCGACGTGATGGGCCTGGTCATGGGTCGCACCATCCTCGAGATGGACGAGCCCGAACACCGGATGCACCGGGCCTTGGTCGCGCCGAGCTTCCGCTCCAAGGTGCTCGAGCGCTGGGAGGAGGACCTGGTCGCCCTGGTGGTGAACGAGCTGATCGACGGCTTCATCGAGCGGGGGAGCTCGGACCTGGTGCGGGACATAACCTTCAATTTCCCCGTCCAGGTGATCGCCCGCATCCTCGGGCTGCCCCTGTCCGGACTACCCCAAGTTCCAGCGCTGGGCGCTCGAGCTCACCAGCGTGGCGGCCAACTTCGAGCGGGGCATGGCCGCCTCCGCTGCTCTGCGTGACTACTTCGTCGACGTGATGGCCGAGCGCCGGGCCACCCCCGGCGACGATCTCATCAGCGATCTCGTGCGCGCCGAGGTCGAGGGCGAGCGCCTGAGCGACGAGGAGATCTACTCCTTCCTGCGGCTCCTGCTGCCGGCCGGCGTGGAGACGACCTACCGCGCCTCGGGCAGCCTGTTGTTCGCATTGCTGCACGACCAGGACCAGTTCGACGCGCTCTACAAGGAGCGCTCGCTCTTCCCGCAGGCCTTCGAAGAGGTCGTGCGCTGGGAGCCGCCTGTGACGGTGATCCTGCGGCGGGCAGCACGCGACACCGAGCTGGCGGGCGTGAAGATCGACGAGGGCGCCGACATCGCACTGATGATCGGCGCCGCCAACCGCGACGAGCGCAAGTACACCGACCCCGACCGCTACGACATGTTCCGCGACCAGCGCCAGCACGTCGGTTTCGGCTTCGGCGTCCACGTGTGCCTGGGCATGCACCTGGCCCGCATGGAGTCGCGGGTCGCCATCAACACGCTGTTCGACCGCCTCGGCCCGTTCACGCTGGACTCCGCCGCTGAGCCTCCGCACATTGAGGGGATGGCCTTCCGCTCACCGCTCTCCCTGCCGGTGGTGTTCGCCGCGGGCGGGTAGGTTCAGGCTGTATGGGCGGCAAAGCCGACGGCGCCGGCGGGGGCGAACCCGTAGAAATCAAGATCGACACGGACCGCTGCATGGGCTCGGGCAACTGCATGTTCTGGGCGCCCGACTCATTCGATCTGTGCGATGAGGGCTACGCCGTCGTCCTCGATCCGGCGGCCACCGACGATGAGCGACTGCGCATCGCCGCACAGGGGTGCCCGGTGGGCGCGATCTCCCTGTGGCGCGACGGTGTCGAGCTGTCGCTGGAGGAGGGCACCACCTAGTGCCGATTGCCGTCACAGAGGACCACGAGGCACTGCGCCTGACCGCGCAGCGCTGGGCCCAGACGCACTGCCCTCCGACCGTGCCCGCGGTGGCGGTGGCGGAGGCGGAGCGCGGCGACGGGTCGTCGGCGGTCTGGGAGAAGATGGCCGCGCAGGGGTGGCTGGGGCTGCACCTGCCCGAGGCCGACGGCGGGCAGGGGTTCGCCCTGGCCGAGCTTGCCGTGGTACTCGAGGAGCTGGGCGCCGCGCTGATGCCCGGCCCCGTGCTGCCCACGCTGCTGGCGTCGGCCGCGCTGGCGCGTCACGCCGACGCGGACGTACGGAGCCGGCTGTTACCCGGGCTGGCCGACGGCACGGTGACGGCGGCAGTGGCGCTCGGGCAGTTCGGCGCTGTCGTGCGTCGACCGCGGGCGACGGGACGGTGACGCTGAGCGGCGCGGTCCGGCCGGTGCTGGGCGAGCAGGAGGCGGGCGTCTGCTGGTGCCGGTGGACGGCGAGCGACGGCGGGCGTTCCTGGTCCTCGACCGCCAAGACGGCGGCGCCGGCTCGCAGGTCGCGCTGTCGTCGCTGGCCGCGCTCGACGGCACCCGCAGTGTCGTCAGCATCGAGCTGCCCGACGGCGGTGCTCGCCGTCCCCGCCGCGGACCAGGTCTGGGTGCCCGGTGACGAGGTCCGCGCGCTGGCCCTCGCGCTGGCCGCGGCGGAGAGCGCCGGGCTGGCCCGCTGGTGCCTCGAGACGGCGTCCGACTACGCCAAGGTGCGCGTGCAGTTCGGCCGGCCCATCGGCCAGTTCCAGGCCGTCAAGCACGCGCTGGCCGACATGCTGGTGGCCGTCGAGCAGTGTGCCGCGGTGGCCTGGGACGCGGCAGCGGCCTGGAGCGAGGCCGACGCCTCGCATGACGGCGAGCGGGTGCTCAGCGCCCGCATCGCCGGCGCGGTGGCGCTCGACGCGGCCGCGCACTGCGCCAAGCAGTGCATCCAGATCCTCGGTGGCATCGGGTTCACCTGGGAGCACGACGCGCACTTCTACCTGAAGCGGGCGATGGCGAACCTGCAGCTCCTTGCCGGCGGCGACGTCGGTGCGCTCGAGGACGACGTGGCAGCGCTGGCGGTGGCCGGCGCCCGCCGCAACCTCGTCCTCGGACCTGCCCGAGGAAGCCGAGGTCGCTGCGTGAGGAGATCCGCGACCCTGGTGGCCGCGGTCGCCGCCACGCCCGCCGACGAGCAACGCGCCGCCATGGCAGAAGCGGGCTTGATCATGCCGCACTGGCCCGCGCCGTGGGGCCGGGGCAGCCTCGCCGCTCGAGCAGCTCGTGATCGACGAGGAGCTGGCGGCCGTCGGGTGTGGCGCGGCCGCATCTCGCCGTGGGTGCCTGGGCGCTGCCGACCCTCATCGCGCACGGCACGCCCGAGCAGCAGGAGCGCTGGGTGCGGCCCACGCTGCTGGGGAAGCTCAACTGGTGCCAGCTCTTCAGCGAGCCGGGGGCAGGGTCCGACCTGGCCGCGTTGAGCACCAGGGCCGAGCAGGTCGAGGGCGGCTACGTCCTCAACGGCCAGAAGGTGTGGACGTCGCTGGCACAGATCGCCGACTTCGGCATCTGCCTCGCCCGCACCGACCCCGACGCGCCCAAGCACGCCGGCATCACCTACTTCATCGTCGACATGCACTCCGAGGGGATCGACATCCGGCCGCTGCGCGAGCTCACCGGCGCCGCGATGTTCAACGAGGTCTTCTTCAACGACGTCTTCGTCCCCGACGACGCCGTCGTCGGCGCGCCGAGGCGACGGGTGGCGCATCGGTCGGACGACGCTGGCCAACGAGCGCGTCTCCATGTCGTCGGGTGCGTCGTTCGGCAACGGCGTGGAGTCGCTCATCAGGACGGTGGCGTCAGCGGCACGAGCGCGGCGAGCCGTTCCCGCCGAGCCTCGAGACACGGCTCGGGCACCTGATCGCCGAGGCACAGTCGGTGGCGTTGCTCGGTCACCGCGCCACGCTGCGCACGCTGTCGGGCGTCGACCCCGGCAGCGGCTCTAGCGTGCGCAAGCTGCTGGGCGTGGAGCACGAGCAGCGGGTGCAGGAGATGGGGATGGCGCTCTACGGGGCCGACGGCGCAGTGCTCGACGGCAAGGCGCAGCGATGGGAGGAGGGCTTCCTCTCGACGCGCTGTCTCACCATCGCCGGCGGCACGAGCGAGGTGCAGCGCAACGTCATCGCGGAGCGCATCCTCGGCCAGCCGCGTCGACCCGGAACCCGGTGGCTCCTGACGTTCATGCGCCTCGCGCTCCGACGACCACCTGACGGAGTTCCGCCGCGAGTTCGAGGCGTGGCTGGACGAGCACCTGCCCTCCGCCGAGGCGGCACAGGCGAACGTGCGCCGGAGCTCGTCGCATCTGCCCGAATGGGCGCGGACCTTCCAGCGCGAGCTGTTCGAGGCGGGCTACCTCGTGCCGGGCTGGCCACCCGAGCTCGGTGGCCGCAACGCGACGCCCGAGGAGCAGATGGCGTACTTCGAGGTGATCGCGACCGCGGCAGGTGCCGCGCTCGCTCAACCCGCAGGGCCTGTCCATCTGTGCCGCGTCCATCGTCGAGTTCGGGACCGACGAGCAGAAGGAGCGCTACGTCATCCCGACGCTCAAGGGCGAGATCACGTGGTGCCTCGGCATGAGCGAGCCCAACGCCGGCAGCGACCTGGCGTCGCTCAGCCACCAAGGCGGAGCGGCACGACGGCGTGTTCGTGGTGAACGGCCAGAAGGTGTGGACGTCGGGCGCCCACGAGGCCGACTACTGCATGTGCTTCGTGCGCACCGATCCCGATGCACCGAAGCACCGGGGCATCAGCGTGCTGATCATCGACATGCGCACGCCGGGCATCACCTGCCGGCCGCTTGCCGGAGCTGACCAACCCCGACCACGCCGACTTCAACGAGGTGTTCTTCACCGACGTCGAGGTGCCCGAGGAGAACCTGCTCGGAGAGCTCAACAACGGCTGGCAGGTCAGCCAGGGATCGCTCAGCCACGAGCGGGGGATGCTCTGGATCATGAACGTGGCGAAGATGGAGCGCACGCTGCGCGGCCTGGTCCGTCTGTCGCAGCGTCCCGACGGGCAGCGGGGGACGCTCGGCGACGACCCGCGGCTCGCCGAGGCGATCGGGAAGCTCGTCACCGACACCGTCGCCATGCGCTGCCTCGGCTACCGGGGGTTCGCCAAGGCCTCGCGCGGCGAGATGTCGCCCGAGCACATGGTGCTGAAGCTCTTCTCGAGCGAGGCCGAGCAGCGGGCCTGCCTGCTCGGCGCGCGAGGCGCTGGGCCTCGAGGGTCTCGACCTCGACGGCCCCGGTCCCAACCGGTTCACCGAATGGGACCTCGCCCACTTCGATCCCGGCACGGAGTTCCAGATGGCGATGGGCGCCTTCTACGACGGCGCCTGGGCCGTCCAGTACCTGCGCTCGTTCTCGGGCACCATCGCCGGCGGGACCTCCGAGATCCAGCGCAACATCGTGGCCGAGCGCGTCCTGGGCCTGCCCCGGGGCTGACGGCCGCCTCGGACCCTGCCGGCGAGCGCCGCCACGGGCCCGTCCGCGCGCACCGACAGGCCCAGAGTTGTGCACCGCGTTGACGAACCGGCGTCTGATGTGACCGCACGACGTCCTCGCCGGACGCGATCCGGCGCCCGCGAGCACGGCGACGTGCGTTGCGAGGCCGTCACGGTGCGGTTGCGGCCCCGCCGCCGCCCAGGTGCCGGGCGTGCGACCACCCCCGTGCGACCAGGCGCCCGTGCCTGACAGGGTGCTCGCGCGACGGGTGCCGGCAGCGATCGCACGTGAGTTGCGGGCGAACGCGAAACGGTTGAGGACAACATGACGAACAACAACGGTCCGCGCTGTGCGCGCACCCCGGCCGACCAGCGCACGCGCGCGGCAATATAGTCCAATAGTCCCATTCAATTTCGTGCTGGTCCTTCCCCATACTGACGATCTAAAGAGGAGTCAAGAGGGGGAAGACAACGTGCATCCCATGCCCGTCGTCGAATCGCGACACTTCTGCTGCCGGTCGGCGCACTCATCATGAGCTTCATCGGAGCGGGACTGCTCGAGCGCCCGCCGGCGGCCGCCACCGGGATCCTGCCGCCGGCGAACCCGTCGGCCAACATCCCGCCGGACAGCAGCGACTGGCTCACGGCCATCAACAACGGCCGCGCCCACGAGGGCGTGGGCCCGATGAACGTCTCGGAGGCGACGCTCGGGACGCTGCCGGTCGACGAGCAGGTGTTCACCGTCATCAACGACGAGCGCATCGACCGCGGCCTGCCGCCCATCGACTACCTGACGTCGCAGCTCGATTCCTACGCCCAGGGCGGCGCCAACGCGGGCACCGACCCCTCGTTCCCGTCCGTCGTCACCGGCGGCGCGCCGATCACCTTCGGCGGCTCCATCTGGGCCGGCGGCCTGACCTCGGTGCTCGAGGCCGACTACTACTGGATGTACGACGACGGCTGGGGCGGCACGTCGACCACCAACGCCGCCTGCAGCGCCTCCAACCCGTCCGGGTGCTGGGGCCACCGCGACATCATCTTGCACGCGTTCCCGAGCTGCCCCACGGGCGCGCCGGTCCTCTCCATGGGCGCCGCGTCCTCGCCGAGCGGGTACGCCGGCGGTTCGATCGCCGCCATCCTCGTGAGCTCGTGCTCGCCGCCCACCGACATCACGGCGTCGTGGGGCCAGGTGGCGGCGACCGGTCGCAGTCCGGATCGAGGACCGTCGGCATCGCGCCGCTTGAGCAACGGCACCGGGCTACTGGGAGGTCGAGGCGAACGGCACCGTGGCCGCCTTCGGCTCCGCGCAGAACTTCGGCTCGCTGTCCGGCCCGCTCAACTCGCCCATCGTCGGCATGGCGGCCACGCCCGAACGGCGGCGGCTACTGGCTGGTGGCCTCCGACGGCGGCATCTTCAGCTTCGGTGACGCCGGCTTCTACGGCTCGACGGGCTCGCTGCGGCTGAACAAGCCGATCGTCGGCATGACGTCGACGCCCGACGGCAAGGGGCTACTGGCTGGTGGCCTCCGACGGCGGCATCTTCAGCTTCGGCGACGCCGGCTTCTACGGCTCCATGGGCGGTCACGCGCTGAACCAGCCCATCGTCGGCATCGCGGCCGACCCGGCGACCGGCGGCTACTGGGAGGTGGCGGCCGACGGCGGCATCTTCAGCTTCAACGCACCGTTCTTCGGCAGCACCGGCAGCATCCGCCTGAACAAGCCGATCGTGGGCATGGAGGCCTCGCCCAACGGGCAGGGCTACCGCTTCGTGGCCTCCGACGGCGGCATCTTCACCTTCGGCCAGGCGCCCTTCGACGGCTCGACCGGCGGCCTGACGCTGGCGGCGCCGGTCGTCGGCATGGCGGCCGACAACGCCACCAACGGCTACTGGCTGGCCGCGGCCGACGGCGGGATCTTCACCTTCGGCGGCGCCTCCTACATGGGTCGCCTGGTCAGCTCAGCCGGCTAGGACCCGACGCGGCAGCGCGGCGGCGGTTCAGACGACGCCGCGCGCGGTGAGGTCGGCGAGCTCGGCGTCGCTCAGCCCGACCAGGCCGCACCACACCTCGTGGTTGTGCTCGCCCAGGCGCGGCGCGCCGCGTGGGGACGGGGGTCGGGTGCTTGGCCAGGCGCGGGAACGGTGCCTGCTGGCGCACCGGCCCGATGACCGGGTCCTCGACGGAGACCAGGTCGCCGCGGGCGGCCATGTGGGGGTCGGCGAAGATGTCGGCCGCGCTGTAGGCGGTGCCGACGGGCACGTCGTGCTCGACGCAGCGGGCGGTGATCTCCTCGGCGCTCAGGCTCGACGTCCACTCGGCCACCATGCCGTTGATCTCGTCGCCGTGGGCGCCGCGCTCGGCCAGGGTGGCGAAGCGCGGGTCGTCGGTCAGCTCGGGCCGTCCCATGGCGGCGCACAGGCGGGCGAAGTTGGCGTCCGATCCGGCCACGATGCAGACGAAGAGCGCCGTCGGCGGTGGGGTAGTTGTCGAGCGGGGCCGAGTGCGAGAGCCGGTTGCCCTCGCGCTGGCGGACGATGCCGAGCCGGTCGTAGCCGGCCAGCGTCCACTCCAGGATGCGCAGGATGGACCCGTAGAGCGGCGCGTCGATGACCTCGCCGCCGGGTTCGGCCTCGCCGCCGGCCGCGCCGCCAGCGCGTCCGCACCGCCGGCCTGGCGTCGCGCCCGTAGAGGGCGGACACGGCGGCGAAGGCGGCGAAGACGCCGGTCAGGTAGTCCGAGACCGTGACGCCGGGCCGCACCGGCGGGCGGTCGGGCTCGCCGGTCAGGTGCAGCAGGCCGCCGAAGGCGATGCCCAGCCGGTCGAGGCCCGGCCGCGGCGCGTAGGGCCCCGACTGCCCGAAGACGCTGATGCGCACGTAGACGAGGTCGTCGGGCAGGTCGTCGGGGCCGAGGCCCCAGCGCTCCATGGTGCCGGGCCGGAAGTTCTCGCACAGCACGTCGGCCGTCGCCACCAGCCGCTTGAAGAGCTCCTTGCCCTCGGGCTGGCGCAGGTCGCAGGTGACGCCGCGCCGCCCGCGTCCCTCCACCGCCCAGGACAGCGAGTAGCCGGGCCCGTCGTCGACCGGGACGAAGGGGCCCATGGTGCGCATGAAGTCGCCCTCGCCCGGCAGCTCGACCTTGATCACGTCGGCGCCCGAGCTCGCCGAGCAGCCCGGCGCAGAACGGCGCGGAGATGCGCGTGCCGACGTCGACGACGCGGATGCCCGTCGAGGGGGCCCCGTTCCGGCTCGCTCATGCCTTCGGCGTCGGCTGGCCCGTGTCCCGCTCCGCCATGACCTCCTTCATGGAGCCCTTGGCCTTGCGCGCCGCCAGCGCGTCGAGCGCGGTGGCGGTGTTGTGGACCCAGTGGTGCGCCATGAAGTGGTACTTGAGCGCGTCGCGCTTGCCCATCAGCGTGCCGGTCTGGTTGAGCGTGTCCTTGACCGTCTGCGCCGTGACGGCGGGGACCAGCGCGATCCGATCGGCCAGCTCGCGTGTCCGCTCGGTCAGCTCGGCCCGCGGGACGACCCGGTTGACGAGCCCGAGGCGCCAGGCCTCCTGGGCGTCGATGGTGTCGCCGGTGAGGAGGAACTCCTTGGCCTTGCGGATCCCGAGCTCCCAGGGCTCGACGAGCAGCTCGACCCCGGCGCCGGTGAGGCGGAGCACCGGGTTCGAGAAGACGGCGTCGTCGGCGGCCACGATCAGGTCGCACATGGCGGCCAGCATCAGGCCGGCGGCGACGCAGCTGCCCTGGACGGCGGCGATGGTCGGCTTGCGGAAGTCGTGGATCCGCATGCAGCGGTCGAAGTACATCGTCTTCTCGTGCTGGAACTTGCCCTCGGGCGTCTCGCGCATGCGCCACCCAGGGGTCCGTCCCGTCGCCGCTGACGATCGCCTTGAGGTCGTGGCCCGAGGAGAAGTGCTTGCCGGCGCCGGCCAGGATCACGACGCGCACGTCGTCGTCGGCGTCGGCCAGGTCGAGCGCGGCGTCGATCTCGTCGATGAGCCGCGAGTCCTGCGCGTTGGCCATGTCGGGCCGGTTCATGGTGATGGTCGCCACCGCGCCGTCTTGCTCGTAGATGATCGCTTCGAAGTGTTCTGCCATGTCACCCAGCCTCTCTGTCCGCTCACCCATCCTGCCGTGCCGCGGGCGAACCGGCGAGCGCTTACCCGCGGGGGAGGCCGAGCACCCGCTCGCCGACGAGCGTGCGCTGGATCTCGTTGGTGCCGGCGAAGATGGACGACGCCTGGTAGTAGAGCCACGAGCGCTGCCAGGCCCCGTCGGCGGGGTTCCCGGGCGCCCCCTCCCACAGCGGTGAGGCCGGGCCCAGGACGTCGAGCGCCGTCTGCGTGGAGCCGCTTGGACATCTCGCTCCAGTAGAGCTTGAGCGCGCTGCCCTCGGGTCCGGGCGCCTCGCCCTTGGAGAGGCGGGTGAGCGAGCGCCAGTTGTGCAGCTGGAAGAGCCGGACCTCGGTGGCCGCCTGGGCCAGCTGCTGGCGCAGGCGCCAGTCGTCGAAGCTCCCGTTGTCGTTGGCCAGCCGCAGCAGCTCCTCGATGAGCTGCGAGTGGATCACGAGTTGGCGTGGGTTGATCCCGCGCTCGTGGGCCAGCGTCGACCCCGCCACCGTCCAGCCCTCGCCCTCGGTGCCCACCCGGCGCTCGTCGGGCACGAAGACGTCGTCGAGCTCGACCTCGTTGAACTCGGCCTCGCCCGGTCGACTGCACGAGCGGGTGCACGCCGACGCCGTCGGCGTGCATGTCGATGATCAGCGCGGTGATGCCCTGCTGGCGCTTGGGCGCGTCCGGGTCGCTGCGGGTGAGGCAGAGGCCCCAGTCGGCGAACTGGGCGTAGGAGGTCCAGACCTTGCGCCCGCTCACGCGGTACCCGCCGTCGACCGGCACCGCACGGGTGGTCAGCGACGCCAGGTCGCTGCCCGCGTCGGGCTCGCTGAAGAGCTGGCACCACAGCTCGTCCGCCGAGAGGATCCGCGGCAAGAAGCGGTCCTTCTGCTCGGCCGGTCCCGTGGGCCAGCAAGCGTGGGGCCGACCAGGTTGATCCCGATCCGGCCGACGAGCTCGGGCGCCCGGGCCCGGGCCAGCTCCTCGATCACGACGTAGTTCTCGAGCGCCCCGAGGCCGCGGCCGCCGTACTCCTCGGGCCAGGTGACCCCGACCCAGCCGTCGGCGGCCAGGTCGGCCTGCCAGCGCCGCCCGAACGCGACCGTCTCGGCGAGGTCGTCGAAGCGCGGCGGGAGGCCGACGCCGTAGGGCCAGGGGAGGTGCTCCATCAGCCAGGCCCGGAACGCGTCCCGCAGCGCCTCCTGCTCGGGGGTGGTGCGCAGATCCATCCGCCGCAGCATGGCACAGGCGCCGCGATGGGTGACACCCGTGTCAGCGATGACCGTAGACTGCGCCGCCGTGGACTTCGACCTCTCGACCGATCAGCAGGCCCTCCGCGAGGCCGCCGGCCACGCTCCTCGATCGCATGGCGGGGCACGACGCGCTGCGGGCGCGAGTGGGGACCGGCGCGGTCGTCGGCACACTGCCCGGAGCCGGTGGTGATGGCCGGCGACGCGGCCTCGGCGGCCGACGTCGCGCCGAGCGGGTACGACGCCGGCCGCGTGGTCGGCGATGGCCGACCAGGGATGGCTCGCCATCGAGGTGCCCGAGGACGAGGGCGGCCTCGGCCTCGGCACGGTCGAGGTCGCCGTGCTGTGCGAGGAGATCGGGCGGCGCCTGGTGGCCGCGCCCTTCCTCCCGTCGGTGGTGGCGCTGGGCGCACTGAGCACGCCCGAGGCGCGGGCCGAGGCCGGCACCAAGGACTGGCGCGAGGCGCTCGCCGAGGGAGCGCCGTCGGCTGCGTTGCGTGTTCGCAGAGGTGACGCCGTCACCGTGTCGAGCAGGGCGCCGGCGGCGAGGTGCGCCTCGTACGGCACGACGGCGCCCACGGTCTTCGCACCTCCGCGGACGTCGCCGTCGTCGTGACGGGCGACGCCACCTACGGGGTCGACCTGCGCAGCGAAGGGCGTCCCGCACCCCTGCCGGCCATGGACCGCACGCGGGAGCTCGGCGTCCTGGCCTTCGACGGCGACGCCGGCTCTGCGCCTGGGCGGCGAGGACGACGCCCGGCTCGCGCTCGACCGGGCGGCCACGCTGTCCTCGGCCGAGATGCTCGGCGCGGCGGACCGCGTGCTGGCCATGACGGTCGAGTACGCCAAGGACCGCGTGCAGTTCGGCAAGCCCATCGGCTCGTTCCAGGCGGTCAAGCACATGCTGGCCGACGCCCTGGTCGACGTCGAGGGCATGCGCTCGACCGTGTACTACGCCGCCTGGTGCGCGGCCGCCGACGACGGCGAGCGCTCGCTGGCCGCCAGCATGGCCAAGGCCTGGTGCTCGGACGCGTCCAAGCGGGTCATGGGGACCGGCCTGCAGGTCCACGGCGGCATCGGCTTCACCTGGGAGCACGACATGCACCTCTTCGTGAAGCGGGCCCAGCTCGACCAGGTGAGCTATGGCGACGCCGCGTTCCACCGGGACCGCATCGCCACCATGTTGCGCGCCCGCCTCGACGCCGGCCAGCCGCTGTCCTGACTTTGTCCTGACTCAGGCGCCGCAGCTCCGGACTGGCCACGACCTACGGCATCAGGACCCGAGGTGCCGGGTCTGTGCGCCGTTGATCTCGATCATGACCAGCGCCTCGCCCTCGGTGCCGTACGCGGCCGCGGTCCCGTTGCTGAGCTTCTGGGCGCGGCACGTCGACGGTGAGCCGGATCCCCGACGAGATAGCCGGCCCGCACGCTGCGCGCGCTCGTGCACCGTGCCGTGCACGGTGGCCGGATGCGGCTGCGCAGGTCGTCGAACCGACGTCGGGCACCCGTGCCGAGTAGTCGGCGAGGCTCTCCGTGCGTGCGTAGGCGTTCCCGCTGGGCGTCCACGGGGTGCGCGCCGCCGACGATGGCGGTGTAGGAACTCAGCGCGCAGGTGATCGCCGCCAGGTTGAGGCTGCCGAGGAGCCTCGTCGTGTTCGTCGTGTCGTCGGGTTCGTCGGTGTTGGTGGTGTTGGACGTGACCTGGTAGACCGCCATGTGCTGCGGCGGGACGTAGCGGATCTGGCGCACCTGGCTGACCGTCGCCGCTGCCCGAACCCGCGGTGACCGACGCGACCAGGTCCATCGGGAAGGACGTCGAACCCGTCGGCGAGCCGAACGTCTTGGCTCGACGCCGTTCTGCACGGTCAGCGTGGCGCCGCTCGGTGCCGACGAGGCACCGAGCACTGCGAAGGCGAGGGCCAGGACGGCGAGGACGGCAAGCAGCACCAGCGGAACGAGGTTGCGGCGAGGCACGGCCAACGCTACTGCGGCGCTTCGTGCAGACGGGTGCTCTCAGTCACCGCCGTGTGGCGACGGCGTACCGCTGCGGTCCGCGGCAGCTCAGCCGTGCCGCGGCGCGTCGCCGCAACTCGGCCCGGTCGGCCTTGCCCGAACCGAGGAGTGGCAGCTGGTCGAGGCGGACGACCTTCTCGGGCGTCTTGAACTTGGCGATGCCGCGGCTGGCGAACCAGCGCCGGCACTCCTCGAGGTCGAACGCTGCCGCGGTCTCCACGAAGGCGGCGACCCGCTCGCCCATGAGCGGGTCGGGATAGCCGACGGCGACCGCGTGGCGGACGTCGGGGTGCGCTTCCAGCGCCGCCTCCACCTCGGAGGCCGAGATGTTCTCGCCACCGCGGATGATCACGTCCTTCAGCCGCCCGACGATGCGGACCCATCCCGTCCGCGTCGACCGTCGCCAGGTCCCCGGTGCGGAACCAGCCACCGCGTGCGATGACCGCGGCCGTCTGGGTGCGGTCGGCGTACCCGGCGAACATCTCGGGCCCCCGGACCCAGAGCTCGCCCGGGGCTCCCCGTCGGCAGCGACGCGCCGCTGTCCGGGTCCGACGACGCGGAGCTCGACGTCGCCGACCGCCCGCCCGTCGGTGTCGCGGGCCATGTCGAAGGGGTCGTCGTTGGTGCTCGTCGTGACCGTCGGTGCCTCGGTCGACCCGTAGGTGCGCTTGACCCGGCAGTCGAAGGCCCGGGCCGTGTCCTCAACGAAGGCCGGCGTGACGGAGGCGCCGCCGCTCGACACGAGCCGGACCGACGACACGTCAGCGCTCGCGCCCTCCGCCATGGCCCGCGCCATCGCGATGAAGAAGGTCGGCGGGCCCGGCCATGAACGAGATGCGCTCGCGGGCGACGAGGCCCAGCGCCTGCTCGGGGTCGAAGCGGCGGACGAGCACCGAGCGCAGGCCCGGCCGCGCCGGGCACCAGGACGCCGTTGAGCAGTCCCGAGATGTGGGCCATCGGCGCCGGCATGAGCACGGCGTCGGACGGGCCCAGTCCGTGCACGCTCGCCATGAGCGTGGCCTTCCAGCTGAGCCCGCGGTGCGTGTGCAGCACCGCCTTGGGGATCCCGGTCGATCCGGACGTGAACAAGACCACCGCGACGTCGGCGGGCTGCGTGGGCGGCACTGCCGGGGCCGACCGGCGGGCCGCCCAGCGCCTCGGCCAGCGCGGCGGGACCCGAGATCGCGTCGGGTGGCACCTCGACGACGAGCGCGGGGTCGACCTGCGCCAGCGCGCCCTCCACCTCGGCCGCGCCGAAGGAATGGAGCAGCGGGGCGGCCACGGCGCCGATGCGCCAGCAGGCCCGGGTGAGGACGGCGGCGGCCAGGCTGTTGGGGACCTGCCAGGCGACGGCCGCGCCCCGGCGCACGCCATCTGACCGCAGGCCGCCGGCGACGGCGGCCACCAAGGACTCCACCTCGGCCGGGGAGAGGCGTGTGTCGCCGTCGACCACCTCGCCCCCGTTGGCCGTGATCAGCGTGTCGAGCACGGGGACGTCCCACGGGCCGCCCGGCCGCCGGTACGTGCGGGCCTGGCTGGGCACCCACGTGGGCCGGAGGCGCATCGTCACGGCAGGGCACCCTATCGGGCACCCACTAACGTGACGCCGATGTCAGGTTCGCCAACGGCGCCCGCATGGACCTCGCGTTAAAGAAAGAGGACGAGGAGTTCGCCTCGTCGTTCCGCGGCTGGCTGGCCGACCATCCCCACGAGCCGCCCGCGTTCGTCGACCTGGCCGACGAGGTGGCGTGGGGCCGCCAGTGGCAGGCGAGCCTGGCTGCGGACAGATGGGTGGGCGTCCACTGGCCGAGCGCGTACGGCGGGCGCAGCGCGACGCCGGTCCAAGTCGCCCTCTACCAGAGCGAGTACGCCCGCTCGCAGGCGCCCCAGCCGGTGAACCGCGTCGGGATCAACCTGGTCGGGCCGACGCTGCTCGCGCACGGCACCGAAGACCAACGTCTCCGCTACATGCCGCCCATCCTCTCGGCCGAGGAGATCTGGTGCCAGCTCTTCAGCGAGCCCGACGCGGGAAGCGACCTGGCCTCGCTGACGACGCGCGGGACGCCGGTCGACGGCGGGTTCGTCGTCACCGGGCGCAAGGTGTGGACGTCCTACGCCCAGTTCGCCACCTGGGGTCTCTGCCTGGCCCGCACCGATCCCGAGGCGGCGCGTCCCCAGCAGGGCATCACCGCGTTGATCGTCGACATGGCCGATCCCGGGGTGGAGGTGCGGCCGTTGGTGCAGATGACCGGCGACGCGGAGTTCAACGAGGTGTTCCTGACCGACGTCTTCGTCCCGGCCGAGCACGTCATCGGCGTGGAGGGGCAGGGCTGGACCGTCGCCGGCTCCACGCTGGCCCACGAGCGCGGCACGAACTTCCCGTTCAAGGAGCAGGTGGTGCACGAGATGTACCTCGCCCGTCTCTACGAAGAGGCGCGGGCCAACGGCGCGCTGGACGACCCTCTGGTGGCCGACGCCCTCGCGCACGCCTACGTCGACCTCAACGTCCTGCGGCTGCACAACCTGCGCACGCTGACGCGCCTCGGGCGCGGTGAGGAACCCGGTCCCGAGTCCAGCTGGATCAAGCTCACCTGGACCGCCATGACACAGGGCATGTCCGACGCCGCGCTCTTGGTCACCGGACGCGATCTCCGCGTCGGCCGAGGCCGGGCCGTGGGCCCGGCAGTGGCTGTGGAGCAAGGCCGCCGGCATCGCGGGAGGGACGTCACAGGTCCAGCGGGACATCATCGCCGGGAGGATCCTCGGGCTGCCGCGCTGAGACCGGCGACTCAGACCGGACCGCCCGCCCGCCCGCGCAGCGGGACGAGCAGCGCTGTGACGACCGTGACGACAGCGGCGACGTTGTGTCAACACCGCCCGCGAGCGCGAACGGCAACGCCGCACGAACCGCGACGCGCTCGGCGAAGCCGGCCGGAATGGCGAAGCATCACCGCTTTCGCGTGTGGGCAGCGTAAATTGTCGTATGCGCGGAAAGGAGCTGCTCGCTCGTCGAGCCACGAGCAACCTTGCCGCGGTGAAGATGGATCTCGCCGCGGCGAACGCAGACGGCGACGCGGAGCGCGTGAGGCTGTTGGAGACGCTGATCGGCTGCGGTGGGGACATCCTCATCTACCGGCCCCAGCTGCAGCACTATGCCGTGCTGTTCGGTGACATCGAATCAGCACAGCACGTGGCCGTCATCGTCCCGGGCGTAGGAGACGGCACCAACTTGTGCGACGACTGGATCCCCGACGCCCTGAACCTCTTCGACGCGTCGCCGTCCACGGCCGTGGTCTTGTGGAAGGGTTATGACAATCCGGTGGATGTCGCGGCGGCGGCTGCGGGAACCATCGAGTGCAACGAAGACCTGCTCACCGCGGGGAGCGATCTGACTGCATTCGTGGACTCACTCGACCTCGAGCCCGGGCAGTCGCTGACGATCGTGGCCCACAGCTTCGGATCGACGGTCACGGGAGCCGCCCTGGCCGACTGCGGCCTCGAGGTGACCGACGTCGTCGTGGCGGGGAGTCCGGGGATGACCGTCGACGAGCTGCGCCAGCTCCACGTCGAGCAGTCCCATTTCTTCTCGGAGCAGGCTCCCGGCGACGTCATCGCGGAACTCGGGATCTTCGGCGCGACGCCGAGCTCGCCCACATTCGGCGGGACGCGCATGGACACCGACCCCGAGGGTCAGCGGCACGTCTCCGCGCACTCGAGCTACTTCGAGCGGGACTCGGAGGCACTCGGGAACATCGCCCACGTGGTCACGGGCGACTACGACGAGGTCATCCACCATCGGCCGTCCTTCCCCGAGATCGCGGGCGGCCTGGTGACCTGGTTCATGCGCATGCCGGCCGTGCCCATCAGGATGGCCGGTCGGCGCTACCGCGGGCCCGGGTTCCGGATCCTGACCAACTGGTGCCGGCTCGTCGACGTGAGTGCCAGCGAGACGGGCAACCTGGTCTATGAGGTGCTCGACGAGAAGGAGCGAGCGTTGCTGTGGTTCGCGGTCCGTGTCGGTGCGCTGCCAGAGGTCTGGGCCGGCGCACCAGCGGTCTGGTCCTTCGACGAGGCGTCCGACCCTTCGGCGGCTGCCCCAGCCGACCCAGCCGACCCAGCCGACCCACCCGACGCACCCGACGCACCACCGGACCGTCCGGGCGACCTGGCCTGAGGAGGGCCACCGCGGCCGCGGTCGGCCCTGAACCTGACGGCAACGTCAGCGATTGGGGCGCGGGCGAGGCTACGTTGTCCCGATGCCCGTCTGGCTCACCGAGCAGGAGTACGCGACCCTCCGGGCCGCGTGCGCACAGATGATCCCATCGGGCGAGGACCATCCGGGCGCCGAGGATGCCGGTGTCGTCGACTACATCGACGGCTTTCTCGGCGCCTTCAGCTTCGACCCGCCACGGATCTGGGCCGGAGGGCCCACCTCGGGTCGCAAGGGTGGCGAAGCCGGGTTCAGCCGGTTCCACCGGCTGTCCCGGCTGGACGAGCTGGCCTGGCGGATGCGGATCGAAGGGTCACAGGGGATCCCCGAGCGCGAGTTCAACGGGCCGGTGATCGGCCTCCAGCAGCGCTACCGGGAAGGGTTGGCCGCCCTCGGCGAAGACTTCCCCCAGGTTGAGGGCAAGGAGCAGCGTCGCCGGCTCCGAGCCGACGAATCTTTCTGCGACCTGTTGTGGGAGCACTGTTGCGAAGGCATGTACGGAGCGCCCGAGTACGGCGGCAACCGTGACTGCGTCGGCTGGGCCTACATCGACTACGAGGGTGACGTGCAGCCCCGGGGCTACAGCGACGCGGAGGTCTCCCAGCCATGAGCGACATGACGCCCGACGCCATCATCATCGGGTCGGGTCCTGGCGGCGCCACGGCGGCCGAGGTGCTGACCCGCGCCGGCTGGTCGGTGGTGATCATGGAGAAAGGGCGCAACCATCTGCTCGACCCCGACGACCTCACCAAGCCTGCGGGTGACTACTCCAACGACGAGATCAAGTTCGTCAATCGCTATTTCCTCGGGCCCGACCCGCTGATCGAGCCGCGGGCGTTCCGCGTCTCGGCGGACGACGGTGAGCACACCCACGTCGGCGAGGTCAACTCCATCCCGACCACGGTGGGGGGTGGCGGCACCCACGCCGACGGCAAGGTGCCGCGCTTTCGCGAGGAGGACTTCCGGCTCCTCTCGACCTACGGCCCCCAAGAGGATGCGGCCGTCGACGACTGGCCCCTCGACTACGACGAGATGGAGCCGTACTACGCCGAGGTCGAGCGGGCGATCGGCGTCTCCGGGCGGGAGGGTGCGAACCCGTTCGCGGCCTGGCGTTCGGGGCCCTACCCGATGCCGTCCGGCGCACCGATGTACGGCGCGCGTCCTGTCCTCGGAGGCAGCAACGCGGATCGGCCTGCATCCCTACGAGGCCCCGACGGCCGCCAACAGCATCGCCTACGACGGGCGGCCCGCCTGCAACAACTGTGGGTTCTGCGCCTTCTTCGGCTGCCCGATCCACGCCAAGGGCGACCCCGTCGCGCTGTTGACCAGGGCCATGGCCACCGGCAAGGCAGAGCTGATGGCCGAGACCTACGTCAGCCGCATCATCACCGACGGCCGCAAGGCCACTGGCGTCGAGTACATCGATGCCGCGGGCGCCTTGCACACGATGGACGCCAAGCTGGTGATCGTGGCGGGTGGTGCCATCGAGACACCGCGCATCCTGCTGCTCTCGGGGATCGAGCACCCCTTCATCGGCCGCCACCTCATGGTGCACTTCCAGACGATCGTGGTCGGGCACTTCCCGACCCTGCGCCTGCACCCGCACAAGGGCCGCGCGGTGACCCACGTGCACGACGACGCGATGGTGCAGGACGAGGGGTCACGCCAGGCGGCGGCGGATGCGGGGTTGCCGTGGTTCCGCGGCGGCTTGGTGGAGCACAGCGGCGGTGGCTTCCCGATCATGGAGGCGCGTCACTCGCCCTGGGGCGGCCTCCACGCCCAAGTCATGCGCGACTCGAACCTGCGCGAGCGGATGTGGGCGTTCATCATGCAAGGCGAGGACCTGGCCTACGCCACCAACACGGTCGACCTGAGCCCGTCCATCCGCGACGCCCGCGGCTACCCGGTGGCGCGGGTCACCTACAGCCCGGGCCGTCACGAGCTGGCGGCGTCGAAGTACCACGGCAAGATCCTGCAGTCGGTGCTCGAGGAGATGGGGGCCGAGTGGGTCCTGCACACCTCCTCGCCCGGCGTCTCCTACCACGGCATCGGCTCCACACCGGTTCCCGAGAGCCGCCACGTCATCGGCACGGCGCGCATGGGCGACGATCCCGAGACATCGGTCGTGGACCGGTGGGGTCGGGTGCACTCGCTCGACAACGTCGTGATCGCGGACTCGTCGGTCTTCGTGACCGCGACCGGCTACGGCCCGACGCTGACGCTGGTGGCCCTGGCGTCGCGCGCGGCCCATCACCTGGCGGGGACGAAGCCCACGCGTGAGCCTCACGCCGGCCAGTCGCACCGCTACCGACGAGCTCGCCTGGCCCTACGAGGTCAGCCCTCTGGTGAGCAACATGGTGCCGGCGATCGGGCCCGCCGCCGTTGGCCACCGCCGCCACCTCGGGCGCCCGTCCACCGGGCCGCACGATCTGGCGCTCACCACCTTCGCCGCGCAGCTGCACGCAGGCCTCGTGGATGAGGCTGAAGCCGTGCAGGCGGCCGCCCGAGAGCTGGCCGCCGTTGGTGTTGAGCGGCAGGAGCCCGTCGCGGGCGATGTTGGCCCCGCCCTCGATGAAGGGCCCGCTCTCGCCCCGACCGCAGAACCCGAGCGCCTCGAGCCAGACCACGGTCAAGATGGAGAAGCCGTCGTAGAGCTGCGCGGTGTCGACGTCGGCCGGGGTCAGCTCGGTGCGCTCCCACATGGACGCGGCCGCGTCGCGCGCGGCCATCGTGGTCATGTCGTCGAACTGGTCCCAGCTCGGTCGTCCCCGCAACGCGGTGCCGAGGGCGTTGATCTGGACGGCGGGGTGGTCGAGGTCGGATGCGAAGTCGCGGTGCGAGACGATCACCACCGTCGACCCGTCGCACGGCGCATCGCAGTCGAAGAGGCACAGCGGCGTCGTGATCATGCGCGCCGCGAGGTAGTCCTCCATCGACATCGGGTCGGTGTAGATCGCCTTGGGGTTCAGCGCCGCGTTGGCCCGGTTGTTGATGGGGATGGCGCCCAGCTGCTCGCGGGTGAGACCGAATTCGTACATGCGGCGCTGGGCCACCATGGCGAGCCAGTTGGCCGCCGAGACGGCGCCGTAGGGGATGGACCACTGCATGAAGCCGCCGAAGCGGGGCACGCTGCCACCCCCGCCTCCTCCGCCGCCGATGCCCTGGCGCCCGCCGGTGCCCTGGGCCGAGCCCTCGGTCACGGTGCGGTAGACCAGGACGTGGCGGGCCAGCCCGGCCGCGACCGCCAGCGCGGCCGTGTGCACGGCCCGCATCTGACGCGGCGCCCTCGCCCCCGCCGTCGTGCCAGTTGAGCGAGAGGCCCATGCGCGTCTTGCACCTCGGGCGACGACGGCCCGGCGAAGCCAGCCGTGCCCGCCCCCATGCCCGGATACGTCGAGAGGCCGTCGATGTCGTCGCGGGTGAGGCCGGCGTCCGCAATGGCCACCTCCGCCGCCTCGACGGTCAGGTCGAGGTCGCCGCGCCCGAGCCGCCGCCCGACGTCGGACTGGCCGATGCCCGAGATGATCGCCCGGCGTTCCAGGGGCTCTTCGCCCGGTCGCAGCGGGCTCACGAGTCCTCCGCCGGGGTGAAGAGGGGGACCCACACGTCCTCGACCTGCTCGAAGACGACCCGCACCGGCATGCCGATGCGCACGTCCTCGGGCTCGACGTCGATGAGGTTGGTGGTCAGCCGCACGTCGGGCTGTTCGTCGATGGAGACCCAGGCGATGATGTAGGGGTCGCTGCCGGGGATCCACTGCTGGTAGTTGACCGTGAACGACGCCACGTGGCCGCGCCCGCTGACCTCTTGTGGCCCGAGGTCGCGCGAGAGGCAGCGTGGGCACACCGGGCCCGGCGGGTGGATGAAGAAGCCGCAATTGTTGCAGCGCAAGAAGCGCAGCACCCCGTCTGCGCCCGAGGTCCAATAGAAGGCCACGTCGTCGCTGAGGCGCGGCAGGACACGCAGCATCGGCCCGTTGGCAACCATGCGGGCATGTTGGCACACGCGGCTGGTCCCGCACCTATCCGCACCACGCCCGGCCAGCCAGGGCTCAGACGGACAACACGCCCGAACGGACGAGCGCCTCACGGGCGCCGTCGACGCCCCGGACGTGCTCGGCCGCGAACCCGGCCGCGGCCGCCGCCTCGACGTTGACCGCGTTGTCGTCGAGGAACAGCACGCGCGTCACGCGACACGGGCAGCGCGCCGGCGACCACGTCGAAGATCTCGCGGTCCGGCTTGACCAGACCCAGCTCGAAGGACAAGAAGCGGTAGGCGAAGGCTTCGACGACCGGTGACGTCTCGTAGTTGGCGTTCCACTGCAGGGCGTTGGTGTTCGAAAGGCAGCCCACGGGGACCCGCGCGCGCACCTCGGACACCAGGTCCAGGGCACCCGGCGTAGGGGGGTCCCGGCCATCGGGCGAACTCGTCGAGGAAGGCCGCCGGCTCGAGCTCGAGCTCCCAGTCGTCGACCAGGCCGGCCGCGAACTCCTCCGGCGAGCACCGGCCGGCCTCGAAGCTGCGCACCCAGCGGCAACTCAGCCAGCGGGCCCAGACCTCGTCCTCGGAGCGCAGCCCGCTCAGCTCGCGCATGGGCCCGACGCCGCCGGGGTCGATGAGCACACCACCGAGGTCGAACAGCACGAAGTCGATGGGGCCGCCGCTCGTCATCCCTGCGATGCTACGGGTGCGCCCCGCGGCCGGTTCAGTACACTCTTTTGTGGGGCTGACGCCCTCGCCGAGCAGCCGGTGGCGCTGAGGAGCCACCGAAGAAAGGAACGACCGAGTGAAGCTCTCCATGACGCTCAACTACGCCGGCGGCCACGAGGAGTCCGCGCGCCAGGCCGCCGCGTTGGAGAAGGTCGGCCTCGATGTGGTGTGGGTCGCCGAGGCGTACAGCTTCGACGCACCGAGCTTCATGGGCTACCTGGCCGCCAAGACGGAGCGCCTCGAGATCGGCTCGGCCATCCTGCCGATCTACAGCCGCACGCCCACGCTGCTGGCCATGACGGCGGCCGGCATCGACGCGCTCTCCGGCGGGCGCGCCATCCTCGGCCTCGGCGCGTCGGGCCCGCAGGTGATCGAGGGCTTCCACGGCGTGCCGTACGACCGTCCCCTCGGGCGCACCCGCGAGATCATCGAGATCTGCCGCGACGTGTGGGCCCGCGAGGCGCCGCTCATCCACGACGGCGTCTCGTACCACATCCCGCTGCCGCCCGAGCAGGGGACGGGTCTCGGCAAGCCGCTCAAGATCATCAACCACCCCGTCCGCCCGCGCATCCCGATCTGGGTCGCCGCGCTCGGCGAGAAGAACGTCGCCATGACGGCCGAGGTGGCCGAGGGCTGGCTGCCCATCTTCTTCGTGCCCGAGAAGGTCAAGGAGGTCTTCGGGCCCTCCCTCGCCGAGGGTGCCGCCAAGCGCGACCCCGCGCTCGGGGCCGCTGCAGATCGCGGCCGGCGGCCTGCTCGCCATCGGCGAGGAAGCCGACGTGGCGCCGCTGCGCGAGTTCAACCGGCCCATGCTCGCCCTCTACATCGGCGGCATGGGCGCCAAGGGCCAGAACTTCTACAACGCGCTCGCCCGCCGCTACGGCTACGAGCAGGAGGCGGAGGAGATCCAGGACCTCTACCTGTCGGGCAAGAAGAAGGAGGCGGCCGCGCTGGTGCCGGCCGAACTGATCGAGGCGACGTCGCTCTGCGGGCCCGAGTCCTACATCAAGGAGCGGGTGGCCGCGCTGGCCGAGGCGGGCGTGACCCATCTCAGCGTCACGCCCCTCGGATCGGATCCGGTCGCCATGATCGAAAAGCTGCGAAGCTGGATCTAGCCGCCGCCCTGGTCGCGCCAGCCCCGGCGGAGGCGGCCGGACCGGTCCGCCGGAGAGGAGAAGCACCATGCACGACCTCGTGATCCGGGGCGGCACCATCGCGGACGGCTCGGGACGCCCCGACCGTCACCGGCGACATCGCCGTCGATGGCAGCATCATCACCGCCGTGGGCGAGGTGGACGGGCGCGGACACCGCGAGATCGACGCCGACGGCCTCTTGGTGACGCCGGGCTGGGTCGACATCCACACGCACTACGACGGGCAGGCCACCTGGGACCCCGAGGTGTCGCCCTCGGGCTGGCACGGTGTCACCACCGTCGTCATGGGGAATTGCGGCGTCGGCTTCGCGCCCGCCCGCGAGTCGGATCGTGCCTGGCTCATTCAGCTCATGGAAGGCGTCGAGGACATCCCGGGCAGTGCGCTCGCCGAGGGCATGAACTGGAACTGGGAGACCTTCGGCGAATACCTCGACGAGGTGGAGCGCACGGGGCGGGTGCTCGACGTGGCGAGCCTGGTGCCGCACGGCGCGGTGCGCGCCTACGTGCTCGGCGAGGGCAGGGCCAACGACACGGCGAGCGCCGAGGAGATCGCCGAGATGGCCGCCATCGTGCGCGACGCCGTCCATGCGGGCGCGATCGGCGCGTCGACGACGCGGACCCTGTTGCACCGGGCCAAGGACGGCGAGCTGGCCGCCGGCACCACGGCAGCGGCCGACGAGCTGATCGCCATCGGCGAGGCGCTCGGCAAGGCGGGGCACCGGGTCTTCTCGGTGGCCAGTGACATGTGGGACCTCGACCACGAATTCTCCTGGATGTCGGAGATCTCGCTGCGGGCCGGCGTGCCCGTCACGTACCAGGTGCTCCAGGCAGACTTCAACCCCGAGCTGTGGCGCGAGTGGATCGACCGCGGCGTGGCCGCCAACCGGCGCGGCGCCTGGCTGGTGCCCCAGGTGGCGGGCAAGCCGACGTCGCTCATGGTGGGCTTCCAGTCGGTCACGCACCCGTTCGCGCACCACCGGGCCTACCAGGCCATCGCCGACCTGCCGCTCGACGAGCGGGTGGCCCGGCTCCGGACGCCCGAGGTGCGCGCCGCCATCCTCGGCGAGGAGCCCGAGCCCACCGGCTTCGTGCAGCTGTTGCGGGCCAACCTGCACAAGCTGTTCCCGCTGGGCGACCCACCCGACTACGAGCCGCCGGCCGAGCGCAGCATCACCGCGCTGGCCGAGGCGCAGGGACGGAGCACCGACGAGGTGCTCTACGACCTCATGCTCCAGCGCGACGGGCGCGAGCTCCTGTACCTCCCGGTGCTCGACTACTCGCACTGCAACCTCGACGCCGTGCGCGAGATGCTCGTGCACCCCGCCACGGTGCTCGGTCTCGGCGACGGCGGCGCCCACTGCGGCGTGCTGTGCGACGCCAGCCTGCCCACCTTCATGCTGACCCACTGGGCGCGCGACCGCAGCCGGGGGGAGCGGCTTCCGGTCGAGACCGTGGTGCACCTCCAGACCAGGCGCACGGCCGAGCTCTACGGCTTCTCGGATCGCGGCCTGCTGGCGCCGGGCCACCTGGCTGACGTCAACGTGATCGACCACGACGCGCTGGCGCTCGAGGCGCCCGAGATGGTCTACGACCTGCCCGCCGCCGGTAAGCGCCTGGTGCAGCGGGCGCGCGGCTACGTGGCGACCGTCAAGACCGGCACCGTGGTGCGCGCCCACGGCGAGGCCACGGGGGAGCGGCCGGGCCGCCTCCTCCGCGGGCCCCAACCGGCGCCCGCCGCCTGAACCCCTGAGCCCCGTTCCGGGTGTGGCTATCCCTGCATCGCGATGTGGTCGGTGCGAACGGTGATGCGAAGCCGTACCTCACCTTCGCGGCGCATGGGATAGGAATCGACGCCGAGGTACTTCTTGGCCAGCGCGTCGATGTCGCGCGTCGGCCCCGTCAGTCGTCACGTCGATCACGGTTCCGCGAAAGGCCACGACGTTGTACTGGTCGTCGGGATCGATGACAGACACCGCCACCCGGTGGTCCTGCTCGAGATTGCGAGCCTTGATCCGGCCGCGGGCGGTGTTGAACGTCACGTTGTCGCCGTCGAGACCGATCCACAGAGGCGTGATCTGTGGCGATCCGTCCGGGTTCAGCGTCGCCAGGGAGGCCAGCACGGGACGGTTGATGAGCGCTCGAGCTTTTTCCGACAAGGTATCTGCCACAGTGATCCTTTCCGCGGTTGGAGAGACGGCTCCGAGCGTAAAGGAAGGCCCTCGAGATCAGCGCGTCCCGGCACCGCGCAGGGCGTCGGCGAAGCCCCGCACGACCAGCGACGTGATGTGCTCGCCGTCTGTCTCGAAGACGTCGCGCACGTGGGACTCGGCCCCGCCGATGTGCACGTCGAGGTCGACGGTGACCGTCAAGCCGTCGACCTGCATCGGGCCCGGCGTCGGGCGGAAGTCGTCGTGGGTGAACGTCTTCTCGGTGTAGTAGCCCGAGGATGGCGTCGTGCCCGTCGCGACGGTCGCCGTCGACGTCGAAGGCGGCGTCGGGCGCGAAGAGGCCGCGCAACATGTCGACGTCGCGGGCGGTGACGGCTGCGAAGTAGTCGTCGATGATTCCCGCCGGTGCGGGGCGGCGCGACGGGAGGCGGTAGACATGCCGCGCGGTGAGGCCGAGCACCTTGGCCTGGACCGCGGTGGGACAGGGCGCGATGGTGGCGCGCAGGGCCTCGACGGCCCCGGGGAACGTCGCATCGTGGTGCGGGTAGTCGCTGCCCCACACGATGCGGTCCGCGCCGACGAAGGGCACCAGCGCGGGCAGGGTGTGCTCGTCGACCTCGAAGCTGATGGCGCACTGGCGGGCGAAGTACTCCGAGGGGCGCAGCGAGAGGTCGGGGCAGAAGCCGCCGAAGGATTCCGCCTGCTCGTCGAGGCGCTCGAGCCAGAAGGGTGCCCACCCGCCCGAAGACTCCAAGAAGACCACGCGCAGGCCGGGGTGGCGCTCGAGCACACCGAAAGCGATGAGCTGCGCGCAGGCGAGCATCTCCTCGAAGGAATGGGACACGGCGTGCAGGATCAGCGGGTTGAACGGGCGGTCCGACCCGAGCGTGGGCACGATGACCGAGCTGCCCTCGTGGATGCCGATCGGCACATCGAGCTCCTCGGCCGCGTCCCACAGCGCGTCGTAGGCGCGGTCCGACAGGGAGCGCCGGAGGCAGGGGTTGGGACGGACGAAGCCGGCGACGAAGCCGAGCTCGGTGACCGCCCGCCGCAGCTCGTGCACGGCCGCGACCGGGTCCTGCAGCGGCAGCATGGCGGCGCCGAAGAGCCGGTGGGCATCGGCCGCGCAGTAGCCGGCCAGCCAGTCGTTGTAGGCGACGGCGAGCCCGACGGCCGCGTGGCGGTCCTCGACGACGGAGAAATACAGCCCGATGGTCGGGTACAGCACGGCCTGGTCGATGCCCTCGGCGCTCATGTCGACGAGGCGCGCCCCCGGATCCGAGCCACCGGGCAGCGCGTCGGCGAGCGGCCGGAAGGCGGACGGATCGTCGAAGGTCGATCCGGGCCGGGCCAGGGTGCCCAACGGGACGGCGAGGATCTCGGTGCCGCCGACGGTGACGTGCTCGTACCCCTGCGTGTCCGCTGTGATGACGGGCCGGTGGGCCTCGGGCAGCGTCTCCCACGCGCGCAGAGGCTCGACGACGTGCCCGTCGGCGTCGACGACCGGTCCCGCCCGAGGTGGCAGTGGCAGGCTCACCGCCACCCGTTCCGCTCGCCGCGCCTCAGCCGGCCGCGGCCGGGCGCACGCCAGTCGTCGGTCTCGGGCAGCGCGTGCCGGAACAGGCGGGCGGCGTTGCCTCCCGCCACGGCGCGCAGCTCGTCGTCGCCGATCGCGCCCCAGTTCTCGGCGAGGACGCGCTGCGTGTCGGGCCACGACGAGTCCGCGTGCGGGTAGTCGCTCTCCACCATGATGTGGTCGACGCCGATCACGTGGCGCTGGGCCACCGCCGAAGGGTCGTCGATGGAACAGAACCAGAAGTTCCGGCGCAGCACCTCGCTCGGCAGCAGGTCGGAGGGCCAGGAATGGCTCTCGTTCCCCGACGCCGAGTGTTCGAGCACGTAGTCGGAGCGGTCCATCAACATCGTCACCCAGCCGATCCCGCCCTCGGAGAGCGCGATGTTCAGCGTGGGGTAGCGCAGCGGCACGCCCGACCACAGCCACTCGCCGGCGGCGAGCAGGGCGTTGACCGGGAAGAAGGTGGGGAGGATCTCGAAGGGCGGGTCGAACGACGCCAGCGGCGCCCAGCCCGAGGCACCGGTGTGCAGGCACACGACGGTGTCGGTCTCCTCGCAGGCGGCGAAGAAGGGGTCCCACTCCCCGCTGAAGATGGACGGCACACCCAACCGCGCCGGGAACTCGGGGAAGCTGATCGCCTTGAAGCCGCGCGCCGCGTTCGCCCGCACCTCAGCGGCCGCGACGTCGACGTCGGCCAGCCAAGGCAGCTGCAGCGGGATGATGCGCTCGGGGCGGTACGCGGCCCAGGTGTCGATGTGCCAGTCGTTGAAGGCGCGCAGGCAGGCGAGGCCGAGGTCCTTGTCCTGTGCCCGCGAGTAGACGGCGCCGCAGAAGCCCGACACGAGCGAGGGGAAGCACAGCGAGGCCCACAGCCCGGCCCGGTCCATGTCCTCGATGCGGGCGGCGATGTCGAAGCAGCCCGGGCGCATCTCGTCGAAGCGGGCCGGGTCCATGCTCCACTCGTCGCGCGGCCGCCCGACGACGGCGTTCAGGCCGACGTTGGGGTAGCGGTTGCCCTCGAAGATCCAGGCCTGTGACCCGTCAGCCTCCTCGACCACTCTGGGCGCGTCCGCTTGCAGCGCGGCCGGCAGCCGGCCCTCGAACAGATCGGGCGGCTCAATGAGGTGGTCGTCGACGGAGATCACGGGGACCAGCACGGCGCGGGGCTCGGGGTCGGGCAGCAAGGTGGCCCGGTGCGTCTGCCCCTTGACCCTGCGCGTGGTCGGTCTCGACTGCTCCCATGAAAGGTGACACTATCGTCAGCAAACTCGGCAGGCCCTGGGGGTGCGCATGACCACACACGTCGAGGACGTCACGACCCGTGTCGGCCTCCTGATCGACGGGGACGTCGTGGCAGGCGGTGATGGCTCCTATCGGGTGACCAACCCGGCCCGCCCCTCCGAAGTGGTCCTCGAGGCTCCCTCGACCTCTCCGGCCCAGCTGGACCAGGCCGTGGCGGCGGCTCGCCGGTCCCAGCCGGCCTGGGCCGCCCTGGCCATGGACGAGCGCGCCGCGACGGTCGTCGCGGCCGCCGAGGCGGGGGTCGCGCCTGGCGGAGGCGAACGACCTGGCCCGCCTGCTCACCCGCGAGCACGGCAAGACCCACATCGAGGCCATCTTCGACACCGCCACCATGGGAGGCATGGCCGCCGCCTTCGCGCCCCTGGTGGCCGAGGCGCTGGCCGCCCGGGACCTGAGCGGCGGTGCCACCCGGGTCGAGTGGGTGCCCCACGGGGTGGTCGCCGCCATCCTGCCCTTCAACTGGCCGGTCTCGGTCATGGCCAACAAGATCCTCCCGGCCCTGCTCGCCGGCGACACCGTCGTGGTCAAGGCGCCGCCGACCTGCCCGGCGACCGTGCTGCTGGTCGCCGCGGCGATGGCCGAGCGACTGCCGCCCGGCGTGCTCAACGTCGTCAACGGGCCCGACGCCGCGCTCGGGGCGGCCCTGGTCGGCCACCCCGGCGTCGACATGGTCTCCTTCACCGGCGGCGTGCGCACCGGCCAGGCCGTCATGGCCGCGGCCGCCGCGACCACGCGGCCCGTGGTACTCGAGCTCGGCGGGAACGACGCCGCCATCCTGGCCCCCGATGTGGCGGGTGACCGCGCCCTCGCGGAACGCATCGTCGAGGCGGCCTTCGTCACCTCCGGGCAGGTGTGCATGGCGATCAAGCGGCTCTACGTGCACCGCGACCGGCTCGACGAGACGGTGGACGCGCTGGCCGAGCGGCTCTCGAGCGAGGTGGTGGGCGACGGCCTGGCCGAAGGCGTGACGATGGGTCCGGTGCACACCGCCGGCGCCCGCGACCGGGTGGAGGCCATGGTGGCCGAGGCGGCTGCGGGTGGCGCGACGGTGCTGCGGCCCGGCACGCTTCGAGCAGAGGACGAGGGCTCGTGTGGGTACTTCGTCTCGCCGGCCGTCGTGGTGGCACCGGGACCGGACTCCAGCATCGTGCGCGACGAGCAGTTCGCGCCGGCGCTGCCGGTGATCCCCTACGACGACGTGGAGGAGGCCGTCGCCGCCGCCAACAAAACCGACTTCGGCCTGTGCGCCTCGGTGTGGAGCAACGACGAGGCACTGGCGGCGGGCGTGGCCTCACGCCTGGTGGCCGGCACCGTCTTCGTGAACACGCACGGCATCTCGTCCCTCGACATGTACGCACCGATGGGCGGGTGGAAGCAATCGGGCTTCGGCGTGGAGCTCGGCACCGAGGGCATGCAGGCCTTCGCCCGCCAGCGGGTCCGCGTGCTGAGGCCGGGACCGGCCGGGCAGGCCGCCGCCGAATAGGGCGCCGGGCAGGCCGCCGGAGAATGGGAGGAACCATGACGACAGCGATCCGCGGCGGGACGGTGGTCGACGGCACCGGTGCGCCGGCCGTCCGGGCCGACGTCCTCATCGAGGGCGACCGCGTGGTCGCCATCGTGCCGGGCAACGGCGACGGCGCCCGAAGCCGACGCAGTCATCGACGCCAGCGGCCTGCTGGTCGCGCCCGGCTTCGTCGACCTGCACACCCATTACGACGCCCAGTTGTTCTGGGACCCCAACGCCAGCCCCTCCCCGCTGCACGGCGTGACGACCGTGCTCGGCGGGAACTGCGGCTTCTCGCTGGCACCCCTCGCGCCCGACGGCGCCGACTACATCAGCCGGATGATGGCGCGGGTCGAGGGCATGCCGCTCGCCGCCCTGCAGGACGGCCTCCCCTGGGACTGGGGCTCGTTCGGCGATTGGCTCGGCCGCCTCGACGGCCGTATCGCCGTGAACGCTGGCTTCCTCGTCGGTCACTCGACGCTCCGCCGCCTCGTCATGGGCGACCGGGCGGTCGGCGGCGCCGCAACCGACGCGGACATCGACGCCATGGAGGCGGCGCTGCACGCCGCGCTCGAGGACGGTGCGCTCGGCTTCTCCACCTCGCAGGTGCACACGCACAACGACGGCGACGGCCAGCCCGTGCCGTCGCGGGCCGCCAGCCGGGCCGAGATGGAGCGCCTCG
The DNA here is from genome assembly GCA_963842415.1 of uncultured Acidimicrobiaceae bacterium. Classification (GTDB taxonomy): domain Bacteria; phylum Actinomycetota; class Acidimicrobiia; order Acidimicrobiales; family RAAP-2; genus Bog-473. Next base: position 1,045,799 of record CAWJGN010000005.1, read on the forward strand.
CCGCCGCCGTGCGGTCACACGAGGGGACGACGGTCGAGCTCATCGTCGCCGGGCTGCCTCAACGGGTTCACCGAGGACGAGATCGACTTCATGGCCACCATGTCCCTGCTGGCCGACCGGCCCGTGAACTGGAACGTGCTCGGGCGTGTCGTCCATGAACCCCGACGGCGCCTGGAGCCAGCTGGCCGCGGGGACGGCGGCCGCGGACCGCGGCGCCACGGTGGTCGCGCTGACGCTGCCGCACACCATGCAGATCCGGCTGAGCTTCTCGCACGGCGCCATCCTCGACGGGCTGCCGGGGTGGCGCGAGGTCTTCGCGCTCCCGTACGATCAGCGGATCGCGGCGTTCTCCGACCCCGAGACGCGGCGACGGCTCGACGCCGGCTGCCCAGTCCGACGAAGCCGGCATCCTGCGGCACCTGGCGCAGTGGGACCGTCTGATCTTCGAGGAGACCTTCGCCCCGGAGAACAAAGCGCTCGAAGGGCGCAGCGTCGGCGACGTGGCCCGCGACCGAGGGGTCACGCCCTTCGACGCGTTGCTCGACGTCGTCGTGGCGGACGACCTGCGCACCGGATTGCGCCCACCCATCGGCGAGAACGACGCCGACTGGGCCCTGCGGGCGGAGGCCTGGCAGGACCCACGCGCCATCGTGGGCGGCTCCGACGCGGGCGCGCACCTCGACACGATGTGCGGCGCCATCTACTCCACCTCCATGCTGGGCGACGGCGTGCGGGCGCGCGGGCCTCCTCAGCTGGGAGCAGGCGGTACGCCAACTGACCGACATCCCGGCCCGGCTCTACGGCCTGCGCGACCGGGGCCGCCTGGTCCCCGGCTCCTACGCCGACGTCGTGGTGTTCGACCCGACCGCCATCGGCCACGGCCCGGTGCGCACCCGCGACGACCTGCCCGGTGGGGCCAGCCGCCTCTACGCCGAGGCGCAGCGGCATCTGCCACGTCCTGGTCAACGGGACCGAGATCGCGCACGACGGCGCCTTCACCGGTGCGGTGCCCGGCCAGGTGCTGCGCTCGGGCCGCGACACCGACACCGTGCACGCGGGATCGGACTGGGCGGGGGCGGCGGCCTGATCGACTTGTCGGCTGGCGCCGCCGCCGCTGACTCCGGTCCGCCGTTCAGAGCACGCGCGTCGGCAGCGGGGTCTCGCGTGTCGTGTCGCCCTCCTTGGTGAGGGAGTAGGCCACCTTTCCCTCCACCTCGGTGAAAGCGTCGTGCAGCTCGGTGTCGACGAAGACAAGGCCCGTGCCGTTCTCGGTGGCGTAGCCGTCGGGGAGGATGCCCTTCGGCGATGAGGCGGTGGATGAGGGGGCGGCGCTGCTCCTCGGCGTCGTGGTGGGGGCTGTTGGAGTAGCGGGAGGAAGGCCAGGCCGTCGGTCACGGGCCGGAGCGTCGGGCCGAACGAGTCGGTGGTGCCGCCGACGTGCCAGCAGAGCGATCCGGCCGAGACACCCGAGAGCACGACGCCCGCCTCCCAGCACTCGCGCAGGATCGTGTCGAGCCCGTGCAGCCGCCAGAGCGCCAGCAGGTTGGCGGTGCTGCCCCCGCCCACCCAGATCACGTCCTGGTCCAGCAGGTGGGCACGCACGTCGGGATAGTTCGGCATCGGGAACAGCCGCAGGTGCGAGCTGACGAAGCCGATCTTGGCGAACGCGTTGTGCGCCGCGGCCAGGCGCGCCGAGTCGTCGCCCACCGCCGTGGCGATGATGCACAGCTTCGGATGATCGCCCGCCGCGGGCGAGCTCAGCCGCCAACCGGTATGACGGCCCCGGGCGGACGTTCATGGGGTCGGGGCCCTCGGGCTGGAACCCGATCGAGGTGGCGACGATGGTCGGTCGGCGAGCCGCCACGTCAGGCCGGCAGGACCTCGGGGTTCACGATGTGGAGCGGGCGCGCGCCGGCCATCAGTCGACACAGGTCCTCTGCGATGGTGCGCGTGTGGTTGGACTCGGTGTCGTAGGTCGCCCCGCCGATGTGCGGGGTGAGGACCACGTTGGGGAACGTCGTGAGCGGGTGGTCCGTCGCCAGGTGCTCGCCCTCGAAGTGGTCGAGGCCGGCCGCGCCGACCTTGCCCGAGGCCAGCGCAGCGACGAGCGCGTCGGTGTCGTGGATCTTTGCCGCGTGCCGTGTTGAGGTAGACGACGCCGTCGCGCATCTTGGCGAAGGCGTCCGCCCCGATCATCCCCGTCGTCTCCTCGGTCACCGGCGCGTGGATGGAGATGACGTCCGACCGCGCCAGCACCTCGTCCAGCGAATAGGTGGGCTCCGCGGCGTAGGGGTCGTACGCGATGACCTCCATGCCGAGCCCGCGCAGGCGCCAGCGCAAGGCCCGCCCGACCGCACCGAGCCCCACCAGGCCGACCGTCCTGCCCGCCAGCTCCCAGGCCCGGTAACGCTGGTACGGGATCTTGCCGTCCCGGTAGATCTCGCCCTCCCGCACGTCGCGGTCGGCCGGCGCGATGCCCCGGGTGGCGGCGAAGAGGAGGCCGACGGCGAGCTCGGCGACCGCGTCGGCATTGCGTCCGGGCGCCCGCAGGACCGGCACCCCGGCCGCGGTGGCGGCCGGCACGTCGACGTTGGTCGGGTCGCCGCGGCAGCTGCAGACGGCGATGATCGGTTGCTCGTAGAGCTCGGCGCCGCAGCTGTCGCTCTCGACGATGACGATCGATGCTCCCTCGGCGGCGACCCGCTCGGCCAACTGTGTTGCGTTGTAGATGCGGAGCGTGGGCTGGTCGAGCCAGGAGTCGAGCACCAAGTCGGCCAACTGGTCCAGGAGGTCGAGCCCGGGGCCGCTCACGGCCGCCGTCACCAGAGCCTTGGGCCGGGAGCGTGTCATGGGGGCGATCCTCTCTTGTTACGCCTTGGGCGGCGGACGCCGCGCACGTCGTCCATAATGACGTGATCATGACAGCCGTGTCAGATTCATGAGTACTCCGTCGTCCGCCGTTACCGTGGGCGTCGACGTCGGGACGACGTCGGTCAAGGCGCTCGCCGTCGACGAGCACGGGACGGTGGTGGCCCGTAGTCGGGTGCCCCACGGCATCGACGCCCCCGAGCCCGACATCCTCCGCCACGATGCGAAGCGCGCTTGGCGGGCTGGGCCACGCAAGGCGTTCGACCAGGTGACCGAGCAGCTCGGCCGCGAGGGTCGCACGCTGGCGGGCGTAGCGGTGGCGTCCATGGTGCCGTCGCTCACCGCGGTCAACCCGAGAGGGATCCCGGTGCTGCCGGGCCTCCTCTACGGCGACCGGGAGGGGCGCCGCGCCGAGCCGACGTCCGACCACCTTCTGTTGCCGGGGACCATGCCCGACGCCGAGGGCTTCTTGCGCTGGGCGTCGACATCGGTGCCCGAGGCCAGGGGGTACTGGCCCTGCCAGGCGGTCGCGACCAACGCCCTCTCGAACATCCCCGCGGTGGACACCGGGGTGACGGCGTCGTTGGGCGCCCTGCACACCCACGGGCACTGGAACGGCGACCTGCTGTCCTCGCTCGGCGTCGCCGAGACGCAGATGCCGGCCGTCGTGCCGATGGGGCAGCCGGCCGGGACGATGCCCGAGAGTGACGCCGTGATCACGGGCGGCACGATCGACGCGCTGTGCGACCAGATCGTGGCCGGCGCGACCGAGCCGGGCGACGTGCTCGTGATCTTCGGAGCGACACTGATCGTCTGGGCCGTGTGCGACGAGTGGCTGGAGGCACCCGGCCTCATCAGCTTCCCGCACACCACGTCGGAGCGCTTCCTCATCGGGGGCCCGAGCAACGCCGGCGCGCTGTTCGTCGACTGGGCTCGCCAGCTCCTACGGGGCACGCCTCGACCGGGTCCAGACCGCGAGCGTCTCGAGCCTCGGCTGGGCGTCCCGGGCCGAGTTCCGGTGTGGCTGCCGTATGTCCGGGGCGAGCGGACGCCGTTCGAGGACCACACACTGCGCTCCAACCTCTACGGGCTCGACATCGGCTCCGGTGCCGAGGCGCTCGAGCGCGCCGCCTACGAGGCGAGCGGGTTCGTGATCCGGCGCATGCTCGACCGTTCGGGCGTCAAGGCGACCCGCATCGTCGCCAGCGGGGGAGGCTCGCGGCGTGACCGCCTGGATGGCGGCGGTCGCCGACGCCACCAACGTCCCGGTGGATGCGGTCGCGGTCCCCGAGGGCGCGGCCTACGGTGCCGCCTACTTCGCCGCGTATGGCCGCCGGGCTCGAGACGTCGCTCGACGACTCCGTACGCTGGTCCGCCGTCGGTCGTCGGATCGAGCCCGACCCGACGTGGGCGCGCGCGGCCGAGTCCCGCTACGCGCGCTTCAGCGAGCTCGGCACCGGCACCGGCACATAGCTCGGTTCGGGTGGGCCGCCCCCTGATGGAGGCGACGAGGCCGTTTCGCCGGCCGACGCTCACCCGCGCCTACCCGTTCGGCGTGAACGCCACCTTCAACGCGCCGCTGCGGTCCTGCCGCGCCAGCGCCTTGAGTGCCGGCCACCACTCCTGGAGCGCGAACCGGTGCGTGAGCATCGGTGTGAGGTCGAGCCTGCCCTCGTCGACCAGCCGGAGGTAGTGCGCAATGGCGTGTTGCCGCCTGCCCTCGAAATCTTCGATCCCGAACGCATTGGACCCGGCGATGGTGATCTCCTTGAAGTAGATGGGGGTCGACTCCCAGCGCTCGGGCGTGGAGACACCCGTGTAGACGAGCCGGCCGCGCTCGGCCAGCACCCGCACGCCTACCTCGAGCGTCTCCGCCTTGGCGATGGAGTCGTAGACGACGTCGATGTGGCCGGGATGGGTCACCGGCAGACCGTCGAGAGGGGCGTGCAGGACTGCGCCGGACCAGGCGGCCAGCTCCTCGACGAGGGCGAGGCGCGGCTCGTGCGCGAAGACCCGTGCAGCCCCGAACCGGAGGGCCATCTCACGCTGAGCCTCGAAGCGCGCCACCACGCCGACCTCGACCCCGGGGTACAAGGAGGTGAGGATGGCCACGCTCGTCAGGCCCAGGGCACCCGCGCCGTACACCAGGACCCGCCCCGAGGGCGGCGGCGGATGCCGCACGATGGCGTGGAAGGACACCGAGAACGGATCGGCCAGGACGGCCGCCTCGTTCGAGATGCCGTCGGGGACGGGGATCAGCATGGAGTCGTGCGCGGCAAGTTGCTCCGCCCAGGCGCCGGGCGCACCGGTGATGACGCCCACGTGGACGCCGGGACCGAGGTCGCCCTTGGTGAAGCTCCAGCAGAGACTCAGGTCGCCCGCCTGGCACGGCGGGCACAGCGGGACGATGCCGCGGGGACCGCAGGTGAGCCAGGGATTGAGCACTACGCGCTGGCCGAGGTCGAGGCCGCGGGCCTCTGGCCCGAGGGCCACCACCTCGGCAACGACTTCATGCCCTGGCACGTGGGGAAGGGACGAGAAGGCCGCCATCGGATTGTCGATGTCGCCCGTGTTGAAGTCCCCGAGCACGAGCTTCGCGTCCGAGCCGCAGATACCCGAGAGGATCGGCTTCGTCACGACCCAGTCGGGCCGCACGACGTGTGCGTCCTCGATGTCGTGGAGGCCGAAAGGGATGCCGGCGAGCATCGTCTCGAGCTCGTCCTCGGGGGTGGGCCGGACCTCGTCCTCGGCGGGCGGTGCGCCGAACAGGAGTGCCTTCATGATCCACCCTGCTGTGAGATGGCGCGCATGCCGATCATGAAACTGTCGATGTCGGCCGTCTTGACCTCGATGACGGCCTTCATGTCCGGCAGGTAGTGCTCGAAGCGGTCGCTCTCGATGGCGTCAGCCAGAGCGCCGGCGGTTGCTTCCGGCGACTCCTTCGGGCCGTCGTAGAGAGGATCGTCGTTGTCGGGCTGGTCCCAGATCTCGGTATCGATGGCCCCGGGCAGGATGAGCTTGATCGACACGCCGGTCCCGTCGAGGTCGAGGGCCATGGACTCGCTCCAGCCGGCCAGCGCGAACTTGGAGCCCGAGTAGGCCGCTTCGGCCGTGATGCCCAGGCGCCCGCCGAGGCTCGAGACGTTGACGATGATCCCCGACGCACGCGCCAGCATCCGGGGCAGCAGGGCCAGCGAGATGGCAACGGGCGAGAAGTAATTGATCCGCATGGTCCGCTCTACCTCGTCCATGGTGAGGCGCGTCACGTGCCGGCGCATCGGGACCGCTGCGTTGTTGACCACGACGTCGAGCCCATCGAAGTGGTCCCAGATCTCGAGTGCGAGGTCGGCCGCGGCCGTCGGATCGGCCAGGTCCGCGGCCCAGCGCGCCGAGGCGGGTGCGGAGGACCGGCAGTCTGCGAGGACCTCGTCCAGCCGGTCGGCGCGCGCCGCGCCACGAGGGCGACCGTGTCACCTCGTGCAGCCAGTTCGCGCGCCAGCGCGGCACCGATACCGGACGACGCGCCTGTCACCAGGACCGTGCGGCCCTTCGTCCCAGGATCCACTCTCGAACCTCCCCGGCCGAACCGCCGGTCATCCGGGGGCAACCCGTTGGGGGTCACCACTGTGTTTTTGGGGTGAGCGAGGGGTCTCGAACCCCCGACCTCCAGGACCACAACCTGGCGCTCTAACCAACTGAGCTACGCCCACCGAGGGCCACAAGTGTGGCACAGGAGCGCACGGTCCGATCGCACCGGGGCATGGTCGCGTACCGGTCGAGCCGCGCATGCACCAGGCCGAAAAGTACCTATGTCAGGCTGTCGTGGTCGGCCGAGCCGACATGCCCCGGTGGCCGAGCGGACTTAGGCAACGGACTTCTAATCCGTTTCACGCAGGTTCGAATCCTGCCCGGGGCGCTTCTGCGATGCGGCAGGACATCGGAGACCGATGTGTCCAGACATCGGAGACCCGAGATGTCAGGCGCCGGTGGTGGTGCCACCACGACGGCAGATGACTGGCTGGCTGCCTTGTCGGGGACCCGGGTGTCGGACACACTGCGACCCGGGGAGGTGTCCGTGGCCGTCGTGATGATGCTGCTCCATGGCGAGTTCCGCCACCGGTGGCGGTCCTGGGTGGCTGGCGCGCTCTTGGTGGGGCTCGTCAGCGGGCTCGTTCTCGCCGGCGTGGCAACGGCGCGCCGAACCGCAACGGCGTTCCCGCGATACGAGGCGGCGCATGGGTTCGATGCTTTCTTCTACAGCGCTGCCCCCGTGCCGAGGGCGGTGGAGTTACCCGAGGTGACCTCAGCGGTCGAGGTGCAGTCACCGGCCACCGGCCCCCCTTCGTGTGCGTGCACCCACGCGATCAACCTCAACGACTTCGCCGTCGATGAGGTACAGGCCGCGCAACAGGCCCGGATGTTCAAGCTCGTGGCCGGACGTTTGCCCGACCAGTCGCGACCCGACGAGGTGCTGGCATCGTTCACCCTCCAGCAGGACCTGGGTGTTCACGTTGGAACCGTGATCCGCCTCGCCATGGCGTCGCGGTCCCAGCGCACCGCTGTACTCGAAGACCAGAACATCGTGCCGGCGGGTCCACGTGTCGTGCTCCGCGTCGTAGGCATCGAAGCGTCGGAGTACGAGTTCCCCGCCTCGATCTCGCCGAGCTTCACCCTCTACACGACGCAGGCCTTCGCTCGCGCGTACAACCCCAGGTCGGTGCTCTTTGACCAGTACTTCGTCTCCCTACGGCACAAGGCGGCATCGCTACCGGAGTTCGAGAACCAGGCCAGGACGCGCGGGGCCGTCTCCTTCTCGACCTCGACTCCTTCGGTGCCACGGTCAATTCGTCGATCGAGCCCCAGGTGGTCGGGTGGTGGATCCTGAGCGGCCTCGTCGCGCTGGTCGGTCTGATCGTCGTCTTCCAGGCACTGCTGCGCCAGGCCATCATCGAGTCCGAGAGCCAGCCAACACTGCGCGCGCTCGGGACGCCGCGTCGCCAATTGCCCGCGGTGGTCATGGTCCGAACGGTCCTCATGGGTGTCGCGGGCGTGGTGATCGGTCTTGCCCTTGCAGCAGGCCTGTCCGTGTTCGCACCGGTGGGGGAGGCCCGGGTGGCCGATCCGTCACCGGGATTCAGCTTCGACCCGCTGCTGCTCATCCCCGGAGCGTTCGTCGCCTTCGCCGTCGTGGTGCTGCTCGGCGTGTGGCCGGCCGTGAAGACGACACGGACGGAGCGCGAGGAGTTGCGAAGGTCGGGTTCGTCGAAGCTGGCCGCGTTCCTCTCGTCCGCCGGCGCGCCACCGAGCGCCCTCATCGGCGTCCGGCGCGCGCTCGAACACGGGCGCGGCCGCAATGCGGTCCCGGTCGGGTCTGCGCTGGTGGGAACCATCCTCGCCGTGACGGCATTGAGCGCCACTGCGGTGTTCGGAGCCAGCCTGTCAAACCTCACCGCGATCCTGCCCTCTACGGGCAGGGCTTCGATGCCTGGTTCTCGTTCAATTCGACCGGCCAGGCATCCGAGAATGCCGCGTTGGCGGCCGCGGTGGAGGGACCGGGCATCGCGGCGGCCACACTCGGCATCGGGGGCGACGTCGACATCAACGGCAGAGTGGTCGACGCGCTTGCGGGGGAGAGCCTGCGGGGCTCCCTCCTGATCACGGCCACGGCGGGACACATGCCAGCGGCGCCTGACGAGGTGGTCCTCGGCTCTTCGACGATGAGAGACGTCGGGGCGCACATCGGATCAGTCGTGCGCGTCACAACTCCCGGAGCAGGTGGCGGGATCCGGACGGGTACCTACACGGTGGTGGGCTCGGCGGTGTTCCCCCCGGACCTCAACGACCAGGGGCTCGGGACGGGCGCGGTCTTCGCGTTCGACAGCCTGGCGGGTCATCGCTGCCACCCCGGAGCGGGTGCCCAGGCGTGCCAGATCCAGACGGCGGCACAGTCCAGCGGCGCACTCTTGGTCCGTTCGGTCCCGGGCCAGCGAGGCCAGGCTGCCCTGGCCGACCTCGGTCGGGCGTATCCGTCGCAGGTCAACTATCCCGTCCCACCGACGAACCTGGTGAACTTCGGCGAGGAGGTCAACTTCCCCCTCATCTTCGGCTTGGTGGTGGCCCTGTTCGGCGTCGCGACGCTGCTCCACTTCCTTGTCGTGAGCGTCGCTCGCCGGAGGAGGGAGGTCGGCATCCTCAAGGCGCTCGGCTTCGTGCGCCGCCAGGTGGCCTTTGCGGTTACGTGGCAAGCGACGACGATCGCAGTGATCGCGATCGTGATCGGGGTCCCGCTCGGTATCGCGCTCGGTCACGTCGTCTGGAACGCCTTCGCCACCAACCTGGGCGTCTTCCCGCGGCTCGTCGTCAACGCCGGCGCGGTGGCCGTCATCGCGCTCGGGGTTCTCGTCGTGGCGAACGTCCTTGCCGTCGGGCCTGCGCTCGCGTCCGCCCGTTCGCCGTCGGCATCCCTCCTCAAGGCGGAATGACCGGGCCTTCTGTGGGCCGGGTCGTTCATTGGTAGTCAGGGGAAGGGGGGTGGCGCCGGGTACCGTTAACCGCGTATGGCTGACGGCGACAGAGAACGAGACGAAGGCCGGCAGCACAGCGTCAAAGACGCGCTGAAACCGTGGCGCGAACGCGTGGTCACCATGCTCGGCGGGACGATGGCCGAGCGAGGGCTCACTTACGACCAGCTCGTGGCGCTCGTCTACCCGTCGTTGCCCGACGAGCTCCGGGCGGAAGTGGACGTGGCTGGGGCCGGGGACTTGACCAGCGTCACCACGATTCGTCGCATGCTGGGCTCGATCGAGCACCAGATGGCGCCGACCTCCTTCTCGGTGCAGCTCACAGAGGAAGACGTCCTCCGATGCCGCGTCGGATCGGTCGAGCTGTTGGCGGACGCCGCTGACGCTGCGGTCACGCCGGGTCTGCGCTCGGGCGAGTACGAGTCCCACCTCACCGCCGTGTTCGAGCGCTACTGCACGCCCGGCATGACCGTTGTCGACGTCGGCGCCAACCTCGGGTACTACTCGCTCCTGGCTGCGCACCTCGTGGGCGCGAGCGGGAAGGTGGTGGCACTCGAGCCGAACTCGGAGAACTGCCGGCTGCTCCTCTCGTCTCTTCGGCTTGCCGGGGTGACGAACGTCGAGCTCCTGCCCGTTGCCGCGGACGTGAGCTCGGGCTGGGCCTACTACTCCACACACGTCGGTTCCAACGGCGGCCTGGTGAACGCCGACGACCTGCTCTCTCGCCCCGGGACCGTCGTCCCGACCTTTGCGCTCGACGAGCTCATGACGGGGCCGGTCTCGTTCTTGAAGATGGATGTGGAAGGCGCCGAAGGACGGGTCGTCAAGGGGGCGACCCGGATCATCGAGCACGACCGGCCCATCATCACCACGGAGCTGAAGGAGGAGATGCTCCGACGTGTGTCGAGCACCACCGTCGCGGAGTACCTCGGGTATTTCGAGGGCCTCGGTTACACCCCCGCCCTCCTCGAGAAGGACAGCGGGGCAGAGATGCACTACCCGTCTGCCGCGGCGCTCCTCGGCGACTGGGGCGACAACGACGAACTGCGTGACGTCCTCTTGTTGCCCGCAACGCCCTGAGGGGACCGCGGGCATACTGGGGCGCGTGCGCATCCGGATAGAGGGACGGAACCTCCCCGGTGCCTCCTGTGGACCGAGTCCTGAGCGACCCCAGGGGCACGGCAACATCCACGTCGCGGTACAACGCCGCAACAAGCCCTCGGAGCTGCTCGGTCTCGTTCGCGGCGATGCGCCGAGTGCGACGTGGGACCTCGAGTGCAAGGTGGGAACGTCCCCGGATGGGGGAGTCGACGTCACCGGCCCATACATCCAGGGCGGACCGGGACGCCGCTTCATCTATCTCTCGTGGGGCGTTGTCGGGGTCGATGGTGACTTCACGATGTTCCGCCGGGCCAAGCTCATGCTCGGTGCCGTGCCGGCCGATGTCTCGCGCAAGGCGGTCGAGACCGGAGTCCTCGTCGGCACCCTCGGCCTGACCGACGACAAAGGGAATCCGCTGTGCGCCGGTGTCCGGCCATCGGCGATCGGGTGGTCAGCGGGGTCCTAGGACGAGCGTGCGACGTCACCTGTTCCTCGTCGTCGTGGCCGCCCTGACCATCTTGATGCTGGCGACGTCGATGGCTTCTGCGTCCGCACCGGCCAGGGCGCACGGTGTGCGGCTCACCGCCCTCCATCTGCCCGATTCGTTCGTGGCCCAGGAGGTCGCGGCCGCAGCGGGAAAGGTTTGGGTTCTCGGGTACGCCGCGCCGGACGACAACACCGACTGTGCCCTGGAAGAGGTCACGCCTGCGACCATGGCCTCCTGGCGGTTCGCCCTGCCTGCGTGCGCGACGTACATGGCCGCCGGTGACGGTCGGATCTTCCTGGTGGCAGAAGCGTTGTCGGCGGCGAGCAATGTGCGGGCCTACCACATTGAGGTCTTCGATCCGGCCACCCACCTGGCCCAGGTCCTGGCCCCGGTGGTCCTCAGCAACGTCGGCAGTGCGATCGCCCACATGGGCTTTACCTACGGCGATGGTGCGCTGTGGCTGTACGGGTACTCCTACCCTGCCGCCGAGCCGGCAGTCGTGCGCATCTCGCCGACGAGCGGGGCTGTCGAGGCCACGACCAGCTCCGTTCCGCAGATTGGCGGGATCTTTCCTGCCGTCGTCGCCGACGGTGCCGGCACGTGGTTGGGCGGAGGCCCGGGCGGTGCGCCGGGCGTGGAGTGGGTGCGGCCGGGCGTCGCGTCGGGCACGACGGCCGACGCCGGCCCGGCCGACTTGGACAGTTCGGTGCTGTGGCTCTCGGCGGTGGACGGTCGGGTCTGGGCCGGCATTGCCGATTACCGCTCCAGCAATGGCCCGGGAAGAATCGCAGTGACGACCCACCTCGTCGCCCTGCGTCCGGACGGCTCGCTGGCATTCACCTCCCCGGCCGAGTCGACCAGCGACACCCCAGTGGTGACGACCGGCGGTGGGGCGCGGATCTGGGGCCTCGCCCCCGGGCGGACCTGCGGCGGCCCCGAACAGCTCGTCCAGATCGACCCGGCGTCGGGCCGGGTGCGCGGTGCCATCTCGTTGCACACTGCGCCGAACGGGTGCGACGCGGGCGGTGGCAGCGCACAGCTCGCCGCGATCGACCGAGACGTGTTCGCCTTGGTCCCGGCGGGGCCTGGCGGAACGTCAGTTCTCTACCGCGCTACCACCTGAAGCCCGGACAGGCGCCGCACCGACCAATCCCTCCAGCAACGACCCGACGGTGTCGGCGACGACGAGCCGGTCGACGTGTCGCGTCTTGATGAACCCTTGCTCGACCGCGTGGCGGACGAACGTGAGCAAGTCGTCGAAGAAGCCGTGCACATTTAGGATGCGCGCAGACCTTGTCGTGAATCCCGAGCTGCGCCCACGTGACCGACTCCATGAACTCCTCGCACGTGCCGAATCCTCCCGGCAGCATGACGAAGGCATCGGCCAGGTCAGACATCAACGCCTTGCGCTCGTGCATGGTGCGCACCACGTGGAGGTCACTGAGCGAGCCGTGGGCGATCTCGTGCCCGGCCAGTGATTCGGTGATCACCCCCGTCGGCTCGCCCACCGGCCGCGATGGCGGCGTCGGCCACCACGCCCATCAGCCCGACCGAGGCGCCCCCGTAGACGAGCCCGATGCCACGGTGGGCGAGGGCGGCACCCAACCGGCGGGCCGCCTCGGCGTACTCGGGGTCCGCGCCCCTGCTCGAGCCGCAGAAGACGCAGACGTTGCCGATGTCACTCACACAGGACTTCCTTCGGGCACTCGAAGCTCTTCGGGCACGACGGGAGCCACGTGCCGACGCCTCGGGCGACGCACGATGGTCTCGGCGGCGTCGCTGTCGTGGATCGTGAGGGAGAAGATGACGGCGACCAACGCGAAACAGGCAGCCGTGAGGAAGGCGAGGTGGTAGGCCGTGATGTCGGGCGAACCTGCTCCCGCCGCTCGCGTGGGCCGAGCCGGCGCCGATCAACACCGTCGAGAGCACCGCGACCCCGGTCGCACTCCCGACTTGGCGCATTGTGTTGAAGAACGTCGACGCACGACCCATCGACTCGGCCGAGATCATGGCGAAGGAGGCAGCCTGGTTCGGGACCATGACCTGCGCCATCATCCAGCCCAGCAGGAACATGACGCCACGGATGAGCCACAGGTTCGTCGTCAGCGTGACCTGTGTCAGGAGCAGCAAGCACAGGGCCAGTCCGATCAGGCCGCCGCTGATGTGGCGCCGGGGCCCGAGGCGCGGATAGATCAACCGGCTGGCGAATTGCGCGCCGAGCATGACACCGAACGCTTCGGGGAAGGTGGAGAGCCCCGACTGGAGGGCGGAGAGTCCGCGTGCGTCCTGGAAGTAGAGAGGAACGAGGTACAACGTGCCCAAGAAGGCTGCCGCGACGAGGAACATCACGACATTGGTCGAGCGGAACAGCCGTCCCTTGAGCAGCCGCAGGTCGACGAGCGGCCGGGTCGTGCGCAATTCGACCGCCACGAAGATGGCGAGCAGAGCGAGGCCGACGACACAGGTGGCCACGACCTCAGGCGAGGACCATGACTCCAAGCGGGCCCTCGGACACCCCGTACATGAGGAGCCCGAGACCGGCGCCACCCAGCACGAACCCGGGCACGTCGAGCCGCCCGGCGTCCATGGCGCCCGAATGCTCCAGGAACAGCGCGCCAAAGACGATGGCGACGATGCCGATCGGCAGGTTGACGAAGAAGACCCACCGCCAGCTGAGGCTGGTCACGAGGAAGCCACCCAGCACGGGGCCGAGGGCGGGAGCCAGGGTGGTGGGGATGGTCAAGATGCTGGCGGCCCGGACCCGCTCGGACGGCGGAAAGACTCGGTACAGCATCGCCATTCCGACCGGCGCCATCATCCCGCCGCCGGCGCCTTGCAGGATGCGGAAAAGGATGAGCTCGGTCATGTTCTGCGCCAGCCCACACAGGACAGAACCCACGGTGAAGACGGCGATGGCGACGAGCAGCACGCGCTTGCCGCCGAAGCGGTCGCCCAGCCAGCCCGAGGCGGGTATGAACACGGCCAGGCTCACCAGGTACGCGATCACGATGCCGTCGACCGCAGTCGGTGCGACGTGAAAGTCGCGGCCGATCGTCGGGCAGGGCCACGTTCACGATCGTGATGTCCATGATGTTCATGAACATCGCGGACACGAACACGGTGCCGACGACGATCTTCTGGTTGAGGCGGGGTATGACCACGAAAGGCTTTCTCTCGGTGCGGGTGCTGGGACAAGCCGGACCGGGCGGCGCGACGAGTCGGCGTCGTGGCCGGGGTTCCCCCTGTGACCTTATGCGGTCGCCGGTCGGGGCCGCGACCCGGTGCCCCCGTGTGCCGTGGCCGGTCGCCTACGGTGTCGCGCGACGTTGGCGGGTCGGACCCCTCGAGACCGGAGGATGACAATGGTCAGCCGAAGCGGAACGAACCACCCGCGCCCGGCGGCGTGTGCCGGCGGCGTCCTGTTCGCCGCCGGCACGGTGACGTTGCTCGTCTCGGCGGGCTCGTCGGCGGTGCCCACGCCTGCGGCTGCCGCGGCGAGGCCCAGTGCGGGCCACATCGGGGACCGTCTGGCTCTGCCGCCCAGGCCAGTCGGGCGACCCGTGCACGTCTCCCCGGAGCGCGACGAGCGTGACTGGGAACGGGGGCACGAGTGCCGTGCTCTGCGCCGACGACGCGCTCTGCACCCCGCTACGACTGTTTCTACGTGTACCCGACGGTCTCCACCGAATCGGGGACGAACGCCGAATCTCACGGTGCAGCCGGCGGAGGCGGCGGCGGCCTATGCCCAGGCATCACGCTTCTCCCAGGTGTGCAACGTGTGGGCCCCGATGTACCGGCAGGCGACGTCGGGGGCGTTGGCCAAGGGCGAGGCGACCAACCCCGCCGTCATCGCCACGGCCTACGGCAGTTTGCTGGCGGCTTGGAAGGACTACCTCGTCCACGACAACCACGGCAGGCCGATCGTCTTCATCGGGCACTCGCAGGGCGCGGCCATGCTGATCAAGCTCCTGCAGGCCCAGGTCGACCCGTCGCCGCGCCTGCGGGAGCTCATGGTCTCGGCCATCATCCTGGGCGGTAACGTCCAGGTGCCGACGGGAAAGACCGTCGGCGGCAGCTTCAAGCACATCCCGACGTGCGGCTCGGCGTCGCAGACGGGTTGCGTCATTGCCTACTCGAGCTTCGGGTCGACACCTCCGGTCAACTCGTTCTTCGCCCGCCCCGGTCAAGGCGTCAGCCTCCAATCGGGGCAGACGGACCACGTCAGGGCAGCAGGTGGTGTGCGTCAACCCGGTCACCTTCTCGTCGACAGGGGGAGGGCTGCAGCCGTATTTCCCCACGGCGAGCGCCAAGACGAAGGGGGTGCAGGTGCGGACGCCCTGGGTGACGTTCCCTGGTCTCTACACCGCCCAGTGCCAGCAGAGCGGCGGTGCCTCCTGGCTGCAGGTGAACACGAACGAGGCAGCGGGCGACCCCCGGCCGACGGTCTCCGACGCCCCTCGGACCAACCTGGGGCTACCACCTCGATGACGTCAACCTGGCTCTGGGCAACCTGGTCGTCGACGTCTCCCGGGAGGAGGCCGCCTACCACAGATGAGGTCACAAGGGTCAGTTCGACCCCGAGAACGCGGGCGGCCGCAGTCGTAGACTCCGGCGATGGTCAAAGTCATCGCGGTCGCCAACCAGAAGGGCGGCGTCGCCAAGACGACGACCGTGCAGTCGCTCGGTGTCGCACTGGCGGAGCAAGGCCGACGCATCCTCGTGGTGGACCTCGACCCGCAGGCGTGTCTGACCTATTCACTGGGCTTCGATCCGGACAACCTGTCGTCCTCGCTCCACGACGTGCTGGTGCGCCGGGCACGCATCGCCGAGGTGATCCAGGAGGTACCCGGCGGTGCCGGGGCTGGCGGTGGTGCCGGCGACCATCGACCTTGCCGGCGCCGAGGTTCACCTGTTGAGCCGGACCGGTCGTGAGCACGTCCTTGCCAACGCGCTGCCTACCGGTGCTCGACGAATACGACGTCGTGCTCATCGACTGTCCTCCGTCGCTCGGCGTGCTCACGATCAACGGGCTCACCGCCGCCGAGGCGGTCATCGTCCCGATGCAGTGCGAGGCGCTGAGCAATCGTGGCGTCGGTCAGCTTCTCGAGACGATCGAGGACGTCCGACAGTTCGCCAACGAGAAGTTGCGCGTACTCGGGGTGATCGCCACCATGTTCGACAGTCGAACAACACTGGCGCGACAGGTGCTCTGCGAAGTGGGGGAGCGCTACGGTCTTCTGGTCTTCGAGCCGCCTGTCCCGAAGTCGGTGCGTTTTGCCGAGGCACCGGGCTTCGGCCGCTCGGTGCTCCAGCATGCGCCGGCCTCCGCGGGTGCCGTGGCGTACCGCTCGCTGTCGACGTGTGTCTACGACGCCATGGTGGGCGCCTGAGGTGGCTGGCGTCACGCGAGGACAAGGCGCCCGACCCGCTCGGCAAGCGGGCCCTCTTCTGGGTCCCCGAATCGGGCGGCCAGGGAACGGTCGGCGGTGCGGGGGGAACGATCTCGCTTCCCGCAGGCAAGCGTGCACTGTTCTCGGGCGCTCCGATCGATCCGGAGGACCTCGTTGCCCTTTCGGGTAACCCGTTGGCCGCGAGGGGGTCCTTCACCGTCGAGTGCCAGCGGTGCACGCCAGACGTCGCGTGTCGGAGCCCTGGACCTGTTGATCTTCCAGTTCCCTCTCGGATTCTGGCGGCCACGGCGTCGCTTCGACCATCGCATGACCTGCCCGTCGTGCCGCAAACGGGCGTGGTGCAGCGTTACCCTTCGGCGGGGCTGAGCAGCTCACTCGCCGGCGCGTCTCGTTCGTCCTCCGGTCGTGGCGGGTTGCGCAGTCGGCAGGCGCCGGGTCAACAGCAAGGCGATGAGCGCGAGGAGCGCCAGGACACTCGAGCGCGGCCCGGAGCCCGTTGATCCTGCTCGACGCGTTCTCGGCCACGATCGCCTGCGCGGTTGCCGGCGGGACGTCCGCTTTGTCGAGGGCGGCCGTGAGGTCGGCGTCGCTCACGAAGGGGATACCCGACGACAGCTCGACGTTGGCTCGCTGCCGCGAGCTCAGAGGGGATGGCGGGGTTGGCGGCGAGCGAACCGAGGAACGTCGTCGTGAGCACACCGATCAGGACCGCCCCCGCCAGCGCGGTGCCGATCGACGCGCCGAGGTTCGTCAACGTGTTCTGAATTCCGCCCACCTCGCCGCTCTGGGTGTCGGGCACAGACGACACCGTGACCGCGCCCAGCTGGGACGCCAGGCTGCCGATGCCGAGCCCCATGAGAAGAAGCGGCCACGTGACGACTTCGGGACCTGCGCCGTCGTCGAGGGCCGCGATCAGGGCGATGATCCCGAAGAGGAGGAGGCCGAACCCGACGCGGACGACGCGCCGCGGAGACGCGTGTGGGAAAGAGCCTGGGGACCCCGACGGCCGCGGCCAGGAGCGTGAGCGAGAGCGGAAGGAGGCGGACACCCGTTGCGACGGCGGACAGTCCCAGTGCCACCGAGAGAAACAGGGGGATGACAAAGAACAGCCCCGCCTGGAGCAGGAACTGGAAGAAAAAGGATGTCAGGCCCGCTTGCAGTCTGGGCTTGCGGAGCAAGCGGGGGTCGAGAAGGGCGGCCTGATCCCGGCGGAGACGTCGTCCCTCCCAGACGAGGAACAGTGCCAATACGCCCGCACCGCCGAGCAGCAACCAGATGACGGGGGACATCCCGAGCCAGACCGGTGCGCCGGTTTTTGGTTGGACCACTCCCCACGATCCCGAACGGATGATGCCGTAGACGAACAGCGCGAGGCCGGCGGCGGACAAGACCGTGCCCACCGGATCGAGGTGCACGTCGGGATCGCGGGCTGAGTCGGCCATGCGCCGGGACAGGACGAGGATGCACACCACGATGACAACCTCACCGAAGAAGACCACGCGCCATGTGAGGTACGTCGTGCAGAGGCCGCCGACGAGTGGACCGACGGCCACGGCGATGGCGCCGGCCGAGGCCACGAGCCCGTAGGCGCGTGGGCGCTCGGCTGCTCCGAAATTCGTGGCGACGAGCGCAACGACAGCAGGCATGATGAGGGCCGCGCCCAGGCCCTCGAGGACGGACCAGCCGATGATGAGGACGGGTAATGAGCCGGCGAGACCGGTGATGAACGAGCCGCAGCCGTAGATCACGCAACCGATTGCAAACGCGCGCTTGCGCCCGAGCAACTGGCCGACTTTGCCTCCGGTGATCATGAACGCTGCCATCACCAGCGTGTAGAGCGTGATGGCCAGTTGGATCCCCGTCACCGTGGTGCCGACGTCCTTGGCCACGGTGGCGATGGACACGTTCATGACCGAGCTGTCCAGCGTCATGAGGAACTGCGCGGAGGCCAGGGTGAGGAGGACGATCCCGCCTCGTGAGGGTGCGGCATCTGTCGGAACGGGCCCCGTCATGGCGGCATTCTGACCCCTCAGCGGTCGGGATGCGGGGATTTGAACCCCGGACCTCCTGCTCCCAAAGCAGGCGCGCTAACCAAGCTGCGCTACATCCCGGAAGAATTCCGTGGACCTGGGCTTACCACGATCTCGTCTCTTTGGCGACGATCGTGGAAACAGCCGACAATCTGTGCCGGCGTGACCAATTTCCGACGTCAGGCGCCCGCACTCTCCGCCAACGCCTGATGCGTGTACACCACGGTGCTCTCGCCGACGCTGGTGCACCCGGCCGCGGCCCAACACGAGACCGAATTGAGGGCGCTCGAATAGGGGAAGCCGCCGTTCTTCACACTCGGTGGTGCAGGGCTGTTGGGGGTCTTGACTATCGACCACGAGGTGCCGTCCCACGCTTCGGCGAGTGTCTTGGGGTCTGCGATGTCCTTGTAGAAAGAGCCGACTGCCGTGCACGCGTCGGCTGCCGTACACGAGACGCCGACGAGTTGATCCTGCGCCCACGCCTTGTGTCCCGGAATTGAGTCAACGGTCCATGTCGTCCCGTCCCACATTTCAGCAAACGCCTCTTCCTGGTCATCGTCGTATCCGACGGCAGCACATGCCGTGGCCGAACTGCACGAGACACCCACGAGGTAGTCCTCGAGGGTCGCATTCGTTGCTACGGACCAGGAAGATCCGTCCCAATTCTCGATTAGCGTGTACTGCGTCGGGTTCAAGGCGTTCGTCGTGGTGTAAGTCCCGACTGCGGTGCAACCGGTCGCAGAGATGCAGGAGACCGCGCTCGAATTGTCCCGACACGCCGCCTTGCGGCAGCGTCACATCCTGGGCGGACCAAGAGGTCCCGTCCCATGATTCTGCCAGGGGCTGATCGGAGGCGGCCGTCGTATCGGAATAGGTTCCGACAGCCATGCACGAGTCGCTACCCGTGCAGGAGACGCCGTCGAGATTGGACAAGGCGCCGACGGCTGGTGTTGACGCGACCGACCACGTCGTGCCGTCCCAAGACTCCACCAGGGTGCTCGATCCGTTGGCGGAGCCGACCGCTGTGCAGGCCGTCGTCGAATCGCACGACACGCTGGAGAGTTGGCTCTGCGATGCGTCCGGAACTGCTGGAGTGGGCGCGAGGGACCAGGAACCACCGTTCCACATGTCGACCAGGGCTTCTTCCGCCTCGAAGTTTCCGTCGTCACCGACGCCGACACACCACGACGAGCTCGCACATGAGACGCCCTGAAGCTCGTTGTCGACGGCACCCGCGGGATCCGGCGCAGGCTCGATCGACCATTCGGTGCCATCCCATCCTTCGACCAGGGCCTCGACGTCACCTTCGGCGGAAACATAGAGCCCGACGGACTGGCACAGTGCTGATGAAGCGCACGAGACCGAGAGTTGCTGTGCCTCGTCGCTCCCGGTCGGGTCCGGTGTGCTCTGGATCGACCACGCCGACCCGTCCCACGCCTCGGTGAGGGGAGCCGATGATGCCGCGCCTGTCGAACTGCCTGTCTCGCCTGTGGCCGAGCAATCGGTGGCGGATTCACACGACACCCCCCACAGATAGTCATGTTGAGAAGTCATGTCGGGAATCGCCGAGATCGACCATTTCGTGCCATTCCACAGCTCAGCCAATGTCACATAGCGTCCGGTGGACTTCGAGTACTCGTCTCCGACGGCAGAACAGAAGTTCGCTGAAGTGCACGACACACCGTTCAAGACGCTTCCAGCGTGTTTGGGGGAGGGCGACGTCATGTTGGACCAGGTAGTCCCGTTCCAGAGTTCTGCCAAGGTATCCGCTCCGGCATCGCCAACAGCGACGCAGTCGTCGCTACTGACGCAGGAGACCGCCGTCAGTTCGCTGTCAGCGTTCGGGCTCGGGGGCTTCTCGACGTGCCACGCCGCACCGTCCCAGGTCTCTGCGAGCGTGAACGTGTCACGAGCCGTGGTTTCGTAACTGCCGACGGCAGTACACGCGTCCGATGCCACGCAGGAGACGCCGCTGAGAGTGGCGTTTGCGCGGTAGTTCTTGGGAGTTCGTGCCGGCACCATCGTCCACGAGGTCCCGTCCCAGGATTCGACAAGAGGTAAGAACCCGCCCTGCTCGGACAGGTAGACGCCGACGGCCACGCACCCAGTCGCGGAAAGGCAGGAGATTCCCTGCAACTTGGCATTGGTCGAGCCAGGAGGGTCGGGAGTCGTTTCGATCGACCACACACTTCCGTCCCACGATTCCGCCAGGGCCACGCTTCCTGAACTCAGCGACGAGCTCCCGACTCCCATGCAGAAGACCGGTGTGGGACACGAGACTCCGTCGATATCGCCGTTGTCGTTGATGACGTCAGGCGTGTCCTGGATTGTCCAAGGGCTCGTTGCTGTGGAACTCAATGGTGAGTCGGCCCGGCTGGACGCTGCCGTAGCCGGTGGGGTGAGCGCGGCCGAATTGCCCCCATCTGTTGCGACGGTGCCTCCTACGGTCACGAAGAGGATCATGCAAAGCGTGAGTAGGGGTCGCTGGGCCTGGTGCGTCAGCATCTCCGAACCTCCTTGGACTCCGAGCGAGAGCGCACTGAAGGAGACGATTCGGTTCAAACAGCAAAACCTGCGCCGCGCCGAAATATAGCGTCGCTTATCAGCAAGTTCACCGGAGATCCGGCCCACGGGGCGAGGCGTTGAAACACCTCAGGTGCCGCCGATCAACGCGTGCTGAGCCCTCGCCCACAGCGTGCGTGGAACTCGGTGCGATCTGGTCTGGCTCGACCTCCGAGTCCTCGCCGAGCTCGTCGTTTAATACTAGTGTCAGCGGTACCATGATCCCCGTCGAGGTGGACCCGAACGACCCCCTGCCGTTGCACGAGCAGGTGGCCGCGGAGATTCGCCGCGCCATCGCCGACGGCGAGGCCGCGCCGGGAGACCGACTTCCGCCGGCGCGCTATCTGGCAGCTGTCTTGGGCGTGAACCACAACACCGTGTTTCGCGCCCTGCACACGCTGCGCGACGAGGGCATCTTGGAGTTCCGCCGTGGTCGCGGCATCACGGTCGTCGGTACCGCACCTGAGCGCAGTGCCCTCATCGCAAAGGCCAAGGAGCTCGTCAAGCTGGCGAGACGCCAGGGCTACCGGCACGACGAGCTGATCGCCATCATCGATACGTTGCGATGACAACGCTCAGGGAACGCCCAGCATCCTCGCCGAGTGGCGAGCATCCTGAGACCGAGGCTCTCATCAAGGAAGCACGAAGGCTCCGCCGCCGCCGCTATCTGATCGTCACTGTGACGGCGGTGATCGTCATCGGAGCCATCGCGACCGCCATCGTGGCGAGCCATGGCAGCAACCATGGAGGAACGGGAGGGAGTCACCCTCGCAACGCGAACGCTGCGCCCCAGGCCGCTCCTCCGGTGGCGTCCAGCGCGAAGCTGCCCGGCGTCGCGCTCCCGTCGTCGGGGTACTTCAATCAGATCGCTCTGACGCCGAGCGGGCTTTTGCTGACTGGTGTCACCCCGGCGAGCGCAGGCAGTCCTCTGCCAGTCTGTGTTTCGGCGCCGGTCGATCCACAGACTCTCGCCGTCGGCAAGGTCACGACGGGGAATTGTGGGGATCCCCGGCTCTTTGGGCAATCCGTCGAGGCCGTCAACACTCCGATCTTGCGGTCGAACAACGCGACCAGCTCCGTCAATTCGGTGAACCCGGCGTCGGGTCAGGTGACCTACGGCCCGGTGGTGATGAGCTATTCGTCGTATTCGGATACCCGGCCGGTGATGGCCTCGGGGGGCCAGTGGTTGTGGATCTACGACGTCGACACGACGACGGGCCCTGTGCTCCTCCAAATATCGGACCAATCCGGTGCGGTCGCCGACACCATCCCAATGCCCTCGCTCTACAAGCCGCTCCTGGCCGCCGACAACGCGGGCGTCTGGGTCGCCAATTCCCTCGGAGGCTCGTCGGCGCCCGCTCTGTTCTACGTCCCTGCCGGCTCGTCGGCGCCACGCGTGGTGGTGGCGTCGACGAATGTCCCGATTTGTTGGATCGTCGCCTCTGGTGCGAGCGCCTGGGTCGGCAGTGGCGTGCAGACGTGCGCCAAGCAGGACGTCCAGAGGTTCGTGGACGGTTCCGACGCTCCGGTCTTCACCACCTCTGGTACCTATCTGCCCTTCACCGTCATCGGGAGTGAAGCCGATGGGCTCTGGACGATGCAGTATCTGTCGCCCTCCAAGGAAGCGATCGTCCGCATCGACGCGGACACCGGATCCGAATCGGTCGTCGCCACGGTCCCTGCCGTCCCGGTGCCGAGCTATCTGACCTCGGGAGGGCTGGTGCAGGGGCAGGGGGCGTACGACGACGGGCACCTGTACGTCCTCGAACCGCCGTTCCACAAGAACGGATACCTGGGATACACATCGATCGTGAGTGTCGACGCGCCGCCCGGCGATTGACGTCGATCGATTTCGGCCTAGGTCCGCTCCACCGCCAGCACCTGCCACTCGCCGGGAACGCCCTTGAGGGTGTGTCGTCCCCGGTCGTCGAAGACGATGCCCGACCCGACGACGAGGTCGCGGACGGTGCCGGTGACCAAGCACGTCACGCGGCCTCAGCCAGGGCGCTGACCCTCGATGCGATGTGCACGGCCAGACCGCCGATGTCGTCGCCGCGCAGCTCGACCTCGCCGGCGTGCAGGCCGGCCCGGAGCTCCAGGCCGAAGTCCCGCGCGGTCTTGACCATGGCGGCGGCACAGCGGACCGCCTGGGCCGGCGCCGCGAAGCGCGCCAGGATCCCGTCGCCCGTCGTCTTGACCAGCAGGCCATCGTGGCGCGCCAGGAGCCGTTCCACGTTGACGTCGAACTCGTCGAGCACGCTGCGCCATTGGCGGTCACCCGCCGCGGCGGCCCGCACCGTCGAGTCCACGATGTCGGTGAACAACACGGTCGCCAGCAGGCGCGTCGGTGCATGATCGCTTCGCCCACCGGTGACGAACTCCTCGATCTCGTCGACGATGGCGTCGAACTCGCCCGCCCAGGGCACCAGGTCGTTGCCTGGGACCGTGACGAAGCGGGCGCCCGCGATGTGCTCGGCCAGGTAGCGGCCGTGCTCGCTGAGGTTGGCGTAGCTGTCGTCCCGCACGACCACCAGCGTCGGGCACGAGACGGCCGGCAGGCACCACCGCACGTCGGCCGAGAACATGGACGACGTTGAAGGCGATGGCCGTGGCCGGGCTGGCGCCGCGCCGCGCCGCCCGCCCCCACCACTCCCGGAAGCCGACCCGGTGGGCCAGGCTGGGCGCGAACACCGCGATGTCGCGCGGGATGTCGCCCTCCAGCAGTGGGACGTCGATGTTGCTCCCCTCGGCGACCTCTTCGTCGGAGATCCCGATGTCGTAGTCCTCCGCCTGGCCGATCCGCGCCGTGCCGTTGACGATGACGAGCGACGCTACCCGCTCGGGATGCGTCGCCGCGAGCCACAGGGCCGGCATGGTGCCGCCGTTGGACGCGAGGACGCACGGCCCGCTCGCTTCCGGCGGCGTCCATGACGGCGAGTCCGTCGCGGCCCCAGCCCTCTACGGAAGGTTCGGTCCCCGTCGGCAGCGGATCGGAGAGGCCGAGGCCTGCCGCGTCGAAGCGGATGAGCCGGGAGAAGTCGGCGATGCGCTCGGTGTAGCGCAGCCAGCTCGGCTCGTCGACAGTCTCGTCGATCGAGATCATGAGCCCGTTGTTGAACTCGAGGACGTCGATCGTGCTCGAAGCGCCGGTGGCGCCGGCGGAGCCGCCGCCCCACACCTGGTAGCCCACGTGCATGCCGTCGCGGAGCGCGTACTGGGTGAGCGGCTCCATACCGATGCAGTCTGCCGTGCCGCCTACCCGGCGCGCGCCGACGCCGGCGCGGTCGTGCTCAGCGCGCGCCCCGCACGAGGCGGCCCGGGAGCTCGCCCGTGGGCTCACCCTCCTCGAAGGTGACCGTCCCCTTCTTGATCGTGGCCGCATACCCCGTTGCCCGCTGCAGCAGGCGGCGTCCGCCCGCCGGCAGGTCGGCCCGCACGAAGGGCGCGCCGAGCGAGAGGCCGTCGTAGTCGATGAGGTTGAAGTCCGCCAGCGCGCCCGGCTCCACCGTCCCCCGGTCCGACATCCCGTAGAGGCGGGCGGTGTCGTGCGTCTGCTTCTTCACGACGTACTCGAGCGGCAGGGTGGCGCCGCGACTGCGGTCCCGTGTCCAGTGCGTCAGCATGAAGGTCGGCATGCTGCCGTCGCAGATCGTGCCGGTGTGGGCGCCCCCGTCGGACAGCCCGAGCAGGCCCTGGGGGTGCAGCAGCATGTCGTAGACGTGGTCGAGGTCGCCGGTCGCGTAGTTCAGGATCGGCAAGTACAAGCAGGCCCGTCCCACCGTCTTTGGCCATCTCGTCGTAGGCCACCTCGAGGGGCGAGACGCCACTCGCCGCGGCCAGGCCGGCCAGGGAGCGTTCCGGTCCCGGCTCGTAGTCGGGCGGGTCGCCCAGGACGAAGGTCCGTCCGTAGGCCCGCTCCATGGCCTCGGCCGCCGCGGGTGACGACGGCGTCCACGACACGATGGCGCGGCGCACCTCGGGGTCGGCCAGTGCCTCGCCGAGCTCGGCGGGGGAGAGGCCACGGGCCCGCAGCTCGCGGTAGGCGGGGATGTCGGCGAAGAGGCAGAACGTGGCGTGGTGGCCGGTCAGCAGACCGGTCGGGCGCCCCGCCACCTGCGGGTAGAGCTGGGCGCCCTCGGCGCACGCCTCCAGCGACTCGGCCATCTGCTGGCGCCACAGGTCCGGGGCCGCGTCCACCTGCAACAGAGCGAAGGACACGGGTCGGTCGATGGCCGCCGAGAGCCGGCGCATCCAGTCGACCTCGCCCATGACGTCATCAGGTTGCTCGCCGGCGGAGCCGAGGGGCGCGAGCTCGAAGACGCCGGTACGGGCCTCGCCCAACGCGCTGCCGATGCCGAACAGCTCGTCCTCCGCCGCGTAGGTGCCCGGGACGACCTCGCCGTCGATGGCGCGGTGCCCGATCGTGCGCGAGGTGGAGAAGCCGAGGGCGCCGGCACGGAGCGCGTCGAGGACGATGGTCCGCATCGCCTCGATGTCCTCGGCCCGCGCCGCCTCGTTCTTGGCCCCGCGCTCGCCCATGACGTAGCCCCGCACGGCGCCGTGGGGGACCTGGGTCCCGACGTCGACGGTCCAACGCCGTCGCTCCAGCGCGTCGAGGTACTCGGGGAACGTCTCCCACTCCCACTCGATCCCCTCGGCCAGGGCGGTGCCCGGGATGTCCTCGACGCCCTCCATGAGGCCGATCAGCCAGTCGTGGCGGTCGGGCTCGACCGGGGCGAACCCGACGCCGCAGTTGCCCATCACGAGCGAGGTCACGCCGTGCCACGACGACGGGGCGAGCTCGGTGTCCCACGTGGCCTGGCCGTCGTAGTGGGTGTGGACGTCGACCCAGCCGGGAGTGACCAGGAGTCCGTCGGCATCGATGGTCCGGGTGGCGCCGCCCTCTATCTGCCCCAGTCGGTGATGCGGCCGGAGTCCACCGCGACGTCCGCCGTGCGCGCCGGCGCGCCGGTCCCGTCGACAAGGGTCCCGCCCTTGATGATCAGGTCGTGCATGCGCAAGATCGTCTCACGCCGGTGGACCGCGGCGCCTGCCGCATCGGCCACCCGCCCGGTCGAGGCCCGGGGCCTGGCGGTCAGGTGCGGGCGCTCAGACCTTGGCTTTGCCCAGGATGCGGTTCATCTTCGTGCCGCACACCGGGCAGGTGCCCTGGGCCGCCCGGCGGCCGTTGGCCAGCTCGACTTCTTGGCCGTCGAACTCACGCTTCTCCCGGCACTTCACGCAGTACCCCTCGTAGTTAGCCATGGCAACTCCTCTGGTCTGTGGTGGCCCTGGATGGGCGTCGAAGGTAGCGGGAGGGTTTCGGAGAATGGGGGATGGTCACCGAGCCGGGACCGGCCTGCCGGCGGTAGGGTCGCGCCGGTGACCGACAACGGCGCAGGTCAGGACGGTGAGTGGCGGCAACTGGGGCTGAAGGCCATGGCCGGCCTGGAGGAGACCTGGGAGAGCCTGGCCGACGCCTGTCACGAGCTTTCGAGCACGGAGTGGGCCCTGCCCACCGAGTGCCCGGGCTGGGACGTCAAGGACCAGCTCTCCCACCTGATCGGGGTCGAGCGCGCCATCATGGGCGAGGCCGCGCCGGCCTGGGACGGGAACCTGGGCGAGCACGTGAAGAACGAATTCGCGGCGAGC
The DNA here is from genome assembly GCA_963842415.1 of uncultured Acidimicrobiaceae bacterium. GTDB lineage: Bacteria > Actinomycetota > Acidimicrobiia > Acidimicrobiales > RAAP-2 > Bog-473. The sequence continues at coordinate 1,072,431 of CAWJGN010000005.1, forward strand.
AACGAGCCCTGGATCGCCGTGCGCCGCGCCCGGCCCGGAACCGAGGTCTTCGCGGAGTTCGTCGACGTGACGAGGACCCGCCTGGCCCAGGAGGCGGGGCGGTCCGAGGAGGAGTGGGCGGCCGTCGGCTGGAGCCCGGTCGGGCAGCGCCCCCACGCCGTCTTCATGGAGGTGCGCGTGTTCGACAGTTGGGTGCACGAGCAGGACGTGCGGCGCGCGCTGGACCGCCCCGGTGGCAGCGGGAACCTCGCGTCGGCGATGGCGCTGACGCGGGTGCAGGATGCCATGCCCTTCGTCGTGGGCAAGAAGGCGGCGTGCCCCGACGGCACCGTCGTCCGGTTCGAAGTGGCGGGCCCGGCGGGCGACGCACGCGCCTTCACCATCGCCGTCGAGGGGGGCCGGGCCAAGCCGGTCGACGAGGTCGACGAAAGAGTGGTCCCGACGGTGGCCCTGTCGCTCTCGAGCCTCGACTTCATGCGTCTCGGCTGCGGACGGACCACGGCGGCACAGATTGGCTGAGCAGCGGCACCGGTGTCCTGCTCGACGGTGATGAGTCCGTGGGCCAGAGGGTGCTCGGTGCCATGAACTTCATGTTCTGACGTCAGGTCTGCATCACGGCGTGAGGCATGTGACCACGGTGTCTGGCACGTGCGGACTCGGTTTCGGTGACGCGCCTCGCCCGCGCCGTGCGCCCGCTGCGAGAAGTGCCCGGTAGAGTGGTCGGCTCGTGATGCGTGCGACCGCCGAGCCCATGGAGGGCAACCTCGTCCGCCTGAGTGTGGAGATCGACGAGCCCGAGTTCGACCGCGCGGTCGGTGACGTGGTTCGGACGCTTGCCCGTCAGGTGCGGGTACCGGGCTTCCGTCCCGGCAAGGTGCCGCGCAAGGTGCTCGAAGCGCGCATGGGCGGCGCGGGCGCGCTGCGGGCCGAGGCGTTGCGCGAGTCGTTGCCCGACTTCTACGCGCGCGCCGTGGTCGACACCGAGCTCGATCCCATCGCACAGCCCGAGATCGACATCACCGCCGGCGAGGACCAGGGCGCAGTCTCCTTCGACGCGGTGGTCCAAGTGCGTCCGCTCGTCGCCATTCCCGGTTACGACGGGCTGCAGGTCACGCTGCCGGGGCTCGCCGTGAAGGACGAGGAAGTGCAGCGCCAGATCGACCGGCTACGCGAGAACGACGCCGAGCTCGACGTCGTCGAGCGACCGGCCATCGACGGCGACTTCGTCACGATCGACCTGCACGGCACCGACGCTTCGGGCGCGGAGGTGGTCGGCGTCGACGACTACCTCTACGAAGTGGGCAGCGGGACGGTTGTCCCCGAGCTCGACGCCGAGCTGCACGGCGCCAAGGCGGGCGCAATCGTCGCCTTCGACGCGGCCAACCCGAACGAGCCCGACACCAGCCTGGCGTTCCGCGTGCTGGTGAAGGAGGTCAAGGTCAAGAAGCTGCCGGAGACGACTGACGAATGGGCGGCCGAAAGCTCCGAGTTCGCCACCCTCGACGAGCTGCGCGCCGATATTGAGGACCGGATCGGGCGGGTGAAGCTGATGCAGAGCCAGATGGCGCTGCGCCAGAACGCCATCGAGGCACTCTCTGCACTCGTCTCCGACGACGACGTCCCCGAGGTGTTGGTCGACGATGAGGTCAACGAGCGGTTGCACGACCTGCAGCACCGGCTCGAGGCTCAGAAGCTCAGCCTGGCCGAGTACTTCCAGGCCACGGGGACCTCGCCCGACGATCTGCTCTCGACGGTCCGGGTGGACGCACAGGGCGCAGTGAAGGCTGACCTGGCCCTGCGGGCCCTGGTGGAGGCCGAGGAGCTGACGCTCAGTGAGGACGAGCTCGATGCCGAGATAGGGACCATGGCCGAGCGCATGGGCACCACTGCAACCGAGCTGCGCCGCCAACTCGACACGGCGGGCCGGACGGGCGCGGTACGCTCGGAGTTGCGCAAGGGTAAAGCGCTGGAGTGGCTGCTGGACCACGTGGAGCTGTTCGACGAGGACGGAAACCCGATGTCACGCGATGACCTGAGGGTGGATGCCTCGAAGGACGACGAAGTCGACAACGATGAAGTCGACAACGACGAGGTCGAGCAAGGCGAGGAGAACGAGTGAAGATGCACACTGCGGGGGAACCTATGAAGGCCTACAACTATTTGGTTCCCACCGTCATCGAGTCGTCCAACCGCGGCGAGCGCGCCTACGACCTCTATTCACGCCTGCTGCGAGAGCGCATCATCTTCCTCGGCACGCCGGTCGACGACGCCGTGGCAAACCTCATCTGCGCCCAGATGCTCTTCTTGGAGTCCGAGGAGCCGGACAAGGACATCCACCTCTACATCAACTCGCCGGGCGGGGAGATCACGGCGCTCTTCGCCATCTACGACACGCTCAAGTTCATCAAGGCGGACGTTTCGACCTTTTGCTTCGGGCAGGCCGCCTCAGCGGCGGCGGTCCTCCTGGCGGCCGGCGCCAAGGGCAAGCGCTTCGCGCTGCCGCACGCGCGCATCCTGCTGCACCAGCCGTGGGGCGGCGTCGAGGGCCAGGCCAGTGACATCGAACTGCAAGCAAAGGAGATCCTGCGCATGCGCGACCTCCTTTCGGGCATGTTGGCCGAGGACACCGGACAGACCCAGGAGAAGGTGGCCCAGGACACCGACCGCGACTTCATCATGACGGCGGAGGAGGCGGTGACCTACGGAGTGATCGACGAGGTCATCACGGCCAGGAACATCGCACCGCTCGAGGCCATCGGCGCCGCATAGAGACCATCGGGCACAAGGACGGGAGATCGATCGGGTGGCGAAGTTCGGAGAGGGCGGGGATCTCGTCAAATGCAGCTTCTGTGGCAAGACGCAGAAGCAGGTCAAGAAGCTCATCGCGGGACCGGGTGTCTACATCTGCGACGAATGCATCGACCTGTGCAACGACATCATCGCCGAGGAGCGTGACGAGTCCACCGAGCTGAGCTTCGAGGACCTGCCGAAGCCGCGCGAGATCTTCGACTTCCTGAATGACTACGTCGTCGGGCAGGAGTACGCCAAGAAGATCCTCTCGGTCGCCGTCTACAACCACTACAAGCGCGTCCAGGCCGGTCCGCCGGCAGCCGAGGACGCAGTCGAGCTCGCGAAGTCGAACATCCTGCTGCTCGGGCCGACCGGCTGTGGCAAGACACTGCTCGCCCAGACACTGGCCCGCATGCTCAACGTACCGTTCGCCATCGCCGATGCCACGGCGCTCACGGAAGCCGGCTACGTGGGCGAGGACGTCGAGAACATCCTCCTGAAGCTGATCCAGGCCGCCGACTACGACGTGAAGCGCGCCGAGACCGGGATCATCTACATCGACGAGATCGACAAGATCGCCCGCAAGAGCGAGAACCCCTCCATCACCCGCGACGTGTCGGGTGAAGGAGTGCAGCAGGCCTTGCTCAAGATCCTCGAGGGCACGACAGCCTCGGTCCCGCCCCAAGGCGGACGCAAGCACCCGCACCAGGAGTTCATCCAGATCGACACGACGAACATCTTGTTCATCTGCGGGGGCGCCTTCGCCGGCTTGGACAAGCTCATCGAGAGCCGCATCGGTAAGCGCGGCATCGGATTCCGCGCCGAGGTGCACCGCAAGGACCGCGACGACGGCGAGATCCTGCGGCACGTGCTGCCCGAGGACCTCATCAAGTTCGGTCTCATCCCAGAATTCATCGGCCGCCTGCCAGTGGTGAGTGCCGTCTCGCCGCTGTTCAAGGACGCGCTGGTCCAGATCCTCGTCGAGCCTAAGAACGCGCTGACGCGCCAGTACGAGCGGACCTTCGCGCTCGACAACGTCGAGCTCGAGTTCACGCCCGACGCGCTCGAGGCGGTGGCCGAGCAGGCGCTCTTGCGCGGCACCGGCGCCCGGGGCCTGCGCGCCATCCTCGAAGAGGTGCTGCTCGATGTGATGTACGACTTGCCCAGCCGCACCGACGTCGGGAAGTGCGTGGTTGACCGCTCCGTCGTGCTCGACCGGGTCGCGCCGACACTCGTGCCTCTCGGAGGCTCGTCGGTCAAGTCGAGCCGCTCCCGCCGCGCCGCGTCCTGACCACACCGGGACAGGAGTTCGCTGGCGTGGCCGATCCCGCGACGCTGCCGTTCGAGTCGCTCGACGACGCGTTGTCCTGGCTCGACAGCCATATCGATTTCGAGCAGAAGATGCCACGCCGGCGCGCGCTGCCCACGTTGGACCGCATTCGCGCGCTCACGTCGCTGCTCGGTGAGCCGCAGGACTCCATCCCTTCGATCCACGTCACCGGGACGAACGGGAAGGGGTCGACGTCGGCCATGGCGACGATGTTGCTCATGGCCAAGGGCCTGAACGTCGGGACCTACACCAGTCCCAACCTGCACACCGTCGCCGAACGCATTGCCCGCAACGGCGAGCCGATCGACGAAGAATCGTTCACGTTGGTGCTCACCGAGCTGGCGCTCGTCGAGCCGCTCCTGCCCGAGCGTCCCACGCGTTTCGACCTCCTCACGGCGGCTGCGTTCGCCTGGTTCGCCACCGAGGCGGTCGACGCCATGGTGGTCGAGGTGGGACTCGGCGGGACGTGGGACACCACCAACGTGATCCACGGTGACGTGGCCGTGCTGACCAATGTCAGCTTCGACCACACCGACGTGTTGGGCCCCACCCTTGAAGGGATCGCCGCCGACAAGGCGGGGATCATCGAGCCGGGCAGCCGGGTCGTGGTGGGGGAGATGGCGCCGGACCTGGTGGATATCGTCGTGACCAGGGCCGAGGAGCTGGGGGCGGGGTCGGTCTGGGTGGCCGGGCGGGACTTCGGCGTCGCGTCCAACCGGGTGGCCGTCGGGGGCCGCCTCGTAACGCTGTGGACCCCCGGAGGGCGCTATGAGGACGTGCTCGTCCCCTTGCACGGGGCGCACCAGGGTCTCAACGCAGGGGTGGCCCTGGCCGCCGCCGAGGCCTTCTTCGGCGATCCGCTGGCCCCGGACGTGGTCGAGGAGGCGATGGCGGCGGTGCGGGTGCCCGGGCGCCTCGAGGTCCTGGGCCGGCGCCCGCTGCTGCTGGTCGACGGCGCGCACAACGCGGCGGGGATGGCCGCGCTGGGCGAGGCACTCGAGGAGGAGTTCACCGTCGACGGCACCGCGGTGGCGGTCGTCGGGATGCTCTCGGGCCGCGACCCCTCCGCGATGCTGGCACCGCTCGTGTCCGCCGGCGTGCGCGCGCTGGTTGCGTGCGAGCCCGATTCGCCGCGCGCGATGCCGGTCGCGACTGTGGGCGAGGCCGGGCGCGCGCTCGGGCTCTCCGTCTATGAGGAGCCCGACATCGGCGAAGCGTTGCGCGTGGCGCGCGGCATGGTGGACGCCGATGGGCTGGTCGTCGTGGCGGGATCGCTCTACGTCGTGGGCACCGCGCGCGCCGACGCGCTCGCCTCCGCGGTCCCGTGGGAAGAAGCGGGCCGCTGACGCCGCCTCGGGCGACGAACGGAGGGACGACGCCCGAGGTTGTGTAGTGTCCACCCTTCGTGGACCGAACCCTTGTCATCGTGAAACCCGACGGCGTCGAGCGCGGGCTCGCCGGCGAAGTCGTCAGCCGCCTGGAGCGAAAGAATCTTCGGATCGTCGCGGCCGAGCTCCGGACCGTCACCACCGAGGTGGCTCAGACTCATTACGCCGAGCACGCTGAGAAGCCCTTCTTCGGTGACCTGGTCAACTTCATTACCCGCTCACCGGTCCTCGTCCTGGTCGTCGAGGGCCCCAAGGACACCTATGCGGTGGTGCGGCTCATGATTGGTGCGACCAACCCGGCCGAAGCCGCTCCGGGGACGATCCGCGGCGACTTCGGCATCGAAACGACCGAGAACCTCGTGCACGGGTCGGACTCGCACGAGTCGGCAGCGCGCGAGATCGCGCTGTTCTTCCCCGACCTGGCATCGTCGTAGCCGGCCGCCGTCGAGCTCACCGTGCGGGAGGATGGCACGGCGGGACGCCGCGTCTCAGAGAACAGCCCTCGCTGACCACGCCCGTCCGCCGCACCCGTTCGCCGCACCCGTTCGCCGCACCCGGTCCGACGTCGGTACGCGATGCTCGTACGCCACACCCGTCGGCCACGCCTCGCCGGTCGCCCATATACCGAACATGGTTCCTCGCAATGCCCGCACACACTTTCCCTTAGAACCCCAGCTCGGACAGGCGTGGCACGCCGTCCGCCTTGTGGGACATGTCGCAGTCCCGTAGCCTGGGGGCGCACCGTCAGGGGCGCCGGTCCCCCGGCACCCGCCCGCAGTCCCTCGGGAGAATGTCAGCTATGGCCGAAAATCGCCTTTCCCTGCTTGGTCGTGACATGGCCGTCGACCTCGGTACCGCCAACACGCTGGTGTACGTCCGTGGTCGCGGCATCGTGTTGAACGAGCCCTCCGTCGTCGCCGTCGACATCAAGGACGGTCGTCCTTTGGCGGTGGGCGCCGAGGCCAAGCGGATGATCGGCCGGACTCCCTCGAACATCCAGGCCATCCGTCCTCTCAAAGACGGCGTGATCGCGGACTTCGAGATCTGCGAGAAGATGCTCCGCTACTTCATCCACCGGGTGCACCAGCGCCGCTTCGCCAAGCCACGCATGGTGATCTGCGTGCCCTCGGGCATCACGGGCGTCGAGCGGCGTGCCGTGATGGAGGCGGCCGAGTACGCAGGCGCACGACGCGCCTACATCATTGAGGAGCCCATGGCGGCCGCCATCGGCGCGGGCCTCCCGGTCCACGAGCCGACCGGCAACATGGTCGTCGACATCGGTGGTGGCACGACGGAGGTCGCCGTCATCTCGCTCGGTGGCATCGTCACGAGCCAGTCCGTGCGCATCGGCGGCGACGAGCTCGACGAGGCGATCGTCTCGTTCGTCAAGAAGGAGTTCAGCCTCGCACTCGGAGAGCGCACCGCAGAGGAGATCAAGATCACTCTCGGGTCGGCCTATCCGTTGGAGCAGGAGCTGCACGCCGAGATCCGCGGCCGCGACCTCGTGAGCGGTCTCCCGAAGACCATCGTCGTCTCGACCGAGGAGATCCGCCGCTCGATCGAGGAGCCCGTGTCCGCCATCATCGATGCGGTGAAGGTCACCCTGGACCGCACACCGCCGGAACTGGCGGCGGACATCATGGAGCAGGGGATCGTGCTCACCGGCGGCGGTGCGCTGCTCCACGGTCTAGAGGCGAGGCTCCAGCACGAGACCGGCATGCCGATCGTGGTGGCCCGGGACCCGCTGAACTGCGTTGCCGTGGGCAGCGGCCAGTGCCTGGAAGAGTTCGACGCGCTGAAGCGGGTGCTGATCACCACCTCTGCCCGCTGACGTATCGACCGGTTTCTCCTGGGTGGCCCGGTCCCGGCGGCGGTCGCGCCGCACGCTGACGGTCGTCATCCTCGTCGTTCTCTCACTGTCCCTCATCTCCCTCGATCTCAACGGTCGGACCCACAGCATCACCTCGGGCGTGAAGTCGGTGGCCAACGACGTGTACGCGCCGTTGCGCCAAGGCGTGCTCGACATCATCAGCCCCATCGGCGACTTCTTCGCCGGCGCGTTCAACTATGGCTCGGTGCAGTCGCAGAACGAGCAACTCGAGAAGACCATCGGACAGTTGCGGGCCGGGCAGGACGAACGGAACTTCCAACTGAACCAACTGCGGGAGCTGACGAAGCTCCAGAACCTGCCGTTCTTGAACTCGCTCCCAGTCGTGTCCGCGCAGACCATCGACACCTATGCATCCAACTTCACCGCGACGATCACCCTCGACAAGGGACGCGGCGACGGGGTCGATGTCGGTTACCCGGTGGTCGGCGCCGGCGGCCTCGTTGGACAGGTCATCCAGTCGTTCCACCACACCTGTGTCGTACAGCTGGTGACCGACGGCCAGTCCAAAGTCGGCGCGACCTTTGGATCACAGAACCAATACACGGGCATCGTCGACGGCCAGGGACCGGGCAGCTCCATGACGGCGGATCTCGTGGCTCCGCGCACCCCGCTGCACAAGGGCGAGATCATGTTGACGAGCGGGCTGCAATCAGCGTCGTTTCCGCCGGGGATCCCGGTGGCCACCGTGCGTTCGTTCCACACGGCGCCGGGCGCGAGCCAGGAGACCATCAACGTCGACCCGGCAGCCAACCTGAGCAATCTGGCCTACGTCGACGTCGTGCAGTGGGCGCCGTCGACATGACCGCCCGCTCCGTCGTCCGGGTCGCGCTCGTCATCGTCATCGTCTTGATGGTCCAGCAAACGGTCATGATCGCGCTTCGCGTCGACGGGGCCCACCCCGACCTCTTGTGGCTACTCCCCATCACGGCGGCATTGCTCGACGGGCCCGAAACCGGGGCGATCGTCGGATTCTGGGCCGGGCTTACCTTCGACCTCGTCCTGCCCACACCCTTCGGCCTCTCCGCCCTGGTCGGGTGCCTCCTCGGGTACACGGTGGGCTCGCTGACGTCCGCCGTCGACCCCCGCGCCACCTGGCTGAAGCCGGTGGCCGCGCTCGCGGGAAGCGTCGCAGCGGACATGCTGTTCGCCGTGCTCGGTGCGATCCTCGGTCAAGAGCAGATGGTGCAGATCAACTTCTTGAGCCTCTTCCTCGTAGTCGGCATCTCGAGCGTGGTGTTGGTGCTCCCGGTCAACCGGATGATGCGCTGGGCCCTGGTCGAGGAGAGCCATCGACGCTCACTCGTCTCGGCGCAAGCGGAGAGCAGGCTCTGGTGAAGCGGACGTTCCGCCACCCCATACGCGGCGACCGGCTTCACCCCAAGCCCTCGACGCGATCGGCGCGCCAGCGTTCGTGGCGCGCCGGTGCCCGTCAGCCGCGCATGCGGCCGCGCAAGAGCGTCAACGTCGCGTCCATCGTCGGGTCGCCCGAAGAGGAAGAGTCGCGGCCGAACCTGCGCCTGCGCATCGTGGGCATCCTGGTGCTCTTGCTCTTCGGCGTCCTCGTCCTGCGGCTCTGGACACTCCAGGTGGTGCAAGGCAAGACCTACGCCGCTGCGGTCACGCGCAATCAGGTGCGGGTGGTCACGCTCCCCGCACCGCGCGGGGACATCGTCGACCGCAACGCCACGGTGCTGGCAACGAACACGCCACAAGAGGAGATCCTGCTGTCGCGCGCCGAAGCGGCGCAGAATCCCGCCATCGTCGGGATGGTGGCGGCCTTGGTGGGCGAGACTCCCAAGCAGGTGCAAGACGCCGTCAACAACGTGCAGTACAGCCCGTACGAACCTGTTCCTGTCGCGACTGGTGTGTCCGTGTCGACGGTGCAGTACCTCCAGACCCACCAGTCCGAATACCCCGGCGTGAGCGTGCAGACCGTGGCGCAGCGCACCTACCCCCAGGGAGGGACCACCGGGACCCAGATCCTCGGTTACGTCGGTGAGATCTCCTCGACCTACCTCGCGGCGCACCCCAACGACGACTACACCCAAGGCAGCCAGATCGGGCTGGCGGGGATCGAAGCACAGTACGAGCCCTACCTGCGCGGGGTGACCGGGCGCCAGGCCCTCTCTGTCGATGCGAGCGGGGACGTCGTCGGGACGCTCAACACCACCGCGCCCCAGATCGGCGACACCGTTGTGCTCAACATTGACGCCGGCCTCCAGGAGACCGTCGAGGCCGACCTGCAGAGCCAGATCGAGGCCGACCGCAACACCCTCGACACCGTGGACGGGAGGTATCCGCCCGCGAAAACTGGTGCTGTCATCGTGGTGGATCCCCAGAACGGTCAGGTCCTCGCCCTGGCCTCGTACCCGAACTATGACCTCAACGAGTGGGTGGGAGGGATCTCCGAGGCCAACTACGCCGCCCTGCAGGCCACCGGGGCCGAGAACGACTACGCGATCCAAGGGCTCTACACGCCGGGCTCGACTTTCAAGCTCGCCACGGCCACGGCGGCGCTGCAGGACGGGCTCATCACTCCCTCGTACAGCTACGACGACACCGGGACGTTCCATATCGACGGCTGCCCGGCTCCGGGGGTCATCCTCGACACGGACTGCACCCTCCACGACGACCCCGGCGACAGCGGCGGCGTCTACAACGTGACAGGCGCGCTCGACGGTGTCGAGCGACTCCTTCTTCTACAACCTGGGCGAGATGTTCTGGGAGCAGCAGAGCCGATACGGGCAGACCCCGATCCAGAACGAGGCGACCGCTTACGGCGAGGGGACGATTACCGGCATCGACCTGCCCGGCGAAGCGCAGGGCCGAGTCGACAGCTTCCTGACCCGGGCGAAGCTGCACGCAGAGGTTCCTTCTGTGTACGGCACGGCCCAGTGGCACACCGGTGACAACATCGAGATGGCCTTCGGCCAGGGCGAGACCGTGCTCACGCCGATTGAACAGGCAGTCTCGTACTCGACGTTCGCCAACTGGTCGGCCGCCACCGGAAGCGGCACCCGCTACGCGCCGGAGGTGGCATCCGAGATCGTCAACCCCAACACGGGCAAGGTGATCAAGAAGATCGCACCAAGGGTGACCGGGCACGTGGCGATCTCACCCGCCAACCACAGCGCCATGCTGCAGGGCTTCGAGGGGGTCATCTCCAACCGGTCGGGCACGGGCTACGAAGCGTTCCAGGGATTCCCGACGGATTGGAACCTGGCCGGCAAGACGGGTACGGCGTCCAACCAGATGGGTGACGAGCCCAATAGCTGGTTCGTCGCTTTCGGTCCCAACCCGAACCCGCAGTACCTCGTGCTGGCGGTGATCGAGCAGGGTGGCTACGGCGCCGATGCCGCCGCACCGCTCGTGCGCAACATCTACAACTACATCTACTCCAACCAGGACCAGGTCGCCGGAGCCGTCAAGACCCCGACGGCCGCCAGCCCGCCCAGCCAGGCAGCGCCGGCGTCGAGCCCGCCGCTCGGGGCACCGACAACGACGACGACGCCGGCCAGCGGCGGTGCCGCCAGCACGACCACCAGCACAACGACGGGAGGCGGCTGAGCGTCCCGTAGATTTGGGCCGATGGAGTCCCTCTGGCCGCGCATCGAGCGCCTGCTGCCTGGCGTGTCCAAGCCTGCCGCGTTATATCGGGGGCGAGCAGGGTGCCGTCCAGCCCGAGCACGGCCCCGGGCGCGTCGCCTGGCTGTTGCTCTATCCCGACACCTACGAGATCGGGCTGCCCAACCAGGGTCTGCAGATCCTCTATGAGATCCTCAACGAGCGTCCGGACGCGCTGGCCGAGCGCGCCTACGCACCCTGGGTCGACATGGAGGCCGCCATGCGTGCCGCCGGCGTGCCGCTCTTCAGCGTCGAGCAGCACCTGCCGGCCGCCGCTTTCGACGTGCTGGCGTTCAACCTCTCGGCCGAGCTCGTCTACACCAACGTCGTCAACCTCATCGACCTGGCGGGGCTCCCGCTGCACGCGACGGACCGGCACGGGCCCGACGCGCTCGGTGATCGCGGGAGGCCACTGCGCCTTCAACCCCGAGCCGCTGGCCGACTTCGTCGACGCTTTCGTGCTTGGCGACGGCGAGGAGGTGGTCGGCGAGCTCAACGAGGTGATGGGGGAGTGGCTCGCCTCGGCCGAGCCCGGCGAGCGCCGACGTGACGTGCTCAGAGCGTCGCTCGCACAGCTCGAGGGCGTCTACGTCCCCGCGCTCTACACGCCGCGCTACGAGGGCGGGCGGCTGGCGGCCACGATGCCCGACGGCCGGCGCACCGGCCGAGGTGGTCAAGCGCACGGTGAGCGACCTGGCGGACTGGCCCTACCCGTCCCGACCGCTGGTGCCGCTGACCGAAGTGGTCCACGACCGCCTCAACGTCGAGGTGTTCCGCGGCTGCACGCGGGGCTGCCGCTTCTGCCAGGCCGGGATGATCACCCGTCCGGTGCGCGAGCGACCGGCGGCCCAGGTGCGCGAGATGGTGCGCCGTGGGCTCGAGTGGAGCGGCCACGAGGAGGTCGCGCTCACGTCGCTCTCCTCGGCGGACTTCTCGGGGATCGAGGACACCGTGCGTGACATCGTCGACGACCCGGCGCACGGCGGAAGGGTGTCGGTCAGCCTGCCGTCCCTGCGCGTGGACGCCTTCACGGTGGGCACCGCGGCGGAGATCCAGAAGGTGCGCCGTACCGGTCTCACCTTCGCCCCGGAGGGCGGCACGTGGCGCATGCGCACGGTGATCAACAAGCTGATCACCGAGGAGGACCTCTACGGCGCGGTGGACGCCGCCTTCAGTCAGGGGTGGCGCCGCGTCAAGCTCTACTTCCTCATCGGCCTGCCGACCGAGCGCGACGAGGACGTGCTCGGCATCGCCGCGCTCGGCGCGCGCTGCGCCGAGATCGGTCGGCGCTACAACAAGTCGGTCACCGTGGTGGCGTCCGTCGGCGGTTTCGTGCCGAAGGCCCACACACCCTTCCAGTGGTTCGGCATGGACACGGCCGCCGAGCTGGCGCGCAAGGTCGCACTCCTGCGGGCCGAGGCGAAGGGGACGCGGGGCCTCACCATCCGCTGGCACGAGCCGAGCGCCTCGGTCGCCGAGGGGCTGGCCAGCCGGGGCGACCGCCGCATGGGCGCGGTGATCGAACGGGTCTGGCGCGCCGGCGGCACGTTCCAGGAGTGGTCCGAGCGCTTCGACCTGTCCTTGTGGGAGGCGGCCCTCGCCGCTGAGGGGTTGAGCCTCGAAGAGGTGTGCCACCGCGAGCGCGCCGGGGACGAGGCGCTGCCGTGGGACCACATCTCGGCGGGGCTGCACCGCGACTTCCTGTGGGGCGACTGGCAGGACGCGCTGGCGCGGGTCAGCGTCGAGGACTGCCGTTGGACGCCGTGCTACGACTGCGGCGCCTGCACGGGCGGAAGCCTCGAGCACGTCGTGGCCTCCGCCGTCCCGCCGGCCGGCGGGAGCCAGGGCACGGGCCAGGACCTCGCGGCCGGTGACCGCATCCCGGTGCGCCTGGTCGGCCGTGCTTCCTGAGGGCCAGCGGCGTCTCCGCCTGCGCTTCACCAAGGCGGGGAAGATCCGCTTCACGAGCCACCGCGACGTCGCTCGGATATGGGAGCGGGCCCTGCGGCGCAGCCGCCTGCCCGTCGCGTACTCCCAGGGTTTCGTGCCCCACCCCCTGGTGAGCTTCGGCTTGGCCCTGCCGACGGGGTGCGAGTCGCACGGGCGAGTACCTCGACCTGCGCCTGGAGGCGCCCACTGAGGGCGAGACCTCGATCGCCGAGCTGCCCGACGCCCTCAGCGCCTTGCTGCCCGAGGGGATCGAGGTGGAGGCGGCGGCCCTGGTGGATGAGTCGGAGGGCTCGCTCCAGCAGGAGGTAGCATCGTGTGATTGGGAGTTGGAGGTTTTCGGCGTGCCAGATGAGGAAATGGCGGAGCGGGTCGGCGAGCTGCTGGCCGCCCCGATCCTCACCGTCCGGCGCGAGCGGAAGGGTCGTCAGACTGAGGACGACATCCGCCCGGCCATCCTGGCGCTGTCCGTGACCAGCCCCCAAGGTCACCTCCGGGCGGAATTGGCCACGCACCCGCGTGGTGTCCGGCCGGGCGACCTCGTTATGGCCCTGGGCACCGACGCGGTGCCCGGCCGGGCCTGTCGAACGCATCAATGGATCGAACGCGACGGCGCACGGTTCGAGCCGCTCCCCGTGAGCGGGCTCGGAACCGGCGCGAGCGCGACACAGCACGCGAGGAGGGCTTTCCCTCATGTCCGAGACGGAAATCAGCCAGACCCCGGAGGGTCGCCCCCCGGAGGGCCGCCCGCCGGAGAGCCGGCCCCCACAGAGCGATCCCCCGGAGGCGGCGAGCACTCGCCGCGCCCGACCCGGTCGCCGCAGCCCCCACCCGGGTCCCGCAAGCCCAAGATCGGCGACACCCGGCCGGCCCGCGTCGCGCCGCCCCCGCCCAAGCCGGCACCGGCGGCCGTGGTCCCGCTGGCCCGGCCGGAGGCCACCGCGCCGGTGGAAGACGAGATCGACGTGGCAGGGCCCGCGGAGCCTGACCGCGACGACGCGGAGGCACCGGCTCGCCGCTCACGCAGCCGGCGCCGCACGGGGCGCGACCGCCGCTCCAAGCAGGTGGGCCGCTACCTGGTCTGCGTGCACGTACAGCCTCACATGACCCAGATCGCCATGCTCGAGGGGCGCACGCTGGTAGAGCACTACGTGTCCCGGGCGGCCGACGACACGAACCAGATCGACGGCAACGTCTACCGGGGCCGGGTCCAGAACGTCCTGCCGGGCATGGAGGCCGCCTTCGTCGACATCGGGATCCCCAAGAACGCTGTCTTGTACCGGGGCGACGTGCGCTACGACAAGGACGACATCGAGGGCGGGACGTCCCAGCAGCCGCGGATCGAGGACGTGCTCAAGGCGGGGCAGGTCATCTTGTGCCAGGTCACGAAGAACCCCATCGGGGCCAAGGGCGCCCGGCTGACCCAGGAGGTCTCGCTGCCGGGCCGCTTCGCCGTCCTCGTGCCCAACTCGAGCGCCTTCGGGATCTCCAAGCGCCTGGGTGACACCGAGCGCCGCCGACTGCGCCGCATCATCGACGAGGTCAAGCCGGCCGGGCACGGCATGATCGTGCGCACGGCCGCCGAGGGTGTCTCGGCCGACGAGCTCCAGCGCGACGTCACGACGCTGCTCGAGCAGTGGAACGCCATTGAGGCGAAGGCCAAGACGGCGGACCAGCCGGGCCTGCTCTACCGGGAGCCCGAGCTGGCGGTGCGCATCCTGCGCGAGGAGCTCAACAGCGAGTACCGCGGCGTGGTGATCGACGACCGGGCGCTCTTCGAGCAGGTGCGCGACTACGTGATGGCCGTCAGCCCCGAGCTGGCCGACCGCGTCGAGTACTACGACGCCGCGGCGGAGGGGCTCCCGATCTTCGAGCGCTACCACGTGCACGAGCAGCTGCACAAGGCGCTCGACCGCAAGGTGTGGCTGCCCTCGGGTGGGCTCGCTCATCATCGAGCGCACCGAGGCGCTGACGGTGATCGACGTCAACACGGGCAAGAACGTCGGCAAGACGAACCTGGAGGAGACCGTCTACCGCAACAACCTCGAGGCGGCCGAGGAGGTGGCTCGCCAGCTCCGCCTGCGTGACATCGGCGGGATCATCGTCATCGACTTCATCGACATGGAGGTGCGGGAGAACCGCGACAAGGTGGCGGCCGCCCTGCGCAATGCGCTGGCCCGGGACAAGACCCGGACGCAGGTCTTCGACATCTCCGAGCTGGGCCTGGTCGAGATGACCCGCAAGCGGGTCTCCGAGGGCCTGCTCGAGACGCTCTCGACCGAGTGCACGGTGTGCGGGGGGCGGGGGGTCACCCTCGACGATTCCGTCTTGCGCTAGTGCGCTAGAGTTTCCCGCCTTATGTATGCCGTGATCAGGTCCGGAGGGAAGCAGGAGCGCGTGGCCGAGGGCCAGCGTGTCCGCGTCGAGCTGCTGGGCCAGCCCGTGGGCGCCGAGGTCTCCTTGGAGCCCGTCTTGGTGGTCGACGGCGCCACCGTCCTGGCCACCCCCGAGCAGCTGGCGGGCGCGTCGGTGACGGCCAAGGTCGTCGGCGAGGAGAAGGGCCCCAAGATCAACGCCATGACCTACAAGTCCAAGTCGAACCAGCGCCGCCGGTGGGGCCACCGCCAGCACTACGCCACGCTCGAGATCACCGCCATCACGGCGAAGTAACCGTCCGGGTCCGCCAGGAAGCCGAGGAGCACGAGATGTCCAAGACCAAGGGAGGCGGGTCCACCCGCAACGGCCGCGACTCGAACGCGCAGCGCCTCGGCGTGAAGAGGTTCGACGGCGCGGCGGTGACCGCCGGCTCCATCTTGGTGCGCCAGCGCGGCACCAAGGTCTACCCCGGCGACCAACGTGGGCCGCGGGGGCGACGACACGCTCTTCGCCACCGCCGACGGCACCGTCAAGTTCGGCGAGCGGCGCGGCCGCAAGCACGTCAGCATCGTCACCGGCTCGAGCCGCGGGCTCACATGTTCGCGGCACTGGGTCGCCGCCGCGCGCCACGGTGCCGTGTCGAGCCCGGGGTAGCGGACCTCGAGCGCATCGAGCGTGTGCGGCGTCCAGAACCGATGCCCGGGCGGCGGGAACCCGAAGAGCGCCAGCTGCTCGACGGACGGCCCGGTTGACGAACGGCTCCCACGAAGGGTCGAAGGAGCGGTCGCCCCAACCCTGCCGGCCCACCCACTCGTCGGCCGCCGGGCGGAAGCTGCAGTGCAGCGTGTAGCGGGCGCCGCCCGGCGGCGGTCAGCTCGGTGGCGCGGTGCACCGTCTCGCCTCGGTAGGCCAGGACGGTCCCGGCAGGTCCGGCGGCTGACATCTCGGCTCGTAGAGGTCGGGATGCGGTCGATGGCGCCACCGTGGGGCAGCAGCGGGAGGTGCTCGGTGCGGCTGGTCGACACGACGTGGGTCGGCCCGAGGTCCTCGTCCACCTCGTGCAAGAAGACGAACAGCTCGAGGTTGCGGTGGGCGGGATCGTCGCTCGGGACCACGACGGTGTGGTTCAGGAAATCGCGGTGGTGCGCCTGCTCGTAGCGGGCGGCGCCGGTGTACTTGGCCCACGCCTCGGCCGAGTAGATGCGCACGTCGTCGGTGCGCGAGCAGAGCGCGGGCCAACCGACGAGGGACGGGTGCACGGCCAGGAGGCACAGCTCCACGCTGGCGAAAGGGAAGGTGAGCAGCCCGCCGTACTCGTCGTCCCGGTACGGACGCGTTGCGGTCGGGATCGGCGTCGGCGGCGAACTCGGCCCCGCTGGGGAAGAGCAACCCGAGCTCCGCGACGCCTGCGCGCAGGTCGTCGGCACCGAGATAGGCGGGGAGGACGACGAAGCCATGGCGGTCCCAGTGGGCCACGGCGCCCGGTCCGGCTGCGAGCCGCGGCGGCCGCATCGCCTGCGGCTCAGCCGGACGGCCGTGAGTGCAGCTCGATCCCGTTGCCCCAGGGGTCGATGGTGAAGGCCTGCATGCGGCCTGTCGCGCCCACGTCGACCGGGTCGCTGACCTGCAGGCCGCGGGCGCGAAGCTCGGCCACGGTGACGGCCAGGTCGTCGAAGACCAGCGCGAAGTGCTGCCCGACGTTCTGGGGCACGGCCGCCTCGATGAGGTGGACCTGCTGTCCGCTGGCGGTGTCGAGCCAGGCACCGGGGAAGCCGAAGTCGGGCCGGGTGTGGTTCTGCACCAGCCCGAGCGTCTCGGTGTAGAAAGCGATTCCACCCGGGACGTCGGGCACGTTGATGGCGACATGGTCGACGCCGGCGGGGGCCACAGGATTGCTCACGCCAGCGAGCCTACGACGTGGCGGACGATGGCAGCCACGGCGGGTGCGGTCTCGGCTCCGACGGACCAGACGTCGTCCACGTCGATCGGCGGTCTCCTCGCTCGCCGCCGGGTTGGCCACGAGGGCGAGACCCAGGACGTCGGCCCCGTCGTGGCGGGCCGCGATGGTCTCGAGCGCCATGGACATGCCGACGACGTCGGCGCCGAGGGTCCGCAGCATGCGCACCTCGGCCGGCGTCTCGAACTGGGGTCCGGCGAGCTGCGCGTACACGCCCGGCTGGGGGTCGACCCCACGGGCGTCGGGTGCGGGCGCGGCCAGCGCAGCGGCGCGCAGGTGGGGCGCGTAGGCGCCGGTCATCTCGACGAAGGACGGACCGTGCAGCGGGGTGCGGCCGGTCAGGTTCAGGTGGTCCTCGACCACCATGACCGACCCGGTGCGGAGGCCGGGCCGGATGGCGCCAACGGCCGAGGTCAGGATGACGGTGGTGCACCCCGCGGCGATGGCGGTGCGCACCGGGTGCACGAGGTCTTCGACCGCACAGCCCTCGTAGAGGTGGCAGCGCCCGCCGAAGACGAGGACCTGGCGGCCCTCGAGAACGACCGACCAGCCCTGGGCGCGGTGCCCCCCGACGGCGAACGGGGGGAAGAAGGGCAGGGTGTCGAGCGGGAGCGCGTCCTCGCCCGCACCGAGCAGCTCGGCCGTGCCTGAGAGCCCCGTGCCCAGCACGAGCAGGACGTCGTGGTGCTCGGTCCCGATGCGCCGGGTCAGCTCCCGGGCGCTCGCGCGCCGCCCGGTCGGCGGCATCGTCCATGCGGCGAATCTAGAGGGTGCTCGAGCCTGGCCGCGTAACATCGGCCGGGTGCCGACTGCCGCCCCTCCCATCCTGCACCCCCTGGCCCCGCTTGACGGGGGACGAGATCATCGCCGCCCGCGAGATCGTCTTCGCGAGCGGCCGTGCCGAGGTGCCGAGCCGACCTGATCCGTTTCGCCTACCTCGGGCCTGTGCGACCCGCCCAAGGACCTCGTGCGCGCCTTCGACCGCGGGGAGGACGTCACGGTCGACCGCCGGGTCCGCCTGGTGCTGCTGCAAGGGCCCGAGGCCGACGTGGTGGAGGTGATCGTCTCGGTGACCCGAGGCGAGGTGGACCGCTGGGAGATCGTGCGCGACGTGCGGCCGGCACTGCAGATCGAGGAGTCGATCATGGTGCTGGCCGCCCTGCACGAGCAATCCGAGTGGAACGCGGCCCTCGACCGCCGCGGCATCGTCGACCGCTCCCTGGTGCAGATCGATCCCTGGCCCGCCGGCACCTTCGGGCTCGGCCACGAGGAGGGGCGGCGCATCACGCGCTGCCTCGCCTACTTGCGCGAGTCGAAGGAGGACAACGGCTACGCCCGACCGCTCGAGGGGCTGCTCGCCTTCGTGGACATGGGCCGGGGCGAGGTGCTCGAGGTGCTCGACCTGGGCGTCGTGCCGTTCCCGCCCAAGTCCGGCAGCTATTACCCCGAGGACAACGGACCGCTGCGCACCGACCTGAAGCCGCTCGAGATCACGCAGCCCGAGGGCCCGAGCTTCGAGGTGGAGGGCAACCTGGTCCGCTGGCAGAAGTGGTCGCTGCGCGTCGGCATGGACCCGCTGGAGGGGCTCGTCCTCTACACGGTGGGCTACGAGGACGGAGGACGGGTCCGTCCCATCTTGCACCGGGCTTCGGTCAGCGAGATGGTCGTGCCCTACGGGCACCCCGGACCGATGCACGCGTGGAAGAGCGCGTTCGACGCCGGCGAGTGGGGCCTCGGCCGCATGGCCAACTCACTGACGCTCGGCTGCGACTGCCTGGGCGAGATCTTCTACTTCGACGACGTGCACGCCGACGAGCGGGGCAAGCCGCACACACGCGCCAACGCCATCTGCATGCACGAGGAGGACTACGGGATCCTCTGGAAGCACGTGGACATGGTGTCGGGCCGGACCGAGGTGCGCCGCTCGCGGCGTCTGGTGGTGAGCTCCATCGCGACCGTGGGGAACTACGAGTACGGCTTCTACTGGTACTTCTACCTGGACGGCACCATCCAGCTCGAGGTGAAGCTGAGCGGGATCATGTCGACCATGGCCGTGGCCGACGGTGATGCCGGCGACCACGCCACGATGGTGGCGCCGGGCCTGGCCGCGCCCTACCACCAGCACATGTTCAACGTCCGTCTCGACATCGAGGTCGACGGCACCGAGAACGCCGTCTTCGAGGTCGACGCGAGGCCGACAGGTGGCGTCGGCAGCGCCCAGAACCCGTGGGGCAACGCGTTCGGCACCGAGGCGACGCTGCTGGCCAGCGAGCTGGCGGCCCGCCGCGACGTCGACCCGTCGCGCAGCCGCACCTGGCGCATCGCCAACCGGTCGTGTCGCAACGGCGTGGGTGAGCCGACGGCGTACAAGCTGCTGCCCGGCTCGACGCCGACGCTGCTGGCCGATCCCGCCTCGAGCGTCGGCCGGCGCGCCGCGTTCGCCTCGCACAACCTGTGGGTCACCGCGTACGACCCCGAGGAGCGGCGCGCGGCGGGGGACTACCCCAACCAACACGGGGGCGGCGCGGGGTTGCCGGAGTGGACCGCACGGGATCGCGACCTCGTCGACACCGACGTCGTGCTGTGGCACTCCTTCGGCGTCACCCACATTCCCCGGCCCGAGGACTGGCCGGTAATGCCGGTGGAGTACACCGGCTTCACGCTGGTCCCCTTCGGGTTCTTCGACCGCAACCCCGCGCTCGACGTGCCGCCGTCGGCCGATCACTGCCATGGCTGAGCACGGCGGCCACGCTCACTCGCCCCAGGAGTACCACCCGCCTGTCGAGGAGTACCTCGAGACCATGCTCGGTCTGGCCGAGGAAGGTGTGCCGGTCATTCAGGCGCGCATCGCCGAGCGGCTGGGCCGATCGGCGCCGTCCGTCTCCGAGATGCTCGAGCGGCTGATCGACGACGGGTACGTCAGCCGGGAGGGCCGGCGCCTGTCGCTGACCGACAGCGGTCGCGCGCTGGCCGAGAAGGTCGTGCGCAAGCACCGCCTGGCCGAGCGGCTGCTCGTCGACGTCATCGGCCTCGAGTGGCACAAGGTGCACCGCGAGGCGGGGCGCTGGGAGCACGTCATCTCGGACGACGTGGAGGCCCGGCTCGTCGAGCTGCTGGGGGACCCCGCCACCTGCCCGCACGGGAATCCCATCCCCGGATCGCACTCGCCGGCGCCGGCGACGAAGACCAGGCCGCTGGCGGAGGTGGCCGCGGGCGAGCAGGTCCGCCTGTTGCGCATCAGCGAGGAGGTCGAGCTCAACTACGGCTCGCTCACCTTGCTCGACGAGGGAGGGTTCATCCCCGGGGCCGTAGCCGAGGTCGGCGCGCGCGACCCCGAGGGGACCGTCGAAGTCACCGTGCCGGGCGCGCCGGCCATCCGCGTCTCGCGCGGAGCTCTCTGACCGCCTGTTCGTCGGCACGCCGTGACGCTGTGACGCTCCGGCTGGAGGCCGACGCGGTCTTCATCGTCGACCAGGCGAACACGGTGCTGGCGCCAGGTGCCGTCGAGATCACCGACGGCGTCATCTCGTGGGTCGGCGATCCTCGGCAGGTTCCGGCGGCATCGGGTACCACCGTGCGCCAGCTCGGCGGGCTGCTCATGCCGGGCCTGGTGAACTGCCACGGACACTCGCCCATGACCCTGGTTCGCAGCGCGGGGGACGGCCTGCCGCTCGAGCGCTGGCTGCACGAAGCCGTGTGGCCCCGTGAAGGCCGCATGAGCGACGACGACGTCTACTGGGGGATGACACTTGGCGCGGCCGAGCTGCTCGGCTACGGCGTCACGACGACCTGTGAGCAGTACCGCCACCCGGTCGGGGTGACCGAGGCCGCACTCGACGCAGGCATCCGTACCCTCTACACGGTGGCCATCTTCGACGTGCCCGACGCCGGGCCCGCGAACTCCTGGGAGGCGTTGCTGGCGGGCGCGTGCGAGCTCTTCGACCGCGTCAACGGGAAGGAGGGCCGCTTCGGCGTCGGGTTCGGGCCGCATGCGGCCTACACCGTGCCCCCTCACGCGCTGCGCGCCATCGCGGCGGAGGCACAGCGCCGCGACGCGCTCGTGCAGATCCACGTGTCGGAGACGGAGGCCGAATGCGCCGTCGTGCGTGAGCGCTACGGCATGAGCGCGCCCGCGCTGCTGGCGTCGCACGGCGTCTTCGACGGACGCGCCCTGGCCGCCCACGCGGTGTGGCTCGACGACGAGGACCTGGACCTGCTGGCGGCACACGACGTCGCGGTGGCCCACTGTCCCGGTTCCAACGGAAAGCTTGGCTCAGGGGTGGCGCCACTGGCCGCGCTCATGAGGCACGGCGTCCGCGTCGGGATCGGCACCGACGGCCCCGCCTCCAACGACGACCTGCACCTGTGGGACGAGATGCGCCTGGCGGCGCTCTTTGCCCGCGCCACGGCGGCGAGCCCCGACGCCCTGAGCACGGCGGCGGCACTGCGGCTGGCCACCCGGGGCGGTGCCGAGGCGCTCGGGCTCCCGGTGGGCTCGCTCGAGGTGGGCCGGCCGGCCGACGTGATCAGGCTCCGCACCGACGACCCGCGCTTCACCCCGGCACTCAATGACTCGGAGTTGCTGGGCCACCTCGTGTGGGCCGGGGCCGGCGATCTCGTCACCGACGTCTGGGTGGGCGGCTCGTGCGTGGTGGAGTCGGGTCGCTGCACCACCGTCGACGTCGAGCGCGCGCCGTGCCGAAGTGGCACAGCGCGCCCGGCGGCTCGCGGCCTCTTAAGCTTTTCTGCCATGCCCGGATTCGTCGACCAGGCCCAACTGCACGCGCGCGCCGGGAACGGCGGTGCCGGCGCGGTGTCGTGGCGGCGCGAGGCGCACGTGGACCGGGGCGGACCCGACGGGGGAGACGGCGGCCACGGGGGCGACGTGTGGCTGGTGGCGTCGCGCAACGAGTCATCACTGCTGGGTTTCCGCGACCACCCGTTCCGCCGCGCCACCGACGGCGGGCACGGCTCGGGGTCCAAGCGGCACGGCGCCCACGGCAAGGACATCGACGTGCCGGTACCGGTGGGGACGGTGGTGCGCGACCGCGAGGGCCAGGTCGTCTGCGACCTGGACCGAGAAGGCGCTCGCGCCATGGTGGCCGAGGGCGGGCAAGGGGGCCGCGGCAACGCGCGCTTCTTGTCCAACCGCCGGCGTGCGCCTGCGTTCGCGGAGCAGGGCGAAAAGGGACAAGAGCTGTGGTTGGACATGGAGCTCAAGTTGATGGCCGACGTCGCACTGGTCGGCTTTCCCAACGCGGGGAAGTCGACGCTGATCTCGACGGTGTCGGCGGCCAAGCCCAAGATCGCCGACTACCCCTTCACGACGCTCGAGCCGCATCTCGGCGTGGTGCGTGTCGGCGGGGTGCACGACGGGACCGAGTTCGTGATGGCCGACATCCCCGGCCTGGTCGAGGGCGCGGCGGGCGGGAAGGGCCTCGGGCACCAGTTCCTGCGCCACATCGAGCGGGCGCGCGTGCTCGTCGTCCTGCTCGACCTCGGTGCTCCCGACGCAGGTGGGGAGGCGCCGTCCGAGCAATTGCGTGTCTTGCTCTCCGAGCTCGGCTCGTACCGGCCCGAGCTGCTCGAGCGGCCGCGCCTCGTCGTGGGCAGCAAGGCAGACGTCGGGGGCGACGAGGAGGGTGTCTGCGAGCTGGTGCTCTCGGCGGCGACGGGTGCGGGTGTGGACGACCTCGTCCAAGGGTTGGCGCGCGCTGGTACACGAGGCGCGAGCGGGCGCAGCGGCGGCCGAGGCGGGTGAGGTGGTGGTGCACCGGCCGGTTCCCGAGGGTGTCGACGTCCGCCGCGCCGGCGCCGGCGCATGGGTGGTCTTCGGCCGCGCCGCGGAGCGGGCGGTCGCCTTCTCGGACCTCAACGACGCCGGCGCCCAGGCCGAGGCGGTACGGCGGCTGCGCCGGCTCGGCGTCGACCGCGCCCTGGCCCGCGCCGGAGCGCACGACGGAGACGAGGTCACGGTCGGCACCATGACCTTCACCTGGGGAGATGACGCGTGATCGCCGTGGTGAAGGTCGGGTCGTCCTCGGTGACGGCCACCACGGTGGCCCGGCTCAGCGGGGAGCTGGCTGCGGCGCGCGCCGCAGGCCACACCGTCGTCGTCGTCACCTCCGGCGCCATCGCGGCCGGCTGGGCCGCGCTCGACCGGGGCGAGCAGCGCCCTTCCGACCCCGCCATCCTTCAGGCCGTCTCGGCCGTGGGCCAGCACCGCCTGATGCGGCTCTGGCAGGACTGTCTCGAGCCGCACGGCGTGCTGGCCGGACAGGTCCTGTTGGCCCCTCTCGATTTCGTCCACCGCACCCAATACCTGCACGCGCGCGGCACCCTGCGTCATCTCGTCGATCTCGGCGTGGTGCCCGTCGTCAACGAGAACGACGCGGTGGCCGACGAGGAGATCCGCTTCGGGGACAACGACCGGCTCGCCGCCCTGGTGGCCCACCTGGTGGGCGCGCAGCTCCTCGTGCTGCTCACCGACGCCCCGGGCTTGCTCACGGCCGACCCGCGGCACGACGCGGCGGCATCGCTCATTCAGGAGGTCGTCGAGATCGACCACCAGCTCGAGCGCCTCGCCGGCGGACCCGGCAGCGCGGCGGGCAGCGGCGGCATGGCGTCGAAGCTCGCGGCGGCCAAGATCGCCACCTGGTCGGGCGTCGAGGCGGTGATCGCGGACGCGGCACGGCCCGGGGTGCTGGCCGCCGCGCTGGCGGGCGAGGCC
The DNA here is from genome assembly GCA_963842415.1 of uncultured Acidimicrobiaceae bacterium. Lineage (GTDB taxonomy): Bacteria > Actinomycetota > Acidimicrobiia > Acidimicrobiales > RAAP-2 > Bog-473. The sequence continues at coordinate 1,096,464 of CAWJGN010000005.1, forward strand.
GGTGTCGGCACCGTGTTCCGCGCCCGCGAGCGCCGGCTGTCGGCGCGCAAGCTGTGGATCGCCTTCGCGCTCGGCGCAGCCGGGGTCCTCACTGTCGACGAGGGCGCACGGGACGCGCTCGAACGAGAAGGGGCGCTCACTGCTCGCAGCAGGGGTCACAGCGGTGAGCGGTGGCTTCGGCCCTCATGACGCCGTCGAGATCGCAGGGCCCGACGGGACGGTCTTCGCCAAGGGCCTGGTCCGCGTGCCTGCGCTGCGCGCGGAGGAGTGGATGGGCCGGCGCAGCCAGGTCGTCGTCCATCGAGACGACCTGGTGCTTGTAACCTGACCCGATGACCTCGCCGGCCTTGGGGCAGCTCGCGGGCCGGGTGCGGGCGGCCTCCCGGGTCGTGGCCCGCGCGCCCGGCTCCGTCCGCGACGACGCTCTGCGGCTGGCCGCGGACCTCCTCGAGGAGGAATGGCCCGTCGCTGGTTGCGGCCAACCAGGCCGATCTGGATCGGGCCGAGGCGGGGGGCCTCGCCGACGCCGCCCGGGACCGCCTCCGCCTGGACGAGGGCCGGGTGCATGCCATGGCGGGCGGCCTGCGCAAGGTGGCCGCGTTGCCCGACCCCGTGGGGGAGGTGACGGAGGGCTGGGTGCGCCCGAACGGCCTGCGGGTCGACGCGGGTGCGGGTACCGCTCGGCGTCGTCGGCGTGATCTACGAGAACCGGCCCAACGTCACCAGCGACGCCGCCGGGCTGTGCCTGAAGGCGGGGAACGCCGCCTTCCTGCGCGGCTCGTCCTCGGCTCTCGCGTCCAACCAGGCGGTCGTCTCCTTGCTGCGCCGGGCCGTGGTCAAGGCGGGTCTGCCCGAGGACGCGGTGGCGTTGGTGGAGGACACCTCGCACGAGACGGCCGTCGCCTTCATGCGGCTGCGCGGGTTGGTGGATTGCCTGATACCCCGCGGCGGCCCGGCGTTGATCGCATCGCTGGTGGAGCACGCGACCGTCCCCTACGTCCTCGACGGCGACGGCAACTGTCACATCTACATCGACGGTGCGGCGGACGTGGCGATGGCGCACGAGCTGGCCCTCAACGCCAAGACCCACCGCTTCGGGGTCTGCAACGCGGTCGAGACGATCCTCGTGCACCAGGGCGTCGCGGCGGCGCTCTTGCCCAGGCTGGCGGCGGCGCTCGCCGCTTCGGGCGTCGAGATCCGTGCCGACGAGCGTGTCCGCGCGTTCGTGCCCGACGCGGTGCCGGCGCTCGCAGAGGACTTCGCCACGGAGTTCCTCGGCCCCATCGTTGCGATCGGCATGGTCGACGACGTGGGCGACGCCATCGAGCACATCGCGCGGTACAGCTCGGGGCACTCCGAGGCGATCGTCACCTCGGACGTGGCCGCGGCCGACCGCTTCGTGGCCGAGGTGGACGGGGCGGCTGTGCTGGTGAACGCCTCGACGCGCTTCGTCGACGGAGAGGAGCTCGGGCTGGGGGCAGAGGTGGGCATCTCGACCCAGAAGCTCCACGCCCGCGGGCCAATGGGAGTGAAGGAGCTGACGACGTTGAAGTGGGTCGTGCGCGGGGACGGGCAGGTGCGACGGTGAGCGCCGGGAACGGGCTGGGGCTGCCCGAGGTGGGACCGGCGCGCTTCGAGAACCTCGACGCGGTGCGCCGCGGCCTGGCCGAGGTGGGGTACCTGGCCGACGACTCCATCAGCGGCGTGGTCTTCCTGGCCGACCGGCTGGCCAAGCCGGTGCTCGTCGAGGGGCCGGCCGGGACGGGCAAGACGCAGCTGGCCAAGTCGGTGGCGGACCTCACCGGGGCCCGGCTGATCCGCTTGCAGTGCTACGAGGGTCTCGACGAGTCCAAGGCGCTCTACGAGTGGAACTACCGCAAGCAGCTGTTGCGCATCCAGGCCGGCGAGCACGGCCAGGGCGAGACCGAGGGCCCGTCGTGGAAGGAGCTCGAGGGCGACATCTTCTCGGAGGAGTTCCTCCTCACACGCCCTTTGCTCGAGGCGATCCGCGCCACCGAGCCGGTCGTGCTCCTCATCGACGAGGTCGACCGCGTGGAGCTCGAGACCGAAGCGCTTGCTGCTCGAGATCCTCTCCGAATACCAGGTCTCCATCCCCGAGCTGGGCACGGTGCGGGCCACACAGCTGCCCATGGTCTTCCTCACCTCCAACAACACGCGTGAGCTGTCCGAGGCGCTCAAGCGCCGGTGCCTGTACCTCCACCTCGACTACCCCGACCTCGACCGCGAACGCGAGATCGTGCGGACCAAGGTCCCCGGCATCAGCGAGGAGCTGGCCGATCAGGTGGCGCGCATCGTGCGCTCCCTGCGCACCCTCGAGCTGCGCAAGGCGCCCTCGGTCTCCGAGACACTGGACTGGGCCCGGACGCTCGTCCTGCTCGGCGTCCAGACGATCGACGCCGCCGGTGCGAAGGACACCCTGCACGTCCTGTTGAAGTACCAAGCCGATATTGAGCGGGCCAGTAAGGAGCTGCTCTCGGCCTCGTCGGACTAGGCCCGTGCTCGACCTCTTGTCCGGGTTCGTCACCGAGCTGCGGCGCGCCGGCCTGCCCGTCTCCCTGACCGAGCACCTCGACGCGGCCGAGGCGGTCAAGCACATCCCACTCGAGGACCGCGAGGCCCTCAAGTACGCGCTGGCCGCCACGCTCGTGAAGTCGTCGTCGCACTGGCGCGCCTTCGAGACAGCCTTCGAGGTGTTCTTCGCCGTGCGGACCGGAGGCGCCGCCGCGACCGAGGGCGAGGCGGGCGAAGGCGAATTCGAAGAGGACGCCGAGGGTGAGCAGGACGGCCAAGGCGGGCCACGCGGCCAGGGCCGGGCCTGGAAGGGAGGGGGAGCCGGCGAGGGGATGACGCCCGAGGAGCTGGCCGAGTTGCTCTTCAAGTCGCTGACCTCCGCCGATGCCGCGATGATGAACGTCGTCGCCCGCAACGCCGTGGACCGCTACGCGGGTATGGAGCCCGGCCGACCGGTGGGGGGGACCTATTACCTCTACCGCACGCTGCGGAACCTCGACCTCGACGCCGTCCTCGAGCGGCTGATGGCCCAGGCGCAGGCGGGCGCGGCCGGCGGTGGCCTGACCGAGCTCGAGGAGCGGCTGGCCGCGGACGAGTTCAAGTCGCGGATCGAGAAGTTCCGTCGGGCGGTCGAGACCGAGATCCGGCGCCGCCTCGTCGAGGACCGTGGGGCCGAGGCGCTCGCCCGCTCGGTGCGCAAGCCGCTCCCCGAGGACATCGACGTCATGCACGCCACCCGTGAGGAGCTGGCCGTGCTGCACCGCGTCCTCCAGCCGCTCTCGCGCAAGCTGGCGGTGCCGTCTGGCCCGCAAGCGCCGTCACGGTCGCAAGGGCCCGCTCGATTTCCGCGCCACCATGCGCCGGTCGCTCTCCACCGGTGGCGTGCCCGTCGAGCCGCGGTTCCGCCACCCTCGCCCGGCCAAGCCCGAGATCTTCGTGATCGCGGACATCTCGGGCTCCGTGGCCAGCTTCGCCCGCTTCACGCTGCACCTCGTGTACGCGATCTCGTCGCAGTTCTCCAAGGTGCGCAGCTTCGTCTTCGTCGACGGGATCGACGAGGTGACGCGGTTCTTCGAGGGCGTGGTCGACCCCGCCGAGGCCGTGGCGCGCATCAACACGGAGGCGGACGTGATCTGGGTCGACGGGCACTCCGACTACGGCCACGCCTTGACCGAGTTCCATCGTCGCTGGGGCGACCAGGTGACCTCGCGCTCGAGCGTGTTGATCCTCGGCGACGCGCGCAACAACTACCACGCGTCCCAGTCATGGGTCCTCCAGGACCTCCAGGACCGCGCGCGCCACGTCTTCTGGCTGAACCCCGAGCCACGTGACTACTGGGGGTCGGGTGACTCCATCGTGGGGGAGTACGGCGCGCACTGCGACGACGTGGTCGAGTGCCGGACGCTGCGCCAGCTGGAGCACTTCGTCGGCAACCTGGCGTGAGCCCGCTCCGCGAGCGACCGGGCGATGCGGGGGATCAAGGCGATCCGGACGATCCGGACGATCCGGGCGACGATCGTGCCCACGAGGGCGTGCTCCGCATCGTCCCGCCCGAGGCGGGGGCGACGCGCATCGTCCTGATCCGCCACGGCGAGGCGGACTGCAACCTCAACCGGGTCGTCGGCGGGCGCAAGGGGTGCACCGGGCTCACCGATCTGGGGAAGCGTCAGGTGGCCGCGCTCGCCGACCGTCTCTACGAGAGCGGCGAGCTGCGCGAGGCGTCCGCCCTGTACTCCTCGGTGCTCCCGCGAGCGGTCGAGACGGCAGAGCGTTTGCGTTCGGTCGTCGGACGCGGCCCGCGGTCGCTCGGACCGGTGCGCGAGCGCTGCGACCTCTGCGAGCTCCACCCGGGGGAGAGCGACGGCATGACCTGGGACGAGGTGGTCGCCACCTTCGGCGTGCCCGACTGGGACGTCGACCCCGGCGTTCGCATCGCCCCGGGTGGTGAGAGCTGGTCAGAGTTCATCGGGCGCGCCTTCGGCCGCGGTGCGCGCCATCGTCGCGGACCACCAGGGCGAGCTGGTGGTGGCCGCGGTCCACGCGGGCGTGATCGAGGCCACGATGATCGCCTTCTTGGGCGTGGCGCCCGAGGTCTACCGCCGGGGTTGGGTCCGCATCGCCCATGCGTCCATGACCGAATGGGAGTGGGTGCCCGCAGACGACCGCTGGATCCTGTTGCGGTTCAACGACTCTTGCGGCGTGCCCCGGGCGTGACCGCACGCACTGGCGCGGCGGATCCCTCGACGAGCGCCCGCGCCAGCGGCTCGGGCGCGCAGGCGAGCCAGGCATCCTCGAGTGCGGCCCGTAGCGGGCGCAGCGTGGCGGTGCGCAGCTCGACGAGGATCGCGGCGTACCCGTCGAAGTGCGGGATCGTGAAGAAGCCACGGGTCCCGCTGGCCAGCATGGCCTCCTTGTCGGCGAGGTCGGCCGTCCGTAGCGCGAGGACGGGCTGGCGGGGCGGCTCGTCTTCGCCGAAGCGCCGCAGGTCTGCCTTGGAGAACGGCCGCTCCCAGGCGAAGGCCTTTTCGGCCACGAACCACGTGCGGTTGCCGTGACGTTCGCCCTCGCGCACCTCGGGCAACGCCGCGGTGATGCGCTCGACGTCGCGGAGGGTCGCCACGTTCGCACCCTACCGGTAGCGTCGCGCCGGTGACCCTGGACCCGGTCGAGCCGCCGGCGTGACGCCGGCACCGACGCCGGCCCCTGGGCTCGACCGCAGCGGGCTGTCCCGTTTGCACGACCGGCTGGCCGGTCTCGTTGAAGGCGGCACGGTGCCGGCGGCGGCCGCACTGGTGGCCTGCGCTGACGACGTGCACGTCGATGCGCTCGGCACGCGGACGCGCGGTGACGGCGCTCCACTGCGACGCGATGCGATCTTTCGCATCGCGTCACTGTCCAAGCCGATCGCCGCGGCGGCGGCCATGACGTTGGTGGACGACGGCGTCCTCGCGCTCGGCGACCCGGTCGACACACTGGTGCCCGAGCTGGCGAACCGCCGCGTGCTGCGCAGCCTCGGGAGCGCCCTGGACGACACGGTGCCGGCGGAACGGCCCATCACGATTGAGGACCTCCTCACGTTCCGCTTGGGGCTCGGCTGCATCATGGCCCCGCCGGGCACCTACCCCATCCAAGAGGCCGAGGCGGAGCTGGGTCTGTGCACGCTCGGCCCGCCCTGGCCACCGCCGCCCTTCGGGTCCGACGAGTGGATCGCTCGCTTCGCCACGCTGCCGCTGCTGCACCAGCCCGGTGCCGCCTGGCGCTACAACACCGGTGCCCAGGTCCTCGGCATCGTGCTCGAACGCGCCAGCGGGCAGCCGCTGGAGGCCTTCTTGCGCGCACGCGTGTTCGACCCCCTCGAGATGGTGGACACGTCGTTCAGCGTCCCGGCGGAGAAGGCAGCACGCTTCACCACCGCCTACATGCCCATGCCAGACGAGTCAGGCCGGCTGTTCGTGCTCGACCCCGCCGAGGGTGGCTGGTGGAGCAAGCCGCCGGCGATGGCGAACGCAGCGGGCATGCTCGTCTCCACCCTGGACGATTTCTGGACCTTCGCGGCCATGCTGCGCGCCGGCGGCCGGCACGATGGCCGGCAGCTGCTGTCGCCCGGCTCGGTGGCCGCCATGACGCGTGACCACCTGAGCGCGAGCCAGCGTGCGGAGTCCTCGCCGTTCCTCGGGCCCGGCTTCGGGTGGGGCTACGGGATGGCTGCACCCTGTCCGGTCCCGGGCGAGCCGCCGCGGCCCTGGGGCTACGGCTGGACCGGCGGCAGCGGCACGGTCTGGTACACCGACCCCGCCCGCGACCTGACGGGGATCCTCCTCACCACGCGGGCTATGACGTCGCCCGAGATGCCGGGTCACTTCACCGCGTTCTGGGATGGCGCCTACGGCGCCCTGCGGGACTGACCGAGGTACGCTGCGGTCTCCGCCGCAGAAGGGGACGAAGCTATGTACAAGATTGTCGTCGTGGGCACCGACGGGTCACCCACCGCAGACAAGGCCGTTCAGGCTGCCGCGGACATCGCACGCTCGTGGGGCTCCGCGCTGCACGTCGTGGTGGCTACGCGTGCGCCGTCGACCGCAATGGGAGCCGCGATCGGCGCCCCCCTCATCGACAGCGGGGCGGGCGCGGAGATGGCGGGCCAGGCGGCCCAGCAAGTGGGCGAGCGTGCCGTCGCGACCTACGGGTCCGGTTTGTCGGTCCTCGTTCACTCGGCGCAGGGCAACGCAGACGACGCGATCCTCAATACCGCCGCCGAGATCGGCGCCGACTTGATCGTCGTCGGCAGCAAGGGCATGCGCGGCGCTCGGCGCTACCTGGGCAGCGTGCCGAACTCAGTCGCCCACGGCGCCCATTGTGCGGTGCTGATCGTCAAGACCGTCTAGGCGGTCCCCCGATGCCGGACGAGCCGGACCAGGTCGGGCAGCCGTCGTGGCCGAACCTCTTCGACGAGCGCATCGCCCGCACCTACGACGCCGACTCGGGCGAGATGTTCGACCCCGCGGTGATCGGCGCCACGGTGGATTTCCTGGCGGACCTGGCCGACGCCGGCGCCGTGCTCGAGTTCGCCATCGGCACCGGACGCATCGCGCTGCCCCTGAGCGGGCGTGGAGTCCCGGTCCAGGGAATCGACTTGTCGCCCGACATGGTGGCGCAGCTGCGGGCCAAGCCGGGCGCCGAGGCGATCGGAGTGACGGTGGGTGACATGACGTCGACCAGGCTCGACGGTGCGTTCCGCCTCGTCTACCTCGTGTACAACACGATCGGCAACGTGACCACCCAGGACGCGCAGGTGGCCTGCTTCTGCAACGCCGCCGCGCACCTCGAACCCGGCGGCTGCTTCGTCATTGAGGTCGGGATACCGCAACTGCGACGTCTCCCGCCCGGCGACCGCGCCCAGGCGTTCACCGTCACGCCGACCCACCTGGGCTTCGACACCTTCGACGTCGCCAACCAGTTGGGCGTTTCGCACCACTACTGGCTCACGGACGGGCGGGCCGAGACCTTCTCGACGCCGTGGCGCTTCGTGTGGCCGGCCGAGCTCGACCTCATGGCGCGCATCGCCGGCATGCGCCTGCGCGAGCGCTGGGCGGACTGGGGCCGCCAGCGCTTCACCGGCGAGAGCTGGAAGCACGTCTCGGTATGGGAGAAGGTCGAGGAGAGACGCGGCGCCTGACGTGCTCCTCGTGTTGGTGACCGGGCTGCAGGCGACCGGCAAGTCGACGATGGCCGAGTGTCGCCGGCGAGACGCTCGGTGCGCCAGTGCTCGCACACGACTGGGCCATGAGCGGCCTGCGCCCCTATCCGGAGCTGCAACGAGCGCTCGACGCCATGGACCCGCCCGGTCATCGCGCGGTCGGGTGGTCCCTTCTGTGGGCCCTGGCCCGCGCCCAGCTCCGGCGGGGTTCATCGGTGGTGCTCGACGGCGTGGCCCGCGATCCCGAGGTGGTGAGCACGCGCCTCGTGGCCGCCGAGGAAGGTGCGGCCACCCTCGTCGTCATGACCGCCTGCGCCGACGTCGACCTCCATCGCTCCCGCGTCGAGGGACGCAGCCGTGGCATTCCCAACTGGTACGAGCTCGACTGGGAGCACGTCGCGAAGGCGCGGGCATCGTGGGCGACGCCGGACGATGTGGACATCGCGCTCGAGGCGGGCGATCCCGTCGCCGGTAACGCCCAGCGACTGCGGGAGGCCATCGGCGGGTATGGGCTGAGCCATTGGGCGCCGCCGCCGCGGCATCGGCAAATGCGTGGCACCCTGGTGGCGTGTTCGAACGGTTCACCGATCGGTCGCGCCGGGTCCTCGTGCTCGCCCAGGAGGAGGCGCGACACCTGGGGCATTCCTACATCGGTCCCGAGCACGTCCTCCTCGGCCTGGTCGGAGAGGAGCGCGGCGGTGCCGGCCGCGGCGCTCGGCTCAGCCGGGATCACGTTGGAACCGGCCCGCGCCGCGGTCAGTCGCGCTCACGGTGACCGATGGCGGAGGCCCCGACTCTCCGCCCTTCACCCCGAGCGCGAAGAAGGCGCTGGAGCGCTCGCTGCGTGAGGCGCTCGCCCGGGGCGATCACGACATCGACACCGAGCATCTGCTCTTGGGCGTGGTGACACCCCCCGAAGGCATCGTGGCATCGGTGCTGGCCGAGTTCGCCACGAGCGGCGACGACATGCGCCAACGGGTCGAGGACATCTTGGCGGGGCGCGATCCCGGTCGGCGACGGACCGGTCGAGCGCTATTTCGAGTACCTGAGCGCGCGGGACTGGCCCGCGCTGGGCGAGGTGATGGCGGCCGACGTCGTGCGGGTCGGGCCGCTCGGCGACGAGGTGGCCGGGCGAGCCGACTATCTCGACCTATTGGCCAGCAGCGTGCCCGAGCATTACGGCAACGACGTGCAGCGGATCGTCTACACCCCGGACAAACGGTCCGCCTTCGCACGAGTGACCGAGCATCTGGCCTATCCGGACCAGGAGCTGCACCTCGAAGAGGCCTACGTGTTCGTCTTCGACGAGGCCCGCGTCATCACCCGGGTCGAGGTGTTCTGGCAGTCGCCCTCTTAGCAGGCGTAGTCGTCGTCGTAGTTGCCGGGGCTGCCTGGCGACCGGCCCACTGAAGTACTGGACGATCTCGGGCGGTCCGGGCAACTGGGCGCCGTGGTTCGTCACCCAGTTCTGGTAGTCCGCGCAGGAGCCGGGTCCGCTGGGCGAAGCCAGGTAGTCGGCCATCCAGTACGGGACCGACGGGGTGTAGTCGCCGACAATGGTGTTCCAGACGCCGGGGCTGGCATAGATGCCGACGTCGGCGACACCCTCGGTCTCGTGCAGGGCGTTGAGGGCGCCTTGCACGAAGTCGGCGTTCAACTGCGTGTTGCCCGACCAGGCCCCGACCGAGGGAGGGTTGTTCTCCACGTCGAGCCACCACGGCACCGCGGCGTTGATGCCCGCTGCCACAGCGTCGTTGTAGGCGTGGATGCCGGCTTGATAACCGGCGTTACACGCACCGGCTGAGTCGGTGCATCCGGGTTCCGCCGTCGCCGAGGTTCCGAAGGTCAGGTAGGTGTAGAGGTTGAGCCCACCGCCTGCCCACGCCGCCTCCTGGGCCAGGCACGGGTTGGTCGGGCTGCTCGATGCCCCGTCGACCTGCACGATGCCGATGGCATGGTCGGCCGTCGGGAAGTTCCCGCACTGGTAATTGCTGATGTCGTAGCCGTAGGACCCCGAGGGGTAGGTGCTCGCCGAAGAACGCCCCGGTCCCCGGCGCCTCGGCCATGCCGACGATCGGTCTGAACAAGGGCTGCGGGCGCGGAGCCGTAATAGCTGGCCTGTCCGAAATTCGAGACGAGCCCGCTGGTGTCGGTGAACCAATACCCGCTGAAGGTCGGCGTGGCCGCCGCGGCCACGATCGGGTGCTTGATCGGCACGCCGCCGAGCGAGCCGTAGAACGGCGCCGAGCCGAACGAGAAGATGCCGCCGTCGGAGGCGACGAGGAAGTAGCCGGCACCGCCCGGCCCGGCGATCATGCCGACCACCGGCTTGTTCAACACGAGGCTGCCGGTGCTGCCGTGGAAGGCCGCGTCGCCGAAGGCGAAGATGCCGCCGTCGGACGCCACCAGCCAGTAGCCACCCCCGTCGGACGTCGCCGCCATCCCGACGACCGGTTTGTTCAGGTGCATGCTGCCCGTCGACCCGTGGAACTGCGCGCTCCCGAAGGAGAAGATGCCGCCGTCGGCGGCGACCAGCCAGTAGCCCGCCTCCGCCCGGGACGGCCGCCATGCCGACGACCGGCTGGTTGAGCACCATGCTGCCGGTGCTCCCGTAGAAGCTGGCGTCGCCGTAGGAGAACACGCCCCCGTCGGACGCCACGAGCCAATAGCCGGCCCCCGTCGGACGTCGCCGCCATCCCGACGACCGGCTTGTTGAGCGCCATGCCGCCCGTGGACCCGTAGTACGGCGCACCGCCGAAGGCGAAGATCCCGCCGTCGGACGCGACGAGCCAGTAGGCCGGCGTCGTCTGGCTCGGTTGCGCCGCTGCCGGCGGCGAGGCGGCCGGCGAGCGCGGCCATGGCGACGACGGCCAGCAGCGGCAGTGCCGTGACAAGCGCGGCAAGGAGCAGACGACGGATCAACTTCTGAGGAACTCCGCCACCCGAAAGGCGAGGTCGAGCGACTGCCGGGCGTTGAGCCGCGGGTCGCAGGCCGTCGTGTAGCGGTCGTCGAGGTCGCCCTCGAGGATCTCCTCGGCTCCGCCGAGGCACTCGGTGACGTCGTCGCCCGTCAGCTCGATGTGGACGCCGCCCGGCCAGGTCCCCTCGTCGCGGTGCACGTCGAAGAACGTGCGCAGCTCGGCCAAGATGTCGTCGAAGCGCCTGGTCTTGCGGCCGCCCTCGCTCGTGAAGGTGTTGCCGTGCATGGGGTCGCAGGCCCAGATGACCGGATGCCCCTCCGCTTCGACGGCTCGCACGATCGGGGGGAGATGGTCGGCGATGCTGGCGGACCCGAGCCTGGTGATGAGTGTTATCCGGCCGGGCAGGCGGTCCGGATTGAGGCGCTCGCAGATGGCCACGACCTCCTCGGGCGAGCAGGCCGGACCGATCTTGGCGGCCACGGGATTGTTGATGCCCGAGAGGAATTCGAGATGGGCGCCGTCGAGCTGGCGGGTGCGGTCACCCACCCAGACCAAGTGCGCAGAGCAGTCGTACCAGTCGCCGGTCAACGAGTCCATGCGGGTCAGGCATTCCTCGTAGGGGAGGATGAGCGCCTCGTGGCTCGTGAAGAAGTCGACTTCGTGCAGGCCCTCCTCTGCGCCAAGGTCGATGCCGCATGCGGCCATGAAGCGCAGGGCGCGGTCGATCTCGGACGCGATGCGCTCGTAACGCCGGCCTTCGGCCGACGACGCCACGAACTGCTGGTTCCACAGGTGCACCTGGGAGAGGTCGGCGAAGCCGCCCTTGGTGAAGCGCGCGCAGGAGGTTGAGTGTCGATGCCGACTGCTGGTAGGCGGCAACCATTCGCTCGGGGTCGGGCGTGCGCGCGTCGGCCTCGAACGGCTCGTCGTTGACCATGTGGCCCCGGAAGGACGGCAACTCGACTTCGCCGACGCGCTCGGTGCTCGCCGAGCGCGGCTTGGCGAACTGGCCGGCGATCCGGCCCACCTTGACCACCGGCACGCCCGCCGCGTACGTCAGCGCCACCGCCATCTGCAAGATGATCTTCAGCTTGTCGCGGATGGAGTCCGCGCTGAACTCCGCGAACGACTCGGCACAGTCGCCTGCCTGCAACAAGAAGGCGTTGCCGTCGGCCACCTCGCGCCAGCTGCGACGTCAAAAGCCGGGCCTCACCCGCGAAGACGAGCGGTGGCACCGTCGACAGCCGCGCTTCGGCGCGTCTTGAGCGCGTCAGCGTCGGGCCACTCGGGCTGTTGGGCCGCAGGAAACGTCCGCCAGGACGCGGCGCTCCAGGGAGGAGTCTCGGGGCGGCTCGTCACCGCACCAGGTTAACGCCGTAGGATCCCGCCCCATGGCCGCCTTCCGCTTCGCCGTCCAGGTGTCGCGGACAGCGACGGCGGCCGAGTGGCGTGACCTGGCGCGCAAGGCCGAGGACCTCGGGTACGCGACCCTCTATGTGCCCGATCATCTCGACGACCAGTGGGCGCCGATGATCGCACTCGCCGTGGCGGCGGAGGCCACGACCACCATGCGGGTCGGGACGCTCGTCCTCGACAACGACTTTCGCCACCCTGTGTTGATGGCGAAGGAGGCCGCCACCCTCGACGCAATGACGGGAGGCCGCTTCGAGCTCGGCCTGGGCGCCGGCTGGCTGCGGGTCGACTACGACCAGTCGGGGATCCCGATGGAGCCCGCCGGCCGTGCGCATCGCGCGGCTGGCCGAAGCGATTCGAGATCATGCGTGCCATGTGGCAGACAGGCAGTGCCACCTTCGAGGGTGCGCACTACCGCGTCACCGACGTGGTCGGCGCACCGGCACCGCTCACCCCGGGCGGGCCGCCGCTGGTCATCGGCGGAGGCAGCCGGCGCATCTTGGAGCTGGCCGGGCGTCACGCCGACATCGTCAGCGTCGTCCCGAGCCTGGCCGCCGGCTATGTCGGTCCCGAGGTGGCGGCCGAGGCCGTCGCGGAGAAGTACGCCGACCGCGTGCGCTGGGCCCTCGACGCCGCGGGGAACGGGCGGGCGAGCTCGAACTGCAGTGCTGGACGGTCGTCGTGCAGGTCGTCCCGAACGCTGACGAGGTGCTCGCCTCCGTCGCACCACTGTTGAGCATGACCCCGGACCAGCTGCGCGCTGCGCCGGCGACACTCATCGGCTCGGTCCCCGAGATCATCGACACCTTGCGCGCGCGGCGCGAGGAATTCGGCTTCAGCTACATCGTCGTGCACGAAGCCGAGATGAACGCGCTGGCGCCGGTGCTCGCCGAACTTGCCGGGACCTGAGCGACCGGCCCGCATCGGGATCATGGGGGGCACGTTCGACCCCCCACATCTCGGGCACGTCGCCGCGGCGCGTGCCGTGATCGAGCGCCTCGGGCTCGATCGGCTCCTCCTCGTCGTGGCCAACGACCCTTGGCAGAAGTCGGGGCAACGGGCCGTGTCCGCCGCCGAGGACCGCTACGCCCTGACCGAGGCGCTCGCCGCCGAGGTCCCGGGCGCGGAGGCCAGCCGGCTCGAGATCGACCGAGGCGGCCCCAGCTACTCGGTGGACACCGCCGAGGAGGTCCTGGCGGCCACCCGGGACGGTGGCCGACCCGCCGAGCTCTTCCTCGTCGTGGGCGCTGACCTGGTGCCCGAGCTCTCGACGTGGCACCGCCACGACGACCTACGACGACTGGTCACCCTGGCCGTCGTGTCGCGCCCGACCGGGGCCGCGCCCGAGGTCCCGGTCGGTTGGCGGACCGTGTGGGTGGACGGGCCGCAGGTCGCGGTCTCGAGCTCGGAGGTCCGTGACCTGCTGTCCGACGGCCAGAGCGTCGACGGGCTGGTCCCCGAGGGCGTGATCCGTTGCATTGGCCGCCGAGGTATGTACGCTGTGCCCTGAATGAGCGCCATGGCGGCGAGGACGGAGTGGTCGGACAGTCCCCACGCGGCTGCCGGTGCCTTGCCTGTCCAGGCGCAGCGCCGGGCCGATCGCCGCGGCCGAACTTCGTCTGGCGCGCCGTTCCCGTCAGCGTTGGGCGATCGTCGGGTGCTCCATCTTGGTGGTCGCCTTCGGGTTCACGGTAGGGATCTTGGACGTGCTCCATTGAGCCGGGGGTTGGACGTGCAGGTCCAGCTGCCGCCGGCTGCGGCCACTGCGGCAGAGTCCGCCGACGCCAAGCTCGGGCGCGAGACGGTCGTGCTCGGGGATGACCGAGCTCTTCGGCGTCGTCGACGCGTTCGTGATCACCAGTGCGCAGAACACACGACACGTGCGCACACTGGTGGAGGAGATCGAGCGCGGGGTGAAGGAGGAACACGGCATCGCGCCCACGCGCATCGAAGGCCTCCAGGACGCGACGTGGGTCCTGATGGACTACGGCGACTTCATCGCGCACGTCTTCTTGCAGGACACGCGGGACTACTACGACCTCGAGCACCTGTGGTCCGGTGCGCCCCGGGTGCCCTGGCGTCGCGACGTCGAGAACGCCGGCTGAGCGTTTCCTGATGTGGTGCCTGCGGGCGCCCGTTGCGCCGGCACCAGGTTCAGCCGGGCGGGACGCTCAAGAATTGGAGGAGGTAGACAGGTCCCGCCACGAGCGAGCCGTTGGCGATCGGCACACTGGTGCGCACTCCATCGATCTCGAAGACGACCCCGGTCGTCAGCTCGACTTCGTTGGCCACAGTCCAGACGATCTGCCCGACCGCCAGCCTCGGTGTTGGGGCCGGTGATCTCGCCGAACGCGCTGTTCATGTTCACCGTGACGATGTTGCCGGGCTGCGTCGAGACGCCGAGCACGCGTCACATTGCTCGGGATGGCGGTGGAGATGTTGTCGGCGGTCTCGCGCTCTCGTCACGCCGCCCAGGAGTGCTCTGATGACCTCGATGAGCGGTGCCGGCGGCGGTACCACCCGCTGCGCGGGCACGAGTTGATCGCTCTCGTTGAGGAAGTACACCTTGACCGGCACGTAGGACGAGGGATCGGGCTGGGTCGTCGTCGTCGTGGGCGGGTGCGGGTCCATGAGGTTGAACGGCACCTTGGAGTTCGCGATCGTGCTGGGCGAGCCCTGGCGTCGGGATGGCGCACCCAGCGGCCACGACGGCCAGCGTCAGAAGTGCGGCGGCGAGCAGCGGACGCCTCACGCGAGGCCTCCGCTGTCGGCGTACGCCTGATCGGTCGTCCATCCCGTCGCCGAGCTCGTCGCCTAACTCGTCGCTCAGGCCGTCCTCGCCGAGCACGGGCAGTGTGAGGACGAAGCGCGCACCGCCCGGCAGGGGAGGAATCCACGCGCACATCGCCCTGCATCACCCGCATGTGCTCGGCGACGAGCGCCAGGCCCAGGCCGGTGCCGGTCCCGGTGCCCCGGCGTCCCGAGGCCGAGCCGCGGTAGAAGCGCTCGAAGATCTTCAGCCGTTCCAGGGGGTCGATCCCGGGGCCGGCGTCGTCGACCGTGACCTCGACCTGCTCGGCCCGGCCGGGGGCGACCGCGATCTCGGTGACCCCGCCGCCGTAGTGCGCGGCGTTCTCCATCAGGTTCACCATGACACGCTCGAAGCGGCTTTTGTCGACGCCCACCCGCCAGCCGCGCACGGCGGGATCGATGCGCACCCCGGGTGGACCGGCGGCGGCGCCGTTCCCGGCGACCGTCGCCGCCGGTGCCCGGCCGGGGGCCGTCCATGTGCCCGAACCCGATCTCGACCGAGCGCTGCACCAGCTCGGAGACGTCGACCTCCTCGAGGAAGACGTCGACCGAGCCGGCGTCGGCCCGCGACATCTCGAGCAGGTCGCCGACCATGCGCTGGAAGCGGTGGAAGTCGTCGCTGAGCAGCTGCAGCGCCCGCTGCGAGCGCGGCGGGAGCCGGTCGCGGTCGGCCTCGAGCACCTCCAGGGATGCCGCCAGGGTGGTCAGCGGCGAGCGCAGCTCGTGGCTGACGTCGGAGTTGAACCGGGCCTCCCGCTCGATCCGCTCCTGCAGCTGGTCCACCATCGCGTTGAACGAGTTCGTCAGCCGCTCGAGGTCCGGGTCGGCCGCGTCGGCGTCGAGGCGGGTGTCGAGCTCACCGCTCGCGATGGCCCCGGCGGCCCGCGAGACGTCGGCCAGCGGTCGCAGGGAGCGCACGCTGGCGAAGCGGCCGAGCGCGATGCCGAGGATCGTCGTGACCACGCCGGCGACGAGGAGGGTCAGCCCGAGCACGCGGAGCGTGTGGTCGAGGTCCGAGAGGTCGAACACCTCGAAGTAGGCGGCCTGCACCGAGGGGATCGGCACGCCCACGATGATCTCGGCCGTGCCCTGGCTGGTGCGGTAGGTCTCGCGTGGCTGCGGTCCCCGCCAGGACGTCCTTGCGCAGCTGGTACGGGGATCGAGGCGGCGGTGACCGAGAGGGAGGAGTCGTAGAACTTGGCCCGGTGGTACAGCACCGAGTGGGCGTCGGACCCGAAGTCGATGTTGGTCAGAAGGCTGACGTACTCCGTGTTGCCCAGCTCCAGTGAGCTGCGCACGAGGACGGCGTTGTTGAAGGCCTGGTGCTGCGCGGCCGACTCGCGCCCGGCCAGCAGGAAGTGGCGAACGGTGAAGTAGGACAGCCCGCCCATCAGGATGGACAGCACCAGCGCACCGAGACCGAAGACGGCCGTGATCCGGGCAGTCGATGCCCAGTTTCACGTCAGGGCACCAGCTTGTAGCCCATGCCCCTGACGGTGAGTATGTGCTGGGGCACCGCGGGGTCCGCCTCGACCTTGGTGCGCAAGCGCCGGATGTGGACGTCGACCAGGCGCCCGTCGCCGAAGTAGTCGTAGCCCCAGACGCGGTCGAGCAGCTGCTCGCGGCTGAGCACTTTGTTGGGGCTGGCCGCCAGCTCGCACAGGAGGCGGAACTCGGTGCGGGTGCAGTGGACCTCGTCGCCGTTGAGGCGCCGCAGGACCCCTTGCTCGGGGAGCAGCTGCAGGTCGCCGAAGGTCGAGCGCGCCGGGCTCCTCCTCGGCCGGGCGGGCGCGGCGCAACAGGGCGCGGATGCGCGCCGCCAGCTCCTTGGCCACGAACGGCTTGGTGACGTAGTCGTCGGCCCCGGCCTCCAGCCCCGCCACCACGTCATGGGTGTCCGCGCGCGCCGTCACGATGATGATCGGTACCGCGCTGCTGCGGCGCAGGGCACGGCAGCACTCGAAGCCGTCCATGCCCGGCAGCATGAGGTCGATGAGCGCGACGTCGGGTGCTGCCTCGGCGAACACGTCGAGGCCCTCCTCGCCGCTGGCGGCGTCCCTTACCTCGTAGCCTTCGCCCTCCAGGGCGAGCCGCATGGAGGACCTGATGCGTTCATCGTCCTCGACGACCAGGATGCGTCCGCTCATCAGCCTCCATTTCAGCTGATCCAGATCTGTGTCGGCCAAATGGAGCCACCGATCATGCCGAATGCAGGGGTACCCTGCGGCGTCGTTGGGTTGTTGAAGTTCTGCACGTCGGGAGTACCCGATGACCGCCCAGACCGCCCGGTCCAGTCCACAGATAGGGTAGGTCCAGGGCCAGCCGCTTGTTCACCGTCTTGTAGGCGGCCTCCCGGACGTCCTGCTCGGTGCTCTGGCGGCCGGCGAGCAGCGCCTTCTCGATCGGCGGGGTCGGCGTTGCGGGCCATGTTGATGGACAGCGAGCCCGAGCTCACCGTGGTCGTGCTCCAGAAGATGTAGTTGAGGTCGGGGTCGACCGCCCCGAACTGGCGCCAGCCCAGCGCCTGGTACTTGCCGGCCAAGGCGTTGTTGATCGTCTGGTTCTGCTGGACGATCGACGTGGTCACCTTGAAGCCCACGGCCTCCCAGGCCTGCTCGAGGTACTGGGCGGCGCGGATGGCCGCCGGCGAGTTGGTCGAGCCGTACGAGAAGGAGATCGGCCCGCCGTTCGCCTGGGCCGGCCGCCTTGACCAGCTTGGTCGCCTGCGACGGGTTGTAGGCCGGGTATTGAGGTCGAGGAGTAGTAGGGCGAGCCCGGGACGAACAGCCCGTTGCTCACGGGCAGGACGCCCTCGTCGATCACCTTGGCGTACTGGTTCCGGTTGATCGCCATGGCGGCGGCCCGGCGGACGTTCGGGTCGCTGAAGGGCTTGGCCAGGCAGTTGAGCTGGACGCAGTTCATGTCGGGCTCACCGGCGACGTGTGTGCTGTCGTCGATGTAGGCGTAGGCGTGGTTGCCCCGGAACTCGGTGATGATCTGCGGGGTGTCGGTGATCATCAGGTCGATGGTGCCCGACTTGAGCGCCTCCGCCCGGGACTCCTCGTCGGGGATCGGCTTGTAGGTGATCTGCGAGAGGTAGGGCATGCCCTTGCGCCAGTAGTTCGGGTTGGCCGTGGCGGTGAAGTGGTCGTTGGGGATCCACTCCTTGAAGACGAAGGGCCCCGTGCCCACCGGGTGGGTGGTGCCGTTGGGGTTCGAGAGCATGGAGGGCGCCACCACGTAGGCGATCTGCCCGCCGATGCCACCGGCCAGGTAGTAGGGGAAGGGCACCCAGGGCGACTTGAACGTGATGGTCGCGGCCAGCGGCCCCGTCTGGGCGATCGAGACCAGCGTCGGGCTGATCACGATGCCGGTCAGCAGGGACTTGGCCTGTGCCTCGAGGTTCGTCACCAGCGCGGCGCCGTTACAGGGGGTGCCGTCGTGGAAGGTGAGGTTCGGCCGCAGGGTGATCGTCCAGGCCGTGTAGCGAGGCGTTGGGGACGACCGACTCGGCCAGGTAGGGCGCCCAGTCACCGTTGGCCGTGATGATGGTGAGCGGGTCGAAGACGGTCCTCGCGTACATGACGCCGACCTCGTCGAAGCGGGCCTGCGTCGGGTCGAAGCCCGACTCCTCGGCGTCCACGCCGAAGACGAGGGAGCCACCCTTCTTCGGGGTCTTGGTGCTGACGCCGTTGAGGCCCGGGCCCGTTCGTCGTTGCCCCGGCGATCCCGTCCCAGCCCAGTCCGAGCGCCGAGGCGCCCGCGAAGCCGGCTGCAGCCGCCGCACCCCGGCGAGCAGGGTACGGCGATCGAATTTCGACACCATCGGCCCTCCATATTCCCCGAACCCAGCGGACCCCCCGGAAGGTTCCGGGGGCGACGTTAGTTCCCAGGACCCGTCGCGATGGGGGCGGTACCGTGGACGCCGTGCCTGACGACTGGGATCTCGCAGGCTTCTCAGCCTGGCTCGGGGGCCGCGCGGCGGCGACCCGCACCGCGTACGTGGGCGACGTCACGGCCTTCGCGGAGTGGATGTCCCGCAGCGACGTCCACGGGCCCGCAGTGCGTCGACCGCATGCACCTGCGCCGGTACCTGGCCTCCCTCGGCACGCGGCGCCTCGCCCGCGCCACCATCGCCCGCAAGGCGGCCGCGCTGCGCTGCTACTTCGCCTGGCTGTGCCGGCAGGGACGCATCGACTCCGATCCGGCCCGGTCCTTGCGGGCTCCGACGGGCGGCGGGCGCCTGCCCCGGGTGCTCTCCTCGGGCGAGGTCGGCGCGCTGCTCGACGCGGCCGCCGGTGACTCGCTGGAGCGGCGCGACCTGGCCGTCCTCGAGCTCCTCTATGCGGCCGGGCTGCGCGTGTCGGAGCTCTGTGGGCTCGATCGGGGCGACATCGACGTGCGCGGCCGCACCGTGACGGTGCTCGGCAAGGGCCAGAAGCAGCGCCGCGTGCCCATCCACGACGCTGCGGTGGCCGCGTTGGACGCGTGGCTGCGCGACGGCCGCGACGAGATGGACGGGCCGCCCGAGGCGGCCTTCGTCAACCAGCGCGGGGCGAGGCTCGGGCCCCGCGACGTGCGCCGCATCCTCGACCGTCGTGCCGCGTCCCCGACCCACCCGCACGCCCTGCGCCACACCTACGCCACGCACCTCCTCGACGGCGGCGCCGACCTCCGCGTGGTCCAGGAGCTGCTGGGCCACGCCAGCCTGGCCACGACGCAGATCTACACCCACGTGAGCAAGGAGCGGTTGCGCTCGGTGTACGGCGAGACGCACCCCAGGGCCTGAGGGCCGCTGAGCGGCTAACATGGTCAGGCCCACCACGGCGGTGGGCGGCAATCATCCGACTTCATCACCTGTGCGCGTTCCACGGTCGCTGCCTGCGGGCGGCGCTGCGCCGGGGAAGTACAACCGATTGGAGGAGTATCTGTATGGCCGTCGTTTCCATGCGACAGCTCCTGGAGGCCGGGGTCCACTTCGGCCACCAGACGCGCCGGTGGAACCCGAAAATGAAGCGCTTCATCCTTGGTGAGCGCAACGGGATCTATCTCATCGACCTGCGCAAGACGCTGAGCGGCGTCGAGTCCGCCTACGGCTTCGTGCGCGACCTGGTCGCCGACGGGGGAACCATCCTCTTCGTGGGGACCAAGAAGCAGACCCAGGGCCCCGTCGCCGAGTACGCCGAGGCGTGCGGCATGCCCTTTGTGAACCAGCGCTGGCTCGGCGGCATGCTGACCAACTTCGCGACCGTGTCCGGTCGGGTGAAGCGCATGCAGGAGCTGCGCGCCATGCAGGCCGCCGGCGACTTCGACGGGATGCCCAAGCGTGAGGCGCTCCAGCACACCCGCGAGCTCGAAAAGCTCAGCCGCAACCTCGGCGGCATCGCGGACCTCGACCGGCTCCCGAACGCGGTGTTCGTGATCGACACCAAGAAGGAGCACATCGCGGTGACCGAGGCGCGCAAGCTCGGTCTTCCCGTGGTGGCGGTCGTCGACACCAACTGCGATCCCGACGTCATCGACTACGTGATCCCGGGCAACGACGACGCCATCCGCTCGGGTTCGCTCATGTGCCGGGTCATCGCCGACGCCGTCGCCGAGGGCCGCTTCATCGCCGCGCACCGCCGCCAGATGGCACCCGCGGCCCAGGCCGACGACGAGTGCCGCCAGCCCGTCGCCCCGTCCCCGCCGCGCCCACGCCCGCGCCAGAGCCGGTGGAGGTGGCCTGACCGTGGCCAACTACACCGCAAAGGACGTCGCCGCTCTGCGCCAGATGACCGGCGCGGGGATGCTCGACTGCAAGAATGCGCTCGAGGAGGCGGGCGGCGACGTGGACAAGGCAGCACAGATCCTCCGTGAGAAGGGCCTCGCCGGTGCCGCCAAGCGCGGGCGACCGCGAGGCGGCTGAGGGCGCGGTGGCCGTGGCACGCAGCGGCGATGCCGCCGCGGTGGTCGAGCTGCGCTGCGAGACCGACTTCGTGGCCAAGTCCGACGAGTTCGTCGCCCTGGCCGACGAGCTGGCCGCACTGGTCGCGGCCAAGGGTGAGGACGCCGCCGGCGAGCTGGACGACGAGATCGACCGCCTGCGCGCCACCCTCAAGGAGAACATCTCGGTGGGCCGGGTGCGCCGTCTCGTCGCCGAGCCGGGCCAGGTCCTCGACACCTACCTGCACCGGCAGGCGGGCCGCGGGGTCAACGCGGTCGCCGTCGTGCTCGAGGGGGGCTCCGAGGAGCTGGCGCACGACATCGCGGTGCACATCGCGTTCGCCAAGCCCACCTACCTCAGCCGTGACGAGGTGCCCGAGGCCGAGGTCGCCGCCGAGCGCGCCACGCTCGAGACGATCTCGCGCAACGAGGGCAAGCCCGAGGCGGCGATGGACAAGATCGTCGAGGGCAGGATGACGGGCTGGTTCAAAGAGCGTGTGCTGCTCGACCAGGCCTACGCGCGCGACGAGAAGCAGACGATCGCCGGGCTGCTCGGGTCGGCGCGCGTCGTCTCGTTCGCGCAGGTCGTCATCGGCGCCTGACGCGTAGGGATCGTGGGAGAGCCGCGCCGGATCGTCCTCAAGATGTCGGGGGAGGCTCTGGCCTCCGCCGCGTCGGACGAGACCATCGATGCCGCGACCGTCGAGCGCATGGCCAAGGAGATGGTCACGTGCGATGGACGGCGGCGGCCTGGAGCTCGCCGTCGTCGTGGGCGGCGGCAACATCTGGCGCGGGCACGACCGGTGAGAGCGGCGGCATGGACCGCGCCACCTCGGACACCATGGGCATGCTCGGGACGGTGATCAACGCGCTGGCGCTGCAGGACGCGCTCGAGCAACAGGACCAGCCGACGCGCGTGCTCAGTGCGCTCTCCATGGCCGAGGTGGCCGAGCCCTACATCCGGCGCCGGGCCATCCGGCACCTCGAGAAGGGCCGGATCGTGATCTTCGCGGCCGGCATGGGCAACCCCTTCTTCACGACCGACACCCCCGCCGCCCTGCGGGCGGCCGAGATCGGCGCTGAGCTGCTGTGCAAGGGCACCCACTCGGGGGTCGACGGCGTCTACAGCGCCGACCCCAAGCTGGATCCGACCGCCACCCGCTACGACGAGATCTCCTTCATGGAGGTGATCAGCCGGGACTTGCGGGTCATGGACCTGACCGCCATCACCTTCTGCAAGGACAACAACCTGCCGATCCGCGTCTTCGACCTGATGATCCCCGGCAATCATCCCTCGTGCGCTCAGCGGTGAGCAGATCGGTACGCTGGTCCGCTGATGGACGACGACCTCGCCACCCTGGTCAAGGAGGACACCAGGGACAAGATGGGCAAGGCCATCGACCACGTCCGCCACGAGATGGGCAACGTACGGACCGGCCGGGCATCCTCGGCGCTGGTCGAGACGCTCATGGTGGACTACTACGGGACGCCGACTCCGCTGCGCCAGCTGGCCGGCTTCAGCGTGCCCGACGCAATGCTCTTGGTGATCTCCCCCTACGACAAGGGGTCGCTCGGAGGCGATCGAGAAGGCGATCATGGCCTCTGACCTGGGTATCAACCCGACGAACGACGGAACCGTGATCCGGCTGGCCTTTCCGCCGTTGACAGAAGAGCGCCGCAAGGAGCTGGTCAAGGTCGTGCGGCACAAGGCAGAGGAGGGGAGGGTCGCAGTGCGAAACCTGCGCCGGGCAGGGCGCCACGAGCTCGAGGCCCTGCAAAAGGACGGTGATCTCACCACCGACGAGCTCGAGCGGGTCGAGAAGGATCTCGAGAAGATCACCCACGAGCAGGTCGCGCTGATCGATCAGCTGCTCTCGCACAAAGAGCAAGAGCTGCTGACAGGTCTGAGAGGCGACGATGAGTGACGACGACGGCACGAACGACTTGGACGAGATCGACACGGCTTCGGTGGCTTCGGCGAATCCGAGTGCCGAGGGGATCGACGAGGACCCGCCCAGCTACCACTCCGGCCGGGTGCGCATCATCGGCGCCGAACCGGCGGGCGACGCCGTCCCCGAGGTGACCGGTCCCGTCGACGAGGAGCATGCCGAGCTTCCGCACTGGAACGACGCGCCGACCGGCCAGGTGCCCGCCGTGCTCGATCGCAGCAACGGCGAGGAGCCGCTCGTCGCCCCGCCCACGTGGCGAGAGGAGGAGACGGACTGGGAGGCACAAGAAGAGGTCTTCGAGCCGGCCATGCTCTCCGAGGACCTCCCGGCCGTCGGCGCGTTGCTGGGGGAGCAGGGCGAGGGCGACGTCGAGCGCCAGCCCTGGCACTTCGAGTCCGACGACACCCTGGTGATCCCGCCCGAGCCGGGGTTCGAGCACGAGCCGGCGCACGCGGCGAGGGAGATCGAAGAGGTCTATTCCACGAGCCGTACGTGCCGACGAGCCGCTGCACGAACCCTGGAGGCGCCCTTCGAACCCGAGTCTCGAGCCGGCCGAGGTGGCGCCCCGGCGTCGTCTCGGTCGGTCGACCTCACCGGCGTCGGCCGGCGGCCGCCTCGAGGCTGAGCCCGCCGGAGCCGCCGGAGCAGAAGGCACGCGTCCCGCGCACGACTCGCTCGGTCGCCAACGTGCGCACGGGCAACGTGAACACCGCCGGGACCGATGGGCGCGACATGCGGGTGGCCATCGGCTCGGGGGTGCTGCTCGGCATTGCCGCGCTGGCCTGCTTCGCCGCCGGGACCGTGGCCACCATGGTCATCGTCTGTGTCGTGGTGCTGCTGGCCGCGGCGGAGGCCTATGCCGCCTTCCGGCGCGCGCAGTACCACCCGGCCACGCTGCTCGGCCTGGTGGCCGTGCTGTCGCTGCTCATCGAGACCTACAACAAGGGCGTCGCTGCGCTGCCCCTGGTGCTCGTCCTGCTGGTCGCCGGGTCCTTCATCTGGTACCTGGCCCGCGTCGAGCCGGCGGCCGAACCGGTGTCGGGCATCACCTCGACGGTCTTCGTCTTCGTCTGGGTCGGTGCGTTCGGGTCTTTCGCCGCCTTGCTGCTCGACCCGAACCTCTTCCCCGATCGGCACGGGATCGCGTTCATCCTGGCGGCGGTCATCGTGACCGTGGCCGACGACATCGCCTCGCTGCTGATCGGCTCCGCCATGGGCCGGCACCAGCTGGCGCCATCCATCAGCCCCAACAAGAGCTGGGAGGGACTGATCGGCGGCGCGATCGTCGCCATCTTGGTGTCGGTGATCGTGGTCCACTTCATCCACCCCTGGACCATCGGCAAGGCCGCGATCTACGGCGTGGTCGTCGCGGTGGTGGCGCCACTCGGCGACCTGAGCCAGTCGATGATCAAGCGGCACCTCGGCGTCAAGGACATGGGCCGGATCCTGCCCGGCCACGGGGGCGTCCTCGACCGCGTCGACGGGCTCCTCTTCGTGATCCCGGCCACGTACTTCGTGGTCAAGGCGATGCACCTCGGGTGATCTGATGCGCACCGTGAGCCTGATCGGCTCCACAGGCTCGGTCGGCACCCAGGCGCTCGACGTCGTGCGCCGAGAGCCCGAGCGCTTCCGCGTGCATGCGCTGGCGGCGCACTCCTCGTCCGAGACTCCTGGTGGCGCAGGCGGCCGAGTTCCGTCCCGATCTCGTCGTGATCGGCGAGGCGGCGCGCGCCGGCGAGGTGCGCGCCGGCGTGCCCGAGGGCACCGAGGTCATGGTCGGCGAGGAGGGCATGGTCGCCGCGGCGCGCAGTGCCGACGTGGTGCTCAATGCCGTGGTCGGTTTCGCCGGGCTGCCGGTGACGATGGCCGCGCTCGAGGCGGGCAAGCGACTGGCGCTGGCGAACAAGGAATCGCTCATCGCCGGTGCCCCGGTCGTCCAGAAGGCTCGTCGCACACCGGGCGCCGAGATCGTGCCGGTGGACTCCGAGCACTGCGCGCTGCACCAGTGCCTGGCCTCGGTCCAGGGCGCCGACCGACGTGGCGCGCCTGCTGCTCACGGCGTCAGGTGGCCCGTTCCGGGGCTGGCCCGCCGAGCGGCTCGGCACGGCGTCACCGTCGCCGACGCGCTGGCCCATCCGACGTGGTCGATGGGCCCGAAGATCACGGTCGACTCGTCGACGCTGATGAACAAGGGCCTCGAAGTCATTGAGGCCCACGAGCTCTTCGGCGTCGACTACGACCGCATCGACATCGTGGTGCACCCGCAGTCGATCGTGCACTCCATGGTGGAGTTGCGCGACGGGTCGACGCTGGCGCAGCTGGCCGACACCGACATGCGCCTGCCCATCGGCTACGCGCTCGGGATGGCCCGACCGGGCCGACGTCGCCCTTCGCCGCGCTCGACTGGTCCGAGCCGCGGACCTTGACCTTCGAGCCGCCCGATCGGGGGGTGTTCCGCTGCATCGACCTGGCCTACGAGGCGGGTCGCACCGGGGGGTCGGCTCCGGCCTGGCTGAGCGCGGCCAACGAGGTCGCGGTAGAGGCGTTCCTCGACGGCGGCCTGCCCTGGACCGGCATCGCGGACGTCGTCGCCGAGACGCTCGAGGGCTGGGTCGACGATCAGGTCGACCAGGTCGAAGGCGTGTTGGCGGCCGACGCGGCGGCTCGGGCACGGGCAGGCGAGATCGTCACCCGACGCTCGGCACCAGGGGGCGCCCGGTAGCGTTGGGCGGGTCATGACCGATCACCGAGCAGGAGGAACGGGCGGACGTCCCGCCCCTCGGGCCGATCCGCGCAGCCGGATCCCGCGCCAGCCGGGCAACCCGACGCGCGTCGTGCAGCTCCTCGTCGGCCTTGCGCTGATCTCCGCTCGTCTTCGTCCTCTTGGGCTGGGGCTACCTGCTCCTCTTCATCGTGATCCTGGTGGTCGATCGTGATGCTGCACGAGTTGGGACACTTCGCGACCGCCAAGTGGGCCGGCATGAAGGTCACCGAGTACTTCGTCGGCTTCGGGCCCCGGCTGTGGTCGGTGCGCCGGGGCGAGACCGAGTACGGGGTCAAGGCGATCCCCGCCGGCGGCTACGTGCGCATCAGCGGGCTTCACCTCGACCGAAGAGGTGACGGAGGAAGACGAGCCGCGGGCGTACCGCCAGCAGCCGTTCCACCAGCGCATCATCGTCGCCTCGGCCGGCTCGGCCATGCACTTCTTGATCGCGTTGGTCCTCGCCCTCATCGTCGTGCTCGGCTTCGGCCAGCTCACGAACAACTACAAGGTGGCGTCGCTCGAGCATTGGTCCGGCAAGACGACGCCCGCCGCAACTGGCGGGGCTGAAGGCGGGCGACACCATCGTCTCGATCGACGGCAAGACGTTCGCCTCGCCCACGGCGATGACCGACACGATCAAGGACGCCACGGGCAAGCAGATCACCCTCGGAGTCGAGCGCGACGGGCGGCTCATCCACCTGACGGCGACGCCCGAAAGCGGCAAGGGCGTCAAGGTCGACGGGACGAAGCTGGCCGACCACGGCTACCTCGGCATCGACATCGGCTCGGCGCCGCCCGTTCGGTGACGCTGCTAGCGGCGCCGGGCGCGGCGTTCTCGACCCTCTGGGGCGTCACCAGCGCCGAGGTGGGTCGGCATCGGGCAGATCTTCTCGCCCCACGGGATCGCGTCGCTCTGGCACCAGCTCACCAACTCCCAGGCGGCGACCTGCGGCCGCCAACAACCCGGGCTCGGCGCCCCAGGCCCACCTCGATCGTCGGCATCACGAGCCTCGGTGCGCAGGCGGAGCAAGAGGGCTTCTATTCGGTCCTCATGCTGCTCATCGCCATCAACATCGTCTTCGGGCTCCTCAACATGCTGCCGATGATTCCGTTGGACGGCGGACACGTCGCCATCGCGGCCTACGAGTGGATCCGCACCAAGAAGGGCCAGGTCTACTACCGAGCCGACATCACCAAGCTCTTCCCCGTGGCCGCGCTCTTCATCGGATTCCTCGCCTTCTTCACCCTCGCCGCGCTCTATTTGGACATCACCCATCCGCTGCACCTCCCACACTGACCGCAGTGGAGCTCTCCTCCTCCCTCCTCTCACCCCGGCGCCCGACCCGGCGCATCACTCTGGGTGGTGTCCCCATCGGCGACGGCGCGCCGGTGACCGTGCAGTCGATGACGACCACCAAGACCGCCGACGTCGACGGCACCCTGGCGCAGGTCTACGCGCTTGCCGCGGCCGGCGCGGACATCGTGCGCTGCACCTGCAACGAGGAGGCCGCGGCCGAGGGGCTCGCCCACATCGTGCCGCGTTCGCCGGTCCCCATCGTCGCCGACATCCACTTCCACCACGAGATGGCGCTCGCCGCCTTGGAGGCGGGCGTGCAGGGACTGCGCCTCAACCCGGGCAACCTGCGCAAGGAGGCCGAGATCAAGCAGGTGGCGGCCGAGGCCCGCGACCGCGGCGTGCCGATCCGCATCGGGGTGAATGCGGGATCGCTGCACCCGGATCTCTACAAGAAGCATGGTGGTGCCACGCCCGAGGCGCTCGTCGAGTCCGCACAGCACGAGCTCGCGCTCTTCGAAGAGGTCGGTTTCAGCGACGTCAAGATCTCGGTCAAGGCATCCTCGGTGGCGCTCATGATCGCGGCCTACCGCCTGGCTTCGGAGACCTTCGACCACCCCCTGCACCTCGGCGTGACCGAGGCGGGCCCGCCGCCCGCCGGGCTGGTCAAGGGCACCGCGGGCATCGGCGCCCTGTTGGCCGAGGGGATCGGCGACACCATCCGCTTCTCGCTCACCGCGGACCCCGTGGAGGAGGCCCGGGCCGGGCGTCAGCTGCTCGAGTCGCTGGGGTTGCGCGAGCGCAAGGGACTCGACCTGATCGCCTGCCCGTCGTGCGGCCGGGCCCAGGTCGACGTGATCGCGGTCGCCAAGGAGGCCCAGGAGGCACTCGAGCGATTGGCGCTGCCGATCCAAGTCGCCGTCATGGGCTGCGTGGTCAACGGGCCCGGTGAGGCGCGCGAGGCGGACATCGGCATCGCGGCGGGCAAGCAGAAGGGCCACCTGTTCATCCGCGGCAAGATCATCCGCGTCGTCCCCGAGGCCGAGATGGTGAGCGCGCTGGTCGAAGAGGCGGAGCGCCTCGTAGTCGAAGGCGTCGAGGCGCGCATCGCGGCGGCGGACACCGGGGCCGAGGCGGAGGCCGAAGCCGACCGGCGGGCCCTGCTCGAGTCGACCGGTGCCGACCCGAACCACACCGCGGAGAAGATCGAGATCATCAGGCGTCACGGCGAGGACGACGCCGGGACCTGAGCTGGTCGGCCCTTCATCGGCGTCCACGGCGCGCCAAGTACCCTGCACGGATGCCGAAGGGTGCCATCGTCACGCGCGAAGAAGACTTCCCGCGCTGGTACCAAGAGGTCATCGCCGGCGCGGAGATGGCCGAGAACGGCCCGGCACGCGGCACCATGGTCATCCGGCCCTGGGGCTATGGCATCTGGGAGCTGATGCAGGCCGAGCTGGACCGGCGCATCAAGGAGGCCGGCGCCGAGAACGCCTACTTCCCCCTCTTCATCCCGGAGTCGTTCTTGAAGCTCGAGGCCGAGCACGTCGAGGGCTTCGCGCCCGAGCTGGCTGTCGTCACCCACGCTGGGGGCAAGGAGCTCGAAGAGCCGTTGGTGGTCCGCCCCACCTCCGAGACGGTGATCAACAGCTTCTTCTCCAAGTGGATCCAGAGCCACCGCGACCTGCCGATGTTGCTCAACCAGTGGGCCAACGTGGTGCGCTGGGAGCTGCGCCCGCGCCTGTTCCTGCGCACGAGCGAGTTCCTCTGGCAGGAGGGCCACACGGCGCACGCGACCGAAGCCGACGCGCGGGCGTACGCGCTGCGCATCCTCGACGAGGTCTACCGCTCGACCATGGTCGACGTGCTCTCGGTCCCCGTGCTCACCGGCCACAAGACGGCGCGGGAGCGCTTTGCGGGTGCCGAGCGGACGTGGACCTGCGAAGGGATGATGGGCGACGGCAAGGCGCTGCAAATGGGGACGAGCCACGAGCTCGGGCCAGAACTTCTCGCGCCCCTTCGACATCACGTTCTCCAACGCCTCGGGCGCACTCGAGCACGTGTGGCAGACGTCGTGGGGCGTGTCCACCAGGCTGGTCGGCGCGCCTGGTGATGGCCCACGGCGACGACTTCGGCCTACGCCTGCCGCCGGCGCTCGCGCCGGCCCAGGTGGTCGTCCTCGTCGTGAAGGACGCGCCGGAGGTCGCGGCGGCGGCGAACGCGCTCACCGTCGGAGCTCAGGGAGGCCGGGCACCGGGTCCGCCTCGACGACCGGACCGACACGAGCTTCGGACGGCGCAGCGTGGACTGGGAGCTCAAGGGCGTGCCCGTCCGGGTCGAGATCGGTCCCCGCGACCTCGCCGAGGGCATCGTCACCGTGGTGACCCGGCACCGGCGGGAGAAGGAGAGCGTGGCCCTCGGCGCCGTGGCGGGCACCGTCGCCCGCGTGCTCGGCGTCGGCGGGGGCGGACCTCCTCGCCGAGGCCACCGCGGTCAGGCAGGCCCGCACGTCCGAGGTGGCAACCCTCGAGGAGGCGGTCGAGGCCGGCGCGGCGGGCTTCGCCCGGATCCGCTTGGGTGCGCTCGGGCCCGACGGCGAGGACCGCCTGGCCGAGTACGCCATCACCGTGCGCTGTCTCCAGCGTCCCGATGGGTCACTGGCCGAGCCCGGAGACGACGAACGCGATCTCGTGGCGGTGGTGGGCCGGTCGTATTGACGCTGGAATTGCTATAATTCCTCAGCTGTCCATTTTTAGATCAGTACCTCGTTGAAGCGTGGGCTGCGGCCCACGCTTTCACTTTGCTGGAGCACGAACGAACAAGGACGAAGAGGAGAGGAGGTGGCAGCGATGAGCAAGGACACGACGGACCTGGCAGGTGCGCTGTCACCGCTCCTCGAAGCGCGGGGCCTCGACCTGGTCGACGTGGAGGTGCACGGGGCCCAACTGACGGTTTTCGTCGATCGGGAGGGGGGCGTCGGCCTCGACGAGCTCGGTGACGCCACCCGAGAGGTGTCCGCGGCACTCGACGATCTAGACCCGATGCCAGGCCGCTACACGCTGTCGGTCTCGAGCCCCGGGCTCGAGCGGCGCCTGCGCACGCCGGGGCACTTCGCCCGGGCCGTGGGGGAGACCGTCACGATGCGGATCGATGCACAAACGCCGGAGGTCCGGCGGATCACCGGGACGCTCCAGGCGGCCGACGACACGGGGTGCACGCTGGCCGGGCCCGAGGTACCGGGCGGCGAGCTGCGCATCGCCTACGACCAGATCGAGAGGGCGCGGACAGTGTTCGAGTGGGGCCCGGCGGCCCGCGGTGCAAAGAGTGAGAGGGTGGCGCGGCCATGAGCAAGACAAACTTCGAGTTCCTCGACGCGTTGGGACAGATCGCGCGCGACAAGGGGATCTCGGTCGACACCCTGCTCGACGCCCTGGCCAACGCGCTCGGTGGCCGCCTACAAGCGCCGCCCGGACGCCGCCGAGGAGGCCGTCGTCACCATCGACCCTGACTCGGGGGAGATCCGCGTCTACGGCCAGGAGCTCAACGAGGAAGGCGAGGTGGTCCGCGAGTGGGACGACACGCCCGACGACTTCGGGCGCATCGCCGCCCAGACGGCCAAGCAGGTGATCCTCCAGCGGATCCGCGAGGTCGAGCGGGACATGAAGTACGAGGAGTACGCCGGCCGCGAGGGCGACATCGTGACCGGGATCGTGCAGCAGACGGACAACCGCTACACCTTGCTCGACCTGGGCAAGGTCGAGGCGCTGTTGCCCCAGGCCGAGCAGGTCTCCTACGAGCGCTACGAGCACGGGGCTCGCCTGAAGGCCTACATCGTCGAGGTGCGTAAGACCACCAAGGGCCCCCAGATCGTCGTCAGCCGCACCCACCCGGGCCTGATCAAGCGCCTCTTCGAGCTCGAGGTGCCCGAGATCGGCTCGGGCGTGGTGGAGATCAAGGCGGCGGCGCGCGAGCCGGGCCACCGCACCGAAGATCGCGGTGTGGTCGAACGACCCCAACGTCGACCCCGTCGGCGCCTGCGTCGGCGCCCGTGGCTCACGCGTGCGCATGGTGACCAACGAGCTGCGCGGCGAGCGCGTCGACGTGGTGCCGTTCTCCGACGACCCGGTCGAGCTCATTCAGAACGCGCTGGCGCCGGCCCGCGTGCGCGAGGTGCGCCTCGACGAGGAGACCGGTACGGCGACGGTGATCGTGAGCGACTTCCAGCTCTCGCTCGCCATCGGCAAGGAGGGTCAGAACGCGCGCCTTGCGGCGCGCCTCACCGGCTGGCGCATCGACATCAAGAGCGAGACGCAGCTGGCCGAGGAAGAGGCCGGTGGCTACGGCGATCAGGACTGGGCCGAAGGCGAGTGGGTCGAGGACGAGAGCGGCGAGCTCGTGTGGAAGCCGGCCGAGGGCGGCGAGGCCATGTCGGCCGAGGAGTGGACCCACCAGGCGGAGGACTCGAGTGACGCGCCCGTCACCGAGTCGGGGAAGACCGACGGGGCCGCCGAGGCGGAGGCCGAGGCGGAAACCTCTGCGACGACAGAGGCGTCCGCTGACGTCGCGGTCGACGCGGCGCCGGCCGAAGCCGGGGTGGCAGAGGAGGCCGAGGCATAGCGCCGACACGGACCTGCGTCGGCTGCCGGCGAGCCCTGCCGGCCGACCAGCTGATCCGGATCGTCCGGCTGCCGGGCGGGGCGCTGTCAGAGGACCGCTACGCACCGGGACGCGGTGCGTGGCTGTGCCGAGGATCGGTGCGCTGTCTCGATGACGCACTGCGGCGGCATGCCTTCGACCGGGCCTTCACGGCGGCCATCGGCGACGCCGCGTTGGCGGAGTTACGTGCGCATCTGGGTGAGCGGTGGGGGGGCGAACCACCCGATGTGCGAGGATAGGGGGCTGGGTTGACCCCGGGCCCGACGAGAGACCAAGGACACAGAGAACCACTTGCCAAAGAAGATCCGCGTCTATGAGCTGGCCAAAGAGCTAGGCCTCACCAACAAAGAGGGGCTTGAGCTGGCCTTGTCCCTGGGCATCGGGGTGAAGAGCCACTCGTCGTCTATCGAGGACGCGCAGGCGGACCGCGTCCGCCGCAAGGCTGATGCAGAGGGGTTGCGCCGCCCGGTCCAGCCCGAAGAGCCTGCCGCGGCCAAGAAGGCGGCCAAGAAGGCCGTGCCAAGTCGGCGCCGACCGCCGAGACCGGCTCGCCGGTCAGCACCGCGGCGCCCGCCAGGAAGGCGGTCGCCAGCTCCTCGGGCGCGGCCTGCCCCGAGCACCGCCCCCCTGAAGAAGGCGCCGGCTCGCACGGTGGCGGCCCCGCTCACGGACGCACCGGCCAGCGGGCCGTCGACGGGCGGCGAGGACGTCGCACCGCGCCCGTCGCGCCTCATCAGCAGCCGTCCCACCGCTCCTCCGGCCGCGCCACCCCAGGCGCCCGCGGCCCAAGCGCCCTCCGCCCCGGCCGCCTCCGCCCCCGCTGGACCCGCACCAGCGGCGCACGCCCCAGCAACCTCCTCGCCCGCGGCCCACGCTCCGGCAGCCCAGGCGCCCGACACCGCGGCGCCGTCCGCGCCCGAGCGCCCGCGATCGCGCCCGCCACTCAGCCCCTCGGGCAGGCCCGTGCCGCCACCGCCGGGCTCGCGCCCGCCACTCGGCCCGAGCGGTCGCCCCATCCCACCCCCGCCGGGCATGGGCGGGAGGCGGCCCAACGCCGCCGCCCCGTCCTCGTCCCGACCTGGCGGCGGGTCCTACCCGCCGCGGACGGGTGGCCGCCCCGCGGGTGGCCGTCCCGGTGGCCCGAGCAGCGGCGGGGGAGGCGGCTTCGGCGGCCGTCCCTCGAGCGGCGGTTTCGCCGGTCGCTCGGGTGCGGGCGCGCCGACTGGCGCGCCACCGCCCGGAGGCCGGGGCGGCGTCGGTGGCCGGCGGCCGCCCCAGCGTCGGGCGCGCCGTCGCCGGCGCAACCTCGAAGAGCTCGAGCCGACCCAGATGACGACCTACCAGCCCTCCACGGCCCCGGTGCCCGAAGGCGAGATCATCATCGAGCGCGGCTCGACCGCGCGCGACCTCGGGCCCAAGCTGAACCGCAGCGCGGGCGACATCGTGCGCTTCTTGCTCCTCCAGGGCGAGATGGTGATGGCGACCCAGTCGCTGAGCGACGACATGATCGAGCTCTTCGCGGCCGAGATCGGCGCCGACGTGCGCCTGGTCGACCCGGGCGAGGAGCAAGAGGCCGAGCTGCTGGCCCGCTACTTCGAGGACGAGGACGAGGAGGACGGCACCGACCAGCGACCGCGTCCACCCGTCGTCACCGTCATGGGCCATGTCGACCACGGCAAGACCCTGCTGCTCGACAAGATCCGCTCCGCCAACGTGGTGGCGGGAGAGGCGGGCGGTATCACCCAGCACATCGGCGCCTACCAGGTCGTGTGGCAGGACCACCGCATCACCTTCATCGACACGCCGGGCCACGCCGCCTTCACCGCCATGCGCGCCCGCGGCGCGCAGGTGACCGACATCGTGATCCTCGTGGTGGCGGCCGATGACGGTGTGATGCCCCAGACGATCGAGGCCATCGACCACGCCCGGGCGGCCGAAGTGCCCATCATCGTCGCCGTCAACAAGATCGACCGGCCCGACTCCGACCCCCAGCGCGTCCTCCAGCAGCTCTCCGAGCGCGAGCTCGTGCCCGAGGCATGGGGCGGCGACACCATCACGGTCGAGGTGTCCGCGTTGGCGGGCACCGGCATCGACGACCTGCTCGAGCAGATCGTGACGGTGGCCGAGGTCGAGGAGCTCACGGCGCGCGTCGAAGGCGAGGCGCGCGGCGTCGTGCTCGAAGCCAACCTGGAGGCGGGACGCGGCCCAGTGGCGACGGTGATCGTGCAGCAGGGCACCTTGCGGGTCGGCGACCCGGTGGTGGCCGGGGCAGCCTGGGGCAAGGTCAAGGCGCTCGTGGACGACCAGGGCGACCACATCAAGGAGGCGTTGCCGTCGACGCCGGTGCAGGTGCTCGGCTTCTCGGAGCCGCCGCACGCCGGCGACGAGATGCGAGGCGCGAAGGACCTGAGCCGGGCGCGCACGCTCGGCGAGGCGCGGGCGCAGCGCTTCCGGCTGTCAGGGCACAAGCCGGTGGCGGCGAGCGCAGGCGCCAAGCTCGAGGACCTCTTCGAGCAGATCTCCCGCGGTGAGACGGCGACACTCAACATCGTGCTGAAGGCCGACGTCCAAGGCTCGCTCGAGGCGGTGACCGAATCGCTCAAGCGGCTCGAGCGTGACGACGTGAAGCTGAGCTTCGTGCTGCGCGGCATCGGTGGCATCACCGAGAACGACGTGCAGCTGGCGGCGGCCTCCAACGCCACCATCATCGGCTTCAACGTGCGCCCCGACAAACGGTCGCGCGACCTGGCCGACACCTCCGACGTGGAGATCCGGACCTACGAGATCATCTACAAGCTCCTCGAGGACCTCGAGGCGGCCATGCTCGGCCTGCTCTCACCGGTGTACGAGGAGATCGTCACGGGTGAGGCCGAGGTGCGCGAGATCTTTCGCGTGCCTCGTATCGGCGCCATCGCCGGCTGCTACGTGCGTGAGGGCAGGATCACACGCGGATCGAAGGTGCGGTTCCTCCGCGAGGGGACCGTCATCTGGAAAGGGTCGATCAACTCGCTCCGGCGTTTCAAGGACGACGTGCGCGAGGTGGCCTCGGGCTTCGAATGCGGCATCGGACTCTCGGACTTCCAGGACCTCAAGGATGGGGACCTCATCGAGACGTACGAGGAACGCGAGATCGCCCGCACCTGAGGGCGCACACACGCCAAGAACTGAGGAGCTGACGCGGTGACCGTGAGACGGCGCACGGCGACATACCCGCGGGCGCTGCGGGTCAACCAGGTGCTGCGGCAGGTGCTGGCCGAGGAGCTGGAGCGACTAGCCGACGCCGACGAGCTGCCCATGGTGACCGTCACCTCGGTGGAGGTGGCGGCCGACATGCGCACCGCGGTCGTCTTCTTGGCTTCTCTCGAGGACGAGACCGCCGAGGTGCTCGAGGACCGGCGGGGGCACCTGCAACGCCTGATCGGCGCGCAGATGACGATGAAACGGACGCCTCGCCTGAGCTTTCGGGCCGATCCGGCGATCGCCGCCGGCTCGCGCGTCGAGGAGTTGCTGCGCGGGTTGCACGGCGACGACCAGACCGGCGCCGGAGGCGGTGCTGGCGGCGACGCCGGCGGCGGCGGTGCCACTCGCGAGGGGGAGGGCGGGGGGGCCCGGACAGACGCCCCGTGAGCAGCACGGGCCTGACCGGCTTGGTGGTCGTCGACAAGGAGGCCGGCTGGACCTCCCACGACGTGGTGGCGCGCTGCCGCGGCATCTTCGGCCAGCGTCGGGTCGGCCACGCCGGGACGCTCGACCCCGACGCCACCGGGGTCCTGCTCGTCGGGTTGGGGCGGGCGACGCGGCTCTTGCGCTTCCTCACGGCGCTGCCCAAGACCTATACGACCGACATCGTGCTCGGACGCTCCACGTCCACCCTCGACGCCTCCGGTGAGGTGCTCGAGACCTTCGACATGTCGGGCGTGACGCCCGAGGCCGTGCAGGCGGCGGCCGACGCGCTCACCGGTGAGATCGAACAGGTCCCGCCGATGGTCTCCGCGGTCAAGGTGGGCGGGCGACGGCTGCACGAGCTGGCCCGCCAAGGAGTGGAGGTGGAGCGGGCGGCGCGACCGGTCAGCGTCTACCGCTTTGTGACCGAGCCCGACCGCACTCGGCCTGGCGTCTACCGGGCCGAGATCGAATGCTCGTCGGGCACGTACGTCCGTGTGCTGGCCCAGGACCTCGGCGCCGCCCTCGGCGGCGGCGCCCATGTGGCCAACCTGCGGCGGACGCGCATCGGCTCGTTCGGCGGCACCGAGATGCGGCCGCTCGACGGACTCGGTCCCGACGACGTGCTCGCACCGGTCGAGGCCATGCGAGACCTCGAGGCGGTGAAGGTGGACGAGGCCAGCGCAGCGTCCATCCGCACCGGGCTCCCGCTGGACAAGGTGCCCCTCGGGGCGACCGGCGACGGCCCGTGGGCCATGGTCGACGAGGACGGCGAGCTGCTGGCCGTCTACGAGGCGACCGGGACCGACCGCATCCGGCCGGCCGTCGTGCTGTCGGGCGGATGACAGGGTCCCGACTACCCTCGGTCGCGATGTCCAGAGCAGGAACCGCCGTCACGATCGGTGCGTACGACGGGGTGCACCTCGGCCACCGTGCACTGCTCAGTGACCTCTCGGCGCGGGCAGCCGCAGCCGGGCTCTCCACCGTCGTGGTGACCTTCGACCGGCACCCGGCCGCGGTGGTGCGCCCCGAGTCCGCGCCCAAGCAACTGACCGGGCTGGAGCAGAAGCTCGAGTTGCTGGACGAGTGCGGTATCGACGAGACCCTCGTGGTGTCCTTCGACGAACGGCGCGCCGAGGAGTCCGCCGAGGACTTCGTCAAGGAAGTGCTCGTCGACGAGCTGTCGGCGCGGCTGGTGGTCGTCGGCGAGGACTTCCACTTCGGTCACGGCCGGCGCGGCAATGTCGACCTGCTGCGCCGGCTGGGCGCGGAGTACGGCTTCGAGGTCGTCGGGGTGGGCCTGACGGGCGACGGGCGCGAGGCGGTCTCCTCGACGCGCATCCGCGCGCTGCTCGCGGAGGGGGACGTGGAGGGCGCGGCGCACCTCCTCGGCCGGCCGCACGAGGTGCGCGGGCCCGTTGTGCGCGGCGACGGAAGGGGAGGGCCCGAGCTCGGGTTCCCCACCGCCAACCTGGCGGTGGCCGACGACATCGCCCTTCCCGCGGACGCGGTCTACGCCGGCCACTTCCGCCGGGCCGACGGCACCGTGTACCGGGCGGCCATCTCGGTCGGCCGCCGCCCCACCTTCTACGAACCGGGCACGGCGCCGGTGCTGGTGGAGGCCTATCTGCTGCACTTCGACGGCGACCTCTACGGCGAGGCTGCCCGTGTGTCCTTCGCCCACCGCCTGCGGGACGAGCAGCGCTTCGACTCCATCGAGGACCTGGTGACGCAGATGCGGGCGGACGTCGAGGCCACCGAACGGGCGCTCGCCTCGGCCGATCACCCCTGATCAGGCGGGGGCTGCTAACATCTTCTGCGGCTGGGGACAGGTCCCCAGGCACTCCGACATTTTCTCCGAGGTTCTTTCTGTATGCCCGACACGCAGGCCACCATCTCCGAGTACCGGTTGCACGACAGTGACACCGGTTCTCCCGAGGTGCAGATAGCTCTGCTGTCGGGCCGGATCAACCACCTGACGGAGCACCTGAAGGAACACAAAGGGGACCATCACACCCGGCGCGGCCTGATGAAACTCATCGGCCAGCGCCGCCGGCTGCTCGACTACGTCCGCAAGAACGACGTCGAGCGCTACCGCACCATCATCGGCCGACTCGGCATTCGAAGGTAGCGGAGCACACAGAACCGGGCGTCTCGAGCCTCTGGCTGCCAGTCGCCGGTCACTTCGGGTGCGAGGTGGTCGACCACTGGGAACCAGCGGAGATGCCCCCGACAAACGAGGAGCATCATGGCTGATGCCATTCACGTCTCGTCCCCCATTGGTGGGACCGACCGAACCATGTCATTGGAGGCGGGGAGGCTCGCCCAACTGGCCGACGGCGCCGTACTCGCCCGGATCGGGGACACCAACGTCCTCGCGACCGCGACAGCGGCCCGCTCGGTCCGGGAAGGCACGGACTTCTTCCCCCTGACCGTCGACATCGAGGAGCGCACCTACGCGGCAGGGAAGATCCCCGGCTCGTTCTTCCGGCGGGAGGGCAAGGCATCGGACCAGGCGATCCTGACCGACCGGCTCATCGACCGCCCGCTGCGGCCGTCGTTCCCCGAAGGGTTCCGCAACGAGGTGCACATCGTGGGGACCGTCGTCGGGGCCGACCAGGTCAACCCCCACGACGTGCTGGCCATCAACGCCGCCTCCGCGGCGCTGATGATCTCGGGCATCCCCTTCGACGGACCGATCGGTGCGGTCCGCGTCGCGTACACCACCGAGGGCAGCTGGATCGGGCACCCCACCTTCGAGGAGGGCGAAGAATCCACCTTCGAACTCGTGGTGGCCGGCCGTGCCGTCGGTCAGGACGCGGACAGCGAGATCGCCATCATGATGGTCGAGGCCGGTGGGAGCGAGAAGTCCTGGGACTACTACGAGGCAGGCGCACCCAAGGTGACCGAGGAGGTGCTGGCGGCCGGCCTCGAGGCGTCCAAGCAATGGATCCGCGAGTCGATCATCCTGCAGCGCCAGCTCGGCGAGGCCTTCACCGCGGCGCGCGGCCCATCGAGACGATCCCCTACTCGATCCACACCGACTACGAGGACGACGTGTTTGCCCGCGTCCAGGCGGTCGGCAGCGACGCGATCGCCAAGGCCAACCTGGTGACGGCGAAGGCCGAGCGCAACGCCGCCCTCGACGCCGCCGGCGACGAGATCAAGGCTGGCCTGGCCGATGAGTTCCCCGAGCGGGCGGGCGAGGTCAAGGCGGCCATCCGCGCCCTCACCAAGAAGCTCGTGCGCAAGCGCATCGTCGAGGAAGGCGTCCGCATCGACGGCCGGGGCACGGCGGACATCCGCCCGTTGTCGGCCGAGGTCGACCTCTTCCCGACTGCGCACGGCTCGGCCCTCTTCCAGCGCGGCGAGACCCAGGTGCTCAACGTGACGACGCTGGGCATGCCGCGGATGAACCAGCTCCTCGACACCATCACACCGGTCGAGACGAAGCGGTATATGCACCACTACAATTTCCCGCCGTTCTCGACCGGTGAGACCGGCTTCATGCGGGGACCGAAGCGCCGCGAGATCGGCCACGGCCTGCTGGCCGAGCGGGCCCTGCTCCCCGTGGTGCCGAGCGCCGAGGAGTTCCCCTACACACTGCGTGTCGTTTCCGACGTCCTCGCCTCGAACGGATCCACCTCCATGGCCTCGGTCTGCGGATCGAGTCTCTCGCTCATGGCGGCGGGTGTACCGATCAAGGCGCCGGTGGCGGGCATCGCCATGGGCCTCGTCTACGACGGCAACGCCTACGTGACCCTCACCGACATCCTCGGTGCGGAGGATGCCTTCGGTGACATGGACTTCAAGGTGGCGGGCACGGCCGAGGCCGTGACGGCGCTGCAGCTCGACACGAAGATCGACGGCCTGCCGGCCGACGTCCTGGCCAAGGCGCTGCTCCAGGCCAAGGAGGCCCGCCTCACCATCTTGGGCGTCATGGCCGGCGCCATCCCCGAGCCGAGGGAGCACGTGGCGAACAGCGCGCCGAAGATCGTCTCCATGGAGATCCCGATCGACAAGATCGGTGAGGTCATCGGCCCGAAGGGCAAGGTCATCAACACGCTGCAGCAAGAGACAGGGGCCGATATCGCCGTCGACGACGACGGGGTCGTCGGCACGGTGACGATCGGAGCCAAGGACGGCAACGCGGTGGAAGAGGCCCGCCGCCGCATCTCGCTCATCCTCGACCCGCCCACGGCTGAGGTCGGCGCGGTGTACG
Organism: uncultured Acidimicrobiaceae bacterium; assembly: GCA_963842415.1. Taxonomy (GTDB): domain Bacteria; phylum Actinomycetota; class Acidimicrobiia; order Acidimicrobiales; family RAAP-2; genus Bog-473. The sequence goes on from CAWJGN010000005.1 coordinate 1,135,811, forward strand.
CCGGCAAGGTGGTCAACATCACCAAGTTCGGCGCCTTCGTGAACGTGCTGCCGGGCCGCGATGGGCTGTTGCACATCTCGAAGCTGTCGTCGCTCGCCGGCGGCAAGCGCATCAACAACGTCGAGGACGTGCTCTCGCTGGGCCAGGCCGTCGAGGTGCGGGTCGACGACATCGACCCCCAGGGCAAGGTCTCCCTCTCACTCGCCTCAGTGCCTGAGGGCACTGCAGAGGCGTCCGGCCGCAGCTCAGGCGGCGGTTCGGGCAACGGCTCGGCCAACGGTGACGCCGCGCCGAGGGCCTCGGCGGCGTCCGGTGGCGCGGACCGCAGCACGCCCTCCTTCGAGGACGCGTTCGAGGCCGAGCTCGTGGCCGATCTGGGCGACTTGGGTCCGGGCGCAGCGGACTCCGACGGTGGCCGCCCGGAGCGCAGTGATCGAGGTGATCGCGGCAACGACCGCCGCCCCTCGCGCGGGCGCTCGCGCCGCCGTTGATCGAGACGTCGACACTGCCATGCGGCATCCGCCTGGTCACCGAGACCATGGCGGACGTCCGCTCGGTGGCGGTTGCCTACTGGGTCGGCACCGGCTCCCGCGATGAGCCGGACGAGCTGGCCGGCGCGTCGCACTTCTTGGAGCACCTCCTCTTCAAGGGGACAGAGCGGCGCTCGGCGGCGGCGATCGCGGAGCAACTCGACGAGGTGGGAGGTGACTGCAACGCCTTCACCACGAAGGAGTACACGACCTTCTACGTGCGCCTCCTCTCGGACGACCTTGCGTTGGGTCTCGACATCCTGAGCGACATCATGTGGGCGCCGGCGCTGCGTCCTGACGACGTCGAGGCCGAGCGCACGGTGATCCTCGACGAAATCCTGATGCACGCCGACGAGCCGGCGGACCTGGCCTCCGAACGCTGGCAGCGCGCGCTCTTCCCCGACCATCCGCTCGGACGCGACACCCTCGGGACAGCATCGTCTGTCCGGCGCATCACCCGGGACGACGTGGCTGCCTTCCTGGCCCACCACTACCGCCCGGCCAACATGGTCGTCTCGGCGGCAGGCGACTGCACCCACGACATGGTTGCCGCCGCGCTCGAGGAGCGTTTCGCCGGCTCGGTCGGCGGTGAGGCCCCGACGCGGCACCGGCCCGAGGCCCGAAGGCATCCCCCTCGATGTGGTGCGGCGGACCACCGAGCAGGCCCACCTGGTCTACGGGGCGCGCTCGGTGTCGCGGCTTCGATGAGCGCCGTTGGGCGCTCGCCGTGCTCAACCACGTCCTGGGGGGCGGGCTTTCGAGCCGGCTGTTCCAAAAGGTGCGCGAGCAGCGCGGGCTCGCGTACTCGGTCTGGTCCGAGCGCGCCGCCTACGCGGATGCCGGCTCGCTGGCGGTAGTGGTCGGGACGGCACCCGAGCACGTCGACGAGGTCCTGCGCATCGTGAACGGCGAGTTCGAGCTCTTGGCGAGCGATGGCATCACCGAGAGGGAGCTGGCGGTCGCCAAGGGAAACCTGCGCGCCGAACTGCTGCTCTCGGGCGAGGACTCGGGAGCCCGGATGTCCCGCATCGGCGCCTCCCTTCTGCTGCACGACGAGGTGCTGTCGGTGGACGAGATCTTGGGGAAGATCGAAGCCGTCGACCGCGCACAGGTACAGGCGGCCGCGGTGGAGCTTGCATCGTCGCCGCGCACCATGAGCGCGGTGGGCCCATTCGACGAACGCGACTTCGAGTCCCACCTGCCGGTCATGGCCGCCCGATAGCCTGCTGGCCATGCAGAGGGTCGGTGTGGTCGGCGCCGGCGGACGGATGGGCCAAGAGGTGTGCCGCGCCGTCACCGAGGCGCCCGACATGGAGCTGGCGGCGGCGGTCGACCCCGCCCACGTCGGGTCCGACGTCTGCGGCCGCACGATCGTCGGCGAGGTGAACGCGCTGCGCGACCTCGGTGCTGACGTGGTCGTGGACTTCACCGTTGCCGAGGCGGTGCGCCACAACGTCTCGCACTACGCGGAGCAGGGCATCCACGCGGTGATAGGGACGAGCGGCCTCTCCGACGCCGACCTGGCCGCCATCGCCCAGCAGTTCGAGGGGAGCGCCGCCAACGCCATCGTGGCCGCCAACTTCGCCATCGGCGCCGTGCTGCTGTTGCACCTGTGCCGCATCGCGGCGCCCTACATGGACGGCGTCGAGGTCATTGAGCTGCACCACGACGCGAAGCGCGACGCCCCGTCGGGCACGGCGATGCACACAGTGGCGGCCATCGCGGCGGCACGGCGGTCGGCCGGCAGCGCACCGCTCCCACCCGATCCGACCACCGACGTCGTGCTCGAGGGAGCACGCGGCGCAACGAGTGCCGACGGCGTCCACGTGCATTCGGTGCGCCTGCCGGGCCTGGTGGCCCACGAGGAGGTCATCTTCGGCGCGGAGGGTCAGAGCCTCAGCATCCGCCACGACTCCTACGACAGGCGTTCCTTCATGCCCGGCGTCCTCCGGGCGGTGCGCGAGGTGCCACGGCGACCCGGGCTCACCGTGGGTCTCGAGGCCGTCCTCGGCCTGTGAGCTCGGACGTCCGGGAGCGATTGCTGCAGGCCACCTACGACTGCGTCGCCCGGTGGGGACTGGCCAAGACGACGGTCGAAGACGCGGCACGGGAGGCCGGCGTGTCGCGGGCGACGGTCTACCGCTACTTCCCCGGGGGCGCGACGAGTTGATCTCGGCCGTGGTCGGCTGGGAGTTCTCGCGTTTCTTCCTCCGCCTCTACCAGGAGGTGTCGGACGCCGAGAGCCTCGAAGAGGTGATGGAGCGTGGCCTCATGTTCGCCCACCGCGCTCTTGTCGAGCACGAGGTGCTCCAGCGCATCCTCGTGACCGAGCCCGAGATCCTGCTGCCGCGCCTGACCACCGAGGCCGATCAGACCCACACGTTGGTGGCCGCGTTCTTGGCGCCCTACCTGGTGCGCCACGGCATGGCCAAGGGCGCCGACCTCGACACGACGGCTGAATTCCTGGCCCGCATGGTGCTCTCGTACATCGCGTCGCCGGGCCGCTGGGATCTCAATGACGCTGAGCAGGTGGCGCTCTTGGTCCGCTCCGAGCTGCTGGCCGGCATCCGGTGAGCGACCCGCCGCCGGAGCCGGCACGGACACCGGAGCCCGCCGGACCGCCCTCGTGCTATCGGCACCCCGAGCGGGCCGCGTCCGTGCTCTGCGCCCACTGCGACCGGCCCATCTGCACCGACTGCATGGTGGCGGCGGCGGTCGGCTGGCAGTGCCCAGCGTGCACCAGCGAGGGCGCCAAGCGCTCGCGCCACGTCCCCGCCTTCACGCACACCAGACCCGGCCGCACCGGGGTGGTCGGCTCCACCAACCCGACGCCGATGGTCCTCGTGATCATCGCCATCAACGTGGTGGTGTTCTTCCTCGAGGACTTCGGGAACAACGCGGGAGTCATCGAGCGCTTCTCCATGGATCCGGACCTGGTCCACCTGCAGAGCCAGTACTACCGGGCCTTCACCGCCATGTGGCTGCACGCCGACTTCGTGCACATCCTCTTCAACATGATCGCCCTGCTCATCGTCGGGCCGGCCGTCGAGGTGCTCCTGGGCAAGGTCCGTTTTGTCGCGCTCTACCTCATCGCGGGACTCGGTGGCAGCGTCGGGTCGTACATCCTCGGGCCGCACAACGAGTACGGGCTCGGCGCGTCCGGCGCCATCATGGGCGTCCTGGCGGCCTACGTCGTCATCGGGCTGCGACGCCACCTGCCCATCGCGCCGGTCGTGGGACTGATCGTCTTGAACCTGCTGATCGGGTTCAGTGGCAACATCGACTGGCGTGCCCACCTGGGGGGCCTCGCGCACTGGCGCCGTCCTGGCCTGGCTCTACGACTACGCCGGGGAACAGCGGGACTTGGGCCGCTCCCTGGCCCTGACGTTCGGGGGGAGCGTCGCTGTCCTGGCCGTCCTCGGCTTCTTGATCAGCGGGGTCGCGCCCGGCCATTTCAATCTCAGCTGACAACCGTCGCTTGTCGGCCAACTGGTTGACAGTGAGACAAAAATCGCCATACTGTTTCATTAGTGGGTGCGGCTGCGACACGAGCTGAAGTGGGAGTCCCCGGCGCGTTGAGGACCGAACGTGACGGCGTGCTCCGCCACCTCGGCGCGGACGACCGTTCGTCGACCCGGGTCCGCATCGTCGACGGCGCCCTCGAGTGCCTGGCCCGCCAGGGGATCGCCAAGACGACCGTGGACGACATCGCCCGGGCGGCCCGTCTGTCCCGGGCCACGGTCTACCGGACCTTCCCCCGCGGCAAGGAGGGGATCCTCGCCGCCGTGGTCGAGACCGAGGTGGCGCGGCTGTTCTCCTCACTGGCTGTCGCCATGGGGGAGGCCACCGACCTCGAGGACGTGTTGGTGGCGGGCATGGTCGAGTCCGCGGGCAGCCTGGGTGGCCACGCGGCCCTCAGCTATCTGCTGGCCCACGAGCCCGGCACGGTGTTGCCCTACCTCACGTTCAGCCAACTCGACCGGCTGCTGTTCGTCGCAGGCGATCTGGCTGCTCCGTTCTTCGCTCGCTGGCTCGAGCCTGAGCAGGCCTCGCGTGCGGCCGAGTGGGCCGTGCGCATCGTCATGTCCTACTGCGCCAACCCGTCTCCCGACACGGACCTGACCGACCCCGAGCTGACCCGGACACTCGTGCGCCGTTTCGTGCTGCCGGGCATCTTGGCCCTCCGTGTCGACGCGGCCGGTTCCGCACCGATGACTCGTTCGGGTTCTTCTTCTTCAACTATCACCCACTCACCACCTAAGGGGGCGGCTCCATGACCACACTCGACGACGACCAAGACCAGCTGAGGTCCAACCTCGAGCTGATCGGGCGCGACAACATCGACGATCTCGAAGCGGTGCTCAGCTTCGTCGGGCACTACGACGTGGAGGGCTTCCACCGCGTACCGGACAACTGCCCGGCCGAGTTCACCTGGGACTACCAGAAGGGCTCCAAGCCACAGCTCGACAGGCTCTACGAGAAGGCGAAGAAGGCGCAGTGGAACGCGCAGACCGACCTGGACTGGTCGATCGAGGTCGACCAGGAGCAGGTCGTGATCGCCAACGCCGAGGCCAACCCGGCTCAGATGCAGTGGGACGAAGCCGCGCTGGCCGGCACCGCGCTCGAGAAGTGGGACGAGAAGAAGTTCATTGAGTTCGGCATCCAGAACCAGAATTGGCTGCTGTCGCAATTCATGCACGGCGAGCAGGGCGCGCTGCTGTGCACGGCCAAGATCGTCGAGACCGTGCCCTGGATCGACGCCAAGTACTACGCCGCGACCCAGGTGATGGACGAGGCGCGCCACGTCGAAGTCTTCTCCAAGTATCTCGACGAGAAGCTCTCGGGTCACTACCCGATGAACGCGCACCTCGGGCTGCTGCTCGACGACATCGTCTCCGACTCGCGCTGGGACATGACCTACCTCGGCATGCAGATCATGGTGGAGGGCCTCGCCTTGGCCGCCTTCGGCTTCATCCACATGATGACCACCGAGCCGCTGCTGAAGAAGCTGTTGCGCTACGTCATGGCCGACGAGGCCCGACACGTCGCCTTCGGCGTCCTCAGCCTGCAGGAGTACTACCGGGAGCTCAGCGCGGCGGAGTTGCGTGAGCGCCAGGAGTTCGCCTTCGAGGCCGCCATCCGCATGAAGGACCGCATGGCCATGCAAGAGGTGTGGGATCGCATGGAGGTCCCGACGGCCGACGTGGTCAAGATCATGCAAGCGGCCCCCGAGCGCGACGACTTCCAGATCCTCTTGTTCTCCAAGATCGTCCCGAACCTGAAGAAGCTGGGCCTCCTCGACGCCGCCGACGGTTGGCTCCGCACCAAGTTCACCGAGATGGGGGCCATCGCCTTCGAGCACCTGACGGACTCCACCGAGGAGGAGGACGCCTTCGCCGACGGGTCGCCCGCCGAGCGGCAGGTCGCCTGAGCGTCACCGGGCGCTGGTAGCGTGAGGGGCCGATGACCCCCGGGCCGGACTCGCCCCGCTTCGGGCGGGTGATCACCGCCATGGTGACGCCGTTCGACGAGGACGGTGCACTCGACCTGCCCGCAGCCCAGGACCTGGCGCGTTGGCTGGCGGCGCACGGCAGCGATGCGCTTGTGCTTTCCGGCTCGACCGGGGAGAGCTCGGTCCTCACCGACGACGAGAAGGTCGACTTGTGGCGAGCCGTGGCCGAGGTGGTGACCATCCCGGTCATCGCCGGCTCGGGCTCCAACGACACCGCGCACTCCATTGCGATGACCCGCGCCGCGGCCGAATCCGGGGTGGACGGCGTCCTCGTCGTGACGCCGTACTACAACCGGCCGTCCCAGGCGGGCATCGCCGAGCACTTCCGGGTGGTGGCCGAGGCGGCCGGCGACCTGCCCGTCCTGCTCTACGACATCCCGGTCCGGTCGGGGCGCCGGATCGAGACCGCCACCATGTTGCGCCTGGCCCGTGAGGTCCCGGCGATCGTGGGACTGAAAGACGCTGCGGGTGACCCGCCGAGCACCGCGCACCTCGCCGCGCAGGCGCCCGCTAGCTTCGAGATCTACAGCGGTGACGACGTCATGACGCTCCCGCTGCTGGCCGTTGGCGCGGTCGGCCTCATCAGCGTGGCCTCGCACTGGGTCGGCCCCCGACTGCGCACGGTCATCGACGCCTTCTTGACCGGTGACCTGGCGGGCGCGATCGCCGGCAACGCCGAGCTCCTCGACTCCTTCGACTTCGAGTCCTCGGCGGAGTTCCCCAACCCGCTCCCCGCCAAGGCCGCCCTGCGGGCGCTCGGCCTGCGGGTCGGGCAGTGCCGCCTCCCCATGGGGGTCTCGACCCCCGAGCTCGACGCGCAGGCGGCCAAGGTCGTGGCCGCGGTCGGGCCACCGGCAACGACGGCCCCGCTTGGCTGAACCCAAGAAGTCCAAGCCAAAGCCCGTCCGAATCGTCTTCCTGGGCGGGCTGGGTGAGATCGGCCGCAACTGCGCCTGCATCGAAGTAGAGGGACGCATCGTGGTCCTCGATTGCGGGATCATGTTCCCCGATCCCGACATGCCGGGTATCGACCTCGTGCTCCCGGAGTTCACGTACCTCTTCGAACGCAAGGACCGGGTCGACGGGATCGTGCTCACCCACGGGCACGAAGACCACACCGGCGGGCTGGCCTACTTGTTCCGCGAGCTCAGCGCACCCATCTACGGATCGGAGCTGACCGTCGGCCTCGCCCGGCACCGCATCGAGGAGGCCGGGTTGGGCGAGCGCAGCCGCATGGTGACGGTGAAGGACGGCGAGCGGGTGCGCATCGGCGCCTGCGACGTCGAGTTCATCCCGGTCACGCACTCGGTGCCCGAATCGATGGCCATCGCCTTTCACACGCCCCAGGGCGTGATCCTCCACTCGGGCGACTTCAAGCTCGACCTGCAGCCGGTCGACGGACGGCGCACCGACCTGCCCCGCATGGGCGAGCTGGCCAGCACCGAGGGAATCCGACTGTTGCTCTCGGACTCGACGAACGCCGAGGAGCCGGGGTTCACCGAGTCGGAGTCCGCGGTGGGCGTGACCCTGCGCCGCGTCTTCGCTGCCCAGACGGGGAAGCGTCTCGTGGTGGCGTGCTTCGCCAGTCACATGCACCGGGTCCAGCAGATCATCGACGCCGCCGTGGCCAACGGGCGCCAGGTGGCCACACTCGGCCGCTCCATGGGAAAGAACGTCGAGCTCGGTACGCGCTTGGGCATCATCAGCATTCCCGACGGGGTCCGGGTGGACATCGAGGACGTGGACGACCTCCCGGCGGGAGAGGTCTGCGTGATCTCCACCGGGTCCCAGGGCGAGCCGATGTCGGCGCTGTCGCTCATGGCCACCGGCGAGAACAAGTGGTTGCGCATCGGTGACGACGACGTCGTGGTCATCAGCGCCCACCCGATCCCGGGCAACGAGTGGTCAGTCGGGCAGGTGATCGACGACCTGTACCGCCGCGGCGCCGAGGTGGTCCACTCGAGCGCAGAGGCGGTCCACGTGAGCGGTCACGCCCGCCAAGGTGAGCTGCGCACGCTCATTGCGGTGACCGAGCCCGAGTGCTTCGTGCCCGTGCACGGCGAGTTCCGCCACATGGTGCACCACGCCCGCCTGGCGCTGTCGATGGGCGTCGACCCGGCCAAGGTCCTGCTGTGCGAGGACGGCGACGTCATCCAGCTCGACGCCAAGGGCATCGCGCGCGACGGCCGCGTCCCCGCCGGCTACGTCTACGTGGACGGCACCGTCGGGGATATTGAGCACGGGGTGTTGCGCGACCGCCAGAAGCTGGCCGAGGAGGGTGTCGTCATGGCGGTGGTCACGGTCGACCGCCAGCAAGGCAAGCTGAGTTGTCCCCCGGTGATCGAGACGCGCGGCTGGGTGTACGCCCCCGAGGCCGAAGAGCTCCTCGGAAGAAGCCAGTGAGGTCGTGGGGGCGGCGGTGACGCAGGCCTTGCGCGACGGCGCGCACGACATTGAGGTCCTGAGTCGCCATACCCGCAAGGCGCTGGGCAAGTTCGTGGGGGAGCGCACCAAGCGGCGCCCCATGATCGTGCCGGTCGTCCTCATGGTGTAAGCGTCGTCTGGATGGTGTAAGCGTCGTCAGAGTCTGGGCCGAGCGCCCGCTTCGGACTCGCCCGAAATGGTCCTTTTGGCGCATACGTCGTCAGGTTTGACGGGCACATACTGCGGTCGACACGTGGCCATGTGGCGCCCGGAATCGGCTCCTGCTCGGCTCCTGGCGCTCTTCGCCGCGAGCGAAGGGAATCACGGCCAGAGGAGGCGAATTGCCGATGCCAGTGCTCGAGTTCCAATTCGAGGTCGGAGAAGCCGAGCGCCACGAAGTGGAGTTCCGCTTCAACCGAACCTGGGGCCCGCTCAGGATCTCGGTCGACGACCAGCCCGTGGTCAAGAAGTTCGAGATGTTCCGTTGGTCGACGACCGAGCGTTTCGAGCTGACCGTAGGCGAGACCGAGCAGCACGCCGTCGTGATCGAAAAGAAGCGGAAGCGCTGGGTGGGCGGCTTCCTTCCCCACCAGTGCGTGGCCTACGTCGACGACAACGAAGTGGGCCGCTACCAGGGGTAGTCCGACTCGGGCAGGTGCAGACACGACTCACGGCCGACGCGGGGCGCTGCGGCCCCCGAGGAACCCCACCAGCGTCTCGACCTGATTGCTGACGATGGCCTCGACACCGGCCGCGACCATGCGGGCCATGTCCGGCTCGGTGTCCACGGTCCAGGTCGACACCGAGCGCCCGGCGGCGTGCACGCCGTCGACGCCTCCGGCCGTGACGAAAGCGAACATCGGGTTCCAGTACTCGGCCCCCAGCTCGGCCAGCAGCGCCAGCGGCGGCTCGGTCCCCTCGGTCCAGGTGAGCCCCAGGCGCGCCTCGGCCGAGAGCTCCCGCAGCATGCGCAGCGCCGCCACGTTGCCCGTGACGAAGAGCGTGCGGCCGAGCGCCCCCGCCTCTTGGACGGCGGCCAGGGCACCGGGCACCACCTCGCGCCGGGTGAAGTCGACCATGAGCGGCAGCGTCACGTGTGCCAGGACCTCGCGCGAGGTGCGGGATGCGGACGTCGCCCGCACCGAGCGCCGCCACCTCGGCCCAGTCCAGATCGCCGACCGATGCGTCGAGGGCCCACAGGCGTTCGAGCGTCTGGTCGTGCAGGACCACGATCTCGCCGTCGCGCGTGCGGCGCAGGTCGAGCTCGACCATGTCGGCGCCCAGCGCGGCCGCCGCGGCAAAGGCCGGCAGGGTGTTCTCCCGCTCGCGCGACCGGGTCGCCTCGGTGCGCGATGGCGATGGCGGTCATTGCGAGTCGGTCGGTGCTAGTCCATGCTGGCGGCTGGGGGAACCATGGTCTCCTCCACCTCGTTGACGTGACGTCTGCGTTCGCCCGGTGCTCTTCGAGGGCGGTCCTCTCGAATCAGCCTGAGCAGAGGGCGGGCGAGCATGATGGTGATCGCGGCACTGCAGGATTCCCGCGATCACCAGCGGCGTTCGGAGCCCAGCCACGGCCGCAATGCCGCCCGCAGCCAATGCCCCGATCGGGGTGGCTCCCCAGACGAGGCCGCGCCAAGCAGCGCCGACGCGTCCCATGAGCTCTGGCGGGGTCAGCCGCTGGCGCAGCGAGATGGCGACCACGGATCCGACGCCGATGCCGAAGCACACCAACGTGAACAACGGCGCAGCGACCCAGCTGTGGGCCGACGCCATCAAGAGGTACCCGACGCCGGAGAGGATGCCGGCCGCGATGAGGGCGCGGCCACCGCCAACGCGCCGGACGATGCCGCCGGCCACGACGCTGCCCAGGAGAGTCCCGACGGCACCGATGGCCAGGAAGACGCCGTAGGCGCTCTCCCTGACCCCCCACACTCGTGTCGCCAGCAGGACCAGGACGCCGCCTTCCATCCCCTGCAGCAAGGCGAGCGATCCCACCAGCCCCACCAGCACCCGGAGGCGACGGTCGGAGAAGAGGAGTCGGACGCCCTCCCACATGGACGAGGCCGAGCTCGTGGCGTTCGCGGCCTTGGCCGGCTCCTTCGAGCGAAACCTCGCGAAGGTGAGGGCCGACGCCACAAAGGCAGCGGCTTCGGCGAAGAATGGCAACGCCTGTCCGACCGAGAAGAGCCACGAACCCACGACAGGGCCCGCCAGATACTCAGCGCCCGCTTCGGTTCCGCTCAGGACCCCATTGGCCTGTTCGAGGTCTCGCGTGTCGATGAGTCCGGGCACCATCGCCTGCACTGCCGTGTAGTAGACGGCGCGGCCGCTGCCGTTGAGCAGCACGAGTGTGATGAGAATGGCCAGCGACATGCGGTGGTCGACGATCAAGAGCGCCAAGGCGACCAACGCGGCGGCCCGCAGGAGATTGGCCAGTGAGATCACCGGCCCTCGCTCGAACCGGTCCGCCAGGTGGCCCGCCGGCAGGGCCACGAGCAGCCAGGGCAGTGTGTCCGCAGCGGCGACCGCGGACACGGCGAGCGGGTGCGGGTCCACCGCCACCGCCAGCAGGGGGAGGGCGCCGTAGGCGAGCCCGTCGCCCGAGCTGGCGAAGGTGAACCCGGTCCACAGGTGCGAGAAGCGGCGTCCTGAACCGCCGGTGATGCGCTGGCGCGCTGCGCAACCGCATCGGGGCGCGCCGACCAGTCACGCCACCCACATTGTCACCCGCGGCCGTGAATTCGGTGCTGTCACGTTGCCTGTCGCCCGCCTCACCGCGACAAGCGGCGGGCGCCGCCTTCGCGGTGTCCCAAAGACCCACTAAAGGCGGCGACCCGCCGCGTCGATACAACGATCGCAACACCCCCGGACCGAACCCGGGGTCATGCGACGAATCTGGACGCGACCCTCTCGGCCGCCTGGACTCAACCCCAATTTGGCTGCATGGTTACACCTCCTTCGGGTTCGGTACCGCATGGATGTGGGGGTTCGTGCGGTTACGCTGCGCGGAACCTCACATCCGAACTCACAAGTTTTCCCCAACTGCAACCGTATGGCAACCAAACATTGTGCGAAGGTTGGCGGTGGCCTGGGAAAACGGTTCGCCCGAAGTGTTCTGCAACTCCTATGTCTAGGCACGAACCAATGCACCCGCGGGGCTCGGTCGAGGGAGCGTGTGACGGCTGAAAAAAAGTTACTCGGGTACCGGCGCGGGCGGAATCGGACATCCGAGAGCGCCGTCGAGGAGCGTGCCGGGGTGCTGCCGAGCCGGTGACCGGCTGGGATCGAGGGATTCGATCCCAGCCTTGACTCGAGCTCGAATCTCAAGGAGTCGTCAGCCCGCTGCGCACTGGCCCTTGGGGCCCTGAAGGGAGTGCTGCGTGAGTGGCTGCGGTCAGTGACCGTGCCTGGCGCTGCCCGCAGGGTGCGGAGAGGACGAGGGCTCCTCGCGCGGAGACGTCGCTCCCGAGGGGCGTGAACTCGAGAGTTGGCCCACTGAGGAGCCACGTCTCGAGGTCGTCCGGAGGCATGGGCTTCGAGAGGTAGTAGCCCTGGATCAGGTCGCATCCAGCGTCGGCCAGCAACGGCGCACGTCACCTCGTCCTCGGCTCCCTCGGCGACCACGCTCAGCCCGAGTGAGTGGGCCATGGCGATGGAGGACCGCACGATGACCTGATTGCTGTGATCGTTCGGAAGGTTGGTCACGAAGGACCGGTCGATCTTCAGCTCCTGCACCGGGAGCCGGTGAATGTAGGAGAGCGACGAGTAGCCGGTTCCATAGTCGTCGATGGCGATGCGGATGCCGAGCCCGGCCAGCTCGTCGAGGACACGCGTCGCCTGCAACAGGTCGGCCATGACCTCGGTCTCGGTCACCTCGAGCGTGAGCACGTCGGCTGGGAGGTCGTTGGCCTCCAAGTGCCGCACGACCTTTTCCACCAGGCTGCCGTCGGCGAGCTCTCGTCCCGAGACGTTGATGTCGAGCCCGATGTGCAAGCCCGGCACGCCTCCACTCCGCCAAGGCCGCGCACGCCTCGGAGAGGACGAAGTCGGTGATCTGGCTCGACGATGCCCATCTGCTCGGCGATGGCGATGAACTCGTCGGGTGGGATCCAGCCGTGCTCGGGGTGATGCCAACGGGCCAGCGCCTCCACGTGCACGATCCGCCGGGACCGGACGTCGGCGATGGGGTGGTACATCACGCTCAGCTCGGTCCCGCTCTCGAGGGCGTGCGTCAGCAGACCGCTGAGCATGAGGACCCGCTGCATGCTCTTGTCGTGCTCCACCGAGTAGAGCTCGTCACGCTCCGGCGTTCCTTGGCGACGTACATGGCGATGTCGGCCCGCTGAAGGAGCAGGGTCACGTCGTGGCCGTGCTGGGGAGCGAAGGCGACACCTGCGCTCGCGGTCACGGCGAGGGTGAGCCCGTCGATGTCGATCGGGCCGTCCCAGGACCTCGTGGACCTCGTGCACCTTGGCGAGTGCCTCGTGCGCGTCGCGTGACGCCGGGGATCAAGATGGCGAACTCGTCGCCGCCAAGACGCGCGACGGTCGCCTCGCTCGGGGACAGCCTTCAGCAGCCGCTCGGCCACCTCGAGCAGCAGGCGGTCGCCGATGGGGTGGCCGAGGGTGTCGTTCACGTGCTTGAAGCGGTCGAGGTCGAGTAGCACGATGGCCACGCCGGCGGTCTCGTCCAGCGCGGTCTTCGCCTTGGGACTCGAAGAGATCGCGGTTCGGCAGCTCCGTCAGCGAGTCGTGCGTCGCTGTGCCATTCTTAGAGATCCTTCTGATGCTGGATCTCTTCGAAGTACCGGGCGCGCTCGAGGTTGGCACTGGCGTGCGCCACCAGGGCATCGAAGAGCCGCAGATCGTCCTGATCGAACTCGTCGAGCTCCTCCTCGCGATCCATGGCGACGATCGCTCCCACGGTCATGTTTTCGCTTGTCAGCGGTGCCACCATGGCCGCGTGATAGGTGCCCGCGATGGGGTCAGAGGCGATCCCACGTTGGTCCTGGTCGGCCATCGAATGCATGGACGCGGTGCCCGATTCGATCGTCTGGGTCACGAAGGACGAAGGGTCCGAGGTGATGATCTCGACGCGCAAGGGCTCGTGGTCGTCGAGCGAGATCCGGAACGGCACGCCGGCCGAGTGGGCCACGACGATGAGCGCACGACGGGCGCGCATCACCGTGCACACCTGCTGGAGCACGGCGACGCTCATTGAGGTGGGTTCGAGATTCGGCCGTTCCGAGCGCCCGGCTGAAGTCGTACAGCCTCTGCAGTGAGGCGAAGCGCAGGGTGAGCCGGCGCGTAGCCGCGGTAGGCGGCGATGATCAGCACGGCCACGAGCAAGAGCGGCACCGTTGCCCACACGCTGTACCAGAGCGCGTCGAGGACGACGATGGCCAGACAGATGCTCGGCAAGGACGAGCATGCCCTCGGTGGCGACTTGCGCGCCACTGCGGCGTTCGGCAGCCCCGCCGTTCATCCAGATCACCAGCCGGAAGTTCAACGTTGCGGCGACGTAGAAGACCAGCAGGGCGGCCGCGACGGCTGCCCACCCCCGAGGCTGACCGGGCTATGGCCGTAGAGGAGCTCCCGGAAGACGATGGCGGCCACGGCGGCACAGAAGCTGTTGGAGGCGACGTTGAAGATCACCTTCACGAGCGCCTGTCGGCGCAGGACTCCCAAGACGAAGACCTCCGCCACCACGCAACTCAACACGAAGAGGGGTGGCGACAGGAACACCAGGCCGATGGACATCGGCACCGCGTCGAGGGACATCAAGTAGGTGTTGCCGCCGTGGTGGAGCGAGATGGGCGTGTACACCGTGACAGCCCACAGCAGGCAGAGGATGACGAACATCTCCCACTGTGGGAACAACAGCCGCACCGGCCCGAGGCCGCTCAGTGGGCCGAACATCAGCAAAGCGAGCGTCACCGCCGCGAGGCAGGCGGAGAAGGCCGTGATGGCGAGGAAGCGCAGACGCGCCCGGCGCTCCGTGGCCGGTGGGGTTTCGGGCGCGTCGGGTCGAACTCGGAGCTGGAGTCGTCCCCCTCGACCTCCATTGCGTTCCCCCATTGGCCCACCGGCTCTGCGCAGACGAGTGACCTCGTTGCCACCCGCGACCACGTTGTGGATATCGGCAGCGCTTGTGCGCAACTTGAGAGTCGCGGAGGGCGACGCGGCGGTTCCGCGCGGCGGCGTCAGCGGGGTCGAGCAGGCCTGTTGTGCAACCGTTGTCAATTCGATCGGGTCGCCGGGGCATTGACTTGACCAGGGCGGTCGTCGACGGAGCGCTCCCTGCGTGAACCCTTGACGCACCAAGAAGAGCGGCGGCCGCTTAGGCGTTGCCGGCGTAGACGGGCCCGGCCACGTTGGCGATGATCTGGTTCAGGGCCGGCTCAATGAGGTTGTCCACGGCCGCCTGGGTGATGTGCACCCCGTCGGTGGCCCGCGCCACGATCCCGTCGACCACCGAGGCGTAGGTCCCGGCCGGGTCGAGCACGGTGTAGAGGTCGTCGATGGAGACGTAGGGGAACTCCGAGGCCACCCCCTCGACGATCTGGTTGTAGGCGCTGACCAGGTTGAAGGGTGTCCCGTCATCGAAGTACGGCGAGGTGGAGAGGATGACGGCTCCGCCGTCGGAGTGCGCGATCTGCACCGCCTGGGCCAGGTTCGACTCGATGTAGGCCGAGTAGTCGGCGTCGGCGAGCGACTGGTAAGCTCCCGTTGAAGAGGCGGTCCTGGGTCTCCCAGTACCCGGTCTGTATCACCGTCACGTCGGGGTGGAAGCGCGAGACGAGCCACTGGAGCTGCGACGCCCACAGCGTGCAGGCCGGCGGGCTGAAGTAGGGCGCAGTCGGGATCGGCCCAGGGCAGGGTGGGCGCGCCGTTGGTGAAGCCGCATCCCGGCGCGGCGCCGTCGTCGACGAAGTAAGGCGGGGAGGTCGCCTGGATGTAGTTGCCCTTCGTAGAGGGACAAGGAGTCGCCGGCGAAGGCGACGCGCAGCCCGCTCTGGTGGGTGGCCTGCGGCCCGGGGCGCGTCGTTCATGATGCTCACCACGGGCGGGATCGGTGCCGAGATCGGCTGGGGGAACAGCGGCGGGTGCAGCGGCGACTGCGCGCTGCCCGAGAACGCGGCGTCGCCGAAGTCGAAGACCCCGGCGTCCTGCCCGACCAGCCAGTACCCGCCACCGTCTGGCGTCGCCGCCATGCCGACGATCGGCTTGTTCAGCACCAGACCCCCGGTCGAGCCCCAGAAGGGCGCGTCGCCGAAGTCGAAGATGCCACCGTCGGAGGCGACCAGCCAGTACCCACCACCGTCGGTGGTGGCCGCCATGCCGACGACCGGCTTGTTGAGCACAAGGCTCCCGGTCGAACCGAAGAAGCGGGCATCGCCGAAGGCGAAGATGCCGCCGTCGGAGGCGACGAGCCAGTACCCGCCACCGTCGGGCGTCGCCGCCATGCCGACGATCGGCTTGTTGAGCGCCATGCTCCCCGTGGAGCCGAAGAACTGCGCATCGCCGTAGCTGAAGACGCCACCGTCGGAGGCGACGAGCCAGTACCCGTCGCCGCCGGGCGTCGGCGCCATGCCGACGATCGGCTTGTTGAGCGGGAGGCCGCCCGCCGATCCCCAGAACCCGGCGTCGCCGAAGTCGAAGATGCCGCCGTCGGAGGCGACCAGCCAGTACCCGCCCGCGGGGTCCGCCGCGCTGCCGACGATCGGCTTCTGCAGCGGCACCTCGAGGGTGTCGCCGGCATAGCCCGCGCCGCCGAACGTCATCACGCCACCGGACGCGTCGACGATGGCGTAGGTCGAGTCAGTCGCCGTGGCAGGGGTCTGGGCACCGGCTCGCCCTGTCGTGCTTCCAGGCACGCCCGGCGGCGCGACGAGCAACGAGCCAACCATGAGCGAGCCCGCCACAGCAACGGCGGCGCGGCGGCTCGCCCGCCACGTCCGCGTTCCCGTACCTGGCATGAGCCACTGATTGTAGGGATGACCACCGGCTCTGACGGCGCGCCCCGCACACACGCCCCAGGCGGGCCGTGCAGCTCAGAGGAGGCGGAGCTGCTGTCCTTCTTCCTTGGCGGCGTCCCCCGGCACGGCGTTCGCCCGAGCCGCGGTCACGGATTCGTCGGCTGCCGCCTCGGTCCTCCTGGAGCCTCGGTAGCGGTCACGCCCCGTCACGCCGCAGCGCAGTGCCGCCGCCCGCACGGTCGTCTCGACCCGCCCGCGCTGCCTCGTCGTCTTGGTACGCGCCCGCCGCGAAGCGCGCCCGGTGGAGCCGGACCAGGTCGGGGCGGGTCGTCGCTCGAGCCAGTCGAAGTAGTGCGTGCGCAGCGGGCCCCGCAGGTGGAGCGCCACCCCGCTGATCGACAGCGCGCCGGCGTCCGCGCAGGCTTCGACGACCTCGCGCAGCTGAGCCTCTGAGTCCGAGAGGCCGGGCAGGACGGGCGCCACCAGCACCCCGCAGGGGATGCCGAGGGCGGTCAGGCGCCGGAGGGCCTCCACCCGCCGGTCCGGTGGGGGCGTCCCGGGCTCGGTCAGCTGCCAGACGTCACGGTCGAGCGTCCCGATGGAGAAGTTCACCTCGACGTCGGTGCGCTCGCACGCGGCCGCCAGCAGCGCGTCGTCGCGCAGGATGAGCGTGGACTTGGTCAAGATGCTGAAGGGGTTCCGCGCGCCCCGAGAGCGTCTCGACGATGCCGCGCGTCAGGTGGTATTTGCCCTCCGCGTGCTGGTACGGGTCGGTGTTGGTGCCCATGGCGATGTGATCGCCGCCCCACTTGGGCGAGCGCAACTCGGCGCGCAGCCGCTCGACCGCGTTGACCTTCACCACGATCTTGCGCTCGAAGTCGGTCCCGATGCCGAGGCCGAGGTAGTCGTGCGTCGGCCAGCGCGAAGCAGTACACGCAGGCGTGGCTGCACCCTCGATACGGGTTGATGGTGTGCCGGAAGGGCATCTGGCTCTCCGGCGGAACCGTGTTGATGATGGTCCGGGCGTTGACGTGGAGGAACTCCATCCCGGCGTACGCGCCCTTGCCGACGTGGCGCTGGGCCACTCGCTCGTCGGGGAACAGCGTGCCCCCCTCTTCGCTCTCCGCCAGGGTCCACCGGAGTGCCATGCGGCCTACGATAGCGAACATATGTTCGTACGACAACGGCCGGCTCGGCCGGGGGAGTGTCCGCAAAAATCACCAGGTCAGCCAGTAGCCTCGGCCTCACTGTGGTGACCAAGACCCGCAGCGCCCCGTCGCGGGCGCCGGCCCGATCCGCCGCCAGGAAGCCCACCAAGCGCGCCAAGCGGGCGGCTCCGCAACGGCCGCCGTTCTGGCGGGTCCAGGCGCGCGACCTGTGGGCGGTCGGTCTCATCACGCTCGGCGTCCTGTTGGCCCTGGCGCTGTGGGGCCAGCAACTCGGCCCGGTCGGCCACGGGACCAACACCGGGCTGGCGTCGCTCGCCGGCTGGGCCCGCGTCCTCCTGCCGCTGGTCGCCGTCGGCGCAGGCGCCACGCTGTTGTTCGACCGCCGCCTCCGCGACGAGTACGACGAGAACGACGAGGAGGACGGTCAGGGGGCGGATCCCTGGCGCCTCGTGGTCGGCATCGTGCTCGGGCTCCTCGGCATCTGCGGCCTGGCCGAGCTGGGCAAGGGCGCACCGGCACTGTCCGACTCGCACGCACTGCGCGAGGGCGGTGGCTATCTCGGCGTGATCGTCGGCCGCCCGCTCCATGCCGGCCTCGGCAGCGCCGGCGCCACCGTGTTGCTGGTCGCCGTCGTCGTGGTGGCGATCCTGGTGGCGACGGGCGCGTCCCTGGCGTCGGTCGGCCGGGCCCTGCGTGCCGGCGCCGTGGCCACCGGCCGGATCGCAGCCGAGCTGTGGCGGGGCAAGCCGTTCGTCATCGTCCCCGAGGGCTCGACGACCGATCTCGGTGCCACCTCGTCGGATGCCCACGACCTGGTTCCCGGGGCCGGCGAGCCGCCGCACGAAGACCCAGCCGACGGGGACGACACCGACATCGACATACCCCTCGACCCCGAGCCCGAGTCCGAGCCGGCCACCGAGCCCGAGCCGGACCTGGCGCTGCCGGTGGTCGCCTCGTCTCGGCGGCCCGGGGAGTGGGCGCTGCCCACGATGAGCCTGCTGCACCAGTCGAAGAAGATGCGCCAGGACCAGCGCCAGATCGACGCCGCCGGCGAGGAGCTCGTGCGCGCGCTGGCTGCACACGGTGTGGAGACGCGCCTCGTGGGGTGCCGGGTGGGCCCGACCGTCACGCGTTATGAGATCGAGCTGGGGCCTGGCGTCAAGGTCGCCCGTGTCACCAGCCTCTCCAAGGACATCGCCTACGCCATGGCGTCCCCCGACGTGCGCATCCTCGCACCAATCCCGGGCAAGTCCGCCATCGGCGTCGAGGTGCCGAACCGGACGCGCCAGCTCGTCTCGCTGCGCGACATCCTCGAGTCGCGCGAGGCGCGCAGCGGCAGCGGCCACCCGCTCGAGGTCGCCATGGGCCGCGACATCGCCGGGCGCGCCGTCATGGCCAACCTGGCCGAGATGCCCCATATCTTGATCTCGGGCTCGACAGGGTCGGGCAAGTCCTCGTGCATGAACTCGATCATCACGTCGGTGCTCATGCGCGACACGCCCGACAAGGTGAAGATGATCCTGGTCGACCCCAAGCGCGTCGAGCTGGGCCAGTACGACGGGCTGCCCCACCTCCTCAACCCGGTGGTCGTCGACCCGAAGAAGGCCGCCAACGCCCTGGCGTGGGCGGTCAAGGAGATGGAGCGGCGCTACGACATCCTGGCGGAGAACGGTGTGCGCGACATCACCGGCTACAACCAGCTGGTGGAGGAGGGGCGGATCGCGACCCCGCCGTCAGATCGCCGGCGCAGCCGCAACGCTGCGGCCCGGGCGCTCGGTGAGGACCATCCGGCGGTGGAGGACGAGGCCGGCCTCGAGGACGAGCCCGAGGCGCCGCAGACGCTTCCGTTCATCCTCGTCGTGGTCGACGAGCTCAACGACCTGATGATGGTCGCGGCCCGCGACGTCGAAGACTCCATCGTGCGCATCGCCCAGATGGCCCGTGCCGTCGGCATCCACCTGGTGATCGCCACGCAGCGTCCGTCGGTCGACGTGATCACGGGCGTGATCAAAGCCAACATCCCGAGCCGCATGGCCTTCTCGGTCTCGTCGCTGGCCGACAGCCGTGTCATCTTGGACCAGCCCGGTGCGGAGCGCCTGATCGGCAAGGGGGACATGCTGCTGCTCACCGCGTCCTCCAACATCTCGCGACGCCTCCAGGCGCCCTGGGTCTCGGAAGAGGAAGTGCGCGACGTCGTGCAGCACTGGCGCTCCCAGGGCGGGCAGACCGAGGCGATCGTGGGGATCGAGGGGATCGACGACGGACCGCTGGCCGGGAACGGCGTCGACGACGACGACGACGAATACCTGTCGCAGGCCCGGGACCTCGTGGTGCGCTCCCAGCTCGGCTCGACCTCCATGCTGCAGCGCAAGCTGCGGGTGGGATTCGCCCGGGCCGGGCGCCTCATGGACCTGCTCGAGCAGGCGGGCGTGGTCGGACCGAGCGAGGGTTCCAAGGCGCGTGCGGTGCTCATGACGCCCGAGGAGCTCGACGCGCTGAGCCGGCGGTGAGCTCCGAGGCCGAGGCGCCCCTGATGGTGGCGCCCTTCCGTCTCGACTCGCTCCGTGCGCCGCCGCCTGCACCGGCGCCTGCACCGGCGCCGCCACCGTCGCGGCGTGAGCGGGGACGCCATTCCGCGCGCTCGCAGCGGCGCCGGGGACGCCGGGGGCTGGTCGTGCTGGTGGCGCTGCTGGTCCTGATCGCCGCCGCGGCGGTCGTCGTGGGCGTTCGGCTGCACACTCCGGACCCCGCTCCGGCGGTCACGCCCGTGCTGTCGCGCTCGGTGTCGGTGCCGTCGCGGGCGATGTCACTGCCCTGGCCGAACACGGGGAGGGCGCCATTGCCGTCCCGGCCATCGGCATCAACGTTGCGTCGGGCCCCGAACGGCCGGCCCCCGTAGCCAGCCTGACCAAGCTGATGACCGCGTACGTGATCCTGCACGATCACCCGGTGGCGCCGGGCCAGCCGGGGCTGACCATCACGGTGAGCCAGGCCGACGTCAACGACTACGACAGCGACACGGTCAACGACGACTCGAACGCGGAGGTGACGCTGGGCGAGCACCTCACCGAACAGCAGGTGCTGAGCGGCCTGTTGGTGCATTCCGCCGACAACTACGCCGACCTGCTGGCGCGCTGGGACGCGGGCAGCATCCCCGCCTTCGTGGCCAAGATGAACGCGGACGCGGCATCGCTCGGCATGAGCCAGTCGCACTTCGCCGACGCCAGCGGCGTGGACCCGGCATCGGTCTCGACCGCCTCGGACATGCTCAAGGTGGCGGCACCCGACATGGCCGACCCGGCCTTCGCCGCGATCGTCAAGATGTCCTCGGTGACCCTCCCGGTGGCGGGCACGATCTCGACCTACACGCCGATGCTCGGGATCCAAGGCGTCCTCGGCGTGAAGTCGGGGTACACCACCGAAGCCGGCGGCTGCGACGTGATCGCCGTCATCCGTCCCGTGCACGGCCGGCAGGTGCTCCTCCTGGCCGCGGTCACCGGGCAACAAGGTCCCGAGGTGCTCGCCCAGGCCGGCCTGCACGGTCTGGCGTTGGTCGACGCGCTCGGACCGCTCATCGGCAGCACTCAGGTGTTGCCGGGCGGCGCCGTGGCCGCCCATGTGAGCGAGGCGGGCAAGACAGTCGGCGCCACCACGGCCTCGGCGGTGACGATGCTGACGTGGCCCGGGGTCACGGCGCGCCGTGCGTTCCACCCGCGGCGCACGCTCACAGATGAGGCCCGCCGCGGCGCCGAGGCGGGGACCGAGGTGGTGACGCTGGGCACGCAGACCGTCATCGTCCCGGTGCGCCTGCGCCAGGACGTGCCGCGCCCGTCGTTGCTCCAGCGGATCTTCTAGGACCACGTAGCCTGACGCCGTGCGCGCACGGGCCCCAGCATCGTCGGCCAATCTCGGGCCAGGCTTCGACACGTTGGCGCTCGCGCTCGAGCGCTACGTGAGCGTGGAGGTCGAGCCGGCCCCGTCGCTCCGCGTGGTCACCGAAGGGGAGGGAGCCGGCCTCTTCGACGACGCGTCGCACCTCGCGGCGCGCGTGGCGACAGAGGTCCTCGGCCATGACCGCTGCGCGGTGACGGTGCGCTCGCAGATCCCCCTGGCGCGCGGGCTCGGCTCGTCGGCCGCCCTCGCCGCGGCGGCGGCAGCCGCCGCCGGCGCGGACGACCCCTTTGCCGTGGCGGCGGCCTACGACGGGCACCCCGAGAACGCCGCGGCCAGCGCGTTCGGTGGCCTGGTCGCAGCCACCACCGTGGGGGGCGGCCCCGTGCACGCGCCGCTGCCACTCAGCGACGAACTGTCCTTCGTCGTCATCGTCCCCGACCGCGACCTGGCGACGCCCGACGGCGCGCGGCGTCCTCCCCGACTCCCTCAGCCGGGCCGACGCCGTCTTCAACCTCGGCCGCATGGGACTGCTGCTCGCCGGGCTGGCCGACCCGTCCTGGCTCGTGGCGGCGGCAACGGGTGACCGCGTCCACCAGCCGGCTCGCACGCCCCTGTTCCCCGAGTCGGCCGCGCTCCTCGCCGCGCTCGGTCGACGCGGGTGCGCTCGCTGCCAGCTGGTCCGGTGCCGGACCGAGCCTCATCCGCGATCGTGCGTGCGGGCTCGGCGGACTCGGTACGCGTTGACGCGGAGGCCGCCCTGGCGCGCTCGGGTGTCCCCGGCGCGCGTGCTCGAGCTCGGGGCCGACCGCCGCGGTCTCGTCTATGGCGACGAGGCCGTCGTCGATCTGTAGGCCCGCGAGTCCCGCGCCGATCCCGTCCCGCGGGGTCGCATCAGGCGAGGCCGGGTGTGACCGGATGCTGTTGCGGGCCGGCGTCGGGGGTCACAGAGGACAGCCGCGCCGCTTCGACGAGACCGGCCGCGACCGCCACGAGTGCGAAGACCAGCGTCCCGAACGCGGCGACGGCATGGTTGCCCGGGTGTATGGCCACGAAGAACGCAGCCGCTGCGCACCACGCGAGCGATCGGGCGGGGGAGCGGCGCGCGACGAGATCGAGCACGAAGAAGAGCACGCTGGGGGCGAGGAGGTAGTAGGGGAACACGACCGACTCGAAGATGAGCCGACCGCTGACGCAGGCCAGGCCGAGCGCCACCAGCGTCTCGGGCTGCCGCAGCCACGGCCCGCGCCGCGACAGCGCCCACAGGCAGATCGCCGCCGCGAAGAGGACTGGCGCGTCCGCGAGCCACTGCTGAGGCCACCGTGCCGGACACGCCCGAGAGTGTCAACACGGTCTCGCCCGAGACGGCGCCGCCCGCGCTGAAGCCACTGAAGTTCTCGAGCGTGGCCCGCGGTGCCGACACGAAGAACGGGAGGAGGCCGGCGGCCGCCACCACGACGGCGGTGACCGCGAGACGCAGGCGGGGCCCGGAGCCCGGAACCACGGCCAGGGCGGGGAGCACCAGGAGGATGGCGAATTGCTTGGTCACGATGGCCAGCCCGAACAGCGCGCCGGCCAGGACCCAGCGGCCCTTGATCGTCTGGCCCAGGGCGCCCAGGGCGAGGCCGAGGCCCACGATGTCCTGCGGGTGGAAGAGCTGCACGATGGCGCTGCTCGCCGCGGGCAGGAAGGCGAGGAAGACGAAGAGCCCGGCCAGTCGCTCCGGGGTGTCGACCCCAGCCGCCCGCACCAGCGACCAGCGCGCCTCCCGCCAGCGCCAGCCAGCCGAGCACGCCCAGCAGCCCTTGAGCGCGGTACCACGGCGGCGAGACGTCACTCGCGCCGGATGGGCCGAGCGTCCCGCATTCGTCGACGTCGCCGGCGAAGTTCGCATCGTGCGCGTACGAGCTCTCCTGGTGCAGCGCGGCAGCCCGGCCCGTGGTGAGGCACCACGTCGGCGCACCGAGCAGCGACGGAAGGGCGGCCACGAACGGCGCGGTGAAGAGCGGATAGCCGGGCGGGTTGGGCAATCCGTCCTCGGAGGCGGCTGCATGCAGTTGCCCTGAGGCCAGGGCGGAGGTGACGGTGGTGAGCGGCGTCGTGTCGCCGCCCGGTGGTGGCCCCTGGCGCGCCACCACGACGGCCACGTAGCAGGCCGTACCCGCAGCGAGGAGAAGCAGCCCGAGGAGCGTGCGGCGCGTCATGGCGTCCGTGCTGACCCGTGTGCGATAGGTCACCTTAGCGAGGGCCTGACCGGGAGATCAGGGTTCGCCGTGTCGGCTGGGCCGACCGGTGGGCGCGCGGACGTCATGGAAAACTGTGGTGGGGGAGGCCCAGTGCTCGTTGTCGACAAGGAATACGAAGCTGTCCGTGGACCTGCCTGACGGGGGCGTCGCAGCGCCGCTGTCGATCGACGCGCTCGACCACGACCGAGTTGGTGACGATCCGGTGGTGACGACGGTCCCGAACCGCACCGCCTCCGGTTCGGGCTCGGCGACCCTCGCCGCCATCGCCGTCGGGATGCTGGCGGCCGCCGTCTATCGGCGTGGCGCTTTCTACCCGTCCGACGCGTTCGGTGTCGCAGCCGTGTCGGGCGTCCTCACGGTGCTCGCGCTGGTGCGCGTCCGTGACCGGCTGTCCCTGTTGCTGACGGCCACCGTGGGCGGGCTGGCCCTCTGGTGGCTCGTGCGGTCCGTCGCGGTGCACCGCCCCGCCGCCTTCTTGCCCCTCGGCGCGTCCATGCTCGGCTTCCTGGCCGCCGCGCTGGTGGTCAAGGCGCTCGACGACCAGAGTCGTGCGCGCGTCGCGCTGGCCCTGGTCGGCGTCGCCGCCGTCACGGCCGCCGTCGGTGTCGTCGGCCTGGTGTGGCGGGTCGATCCCCTCGCTCAGCGCGCCGGCTCGTTCTGGCAACTCGCCACCCCGCTGACGCATCCCGCCGCCGCTGCCGCGCTCCTTGGCATCGCGCTGGTGCTGGCGCTGGGTCTCGACCTGCGACAGCCACTGGTCCGGGCGGCACTGTGCGTCGTGGTGGCCGCCTTCATCGGCACGCAGAGCCACTGGACCCTGCTGGCGTTGGTGGCTGGTGCCTGCTTCGTCCCGGCCCGGCGCTGGCTCGCCGCCGCGTGGCCGCTGGCGACCGGCGTCCTGGCCGGCGTCGTGGTCGTGGCCGCGGCGTCGGGACACCTCGGGCCGTGGCCCTCGACCGTCCTGCTCGCGGCACTGGTGGCGGCGGCGGGGCTGCAGGGCGGACCCCGGGGGGGTCGCAGCATCGTTCCCACCGCCGCCGTGGTCGCGATCCTCGTCGTGGTGCTGGCCGGGCTGAGCGTCCTGGTGCTGCGGCCTCCGGGCGTGACGGGGCCGACGGAGCCGCTCAGCCAGGGCCAGACGCTGGCGTGGTCCGCCGCCGCCCACAGCTGGCGCTCGTCCACCACCGGAGGCGTCGGACCGTCGATCGTGGACGCGTCCACGCAGCCGGTCGATCTCTATCCGGGCCTGACCCCCGACACCTACCTGACGATCCTGGCCGACGGCGGCCTGGTCGGTGCCGTGCTCCTCGTGGGCGCGGTCGCCACGGCCGCCTGGGGTTGCCGACGGCGCGACGTCCTGACGTCGTGCGCGGCCGGTGCCGCGGCGACCTTCGCCGTGGCCGGAGCGATCGGCCCGTCCTGGGAGCTGCCGGCCGTCGCCCTCCTGGGGGGCTGCGTGGTAGGGCTGGCGTCGGTCGCGCCCGCGACGACCGGAGTGCGGGCCACGCCGTACGGGCTTCGTCGGGTGGTGGGCGCGCTCGCCTGGGGTGTCGCCGCGGTCGCCCTCGTCGTCGCCCAGACCTCGGTCGGGTTCGCCCGCGATGCGGGTGGCGGTCTGGCTGTCGCGCAGAGCAACGCGCCCCCTCCGACCCGGACCCCCGCCGCGCCGGGGCGCTACATCCTCACCGGGCCAGATGTGAGTGATCCGTACATGCTCGAATGGCACGGGACGTACTACATCTATTCGAATCAGGGCATCGGCGGTCTCGACGTGCCCGTGCGCACCGGACCGAAGCCCGGCCGGTGGGGGCCGCCGGTCGATGCCTTGCCGCAACTCCCCAGCTGGGCCGCCGGCGGACTGACGTGGGCGCCCGACGTCCATCGGGTGGCAGGAGGGTGGGCCCTCTATTACAGCGTCCTCCTGCGCGGTGTGAACCCGTCCGTGCACTGCATCGGCGCGGCGTTCGGATCGTCGCCGGTGGGCCCGTTCGTCCCGGTGGACCACCCCTTCGTGTGCCAGCTCGACCATCGCGGATCGATCGACCCGCGCGTCTTCGTCGACGGCTCGCAGCTGGTCCTGCTGTGGAAGTCGGAGGACAACGCCAACCCGAGCGTGCCCGGTCCGGACCAGGACGGCGACACCGGCATCTACGCGCAGCAGCTGAGCGCTGACGGGCGGCGGCTGCTCGGCGCGCCGGTCAAGATTCTCGGGCCCAGCCAAGCGTGGGAGGGGACGATCGTCGAGGCGCCCGACATGGTCGAGGCCTGGGGGACCTACTGGCTGTTCTTCTCGGCCAACTGGTTCTCCTCACCCGCGTACGGCATCGGCGTGGCCGCCTGCGAGACGCCGTTCGGCCCGTGTTCGGACGTGAGCCCCAAACCGTTCATCGGGTCCAACCGTCAGGGCTTCGGCCCGGGGGAGGAATCCGTGTTCGAGAAGGGGGCCAACGTCTTCCTGGTCTACAACCCGTTCCGGGCCAGTACAGCACCGGCGATCCCCCATCGGCCGGCCGTGATCGCCCGCGTCGGGTTCACGCCCGAAGGGCCGTATCTGGCTGCGCCCTGACGGAGGGGCACGACGTCCCGGCTTGCGCCCAGGATCAGGGGTATGTTTTGCGCCGCAGTCTGCTGTCCACTCGACGGGGAGAGAGCGGGGGTGAAGCGGTGAAGAGCTGGAAACCTCGGGCGCGCATGGCCGTCGTTGCGGCGGCGAGCTTCGTCTTGTTGGTGACGGTCCTTCCGCAGATCGCATCGGGCTTCGGTCTGACGTCCCTGGCCAACCGGATCGTGGGGTCGAGCTCGTGTGTCAGCAGCAGCTCCGGATCGAGCGGCAGCTCGAGCATGTGCTGCTCGAGCAGCTCGAGCAGCACCGGCTCCTCACAGTGCACGGGCACGGGCACGGGCACCGTCACCGGCACGGTGACGGTCACGGGTGCACCCAAGAAGTTCACCCCCGCCTTTACCGGTGCGGGTGGCTGTCCGGCGTCGAGCCCGCCGGGCGAGGTCTGCTCCGAACCGGTGTACGCCTTGGCGTCCGACGGTGTCTACACACTCAGCCTGTCGGCGGGTACCTGGCGGATGTCGGGCTTTTATGAGAACAGCGGCTTCGGTGGCGCGTTCCTCGGTGCGGCGCAGACCGTGACCGTGCCGGCGGGCGGGACGGTGCACCTCGACCTGAGTGTTCCCTACGAGAAACCGGCGTCCCTCAGCGGCACCATCACCGTGAAGAACGTGCCACCGATCGACCCGGTGGAGCAGCTCTCTGTCCTGCTCTGTCCCTCGTATGCGCCGTACAACGGGGTCTCCTCCTCGATCGCCTGTGTGAACGGTTACGGATCGAACATGACTGTGTCCAACGGCACCGCGACCGCGTCGTACTCGCTGTCCGGCCTTCCTCCGGTGATGTGGACCGCGTACCCCAGCTTCTGCGCCGAGTCGGGCTGCGGGACCAACGCCCGGAAGGGTGTGGCGGTGACCCTGACCCCTGGCGGCTCGGGCACGGCCAACGTCAGCACGAATTTCCTGCTGCCCGGCCAGGCGTTGCTGACCGGGACGATCAGCGTCACCGGCGCGCCGACCGATTTTTCCGACGAGGTCGGAGTGACCGCCTGCCCGCAGGGTCAGAGCGCGGTGATCGGTTGCCACGAGTTCTACGGCATCTCGGGGAACGGCTACGCCATGGTCCTGGCGGCCGGGCGGTGGAGCGTCAAGGGGTTCTACCTGGCTCAGCCGTACGACAACGCGGTCGACGGGCCGACTGAGGTCGTGACCTTGGCCAAGAAGCAGACGATGAACCTCTACCTGAGCGTCCCCTACCAGGTCCCCGGCACGGCGACCGGGACCATCACGGTGCCGGGACTGCCCGCGGGCGTCACGGTCGAGTCCTACACCATGCTCGCCTGTCCGGCGGCGGAGCCGTGGACCGGTGGGCTGCCCGCTCCCGAATGCGTGAACGAGTACTCGGGTCCGTCCGGCTTCGGCTACGGAGCGGCGGACCGCGGCCAGGCAAAGAGCGCGAATGCCGCGGCCAACCCACCAGCGGGATACGCCGGAGCCGCCAAGTCCCCGGTGAACGTGTACTCGCTCCCGACCCTGACCGCCGGCCCGTGGCTGCTCTATCCCGGGTATCAGACCGTATTCGGCTCCGTCAGCGACACGAAGGGCAAGCCCGTGACGATCACGTCGGGCAAGACGACGACGCGCAACGTCACGGTGAAGTACCAACAGCCCTCGCAGGGGGCGGTGACCGGCAGCGTCACCGTGGTCGGCGTACCCGCCAACGGTGACTACGAGTCGGGTGTCCAGGCCTGTTCTGGGCTCCCGGCGGACGGCGTGTGCCCCGGTGAGATCCAGACCGGCAGCCAGCAGAACGGGGCGTACACCTTCTTGCTGTCACCGGGCACGTGGTGGCTCGAGGGATTCGTCGACCTCTTCGGCGGCACGACGTTGAACCAGTCGACGTCACCAGCCAGAAAGGTCGTGATCAGCGCGGGCACCGAGCTCACCAAGAACTTCACGGTCACCGTCGGCGCCTCCTGAGCATCCCGGCGGACGACCCGGTCACCTCAGATCCGACTGGACCTTGGTCACGATCGCTTGGAGCGACGAGATGGCGCTGTTCACGTTGAAGGAGTTGAGGACCTGGTCGTAGTTGGCCTGGGTGGGCTCGGCGTCGCCGAGGATCTCGAGGCTGTTGGCCAGCGTCTGTGCCGCATTGCGTGCGTCGGACAGTTCGGTCGCCGGCGCGCTGAAGCCACGCCCGACGGCCAGCACGTTGGCGTAGTCGTGGATCTGGCCGCCGAGTGTGCGGTCGGCCTTCTCGACGCAGACGACGGGACTCTGGGCCGTCGTGCACTGCTGCGGCCGTCGACAGGTACTGCGTCATGGCCGTCTGTACGGTGGAGTCGGCGTTCGCGAGCCGGGCGTCGGCCGACTCGGGGGACGACCCGCTGGGGGCACCCGAACCTGAGCCTGGGCCGCCGCCGCATGCTGCCAGCGCCGCCACCGCCATCGCCAACGCGACCAGGGCGACGGCCGACGTCGCAGGCGGTGCGCGAGGAAGGGCGGGAGGCGGTGCACCGTCGAAAATCTACGCGCCGCGGCTCCCTACACTTGGTTCATGGCGCGCACCTTCTTCATCCGGACCTTCGGGTGTCAGATGAACGAGCACGACTCCGAGCGGCTCGCGGGGTTGCTGGTCGCCGACGGCCTGTCGCCTGCCGACCTCCGAGGATGACGCCGACGTCGTCGTCCTCAACACCTGCTGCATCCGGGAAACGCCGATCAGCGCCTCTACGGCACCCTCGGCCGCCTCAAAGAGCTGGTGGACGCGAAGCCCGGACTCCAGATCGCCGTCGGCGGCTGCCTGGCGCAGAAGGACCGTGAGCGCATCCAGGAGAAGGTCGGCTGGGTCGACGTGGTCTTCGGCACGCACAACCTCACCAGCGCGCCGGGCCTGCTCGAGCGGGCGCGGGCCGAGGGCCCGCTCATGGAGATCCTCGACGCGCCGCCGCCCGAGTCGGGCACCAACTCCTTGCTCGGTCCCGGCGCCGTGCGCGAGCTGCCCTATGCGGCGTGGGTCAACATCCAGACCGGCTGCGACAACTCGTGCGCCTTTTGCATCGTCCCCGCCGTGCGGGGCCCCGAGGCGAGCCGCCCGCTCGACGACATCGTGGACGAGGTCGAGCTGCTGGCGCGCCGTGGCGTCACCGAGGTCACGCTGCTCGGACAGAACGTCAACTCCTACGGCCGCGACATCACGCGCCGGCGCCCGCTCGTTCGCCGAGCTCCTGCGCGCGGTCGGGTGCGGTCGAGGGAATCGGGCGGGTCCGCTTCACCAGCCCGCACCCGAAGGACCTGCGTCCCGAGACGATCGAGGCCATGGCGGAGACGCCCGAGGTGTGCGAGCAGCTCCACCTGCCGCTCCAGTCGGGCAGCGACCGCGTCTTGCGCGCCATGCGCCGCGGCTACACCGCACGCGCGCTACCTCGAGCGGCTGGCCGCGGCGCGCCATGCGATCGACGATCTCGCTGTGACCACCGACATCATCGTCGGCTTCCCCGGCGAGACGGCCGAGGACTTCGAGGACACGTTGGCCGTGTGCGCGGAGGCCGGCTACGACAGCGCCTTCACCTTCATCTTCTCGCCTCGGCCCGGGACGCGGGCCGCGGCCATGGAGTCACGAGTTCGTCCCGGCCGAGGTCGTCGCCGAGCGCTTCGACCGACTCAAGACGGTCATCGACCGCTCGGCCCTGGCCCGGCACCAGGCTCGTGTCGGGCGCAGCGAGGAGGTGCTCGTCGAGGGTGTGAGCCGGCGCGACGCCGCCATGCTGGCGGCGCGCACCCGCCAGGGGAAGCTCGTGCACTTCGCTGCATCGGGTCCCGATGCGCCCGCACCCGGCGCGCTGTGCCGGGTGACCGTGACCGCCGGGCATCCACACCACCTGTCGGGCCGGCTCGAGGAGGTGACGGCGCGGCCCCGCCATCGGGTGCGCATCCCGGTGGCGGGCGCATGAGCGCGGTTGCCCTCGTCGGCGGTCACGGCGTCGGGCAAGTCCGAGGCCGCGTTCGAGCTCGCCCTGCGGCGGGGCGACTGCGAGATCGTCTCCGTCGACTCCATGTGCGTGTACCGGGGCATGGACATCGGCACCTCCAAGCCGAGTCGCGAGGTCCGGGCCGCCGTGCCCCATCACCTGATCGACCTCGTCGACCCCGACGAGGACTTCACGGTTGCCGCAGTTCCAGGACGCCGCACGCCAGGCGCGGCGCGCCATCGAGGCCAGAGGGCGTCATGCGCTGCTGGTCGGTGGCACCGGCCTGTACCTGCGGGCGGTGCTCGACGACCTCGTCATCCCCGGGCGCTACCCCGAGGTGGCCGCCGCGCTCGAGGCGGAGCTCGAGGAAGGCCGAGCCCGAGATCGCTGACCTCCACGCCGCGCCTGCGCACGCTCGACCCGGTCGGGGCCGGCCGGATGGAGCCGACCAACCGCCGGCGCGTGGTGCGCGCGCTCGAGGTGACGGTGGGGTCGGGGCGGCCCTTCTCCGCGTTCGGGCCGGGGCTCGAGGCCTATCCGGCCTCGGTGGTCTGCCAGGTCGGATTGGCGTTGCCCCCCGACGAGATCGACCGGCGTATCGCGGCTCGCTTCGCCGCCATGGTCGAGGCCGGGCTCGTCGAGGAGGTGCGGCGCGTTGGCCGCTCGCCCCGGCGGGATCTCACGCACGGCCCGCCAGGCCCTCGGCTACCGGGAGATCCTCCGCCATGTCGAGGACGGGGTGCCCCTGGCGGACTGCGTGGAGGAAGCGGTGCGGCGCACGCGCCAGTTCGCCCGCCGCCAGGCGTCCTGGTTCCGCCGTGACCCTCGCATCACCTGGGCGCAGAGCAGCTCCGAGGCCCAGGAGCTGGTGGAGCGCGGCCCTCTCGGTGCACGGCTGAGGGACGCCGGCTGCGAGAATGGGTCGATGCACGCCACCAAGCACGAGGGTGCCGGGAACGACTTCTTGGTCGTCCTCGACCCCGACGACACGGTCAGGCTGACGCCGGCCCAGGTGCGCGTGCTGGCCGACCGGCACCGGGGCATCGGGGCCGACGGGATCATCCGGGTCGGGCCGGGACGCGACGGGTGCGACCTCTCCATGGAGCTGCACAACGCGGACGGGGGCGAGGCGGAGATGAGCGGCAACGGGATCCGCTGCCTGGCCCAGGCCGCGGTCGACGCTGGCCTGGTGGCACCGCCCGTCTTCACGGTTTCGACCGCCGGGGGCCCCCGCACGGTCGAGTACGCCCCGGGCGCCACCGCCGGGTGTGGCGACGGCCCGCGTCGACATGGGCCCGGCGCGCCTCGGGCCCGAGCAGCCTCAAGAGCTTCGGCGAGCGCCGGGCGCGCACGGTCGACGTCGGCAACCCTCACCTCGTGCTCCTGGGACCGGACACGGCGGGCGTCGACATCGCCGAGGCGGGGCCCAAATTGGCGGCGGACTATCCCGGCGGGATCAACGTCGAGTGGATCTCCGTCGTCCACGACGAGGACGGCGTGGTGCTCGACTTCAGGGTGTGGGAGCGCGGCGTCGGTGCGACCCTCGCCTGTGGGACCGGCAGCGTGGCCGCGGCCGCGGCGGCACGCAGCTGGGACGCGGTGCCACCCGATGCAGCGGTGCGGGTTCGGAACCCCGGCGGCGTCCTCGAAGTGACGCTGGGCGCGGATGATGCGGCGACGACGTATCTCGCCGGGCCCGTGCGCAAGGTAGCGGACGTCGACATCCACCCGGAGATGCTCTCTTGAGCAACCTGTTGCCGGGCACGCTCATCGAGCGCACGTTCCGGGAGCGGATCATCCTCGTCGGGTGTCGTCTTCCCCGGGCTCACCGCCGAGCTGGTGGACGAGGAGCTCGACGAGCTCGCGCAGCTCGTCGACAGCGCGGGTGCGGACGTCGTGGGCCGCGTCGTGCAGCGCCGTGACGCGCCGGACCCGGCGACCTTCGTCGGGCAGGGGCAAGGCGGAGGAGATCGCCGCGCTGAGCCGCAGCCTCGACGCCGACACGGTGGTCTTCGACGACGAGCTCACCCCGGCGCAGCACCGCAATCTCGAGAAGCTGTTCGGCCGCACCGCCATCGACCGCACCGCGGTGATCCTCGACATCTTCGCCCAGAACGCGCGCAGCCCCGAGGGCAAGGCGCAGGTCGAGCTGGCGCTGCTGCGCTACCGGCTGCCCCGTCTGCGTGGACGGGGCACGTCGCTCAGCCAGCAGGCGGGCGGCATCGGCACCCGCGGGCCCGGCGAGACGCAGCTCGAGGTCGACCGCCGCCGCCTCGTGCGCCGGATGCACAAGCTCGAGGACGAGCTGCGCGACGTGGAACGCACACGCTCGCTCCAGCGGCGCAGCCGCGCCCGGGGCCGCCACCGCGAGCTGGCGCTGGTCGGCTACACGAACGCCGGCAAGTCGACGCTGCTCAACCAGCTTGACCGACGCCGGGGTGCCGGCCGAGAACCGCCTCTTTGTCACGCTCGACCCGCGCACGCGCCAGCTCTCGCTGCCCGGCGGTGAGACCGTGCTCGTCACCGACACCGTCGGCTTCGTGCGCAAGCTTCCCGCACGAACTGGTCGAGGCGTTCCGCTCCACCCTGGATTCGGTGCGGCTGGCCGATCTGATCGTCCACGTGGTCGACGGCACGGCCGTGCAACGCGGAGGGGCAGATGCGTCGCGGTGCACGAGGTGCTGGGCGAGATCGGCGCGGCCGGCGTGCCCGAGCTGGTGGTCGTCAACAAGGCCGACCGCGCGCCCGAGGAGGCCAAGGCGCTGGCCCAGCGCATGCAGGGCGCCGTGCTCGTGTCGGCGCGCACCGGCGAGGGGGTCGACGACCTGTTGCGGGTCCTGGGGGATCGCCTGCGGGGCTCGGACCGAGTGGTGCAACTCGTGGTGCCCTGGTCGCGCGGTGACGTGCTGGCGGCGGTGCACCGCGAGGGCGAGGTCGTGGGCCAGCGAGACGGCGAGGAGGCGGCGACCCTCGAGGTCGTGCTGGACGAGGTGGGCCGGGCCCGCTTCGCCGAGTTCGTGGCGGCGCCGTGACGTTTCGGCTGCCGCCCTATCCCTACGACCGCCTCGACGGTCTGGCCAAGCTGGCGGCCGTGCTGCCCGGCGGCATGGTCGATTGCTCCATCGGCACGCCGTGCGACCCGCCCCTGCCCGCCGTGGTCGAGGCCCTGGCGTCGTCGGGCACAGAGCGCGGCTATCCCGCCTCGGCGGGC
Source organism: uncultured Acidimicrobiaceae bacterium (assembly GCA_963842415.1). Taxonomy (GTDB): domain Bacteria; phylum Actinomycetota; class Acidimicrobiia; order Acidimicrobiales; family RAAP-2; genus Bog-473. Next base: position 1,169,305 of record CAWJGN010000005.1, read on the forward strand.
AGCCCCCAACTGCGCGAGGCCGCGGCGGCCTGGCTGGTGCGGCGTTTCGGGCTCGACGAGGTCCCCTTGTCCAGCGTCGCCGCGTGTGTCGGCACCAAGGAGCTCGTCGCGTCGGTCCCGCACCTGCTCCGCCTGCGTGAACCGGCAAAGGACACCGTGCTGTACCCCGCGGTGTCGTATCCGACCTATGCGATGGGTGCGCAGCTCGCCGGCTGCCGGGCGGTCGCTGTCCCGTCCGCACCGGGCCGTCCCGGCGGACTCGACCTCCGTCGCTATCGACGAGGCGGACGCGGCCCGGGCACTCGTGCTCTGGTCGAACTCGCCCTCGAACCCGACGGGCGGCCTCGGCGACCTCGGCGCCGAGGCCGCGTGGGGCAGGGCGCACGGGGTGCCGGTGTTCTCCGACGAGTGCTACGCCGAGTTCACCTGGGACGGCCCGCCGCGCTCGGTGCTCCAGCACGGCGCCGACGGCGTGGTGGCCGTGCACTCGTTGTCCAAGCGCTCCAACCTCGCCGGCGTCCGGGTCGGGTTCTATGCGGGGGACGCCGAGCTGGTGGAGTTCCTGCGCGCCGTGCGCCAGCACGCCGGTCTCATGGTCCCGGGCCCGGCCCAGGCGGCGGGCATCGCCGCGCTGGCCGACGATGTCCACGTCGACGCGCAGCGAGCGCGCTACCGCGAGCGCCTCTCCTTCCTCGCCGACGTGCTCGAGGCCTACGGCTGCCCGGTCATGCACCCAGAGGGTGGCTTCTACCTCTGGGTCCCTGTCCCCGCCGGCCGCTGGACCGACGCGTGGGCGATGGCGGAGTCGCTGGCTACAGACGGCGGGCTCCTGGTCAGCCCGGGCGACCTCTACGGCGACGCCGGCGCCGGTCACGTGCGGGTCGCGCTGGTCCAGCCGATGGAGCGGTTGGCGCTGGTGGGCGAGCGTCTCGCTAGGGTGAGCCATGGCTGATCTGCAGGCGAGCATCGAGGAGCTCTGGGAGCGGCGAGACGGACTCTCGCCGGCCGACACCGACGCCGCGAAGCTGGTGGAGGAGGCCATCGAGTTGCTCGACTCGGGCCAGGCGAGGGTGGCCGAGGTCGATGCCGCGACCGACGAGGTCGTCGTGCACGAGTGGCTCAAGAAGTCGATCCTGATGCTGTTCTCGCTGCGCGGGATGGAGACGATCGAGACCGGGCCCTTCGAGTACGCCGACAAGTTGCCGCTCAAGCACGGCTTCGCCGAAGCCGGCGTGCGCGCGTTGCCCGGCGCGTCCGCCCGGTGGGGGTCCTTCCTCGGGCGCGGCGTCGTGCTCATGCCGTCGTACGTGAACATCGGCGCCTGGGTCGGCGCGGGCTCCATGGTGGACACCTGGGCCACGGTCGCCTCGTGCGCCCAGATCGGCGAGCGTGTGCACCTGGCGGGCGGCGTCGGCATCGGCGGGGTGCTCGAGCCCCCGAACGCGGTGCCTGTCGTCGTCGAGGACGACGCGTTCGTGGGCAGCCGCTGCATGGTCACCGGCGGCGCCCGGATCGGCCGGGGAGCGGTCCTGGGCGCCGGCAGCTTCCTCGACCCGTCCATTCCCGGTCTTCGACGCCGAGACGGGCGAAGAGATCTCCCGGGGCGTGGTCCCACCCTGGTGCGTGGCCATCCGGGCCAGCCGTCGGTCGCGAGTACCCCGGCGGCGAGTTCTTCGTCCCCTGCGTGCTGGTGATCAAGCGGCTGACCGAGGGTGAGCGCCACGACAAGGCGCAGCTGAACGAGGTCCTGCGCGAGCACGGCGCCAGCACCTGAGTCGATGGGCGATCTGCTGACGGCCACCAGAGACCTGATGGCCGTCCCCTCGGTCAGCCGTCACGAGGCGGCGCTCGCCGACCGGGTCGAGGCGGCGCTGCGTGCGTGCCCATGGCTCGAGGTCAGCCGCGTCGGGGACAACGTCGTGGCCCGCACCGACCTGGACCTCGCGCAGCGTCTCGTGCTCGCGGGCCATCTCGACACGGTCCCGGCCAACGACAACGAGTCGCCCCGGCTCGAGGGTGACACGCTCTGGGGTGTCGGCGCCTCGGACATGAAAGGCGGCCTCGCCGTGATGCTCGATATGGCCACCACCGTCCCGGACGCCCGCGGTCGACGTCACGTGGTGCTTCTACGCGCGCGAAGAGATCGGCCGCGACGACAGCGGCCTGCTCGAGCTGTGGCAGCAACGTCCCGACTTGCTCGACGGCGACGCCGCCGTGTTGGGCGAGCCGACGAACGCGCTCGTCGAGGCGGGCTGTCAGGGGACGATGCGCGTCCGTCTGACGCTGCGCGGCATCCGGGCGCACACCGCCGCGGCCCTTCACGGGGCGCAACGCCATCCATCGCATGGCTCCGGTGCTCCAGGCGGTCGCGGCGTGGCGAGGCCGTGACGTCGTCATCGACGGCTGTACCTATGCCGAGCAGCTCCAGGTAGTGGCCATCGACGGCGGCGTGGCCGCCAACGTCGTACCCGACGAGGCATCGGTGACCCTGAACCACCGCTACGCGCCCGACCGGCACAAGGCGGAGGCAGAGGCGTCCCTCCACGAGCTCCTCGACCCCATGCTCGAGCTCGACGCGGGCGACACCTGGGAGCTCCTCGACGCCGGCGACGGCGCGCCGCCGTCGCTCGACCATCCGCTGTTGAAGGCGTTGGTGGAGCGCAGCGGCGCCGCGCCCAAGGCCAAGGTGGGCTGGACCGACGTCGCGTCGTTCTGGGAGCACGGGGTGCCCGCGGCCAACTTCGGGCCCGGCGACCCGCTCCTGGCACACCATCCCGACGAACGGGTGACGACGGCCGCGCTGGAGCAGACCCGCGCCGTCCTCCTGGCCGTCGTCGGCTGACCAGGGCCTCCCGCCGGACCTACCGGGCCTATGGTCTGGGGATGGCCCAGCTTCGTCGCCAAGGCTCGATCGTCATCCCGCGCACGCCCGAGGAGCTCTTCGACCTCGTGTCCGACGTGACACGCATGGGGGAGTGGAGCCCGGTGTGCAAGGCGTGCTGGTGGGCCGAGGGCGACGGCCCGCGGCTGGGGGCGCGCTTCACCGGTCGCAACGAGGGGCCGGAGCGGACGTGGGAGACCACGTCGGAGGTGGTGGCGGCCGAGCCCGGCCGCGAGTTCGCCTGGGCGGTCGCGGAGCCCCCGACGCGCGCCCGGTGGGGCTACACGTTCGAAGCGATGGACGGTGCCACGTTGGTGACCGAGGTCTGGGAGTTGCCCCCCGACGGGGTTGCGTTCTTCGAGAACGTCTTTGGTGACGACGCTGAAACGCAGATCGCCACACGCAGCGCCGCCGCAGAGAGCGGCATCGCCGCCACACTGGCCGCCATCAAGGAGACCGCCGAATCGGCCTGAGAATCGCAAGTGGTGTCGCGACGCTGCTACGCCGCGGCGAGACGCGACACCGCGCCCTTCAGCAGATGCAAGTCCCCTTGTCCCGGGAGGCGGTCGACACGGCGGTCGATGCGCTCGAGGACCTGCCCACCCTTCTCGCTGTCGAAGAGGTAGCGCACCAAGAAGTTGACTTCGCGGCGCGGCATCACACCCGAACCGACCGGCCGCCACCAGTGTGCGAGCGCGAAGCGCGTGAGGTGTTGGGCCCGCGTGCTGTCACCGAGGCGCCGGGTTGCTTCGGTCGCGTAGAAGTCAATGTGTGTGCCCTCCTGCTTCATGATGCGACGCAGGAGCTCGCGCAACGTCGGGTGGCCGGCCGTCTCGGCGAGTCGCGAGTAGCCGGCTTGCGTCGTCCACTCGTTGACAGCACCCCACGTCATGTGCAGCGCGACGAAGGCACGACCGGCGAACGCCGCCGACGCGATGGTGCTGAGTGTCGTGAGGGCCTGGCGCCGACGACGGCCGTGGCGCAGCGCGGCGATGCGCGGCGCACCCGCTTGCTCGTCGTGGGACTCGAGCACCCGCGCCAGTGCCTCGCCGTGCCACATCTCTTCGAAGACCCAGCACGAGAGGAACGACGTGATCTCGGGGTCCTGGTGCGCCGGTGTCAAGAGCAGATCGCGCAGGTAACAGACCGTGTGGTGCTCCACGTCGTGCATGTAGCGCAGTGAGCGCAGGGCGTCGGCTGCCAAGGGCTGGTCCTTGAAGTCATCGAAGTCGATGCCTCGGAGATCCAACCGTCCAGCTCGGGACTTGTAGGAGTCGATGGTCGTACGCATAGCGCCTACTATCCGGAACACAGCCCAGGCCCGGATGGGCGAAATTCCGGACATCCACCGAGGGGGGCGGCACCGAACAGGTCAGAGATGCGGACCATCGACGAAGCCAGTGACGCCCAACTGGTGACCTCCATCGCCCGCTACAGCGAGGTGGCACTGGCCGAGGTCTACCGTCGGCACGGCGGGGCCGTCTTCGGCTTGGCCAGGCGCGTGCTCAACAATCCGACCGAGGCGGAGGACGTGACCCAGGAGGTCTTTCTGCGCCTCTGGAACCAGCCCGATCGCTACGACCCGACGCGCGGGTCGTTGCGCTCGTTCTTGCTGGCGCAGGCGCACGGACGGGCCGTCGACGCCGTTCGTTCCTCCAACTCGAGGCGCCTGCGCGAAGCGCGCGACGCCACACGCACCGCGGAGGGTGCCTACGACATGCAGCACGAGGTGTGGGACCTCGCCGTGGCCGACCACGTGGGACACGCCATGGGGGAGCTGCCCGAGGAGGAGCGCCGCGCGATCGAGCTGGCCTACTTCGCTGGCCACACCTACCGCGAGGTGGCGACGATGCTCGACCAGCCCGAGGGCACGATCAAGAGCCGCATCCGCAACGGCATGCGGCGCATGCGCGCGGCACTCGCGGATGCCGGGATCCGAGGGGTGGACGCGTGATGACCCACGACGAGGCGAGCGAGTTGCTCCCGGCGTATGCCCTCGACGCCGTCGACGGCGACGAGGGCACCGAGCTCGAGGCGCACCTGGCGTCGTGCCCGCGTTGTCGCCTTGAGCTCGATGGGCTAGCCGAGGTGGCGGCCGCGCTGGGGAACTCGGTGGAGCCCCTGCCCGAGGGTCTCTGGTCGCACATCGCCAGCCAGCTACCCGAGCGCGAGGCCGACGAGGAGCCGCCTCCCATGCCGGCTCTGACCTCGGAGGGAAGGGCGCCCTCGCCCTTCCCTGCCCCCGTCGAGGAGACGCGGCGCCCGCGCCGCGTCGCGCTCGCGACGGTGGGCGCCGTTGCGGTGGCGGCCGCCGCGGTCGCCGCGGTCCTGGGCATCGGCCTGGTGCGCGCCGACAACCGGGCCTCGAACCTCCAGGCCCAGGTGGCGCAGCCGCCGTCGACGGTGGCGCATGCGTTGGATACGCGGGGACGCCAGCTGGTGGACCTGGACTCGGCGTCCCACACGCAGGTTGCCGAGTTCGTTGTCGTGCCCGACGGCCGGGGCTATCTCGTGACGTCGTCGCTCCCGTCGCTCGGCCGCGGGCGCACCTATCAGCTGTGGGGGACCGTCGGCAGCCGGGCCATCTCGCTCGGCCTGCTCGGGTCCTCGCCGCGCCAGGCCGCCTTCACCATGGCGGGGACGAACCGACCTTCGGCCCTGTCCATCACGGCCGAGCCGGCGGGCGGCGTCGTCGCGCCCACGACCGCGATCGTGGCCAGCGGGACTGTCTGACGGCTCAGCCCTGCTGTTAGGTTCACACGTCATGCCTGAGGACGCGCCGAAGAAGTCCAAGCCGATAGAGGTCTACGCCGAGGCCGAGCCGGTGAAGCTCGGCTCCATGCTGCTCACCCTGGTCGAGCCGCACCGCGGCCACGAGGTGGCCTACAACCGATGGTACGAGCGGGACCACTTCTACGCCGGGTGCATGGTGGGCCCCTACAACTTCGCCGGTCGCCGCTACGTGGCCACCGCCGACCTCAAGGCGCTCCGCGACCCCGACCCCTCGGCGATCACCGGCGAGCCGGGACGGGGCTCGTACATCTCGGCCTACTGGGTGCTCGACGGCTACCACGACGTGTGGAACAAGTGGGCGCTGCGCCAGGTGAACGCCCTGCACGCGGCCGGGCGCATGTTCCAAGAGCGCGAGCACGTGCACACGCTCCTCTACAACTTCGTGTGGGAGCACCGCCGCGACCCCGACGGGGTTCCCGTGGAGCTCGCCCTGGACCACCCCTACCGCGGCTTCGTGACGGTCTTCATCGACCGCGACGAGTCGATCACCAACGAGGAGCTGTGGTCATGGTTGCGCAACGAGCACCTGCCCGGCCTCATGCCCGGGACCGACGGCGACCTGGTGGCCGCCTTCACCCCCATCGCGCTCGAGGTCGACGCCCCGGGCGACGTGCCGCGCGAGAAGGCCCGCGACAACCGGACCGTCCTGCTCTGGTTCTTGAACACCCCGCCCGAGGTGGCCTGGGAGCCCGTGATCGCGGAGCACCGGCGTCGCCTCGAAGAGGCCGGGAAGGGCACGGTCGTCGCCGCGCTGCCCTTCATCCCCACCATTGTCGGGACCGACACCTACACCGATCGGCTCTGGGCGGACTAGGGCGAGCAGGCGGACCCCGGCCGGCGCCTCAGTCCCGCGCCAGGATCTCGACGTGGGGAATGACGAAGATGGCGTCGTCGGAGCCGGCCCAGCGCGTGAACGCCGCCGCGATGGCCTCGAGCTCGTCGGCGTCGCTCATCGAGTACTCGAGCGCCTGGGTGGCGAAGCGCGAGTAGCGCACCCGGTCGGCCCACAGGGCACCCCACCAGGCCCGGGTCTCGGGGTCGGCGTAGGTCCACGTCGAGCTCGACGCGGTCACGTCCGCGAAGCCGGCCTCGTGAGCCAGGCCGAGCAGGCGCGGGCCGATGCGGGCGTCGTGCCCCTTGCGCGCCGTCACGGCGAAGTACAGCTCGAGCCAGCGGTCGAGCATCGGGTCGGCCGGCGCCCACGTGAAGGCGCCGTAGTCAGAGTCGCGGGCGGCCAGCAACCCGTCGGGGTGCAGCACGCGGCGGAGCTCGACCAGCGCGGCCACCGGGTCGCCGAGATGCTGGAGCACCTGGTGCAGGTGGACCACGTCGAAGGACGCGTCCGCGTAGCCGAGGGCGAAGAGGTCGCCCGCCTCGAAGTGCAGGTTGGCCAGGCCGAGGTCGCGCCCGTGCGCCGCGGCCTGCGCCACGACGTCATCGGCGGCGTCGAGGCCGATCACCTCGCCGGGGGCCACCAATAGGGCCAGGTCGGCCGTGATGGTCCCGGGCCCGCAGCCCACGTCGAGCAGGCGCTGGCCCGGCCGGAGCTCGGGCAGCAGATAGGCGCTGGAGTTCTCGGCCGTGCGCCAGGTGTGGCTGCGCAGCACGGATTCGTGGTGCCCGTGCGTGTAGGTCATGCGTACATTGTGGCGTGCCCGAATTGCCCGAGATGCAGGCGCTGTCGGAGCGCCTCGATGCGCTGTTGGCCGGCCAGACGCTGCGCCGAGCCGATCTGCTCGGGTTCTCCTCGCTCAAGACCTACGACCCGTCGCCCGACTCGCTCAAGGGTCATCGCCTCGTCTCGGTTGGGCGCCGGGCCAAGTACCTCGTGTGGGAGTTCGACAACGCCACTCGCATCGTGCTCCACCTCTCCCAGGCGGGCCGCCTCGACGTCGAGGAGCCGCCGAAGAAGACGAAGCCACGGGGCGCGGTGGCCCGCTTCGTCTTCGGTGCAGGGGAGGCCGGTCTCGACGGGGCAGGAACCGGGATCTTGGTGCGCGAATACGGCACGCAGCGCAAGGCGTCGTGGTGGGTGCTCGCACCAGGCGACGAGGGCCCGCTGGCCGACCTCGGGCCCGAACCGGGGAGCGAGGCGTTCGCCGCCTTCATCCGCACCAGCGACTCCAACCGCCACCTGACCACCGACCTGCGCGATCAGCACGTGGTGTCGGGCATCGGGCGCGGGTGGGGTGACGACATCTTGCAGCGGGCCCAGCTGTCGCCCTTCGCCTCACTGCGCTCCCTCTCGCCCGAACAGCGCGAGGCGCTGCTCGCGGCCGCCACCGACGTCCTGGCCGAGGCACTCGAGCTCGAGCGGACACGTCCGGGCGGGCTCTCAGAGTCGAGTTTGGGCGGACGCTTCAAGGTGCACGGGCGTTTCGGCGAGCCCTGTCCCACGTGCGGGACGACGCTCGAGCGCGTGTCCTTCGAGTCCTACGAGATGGCCTATTGCCCGACGTGTCAGACGGGCGGCAAGGTCCTGGCCGACCGCCGCCTGTCCCGGCTGCTGAAGTAGGGGGCACCATGAGCGCTGAACCGACGCTGACCCTGCGTGACACCACGGCGGCCGACCTCGATGCCCTCGAGGAGTACTGGATCCCCGAGGTGCGGCGCTGGCTGGCCGGCATGGACGAGCCGGGGGACCGGCGCACCGTCGAGGAGTATGTCGACCGCGCCATGTCGTCGGCCCGGGCCGAGCCCCGGCTGCGCTACGACCTGGTGGCCGAGCGCGACGGGCGCTTTCTCGGCACCGGACGCATCGTCGCCAGCGACCCGCCCAACGCCAGCGGCGACATCGGCTACGCCATCCGCCAGGCCGAGTGGGGGAAGGGCTATGCCACGGCCGTCGCCCGCCAGCTGCTCGAGATCGGCTTCGGCCCGCTCGGTCTGCACCGCATCTGGGCGACCGTGCACCCCGACAACGCGGCGGGTGTCCGGGTCCTCGAAAAGGTGGGACTGCGCTACGAGGGCAGGCTCCGCGACCACTACGGGGTGCCCGGGGGGTGGCGCGACTCGCTGCTCTACGCCGCGCTGGCTACCGACACCGGTTGACGAGGCCGGTGTCGTCGTTCGTCGTCGTTAATTGAGGGTGCGAACCACCGTGACCACCTTGCCGAAGATGGTCACGTCGTCGGCCCCGTCGAAGACCATCGGTTCGTAGGCGGCATTGGCCGGCATGAGCGTCACCCGGCCACCCTTGCGGCTGAAGGTCTTCACCGTCGCTTCACCCTCGCCGATGCCGGCCACCACCACGTCGCCGTTGTTGGCCTCGGGCTGCTGGCGCACCACGACGTAGTCCCCGTCGTAGATACCGGCCTCGACCATGGAGTCCCCGCGCACCCGCAACATGAACGACGGCCCGCTGCCGGTGAACTGCTCGGGCATGGGCAGCAGTTCCTCGATGTTCTCCTCGGCCAGCACGCCGGTCCCGGCCGCCACGTCGCCGACGAGCGGCACGTTGTGCACGGCGGCCGCCGGGAGCTTGGACGTGGTGTCGCGATCGAAGTGCACCTGGATCGCCCGCGGCTTGGACGGGTCCCGCGACAGATACCCCTCACGCTGGAGGACGGCCAGGTGCGTGTGCACGGTGGCCGAGGAGGTGAGGCCCACCGCCTCGCCGATCTCCCGCACCGACGGCGGGTAGCCCCGGTCGCGCTGGCTGTCGGCGATGAAGTTGAGGATCTGCATCCGCTTCCCGCTGAGGACTTCGGCCATGGCGTCCCTCCCTGTGTTCGTGCCGCCCACCGCGGTCTGCTGCCGATTCCGGCGGCCGACCCCGGCAGCGCCGCCGGGCTCGTCCCGGGGGCGAACATCCGTTCGTGTCGGACCAACATAGCCAGCTGGGCGACCAGAAGCAAACACCTGTTCGCTGTCGATCCGGCGGAGACATCTGTTTCAGTCAGGCCACCGAGCCGGCCGCAGTCAGGTCAGCCGGAGGTGCGGTGATCACGGCCGCACCTCACGCAGCCGAGCCGTGCGCTCGACGCAGTCGACCACCCCCATGGAGGCAACGACTCGCTGGAACGTACCCTCGGCTGCGAGCACGCAGGACTCAATGGTGCCCGGCGACTCGTCGAACGGCGCGTGCGCGGCGACCCGCACGTCGTCCCAGACCCAGGCCCCTGCCTGCACGGTCGGCAACCGCCCCAGGGCCGCCGTCATGAACGCGGCGGCGTAGTTCGAATCGTGTCCCTGCTGCAGCAACGGGGCCGACGGGTTCGTCGCGACGACCACCGTGTTCACCTTCCAGACGACGAGCGCATAACGGACCGCAGCCACGGCGGCCGGCGTTTCGCTTGGCGGCGGACCACCCGGCCCAAAGCCCAGGTTGGTGAGGACGGTCTGCCCCGCCGCCGCGGAGCCCGCTCGGAGCACCTCACCCTGGGGCCCACCGCCGCCGGCCTGGCTGTGGTGCATGCGATTCACGGCCTGCCACGACAGGGCGGACTGGATCCCCGAGAACGGTGCCGGATACGACAGCAGGACGCGGCCCGGAGGCAAGGTCGGGGCCACGGTCACATACCAGCGGGGCAGGATCACCGACTGCATGGTGTAGGGCAGCCACGGTCCGTACAGGACCGCGAGGGGGAGCAGCGCCACCAGGCTGACGCCGAGCGCGCCCAGGGCGCCGCGCCAGTCCGGCGCAAGGTCGTGCACCTTCGACACGATGATGGCCAGCATCGCGGCCGCGGCGAGGAAGCCCACCGCCATGTACCGCTGCTCGATGACGTTCTCGAGCACGGGTAGGCGATCGAAGACCTGCTCGGGCACCCAGATCCCGGGCCGCGGACCGAGAGACAGCTCGGCGCTCAACGCCAACAGGAAGCCGAAGAACCACAGTCGACGATCGCGACGGAACACGATGAGGCCCACGACGAGCAGCCCGAGCAACGTCCACCCCAGGTAGGTGGCCGAGCCCAAGGGATGTCCCCCATAGCCACCCAGCGCGACCGATTCGCTGCTGGCGGGCTGACCGACCGTCACGAGGTTGGCCGAAGACAAACCGCCGAGGAGCGGGATACCCGCCCAGACGAGCCCTGAGAGGTGCGCTGGGCCGTCGAGCGCGAACCAGGCGGGCCAGGCCAGCAGGACCGCGCCGACGGCCAGGCCAACGCCGAGTCCCTTGGCGGCATGGGGAGCACGGCGCCCCAGCTCGGCCGAATCCGACAACAGCACGCCGGCCACCACCAACGCCACCACGGCGATGACGACGACGACGGCGACGATGGCCAGGAGCTCGGAAGAGAGGAAGAACTGCGCGAAAACGAACAACCCGAGCAGGACACCGGACCAGACGGCGCTGTGCCTTTGACGGATGAGGATCTCGTCGAGGACGGCCAAGATGGGTGGCAGGAGCATCAACGCGGCCAGGTTGAGATGCCCGTACGGCAGGCTCGAGAGCACGAACGGTGAGAAGCCGTAGAACAGGCCGCCGACGAAGGCGGCGGGCGTCCAAGGTGCCCAGCGCCTCAGGACGACGAAGGCAGAGAACGCGGTCAGCGCGGGAGTCAGGGTCGAAGCCACGTTGAACGATGCGACCGGTCCCCAGATCCAGGTGACCGGGACCAGCGGCACGCTGAGGCCCATCACCGACGTCTGCGACAACATGTTGAACCCTTCCGGGTGGAACAGCCCGGTGGAGTAGAAGGGGTTGTCGCCATGTGCCAGCGCGGTGGCAGGCCACTGGAAGAACCACAGGAACAGTGCGGGGTCGCCGCACCCGCACAGTGTCTGCGTCGTGGCGCCGTCGACCCAGGCGTGGATCCAGAGGACGAACCCGAGGGCGACGTAGACCAAGCCCGCGGCGGCGAGCGTCGGCCAGGGCTGCCACACGCGACGCGGCGAGGGCACACCGGCCGAGGCGGCGACCGTGACGGACGTGTCGTGGGGACCCGGCTCGATCGGGGCGACTACGCCGAACTCGAGACGTTCGCCCGAAAGGCCCCGGCCGCCCACGTCCTTCCGCCTCCCTCCGGTTGACTCGTCCGGTCGAATGCCCGGGGACGCGTATCCGGCGATCCTTGCCGCGACGCACTCCCGCGGGTGTGCTCATGTTGCCAGCGCAGAGCGCCCAGCCCGCGTTGCGTGACCTGGACGGCTCTCTCCAACCACATCGACACCGAACACCTGTTCGCTCTGGATTCGAGGTGAACCCGCGGCCGATCATCGGAGGGCTGCGGCCCGAAGCGGGCGCGCCGCGCCGGTCACGCTGTGGGCCACCGAGCACGCTCGACGCGTTGCCGACCACGGCCAGCGCAGCCGACGACGCGGGTGCCGCGGCGCGCCAATGGTGCCATGTGCGAGCAGTGCTTCCAATCCGACTGCGCCGGGAAATTCCAGGCGGACGACTACTTCCTTCCAAGGCCGGACCACGCCAAGGGATCCTCTACATCGACATGATCTTCCTGCGACGTGGGCGGGTGGAGTCAAACCTGGGGGTGGTGAACGAGAACGCCCAACCCTCCCTCGAGATGGTTGAAACCCTTGCGACGGCGGCTCAGAACCGGCTCGCGGGGCCCGGGTCGGCCGCGTCGCGCCCGCCGCCCCGGCCCCGAGCGGCGTCCTCGCGCGCCACGCCGAGCTCGGCGAGCAGGCGGTCGCGCAGCGCGTCGAAGGCCGGCGCCGCCGACGCGGCGGGGCCGTGGCAGGTCGAGCTCCAGGTCCAGCGAGATCCGCCCGGCGCGCAGCACGAACACACGGTCGGCCAGCAGCACCGCCTCCTCGACGTCGTGGGTGACGAGGAGGACGCCGGGCCGGTGACGGGCGCACAGGTCCGCCACGAGGTCCTGCATGCGCAGGCGAGTCAGGGCGTCGAGCGCGGCGAAGGGCTCGTCGAGGAGGAGGAGCTCGGGTTCGCGCACGAGGGCGCGGGCCAGGGCGACCCGCTGGGCCTCGCCGCCCGAGAGCGTTCCCGGCCAGGCGTCGGCCTGGCCTCGAGGCCGACCTCGCGCAGGGCCGTCGACCGCGGCGCGGCTCGCGTCCCCTCCTGCGGGGCAGCCCGATGACCACGTTGCGCCAGACGCTGCATGGAGGCGACGAGCCTCGGCTCCTGGTAGACGACCGTGCGCACCTCGGGCACCAGCACCTCGCCCGCGTTGGCGCGCCTCGAGCCCGGCCAGCATGCGCAGGAGCGTGGTCTTGCCGCTGCCGGACGCGCCGAGCAGCGCCACGAACTCGCCGCGGGCCACGGTGAGGTCGAGGCCGTCGAGCACGGCGCGGCCGTCGAAGGACTTGCCGACGCCGAGCGCGACGGCGGCCGGCCTCGTGCTCAGGACGGCGTCATCGGACCGCGCTGTGGCGCCGCCAGGGCATGGCGACGCGCTCGAGCAGGCGGACCAGGAGCGTCGGCCACGATGCCGAGCAGCGCGTAGATGATGACGCAGACGACCAGCACGGCGATCTGCTGCAGGCTGTCGGCCTGGCTCACGAGGTAGCCGATGCCCTGGTTGGCCCCGATGCTCTCGGTGAAGACGAGGGCGATGACGGAGATCCCCGCCGAGAAGCGCAGCCCGGTGAGGATGGACGGCATGGCGAGCGGCACGATCACGCTGGCGCACCAGACGCCGGCCGCGCAGGCCGAAGCTGCGCGCCGCCTCGACGACGCGGCGGTCGACGTTGCGCACGCCGTTGGAGGTGTTGAGGTACATGGGGAACAGCGTGGCCAGGCCGATGAGGAGCACCTTGGCCGTCTCGCCGATGCCGAACCAGACGATGAAGAGGAAGATGACGGCGGGGTAGGGGACCATGCGCAGCATCTGGAGGGGCGCATCGAGCAGCTCCTCGCCGAGACGGGTCAGGCCGACGACGATCCCGAGGATCAGCCCGAGCCCGGCGCCGAGCGCGAGGCCGAGCGCGGCGCGCCGGACCGAGACGCCGATGTCGCCGAGCAGGTCCTGGTGGCGGAGCAGGTCGACGAAGGCGTCCCACGTCGCGGCCGGCGTGGACAAGCGTGGTGGAGGGGATCGTCCCGCGTGGCGGTGAGGAGCCACCAGGCGGCGAAGACGGAGACCGGGATGAGGAGGCGCAGCGCACACCGAGGTGCCGGCGCCGCCGGCGCGTGCGTCACCCGAGGGAGGCGGACGAGGCCGGGTCCGGCGGCGCCGGGTCCGGCGCCCGGTGGGCAGCGGGCGGAGCGGCGGGCGTGGCCAGTGGGTCACGGCCGTGCTCCTCGGCGGCGAGCCACACGCGGCGGTCACGACGAGAGCCCGGCGGCGTTCGCGACCGCCTTGTTGAAGGGAGGTCGAAGATCGCCTTCACGTCCAGGTGGCTGAGGGATGAGGCCGAGCTTCTGGAACGTGTTCGGCCTCGTTCTGCTGGTAGCTGATGAGGCCGGGGTGATGGGGGTGCCCTTGGACTGCGCCGAGGCGACAGCCTCCTTGGCCACGGCCAGCGGGACGCCGTAGGTCTTGGCGTAGGTCTGCGCGGCCAGATCCGGGGTCCTTGGCCAGCGCTGCGCCTCGGCCTTGTAGAAGCGCCCGATGAAGTCGGTCAGCGCGGCCGCCTTCTGCGGGTTGGCCAGCGCGGCGTCTGCTGGCCGTGAGGTAGCCGATGTGTCTGCAGCAGGCCGGCCGCGCTCGCAGATCTGGCGGACCTTGCCGGTGGCCGCGATCGAGCGCCGGTCAAGCGGTTGCGACGACCACGGCCGCGTCGACCTGGCCGTTGGTCACCGCGGTGGACGCGGTGGTCAGCGTGCAGGTTGTCGAGGTGGACGGCGCTGTAGGGGACGTGGGCCTTGGCGAGCGCCTGCACGAGGTAGTACTGCTCCACCGTGCCCTCCTGCACCGCCACGGTGTGGCCCGCGCAGCTGCGCCACGGTCTTGATGGGTGAGCCGGCGGGCACCACGATGGCGTAGGGCGACATCTTGGGTTGCGTGCCGAGCGTGGCCGCCACCACCTTGACCGGGTCGCCGGCCGACTGGGCGAAGATGGTCGGCGTCTCGGCCATGTCGCCGATGTCGACCGAGCCGCCCGTCTCGGCCGCGATGACCGGCGGGCCGCCGACGAAGTTCGTCCAGTTGACCGTGTAGGGCGCACCCTTGAGCGCGTCGGTGGCGGCGAAGATCGATCTGGAACTCCTTCAGCTGGTCGCCGAAGGTGATGGTGACGCCGTTGAGCGAGACCGCCTTGGCGTTGCGTGCGGATCCGGCGCCGGCTGGTGCCGTGGGCGCCAGCGTCACGAGCGCGACGCGGCACAGCAGGCACCGAGCGCAGCCGCGACGCGCGGGTGGGCACGGAGGCGTCGGAGGCGCCGGGTCTGTGCGTGCGAGCGCGGCCGGGTGACACGGTGGTGTTCCTTCTCGTCGGGGGCGGTCGCAGGGGGCGGTCGTCAGGGGGCGGTCGTCAAGGGGCGGTCGTCAGGGAGCGTGGTGCCCTGGTTCGGCCGTGGGTCGGTGTTGTGGAGGACGGGACGGTCCGGATCAGAAGAAGGGCCGGTCACCGCGGATGGTGACGCGCTGGATGACCCGGTGGGCGGTGCCGTAGTCGTGGATGGCGTAGTGCATGGTCGTGCGGTTGTCCCAGAATCCGAGGTCGCCCTCCTCCCAGCGGTAGCGGACGACGTACTCGGGCGTCGTCATGTGCGGGTAGAGGAACTGCGAGGACGGCGTCGCTCTCGCGCCGGGTCAGACCCTTGATGCGCGTCGGTGAAGCCGGGGTTGACGAAGAGGTTGCGCCGGCCGGTCTCGGGGTGGGTGCGCACGACGGGGTGCTCGACCTGGGCGAGCTCGGTGAAGGTCTCGCCGTCCCACTCGCCCTGGCCGACCGTCTGCGAGCAGCCTGCCCGAACGTGCGCGTGCCGTCGTGGAAGGCGCGCAGCCCGTCGACGAACTCGCGGATGGGCGCCGAGAGCCCTTCGTAGGCGGCCTGGGTGTCGGCCCACAGCGTGTCGCCCCCGGCCTCGGGGATCACGATGGCGTTGAGCATCGAGCCGAGCGGCGGGGTCTCCACGAAGGTGACGTCGGTGTGCCACTTCTCGCGGTTGTCGTACTCGCTGCCAAGCCCCCCGCCGAGTCCGCCGCCGAGGGTGCGGGCCTTGGTGTAGTCGATCTCGAAGACCTCGCGGTGCTCCTCGAGCCCGGGGATGACGGGGTGGGCCACGGTGATCTCGCCGAAGGAGGCGGCGAAGTCCTTGTGCTCTTCGGGGTCAGGTGCTGGCCCGGGAAGAAGATCACCTTGTAGTCGAGCAGTGCCTGGCGGACCGCCGCCAGGGTGTCGGGGTCGAGCGGGGTGTGGAGGTCGACGTTGCGGATCTCGGCGCCGATGGTGCCCGAGAGCGGGGCGATGTCGAGCTGGACGGAGGTGGCAGTGGTCATCGGGAGCTCCTCAGGGGCGGGGTCGCTGGGTCGGGGAGGGGGTGTCGCTGGAGCGAATCCTGACTAAATCCCTCGCATTTGTCAAGATTGAGAAGGGGAGCGTGTGACACCCCTTCCCTAAGGTGATCTCACGTGCGAACGGCTGTTCGATTTTCGGTTGACAGCGAACAGGTGTTCGTGATCCAATGAGCCGTACAGCGAACAGGTGTTCGATCAGGAGGACGCCATGTCGGTCGCATGTGAGCTCCAGTTCGAGGCGTACCGCCCCCGGCTGTACGCCCTGCCCGACCAGCCGGCGCGGAGCGCACCTTCCCCCCGGGTGCACCGCCGCCGGGTGGTCGTCGGGCGTGGCCGTCGGCGTCCTGGTAGCCACGTTGCTGGTCCTGCTCGCGCTGCCGATCCGGTCGTTCGGCGGGAGCACGCTGGCCCAAGCGGCGCCGGCTCAGGGGCAGGAGTACATCGTGAAGTCCGGCGACACGCTGGCGTCGATCGCCGCGCAGGCGGACCCGGCAGCCGCGGCCGCGATGACAGGCCGGCTGGCGGACGAGGTCGGCTCGACAGCGGTCGTGCCTGGGGAGCACATCTACATTCCCTGACTAACGTCGGCGGTGTGCGGTGTCCCTGGTGCGGTATCGACGACGACCGCGTGGTCGATTCGCGCCAGGCCGAGGACGGCGGGGCCACCCGGCGCCGGCGCGAGTGCCTCGGGTGCGGGCGCCGCTTCACGACGTTCGAGCGGATCGAGGAAGTCCCGCTGTGGGTGGTCAAGCGCAGCGGCCTGCGTGAGCCTTTCGACCGGGCCAAGGTCGTCGAGGGCGTGCGGGCTGCTTGCAAGAACCGGCCGGTGAGCGACGAGCAGATGGAGGAGTTGGCCCAGAGCGTGGAGGACGGGCTGCGGGCCGAGACGACCGAGCCGACCAGCCAGCAGGTGGGCGTGGCGGTGCTCGAGCGCCTCCAGACGCTCGACGACGTGGCCTACCTCCGCTTCGCCAGCGTGTACAAGGGTTTCGAGGAGGCGGGTGACTTCCAGCGCGAGGCCGGGCTGCTGACCAAGACGACGGAGCCCAAACGCCGGTGATCGACGCGACGCCCGGTGTCGTGCTGGCCGTCTACGCCCATCCCGACGACGCCGACGTCGCCTGCGGCGGCACCCTCGCCCGCTGGGCCAAGGCGGGGAGCGCCGTGCACCTCGTGGTGTGCACCGACGGCGGCAAGGGCACGACCGACCCGGCTGCGAAGCCGAAGGCGTTGGCGACCGAGCGGGTGGGCGAGCTGCAGGCGTCGTCCGCGCTCATCGGGCTCACCAGTATCGAGAATCTGGGGTTCCCCGACGGTGAGCTCATCGACTCCGACGGCTTTCGGCGGATGCTGGTGGAGCGGGTGCGCACGCTGCGGCCCGACGTCGTGTGCAGCCACGACCCCACGGCCGTGTTCTTCGGGCAGACCTACTTCAACCATCGTGACCACCGCATCGCCGGCGCAGCCCTGCTCGACGCCGTCGCCCCGGCGGCGGCGCTGCCGCACTACTTCGCCGACGTCGGCGTGCCCCACCAGGTCGCCACCGTTCTGTTGTCGGGCACGCTCGAGCCCGACGAGTGGGTCGACGTCTCCGACACGATCGAGACGAAGGCGGCGGCCGTCGAGTGCCACCGCACCCAGTTCTCCGGCGAGGACGGCTGGGCCGGCGAGGCGGTGCGGCGCCGGGCGGTCGAAGAGGGCAGGAGGGCCGGCGTCGCCTACGCCGAGGGGTTCCGCCGGCTGTCCCTCGGTGGCTGAAGGCTCGCGGCCGCGGCCAGCCGGAGGGCCGGCGGCGCACGGCGCGGCCCGTGGCGCGGTCCCGACCATCCTCCACATCGACATGGACGCGTTCTTCGCGTCGGTCGAGGTGCTCGACGACCCGTCGCTGGCCGGCAAGCCCGTGATCGTCGGCGGCGCCGGCGCCCGTGGGGTGGTCGCCTCGTGCACATACGAGGCCCGCGCCTTCGGCGTGCACTCGGCCATGCCGTCGATTCGGGCCCGACAGCTCTGCCCCGACGCCATCTTCCTCTCGGGGCGCCACAGCCGGTACGCCGAGGTGAGCGCGCAGCCTGCACACGATCCTGCGCGACGTCACCCCCATGGTGGAGCCGATCGGTCTCGACGAGGCCTTCATGGACGTGTCGGGAGCGCTCAGATTGTTCGGGTCGCCGGACCGCATCGCGCATGACCTGCGCGACCGTGTGCGCGCCGAGCTACGACTCGGCTGCGCGGTCGGCATCGGGCGCTCGAAGATGATCGCCAAGCTGGCCTCGCGCGCTGCCAAGCCGCGGGCGAGCCGCGCCGGGCTCGATCCAGGTGCGGGCGTGGTGCTGGTGGCGCCCGCCGAGGAGCTGGCGTTCTTGCACGCCCACGACGTCGAGGCGCTCTGGGGCGTGGGGCCGGCGACTGCGGCGCGGCTGCACGGATTGGGTGTCCGCACCGTCGGCGAACTGGCCGCGTTGCCGGCCGACACGCTGGTGCGCCGTCTCGGCAAGGCGAGCGGCGCCCACCTGGCCGCCTTGGCGCACGGGCAGGACCCCGATCCGGTGAACCCCAACCGGCCCAACAAGTCGATCGGGCACGAGGAGACATTCAGTCAGGACCTGGTGGACCCCGCCGAGCTCGAGCGCCACGTGCTGCGCATGGCCGAGTCGGTGGCCACCTTGTTGCGCGGTGAGTCGAGCGCCGCACGGACCGTGACGGTCAAGGTCAAGTTCAAGGACTTCTCAATGCAGACGCGGTCACACACGATGGGGCGCCCCATCGCCACCGGGGGCGCCATCGGGCAGGTCGCAGCCGCGTTGTTGGCGAGCATCGACCCCGGCGAGGGCGTCCGCCTGCTCGGGGTGAGCGCGTCCGGGCTGGGCGCCGGTGGCGCGGACCAACTCTCCTTCGACCTGGGCGACGGGCTCGACGAGGCCAACGAGAGTGCGACGGCAGTGGAGCAGTCCTGGCACGACGTCACCACCGCGGTGGACGCGATCCGCACCCGTTTCGGGCGCAGCGCGGTCGGCTCGGTCGCCATGGTCACCGACGAAGGGGTGCAGGTGCCGGCCCGGCGCGACGCGCCGTGGGGGCCAGACGTCTAAGCAGAGGCCACGCAACGCAACGCAACGTCGAACACGACGTCGATCAGGTCGCGGCTACGAAGTGACGCCCGGCCACCAGCGGAGCCAGTAGCCGTGCGGATGGGTGTCGGCGAGGCGCACGGGGTCCCGGCCCGGCGCCACGTGCACCAGGGTGGTGGCGAGGTCGGGCCCTTGGCGGGGCACGGGCGAGGCGGGCGTCGGGAGGCCCGGGGTCTCGAAGGGCGTCTCGCAGTAGAGGTGATGGACGGCGCGGCGGCGGGCCAGGGCTCGCACCTGCTCGGCCAGGGCACGCTGTTGGGCCTCGTCGAGGTAGGCGGCCACCCAGGAGTGGAAGACGACGAGCGGGTTGTCGCCCGGGATGGAGGCGGCCACCGCTTCTAGATCCTCGACCATGTCGCCTTGGACGAGCCGTGGCGGGTTCGGCGCGCCACGCACGTTGTCGAGTGCTGCGCGCAGGCGCCCGAAACGCAGGGGGTTGTCGGGCCACTGGCAAGCCAGAAGCCACCGTGCGTCGTCGTCGGCGCTGGGGTCGAGTGGCGAGAGGTCGAGTCCCACCCGTTCGGCCATGGCGGGCAGGCGCAGCTCGGGAAGGCTGGCGAGGTCGTCGCGGGCCTCGCACGAGAGCTGCACGCCCGAGCCAGGAGAGCCCGCAGTGAGGATGGCGTCGCCGGTGGCGGCCCGGTAGGTGTAGGCGTATTCGTCGAAGAGCAGGTTCAATCCGGCTGAGGTGCCAAGGTCGAGCAGCGACAGCGGCACGTCCCACCCATAGAGGGACGCCACATGGCAGAGGCCAGGGAGCAACCCGGTGCAGCGGCCGACTTCGTTGGTCTGCGTGCTGCGCGTGGCGACCAGTTCCTCGAGCTCACTGCGGTGCAGCACACAAAAGTCTTTGAACGCGCCGGTGGGGTCGGCCTCGATGGGTGCGGCGTCGTCATCCGCACCGCGCACAGCTCGCACCGTGTCGTAATAACCGGCGAGTGGATGCAGCGCGCCGGAGAGCAGCAGATCGTGCACCGCGGCCAGCAGGATGAGAGGTCGGCGCTGGGGGAGCGGCGCCCGCTCGAGAATGGACAACACGTCCTCGTCCTCGGCCACGCCGCGGCAGATGGCGGCATAGGTCGTCCCGCCATCACGTTCGGCCACGGCGGCAAAGCCGCGGAAATGGTCGGCCAGCGGCTGCTCGACCAACATCGGATCAGTAGCTCGCCGGGAGCATCGGGCTCACGGCGCCGAAGAAGAACCAGAGCAGGACCAGGCCGGCGAGCGCACCCCCGCCGTAGATGTACCAACGTCGGCGGCGGAAACGCGAGGCGGCGAAGAAGACGGCCACGCCCAGCGCGACCGCGAGCAGGCCCCAGAACAGCGTGCCGGCCAACTCGACGTTGGAGTCGCCCGCCAGGCTCTCGCTCTGGGGGTCCACGTGCGGCGCGAGGGCCGGTAGGCCCGAGTTCTGGAACAGCTGGGAGTGGGCGAGCTTGGCCTGCACGATGAGGCGGGTCGACGCGCTGAAGCGCGGATTGCACGTCGTGAGCGTGAGGATGTTGGCTGAGACCGGATTGACCACGGCGGTGTCGCTGGGCGAAACCACGAAGCTCTTGAAGGCGTCGTAGACGAAGACGCCCTGGAGCGTGGTCAAGACGATCGGATCCCCCGTCTTGACTGCGTCGAGGTTGTAGAAGGGGTGCCCGTAGGTCGTGCGGTGTCCCGCGAGGGCCGCGTTGCCGGCCTGGCCGGGTATCGGCGTGCCGATGTAGTGGCCAGGACCCTTACGCAGGTCGGGCGTGTTCGTCCCTTCGACGACAACCTGGTTGATGCCGATCACCGGAATGCGGATGTCGCCAATGGGCTCGCCCTCGCCCGGGGCGACCGTGTGGGGCGCGGTGATCGGGGGCCCCGTCGGGAGCTTGTCGAGCGCCGCGGCCTCGGCCAGCGCGTGGCGGACCTCCGCGCTGTTGCTCTCGTTCTGGAGTTGGGTGCGCAGCCCGGACTGGGAGTGGGACTCCACGATCGAGGTACCCCAGATCTGGTAGGCCGTGAACAAGAGCACCAACACGCCGGCCCCGATGAGGACCCGTCCGAAGACGTCGACGATCCGGCGCAGCGGTGACACCGGGATGACAGATTAGGTGGGCGGCCGGCTGCCACCGGTTCGCCGGCACCTACGCCTGGACGGTGACCAGGGTCCCGAGCGGCGTGAGCGGGAAGACCACCGCGGCGTTGGCGATCGGCATTTCGACGCAGCCGTCGCTCTGGGGGAAGCCATACGACGCACGCGGGAAGCCGTGGAGCGCGTCACCGCCGTTGAAGTAGCTGACCCAAGGGATCCCCGGGTCCACGTAATGGGAGCCGTCGGGGTTGGTACCGCTCATGGTCGTCACGGTGTAGCGCGCGTACACGGGGAATGTGCCGTTCTCGGTGGACGCGCCCGGGACACCCGTGTTGACCGGCGTGCTATAGACCGGGGTCCCGTTCTCATACACCGTGGCGCTCTCGGGCAGCGACTGGCTCACGAGCACGTAGTCCCATGGCTGCGCGTTGCCCTTGCCGCTCTGCACGTCGGCGAGGAGGTCCGTCCACACCGCCGGGCCGGCGATGCCATCGGTCTTGAGCCCGTTCTGGTTCTCGAAGTTCATGACCGCCCCCTGGGTGATGACGTTGCTGACGCCCGGCGTCCACAGCGTCTCGAGCGAGAGGGGCTGATTGGGCCAGCGCCAGCTGAACGTGCCGACCTGGTTGTTGCCCTCTTGGGTGGGGGAGGTGATCGGCGAGGCCGGCGTGAAGGTCAGCGGCAGGTAACCCAACTCGGCCAGGAGCTGCTGGAGTCGCAGGATGGAGCCGGGCGCGACCGTGAAGTGTGAAGTGAGGGTCTGGGCCATGTGCTGACCTCGCGAGCCGATGACCCCGCCGTCACCGCCGGGAACGGTGATCGTCTCGGTTGCACCCGGCACCAGCGGCCCGGAAGCCTGGTACTCGAGCAACGACGGGGACAGCGCGACCCAGGCACCGGTCACCGGTGGGTTGAGCGCCGGCATCGGGCTGTTGGGCGCGAGGTCGGTCGAGAATTGGACGGTGAGGGTGGAGCCCGCGGCGACGTTGGTGCCAGTCGGCGACACCGAGGTGACGCTGAGAGTCGGCGGCGGTGCCGTGGAGGTGGCGGCAGCCTGGTTGTCGAAGTGGTCCACCGTGAGAAACCCACCGGCGGCCACGACGAGGACAGCCGCGCAGACGACCAGGATCACCCAGACCCGTCGACCCTGCCGTTGGCGCGCGTGCTCCCCAGCCATAGCAGCGGGAATTCTACAGGGGTCCAGCAGCTCTTACGGCTCACCTAGAGGCCCAATTCTGCGCGAATCGCGCCGCTGATGGCCGACAGCCGTCCCGAATCGGTGACCTTGGCCCCGTTTGACTCCCGTACATAGAACGCGTCAACCACCATTTCGCCCAGCGTGGAGACCCGGGCCGAGACCACGTCGAGGTCCTCTTCGAAAAGGGCCAGGGTGATCCGGTGCAAGAGCCCGATCTCGTCGGGGGCGCGGACCTCGAAGACGGTCGCCTTCTCTGAGGCCTCGATGTCCACGCTGACGTCGCTGCCGGGGAGGTGCGCGGCCGAGCCACGCCGGCGGGGGTAGACCCGTTCGCGCTCGGAGAGCAGCTCGCCGATGGCCACCCGGTCCGCCAGCACGGCGGAGAGGTCCTCGCGCAGTTTGGCCGTGTCCGGCCACGTCCCGCGGGCGACCTCGACCGTGAAGACCTCCACGGCCACCCCGTCCTCGCCGCTCACGTTGGCCGCCCGGACGTTCATGCCGTTCAGTGCGAGGGCGCCGGCCACGGAGGAGAACAGACCCCGCCGGTCTGGTGCAGCCACGATCACGTGGGGAGGTTGCAGCGACACCGAGGGAAGGCCGGTCTGGCGCACCTCCTCCATCAACTCCCGGTTGGAGACGACGATCCGGTCGGGCCCGGCCGGTTCGGCCTCGCCCAGGAGCACGCGGTCGGTCCGTGCGACGAGATCGGCCACGAGGCCTGCCTTCCACGCGCCCC
This sequence comes from uncultured Acidimicrobiaceae bacterium, assembly GCA_963842415.1. Classification (GTDB taxonomy): domain Bacteria; phylum Actinomycetota; class Acidimicrobiia; order Acidimicrobiales; family RAAP-2; genus Bog-473. The sequence continues at coordinate 1,192,437 of CAWJGN010000005.1, forward strand.
AAGCGGACGGCCCGGTGGCGCGGCTGTCGGCCTCGGTCAGCGCGGCCAGCAGATGCAGCGTCGTGCGGTTGCCTGCCGCTCGCGCCACACGGGCGATGGTGGTGGGGTCGTCGAGATCGCGCCGAGTGGCCGTGTCGGGGAGCAGCAGGTGATGGCGCACGAGGTCGACCAGCACCTCCACGTCGTCGGGCAGAAAGCCCATGCGCGTGGCGATGTGGTCGACGACCTCGATCCCGACGGTGGTGTGGTCACCGGGGAATCCCTTACCGATGTCGTGCAAGAGCGCGCCGATCAATAGCAGGTCGGGACGCTCGACGGTATCGGTCAGCTCGGCGGCCAGGGCGGCTGCCTCGAGGAGATGCCGGTCGACGGTATAGGTGTGGTAGGCGTTGCGCTGAGGCTTGTTGCGTACCGCCGCCCACTCGGGGATCAGGCGGACGAGCAGTCCGTGTTGGTCGAGTGTTTCGATCTTGTCGACGGCGGCTCGGCCCAGACCGAGCAAGCCGACGAAGGACTCGCGTGTTCGTTCTGTCCAGGGGTCGCCGGGCGGCGGCATGCGGTCGGCCAGACGGTGCAGCGAGCCCCGCGCGATCGGGTGGTCGAGCTCGGCGGCCGTGGCGGCCAGTCGCAGCGGCAGCGAGGCGTCGTCGGACACGGGCGCGGTCGGCGTCAAGGCGATCTCCCCGTCGACGAGCACCATGTCGGGGCCGAGGTCGGCCGTCGTGCGGTCGGCGTCTGCTTCGGGCGCACTGCGGCGAAAGCGGCGGCGCGGTGGCGGTGTCGGGTCCCACAGACGACGCCGGCGCCAGACGTCGTCACACACCCAGGCGATCTGGCGGCCCGCCGTGGAGACGGCGAGCATGAGCGCGTCGGCGTCAGCGAACCCCAGCGCGTCAGCCACTTGGTCCTGGTCTTGCAAAAGCAGCTTGTCGTGCTCGCGGTGCGCCATGCGGTGTAACTCCACCCGAACGTCGGTCAGCAACGCGGCGGCGTTCTCGAGCGAGGCCAGGTCTGCATAGTCGGCGAGCAACGGCGCATAGGCGGAGATGGCGCGCAGCACGCTGAGATCGCGCAGGCCGCCATGGCTTTCCTTCAAGTCGGGCTCCAGTAGGAATGCGACGTCTCCGGCGGTGGCACGCCGCTCGGCCATCTGGATCTCGAGCATCGGGAGGTACTTGGTGCCGAGCCGCTCCCGCCAGGCGGCCCGGGCCTTCTCGATGAGCGGCTCCGCGAGTTTCGGCTCTCCCCAGACCATGCGGCCGTCAAGGAGCCCGAGCGCGACGCGCAGGTCCTCGGTGGCGGCGTGGAGGACTTCGGAGGGGCGTCGCACGGAGTGGTCGAGGTGTACCCCCTCGTCCCAGACCGGGTACCAGATGCCATCGGCGACCGTCCGGATGTCGCGCCGTCCATTGTGAACGAGGACGACGTCGAGGTCGCTGTAGGGGCTCAGTGAGCTGCGGCCGTAGCCTCCGACGGCCACGAGGGCCAGGTGCCGCTTGTTGTCGCCGGCAGCCCGATCGGCCAATCCTGCGAGCCAGGCATCGGCCTCGGCGGCGTATCGCCGGCAGAATTCCTCGCCCTTCAGGCCGGGTTCCTCGAGGAGGCGGCTTCGCCGGCCACGGAGTGACGTATCAGCGGCCATGGCGGGAACGTAGCATTGGGTCCGTGAGCAAAGACGTAGAGAGCAGGAGCGACCGGACGCCCATGACTTTCCGGCACGCCGTCGGCATGACGGTGCTCGTAGTCGTCGGCGTCCTCGTCGCCTATTGGATATTCAGGGTACTGGCAGGGGTCTTCATCTTCTTCGGCGAAGTGGCCCTGGTCGTCGTCTTGATCGCGGCCGTCTTCTGGCTGGTCTCCCGGCTGCGGCGCTAGGCCGGCCGTCCGCGAGCTGAGTCGGACCCCGTCCAGGGCCGGGTGACTCTGCCGTTAGGCTGGCCGCCCGCTCATGACGAGCGCGCGGCGGCGTGGCCGAGTGGTTTAGGCAGGGGCCTGCAAAGCCCCGTACGGCGGTTCGATTCCGCCCGCCGCCTCTAGTTGGTGTCCGTGCTTGGAGGCACGTTTCTCTGATTCGGCGCTTCGCGCCTCTTCGCTCCATGCCACACCCGTCACGGACGGATGCCGGACGGCGACGGACGATTTAGAGCAGTCGCAGGACTGATCACACCATCGAGATAGTCGGCGATTTCCTTGCTGCGCTCGGCGGTGGCGTGCTGGTAGCGGAGGGCGCCCACATGCGACGAATGGCCGATCGTGGCCATCAGCTCGCGCAAGGTGACGTGGGGGTTGCGAGCGATCACGGTGGCGGCATGGTGTCGGAGATCGTGGGGGCGCCCGCCCTCGATGCCGACGACCGCACAGGCGGCGGTCCAGGCGTGGGATAGATCCTGCCGGCGGAGGGGGAGCCCTGTTGGTCGAGTGAAGACGAAGGAATCGGGCGGCACCGCCACGTTGTCCTGGAGGTGGTGCTCGAGGGCATGGAGGAGGAAGGTTGCGAGCGCGACCGTGCGGCGGCCGGCTTCCGACTTGGGTGGCGTCAGCACCCGACCCAGTCCGGTGAGCTCATGGGCTTGGCGCTCCACCGTCACCGTGCCGCGGAGCGGGTCGATGTCGCGACGCTGGAGACCGAGGAGCTCTCCGCTTCGCATGCCAGCGAAGCCGCCGAGGAGCACGAGGCACCGGAGTCGGGCCTCGATCGCTTCAGAGAGTTCGAGAACCGTGGTCGTGTCGAGCATCGGGCGCTCACGGGCATGCTCGATGCCGGCACCCCGGATGGTGCACGTGTTGCGGCCGATCAACCCATCGGCGAGAGCGGTGTTCAAGATGGCTCGCAAAAGCCGGTAGCCCTTGGCCGCCTGATCTCTCGAGCATTCAGCGGTCTCGGCGTGCCACTGCCGGACGGGATGACCGCTGCTTGTTTCGGGCTTGAGAGACTGCACCTGTCCGAATCACCATGGGATAGCCCGGGATCCAAGGAAGTCGCCGCCAGAACCTTTCACGACCCCACCGCTCCACGCCGGGTGGGCCGGGCCACTAGATGGGGGTCGCCCTCCTCCCTTGTCCGGTTCCCCGCCGCTTCTGGCCCTCTGGCCTTCCTTGGTGTCACTGTCGCCGGTGAGTCAGCAAGACAACCGTTCAGTTTTGGGCAGCAGCGAATAATTCAAGTTCGTCTTCGATTGCGGGACCAGATGGTGTCACGATCACTTGTGTAATTCCTAACGAACCCGCATGGTCCATTCGATCCCGAAAACCGCGGGCATCACTTGTCCATCCCGTCTCCAGCAATTCGGGGCCAGCGGCATCGAGTGTCGGAGCATCGCGGTCAGTGACAGTTACCAAATGACCCTCATGGACAGCCAGATGTCGCTCAGGGCCAGACCGCTCAGCCTCAATCCGGGCCCTCCACTCGGCACCACCTGGCATTTGGTCGACTGCTTCGCCACCCCACTGCCATACCGCGTGGTAGCTCGTGGTGAACGCTGGACCAAGCGCGTTGCGAACACGGAGCGACGTGCTGTCTTCTCCCGGCTGGAGAATTGTGCCGGTCACCAAAAGAGCCCGAATGGCCCAGAGTCCATCGATCGGCGTGACCGGTTCAATTGCCAGCACGACACCGTCAGCGATCTCTTGGGCCACACCGAAACCCTTGGGGCCTATCGGAGCAACAAGGAGGGGCACGTTGATCGGACGTGGAGAACCGAAACCAGGTGATTGGATCATTTGGCATTGAGCTCCATCGACCTCGACGACTTGACCGTTGAGCAGGGCTCGCAACTTGGTGACGTAGGAGGCAAGATCAGCCCATCGCATGGGCGATTGACCCATTGCTTGTCGAGCCGTGAATCCGGTCCCGAAGGCGACGACGAGTCGACTGGGTGCCAATTCCTCGATGGTCGATATGGCCGAAGCCGACACCATGACGTGGCGCAGGCTCGGGACCGCGACGCCCGTTCCTAGGCCGATTGCGTTCGTTGCCTCCGCAACACGCGCCATTGCCATCCAAATGTCGCCATACAGGGCCGGGGAGTCGTACAACCAGAGGCGCTCGTATCCGAGGTCCTCGGCCAGTCGTGCATAACGCGGCAAGTCACGGCTTGGCGGCAACGCACAAGCCAGACTGGGACGGTTGGGTTCTCCGCTTTCTGGTTGCTCACTCATGGCGGGGTAAGCGTGACTCTGAGGAGATGCTTTGGGCGTTCCCAAAAGTGAGCCGACAGTGCATCGGGACCGTATTGCATTCGAAGGGCATGATCACGAAGTGGCCGCGGGTGACGGTCAAGTCTGCACGCCTACCATCACCGTGACCATGCGTAGCGACCGATCGCCGATGGCCCTCCAGAGGTGGTCTGTGCCTCGTTGGAGGAGGACATCTCCAGGTTGAAGCGTGACGGGCGGGAGGTCAGGTAGGTACATTTCGACGGTCCCGTCGATTACGATGTCAACGTCAATCGTGGCGGTGGCGTGCCAGCCTCCCTCGTTGGGGGATCCGTGGTCCTCGACGGGCTTCAGCTCAAGGTTCAAGATCTTCATTCCCCTCGCACGGGGTTCGAGTTCCCACGGGTCGGACGTGTCGCCGCCTTGCTCGGCGTTCCGTGGCAATCCCTATCGGTCTGGCTCCCCGATTCGACGCCAAAGGAACAGCAGAGCAACGATAAGTGGTGTGGGTGGTGCACCGAGCGCCGAGGAAGTCGTGCGTGATTTCATGGCAGCGTTCGTAGAGGCATGGCCGACGGGCGACGCCGTCACGCTCGGACGGTTCTTCAGCGAGAACGCCGAGTATTGCAACGGCCCGCTTGCACCAGTCCATGGACGAGAGGCCATTGTGGCCGGTCTCGCCGCGATGATGACCCTGGGCGGCGAGGTGGAGGCTGACCTTCGCCACCTGCTGTCTGATGGCGCAGTTGTGATGACCGAAAGGGTCGATTACGTGAGGTTGGGCGGAAGGACGGCCGGCTTGAGGGTGGCAGGCGTCTTTGAGGTCCACGACGGAGTGATCAGCGGCTGGCGTGACTACTTCGATCCCAAGGAGTTCGAGGCCCAGCTATCTATCGACTGACCGACCGGGAGGCGCCGATACCAAGCTGGCGCGGCGTAGCCCCGTCCACCGGATAGGAGGGATGCCTCCTCGTCCACCCGGAATCCGGCAATATGCGCTGGTGCCGGATGACGCCTTCACAGTGTCTCGATTTGTCAAAAACATCCCACCCGGAGGTTCTGTCGGTCGACGTGTCGTGGTCACTGGCATGGCAGGAGCTGGCAAGAGCACGTTCTCGCGAGCGCTCTCGGCCGAGACTGGCCTTCCCGTCATCCATCTCGACGTCCACTTCTGGAAACCGGGCTGGGTGGAGCCATCTGAGGACGAGTGGCGCGAGAAGCAGCGCGACCTGGTCACCAGCGACGAGTGGATTCTCGACGGCAACTACCACGCCACACTCGACCTTCGGCTCGAGCGCGCAGACACGGCGGTGTTCCTCGATACGCCATGGTGGGTGTGTGCATGGCGAGCACTAGTCCGCGGGGTCCGTAAGCGTCCGGTTGGCTTCCAGCTGCCCAACGGTTGCGACGAGTCGGCTTTGCGCCGATTGCGGGAAGAATGGTCGCTGGTCTGGCGCATCTGGCGAAACCACCGATCTGAGCGCGAACTAGAACTCGGGATCCTGTCCCGGCACGCGAACCATGTCGCGTTGTACGTTCTCCGCTCCAAGCGTGCAGCCCGTGACTTCCTTTGTACTTGAGTGCCGTTATCGATCGATCAGAAGGGTGAGTTCCTAACGGCGGTCAAGCCATTCAGGCAACATTTTCGGTAGCTTCTTTTCCCGGCGGGTCGGTGGCCGGAGCGACCTTCTGGGCCGACTCCTTTCTGCCTCGACCCGCCGCCCTGTTCTTGAAGACTTTGGCCGAGGTATTGCGACGACGGGCGGCCCGGACTTTGGGGTCGATCTTGAAGCGTTCGGTGCATGCAGCTTTGCCTTCGGCCTCGGTGATCACTTCGCCGTCCTCGTCTCGTAGTTCGTAGAGCTCTCCCTTGCGCCAGCAGGCGGCGATGCGGGTGATGAGGACGGCCGAGACGGAACAGAGGGCTGAGTTGTGGTGCTTGCCCTCGACCATGACGAGCCGGTAGTAGCGCTGGGCGAGAGTGGGGTCGATGTGCCGAGCATGATCCGCTGCGAGGTAGAGGGCGTGGCGCAGGCCGGAGTCGCCGGCCTTGGTGATGCCCTTGTGTCCCGCCACCAGTCCGGATTGGTCGACCTTGGGCACAAAGCCGGTGAAGGAGCGGACGCCGGCGAGGTTGGCGAAGCGGTTGAAGTCGCCCGCGTTGGCCAAGATGGCGGCAGAGAGGACGGGCCCAAGGCCCGGGGCCGAGCGGACGATTGCTTTCGGGTCGGCTTCGTCATAGAGAACGGCGATCCGCTTGTCGGCCGCGGTGATCTCGTCGTCGAGGCGGCGCAGCACCCGCACTTCTGAAGCGATGTCGTGGGCCAACTCGGCGAAGTCGATGCCCCCGCCTGACCACAACTCAAGGGTCTCATTCGCCATGGCCAAGAGCTCGTCGGCCTTGTCCTCGCGCCACAGTCCCGCACTCGAGCGGATCAACAAGGCGGTGAGCCGGGCGCGCCCGAGGCGCTTGAGCGCCCGTGGATCGGCGTATTTCTCCAAGATGACCAGCGCTGTCTTCGACGCGGTGGCCGATCCGAGGGAGTCGGCCCACCCCGGTCCGAGCAACTCCACCAATGCATCGAGGCGCAGGCTCGCCGCAGTGCGGCGCTTGACCAGGCTGAAGCGGTGACGCACGGCACGGCGGAGCGACTGCGCTGGGCCGAGGTTATCGATGCCCCGCAGGCCTTCTGGGTGCAGCAGCGGCAAGCGCGCCAGCACCCTCGAATCCAAACGGTCCGTCTTGGTGTGCTTGTTGTAGTAGTCCCGCAGGTCGGCCGACTGCTCGGGGGGCACCAAGATGATCGTGGCGCCGCGGGCTTGGAGCCAGGCCGACAATGGCACCCAGGCGTTGCGGGTGGGCTCGAGGATGACCGTCACCGACGAACCGTGGGGGATCTTCGCCCACAGGCGCTCGAGATCGGCGGTCGTCGTGCGGAACTTCCACGACGACCAGATGAACTCGCCTTTTTCGTCGGCCAGGCTGGCCCAGTGGTCGGCCCGACAGGCGACGTCGATGCCCAACCTCACTTCTTTCATGACGTGGTCCTTTCTCCGCGTGAATGATCAGTCGGCTCTTCGTCGTCGACCGCTGCACGTTCCGCAGGGGAGTGACCATCCAGACATTCAGAAGCAGGGGTCCGACACCGTGATCGGCCACCGAGTTCCAGAAAAGGGATGCACGTGCGTCGGGGAGGCTCGTCTGGTCGACGATCACTGTTGAGGAGTCGAGCTCGCGCTCGCTCCGGCCCCAGTTCAGTCAAGCCAGAAGAACCGACCCGACGCACCCTACGAAGGGCTCCCATCTCATCGGTGGATGCCCAGAACCAACGCTAAATGTCCCAGTACATTGGCTGGGTGCACCTATCGTCATCGGTAGAGTCTCCGTCGTGACGACGTCGGACAAGTCGATCGTGAGGTGACAACCCAGGTCATCGTCCTCAATGGCTCGTCGAGCTCGGGCAAGACCACTATCGCTCGTTGCCTCAAGGCAATCCTCCCTACACCGTGGATAAGCCTGAGCATCGACGATCTTCTCCGCGCGTTGCCGCCCTCGCTCATGGACTCCGACGCCGGTGTGGCATTCGGCGAACACGGTGAGGTGACTATCGGAGAAGGATTCCGTGAGGTCGGGTCCGCCTGGATGGCGGGTTTTGCAGCCATGGCTCGAGCCGGTGCGCGGATCATCTACGACGATGTCTTTCTCTCCGGAGCCGAGTCCCAGGCGAGGCTGCGGGCACAACTCGACGGCATCATTGTGTTGTGGGTCGGCGTGCACTGCGACGCTGAGGTCGCCGCTGGCCGTGAGTTTGCTCGCGGCGACCGTGTGGTTGGCGGGGCTGCCTCACAGGCGACCAGTGTGCATGAAGGGGTCACCTACGACCTCGAGGTCGACACCACCTTCACGGAGTCGATGGAATGCGCCCTCATCATAGCTGGGCGAGTGTCCTAAGGTTTCACTCCTTCGCGTGTCCCCGTTGCCGGCAAGGGGATCTAGCAGGACCCTCCCAAGTCGAGGCGGTCGAGGTAGTCAGCTCGACCTGAGGCATCGAAGCTGAACGCCTCAGGTACCACGCAGAACTCATTGTCCTCCGGGTCGGCCATAACTAGAAAGCCACCATCGTCGTATCCGTCCAGGCGTCGACCACCAAGTGCCTCAATTCGGTCTTTGATTTCGGCGATGTCCGGGCCGGAGATGTCGATGTGGACTCTGTTTTTATGTCGCTTGAGTTCTTCGACTTGCTGGAAACCCAGACCCATGGCTCCTGCTGACCGAGTGAGCCAGACATACTGCCCTTTCCGCCCCTTGATCGGACGCTCTAGGAGGGCGCTCCAAAACTCCGCAAGCCTCTCCGGGTCAGCGCAATCCATGATGATGTCGGTGATCTCCACCTTGGAATCGGCCATGGTTCACGTATACACGAGCAACCGCCCCCCTGCCCCCATGCGCCGGGTAGCGGGCACGGTCGATTTCTGAGTTGAGTTGGGAGGAACGACAGGACAAAGGAGCGGAGGTCGTACGGTAGGTCTCAAGAGTTCGACCGCTATAGCGGGCCAGGAATGCGGCGGCTGCCATCTGGGCCTGATCGAACGAATCGGCATCGTGAGCGACCACCAAAGCGACCGCACTGGGGCGGGGTGGGCATGACATCCTCCTTCTGTCGGGGAGGACAGCGAACACCCACCGGCGCTCAATGGCGGAGCGCCCGTAGCCGGCGAAGTGAACTCACCCTCAGGGCTATGGTCGGGCGGATGCAGATAGGAGCCGTGACGATCGAAGGCGTATCGGACGGGCGTCTCGAGGTACCCCCGACACTCATGTTCAACAAGTCCGATCAGGACTGGCTACAGCACTCTCAGTTCCTAGACGAAGAGGGATTGTTGCCGATCGAAATGGGCGGGTTTCTTGTGCGAAGCGGTGACCGTCTCGCACTCGTCGATACCGGAATAGGTCCACACGCCGCCCCAGATCGGACGGGGATGTTCATGAAGAACCTGACGGCCCTGGGTGTCCAGCCGTCGGAGATAACGGACGTCGTACTGACTCACCTTCACTTCGATCACCTCGGGTGGGCCACCGACGGGGAGCGTCGTCTGTTCGGCAACGCCACGTATCGGTGTCATGAGGCGGACTGGGAGTTCTTCATGGGTTCCGCGCCGTTCGATGACAGCCTCTCCGTCTCGTTGATGGGTGGCAGAACATCGTCGGAGCTGCTTCCGCCGATCGCTGACCGCCTCGAAACGTGGAGCGGCGACGGGTGGATTCTTCCAGGCATGGATGTCCGCAGCGCTCCCGGTCATACGCCCGGTAGCACGGTCATTGTCATTTCCGCCGGGATCGAGCGAGCCATGCTCCTCGGTGACGTCGTGCACTGCCCCGCCGAGCTACTCAGCGACGACTGGGAGATGATTGGTGACGTCGACACGCAACTCGCACAAAACTCACGCGAGGCTCTTGCCAGGGAGCTCGAAGGTTCGGATATCCCAGCCGCGGCGAGCCACTTCCCAGGACTTCAGTTCGATCGGCTCTTGGCGGCCGAGGGCCGTCGATGGTGGACGTTCGACTGAACCTGCGTCACGGGCTGTTAGGGGTAGCGGTCTACATTCCTGAACGCGTCGGGCGCTATAGCCGCCCTCGTGACGGCGAACTGGGCTACCCCCCGGCATGTCCGATTGCTCTATTGGTCATTCAATGCGTTGAGGAACCCGTCGTGGTCAGCGGCAAGGGTGTCACGAGCACGACGGGCCTGATAGTGGGGATCCTGACCTTCCAGTGAGTGCTCGCAGCGGGCCGTGTAGGCCAACGTGTACAGCGCTGAACCCAACGCCGCGGTCCGCCATTTCCGACCCCGGGAACTGCCCGCAGCCTCGACGTACGCCTCGAGGTAGCGGTTGATCTCGTCAGAGTCCGGTGCCGGTGGGTCGTTCCGCTCACCGTTGGAGCGCCACGTTGCGGCAGCGATACCCACACCTTTGCTCTCTCGAAAAGCTCCGAGGCTGTCCCAGTCGTAGCTGGCGACGAGGCGATGGTCGACGATGCGGATGTTTCGGGCGGACCAGTCACCGTGGAGCATCTGCGGGGGCGTGTCGTCTTGGTCCTCCGCATCGAGGGCTGCGGTCGCCAGCTCATCGATCCAAGCTGCCTCCTTGGCCTTCAAGGTGAAGTCGAAGAGAGGGTTGTGAGGGATCGGGTAGAGAGATCCGCTCGCTCGGTCCATTGCATGTGTGTTCACCCAGGGCCTGGCGTCTTCATCACGAAGTATCGAGGTCGCCTGCGCCAAGCTGCCGGCCGAGTCCGCCATCTCGTCCATGTCCAAGAGCCGCATGCCGGGATCGGGAAGGAAGAAGTCGATACTCGCGGCCACGTCCTCGAACTGCAATGGCGGAAGCACTGGAACCGGGCAGGCGAATCCAGCGCCGGATAGTCGTTGCTGAGCCGCCGAGACTGCCTGCAGAGCATCGAGCCTCCACCGAGGTTGGTAGGCCTTGATGACCACCTCTCGGCCGTCGGCGAGCTCGATGCCGGCAACGCACCCCGCCGACGCGCCGAAAAACAGGCCCCGAGTTGGCGGAGATCTCATGGTTGCGAGGCAGGCGCTCTCGTACCAGCTCGCGACTCCTTTGGCGTCAATTGCTCCAAACGTCGCCACCATGGTGGACGAGGCCCCCCAGCGTTGATGGTGAGCTTCAATCAGATCCAGCATCATTGGAGCCGCCACGAAAGGGACGTTATGGCCTATTGGCGTATCCGGCCGAGTTGTCAATCACGACGCCCTCGAAAGGGGGCGAGCGATCTGGCAGAGGCGGTCGGGATCGGGGGTTGTGAAATCATTCCTTCGTGGGGAATGACCAGCCAGAAACCGAGGATCTCAGTCTCGAATTGGACGCCAATCCCAGCAAAAGCGATATCCAGGTTCTCGACGACGGACTTGAACAGTTCAATAACTCGACGCCATTGGGTCGAGATCGCATCAAGATCCCTGTTGCCGTTTGGCTGCGTCAGCGCGGACGTGTGCTCGGTGGCGCCTACGGAGATACCCACTACGGCTGGCTCTACCTCAGAGCGCTTTGGGTGCACGAACAGGTTCGAGGCGAAGGGTGGGGTAGCCGTCTGATTGAACTCTTTGAGGCCGAGGGAATTGCGCGAGGTTGTCGTGGAGCCTGGGTCGATACCTATGGATTCCAAGCGCCGATCTTTTACGAGCGGGTCGGTTATCAAGAGTTTGGGCGACTAGAGGACTTTCCGCTGGGTTCGGCGCGCCACTTTCTCTGGAAGCCCCTTCCCTAACAAAGACCAACGTGTGGCGCGCCAATAGAGATGCGCATGCGCAGATGATCCAGAGCATCGGGAGCCCTGAGGTGCCCACTCGTGCCGCAGGTGGCACCCACTCCCCGGCAATGTTCGGGGATGGTTCTCAGACTGATGGTCGGCAAGCCGGACAAGACCCTCGCCCTACTTCCCCGACCTATTTCGGCGTCTCCCCCTCACGATGCTCACCGTCAGGTATGCAGCAACCGCAAAGAAGAACACGCCGAATGCGAGGTCAATCGGACCGTAGCCAGACACCGCGATAGCGCCTACTCCGAGTAACAGGGCGTAAAACCCGATCAGAACTGACCACGTCCGAACCGGACTCTGGTCACTCCGTTCGCGGGGAACATGACGCTCTGTTACCCGCGACTCAGGTTCGTTTGCCCATGCGTCGCTTTTCCAGCGGTCGCCATCCACCGGCTACAAGTAATGCAGGGCGCTCTCAGAGGTGTACCAATCGAGTGAGGCAGTGCCATCGGGTTCGTCGAACACCCGGCTGCGCCCAGTGGCCACCACGATGTTGTCCCCATCGGTGACGACCGCCCCCACACCCGCCGATCCGGAACGGAAGGACTGCCAAGCCTCCTCAAAGGCAATCTGCCATGGCTCAGATAGAGATGCCCACGCAGCCTCTACCTGCGTCATGGCTCGAAACTAGCCGAGTCATTGAGCGAGCTATCGCTCGAAGCCGGCGGTATGGGGCAGTCGAGCGATCCGTCACCAATGTCTATTGGCGACTCACCAGCTGTAGGGAGTCGATGCGACCACGTGGTTGGACGCATCGAGCCCTTGGATGGATGCTCCTCCTTCCTTCGGCACCCTGGCGAGGAGAATCACGAATCGGCTGGAACCGACTTTCGCAGGGACCATGGCATCAACGGTTTGGCCGCCCACGACCAGTCTCACGTTGGTGACCTCGCTACCCGACACCGACACCGTGACGTCGCTCCAGGACTCCGGACCGCTTGAACCCCCTCCCTCAGGAGGGAGACCGCCCGGTCCCGATATCGGGGCTCCCGTGGGGCCCTCGCTACCGCCGTCGATCTGGCTACCCAATTCATTCGTCAGACTGAACCCGGTGGTCGTACCCGAGGATCCCCCCGACGGCCATTCGTACACGGCGAGGTGGTCATGGCCTATCTTCCGAGTGGCCACGGTCGTACGGGTCACGATGTCGTCCGAGGCAGGAATCGATACGTGCGATGAATTGAAACCACCAAACGTGACCGCGCCGCTGCTCGCAAGAGAAGTGGTGAGTGGATCGTCGCCAGCAAAGCGATAGGCCCGAAGTGCGCCCCGGGAGGGAGAATTCGTCACACCGTTTCCCACCCCAGTGAGTATTCCCCGCCCCAGCAATGTACTGGGCCACCCCTGCGGGCTACTCGGCACACTTCTTTCCCCGGGACAAAATCCGGTCCAGCGGGCTCGATGCATTCCCACGCTGACTGCTGTAGCTCGGCCCGCCTCATCGTGGGCAACCCATGTCAGATGCGGGCTGAACCGGCCGATCCATTTTCCCCCTAATGAGCGGGAGGCGGCGACGGCAGACCGGCCGGACCCATGAAGGCGAAGACTTTGTCGGTACCGGGAAGGAGCAGCAGGCCGTCGCCAACGGACGGCGTCGGGAAGTGGTTTGCGTACCCGCTGAAGGGTATCGAAACGACCTGGTGGCCATTGGTCGGGTTGAGGCCGTGCGCGGCGCTGCCGCCGATTGTCCAGACCAGCCCGTCGGCGATGATCGGTCCGCCAGCGGAGCCGTCGTTGTCGGACCAGATTTGTTTTAGGTACGGGGGCTTCGTCGACACTTTGACGGCCGTCACACCGTTCGGGCAGGGCACGTAGACGACCGAGCCTTTCACCGCGTGCCCGCCATCGGGGTCGCCGCTGCACATCGAGAGCGAAGCGACCTCGCCCTCCTCGCCGCCGAGATGTCCCTGACGCAGCAGATAGGCGATGTCTGTTTTCCCGATCTGGAACACGAAACCGTCTACGAGCACGGGGTCCCCCGTTCCGAGGTCCAAGTCATCGGCGCTAAGCCTCTGCCAGTCGTTGGGATAGAAAATCGACTCAAGGTGCATGAGCGGCGACAGCTCGAGCACTGCGTCGCTGTCGTCGTACGACTGGCCAGCACCAAGGTCGTAGCCGTCCGCGCTCGCCACGTAGACGTTCCCTTGGGGGTCGACGACCGGAGAGCTCCCACCCATCCATACCGCCCCGCGATCTCGGCCGCTGCCGATCTGGAAATACTGGAGCGGGCCGCCGCTCTCCGGGATCGAGACGACATACCCGTGCGCAGGACCGTTGGGACCGGGACAGTCGCCAAAGTTCTGGCCGTAGGCGATCACCACGTAACCGTTGTCGAGCGCCAACCCCGGCCGCTGCAGCTGCGCAAGCTGGTCCTCGCCGGCGCTCGGCATCGCTGGCTGGTCCAGCTGAACCTCACCGGTGAACAGGTTGAGCCCGAAGAGGCGATGCGAGGCCTCCACGCCATCAGCAGCAGCCGGGCCCCTGATCAGTGTGTCAGCATCGACGAATATCTCGTGGCGTGTCACGTCGATGACCGGGGTGCCGGTTATGCCGACCTCGGGCGAGATGTCCCCGCAGGGCAGGTCATGGGACGGCACGGGGGTCGCGAGGTGGCGTGACCACAGGACCATTCCGCTGTTGGCGGCCATCACATAGACGGTGTCGTTCTCGGTCGCTGCCACGACCCGCCCGTCGGCGACGAGCGGCTCGCCATAGAGGTGCCCGTCGAGGGCAGGCGAGGTCCAGGCTGGTCGCGATGGCAACAACTTGGTGGACGCAGCGTGGACGCCGGTCGCCTCAGCATCCCCATGGTAGGTGGTCCAGTTGGAGCCGAAGCCGGAGGACGCCACTGGGGCGGCCCGTGATTCAGCGATCGCAGTGCTGGGCCAGCCAAGCATCGCAGCGGTCAGGGCGGCCGCCACAACGAAGGACACCTGCATTTGACTCCGGGTGCCCCCCAGCTCAGTACGACTAGTGCGCTCTGATCTCACCGCGAACTCGAGTGCTCGCCACCGTTCCAGGAGCGTAGCGGAGCGATGGATACCTCGATACACCCGTAAAGCGAGTAACTCGGCGATGTTCAGCCTCGGGCCAATGGACGGCCCGGCCAGGCAATCATTTCGTGGTACCCCGTGGTGAGGTAGAGAGCTACGGGTCACCAACTGGAGCGGAGATGACTAAGACATGCGTCGGACGCATAGCTTTCACTCAGCTTGCCGAAGGCACCAAGGTCTGGGTGAAACATAACCATTCATTGGTCGGTGGCGCATGGCTATGGCGGATAAGGATCGAAAGACTGGAGCGGAGTAATACGGAAGCCCGCGTTCAGGGACCAAATCGACCGCTGTCAGAACATGCAAGACTCACGTTCCGACGCGCTCGACGAAGGCTGATGCCGGATCGCGATGACCCCGTTTGGTGGTCAAAGAGGCTCTGTCATTAGGATTCGTCTAAGGACGGCTCTGACCAGATCAAGGTCAGGATTGGGTATCCGAAGTTTTCCTTATGGGTTATCCCGTCGGCGTTGCTGAGGAGGCTCACGATTCCGAAATTGCTGTAGGCCCGCCCCTGTGGAGTTGTCCGCACAGCCTTTCACCACGACGAAAAGTCATTTCAGGATGATGGTGACCTCGCCAAACCGCACGGTCACGGAACAGATGCAGATGGCCCTGCGGAACCCACCGGACACCGCAACCAGGCGGCACCGGCAGGCAGCACGAGACCAGGAGCTCTCGACCGGCAAGAAGGTCAGCGGGATCAGCCGTCTTCTGCTGCTCAGTTGGTGACCGAAACAAGTTCCGCAGTACATCCGGTACCATTCTCGTACCAGCGGAACGGCCAGGTGTGATCTGGTTCATGGTCTTGTTCTCGGCCAAACGGAGCTGTCGGCGTAGCCGCATAACCTGCGTAATGGGGCACGACGTCAGCGTTGAAGACCGGACCTATTCGCCTTCGTCAGAGATCTCATGTCGGAGCACATCTATCTCCTCGACCACCTGCTTACGGCGCTCTTCGGTCACGGAATCAACGCTGAGGTCCAAGACACTGGTGGATTGGCTCTGCGACAGCTCGAAAGGAGGAGCCATGAGGACGTCGCGTGCCGCCCTCCGATCCGCAGAACCCCTCAGAACCTCGATCACCTCACCGAGGTGGTCGATACCCCACAAGACGCCTTCGAGCACTTCGAGCCGCTGGCTCCGGTCGCCACCGAGGGCGAGTGCCAGCGGGCCGGAGATAGGGGAGACAAGTATTGGGTTCACAAACAGACCGCGCTCGGTCAACGCGGCGTCGACCCGCTGCACTATTTCTTGCGGAGTGACGTCCAGCGCAGCCAAGACAGCCTCCGTCGCCTCATCTTGTTGTTCGAGAAGTGCGACCAGCAGGTGCTGTGTATCGATACCACCGTCTGCTTGAGCCCACGAGATTCCCACAGACCTCTCTATGATTTTCATAGTGGCCTTGGAGAACGGTTGTGGACCTGACCCTCGTCCATCTTCTAGACCGTCGTGTTCTTCGATGACCTCACGAACTCGGTAATAACCAGCGCCCATGTCCGAAAGTGCCTGGGCGGCAACGCCCCCGCCCTCTCGCAACATGCCCAAGAGTAGATGCTCGGGGCCGATCGAGTCGTCGTGCAGGTATCGGGCCTCTTCCTGCGACAGAACGAGGACCCGGCGGGCGCTGTCAGTAAAGTGCTCGAACACTCCTACCAGAGTGCCAGAAGACGCTGGATGCACGCGTGTAAATCATGATCGAAACCGGGAGCACCTGAGCGCATAGAAACACGGTCGAAACCGGGAGCACCTGAGCATCCCCGGATCTGTTCGATCCCACTTCCAGGCTTCGTGCCTGAGCGGGCGAGCAGAACGGGAGAAGGGTGCGAACCGACATGGACGAATGGACCGAGATCCGACGGAAGGTTCTGGTGGAGGGCGCTTCGAAGCGCTCGATCCGCCGGGACTACAACGTCGGCTCAGCGCTGCTCGACAAGATCCTGGCAAACCCAGATCCTCCCGGCTATCAGATGGACGAGGTCCGCCGGAAGCCCGTGCTCGGGCCTCATCTGGCCACCATCGACCAGATCCTCGCCGCTGACAAGGAGGCTCCGCCCAAGCAGCGCCACACGGCCCGGCGGATCCACCAGCGCCTGCGTGACGAGCATGGCTACACGGGCTGCTATTCCCAGGTCCAGACGGCAGTCAAGAACGCCAAGGCGCACTCGAAGGAGGCCTTCGTCCCGCTCAGCCACCCGCCCGGTCACGCCCAGTTCGACTTCGGCGAGGCCGTGGTCGAGATCGCCGGCGAACGCACCAAGGCCGCGCTGGGCCTGATCACGCTGCCCTATTCGGACACGTACTTCGTCTCCGCCTATCCGCGCGAGAACACCGAGACCTTCGGGGCCGCGCACGTGGCCGGTTTTGAGTTCTTCGGAGCGGTGCCGGTGCGGATCTCCTATGACAACACCACCATCGCCGTGTCCAAGGTGATGGGGACCGAGCGCGAGCTGACCAGAGGCTTCTTGACCCTCGAGAGCCATCACCTCTTCGATCACCATTTCTGCCGGGTCGGAGAGGCAACGAGAAGGGCCACGTCGAGAACCACGTCGGCTACTCGAGGCGGAATCTCTTGGTCCCGGTCCCGTCGTTCGCGTCTTGGGCCGCGCTGAATGAGTACCTGGCCGCCGCCTGTTACGCCGACCTGTTCCGACGTGTGCGCGGCAAGATCGGCACCAAGGCCGAGCGCCTGGTCGAGGACCGCGCCGCCATGTTGGCCCTACCCGCCGAGGCCTTCGAGCCCCGCCGGGTCGTCGCCGGGCATGCCAACTCGCTCTCCCTCGTCCGTTTCGACCGCAACGACTACTCGGTGCCGAGCGCCTATGCCCATCATGAGGTGACCGTCCTCGGCGGGATCGAGGACGTGGCCATCACCAGCGGCACCGACGTCGTCGCCCGCCACCCCCGTCACTGGGGCAAGGAGCAGACGACCTTCGACCCCGTCCACTACCTGGCCCTCCTCGAGCGCAAGCCCGGCGCCATCGACTTCGCCCGACCGCTCGAGAACTGGGAGTTGCCCGGCTGCTTCGCCACACTCCGTCGACGCCTCGAGAGCGATCTCGGCTCGGCCGGAACCAGAGAGTTCATCAAGGTGCTGCGCCTCCTCGAGAACTCCACGGTGCCCGCGCTGGCCAAGGCAGTGGAGGCCGCGCTCGCCATCGGGGCCACGGGGTCCGACGCCATCGCCCTGATCCTGTTCCACCACGCCGAGCGCCCTGTGGGCCTCTTCAGCCTCGACGGGCACCCCCATCTCAAATCGGTCGCCATCGAGGCACCCGACCTCACCGCCTATCGGGCGCTGACGGCCACCGGTTCATGACCACCAACAGAAAGGACCCAACACCATGAAAGCAACCGAGACCAAGTCCGTCGTGCTCTTGCACCACCACCTCAAGTGCCTCCGGCTGCCGACAGTGGCCGCCGAGTGCGAGAAGGTGGCCGCCCAGGCCGCCCAAGACAACGCCGATCACCTCTCCTACCTGCTCCGCCTGACCGAGCTCGAGCTGCTCGAACGCGAGAAGCGGGCATCAGAGCGCCGGGTCAAAGCAGCGCGCTTCCCGACCATCAAGACGCTCGAGACCTTCGACTTCGCCGCCCGTCCGTCGGTCAACAAGGTGCTCGTCGCCGAGCTGATGCGTTGCGAGTACGTCGACAAGAAGGAGAACATCTTGATGGTCGGCAACCCCGGGACGGGGAAGAGTCACCTGGCCACCGCGCTGGCCGCTCAGGCGTGCGCCAAGGGATACCGCGTCCGCCTCATCCGCACCACCGAGCTGGTCACTGCCCTCATCGAGGCCCGGGACGAGCGGACGTTCCTGCGCCTGAAAGGCCAGTTCGCCAAGCTGGACCTGCTCGTCCTCGACGAGCTGGGCTACGTGCCGGCCTCCAAGGTCGGATCCGAACTGCTCTTCGACGTCATCTCCACCGCGTATGAACGCACGAGCCTCATCGTGACGACGAACCTGCCGTTCGAGTCATGGACCGAGGTGCTCGGATCCGAGCGTCTTACCGGCGCCACGCTCGACAGGCTCACCCACCGCTGCCGGATCATCGAGACCAAGGGCGAGAGCTACCGGCTCCAAGACGCCAAGGCACGGACGAACCGGAACGCCAAATCGGCCCCCGAAACTCGTGGACGCGACCCCCGCCTCAAGCTAACTTCGGACAACCGCAGTGCTGCCGTTTTCGGCCATCACGCGCTCCCGGTTTCGATCATCGTTCACAAGGGCGCATACGAGATATGAGTCGTCGCGGCCGTCCGCCTCGGCCCGATGGGCCGTCTGCAAGCTGTGGGTCAGGCGATCGACGGCGAAGCCACCGTGCTCGTTGTCGAGCAGACGCAGTTGCGCCAGTAGCCGATCAGGCAAGGCGCTCAGCTCCTCGTCCTCCATCGCCAGCATGGCGGCCCACTCCTCGGCGGTGGACTCGTCCATTCGCGTGAAGTGCGCTCGGTACGGGGTGGTCGGCGGCGTCACACCCTCATTGTACTGCCGCCCTCACTCCGAGCGAGCCAAGCTGGGTTTGTACTGACTGCTCAACGGCCGATCGTGTCGGCGACGATCAGGTAAACCGGTTCACCCCGAACCAGACGATCTGACCGCGGACGTCGTTCAGGCGAGATCGAAGCGATCGAGGTTCATGACCTTGTCCCAAGCAGCGATGAAGTCACCGATGAACTTCTCCTCTGAGTCGTTACTTGCGTAGACCTCCGCGATCGCTCGCAGCTGGGAGTTGGAACCGAAGATGAGGTCGACGGCCGTGGCCGTCCACTTGATCTTGTCCGTAGCGCGATCGCGACCCTCGAACACGTTCTCAGCCGAGACGGATGCCTTCCACTCCGTGCTCATATCGAGCAGATTCGCGAAGAAGTCGTTGGTCAGGGTCTCGGGCCGGTCGGTGAAGACACCATGTCGGGATTGCCGGAAGTTGGCGCCGAGGGCCCGCATGCCGCCGATGAGGACCGCCATCTCGGGAGGGGCCAGGTTCAGCATGAACGCCCGCTCGACCAGCAGCTCCTCTGCCGGCAGCTTTTCTCCGGCCTTGAGATAGTTGCGAAACCCGTCGAAGCTTGGTTCGAGCACGGCGAACGACTCGATGTCGGTCTGCTCCTGCGAGGCGTCCGTTCGCCCGGGCACGAACGGAACTGTGATGTCGTGTCCGGCGTTCTTTGCTGCTTGCTCGACGGCCGCGCACCCGCCCAGGACGATCACGTCGGCCAGCGATACCTTCTTGCCGCCGGACTGCGAGCTGTTGAAGTCCTGCTGGACCTGCTCGAGGGCCTGCAGCACCTTGGCCAGTTCGGTCGGGTCGTTCACCTCCCAGTCCTTCTGAGGCGCGAGGCGAATCCGCGCCCCGTTGGCCCCGCCCCGCTTGTCAGTGCCGCGGAAGGTAGCCGCCGATGCCCAAGCGGTGGAAACCAGCTGGGACACGGACGGTCCCGATACGAGGATCCTGCCCTTGAGGGCAGCGATGTCGTCATCTCCGACCAACGCGTGATCGACCGCGGGGACGGGGTCCTGCCACAGCTGCTCCTCGGGAACCCACGGGCCCGAGAAGCGCGAGACGGGCCCCATGTCGCGGTGCAACAGCTTGTACCACGCTCTGGCGAACGCGTCGGCCAGCTGGTCGGGGTTCTCATGAAAGCGCTTCGCGATGGGTCCGTAGATCGGATCGAGCCTCATCGAGAGGTCGGTCGTCAACATCATCGGAGCGTGCCGTTTCGACGGATCATGGGCATCGGGCA
Organism: uncultured Acidimicrobiaceae bacterium; assembly: GCA_963842415.1. GTDB lineage: Bacteria > Actinomycetota > Acidimicrobiia > Acidimicrobiales > RAAP-2 > Bog-473. Next base: position 1,212,727 of record CAWJGN010000005.1, read on the forward strand.
CGGTGCCCTGCGCCTCCGGATTCTTGGGTTTCCACTGCTTTGCACCGGCGGGGCTCTCGGTGAGCTCCCAGTCGTACTGGTACAGGTTGTCCAGGAAACCGTTGTCCCACGTCGTCGGCTCGTTTGTCCAGGCGCCCTCGATCCCGCTGGTGAGGGTATCGGCACCCTTGCCACTACCGAAGCTGTTCCGCCAGCCGAAGCCCTGCTCCTCGAGGGATGCACCTTCGGGTTCGGGACCGCCGTATTCCTCGCCAACAGCGCCATGGGCTTTACCGAACGTGTGGCCGCCGACGATGAGCGCCAGCGTCTCCTCGTCGTTCATGGCCATCCGGCGGAACGTCTCGCGAATGTACTTCGCCGCAGCGAGCGGGTCCGGGTTGCCGCCTGGCCCTTGGGGATTCACGTAGATCAGGCCCATGTGATCGGCGCCGAAGGGCCCGTGGATTTCCCCTTCGTCGGCATGGCGTTCGTCGCCAAGCCAGGTGTCCTCAGGGCCCCAAAAGATCTCGTCGGGCTCCCAGATGTCCTCGCGCCCGAACCCGAAGCCGAACGTCTTGAACCCCATCGACTCGTAGGCACAGTTGCCGGCGAAGATGATCAAGTCGGCCCAGGAAATCTTCCGGCCGTACTTCTGCTTGATCGGCCACAGCAACCGGCGCGCCTTGTCGAGGTTCGCGTTGTCTGGCCAGCTGTTCAAGGGCGCGAAACGTTGAGCGCCCTCGCCGCCACCGCCCCGGCCATCGGCGATGCGATACGTGCCGGCGGCATGCCACGTCATCCGGATAAAGAGCGGCCCGTAGTGGCCGTAGTCGGCCGGCCACCATTCCTGCGACGTGGTCATCACCTTGAAGATGTCCTGCCTGAGCGCTTCGACGTCAAGAGTCGCGAGCTCATCCTTGTAGTTGAAGCCCTCACCCATCGGATTGGACAGGGACGAGTGCTTGTGCAGAATCGAGAGATCCAGCTGATTCGGCCACCAGTCCCGATTCGACATCGCCCGATGCTGCTTGGGAATCGGAGAGGGGATTACTGGGCTCTCGCTTTCGCTCCCACGGTCAGACACGTCGGTTCTCCTCTCTTCTCAGTGTTTTCTGCTCACTGTTTGTATGTTTCATCTCACGGCCGATTGCACACGACGTGGCACTCGGGACGTCCGGCTGCGCTGCTCGGCCGGGGTCACACGCTCAGCTGTCGCGCGAGATCGCTCGACGCGTCCCTAAGGACGGCGCCCCAGTCGACGACATCGGCCTCGTGTGTAGCCTGGCCCGAGTCGCCGCCGCCACCTCGATCCTGGTCTCCGAAGTGGTCTGTGGCCTTCGGTCCTGCTGGCTCTACGCGACAGTGGGCTTGCTGGTGCCTCACCACGATGTCGAACATGCGGCGGTACGCCTCCACCGTGGCGGCCGACGGCCCTCCCCACCGATCACTCGCGGCCGCCTCCGACAGCGTCGCCCCACGACCGGGCCCCGGAAAGACCTGGGCGTCGATCTCCTCGAACGCACGTGTGCAGGCGGTCACCTTGTCAGAACCCGCCTCCTCCTCGTCGCTCATGGTTCTTGGCGCCCTCCCGGCTCCGATCGGGGCTTCTGTCCTTCGGCTTGCTGCTTTCTCGTTCGCCAGTTGTCGTGGTTCTCGAACTCGCGTTACCTTAAATCTGCGTATAGAACGATTCAAGACTTATTTTGGATTGATTCTTAGAGAGGATGTCGCCTGGTATACACTCGCGCATGGCCTCGACGCCGCTTCTCGATCGCCTTCGAGCGGTGAACTGGCGTTTGACGCCCCAGCGACGAGTCATAGCCGAGGCGATGGGGGGTCGCCACGTCCACCTCACAGCTGAAGAGGTGCTCGAGCGGGCACGGGTACGTCTCCCAGAGGTGAGCCTGGCGACGGTCTACAACACGCTCAACGAGCTGGTTTCGATGGGCGAGGTTCAGCAGGTGGATGCGGGTGGCGGCCCTACCCGCTACGACCCCAACACCAAGGACGGCCATCACCACCTGGTGTGCCTCAAATGCGGTGAGCTACGCGACGTGCATCCGCAAGGACTTGACGCGCTCGAGCTGCCACGCTCAGGTCGCTTCGGCTATCGGATCGTCAACCGAGAAGTGCTCTTCCAGGGCTACTGCCGCGACTGCGGCGGGCCATAGGCAGCACCTCTTTCGACAGCAGGCCACCGGGCCGAACAAATTGGCCCTGGGTGGCCAAGCCCTCAACGGGGCGGAAGCCACTGCCGCAACGAGACGTGGACAGCGATGCATGACAGGAGAGACAGTCGCGTACGCATCGACGTCAGCGCCGGCGGCCAAGTGGCCGATACTACGAGTGACCAAGACAGAACGTCTGTATCTGCGCCGGCGGAGGCGGACTGATCGAGTCAATTGTCAGCCACCCGAATGGCGGCTCTGAGAGCTGCAGGTGAGTTCCTAACGGCAGTCAAGCCCCTCAGGCCACATTTTCACTAGCTTCTTCACGTGGCGGGTCGGTGGCCGGAGCGACCTTCTGGGTCGACTCCTTTCTGCCTCGACCCGCCGCCCTGTTCTTGAAGACTTTGGCCGAGGTATTGCGACGACGGGCGGCCCGGACTTTGGGGTCGATCTTGAAGCGTTCGGTGCATGCAGCTTTGCCTTCGGCCTCGGTGATCACTTCGCCGTCCTCGTCTCGTAGTTCGTAGAGCTCTCCCTTGCGCCAGCAGGCGGCGATGCGGGTGATGAGGACGGCCGAGACGGAACAGAGGGCTGAGTTGTGGTGCTTGCCCTCGACCATGACGAGCCGGTAGTAGCGCTGGGCGAGTGTCGGATCGATGCGGCGAGCGTGATCGGCTGCGAGGTAGAGAGCCTGGCGGAGCCCTGCATCGCCGGCCTTGGTGATGCCCTTGTGTCCGGCCACCAGTCCGGACTGGTCGACCTTGGGCACAAAGCCGGTGAAGGAGCGGACGCCGGCGAGGTTGGCGAAGCGGTTGAAGTCGCCCGCGTTGGCCAAGATGGCGGCAGAGAGGACGGGCCCAAGGCCCGGGGCCGAGCGGACGATTGCTTTCGGGTCGGCTTCGTCATAGAGAACGGCGATCCGCTTGTCGGCCGCGGTGATCTCGTCGTCGAGGCGGCGCAGCACCCGCACTTCTGAAGCGATGTCGTGGGCCAACTCGGCGAAGTCGATGCCCCCGCCTGACCACAACTCAAGGGTCTCATTCGCCATGGCCAAGAGCTCGTCGGCCTTGTCCTCGCGCCACAGTCCCGCACTCGAGCGGATCAACAAGGCGGTGAGCCGGGCGCGCCCGAGGCGCTTGAGCGCCCGTGGATCGGCGTATTTCTCCAAGATGACCAGCGCTGTCTTCGACGCGGTGGCCGATCCGAGGGAGTCGGCCCACCCCGGTCCGAGCAACTCCACCAATGCATCGAGGCGGAGGCTCGCCGCAGTGCGGCGCTTGACCAGGCTGAAGCGGTGACGCACGGCACGGCGGAGCGACTGCGCTGGGCCGAGGTTATCGATGCCCCGCAGGCCTTCTGGGTGCAGCAGCGGCAAGCGCGCCAGCACCCTCGAATCCAAACGGTCCGTCTTGGTGTGCTTGTTGTAGTAGTCCCGCAGGTCGGCCGACTGCTCGGGGGGCACCAAGATGATCGTGGCGCCGCGGGCTTGGAGCCAGGCCGACAATGGCACCCAGGCGTTGCGGGTGGGCTCGAGGATGACCGTCACCGACGAACCGTGGGGGATCTTCGCCCACAGGCGCTCGAGATCGGCGGTCGTCGTGCGGAACTTCCACGACGACCAGATGAACTCACCTCGCTCGTCGGCCAGGCTGGCCCAGTGGTCGGCCCGACAGGCGACGTCGATCCCCAACTTCACTTCATTCATGGCGTGGTCCTTTCGCTCGACGATGGATCAGTCGGCTCTGCGTCGTCGACCAATGCACGTTCCGCAGGGGTGTGACCATCCAGACATTCAGAAGCAGGGGTCCGACTCCATGATCGGCCGCCGAGTTCCAGAAAAGGGATGCACGTGCGTCGGGGAGGCTCGTCTAGTCGACGATCACCGTTGTGGAGTCGAGCTGTTGCTCGCTCCGGCCCCCAAAAAGTCAAGCCAGAAGAACCGACCCGACGCACCCTACGAAGGACATCCGCCAAATCGGTGGATGTCCAGCACCAACGCTAAATGTCCCATAACGCTCGTCGATCAAGTCGTGGTGCGGGTGCTCCATCGACTCGAAGGTACCTCAGTCCGCCGGGAGGGAGGCACCTATCTGACTGCCCGGCACGAGGAAATTACGGACCGGATGCCACCATAGGAGGTCGCAGAACTGCTGGGCTAAGTCACAGCGACGGCCGACTACGTGCGGGTTGACCGAGGTGAGCAAGACCAAACTCGCGCGGCAGCAAGCCGATCGAGGTTTCATTGGGTATGATTGCTCCCAGCGAGCAAAGGGAGTCACCCATGGATGCGGATAGCTTCGCCCGCGCCGTGCGCAGTTCGCGCCCGGTCCTCGTCGCCGTACTGCCCGAGCAGCTTGACGACCCGACGCCGTGCGCGTCGTGGAAGGTACGCGACCTGATCAACCATATGGTGCAGGCGCCCGATTTTGCCGCCACAGTGGCGAGTACCCATGACTTCTCCAATCACCGCGGCGACGACGTCGACCACGCCTCGGGTGACTATCTCGCCGCCTACAACGCGGCGACCAACCGCGCCCTCGACGCGTTCCGGGCCGAGGGCGCCTTCGAGGGCTCGGTGAAAATGCCCTTTGGAGAGCTGCCGGCAGCGGCCTTCGCGACCATCGCTACGGGCGACGCCTTCGTCCACGGCTGGGATCTCGCTACGGCCACAGGCCAGGCGGCGGGCACCCTCGACCCTGCTCTGGCCGAGGAGCTGCTCGTCGAGGTCGTGCCGCTGCTGCCCGACGATCTCCGCGGTGCCGACGGTGCAGCGCCCTTCGGACCGAGGGTCGAAGTCGCCGACGATGCGCTGGCCGCGGACAAACTGGCCGGTTTCCTCGGCCGTCAACCCTGAGCCGCGTTGCTACCGATCGGGCGGGTTGAAAACCCGATTCGAAGACGAGGTTTCGGGCAGCCAGACGCGGGTCCGTGCCGCCCAATCGGTGCGGTGCAAGTCCGACAGACCTCTGCCTTCTTGGCCTGACCCTGCGCTACGAAGGATCAAGGGATTTATCAGGCGGGAGCGGCCCTTGTGAAACGCTTGAAGTGTCTCTGATCGCCGGTCCGTGACGCTTATCGGGGTTTCTCAACCTGTCTGAGACCACCGGCTGGCCCGAAGACCCGGCCGAATTCGGGCACTGCCAGACTGCCTCGCCGTCGATCACGCGTGGCATCGACACATGCTCGTGACCGGGACACGGAAACCGGGAGGCCAAGTGCCCACCGTGCCTCACAGACCTCATCTTGAATCGTGTCCAGTTCGGCCACGAGGTCCTCGGGTCGTGACCCGTCTCCCCTTGAATCCCGCGACCCCCGACCCCCTCGATGCGGAGGACCAAGGGTTCTGGCCAATACCCATCCCAACCGGTGTCCACCAGCTTGATGTCCAGCTCGGAGGTTCCCAGGTCCCGAAGGATCGGCTGAACCTTCTGGATCAGCTCCTCGGCTACGTCCAGCGTGATCGTCACCTTCCAGCGTTACGACCAGGCGAGGCGTATCCCAGATCGCCAATGATGTTGTGAAGCTCCCGTGAGGGTCCACCGCTGCAAGGTTGGTCGTCAGTAGTTTCGGGAGTTCCGGAGCCACCGGTCTGACTCGAGATCACGACGGACACCGATGGTGTTTGCACCCCGTCGACCGGAGCTCCGGGCAAACTCAGACGAGGCGCGGCGTGCCCCGTTTCAGAGGGGTGATGGGCCGATCTGTTGGACCAGATCGACCCGCACCGTCACTCCTTCTCGGGACGGCCGCGCCACCCCTCAACCGGATTAAGGAAAGGAAGGGATGGCATGACCATCGTAGAAGCCGCGCGCGCTGTCACCGGTGGCATCGACACCCACGGAGAGGTCCATGTGGCCGCCGTCTTGGACGAGGTCGGTGGCCTGCTCGGCACCCAATCGTTCCGGGCCGATCCCGAGGGTTACTCGGATCTTTTGGCCTGGCTCGAAGCCTTCGGGGAGGTCAGCAAGGTCGGTGTAGAGGGGACGGGGTCCTATGGGGCCGGCATCGCTCGTCACCTCGCCCGAGCAGGGGTCCACGTCGTCGAAGTCGACCGCCAGAACCGCCAGGCCCGACACCACAGCGGCAAGTCCGACCCGCTCGACGCTGTCGAAGCCGCACGGGCTGTTCTCTCGGGCCGGGCCCACGACGCGGCCAAGAGCAGAGACGGTTCGGTCGAGGCGATCCGTGTTCTCGTCGTCGCCAAACGCTCGGCCCGCGGGGCGCGCATCAAGGCGCTCACCCAGATGCGCCAACTCACATTCAGCGCCCCTGACCAGCTGCAGAGCAAACTCAAGGGTCTTCCCATCTCCGCCTTCGTGGCCGCCGCCCAAGGACTGCGTCCGACGCGCTCGCCCGACGTGGTCAGCGCGGCCACGAAGGCCGCTCTCTCCTCGCTGGCCCATCGCGTAGGCGATCTCGAAGAGGAGATCTCCGATCTCGACGCCATGATCACCCCGCTCCTTCAAGACACCGCGCCCGAGCTGCTCGCCGTCTATGGCGTCGGCGTCGACACCGCGGCCCGCGCTTGTTGGTCGCCGCCGGCGACAATCCCGAGCGGCTGCACTCCGAAGCGGCCTGGGCCCATCTGTGCGGGGTCTCACCGCTCGAGGCCTCCTCGGGCAAGGTGACGCGGCACCGGCTCAACCGCGGCGGGGACCGCCAGGCCAACCGGGCGCTCTGGCACATCGTCATCACCCGGCTGGCGTCTGATCCGAGGACTCAGGCCTACATGGAGCGCCGGGTCAAAGACGGCCGTTCCAAGCGCGAGGCCATCCGCATGCTCAAGCGCTACGTCGCCCGCGAGGTCTACCGCTACTTGCCTCGCCCCTAGATCCCCGGACCATGGACCTGGCTCACAGTTCGCCTGTCGCCCGTTGGGGCTGACCTGTACCCGATATGCCGGTCCATGGCCCGGGTCACCAACTCTCCGAAGACGCGTGACCTGAAAGAGCTTGCCCTCTCGACGAGTGGCCCATCATTGGTCTGTCCGCTGTCCTCACTCCCGAAAATTCCCTCGAAAGGGGTTGACATCATCCATAGGAGCATCGGGACGGTGGGACATTTCACCGCTGGCCGTCAGCGATCTCGATAGATGACAAGCCCGAGCAAAAATGTGGCTGCTCCCAGTGAGCAAAAGAGGAAGAAAGGCCACGCCGAGTTTCCGGTTGCGGTGGCAATGACGACACCACCGATGGCCACGAGGACCAAGACGTTTCCGGTGAGCGCTGTTGCTCGCAGTCCGATGCTGGCCTGACGTTCGTCTGGCCTGGAACCGAATAACGCTCCGACGTCGCTGTCCTTTCCGCCTAGAAAGTAGTACCCGCAAGCACCGACGACAGTCACAAGCTCGATGGCGAGGGCGGCGCCCCAACCGGTGCCGATCCAGGCACCGAGGGCAATGGCGGAACCGAGGACAACTGTGACCATTGGCGCAACGAGCCGTGGGTGTCTCGTGATCATCACTTGCGCACCTTTTTGGTTGCATCGAACATCTCATCGACTGTCGAGCCGAAGAATCGGGCAATTTGGAACGCCAGGGGAAGCGAAGGGGAGTACCGACCGTTCTCGATAGAGATGACCGTTTGCCGTGAGACACCGAGGGCTGATGCGAGGTCCGCCTGAGACAAGCTTCGATCCGAACGCATCTCTCGAACTCTGTTCTTCACGGGGTAAAGCTAACTTTACTAGCGGACCCATGTCAAGCGACCTTTACTGCCCCGGTTCGCCGGGCTGGAGACACCATCACTCGAGAGCTTCGTCCGTAAACAGACCGTCTCGAACCAAGAGATTTAGCCGGCTGGTCTCCAAGATGGCTCTGAAGGCGACAGGGATATGCGTCGGAGGACCGAAGACTTGCACCATGAACTCTTTGTCGGCAGCAGTCTCTTCTGCGGCACGCAGAGTGAGGCCCACAAATTCTGGGCGCCACTGATCAGATGAGGTCAATTGCCGCCGTTTCGCCCATGCTTCGTAATCGGCCAGAGCTTTGCACCCTAGATCCTTCGTCCGTGAGAGTCAGCCGGACCTACCCCCAGCCCGGAGGCCGGTGGCGCTATTTGGCTTACGTCTGGAAAGGACCATTCCCTGGCCGCTGAGTCCGTGTGAGCGGCACTCGGTGACCGGGCCGCGATGTTCGACGCCGAGGGGCTCGGGATCAGTCGGCGTGGATGTCGGTCGCCGCTACGCTGCTCTCGTCGCCGAACACCGAGACAGCGCCGTTCGGAACAAGGGAGAGCAACGATGTCGGCAACGCTGAAGTTGACGCATAAGGCAATCGGGGCGGAGGTCCGTCGTGGCACATACGATGTCGTGGTCGACGGTGAGCGGGTCGGATCGGTCGAAATGAACGACACGATCGAGATATCCGTCGAGCCCGGACGTCATACCCTGCAGGTTCGCAATGGCAGAAAGTTGAGCAGCACTGAAGCCTTCGACGCCGCCGATGGCGAGATCGTGGCATTCCGAAGCACCGGAAAGAGGTTCTTGCCGATTTTTCTCGCATCCTTCATCGTTCCCAGCCTGGCACTGAAACTTGTTCGCGATTGAGTCGACACCGTCGTCGTGGCATCACCAGCACGTCGTCATCGCCGCCCGGGCTCGGCTTGAGTGGGCGTGCCCCCAAACCCAATCGGAGTGGCGCGACAGGTCCACGACGAGATTCGCGAAGCGATCTCCGGATATGTGCGCCACACGACCGCTTCTGTCTGCCTGACAACCAGGCAGCGAGATTCAGTCCGACCCGCCGGCGACCGGGAGCTTTCAGATTTTGATGATCGTGACACCTGACGCAGTCAGGGCCACGAGAGTCTGCCCGTCGGGCGATATCACCAGGTTTCCCGAAGAGCCGGTCGCGTCGGGAGCAGGAATGGTGCCCGTCTGCAGGAACCTCTTCACGTTCAGGACGTTGACTACGCCGTCCCCGAGACTGTAGGCGTCGTGACCCGTGGCGGCGACCGCCACACCCGTGTCAGAGCTGCTGTTGATCGTACCGAGGAGAGCGCCCGTTGACGGATCGACGACGTACGTTCCCGGATCGATCAGCAACTTGGTCCCGTTCGCGTTGAGTGCACCCCACTGCACGAAGCTGTTCAAACCACCGCTTGTTACGGTGCCGGACGCAGCGTGGTAGACGAAGAATGGGCCTCCCGAATCGTCTCCCAGCACCCCGGCGATGGTGGAGTAGTCGGCACTGCGGAACACAGGTGTGGCTTCCGTGACCTGTCCGTTGATTCCTGAGCCGCTCAGCACGGTGAACACATGGGTCTTGAGGTTTAGGAGGTAGGCGTCTGACCCGAAGCCAGAGCCTTCGAACGTGTCGGTGAACACGGCTTGGCCGTTGTTGGCGAGGGCGATCCAATAGGCGGTGTCGGAGAGCTCTCCCTTCGGCGTCTCGATCGTCTTGATGGTCTTGTCCGTGGCGAGGTCGACGACGGAGATCGCCTGCCCGCCCGAGTCACAGACCGCCCACTTCGCCGCGACGTTGGGATGGCTCGGTACACTAGGGCGAGGCGCGCACCAAGCTGGGGCGGGCGATCGGCGGCCTCAGCCTGCGGTGTCGAGCAGCGTTTGGGCGATGGCTCGGTCTGACTCGGTGTGCCACATGGTGTCGTCGTGCTCGACGTCCCAGAGCGTGTTTTGCAGGATGCGGGCCAGTGTCCAAGCGGTAGCGCGTTTCCGGTCGAGGCCGAGAATGTCGGTCATCAGGTCGAAGCGGCGGCGGATCGCCCGGGGTACGTCGCCGGTGGCGACGGCTTCCTCCCACCGGTTGTGCAGTGCCGCGAGGAGCGCGAAGCCGGGATCGCCCGCCACCGGGTTGGGGTCGATGGCCAGCCAGGGCTCTCGCTGGTCTGCCCGGTGTGGTGCCAGGATGTTGTCGAAGTGCAGATCCTCGTGCACAAGGCGGTCGCCGGCTTCTGGGAGCACGTCCTCGAGCGCGGAAGCGCAGGGTTGGATGAGGCCGCCTTGTGATGGATCGCGCACGAGCGTCAGTGCGCGTGGTACACGGTCCAGTAGGTCGGCGCCGAAATCGGAGAGCTGGCGCATGCCGGCGGGTGCGGGAACGGCGCTGAGCCGGGCGAGGAGCTCGGACAGGATCTGCAGGGCGGCCAGGTCGTCGCGGACGGTGGCCAGTGAGCGACCGGCGTCGAGGCGTTCGAGCAGCATCGAACCCGATTCGGGGTCATGGTCCAAAAGGCGTACGGCGCCGTTTCCGTTCCACGCGCGTAGTGCGTCGGGCTCGCCGACGGTGTAGTCCGTGATGGGTTGGAGCTTGAGTACCGCGGGCGTGGCGTCCGCGCGCACGACGGGCAACACGAGCGCCCAGGCGCCGCAGGTTGGAGTTCCGTCGGGCCGCAGCTGCCAGCCGACCAGCAGGTCTGCAGCGAGGTCTGGCAATGCGTCGATCCAGGCGCGGCCGGTCTCGCCGAAGAATTTGCGGTGTTCGGAGACCAGCGCTTCGGGAACTTCGATACGCGGGCCGACGGGACTCGTCACGGTGCTAAGGCTCGCACAGCCTGCTACCCACGGCGCCGGATAGATGTCGCATCTGTTCCTTCGACCTCGTGGTTATGGCGCTTTCACCCATGACAGGCCCGCCGTTGCACTTCCACGAAAAGCAGGACGACACCTTCTATGTCCTCGAAGGACTGTTGACGGTCCAGGCCGGCGAAGAGGCCCTTGACCTCCGGCCGGGCGACCTCATCAGCATCCCCCCGGAGCGGCGCACATTCGAAAATGTGCACAACGGCGACGATCTCGTCCGGACGGTCGACGTCCTGACGCCGAGAGGTCATTTCCCCACGATCGAGGACATGGCTCGGGTGCCGCCCGGACCCGAGCAGCCAGAGAGCATCAAGGAAGCCACCAGACGGCATGACACCGTCATCGTCGGCCCACCATTGCGTGTCACGCTCGGACTCGCATTACATCTGGGGGATGTCCCCGATGAGCGTCGGTCGGACAGGCGGAGTCCCAGGGTCTGCGCCAAGGGATGCGTGACGTCCCGGAAGGCCGGCTCGGAGCGCACTCCATCGCTCACCGAGGCGGAATATTAGAACTTATAGTTCATTCAGCGTGAATGAGCAGGCGATCGAACTTATTGTCACGGACCTCGACGGCTCATTCTGGGATGCGCAGGGGCGCGCGCATCCCGACACTCTCGCTGCCCTGGATGCGGTAATAGGGGCCGGCCTCCCGGTGCTTGCTGCAACTGCCCGACGACCCGCCAGCGCCTTGGCGACAATGCAGGACAACGGGGTGCTCCTGCCATGCGTTCTCTTCGATGGGTCGCTTGGTCGGGACTTCGCCAGTGACGACACATTTCACCGCTCCGTCTTCGACGCAGACTCGGCCGCAGTGGTGCTTGACGCTTTTGCGAACGCCGGCCTGGAGCCATCTCTCAATGTTGAGCACGACCACGACGACTTCGTGATTGGCGATAATCCGTCGTCGCATCCAGAGCATCTTGTTTTCAACGCAGTGCGAACACAGCATGTCGCCTTGGACATTGCTGTTCACTCGATGTCGGTATTCACGTTTCTTGTCATCGGACGGGGACACGATGAGCTTTTACCGGTCCTCGAGGCAATCTCCCGCGTTGCCGACGGCTCCGTGACTCCTGACCTCATGTATGGAGGATTCAGCCTTTCGGTTCGACCGAAAGGGGTGAGCAAGTGGAGCGGCGTATTGTCCTTTTGCACACATCGACAGCTAGATCCGGGGTGTGTTCTGGCAGTCGGGGACGGCGAGAATGATCTCGAGCTTCTGTCGTCGGCAGCCGTGTCGTGCGTGCCGAGTGACGGCTGCGAAGCCGCATTGGCACTCGCCACCCACCACATCCCGCCCGCCCACTCGGGCGGTTGGGCATCGATCGTGGACTTCATCGAGTGAATTGGTACAGATCTGCTCCGTTCGCCGAGAGGTATAGGACACTTCGCCACTGGCTCGTAGGACAGACTGGGGTCGTGAGGCCTGTCATTCGGTATGTCGATAGGCTCTAGCACGTTGCGTTGCTCCGCCGGACTCGCCCGAGAGCCATGAGGCAGCCGTCGAAACGCTTAGGGAAAAGCTCTTGGTTCCATAATGTCGTCCGCAGCACTACCCTCCCGCACCATGCGAAGCATCCGTCTTGTGGCGATGGTCGTCTTCGTCTCTTCGGCGGTACTGACGCTTTCGGGCGGAGGCGCCGGCGCCATCTCGAACGGACAGCTCAAGGCCAAGGTCCTGTCCCTCTTCAACTTCCCGGCGGGCTGGTCTGTGCATAACCCGAGCCGCGGCGGGGGGAGTACCTGGGGAGGATGCTTCACGAGGGCCAGGAGGTTGAGCCCGCGAGGCGACACGAAGGCCAACGTGGCGTTCGCCGACCGCGGTACTCCGACCGTCGTCACGGAGACGCTTGCCGCGGGGCCGAATATCAAAACCGCCTATGAAGAAATCAACCGGATCTTTTCTGCCTGCAAGCACCTCTCCATCACGTCGCGCGGAGTGACCATTCGAGGAACCGTTGGCGCCATGTCCTTCCCCAAGGTGGGGACCAGCTCGAACGCGTACGGCATGACCCTCGCCGCCGAAGGCGTCACTGTAGGCGCGGACATCGTCGTGTTCGAGGCTCCGCACGGGATCTTCGGGTTCATGGGGTACGAGAGCCTCGGTAGGCCCGATCCAACCACGGTCCTGGATTACGTCACTGAGGCAGTCAACAAGGTTGAGGGTAAACCAACGCTGACGCCGAGGACCTTTCTGACATGACGACGCGCGGATGCGCGGAGCCGAGCCGCTACTGACCCGGTGTGCGCGGAGCCGATGACAGGAAGTCGCTATCAGGCCAGAAGATGTCCGCCCACGGCTGGGCGCACTCGTGGAAGATGAAGACACGGGCTGTGCCGGTTACGTCCGAATGGACGCGAATCGACCCCTACGAGGAGGAACGCGCAGGGGTCGATTCGCTACCGCCTTCTTCGCGGGGGCTAGCGCCCGCTCAGGTTCGCCAACGGTGTCAGGCAGGTCCCCAACCCGCAAGAGGCGAAATGCAATGTTCATCCGACTCGAGCTGCATCAGTCGCCGTCGCCCGGGCGAGCAGCCATCAGGGGCGATCGAGCAAGCGAGGTAGGCGCTACGCGAAGCGGCCCCTCGTTGGGTGGAGGAGGGGCCGCTGCACCCATGTCTCGTGACTGACGTAGGTGGTACCCCTATTTATACCGGGACAGCGTGGGGCTTCGGTCGCGACCCTCGGGGCTGTCGACGAATCCGACGGGGCGGCAGGTCAGCGGTCGTCCGAGGTCGGCCGAAAAATACAACAAACGCTCAACCGGGAGACGGGTGCCGCCGACAGAGACGACGCGGCCCCGACCCGATTACGCGGGCCGGGGCCGTCTCGCCCCCTCGGGGGAGCACGCTCCGTTTTTGCCCTGTCCAAGGGCCGCTGTGCCGTGGCCCAGTGTGCCAGCCCGCGAGAGCTGTGCGCTACTGGAATCGGCGTCGGCGGAATGAACCGGGGCACGGGTCGCCTGGCCTGGGCATCTCTGGCCACGAGGGTTGCCGGTCCGGGGCTGGCGACCGCCCCGGGGCGAGATTGTGATTTCGGAGTTCTAGGACCTCAAGGGGATTCCGACACCTGCCGAAACGTCCCAGGTGGTCCCTACGAATGGTGGGTTGGGGCGCTCGTGAGCGAAGGCCCGGAGGTCCCTCCCGTCCGTGTCTTGGTTGCCGACGATGACGCGAGCATCCGCCGCATGATGGCCCGGCTCTTGTCCAAGAAAGCCTCCATCGAGCTGGTCGGAATGGCGGCAGATGCTGAGGAGGCCGTGGAGCTCGGCTCGCGCACTCGTCCTGACGTGGCGCTGGTCGACGTGAACATGCCCAAGGGCGGCGGCGTCCGTGCGGCTCGGGAGCTCCACGACTGCTCACCTGAGACGAAGATCGTCGCACTTTCAGGCCAATCCGACCGCGAAGGCGTGTTGGAGATGGTGAGCTCTGGAGCGGTGGGGTACCTGGTAAAGGGAGCCAACGTCGACGTGGTGCAGGCAATCATGGCGGCAAGCCGTGGCGAGGGCGTGATTTCCAACGAGGTCGCAGCGGATCTGATTGGAGAGCTAGGAGGTCGCCTGGCGCGCCAACGCGAACAAGAGGAATCAGAGCGCCGGAAGGTGCACACGATCGAAGAGATCATCGAAGATCGGGCTTTCGAGATCGTCTTCGAGCCCATCGTCGACCTGAAGTCGGGCAAGATCGCCGGTGTCGAGGCGCTGACCAGGTTCACCGAGGAGCCCCGACGCACCCCCAATCTCTGGTTCGACGAAGCGTGGGACCTCGGGCTTGGACTCGATCTCGAGCTTGCAGTTGTGCAGGAGGCGCTCGACACTGCACGTGCGCGTGAGCCGGATGTGTTCTTAACCGTCAACGTGTCGCCGCAGACTGCAGTGTCCGACCGGTTCCCCCTGCTTCTTGCCCACGACTTCTCCGGGTCGTTGGTCATCGAACTTACCGAGCACGCGGTTGTAGAGGACTACGACATGTTGACCAGATCGCTCGATCCAATTCGCCAGCGGGGCATACGAGTGGCGGTCGATGATGCCGGTGCCGGATATGCGAGCCTCCGCCACGTGCTTCGCGTGAAGCCCGACTTCATCAAGCTTGATATCAGCCTGGTATCGGGCATAGACGAGGACCGGAGCAAGTCGTCCCTCGCGGAGAGCATCACCCAATTTGCTCGGGAGAGCAGGGCGAAGGTGATCGCGGAAGGGATCGAGACGGACAGCCAGCTCGGGTGCGTCGCCGCTCTCGGGGTCGACTACGGGCAGGGTCATCTCTATGGAAGACCCTGCCCGTTTGAATCAGTCGGTATACCTGAAGACGACCACGCGTGGGGATACCTCCCGGCGGGAAGCCTTCGTTCGACAGCTCCGGCCATCGTTCACGACGAAGGGTCGTCGGTCAGGAGCATCTACCGATGAAGCGGAGGATGCCCTTCAGCCGTCTGTCGTTGGCGATCGTGCTCCTGGCGGTAGCCGGCGCCGTTGGACTCTTCAGTTTCAGCCGTGAGGCCAACCAGCGTGACAACCTACGGCTCCTCACGCTGCAAGCGCGTGACGCCAAAACCTCCGTCAACTCCCTCTTGGCGACGTTCGAATCCGATCTCTCGTCGGTGGGTTCTGTTGCCGCTGCGACCAATGCAAACGCAGCTGAGCTCGACAAGCTGGCGACAGCGATCCCGTCGCTGCAGCTGTTCACGACGTTGACCGTGTTGCACACCTCTGCGCCTGGCGGTACCTCTGTCGTGGCTGTGCGCGGCAACCCGAGCGCGCCCCTGGGAGATCTTGGGAGTGCAACCGGCCTGGCGCTCACGAGCGTCGAGTCCATCCACGGCTTCGACTTCATGAGGTTCTTCGGCCACGGTGCCCAGCGCCGCCTCGCGTTCTCCGTCGGAGCACCCGCGATTCCAGCCGGATACGTCATCTACACCGAGGTCCCAGTACCAGAGGGCACCACGATTCCAAGTGGCTTCCCGGGCCTTCAAGACGTGCTCTACCTGGGGCGTACAGACGCTTCCCCCGTTCTGTTCGCCAGCACGAAAACCGTGCCCCAGCCCGGCCAGAAGGTCACGCAAATGATCGACATGAACGACCTGTACTCCACAGCCAACGCGAAACCGACAGACGAAACCCTTCTCTTCGTCGTGAGCTCGGACACCTCGACTCTCGGGACCCTGGCGAATCTCCTTCCGTGGATCCTGGCGGTGGTGATGATCCTCGGGGGGATCCTCGTGGCCGCCGTCGTCGAATCGACGCTGCGTCGCAAAGACTCGGCACTTCGATTGGTCGAGGATCTCGAACAGAAGAACCACGAGTTGGACCGCGCCATGGCCGAGCAGGCAGAGGCCGAGAAGACCCGCATTCGGCTCGAGGGCGAATTGCGGCAGGCACAACGCCTGGAGGCGATCGGCCAGCTGGCCGGGGGAGTGGCGCACGACTTCAACAACATCCTGATGGTGATCTCGAGCCACGCCGATTTCATCGCCGAGGAGCTGCCCGAGGACCACCCTGTCCAAGAGGACGTCAACGAGGTACGAAACGCCGCCCAACGCGCGCGTCGGAGCTCACGCGGCAGCTACTCGTGTTCTCTCGTCGGGACCTGGTGAAGCCGTCGGTGATCGACGTGAACGGCTCCATCTCGGAGTTGGTGAGCTTGCTCCGACGAACGGTGGGCGAGGACGTGCAGCTTGACTCGGTGTTGAGTCCGGATCCGGTGAGGGTGCTCTGCGACCCTGGCGAACTCCAACAGGTGCTCATGAACCTTGTCGTGAACGCTCGCCAGGCAATCGACGGTGCCGGGACCATCACTATCGAGACCAGCGAGGAATTGATCGACGAGGACGCGGCGAGCATGCACGCAGAGTTGCAGCCCGGCCGCTACGTCCGCATCAGCGTCACCGACACCGGATGCGGCATGGCGCCCGAGACCGCAAGTCGGGTGTTCGAGCCCTATTTCACGACGAAGGACCCCGGATCGGGCACGGGGCTGGGCCTGTCCACCGTTTACGCGATCGTGAGCCGCTACGGCGGGTACGTGACCGTCTACAGCGAAGTCGGCGTAGGAACCAGTTTCAAGGTCTACCTGCCGTCGACCCAGGAGGAACTTCAGGGTCCCGCCGGAGAGGAGTCTCCGAGCAAGCAGATCGGTGAGCGACGGGGCACGATCCTCGTCGTCGAGGACGAGTCCGGCGTACGAAATGCCTGCACGCGCGATTCTGGGGCGTGCCGGCTACGGCGTGATCGAGGCGAGCGACGGTGCCTTGGCCCTCTCAAAGCTTGACGGCCAGCAGATCGATTTGCTGTTGACCGATGTGGTGATGCCCGGGGGGATGTCGGGTCGTGATCTCGCCAGGCAGATCGAGCAGCTGCGACCGGGGGTCCCTGTGCTGTTCATGTCGGGCTACAACGCAGACGCGATAGCGACCCGCGGCGTGCTCGAAGCGGGGATCAGTGTTGTCGAGAAGCCCTTCACCTCAACTGCCTTGTTAAGCAAAGTTCGCGAGCTCTTGCCCACAGCGTGACCACTGATCAAGGGCGGATTCAACCGCCGAGGTAGCTGGCGGACAGGGCTTCCTCCATCTCAGCCGGAGAGCCCTCGATGGGCGATGACGCCTTGCAGGACGACCGCCGCGGCGTCGGCGATGGGCAAGGCGGTCCGGGCGAACTGCTCGACCAACAGAATCGAGAGGCCCCCAGACGCGAGTTCGCGGACCTTCTCGTAGAGCTCGGCGACCACGATTGGGGCCAGCCCCAAGGACAGCTCGTCGAGCAGAACGAGTTTCGGGTCAGTCGCGAACGCCCGGGCCAGGGCGAGCATCTGCTGCTCCCCGCCCGAGAGAGTGCCGGCCAGCTGCTTGCGCCGGATACTGAGCTGGGGGAACTGGGCGAAGGTCACGTCCTCAATACGGTCCATCGGAACTCCGACCTGCGTGGCCATCAGGAGGTTCTCGCGGACGCTCAGGTTGGGGAAGACCCCGCGCCCTTCCGGGACCGTGCAGATGCCCCGCCGCGCCCTTCCGTCGGCCGAGAGGTGGGTGACCGTCTCACCGTCGAAGCGGACTTCCCCGGCGCTGGGCGCGAGCGTGCCGGCACAGACGCTCAGCAGCGTGGTCTTGCCGCCGCCGTTGGGTCCGAGGAGGGCCACCACGGATCCGGCGGGGACCGCAAGGCTGATGCCGTGCACCACCTCGATCGGCCCATAGCCGGCCCGGATATCGCGCGAGCTCGAAGATCAGCGGGGGCGCCGCCACGCTCACGGGGCACCCAAGTAGGCGTTCACCACTGCCTGGTCGTTCTTGACCTGCTCGGGTGGTCCACTGGCGATGATTTCCCCGTAGTCGAGGACGTGGATGATCTCGCAGGTGTCCATCACGAGGCCGACGTCGTGCTCGACGAGGCAGATGGCCAAGCCCCGCTCGTCGACGAGCTGGCGGAGGAGCCGCCCGAAGGCCAACGTCTCCTCCTCGGTCTGCCCCGAGGCAGGCTCGTCGAGCAACAGCACTTTGGGCTGGGTCATGAGGGCGCGCGCCACCTCCACCACCCGGGCCCGCGCCGTCGGAAGCTCGCTCACATCGCGCTCGGCCACGTCGCCCAGACCCACCAGTTCGATGATGCGCTCGGTCTCGGCCGCCACGTCGATCCGGCCCCGGCGCCCCCAGGTGTTGCGGATCTCGCCGGCGACCTGGATGTTGTCTCTCACCGTGAGCGAGGTGAAGAGCTCGAGGCGCTGGTAGGTGCGGGACAGGCCCCGGCGGGCCCGAGCGGCCGGCCCGGCCTTGGTGACGTCGTGGCCGTCGATCCTCACGCGTCCGGACTTCGGTTCCAACAGCCCACTGACCACGTTGAAGAGGGTGGTCTTGCCGGCCCCGTTCGGACCGATGAGACCGGTGACCCGGCCTGGAGGCCACCGAGAGGGACACGTCCGGTCAGTACCTGGGCGCCCCCGAAGGCCATACACACACCTTCGACCTCAAGGGCGGACATCAGCCACACTCTCTACCGTCACCGCGCCGTCGACCGCCAACGGCACCGCCGCCGGCGGCGCCCGAAGTTCCCGAGCTGGGGCGGCGACGACGGGGTCGCCGCGGAACGCATCGGGTTTCACGAGCCGACCGATCCCCGGCACGATGAGGGCGATGGCCGCCGTAGCCAGCACGAACCACCAGTTCCCCATGACCTTGGTCAGGACGAGGAGGTAGGCCACCACCTCTGCCGCCACCCCGAGGGCCAGCACGCTCTTCACGCGCCACAGCGGGCGGTAGCTGGCCACGATCTGGGGCACGGCACCGCTCGGGTTCCGACCCAGGCTGATGCCGATGAGGGCGGGTGCCACCAGGGACAGGTTGGCCAGGAAGTTCCAGGGCCCGCCCCCGCCGTGGTCGGTGCTCAGATTCGTGAACGTACTCGTAAGGGCGTTGAACGCCGTTCCGGCCAGGACGCCGCCCATGAGGGCGCCGGCGACGCTGCCGATACCGCCAACGACGGTCAGCATCACCAGGGCCAGACTGATGAAGATGATGTAGGTGTTGGACGTGACGCTGACCGAGGCCGCGGAGAGCAGCACGCCGCCGATGGCGGCGATGGCCGCTGAGAGCATGAACACCGACAGCTTCAGCTTCACCAGGTTCTGGCCGAGGGTGGCGGCGGCGGCGGGGCTGTCCTTCATGGCGGTGAGACGCCGCCCGTAATTGCTGCGGCGCAGCGCGATGAGACCGATGCCGATGAGGACGAAGATGAGGACCGAGGTGGTGAGGAACGTCTTTGTCGAGCTGAGGTCGATGGGTCCGAGCTTGGGTGGCGGGATCTGGAGAGCGCCGTTGGGGAAGATCGAGAAGTGGAAGTGGAAGATGGGCAGGATGTGCGGGCGCGATGTCGTTGAGGATCATGTCGGACACGAAGACCCCGAAGGCGAGGGTGGCCAGGGCCAGGTAGAGGCCGCGGAGACGCAGGGCCGGCAGGGCGATGAGTCCCCCGACCACCGCGGTCACGACGACGGCGAGGAAGAGGCCCCACAACGTGATCCTCTGATCCACGCCGGTACCCGAGAGACCCAGGTGGAACACGATGATGGTGGCGATGGCGCCGAACGAGACCGGGGCCAGGTTGATCTCACCGGCGTAGCCGGTGAGCAAGGTGAGTGACAGGGCGATGATGGCGTACGTGATGCCGACGGTGAGGGTCGACATGTCGGCGCTGCCCATGATCTGTTCGAGGGCCAAGACGACGAGCACGAGGATCAGGCCCCACGTGACGGCCGACCGCATGGTCGGCACGGTGAAGCGCTCTCGCGTGCGCAGCAGCGTCGCGCCGCGCAAGCGGTCTTGTGGCAGCACCAGCAGGACGATGAAGAGCACGATCATGGGCAGTGCGATTCGGAAGTCCGACGCCCAGGACCAGGTGTCGGGGAAGTAGCCCAGCACATAGGTCGTCGACAAGCCGAGGACGAGGGCTCCGCCGAACGTGGCCCAGATGCTGCGGAGGCGCCCGAACATGGCGGCGGCGATGGAGTCCAGGACGAGCAGGGTCAGCACGTGCACGTCGAGGGTGCCACCCGCGATGGGGGTGATGAGGATGCCCGCCAGGGCGGCCAACGCTCCGCCGAGGGCCCAGGAGAACGCAGCCAGCCTCTCGGGCCGTCCGCCGTTGAGCTGGAGGAGCGCCGGGTTGTCGACGACCGCCCGCATGGCCACCCCGGTGCGGGTGCTCTTGAACAGCAGGCGGATGCCCACCGCGATGAGCACGCCGCAGCCGAGGGCAATCGCCTCGTGATCGGTGACGTAGACGCCGAGGAACTTGAACTTCGCCGCTTCGCCGAAGAACAGGTTGTCGGTCCGGGGTACTCCGGGGTTCCAGATCCACTGGGCCAGCGCGATCAGCCCGAGCATGATGCCGATGGTCACCACGATCTTGGTGACGTCGGCCGTGTTTCGCAGCCCGCGCATGATGCCGCGCGTAGAGGAAGATGCCCAACAGGGGTGCGAGCACCGCGATGACGGTGAAGAGCGCCAGCGGCGCCGGCCAGTTCCAGCCGTAGCGGAACTGCCAGTAGGTGAACGCCGCCAGCATGGCCATGGCGCCCTGGGCGAAGTTGAAGATGCCCGAGGTCGTGTAGGTCAGGACCAGTCCCGACGCCGCGATCCCGTAGACCGCGCCGGTGACCAGGCCGAGGATGGTGTACTCGAGGAACAGGTGCATGGCCGGGGCTGCCGCCTCTCGCTCAGGTCACATCAGGGCGAGCCAAGGCGTTGGGTGCTCATCCCTGAGGCTTGATGACCGAAGGCGTCACGTACTCGGTCGCGTAACCCTGGGCGTTGAGGGTGGTCCCGATGATGGACGCCCCTGTGTTCTGGACGACGTACTTCGACGAGCAGTCGAAGGTCCCGAGCTTCTTCGGGTAGGCCTGCACCCACTTGGTGCCGTCGAGCTTCATGAGGACCCCGCAGTTCGGCGGGATGTTCTTGGCCGGGTTGCCCGATGCGTTGAGCCCGCCTCCCGTCCAGCTGGTCACCGTCGAGAGCTTGTTGATCATGCACTGGCGGGTGAGCGTCGAGCCGCACGCCTTGGCCTCGGTGGCCCAGAGCAGGAAGGAGGATGTCGCCTGCTCGCCCAGCTGCGAGGTCAGGCCCCCGTACTTCTTCACGATGGCCAGGTACTGAGAGACGGCCGGGACGACCTTGGCCGCCTCGAGCGGCTCGTAGGAGATGCGGACGTAGACGTTGTTGGCCAGGCCGTCGGTGTTCCACTGCGCGAAGGCCGCCGTGTAGGCGCCGGAGTCCATGACCCAGATCGGGTCGTAACCGATCTGGTTCTCGGCCTCGAAGGCGCCGTAGAGGGTTGGCCCGGGAGTGGCGTCGTTGAAGATGATCTGCGCGCCGCAGCTCTGGAGCTTCTGTATGAACGGCGTGTAGTTCGCCTCACCGTTGTAGTCGATGTTCACGCTGCAGTTGGGGAGGAACTTCCAACCCGTCTCGGTGAAGGCCTGGACGGCCTTGGCGGTCGACGACTCCTGGGTGGAGAGGGTGGAGTCGTAGACGCCGGCGTGCTTGGTCTTCGATCCGAAGAGCTTTTCGGCTTGATACGCGCTGGACACCGGGCTGGCGTTGGCCGGGTTGGGCGACGCCTGGTACATCTCGTACGCGTTCGCCACCACCGGAGCGACGGTGAAGCCGGGAACGGAGGCCAGGTTGCAGCCCAGGCGAGTCTGCTCGGCCAGGCCGTCGAGTGCGAAACCCTCGCCGACCAGCATGAAGTCCTGCTTGCAGGCCTGCGTCATCACGGAGCCGACATTGGTGACCGCGGCGTCGTAGTAGTCGCCGACGATCTTGCGCCCGTTGATGCCGCCCTGCGCGTCACACCAGGCGATCATGTCCTTGACCGCGTCGCCCATCTCCTGGTCGAGACCAGGGAGGCCGGAGAAGCCACGGTCGTCGCCGTACGCGAGGTTGATCGTGGAGTTGGTGACCCCCTTGATCGGTGGTGCCGGTGGCATGTCCCTTGCCGCACGGCGAGGGCAGCGTGCCGAACTTGGTCGTCGAGATGGCAGAGGATGCGCCGCTCACCGAGGGCGCAACCACCACCCCCGTTGCGGTCAACGCAGTGAGCAACAGCGCCAACCCTGCGGCTCGCATGCCAGTGGTCCTCATCATGGCCAACCCCCCGGACGGCTCTGGAACCTACGGTCGTGTCCCAGGGCTCGCCAGCGACACTGTAGAACAGGTTCTTGTTTAGCCGAGGACACTAGCAACCCAGTATGCGGAAGTCTTTGCAGCGCCGAAGCGGTGGACCTTCTGGGAACCCAGCGGCGGGCGGCTGGCTGTGGTGGGTCTCCGCGTCCACCCCTACTCCGCGCCAGCGGTCTCGATGTCGTAGCAGGTGATGTAGTCCGCGAAGTCGGCTGCCAGGCCGGCGTAGGTCCAGCCGAAGTCGGCTGGATCGTAGCGATGGCGCCCGAAGGCGTCCTGTGGACGCTGCTCGAGGAAGGCCTGCATGCGCCGGGCGTGCAGCGGTCCCACCTCCTCCCCGTGGTGGCGGTAGAGCCGACGGACGCTCTCGACGGGATCCGCCATCAGCGCGTCGTAGTGGAGGTGCTGGCACCAGCCGTCCTCGGCCCGTGCGTCGAAGGACATCGCGGAGCGGAGCGCGAACGCGCACTTGCGCTTCCACTCCTCGGCAGTTGGACGCGGGTCGCTCCGGCTCGTCAGCAGGCGTTGGCTGGCGTTGGCCAGGCTGGCCAACGACGTCACCACGGGGCCGGGGTCGCGGTGGGTCCAGATGACCCGTGCGTCGGGATAGGCCGTCAGCATCGCGTCGAGGTGCCACAGGTGGTTCGGGGTCTTGAGGATCCAACGCTCCGTCGGTTGGCGCGACTGCAGGGTCTGGAGGGTCAGGCGGTGCTGGGCGTAGGCCGGCGCCATGTCGGTCTTCTCCAGCCAGCGTGCGTAGGTCGGCACGTGTGCCTGCGTCTCGAGCGCCAGGGTGCGCACGTCGTACATGAAGAGCGAGACGCATTCCTCGGCCAGGGTGGCCCCGAAGGGATGCATGGCCTTGAGCGGCGGGTTGAGCTTCATCAACCCCTCGAGGTCCTTGGCGGAGCGGGCGATGCGCGGGTCCTCCGCCGCATCCTCGATCGAGGCCGGGGGGATCGGACGGGCGGCTTCCCACTGGAGCAGCGGCCGGGCGACCGGATCGAGCCCGAGCAGGTTGGACAGGAGGCTGGTACCGGTCCGCGGCAGCCCGACGATGATCCACGGGCTCTGCGATCGGCTCCTCGCGCACCTCGGGGTGCTCGAGGGACCACCGGTGCAACTCGATGCGGTTCGACAGTGCTGACGAGAGCATCTTCGACACGAGGAGGCGGCCGAAGGCGGTCAGCTCGGCCTCGTCCTCGCAGGAGCGGAGGAACACGTCGAGCGGCTCGCGGAACGAGTCGCTACCGAAGTCGTCCGAGCCAGCCGACTTGGCGGCAGCCTTGATGACCGACGAAGAGTTGAGCGAGGGCAACTCGATCCCGGCCCGCTGCAATTGGCCTCCCACCCAGTTGAAGGCACGAAGCGGCCGGCTGCGCAACTCGGCGTCGCGCCAGGTGTACTCCAGTTCGCTCATCCCTCGGTGCGCGGCCTGCGCGCCGGCATCGATCTCGACGACGGTGCGGCCGAGGGAGCGGCGAGCCTCGTGCTCGTCGAGGGCGCGGCCCGCTTCCTCCATGGACACCCGCCGACCGATCGACGGGCCGGATCTTCCCGGCCGCACGCCAGCTCGCAAGAGGTCGGCATGAATCGCGTCGGCCACGTCGCGCCCGAAGGGGTTGAAGCCGAACCGCCGCATGCCGGGATCGACCGATTCGGCCCAGGCCACCATCACGGCCACAATGTCGATGTTGCCGATGCACGCCATCCGCAGCGGACGCCCGGTCATGCCGTTGGCGTCGTCGTCGGCGAAACCCGACGGCCAGGTAGCGCCCGTTGTGGGCGGTGCACCGCCATGACCGCTCGACGAAGTCGCCGCCCGTCAAGTCATAGACGACGTCTGCTCCGGCGTCGCCGGTTGCCTCGAGGACGGCCTCGACGAAGTCCTCGGTGGTGTGATCGACGACGAGATCTGCACCGAGCGAGGTGCACAGGGCCCCCTTCTCGCGGGCCGCCAGCCACGGCGATGACGCGGGCACCGGCAGCCTTGCCGAGCTGGATGCCGGCAGTGCCCAGACCGCTGGCGCCCGAGTGGACCACCAGCGTCTCGCCGGCCTGGAGCCGTCCCCGTTTGAACAGGGCGAGATGCGACGTCTGGAACGTGAGCAAGAACGCCGTCGCCTCGGCATCGTCGAAGCCCGGGGGTGCGTCGAACACCGAGATGGTGTCGGCGATCGCGTACTCGGCGATGCCTCCGAGCGCATTCTTGGTGATGGCGACGACCGCGCTTGCCCAGCCAGGCTTCGGCGCCCGGCCCGACGGCGTCGACCACGCCGCAGACGTCCATTCCCAACGTGAAGGGCGGCGGTGTGGGCACGGAGACCAGGTTGCCCCGGCAACGGTCGATGTCGTTGAAGTTCAGGGAAGCCGCGTGTACCGCCACCCGGACCTGGTTCGGGCCGGGCTCGGGGCGCTCGATCGTGCGCACCGCGAGCACCTCTCCGGGCGAGCCGTGCTCGGTGACCTGTACCGCTCTCATGTCTGCCACGCGCCCTCCCTCGACCCCCGCCCTGGCTCGTTCTCACGGTGGCGACTGAGATCCCCCGGGGCGCAGCGAGGTTACCTGCCTCGCGGAGTGGCGACCCTGCCGCGCAGGCGCGCAGCCGCCCGCCGGTCCGCAGTTCTCAGCCGGCGAGGAAACTGAAGCGCACGCGTCGCCACGGGTTGTCGACGTTGAGGTCGACCAGCACGAGGGACTGCCAGGTGCCCAAGGCCACCCGACCCTCGATCACGGGCAGGGTGACAGAGGGGCTCACGAGGACAGGAAGGAGATGGTCGGCACCGTGCCCGGCCGAACCGTGTGCATGCCGGTACCGCTCGTCTCGGGGCAGGATCCGCTCGAGGGCGGCAAGAAGATCGGATTCGGACCCCGACCCCGTCTCCATGAGGGCCAGCCCGGCCGTGGCATGGGGGACGAAGGCGTTCACGAGGCCGTCGCCGCGGCCGGCGCAGAACTGCGCCAGCTCGGCGGTGAGATCGACGACCCGCGAGTTCGAGGCATCGATGTCGAGTTCTCGAGTGTCCATGTCCTGCGAAGTCCCCGCGCCCAGCCCTCGGCGAGGGCCGTCAGAGGACCGACGGCTGCCGGTTGGCCTCGAGGAGGCACACGCCGGCCGCCGACACGGACACCACGCTGCGGTTGTCTCCGTCGCGGGAGCGCAGGACGAGGCCGCGGCGAGTCGCCTCCTCCCACACCGGCAGGCGCGGACAGGACGTACGCCAGGCCTCCATGACCTCGTCGTAGGGCCTCGAGGCCGGGCCGATCCATTCGAGCAGATCGAGAATCAGGCTGTCGACGGTGTCGGGCATGGCACTCCAACGTCTTTCGAGCCACGGGCGTGGTACGCGCACACATCCTACCGAGAGGAAATCCACGTTTCGGCAGCCCGGTGAACCTACGCTCGGCCGATGCCCAGCTTGTTGCCCGTGCGACGCGCGTGTGCCTGTTGTCGTGTTGGCGGCGGCGGCCGCCCTGCTGGCGTCGTGCTCGAGCGGGTCGTCACCGTCTGCCACGACCACCTCGTCCACCGCGAGCACGTCGACGACATCGTCGGCTCCCGCGTCCAACAGCATCTCCTCAACATCTCCGCCAAGATCGACCACCACCTCGACGAACGTCAGCGACGAGTGGGACACTGCAACCGGAGACGGCGAACGGCGGCGAGTTCTACTCACCGTCCAAGAACATCAGCTGCGAGCTCGATTACAACTACGGGCCGAGCTCGCTCACCCAGGCGTTCTGCGAGACGATCTCGCCACCTAGGTCTGCCACCCTCACGCCGGACGGCGCGTTGACCGCATGCACGGGCGGCCAGTGCCTTGGAAACGCGGGGCTGAACACGCCGACGCTGCAGTACGGACAGACGATCAGCGTCGGCCCCTTCACCTGTGCGTCGTCGACGGCCGGTATGAAGTGCACGGTCGTCTCCAGCGGTGACGGGTTCCAGATCTCGACCTCAGGCATCACGGCGCTGGGCAACGCCAAGGTGACGACCTCAAGCTGACCAAGGCTGTCGAAGCGCTGGTGAAGCCGCTGAAGAGGGTCAGGGCGCGGCGGTGACGTCGAGCACGACCGGGGGCAGGGACACCCCTTGCGCCGTCTGCACCTGGAAGTGAAGCGTGTAGGACCCGGGGGTCGACGCGGTGAGCGCGAGCGGCTCGGCTCACCGACGGTTGCCCGCCGCACGATGCGGCCACGGTCAGCGTGCCCGAGGACGGCGTGACCGTGAGCCCAGCCGGCGGTGAGGTCAGCTGCCAGTGAACCGCGGTCGATTGCGAGACGGCGGGTGCGACTCCGAGCTCGATGGTCGCGGGGGACCCGACTGTGACGTTCGTGGCCCCGCTCGGTTGCGAGTACGCCGACGGCCGGCAACTGACCCGTGCCGAAGGAGGGCGGACTGTCGGTCGGCGCCGAACCCCACGCCGCATTGGGCGTGGCCGAGAGCGTGAAGGTCAGCGTGCCGCCGGTCCGGATGGCTGAGGCGGGCAGCCACGGCAGGTTCCAGCCGGTGGTGGCCGCGGGTTGTGAGGATGTCGCCGCGCACGTGGGGGCCGCGGGTGAGGGCCGCGTGATGCCCGAGACCCGCAGAGCCCGGATGTAGGGCCGGGAGGCCGCCGCCCCCGGGTGCGTCCTCGACGAGGCGGTGGCCGTCCGAAAGGGAGATGGTCACCGAGGGGAAGAGCGGGCTCGCCAGGGCGAGGTTCGCCTCGCCGGGCGTCACGGGGAAGAGGCCGATGGCCGCCCATACGTACCACGAGGAGATGGCGCCGAGGTCGTCGTTGCCGGGCTCGTCGACGGGCGCGTCGGCGTACTCGGTGTCCGCGATCGCCCGGACGATTCGCTGCGTCTGCTCGGGCGCGCCGAGGTAGTCGAACACCCACGGTGACCACTCGCCCGGCTCGTTGCCCGACCAGTCGTAGGGCTCGTCACGGGTGGCGTTCAGCTGGCTGAAGAACGTGTCGAGCTTGCGCTACCGCGGCGGCGTCGCCGCCCATGCAGGTTCGCCAACGCGGCGAGGTCCTGTGGGACGTACCAGGTGTACTGCACGGCGTTGCCCTCCTCGAAGCCGGTCTGGCCGCCCGGCTCGAGCTGGGAGGCCTCGAAGGCCTGTCCCGGCGGAAAGCTGCCGTCGTTGCCCCGGGCCCCCGATGTACCCGGTGGCCGGGTTGAAGAGGTACTCCCAGTTGGCGGCGCGCTGCTCCATGGTGGCTGCTTCGGAGGTGTCGTGTTCCGCGGCGGCGATCTGGGCGATGGCGAAGTCGTCGAGCGCGTACTCGAGCGTGGCCGACCCGCCGATGGAGTAGTCGATGGAGGTGAGGTCGAGCGATCCTGCGTTGACGTAGTGCTGGGTCAGGTACTGGCTCAGATACTGCCGCTCGATTTCGAGGCCGTGGTTGCTCTCGGTCTGTGTCGCGCCTTTGACCATGAACTGCAGCGCGGTCGTGAGGTCGAAGTTGCGGGCGCCCATCGCATAGGCGTCGGCGATGATCGGGTCCGCCGAGTCGCCGTTCATCTGCGACTCGTCCCCGCCCACGATGGCCCACTTGGGCAGCCAGCCCCCTTGCTCCGCGTCGTCCACGAGGGATTGGACCATGTCGCCGACGGCGTGCGGATCGAGCAGGGACTCGAGCTGTATCTCGCTGCGATAGATGTCCCATTCGGAGAAGTTGGCGTACTCCTCCCGTCCGTGGTCCGTGTGCACCTTGCCGTCGCTGCCGGCGTAGTCGCCGTTGACGTCGGAGACGACGTTGGGGAACAGCAGCGAGTGGTACAGCGCCGTATAGAAGGTGTGCTGCTCGGCGGGCGTACCGCCGCCCACCGCGATGCGGCCGAGGATGTCATCCCACTGCTGGCGCGCTGTCGTCGCGACCTCGGGGCAGCGACCATCCCGGGTCCTCCGCCTTGAGGTTCTGTGCCGCGTCCGCCGTGCTCACGAAGGAGATGCCCACCTTCATGAGGACCTGTCGCTGCGACGTCGTGTCGAAGGTCACGTAGGCGCCGCACGACGTCCCCGCGCACGTGCTCTGGGCTGCGGCGAGACCGGCGCTCGTCCAGGTCCCTGCGGCGGCGAAGGGCCGGTCGAACTGTGCGACGAAATGCAGCGTGTAGTTGGTCCCCGTCTGGCAGAACTGGCCGCTCGTGACCTGACCCTCCATCTCGTCGTGACCGACGATGTGCACGTCGGACGCGATCACGGGATTGGCGCTGTCGGCCACCTTGAAGAGAAGGTTGGCCTGCATGCTCGCGGGGAAATCGAAGCTGGCGATCCCGCTGCGCGTGGTGACGGCCAGCGTCACGCCGATGGGATCGGGGCCGTCGAGCTGGACCTGGTAGCGGCCGGGTGTCGCCGACTCGTGCTGGTGCGAGAAGGTCGCCGTCGTCGTGTCCGGGGTGACGGCCGCCCCGCCGCTGGCGCCTCCGATGGCGCCGACGGTGGGCAGGATCGGGACGTCTTGATAGGACGGGCAGCCCGTGCCGCTCAGGTGGGTGAGGCTGAAGCCGTTGATCTGCGAGTCCGCGTCGTCGTAACCGCCGCCCGACTGAACCGCGTCGGGGACGGTGTCGGGGCTCCACTGGATCATGCCGAAGGGGGTGTCGGCGCCGGGAAACTCGCCGATGGTGCCTGGGCTGACGGGTCCGGTGCCGGTGCCGTCGAGGGGGTGGACGAGGGCAGCCGGGTCTGCCACGGCGGGGCTGGTTGACGGCGATGAGCCCGAGGCGGGTGACGCCGGGAGGGTGGCGCCCACCGTCAGGATGCCGGCGAACATGCACGCGGCGGCGAGCGTGCGCGGGGACGAAGGCGGGGTGGCGCCTGGGTCCGGGGCGGCGTCGCATAGAGAGGACCGTAGTTGTCCTGTCAGCGGCGTGGTGGCTCGCCTCGCCGGGGATCCGCGGTTGTGTCACATCCCGCTGGCAAGCTCGTTCTCATGG
Source organism: uncultured Acidimicrobiaceae bacterium (assembly GCA_963842415.1). Lineage (GTDB taxonomy): Bacteria > Actinomycetota > Acidimicrobiia > Acidimicrobiales > RAAP-2 > Bog-473. The sequence goes on from CAWJGN010000005.1 coordinate 1,242,018, forward strand.
GTGCGTGGGCGACCGGAGAGGTGCTCGGGCTCGACTTCGAGACAACCGGCGTCGACCGCTTCAGCGACGTGCCCGTTTCCTATGCGTTGGTGTTGGTTGTCGAGGGCGTCGTGGTGCGCAGCTGGTCGGGGCTCATCGACCCTGGGTGTGAGATCCCGGTGGAGGCGACGGCGGTGCACGGCATCTCGACCGAACGGGCTCGCGCCGAGGGCATGCCGCTGGACCAGGCAATCGGACTTGTCGCCGACGCGGTGGTGGCGGCCGGCCGGCGCGGGGTGCCCCTGGTCGGGATGCGGCTCGACTATGACCTGACCATTCTCGATCGTTTCTCGTCGGGCTTGTTCGGTGTCGGGTTGACGGAACGTGGCTGGCGCGGACCGGTGCTCGACGCGGGCGTGATCGACCGGCACGTCGATCCCGATACGCGAGGGGCGGCGGACGCTCAGCGACCTGTGCGGTCACTACGGGATCGAGCTCGCGCGCGGACACGATGCGGCAGCGGATGCGATGGCGTCGATCGAGGTGCTGTTCGCGCTGGCCCTGCAGTACCGCGGCCTTGTGGGAGTGCGACCTGGCGCGGCTGCACGCAGACCAGGTGGCGTGGCACCGCGAGTGGACGGAGAGCTACGACGGTTGGCGGAGGACCCAGGGAATGGGGCCGGTCGATCCGCGTGACCTGGTGTGGCCGGTGGCGCCGGCCGTGCTCCCGTCGGCGGCCTGAGCAGGCCAGCGGGGGACGGCGCCGGCTGGTTCAGGCCTTGAGCAGGTCCCAGACCATGTCGACCCCTTCGTTCTCGGCGAGGACAACTTTGGCGGGGTGCATCTTGTCGATGTGGCCTACGAGGCCGTTGTAGACCGAGTAACCGACCAGTTCCTGGAGCCGGCGGGGAAAGGTCTTGACCAGCGCAGGCGGAATGCCCAGCTGCTGGTTCTCCTGCTGGCGGATGTAGCCGGCGCAGTAGTTCATGGCGATGCCGACGCGACGCTCGCGCGGTGCGATTCGCGCCGCCGCCGTGCCAGAGGCTGCCCACCCAGACGAGGACGCTTCCCTTGGACATCTCGGCGGGAATGGTGTCGTAGAGCTCGAGCGGGTTCGGGGGCTCGTCGAACAGGTGGCTGCCCGGGACCAGGCGGGTCGCCCCGTTCTCCTCGGTGAAGTCGGTGATCGCCCACATCGTGTTGCAGATGATCGGGACGTGCGGGCGGGCGAGCGGGATCAACTGGTCGTCGGCGTGGATCGGCTGCGCCTGCTCGTCCGGCCCGATCGCGATGGATGAAAGGGACGAGATGAGGAGTCCCGGATCGAGCACTCCTTCAACCACTGGGAGCACATTGTGATGGATCGGAATCTTCTCGAAGGTCTCACCGTGGACGAGGAGGTTGTAGACGCGCCAGGTGTGCAGGCCTTCGAACAGGTTGTCGGCGGGGACCGTCCCGAGCTCTCGCTCGAGTTTGCGGAGGGCACCGTCGATCTCGTCGACGAACGCGGGCTCGATCGCGTTGGGCAGCACAGTGTAGCCGTCCGTCGCGATGCGGTCGAGGTGGGTTTCCAAGTCGGAAAGCGGACTTGTGGCCGCGCCCGTCGTCGCAGCGCTGGCGGAGTTCGGGGTCTCGGCTGGTGTCACGGGCGCAATTCTATGGACGGATCAGCGGCGTGTCTGCGGCCGACATTCGAGTTCCCCCACGTGGGGTGCCGAATTGGGCGGTGGTAGGGTCTCTGGCGAGGGGCCGTTGGCGCAGCTGGTAGCGCACTTGCATGACGCGCAAGGGGTCAGAGGTTCGAGTCCTCTACGGCCCACCCTTACGACCAGCGGATATGCAGTGATTCCGCTCGTGATTCGATTTGCTGACGTCAGCAGTGCGCGGGTTTGTGCAGCAACCCGTGCGCGAGTTCAGCCGAAGATGGCTTCGACGTGCTCGACGTGTCGGTTGAACGATGACCGGACACGGTGGCGGTAGTGCGCCTCGAGCATCCGCGTCGACTTGTGGCCGAGCAGATCGGCGATCTCATCGAGCACCATCCCAGCGTCGTAGAGCAACGACGCCGCAGTGTGCCGGCCCAGCTCGTTCGGTGACACCGGATCGACCTTCGCGGCCTCGCACAGAGACTTCGTGGCACGCCGGAGATTCGACGGGTCGATGGGCGTCCCGACTTCTGTGGTGAAGACGAGACCGCGGTTGCGCCAGGCCGCTCCGACCTTGAGCCGCTCCGCCTTCTGTTGCTTCTGGTGGGCCTTGAGCGCCTTCCAGACGGGTCGGGGGAGATCGGCTGTCCTCGACTGCTTCGTCTTCGTCTCGCCCAGCCGGAGGCGCCCTCGCTCGCTCTTGAGAGATCCGGCGACCGTCAGCGTTCCCTGCTCGAGGTCGACATCGTCCCAACAGAGCCCCGTCAGCTCGCCCGGGCGCAGTCCGAGCATCATCGCCGAGACGAATAACGCCTCGAGCCGATTGCCTTCCGCCCCGGCGAGGATCCTCTTCGCCTCGTCCGGCGTCAGGGAGCGCCGTTCGGCCGGTTCGGCCGTCTCCGGCATCTCGGCTACCCGGGCGACGTTCCAGGACACCTTGCGCCGGCTCTGAGCTACGGCCAGAGCCTGTCCTAGGCACGACTTCACGCGGACGACGGTGCGATGGCTTCGGCCAGCGGCGGCCATCTTGTCGAGCAGCCGCTCGACGTCGTCGGGTGAGAGGTCGCGGAGGCGCTTTGTGCCGAGGCTTGGCGTGATCCACTTCTCAACGGCCCATCGGGCAGTGTCGACTGTGTTCGTCGACTTCTTACCGGAACCAGCCTTCGCCTCGAGCCGGCCGAGCCACCACGTCAGAAACGGGCCCAGGGTGTCGGTGTCGCCGGTGGGCAGTCCTTCTGCGATGCTCGCCAGGAGCTCAATACAAGGGCGGGATCTCCCGACTTAGACGAAGCGCCCCCGGCCCGATTACCGCGGACCGGGGGCGTCTCGCTTGGCGCACACCTTCGGTAGGGACGATGGCGAACCCCACCTTGGGTCAAAGGGGGTCGACCCGGTGTGCAGCCCGTCCATTCTGGCAGGCGCGAGGCGACCACGTCCTCTCGGGGAAGTTTGAGAACGGGGCCGAGTCGCTGTCTCAATGCCTGCTGGCCTTCGAATCGCCGGCAGTGGCCTGCGCACGGTCGCAGTGACCGCGGTGGCCTAGCGTGAAGGCGAAGGAGAAGTCGCCTCCACGGATTTACGTGTCGCCCTTGGCCTGATTCGTCTGCGTCGAATCGACGACATCTCTGGCTTGCTCGACGACAACATCGACGACTTCCGCGACCACGCTCTTGCCGGTTCGGGACTGTCGTTGGCGTTCCACCGCCAATGAACCCCACAGGATGCCGAACACGACAAGCGCCAGGACCCAAAGAGGGCGAAAGGCGAACCCCAAGATTCCGAGGAAGATGCCTACGCTGAGCAGTGCAAGCTGACTTGCGCCTCTGTTCGTATCGTTCGATGCGCTGCGCTTCACAAAGCGGCCATTCGCAGCTCGTCGACGCCCACTTGCCTGAGTCATAAAAATCCACCTCCTAAAGGTCTACGTCCGCTCTCTACCCTTAAACCAGGTGGGGCATCCGCCGTAACCGCTGCATTGCATGAAATCACCCGATCGGGTGATTTCAGAGAAAAGTCCGAAAGGATCCGACAGCGTGGGTATAGCTATTGCAGCGTGCGAGAGGAGACCGGGATGTCAACAGTCGACAAAGCCAAGAACAAGGCCCAAGAGGCAAAGGGTCAAGTGAAAGACGCCGCGGGACGGGCCACGAAGGACCGGTCACTGCAGTCCAAGGGAAAGCGAGACAAGGTCTCCGGCAACTTGAAGCAGGCCGGAGAAAAGGTGAAGGACGCCGTCAAGAAGTAGGCGCTTCGACATTTCGCGTCACGGAGAACGGTGCGCTCAACCCGTGGGCCACTGCAAAAGAAAGGCACGGTTATGGCAATCATCTTGTTGGCACTCTTGGTACTCGTTCTCTTCGGCGCGGGGTTCGCGATTCACTTGCTGTGGATCGCAGCGGTCGTCTTTGCGGTGGTCTGGGTTGCCGCTTTCGCGCTGGGCCGAGGAGAAGGCGCTAGCCGTCGATCACTTAGGCGGTAGGGCAATTTGCCAATGACGAATCATCGATCGACCCCGGTTCTGGGCGGAGCTGATCCGCGACTATCGAAAGGCTTGTGATCATGCTCACTCCGGATCTGGACAACGACTCGGTTCAAGACTCTCCTCCACACCCGGATCGCCGGGGGCCTGGGATGCAAAGCAGCGTGCCGTCAACCCGAGTGTCGGTTTCTTGGACGATTGTCGCTGTAGCTATCGTCGCGCTAGTAATCGTGTTGGTGTTTATCTTGGAGAACCTGCACGCCACCGACGCCACATTCTTTGGCGTTCATTGGCGGATCCCTCTTGGCCTTGATCTTTTGCTGGCCGCGCTCCTCGGCGCCATCGCAGTCTTTGTGATTGGAGCAGCGCGGACGCTCCAGTTGAGGCTGTTGACCCGTCGCACCATGCGGGCACGTGATGCTCAGGCGCGTCCGTCCGGAAGCGACGCGGTGAGGAGCTGACACCTTCGGTAAGCATCTGGAGATGAGGGAAGAACCACGACCCCGTGTCCGATTCGGTCGCTGAGTACGTAGAAACAGGCCGGACCCAGCGAGCAGCTCCGGGGGCATTCAGTCGTCGGTGCCCCACGATCCGTGCACCGAGAACCGAAGGGAATCGGTCATTCTTCTGGGGTCCGCGCGAAACGACCCCGCCTCCTGGGGAAGTCAGAGGACGGGGCCGAGTCGCTGTATCACCGCCTAGGCAGGAAACGACTTCTGCCACGCCCGTCATACCACTCGTGTCGCGAAAATCCCCTGGATAGACGAATGAACGGAAGGTGAATACGCGCCCCTCGCGGCTAGGTAGGGGTGTGTCGGGCTGCTCGAGTCGCGGGATCAGTGCTTTCAGCTCGCTGAAAGCTTCGTTCAGCTCCGCGAGCACGACGTCGAGGGTCCCTCTTTTTTGGCAGCGGCCGCCTTCACGACTTAGCCCGCCACACGGCGATGGCACGTGCCCGGTCAGCCTGACTCAGGCTCTCGAACCGGTCGATCAGCTGCTCGAACTGTTCGATGACGGCATCGACACGGGCCTCCATGGCGGCGAGGCGTTCCGATGCTTCCTGCCGCGGTCATCGTCATGCTGTCACCTCTTCGACGTCGACCTGGTAACCGTCGATTCCTGCCTTCTGCACGATCCTCGAGAGGTTGTCGAGTCGAGAGAGAACGGCTTCCGCATCCTGACGGATGCTCTGAACCTCAAACTTCAGGTTCACCGGGCCGTTTCTCGCGATCATGTCTTGGACTTCTCCCAGCTGATCCACGGCCTTCTGGCGGACGGCCAGTAGCTCGTCGAGTGATACGAGTTTGGAGTTTGTGGTCATGCCGTCACCTCCGTCGCCGGAACGGCAATGTGCACTCTGACGCCTAGGTCGTCGGAGAAGCGGACCTCGCCTCTAATGAGGAACCCTTGCAGCGCCTCGGCTGCTGCCCGCTCGTAGCAATGCCATGCGATGTCGCCGACCATGTTCTCGAACTTGTCCGCCAGCTCGAAGCCACCCACCTCGCGCAGAACGTCGCAGATCTCGTCGTAATCCCGCTCGTTTGCCCCGAGGCTCGTCTCGGTCCGTTTCTTCGGTTGTGGTCATCCCTCTCCTTTCAGCACGCCTTCTGGCATGTTGTCTAGCATCACTTCTAGCACACCTTCTGGTAACATGGCGACCGATACCGTTTTGTTGGTGACGAGCAGCACGAAAGGAACCAAAGTGCAGGAGAACCGGCTCAGGCGCATGGCCGATCGACAGGGACTGCGCCTCGAGAAGTCCCGTCGCCGCGACCACCGGGCCCTCGACTTCGGGACCTACACGCTGACGGACATCCGCAAGGACGAGGTCGTCGTTGTAACCACCGACCTCAAAGAGGTCGAGGCTGTTCTGACTGGCGCGGCGTGAGCGGTCCAGCTTGGGAGTCGAAGTTGCGACGGGCAGCGAAAAAGCAAGGGTTGACGTTATCGAAGCGCACGCCATGCGGGGCGTGCTGGCAGTTACGCAACGCTGACGGGAAGCTATTGCAACGCACGGGTTGTCTTTCCCCGACTGAGGTGGCGGAGCGTCTCCACGTCGACCTGGCCGGTTGGGTGTTCCCAGACCTACGCTTCGAAGAGGAATGTCTTCCGGCCTAGCGCCGCCGCCCGAACTCCCGCACTCCGGTCAGTCCCCCGAGGTGGTCCGGACAGCTCCACACTCGCCACCATTGCTGCCCGCTGGGCGCGTGCCACCGGCCCGTGTACGAGGGCGTCTCGGCGCAGTGCGTCGCCTGGAGCTTGCTGTCATGGATCATGCGCCAGCACTGCCCAACCTCGGCGACGAAGGCGTTGGCGTAGGGGTCGCCGGGTCGCGGGGGCACGGCTCGACGGTAGACCCTTGCTTGGACCAATCGCGAGCGACCTAGAGACTCCCAGGTCAACCCTTGGGCAAACGACCCGATAGTGATACATGGGAACACTAATGTGTCCATTTGTGGATCCCGCTCCTGCCTTCACTAGCGAACAGGTCATGCGAGTGACGGGTATCAGCAAGCGGAAGCTCAACTATTGGCTCGACAATGGGATTATCTCGGCGGACATCGATGAGGCCCGGGGCCGCGGACGCGTGCGGCTTTGGTCGTTTCAGAACCTGCTCGAGGTCCGAGTCGCCCTCTGGCTGAGAGATCGAGTCTCGCTGCAGCTATTGCGCAAGATTGTTGGATCTTTGCGTAAGCGCGGTTTTGAGATGCCTCTCGCGGATCTCCGACTCGGAGTAGTCGAGTCTGCAAACCCCAGGAAGCGGGCTCGGATCGTCTTCCAGACAGAATCGGGCGAATGGGAAGAGGTCTTCGAAGGCGGTCAGCTGGTCTTACGACTGACGCTGCCCATTAAGGCGATGTCTGACGAGCTGGCGAAGGCTGTTGAGCGGGACCAACGTCAGCGCCGACGTGCCGGCCAAATCGAAAAGCGACGAGGACGGCTCGGATCTGAACCGGTCTTTGCTGGGACGCGGATCCCAGTCACGGCAGTACAGCGAATGCATGACGCGGGCTGGACGTCGAAAATGATCCTTGCCGAATACCCGTCCCTGAAACCGAAGGACGTTCGCGCGGCGGTCTCGAGGCCGAGGGGCGGTCGACGCGCTTCCTGACGGACCATTGTGTTCCCGCAGGAGTCGCAAAGGCACCTGGGCCGAGGCGGGGGGAACCACCAGGTCTGGACCGCGCAGCAAACCGGGATGTCGGATGTCGAGGATGAGCCTCTCATCATCTATGCCGATGACCGAAAGACTATTTTGATCACGACGAATCGGGATTGTGCGCTCAGGGCTCGGCGGATGCAGTCTGCCTCGACAATCTGGCTGTCCGTCCTCGAGGTCGATGCCGTTGCGGCGATGGACAAGGCCCTTGAGTGGCTTGCTGTTAACCAGCTTCCAAACGGCCGAGTGCTCAAGGTGAGAAAAAAACGCGGCGGCTTTCTTGATGTCTCCGCCGACCAGGAAGAGCCGAAAGCGAAGCCGTTGAACGTCAGCAGTGCGCGGGTTTGTGCAGCAACCCAGCCGGATACGCCCTCGGACCGCCTCAGACGCCTTCGTACTGAATAGGACGAATGACCAGGTGCTACGCATCGCGGTGCATACGGCACCGGACGCCCTCGGACCGTCTTTCGTTACATGACGCGCAAGGGGTCAGAGGTTCGAGTCCTCTACGGCCCACCAGTTCAGAGGAAGTTTCTAGGTGCTCAGTCGGTTGGACATCCCTTGTGCCGAGCCGGTGCCGCTAGGTGCGCTGAATCATTCGGATAGCCATACGCCTCGGTTCGTAACTTGTCCAACTACCTTCAATCTCGGCTTTCTCTGCGTTGCGCCTTGCGTGCGACGGTAAATGTGGCGGTCCATGATGCTTCTTCAGTGCATCCTTCACCGGCTGGGGGATTCGCAGAGGTCGGTTTGATGCCTCGGTTTGGGTTCACCGAGAATCAGGTTCCCGCCTTCATCTTCGCGGATCGCCGAATCCGCAGAACGTCGCCTTTGAGGTCTGACCATTTGAGCGCACGCAGCTCAGTTCGGCGACCCTCCGTCACTGATCGAACTCGGTGACTGCCAGTTGAAGGGGCCCGTCGCCGTCAGCCACCGAGCACGGGAAGCCCGAGGCCGCAGCCGACGGAGAACGACGGGTCGTCGTCGAGCGCCTGCATCACGTCCTGCAGGGCAGCGCTGTCGTAGGGCATGGCCAAGTGGTCGGCGTGATCGTCAGGGCACTGGTCCTGCAGCGTCACGTTCCTCACCGCCGGACCGCTCAAGAAGGCCGACGAGTAGGGCGTCACCACCTCGTCGTCCTCGGTCTCGATCACCGTGTAGCGGACCCCGGGCACGGTGTCCGCTCCGGCGTTCAGCTGTTGTAGGAAAGACGACCCCGCCAGCTGCTGGGTGCAGGCAGGGCACTGGCTCAGCGTGAGGGGGGCGGGCAGCCCGAGAGCGGTGACGGCGTCGAAGAGGGCGCTCATGCCGTCGACGGTTGTCCCGTGGTTGGAGGGGGCCAGTCCCACCAGGTCGTGGACGTAGGCGGCCCCGCCGTCGAAGCGGAGGTACCAGCGCGGCATCATGCCTCCCTGAGACCAGCCGACGAGGTCGACCTTTCTGGCGCCGGTGGCGGCCAGCACCTGCCCCACGAAGGTGGCGAGTTGGTCAGCTGACGTGGGGATGTCGCCCACCGACCAGATGCGGCCGCCGCTCAGCGTGGTGCTGGCCGTCGCTCCGTAGTTCAGCCCGTAGACGCACCAGCCGGCGTCGGCGAGGATCGGGCCCAGGGCCTGCCAGGTATCGGCCATGTCGTAGAGCGTGCCGGGCAACAGGATCACCGGGTACTGCTTCGGGCCCGACGCCGCTGGGTGGCAGCCCGAGACGTTGACGCCCGGCGGCGAGCCCGTGGGATCGGTGAGCTCGGCGAGGTAGCCGGTCGCTGCGTCGCCGACCGGGTAGTGCGCAGCGGAAGTGGTGGCACTGGCAGCGCCGGCGTCCGTGACCTCAGGGTTCTCGCCTCCAGCCGGCGCAGCGACGCCCAGGGCGGCGAGGATCAGCGCCCCGCCAACCAGGGCGGTCAAACGGGTGACGCTGCGCACATGCCTTTGCATTCCCCGAAAGCACCAATCCAAAGCAACAACAGGTGGCAGAGCTGACTTGAAGAGTTCATCCACCACAGAACAGGTCCCGTACCCAGGATCGCCGCGGGAGCTGATCGGTCGAGGGCCTGGCGGCATCCTCGGCCTTCGTTGCGTTGACGATCAGTTGACGGAACGCGCGGTCAGTCCTCAAGCCGCAACAGGAACGGGTCGATCCCGTTAGTGATGAAAGCGTCGCCTGCCCGCCCCTTGGCGCCCTCGGGCCGAATCCGCAGCGAAGCGGTCATCCGGCTGGCGACCGTCCTGGCGACGGTGGGCCGCCGGCGCCGGCGGCGCGGCCACGAGCGGACGCCGAACGAAGTCGCGGGGAGAGCGGGCGGCGAGATCGTCCAGATCGTGGACCTCACCCCGTCGGGCGCAGACCTCATCGCACCGCACGCGGTGTCGCTGGGTCAGCGTCTCGAGCTGGTGGCACAGCTGCCGGAACTCAATGGTGACACCCACCCGGTGCGGCTCTGCCTGACCGTCGCGACGTGTTGCACCGACGACGGCGGGCCTGACCGCTGGCGCGTGGGAGGCACGATCACGCCCGTCGGCATCGAGGATCACGATCGGCTCGTGGCGTACTGCCACGTGGCTGGGGCGGAGACGCAGCTCGCCGAGAGCGCTCGTCTGCAGCCCACCGCCGCGGAGGATACGTCGGCGTTCCCTCTCTCGGCTCAGCATCGGAGCCGACGTCAACGCCGGGTCGCCTCCGGTGGCGCACAGGCGGGGAGGCCCTGACGGAGCCCCTCAGGACTCCAGGTCGAACCAGCGCTTGCGCCGAGTGGCGCCGAACTCGACCTTGGACGCGGCGATCTCCTCGGAGCCGTCGGTGAAGGTACCGAAGGGTGTGGGCCCGCTCAAGAAGTTGGCCTCGAAGCGCGCCACCTTCGTACCGCCCATCTCGATGTAGCAGATCGCGATCCCGGCGTAGGGCGCGGGGGCGTCGCCGTCCCGCAACTGATGGATGAGGACGTCGGCCACCGTCCGCGCCTCGCCCTCGGCGATCGCTCCGACCCTTGGCACGGGTGCGCTCGTGACGTCACCGATGGCGTAGACGTTTTCGAAACGCGTCGCGAAGGTCGCGGGATCGACGGGTATCCATCCCCCCTCCACCAGCGCGGATTCCTCGACCACCCGCGGGGCCCGGTGGACCGGCACGCCGAGGAACAGGTCGTAGGGCTCCGAGCGTCCGTCGGCGAGCGTGGCCACCTTGGCTGCCGGGTCGAGTGCCGTGAACTTCGTCTCGGGCCACCAACCGATGTCCCGCTCGCGCAACACATTGAGGATTCCCTCCGATGCTTCGGCGGAGATCGGGATGGGCTTCGGCATGGGGCTCACGACCTTGATCGTCGACGAGGATCGAAGGTTCCGACGCTCGAGGAAGTCGTGCATCATGACCGCGGTCTCGAATGGCGCCGCCGGGCACTTGAAGAAGGGACCGCATACGCCGATGATCACGTCGCCCCCCGGGAACGAGGGCAGAAGGCGACTGACCTTCTCGGCTCCCGCGACCGAGTAGTACTCAGAACCCTCCTGCACGAGCCCGGGAGTGGCCGCAGGATCGAGGTCGGCCCCGAGTGCGACCACCAGGATGTCAGGCTCGTACTCCGACGCGTTGGTCGTCACGCGCCGACTCTCGGGGTCGATGCTGGTCACCGTCTCCTGCACGAAGCGGACGCTTGGCTTTTTCAGCCTCGCATAGGGCAGGCGCACGTCCTCGAGTGACGCACGGCCGAACATGACGTCGAGTTTGGAGAAGCCGAAGACGAACGTGTCGCTGCTGTCGACGATGGTGATGTCGACGTCCTGGGGCACCTCTTCGGACAGCCTGGTGGCCAGCTCCAGGCCGGCGAACCCGGCGCCCAGGATCAGCACGGTTTGCATGGAGTCTCCTCACCGAGGTGCCGCATCCCGATGAGCGGCCTTGGTTTCCCCGGAGCGGAAGTATCGCATGGTGGGTCTCGACATCACGTGAGACGCGCGAGGGAGGGTCGCGGGGATCATCGCCGGCGGCGACCATCCGCTCGCGGGCCACGCGGTCAGCCTCAGCCGCCGAGACCCTCCTGGTGCCGGTGTCCGTGTCCATGACCGGCGCCGGGTCCGGCGCCCCCGAACAGCCCGCCGGATTGTGACGGAGTGGGCACGGTGACCGGAGTCGGTGGCGTCGCGCCGGTCGGTGCCAACGCGGACACGGCCTCTTGATACTGCCCGTTGGTGATGCCGCCGCCGTCGAGGAGCACCTGGGCCAACGACAGCGTCTGCTGGGCCAGCGCCTCGCGGTCGGGGCCTGAGGGCTCCGCTGCGGTGGCTGTGAGTGCGCTGGCCAGGGCGCTGTCGCCGGGGAGCCCACCGTTGGCCAGTGACGTGGCCAGCGTGTCGATGGCAGTGCGTTCGGGGTCCTGTGGCGCCTGCGTCGTCGTGGTCTGCCGGGCCGTTGTACCGCGCGATGTGGCGCGACGATGAGCCGGCGGCCCGTCCGGTCGGCTGGCTGGTGTTGACAAGGACGAAGAAGAGCGCCACGAGGAGTACGGCCAGCGCGACGAGCACGAGGGCGACCCAGCGGCGCGCCCGATGGCGGCGTGGCGCAGGTGCCGGCTCAGGCGATGCGGGGAGGCGCGCCGGCGCGATCGTGGTCCGGGCGCGCGAGGTGGGATCCGGGGGCTGCCGAGAAGGAGTGGGGGATGCCGGGGTAATGGGCTGCGTGCGCGAACACACTGGCCCAGCGACGGGCATGGGCTGCCTCGGCTGGGCCTGCAACGCCTGGAGCATGGCGTCGGCCGAGGCAAAGCGGTCGATGGGATCGGCGGCCAGGGCTCGCCGCACCACGTCTCGGAACAGGGGCACCAGCATCTCGGGCCCCACGCCGGCGTTCAACCGGCATCCCGTCGCTGCCTCGAGCATGACTGCGCCAACCGAGTAGAGGTCCGATTGCACGGTCGCGGGGTGACCCGTGCGGCGCTCGGGTGCGAGGTAGCCGGGTGTGCCGAGCACCACGCCCGTCATCGTCAAGTCGTCCAGCGCGCGGTCGGGGTGGCCCCGCGCGTCGAAGCTCTTGGCGATGCCGAAGTCCGTGATCTTGGTGTGGCCGTCGTCGTGGATCAAGATGTTGCTCGGCTTGATGTCGCGGTGGAGGACTCCGCGGCGGTGCGCGGCGGAGAGTGCGCTGAGCGTCTCATTGGCGACAAGCATCAGCCGCCGCTGGGACAGCGGGCCGCGCATGATCTCGTCGCGGAGCGTCGTGCCGTACAGGCGCTCCATGACGAGATAGGAGGATGTGCCGTCCTCCCCGTAGTCGAGGACGGCCACGATGTGCGGATGCACGAGCCGCGCCGCGATGCGCGCCTCTTGCTGGAACCGCTGGCGCATGCCGGGGAGCTCTTCGGTTTCGGCGCGCAAGATCTTGACCGCCACCGGGCGCCCGAGGCGATCGTCGAAGGCCCCAAAGACGCGCGCCATGCCGCCCTCGCCCAACAGGCCGTCGACGCGGTAGCGGCCTCCGATCACCCACGCGGCCGTGCGCGACTGCACCCCTCGTGTGTACCCCGTCTCGTCCCGCTCAGTCCTGGTGCAGGTCCAGGCGACGCGCCGGGTTGCTATGGGCGTTGTCACCGGGCCGGGCGTCAGTGGGCGAGCGCCGCCATCTCTCCCAGCGTGGTCGAGCGCGTCCGTCGGCCCGGTCTCCCCGAAGTCCCGGTACAGCGCGTGGAGATTGGCGACCACCCGTTCGGGCTCGCCCCAGCCTGCATAGGCCCCGAGGTCGATGTCGCGTGCGGCCTCGAGCGGGGTCAGACCGGCGTCGAAGCGGAACCGCGCCTCCCGGGAGAGAAATTCGAAGTAGTCCTTCAGGTCCACGACGGCGGCGAGCGTCGCCGGCGGACCGTGTCCGGGGACTACCACGCGAGGCTGGAGTTCGATGATCCGGTCGCAGGCGGCGATCCAGTTGGCCACCGGCCCGGCCCACACGATGGGATGGCCCCGGTGGAACAAGATGTCGCCGGTGAAGACCACGCCCTCGTCGGGCAGGTGCACGATGACATCACCGGCCGTATGGGCCGGACCCACTTCGATGAGCGTCACGACGCGGTCGCCGACGCGGAGGTCGAGCTGGCCGCCGAATGTCCTCGACGGGAGGGTGAGCGGGATGTCCTCGAAATTGAACGGGGCGAAGATACGCGCCACGAACTCGCCGGTCGCTCCCAGCGAGGCAGCCGACTTCATCAAGGCGTCCATGGTCGCCGGCGGGAGCGCACTCATCTCCTCGGCGCAGCGCTCCGAGGAGATGATCACAGAGTCGGCCACGAGCGCGTTGCCGTAGCAGTGGTCGCCGTTGGCGTGCGTGTTCACCACGGTGTCGATCTGGTCGGCCGCGTGTGTGACTCCACGCATGGCGTCGAGCATCTCGGCCGTGAGCCTGAGGTCGAAAAGGGTGTCGATCAGCAGCGACTGGTCGTAACTGGTGACCAGCCCGGCATTGGACCAACCCCAGCCGCCGTCGGGCTGGAGGTACGCCCACACGCCGTCGGACACCTCGTCGAGCCCCTTCGTGTACGTCACCGGCGTCGCCTGGCTCGCATGGGCGCAACGTACTCGCCGCGGTGCCGTGCAGCCGTGGTCCACCGCGTTCGCACGCCGCGGACGCGGGGGCCGTGAGATGGGACGCGCATTATGAAGACTTGATGAACTCGGCCCCTCAGCTGGGTATTTACAAGATCTTGGCAAGATCGCTGTGGTAAGTACCAGACGACTCTGATTGGCACCGAGCGCGCACCTGGCGTCAGCTCGACGAAATCGCAGAGGAGACGTCAGATGCAAGAGCGCAACCCAGCCGAGGTCGTTCGCCTCGTCAAGGACGAGGGGATCGAGGTCGTCGACCTCCGGTTCTGCGACCTCCCCGGCCTGATGCAGCACTTCTCGGTTCCCGCGCACGGGCTGACCGAAGAGGGGTTCAGCGAGGGTTACGGGTTCGACGGCTCGTCCATCCGGGGCTTCCAGCAGATCCACGAGTCCGACATGATCCTGCGGCCCGATCCCTCGACGGCGGTGATCGACCCGTTCCGTCAGCACAAGACGCTCAACCTGAACTGCTTCGTGCACGACCCCCTCACCCTCGAGCCCTACAGCCGCGACCCCCGCTACGTCGCGCGGAAGGCCGAGGCGCACGTGAAGTCGACTGGTATCGCCGACACCTCGTACTTCGGGCCCGAGGCCGAGTTCTTCGTCTTCGACGACGTGCGGTTTTCGCAGGACCAGCACTCCGCCTTCTACCAGGTGGACTCGATCGAGGGCATCTGGAATTCCGGCCGCGACGAGGGCCCGAACCTCGGGTACAAGCCGCGCTACAAGGAGGGTTACTTCCCGGTCCCACCCATGGACCACTTCCAGGACCTCCGCTCGGAGATGATCCTGACGATGGAGCGCCTCGGCATCGAGATCGAAGTGCAGCACCACGAGGTGGGCACCGCCGGTCAGGCCGAGATCGACATGCGCTTTGACACCTTGTTGAAGATGGCGGACAAGTTGATGCTGTACAAGTACATCGTCAAGAGCGTCGCCAACCAGGCGGGCTACACGGCGACCTTCATGCCGAAGCCCCTCTTCGACGACAACGGCTCGGGCATGCACGTGCACTCGTCGCTGTGGAACGGCAGCGAGCCGCTCTTCCATCAAGAGGGCACCTATGCGGGCCTCTCGGACATCGGTCGCTGGTACATCGGGGGCATCATCAAGCACGCTCGATCGGTGCTGGCCTTTGCCGCGCCCACCACGAACTCGTACAAGCGGCTCGTTCCAGGGTTCGAGGCACCGGTGAACCTGGTCTACTCCCAGCGGAACCGCTCGGCGGCGTGTCGGATCCCGGTGTACTCACCGAGCCCGAAGGCCAAGCGCGTCGAATTTCGTTGCCCGGACCCGAGCTGCAACCCCTACCTGGCGTTCTCGGCCATCCTCATGGCCGGCCTCGACGGGGTGGCCAACAAGGTCGAGCCGCCGGCGCCAGTCGACGAGGATCTCTTCGACATGCCGGCCGACGAGCTGGCCAAGATCGGCCAGGTCCCGTCCTCACTCGAGGAGGCGATGGACTCGCTCGAGGCGGATCAGGACTACCTGAAGGCCGGGGGCGTGTTCACCCAGGACCTGATCGACACCTGGATCGACTACAAGCGATCCAACGAGATCGACGCGGTACGGCTACGACCCCACCCATGGGAGTTCATGCTCTACTACGACATCTAGGCCCGAACCAGCCCTGACCTGGGCCTCGTTCAGCCGATGGCCTCGTCGTGACACACCGTTGACACAGCGCCACCAAAGAACGTCTGGACGGCGGCCCGGGCTCGGTCGTCGTCTTGCGGCCATAGGTGCGAGTAGATGTCGAGCGTCATGGCCGCGCTCTTGTGTCCCAGGTGCGCCTGCACGACCTTGACCGAGCAACCGGAGGCGATCAGGGCACTGGCAAACGTGTGGCGCAAGTCGTGGAACCTGGTGCCCGCCGGCAGGCCCACCTTGTGCACTGCCCGCGACCACGTCTGGCTGAAGCGATTCTGAGGGATGGGGCCGCGGTCTTTGTCGGCGACGAGGAGGTCCGCGGGGGCGGCGTCACGGTCCACGGCGGCGGCCAGCTCGGAGAGGACAGCGTCAGCCAGCGGGATGGTCCGCACCGATGTCCTCGTCTTCGGCTCGGCGATCGACGTGACCCGCCTGACCGTGACGGCTTGCTGGGTGACGGAGAGCTGCCGGCGGGGGAAGTCAATGCCGCCGATCGGCATCCCGAGAGCTTCGCCCACCCGAAGGCCGGCGCCGGCGCCCAGGACCACAAGAGGCCGATAGCGGGGACCGACCGCGTCCGCCAAGGTCTCCACCTGCGCGAGGGTCAGCGGCTCGACTCGACGCTGGGCGACCTCGGGGAGCCTGATGTCGGGGGTGGCGGGGGAGTTGGCCACAACCCGGTCTCGGATGGCCGTACGGAAGATCGACGCCAGGACCGAATAGATGCCCCGGACGCTCCCGGGCGCCATCGTCGTCGACAGTGACTTCACCGTCGTCTGGACGTGGCTCGGCGTGATCGCCGCCATCGCCATGGCGCCGAAGCGCGGCTCGAGATGGTTGGTGATGATGGTCTCGACCCGCACCGTGGTTGACGGCCGCCAGACCTGATTCGAGACCCAGTCCGTGGCGTAGTCGGCGAATGTGACCTTGCCGGCGGTTGGGTCGGTGTAGGTGCCGCTGAGTTTCGTGTGCTCCGTGTGCGTCAGCCAGCGGTCAGCGTCGACCTTCCTGGGGAAGGTCTTCGATCGACTCTCGCCTTCGGGCGTACGCCACCGGGCGCGCCATCCTGCACTTACCTTGCTGACCGATGCCATCGCTAGGAGCTCCTTTTCGCTCGCTGGTTCCTGCGGTAGTTCCTTTGGGCCTGAGCCTTGGCGTGTGACGCGCTGCAATAGAGCACGCCGAACGACCTGGTCTGGTCACGCTGAGCCCGGCCTATCTGACGCGCAAAGAGCTGTTCGCATCCATCGAAGGCACATCGCTTCCACGGTGTGCCATCGGCGACCAGCTCGACTAGCTGCATGACGAGCGCCGAATAAGCGGTCGGATAGGGGTTCCCGCGCCCGACGCGTCCGTAATCGTCCTCGACGTCCACTCGCACCGTGAATGGAGCCACGGCTTTGTTGACAAAATCAGACCACCACATCCAGGCGACCGCCAAGGACTTGGGCCGATTCCAGCCATTCAGTTCCCAAGCATCGACGATGCCGCCGCTGTCCTGCTCCTGGTGCGCCAACCAGTGATCAACAAGCGACCAGAGGGCGCGGAAGTGCAACCGGACCACGTCCTCTGACACCCAAAGGTCGCGCTGCGTCACCTCGACCGCGGCGAGGAGAGCTTTGATCTCTAGACCGACCGCTTCGTCACCTCGCAATGAGCTGGGCAATAGGGCGAGGCCGGCACCCTGCCTTTCGGTTGAACAGATAGGTCCGTAGCGATGCATGAAGGTGAGCAGCTGCCCGGGATCCTCGAGATCGACCTGCCGGACTTCTCTGAGGACGGCCTCGCGCGGCAGTGGCTCTGCGACCTTGCTCTCAAACAGCTCGAAGCCCTTGTCGACGTGGCGCCACTCCGCACCCTGGACCCGAATCTCGCGACCCGAAGACACACCAGGCGGCCAGGTGGTGATACGAAATCGTTCCGAATTGTGTCTACCGTTGGGAGGCACTGCGAGATACGTTAAACCTATGCAAGGTGTTACGCAAGACCTAACTGTCGAGGAGCTGGCGGAGGAGTGTCAGGTTCCGCTCGCCACGGTGTACGCGTGGAACCACCGGGGGACAGGGCCGGCGCACTATCGCGCGGGCCGCTACGTCAGATACCCGCGGCGCGATGTCGACGCGTGGAAGGCGGCTCAGCGAGTCGGCGATGACGCTCGGTGATCGGCGAGGAGCTCCGGCACGCGGTGGATGTCGACGCCGTCCTCGAGTCGGTCGAGATCGCGCTATGTCATTGGGTCCTGCGCGACGAGCTTCCGTCGAAACAGGAGGCCGCAGAGTTGGCGCGGCTTATCCAGTCGGCGCGGCGTCATTTGAAGGTCGTGGTGACGTCGTGATCGCAACCGAGACCCACCCGGGCGACTGCTTGTTTCGGAACCTGACCTTCGCTCTGGCGACGGAGATAGCCCGTGGTTGGAAGCTGGATCCGCGGGACACGGCTGACGTGTTCGACGGTATGGCCCACGACGAGGACCGCTGGTCAGTGATGTCATGTGCCAAGTCCAGGCTGGAAATGCAACGGCGCTGGGGTTCCAATGCCTGAGCCGCGGGACGGTTTCGACAGCGCCGAGCTGGCGCCGTGGGAGGCCGGCGTACACCTGCTCACGATCCCAGCCACCGAAGTCGGTGCCGACACGCCCGGAGTGGGTGGTCGAAGGCTGGTTTCTGAGGCGGGCGCTCAACCTGATCGTCGGCCGCCAGGGCGCCGGTAAGACGACCTGGGCGGCCTGGGTGGTCAGCGTTGCGACCACTTCGGCGGTGTTCCCAGGCGACCAGGAGCGCGCGCCGCTCCGCGCCGCCGTCCTTTCGCTCGAGGAACCAGATGACAGGGTCGTGGCTCGGTTGAAAGCCGCCGGCGCCGATCTGGAGCTCGTCACGATCCTCGGTGACGTCCAAGACGTTGACGACGACGGCAGGACCTACCTTCGCCGCTGGCAGATCCCCAAAGACGTCGCCGCGCTGGGCAAGGCGATCAGCGAGCTGGCGATCGACGTCGTCGTGATCGACGGGCTCGGTTTCAGCCTCGTGGGCGACAGTCACAACTACGCCACTGTCGGATCCGCTCTCTCCGCGTTAGCCGCGGAAGCCGATCGGACAGGTAGCTGCATCATCGGCCTGACACACCCGCCGAAAGGCGCGAGCGATCCGGTTACGGCTGCGATCGGTTCGACTGCGTGGACGAGCATCCCTCGAGTGTCGATCGTGCTTGGCGTCGATCCCGACGACGAGACGCGGCGTGTCGCCCGGGTGGCCAAGACCAACTACCGCGAGCCCGACGCCGGCGTGTCGTTCATCCTGGCCAGCGATGACGAGTTCGAGGTCGGCTACGTGGCCAGCATCAAGCTCTCCGACATCACCGCCGAGCAGCTGACCGCGGCGTCGGCAACCGCCGACGAGAAGGGCGAGCGCGTCGATGCGCGCCGATTCCTGCTCGAGCAGCTCGCCGAGGGTCCGCAACCATCCGACGATGTCATCAGAGCAGCCGAGGTCAACGGGATCTCACGGCGGACGCTGTTCCGCGCCCGTAAGGATCTCGGCGTCGACTCGACCGCGCTCAGCGGATCCGAAGACAGGTCGCATGACGCGTTGGACGATGGCATTGCCTGACCAGAACGCCACAGTGCCAGCCACATCGCCACCCTTGGCATCCTGGCACTCTGGGCACTCTGGGCATGACCAGGGCTTACAACTCTCCGTTAGTCCAGAATGCCAACCCACAGCGAGTGGCACTCTGGACGATCGTTCCTTCTACGACAGGGACGAGTTCTGATGGGCGGCCGAGCGCGCAAGCTCCGGGCGGTCGTCGTCAGCGAACCGCTCGATGACACCCTGAGCGACTTCGAGAAGGAACGCATCGCCCGTCGCCGGATCGTGGCTACGACTGGCCGCTGCCCATGTGGCGCAGTCCTCGAGTTGCCCGACGACCTGCGGCCTGGGCTCCAGATCATCGCAGTCGAGCACGAGCCCGATTGTCCAGCCGTCGACCCGGATGACGCGGCATGACTGGGACCGGGACCAGGCCATACCCGGGGGGTGGGGTCGACCTTTCGTGGCCCCCAACGGACTCCCCAAGTGGTCTTGTTTGTCTCTCCCCGCCGATTTTGAGGTTCGACCTTTGCCGAATGCGTCCGATGTGAACGTTTCCGCGACGACCTGGTCGGGATTCGCCGAGATTCGCGCCTTGCAATCAGGGGTTACCCAATGAGTGGCGGCACCTGGTACGAGGCGAACCGTGAGCGAGTTCTGCGCGCGGCGAAGGCCAAGCGCATCCGTTCCGGCCGGCAGCCCGTCGTGCGCCTATGTCAGCGCTGCGGCGAGCCAGCAACGTCGTCCCGGCATCAACTGTGCGACGCCTGCCGTGACCGTCCTCGGCCGGGTCAACCACGCAAGCGGTCAGCGCCCCGCATCCAGCTGCCAAGGCAGCAGCGTGGCTACACGGCCGCCCATGACCGGAGGCGCAAGGGCTGGGAGCCCAGAGTCAAGGCCGGGGGAGTGGCGTGCGGTCGCTGCGGCCGACTGATCGAGCCGGGAACCCCTTGGGATATGGGCCACCCCAGCGACGACAAGAGACTGACCGCGGTGCCCTGGCATCAACGCTGTAACAGGCAGTACGCCGCCTCCATCACCCGCCCTCGCCGCAATCGAGAAAGGAAGGGAACCCGATGAGCAAACCGGCGCCAAAACAGTGGGCGATCGTGGCCAACTGCGTCCCGTGCGCCACGAGCGAGAACTGGGATCTCAGTCAGCCGCCCTCCGACCACGAGCTCGAGACCGGCTCGAAGATGGTGGCCGTTCACGCCGACCATGAGGAGTACTTCACAGTCCGCGGGTACGAGACCCTCACGGGCGAGCCGGTCTCCGCGACCGACAGCGGGCTCTTATTCATCTGCCCACACCTCGACGCGAAAGCGTTCGCCGAATGACCACCAGGCTCGACAAGCTTCCAATACACCCCCACCAACCCAACCAAGAAGGAGACAACTAATGAAAATCGGCCCTGTCGAAATAACCACCGCCAGAGGGACGGATTGTCCGTACACACCCCCACTGGGCTACGTCATCACCGACCCTGAGTCGGCGAGGAATGCTCCGCCCGGCGCGACGATTTACTGTGACTATTGCAGCGGTCGCTGGCCCGATATCCCCGCCGGCCGCGACGCCTTCCGTGATCACGAATGCCGGGATAGCCGAGGTCGCGACAACTCTTTCGTCAAGAGTGCCGCCAAGGCTGGCGCACGGCGCGGCCTACGACTCGCTCAAGCGTTTCCCGATCCCACCGTGCCAGATGTGCGGCAAGGAAGACATGAAACCCGGCGAGCAGCACACGTGCGTTTTGCGTACGACACCGATGCCCCACGAGGTCGCGGCTCAAGCTTTCCAAAGGCAGGGGAGTGCGGCCGCGCTCGCCGCGGACCTCGAAGAGATCACCGGGAGTAAGTCATGAGCGCCAAGAAGGCAGCGCAGGATCTTGCCGACGAGGCCGCGTTGGCTCGAAGTACCCGCGTGGCTCGAGCTGGTTGGGACCTCGAGGTTTGGCGGATCACTGAGCGCAAAAAGGATGAAGCAAAGGCCAGGGCGAAGAAGGCGAAGCTGAAGCCGCCGTTGTCGAAGGAAGAAGCCGAACTTCAGGCGCAACACCTCCTCCGCACGTCACACGGCACCGTCTCGGCACTGAATGCCCTCTTCCAAGAGCACGTCGCCGGTGGCCAGCCCACGACGCCGGCGAAGTCCGCGCCGAGCGAAGCGAAAGGTGTCGATGCAGCCATCGATGCGGGACGCCGGTGGCGGGAGTCTAAGAAGCGTCCTCGGCGGTCGTCGGACTTCACACTGGCCGAGATCCGCCGCGCGCGGATGAAGCTGTACCGGCCCGGCACGCCCGAGACCTCCAGAGGCGCGGGCCATCCCAGCCGGACGTGATGACCAGTGACGAGTGCCTGGAGGCAGCGCTCGACGATCCGAACACCCGGGGTATCTGGGGCGGGTTGAGCGAGCGAGGCCGGCTGCAGATGCGGCGGGGGAGCGCGGCGGCGTGACACAGATGTGACACAGGACAACACAAAACGGTGCAAAACGTCCGCAGATGACCAGTGGTGAAATGTCCATGCCAGACGCCATTTTCGGCCGAAGATGCTGGTCGACGCAGAGCGCTCCAAAGTTCATGCTCTACTACGACATCTGAGGGCCGGCGCCCAGCGGGCGCTGACGCTCAGCCGGGTTGTTCCGAGCGGGCCACGTCGTCGAGCTTGCCGGTGTCGACGTCGTAGATGAGGCCGGCAATCGAGGCGTAGCCGGGACAGATAGGGCGTGCGCGCCAGGAGCGCCACGTCTTCGCGAAGTGCAGCCGCGTGGTCGTCGATGGGGAGGAACCCGAGGTCCGCCCCGGTCAGCGCCCGCAGCGCGTCGTCGGTGACGCCCGCCAGACCCGCATCTGGTGTGCTGCATCACCACCGCCGTGTCCACGCCGAGCACGCCGGTCGAGAGCGCCAGGCTCCGCAGCACATCCTCAGTCACCCGCCCGCCCGCGTTGCGGATCACGTGGGCCTCACCGAGATGGAGCCCGAGGACGGCGAACACGTCGATGCGGGCATCCATGCAGGTGAGCACGGCGAGGCGACGGCTCGGGCGCGGGTCCTCGATGCTGGCCCGGGCCGAGGCGTAGCCACGGTTGGCGGTAAGAAGGTCGGCGATCTGGCTCATGTCGGAGGTCGGCCCGCAACGTAACAGGGACCGATGTGCCCGGGATTCACTGCCCGGTGCGGAAGCCCTCGCCGCGGTGCTGATCGAGACGTGGGACCGAGCCGGTGGCGACCGGGGCGGGCAGCCGGATGGGGAAGCCGCGGGAAGGGCGATGCGGCCAGCATCTCCTGGCGGTCGAGGACCGGGGAGGCCGGCACCCCGGCCGCGATGAGGGTGGCCACGAGCTCGTCGCGTTGCTGCGTCGGTGACCGCGGCGCGCACCGGCACGCTGCAACTCGTCGCCCCGGGCGGAGCGCTCGGCGAAATCGAGGCCGGCCAGGTCGCCGAGGCCGAGCACGGTGCAGAGGCGGGTCCAGAAGTGCTCCTCGTTCACGACGCCCAACGCAACCTGACGGCCGTCGGCGGTGGTGAAGAGGCCGTAGCCCGGCACGGCCTGCGACGGGCGCTCGTCGTCGATGCGACGTCTCCGATCCTCCCGACCGGCCCGTCCACGTCGCCATCACGTCGGTCATGGACACGTCGAGATACGTGCCTTCGCCCGTCGTGCCGCGCCCGAGGATGGCGGCGCAGATCCCGAACGCGCCGGTCAGTCCCGACGCCAGGTCGGCGATGGGCAGCGGCGGCATCACGGCAGCGCCCCCTTCGGGCGACGAGCGCGCCGGCCCACGCCTGGTAGTTCACGTCGTGTCCCGGCAGAGCGGCGCGCGGGTCCGATTGGCCGTAGCCCGAGATGGAGCAGTAGACGACCGCCGGGTTGACCCTGCGTACGGCGTCGTAGTCGAGCCCGAGGCGAGCCATCACGCCCGGGCCGGAATCCCTCGACCACGACGTCGGCCCCGGCGGCGAGCTCGAGTGCGCGGCTGCGGTCGCCTCCGTCCTTGAGGTCGAGCTCGACGCTGCGCTTGCCCGCGTTGATCACGTCGAACAGGCCTGCGTAGTGGCGCATCGGATCGCCGCCGGGTGGCTCCACCTTCAGCACGTCCGCACCGAGTGCGACGAGCAGGGACGTGGCGTAGGGCCCGGGCCTCCAGATGCTCAGGTCGAGGACCCGGATCCCCGCCAGAAGCGTCGCTTGCTCCATGGTGCCGAGAGTCTTGCATCGCGGGCGCCGGGTACCGTGGTCGAGTGCTGGGATTCTTCTCGTTCACCGAGGTCACCGATCCGTCGGCCCACGAGGCCTACAACATCTGGCACCAGCTCGACCACATGCCGGAGCAGTTCACGATCGACGGCATCACGTTCGGTCAGCGCTGGGTGCGATCGCCCCGCTGCCAGGCGGCCGAGGCGGCGACCGGGTCGCTGCTCGAGCCGTTCCACTACATGACGCTGTACCTCATGCGATGACGAGGCAGTCATCCCCGAGTTCTTCGCGCTGGCCAAACGGCTGTACGCCGAGGACCGCTTCTTCGCCGCCCGCCGGGCGCTGCTGTCGGGACCGTTCGAGATCGCCGGACGCTGGGCCGCGCCGCGCGTGGCCGTGTCGCCCGGGGCCGTGCCCTTCCGGCCCTCCAACGGCGTCTACGTCGTGGTCGGCCCGCGCGTGGACGGCGAGGCGACTGGTGGAACAGCCAGGCGTGGCCGGCACCTGGCAATTCACCGACGCGTCGAGCAACCGTCACGTCACGGTCGCCTTCGTCGACGGCGACCTGTGGCAGGCGGCGAGCGCGCTCGGGCCGGGCAGGCGCGGCCGGCGGGATCCACCCGAATGGGCCGGTCCCCTCGAGCGAGTTGATGCCTTTCGGTGGGATTGGTTCGCTACGCTGACGCCCCAATGACCAGTGCGAAGCAGTCGAAGGCCCAGCGCAGGGCGGAAAACCAGCGCCGGGCGGCCGAGAGACGGGCCGCCGAGCTCCGCAAGCAGCGCATGCGTATCGGCATCCGGGTCGGTGGCGCGCGTCGCCGTCGTCGCGCTCGTCGTCGTCCTCATCGTCGTGGTGACGGGCGGCGGCTCCACCAGCGTGCCCCCTCAGTTCAAGGATCCCCACGTCCCCGTCGAGGCCATCCCGGCGTCGATGTCGTCGACCTGGGTGCAGCCCCCGGCGGAGACCCCTGGGCCCGAGACCGTCGGCGTGCCGAGCGGGCCGAAGCTGGCGACGCTGCTCACCTCGGCGACCGGGCAGCCCGTCGACGGGATCCAGTGCCAGGCCGGCGAGCAGACGGTCGTGCACGTGCACACCCACCTCACGATCTTCGTGAACGGCAAGGCCCGAGTGATCCCCTATGGCATCGGCATTCCCGGCGCGGGTCCCGTCAGCACCCCGCAGGGCCCCTTCGTCGAGACGGGGAGTTGCTTCTACTGGCTGCACGTCCATGCCGTACGACGGGATCATCCACATCGAGTCGCCCAGCACGACGGAGACCTTCACCCTCGGCCAGTTCTTCGACGAGTGGGGCATCCCGCTCAGCAAGACGCAGGTTGGGCCGGCGACGGGCAAAGTGACGGTCTTCTTCACGTCGCCCGGCGCCAAGACCGGCATCTACACCGGGAACCCGCGGAATCTGCCGCTGGGCGACCACTACCAGATCCAGCTCGACGTCGGGACCCCGATCGTGGCGCCCGTCAAGGTCACCAACTGGGGCGGTCTCTAAAGGAGCGCTGCGGCAGCGGCGATCTTCGCCTACCCCACGTTCCAGCGCGCCGTCGACTCGGCGTTGTGGTCGCCGCCCAGCAACGCGGCGAAGATCGACGGCGCCTGATGGGGCAGGAGCGAGAGGTGGCCTTCACCGGGGACGACGGTGACGGTCGCGTGCGGGATGTGGCGGCGCAGGAACTCGCGGTAGTCGGGCGGTCCCGTCTGATCGTCTGAGCCCTCCCAGATCTGCACCGGCACCCGGATCTCCTCGAGCGAGAAGCCCCACGGGTCGCCGAAGATCTGGTAGTCGAGCACGCAGCCCTCGGTGCCCTGGCGCATGGCCTCCCGCACGAAGGCCAGCGCGTGGTCGGGCGGGCCCCATTCGGTGAGGATCGTCCGGTCCGCCGGCGGAAAGGCGCGCATCGCGGCGCGCAGGAGCCGGGCGTTGCTGGCGTTGACGATGCTGACCTTCATGACGGTCGATGCCAGGCGGGGCGTGTGCCGCGCCAGGAGGAGCAGGGCGCGGTCTTCGATGCTCAGCCCGCGGGTCGTGCCGTAGAGGTCGAGCGGGACGGAGCTCGAGAGCAGCGCGGCCGCCGTGACCCGCGTGCCCAGCTTCGCCGCGCAGACGGCCGCGTAGGGCCCGCCGGCCGACCAGCCCATGACGGCGAAGCGGTCCGAGCCCGAGCGCACCGGCCAGGTGCTCGACGTCGGCCGGCCAGTCGGTGAGTCGCCGGCCCGGCTGGAACGTCGAGAGTCCCATGCCGGGTCGGTCGGGCGAGACCAGCCGGACGCCCATGGCCACGGCGGCCTCATGGGCGGGGGCGGCGTCGAGCCGCGAGCTCAGGCCGCCGTGGAAGCTCAGGACGGGGAAGCCGGCGGGGTCCCCGTACTCCTCGAAGGCGAGCACCCTGCCGTCGGGCAGGGTCAGCGAGTTCGGTCATGGCGCGTCGTCCGGGCTGGACCGTCGGGCGGCGACCCGCTGCTGCGTGGACGCCGGATTCGAGCAGGTGCCGGCACGAGAGCACGCTATAGGGTGCGGGCATGAGTGCGAACGTCGACGAACTGGTTGACGGCCTGCTGGCCGACTGTCCGCCCGCCACGACGCCGGCGCAGCAGTTCTTCGGGGAGCAGTACGACCGCGGGCCTGGCGTGGGTGCACTTCCCGCTCGGCTCGGGTGGGCTCGGGCTGACGCCGAAGGACCAGCAGCGCGCGCACTGCCGGCTCAATGACGGCGGCGCACCGGCGGCCGGCGTGCGCAACCCCATCGGCTACGGGATGTGCGCGCCGACCATCGTCACGCACGGCACGCCCGAGCAGAAGGAGCGGTACCTCCGTCCGCTCTTCACCAACGAGGAGATCTGGTGCCAGCTCTTCAGCGAGCCGGGCGCCGGCTCCGACGTCGCCGGCCTCTCGACCCGGGCCGAGCGGGACGGGGAGGAGTGGCTGCTCAACGGCCAGAAGGTCTGGACGACGCTGGCGCACATCTCCTCCTTCGGGCTCCTCATCGCCCGCACCAACCCCGAGGTGCCGAAGCACAAGGGGATGACGGCCTTCCTGGTCGACATGAAGGCGCCCGGGGTGGAGGTGCGGCCGCTCTTCCAGATCACCGGCGAGGCCGAGTTCAACGAGGTCTTCTTCACCGACGTCCACATGCCCGACAGCGCCCGCATCGGCGGCGAGGGCGAGGGTTGGCCCGTGGCGGTCACCACGCTGATGAACGAGCGGGTGTCGATCGGCGGCGCCGTGAACCGGCGTGCCGGCGGCCCGGTCGCCGAGGCGATCAGGATCTGGAAGGAGCGGTGGCAGGGTGACACCTCGCCGCACGCGTTGGCGCTGCGCGACCGGCTGGTCTCGAGCTACATCCGCATGGAGACGCTCTCCATGACCAACATGCGGGCGGCGGCCACGCGCAAGGCCGGCACGCCCGGCCCGGAAGGCTCGGTGTCCAAGCTCGCCTTCGCCGAGGAGAACAAGCGCGTCTACGAGCTCTGCATGGACCTGCTCGGCAACGACGGCATGCTCTACCCGGCCGGGTACCCGATGGTCCGGCCGGAGCTGGTCGGCCTCGGCTCCCCGGACGTGCACAAGCTCTTCCTGCGCGTGCGCGCCAACTCCATCGAGGGAGGGACCTCCGAGGTCATGCGCAACATCCTGGGCGAGCGCGTGCTCGGCCTTCCCGGGGACGTCCGCACCGACAAGGAGCTGCCTTGGAAGGACGTCCCCCGCAGCTGAGCCGGAGGCCGGCGAGGCGCTGCTCAGGCCGCGGCGCGGAACGACACCGGCAGGGAGGTGGGGGAGCGGAAGATGTCGCCGCGGATGTACGGGTCGTCGGTTCCCGGGTCGAGGGCGAGGTCCGGCAGCCGGTCCAGCACGCGGGTGAGGAGCGCTCGTGTCTCGAGACGGGCGAGATGCATGCCCAGGCACATGTGCGGGCCGTGCGCGAAGGCGATGTGCGGCTGCGCGGGCCGGAAGATGTCGAAGGTCTCCGGATCGTCCCAGCGCGTCTCGTCGTGGTTGGCCGAGCCGATGTGCGGCGTGATGCTCTCGCCGGGGCCGATCGTCACGCCCGCCAGCTCCACCTCGACGGTGGTGGTCCGGTTGATGGTCAGCAGCGGTGGCTCGCAGCGCAGGCCCTCCTCAATGGCCTGGGGCAGCAGGGAGCGGTCGGCCCGCACCGCGTCGAGCTGATCGGGGTGGGTCAACAAGCAGGTAGAGCAGGTTGCCCGACGAGCGGTAGGTCGTCTCGGCCCCGGCCGGGAGCAGCAGGCGAAGGAAGGAGTAGATGGCCTCGTCGCTCAGCTTGCTCTCCGTCGACCTCGGCGGAGACCAGGTCGCTGATGACGTCCTCGGCCGGCCGGGCCCGGCGCTCGGCCACGACGCCGGCGAAGTACTCGCGGAGCGACTCGGAGGCCGCCAGGCCCCGGTCGATGTCGGCGACCAGGCCGATGAGCTCGACCGACCAGCGCTGGAACTGTGGGAAGTCCTCTTCGGGGAGCCCGAGCAGGCGGGCGATGACCCGCACGGGGAACTCGAACGTGAGCTGGCGCACGAGGTCGGCGTGACCGTCGGCCACGAAGCGGTCGATCAGCTCGTCGATGATCGGCCCGATGAACTCGGGCTCCCAGCGGGCCAGTGCCTTCTCGCGGAACGCGTGCGCGACCAGGTTGCGGTGCGTGCGGTGCTCGGGGTCGTCCATGCCCAGGATCATGTGGCCCATGACCATGCCGATACTCGTGTCGTACGCGGTGGACGTGAAGGTCTTGGCGTCGCGCAAGATGCGCGAGCAGTCGTCGTAGCGGTAGGCGATCCAGCCCGGCTCGGCATCGATCCCCTCGGGCAGGACGTCGGGCGATATGGTCATGGCCCTTGGAGACGGGGGCGTCGCGCCGCTTGCTCGCGAAGGACGGCCACGGGTCTCTCGTCGTGCCGGCGACCACGTCGTCGAAGGCGGTGAACGGGTCGTACTCCCTCGCGTCGGACGTTGTCATGGCGCGGTCCCTCCCCGGGTCGGTCACGTCGGTGTGACTCGGTGACGCTGGCGTCAGGTTAGAGCGTCGGCGGGCGAGGTCGTGCACCTGAGCGGCCGGCCCGGGACGCGTCTCGAGCCGGGCGTAGGCTCCGGCCTGCCATGTAGACGCTGCGCACTCCCGACGACCGCTTCGCCGGCCTGCCCGGATACGACTTCGCCCCGCACTACGCCGAGGTGGCCGACGGCGACGGCGGCCAGCCTGCGGGTGCACTACCTGCGTGAGGGGGATCCGCGACGCAACGGTCGTGTTGCTCATGCACGGCGAGCCCTCGTGGTCGTACCTCTACCGCACGATGATCCCGGTCCTCACCGGCGGCCGGGCTGCAGATCGTCGCCCCCGACCTGGTCGGCTTCGGGCGGTCGGACAAGCCGAGCGAGCGTTCGGACTACACGTTCGCCCGCCATGTCGAGTGGATGCGCGAGCTCCTCTTCGACCACCTCGACCTGCGCGACGTGACGCTGGTGTGTCAGGACTGGGGCGGGCTCATCGGGCTGCGCCTGGTGGGCGAGCACCCCGACCGGTTCGCCCGGGTGGTGGCCGCCAACACGTTCTTGCCGACGGGGGACACGAGCCCGGGCGACGCCTTCTTCGCGTGGCAGCGCTTCTCCCAGGAGGTCGAGGTGTTCCCGACAGGCGGGATCGTCCGCGGGGGGTGCGTCAAGCCGCTCGGTCCCGGGGTCGAGGCCGCCTACGACGCGCCCTTCCCCGACGAGAGCTACAAGGCGGGCGCGCGGCAGTTCCCGATGCTGGTGCCGTCGCGGCCCGACGATCCCGGCCCATGACGCCAACGTCGCGGCCTGGGTCGGGCTGGCCGCCTTCGACCGGCCCTTCCTCTGCGCCTTCAGCGACGGCGACCCCATCACCAAGGGGGCGGACCGCAACCTCAAGGAGAAGGTGCGCGGGCGCGAAGGGGCAGCCGCACACGACCATCGTCGGCGGTGGGCACTTCCTCCAGGAGGACTGCGGGGAGGACCTGGCGCGGGTGGTCGTCGACTTCGTCGCGGCAACCTCGTGACCCAGGACCTCGAGGTCGTCGTCGTCGGTGCGGGCTTCTCCGGCATCGGCATGGCCGCCCGCCTCCGGGACATGGGGATCGACGATTTCGTGGTCCTCGACCGGGGCAACGACCTGGGCGGCACCTGGCGGGACAACTCGTACCCCGGCTGCTGCTGCGACGTCCCCTCGAACCTCTATTCGTTCTCCTTCGCGCTGAACCCGGACTGGTCGCGCTCGTTCCCGTCCCAAGCCGAGATCTGGGACTACATGCGCGACTGCGTCGACCGCTTCGGGGTCGCGCGAGCATCTCCGCTTCAACCACGCGGTGGAAGAGGCCCGCTGGGACGAGGCCGCGGCGCGTTGGGTGCTGCGTGCCGCGGGCGAGGAGTACCGCGCCCGGGTGCTGGTGTGGGCGACCGGCTCGCTCGAGCGAACCTGCCATCCCGGAGTTTCCCGGCCTGGACGGGTTCCGCGGCAAGGTGTTCCACTCGGCGCACTGGGAGCACGGCTACGACCTGACCTCCAAGCGCGTGCTGCGTGGTCGGGACGGGTGCCTCGGCCGTCCAGTTCGTGCCGCAGATCGCACCGGTCGTCGAGCATCTGTACCTGCACCAGCGCACGCCTCCGTGGGTCGTGCCTCGGCGCGACCGGGCGGTCTCGGGGCTGCGGCGGGCCGCCTACCGCAAGGTGCCCATCCTCCAGCGCGCTGTCGCGGCTTCGCATCTACGCCATCTTCGAGTCGCTGCTCGGGGTCTTCGTGGGCCGGGCCCAGCGGCGCAAGGCCGCCGTGCGCAAGACCGCCCTCGACCACCTGGCCAAGCAGGTGCCCGACGAGGCCCTTCGCCGCATCCTCACCCCGGACTACGAGCCGGGCTGCAAGCGCCTGCTGCTCTCGGACGACTACTACCCCTCGCTCACCCGGGCCAACGTCGAGGTCGTCGACTCGCCGGTCGCCTCGTTCACGGCGCACGAGGTCGTGGGGCAGGACGGCATCGCACGCCCGGTCGACGTGGTCATCATGGGCACCGGCTTCGAAGCCGCCGAGCCGCCGTACGCCGAGCACATCGTCGGGCGTGACGGGGTCCGGCTCTCCGAGCAGTGGAAGGCCAACGGCGTCGAGGCCTACGCCGGCTCGACGGTGGCCGGATTTCCCAACCTGTTCTTGATGATCGGGCCCAACTCGACACTGGCCCACAACTCCATGATCTTCATGATCGAGTCGCACATCAACTACATCGCCAGCGCGCTGGCCTTCCTGCGCCGCCCGGGCGTGCACGCGGTCGAGGTGAAGCCGTCGGTGCAGCGGCGCTTCAACGAGTGGCTCCAGGCCCGGCTCGAGCACTCGGTGTGGGTGGAGGGTGGCTGCGGCAGCTGGTATCTCGATCACCGTGGCCGCAACACGACGCTGTGGCCCGACCACACCTGGAAGTTCCGCCGGCTCACGCGGCGCTTTCATCCCGGCGAGTACACCGTCCGCGCGTAGGCCCGCAGGGCCAGGGTCACCAGCGCGGCGGCGAAGAGCGCCAGCACGCCGATCTCGGGCAGCACCGCGGTCAGCCCGACGTGGTCGTAGATCAGCTTGACGAACGCGTCCATGGCCCAGGCCTGGGGCACCACGTGGCCGACGGCGCGCACCACGGGCCCGACGACGTCGAGGGGGTACATGCAGCCCCCGAGCATGCCGCAGACGATGCCGAGCACCACGGCCAGCGAGATGGCCTGCTCCTCGGTGCGCGAGCGCATGCTCACCAGCGCGGCGGCGCCCGCATAGGCGAGCGACAGCATGGCCAGCACGAGGAAGACGCCCGCCGGATTGCCCCAGTGCACGCCGAAGATGAGGCGCCCGACGAGCAGGAGGCCGGCGCTCTGGGCTGCGGCGACGCACAGGCTCGTCGCCACCAGGGCCGCGATCACCGCGCGGGGGCGGATCGGTGCCGCCGCCAGGCGGCGCATGATGCCGAGCCGCCGGGACTCCACCACGCCCGACGACAGCAGCAGCACGGTGATGCCGAGGAAGAGCACGAGGTCGGCCGGCGCCACGTAGGAGAACGGGCTGAGCGCGGCCGGGACGTCGGTGTGGGCGAGCGTGACGTCGGTCAGCGTGGTCCGCGTCCCCTCGGCCGCGATCAGGTCGAGGAGCGCCACGACGTCGGTCCGCGCCTCGACGGCGCTCGTGCTGGCCGACTCGCTCACGAAGTCGACCCGTTGCGACCCCGGCGGCGACGGCAGTGTCACCAGGCCGGCCACGACGCGCCCGCGCAAGACGTCGTCGCTCAGCTGGGCACGGTCGGGCTCGATGCGCACTTTGAGGTCGTCGGTGTGCTCGACGAGCTGGACGAGGCGCGGCGAAGGGTGGAGCAGGCCCACCGGTTCCCTGGGGCTCCCCGAGAGGAGCCCGGTCAACAGGATGAACAGGACCGGAAAGATGGTCGCGACAAAGAGGAGGCGTCGGTCGCCGACCGCTCGGCGCAGGTTGACCCACACGATCGGGATCACGGCGTCACCATCCGGCGCACGCGCGCCAGGGCCAGCCCGCCGGTGACCGCGGCGATCAGGCACAGCACGAGGAAGGGCCCGATCACCGCGGTGGTCGGGTCTCCGAGCAGAGCGAGCCGGCCGAAGCCGACGAGCGCCCAGCCGTTCGGCGTGCCGAGGCTCAGGATCTGGAGCGCCTCGGGCAACGCCCCCGGCGGGAGCAGGTTGCCGCCGAGGAGGGCGAGGACGAGGCCGACCACGAACGACGCTGCGAAGGCTTCTTGGGGTGTGCGCGGCGAAGGAGGTGAGGAACGCGCCGAGACCGCACATGGCCGCGGTCGCGCCGACGCAGATCATGAAGACGCCGAGCGGATCACCCCAGTCGGCGCCGAAGACACCGACAGTCACGCCCCAGACGACGAGGATGGACGTGAGCCCGGTCAGGAATATGGCGAGCAGCTTGCCCCCCACGATCGTGCTCGGGCGGACGGGAGCTGCCGCCAGCCGCGCCAGTGTGCCGGTCGCCCGCTCCATGAGGAGCGAGCGCATACCGAGCCCGCTCCCGATGAAGAGGAAGACCACCGCGATGGACGGAGCGAAGTAATTGAGGACGGCCTTTCCGCCGTTGCCGAGGGTGCTGGCCTCGACAGAGACGGCCGCCGCGTCGGTTGCCGTCCCACGCGCCAGGCGGCCGGCGTAGATCCTGCTGGCCAGCCCTGCCGCCAACGACTGGGCGGCTTCCTGGCCGACGACGGCGTCGGGACGGTCGATGACGTCGAAGCCGGGCGAGGGCGTCCCGCCGGGCGCCACCATCGGGATGAGGAGGTCAGAGAGGGACTTGTGCGAGCGCGAGATCACGATGCCACCCGCCAGGTCGCCGTCGGCGACGTCGTGCTCGAGGGCCGACGGGTCGCGGTAGCGGCGCACGGTCACGTTGGGGGGAAGCTGGCTGGCCTCGATTCCGGCGCGCACCAGGGCCGCGGTGGCGCCGCAGACCCCGATGGGCAGGGTCCCGGTGGACGCGTTGCCGGCGAACGCGAAGCCGAGGATGGCCGCGATGGCCAACGGCGCCACGAGACAGGTGATCACAGCGGAGCGATCGCGGACCCGCCGACGCAATTCGTTGAGGGTGATGACGCCGATCAGCCGCCACGCTCCACGCCACGTCGATCGGTCCGCACGATCGAGAAACTAGTTTTGACGGTGGTGCCCACGATCGCGCTGGAGCCTGTCGGCATCGTGGTGGGAGGGCGGCACGACGCGGTCGACGACGACTGGGGTGGGGTCGAGGCCCTGATCAGGCTCGACCGATCACGTTTCGGGCCCGAGTCGGTCGTCGGGCTCGAGGAGTTCTCGCATCTCGTGGTGGTGTTCCAGTTCCATCTCGTCGTGGAGGCCGACATCGAGACCGGGGCGAGGCGTCCGCGGGGGAACCCGGCTTGGCCCGAAGTGGGGATGTTCGCCCAGCGGGCCAAGATGCGGCCCAACCGCATCGGTGTCTCCACGTGTGCGCTGCTGGGTGTGGACGGCCTCGATCTCCACGTGCGCGGCCTCGATGCCGTCGACGGGACTCCCGTCGTGGACGTGAAGCCCTTCATGCGGGAGTTCGAACCAGCACCCGCCGATGTCCACCAGCCGGCGTGGGCCAGCGAGTTGATGCATGGCTACTACTGACGCCGGGGCGGTGGGTGTTCGCTGACGTCATCGTCGACGTCAGCGTCGACTGACTGACAGGACGTCGACCTCTAGGCCCATGTGCGCCAGGCGAGGGTGCAATGCCAAGCTCTCGGGACATCGAGGAGTTGGGGGTTGGGTGGCACGGATCGAATTCCAGGGAAAGATCGGCAACGACTGGCGTGACTCGGAGCCGTGGTGGCCGCCGCTCCCGACGCCGCCGGAGCATGCGCCCAACGTCGTGCTGATCGTGCTCGATGACGTCGGCTTCGCCCAGCTGGGCTGTTACGGGTCCGACATCGAGACACCGGCGATCGACGGCGTCGCCGCCGAGGGCGTGCGGCTGACCAATTTCCACACCACCGCACTGTGCTCGCCGACCCGGGCTTGCCTCCTCACCGGGCGCAACCATCACCGCAGCGGGATGGGCCGCGTGGCCGACCTCGCCACCGGCTTCCCCGGCTACTGGGGGCGGCCACCACGCGAGAACGGGTTCGTCTCCGAGATGCTCCAGGCCACCGGGTACGCCACCTATGCGGTGGGCAAGTGGCACCTCACTCCCGAAGGCGAGACCAACATGGCCAACTCGCGGGCGACCTGGCCCCTCGGGCGAGGGTTCGACCGCTGGTACGGCTTCCACGGCGGGGAGACCCACCAGTTCGTGCCGGCGCTCTACCACGACAACCACGCGGTGCGCCCGCCGCGCTCGATCGCGGAGGGCTACCACCTCAGCGCCGACCTGGCCGACCGGGCCATCGAGTTCCTGGGGGATCTGCGCGCCGTCGACGACGAGCTGCCGTTCTTCTTGTACTTCGCCACGGGCGCGTGCCACTCGCCCCACCACGCGCCGGCCGAGTGGATCGAGCGCTACGTGGGCCGCTTCGCCAAGGGCTGGGACGCCTGGCGCGAGGAGACCTTCGCCCGCCAGCTCGCCGCCGGCATCGTCCCCGAGGGCACCGTGCTCACGCCACGGCCACCGTGGGTCCCGAGCTGGGACAGCCTCGACGAGCGCCAGCGGATCCTCGCCGAACGCTTCATGGAGTGCTTCGCCGCGTTCTTGTCCTACACCGACGAGCAGATCGGCCGGGTGCTCGCCTTCGTCGACGACCTGGGCGACACCGACAACACGGTGGTGATCGTCGTCTCGGACAACGGCGCCAGCTCCGAGGGCGGCAAGGAGGGCACCATCAACGAGGGTCGCATGTCGAACTTCGAAGGGGCGGGGGTGGGGGAGATGTACCACCGCCTCGACGAGATCGGCGGGCCGCTGAGCCACAACAACTACCCGTGGGGCTGGACCATGGCGGGGAACACGCCGTTCAAGCGCTGGAAGCGCGAGGTCCACGAGGGCGGCGTGGCCGACCCCTGCATCGTGCGGATGCCGGCCCGCCTGCGGGCGACGCCGGGAGGCGGGGTGCGGCGCCAGTACGCCCACGCCATCGACATCACGCCGACGGTGCTCGAGCTGGCCGGCGTCGCGCCGCCGGCCGAGATCGAGGGCATCGCGCAGTCCCATCTCGACGGCACCAGCTTCGGCTACCTCCTGGGCGAGGGCGGGAGAGCGCGAGCCCGGGCGACACCTCACGCAGCACTTCGAGAT
Source organism: uncultured Acidimicrobiaceae bacterium (assembly GCA_963842415.1). Classification (GTDB taxonomy): domain Bacteria; phylum Actinomycetota; class Acidimicrobiia; order Acidimicrobiales; family RAAP-2; genus Bog-473. Next base: position 1,277,060 of record CAWJGN010000005.1, read on the forward strand.
GCTCGGGTCACGCGCCATCTACCACGACGGGTGGAAGGCGGTGACCTACCACCCCGTCGGCCCCATCTACGACGACGGGCTGCGGTCCAACGCGCCCTGGGACGACGACGTGTGGGAGCTCTACCACGTGGCCGAGGACGTCTCGGAGTTCCGTGACCGATGCCGCCGAGTTCCCCGAGAAGGCTCGCCGAGCTCGTCGCTCTGTGGTGGGACGAGGCGCGGCGCAACGACGTCCTCCCGCTCGACAACCGCGTGCTCGATGCGATCGTGCACAAGCACGACCACCGGCGCCCCCAGGCGACGTACCGCTACTTCCAGGGCGGGGCCCCCGTCCCCGAGTGGGTGGCCGTCGACACGCGCAACCGCTCTCACGCCATCACGCTCACGCTCGAGGTGCCCGAGGGCGTCGAGCCCGCCGGCACGCTGCTCGCCCTCGGCTGCGCGCTCGGTGGATGGTCCCTCCACGTGATCGGCGGGCGCCTGCGCTACGTGCACAACCTGCACGGCCAGCGGCTCTACGAGGTCGTCGCCGAGGTGCCGCTGAGCCCGGGCCGCCACGAGGTGGCCTTCCACTTCGAGAAGGACGAGGCCCTGGGTGGGCGGGCGACGCTCCTCCAGGACGGCACGGCGGTCGGGTCGGGCGAGGTGGAGCGCTTACACCCCCGTCGCCTTCAACGAGGTGATGATCGGGCTCACCTGTGGCTACGAGTGGGGCCCGGCGGTGGGCGGCGACTACGAGGCGCCCTTCGCCTTCAACGGGACCATCGTCCGGGCCGAGGCGAGCGCCACCGGCCCCGTGGTGCGAGATCCGATGGCGGAGGTGGCGGCCATCCTCGCCTCGCAGTGACGGCGCCGTCACGGCGGGGCGCCGGCCGCGCCTAGTCGAAGCTCGGGCCGCCCCTCCCGCGTCCGCTTCAGCTCGAAGAAGCCGTCGGTCCCCGTGCACAGCAGGACGCCGTCCCACAGGCGCCCGGCCGCCTCGCCCTTGGGCGCCGGGGTGACGACCGGGCCGAAGATGGCCGCGCCGTTGTAGTGGATGACCGGCGTGCCGACGTCGTCACCCACCGGCTCCATGCCGGCACGGTGCGACGCCTCCAGCGCCTCGTCGAACTCCTCGGAGTGCGCGGCGTCGGCCAGTGAGGCGGGAAGTCCGAGCTCGTCGAGCGCCTCGGCCACGATCTTCTCGCCCTCACCTTCGGCGCGGCCCGCGCTGCTCGAGGTGGATGCGGTTCCCGAGCGCCGTGTAGAGCGGGAGCAAGATGTCGCTGCCGCGCAGCTGCTCGGCCGCGATGCACACCCGCACCGGCCCCTTGGCCCGCGCCATGCGCTCCTTGTACTTCTCGTCGAGCTCGGCGCGCCCGGCGTTGAGGATGGCGAGCGACATCACGTGCCAGCGGGTGTGGATGTCGCGCACCTGCTCGACCTCGAGCATCCAGCGCGAGGTGATCCAGGCCCATGGGCACAGCGGGTCGAACCAGAAGTCGGCCGTGTCGATCGATGCGCCGGTCGCGCCGGCTCGGGTGTCGCTCATGGGATCCCTCCGTCCACGCGCAAGATGGCGCCCGTCGTGAACGACGAAGCGTCGGTGGCGAAGTACAGGGCCGCGCCGACGATCTCGGGCGGTTCGCCCGCACGTCGAAGCGCGTGGCGCGGCATGCCGTGCTCCCGCGCCGCCGGCCCCCAGGAGTTCTCGGCGATGTCGGTGAGGAAGGGGCCGGCCATGATGCAGTTGACCCGCACCGTCGGGCCGAACGCCTTGGCGAAGCCCTCCGTCAAGGTGTTGAGCCCCGCCTTGGCCGCGTCGTAGGGGAGCATGTCGGGCGCGGGGCGCAGCGACCCCGTGGTCGACACGTTGATGATGGACCCGCCGTCGCCGGCCGCCATGCGCGTGCCGACCAGGGTGGTGAGGCGGAAGGGGCCCTTGAGGTTGACCCCGATCACCTTGTCCCAGAGCTCCTCGGTGACCGAGGTCAGGTCGGGGTAGAGGGGTGACATGCCGGCGTTGTTGACCAGCACGTCGACGCGGCCGAAGGCACCGTAGGCCTCCTCGACCAGCCCGTCGATCTCGTCCCAGTGGCCCACGTGGAAGCCGACCGGCAACGCCCGTCGCCCCTTTGCCTCGACCTCGGCCGCCACCTCCTTGCACGCCTCGATCTTGCGGCTGGCGACGACGACGTCGGCGCCCGCGTCGGCGAAGGCGAGCACCATCTCGCGCCCGAGCCCGCGGCTGCCCCCGGTGACGAGCGCCACCTTGCCTGCGAGAGCACGTTCGCCGGTCATGGATCGGAACCTACAGGGAGCGCAGTAGCTCTGCGACCGCGTGGGTGACGGCCTTGGCCATCGGGATGTGCAACGCCTCGTTGGGCCCGTGCGCATTTGAGTGGGGGCCGAGCACCCCCGTCGCCACGAACTGGGTGCCCGGGAAGCCGCGCTGGAGGTCGGCCAGGAAGGGGATGGAGCCGCCCTCGCCGGCGAAGCCAGGTGCGCGCCCGAAGCGCTCGGTCGACACGCGAGCGAGGATGGCAGCCACGTCGGCCTCGAGCGGCGGGGCGATCCAGCCCTGGGCGACGCCTTCGACGTCGATGGTGACGTGCGCGCCCTCGTCGGTGCGCAGAGCCGAGATCAGCGCGTCGCACGCGCGCGCTCCGCGTCGACGTCGGGTGGCAGTCGCAGCGAGAGCTTGAGTGTCGTCGAGGGGCGCAGGACGTTCCCGCCGTCCCGCGGGGCGGGGCAGGCCGTCGGCACCGACCACCTCGAGCGCGGCACCCCAGGTGCGCGCGGCCAGGCGGTCGACGGGGTCGGGAGCCAACAGGTGCAGCCCGTCGACGACGGGGGCGGCGCTGTCGGGGAACTCCTCGGCCAGGGTCACGAGGTTGGCCCGGTGCGCCTCGGGTATCCCCGCCCCACGGAGCTCGGGCAGGAGGATGCGGCCGGTCGCCTCGTCCTCGATCCCAGAGAGCATCCGGCGCAGGATGCGAAAGGACGAGGGCACGACGCCGCCGCCCTGCCCGCTGTGGATGCCCTCGGTCAGCACCTGGGCGGTGACGGTGACGACGAGGTTGCCCCGCAGCGAGGTGGTGAGCCACAGCCGGTCGTAGCTCAGACCGCCCGAGTCGAGGCAGACGACGAGGCGCGGCCGTCCGATGCGCGCCCGCAGCGCATCGAGGTACGCCAGCAGGTCGGGGCTGCCGCTCTCCTCGCTCGCCTCGATGAGGATGAGGACGCGGCCCTGGCCGCCGCCCGCCGCCAGCAGACCCGTCACGGCGGCAAACGTCGCGTAGCCGTCGTCGGCCGTCCCGCGCCCGTAGAGGACGTCGCCGTCGCGCACCGGCTCGTAGGGGCCCAGCCCGCTGCGCCACTCGCCGAGCGGGGGCTGCTTGTCCATGTGGCCGTAGACGACGACGGGGTCGCCGCTGCCGCCGTTGTCGATCAGGAGCAGCGGGGTGCGGCCCTCGAGCTCGATGATCTCGGCCTGCAGCGCCGGGTCCTGGTCGCGCACCCACTCGAGGAGGAGCTGGGCGGCCGCGGCGATGGCGCCGCGCTCGGCCCAGTCGGGATCGAAGGCGGGCGAGAGGCAGGGGATGCGGGTGTACTCGCTGAGCGCGGGCAGGATGCGCTCCTCCCAGGCGGCGTCGATCATGGGTGCGTCACGCGGGGCCTGCGGGCGTCGCCGGCGACGCAGGCGACGACTCGCTCAGCGTGGCAAGGCGCTCGAGCGACTTGGTCATGTTGTCGGCCGTCTGGGTCCCGACCGGCCCGCGCTTGAGCAGGAAGCCCTGCTTGTCCTGGCGGATGTCCCAGCTCTCGGTGACCTTGGTGCCCTCGGCCGTCTCCTCGAGCTCGTAGCGCCAGATGCGCCCGCCGAGAAGCCTGCCGAGGGGACCCGAGAGGCGCGACTGCCAGGCAATGCGGCGGTCGGGTTCGAACTCGATGACCGTACTGGCCGTGGTGTAGGGCAGGCCCATCTTCATCGACATGCCGAAGGTCGTCCCGAGGGCGAGCCGTTCGGGCGTGCCGGGCTTCGCCTTGACCAGTTGGCCCGAGCCGTCGAACTCGGGGTGGCGTGCCGCGTCGGCGACGATGGCGAAGATCGAGGCGGCGGGAGCATTGATGACCCGCTCGACGCTCACGACGGTCCCGTCGGCAATGCGCTCCATGGTGCGACCTCTGCTTTCGTGTGTGGACCCCGACGGACCCGATGGACCCGGTGGACTCCCGTGGACCCGAGGGCCCGCTCGGGGAGACTACGGCGCCTGTGCTGGGCGCGATGGCTCAGAGGGCGTGCGTGACGAGGTCGCTCAGCTGCACCCACTCGAGCGTGGCCGCGTGCGTGGAGGCCAGGACGACCGGGCGGCGCCGCCCCGGCCTCGAAGGCCTCCTGCCAGCGCGGGCGCACAGGCACCACTGGTCGCCGGGCTGCAGCCCGCCGAAGCCGTATTCGGGGTGCGGGGTGGACAGGTCGTTGCCGACCGAAGCCGAGAAGGCCAGGAACTCCGCCGTCACCCGGGTGCACACGGTGTGCACGCCGACGTCCTCCGCGCCCGTGTTGCAGCAGCCGTCGCGGTAGAAGCCGGTGACCGGGTCGTAGTTGCAGGGTTGGAGCGCTTCGCCGAGGACGTTCTGTGCCATGTCCCATTTCAGCACGGCTGCCGTGCGCCGGGCGTCAGGGCCCGGCGAGTGGCGTGCCCTCGTAGCGGTCGATCCACGTGAAGGCGCTGACGGGCGCGCGCCGCAGCCGGGTGGGTTGGGACAGCGGGCGGCCGAGGACGACGAGGGCGGCGACGGCGACCGTCTCGGGGATGCCGAAGAGCGCACGCAGCTCCGCCTCGCGGCGGATCGCGACGGTTGTGGTCACCCCGCCCAGGCCCTCGGCGCGCGCCGCGAGCAGCACGCTCCAGACGAAGGGGTAGATGGAGGCGCCGCCGACGAGCGTGTAGCGGGGAAGGTCGCGGTCGACCGCAGCGAGCGCAGCCAGGTCGGCCAGGACGAGGAGCAGCGCGGGAGCTGTCTCGAGCGTCTCGGCGAAGCCCGGTGCGTCGGCACCCGCGGCCCTGAAGCGCTCGGCGTCGGCGACGGCGCGCGCCTCCGCCGCGGCATCGGTCACCGGTGCCCAGGGCACCAGGCCGACCGATCCAATGGCCAGGTACTCGTACCAGCCCTCGAGGTAGATGTCGCGCAGCGCGGCGCGCGAGGAGGGGTCCTTGACCACGATGACGCGCCAGCCCTGGCGGTTGCCGCCGCTCGGCGCGAAGCGGGCCGTGTCGAGCAGGCGGGCCAGCACCTCGTCGGGGACCGGCTCGGGGTGGAACTGTCGTGCCGCGCCGGTGCTGCGCAGCGTGGCAACGAGATCGAGGTCCACGAGTTGCCCACCGTAGCGGTCAGTGGTCAAGTGTGGGGCCGTGACCGGCATGGACGCCGCCCTCCTCGGCCGTACCGGGCAACGGCTGCGCGACCTGGCACGCCTGCCGCTCGTCGTGTCGCCCATGGCCGGCGGGCCCACGACGACCGAGCTGGTGGTCGCGACGAGCGCCGCCGGCGCCGCCGCCTTTCTCGCCGGGGGCTACAAGCGCGCCGATGTGCTGGCCGAACAGATCGCGGCGGTGCGCGCTGCGGGCATCGAGTCGTTCGGTGTCAACCTCTTCGTGCCGGGCGAGCCCGCCGCCGAACCCGGCGCGCGTCGCGGCGTACGTCGCGGCCCTCGAGCCCGAGGCCCGCGCCCTCGGCGCGAGTCTGGGCGACGCGACGTGGGACGACGACGACTACGACGCCAAGGTCGAGGTCGTGCTGGCCGCGCCGCCCGCGGCGGTGAGCTTCACGTTCGGCCTCCCCACGTCCGAGGTCGTGCGCGCCCTGCAGGGCGCCGGGTCCCTGGTGTTGTGCACGGTGACCACGCCCGAGGAGGCGACGCTGGCGCTGCGGGTCGGCCCCGACGCCCTGTGCCTGCAGGGGGCCGAGGCGGGGGCACACCGCGGGAGCCTGGCCAACGACGACGGACCGGACCAGGACCGCCCGGTGCGTGCGCTCCTGGCCGCGGTGCGCCGCCGCACGCTCGTCCCGCTCGTGGCTGCCGGCGGCGTTTCCGGTCCCACCGACGTGACCGACCTGCTGCAGCGCGGGGCCACCCTGGTGCAGGCGGGCACGGCGTTCCTGCGCTGCCCCGAGAGCGGCGCGCACCCGCGCTACAAGGAGGCGCTGGGAGCTTCGGTAGCGGCCGTGGTGCCCGGCTTGACCGGCGCCACCGCGATCACGCGGGCCTTCAGCGGTCGCCGCGCCCGCGCCCTCGCCAACACCATGGTGCGCGAACACCCCGGCGCCCCGGCGGCCTACCCCGAGATCAACAACGCGACACGGCCGCTGCGGGTTGCGGCCGCCCAGGCGGGCGACAGCCGGGCACATGAGCCTCTACGCCGGCACCGGCTACCACGCGGCGCCGGCGCGGCCCGCGGCCCAGGTGGTGGCATGGCTGGCGTCGCAGGTGCGGCCGTGAGCACGCAGCAGTGAGCCCGCGCCGCAAGACGATGACGATCGAATTCCGGCCGCCCGACGTGGCGGCGGTCGCCGATTCGTTGGGCAGGCTGCGCGACGCGGCGAGCGGCTGGATCAACCTCCTGCCCGGGATCGACGAGGACGCGGTCGACCCCGAGCCAGCGGCAGGCCTCTTCGCCTTCTTCGGGAACCGGGCGGCACCGGTGTCGATGGCGACGGTGATGCCTGCCAAGAAGGAGCGCCGGGACAGCGAGGGTGTCACCATCGGGCTCATGCATCCCACCGGCGCCAAGGCCGTGGCCCGCCTGGCTGAGGCTGGCGTGGCGGTACCCGAGGGCTGGGTGGTGCGCCAGGACCACGCCCGCCGTGGCCTGCTGGTGCGCACGCCCGCCGACGTCGTCCGACACGGACATCCTCACCTGGAGCATCCGCGCCGCCGACGCACTGTGCCGCGCAGAGATGACCGGCCGGTGGCGTGCCGTCGTCTACCTCCCTGCCGCGGCGGTCTGAGCAGCTCTCGTCCAGCTCAGAGGCACTTTGGACGCAACCCCGCGCCCGGGCATCCTGTTGGCGCCAGGAATCCCTTCGCCCGTGTCACCCGAGTGGCATTGTTGGGACAGTGAGGGATGCAGAGAAGGGAACCCGCTCGCTCCGACGACCTCGCCGGCTCTTCGCTGGGGCCGCGATCGCCGTCGCCGCGCTGGCCGGTGCGTCGGTGTTGTTGCCCCTCGCAGCCGGTGCCGCGCCCCCCAAAGACGCCAATCCCAACGGGACGCTCACGTACGGCATCGACCTGAACGACGAATTCGACAACACGTTCAATCCCGAGCAATCCCTCAACCCCTGCGGGTTCGCCATCCTCTCGAACATCTACGCCTCGGGCCTAGGCATCACCAACACGGCGTTCCTCCCGAACGTCATTCAGAGTTGGTCGACGACGGCGACCACGGTGACCCTCCACCTACGGCCCGGTGTCGTGTTCTCCAACGGGGACCCCGTCGACGCCAACGCCGTCAAGACGAGTCTGCTGTACAGCCAGAAGAGCCCCTTGCTGACCACGCTGACCGCTATCGCGTCGATCGATGTGGTGAGCCCGCTCACGCTCGTGCTCAACCTCTCCAACCCGATTCCGGGAGACGTCGTTCAGGCGATGTACCACACGGACGGCACTCTCTACGACCCCAGCACCATCAGCACGGACGCAACCAAGCCAGTCGGAGCCGGGCCGTTCGTCTTGAAGAGTTACGAGATGGGCTCCGCCATCGACCTCGTCGCCAACCCGAAGTACTGGGACAAGGGCCAGTACACGCTCGGGGGTGTCAATTTCGTCCAGGCCTCAGAGGGCCCGCAGCTCGTCTCGGGACTCGAGACGGGCGCCTTCGATATGACGACGCTTGAACCGGACGACGTCGCGATAGTCAAGGCTCAGCCCGATCTTGCCGTTGTCGTCGGCAAGTCCTACGACTACGTCGACCTGCAGATGCGGCAGAACGCGGCGCCTTTCAACAACACCAAGGTGCGAGCCGCGCTGGAGTACGCGGTGGATCGCAACGCTCTCAACAAGGTGGTCTACGACGGCCTTGGCGAGCCGGCCTACCAGCCGTTCCCCTCGTGGTCACCCGGCTACGACAAGGCGCTGGGGAACACGTACACGTATCAGCCGGCGAAGGCCAAAGCCATGTTGAAGGCTGCGGGCTTCCCCCGGGGGATTTCTTTCACGCTCGTGGTGCCGAGCGGCGATCCCGGCCTCGGCCAGGTCTCGCAGCTGATCCAGCAGGAGGCAGGGGCGGCGGGATTCGACATCACCCTGCAATCCGTGACTCCCTCTGACCTCTTGACCGACGTCTACATCAAAGGCCAGGGCGACTCGGTCCTCACCGAGCAGCTGTCGAACGGGCCCGACCTCGCCAACAACTTCGAGAACGAGTTCCTCCCAATTGGCTTTCTGACCCAGCACTTCGGGACGGTCAATCCGCTCCTCGCCCCCTACATCAAGGAAGCCCTCCAGGACATAACCGCTCAGCAGCAGGGGCCGTTCATGCAAAAGGCCGGAGCCCTCGCGATGTCGATCGGGGCGGAAGTGCCGCTGGTCTTCCAGCCCTCGATCATCGGTTACAACAAGACCAAGATCGGTGGAACGGTCCGGGCACCGATCGGCCAGTGTCATACCGATTTGGCAGGTATCTACATCAAAAAGTAAGTCTCTGACCAGGTGGCGGTTGGCGCGGCACGCTTCGAGGCTTCTACCTTTCCACGGTGGCCACCGGGGGCAGGCGCGACGACGCGGCACTGCGCGACGGCTTGGCGCGCTGGGTGGCCGCCCATCCCGACCTCGTGCCCGCCTCGGGGACGTCCGGTCATGACAGCGAGGGGCCCGCCGTCGTCGCGGTGCACCACGCGGACGGTGGCCTGGCCAACGAGACCGTCTTGGTCGACACCGGCCCGGCTCCCGGGGGCTTCGTCGTGCGCATCCCGCCGCTCGAGCCGACCTTCCCGGCGTACGACCTTCATCCGCAGGCGCTCGTGCAGAACGTGCTGGCCGCGGCAGGCGTGGCGGCGCCCTCGCCCGCGCTGACGGTCGACGACGAGCGCTGGATCGGCTCGCCGTTCCTCGTCATGCCGCTGCTGGTCGGCGATATCCCCGGCCCGGCGCCCGTCTTCGACCCCTACGTCACCGAGGCCGGCCCCGTGGGCCAGCGGCTGCTCGCGGACGGCCTGCTCGACACCGTCGCAGCCGTGCACGCCGTGGCCTGGGAGCCCGCCGGCTTGGGCGGGGTCCTGCCGGGTCCTCAGCTGGCGGACGCAGTCGAGCGGTGGACGGCGTACGTCGCGTGGACGTCGGACGGGGAGCCGTTGCCCGCGCTGAACGCGGCGCTCGAGTGGTGCGCGCGCCACGTTCCCACCGAGCGCGAACCGGTGCTGCTGTGGGGCGACGTGCGACTCGGCAACCTCGTCTTGGACGAGGAGCGGCGGGTCGTCGGCGTGCTGGATTGGGACCTCGCCTCGATCGGCCCGCGCGAGATGGATCTCGGCTGGCACTTCGGGCTCGAGTTCATGATGGAGAGTCTGTTCGGGCGCCGGGTGTCCGGCTTCCCCGGCCCGGTCGAGGCACTGGAGCGCTACGAGGACCGGACCGGCTACGACGTGCAGGACCTGGCGTGGCACGAGGTCTTCGCGCTGGCACGTGCGCTGGCGATCAACGACCGGCACCAACGCATCGCCGGCGACCGGCGTCGCACGGAGAACCCGATGGGCCCGATCCTCTTGGCGCGCTTGGAGGCAGCCGCCGGCAGCTAGCTACTCCTCGAGGAGCGAGAAGCCCATGACGCCGGCCTTGGCCACGTCGTAGCAGAGCGTGTCATAAGGCTCGACCAGGCCGTAGGTGACCTCGCCGTCGCAGGTGATGCGGCAGTGGTGCTGATCCTGGCCCGCCAGCCGGCTGCGTACCGCGGGGTCGGTCACGTCGAAGGTCTCGGCGTGGACGACCACCTCGTCGCCGTGTGCCACCGCCATGCCGTGCCAGAGGTCACCGTCGGGCGTGCCACCGTTCGGGCCGCCGTACATGCCGCAGCGCAAGAACGCGATCTGGTTGCCCAGTCGCTCGAAGGTCATGGTCTTGATGATGTCGTCGGCGAAGACGAGGTCGACCTCGCCGCTCACGAGCAGGTGCGTGTCGGGCTCGAAGCGCATGCGGTGCACGCGCCGCGCCAGGGTGGCGCTTCGCTTGCGCGCGTCGCCGATGTTGTAGAGCACGTGGTCGCCCCAGATGCCGATGTCGGCGAACTCCACCCACTCCCCGCTGTGCGGGTGCTGTATGCCCATGTAGCGGCCCGGCCCCCCGACGCCGTCGCGGGTGCCCCAGTGGTGGTCGCGCGTCCCGAGGTGCGTCTCGGTGCCGACCGAAAAGCGCTCACCGTCCACCTCGACCCAGCCCTCCTGGCGTCCGAAGCCGTCGTAGCCGGCGATCGGGCTCATGGCGCGACCCCCGACGATCACGCCGGCGCCCAGCTGGCGGAAGACCGGCCTTTTCGTGTCGAACCAGGTGATGTCGTAGGAGACGGCGCGGCCCGTCGTGCGCTGGACGTACTCGGGGTCGAGCCGGAGGCGCCACCGTCGGAAGGGCTCCACGACCTCGAAGCCGAAGGGCCCGAGCTCCATGTCCATCCGATCGGTGCCGAGCGCGCGGTGGGCCCGGACAGTGGTATGGCTGCCGCGCACGTTGACGATGGCGAAGGCCTCAGCGGTGCCGAGGTTGGGGTAGAAGGCGAGGCCGATGACGACGAGGAGGTCGCCCACCTTGTCCTGGCAGGTGAACCACACGCGCTCGTACGCCTGGGCATCGGGCGTCCACATGACGCGCACCGGGTAGGGCGCGTTGTGGACCAGGAACTCGTCGAGGCCGCTCAGAGGAGCGTGCTCGCGCGAGGCCGGGTAGGGCGAGGAGCTCACGTGGCACCCTCTCCACGGGCGCCGACCGAGAGGGTGTCACTGCGGGTCCGCATCGCGCTGCACAGTACGCTCGCACCGTGGCCGGGGACCAGCGCACGAGATCGACGGAGCGGGTGGCGGACGAGACCGGCCCCCAGGGCGGCACGGACAGGGGGACCGATGCGGCGCTCATCGATCCGCGGGACGCGGCCTTCTTCGTCCGGCCGGACTACCACGAGGTGCTGGCCCGCCTGCGCGCGGAGGACCCGGTGCACGAGTGTGGGCCGGGATTCTGGGCGCTGTCCCGCTACGAGGACATCCGCGATCTCAGCCGGGATCCACAGGACTTCTGCTCGGGCCGCGGTGCGTTGGTCAATGACCCACTGCGAACAGCCGCGGCACCCATGTCGGCTCCCTCGATCCTGCACATGGACCCTCCCGAGCACGCGGACTTCCGCCGGCTCGTGAACCGGCGCTTCTCGCCCCGCGCCCTGTCGGGCCTCGCCGAGTCCATCCGAGCCAGCGCATCGGGCTTGCTCGACGCGGTCGAGACGACGGAGGAGATCGACTTCGTCTCCGAGCTGGCCGCACCATTTCCTCTGACGGTGATCGCGGAGTTGCTCGGCATCGAGGAGGCCGACCGGGAGAACTTCCGGCATTGGTCCGACGCCGCCGATCGAGTCGCCCGACCTGCCGCCCGACGAGACCGCCAACGCACTCGGGGAGCTCTCGGCCTTCATCGTCGAGCACATCCGGAGGAAGCGGGCCAACCGGGGGACGACCTGGTGTCGCTGTTGGTGGCGAGCGAGGTGGGAGGCTGCCCGCTCAGCAAGGAGGAGCTCTTCATGTTCCTCTTGACCCTGCTCGTTGCGGGCAACGAAACGACGCGGACGCTCCTCTCCGGCTCGGCGCTGGTACTCGACGAGCACGCCGGACCAGCGGGCCGCGCTGACCGCTGACAGTTCACTGGTGCCCGGTGCGGTGGAGGAGTGCCTGCGCTGGGTCACACCGGTGCACGCGTTCTGTCGCACTGCGACCGATGACGCCGTGATCGCGGGGACCGCGGTGCGCGAAGGCGACTACATCTGCATGCTCTACGCCTCGGCCAACCGAGACGAGCGGATCTTCGGGGAGGACGCGTCGGTGTTCGACATCGCGCGGCCCGTCAACCCCGTCCACCTCGCCTTCGGCTTCGGCGAGCACGTCTGCCTCGGCGCCAGCCTGGCCCGGCTGGAAGCGAGGGTCTTCGTGGAGGAGCTGCTGGACGCGCGTACCCGCGCTACGCGGTGACGGGCTCGGCCGAGCGGGTGCTGTCGACCACGGTGGCGGGCATCCGCTCGCTGCCGGTGGTGCTCGCGCCGGCGGCCTGAAGAGGCTCCGGACCGGCTCCTTGCAGCACGGCCTGGCGTAGCTCGCCGAGCAGTGCCTCGACGGCGGCGGGGTCGGCGCTCAGCCGGAGCCGGCCAGCCTCGCGCTCGGAGCGCACCAGCCCGCTCTGACGCAGCACCTTGACGTGCATGCTCACGGTGGGCTGGGCCAGTCGGAAGAGCATCGCGAGCTCTCCCACCGTGCTCGGGGCGGTGGCGAGGGAGTGCAAGATCGCCAGGCGCGTCGGATCGGCCACCGCCTTCAGACGCCGGGCCACCGACTCGGTCCTCGCCCGCGCCACGGCGTCGGACTGGCCGACGCCGGTGCCGATCACGATCAGGCCGCTGAACTCGAGGTACATGGACGAGCCGAAGAAGAGGCAGGGGACGAACAGGAGCTCCACTCGGCCCGAGCCCAGGTCCGCCGGGAGGGACGGCATCCGCGCCCGCAAGGTGTCACACCCCTTCGGTACAACTGGCTCCAATGCACGGTCACGCTCGAACTGGGCCACCACGTGGCCGCCGGCTTCCTGAAGCAGGGGCAGCGCCTTTTGCCACATGTCGTTCACCGGAGCCCACACCGCCCGGAGGAGATCGAGGTACGACGCGACGAGCTCGGGGGAATCCTTGAGCAGGCGGAGGCGCTCCAGGTACGTCGCCCGTTCCTCGGGGGACTCCGACGGGAGGTCGAGGTCCAAGGGGACGGTTGGCACCGCGGCCGCGATGGCCTCCCACAGGGCGTCGGGGTCGGTCTCACCCAAGGCGCCGCCGTGGTGGGCGAGAACCTGCATCTCCGTGAAGCAGGTCTCCTCCGAAGACATCGCCCCAGAAGCCGCGCACGCTGTCCGCCAGGTCCTCGCGCCCGGTGAACATCTCGGCCAGCTGGGGATACCTGGTCCGCATCGTGGGCCGAGCCGCCACGGAGAGCAGCCAGGACAGATCACAGGCAAGCGACGGCGTCGACCCGACCGACCAAGGGTCACGGGCGGGTGTCTCGTCAATGAACATAGGCATGGACCTATATTAGAATATTCTTGATTAGCTGTCAAACACCAGCTATAGCTTGAGCGGTGTTGGGCAGGATTTGTGATGCCGAAGCGAACAGCTCGAGTGAGGTGAACCCGATGATCCAAGGGAGAGCAGCGCAGGCCCAAGCGGACGCTCATCGGCGGGATCTGGTGGCTTCCGCGCGATCGCTCCGAACGGGCCCCAGCCACCTGGCTCATGGCGGCGAAGTCACCACGGCGCAGCGCTCGGCCGCCGGGCTCCCGGTTACCGGCGGCCGAGCAGTGCGCCGCGCCGTGGCGCCGCGGGTCGGCTCCTGGCTGATCTCGTTCGGGACCCGCCTGGGCGGAGCGACGGTCCGCACCTCCTGAGTCCCGGTGTCCCGTCCGGCAGGGGCAGCTCGGCCGGTCGCTCGAGCTCGGAGGAGCCGTGACGACGGACGAGGTGGGCTCGGGTTGTCGTCATCGGCAACAGTTGCGCCATGGCCACGCCCCGCAACGTCCTCTTCATCACGCTGGACCAGTGGCGCGGTGACTGCCTCTCGGCGCTCGGCCATCCGGTGCTCGAGACGCCGGCGCTCGACGCAATGGCTGCCCGTGGCGTCCTCTTCGCCAACCATTGGGCCAACGCCGCCCCTTGCGGGCCGTCGCGGGCGTGCCTCTACACGGGCACCTACCAACATCGCAACCGCTCCGATCCTGAACGGGACGCCCCTCGACGCCCGCTTCACCAACGTCGCGCTGCTCGCCCGCGCCCGCGGCTACGACCCGGTGCTCTTCGGGTACACCGACACTTCAGTCGATCCCCGTACCGTGCCGCCCGGCGACCCGAGGCTGTACAGCTACGAGGGGGTCCTACCTGGCTTCCGGGCGCTGATCGAGGACCCCTGGGAGCAGGGCAGCCCGGCGTGGGGTCGCTGGCTGGCCGCGCAGGGTGTCGACGTCCCGGCCAACCCGCACGACCTCTACCTGCCGATGAGCGGGCTTCCCCGGCGCCGACGATCACGGGTCGACCTGGGCCCCGGCGCGCTTTCGGGGCTGAGCACTCGCAGACTACGTTCATCCGCCAGGCGGTCGTCGAGTGGCTCGAGCGCAACGGTGACGCGCCCTTCTTCGTCCACGCCTCGTTCATCCGCCCGCACCCGCCCCGTCGCAATCCCGCTCGGATACCACGACCTGTACCCGGCCGAAGCGGTGGGTCCCTTCGCGGGTGCCCGACGCGGGAGGAGGAGGCGGCCATCCACCCGCTCGGCGCCGGTGCCGTGCGCATGCCCGGCGTCGGCGCGCCAGGCGACGAGCGGGAGCGGCGGCAGCTGCGCGCCACCTACTACGGCGCCCAGCGTGAGGTCGACGACGGACTGGGGCCCCTCTTCGGGTATCTCGAGCGCAGTGGTCTGGCCGCGTCGACCCTGGTCGTCGTGACGAGCGACCACGGCGAGATGGGTTGTGACCACTGGCTGCTCGAGAAGCTCGGGTTCTGGGACGAGAGCTACCACGTGCCCCTGATCGTGGTGGACCCGAGGCCCGAGGCCGACGCCGGCCGAGGAAGGATCGTCGACGCGGTGACCGAGTCGGTCGACGTGCTGCCGACCATCTGCGAGTTCATCGGCGCAGAGGTGCCCCTCCAAGCGGACGGGTGGTCGCTGGCCCCGTTCTTGCGCGGCAGCGCCGCGCCCGAGCACTGGCGCGACACCGCGCACTTCGAATGGAGCTTCGCTGACCCGGCGAACCAGCTCTCGGAGCGCGTGTTCGGCATCCCCATGAGCCATTGCGCTCTGGCCGTGTCACGCGGGCCACGCCACAAGTACGTCCAGTTCGCCGCCGACGAAGGGCTCTTCCCGCCCCTCCTCTTCGATCTCGACGCCGACCCCGGGCAGACGCACAACCTGCTGGCGGAGGGAGGCCCGGGCGTCTCCGAAGTGGCCTGGCGGGCGACCGAGGAGCTGCTCCAGTGGCACATGCGCACGGCGGAGCGGACGCTCAGTGGGAGCGTCCTCGACGCCGAGCGGGGTTTGGTCGAGTCCCGGGACGCCTGGCGTTAGCCAGCGCGGAGCCCGCCCGCGCCACAGGCCGTGTGCGATGCTGGCCCGCGCTCGCCCATGAGGAGGTTGGCTCCGCTGCCCGACATGCATGGCAAGACGGTCGTCGTCACCGGCGGCAATTCCGGGATCGGGCTCGAGACGGCCGCCGAGCTCGCGGCCATGGGCGCTCGGGTCCTGCTGACCGCGCGCAATGCTGACAAGGGCCGCGCCGCCGCGGCCGCCATCAGCCAACGGGTGGGGGGCTCGGTCCAGCTCGTCGTGTTCGACCTGGCCGACCTGGATTCGGTGCGCCGCGGTGCGGCTGAGATCCTGGAGCTGAGCGCCGCGACTCGACGTCCTCGTCAACAACGCCGGTCTCGTGCTGAGCGAACGGGTGGAGACGGTCGACGGGTACGAGGCCACGTTCGCCATCAACCATCTGGGCCCGTTCCTCCTCACCAACCTGCTGCTCGAGCGCATCCGCGCGTCGGCGCCCGCACGGGTCGTGACGGTCGCCTCGACGGCGCACGCCTCGGCCCGCAAGGGAATCCGCTTCGACGACCTCCAGTCAGCCCATCACTACCGAGGCATGCGGGTCTACGGGCAGTCGAAGCTGGCCAACATTCTCTTCACCCTCGAGCTCGCCCGTCGCCTCGAGGGCAGCGGCGTGACGGCCAACTCGTTGCACCCCGGCACCGTGCGGACCGGCTACGGCGCCGACGGAGACGCCCGGGGCTTCCTCGCCTTCGGGATCAAACTCGCCAGCCCGTTCTTCCTCTCGCCGGCCAAAGGGGCGCGCACCTCGGTCTATCTGGCCTCCTCGCCCGAGGTGGAGGGGGTGAGTGGGAAGTACTTCGTGAAGTGCGTGGCCAGGCCGCCGAGGCGCTGGGCGCAGGACGAAGAAGCCGCCCGGCGGCTGTGGCAGGTGAGCGAGCAACTGACGGGTCTGGCGCCTGCAGCCTGAGCGGCTGGGGGCCGGTGGTGAGGAGGCTGGTGCGGTGGAGAAGCTGATGTACCTCGTGTGGCTCGACGCCGATAGCACGCGCCAGGAGGTGACCGACCGCCTGCTGGGTCCGGTGCGCGAGGAGCTGCTCGGCGTAGGCCCGCGCGCCTGACGCTCGACGTCTGGGACACCGAGAGCGACATTCCGCCGCCGGTGCCCACGCCCGAGGGGGAGACGCCTTTGCACGGGCTCGTCTCGCTGTGGGTCGACACGGTCGAAGACCGAGCACCCTTCGAGGAGATCCTGGCCTCCTCGGCCGTGCGGCTCGCCGGCTACTCGGTGGTCGAGTCCCTCTACCGCGACTACGGCGGCAACAAATGGTCGACACCACGCGACTGGCCGGACGGTGAGCGCTCGCCCGGCGTGCTCACGGTGGCGCTGCTGCAACAGCACCCCGAGCAGTCCTTCGACGAGTGGGTGCGGCGATGGCACACAAGGATCTCGCCCATCACCGAGGCCATCCAGCCGCGCTGTCGCTACGTGCGCAACGCGGTCTTCCGTGCCGTCACCGACGACGCGCCGCCGCTCGGCGGCATCGTCGAGGAGGCCTGGCCTTCCCTCGAGCACGTGACCGACCCCATGTTGTTCTACTGCGCCGACGGTGATCCCGAGCAGATGAACGCCCATGTCACGCAGATGATCGAGGAGATCAACGCATTCGTCGACCTCAGCACGCTGCGCAGTGCCACCATGAGCGAATGGATTCTGAAGTCGTGACGAAACGGTGGAGCCGTGCCGAGCTCGAGCGGGCGCACGAGCACTACATGGCGACGGCGAGCCGGTGCGCCGCCAGCGGGGAGTGGCGGGAGTGGGCCGACCTGTTCACCGACGACGCCGTGTACCTCGAGCACACGTTCGGCACGTTTCACGGGCCCGACGAGATTTACGGCTGGATCGCGCCGCTGATGGCGGAATGGCCCAACCGGGCCATGAACTCGTTCCCACACTCGTGGTGCGTCTGCGACGAGGAGCGCGGCTGGTGGATCTGCCGTATTGAGAACCGGATGCAGGACCCCGGCGACGGGTCGGTGCACCAGGCCCACAACATCACCGTGCTCCACTACGCGGGCGACATGCGGTTCTCCTACGAGGAGGACGCGTACAACCCTGCGGCCTTCGGGCCCATGATTCGGGGCTGGCTCGAGGCGTCAACGAGAGCGCAGGGGGAAACAACTCCCAGCTGACGGCGTGTCGAGGTGGCGCGCGCGCCGTCAGGTAGCCGCACCGGCACCGGCACCGCTGAGCACGCGGGGACTCAGACGCGGCAGCCGGGCCCGACCGTCACCCCCCGCGAAGAGGCCGAGCGGCGTGATGGCCACGGCGAGCAGCATCGCCACGAGCAGCAGGTCGGTCAGCACGAAGGTGTGCAAGAACCGCATGTAGATGTTGTGGACCGACGTCACGCCGGCGAAGGCCCAGAAGGTGCTGATGACGATCAGCGCTGTCCGCAGGCGGCCGACGGCAGCCGGCGCGAGCACCACCACGCCCCAGGTGACGTACCAGGACCACACGATCGGCCCGAGGAGCGCGAGGACGAGGAGCGTCAGCCCGAGGCAGCGCACGACGCCGTCCTGGGGTGAGCGCATCAGGAGCCGGTATCCGACGTAGACGGCAATGAGCAGGCCGAGCACGCTGAACACGGGCGCGTACGTCCATGATGGTGATCGGGAATTGCAGGACGTGGCTCCCGATGGAGACGGCGCGCGCAACGACGTTCACGGGCGTAACCCCGGTGAAGGCCGCATCCGCGGTCGTGGTGGTGCGGATCCACCCCCAGCCCGTCCCCGAGATCAGCGCCACTACCTCCAGGGTGGAGAGGGCGATCAAACCGGCCCCTGCGGTGTGCGCGATGCGCCGCCGCGTGGACGGCGGCGGGACCGGCCCAGACCCAGCCGAGGAAGAGGACCCCGAGCGCCGCAGGCGACTTCACCCCCGCTGCGAGCGCGCACAACATGATGCCCGGCACGGTGCCGACTCGTTTGGCCACGGCGAGGCCGGCCATCAACAGGCCCACCATCAGCGCGTCGTTGTGCGAGCCGGCGACCAACGACAACAGCACGAGCGGGGAGCCCGCCCCGATCAAGACGGCATGGGCCGGGTCACGTCTGAGCGATCGGGCCAGGGTGGGTGTGGCGGCCACGATCAACGCGATCCCGCCCACCTCCAAGAGACGCAACAGCACGAGGTCGGGCAGGATCGAATGGCCCGAAGCCTGGTCGAGCACGCCGTCAGCGGTCAGGAAGGACGGCCCGTAGGGGGACTCGGTGCCTGACCACACCACGTCGGCCATCTCGTTGAAGGGCGTCGCGCCGAGCACGTCTGGGGCCATAGGAGTACGGGTTGATGTGGTGGCTGACCATCTCGCCCTGCGCGGCGTAGGTGTAGACGTCGCGGCTGAACAGCGGCGGGGCGAGGAGGAGCGGCACCGCCCAGACCAGCCCGACGAAGACGACACGCTTGACGGGAAAGCCAGGGTTGTCCCTCAGGTAACGCAGGAAGCCCAACCAGACGCGGGTGAGCAAGATGAGTCCGCCGAATACAAGTGCGAGGGACGCGATGGTCGGCAGGGCGTTCGTTCGTCCCGAACGAGCCGAACAACCCGCCAGGCATGCCAAAGAACCATGCGCCGGCCAAGTGGGTCTCGAACGACTGTCCGCCCATGACGGAGCCAGCCAGGATTGCGCTCGTCCCGACGAGGCCCAAGCAGGCGGTGCGCGCGACGCTGAGCCGCGCCGCCGCCTGCGCCGTTACAGCGCCAGAGGAGGAGCGGTCGGATGTGGTGGAGGTGGTGGCAGCGCCCGGGGGGTCGAGCTCCATCGCGGATTCCTTAGCTGCCGTTCCGAGGTGCGTCGACCGCGGCCGGCAGAATTGTCATCAAACTGCAGTGATTTTGTCACAGCCAGCGCCGGGCCGGGCGACCAGAAACCTTCTTTAACAGGATTCTCAGGAACAACCCAGCCTACAAGGGGAAACTCGTGCCGTCACGTAGGCGAAATCTGGCTGTCACGGGAACGGAGGGTGTCAGGTGCGAGTTTTGGCCCTCGGGGGCGACGGATATCTGGGCTGGCCGAGCGCGCCGCAATTCAACGTGCTGGGGCGGGCCACCGCGACCAGCGTGACCCGCACGTCGCAGTCGCAGGCCGAGGTAACGACCTCGGAACGCTCGTTCTGAGCTGGCGAGGGCGCTCCTGGGGCGACCGGATAGCGTGCATCGGTTGCGCCGCACCGAAGCCACATGGGGCGCACGCCCCTCTGTCTCCGCAACCAGGTCCTTGCCAGTGAACCGACTACGCGCCCATCTCGGTCCCCTGTGGCCGTATCTGGTGCTCGTCGCCATTCCGACCGCCGCATTCGTCCTCCCGGACCTGATCGGCGGCCGACTCCTCATCACGGGGGACAACCTCCAACAGAACCTTCCACTCCACGTGCTGGTTGGCTCCATGCTCCGCCACGGCGAGCTGCCCTTCTGGAACCAGTACATCTTCAGTGGCACACCGCTGATGGCCGACTTCAACGCAGGGGCTTTCTACCCGCTGATGGGACTCTTCGTGATCCTGCCTGAGCGGGCGGCATGGATCGCGACCGAAGTCATCTTGTTCTCCGCGATCGCAGTCGGCATGTACGTCTTCCTTCGCGCGCTCAAGCTCTCGACGGTGGCCTGCGTCATTGCGGCGGCCACCTTCGCCTTCGCCGGACCGGTGCTCAGCCAGGTCAACCACGTGGACATGACCGAGGGCTACGTGGCCATTCCCTGGATGCTGCTGGCGGTGCTCCACATCGTGCGTGACGGCCGCTGGCGTTGGTCGATCCTGCTCGGCGTCGCCTTCGCCACGGTGATCCTCGGTGGTGCCCCCGAAGCCATGCTCGACGAAGCGCTCCTCGTCATCGTGTTCGCGGCGTTCTCCGCCGGGCTGAGCAGCCAGCGATGGTGGCGAGTCCTGACCCGCTGTGCTGTCGGGGCCGCGTTGGCGCTCTTCGCTCGCCGCGATCCAGTGGCTTCCTGGCCTCGAGGCCATCCGGAACTCGCAACGCGGCAGCGGGGTGATCGCCGCCGCGGGGAGCTATCCCGACGCCCTTCAGCATCTTCGCGCTCGTGCCGTACATCGACGGCGGTTATGGCCATCTGGGCGAGGCCCAATTCTTCGGCCAGTACAACCTGCCCGAAGTCGGTATCTATCTCGGAGTGCTGCCGATCATCGCAGCACTGACCTTGTGGCACCCCCGTTGGCCGAGCCGGATTGCCGCGCGCGACCGCTATACGTGGTACGGCGTCGCCATCGTCGGATTCCTCCTCGCCCTGGGGTCCAACACGCCGCTCGAGCACCTCTTCAACGGCCTGCCGCTCTACGGCCACCAACGGCTGCAGAGCCGCAACATGATCACGGTCGCCACGGCGCTGTGCGTGCTCCTGGCCGCGTGGATCGACCGCATCGACGCGCCGCCAGGTGAAGGACCCGATGCGATGGTTCGATCGGATCACGGGTCTCATTCCCGTCGGCCTCGTGGCGGCGCTGTGCCGTCTGGGCGCTGACGGCGCCGGGATCGCTGGTCCACGTCTTCGCTGGTGTGACCGCGACACCTGGCATCACCTCGACCGTGCGCGTGGCGACGCTGATAGCACTGGCGTTCTGTGCCGGCGCCGCTGTGCTCGTCTGGGTCCGCCCGCTGCTGGCCACCGTCCCGTGGACGGGGGCTGGTCGCCGTCTTCGTTGCGCTGGACCTCGGGCTGATGGGCGTCACCAGCCAGCTGGCACAGACGCCGCCGAACGATCTGCTCACAGGGACGACGCCGATCCAGCAGCTCGTGGCGGCTCATCTCGCCCCCGGCGGCACGGATGGTCAATTACGACCCGCAAACCTACGACAGCTATCCGGGCAGCCCCCAAGGTGTGCCCGACCTCAACATCATTCCGGGTCTGCCATCCATCTCAGGGTACGCGTCCATCGTCAACGGCAATTACGAGTCGGTGACGCACACCCACGAGCAGGACGACCTCGACATCGGGCAGCTGGCGTCGGGGGCGCCTCGACCGGCTCGACCTCCGCGAGGTCGTGACGCTGCCCGAGTACTTCCTGATACCTCTGGTGGCCGACCCCCACTCGCTTCGACGACATGACCCAGGTGTCGCTAGCGATATACGCCGATTCTCTTCTCCCCCGGGGCTTCAGCGCCGACTTCAACGAGACGGCAGTATCCCTTCTACCCCGGGCCACGCCCTGCGCTGGGAGCCGGCAAGACCACGTCGTGGTTCTTCGGAGAGTCTCTGGAAGCCGACGCCGTGACGGTGCTGCTCCAACGGCCGGCCGGGCCCGGCACCGTCGCTGCGAGTCGGGACACTGAGCGACGGCGGCGCCACGCGCTGGACGAGCGTGGTCCCGGTGCCGAGCGGGGCG
The DNA here is from genome assembly GCA_963842415.1 of uncultured Acidimicrobiaceae bacterium. Taxonomy (GTDB): domain Bacteria; phylum Actinomycetota; class Acidimicrobiia; order Acidimicrobiales; family RAAP-2; genus Bog-473. The sequence continues at coordinate 1,298,763 of CAWJGN010000005.1, forward strand.
ACCAGCGCGTCGTCTTGCTCCCGCACACCGCGGCAGTCGGGTTGTCACTCCAGGCCGTCGGCGCCGCCCTGCCGTCCCAGCGCGTCGTCATCTTGGCGGGTGGCCGCCCCTACGAGCTCGGAGGTTCACTCTCGTCGGCGCTCGTGCCGGGGCCCTGGCAGGTCGCCGGGTTCTCCCAGGGCTACGCCGTGTTCACACTGCGTCGGCCTCCCGTCCCGATCTCGGCCACGACGGCGGGGGGCCGTCAGGTCCCTGTGACCGTCTTGTCGAGCACGACCAAGTCCGAGCAGATCAGGGTCGATGCGCCAGGTCGTACGACGGTCATCCGGTCGGTGGCCTGGGACTCGGGGTGGAAGGCGACGGTGTCGGTCAACGGGGGGGGCGCGAAAGCGATTCCTGTCGGCGCCGCTGACCTCGTCCAAGCGGTGCACATTCCCGCCGGGCGCGACGTCGTGAGTTTCCACTACCGGCCACCCCACCTGCTTGCCGCGAGCGTGCTCAGCCTGGGCGCGGTGGCCTTGCTGCTCGTACTGCTCGGCGGGTGGCTGGTCAGGCGCCGGCGGCGGACGGAGCACGACGACCGGGCCGAGTCCGCGTCCGAACCGGTGGCCCGGGTCCCAGCGCCCGTGGGGTGAGGCGGCGCCCTGGCTGACTGGGTCGGCGTCGTCAGCAGTAGGGGTGCGCGAGCGGTGAGGAGGAATTCCCCATCACCGGCGCCCCACATCGCCTCGACGACGAACCCCGCCTCGGCGAGCTCCTCTTCCACGCGTGCCGGCGTAAACTTCGCGCTGATTTCTGTCAGCAGCTCCTCACCCTCGTCGAAGCGCACGGTGATGCCGGCGCCCGCGAGCATGACCTCGGTCTCCTCCTCGGCGCGCAACCGCATCTCGATCCACTGCTCGTCCTCGTTCCAGCGAGCGACGTGACGAAAGCGCGACGGCTCGAAGTCCCCACCGAGTTGCTCGTTGAGGACGTGGAGCACGTTGCGGTTGAAGTCGGCGGTGACGCCGGCAGCGTCGTCGTAGGCCGCCACCAGCCGTGCGCGGTCCTTGACCAGGTCCGTGCCGAGCAAAAGCGAGTCGTCGCTCGACATGGTGCAATTGAGGTCGAAGAGGAACCGCGCCCGCTGCGCGGGGTCGAGGTTGCCGATCGTCCCTCCCAAGAACGCGATCAGCCTCCTCCCGTCCGTCGGGATCTCGGCCAGGTGATGGTGGAAGTCGCCGATCACCAAGTGGATGGCCACGCCGTCGAACTCGTCGGACAGCGTGGTGGCCGCGGCTCGCAAGAACTCGTCGCTTACGTCGAAGGGGACGTAGCGCGCGAGCGTGCCCGCCTCTTGGAGTCCGGTTAAGAGGACTCGGGTCTTGTCGCACGCCCCTGCACCCAATTCGACCAGGGTGTCGGCCTTGGCCAGCTCGGCGATGTCGGATGCGTGTCGTTGGAGCAGGCACGCGTTCGGCACGGGTGGGGTAGTACTCAGGGAGCTGGGTGATCTCTTCGAACAGACGGCTGCCCCGCTCGTCGTAGAACCAGACCGGTGGGATGGACTTCGCTGCGCCCTGGAGCCCCTTCAGTGCGTCGGTGCGCATCTGGCTGCGCACCTCCTCAGCGGAGAGGTGGACGTCGATCGTGTAGGCCATCGCTCAGGGGTCCCGGGCGAGGCGCACGCCACTGAAAGCCCACCTCGCACCGGGCGGGAAGAAGTTCCGATACGTGGGACGCACGTGCCCGTCGGGCGTGGCGCAGCTGCCCCCGCGCAACACGTACTGGCTCACCATGAACTTGCCGTTGTACTCGCCGACTGCACCCGGCGCCGCCCGGAACCCGGGGTACGGAGAGTAGGCGCTCGAGGTCCATTCCCAGACGTCCCCGAACATCGCGTTGGTGGTCACGGCGGGTTGGGGGTGCGGCGCACCGATCTCGAGGATGCGATCGCACAGGAAGTTGTCGCCTTCTGCGTGGTCGGCGGCGATCGTCTCCCACTCAGATTCGGTGGGCAGGCGCATGCCGGTCCAGTGCGCGAACGCGTCGGCTTCGTAGTAGCTCACATGAGAGACCGGCTCGTCGGGGTCGACGGGACGGAGGCCTGCGAGAGTGAAGTGCAGCCAGCGATCGGGGTCGTTGGGATCCCGTGACCAGTAGAGCGGTGCATCCCAGTGCTCGTTGTTCACGACAGCCCATCCATCGGAAAGCCAGAACTCGGGCCGGCGGTAGCCGTCGTCCTCCATGAAGGACAGCCACTCGCCGCAGGTGACCGGCCGGTCGGCCAGGCCGAAGGGTGTGAGGTGCACGGTGTGGACGGGGAACTCATTGTCGAACCCGAACCCGACGCCGCGATGGCCCACCTCGACCGGTCCGCCGTCGTGCTCGAGCCAACCAGCCTTCGGCGGGTGAGCTGACGCCGAGGCCGGCGCGTCGGGGAGGTACGCCGGGTGAAGCGGGTTCTTCGAGAGCACATGCTTGATGTCCATGAGCAGGAGCTCTTGGTGCTGCTGCTCATGGTGCAGGCCCAGGGTGATCAGGTCGGCCAGGCCGGGCTGGCTCGGATCGCGGAGCAACGCGTCCATCGCCGCGTCGACAGCCAGGCGCGATAGCGACCGATCTCTTCGATCCCCGGGCGCGACAGCAGGCCGCGCTCAGGACGAGGGTGACGGGCACCAACAGCTTCGTAGTAGGAGTTGAAGATGTAGGCGTATGCCTCGTCGTAGGGGCGATAGTCACGCGCGTACTCGCCGAGGACGAACGTCTCGAAGAACCATGTCACGTGAGCGCGGTGCCACTTGGTCGGGACTCACGTCAGGCATCGTCTGCACCGTCTGGTCCTCGGCACTCAGCACCGAGGACAAACGTTCGGTCGTGGCGCGGACGGTGCGATAGGCCTCCGGGAGGTTGGACGGCCCTGCTCGACCGCTCATCTTCATGGGATCCGTCCCTTCGCCACCCCACCCGGAGAGGTCGCAAGCGTTGGCTGCACGGTTGCGGATCACCCTACCCACAAGAGCTTCTGCTCAGGCGCGTTTGTCACACAAATCAGCCGTTTCTCAGAATCCCAGGTGACAGGGTGCGCCGCCGTGGCCGCGCACCCTGTCGTGCCTGGCTCAGGCCAGCACCTTGTTCCGGAAATTCCGCAGGCCGAGTGCCAAGAACACGATCCCGAAGGCCGTAATGGCCGGATAGATGATGTAGAGGTGCATGTGGGCAGCGTCGGTGAACGCGGCGCGCATACCTTCGTTGATGTAAATCAGCGGGTTGATCAGGACCACGATCTGCAGCCAGTGGACCGGGCCAGCCTTGACCGGCGCGAGACGGGTCCACTGGTAGTAGGTGCCGCCAAGAAACGTGATGGGCAGCACGATGAACCCGAACATGAGCCCGAGGTTGCGCGGCTCGAACGACGTCCCGAGCAAGAGCCCGAGCGATGCCATGCACACGCACGACAGCGGGACGAGCGTCACAATGAGCAGCCAATGCAGGCTGATCTGCGCCTCCACTCCCTGCGCATGCACGACCGACGCGATCGGGAGGACGATCGCCGCGGAGATCAGGCCCTGGCCGGCACCCGAGATGACCTTGGAGATGGCGACGAGCCAGATCGGGCACGGCGCCTGGACGCGGTCCTCGATCTCACGCGTGAAGCCGAATTCCTGCGCCAGCTGCATGGCCACGGCCTGGATGCCCTGGAACATGATGGACAATCCGACGACGCCGGGCACCAGGACGGTGGCGAAGGCCGACTCCGCCCCCGGGACCCCACTGGCGCCACCGATGCCCTGCCCGATCTTGGGGAACACGTAGAGGAAGACGAAGCACAAGAGGAAGGGCTGCACCAGCGTGCGGATGACGAACTCGACCTTGTGCTTCCACAGGACGACCAGGTCGCGCAGGATCAGCGCGCCGAGTGAAGTCCAGCTTGCAGCCGTGGCCGAGCGTGTCGGTTTCAGCTCGACCCGGCGCGAGCCGGGCGAGCCGAATGTCGACGCCGGCGCTGGACCCGAAGTCGTGGTGGCCATCAGTCGCGCAGTTCCTTCCCGGTCAGTCCGATGAAGACGGTCTCGAGCGTCGGCTCGGCGACCGAGAGGTCGGCCAACGAGATGCCCGCCGACTCGGCGGCCTCCACGACGCGCGGCACCAGGCGTTCGGAACCGCGGATCTGCAGTTCCACGCCGTCGTCGATGGCACGAGTGCGCGTCACGCCCTCGAGGCGGCCGCTCGAACGCCGCCGCCAGCTGGTCGAGAGTCACCCGCGGCCTTGACGGTGACGATCGTGTCGGCGCCGACACTGCGCTTCAGCTCGGCCGGCGTGTCGAGGGCGAGGACCTTGCCGTGGTCCATGATCGCCACCCGGTCACACAGCTTGTCGGCCTCTTCCATGTAGTGCGTGGTGAGCATGATGGTCTGGCCCTCGGCGTTGAGGCCTTCGAGCAACTCCCACAGCGCCAGCCGTCCCTGGGGGTCGAGGCCGGCCGTGGGCTCGTCGAGGAACAGGACAGCCGGCCGGTGGAAGATCGCCCGCGCCACCATGAGGCGCTGCGCCATGCCGCCCGAGAGCGCGTAGACCGAGGCCTTGGCGAAGCGGGACAGCTGGAACCGCTCGAGGAGGTCGTCAGCCGTCTGCCTGGACTCCTTGGCGCCCATCCCGAAGAGGCGGCCGTGGAAATAGAGGTTCTCCCACGGGGTGAGCTGGCGGTCCAGCGTGTTCTGCTGCGACACCACGCCGATCAGCTGCTTGACGAGAGTCGGGTGCTCGATCACATCGATCCCGCCGACGGTCGCTTTGCCGGCGGTGGGGATGACGCGGGTCGTCAGCACGCCGACCGTCGTGGTCTTGCCTGCGCCGTTCGGTCCGAGCAGGCCGAAGACCTCGCCCGTGCCGACGCTCAGGTTGAGCCCGTCGACGGCGCGGAAGTCCGTCCCGGGATAGGTCTTGGTGAGGCCCGACCGTCTCGATGATCGGCGCCCCGCGCAGGGGAGGCGCCGTCGAGGGGCGTGGCGGCGGTCGTCGTGCTCATGGCTCTTCCCGCACAGTACCGGGCGGGATGTCTCCTCAGTCTTCGCCGAGGATCTGGTACAGCTCCTTGCGGGCGCGCTGGATCACCTCGATGCCCCGGTCGAGCTGTGGTCCCTCGGCTGCGGCAGCGAGCTGCTTGGCGGCGCTCATGAGCTGACCGACCGCCTCGCCGCAGCGTGCGGACCCGGTCGTCGAGCTCGTCGCCCGTCCCGAAGGAGAGCGCGGCCCCCTCCGCCTCGGCGCGGCCGGCGTCGGTGAGGCTGTAGGTGCGGCTGCCGTTGACCTCGGACGAGCGGACAATGCCTTCGTCCTCGAGCATCTGGAGGTGCGGGTACACCGAGCCGGGGCTGGGCCGCCACAGGCCACCGCTCATCTCTTCGAGCCGGCGGATGACCTCGTAGCCGTTGGCCGGCTCCTCTCGCAGCGCAACGAGCATGGCGGTGCGGACGTCGCCGCGGCGCATCCGCCGCCCGCCGCCCCAGCCGCCGCGTCCGCCCCAGCGGGCCCGCGGCCCACGCGTGCCGCCCCGCCGAAGTGGTCGTGGAGATGGTCGTGCAGATGGCCATGAACGTGCTCGTGCAAACCTTCGCGCACGTCATCGTGATCGTGGTGATGGCCGTGTTCGCGGTCGTGATCGTGGTCGTGATCGTGTCGTGTGTGTCCTCGTCCCATGTGGGTTTCCTTCCTTGGGATGTGTGTTTCTCGATGTCGTTTTGTTGGTGCGATCCGTTGATGCGATCGTTTTGTTGATGCCGTTCTGTTCCTCAGCCCACTGGCCGGAGCGTGATGGCCGCCTTCGGGGCAGGCCACGACGCAGAGCCCGCAGGCATGGCAGTCCGAAGCGCGAACGGCGTAGGCGGTCTGACGCTTGTGGGCGAGGCTGCGAAGCTTTCCGACGACACCCAGCGACGGCGAAGTCGGCATCGGCCATCCGCGTGACCTCGAAGACGTCATAGGGGCAGACCTCGGTGCAGTCCCGCTTTCCTTCGCAGCGCGTCAGGTCGACGACGGGGACGAAGCGCCCGGGCTCGGCCCGGCACTTCTCGCCAGGACGCTTCGGGTTGGTCCGCGCCGCCCGGACCTTGGCCGGGTTGGTCCGACGGGCCGCAGCCGCGGGGACGGGTTCGTCGCCGAAAGGGAGCACTCTGCGCCGGGGTGACGGGCGTGGGCTCAGGCACCTGTTCTCCTCTCGTGATCTCGCTCCTTGATAGATAATGATATATCACAACTGTACTCGATGTGACGGAACAATCGGCCGCGAAGGGCGTTATACCTGCTGAGAGCAGGAAAACCGGGATCCCCGGAAAGAGATCAGGAGGCGAGATGGGACTGTTCAGCTCCCACAAGACGCAGATGGTGGCCACCGAGCGTGCGCTGCCCGGCCGGGTCGAGGCCATGGTCATCGATACACCGCACCTGGTGCTTGGCACCAAGATCGCCCCGCCGTTCCCCGAGGGTACCGAGCGCGCCATCTTCGCCATGGGCTGCTTCTGGGGTGCGGAGAGGAAGTTCTGGTCCCTGCCCGGCGTGTACACGACCGCAGTCGGCTACGCGGGCGGATTCACGCCCAACCCGACGTACCGCGAGGTGTGCGGCGGGAGGACCGGACACGCCGAGGTGGTCCTCGTCGTCTTCGATCCCGCCGTCATCAGCTACGAGGAGCTGCTCGGCGTCTTCTTCGAGGGGCACGACCCGACCCAGGGCATGCGGCAGGGCAACGACGTCGGTACGCAGTACCGCTCGGCCATCTACACCACGACGCCCGAGCAGGCCGACATCGCGCACAAGGTCGCCGAGCGCTTCGAGGCCTCACTGCACGAGGCCGGCTATGGCGACGTCACGACCGAGATCGCGCCCGGCGGGCCCTTCTTCTACGCCGAGCCGTACCACCAGCAATACCTCGAGGCCAATCCCGGCGGATACTGCGGCCTCGGCGGCACCGGTGTGTCGTGCCCGATCGGCCTCGGCGGAGCCGGATGACGCTGCCGGCGGTCGGCACTCAGCGCAGGGTAGAGAGCCGGTCGAGCACCGACTCCGCTTGGGCCACGAATCGCCGCACGAGCTCGGCCGCCGGCACGAGCTCGCCGATTGCCCCCACGCCCTGGCCAGCCGGGTAGCACTCCTTGTCCACGTCGACACCGTCGGCGAAGGAGTCGCCCCCGAGGTGCATCGCACCGTTGCCGTAGGAGACGGCCAGCTGCTCGGGGAACTTCTTGAGCTCGTCCGGGTGGGCGTCGTAGTAGTCGGTGTATGCGTTGCGGACGACGCGCATCGTCTTGCCCGAGTAGGCGCGGCTGACCGTCGTCTGATCTTCTCGGCTGGCAAGGAGTGTGTCCTTGTACCCGAGGACGCCGCGCGCCTCGGGCGTCGCGATGAAGCGCGTCCCGACCCACACGCCGTCTGCCCCGAGTGCGAGCGCGGCGGCGAGCCCGCGGCCGTCGAAGATGCCACCGGCCGCGACGACCGGGACCCGGTCGCCCACGGCGTCGACGATCTGGGGGACGAGCGGGAACGAAGCGACCTGTCCGGTGTGGCCGCCGGCCTCGGTGCCCTGAGCCACGACGAGGTCGCATCCGGCCTCGACGGCGCGCACCGCGTGTTCGACCTTGCCGCACATGGAGACGACGACGACGTCGTGGCGGTGGCACAGTTCGATCACCTCGGTCGGCACGCCGAGCCCGGCGACGAATGCGGTGGCGCCGCCCTCAATGACCATCGTGACCTGCTCGGCCATGCCCCCCGGCATGGCGGTGAGGAGATCGACACCGAACGGCTTGTCGGTGGCGGCGCGCACGGCCGCCATCTCCTCCACCATTTTCTCGTTGCCCATGGTGGACGCGCCGAGACAGCCGAAACCACCCGCCGCGGAGACGGCAGAGGCCAGCGCGGCATACGAAACGCCGCCCATCCCGGCCAACATGACCGGGTGCTCGATTCCGAGCAGCTCTGTGAGACGAGTGCGCATGGACGACCTTTCCTTGCTTGTCCGTTTGTGTCTGTTGCCGATTGTGTCTGTCGCCGAGTGTGTCTGTGCGGAGGTATTTGTGCGTGCGTGGTGTCTGTGTGCCGCGGGACCGTAGCGCGGGAGGCAGCATGCGAGGGCCAGGGTGGTGCGGAAGGTCGCCGGCCGCCGGGACCGGTCCGCTGCACTGGGGCGGTGCCCCTCGGTGGTTGCATTCCGAGCAGGACGTTTCTACTCTGAATCGATCGTGAGCAAGCTCGAGAGGTGGGTGTGAGCGTCGCGGCCGCAGTACCGCCGACCTTCGAGAGGATCACGGGTCGCCGGCTGTGGCTCATCTTGGGCGCACTGCTGCTCGGCATGCTGTTGGCCGCGCTCGACCAGACCATCGTGTCGACCGCGTTGCCCACCATCGTGGGCGACCTGCACGGGGGATCGCACCTGGCCTGGGTGGTGACGGCGTACCTCTTGTCCTCGACCGTGTCGACGCCGTTGTGGGGCAAGCTCGGTGACCAGTACGGGCGGAAGACCTTCTTCCAAGCGGCGATCGTCATCTTCGTGATCGGGTCGGCACTGTCGGGCTTCAGCCACACCATGACCGAACTGATCGCCTTCCGGGCGCTGCAGGGTCTGGGTGGCGGGGGACTGATGGTCGGCGCGCAGACGATCATCGGCGACGTCGTGTCGCCCCGCGACCGCGGCCGCTACATGGGTCTCTTCGGGGCCATGTTCGCCGTGGCCACCGTGATCGGGCCGCTCATCGGCGGGCTCTGTGTCACGTACCTGTCATGGCGATGGGTGTTCTACATCAACCTGCCGCTCGGGATCCTCGCCCTCTTCGTGACGGGCGCGGTGCTGCCGGGGCATCTGCGCCGCGTGTCTCATGCCATCGACTACGCCGGGTCCCTTCTCCTCGCGGGTTCGGCGACGTCGCTCATCATCTTCGCCAGCCTGGGTGGGATCTCGTGGGCGTGGGTCTCCGTCCCGAGCATCGGCACCGCGGTTCTCGGCGTGGCGTTGGGGGTGGCCTGGCTCCTGGCCGAGCGAGTCGCGGCGGAGCCCGTGATCCCGCTGAAACTCTTCCGAGTGCGCGTGTTCAACGCGGCCAGCTCCATCGGCTTCGTCATGGGATTCGCCATGTTCGGTGCGCTCACCTTCCTCCCCCTGTACATGCAGATCGTCAAGGGGGTGAGCCCGACGGCGTCCGGGTTGCGGATCTTGCCGCTGATGCTCGGCATGCTCGGTGCGTCGGTGATCTCGGGCCGGCTCGTGACGCGCTCGGGGTCGCTACAAGATCTTCCCGATACTCGGCACGGCCTTGATGACGATCGGCGCGTATCTCTTGTCGCTGATCGATGCATCGACGAACGGTTGGGTTCTGGCCGGCTACATGTTCGTCTTCGGCGTCGGCATGGGCCTGGTCATGCAGGTCCTCGTCGTCGCGGTGCAGAACGCAGTGTCCTACGAGGATCTTGGCGTGGCGACCAGCAGTGCCACCTTCTTCCGCATGATCGGGGGCTCCTTCGGCACGGCGGTGTTCGGGGCGATCTACGCCACCGTCTTGAACCACACGATCGCGCCCACATTGGCCAAGGTCCCGGCATCGGTGCTGAGGTCCTTCAACCCACAGACGATCAACCCGAGCCTGTTGGCCAAGCTCAAGTCGACGGCCGAGGGATTCTTCTTCTACACGAAGTACCTCGATGCTGTGACCCACTCGATCCAGACCGTCTTCCTCGTGGCGGTGCCGATCGCCTTCGTGTCGTTCCTCTTGAGCTTTCTGCTTCCCGAGGTGGAGTTGCGCAAGACGGTGCAGACGGTCGACCAAGGCGAGATCCAGGGTGCGCCCCAGACGCGGTCATCGCTCGAAGAGATCCAGCTGGCGCTCGAGCGCCTGTCGGCCCGCGAGAACCGCGGCGAGCTGTACCACACACTGGCGGTGCGGGCCGGAATCGACCTGCCGCCACGCTCGTGCTGGTTGTTGTACCGCCTGTCCGAGAACCCGGCCACCACGGTGGCCGACCTGTCGTACCAGTTGAAGATCGACCCCGCGCTCATCGAGCCCGGCGTGGAGGGTCTGGTGTCCGCCGGCATGATCGAGGAGCGCGTGCGCGGCGCCGAATTCGATCTTCACCTGACGCCGGCGGGGATGACGGCGCTCGAGAAGCTGACGGAGGCGCGCCGCAGTGGTCTCACCGAGCTCCTCGAGGGTTGGAATCCCGAGGAGCACCCCGAGGTCATCGCCATGGTGAAGGAGCTGGCGCATGCGCTGCTGGCCGACGACGAACGGCTGGTGGCCGAGGCCATGCCCCACCGCGCCGGCGCGGCGGCCGGAGCCGGCGCGGTGCCGACTGCCGGGGTGGAGGGGACTAGGTGTTCCCGTCTGGCGCCGCCGTCAAGGCGGCCCGCAGGGACTCGAGCGCTTCAACCGGGGCACCGATCGCGTCGAGCCCGATAAGGGCGGCACCGAGCACGGGTGGTGCGCCGAGGCGGACGAGGGCGGCACGTGGCGCGACAGCACCGATGCCGGCGGCGACGCGGGCGTGGAACGTGGTGTCCCTGGTGTCGAAGATGCCGCCGCCGAGGACCACCTCGACGGGTTCGTCCTGGAGGCCCAACCGCACGACCGCTGCGCGCACGAAGGCGACCACTTCGTCGGCGAGGACGTCGGCAGCCCGGCGCGCCTCGAGATCACCGTCTGCTGCCGCGTCGAGGAGCACGCGGGCCAACTCGAACAGGCGCCTGTAGGAGATGGCGCCGGTATAGATGCCGGTCAGCGCGGCCTCCGGGTCAGGAACCCCGAGGTGCGCCGGGACCAATTCGCGTAGCGACGTCGGGTCGCCACGTCCATCGCCGGCGCGCAAGGCGAGACCGAGCGCGGCGCACCCCGAGCCAGGCCCCGCCGGGCGCGAAGTCACCCGAGAGCTCGGCCAGCGCGGGGAAGCGGACGGTGCGCCCGTCGGGGCCCACGGCGGCGCAGTTCACCCCGGTGCCGCAGACCACACCGATGCCCCAGGGGGCCGACGTGCCCTGCGCGCGACACGGCGAAGGTGTCGTTGCGCAACACGACCACGTCGGTCCAGCCGGTGGCGGCCAGGGCCGGAGCCAGCGTCTCCTCGTCAACCGGCAGGTCGATGCCGGCCAGGCAGTACACGCCGGTACCGCAGAGCGGGCGACCCGGGCACGGCGCGGGGAGCCCCGTCTGGGCGGCCACAGCTGCGACTGCCTCGCCAAGCGTCTCGAGCATCGCGTTGAGGCCGACCAACTGATGATTGCTCGGACCCACTCGCACCCGCCCGAGCAACGGCGCCCCCCGCGACACCACGACGACGTCTGTCTTCGTGCTGCCCCCGTCGAACGCGAGCACGGCCGGCGCGGTCGGGAGCGGGGTCGGGCACGGACGGATGTTACGTTGCGCTGCGTGGGGACAAAGGTGGCCGTCGTCGGCGGTGGGAGCACGTACACCCCCGAACTGGTCGACGGTCTGTGCGATCTGGAGGACCGCATGGTCGTCGACGATCTCGTCCTGTTGGATCCGAGCGAGATGCGCCGCGAGGTCGTGGGCGGGCTGTCCGAGCGCATCCTCCGTGCACGCGGGTGGGGCGGCACGTTCGCAACGACAGCGGATCCCCATGCCGCGCTCGAGGGCGCCGACTTCGTCGTCGTGCAGCTCCGCATCGGCGGCCAGGCGGCCCGGCACGTCGACGAGACCCTGCCCGTCGGGTACGGCTGCCTCGGGCAGGAGACCGTGGGCGCGGGCGGCCTGGCCAAGGCGCTGCGCACGGTGCCTGTCGTGCTCGGGCTGGCCGAGGAGATGGCGGCCCGCGCCAACCCGGGAGCCTGGCTGGTCGACTTCACCAACCCGGTCGGGATCGTGACCCAGGCCCTGCTCGACGAGGGACACCGGGCGGTGGGGCTGTGCAACGTGGCCATCTGGGCCCAACGACGTATCGGCCACTATCTCGGCGTCGACCCCGACGACGTCGCCGTCGAGCACGTCGGGCTCAACCACCTGACCTGGATCCGCTCTGCCCGCACAGGCGGGGCGGGTCGTGCCGACAGCGCAGGCCCCGACCGCCTCGACGAGCTCTTCGATCGTTTCGGTCCGGAGGTCGAGCTCGAGAGCGGCGTGTCACTCGACGTGCTCCGTCTGCAGCACGCGCTGCCCTCGTACTACGTGCACTACTACTACGGGCACGACGCCGATGTGGCCCAGCAGTCGGCGCCCGGCTACCGCTCCCGGGCCGACGTGGTGGCCGAGCTCGAGACGAAACTCCTGGGGGAGTACCGCGACCCCGCGCTGGTCTCCAAGCCTGACCGCGCTCGGCCTACCGGGGCGGTGCGTACTACTCGCTGGCTGCGGTGCGGCTCATGGCGTCTCTCCACGCCGGCACGGGCGACGTGCAGGTGGTCGACATGCGCAACGACGGCGCCGTGCCCGGCCTGCCCGACGACGCAGTGGTGGAGACGACGGCGGTCGTCGACGCGGACGGCGCGCATCCGCTGCCCCAGCGCGAGCTCCCATCGGAGATGCTCGGCCTGGTCCAGCACGCCAAGGCCTACGAGCGGCTCGCCGTGCGGGCGGCGTGCTCGGGGAGCCGGGACGACGTCGTGCGGGCATTGCTGGCCAACCCGTTGGTTGGTCAGTACCCACTCGCAGCCGAGCTGGCGGACGAGCTGCTCGCGGCGAACAAGAGCCATCTGCCCCGATTCTTCGCGTCGTGAATCGGTTCGGCGTCTCGCGGGCGACGAATGGATTGATGGCGCTCTTTGAACGGTGTGCCGGAAGACTGGTCGGCGACGAATGAGACCGTCCCCGTGACCGATCAACCAACCGGGCCCATCCCCGACGCTTCGGCACTCCAACCCGCGCGTGTCGAAAAGGACCGGCGCAAGCTCCCGAGCTGGAGATGGGAGGAGCTCCGGACCACGTTTTGGGTCATCCCGAGCATCCTCATCGTGGTCTCGGCGCTCCTGTTTCTCGCAACCTTCGAGATCGACGTGGCGGCCTTCCATCACGACCTTTCGCTACCCGTCTGGATCCGCACGGGCAGCGCGGATGCCGAACGCCAGGTGCTCATCGCCATCGCCGCCGCCGTCATCACGGTCATCGGCGTCGTGTTCTCGATCACGATCCTGGCACTGACTCTCGCGTCACAGCAGTTCGGCCCGCGGATGATGCGCAACTTCGTCCGTGACATCGGCAACCAGGTCACTCTGGGCGTCTTCGTCGGCACGTTCGTCTATTCGGTGCTCGCTCTCGGCTCCATCAACAGCCTGAGCAGTGACTTCGTCCCCCACCTGTCGACGTCGGTAGCCGAGGCATTGCTGTTGCTCGATCTCGGCGTCCTGATCTATTTCATCCATCACATTGCGAAGTCGATCCAGCTGCCCGAGGTCATCGCCGGGATTGCAGACGACCTCATGCACTCCATCGACGCCGAGTTTCCCGAGGCCGTCGGCGAGCGCGGCGTGCCGATGCCGCCCCACAGCGGCAAGACAGTGCCTGAACTGCTCAAGCTCATTGAGGAGCGGGGAGCGGTCGTGCCCTCGCAGAAGAGCGGCTACATCCAGTACGTCGGGTATGCACAGCTGATCGGCATCGCGATGCGGACCGACTCGTTCATCCGCCTGGAGCACCGGCCCGGGCCATTACCTCGCGACCGGCCGCCCGCTGGCCATGGTCTGGCCCCGGGGGGCCGCCCCTGAGGTGGCCCTCGCCCTGTCGCGGGCGCACGTCACCGGCCCCCACCGCACGCTGGTGCAAGACCCGGTGTTCGCCATCGACCAGTTGGTCGAGATCGGCATCCGTGCTCTGTCGGCAGCGGTCAACGACACCTTCACCGCGTTGACGTGTATCGACTGGCTGTCGGCAGGGTTGGGCCGCGTGTCGGGCCGGGTACTCGACGAGGGCGTCTACCGGGACTCGACGGGCAAGGTGCGCCTTATTGAGTTCGACCCCTCGTACGCACGCATGGTGAACCGATCCTTCGACAAGATCAGGCAGGCGGCCTTCGGGATGCCAGCGGTCCTCATCCGGCTGATCGACTCGTTGGGATCGATCATGCTCGACACGACTTCGGGCGAACAGCGCGTCGTGCTGCGACGTCAGGCGGACATGGTGCTGCGGCTGGCGGAGCGGACGGTCGCTGAGCCCAACGACTTGGAGGAGATCCGCTTCCGCTACCGGCGCATCCCCGGCGAGGACGACGTTCACGACTCGTTCCACGCCGGCCAGCCGCGTCGACATGACCTGAGGGCCCCGTCGCTCCTGGCTCGCCTCGTCGGCGACCTGCTAGCCGGCGTTGTCGGTGACCGAGGTGGTCGTCGACGCCGGCACCCGGGTGGTCGTTGTCGTGCTGCGTCCGTTCCCACGTCCTGACGTGCTCGTCGTCGACGCGGCGGTTGTCGTCGTGGTCGTGGCGCCACCCCCCGAGGAGCCGGTCGAACCCGTGGCGCCCGACGCACCTGTCGTCGTGGTCGCACCCGTCGTCGTGGTCGTCGCGACCGCCGGGGGCGCTACGAACGGCACCGTCTCAGCGTCCACTGTGGCGAGGCTGGTGGCAGGGCTGACGCTCAGGTTCGTGCAGCCCCGCGCCGCGTTCCAGCTCTGGAGGGCCGTCGCCGCCGCCGGGCCACTCAGGGGCTGGGGTACGCCGTCGAGGATGTTGGCCGGACGCCACACCGCGCCGGTGACGTGACGCCCTTGCGCGGTGATGATCAGCGACCCGCTGTCGGTCTCGGGCGCCGTGTCGTCGTAGAAGGCGAAGTTCCCGAGCCCGTAGTCAACGTACGCGCTGCCCAGATAGCCGCCTCCGAGGAGCACGTGCGCATTGGACCCGATCACGATGTCTGCGCCGGCCTTGACCAGCTGCTGGGCCAGGGGCTCTTGTTGGGCATTCGGGCAGGCCTGGGTCTCGGTGCCCCAGTGCACGTAGACGATCACCGTGTCAGCGGTCCGGCGCACCTGCTGGACCTCGCGCACGAGCTCGGTCGGGTCGATGGCCGAGGCCACACCGGGCTGTTTGTTCGTGGCCGTCCACGTGTTGATCAGGTTGTCGGCAATGACCTGAGTTGCGGCGATGACGGCGATGCGCTGGCCGTCGATGGTGACGCGGTAGGGGGTGAACGCCTGGGCGGCGTTGTTCCCGATGCCGATGATGGGGTATCGGTCCTGCGACGCGATGGAGAGGTTCTGCGAGAGACCCTGGGCTCCGCAGTCCATCCCGTGGTCGTTCGCCTCGGTCGCGAGCGTGATGGTCGCACTCTTGAGGGCGGTGATAGCCGACGCGGGCGCGTCGAAGATGTACGGCTTGTTCTGCGGCTCGGGGCAGGTGCCGTCGGTGACGGCGGTCTCGAGGTTCACCATGCGCAGCTGTGTTCCCGAGAAGAGTTGCGGAATCGTGGTGCCGAGCGCAGTCGAGGGATCCTTGGCCAGGTTCTCACCCACGGCGCCGGCGAAATGCACGTCCCCGCCGAAGCCGAGCGTCACGGTCCGACCGCTGCCCCTCCAGTCGGGGTTGAGCGGTGAGTGCTTCGGAAAGTGCTGCGCGACCGCAGCGGCGTGGTGCTGTGCCGGGGCGGGGGGCGGTGCCTTGCCCGAACCACCTGCGAAGAAGGCGACGTAGACGAGCAGGATGAAGACCAGGGCCCCTCCGACCGCGAATTGGGTGCGCCGGCGCCTGACCCTGCGGGAAACCACGGGGGCACTATGTCACACCCCCTTCCGCAGACCCCGGGCGAGCGGCAGGCTGACCAGCACGTTCGCGCGGCTGGCCCCAGATCACTGGCAGCCGACGGTGCGAGGCGAAGAGGCTCTGGTCAGGCGACCCCGGTGGTGTCCCAGTGCGCCGCCAGCGTGGCGACGAGGCCGGCGCAGCCGGCAGCGATCATGTCGCGGCACTCGTCGAAGACGCCATCGTCGCCGTAGTAGGGATCGGGCACGTCGGCTGCGGCACCCGACCCGGGGTCGAAGGAGCGCAGGAGTACGAGGCGGCCGGGGTCGGCACCGAGGCCGCGCAAGGTCTGTTGGTGCCGCCGGTCGAGGGCGACGAGCAGATCGATCTCCGCGAGCTCCGACGGCGAGAACTGGTGTGCCACATGCGCGTGACTCGGGTAGCCCGATCGAGCCAGCGTGGCGGCTGCGCCGTCGTGCATCGGCTCACCCTCGTGCCATGGCCCGGTGCCCGCGCTGCACACGTCGAGGTGCTCGGCCAGGGTGGTGCCGTCCTCGAGCGTGGTCGACGAGGCGAGTGCGCGCGTGATGACCTCGGCCATGGGGGAGCGGCAGATGTTCCCGGTGCAGACAAAGACCACGCGGATAGGGCCGGTCAGCGAGCGGCGCCAGCGGCCCGGAGAGTGCCGGGCCGGCAGCCCGGCCTGGTGCGGCGTTGCTCACTGTGCCGAGTACTCGTCGCGCAACGACTTCTTGACGATCTTGCCGGTGCCGGCACGAGGCCAGTCGGTGCGGAGCTCGAGTTGCTCGGGGATCTTCTGGGTCATCAATCCGGCCTCACGGCAGAACGCAGCGACCTCGTCGAGCTCGAGGCCTTCAGCACCCTCGGCCAGCTGCACCACAGCGCACACGCGTTCGCCTCGCTCGGGATCGGGCAACCCGATCACGGCGACCTCGATCACCATGGGGTGGGTGTAAAGCAGGTCTTCGATCTCCTTGGCGCTGATGTTCTCCCCCTTGCGCACGATGACGTCCTTCAACCGTCCGGTCAGCGTGAGGTACCCGTCGTCGCGGAGCCGTCCAAGGTCGCCCGTGCGGAAGTAGCCGTCTGCGTCGAAGGCGTCGGCGGTGAGGGAGGGGACGGTGTAGCCGTGGAAGACCATGGGGCCCTTCGACGCGGACCTCGCCCTCCTCCCCAGGCGTGGCCGGTTTCCCGTCGAGGCGGACGATGCGCACGTCGGCGCCCTCGACCGGCTTGCCGTCCGTGTGGGCGAGCTGCTCGTCCGTGTCGTGGGGCGAGCCGTTGGAGATCATCGGGACCTCGGTCATGCCGTAGCCGTGCACCACCCCGCGGCCGCCGATCTCGTCGCGCACCTCGTAGTGGATCTCGGGGGGCTTGGCCGCGCCTCCGCCCGACATCAGGCGCAGGGTGGGCAGGATCGGCTCGTCGGGCGTCTTGCGCTGCTCGGCGAGGTACGCCACATAGAACGCGGTGCTCCCGCCGACCATCGTGGCGCCGTGGCCGGCGGAAGATGGGCAGGACGTCGGGTGCCGAGAAGGCCTGGACCAGGATGGCCGGGAACCCAAAGGTCAGCATGGTCACCAGGTAGTCGGGCCCGGCGATGTGGGCGAAGGGGAACGCGATCGAGCCGACGTCGTCAGGGCCCATGTCGAGGGCGCGGGCGAGGCCCCACCCACCCGCGATGAGGGTCTGGTCGGTGTGCTGGACGCCTTTGGGGTCGGCCGTCGAGCCCGAGGTGTAGTAGATCCAGCGGATCGGGGCGGTCCTCGGCGCTCGTCCCCGGAGGAGGCGGAGGCAGGACGCCGGGATCGGCCTCGGGGAGACCGTCCTCGATGTTCAAGACGGTGGGGCGTTGCTCTGCGCCCTCGAGCGCCCGCTCGGCGAGGGCGGCAAAGTCCGTGCCGCGCCACGTCCCGGGGATGACGAAGAGCGACGCGCCGGTCTGGCGCAGGGCGAAGCCCACCTCCCGCTCGCGGTAGAGGTGGATGATCGGATTCTGGACCGCACCGAGGCGGGCCAGGGCGATGGAGAGCACGACGCTGTCGATGCGTCGTCGGCAGCTGCCACGAGACGACCGAGCCTTCGGCCACACCCATTCCGAGCAGGGCGGCTGCCACGCGCTCGGCGCGGTCACGGAACGCACCGAAGGTGAGGGTCTCGCCCGTCCTCCGCGATCGAGCATGGCGTGCTCGGGCGACGCCGCGGCCCGGCGGTCGACGAGCTCCCACATGGTGCGGGCGCCGGTGAGTGTTTCGCTCGAGGTCATGGCGTCTCCTTCTGGGACCTTTCTCATAGCAGGTGGCGGCGTGAGCGTGGGCAGGCCGGCGACCCGTGCCGCGACGGGGACGCCCGGGCGGGCAGAATGGAGTGATGGCGAAGCGACCGGTGCACTCGGATTCGCACCCGGCGGAGCCCGAGCGCGGCCAGGGCATGGACCGGCGGCGCCAAGCGACTCTCGTCGGC
The DNA here is from genome assembly GCA_963842415.1 of uncultured Acidimicrobiaceae bacterium. GTDB lineage: Bacteria > Actinomycetota > Acidimicrobiia > Acidimicrobiales > RAAP-2 > Bog-473. The sequence continues at coordinate 1,316,890 of CAWJGN010000005.1, forward strand.
GTGGGCGTCGCAGCGATCCTGCTCGCCTGGTTCGCCCTGGCCAACCTCGGGGACGTCAAGATCGACTTCTGGGTCTTCCACCGCCAGGCGCCCCTCATCGTCGTGATCGTGATCTCGGGGCTGCTCGGGGCGCTGATCACGGCCCTGGTCCTGCGGCGAAAGCCCAAGGAGCAGAAGGACTCCTAGGCCCCGCGGGTCTCCCTCCCCGGGGGCGCCGTGTCGGCCCCTGGTCGGGAGCCGGGCCTGCCTGGCCGGGCGTGCAGGGCCGTTACAACTCGGTTACTCGCGGCTTTGATTCTGCCGATACGGCTCTAAGCTGAGCGCGCGGTGGAGGCCACCGCAGAGGCAGGAGTGAAGGATCACATTCTCGTTGTCCGCGCCGGTCGGGCGTGCAAACATTGGACGCAGATGGATGTGGAGATCCCAGGGGGCAGGTGGTAGTGCCGCTTTCCGACCACGAACAGCGAATTCTCGCGGAGCTCGAAGAGTCCCTGGTCCGTCAGGACCCGGAGTTCGCCGAACGTGTCCGTTCGGAGACCGTGTACCGCCACGCGGGCCGGTACTGCAAGTGGGCCGCCGTCACCTTCGTCCTCGGCGTGGTCATCCTCGTCGCCTTCTACTCCAAGTCGGTCGTCGCGGGCTTCGTCGGTGTGGTGATCATGTTCGCCTCCGCCGTGTGGTTCGAGCGGAACTTGCGGCGCATGGGCCGGGCCGGGTGGCACGACCTGACGCGGTCACGCGACGGCGAACCGAAGGAGGGTGGCGCGTCCAGCGGCATCGAGGGCGCGGTCAGCGAGGCGCGCGACTGGTTCCGTTCGCGCTTCCATCGTCGCGAGAGCTGAACGCCGCGCCGGTCGCGAGGCCGCGGGCCGCACCGGGCCCTGCGCTGAGTTCCATGCTCGTCGAGCTGCCCGGACGTGGCGCGTCCGCATGGCTGACCTCGTCCTCGCCGTCGACATCGGTGGCACCAAGATGGCGGCCGGCTTGGTCGGCCTCGACGGGACGCTGATCGAACGGGCGCTGCAACCGACGCGCCATGGGATCGCCGAGGCGGCGGGCCTGATGCCGATCAGGACCTGGCCGAGCTGTTGTGGCAGGACCTGGCAGGACTGGTGCGCAAGGTGCATGGACCAACGCTCGTCGGACGGACCGGCTGGTGGTGTGCGGCGTGGGGTGCGGCGGGCCGATGACGCCGGGCGGCGACGAGGTGTCGCCGCTCAACATCCCGGCCTGGCGCTTCGTTCCCCTTGCGTGCCCGGCTGGCCGACCTGACGGGGCTGCGCGACCTTCGTCGACAACGACGCCAAGGCGCTGGCGCTCGGTGAGGGCTGGGTCGGCGCGGCGGCGGGATCGTCGAACTACATCGGCATGGTCGTCTCGACCGGGGTCGGTGGCGGCATCGTCCTCGACGGCCGGCTGCTCGACGGGCGGCTCGGCAACGCGGGCCATGTCGGGCACGTGATCGTCGTGCCCGACGGGCGGGCGTGCCGCTGCGGGGGACGTGGCTGCCTCGAGGCGGAGGCGTCCGGCACCGCGCTCGCGGCCATCACGGGCCAGCCGGCGCGGCTGGCGCCCGCGGTGGTCGTCGAGCGCACGGGCACGCTCGTCGGCCGAGCGCTGGCGTCGGTGGTCAACCTCCTCGACCTTCCGCTGGCCGTGGTGAGCGGTTCGGTCGCGCTCGGGTTCGGCGAACCCTTCTTCGAGGCGGCCCAGGCCGAGATGGACCGGCTGTGCCGACTCGACTTCTCCCGCGGCGCGCGGGTCGTCCCCGGCGGTCTCGGTGACCGCGGGCCGCTGGTCGGGGCAGCGCGGGTCGGCCTGCGCGGCATGGCTGGCCGCATGAGCGGCCCCGACGCGGCGCGCCCGGGCCGCACGAGGCGGACCGGATGGGGCACGGACGCGGCGGTCGTGCTGCGTGCCGTCGCACCGCACCCAGGCCTGTGGTCGGCGGCGCTCGGCGCTCTTCGCCGTATGGCGCGGCGGGGCTGGTGGCGCCGCGCTCCGTTCCTCCCGGTGCCGGGGGAGGCGTACTGGCATTTTCGGCTCGTCACCGCGTACGGCGGGGACGGGGACCCCGAGACGCTGACCACGGCGGACGTCGTCGCCTACCTGCGCTGGTGTCAGAGGTCCCGGCCTCGCCGCGGATAGCCTCTCGGGTCATGGAGCGGGTGCTCCTCCTCAACGCGACCTACGAGCCGCTCGCCCTCGTCTCCGATCGCCGTGCCGTCGTTCTCATGCTCGCGGGCCGGGCCGAGGCGGTCGCCATCCAGGGACGACTGCACGGTCTTCCACTCGGCGCGGCTCGAGGTGGAGGTCCCGTCCATCGTCCGCCTCTCGCACATGGTGCGCATCCCGCGCTGGGCCCGCACGCCGCCGGTGACCCGCCGATCGGTGCTGCGCCGGGACGGCGGGCTCTGTGTCTACTGCTCGCAGCCGGCTGACACCATCGACCACGTGATCCCGCGAAGCCGAGGGGGCACGCACGACTGGTCCAACGTGGTGGCGGCGTGCAAGCGGGACAACCTCGTGAAGGCGGACCAGTTGCTCTCCGAGCTCGGATGGACCCTCCGGGTCAAGCCGGCGCCACCCGACGGGCACCTCTGGCGGCTGCGCCATCTCTCCGATGTGGACCCGCTGTGGGAGCCGTATCTGGCCGCGGCCTCCTGAGGTTGCGAGCGCCCGGGTCACTCTTCGACGTCGAGCAGTTTCGCAGCGAGCCGCACCGCCTGGCCGTCGTCCGCGCCGTCACCGACGCCAACGCTGGTGCTGGGCAGCACGCAGCCGACCGAGGTCGTCGACCGCGGCGGGCTACGCGCCGAGGCGTCGAGCTGGCGCGTCGCCGCGGCGGGGGAGGTGCGGTCGTATCTCGAGCCCGGCGACCCCCTCTGGGTCGATTGCTGGATCCCGCGGACGACCCGCTCTGGAACGCCGACGTGGCGCGCGGCGGCGGCGTGGGTCGGGGCGTGGTGGGTGGACGCCCTGGCGCGGCTCGGGACTGTCGGGCCTGCGAGGTCCACGCCGGCCGGTCGCGCCCGGTGCACTCGGCGAGCTGGTCTGCTTCGCCGGCCGCGGCCCGGGCGAGGTGTTCCACGGCGGCCGAAGGTGGTCGGGCCTCTCCCAGTGGCGGTCGCGCGGAGGGGGCGCTCTTCTCGTCGTGCGCGTATGCGGCTGGGACCCGGCGCCGATGCTCCCGCTCCTCGACTTGGACGACGCAGACCGCCGCCGAGCTCGCGCGAGCGCCTGACGTCGATGGCGGTCGGGCTGGCGGAGCTCGCGCCGTCCGTGCGCGACCTCGCCGAGGTCCGTGACCGGCTGCTGGCCTCGTTCCCGGCGTTCGGGTGAGGTCGGGCCGGACGGGCGCGCGCTCGGCGAACCTAGGCGCCGCTTCCTCTTCATCGTTTTCGCTTCTCCTCCTTCGCTCCTCTCGTCCTCCTCTCATCTCGGGTCTTCCGTTCGTCCTCTTCGACGCCCGTGTGGTCGGCCGTCCGATGGTGCGCAGGCCGCCGGTGACGGCCCGGCGGATTGGCGCGGCGGCGCACTGCCGCACGCGCACTGCTGCGGCGGGTCCGAGCCGCGGCGCGAAGCCAGGTGGCGGTGTCTTGTTGCATTTGGGTTTCATATGGAGGTGCGGTGTTGTGTGGTGGAGGGAAAGGGCGTAAAGTGGCGCGAAATGGTGTGAGGGGGCGTCGGAGGACGCGGGCCAGGGAGCGCCGTGGGAGATACAGCTGGTGGCAGGCTTCGTCGGGAGATACGAGCACTCGCTCGATACGAAGGGCAGGGTGATCCTGTCCGGCGAAGTTCCGAGGTCAGTTCGAGCACGGCGGCTATCTGACGCAGAACACGGAGGGCTGCCTGGCGCTCTGGACGCCCGGCGAGTTCGAGCGGCAGATGGAGTCGATGCAGGAGATGGCGGGCTCCGGGCGGGCCGAGCGCAACCGGGCTCGGATCTGGGCCTCGAACTCGGCGGAGGTCGAGATCGATCGGCAGGGACGGATGCCGATCCCGGCACACCTGCGGTAGTTTGCGGGGCTCGATGCGGAGGTGCTCGTCCACGGGGCCATCGACAGGGTCGAGTTGTGGAACCCGACGGCGTGGGCCGAGCGGGTGATGCCGGAAGAGAGCTGGCTGCTGGAAGGGGACGAGGGGGAGTAGCGAGCGGGCACGCAGCACCGAAGGGACACAGGAGACACCAGAGAGAAGGGACAAGAAGAAGGACACACGACACCCGAAGGCACAGCTGACACGCAGGGATGCAACGACGCACTGGACCATGTGCAGCTCCTCGACCGGCGTGCTGGAAGACCACTCCACCCACTTCCTCGCTCTGGTCGTCCGGAACTCCACCTCCCTTTCGACCCACCGGTCGGGGGGCTGCAGATGGCCCACACGTTCGAACACACTCCCGTGCTGCGCGACGAGGTGGTGTCGCTGTTCGCATCCGTTCCGCCCGGCGTGGTGGTCGACGCGACGGTCGGCGGCGGCGGCCACGCGGCGGCGCTGCTGGCCGCGTATCCAGCACTGCGCCTCGTCGGGCTCGACCGGGACCAGGTGGCACTCGGAGGCGGCACAGGCACAGCTCGCCTCGTTCGGGGACCGGGTCTCTCTGATCCGGTCTCCGTTCTCGGCTCTGGCAGAGATCGTGTCGGCTGAGGGGCCGGGACCTATCAGGTGTCCTCTTCGATCTGGGCGTGAGCTCGCCGCAGCTGGACGAGGCGGCCCGCGGCTTCTCGTTCCGCCGCGACGGCCCGCTCGACATGCGCATGGACCAGCCGGCGGGCCTAACGGCCGCCGACCTGGTCAACAGCCTGCCCGAGAACGAGCTGGCCGCGCTGTTCCGGGAGAACGGCGAGGGTCGCCTGTCCGGACGGATCGCCCGTGCCGTCGTGCAGGCGCGACCGCTGTCGACGACCGGAGAGCTGGCCGACGTCGTCGCGTCGGCCGTTCCCGCTGCCGCCCGTCGGAAGGGCCATCCGGCCCGCCGGGTATTCCAGGCGCTGCGCATCGAGGTCAACGACGAGCTCGGCGAGCTCCGCACCGCGCTGCCCGTCGCACTCGCCGACGCTGGCGTCGGCGGCGTGTGCGCGGTGATCAGCTACCACTCGGGTGAGGACCGGCTGACCAAGCAGGTCTTCGCCGACGCCGCTTCGGGCGGGTGTGTCTGCCCGCCGGCCCTGCCGTGCGTCTGCGGCGCCGTGTCGATCCACCGCCTCGTGTTCCGCGGCGCCCGCAAGGCCTCGGCCGCGGAGATCGCCGTCAATCCCAGGGCCGAGAGCGCTCGGCTGCGGGCCATCGTCCGGACGGACGAGGGCTGATGGCACCTCCGTCCGCGGCGGCCGCCGGCTCGCCGCCAGTTTCAAGTTCGCCCTCCCGTCGTTGGGGACGTGGCGCCGCAGACGGTGCGGGCGCCACGACCCCTGCGACTCGCCACGCGCCCCTCCGGGTCGTCCCGCCGCGCCCGACGGCCGGGCGCCGAGAGGAACCCGGCGCGCCTCATGACCGTCGTGCGCCGTATGCCTCGTCGTCGGTGCGCTCCTGGCGGTGGTGGTGGGTCAGGCCATGCTGGCGAACGGCCAGGTCCGGCTGTCCGCCCTGCAGCAGGAGCTCTCGCTGGAGCAGGCCTCCCACCGCCAGAGCGAGCTGTCGGTGGCGCAGCTCGAGACGCCGGCGCGGATCGTCGCGGCAGCCACGAACCAGCATGCACATGGTCCACCCGGCCAGGTGACCGAGCTGCCCGTACGTCCCGCTCACCGTTCCCCTCCCCACGCCCCAGGTGACGCCGGCGCCGGCCCCCGCCACCGCCGCCGGCCAGCGCCTCGGCGAACTCGGGCAACACCGACAACACCGGGACCACCGGCTCGGCTGGTTCGCGGCTCCACCTCTTCGACGACTCCGACCTCGACGCCATGAGCGTCGAGAAGCGACACGAGCCTCACCGCGCGACGCGACAGCAGTCGCGCCAGCAGTACGGCGACACGTCCCGCCGGTGCGACGCGGGCGGCGCGGCCCAGGGCTTCGACCACCCGTCAAGCAACCGGTCGTACCCCGCCGGCGCGGCCGTCGCGTCCCTCACAGCCGTCGCGCCCGTCTAGCCCGCACGCGTCCCTCGAGCCGGCCGCGGCCTGCGGCTCCGGCACGCCGGCCGGCGTCTGCCGCGGCTCGTCCGCGCCCGATGCCCGACCGCGACCACATGGCCCTGCGGCGAAGGCGGCTCGGCCGCCACGCCGGCCGCGCGCGGGGTGGGCCAGTGACCTTCCAGCGCAGGGTCCGCCTCGTCCGCTTCGTGCTCGTCCTGGCGATGTTGCTGCTGGTCGCCCGGCTGGTCGACGTCCAGGTGCTCCGAGGCAGGAGCCTATCGGCGGCGGCACGCGGCGAGTCGTCGATCACGGTGCCGCTCCCGTCCCTCCGAGGCGCGGATCTACGCCCGCGACGGCTCGCCCCTCGCGCTCTCGGTGCCGACCGACGACGTCGTGGCGGACGACTTCCAGGTGGCGCACCCGGTGCAGACGGCGCTCGCGCTCTCACCCCTGCTGCACGTCCCGGCGACGACCCTGGCCTCCGGAGCTGCACCGTCCGAGCCGGCTACGTCGTGCTGGCACGGCAGATGCCCCAGGCAATCGGGCGAGAAGATCTCCGGCCGACGCCATCCCCGGCATCACGCTTGCTCGCCGACTCGAAGCGGGTGGTGCCCAACGGCAACCTCGCCTCGCCGGTGCTGGGCTTCACGAACGCCGCAGGGCAGGGCGCCGCGGGTCTCGAGTACGGCGTACAACCGCCTGCTTGGCCGGCATCGACGGCAAGGAGACGATCATGCAGTCGCCGGCCGGCGTGGCCCTGCCGCAGTCGCCCGTCACCGACAAGGTCGCGACCACGCCGGGTACCGGGCTGGAGCTCACGCTCGACACCCAGCTCCAGTACGAGTCGGAGCAGGCGCTGGCCCGGGCGATCGAGTCGTCGAACGCCCTCAGCGGCACCGCGGTGGTGATGGACGTCAAGACGGGCCAGATCCTGTCCATGGCCAACCTCGTGGCGACGCACCCGGCGGCACTCGGCTCGCCGCCCGCCCAGGCGACGTCCGGCGGCGTCGACGGCGGGCGTGGTGCCCATCGGGCCCAACGACGCGGTGGACGAAGCGCCGAACAACCTCGCGGTGACCCAGCTCTACGAGCCGGGATCGGTGTTCAAGCTGGTGACGTTCTCGGCCGCACTCCAAGACGGCCTCATCAACCCCAACTCGGTCGTTCACCGTGCCCGACCAGATCATGTTGGACGGCTCGTCGTTCCACGACGCCGAACCGCACCCGACCGAGCAGCTGACCGCGACGCAGATCCTGGCCCAGTCGTCGAACATCGGGACGTCGGAGATCGCCCAGGGAGTGGGCGAGCAGCGGCTGCTCGACCCAGGTGAAGTCGCTCGGCTTCGGGCAGCCGACCGGGCTCGACTTCCCTGGCGAGTCGCCCGGGCTCCTGGCGACGGCCGCCCAGTGGGAGCCGACCGACTACGTCTCGCTGCCCATCGGCCAGGTGGACGCGGTCAGCGCCCTCCAGGTGCTCGACGCGTACAACGCCGTCGCCAACGGCGGCGTGTTCGTCGCGCCGAAGCTGGTCCAGGCCACGGTGAGCCCGTCGGGCACGCTGGAGCCAGACGCCGCCGTCACCGACCCACCAGGCGTTCTCACCTACCGTGGACACCGAGCTGTCCTCCATGCTCGCAGCAGGTGGTCGACCAAGGCACCGGCACCAGCGCCGTCGTTCCCGGGTACACCGTCGCCGGCAAGACGGGCACGGCCCAGATCCCCACGCCCGACCACGACTCCTACATCACCGGGCGCCTACATGGCGTCCTTCGTCGGGTACGCGCCGGCGGTGAATCCGACGCTGTCGATGATCGTCGTCCTCGACCGCCCACGCCGATCTTCGGCGGGACGGTGGCGGCACCGGTGTTCTCGCAGATCATGAGCTACGCCCTGCACCGCTACGACATCCCCACGACCCCCGGTGCCCAGACCAGCCCCTCGTCGCCGGGGACGACGTCTCGAGTCGGACGAGCGACCAGGCCCAGGACATCACGTGACCACAGCTCCACACACCCATTGCGGCGGTGACGCGGGGGTGTCCGGGGCATGCAACGCTGTCGGGTCCATCATGCGACCCGTGCCCATGAACCTCCTCTTCGACGACATAGACGTGCTCGAGTCGGTCGGCGACCTCTCGACGGTGGAGGTCGGCGGCATCTCGCACGACAGCCGCAGGGTCGTGCCCGGCGATCTCTTCTGCTGCGTGCCCGGCCTGGTCAGCGACGGGCACGCCCACGCGGGCGAGGCGGTGGAACGCGGTGCCGTCGGGCTGCTGTGCGAGCACTTCATCCCCGAGCTGCTCGACGAGCGAGTCGTCCAGACGCGCATCGCAGCGGGGACCATGCGCCCGGTCATGGCCCGTCTTGCGGCCGCCTTCTACGGCCACCCGGCGCGCGACCTGTTGATGGTCGGTGTGACGGGCACCAACGGCAAGACCACCGTCACCCAGCATCCTGGGGGACCTGTTGCAGGCACTGGGTCACCCGACCAACGTGATGGGGACGCTCTCGGGCGCCCGGACCACGCCGGAAGCGACCGAGGTGCAGCGAGTCCTGGCCGCCGTTCGCGACCGGCAGAAGTCCGACGGTGTGCGCCACGCGGTCGCAATGGAGGTCTCGAGCCACGCGCTCGTCCAGTCGCGGGTGGAGGGCATCCACTTCGACGTCGCGGTCTTCACCAACCTGAGTCACGACCACCTCGACTACCACGGGACGATGGAGGACTACTTCGAAGCCAAGGCGTCGTTGTTCAACCCCGGGCGCGCGCTGCGCGGCGTCGTCGACGCGGACGACCCGTGGGGCCGACGACTGCTCGAACGTGCGCGCATCCCGGTCGTCGCCGTAGCGCCACGGCGACGCCACGCGACGTCGTGCTCGAGCCCGGGCGGACCGCGTTCACCTGGCGCAGGACAGCGCATCACCACGCCGTTGACCGGTGCGGTGAACGTGGACAACACGCTCCTGGCGGCGGAGGCGGCGCTGGCGCTCGAGGAGCTCCACCTCGATCCCGAGAAGGTGGCGCGGGCCATGGCGCGACCTCTCGCCGGTGCCGGGGCGGCTCCAGGTGATCGCGGCTCCCGCCCGCGGCGTCAGCCGGCGTCGGGCGCCTGAGGACGTGCCTCCCTTCACGGTGGTCGTGGACTACGCCCACACGCCGGCAGGCCTCGACGTCGTGCTCGCGCGAGGCGCGCGCGCTCGCACCGGGTGGCCGGGTGCTCTCCGTGTTCGGCTGTGGCGGCAACCGCGACCGGGCCAAGCGCCCGCTCATGGGCGAGGTCGCGGCCCGTCTGAGCGACATCGCGGTCGTTACGTCGGACAACCCGCGCGACGAGGACCCGCTCGCCATCATCGACGAGGTACTCGGCGGCATCGCCGGGCGGGCGTGACAACCCGGCCGTGGTCGTCGAGCCCGAGCGGGCCGTCGCGATCCGACGTGCCCTCGAGGCCGCCGCGCCCGGTGACGTGGTCGTCCTGCGCGGGGAAAGGGCACGAGACCTACCAGGAGATCGGGGGAGAGCGGATTCCCTTCGACGATGCCGTCGAGGCGCGCGACGCGCTGGCGGCTCGTTACGGGTCGGACCCGGCCACCTGGGGGCCCGCTGGGCACCAGCGGCACCCTGAGGCCTGACGGCACGTGCTCGGACTGCTCGTCTCGGGGGGCATCGCCCTCTGGCTCTCCATCATCTCGACCCCCTTCCTCATCCGATACTTCCGCGAAACGTGAGATCGGCCAGCACATCCGAGAGGACGGTCCCGCCACCCACGTCGCCAAGGCGGAACGCCGACCATGGGCGGCATCGCCATCGTGGGCTCGGTCGTGGCCGGCTACGCCATCGGTCACATCGGCACAGAGATCCGCTTCTCGCGTACGGGCTACCTGGCGGTCGGCGCGGTGGTGGCCTTCGGGCTCATCGGTTACTTCGACGACTACATCAAGGTCCACCACCGGCGCAGCCTCGGGCTCAACAAGCGGGCGAAGTCGGCGGCCCAGCTGGTGTGCGCGCTGGCCTTCGCCATCCTCGCCGTGCAGTGGGCCCACACCTCGACTGCCCTCTCGTTCACCCGCGCCGACGCCATCGGCATCAACATGGGGAAGGTCGGGCTGGGTCATCTTCGCCGTCCTGGTCATGGTGGGCACGTCGAACGCGGTCAACATCACCGACGGGGTCGACGGTCTGGCGGCGGGCTCGGGCACGTTCTGCTTCTTCGTGCTCTCGATCATGGGGTACTGGATCTTCCGGCACGTGGCCATCTACCACGTGCTCCCCGCCTCGGCGATCGACCTCGCGCTGGTCTCGGTGGCACTGGCGGGCGCGTGCATCGGCTTTCTCTGGTGGAACGCGGCACCGGCCAAGATCATCATGGGCGACACCGGGTCGTTGGCCATCGGCGCCGGCCTGGCCGCGCTCTGCCTGCTCCTCAACCTCGACCTGCTGCTGCTCGTCATCGGGGGCCTCTTCGTCATGGAGACCCTCTCGGTGATCTTGCAGGTGATCAGCTTCCGCGCCTTTCACCGCCGCATCTTCCGGATGGCGCCCATCCACCATCACTTCGAGCTCTCGGGTGGCCCGAGACGACGGTCATCGTGCGCTTCTGGATCCTCGGCGGGCTCTTCTCGCGCTGGGGCTCGGGATCTTCTACGGCGACTTCCTCACGGTGGCGAAGTTCACGTGACGTCACCCTTCGGACCTGCCGTGGCGCGCACCTCGGTGCGCACGCCTGGCGCGCACCCTCGGCGGAGCGGTGACATCCGCCACTTGGGCGCGAGGGTGGGGGAGACTTGTGCCGTGCATCGGGGGTCGGACCGGGCTGATGGGCGCGCCCGTGCCCAAGCGGGAGTGGCGGGCATGACGCCGGCCCGGGCCACCACGGCGACGCGCACCGCGCCCCGTCCCTCGAGGCCGACGTCCCTCGGGCCGGGCCGCCAGCCGGCCGCCGGCCGCGGCCGGGCCGCCCCGCTCCAAGGCGCACCGCGCCGCATCCGCCGCGTCCACGGCCGGTATTCGCATCGGCGGACGCCAGGTGGCGGTCTCGACCGTGTTGCTGGCCGACGTCGCGCTGCTCTGCGTCATCGGGCTCGTCATGGTCGGGTCGGCCTCGTCGGTCATCTCCATCGACACCTACGGCACGCCGTACGCGATCTTGATCCGCGAGGCGATGTGGATGGCCATCGGCGTCGTGGTGCTGTGGCTGGCCGTCCGTGTCGACTACCGGCGGCTGCGTCGCTTCAGCCCCCTGCTGCTCCTCGTCACCTTCGCCCTCCTCTTCGTCGTGCTCGTCCCTGGCCTGGGCGTGCACGCCATGGGCTCGAGCCGCTGGGTCGGCTTCGGGCAGTTCCGCCTGCAGCCCTCGGAGCTGATGAAGCTCGCGTTGACGTTCTTCGCCGCCGACTTCATCGCGCGGCGTGCTCGACGAGGACGCCACCGATCGCCGCATCATCGGGCCGCTCCTCTTGGTGACGGGCTTCGCCTGCGTCTTGATCCTGGCCCAGCCCGACATGGGCACCGCCATGGTGCTCGGGCTGCCTCGCGCTCGCCCTTCTCTTCGTGCTCGGGCGTCCGACTCGGCCCGGTCATGAAGGTGATGGCCGCGCTGGCCGCACTCGCCCTGATCGTGGCGGTGGCCTCGCCCTACCGCCGGGCCCGGCTGCTCTCGTTCCTCGACCCGTCTGCGCACGGCTCGGGCTCGGGCTATCAAGTCGTGCAGTCACTGATCGGCCTCGGGTCGGGTCACCTGTTCGGCATGGGGATCGGCGGCGGGCAGGCAGCAATGGGGCTACCTGCCCAACGCGCACACCGACTTCATCTTCTCGGTCATCGGCGAGCAACTGGGCATCGTTGGCGCACTGTTCGTCCTCGCTCTCCTCGGGGGCTTGATCTGGCTTGGCATCCGGGCGGCGATGCAGGCGCCGGACCGCTTCGGCGCGCTGCTCGCCCTCGGGCTCGTCGCGTGGGTGGCGGCGGAGACGCTCATCAACGTCGGGGCGGTCGTCGGCGTGCTCCCGGTCACCGGGATCCCGCTGCCCTTCATCTCGTTCGGGGGTTCCTCGCTGGTGATCACGATGGCCGCCGCGGGGATCCTCATCAACGTCGCCCGGCAGGGCGAGAGGGGCAAGCCGCTGCTGCGGCTCGCCGGCGCCCGGCCTTCTCGAGGTCGGTGAGCGCCCGGCGGGGCACGGTGATCGCGGGCGGCGGGACGGGCGGTCACATCGTCCCCTCGCTGCAGATCGCCCGCGCCATGGTGGCGCGCGGGCACGCGGCGGAGACGATCGAGCTCTACGGCTCGCGGCGCGGGCAAGAGGCGACCACCTGGCCCTCCCTCGAGTTCCCCCACACGCTCCTGCCCGGACGCGGGATCAAGCGCAGCCTTCGGCCCGCCGCCTTGGTGGCGAACGTCGGTGCCGTGCTCGGGCTCGCCTGGGCCTGCGTGCGCGCCGTCGGCTCGTTCCTCATGCGGCGTCCCCGCGTGGTCGTGATCGTCGGCGGCTACGCCAGCTTCCCGGCCGGGGTGGCGGCGGTGCTGACCCGGGTGCCGCTCGTCTCGGTGACGACCGACGCTGTCCCCGGAGCGGTCAACGGCCTGCTCGGGCGGTTCGCGGCCGCCAACGCCGTGGCCTTCGACGGCACCGACCTCCCCGCGCGCGCACGTGACCGGCACGCCGGTGCGCCCTGAGCTGTTCGCCATGGACCGCACGCCGGCGGGCCGTGTCGCCAGCCGGACGATGCTGGGCCTGCCGGCCGACCGCGAGACGGTGGCGTCGGTGGGGGGCTCCCTCGGGGCCCGCCGGATCAACGGTGCCGTCGCCGAGCTGGCCGAGTCCTGGGCGGGACTGGGCAGTCGCTCCATCTACCACGTGACCGGCCGACGTGACTACGCCGCATTCGCGCGCATGAAGACGGGTCCGGCGAGCCGGTTCGAGCTCTCGTGTACCGGGTCGTCCCCTTCGAGGACCGCATGACGGACCTCTACTCCGCGGCCGACGTGTGTGTGACCCGGGCCGGCGCCATGACCGTGGCCGAGCTGTTGGTCACGGGCGTGCCGGCGATCCTGGTGCCGTTGCCGGGCGCGCCCACGCGACCACCAGACCCGCAATGCGGAGGCACTGGTGGGTCTGGGCGCCGCGGTGCACCTGCCCGACGACGAGTGCGACGGCGCGCGGCTCGCCAAGGAGCTCGACGCGTTGTTGTCCGACCCGCTGCGCCTGGGCGCCATGCGCGCCGCGGCCCGCGAGCACGCGCATCCCGACGCGGCCGCCCGTGTCGCCGAACTGGTCGACGCCCATGCCCGCTGACCCCGCAGCCCTCGACCTCGCCGAGCCGCGGCGGGTCCACATCGTCGGCATCGGCGGGGCTGGGATGAGCGCCATCGCGCTGGTCCTGCACGACATGGGGCATCGCGTCTCGGGCTCGGACTTGAAGGACTCACGGGTGGCCGAGCGCCTGCGCTCCCACGGCATTGCCGTCGCGGTCGGGCACCAGGCCGAGCACGTGGAGGACGCGGACGCCGTGACGTACTCCCCGGCGGTGCCAGCCGAGAATCCCGAGCTGCGCGAGGCGCGTGCGCGGGGCATCCGCGTCGCCCCGCGTTCGGAGGTGCTGGCCGCCATCTGTGCCACCAGGCGCTGCCTGGCGGTGGCGGGGACGCACGGCAAGACGACAACGGCGTCCATGCTGTCGCTCATCCTCGTCGAGGCGGGCATGCGCCCGTCGTTCGTGATCGGTGCCGATGTCAACGAGATCGGCACCAACGCCGTCTTGGACGAGGGGGACTGGCTCGTGGTCGAGGCCGACGAGAGTTACGGCACCTTCCAGGCCCTGCGCCCTGACCTGGCCGTGCTCACCAGCGTCGAGCCGGACCATCTCGACTACTACGGCACCTTCGACGTGCTGCGCGAGGCGTTCGAGCGGTTCGTGGACTCGGCCGCGAGCGGCATCGTCGTATGCGCGGACGACCCCCAGGCTGACGCCATCGGGAGGGCACGCGGTGCGCTGCGCGTGGGCCTGGCCGAGGACGCGACCTACGCGATGCGCGATCTCGAGGAGAGTCGCAGCGCGGTCGCCTTCACGTTGCACGGCCCCGACGGCGAGCTCGGCACCCTGCGCGTCGGGGTGCCCGGGATCCACAACGCGCGGAACGCCGCCGTGGCGACCGTGGCGGCGCTGCAGGCCGGTGCGCCGTTCTCCGCCGCGCAGGCCGCACTGGCGCGCTTCGCCGGGGTGACCCGCCGCTTCGAGTTCCGCGGCGAGGTGAACGGCGTCACCTTCGTGGACGACTACGCGCACCTCCCCGGCGAGGTGCGAGTCGCACTGGCGACGGCGAGGACCGGAGGCTGGGGGCGCATCGTCACGGTCTTCCAGCCTCATCGCTTCTCACGCACCGCGGCACTGGCCGAGCAATTCGGCACCGCGTTCGCGGAGGCTGACGAGCTGGTGGTGACCGATATCTACGGCGCCGGCGAGCGCCCCGTCCCTGGGGTGTCGGGCCGCCTCGTCGCCGAGGCCGTCCGCGAGCAGGACCCCCGCCTGCCGGTGACCTACGCGCCGGGGTGGGAGGAGCTGCGCGCGACCGTGGCGTCGATGCTGCGTCCCGGTGACCTCTGCCTGACCCTCGGCGCCGGTGACCTGACCGCGTTGCCCGACGAGCTGCTGGAGTCGCCGGCATGGTGAAACTCCGTGCGGCGCACCGGGCGCTGGCCGAGGCCCTGGGTCCCCGCGCCACGCTGCTCGCACCGCTGGGGCCGCTCACCACCTACGGCGTGGGTGGACCGGCCGCCGTGCTGGTCGAGGTGGAGGTGCCGGCCGACCTCGACGCCCTGCGCGACGCCCTGCGCGATCTGGATCTCCCGCTGTTCGTCATCGGCCGCGGCTCGAACCTCTTGGTGGCCGACGCCGGCTTCGACGGTGTGGTGATCCGTCTGGGTACCGCCTTCGCCGCACTCGAGCTGCCCGCGGCCGGTGGCGGCTTCGAGAGGGCCGCGGGCAACGAAGGCGCCCTCGTCCGCGCCGGCGCGGCACTGCTGCTGCCCGTCCTGGCCCGTCGCGTCGCCGACGCCGGGTGGTCGGGCCTGTCGTGGGCCGTCGGCGTGCCGGGCTCGGTCGGGGGCGCGGTGCGGATGAACGCCGGCGGGCACGGCTCGGACATGGCGTCGTGTCTCGTGCGCTACACCTGGGTCGATCTCCGCAGCGGGGAGGGCGGCACCGACGGGGTGGCCCGCCTCGACTACGCCTACCGCTCGTCGTCGGTGACGCCCACCCAACTCGTGCTCGCCACAGAACTGCGGGTCGCGCCCGGCTCGGTGGCGGCCGAGCAGGAGGCAGTCAGTGAGATCGTGCGCTGGCGGCGTGAACACCAGCCCGGTGGTGCCAATGCCGGCTCGGTGTTCACCAACCCCGAGGACGACGCGGCAGGCCGCCTCATCGAAGAAGCGGGGCTCAAGGGTGTTCGGCTCGGGAGCGCCGCACGTGTCGGAGAAGCACGCCAATTTCATTCAGGCGGACAAGGATGGCCGGGCCGACGATGTGCGTGCCCTCATGGAGCACGTGCGCGCCGCGGTAGCGGAGCGCACCGGTGTGACGCTGCAGACAGAGGTCCGCCTGCTGGGCTTCGGCGACGGGAAGACTGGTCACGTGGCCGGGAGAGGTGAGCGTCGCGCCGGGGACGCTCCGCAGCGGGGAGGGCAGCAGTGACGCCCGGGGGATCGGCGCGCGGCGGCGCGGCGGGCGAGGAGAGGGCGGCGGCGCCAGCAGGCGCCGGCGCCAGCATGGACCCTCGCATCTGGGCTCGCCGCACGGCCGTCCGAGCGCGAACAGGGCCGGCGCCGCTTCCGGGTGCTCGTCATCGGTGTTGTCGCGCGTCGCGGTCCTCGCCGGCGCCTGGTTCGTGATCCACACGCCGCTGTTCTCCGCCCGTTCCATCACGGTCACGGGCAACGCGCACGAGACATCGGCACAGGTGGTCGCCCAAGCGGGCCTGGCCGGGCACCCGCCGCTGCTCGACGTGAACGACGGCGCGGCGGCGGCGCGCCTCGAGCAGCTGCCGTGGGTGCGCCGCGCCACCGTGCACGTGTCATGGCCCGACGGCGTGCACATCGCGATCGAAGAAGAGGTGCCGCGTTTCGTGGCCAGCGCACCCGGCGGGCGCTGGGAAGTGCTCAGCAACGACGGCCGTGTCCTCGAGCGCGTCGACGACCCGGCCGCCCGGCCTGCTGCTCTTGAGCGTGCCCGCCCCACCCGGTCAGCCGGGCACGGTGCTCTCGGTCAAGGACGCCCCCGGGCTCCGGGTGGCGTCGACGCTGCCCGGCCTCCTTCGTGGCGCAGGTCACCGGCGTCACCGTGGAGCCGGCGGGGTGGGTGCAACTCGCCATGTCGACGCCGATCGTCGTCGACATCGGGTCAGCGGCCGAGCTCACCGCCAAGTACGAGGACGTCTCGTCCATCCTCGCGGGGGCGACCCTGCACAACGGGGATGTGATCGACGTCAGCGTCCCGGACGCTCCGACCGTGACAGCAGGGTGACCGACGATGCTTGACCAGCCTGAACACCCCCCGTATGGTGGGGCCACGCTGCCGTACTGTGAACATCAACCTTCCCGAGAGGTTCAGGGATGCGTGGCTGGCCGCATACTCCCGGTGGCGACAGGGGGAACGTACCAGCGAGCGACCGGTCGACGATCGACCCGAGGACGAGGGAGTTCATGACGACCGTGCCTTCCCAGGGCAACTACCTGGCAGTTATCAAGGTGGTCGGGGTCGGCGGGGGTGGCGTCAACGCCGTCAACCGGATGATCGACTCGGGCCTTCGCAACGTCGAATTCATCGCGGCCAACACAGACGCCCAGGCCCTGCTGATGAGCGACGCGGACCTCAAGCTCGACCTCGGGCGGCAGTTGACCCGCGGCCTCGGGGCCGGCAGCGACCCCGAGGTGGGGCGCATGGCCGCGGAGGAGCACCGGGCCGAGATCGAGGAGGCGCTCCAAGGCGCCGACATGGTCTTCATCACGGCCGGCAAGGGAGGCGGGACCGGCACCGGCGGGGCGCCGATCATCGCGGAGATCGCCAAGGGCCTCGGTGCCCTGACCATCGGCGTCGTGACGCGGCCCTTCACCTTCGAAGGGCGCCGGCGGGCCATGCAGGCGGAGAAGGGGATCCAGATCCTCAAGGAGAAGGTCGACACGCTGATCGTCATCCCCAACGACCGGCTGCTGACCGTGTCCAACGACAAGACGAGCATGGTGAACGCGTTCAAGATGGCCGACGAGGTCCTGCTGCAGGGCGTGCGGGGCATCACCGACCTCATCACGGTGCCCGGGCTCATCAACACCGACTTTGCCGACGTGAAGATGGTCATGACCAACGCCGGCACGGCCATCATGGGCATCGGTTCGTCCATCGGCGAGGGGCGAGCGGCGAATGCGGCGCGCGCCGCCATCACTTCACCGCTCCTCGAGGCGTCGATCGAAGGCGCGCGCGGGCTGGTCCTCAACATCGCGGGCGGGTCGGACCTGGGTCTCTTCGAAGTGAACGAGGCCGCCGAGATCATCCACGCCGTGGCGCACCCCGACGCCAACATCATCTTCGGTGCCGTCATCGACGACAACATGGGTGACGAGGTGCGCGTCACCGTGATCGCCGCCGGTTTCGAGCGCTGGGAGGAGGGCACCGGGTCCTCGAGGTCCGCCGATCTGGCATCGACGATCTTCTCGACACCCGAGCCAGTCGACATCTTCGCCGACGCCACCGGCTCGGAGGAGGAGCTCGACCTGGGTGACGACGATTTCGACGTCCCCTCCTTCCTCCGCTAGCCCCGCCGCCCACGACAGCGACGAGGTCGCCCGGCGGCGTGCGCGCGATCCGACGAGCGCATCGCGGGGGCCGGGGGCGATCCCGCAGCGGTCCGGGTCGTGGCTGTGACCAAGGGGTTTGGTCCCGATGCCGTCCGCGCCGCACGCCTGGCCGGGATGCGGCGACCTGGGCGAGAACTACGCCGCCGAGCTCCTCACCAAGGCGGCCGCGGCGGGGGAGGGGCCGGCGCCGCGGGCCGGTCCCTGTGCCGCAGACGTCGTCTGGCACTTCCTGGGCGCCGTGCAGCGCAACAAGGTGGCGAAGCTGGCGCCGGTCGTCGGTCTGTGGCAGAGCGTGGCGCGGGAGGCCGAGGGTGCGCGTATCGCGCGAGTTCGCTCCGGGTGCTGCGGTCCTGGTCCAGGTGGACACGACGGGGCGGAGCGGTCGCAACGGGTGCACGCCGGGCGAGACGGGAATGCTCGGTGGCTCGTTTGCGCGCCTTCGGGCTCGATGTCCGCGGGCTGATGACCGTCGCGGCGCCGGGCGAGGCCGCGGCGCGCCAGGCGTTCGCCACCGTGGGCCGCCTGGCCGACGAGCTCGGCTTGGAGGAGCGGTCGATGGGGATGAGCGACGATCTCGAGGCTGCGGTGGCGGCGGGCTCGACCATGGTGCGCGTCGGCCGGGCCCTCTTCGGCGACCGGCCGCCGCCTCAGGCTGGATGAG
Organism: uncultured Acidimicrobiaceae bacterium; assembly: GCA_963842415.1. Taxonomy (GTDB): domain Bacteria; phylum Actinomycetota; class Acidimicrobiia; order Acidimicrobiales; family RAAP-2; genus Bog-473. Next base: position 1,335,466 of record CAWJGN010000005.1, read on the forward strand.
GGGAACGGGGAGGTGGACGTGCTGGCGGGGGACTCATGCCCCGCCCGCAGTCCCGCCTCAGCCCGGGCGCAGCCCCTCCCGCAGGCCCGATGGACCCGCCTGGCTCGCCGAGCAGGCACTACGCTGTCGACGCGACAGGAGAAGGCATGTCACCCTCGTTCATGAAGAAGACCATGGTGTATCTCGGCCTGCTCGACGACGAGTACGACGAGTACGACGACCTCGACGACCGGGCCCCGAAGGGGTTCTCGTCTGCGACCCGCGTCGAGCCTCGCTACCAGGAATACGACCAGGCCGACGAGTTCAGCGGCGGCATGACCAGGGTCCGCACCATCCCACGCGAGTCGGCGGTGCCCAGCCAGCCGCGGCCGGCTCCGAGCAACGTCACGCCCCGGCCCACCCCGATGCGGGCGATGCCGGTCGACTCGACGCTCAATCCCACCGGCCCGGCGCCGGCACCTGCCTCGGCGAGGGTGCACGTCGTGGCGCCCTCCCGCTTCGGCGACGCCAAGGAGATCGCCGACCGGCTGAAGGACAACCGTCCGGTGATCGTGAACCTGCAGATGGCCGAGCGGGACCTGCAGCGGCGAATGATCGACTTCTGCAGCGGCGTGACCTACGCCCTGAGCGGCGAGATGGAAAAAGTCGCCGACCAGGTGTTCCTTCTGGCGCCGACCAACGTCAAGGTCTCCGACGAGGAGCGGCAGCGACTGGTGGAGCGCGGCTTCAACCGGGACTAGACCCAGTACCCTCGCGAGCTGGTGGACATTTTCCGACTGCATCGCTTGGTTGATCGAGGCCTACATCTGGCTGATCATGTTCCCTTACGCGATCTTGAGCTGGTTCCGGATCCAGCCCGGGACGACGCTGGCCCGGATCCAATACTTCCTCTACCAGGCGACCGAGCCCGTGCTCCGGCCGGTGCGGCGGATCATCAAGCCGATGGGCGGTCTGGACTGGTCGTTCCTCATCGTCATCCTGGTTGCGCAGTTTGTGTTGATCCCGGTGCTCACGACCTAGCGCCCAGGCCCGCACCGATTACTGGAATCGCAGGGGGGCGTGGGTAGAATCGGCCCCCATGGACAATTCCCAGGCACCTGCGTCAATCCTCGACACACTCCGCACCGTGGAGTTCCGCCTCGGTCTGAAGGGCTACAACGTCGATGAGGTCGATGAGTACCTGGACAAGGCGGCCCAAGAGTCCGAGGCCCTCCAAGAGCACGTCCGCCAGCTGAACGAGCGGCTGCGCCAGGCCAGCGAGCGCATCGCGCAGCTCGAGCACGAGAAGCGCGCCGCACCGGTGGCGGCCGCGGCCGAAGGGGACGAGGCGGCCACGGCCGCGGCAGCCGACGCCGCGGCACTCTCCGACGAGACGCTTGCAGCGCACGCTCTTGCTGGCCCAGAAGTTCGTCGACCAGACCAAGCGCGAGAGCGAGGCGGAGGCCGCCACTGTCATCGCGCAGGCCGAGGACACGGCGCGGGCCGCCATCGCCGCCGCGGAGGCGACCGCCGCGCAGCTCCAGGCGGAGACGCACCAGGCCTTGCGCGAAGAAGTCAACCGGCTGGAAGCCACGCGGACCGAGCTGGCGACCGACGTCGAGAGCATGGCGCGGCACCTCGAGTCCGAGCGCAACCGGCTGCACGGTGCCCTCTCGGAGATCCTCAAGTGGGTGGACGAGAACGTGCAGCCCGCCAACTCGCTCATGGGCATCAAGCCCAAGGCTCCCGCGCCGGCCGCGCCGGCCGGCCACCCAGGGCTGCGGGCGAGGAGCGCGCCGCCGCGGCGGCCGATGTCCGAAGCCGACGACGGGCCGCCGACCCTGAACCTCCAGAGCGCTTCGGAGCCGCCGTCTCGGGGGCGCCCCGCACCGTCTGATCCCACCGGCACACGGCGGGCGGCTGTGTTGCCCCTGCCCGCGCCGTCCGGTATCGTCACCCGCTCCCCCGGCGTGGTCGTCGTCGCGGAGAGCGGCCACCGCTGCGTGGTCCGAAGGAGGGATCGATGACCCCAGCGAGCAAAGGCGCCCAGGTCAAGCGGGCGTCTGCGCCGCGTTCGGCCGCCGCGGCGGGGTCGTCGCGGGCCGGGGGGAAGGCCGCCAAGAAGGCCGGGAACAAAAAGGCCGCCGGCAAGGTTCGTGCAACAGCTACAAAGCGTCCCGCTCTGACCAAGAAGAAGGCAGTGCCCGTTGTGAAAAAGGCAGCCACGGCCCCCAAGAAGGCCACCGCAGCGACGAAGAAGCCGCCCACGAACGCGAAGAAGGCCGCGCCCGCGAAGAAGGCCTGCGCCCGCCGCGAAGAAGGCAGCGGCCGCTCCCAAGAAGCCGGCGCCCGCCGCGAAGAAGGCGGCGCCGGCCAAGAAGACCGCTGCCCCCGCCAAGAAGGTGGCGGAGAAGCCGGCCGCGAAGGCCGCCGCCAAGACGGCGACACGGTCGAGCGCGGGGGCTGGCAACGGCGTGCCGTGGCGCGCAGCACCTTCGCCCCGAAGCCCAAGCCGGTGCCGGTCCGGCCCAAGACCGGACCCTACGCCAAGGACGCCAAGTTCCTCGAGGAGGTGCGCGAACTGCTGACTGGCCGATCGCGCCGTCTACCAGGAACAGGCCACGTCGTTGCGCGCCGAGGCGGACTCGCTGGCGCTCGAGCGCGAGCCCGGTGACGTCCAGTTCGACGAGGAGTCCGGTGAGGGCGGGACGGTGACCGTCGACCGCGAGCGCAACCTCGCCCTGTCGGGACAGGCGACGCTGGCCGTCGAAGAGATCGACGACGCAGCTCAGGCGCATCGCCGACAAGACCTATGGCTACTGCGAGCGGTGCTTCCAGCCGATTCCCAAGCCGCGCCTGCGCGCGCTGCCCTACGCCCGCCTCTGCGTGGCGTGCAAGAGCGGGGGCCTGTCGCGGCGCTGACCCGGCCGCGGGTTCTGGCCTTTGCCATAGCCGCCGCGGTGGTGGTGGCCGATTGGGTGACCACCACAGTGGTCGTTGACCATCTGCACGAGGTACGCCATGTCTTGGGGCCCTTCGGTTTGGCGCTGACCTTCAATTCGGGGTTCGCCTTCAGCCTCTTCAGCGGGCGCGCCACCGCGGTGACGGTGTTGCTCTGCGTCGGCGTCGTCGTGCTGGCCGCCGTCGTCTGGCAGGTCCGCACAGTGCTCCTGGCGGTTGGTGCCGGGCTGGTGCTCGGTGGGGCGGTCGGGAATCTGAGCCAGCGGATCTTCGGCGGCCACGGCGGACGGGTGCCCGACTTCATCACCCTCGAGCTACTGGCCGACCTTCAACGTGGCCGATGCCTGCGTGACCATCGGCGTGGTCGTCGTGATCGTGGCTTGCTCTTCGGCGACCGCTCGAGCGCTGCGCACCGAGGCAGCACGGTGACGCCGGGGGAGTCCCACGGAACGCCACGAGGAGCGGAGCGACCGGGAGGGAGACACCGTCTCGACGGAGGTTCCGGCGCTGCTGGCCGGGCTCCGGGCGGACCGCGGCGTGGCCATGCTGGCCGGCGTCTCGCGCGGCCGACGCGGCGGCGCTCATTCGAGACGGCCGGGTCCTGGTCGACGGCGAGCCGGTGACGGTGGGACGGACGTTGCTGCGCGAGGGCACCACGTCTCGGTGCGCCTGCCCGCAGCTCGCGACGGGGCGGTGGTGGCTGAGGCGGGCGTGCGCTTCGACGTGGTGCACGCCGACGAGATGCTGGCCGTCGTGGACAAGCCAGCCGGTCTCGTCGTCGCACCCCGGTGCGGGCACGACACGGGCACACTGGTCGGCGGATTGCTGGACGCGGTTCCCCGAACTGGCCCACCTGGTCGAGGTCGGGCGTGTGTGCCCCCGATCGCCCTGGCATCGTGCACCGGCTGGACAAGGGCACCTCGGGGTTGCTGGCAGTGGCCCGCACCGCTGAGGCCTACCACGCCCTCGCTGGCGCAGCTGGCGACGCGGACCATGGAGCGGCGATACCTGGCGCTCGTCATGGGCCACGTCGCGGACGACCGGGGTGTCGTCGAAGCCCCGATCGGTCGCTCGGCGCGCACGCCGACGAAGATGGCCGTGACCGCCGGGGCAAGCCGGCCCGGACCACCTACACGGTGCTCGAGCGGCGGCGGCGGTGCGGTCCGGGGCGAGGGGGCACGGACCCGACGAGCCGACGACGCTGCTCGAGCGTGGCGCTCGAGAGCGGCCGCACCCACCAGATCCGTGTGCACATGGCGGCCATCGGCCACCCGGTCATCGGGGACGCCCGCTACGGGCGGCCCGACGCGCGCCTGGGGCCGGGCCGCTTCTTCTTGCACGCGGTCGCGTTGCGCTTCACCCATCCCGGGACGGGTGCCCCCATGGAGTTCAGGCTCTGCCGCTCCCCGAAGACCTGCGCACCTATCTCGGCTGAACGCTCCGGGCTGACCTCCGGGCTGACCAGTGGCTGCCGCCAGCAGTCTTCAGACCCCGTCCCGCTCGCCTCCGAGAGGGGGGATTGGGGTCTCGGAGGCAGAGCTGGGAGTCGGGGCGGGTCGGAAGATCGATGCGGTCGGTCCTGGGACCAGGTGTCCTCAGGCGGCCTCGTGGACGCCGAGGACGTCGGAGTCGTAGGAGAGCGCGGCCAGGGCCTCCTCCTCGGCCCGGCGGACACGGCGGACGCCCACGCCGAGCCGCTCGGCCGTCGACTGCAAGGAGGCCGGCGAGTCGCCGTCGAAGCCGAAGCGCAGACGGAGCACGTCGCGCTGGAGCCCAGGCAGGCGCTCCACGGCGTCGCGCACCCGGTCGTAGACCATGGTCTGCTCGACGTCAGTGACGAAGTCCGACTCGTCGGGAGCCACCAGCTCGCCGAGCGTGGTCGATGACTCGAGCGCCGCCGGCTGGTCGAGCGAGGCGGTCACCCGCGCCACGTCCTCGAGGGACTCGCGCTCGTCTGCGTTGAGGCCGGTCGCCTCGTTGAGCTCCTCGTCGGTCGGCAGCGCGCCCGAGGGTGCTCGCCAACTCGGACTTGGTCAGCTCCAGACGCTGAATCTGCTCACCCACTTCGAGGGGGATGCGGATGGTGCGGCCGTGCTGCTGCACCGCACGCTGGAGCGCCTGGCGGATCCACCAGGTGGCGTAGGTGGAGAAGCGGAAGCCCGCGCTCCCAGTCGAACTTGTCGACGGCCCGCATCAGACCGAAGGTGCCCTCCTGGACCAGGTCGGCCATGTCGACCCCGCGGTCCTGGTACCGGCGGGCCCAGTGCACGACCAGCCGGAGGTTGGCGGCCACCATCTGCTTGCGCGCTGCGTCGTCGCCCGCCGCCACGCGCTTGGCCAGCTCGACCTGCTGCTCGTGGTCGGGCATGGGGAACTGATCGAGGTCACGCAGCATCAGACCCAACGTGTCCGACGTGCTCACCGCGCTCTTCATCTTCGCTCCAGACCTTCCGTGCTCACTCTCTGTCGTACGTACCCGCTGACCATCCGGGATCAACCTGCCGTGTACAACAGGTCCGCGCCCCGGATCATTCCATGGGGTTGTTCGCGCCCGAATTGCGTGCACGGCCACCTCGTGGTGGTCTACGGCATGCCCTCCCGGATGGTCCTGCTCAGGCACGGCGCAACCGAATGGTCCCTTAGTGGTCAACACACGGGCCGCACGGATATTCCCCTGCTCGAGCTCGGGCCGCGACCAGGCCAAACGGGCGGGTGACCTGCTACGCGACTGGGGGCTGGCCCCTTTCGCGCAGGTGCTGACGAGCCCCCTGTGCCGGGCATCGCGAGACGTGCGAGCTTGGCCGGGTTCGACGGGCGAGCCCGACCCCGACCTCATGGAGTGGGACTACGGCGAGTACGAAGGCCTCACCTCGGCGGAGATCCGTCGAGACGGCGGCCTGGGTGGACGCCTGTGGGACGACGGCGTGCCGGACGGCGAGCGGGCCTCGGACGTCGGACGGCGGGCCGACCGGGTGATCGAGCGGGTCAGGGCGGTCGAAGGGACGACGCTGTGCGTGGCGCACGGGCACCTGCTGCGGGTGGTGGCGGCTCGCTGGCTCGGGACTCCCGCCGGTGGCGGCGCGGCTCTTCCTCCTCGGGGCCGGCATCGATCGGGATTCTCGGGTGGGAGCTCGAGTTGGCCGGCGATGGAGCTGTGGAACCTCGGACCCGCTCGAGAGCCGAGGCAGGCGCCGGGTCTCAGACCGGGGTGGCCACGTTGCCCTGCGCCCGGTCGACCATGTCGGCCAGGCTGTAGGACTGGAGGTGCAGCCGGATGGTCTCGCCCACGTCCGCCCACACGGCCAACAGGACGCACTGCCCCTCGTGGTCGCAGGCGCCGTTGGCGTGGGGCTCGCCGAAGTCGCCGGCCGCGATCGGGCCGTCGACCGCAGAGACGATCTGGGCCAGGGAGATGTCCTCGGGTGGGCGGGCCAGCACGTACCCGCCGCCCACGCCGCGCTTGGAGCGCACCAGCCCCGCTCCCTTGAGGGCGAGCAGGATCTGCTCGAGGTAGGGCTGGGGGAGCCCGGTGCGCTCGGCGATGTCCCGCACCGATGTGGGGGTCTCGGCACCGTGGAGGGCGAGCGACAGCAACGCCCTGCTGGCGTAGTCACCCCGCGTCGACACCCTCACGACACTCGATCCTACCGGCCTCCACATCGGTGGAGGTGGGTGTGTGGGTCGTAGGGTGTGCCCCCGTGAATGAGGGCAGCCCGGCGGCGACGGCCGTGACGGACTCCCGCCGGACGGGGGCTATCAGGCCTGCGCCGGCGCCGAGCCCCCTGCTGCCGGACTGGGACGGGCCCTGCCTGCACCGGGTCGTCCCCCTGCTGCTCGGGCAGTTGAGGCGCCCGGGGGCGACGACCTGCCGCCGTGGTTCCCGGCTCCGGTGGCCGGGGCGAGCCAGATCGTCCTGCTGGTCGATCGACGGCCTGGGCGCGGAGCAGCTGGGCGAGCGCGCACACGCTGGCGCCGACGCTCACCAGCGGCACGGGCGGGCCGATCACCACGGTGGCCCCCAGCACCGACGGCCTGCGCCCTGACCACGCTGGTGACGGGCCGGATGCCCGCCGAGCACGGCGTGGTCGGGTACCGCGTGGCGCTCGACGGCGAGGTGATGAACGTCTTGCAGTGGTCCGTGCGAGGACGTCGACGCCCGCATGCGCGTGCCGGCGCCGCGTGCTTCCAGCCGTGTGAGGCGTTCCCGGGTTGGCGCGAGACCGTGCCCGTCGTGACGCGCCAGGACTACGGGCCGACAGGGTTCACCGCGGCGCATCTGGGACCGGTCGAGCTGCACCGCTGGCACACGCCCGCTGGTCTCGTGACCGCCGTGCGCGAGCTGGCGTCCGCGGGGAGCCCTTCGTCTACGCCTACTACGAGGGCATCGACAAGGTGGCCCACGCCGAGGGGCTCGGGCAGTACTACGACGACGAGCTGCGCGCGGCCGACCGGCTTGTGGCCGACGTGCTGTCGGTGCTGCCGCCCGGAGCAGTGCTCGTGGTGACGGCCGACCACGGGCAGGTCGACGTGGGCAGTTCGGTCGAGGTGCTCGGGCCCGAGATCATGCGCGACGTGACGCTGCTGAGCGGGGAGGGTCGATTCCGTTGGCTGCACGCGCGGCCGGGCGCCATCGGCGGATCTGGCGAGACCACGGCGGCCGCGCTGCACGGCGACGTGGCGTGGGTGCGCACCAAGGAGCAGATCATCGACGAGTGCTGGCTGGGTGGCACGCCCTCGGCCGAGGTGGCCGCCCGCCTGGGCGACGTCGCCCTGGTGCCCTTCGAGCCCATCGCGTTCCTCGACCCCGCCGACACCGGCGAGCTGCGGCTGCGGGCCCGCCACGGTTCGCTGACGCCGGCGGAGATGCTGGTCCCGCTGCTGGCGTGGCGGGCCGCTGAGCGGCGTGGCGGCGGTGGCAACATGGGAGCGGGGAGCGACGGCGGCACTACGACAGCGACGGCAACGGAAGGCACCATGCGTGACGCGACGAACGACATGAGCGGAGGGCAGCCGCCCGCCGACGACCCGGCTCCGATCGCCCCCGACGAGATTCTCGAGCAGCGGCACGCACGACGGCGGTGCGAGGGAGACCCGGTGACCGAATCGGTGAACGAGCCGGCCAAGGTGCTGCGCATCGGCTCCATGGTCAAGACGCTGCTCGACGAGGTGCGGGCCGCGCCGCTCGACGAGCGCAGCCGCGTGCGCCTGCGCGAGATCTACGAGCAGTCGATCCGCGACCTCGCCGACGGGCTGTCGCCCGACCTGGTGGCCGAGCTCGAGGCGCTGGCCCCGCCGTTCGACAGCGACGCACCGAGCGAGGCCGAGCTGCGTATCGCCCAGGCTCAGCTGGTCGGGTGGCTCGAGGGGCTGTTCCACGGGATCCAGGCCACCTTGATGTCCCAGCAGATGGCGGCGCGGGCGCAGCTCGAGGAGATGCGCCAGCGCGGCTTGCCCTCGGCCGGCGAGTCCGGCGGGCGGACGGGGGCCTATCTCTGAGCGGAGGGTTCTCGCGCCGGCGCGATGGTGGGACGACCATGGACCGACACGATAGTGAATGAGCCGAGTTCGGGCCCGAGCCGGGCGGGCGCACGGGTGAGCGCGCGAGAGACAGGGTCCCTCGGGCGCCGAGGGCGCGGCCGGCGGGCCCCCGTCCTTCCCGGGCAACGCGCCACCACCCCCGCCACCGCGCCACAGAGCCCGCCCGCCTTCCCGACCCAGACGCCGACCCAGGGCGGTTACCCACCGCCGCCACCACCGCAGCACGAGCAGACGCCGCCGTACGCCACCTGGGGCATCCGGCTCGGCGGCTATCTGATCGACTTCGTCATCTTCGCCGTCGTCCTGGTGGTCCTGGCTCTGCTGTTCCGCCACAGCCACTCGCTCGACGTCCACCTCATGGCAAAGAAGGGAGCCCGCCGGCGCTCGTTCTCGGCCGTGCCCTTCTTGATCACCGCCGTCCTCTACGTCGCGTACGGCACGATCCTGTGCGGCTCGGCGCGGGGCCAGACAGTCGGGATGATGGCGGTCGGGGTGCGGGCGGTACGCGACCAGACCTTCGAGGTCCTCGGCTACGGGCGGGCGCTGGGCCGAGCGGTGGTGGAGGGCGTGTTCCGGCTGCTCAGCCTGTTCACCGTCTTCCTCGGTCTGATCTGGCTCCTCGACATGCTGTTCCCGTTGTGGGACTCGAAGCGCCAGACCCTGCACGACAAGGTGGCCGGGTCGGTGGTTCTCCGGGTCAGAGCAGCCGCAGGCTAAGTTCGAGGATCCGGGGAATTACAGGCATGTAAGTCTGAACGTGGCGAAAGGAGGGCCGGTGTCGGAGCGGTCGTTTACGCATCTGCACACCCACACCGAGTTCTCCATGCTCGACGGCGCAGCCCGCGTCGGCGAGCTCGTGGCCGCCGCCGCGGCGGACGGGCAACCCGCGCTCGGCATCACCGACCACGGGAACATGTACGGGGTCCTCGACTTCTACAAGGCCTGTCGCGACGCGGACATCACCCCGGTCATCGGCACCGAGTCCTACATGGCAGGGGAGTCGCGCCACGAGCGTCCGGTGCGGCGCGGGCGTGTCGACGACACCGGCGGCGACGTCGAGGGCGGGCAGAAGCTCTACTACCACCTCACGTTGCTGGCGGAGAACATCGAGGGCTACCGCAACCTGATGAAGCTGTCCTCGGCGGCATACCTCGAGGGCTACTACTACAAGCCGCGGGTCGACTGGGAGCTGCTCGAGCGCCATCACGACGGGTTGATCGCCACGACAGGCTGTCTGGGTGGCGTGGTGCTGCAGGCGCTGCTGGCCGGCGACGTCGACGGAGCCGAGCGGCGCGGCGGCGCGACTCCAGGACATCTTCGGGCGCGACAACCTCTTCGTGGAGCTGCAGGACCACGGCCTCGCCGACCAGCACCGCACCAACCCGCAACTGATCGAGATCGCGCGGCGCATCGGCGCGCCCCTGCTGGCGACCAACGACAGCCACTACACGCATCGAGAGCACGCCGTGGCCCACGACGCGCTGCTCTGCGTGCAGACGGGCGCGCTGCTCTCGGACACGAACCGCTTCAAGTTCGAGGGCACCGAGCACTATCTCAAGACGGCGGCGGAGATGCGCCACCTTTTCCGCGAGGTGCCCGAGGCGTGCGACAACACGCTGCTGATCGCCGAGCGGGCCGACGTACAGATCGAACTGGGCAAGCCGAGCCTGCCGGAGTTCCCCGTGCCGGACCCGTTCACGGGTGCCACCTACGAGGAGAGAGCTCAGTCCTACTTGCGCCACCTCGCCTACGAGGGGGCCAGGGAGCGCTACGGCGACCCGGTCCCGCCCGAGGTGGTGCAGCGCCTCGATTTCGAGCTCGGCGTCATCGGGGACATGGGGTTCCCGGCCTACTTCCTCGTCGTGTGGGACCTCATCCGCTTCGCCCGGGAGTCGGGCATCCGGGTGGGCCCCGGGCGGGGATCGGCCGCGGGGTGTTGCGTCGCCTACTGCCTGCGCATCGTCGACCTCGATCCCATCCGCTACGACCTTCTCTTCGAGCGCTTCTTGAACCCGGGCCGCAAGCAGATGCCCGACATCGACATGGACTTCGACGAGCGTTACCGCGCCGACGTGATGCGCTACGCGGCCGACAAGTACGGCAGCGACCGGGTGGCGCAGATCATCACCTTCTCGACCATCAAGGCGCGGGCCGCCGTGCGCGACGCCGCACGGGTGCTGGGGAAGACCTACGCCGTCGGCGATCGCATCGCCAAGGCCATGCCCCCGCTGATCATGGGCCGCGACACCCCGCTGCGGGCGTGCCTCACCAAGACCGAGGGCCACGAGGACGGCTACGCCTCGGCGGGCGAGCTGCGCACGATGCACGAGAGCGATCCCGAGGCCAAGGAGGTCATCGACGTCGCGCTCGGGCTCGAGGGCCTGCGCCGCCAGGACGGCATCCACGCCGCCGCCGTCGTGATCTCTCGCGACCCGTTGACCGAATACCTGCCCATTCAGCGCAAGCCCGACGCCGGCGGCGCCCCCGAGGACGCGCCCATCGTCACCCAGTACGAGATGCACGGGGTCGAAGAGCTCGGCCTGCTCAAGATGGACTTCTTGGGTCTGCGCAACCTCTCGGTCATCGAGCGGGCGCTCGACCGCATCGAATCGGCGACGGGGGAGCGGCCCGACATCGACAACGTGGACCTGGCCGACGAGCCGACGCTCGAGATGCTGCGGCGGGCGGAGTCCATCGGCGTGTTCCAGCTCGAAGGCGGGGCCATGCGCCAGACCCTGCGGGCGTTGGCGCCGACGAGCTTCGACGACGTCGCCGCCCTGGTGGCGCTCTACCGGCCGGGGCCCATGGCGGCCAACATGCACCGCGACTACCCGGAGCTGAAGAACGGCCGCCGGGAACTGACCTACCTGCACCCCGACATCGAGCCCATCCTCAAGGACACCTACGGGCTGATGCTCTACCAGGAGTCGGTCATGCGGGTGGCCCAGAAGTTCGCCGGCTACTCGCTCGAGGAGGCGGACAACCTACGCAAGGCCTGCGGCAAGAAGATCCGCGCCATGATCGCCGCAGAGCGCGAGAAGTTCGTTGCCGGCTGCGTGCAGGAGGGTTACGGGGAAGAACTCGGCACCGCGCTCTTCGACATCATCGAGCCCTTCGCCGACTACGCGTTCAACAAGTCGCACTCCTACGGCTACGGGTTGGTCGCCTATCAGACGGCCTGGCTCAAGGCGCACTACCCGGTCGAATACATGTCGGCGCTGCTGACCTCGGTCAAGGACAACAAAGACAAGACGGCGGTGTACCTCGCGGAGTGCCGCGCCATGGGGATCGACGTGCTCGTGCCCGACGTCAACCGCTCGGTGGCGGAGTTCGCACCGGACCTCGCTGAGTGGACGGGCGGCGCGGCCGCCGCGGCGGATGAGGTGGAAGGGGCGGATGCAGACGGGGCGGACGGGGAGGAAGGTCTGGATGCCGAGAGCCCGAGGGCGATCGTCTTCGGGCTGGCGGCGGTGCGCAATGTCGGCGAGAGCCTCGTCGAGCGGATCGTGGCCGAGCGCGAGGCCAACGGACCCTTCGCGGACATCTTCGACTTCTGCGCCAGGGTCGACCCGATCGTCCTGAACAAGCGCACCATGGAGTCCCTCGTGAAGGGCGGTGCGTTCGACTCGCTCGGCCACCCGCGCCAGGGTTTGTGCCTGGTCCTCGAAGCGGTGGTGGACCGGACCCTCGAGCGCAGACGCGAGCAGGACCTCGGGATCACGACCCTGTTCGCCGCTTTCGAGGAGGAGGAGCAAGCCGACCCGGCCTGGGGCGGGGCCAAGGTGACCATCCCCGAGAGCGAGTTCGACAAAGGGCAGCGACTGGCCTTCGAGAAGGAGATGCTCGGCCTCTACGTGAGCGACCACCCGCTCATGGGGTACGAGGCCGCACTCTCACGCCACACCGACTCCACCCTCTCGGACATGCGGGAGGAGGACGTGGCAGCGGGGGACCGCTCGCCGATGCGCACGGTGGGCGGCGTGGTGACGGACCTGCGGCGCTCGTACACGAAGAAGGGCGATCTCATGGCGCGGTTCGTCCTCGAAGACCTCCAGGCGGCCATGGAGGTCTTCGTGTTCCCCAAGACGATGGCCGAGTACGGCGCGCTCATCGAGAGCGACGCAATCCTGGTGGTCAGGGGCCGTCTCGATACCCGCGAGGAGGAGCCGAAGATCGTCTGCATGGAGGTCTCCCGACCGCTCCTCGACCGGGGGCAGTCCGATCTGCATATCAAACTCCCCCTCGGGGTCCTGACCGACGCCAAGGTCGACGGCCTCAAAGAGGTCTTGAGTGGCCATCCGGGCCCTTCTCCGGTGTTGCTTCACGTAGGCGAGAAGGTGCTGCGGCTGCCGCCCGAGTTCAACGTCGAGTTCCGTAACGGGCTCGTGGGCGAACTCAAGCGACTGCTCGGGCAGAGCGCGGTGCTGTCCTAAGCGCCGACACCATCGTCAGTAATTCGCCCTCTGACCTGGGGAGACGCGGTCCCGGTGGTGGTGGCGGCAACCGGCAGGAGGTGCGTACGGTTGGGAAATCGCGGAGCCCAGCCAGTAGACTCACCTCATGCCGATCGTAGTGAGCACCAAGGATTGCACTGCGCTCAGCGACGCTGAGCTGGTCGAGATGGCGGATCTCTGTGCGGAGCGGCCTCCTGGCTTCGACATCGGCTATCTCTCGAAGGAACGTGAGGCGTGGGTTCTCGTCACGCACGCCCGAGAAGGCAACAAGCTTCGGGGTTATTCCTTCTGCACGCTCGAGCGCATCGGCGGGACGCCTTCCTTGCTGGTGGGCCTCGCGCTGGTCGACCGTAACTCGCGGTCCGAGGCGGCCCTGAAGAGCATCATGGCCGACCAGTACCGGCGGGCACTCCTGGCCTTCCCCGACGAGGACGTACTGCTCGGGACCAGGCTGCTCGGCCCCGAGGGATTCCGCGCCTTCTCCGGGCTCCAGGACGTAGTGCCCTTTCCCGGCCACAAGTCCTCGGGGGAGGAGCGGGCCTGGGCCAGGCGCCTCTCGAAGCGGTTCGGGTGCGAGAGCAAGCTCGACGACCGCACTTTCGTCCTAAAGGGGGACGGGTCGGTGGCTGGCGGCCTGGACTTCTTCGCGCAGAAGGTGAAGATCCCCGAAGGGGTCGACGTGCACTTCGCCTCGGGGTTCGACGCCGACCGGGGAGACCGTCTGGTGGCCTTCGGCTGGGCCATGGCGGAGGACCTGGCTGCGGGCAAGCTCGGGCGCTGAGGTCGTCCCGGGCGTCGGTTTCGCGACGAGGAGTCTTCACGTCGAGACGTGGAGATTTGGGGTCTCCGAAGCTAGGCGACACGCCTCTTCGCCCAGATATGTAACCTTCGTTAATTGGGTGGGTTTACGGAAGGATATTTGATTATCCTTCGTTAACTAGGGGGTTTTCGGAAGGTTACATATACAGGCGAAACGCGGGAGCCGGACTGCGTCAGCCCCGCGGCAGCACGGCCGCACACACCTTGTAGCAATGTCCGTCGCGCGGCGGACTGACCGTGACCAGCAGGTACTGCGGTTCGAACCCCAGCGCAGTGGCCAGGCTCTTTCCGCTGAGACGGTCACGCCGTGCCGCGTCGAGGGCGCGGGCGGCATTGCGGTCTTCGACCGGCAGCCAGACGTCGTCGCGGTCCCAGCCGAAGCGGACCCACGTGGAACCGTCGCCCTGACGACGAAGCAGCTGGGGCCGCCTGGTCGGCTCGATCAACGCCACCGAGGGGCGAAAGCCCCGGAACTCCCAGTAGGGGGCCGACGGTCCGGGGAACCCGAGGAGCGGCCCGTCGGGGCTGGCGACGAGGCGGCTGAGCAGCTTGCGCAGGTGGCGCCCGCGCAGCGTGCCGACGTGACGAGGCAGGTCGGTCACCGTGGTCGCCTCGGGCTGGGCCAGGTCGTCACGTTCGGGATCATCGGCCAACGTGACCTCGACGACGTCGAAGGTGGCGATGTCCGGCTCGTGCCCCTCGGGCCAGGCCACCCGTACGCGCATCACGGTGCGTGTGGCCAGGTCCACCACGGTGGTGTCCTCGAGCGTGGAAGAGAGGACGAGGAGGTGGAGCGTCGATCCTCCGGCGGTCGGGACGCGTTCCTTGCGCCGGGCCGAACGGCGCAACAGGCGCGCCGGATCGGTCGGCGTAGTGGGGGAGCGGCGCGTGGCCCTGTCGTCGCCGGCCCGCGTCGGCGCGTCGCGTTCTGTGACGGCGGTCCCCGGTCCGGGATCGGTGTCGTGTTCTCTGTCGCGGCCGAGCTCCTGGTCGACCTCCTGATCGATGAGGCGGTCGGCTTCGCGGGCAGTCCCCGTCCCGTCGTTCGGGTCCAGGTGCTCGGAGTGCCCGGCCGTCTTCGTGCCGCCGACGCGTCGCCTCATGCGACGAGCGCCTCGAGTTGCTCGGCGAGCGTGGCGACGTCCGAGGCGGGGGTCCGGCACGCCCGCGCCTCGCACACGTAAGCCTGCCCTGGCTCGGCGAGCCGTCCTTCGAACAGCGGCCCGGCGTCGGGCTCTCCCCAGGCGACGACCGCGGCGGGCAGCCAGTGCCGCCGCACCTCGGCGAGCAGGTCGCGACGACCCCCGGTGACCACGATCTCGTTGCGGCGCCCGCCACATGGGCAGGGCGGCGACCAGATCGGCCAGCGCGGTCGGGTGCCGCTCGAGCAGTGGATGGGCCAGCGCGAGCGTGCGCGACACGGCGTCGTCGATCCTCGGGTCGTCGACCAGCGCGTTGACCCGCACCAGCGCCGTGACGGCGATGGAGTTGGCGGCGGGGACGGCGCCATCGAGGAACTCCTTGGGCCGGACGACGAGCGTCTCGGCATCGCGGCCGGTCGAGAAGAAGCCTCCGGCCTCGTCGTCCCAGAACAGGTCGAGGAGATCGCCGGCCACCACGCGTGCCCGTTCGCGCCAGACGCTGCGGCCCGTCCACTCGGAGAGACGGACACACGCCTCGATCAGCCAGGCATGATCGGACGCGACGGCAAGGTGCCGCGCCCGGCCGCCCTGCCAGCTGCGCATCAACCGGCCCTCCGTGTACATGGAGGCGAGAAGGAAGTCGCCGATCTCCTCGGCGCGACGCCCGTAGCGCTCGTTGCCGGTCGCTGCCGCGACCTCGGCCAGCGTCGACGACTGCCATGGCGTTCCACTCGGTGAGCACCTTTTCGTCCCGCGCCGGCTGGACCCGCTGGGCGCGAGCCTCGGCCAGGAGACGCCTGGCCTCTTCGACCTCGGGTGGACGGGCCAGCGGCGCCCCGACCGGCCGCACCGGGATGCTGCGGCCTTCCCAGTTCCCGAATTCCGTGATGCCGTACCAGTCGGCAGCGGGGCCCACGAGGTCCACCGGCAGCAGTGCGCGGAGCTCGTCGAGGGTGAACGTGGCGTGGGCTCCCTCGACGCCGCCGGCGTCGGCGTCGAAGGACGAATACAGCGCGCCGTCGGGAGTCGAGAGGTCGCGCAAGACGAAGTCGAGCGTCTCGGTGACCACGCCGAGATAGTCGTCGCGCCCGCCGTCTTGCCACGCGTGCAGGTAGGCCCGGGCCAGCAGGGCCTGGTCGGTCAGCATCTTCTCGAAGTGCGGCACCAACCAGTGCGCGTCGGTGGAGTATCGGCAGAACCCTCCGACCAGATGGTCGTAGATGCCGCCGGCCGCCATGGCGTCGAGCGTGCGCGTGGCCATGGTGCGGGCCTGCTCGCCCGCGGCGCCACCGCGCCGAGCGACGCGCAGGCAGAGGTCGACCAAGGTCGGCCGGGGGAACTTGGGCGCGGGCCCGAAGCCGCCCCACTCGGGGTCGAAGCCGGCGGGCCAGGCTGGCCACGACGCGGTCGATGAGGGCATCGGGCTCGAGTCCCGCGTCGGCGGCGGCGACGGGTTCGAGCTTCTGCCCGCCCGGCACCCCGACGCCTGCCTCGGCGGGCTCGGAGTCTGCCTGCAGGGACTCGGCCAGGCGCAGCTCCTTGCGCACGGCGCCGACGAGCGCCTCGGCCTGCTCGAGCACCGACGTCGCGTTGGGTCTGCCAGGCCTCGCCCAGTGCCTGCACGACGCGCCGGAAGGACGGCATGCCCTGCCGGTCGACGGGCGGGAAGTAGGTGCCGGCGTAGAAGGGGCGGCCGTCGGGAGTGCAGAAGACCGACATGGGCCAGCCGCCCGAGCCGGTCAGGGCCTGGGTGGCCGCCATGTAGACGGCGTCGAGATCGGGACGCTCCTCGCGGTCCACCTTGATCGAGATGAACCAGCGGGACAGGTCCGCGGCCGTCGCCTCGTCCTCGAAGCTCTCGTGAGCCATGACGTGGCACCAATGGCACGACGCGTAGCCGATGGAGAGGAAGATGCACTTGTCCTCTTCCCGGGCCAGGCGAAGGGCCTCGTCGCCCCACGGGTACCACGCCACCGGGTTGTCGGCGTGCTGGCGGAGATACGGGCTCGTCTCGTCGGCCAGGTGGTTCACGGCAGGGATGCTAGGGCGCGCCCCACCATCGCCACCGCACCGTTCCCCTGGCGCGCCGCGGCGGCGCCCGTACGGCACCCGTGCAAGGCTCGGGCGATGGAGCTCGAACTGAGGGGGAAGACCGCGCTGGTCACCGGGGCGAGCCGCGGGATCGGCCTGGCCATCGCCACGAGGTTCGCCGAGGCGGGCGCCAACGTCATGGTTGTCGTCCCGCAAGGCCGAGGACCTGGCCGAGGCGGCGGCGGGCCTGGTCGCCAGGCGGTGCCCCCGAAGAGCGGGTCGCCTGGCACGCCGCGCACGTAGGTCGACCCGACGACGCCGTGGGCTGCGTGGCCGACACGGTCTCGCGCTTCGGCGGTCTCGACATCCTGGTGAACAACGCGGGACCAACCCCTACTTCGGCCCGATGCTCGATATCGACGTCGCCCGCGCCCAGAAGACCTTCGAGGTCAATCAGCTGTCGGTGCTGACCTGGACCGCGGCCGCGGTCGAAGGCGGGTCTGCGGGGGTCCGTCATCAACATGGCCTCGGTCGGCGGCCTCGGCGTCGAGCCCAACATCGGTTGGTACAACGTCACCAAGGCGGCGGTGCTGCACATCACGCGGCAGCTGTCCTTCGAGCTGGCGCCCGACGTGCGGGTCAACGCGCTGGCGCCGGGCCTGGTCAAGACCAAGCTGGCGGCCGCGCTGTGGGAAGGCCCAGGCGAGGACCGCATCGCCGAGCACATCCCGCTCCGCCGTCTCGGCGTCCCCGACGACATCGCGACGGCCGCCCTCTTCCTGGCCTCGGAGGCGTCGTCGTGGGTGACAGGGCAGACCTTCGTCGTCGACGGCGGCACCACGGTGCAGCCCTCGGGCGGGGTGGGCTGACCCGGTCCTGGGCGGTCCGATGTCACACTCCGGTCACGATGTCCCGTCTGAGTGGGTGACAGCGACACCTGTCCGAACCCGCACAAGGAGGGTGATCCATGGCCCATGTCCCACTGCTCAACGAGCCCAGCGGCATCGTCGGCCCGTCTCGCCGGCACCTATACGAGGCGGCGCTTCGGCCAGATGGTCGAGCCCACGGCGGCGGCGTCGCACCACGCCGGCGTGCTGATCGCCATGGGCAGCCTCGAGACCGCCGTGCAGTTCGGGTGGAAGAAGCTCGACCCGACGCTGCGCTGGCTGGCCGTGCAGGCCACGAGCGCGCGTATCGGCTGCTCGTGGTGCATCGACTACGGGTACTACGAGGGGATGCACTGCGGGGTCGACGCCGCCAAGGTTCGCGCCGTCGCAGACTGGCGCCACAGCGAGCTCTTCGACGAGTGCGAGCGCACCGTCCTCGAGTACGCGGAGGTGGCGACGGGCTGCCCGGCAGAGGTCTCCGAAGAGCTGGCCGCGCGTATCCGCACCCACCTGAGCGACGCGGAGTTCGTCGAGCTCGCCGCCTGGGTTGCGCTCGAGAACTTCCGGTCACGCTTCAACGCCGGGCTCGGCCTGCGAAGCCAAGGCTTCGCGGATACGCTGCGAGATCCCGCCCCAGTGCGCAACGGGCGCCGGGCCGGGCCCACGGTCCGTTGCGTGAGCGCGAGGCCGACGCGGCCGCGTTCGAAGAGTGGCGTTCACTGCTCTTCGGGATCGCGTACCGCATGCTGGGCAGCGCGGCCGACGCCGAGGACGTCGTCCAGGACGCGAGCGTGCGCTGGCTGCGGCGCGGGGACGAGCCGGTGCGGTCGGTACGTGCCTATCTCGTGACCGTGGTGACACGGCTCTGCCTCGACGAGCTCGGCTCGGCGCGGGCCCAGCGCGAGACCTATGCCGGGCCGTGGCTGCCCGAGCCCGTCGTCATGGACGAAACCTCGGCGGCCGAACAGGCCGACTCGTTGTCGCTCGCGTTCTTGGTGCTGCTCGAGGAGCTCACGCCGCTCGAGCGGGCCGCCTACCTGCTCCACGACGTCTTCGGGTACTCCTTCGAGGAGGTGGCGCGTTCGCTGAACCGCTCGCCGGCCGCCTGCCGTCAACTCGGCGCACGGGCGCGCAAGCACGTGGAGACCCGACGCCAACGCTTCGACGCGGATCTCCACCACGGCCGCGAGCTCACCGACCGGTTCCTCGCTGCCTGCGCGACGGGTGACCTGAGCGGATTGCTGTCGATGTTGTCCGACGACGTCGTCGTGTGGACCGACGGTGGCGGGAAGGTGCGCGCGGCCATGCGGCCCGTCGTCGGACCGTATCGGAGCTCTCGTTTCCTCATGCACGTGGCCAAGAAGACCCAGGGCGTGCCGGTGGCGACCGTGCTCAACGGCCAGCCCGCCACCGTCTTCGTGCAGGACGGCATGGTGGTGACTGCGCTGGTCCTCGACATCTCCGACGGTGTCATCGTCGGCGTGCGGGCGGTGTCGAACCCTGACAAGCTCGTGCACCTCCAGCGGCGAGCTGCCGGCCGAGCGGCCACCGATGGCGGACGCCACGCGACGGCGGCGCGTGCGTGAACGCGGGGCTACTGGCGGTAGGTGTCGAGCTCGCGCCGGCGCACCTTGCCCGCCGCCGACCGGGGCAGGTCGTCGACGATGACGAGCTCCTTGGGCGCGGCCCAGGGCGCGATGGTCTCGGCCACGATGGCCCGCAGCTCGTCGAGTGAGGGCGCGTCGTCGCCGGGCACGACCCAGGCGACCACGCGCTCGCCCCACTCGGGGTCGGAGCGCTTCCACACCGCGACCTCGGCTACGCCGGGATGGGCCACCAGGGCCCGCTCCACGAGGTCGGGCCACACCTTCTCGGCGCCGGTCGTGATGACGTCGTCGATGCGTCCCGACACCGTCAGCGTCCCGTCGGCACCGAGATGCGCGGCGTCGCCGGTGGCGAACCAGTCGGCCCTCCCGTCGGGGCCGACGACGCGCCCGTCGTGCTCCGTCGCGGTAGCAGCGAAACAGCATCGGGGCGCGGACGAGGATCTCCCCGGCGCCCATGTCGTCCGTCCCGGCTGTCGGCCCCACCGGTCCGGCCGTCGCGGTCCCGTTGCTCGGTCGCAGGGCGAGCTCGACGCCGTCGAGGGGCATGCCGTCGTAGACGACGCCCGAACCTGTCTCCGTCATGCCGTACGTGGAGACGACATTGGGAGGTAGCGCGTCCGGAGCCTTGCTGCCACCGAGGAGTACGCAGGTGAAGGCGGAAGCGTCCAGCCGGCGTAACGCGGTGGCCACGAGCGCGACGTGCGAGGCGCGCCCCGTTCGGCCCACCGCTTCGACCGTGTCCGCCTCGAAGCCGGGCAGCACCAGCAAGGGCGTGCCGGTGATGACGGCGCGGGTCACGACGGACAGGCCGCCGATGTGCGCCAGCGGCAAGCAAGCGAGCCAGGAGTGGCGCGACGGGTCGATGCCCAGGCGCGCCGTGGTCGCGTGCGCCGAGGCAGCGACAGCCTCGTGCGTGAGGACGACCCCCTTGGGTTGTCCCGACGTGCCCGAGGTGGTGACGACGAGGGCGTCACCCGCTTCGACGGGCTGTCCGTCGGGCAGGGCGTGCTGCTCGCCGTCGGAGGCGACGATCCGTGTCGGACGCAGGGCGTCGAGCATGGCGCGCCGCGCCACGCCGGGCAGTCGGGGGTCAAGCGGCGCCGCGGCGTCGCCGGTGTCCCAGATGGCGCGTAGTGCGTCGACGAATCCCATGCCACCTGGGAGGTCGAGTGCGACGAGCTCTGGCACTGGCCAGTAGCGTAGGACGCCGTGCACAGGCTGGTCACCGGGACATGTGCCACGCCCATCCCCGAGGTGCTCGCATCCGCGCAGCACGCCACCGGTGCGGGCACGCACCGCTCGCCCACCCGGTGAGCCCACCGCTCAAGATCTGGGTCGCGGGTGCGCGTCCGCGTACCCTCCCGGCCGCAGTCGTACCCGTGGTGGTCGGGACGGCGGCCGGTTATCTCTCTAGCGGCCGCCTCGTCGTGGCGACGCCGGCGGTCTCGAGAGCGTGTGACGAGGTCTTCTGCAGCGCGGGGTTCGACCGACAGCTCTCGTGGCTCAACGCCGTCCTGGCCCTCCTTGTGGCGCTCGGCATCCAGATCGGGACCAACTACGTCAACGACTATGCCGACGGGGTGCGCGGGACCGACGAGCAGCGAGTCGGCCCAGTCCGGCTGGTCGCAGGGAAGTTGGCGACGGTGCGCGAGGTCAAGATCGCCGCGTTGGGCGCGTTCGGGGTCGCAGGCGTGGCAGGTCTCGTCCTCGCGGCCAGGGTCACGTGGTGGTTCGTACCCCTCGGCCTCCTGTGCGGGCTGGCGGGTTGGGCGTACACCGGCGGGCCAAAGCCCTACGGGTACCTGGGGTTGGGCGAGGTGTTCGTCTTCGTCTTCTTCGGGCTCGTGGCGACGGCCGGGTCGGCCTACGTGCAACATGCCCCTCTCGTCGTCACTGCCGGCGGCCACCAGTTCGCCTATGACTACCCGTGGGGTTTCGCGCTCTGGGCCGGTGTGCCGGTGGGTCTGTTGGCCGCGGCACTGCTCGAGGCCAACAACCTCCGAGATATCGCGACCGACGCGGTCGCGCATAAGAAGACGATGGCGGTGCGGCTCGGTCGGCGCGGCGCGGGCATCTTCTACTGCCTCACCCTGATGGGTGCCGCACTCGCTGTCGGCGTGCTCCACGGGTACCGGGCGTGGTCGCTCCTGGCACTGCTGGCGGCGCCGCTGGCCATCGTCCCGGTGGGACTGGCGCTGGGCGGGAAGGAGGGTCGGGCACTGCTCCCCATGCTGGGGGCGACGGCCCGCCTCCAACTGGCAGTCGGCGTGCTCTTGGCCGTTGGCCTGCTCTTATGAACCTTGTGTCACCCGAGTGCCACGTCATCCACGTCACCTGTGTCACCCATGTCGTGCAGGTCGTGTGTGAACCCGTGCCGTCGGGGGAGGGGTCACGGACCCGCTGTGTCCACGTCGGACAACCAGTGATGGACGAGACGGAAGACCTGGTCGGGCTGGGCCAAGTGGACAGCGTGCCCGCCGCCGGGCAGGAGGGACGCGACAGCCCGCGGCGCCAGCGACGCCATCCGCAGCGCGTGCGTGGCGAAGCGGGTGTCGTCGGCCCCGGCGAGCGCAAGCAGGGGCTGTGCGAGTGCAGGCAAGCGGTCCCAGAGTGGCTCTTGCGTGCCGGTCCCGCACAGCCGCAGGCTCGAACCGAGGCCGGGAGCGCTGTTGCGTCGGCGTTCGTCGCGCTGGGCGTCCTCTGTCGCGACCAGCCGGCGGAACATCGGTGCGCTGAGCCACCGGTCCAAGAACGCGTCCAGATCACCCGAGGCCTCCAACTCCTCTGCCAGCGACTCGTCGGCCCGTCGCCGGAGTTCCCGCGCTCGCTCGTCCTCCATTCCGGCCGTGCCGCCGATCAGCACGAGGTGTCCCACTGCGAGGTCGGTGCCCAAGGCGGCGTGCAGTGCAACACGCGCACCGAGGGAGTACCCGAGCAGGTCGCAGCGGTCGTCCCCGATCGCTGCCGACACGGCGTCAGCCACGAGGTCGGCTGTTTCCGGGAGGTCGGCGCGCACAGAGTCGGCGCCGGCATGACCGGGGAGGTCGAGCGCCAGCACCGTATGCGACTCGGCCAGCAGGTCCCCGAGGCGTCCCCACAGGCGCGCCGTCTGCGTGAAGCCGTGCAGCAGCACCAACGGCGGACCGCTACCCCGCCGTTCCACCGGGAGTGCCACGTCGAGTGAGCGTACAGGCCACCTTCAGCGCGACCCTCGTCGACGAATGGGTACGGCTCGGTGTGACCGACACCGTGATCTGCCCGGGCTCGCGCTCTACCCCACTTGCACTCGCGTTGGCCGCACGACTCACCGCGCACGTGCGGCTCGACGAGCGGAGCGCGGCCTTCTACGCGCTGGGGCTCGCGATGGCGACGGGCCGCCCGACGGTCGTCTGTGTCACCAGCGGCACCGCGGCCGCCGAACTCCACCCGGCGGTGGTCGAGGCGCACCACGCCAGGGTGCCGCTCATCGTCTGCACGGCGGACCGGCCGCCCGAGCTGCACCACACCGGGGCGCCCCAGACCATCGAACAGGTTGGCCTTTACGCGACGGCGACGCGCTGGGCTGCCTCGCCGGGCGTACCCGTGCTCGAGCAGCAACCGACGTGGAGGCCATTGGCGGTCCGCGCCTTCACAGAGGCGGTGCACGGGACATGCGGGCCTGGGCCGGTGCATCTCAACCTCGAGTTCCGCGAGCCCCTGACCGGCAGGCCCGGGCCAATGCCTCCGGCCCCAGGGCCGTCGGTCAGACGGGCCCCACAGCGTACGGACACGGCCGCAGCGGCTCCGGGCTCACCGCTGTCCCTTAGTGGGCGCGGGATGCTCGTCGTGGGCGCGACGACGCCGCAACGGCTCGATCCCGGGCGCGTCCTCGCCCTGGGCGATCGCCTCGGCTGGCCCGTGCTGGCCGATCCATTGTCGGGTTGTCGCGTGAAGGGGACGATCGGCGCGGCCGACGCAATCGTCCGGAGCGGGCCGCCGCTACCCGAATACGTCGTGCTCCTCGGGACTCCCTGGTTGTCGCGTGCCCTCGGGCACTACGTCTCCGACGCCGCCGGGCGCGGGGCGCGGGTCGTGGTCGTGGACCCGTTCGGGCAGTGGGCAGATCCGTTGCGGGTGGCGACGGAATTTCACCACATTGGCGTCTGACGCGTGGCTGGACGCCGCCACGGAGGGCGCGCGGACCGCGGCCGCCTGTGACACGGCATGGCTCGCGGGCTGGCGGGCCTGGGAGTCCGGTGCGCAGCGTGCGATCGCCAGCGTCGTAGAGGCGCGCCTCAGCGAGCCTGGGGTTGCGCGGACAGTGCACCACCAGGCAGCGGGCGAGGGCGCCACGATCGTTACCTCGGCGTCCATGCCGATCCGCGACCTCGAGTGGTTCGCCGAGCCCGAGGCCGTGGCACCGCGGGTCCTGGCCAACCGCGGGGCCAACGGGATCGACGGCGTCGTCTCGACCGCGCTCGGCGTCGCCGCGTCAATGGTGGTTCGGGGCGGAGGCGGCCACCGCACCATCGGCCTGCTTGGTGACCTGGCCTTCTTGCACGACGTGTCCGGACTGGTCAACCTGCCTGCGGTGCCGTGCACATTCGTCGTCGTGGACAACGGCGGAGGCGGCATCTTCTCGTTCTTGCCCCAGGCTGGCGTCGTGGAGGAGGCGACGTTCGAGACCCTGTTCGGCACGCCACCGACGAGTGACGTCGTGTCGGTCGCACGCGGCTTCGGGCTTCCCGTTCACGAAGTCGGCACGATGCCCGAGCTCGAGGCCGCGCTCGCCGATCACCGCGCCGGCAAGCAACCCCGGCCCCGGCGCTCATCCGGGCGCACGTCCCGGCAGCGCGCGGAGAACGTGGCGCTCCACGAGCAGATCAACGAAGCCGTGCATCAGGCGCTCGCATAACGGCCGGCGGTCCCCGCCGGTGCGAGAAAGGTTCAGCGGTAGCGGTCCGCTGGGACCCACTCGCCGTGGCTGCGGAAGGGCAGCCGCTCAGGGAGGTGGACGATCGCCTCGGGCCGGCGCCGGCCCAGCGCGGACGCATCGAGTACATAGAGGTCGCTCGCAGCGCGGTCGGGATCGTCGACGACGGTGAGCACCCAGCCCTCGTCGTCGCTTGCTCCGTCCGCCGCCCGGACGAAGATCGGCTCTGAGGGCCGCCGCCCCGGTCCGGGACGCCAGCCGTGGACCTCGTCGCGGGAGAGATCGAATTGGAACAGGCCTTCGGGTACCGCGCCGAGTCCGGCCGCGTCCCAGGCGAGCTCGACGCAGTAGCCGTAGCGGAAGGCCGTCCCCTCTCGGAGCCCGTCAATGCGCGGGTACTCGACATGGCGGTCGTCGAGCTGCGTGCGTTCGAGGCTGGAGCCCGTGACCCGCCAACGCTCGAGGACAGCCAGGCTGCCGCCGATCGGGCTCAGGCCGATCCCGAGAGGGCCGACGACCGAGGCCGACAGATCCACCGGCTGTCCCTTCTCCGGCACGGCGTAGCGGCAGACATACAGCACGACGGCACCGCTGCCGTCGCCATCAGCGCTCCCGCCGGCGGCCGCCGGTGTCGCCTCCTCGTACGCCCCGAGCACGTGTGTCACCAGGCAGGGATCGAGGCGGAACCAGCGCACGGCCGTCCCGTCGCCGTCGCGCGGCACGATCCCGATCCAGCCCTCGGCGCCGGGCACCCAGCCGAAGGGCACCGCCGCGTCCGTGTCGCGACCGTCGGTACGCGTCGTCGGCGACTCAATGAACACGATGTGGTGCGTCGTCACCGCGATGTCGTGCTGCCAGGTCGCGCGCTCGAGCTCCACGGACTGCGCGGCGCGCAAGGCGCCGGCCGCGTCCCACTCGCCGATGCGCAGCCAGATTCCCTCTGCGCTCAGATGCTCTCCCTCGCCGGACGCCGTGCCGTCGTCGACGGAGAACAGGACGCGACCACCGTCGGAGGCCACGCGATGCACATGGGACGCGATGGGCACCGTCAGGCCGCCGCTGAATTCTTCGGGCTCCAAGAAGCGGCGAGTAACTGCGACGGGAAGCCCCGACTCGGGCAGTGCGAGGAGCGACCCCGAGTGCCAGAAGACCCCGGCGTCCCCGGCCGATTCGTGGTTGCGGTACCAGACGGCCTGCCCGTCGCGTAGCTCCACGGCGTGCAGCGTGCCCTCGCCTGCGCCTTCGCCGTCGGTCTCCTCCCGACGCGCGCGGGCCCGATGCGCACGCAGCGTGCCTTGGAGGTCGGGCGGCAGCGTGCCCTCCATGGGCAGCGGCAGAGTCCCGTCGAGGCCGATCACTCGTGCCGGTCGCCGTCCATGCAACCGGCCAACCTACCTGCGTATGGCAGAGTCAAAGGCATGCCCACGCTCTCGGAGGACCTTGCCTTCCGCGGCCTGATCCACCAGATGACCGATGCCGAGCTGCCGGCGCGTCTCGACCAGCCGGGGCTGACGGTCTACGCCGGCTTCGACCCGAGCGCCGACAGCCTCCACGTGGGCAACCTGCTGCAGTTGTGCACCCTGCGGCGGTTCCAGGACGCAGGACACACGCCGATCTCGCTCGCAGGAGGGGGGACGGGCATGATCGGCGACCCCGGCGGCAAGCAGGACGAGCGCCAGCTGCTCGACCTGCAGACCATCGAGGGGTACCTCGAAGGCGTCCGGCCCCAGCTCGGGCAGTTCCTCGACCTCGACCGAGCCCTGCTGCTCAACAACGCAGACTGGCTGAGCAAGCTCTCCACACTCGAGTACCTCCGCGACGTGGGCAAGCACTTCACGGTCAACCAGATGGTGGCCAAGGAGTCGGTCAAGACTCGTTTCGAGCGCCCCGATCAGGGCATCAGCTACACAGAGTTCAGCTACATGCTGTTGCAGGCCTATGACTTCCTGCGGCTGCACCTCGACTACGGCTGCGATCTCCAGTTCGGCGGGAGCGACCAGTGGGGCAACATCACCATGGGCGTCGAGTTCATCCGCAAGGTCTGCGGTGACGAGGTATGGGGCTTCACCACGCCGCTCATCGTCAAGCCCGACGGGACGAAGTACGGCAAGACCGAAAGCGGAACGGTCTGGCTCGACCCGGCGCGGACGAGCCCGTACGCCATGTACCAGTTCTTCGTCAACACGCCGGACGAGCAAGTCGGCGAGCTGCTGCGGTTCCTGACCTTCCTCGACCATGCGACAATCGCCGGCCTCGACGCGCAGACGGCGGAGCACCCGCAACGCAGGGCGGCCCAGAAGGCGCTGGCCGGGTCCGTCGTCGCGCTCGGTGCACGGCGAGGCCGAGGTGGCCAAGTGCGAGGAGGCGTCGGACGCCCTGTTCGGCGAGGAGATCGCACGGCTGAGCGAGGAGATGCTGTTGGCGGTCACGCAGGACGCGCCGAGCACCGACCTCCCCCGCACCGAGTTGCTGGGTTCCCTGACGTTGACCGACCTCCTCGAGCGGACCGGCCTGGCCAAGTCCAAGGGCGATGCCAGGCGCACCGTCGACCAGGGCGGGGCCTACGTGAACAACGTGCGCCAGGCCGACGCCGCCCGCACGTTCGTGCCCGACGACCTGCTGCACGACCGCTACATCGTGCTGCGCAAGGGCCGGCGGGAGGTCCACATCGTCAAGGCCGCATGACGCGCAGGGTCCGTCGCAGCGTCACTCGTCCTCCTCTTGGCCGGCTCTGGCCTCACCGCGTGCGCCGGTGCGGATCAAGAGGGTTCACCGGCCCACCGCATGTCCGTCTGGGTGAGCGGGACCGGCTTCGGTGAGGAGCATCGGCACGCTCGTGGCCGACAACGCGCGCATCGCCAAGGTGGCGCCCAACGGCGCCGGCGCGCTGCACGCCGCCTGCAGCACGATGATCAACGACGCCGAGATGGCCAACAGCAGCCTTCCCTCACCCGATCCCACCGTGACCGATCTGTTGACCCAGGCGTACGGCCTGGAGGGGACGATGGGAAACGACTGCTACAACGGCGCGTCGAACCCGAAGCTACTCGCCGAGCGCCGAGCACGACGGGATCAAGGCGGACGCGCTGTACGACGAGGTGCTCCAGCGCATTCGCGGCCATCGACGGGAGGGTGCCGGTGACCACCACGACCTCGGGCAACTCGGGCAATTCAGGCGTCGGGGGCATCTTCGGATGACGCCTGCCGAGCCGAACGCCGCGTCCGACGACTTCGATCGCCATCGTCGGCGGGTCTTGTGGTCACTCCCGACCGGCCTGTACCTGATCGGGAGCCGCCACGAGGACGAAGTCAACTTGATGACCGCGAACCTCGTCGTCCAGGTGTGCATAGAGCCCAAGCTGGTCGGAGTGGCGCTCGAGCGCGACTCGGTGACGGCGCGGCTCGTGTCCGAGGGCGGGGCCTTCACCGTCTCGTTGCTGAGCCGCGAGCGAGCGCGATGTCATCCGCCGCTTCGTCAAGCCCGTCGACCGACGTGGAGCGTTCGCCCGAGGGCGCCGTCGTGGCGATGGCCGGCCAGCCCGTCATCGAGGTCGGGCCGCAGCGCGTCCCGGTCCTGGGCTCAGCCGTCGGCTATCTCGCCTGCACGCTGACCAAGGCAGAGTCGCTCGGCAGCCACACCCTGTGCATCGGCGAGGTCACCGAGGTCGGCGGCGAGCCGGCCGAGGTCCTCCGGATGGAGGACACGCGGATGCACTACGGCGGTTAGTCAACGCCTCCCACTGGGAGTCCTTGCGAGCCTCTCAGTGCGGGGCGCTCGCTGCGGCCCCGTCGCCGCGGGACTCCGGCGGCCGCAGGTCGATGCGCAGCGTCAAGATGCCGTCGACCAGCTCAGCTTCGGCGTCGCCGATCATGGCGAAGTCCGTGTAGTCCCGCTGGGCCTGCTCGCGGAAGCGCTGTCGCTCGGCACCCTCGATGGGTGGCATGCCGCGCTCCTTGACGGCCTTGGCCCGCTGTCGAAAGCGCGCCACCATCTCGTGGGGGTCGAAGATCGGCACGACGGCCAGCGTAGAGGTGGCGCGCGGCGGGCAGCGACCGTGGAGAGCGCCGTGCCAGGTGGGGTCGTGCCGCCTGCTCGGCCCGGTCTCGCCGGGCTCAGGGACGTCTCACGACGGCCAGGGCCAATTGCCGTCCTGACCTGGGTCAGGGCGGGCACGCCGATCGCAGCCACTACACTGGTGGGAGCGGTCGACGTGGCCCGTTCGGGTGGCCGTAGGGGGCCCGGACGACAAGAGCGGACCGGGTGTGACAAGGAGTTCTCGTGAAAAAGGGACGCCATCGGCGCTTCGAAGAAGCGCGCAGCCTGAAGCGGTCTTCGACCGAGTCGACGGGACGGTGCGTCGAGTGCGGGGCCGAGCCGGACGACGTGCACGCCTCGTGGTGCCGGGCCGAAGAGGACCAGTACGACCGCATCCTCGGCTCCATGCCGACGTCGTCGTCGCACGCGGACGACGACCCGCTCCAGGACTGACGCCGAGCCTGAGCGGCGCCTCCTCGGTGCTCTAGGTGGCGTCGGCCTCTGCGGTGCTGCGGGTCCGCACGGCCGGATGGGGCAGCGCTACTCCCTTGGTGCGCAGCCTGTCGCGTTCGCGCAACAGAGCCACGAAGCGGTCGTAGACCTTTCGGCCGACCATCTTGGTGAGTTCGGGCTGCATCTCCTCGTAGACGGGCTTGGAGCCGACGAAGGCGTCCGGGGCCTCGGTGCACCACCAGTGGAACTCGCGGCCGCCCTTGCCCCAGTGACGCCGGTCCCACTCGCGGATGACGGAGGTGACATGGCCTTCCTCGTCGTCGACCTGGTCCTCGCGCCGAAGGGGAAGTTGCCAGCACACCTCGGGCTTGAGGGTCAGGTGGTCGACGCCCCGCTTGATCGCCGCGATGTGGAACGCGCAGCCGCGCCACCGGCGGGGAACCCGGGCTGGTTGAGGAAGATGCAGGCGTCGTCGACGAGCCGGGTCACGGTCTCGCCGTGCTTGTTCTCGTGGACGACGTTCTTCTTCGTGCCGTGGTACTGCCACTCCTCGGGCGTCAGCGTGGCCGCGGCCTTCTCGACCCGCCGGGCGTCCTTCTTGTCGACGAGGTGGGCGCCGTAGCTGCAGCAGCCTTGGACCAGTTCGGGCGCGGGCCCGGTGAGGACACCCTGGCAGCCGTTCCCGAAGATGCAGGTCCAGTTGCTCGTCAGGAACGTGACGTCGAACATCCACGTCCGCTCCTCCTCGTCGTCCTCGAAGCTGATCCACTCGTGGGGGTCTGTCGGGATTTGCGCCACGGGCAGGACGATACAAGGCCTCCACCGGGCCCTCAGCCCTTCGCGTACGCATGTGTGTCGCCCGGGCCGCCACCGCCACCACCACCACCGCCACCGACCACCACCACCGCCACCACCACCACCGCCCACGATCCCTGGCCGACGGCTCTCGAACCACGGTCGATCCCTCTTCCAGGGGAATCGCGCCGGGCCCGGCTACGCGGAGGTGTGGGTCAACGGACGCGTGCGGAGCCGTAGACTGGTGCTCATGGCAACGAGCACCGAGGAAATCCAGGTCACGACTCCGATCATCAGCCTTACGCCGGAGGCGTACAAGGTGGTCAAGGAGGCCATCGACAACGAGCCCGAACCCGGCAGCCTCGCTCTCTGGCTCGAGGTGCGCGGCGTGCAGGCGGGGTCATTCGTCTACGACCTCTTTTTCCAAGCCGCGTCCGACGCCGACGAGGGAGACGCCCGTCATACGCATGACGAGCTCGAGATCATCGTCCCCGCAGCGAGCGTCGAGCGCCTACGCGGGGCGCGGCTCGAGTGGTCCGAGGATGGGGGGGGCGGCCTCGTCCTGGTCAACCCCAACAGCCCCGACGCCCGAGGAGGCCGCTCCGGGTGTCCCGCCCGAGGTGTTGGCTCAGGGCATCACGGGTCTGCTGGCGCAGCGGGTCGTGGCGGTGCTGGAGCAGGCGGTCAACCCCTCCATCGCCAGCCACGGCGGACGGGCCGACCTCGTGGCGTTGAACGAGGAGGACGGCACTGCGTATCTCCGGCTGTCCGGTGGCTGTCAGGGTTGTGCCATGTCACAGATGACCTTGCGGCAGGGGATCGAAACTGCGTTGCTCGAAGAGGTCCCCGAACTGACCCGCGTGCTCGACGTCACCGACCACGGCAGCGGCGAGAACCCCTTCTACGAGTAGGCGATTCGGAAGGAGGCGGACTGCGCCGAGCGCATCGGTGCATCGTCGCAACGCCGCATCGCCTCCGCAGCTCCGAGCCGCCGTGAGCCGTCCGGTAGCGTGGCTGTGTGCTGCGCTTTCTGACCGCTGGTGAGTCCCACGGTCGCGCCCTCGTCGTGATCGTGGAGGGGCTCCCGGCGGGCATGCCGGTCGAGGCCTCCGACATCGGCGACGAGCTGGCCAGGCGCCGACTCGGGTACGGCCGGGGCCCGCGCATGCGCTTCGAGGCCGACGAGATCACGCTCCTCGGAGGCATCCGCCACGGTCGCACCTTGGGCTCGCCGGTCGCCATCGAGATCGCCAACACCGAATGGCCCAAGTGGACGGAGGAGATGTCGCCCGAGCCCGGGGCGCCCTCCAAGGTGCTGACCCAGCCGCGGCCCGGGCATGCCGATCTGCCCGGGATGCTCAAGTACGGGTTCGAAGACGCGCGTGACGTGTTGGAGCGGGCCTCGGCGCGGGAGACGGCCGCCCGCGTCGCGGCCGGCACGTTGGCCAAGCTCTTGCTCACCCATCTCGGCATCTCCATCGTGAGTCACATCGTCTCCCTCGGCGACGCCGGCACCGGGCCCGACAGCGCCCGCCCGGGGCCCGCCGATCTTGATCGGGTCGACGCCAGCGCCGTGCGCTGCTTCGACCCGGCCGCGGAAGAAGCGATGATCGCCGCTGTCAAGGCCGCAGCGAAGGTGGGTGACTCGCTGGGCGGCGTCGCAGAGGTGCTGGCCTATGGCGTGCCGGTGGGCCTCGGCAGCCACGTGCACTGGGATCGCAAGCTCGATGCGAACCTGGCGCAGGCGCTCATGTCGATCCAGGCCGTCAAGGCGGTCGAGATCGGTGACGGGTGGGACAACGCAGCGCGCCGCGGCTCGGAGGCTCACGACGCCATCGTCTTCGACGAAGAACTGGGCTACGTGCGGCCGACCCAGCGCGCCGGGGGGATCGAGGGAGGCATCTCCAACGGTGGGATGGTCCTGGTCGCGCGTCGCGATGAAGCCGCTGGCAACGCTGAATCGTCCCGTGCTCCAGACCGTCGACGTCGTGACGAAGGAGTCGACCGTGAGCTTCAAGGAACGAACCG
Source organism: uncultured Acidimicrobiaceae bacterium (assembly GCA_963842415.1). Taxonomy (GTDB): domain Bacteria; phylum Actinomycetota; class Acidimicrobiia; order Acidimicrobiales; family RAAP-2; genus Bog-473. The sequence goes on from CAWJGN010000005.1 coordinate 1,367,108, forward strand.
ACGTCACGGCCGTGCCCGCCATGGGCGTGGTCGCTGAGTCGATGACCGCTCTCGTCCTGGCCAACGAAGCCCTGCGCAAGTTCGGTGGAGACTCACTGGCCGAGGTGGTTCGCAACCGCGACGGATTCATGGCGTCGCTGGGGTCGACCCCGTCCTCGGCCATGGGCAGCCCCGATTCGAGCTCGGGACCAGGCAGCGCCGCGGGATGACCCCGCGCATCCTGCTCGTCGGGATGATGGGCGCGGGCAAGACGACCACAGGCAAGCTCCTGGCGGAGCACTTGGGGTGGCGTTACCGCGACTCGGACCTGGACGTCGAAGCCGAGACCGGCCTGACGGTGCCCGAGCTCTTCGAACGCGACGGCGAGCCGGCGTTCCGCAAGGCCGAGGCTGCGGTTCTCACGGCAGCCTGCGAAGACCCGTCACCTTCAGTGGTCTCGGTCGCCGGCGGGGCGGTGCTCGACCCTGACACTCGGCGTCGTATTGCCGCGAGCGGCATCGTGGTGTGGTTGCGGGCCCGGCCCGAGACGCTGGCCGTCCGTGTCGGGGACGGCGCGGGCAGGCCGCTGCTCGATGACGATCCCGCCGCCGCGCTCGAACGAGTTGAACGAGGTGCGGGCGCCGCTCTACGCCGAGGTGGCCGACATCGTGATCGACGTCGAGGACCTCGCACCCGACCAGGTAGCCGAGCGCATCCTGGCCGCCGTTGCGATGAACACCGCAGATACCGCGACGAAGGCGGACTGAGCCCGCGATGCATGCACTCTCCGTCGAGCTGGCTGAGCGCAGCTACCCGATACTGGTGGGCGAGGGGGCGCGTCGGGAGGTGGCGCGGTTCTTGCCGCCGGGCGCGAAGTCCGCCGCCATCGTCACCCAGCAGTCGATAGTCGACGCCGGATGGATCGAGGGGCTCGACCCGGGCGTGCCGTCCCAGGTCTGCATCATTCCCGACGGCGAGGACGCCAAGACGCTGGCGACGGTGGAGGACCTGGCCCGGCGCTTCGCCCGGTCGGGGCTCTCCCGGGCGGACGCGGTCGTTGCCGTGGGAGGGGGCATCGTGACCGACGTGGCAGGATTCGCCGCCGCCACGTACCACCGTGGCACGGCCTACGTGAACGTGGCCACGTCGCTGCTGGCTCAGGTCGACGCCGCCATCGGCGGCAAAACCGGCGTGAACCTTCCGGAGGGGAAGAACCTGGTCGGTGCATTTTGGCAGCCCAATGCGGTGTTGTGCGACACAGAGACCCTCGCGTCGCTCCCGCCTCGCGAATGGTCGTGCGGCCGCGGCGAGATCGCCAAGTACGCCTTCCTCGGCGACGCACCCCGGGCGGACCAGCCGATCGAGGAGCAGGTGGCGCGCTGTGCCGGCATCAAGGCTGCCGTCGTATCGGAGGACGAACGCGAGGGCGGACGCCGCATGGTGCTCAACTACGGACACACGCTGGGCCACGCGCTCGAGGGCGCTGCTCTTGCCAACCACCACGAGTGGGATCTGCGCCACGGCGAGGCCGTTGCGATCGGGTTGCTCTTCGCCGCGCTGTTGGCGGAGCGCCTCGGGCGTATCGACGCAGTCACGGGTCGAGGAACATCGCGCGGTCATCGGCAGCTTCGACCTCCCGACCGATCTCCCACCGGATGCGGGCGCCGAGGAGTTGGTCACCTTCATGGGTCGTGACAAGAAAGCGCAACAGGACCTGACGTTCGTGCTCGACGGGCCCGATGGCGTCGAGGCGGTCCGTGGCGTGGCGGTGTCCGACGTGGTCGCTACCCTGGCTGCCATGGGTGCGCGCACGATGAGCCTCGTCGTTCTCCTGTCGGGGCCGAACCTCAATCTGCTCGGCGAGCGTGAGCCGGCTGTCTACGGCACCGACACCCTGGCCGACCACGTCACCCGGGCCGAGGTGGCGGCGGGACGGCACGGCCTCGAGCTCGAGCACCTGCAGTCGAACCACGAGGGCGAGCTCGTCGACGCCGTCCATGCGGCGCGGGGTCGGGCGGATGCGCTGGTGATCAACGCCGGCGCACTCAGCCACACGTCGTGGTCGCTCCATGATGCAGTGGCGGCCTTCGACGGGCCGGTCATCGAGGTGCACCTCTCGAACCCCGCGGCCCGCGAGCCGTTCCGGCACACCTCGGTGTTGGCGCCGGTGGCCGCCGGAATGATCGCCGGCTTCGGCGGCCTCGGCTACGAGCTCGCGATCGACGCCGTCGCCGCGCTGCTGAAAGAACAGTGAGAGACAGAGACCAGGACCGACCGTTGACTACGAAGGACATCCGATGACCACGACTACGCGCGCAAATCCCTACGTCCCTGCCATCACGTCGTTGCCCCCCATCACCGTGACGGGCCGTCTCGACCGGCTGCGCGACGGCTTCGAGGAGCACGAGGTCGACGCCCTGGTCGTCACGACACTGGCCAACGTCCGCTACCTGACGGGCTTCTCGGGCTCGGCCGGCGTGTTGACGGTGACCCGCGACGCCGCCCTTCTCACCACCGACGGTCGCTATCGGACGCAGTCGGCCGAGCAGGTCGAGCGGGCCGGCGCGGCGCCGCAGGTCGAGATCGTCGTCGGGCCGATGGCCGAACAGCGCGCCGCGGCCCAGCTGCTGTTGGGAGGAGAGCCGGCCACGGACGCGGGTCGGGCTCGAGGCGGACAACGTGACGTGGAACGCGCAGCTCACCTGGGCCGACCTGGTGGGTGGCGAGCGGCTCGTCCCCACGTCCAACGCGGTCGAGGCCCTACGGGCCCGGAAGGACGAGGCCGAGCTCGCCCGCATGGAACGGGCAGCGGCCATTGCCGACGCCGCATTGTTCGAGGTGCTGCCCCTCATGGGCCAAGGTGTCACCGAGGAACATTTCGCCCTCGAACTCGATACGGCAATGCGGCGTGGCGGCGCCGAGAGCACGGCGTTCGAGACGATCGTCGCCGCCGGCGAGAACTCGGCCAAGCCGCACCACCACCCCGGCGGTCGGCGGATCAACCAGGGGGACCCTGTCGTGGTCGACTTCGGCGCCACGTTCGAGGGCTATCGCTCCGACATGACGCGTACGTTCTGCGTCGACGCGGAGCCCGAGGGCGAGCTGGCACGCATCTTCGAGGTGGTGCGCACCTCGCAGGCCGCCGGTGCCGAGGCGGTCCGCCCCGGCATCAGCGCGAAGGAAGTGGACGACGTCTGCCGTCAGATCATCGCCGAGGCCGGTTGGGCCGAGCGGTTCGAGCACGGCACGGGACACGGTGTCGGCCTCGACATCCACGAGGCCCCGACGGTGTCACAGCTGGGCACTGCTATCCTCGCTCCCGGCTTCGTCGTCACCGTCGAGCCCGGCGTGTACGTTCCCGGGCACGGCGGCGTCCGCGTGGAGGACACCCTCGTCGTGACCGAGGACGGCGCACGTCCCTTGACCCGATTTACAAAGGACATCCATGGCAGTCTCGACCAATGACCTGAAGAACGGCATGAGCCTGGACCTCCCCGAGGGCCTGTTCAGCGTCGTCGAGTTCCAGCACGTGAAGCCCGGGAAGGGCGGTGCCTTCGTGCGCACCAAGCTGAAGAACGTCCGCAGCGGCGCGGTGATCGAGCGCACCTACCGGGCCGACGAGAAGCTCGAGCAGGCGATCATCGACAAGCGCGACATGCAGTTCCTCTACCGCGACGGTGCCGACTTCGTCTTCATGGACACGACGACCTACGAGCAGATGACCGCCGCGCCGGAGTCGCTGGGCGACGCGCCGAACTACCTCAAGGAAGGGGACGAGGCGAACCTGCAGATGTACGACGGCGAGATCGTCGGCGTCGACCTGCCGGCCGCCGTCGAGCTGACGGTCTCCGAGACCGAGCCCGGCATCCAGGGCGATCGCGTCTCGGGTGCCCGGAAGCCCGCCACGCTGCAGACGGGCCTCGTCGTTCAGGTGCCTCTCTTCGTGAACACCGGCGACATGATCAAGGTCGACACCCGCTCCGGCGAGTATCTGACCCGGGCCTGACGGCCCGGCGTCCTCGACCTGCTGCACCGGCCCTCCACGTCGATGCCCGACGCCGCGCCACGGCACCAGCAGCGCGAGCGAGCGCTCTCCTTGCTCTACGAGGCCGAGCTCAAGGGTGAGGACCCGCGCGCGGTCCTGGCCGGCCTCGCCGTGCCCCCCGACGACTACGTGCGGACCCTGGTCGACGCTGACCGTGGCCAGTGGGGCGGAGGCGGACGAGCGCATCTCGGCCGCGGCGGTCGGCTGGCCGCTCGACCGGATGGCCGTTATCGACCGCATCGTCCTGCGCCTCGCGGTGGCGGAGCTCCTCGACCCCGAAGGGCCCCCGACGGCCGTGGTCATCGACGAGGCGGTCGAGCTGGTGAAGGCGTACTCGACCGAGGAATCAGGCCGTTTCGTCAACGGCGTGCTGGCGACCATCGCCGGCGACCTGAGCGCCGGGACCGTGTGATGGCGCGGGTGCCAGAGCCATTGGATCCCTGGCTCAACGGGACGTCGGTCCGCTAGGGTAGGGCGTCTGACCGTGAAGTGGGTCCTGTGAGGCTCACACGGCAGGAGGAGCAGTGGCCGAACGCGAGCGCAGTCAGTACGCGACCCCTCGGGGGCGTGTTCGTTGCCCACTCCCAGGTCCTGACTGCAGCGGACGTCCAGCGCGCCCTGACCCGGATGTCCCACGAGGTGGTCGAGCGCAACGGCGGGATCGACGACGTCGTGCTGGTGGGTCTCCAGACCGGCGGTGTGCCCCTCGCCAACACGATGGCGGAGAACCTGCGCCAGATCGAGGCGTCGGAGTCGCTCCGGGTGGGCACCCTTGACGTGGCCTTCTACCGGGACGACATCGGTCTGCGCCCTGTCCTCCCGGAGGCCGTCACCGACATCCCGGTAGACCTGGCCGGACGGGTGGTCGTCCTGGTCGACGACGTGCTCTTCACCGGACGCACCATCCGCGCCGCGCTGAATGCACTTGACGGACTTCGGGCGGGCCCGTGCCATCCAGCTCGCCGTCATGGTCGACCGCGGCCACCGGGAATTACCGATCCGGCCCGACTACGTGGGCAAGAACCTGCCGCACGCGGCGCGAAGAGATGGTCGATGTCGGCGACGACGGCGTCTGGATCGGCACCTTGGAGGACAAGTGACGGCCGCGGCGCGCCGACCCGAGGTTCCGCTGCGCCCGGCCCGGCCAGCGCGCCCCCCGGTGCCCCAGCACGTGCTGTCGGTCTCGGACCTCGGGCCGGAGGGGATCGCCGAGGTCCTGCGCGTTGCCGAGGCCTTCGCCGAGGTGGAGCGGCGATCGGTGCCCAAGGTGCCAACGCTGCGCGGCAAGGTGGTGGCGACGCTCTTCTTCGAGGAGTCGACGCGGACGCGACTCTCATTCGAAACGGCCGCCAAGCGGCTCTCGGCCGACGTGCTCTCGCTCGCCGTCGCCAGCTCGTCGGTGAAGAAGGGCGAGAGCTTGCGCGACACAGTCGAGACGGTCGAGGCCCTCGGCATCGACGCCGTCATCATTCGCCACAACGCCGCGGGGGCACCGCACCAGGTGGCGCGCTGGGTCGAGCGGGCCCACGTCGTCAACGCCGGGGACGGCTGGCACGAGCACCCCACGCAGGCGCTCATCGACTGTTTCACGGTGCGCCAGGTCCTGGCCGAGCGCAAGGGCGCCGCACCCGAGGAGCTGGGCGTCGGTTGCTTCGAGGGGTTGCGCGTCCTGATCGTCGGCGACATTCGGCACAGCCGGGTGGCCCGCTCCGAAGTGCTGGCCTACACGGCGCTCGGTGCCCACGTCACGCTGGCCGCTCCGGGCAGCCTGCTGCCGCCGTCACTCGAGGGCTGGCCCGTCGAGGTCGCGACCGACCTCGACGACGCGCTCGGCGATGCCGACGTGGTCTCCTTGCTGCGGCTCCAAGCGGAGCGGGGGAGCGGGTCGTTCGTGCCCAGCCTGCGCGAGTACACGGCGCGCTGGGGCCTGACGGCGCGACGGGCCGAGAACCTTGGTCCCGAAGCCATCGTCACCCATCCCGGGGCCCATGGTGCGCGGCGTGGAGATCGCCTCCGACGTCGCCGACCTGCCTCGTACTGTCGTGACCCAGCAGGTGGCCAACGGAGTCGCCGTGCGCATGGCCATCCTCTTCTTGCTGCTCGGGGGCGAGCTGCCCGGCGTGGCGGAGGTGCAAGCAGTTGCCTGACGTCACGCTGGTGATCCGTGGCGGGACCGTGGTCGGCCCCGAGGGCCTCGCCCGGCGCGACGTCGCCGTCGCGGCGGCACCGTGATAGCGGTGGACGAGGCCATCGAGCCGCCCGCCGGCGCGCGCGCTGTCCTCGACGCTGCCGGCTGCCTGGTCGGCCCGGGCCTCGTCGATCTGCACACCCACCTGCGCCAGCCCGGACGCGAGGAGGCCGAGACGGTCGAGACGGGGACGCGGGCGGCGGCGCTGGGCGGCTACACGGCGGTCGTCGCCATGCCCAACACCGAGCCGCCCATCGACTCCGCGGGCGTGGCGTCGGAGGTGCTTGCCCTCGGCGAGGGCTGCCCGGCCGAGGTCGCCGTGGCGGGAGCCATCACGGTTGGCCGCGCCGGGCACGCGCTGGCGCCGATCGGCGAGCTGGCGGATCTCGGCGTGACGTTGTTCACCGACGACGGCGCTGGCGTGCAGGACGGCGCCCTCATGCGCCGGGCGCTCGACTACGCCAAGGGCCTCGGCGTCACCCTGGCCCAGCACTGTGAGGACGCCTCGCTGGCAGCCGGCGGCGCCATGCACGAGGGGTCCTGGTCGAGCCGGCTGGGCATCCCGGGGATGCCGGCCGCCGCCGAGGAGGTGATGGTCGCGCGCGACATCGCGCTCGTGCGCCTGACCGGTGCGCCGGTCCACTTCCTCCATCTCTCCACCGCGGGGTCGGTCGACCTGGTGCGGCACGCCAAAGGAGAAGGTCTGCCGGTGACGGCCGAGGCGGCACCGCACCACATGCTCCTCACCCACGCCGAGGTGGCCGGTTACGACCCGGTCTTCAAGGTCAACCCGCCGCTGCGCACCGACGAGGACGTCGCGGCGGTCGTCGCCGGCCTGTGCGACGGCACCATCGACGCCGTGGCGACGGACCACGCGCCCCACGCGCCCGAGTCCAAGGACGTCCCCTTCGGCGAGGCCCCGCCCGGCATGCTCGGTCTGCAGACGGCGCTGCCCGTCGCCTGGGAGGTGTTGTCGCCCCACCTCGGGCCCGATCGCATCTTCGCGCTTGCTCAGCACCCAGCCCGCGGCGATCGCTCGCCTGGCGTCCACCGACCCTCGGCGCCGCCGGACACAGCGCGCACGGGGGTCCGGTCGAGCCGGGGGCCGCCGCCAACCTGTGCGTGTTCGACCCTGGCGCCACGACGGTGGTGACGCCGGCACGGCTGGCCAGCCGCAGCCGGAACACGCCCTATGCGGGCCGGACGTTCCAGGGCGCGGTGCGCCACACCGTGTTGCGCGGCGAGCCGGTCGTGATCGACGCAGTGGCGCAGCGATGACCCGGGATCCCATCGGCACGACGGGGCGCGCCCGCGCCCTCTTGGTCACGGCGGACGGCGCGGTCTTCGTGGGTGAGGCGGCCGGCGCGCCCGTGCCCGTCGCCACCGGCGAGCTGGTCTTCAACACGGCCATGAGCGGCTATCAGGAGGTGATCACCGACCCGTCGTACGCCGGCCAGGTGATCTCCTTCACCAGCACGCACATCGGCAACTACGGCACGAACGCGGCGGACGACGAAGCACTCGTCCCGTAGTGTCGCGGCGTCGTCGTCTGTGACCTCGCCGGCGAACCGTCGAACTGGCGGTCAACAGAGGGCCTCGAGCCTTTCTTCGTCCGCCATGGCGTACCCGCTCTGACCGGCGTCGACACGCGGCGGCTGACCCGCCACGTCCGTCGGGCCGGCGCGGTGCCCTGCGCCTTCGGAACGGCGACCGAGGCCGAGCTCCGCGCCGCGGCCGGCGTCAGCCGTCGGGACCGACGGGATGGACCTGGTCTCGGGCGTCACCGCGACCCAGCCCAGCATCCATGCCGCGACGGGCGACGGCGCGGCGAGCGGCCTGCGCATCGTGGCGTTCGACTTCGGCGTCAAGACGACCATGGTCTCGTTGCTCACCAGTCTGGGGACGGTGACGGTGGTGCCGGCGGGCACGCCGGCCGACGACGTCGTGGCCCTCGAGCCCGACGGCGTCTTCCTCTCCAACGGGCCGGGCGACCCGGCAGCACTGCCTGGGCCCATCGGCACCGTGGCGGACTTGGTCGGGCGGGTCCCCATCTTCGGCATCTGCCTCGGCCACCAGATCCTTGCCGCCGCGTTGGGCGGCACGACGTACAAGTTGCCCTTCGGCCACCACGGGGCCAACCACCCGGTGCAGCGACTCGAGACGGGCGTCGTGGAGATCACGAGCCAGAACCACAACTACGCCGTCGCAGCGGGCTCCATTCCCGACGCCGAGACGACGCACGTGAACCTCAACGACGGTGTCATCGAAGGGTTCCGCTCGCTGCGGGCGCCCGCGTTCTCGGTCCAGTACCACCCCGAGGCGGCACCGGGACCCCACGACGCGCGCTATCTCTTCGCCGCTTTCCGCGACCTCATGCTTGCGCACCCGTCCTCGGCTCGCGCCGGCCTCGGGACGCGCTGAGCGGAGCTGGAGAGGCATGCCGCGGCGCGACGACCTCGAGTCGATCCTCGTCATCGGGTCGGGGCCGATCGTGATCGGGCAGGCCTGCGAGTTCGATTACTCGGGCACGCAGGCCTGCCGTGTGCTGTCCGAGGAGGGCTACCGCGTCATCCTGGCCAACTCCAACCCCGCGACGATCATGACCGACCCCGGCACGGCCGACCGGACCTACGTCGAGCCTCTGGACCCAGAGGTGCTGGCGCGCATCATCGAGAAGGAGCGGCCGGACGCGTTGCTGCCGACGCTCGGCGGGCAGACGGCGCTCAACCTCACGATGCAATTGGTCGAGCTCGGCGTCCTCGAGCGCTACGGGGTGGAGGTGATCGGTGCCCGGCCCGAGGCGATCGCCACCGCAGAGGACCGCGACCAATTCAAGTCGGCGATGGAGAGCATCGGGCTTGAGGTGCCGCGCTCGGGCTTTGCCCATTCGTTGGGCGAGGCAGAGGAGATCGCTGCCGAGATCGGTTTCCCCATCATGGTGCGCCCCAGCTTCATCCTTGGCGGCAAGGGGACGGGCATCGCCGAGGAGGCGACGCGATTCTCCCAGCTCGCGGCAGAGGGCCTTGCTGCCAGCCCGGTCGGCCAGATCCTGGTTGAACAGTCCATCGCCGGCTGGAAGGAGTTCGAACTCGAGGTCATGCGCGACGTCGCGGACAACTGCGTCGTCGTGTGCTCCATCGAGAACTTCGATCCCATGGGGGTCCACACCGGCGACTCCATCACGGTGGCGCCGGCGCAGACATTGACCGACGTCGAGTACCAGGCCATGCGTGACGACGCCTTCGCCTGCTTGCGCCGAGTCGGGGTCGAGACAGGGGGCTCCAACGTGCAGTTTGCGGTGGATCCCGCGTCGGGCCGTCGCGTCATCATCGAGATGAACCCCCGGGTCTCGCGGTCCTCCGCGCTCGCCTCCAAGGCGACCGGCTTTCCGATCGCCAAGATCGCGGCGCGCCTCGCGGTGGGCTACCTGCTGAACGAGATCCCCAACGACATCACGAGGGCGACACCGGCGTCGTTCGAGCCCACGATCGACTACGTGGTCACGAAGGTGCCCCGGTGGGCCTTCGAGAAGCTGCCTGGCGCAGATGGTCGCCTCGGCACCCGGATGCAATCGGTCGGCGAGGTGATGGCCATCGGTCGGACTTTCTGCGAGTCGCTCCAGAAGGCGCTGCGCTCGCTCGAGCAAGGACGCGCCGGTCTCAACGCGGACGCCGGGGAGGCCACCCTCGACGCGTTGACCGACGACGAGCTCGTCGATCGCATAGGCGTGGCCACCCCCGAACGGGTCTTCGAGGTGGAGGCCGCCCTGCGCCGGGGCATCGGCGTCGATGACGTGGTGGCCCGCACCGGCATCGACCCCTGGTTCGTGCGCCAGCTCGATCGGATCGCCTCCGAGCGCACGCGCCTCGCCGGGGCGCCGTCCCTGGGGGCCGGCGACTTTCGCCGGGCCAAGCGGCTCGGTTTCTCAGACGCCCAGCTGGCCTACCTGCGCGGCTCGAGCGAGGCCGCCGTGCGCGCCGAGCGGCTGGCGCTCGGGGTGCGTGCCACGTTCAAGACCGTGGACACCTGCGCCGCCGAGTTCGAGGCGTTCACGCCCTATCACTACGCCACGTACGAGGAAGAGGACGAGGTCCGTCCGTCCGAGGGCGCCCGTGTCATCATCCTCGGATCGGGACCGAACCGGATCGGGCAGGGGATCGAGTTCGACTACTGCTGCGTCCACGCCTCCTTGACCTTGCGAGACGCCGGTTACGAGACCGTCATGGTCAACTGCAACCCCGAAACCGTGTCCACCGACTACGACACGTCCGACCGCCTCTACTTCGAACCGCTGACGGCCGAGGACGTGACCAACGTGCTCGATGCGGAGCTGGCCGCAGGCGGGACCGTCGCCGGGGTGATCGTGTCGCTCGGCGGGCAGACGCCGCTGAAGCTGGCCGGCTCCCTCCCTCCTGAGCTCGTGCTCGGCACGAGTCCGGCTTCCATCGACCTGGCAGAGGACCGCGAGCGCTGGAATGCACTGTGCGCCGGCTTGGACATTCCGCAGCCGCCCGGGGGCACAGCGACCACGACGGCGGAGGCTCTGGCTGTGGCCGGGCGGGTCGGCTACCCGGTGCTGCTGCGGCCGAGCTATGTCCTCGGTGGCCGCGCCATGGAGATCGTCTACGACGACGACGGTGTCCGCCGGGTGATGCAGTCGATGACAACCGGCGCGCTCGCACGTGAGGGTGGGGTCACTGCAGAGCGGCCGGTGCTCGTCGACCGCTTCTTGGAAGACGCCGTCGAGGTCGACGTCGACGCCGTGCGCGACGGGACCGGGGAGGTCCTGATCGCCGGCGTGATGGAGCACGTCGAGGAAGCTGGCGTCCACTCGGGTGATTCTGCCTGTGCGCTGCCACCGCAAACGCTGCGACGCCGACGTCGTGGCCGTGCTCGAGCGATATACCCGCGCGCTGGCCGAGTCGCTGGCTGTGTGCGGGCTCATCAACGTGCAGTACGCGGTGAAGGAAGGCCAGGTCTTCGTGCTCGAGGCGAACCCCCGGGCCAGCCGAACCGTGCCCTTCGTCGCGAAGGCGACCGGGGTGCCGCTCGCCATGGTGGCGGGCAGGGTCATGGTCGGTCAGACACTGGACCAGCTGCGCGCCGAAGGCTTGTTGCCACCGACTGCCGTCGAACGGGTGCGAATTCTCGACCACGTCAGCGTGAAGGAGGCCGTCCTTCCTTTCGACCGCTTTCCCGGAGTGGACACGCTCCTCGGACCCGAGATGCGTTCGACCGGAGAGGTCATGGGTGTCGACATCACCTTCGGGCTGGCGTTCGCCAAGAGCCAGATGGCCGCGGGCACCCGGTTGCCCGAGTCGGGCACCGTGTTCCTCTCGCTCGCCGACCGCGACAAGCCGGCTGGGTTGGAGGTTGCGCGCGCATTCAGCGCGCTCGGTTTCTCCATCGCCGCCACGCTCGGCACGGCGGGGTACCTGCGCTCAGCCGGCCTCGTCGTGGACACGCTGGTGGCCAAGGTCGGAGAGGAGGGCGTGGCGTCGGACGCGGTCGAACTGATCGCGCAGGGCAAGGTGCAGCTCGTGGTCAACACGCCGCGCGGCCTGGGTCCACGTGCCGACGGCGCACATATCCGCACTGCCGCGGTCGCCCACAAGGTGCCGTGCCTCACGACCCTCGCCGCAGCGCGCGCTGCGGCAGCAGGCATGGCCGACGCCCGCGTGCACCCCCTCGAGGTGCGAGCTCTGCAGGACCTCCACCCCGTGTGGCCGGAGCGCGCGTCGTGACGGCGCCCGACGGCGGACCAGGCGGCGCAGGGGCCAACGGCGTTCTGGCGACCGAGATCGGCGGGGTCGTGGTGCCGAATCCGGTCATGACCGCATCGGGGACCTCGGGCCACGGCACCGAGCTCGCCGAGTACGGCGCGCTCGCCGACCTCGGCGCGGTGGTGGTCAAGTCGCTGTCGGTCGAGCCGTGGCCGGGGAATCCAGCGCCCCGGGTGCACGAGGTCGGTCCGGGCATGCTCAACAGCGTCGGGTTGCAGGGACCCGGGACTGACGCAGTGGATCGCGTCGGACCTGCCAGCGCTCGATGCGGCGGGTGCGCGTGTCGTGGTGAGCATCTGGGGCACGAGTGTGGCGCAGTACGCCCGCGCGGCCGAGATCGTGGCGACGGCAGCGGCGGGGGAGCACGGATCGTGCATTGCCGCGCTCGAGGTCAACGTGAGCTGCCCCAACGTCGAAGACCGCGCACGGATGTTCGCCCACTCGGCGGAGGCGACGTCGAGCGTGCATGGCGGCCACCGCGTGCGGGCTGCCACGCTGGGCCAAGCTGAGCCCCAACGTGCCCGACGTCGTGGAGATCGCAGCCGGGGCGGTCGAGGGCGGCGCTGACGCCTTGACCCTGGTCAACACGCTGCTCGGCCTGGCGCTCGATCCCGAGTCCGGGCGCCCGGTGCTCGGCGCGGGCGGAGGCGGCCTCTCGGGCGCCGCCGTCCATCCCGTCGCGGTCCGGGCGGTCTGGGAGTGCCGGGCCGCGTTCCCAGAGCTGCCGATCGTGGGCGTTGGTGGGATCGCTACCGGGCGCGACGCCCTCGAGTTGCTCCAGGCCGGCGCCGACGCCGTTCAGGTCGGCACGGCAACTTTCCGAGACCCCAGGGCTCCGTGGAAGGTGCTCCACCAGCTTGCCCGCTGGTGCGCGTCGCACGGCACGACCGTCGGCCAGGTGCGATCGGCGGCGCGACAGCGGGCGCTCGCGCGCGGCGTAGGCAGTGCCGGGACGGTCGCGTCCGCGCCCGGTCTCTCTGCGATGTCCGTCCGATCGCAGCACGAAGGAGGAAGAGATGGCTGACAGCTTCGGGGACCGCGTCGCGGCGGCGGTGCGCTCCACCGGCCCTCTGTGCGCCGGCATCGATCCGTCGAGCGCGTTGCTGCGGTCATGGGGTCTGAGCGACGACGCGCCGGGTCTGCGTGCCTTCTGTGCGATCTGCGTGGAGGCGTTCGCCGGGACGGTGGCTGTCGTCAAGCCCCAGGTCGCGTTCTTCGAGCGCCATGGTTCGGCGGGCATGGCCGAGTTGGAACGGCTGATCGCGGACGCGACCGCAGCCGGTCTTCTCGTGATCGCGGACGCGAAACGCGGTGACATCGATTCGACGGCCGAGGCCTATGCCGACGCGTGGCTGGGCGACGCAGAGCCCACTTGCGGTCGACGCGGTGACGGCGCACCCGTACCTCGGCCTGGGCGCGCTGGCGCCGCTGGTCCGCCGTGCGGCAGCCAACGGTCGGGGCGTGCTCGTCGTGGCACGCAGCTCAAACCCAGAAGGCCGTGAGTTGCAGCAGGCGGTGACTGCGGCCGGGAACGGCGTCGAGGACATGCTGCTCGCGGAGATCGCCGCAGTTGAATGCATCGTCCGACGTCCCTTCCGGCACGGTGGGTGCAGTGATCGGCGCGACCCTTGAGCCCTCAGCTTTCGCGTTATCCCAGTTGGGAGGGGTAATTCTCGCTCCGGGTCTCGGCGTGCAAGGCGCCGGGCCTGAGGATGTCGCGGCGCGGTTCGCAGGATGTCCCGCCGGCTCGGTCTTGCCGAGCAGTTCCCGGGGGCTCCTCGAGGCCGGACCGGATCCCCACGAGGTGCGGCGCAGCGCCCAGTCGCTCGGCGCGCGAACTGGCGGCGCTGATGGGCTGAAGAGGGAAAATGGGTGTGAACGCTCCTGGCAGAGGCGCTATGGTCTCGCCATGCCGCAACCTCCCGCACTCACCCCCGAGCAGCGCGCCGCTGCACTGGAAAAGGCCGCAAGGGTTCGCCGTGAGCGGGCCGAGGTCAAGGACAAGCTCAAGATGGGCTCCTTGCAGCTCGCGGATCTCCTCACGCAGGCGGACTCCAACGAGACCATCGGCAAGATGAAGGTGGTCTCGGTACTCGAATCCCTGCCCGGCCTGGGCAAGGTCAAGGCCCGTCGCCTCATGGAGACGGTCGGCATCAGTGACAGCCGCCGCCTGCAGGGGCTCGGTGCCAAGCAGCGCGAAGCGCTGCTCAAAGAGACTGCACGCTGAACCGCCTGCTGGCGAGCCGCGCATCTTCGTGCTCATCGGCCCCGGTGGGGCCGGCAAGGGCACGGTCGCCGCGGAACTCGTGGCACAGGATCCGCATCTCTGGCTGAGTCGCAGCTGGACCACTCGTACGCCGCGGCCGGGTGAACTCGAGCGGGCCGCCTATGTCTTCGTCGACCGGCCACCTTCGAGGACGCGATCGCGCGCGGTGGCTTCTTCGAATGGGCCGAGTTCCTCGACCACCTGATGGGGACGCCCCATCCCCGACCCACCGCCGGGTGCCGACGTCCTCCTCGAGATCGACGTGCAAGGTGCAGAGCAGGTCCTGGCCAAGCGGCCCGACGCCACCGTGATCCTGTTGTTGCCCCCGTCGCCCGAGGTCCAGGCGCAGCGCCTGGAAGCGAGAGGCGACAGCGAGGAGCACATCCGTCGTCGCGTCGAGCTGGGGCGGGCCGAAGTGGAGCGGGGAGCCAAAATCGCAGCTCACACCGTGGTGAACGACAACCTTGGTCAGGCCGTGGCCGAGCTGACGGCTATAGTTGATCGGACCCGATCGGCTGCCCCCTGCGCCGAGAACCCGGAGGATTCCTGATGGCCCAAGGCCGCCACACGCTGATGGACCCACCCATCGAAGACCTCTTGGACAAGGTCGACTCCAAGTTCACCCTGGTCGCGCTGGGATCGGCCCGTGCCCGCCAGGTGAACTCCTACTACAACAGTCTGGGCGAGGGCCTTGGGCAAGGTCGTCCCGCCACAGGTCGCATCGGTGTCGGGCAAGCCGGTGTCCATCGCGTTCGAGGAGATCGCAGCCGGGAAGGCCACCTACACCCGACCCGACCCCGAGGAGGAGGCCGCGCTGGCGGCCGCCATCGCCGACGCCGCCGAAGCGGGCTTGCTCGCCGAAGGCCGAGAGCGAGGTGAGGGGTGCAGAAGTGATCGAGGCCCTCGAGCTCGGGGACAGCGACCCGAGCGCCAGCTAGGCGAGGGCGGCAGGGGTACGGCGGAGGCCGCCGATGGCCGGACGCACCGGAACCCGAGTTCCCCAGTGACCACCGAGCAGGGCACCGCCCAAGGTCCGCGTGTCGTTCTGGGCGTGTGCGGCGGCATCGCTGCGTACAAGGCCGTCGAGGTCTGCCGCCGGCTGGTTGACGCCGGCATCCACGTGACCCCCGTGCTGACCGAGGACGCCACGCGGTTCGTGGGTGCAGTGACGTTCTCCGCGCTGGCGTCGGAGCCGGTCCAGCGGTCGCTGTGGGACGAGTCGTCGCCGATCCCGCACACCCGGCTTGGCCAGGATGCTGATCTCGTCGTGGTGGTGCCGGCCACCGCGCACACGATCGCTCGCTATGCCGCGGGCCTGGCCGACGATCTCCTGTGCGCGACCCTGCTCGCGACCCGCGCGCCCGGTGATCATCTGCCCGGCCATGCACACGGAGATGTGGGAGCACGCCTCAGTGCGCGACAACCTCGGCTCTGCTCGCGCGAGCGCGGCGTCGAGATCGTCCCGCCCGAGAGTGGCCGGTTGGCGGGAGGCGACGCGGGCGAAGGGCCGGCTCGCAGATCCTGGTGTCATCGTCGGCCGCGTGCTCGAACGCCTGGGCACGACTCGGGTCGTCGCGACCTGCAGGGCCTGCACGTCGTGGTGAGCTCGGGAGGCACTCGTGAACCGATCGACCCGGTGCGCTTCATCACGAACCGGTCCTCGGGCAAGCAGGGTCACGCCCTGGCCGTCGCGGCGGCCCGGCGGGGTGCCACGGTGACCCTGGTCACGTCGTCGCCGCTGGCGCTGCCCCAGGACGTGGCCGCCACGGTGCACCGAGTCGACGTGGAGACCTCTGCAGACATGGAGCAGGCGGTCGGGTGTTGCGGCCGAAGAAGCCGACGTGGTGATCATGGCCGCCGCCGTGGCCGACTTTCGGCCGAAGCGCGCGGTCGGGACCAAGCTCTCGAAGGAGGACGGCGTGCCCGAATTGGTCCTCGAGCCGACGCCCGACATCCTGGCCGGTCTCGGCGGCGCGGCGGCGACCGGGCCAGGTCCTCGTCGGGTTCGCGGCCGAGACGCACGACGCAGTGGAACGCGGGAGGCGCAAGCTCGAGCGCAAGGGGGTCGACCTGCTGGTCGTTAACGACGTGAGCGCCCCCGGCGCCGGGTTCGACCACGATACGAATGCCGTCGTGATCCTCGAGGCGGACGGGGGCTCGACGGAAATTCCGCTGACATCGAAGGATGCGGTGGCAAATCGGGTATTGGACAGGGCCATCGCCCACTACAAGGAGAAGCGGAGCACCACGTGAAGACGACATTCACCTCGGAGTCGGTGACCGAAGGACACCCCGACAAGATGGCGGACCAGATCTCGGACGCCGTCCTCGATGCCATGCTGGAAGGAGATCCCGGCAGCCGCGTGGCCTGCGAGACGCTCCTCACCACCGGACTGGTCGTCGTCGCGGGCGAGGTGACTACCTCGACCTACGTCGACATCGCAGCAGCTGGCGCGCGACACCGTGTGCGCCATCGGCTACGACGACGACGCCTTCGGCTTCAACGGCAAGACGTGCGGGGTGCTCGTGTCGCTCGACGCGCAGTCGCCGGACATCGCGCAGGGCGTCGACACCGCCTTCGAGCTCCGCAGCGGCAAGGGCGGCGAGGACGTGCTCAATGCGCAGGGCGCCGGCGACCAGGGGATGATGTTCGGCTACGCCTGCGACGAGACGCCGGACTTGATGCCGCTGCCGATCTGGCTGGCCCACCGGCTGTCCGAACGACTGGCCCAGGTGCGCCGCGCCGCGGCCGTGCCCTACCTGCGGCCGGACGGCAAGACCCAGGTGTCGGTCGTCTACGAGGGTGGGCGTCCCGTGCGCATCGACACGGTCCTGATCTCGACCCAGCACGCCGGCGGGATCGACCTCGATGAGCAGTTGCGTCCGGACCTCATCGAACACGTGATCAACCCGTTGCTGCCGACGGACCTCGACAGCGAGAACCTGCGCATCTTCGTGAACCCGACCGGGGTGTTCGAGCTGGGCGGTCCGCACGCTGACACCGGCCTCACCGGGCGCAAGATCATCGTCGACACCTACGGCGGCATGGCCCGGCACGGCGGCGGTGCCTTCTCCGGGAAAGACCCCTCGAAGGTGGACCGTTCAGCTGCGTATGCAGCACGCGCTGGGTGGCCAAGCACGTTGTCGCGGCGGGCGCCGCGTCCAAGTGCGAGGTGCAGGTGGCCTACGCGATCGGCGTGGCTCACCCGGTGTCGTTGTTGGTGGAGACGTTCGGCACCGAAGCGGCGGATCCGCTCAGAGATCGCCGACGCGGTGCGGCGAGCTCTTCGATCTGCGGCCGGCGGCCATCGCGCGCGACCTCGACCTGCGCCGTCCGATCTACCGGAAGACGGCCGCCTACGGGCATTTCGGCCGTTCGGAGAAGGAGTTCACGTGGGAAGCCACCCCGCGGGTGGACGACCTGCGGGCCGCACTCGGGCTCTGAGCGTCGCCCGCTCCCCTGAGGGGAGCAGTCGTCGCGCATGGGTGACGGCGCGATCGTCGACGCCGTACCGCGCGGACGCCGCCCGTCGGCGACGTTGACCGGTTGGTGCGCGTGCGCACCGAGGTTGCCGCGCTGTCAAAGGCATTCGACTACGGGGTGCCTGACTCGTGGTCCCAGGACGTGCGGGTCGGGACCCGTGTACGGGTTCCTCTGCACGGCCGCAGTGTGCGGGGATGGGTCGTGGCGGACGGCGCAGCAGCGCCCGACGGCGTCGACGTCCTCCCGCTCAAGTCCTGGCTCGGCTGGGGTCCGCCCCCGAGCGTTGTCGACCTGAGCGGCGTGGGCCTCGTGGCGCTGGGCCGGTCCGCAGTCGTTCTTCTTGCGGGTGGCGTCGCCGGCCACCGTCGTCCGTGCCCTGCCGGGCGCGCCGCCCTTTCCGCCGAGCCCGTCTCCCGCGCGCCCCATCTCCCGTCGAGACGAGCGACGCTCGCGTCGCCGGAGTGGACGGTCGAAGTGGGAGGAGGTCTGGGCGCGAGGGGACGCCGCGATGGTGCGGTTGCCGCCGGCCACAGACCTGATCGACCTCGTGCTCGTCCGTCGTCAGCCGGGCGGTGGCGCTGCCGGCGCCGGGAGCGTCCTCGTCCTCGTGCCGTCGACCGGCTGGGCCGAGCGGCTCTCTGCTCGCCTCGTGCGGCGTGGGTACCCGGTCGCGGGCTTCGTGGGAGGAGGCGCGCGCGGGGTGGCCCGTCGATCGTCGGGAGCCGCGCCGCCGCGTGGGCTCCGGCGCCGCGTCTCGCTGCGGCCATCGTCCTCGACGCGCACGATGATGCCTATCGCGAGGAGAGCGCGCCCACGTACAGCGCGGTCGACGTCGTGGTCGAGCGCGCCCGTCGGGACGGGGTGCCGTGCATCCTTGGCCTCTCCTATCCCGCCGGTGGCCATGGCCGCGCTCAGGGGGTCTGCGAACCTTCTCGCTGGCGACGGAGCCAGGAGCGGTCGGGTTGGCCCGTCCTCGAGCGGGTGGACCGGCGCGGCGCCGACCCCCGCACCGGCTTGTTCTCAGAGGAGTTCGTCCGGCTGGCCCGTGCCGTGCTCGACGACGCGGCGGCCCGGGCCCGCGGACCGCTCGTGTGCGTCTACAACCGCACGGGCGGCGCACGGCTCCTCGCCTGCCGGCACTGTGGCGAGCTGGCCCGCTGCGACCCGATGTGGCGCGGCGGCGCAACACCCGCGCGGCGAAGAGGTACTGCGCTGTCCGCGCTGTGGCGAGTCGCGGCCCGTCGTGTGCGCGTCGCTGCGGCCGGCTGCGCATGAAGACGTTGCGCGCCGGTGTGAGCCGGCTGCGCGAGGAGCTGTCCGCGTTGCTCGGGACAGAGGTGGGCGAGGTGGCCGGCGCCGTCGCGTCCGGTGGAGACGCAGGTGCCAGACGCACCGGTCCTCGTGGGGACCGAGGCGGTCTTGCACCGGGTGCGCCGCGCCGCGAGTGTCGCCTTCCTCGACATCGATCTGCACCTGCTCGCGCCGCGGTTGTCGGCCACCGAGGAGACCCTCGCGCTGCTCGTGCGGGCCGGGCGCCTGGTCGGGGGGCGTGGCGGGCCGTCCCTGGGCGCGGGTGCAGGCCCAGACCCGGGTGCCCGACCATGCGGTGCTCCAGGCCGCGGCCCTGGGGGAGCCGGCGCCGGTGCTCGACGAAGAGGTGGCCATCCGCCGGGCCTCCGGCGCTCCCACCCTTCGCCGCGCTGGCGCTGGTGACCGGCGGACGCTCGCTGCCGCGTTCGTCGACGCGCTGGCCCGTGAGCCCGAGGTCGTGGACAGGGGCGGTGTCCGTGTCCGCACTCGGCGAGGACCGCTTCCTTGCTGCGCGCGTCCACGCACGCCCCGCTGTGCGACGTCCTCGAACCGGGCTGCCCGGCCGGCGGGGAGGGGCCTGCGGGTCGAGGTGGACCCCGTCACCGTGTGAGCCCGCCACGCACGCCGACGATGGAGGTCGGGTGGAAGAGATGCCCAGGACACTCGCCGGTAGAATGGCTGCCATGGCCGGCCTTCCCATCCGCCAGTACGGCGACCCTGTTCTCAAGGAACCGACACGCGAGGTCGAGGACATCGACGGCGCCCTGGTGAGCCTGGTCGAGTCCATGATCGAGACCATGTATGCCGCGCCCGGGATGGGGCTGGCGGCCAACCAAGTCGGCGTGCAGCGCCGGCTCTTCGTCTACGACGTCGGCGATGGGGTCCGGACCGTCATCAACCCTCGCATCGTCGAGAGTGACGGCGAGTTCGTCTTCGACGAAGGATGCCTGTCGGTGCCCGGACTGAGTTGGGAGATCGTGCGGCCTAACGCCGTGCACCTGGTCGGTCTGGATCTCGACGGGAACGAGGTCTCGATCGAGGGCGACCGAGCTGCGAGGGGCGAGTGTTCCAGCACGAGCTCGACCACCTCGACGGGATCCTGCTGGTCGAGCGACTCGACGAGGACCAGCGCAAGGAGGCACTCAAGATCCTGCGCAGCCGCACCTTGGACCTCGAGTCGCCTGACCCCGACGGGCTGACGCAGCTTGTTCTCGGGCTGAGGCTTCGGCGCTGCCCGCTCCGCGCATCGACGGCGACGTGGCACGCCGCCGCGGCGGCTGTGGTACGGTGAGTGACATGGCTCGCCTCGCCTACCTCGGGACCCCTCAGCTCGCCGTGCCGCCGCTGCGCGCCCTCGTCGACGCCGGACATGAGGTGGTGCTCTGTGTGACGCGGCCCGACCGCCGGCGGGGGCGGGGCGGTCAGACCACCCCGAGCCCGGTCAAGGCCGCCGCCGGCGAGCTCGGTATTGCGGTGAGCCACGACATGGACGACCTGATCGCCGGCAGACGTGGAGCTGGCCGTCGTCGTGGCCTTCGGCCGCATCATCCCGGCCCGCCTGCTCGAGCAGCTTCTTGATGGTGAATCTGCACTTCTCTCTGTTGCCCCGTTGGCGGGGCGCCGCGCCTGTCGAACGGGCGATCCTGGCCGGTGACCACGAGACCGGCGTGTGCCTCATGAAGATCGAAGAGGGGCTCGACAGCGGGCCCGTCTACGCGACACGGACCGTCGCGATCGACGACGACGTCACGTTGGCGGCGCTGCGCGAGCAATTGGTTGCGGTCGGGGTCCGCGGTCGTCGTCGACACGCTCGCCGGATGGGGTGGCGGGTCTGCCCGATGCCGCAGCCGCAGCAGGGCGATGGTCACCATCGCGGAGAAGATCACGACGGAAGATCTGCACCTGCAGCTGGGCGCAGCCCGCACGACAGGTGGCACGGGTGGTGCGGCTCGGCCGGGCCTGGACGACGTTCCGCGGCCGGCGCCTCGGCGTACTTGGACGCGGCCGCTCGACTGATGCCGGCGCCGAGCTCGACGGCAATGCGCCCGGCACGCTGCACGGCGCGCACGTGTCGGCGGGCGAGGGCTCGTTGCTGCTCGGTCGGGTACAGCCCGAGAGCCGTTCCCCCATGTCAGCCGACGAGTGGCTGCGAGGCGTTCGGCCCGAGGACGGCGAGCGTCTCGGGACGGACTAAACATGAGGGCGGTGACCGTGACTCCGATCGACGGGTGGAGCCCCGACCAGTACGAGCGGTTCCGCTCGGAACGCCAGCAACCTTTCGACGATCTCCTCATGTTGTGCCATCCCGTCCCCGGTGGGCGTGTCGTCGATCTGGGCTGCGGGACCGGCGACTTGACCAAGATCCTCCACGAGGAGATGCAGGCCAAGGAGACGGTCGGAGATCGACTCGTCGCCTGCGATGCTGGCCCGGGCGCAGACGGCGTTCGCGGAGGTGCCCGGGCTCTCCTTCGCCAGGGCGACATCGCCAACTGGCTCGGCGAGGACCTCGACCTCGTGTTCGCCAACGCGTCCTTCCAGTGGATCGACGACCACCTCAACCTGCTGGCGCGCATGCGGACCGCGCTGGGCATGGACGGGCAGCTGGCGTTCCAGGTGCCCGCCAACTACCGCCACCCGTCGCACCTCCTGGCGCACGAGGTGGCCAACGAGCCGCCGTTCATCGACGCGCTCTACGGGGATGTCCCCGAGGACCGGGGTCGCTTCGTGCTCTCGCCCGAGCTGTATGCCGACCTGCTCTACGAGCTCGGGTGCGAAGGATCAGGTCGTGCGGATGGAGGTGTACGGCCACGAGCTCGAGTCGACGGGCGAAGTGGTCGAGTGGGTGATGGGCACGCTGCTCACGCCGTATCGCAAGCGCCTCAGCCCGGAGCTGTTCGACGAGTTCGTCGAGCGGTACCGGGAGCGGCTGATCGAAGAGCTGGGGGAGCGCGAGCCGTACTTCTACGGGTTCCGCCGCATCCTCTGCTGGGCGCGCTTCAGCTGAGCGGGGACACCGGTCACGTGCAGGCACCGGCCGCGGGCCAGCGCCGGGATCCCGGGCAGCACCGGGGACCTGCGCATCGCGCCCTCCGTGCTCTCGGCGGACTTCGGGATGCTGGCCGAGCAGGTGGGCGAGGTGGCGCCGGCGGCCGACTGGCTGCACGTGGACGTGATGGACGGCCACTTCGTTCCGAACCTGACGATCGGTCCGCCGGTGGTGGCGTCGCTGCGCCGTCACACACCGCTTTTCTTCGACTGCCACCTGATGATGACCGAGCCCGGCCGGTACCTGAAGGACTTCGCCGACGCCGGCGCTGACGGCTGCACGGTGCACGTCGAGGTGGGCCAGACGGACGAGCTGATCGACCAGATGCGCACGCTCGGCCTGCGCGCCGGGCTCGCCGCGAACCCCGACACGCCCTTCGAGGCCGTGGAGCCCTACCTCCGACTCGGTGGACCTCGTGCTGTGCATGACGGTGTTCCCCGGCTTCGGCGGTCAGAGCTTCATCGCCGACGTCATGGGCAAGGTGGAGCAGGTGCGCGCCGCGGTCGATGCCGCGTCGCTGGCGGTCGACATCGAGGTTGACGGCGGCATCGACACGGTGACCGCGCCGGTGGCGGCTGCCGCAGGCGCCAACGTGTTCGTGGCCGGGCAGCGCCATCTTCGGGCACGACGCGGCCCTGGGAAGCCGCCGAGGCCATCCGCAGCGCAGCGGGCAACGGCTGCGCAGCGCGGCGGAGTGATCCGCCCCGCACGAAGCCGGTGATGACAGCCGGGCGCCGGCGCGGGCCGTGGTGGCCGGCGGGGGCATCCTCGGGACCTGGCACGCCTACGAGCTCGTCGCTGCGGGATTCGCCGTCGAGCACCTCGAAGCGGAGGTGGCCCCCGTGGGCGCGTCGGTTCGCAATTTCGGGCTCGTCTGGGTGAGCGGCCGCCGCAACGGTGAGGAGCTGGATGTCGCCCGGCGGGCGCGGCGCCGTTGGGAGGAGGTCGGTGCGCGTGGTCCCGGGCATCGGTTTCCGGCCCAACGGGTCGCTCACCGTGGCGCGCAACGAGCGCGAGCGCTCCGTGATGATGGCGTTCGCCGCCCACCCAGACGCCACGGCCCGCGGGATTCGTTTCGTCGAGCCTGAGGAGGTCGGTGCCGCCAACCCGGCCGTCCACGGCGAGACGCTCGGCGCGCTGTATTGCAGCGAGGACGCGGTGGTCGAACCACGGCTCGTGCTCGATGCCGCTGCGCGGCGCACCTGACGGCCGCCGCCGGGGGGCGCTACCGCTTCCACGCGGGCCGACGTGTCGTGACGGTCGAGCCCCGGGCCCTGGTCGACTCCACGGGCACCCGCTGGGAGGGGGATCTCGCCGTCGTGGCCACGGGCGCCGCCTACGACCATCTGCCCGGGCACCGAGAGCCTGAGGCCCAAGCTCCGGCGCGTCCGCCTGCAGATGCTCGAGACGGCGCCTCTGCCGCGACGCGCTCACCACCTCACTGGCCGACGCCGACTCGCTCCGGTACTACCCCGCCTACGAGGTGGCGCCGCTCGATGCGTTGGGCGCGCAGCGCGTCGTGGCGGCCGAGCACCACCTCCAGCTCCTCTTGGTGCAGCGACTCGACGGCGGGCTGACCATCGGGGACACCCACCAGTACGGCGAGCCCTTCGACTTCGCGCTCTGCGAGGATCCGACCGCCGAGCTGCTGTCCCGGGCCGCGGTCGATTCTCGGCGTCCCGACTCCCGCCGGTTCGACGGCGTTGGGAGGGCGTCTACGCCCAGTGCATCGACGGCGGGGTCTGCCTGCGCCAGGAGATCGCAGCCGGGTGTCTGGCTGGTCACCGGTCCTGGTGGTCGCGGGATGACCTGCGCCCCGGCGATCGCGGCGGACACGCTCACGGCGGCAGGGGTGTCGTCATGATCGGCCCGTTCGCGCTCGCGTGCCTCGACATGGCGGGGACGACCGTGCGTGACGACGGCGCCGTCGATGCCGCGTTCACCGCCGCGCTCGCAGACCGTCGGCATCAGCGAAGGGAGCGACCGCTACGCCGAGGCCGATCGTGTTCGTGCGCGACACCATGGGCTGGTCGAAGGCCGACGTGTTCGCCTCGCTGCTCGAGCCCGACGCAGGCGGCCACGGCGACGGCTGCGTTCGCACGGAGCCTACGAGTCTCTCGTCGCGGAGGGCGGGGCGGTCGAGATCCCCGGCGCGCTCGGCGTCTTGCGGGCGCTGCGGGGCCGCGGGGTGGCCGTGTGTCTGACGACCGGGTTCGCACCATCGACAAGGGACGCGTTGCTCGACGCCCTCGCTTGGCGTGACGAGGTCGACTTGGCCTTTCCCCGGCCGACGTCGGGCGGGGCCGCCCCGCGCCCGACATGATCCTCGGGGCCATGGCCCGACTGGGTGTGACCGACCCGGCCGCCGTGGTGGTCGTCGGCGACACCGTCAGCGACCTCGAGGCCGGGCACGCGGGCTGAGGCGCGGGGCGGTGGTGGGGGTGCTGAGCGGGGCCCACGACGAGGCGACCCTCCGCAGCGGCGCCCCACACGGCGATCATCGCTGACGTCACTGACCTCTCCCCGTGCTGGACGAGGGCGGCGACAGCAGAACCCACCCGGTCTGACCAGCGCCTTCTCGACAAAAACTGAAACGTGTTCTATAATTGCGCACACAGGGGCGGGGATGCACCCCGCACGAGGACGTGACCCATGGACGATGTGGAGCACATGCGCCGGGCGATGGCGCTGGCCGCCACGGTCCGGACCGACACCGCCCCCAACCCATGGGTGGGCAGCGTCGTGGTCCCCCCGACGGAGCCGAGGGACAGCGGGACGCCGGCGCGACCGGCTTCGAGGGCGCGACCGCCCCGCCCGGGGGGCCCGCACGCCGAAGTGCGTGCGCCCTCGCGGCGGCCGGTGAGGCCGCCCGGGGCGCCACCCTGTTCGTGACCCTGGAGCCCTGCGCCCACCACGGGCGCACGCCGCCGTGCACCGACGCCGATCGTGGCGGCCGGCGTCGCCCGCGTCGTCGTGGGCGTCGAGGACCCGGACCCCCAGGTCGCAGGGCGCGGCATCGCAGCGCTGCGTGCGGCGGGGATCGACGTCGAGGTCGGGCGTGGCGGCAGACGAGGTGGCCGAGCAGCTGGCGCCCTACCTCAAGCACCGCTCGACCGGGCGGCCCTGGGTGGTGCTCAAGATGGCGGCCAGCCTCGACGCCCGCACGGCGGCGCCGGACGGGACGAGCCGCTGGATCACCGGGGAGGCGGCCCGGCGTGACGTCCACCTGCTTGCGTGCCAGCTCCGACGCCGTGCTCGTGGGGGCGGGCACCGTCCGGGCCGACGACCCCGAGCTGACGGTGCGCCTCGACGACGGCGTCGAGCGGTCCCAGCCGCTGCGGGTCGTGCTGGGCACGGCGCCGAGCGGCGCCCGGGTGCTCCCGGCGCTCGAGCTCTCGGGCGACCTCGACGACGTCCTGAGCGAGCTCGGACGCCGCGGCGTGCTCCAGCTGCTGGTCGAGGGGGGGGCCACGGTGGCCCACGACTTCCACGCTGCCGGGCTGGTCGACCGCTACGTCTTGTACCTGGCGCCGGTGTTCTTCGGGGGTGACGACGCCCGACCGCTCTTTTCTGGTCATGGGGCTGGCACAATTGCCGATGTGTGGAAGGGCAGGTTGGTCTCAGTGGAGCGTCTCGGCGAGGATCTGCGAGTGGAGGTGGCGGCCTGATGGGATTCTCGAGCGTGCAAGAGGCGATCGACGCCATCGGGCGCCTGGGCATGGCCGTCGTCGTCGACGACGAGGACCGGGAGAACGAGGGTGACCTGGTCATGGCGGCCGAGGCCGCCACGCCGGAGCACATCGCCTTCTTCCTGGCTCACACCTCGGGCGTCATCTGCGTGCCGCTGCTGCCCGAGCGGGCCGACCAGCTCGACCTCCCGCTCATGGTCACGGCGAACACCGAGGCGCAGCGGACCGCGTTCACGGTCAGCGTCGACTACCGCCACGGCACCACCACGGGGATCTCGGCGGCGGACCGCGCCGGCACGATCGCGGCGCTCATCGACCCTACGACGAGGCCGAACGACCTGAACCGCCCGGGTCACATCTTCCCGCTGCGCTACCGCACGGGCGGCGTGCTCAAGCGAGCCGGGCACACCGAGGCCACGGTGGACCTCGCCCGCGCCGCGGGGCTCTCGCCCGCCGGCGTGCTCTGCGAGATCGTCACCGAGGACAAGTCCGAAATGGCGCGGCTCCCCGACCTGGAGCGCTTCGCCAAGAAGCACGATCTGCCACTGATCTCCATTGCCGACCTCATCCGGTACCGGCGCCAGAACGAGAAGCTGGTGCGCCTGGTCTCCGAAGCCCGTATCCCGGCGACGGGCCGCGAGTTCCGGGCGCTGGTCTACGAGTCTGTCCTCGACAACGAACAGCACCTCGCGCTCGTCATGGGCGACGTGGCCGGCGCCGAGGACGTCTTGGTGCGGGTGCACTCGGAGTGCCTGACCGGTGACGTCTTCGGCTCGTTGCGCTGCGACTGCGGCCCCCAGTTGCACGCCGCACTCGACCTGATCGAGCAGGAGGGGCGAGGCGTGCTGATCTACCTGCGCGGGCACGAGGGGCGCGGCATCGGCCTCGGCCACAAGATCCGCGCCTACCAGCTGCAGGAGGAGGGCCACGACACCGTCGACGCCAACCTCCAGCAGGGCCTTCCCGTCGACAGCAGGGAGTACGGCATCGGTGCGCAGATGCTCGTGGACCTCGGGGTCACGACCATGCGGCTCATGACCAACAACCCCGTCAAGTACGGCGGGCTCGAGGGCTTCGGACTCGACATCACCGAGCGCGTCCCGCTGCAGGCCTCGCCCAATCCCGAGAACATCGCGTACCTGCGCACCAAGCGGGAGCGGATGGGCCACCTGCTGCACGGGCTCGACGACGTCCTGTGACGGCGCCGTGCACGCGTCCGCCTGATGGCGGGCTCCGATCTGGCGGCCGCTGCCCGAGGGCGCGCTCGACGACGTCGGCACGCGGGTCGGTGCGCAGCTCGAGGGTGCCACAACGGCACCGGGTTGCGGTTCGGTATCGCATGCGCGCGCTTCAACGGGGGCATCACGCTGCGGCTGCTCGCGGGCGCGCTCGATGCCCTCGCCGAGGCCGGGGCTGACCAGCGTGACCTCACGGTGGCCTGGGCACCCGGGGCGTTCGAGCTTCCCCTCGTCGCCCGGGCGTTCGCGCGGGCAGGAAAGGTCGACGCCGTGCTCTGTCTCGGTGCGGTCGTCCGGGGCGACACCGGGCACTACGACTTCGTCGCGGGGGAGTGCGCCTCGGGGATCCAGCAGGTGCAACTGGCGACCGGTGTCCCCGTCGTCTTCGGCGTGCTCACCACCAACACGCTCGAGCAGGCGCTCGAGCGCTCCGAGCCCGACGACACCAACAAGGGTCGCGAAGCAGCATGCACGGCCATCGAGATGGTGCGCCTGCTGCGCAGCGGCCCGCTCTCCTAGCGGCTCCGAGGGCGTTCTGCGCTCACGTGCGGGGGTACAAGATCAGCTGCGTGCAGCGATAGGACGCCATCAGACGCTCGGTGGTCTCGTTCGTCACGGTGGCGTCCCAGACCTGCGTCGTGCGGCCGGTGTGCAGCGCCGAGGCCGTCGCCACGACGCGGTCGCCCTCCGTGGCACTCGAGATGAAGTTGGCCGAGCAGTCGACGGTGGTGAAGCTCGTGGCCCCCTCGGGCCAGTGGTGGTTGACGCCGAACGCGCACAGCGCGTCGGCCAGCGTGAGCACGACGGGGGCCCACAGGTAGCCGGTCCCCGCGATGAGCGGATGGGTGACGGTGAGGCGGGCGACGGGGTCGTCACCCGCGGCGACGTCGGGGATCTCGATGCCGAGCAGGTTCAAGAAGTTGTACACGTCGTAGGGGGGTGGCACGGGCACAGCATGCCCGACCTGACACGAGGACGAGGGCCAGGCGCGAGGCGTCTCGGCCGGTCTGCGAAGATCTAGCCCCATGCTCCGCCTCGTCCTTCCCAAGGGCTCGCTCGAACGCGCCACCATGCAGCTCTTCGAGGACGCCGACCTGGCCGTCAACCGTGCCTCCGACGTGGCCTACCGCGCCTCCATCGCGGATCCCCGCATCAGCGAGGTGCGCATCCTGCGACCTCAGGAGATCCCCGTCTACGTCGCCGACGGGCTCTTCGACCTCGGCATCACCGGGCGAGACTGCATCGAGGAGCGGGGGAGCGACGTCGTCTCGCTCGGCGAGCTCGCGTACTCGAAGGCGACCTCGAACCCGGCGCGCATCGTGCTCGCCGTCGGTGCCGATTCGCCGGCGTCGTCGCTGTCCGAACTGGCCGAGGCGGTGGCGGACGCGACCCGGCCGGTTCCGCGTCAGCACCGAGTACCCCGAGTTGACCCGCCGGGTGTTCGCCACCCACGGGATCGACGCGGACATCGCGATGTCCTACGGCGCCACCGAGGCCAAGGTGCCCGACATCGCCGACGCCGTGGTCGACATGACCGAGACTGGCAGCGCGCTGCGCGCCGCCGGCCTCAAGGTGATCGAGACGCTGCTGGTGTCGCACACCGAGCTCATCGCCAACCCCGCGTCGGCCGCGGATGCCGAGAAGCGCCATGCCATGGAGCAGATCCTCACCCTCCTGCAGGGCACGCTCGAGGCACGCGGCAAGGTGCTCGTCAAGCTCAACGTCTCGGCCGAGAACCTCGATGCCGTGCTCGCCGTCCTGCCCTCGTTGCGCGCGCCGACCATCTCGGAGCTCTCCGGCGGCGGCGCCTTCGCGCTCGAGACCGTGGTGGCCAAGTCCGACATCAACATCCTCATCCCGGCACTGCGCGACCAGGGCGCAACCGACATCTTGGAGATCGCGCTGTCCAAGATCGTCCATTGACATGGCCGGCCCCGCCGGTGGCGCCGGACCTCGCCTCGGGCGCGTGACCACCTTCGACGCCCGCCGCGGCCTCGGCACCGTCACTGGTGCCGACGGCGCGACGTACGGCTTCCACGCCACGGCGATCGCGGACGGCAGCCGTCGCATCGACGAGGGTGCGCCGGTGGCCTTCACCGTGTCGCCCGGGCACGGCGGCCGCTACGAGGCGCGGTCGCTCGTCGTGGTGCCCGGGCCGGAGGGCTGAGGCTCCCACCAGCGCCCCGCATAGCCGCGGGCGAAGACCTCGAGCGCGGCGTCCACGCCGGCGCGGTCGCCGGTGGCGAGAAGGTCGAGCAGCAGACCCGCGCACGACCGCGAGGCCGAGGCGCGGCGTGCGTGCCGGGCGACGTCGGGGGGCACGCCGGCTGCCGCCGACAGCAGCGCGTCGTTCGCCTCGAGCCAGGCCTCGATGTCGCCCTCGAGCAACGGCCGCGCCGACGCGTCGCCCTGAAGCGGCCCGGGCGTACAGCGCGAAGAAGAGGCGTTCGAAGCCCGCCAGCGCGGGGTCGGCCACGTAGGCCCACATGCGGCGGATCACCTCGTCGGTCGGCCTCGCCGACCTCCGTGCCGGCCTCGGTGCCGACCTCCTGGCCGAGGGAGGCGAGCATCGACTGGGTGCGCGCCTCCACGGCCTGCACCACCGCCAGGACGAGGCCCTCCTTGGATCCGAAGTGGTACAGGAGCATGCGGTGGCTCGTGCCGGTGGCCTCGGCGATGCGCCGCAGGCTCTGGTCGGCCAGGCCGTCGGCGGTGAAGTGGGCGATGACCGAGTCGAGCAGGCGCTCCCGGGCGTCGGGAGCGGCGGATTGGGCTTCCATATGTACCAAATGGTACACTCGCCGCGACCAGAGAAGCGCAACCGGATGAAGACGGACGGAGACGAGACCGCGATGGCACAACAGGTGATCGACCGGACGATGACGACGAGCGGGGACCCGGCTGCGGTCTACGCGCTGCTGGCAGACGGGTCGACCTGGCCCGGGTGGTCGCCCATCGGCTCCTTCGAGCTCCTCGCGCCGGGCGACGGATCACCCGAGGGCCTCGGCGCCGGGACCACCATCAATTGGCGTTCGACGTTCCGGGCGAAGGTGCCTGGCAGCGGCGGGATCTACCGTCGCCAGCTGGGGGCATTCATCAGCCAGACGGTCGAGGGCCTGGCCGGCGGCAGCCGCCCAGGCCCCGCGGCCCGAGGCTCCTAGCTCCCGTCGGAGGGAGTTCTCCGCGGCCGTGCTCTCGGCCGCGGTGCGCTCGGAGCCCTCGAGGCGGACGAACGCAAGGCGCAGCTGGGAGAGTGACTCGAGCAGCGCGGGCTCGGCCTCCCCGAGCCGCCCGCGCAGGCCGTCGAGGAGAGCCGCCAGGCCGTCAATGGCGAGGCGGGCCTCGAAGAGCTCGGGTGGGGTCTGCGAGAGGTAGATGGCGGCGAATTCGAAGAGCCCGTAGCAGTGGTTGGCCACCACGAGCTCGGCCGGCGTGTTGGCCAACTGGGCCCGCATGGCGTCCACCGCCGCCTGGGCCTCGGCCTGGGACTCGGCGTCTGGCGGTCCCGTGACGTCGGTGTCGCCCGGAGGGTTGAAAGGCGACGAGGCGGCGTCGGCCTCCTCCTCCTTGGGAAAATGCTCACCCGACGGTGTCCAGAGGCTGCTCATGCTGGTACTGTAGGCAGTCTTGACTACATGGAAGCGGGGCCCTCACTGAGCGGCCTCCACCTGGCCACCCCTCCGCAGCAGCGGTGTGTACCGTGCGCCAGGTCGATCGCCCCTCGGGCGCGGGCGCTGCCCGCAGGTCGGTCCCGCTCCACCGATTGGCTTGCGGAAGGACCGCGGGCCCGAGTGAGAGGTGTGATGACGCATCGTCGCTGAAACCACAACTGAGCATCGGATCAACGACCGAATCCGTGCCCGTGAAGTCCGGCTCGTGGACCCCGACGGTGTGCAACTAGGCATCAAGCCGCTGCCCGAGGCCCTGGCAATCGCCAAGGAGCTCGACCTCGATCTCGTCGAAGTGGCTCCCTTGGCCAATCCGCCGGTGTGCCGGATCATGGACTTCGGGAAGTTCAAGTTCGACGAGGCCCAACGGGCCAAGGAGAGCCGGCGCAAGGCGGTCCACGTCGGGATCAAGGAGATGAAGTACCGGCCCAAGATCGGGCCCGGCGACTTCGACACCAAGACCCGGCAGGTGGCCAAGTTCTTGAACGAGGGTCACAAGGTCAAGATCACGATCATGTTCCGAGGCCGTGAGGTGTACCACCCCGAGCACGGGAAGCGGATCCTCGATCGCATCGCCGAGCAGATGGAGGGCGTGGCCAAAGTGGAGGCCGAGCCCAAGCTCGACAACCGGAACATGATCATGGTGCTCGCCCCCGACAAGCGGGCCCGCCAGGCCGCGCAGTCCAGGGCCTCGAACCAGCAGCGGACCCCGAAGGCACCCGCGGCGGACGCCGCCGAGGGCGCCGGGACCGGCACCGATGCCGAGCGCAGGTGGGAACACCGGTGCTGATGCGGGAGCAGGTTCGGGGAGCGCCGGGAACGGGAGCACGCCTGCGGCGAGCGGCAACGGTGTGAACGGTGTGAACGGGGCCAGTGGGGCAGTGGGGTCAGCGAGGCGAGCGAAGTCGCCGCATCAGCCGAAGAGGGATGACGTAATGCCGAAGATGAAGACCGACAGGGGTGCCGCCAAGCGGATCAAGGTGACGGGCAGCGGCCGGCTGCGCCGGCGCAAGGCGTTCCGCTCGCACCTGCTCGAGAAGAAGTCCAGCGTGCGCACCCGCCGGCTCGGGCGCGAGTCCGACATCGCCAAGGCGGACGAGAAGGCGACGCGGAGGATGCTCGGCATCTGAGCGTCCCGCCCCCGGTTCCGGCCGGGGGCCGCCGGCACAGACCACCCGAGGCGACTGACTCCCGAAGTCTCCGACGTCCCGAAGGTCCGTAGTCCTCGAAGATCGAATCCCGAACCCCGAAGTCCCCGGAAATCCCGAAGAGAGGAGCACCCCGATGGCCAGAGTGAAGCGGGCCGTCCACGGCCGCAAGCACCACCGCGCTGTCCTCGAGCAGGCGAAGGGGTACTACGGCAACAAGAGCCGTTCCTACCGGGCTGCCAACGAGCAGCTCATGCACTCGATGCAGTACGCCTTCCGGGACCGCCGGGCCCGCAAGGGCGACTTCCGCAAGCTGTGGATCCAGCGGATCAACGCCGGGGCCCGGCAGCACGGCATGAGCTACAGCCGCCTGATCAACGGGCTGCACCTGGCCGGGGTCGAGGTCGATCGCAAGGTGCTGGCCGACCTGGCCGTGAGCGATTCTGCGGCGTTCGCCGCGCTGGTCGAGACGGCGCAGGCCGCCCTGGCGTCGCGCCGGCGCCTCGCATCGCCTCGTAGGCAGCATCGCACGGCGGCTGTGGCCGAGGTCGCTTCCTGACCCAGCGGCTGGCCTTCACGCACCGGCGGGTCCGCCGGCTGCGCGGGCTGTTGCAGAAGCGTTCGGCGCGCTGGAGCGAGCGCGCCTTCGTGGCAGAGGGAGCCGAGCTGATCCGCTGCGCGCTCGATGCGGGCGCACCGATCGAGTCCGTGTACGTCGCCGCCCGAGGGTGACGACGACCGCGCCACCCAGGACGTCTCGCCGCCGTGCGGTCGCGGCGGGGGCGCGCGTGTTCCCGCTCGGCGCCGGGCGTGCTGGAGCGGGTGGCCGACACCGTCACGCCGCAGCCGGTTCTCGCCGTGCTGCCCATGTTGCCCATGCTCGACGAGTCGGCGGAGGGCCCGGACGTGTGGCGTCCACTGGCTCGTCCGGGCGCGCTCGTGGTGGTGCTGGTCGACGTGCGCGACCCGGGCAACGCCGGCACCGTGCTGCGGGCCGTGGACGCCTCAGGGTCGACGGCCGTCGTCTACGCCGCCGACTCGGTCGATCCCTACAACCCCAAGACGGTGCGGGCCTCGGCCGGCTCGCGTCTTCCACGTTCCGCTCGCGGTGCGGCACGAGCCGCGGGCGCTGGCCGGCGAGCTGTCCGACGCCGGGTTTCGCACCGTGGCCACCGTGGTGCGTGGCGGTGACGACTACGCCGCGCTCGACTGGTCGGTGCCGACTGCGCTGTTCCTCGGCAACGAGTCCTCGGGGCTCGACCCCGCGCTGAGCGGCGCGCTGGGCGGATCCATCGCCATCCCGATGGCGGGGCGGGCCGAGTCCCTCAACGTGGGCGTGGCGTGCGCGGTGGTCTGCTTCGAGGCGTTCCGCCAACGCCGGGGTGGTGGTCCCGGGCCACGTAGCATTTCGGGTGGCGGAACGACACGACATGGTGACTGACAACGTGGAACTCGACATCGAAGGCATCGCCGGCGACGGCGAGCGGGCCATCGCGGGCGCTGCCTCGACCGAGGCGCTGGCCCAGGTCGAGACCGAGTACCTGGGCAAGCGCTCGGCGCTGACGAGGGCACACCGCATGCCTTGGCGGCCTCGATCCCGATGCCCGCAAGGAGGCCGGCCGCCAGCTCAACGACGTGCGGGCGCTGCTCGAGTCGCAGCTGGCGGCGCGCCGGGACGAGCTGGCGCGGAGCGGAGCGGGCGGCGTCGCTGCAGGCGGACCGCCTCGACCTGACCGAGGTGATCCCGGCCCAGGTGCTCGCACCGCTGTCACGAGGCCACCTCCACCTCGTGACCCAGGCCCGCGCCGAGCTCGAGGACGTGTTCGTCGGCATGGGCTTCACCGTCGCCGAGGGGCCCGAGGCCGAGTCGGACTGGTACAACTTCGAAGCCCTCAACATGCCGCCGGCACACCCTGCACGCGGCATGTACGACACGATCTACCTCGACATCGGTGAGCCCGAGACCGTGCTGCTGCGCACGCACACCTCGCCAGTGCAGATCCACCTCATGGAAGACGCTGTGCGCGACGGCACGCTGCCCATCCACGCGGTGATGCCGGGCAAGTGCTTCCGCCTCGACACCCCCGACGCCCGGCACCTCCCGGTGTTCAACCAGATCGAGGGCCTGGTGGTCGACCACGGAGTTACCTTCGGCGACCTCGCCGGGACAATCCAGGTCTTCACCGAGGCCTACTTCGGTCCGGGCATGCAGTCTCGCCTGCGCCCGGCCTACTTCCCCTTCACCGAGCCCTCGGCCGAATTCGAGATCACGTGCACGCTGTGCCTGGGCGAGGGGTGCCGTACGTGCTCGCACACGGGCTGGATCGAGCTCGGCGGGTGCGGCATGGTCGACCCCGCCGTCTTCGCCGCCGTCGGGATCGACACGGACGAGTGGTCGGGCTTCGCGTTCGGCTTCGGCATCGACCGGCTGGCGCAGATGCGCCACGCCGTGCCCGACATGCGCTCCTTCGTGGAGAACGACATCCGCTTCCTCTCGCAGTTCTGACCTCACCCACCATCTGAAGGATCCTTTCGACGACCGTGCGCGCACCGCTCAGCTGGCTCCGTGACTTCGCTCCTTTCCCCGACGACATCGGGGTGCTGCGCGACGCGCTCGACGACCTGGGCCTCGTGGTCGAGGCGGTCGAGCAGCGTGGGTGAGGGGCTCGGCGACGTCGTGGTCAGCCGCGTCCTCGAGATCCGTCCGATCAAGGGGGCCGACAAGATCCGCCTCGTCGTGGTCGACGCTGGAGCGGACCCGCTCGAGATCGTGTGCGGCGCGCACAACTTCGAGGTAGGGGACCGGGTGCCGCTGGCCCCGGTGGGGGCCATCTTGCCCGGAGGCTTCGAGATCGGGCGCCGCAAGCTGCGCGGCGTCGAGTCCAACGGGATGCTGTGCTCGGGCAAGGAGCTCGGGCTCTCCGAGGACCAGGCGGGGCTGCTGATCCTGGGCGACGAGGCGCCCGGTGAGCCGGGCACGCCGCTGATGGAGGCGCTCGGACTCGAGCCCGACGTCGTCTTCGACATCACCGTGGAGGGCAACCGCCCGGATGCCTGGAGCATGACGGGGATCGCCCGCGACCTGGCCGGCCGGCTCGCGCTGCCGTTCAGCTGCGCCCGATGCACCTCAGCCCGCGCCGAGCGGCCGGCCGGTGGAATCGGCCGCGTCGGCTTCGGTCGACTCGCTCGAGCTGTGTCCACGCCTGACGGTGAGCGTGCTCGACGGGGTGACCGTCGGTCCCTCGCCGCAGTGGATCGCCCGCCGGCTCCTGCTGGCCGGCATGCGGCCGATCAACAACGTGGTCGACGCCTCGAACTACGTCATGCTCGAGCTCGGCCAGCCCACCCACCCCTACGACCTGGCCCGGCTGCCCGGGCGCGGGCTGTCGGTCCGGCGGGCGCAGCCGGGCGAGACGGTCGAGACCCTCGACGGTGTGTCGCGGACGGTCGGCGTGCGGGGCCGCAGCCTCGGCGATACCGGCGAAGACTGTCTCATCTGCGACGCCGAGGGACACGCCGGTCGGCATCGGCGGCATCATGGGCGGCGCCTCCTCGGAGATCGAGCGCCTCCACGACCGAGGTCCTGCTCGAAGCCGCGTACTTCACGCCGATGGCGATCGCGCGCACGTCCAAGCGGCTCGGCCTGCGTACCGAGGCCTCGGCGCGCTTCGAGCGTGGGTGCGATCCGTGGGCGATCGAGCCGTCGGTGCAGCGGTTCTGCCAGCTGTTGGCCGAGAGCGTGCCCACGTTGCGCGTGGCCGACGGCATGCTCGACGTGCGCGGCGATGTGCCCGAGCCATTCGTGGTCTCGGTGCCCATCGCCGCGGGTGCAGCGCCAGATCGGGGTGAGCCTCGACGCCGAGCAGATCGCGCGGCTGCTCGAGCCGATCGGCTTCGAGGTCCTCGAGGAGGTGGACGGCCGAGGTCACGGTGGTGGTGCCGACCAACCGGCCCGACGTGCGGCGCGAGCCCTACGGCGTCGATGACGTCATTGAGGAGATCGCCCGCACCTTCGGCTACAGCAACGTGCCACGGCACGTCCCGACCTGGCCCCAGCCCGGCGGCCTGACGTCGCTGCAGCGGTCGCGCGCGAGCGGTCAAGGACGTCCTGGTCGGCCTCGGCGCGTCGGAGGGCTGGACCGACACCTTCGTGTCGGCCTCCGCCCACGCCGACGTCGGCCTGACCGGCGAGGCCGTGCGGGTCTCGAACCCGCTCGATGCCGAGAAGCCGTTCCTGCGCCGTTCCCTCATGCCCGGCCTCTTGGGTGCCCTGTCCTACAACGCAAGCCGGCGGCAGGGCGACATCCGCCTCTTCGAGGTCGGCGTCGTGTTCTCCCATCCCGGCGAGGGCGCGCCGCGTGTCGTCGAGCGGGCGGGAGCGGGAGGTCTCGAGCGCGCGGAGCTGCCGGGCGAGCGCGAGCTGCTGGCGGGCGTCTTCGCCCTCGAGGGTGACGACGCGCGCACCGCAGTCGCCGCGTGGCATGTGCTGGCCGAGGCGCTGCGGGTGGACGGGGTCCGCCTGGTGCCGCCCGGAGATGCGCGGCGTTGGCGCCGTGGCGCGGCGTTGGCGTTGGCGTGGTTGACGTTGGCGGCGAGGCGGTGCTCGCCGGCTTGCACCCCACTCGCTCGGCGCATCCTGGTGGCGCACGACGCCTCCGGGGAGGAGGTCGTCGTCGGCGCGGTCGGCGAGATCGACCCCGACGTGGCCGCCACCTTCGGCCTCACCCACGCCGCCGGCGGCGGCACGGTCGCCGGACGCGGGTTGGCTGGCTCGAGGTGGATCTCGGTGTGCTCTTCGACGAGACGCGCGTGCCTCGGCGGGGGACCGTGGTGGGGGCGGTGAGCCGGTTCCCGTCCTCGGACATCGACCTGGCCTTCGTGGTGAGGCGACGCGCACCCGGCCGACGCCGTCGACAGACACGCTGCGCCGCGCCGCGGGAGACCTGCTCGAGTCGGCGCGCCTCTTCGACGTCTACCGGGGAGCGGGGATCGACGAAGGCTCGCGCAGCCTCGCCTACCGGTTGCGCTTCTGCTCGCCCGAGCGCACGCTGACCGACGAGGAGGTTGGCGCGTTGCGGGCCCGCTGCATCGAGGCTGTCGAGACGGAGTCCGGCGCCGTCCTGCGCTGAGCGACCTGGCTGCCGAGTCGCCCGTGACATCCGTGGCATGGTTGACCGATGGAGGTGCGCCGGATCGACCCCGAAGACGAGGCCGGCCTGGCCGAGTCCGCCGACGTGCTCCATGCGTCGGACAAGGACATGTGGCCCGAGCTCGCCGGGTTCACGCTGCGCGACATCCGCGCCTTCGCCCAGTTTCGTGGGACCACCCGGCGCTACGAAATGCTGGCGGCAGCGGAGCCGGGTGGGCCGATACTGGGCGTCGGCCTGGTGGAGCGCTCGCTTGCGGCGACAACCTGCACGCCGTGGAGGTGACGGTCGCCGTTCACCCGTCCTACCGCCGCAGGGGTGCCGGCACCGCGCTCGTCGATGCCATGGGGGAGCGCGGCCGTTGCGGACGGCCGGCGAGGTCCTCAACTCCATCGTCGACGTACCGGTCTCGGTCGCCGCGGACCATCCGTCCCGAGCTCTTCGCGCCGAAGGTCGGGTTCGTCCCCACCCTGGGCGGGCAACACGCGGCATCTGACCGCTCCCCGTCGACCCGGCACGGTCGACGAGTCGCGCGGCAACGTCGTTGCCGGTGCGCGGGATGCGGCTGATTACCGCACGTTGACCTTCGACGCCCCGTGGCCCGCAGGAGTTCGTGGAGGACCACTGCGAGCTGCTGCGGCGCATGTCGACGGACGAGCCCGCCGGCGACTCCGCGCGGGAAGAGGAGATCTGGGACGCGCGAGCGGCTGCGCGAGCACGAAGAGCTCCGCGTGGCCCGCGGCACCTCGAAGCTCGTCGCGGTCGCGCAGCACGTGCCGTCGGGCCGGCTCGTCGCGATGAGCGAGATCCTGTTGGACCCCGACACGCCGGACGCAGGCCTGGCAGGTGGTCACCGTCGTGCACCCGGCGCACCGCGGCCACCGTCTCGGGCTCGCCGTGAAGATCGCCAACCTCGACGCCCTGGCGGCCCGCGCCCCGGCCGTCCGCCTCGATCGTCACCGGCAACGCGGCGGTGAACGCGCCGATGATCGCGGTCAACGACATGATCGGATTCGAGGTTGTCGGGCGAGGGGATGTTCTGGCAGAAGCGCCTGCACTAGCGGGGCGGGTGGGCGGATCAAGGGGTCCGCCGTGTTGCTTCTCGTGCTGTATATGTAACCTTCCGAAAGGGGGGTATTTAACGAAGGATATCTCTTTATCCTTCGTTAAATGGGGGTAGTTTTGGAAGGATACATTATACAGGTGGGCACGACTGTCCCCTTCGACCGCCGCAAGTCCCTACGCCAGCAAGGAATGAATGATTATGCGATAAATGTATACTGATGCGATGAAAGCCGGGATCGTCGGGGCCTCGGGGTACACCGGGAGCGGAGCTGCTGCGCCTGCTGGCGGCGCATCCCACCTTCGAGGTGGCGGTGGCCACCGCCCACACCCACGCCGGCAAGTCGGTGGGCGCCCACACCCCCTCGCTGGCCGCGGCATACCCGGGACTGACCTACGAGGAGAACGACCCGGCGCTGCTCGACGGGCTCGACCTGGTCTTCTGCGCCCTGCCCCACGGTGAGTCCCAGCGCATCGTTCCCGAGCTGCGCGGCCGGGTGGGCGCGGTGGTCGACCTCGCCGCGGACTTCCGCCTGCAGGACGCCGCCCTCTACCCCGCATGGTACGGGGAGGAGCACGCGGCGCCCGAGCTCCTGGCCGAGGCGGCCTACGGGCTGCCCGAGCTGTTCCGGGCGGCCCTCGGCGGGCGCCACGCTCGTCGCGGCGGCGGGGTGCTATCCGACGGCGGCGGGCCTCGCGCTCGCCCCGCTCGTCCGGCGCGGGCCTGGTCGAGCCCGAGGGCATCGTGGTCGACGCCGCCGTCGGGGGTCTCGGGCGCCGGCCGCGGGCTCGAAGGAGACGCTGCACTTCGGCACGGTGGACGAGGACTTCACCGCGTACGGCCTGCTCACCCACCGCCACACGCCCGAGATGGAGCAGATCCTCGGACGCGGGGCGGCCGTCCTGTTCACCCCGCACCTCGCCCCGATGGTCCGGGGCATCCTGGCCACCTGTTACAGCCGGCCCGGTGCCCGGTGGCGCCGGCCAGCTCGACGGCCGCGGTGCATGGACGTGCTCCACGAGGCCTACGACGACGAGCCCTTCGTCGTCGTGACCGACGACCCGCCCTCGACCAAGGCGACCGCCGGCTCGAACGCCGCGCACGTGACGGCGCGGGTCGACCCGCGGACCGGGTGGGTCGTGACGTTGTGCGCCCTCGACAACCTCGTGAAGGGTGCGTCGGGCCAGGCGATCCAGTGCGCCAACGCCGCCCTCGGGCTGCCCGAGACGGCCGGGCTCCCGCTGGCCGGGATGTTCCCGTGAGCGTCACCGCACCGCGGGGCTTCGTCGCGGTGGGCGGCTCCGCGGGCATCAAGGCGGGCGAGGTGCCCGACGTCGCCGTCGTGGCCACCGCCGACGGGCGCGCCGTGCCGGCGGCCGGCGTGTTCACCGCCAACCTCGCCGCCGCGGCGCCGGTCCAGGTGAGCCGGGCCCACCTCGCCGCCACGGGCGGCCGCGCCGCCGGCGTGATCCTCACGTCGGGCAACGCCAACGCCGCCACCGGCGCCGCGCGGCCGGGCCGCGGCGGAGCGGCTCTGCCTCGCGGTGGCCGGGGACATCGGCGCCACGGCCGAGGAGATCCTGGTGTGCCAGACCGGCCTCATCGGGATCCCGTTCCCCATCGAGAGGGTCATCCCCGAGATCGAGCCGATCGTGATGGCGCGGCGCGGCGGCGAGGAGGCGGCTGCGCTGGCGGCTCGGGCCATCATGACGACCGACACGGTCCCAAGCAGGTCGTCGTGGCCGGCGACGGCTTCAGTCGTCGGTGGCATGGCCAAGGGCGCGGCGATGCTGGCGCCGAACATGGCGACGATGCTGGCGGTCTGCACGACCGACGCCGCGGTCGGACTCCCAGACGTTGCAGCAGGCGCTTGCGCGAGGCCGTCGCCGTCGTCCTTCAACGCGATCACGGTCGACGGCAGCACCTCGACCAACGACACCGTGCTGGTGCTGGCCAGCGGGCTCGGCGCGAGCCCGCGCCCGACGCGTTCGACGGCGGCCCTCACCGAGGCGTGCCAGTCCCTGGCCGAGCAGATGGTTGCCGACGCCGAAGGTGCGACGAAGGTCGTCCACATCCGCGTGCGTGGCGCCGCCAACGACGAGGCCGCGCACAGTGCGGCGCGCAAGGTGGCCGACTCCATGCTCGTGCAGTGCTCGCTGTTCGGCGAGGATCCCTACTGGGGCCGCATCGTGTCCGAGCTCGGGTCGGCCGGGACGCCCTTCGACATCGACCGGGTCTCGGTGGCCTACGGCGGCACCGTGGTGTGCGCCGCCGGCGAGGCGGTGCCCCACGACGCCGCGGCCGTCGCCGCCCACATGGCGGGGAGACATGTCGAGATCGAGTGCGACCTGGGGCTGGGCCCGGGCGATGCCGTGGTCCTCGGCACGGACCTCGGCTACGGCTACATCGACGAGAACAGGACGACGTCGTGAGCACGCCGGCGAAGCTGCCGGTGCCGCCGCGCGATCAGCCCGGGCCCAGAAGGCGGCGGCCGAGAACACAGCATCGGTGCTCGTCGAGGCCCTGCCCTACATCCGCCGCTTCTGGGGCAAGATCGTCGTCGTCAAGTACGGCGGCAACGCGCTGCATGCCTCGGACGGCGAGGAGGGGGCCGACCCGCTGGCTTCCTTCGCCCAGGACGTCGTCCTCATGCGCGCCGTCGGCATGCTGCCGGTGGTGGTGCACGGGGGAGGCCCCCAGATCGGCGAGCTGATGACACGCCTCGGCAAGGAGACCGAGTTCCGCAACGGCCTGCGGGTCACCGACGCCGACACGCTCGACATCGCGCGCATGGTGCTCGTGGGCAAGGTCAACCGCGACATCGTCTCGGCCATCAACGTGCACGGGCCGCTCGCCGTCGGCATGTCCGGCGAGGACGCCAACCTGATCACGGCGGCGCAGACGCACGTCGACCTCGGCTTCGTGGGCAACGTGTCGCTGGTCGACCCGACCATGCTGCAGCGGCTGGTCGCCGAGGGACTGATCCCGGTGGTGGCCACGATCGGTGCCGACGAGTCGGGGCAGGCGTACAACATCAACGCGGACACGGTGGCCGGCGCGCTGGCCGAGGCGCTGCAGGCCGAGAAGCTGATCTTCCTGACCGATATCGAGGGGCTGCGGGTGGTGGCGGACGACCCGACCACGGTGATCCATCAGGCCTCACTCGACGTGATCGACGAGATCGTCCGCAGCGGCGGGGTCAAGGGAGGCATGATGCCCAAGGTCGAGGCGTGCGCCTGCGCCGTGCGCGCCGGGGTGACGCGGGCGCACATCCTGGACGGGCGCGTGCCCCACGCGCTCCTGCTCGAGCTCTTCACCGATTCGGGGGTGGGGACGATGGTGCTGCCATGACGAGCGACGGCACGACGGCGGCACGAGCGAGCGGCCCACGAGCGCGACGCGAGTGCTCATGCGCACCTACGCCGATCCGCCGGCGACGTTCGTCCGCGGCGAGGGCACGGTGCTCTTCGATGCCGACGGCACCGAGTATCTCGACTTCATCACGGGGCTCGCGGTGGTCTCCCTCGGCCACGCCCACCCCGTGGTCGCCGAGGCCGTGGCCGAGCAGGCCCGGACGCTCGAGCCACGTCTCGAACCTCTACGGCAACACGCTCGCGCCCGAGGTGGCGCCGCACCATCGACCGGCTGATCAACGGCGGGACGGGGCAGGCCGGCGGCCAGGTCTTCTTCGCCAACTCGGGGGCGGAGGCCAACGAATGCGCGCTCAAGCTGGCCCGGCGCTGGGCTGGGGGCGGTCGCCACGTGGTCATCAGCGCGGACAACGCCTTTCACGGCCGCACGCTCGCCACGCTGACTGCGACCGGCCAGCCCGAGAAGCAAGCGCCCTTCCTGCCGCTGCCCGAGGGCTTCGTGCACGTGCCTTACGACGACGTCGCCGCGCTCGACAAGGCCCTCGACGCCGAGACGGTGGCCGCGGTGCTGCTCGAGCCGCTCCAGGGCGAGGGCGGGGTCGTGGTGCCGAGCTCGGACTACCTCGGTGCCGTGCGCTCGCTGTGCACCGAGCGCGACGCGCTGCTCATGCTCGACGAGATCCAGACGGGTCTCGGCCGGACCGGACACTGGTTCGCCTTCCAGGCGCAGGGCCTCGAGCCCGACGTGGTGACGATGGCGAAGGCGCTCGGGAACGGCATGCCGGTCGGTGCCTGCTGGGCCCGGGCGGAGGTCGCCGCCGCCTTCGGCCCGGGCGACCACGGGTCGACCTTCGGCGGCCAGCCGCTCGCGCTGGCGGCGGTGCGGGCGACGCTGGCCGTGATGGAGGCCGAGGACGTGTGCGGGCG
This sequence comes from uncultured Acidimicrobiaceae bacterium, assembly GCA_963842415.1. Classification (GTDB taxonomy): domain Bacteria; phylum Actinomycetota; class Acidimicrobiia; order Acidimicrobiales; family RAAP-2; genus Bog-473. The sequence continues at coordinate 1,409,461 of CAWJGN010000005.1, forward strand.
GGCCCAGCGGGCGGGCGCCCGCCTGGTCCGCGGCCTGCAGGCACTGCCCCGGGTCGTGTCGGTGCGCGGCGCCGGGCTGCTCCTCGCGGCCCAGCTCGACGCGCCGGTGGCCAAGGACGTGGCCGCGCGGGCGCTCCAGGCAGGGTCTGCTGGTCAACGCGGTACGACCCGACGCCGTCCGGGTGGCGCCCCCGCTGCTCGTGCGTGACGAGGAGATCGACGCCGCGCTGGGCATCCTCGGGCGGGCGTTGGCCGACGCCCACGGCGACGCAGACGCCGGCAGCGGGTAGAGAAGGAGGAGCGTCTCCACCATGCCCGACCTCTTCGACATCGACGATCTCGACCCCGATGCGCTGGGATCGCGTCCTCGCGCTCGCCCTCAGCGATCCGCCGCCGCAGCTCCTGGCCGGCCAGGGGGTCGCGCTCTTGTTCGAGAAGCCGTCGGCGCGAACGCGCAACTCCACCGAGATGGCGGTCGTCGACCTCGGGGGGCATCCGGTCTACATCCAGGGAGCCGAAGTCGGGCCTCGACACGCGGGAGACCGCCGAGGACGTCGCCCGCACCCTGGCGTGCTACCACCGGATCGTGTGCGCGCGGGTCTTCGACCACGCCGTGTTCGTCCGCATGGCGTCCGCGCTCGACGCGGAGCGGCTTCGACGTGCCGCTGGTCAACCTCCTCTCCGACGACGCCCATCCCTGCCAGGCGGTGGCCGACGTGCTGACGTTGCGCGAGGTGCTCGGCGCGGATCTTGCGGGGCGCGTCCTGACCTACGTCGGTGACGCCAACAACATGGCGCGCTCGCTGGCCAAGGCCGGCCTGCTCGAGGGCATGGAGATCCGGATCGCCGCCCCCGCCGGGTACACCTTCTCGATGGCCGAGCTCTCCGCGCTGCAGGCCTTCGCCGACGCCGCCGGCCGAGGCGGCAGCGTGCAGCAGACCGACGACCCGCGTCAGGCGGCCAAGGGCGCGGCCGCCCTCTACACCGACGTCTGGACGTCCATGGGCCAAGAGGACGAGCAGGCCGACCGACTCGCTGCGTTCGAGGGGTTCACCGTCGACGAGGAGCTGGTCGAGCAGATGGGACCCGACGGCGTCGTGCTGCACTGCCTCCCGGCGCATCGCGGCGAGGAGATCACCGACGCGGTGCTCGAGGGTCCGCGGTCGGTGGTGTGGCGCCAGGCCGCCCATCGCCGCACGGCCATGCGCGGCATCATGGCCTGGGCCGTGGGGGCGACGCCATGAGCGCACGGCGCCACCAAGAACCAACGCCAGCATCGCATCACCAAGCTGCTCGAGAGCCAGGCCGTCACCAGCCAGGCCCAGCTGGTGGCGCTGCTGGGCGAGCAGGGGGTGGAGGCCACCCAGACGACGGTGTCGCGCGACCTCGAGGACCTCGGCGCGGTCAAGGTCCGCCTCCCCGGCGGCGAGACGGCCTACGCGCTGCCCGAGCTGCCCGGTGCACCAGATCGCGCCCGAGGACCACTTGCGGCGCGTGCTGGGGGAGTGGGTCGTCGAGGTCGCGCACTCGGGGAACCTGGTGGTGCTCCGCACGCCGCCCGGCTCGGCGCACGTCGTCGGGCTCGGCGCTGGACCGCAGCGGGCTGGAGGAGGTCGTGGGCACCGTGGCCGGCGACGACACGGTGCTGGTGGTGGTCGACGAGCAGGTGGGTGGTGCCGCCATGGCGGCGCGCCTGCGCGACGTCGCGGGCATCACCGTGCCGGCGGCGCCATCTGTCGCATCGAACGGGAACAACACAACGGGAAGGACAGTGACTGAACATGGCTGACCGGGTGGTCCTGGCGTACAGCGGAGGCCTCGATACGTCGGTGGCCGTGCGCTGGCTCATCGAGCACGAGGGCGTCGAGGTCGTGGCGGTGGCCGTCAACGTCGGCCAGGCCGCCGAGCGTGGCGGCGAGGACTGGGACGCCATCCGCAACCGGGCCATCGCCGCCGGTGCCGTCGAGGCGGTCGTCGATCGACGCCCGCTACGAGATGGCCGAGGAGTTCTGCATGCCTGCCTTGCAGGCGAACGCGCGCTACGAGGGCAAGTACCCGTTGGTCTCGGCGCTTGTCGCGCCCGGTGATCGTGCGGCACCTCGTGGCCGAGGCACGCCGGCACAAGGCGACCGCGGTCGCGCACGGCTGCACCGGCAAGGGCAACGACCAGGTGCGCTTCGAGGTCGGCGTTCGAGCACTGGCGCCCGACCTCAGGATCCTCGCGCCCGCCCGCGTCTGGGGCCTCACCCGCGAGGACTGCGTCGAGCTGGCGGACAAGTGGGAGATCCCCATCACGGTGACCAAGGAGAAGCTCTACTCCATCGACGACAACCTGTGGGGCAAGGCGATCGAGTGCGGTGCGATCGAGGACCCCTGGGCTCCGGCGCCCGACGACGTGTACACGCTCGACGCGGGTCACCGAGACCGATCCCGTCGAGGTGGTCGTCGGCTTCGAGGCGGGCGTGCCGGTCACGTTGGACGGCGCCTCGCTAGCCCCTACGAGCTCGATCACGCCGGCTGGGCGCCATCGCCGGCGCCCGTGGCTTCGGACGGCTCGACATGGTCGAGAACCGCCGCGTGGGCATCAAGAGCCGCGAGGTCTACGAGTGCCCGGCCGCGCTGGCGCTCATCACCGCGCACGCGGACCTCGAGGACCTGACCCTCGAGCGCGACCTGCACCACGAGAAGGCCCGCCTCGAGCCACGCTGGTCCGAGCTGGTCTACGACGGGCTGTGGTACTCGCCTCTGCGGACGCGCACTGCAGGCCTTCGTCACGGAGAGCCAGCGCCACGTCACCGGTGAGGTGCGGCTGCGCTTCGCCGCGCCCGGCACCTGCACGGTGGTCGGGCGGCGAAGCCCCGTTGCGCTCTACGACCACGACCTGGCCACCTACGACGCGTCCGACACCTTCCGGCACGGCGACGCCGAGGGATTTGTGCGGCTGTGGGGTCTGGGTGTGGCAACGTGGTCGGCCAGGCAGGGTCCGGGTGCTGAGGGGCGAGGCGCCGAGCGGGCCGAGGCGGCGGAGCGGGCAGGGGCAGCCGGCGCCACGAGGACCAGGAAGGGGCGGGGCATGACGCTGTGGGAGGGCCGCATCGCGGCGGGGATGGCGGACGAGGTGGCCGCGTTCACCGTGAGCCTGCCCTTCGACCAGGTCCTGGCCACCGACGACCTGGCGGGCTCGCGCGCGCACGTGAAGGGGCTCGGCAAGGTCGGCATCCTCTCCGACGCCGAGGTCGACGGCACTCGATCGACGCGCTGGACATGGTGGAGGAGGAGTTCGCCACCGGCGTGTTCGCCTTCGCGCCGGGCGACGAGGACATCCACACCGCGATCGAGCGGCGCGTCACCGAGCTCATCGGCGACGTCGGCGCCAAGCTGCACACCGGGCGGAGCCGCAACGACCAGGTGGCGACCGCGCTGCGCCTGTGGTGCCGGCGCACCCTCATCGGCGTGGCCGACGAGATCATGGCGCTCCAGGACACGCTGGCGCAGCGGGCCGCCGATGCGGCCGACGTCTACCTGCCCGGCTACACCCACATGCAGCGCGCCCAGCCCGTGTTGCTGGCCCACCACCTGCTGGCGCACGGCTGGGCACTGGCCCGCGACGTCGACCGGCTGCTCACCACGGTGGACCGCCTCGAACACGTCGCCGCTGGGGGCGGGTGCGCTGGCCGGGTCGTCGCTGCCGCTCGACCCCGACTACGTCGCGGCGGAGCTGGGCTTCCACGGGCGCTTCGAGAACTCACTCGACGCGGTGGCCGATCGGGACTTCGTGGCCGAGTCGCTCTTCGACCTCGCGCTCCTCGGGGTGCACCTCTCGCGCATGGGCGAGGAGATCGTGTTGTGGTCGACCGAGGAGTTCGGTTTCTGCACCCTCGACGACGCCTATGCCACCGGGAGCTCGATGCTCCCGCAGAAGAAGAACCCCGATGTGGCCGAGCTGGCCCGCGGCAAGTCGGGCCGCCTGATCGGGCACCTCACCTCGGTGCTCGTCACCTTGAAGGGCCTCCCGCTCGCCTACAACCGCGACCTGCAGGAGGACAAGGAGCCGCTCTTCGACGCGGTGACCCAGGTTCGCGTGCGCTCACGGCGCTGCGCGGCGTCTACGACACGGCGACGTGGAACGAGCAGCGCATGCAGACGGCGGCCGACGGCCCGGCGGCCTCGGCCATCGACCTGGCCGAGATGCTGGTCGAGCAGGGCATGCCCTTCCGCCAGGCCCACGCGCTGATCGGGGGCCTGGTACGCGAGTCGCTCGAGCGCCACGTGCCCCTCGTCGAGCTGGTCGCCGCGCACCCCGATTTGGGCGATGCCGCGACCGAGCTCCTCGAGCCGGGTGTGGCGGTGACACGCCGGCGGACCCCGGGAGGGGCCGGTCCGGGGCCCGTCGCCGAGCAGATGGAGCGCTTCGCCAGGCGGCGCGAGGTGGACCGGACGCGGCTGGCCCAGTGGCGTCCCCCCGAGCACCTGAGGCCACCGCGCAACATGGGTGTCCGGGCCATGCCGGCTGACGTGGGCCAGACTGGTAGACTGTGGCGGATCTGCATGTCCGTGGCGGAACCTCCGTGTTGGGTAACGCCCAGGTGAACGCTTGAAAAAGATCTGCGCAAAACGGTTGTCTCGGCACCAACGTCTCGCGCAGGCTGTACGAGAAGCCCAATCGACGACGTGCCCCCGTTCGAACGACTGAGCTGTACACCGCCTCCGAGAGGGTGTGAGGGGAGGGTGGCGGGACGAGCTGTACGCGGGTGCACGTGAGCCGGTTCCACCAGAGACCCTCATGACGTGGAGAGGTGCACATGGAGCGAATGAGCGGCATCGACCCGATGTTCGTGTACTCCGACACCAGGCATACACCGATGGAGATCGCGTACGCCTGCGTGTTCGACCCGGCGACGGCCGAGGGCGGCTACAGCTTCGAACATGTCGTCGGCGTGCTCGAGTCCCGGATGCCGACGCTCACGCCTTTCCGCCGGCGCCTGATGCCCGTCCCGCTCGGGCTCGATAATCCCCGTTGGGTCGACGACCCCGATTTCGACCTGAGCAACCACCTGCACCGCGTCGCGGCACCCGCGCCCGGCGGTCTCGAGGAGTTCAGCCAGATGGTCGCCGCGGTGATGGGCCGCCCGCTGCTGCCCGAGCAGCCGCCGTGGGAGATGCACGTCGTCGAGGGGCTGGCCGGCGGCATGGTCGGCCTCATCGCCAAGGTCCACCACTCGGTCATCGACGGGGTCGCCGGGGCACAGCTGCTGGCGCAACTGCTCGACCTCACCGCAGAGGGGAGCGCGGTGACGAACCCGTGCCCGCCCTGGATGCCGGCCGGGCTGCCGTCCCAGCGCGAGTTGATGGCCGACGCGCTGCCCGAGCGTCTTCCGCGGCCCGGTGCGGACCCTGCGTGCCGCCCGCGAGGTGGGCCGCACGGCGGTGCGCATCGCGCGCTGCGCGCTCGACGACACCACCGGCCCCGTGTCGATCCCGCTCGGGGCGCCGGCGGTCTTCGAGTCGCCGGTCGGGGCCCGGCGTGAGGTCCGCTTCGC
>CAWJGN010000005.1:1420000-1421467 GCA_963842415.1 uncultured Acidimicrobiaceae bacterium
CCAGTGATGGGTAGCCGAAGCGAAAGCGAGTCTGAATAGGGCGTTGAGTCGCATGCTGTAGACCCGAAGCCGAGTGAGCTTGCCATGGGCAGGCTGAAGCGAAGGTAAGACTTCGTGGAGGGCCGAACCCACCTAGGTTGAAAACTGGGGGGATGACCTGTGGCAAGGGGTGAAAGGCCAATCAAACTCGGTGATAGCTGGTTCTCCCCGAAATGCATTTAGGTGCAGCGTCGGGTGTTCAGCATCGGAGGTAGAGCACTGGATGGGCTAGGGGGCCTACAAGCTTACTGACCCCAACTAAACTCCGAATGCCGATGCTCTAGAACCCGGCAGTGAGACCACGAGGGATGAGCTTCGTTGGTCGAAAGGGAAACAGCCCAGATCGCCGGCTAAGGCCCCTAATTCTTGATAAGTGGAAAACGATGTGGGAACGCAAAGACAGCCAGGAGGTTGGCTCAGAAGCAGCCACCCTTAAAAGAGTGCGTAATAGCTCACTGGTCGAGTGGTCCTGCGCGGATAATGTAACGGGGCTCAAGTCAAGAGCCGAAGCCGCGGATTCCCGTCAATAGACGGGAGTGGTAGGGGAGCGTCGATCTCGCTGAGAAGCGGTGGTGTGAACCGTCGTGGAGCGTGGTCGAGTGCGAATGCTGGTATGAGTAGCGAGAGAGGAGTGAGAAACTCCTCCGCCGTAAGCCCAAGGGTTCCTGGGGAAGGCTAATCCTCCCAGGGTAAGTCGGGAGCTAAGGCGAGGCCGAGAGGCGTAGTCGATGCACAACTGGTTGATATTCCAGTACTACCGTGTCCGCGCCCATTCCAAGCCAGGGGTACTAAGGGGATGACCTTCGGGTCGAACTGACCAACCCTGGGGCGGATAGCAAAGGAGCGACGCAGGAAGATAGGTGAGCCCAGGCGTTGGTTGTCCTGGGGTAAGCGTGTAGGGAGGGATCTAGGTAAATCCGGATCCCATTAATCCTGAGACGCGATGCCGAGCCGTTCCAGGCGAAGTCACTGATTCTATGCTGCCTAGAAAAACTTCTAGCGAGCTGACACGGTACCCGTACCCCAAACCAACACAGGTGGGCGGGTAGAGAATACCAAGGCGATCGGGAGAACTGTGGTTAAGGAACTCGGCAAAATTCCTCCGTAACTTCGGGAGAAGGAGGGCCTCGATAGGGTGACGGACTTCGCGTCCTGATGCCCAAGGAGGCCGCAGAGAATTGGGGAAAGCGACTGTTTACTAAAAACACAGGAGCGTGCGAAGTCGTAAGACGATGTATACGCTCTGACGCCTGCCCGGTGCCGGAAGGTTACGGGGAAGGGTTAGCCCTCGGGCGAAGCTCTGAACCTAAGCCCCGGTAAACGGCGGCCGTAAGCACAAGTTGCGGCTTCAGGGGAGTAATCCCTTGAAACAAACTCTGCTAAATGCTGGAAACTCCGAGCATCCGGCGGTACTCGCTCGTGTCACAA
>CAWJGN010000006.1:0-49898 GCA_963842415.1 uncultured Acidimicrobiaceae bacterium
CCCCGTGGCCAGCGGGACTGGGAGAGTCGCCGGCACGAGTGTCGCCATGAGACAGGCGGCGACAGCACTCAGGGCGATTCGCAGGCCCACCTGGCGAGTATCGCCGATTCTCAAGCCTCCGGTGAGCGAGTGAGCGGCGGTGTCAATCGCTCCGGACCAAGGTCACTGGTGAATGGCTAGGTCACAGCGTCTCAAGCGACGGGCTCGACCGCCACCATTCCGTCGGGCTCATGAGTGCTCGGACCGTGCGACGCATTCGTCTCCCGCGTGTCCACCGGGAAGATGAACCTTTGGTAGACCTCGAACTTGGCGAACCAAAACACGATGTTCACCAGTAGAAATCCAATACCGGCGACCGCGAGGTGGAAGCGATGTCCAGCGGGTGCCAACCCGGCGATGGCGCCCGTTGCGAGGCTCGTTCCTGCGATGCAGATAATTGATGTGATCCAGTACATGGCAACCTGACGACCGACACGGGCCCGCGGTGCCTCGCTCCAGATCCAGTAACGACTCATCAGGTACGAAGGAACCGTGCCGGCAAAGTTCGCCAAGACAGCGGCCGCCGTTGCGCCGGTGACGTTCAACCCGTAGAGCGTCAAAAGCGTGATCTCGCTTATGGCGAAGGCCACGACCGAGGTGGCGCCGTAACGCGCCAGTTGCGCGATCGACGCACGACTGAACGGAAGTCGGCGCGCTCTACCACCGGACTCTCAACGAACAGTTGGGTGGTCACATGCAAACTCTTCCCGCAACACCTCTGAATAAGCTGTGAGCGAGCTAGAAACAAACCTAAGCCCAGAGGTTTCGCCCACGTGAAACGTGATCCTCAGGTGTAACTCAGGCTAGGCCCTGGTAAAACTCAGAAACGGGCGGCAGCGTCGCGTCTTCGTCGGGTCTTCGGATTTCTGGATCAGCCCTCAGTTGGAGATACTCGAGACACGTAGACGACCCGTCGGCTTCGTGAGAACCGGGTCGATCTTGAAGGCATTCAGCACTGGAGGCGATGTGAAGGTCACACGGTTTCACCACGTATCGGTGAACTGCAACGACACCCCGTTGGCCGAGATGGTCTCGTTCTATGGCGGCCTGTTCGGGCTGGACTCGAAGGAACGTCCCGAGATCCCCGGCATCCCGGGTCACTGGTTCAACGTTTCCGATCAAGAGCTCCACGTCGTGGGTGCTCCGCCCCAAAGAACAGAGATCGACTCGACCGGGAACCACTACTGCATCGCAGTGGAGGACCTCGACAAGGCCATCGCCGAACTCGAAGACCAGAAGATCCCGTACGAGCGTGCGGTGCAGGGCGGGGCACGGTTCAGATTTGGATCATCGATCCGGCCGGGAACACGATCGAACTGCAGCAAGACCGCGCAGCCCACCTTGCTTCACTCGAGGATCGCGAAACTCCGGCATAGCCGCCTTCGACGTTCGTCAGCCAGCCTCGGTGGCGACGGAGAGCGATGTGAACATCTCGGTCATTTGGGGCAGTTGATAGTGGGCCTGTAGACCGCTCGGGTTGGGCAGGAGCCGAAAGCCCCGCGGCACCCAAGAGCTCGGGCTGCGGGCCCACGACGGCTCCCGGTCGCATGAACGCCGTCCGGTACGCCTGCAGCCCCAACACGGCGACGCAACGAGGCCGCAGATCCGCCACCTTGGCCTCGAGCTGTCGTGCACCTTCGCGCAGTTCGGCCGCACTGAGTTCGCTCGCGGCAGCGGTCGCCCGCGCCACGAGGTTCGTGATGCCTATGCCCAAGGCGGGCAGCTTGTGTTGCTCGGCGGGTGCCAGAACGGACGCCGTGAATCCACCCGCACAGAGCAACTTCCAGAATCGGTTCCCGGCCCGGGCGAAATGCAGGCCACGTTCACCCGAGAGCTTTCCCGGATTGATCCCGCAGAAGAGCACGCGCAGATCCGGACCGACCAGATCGGCGACCGCCTGCTCCATGGAGCGAGAACATACGCGTCGTCGCTCCACGCTCCAACCGCAGCGCTCTCGCGGGTTCAGGTTGTTGGTGTCAACACGATTCGTTCCGTTTCTCCACCCGGAGCGTTCCAAATCGACTCCACATCGAGTAGTGGCCTGGCGACGGCGTTGATCGAGAAGGAGCCTTTGTCGATTTCCGCGGCAAGTTCCGGCAGGGTGGCCAGGATTCCGGCTGGACTGACTGACCCTTGGCCACTCCCTAGAAAGTGGATGTTTGCCTGGCGCAGCGCGGCAGACGGAAGATCGATGCTCGCCCCGGCAATGGCTCCGATCTGGACCCACGACAACAATCTGCTGCGATCTTCGCGACCGGTGAGTATGGGCATGATCGCTGTTTCCGCTGGTTTGCCCCAGAGATAGTCGAGCACCACGTCAACCTCTGCTGCCTTCAGCGCCAGGTCACGTGCGACCACGTCGGGATCGGCCGCGAGATCGATGGTCTCATCGGCACCGAGCTCAGCCAATGCTGCGAGCCGCACCGCACCGCGTCCGGCTGCAATGACTGCACTTGCTCCGAGATGCTTGGCGATCTGAATAGCAAGCTGCCCAGCCGAGCCGGTGGCTCCGATGATCAAGACCGACTGGCCAGGCGTGAAGCTGACCCTCTGGTGCAGCGCGACCCACGAGGACATGCCGGGATTCATTGCGGCAGCCAGCAGGATCGGATCAGCATCCGATGGGAGGGGGAGGCTTCGGCGTGCGTCGATGACCGTGTGCTCGGCCATCGCTCCGTACGCGGTGTCGGGAAGTACGAAATACACGAGCGAGCCGTCGGGACGGCGACCGACTCCATCGATTCCGGGAATGAGCGGTAGGTGACCGGTTGAGGTGTAGTGAGATCCGTTCGCCTGTGAACGGACACGCGGGTGCAGCCCAGATGCCAGGACGTCGATCAGCTCCTCGTGCTCGTCCGAGGGGATGGGCGCGTCGAAATCCTCGTAGCGGGGCGGACGGTCGAACTGGCGCACAACGGCAGCTTGCATCGGATGACCCTTCTGGTCGGCGGTGGTTCGAGAGTCCCATGCTCTTACGCCTGAGATTCGGGTTGCAAGGGCGCTCGGGCGTGCCGAACTGACCCCGGGCCGGCGACAGGGCCTCCTGGTGAATTCCACCGCCTACGTGGCTATGTTGACGAGCACATCTGTCAAGGAGGTATCGATGCCCGACTTCCCCGGCGTCACGCACGTGGCCCTGACCGTCACGGATCTCGATCAGAGTCGGCCCTGGTATCAAGCGCTCTTCGGCGCTCCACCCGTCATCGATGAAGACACCGGCCCGTTCCACCACGTTGTGTGGCTTCTCGGTGGCTCGACCCTGGTCGGTATCCACCAGTTCTCCGATCCACATGGAACAGATCCCTTTGACGAGAGGTGCCCGGGTCTCGACCACCTGGCCTTTGCCTGCGCGAACCGGGCGGAGCTTGCTGCGTGGGAGTCCAAGCTCGACGCCCTCGGCATCGAGAACGGCGGCATCGTCGATGCTCCTTATGGTTCGGGCTTGTCCTTCCGCGATCCCGACAACATCGCTCTGGAGTTCTTCGCCCCGCCCGGCTGAGCGAACCAGGGATCAATAGATTGGTTCCATGACGGGCCGGCGACTGGCTCTCCTGGTAGGAGTGGGGCTGTGCGTAGCCGGGTGCTCGTCAGGACACCATCATTGTCGTCGTCATCGCCGACTGCGTCCTCGCACTCGACGCAGCCAACAGGGCTGCATCCGGTGGCGACCACATTGGCACCGTCGAGCCCTGCAACGGCTCCGACGAGCTCCACCTGCTCGAGCGGAACGGTCACCGTCAATGCCAATCAAGATGGTCAAGCGACCCCGGTTTGTGTGACGGTTGGCTCGGACATCGTGATGACAGGAGGCGGGTCGGGGTCGGGGGGTACGTGGCCGGGACCGGCCGAGATTTCGGACGCGCAGGTCTTGAGGATGGTCTCAAGCCGTCACTCCGGCTTCCTCTTCACCGCCACCCTCAGAGCGCTTCGAAGTGGATCCACATCGGTCACCGTGCCCTTTGTGGCGGGCCCAGATGATTGCAATCCGACACCGTGTACCCCAATTCCAGGGGCACCGCTCGACCTCGAAGTCACCGTCGCGGGGTAGGCGCCACCAGCCTCTTGTGCTGACTGAGGCCGCGGACACGCGATCAGCCCAGGGGCAGGTTCGAGGGCATCCCTGTGATCAAGGCCGACCTGCTGAACCAAAGATGAACCAGCGGGTGGCATCGATGTCGACCGACCACCCTTCTGCAGCAATCGAAGACTCGAGTTCATCAGGTTCGTACATGACTTTGACGACCCGGTACTTCGACCCATCGCTGAGGGTTCGGAGTTGCAGATCTGTGCCGTACTCAACAACGTATGGATCTTTTGTTGAAGAGCTGCGAACTGGATCGTTCCGGTTGTCGATCAAGAACACGCGCCCAGAAGGCTTCAAACACGCGCGGACGAAAGCCCAGAAGTCACTGAATCGTGCGCGTGGGACATGCGAGAGCCAGAACGAGAAGAACACGACGTCGTAGCGGGAGTCGGGACGCCAGCTGAAGAGATCCGCCACCTCGTAGCGCACGTCTCGTCGTCGCCCTACACGCTCGCGGTTGAGTGCCAGAGCTTCGGGCGAACTGTCGATGACCGTGAGACGCTCCGCCGTCTCGACCAGCCGCTGGGTCCACCAGCCGGTGCCTCCAGCCAGCTCCAAGACAGATCCCCGAGGTGCGAAGTCGTCCAAGGCTGCATTGAGTATGGCCACTTGACGCTCCCACTCGACAAGGTCCTGTTCTCCTCGGTCATAATGACCGCGTCGTTGCCACCACTCGTCGTATTCGGGGGCTCGGGCCCGGTAGAACGACCGCTGCTCGGCGAGAAGGTCGTCCTCGTTCACGACGTCAGCATCGCACCATTGTCTCGTGACAGTCGGGCCAGCCGCTCCCCGTCCCGTTGTGTTGGAGACCCGCCTGGAACGGAGCTGCGAGCCGACTCGGGCCGTCCAGCGTCGCCCAGAGCACCAGCCCCTAGGATCTCCGGAGAATGAACGGACCCGTCCAGAGAACACTTCGCAGGCTCACACAGGTGACAAGGCCCCCGGCAATGCGATCAGCCGGGACCGAACATTCCGACACCTCGGTCATCCGCCACGTCGGACGCCGTTCGGGTCGGAGCTACCAGACCCCGGTCGTCGCGGTTGAGCACGACGACGAGTTTCTGATCGCCCTGCCCTATGGCAAGCGAACTGATTGGACGAAGAACGTCCTCGCGAGCGGGCTGGCGAGTCTCGTGTCACACGGGCAGGCATACGACCTCGATCAACCACGGGTCATCCCGATGACGGACGCGACGCAGTATTTCGGTCCGAAGGAGCAGAAGCTGCACCGGCGCTTCGACGTCGACACGTGCCTTCGACTCCATCGCATTGCGCCGTAGAGCCGACGAGCGTTGAGGGAACCGATCGTTGTGGATCGGGCGGCGCCAGCTCAGCCCACCGTCGCCGCCAACTCCTGGAACGCCGCCGACCCCATCTCGTTCCACATCTGAGTCACTGGCGGCGGCATCATCGCCAGCATGTGGGCCCGCTCGTCGGGTGTCCGCTGCTCCATGATCAGCCCGAGCACCAGCCAAACCTTGTCACCTCGATACTGGCTCAGCGCATGGCCCGGCAGTGCACCCCATTCCTCCATCGTCAGACAGTCGCCACAGAGGGGGAGGAGCTGCGCCTCCTCTTGGTCGAGATGGGCCACGGTGGCGTCGTGAAGCGCCTGGAGCTGCTCCGCCAAGGTGTCTTGCACCCCGGTGTCACCGTCGGCCCACGCGGACCGGCTCGCACCCGCGTCCGCCAGCAGCTGGACCACCTCGTGATGCTGGGACTCCATGGAGTCGATGAGCGCCAACGACTCGGGACTGCGCTCGCGCAGACGGGGGAACACGAGCTCCTCCTCCCCGCTGTGGTGCGCGTCGAGGAACCACAAGATGTTGTCGTAGTAGTCCGCGATGAGCGCACGGCGTGCCGCGTCATCCGACTCGACGCCGCGCACCCGTGGCGGGCCCGTGCTGAGCGCGCCGCGCAGCGCCTTGTGCACCGCGATCATGTCACTCGTGTCGGGGCGCTCGCCGCCACCGAACCCGGCCGAACCCGAACCCGAACTCTGCTCTGCCATCTCAGACTCTCCTTGCCCTCGCCATGGACGACACCGCCATTGTCGTCCATGAGCCTCCCATGAAGCATCTGGAAATGTCCCACGAAGGTCCCGGATCACCCTGGGGCCTACCTGGGAAAAGGGGCGAGGCACTAGCTTCGGCCTGTGACCTCGACGGCTTCCGACCTCGAGGGCGTGCCGGATCCGGTCCCGCCCGAGCTCGACCTGGACCGCGTCCCGGTCCACGTCGGCTGTGTCATGGACGGGAACGGGCGCTGGGCCAGCGCGCGGGGGCTGCCGCGGACCGAGGGGCATGCCGCCGGCGAGACCGCTCTGCTCGATGTGGTGAACGGCGCCCTCGAAATCGGCATCAAGTGGATCACCCTCTATGCCTTCTCGACCGAGAACTGGCGCCGTCCGCCCGACGAGGTGCGCTATCTCGATGAATTTCAACCAATCGCTGCTGATGCGCCGCCGCGACGAGCTCAACGAGAAGGGAGTGCAGATTCGCTTCGCCGGCCGGCGGGACTGGCGTGTCCCGCGTCGCGTGCTCAAGCGCATGGACGAATCGATCGAGCTGACCAAGCACAACACGCGCATGGTGATGACGATGGCGTTCAACTACGGAGGCCGCGCCGAGATCGTCGATGCTGTCCGTGGCCTCGTCGCCGAGGGGATCCCCGCTCACAAGGTCGACGAGAAGGCGATCCGGCGCCATCTGTACTTCCCCGACATGCCCGACCCCGACCTGGTCATCCGGACCTCGGGAGAGACGCGCATCTCGAACTTCCTGCTCTGGGAGATCGCCTACAGCGAGCTGGTGTTTCCCGAGACGCTCTGGCCCGACATGCGGCGTCGCCACCTCTACGAGGCGGTGATCGAGTTCCAGCGGCGGGTGCGCCGCTTCGGCGCCGTCACCTCCTGAAGCCCGGGGCGCGAGAATGGAGGGTCCTATGACCCTCAGCCGGATCGCCGTGGCTCTCGGGATCGCCCTGCTCACGGTCTTCGTCATCGCCGTCTACATCGCCGGTCCCTACGGGCTGCGCAGCGTGATGCTCGTGCTCGTGACGATGGCGGTCCTCATCGGCGCGGGCAATCTCCTCTATGGCCGGCGTTCCCACTACGCCTCCGTCCAGGAGCGGACGCGCCCAGCGCAGGAGGCGCACGACCGGGCGGCCGATCTGGCCGCCGACACACGGCGGGCCACCGCGGAGGCGGCGCGCCGGGGTGAGCGCTACTGCCCGCTCGACCCCGCCCTGCGGGAGACACCGGCGCCGCCCGCCGGCACCGCCGGCGAATGAGCCTCTTTCGCGACAAGGGGGTCGTGCTGCGCAGCTATCGCCTGGGCGAAGCCGACCGCATCGTCGTCTTCTTGACCGAGCGCCACGGCAAGGTGCGTGCCGTAGCCAAGGGCGTGCGCAAGACCACGTCGAAGTTCGGCGCGCGGCTCGAGCCGCTCACCCACGTCGACCTCCTCCTCTGGCAAGGCCGCAGTGATCTCGACATCGTCAACCAGGTCGAGGTGGTCGACTCCTTCCGCTCGGTGCGCGAGGACCTGGCCCGGGTGCCGAAGGGCCTGGCGCTGCTCGAGGTGACCGATCAGCTGGCCCAGGAGCGCCACCCGGATCCGCAGCTCTACACGATGCTCGTGGGCGCGCTCCGCGCCCTGGCCGACAACAACGCCGACCCCACCCTCCTCGCGCCGGCGTTCTTCTTGAAGGCACTCGTCCTCGAGGGCGCCGGCCCCGTGCTCGATGCGTGTGCCGCCTGCGGCGAGCCCGACGACGTCGTGGAGCTGATCGCGTTCGACCTCGTCGCCGGGGGCACGCTCTGCCGTGTGCATCGCAGCGGCCGCCCGATGAGCGCACCCGCGCTCGCATTGTTGCGCCGTATCCTCGGTGGCGACCTGGCGTCGGTGCTGCGCGGGCCGCCGCCCGCCGGTGCGGACGAGGTCGCCGAGCTGGCCACCGAGGCGATGGAGGTCCACCTCGACCGGCGTCTCCGCTCGGTACGTTCGACCGCCGGCCTTTGAGCGCCTTCGGCGTCTACGTCCACGTCCCGTTCTGCCGGGAACGGTGCGACTACTGCGCGTTCGCCACCTACACCGACCGCGACCACCTGATGGAGCGCTACGCCGACGCCTGCGTCCTCGAACTGCAGCGCGTGTTCGGGGCAGGCGACCTCCCTGTTCCCACTTCTGTCTTCTTCGGAGGGGGGACACCCTCCCGCCTCCATCCCGACACTCTGTGCCGCATCCTCGAGGCCATCCCGCGCGCTCCCGACGCGGAGATCACGGTCGAGTGCAATCCCGAGGACGCCGACGACGCGCACCTCGGCGCGTACCGGCGCGCTGGGGTCACCCGCGTCTCCTTCGGCCTCCAGTCGACCCACGACCATGTCCTCACCGGCCTCGGCCGCCGCGTCGTGCCGCGGGCCGCCGAGACGATCTCGGCCGCGGTGGCCGGCGCAGGGTTCGAGACGTGGAACCTCGATCTCATCTTCGGCGCCGTCACCGAGACCGACGCCGACTGGGTCGCCACGCTCGAGCACGTCCTCGCACTGGCGCACCCGCCACCGCACCTCAGCGCCTACGGCCTGACGGTCGAACCCGGTACGCCCCTTCCGCGTGAGGCCTCGCGCCACCCCGACGAGGACACCGAGGCCCGGCGCTACGAGCTGGCCGACGCCATCCTCGGCGCCGCCGGCTACGCCTGGGAGGAGATCTCCAACTGGGCCCTGCCCGGCCACGAGTGCCGGCACAACCACCTCTACTGGGAGCAGGGCGACTACGTCGGGATCGGGTCAGCGGCCCACTCGCATCGCGACGGCGTCCGCTGGTGGAACGTCCGCACGCCTGAGCGCTACGTCGACGCGGTGCAGCAGGGCCGCTCGCCCGAGGCCGGGCGCGAGGAGCTGACGGCGGGCCAGCGCCGACTTCGAGGCGCTCACTCTCGCGTTGCGCACCCGGCACGGGGTGCCGTGGGACTCCCTCCGCGACGCCGAGGACGACGCCGACGACGACGACGCCGCCAACGACGCCGCCAACGAGGCCACCGTCGACGACGCCGAGGGCCTCGACCGTGCGCTCGAGGGTCTGGTCGTGCGCGAAGGGGACCGGGCCGTCCTCACGGTGCGGGGCCGCCTGCTGGCCAACGAGGTCACCGCCAGAATCGGCTCCGATATCCTGCGTCGATGACGAAGACCGACACTGCCGCCGGCGGGGTCCCCGAGGACGCCCCCGACGACCTGATGGAGAAGGTGGTGCGCCTGTGCCGCCACCGGGGCTTCATCTTCCCGTCGGCCGAGATCTACGGCGGCTTTCGCTCCACCTACGACTACGGCCCGCTCGGGGTCAACATGCTGCGCAACGTGAAGAACGCGTGGTGGCGCGCCATGGTGCAAGAACGCGACGACGTGGTGGGGATCGACGCCGCCATCCTGGGACCCCCGGCCGTGTGGGAGGCCTCGGGCCACCTGGCCACCTTCACGGACCCCCTGGTCGACTGCAAGAACTGCCACGAGCGCTGGCGGGCCGACAAGATCGACGGCGTCTGCCCCAATTGCGGCTCGCACGACCTGACCGAAGCCCGGGCTTTCAACCTGATGTTCAAGACGCATGCCGGCCCGGTGGAGGACGAGGGGCACGTCGCCTACCTGCGCCCCGAGACGGCGCAGGGCATGTTCACCAACTTCGCCAACGTCCTCGGCACGACGCGCAAGAAGCCGCCCTTCGGCATCGCCCAGGTCGGCAAGTCCTTCCGCAACGAGATCACGCCGCAGAACTTCGTCTTCCGCACCCGCGAGTTCGAACAGATGGAGCTCGAGTACTTCGTCCCGCCCGCCGAGGCCCCGACGTGGTTCGAGTACTGGCTCAAAGAGCGCATGGACTGGTACCTGCGCCTCGGCATCCCGGCCGACCAGTTGCGCCTGCGCCACCACGAAGAGAGCGAGCTGTCGCACTACTCGCTCGGCACGGCCGACGTCGAGTTCCTCTTCCCCTGGGGCTGGGACGAGCTCGAGGGCATCGCCAACCGGGGCGACTACGACCTGACGGCCCACGCCAAGGCCTCGGGGGAGAAGCTCGACTACTACGACACGCAGACCAACGAGCGCTACACGCCCTATGTGATCGAGCCGGCGGCAGGCGCCACCCGCACGATGATGGCCTTCTTGCTCGCCGCCTACGCGGAGGACGAGGTCGGGGGAGAGCCGCGCACGGTGCTGCGCCTGCACTGGAGCCTGGCGCCCTATCAGGTGGCAGTCCTGCCGCTCTCGAAGAAGGACACCCTCGAGCCGCTGGCGCGTTCGGTGCTCAAGACCCTCCAGCCGCACTTCATGTGCGACTACGACGTGACACAGGGAATCGGCAAGCGCTACCGGCGCCAGGACGAGGTGGGCACCCCGTGGTGCGTCACCGTCGACTTCGACTCGCTCGAGGACAACGCGGTCACCGTGCGCGACCGCGACAGCACCGAGCAGGTGCGCGTCCCCATCGCCGATCTGGTGGGCGAGCTCCGCCGCCGCACCGGCGAGAATTAGTCCGTTCCGGGTCCGATCAGGCCACTGGAGTCGGGCGCTCCGCTCAGGCGACCCGGCGGTACTTGCGAACGGCCAGCGGTGCCAAGACGATCAGCAGCCCGAAGCACCAGGCCAACGCTGCCCAGACCGCGCCGGTGTTCTGCAACGTGCCCCCCACCATGAGGGAGCGTGCGGCGTCGACCACCTGAGTCACCGGTTGGTGGCTGGCAAAGGCCTGCAGCCAACCCGGCATGGCGCTCACCGGCACGAAGGCGGACGAGGCGAAGATGAACGGGAAGAGGATCGGGAACACCATGATCTGCGCCGTCTCTGCATTGGGCGCGGACAAGCCGACGGTGGCGAAGCCCCAGCAAAGCGTGTAGCTGAAGAGCAGCACGATCAGCAGGCCCAAGAGGAAGAAGCCGACATTGGTCGAGATCCGAAAGCCCACTGCGAAACCGACCGCGCTGATGAGGACCACCACGAACACATTGCGCACCAGGTCCGCCGTCGTGCGGCCGCCGAGCACGGCCGAGCGGGCCATCGGCAACGCCCGGAAGCGCTCGATCAGCCCCTTGTGGAGGTCCTCGGAGAGGCCGACCGCGGTAGACACCGCACCGAAGGCCACCGTCTGGACATAGATGCCGGGCAGGAGATAGTCGACGTAGGGGACCGAGGTGTGGATGGCGCCGCCGAACACGTAGACGAAGAGCAACGTGAACATGATCGGCTGCACCGCCGAGAAGAACAGAGCCTCTTGGGTCCGCGTGAGCGCCTTGAGGTTGCGCCAGGTGACCGTCAACATGTCCTGCACGGCCCAGCCCGCCCGGCTGCCGCTGGGTGGCGCCGTCTGCTCGGTCAACTGAGGCAGGGCGATGGTCGTCATGCGGCGTCCTTTCCGTCGGCGTCGGCTCCGGCGGAGCCGATCGGCGCGGCGGCGACCGCCCTTGCGGGCCTCGCGCTCTGCATCGGTCTCGGCTTCGGTCTTGTGCCCCGTGAGACTCAAGAAGACGTCGTCGAGGCTGGGCTCGCGCAGGGCGAGCCCGCTCACGGGGATCTCGGCGGCGTCGAGTGCTCGGAGGACCTCGGCACCCACGGCGGGGCCGTTCTCCACCGTCAGCTCGACGGTGGTGTCGTCCACCACCGGTTCCTTCGCCGTGAGCGGCGCCAGCAGGCTGACGGCGATGGGCACGATGTCCCGGTTGCTGAGCGTCACCGACACCACGGACGTGCCGAGGTCGGCCTTGAGCTCGGCGGGCGTTCCCTCGGCGATGACGCGGCCGTGGTCGACGACCACGATGTCGCGGGCGAGGCGGTCGGCCTCCTCGAGGTACTGGGTGGTGAGCAGGACCGTCGTGCCGTCCCGCACGAGCTCTTCGATGACCGCCCACAGATCCTGCCGGCTCTGCACGTCGAGGCCGGTGGTCGGCTCGTCGAGGAAGAGCACGGGCGGGCTGGCGACGAGCGCGGCGGCCAGGTCGAGCCGGCGGCGCATGCCGCCCGAGTAGGTCTTGAGGACGCGGTCGCCCGCGTCGGCCAGGCCGAAGGCCCCGAGCAGCTCGTCGGCCCGTCGTGACGAGTCCTTGCGGCTCAGGTGGGACAGCCGCCCGACCATGTAGATGTTCTCGCGCCCGGTCAGGTTCTCGTCGACGGTGGCGTACTGGCCGGCCAGCCCGATCAGGCGACGGACCACGTCGGGCTCTTTCACCACGTCGTGGCCGAGGATGCTGGCGGTACCCGAGTCGGGTTCGAGGATGGTGGAGAGGATGCGCACGGCCGTCGTCTTGCCCGCTCCGTTGGGGCCGAGGAGACCGAGCACGGTGCCGGTCTCGACGGAGAGGGAGACCTTGTCGAGCGCCCGCACGTTGCCCTGGGGGAAGACCTTCACCAGGTCGTGGGCCTCGACGGCAAGAGAACTGGAGGAGTTGGAAGAAAGAGCCATTAACAAAGAAACTTAGTGGTAAAGTTATTTACGTGTCAAGAGATTGGTCACGGATGGAGCTGGGGCAGCAGCTGCGTAACGAGATCATGGGCTACCTCGGCGCGGCCAGTGACTTCGATGAGGGGCTGGCCAAGAAGCTGAAGTTGAGCCGCACCGACATGCGCTGTCTGGACCTTATTGGCCGTCATGGTCCGCTCACCGCGGGCCGGCTCGCCCAGGAGGCCGGACTCACCACCGGGGCGGTGACCTTCATCCTCGACCGGCTCGAAGCGGCCGGCATGGTGACGCGGCGACGCGACACCGAGGACCGGCGCCGGGTATGGGTCGAGATCGTGCCTGCGGTCGCGGACCGCCTCCAAGACCTGCAACGCCCCGTCGCCGAGGCGATGCGCCGGGTTTCCCAGCGTTTCGCGCTCGACGAGCTGGCCATCGTCCGCGACTACATGCGCCAGGCCAAGGAGGTCTTCGAGCGCCAGATCGCGCGGCATGAGGGAGGACTGGGACTGGGAAGGCGACCCGCCCGGGGAGTAGCGGGGACGGCGTCGTCGCGCCGGCGAGTCGCCGAAAGGAAAGCCGCGGGGAAAGTAGGCTGGCGCAGTTCGTCCCAGGTCGGGACGGCGCGTGACCGCCGCAGTGCCGCACTCGCCACGCGGCCCGGCTGTCCAGGGCAAGGAGGCCCGATGCCGTACGTCTTCGACTTCGACCACACGCACCCCCGCCCGCCGATGGAGCTCAAAGACCTCCTGGGCGGCAAGGGCGCCAACCTGGCCGAGATGACGTCCGTACTCGAGCTGCCCGTCCCGCCGGGCTTCACCATCTCGACCGACGCCTGCCGCGCCTACATGGCCAGCGGATGGCCTAAGGCCCTCG
This sequence comes from uncultured Acidimicrobiaceae bacterium, assembly GCA_963842415.1. Lineage (GTDB taxonomy): Bacteria > Actinomycetota > Acidimicrobiia > Acidimicrobiales > RAAP-2 > Bog-473. Next base: position 13,444 of record CAWJGN010000006.1, read on the forward strand.
ACGCCGAGGTGGCGGCGGCCCGGGGCCGGCTCGAGACGGCCATGGCCAAGACGATCGGCGACCCCGCCGACCCGCTCCTGGTATCGGTCCGCTCGGGTGCCAAGTTCTCGATGCCCGGGATGATGGACACGGTCCTCAACCTCGGCCTTAACGACGACTCCGTCGAGGGCCTGGCCAAACAGACCGGCGACGAGCGCTTCGCGTTCGACTCGTACCGGCGCTTCATCGCCATGTACGCCCGCATCGTCCTCGAACTGCCCGGCGAGGAGTTCGACTCGCTCTTCGAGGCGGCCAAGGAGCTGGCCGGCACCGAGTCCGATGCCAAGGTCCCCGTCGAGCTGTTGCGCTATCTCGTCGACTCCTACCAGCAGATCGTCGAGCGCCACACCGGCAAGCCCTTCCCCCAGAAGCCGGCCGAGCAGCTGCGCGGCGCCATCGAGGCCGTATTCCGCAGCTGGAACGGGCCGCGCGCGATCGCGTACCGCGAGCGTGAGCGCATTGCGCACGACCTGGGCACCGCGGTCAACGTGCAGGCCATGGTCTTCGGCAACCGCGACGACAACTCAGGCACCGGGGTGGGCTTCACCCGCGACCCGGCCACGGGGGCCAAGGGCGCGTACGGGGACTTTTTGGTCAACGCGCAGGGCGAGGACGTGGTGGCGGGCATCCGTAACACCGAGCCCATCGCGGCCCTGAAGAAGCAGTTCCCCAGGGTCCACACGGAGCTCCTCAAGATCTTCGGTCGCCTCGAGTCGCACTACATGGACATGTGCGACACCGAGTTCACCATTGAGCAGGGCAAGCTCTGGATGCTCCAGACTCGTGTCGGCAAGCGCACCGGCGCCGCCGCCCTCAAGATGGCGGTCGACATGGTGCGGCCGAGCGATCTCGGGATCTCGAAGGCCGAGGCGGTCTCGCGCATCACCGAGGACCACCTCGATTCGGTGCTGCACCCGCAGTTCGCCAACTCGGGCCACGTCACGTGGGCCAAGGGGCTCGGCGCCAGCCCGGGGGCTGCGGTCGGCCGCATCTACTTCACCGCCGACGACGCGGCCGCGGCCGCGGAGCGCGGCGAGCAGGTGGTCCTGGTTCGCAACGAGACCTCGCCCGAGGACGTGCACGGCATGCTCGCCTCCGAGGGCATCCTGACCGCACGCGGAGGTCTGGTCAGCCATGCCGCTGTCGTGGCGCGCGGCTGGGGCAAGCCAGCCGTCGTGGGCGCGGAGGTCCTGCGCCTCGGCGACCACCAGGTGACCGCGGGAGGCATCACGCTCGTCGAGGGCGACTGGGTCTCTCTCGACGGCGGCGCCGGCATCGTCGTCGCCGGCCAGATCCCGTTGACCGCGGCCAAGCCACCCGCCGCCTTCGACACCGTGCTGTCGTGGGCCGACGACATCCGCAAGGGCCATCTCAACGTGCGCGCCAACGCAGACACCGGTGACGACGCCGCCAACGCGCGCAACCTCGGCGCGGAGGGCATCGGTCTCTGCCGCACCGAGCACATGTTCTTGGGCGAGGACCGGCTGCCCGTGGTGCGACGGATGATCCTGGCCCACTCGCCCGCCGAGGAGGCCGACGCGCTCGAGGAGTTGCGCGTCGTCCAGCGCGAGGACTTCCTCGCCATCCTGGCGGCGATGGACGGGTTGCCGGTCACGGTCCGGCTGCTCGACCCTCCGCTGCACGAGTTCTTGCCCTCGACCGAGGAGCTGGCGCACAAGGAGGCCACCGTCGGCCTCAACCCCGAGGAGCGGCGGCTCTACGAGGCGGCGCTGGCCTGGCGCGAGTCCAACCCGATGCTCGGGACGCGCGGGGTGCGGCTCGGGGTGATCAAGCCGGGGCTCTACGCCATGCAGGTCCGGGCGCTCTTGGAGGCCGCCCGCCGAGCGCGTCGCCGACGGCGGCCATCCGATCATCGAGATCATGATCCCGCTCACGGTGACACGCGAGGAGCTGGCGCTGGCTCGCGGCTGGGTCGAAGACGCGGTGGCCGACGTCAATCGAGAGCGGGCACCGCGACCCTCGAGGGGCGCCAAAGCGGGCCCGTCGGGCTCGTCCCGGGAGGGCAAGCTCGAGGTGACCATCGGGACGATGATCGAGACGCCGCGGGCGGCGCTGCGCGCCGACGAGATCGCCGAGGTGGCCGACTTCTTCTCCTTCGGGACGAACGACCTGACCCAGATGACGTTCGGGTTCTCGCGCGACGACGTCGAGGGGCGGATGATGAGCGCCTACCTCGAGCTCGGCCTGCTGCCGCGCAATCCCTTCGAAGTGGTCGATTTCGACGGGGTGGGCGAGCTGGTCAAGCTCGGCAGCGAGCGGGGCCGGGCCACCCGGCCGGGCCTCAAGATCGGCGTCTGCGGCGAGCACGGTGGCGACCCCGCTTCCATCGGCTTCTTCTACGACGCCGGGCTGGACTACGTCAGCTGCTCGCCCTTCCGCGTCCCCGTCGCCGCGCCTCTCCGCCGCCCAGGCCGTACTGGCCGCGCGGGAGGGCGCCGGCTGAGGTGACCGGCTCTGCCTGAGGCGACGGACGCTCGCTGCGGCGACCGGCGCCGGCGAGGCCGAGAGAACCAGCGAGGCCGAGAGAACCAGCGAGGCCGAGAGAACCAGCGAGGCCGAGAGAACCAGCGAGGCCGAGAGAACCAGCGAGGACCAGGCCACCCGGGCAGCGCGCGCCGACGAGGGGGGCCTCGAATCGCCCCGGACAACGTCGCGGTACCGTCGGGGTGTGGGGATACCGGACGAGGAAGTCGCCCAGGTCCGCGGGGCTACCGACATCGTCGCGCTGATCAGCGAGCACTCAGCGCTCAAGAAGGTGGGCCGGCGCTGGAGCGGCCTGTGTCCCTTCCACACCGAGAAGACACCCTCGTTCAGCGTCAACGCCGAGGAGGGCTTCTACTACTGCTTCGGCTGCCAGGCGTCGGGTGACGCCATCAGCTTCGTGCGCGCCATGGACCATCTCGACTTCGTCGACGCCGTGCGCTTCCTGGCCGACCGGGCCGGCATCACGCTGCACGAGGACTCCGAGACCGGACGCGATCAGAAGCGGCGCTCCGAGCTGCTCGAGGCCATGGAACGCGCCGTCACCTGGTACCACGAGCGCCTGCTCTCCGCGCCCGACGCCGGCCAGGCCCGCGACTACCTGCGCTCGCGCGGCTACGACGGCGACGTCGTGCGGCAATTCCGCCTCGGCTGGGCCCCCGACGACTGGGACGCCCTGGCGAAGGCGCTCAAGCTGTCCGAGACGGTGCTCTCGGACTCGGGCCTCGGCTTCGTCAACCGACGCGGCCGCCCCCAAGATTTCTTCGCGCCCGCGTCCTGTTCCCGATCTGTGACCCCTCGGGCCGCCCGGTCGCGTTAGGCGGACGCATCCTGCCGGCACGACCCGGGGCAGAACCGCCGCAGCGGCCCGAGCCGAAGTACAAGAACTCACAGGAGTCGGCCATCTATTCGAAGCGGCGGACGCTCTACGCACTCAATTGGGCGAAGCACGGTGTTATCGCGCAGGGCGAGGTCGTCGTGTGTGAGGGGTACACCGACGTCATCGGGTGCTTCCAGGCCGGCGTGCCGTGGGCGGTGGCGACGTGTGGGACCGCGCTGGCCGAAGAGCACTTCACGTTGTTGCGCAACTTCGCCAAGCGCATCGTGCTCGCCTACGACGCCGACGCCGCCGGGCAGAGCGCGACGTCGCGGGTGTACGAGTGGGAGCGCAAGCACGAGGTCGACGTCGTGGTGGCCGAGCTGCCGGGCGGCAGCGACCCCGGTGACCTGGCGCGGACGGACCCCGGCGCCCTCGCCACGGCGATCCGCGAGGCGCGGCCCTTCCTCCAGTTCCGCGTCGACCGCATGCTCAGGACGGGCAACCTCTCGACGGCCGAGGGCCGGGCCCGGGCGGCTGAGGCCGCGCTGACGGCGGTGGCCGAGCACCCCGACGATCTCGTGCGGGACCAGTACGTCATGCAGTTGGCGGATCGCTGCCGGGTTGACGCGGCCAAGCTCCGCGAGCGCCTCGACTATCTCCGCGCGCACCCGCCGGCTGAGGGTGCGACGGGGCGCCGCCGGCGTCCGGCGCGGGGCGAGGAGCCGCCGCCATCGGCGTACCCCGAGGACGACAGCGACCACTTCGCGCCCGAGGACGCGGGAGCGACGTCGGCCGCGTCCACAGCGCTGCGACCTGGGCCTGGGCTCGAGGCGCTCAAGCTGGCTGTCCACCGGCCCGATGATGTAGCTGATCGAGTGCACGCGGTGCTCTTTGTCGATCCCGTGCAACGCCAGGCATTTGTGGCGCTGCTCGAGAACGACAGCGTGCCCGAGGCGGTTGAAACTGCGTCACCGGAGGTGGCGAACCTATTGCGACGCGTCATAGTCGAGGAGCCCTTGACCGGTGATCCCGAGTTGGGAGACCCGGTCGACTCCGTGGTGGCCGTGCTCCTGCACGCGGCGACACGGCGCGCCCTGACCGAGATCGAGGTCGAGTCGCGGGCGGGGGGCGATGCGTCGCGCGACGCCGAGACCAGACAAGTACGCCACTGGCTGGCACAACTCGACGATCTGGGCGCCGGACGCGATGCCGCCGATCGGTTGGTAGGTTGGTTAGCCGAAAGGGATCGAGGGGCTATCGACTTGAGCGGGCGAGGGTGAGCGAAGAGTCTGCAATCGTGATCGACGACGAGGGTGTGGAAGCGCAGCATGTTTCTGATATGTCACCTCATGCGTCGGTGAGAGATTCGAACTCGTCGTCCTCGGACGTCTCGTCGGACACGGTGTCGGCGCCCGACGCGTCGGTGACGCCGATCGCGAAACTTGCGCTCCCGCCTGGTGTCCCCGAGCTCGACTTCGAAGCGGTGCTTGCTATCGGCCGCGAGAAAGGACAGTTGACACAAGCAGAATTGATCGAGGCACTGCACACCGTCGAGCTCACGCCCGAGGTGCTCGTCACACTCATCGACCGCGTGACTGCCGAGGGCGTGGCGCTCGTCGAAGACGATGAGGAGGACCCCATCGTCGAGGTGGTGCCGCACAAGGAGCCGCGTCCGACACCTCGCTCGAACGGGACCGCCAGCACCAGCGCCCGGTCGAGCTCTCGCCGGGAGTCCAACGGAAAGAGGGCCAGCTCCGGCGAGTCCGGTGGGAGCGCCGAGGACCCGGTCCACACCTATCTGAAGGAGATCGGCCGCGTCCCCTTGCTCAACGCCGAGCTCGAGGTCGAGATCGCCCAGGCTATTGAGGCCGGGAACATCGCCGCCGGCAGGCTGGCGGCGCACGAGCTGGCCGAAGAGGGCGAGGGACCGTCCGCGGACCTCCTGAGCCCCGAGGAGCAGACCCGGAACCGGCGCCTCATGCGCAAGGGGCTCAAGGCCAAGGACGAGCTCATCGAGGCCAACTTGCGACTGGTCGTCTCGATCGCCAAGCGCTACCGCAACCGCGGGCTGGCGTTCCTCGACCTGATCCAGGAGGGGAACCTCGGCCTGATGCGGGCGGTCGACAAGTTCGACCACACCAAGGGCTTCAAGTTCTCGACGTACGCCACGTGGTGGATCCGCCAGGCGATCACGCGCACGATCGCAGATCAGGCCCGCACCATCCGGATCCCGGTGCACATGGTCGAGACCATCAACAAGGTCGTGTGGGCCCAGCGCCAGCTTCTCCAAGAGCTGGGACGCGAGCCGGCGATCGAGGAAGTCGCCGCAGCGCGTCGAGCTCCCGATCGAGCGGGTGCGTGAGATCCTGCGCATCAACCAGGACACCGTGTCGCTGGAGCAGCCGGTGGGCGACGAGGACGACTTCAACCTGTCGGACCTCATCGAGGACCGCGGCGCGGTCGTGCCCGACGATGCGGCGACGCGGTCGTTGCTCGACGCCGCGGTGCGCGAGGCGCTGGGTCATCTTTCTGAGCGCGAGCAAGACGTGGTGCGACTGCGCTTCGGGCTCGACGACGGGAAGATCCGCACCCTCGAAGAAGTGGGCAGGGAGTTCGGAGTCACCCGGGAGCGCGTCCGCCAGATCGAGTCCAAGACGCTGGCCAAGCTGCGCCGGCCCGACGCCGCCCACCTCCTGCGCGACTACCTCGAAGAGTCCTGACCCGGCCCGCCGGCGGTCCGGGATCGGCTCTGTCTATCGGTTCGGGATTGGCTCTGTCTATGAGGAGCTCGAGGGCTCGCCGTTCAAGATCACCGTCTTGGTCTCGAGGAACGGCAGGAGGCCCTCGGTGCCACCCTCGCGCCCGATGCCCGACTGCTTGAAGCCGCCGAAGGCCATCCCGAAGTCGGTGCGGAAGGCGTTGTGCCCCACCGTGCCCGACCGCAGCTGACCGGCCACCTCTCGAGCCCGGTCGACGTCGTTGGTGAAGACCGACGCATTGAGGCCGTAGATCGTGTCGTTGGCGAGGGTCACGGCGTGCTCCTCGTTGTCGGCCGGGATCACGCTGAGCACCGGCCCGAAGATCTCCTCCTGAGCAATTGTCGAGTGGTTGTCCACGTTGCCGAAGACGGTCGGCTCGATGTAGTAGCCGCGCTCGAGATCTTTGGGGCGACCGCCGCCCGTCGCCAGGGTTGCCCCCTCGGCAACACCCTTGGCGATATAGCCCTCGACCCGGTCGCGCCCGCGCTCCATGGCCAGCGGCCCCATCTGGGTCTGCGCGTCGAAGGGGTCGCCGACCTTGACCTGAGAGAAGGTGCCGGCCAGGGTCTCGACGAGCTCGTCGTGGCGCGCACGGCTGACGATGATGCGCGTCAGCGAGGAGCACACCTGCCCGGCGAGGAAGCACTCAGCGCCCGAGATCGCACCGGCCGCCGTCTCGAGGTCCATGTCGTCGAGGATCACCGCAGCCGACTTGCCGCCCAGCTCGAGCGTGCAGCGGGCGATCCGCTCGCCGCACAGGGACGCGATGCGCCGGCCGGCGGCGGTCGAGCCGGTGAACGTGATCTTGTCGACGGCCGGGTTGCGCACCAGAAGCTCGGAGACCTCGCGGTCCGCGGTGACGACGTTGAGGACGCCGGGCGGCAGGCCGATGTCCTCGGCGATCTCTGCGAAGAGGTAGGCGTCACCCGGTGCTTCTGGCGAGGACTTGAGGACGACGGTGCACCCGGCAAGCAGTGCGGGCGCGATCTTGTAGGAGATGAGGCCGATCGGCGCGTTCCACGGGATGATCGCACCGACGACGCCGACCGGCTCGCGGACCAGCAGGCCGAACTCGCCACCCATGGAGGGTTGTGCTCGCTCCTCGAAGGGATAGGTGTCGGCGAGACCGGCGTAGAAGTCGAACACACCGGCCATCCCGGGAGCCGTGTGCTGGGCGATGATGTGGAGCGCACCGGACTCGCGGGGCCACAGCTGCCCGACCTCGTCGGCCTTGCCGCGCAGACCTTCGCCAATCGCCCTCAGGTATTCGGCCCGCTGCGCGTGTGACATCCTCGGCCACGGACCGCGGTGGAACGCCTCGACCGCGGCGTCGACCGCGCGGGTCATGTCGGCCTCCTTGGCTTCGGGGACGCTGAAGTACAGCTCCTCGGTCGCCGAGTCGATCACGTTGATGACGTCGGAGGAGGAGGGCTCGACCCACGCCCCGCCGATGAAGAAGCGGTCGTCGTGGCGGATAGGTACGGCTGTCTTCTCGATGGTCATGGTCCTGGCTCCTCGTGGTCGTCGTCTCGAATCCGGGCGGACCTCGGCTTCAGCGCAAAGGTTAGGGGAGTGGGACATCCCGGGTGTCGTCCACCCGCACGGACGCCTCAGGAGCCGGCCAGGAGCGCCTGATACATGTCCGACGTTTCCTGCGGTTCTTCCTTGGGGCACAGGTACTGGGCGGCGAACTCCGACACGACGTAGGACTCGAAGGCGGTCAGGCCACGTCCGGCGAGCGAGGCCACGATCTGTGACGAACCCTCCTGCCTGGTCAGTCCGGTGCACGCCAGCTCACCGGCGCCGATGGCCTGCTGCGAGCTCACGCCGGCGAAGGCATCGGGGACGGGGACGGTCGAGATCAGGTGGGTGTACGCCTTCTTGGGCTGTGTGGGGAGGCTGGGGTCGTCGTAATAGAGCTCGGCCTCGGCCATCGCGGCGGCCGGCGCCCGGGACGCCACCTCGGGTAGCCCACTCGCGGGGAAGACCATGAGGTCGACATAGAGACGCCTCTCCGCGTAGTTGCCCGACTCGCCTGGCACGAGCCCGTGATGCACCATCCAGATGAGGCTGCCGGTCTGGAAGAACTCCGACCCTCCGTATCCTTGTCCGTTCGCGCTGTCGGTGCTTTTGTGCCACGCCCGATTGAGCGGCTTGACACAGGGTCCGGTCACGGAGGTACAGGCCGCAATGCCGATGCTGTAGTTGGGCGTTCCCCAGAGGTTGGCTGAATAGAACAGCCAGTAGATCGTCCCCTCCTTGATCATGGCCGGTGCCTCGACCAGACCGCCTTCCCACGCCTGCGTGGCGCCGATGAGGAGATGGGCGGGTCCGACGGTGGAGAGCCCGTCAGGGGCGAGCTGCTGGGAATAGATGTAGGTCAGCTTGTTGCAGCAGTCGCCGTCGCTCTTCCAGAGCAGCCAGGGGGTGCCGTCAGAGCGGATGTAGATGCTGGGATCGATCGCGCCACCGTCTTGGGTGGGGCAGATGAACGGGGAAGAGGAGTCGTCGACGAACGGGCCGGACGGGCTCGTACTGGTGGCGCGGGAGATGCACATCGCGGTGTTGGGCCCGTGCGTCGTCACGACGCATCCTGGGTTCGTCACCTTGAAGACGCAGTTGAGCGGGTGGTTGGCCGGGGTCGAGTAGTACATCACGTAGGTCCCGTCGGGACGGGCCCACACCGACGGCGCCCACTGGTAGCCGGGCACCGTCCACTTGGGCAGGGTGGGCAGCGCGTCGCCCAGATAGTGCCCAGCGAAACCGGTGGAGCGGGTGATGGCGATCACCGGGATGTGGGCCGCCTTCGCGTCCGGACCATTCGTCGTGCCGGTCGCGTAGGCATACACGGTCTCTGTGTTGGCGTCGTAGAGCGCGAAGGGGTCCGCGAAGTCTCCGTTGTAGATCGGCTCGCCGTTGAGCAGTCCGCTGAGGATCGACAGCTCGACGCCCTCGGCCTTGGCTGGGTTGACGCCGACAGGGCCCTTCGTGGCGTTGTGACCGGCCGTGACCAACGGCTGTCCGGCGCGTACGCGCGGTATGACCGAGAGGGGCTTCGAGGTCGAGGTTGTCCTTTTGGCTGTCGTTGCCGCTCCGGCTCCGGCTCCGGTTGGCGCCGCAACGACGACGGCGAGCACACAGGCGCTGATGCTCAGGATGGCAAGTCTGCGGACTGCGAGCCGCGGCAGCCGGCTGCGCGCCAGGTCGTCGACCGAGCCGCGATCTGCCCCGCCGCCGTACGCCATCCGGGGATCGTATTCGGACTTGGATCAGGATCAATGTCAAGATGTTGGCGCGGACACGAGGCGCTTCAAATTCATCTTCTTCACCAACGTCCTGCCGTTGATCCGCTGGGCCGTTGCCCAGTTCTCTCCGCACCATCGGCGGCCGGGCGCCGCGGGAGACGAGCTCGAGGTGAGGCTGGGACGGGTAGGCGGTGTCGAAATCCGAAGACCTGGCGCAGCTGCCGCCCGGCTCGATCTCGCACGCTGTCGAGGGCGGTGTGGCGGAGTCCTGGGCGGGCCAAGATTGCCTAACCGCCTTCCGAAACCCGGTTGGACCGCTGATATCGTGCGGGGGCTGTTTCTCGACCCTTCCGGGGTAGCTCAATGGCAGAGCAAGCGGCTGTTAACCGCTAGGTTGAGAGTTCGAGTCTCTCCCCCGGAGCTTTCGTCGTCGTTTTCGCCGGTCAGCGGCGGTAGGTCGATGAGCTCACCCTCCGGTGGTCTCGAACCGCCAGATCACAGTCGTATGGTTGGCTACGTCGGTTCCCAATACCAACCATTATCGTCCTCGCAGGTGATAATGCTGCCGTTACCGGCTCGGCCTGTCATCCCGTGATCATCGTCACGGCAGTATTCACCGGGCTCATAGCACCCACCTTCGTTGTCAATGGGGTAACAAGCGGAAGATCCAGTTGTGGTCGACGGCGTCGAAGTTGGCACGGTGATGGTGGGCGAGCCCGGTTCCGGAAGCTGGCCCTCGGAGCTATCACCCAACAAGGTGTCGTTCAACGGTGCGACTACATCCATCGACGTGGTGATTATTCCGAGCTCTCGGTTGTAGTCAAGGCTCGCAGTCGAGAAGTTCTGCGAGCCAACGAAGACTTTCGAGCTGTCAACATCGATCACCTTGGCGTGGATGTAGAGAGCCGAGGATGAGTCGGGATAAAGCACGACGTGTACCCCTGCTGATTCAAGCAGTGAGAACGCCGAATCCCATTCCGGATCCGAGGTCATGATTACGGTGACATTTACCCCTCGTTGTGCGTCGCCTTTCAGGGCTGCCTCTATTGCGCCCGAGTCCATCTCTTCGTTTTCGACAGTCACGTTGCGGGTGGCCGAGTCAATGAGCTCCACCAACATCGTCTCAGAACCGGGGCTCCAGACCAGATCGGCGCCTTCGCCCCCCGGTGAGGGAGCTGCTCCTGACCAGTCCGAGCCGAAAGTGGACTCGATGGCAGATACATCGGCTGCTTGGCTATCCATCACCACAAGGTCTCTCGTCGTCGAGTAGTACTGCGGTGTGAGGTTGCCGGTCATGATGGCTGACTCCGTGCCATCGACCGTGATGGTCTTCTGGTGGAAGATCTCCGAATCATTCGCCCAGGCCACGGGAACACCTGCTGCCGACAGGCTTGAGTAGGCAGCTCCGTTGACCGACCCACCGCTGTAGTCACGATCCAGCAGGACCCTTACCTTGACTCCCTTCTGGTGGTCAGCAATCAAGATTTTCTCGGCAGTCGCATCCGACAACTCATACATTGTCATGTCAAGGCTCTGTCGTGCCGAGGACATGAAGTTGTAAATGGGAGCCATGCCGTCCTCTGGCTCGACCAGCACAGACAGTCCCGCCGAGACATCGGTGCTGGTTGACGTAGCAGGCTCGCTGCTCGTCGTAGCACCGACCGATGGGGTCGTCGTACTGAGCTGTGCAGTCGTCGTGGTGGTGTTCTGATCGCTCCTCTTATCGGATGTCGTGCATGCGGAAGCGACAATCGTCATGCAGAGCAATACGCCAAGCGTGCTCAGTCGGACGATCTTCCTCACGCAACCGCCTCCCACTCGTTTACGCCGGATCCGAATCCATCAACATGCTCATCGATGCACCCGACACCCCATCATTAGCGTTTTGAAAGCGACATGAGACCCACCCCAGGAGGATCTCGGAACCTGGAGACTAGTGCGGGTGGATAACAAGCTTCGGGCGTTCCACGGGCACTAACCACACGGCAACAGTTGGCTGGAACTGGCTTCACCGGTGAATAAATGTCCAGGTAATAACGCGTGGCATCAGATTGTCCGAGGTCAGATCTCATCCTCAAATCAAACCGATTTGCGCCTCATTTGACGTTGTCCCGCTTCTTGTTGAAGTTCAGCGGTGGCCACAGCGTGTTCAGGCTGCAGCCTGATCGTACTCTTCGGGTGAAACCACGGCCGGTGTGACCTCGCGTCGGAGGGCATCGACCAGCTTGGTCATCTCCTTGTAACCACGTACGCGCCGGAAGGAACGCTCGGCTTCGAGCATGCCCGCCGCGATCCAGCGCTTCTTCATCGAACCGTCCTTCCACTTCGTGACTCGACGCGTCGTCCGCTTGGCGATCGAGATCATCGACTCGATGCAATTGGTGGTGGTGAGCGTGGCGGCCAAGGTGCCCCCGACGCCCAGACGTCGCACGGTGAACATGTCCTCGAGTCCTTCGCGCAAGGATGCAGCCGCATCGGGATGGTCGGCCTCGAGCTCTTTGGCGAGGATCTTGGCGGCGGCGAGCCCCTTGGCCGCATCGGGCTGGGCGAAGATGAGGGCCAGTCGCTTGTCGACGACCGCGGCCAGCTCCTTTCCCAGGTGCCCCTCGACGTTGCGACGCTTGTGCAGTACGCAGCGCTGCACCACCGCGTTGTCGCCGAACACCTTCTTGATGCCCGCGGCCAGCGCCTTGGCGCCGTCGATGACGCAGAGCACGCCCGAGGAGACGTCGAGGCCTCGGGCGACGAGGTCGGCCAACAGGGCGGTGACGACGGTCTTGTTCTCGGTGTCACCCAGCCAGAGCCCGACGGGAACCTTGCTGCCGTCTGTAGTGATGACCAGGGCGACCACGGCACACGAACCGGCCATGTCGAGCCCGTCGATCATGAGCACGGCCACGTCGAGCTCGGCGAGGTTCCGGGCCATGAGCTCACCCATGGCCTTGGTGGTCGCCGCCACGAAGCGCCGAGACACCGCCGACTTGGACATCGACTTGGAGCGCTCCTCGAGCTCGGCTCCGACCGGCTCGGCCACGTCTGTGTGGCGCCGGGTGGCCACCCCGGCGAGCATCCGCTCGACGACGAGCGAGTTGAGCAGGTCGGCCGAGCTGAACGCTTTCCAGGTGTCGAGCCCGATCTCGGTGCCGTTGGTGCTCCGGCCCCGCGGCCGCTCGGTGCTGACCTGGCGTCCGCCGAGCACGACCGAGCCCTTCGCGTTGCCGTGCCAGTTTCCGACACGCTCTTGGGCCGCGACCTTGGCGTGTTTCTCACCGATCGCCTTGGTCAGTTCGGCCTCCATCATCTGGCGCATCACGACAAGTCCGGTGGCCGAGGCGAAGGCCAACAACCCGTCCTTGATCGCGCCGGCCACGTCGGCCAGCGCCACTGTCGCCTCGAGCGGCAGGTCAGCCAATCGGGCTGCCTCCTCCGCCTCGGCGACGCTCACAACAGCTACCTTCTTCTTCACGGTGGTCCCCTTCCTAAGGGTTACTTGGTCGTGCCCGATCCCTACCATTTGGCAGGTCTCAGGCGGGGGACCACCGCCTTACTTCAACAATGTTCGGGACAACGTCCCTCATTTCGTGCAGGTTGTTAGTCCTGACCTTGGGGGCCTGGCTTGATTGTGACGCCACTCCTTTGCGCGTGGGAGTCCCCTATCCCACCCTCGGTCCGGACGTAGTCAGTTCCTGGTGATGCGCAGTGCCCGATACGTCGTGAACTGTGCATAGTGCTGGGCTGCTCTGTTTGAAGGGGATTTGAACCCCCATGCGCTGCCCTCGCGCTACCGGAGCCGTTCAAGGGCTTGGCTTCTGGCTTGACCCCCAGAATGGGTTGGAACTCGCTCTACGTGCTTTCTACCAACTTCACGCGCGGTTGTTAACTCAGGCCTCCTGCAGCTCGCTAGTCCAGTTGACTTCCTGGATCCGTGCATCGAGTTCACGAGCACGCCGGGCAATATCCGAACCCTGCTGACGCAGGCTCCTGACGTCGAGGTCGCTCATGAGCTTGAGCTCGGACCTCGTGGCCCGCATAAACCCGGCATGCTGCTGTGCACCCGACGCCGCGTCGGCCGAAACCTTGAGCATCGAGTAGCGGAGTCGGAACACGTCGCGCTCCGCCAGGGCATCGGTCAGGGTCCGGCCGTCTCCCATGAAGGTGCTCGAGTTGGTCCGGTTGATATCGCGGATCAGAGCCTCGAGCTCGTCGAGCACGGTCGAGGCCGCAGACACGAGGTCGCGCGCGCGTCCTCGGGGGGCTTCTCGCCCTCCTGGTACCGCGCGCTGACCTGGATGCGCTGCTTGAGCTGCTCCAGAGTCCTGTTTCGATCGGCACGCAGCAGTAGTGCCTCTGCCAGCTTCATCTGTTCCTCCTTCGTTCAACGTTCTGATGTTTGGTTAGGGGGTCACGTCCCCTTGAGGTTCACCACCTGGTGCAGCTCGTGGACGACCTCGACCAGGTCGGCCTGGTCGGCCATGACCTGGGCGATCGGCTTGTACGCATCGGGGTGTTCGTCGACCAGCTGCTCGGCCATGGTGTCGTCCCACGCCCGACCCGCCATCGCGCTTCGAAGCGACTCGGTGGTCAGCTGGCGGAACGCCGCCTTGCGACCGAGCCGCCGACCGGCGCCGTGCGAACTTGACTCGTACGACGCCTCGTTGCCCTTGCCCCGCACAATGAACGACGATGCGCCCATCGAGCCCGGGATGACTCCCATGTCCGAGAGTCCGGCCCGGATGGCACCCTTGCGGGTGATCCACACCTCTTCGCCCCGGTGGGTCTCCTTGACGGCGTAGTTGTGGTGGCAGTTGATGCGCTCGGTCTCGAGGACGTGCGGCACAGCCGCTCGCAGAGCCGCCAGCGCGGCATCCATCATCTGCTCGCGGTTGCCCCAGGCGTAGCGCTGGGCCCACAGCATGTCGGCCACGTAGGCGTCGAACTCCGGCCGGCCCTCCGCCAGCCAGGCCAGGTCGCGGTCCTCGAGGACCTGGCCCTCCTCCTGGGCGACCAGGCGAGCCGTCTTGATGTGGGCCGTCGCCAGCTGGTTGCCGATGCCCCGGCTGCCCGAGTGCAGCACGATCCAGACGCGGTCGCGCTCGTCCAGGCAGACCTCGACGAAGTGGTTGCCGCTTCCGAGGCTGCCGAACTGCGCGGCGATGGTCGTCATCTGACGCTCGGAGAGCTCGGAGGCCGAGCCCGGCGGCAGTCCCAGGGCGCTCGAGCGCCGGCGGCGCACCGCCCTCGGAGCGCTCGTGCCCCTTTCCGACACCCGCCGGGATCCGGTCGCGAAGCAGGCCGTGGAGAGCCGTGAGGTCGTCCGGCAGCTCGGCTGCCGTGAGGTTGGTCTCGGCCGCCACCATGCCGCAGCCGATGTCGACGCCGACCGCCGAGGGCAAGAGCGCATTCTTGGTCGCGACGACGCTGCCGACGGTTGCCCCGAGGCCGAAGTGCGCGTCGGCCATCAGGCAGACCGGTCCGGCGAGGATCGGCAGACGCGAGGTCCGCAGTGCCTGCTCGAGGGCGTTGTCGTCGAGCTCGCTGGCCCATGAGGTCAGGTTCGCGTTGATTTGCTTCGGCATCGTGTTCACTTCCGATCTGCGTGGACACAGTGACAACCAAATAGTGCGCCAGATTGGGGCGTCTGACCCAGCTTCGTGTTCGAGCCGGGAGTCGGACCCGGACGCTCGCCGTAAGCACCAGCTCCTCGAGCTGGCGTATCTACCGCTCCACCACTCGAACATGTTCCAGCCCTCGGGCTGGTCTGCAAAGAGCCGGTGGAGAGTGTCGAACTCTCGCGCTCCCGCGTACGAAGCGGGCGCTCAGCCACCCGAGCATCACCGGCGAGGTACCCCCGACACGATTCGAACGTGCACACGCTGGGTTCGGGCCAGCTGCCTCTTCCGATTGGGCTGCAGGGGCCAGATGGTTGGGGCCCCGGGTGCTGACCCCGACGCGGACGGTTGATAAGACCGTCCTGGGCGACCGGCCCGGCCCCAGTCGCAGCGCTCCGTACTGACCGGAGATCTTCGGGCTTATGAGACCCGTGAGGTCACCATCCCTCCCCGCTGCGTTTGCGTTGCGGGTCATCAGACCCAGGGTGAATGAGGAGAATCGAACTCCCTGCTGGGTGGGTCACGACCACCCGCCTCTCCATCCGGCTCCATCCACCAAGTGGGCGGTGTGCGCCCAGGTGCATCCGGGAGGTGCTGACCCTCCGACTTCCACGGTGTGAGCGTGGCGCTCTGCCGTTGAGCTACGGATGCGTCGAGTGTGCTGGCGGCCGGGCTCGAACCGGCTCAGTCGGGATTAAAAGTCCCGGGCCCGTCCCGTCGGGCGCCACCAGCGCTCGGTCGGCCCGCCCCGTGTCGAACGAGGCCTTCCGCTGTATCAGAGCGGCGTCGTCACCGGCTGACTCCGGGCCGTGATTGCTTCTGGTGGACACAGGGCGTTTCGGAAGCCCGACCTCCGGCGTGTCGTGCCGGCGCTCTGCCTCTGAGCTATGTGTCCGTGGTGGTCATGGGTGGTTTCGATCCACCGCCTCGCGCGTTTCAGGCGCGCGCTCTCCCAACTGAGCTACACGACCATGGGGCCGGCCCCGGGACTCGAACCCGGATCGACTGGGTTACAAAGCCAGTGCCCATCCCGTTGGGCCCGGCCGGCACTTTCGAGCGGCACTGATCACGCCGCGTCGTCCGGGGGCGGTCCTTCATCGGCGTCCACGACGCGCAGCCAGCTGCACGCGAGAATCCGGCGTCGCCGGCGCCGCGAGCAATTCCGTCGAGGTCGTCGGTCGCCGCATTCGCGCCGTCTCTCGGGAACGACGAGCTTCAGCCGATCGTGTCGCATGGCATCGCCTCCTTTCAGATGGTTCGGGAGGAAGGTGTCGAACCCTCATCTCAAGGACCAAAACCTTGCGTCCTGCCATTGGACGACTCCCGAGCGGATGGTTGTTGGAGGGGTCAATGGGTACCGCCCCCATTACTCGTGGGTGGAAGCCACGCGTGTATCTGTCAACACCTTGACCCCGTGGAGCAGTAGGCGGGTCCTGACCCCGCGGCCTTCTCGTTGGCAACGAGACGCTCTTCCGCTGAGCTACTACTGCGATGGAGGCACCGGCTGGATTCTCACCAGCGTGGCCCGGGTTGCAATCGGGTACCTAGATCCTCGGTCACGGTGCCAGGGCTGCGGAGGAGGGCATCGAACCCCCGACGACGGTGGTTAACGGCCACCCGCTCTACCGCTGAGCTACTCCGCACTGCATGGGCAGACCCGCCGGTCTGCCCCCGTACCGCCACGGGGTACCGACCCCCGGCTTCCGGGCTGAGAACCCGGCGGACTGCCTTTATCCGATGGCGGCTTGGTGACGCAGGTCGGTTTCGATCCGACAATCTCCGAGGTGAAGGCCCGGCGTGCTTCCGTTGCACCACTGCGCCAGAGCGGAAGGTAGAGGTGTCGAACCCCCACGGCAGAGCCGTGTCACTGTTTTCGAAACAGGGTGCCCCCAGCCAACGAGGCATACCTTCCAGGGCGGAGGGGCAGCGGATCGAACGCTGGCGAGGTTGCCCTCGGCCATCGCTTAGCAAGCGAGCACCTTTCCTCTCGGTCAACCCTCCAATGCATCAAGTCGGCATCGCCACAGTCCAGCCGACAGCGCCCCCGGCTCGATTCGAACGAGCATCCTCCGGTGTAGGAGACCGTTGCGCGTCCAGTCGCGCCACGGGGGCAGTGGGACCCGAATCGGTCCAGAGCCACCACCCGGAGCCGACCCGGGGACCTCAGCCGTACCGGGGCTGCGCTCTTCCCACTGAGCTATGGCGGCGTGGCCTCGTCGACTGGACTCGAACCAGTGGCCTCTGCCTTCGGAGGGCAGCGCTCTTGTCCGTCTGAGCTACGACGAGCTGGCACCCCGGCCAGGACTCGAACCCGGAACTGGAGATTCGTAGTCTCCTGTGATCATCCGTTTCACCACCAGGGTTTGGCGCCACAGACGGGTTTCGATCCCGTTGCCTCCGCCTTGACAGGGCGGCGCTCTCCCGATTGAGCTACTGCGGCACGATGAGGCGTTGACCGGGCCTCTCCGGTGCTCGGGAAGATGGATTCGAACCACCGTCTCTCGGTCCAGAGCCGAGCGTCCATGCCGCTGGACCACTCCCGAATGCTGCGGTGCGACGATCACCGCTGGTCTGGTTGAACGGACTCGAACCGCTGACCCCCCGGTCCCGAACCGGGTGCTCTGTCCAAACTGAGCTACAACCAGGTGTTGCGACCGGATGATCCCGGCCGAGTGCGCCCCGAGGGGCTCGAACCCCCGACGACATGGATTAAGAGTCCATCGCTCTACCAACTGAGCTAGAGGCGCCTGGTGCGGGCGGAGAGGGTCGAACTCTCACGGGCGTGAGCCCACCGGAGTCTGAGCCCGGCGCGTCTTCCATTTCCGCCACGCCCGCATGGTGGACCCAGCCGGGCTCGAACCGGCACGCGTCTCGTTGCAAACGAGGTGCACTGCCACTCGTGCTCTGGGCCCAGGGTCCCGGTGGGTCGAATCGAACGACCGCAGGCACAATGCCGCGCGGGTTACGGCCGCGCTCCTCTAGCCAACAGAGGTCACCGGGGCGGGATCGGTCGGTGTGGCCGCGCCAATAGACGTGGTCCCGATCCCCAATCTGGCGTACTATTTAGTTGTCAATGTGCGGTGATTTATCTGCCTATTTAGGCAAAAAGGGCAAGGCTTCGCCCAGCAGGGGTGGCAGGAGTCGAACCCACGTCCGCCGGGTTGGAGCCGGCTGTCCGTTCCGCTGGACTACACCCCTTCGAGTGATTGACGTATTCAGTTGTGCATTTGGCCCAGGAATACAAAAGAGCCGCCCCCTTTCGGAAGCGGCTCCTCAACGAACTGGACGTATGTAAGTCCTAGTTATGCCGTTGAGGGCACCTCCTGGGGGTCGGTCGTGACCCAATTGAAGGATTGGGCCTTCAATGTCTGGGCCATGGCGCGCCCGCGCGACGTCAGAAGGCCTTTGAGGCCTTCTGGGTGCCGGTGCGCCCGGCAGCTATTCCGCGTAGACGTGCTTCATGGCGGTAATGGTACACCGATCAGTGGCGTTGTGGCGACACTTTCTCGTTTCCGTACATTTTTATCGTCCGCCATTTAGATATTTGCATTTGAACTCGTTGTCATATCCGAAAGTGCGACAAAACTGCGACTCTCGCTGCGTTCGGTGGTATGGATCTCTCGCTAAAGCTCCCGCGTTCGACTTGGTCAGACGCCGCGATCAGCCCCGACGCGGAGCACGATGGAGTCGTGGATACTCCTCGTGGACTTGGGGAGGAGAGCGGCGACTTCGTCGAACCGCAGGCAAGGGTTAGATCTTGGAACTTCCTTCTCCGCGGAACGTGTACTCCCTTTCGGACTTGACGACTAGGTGGCCGAGAGGTTCCCGAAAGTCGTCGCATAGGAAATGCAACTTGCGGGTGCTGTGCTGCGGGGGTCGGCAGTCCGCCTTTGTCCCAGGAGCGCCGAGGGGCAGGGCCACCCCTAGTCGAACGAGTGACACAGCCCTCTTGGGAGATCCCAGGATGAAACCGGCGAACGTAGCCTTAGAAGCTCCAATGAGGGCGGGAATTCGCTGTTACTCCGGGTCTCCGCGTCGTTTGTATGAAGTGCGGCAATGGCGTTGAGGTGGTTCGGGACTACGCGGTCAGGGCAGTGAGAGGCTCAGGCCTGATCCCGAGCTCGACGAGTTCACGTCGACCGATGCGCTTCCGACCGAGACGGTTGAAGTGCTCGGCGACGGCACGGTTGCCGTTGTGTCGCCCGAAGGAGGGGTCGTAGTTGTCGCTGTGAGCGACGTAGGGGTCGCCGGGGTCGCACTTACACCCACGCTCGATCCGCTATCGGACGACGGCACGGTTGCCGACGCGGTCTCAGACACGGCGACGGGAGTGGTCGTGGCCGCCGCCACGCTGGCGGTGTCGGTGGCCGCGACGCTCGCAGCGGGAGTCGGTGTCGCCGCGACGCTCGCAGCAGGAGTCGAAGTCGCCGCCACGCTGGCGGTGTCGGTGGCCGCGACGCTCGCAGCGGGAGTCGGTGTCGCCGCGACGCTCGCAGCAGGAGTCGGTGTCGCCGCGACGCTGACGGTGTCGGTGGCCGACACGGCGGGGGGAGTGGTCGTGGCCGCCGCCACGCTGGCGGTGTCGGTGGCCGCGACGCTCGCAGCAGGAGTCGGTGTCGCCGCAACGCTGGCGGTGTCGGTGGCCGACACGGCGGGGGGAGTGGTCGTGGCCGCCGCCACGCTGGCGGTGTCGGTGGCCGCGACGCTCGCAGCAGGAGTCGGTGTCGCCGCAACGCTGGCGGTGTCGGTGGCCGCGACGCTCGCAGCAGCAGTCGGTGTCGCCGCGACGCTGACGGTGTCGGTGGCCGACACGGCGAGGGGAGTGGTCGTGGCCGCCGCCACGCTGGTGGTGTCGGTGGCCGCGACGCTCGCAGCAGGAGTCGGTGTCGCCGCCACGCTGGCGGTGTCGGTGGCCGCGACGCTCGCAGCAGGAGTCGGTGTCGCCGCGACGCTGACGGTGTCGGTGGCCGACACGGCGGGGGGAGTGGTCGTGGCCGCCGCCACGCTGGCGGTGTCGGTGGCCGCGACGCTCGCAGCAGGAGTCGGTGTCGCCGCAACGCTGGCGGTGTCGGTGGCCGCGATTTTCGCAAAAGGAGTCGAGGCCTCCGCGACGCTGGCGGTGTCGGTGGCCGACACGGCGGGGGGACTGGCAGTGGCCGCCGCGACGCTGGCGGTGTCGGTGGCCGCGACGCTCGCAGCAGGAGTCGGTGTCGCCGCGACGCTGGCGGTGTCGGTGGCCGCGATTTCACAAAAGGAGTCGAGGCCTCCGCGACGCTGGCGGTGTCGGTGGCCGCCACGCTCGGGAGGAGTGGCAGTGCGCCGCCACGTTCGCACTGGCAGTAGCAGAGGCAGTGGTGTCCACAGCGGGGGCGGCCGGACTCGGTGCCGAGGTGACCGAGTGGGCCGGGCGAAGCGGCTCCTGTGGCGGCGGTCACATCGAGCCCCAGCTGCCCCAGATCGGCAGTGATCGAGGACAACTGCGTTGTGCTCACGGAGGCCAGCACGGCAGGGGCAGGCAGCGCCGAGCTCGAGCCGGAGGGCGAGGCGGCACCGAGGTCGGACGGCGCGCCCGTCACGTCCGTTGCCACGTCGGCGGGGCGCGGCGGTGGTGCGTGCAATCCCCCCGTTCCCTCTGCCGTCGACGCTCCCAGGCTGTCAGCATTACCACCTGGCCGGAACAGAGGAGACACTCGACGCTGCCGAAGAGGCCGAGGTTGTCCGTGCTGGAGGTGGTCAGCCAGATCGACGGCTCGATGCCCTGCACAAGGCCACCTCCGAGGGACGAGAAAGACGCGACGTCGTGGCCTGAGGCCTCGCTACGGGCGGCGGAGTGCGAAGCGTTGTCGAGCGCTCCTGCGATCGACGGGCGCTGGGTCTAGCCGGCCCTCCAAAGGGGTGCAGAGCGGCAGGACCCATAGTGAAAGGACCGCCGAGCCCGCCCAGAAAGGCACCTATCGCCGCAAAAGAGAGGCCGCCGGCGCCGACCAAGGCCGCGTTGCGATACCGCGAGAGCCAGGTGGGGGCGTCACCTTCGCCCACGATCGCACCGCCCGCGCCCGCCTCGGTTGCATCGATGCCCTCGCCAGAACGGGCGGGATGAGTCTGTGCAACCTCTTCGGGGAAGACGACCAACGGCTCGGCTTCCCCGGGCTGCGACCGCCGGGCCCGAAGAACACGCTGGGACGTGTCGCCGCTTCTTACTGGGGTGTATGACCTAAGCCGAACTCATCTCTGAGCATCTGTTCGTACATCTCGTCGAAGCCCACGGACCTGTCCTCCTCCGGTGTCGACTGGCCCCCTCACCCAGTTCGTCGATGTGAAAAGGGTCGGCCGCCAACGTCCTTGCAATGCGGGATACCTGCTGCTCTCGCCGATTTGCCACCGGATCCTGCGAGGAACAGCGTCGCCGCGACTGGCCCGACTCAGAAGCTCGCCCGCTCTACCTCTACCCGTTCTCGAGATTTCTCACGCACCATCCCCGCCATCGCGGGTGTCGGGCTGCCGCCGGGCCCTTTTCCGAGATGGGAGCGGCGGAGGCCCTCGACGCTGGGCAGGTGGCGGGCCGTCGCGGGAGCAGGAGGATCGATGGGCCAGTTGGTGTCAGTGAGTCGGCCCGACGCAGTCTGTTATCCGATCCTGTTCAAGACATTCGATCCGTTACGTGCACGTGCCACGCTGTCGGTGTAAGGACGCGGCTCTTTCCGGAACAGGTAACTCGTCACCGGATCGTCACAGAAGGTGCGGGCGAGCTGCCATGGCGTCGACATCGGCCGGTCGGGGCGCACTACTGGCAGGGCAGGCTGGCGAACCATGACGGGGTCGATGGTGGCGGAGCCCCCGGCCAGGCGCCACCCGGAGCCGCACCGGCATGGGCCTGACCCAGCGCTGCCAGCTCCGGCGCCAGCGTCTCGCCCACGTAAGATTCCGCCCGACCGTGTGAAGTGCACCCCGTCCGCGCAACGGACGTTTACGGGGCCGACGGTGGGCGAGTACTTGCCGTGGGGCGAGACCATGCTGTTCAGGTCGAACACGTACACCCGACTCCCGTTTGCTGCGGGCGGCGTGGCCGCTGCGACGGCGCGGATCGTGTCGTTGTCGACCTGCCACGCGATGGGTCGTCTTCGGGCCAGGGGCTCCCCGTCGGCGAACTCCCGCTGTCGTAGTACGGCGTGGTGGCGAGCACGACGGCCGCGCCCTTCGAGCCCAGCACGCCGACGGCCTGGCGGAAGCGGCTCTCGACATAGGTGTCGAAGGCCGGCTCTCCCAGGTTCTGCCACTGGCCTCCGACCTCCTGATCGAAGGTCTCACCACGGGCGACGTAGACGACCACGTCTGGGTTGTACGCGTCGACCCAGGCGCGCCAGGTGCGCAGCAGCGAGGCCGCGTCGCCGTCCACGTCGCAGGGCGCGTCGGGCGACACCGTGTAGAAGAGCACCTTGATCTCGTTCTGCATCGACAGCGAGCAGCCCGGCGTGCCCTCGTTAGCGACCTCTATGCCGTACTGCCTGGCTTCTTGGGACAGACCGACACCGAGCGAGCCCGCGACCGAGTCGCCCACAATCAAGACCTTCACCGGCTTGGTGTCGTCGGGCGGCGGTGCCGCCGGCGTGAGGTACGACGGCACCGCAGCGGTCCTCGGTGCAGCTGTCGGGATCGTAGGTGCCGTTGATTCCGTCGGAGCCGTCTGTGTCGCCGGCGTGGGCGGTGTCCCAGAGGTCGTCGGGGTCGAGCTCGCAGGTGCCCCCGACGGGCTCACGGCGGCGGCCGTCGCCACGCCCGGCCTCGTCGACGGTACGGCGAGGCTCAGCTGCGAGCCCTCGAGCACGGTTGCTCCGACGGGTACAAGCGTGCTGACGAGCACCGCGCTGATGGCGACGGCGGCACCGACGGGCGCGGCGATCCACGAGCGCCACCGGCGCAGGGCGCCGCGCCGGATCGGCATCTCGACCAGGTCATAGCTGATGGCGGCGATGGCGACGGTGATACCGACGCGGACCAGGAACAGGGGATACACGCCCCAGTGCAGGCGCTGCCCCGTCAAAACGAGCAACACGGGCCAGTACCAGAGATACACGCCGTAGGAGATGCGGCCCCATTGCGGCAGCGGAGGCAGCTCGAGGAGCCGGACCACCAGCGAGCGAGGCGCCACCGCGCACCCGAGCACGACGGTGCCGGCGAGGACACTGGCGACGAGGAACCCACCGCTGAAGGCGAAGGTCGACATCTCGCTCGTCATGGCCCACAGCGCAGCCGTGCCGGCAACGCCGGCGACGGCGAGGACCGAGGCCGACCGGGTGAACCAGCGCCGCGTGGTCGCCCCGGGCCACAACGTCAACCCGATGGCGATGGCGGCACCGACGAGCAGGGCCTGGGCTCGGGTGTCGGTGCCGTAGTAGGCACGCGTCGTATACCCGTTCGGCGCGAGGACCGCCATGAGCAGCGCCGAGCCGAGCGAACCCGTGGACGCCACGACGAAGAGGACGTGCAGGCGCCGGCGGCGCTCCACTCGGTGTCTCGCCCGGAGGGCACGCCCAGCGTGAGACGTCCACCCCCGAGGACCTCGACCCCGCTCGTGGCGGTGCGCGCCATACGGGTGGTCGAGGTCCCGGCCTTCAACACCGCTAGCACGACGAGCGGCCACACCAGGTAGAACTGCTCCTCGATCGCCAGCGACCACGTGTGCAGCAGCGGCGACGGCTGACTCGACAGGGAGAAATATGTCACCCCGCCGTGGACGGAATACCAGTTCGAGACGTAGAAGACGCTGGACAGCGCGTCACCGAGCAGATGCGGCGTCTGCAAGAGGTGCGGGACCACGGCCAGCACGATGCCGATCACGGCCACCAAGACGAACAGGGCCGGCAGGAGGCGACGGGCTCGGCCCGCCCAGAAGCGGCGCAGCGCGACCGTGCCGCTGCCCTCCCACTCTTTCAAGAGCAACGAGGTGATGAGGAATCCGGAGAGGACGAAAAACGAATCGACGCCGTAGAAGCCGCCCGGGACCGACTGCAGACCGGTGTGAAAGGCGATGATGGCCAGCACAGAAAGAGCGCGGATGCCGTCGAGGCCGCGGATGTGGCCAAGCGTCGGCCGGTCTTCGTGTGCGTTAGCGTCCGTGCTCATGTCGCGCCAGGCTTCTCCCGCCGCCCCCGGCGGGTCCCCCGTCCCATACCCGGGAACCGGCCAGGCGACCCGCGTCCTACTGCCTCTTCCCCGGGCATTTCTGCCAGTGGGGCGACTTGGGCAAAGGGGCTCGGCCCTGAGACGCTCAGATTGCTGTTCAGAATCTTCGTCCGGGGCTGCCGCCGGGTTGAGAGCTCCCAGCTGCTACGAGGGCGTACCGGCCAAGTACGAAGCCTGGATCTCGTCCACTCGCTCTCGTAGATCGACGGCTGTGCCCGAGATCGCGATTCGACCTCGGTCCATGACGTAGACGCGGTCGGCGATAGCGAGGGCCTTGTGGACGTGTTGCTCGACCAGCAACACCCCGACGCCCCCGTCGGCTGCGGTACGCAGCACGGAGAAGAGCCGATCGACGATGATCGGCGCCAGTCCGATCGAGAGTTCGTCCGCCAGGATGAGGGCTGGTCGGCGCGAGAGGGCCAAGCCCAGCGCGAGCATCTGCTGCTGGCCGCCCGAGAGGAGCCCGACGCGCCGATGGAGGTGCGACGCCAACTCGGGGAAGATCTCGACGACCGTGTCCGCGCGTCGTGTGGAACACGCGGAGGTTCTCGGCGACGGTCATGCGCATGAACACCGCGTGCGAGTCGGTCACGAGGGCGAGCCCCGCTCGGGTGCGCTCGTGCAGCGACGCGCTTGCCGTCGAGGTCGAGGCAGCGAACGACACCGCCCAAAGGCGCCAGCTCTCCCGCCATGGTGAGAATCGTGGTGGTCTTGCCAGCTCCGTTCGGCCCGAGCAAGGCGACGACCTCACCCTCGCCGACCTCGAGGTCGACGTCGCGGACGATGCTGACCTTCCCGTAGCCCGCGACCAGGCCTTCAAGCTTCACCAGTGGCTTCATGCCGATCTCCTCAACCGGCGCGTTCACCGGCTGCTGGCCTTGGTTCGGCGTGGATCGGGTTCACCCAGATAGGCCAGGATCACCCGTTCGTCGGATTGCACGGCGTCCGCTGAGCCATCGGCGATCTTCTGGCCGAAATCGAGGACGACGATGCGATCGCAGGTGTTGAGGATCAATGCCATGTCGTGCTCGACGACGACGACGGCGATCCCATGACGGTCAGCCATCTGGCGGATCACCTCGGCCAGCTCGCGACGCTCGCGTTCGTCCAGACCGGCGGCTGGCTCGTCGAGCAACACGATGCCGGGGTTGGCGATGATGGTGCGGGCGATGCCCACGAGCTTGATGGTGCCGAGGGAAAGCGCATCGCGGACGTTGGTCGAGCACGGCACGCAGGCCGAGGTCATCGACGACCGACTCGGCGAACGGCGACAGCGTTCGATGGTCGGGGATGAACAGGTCGCGGACGAAGTACCGACGTGAACGGGTGTCTTCTGCGACACGCAGGTTGTCGCCGACGGTGAGTTCGTCGAAGAGCTCCACCGATTGCCACGAGCGGGTG
Source organism: uncultured Acidimicrobiaceae bacterium (assembly GCA_963842415.1). GTDB lineage: Bacteria > Actinomycetota > Acidimicrobiia > Acidimicrobiales > RAAP-2 > Bog-473. The sequence continues at coordinate 39,002 of CAWJGN010000006.1, forward strand.
ATACCGGCACGTGCACGTCGCTCGGGTGACCACCGCGAGACGTCGGTGCCGTCGAGCAGGATGCTGCCCGTAGCCTGGCGGGTGAAGCCGGTGATCAGATCGAGCAGGGTGGTCTTGCCCGCACCGTTGGGGCCGATCAGCCCGACGACCTCTCCCGGGGCGACCTCGAAGGAGACGTCGTCGACGGCGATGACGCCGCCGAAACTGACGGAGACGCCACGAACGTCGAGCGCCCGTCCGCGGCGCGAGGAGTCGATCGGCGGATGCGCTGCGTCCGTCACGGTCGGGGCCGGCGCGAGCTACCCGACCCGATTGCCGCTTGAACCGTCGAGTCAGTCGTCGAGCTTCGACGCCCACAGCGATGCAAGCCCGTCGGGTGATTGCCGGAGCAGCTGGATGACGCCGACGCCGCTCACGACGGCCAGCCACGCGTCGACGTTATTGAGATTGGGAAGCACGTTGTTCGTGACGCCGGAGATCAGTGCCCCCGGCGCGGCGGTGGCACCGCCGACCACCCCGGACACCCACCCGAGCCCGCCGATCACCCCGTATTGCACGAGGAGGATCGAGCCAAAGACGTCGAAGGAGGTGAACTGCACGTTCGATTGCTGGAACGCGATGAGCACCCCACCGAGCCCGGCGATTCCGGCTCCGACGGCGAACGCGTAGACCTTGATGCCGACGACGTTGATACCGAGTCCGGCGGCCGCCCGTTCGTTGCTGCGAACGGCAATCATCTTGCGGCCGGTCGCTCCCCGGCGCAGGTTGGCCACCATCAGGCCGACGAGCACGAGGGCGACGAGCATGAGCGCCGCGTATAGCGCTGGGGATGGAACGTCGGATCGACCTGGTAGCCCACGATTTCGGGGCTCTTCACGACGATGCCTTCGAACCCACCCGTCATGCTCGGGTTGTCGAATATCAGCGCGCTGAACACGAGCGAGAGCGCCAAGGTGACGATTGCCAGCGTCACCCCCCGGGTCCGGATGGCGGGGAGGGCGACGAGGACTCCCACCGCGGTGGCGGCCACGACACCGATCAAGAGGGCGACCAGGAACGGCACGTCGAAGCTGCTGGCGGACTGGGCCGCGGCCCACGCCCCGAAGCCGGCCAGCGCGTACTGGCACAGCGACAGCTGGCCGGCGTAGCCGGACACGACGACGACCGACGCGATGATGATGCCGATGCCGAACGTGGTCATGAGGGCGTCGGAGTAGCTCGGCGCCGAGAAGACCAGGACGGCGCCGACGATTATCGCGAGCGCCAGCGGTACCCGGGCGACGCGGCCGCTGCCGGGCAGCGGAAGCCGGGCGTTGGTCTCCCCACGGGCCGGGCGGGCGCGGCCCGACGCCACGGCGACGACCAGGATGATCAGCAGGGGCACGGCCTGCGGCAGCCCCGTCAGCGATTGGGTGCTGACGTGCCACGCGTTGGCGATGTCAGGCTGGAACAGCGAGAGCTCGCTCTGCAATACGCCGATGACGAGCGCGGCGCCGACCGTGGCCCCGAACGACGAGAAGCGTCCTACGAGCGCGGCGGCGAGCGCGGAAAGCACGGTGACCGACAGGATCGCCGCATTCAACGTGACGATCGGCGCCAACAGGATGGCGGCCAGCGCCGACAGGAAGCCCGCGATCAGATAGTTGACGAGCTCGATCCGGGCCGGGGCCCAGCCGGCGATGGCCGCCACACGACGGTTCTCGGACACCGCCGAGGTGGCGAGGCCGAACAGAGACTTGGCTGTAGAGCGCCCACAGCACGAACGCCAGCACGAGGGACGATGCCGATGAGGATCAGACGATCCTCGCCGATGCGGATGGAACCGCCGATCACCAGGTTGCGGGTCGGGAGGATCGAGTCGGGCTGGCTCAACTGGTTGCTCCAGAGCAGCGACCATGAGACTCTCGGCAGAGCTCAGCAGCGCGAGGGTTGCGATCAAGCGACTGAGCAATGACGTGTTCCGCAGCAGCGCCATGACCACGTAGGTCAAGAGCCCCAGCAGGACACCCACGACCAGGCCCGCCGCCACGGCGAAGGGAGTGGGCCAGCCGAAGTCGTCGCGTAGCGAGTAGCAGACGAACGCTCCTATGGCCCCGAGCGCGGCGGCGGCGAAGTTGAGGACGCCCGAGACTCGATGAACGATGACCAGCGAGAGCGCAACCAATGCCGTGAGCGCTCCGGTGGCGAGGCCGAGCAGCGCAAACTGCACCGTCCACTGGCTGAAGAGCGCCGTCGCCAACGGCATCGTCATGAGTTGAGCTTGAACGGCTTCGTCACGTCGCTGAACCCCGAGACGCTCACGTAGTGCCCATTCTCGACGCGGACGAGCATGGCGTCCCGCGAGAAGACGCGGAAGCCGGCCAGCGACTTGACGTCGGGGAACGCAAGCTGTGCTGAAGTCGAAGGGCGCCACCTCTGGACGATCGATGGGGCCGGCGTTCTTCATCGCATCGACGAGCTCGGTCGAGTTCAGAGTCGCGATCTCCGACTTCGGCAGCTTCTGCAGAATCTGGACGAGCGTGTGCACGTTCGACCATGCGGCGGTGCTGGCCGGGCTGAGGTCGTCGGCGTTGGCCGGGAACCCCGCCTCCTTCAACTCCTTCAGCATCTGTTGGATGCCCGGGTTGGATGCTGTCGGACGGCGGAGCCTGCTGGGTGAGCAGGTACATGCCGTTGGCGACCGATCCCAGCTGGTGCAGCACGTTCGGTGGCATCAGCGTCACCGCCGTGAGGATGGGGACTTTCTTCGCCGTGATCCCGTCTGCCGCCGAGCGCGTTCATGAACGGCACCGGATCGGTGAGGATGATCCCGATCGACTCCGGGTTGGCTTGACCGACCTGCGCCGCGATGGGTGCGTAGTCGGTGGTGGTGGGCGGGCACGAAGAGGGTCTGCACCTTCACGCCGACGCCCTGGGCGACCTTCTGGGCGTCGGCGGCGAACGTCTCGGTTGCGGCGGTGTCGACGACGACCAAGAGGTTCTCCTTCTTGTGCAACCCGGCCGCGACCCCGGCCCCGCCGAGGACGAGGGTGAGCCCCGACGTCGAGGAGAACGAGTCCGGATTGGTGAGATCGAAGACTGTTCCGCCCGCAGTGAGGATGCCGGGCAGCTGAGCGGCGCTGGTTCCGTTGGTGAACGTCCCGCTGGACCCGAAGAGCGCGAGCGAGCCGTTGCTCTTCGCCTCGAGGCCGCACTGCTGCGCGGCGTTCGGATCGGACTTGTCGTCGCACAGATCCACGGCGATCGGTCGCCCGAGCGCACATTGGCTGTTGACGGCTTTGAGCGCGGCGGTGGTGGCGTTCTTCGTCTCGGTCGAGAGGCTTGGGACCGAGAGCGGCCCGGTGAGGCTCACGATGGCCGTGAACTGGAGGGGCTTGCCGGTACAGGACGGGTCCGTCCCCGCGACCTTGGTCTTTGCCACCACGGAGCCGCCCGCTTGCGCACCCTGGGTGGAGCCCCAGCTCGCGACGGCGATGAAGGCCGCGAGGACCAGCACCGCCAGCGACAAACGCCGAAGTGGACCATCGAGCGAACATGACGACCCCCCGTCACTTGAGCGCCCTTGCTGCCGTCCTTCCCAAGGGCGAAGTACGAAATTTCAACTCAACAAATGTTCGAAGATCACTCTTGCATATCCGCACGGCTTTCGCGCCGTGGCTATCGCCGGCTGCGGAACGGGTCCTCGCGAGGGCGGTGGCAGCAGGGGACCGATCCCGGTTGAGCTGCCGGCGGCCACCCAGGTTTCGTCCCCGAGGGCTACGCGGACCCCCGGGACCATGGACTTCAGGCCCAGCGGCCTGCCCTACCCGGTCGTGGTCAGGACGACAGATGTGTTGAAGTTGGTCGACGAAAGGGACGTCGCTTGCACGCCGCCGCCAGCCGGGATGACTTCGTGCTGTGCCGGGTGGTCCCCGCCGGTCTTATCGTTGCCCAGCTGACCGTCATTGTTCTCCCCACACGAGTACGCATTCCCCGATGTGTCCAGCAGGTAGCCAGTCGTGCCACCTGAAGCCACTTCGTTCAGCGGAGGAACGTCGCTCGTGAAGTCGGTCAAGGGCACTCCACCGTGGAAGGTGTTGGTCGAGATGGCGCTTCCGTTGCACAGCTGTCCGTCGGTGTCGTCGCCCCAGCCGTAATAGGAGCCATCTGCCAGAATCGCCATGGTCTGGCCGTCGCGGTTGGAACCGCCGCCCTGCGTCACAGTTTGGTCCGGGAAGGGTGCTTCTGCGGGCTGGTCGATTTCCACCGGACCCGGCAACGGCACCTTGTAGGCAATGTAGCTGTCGCTCTGCGAGTCATACGTGACCGGTGGGGTGTAGCCCAACTGGTCGAACTTGTTATCGCCCCACGTCCAGTAGCTGCCGTCCTGAAGCAGCACGCCCTCATCCGACCACGATGCCGTCACGAGCGCGACAGGTGAGCTGTCGGTGATGCCCTGCACCGGCACGGGTGTCGACGAAGACAGGGGCACTCCCATGGAGGTCGAATCATCACCGAGGTCGCCGTCGTTGTTGGCGCCGCACGAATACAGCGTGTTCGTGGAGGCCACGTAGTACGTCGCGTGGCTACCCGCTCCAGCCATCAGGGTTACGCCCGACGGGACGTACCCTTGTTGGGTCAGGTCGATGGGAGTCGTCACTACGTTGGCGTTCTGCGGACTCGCGGGAATCGCCTCGTTCGGGATGCACAGCTGGTCGTACTGGTTGAAACCCCAGCCGTAGACGTCCCCGTCACGAGCCAGCGCCATGATGGTGCCTTCAGGGCCAACGAGCGCCAGGCTCTCGATCTGTGGGAGGCCCTTCACGTGATGGAAGGTGGTGGCGACGACCGGATTGGCTTTGCCGTTCCCGAGCTCCCCATCGGCGTTCTTGCCTGCCGCCCACACGGTGCCTGCGTTGTCCAAGACGTACGTGTCCGAGTTGGTGGTGACCATCTGCGCGACGTCGGTCGGACCACTCGCACCGTCCAGTGAGACCGGCGCGTCCCCGAAGACCAGTCCCCACCCCTCGGTGTTGTCGGTCGGCTGGGCGTCCGCGGGCACCGCGAACAGGACCAGGGCGCACACGGCGACCAGGAACACAATGAGTTTGCGCATTACTCCTCGATCCGGACGCTTCCTGGGACAACAGGCGGAACTGACCAGTCGTCACCGCGAAACGAACCGGGCGACAGGCGTCGCCGTCCGATGTGCAGTCGCACTGGAGGTCACTCTACCGAGTCATTCCTCCAAAATCCCCTGGGCTGAAGCGGAGTCCCAGCAGCGTGAAATCGTGGTGACAAGTGTGACCGTCGCACCTATCGTGACGTGGTCGCCGTCGTGAGATGTTGCCCGAGAAATTGGAGCGACGGTGGCTCTTGCGTCGTAAAGAAAGCACCCGTGTGACATCCCTGGGAGAACTCGACCCGCGCGGTGGCTGGCAGCGCCCGGGCAAGAGCAACAACGCCCGGGTGGAACGGGTCATCGTTCCCCGAGGCCACTCGGACGGGCACGTGGGCGAGCGCGCTGGCGTGCGTCACGGCGTCATCTTGCACAAAGTCAGTCGCCGAGGCATAGGCAGCGGCGTTGACGGACAGTGCTTGTTCGTAGCTCGTCCATATGGCCGGGCTGATCGCCGCCACCGCGCCGATTCGATCTGGGTATCTCTCCGCCAACAAGAGCGCGCCGTACCCACCCATGGAAATGCCCATCGTGCCGATCTTGTGCGGCGGCTCACCGAGGTTCATGCGCTGACACATGGGGATGAGCTCAGAGACGACCATGTCCATCGGGTTGTCCTCCGGGTGTGGGTTCCAGTAGCCCGTACCGCCGTCCACCGTGACCATGGCCATCGGCGGGAGGGGTCGCCCCGCGATTTCGAGAGCCATGGCCTCTCCTGGCGTCATGCCGGTGAGAGCGTTGGAGTGGTTTGCGCCTTCTCCGTGCAACATGATCACGAGCGGTAGGGGGGTCCCGATGGGTGCACCAGGGGGCCACGCGACCGTGTACCCGACGGCCCGGTGGCGCGCGTGTCGAATAGAAGGAGCCGGACATCGATCGGCCGATTCCCGAGAAGCGCAGTGGGGAACTGGACACTGAGCAGCCGCCGTCGAGCTCGTCGAGCTCTTGGTGACCGGGTAACACCCACGCGAGATCAGCTCAACTCCGGCGACACCGGCCACGACGCCGCCGGCAATCCCTCCGATGCCGACGGCCAAGATGCGCCGTCGTGAGAATCGCCTCGGGTTCGCAGGCTCGATGTCGCGGGAATCGTCGGGTGCCATCGAGGTGCCAAAAAGTCGCGGTTGACCAGTCTGAGATCAGCGGGTCGAGAGACTGGGTGAGCGTTGCCCCATTGTCCGAACGGCTCGGCCGGCCATGGTCAATGCCGCTGCCATCACCATGAGATCGACGAGGTCGATGGCACCGATGTGGAACAGATTCCGCGGGCCTGGTCCGCCGTCGAATACCCACATCGCAGCACCGGTCAGGAACGCGGCCATGACGAGCGTGGCCGCCAGAGCCAAACGCCTCTCGTAGCAGAGTATGCGTGGTGAGACTCGAGTCGTCGGATCACCTTGGCCGATCCGACGATCACAGCGACAACCGCGATGGGACTCATCAACATCCAGACGACCTCAGTGGTTGGAAAATCCATCAGTGCCGTCGGGTGAGCCCAATATGAGGAGACGGAGAGCGTCGAGGCCCAGGCGAACGCGGCGACGCCACCGGGGACGATGCCTTGGTTCGACCAGGCGTGCGCCCCGGTCCCCGGCCAACCATTCGCAAAGTGATGCGAGCCGGTCAGCACAAAGCCGACGCCCGCGATGGCGATGAGCAATGGCCGCAGGATGTCTGTGGCCGGACCACGAGCGAAACCGCGCCCGAACGTCCACAACACCGGGACGGCGGCGGCGACGCACAGAGCACTCAGGGCCACGATCGACGTGGACATGACGACCATGGCCCACGAGGTAGCAGGTGTACTGGGTGCCGACCACTGCCAGCCGATGGTCAGCTGTGACCAAATCGCGAAGGCGAACACCACGAAGATCGTCAAAGCCCCCCCGATTGCGACCAGGCTGCGGTGGTCGCTGTCGTGGTGGTCGAGAGGCTGGCCGCCGAGTCCCGCGGCGGCGAATCGCGCCACGACACCGCTCAGCGCCACGTCGAGGCCTCGGCGTAACGACTTCGGCCGCTCCTCCATCTCCGAGGTCAGGAGCTCGACGAACTCGATGCCGTAGCGGTCGCGCCACTCCGTGGGATACCACCGCAGCAGTCGCGCTGCTCGCCGCCGCGGCACCTCGTTCGGGTTCATGCCGGTCCCCATGAGCCAGCCAGGCGACGGAGTCCGACGTCGGCAATGCGTCGCTGCGCGGCCAGGTGGGAGCGCAGCGCCTCGGCCCCTACCGCCGTCAATTTGTATGGCCGCCGTCGGTCGTCGCTTTCGACTGATTCGATCAGGCCCTGTCCCTCCAACCGACTCAGAGCTTCGTAGAGCGTTCCCGGAGCCAGTCGGACATCTGCGAACCGCTCGATGTCCTTCGTGAGGGCGTAGCCGTGCTTCGGACCCTCGGCCAGGCTCGAGAGGATCAAAGTGGCAGGCCCGGCATAGCGGCCGAACCCCGAGAGGCGTTCGTTGGCGTCGGGTGCGTCGGGATCTCTCTGCTTCGAGCGGGCCATGACAGGCACATACTATATCGGCTTACGATCTATCGTCAACCGATTCATAGCGAGACGAGACAAGCTCACATGTGGGAGGAATCCTCTTTCCCCCCTTGAGCCCGTTCGATCGAGGGTTTCGAGACCTCTCGCGGCGCGTCCTCGCTCAGACGACCCTCACCCTTCGCATGAGAGCCAGAATCGCCTGAGGCCATGACCCGAGGCCGTGACCAGACGGTCTTTGGCGGTGGCTAGCCGTAGGTGAAGTGGTCGGACGAGCTGGTTTTGGTCCTGCTGCCACCCGCATTGACCGTGACGTCGATGGTCTGGCCGGCCGTTCCCGGGGGCACAGTCACCGTCAGGGACCTCCCGTTCGAGGCGACCGAGTCCAGCGTCGCGAGACTGCCGCCAAATGACACGCTGGTCGCGCCCGTGAACCCTGCCCCATGGATGGTGACGGTCGTCCCGCCCGAAGAGCTTGCCGAGCTCGGAGAGACCCATTTGATGGCCGGCCCATAGTTGAATTGATCCGGTGCCGTCGAGGTCCCGCCCGGACCGATGACCTTCACGTTGACGACTGAGGTCGGCGTCTCCGGGGGCGCCGTGGCGACGATCGTTCTGGCGGATAACGACACGATCGTGGCAGGGGTTGAGCCGAAGTCGACCGTGGTAGCCCCGGAGAACCCCTTGCCCCAGATCGTGACCTCGGTCCCTGGGACGGCGAACCTCGGATCGAGCCACGTGACGCTGGGAGGCGCAGGCGGGGCTGTCGTCGCGATCGAGGGCCCGGTTCCGGAGGACCCCGAGCCAAAGGCGGCCACCAGGTCTTTGTACGAGTGGATGTTGCCATCAGGAATCGGGTTGACGTCGCCGGCGGCTCGTCCGATGGGCGTGCAGGCGCTGGGGCACCCAGCCATCGAGGAAGAGCCGTAGTCCCAGAAGGTGGCCTCGAAGACATTGTTCGACTTGATCCACGACGCCATGTCGCTGATGAACGTCGGGTTGTCGCCGCCGCAGGTCCCGTTGTTCGGCGCGTTGACCGGCAGGCCCGCGTCGCACACGCCCCAGCCAAGCCCCCATTCGGGCAGGACGATCGCTTTGCCCTCCTGCGCGGCGAACGTCGACAGCCAGTTGAGCCCGTAGGACTCGGTCTCGATCGTGTCGAACTCGTTCTGCGCGCCCGGATAGGAGGCCCACGCGGTGTCGTAGACGTCGAGCCCCACATAGTCCACGGAGGAATTGCCCGGATAGTAATTGGCCAGATTGCCGACATAGAGGTCCCCGGCGGTGGGATTCCATTCGAAGCTGAAGTTCGCACCCGACACCGCCCGCATCACGGTAACGATTTGCTGGAACGGGCAATGAATGCGGCCGGGCAGCCGCCGGCGGCCCACGGGAACCACCCACCGTTGAACTCCCAGCCGAGGCGGACGACCGAGGAACCGAAGCCGTTGTTGATCAGTGCGTGGGCGACCTGCGTCCATTGCGAATTGAACTTGCCATCCCCTTCTTGTGACAGGCCGGAGCAGCTGCCGCTGGCGTCGTCCATGTCCGTGCTCGGGCTGTAGGTGTCGGGGAGCATAGGGATACCCCAGATCATGGAGAAGCCTTTGCCCTTCCACTGCGGGTACGGCCAACTCGACTGCGTGATCGTGCTCCACGAGGCACCCGATTGGAAGTCCATGGCGAACTTCACGGCGCCGTCGAGCGAGGCCTTGAGCACGGTGGGCGGGGTCGTGGCTGCGTCGTAGACGCCGAGCGCGGGCTGGGCGAGGCTGCGGACGCCGCCGGTACCGATGCGGTGGCATTCGCCAGGGCGAAGCAGAGTGCGCCGACGCACGCCAGGGCGAGCGGGAAGGCAGCGAGCTTCTTGATGGTGCGCATCGTCGAAGGACGCGCTCGATGGGAACCGGCGAGTGGCATTGGTCTCCTGCTGGGGTTCTGGGCGGGAAGACGTGATCAGCCCGTTCGAAACGACGGCAGGCCACCCTCAGGTGCGACCGTCAAACAAGGCTCTCACAACGAGTACAGCAAAGCACTAGAAAAGCTATAACCCACGGGTTAACGGTGCGTGATCACTCAGTAACACGCACGCGATCGCCGGCCTACGGAACCAGCAGGACCAAAAAGTGCGTGAGCAGGGACTATGGCGTTGCGTCCCAGGTCCTGCCGCTGCCTGCGCTGGAGGACCCTAGGCGGGAGTCTTGAACTTGTAGTTGACCGAATTGCTGGTCCCACCTGGTGTCGTGACGGTCACCGGCACGGTGCCGGCGCTTTCGGCCGGCGTCACCGCCGTGATCTGGGTTTCCGAGTTCACGGTGAAGCTCGAGGCGGCGGTCGACCCGAACGTGACGCCGGTCGCCCCGCCGAGGTTCGTCCCCGTGATCGTCACGGTCTTCCCGCCGGCCGTGGAGCCCTTCGTGGGGCTGATGCTCGTGATCGTGGGAGCCAGGTAGGTGAACGCGTCCTTGGACCCCGCCGTGCTCACTCCTCCGGTCCCGGTGACCGCGGTGACGGCCACCGTCCCGCTGCCACTCGGCGCGTCTGCCGTCACCTCGGTCGCCGAGTCGACCACGACGTGCGTCGCCGGAGACGAGCCGAAGAACACGTACTTCGTTCCGCTGAGCCCGGTGCCCGTGATCGTGAGGCCGTCCCGCCGCCTCCCGGCCCGGTCTTGGGGCTGAGCTCGTCACGGTGGCGCCCGAGGGTGCGGCGTAGGAGACCGTCCCGGTGAAGGTCGTGCCGTCCACGCCGACGGTGAACGTGTCGCCCGAGTTGAGTTGGAACCCCGTGCTGTAGAAACTCCCGAGACCGAAGGCGACCGAGGTGGGCTTCTGCTTGCTCACGGTCAGGCCGATGCAGTCCCCGGGGATTCCGGCATCCCACGCATTCGTCGTGTCACTGAGGTAGAGATTGCCGTACTTGTAGTCGCTTCCCGTGCCGCTGCAGCCGATGGGGAAGGTGGGCCGCGAGGTGGCGAACCCGGTTCCCTTCACGATGATGATCGGGTTCGTGGCCGATCCACCGAAGGTCACGCCGGTGATGGAGGCGGTGGGGGTGGTGAGCTGATCGACCGAGTCCATGACCTGGTCGGCGATGTAGACGTGTCCGTCTGTAGTACGTCGAGCCGAGGTCGCCGAGCAGTCCACGGCGAGCGTCGACAGCGTGTTCGCCGTGACGGTCGTGCCGTCGATGGGACTTGACGAACTCGAAAGGACCCCCACGGTCCCGTAGTAGTCGACGTAGATGTTGCCGCTG
>CAWJGN010000007.1:0-216701 GCA_963842415.1 uncultured Acidimicrobiaceae bacterium
GCCTGCCCATCGATTACAGTCCGGGAGGCGCTGAAATTGCTCCAATGGCGATTGCGAACTAGTTATGAGGGTTCAATTCGAAGGATCCGGGGGAGGAAATCTTGACCATTTGGGGCGAGTTGTTTGGGATGCCTTGTTGAGTGCGGCGATAGTGATTGGATTCTCGGACGGCAAGACTGCAGGCCAAATTTTAAAGCTGACTTTCAGCGAGGAAACTTACTAGATTAGGGGAGGCACAGATGAACTCCCAGTGTGAAAGTCTGATCCCACCTTCGCCTGCGATGGGAGACACGCTGATTCAGGAAGACCCACTCCCCACATCATTCAGCTTGACCGTGCTGGTGCCCGTTTATAACGAGCGGTACCTTGCAGAAACCAGTCTGCGTCGACTGCTGGCGCTGAAGGATAACATCATCCACAGCCTGGAAGTGATTGTGGTGGACGACTGCAGCACGGACGGGAGCTGGGAAATACTACAGCGAGTTGCGCAGGATGAGGAACGCGTGGTGCTGCTACGGCATGAACGCAACATGGGGAAAGGGGCGGCGCTGCGCACGGCGCTGGCGCATGCCACCGGAGACATAAGCATCGTGCATGATGCCGATCTGGAATACAATCCAGCGGACATTCCCTCGCTATTGCGGCCATTTGCAACCGAGGCCGCGGACGCCGTGTTCGGATCGCGCTACCTTTCGACACATTACCGCCGCGCGCTGATGTTCCGTCACACTTTATCCAACAAGGCGCTCACCTTCATCGCGAACATCTTCACAGACCTGAATCTCAGCGACATCGAGACCTGCTATAAGGCGATCCGGACGCCTTTGTTCCAATCGATCCCTCTGCGCCACAACGATTTTCGCTTTGAGATCGAGATCGCCTTCAAACTGGCCAAACGACGCGCTCGGATTTTCGAAGCGCCCATCAGCTATCTCGCCCGCAGTTATCAGGAAGGGAAGAAGATCGGCGGAAAGGATGCCCTGTTGGCCTTTCACTGCGATTCTGCGTTTCTGGCTTATCGACGATATCTACAAAGAAGATGAGTACGGTTCGCACATCCTGGTGAGCCTTGAGAAGGCGCGTCGCTTCAATTTGTGGATGGGCCAGACGCTGGCCCCGTACGTGGGTGATCGCGTGCTGGAGATCGGCGCCGGAATTGGCACGCTGACCAGCCAGTTCATCCCCCGCGAGTTCTACCTCGCGAGCGGACATCAATCCCTCATATCTTTCCTATCTGCGGGGATATTCCGTTGGGAAACCATACCTCAGAGTACGGCATATCGATGCGGGCGTCCCCAGCGATTTTGCGGGCACTTGAAGAAAAGTTCGATACCGTGCTGATGGTCAATGTGCTGGAACATGTGCCGGATGAACAGATGACGCTCCGAAACATCCGGTCGTCTCTGATGCCGGGCGGACGGGCTGTGATACTTGTGCCGCAGCATCCCGCGACTGTACGGCACGCTGGATCGTGCGTTGGAGCACCGCGAACGGTATACACGAAAATCGTTGCAGGAGGGCCTCGAACGAGCGGGTTTTCAGGTGGAGAAAATATTTGACTTCAACCGGTTTTCCGTTCCCGGCTGGTGGCTGAGCGGGAAGGTGCTCATGCGCAAGACGTTTCTCGCGCGTCCAACTGAAAGTGTTGCAGATTCACCATGCCGGTATTGAGGCGTGTGGACAGGGCCTTCCCCTGGGGTGGTTTGAGCCTGATTGCCGTCGCGACAAAAAGTAGAAATCAGGCCTTGCCGACACCGGTGGAGATCAATGTGCAAAATCGTGCCCTTTCCTGCAGCATCGAGTCCACTACCGATAGCTCTCGCCTGCGAAGGTGGTGCGGCTGCTCCAGGTCTCACTCTGATCCTTTACGTAGGCTTCTGTTCGGTTCTGGCAACCGCTGGGTACTTGCGTCCTTTGCCTACATATGATCGCTATTTATACGCAGGCGCAGTTGCGTCATTCCGGTACTCCGATCCGGTAATCATCCACCGCATTGCGCGGGACAGAATTCGACGTGCAACCCTCTCCCTATCCGTTTACGAGTATTCCCGGCGAGCGTTACTTACCGATGACATGACAACCCGTACCATTTCGTCCAACATTTAGGGTTATTTCGCGTAAAGCTTGGATATGTCGCAATTGGATATGTGCTTTGGCGTGCGGGCTTGCCCATCCTCGTTGGTCTGCGCCTGATATCGGCATTTTGTCTTTTTGTCGTTGGTCTGGCAGTCCTCGTCTGGACTCGCGATGTTATTTTGTCCGCATTCTGCTGCTAACGCCGCCAGTATTGAGCATGGGGCGGATGGTGACGGCTGATCCTCTCTCCACCGCGGTGATTGTCCTCGCCTTACTTGCACTCGCCAGAAAGAGAGATCTGCTGGCTGCCTGCCTCCTGGTGGCCAGCATATTGGTGAGATCCGACAACATCGTACTCGTCGAATCTTCGTTGTCCTGGATGATCTGGAGGAAACATATCCGTTTTTCGCTCGGGGCCCTTTGCGGAGCGCTTTCGTTGCCGCAGCCGCATGGTCAACCGCCTGGCGGGCTGTTCGGATGGCGGATCATCATGCAACACGGTTTTATCAAGCCCGTAATCGAGCCAATCACTCACCCCGTCCTCATCAGCTTTGCCGGATATTTCCATGCGTTGGCCGGGTTGAGGGCGATTCCCTATACCTTTATGACTATATGGATTTTCGTGGCAGCGGCGGTCTGGAAGCGGCTCCCGTAAGGTTCGTTATTCCGCGATGTGCTGCCGATGGCAGGCTTCTGCATGCTCGTGCGCCTGGTGATGTTCCCGAATCCCGATGACAGGTTCTTTGTGTGGGCGTACTTGCTTGCTGGTGTTGCGCTCATCCAGACGGCTCAAATTCCGCTTCGGATGTTCCTGAGCGCGCGGGGTCGGGTCAGGACGTGTAGGCGGCCATGGAAGAATGGCGCCGGCAGACACTTGAAAATAACAACTTGGCCTGAAGTGTGACCAGTGGCCAACTTCTCGAGCGCATAAGATGAGAATCGCATTACTGGTACGACTACGGAAATCGGTGGGGTCGAACGGGTGGCTGTCAATCTCGCCAATGGTCTGCGCAAATGCGGAGCTGAGGTCGACTTTGTCGTGGGCAGGGCGGGGGGAGGCATGGCGAGGTTCGTCGATAGGGGTATTCAAGTATTTGATCTGGAGTCCGACCACATGCTGAGGAGCGTGCCGAGACTCAGTGAAGTACCTCCGGGCCAGGGAGCCAGAGGCAATCATCGCCGCCATGACACATTGCAGCGCGGCTGCAGTGCTGGCGTCGAAGGCCGACACCTTCTCCGGATCGGTACCTGCAGAGAGATAGCGGCCGACGTAGAAGAGAGCGGGCCGGTCGTGCGTGAAGATCGTCACGATGCACGCGACGCCGAAGAGGGCGCTGAAGAACGCGTCGCGCACCTTGAGCAGGTAGTCGTTGCCGCCGAGCAGTGTGGAGCTGACGACCCCGATCACGAAGCCGAGGAGCACGATCGCACCCACGACGTCGATCCGGCGCTGGCGCACGAACTGGATCGCGATCCAGCCGACCGAGAAGCAGCCGGCGATGATGAGGCCCGCCGTGTCGGTCTGCACGTGACTGCGCACGAGGAAGTAGACGCCGATGGGCAGGGCGCCACCGAAGACGAGACTCGGCAGATGCTCGCGGACGGACGGTATCCCCGGTTGCCACCCGGTCGACGAGCTGGGCGCAGGGCCCAAGTCGGGCGCCGAGGGCGGGGTTTCTTCGGCCCCCGGATCCTCCGGCTGCATGCGCAAAAGGGTACCGCCGGAATTCGGGGTGTCGACCCGCCTAGAATTCCTTCGTGAGCTTCGTCGTCCACGCGCTCGAGTTCCTGGTCGTCGCCGGGTTGGTCGTCGGCCTCGTGCTGGCGGTGTCCTTCCTCCTGGCCCGCCGCTACGTGCGGCGTCGCTGGCGCAGCGTCGGCGGGCACGTCGCCACCCGGGGCGTGCTGGCCACCCTTGCGCTCGTCTCCGCCGGGCGGGAGCGCTACGCCACGAGGTCCACCCCCGACGAGCTCAGTCGCGGCACAGCGGCGCGGGTGCGCCGCCGGATGTGGGTCGCCGTCGAGGACGCGGAAGCCGCGGTCGCGCACGCCGGTTCGCACGACGCACCAGTGGCGGACCTGCCCTCGGTCTGTCGCTCACTCCGCAACGTCGCGGGCGAGCTCGACGCGCTGCTGCGCCTCGAGCGCCGGCTACCGAGGGACGCGGCACGGACCGACGCGGTGCGCCTGCAGGTGGCCGACGTCATCGGCGCAGCGAGGGACGTGCAGGCGGCCGCCCTGCGCTCGGGGAGCGACGCCACCGAACCGCAGGTGCGCGCGTTGGTCCGTCAGGCTCGCGACGAGGTCGACATCGTGTCGGCCGCCTTGTCGCGCATGCGCTCGGTGGCCCAGCCCCACTGAGAGATCCCGTCGACGTCGCGGCCCGGGCGCCTCGCCTGCCAAGCTGAGCGGATGCCACCGCGACGTCGTCCACCGGCCGCAGGAGCCGAGACAGCGAGCCTTCTCGGGGATGGGTTCGTCATCGGCGTGGCGACGTCGGGCTACCAGATCGAGGGTGGCTTCAACGGAGCGGACGAGCCCCACAACAACTGGGCCGGCTGGGAGGACATCGGCCGCGTCGAACGGCTCGGGCATCGCCTGTGATTTTTGGCGCTATCCCGAGGAGGCGCTCGACCGCGCGGCGGCCATCGGCTGCAACGCCTTCCGGCTGTCCGTCGAGTGGGCCCGCCTCGAGCCCGGCCCGGGCCGCTTCGACGACGCCGCGCTCGAGCGCTACGCCGAGATCCTCTCGCTGTGCACGGCGCGGGGCCTCGAGCCCGTCGTCACCCTCCACCACTTCACCCACCCGTGGTGGCAGGGGGAGGAGTTCTGGCTGCGCCCGGGATCGCCCGACGTCGTTCGCCCGCCACGTGGCGCGCGTCATCCCGGCCTTGGCGCCGTACTGCCGGCACTGGGTGACGATCAACGAGCCCAACATCGTGGTGCTGATGGGATGGATCGAGGGCGCCAGCCCGCCCGGCCGGCGCATGGCGGTGGCGGACGCCTACTCGCGCGCTCGACAATCTCCTCGACAGCGCACGTCCTGGCCGCCGACGTCGTCAGCAACGTCCAGCCCAAGGCCGAGGTGACGATGAACACGAGCTCGTCGTCGGTCTACGAGCACGACCGCATGTTGCTCGACCTGTTGCAGCTGCGCGACGCCGGCGTGGACCCCTCCGACGTCGATCACTACCTCGACGAGCGGCGCGCCATCCACGACGCCGCCTTTCCTCCCCAGCACGCGGGCGAGGCGCTCGTCCGCCGCTTCTTCGCCGCCGTGTCGCCCTACGGCGAGACGCACGAGGCCGGCCGCGGCGCCGGTTGGGCCCGCCTGCGGGGCCTGGCCATGCGCACCGCACCGCGCCGGGTCGTCGGAGCGGTCCACGACGCCGCACGACCTCGCGGCATCGACATCGTCGGCTTCGACTGGTACGACCCGGTGGCGAGCCACGCCATGCGCGTCCCGGGACGCCGGGCGCAAACCGGGTGGGCGCGACTGGTCCTTCGGGCCGCGCGCTGTGGGACGTCGAGGCCGACCCGGCCAGGATGGGAGCGTGGTGCGCCACCGAGGCCGCGTTGCGGCCGGGCCTGCCGTTGTGGATCGTGGAGAACGGGATGGCAACCCAGGTGCGCGACGGGCGCGCCCTGCCGCGCGCCGACGGCATGGACCGGCCTCGCTACGTGCGCGAGCACCTCGGGGCCGTCGTCGACGCGGTGGCCGCCGGCGTGCCGGTGCGCGGCGTACCTGCACTGGTCGCTCGTCGACAACTACGAGTGGGGCTCCTACGAGCCGCGCTTCGGCCTCTACGGCCTCGACCGGGCCGACCCGGCGAACGGTGCGCTGGCTCGACACCGATGCCGCGGGCAACGATGCCGCCGGGGAGTTCGCACGGGTCGTGGCCGGCCTGCGGGCGGGGGACCGCTCGGTGCTCGACCGGCCCGCTTGACAGCGGCGGGCGCCAGAGGCGGCGTCAGGCCGCCGCGTCGACGTCCGGCGCGCCGGACTCGGCCGGCCCCTCGAACTGCTTCTCCTTGCGCCGGTGCCGGATGATTGCGACGACGAT
Organism: uncultured Acidimicrobiaceae bacterium; assembly: GCA_963842415.1. Classification (GTDB taxonomy): domain Bacteria; phylum Actinomycetota; class Acidimicrobiia; order Acidimicrobiales; family RAAP-2; genus Bog-473. Next base: position 6,141 of record CAWJGN010000007.1, read on the forward strand.
GACCACCACGATCAGGCCGAGCAGGACGTCCGAGGCGATCCCGGTGGCCTTCTCGACGCGCTCTCCCACGAAGTAGCCGAGGAAGACGTAGAGGAGACCCCAGCAGATGCCGCCCAGCGCGTTGGCGGGCAGGAAGATGCGGTAGGGCATCTTCGAGAGCCCGGCCAGGCCCGGGATCACCGCGCGCAGGAAGGCCGTGAAGCGCCCGACGAAGACCGCGACCGCGCCGCGGCGGCGCAGTTGGTCGAGCGCGGTGTCGAGCCCCTTCTGTCGCTTTTTGAGCGGGCCGAGCTGGACCAGGCTGCGCCCCCACTTGTCGCCCACGAAGTAGCCGACCGAGTCGCCGACGATGGCGCACAGGACCACGGTCAGGCACATGCCCGCCAGGGAGACGCCGCCCTTGGAGGCGAGCACGCCGCCCAAGATGGCCGCCGTCTCACCCGGGAACACGAAGCCGAGCAAGATCGCCGCCTCGGCGAAGACGAGCGCGCCCACGAGCAGGTAGGCCTCCCACCCGTGCAGCGAGAGGAGCGGTTGGAGGATCTTGTCGATCACGGCACGGCGCCGGCGGCGTCGCCGTCACTGTCGCCGTGCGGCCGCGTGGCACGCCGGGCCCGCGGCATCAGGCGTTCAGTTGACGGCGCGCAGCGCGTACTCGCGCGGAGTGAGCTGGCGCCAGCGGGCCTCGACCGACGCAATGAACTCCTGGCCGCGGACGAGATGCGTGAGGATGTCGGCCTGGCCCTGGGGTCGCGCCAGCATCCAGCTGTGCCCGCCGGGCACCCACAGGACCGGCGCGCGGGCAATGGAGGCGAACTCCAGTGCGGTGCGGCCGGGCGTGATGCGATCGAAGCATCCCCACTCGTTGAGGATCGGGATCTGCTGGGCCACCAGGTGACGTACCTCGCTGCGCTGGTCGACGCTCATGAGCATGCTGCCGACCGGCATGCGTCTGGGCCACCGTGCGGATGTTCTGGCGCATGTCGGGCAGCACGGCGCGCACCGTCGAGTACATCCGCCCCATGGCGAGGTCGGGGAGGTCGAAGATCACCGCGGCGATCATGTCGACCATCGGCGCCACGTCGGGCAGCACGGGCGAGAGGAGGGCGGGGATGAGGCCCGTGCGGTCCTTCCACGCCGGCGTGCTCACGCCGTCGCGGTAGATCACGCCGAGCGTGCGCCGCGGGTGGTCGTGGGCGAACTGCACGGCGACGGCGCCACCCATGGAGTGGCCGAGCAGCACGACCGGACCGGCGTCGACCTTGTGCACGATCGCCATCACCTGGTTGGCCAGGCTCTCCATGGAGACGTCCCGCCACTCGAGCGGGTCGCTGCCGCCGAACCCGGGCAGGCTCGGGTTGATCGACGCGCCACCCGAGCTGCTCGGCGAGGCGAGCGCTCTCGCGCCAGTACATGCCGCCCCCGGCGAAGTAGCCGTGGAGGCTCACCGCCCAGATGGGCGGGGTGCCGGGACCGTCGGGCCCGTGGGCGTTCACGTTGTCCGAGACCGGCGAAGCGCAGACGCCGCCCCTCGACCATCATCGAGCTCGGGACCATCCGGATGGTGGGGGTCTTGCGGATCTTGCGCTCGTACTGGTCCCGCACGACGCCGAGGCCGTGGGGGGCATGGCCCGCGTCGACGAGCTCGACGGGGGAGGGTCCGTCGGAGGGGGCGACGATGGCACCCGAGATCTGCAGCGAGTCATCGGGCTGCGGCGCCTGCCTTCGACATGAAATTCCGAACCGCCATGCGTTCTCCCGTCCCGCGCCGACCTGGTGCGTTCTTCCCGTACCCGCATCCCGCCTGGGACCTACAGGCAGCCACGGTATCCGACAACAGGCGGTGCCGCGGCGCAGCCGCGTGCACTTCGGCGCCCGGCCTGCGACGATGGTTGTATGCGCGCCGACATCGTCATCAGGGGAGGCACCGTCATCGACGGCACGGGAGCCGGGGGCTCTCGGGCCGACGTCGCCGTGACCGGGGGCAGGATCAGCGGCATCGGCAGCGGCCTCGAAGGCGACCGTGTGCTCGATGCCTCCGGTCAGGTCGTCTGCCCCGGCTTCGTCGACATCCACACCCACTACGACGCCCAGGTCTTCTGGGACCCTTCCCTCACGCCCTCGTCGTTCCACGGCGTCACGACGGTCATCGCGGGGAACTGCGGTTTCTCCATCGCGCCGATCCGGGCCGAATGCGTGTCACTGCTGGCGCGCACGCTCCAGCACGTCGAGGACATGAGCTTCGACACCCTCTCCGCCGGGGTGCCCTGGGGCGAGTTCGAGACGTTCCCTCAGTATCTCGACGCGGTGGCGAACAGGGGCGTGGCGCTCAACTACGGCTGCTACGTCGGCCATACGGCGGTGCGGCTCTATGTGATGGGCGAGGACGCCTACGAGCGCCCGGCGACTCCCGACGAGATCGCGCTGATGCAGACCGTGGTGGCGGACGCCATGGCCGGCGGTGCCGCCGGCTTCGCCTCGAGCGCGTCGCCCACCCACAACGGCGACGGCGGCCGGCCTGTGCCCTCCCGCGTGTCCGACCTGGCCGAGCTGCGGGCGCTGCTCGAGCCGGTCAAGCAGTGCGGCCGCGGCGTGGTGGCACTGCTTCCGGGCGGTGTCTTCTCCAACGAAGAGGTGTTCAAGCTCCAGCGCGAGGTCGGGCGACCGTTCACCTGGACGGCGCTGCTCACGGTGAAGGGCTACCCGTACCACGAGAAGGTGGTGGCCGAGCACGACGCCGCCTGGGCAGAGGGCGTGGAGGTGTGGCCGCAGGTGTCGTGCCGGCCCCTCGTGTTCCAGATGAACCTCTCCGAGCCCTTCACCCTCAACATGCGTCCGACCTTCGCGGCGCTCATGGGCAAGTCCAAGGACGAGCGGCTGGCCGCCTACCGTGACCCGGCATGGCGCGCCTCGGCCTGGGAGGACGTGAGCGGCAGGCAGGGCGGCTTCCCGCTCAATTGGTCGGCCATCTCGGTAGCCGAGTCGCGCTCGCACCCCGACCTGACCGACCGTCCCGTCATGACGGTCGCCGAAGAGCGCGGCTGCTCGCCGCTCGACGTCATGCTCGACGTCTCACTCGACGACGATCTCGAGTCGCGCTTCTGGTCGGTGCTGGCGAACGACGATCCCGAGGGCATCGCGTGGTTGCTGCCGCGCGACAACGTGCTGCTCGGACTGGCCGACTCGGGTGCGCACGTCTCACAGCTCTGCGACGCCTGCTTCTCCACCGACCTGTTGGGCAACTGGGTGCGCGACAGGGACGTGATGCCGATCGAGCGCGCCATCCACAAGCTCACGGGAGAGCCGGCCGCGGTCTACGGACTGGCCGACCGGGGCACGGTCGAGGTGGGGAAGGCGGCCGACCTGTGCGTCTTCGATCCCGAGACGGTGGCACCAGGGCCGCTGCGTCGCGTGCGCGACTTCCCCGCCGACGGCGAGCGTCTGACGGCCGACGCGCCGGTGGGCATGACGCACACGCTCGTCAACGGCGTGCCGATCCGGGTCGACGGGGCGCCTGCCGAGGAGGGTCTGGCGGCGCGGCCGGGCGTGGTGCTGCGCAGCTAAGCGCTGGGCGCTGGGCGCCGTCAGGTGACGTCGCGGCGGAACGTCGTGAAGTAGCCGATGGTGAGGGGGACGAGCCCCCAGGCCAACATCACGAGGCCGCCCTGCCACCACGTCAGAAGGTGGAAGTTCGGGCCTCGGCCGCCGCCTCCGAAGCCGCGCGCGATGTCGCCGGCCAGGGCCGCCCCGGCGGCGTTGGGGAGCCAGTTCAGGTTGTAGTGGAAGATGGCTCGGGCCAGCGCGATCAGGATGCTCTCGAGGATCAGCGTGCCCCCGATGGTGAGCAGGATGGCCGCGATCTGGTTCTTCACCAGCGTGCCGAAGCCGAGGCCGAAGAGGCCGAGCAGCACGGCGGAGAGCAAGAGGCCGGGCACCACCGCGCCCAATCTGGTCGGTCACCTGCGACGTCACCCCGCCGAGCGCGGCGTTCCAGGGCAACCCCACGACGGCCACGGCCACGAGGGTGAGGACGCGCGAGGAAGATCGACCACACCGCGGTGGCGACCACCTTGGCGCCCAGCACCTGGGTGCGGATCGGGCGCAGGACGAACGTCGTGGTCATGGTCTTGTGGCGGTACTCGCCCGTCACGCACAGGACGCCGATGATCGGCGCCAGGACCTCAATGCCGAAGTAGCCGGCACCGAGCAGCTCACGCCGCTCCTTCAGCCCCATTGCGTAAGTAGAAGGTGTGCCCGGGGAATCCGCCCGACATGGCGAACACGGCCAGGCAGATCAGGGCGGTCAGGGGGAAGCCGATCCCGAAGGCGACCCAGACGCCCGGCATGGAGCGCATCTTGATCAGCTCGGCGCGGATGGCGTTGATCAGTGTCCGGGGCCTGTGCAGGCGGTGCGTCGCGTGGGTCTGAGCGACCTCGCCGAAGCCCAGCCCGGATGTGAGGGACAGGAACACCCGCTCGAGGTCGGCGCCCTCCTGGATCAACTCGTAGAGGATGATCTGGTTCGAGGCCAACAGCGGTCCGACCTGTTCGGGCGTCACGCCGTCGATCGCCACCTCGTCGTGGCTGAGCCTCCGGAAGGCGATGTGCGCCGCCTCGAGCACCCCGCAGAGCCGGTCGGCCTCGGGTGTGCGCGCCTCGCATCACCACGCCGGTCATGCCGCCGGTGATCTCCTCGAGCGTGCCCTGGGCCTTGAGCTGCCCGAAGGACACGATCACCGCGTCGTCGATGGTCTGTGCCATCTCCGCCAGCAGGTGTGAGGAGACCAGCACGGTGCGGCCTTCGCCGGCGAGGTACCGCATGAAGTCACGCAACCAGGCGATGCCCTGCGGGTCGAGGCCGTTGGACGGCTCGTCGAGGATGAGGACGCCGGGGTCGCCGACGAGCGCCGTGGCGAGCTCGAGGCGCTGGCGCATGCCCATGGAGAAGTTGCCGACTTTGCGCTTGGCGTCCGCGGTGAGGCCGACCAGGTCGAGGACCACGTCCGCGCGCTTCTCGTCGTGGCCGCCCGCACGCGCGGCCATGCGCAGATGGGTGCGGGCCCGGCGGGCCGGATGGAAGCTGGTCGCCTCGAGTACGGCGCCCACGGTGGCGGTGGGGTTGTCGAGATGCTGGTAGGCCTGCCCGCCGACGGTGGCGGTGCCTGCGCTCGGGTGCACCAGGCCGAGGAGCATGCGCAATGTGGTCGTCTTGCCCGACCCGTTCGGCCCGAGGAATCCCGTCACGCGCCCGGGCTCGACGGTGAACGACAGGTCGTCGACGGCACGGACCGTGCCGAAGTGCTTGGACAGCCCTTTGAACTCGATGGGGAGGCCGCGGGGTGGGGCACCGGCGGTCATCCGGGCGACCCTAGCGCGGGCACGTCGGCGGACTGGGGTCGCGTCGACGGCGCAGCGATCAGGCTGAGGTGCGGCGCTCCACGAGCTCGTCGGGCAGCAACAGGCGGACGGAGACCGCCAACTCGTCGTAGACCCGCGCCATGGTTGACCAGCCGTTGATCCAGCCGACGAGCGCGGAGTACCAGACGTGGCCGATCATGCGCGCACGTTCGGACATGTCCGGGACAACCTGCTCGCCCATCGCACGGGCGATGATCCCCTCCATCAACAGCGTGATCTGTTGTTGACAGCCGACCGCTGCGGGGTCGGGCGACGAGAGCGACGTGAAGACCGCGGCGACGAGCTTGGGCTGGCGGCCCATGGCGCGCAGCGCGCGATCGAGCACGTCGAGGACGCGGTCCGCCGGGTGCTCACCACGGGGCGGGTGCTGTCCGATCCGGGTGTCGAGCATCTCGACCCAGTGCACGAGGGTTGCCGCCAGCAGATGGTCCTTGCTCGTGAAGTAGCGGTACACCGTGCCCATGGCGACGTCTGCCCGCGCCGCCACGTCCCGCATCTGCACCGCCTCGTAGCCGCCCTCGAGCCCGAGTGCCATGGCCGCGTCAATGACGCGCTGACGCCGGGCCTGTTGGGCGCGGGTGAGCGGGCGGGTCACCGTCTGCTCCATCCCCGACAGCGTATCCGCACCGCCACCTGGGCCTTCAGGAACGGGACCACTACGCTGGACCTCCATGTCCGGCCAGCAACATCGGGGCGAGGCGGCCGTCGTGGCCCTCGAGGTCTACGCGGAGCAGGTGGCGACCACCGACGGCCGTGTCCCCGGCGAGCGCGGGCTCCAGACCCGGCAGCGCCTGCTCGACGCCACCGTGGAGCTGTTGACCACCACGTCGTGGCGCTCGGTCAAGGTGACCGACATCGCCCGGCAGGCGAGGACGTCGCCCGCAACCTTCTACCAGTACTTCGGCAACGTGGAGCAGGCGATCCAGGTCTTGGCCGAGGGCATGGTCGACGAGGCGGCGCAACTGGCCGACCTGGTCGGGGGCGACTGGTCCGAGGAGGTGAGCTGGGACACCGCGCGGGCCGTGACCGAGGGGTTCCTCTCGTACTGGGAGGACAACCGCGCCGTGTTTCGCGTCGTCGACCTCGCGACAGAGGAGGGTGACGCGCAGCTGCGCGGTATCCGGGTGCGCGCGCTCAACGCAGTCACGGTGGCACTGGCGCAGGTGATTGCCGCCGCGTCGCCCTCCCCGAGGCCGGGCCCGGCGCGGCGACGTCGTCACCGGCCGGCACCGATCCCATGGCGGTGGCGGGGACGCTGGTGGCGATGTTCGCCAGCGTGTCGGCGCACCGCTACGGCTTCGAGTTCTGGGGCATCCGCACCCGCAACCTCATCGACACCCAGGCCCGGACGCTGCACTGGGCGGTTACCGGCCGGCCGGCGCCGTCGGCCGAGACCCCACCGCGTGAGGCAACCCGTCCCCGCACCGGCCCCGTGCTCGGCGGCGCCACGGCGCGCCGCCGAAGCGGTACTACCTGAGCGCGAGCGGGTTGAGGGGCGAGCCGAGCCCCGCCGTAAGCGGCAGGGGTGTGGCGTCGAGCAAAAAGGTGTACCGGCCGTCGGCCGCACACTCCTCGGCCAGCGGGTCGAGCACCCAGTTCTGACCCTGCGTCATGCCCATCTCGACCAGGTGCAGGAGGTGGACCGGCAGGTAGGCGTCTTCGTGCTGGCAGGGGATGACTTCGAAGGGCAGTGTGTCGGTGGCGACCGCGGCGACGTCGCGGGCGTGGAACCATTCGGCCGTCTCGATCGTGAGCCCGGGTGAGGGGTAGACGTAGGCGAACAGGTCGCGCCGGTCCGGGGCGAGATGCACCATCTGACCGGTGCGCACGAGCACGATGTCGCCCGGTTCGACGGTGACGCCGGCGAGCTCGCAGGCGGCGTCGAGGTCCCCGGGCATGATCGGGTGTCCCGGCTCGAGCACGTCGCGCCCGAGCGCGCGGGCCACGTCGAGCAGGATGCCGCGGCTGACCACCGTCGTGAGCCGGTGGATGCCACACCGCGTGGCGCCCTCCGCCGTGACGCTGGCCGCGGGGTATCCGTTGTAGATGACGCCGCCGTAGCTGCTGTGCGCCAGCGAGTCCCAGTGGGTCGCGCACTGGGTGGCCAGCGTGAGGACGTCTTCGCTGAAGCAGACCCAGTCGGGCTCGTTCGCGGTGACCGGCACGTTCACTTGGACCATGGTGCGGGTCGGGTTGACGCGGCCCTCGACGACGCCCACCTGGATCCCCTCCGCCTCCGAGAGCGGGAGGCCGAGCGCGAAGGCACGGCCGGTCTGGACCGACGCCGCGGCACGGCGGCGGGCCGCGTCGTCGACGAGGTTGAGGGTGCCGATCTCGTCCTCGGGACCCCATCGCCCCCAGTTGCGCACCCGAGCTGCTACCTCGGCGAACACGGCGGGGACAGGCACGGCGCGCACACTACCGCCAGGGACCGAGGCGGCCGGCGGTGTCCGTGGTTGTCCGCACCGGAGCGGAGGACGATACTGAGACTGCGACGATACGGAGGCTGCGGCGAAGGGCTTCGCGCCAACCTCAGGGAGGGATTGACCATGTCGATTGTGCGTGCGGCGGTGTGCACCGGGCTCAACGAGCCGTGGAAGACCGAGGAGATCGAGATCGACCCTCCGGGCAACCGAGAGGTGAGGGTGAAGATGGTCTGGTCGGGCATGTGCCACTCCGACGAGCACCTGCGTACGGGCGACATCAGCCAGACGCCCGAGGTGCTCGAGATGATGGGCGTGAAGTCCATGTTCCCGGTGGTCGGGGGGCACGAGGGGTCGGGCATCGTCACCGAGGTGGGGACCAACGTGACCCAGGTGGCAGAGGGCGACCACGTCGCCGTGTCCTTCATCCCGTCGTGCGGCACCTGCTTCTGGTGCGCCTCGGGTCGTCAGAACCTGTGCGACCTCGGGATGATGACGCTGGCGGGCGGCATGATCAGCGACGGCACCTATCGCTACCACCTGGGGGACGAGAACCTGAACCGGATGGCGCAGCTCGGCACCTTCGCCGACGAGATGGTCGTCCACGAGAACTCGCTCGTGCGGATCAACCCCTGGGACAACATGAAGGCGGCGGCGCTCATCAGCTGCGGGATCGCCACCGGCTTCGGCTCGGCCGTCGACCGGGGCAAGGTCATGCCCGGGGAGACGGTGGTGGTGGCCGGAGCCGGCGGCGTCGGCTCGGGGGCCATTCAGGGCGCCCGCATCGCCGGGGCGCGCAACATCGTCGCGGTCGACCCCGTCCCCTTCAAGCTGGAGCGAGCGAAGGAGATCGGCGCGACGCACACAGCGCCGTCACTGCTCGACGCCCAGATGATGCTCCCCGAGCTCACCATGGGCCGCAACGCCGACGTGGTCATCCTGACGCCGGGCGTGCTCACGCGGCGAGATGATCGCCGCCGCGTGTTCCTGTGGCTCCAAAGACGCCCGGATCGTGGTGACGGCCATCGCACCCTTCGACCAGATCGACGTGAAGCTCAACCTCTTCAACCTGGCCATGTTCAACCAGGCCATCCTGGGCACGGTCTTCGGGTCGCAGAGCCCACGGGTGCAGGTGCCCGAACCTGCTCAATCTCTACGAGAACGGTCAGCTGCTGATCGACGAACTGATCACGCAGGAGTACACGCTCGACCAGGTGCAGCAGGGCTACGACGACCAGGCGGCGGGCACGATCATCCGCGGGGTGGTCAAGTTCGACGAGTGAGTCGAATCGTCAGCCGCCGAGGTGGCGGCTGAACCCGTCGGGTATGACGAGGTCGTCGCGCTGGAGCTGCTGGGTGGACGCGTGGCCGATGCCCAGCAGGGCTGACTCGATGCCGCCGCGCAGGATGTCGAGCACGTTCTCGACGCCCGCCTGGCCGTTGGCCGCGAGCCCCCACAGATAGGCGCGGCCGATCATGACGGCCCTGGCGCCGAGCGCGACGGCCTTGACCACGTCGCTGCCGCGGCGGATGCCCCCGTCGAGGAGCACCTCGATCTGGTCGCCGACCGCCTCGGCCACCGCCGGCAGCGCGCGGATGGTCGCCGGCGTTCCGTCCAGGTTGTTGCCGCCGTGGTTCGAGACCGAGATGGCGCTGACGCCGGCATCGACCGCACGCTTGGCGTCGTCGACGCGGGTCACTCCCTTGAGCATGAACGGCCCACCCCACTGCTCGCGGAGCCAGGCCACGTCCTCCCAGCTCGGCGGGGGCGTCTGCATCCACTCGCCGTAGGCGCCGAAGAAGGTCGGGCCCGGCTGTCCCTTCGGGACCATGTTCGGTGTCGTGAGGTCCGGCGCTTTGCCCGTGCGCGGCGAACGAGAGGAACCAGCGCGGGTGCGCCAACGCCTCGGGGGCGAAGCGGAGCATGGTGCGCAGGTTCATCTTCTCGGGGATGGCCGGGCTGCCCCAGTCGCGCCCGTGGGAGAAGGACCAGTCGAGGGTCGCGATGAGACCGACGGCACCGGCGGCCCGCGCCCGCTCGATGCGCGCCAGCATCTGGTCCCGCGAGCCGATCCAGTACACCTGGAAGAACGTCTGGGGGCACGCGGCAACGACCTCTTCGATCGGCTTGCTGGCGAAGGAGCTCAGGCCCATCGCGGTGCCGCGCGCCGCGGCCGCCCGCGCGACGGCGACCTCACCCTCGGGATGGACGGCCTGGACCCCGGTGGGTGAGATGAGCACCGGGAACGAAATCTCCTGGCCCATGATCTTGGTGACGAGGTCCCGGCTGCCGGCCAACCCGGCCACGTGTGGAGCGAACCCGAGCTCGGAGAATGCGTGCACGTTGTCCTCGACGGTGAGGCCCTGCTCGGAGCCGGCGATGAGCGCGCCGTAGACGGACTTGGGCAGGCGGCGCTTTGCCCGCCGCTGCGCCTCGGCCACCGTTTCGAACCACTTGTTCGCCATACCAACCCTCTCGTGATGCCCTGCCCGAATCCCACCGGTAGCAGGAGCATCGGCAACCGGGAGACTTTAGGCGCCAGGGGCCGGGTTCTCCTTCTCGAGGCCGAGAGGCGCGGACGGGCACGGTTGTTAGGGTCGGGCCCATGGCAGACACCCAGCCCTCCGAGCTGACCGCCGAGCAGAAAGCGAAGCGCGCCGCCAGCTTCGGCGGCGTCGCCGACCACTACGAGCGGTTCCGTCCCGGTCCCCCGCTCGAGGCGGTCGAATGGATCCTGCCCGAACGGGCGCGCACGGTCGTGGATCTCGGTGCAGGGACCGGAGCTCTGTCCCGTCTTCTGGTCGACCGGGTCGACGAGGTCATCGCGGTGGAGCCGGACGCCACGGATGCGGTCCGTCCTCACCGACGCCGTTCCCGGCGTGCGGGCGGTCGAAGGCCGGGGTGAGTCGATGCCGCTGCCCGACGCCAGCGTCGACGCGGTCATCGCGTCCTCGTCGTGGCACTGGGTCGACCCCGTCCCCGGCTTGCTCGAGGTGGGTCGTGTGCTCGTTCCGGGCGGTGTCATGGGAGCGATCTGGTCGGGCCCCGACCGCGACGCCGCGTTCTTCGTCCAGGCGGAGGCGCTACTGAGCGGTGGAAGCGGCGACACCGGTGGGAGCGGTGCGAGTGGCGGAGAGTCGGTATTGGACGAGCAGAGCCACGCGGAGCTGTCCGCAGCAGTGAACGACCCGACCGCAACGACCCAGGCTCTCGAGATCCCCTCGGGGGTCCCGTTCGACCGGCCCGAACACACGGTGCTGAAGTGGGACGTGGCCCTCAATGTTGAGGAGCTGGTAGGGCTGCTCGGCACCTTCAGCTGGGTCATCCTCATGGAGGACGACGCGCGGGCGAGGCTGCTGGACGCCGCACGGCGTGCGCTGCGGGACATGCTCGGGGTCGACGGCGATGCCACGGTCGACGTGGGGTACCGAGCAGACGTCTGGCGAGCGCGGCGTCAGGGCTGACGATCGGCGCTCCGTCAATGGGTGCAACGATGCGAGCGGCGACTGCCGCCGACATTCCCGAGGTGCTCGCCTTCTGGCGACAGGCCGCAGAGCCGACGACGACCGATTCGAGCGAGCGCGTGGCGGTCCTTCTCGCACGTGACCCCGGCGCCCTCATCGTGGCCCTGGCCGACGGCGAGATCGTCGGCTCCGTGGTGGCCGGCTGGGACGGCTGGCGCGGATCCGTCTACCGCCTTGCCGTCGCAGAGCGATACCGCCGAGCCGGGCTGGGCAGGGCACTACTGCGCGCCGCCGAGTCGCGCCTCGCCGAGCTCGGCGCGCACAGGATGCATGCGATCGTTGTCGGGTCGAGCGATGGGGCGGTCAGGTTCTGGGAGGCGTCCGACTGGGAGCATCAGCACGGCCAGCGGCGTTACGCCAAGGGGTGACGCCAGGGTTTTCGGTCGGCCTGGTCGCGAGGGATTGGCGCAGCGTGATGGCGGACCATGTCCTCGAGCGCCACACGATGCGCGGCAGGAGTGGCTCGAGCACCCGCTCGTGCACACACCCGGCCCAGACACCCGCGCCGTAGGCGACGTCGTCGACGACGTGGAGCGCGGTGTACCGGATCGGATCGAGAGCTTCGGTGTCGGCGGCCCAGTCGTTCGAGCGCGGGAAGCACGAGCGCCAGGACGGCCCGGCGACGCGTTCGGCGAAAGGCCAGGGCGATGAGGAGTGCCGGGGACCACGCCCGGGCCAGACCCCCGAGCGCGGGGAGTGCGGCACGGGCCGTGCCTCGTCCCGCGATCCGGGTGGCGACGGCCACGGGGTCTCGCACCAGGCCGCTCAGGCGGTCAGCCAACACGGCGATGGATGTCTCGAGAGCGGTGAGCGCCATCGTCGGGCGACCGGCCAGCGCCAAGGCCCACACGGCCAGCGACCAGCCGGAGATCTCTACCGGTCGGGCGTTGTCGTGGTGGCGCCGTGAGAGCGGCGCGGCCGTAGAGCCATAGAACGACCGGCGTGACAGGAACGAGAGCGCATCGCTCGGCCCGTCATGGATGACGACACTCTCGGGTACGTAGCGAACATCCCATCCGGCCTCGGTCACGCGCCATACGAGGTCCACATCCTCGCCGCCGCGCAGGGACGGGTCGAAGAGGTCGGGTCCGTCGGCGAGATCAGCGCGCACAAGGATGGCGGCGCTCGGTACATACGAGCCGCGGGCGCCCGGTCGAACCGGCGAGGGATTGGTTCCCTGGTCGAGTAACGGACGAATGCGTTCGTACCGCGCTAGCACGCTCGTTCGCGCCGGGGAACTGACGACCCGGGGTGCCACACTCGCAACCAGTGGGTCGTCGAAATGACCGAGGAGGGGCTGGAGCCACCCGTCGGAGGGCACGCAATCGGAGTCGACGAACGCGACCAGGGCGGTCTCGACCAGGGACAGCCCCGCGTTCCGTGCGGCGGACGGTCCTGAGTTCGTAGTCAGAGTGACAAAGCGCGCGCCGTGGTGTTCGGCGATCTCCTTGCTGGCGCCGGGGTCGGCGGACGCGTCGTCCACGACGACGCAGGACAGGCCAGCGAGTGCATCGAGAAGTCGTCCGAGCTGGACGGGGCGATTGCGCACCGGCACGACGACCGTGACGTCGTCCGGACCGAGGGTGGTGGCGCGCGGCTCGGGGGCGAACACCCCGGCGGACACAAACCGTCGTGCCAGTCGACGCGCCGGCTCCGCGTCGCCGACGACTGCGCCGGAGCGCCACCGCGCCACCAGCTCGTGACCTCTCGGGGTGACCCGGAACAACCGGAGTGGGCTTCCTCCGAGGAGGACGGCACCATCGTCGAACTCTTCGGTTGACGCATCCTCTGTCAGGGCGAAGCTGCCGGGCAGCGGTGTCGACCCCCGCGGCGGCGCCGGGCGTATCGGCGATGGCGAGGGAGTAGTAGTCGGGTCGGGCACCGCTAAATTCTGACAGTTCGGGGTCGGGGATAGGCTGCGGTCGTGCCCAGAGGAGGTCGGGATGCTCGTTGAGGACCAAGACACCCAAGCCAACCAAGCCAACCAAGACGTCGAGGACGTGTCCGAGGAGGACATCGCCGAGCTTCTAGTCGAAGAGATCTCCATCGACGGGATGTGCGGCGTCTATTGAGCGTGACCGACACGCGCCCGGAGGCGGCTGCGTTCTCAGCGGACAGGGCGTATCGGCTCAATCCCCAGGTCGCGCTGCGCAACGAGTCCTTCGGCGCTCTGGCTTATCACTACGGGAATCGGCGACTGGTGTTCTTGAAGTCGCAGATGCTGGTGACCCTGGTTTCGTCCCTGCACGAGTACCCGAGCGCACGGGAGGCGGTCGCCGCGATCGTGCCCGAGCGTGAGCGCACCTCCTACGAGGCAGCCCTGGCGCGACTTGCGAACTCCGAGGTAATCGATGCCGGCTGATACAGCGCCACTGCCACTCAAAGAACAGTTCAGCCTGGGACTGGACACGCCCATCTGCCTCACCTGGGAGCTCACTTACGCCTGCAACCTTGCCTGTGTCCACTGCCTCAGTTCCTCCGGCCGACGCGATCCGGCCGAGCTGACGCCGGCCGAGGCCCGCGCGATCGTCGACGAGCTCGTCGACATGCAGGTCTTCTATGTGAACCTCGGCGGAGGCGAGCCGATGCTGCGCTCCGACTTCTTCGACCTGGTCTCGTACGCGGTCGAGCGACGCGTCGGTGTGAAGTTCTCCACGAACGGCACACGCCTGACGCCCACGCGAGCCGCACAGCTCGCTGCGCTCGACTATCTCGATGTGCAGATCAGCATCGACGGCGCAACGGCGCGCACCAACGACGCCGTCCGCGGTGAGGGCGCGTATCCAGCAGCCCGGGCCGCCATGGACAATCTCGCCGCGGCCGGGTTCGGCCCCTTCAAGGTGAGCGTTGTCGTGACGCGGGAGAACGTCGAGGAGTTGGACGCTTTGGCCGCCATCGCGGAGAGCTACGGCGCACAGCTCCGTCTGACCCGACTGCGTCCTTCGGGCCGGGGCGTCGACAGCTGGGATGCATTGCATCCGACTCCGGCCCAGCAGCGCACGCTGTACCATTGGTTGCTCGAGCGCCCGAGCGTCCTCACCGGCGACTCCTTCTTCCACCTCTCTGCGCTCGGGGAGCCGCTCGACGGGTTGAACATGTGCGGAGCGGGACGAGTGGTCTGCCTCATCGATCCCGTCGGCGACGTCTATGCCTGCCCGTTCGTGATCGACCGCCAGTTCTTTGCCGGCAACGTCCGTGCACCCGGGGGCTTCGGTGCCGTGTGGCGCGAGTCGTCGTTGTTTGCCTCCCTCCGCCAGCCGCAGAGTGCCGGCGCCTGCGCGTCCTGTGGTTCCTTCGATGCCTGCCGAGGTGGGTGCATGGCGGCCAAGTTCTTTACGGGCCTCCCGCTCGATGGCCCCGATCCGGAGTGCGTACACGGACACGGCGAGGTGGCGTTGGCGGCCCGGTCGGTACGGCCGAGCGCCGAGCTGGGTCACTCGAAGGTGAACCGTGCTGGAGTGCCGTTGCCCGTGCCGACGCCGGTTCGCTTCCGCTCGCCGGTTCGCGCCTGAGCCCGTGGAGCTCGCCCGCGCCACCTGGCCCCAGGTGGAGGCGACGGGTGGTCGCTCGATCCTCGCGGTGCCGCTGGGGTCGCTCGAGCAACACGGCCCGCATCTTCCGCTCGATACCGACGGCCGCGTCGCGGCGGCGGTGGCGACCGGATTGGCTGCATGCCGCAGCGACGTCGCAGTGGCTCCTGTTGTCGCGTACGGAGCAAGCGGTGAGCACGCGGACTTCCCCGGGACGCTTCTCGTCCGCCATGACGTCCTCGCCGATCTCGTCGTCGAGCTCGTGCGCTCCGCACGTGATTCGTTCACTGGCGTCGTGCTGATCAGTGCCCACGGGGGCAATGCGGATGCGCTCGCCGAGGTGGGCCGTCGCTCCACCGAAGAAGGTGACGACGTGGTCGTGTGGCAGGCGGCCCCTCGAGACGGGGACGCCCATGCGGGCCGGACGGAGACGTCCCTGATGCTCGCCATCGACCCCGCTGTGGTGCGCATGGAGCGTGCCGAGGCCGGGTGCACCGATCCGCTGTCCGAGCTCTTGCCCCGTCTGCGCCGCAGCGGGGTGCGCCCGGTATCGTCCAACGGCGTGCTGGGCGATCCGACGGGTGCGAACGCCGAGGAGGGGCACGCCATTCTGGCGAGCTTGCTGCACGACCTCGTGGGTGCGGTATCGGCACGCTGGCCTGCGCCATGAGCTCGGTTGCCGTGGTGACGGGTGCCGCCCGTGGCATTGGCGCCGCCACTGTTGACGCGCTGGTCTCGACGGGATGGCGGGTCGTCGCAGTGGACCGGGGTGCGGACGATCCCGCCCTCGACTACCCGCTGGCCACGAAGGCCGAGCTCGAGGAAGTTGCCCGCCGACACGGCGATGCGGTGCGGACGGTCGTCGGCGACGTCCGCCACGTGTCGGACATGCGGGCGGCAGTCGAAGAAGCCCTCCGTCACTTCGGGAGCCTCGAAGCTGCTGTGGCGGCGGCGGGGGTGATCAGTGGGGGCCCGCCGTTATGGGAGACGCCCGATGCGCAATGGGACGCGCAGTTCGAGGTCAACGTCAACGGTGTCCGCAACCTGGCCACCGCGGCCGTGCCCGCGTTGCTCGCCGCACCCACACCGCGGCAGGGTCGCTTCGTGGCCGTGGCGTCGGCGGCGGGCCTCCTCGGGTTGCGCCGCCTGAGTGCGTACACCGCCTCCAAGCATGCGGTGGTCGGGCTGATGCGCGCGTTGGCGGCGGACCTGGCCGGCACCGGCGTGACGGCAAATGCAGTCTGCCCGGGCTCCACCCGGGGCGCGATGCTCGATGCCTCGGCCGCCGTCTACGGGTTGGCGTCGGCCGAGGAGTTCGCCAGCCAGCAGCTGGTGGAGCGACTCCTCGAACCGAGCGAGCCGGCTGCTCTGATCGCTTGGTTGTGTGGACCGGACAGCGGGTGCCGTCACGGGAGCCGCCCTGCCCGTGGACGGCGGACTGACGACGTAGTCGCACGGAGCGAGTGACCGGGGGTTCCCAATGAAGTTCGCAGTGACCTTCGGGCGGATGCATCCGCGTCTGTGGGTCGAGGCGGCCGAAAAGGCCGACCGACTCGGGTTCGAGTCCGCCTGGCTGCCCGAGCACCTCGTGCTGCCGATGCACGATGGCGGGCTCGCCGTTCGCCGACGCGGAGCACCCACCGGTGCCGCCCTGGACGCAGCTCTTCGACCCGGGTTCGATGCTTTCGTCTATCGCGGCCCGGACGACATCGATCCGCCTCGGCACCTACGTCTACCTGCTCGGTCTGCGTCACCCGTTCATCACAGCGCGGGCCTTCGGGACGTTGGACTGGGTTTCCGACGGCCGCGCCGTCATCGGAGCTGGTGCCGGGTGGCTGCGCTCGGAGTGGGAGGCGCTCGGGATCGACCCGGCCACCCGGGGCGAGCGCCTCGACGAGGCAATCGCCGTGTGCCGGCGACTGTGGACCGAGGAATCGGTCGCCCACGACGGCCCCCATTTCCCTTTCGCCGAGGTGGCGTTCGAGCCCAAGCCGGTCCAGCAGCCGATTCCGATCTACATCGGCGGGGAGTCCGCACCCGCACTGCGGCGCGCCGGGCGTCTGGGCGACGGTTGGATCGGCATGGGGCACACCCCCGATTCCGCCGCCGCCCTGGTCACGACCATCAGGACCCACCGCGAGGAGGCGGGGCGGCTCGACGTGCGCCTTCGAGGTGACGGTCGGCGGCGAATGCGCCACGGCCGAAGGACGTGGCGGCCTGGGAGGCCGCCGGGGTGGATCGGCTGATCGTGACACCCTGGAGGCGCTCGGCTGAGGTGCTCGACGCGATGGAGGCCTTCGCGTCGAGCCTCATCGCCGGGGCTGGTTGATCGAACCCGGTCCTGGTCAGAGGCATTGCCGGTTCGCCCTTGCCTGGACGACCCGGCGAGGCCGGACCGATTCGGAGCGTATATGTATCCTTCCGAAAACCCCCCCGATTAACGAAGGATATCCGGATAACCTTCCGTAATTAGCCGAGTTTCGGAAGGCTACATATACAGCGCAAACGCAAACCCCGGAGCACTCCCGAGCGCCAGTGACGTCCAGCGGCGGAATCCCGGTTCGCTGCCTCCGTAGGGAACCCGAAGGTCCGGTCGTGGTGAGGGCCTATGAGCTCCAGATGATCGCCTGAGGCTCGGTGTAGGCGAGGAGTCCGTAGTCGCCGCCGTCCCGTCCGATGCCCGACATCTTGAACCCTCCGAAGGGGGCATCGTGGTTGCGCTGGGCGGTGTTGATACCGACGTGTCCGGCTTGCAGCCGTTTGGCCACCCGCAGTGCCCGTGCACCGTCCTTCGAGAAGACGTAGTCGTAGAGGCCGAAGTCCGAGTCGTTGGCGATGACGATGCCCTCCTCCTCGTCGTCGAATGGGATCATGGTGATGACCGGGCCGAAGATCTCTCGCGGGCGACCCGCATGGAGTTGTCGCCGGTGATCAGCGTCGGCGCCACGTAGTAGCCCGACGGGCAGATCGGCGGGCCGTTCGCCGCCGATCACGATCTCGCCCCCGTCCTCCTTCGCCGTCTGGATGTGCGCCTCGATCCTTGCCCGGTGCGCCGCAGAGATGACCGGGCCGATGATCGTCGAGGTGTCCGTCGGGTCGCCCACCTTGAGGAACCCCGCCATCGCACGAGGCCGTCGCGCACCTGGTCGAACACGCTGCGGTGCACGACGGCCCGGGTCGGCGCCGTGCAGATCTGGCCGGAGTGGAACGACCATGTCGAGCCGATGCACCCGACCGCAGCCTTGACGTCCGCGTCTTCGTAGACGACGCAGGCACCTTTGCCGCCCAGCTCGAGGAGCGTCCGCTTCATCGTGCGCGCCGCCGTCTCGGCGATGGTCACACCGATCTGGGTCGAACCGGTGAAGCTCACGCAGTCGACCTCGTCGGCGTCGACCAGGGCGGCGGACGACGCCGGCGTGTTCCCGTTCACCAGGTTGACGACGCCGGGCGGGAAGCCGGCGTCGTTGAGGATGCGGACGAGCTCGACGATGGCGAGCGGGATCCTGCGGGGCCGGCTTCACCACCACGGTGTTGCCCGCAGCCAAGGCCGGCGCCACCTTGCCCGCCATGTTCACCATGGGGAAGTTGTACGAGGTGATGCAGGCCACCACGCCGATGGGCTGGCGGTTCACCATCCCGCCGATGATCCCGCCCGGTGCCAGTGGTGTCGCTTGCGCCGGTTGGGGCAGGAGCGGCGTCTGGAGCACCGCCCGGGGATCGCGGGCGTAGCGCTCGAAGCGGTCGGCCGCGACGGGCACCTGCATGCGCGAGCCGACGGTCGCCGTCGCGCCCGTCTCGGCGATGACGAGGGGCAGGAGCTCGGCTGACTTGGCTCTGATGGCCTCGGCGGCGTCGCGCATGAGGGCGCCGCGGTCCTCGGCCGACCAGGCGGCCCACCCCGGCTGTGCCTCCTTGGCCGCGGCCGCGGCTGCCAGGGCGTCGTCGGCGCTGGCGTTGGGCGCCCGCCCAACGATCTCCTCGGTCGCCGGGTTGACGATCTCGTAGGTCCCGTCGGACGCATCGACCCATTTGCCCCCGATGAGGAGTTGGTGCTCGTCGCGCGTGGTGGTGCTCGTGCCATGTGTGCTCCCAGGTCGGCGATAGGCGTGCCGGCGGATCTGACGGCGCGTCACATTCAACCCCGACTCGTCCCCGAGCCGCCAAAGGTGCTGGCACGGCCGCTGGTCACCGAGGTCGGCGCGGCCGGCTGCCGCCCGCACCCGGGCTGCCTCGTGGGTGCCGAATCACAACGGACGAACAGAACTGGCGCGATCCCGGGACTAGCGGCCCCATTTATGACTTTCGTCACTTCGCAAGGCCGTAGGACCTGTGGGATTCTCTACATTGGAAACGTCCACGGGGGATGAACGGAGTCCGGTGATGAGTCGACCTGCCGATGCGATCCCTGGGCGCGACGCGCCCCGGTTCCGCCGGCCGCCATCCCAGCCTCCAGCCCAGGCTCGAGGTGAACCCCGACCCGGGACTCTCGGACCGGGCCGCAGGAACGCGCCCGAGCCGACGTGCGATGATCGGGGATCGTGGGCGACTCCATCCTCGGCAACGCCGACGTGGCCCAGGCGCGGGAGCGCCACCGGATCGCGCGCCTGCGCCGGCTCGTGGCGGTCGAGCGCGCTCGGTCCT
Organism: uncultured Acidimicrobiaceae bacterium; assembly: GCA_963842415.1. Classification (GTDB taxonomy): domain Bacteria; phylum Actinomycetota; class Acidimicrobiia; order Acidimicrobiales; family RAAP-2; genus Bog-473. The sequence continues at coordinate 25,678 of CAWJGN010000007.1, forward strand.
CGGGCTGGGTCGTCATCCGTCGGGTCAGCGGGCACAGCATCTTCCCTCGGTGCACGTCCCGCACTGGTTCGGCGGCGCGTTCCCCATCATCATCATCGTCCTCATGCTCGGCGCGGTCGATGCTGGCGCCCTTCATCGGCGCCGGCCGGTCGCCGCACACGCTTGATCCGGCCCGGTGAGACGGCCGTCGGTCTGGAGGACCTGGTCGGGATCGACTCCATCAAGGCCGAGGTCGTGCGCTCTGTCAACCTCTTCCTCGCGCACCAGACCTTCCGCGACACGATGGGCGGCTCGGCCCGTCGCGGTGTCTTGTTCGAGGGTCCGCCCGGGACGGGCAAGACGTTCGTTGCCAAGGCGATGGCCAAGGAGGCCAACGTCCCGTTCCTCTTCGTGTCGGCCTCCGCCTTCCAGTCGATGTACTACGGCCAGACGAACCGCAAGATCCGTTCCTTCTTCAAGCAGCTGCGCAAGCACGCCCGCAAGGAGGGCGGCGCCATCGGCTTCATCGAGGAGATCGATGCCATCGGCGCCTCGCGGCGCGGGCATGGCGGCAGTGGGGTCACCGAGGGCGTGACGGGTGTCGTCAACGAGCTGCTGGTGCAGCTCCAGTCCTTCGACAGCCCGACCCGCGGCCAGCGCTTTGCCTCGGCGTGGATCGACCTGGTCAACCGCTACCTGCCCGACGGCGGGCAAGCTCCGCAAGCCAACGGTGATGCCGGCCAACGTGCTCGTGGTCGCCGCCACGAACCGCAAGGACGACCTCGACCCAGCGCTGATCCGGCCGGGACGCTTCGACCGCAGCATCTACTTCGGGCTTCCCGGCCGCCGGGCCCGCGCCGAGATCGTCGCCTACTACCTCGGGAAGAAGGCGCACGAGGCCGATCTCGACGGGCACGGCGCAGTCGACGTCGTCGCCGGCATGACGTTCGGATACTCGCCGGCGGCGCTGGAGCGCCTCATGGACGAGTCGCTCGTCATCGCGCTGACTCACGGCCGCTCGGCCATGACCATGTCCGACGTCGCCGAGGCCAAGATGCTGGTTGAGCTCGGCGTCACCGACGAGACGATCTACACGCCCGACGAGCGCGAGCGCGTCGCCACCCACGAAGCGGGGCATGCCACCGTGGCCTACTTCGTGGGCCAGACCCGTCAGCTCGACGTGCTCTCCATCGTCAAGCGGCGCGACTCGCTCGGGTTGCTCCAGCACTCCGACGCCGAGGAGCGGTTCACCAAGAGCAGCGAGGAGATGCACGCCCTGCTCCAGATCGCCATGGGCGGCATGGTCGCCGAGGAGCAGTGGTTCGACGAGGTGTCGACGGGACCGGCGTCCGACCTGGCGGCCGCGACGACCATCGGCGCCCAGATGATCGGTGCCTGCGGGATGGGCAATTCCCTGATCTCCGTTGCGGCGGCCGGAAGCGGGTACTTCGCGGGGAGCCTCGTGGACAAGGTGCTCGGAGACAAGGACGCTCGGGCCGAGCTCGACACGCTGCTGATGGGCGTCGTGCGACGGCGCCAAGGCGATCGTGGCCGAGCACCCCGAGGTGGTCGAGGCCCTGCGCGACGCCCTGCTCGAGCGCGACGAGCTGGTGGGCTCGGAGATCACCGAGGTGATCGAGTCCGCACTGCACGCGGCGGCCAAGCCCGGGGTGATCGCCGAGCTGCGCCGGCCCCAGGCAACGCCTCCGGCGAGCAGCGGCATCGTCCGCGCCTGACCCAGGAAGCTCCGAAACCCGATGCCGGCGCAGGAGGCCGCGGACTCCGTCACCACGCTCACGGGGACGGTTCGGACGTACCGCCGCCCAGCACACGGAGGATGAAGCGGCCGACTCGCCCCGGCGCGCGCTTGCGCTGGGCCGCCTTGGCCTCGGCCTCGTGGTCGCGGGTGAGCGGGCCGCCCAGGCGCCAGTAGCGCCTGCCGCCACCGGTGTAGCGGACGTAGTCGGGCACAGGCGGCAGGGTCCGCTTCGGCTTGCGGCGACGCTTGCGTTTGGCGGCCACGAGAGCAGTGTTGCGCAGTCTGGCGAATGAGGCCTCGGCCTACCCCGCCAGGTGTGCCGTGTCGTTGTAGCTGCGCACGATCCAGCGATCGGGCGCGACCACCAACCGCGAGATCGACGCGTTGTCGGCATTCAAGAACGCGAAGGGCTTGGAGCCGCTGGCCTGGGCCAGGATCTCGCCGATGGCGGCGCCGTGGCTGAAGACCACGCACGCGCCCACCCGGGTGCGTCGCCGCGATGCGCTCGAATGGCACGCCGCAGGCGTCCCCCGAAGATCTCGCGGGACTCGGCACCGGGGATCACGTCCCAGCGCTGCTCCCGCCACACCTGCTCCATCACGGGGTCGCGGTCGTGAGCCTTCTGGCGCAGGAGCCCGCCCTCCCACTCGCCGAGGAAGATCTCGCGCAGGTCGGGGTCGACCACCGGGGTCATGCCGCTGCGTGCGACCAGGGGCGCGGCCGTCTGTGCGGTCCGCTGCAGGGTGCTGACGTAGAGCCCGTCGAAGGGTTCGGTCGCCAGGCGTCGCGCCACCAGCTCGGCCTGGTGCCGCCCGACGTCGGAGAGCGGCGGGTCACCTTGGCCCTCCACCAGCTCGAAGGTCTCGCCCTCGACCGAGTCGGCCGACGCGCCGTGGCGTACCAAGAACAGCTCGACCGAGCCGGGCGGGCCGACGTAGGGCCGCTGGCTAAAGGTGCGGGGCGCCGTCACGGACGCCGAGTGTAGGAACGATCAGTGAGGCGACGACAGTTCGGGCGGGCCGCTGCCGTCGTCGTCCTCGACGACCTCCGCGTCGATGATGGTCGGGTCGCTGTCCGACGCGGTCCCGCATCCCGCTGGTCCCCAGCCGCCCGGAGCTCCGGGTCCGGCGCCGGGCGAGCGGAAGGTCGCAAAGAAGGTGCCGGGTCCCTGGGTGAAGTTCACCTGGAGCGGTCGGCCCGCGTTCGGCCCGAGCTGGGCCCACAACGGCAAGGCGCGCCGGTACACGACGTAGTACTGCACGGCCAGCGTGACTCCGAGGTAGAGCAAGAAGCTCGCCCCCACGAGGCCGGCGGCGCCGGCGTGGTCACCGCCCGCGTCGCCGGCGAAATGCACCAGCAGCGAAACCAGCCACAGGCCCATGGTGAGCGCGTTGCCCTGGCGCAGCACCCAGCCGTCGGCCGCCCACACCCGCATGGAGAGACCGCGCAGCGCGCCCAGGCCCAGCGCGCCGATCACCAAGGTGCCGATCACCCAGCCCCACGCAGTGCCCGAGACGTGGTGGTCGCCCGAGTAGGAGAACATCTCGATCAGCCCGATGACGCCGATGACGATGGGCAGCCGAGGCTGGAAGATCCGGGGCACGGGTCGCACCCTGACCTGGCGCAGCAGGACGAGGATCAGGATGACCGCGCCGAGTGCATAGGAGAAGAACATCGCCATCCACCCTATGGCCGGGGTCGGCTCAGCTGTTCAGCAGGGGTGCGACTTCGACGCCGAAGCGGGCCGTCTGCTCGCAGAACTCCTCGACGCTGCGCGCCATGAATCGGACTTGCAGGTGGTTCACGCCCATCTCCACCAGCTCCCGCAGCGAGCTCGCCACTTCGTCCCCGCCGCCCGAGAGCACCCAGCCCGGCACGTCCCAGCCCGAGCCGCCCGAGGTGAGATAGATCGGCTCGACGATGGTGCCGATGTCGATGGGAGCGTCGCCCCGTAGCTCGGCTCGCAGCTCGCGGAGCCGGGCGATCTGTCCGGGGAGGTCGCGCCGGCGCGTCCCCTGGGGCAACCAGCCGTCGCCGAAGGCGGCGGTGCGGCGGATCGCCGCCGGTGAGGAGCCCCCGATCCAGATCGGCGGCCGGGGCTGGCGCACCGGGCGCGGCCCCAGTCCCATGTCCCGGGCGGGAAAGCGGGGCCCGGGCAGCTCGGGGAACTCGTCGGTGAAGCAGCGGGCCAGCGCGGAGACCGCCTCGTCGGTGTGGCGGCCGCGCTCGTCGAAGCCGCCGGTGAGGAGCTCGTATTCCTCGGGCACGTGGCCGGCTCCGACCCCCACGATCAGGCGCCCGCCCGACAGCGCGTCGATGGTCGAGAGCTCCTTGGCCGCCCGCAACGGATGACGTTGGGCCAGGATCAGCACGTGGGAGAGGAGGTGCGTGCGCGTCGTGAGCGCGGCGAGCCAGCCCAGTGTCGCCGTCGTGTCGTACCAGATGGTGCCCATGGCGTCGGCCAGGCGGCGCGGGATCGCGGTGTGGTCGCACACGCCGAGGTAGAAGAAGCCCGACTCGTCGGCGACGCGTGCGATGCGCGCCAGCTCGACCGGACCGGCGTCCTTCTCCCAGTCGGCGACGTAGAGCGTCGATTGCGACTGGATGGGCAGCTGCATGCCGTAGACGACCTCGCCCTCGGGCACCGTGCGCACCACGTCGGCGGGGATCAAGTCGGAGTCGGTCATCGCAGGCACTCCCTTCGGAGCGGGGTCGCCCATGTAAGTGGTGGCGTTCATGGTCGCGTCCGCGGCGATGGCCAGCGGGGAGCCGACCAACGACGAGAGCCTGCTCTTGGTGCCGAAGGTCGTCGCCAGCACACGCGACCGCTTGAGATGCAGATGCAGCGGCACCTCCCAGGTGTAGCCCATGCCGCCGTACACCTGAATCGCGGTGCGGGCGTTCGCGATGGCGGCCTCGTCGGCCAGCAGCTTGGCGCCGGCGGCCGCTCGTTGCATCCAGGCGAAGGGCGTGGTGCCCGCCGCCTCTGCCTCAGCGGCGAGCACGTCGGGCGCGTCGGCGAGGCAGGCCGCCGCGTGGACCGCAGCCCGGGCCACTTCAGCTCGCACCAGCATGTCGGCGCACATGTGCTTGACCGCCTGGAAACTGCCGATGGGCTTGCCGAACTGGTGCCGCTCCTTGGCATAGGCGACCGCGAGGTCGAGGCATTCGGCCGCGTGGCCCACCTGCAGCGCGGCCGTGAGGACGGCGCCGTCGCAAAACAGCCGACCGTCGGGGTCCTCCAACGCCCGGCCGGCCGGCGGCGTGGACAGCTGCCAGAGCGGCGTGAGCGGGTCCAGCGGTGCCGCGATCCGCGTCGCCGCAGCGGCCTCGCGGATCGTGGTCACCAAGGTGTTGCCCGCACCGAGCCCGCCGCGGGGAAGGAAGAACGCGGCGTCGAGCGACGAGAGGTGCTCCACCAGCCAGGGTTCGCCGCCGCCGCCCCCGACGCCCATCCCGACGAGTGCCCGACCCTCGGCGGCGCCGGGCACCAGCTCGGCGGCAGCGGCGAGGAAGGTGCCGACGAGAGGGCCGGGCACCAGCGCCCGCCCCAGCTCTTCGAAGACGACCGCGGCGTCGGCGAGGCCGAGCCCGGTACCGGCCGGCTCGGGGAGCGTCAGCGCGAAGACACCAGTCTCGCCGAGCGCGGCCCACTCCTCGGCGGTGACGGTTCGCTCCTCGCCCTCACGCAACCGGATGCGCTCGAGCGGCAGCCGCCCGGCCAGCATGGCCCGGATCCCCTCGGCCAGCTCGCGCTCGGCCTCGCCGACGCGGAAGTCCATCAGCGCGTCCTCGGGAGGCCGAGAATGCGCTCGGCCACGATGTTGCGCTGCACCTGTGAGGTGCCCGCCGCGATGGTGAGGTTGATCGACTTGAACCAGTTGTGCACCTGTTCCGCGTTGCCGATCGGAGTGCCGTCGATGCGTGAGCGGGTCGGCGCACAGCGCGGCCACTTCGAGCATCTCCATGGCCAGGTCGCCCAGCGCCTGCGCGTGCTCGGAGAACGAGAGTTTGAAGACCGAGCCGCCGATGCCGGGCACCCCGGTCTGGGCGGCTTCGGACACGTTGCGCTTGGTGAGGGCCCACAGGGCGTCGAATGCGGCACGGAGGTGCCCGATGCGGTGCCGCCAGACCGGCGGTGTCGTGGGTGAAGAGATCGAGCCGCGTGCCGATGTCGTCGAGCTCGTCCAGCAGGCGCATCGCCTCGAGCAGTTCGCCCACGAAGGCCGTGCCGCGTTCGAAGGACAGCGTCACCATCGTGACGCGCCAGCCGTCGTTCTCCTCGCCGACCCGGTTCGCCACCGGGACCCGCACCTCGTTGAGGAAGAGCTGCGCGAACTCGGTCGTGCCCTCGATCGTGCGCAGCGGCTGGATCTCAATGCCCGGCGAGTCCATCGGCATGATGAGCCAGGAGATGCCACGGTTGCCCTCGTCGCCGGTGCGCACGAGCAGCTCGCAGAAGTCGGCGACCTCGGCGTGCGAGGTCCAGATCTTCGAGCCGGTGACGACGTAGTCGTCGCCGTCGCGTACGGCCCGCGTGCGGAGCGAGGCCAGGTCGCTTCCTGCGTCCGGCTCGCTGAAGCCCTGGCACCAGACCTCCTCGCCGCGGAGGATGGCCGGCAGGTAGCGCTCGCGCTGGGCCGGGGAGCCTTCGGCGATGACGGTCGGTCCTGCGTGCAGCAGGCCGACGAAGTTGACGCCGACGTAGGGCGCGCCGGCCCGCTCACATTCTTCCTTGAAGATCAGCTGCTCCACCGGTGACGAGCCGCGCCCGCCGCCCTCGGCCGGCCAGTCGACGCCCGCATACCCGGCCTCGTAGAGCGTGCGCTGCCAGTCCAGGTCGTAGGCCCGGCGGGCGGGCCAGTCGTCGTGGGGCGGCGGCGGACGCAGTGAAGGGAGCGTGGCGACCAGCCAGGCGCGCAGTTCTTCCCGGAATGCCTGTTCCGACGCCGTGTAACGCAGGTCCATGCCGTCAGGTGCGAAGCCGAATGCGTGTGCGAACGCGAAGCAAGGAACGAGAGCAGAAGCGGGCGCGGAAGCGAACGAGCGGCGCGGTGACCAGGACCCGGGTCAGGCCGCGAAGTCCAGCCCGAAGAGTGCGATGGCGTTGCCCCGCACGATCTTGCGGCGCTGCTCGTCGGTCAAGTCGGCCATCTGCTCCTCGGCGATCTCACGCGTGCGCGGCCAGGTGGAGTCCGAGTGCGGGTAGTCCGACTCGTAGGTGATGTTGTCCACGCCGATCTCCTCGACCGAGCGCACCCCGTGTGCGTCGTCGAAGAAGCAGCCCCACACGTGGTCCTTGAAGTAGCTCGATGGTTTCTCGGGCACGATGTCGGCCACGCCGCCCCAGCCGCGGTTGTCCTCCCAGACGCGGTCGGCCCGCTCCAAGATGTAGGGGATCCAGCCGATCTGTCCCTCCGAGTAGGCGACCTTGAGATCGGGGAAGCGGACGAAGACGCCGCTGAAGAGGAAGTCGACCAATGAGAAGGTGGCGTTGGTGTGGGTCAGCGTCGAGCCCACGGCCGGCGGAGCGTCCGCCGACGTCGAGGGCATCTTCGACGACGACCCGATGTGCATGTTGACGATGGTCTGGGTCTCCGCACAGGCGCGGAAGAAAGGATCCCAGTAGTGATCGGGGTCGTGCACGCTGGGCAGGCCCAAGAAGGGCGGGATCTCGCTGAAGCACACGGCGCGCACACCTCGTGCCGCGTTGCGGCGCACCTCGTCTGCTGCCAGCTCGGCGTCCCACAGCGGGATCAGGCAGAGGGGGATGAGGCGCCCGCCGGTGTCGGCGCACCACTCCTCGACCATCCAGTCGTTGTAGGCCTGCACGCACAGGAGGCCGAGCTCCTTGTCCTTCGCCTCGGTGAAGGTCTGGCCGCAAAAACGGGGGAAGGTCGGGAAGCACAGCGCGGCCTCAATGTGGTTGGCGTCCATGTCGTCGAGCCGCGGCTTGACCTCGTAGGAGCCGGGACGCATGTCCTCGTAGGTGACGCCCTTCATGGTCACCTCGTCGCGCGGCACGCCGACGGCCGAGTCGACCCGCAGCAGTGGGCGCTTCAGGTCCTCGTAGTACCACCAGTCGACCGGTAGACCCTTCGAGCCCGGCTTGACCTTGAGCTGACCGCCGCGGAACTCGACCTCGGGCATCGGCGCGCGCACAATGCGCGGGCCGACCTCGGCGTACTTGGACGGGAGGCGGTCCTGCCACACGTTGGGCGGTTCGACGACGTGGTCGTCGACCGAGATGATCATCGGCAGGGGCTCGGGCATGGTCATCGAGCGTAGCCCGCACCTGACGCGGCGTCAGAAACGGCTGGCGCAGGCCCGAGGCCCGCTCGTGCCCCTCAGCCGAGCACCTCGGCGAAGAGGTCGAGCATCGCCTGCCAAGAGCGCCGGTCGGTCCGCTCGTCGAACGCGATTCCGGGCAGGTCGACCTGGCTGGCCCGCGGGTTCGTGAACGAGTGCACCGCGCCGCCGTAGACGACGAGCTCCCAATCGACGCCACCGGCCCGCATCTCCTCTTCGAAGACCCGCCGTTGTGCGTTGTCGACGATGGGGTCGTCGGCGCCGATCAGCGCCAGCACCTTGCGCCGCGGATGTTGCCGGCGTCCTGCGGGTCGCGCCGTGCGCGAGACCGGCGTGGAAGCCCACGGCCGCCTTGAGGTCGGCCCCGCCCCGTGCCAGCTCGAAGGAGAGCGTGCCGCCGAAGCAGTAGCCGATGGCGGCCAGGCGATCGGGGTCGGTGCGTTCCTCGCCGACGAGAATGTCGAGCCCGGCGGTGCCGATGGCACGCACCCGGAGCGGGTCGGCGTGGAACTCGCCGATGCGCGCCATCATCTCGTCGCGGTTGGCCAGCGGCTGGCCGCCGCCGTGGTAGTCCAGCGCGAACGCGACGTAGCCGAGTTCGTCGGCCAGGCGCACGGCGCGCGAGCGGGCGTGGTCGTCGAGCCCGGGTCCCTCGTGGGACACCAGCACGCCGGGTCGCCGGCCGTCGCCGTCGGGGAGGACCAGCGTGCCGACCATGGTGCGGCCGTCTGCTTCGTAGGAAATGTCGCGGGTGGTTGCCATAGGCGCAACGTATCGGGTGTGCCCCCACGCCATACTGGCCCCGTGCGCGGGAATCCCGGCCGGGGCCTCCAATTGGCATTTCCAGCAGTTCTGCTCGCGCTGGTCGCGCTGCTCCTGGCGTCGTGCAGCTCAGGCCCGTCCTCCCCGTCGGCGGGGGGACCCACGGCCACGCCGGCTCGTCGAACGCATCGACCGCCGGCGCCGGCAACACCGGCCAGTCGACCTCCACGACCGCGACCCCCGGCTCGACACTCGCTCCGGTCGCCACCTCCGGCCCGCTGCAGGCGGGCTCGCCCATCGCGCTGCCGTTCTCGGCCGACCGCGTCACCGCCGCCGAGAGCCCTGACGGCGCAGTCTTCGCGGCACCGCAGGACCCGACGAACCCCGCTCCCGCGGTGGCGTGGGTGGTCGACGGCAACGGTCCGGCCGCGGTCGCCGAACACGTCGCCAACGGCATTGCCGCGCTGGCCGCCGACAGCACGAACTTCTACATCGCGACGTACTCCAACGTGTTCGCGTACAACCGCGCCAGCGGAAACCAGGACGGGCAGTGGACGATGCCCCCGGTGAACGCCACCAACAGCTCCGACGCCGACCTCGTCGCGCTCGCCTCGGCAGGGGGCAACGTCTTGGTGTCGGTGACGCAGGGCAACACGGTGCGCGTCTACCGCATCAACCCCACGTCGTCGGCCGGCCCGCGCCTGGTCGTGCAGGGCCTGGGCGACGCCATCGGCCCGGACGGATCCATCTATTACGAGGACACGACGCACCACCTGGCGGTGCGGCGCCCCAACGGTTCGGTGCTCACCGGCCCCGCGCTGGCGGACACACCCAACGGTCTCGGGGGCGGCGTCCAGTACCTCGACGTCGTGGCGGGCGGCACCGTGTGGGTCAGCGAGCCCGCCGGCCAGGGCCTCGATGCGCTCTACACCACCTACGACGCCACCACCCTGGCGACGGTGGGGTCGTACAGCGGTTCGGTCACGAGCACCGTCGTCGATACGGCGGCGGGGCCGCTCGCGCTCGAACAGGGCGGCGCGATCGCCACCTGCCCGCAGGCCGCCCAGCCGGCACCGTCGTCGTGCGTCGTGCGCATCGACCCCCACGGCAGCGCCAGCGACGCCGTCGTCGTGGGCGCCGCCGTCACACTGCTCGGCCCGGGGCCCGCGGTCGTCACGTCGGACACGACGACAGGGCAGTTCGACCTGGTGCGCGGTCTCGTAGCCCTCGGCGCCTCGAGGTCGGCGGATGTCTAGTAGTGCATGGAGACGCCGCCGTTGGGGCTCAGCAGCTGCCCGGTGACGAAGCTGCTGGCGTCCGCAGCGAGATACAACACGCAGTACGCGATGTCCGACGTCTCGCCAACCCGGCGGAGCGGTGCGGACTTCGCCATCGGCGTCAGCACGGCCGCCTTCGTCTCCTCGTTGATCGTGCCGTCGGGGTTCGTGTAGTAGCGCGCCGTCATGTTGGTGGGTACGAAGCCCGGCGCCACGCAGTTGACCCGCACGCCGTGCTTGCCCACTTCGAGGGCCATCGTCTTGGTGAGCTGGGCCACACCGGCCTTGGTGATCGCGTAGGGGCCGATGCCGGCGGCGGGTGCGAGCACGGCCGCCGAGGCCATGTTGACGATGGACCCGCCGCCCTGCGCGACCATCACCTTCCCGGCAGCCTGACATCCGTAGAGCACGCCCTTGAGATTCACCGCAACGATTCGGTCGAATTCGTCGGGATCGACGTCGACGATGGTGCTGTCGATCATCATCCCGGCGATGTTGCACATCACGTCGAGGCGGCGGTGCCGCGCCGTGATGTGGCCGACGAGCGTGCCGGCCGCCCCCGGGACGGCGACGTCGAGCTCGGCGCTTTCGGCCTGCCCGCCAGCGCCCGTGATACCGCTCGCCGTCTCGGCTGCGGTGGCGGCGTTGATGTCGGCGCACACGACGGTGGCGCCCGCAGCTGCGAGCACTTCGGCGGTCGTGCGCCCGATGCCGCCCCCGGCGCCCGTGACGAGGGCCACGCGACCCGTCAGGCTGAAGGCGTCCTGCACACTCCCGGCGGTTTCCACCGGCGCACCTTACGCGACCTCAGGCGGTGACACCCTCCACCGCGAGCAGCGCGCGCTTGACCTTCAGCCCCCCGCCGTAGCCGCCGATGCCGTTGCTGGCCAGCACACGGTGGCAGGGCACGATGATGGGGATCGGGTTGCGCCCGTTGGCCTGTCCAACCGCACGCGGCCCGTTCGGCCGTCCGACGCGGCGGGCCAGCTCGCCGTAACTGATGGTCTCGCCGTAAGGGATGCGCGCCAATTCGAACCACACCTGGCGCTGGAAGGGCGTGCCGTCGAGCTCCATCGGGATGTCGAAGTCCCTGCGCTCGCCGGCGAAGTACTCCTCGAGCTGGGTGGAGGTCTCCTTGAGCACGGGCGGGACATCGTCGACGTCGCGGCGGCGGTGCCGCTTCTCGGTCGGAAGCCAGAGTCCGATCAACACGTCTCCGTCGCACTCGAGCACGAGGGTCCCGATCGGCGTCTGCAGCGGCATCGTGGCGGTGAGGGTCGAGGTGGTCGTCATGCGGCACGTCCTTTCATCTGTGTCGTCTTCGTCTTGGGTCTCGTCTTCGATTTCGTGTTCGTCGGGGTCTTCGTCTTCGATTTCGTGGCAGGGTCCTGGGTCACCGCGACGGGGAGCGACCAGAGATGGGCCATGGCGTAACTGCGCCAGGGCCGCCATGCCTCGGTGGCCTCGACGAGCTCGGTCGGGTCGCCGGGCAGGCCGACGGCGGCTGCGCCTCGACGGATGCCCAGGTCGGTCGGCATGAAGGCGTCGGGGTCGCGCAGGGCGCGCATGGCCACGTACTCGGCGGTCCAGGGCCCGATGCCCGGCAGGACCAGGAGCGACTGGCGCAGCTCGCCCGGATCGGAACCCGGGTCGATGACGACGTCGCCGCGTTCGACGGCGTCGGCCAACGCCACGAGTGCACGGCGCCGCCCGGCTGGCATGGGGAACGCTCCCGGCTCGCGCCGCGCCAATTCGGACAGCGCGGCCGGGGTCGGGAAGAGGTGGGTGATCTCGCCGTCGGGCACCTGCAGCGCATCACCGGCCGCGTGGACGAGTCGGCCGGCGACGGTGCGGGCGCCTGTCACCGAGACCTGTTGGCCGATGACGGCGCGGACAGCGAGCTCGAAGCCGTCGACCGCCCCCGGGACGCGGCGTCCGGGATCGCGCCGGACAACGGGACCCAGATGACGATCTCGCCGCAAGGCCTGCCAGATGGCCACCGGGTCGGCGTCGAGGTCGAGGAGCTGCCGGCAGCGGGCCACCGCCGTCGTCAGGTCGCGCAGGTCGGAGAGGACGAGGTCGCCGTCCACGTACGCGGGCCCGGCTGCTCCACCATCGGGTCCCCTGCCGGCGTGGCGTCCGACGCCGCCCGGCGTCTCCGGCGCGCTGAGCGTCACGACCCCGTGCCCGTGCGGGAGCCGAAGGCTGCGCCGGTAGGAGGTGCCGTCGAGGTGCTCGACGCCGGGCAACGCGCGCACGCCTAGGAAGTCGAGGACCGAGGCCGGGTTGAACGGTTGGCGGCAGGGCAGGCGCAAGCGGATGGACTGGATGGCGCCGGTGTCGGACGAGCGGTGCGCTCGCGCGGCCCTGCGCGCCCGCCGGCGCAATCCGGTCGGGGTGTCGGCGAAGATCGCACGCACCGTCTCGTTGCACTGACGCACACTGGCGAACCCGGCCGCGAAGGCGACGTGGACCACGGGGAGGTCAGTCGTCTCGAGCAACACGCGCGCCGTCTGGCTGCGCTGGGCGCGGGCCAGGGCGAGCGGACCGGTGCCCACCTCGGCTGTGATGAGACGGTTCAGTTGGCGCGTGCTGTAGCCGAGGCGCGCCGCCAGGCCCTCGACACCCTCGCGGTCGACGGTGCCGTCACGGATGAGCCGCATGGCCCTCGCCACGACGTCGGCGCGCACGTTCCACTCCGGCGACCCGGGTGTGGCGTCGGGACGGCAGCGCAAGCAGGCCCGGAAACCCGCCTGTTGCGCCGCGGCAGCGGTGGGGTAGAAGCGCATGTTCTGCCGCTTGGGCGTCCTGGCCGGGCAACTCGGCCGGCAGTAGATGCCGGTCGAGGTGACACCGCAGAAGAACCAGCCATCGAAGCGGGAGTCCTTGCTCTGTGCCGCTTGGTAGCAGCGCTCCGGGTCTTCGAGCATCGCTGCCAGCCTGGCATGCCGCTGTGCCAATTACTGGCGGAAATCGGACAACGCCAGAAACGCCTCAATACGCACCTCATCCGGCGAGCCCTGACAGTTCCCTCACACTCTCAACACGGTCCTGTAAGCGGCGGCGCAGAAGCTGGTGCCATGGCGTGCTCTGCGCAGCGCGAGGGCGCCCGCCGAAGGGGCTGAGGCCGATGGCCGTTGCCGAGAACGTGACCACGACGGACCTGGTGGCCCACCTGTACCGGCGGGCCGGTTTTGGCGCCCTGCCCAGCGAGCTCTCGTCTGCATCGGCAGCCGGCTACGACGCCACAGTCGACGCACTGGTGGCCGGTCTGGCCGCCCCCGACGCCGGCGCCGACGCCATCGCCACGCCGACCTTCAGCACCCCGGTCCGCGGCGCCGACCGCGCGGGCGTGGTGGCACGGCGTGCCCAGTCCCACCAATTGCACGAGCAGTTCGCCGAACTGACCACCTGGTGGCTCAGTCGGATGCTGGCCACCACGAACCCCCTCAAGGAGAAGCTGGCGTTCCTCCTCCACGGTCACTTCCCGACCGCGATCTCCAAGGTCCGTTACCCCCTCTACATGTACACCCAGAATCAGCTCTTCCGTACCCAAGGGAGCGGCGACTTCACCGAGCTCACGCAGGCGGTCGCACAGGACCCCGCCATGTTGATCTGGCTCGATGCCAACTCCAACAAGGCGTCCAATCCGAACGAGAACTTCGCGCGAGAGCTCATGGAGCGCTTCACCATGGGGGTCGGCACGTACACGCAGGCAGACGTGCGCGCCGCCTCCTACTGCTTCACCGGCTGGCGGCTCGACCGCAAGACGGGCGGTTTCTCCATCTCGGCGCGTCGAGCACAGCACGACACCACAGGACTTCCTCGGGGTGAGCGGTCTCACGACCGGTCAGCAGGTGATCAACCTCGTGACCGACAGCCACGCCTCCAACAGGTTCGTGCCGTCGCGCTTTTGGAGTTACCTCGCCTATCCGGTGACACCGAGCGATCCTGTGGTGGCCGACCTGGCACCGGGGTACGCGACGGATCGAAGCATCGCGAAACTGCTCGCAGCGATCTTCGGGCACCCGGCCTTCATCCAGCCCCGAGCGCTCACCGGACTCGTGAAGCAGCCAACCGAGTACGTGGTTGGTGCGTTCCGCGCGCTGGGCATCACCCCGACTGCACTGCAGCAGATGCGACCAGCGAGGTTGGTCTCCGTCTTCGCCGGCCTGGGGCAGGTGCTCTTCGATCCCCCGAGCGTGGGGGGCTGGCCCCAGAACGGTTACTGGCTCTCGACCGCGGCCGCACTCGAACGCTGGAAGTTCGCGCACGGGCTGTCGCGGACAGCTCGACATTTCGACCGTGGCCGACGCGTCACCAGGCGATCGGGTCGATGCTGCCGCCGAGCTGCTGTCGGTGCGGAACTGGAGCCCGGCGACAGCGGCGGCGCTGCGGGCAGCGGCACAAGACCCGCCGACTCTGGTCACCTTGGCCCTGGTGTCGCCCGAGTACGTGAGCAACTGAGGAGGTCACCGTGACCGGCGACGACTGGCCAGAGCCAACACCGACCGACCCGCTCCCGATAGAGCCACCGCTCTCGAATTCCCGAGGTGCGGGGGAGCTTTGGTCCGGGCGTGGTGGTGGACCCGCCGTCGGACTCGGATCGCGGGCGCATGCACCGGCGCGCCTTCCTAGGCCTCGCCGGGGGCGTCGGTGCCCTCGGTGTGCTCGGTGCCGTGTTCAGACCGCGGGCCTGGGACACCCTGTTCGGCGGGGACGGCACGACCGGTGCGATGGGCCACGGCGGGGGCGGGAATCTCGTGCTCCTCACCCTCTACGGCGGCAACGACGGGCTCAATACCGTGATCCCGTACAAGGACCCGGCCTACGCCCCTGCGCGCGGACCCTTGGCGGTCGACGCGTCGAGTGTCCTGCCACTGGCGGATGGCTACGGGCTCCACGCCAAGATGCCGGGCTTCAAGAAGCTCTGGGACGCGAAGGAGCTGGCCATCGTCCAGGGCGTCGGGTTCGCCGATCCCAACTTCAGCCATTTCGAGTCGATGGACATCTGGCAGGCCGGGTCGACCGACGGCGCCACCACGACCGGGTGGCTGGGTCGCTGGCTCGACGGGACTCGTTCGAGCCCACTGCGGGCGCTCGCGATCGGTCCGACGCTGCCGGCTGCGCTGTCGGGCACCCGGGTGCAGGGCGCGGCCATCCCGGTTGGCCCACTCGAGCTGCCGGGGTCCGCGTTCGAGCAAGGGCTCTATGCCTCCGTGGCCCGTGGCGACCGCGCCGACGCACCGCTCGCCGCCGAAGCCGCCGTGTCGGACCGCGTCCTGCTCGAGCTGCACCAGCGGCTCGGACCCCTGCTCGATCGCACGGCCACCTCGAACCCCTTGCACCTGGCCGACGAGTCGAGCCTGGCCGCTGGCGCCGCCGACAACCTCGCCATCGCCGACGGCGGCGGCGGGCAGGCCACCGGCAACATCCTGGCGGTGCAGCTGAGCGTTGTGGCCAATCTGATCCTGGCGGGGGCCGCCGCCGACGTCTACAGCGTCGAACTCGGCGGGTTCGACACCCACGCCGACCAGGTTCCGGTCCAGAGCAACCTGCTGTCCGAGCTCGACACGGCGGTCACCGCCTTCGTCGACGCGCTGCGCGGCACGTGTCACGGGTCGCGGACGGTCGTGTTGATCTATACGGAGTTCGGTCGCCGGGTGGGCGGCAACGCGAGCAACGGCACCGACCACGGTTGGGCCAACGTCGCCTTCGCGGCGGGACCCTCGGTGAAGGGCGGCTTCTACGGCGAGGCGCCGAGCCTCACGAAGCTTTCCGACGGGAACACGATCTACACGACCGACTTCCGGACGCTGTACGCGACGATGCTCGGCCCTGTTCTGGGCGCCGACCCGAAGAGTTTTCTCGGCGGATCCTTCTCGCCGCTCGCGCTGGTCTGAACGTGACCTGACCCGGAACTTGCCGCTCAACCCGACGCCGACGGCAGCGTCGTGATCATCTCGATCACCTCGTCGCGGTGATAGCCGTTTCGACGGGCGAACTCCACGAGCTCGCGCACCTGTTTCAGCACCGCGCCCTCTGGGGGGTGCCCGACACCGTGATGCCCCGGCCGCGGGTGAAGTCGAGGAGCCCCTCGTCGCGCAGGATGTGCATGGCTCGCAGCACCGTGTTCTTGTTGACGCCGAGCACGGCCGCGATGTCCTTGGCCAGCGGCAGGCGCTCGCCGGGTTCGGCTTCGCCCTCGGCGATGGCGCGTCTGATCTCGGCTGCCACCTGATCGTGCAGGGGAGTGGTTTCGCTGCGGTCGACGTTGACTTCCAACATGGTCCTAGTCATAGTAGTGCCATGCAGGCTGCCTGGGAAGGGTCGACGTGACGGTCCTGCGGCCGAGCCCGCTGCGACCCGCCGACGCGCCAGTGCCCGACGCAGAAGCCCTTTTCAAAGAGGCGCGCCGGCGGCGCCGGCGGCGGTGGTTGGCCGGGGTCTGCATCGTTCTCGTCGTTGCGGTCGTCGCCACCCTCGTCGCGCGTCTGGCCGTCGTCGCCGTCCGCCCGCCGGCCCGGATCGGCGGGGCGGGTCGTCGCCCCACGCCCGGCGGACGTGGCGGCAATGCCGCGCCAGATCGTCGGGTGGACGGCGACCGCACACCTCGTCGTCGTCTCGACGAAGAGCGGCCGCATTGCGCGCACGCTGGCTTCTGGCGTCTCCATTTTCGCCCCCGGCCTCCCCAGCGTGTCGGTGGGGCCGGACGGCACCGTGTACTTCGAGTCGGCGACGCCTCCAGCCGGGGCTGCCAGCACCGGCGGTGACCAGATCCTGAGCGTGTCCATTCACGGTGGTCCGGTGCGCGACCTCGGTTCGGGGTCCGATCCCGAGGTCAGCCCGGACGGGACGTTCCCTCGCCTACATCGCGCCCGATCCCGCGGGCAGCGCCGGGGAGGCGCCGTACCTGGTGCCGCCGCAGGGCATCGACGTCGCGACGCTCTCTGGCACCGGGGCCATCACAGCGGTGCGGACGCTCGAGCCCGGGCCGGCGCAGGTCGACCAGGGCGCCAGCGACCTGTCCTGGTCGCCCGACGGGCAGCTGCTCTCGTTCGACCTCTACGACCCGTCCTCGGGCACAGCGACGGCGTGGACGACGCCGGTCGGTCCAGGTGTCGCGACGCTGGCGGGTGCGACGCAGATCCCGATCCACGGTGCCCGGTTGACCTGGAACGGATTCTTCGGCACCGGTGCACATGGTGAGCCAGAGGGCATCGGCGTCCTCGCCAACCCATCGGACGGCCGGCAGACCGTCGTGACCATCGACCCCGGCACCGGGCGGGTCATCGCGCGCCTGTTCGAGATGCCGGCCGCCGTCTGCGATGCGATCGCCGACAACACTCCGAACGAATGCTTCTCACTGTTCGCCAATCCCATCGTCGCGGACTCGTCCGGGTCGAACGTGCTCGTCGCCGGTGCCATCCCCTCCTACGTCTACGGGGCGCCGACGACCTCGGGCGCCAGCTATCTCTACGTCTGGCACCGGGGTACGAGCAGGCCGGTGCGGCTGACGGGCCAGGTCGACGTGGCGAGCTGGGTCCCGGCCGCGTCGGGCTGAGAGACCGAACGCGCGGCGGAGGAAGGGTCAGGGACGCGCGGTGCCCAGCGCGTGCTGCAGGACGAGCCGGCGGTGCGTGGCCGCGTCGCCCCAGGCACGGGAGAGCGCCCACGTCTCCTTCATGAAGAAGTGGAGGTCGCACTCCCAGGTGTAGCCGATGGCGCCGTGGACCTGGAGGGCGACACGGGCGGCGAGGTCGGCGGCGTCCGACGCCAATGCCTTGGCCATGGACGCGTCGTGGGAGAGGGTCGGCTGCGCGGTCGCGAGCGACCAGGCGGCGCGGTACGGTGGCCGGGCGGGCGAACTCGAGCGCGACGCGGGCGTTGGCCAGAAGGTGCTTCGACCGCCTGGAAGCTGCCGATCGGCTTGCCGAACTGGTGGCGTTCCTTGGCGTAGTGCGCCGCCATGGTGATCATGCGATCGGCCAGGCCGATCAGGACGGCGGCAGTCCCCGCGGCGCCACGATCGGCCAGCAGGCCTGACGGCGGCCTCGGCGGCGACGCCATAGGCCAACAAGGTGTCCGACGACAGTGGCCAGTGCACCGTGGCCAGGTCGCGGCCGGCGCTGAGGGCCGGCGTGGTCTCGATGACGCACGAGGCCGCCGGCACGGCGTGCAGCTGCCAGCCCGACTCGTCGTCGCGGCAGGCGAGCAGCAGGATCGCGGCGTCGCGGCGCGCCGACCACGCGGGTGTACGCAGCATCCCGTCGGCGGACACCTCGCTCGGCGAGGCGATCCCGCCCGAGCCGCGCCCGTGCCGACGTCGATGCCGCCCACGGCGACGACGACGTCGTCCTCGACCAGCGCGGCCAGGGCGGCTGCGGCCGCCGGTTCGGGGAGGAGTGCCGCGAGCGTCGGCGCGGCCAGGGCGGCCGTCTCGACCAGCGGCTCGGGCAGGCACGCGTAGCCGGCCTCCTCGAGCACGCCCACCAGGTCGACGTCGCTCAGCCCGAGCCCGCCTGATGCCTCGGGCACGACCAGTGCCGGTGCACCGAGCTCGGCGAGGACGGCCCAGCGGTTGGCCCCCAGCTCGGCGCGGCCGGCGTCGTCGGCCAATGCGAAGGCCCGCAACGCGTCGGGGGTGCACTCGGCATCGAGCACGGTGCGCACGCCCTGGCGCAGCTCGACCTGCTCGTCGGAGAACGCGAAGTCCATCGTCTCTGCCGCCTCGTCTCGCTGGCTCAGCGGGGCAGCCCGAGCAGGCGCTCGGCGACGACGTTGCGCTGGATCTCGTTGGTCCCGGCGTAGATGGGGCCCGCCAACGAGAAGAGGTAGCCGTCGAGCCACGCACCCGGCGCGCCGGAGTGCAGCAGCTCGGCTTCGGTGCCGAGCAGGTCGAGCGCGGCGGTGTGGATGGCCACGTCGGTCTCGGACCAAAAGATCTTGTTGGCGCTCGCCTCGGGGCCGACGGCGTGGCCCCGGGCGACCTTGGTCGCCGTCCAGTAGGTGTGCAGCTGGTACGCCTCGGCGTGCATGTGCGCCAGCGCCACCGCGTCGGCGGATGCGGCCGGGCCGCCGCGCGACGCGTAGAGCCGCAGGAGGCGGTCGGCTGCCTCGGTGTAGCGCGCCGGACTCCGCAGCGAAAGGCCGCGCTCGGAGCCGGCGGTGGCCATGGCGACCGACCACCCAGCGCCGACTTCGCCCAGCAGCTGGTCCTCGGGTACCTCGACGTTGTCGAAGAAGATCTCGGCGAAGCCCGTCTCGCCGTCGATCTGGGGGATGGGGCGTACCGTCACGCCCGGCGAGTCCATCGCGACGAGGAAGTACGTCAGGCCGCGGTGGCGCTCGGCTTCGGGGTCGGTGCGGAAGATCCCGAAGCACCACTCGGCGAACGCGCCACGGCTGGCCCACGTCTTCTGACCGTTGAGGATCCACGTGGGGCCATCGGTGCGCGCCGCACGCGAGCGGATGCCGGCGAGGTCACTGCCCGCGTCGGGCTCGGACCAGCCCTGGCACCAGATCTCGTCGCCCGAGGCCATCGGCGGGAGGAAGCGCGCCTTCTGCGCGTCAGTCCCGTACTCGAGCATGGTGGGGGCGAGGAGGAAGATCCCGTTCTGGCTCACGCGCGTGGGTGCGCGGGCGCGGTAGTACTCCTCTTCGAACACCAGCCACTCGAAGATGCCGAGGTCGCGTCCGCCGTACTCGACCGGCCAGCTGACGACGGACCAGCGGTCCTCGTACATGGTGCGCTCCCAGGCGCGGTGCGCCTCGAAGCCCTCCGAGGTATCGAGCGAGGGGAGGGCCTCGGTTGGGACGTGCGCCGCCAGCCACGCCCGGGCCTCGGCGCGGAACGCCTCTTGCTCGGCGCTGAAGGTCAGGTCCATGGCGTTGCGAATCTCGCACAGGGTCGCGGCCCTTGCCAAGGTGGCACGGTCAGCTCGTCGTGCCCGGATGCCGGTGGTACACGAGCGTGAGGGCGAAGAAGGCCACGACCAGGTGGATGATGTCCGGTTCCGAGGGCGACTCGCCCGCCGTGTCGAACTCGTGGCCGCCCTGGGTCACGGTCACGAGCTCGCGGGAGTCGCCGTAGACGCCGAGGTCCCAGGCCAGCTCCAGCGACTGCTCGGGATAGACGATCTCGTCGTTGTTCGAATCGAGGATGAGGAAGGGCGGGTCGCCCGGCCTGATGTAGGTGACCGGGCTCGCCTTCTTCAGGTCGGCGCCGAGTTGCCGGGCCGGCACGCTGCCGAGGAGCGAGATGAAGCTCTCGGCCACCAGCACCGCGTCGCCCTGGTCGCCCATCGTCAACAGGTCGCTCGGGCCCGCGATGTCGACCACCGACTGCACCTTGCTCGACTCGCCGAGGTACGGGCCGACGTCCCAGCCGGCGGACCGACCGGCCAGGCCGAGGAGCGCGACGAGGTGCCCGCCCGCGCTCTGGCCCCAGGCGCCGATGGCCCTGCGATCGATGTGGAGGTGCGCCGCGTTGGCGCGCAGCCACCGGATGGCGCATTTCACGTCTTCGATCTGGTCCGGCCAGTGCTCGCGAGGCCCGAGCCGGTAGTCGATGCTGACGACGACGAACCCAGCGTCGGCCAGCGCCGGGCCGATGGTGCCGATGATGAAGCCGCCCGTGTCGTAGTCGCCCGAGACCCACGACCCCCCGTGGACGTAGACCACGGCCGGCGCCGATCCGCGCAAGGAGGACGGTTCGGTGATGCGTGCCTGCTGGTGGTTGCAGTAGGTCAGGGTCGCCTGCTGGCCGGCCGCCAGGTCGGGGGCCGGCGGTGAGGCCGCGGCGGATGCCAGGGCGCCACCTGCGCCGGTGGCGCCGCTCCCCCCTCCACCAGGCGTGGTCGGGCTCGTGCCGGAGCAGGCCGCCAGCACCAGGACTCCGAGCACAGAGGCGATGGCGACCCCCCAGACCCTGCCCATGCCTGCGTATGTTGGTCGATCAGGGTCTCGTGCCGGTGCCGCCGCCACGGGCGCCGTCTGGCACCCCATCTGATTCGGCGTCACAATTGGGTTCCTATGCCCAACGCAGTGATCGTCGATGCCGTGCGCACGCCGGTGGGCCGCCGCGGGGGCAAGCTCTCGGGTTGGCATGCCACCGACCTGGCGGCCCAGCCCCTCGCCGCCCTGCTGGCGCGCAACGACCTGGATCCAGCGCTGGTGGAGGACGTGGTGATGGGCTGCACCATGACGGTGGGCGAGCAGGCGATGAACATCGCGCGCAACGCCGCCCTCGCCGCGGGGTTCCCCGAGTCGGTGCCGGGCACGACGGTGGACCGCCAGTGCGGGTCGGCCCAGCAGGCCATCCACTTCGCCGCCCAAGCCGTCATCGCGGGCGCCATGGACGTGGCGATCGGCGCCGGCGTGGAGTCGATGAGCCGGGTGCCGATCGGGTCGACCACCGAGCCCGGGCCCGGCGAGGCCTACGGCCCGCTCTACTTGGAGCGCTTCGAGCTGATCCACCAGGGCGAGTGCGCCGAGGAGATCGCACGGCGCTGGAAGATCCCGCGCGAAGAGATGGACGAATTCGCGCTGCGCTCGCACCAGCGGGCGGCGCGCGCCACCGACGAGGGCCGGTTCGAGCACGAGATCGCGGCGCTCGAGGCCCGGGTGCATCCCGACGTGCCGGGCGCGGACGACGTGGGCGGCTTGCTCACGAGTGACGAGGGCATCCGGCGCGACACCTCCTTGGAGAAGCTGGCGGCGCTCAGGCCGGCGTTCACCGAGACGGGGACCGTGACAGCGGGCACCTCGTCGCAGATCTCCGACGGCGCCGCCGCCGTGCTGATCATGAGCGAGGAGCGGGCCTCGACACTCGGGCTCCGCCCGCGGGCTCGCTTCCACACCTTCGCGGTCGCCGCCAACGACCCCCAGATCATGCTCACTGCGGTCATCCCGGCCACCAAGCTGGTGCTCGCCAAGGCGAAGCTCACGCTCGACGACATCGACGTCGTCGAGATCAACGAGGCGTTCGCCTCGGTCGTCCTGGCCTGGGAGCGCGAGTACCGACCTGACATGGAGCGGGTCAACCCCAACGGCGGCGCCATCGCCATCGGTCACCCCACCGGGTGCTCGGGCGCACGGCTCATGGCCACCCTGCTCAACGAGATGGAGCGCACCGGTGCCCGCTACGGGCTCCAAACCATGTGCGAAGGTGGCGGTCAGGCCAACGCGACCATCCTGGAACGCCTCGGCTGATGCCGACACGGGTCCCGGCGATCGAGGGGTGGTTCACGACCGGCGACGACGGCCGCGGCACCGGCTCTGCTGGGCTCGCGCTGCACCAACTGCGGGACCTACGCCTTCCCCGCCGAGCAGCTCTCGTGCCGCAATCCGGACTGCGCGTCGACCTCCTTCGAGACCGTGGAGCTGTCGCGCCGGGGTCGTATCTGGTCCTACACCGACGCCCGCTACCAACCGCCGCCGCCCTATGTCGCGGCCGACCCCTACGTGCCCTTCTGCCTGGCCGCAGTCGAGCTGGCCGCGGAGAAGCTCGTGGTCATGGGCCAGGTCGTGGGCGACGTGACGGTGGCCGACCTGGCGGTGGGCGACGAAGTCGAGTTGGTGGTGGACACGCTCTACAGCGAGGACGACTGCGACTACCTCGTGTGGAAATGGCGTCCCGCCGGCGCCGGCGCCGTGACCCCCGGCTGGGAGGGCTGAGCCGGTGCCCGGCGGCGACGACGCGAAGGTGGCCGTGCTCGGCGCGGGCATGCACGAGTGGGGCAAGTGGGGCCGGCCCTTCGTCGAGTACGGCCTGGCGGCGGCGCGCGACGCGCTGGCCGACGCCGGACTGGGCTGGCGCGACATGCAGTTCGTCTCGGGGGCCGACACCATCCGCAACGGCTACCCCGGGTTCGTCTCGGGCGCGACTTTCGCTCAGGCCTTGGGCTGGACCGGGGCGCGGGTCTCGAGCGTCTACGCCGCCTGCGCCTCTGGCGCGGTGGCCATCGCCAACGCGCGGGCCCAGATCTTGGCCGGGCTGTGCGACGTCGCGCTGGTGGTCGGCGCGGACACGACGCCCAAGGGCTTCTTCGCCCCGGTCGGCGGCGACCGCACGGACGACCCGGATTGGCTCCGCTTCCGCCTGCTGGGGGCGACCAATCCCGCCTACTTCGCGCTCTACGCGCGTCGGCGCATGGACCGCTTCGGCGCCACCGAGGAGGATTTCGCGCAGGTCAAGGTGAAGAACGCACGGCACGGACTGGCCAATCCCCACGCGCGCTACCGCAAGGAGGTCAGCGTCGACGAGGTGCTGGCGTCCCCGATCGTGGCCGACCCGCTGCGGCTCCTCGAGATCTGCGCCACCTCCGACGGCGGTGCGGCGCTCGTCTTGAGCTCCGTGGAGTTCGCCCGGCGTCACGCGGGCGGTGCGTCCCCGCTCGTCACCATCGACGCCGTATCGACGGTCACACCCGTGTTCCCCAACACCGTCATTGAGATGCCCAACTTCTCGACCGACTCCGCCGTCGCCTTCACCGCTGACGGAGCAGACACAGGGGGTGGGTCGGGGGATGCGTCACGAGCAGGGTCCCAGGGGTTCCGCCCGTCCATTGCTGCCGCGGCGTACGCCGAGGCGGACATCGGACCCGAGGACGTGCACCTGGCCGAGGTCTACGACCTCTCCTCCGCGCTCGAGCTCGACTGGTACGAGGACATCGGCCTGTGCGGCGAGGGCGAGGCGGAGAAGCTGCTGCGCGACGGCGTCACCGCCCTCGGTGGCCGGGTGCCGGTGAACCCCTCGGGCGGGTTGTCGTGTTTCGGCGAGGCCATCCCGGCGCAGGCGATCGCCCAGGTGTGCGAGTGCGTCTGGCAGCTGCGTGGGCACCGCGTCGGGCCGCCAGGTGGAGGGCGCGACGGTCGCCGTCACGGCCAACCAGGGTCTGTTCGGACACGGGTCCTCCGTCGTCCTCAGCCGCTGAAACCCTGATAGCAGCCTGGGAGCCACCCACCACCGCACCGCTGAAACCCTGGTAGCGGGAAAGTTCGGCACCGATGGGCCGCATCGTGTGTGAGCCGGGACGTTTGGGGTATTGGCTGGAATGACGCCGAGCGCGGGTGCGGGCCTGTTTAGGCTGGCACACGAGTGAGTCGTCTAATTCAGGGTCGGAGCGGAACGACACTGCGATTGGAGGAACCATTCCATGTTGTCCACTGATGTGACTGAGTTGCGCCAGGATGAGGAGCAGCGAAGAGGAGCAGATATCGCAATGCCGGACCAGAACGACGACCGGAGCGGGACCGGGTCAGACGAGGTGCTCAACGCCCTCGACGAGCTGGAATCCGTGTTGCGGGAGAACGCCGAGAGTGAGCGGCTCCTCTCTCAGCGCATCGCGGAGGTCCGACTGGCCCGTCAGAACGGCCGGGAGTGGAAGGCGATCCTCGGCGACGAGGACGACCCCGGCACCGTGCAGCTCGTGAGCACGATCTTGCGGCGCCAATCCGAGGCCAGCGGGTACCTGCGACGGTCGTTGGTCGTGGCATTGCGGGCCGAGGGTCAGAGCATCCCGAGCATCGCCCACCTCTTCGGTGTGACGCACCAGCGGGTATCGAACCTGTTGCGCCGGGTGGCGCAGGGCAGCGCGGCCGGCGGCAACGGCAACGGCAACGGCAACGGCAGCGGCGACGGCGTCTAGCTCCTGCGTCACGGCGGCGCGGCGCTCCAACCTCTGAGGAGCTCGTCGGCTTCGCCCATGATGGCGCCGACGATGTCGGCGACCGAGGGGAGCGACTCCAACACGCCGACCACTTGACCGGTGGGCAGCACGCCCACGTCGGTGCGCCCCTCGACCAGCGCCGCTTTGGTCATCACCGGTGCGTTGGCCGCCATGAGAACCTGGGCCCACGTCAGCTCGTTGCCTTCCTTCATGGCGCGGCCCTCGCGCACCAGCGAGGTCATGGTGGCGCCGGTCTCCTGACGGAAGCGGTAGGCGCTGCGCAGCGCCCGAGGCACGGCGCGCAGCCACGACTGTGACTCGAGGTGGTCGACGAGGTCGGTGCGGACCACGCGCTGGGGGGCTCCGTCCACTTTGGTGGTGACCACGGTCCCGGTCACGGCCGTGCCGAGGTAGAGCTCCTTGACGGCGTCGGGCACGCGGCTCTCGGCCGAGAGCAGGAAGCGGGTGCCCATGGCGACACCGGCGGCGCCGTAGGCCAGGGCGGCCACCAGCCCGCGCCCGCTGAAGAAGCCGCCTGCGCCGAGCACCAGCACCTTGTCGCCCACGGCGTCGACGACCTGGGGGAGCAGCAGCGTCGTGGGCACGGATCCCGTGTGGCCGCCGCCCTCGGCGCCTTGCGCGATGACGGCGTCCACGCCCCATTCGGCCACCTTCTCGGCGTGGCGTCGGGCCCCGACGGTCGGCATGACGAAGAGGCCGGCCTCCTTGCAGCGGGCCACCAGGGCCGGGTTGGGGGCCTGGGCGAAGCTGGCCACCGCGGCGCCCGTCTCGATCATGAGCGCGATGCGCTCGCCGATGTCGGCCACGTCGGTGCGCAGGTTGACGCCGAAGGGCGCCCGGGTCCGGCTCCGGACCTCGGCGATCGCGCCGGCCAGCTGGTCGAGGGTCATGGTGGCCGAGGCGAGGATCCCGAGCCCACCCGCCTCGCAGGTGGCGGCGACGAGGCGCGGCCCGGCGACCCAGCCCATGCCGGTCTGCACCAAGGGAAAGCGGATGCCGACGCGGTCGCACAGCGGGGTGTGCAGCGCGGGGTGGAGCGCCGCGGGGTCGGGCGCCCCGCTCAGGTCCTCACCTCGCGGTCGCGCTGCGATCCGGGGTCGAGCACGACGCGGACGATGTCGAGCTCCTCGGGTGTCGGAAGGCGGGTCTCGGCGACGTCAGGCGGGACCGTCAGGGCGAACCCGGTCGCGGCGACGACGTCGTCGACGCTGACGCCGGGGTGGTACGAGCGGAGCCGCATCGTCTGCTCCGGTGTCTCGAAGTCGAAGACACCGAGGTTCGACACGACGCGGCGCACGTCGTGGAACCGTGTGGCGCCCGGCCCCGCAGCGGCGGCGCGGGCGTAGCCGACGCCGCAGACAACGTCGACCTGCTCGACGAAGGTGCGCGTGCTGTGGTCGGGCACCCAGTAGCTCGTGGGGTGGTTGACCGAGTTGCCCGGCGCGCCGCGCACGCCGACGAGTTGCACCTTCGGCTTGTCGTGGGGGCCGACGGCCGAGATGTTCTGGTTGCCCGAGCGATCGATCTGGCTCGCCATCATCATGATGTGGCGCCGGCCCGACCACACGACGTCGAACACGCTGCGATACGGCATGGCGGCCTCGCGCACCAGCTCGGCCGGTCGGGCCGAGATGGCCGGAGCGCCCACCATCGAGCGCGGCCTCGCCGTCGGTGAGCACGAGGTCGGGGGCAAACGTGAGCTTGGCCAGGCGGGCCCCGAGGGACGGGATGGTGCCGAAGGGGCTGGCCATGATCTCGCCGGCGCCGCGCCAGGCGTCGGCACAGGCGACGACGCAGAACTCGGCCCGGGTGACGCCGGTGTCGTCGTGGCCGCCGCCCCGCGCCGTGCCGGTCCCGCTCACGATGTGCGCCCCTCTTTCACGCGGGCCTGGTACTCGTCCTCGCCGACGAGGACGTAGCGGTTGGCGAAGGCCTCCCACTCGGCCGGATCCGAGGCGGCCGCGGCGTAGTGCTTCTGGAACGCCTCGTCGCGCCCGTAGTCGGGCGGGTTGGCCGTGAAGTGCGCCCCGCCGGGCGTCTCTGCCACGCCGTCGGTGAGCATGCGGTGGATCGGCACGGAGAGCAGCGGCTCGCCCACACCCACGAGCGTCCCGTTCTCCACCACGTGCTCGGTGGTCACGAAGCGGCGTTCCGCCGCACCGAGGAAGAGCGCGTCGAAGAACGGGTCGGGGCTGAGGATCTGCCCGTTGCCGGCGGTGTCGGCCCGGTTGGTGTGGACGATGGCCGCATCGAGCCGGAGCGCCGGCATGGCGACCAGCTCGACGTCTGCATCGGCCGGATCGGCGAGGTGGGGGCTGCCCGCGCCGTAGGGGGAGCGGACCAGCCGCAGGTCCGGGTTGACGGTGAGGACGTCGGAGCCGAGCCCCGCTCGCGTCGGGAGGAACGGCACGCGCCAGGCTGCCGCCTGCAGACCGAGGAAGAACATGCCCTCGTCCACCTCCATCACCTCGACGCGGCCGTGCTGGCGAGCGGCGCGCCAGTGCGGGTCGAGTGCGATGGAGTCGAGTGTGACGAAC
Organism: uncultured Acidimicrobiaceae bacterium; assembly: GCA_963842415.1. Classification (GTDB taxonomy): domain Bacteria; phylum Actinomycetota; class Acidimicrobiia; order Acidimicrobiales; family RAAP-2; genus Bog-473. Next base: position 52,994 of record CAWJGN010000007.1, read on the forward strand.
CCGCAGACGACCTTGCGCACCTTGCCCATGGCGCAGAGCAGGCCGACGTCGGGACCGCCGTAGGCCACCACCGTCAGGTCGGTGAGGTCGGAGCGGCAGATCGCCCGAACGACGGCCATGGGCTTGCGGCGCGAGCCCCAGCCCCCGATCCCGACCGTCATGCCGGAGCGGAGCTCGCCGACGATGTCGTCGATGCTGACGCGCTTGTCGCTCATCGGGCCGCGGCCTCGGTCACGTGGACGTGTCGGCGTCGCGCTTCTCGACGAAGGCCGCCCGCTGCTCGTCGGCCACGCCGCGCACGTGCAGCTCGTAGGTGAAGCCCTGCTCGAAGCGGTAGCTGCGCTTCACGTCGACCGGATCGATGCCGTTCAGCGACTCCTTGGCCCGGCGGATGATGGAGGGGCTCTTGGTGGCGATGTCGGCCGCGAGCTCGAGCGCGGCCGCCCGAAGGCGGTCCGGCGGCACCACCGCGGCCAGGGACCCATAGGACGCGAGCTCGGCCGCGGTGACGGGCTTCGCGGTGTAGACCATCTTGCGCATGGCGTGCTGGGGCACCAGGCGGGCCAGATGCGTGGCGGCACCGAGCGCGCCGCGATCGACCTCGGGCAGCCCGAAGGTCGCGTCGTCGGCGGCCACGACCATGTCGGCGTTGCCGGCCAAGCCGATGCCACCGCCGAGACAGAAGCCCTGCACGGCCGCGATCACCGGCACCTCACAGTCGTAGACCGCGGCGAAGGCGGCGTAACAGCCTCGGTTCACCCCGACGAGCGCCTCGTCGCCCTTGGCGTTGATCTCCTTGATATCCACGCCGGCGCAGAAGCCTCGCCCGGTCGCCCGCAGCACGACGACCCGGTTGGTCGGGACCCGGCCCGCCGCGGTCAGCGCGTCGGCCAAGGCGAACCAGCCCGCCACGTCGAGGGCGTTGACCGGCGGGTGGTCGATGACCACCTCGGCGATGCCGTCGTGCTCCTGGACCACCTCGATGGGCATTGGGTGCCGGTTCTCTCCTCGGTGCCGGCTCTGACGCCACGTCAGAAAGCCGGTCGGAACTTAGGCCAGCGTGCGGCGCCCGGCCAACACGGGTGGGGCGACGGCCCTGGCTCCCGGGGGCCGGTGCCCGTGGGCGGGGGGTGCCGTAGGGTTTGCGCCGTGACGCAGCCGGTCTACGACTTCAGCGAGCGTGTGGTGCTGGTGACCGGCGGTTCGCGTGGTGTCGGGGCGGGCATCGTGGCCGCGTTCGCCGGCGCGGGCGCGCATGTGGTCACCTGCGGGCGTCACGAGGCCGACGTCGAGGGGGCGGTGTTCATCTCCGCCGACGTGCGCAAGCCGGTCGACGCCGAACGTGTCGTCGCCAAGGCGGTGGAGCACTTCGGCCGTCTCGATGTGCTCGTCAACAACGCCGGGGGCGCGCCGCACGCGCTGGCCGCGGAGCAGTCGCCCCGCTTCGTGGAGGCCGTCGTCGGCTTGAACCTCCTCGCCCCGCTGTGGTGTGCCCAGTCGGCGTACAAGGTGATGCACGTCGAAGAGGACGGAGGCTGCATCATCAACATCGCGAGCGTCTCTGCGCTGCGGCCGTCGCCCGGCGCGTCGGCGTACGGCGCGGCCAAGGCAGGCCTGGTGAACCTCACGGCGACGCTCGCGCTCGAGTGGGCACCGCTGGTGCGCGTCAACTGCGTGAGCGGCGGGTTGCTCGACACCGGTGCCGGCGACGACTTCTACGGCGGCCCCGGCGGGCTCGAGCGGATGGCGGCCACCGTGCCGCTCGGCCGGATGGGCACGCCCGAGGACATCGCGGGCGCCTGCCTGTTCCTCGCCAGCCCGGGCGCCGCCTACATCAGCGGTGCCAACCTGGTGGTGCACGGGGGTGGTGAGTTTCCGGCCTTCCTGCGCGCGCTCGAACCGCCACAGGGGTAGGAGTGCCTGACGACCCCGCCGATTAGGGGTGCAGCGGGGGTCAGCTGCTAAACAGAGCGACCGTGAAAATGGCGGTCCTCACGGAGACACGTCCCGGGGAGCGCCGTGTGGCCCTCGTGCCTGACGTGGCCAAGAAGCTCGTCGGCACGGGGTGGGAGGTCTGCGTGCAGGCGGGCGCCGGCACCGCAGCCGCGTTCAGCGACAGCGCGTACACCGAGGCAGGCGCCACCGTCGCCCCCGACGCCGCGGCCGCTCTCTCGGGAGCGCAGCTGGTGGTGCGGGTCAACCCACCGAGCGCGGACGAGGTGGCCGCGCTGCCCCAGGGTGTCGCGCTCCTGAGCTTCTTCGGCGTGGCCCAGTCCGAGGATGCCCTGCGCGCGCTGGCGGCGAAGGGCGCCACCGTCTTCAGCTTCGACCTGCTGCCGCGGATCAGCCGCGCCCAGGGCATGGACGCGCTCAGCTCGCAGGCCACCGTCTCGGGCTACCGCGCCGGCCTGGCGGCCGCCGAGCAGCTGGCCAAGTTCTTCCCCATGTTCATGACGGCGGCCGGCACCGTGCCCCCGGCCAAGGTCTTCGTGATGGGCGTCGGGGTGGCGGGCCTGCAGGCGATCGCGACGGCGCGACGGCTCGGCGCGGTGGTCAAGGCCTACGACGTGCGCGCGGCGGCCAAGGAGGAAGCGGAGAGCCTCGGTGCCACGTTCTTCGACACCGGCGTCTCGGCGGAGGGCGCCGGCGGGTACGCCCGCGAGCTGACCCCCGAGGAGCTCGACCGCCAGCGCGCCGCGCTGGCCGAGGAGGTCGGCCGCTCCGACGTCGTCATCACCACGGCGGCCGTCCCGGGGCGCAAGGCGCCGATCCTGATGACCACGGCCATGGTCGAGGGGATGGCCCGGGGCGCAGTCGTCGTCGACATGGCGGCGGACCAGGGCGGCAACTGCGAGCTCACCAAGGCAGGCGAGGTGCTCGACCACCGGGGCGTGCAGATCGTGGGCATGGCCAACCCGCCGTCGGGCATGCCGACGCACGCGAGCTTCTTGTTCGCGCGCAACGTGGCTAACGTCGTCGGGCTCATGGGACCCGAGGGGTCCTTGGCGCCGGACTGGGACGACGAGATCGTGACCGGCATGTGCGTCCTGCGTGAGGGGACGCCCATGGCGCCCGCCGCCGTCGAGGCGCTGGGCGGGGCGGGGACCGGCGGGCACGGGACCGGCGGGCACGGGACCGGCGGGAACGGGACCGGCGGGAACGGGACGGAAGGAGCAGGGGCGTGATCGCATTCATCGAGTCGACCTCCTCGACCGGGATCGTCGCCTACCTGACGATCTTCGTGCTGGCAGCCTTCGTGGGGATCGAGGTGGTCTCCAAGGTCCCGAGCATCTTGCACACCCCGCTCATGTCGGGCTCCAACGCCATCCACGGCATCGTGCTCGTCGGCGCGCTGACGATCATGGGCGAGGCGCATGGCGCGGCCGAGCTCACCCTCGGGTTCCTGGCCGTCTTCCTGGCCACGCTGAACGTGGTCGGCGGCTTCGTCGTCACCGACCGCATGCTCGAGATGTTCAAGTCCAAGCCGGGCGAGCGCGGACGCGGCCAGGCCGCCGCGGCCACCGACAGCGGGCCGGCTGCGAAGCAGAGCCAGAACGCCGACGCGGGCAACGCGGGTGCCGGTGAGACCGGCGGGGGCGCCGCCTGATGCTGGCGACGACCTTCACCCTGGCCGACGCGCGCGCGACCTCGCGTATCTCATCGCCATCGCTGGCTTCATCCTCGCCCTCAAGGGACTGAGCTCGCCGCGCCACGCGCTGGCTGGGGAACCTGGTCGGCGCAGCGGCGGCCACGCTGGCCATCGCCATGACCTTCACGCTGCCCGAGCTGCGGCACTCGGGCAAGAACCTCGTGCTCGCGATCGTCGCCATGGTCCTCGGCGCTGCCATCGCGGTGCCGGTAGCCCGTTTCGTGAAGATGACCGCGATGCCCCAACTCGTCGCCATCTTCAACGGCGTCGGCGGTGGGGCGGCTGCGCTGATCTCCATCGTGGAGCTGCTCCACCTGCACTTCCTGGGCCTCCAACCTGCCGTCTACGTGACGGCCGAGGTCCTGTTGGGCGTGCTCATCGGGTCGGTCTCGTTCTCGGGAAGCGCCGTTGCCTTCGTCAAGCTGCAGGAGCTCGTCACCGGTCGCCCGATCACGTACCCGGGCCAGCAGGTGATCAACGCAGTCGTGGGCGTCGCCATCGGGGTCATGATCATCTTGGCGCTGGTCACCGGCAGCATCGCCTACGTCTGGGTGATCCTCGTGCTCTCGCTGGTGCTGGGCGTGATCTTCGTACTGCCTATCGGGGGCGCCGACGTGCCGGTGCTCATCTCGCTGCTGAACTCGTTCACCGGGCTCGCCGTCGCCGCGTCCGGATTCGTGCTCGACAACGCGCTGCTGATCGTCGCCGGCACCCTGGTGGGAGCTTCGGGGATCATCTTGACCCGCTTGATGAGCAGCGCCATGGGCCGCTCGCTGCCCAACATCTTGTTCAGCGCGTTCGGTGCCGTCATCACCGCGACCGGCGGCGAGCAAGGCGATGCGGCCCGGCCGGTGCGGGCCGGGACGCCCGAGGACGTCGGGGTCCTGCTCGCCTACGCGCGCAAGGTCGTCATCATCCCCGGCTACGGGCTCGCCGTCGCGCAGGCCCAGCACACCGCGCGCGAGCTCGCCGAGGCGCTCAAGGCTCGCGGCGTCGAGACATTCTTCGCCATCCATCCCGTGGCGGGCCGCATGCCCGGGCACATGAACGTGCTCCTGGCGGAGGCGAACGTGCCCTACGACGAGCTGAAGGAGATGGACGAGGCGAACCCCGAGATGGCGACCGCCGACGTCGCCCTCGTCGTCGGGGCGAACGACACGGTGAACCCGGCCGCCAAGTCCGCGCCGGGCAGCCCGATTTACGGCATGCCGATCATCAACGCCGACGAGGCGCAGAACATCATCTTCCTCAAGCGTTCGATGCGCCCGGGCTTTGCCGGCATCGACAACGACCTGCTCTATGACCCCAAGACCACCATGCTCTTCGGGGACGCCAAGGACACCCTCCAGAAGCTGGTCGCCGCAGTGGCGGAGGCCTGAGGGGCGGAGGCCTGAGGGCCGCAGTCTGAGCAGACGGAGGCGCCAGCCGGCGCGCACACCTGGTGCGCTGAGGCGCGGACCGTGAGGTTCGCAGGTCGAGCCCAGTTCCCACTCCAATGGCGCTGGCTGAGAAGCTGGCCCACCTCGTCCAGAGGACGGCGGGCCGGTCGGGGGTGGGGAGGGGAGCTGCGAGCGCGTTCGCTCGGGTCCGCCCCTTCGCGCCCGTCATCGGCGCGTTCGCTTTTTGCTTCGCCGTCCTGTGCGCCGGCTTCGCCGTTTCGATCGGCGGCTCGGCCGTGCCTCCGCCGCGCGCGGCCGGGCACGCCCACGCCGTGCACGACCGGTTCGAGGCCGACCTGGCCGACAGACCCGGCAACGCCGTGTTGCGCGAGCTCGGCGCGACGGCGTCGCTCCAGCTGGCACCGGCCACCGGCACCCCCGCCGGCGCCTCGGCTGCGCTGACCGACCAACCGCCGCTCGCGGCGCGGGAGAACTTCGCCTTCGCGCCGTACTCGACACTGCCCCAGTCGGGGACCTTCAGCATCACCGGCCTGTCCACGCTGGCCTACTTCTCGATCGACGCGAACCCCAACGGCACGCTCGACGAGAGCGGGCCGGGATGGAACGGCTTCGAGAGCCAGGACCTGACCGATCTGATCACGCGTGCGCACGCTGCGGGGGAGCGCGTCGTGCTCACGGTGACCGATTTCGCGCAGAGCTCGCTCGACGCGTTGACGTCATCGCCCACGGCACCGGCCACGCTCTCGGCGGCGCTGATCCCGCTGCTCCAGGCCAAGGCGCTCGACGGGGTGAACTTCGACTTCGAGGGCGAGGGCAGCGGCGATCAGGCCGGCCTCACCAACCTCATCACGTCGGTGGCGGGCACGCTGCGTTCGGCGGACTCGCACTGGCAGATCACGATGGACACCTTCGCGTCGTCGGCGGGGGATCCCAACGGGTTCTACAACATTGCCGCGCTGGCTCCGGCGGTCGACGCCTTCTTCGTCATGGACTACGGGCTCAACCTGGCGGGTTCGCCATCGGCGGCCTCCCCGCCACCGGCGGGCAGTTCAGCAGCCAGACCACCCTGGCCCAGTACACCGCCGCGGTGCCGGCGTCCAAGGTGATCCTCGGCGTGCCCTTCTTCGGCATCGACTGGCCCACGAGCAACGGGACCATGGCGGCCAACGCCACGGGTGGCGCGGCCGACATCGCCGATTCACAGGCGCAGGGCAACGGTCCGGAGTACTGGGACCCGGTGACCGACACCGCGTGGACCAGCTACCAGGCAGGCGGTCAATGGCACGAGTCCTACTACGAGGGAGAGAACGGCCTCTACGACGTCTCGATGCTGGCGTCGTACTACGGCGTGCGCGGTGTCGGGATCTGGGCGCTCGGGATGGAGAGCGACGATACGCAGCTGATCGCGTCGCTCGACGGCATCTCGCCGGGCGCGCCACCCGGCACCGGGCCACAGTCGACGACGTCGAGCGCGCCCGCCATGGCGGCCCCGGCGCCCGCAGGCGGTGTCACCGTGTCGGGGTCGGCCGGCTCGCGCCCGCCGGCCGCCGCGGCTCCCCCTCCCAGTGCGACCGTGAGCGGTGACGGAACCGGAGCGGACGACACAGGTGGTGCCGGCACTGTGAACGCCACGCCATCGGCGCCGGCCGCCGCACCGACGACCACGTCGACGACGGCGGCGGTCATCACGGGCATCTACAACGGCACAACGGTCGTGCTGTTGCCCATCTCCTCGAGCCAGGTGCTCGGGCTGGTGCCGGCGGGCACGGTGACGGACTTCGAATCCAACGAGGCGGCCTACTCCTGCCTCAACGGCGCGTCGCTCAACGTCTACGACAACGTGAACGGCACACCCGTGGCGGAGGCGATCACGCCGACCGACTGCATCGCCCAGGACTTCGGGCTGCCCTAGAAGACGGAAGGCGCAAGGGCACGGCAGCGGCAAAAGGGCGCAGGTGAACCCGCTCGCAGGGCCGTGACGATTCCATCCCGCAGCGCGCCGGTAGCGTAGAACGGGGCATGGACGCAGGGTCGACGTACGAGACGGCGGAGAAGGGGACCGCGGCTGGCGACGACAGCCGCTTGCCGCTCGCGATCCGCTCCCAGCGCGCGCTCCAGATCGCCCTGGGCCTGCTCTGGATCCTCGATGCCGCCCTGCAGTTCCAGCCGTTCATGTTCGGGCAGGGCTTCGTCACGAACAACATCTCGGCCAACGCCCAGGGGCAGCCCTTCGTATTGGGGGACTTCATCACCCACATCGGGAATTTCCTGGCGCCCGACATCGCGGTCTGGAACACGTTCTTCGCCCTGATCCAGCTCTTCATCGGCGTGGCCCTCCTCTTCCGCCGCACGGTGAAGCCTGCGCTCGCCGTGTCCTTCGTCTGGGTCCTCGGAGTCTGGGTCATCGGCGAAGGCATGGGCATGCTCCTCACCGGCACCGCGACCGCGCTGACCGGGGCACCCGGCTCGGTCCTCGTGTACGGGCTGCTCGGGCTCATGGCCTGGCCGCGGGCTCCCCGGCGCGACGTCGGCAGGAGTGATCGCCCGGTCGGCGTGGCGTCCTCCGCAGCGGCACAGGGCATCGGCCGCTCCGTCACACCGCTGGCGGTCTGGGCGGGCTACTGGTGCCTGGCCGCCGTGCTCTTCCTGCTCCCCGACAACCGCACCACGACGTCGGTGCAGAGCGCCATCGTCGGCATGGCCGACGGCTCACCGAGCTGGTATGCCTCCTTCCTCACCCACCTCGGCAACCTGTTCTCGACGAGCGGGACCGAGACGGCCTGGATCCTCGCCGCCGTCTCGGTCGTCATCGGACTGGGCCCGTTGGTGGCGCGGCGTCCCGGCTGGTTCCTCGCCGCCGGCGCACTGGTCGCCTTCTTGTTCTGGATCGCGGCCCAAGGCCTCGTGGGCGACGTCTTCACCGGCTCGGACACCGATCCCAACACGGGACCGCTGGTGATCCTCCTCGCGGCCGCGATGGTGCCGACGGTGATCGCGGCCCGTGCCGACTGGCGTTCGCCCGTCATGGACATCGTGCGGCGGAGCCCGGCAGTGGCCGGTTTGGGCATCGCCGCGCTGGGCGCCGCACTGGCGCTGAGCGCGAGCTACCCCGCCGCTGCACCCGAGTCGAGCTCGGCCGCCATGTCGGGCATGACGATGGACGCGAGCGGCGGAGGCACCATGGCCGGCGCCGCCACGCAGTCGGCCACAGCCAGCACCTGTCACCCCCACCAGGTCGGGCTGAAGATCTCGGGGCTCGACCTGGCCAACACGCCCTACATGATCATGGGCGGCACCAACGGCATGGACATGAACGGAGCCGACGCCAGCGCGGCGGCCGGCTTCAACACGACGAAACCCAACTGGCACTACAGCGGACCAGCGTTGCCGCAGGCCGAGGCGCAGGCGCTGCTGGCGGACGGCAACAACGGCCCGGACGACATCGCCATGGCAGAGAACGGCTGCGCACCACGGCTCACCGCGGCGCAGGACATCGGTGCACAGCAATACGTGCAGCAGACCAGCGCGGCGGTCACCCCCTACGCCACACCAGCGGCGGCGATGGCGGCCGGGTACGTGCCCGTCTCGCCGGCGGACTATCCGGTCGTCTACTACGTGAACCCGGCGGTCGTGGCGGCCAACGCGGCGGCGCACCGCTCCCTCGATCCGGCGCACGTCGACGGCCTCGTGTACACCACCACGCCGTCGGGCCAGCAGGTGCTCGCCGCGGCCATGTACATCCTCCCCTCGACCGTCACCACCGTCCCCATGCCCTACGGCACGCTGGTGCAGTGGCACCGCCGCACCCAGGTGTGCGGGCCCGGGTCGGCCGCGGCGGCGACGTCGCTCTCTGCGACGACGTCGCTCTCCATCACCGGCACCCCGCCCTGCGCGAGCGGTTCGGTCCTCCAGGCGACGCCGTACCTCTCCATGGTCTGGCAGGTGCCGGTGGCCGGCGGGCCGCTGGCGATCCAGCCGCCGGACATCCAGATCGTGGAGGCGGCCATCATGCAATCCCAGGGCGCATCGGGCTAGGCGCGAGTCCGTAGCCGAAAGGATGAGGGGACACCGCGTGAATCCCTCTCGCGGCTGACCCGCCGGATCCCACGCGTCCGTAACGTTTCCAGCGTGGCGGCGTCACCGGATGTGACACAGCGCGTGCTGGCTTGGGCGCGCCTCGACTTCTCCCCGAGTCACCGCACTCCGCAGTGGTGGCGCGTCGCCCTGGCGACGGTCCTGGCCATCGCCCTGTCCCTCGCGGCGGACGCGGCGCTGGTGGCGATCGGGACCAGGCTGTTCCCAGCCGCCAAGGGCTACGTCCACTTCGAGTTCAGCGATTACGCCAAGCTGACGGTGATCGGCGTTGTCATCGCATGTGCGGCGTGGCCCATTGTCACCCGCATCAGCGCAGCACCGCGGTGGCTCTTCTTTCGTCTCGCCATCATCGTCACGCTCATCCTCTACCTGCCCGACCTCTACATCTGGCACCAGGGCCAACCGGGGCACGCCGTGGCGGTGCTCGTGACGATGCATCTGGCGATCGCGTTGATCACTTACAACCTCTTGGTCCATCTGGCTCCGGTGCGCACGGGCAGCACCGACGGCACCGGGGAGCGGGCCACGCCGGGCGGCGCGCCGGCGCGACGCTCGAGCTCAGCCCGCGGGCGCGATGACGTCGACCTCGGCTAGCACGTCCTCGCCGGGACGCCACGCCCCGGCGGCCACGTTGGCCGTGATCTGTTCGGGGCGGGTGGCGCCCGCGATGACCGAGGCCACCGCTGGCCGGGAGAGCAGCCACCCGAAGGCCAGGTCGAGCACGCCGTGGTCGTGGCGCTGGGCGAGGTCCTCGAGCGCCGCCACGGCGCCCAGCCGCTCGTCCGTCAAGTCCGACGCGGCGTGATCACCGAGGTTGGTGAGCCGAGCACCTTCGGGCAGGGGTTCCCCGGCGCGGTACTTGCCGCTCAGCAGGCCCTTGGCAAGGGGGAAGTAGGGCAAGAACGCAAGGCCGTCACGGTTGCACTCGTCGAGGACCCCGTCGGTCTCGGGTGAGCGCGCCAAGATGCTGTACTGGTTCTGCACGCTGACGAAGCCCGGAGCGCCGCCGGGGGTGACGGTGGCCGCCTCCTCGAGCATGGCGGCGCTGAAGTTGGAGCAGCCGAACTCGCGCACCTTTCCTTCGGCGACGAGCTCGTCGAGGACCCCGATGGTCTCGGCGATGGGGGTGTTCTGATCCGGCACGTGCTGCTGGTAGAGGTCGACGCGGTCGGTCCCGAGCCGGGTCAGGCTGTCCTCGAGGGCCCTGCGCACGTAGGCGGGTGAGGCGCCTCCCTCGTGACCCTCATAGGGCCCGCCGAACTTGGTGGCCAGGACGATCTCGTCGCGTCGCGGACCGAGCGCGGCACCCAGGTAGGTCTCGCTCTTGGCACCGCCGTAGATGTCGGCGGTGTCGAACAGGGTGATCCCAGCATCGAGTGCGGCGCCGACCACCGCAGCCGTCTCGCTGCGGCCGATGCGCCCGCCGAAATTGTTGCAGCCCAGCCCGACGACGCTCACCGTCAGCGACCCGATCGTCCGCGTTTCCATCGGCCACCTCCTCTCTTCGTGTCCCCATGGTCCGTGTTCGGAGTCCGAGGTCCGAAGGCGACCTCGACGTGGAGCCGGCAGTACTGTACCGGCGGGTCCCGGTTGACGAGCCCGACGAGCGTGAGGTGAGAGCTATGGCAGCAGGCGCAGTGGACGTGTCGGTGGCGGCAGCACCCGACGAGGTCTGGCAGAAGGTCGGCGACTTCGCCGGTGTCGCGGACTTCTTTCCCGGCATCGACTCGTTCCGCATAGAAGGTGACGACCGCATCATCGGGATGTTCGGTATGGAAATCCGCGAGCGCCTCCTGGCCAAGGACGAGGAGAACCGCGTCATCACTTACTCGGTGGTCGAGGGCGTCCCGATCGACAGTCATACCGCCACGATCTCGGTCGAACCGGACGGAGAGGGGTCCAAGGTGATTTGGGCCTACGACGTCACCCCCGACGAGATGGCGCCGATCTTCGGGGACACCTACAAAGCTGCCCTGGCTTCGCTGGAAGGGACCTTCTCGTAGGAACTCTCGCGGAGGGCCGGCTCGCGATCCGTAGGGTGGTTCCGGCAGCCCACCGGGGGATTGCATACCACCGCGGCCTCCTCGCCTACCCTGACCCGGTGACCCGACGCGCGGCGGACGCAGGGGCGGACAGTGGTCCGCACGGGCGCGGGCGCCCGGCGCCGCAACCGCTGACCGAGGACGTCCCGCGGATCTACCCACGCCGGCTGCCGGACCCGACGCGCCGCCAGCTCCTGCGGCGCAGCCGCACCATCGCCAAAGTCGTCGCGGTCCACTTCACGCCCACGGCGCTGCGCCAGGTGCGGACCATCCGCCACGGTGCGCTGCCGCCGGCGCAGCTCGCCCGCCCGTTGCGCAAGAGCTTCCAGGACCTGGGCGGCACCTTCATGAAGTTCGGCCAGATCATCGCGTCGTCGCCCGGGATGTTCGGCGACGAGGTGGCCGACGAGTTCCGGGCGTGCCTCGACACCGGGCCGGCCGTACCGTTCCCCGACGTTCGCCAACGGGTGGAAGAGGACCTCGGCCTGTCGCTGCGCGACGCCTTCGCCGAGTTCGACCCCGAACCCATCGGGACCGCCTCCATCGCGGTCGTGCACCGGGCACGGCTCCTGGACGGGCGCGTCGTCGCCGTGAAGGTGCTGCGTCCAGATATTGAGCAGCTCGTCGCCACCGACCTCGACCTGATGCAGCCGCTCCTCGAAATCCTGGTGCGCCAGACCGGGGACCAGATGGCGGGCAACGTCCTGCAGCTGCTCGAGGGGTTCCGCGTTCAGATCGGCGAGGAGATGGACCTGCGCAACGAGGCGCGTTCGCTCGTGCACTTCCGCCGGCTCCAGAACGAGTTCGACCTCCGCCTGATGGCGGTTCCCGATCCGCACGTCCACCTCTCCGGGCGCAATGTGCTGACCATGGAGTTCTTCGACGGCGTGCCGATCGACGACCTCGCCAAGGTGGCCGCGCTCGGACACGACCCCACGCCGCTCGTGCAGGAGGTGATGCGTGCGTTCTTTCTCACCACGGTGCGCTGGGGCGCGTTTCATGGCGACGTGCATGCCGGGAACATGATGCTGTTGCGCGACGGCCGCATCGGGGTGATCGACTGGGGGATCGTCGGCCGCCTGGACCCGACGACCCACCGGTTCTTCATCGCGCTGCTCTCGGCTGCGATGGGCAACGAGGACGCGTGGCCCGTGGTGACCAAGCACATCACCGACGTCTACGGGCCTGCTATCGGCGTCGCGGTCGGCCTGTCCGGCGACGACCTCACCGCGTTCTTCCGCTCCATCCTCGAGCCGGCACTGACCCGGCCCTTCGGTGAGGTGAGCCTGGCCGGCATCATGCAGACGATCCAGCTGCAGATGGCCCGGGCTCAGGGGGTGGAAGCACACCGGCGGAGCGTGCGGGCCATCATGCGCCGTCTGCGCACCCAACGCCGGGTGCGAAGGATGGCCGACGAGTCAGGCGGCCTGATGTCGGAGTTCGACCGGGGCACATTCCTTTTGGCCAAGCAGCTCATGTACTTCGAGCGCTACGGCCGCATGTTCGTCTCGGAGGTGCCCATCCTCAATGACCGCGCCTTCATTGAGCAGCTGTTGGCCGGCGTGGATATGGCGAGCCTCGAGGGCTGAGCGGGCCCATGCCACGCGGTCAGGCGCGGTGTCCTGCGGTCAAGAAAAAATGTTCGGGCTAGGGCCGCTCCGCGGGGTCCTGGTTGCGAGAGCGCCACTTGGCGATTCGCGCCCTCGCCTTTTGGGGCCAGCCTGCGAGGAGCGTGCTGGCACCGAAGATCACAACGAGGACCACGATCACCCAGCCGACCCAACTATCTCCATCCGGTTGGACGCCGAAGAGGATGACCTGCACAGCGACGCCCGCAAGAGCCATTGCGCAAGCGTACGACTACCGGGGACTTTCGGAGCAGGAATCCCGTCTGCGCTAAATGTCTGCACCACGAGTGGCGTTCGGTGCAGGCGGCTCGTGGGCTCGTGGCACGAAAATGGAATCTGTTCTAGTTTCACCTGGTGAGCGGGGCGGCCAGCCTCTACGTCGAGAGGGAACCAACGCGGTGGGTGTGGGGATACGCCTTTCGGGTGATCCTCGACGGACACCGGATTGGACGGCTCCGCCGAGGACAATCCCTACGGACTTCGGTCGATCCTGGGTACCACCGTTTCCAGGTGCGAGTAGGCCCAATCCTCCGCTCGAATCGGGTTGATGTCTCACTCGGGACTGGGGACGAACTCGTTCTCATCTGCGGGACCCACCAGTCCCCCGTTCGCCACGCCGTGGTTGGAGATATCTCCCGAGAGCCGGGTCGACTTTTGATCAATCCCGTCCTCGTCCAGATACCTGCACCAGAAAGGCTTGAGGTGCAAAGCCGGCACCTGGCACGAAAATGGAATCTGTTCTAGTTTCACCCTGATTCGGGCTTGTGGCCCGCAGGACAGGGAGGTGACATGGCAGACGGGGCCGAGATCTATACGGCCGACCATGTCCTGGAGTACCCGTTCGTCCGCTCGGTGGGGCCCGTCATCGGAGCCTTCCTGACCGGGCTGCGCGACGGGAAGGTTGTGGGGACCAGGGGCACTGGTGGTCGGGTGATCGTGCCACCCACCGAGTACGACCCCGAGACCGGGGAGGAGACGTCGGGCGTGGTCGAGGTCGGCCCGGAAGGGACCGTCACGTCATGGTCCTGGGTGCCGCGGCCGCGCCCGAAGCACCCGCTGCAGACGCCCTTCGCCTGGATCTTGGTTCGCTTCGACGGCGCCGACACCTCGTTCCTGCACGTGCTTCCCGCGGCCGCGCCCAACGAGGTTTCCACGGGTATGCGCGTGCGCCCCGAGTTCGCGCCCGAGGACGAACGCGTCGGGCACGTCAAGGACATCAGCCACTTCGTGGTGGCCGGCGGTGCGTCATGAGCGAGCGCGAGCCGGTGACGATGATGGACGCGGCGACGCGCCTCGATTACGTGTTCACAGCGGGCGTCGCCATGAGCAAGAACCTGCATGGGTACGAGGAGGGCAAGTTCATCGGCCAGCGCTGCCCCAAGTGCAAGAAGGTGTACATCCCCTCACGGGGTTCGTGCCCGACCGACGGCGTGCCCACCGACGAGCTTGTCGAGCTCCCGAATACCGGCACGGTGACCACCTACTGCGTGGTGAACGTGCCGTTCGCCGGCCAGTCGATCGAGATCCCCTACATCTGCGGCCAGATACTCCTCGACGGGGCCAACCTCTCGTTCATGGGGTTGCTCCAGGAGATCCCGATCGACGAGGTACGCATGGGCCTGCGGGTCGAGGCGGTGTGGGTGCCGCCCGAGGAGCTGGGGCCGACGTTGGCCTCGGTCAAGTACTTCCGTCCCACCGGCGAGCCCGACGCCGACTACGAGACCTACAAGGAGTACCTGTGAGCGGGTTCCCGAAGCTGGTATCGGGCAGCCGCCCCGTCGGCGTGGTGTCGTTCGCGCAGTACGACAACGTCCGCCGGGAGGACGCCCGCAACGAAGTAGAGATGCTGATGCCGGTCGTGGCCGAGGTGTTCGGCAACATCGGCATCACCAAGGACGACGTCGGCTTCATCTGCTCGGGCTCGACCGACTACCTGATTGGTGGGCCGTTCTCCTTCGTCGCTGCACTCGACGCCGTCGGTGTGTGGCCGCCGCGGGCCGAGTCCCACGTCGAGATGGACGGCGCCTGGGCGCTGTACGAGGCATGGGTTCTCCTCCAAGAAGGAGAGATCGACGCCGCGCTCGTGTATTGCTTCGGACGTTCGTCGATGGGCGACCTCAGCGAGATCCTGTCCGTGCAGCTCGATCCCTACTATCTGGCCCCGCTGTGGCCGGACCCGACTTCACTGGCCGCCCTGCAGGCGCAGGCGCTGATCGACACGGGCAAGGCAACCGAGGCCGACTTCGCCGCCGTGGCCAGCAGGTCGCGCCGGGACGCGCTGGCCAACCCCAAGGCACAGGTGGCCTACGACCGCACGCCCGAGGAACTGCTGGCCGAGGACTACGAAGTCACTCCGCTGCGCCGGCACGCGTTGCCCCCGCTCACCGACGGCGCCGCTGCTGTGGTTCTCGCCGCGGGCGACAAGGCGTACGAGTGGTGCGAACGTCCGGCGTTCATCACCGGCATCGACCACCGCATCGAGACGCACTCGATCGGCGCCCGCGACCTCACGGTTTCGTCGTCGACGAAGCTCGCCGGCGAGAAGGCCGGAGTGTCCGCCGGCACGGTCGACGTGGCCGAGCTGCATGCGCCCTTCGCGCACCAAGAGCTGATCCTGGCCCAAGCCTTGGGCCTGGGTGACGACGTCAGGCGCAACCCCTCGGGGGGTGCGCTGGCGGCCAACCCGATGATGTCGGCCGGCCTCATCCGCATCGGCGAGTCGGCCAAGGCCATCTGGTCGGGGCAGGCCGACCGGGCGGTGGCGCACGCCACGTCGGGCCCGTGCCTGCAACAGAACCTGGTCTGCGTCCTGGAGGGTGTGTGATGGCGGAGCGTTGCGCGGTCATCGGGATCGGCCAGACGGTGGCCAAAGCCAGGCGGGAGGATGTCTCGATCGCGGGCCTGGTGCGCGAGGCCGCCCTGGCCGCGCTCGAGGACGCCGGCCTGACGTTCGCGGACATCGACGCCGTGGTCGTCGGCAAGGCGCCCGACATGTTCGAAGGCGTCATGATGCCCGAGCTGTATCTGGCGCCCGCCCTCGGCGCCGTAGGCAAGCCCATGTTCCGGGTTCACACGGCCGGTTCGGTGGGCGGCTCGACCGCCATCGTCGCGGCGCACCTCGTGACCTCCGGGGTGCACGAGCGCGTGCTCACCGTTGCCTTCGAGAAGCAGAGCGACTCCGACGCCATGTGGGCGCTCTCGGTGCCCCAGCCCTTCTCGGCCCCGCTCCTGGCCGGGGCCGGCGGCTACTTCGCGCCGATCATCCGCGCCTACATGCACCGCTCCGGCGCGCCGAGCGACGTCGGCATGATGGTGGCCGTCAAGGACCGCCTGCAGGCGTTGAAGAACCCCTACGCGCACCTCCACCTCCCCGACATCTCCCTCAAGACGGTGGAGGAGTCGATCATGTTGTGGGATCCGTTGCACTACCTCGAGTCGTGCCCGTCGTCCGATGGCGCGGCCGCGATGGTCATCGGGTCGGAGAAGGCGGCGGGCGCGGCCACGGCCTCGACGGGTCGCCCGCCGGCGTGGATCCATGGCATGGCCATGCGCTCGGAGCCGACGATGTTCGCGGGACGGGACCAGGTCAACCCGCGGGCCGGGCGTGACTGCGCCGCCGACCTGTACCGCCAGGCCGGCATCACCAACCCGCGGCAGGACTTCGACATGGCCGAGGTGTACGTGCCCTTCAGCTGGTACGAGCCGATGTGGCTCGAGAACCTCGGCTTCTGCGACGAGGGCGACGGCTGGAAGCTGACCCAGGCGGGAGCGACGTCGATGATCGAGGGCGGCGACATCCCGTGGAACTGCTCGGGCGGCGTGCTGTCGTCGAATCCGATCGGCGCGTCGGGAATGCTCCGCTTCCTCGAGACCGCGCTGCAGGTGCGTGGGCTGGCCGGGGAACACCAGGTGGCCGACGCCCGACGCGCGCTCGGACAGGCCTACGGTGGTGGCTCCCAGTTCTTCGCCATGTGGGTTGTCAGCGCGGAACGGCCCTGATCCTCGAGGCCCCGCCGGTATGCTCAGCGGAGCCAAGCCAGCTCTGACCAGGAGGTCTCAGTGAAGGTCGTCGTGGACTTCGACGAGTGTGCCAGCAACGCCGTGTGCATGGGCATCTTGCCCGAGGTCTTCGAGGTGCGGGACGACGGGTACCTCTACGTCCTCAACGAGCACCCGCCCGAGGAGTTCCGTGAGCGCCTGCGCGAGGCGGTCAACGGCTGCCCGACCGGCGCCATCTCGATAGAGGAAGACTGACGCCGGGCATCGCACCCCGAATTCCGCCGGCGCCCGGGATGCGGGCCGCCAGCACATGAGTGTACCCACGACACCGCCCCGGGCGCGCTTCGCTCCGTCGCCCACGGGGTACTTTCACGTCGGCAGCGCGCGGGCGGCGCTGTTCAACTGGCTCTTCGTGCGTCAGCACGGCGGGACGTTCATCCTCAGGATCGAGGACACCGACGAGCTGCGCAACCGGCCGGAATGGACCGACGGGATCATCGCCGCGCTCGACTGGCTCGGCATGACCCCCGACGAGGGTCCGTACTTCCAGTCAGCCCAAGAGGAGACGCACGCGGCCGCCATCGATGCCCTGTGGGCGAGCGGTGCGCTCTACGCCTGCGGCTGCACCCGCGAGGAGATCGACGCGCGCACCAAGGCCCGATCCGCGGCGGGCGATCCGACCCCCGGCTACGACGGGCACTGTCGCGACCTGGGCCTGCCGCGGGGCGAGGGGCGAGCGTTGCGCTTCCGCACGCCCGACGAGGGCGTGGTGCGCGTCGACGACCTGGTGCGGGGCGAGGTCGAGTTCCCGCTGCGCGCGCTCGAGGACTTCATCTGCGTGAAGGGGAACGGTAAGCCACTCTTCGTCCTCGCCAACGCGGTGGACGACCGGACCATGGCCATCAGCCACGTGATCCGCGGCGAGGACCAGCTCCCGACGACGCCGCGCCAGATCCTGTTGTGGGGCGCGCTCAACGCGGCCGAGGGTGACGGCCTGGCTCTGCCCGCGTACGCCCACCTGCCGCTGCTGCTCAACGAGGCGGGCAAGAAGCTGTCGAAGCGGCGCGACCCAGTGGCGGTCGAGATGTACCGCGAGCAGGGGTACCTGCCCGAGGCGTTCCGCAACTATCTCGCCCTGCTCGGCTGGAGCCCGGGCGAGGAGGAGATCGTGCCCCTCGAGGTGCTCCTCGAGCGCTTCCGCCTGGAGGACGTGCAGCGTTCGCCAGCGTTCTTCGACATCAAGAAGCTGGCGCACATCGACGGCGTGTACATCCGGGCCGCGCTGGCGGTGGACGAGTTCGTCGCGGCGTCGCGGCCGTGGGTCGAACCAGTCCGGGGGAGTGGGGCCCGGGACGTGGCGCGATCCCGACACCGGCGCACCGGCGACCGAGCCCCCGGCCTGGGACCCGGCGCGCTTCGATCCAGCGGTCTTCGCCGCCCTCGCCGCCGTGACCCAGGAGCGCGTCACCGTGCTCGGTGAGGTGCCCGAGCTGGTGGACTTTCTTTTCCTCCCCGACGCGCCCGACGACCCTGACAGCTGGCAGAAGGCGGTGGCCGGTGACGAGCTGGCCCCGCGGATCCTCGCCGGCGCGCTTGCGGCGTACGAGACGTGCCCGTGGGATGCCGCCTCGCTGCACGAGGTGACGCTGGGCCTGGCCGAGACGGTCGGACGTAAGTTGGGCAAGGCCCAGGCCCCCATCCGGGTCGCGGTGATGGGCCGGACCCGGGGTCTCCCGCTCTTCGACTCGCTCGCCGTGCTCGGACGCGACGAGACACGCCGGCGGATCGCCGCCGCGCTCGCCCGCCTCGAACCTGCTTGATGTTCTTCGCCCCGCTCCGCTGGGCGCTGCGAATCGGCGCCCTCGTGATCGCGGCGGTCGTCCTCTATTTCGGTATCACCCTGGTGCAGGTGTGGCTGACGTCGCGCCAGTACGACCCGCGCCCGGCCGGGGCCATCCTGGTCATGGGCGCGGCCCAGTACGACTGCGCGCCGTCTCCGGACCTGCCGGCGCGGCTCGACCAGGCACTCACGCTCTACCGACAGGGTTATTCGCATCTCATCATGGTGACGGGAAGCAAAGAGCCGGGGGACAAGTGCACTGAGGCCGAGTCAGGGGCTATGTATCTCGAGAGGAACGGCATCCCCTCGACGGCCATCCTCGAAGCCGGAGGCAACGACAGCTACGAGAACATTCAAGACGCGATGGGTGGCCTCGGGGCCCACAACGTGCACGTCGTGCTCGTGACCACCGACCCGTTCCACGAGGACCGATCGATGGCCATCGCGTCGAGCTTCTCGCTCTCCCCGTCGCCGACGCCGACCCAGACCTCGCCGATCTCGGGCTGGTCGACCGTGCCGTATTTCTTGAAGGAGGCGGTGGGTGTCGGGTTGGGGCGGGTGATCGGCTTCAACCACCTCGAGTGGCTGCACGACGCCTAATGGCGAGGCGATGGCAGGTGTTCCGCGGGGGGCGGCGGATCCCGGTGGTGGTCGGATGGGTCAGTTGGTCGTGGTGGTGCTGGCGATCGTTGGCGTGGAAGGTTCCTTGAACGTGATGCGGACGACCGTGCCGAGCCCCTGGGCGGTGCCGATCCCGATGACGCACCTGAGGTGGCCGGCCGTGCCGCAGTACCCATCACCGATGATCCCGGTGACGACTCGGAAACGGGCGGTGAAGGTGCCGTTGCGGCCGACACGGATGGCCTTGGCGTTCGTAATGTCGCAGTGCGGGGTATCGGTGCTCGGGTTCATCCGTCCTTTCACTGAACCCGTGCATTGGGTGACGAACCAGGTCTGCGCCGAGCCGTGGTAGGAGCGCACCAGGCCGCGGCCCGAAATGGTGACGTTCTGGCCGTTGACCAAGCCCGTGTTCGGAGTCACCTTGACGGGCAGCGAAGCGCCGCCGGCACCAGCCGGCCCGAACGCCACGACGCAGGCGCCGGTCGCAGCCCCGAGGAGTCCGAGGACCGCTGCGGGTGCCCACCTCCGCTGCATGGCCACGACCTCCGAACCATCTCTTCCCCGGGGAATCCCGGGCGTCGCATCATTCCACCGGCATCGTTGCGATTCAACGCACCCCTCCCAGGTCACCGAGCGGAACAGCCGTCGCGGTGCGCTCGGCTAATCTGAATGTCCACCCATTCGGGGGTGGTGTAATCGGCAACACGACTGGTTCTGGTCCAGTTATTGAGGGTTCGAGTCCTTCCCCCCGAGCACCGGCGGGCTCTTGGCGCATGCCCGAGTCCTCCGCCCGGCCCCATCGTCTAGAGGCCTAGGACACCACCCTCTCAAGGTGGCGACACGGGTTCGAATCCCGTTGGGGCTGCTAAAAAAGCCAGTTCAGCGGCATGATCTGGGTATTGCCTCGTCCGGACGTTTGAGTTGGTTGTCCAACCGGTTGTCCATCCATCCGGGTACATTTGATCCGAACAGACGGACATGACGGACAGGGGACTGCGATGGCAGGTTCCATGCGGCAGCGCGGTAGCGACTCTTGGCAGCTGCGAGTTCACGCCGGCCGAGACCCCCTCGCCGGTCGCAAGCAGTACATCGCCCGCACCTTCCGCGGGACCAAACGAGAGGCAGCGAAGGCGCTGGCCTGACGTCGAGGAACCACCTGCCAGCCATTGCGGGCCAGCTCCAGGCCTGGGGACACGAGTTATTGGTTGTCGGCGGGAGCGATGCCGGCGCGCATCGAGATCGCTGCTAGCACGCTTGGGTCGGAAGTGCCCTGGAAGTCATACCTCGGTGTGTACGGCGCCTCCAGGCGTCCGATCTCGTCCGCAGTCAGCTCGACGTCGAGCGAAGCCACCGCGTCGGCGAGGTGTGCTGCCTTGGTGGCCCCGACGATCGGCGCAGTCACGACGGGGTTCGATCCCAACCAGGCCAGGGCGACCTGGGCGTGAGATATACCTCGTTCGCTGGCAATGGCACCAACGGCCTCGATGATGGCTCGATCGCTTTCGGCTTGCGAATAGAGCAGGTCCGCGTACCAGCCGTCGGTCTCAGAACGGTTGGTTGCGTCGCCCGGCGGGCGGGTGAGCCGGCCCCGGGCCAGTGGGCTCCAGGGGATTGTGCCGACACCCGCATCGACGCAGAGTGGCAGCATCTCGCGCTCTTCCTCGCGGGCGAGCAGGTTGTAGTGATCTTGCATCGACACGTAGCGCGCCCACCCATTCTCCTTTTGGAGACGCAGAGCCTTGGCGAACTCCCACGCCCTCATTGATGAGGCTCCCAGGTAGCGGGCCTTGCCCGCCTTGACTACGTCGTGTAGCGCCTCGAGCGTCTCTTCCATCGGTGTCGTCGGGTCGTGTCGGTGGATCTGGTAGAGATCGACGTAGTCGGTGCCCAGTCGTTGGAGGCTGAGATCGATCTCGGTGAAGACTTCCTTGCGCGATAGGCCCGACCCATTCGGACCGGACCGCATGGGGTGCCGCAGCTTGGTCGCGATGACGATCTCGTCGCGGTTGGCGAAGTCCTTCAGCGCCCGGCCCGTGATCTCTTCGCTCGACCCCTGCGAGTACATGTTCGCCGTGTCAAAGAAGTTGATGCCGCTCTCGATGGCTTGTTTGATCAGCGGGCGACTCTGCTCTTCCTCGAGTGACCAGGAGGGGTGGCCGCGGTCGGGTTCGCCGTAGCTCATACACCCGAGTGCAATGGGGGAGACGTCGAGGCCGGTGGTGCCGAGCTTTACGTATCGCATGCGGTGCTCCTTCACGTGATGATGGGTGCCCCGGGGTACAATCGGAGACCTCTCCGAATGACAGTAGCGGAGAGTTCTCCGTATCGCAATGCCTCTCTCGACCACTATGGAGATAGGGATGCCCGATCCAGGCCCAGCTACGATGCGAATCGACGCCCAGCAAAACCGGGCACGCATCCTCGAAGTTGCTCATGATCTGCTGGCCGCCTCCAGCGACGCCTCGCTGAACTCGATCGCTCAGGCAGCAGGTGTCGGGCCTGGGACGCTGTATCGCCACTTTCCCACCCGAGACGCGCTGCTACTGGCTCTCTACCGCCATGACGTACAGCGACTGGTCGATTCTGTACCAAAGCTCCTACGGCAACATCCGCCGCTTGAAGCCCTCACCCTGTGGTTTGAACGCCTCTCCTCTTACATTCGGCTCAAGCACGGACTGGGTGATGCACTCGATGCCGCCACCAAGGAGGCCATCACCAATGAAACGTACGGTCCAGTCGTGGGCGCCATCGGCCTCATGCTCCAAGCGGGTCAGGCCGATGGAACGATCCAATCCGGTCTCGACCCAGCCGACGTCTTACTCCTCATGGGTTGCCTGTGGCGGACTCCAGATACTTCCGCCGGCCGTTCCCAGATCCGGCGGCTACTCGACATCATCACCAATGGCCTTCAAACCTGATCGTCCAACACGCGCATCGACCGCCACGCGCACGAGGGCAGTGCTGATCGGCAGCTGCCGAAGAATCAGGGACCTCCGCACGGTGATCGCAAACTTCATCCACGACTCAAACGAACGCTGGCACCCCTTTACCTGAACCCTGATCCACCGATAATTGAGAGTCTGATCGCGGTCGCGCATCCGCGAAAAGTGCCGTCCTGCAAGGGAAAATGGTGGTTACCACACCGACCACATCCCCTACGGGAAGGCACTATTTCGATGCGCGTAGCTTGCCACAGTCTCGACCGTTTCGACGTGACCTTCGACGACGAGCGTCTGGTGGCCAACGCTGGCTTGATGCTGCCGGCGACCCTGGCGCAGCATTTGGGATTGCGAGAGCTCCTCGACGAGTACGTCGACCTCGGCGATGCGGCGGGCCGCGCCAATGTGGGTCACAAGGCCATGACGCTCATTCATTCGGCGCTGGCCGGGGGCGATTCGATCGACGATGCCGATGCCCTGCGGGCTGGCGACACCCAAGCGGTGCTCGGCCACGTCGTGTTGGCGCCGTCGACTCTCGGAACGTTCCTACGCAGCTTCAGCTGGGGGCATGCTCGTCAGCTCGACGCGGTGGCCGGCGACCTGCTGACGCGGGCCTGGGCCGCGGGGGCGGGTCCGGGCGAGGAGCAGCCGTTCACCATCGATGTCGACTCCTCCATCCACGAGACCTACGGCTTGGCCAAAGAGGGCGGGACCCACTTCACCTACAACCACGTTCGGGGCTACAACCCTCTCTACGCAGTGGCGGCGGGGACCGGAGACGTCCTGCACGTCCGCCTGCGCGGTGGTAATGCCCACTCGGGTCGGGGTGCGGCCAGCTTCCTCACCGAGACGTTTGGTCGGGTGCGCACAGCGGGTGCCAGTGGGCCGATCGTGCTCCGGGCCGACTCGGGCTTCTACAACCGGAGCGTCGTCGACGCCTGCCGCCGGGCCAACGTGTCCTTCTCCATCACGGCCAAACTCCACAAAGGCGGTGTGAAAACGGCCATCGCCGCCATCGGCGAGTCCGCCTGGGTCGCCATCTCCTACTTCCTCGACGGCGCCGACGTCGCCGAGACCACCTACCAGCCCTTCGGCACCAAGGGCCGGCCGTGTCGGCTCATCGTGCGCCGGGTGCGGCCCACACCGGGCAGCCAGCTGGCGCTGTTCGTCGAGTTCACCTACCACGCCTTCATCACCGACCGAGAAGGCGAGATGGTGGAGCTCGAGGCCGACCACCGACGCCATGCCGAGATCGAGAACACCATCCGTGACCTGAAATACGGTGTCGGTCTCAACCATCTGCCCTCCGGGCGCTTCGGTGCCAACGCGGCGTGGTTGGCTCTCAACGTCATGGCTCACAACCTGGCCCGCTTCAGCACCAGGATCGGACTCGGCGACAGCCTGATCACCACCGAGACCCTTCGCCGCCGCTACCTGAGCCTCCCGGGACGACTCACGCGCTCAGCCCGACGCGTCACCTTGCACCTGCCGGCACGCTGGCCATGGGCGGAGCGATTCGTCGCTGCGCTCACCTGTCACCGCGACGTCTTGCTCGTGACCTGACTGTCGTGTGGACGTGGCCCCGAGCAACCCGGGGCCGCCAGTGCAGATTGCCGATCACAAGAACCTCTGGTTCAACGCGTCCCAGAACACGTCACAGCGACTGACCACCTCACCGCACAGACAGGCGGGTTACACATCGTTGGCAAAAGCCGTCGCACCGAGGCCGATCGGTGGATCAGGGCTGAACTAAGACAGCCGACCAGATCCTCGAACACGGCCAACGCCCAAGAATCTCATTCACAGTCCGCCCGCCAAAAGGAAAGAACAGTGCTTGACCACATTTACATCTCGGTAACCGACGTGCCGCGCTCCCTGGACTTCTATGCGGCGACCCTGGAGCCCTTGGGGTGGAGAGAACTTGGCAGTTACGACTCCTCCAGCGGACCTGCGGAAGTTCCTGATCTCTACGGATTGGCCGACGGAGTCTACGGATCTGGCGTCGCAGTCGGCTCCAGCATTTGGCTACGCCTGCGCCAAGCCGGTGAAACGGGACTGTACGTAGGGTTTGTCGCTGACGATGAGGCCGAGGTCAACGCCGCGTACGCTGCAGCGATTGAGGCGGGCGGAACGAGCGAGGGCTCGCCAGCGATACGCGCCTACTTCGGCCCGAGCTACTTCGCAGCCAACATCGCCGACTTCGACGGGAACCACCTCGAAATAGTTCACAAGAGCTTCAATCCGCCAAGCCGTCAGCATCTCGTGTAGGCGGCGGCGAAGAGATCGCGGTGATCGCCTGAACACGGCCCACGTCCAAGAAGCTCATTTACAGTTGGCCCGCCCCGGCTCGGTCGCACATTCCGTCGATTTCAGCTGTTGGCCTGGGTGATGGAGCCGGGAGTGAGCAGGATCAGCACGCCGTCCGGATCCTGAACGGTCGCGATGGTTATGGGTCCGTTCGGAGTCGGTTGTCTGATTCGTCGAGGCGAGCCGCCAAGTCCGAGGTTGGCGAGCCGGCTCAGCGCAGCCTCGACATTTACGAAGAACGAGAGCATAAACAGACCTCTCGGACTCGTTGAGGGGGATCTTGTCTGCGAGGCTTGGTCCCCGCTGAGCTCGTTCAGTTCCAACACGCCGGCGTAGACGTCGGGGACATGAGCCTCTCCCAGGAAGACAGCGCGCAGGCGCCGACTCGGCGCGCCGAACAGATCGGGCCAGTCTCCTTCGACCAGGCGGTCGGCCAGTACATCGAGACCAAGCCCGTCCCGGTAGAAGCGGAGACTGGCCTCGAGGTTGTCGACTGCGATCACGGAGTGATGAATCGCGCCGGGCATGGCGCCAACGTAACCCGCAGGATTGTGAACAGGTGCGCGTCGCCGTACAGTGCGAATGACAGAGCCAAGCACTACGACCCTCGTGCTCGGCGGCACCGGCAAGACCGGGACGAGTCGCTCGCAGGTTGGCCCGAGTCGGTTTTTAGCGGGTGGCGGCCTCGCTGCTATGAGGTATGTCGACCGCCCTTGCGGTTCGGCTGAGGAGGATGAGCGAGCCGCCTGCCGCTATGACAGCAGCCAGAACAAGTGGACCCGTCGTGCCGTAGGCGTTGAAAAGCAGCCCGCCGACCGCTGACCCGGCGGCTAGGGAACCTTGCAGCGCGGAGACGAACAGGGCCAGACCGCCTTCTACGCTGGCCGGCATTGTCCGAGCCATCCAGGTTTGCGCGGCTACGGGGACCGCACCGAACCCGGCGCCCCACAAAAGCACCAGGGCGATGATGACTGGGTGCATTCCGCTGATGACAGCGATCAGCAGGGTAGAGATGGCAATGAGCAATCCAGCTCCGCAGAGCGTTGCTCTGAGATGGCGTCGCACTGTGACTCCAGCGGCAAAGTTCGTCGCCCCGCCGGCCAACCCGAAACCGAGCAGGACGACCGTGACCTGTTCGCCGGTCAGCCCGGCCCGACTCTGGAGAAGTGGGTTGATGTAGGTGTAGGCGGCGAAGTAGGCGAAGAAGATGGCAGCCGCGGCGATAAGGCCAACTCGTGCCGTAGGGACCTTGAGTATCGTCAGCAACGTTTGCGGATGGACGGGTACCCCGGTCCCGAGGCACGGCACGGCCGCCAGCTGTACAACGACGGCCGCGCCGGACAGGCCGGCTGCGATCGCAAAGGCGACCCGCCAACTGGTCAGGTTCCCGATGACCGCGGCGGTTGGCAGGGCTGCCACGGTTGCCAGGAAGATTCCGCTGCTGACCAACGCGATCGCAGTACCACGCGCCTCTTCGCTTACGAGCGACATTGCCGCTCCGGCACCGAAGACCCAGAACCCTCCGATGCACACGCCGAGGAGAGCCCGAGCAACGAGCATGATCTCGAAGTTCGGGGCGGCGGCGGCGACCACATCGGAGGTCAACACCAAGGCGCTCAAGGTCCACAGCAAGACACGGCGCTCGATGCGAGCCGAGCCCAGGGTCAGGATCGGGCCGGCAATGGCTGCGGCGACGGCGGGGATGACGACCATGAGTCCGGCCAACCCGATGGAGACGCCGAAGGCCTGGCTGAGGTGGGGGAGCAGCCCGACGGGAATCACCTCGGAGAAGACGAGCGCGAACGAGCCCAAGGCGATGGACCAGACGGCGAACCATCGGTCACCGCTGCTGGTCTGCTGGGGGTTGTGACAACTCATCCGGTCGGCGAGCTGGGCCGCGACGGGTCGACGCTGGAGTGTCACCTCGGTCAACGTCGAGTCCGGCTGGGTCGATAGTTAGGTTCAGCTCGCGGACGATCCCGGATGCCCAAGGGCTGCCGGTGGGCCTGGCGAATGAGACCGATGCGGATCGGGAAAAGGATCCTCGCCGCCTCTCATGCGACGGTCAGGATGAGCTTCTCGCGTGCTGCGCCGTTGTCGAGCAGAGCGTGCGCTTCGGCCGCTCGCTCGACCGGTATCTGGCGCTGGGCACGGAGACGAAGGACGCCGAAGACCAGGAGCGCCATGGGCGACGAGCGCGCCGGAAGTTCGTTAGTTGTTCGCATCGAGCCAGCTTTCGCATTCCACTCTGGCTGTGGCGGCCACCGTTAGTCGTTCCTTTCGTGTTTCTGGATTCCGCACAGCGGACCTGGTTGGTTGGAATGGAATGGGGGGGAGTCAAATTCAGATCTGTTCGCTTCCACCATCGACGAATATCTCGCCTCCAGTCATGAAGCTGCTTTCCGATGAGGCCAGGAACAGCACCGCGTTGGCGATCTCCTCTGGCTGGCCGAGGCGTCCCAGCGGGACCTGGCCGGCGATGGTCCGCAAGAGTCCTTCAGCCTGCCCGGGGTCTGGTGCCAGGGCACTGAGACCGGGAGTATTGGTCGGGCCGGGCACGATGGTGTTCACCCGGATACCCCGGGCAGCGAGTTCGGCCGCCCAGGTGCGACCGAAGGACCGGATGGCTGCTTTGGATGCGGCGTAGACGCTGAACGCCGGGGTGCCGTTGGTCGCCGCCGATGAGCCGGAGAGCACGATCGAGGCGCCGTCGTTCAAAGCGGGAGCGCCTTTTGTACCGTGAACAGGGTTCCACGAACGTTGATGCCGAAGGTCTCGTCGAACTGCTCGGGCGTGATCTGGCCTAGCGGCACGAACCCGCCGCCGCCCGCGTTCGCGAACAGCACATCCAAACCCCGCCCGCGTTGGAAGATGGACTCCATCAGCCGGTCGAGGTCATCGAGATCGGCGACGTCACTTGGGAACCCGGTAGCGTCCTCGCCGATCGAGGCGACAGCGACTTCGAGTTCAAGCTTGCGCCTCCCAGTGATGAATACGTGGGCGCCTTCGGCTGCGAATCGACGAGCGGCGGCCAGACCAATCCCGGCGCTGCCGCCGGTGACGAGCGCCGTCTTACCTTCGAGTAGCCCCATCGTTCTTCTCCTTTTGTTGGGTGATAGTGCGGTGTAGCTCAGGTCTGCGGTGTTGGGCGGGTTGTGTCGATCAGGCGAGCGCCGGGACCAGTTCGGCCAGTTCCCGCCACCGCGGTCTCGGCTCGCCGTTCTGGGCGCCCAAGACGTGGACCGCGACATGGTCGGCTCCCGCGTCGAGGTGGGCCTGGATGCGCGACCGGATGTCGTCGGGCGAACCCCAGGCGACGACCGCGTCGATGAGCCGGTCACTACCACCCGGCACGAGATCGGCATCGGTGAAACCGATTCGGCGCAAGTTGCTCTGATAGGCCGGTAAACCGATGAACATGCCAATATCCGTCGCGGGCGATTGCGCGAGCCCGGGCGGAGTCGGTCTCGAATACCACTGCCAGATGGGGAGCGATGAGGGGTTCGTGGCCGATCCGGTACCGAATGGTCACGCTGTACTGCGGTGTGACGAGAAACGGATGTATACCCTGCCGTGCGCGACGCGGCCAGTTCGGCCATCTTCGGGCCGTTCGCCCCCAGCAGTCGCCGCTCTGGCCGGACTGGGTGGGCGGCCTTGTCCAGGCGGTCGAGGAACTCCCTGACCGCGGCGATCGGGTTTCCGTAGAGTTGGCCGGCGTTCATCGCGGCCTGCATCGTTGCTCACTCCGAACCCGGTGATCGTTCGCGGCCCGAACTCTGCGTCCAACTGGTGGAGCCGATCACCTATGGCCGTCGGGTCCTGTCCCCAGATCCCCAGCACACCCACGACGACAGCCGAGTTCGGTGCCGACCGCAGCAAGTGGCCTACATCGTCGAAGACACCATGACCGTCCAAGCCGGGGAACCACAACGCCCGCAACCCAAGCGCATCCAGTTCAGCGGCAGCGTCCTGCACCTGGGGGCGTCCGGCGTCGCGGAGCTCCATGCTCCACACGCCCACCCGCCCCAGGAGCGACCTCACATCATGACCACGAGGACCTCCGTAAATCGGTACCGAATCGGTTCTGACCTCGATTAACGACGTCTCTTCGCTGAGGCGGTTGGCGAGAACCGCACCGGCCGAGCCGGAGCCCACGACGATGAACTCGTATTCGTTCGCTGCCATGTCCTGCCCCCTGTCGGGTCAGAAAGAGTCGAGACGCGAGCGCACCCACCTGGGGTTACCCGTTCTGTAGTATCCGATACAGAACCGCTTGGCGCGACCATACCACGGTTCTGTGCCGACCGCTATAGAATCCTGGCGCCATGGCTCGTCCACGCGGGTTTGACCGAGACCAAGCGCTCGAAACAGCGATGCGACTCTTCTGGGAGCGCGGCTACGAGGACACCTCGATCAGCGACCTCACGACAGCCATGGGCATCGCCTCACCGAGTCTGTACGCCGCCTTCGGCGACAAGCAGCGCCTCTTCGACGAAGCGGTAGAGCGCTACGCGACGGGGCCTGGAGCTGTGGTCGCCGCCGCGCTGGCTGAGCCCACAGCCCGCGAGGCCATGGAGCGGTCGCTCTGCGACGCGGCGCGCCTCTATGCCGCAGCCGACCGTCCGCCCGGCTGCCTGATCGTGAACGAGCCCCGCCTTGCGGAGCGTCGAGGCGCGTCCGACGCCGCCATCCTCGGTCGTCTGAAGCGTGGTGTAGCTGAGGGCGACGTGCCGGCCGACGCCGACGTCGAGGCGCTTGCCGCCTACGTGTGCGCCGTGATCACCGGCATGTCGGCGAGAGCCCGGGCAGGCGCCAGCACAGAAGAACTGGCGGCCGTCGCCCGGATCGCCATACGCGCTTTGCCAATCGACGATTCCAGCTGGTCGGTCACGATGCCGCCTCGGCCTGCGGCCGCAGTGCCCGGATGCCGACGGCCGCTACCGCCAGACGCAGCAAGGTAGACCCCACAGAGTCGGCGATGGCGAGGTCGTATCCCGACGTCGACGGCTCTCCTCATTAGGTGGTCGCCGTCGTCCACAAATCGAAGGTCTCACCAGGACCGACAACGACAGCGACAGCGGATTTCTCGGGACGTCAACCTGGAAGCGACGACATTTGAGTAGTGCAGCACCTGGGTGGCTGCATAGGGCAAGGCCCGTGACGAGCGGTAACGTCGGGTTGTCCACTACGCGGTGCATTGTCCGCCGGACCCCTGGACGTCTACCGACCGGCCAAAATGTGGTCATGCTGGACGGGCTGATCCGGGTGGAACCGTGGGAGATAGAGCGGTGGTGTCGGAATCATCTCGGTTCCGGGATCGATGCGGAACTGTTCCGCTATGGCCATCTGTCCACCGTCATTGGGATCAGACTGAACTCGGGCTCACAGGTCGTAGTGAAGGTGCGTCGAGCGTCGGTTCGCCTCGTGGCCTGTGCTTGCGCACACCGTGCCCTCTTCGAGCGGGGATTTCCGTGCCCGGAACTCCTCGTCGACATGGCGCCCTTCGGGGAGCTGGTTGCAAGCGCCGAGGAGATGACCGTCGGCGGTGACCCCTTTCCCGAATCAGGGCGGTCTCCGGAACCCTTCGCTGAATCACTGGCCCACCTAGTTGCTCTGGCTCCCAAGCCGGAAGAGTTGGGCACGCTGGAGCCAGCGCCCCCGTGGACATTCCCCCCGTACGGCACAGACCTGTGGCCGTGGCCCGATGATCGAGACATCGATCTGAATTCTGTGAATGGACCGGCCTGGATTGATGAGCCGGGACGGGTGGCACGTGATCGGCTCCAGGCTTCAGGGGGACCACCGACCATCGGACACGGGGACTGGTACACGGCCAACCTCCGCTGGGCTGGCGGTACTTTGCTTGCTGCATTCGACTGGGACAGCGTCATCGCAGCTCCGGAACCCGTAATCGTCGGCCTCGCGGCGGCGATGTATCCAGCCACGCACGCCGGAACTGAGGCGAGCGTCGACGAGACCCAGAAGTTCCTCGATGCCTATGCGTCAGCTCGGGGTAGAGGTTTCAGCGATGAAGAGCAGGAGGAAGCATGGGCAGCTGGACTGTGGAATCGAAGCTTCGACGCTAAGAAGCAATTCTCCACGAAGGGAAGGCCCAATCGTTGACAGAGAGTGAATCGCTTGAGCGGCTGGGAATCCCCCCTTTCGCGGGAGCCATCGTGTAAGGAGATGGCATGCCAGAGAAGAGACGCCGGTACGACCGGGACTTCCGTGAGGGAGCCGTCGGGATCGTCCGCGAGACGGGAAAGCCCATAGCCCAGGTGGCCCGGGATCTCGGGATCAACCCCGGGACGTTGGCCAACTGGGTGGCCAAGGACAAGCTCGCCCGCGGCGAGAAACTCGACCCGACCAAGGTCGACGCCGAGGTCGTACGCCAGCTCGAGGCCAAGATCGCCGAGCTGACCATGGAGCGTGATGTCCTCAAGCGATCTGTGGTCCTCTGGGTCAAAGAGGCGACGCGATGACCGTGGCATCGTTCATCGCCTCCCAGAGGGCCGAGCACGACGTTCCTCACGTGCTCTCGTGCCGAGCGCTCGACGTGTCCGAATCGTGGTTCTACAAGTGGAAGGACCGTCCACCGACGAAGCGGGCTCTGCGCCACGAGCTCGACGAGGCGGTCAAGAAGTTCTTCGATACCTCGGGCGGTCGTTACGGCTCGCCCAAGATCCACGAGGACTTGATCGAGGACGGCTGGAAGGTGTCGCAGAAGTCGGTGGCCGATTCCATGGCGCGCCAGGGACTCAACGCTCGCCCGAAGAAGAAGGGACGCAACCTCACCCGTCCCGACAAGGCGGCAAAACCCACCCCCGACCTTGTAGAACGGGACTTTTCGGCCGACGACGTGGACCAGAAATGGTGCGGGGACCTGACCGAGATCCCCACCGACGAAGGCAAGCTCTACTTGGCGACCGTCGAAGACCTGTCGTCGAGACGCGTACCGGGCTTCTCGATGTCCGAACATCACGACGCAGAGGTTGCCATCGCAGCAATCCAGATGGCGGCAGCGGTCCGCGGTGGTGAGATACGCGGGGTGATATTCCATAGCGACAAGGGGTCCGAATACACAGCGTCGACGTTCCACGAGGCATGCACGCGACTCGGTATCACTCAGTCGATGGGCCGCGTCGGGTCGGCATACGACAATGCTGCTGCCGAGAGCTTCAACTCGACGCTTGAGTTCGAGCTCCTGTCGCGACGGCGCTTCCCCACAAAAGCGGACGCGCGACGTGCCGTGGCCGAGTTCATCGACTGGTACAACCGTGTCCGCCGGCACTACTCGTGCGAGATGAAATCCCCTGTCGAGTTCGAGGCGATCCTCGCTGAGCGCCGAGGTGGGTCGACCGCGACGACAAGGGCGGCATAGGCCGTCCCGCAATGCGACTCGGGCCGGTGAGCACCTCGGCCGAAGTGGCGCACCGAGAGTGGCTGGTGACAGGCTCAGTCAACTATCCAACCGACTCCACGATTTGGGGGGAGGCCCAGGCAGCGTCGATCTGGAGTAGGCCGACGGTGAAAATTAGATACGAGTGCCTCGCACCGCTGGGAAGGAGCCACTACTGCTTGATCGCCTACCAATCTGAGCCTGACGCGACTGTGGCCTAGGGCGTCCCTACAAAATCCCTAAAACCGTCTTCGGTCGTGTCGTGGCATCGATCCGGCTCAGAACGCTTTACCCGAAAAACATGCAGGTCAACGGCGACTGTGGGGGACGAGGGAGGATCGGTCGGGATGCTGCGGACGGTCCGGATGGGGCTCATAACCCGAAGGTCGGAGGTTCAAATCCTCCCCCCGCCACTCAGAAGTCCGCAGGTCAGAGCCGGCCGGATTTACCTCGCGGCTCCTCGCAGCCCGTTGCCGCGGAAGTGGCTACGTCATCGTCGATCAGAGCCTGGGAGTAGATGTCCAATAACCCCAGCGCGATGAGTCGATCCCTTCAGACCCGAATATGTTCGTGCGGAGAGCGCGTGACACGTGTTCGGGTTGTCGGCCGAGGGGACGGTCTGGAGAACAGGTTCGCTTACGCTCCCGAGCCCGAAGATTTCCAGTCCGGGTCAGTGCGGTCACGGCAAGAAGGGCCCAGGTGCCCTGGGGCTCGCTCAGCCGTTTCGCACCGGATTGGTTCGCGTCGCCAGGAGGGCCAGAGGCTGGTCTGAATACTGCGATACGACCGCTGCTCAGCGCCGCCGCAACCAGTGCCGATGCTTCGGCTTGCGCAGCTTGGCCCAAGCGTCCTCCCAGGCCCGCTGCGATTCCCGCTGGCGCTGCCGTGCCTCAGCGACCAGTCGCCCAGCCTCGAACGCGATGCCGGGCGCCACCGTGGGAGAAGCGCCGGTCGACGAGTCGTCTGCCCACTGCTTGCGGAGCCAATCCTCGGCGGCCACCGCGTCGTGGTGGTCCCCGAGGACGGTCTGAATGTGCTCAGCAGATGATGCCGTACGCGCTGCTGGTCTGCCGATGACCCGGGTCGCCGCCTCCGCCGCGTAGCGGAACTGCTTGGACTTGATCCGGATCTGGTGGAGCTGAGCGGGCGCCGGGTTAGAACCCGCTCGCCGCACTTGTCGACGCAAAGCCCGCCAACGACCCGCAACCAGCGGGGGCACCACATCGGCGGCTGACCGCCGCGCCTCCCGCTCGGCGCCCGGCGCCCGCGGGTAATAGCTCCGTGCCAGCATGAAGACGATCGACGAGATTCACGTACCGCGCACTTGCGAGCACGTCCGCCAGACAGCGCGCAGCCTCGGCGCGTTGCACCGCGAGACGCTGACGAATGGCGGGAGGAGCGTCAGAGAGGGCTTCGGCAAGGACGTCCCGATCTCGCAATTCCCCGAGGGCGTCGCCCAACCATTTCAGGTCACTCCGGACGTGTCGGAGCCAGAGTGGGTCGAGAACCGCGCCGAAGGTCTTCAAGTCTGAGCGGAGTCTCCTTGTCGCCACGCGCGCCTGGTGGACGTCTTCTGTCGGAGGCTGAGCGGGGTCGAGCCGGAGCTGCCAGTCGTGGGCGATGAGCCGATCGAAGCCAGCGCGGAGAGAAGCTAGTGGTCTCGCGCGTAAATCATTGTGACTTACGCGACTCGTAGGGGCTTGCCGTCGTAGGTCCAGCGGAACGGGGCGGCCCGGCGGTTGTAGTCGTTGATGAAGGCAATGACCTTGCGGGCCAGGTCGTCGACCGAGTCGAACTCTCCACGGCGCAGCAGCCTTCGTTCGAGGATGGAGAAGAACAGCTCGACTTGGTTGAGCCAGCTGGCATGGGTCGGGGTGTGATGGATGTGCACGCGGGGGTTGGCGTCCAAGAACGCGCTGACCTTGAGCGTCTTGTGGGCTGCGAAGTTGTCGGCGATGCAGTGCAGGTCGAGGTGCGGCGGGGTCTGGGCCACCAGGTCGCCCAAGAAGGTCACAAAGTTGTCGCTCTTCGACGAGTCGGTCACCCATCCCGCCAGTGTGCCCTCGTGGACGCTGAGGGCGGCGAAGAGCACCGCGGTGCCATGGCGCTTGTACTCGAACTCGCGTCTGGTCCGGGTGCCCGGGATGGCCGGTTTGGTCGGATTGAGCCGTGACTTGGCCTGCATGCCCGACTTCTCGTCGACCGACCACACCACGGCGTTTTGCGGTGGGTTCAAGTAGAGGCCACACACGTCGGACGCCTTGGCCCAAAAATCCGGATCATGGCTGGTCATCCACGACTCGACCTGCCAGGGTTTCAG
This sequence comes from uncultured Acidimicrobiaceae bacterium, assembly GCA_963842415.1. Classification (GTDB taxonomy): domain Bacteria; phylum Actinomycetota; class Acidimicrobiia; order Acidimicrobiales; family RAAP-2; genus Bog-473. The sequence continues at coordinate 87,233 of CAWJGN010000007.1, forward strand.
GTCGAGCGCCTTGCAGATCCGCCAGGCCTGCGACGCCGAGATCGGAACACCGTGTTCGGCCATGGCCTCAGCCAGCGCCTCCATGGTCCAGCGCGCCGCGCCGGCCGGTGGATCCTCGGTGACGAGCTTGACCAACAAGAGCACGTCGTCGTGGTCATAGACGGCCGGACGCCCCGGGCGATCTTCATCTTCGAGACCAGCCAGGCCGAACTCCTCATAGCGGGTCCGCCAGATCCCGACCTGGTTGTAGTGCAGATCAACGGTGGCACCAATGCTCCGGTTGGACTCACCGTCGGCCATGAGCAGGATCATTCGTGCCCGCTTGGACGCTCGAGCCTCAATGGTGTTGGACCGCACGCGCGCTTCGAGCTCGGCACGGTCACCCCGACGAAGTTTGAGTGGAGGAAGTCGCACTTCCCCATGAAATCACATCACTGTTATTATCGCGAGGATCCACTAGTACGACATCGCCCATAGTCGACCGCGCGTTCAGGGCATGATGCGGCGGGAGCCGAGGTGGGAGGTCGACGGCCTTTGCCAGTTTCGGGTCGTTCTGGAGGCGTGCACCGGCCTTCTCGAGTCGGCGGAACACCTTCCGACCCTTCCAATTGGTGTCGCGGAACTCCACTTCGACTTGGCGGAATCGCGTTCCATTGCGGGAACCGCCTACGACGAGAACGACGTCGTCGTCGAGTTCGGCTAGCTCATGATCTTGGTTGTCGCGCAGGAGCAGCCTCTGACGGGTCGTTTCGAGGACCGTTAGGGGGCGCAACGGCGCGCGCCGAAGCACGCCTCGCAAGAGCGCTCGTGCATCCGCTGGCACCTCGTGGCTCGACCCGGTCCAGGTGACCTCGGTGCGGCTCAGAACACGCCCACGCGAGGGCTGAGGCAACTTCAACGTCCAGGTGCCATCCTCCCGGTCGCTGGTGCTCCGGTGTCGCAGGGTCATCCCCTGTCGCCAGAGCCGGTGATCGACGGTGTCGAAATAGCGCGAGACCTGTTGTTCTTCGGGGAGCCGAACGCTCTCGCCAACCAGCGGGCGCAGATCCGGTAGTGCGAGGGCAATGGGCGCATCAAACTTGACCTCTTGCTCGAGCATGCCGTTCCGTCCCATATGACTCCTCTACCCATCATGGGAGTCGCCCAGCAGAATCGGAGCGCTCGGCACGTCCTTACTCCACTTGCAGCGGTTTGGCTCCCGGGCTCAGCCTGTGTCCCACGTTGCCAACCGAGGACGACCACCCTTCAACCCGAGCGACGGTTGGTCGCTCGGAGGCCGGCAATGGCCTTCGGACCTCGAGTCTCGGTTACCGACTCACCGCGTGTTCGAGCTGCGCCTTAGTCATTTTGGATCGGCCGGTGATGCCTTTGCGTTTGGCTTCTTGATAGAGCTGGTCACGGGTCCGACCGCCTGCTCCACCGTGAGAACGGAGGCCACCTCGACGACTCGATGAGATGTCCTTCGTGGAACTCTTGCTCTTGGTTTTCGACTCCCCGTGGCGCGCCCGCTCCTTGTTGACCGTCCGCGCTGCGATTTCTTCGGCGAGCTCTTCAGAATCGCCCCGCTGCTTGAGGCCGCCTTTGATGTGCTGATATTGGCGCTCCCTTTTCGCGCTCCATGCCTGATGGGGCATCGCACCGTCCTCCCTGGTCGTACTCGGCGACGTCGCTCCCGTCGCCGACTGGTGAGGCGGATACCCGAAGTCCACCCACCGAAACGAGCCTCTCATTTCTTGATTGGAATGTTCAGATTCGGGTGACGACGATTTGGGATGTCGCGGGAGTTCCCCGCGGACGGCGCGGCATCAATGAAGCAACTCGGACCTCACCGAGCGTCCTCCCGTCTACGGTCCGCTCCGATCCTGTCGGCGATCGGGACTACGAACCACAGAGTCACGAAGCATCCGGTCACCACGGCGGCGAGCAGCGCCGTCGGCCAGTTCAGGCCGATGAAGATCAGAACCATCCAGACGGCGACGCACACCGCGAGTGCGACCATGCCCAGCCCGACAATGGCCTGTATGTTGGCGTACCTCAACAGCCGCCCCTTCTCGTGCCGACGGAATACCCAGCGGTGGTAGGCAACCGGACTCACGAGCAGAGCGATAGCCAGAGCTGCACTGAGAAGGCTTACCCGGTACAGGACTCGTTCCAGCGCGTCGAGTTGCTTGAAGCGCATAGTGAATGGTAGGGACAGCAGGAATCCGAACAGCACCTGCACACCGAGACCCGCGACGCGTAGTTCCTGCAGCAGATCGCTCAGGTTGCGATTGTTGCGCTCCGCTTCCGATTCACCTGTGTCGCCTGCGCCGAGCTCGGACCCATCCATGCTGCCTCGAATTCGTCCGTTTGATCCTCAGGGATCAGTGAGGACAGTATCCCCGGCTTGCCCACGATCTAAGCGTCGTTACAGCGACGCCGATTCTCTTTGCGCGGGGTCGGGCGGCTCGAGGTCGGGATGTGAAAGCGTCCTCTACTCCGCGGCTGTCACACCACGGAAGAGCCTTTTGAAACACGAGCAGGAGGCCAGCACCCGAAGAAGCTGCGAGCGAGAACTCTGGAGGGCCGGCTGAGGCCGTCCTCGAGGACTCTGAGGACCGATCACAGCACGGCGCGATCCGGTCAGCAGTAAATGAGGCGTGAGCGTTGCCAACCTTCGATGGATAACCATTTGAAATCCGGGTAGAGGTACTGCAATGGCACTCTCTCGTCGGTTAGCTCGTCCCTTGCTGGCGTCAATCTTTGTTGTAGGGGGATGGGATGCATTCTGGAATCCGGCCGGGAAAGCCAAGAAGGCCGAAGCAGTAATCGAGCCCCTTGCCGAGAAGTCAGGTGTCAACACCTTCGACACCGAGACATTTGTGCGCGTCAACGGTGCGGTTCAGATCGGCGCTGGGATTCTCCTGGCGGCCGGAAAGTTCCGAAGACTCGCCGCGCTGGCTCTGATCGGTTCAATCGTTCCAACCACATATGCGGGCCATCGATTCTGGGAGGAGTCGGACCCGACCACCCGGAACCAGCAAAAGATCCACTTCCTCAAGAACGTGGGTCTCTTGGGAGGGCTGATATTGGCCGCCTTCGACACCGAAGGCGAGCCGTCTCTGGCGTGGCGAGCGAAGCAGCAAGGACGACAGCTTGAGTCCGCCGTATCGGGCGCCCGAGCGACCGGCAACCGGAAAGCACGTCGTGCTCGAGCGAGCCGGGCCCCCACTGCGGCGCAGGTATCGAACTCCGGCCAGCAGACGATCCGGCGAGGGCATGCAGCGAGCCGCCGTGCCAGGAAGCGCCTCGGCGCAGCCAGTCATGGATTTGCTGAGAAGGTGGCACCGAGCCCCGAGGCGCTCAGTCACGTTCATGAGGTGGTCGCGGACGCAGCAAAGGGTTCGAGTGAGTCCGCTGCTCACGCTGTCCAGCAGGCCGCCTCCCTCGTCTCGGACGCAGTTCTTCAACTCGAGCCACTGACCCGCAATGGTTCCCACCCGACCGTCGACGCGATCGTCCCCTACCTTGCGTCAGGTGCCGAGCGCACGACAGAGGCTTTGTCGAACTTACGAGAGTTTCTATCGACAGACTGAGTCGGAGATTTATTGGGGATTCACTTAGACGCAAGTCCCGTCGCGAAGACCGCAGTCGCTTCGCTCCAGGCGAACTGACAACCTTCCGCAGAATGTTCCCCGTTGACATGCGGTTGACACGCGTTAGCCTTGGCGCCCATGCGAGGCAAGATAGATAAAGCGGCTGAAGTTGTTGGAGATGCAGTCGGTACCGTGGAAGCGGCTGCTGTGGTTGCTGGATCAGGAGTCCGACAGGGTTTGAGTGAAGCAGCGACCGCGATCGGGTCTTCGAAGGCTGCTGGACATATCGAAAAGCAAGCGCGTCCCATCAAGAAGACTGCCGCAACGAAGACCAAGAGCGTCAAGAAGACGATCAAGAAGCAGGCGGCTGTGGCCAAGCGCAAGGCGGCCACGGCCAAGGAGGTCGGTAAGAAGCGGGTGGCCGTTGCCAAACGCAAGGTCGCTCGGGGAGAGAAGTCGGCCCAGCAGAAGGTGACCGTGGCGAAGCGCAAGGCGACCACAGCCAAGAAGCAGGCGGGTGTCGCCAAGCGCAAGGCCACCACTGCGAAGAAAACGGCCAAGGCGCGCGCCACGGTGGCGAAGAAGACGGCCAAGAAACGGGTTCCCGTCGCGAAACGCAAGGCCAGCACCGCCAAGAAGGCCGCTAAAAAGCGCGCCACGGGCACCAAAAGGGCAGTAAAGAAGCGGAGCTGATCTGACCTCTCCTTTCACTTCGCCTGGACGCGCCAAGCGAAGTGAGGCGGCAGCGCGAGGGTCTCCCGCTACACGGCTCTTGCAAACCTCGGAAACGGCTTTTCGGCTCTCACCCCCTTGGTCACCGGAGAGGTCCTCCAGGCTGCGACAGCCGCACGCCACCGTCGTCTCTTGCCCTGCTGATCCCGCGCCGACGCCACCCCGTCGCTAGCCTGGTCCGTCATGACGATCGACTTCCGCACCCGCAACGACGTCGACGTCCAGACGATCGACGTCGCGGACTTCTTCGGTACCCAGCTGCCCCGCCTGGCGGCGGACGGCTCGGCGCTGGCCGTCCCGGGCACGCTCGAGCTGAGGCGTCCGGCCGTTCACGATCGAGACGACCGCCGGCACCTGGACGTTGTCGGTCGACGACGATGCCGTCCGCGTGCGCCCCGGCGGCGGTGGGCACGCCGCGGTGCGCCTCGACGTGGAGGAGATCACTGACATCGTCCACGACCGCCGGACGCCGATGACGCTCCTCGCGGCCGCAACGCTCGACATGCCGATTGGAGACATCAACGACTTCCTCGACTGGTGGGTCGTCCTCCGCTCGCTGCTCGATGCCCGCCCCGTGCACACCGCGGGTGACGTCACATTCACCGACCGTGACGGCGGCCCGCTCGACCTCCAGCGCTCGTTCACGGTCGAAGACGATCCGGCCGAGCTCGCGTACTACCTCGGCGAGGCGGGCTACCTCCATCTGACCGAGGTCTTCACGCCCGACGAGATGGCGCAGGTCTCCGCCGACATGGATGCCGCCCTCCCGCGCTACCACGACGGTGACGGCCGGTCCTGGTGGGCCACTACCGCCGACGGCGAGGAGCGAGCGGTACGCCTACAGGGGTTCCAAGAGGAGAGCCTTGCAACCGCGGCCTTGCTGGAGGACGACCGGCTCCTTCGCCTCGCCTCGCTCACGGGTGACGGACACGTGCCGCGGGACCAGGGCGGCAACAAGATCGAGGCGCTTGTCAAGCCCATCGGCGTCGTTAAGGGCATCTCCGACCTGCCGTGGCACAAGGACTGCAGCCTCGGGCGGCACTCCTCGCGCTGTTGCAGCCTGACGGTTGGGATCTCGGTCACCGGCGCCGACCAACGCTCAGGCCAGCTCGGGGTCGTGGCCGGTTCCCATCGGGCCCTCGTCCAGCCCGCCTTCTTCCGCGATTCCTGGGGGCTGCCCGCGGTCCCGCTCCCGACCCGCACTGGCGACGTCACCGTCCACTGTTCGTGCACCCTGCACATGAGCCATGCGCCGGTCGCGCGGGAACGCCGCGTCATGTACACCGACTTCGTCTTACCCCCTCGTGCCGGTGACGATCCGGCCCCCAGCAGTGCCGGCGTCATCGATCAGGTGCGCGAGCGGGCCTACAAGGTCGTCAGCCAGGTCCCGTCGGCCGCCCGTCCTTGAGCTTCCCCGATCACGCGCCGCCCCGCCGGTGCTGGTGAGATCCTTGTCTCTCGAACGGTAAGCGATCTGGTCTCTTGGTCGGGTGCGAGTTGGACGTCCGCGGCGAACACGAGTTCAAGGGCGTACGAGGATCTTGGAGGCTCTCTTCGGTGAGGGACTGATCTGCTCAGCACCGCTGACCGTGCGTCTTATTGGACTGGAGCGCGCGGGAAAATGCGGCGTGCCATTACCCCGTCCCAGAACACCGGTTCGGGAAGACCCAAGCCGTCGGCTGAGGCAACGAAATGCTCTCGCCGGAGAATCTCTCGAATTGGTACCGACCCATGGTGGAAGGCTGGACCCAATCCCATGAAAATCCCACGGATCCGGTTTTTCATGCCAGCCGTCGTCTCGCAGGTCAACACCTAGATTCGGTCATCGTCCGAGCTAGCCGGGCCGTTGGGCGCCATCCATGGATCTCCGGATTACCCGGTGGACGGTTGAAGTAGGTCTCATAACTCGACTGCACTCGTCCAGTGTGTGAAACCCTCGCCATAGGGAAACCCTGTTATCGCCTGGCTATCAGCAAACGCCCAGCCGTTAGAACTGGACATGTTTGGCGAAGGCGAGCACTTGAGCGTTGTCGGCCGGAAGGATGTATCCCGCTTTGATGTCCTCGTCCGTCGCCGTCGTGTATGCCTTCAGGTAAGACGACTTGGTTCCATACAGGGATTTGAGTTGCGCTTCGCTGAAGGGACGAGTCGACCCGAACAGAACGCAGAACCCGGCCGATCCGGGGGGTGTGGTGTTCGAATAGGCCGCAATCGGTACCCGTTCCCACGGACCCTGGATGCCACCGATCGCCGTTCCGCTGGTGTTGGTCTGCACCGTAGGCGTGCCGTCAACGACCTGGACCTCCATACGAGGCGCCGACGGGGGCGGTGAACCGGTGACCATCCAGGTATTGATGGCGGAGAGGGCGGCTTCAAAGATGAAATGACTTGGTGCCTCGTCGACCGACGTGCAGCCAAGAGATTTGAGCGACTGAGGCGTGACGATGTAGGAGTCTGCGTGAGAGGCGCCGGCGACGTCCCAGAGCCTGATGAAGCGCGTGTCGTGCTGACGGGCCTGGTAGTACCCCCCGAAAGTCTCATCTGTTTCGGTGATCATCATGAGCACCGGGACGCCGATGTCGGTGCGGATGTGGACGTCGCCACCGAAGCTGCCGCTCGGTGATCCACCGGGGATCCCCACTGCTCCCCCGGCCCTACTGTGCACTAAGAAGCCGTCGAACACATGGTAGAGGGGCTGAATGGCGTCGATGTAGGTGGTCAGGTAGAGCGCCGACTGGGACTCACCCACCGCCAACAGCCGCTTGGGGTGCAGTGGGGCCAGGGGATTCGCGTGGCCACCGACGAGCAGGGCTCGGGCGGCCTGGGTGTAGATGTCGTAGGAGTACTGGTCCCCCGGATCCATCAGTGAGCCATAGCGCGCCGGATCCTTTTGGCGCAGGTTGTCGATTCCCACCTGCTGCGCTGAGACGCCCACCCAGGCAAACCCCGCTCGTTCCAACTCTGGTGACAAGTACACCGAGTCGACAGCGCCATCTCCGCCTCCGCTGACGTTCAGCCATTCCACGACGACCGTCCCGTTGAACCGCGATGGATTTGTCGGCATGCGCACCACGATTCGAGTGCGGTAAAGAGCGCTGGTAGCGGGAGCGACCCGCCACGTTCCCGCGTTGTTCTCGGGTCCGGTCGCCTGGTAGGAGTACGCCGTTCCCGACGCGAAATACTCGCGCTGCTCATAACCGGCGGCTTTGAGGGAGGGTCCCCAGGCGCCGGCGATTAGGTACGCGGCGTCTGCGGGCTCGATGGGGCCGCTGAGCTGAGCTGGTTGACCGCCATTGGGTGCGTCGCCTTGGGTCGAGGTCTCCGCAGAGGCTGGCGCCGACGCGATCGAAATCTGACCGGCCAATCCCGCACCCGTTACTCCAAGTGTCATGGCCAACGCGGTCAGCGCGGCTCGGCATGCGCCGCGTAAAGAGTGTGTCATCCAAGACCCCCAATACCCCGTAGTCTGCGGCACATCTTCAGGCCGCGTCAGCCGTACCGCAGTATGGACCGGAGAGTTCCACCCTTCCAGTCAGGGCGAGACCGAGCCGAACTCGAAGGTACGCTGTCAGCTTGCCGAAAAAGGTCCTCGCTCTTCGATTCTTTCCGTTTCGTCGGAGCTGTCTCACCCACCAGGTGTTCGGGGCTAGCCCGTCCCAGGCTGAGGTCGTTCTGGCCCAAGCGCGGGCTCCGTCCGCAATACGATGATCCCTGCGAACAACGTCGAAGGGGGCGCAGTGCCGAGCACAGAACGCTGGATTCTGGATCTGCAAGCAGAAGCAAGGGGGACCTGCAGCGGGATCGTCCGGAGCTGGTGGGCACGGCCATGGTTCTACGCAAGCAGCACTCACGCCTAGGTCCATCGCCGTTATGAGGACGACGAGGTCTGCGACAGGACCGCTGACCCAGCTGAGACAATAACCTATATCAAAGTCCGACCTCAAGCAGGTGGCGACGGGGTTGCGCGAGCAACTCTTCGGTTGGTTGGCTGACACCACTGACGTCGTCCCTTGGGACCGCGATCTACGCCTTCCCACCGTTCTGAATAGATGGCGTCAGCCATGATCGCTCGAGAAGGGCATGAAAAACATGAGGATTCTCTACCTGGACATCGACACTCTTCGTTCCGATCACCTCGGCTGCTACGGCTACCATCGCAACACCACCCCCAACGTCGACGCGCTGGCCGCTGACGGCATCCGATTCGAGAACGTCTACGCCTCCGACGTGCCGTGTCTGCCGAGCCGCACCGCGCTTATCACCGGGTCCTTCGGCATCCGAAATGGGGTGGTGAACCACGACGGAACCGCGGCCGACCTTCGCTCCATGGGAGCGAAGCGCTTCTTCATCAGCCAATGGTTCCTGAACTCGTGGGCGTCCATCTTCTATTTCAATGGCTGGCACACGGCATCGCTGTCGAGTTTCCCGTTCCGCCACTCCGCGACTTGGTGGAACAGCGGCTTCATGGAGGCCATGAACCTCATGCGCGGCTTTGGTGGCGAGCGGGCTGACGAAGTACTCCCCGGCGCCCTCGACTGGCTCGACCGCCGTGGTCGCGCCGACCAGTGGTTCCTCCACGTGCAGCTGTGGGACCCCCATACCCCCTACAACACTCCCGAGGCGTACGGGAACCCGTTCTCATCTGATCCCGTTCCGGCCTGGCATACCGAGGAAGTACGGGCGCATAACTGGACACTCTCGGGCCCGCATTCGGCGCAAGAGCCATGGGGTTTCCGTCCGGACGAGTGGGGCGATCCTCCCCCACGCCAGCCGTGGGACGCCGGCTCCCTCGAGGCAGTCAAACGGATCTTCGACGGCTACGACGTGGGTGTGCGATACGCAGACGACGCTTTAGGCTCGCTGGTCAACAAACTCGATGATCTCGGCGTGTTGGACGAGACAGCCATCTTGGTCAGCAGCGACCACGGTGAAGCATTCGGTGAGCTCGGCGTCTACGCCGACCATCAGGCGGCCGACGAGGCGACTTGCCACATCCCCGCCGTGCTGCGCTGGCCCGGCATGGCGGCCCAGGTCCACGCCGGGCTGCAATATCACCTCGACGTTGCGGCGACGACGCTGCACTTAGCCGACCTGGCCGTCCCCGAGACTTGGGACGGCGCGCCGATTCAGATCGGCGCCTTAGGACGGGAGGCCCTGTTCCTCACGCAGGGGGCGTGGTCGTGCCAACGCAGCGTGCGCTGGGGCGACCATCTTTACCTGCGGACCTGGCACGACGGCTATCACGGGCATTGGCAAGACGAGATGGTCTTCGATGTTGCCCGCGACCGGCACGAGACCGCCGACTTGGCCCCTTCGCATCCGGCGCTTATCAAAGAGGCGGCGTCCAAACTCGAGCAATGGACCAGGGCGCAACTGGAGCGAGGCGTTGCACCCGAGGACCCCTTGGACATCGTGCGGAGAGAAGGCGGTCCCTGCCATGTTCGCCGGCACCTACCTCTCTACCTCGAGCGCCTCCGGGCGACCGGTCGCGGCCATTGGGCCGACGTGCTTTCCGAACGCCACCCGAACGAGGTCGAACGAGCTGTTCTCCAGCGCAAGAAGAATTCTTGAGCGTGTTGAAGGTGTGAAGGCGTGCGCGCCCACCATCGTGCTGCCTGGCGTTGTCCGCATTCGCCCACGCCCCGTTCGCCGAACGTCTCTGACTGGGTAGGCATGTGATGTGTGCGGGCCGCAGGTGTGTGGACGCATGATTCGTTGGGGAGTACTCGGACCAGGTGCTATCGCAACTCGGAGCGTCTCACAGAGCCCACTCTTCTTTTTTGACCGCAAAGTACCCCGAGCGGCAGGGGAATTCCGGTTACTGGTGCGTATATCGACGGACCAGAGTGGGGCGAAAAGCCCTACACCAACATGTTCGAATCGGATGAGGGCAGCTTGAACCCGACGTACCCTGCCAACTCCGTCTATGGAGCATTCCTGAAGTCGCGGGGAGCGACGACAATCGGCGCGTATGGGTACGGCGTCTCTCCTTCGTCGAGTAGGGCGGCGAACCAAAACCTTGTCGTTCGAACACGCTGGAGGCAAAGTCGGGTAATAGACACCTCAGTTCCATTCGGCAGTACCGCATTCACGAGCGAAGCTCTTATAGCCAAGCAGCATCACGTGGACGCTCTCGTGCCTGAAATGGATGACAATTCGAATTTCACGCTGGCTGAGGCCTACAAGCAGGCCGGTATCAAGATCAAGGCGGGCCTTTTTGCCACGGGCTATGAGTCGGATGTGATTAATTCCCGGCATGGCCAGCGTTGCAGGGCGACTACTTCGACGCTCTCTTTAGGCCGTGGAACCTTCCGAATGCCGGTACGCAACAGATGCAGGAGGCAATGGAGAAATACGCAGGATGGTCCAAGAGCCAGTTCCCCTCCCTCAGCGAAGACGAAGCCTGGGTTGGGGCGGATCTGATGATTAAGGGTCTTGAGCCAGCGGGACCAGACGCGGACGCGCTCGAGCGTGGTCAAGAGCTTGCGCGGGGTGACGTCATACGACGCAAACGGCTTGCTGCCCACGTCGCACGACTACGCCACCGACTTCGGCCACGATCCTGCCCAGCTCTGCTTTTGGTTCGTCCAGGCTGACAAGACGGGCTTCACACCCGTATCGTCAAAGCCCTTCTGCGGAAAGGACATTCCAGGTACAGGAATGGCCCCGGCAGCTTCGTAGCCGTTCAGCGGACGTGCAACGCCGTCTGCCATAGCCGCCGGCCACCGCGTGTCGCTTGACGGAAGTCGCGTAGTTTGTAACAGTAGAATCATGCTCTACCTGGGGGAGGGCTTGGCCAGTGGCTGAGACAGGGATTCTCGACGTGCAGCGGTCGTACGTGGCCGGGCGATGGGTGGAGGGTGAGCCGTTCGCGGTGGAGAACCCGGCTGACGAATCCTGCTTCACCGAGCTGCAGGCCACGCCTCTTCCGGAGGTGGAGCGTGCAATCGGCGAGGCGAGACGGAGCTTCGACGAAGGAGTCTGGGCCGGACTTCCTGCCCGCGACCGCGCCGGTCTGCTCCATCTCTTCGTCGAGCGGCTCGAAGCACTGCACGAACCCATGGTGGCCTCGATGGTGGCCGAAGCGGGTCAACCGGTGCTGTTCGCCGAGATGGCGCAGTACGCCGCCGGATTGAAGCTGGCACGTGACACTATCGAGCTGTACCTCGCGCTCCCGCACGAGGAAGCAAACCCGGTACCTGTTGACGAGCTGCTACGCGGACGCGTCGCACTGAGTCTTCGCCGGCATGAGCCCGTCGGCGTAGTCGTCGGCAATTACGCCTTACAACGGGGCGATCGTCATGGCCTTCCAGAAGCTGATCGCGGCGCTGATGGCAGGGAACTCGGTCATCCTCCGGCCCAGCCCCCTTACTCCGCTCTCGTCGCTTTGCTTTGGACTGGCGGCGGAAGCCGCGGGGTTGCCGTCCGGTGTGTTGAGCGTCGTCATCGAACCCGGTTCAGCCGGCGCCCAGTTGCTCACGACGAGCCCAGCGGTCGACATGGTGTCGTTCACGGGTTCGACGCCGGTTGGACGGCAGATCCTGGCCCAAGCGGCGCCCACGGTGAAGCGTGTGGCTCTCGAGCTGGGTGGGAAGTCGGCCCAGATCTATCTGCCTGACGCGATCCATCGCGCCGCAGCCGGTGCATCCCAGGTCGTGGCGATGACGAGCGGGCAGGCCTGCGTTGCGGCAACTCGGATGTTGGTCCCGCAGGACCAGAAGGAGGAGGTACTCGAAGCAGTGAGCGGCGCCTACGCCGGCATCACGGTCGGTCCTCCGAGCGACCAGAGCGCCATGATGGGCCCACTGATAACCGCTGCCCAGCGGGAACGGTGTGAGCGCTATGTCTCTCGGGCCGAAGAGCACGGCGGCAAGGTCGTCGTTGGTGGGGCAAGGCCGTCAGGCCTGAAACGTGGCTACTACTTCGAGGCAACCGTGCTCGACGTGCCGGACAACAGCAATCCGGCGGCACAGGAGGAGATCTTTGGCCCTGTCCTCTCCGTGATCGGGTATCGGGACGTCGACGATGCCGTCCGTATCGCGAACGACAGTATCTATGGGTTGTCCGGTCAGGTGTACAGCGCCGACGTGAGCGCAGCGACAGCGCTGGCGCGTCGAATCCGCAGTGGCGCGGTGAATGTCAACACGATGATGTTCAGCGCGTATGCCCCGAGCGGGGGGTACAAGCAGAGTGGTCTGGGGCGTGAGCGCGGCGTGGAGGGTATCCGTGCTTTCCAAGAGATCAAACACCTGTGCGTGGGTGAACTACCCGCCTGATGCGCGAGAGGAGTAGGAGCATGCCCGAAGCGGAACTGAACCTGGACTGGTTGATCTCGGTCGATGATCACATCCTTGAGCCGCCGAACCTGTGGGTAGACCGGGTTGCGGCCAAGGATCGAGAGCGGGCTCCCCACATGGAGACGGTCGACGGGATGGATTATTGGTGCTACGACGGCAAGCGCTTCCCGAGCTCTGGCTTGAGCGCGGTCGCCGGGAAGTCCAAGGAGGAGTTCAGCCCAGAGCCGCTTCCGTACTCGGAGATGCGTCCAGGGTGTTACGACGCCGCGGCTCGCCTCGAGGACATGGATCGGGCCGGCATCCTCGCCTCGTTGTGCTTCCCGACCATCACCCGGTTCTGCGGCCAGCTGTTCATGGAGGCCAGCGATCGCGAGTTCGGCTTCGAGTGTATGCAGCACTACAACGATTGGATCGTCGAAGAATGGTGCGGCGCGGCTCCAGGACGCTACATACCCCTGATGCTGATTCCGATGTGGGATCCGGCGATGGGGGCCAAGGAAATGGAACGCATGGCGGTAAAGGGCGTGACGGCCTTTGCGTTCTCTGAAAACCCCGCTCCGCTCGGCCTACCGACTATCCACGACACGGGCCGCTACTGGGACCCTGTCATGGCCACGGCGAACGAGATCGGCATGGTCGCCTCCATGCACGTCGGCTCCTCGTCCCAGATCCCGCAGATCGCACCCGATGCTCCCTTCATGGCCAACCTGACCTGGGGAGCCGTTCGGACCTCGGGCGCCATGCTTTCCTGGCTCTTCAGCGGCATGTTCGACAAATTCCCGAATCTGAAGATCGCCCTCTCCGAGGGGGAGATCGGATGGATGCCCTACTTCTTGGAGCGTGCTGAACAGGTACTGGACAAGCAGCGCTATTGGGTGATGCGCGGTCAGAAGTTCATGGACCACGCAACGACGGACGTTGACCTCGACACCCTCAACATCCGTGAACTGTTCCGAGACCACGTGTTCGGCTGCTTTATCGAAGACCATCATGGGATCGCCAGCCTCGGCGAGATCGGTGAAGACAACGTGATGTGCGAGACCGACTACCCCCATTCGGACTCCACGTGGCCCAACTGCATCACCGTGGCCAAGAAGGTGATCGGGCACCTCCCGGACGACACGCAATACAAGCTGCTCCGAGGAAATGCTGAGAAGCTGTACCGCTTCAGTCCTGCCGAGCCGCCGGTCGCCGTGGCCAGTGCCTGATCGCAGTCGCAAGGTGGCCATCTCGGTCGACCGCGAAACTTCCATGGGGAGTGGCATCTGCGGCGCCTTTGCACCAGCGACTTTCGTTCATAACGGCGAGCAAGCGGTCGTGCTCGAGGCCCCCGGCGACTCCCTCGATGCTTTCGCGGCTTCGAGTGAGGAATGTCCCGCGGGTGCGGTCACGCTGTCCGACAGGGAAGGAGGACAAGCGACATGCAGCTGAAGGACAAGGTCACCGTCATCACGGGCGCTGGTTCGGGCGTCGGACGGGCATCGGCGAAGCGCTTTGCCGAGGAGGGTGCGTCAGTCGTCTGCGCCGACATCGATCTTGACCGCGCCAAGGAGACAGTCGCCGAGATCGAGACCATGGGTGCCAGTGCGATGGCTCAGCAGTGCGATGTCGCGCACGACGCGGACGTCGCTGCAATGATCAACAGCGCTGTCGGTCAGTTTGGTCGTCTCGACGTGCTCTTCAACAATGTGGGCATCCCGACCCCCAGGCTGGGGATGGCCTTCGAAGAGCACTCACTCGAGGAGTTCGACCGGCTGACCTCTGTCAACTTCCGTGGCGTGTTCCTCGGCTGCAAGCACGCAGTCATTCGGTTCAAGGAGCAGGGCGACGGTGGCGCGATCCTCAACACGGGCTCGGTGGCAGGACTCGTTGGGTGGGGCGGGACCGTCTACGGGGCCACGAAGGGCGCAGTCCACCAGCTCACGAAGGCCGTGGCGGTCGAGGTCGCCCCATTCGGGATTCGAGTGAACGCGATCTGCCCGGCCGGTATGCCCTATACAGGGTTCATGGCCGCCGGGGGGATGAGTCTCTCGGGTGACGAACTCGAACAGGTTGCGGCCCACACAGGCTCCATGCACCCCCTGGGGAAGCCCATCACGGCCGAAGACTGTGCAGAGGCGGCCGTCTATCTCTGTTCAGATCGTGCGTCCAACGTGACCGGGGCCCTTCTTCCCATCGATGGTGGGTACGTCGCGCGATGACGGAGACGCAGCAACTGCTCGATACCGAGCGCGTCCGAAAGCTCTTCGATCTGGCCGGGAACGTCCAAGCCTGGAACGGCGGTCATTACATTGCGGATCCCTACCCGGTATGGCGCGAGATCCGAGAGAGGGGAGGGGTGCACGCAGGCACCGTGCACGAGCTCTCAGGCGTCGAAGACGACCTCCTGTTCCACGGTCTCCCCTCCGCCGACCGGCCCCATTTCTCGGCCTTCAGCTGGGCTGCGTGCGACGCTGCGTATCGGGACCCCGACGCGTTCGCGTCGTCGCCTGAAGCCGTCGATCTCGAAGCGGGAGAACCTGGACCCACCAACAGCATGTTGTCCATGGGAGGCGCGCAACACCGGCGCTACCGCGCGCTGGTACAGCCCTCTTTCTCACCGGCCAAGGTGCGTTGGTGGATCGAGAACTGGATCCAGTCCACGGTGAACACGCTTATCGACAGCTTCGAGAGGAAGGGCTGTGCGGAGCTGAATGTCGAGCTCTGTGCGGCTATCCCGGTCCTGACGATCACGGGAAGCTTCGGAATTCCAGTCGAGCGCGCACTCGACGTCCGCGAGTCGCTGACGCAGTCGGAGCGGATAATCGAGATGATGGCGCCGATCGTGGCCGCTCGTCGCGAGCGTCCACAAGAAGACCTCATCAGCGTGCTCGTGGCCGCAGAGATCACCGATGACGACGGGGCGACACATCGTTTGACCGACGCGGAGATTTACTCGTTCTCCCTTCTGCTCCTCGCGGCAGGCTCGGGGACTACCTGGAAGCAAATGGGCATCACGCTGACGGCGATGCTGCAGCAACCGGCACTGTTGACCGCCGTGCGGGAAGACCGAAGTCTGCTCAGGCCCGTCATCGAGGAATCGTTGCGGTGGTCGCCCACCGATCCGATGTTCTCGCGCTGGGTCACGGCGGACATGGAGTTTTTCGGTACGCGGTTGCCCAAGGGAGCGGTCCTTCATCTCTGCCTCGGTGCAGCGAACCGTGACCCCGAACGTTGGGAGCGCCCCGACGACTTCGACCCCTTCCGGCCTCCGAAGCCGGCCTTGGGCTTCGGAGGGGGCCCCCATGTGTGTCTCGGCCAGCACGTCGCTCGTGCCGAGATGACGGTGGCCATCAACGCCCTGCTAGATCGGTGCTCCAACCTGCGACTCGATCCGGACGCCGAGCCACCAAACATCATCGGCTTCTACGAGCGCGGAGCCACCGCGATCCCCGTCCGCTTCGGTTGAGACAGCCTTCCATGAGTGACTCGACCTATCAGCCACCCGACATCACGCTCCTCGGGGCCGAGCACGTTGAGCGATACAAAGAAACCAACGGCGAGATCGGATACATCTGGAACGGCGCTCCGATCCTTCTGTTGAGCACGCGCGGTCGAACTAGCGGCAAATTGTGGACGACGCCCCTGATACACGGTCGCGACGGCGACGACTACGTCGTCGTGGCCTCCATGGGGGGTGCACCCCAGCATCCGAACTGGTATCTCAACCTGGTGCAGCAACCGGCAGCAGCGATCCAGGTACGGGCCGAGCACCACGACGTCTCGGCCCGGACCGCCGATGATGATGAGAAGCCGCGGCTCTGGAAGATCATGACGGACGTGTGGCCGAACTACGACGTCTACCAGTCTCGAACCGACCGCTTGATCCCGGTGGTCGTCCTCACTCCCCGGTCGCGTGCCTGAGGCGCCGGCGACGATGTCCGACGGCGCGTTTGAGAGCGTCCGGGTGGTGGAGTTGGCTCAATGGGTTTTCGTCCCGGTCGCGGGAGCGCTGCTTGCGGACTGGGGAGCGGAAGTCGTGCACATCGAGCCGAAGGAAGGAGACCCCTACCGAGGCCTGGCCACCCAAGGCATCGGGTCCGAGCGGGGCGGGATCAATCTCTCTCTCGCTCTCGCCAACAGAGGAAAGCGGTCCCTGGCACTCGACATCCGAACCAAAGAGGGCTCCGCCGTGCTGCACAAGTTGCTCGAGACGGCCGATGTCTTCTTGACCAATATGCGCCCCTCAGCGCTCGAACGAGCCGGTCTCGGGGCCGACGACCTCACGGTGCGCTACCCAAGGTTGGTCTACGCCCGGGGAAACGGCTACGGGGTAAAAGGGCCGGACGCCGACCAGGCCGGGTACGACGCAACCGCCTTTTGGGCCCGGGGCGGCATGGCCCACATCTTGACGCCACCGGAGCGCGACTACCCGATAGGCCAGCGGGGAGCCATGGGAGACCGTAACGGGGCCCTCGCCTTAGCCTTCGGGATCGCAGCTGCCCTCTTGAAGCGATCACGGACCGGGGCCGGATCCGTGGTCGATGTCTCGCTGCTGGCCACGGCGATGTGGACGCTCTCGTCGGACCTGTTGGCAGCGCTGGGCGGGGACGAGCCCCGGGCGTCCAGCGGCCGCGGTCCTATGATCAATCCGCTCATCGGCTCCTACCGGACCAAGGATGGGCGCCACATTCAACTTGTGTTCCTCCAGCCTGACCGCTACTGGGCCGACCTCTGCAAGGTCATCGGACGCCCCGAGCTGACCGAAGACCCCCGCTTTGCCGACATGACCTCTCGACGGGAGAACGGCGCGGAGTGTGTTGCGGAGTTGGACGGGGAGTTCGCCAAGCGGACCTTCGACGAGTGGAAGGAGTTGCTGAGCCAACTGGACGCGCCATGGGCTCCGGTACAAGCTGTCTCCGAGCTCGCGGACGACCCCCAGGTGAAGGCGAACTCCTACATCGGAGAGGTCGTCATCGATGGAGAGCCCGCCTACCGCCTTCCGGCCGTCCCGGTTCAGTTCGACGGTCAGCCACCTGCGATGCGCCGGGCTCCCGAACACGGGGAGGACACCGAGGCGCTCCTGCTCGAACTCGGTTATGAGTGGGAGGAGATCGCGTCCTTCAAGGACGCCGGGGCCATCCCTTGACGGACGTGGACCGTCCGCTCCCGGCTCCCGACCAACGCTCGCAGGAATTCTGGGCCGCCACGGCACGGCACGCGCTGGTGCTGGCTCGTTGCGAGCGCTGTGGCGCCCTGGCTCACCCGCCCGACAGCGTCTGTCCGAGCTGTGGAACGACGGACCCAGAGTTCAAGTTCGTCCCAGTCGATGGTTCTGGGTTCATACGCTCATGGACGGTCGTCAGGCAGTCCTTTCTGCCCGGCTTCGACACCCCCTTCGTCCTCGTCGATTGCGAGCTGGCGGCCCAACCGGGCCTTCGCCTGATTGGCCGCCTCCTCGATGGTCTCCACGCGCCACTCCAGCTCGGGGTACCCGTCAGGCTTGTCTTCGAGGACATCGCGCCGGACGTCTCCTTGCCCGCCTTTGCCCTGGAGTGGGGCTCGTGAGCGGAAGGACGTCCGCCAGCAACCGAGTCGCCATCGCGGGGTACGCACAGAGCCCCATCGAACGCCATGCCGGACGGGCGCTGGGTATCCTCGCCGTCGAGACGGCGCGCCGAGCGATCGCCGACGCCGGCCTGAGCGTCAGCGACGTTGACGGTTTCGTCACGGCCAGCCTGTTTCCGACTGCGGGTGCCCACGCCGCCGTCGACGGCGTCAGCGTGGTCTCTTCCAATTGGCTGGCGCAGCACCTCGGCGTGAATCCCAGGTACGCAGCTGGCTTCCAGGGCTTCGGACAGCTGCCGGGCTCAGTCGCTATGGCGGTGAACGCCATCGCGAGCGATGCCGCCGACACCGTCCTCGTTCACCGCGCACTCCACAATCCACGCGGCAGCTACCACGCGAATCCGATGCGCGAAGTCAGCGGCGACCAGCAGTGGACCGCACCCCAGGGGTATTTCGGCCCACTGGCGATGATCGCACTTCCATACACCGAGTACCAGCAACGGTACGGGGCGAATCGAGAGGCCATGGCCGCGGTCGTGACGGAGGCGCGCAAGAACGGATCCCGGATCCCGTGGTCCTATTGGTACGGCAAGCCGCTTCAGACCGATGACTATCTCACTGAGCCGATGCTGGCCGATCCCATCTGTCGCCTCGATTGCGACATCCCCGTCGACGGAGTTGCCGCCTTCGTCCTTACGTCGGCGGAGCGCGCACGGGATCTCGCTCACCCACCCGTCTTCGTCGCGGGGTATGCCACAGGAGCGCCCATCCGACACCGTCTCCCCCTGCATTGGCCACTTGACGACATCATGGAAGTGGGCCAAGAGACCGCGCGGCGGTTATGGGAGCGTTCGGGCGTGAGTCCGGACGAAGTGGATCTTGCTCAGGTCTACGACGGGTTCTCTCCGTTCGTGTACTTCTGGATGGAGTCCCTGGGAATATGCCCTCTTGGGGAAGCGCACCGCATGGCACTCGACGGCCGGATTGACAGCGATACGTCCGGTGCGATCCCCGTGCTGTCCGGTGGCGGCGCGTTGGGGAACGGCCGCATGCACGGGGTCCCGCAGATGCTCGAGTGCTATCTGCAGCTGTCCGGGCGCGCCGGTGAGCGACAGCGCGCAAACGCGACGATCGGTGTTGCGTGTCACTCGTCCCCGCACTACGGGGGCGTGGTGGCGTACAGCTCACACGCCTTCTGACCGATGGCTCGGGACGGGGCGAGCACGACGGAGTCGACAGAGGGAGGGGGTACTGTGATCGACGTGTCGTGGGCCGAACGGATTGCTGAGCAATCACCCCGCGTGCAACGTTCGAAGGACAAGAGTGTCGAGCAAGCGAAATCGATCGTGGCCGCGGCCCGGCGGCTCATCGAGGCAAAGGGCCCCAACTTCACCACTCAGGATCTCATCAAGGAAGCGGGTATCGCCCTTCAGACTTTCTATCGGTACTTCCAGGCCAAGGACTACCTGCTGCTTGCGGTCATAGGAGACATCATCGAAGAGAATTGCGTCGCCTATCGAGATCAGGCTCGCAAGCTCTCCGATCCCGTGGAACGGCTGCACTTCTACGTCGCGGCGACCGTGAAAGCGCTCGACACACCGGAAAGCGGACCGAGCTTCATGACGTTGGAGCACTTCCGTCTCCAGACCTTGTACCCGGCCGAAGTCTCCCGCGCTACGCAACCTTTTACTGATCTCCTTGTGGAGGAGATCAGGGAAGCAGTCGGCGCTGGTCGGATCAACCCGAGCGATCCGGACTACGCAGCGTGGCTCATTACGCAGCTGACTATTGCGGTGTTCCACCACTATGACTGCGCTAGTCTCGACGAACCGAGCGCTCAGATCTCGAAGAAGCTGTGGGATTTCTGTCTGACGGCTCTCGGGGGGCAGGCCGAGCCCCCGTCTCCTAGAGCGAGGCGGACACCGAAGGGCGCACGGCGATCCACGACGGCGTGACCACCTCAGCAGTATGGCGTTCGGGCGCCAACAAGCTCAAGGTCGGACTTGTGGTCGGGCTGGACGCAACGTCGGGCATCGAGGACCTTCCAATCGATTCGCTGTGGGCGGGCGGCCACGTGGCCTCGCCGAACCCCACACCCGAAGCACTTGTCGGGCTCGCCCGATTGTCCGCCGTCACAACCCGAGTCACCATAGGTACCTCGATCCTCCTGCTTCCTTTGTATCAACCCGCGATCGTGGCAAAACAGATTGCCGATTTGGATCGCTACACAGGCGGACGCGTCGTCCTCGGCGTGGGCGTCGGTGGGGAGTACCCGGCTGAGTTCAGGGCGTGCGGGGTTCCGCTGGGGGAGCGGGGTCGACGGGCCGACGAGATGATCCCGCTTCTCCGCCGGCTTTGGTCCGGCGACGTCATCACGCACGAAGGTCCGTACTACCCGATGGCTGATGTCCGGATCCATCCCGTCCCGGCGCAAGCGGACGGGCCGCCGATCGTGGTGGCCGGGAGAAAGGCACCCGCCATGCGTCGCGCGGCGCGTCTCGGTGATGGGTGGATGCCGTACCTGTATTCGCCGCGGCGCTACGCGGCCTCTCTCGAGACCATCGTGTCCATCGCACTCGCGTATCAGCGCAACCTCAGCGACTTCGAGTGGTTCGCCTTCATCTTCGTGAATGTCGTCTCCGACGCTCAACGGGCCCGCGATCAGGCGGTCGCTGCACTCGGCGGGACCTACAGCCAGGACTTTCGAGCGATGGTGGAACACGTGGCGGCCGTCGGCACGCCTGAAGAGGTGCGTCGCACCATCCAGGCGTTCGTGGACGCAGGGGCGCGTCATCTCGTGTTCGCGCCGCGGCGCCACAACGACGTGCCCCGCGTGATTCGAGACCTCCTCTCTGACGTCGTCCCCGGCATCGTCGTGCCCGACCAGCACCCGGCGCGTGAGCCCGGTATCGGCTAGCGTTGGGAACGACGTTCTACAGAACTAGAGGGCAGCGTTCTACACGAGCGAAGTGGGGGTTGACCAGGCCAGATGACGGTCATGGCATGGGACATGCGCGCGGTCGATGACGAAGTCGCTCGGCGGTTTGTCGCCGAGGGCTGGTGGCCCGATCAGAGCCTGGGTCAGCGCTTGGCCGAAGCGCTCGCGGCGAACGAGCGGCTGCCGTTCGTGGTCCATTCGAGCCTGCGGCCCTGGAGGGGCACGTTTGCCCAGATCCTCGATATGGCCCGACGTGCCGCGTCAGGCTTCGCCTCGCTGGGTGTTGGGCCCGGGGACGTCATCACCTTCCAGACGCCGAATTGGGTCGAGGGCGCCCTCACGTTCTACGCAGCCAGCCTTATTGGCGCCGTGGTTGCGCCGATCGTGCACATCTACGGCACGCGCGAAACCTCGTACATCCTCGAGGCGTGTCACCCACGCGTGCACGTCACCGCGTCCCGATTCGGCCACCAGGACTTCTTGGGCAACCTCGAATCGATCCCCCATGTACCCGGCATGCAGCTCGTCGTCGTGGACGGGGGCGGGCCGCCAGACAGCA
This sequence comes from uncultured Acidimicrobiaceae bacterium, assembly GCA_963842415.1. Lineage (GTDB taxonomy): Bacteria > Actinomycetota > Acidimicrobiia > Acidimicrobiales > RAAP-2 > Bog-473. The sequence goes on from CAWJGN010000007.1 coordinate 108,881, forward strand.
TGGCCTTCACCCAACTCCTCGAACACGATCCCTTGCCGTCGCCCACGGCAGTAAACCCGTCCAGTCCGGCACTGGTCGGGTGGACCTCAGGCACCACGTCGAGCCCAAAGGGCGTCATCCATTCCCACCAAACGGTGAGCGCCGAGATCGCACAACTCGGCGCCACCTCACCGCCGACCGACCGACCGACGTTGATGGCGAACCCCATCAGCCATGCCATCGGCATGCTGGGAGCACTCCTCATCCCTGTCGATCGAGGAAAGCCCTCCACTTGCTCGATCAGTGGGACCCCGCCGTGGTCCTTGGACTGATCGCCGCGGAGGACCTGACGTCAGGGGGTGGCGCCCCGTACTTCCTGACCAGCCTGCTCGACCATCCAGACTGTGGGCCCGATCATCTTCAACGACTTCATTACCAGGGGATGGGGGGCGCGCCTGTCCCTCGAGCCGTCATGGAACGGGCCACGAACCTAGGCCTGAGCATCTATTCCATGTATGGATCCACCGAGCACCCTTCCATCACCGGGTGCACGTACGAGGACCCGATTGACAAGCGACTGGGCACTGACGGCCGTCCGCTCCCTGGCTGTGCCGTCAAGCTGGTCGACCCCGATGGCCAGGAGGTCGACCCGGGCATCCCGGGCGAGATCCTCTCTCGGGGTCCGGAGTGCTTCCTCGGCTACACCGATGCCACCCTGACCGCGAAGGTCTTCGACTTCGACGGCTGGTACCACACAGGTGATATCGGGATCATCGACGAAGACGGCTACCTGTCCATCACGGACCGGATTTCAGACGTGATCATCCGCGGGGGCGAGAACATCAGCGCTGCGGAAGTGGAAGAAGTCCTGATGACCATTGCGGGAGTGGCCGAGGTGGCCGTGGTTGCGGCGCCCGACGCCCGGATGGGGGAGCACGCGGCGGCCTTCGTACGGATGGTCGGCGGGCGTGCAGCGCCTGAGTTGAGCGAAGTGCGTCCTCAGCTCGAGGAGGCGGGTGTGGCTCGCCAGAAGTGGCCCGAGGAACTCATCGACCTCGACGACTTCCCCCGCACCTCGTCGGGCAAGGTGCAGAAGTTCGTGCTCCGATCGCGCCTCCGCGAGGCCGGGGCCTGACGCGGAACGGGACAGCGCTCGCTCGATGTCACTCCCGGTGCCCGACACGCTTGAGGAGGTGCTGGACCCGGCCTGGCTGACGCGGGCGCTCGGAGAGCGGTTCCCCGATGTCGCCGTGAGCGCAGTGCATCGGGGACCGGTGGTCTCGCGGGTCTCCACCAATGCGCGCTTCCGCATCGAGTGCCAAGGGAGCGTTCCCGTCGGGCTGCCGCCCGAACTGTGCGTCAAGGGCTATTTCGCTGACTGGTCGGACAGCGCGGCCGCCAGCAGGACGGCTGGCGTGCCCGAGGCGTTGTTCTATCGGCAATTGGTTCACTGCTCCGGGGTCCGCACGCTCCCTTGCTTTTACGCCGACGTCGATCCGCTGACCCAACACGGCATGGTGATTACCGCGGACGTCGTGGCACAGGGCGCGACGTTTCTCGATGCGCTCAGCTCCTACAACGCCGATCAGGTCGCCGATAGCCTGGAGCAGTACGCAATCTTGCACGGACGGACGTGGGGACAGGCGACCTCCAAGGAGCGGTGGCTGATGCCCCGGCTCGAAATGACCATGCGGGCACGTGGTGTTCCCGAGATCAGCTCGAACTTCGAGGGTCCGATCGGGTCGCGCGTTCCGACGGAGTTTCGCGAGGCTCAAACGCTCGTGGGTGTCGTGGGCCAGCTGGCGCGGCACTTGGAGACTGCACAGCCGCGTTGCCTGCTTCACGGCGACGCGCACGTCGGGAACCTCTACCTCGATGCTCAGGGGCGACCCTGCCTGGTCGACTGGCAGCTCGTCCAGCAGGGCCCGTGGTACCTCGACGTCGGCTACCACCTCGGCTGCACCATGAACACCCAGGAACGACGGCGGACCGAGTCGGAACTTCTCGACCTCTATCTCGACCGAGTCCGCTTCGAGGGGGCCGATCCGCCTTCCCGGGAAGATCCGCGACGACAAATCGACTTCGGGCTTGTCTACGGTTTCTTCCTGTGGGCAATCACCCTCAAGGTCGCTCCACCGGTGACGACCGCGATGCTCGAACGTCTCGGAACCGCGGTCGCCGATCACGAGGCTTATGACTCGGTCGTGACGGCATGAGTCCCACAGGAGTCGGAATCCTCGGCCTGCGCACTACCGCGTGCCACTCGGTGCGCTTCGGCGACACAGATCTGAACGACGACGACCAGACAACAGAGCGGATGTGCTCATACGTCACCTGACCACGGGTCGGGGGGGAGGCAATCATCGATGGAACCGGAACGGAAGAACAGGCGAAGTGGAGTTCTCGGGACGACGCTCTTGGCACTGACCGCGGGCCTCCCCCTCGCCGTGGTGACGGGGACGCCGCTGCCGGCCGCGGCATCGGGGACGCCGATCACCATTGCGTACATCACGTCGGTGACCGGACCCGGGGGGTCCGAGGACGCCACCTCCCCCGGTGCGTTCAAGGCCCGGCTGGACCTGCAGAACGCCGAGGGCGGCGTGAACGGGCACAAGCTGGTACCACTCATTCTCGACGATCAGACCAGCCCGTCGGTGATCGCGTCGGTCGTGCAGCAGGCGGACGCCAAGGCCTTCGGCATCGTGTCGCAGAGCCCACTGTTCTTTCTGGCGGCGAAGTATCCACAGGAACAGGGCATTCCGGTCACTGGCGCATACACGGACGGTCCCGAATGGGGCGAGCAGCCTTACACGAACATGTTCGCCTCGGACGTCGGCAGCGTCAATCCCAAGTACCCCGTAACCACGACGGCAGGCGAGTTTCTCAAACAACACGGGGCGACGGTGCTTGGCACTTACGGATATGGGATCTCCCCGTCATCGAGCCGCGCCGCGATCCAGACGGCCGATTCGTTCAAGCATGCAGGCGGCAAGGTGGGCGTCCTCGACACGAGCGTCCCCTTCGGAAGCGTCGCTTTCACCAGCGAAGGGTTGATTGCCAAGCAGGATCACGTCGACGCGCTGGTCCCCGACATGGACAATAATTCAAACTTCGCGCTGGCTGAGGCGCTGGCACAGGCGGGCGTCAAACTCAAGGCGTCACTCTTCGCGACCGGGTACCAGCCAAGCGTGATCAACTCCCCAGCCTGGTCATCACTGCAGGGCGACTACTTCGACGCTCTCTTCCGCCCGTGGTCGCTGCCCAACGCCGGCACCAGGCAGATGCAGGCCGCCATGGAGAAGTACGACGGCTACACCAAGAGCGACTTTCCGTCGCTGAGCGAGACCGAGGCATGGCTGGGTGCCGATCTCATGATCAAGGGCCTGCAGTTGGCCGGGTCCAACCCAACTCGGGCCGGCGTGATCAAGGCGCTGCGAGACCTCAAGTCATACAACGGCAACGGACTGCTACCCCAGACCATCGACTATTCGACCATCTTCGGGCACGACCTCCCCAAGAGCTGCACGTGGATCATGCAGGCGACCAAGACCGGGTTCACCGCGGTGTCGTCGCAGCCCTTCTGCGGAACGGATATTCCCGGTACCTCCACTGCGAGTGCGACGTCGTAGGAGTGGTGCGTCCTACCCGATCTGCCACCAGCGCGGATCGATCGAGGGCGCTCCGTGACAGACGGTCCGACGACGCACACCGAAGCCCTGTTCTTCGGCGACATCGAGGACCAAGGACGCCCTTTGGCCCTACTCGTCCACGGGTTTCCTGACACGCCCCACACGTGGCGCCATCTAGGCCCGGCACTTGCTGACTCAGGCTGGCGGGTCGCCGCGCCCTGGCTGCGTGGGTACCGTGCGCCGGAGTCCGGGCCGATCAGTGCCGGCACCTATGTGCGAGACGTCCTTGACTGGCGGGATCATCTCGGCGGAGACGAGCGGACCCTGCTGATCGGCCACGATTGGGGCGCTAACACGGGATACGGCGTCGTCGGCGCTGCCCCGTCCTCGTTCCGCCGGCTGGTGACCTTGGCCGTCCCTCCGATCTCGGCCCTCGGGGAAGGCGTCTTCGAGTATGACCAATTGCGTCGGAGCTTCTACATCTGGTTCATCCAGTTGCCCGGCATGGCTGAGGTGGCGATGGCCTTGCTAGGCTTCTTCGAACGGCTGTGGCGGGATTGGTCACCTGGGTACGACCCGACCGAAGACCTGGGCTATCTCCAGCCGCATCTCGACGCCGACACGATCCGCAGCATGGTGGCGCCCTACCGGGCCTCGTTCGACCCCGGCCAGGCGGACGCAGCTGTTCTCGAAGAGGCAAGCGCCACCCAGACCGATCCCGCGATCCCGACGCTGTACCTCCACGGAACCGACGACGGAGCGCTCGGTGCGGACATCCTCACCGACGTCGAGCTGCACCTCCCGGCCCCTGGCTCGCAGTTCTGCCTCGTTGAGGGCGCGGGGCACTTCTTGCACCTTGAGCAACCTGCACGAATCGAGGCGATCGTGCTGGGCTGGCTTGCGGAAGCCGGGCAGCACTAAGCCCCAATCCACCGTGTAGACATTGGCCGTAGACCAGTTCAGGCTGGCGAAGGATGAGATCGCGAAAGTGCGGTTCGGGGGTCCTGTCACAGGACCGGGGGCGTGCGGGGTCAGAGGTGCTTGCTACTTCGGCTCCGATGTCAGCGTGTGGGAATTCGTCTGCGGCCACGCCGGTCCGCCGGGGAGTCGCTCAGGTAGGAGCAAAGGTGACGGCGCGCAGATTGTCGAGTGCGGCGCTGAAGCGCAGCGCCCAGGGCCAGCGCTCGGGCAGGCGCAAGGTGGGTCGACCCGAGCGGTTGACCAGACGTCCGGGGACGGCGAAGTAGCGGGTGCGCAAGGTCCGCGCCACGACGAAGGTCTCGGTCTCTTGCACCAAGGCACCGATCGATGCCGTCCAGCGCATCAGGTTGTGCGCCAGCACCGCGCAGCACAGCCACGCCGCGTTGGCCGAGAAGCTCCCCGAGGGGCAGTGCTCCATCCCCGCGCCCTCTTTCAGATCGTCGATGACGAGTTCGACCACGGCGTGGTGACGGTGGAAGGCGTCGAGATCGGTGCCGGGACCTTCGAGGTCGCTCAAGAAGGCGAAGTGGCGCCAGTCGGGCCACAACGTCGCCTGGGGGCCGACCAGGCGGGTGCGGCGCACGATGAGGCGCCGTCGCTTGTAGATGCACTCCGCCACCTGGGCCCGGCCTCCTTCGGGGTAGTCGATCTCCACCCAGGCGTCCTCGGCGATGGCGGCGATGGCCTTGGCCAGGGCCTTGGTCCCGGTGCGCACGGCCATCGTGTAGTTGACGCCCAGACGCCCGAGGGTGGCGATCGTCTCGTTGGACCAAAAGCCCGAGTCAAAGCGCATGACGATCTGTCCGGTTCGCGCCGGCCCGGCGCAGGCGTGGCACGAGCTCTTCGACGAAGCGCCTGATGCCGCGCTGGGTGTTGGCCGAACCTTTGCGCAGGCGGGCGTGGAGGATCTCTCCGGTGGCGGCCAAGGTGGCCAGGATCGGGTGGTAGCCGAGCTTCTTGGTATAGCCGTAGGCGGCACCGTGCTTCTTCTTGCCGTGCACCTCGTCGATGGTCGAATCGATGTCGACGACCAGGCGTTCACCCTCGCCCGGACCTGCCCCGAGCGCCCACGCGGCGCCGAGCGCCTCGCCGATCACCCTTTCGAACTGGCGGACGTGACCGAAGGTGAAGCTGCGCAAGAAGGTCCCAAGCGTCGACGGTGCCATCACCCGATGCTCGAGCACCTCGGCGGTCGCTCCGGCGCGCAGCATGTCGGCGTGGTCGATGTGGCTGGCCCCGGCCACCATGGCATGGACGAGCGTCAGGATCTTCCTTCCCGGTCGGAAGCCGCCGACGCGCCCGGACAGCTTGATCGTGGTGTCACAGAGCCTTTCGAGCCCCAGGCGCCCAGCGAGGGTGGCGATCAGCACCAGCCCGGCGTTGGCCACCAGGTTCGGCTCGTCGAAGGTCACCGCGACGCGGTCGATTCCGCGCGATACTGGCTTCACAGAAAGTGCCTCCTTTGTCGGTGAGAACTACGGCGTCAAGTACCGCAATTCTCCCAGCAACGGGGGCATTTTCCGCGGATGCGCGCGTGTCAGATCACGTGGCTACGCGGTGGTTCGAGGTTAAGTGCGCCTGCGCGCTGCGCTGGCGTCAGACGAGGACGATGCCCGCAGCGAGACGCAGCTGGTCGAGGAGCTGGTTGCGATCGTCACCGCCGATGACGTAGTGACAGATGGCGACCCGCACGACCGTCCCGGCGATCAGCTCGGCGTCGTCGTCTTCTATGAGCGTCGCCAGTCGCTTTCGCATGATGGGCAGCGTCCGATTCATCTGGTGGAGGACGTGTTCGGGCTCGATGTCCGACAGCTGCGCCAGCGAGTAGAACGCGCTGGAAGTCAGCGATGAATTCGAGGGCGGCATTCAGCGCCTCGAGACCTGCGAGGCCTTCGAGCGCCTGGGCCATGCCCTGTTCGTATTTCGCCTGCTCGTAGAGCCCGAAGGCCTCGAGGAGCTCGTCCTTGGAGGGAAACCACCGGTACAGCGTCGGCCGTGACACGCCTGCACCGGATGCCACGTCGCTCATGCTCAGCTTCCGCTGACCGTTGCGCACCAGGACGTCACCGGTGGCCTCGAGGATCTTGATCTCGGTCTCGTTGAACTCGGGGTTCGCCACCGGCCACCTTTACAAAGTGAGTCAATACTGTAAATTTACTGGCCGTGCCCCGCTCCTATGGCCGACTCGTCCCCGCTGACGAAACGCTGCACCATCAGATAGTAGACACCTTCGGAACGGTCGCTCAGTCCGATCCGTCATGGACCGAGAAGGTGTGGACCATCGGACACGCTCGAAACGGGTCCCTGCAGATCGTCTTCGGGCTCGGGAAGTACCCGAACCGAGGCGTTTACGAAACGGCGGCCGGTGTGAGTCGTGGAACGGACCAGTGGACGGTGCGAGCGGCGTGCCCCCTGTGGCCAGATCCGGACACGATGGCCGCTGGACCGATGCGCTACGAGATCATCGAGCCACTACGCCGCATCCGCTGCATCCTCGAACCGAACACCCACGCGAAGATCGCATTCGACGCCATGTGGACGGGCTCCTACGACGCATCGATCGAGGAGCCCTGGACCGATCGCAGCTCCGACGACGCACGCGGTCAGCCACGACATCTTGCGCTATCACCAGATCGGCACACTCGAGGGTTGGGTCGAGGTTGAGGGTGAACGTGTTGAGATCACTCCGGACCGGTGGCTGTCCATCAGGGACCACTCATGGGGCCTGCGGCCCGGCATCGGCAAGCACATCTCTGGCCTGCGTCCCTCCGTCTATCCCTCGAGCTCGGTCCTCACCTGGATGCCGGCCGAGCTTGAGCGTCCGGACGGCAGCCGCTACGCCCTGTTCGTCTTCGTCGACGAGAAGTTCTTCGATGGGCGGACCGAACATCGATCCCAGGCCGAGCTGCAACTGCCGGGCGGCGAGTCCCACCGCTTCGCCGGGGCCGCCCAGGACCTGTCCTTCGAGGACGCCAACCGTCGATTTCTCGGTGGCACCGTCACGCTCCTCGAGTCCGACGGCACGACACGCGCCCTCACGCTCAAGCCGGTCGGGCCGACGGGTTTCCACCTGGGGACTGCCGGCTACTTCGGCTGGGGCGGCCGCCCGGCGGGAAAGTTCACGCCGGACGAGATCGTCTCGGGCGAGAAGCTCCAGGGTCTCGACCAGCCCGAAGTGGCGTGCCAGGCCCATCAGCTTCGCGACCTCCTCGTCCATATTGAGGATCCGGTGGGTGGAGGGACAGGCCTGGCCAATATCGAGACCATCGTCCTCGGCGCGTTTCCAGACAAAGGGCTGACCGAAAGGCACAACTTCCTGTGAGAGCCAGATGGCGGGCGTAAGCACATCGACGCGCGACCTCGACAAGGTGCGCGCCGATCTCGGCACCTGGTTCGTAGAACGCCTGGGCGACGAGATGGCATACCTTTCCGAGTTCGAATCCAACCAGCGGAGTGGGTTCTCGAATCAGACGCTCTTCTTCACCCTCGCACGCGCAGGATGCCCTCCGGCTTCCTACGTGTTGCGGATGCCGCCCGTGGGCGAGGGTCTGTTTCCGTCCTACGAATTCGAGATGCAGTGGCGACTGCAGTCGCTGCTGTCAGAACAAGGGCTCCCAACCGTGGCTCCTGCGCTCTACGAAGCGGATGTCGCATGGCTGGGTGCACCGTTCCTTGTCATGCCCTGGGTTCCGGGTCAAAGCCCCAACGACGTGACCTACCCGGTCAAAGGTTGGCTGCACGACCAGCCGGACTCGGTCCAGCGCCGCTGCATCGAGTCCTTTGCCGACTTCCTCGGTGCCCTCCACACGCTCGAAGTGGGTCCCTACAGACAGTTGCTGGCCCGGCCGGAGGGGTCGGGACTCGAGGCCGAGCTCGAGTGGTGGTACCGGTACCTACTCTGGGCCAGCGACGGGGAGCCCTCGCCCCTCATGGCGCAGGTGTACGCATGGGCCCGACAGACGTCTCCAGGGAATCCGTACCCCAACAGTATTCTCTGGAACGACGCCCGACTCTCCAACGTCGTCTCTGACGAGCAGGGGCGCGTGGCGGCCGCCCTGGACTGGGAGCAGGCGAGCATCGGGCCGGCTGAACTCGACATCGGGTTCTGGTTAGCCACGCGTCGGCAGGCCTGTGAAGCGATGGGCGTCACGAAGGACCCCGAGCTCCCTGGGTTCCCATCGCGTGCTGAGCTCGTTGCACGCCTCGAGGGACGGCTGGGTCGTCGGCTCCATCGCCTGGACTGGCATGAGCTCTTCGCCATGGTCCGCATGGGCATCTGCATCGTAGGGACCCAGCGAGTACTTCGTCTCAGCGGACAGGTGGACCACTTCATAGCCCAGGCGCCACTCCTCCCGAAGTGGGCCGTGCACGAAATGGGGTTGGACTGATGGCACATCCAATCGTCCGGACCATGCCGTTCTCCTTCGCCGCTGACATCCCGTTTCAATGGCAGCCAGAGAACCCGGCCTTTGGGATATTCGGAAATATCTTGACATTCGTAGCCGTGCCGTTCGAGCGCTTCATCGTCTCGGCAGTCCGCCAGGCCAAGCCACGCATCAGCGATCCGGACGTCGCAGAAGAGGCAGAGGTCTTCCTCCGTCAAGAGGCCCAGCATGCCAACGCCCACCGGAAGCACATGCAGGCTCTCGTCGGTCAGTACCCCGGCCTCGAGGAGTGTTACAAGAGCGCCTGCGTTTCCTACGACGAGCTGCTCGAGACCGAGTCCCTTGAGTTCAACCTCGCCTACATCGCGAACCTCGAAGCCACCTTCACACCCATGTTCAAAGTGGTGCTCGACCATCGGGACCCACTCTTCAGGGGGGCAGACCCCTTGGTAACCTCCATGCTGACCTGGCATTTCGTCGAAGAGATCGAACATCGGAGCTCGGGCCTCGCGATCTGCAACTACGTCACCGGGAGCAAGTGGTACCGCGCCCGCCACATCCGCGGCACCTTTCGCCATGTCCATTACCTCTCAGCAATGATTTCCAGGGCCTTCGACGAACACGTGCCGCCACAGGACCGCATGGCCTCAGCGGTTGAAGTCGTCGGGTCGCGCCGTGCGGCGTTGGGGCAACGGCTGCCCAAGTGGCTTGATCGGAGCGCGGCCACCTCGGACATTCCGCCCGTGTTCGAAAGTGTGCCGACGACGGAGATCGCCAAGATGGTCTGGCGCTTGGCCCTCTCACAGCTCCCCCTGCACCGACCCCACACATCAGCCCTTGCCCGACTGGGCCGATGTGTGGATGCGAGAGTACGACCGCGGGATCGACATGCTCACCTACGCCGGTGGTCTTGCCCAGAACTGACGACAAACGATGAACGCCGAGTGGTGTGGCGTCGAGCCCTCCTTCCGCCTCTTCCTTTTCCGCTAACTCATCAGGTCGGAGGGCGGGCTCGACGCCGCATTCCTCAGAGACGATGGCGGAACTTGTCCATCCCTTTGTCCATCCACTTGGTGGAACCGGACGGGCAGGGGCAGCCTCACTGGACGCCGAAGGCGACTTGAACAGGTCCGATGTGACTGGAGCGCACCTCTTGGACCAACTGGGCCACTCTCTCAAGGTGGCGACACGGGTTCGAATCCCGTTGGGGCTGCTTCATGGCACGAAGGTGGTTTGTTTCTGGGGACTCCAAGCCGCAGTGCCAAACTCCGTAGTGCAGCGCTGGGCCACTGCGGTGCGGTGTGCCCTTGTACGAGATCGGTCAGGCGTGCTTGCGACCACGTCGGGGCTTCAGCTCTTCCCGCACGCGGAGTGCGGCTTGATACGCAGCGTGACTCCTCTGGTCAGAGGTGGCGAGTGGATCGAAGAGGGCGGCATCTCCGGCATGCGCAACCGTGACGCCGTCTTTGATCAGCGACGCAGCGCGATGACGGGCTGGCGATGTGGCAGTGGGCCCAGCATCGCTCCTGTCTGCGCTGGGTGGGCTCAGGTCCTCGAAGAAGAGCTCCATGGGTTGCCACAGAGGGCGCTCGATCCCTGCCAGGCGTAAGGCGCGGTCGACCTCGGCCTGGGAGAGGAGCGCCAGCTCGTCCGGTGTCCGACCTACGGGGGACCAACGGCGGCGGCGCCGGATCGAACAGCACGACGAGAACGAGCAGGAGCACTGCGGCCACGCCGATCAGCGCCCACCAGACGAGTCCCAGCCCTGACGCCGAAGTCGGCGTGGCCGTGGTGGGCGACAGGGTGTTGTTCGACTCCACTCGGAATCGGCACCGTCGTCGGCACGCTGAGCGGCGCCGTCAGTGGGGGTGCGGTCGTCGGTGTGCTCACGGGAGCCGTCGGCGTCGTGGTGCTCACGCCGCTGGGTCCGACGACACCTTCGGGTGCGAGCTCGCCGCGGGGCTGTTGTGGCGTGGGCTCGAAGGACACCCAGCCGGCCCGTGGCCCCAGGTACACCTGCGGCCACGCGTGGGCATCCGCACCGCGAACGGTGACCTCACCGGGACCGCTGTATCGACCAGCCGTGAAGCCCACGACAACCCGGCTAGGAAGACCGAGGGATCGGGCGAGCACCACGAACGCGCCTGCGAACTGCTCACAGCTGCCCGATCGGGTCTGGGTGAGGAAGCTGACCAACGGATCGGTGCCCGGCGGGGAAGCCGGTGGGTCGAGGGTGTAGTGAAACTGGCCGGAACGGAACCAGTTGACGAGCAGTTCCGCCTTGGCAAGTGGACCCTGCGCGCCAGCCGTCGACAGCGCGAGCCAGACGCCTCGATGCTCGGGGGAAGGCAGGGAGCGCGGTGTCGGCTTGCACGAGGGCGGGTGGGTCTGTGGCGACGGGTGCATTGCCGCCCAGGGATTCAGGTTCGGTCACTGGAGGCGTAGACAGGGTGGTGTACTGCTGTCCGGACGTCGTCGGCGTGGGCGAGACCGCGCCGACATCCGTCAACGTGGCGGAGGTTCCTGAGAGCGCGACGGTCCCCGGCGGAACCGGGAGAATGCGACTGGAGAGATCATCGATCCGGATGGCGGACTTGAAGTCCCGACCCAAGGACGCTGCGAGAGCCTGAGATTGGGAGACTGGAGCAGCTTTGCCTGAGCCGTCCGCCGCGTACTCGGTGTCGGGATCGGGTACCCATACGCCGTTGCGTAGCACGTTCAACACGGCGACCTGCCAATACGTGCGGTAGCGACTGTTCGCCTGGAACAACACGACATTGGCATCGTGCACCTCCACCGAAAGCAGATTGGAGGTCAGGGACTCCGCGCTCAGCGGTACAACCGGCGCAACGCCAGGACCGGATGACCCGGCTCCTTCTGCGCTCGAGCCGACGAGCGCGGCCACGAGCACGACTCCTGCCATGGTGCACGCGGTGACGGCGGTGGGAGTGATCCAGTTTCGCCGTGCGGGTCGTTGACGGCTGGCCTATGGAGTCAGCTCGGGCAGTCGTCAAGGTCAGGGCGCCGGCAGGCGACGAAGAGGATGACGAGGACCGCCATCGAACCCGGCGTGCTCTGGCTGCACGCGAAGGCGAGCAGACCCAACGGGCAGAGGAGTGCGAGCCCGGGGTACACGCGGTCTCGCGTGTCGCTGGCGTGCAGGAGGACCGACGCCAGCATCGCCACGACGCCGCAGGTCATGCGCCGCGAGGAACACGAGCCCGGAAGTGGGGCGGAGCGGCACGGCGAATTGACCGAGCAGCGGCCGCGCCGCGCGCAGGTCCGCACTGGACGGCGTGCCACGTGTGCGCGGTCGGGAGGCCGAACGTGGTCGCAGTCGCCCACCGCTGTCCAGAGGCTCGTGAGGATCACGGCGATGGTCCCCGCGACGGCCCGGATGGGCAGCGGCACCCGCTTTAAGGCCAAGAGGGCCGGAACCGCAGATCCGACGGCAGCCGAGACGAGCAGGGGGCCGAAGGCCCGACCCCCGAGGTCACCTTGGAACAGGCGGCCGACGGCCGCGGCGGCAATCACCGAGGCAGCCAGCACCCAGACATCGGGTCCGAGGCGTCGAAGCGTGCGCATCACTCGACCACCACCACCGAATCGTGGTCGAGAGACAGCGGAAGGACTTGGCACCGCGGTGGGCGTCGTGATCAACAGTGCGCCTGTCGGCAGTGCAGATGCGGATGCCCTGGGGTCGCCGGTCGAGTCGCGTGGGCTGGGTCTCGGCGAGGAAGGTCAACAACGCGACAAGGCCATCGGGTGTGGTCGAGCCGCGGACCTGGCGTCCCGAGAGCGTGGACACGTCGTAGTCCGTGGCGCGCCCTCCAGCGGCGGAGGCGAGCCCGAAGACGAGCGCCGAGGGCTTTCTCGAAGGCATCGCGCCGGTGGACGCCGGCCCGGTCGTCGAACACGATCGTGATGACGTCCTCGGAGTCTGGGCGGAAATCATGAACGAGAAGGGCGCCAGATCGAGCTTCCGCCTGCCAGGAGAGCAGGTGCAGGCGGTCCCCGGGCTCGTAGGGCCGCAGCCCGCTCCACTCCCCACCGGGATCATCGGTGTGGACACCGGCAGGTCCATCGCTGAACTGCGTCGACCCGCTCGATCCGGGACGAACTGCCGACGGCGCCATGCCGGCGACCGCGGGAGGGTGGACGACGAGTGTCACGGGTCTGGCGATGGCGACACGTCAGGCCGAACAAGGCGAAGGGATCGTGCACCCACAGCCGCAGGGGGCCAATCGTGAACACGCCGCGCCGCCTCGTCGGCAACGGCAAGGTCGATGAAGCGCTGCGCATCGGACCCGATTCGATCCCAGCGGATCAGGCGGCCGATGTCGGTGGCCAACGGGATGCGTGGTCGTGCCGGTCTGGTCGAAGGCCGGCGCGCTGGGGACTCGCAGCGCTCCAGTGGTCCGAAGGTCGGTCGAGACTCAACGGAGGGAGGTCGGCACCGCCCGAATGCGACAGCTGGATCAGGAGATCGCACGGAGCACCAACGGGTACCAGCGGCGGGGCGACCATCATGTGGATCTCCGCACCGCCCGCACGATGGGCACGTCCGAGGGCCACGACGGGGGCGAGCGACGAGGGGAAGAGCCACGACCACCAGCACGAGCAGGAGAGCCGAATCTCCCGTGCCGACGGCAACAGCGAGCAGGGTGATCGCGACGACGGCGACCCAACGACCTCGCCAGGTTGGTCGCAGTCGGCTGATCCCGATGCCGCGGCGCGTTTCGTGTTCGAGGCAGTGCAGAGCGGCCGCGCGTGGTGGTCTCGCGGGCCACGGCCTCAGCTCCCGGTTCGGGCGTCGGCCAGTGTCTCGGGCCCCGGAAGGGGGATCTGATGGACGAGGTCGGTGACGACCTCGTCGACGCCGGTCCCGGAGCGCTCGCTGCCCGGCAGGAGGACGAGCCGATGGCCAAGCGCCGGCTCGGCGGCTCGCTGGACGTCGGTGGGAACGACGTAGTGCCGGCCTGCGGCCAACGCCATGGCACAGGAACGCCTGTCGGAGCGCGATGGCACCACGCGGCGACGCACCGACGGCCAGGGCGGGGTGGGCGCGGCTGGCGGCGATGATGTCGAGGATGTAGCCCCGTATGGCGTCGGAGACGTGGACGTCGCTGACGCCGCGCAGCAATGCGTCGAGGTCCGATCGACTGAGCGCGGGGCCGAGCGCGTCGACGGGCGAGGACGGACCGGCGCGCGCGAGGAGGCGATCCTCGTGCGCCCGGCTCGGGTAGCCCAGCGACAGACGAAGGAGGAAGCGGTCGCGCTGGCCGGCGGGGAGCGGTGAGGTGCCGGCCGCGTCGAAGGGGTTCTGGGTGGCGAGCACCATGAAGGGTCGCGGCAGCGGCATGGTCGTGCCGTCCGCGGTGACCTGGCGCTCCTCCATCGCCTCGAGGAGAGCGGACTGGGACCGAGCCGACGCCCGGTTCAGCTCGTCCGCCATCAACACGTTGGTGAAGATGGGGCCTGGGCGGAATGTGGGTTCCCCGCGGTCCCGATCCAGGACCATGGCGCCGGTCACGTCTGCAGGCAGCAGGTCAGCGGTGAACTGCACCCGGTGGAAGTCGAGTCCCAACGAACGGGCAAGCGCCTTGGCCAGCGTGGTCTTGCCCAGGCCGGGGAGGTCCTCCACCAGCAGGTGGCCCTGGGCGAGGAGGCACCCCACCGCGAGCTGCACCGTGTTGTCGTCCGCGTACAGGACGCTCTGCACCGACTCGACGATCCGGGCATAGAGGGCGCCCAGCTGCTCGGCCGCCTCGGGTGTCAGCACGACGCCGTCAGCGAGCCTTCCGTCTCCGTCCTGCACGGCGGAGGTCATCGTCGTCTCAGAACCGGAGCCCCAGGGCCATCGCCTGCACGGGGCCAGAGGATAGGGGTTCGTTCCAGGCGAGGTGGGGTCGATGAGGTGGACTGACCTGGAAAACTAGAGGGGTCCGCACCGCGGGAGGAGGCGTGGATCGATGCGCTGGTTGGCCGGAGAGCCATAGTTCACGCATGGCGCGCTCGCTCTACCGCTCGGTCACCTATGGCCTGGAGGCCTCGCTGGACCTCGCGCGGACCGTTGCCCGCTCGGGCGGTCGCACCGACGCGGACAGCCTCGCCTCGGCTCTCTCCTACAGCGGGGTCCGCAACGGGGCCTTTCTGAGCCGGTTGGCCAACGCCAGGCTCTTCGGGCTGGTGGCGGGGCGATCGGGCCAGGTCGTGCTCACCGAGCGAGGGCGCCGTTGCCTTTCCGCCGACCCGGCGGTGCACACGGTCGCCCTGGCCGAGGCCTGCTGGGCGGTCCCTCTGTTCCGCCGTGTCCTCGAGGAAGCCTCGGGCCAGGAGCTCGGCGACGTCGACGGGCTCGCCGCGGTGCTCGAAACCCGCTTCGGAGAGGACTCGTCCAAGTCCCGGACGACCGCCCGGGTCCTGCTCGAGTCGGCGGGGCGGGCCGGACTCCTGCGAGACGGGAGGGTCGACCTCTCCCTGGTCAGAGGACCCGTAACGAATTTTACGGATTCCAATTCAGACCCTGGACGGCGGTTCGCACCCTCGGTACGATTGGCGTGGAACCCGCATGTGAGGCGGGTCGAAGCGCCACAGTCGGCTCTGGGCCGACAAGGGGGGTGCCACGATGGACGACGGGACGTCAGCACACGGTGCGGAGCAGCCCTCGGACGAGGGCGGCCTGTGGATCGACGAGGGGACGGGGTCGTCCCGGAGCCGCTCGAACCGCCGTCGTAGCCGGCATCGTGCTCGGGGTGGCGGCGTGTGTGGCGCTCATCGGCGTCCCGGTCGGGCTTCTGGCCAGCTTCCGGACCGCAACCGGCTCCGCAGCGGTCTGCGCAACATCACGTCACTGTGAGCGGCGGCGTCGCGAAGCGCTCGGTCCTGGCCGCCCTGAGCGCCACGACGGACTCGGGGAACTTCGCCTTCACCTACCAGCTGAGCGAAACGCCGTACCAGAGCGACACAGCAGACCAAGGTCCCAGCTGTTCGGGTACCGCGTGCCCGCTGGCCCCGGTCCTCCAGAGCACTCACGTGCAGGGATCGGGCACCATCAACACCAATCCGATGGCGATGGCGGCGTCGGCTGCCATCAGCTCGAACGGAGTGAGCGGGCTCCAGGTCGGCGTGCGGGTGGATCCCACGACGGTCTGGGAGGTGGGCGTACACGGACAACGGGTTGACCCCGGAGTCGAGCGACGCGGGCGGGAATCCTCTCCCAGGTTTTGCCGGCCTCGTCGAAGGGACGCTCGGCCCGAGGGAGGGTGCGGTCGCCATGATGGGCATGGCCAGTCCGACCGGGTACCTCGACCTCGTCCAACCGGCGGTGACGAGCGCCACCGAAGTGGGTACGGCGACGGTCGACGGGGTGGCCGTCACGCAGTACCAGCTGACGATCGACCCAGGCTCTCTGGCCACGGCTCCCGGCACCAGTTCCGAGGAGCAGAGCGCGATCAACGCGGCGATCCAGACTCTGACATCGCAGGGCTACCAAACGCATCCGCGACCTCGTCTCCATCGACGCGTCGGGGTTCATCCGCGAGTCGGCGTCGACGGTGACCTTCGCGACGGTGGGACGGTGACGCTGGACGCGCACTTCTCGAACTTCGGGTGCGCCGGTACCGTCCTGATGCCGGGCCAGGGGGGCGTCTCGACGCCGCCCTCGGGCTGCGTCTCGGCGGACACCGGCACCGTGCCGACGACGTCGACGCCACGACCACAACGGGCCCGAACCCGCAAACCCCGACGACCATCTCGCCGGCGACGCCGATCTCGCCCTCCACGACGACAACGACCTCGTCGACACCGTCGGATCCACGACGACGACTACGACATCATCGACGTCGACAACGACTCCGTCCACGACGACGACCAGTTGACACGCACGTCGCACCCGCTGAGAAGGAGTTCACGCCGCCATGGCTGAGAGCGAAGAGCACGAAGGCCTCTGGTTCGAGGATTCCCCCGAGGGCTCGTCCCGGCGGGCCAACAGGCGCCGTGCGTGGGTGGTGGTGGCCAGCGTGGCGTGCATCGCCGCGCTAGCGGTGCCCGTTGCGCTGGCTCTCTCGTCGACCGGACCCTCGGACAAACCTCCGAACACTGCGTCACCACATCTCACGCGAGGAGTCGCCGAGCGACAAGTGATCTCGGCCCTCAGCGCCACCACGAGCTCAGGCAGCTTCAACGTCAGCTACGAGTTCGATCCGCCGACTCCGCCCACGGTCACGACGACCACGACAACGACCGCGCCCACTTGCCAGGCCGTGACCGTCTCGCCGGGCGACGGCGGCGTGTCGAGCGGCGCCGGCGGCGTGAGCGAGCCTCCACCGGGCTCGTCCGAAGAAATCTGCTCGGGAGGCAGCGTGGGGAGTGGCTCGTCTCAGACCACCGCCGTGACCGGCCAGGGAACGATCGACACCGACCCCTTCGCCATGGTCGCCGTGTCGAACGTGAGCAGTCTCGGCGAGATCACTCTGCGAGACAATGGCACCGACGTCTGGGAGTTCGGCGGCGCCGACTACGGGCTTTCGCCGGGATCCTCGGAGACCGGTCCGGGTGCGTCACTCTCCGGGTTCGCCAGCCTGGTGGAGGGCACACTCGGACCTCGCCAAGGAGCACTGGCGATGGGTGGACTCTCCAGTCCGACTGGGTATCTCGATCTCGACCAGAGCATGATCACCGGGGCCGACCAGACCGGAACCGGGACGGTCGATGGCGTTCCCGTCACCATCTACACGATCTCAATCGATCCCGGCGCAGGGTGCGAACATTCCGGGTCTCAATGCGGAACAGGCGAAAGCGATCGCGGACTCAGACACCATCTTGAAGCAACAGGGCTTCACCGGGACGACGGTGCAAGTCTCCATCGACGCGTCCGGCTACATTCGCCAGACCCGCTCCGTGGCGCATTTCTCCGACGGTTCCACGACCAGTAGCGAGTCAACCTTCTCCGACTTTGGCTGCGCCGGGACGGTCCTGATGCCAGGTCAAACCGGAGCCACAGCGCCGCCTGCGGGGTGTGTGTCGCCCGACACTGGTTTCGCCCCGGCTACAACGACGACCTCCACGACCCCGCCGTCCACCACACTGCCACCGACATCTACGACCGTGACCGAGCCCCCGAGTTCGACCACATCAACGTCGAGTACGACGCAGCCGCCCACGACGACGACCATTCAGGACGATACGACGACATCGGGCTGAATGTGGGCCTAGGTGTGATCGATCCAGAAGGTCCGTGAGAGATCCCACGAGAATCCCGTGCGTCCAGGAGCTCGGGACGCCATGAGTGCGAAGGAGCAATCATGACCTAACCGAGCGAGAAGCTCACGACGACCAGCTGGTGCAAGTCCAGTCCGGGGAGACGCCAAGGTCCCCGGTAGCGAAACCCCCGGGGTCGGCCGAAATGCCGGGTCCGAAGCGGGGTGGAGCAACTTGGCGGTCCGCAACATCAAGTGAAGCTTGCAGCGTCGTTATGTGGGGCTCTGTGAAAACAGGGCGAAGGGAGAGCCGAGCCCGTGAGATTTGGGCGAAGGCCACGGAAGGCATCTTCGATCTTGGAGCGGGTGCTCGAAGAACTCCCCGGCGTATGGAGCGTGGAACGTCAAGCAGGCCGTCGTGGGAACTGGAGAGGCCCTCCTCGGCCCTCGTCCTGCGGGGATGCGGAGTGCGTCTGCCTATAACGGCGAACCCGGGAAGTGGCAGGCAGCCGAGAGGGAGTCGGAGGGGGTCGTAGTAGCGATGACGGGCGGGACAACACAACCCGTCCCGAGCGAAGGACCCCTGCTTCACCGATGCACGTAGAGGACGGGACGGAGTAGGTCAGTGTCGAAGCGACTAGATCAGCCAACCGGTGCCGACGAAGACGGCGACCACCAGGCCCGCACACGGGCCAGGGACATCGCGCAAGACGAAGGCATCAGTAATCTCCAAGCCCTCCAACGCGTGCTCTACCGCAGTGCCAAGCAAGATCCAACACGCAGATTCCACGCCCTCTACGACAAGCTCACCCGCGGTGATGTGATGTGGCAGGCGTGGGTCAACGTGGCCACCAACCACGGTGCGCCCGGCACCGACGGAGTCTCTATCGACTCGATCGAAGCCGGGGGGACAGAAGGAGTCAAAACCTTCCTCGACTCGCTCGCCGCAGAGGTGAAGGCGCAGAGCTATCGCCCCCAACCGTTGCGACGGGTGAATATCCCGAAGGCCGGCAAACCTGGGGAAACCAGGCCGCTCGGCATACCCGCCCTCGCTGACCGGGTGCTCATGAGTGCGGCCAAGCTGGTCCTCGAACCAATATCCGAGGCCGACTTCAGCCCGGCCAGCTTCGGTTTCCGACCGAAGCGGTCAGCTCATGACGCCCTCGAGGTCATTCGCCAGAGTGCGAACGCAGGGGCGCACTGGGTGCTCGACGCCGACATCAAGAGCTGTTTCGACGAGATCGATCAGGACGCACTCATGGTCCTGATCGAGCGCCGGGTTTCTGACCGGGCGATGTTGAAGCTGCTGCGGAGTTGGCTCCGGGCCGGGATCATCGAAGGAGGGGTGTACTCGGACGTCTCGTCGGGAACCCCACAGGGTTCTCCGATCTCACCGTTGCTCTGCAACATCGCCTTGGGTGTCCTCGATGAGGAACTGACCAAGGCGAGACGCCAGACAGGAAAGCTCATCAGGTTTGCCGACGACTGGGTCGTCCTCTGTCCGACAAAGGAGAGGGCCGAGACGGCCCGTTCCATCGCCGAGACGGTGCTGGCCACGCTCGGGCTGCGGTTGCATCCCGACAAGACGAGCATCGTCAACCTCACCAGAGGGACAGAGGGCTTCGACTTTCTGGGCTTTCACAATCACATGTGCGAGTCCGTGAAATGGCCGGGCCGGTACTACCTCCAGAAATGGCCGTCGAAGCGGGCCATGGCCTCCATCAGGGCCAAGGTCAAAGAGATGACCCAACGGCGATTCACCGGGTCAGCGCTCGACGCAGTGGTTGATCGGCTCAACCCCGTGCTGCGGGGCTGGGCTGGCTACTTCCGACATGGAAACTCATCGAAGAAGTTCGCCATCGTCAACAGCTACGTCCATCAACGGATGGCGATCCTGGCCAGCAACAAGCACGGTCTTCCCGGCCGCAACTGGGCCACCCGGTTCAACTACGGGTGGCTCACCAGCCTCGGGATCTACCGGCTGAGTGGAACGGTGGACTACAGGACGGCGCACGCACTGGGGTGAACGGTGTCGGGAAGCCGTGTGCTGGAGAACGGCATGCACGGTTTGAAAGGGGGCCGCTGGGGAGGTGACGACGACCTTGACCGAGATGGGCGAGAAACCTCCGGGCCAGCGCTCGACGTCAAGGTGACGAGTTTGCTGAACCAGCGGCCTACCTCACACGGAATCGGTTCTACCTGTCACGACATCTTGCCTGGTTGGAGTGGGTCGGATACCTATAGCCCCAGCTAGAGCGTCGAATCAGACGAACAGTGGCAAACGCTCCGAGACCGCACAGACAGACGAAATAGATCTCATAACCGAAGCGCGCAAGGTGGTGAACTCCGCCACTTAGAAAGTGCAGATCGGTACAGTCTTGATCTCGAGGCTGGCCGTGACGACATCCTCGGAGATCGAGGCGTCGGAGCTCACAGCATCATGACCATCTTGCCGATGACTGACCGGTCTGCGAGGCGCTGAAGAGCGGAAGGCAGATCGACGAAGGGGACCTTTTTGGTGACCGCGTTCTGCAGCCGACCTGATGAGACGAAGTTAGAGAGCTCAGAATGGATGGCGTCGAGCTCGTCCTTGCTGTAGCCACCGGCGAATACGCCGACCAGCGAGGTGTTGGTGACGACCAGGTTGCGGGTCTCGATACGGGGCCAGGCCCCACTTGCGAATCCGACGCCCAGCAGCCGACCGTGACGAGCGAGAGCTGTCGCCGCCTCTTCGGCTACAGATCCGCCAACTGGGTCGTAGACGGCATCCACCCCACGACCGTCCGTCATCCGCCGCAGCCGGCCGGCCAGGTCGCCGTCTCGATAGTTGACGGTCTCTTCAGCGCCGAGGCCTCGGCAGAACTCGGCCCGGGCCTCGTCGCTCACGACCGCGATCACCCGGGCCCCGAGGGCACGTCCGAGCTGCACTGCTGCGATCCCGCTGCCACCGGCTGCCCCGAGCACGGCCAGCCACTGGCCCGGTTCGAGACGTGCACGGTCGACTAGTCCGACCCACGCGGTGAGATGGGGTATCCAGAAGCCGGCGGCGTCGACGTCAGCCAGGCCAGGCGGAACGCTGAACGACGATTGTGCGGGGGCGAGGCATTCCTCGGCGAACGAGCCGTAGCCCTCCATGAAGCTGGTAATCGACATGACCGTCGTCCCGAGGGCCATGTCGACATCTGGACCTACGGCACTGACGACGCCGGTGACCTCTTGTCCGGGAGTGAAGACCCCCGACGGCGTGAGCGGATAGGTGTGACGGCACATGAGCACGTCAGGCAGTCCGATGCCTGCGGCAGTCACCCGGACGCGGATCTGGCCCGGGCCGGGCTCAGGGATGGGGACTTCGGCGAGGCTCAGAACCTGCGACGGCTCTCCTGGCCGATCGACTCGCCACGCTCGCACGAGGCCTCCACTCCGTATCCGAAGATCTCCTCCAGCCGAAGGCAATGAGGACTAGAGCCTCTCGTGGCAAGCTCGCTCCCGCGTGTCCGACTGGCACGTCATTGTCTCAGAGCGAAGCCGGTGACCGTCGTACGGAGTTGCAGCGACCACATCATGCACAGAGCGGTTCGTTGGACTGCCCATCCGATTGCCCAACTATTGGCCCATACTTGGCCGATCAGGGCAGACCGACTGGACGCCCCGCAACGCTCTGAGCTGGTTGGGTCGGACACTCAGGACTCCCTGGACGGTCCAACCCGCTCTCCCAAGGTGGCGACACGGGTTCGGACCCCGTTGGGCTGCTCTGTGGGCTTGTTGGGCTGCCGTCCCAAGAAATCCACACAGCGTCGTCGGGTGTTAACACCAGCGCTGGGCGACCGACAGCCGTGGCCAATCACCACATAGACGGGCGGCCTCAGGTGGTTGAACTGCGCTGATAGGAGTGCCGAGACGACTGAGATCTGTTCGGCTGTCGTCGCCCTCGTGGTTCATCGAAGGTTCTAGGAGTCGGAGAGCGTGAGAACCATGGGCCTGGAAACGACCATGCCCCTCAGGTGTCCAAGGGGCGGCCAAGGCTGGTGTTAACGCCTTGGCTGTGGTGTTAACGCTTGGCTGTGGTGTTAACACTCTGCGACTTCCACTAGTTGACGACGGGCTGACCTGATCGCTGGCGGAACCGGCTGACCCGATCGCTGGCCGAACCGGCTGACCTGATCGCTGGCCGAACCGGCTGACCTGATTGCTGGCGGAACCGGCTGACGTGACTGGCGGGATCGGTTGAGGTGATTGCTGGCGGACTTTGCTCTGGAATCGAGGAACGAGATTGTGAGACTGCTTTTCCATCGTGTGAAGTCGTCGTGACCGATATCCAAAATGGGCGAGATGCCGCCCAGGGGTATCCAATCACGCGACGTGGCTGTGCGGCCACCGATGGTCGATCTCAGCGACAGCCGAATTCACATTTTGCAAGTGGCCTCGAAGAACTTAGATTTGGAGAAGGGATAGGACCAAGACCTATTGAGGGGGCCCTATGGCGGCGATAGGGCAGGAGAGATTCAATGGGCAGGGTTCAGGATGTCAGACGCGCGGGTCCAAGACTCACTGAGGTACGTCGACGTCTCAGTCTTCCGGCGTTTGTGCGGAGCATCGCGTCTCTGGCGGCCGTCGCCTTCGTGTTCTTGAGCTTTTGCGCGCTGCAGTGCCCGTCGGCGGCGGCCGGCGGGATCGGTCCGGTGACGCCGACACTCACCACGACCGTCATCGCCCCGATGAACACCACAGTGGGTAACTCGTGGAACGACACGGCGACGGTCACGGGCAATACGACCGCGGGGGCGCCTACCGGGTCGGTTGCCTTCACCTTGTGCAAGGAGTCGGAGCCTTCGACGCCCTGCACTGGCGGGACCCCAGTTGGCACCGTCACCGCACCGACGTCGGTCGGCGACGTCTCGACGTTCAGCCTGCCGGCCGCGGACGCTCAGGCTCCCACCAGCCCTGGCACCTATTGCTACAACGCCGCCTATACGGCGACCCCCGGGGGCTACTACTCGTCGGTGTGGCAACAGGGCGACAGCGAGTGTTTCACGGTCTGCCCGGTACCAGTGGCAACGCCGACACTCACCACGACCGTCATCGCCCCGATGAACACCACAGTGGGTAACTCGTGGAACGACACGGCGACGGTCACGGGCAATACGACCGCGGGGGCGCCTACCGGGTCGGTTGCCTTCACCTTGTGCAAGGAGTCGGAGCCTTCGACGCCCTGCACTGGCGGGACCCCAGTTGGCACCGTCACCGCACCGACGTCGGTCGGCGACGTCTCGACGTTCAGCCTGCCGGCCGCGGACGCTCAGGCTCCCACCAGCCCTGGCACCTATTGCTACAACGCCGCCTATACGGCGACCCCCGGGGGCTACTACTCGTCGGTGTGGCAACAGGGCGACAGCGAGTGTTTCACGGTCTGCCCGGTACCAGTGGCAACGCCGACACTCACCACGACCGTCATCGCCCCGATGAACACCACAGTGGGTAACTCGTGGAACGACACGGCGACGGTCACGGGCAATACGACCGCGGGGGCGCCTACCGGGTCGGTTGCCTTCACCTTGTGCAAGGAGTCGGAGCCTTCGACGCCCTGCACTGGCGGGACCCCAGTTGGCACCGTCACCGCACCGACGTCGGTCGGCGACGTCTCGACGTTCAGCCTGCCGGCCGCGGACGCTCAGGCTCCCACCAGCCCTGGCACCTATTGCTACAACGCCGCCTATACGGCGACCCCCGGGGGCTACTACTCGTCGGTGTGGCAACAGGGCGACAGCGAGTGTTTCAGCGTGACTCCCGCGCCGTCGGCGACGACGACGCAACAGTCGACGTCCTCCTCCGGTTCGGGCTCCATTGACCTCGGTGGGTCGGTCACCGACACGGCGACAGTCACGGGCAACACGACCGCGGGGTCGCCCAGCGGCACCGTCACCTTTTTCGAGTGCGGTCCGACGGGCTCGGCCGCTGTGTGTAGCGGAGGTACTCCGGTCGGCACGCCGGTGACTTTGGGTTCATCGAATATGGACAGTTCGAGCGCCACTTCGACATCGTTCACGCCGTTGGCTGTCGGCACCTATTGTTTTGCGGCCGTGTACAACCCTGACAGCACTGCCAACTACGCGAGTTCGACCGACAACGTAAGCGGCCTTGTCCAAGCAAACGAGTGCTTTGTCGTGACCGCAATCAACACTCCGGCAACGACGCCGACTCCATCTCCATCTCCGTCCCCGGCAACGACGCCGACTCCGGCGACGACTCCGGCAACGACTCCGGCAACGACTCCGGCAACGACTCCGACCCCGGTTAGCACAGCTCCCAAGGTAACCGTGTCGACGCTCGCCTTTACTGGCGCCGACTTATCAGCCCTGCTGGCGTCCGGTGTCGGGTTCCTCGGCGTCGGCGCATCCTTGGTGCTTATTCCACGCTGGCGATCAAGAAGAGCCTCGCGCTCGACGCCAGGCATACGGGCTGCAGTCGGAAGTGTTCCGCTTTGACCCTCGCGTAATCGCCTTCCCGCGAGCGAATTACCCGACGAAGTTGGAAGCGTTAGCTTTACCCGCGGGTCGCGATTAGTGCTTGTGCACGACGAGCGATATTCGATGGACTTGCCCGAGACATCACGCCGCGAGGCGGGGAGCGATTTCAGCCGGGCATCGCATCCGGCATCTATGGGCGCCAGCCCATTGTTCACTGAGCAGCGTTGGTGATCCGAGACTGTCTATCCCTTGTCCTTCCATTCGACCGCGCTGGACAGAATCGCATGAGCTTCTGGACTTTCGTGGCGTCTCTGCCAGGAGTACCCGGACCACCGCATACTCAGTGGACATGCCAGGCCACCCTCTCAAGGCGGTTGCGATCGTCCAGGGCTTAGTTAAGGCCCTGATCCACCGATCGGCCTCGGTGCGACGGCTTTTGCCAACGATGTGTAACCCGCCTGTCTGTGCGGTGAGGTGGTCAGTCGCTGTGACGTGTTCTGGGACGCGTTGAACCAGAGGTTCTTGTGATCGGCAATCTGCACTGGCGGCCCCGGGTTGCTCGGGGCCACGTCCACACGACAGTCAGGTCACGAGCAAGACGTCGCGGTGACAGGTGAGCGCAGCGACGAATCGCTCCGCCCATGGCCAGCGTGCCGGCAGGTGCAAGGTGACGCGTCGGGCTGAGCGTGTGAGTCGTCCCGGGAGGCTCAGGTAGCGGCGGCGAAGGGTCTCGGTGGTGATCAGGCTGTCGCCGAGTCCGATCCTGGTGCTGAAGCGGGCCAGGTTGTGAGCCATGACGTTGAGAGCGCAACCACGCCGCGTTGGCACCGAAGCGCCCGGAGGGCAGATGGTTGAGACCGACACCGTATTTCAGGTCACGGATGGTGTTCTCGATCTCGGCATGGCGTCGGTGGTCGGCCTCGAGCTCCACCATCTCGCCTTCTCGGTCGGTGATGAAGGCGTGGTAGGTGAACTCGACGAACAGCGCCAGCTGGCTGCCCGGTGTGGGCCGCACCCGGCGCACGATGAGCCGACACGGCCGGCCCTTGGTGCCGAAGGGCTGGTAGGTGGTCTCGGCGACGTCGGCGCCGTCGAGGAAGTAGGAGATGGCGACCCAGGCGGACTCGCCGATGGCGGCGATGGCCGTTTTCACACCGCCTTTGTGGAGTTTGGCCGTGATGGAGAAGGACACGTTGGCCCGGCGGCAGGCGTCGACGACGCTCCGGTTGTAGAAGCCCGAGTCGGCCCGGAGCACGATCGGCCCACTGGCACCCGCTGTGCGCACCCGACCAAACGTCTCGGTGAGGAAGCTGGCCGCACCCCGACCCGAGTGGGCATTACCACCGCGCAGGCGGACGTGCAGGACGTCTCCGGTCCCCGCCGCCACTGCGTAGAGAGGGTTGTAGCCCCGAACGTGGTTGTAGGTGAAGTGGGTCCCGCCCTCTTTGGCCAAGCCGTAGGTCTCGTGGATGGAGGAGTCGACATCGATGGTGAACGGCTGCTCCTCGCCCGGACCCGCCCCCGCGGCCCAGGCCCGCGTCAGCAGGTCGCCGGCCACCGCGTCGAGCTGACGAGCATGCCCCCAGCTGAAGCTGCGTAGGAACGTTCCGAGAGTCGACGGCGCCAACACGACGTGGCCGAGCACCGCTTGGGTGTCGCCAGCCCGCAGGGCATCGGCATCGTCGATCGAATCGCCCCCGGCCAGCGCCGAATGAATGAGCGTCATGGCCTTGTGACCCACATTGGCGCGGCCCGCCGCATCGCCGAGGTCGACGTACTCGTCGAGGAGCTCTCGCAATCCCAAATGCTGCGCCAGGGTCGCCGGCAGCATCAAGCCAGCGTTGGCCACCAGACGCTCGTCGTCGAAGGTCACGTCGAAACGGTCGAGACTGTGGCAAGCTACGCGGATCGAAATAGTGCCTTCCCGTAGGGGATGTGGTCGGTGTGGTAACCACCATTTTCCCTTGCAGGACGGCACTTTTCGCGGATGCGCGACCGCGATCAGACTCGTAATTATCGGTGGATCAGGGCTAAGTTAGTCCTATGGCCATTCGACCTCTGCATCCGGTTTGAATCGCCCCGGGTTCCATGACTGCTCGGGTTATTGGGTAGTGGCTCTGCGGCCGGTCGCGTTTGATGGCAGTCGGTCGCTTCGAATTCCGCTGGCGTGACGTAGGAGCGGTCTCGGTGATCTCACTGTGGAGCCGGGGCTGGTTGAAGCAGTTGATGTACCAAGAGTGGCGAACTCGACGTCGTCGAGGCCTTCAGTAGTCCATGCCGACACCGGACTGCCTTGCAATGCCCCTTGCCCGATGGTGCCGGAAGGCATATTTTGTCTTTAGGGCCCGCCGCGGAATAGATCGCGACATCATGCCGCTTCGATGGTGTAGTTCCAATCGCCATGCCACTTGTGCGGAGTGAGCGGTAGGGCGGCGAGTTCCTTGTCGGTGACCTTGACCCCGGTCGGATACCACTCGGGGTCGTAGCTGGCCTGGACCGTCAGACCGCTCTTGGTCTTGGTCGCCGCGATGAGCTCGACGATCGTGCGGATGTCGGTCAGCGGTCGACCCCGCCAGTTCATGGAGATGAAGGAGAACATGCGGTGCTCGATCTTGTTCCACTTCGATGTGCCGGGCGGGTAGTGCACGACGGTGATCTCAAGGCCAGTCTCGGCGGCCAACCTGGCCAGTTCGGCCTTCCAGGCTCGGACCCGGTAGCCGTTGGATCCGCCGGCATCGGCGGTGATCAGCAATCTGGCGGCGTCGGGGAAGCGGTCGGCACCCATCTGATTCCACCACCGGCGTATCGATTCGACGGCGAACTCAGCGGTATCGGCGGTGTCGCCGACCGATACCCACCCTTCATCATTGGCGACGTCATAGATGCCATAAGGAATGGCGCGGCCGACCTCGGGGTCGACGAAGTCATGGACGGCCACGCGGGTTGGGGCACCTTGAAGGTGCCATTCGCGCCCGCCATTGGCGTATTCGCCGATGAGCTCCTTCTTCTTCGTGTCGACGCTGATCACGGGCTGTCGGTCCTTGACGAAGCGCGAGACCGCCTTGTTGAGATAGCCGAACTGGGCGTCACGATCGGGATGGGCCGTCCCCTCCTTGGCCTTGGCCGGCGCCTGCAAGGAATAGCCCATCTGATGCAACAGACGCCTGACCAGTTCGGCGGAGGCCTGAAAGCCTCGTCGCACCAGTTCGTCGGCCAGGTCATAGGTCGACTTCGACGTCCAGCGCAGATGTGACATCGGCGTGCCCCGCGTCTCGGGATAGACGAGCTCGTCGAGCAACCCGAGCAGTCCGGGCTGGATCTCGATCGCCTGCTTGGCACCACCTCCAGGGGCGCGACGCCGATCCGAGACCTCGATTCCGGTGCGAACCTCGTGCACGGCCTTGTTGACCGTCGAGGTGCTCATCCCCGAGGCCTCTGCCACACGAGCCTGTCCTCCGCGACCGAGCGCTTCGACCATCGCACCGCCAAGCACGCGCTTCTGGCGCTCATCGAGGTGTGGCAACACCGTCTCGAAGAACCCGGCGAGACCTTCGGGCGACAACTCCACACCTCAAGGTTACATCTCGCGTCTTATTCTAAGGTGGACCCTTAGAGCGCGCGCCATTAGGCCACGGCGAGGCCATCCCAGCGCTTGGCCCACTTGATGAGCTTGACGGTGATGATGAGGGCGACGGCCAGTGCGAGCTGAGCGAGGCGGTGGGAGCTGAACCGGTCGGTGTTGCGCCGGAGCTGACCGAAGTTGCTCAGCCACGAGTTGGTCCGCTCGACCGGCCAGCGCAGACCCCATCGGCTGGTGCTTGGGTCCTGCAGCGGATCCTTTCTTGCGCTTCTTCGCGATGACGGCATCGGCGATCTGGCGCTCGGCAAGACGGGTTCGGGTGACGGCGGAGTCATAGCCACGATCGAGCCAGATGGTCTCGATGTCGCAGAGCAGACCGCGGCGTGCAATGTCGTCGAGGGTGGGGGCGAGCAGGATCGAGTCGTGGCGGTTGGCGCCCTCGCTCACCCAGCCAATGGGCACTCCGTTCGTGTCGGTAGCCACCGACCACTTCCAACCGGTCTTGCCACGATCGGTCGGGTTCGGTCCCGTTCCCTCCCCACCACACGGTGCCTTGTGCAGCGACCCGTCGACCGAGACGTCGGGGAGATCGAGCCCGATCACCTTGTCGAAGCCGGCGATGGCCTCGTCGACGAGACGCACACAGACACCGAGGGCGACCCATTCGTCGCGTCGGCGTCGCAGCGTCGTCTCGCTCCCTTTGCCGAGCCGTCCCGCCACATCCCAACTGCACCCGGTGACAAGGCGGAACAAGATGGCCTCGAAGCAGTCACGGTCCGAGATCCGGGGCCGGTGACAACCCAACGGATGCTCGGTTTCCCCGCGTTCGGGCAGGTAGGCGGCAAAGGACGCCCAGACGGCGTCGACGACAACTGGGTCAAGTGCAAGCATGGGACCTCCACTGGTTCGTTGGTGTTGGGACGCAGCCGGATCATGTCGGCTCCGACACCACGACCGGTGGACCTTTCTCCCTGGTCATCGCCGGTCCACCCCGCCACCTGCTCGGGTGGTGACAATGGCCTCAGAGGAGGTGGCTATGGCCAAGATCAAACGCAACGGACCCTGCCCGTGCGGGAGCGGTTCCAAGGCCAAACGGTGTTGTTATGGAACCCAAGAGCGCTGAAAGCGACGAGTTCGCGCACGGCAGGCTTGGGGGATGGCGGGTCTGCAGCAACCGCATGGAGGAACAGGACTCCGCTCACGTTAGGTAAGCACTTCGTTCCGTCCATTGCTCGAAACTCGCATCCAGCCGAACTCGATGTGCTCGTGGAGTCCGTAATCGCCTACCGGCGACGGCCACTGCTCAGAAGGAGTGATGTCGACGAATTGGACCGACGTGTCCGTCTGTCCGCCAGGATAGAGAGTCGACGGTTGGGGGTACCAGGCCGAACCCACTCACATAATTCGGATGTTGGAACGTAGGTTTAGTGTGAGTGCGCGCCGGTCGGCGGGGCCTTGAGGGGAGCCGGTTCTCCGGGCAGCGCTGATCAAATGACTGTTGTGGCCGGTTCGCCGGCGTTGACGACGTAGGTCTTTTGACCCATGGTGTGCCCATTTCTGGGCACACCAATACGCGAGATTCTTGTAAATCAGAAGGGCCATTCGTCCGACATCACGGTCAAGGCTCAAGGGATTGCGAGGTGTTATGGCGGACGTGAGCCAGGGACCTGGGTGGTGGATCGCGTCAGACGGCAAGTGGTATCCGCCCCACCTGCACCCCTCAGTCGCTCAACTGCCGCCGCCACCAAGCGCTTACATTCCTCTCGCACCCGAACCGCAAATCGCTCACCCCACTTGGAGTCCGCAACCGCCGGGCGCACCTGCGTGGTCTTCGCAGCCACCCTATGGGACCTACCCGCCGGGGTACGGGCCACCCCCGGGGGCTCCGATGGGAGGTTTCAACCTCCAAGACCCCAGCGTTCGCATCGATGGAGTGATCCATGTTGCGCTGGCTCCGTGGTGGAAGCGGTTCTTGGCCATTCTCATCGACGGCTTCATCATCGGCGGCGCGATCTTCATCCTGGTGGCCATCATCGGGGCTGCCACTCGAAACTCGAATACTTCGACAACGCAGCACACAACCCTCAATCCAGGACAGGCGTTCATCGGTTTCTTTACGCTCTTCATCCTGTTCTCAATTCCTCTCGTGCTCTATTACGGCATTATGAACGGCTCGAAGCGAGGCCAGACAGTGG
This sequence comes from uncultured Acidimicrobiaceae bacterium, assembly GCA_963842415.1. Taxonomy (GTDB): domain Bacteria; phylum Actinomycetota; class Acidimicrobiia; order Acidimicrobiales; family RAAP-2; genus Bog-473. Next base: position 139,294 of record CAWJGN010000007.1, read on the forward strand.
GGAAGATGGCGCTGAGCATCGCCGTGCGCGACGCGCGAACCGGCGGCCCGATCGGCTTTTGGCGCGGCGTGGGGCGTTACGCCATCACCGTTGTGTTCTACATCGTCTTGTTCATCCCCTATGTCATAGACAACCTCTCGCCACTGTGGGATTCGAGACGCCAGGCGTGGCACGACAAGGTGGTCCACTCGGTCGTGATCGAACGCAGTCCGTGACGGGGTAGTGGCGGTCCACACGAGTCCGGTGGCCGGACCCTCGCCGGTGCCGGTGTTCCCACCGAACTGGTATCGCGACCCCTGGGGCATCGCCCCCTGGCGCTGGTGGGATGGCAGGCAGTGGACGCCCATCATTTATGGCCTCTACGGCGAGGCCTGGCCGCTACCCGCTCCGGTTTCCGCGCCCTTCGTCGCGAAGGGTCCTGGCATCAAGGGGGGAGGGGTGGCCGCGGTGGGTGCGGCCATCGGGCTCGCCGGCACCATCGCGGTGGCCGTCGTGTACGCCGTCGGGACACACGGCCAGTTCGACGTCAACGACCCCTGGTTCCTCCTAACCAGCCAGCTCGCCCTCTGGGTCGGCTTCGCGGGCGCTGTTGTGGTCGCGTCCCGCATGAACGGCACCGGAAGTCTGGTGGCCGACTACGGACTGTTCCGGCCCAGGTTGAAAGACCTGGGGTTGGGGTTGGTCGGCGCCGTGGTGGGCCGCATCCCTCCGCTCATCGTGCTGATCTGTTTTGTCGTGGCTGGCTCGGGCTTCGGCACCCCCAATGGCGCCGCGCCCAACATCTTGGGGGTGACCCCCTCGGGTATTGCCGGGTGGGTGGTCGTGGTTGGCCTGGCGGTGATCGGGGCCCCTCTAGTCGAGGAGCTCTTCTTTCGAGGCTTGCTGCAGGGGGCCTTCACCCGGCGGGTCGGGGCGGTCCCGGCCCTCTTCATCACGGCGTTCATCTTCAGCTTCGCCCATGTGCTCAGCGAAGGGCTCCTGGCCCCACTCGCGCTCTTTCCCACGGCCCTCGTCTTGGGATACCTGCGCTATCGGACTGGCAAGCTGGCGGCAGGCATGGTCGCCCATGCCCTCTTCAACGCGAGTGTCTTCGCGTTGTTCTTGGTCCCAGCATTCCGTTGAAGGATCTTCAAACCGGATCCGAGGATCGGGGCGACCTCGAGACCGATGACTTATTAGCCTGAAGCCGTGACGGCCGATGATGATTCGGAGGCAGCTCGTCCCAGTGCGGATGCCCGGATCGAGCTGCGGGCCTCTGATCAAGACAGGGACCGGGCGATCGAGATCCTCCGTGTCGCGGCTGGCGACGGGAGGCTGAGCGCGGCCGAGTTTGACGAGCGTCTCGACGTGGCCCTGACGGCCCGGACGATCGGCGAGCTGGCGGAGCAGACGGCTGACCTGCCCGGGGTGGCCGTGAATACGGGCGGGATCACGCCGCAGGTGAAAGACGTCGTCCGGCTTGACTACCAAGCCGGGAATGCGACGCGGCGCGGTCGGTGGATGGTCCCGCGGCAGATGGAGATACGCGCCGTCGGTGGGACAGTGAGGCTCGACTTCACCGATGCGGTGATCACAAGCCCGACGCTGCACATCCAGGCAGAGGTCCGGGGCGGGTGGCTGATTCTGGTGACGAGGCCAGGCATCGAAGTTGATGCCGACGGCGTGGCAGTGCATGGCGGAAGGGTCAAGGTGCGGCCGGAAAACGGCTGGATGCAGCCCGTAAACCTGAGTGTCGAGATAACAGGCGAGACCCGTGGCGGCCGCATCATCGTGCGGCCATCGCGCCGGACATTCGGACAATGGATGTTGCGCAGACCAGGGCAGTCGCGGCTGGCCCGGGAGTGATCCCCTTGCTCGCTCGACCGTCCGACGAACGGCGAGCCAATCCGAGGTTCGTGCGGCGTCCCGGCAACCGCACTCGACTGACTCCGACAGCCCGCAGACGGTATCGGCTGCGCCACGAACTGCTGTCCACGGGTGGGTGCCCCAGTCCTTGCGGTTAGTGGTGAGTCTCGACGACCCCTTCGCTACTAGTAAGTTAACAGTTATCCTCTGCACTTCGTACGAAGCCTTGCGTGAACGGGCTCGATGTATCTGTCGATATCTGAGCGAACATTGAACCGCTCGCGGCGACTACTGAACAGTGCGCCGCTGCCATGACAATCCAGTCCGCGGTGACTTAACCTCGAACCACCGCGTTGCCACGTGATCTGACGCGCGCGCATCCGCGGAAAATGCCCCCGTTGCTGGGAGAATTGCGGTACTTGACGCCGTAGTTCTCACCGACAAAGGAGGCACTTTCTGTGAAGCCAGTATCGCGCGGAATCGACCGCGTCGCGGTGACCTTCGACGAGCCGAACCTGGTGGCCAACGCCGGGCTGGTGCTGATCGCCACCCTCGCTGGGCGCCTGGGGCTCGAAAGGCTCTGTGACACCACGATCAAGCTGTCCGGGCGCGGTCGGCGGCTTCCGACCGGGAAGGAAGATCCTGACGCTCGTCCATGCCATGGTGGCCGGGGCCAGCCACATCGACCACGCCGACATGCTGCGCGCCGGAGCGACCGCCGAGGTGCTCGAGCATCGGGTGATGGCACCGTCGACGCTTGGGACCTTCTTGCGCAGCTTCACCTTCGGTCACGTCCGCCAGTTCGAAAGGGTGATCGGCGAGGCGCTCGGCGCCGCGTGGGCGCTCGGGGCAGGTCCGGGCGAGGGTGAACGCCTGGTCGTCGACATCGATTCGACCATCGACGAGGTGCACGGCAAGAAGAAGCACGGTGCCGCCTACGGCTATACCAACAAGCTCGGCTACCACCCGATCCTGGCCACCTTGGCCGCCACCGGAGAGATCCTCCACGCCCGCCTGCGCAAAGGTTCGGCCAACACCCAGCGCGGCATCAGGCGCTTCGTCGAAGAGCTCGTGCCACGCCTGCGCCGGGCCGGCGCGAGCGGACAGATCGTCATGCGCTTTGACTCGGGCTTTTGGTCCAACGAGACGATCGCCACCCTCGGGCGTCTGGGCGTCAACTACACGATGGCCGTGCGCACCGGGACCAAGGCCCTGGCCAAGGCCATCGCCGCCATCGCCGAGGACGCCTGGGTGGAGATCGACTACCCCGAAGGAGGCCGGGCCCAGGTGGCGGAGTGCATCTACAAGCGACGGCGCCTCATCGTGCGCCGCACCCGCCTGGTCGGCCCCCAGGCGACGTTGTGGCCCGCGTGGCGCCACTTCGCCTTCTTGAGCGACCTCGAAGGTCCCGGCACCGATCTCGACGCCTTCCACCGTCACCACGCCGTGGTCGAACTCGTCATCGACGATCTGAAAGAGGGCGCGGGGATGGAGCACTGCCCCTCGGGGAGCTTCTCGGCCAACGCGGCGTGGCTGTGCTGCGCGGTGCTGGCGCACAACCTGATGCGCTGGACGGCATCGATCGGTGCCTTGGTGCAAGAGACCGAGACCTTCGTCGTGGCGCGGACCTTGCGCACCCGCTACTTCGCCGTCCCCGGACGTCTGGTCAACCGCTCGGGTCGACCCACCTTGCGCCTGCCCGAGCGCTGGCCCTGGGCGCTGCGCTTCAGCGCCGCACTCGACAATCTGCGCGCCGTCACCTTTGCTCCTACCTGAGCGACTCCCCGGCGGACCGGCGTGGCCGCAGACGAATTCCCACACGCTGACATCGGAGCCGAAGTAGCAAGCACCTCTGACCCCGCACGCCCCCGGTCCTGTGACAGGACCCCCGAACCGCACTTTCGCGATCTCATCCTTCGCCAGCCTGAACTGGTCTACGGCCAATGTCTACGCGGTGGATCGGGGCTTAAACGGCCATGCTCGAGCAATCCACTGGGGGATGAAGTCGTTGAGGTGGGACTCGAGGAAAGTGCCAGCAGCTCCATCGATTACCCACCAGCAGATCTCGGCGTCTACCCCTTCCGGCGAGTTCGCCTCAGGAGGATCAATGTAGACGCAACCAAAGAGGGTGGATTCCTCGTCATCGAGAATGCAGTAGTTAAATGATTTGTGTGATTCTGCTTCGCGCTGATGGCGCAGCAAGTCCTCGAGGTCTTGCTCGATTGTAAGTGTTGGTGCTGGCCATCCCCACCTAGCTCCGAACATCGACCACAGGCGCTCTTGAGATCCCATCACGGCCGGGTAGTCCATGTGAAGATCGGTGCCTTTGATTGGTCGGAAGTGATATCCAATCGAAGTGGAACCCAAGTCGGATGCTGGAAGTCCTGGGGCAACCAAGTCATTTTACGATTCTCACCAGTATTCTCGTCGATGCCCCAAAAAAGGGGCACAGCTGGTGCCGAGATATCATTAGCCCCGGCTATTCACGGAGCCGCGTGAGCTGACCGGGCCGCGTCCGCGGAAAAGCCCTCCATGTAGGGGAAACTGTTGTTGTCTACGCAACAGAGATCCCGACCAGGAGGGCACTTCCAAAGTGAACGGTACCAGCACGCGTCGCGTCGTTGTGGAACCCGGTGGAGCGGGGGTGGTGGCCCACGTCGGACTGCACGCTCTTGGGGCTTTTGCCGACCGGATGGGGCTCGGCGACGCGCTCTCGACACGGATCCCTCCACGTGGTGAACGCTTTCCACTGCACGACCGGGGCAAGGTCCTCGTGCAGACGGCGCTCATGCTGTCCGGCGGCGGCGAGAGCTGCGCCGACATCGAGCACCTGCGGCTCCAAGAGGACCTCTTCGGTGCGGTGCCTTCCGACACCACGGTCTTTCGCACCTTCCACGAGATAACCCCCTCGACGAGGAGCGGGATCGCAGCCGCACTGGCCGAGGTGCGCACAGAGGTCTGGCGCCGTGCCGGCGCGACGAATGGGCGCGACCCGGTGCTCTTGGACATCGACGCGTCGTTGGTCGAGATCCACTCCGAGAACAAGGTGTCGGCGGCGCCCACGTACAAGGGCGGCTATGGGTTCCATCCTATGTTCTGCTTCGCCGATGCCACCGGCGAGACGCTCTCTTCGCTCTTGCGAGCAGGCAACGCCGGGGCCAACACCGTGGCCGACCACGTCATCGTCCTCGACGACGCCGTCGTGCAGCTGCCAAGCGAGATCGCGCTCGGTCACCAGCGCGGCGACGACCCGTCCCTCGTGCAAAGAGCGGTCGTCGTGCGGGCCGACTCGGCGGGGTGCACCGAGGGCTTCCTCAGTGCCTGTCGGGAGCGCAACATCGGCTTCTTCGTCACCGTGCGCTCGAACGCCCAGCTCTCCAGGGCCATCTTCGAGGTCGTCGGGCTCGAAGACGTCTGGGAGGCGGCCATCGGTCAAGACGGCAAGCCGAGAGAGGGCGCGGCCGTGTGTGAGGTGACGTCGCTCATCTCGACGCCCAAGCTCCCAGAGGGCACCCGCTGCATCATCCGCCGTGAACCGCTGCACCCCGGAGCCCAGCGCAGTCTGTTCCCCGCCCTCGACTATCGCTACTGGGGCTTCTACACCGACCAAGATGGTGACCCGGTCGCCCTCGATGCCACCATGCGGGCCCATGCTCACGTCGAACAACACATTCAGCGCCTGAAGGACTCGGGGCTCATGCGCTTCCCCTTCGCCAGCTTCGAGGCCAACGCCAACTGGATGATGACGGTGGCCATGGCGGCCGACCTCGTGCGCTGGTTCCAGCTGCTCTGCCTCGACGGGCCCTGGGTGGGTGCCCGGCCCAAAGCACTTCGTTGGGGTCTCTTGCACGCACCGGGGCGGCTGATCCACCGCTCGCGCCAACGCGTCGTGCGCATCATCGACGGCTGGCCCGGCACCGACGCGCTGCTCGGTGCCTACCGGCGCATCGCCCTCATCACCTGAGCGAACTCGCTTCCTCGCTACGGGTCCCCACCTTGACGACGCGCGTCCCGAAGTCACTCCCCGGTCATCTTTGACCCGTCCGATCGACCAAATCACGGCGATCTGCACTCACCAATTACGAAATGACCCTCGCGGGCTCTCACCCTGACCAGAAAATGGCGAGGGTGCCGTCCTCAGGGTTCTCGTGAATGGCTGGGGTTAGGGTCATCGCCTTCGGGCCCGAAGACGTGCGACCGGTACACCCCACGTTCCTGGTCGTGTTCCTAGCAAGCGGCCACCCGCGTCGTCCAACATGGCGCGGTCGTAGTGCAGACTCGGATTACTCGGTAGAGACAGCGTTGGCGATAGAAACGTCAGCGCGGTCTCGGCGTAACCGATTCAGCACGGCCACCCTTCCTGTCAGCATCAGGCCCGCAGCCTTGGCTTCTTTGACGCTTAAACGACCCGACAGGGTTCCCAAAATGAGATGTGGGGGCCCAGCGAGTTCAAGATCAGGGGATTCAACTCTGCCAGGTCGCGTTCGGATTCCGTCCGGCGAGGCCTCGATGACGGCCGGGTAGTCCTCGGGACTGAGCTGTATGGAGACTGGAGGCCCATCTGGGGCGCGGTCTTTAAGAAATATCGAGACCGGACGCTTGAACCAGTGACTACGGAATTGATCTGTTTCGTCTTTTTCAGACATGAAACGAACACCCCACATCCCGAGCGCGTCGAGTACCGGCTTGAGGCCTGCTCCGGTATCGCTCAGGTGGTACAGCGTGGCAGCGACGGGTGGAGGCACCGACTCACGCCAAACAATGCCGGACTCCTCCAAGAATGCCAAGCGGTCGGCCAGGAGGTTGGTCGCAATTCCAGGTAGTCCACTCATCAGGTCGGTATAACGACACGGACCTTGGCTCACGAGCTCTCTGATGATGAGCAGAGTCCAACGATCACCCACAGCGTCGAGCGCCTTGGCCACCGCGCAGTAGTGGTTGTACGACTTCATGCCGGCAGTATGTCAGACGTCTACTTGAGAATCAATAGTCAGAACTTGACTTTCTCAAGCTACGTGGTACAACGGAGGTCGTGTCAAACGGTCCCCGCTTGGTGAGTGCCCTTCAAATGGTCACGTTCGCCAGCGATCTCGATACGGGCTCCGTTGCTCACCGTCACCCTTTTGACTCATTCATCGGGCCGAGAGCTCGGACTAACAAGCACACGATCTCCCTGGAGGAACGTGACCACCATTAGTTATCAGGCAACCCGCGTGATCCACGACAGCGCCGTCGATTTCGAAGAGACCCGCCGCAGGTTTGACGATCAGGTGCCGTTCCTCGATCCGCTGCTCACGCTCCGACTCGTCCTCGATGAAGCAACGTGGCGTGACGTCGAGGCTCTCGTGAATCGCACCGTTGGTGAAACAGGCTTCGTCGCACTTGGGCGTCTCGATCAGGGAAGTCTGTTCAGCCTGGGCGGCGATCCGATCCGGGCGACGCTATATCTCGTCGGTAACCCGGTGATTGCTCGCAAGATCCTCGCGGTCGAGCCGGCGGCGGGGCTCTATGCACCCTTCCGCGTGGCGGTCTACCGAGACGCTATGGGCGCGCATGTCGCCTACGACCAACCATCAAGCGTATTCGCGTCGTTTGGTTCCCACACGATCGACGCGATCGCAAGTGAACTCGACGAGAAGATTCGAAACTCGGTGGAGACGTCGTGTTGGTAAAGACGACGCTCGGGGACCATGACTGCTTCTCCATGTGCACGGGAGCCGCGATTCGCCGGTTCGGCCCGCGTGCGGACTGAGAGTCGGTTCACAGAACGATGTCAGATGGAGACTTTTGAAAGAGAGAGACACATGATGAACACTCAATCCGATTTGGTCGGAACCAGAAATCAGGACCACAGCTCGCCGATCGCTGGGCGACACAGTGGACTCCGTCGATCCTCACGGAAGGACTCCCAAATGGCGCTGGCGGTTCGCCGCGGTGGTGGTCGCGGCTCTCACGAGTTCGTGGGCATGGTCGCGGCGACCATCGTTGTCGCAGTGCAAGCGACCGCAATCAGTCATCCAACCCGTCATGGGCTGCGTCCAAAGATCGTCGCAGCACGGTCGGTCAAGGCTGGTGTGGATCCCGCGTGCTGGGTACCGGATTGCTGCCTATGTGCAGCCCGGTCGCGGCCCCGCGATCGTGCTCTGCCACGGGTTCCCGGACAACCACCATCTCTACGATCGAGTCGTCCCACTGCTCAAGGGACAGGAGGTCGTGACCTTTGATTTCCTCGGCTGGGGAAGGTCAAGCAAGCCCTCTCACTATTCGTACACCTTTGCCCGCCAAGAGGGGGATCTGAATGCCGTGATTGAAGGGCTCCACCTCAACCGGGTGGTTTTGGTGGCACACGACGCAAGTGTGCCCGCCGTCCTCAATTGGACGCTCGATCACCCGAGTCGCGTTGCGTCAGTCATCCTCTCGAACGGCTTCTACACGCCCCTTCCTGGATCCGGTCCCCCCGCTCTCGCTTCCATCTTTGCGTTCGGCCAGTACCCGACCGCGGCATCGCTCGGACCGCTTCCACCAGGGACCGCACTCGGGTTCAACAGCCTCATGACGGGGCTGTCGACCGATTCCCGCCTCCTCGATGATTTGCTGACCTGGCAGGAGTCGACTTTCGACGGCAACGGCACCATCGCCAGGGAGTTCGCGCCTCTATTTACCCAGCAATTTCTCGCCCAACCGAGCACTTTCGGGCCACTTCGATCCTTAACCGCCAATCTCTTTGCAGCGGTGACGAGCGACGCGGCCCGACTTCCCAGCCTGCAATCACTGTCGGTACCTGTCCACATCGTCTGGGGCGCGCACGATCCCGATCTCAATCTCACTGTCGCCCGCTACCTACATCAGCAGATCCCAGACAGCACCCTCACCATATTTTCCGACGCTTATCACAACGTCATGCTCGACGACCCCAAGCGATTCGCAGCAGTGGTGGCCTCATCCATTGCCCCACGGGAGGTGCGGGTCACATCGTCGAGCGTTCAATCGCAGACCTCAGATCCTTCTGGTTGAAACTGCGGAGTCCTTGAAGACGTGATCTGAGTTGTTCGGATCACCTGAAGAGTGTGACCACGAACCGGGACAAGAGAATCAACGAAAGGAATCAGCTATGACGCAAGCAGAGCTCTATATGAACGAACGATATGTGGTCACTCCGCAAGGGAACCTCTTCGTGCGGGAGATGCCCGGTGTAGATCCCCCTATCGTGCTCATGCACGGCTTTCCGGACGATCACCGGATCTACGACAAGCTCCTGCCATGGCTCGCCCCGAGGCGAGCCGTAGTCTTCGACTGGCTCGGGTACGGTCGATCCGATCGTTCGAATACCGCAGGATTCTCTCTGGAGGAACACGGGTCCGAACTGGGGGCCGTGCTCGACGGGCTGGGCATCGGCCGCGCTGTGCTCGTGGGCCACGACGCGTCCGGGCCGGATGCGGTCACCTTCGCGGTCGCCCACCCCCAACGGGTAGCCCATTTGTCTCTGCTCAACACCGTGGTCGGACACCAGCCCTCGCTGAAGCTGCCCGAAATGATCCGGTTGCTCGCCGATCTGGAACTGAAACCGCTTGCCGACGCCATGGTCAACGACCAGGCACAGCGGCTCTGGCTGCTCCAACACACCGCAGATCGCTGGGGGATCGATGCCCTCGACCCCGATGGCATCGCAGTCCAATCGATCCTTCCTCAGTTCTTCGGTGACGCCGACCAGCCCGATGCCCTCGCGGCCATCCGTACCTGGACGGCGGGACTGTTCGAAGACTTGGATCACTTGGAGGCGGCTATTGAGGATGGCGAACTGGGCCGTCTAGAGGTTCCTGTCTCGATCATCTTCGGAGAAACGGATCGCTATTTGAACCCCTCACTTGCGGCAGAAATAGCTGCCTTGTTCAAGGACGCCTCGCTGCATCTTGTCCAGCATGCCTCCCACTGGCCCCAGCACGACCAGCCGGAGGTGGTCGCGAAACTTCTGATGCGGTCAGAGAATGCATCAGAAAGCTAGCGGTGCGTTCCAGCAAAGCCGATGTCCTAGGACACAGCCGGCCATAACAGACCGCCATACCTCATGCGGAGTGAGCTAGCTACACACCGAAGCGGAGCTCATTGGCGACCGCTAGGAGCGCTTCAAACTCGCGCAGGTCCATGGCGCTTTGACTCAACGCTTTGACTCAACGATGCCGATGAACGCACTCATGTCTCTCACCGACTGGTCGAAGACCGCATCGATGTCTTCGACTATGTCGGCGACACGCCCGAAGACCTCGAAGCTCACTGCACCGAAGAGCTGCGTCCACGCCGTCAACGACCGAATGACGGCGTCAGCGGGCACACCGTCGAACCCGATTGCTTCCAGGCGAACTGCTTCAGCGGCAGCGCTCGTTGACACCGCCGGGGAGACCTCGACGACGAAGGGGCTGCGAAGCTCTCCGGCTGCGGCGGCGTCGCGGATGATTGCAACAAGCGCCAGAGCAACACGGCTCGCCGGAGGGTTCGTCTCCTCGGGAGCGTGATACCCGGGAACGGGCGAACCGTAGATCAGGGCGTACTCGTGGGGGTTCGCGACAGCCCACACGCGTACCGCGTGACAACAGGCGCTCCAACGTTCCGCAAAGTCGCAGGGCTCGCAGCGCCCGTCAGCTGTCTCCACGACGGAACCTACAGCTTCATAGGCGTCCACAATCAGAGCTGTTAAGAGTTCATCGCGGCTCTTGAAGTAGCGGTAGATCCCCGATGACACCATGCCGAGGTGCCGAGCGATGGCGCGGAGCGAGAGCGACGAAGCGCCTTCTTGGGCCATCTGCCGTCGAGCTTCGTCCTTGATCTCCTGCATGAGCTCTGCACGTACTCGCGCTCGAAGGCCCTTGCTCGACGGCATGGTCCCAGTATGGCATATCTGCGAGCGATGCACTGTAATGTGAGCATTGCTCTTGACTTGACCGACTGAGAAGTGGATACTGCTCTGTATTCAGAGCGGTGCTCACACCAGGAGGCCCCGATGCAGCAGAAGACCCGTGCTTCCGAGCGTTTCCCGAGCTCAGCAAGCTTTGGATTCACGCAAAGGATGGCTGCGGTCAGCTCGCAGCGCACGGGCCGTACTCTCGCCATCTGGGGTCTCCTCGTCGTGGTGGCCCTGGTGTTCGCCGGAACCTCGCTGAAGGGTCTGACGACAACGCCCCATGTCGTGGGTGCGACGCAATCCAGCCAGGCCGAAGCCCTCTACGACAGGGTCGTCGGGCCAGCGAGCCAGAAGCCGACAGACGTGATTGTCGTCAGCTCAATGAGGTCGACGGCGAGCGATCAGGACTTCAAGATATTTGTCAGCAGGTTGGAGGCGAAGGTCGGAGCGAGCCCAGGCATCACGAAGGTCGCGGCCAATTTCGCCTCGACCAGCCCGCTGGTCGCGGACAACCGGCACGCCGCCCTGATCTCATTGAGGGCAGCTACTGATGCAGACATCAAGCCGGTGGTGAACGCAGTGCAGTCGACAAATGGCCACGGCGGGTTCTCGGTGGCCGTTACCGGCGTCCACACGGTGGACAACGACTTCAGCACACTGGCGACAAGCGACCTTCGGCGCGGGGAGCTGGACTTCGGGCTGCCGATCTCGATCGTTGTCCTCTTACTCGTCTTCGGAGCAGTGGTTGCCGGGTTGATGCCGATGCTGATGGCACTGCTATCGATCATCGTCGGGCTTGGGATTGCGACACTCGTCAGTCAGGAGTTCCACCTCTCGACCTTCATCATCAACATGATGACCGGCATGGGCCTGGCACTGGGAACCGACTACTCCTTGCTCATCGTCTCCCGCTTCCGAGAGGAAAGGACCGCCGGCCTCGACAAGGAGGCAGCCATCCAGCGCACGGCTGCGACCGCAAGTCGTGCCGTCCTGTTCAGCGGCGCCACGTTCGTGATCGCCCTCGTTGGCCTCTTCTTGGTGCCGGCGGACGTCCTGCGCAGCATGGCCGCCGGGGCAGTGATCGTCGGGGTCGTCTCCGTCGCGGCCGCCCTCACCCTCCTTCCGGCGATGCTGCACCTCCTCGGGGATCGCGTGAACTCCCTGCGCCTGCCCGTTGTCGGAAACCGTCTCGGGATCACGGATTCGGGCGAGTCCAGGATCTGGCGAACATTCATCGAAGGAGTTCTGCGCCACCGTGTCGTCATGCTCACTCTGACCGTCGGGGTGCTGGTCGCGTTGGCGGTGCCCCTCCTGGGGCTCCATATCGGTCAGAGCGGCGTGGCCACCCTTCCCGACAATCTGCCGTCCAAGCAGGGCTACCTCGCCGTGCAGCGCTACTTCCCCGACCAGGATCCCTACCCAGTCGAGATTGTCGCCGACGGTGGAGATGCCCGAAGCCAGGGGGACTTGTCGAAGCTCGAAGCAGTCCTGGCCGAAAACCCACGGTTTGGGTCGGGCACCATTGCCGCATCTGCGAACGGCAAGCTCTTGGCACTGACCGTTCCGATCCGAGGTGACGTCGTCTCGAGCCCGGACGTGGCCGCAGTGCGCCGACTGCGCAGCGACCTCATTCCGTCGATCTTCACCGGCTCCCATGCCGGCGTCTACGTGGGGGGCAAAACGGCCGAGACCGCCGACTACTTCAACGCGGTGTCGGCCCCCACTCCCTATGTGTTGTTGTTCGTGCTGGGCTTCAGCTGCATCTTGTTGATGCTGGCCTTCCGCTCGCTCATGATCGCCCTCGTCTCGATCGTGCTCAATCTCTTGTCGGTGGGGGCGGCCTACGGTCTCTTGACCCTGGTCTTCATCCACGGGATAGGCGCGGGCTTCTTCGGCTTCGAGAAGGTGACCGCCATCGACGCCTGGGTACCGCTCTTCCTCTTTTCAGTCCTCTTTGCGCTCTCGATGGACTACCAGGTCTTTTTGATGAGCCGGATCAAGGAACGCTACGACGAGACAGGCTCGACCTCCGAAGCTGTTGTCGGTGGTGTGGCATCGACGGCCAAGATCATCACGGGGGCCGCCCTCATCATCGTGGTGGTCTTCTCCGGGTTCGCCCGCGGCCAACTCGACATGTTCCAGCAGATGGGATTTGGGGTGGCGGTGGCGCTTCTCCTCGACGCAACTGTTGTCCGCTCGATCGTCTTGCCATGCACCTTGAGCTTGCTGGGAGAGCGCAGCTGGTATCTGCCTCGCTGGCTCGACTGGCTGCCGCGATTTGATGTCGAGTCGTCGGGGATTGATCCCGTCACCGTTGAAGTGGAGAGGACTCTTGTACCGGCCGCGCTGTAAACGGCTTGGGCCGTCGCCGGGATCCATGCTCGTGCTCTCGAGGAGTAAGACGTGATGATTGAATCAACTGAGGCCGCTGACTTCGGTGGGTCCGGCCAGCGCGTACCAGCTTCCATGCGGGTCAGTCATCGCCGGCTTGGGACTCGGCGAATCCTCGCATCACTGGGGAACTCCGCCGGCTTCCGCCGGCGACATAGGCGAGGCGCCAGTTCCCAGTTGGCACCATCTGTTCGGCTCACTGCAGAGAGCGCCCAAGCGAAGCTGGGCGCCGTCGCGGGGATCGCGGCGTGTGTCGCTCTCATGGCGGTGGGAACAGCGGCAACTGGGGCGGCGGTGACAGAACAGCATCGAGGGGTTGAGCGGATCGTCGAGGGCAGTGGCGGTTCCGATCGCGATATCGGCGCGAGAGTCGTCGGATCCTCACGGGATCAGGCACTCCGTCCAGGTTCGACGCCATCGACCGCAGTGGAGCGGGTGGACCTGTTCGGGGACTCGCTCGGGTACCAGGCGGTGCCCTACCTGGACACGTTCTTCCAATGGACCCACGGCTACACGGTCTCCAACTACACCTACGGCGGCACCGCTACATGCGACTGGCTGAGCACGATGGCGATCGCTGCCGCCGAGAAGCCCCAGGCGGTACTTCTTGTCTTCTCGGGCGACGCGTTCACGCCCTGCATGGACGACGTCACTCTCCGGAGCCCCCAGTATTACGACCTCTACGCCACTTACACGAAGGAGGCAATTGACATCTTCAGCGCGGTGAGCGCCCATGTGTTTCTGGTTGGCACCCCAATCGACGAGCCTGCAGTGTCCGGATGGGATCACCTCGACGACATCTACCGCCAGCTGGCCCAGGCGAGCCCCCTCACGGTGACTTTCGTGGACGCGGGCGCTTCTGTTGAGACGGCCACGGGAGACTTCACCTGGGCGCTGCCCTGCATGAGCATCGAGCCGAGCTGTGGCTTCGGTGGAACCAATGTGGTGCGCTCGCCCGACGGCGTCCACTTCTGTCCTGACGGAACGCCGGCTAGCCGGGGCGTCACCGCGCCGTGCGATGAGTATTCGTCGGGAGCGTTCCGGTTCGCTCTCGCCATTGTCAGCGCTGTCACGCAGTACGCGTACTCAACGCCAGGGATCAAATGACCGGGATCCGACCACGTGTTCCCGCGACGGCCGTGAGCATTTCGGCATTGGAGAACCGCCAGATGAACGTTTTTGCCCATCCCATTGCCCAACGATCGAGGCTGAACTGTACGCCTAAGACGCAGTGGATAAGCTCTCCCGCCCTCCCATCAGCTCGCCACCAGTCGATCCTCCGAACCGGCAGCACATGCTTACGCCCGACGTCTATCCGCGTTTAGGAACCCTGCTCGGCATAGCGTTGAAGACATGGATGTCACCGGCCTGAACGACAGAGCACTAGTGGAGCGGTACGACGCCCTACGTGGGGACCTCGACCGTACCCGTGACACGGAGAAGCGCCTGGCGCTGCACCGGGAACTTCAGAACCTCGCAGTCGAACGCCAACGTCGCCATCCCCTGGCCATCACTCCGCTTCGTTCCTGACCACGATCTGGCAACGTGCCCAAACGTCGGGTCGGTGCAACACGACGAACCACGAATCTGCTTGCGGATGACGGCACTGTGTACTTCTCCTGGCGCAATCAGCCGTCGGGACAGTAGATGCCCTGGAGCGATGGGCTCGACCTCGTCGCGCACATTTCCAGAACCTACAAGCGCATCCCCGTCTCCAATCGATGAATAGGCACTCCTTCGTGGTCACTCGTTCCGAGCTACCTCGGGGCCAGTGATCTGGTTGAGGAGCGGGAACGTCGCGGCGATGATGGCGAGAGAAACCACCAGTCCACCGAGCATCGCCGCCCGTTAGGGGAGAACGTCACGCCACTGGACGCTATGGACCAGAGTGCCCGCTCTCTTAGCCTCGATCCACCGCCTGACCCCATGTGAGCTGGATTGAAGACGCAGCACCGCCGTGCAGGGTGCGACCATCCAGGAGTGCGGTGAGTTTCTGGCCCAGGGACGTGCGAGTCCAGGGATTTGTGTCGCCTGTCGGTTGTCAGCGCGTGGGTGATCGTCTGCGGCCACGCCGGTCCGCGGGGGATCGCTCAGATGGGGGCGAAGGCGACGGCGCGCAGATTGGTGAGTGCTCTGGTGAACGAGACGGCCCACGGCCACTGGGTGGGTCCGCGCAGAGTCGGCGTTCCGGATCGGTTGACGAGTCGAGCGGGGACCGAGAAGTAACGAGTCCGCAGGGTCTGTGCCACCACCAGCGTGTCCTCTTCGACGAGCCCTCCGAGCTTGGCGCTCCAGCGGATCAGGTTGTGAGCGAGGACGGCGCAGCACATCCACGCCGCGTTAGCTGAGAAGTCGCCCGAGGGGCAGTGCTCCATGCCCGCCCCCTCCTTCCAGTCATCAATGCAGAGCTCGACGACAGCGTGCGCGCGGTGGAAGGCGTCGAGCTCCACCGCCGTGCCGACAAGGTCAGTCAAGAAGGCGAAGTGCCGCCAGGTGGGCCACAAAGTCGCCTGGGGACCGGTCAGACGGGTGCGGCGCACGATGAGGCGTCGTCCCTTGTAGGTGCACTCAGCGACCATTGCCTCTCCACCGACCGGATACTCGATGGCGATCCAGCTCGCCTCATCGATCTCGCTGATGCAGGTGTCCAGGGCCTTTGTGCCGGTGTGCACCGCCATGGTGTAGGAGACCCCCAGGCGTCCGAGCACCTTGATGGTGTCGTTGGACCAGTAGCCCGAGTCGAAGCGCATGACGATCTTGCCCGTGGCCCCGGCCCGGCGCAGGCGGGCCACGAGCTCTTCGACGAAGCGCTTGGTCCCGCGCTGGGTGTTGGCCGATCCCTTGCGCAACCGGGCATGGAGGATCTCGCCGGTGTCGGCCCTCGTCGCGAGGATCGGGTGGTAGCCGAGGACATTGGTGTAGCCGTAGGCAGCACCACCTTTGAGCTTGCCGAACACCTCACGGATCGTCGAGTCGATGTCGACCACCAGCTGGTGGTCACCGGGGCCCGCCCCGAGCGACCAGGCGCGCCCGAGGGCGTCACCGATCACCTTTTCGAACTGCCGGACATGACCGAAACTGAAGGCACGTAGGAAGGTCCCGAGCGTGGACGGGGCCATCACCCGGTGGGGCAGCACGCTGGCCGTCGACCCGGCCCGCAACATGTCGGCGTGGTCGATGTGCGATGCGCCCGCCACCATGGCGTGCACCAGGGTCAAGATCTTGCGGCCCGGCTGGAACCCACCGGTGCGGCCACTCAGCCGGATCGTCGCGTTGCACAGAGCCTCGAGGCCGAGTCTGCGCACCAAGGTGGCGACGAGCAACAAACCGGCATTGGCCACCAGATTCGGATCGTCAAAGGTCACAGCGATCCGGTCGATTCCGCGCGATACTGACTTCACAGAAAGTGCCTCCTCGTGGTGGGTACAACGACGACGTCAAGCACCGTCATTTTCCCACTGCAGGAGGCATTTTCCACGGACGCGCGGAGCGTTAATCAGTATTGGGGCGGTGGATCGAGGCTTAGTTTGGCGACTCCTGGAGCGTCTAGGGGTTCACCAAGGGTCTCCAGTTCTCGACGATGCGCCAGCAGGTCGCCTGCACCCGCCCCTTGTAGTTATTGATGCACTCGTTGGGCGCAGAGCCGTTGTTGTGCAGGCTGACGACTCGGTATTGGGTCGGGCCGTAGAATTTGTCGGCACCATAGGTGAGGATCGGGCTGAGAGTGCCGGGGTAATTCTTGATCGACGCCATCGCTTCGACGAAAGTACGGCGAGTGAGGTCGGGCCCGGCCTTTTCGGCGGCGGTGGCGAAGAGGCGAATTCCTTGACACCAACCGGCAATTGGCCCCTGTTCCTCTATCCATGGACCAGGGTGCACCGGTGGCTTCGGAAACGGAAAAGTCTTGCTCTTGCGGAATGACTCCCAGCAACTTCGGACGCCAGGGTCATAGCCACCTTCGCTCTGAGGACGATCGTCGTCGATACCCCCGAGTGTTTCCACGGTGACACCTTCTTGACCGTTGAGCGCTTTTTCGAAAGGAATTGGGATCAGACCCAGACCAATCTCGATCGTCGATCCGTAGTCGCTCAGCAACAGGTGCGGGAAGTACTGCTGCGAGGTTTCCGCGGATAGATACGGGAAGAAAGCGTTCTCGGGGAGAAGTGGGATGACCGAGCGCACGCCGGCCGCCTTGAAGCGCTCCACCGCGAGCTGCGCATCCGAGCTGGTCGCGGCCGAGTCGTCGGGGTTGCCCGCCACCGTCTCCACCTGCGGAGTGATGCCAGCGTTCTTCAAGTCAGGCAGCAGGTAGGAGTTGAGCGCGGCCTGGTCGCCGGCCTGGTCAGAGACGACAACGCCGACCTTCAAACCATGGCCGAGGCGTCCTGAGCCCAACCCCCACTGGACCGTCGCTGCCAGTACCGGCGCCTGGTCCGGTCCCGTCCACCACAGGTAGGGCGACCCCAGCCGTGTCCAATCGGTGGTGGCGGTCGAGGCGCTTATCAGCGGGGTGTGCCCCTGCTCCGTCACGCAGAGCTGGTTGTCCCCAGTCCACGTACCGATCCCGTCGACCACGGCGAAAACGGCTGGGTTGCCCTGGGTCCATTGCTCGCACAGCGACTGCATGTTGGCGTTGTTGGCCGGGTCGAAGCTGACGATGATCGGGTTGATCATGCGGCCGTTGATCCCGCCGGCCTGGTTGATCTGGTCGACGTAAAACCTGATCGCCGGAATCTGCTCGGCGTCTTCAGGGTCGCCCGCGAAACCGAACGAGCTCGCGAGGGAGGTCAGATTGGCGACCGGGAACACCACGTTGATTTCTTTGCCGATGACGCCCCGATTCGAGGTGCTTGCCTTATCGGGCGGAGTCACTGCCGCATCGCCGGACAATCGGGACGCTGCTCCAGCGTCCGGTAACGCGACGGACGCGACGGAAACCACGATCGTCACCGACGCGGCCAGCACTCGAAGGATTCGCTTCACCGCCAACGAGCCCCCATCAGCTGTGCCCCCCTGTCGATCTTCGCGTCTTGGGCTGAATATACCTGGCGAGTCGCGCGGGGACATTGCCTGCGTTGTGAAAAGGGAGTGCGCTGTATTGTGGCGTTGTGGAGGGCAAGGCGTCATTTGCGTTGGCGGGATTGCGGGTCACCCCCACGCCCTGGGACAAGCAGCGCAATTTTGAGACATTGGAATCGTTCGCACGTCGGGCTGCCGATGAGGGTGCGCAAGTGGTGGTCACTCCCGAGGGATTCCTCGAGGGGTATGTCTGGAATGACGAAAATCCGCAACACTTCTCGAAGGAGCGGTATTTCGAAATCGGCGAAATTGCCGATGGCCCACTGCTCCGCCGTGTCGGTGCTCTGGCCGCCGAACTCGACATTTATCTCGCGGTGGGAGTCGCGGAGCGACGCGACGACCGTATGTACAACTCAATGATCATCTACTCTCCCGACGGAATGGCGGTGAGCCGCTACGCCAAGACCCACACGGCCGGCGACGATGAGCCGTACAACACCAAGGGGTCGGAGTTCCCAGTGGTGGACACGGCGTTTGGTCGCTGGGGCACGGTGATATGCATGGATCGACAGCTGCCTGAGACATCACGAATTTTGGCTATCAAGGGTGCGCAACTGATTCTCGTGCCCGCCTGGGGCATGTATGGCGAAATCAATGACGTCATGATGCGCACCCGGGCATTCGAGAATGGTGTCCACGTGCTCTTCGTTCACCCGAAGCGTTGTCTCATCATCGACCCCGATGGCACCGTCATCGCCCAGGACAATGGCAACGGAGACGAAATCGTGACGTCGCTCGTAACCCTGTCGCCATCTGGTACCCGCGGCCCGATACAGCGACGCCGACCCGAGCTCTACGGTGAGCTCCTGCTCAGCCCGCCAGAACGGCACCAAGTGGACGGCACCGAAGATGGTCCGACTGAACGCTGACAGAGCGGGTTTGCGTAAGTGTCGGACCGTTGAGGCTGCGAAAGTTCCAGTAGATCCAGCAGGTCGACAGGAGCTCAGCCGGAGCGTCGTCCACGGTCGCTCGTACGAGCTCGAGCGCTGTGGCGTCCCCACGAGCACCGTTGGGCACGCCATGGAGAAGCCGGAGGACCTCCCCGGCGTCACAACAGGCGAGCCGGACACCAACTGGCCAGCGTGGTACTCCACAGACATGGTGGCGGAGCAAGCGGGCACAGAACTTCCGTCGTGAGTATTTCCAAAGCACGCAACGGTCCGAGCTGACGATTTCAGCGATCCCTCGCGATTGGACCGACTCATCCTGATCGCCTGCTTCTCTCCGCGCGAGTGATAGCTGCCTGTTCTGTACAGCGCTCCTGTCCCACCGGCGATACCCTTCCCGGGCTGCCCGGTTCGAACTGCGCACCGAGGGAGATGACGATGCGACGCTGGGGAAATTCGGGTGCAAGGCGAAGGCTGCTGAGAGCCGGAGGGGCTCTCACCGTCCTTGGGAGCACGGTGGCGATGGGCGTCGCAGCGCCGTCAGGTGCTACCACTGCACCGACCCCCGTCACCGAGGCAAGCACAAGCGCGCGGGGTGTCACGGCAAACGCCATCAACGTGGTCTTTCCGATCATCTCGTTCACCAGCATCGAAGGGGAGTTCGAAATCGAGTCTGATGCCGAGTACGGCGAGCAGACGAAAGCGATCCACCTCTTCGTGAACCAGATCAACGATGCCGGTGGAATACACGGTCGAAAGATCAACCCGATGATCGTGAGCTTCGACCCGACCAACGTGGACGAGGAACGAGCGCTGTGCAAGCAGTGGACCCAGGGCAACCCACCCGTCTTCGCCGTCGTGGACGGGCTCGGCACATTACAAGGGACCAACGAGCTCTGCATCACCCGAGAAGGCCAGACGCCGATGCTCTCCCAGTGGACGACGACCACCAACTGGACGGATCTCGGCTCTCCGTACTTGTGGTGGACGGGGGCGGATGACGCGCCGATCCTCGCGGCCACTGTGCGCTGGGGCCTCAGCTCGGGTCGCCTCGGTCACGGGAAGAAGGTCGGTGTCGTGGTCTCGGACCAGGCCAGTGACCAAGGCGCGCTCGACTCCTACCTCTTGCCGGACCTGAAGAAGATCGGTGTGGTCCCTCAGGTGGTCGAAGTCGACGGCAGACATCGATGAGACCGCCACTACGGATTCGACCGTCACGCTGGCGGTCGAACGGCTCAAGGCGGCCGGGATCCAATCCGTGATTCCCTTGTTGCCCGACAACGCCTTCACCCCGTTCATCGGCGCCGAGACTTCGCAGGACTACTTCCCCAAGCTCCTCCTCAGCGATTACCAGTCCGAAATTGAGGTTGCGCTCGGACTGATCCCCATCCCGTACGAGAAGGCGCTCAACAATCAGGAGGGTGTCACGGCAGAGACTCTCGGTGGCATCGACCTTCCGGTCGCTGAGTCACAGGGCGGGTACGACCCGGGGGTGCGGAGCTGCTGGGATGTGTGGCACAAGGCCTACCCGCAGATTCCCAAGGGCAACATCAATGACGACATTGAGGAGCAAGGGCCGGTCCAGGGCTGGTGTCAAGAGATCCGCCTCTTCGCCCAGGCGGCGACCATGGCGGGTAAGAACCTCAATCGGCGGACCTTCGTCGAGGCAATGTCGCGTGTCACCAACTTCCCGGGCGGTTACTCACCTGTGCTGTCCTACGGGCCAGACAAGTTCTATGGCCCAACGGAGTACCGGGTGGTCGAGGTCCATGACAATCACCCACCGACGAGCCTCTGCAAGCACGGCCCGGTTGGGTCGCCTCCGGCAGGCGTCTGCTGGGTCGTCGAGCAGAACTGGACGCCGCTGCCCGGAAGCGGATGATGGAGTCGGGAGAGCACGCATCGAGCCGATCGCCGCGACCGTGGATTCAGCCGGACCACGGACTCGACCAGCGAAACACTCGGGAGGCGCCGTCGCCGAGAGACGAGCGTTGCGGCAAGCCCGAGCGAAGCGGGCTGCTTGCCCGTGCTTACACGGACCGGAGCACCAATATGCGGGCAGTGCAGGGCTCGAACAGGGGCCACTCCTGGCCCTTCTCCATGAGCGCCGCACCTAGTCGTCGCTCTACGTCGGTCCGGGTCGGATCGGGGCCGGCTGCCAGATCGACCGCGATGACCTCGTAGGTCCGGTCCGGGTCGAGCCCACGAGGGCGCAGCGGGCCTGCATCGTTCGTGCGCGTCGGTGAGTTGGAAGGCGAAGATGACCGCTCGGTCGCCGTCTGCGGACACGTAGCTGAGGGCGGCGCGCTCATCTGGCGGGACCAGCCGCCACAGGTCGCCCTGTTGGACGAGCGGCCGGACGTCTCGGTACAGCGCCACCGCGCGGCGGCAGACGGCCAGCTCGTCGTCGGTCATGCCCGCAAAGTCGATGTCGAAGCCGAACCGCGCGCTCATCGCCACGGCACACCCGAAGGCCACCGGCCGGTCTCCTTCCCGGGTGACGTGCGCGCCGACCACGTTGGCCGGCAGGAAATGCGACGCGGCCCACTGCATCCGCACCCGGTCGACGGGATCGGTGTTGTCCGAGAGCCAGACCTCGTGGAACCAGCGCAGTGACCCGAGGTCGACCCGCCCGCCGCCCGAGGCGCACAGCATGAGCGTCTGCTCGGGGTGGCGCTCGGCGACGGTCTCCATCAGGCGCCAGGTGGCCCGGGCGTGGTCGACCCAGTAGTTGGCCTGCCGGTCGGTGGCCAGCGTGGGGGACCCGGGGTCGGTCAGCGGTCTGTTGGCGTCCCACTTGAGGTAGCTGATGCCCGGGTTCTCCGCCAGGACGCGGTCCACCACGCCGCACACGAATTCGGCGACATCTGGTTGCAGGACATCGAGGACGAGCTGGTGGCGCCATCGGCGCGGGCGCCGCGCCGGTTGGCCCACCACCCAGTCCGGATGCTCGTCATAGAGGGTCGAGTCGGGGTTCACCATCTCGGGTTCCACCCACAGCCCGAACCGGACGCCACGAGCGTCCGCTCGGGCAATGACGGGACCGAGGCCGCCGGGAAGCTTGGCCTCGTCAACCTCCCAGTCACCGAGCCCCGCCGTGTCGTCGTCACGGGGATGGCCTTTGCCGAACCAGCCGTCGTCGAGCAGGAAGAGCTCCGCGCCCAAGTCTGCGGTGTGGTCGATGAGCCCGAGGAGCCGATCGGTGTCGAACGAGAAGGAGGTGGCCTCCCAGTTGTTCACCACGATCGGCCGCAGTTTGTCGCCGTCGCGCACGGCGTGGGCGCGGACCCAGCGGTGGAAGCGGCGCGTGAGAGGGCCCACACCTTCGGTCGACCACATCCAGATCTGCTCGGGGGTGGCGAACGTGGCATCGGGGTCGAGGACGTACTCGGACGACGCCGGATTGTGTCCGCACCAGACCCGGAGCGCAGGGGCCGTCGTCCGCTCGAAGGCAAAGCGGATGTTGCCACCCCAGGCCAGCGCGCCGGCAAGGACGGTACCGGCCGACTCCTCTGGCGACACCGTCGGGGGCGAGCAGGAAGAAGGGGCAGGACCGCAGGTGAGGTTGCACGCCGCCGCGCGATTCGACGACCTTGGTCCCCGGGGTCAGGGCCTCGGTGGTCGTGGTCCACTCGGCGGCCCAGTCACCCCCGCCGAAGTGGGTCAGGTGCGGCGCGGGAGCGGCGAGCAGAGGTGAGGCCGCGGCGACCTCGTGGAGGGTGACCGCCCTCGCGCTGCCGGTTGGTGATGCT
Source organism: uncultured Acidimicrobiaceae bacterium (assembly GCA_963842415.1). Taxonomy (GTDB): domain Bacteria; phylum Actinomycetota; class Acidimicrobiia; order Acidimicrobiales; family RAAP-2; genus Bog-473. Next base: position 162,144 of record CAWJGN010000007.1, read on the forward strand.
CGCCCACTGGCGCAGCACGCCGTGGTCCTCTGCGCAGAACGACAGCGTGAGCTCGAGCGGGCAGTCGGGGTCGACGAGGAGGATGTCGGTCCGAGAGCCGACCACCCGGACGTCCTCCACCTTCGGCCGGGTGGTCGTGGTGCCGTCACTGTGCGTGACGCGCAACGCGGGCGCCCGAGTCGGCTCCTCGTCGTAAGCGGGATAGGCCAGGGGGTAGAGCGCCGGCGGTATCCCGTCTGGGAGCTGCTGCATGTGGGCCTCGATCTCGGGCCCGAACCCCGCCTGGCGCAGCCGACCCTGGTCGTCGACGAGGAATCCGTAGCCGGCGCCCCCGGATGACACGACGACGGTGCCCACCCACCCACCATTGCAGAAGCGTTGCCCCCGCCATCGTCCATGAGCCGATTTACCACGCCGCCGCTGACAGCACCGTTGTCTTCGACAACGACGTGGTCGGCGACCGCCACCAAGTTCGACCACCACCACGATCCCGGCCACTACCTCGACGACCACCCGGACCAGGGCACTCCTGCCGTCCTCGTCGCTCGCCAGCGGCCGGAGTCAGGGTCAGAACGGGGCGGCTCGTTCCGAAGTAAGAAGCCTTTTCCGAATTCGAAATGAGTCTGTCGAAGAGGGTGGGAATCCTGTCTGTCACGGTGTTCCGAACCAAGTAGTCAAGGCGTCGTGCAATCCGGTAGCTGTACCGTCGCCCACCCATGCGACGTATCCGTCGGGCCGGATCAACACAGCGCGAGGAGCGGTCACTGTGCCAAGGACCGGAAGTTCCCAGGGGCCTGCATATGCGGCATCGATCAGCTGGACCCGATCGGCCCATGGAGCGATGTCGGGGCAGTTTGGCTCGCCGAGGTTAAGCAGCAGCGGTTTGGCGTCGTGCAGCAGGGTGAAGACCCGCAAGGAGCCGTCGGCGGTCACGAGGTCGAGATCAGGCATGCGGCGTCCGAGCAGAGGGTGGCCTTCGCCGAGTTCGTACTGAATGTCCAGTCCTGAGATCAGCCCGGCGAGCCGTTTGCGGGGTTCATCCATGGCCACCAGTTCCGACACCATGTCGACCAGGGCCCTGATTCGCTCGTCCGGACGCTGGAGTACGCCCTGAGCCATCGTGTGCCGCAGCGCGCGTGCAGCGACCGGGTGGCGCTCGTCCTGATACGAATCCAACAGGCTCTGCGAGGAGATTCCTTTGACGACCTGGGCCAGTTTCCACCCCAGATTCACCGCATCCTGGACACCAAGGCTGAGGCCCTGTCCACCAGCCGGGTAGTGCACGTGTGCTGAGTCGCCGGCGAGGAGCACCCGTCGCCGCGCGGTACACCGCTGCCTGACGCGTCATGTCGGTGAACCTCGAGATCCACGTGGGGCTGTGGACCCCGAAGTCGGTTCCGTACACGGTGATGAGCGCCTCGCTCAGATCGCGCAGTGTGGGCTCGCTACTCGGGCCGAGCTGTTGCTCGGTCACGACGACCCGGACCGTCCGCCCGTCTTCCAACCTGTGGAGGGCATGGATGCCGGTGGCGTCGTGGCGAATGCCCCGCGGCGGTTCCTCTGTTACCTCGACCTCGGCGATCAGGTTGCTCCTCGTCGGATCCCACCCCGGGAACTCGATGCCGGCGGTCCTGCGGATCACGCTGCGTCCTCCGTCGCACCCGACGACATATTGCGCCTGCAGCGACTCGCCGCCGGACAGTTCGACATCGACGCCGGTGTCGTCCTGCGAGAAGCCCGTCACCTCACGTCCGTAGTAGATCAGCACCGGCAGCTTAGCGATCCAGGCGGCCATGATCCGTTCGATCTGGTTCTGCCAGATCCCGAGCGAATACGGATGACGCGTCGGGAAGTCGCTCATGTCCAACACGGTCGTGCCGACCATCGCAGCCTGAGCCACTTGGCCTTCCGCAAGGAACCGATCAGCGACTCCGCGCTGATCCAACACTTCGATCGTGCGCGAGTGAAAGCCACCGGCCCGTGAGCCGACGAGCACATGATTCGGTCGCCGCTCGACGATCGCGACGTCGACGTTCGCCAACGCCAACTCGGCCGCCAGCATCATCCCCGTCGGTCCACCCCCCGCGATCACCACCGCATGCTCGGCCACACGCCACCCCCTTCTTCTTCCGTGAGTTCTGCTTCGGGCCGAGATTGTGCGCACCCACCGGGGCCTTGCTGCAAGCGCCCGTTGCGCGCTAGATTGAAAATGGCGGCGAGGCGGTGCTCTCCTTTTCTTTGTTCTGTGTTGACGAACAAGCCCTGTCGGTCCGCATACTGCTGATTCGGTGAACATCGAATAAGCTGCGTTCCTTCGAGCGCGAGATTCTCGGAAAGGCCCCTTCGGAGAACCCGACCACGATGTCGACAATGTCCTCCTCGCGCCTCGAGACGTTCAGCGACGGCGTCTTTGCCATTGCGGCAACCCTGCTCATCCTTGACGTTCGGGTCGGTCCGGGCGAGCTTGGAGCTCGGCTGCTTCATAACTGGCCCAGTTATGTCGCCTATGCCGTGAGCTTCCTGACGATCGGCATCATCTGGATCAATCACCACACGGTGTTCACGCAGATCCGAAGGGTCGACCGCCTCTTCCTCTTGATCGACGTCGCGTTCTTGATGCTGGTGGCGTTCATTCCGTTTCCGACCAGCCTGATCGCCTCCCATCTGCGTGGCAACGACCTGGAGCCGGCCGCCCTTACCTATGGCGCGACGCTGACGATAACGGCGGTCTTCTTCAACCTGTTGTGGTTCTACGCCTCGTTGGATCATCGGCTTCTTCGAACGGATACCGATTCTCGAGTGGTCAGTGGCATCTCTCGGAGCTTCCTGCCCGGGCCGTTCATCTACTTAGGGGCGACGCTCATTGCTCTCGTCAGTCCGATAGCCAGCGTCGTGCTCTTCGGAGTCATCACGGTCTTCTACATCATTGAGAGCTCGCTGTTCGGTCGATCGGTCTAACTACTCCTGTCTGCCCCTTCTCTCCAAGGCATCCATCCCTATCCCGAACGAAACGGCGCAAACCCATAGATGGTGATGCCGATGCTCGTCATCCGCCCGTTCAAGCGGAGAGCGGCTGCGTCATCTAGCAGTCTCCGCCCGCGGTCCCTGAGCCAAGTTCAATGGTCATGCACACGCTGGTCGGACTGCCTACGTACTGTCCAAATGGCTCACACGGTGTGAAACCAAGCTCTGCGTAGAGTGAACGAGCTGGTGCGAACGCGTCCATGGCGCCGGTCTCGAGACTGACCCGACGGCAATTCCGACGAGCGGCGACCGAAAGGAGATGCTCGACCAGAGCCCGTGCGACTCCTCGGCGCCTCGCGGCTTCAACTGTATGCATCGACTTCAGCTCGGCGTGAGTCTCGTCAAGCTGCTTGAGAGCCCCCACCCCGACCAGCTCTCCGTCGAGCCGTGCGCTGAAGAAGGTGACGGCGGGGTCGAGCAAACCCTCGAGGGGCAAGGCGTGAACACCTGCGGCGGGAGTAACCATCCGTGAAAACGCCAGGTGCTGCTCCAACACAGCCTGAATGTCGTCACGATGGGGATCGTCGACGGCAACGACAAGTCCCATGAGTAGTGGTTTACCAAGCGCGGATCTGGCGATGCACACGCCCGACTGTCCGAGGTGCGTGCGCCGAGTGCTCAACGGGTGCCCCACGGACGGGGCCTGTGGCAGGCTCAAATGAGCCGATTCCAGCTTGAGGAGTGCAGTTTTCATGATCTTCGGTGCCCATGTGATTGTCTTCAGTAACGATGCTCCGGCTGACCGGGCCTTCTTCCGGGACGTACTTGGGTACCCATCGGTGGATGCGGGTCACGACTGGCTGATCTTCGCACTGCCACCATCAGAGGTGGCCGTACACCCAACAGAACAAGGCGTGGGGTACGAGCTGTATCTCATGTGCGACGACCTCCACGCCGAAAGAGCCACCCTCAGGGAAAAGGGCGTTCGAACGTCGGAAGTCGAACAGGCCAGGTGGGGTTCGGTCACGAAGATTCAACTCCCAGGCGGGAGCCAGGTCGGTCTCTACCAACCGACCCATCCGACAGCGCTGCCGGCACGATCCTAAGAGAGAACAGGTCCCGGGCGAATCGACTGCGCGAAGTGGAACACATCGTCGGGGTCGTATCTCCGTTTCACTCGCTGCAAGCGGGGCAGGTTCGCTCCGTAGTAGGCCTGCGGCCACTCGGTCAGGGTGGGGTCGATGTAATTCTGGTATGACCCCTGTGCCACGGATGCGAAGAGATGCTCAAGATTCTCCAGCCATGCCGACGCCGCCAGGGTCGCGCTCGGCGTCGGCGACGCCGTGGGATACGTAATGAGGTATTGGGCACAGGCCACAGAGTCCCGGTGGACGAAGGCGGTGTCGCTCGACTTCACCTGGTTGATCGCCCCGCCGTACGCATCCAGGACGACTCCGCCGCCGGCACCGGGCAACGTTGACGGGAGTGTCGAAAGCGCCGACACCAGCTCGTTGATCGCCTGTTCCGGGAGTGGTCCCGCAAGGTAGGTGGACTTCGCGGTGAAGGGCGACTGAACAGGCGCACCGCATTGGGCCAGCGTTTCGCCCTCACATCCGGCTTCAATCATCGTCGCCGTCAGGTAGTCCTCGAGGCCGACGAAACGATAGGTCGTCGCCGCCGGAACGGCGGAGCTCAGTGAGGCCAGTGTGGCGGAGCACTGGGCGACAGGGCCAGTGAAGACCCCGGTGACCTTGACGGATCCGTTCCCCACGATCCCGCTGCTGTACAGCTGGCAGTTGGCCCACAGCTGGGGCGCCGTCAGCGGAATCCACCGGATCCACGCGTCGATGACGCTTCCGGCCGCCGCCCAGGGCCACTCGAGTGTGAAGAGCGTGATCGCCTCTGGGATGGGGTACACCTGGAACTCGAATCCCGTGACCACGCCAAAGTTTCCTCCCCCGCCGCCACGCGAGGCCCAGTACAGATCTTCGTTGTGTTCCGGTCCGCACTGGCGTACCACGCCGTCGGCGGTGACGACGGTGACGCTCTTCATCTGGTCGCACGTCAGCCCGTAGGCCCGAGCGAAGACTCCGATTCCCCCGCCGAGAGCGAGCCCCGCGATGCCGACCGTGGGACACGAGCCCCCAGGAAGCAAAAGCCCTTGGGACGACAACTGGCTGTACGCCTCGATCAGCTGGGTGCCGGCACCGACGGAGACGATCGAACTCCCGGACTGCGAGCCCTGCTGAGTAGCCGTGGTGGCCGTTGAGACTCCATGCATGGGGGACACGTCAATGACCAGCCCGGGACCCGAGGAGTACGCCCCATAACTATGGCCTCCTGACCGCACCGCCATCTGCACGTCCTGCTCCCGTGCGAAAGCAATGCAACGTTGCACATCGCTCTCCGACGCACATTGCGCGATCGCGGCCGAGTCGGGTCTGTACAGAGCATTGTAGAGGTGGCCGGCTGCGAGGTAGCCGGGGTCAGCGGGTCGGAGAAGAGCGCCGTCGAGGGACTCCTCAAGACCGTCCCAATCCGGTGCGCCGCGGCCGTGCTCGTGCGCCGGCGAGGATTCCGTGGTGTTGGTGCTCTCCCGTCGGGTGTGATCCTCCCGTGAGCACCCTGCAGCAGTGCCTCCGGCGATGCACGATCCGACAACCGCCAATTGGCGGAGAAAGGCTCGTCGGTCCACGAGCCCTACGCCGTTGCCGTCGAGACACGGAGCACGCGTAGACGCTACGCCAGGCGGCGCCGGAACCACCGCGATGACGCAACGTCGCGATCTCGATTGGGCGGTGGGCGTAGGGACGAGTGCGCCACCGGACGAGATGCTCCGTGCCCCTCATCTCGTTGGCGTCAGAGGCGCGGCGATCGTGCACAGAGCGGTCGCATCGTATGACCAAAGCCGATCCGACCGCGGCGTCTCTCGACAAGGGAGTCAAGGACATCATCGCGGATCAGCTGTTCCATATTCATCCCTGGGTCCCATCCTCGTCTCGGATCGTCGGAGACGAGCCGAGTCCGTTGCGGGCGGCGCTCACGTCGAAGTCGCCCCAGCCGCCGCGCACCAATGCCCGCCACCGCTCTGCGATGTCGCCGGCGATCGGAGCGACGTCAGGTGCCTCGGAGGCCACGAGGTCCAGGTCCTTGAGCGCCCATTCCAGCGAGAACTCCACGTTGTAGTCGTGTGCAAGCATCCGGTTGAGCTTGGCCACCGCGTAGTCGGAGGCGAGCGGGTTGCCGTGCAGCGCACGGACCAGGTCCTCACTGTCGAGACCGAATCGCTCGACCAGCGCCGCGGCCTCGGCCGCAGCTTCAATCTGGAATGAGAGCCACGTGTTCAAGACGAGCTTCATGCGGCTCCCTGCCCCCACAGGCCCGAGCCACAAGGTGGACGTCCCGAGCGCGTCAAAGACCGGTTCCAATGTCGATGCAGCCGCGTCAGACCCTGACGCGAGGATCTGCAGCTGCCCGTTCTCGGCGGGGAGCCGGCTGCCAGACACGGGTGCGTCGATGAAGATGATGTCGGGACGCACGCGGCCGGCGTCCACTTGGAGCTGCTCGGTTTCGGACACCCCGATCGTGCCCATCTGGACCCAGATCGCACCCGAGGTCATGCCAGCGAGTGCGCCCCCGCCGAGCATGACCGTCCGAGTCACATCGACGGTGGGGAGCATCGTGATGACCACATCGGCCTTGGTCACGGCGGCGGTCACATCGGCGAAGACGACGGCACCGCGCTCGAGGAGGTCACGGTTGGACTCAGCGTGCCTCGACCACACGGCAACGTTCATGCCGCGGTCGAGCAAGCGGGCCGCCATGGCGCTCCCCATGGTCCCCGCACCTACCACCGTCACGGCCGGAGCAAGGGAAAGCTCTGATCCCTGTGTCGCGGCCGCCCGGTCCGTGCCTCTGCGACCACTGGGCTTGAGTTTGGCGTGCATCAGTTCGTCTCCCTTCCGTGTGTTCCGGAGGCCTTCAATCTCTGGAACCTTTGGCTTGAAGTACCTCGGCGATGGCGTTCACCACCGCGTCACGAAGAGGGTCCCAACCTTCGTGACCGGTTTGACCAGTGTCAAGAACCAGATGGCGCCGAGGAAGTCGGCCAGCCCTGTCGGGCTGAACCTCGGCTGCCGCGGGCCGGACCGGAAGTCTCAAGCGGGACTTGAGGTCGAGGCTGCGCTTGTGGGTGCGCCTGCCGATGGCAGTGACAGGCGCCCCGAATGGGCCTGCAATCGGCTGATGATCAGGCCTTGATTGACCTATAGAGTCAATCGATGCACGGTGGGCATCCCCCCTTTCCGTGGAGGCATCGCGTAAGGAGATGCGATGCCAGAGAAGCGCCGAAGGTACGACCCCGAGTTCCGTGAGGGCGCGGTCCGCGTCGTGCGGGAGACGGGGAAGTCGATCCGCCAGATAGCCGAGGACCTCGGGATGAACTCGGGGACCCTGGCCAACTGGGTCATGAAGGACAAGATCGCCCGAGGAGAGCGACTCGATCCGAGACGTGTCGACCCCGAGCGTGTGAAGGAGCTTGAGCGCGAGAACGAGGAGCTCAAGATGGAGCGTGATGTCCTCAAGCGATCCGTGGTCCTCTGGGTCAAGGAGGCAACGAACCGATGACCGTGGCATCGTTCATCGCCTCCCAGAGGGCCGACTACCGCATCCCCCACGCGAAGTGCTGCGAGTTCCTCGGGGTCTCAGAGTCCTGGTTCTACAAGTGGCGTGACCGCCAACCGACCCCTCGTCAGCAGCGCAGAGCGGCACTCGACGAGAAGGTGAAAGAGATCTTCGAGGACTCCGGAGGCACCCCGCGCACCTATGGGTCTCCACGCGTCTACGAGGAGCTTCGCGACCTCGGGTGGGAGGTCTCGGAGAAGACCGTCGCCGACTCCATGGCACGCCAGGGACTCGTCGCCAGACCGAAGAAGCGCTTTCGCTCACTCACCCGTCCCGACAAGGCCGCAGAACCTCTACCCGACCTGGTGAAACGGGACTTCAGTGCGTCGAAGGCAGACGAGAAGTGGTGCGGGGACCTGACCGAGATCCCGACCGAGGAGGGAAAGCTGTACCTCGCCAGCGTCTTGGATCTCGCGGCGCGCCGCATACCTGGCTTCGCCCTCTCCGAGCACCACGACGCTGAGGTCGCCGCCGGCGCGCTCAAGATGGCGGCGGCGATCCGGGGCGGTGACGTGCGAGGCGTCATCTTCCACTCCGATAAGGGATCGGAGTTCACCGCGGAAGTGTTCGGAGAGGTCTGCGATCGCCTCGGTGTCGTGCAGTCGCCAGGCCGGGTCGGGTCTTGTTTCGACAACGCCGCCATCGAGAGCTGGCATTCGACGCTCGAGTTCGAATTGCTCTCCCGCCGGCGCTTTGCCACCAAGGCCGACGCACGTCGCGAGATCGCCAGGTACATAGACGCTTACAACACCACACGTCGCCACAGCAGCTGTGAGATGAAATCGCCTATCGACTACGAACAGATCCTTGCTGGCAGAGCCACCGAGGAGGAGAAGGCCGCGTGAAGCTCCCTCCAGGATCGCCTCAGAGGCCCGCAACCACGGCCGCTGGTGCCACGGTGCCCGGCGATGACATGCTCAACCGACTATCAGACAAGCCTCCACGATTTCGGGGGAAGCCCACGGACCGGATGGGCGCGACGACCGTTGTAGAGGGTCGTCAGAATCGAAGACGTTCCCATGATTGACGCTGCGGGTCTTCCCAATCTCGACGATTCGGAGATCGCCCAACTGGAGTCTCGTGGTGGCCGTCGCGTTGTCCGGGCGGGCGAGTACCTCTACCGGGCGGGCGATAGCGGCTACGACTTCTACGTCGTCCTCTCTGGGTCGATCGAGATCGTGCTGGACGTCGACGGTGAAGAGCGGGTCATCGTCACGCACGGACCGGGACGATTTCTCGGCGAGTTGAACCTCTTGACGGGCCTGCGAGTCTTTGTCTCGGCCCGGGTCGCCGAGGACGCGGAACTCCTGGTCGTCCCGGTCGAAGAGTTCCGGCGTGTCATCGCGACACAGCCGCACCTGAGCGACAAGATCCTTGCGTCCTTTATGGCGCGGCGGAACGACCTGATTTCGGATGCCGGTCCGGCAACGCGAGTCATCGGTTCCCGCTTCTCACCCGAGGTGCTGCAACTGCGTGAGTTCCTCTCGCGAACCCGGATCCCACACGAGTGGTTGGACCCCGATGGCGACCCACACGTGGAGCGCATGGTGGAGGAATTCAGCCTTGAGCCGTCTGACTATCCAGTTGTCGTCGCCTCGGGCAAGGTCTTTCGCCGGGCGACGCCCGGTGTGCTCGCTGAATACCTCGGCCTCACCGTCGAGCGTCTGCCGGGGCGCTGCTTCGATCTGGTCATCGTCGGGGGAGGGCCATCCGGATTGGCCGCCGCCGTCTACGGCGCCTCCGAGGGTCTCCGGACGCTCGGTGTCGACATGGTGGCCCCGGGTGGACAAGCCGGGACGAGCTCGAGGATCGAGAACTACTTCGGTTTCCCGACGGGGATCTCGGGGGCCGAACTTGCCCAGCGGGGATTCGTGCAGGCCGAGAAGTTCGGTGCCCAGTTGACGACGCCATGCCAGGTGGTCGGACTGCGTGAGCGAGCGGGTCATCTGGTCGTCGAGCTTTCTGACAACTCGGAAGTGGCCGGTCGAGCAGTCATCGCCGCGACCGGCGCCCACTACAGACGTCTCGGCGTCGAGCGCATCGACGATTTCGAGGCCAGGGGCATCTACTACGCCGCGACCGATCTCGAGGCGCGCATGTGCGCCGGCAGCCCGGTCGTGGTGGTCGGGGGAGGAAACTCGGCGGGACAGGCCGCGATGTTCCTGGCCGATAAGGGGAGCGCAGTCGCAGTGGTGATCCGAGCCGCAGATCTCGGAGCCAGCATGTCCGGCTATCTCGTCGATCGGCTGGAGGCCCATCCGCGTATCGACGTGTCTGACCTCGAGCCAGATCGTCGGTCTCGAAGGCGACGAGATCCTGAGCTCTGTCCGTATCGAAGGGCCAAACGGGCTGACGCACGCGGGCGAGTGCAGCCTTGTTCTCCTTCATCGGCGCCGATCCCCAATCGCAGTGGCTCTCGAGCTGCGCGGCTCTTGACGACCATGGGTTCGTTCTCACCGATAGGTCCTTGACTTCCGAACACCTCGACGGGCCTTGGACTGCTTTGGGCCGCCGCCCCCTTCCGTACGAAACGAGTCACCCGGGACTCTTTGCTGTCGGCGACCTGCGATCCGGGTCGACCAAGCGCGTCGCAACCGCCGTCGGAGAGGGCTCCGCTGCAGTCAGATCGATCCACGACTACTTGGCTTTCGCGCCGACGCCGGTTGCCTCGTAGTTGGGCCCTTCTGCGGTCGCAGAGAACCTCCGTTCGATCCTACGGGTGACCTGCTTGAGACACCGACCGTTCCCTCAGTCATATCCATGAAGTAGGACGGGATTGGTTCGCCGAGGGGCCAAGGGCGACAAGAGCCAGTCATGGTAGGTATGGCGGACGCGGCGCATGCTCGCGATACGACCATGCGTGATCGCTCCTGTTTGATGATCCGCACAGGGTCGTGGTCGAGAACGCCCGAACTCCCACGCTGCGCTGAGAGCGCCAGTACGCCTCGTCCAACGCCGATCAATAATGAACGGGCGGACAATTCCTGCGTCGCCTTAGCGTTCCCCTCGTTCTACGTCTTGGTGGGTTGGTACCATTTGAGAGGAGGAGGGGACGTTGATGAGTGAGCACTCGAGTGTGACCGGGGAGATGTCCCGCGGTACGGCTGCGTCGGGACGCGGCGATTCTCGCGTCGACGCGTGCCCGCCGTATCACGGTCGGGCCGCCTGGTCGTCGGTCTCTCTCGGGCAGTTTCCGGCGGCGGTCCGAATCTCACCGCACGAGCTCGGCTCCATCGGGTGGGCACTGGCGCCTCTCGTGACCGTCGGCATGGCCGCCGGGCCGTGCTTCGCGTACGCCGCAGTCCGGCAGCGCAGCCGGGCCTTCGCTCTGGCGGCGCTGGCGTACGGGGCCGTGAGCCTGGCCATCGTCTGGGGCAACGTCTGGCGCCCTGGAAGCCCCCTCGACATGAACATCGGGGTCGTCGCCGTCCTCATGCTCTGGACGGTGAGCACCGTCCACGCGTTGGCGGTGCGACAGCGCGTGTTCTTCGGCCCTGTGCAGGAGGACGCCGTCGTTGCGGCGAAGGACCGGATCCGGCGGCGTGACGAGTCGCGCCGAATCGCCACCACCGATCCGAGGCTGGCCCGGGAGTTGGGGATCGGCCGACCCGACCAGCCGTCCGACTACGACGACGGGGGACTGATCGACGTGAACCACGTCCCCGAGGAGTACCTGCGAGACACCGGCGGGCTGGACGCCGCCCTGGTGAGCAGGATCATGGAGGCGAGGCTCGTGGTCGGCGGGTTCGACAGCCTCCATGACCTCGAGATGGTCGTTGGCCTCGATCCGCGTACGCTCGACGAGGTCGCAGACCGCTTGATCTTCTGCCGCTGAGACGGCAGGCGTTGCAACGGGTTCAGCCGCTGGGCGATGAGCGGCTCCCCACGTCCTTGCCGCCGGCGCGCGGCCTCGGCGTCGCCTGCATCCTGCCCAACACCCGCCGCCTGCCGATTGGCCCGGCGTGCCGCGTAGGCGGCCCAGTTCGACGCCGAGGCGACGCCCGCCTCGATGTTCTCGTTTTGGATCCGTTCGAGCACCTCTTCCCGGTCGATGCGGATCTGCCGGGGAGCCTCGATGCCGAGGCGGACCCGCCCGTTCTCCGACACGGAGACGACCGTGATCACGATGTCGTCACCGACGACGATCTTTTGTCCGGGCTCCCGGGTGAGGGTCAGCATGTCGGGTCTCCTACGCCGTCGTGTGCCACCAGCGCGAAGCGGGAGCGGCGTGCGTACGCTCCAGCCGGTTTCGGCCTCGCTCGATGCTGGCACGTACTGATCGGCGCTTCCTGTATGGCGATTGACCACTATTGGGGAAAAAAGATTCACCGTTGATCGTTCGACCGGGTTCCGATGGGTCACGATGGCCAGGAGGGCGGCATCATCGGGCACGACGAGGTCCAGGCTCTCGGCGAACTGCTCCTCGAGAGCGATCTGATAGCGGGGGGCGAAAAAACCAGGCGGTGCCACGAGGAACTGCAGGACTGGGGACGACGGCACCACCGCGCAGGCGGACCGTGTCCGTGCAACGCAATGCTGAGAAGACGGCATCGCTCTGATCGTCGTCGGTGAGGGGCTCGAGCCTGAAGTGGACGGCGCCGACCCAACCGAGCATCTCGCGACGGAACGTGATCTCCATTGTCGAGAGCGTGATCGGTCGGACCAGTGTCCCGACGGCGGACCCGTCGGGCAGAGACGACCGCCGGGTACAGGCCCGAGGGTGACCAGGTGGGTTGGTTGCACCGAGTTGCATCATGATCCGCTCTCCATGTGTTGTGATCGCGAGGCCGCCGACCTCAGAGGAACTTCACCAGCGTCTCGGGAATGGCCTGGGAGGCCGCCCACATCGCGGCCTGGTAGTTGGTCATCTCGGAATCCAGCTGCGTGGTCACGGTGGCGATGTTGACGTCTTCCAGGCTGGACTGGCCGGCTTGGACAGCGGTGAGCTGCGTGGTCAGCGCCGCCGATGTCGAGGTGACAGCGTCGGACGCGTTGCCCAGCGCCGCACTGGCCTGCTCGCCTGTGCTGATGTTGGCGTCGAGCGCGGTCGAGGGCGGTATTCAGCTGGGTCGCGGTCGGCGCCCCCGAGCCCAGCTGTCCGATCACCGTCGAGAGCGTGGCGAAGACGTTGGCGCCGCCGGTTCCGAACACGCTCGGTCCCGGCACCGAGAGATTGGCCGCCTCGCCCGCTCCTGAGCCGGGCCCGACGATGACGGTCGGCGAGTCGGCGTTGCCCAGATAGTTCCCGGCGGTGTCATAGGCCTGCGACGAGGCTGACGTCCCGGCGAAGATGGGTCGCCCCTCGTATTGGGTGTTGGCCGTGTCGAGGAGGTTGGCATTGATCCCTTGAAGCTGTGACGCGATCGCCTGGTAGGTCGTTGCGCTCTGGGTGCCCTCGTTGAGGGCCTGGAGGAGCAGGGTCCGTGCGCTCTGCATATCGCTGAGCGTCGAGTTGAGCGCGTTGTTGCCCATTCCGAGCCACGAGGTCGCCGTCTGGCTGTTCGCTTGCCAGGAGGTCAACTGACTGGCCTCGCTCGACAGTTGGAGCACCTGGGTGACAGCTGCCGGGTTGTCGGAGGGCTGGTTGAGGGACTTGCCCGAGGAGACCTGTTCCTCAAGGTTGGCGATGGACGCCTCTTGCTGGCCGAGCTGTGTGGTGATGGCCTGGGACAGGCTGATGTCGGCCACGCGGATGTCAGACCGCCTGCAGCAGGGACTGGAAGGACTGGTTGATGGCGTTGATGGCCTGCGACGCCGCCTGGAACGGTGTTCTGCGCGCTCAAGATGTCGACTTCCTCCTCGTTTTGGTTCACACCCGAGATCGTCTCGAGGTTGTTCGATGCAGTCGTGGCCAGGTTGGACGCGGAGGTCGCGGTCGCCGACGCGTTCGATGCATCCGTCCCGAGCGCCCCGATGAAAGAGCGGTACGAGGCGTCGGGCCCGGTGCTCGAGCCGGCGAGGGCGGCCATGGCCTGGGCGTTGCTGTTGTCGTTGGTGGCGGTGCCGATCACGTTGCTGTTGCCCGGACCCGGTGCAGCCGCGGTCGCGATGAGAGACGGGTTGGCGGCATAGGTGCTCGACACGGCAATGCTCGCGGCCGAGGTGGTGCTGGACGTGTAGCTGGTCGTCGAGCCGTCGTCGACGAAGATGTTGGGGAGGATCGTTCCCGTGTAGCCGCCTGCGATGGCAGACCCGGGGTCGCCGGCGGCGTCCATCCCGCCGGCCTGCAGCGCATTCACACCGTTGGCCAACGTGTTGGCGACGTCGGAGAGCTGCGCCTGGTACCCGGGAATGGTCGTGTTGATGGCGGCGAGGCTGGCGCCGATCGATCCCCCCGGGGTGAGGGAGACGCCGTTGGTGGTGGTCACTGCGAGGTCGGCCCCGCTGGCCGAGCCCGTCGTGGTCAGCGTCACGGCATCGGTGTCGCTGACGAGCTGCACCCCTCCGGAGAGGACGGTCAGGGCACCGTCTGCCTGCGTCGTCGTGCTGACACCGAGCAGGCCAGCCAGCTGGTCGACGGCGGCGCGTCGCTCGTCGGTCAGCGAGTTCACGTCCTGGCCACCGGCGTCGCCCGCCACGATGCCCTGGTTGAGCTGGGCGACCTGTTGCAAGAGCCCGTTGGCCTGGGCCAGCGTGCCGCCGTCGCTGGAGCCGGTCCCGATGCCGCTCTGCAGCGTGGAGGACAGCTGGGAGAGCTGCGTCGTGGAGTTGTTGAGCGTGTACGCCAGCTGCTGGGCGTCGGTTGCCACGGTCTGCTCGGCTCCCGCCTGCCCCGGATTGGACGCCAGGGTCGACAGGTCCGACCAGAAGGTGGAGAGCTGCGTAGCCAGGCCGTCGCTGTTGGGCTCGGGGAAGATGCTCTCGATCGTGGTCAGGACCTCGTTGGCCTGGTTGGCCGCCCCCTGCACGCCCTCGGCCGCCACGTTGGCCGCCTCGTACACGGCATCGGTGAGCTCGCTGACGGACCCGATGGAGACGCCGCGGCCCACCCCCAGCGGTCCGGCGGCATCCTCGGGTGACAAGTTGACCACCTCGCGCGCGTGTAGCCCGCTGTATTGATGTTGGCGAGGTTGTTCGACGCCGTGTCCAGCTCGGCCGTGTCGGCGATCAGTCCGCTGGCCGCGATGGACAGGCCGAAGTCACTCACATGGACCCCTGCACCAGCCGGGCCGTCCCGCCACGAGGGTGCCGGTAATCGGACATCGTGTCGCGGCGGAGGAAGGTCAGTGCCTCCTGCACCAGGGCGGTCCGGCTTCCGGCGGCCGCGGCCGCGGTGTCGACGAGCCGTGACACACCAGCCATCTCCTCGAGGAGGCGGAGCCGACGCTCACGCAGCAGCTCGCCCCAGGCGCGGTCGGCCCTCTCTGCGATGTCCTCCAGGCGGGCGTCGTCCTCGAGCTCGTATTCGTCGAGCAGCCCGACGGTTGCCACGGCGCGGCGGAGATCGGAGAGCCGGAGCTGTTCCGATGCCACCTCGAGATCCCTGATCGACCGTTCGAGCCAGGGGGTCTGGTCGGCTGCCATCAAGGATCCGAGCACGACCAGCCGGAAGCGCACGGCCGCCATCCGCTCGAGCTCCTCGTCGAGGACCTCGACCAGTTCAGTCAGGAGCTCGTCTGGGCTCACGGATTAACAACGTCCCGCCGAGCCCCAGAGTTGAGATGTCAGGGCTCGATCTCGAGCCTCGATTCAGATCCCGACCGGGAGCGGAGCCGGATCCGTGCGTAGTGCACCATGACCCCGGTCGTCACCCACACCAGCAGCGCCGCAGACCAGGAGCGACAGGGCGAGCCGGCCGAGCACGGTGAGAAACGAGAGGTTGCCCGTCGCCGCCTCCCAGAGGGAGGGGATGACCGTCACCGTGGCGAGCAGCACGGTCAGGACCGGCCGGTACCGGTAGACGTCGAAGACGAACTGCTGGTGGTCGCGCGGGTTCATACCCGGTCGCCGGCGAGGCGGGCCAGAAGCATCGCGGTCCAGGTGATGGCCGTGCACGTCGTTCCGTCTGCGTAGGCGATGGGAGCGGCGCCGAGAAGCTCGCCCGGTGTGCGGGTCGCGTCGAGGCCCCATACGGCGAGGGCGTCAACCGGTCCCAACTGGTCGAGCCAGCCCTCCGTGTCGGCGCGCTTGACCGAGGCGTCGACCGCGGCGAGCACCGCGTGCGGCCGCAGGCAGCCGATCACGTCGGCGGCGGCCGCGACGTCCTCCGCATCCGCTGACGTCGTGGTCAGGGCGACGAGGGAGATCACGCCGTTGGCGCGCCGCTTGGCGACCCGGACGGCCGCGTTGACCTTGGCCGCCGCGATGCGTCCCGCGTCGCTGTCACCGCTCTCGTCGCCGCCCCGCAGGTCGCACCGCACGACATCGCGCCGCCCGAGCCCGAGTTCGCCGGCCAACAGCGCGGCGGTCTGCTCGACCAGGCTCGGCGGGCCTACCACGAGGACGATCCCACCGGCACCGGCCTCGAGCGCGGGCGCGGGCGGCATGGTGCCCATGGCGGAGACCAGTGCATCGAGCGTGGGTCGCTGACCCCGGGGGAGGTACATGTCTGGGACACCGAGGGCGCGCAGTCGCGTGTGCAGGTCCGAGATCCATTCCGGTTCCCGACCCCGTTGCGGTACGGGGCCCGCGCTGCTCGGTCGCGGGATGGCGTCGGCGGAGACGTGGTTGTCGGCGCCGGCTTCGGCGGCGGCATCCGCGGAGCCCGCCGGGAGGGCCGCGTCATCGCCCAGGGCGGCTTCAGCCTCGGCCAAGAGCGCGTCGAAGGCGGCCGGCGTGACGACCCCGTTGTGGATCGAGACCTGGTCGGTGGTGCCCTCGGCCAGCGTGGTCAGCGGGTCGGGGGCACGGTCCTCTCGCGCCGGCGCCGAGGTGGCGGGCTCGGGCGTGGCACCCGTCTGTGCCGGTCGCGGCGCGCGCCGTCCCGTCGGTCGGTGTACGAGGGGAGCGACGCCGCTCGCGTTCGGCTCCCGGCGGGGGCGTCGAGCCGGCCACGTAGACCTCGGTGGCGAAGAACCCGCCGACCCCGCCCCGGCGCGTCTTCCAGCAGCGCAACTCGGCCGAGGGACCGAGGGCGGCGGCCGCTTTGGACAGCGCCTCCTCGGCCGTGCGTCCGACGTACTCGTCGGCGGCCCGATCGGGGCCGGAGCGGTCAGTTAAGGGCCACGGCTTCATCGTTCACACTCCCGATGGTCTCGACTGGTATTGATGCACCGATCTCCCCCGCACCAACGACCGGCAAGCGGGGAAGGCTGGGCCGGAGCAAGCGGCGTAGTGCGGGCCTCAGGCGGGTGGAGCACAGCACCACGGGAACGGTCCCGCGCGTTTCGGCGTCGTGGCTGAGCCGGCCCAGTTGGCGCACCACGTCCTCGGCGCTCGAGGCGGAGATGGCGAGGGTCCGCCCCCGGTCGCCGGTTTGGATGGACGAGATCAAGCTGTGTTCGAGCGGGGGAGCCAGGGTGATGGCGGGCAACGTGCCGTGGGGGGAGTACAGCGATCCGATGGTCGATCCCAGTGTGATGCGCGCCGCCTCGAGCAGGGTGTCGGCGTCCTTCTGGGGGGTGCGGGCCTGTTCGGTGACCGCCTCGACGATGCGCACCAGGTCGCGGACCGGGACCCCCTCGTCGAGCAGGCCGCGCAGCACGCCCTGGATGTCGCCGAGAGTGAGCCCGGCCGCCGGTCATTTCCTCGAGCAGGACAGGATTCGAGGTCTTGACCACATCGAGGAGCACCTTGGTGTCCTGCCGGGAGAGCAACGAACCCGCGTGCTCGCGCACCACTTCCGCCAGGTGCGTGGTCACCACGGCCGAGCGGTCCACCACGGTGACGCCCACCACGGCCGCCTGATGGCTCAAGTCCGCGGCGATCCACTTGGCCCGCCCGCCGAACGCCGGGTCGCGCGTGTCGGCACCGGGCAGCTGATCGATGTGGGGACCGACGGCCAACAGCTTGCCCCTGGGAGCCTCGCCCCGCGCCACCTCCACGCCGTGCACCCTGATGGCGTAGGTGGCGGGAGCCAGATCGAGGTTGTCGCGCGTGTGGACCTGGGGCATGACGATGCCGAGCTCCATCGCGATGTTGCGCCGCAGCGACTTGACCCGGTCGAGCAGATCGCCGCCCCGTTCGGGTTGCACGAGATCGATCAGCTCGAGCCCGAGCTCGAGGGCGAGGGGCTCCACGCCGAGACCGGCGGCCAGGGCCTCGGGGGAGTCGGCGGCAGGTGCAGCGGGTGCCGGCTCGGGCTTCTCGGACGGGGCGGGGACGTCTTTGGGCAGGCGGGACCCCAGCACGCACACGGCCGCGCCGACGATGAGGAAGGGCAGCTTCGGCAGGCCGGGGACGATGGCCAGGCACAGCATGACGACGCCGGCCGTCTGCACGACGCGCCGGTAGCGCGAGAGCTGGTTGAACACGTCGTGACCGAGGTCGTGCTCGGTGGCCGCCCGGGTCACGATGATGCCGGTCGAGAGCGAGAGCAGCAACGCCGGGATCTGCGAGACCAGCCCGTCGCCGACGGAGAGCAAGCTGTAGGTGCTGATGGCCTGCGAGACGGACAGGTGGTCCTGGAGGACCCCGACGGCCAGGCCTCCGATCAAGTTGACCATGGTGATCACGATGGCGGCGATGGCGTCGCCGCGGACGAACTTGGACGCACCGTCCATGGCCCCGTAGAAGTCGGCCTCGTCGGCGACCTCCTGGCGGCGCCGGCGCGCCCCCTCCTCGTCGATGGCACCTGCATGCAGGTCGGCATCGATGGCCATCTGCTTGCCCGGCATGCCGTCGAGTGTGAAGCGCGCCGCCACCTCGGCCACCCTGCCGGCTCCCGACGTGATCACGACGAACTGGATGACGATCAGGATGAAGAACACGATCAGACCGACGAGGATCGAGCTGCCGACGACGAAGTGACCGAAGCTTTCGATCACGACGCCCGCGTACCCGTGCAGGAGCACGAGGCGGGTCGCCGCAACGTTCAGTGCAAGCCGGAACATGGTGGCCACCAGCACCAGGGTGGGGAAGACCGAGAAATCGAGTGGGCGCTTGACCTGCATGGCGGTCAGCAACACCAAGATGGCGCACGTGATGTTCGCGGTGATCAAGAGATCCACCACGAAAGTCGGCAGGGGCACGACGAGCACGACGACGACGGCTACCACCGACAGCGGGACAGCCATGGAGATCAGGCGCCGCCACCGGGCCGATCCATCGCCACCCGACGCCGAGCGCGGTCGCGTCAGCCACGTCCCGCTCCTATGGACGAGCGATAGACGCTGTGGTGCACGGAAGGCTCCCCCTGGCGCGGCTGATCGAGATGTTCCGTCCCTGGTCGTCGCCCGGCCTTCCTGGCCACAGGTTCTACGTCCCGCCCGAGCGCAGAGTTCAGAGCGGTCTCGTCCCTGCCTGTGCCATCTGGTGCACGTTCCGCAGAGCTTTCGCCGTTGGCGAGAGCGAGTAGACGAAGGCCAGCAGGCGGGCCACCGCGGTGTAGAGGGTGGCGGGCACGACGTCGTCGATGTCGCAGACGGCATGGAGGGCCCGGGCCAGCTCGGGGTTCTCGACGATGGGCACGCCGTGCGCAGCGGCGCGATCGCGGATGCGGGCGGCCAGCATGTCGACCCCTTTGGCCACCACGCGCGGCGCCCGGTCCTGGGCCCGGTCGTAGGCGATGGCCACCGCGTAGTGCGTCGGGTTGATCACGACGGCGTCCGCCGTCGCCACAGCGGCCATCATCCGCATCCTCGAGAGTTTCCGTGCCTTTGTCCGGCGCGCCCGCAGCATCTCGGGGGAGCCCTCCGTCCGGCGCATCTCGTCGCGGACCTCCTGCTTGGTCATCCGCAGGTTCTGCTGGTACTGGCGGCGCTGGAAGCCGTAGTCCACGGCGGCGACCACCAGCGCGAGCACGCCGATGTCGCGCAGCAGTGTCTCGGTGGTCGAGCCGGTGATGGCCAGGGTGGACGCCAGGGGCGGCGTGCTGCCGCCGAGCACCGACGAGAACAGCCCGTGCAACAAGGCGTAGCCGACCAGGCTGAGGACGGCGAACTTCAAGATGGTCTTACCGAGCGACCACGTCCCCTGCGCGGAGAAGATGCGCTTGAGTCCGGTGCGGGGGCTGATGCGCGAGACGTCGACCCGCAGGGCCTTGGGTGTGAAGCGCAGCCCGACCTGCGCGAAGGAGATCGCGACCCCGATGGCGGTGCACAACGCAACGACGGGGAGCGCCGCCCACGCCACGGTGACGAGGCCTGCCCCGAGCACCCCGACGGCGGCGGCCGTGCTCGGGTGGGCCATGGACTGGACCACTTGCTGGAGGAAGCTGTCGACCGCGGCTCGCCGCGGCACCACCGAGGCGCGGCAGCAGGGTGGCCACCACCAAGAGACTGGCCCAGGACCCCAGCTCCGACGAGCGCGCCACCTTGCCCTTCTCGCGGAACTCCTTCTTGCGTTTGGTGGTGGGACGCTCGGTGCGCTGGGACTTGTCCGCCACGACCTAGGTCCCGAAGAGTTGGACGGTCGCCCGACTGACCAGATTGGTCACGGCCGAGGGGAGCGCCACGAGGCCCAGGCCGACTGCGGCCAGCGCCAGCAGGATCTGGAGGGGAAAGCCGAACACGAACACGTTGATCTGCGGTGCCGCCTTGGCCAGGAGGGCCAGGACCACCTGCGTGGCGAAGAGGACGGCGATGATTGGAGCGGCGATCTCGACGGCGGCGGCGAAGAAGGCGGTGATGTCACCGACGAGCACGCTGGTGACCGAGCTCAGCGTGGTCGGTGGAAAGGTGGTGCCGATGGCCGAGAACGAGTGGATGAAGCCGTCCACGATCACCAGGACGGCGCCGGTGGTGAACAAGAGTGCGGTGGTCACCAGGTTGTAGAACTGCCCGAAGAGAGGGGACTGCTGCTGGGACAGCGGGTCGATCGAGGGTGGGAGGTTGAGCCCAGAGAACAGATCCGCGAGGTTGCCTGCGGCGGCCACGGCGGAGACGAAGATCGAGACGACGAAGCCGAGCAGGAATCCGACGAGCACCTGGACCACGAGCTGGGTGAGGATCTGGGCATCGGTCGTCGGCATGGGGTCGTGCTGGAGGTGGCCCGCGGCGTCGAAGGCGATACCGAGCGCGACCCCGATCTTCGCCATGGCCGGGATGCCCTTGTTCGAGAAGGGCGGGCAGATCACCACCCACGCCGAGGCCCGCACGAGGGCCAGGACGAACGCCACGGCAAAGGTCGACGACAGCTGGAAGGTCACGCCTCACGTCCCGTTGAGGACGGTCGGGATCGAGTCGTAGAGGTGCTCGGTGTACGTGACGGTGTTGGCCAGCATCCAGTGGCCGAAGAACAGCAGCACGAGACCGATGGCGACGACCTTGGGCAAGAAGGTCAGCGTGAACTCCTGAATGGAGGTCACGGCCTGGAAGAGCGACACGACGAGGCCGACGGCCAGGCTGGCGACGAGAACGGGTCCGGCCAGCTCGGCCATCAAGAGCATGGCCTGGGACGCCAGGTGGATGACGGTGTTGTCGCTCACCGTGGGCCTCCGCAGTCGGCGGGTGTCGCGAGTGTCACGAGTGTCACTAGTGGAACGACTCGATCAGGGACTTGGCCACGAGGGTCCAGCCGTCCACGAGGACGAACAGCAGGATCTTGAAGGGGAGCGAGATCAGGGTGGGAGGGAGCATGTACATCCCCATCGACATCATGATCGCCGAGACCACCAGGTCGATGACCATGAAGGGGATGAAGATCATGAAGCCGATGAGGAAGGCCGCCTCCAACTGCGAGAGAACGAAGGCGGGCACCACCGTCGTCAGAGGCAGCGCCGCAGGCTTCGTGCCCTGCTCGTGCGCCGCCGAGGCGAAGAGCTGGAGATCGCCGGTCTTGGTCTGCTCGAGCATCCAGTGCTTGAGCGGCACCTCGCCGGCGTCGATGGCCTGAGTGGCTGTGATCTTGCCGTGCTCGTAGGGCTGCACTGCGACGTGATCGATCTGGCTGATGACGGGCGACATGATCAACAGTGCGATGATGAGCGAGAGGCCGGCGATTACCTGGTTGGGCGGCACGGTCTGCGTTCCCAGCGCGCTGCGCGTGAGCGAGAGCACGATGAAGATGCGCGTGAACCCCGTCGTCAGGATGAGGATCGTCGGGGCGATGGCCAGCACCGTGATGACGATAATGATGAGGACCGCCGTGGAGGGGTCCTTCAGCCCGTTGACATTGACGTTGACGTTCGGCGCGGCGGCGAGCAGCGCGTAAGTCATGAGAACCTCGTGGGTCCCAGTGGGCGGACCGGCATGCCGGCCCGCTCAGTGGCGTACTGTCATCTCCCGCAGGCGGTCGACGAACGCATCCCATGCCTTCGGAGTCAGCACTCCGCTCTCCGATGCCAGCCCTGGCATCACGTCCTCGGTGCGGCCGACCGGGTCGGTCTCACACTGGACCTCCGGCTGGTCGGGCGCGCCTGGCTCACCGGGCTCGCACTCTGCGAGCACGGTGATCTGCTGCGCGGTCTGGCCGACCACCATCGTGCGATTCGCGGCCCGGATGACGAAGACGGCGCTGTGCCGGCCGAGCGAGCGACGACCCAACATCTCGATACGCGGCGCGCCGGGACCCGGCCCGGTGCGCCCGAGCCGCACCCCGCGTTGACGCCCGCGCCCAACCCGTGCGATGACCCAGAGCAGGCCGAGCACGACCGAGAGGGACAGCAGCATGCGTCCCAGTTCGAGAACCATCGGGTCAGCCCGGCTCCGACTCGTCGCCGACGATCTCTGTGATCCGAACCCCGTACTCGTCACCGACGTCGACGACCTCACCGCGGGCGATCACCACCTCGCGGTTCAAGACGATGTCGACCGGAGACCCGACAGCGCGGTCGAGCTCGATCACGTCGCCGGGGCGCAGGCGGGCCAGGTCCCCGAAGCTGCGGCGCGTCTTGCCGATCCACACCGACACCTCGACGGTCACCGTGCGGAACTGCGCTTCGCGGATCGCCATGCGGTCGACGTCCGTACTCATGAAAGAACCTCCTCGGTGATGCAACATGCTTTGCGGACCCCGGAGCGTCCGATGGTGGCGAGCGCGATCAGCTGGCCCTCGGCCCGGACCTCGAGCGGCCGGTCGGTCGAGAGCCCGAGGTGGAGCTCGTCCCCGACGGCGAGCTCGAGCAGTGCCTCGGGAGTAGAGCCAAAGCTCGGAAACTGGAGCACCAGGTCGAGCGGGACCTCTTGCAGCCGGCGGCGTGCCTCGGCTGAGGACGCGTCCGAAGCCTCGTTGAGCTCGCTCCCGTGACCAGTCGGTCCCTCCACGAGCTGACGCACCGTGGGCAGCGGCAGGCACATGGTCAGCTGGCTCGTCGGGCGGCTGCCGATGGAGAGGTCGAAGTGCGCCAGCAAGGTGGTGTCCCCGGGGGCGGCGATGGTGAGGAACTGGACGTTGGATTCGTGCTGCTCGAGTCGGGGCTCGGTCGGCTGCAAGCGGGCCAACGCCCGCTTCAGCTCGTCGAGCACGCTGCCGACGACCGGGGAGAGCAGCTCCTGCTCGATCTCGGTCAGCATCCGTTCGGGGTAGTCCCCCTCGCCGCTCCCGGCGAGGCGCAGGTCCACGATGGCCAGCGCGTCGGCGATCGGGAGCGCGAGGACGCTCGAGCCCGGAACCGGTGGCAACGTGAAGGTCACATAGTGCAGCGTGTTGTCGAGGGACTTGCCCGCTTCGGCCCACGTGACCTGGTCGAGCGAGACCAGCGACAGCGCGCAGGGTTGGCGCAGCACGGTAGAGAGCGGGGTCGTGGCGAGCCGGGCGAAGCTTTCGAGGACCATGCCGACGGTGTGGACGTGGAACCGGTCGAGCGTCTTCGTGCGCCGGAAGTCGTGGCGCACGCGACGGATGCTGCGCTCACGAGGACACCGTGCCCGTGCTGGCGGGTTGGCGCTTCACGACAATGTTGACCCGCCGGTTCTGTGCCTGCGCCGCGGGCGACGCATTCGGAACGACGGGGTGGTACTGGCCGTAGGCCAGCGCCACCACCCGCTGTGGCTCTACCGCGTCGACCAGCGTGAGGCGTTCCACGACTGAAGTGGCGCGCGCCGCCGAGAGCTCCCAGTTGTTGGCGTAGGGCCCGCCGGTGATGACTTGGTTGTCCGTGTAACCGGCGACGTCGACGTCGTTGGCGTACCGGGCCAGCACTTGACCGGAGGTGTCGACGATCTGCTGTCCCAAGGGGGAGAGCTGCGCCGAGTCGACCTGGAAGAAGGTGGAGTCGGCCACCAGTCCTTCGACCAGGCCCGACGAGTTGATGGAGAGGGTGACGTCGCCGAGCATGCCGCGCTGGGCCAAGGCTTGCGAGAGCGCCTTCTCGATCGCCCGCAGCTGGTCCGTGGCCGGTGCAGTGACCGAAGGGTCGTGTGCCGTGGGAGGGGTGGGTGGCCGTCCCGTGTACCGCCGAGTCGTTGATCACGCGATCGTCGGACACGGATTCCTGGAACTCCTTGTACTTGGCCTCGTCGATCTTCGAGAGTGCGAACAGCACGATGAAGAGGACGAGCAAGAGGGTGATCATGTCGGCGTAGGTGAGGAGCCAGCGGTCGTTGTTGTCGCTGTGCGCCTCGGCCCGGTGCCGGTGGGCGCGGCCCGTCCGGCGGGTCGCCGGCAAGGCGGACCTGGTCATGCCGCCTCCACGGCGACGAGCGCGTCCGGCGGCGCAGCCGGGCTCTCGCTGCGCTCCGACGGTGGGAGGTAACTGAAGAGGCGGTCCCGCAGGTCCAAGCTCGAGACGTTGAGCTGCATGGTGAGGAGGCCCTCGGTGACCATCTCGCGGTAGGCCACCTCCTCCTCGGATCGTCGCCGGAGCTTGTTGGACATCGGCAGCCAGACGACGTTGGCCAGCATGACGCCCCACAGCGTGGCGGTGAAGGCCGCCGCGATCGCCGGGCCCGAGCTTGCCGGGGCTTTGCAGTTGCCCGAGTACACCGATGAGGCCGATGACCGTGCCGAGGATCCCGAAGGTCGGTGAGTAGCCGGCCATGTCCGAGAAGAACTTGATGGAGGCGGCGTGGCGGACGCGCAGGCCGTCGATCTCCGCGTCGAGGACCTCGTGGACCCGCTCGGGGTCGGAGGTCGAGGTGATCAGCTGGACTCCGGTCTTGAGAAAGGGATCGTCGGTCTCGAGCTGCTCGAGCACGAGGGGGTTCTGGCGGACCTCCTTGGCCACGCCCAGCAGCTGGTCGATGGTGGTGCGCACGTCGGGGCCGCGGTGGGGGAGCAGGACGCTCTTCGCCGCTCTCGGCACCGCCTTGAGCTGGCGCCTGTCGTAGCCGGCCATGGTGGCCCCGAGGCTCCCGCCCACGACGAGCAGGAGTGGCGGGATCTTGATGAGCGACGCCACGTGGCCGTGCTCCATGGTCATGGAGACGATCACAGCGATCAGCGCGATCACAATGCCGACGGGTGTCATGGCAGCACGTCTCCGCGGGCCTCGGCGCGCCCGGCCGCGGCGAGCACGGGCGCGAAGGCGGGGGCTTCTCGAAAGGCGAGGGCCAAGGCACCCGCGAGAACGGCCTGCTTCTCCGAGCGGATCCGGTCGGTGATGGTGTCGACGTCATCGCGCACCACGAAGTAGGTCCCGTCGGCGAGGTGGACGGCCGAGTTCGCCCCTCCCTCGACGCGCTCCACCAGGTCCTCGTTGAGGTACATGGTGGATCCGTCCAATTTGCGCAGGCCGATCACGGCTACGTTCCCCCCGATATTGCTCCGTCCACCGTTCTGTAACGGCCCGCGCCGGGCGAGAGTTCAGGGTCAGCGCCCTGCCGACACCCCGAATCAGGACATCTCGACCAGCGACTCGAGCGCGGTGGAGGTGGAGTCGACCACCTTCGTGTTGGCCTGGTAGGCGGTCTGGGCCTCAATGAGGTCGGTGAGCTCGGTGGCCAGGTCCACGTTCGAACCCTCGACCGCGCCACCCTGGAGGGTGCCCAGACCGCCCGTCCCCGGGGCGCCCAGCTGCGGGTTCCCCGACGCGGCCGTCGGGAGGAAGTCCGTGTTGCCGACGTCTTCCAACCCGTTGGGATTGGCGAACTGGGCCAGGGCGATGGTGCCCAGGCTTTGGCTCGTCCCGTTCGAGTAGCTCCCGGTGATCGTCCCGTCGGAGCCGATCGAGTACGAATCGAGCGTGCCGGCGGCGTAGCCGTCCTGGCTCGTCACCGCGAGCGTCTGGTCCGAAGCGAACTGGGTGATGGCGTTCTGAGAGCCCGGTGCCGGCATGTCCAGATCGACCGCTCCTCCGCTCCAGGTGTAGTTGCTCGGGAGGTTGGTGATGGCGATCGACGTCCCGTTGGGCTCCGACGGCGGCCCCATTGACCGACGCCACCTGCCCGTTGCTCCCGAAGACGATGGTCTGGGGCGTCGCCCAAGTGGCGAGGCGGCACCGGCCACCGTGCCCTGAAGGCTCCAGGTGTTGGCGGCGCCGGTCGGGGTGAAGGTCAGGTCGACCGGCACGGCATCGCCGAGCGCGTCGTAGATGGTTGTGGTGACGGTGACCGCGGCGGTCGAGCCGTCGGCCAGGTTGCCGCCCAGGTCGATGTTCGCGGTCTGGGCCGGGGGCTCGGTCGATCCGGGGATGATGCTCGAGCGGCACCGGGTTCGACGTCGTCGGCTGACCGGGTGACCAACCCAGGACGAGCCCGCCGCTGGCGGTGGTCAGGTTCCCGTTGGCGTCGAGCTGCAGGTCGCCGTCGCGGGTGTAGACCGTCTGCCCGTTCTGGCTTACGACGAGAAACCCGTTGCCCTCGATGGCGACGTCGGTGCTGACGCCGGTCTGGGTCACTGGCCCCTCGGAGAAGTTGGTGCTGATCGCGGAGACCTCGTCGCCCGCCCCGATGGACGTGGGATTGGTGCTGCCCACGGTGGTCCCCGCAGCCGCTCCCGCCGGTTGGAGTTGCTCGGTGAGCAAGTCCTCGAACTCGGCCGTGCCCGACTTGAAGCCGTCCGTCTCGGAGTTGGCGATGTCGTTGCCGATCGTGTCGAGATCGGTCTGCATGGTTTCGATGCCTGAAGCGGCGGCACCGAGGGATCGAACGCTCATGTGATGGCTCCTTTTCTTGGTGATCTCGTCAACTGTCGGTGATCTGTTGGACGGCGTCGAGGTCCACGGTCGTTCCCCCGACGTCGAGCAGCGGTCCGCTCGACCCGTTGGTGACGCCGGTGACAGCACCGGTGAGGGTGCCGTCACCGTCGGCGGCGGTGACGGTCTTGCCGATGAGCCCGGCCGCCTCGCCCATCTGCGACGCCGTCGAGACGGACTGGAGCTGCTCGACCTGGGAGAGCGAGGCGATCTGACCCATGAAATCCGAAGCCGACGTGGGGTCGAGCGGGTTCTGATACTTGAGCTCGTCGACGAGCAGGGTGAGAAAGGTGCTCGGATCGAGCAGGCCGGCGGTCCCGTCGGCCGCCGAGCTCGACTGCGTGGTGTCGTCCGCGCCGGCAGTGCCGCCGCTCACACCTGAGACAGGCATGGTCATGTGATGTCCCTTCGGTCGGAGCTCGCGGTCACAACACGAGATGCAGGCGGTCGGCCTGTCCTGGTAGCGGCCCGGGGGCTGCTGCTGCGGGCAGGGCAGAGGCGTCCGGCTCATCGGCTGCGCCCCCACCAACGCGGTCGGAGCCCTGCTCGGTTCCTTCTCCCGCTGACGCGCCATGGTGCGCTGCTCCTGGGTCGCCCAGGGTCACGTCGACCTCGACGCCGCCCTGGGCCAAGTGCTCGCGCAGGGCGGGCAACGCGCTCTCGAGGGCGTCGTGGGCGGCGGCGTGCTCGGGGGACAGGTCCACCTGGAGCTGGTCTCCTCGCAGAGAGAGCGTCGCCTGCACCTGACCCAGCTCGGGTGGGTGCAGGTTCAACACGACGTTGTAACTGCCGCTCCCGCGGCTGAGGGCACCCGAGATGGAGGTGGCCAGCCCGGCCGTGTCGAGCGACACGTCGGCGGCAACCGCGGCACCGGTGGCTCCCGGGGCGTCGTCACCCGTGCTCGGATTCGACGGCGCCGGCGATTGCGCTCGGCGCGATGCCACTGGTCGCGGCGGGCGGCCGAGGTGCCGGGCCCCGTCGCTCTGGGCGCGGCAACACCCGACGGATCCTCAGCGGCCGGCACTGCACCGCACGATCGGGGAGGACCGGGTGCAGTGCCGAAGCCGGGTGCCGACGCCGGGAGCGAGAGAGGTTTCCCGTTGTCGAGAGTCGTCGCCACCGAGGTGACGGAGACCGAGGAGGTACGACCCGGGCCGACGCCCGTCGTCGGGGTCCTCGCGGTGTCGTGCGTAGCCGGGTCGAGGCCTGCAGTGGCGGCGACCAGCGAGGCGGAGCTGCCGTCTGGCGAGCCGGTGCCGACCGGCGAGCCTCCTTCGCCCTCGGCCCCGTCCGCCTCGCGTGTGCCCTCTGGAATGTGCGCGCCGTCCGCCCCGTGACCGTGCGTGCCCTCTGGGTCGCTCGTGGCGTCCGCGCCGGCCGTGACGTCGGCGCCACCCGCGCCGTCCGCGCCGCTGGTGACGCCCAGGTCGAGCGCGACGAGGGCATCGACGCCGACCGACGTCCCCCCGTCGCTCACGGCGTCAGGCGACACCACCGATGCCAGCGGGTGCATTTCCGGGCCGGGTCCGTGTCCGGCAGCGCGACGCGGTGCCGGTGTGCTCGTCCACCGGTCGTGTGGTCCGCCCGGATTGCGGGGTGCCGTGACCATTCGAGAGGATCCGCTCGAAGGATGACACCGCTGGGTCGTCCACGTAGTCGTCGGTCTCCGCGGCCGGCGTCGGCGCCTGTGATTCGGGTCCGACCGCCGCGGGACCGCCCCCGAGCGTGGTCGCCGTCGAGACCGATGCGGGTGTCACGAGACCTCGCCCACTCCCGCCCCGGACAGTCCGGCGAGGGAGAGCACAGCGGGTACGTAGGCCTGCGTCTCGGCGTACGGCGGCACACCTCCGTAGCGCTCTACGGCACCGGCGCCCGCGTCGTACGCGGCCAGCGCGTCGGCGTAGGAGCCGAACTGGCGGGTGTAGCTCCCGAGGAGCTGGGCCGCCCCGTCGATCGACTGCGTCGGATCGAGCGGGTTCACACCCATGCCGGCGGCCGTCGAGGGCATGAACTGTGCGATGCCCTCGGCCCCGGCCGAGCTGACCGCCCCCGGTTCGAACCGGCTCTCGTGGTACAGCAACGCGCTCGAGCAGAGAGGCGGGTATGCCGTTGGACGCCGCCGCGTCCTCAATCGTCTGGACGTACTGATCGGGCACGGCGACGTTCCCGATCTGGGTCGACCCGCTGGCGCTCGCGCCGGGCGCCGGAGCCGAAGTCGACGAGCCCGAACCGGTTGGGAGCACACGACGTATGGCCACCACCGAGTCCGCCGGTACCGCCTGCACCTGCACGGTCGTGCCGGTGTACGGGGCGTCGATCATCTCGCCGTTCCCGACGTAGATGCCGACGTGGCCTGGCGCGCTGGCCGTGCCGTCCGAACCGGCGAAGAACAGCAGATCGCCCGGCTGCGCGTCGTTGAGCGACGGCACGGCGGTACCGACCTGGCTCTGCTCCTCGCTCGTGCGCGGCAGCGAGACCCCGAGTTGTCCGTAGACGTATTGCACGAGGCCCGAGCAGTCGAATCCCGAGGGGCTCGTGCCGCCCCACACGTAGGGAGTTCCTTCGAAGGACTCCGCCTCGGCGACGACGTCAGACCCGCTGACGCTGCCGGCACCCGCGTCGCCCGTGACGTCGCCCGCCGTGTCGGTGCTCGGGGCAACGGCGGAGCCCGTCTCGACACCGGCGCCACCGTCGGTCGCCAGCAACACCGCCAGCACGTCGGACTGGTCCGCCAGGGTGTTGTCGTCGGCCGCCCCGCTCCCCATCGCATCGGCGTCGAGCAGGTCGTCGACCAGCCCGACGGCCGGCTGCGACCCCGTCGCCGTGTCCAGGTCCGCGGCGAAGCCGGCGTCGGCACTGCCGGCCGTGCTGCCGGCCGTGGTGCCGGCCGTGCTCCCGCCCGCTGCCTGCAGCTCGGCCAGCGTCTGTTGGATGTCGGCCAGCGTGACCGCAGTCACCGTCATGGCGCGTCGTGCCTTGTCCGGAAACGGACCGTGGCCATGTCGTCGAGTTCGGCGACGACAGCACGGTCGGCGTCGACTTGCCAGCGGCTCCGCTGACGCTCCTCGAGTCGGTCCAGGGCACGGCAGCGCCGTTCGGCTTCGACCCAGGCTCCACGGGCCTCGTTCGCCGCAGCCTCGGCCCTCGCCGCCGAGCGCGTCGTGTCGCCGGACCAGCTCGGCCATGCGGTCGGATTGCTCCTGGACCCACGAGAGCGCCGCCATGTGGGCGTGTCCCTCGGGAAAGGCCAGCTGCCGGGTCGCGGCGCGCATCTGTGCACACCGGGACTCGCGCGCTGCGCAGGTCACGTGTCGCCGAGCGCGAAGCGTTGCGCCGCGGCCCGCTCCTGGTGCTCCCGCACACGGGCCACCGACTCGAGACGGAAGCGGAACGCCCTCATGGCATCGCCCGCGTCGGCGGCCAGCGCCAGAAGACCCGAGACCGCCGCATCGAGGTCGCTCACCGCGCGCACGGGTTGGCGGAGGAAGGCGTCGATGGCCGGCTTGCACGCCACGGCGCGGTCGACCACCGGGTTCGTCCCTGGCACATAGGCGTCGATCTCGATGAGGTCCCGCGCGTCGCGCCAGGCGGCGAGCAGCTCGCGCACACGGGAGGCGGCGTGCAGCACGTCCTGCGACGCGATGGCAGGAGCCACGCGCGAGACAGATTCGAGAACGTCGACGGCCGGGTAGTGCCCGCTCTCGGCCAAGGAGCGCGTCAAGCCGCACGTGGCCGTCGAGGATCGACCTGGTGGCGTCGGCGATGGGCTCGTTGATGTCGTCGCCCTCCACCAACACGGTGTAGAGGCATGTGATCGAACCTCGCTCGGCCCGTCCGCCGCGCTCGAGGAGGCGGGGCAGCAGACCGAACACGCTGGGGGGGTAGCCCCTGGTCGCCGGCGGTTCCCCGGCGGCGAGACCCACCTCACGCTGGGCCATGGCGAACCGGGTCACCGAATCCATCATCAGCAGCACGTCGCGCCCGGTGTCGCGGAACCACTCGGCGATGCGCGTGGCAGTGAAGGCGGCGCGGATGCGCACCATGGCCGGGGCGTCGGACGTGGCCACGACGACGACCGCCCGCGCCAGCCCCTCTGGACCGAGGTCGCGCTGAATGAACTCCGCCACCTCGCGACCCCGCTCTCCGATGAGAGCCACGACGGACACGTCCGCCTGGGTCCCCCGGGCGATCATGGAGAGCAGTGACGACTTCCCCACTCCGGATCCGGAGAAGATCCCGAGCCGCTGTCCCTTGCCGCAGGGGACGAGCGCGTCGAGCACGCGCACGCCGAGCGGCAGTTGCTCCTCCACGAGGCCGCGCCGCAGCGGGTGGGGCGGCACGCCATGGATCGTCAGGTCCTCCCCGCGCAGCCGCGGCCCGCCGTCGATGGGCCGTCCGAGACCGTCGACGACCCGGCCGAGGAGATGCTCGCCCACGCGCAGAGTGATGGGGCGTCCGTACAACGTGGCCGCAGTGCCCGCCCGAATGCCGGTGGTCTCGCCGAGCGCCACGCACACCGCCCTGCCGTTGCGCAGGGCGACGACCTCGGCCTCCAGGGGACCATCGTCGAGCAGCAGGACCACCCCGTCACCGACCGCGGCGGGGAGACCGGCCACCTCGATCGACATTCCCACGACCTGGTCGACGCGGCCGTAACGAAGGGGCCGGGCTGCGGCGTGCACGGACTCCGCCAGCTCGTCGAGCACCCCGGTCATGTCGGGTTCTCGTCGTGCTCGGTGTGGGTCTCGTCCGGGTGGGTGACCAGGATGTCGCGCACGCGCTGCACGGCGGCGGAGAGTTGGCTGTCGATGGTCGCCTCGCCGATCTCCACCACTGCGCCGCCCGGTTCGACCGACGCGTCGGCGACGACGGTCAGCTCCCGGGCTCCCGCCAGGGCGTCGCCGTCCACGCTGCGCAGCGCCTCGGCGTCGTCGGGGTGGATGCGCACCAGCGCCGGGAGGGCACTGCCGTCGAGGGCGAGGGCGCGGGCCACGGCGTCGCGTCCGGGATCGGCCGTCAGCGCCAGCTCACGCCCGAGGAGCGTCTCCACCAGATCGAAGGCGAACGCGGTCACCGAGTGCTCCAGTTGCTCCCGTCGATCGGCGAAGGCCAGCCCGGCCTCGTGGCTGGCGTGCCCGAGGGCTCCGAGCGCCTGCTCGAGGCGGGCGTGGGCCCGACGGGCTGCCTCGACCGCCTCGGTTCGCGCCATATCTTGGCCGGCGGCCAAGCCATCCTCGTAGCCGGCTTCTCGTCCTGCGTCCGCCGCGCTGGCTTCGGCATCCTTGGACAGCACGACGTAGTCGATCGGCACTCCAGGATCGTGCGGGCGAGGCCGGACCGACACTCCGTGGGAGCGACCGAGGTCTCTCGCCGTGCGCAGGACGCTGCTCATCGGATCATCTCGTCGTCACGGGCGATGACGATGACTGCCCTCGTCGTCGAGCTCACGGGCGGCCCGGACCACCTCGGCCTGCGCGTCGTCGACCTGGGACGTCCGGACGGCCCCCAACACCTCGAGCTCCTCCTCGAGTGACTTGGATGCGCGTTCGGTCAGGTTCTGACGGATGCGACCCAGCGCGCCGTCTTCGAAATTGCGCGCCCTTGAGCGCGACCGCCAACGTGGTGGGCGACACTTTTCGCAGGATCTGCTGCAAGGAACGGTCATCGAGTGCGACGACGTCTTCGAAGGTGAACAGGTTCGCCCGGATCTTCTCGGCCAACTCGGTGTCTTCGTCTTCGAGCTGGCCGAGGATCTGGCGCTCCGTGTTGCGGTCGGCATGGGTGAGGATCTCGGCGATGGCCGAGGCGCCGCCCACGCTGCTGGTGGAGCCCAGCGTGTGCAGGCTTCGCAGCTTGGCCTCAATGAGCGTGGTGGTCTGGCGGACGGCGGCGGGGTCCACCCGGTCGAGCTGCGCGATGCGCCGTGCCACCTTGATCCGGAACTCGGCCGGCAACGCGCCGATGATGCGCGCGGCATCCTCGGGCCGCATATGGGCGAGTAGCACGGCGACCGTCTGGGGCTGCTGCTCGGCCAGCACGCCCACGACCCGCCGCGGGTCGGCCGAGGCCAGCACGGCCAGCGGGCCGACCGCGAGCTTGGACTCCATCTGGTCGAGGACCTCGTCGGCACGCACCTTGCCCAGTCGTTCGCTGAGGAATTGGCGCGCCAGGTCGAGGCCTCCCTGGCTCACCAGCGACCTGCCGCGCACGCGGTCGACGAACTCGTCGAGCACCCCGACGACGGTGTCGGTGTCGAGGGACGGGAGGTTGGCGATCTCGGTCGTGAGCTCGATCGCGTCGGGGTCCGTCATCTCGCGCAGGATGGCGGTGGCGCGCTTGGGGCCCAACTGGGCCAGGACGACCGCCACCTTCTGGCGGTTCGACAGGTCGACGTCGACGGTCTCGTCGGGACCGGGCGCGGCCTCCATCCGGCGCGGCGGCCGCCTCGGCCTGCTCGAGCGTCGTCACGGCGGGGTTGGTCATACTGGCAGTGCCTTGGGTGGTGCCGGTGCGTCGGCGCGGTCGTTCGCCCACAAGCGCAGCAGCGCGGCGGCCTCGGCCGGCCGGTCGGTCACGAAGTCGTTCACCTGGGCCAGCACCGCTTCGGGTCCGAACGAGAGCGCGGCCGCCTGTCCGACCACGGGGAGCTCTCCGGTCGGATCGCGCTCTTCCTCCACGCCGTACTCGAGCGGCAACGCGGAGGCGGTGGGGAGCTCGCCGAGTGGGATCTCCTGGTAGAGCGGACGGCGCCGCCGCGACGCCCACACGGTGGTCGCGACCATGGCCGCGATCAGCAGGAGCAGGCCGGCCACCTCGGCGGCTCGATCGACGAGTTGGGAGTGCCCGGCCCCGACCGCCGCCACGGTGGCCTGCTTGTTCGCGGCGAACGGGAGGGAGGACACGACCAGCTGGTCGCCCCCGGTGAGGTTGAGCCCGGCGGCGGCCACGACGAGGGAGCGGATCGTCGCGTCGTTCACCTTGTGCGCAGCCGACGAGTTGAGAAGGACGGCGACCGAGGTCTTTTGGACCTGTCCCGGTGCCTGCTTCACGGTCTGGGTCACCTGACCCACCGCGTTGGTGATCTGGGAGCTGGTGCTCGTGTAGGTGCCGTTGCCGCCCGAGGTGCTCGTCGGTTCGCTCGAACCGAGCACTCCCGACGGAGGCGTGCCGCTACCCGTGTAGCTGTTGTTGGACGTGGTCTGCCCGGTGGGGGCGGTGAGGGGCTGACCCGCAGCGTTGGTCTGGAGGCCGTTCGTCGTGGTCTGCGTCTGGTCGAAGTCGAGCACGGCGTTCACCTGCACGGCAGCGTTCCCGGCTCCGACAACCCGGCTCAGGAGTGAGGTCAACGAGGTGGCGACGTTGCTGTCGTAGACGTCGGTCTGCTGGGTGTTCGACGCACCCGACGTCCCGTCCGCGTCGCCGGGCGCCGTCAGGACGTCTCCGTGGTTGTCGACGACGGTGACGTCGGAAGCCGAGAGCCCCGGGGTCGAGGAGGCGGCCAGGTGGACGATGGCCTGTACCTGTCCCGAGGAGAGGACCGTGCCGGGGGTGAGGTCAACCAGGATGGACGCGGTGGTTGGTTGCGAGGTGCCGATGGCGAAGTCACTCTGCTGGGGCACCACCAGGTTCACCTGTGCCGACTGCACACCCTGGATCGACTCGATGGTCTGCTCGAGCTGGCCCTCGAGGGCCTGCTGGTACTCCACCTGTTGCACGAAGTCCGAGGTGGTGATGCCGCTCTTCTCCAGGTTCGAGAAGCCCACGTTGCCCGACTGCGGAAGGCCCTGCTCGGCGAGGGCGATCCGCTCCTGGTCGACGTCGGCCGCCGGTACCAACACGGTGGTTCCGCCGTTGGCGAGCTGGTAGGGGATCTTCGAACTCGTGAGCTGCTGGGTGATGGCGCCGGCGTCGGCGGTCTGCAGGTTGGTGAAGAGCGGCTGGTAGCTCGGCCGGGACTCGGCTCGCATGAAGATCACGCCGCCGACGACAGCGACGACGACAGCGAGGGCGACCATCGCCTTCTGTCCCAGGGTGAAGTCCGCCAGGACGGCGCCGGCGCGGCCTCGTGCCGAGGTGAACGTGTCCCGCGAGAACGGCAACATCGCCATGGCTAGGCCTGCATGTCCATGATGGAGTTGAAGGCGTCCACCGCCTTGTCACGCACCGAGGTGACGAGCTGCGTCTCGAGGTCGGCCTCGGTCGAGGCGACGGTGACGTCCGCGATGTTCGCGTCGCCCGCGGCGGCCTGGAGCGACAGGTTGCTGGCGGACTGCTGCGACGCGTCCAGGGAGTCGATGGCGTTCCCCAGGGCGTCGGAGAAGGACGTGGGCGTCGTACCCGACGAAGTCGTCGTCCCCGCCGCGGTCGCATCTGGCGCTGCCTGCGTGGCACCCGCGCCCACGGCCGAGCCGACGCTCGGGATGGCAGGTATGGCCGGGATCACGTCAGGCCTTGATGCTCAGGATGGACTGGTAGGCGTCGGTGGCGTGTGACAACACGGCTGAGTTGGCCTGGTACGAGGTCTGGGACTGGATCAGGTCGGTCATCTCTTCGCCCAGGTCCACCACCGGGTACTCGACCTCGCCACTGGCGTTGGCCACGGGGTTCCCCGGGTCGTACTCCTCCTGACCCTGCGCCGACCCGAGGTCGATGGATTCGACCCGTACGCCGTCACCACTCCCGTCCGGTTCGACGGCGGCGCCGGCGTCGACGTATTGCGCCTGGTAGACCGGCTGGCCCGGGGTGACCCCGTCCTCCATGTTGGCCACGTTGCCGCCGATGGTGTCGATCCAGGTCTGGTCGACCGCGGCCCCCGATCCGGCGATGTCAATTGCTTCCCACATAGGACCTCCTAGCCGGTGATGGCGTCCGAGAGCACGGCGAACTGGCCGTCGATCGAGTTGACGACGGTCTGGTTCTCCAGATCGTTCTCCTGCATGAGGGTCATCTCTGTCGGAAGCGAGACGTTGTTCCCGTTCGATCCGGACGGGAGGCCCTCTGGGGCGCTCTGGGCGCTCGCCACCCCGCCGTCGGCCAGCGCCTGAGCGAGTGACGACTGGAACGTCACCTGGTCGGCCTGGAAGTTCGGCGTGTTCTCGTTGGCGATGTTGTTGGCGATGGCCTGTTGCTGGTCGACCACGGAATCCAGTGCGAATTGCAGGATCCCGATCGACTCGGCGGCGTCGGTCACTCTTTTGACTCCTCGATGCGAGCAGAGTTGGCCGGCCGTCCTGGCCGCACACCGAGCAGTCCGTGCTCGTCGTCTTCTACGGACCCCCGGAGCGAAAAGTTCAGGGGGGTCTGGTCCTCACGCCCTTTGGTCCACGTAGTGGGGGAGAGACCGTGCCTCCAGCCGTGGCGGCGCGAGGTGGGATGTCATGTCCGCCATGCGCGTGGCCACCTCGAGCGCCAGCTGGTCATAGGCCAGGGCCAGCCGGCGTGCCTGCGCCGTCGAATTCGTCGGGCAGCGATCCCGGCGGATGCCCGGGTGGCTCGGGTGACGCCGTACCCTGCTCGACCGCCCGCCGCGCGGCGCGGAGGTGCTCCGATGCGGCTTCGAGGTAGTCAGCCCAGGTGTCGTCGGCCATCGAAAGCTTCCGGCTCGGCAACGGCTCGCCGCCAGGCCTCGCGCAGCGGCGCCACGATCTCGCTGCAGCGACGGATCTTCGAGGGGTCCTTGGTGAGGTTGGCGTCGATCAGCTCGGTGAGCAAGAGCTCGTAGAGACCCAGGAGCGTGCGCCCTCCTTCGAACCCGTCAGGCTGCAGGCTGTGGCGCAGGACGCGGACGATCTGTTGGGCGTGCTGGAGCCGCTCGTTCGTGGCCAGGAGGTCGCCGTCGCCGAGCGCGCGCTCGGCGATCTCGATGTCGGCGGCCATCCGGTCGAAGAGCATCACGAGCAGCTGTGGTCCGGGCGCGGTCTGGACGGCCTGGCTCTGGTAGCGCAGCGCGGCGTCCTGGGTGGTGCTCACGGTGTCAGCTCGAACTCGAGCCCGAGCTCGACGAGGTGTCCGACTGAGGCGAGGTTGGAAGACGAAGAGGACGACGAGGTGCCGGCCTGCGCGGAGAGGAACGAGCTCGTCGCCTGCAGGCGGGACAGGGTTGCCTCGAGGTTCGTGAACTCCTGCGTCAGGGCCGCCTGTTGGGTGGCCACCAACTGCTGCTGCATGGTGATCTCGCTGTTGACCTCGCTCAGCGTGCCCTGCAGGCCGGCGATGGTCTCGGGGACGAGGCCGCTCGGCGCCAGCGATGACGTCTTGGCCATATGCGCGAGTCCCTGGGCGAATCCCGGCGCGTAGTTGATGGTGCCGAGTGCTGTCGGCGTCGAGATGCCAGTGGCGGTGACGGTGACGACGAGACCGTTGGCGGGGTCGGCGGTGGACAAGAGGCTGAGTTCCTGCCCGACTCCGGTCGCGGCCACGCCGTCGATGGTGCCGGCGACGTCGACCCCGCCGAAGGTGGACCCCGCGGTCGTCAGGCCCAGCTGGTCCGCGCCCGAAGCCGACACGGCGAAGGTGGCCGCCGAGCCGTAGGCCGCTGTGGCCAGCTGAACCTGATACGCCCCGGCAGAGCCGACGAGCGCGGCCGAGGTCCCGATGCCGGCGTTGGCCAGCGCGGAGTTCAGACCGCTGATGACGTCGGTGATGCTCTCACCGGCCGCGGCCGCATACGTCGCTGTCGCCGACCCGCTGGTGACGGAGTAGGTCTCGGCCGCCGAGAGCACGGACGTCGGCGCCAGCCACGTGGTCGAACCGGTGTCGACGGCCTGCGCGGCGGACTGGGACACGGTGACCGCGTACGAGCCCGGAGACGTGTCGTCGGTGGCCCCGGCCACAGTGGCGGCTCCGGCGAGGGGCGGCGAGGCCGGCGTGAAGGTGCCGCCCTCGGTGAACATGGCCTGGACGGCCGCCGGGTTCTTGGCGTACGCCGTCTCGAACGCGGCCTGGTTGAAGGTGATCGTCCCCTGTGCGGTGATGGCCAGGCCGGCCGACTCCCCTGCCGTTCCGTCCGAACCCGCGGCCGAGCTGCCCACGGCGGTGCCCACGGTGGCGAGGATCTGTTGGGCGAGGCCGGTGAGGGACGTGGCACCGTTGAGCGCGGCGGCCGTGTTGGTGGACGCGTTGTAGGCGGTGTCGGTCGAGATGGTCGAGAGGACCTGGTTGGCCGCGGTCACCAGCGCCTGCACCGTGGTGGCCAGCTGTGTGCCGTCGGGTGAGATGGTGATGGTGACGGGCGAGGAGCTGGCCTGCGCGAGATTGACGGTCACGCCGGGGAGCAGCCCCGTCAGCTGATTGGACCCCGAGACCACCTGGTAGCCGCCGGCGCCCCCGATGGAGATGACGGCGTTCTGGCTGGCGGTCGTCGTGCTCAGTGCGCCGAGACTCGATGTGGCGAACGCCTCCGCGTCGATCGTCGTCGCGGCCGCGGTGCCGGTGCCGTTGGAGGTCAGCTCGAGGGCGTACTGGTTGTCGCCCACTTGCAGCGTGTTCGCGGTCACGCCCACGCCGGAGGCGTTGATGGCGTCGACGACTGCGCTGAGCGATCCGTTGCCCACCGAGACGTTCTGGGCGGTCATCGACCCGGCACTGAGCCCACCCTCGAGCTGTACCTGCAGCGTGCCCCCGGTGCCCGAGCTCAGCGTGACCGCGGTGGTGCCCGAGCCGGCGATGTCGTCCACGGTGGTCGAGGTGCCGTCGAGGTCGATCACGCCGTCGGTGCCGGTGACGGCCGCACCCGCGGCCAGGCCGAGGGTGGCAGCGGCCGAGCCGCCGGTGACTTGCAACGAGGCCGTCGAGCCCTGCTGGGTGGTGGCCACGGAGAGGAGGCCCGACGTCGTCACGGTGGCGTTCAACGTGCCGCCGGACGCCTGGGTCACCGCCTGGGCCAGCTGCTGGGGGTCGTAGGTGCCCGAGGACAGAGTGAGGGTCTGGGCGGTGCCGTCGACCACGACCGAGAGCTGGTCGTTGGAGCCGTCGATGGTCGTGCTGGACGCCAGCGGCGATGTCCCTGCGAGCGTGGCGCCTGACGACGACTGCGTCACGGCGATGGTGTGCGCACCGGCGGCCAGGCCCGACGCCGCACCGAAGGAGGCGATGCCGAGCCCGGAGCCTCCCGAGGCGACCAGCAGGCTGCCCGACGCCACCACATCGTTGGGGGAGGCGACCGTCCCGGCCGTGATCTGGGTCGAGCCGGATGCCAGTTGGTCGACGGCGAACGTGAGACTCCCGCTCTGGGTCCCCGACGTCACGGTTGCTGTCGCCGCTGATGCATTCGAGGAGCTGGTCGAGAAGGCTTGCTCGTAGCTGGTGGGGTCGGCCAGCGCGTCGGACGCCTGCTGAAGAGCCAGGAGCTGCGAGTTGATGGTCTGGTAGGCCGAGATCTTCGCGTTGATGGCCGACTGCTCGTTCTGGAGGCTGGTGAGCGGCTGTTCGTAGACGGCCATCTCGGCACTGATGATCGATTGGGTGTTCAACCCGGAGACCAGGCCGGAGAAACTGACAGGGCCGTTGACCATCGCCGTCTCCCTTCCTCTCGTCGTGTCGTTCTGCGCCCGTGGTGTTGTTCTGCGCCCGTGGTGTCGCCGGGCTGGGACGTAGGGGCGGGCACCCTGAGCCGAGTCGACTCGAGGCGCCCGCCCCGCGTGTCCTTCGCGGTCCCGTCCACCGGTGCCCCCACCCCGGGGATCAGGCTCGCGGGTTACTGCATTACTGCAGGAGCTTGAGCGCCAGGCTCGGCAGCTGCTCGGCCTGGGCCAGGACGGCCACGCCGGATTGCTCCAGGATCTGGTCCGATGTGAACGTCGCGGTTTCAGAGGCCACGTTGACGTCGACCAGGTTGGCGTGCGCAGATTCGATGTTCTGCTGCGCCGTGGTCAGGTTCGAGGCCAGAGCCTGAATCTGGTTCTGGGTGGCGCCCACGTTGGCTGCCTGGCTGGCAACCGTCGCGATGGCGGCCTGGACGGCGTCCATGGCTGTCTCCGCAGAGGCCGTGGTGCCGACATTGACCGCCCCGGCGTTGACACCGAGTGCCATCGACGTGGCGGCGGCAATGGTGACCACCACCTGGTCGCTGGCGCTGTTGTACGGACCCACCTGGAACGTCTCGCCCGCGTAGGTCCCACCGAGAAGCGGCGTCGTGCCGTAGGTGGTGCTGCTGGCGATCTGGTCCAGCTCGGACTGCAGCGAGGAGAACTCGGCCTGGACAGCCGCACTCGTTGACGCGTCCTGGACGCCGCCGTTCGCAGCTTGGTTGGCCAGCGTGTTCATGGTCTGGAGCACCGAGGCTTCCTGGTTGAGCGCGCCCTGCGCGGTTTGGAGCACCGACACGGCATCCTGGGCGTTGCTGATCGCCTGTCCGTAGCCGTTCGACTCCTCCTGCAGGTACTGGCCCACCAGGTAGCCGGCCGGGTCGTCGGCTGCCGTCTGGATGTTCAATCCTGACGAGAGCTTGTTGACGGCCGACGACAGCATGTCGCTGGTCGCGTCCAAGTTGTTGTACGCCTCGACAGCCGTCGAGTTGTCGTTGATGTAAAGCCCTGACATGTGAGTGTCCTCCTGTGACGTTGTCCCTCCCTTTCGGGGAGGCGGAGCCTCCGTGCTCCACCATCGACTACGTCCCGAGACGCGGCCGGAATTCAGATGGGTACGTGCCTCAGGTCAACGAGATTGTCGGCCGCTTGTCACAGTGTTGCCTTCAGTTTCCTGGCCAGCGCCCGATATCGCACCTGGGGGAGAGCTTTCATTGGCACTGCAATGACGCGTGATGGGGGGGTTTGAATGACGCTCATGGGGCCGATGGATTCCAAGCGGGGGGAATCCAGCGTGCAGACGATTGAGCACGAAACAATGCCGGAGACACTCTGGGGGGAGTACTGGGAGGACCGATCAATCGAACTTCGAAATCGCTTGGTGACCCACTACGCGCCGTTGGTCACCATCGTGGCTCGCCGATTCGCCCAGCGATCGCGATCGATGGAATCCCTCCAGGAGCTCTACTCCTTCGGCTGCTTCGGTCTCATCGACGCTGTCGAGCGCTGGGATGCGTCGGAAGGGTTCAAGTTCGCAACCTACGCCACGAGGCGGATCCAAGGAGCGATTCTCGACGAGCTCCGTCGGGAGGACTTTCTCCCGAAACGGCTGCGGGCACGGGTGCAGATCTACAACGTCACGCGTGACGACGTCACGGCTCGGTTGCACCGCTCGCCGACGATCAAGGAGATGGCCGACGAGCTCGGC
The DNA here is from genome assembly GCA_963842415.1 of uncultured Acidimicrobiaceae bacterium. Lineage (GTDB taxonomy): Bacteria > Actinomycetota > Acidimicrobiia > Acidimicrobiales > RAAP-2 > Bog-473. The sequence goes on from CAWJGN010000007.1 coordinate 203,134, forward strand.
GTCAGCGTGGACGAGGCGATCAAGCTTCACGACGAGGCGACGGTCCTGACCCACCTGGCTCCCCTGGTGACGGGGAGCGAGGCAAGCGAGGGTCGCGTGCTCGGCGCCGCGTCCCCAGCGCCCTCGCCGGTCGAGCGTGCGGAGATGGCAGAGACCATCGACATGGTGAAGGCAGCGCTGCGCCGGCTCACCGAGCGTCAGCGCCAGGTCCTGGTGCTGCACTTTCTCGAGGGAATGACCAAGGGCGAGATCGCAGACGTGCTGGGTGTCGGCCGGTCTCGCATCACCCAGCTCATGCAGCAGGGTCTGCGCAACCTCCAGATCGAGCTCGGGCTCGAGGTGCCCGACGACGTCAACGAGGTGCTGCCCGACCGCGAGACTCGGGCAGCGTTAGCCGGACGCTTCAGGCGCCGCGACGGACCCGATCGCCGTCCGAATCCGCGATGCTGGCGGCGAGGACTTCGGGAAGGCCGGGCGCCAGCCGGGCGACCTCGGCCAGCGAGGCGCGGCGCGCAGCCGGATCGAGCAAGCCGAGCGCGTCCTCGACACCGGCGATGACCGCACGCTCGTCGAATGCACCGAAGGCGGCGGCGCCCGCCCTGATCCTGACGGCGGGTTCCGCGTCTCCGGCAACGATGGCCACGAGTGGGCAGGCGTGGGCGAGGCCGCGGGACCGCAGACGCGACGACCACTGCAGCGCTCTCGCCACGGGCAGCTCGGGCCCGATCCGGGCAGCGGCGGCGAGGGGCTCGAGTCGGTCCGGAAAGCGCGCCCACGCGCCCTCGATCAGGACGTCGGCCAAGGGGGGAGGCTGGCGAAGCATGCGTCCGAGCATGGCGACGAGATCCGACTCGGTCAGCGCTGACGCGATCTCTGCCGGCGAGCGGCCGGCACCGAGTAGCCACCGCACGAGCTCGCCGATGTCCGCCTCGAGCACGCCGTCTGACCGCACGGCCTCGAGGACTACGTCGGCGGCCTCGCCGAAGCGACCGAGCGAGGCCAGTGCTTCGCCCCGGATGGCGGCGACCATGTGGGGGGCGTACTCCATTCCGTCGTCGTCGCGAGCATTGGATGGAATGCGAGCCGAGGAGGGCGAGTCCCTCCTTGGTCTGACCCATGGCCAAGCGGGTGCGGCCTTCCGCGATGTCGGCCGCCACGGGCGAGCGTGAGAGCTGCCGCAGCACTGCCACCTGGTCGAGCGCCTCGTCGTAGCGTCCCATCCTGCCCAGGATGTAGGCCAGGTTGCTGACGGCCAGTCGTCGGGTGATGGGGTCCTCCGAGATCTCCGCGGCGCGGGACAGCTGCTCGACGGCCTCCTCGCTCCTCCCCGCTGACTCCAGCGCCCGGCCGAAGTTCATCAGTGCGTAGGAAGGCGCCTGCTCCTTGTCACCGAGCGCAGCTTCGGCGAGGCGGAGGTTGCGCTCGCTCTTGTTGCGCGCCTCGAAGATGCCTGCCTCGTAGCCGTGGTGCAGTATCCGCGCACCGGACAGGCAGGCGGTCCGGAGCGGACGTCGAGGATCGTCGGCCGCCACGACCTGTTCGTGGAGCCGGTGCACCCAGGCGCAGGAACGACGACGGAACAGCCTGATGGCGCTGTGCACCGAGCGCGGATTGCCGGCGCCATGAAGGTTCTCGATGGCGACGAGGTATGCCTCGACGCTCCGCTGCCCGATCGAGCAGTTGGCGGCGCACGGCCTCGGGGTCCGCCCGTAGGCGTTCGTCGGCGTCGATCGACAGCACCCATTCGCCCGCGGCATGTGCCAGGGCGGCGTTGCGGGCCAGCGCGAACGAGCTCTCCCAGTGGCCCTCGATCACCCGGGCTCCCGCCTCTCGGGCAATCTGGACCGTGTCGTCGCTCGAGCCGGTGTCATAGACGACGACCTCGCTCGTGAGGTCACGCAAGGATTCGAGACAGTCCGGCAGCATGGCCTCCTCGTCCTTGACGATCAGGCAGGCACTCACCAGCGGAGCGCGCGGCAAGGCCTCGCTGCCCCATGCGTCGACGAAGCGTCGCCGGTTGGCCTTCTGCACCTGCCGCCAGTCGACATCGTTCGCGTCGAAGGTGGCATGGCCGTGGTGGTGCACGAACGACCCGTGCGCCACCAGCAAGCGCAGGCCGAGCTGCTCGAGGCGCACGCACAGGTCGTCGTCCTCGAAGCCGCCGATGGCGTAGCGCTCGTCGAAACCTCCGATGCGGACGAAGTCGTCCCGCCGCACGGCCAGACAGAACCCGACCAGGCGGTGCACCTCGGTCGTCTCGCCGCGGTGCTGGTTGCGCCAGGCTCGAACTGATCGGAGGAACGAGTCGGGCTGATCCGGCGAGTATCTGACGGCCGCGGTCGCCTGGTGGCCGGACACGTTGTCCGACCGTGGGCCGACCGCGCCGATGTCGGCTCCGGCGAGCGGGGCCACCAACTCATCGAGCCATCCCTCTGCGACGACGGTGTCGTTGTTGAGGAACACGACGGCCTCACCCTGCGCAACTGCGGCACCATGGTTGCAGGCACGTGCGAACCCCTGGTTCTCTGCGTTGGCCACGACCTCGACCCATCGATACGCAGTGAGTGCATGCGCCGTTTCGTCGTGCGAGCCGTTGTCGACGACCACGACCTGGTCGCCGGTAAGCAGCGTGGGCCGAAGCGCGTCGAGGCAACGGCGGGTGTGCGCCCAGGCGTTCCAGGCCGGAATGACAATGGTCACCGTCGGGCGGTGAGCGGATGTGTCGTCGTGCCCCACGGTCCCCATAACGTCTCGCCGAGACAAGGAATCCAGGGGGGCGTTCTGCGGATGTGGCAAGGGCTAGCGTGGTGCCGTGGCGGTGACAGTGGAGGACATCGACCGGTTGCTCGACTCGACAGCAGCGGTTGGTGCGGACGTGCCGGTCGAGCGGATCAGGGCATGGCGGGACGAACTGGCGCATGCCGCCGTGCTGTTGGCCTATGCGCGGCACGTGCTGTCCGTGGACGTGCGCGTTCTGCGAGAGGCCATGGACAATCCGGGCACGAGTTTCGCGTCGGTTGTGGGCTCATTGCCCGAGACGCTGGCGTCCGCGTCTCTCGGAGGCGGGTGGTCGCTGTCTCCCGACGCCCCGGCGACGATGAACTCGGCGGAGCAGCTGATCGAGGGTGAGGCGGATGGGCTGCTTGGCCTGCACGAAAGGCTGGCGCGGGCGGACATCTCCACTCCGACCGAGCTCGCCCCACTCGTCGCGGACCTCGAGGTCGAGCTGGCCGCCGTGACCCGGCGCTGGGAAGACGCTGAAGCCCGACTGCGGAATCTGCAATCGCAACTCGTGACGAAGTACAAGACGCAGCAGGCATCCGTCGACGACTGGTTGCGCTGAGGCCTTCGCGGTTCGGACGTTGCGGCCGTGGCAGTGCTCAGGCTCTGAGGTCGATGTCCCCCTCGTCTGGCCCGCCGATCTCGCCGCCGTCCTGTCGGTAACTCGCCTCGGGGTCGCTTCGGGATCTCGATGACTGTCGCCCGAACAGCCGGCGTGCCGTCCGCCGGTCGTGCCGGAGCCGGCGTTCTCGTCGTCTCCTGCCACCACGACGCGACTCGTCCTCTTCGATCCCGTTGAGGAACTCGGCCACGAGCTGCGTAGGCCTTCTCGGCCAGCGCGGCAGCTTCGGCTTCGAACGTGGTGTCGTGCGCTTTCGCTAGCAATTTGGCCGCCAGCGCAAGGTTGCTCCGGTCCATGCCGGTGCTTCAGCTTACGCGGTGACGTATCAACCGCCGACCTCAATACCCAGGTAGTGCTCGAACACGTCTTCGCCACGGAGGTCTGCGGCAGACCCCGAGAAGACGATCTGGCCGCGGTTCATGAGGTACACGCTGTCGGCGAGCTCGAGCGCCCGCGTGACGTACTGCTCGACGAGCAGCAGGGACGTGCCGCCCGCCACGATCTGTGACAGTGCCTCGAAGACCTGGTCGACGAGTATCGGCGACAGCCCGAGGGACGCCTCGTCGACGACCACGATCTTGGGATTCGACAGGTACGCCCTCACGAGCGAGAGCATCTGCTGTTCACCGCCACTGAGGCTCCCGGCCTGCTGCCCGAGGCGTGTCGCCAGCGCCGGGAACCGGTCCCCGGCAATGTGCAGGCTTTCCTGCTCCCTCCCTTTGGGTGAGTGCAAGACGATGTTCTCCTTGACGGTCAGGGAGGGGAAGATCCCGTGCCCTTCCGGCAGGTGGCAGAGCCCGCGCCGCGCCAGCGCGTAGGGCTTCTTGCCGGTGACGTCCTCTCCGTCGAGCAGGACGCGGCCCTCCATTGGCCTGATCAACCCGGACGCGGTGCGCAGCGTCGTCGTCTTGCCTGCACCGTTTGGACCCAGGAGCGCGACGACCTTGGAGTCGGGAACCGAGATGGTCACATCGCGCAGGACCACGGTCTCGCCGTACCCGGCCGTCAGCTTCTCGAGCTCAAGCACCACGTGCCCCCACGGACCGGTCGGGACCATCGAGTGGTCCGCCGACGCCCTCAGAGCCCAGATACGCGCTCCGCACGGCCGGGCTGGCCAGCATCTCGGCGGGAGTGCCCTCGAAGATGAGCTGGCCGAAGTCCAGTACGTAGATGCTCCGGCAGACTTGGCGCACCAGGGCCATGTCGTGTTCGACCAGCAAGATGCCAAGGCCGCGTTCGGCCACCACAGCAGTCAGGATCTCGCCGAAGCGTCTCGTCTCGGGACTGTCGAGGCCCGAGGACGGCTCGTCCAGCAGCAACATGTCGAACGGTCCGGCGAGCACTCGCGCCAGCTCGACCATCCGGCGTTGCCCGACGGGGAGCAGCCCCGCCTGCAGGTGTGCCAACGGACCGATCCCGGTGAGCTCGATGGCGTCGTCGACCGCCCGGTGCACGGCTGCACGTTGGGCCGCGCTACCCGCCAACTGGCGGACCGGGTTGGCTCCGGCCATCGAGGCCTCCCGGCCCAGCGCCACGTTCTCCCTGACCGTGAGCGACGAAAACAGCTCGACCCGCTGAAACGAACGACCGAGGCCGAGCCGCGACCGCCCGGCCGACCCGAGGGATGTGACATCACGTCCGTGCAGCACGATGTGGCCGTCCGTCGGCTTTACCAAGCCCGAAGCACGCGTTGAACGTCGTCGTCTTGCCGGCTCCGTTGGGACCCACCAGACCCGTGATGCACGCCATCGGCGCGCTGAGGCTCACATCATCCACCGCCGCGATGCCGCCGAAACGAACTGACAGGTGCCGGACCTCGAGCCCGACGTCCCCGCGCTCGCGGGCGGTCGTTGCTTCGGTGAGCTGTGCGTCCCGGCGCACGGCGTCCTCCTCCGAGGCGGCCGCCTGCGCCACCGCCTGGCGCACCTGTTCTCCGGTCACCGTGTCCTCGGGTTGGCGGCCGCCGATGCGGTCGAGGATTTGTCGAACCTTCAGCGGCACGGTCGCAGTCCGGCTCGCAAAGACGGCAAAGGCTGCCGCCAGCACGCCGAAGAGGATCTGGAGGTAGGTGGTGACGTTGTTTGCTGTGACGTAGCCCGGGATGATCGAGACGCCCAGAGCTGCGATGAGCGCGTACCACGGCTCGGCTCCGATGGCGATGACGACCAGTGCCACGTAGACGAGAGACTCGAACGGGTCGTAGTTGCTCCCGACGGCGTAGTGGAACTCGATCGCGAGTCGAGCGCGCCGGCGAGGCTTGCGAACGCGGCAGAAATACAGAAGATCGAGACCTTGATGACATTGGTCGTCGCGCCCTGGGTCTCGAGCGCCAGCGGCGAGTCCGCCAGTGCGCTGAGGAGGCGGCCCATCCGGCCGTGCTGGATCGCCATGATCAGGATCGTGCTCAGGACAGCCGCGATCAGGAGCACGTAATAGAAGCCCCTGTCCGACGCCAGCGACAGACCGAAGACGCTCACCTCCGGACGCGGAGCCGGGATTCCAGCTGTCGTCAGCCCGAACATCAGGTTGGTGGAATAGAAGAGGTACTGCAGGAGGATCCCAAAACCCAGCGTTGCGAGCGCCAGGAACAAGCCGGACAGCCTTATGGCGGGGATCGACACGATGGCCCCGACGGGCAGCGCGACCAACATGGCCAACACCAGCGCGAGCAGCCACGGGATGTGATAGCTGTCCGCGAAGTGCGCGAACGCCGCGGCACCGACGGCCGCGAACGCAAGATGGCAGAGCGAGATCTGACCGGACACACGCACGAGCAAGCCGAGCGACAGCAGCAGAATCGTGTCCGCCAGGAAGCTCGCCCATATCGCCAGGTTGTCGCCCACCATGTTCGGGACGAGGCACAGTGCGACCAGTGCCAGGGCGAAAGTTGCAAGCCGCACCGTCCAGGGCGCGTACCACGCCTTGCGAACAGGGAGCGTCGTCACGACCCGGCGCTCGGCAAGGCGCGCCTTGGGCGTGACGACCAGAGCGACGAAGAGAACGATGAACGGGATCGCCGGAGGCAATCCGCTCAGCCAGCTGACCGAGACGGCGTACTTGGTCGCCAGCGACCCCGCGATGCCGACGAAGAGACCGCCGACGAAGGTCAGTGGAAGGTTGGAGAAGTAGCCGATCGCCGCTGCCCCGAACGCGTAGACGACGAGGGTCGAGATGATCACGGCATTCAGGCTCAGCCCGGGGGCCAACAGCAGTCCCGCCATGGAGCAGAACGTCATGCTGATGATCCAGGCCCAGCGTCGCACCCGGATCGGGTTCTCGCCGGTCATCGACAGGAGATCGGGGTTGTCGACGACGCCGCGCATGGCGAATCCCATCCGGACGTAGCGGAAGAAGTAGTAGAGGACAGCGGTCGCAATGACCGAGATGATCGTGACCGTGATCTGATCCCAGCCGACGTTCACACCGAGGATCGGCACCGTCGACGTGGGTAGGAACGGCGGGAAATTCACTTCGTTGTTCCCGTACCACAACTCGCCGACGCCCAACACGATGAGCAGGAGGCCTACTGTCGCGACCACCTTGAGCGTTGCACCCACTTGCTCGAGGGCCCGCCCGAGCAGCTCCATCAGCAGCCCCTCGGCCGGACCGAGGACCAGGACGCACACAGCCGCGGCCAGGCCCCACGGCCAGCCGTGCTCGTCGTGCAACCAGTAGAAGACGAACACCGTGAGGGCCGCGACCGCCCCGTAGGCGAAGTTGAAGATGCCTGAGGTCTTGTAGGCGAGCACCAGGCCGACTCCGGCGAGGCCATACACCGCCCCGGTGGCGACGCCAATGACGATGAAGGGCAGGAAGTCCTGCACGGGTCAGCGCCCCTCGTGGGCGACGCCGGGGCGCACGTCGCCACACCGAACGCCGGTGCAGTTCGTGCGCAGCTTGCCCATGCTCGCGTCCCCCCTTGAGATGTCCATCTCCCCGGACACGACGTAGAAGTAGTCGATTGTGTTCGACCGCGCCACTCGCTTGGCGCAGGGCGGGCGGCACAGACGGGCGGACAGCCGACCCGACGCGTCACAGGGGGGGTGGATATAGTCCGCCGCAGCAGTATCACCGTCCCCGACCGGGAACCTGAACGGGGACACAGAAAGGACGGCGCCCAGGCACCGTCCGGATAGGGCCGGGAGCCCAGGGGGGAGTGCACGTGCTCGGACGCGTGAGGAAGACGGCGGCGCTGGTTGCGGCGTCATTTGTGGTCGCAGGCACTCTCGGGCTGGCCGTGTCGACGGTCGCACCCGTAGGGGCAGGAGCCAGCGACGCCCCGAGCACGGTCACGGTGGCCGATCTGTGCAGCTGCACGGGTCCAGAGGCATCGTCGATCAGCCAGACGTCCAGCACGATGCAGGCGTGGGCGTCCTGGGTCAACAGCCACGGGGGCCTCGCCGGCCATCAGGTGCACCTTGTCATCCTCGACGACGGCTACAGCGCGGCCAAGGCTTTGGCAAATGCGCAAACGGCGATCAACCAGGACCACGCCGTTGCCATCTTCGACAACAGCGACGAGGACCCGTCTTTCGCCTCGGTGGCGAAAGCGGCGAACGTACCCGTACTGGGCGGGCAGGAGACAGATTCGGGCTGGCAGAACTCTGATTTCTTTCCGGCCGGCGCCACCTTCAACTACACGAACTCGGTCGGCGCCATCGTCGCCAAGGACGCTGGCGTGAAGAAGTTCGCTGCGCTGTACTGCGTGGAAGTGAGCATCTGCGCGGAATCGGTTCACCAGGGCGAGCAGGTGGCATCGCACTACGGCATCAAGTACACCTACACGGCCGGCATCGGATTCGCTGCTCCCAATTACACGGCCCAGTGCCTGGCGGCGAAGGAGTCCGGTGCGACCGCGATGACCGTGGGCGACGCCTCCTCGATCGTCGAGCACGTCGTCCAGGACTGCGCGGCTCAGGACTACACCCCTCGCCAACTCTCGAGCGACGGGACGGTCGCAATCGCCTGGCTCACCATCCCGGCTTTCAACGGCAACATCGACACCCAGTCCGATTACCTCTGGTTCGTCCACAACTCTGCGACATCGACGATGTACGCAGCACTCGACAAATATGCGTCCAGGAGTGCCTACCGGCCCGAACTTCGGTGAGATCGTCCTGCAGTCGTGGTCCGACGGAGCTCTTCTGCAGGTCGCCGTCGGTGCCGCCAAGGCCACCTCGGCGGAACCGATCACCTCGGCCCTCATCCTCAAGGGGCTCTACGGGCTGCCCTCGGGTGAGACGCTCGGCGGCCTGGCACCACCGCTGCACTTCGTGAAGGGTGAGCCGGCCAACAACAGCTGCTTCTTCGAAATGGGCATCAAGGATGCCAAGTTCGTGGTGCTGCACGGGGGCACGACGATCTGCGCGCCGCTGGTGAAGGCCGGGACGCTGCCAACGTCGCATTCGAGCCAGCTCGGATTCGCAGGATGAGGCGGGCATCCCGGGAGGATGCAGCACCACGGATGAATGGGGACGGCATGCAAGTGAGACGTGCTTTCAGGGCGCTGCTGCCGGCTGCGGCGCTGACGGGCTTGGCACTGACGGGGTCCATGGTGCTGGCCCCGGCAGAGGGCGCCGGCGCGGCCTCATCGACGAGCAGCGCGCCCGGGGTGACGGCGAACTCCATCACGGTGGGGTCCATCTCGACCCAGACGGGAACGCTGGCGGCGAACTTCTCTTCGCTGATCTACGGCGAGCGGGCCTACTACGACTACATCAACGCGCAAGGTGGCGTGAACGGCCGCAAGATCGACTACAAGTACCAGCTGGACGACGGCGGTAACCCGACGACGTTCAATCAGCTGGCCAACACCCTGATCAACCAGGATCACGTGTTCGCCGTGACCGGCGTCGGGACCGCCTTCTTCTCTCCCAACCTCTTCGTCGAGTCGGACACCCCCACCTACGGCTACAACGTCACCGGGAACTGGACTCCTGCACCGAACCTGTTCGCCGCCGGTGGGTCTGTGCAGTACTACCCGGCCGGTGCACCCGCGGTCGCATTCCTGGCACGTCAGACGCATTCGAAGTCGATTGCGGTGCTCGCCTACAACGTCGCAGCGTCGTCCGACGCTTGCCAAGCGGGGGAGACGGCGCTCAAGGCGGCGGGCTACGACGTGAGCTACTCCGACTTGCAGGTGTCCTACCCGGGTTCGACGGTCGCCACCGACGTCGAGCGGATGAAGGCAGCCGGGTCGGACTTCGTCGTCAGCTGCATGGACGTGCAGGGCAACATCAACATGGCCCGCGCCATCAAGCAGTACGGCTTGCACATGACGCAGCTCTGGCTCAACGGGAACGACCAGTCCACCTTGAACGAGAACCAGAGCCTCATGCAGGGCATCTACTTCTCCATCTCCCATGTTCCCTTCACCGCGCCGCAGTCGGAATATCCCGGCCTGAAGCTGTACGAGACGGAGATGAAGAAGTACGAGCCGACCTACGTCGACGACGAGCTGTCCATACAGGGTTGGGAATCGGCCGCCCTCTTCGTCCAGGGCGTCAAGATGGCCGGCAACGACTTGACCCAGGCCAACGTGATCAACGCGGACAACTCCTTGACGGCGTTCACGGCCGGCGGGCTGCGCGCACCGACCAACTGGAAAGATGCCGGTCACACCGGTCACACGCCGCCGTATTGCAGTGCCTTCATCAAGGTGTCGGGTGACCAATACGTCGCGACACTGAACAAGGGAAAGAACGTCTTCGTATGCTTTGACTCCATCGACCCGAAGAAGAACCCGGTGTACCCGCTGCCTGCGGGGACACCAGCCCCTGCCTGAGCCGGGAGGGATGAAGCATGCCAGCGGATGGTGCTCAGTAGCGGTGTGCGACTCGGACGGCGAATCGGTCCATTCGAAGGCCGGCTCAACTCCGAGCTGGTAGAAAAATTCAGGGAGGCGACCATGGAGCATTCCGGGCGTGTCACGCTCTGCTCGAGCCGTCCCACCCGTCGCCGTGGTCACGCAACTGTGGGACGCGCAAGAAGCGGGCCGAGCTGAGCTCATCCCAGAGGAGTTCCAGTCCCAGGCGATCGGCGGCGTCCACGGTGACCACGACCTCGTCGTCCATCGTCCGATCATGCCCGGTGAGCCACTGCAGACCTGGGTCGAGGGTCGTGCAGCCCGTGTCAAGGGATCCAACTCGGTCATCACGTTGCGCTATGTGACAACGGACGCCGAGAACCAGGTGGTGGCCGAGCAGCTGTGGAGCACGCTCTGGCTCGGTGTCGAGATGCGTGGACGTCGGAGAAGCACCACCCCCGCACGGCTTTCCCGACGCGGCACGGGCCCGCCACGTCGGATCCTGGCACGTCGACGTCGATGGCGAGATGGCCCGGCGGTACGCGGAGCTCTCGGGAGACTGGTCTCGGCATCACTTTGACGCCGAGGCCGCCCGACGAAGCGGCGCCGAGAGGCCCTTCCTGCACGGCTTCTGTTCTATGGCCCTCTGCGCCCGAGGGTTCAGCGAGACAGTCGCTTGGGGGGGACCAGGAACGTGTCGGTCGGATCGCTCTGCGCTTCGCGCGACCGGTGCTGCTGGGTGAGAGGCTGACTGTCCACTTCTACGACGCCGGTCGACTCGGCTACGCCTTCGAGGCTGACGTCGACGGGACACAGGTCGTCTCACATGGACGAGCCGCCTTGCGCGGCACCACACCTGCGAGGGCGAAGGACAGGTGATCGGGTGCCTTGACCAGTCCGGCTCTGCCTCGGTGCAGCGGACAGCGAGGCGGCTGTCGACGTGCGCTCCCTGACACGAGTGTCAGTGACCGCTATATTCCGGTCCGGCGACTGGGGATGCTCTTGCCAGCCGCGAGGGAGTCGGTTGGGAGGGAGTCGAGGGGATGGTCATGGATTTCGATGGGCAGGGACCGGGCCAAATCAGCGGGGCTGCCGCGCGTCCGAGGCGGCGATCACACGCGATGCGCCGGAATGCGGTCGCAGTCGGGATCGCGGGGGTGCTCGTGGCGCCTCTGGCCCAGGTCGTGTCGACCGGAGGGACTGCCGCGGCCTCCTCTTCGGACATCAACCCGAACGGGGTGTTGAAGTACGGCTTCGACCTCAACAACGAGTTCAACAACGACTTCGCTCCGGCGACCGAGCTGAACGACTGCTCGTTCACGGTCACCTCGAACATCTATCAGTCGATGGCCATCCCGGGGAACACGGCCATCGCGGGCGGGGTGGCCCAGAGCTGGACGATCTCCAACAACAGCTCCACTGTCACCTTTCACATCCGGCCGGGTCTCGAGTTCTCCAACGGCCAGCCGGTGACCTCGGCCGACGTGGCTGCCAGCTACAACCACACCAAGACGAGCCCACTGCGGTCGTCGCTGTTCGCGATCTCGAGCATCGAGACGCCCAACCCATCGACCGTCGTCGTCAATCTCACAAGCCGCAAGCCGGTGACTTCCTGTGGGCATCGAGCTACATCGACGGGCAGATCTACCCGGCCGACGCGATCTCGACCCAGTCGACCCACCCAGTGGGTGCCGGACCGTACGTCCTGAAGAGCTACCAGCAAGGCTCGTCGATCGTGCTCGCCAAGAATCCAAAGTACTGGGATTCGAAGGCGTACCCCCTCGGTGGAATCGACTTCACCCAGGTGACGCAGGGACCCGAGGCGGCCACTGCGTTGACCTCGGGCGCCGTCGACATGATCGAAGTCGAGCCGGAGAACTACCCGCAGCTCAAGAGCGATCCGAACATCGGGATCTCGATCACCAAGTCCTACGACTACATGGACATCGAGCTCCGCCAGAGCACCGGACCCTTCGCCAACGAGCAGGTGCGAGAGGCGCTCGAGTACGCCGTCGACCGGGCCGCGGTGAACAAGGTCGTCTTCGACGGCCTCGGCGAGCCGGCATACCAAGCGGTGCCGTCGTGGTCGCCGGGGTACTCGAAATCTCTTGGGGACAGCGATTCCTACAACCCCTCCAAGGCCAAGGCGATGCTCAAGGCCGCCGGTTACCCCAAGGGTGTGAGCTTCTCGCCTGATCATCCCGTCGGGTGACGCAACGTACTCCCGGGCGGCGGCCCTGCTCCAGCAGGAGCTGGCAGCCTCCGGGTTCACGGCCAACATCCAACAGATCCCCGGCTCGGACTTCGAGACCGACGTCTACGTCAAGAAGCAAGGAGACGCAGTGCTGAGCGAGGAGCTCAGCAACGGCCCCGACCTCACGAACAGCTTCGAAGCTCTCTTCGAGCCCTCCGGCTTCCCGGCCAACGCGTTCGGCTCGGTCAACCAGCAGCTGACGCCGCTGATCATCAAGGCCAACGCGTCCTTGAGTCCCAGCCTGCAGGGCCCGCTCATGCAGCAGATCGACAAGACGGTGATTCAGCAGGGACTGTTGGTCCCGCTGGTCTTCATGCCGTCGATCGTCGCGTACAACAAGAACCGGGTCGGTGGCAATGTCGTCGCTCCCGATCGGGCAGTGCCGCTCCGATATGGCCGGCATCTACATCAAGAAGTAGCGGCCGTCGTGGGCCACACGAGGACTCACGGGAGCGGACGATGTACCGCAGCAACGGATCTCGCTGAGCTAGCCGACGGCAATGGCGTCTAGCGGTGGCTCTCTCCTGACGTTCGTTGCCCGTCGGCTGCTCATCACCGTTCTCCTGCTGTTCCTCATCTCCCTCGGCGTCTTCTCGCTCATCCTCATCATCCCGGGCAACCCGGCCGTCGCCCTCGCCGGGGGAGCCAAGGCGACTCCGGCCGAGATCGCCAAGATCACCGTTCAGCTCCACCTCAACGAGGGCTTCTTCGCGCAGTACTGGATCTGGTTGCGGGCGGCGCTGCACGGAGACCTCGGCAACTCCCTCTTCAACAACGAGACGGTGGCGTCGGGCATCGCCGCCCGGTTCCCCGTCACCCTGTGCGTGGCGGCCGGAGGGATGATCGTGGCCATCCTGATCGGCCTCCCCGCCGGGATCCTGTCCGGCCTGCACCAGGGCACCGCCCGCGACCGGCTGGTCACCGTGGGCTCGAGCATCGCCGTGGCCATCCCCGATTTCTGGCTGGCCATGCTCCTCGTGATCCTCTTCGCGGTGAAGCTGGAGTGGCTTCCCGCCCTCGGCTACACGCCGTTCACCCAGTCTCCGACCGAATGGTTCCAGGACCTCTTGCTGCCATGGCTGGCACTCGGCATCGGCGGCTCAGCG
>CAWJGN010000008.1:0-220120 GCA_963842415.1 uncultured Acidimicrobiaceae bacterium
ATAATCAAGGACATTGACCGTAGTCTCGAGGGATGGCTCCTCCAGAGCGAAACAACCCTCCAGACAATGACGCGGCCGACGCCGGCCGCGACACCGCGGTGGAGGCCGGGCCGGACCCGAGCGAGTCCAACACGCCGACCCTCATGCGCTCAGCGCGTGGGGTGTACGCACAGTCAATGCGCGCCCACCTGCCGCGACATCGGCGTCGACGAGCTCCCGAGGAACGGCGTGCTCATCCTCACCGCCATCGACACCTCGGGTGGACCGAGTACGGACCTCCGCCGCGAGCTGGGGGTGACCAAACAGGCCGTGAGCCAGACCATCGACGCGCTGGTCAACCGCGGATACGTGGAGCGCACGCCCGACGCCGACGACCGCCGCCGTGTCGCCCTGGCGCTGACCGAGCGGGGGGAGGAGATCGTCCAGGCCGCCTCGCGCGGGATCGAGGCTGTCGACCGCCAGCTCGAGCAGCGTGTCACGCGGGAGCAGATCGAGGCCATGCGCACCGTGCTCGCGGCGCTGACCGAGATCAAGGTGAGCGGGCAGGCTGCCGGAGTGGGCCGTCCTCGTCGCGAGCGGCGCGGCCAGCTGCGCCGCTTCAGCCCGATCTTCCCCGTGCGTGACCTCGGCGCCGCGCTGGCCCACTACGCCGACCTCGGCTTCCGCACCTTCGCCTACGAGGAGGGCGACGACTATGGATTCGCCGACCGGGACGGGACCGGGCTCCACCTGGCGGCCGGGCCTGATCACGATCCGGCCCACGCGGGCTCCGCCTACCTCTACGTGCGCGACGCCGATGCCCTCTATGAGGAATGGAGCCGCGCCGGCATCGGTGGCCGCACGTCGCCGGTTGCGCCCACCGACTACAAGCTCCGCGAGGGCTCGCACGTCGACCCGGACGGCAACCTGATCCGCTTCGGCTCGCCGATGACGGCACCATGATCACGATGATGAGGCCATGACCAGCGCCCGCGTCGCCGGCCTCGTGCTCACCCCGGGGGCGAGTGCGGGCCGGAACCAGTCGGGGCTCGTGGCGATCGACACGGCGGTGACGAGCACAGGACGCTCGGTGGCGCGGGTCGAGTTCCCCGGGCAGGCGGCCGGCAAGCGCCGCACCGACCCGCCCGCGGTCTGCATCGAGACCGTGCGCACGGCGACGGCCGCGCTGGCGGAGCACCTGCACGTCCGCACCACCCGCATCGCGATCGGAGGACGTTCCTTCGGCGGGCGGATGTGCTCCATGGCGGTGGCGGAGGGGCTCGCGGTCGCCGCGCTCGTCCTGGTGAGCTATCCACTGCACCCGCCCGGGAAACCCGACCGGTTGCGCGCCGAGCACTTCGGTGCGCTCGGGGTGCCTTGCCTCTTCGTCTCGGGGCGACGCGACGCGTTCGCCACGCCCGGCCGAGCTCGAGCGCGAGACGGTCGCCATTCCCGGTGCGGTGTCGCTCGTCTTCGTGGAAGGCGACCATTCGCTGCGCAGGAGCGAGTCCGAGGTCGCAGACGTGGTGGCCGGCTGGCTCGGCGATCTTCGCTGAGCGGAGCAGCCGGGGTTGTCGCCGGCGGCCAGGGTGGCGACCGGGTCGGGCTTGTGCCGCCGGGCGGCACGCGGTAGGCCATTTGGCGGAGGAGTTGGAATGGCCGACCCAGAGACCACCGCTATCCCGGGCAGAGACGGGGGCGACGGCGACGACGATCTCGAACGCGACCACGTGGACGAGCAGGAGGACGAGTCCTTCCCGGCGTCCGACCCCCATTCGGACTGGGCCGGTGGCCCGCCCGAACCATTCGGCGACTAGGCGCGCGCGGTTTTTAACCCGCGGCGATCCGGGCCAGCAGTTCTACGGTGGCTCCAGACGCCGCCAGCATCATGTCGTGCCCCGACGACAGTTCGTGGGTCTCCCACCCTGATGAGAGTGCTGCCTCGTAGAAGGGCTCCAGGCTCGCCAGCGGCGGGTCGGTGTGACGGACGTAGACCTTGCGCAGGTGCGCCAGTGGGCCGGGATCGAAGTCGGTGGGGTCCAGCTGGCACCGGAAGGGAAAGTCGGTCAGTCGGGGACCGACAAAGGCACGGAGCCCCGAATCGCCGACACCCCACTGCTCCAAGAAGGCGTCGGTCGCCGGCAGGTACCAGCCCTCGCCGTCCTCGGCGGCCTGGCGGCGATACCGGTCGGCGACGGCGGGCGGTTCGACGTCGAGGAGGGATTGGCCGGGCGCGGTGACGAACGCGCCGAAGTAGACGACCGAGGCGAGCCGATCGTACGCCCGCTCGGCCAGCGGCCCCGCCAACACCCCTGCGTAGCTGTGGAGCACGAGATGGACCTCGGAGAGATCCTCGAACCAGAGCAGCTCCTCGATGTCGCGCACATGGGTCGAGACTCCGACGTCGGGTGTGAGCGCGCCGCGCCGGTCGCCCTGTCCGGTCAGCGTCGGGCGGTGCACGTCGTGCCCGCGCGCGACGAGGAGCCGTTGCACGTCACGCCAGCACCATCCCCCGTGCATGGCGCCGTGCACGAGCACGAACGTGGACAGGCCGTCCTCCTTTGGATCCCTGTTGCGGCGAGACCCGAACGCTAGGGGATCGCCGGCAGCGACGCTTCCCTCAACGGGCGCACACCAGCCGAACAACCGCTCAATCCGCGCTGCTGATCTGCCGTGAATTTGGGTGATGGGAGCCGCCGTCGTGACCCGTGGCGGCGAGAGGATCGACATCCTCCGCCAGGCGCGGGAGGACCACGACGCGCCCGCTGGCAACGCGCCCGGTTCCGGCCCGCCCGGGGCCGACTCGTCTGGCGCTGACGCGCCCGAGGTGGCCTTGTCGCAGGGACTTCCGCGCCCGCTCACGAGGCGCTTGCGATGGGTCTTCGGCATCGCCGGCGCGTTGGTCGTCGCGCTCATCGTCTCGCTGATCGTTCGTCCCATCGGCTCGTTCGTGACTCCCGTCGACGGCTGGGGCGTCGGCGCGCTCGAGCTGACGATGGGCGCGTTGTGCATCGCGCGCTTCTTCGAAGGTTTCTGGCGTGCCAGCACCTCGGTGGTTCGGGTCTTCCCGCTCGTCATCGGGATCGCGTGCATCTCGTGGGGCATCGGTCACGCCGTTCTCACCATCGAGTCGCTGGGCGGGGCGACGCCACCGGTCCCGTCGACGGCAGACGCCTTCTACATCCTCTTCTTCCCGCTCTGCTTCGTCGCGTTCGCGCTCCTCATCCGGCGCGGGAACCAGGGCTCGCTGGCACAGACCTCGCTCGACGGCCTCGTGGCCGCCCTCGCGGCGGCGTCCTTCTCCGCCACCTTCATCGTGGCCGAGGTCCTCAAGGTCACCGGCGGCAGTGCCCTGGCCGCCGCCACCAACCTGGTGTACCCCTTGGCGGACGTCCTGCTGCTGGCCTTGGCCGTTGGTGGTCTCGCCGTCTTGCCCCGCGCCTTTCGCCCGTTCTTCGCGCTCGTGTGCGTTGCCCTCGCCACCAACGCCATCGGTGACGGATTCAACCTCCTGCAACCGGCGAGCCGGTTCGGCTACATCAGCAACGGTGCCGCCTGGCCCGTGTCGCTCACGCTGCTGGCCATTGCGGTGTGGCTGATCCCCGCCGACGTGGAGTATCCGGGGACGGACCGGAGCGCCGGGTTCGCGCTCCCAGCCTTCGGCGCGCTGGTCGGCATGGCCGTCCTGCTCGCGGCGAGTTTCGGCAACGTGGGCAAACCTGCCATCGCGCTGGCGACGATGACCCTGTTGGTCGCCGGCGTCCGCCTCACCCTCACGGTGCGCGAGGCGCACGCGATGAGGACGGCGCGTTTTCGCTCGCTCATCGACAAGACCTGGGACCTGATCACGGTGATCGAATCGGACCTGCGCATCGCCTACATCACGCCCTCGGCCGAGCGCGTGCTCGGCTACTCGCACGCCGAGCTCGAGGGCCGGCCGTTCACCGAGTTCGTGCACCCCGACGACTCGCACCTCGTGATCGAGCACCTGACCGGATTGACCGGCGGCGCCGCCTCGGTCGTGTTCGAGGTGCGCATGCGCCATGCCAGCGGGTCGTGGCGGCTCATCGACTGGAACGCCGCCGACCTCCTCGAGGACCAGTCGGTGAACGGCTACGTGCTGAACGGCGGCGACGTGACCGAGGCGCGCCAGGCGGCCGAGGACCTGGTCGCGGCCCGTGACGCCGCCCTGGTGGCGTCGAAGGCGAAGTCGCAGTTCGTCTCCATGATGAGCCACGAGATCCGTACGCCGATGAACGGCGTGATCGGGCTGACCGAGCTGCTCCTCCAGACCGATCTCGACGGTGAGCAGGCCGAGCTGGCGTCAGGAGTGAAGGTGTCGGCCGAGAGCCTGCTGGTGATCATCAACGACATCTTGGACTTCTCGAAGATGGAGGCGGGCAAGCTCGACATCGAGGAGTCCGACCTCGACATCCGCCGTGTCATCGAGGACGTGGGCCGCATTCTGGCGGGAACCGCGCACAGCAAGGGGATCGAGCTCATCATCGACATCCCGCCTGACGTACCCTCGGGCCTCCTGGGCGACGCGACGCGTATCCGTCAGGTGCTCGTGAACTTCGGCGCCAACGCGGTCAAGTTCACCTCCGAGGGCGAAGTCGTCATCCGGGTCTCGGTCCTGCATCAGAACGCCGAACGGGCGGCGCTCCACTTCGACGTCGTCGACACGGGGATCGGCATCGCGGACGAGGATCAAGAGCGCCTCTTCATGGCCTTCGCGCAGGCGGACACCTCGACCACACGCCGTTTCGGCGGCACCGGTCTCGGGCTCACCATCTGCCGGCAGCTGGTGGAGCTGATGGGCGGCCGGCTCGGGCTGGTCAGCGAGCCGGGGGCCGGGTCGACGTTCTGGTTCGAGTTGTCGCTCCGGCGCTGCGACGAGGCACCGGCCGAGACCGGGGGAGACCCGCGCACGCTCTCGGGCCAGCGGGCGCTGGTCGTCGACGACAACGCGACCAACCGCCGCATCCTGCGCCAGCAGCTCCTGTCCTGGGGGGTCGAGGCCGTGGAGGCTGCCGACGCGGACGAGGCGCTCGAGGCGGCCGCGGCCGCAGCGAGCGATGGGCGGACCTTCGACCTCGGCGTCATCGACCTCAACATGCCGGGCATGGACGGGATCGAGCTGGCACGGGCGCTGAAGGACGACACGTCGACCGCCGGCACCATGCTCTTCTTGCTCAGTTCGTCGGGCTACCACCTCGAGGCGGCCGAGTCGCACCTCAACGGGTTTGCCGCCAGCCTGACCAAGCCCGTCCGCTCCTCGGAGCTCTTCGACTGCCTGATCGCCAGTCTCAACGCAGGGTCCGCGCCCGAGCCGCCCGATGCGCCGGCCACCGCACCCGCCGGTGCCTCGGGTCCTGAGGTCCTCGGCACGATCCTGTTGGTCGAGGACAACAAGGTGAACCAGCTCGTGGGCTCCAAGGTGCTCGAGAACCTCGGCTATGCCTACGAGATTGCCAACAACGGCGTGGAGGCCGTCAGCCTCTTCCGGTCCCACGAGTACGACGCGATCCTCATGGACTGCCAGATGCCCGAAATGGACGGGTACGAGGCTACCGAGGCCATCCGGCGCCTGGAGGCAACGTCCTTCGCGGGAGGGGCGCGGCGTATCCCGATCATCGCCATGACGGCCGCCGCCATGGAGGGGGACCGGGAACGCTGCATCGCCGCGGGCATGGACGACTTCATCACCAAGCCGGTCCGGCTCGAGGCGATCGGTGCCGTGCTGGAGCGCTGGGTGACGCGGACCCCCGTAACCGAGCGGGTGGGCGCGCCGGCCGCGGCTCGGTGCGGCGGGCTCGGCGGTAGTGCCGCGGGCGATGCCGCCGCGGCGGTGAGGAGTGCGGACGATCCGCTCGACCGTGCACAGATAGAACTCTTGCTCAGCCTCGACGACGGGCAGGGCGAGACACTGGCGGAGATCGTCAGCGAGTACATCCGGGTGGCCACAGAGGGCCGCGGCGAGCTTCTCCGCGAGATCGACCAACGAGACAGCGGCGCGCTGGCACGGACGGCCCACACGCTGAAGGGCGCCAGCGCCAACGTGGGTGCGAGCGGCATGGCGGAGGTGTGCGCCGGCCTGGAGCTGCGGGCGCGGCAGGCGCAGGTCGACGATGCGGCGGCGCTGATGGAGCAATTCGAGGCGGAGTTCGAACGGGTCCAGGCGGCCCTCCTGGTTGCAGCGGAAGGAAGCTGACATGCGCATCTTGATTGTCGATGACGACGCAACGAGCCGTCTTCTGCTCAAAGCCATCGTCACCAAGCTCGGCCACACCTGCTTGGTGGCCGAGGACGGCACGACCGGCTGGGAGCTGCTGACCAACGGCGGTGTCGACGTGCTCTTGACCGACTGGATGATGCCCGGGATGGATGGGCCCGAGCTCTGCCGCCGCGTGCGCAGCGAACCGGGCGAGCGCTACATCTACGTCGTCTTGACGACGGGTCTCGACCACCCCGAGCACATCTTGGAAGGCATGAGCGCCGGGGCCGACGATTACTTGACGAAGCCGGTCGACTCCTTCGCCGTGCAAACCCGTCTCGTCGCGGCCGAGCGGGTCACCGGGCTGCATCGCAAGCTCGCCTTGACCCAAGAAGAGCTCGAGCGGGCCAATCTCGAGCTGCTGGAGCAGTCACGCACGGACGAACTGACCGGTCTGGGCAATCGGCGCAGGATGGAAGAGGACCTGGCCCGTACCCACGGGCGGGCGATGCGCGTCGGCCGCACCTACGGCGTCGCGCTGTTCGACATCGACTACTTCAAGTCGTACAACGACCACTACGGCCACGTGGGCGGCGACGAAACGCTGCGACGCGTGGCCTCGTCCATCGACATGGTGGTGCGGGCGGGTGAGTGCGCGTACCGTTACGGCGGTGAGGAGTTCCTCCTCCTCATGCCGGACTGCCGGCCAACCGACTCGATCTACATCACCGGCGAGCGCATCCGGCGGGCGGTCTTCGAAGTCGGCATCCCACACGCGGCCCGGCCCTTTGGCCCGCGGTTCGTCACGCTGAGCGGTGGGGTGGCGAGCTGGACGCCTGGCTCCCCCCTGTCCTTCGTCGAGGTGCTCGAAGAGGCCGACGAGGCGCTGTTCCAAGCGAAGTCCGATGGGCGCAACCGGGTCTACGCGGCGCCCTCGGTCGACGGATGCGACCCGCTCGAGGCGGCCACCGCCGGCATCGTGGTCAGCTAGCGACGAGACGGCCGGCGTCGGACCGACCTGACCTCTGCGTCCGGGATGGGTCAGGTCCGGGTCGTCAGCGCGGTGCGCAGCACCCGGAAACCCTCCGACGTCTGCCGCACGAACTCGTCGTCGCGCGTGTCGTCGCCGTGCTCGAGCCAGGTGAGCGTCGCCTCAACGAGCCAGCTGAAGAGCGCGTCGGCCCGCCAGGCGTCGAGGAGCTCGTCGCCGGTGTCGAGCGCGGTCAGCTGGCGCATGACGGCGACCGACACCGCGCGGAGCTCGGCCGCGTAGGCCGCGAACTGCGGCTCGCGCGCCGCGTGGCGCCACAACAGCGTGAACGCAGCCGGGTCGCCACGGGCGACCGTGAGCAGCGTCCGGGGGCCCAGCCTACTGTGGCTTGGCAGAGCGAGCTCGGCCCGCAGCTCCTCGCCCAGATGGTCGAAGACCTGCTGGAGGATCTCGCGGTAGAGCTCCTCCTTGGACTCGAAATGGCGGTAGACGATCAGCTTGGTCACGCCGCAGGCGGCAGCGACGTCGTCCATCGACGTGTCCGCGAATCCCGAGGCGGCGAAGGCCGTTGCCGCGCCACTCAGGATGGCGGCGCGTCGTTCGGCCCGGGGCAGCAGCTTGCTCTCGATCTGTATACGTGGAAGTATACACTTCATAGTAAACACTTCCGGGATGACCACCGGGGGACGTGACGGGGAGGACCGGCCATGACCACGGCGCAGGTGGACTTCACCCAGACAGAGCTCCTCGCCGACGTGGCGGTCGTCGAGCCGCTGGTCGCCGGCGGCGTGCGCTGCCACGGCGGCTTCGACGCTGAGGGGCGGTACGTGTCGCCGCGCACGCTGTTCCGCCGGCCGGCCATCGCGGCATGGGGCGAGCAGAACTGCGCGCGCTTCTCGACCGAGCTGATCGATCCCCCGCTCGAGTGGTGGGAGCGGACGTACCCGACCGTCGACCAGGCGCGGTTCTTGATCCGCGCCGGCGTGCCCGAGCCGCTCATGGCGACGCTGACGCGCATCGGCACCGTCGAGGGCTACGGCGCCAACATCCGCCTGCTCAAGCCCAAGGACATGCAGCGTCACTTCGTCGAGGACGTGCGGGGGACGGCGATCGACCATCTCGGCGGCGGGCTGTTCGAGGCGCACGGGCGCGACGAGGCGGGCTGGGAGGCCGAGGCGGGCCATCGCGACATGTGGTTCGCCGCACGGGACATCGCATTCGAGCGGCC
This sequence comes from uncultured Acidimicrobiaceae bacterium, assembly GCA_963842415.1. Classification (GTDB taxonomy): domain Bacteria; phylum Actinomycetota; class Acidimicrobiia; order Acidimicrobiales; family RAAP-2; genus Bog-473. The sequence goes on from CAWJGN010000008.1 coordinate 8,416, forward strand.
ATCCGACGGAGCTCGACATCGAGGCGATGCTGGCCCGGATGGGTTTCGGCGCCGGGCGGCCCGGCGCGACCGGCGGCGCGCCTCTTGCCCGACGACATCGCGCCCGAGCTCGAGATGATGGTGGCGCTGATGATCCGGGTCCTCTTCATTGAGATCTCCGCCTTCCACACCTTCGCCTGGGCCGAGGCCTGGATGTCCGACACCGAGCTGGTGGCGGGCGACGGCGAGGCGGCGACCCTGGTCTCGTTCATCCGGGCCGACGAGACACCCCACGTCGGCTACCTGCGCACCGCGCTCTCCGAGATGCGGGACCGCACCTGGGTCGGCGAGGACGGCAAGACGCACGCCGGCACGGAGATGATCGAGCGCATGTGGGATCCCCTGCTGGCCCAGAGCCTGGGTCCCGCCCGGGACGAGGGCCGGCGCGCCACGCGGGGCGAAGTCGAACACTGGTGCGCCACGCGCACGAACGGGGACGACATCCTGGCGGAGTTCAACTCGCTGGGTGCAGCGTGAAGTTCGGCATCTTCTACGAACACCAGCTCCCGCGGCCGTGGGAGGAGGGCGGCGAGTACCGCCTCATGCACGATGCCCTCGAACAGGTCGAGCTGGCCGATCGTCTCGGCTTCGACGTCGGTCTGGGAGGTCGAGCACCATTTCTTGGAGGAGTACAGCCACTCCTCCGCGCCCGAGGTGTTCCTCGGCGCCTGCAGCCAGCGCACCAAGGACATCCGGCTCGGGCACGGCATCATCCAGACCGCGCCCGGCTACAACCATCCCGCCCGCACGGCCGAGCGTGTCGCCACCTTCGACCTGCTCTCGGGCGGCCGGGTCGAGTTCGGGTCGGGCGAGTCGGGTTCGGAGGCCGAGCTGGGCGGCTTCCTGGTCGACCCGGCGACCAAGCGCGACGCCTGGCTCGAAGGACTCGAGGTCGCGCTCCGCTGCATGACGGAGACGCCCGTTCAGTGGCGTCGACGGCCGCTTCGTGCAGATGCCACCACGGAACGTCGTGCCCAAGCCGATGCAGAAGCCACACCCGCCTCTGTGGGTGGCGTGCTCGCGGCGCGACACGATCCTCCTGGCGGCCGAGAAGGGGATCGGGGCCTTCACCTTCGCCTTCATCGACCCCGAGGAGGCGGAGAAGTGGGTCGTCGGACTACGAGCACACGCTGGCCGAGCGCTGCGTCCCGGTCGGGTTGGCGGTCAACCCGAACATCGCGTGCGTCACCCAGATGATGTGCCATCCCGACGAGAGGGTGGCACTCGATCGTGGCCTCGAAGGCGGCAACTTCTTCGGCTACTCGCTCGGGCACTACTACGTCTTCGGGGAACACCGGCCCGGCTCGACCGACGTCTGGCGTGAGTACCAAGAGCGGCGGGGCGAGGTGGGCTACTCGCCCGAGGTGGAGACGGCGCTGCGCCAGGAGCGCCTGGGGGCGAAGCTGGCCGCCGGGGATCGCACGGGTCTGCGCGGCGCGATGGGCACCCCGGCGCAGGTGCGCGAGTTCATTCAGCGCTTCGAGGAGGCCGGCGTCGACCAGGTCATCTTCGTCCTCCAAGCCGGGCGCAACCGTCACGAGCACATCTGCGAGTCCCTCGAGCTGTTCGGCACCGAGGTGCTCCCCGCCTTCCAGGAGCGCGACGAGGCGCATGGTCAAGGCGAAGGCGGCGCGGCTCGCCCCGGTGGTGGACGCCGCGATGGCGCGACGGAGTGCGCGAGCCCGGCGGCGCCCGCGCTGCCGCCGGACTACGCCTTCCCGGCGATCCCGCGTCGCTGGGCGGACGAGACCGGCAGCGAGGAGATGCGGGAGTGGCTCGAGCAGTTCGCTGAGGCCCGCGCCAAGGGACTGAAGCAGGAGGGCCTGGGCATCCTCGGCGAGTTAGTGACACGGGCGAGGCCTCCTCGCGATATCCTTCGTGCTTCCGTGGCCACGGGGGAGATCGACGTGACGACCAGCTCGGGGGCTCCGAGGGCTGGCGCGTGCTCGTGACGGGGGCGACCGGGAGGGTCGGCTTCCCCTCGCCCGCGCGCTGGCCGAGCGCAACACGGTGTTCGGGCTCGCACGCTGCCAGTACGACGGCGATCGCGAGCGCCTCGAGGACGGCGGGCGTGGAGCCCATCGTCGGCGACGTCGCCGCGATGGACCTCGAGCCGGCTGCCCGAGGGAGATCACCCACGTCTTCCACGCGGCGGCGCGACTGGGCCGCGAGGCGCAGGACCAGGACTGGCAGCAGGTCTTCGAGACGAACGCCCAGGCGTCGGGCCGCCTGGTCGCGGCGTGCCGCGGCGCCGTCGTTCGTGTACTGCTCGACGGGCTCGGCGTACGCGTACCAGGGGCACCGACCGCTCCGCGAGGACGACCCGCCGGGCGTCCACCTCGGGGCGTACAGCCTGTCGAAGATCGCGGGGGAGGCCGTCGTGCGCTACGCCGCGGCGACCAGCGGGCACACCCGCTCACGATCATCAGGATCTTCTCCACCTACGGCCCCGAGGGCGGCACGCCGGTCAACCGGCTGCGCCGTATCCTCCCGGCGACGAAGTCGTCCTGCACCCGGACGCGCCCAACAACTACAACCCGATCTTCGAGGACGACTACGTCCGACCTCGCCGTCCGCGCCCTCCAGGTGGCGTCATCCGAGCCGGTGGTCGTCAACTTCGCCGGTAGCGAGACGGTCAGCGCCGAGGACTACTGCGCCTATCTCGGCGAGCTGGTGGGCCGCCCGGCCCTCATCCGCTACGACCCCGACGCCCCCTGGCCGATCTGGCCCGACGTCACCCACATGCACGAGGTGCTCGGACGCACCCGGGTGCCCTGGCAGGAGGGCATGCGAAGGGTGGCCCACGCATGGGCTGATCCGTCGCGGGCACGGTGCACGACCGGCTGCTCTGATACCCTAGAGGGGTATTAAGGACCGAGCGATGGGAGACACCGTGCGACCCGGGTACATCGACAACAAGGACGCCGATCCAAAAGCGGCTGCGACGGGTAGAAGGCCAGGTCAGAGGCCTGCAGCGCATGGTCGACGAGGATCGCTACTGCATCGAGATCCTCGAGCAGGTGTCTGCCGCGACCAAGGCCCTCCAGGCGGTGGCACTCGAGCTGCTCGACGACCACCTGGCCCACTGCGTGTCCGACGCCGTGCGCAAGGGCGGGGACGAAGCGACCGAGAAGCTGAACGAGGCGTCCGCCGCCATCGGTCGTCTCGTCCGCTCCTGAGCGCCGTGTTCGTCATCGCCACCTTCTTGGTGGACGTCGGGCGCTCGTTCCGCGAGGGGTTCTTCATGTTCTGGGTAGACCCTGTGGCCGCTGATCCTCGGGTTCGGGCTCGCCGGTGCGGTGCAGGCGTTCGTCAGTCGTGACGCCATGCAGCGTCGGCTAGGGGATCACCGGGTCAGGTCGGTGGTCCGGGCCTCGGAATACGGCATGGTCTCGTCGTCGTGCTCGTACGCGGCGTCCGCCATGGCCAAGTCGCTCTTCGCCAAGGGGGCCGACTACATCGCGGCCATGGTCTTCATGTTCGCGTCGACCAACCTGGTCCTCGAGTTGGGCATCGTGCTGATCGTGCTGCTCGGCTGGCAGTTCGCCGTCAGCGAGTTCGTCGGGGGCATCATCATGATCGTCCTGCTGGCGACGCTCGGCGCGCTGTGGCTGCGCGGCCGCATCGTCGTCGAGGCACGGCAGCGGCTGCAGGGCGGTGACGGTGGCCACGAACACCAGCACGGACCCTCGGGCGACGCGGCACCGCAGCCCTGGTCGGCCGCGAGCCCGCTCCGTCGGCAGGGTGGGCCGACAGCGCGACCTACACGATGTCCGATCTCACCATGCTGCGCCGCGAGCTGGTCATCGGCTACACGGTGGCAGGGTTCCTGGCGGTCCTCGTCCCGACCTCGGTCTGGCAGGCGGTCTTCATCACCGGGCACGGGTTCTGGACCAGCGTCGAGAACGCGCTCGTCGGGCCGTTCATCGCGGTGATCAGCTTCGTCTGTTCCATCGGCAATGTGCCTTTGGCGGCTACGCTCTGGTCGGGGGGCATCTCCTTCGGCGGCGTGATCGCGTTCATTTTCGCTGACCTGATCGCGTTCCCGCTCCTCTTGATCTACCGCCGCTATTACGGCACCGCACTGATGGTGCGCATGCTGATCGTCTTCTGGGCACTCATGTCGACCGCGGGTCTGTTGACCGAGCTGCTGTTCCGAGCGGCCGGCCTCGTCCCGACCTCTCGGCCCGTCACGGTGGCGCCGGCGCACTTCTCGTGGAACTACACGACCTATCTCAACCTCGTGTTCCTGGTCGTCTTCGCCGTCTTGTACTGGCTCTACCGCAACCGGCAGCGTCTCGGTGGCGGCGACGGCTACGAGCGCGACCCTGTGTGCGCCATGTTGGTCGAGACGGCACGTGCACCCGCCTCGCTCGAGCACGAGGGCCGGCGCTACGCCTTCTGCTCGGACCGCTGCGCCGATGTCTTCAGTCGATCTCGCCCTCGCCTTTGACCTCGGCGCCGATTCTGTCCATCTCGCGCTCGTGGTCGGCCACCGCGGGATCGAGCTCGTTGCCCTCGGCCGCCGCCTCCTCCTCGGCCGTGGGCGGCCGGTCTGCGGCGTGCGGAGCAGAGGCCTCACGGCGCTCCTCCTTCCTCGTCGCCTCGTCGACGTCCTCGGCTCCGGCGTCGGGCGACTCGTTCGCTGACTGGCTCATGCTTCCTCCCTCTGTCCGAGCGCTCTGCTCGGGTGCTCCGCAGGTGCATGGCCCACGATAGGTGCGCCTGATCATCGGGCCGCAGCGGTGGCGATGGGCACAGCGGCGGCGGTCGCATGGAGCGGCAGACACGGACCGGCAGAGGTGACGGATGGTCGCTACAGTCCCGTCCCGATGCCCGACTACGACGCGATCGTGATCGGCGTGGGCCACAATGGCCTGACCGCCGCTGCAGTCATGGCGCGAGGCGGTCTGCGCGTCTTGTGTCTCGAGAAGAACCACTTCATCGGCGGGATGGCCTCGACCACCGAGCTGATCAGGGGCTATCGCTTCGAGCTGGCCGGGTCGATCCAGTTCCCGGTGCCGAACGAGATCTTCGAGGACCTCGACTTGGGGTCCTGTCCCATTTACGAGCCCGAGGTGCAGTCGGCCAGCATCGGCCCCGGCGTCGACCAGCCGCCGATCTTCCTCTATTCCGATCCGGAGCGGCTGCTCGAGCACTTGGGTGAGACGCTCGGGATCGAGGCCGTCCTCGGGATGGCGGAGGTCGCGGCGTGGGCGGAGGCCCCGGCGCGGGCCATCGGCCGATTCGACGTGCGCCGGCCTCCGCGATCACTCGACGAGATGTGGGCCTGCGCCACCAACGAGTCCGAGCGCGAGGCGATCCGCATGGCGATGTTCGGCAGCGTGCTCGACGTCGTCGACCGCTACCTGCCCGACCGCTCGAAGCACGCGCCGGTCCGGAGCATGCTCAGCTTCCTCGCGGTCAACTCCACTTTCCGCGGGCCGGCCTCGCCGGGGAGCGCGTTGTGCCTTGCGTTCGCGTTGGCTTCGCCCGGCACGGCCACCATGTCGAAGGTGCGGGGCGGACTGGGCACCATGGCCGACCATCTGCTGGCGCTCTTCGAGCACCACGGCGGCGAGTTGCGCCGCCACACGAAGGTCGCGCGCATCGTGGTCGACGAGGGAGTGGTCCGCGGCGTCGACCTCGGTGACGGCGAGGTGGCCACCGCGCCGGTCGTCGTGTCCAACCTCGACCCCACGGCCACGTTCACCCAGCTGCTCGACCCCGAGGCGCTCCCCGATGCGTTCGCCCGCCGTGTGGCGGCCATCGACCACCGGGCCGCCTACTTCCAGGCGCATTTCGCTCTGCGCGGGCTGCCCGAGTACCGCGAGCCCTACGAGGCGCTGAACGAGGGCACGTTCGGCCGCAACGTGACCTTCTTCGGCACGGCCGAGGAGATGCAGCGCGACTTCGAGGGCTGTGTCCGCGGCGAGGTGCCGCACTCGCCCAGCTTCAACCTGCAGATCCCCACGCTCGACGACCCGGGCCTGGCCCCCGAGGGGAGGCACGCCGCCAGCAGTTTCGCCTTCTACCTGCCCATCGGGGCCGATCGCGAGGCGCAGGGACGGCTGCGCGACGAGATGGCCCGGCGCATGGTGGACAAGATCGCCGCGGTGGCGCCGAACTTCCCCGACCTGGTGGAGCGCCAGCTCAACTATCCCGCCTACACCTACGAGCTGATGTTCGGGTGCACCGGCGGCGACTTCACCCACGGGCTGCTCCAGCCCGAGTTCATGGGGCCCTTCCGGCCCGGGCCGCGGGGCTGGCCGGACAACCCGGTGCCGGTCGAGGGGTTGTATCTCTGCGGGGCCGGGTGCCACGGCGGCCCGGGCGTCACCTTCATCCCGGGCTACAACTGCGGCTACGCCGTGTTGGAGGGGACGAGCGCGCGGTTGTAGCGGAGCTGGCGCTCCATCAACGCGAGGAACATCGCGATGGAAAAGGCCAGGCTGGTGAAGAGGCTCATCACGAAGAAGATCCACGCCCAGCGCAGACCGCGCCGTGTGCCCTCGACGATGGTCCACAGGGGCATGAGCACCACGTTGACGATGATGTAGTCCTGGGCCGCCGAGTCGGCCGCCCAGTTGGTGAACAGCAGCTTGGTGTAGTTGATGTAGTTGGCCCGGTGGCCATAGAGGTGGGTGTAGCGGACGTTGAAGTACCAGCCGAGCACGATGGAGCAGACGCCGACCACGTAGTAGACGCCTTCGAGCAGCGACACCGCGCCGGCGGCGCCGCCGTTGAAGAGGTGCCGGTTGACTGCGAACGCGACGACCGTGGTCGCAATCCCGAGGGCACCGGTGATCAGCAGCTGCGACGTCATCTGGGCCTCCTCTTGGCGCGCAAACCCGGGCGCGCCCAAACCATAAGGTCGGACGCGGCGGGGTTGGGGGACGCTCCAGGCGCCGGTCAGAGGAGCTCGAGCACCCGTTCGGGTGGCCGGCCGATGACGGCCTTGTCGCCGCTGACGAAGATCGGCCGCTCCAACAGGATCGGGTGCGCGGCCAAGGCCTCGAGCAGCTCGTCAGGGGTGCCCTCTTGGAGCTGCAGCTGGGCGTACGCCGGCTCGCCCGTGCGCATCATGGCCCGGGGATCCTCGATGCCGAGCAGGTCCATCAGCCCTTTGAGGTCAGCACGTGTCGGGGCGGTCTCGAGGTAGCGGACCACCTCGACCTCGATCCCGCGCTCGTCGAGCAGGGCGAGCGCGGAGCGACACTTCGAGCACGAGGGGTTGAAGTAGAGCTGGGACACGCCGCCACACTAGGAGGACGCGTGCGGGGCCCAGGTGGTGCGGCAGGGCGCGGCGGCGTTTCATGCAGAGCGCGCGAGCGCCGCCTCGACCTGGGCCCAGGTGAAGACGAAGGAGCGGACCGGCGTCGCCGACACCGCGAGGGTGACGGCCATGGACGTGCCGCCGCGGTCGCCTGCGTGGGTGTCGGCAGAGGTGTCGACGGCGGCGCCCATGACAACATTCGTGCCGGTGCCGAAGTCGTCGAGGAGTCCCTTGCGATGGCCCCAGCACCCGGCGGCGCCGCGGCGGACACAGTCGAGGTTGCCGCTGTCATAGCCGTCCTCGTACATCCAGCCGTACACGGCATCGAGCCCGTTCGAGGAGCCGCCGGCCCATTCGGCGTCGTCGAGCGCGTAGCCTCGCCCGGGGTCGGGCGGGTCGTCGGCATCAGTCGCACCCTGCTGCGCGTTGTCGTCCAGCGCGGTCGTCAAGCCGGCGAGGGGTGGCAGGCCGCGGTCGACGCGTTCGAGGTTGACGGACACGAAGAGCTGTTCGGGGACAGTCATCTGCGCGAATCCGACCGGCAGCACCATGGGCCGCACACCCTCGAGCGCGTGAGCGTGATTGATGGCGGCCAGGACGGCGGTGACGCAGACGGGGGAGTCGTCCACACCGACGGCGGCGCAAACCCGCGTGTAGTCGGGCACTGGCGCGACGTTGTTGCGAGGGTCGGGGATGCCTGTGTCCGACTCGGTGGCCGCGATGCCGTGCAGTGGCTGCAGGGTGCCGGCCGCAGTGGCGGCCAGCGCCTCCTTCCAGGTGTACGAGTAGGTCACGTGCGGCGCGGTGACGACGGCGAGCGTGGCCGCCAGGGACGACCCGCCGCGATCATTGGGAGAGGTATCGCCGTCGGGGTCGTAGCCGGCACCCATCACGAGGGAGCGTGCCGGTGCTCCGAAACGGTTGAGCACGATGCCACGATCGGCCCAGCAGCCGGTCGTCTTGTTGCCGGTGCAGCCGGGGACGCCGCTGTCGGGCCCGTCGTCGTACATCCACTGGAAGTCCGCATCGAGCCCGTTCTCGACCGCGCCGATCCACTCCGTGCTGACCGCGCTGAAGGCGGGACCCGGTGCTCGCGGCAGCTGGGCATGATCCGCGCCCCGCTGGGCTCCCGCATTGAGCGCCGTCGAGAGCCCGGCGAAGGGCGCGAGCCCGCGGTCGACGCGCTCTCGGTCGACTGCGACGAAGAGCTGCTCGGGGACGCTCAGGCGTGTGAAGTCCGACGGCAGCACCATCGGCCGCAGGCCTTCGTCGGCACGGGCGGTGTCGATGGCCTCCAGGGTGAGGCGCAGGCAGGTACTCGTGGTGTCTGCGCCAACGGGCGCGCAGAGGTTGAGGTAGTCGGGGGAGGGGGCCACGGAGCGACTCGGATCGGCGAGCCCGCTGCTCGTCTGCGTGCCGAGGCTCGCACCACAGCCGGCGATGAGCAGCACCACCACGACGGCGAGGACCGCGGCGCCCGCCCTCGTTGGCCCGCGCGCACGCCCACACTGCGCGTGCTGTCCCGTTGCCCCGGCCCACCATCAGGTGTTCCACGGTAGTGAGGCCCGTCGCCGCGCCAGGGTCGGGGAGATGGGCCCTTCCGTCGGCGCGCTCAGGCCCCTGGCGTCGCCGCGACGCCGACGGTGAGCCAGCACCAGGGCTTGGGTCCCTGGACGTACTGCTGCTCGCTGAACTGGAGCTCGAACCCCGCGTCGCCGACAAGCGTGGTGGCATCACGGGTGAGATGGCAGCCGTCGGCCAGGCGCCGCTGGAGCGGGTCGAGGCGGTGTTGCCAGCGTGCCACCCCCGGGTCGAGCGAGAGCCCGTGCTCCAAGAAGTGGACGGTCCCGCCAGGCCGCAGCACTCGTCGCACCTCGGCCAATGCCCGCGCCGGGTCCGGCACCGTGCACAGGGTGAAGGTGCAGAGCGCGGCATCGCACGACGCGTCCCCGAGGGGGATCTTCTGTCCGTCGAGCCCGACGTGCTCGACCCGCAGCGCCGACTCTTCTATTCGGCGCTGGGCCAGTCGGCGCGCCACCCGGGCCGGTTCGACGGCCAGGACGACGTCGACCTCGGGCGGGTAATGGCGCAAGTTCAGGCCGGAGCCGAAGCCGATCTCGATCACGGTGCCCGACAGGCCCTCGGTCGTGCGTGCGCGCCAGCGGTCGAAGCCGGCCGTGCCGCACGCGAGGTCGACCAGGCGGGGCACGACGTGTTCGCGATACAGGCCCACCGGCGGGACGCTAGTGGCGCGGGGGCGCCGAGAGGTCGCCATGAGGAAGAATCGCCGGATGGACATTCATGGGAGCGCGCTCGTCACCGGCGCCAGTCGCGGCATCGGAAGGGCGGTCGCCCTCGAGCTGGCGGCGCGCGGATTCGACACGGTGGCCACCATGCGGGACCCCGCGGCCGGCGCAAGCATGGCATCGGAGACAGATGGCCGGATTACCGTCCGGCGCCTCGACGTCACCGACCCGTCGACCTTCGACCTCCCTGGGGACCTGCGTGTCCTCGTCAACAACGCTGGCATCGACACCGATTATCTGCCGGTCGAGCACGCGGTCCTCGACGACTGGCGCCGGATGTTCGAAACCAACGTGTTCGGAGTCGTGGCGCTCACTGCGGCCGCCATCCCCACGTTGCGGGAGAACCAGCCGTCAGTGGCGTGCACGATCACCTCGTCGTCGATCATCGCTGCCGTCCCTTTCTATTCCGCTTACCGGGCCTCGAAGGCGGCCGTCTCCGCCTTCGACGACAGCCTCCGGGTGGAAGTCGCGCCCTTTGGCATCCGGGTGGTCGAGATCCTCCCTGGACCCATCGACACCGACATGTTCCGGCTCAGCACGGGCGAGCAGGATGCCGGACGCTTCGAGAATTACCGTTCACTGGCCGGGGTGGCCGAGACACTGCGCCGCGAGCATGCCGACCCGCGTGTGGTGGACGCGGCGCAGGCTGCACGCGCCGTCGTCGACGCCATCCTCGACTCCTCGGGACCGATGCGTTATGGCTGCGACCCTGTCTCGCTGGAGCTGCTCGACTTGTGGCGGCAGTGCGACGACGAGACGGTGTTCGCGATGACAGGGCGCTCGATGCTCGACCAGGCCAGAGCCGCCGACGGGGGCGGTGCGGTGGCGGGTTAGTAGTCCCTTTCGTCGGCTTTCTCGGCTTTCTCGGCGCCGTGTCCGTTCGGCGCCTCAGCCAGCAGCCCGGCCTTCGCCTCGTCCTCCTCGCGGCGCTCCTCGGCCGGGACCGATGGGAACTGCGGGTCGAGCTCCATCAGGGCCTCGAGTAGCACCGCGCTCACGCAGAGACGCGCGAACCACTTGTGGTCGGCCGGGACGACGTACCACGGCGCCCACTCGGTGCTGGTGTGCGACAGCACCTGTGAGTAGGCGTGCCGGTACTCGTCCCAGTACCGGCGTTCGCGGACATCACTGGCCGAGAACTTCCAGTGGTGGTCGGGAAGGTCAAGGCGACGGAGGAAGCGGAGGCGTTGTTCCTCCTTGGACACGTTGAGGCACACTTTCAGCACGCGAATGGCATTGTCGCTGACATAGCGCTCCCAGTCGTTGATCTCCCGGAAGCGGCGCCGCCAGAGGCCCTCGCCGTCGTTCCCGGCGCTGAGGCGCTGGCGCGCCAGGAGCTCGGGGTGCACCCGGACGACCAGCACCTCCTCGTACTGCGAACGGTTGAAGACGCCGATCTCGCCGTGCGCCGGCAGGCGCCGGGCGTAGCGCCACAAGTAGTCGTGACTGAGCTCTTCGGTCGAGGGTTCCTTGAAGCTGTTGACGCGCACCCCCTGCGGGTTCACGCCGCTCATGACGTGGCGAATCGTGCTGTCCTTGCCCGCGGCATCGAGCCCCTGAAGGCAGAGCAGCAGTCCGTGCGTGTCCTGTGCGGCGAGCCGCACCTGATAGGAGGAGATGAGCTTGACGGACTCCTTGAGGAGGGTGGGGGCGTCTTTTTTCCCGACGAAGTCCGCGACAAAGGCGGGGTCGAAATTCTCACCCAGTCGCACCGTGGTACCCGGTTCGACCCGCAGCAGTCTCACCAGCTCGCGTACCCACTGTGGCTTGCCCTGGCTCACCTCGGCCCCCCGATGTCTGCACGCACCACGGTTAGTGCCGCGATCAAGCTATGCGATGGCGAATGACGCGGCGACGGCCGGGTTGTTCCACACGCTACGTTCGGCAGAGCCAGAACGCGACAGAAAGGTCGCCGTGCAGTTCGACGTCATCGTTGCCGTGTTTCCGATCATCTTCTTGGGCGAGCTCCCGGACAAGACGATGTTCGCATCATTGGTGATGTCGACCCGCGGGCGCCCCCTGATGGTATGGCTGGGCGCAGCAGCCGCCTTTGCCGTCCACGTGGTGATCGCTGTCACCATCGGTGTCGCCCTGTTCCATCTACTCCCACAGCGCGCTCTCGACGCCTTTGTGGCTGCGATGTTCTTCGTCGGCGCCATCCTGGCCCTGCGCGAGGCCACCAAGGCTCGCGAGGAGGAGGCATTGGTCGAGCGTGAGGTGGTCTCGCACCGACGCACGGCCGTCACCGCCTTCCTCGTCATCTTCGTGGCCGAGTGGGGCGACCTCACCCAGATCCTCACGGCCAACCTGGCCGCGCACTACCACGATGCCCTCTCCGTTGGCGTTGGTGCGCTGCTTGCCCTCTGGACCGTGGCACTCCTTGCGGTCGTCAGCGGACAGAGCCTCTTGCGCCTGGTGAACATCGCCACGGTGCGCATCGTCACGGCCGTCGTGTTGACGGGGTTGATGGGCTGGGCGATCTGGCTGGCGGTCCGCTGAGACGGACCTCGGCCGATGTCGGTCAGGCAGCCGGTGCTGCGAAGCGATAGCCGATGCCGCGAATGGTCGTGATCCAGCGCGGGTTTTCCGGGTCCGCCTCGATCTTGAGCCGGACGCGTCGGATGTGCTCGGTGACGGTGGACCGGCCCTGCCACCGTCCATTCGAGCCCCAGACCGCGCTCGAGCAGGTCGTCGCGCGAGAAAACCCTTCCCGGTGCGGCGGCGAGGAACGCGAGCAAGTCGAACTCCTTGCGCGTCATCGGGACCTCGGCCAGGCCGACGGTCACTGTGCGCGTGCCGTAGTCGATCACCAGGTCCCCGTGCTCGAGGGTCGTCGCGGGCGCCCCAGTCCCCCGGCGCAGGACGGCCCTGATCCGGGCCTCGAGCTCGGCGAAGGAGTACGGCTTGGACAAGAAGTCGTCGGCCCCCAGGTTGAACAGGCTGACGCGGTCACGCTCTGACGCCCGGCCCGAGCACACGATGACGGGAATCGAGCTGTGATGGCGGATCCTCGACAACGCTTCCGAGGTCCCCCCGTCCTGGTCGAGATCAACGATGACGAGGTCCGCGTGCTGGGCTACGGCCTCGAGGGTCGAAGCGACCGTGGCCGCCTCGCCGACCGTGTAGCCCGACCTGCGCAGGAAGTGCTGAAGGGCGCGACGGCAGGTGGGGTCGTCCTCCGCCACCACGATTGTGGTTCCCGCGATGCCGTCAGCAACTGGTGACCCGAGCAGAAAGGGGTCGGGTTCGACGGCGCGTAGTGCGTCGGCGAAGTGCTGAGATCTGCTCGTTGCTTCCAGGGATACCGTCATGCGCCACCTACTTGGGTCCGGATGCCTCCGTACACATGTCGGCTCGGTCGCGCAGCGGCTCCATAGGCCTTTCGGACCAAACGTTTGCCGCCTTGGTGAACGCGATCCGACGATGTGGCGCGCGCGTCGAAGGGTGCGCCACGCCGGCGAGCCCATCCGGCGGGGAGCGAGCGGATCAGGATTCCGGCAGCGAGAAGCGGTAGCCGACGCCGCGCACGGTCGTGATCCATTGCGGGGAGTCGGGATCGGGCTCGATCTTCAAACGGACCCGCCGTACGTGCTCGGTGACCGTCGAGCGGCCTTGCCACTCCTCGGTCGAACCCCAGACCCGCTCCAAGAGATCCTCACGCGGTGAAGACCTGGCCGGGCGAGGCAGCGAGGAAGGCGAGAAGGTCGAACTCCTTGCGGGTCATAGGGACGGCCTTGTCCCGGACAGTGACCGTGCGGGTGTCGCGGTCGACGACGAGGTCACCATGGTGCAGGCACGTGGCAGCAGGTTCCCCGCCACCGCGGCGGAGCACTGCCCTCACTCGAGCCTCGAGCTCAGCGAAGGAGAAGGGCTTGACCACGAAGTCGTCCGCGCCGAGGTTCAGCGTCCGGATCCGGTCCTCCTCGGAGTCCCGGCCCGAGCACACGATGACGGGGACGGCGCTGTGCCGGCGGATCTTCGCCAGAACGTCAGCACCGTCGAACCCTGGCAGACCGAGGTCGAGGATGACGAGGCTCGCCGAGTGTTGGAATACGGAGCGCAGTGTGGACGGCCCGTCGGTTGCTTCTGTCACGCGGTAGCCGCTGCGTTCGAAGTACTGGTGCAGCGCGCTGCGGCAACTGTGGTCGTCCTCGGCGATGAGGATCGTCCGCTCCGCTGCCGCGGCACCGTCGGGTTGGTACTCGGGCGAGTTCGAGCCATTGGGTCGAGCAGCGTGTGGCACGTGATGCCTGGCCTGAGCGCGGGTAGCCATGTCGGTCTGCGAGTTCATCCGCCGCGGAACTCAGCGGACGGTGCCCAGCACCGGCCCACCATCCGCTCTCCAGCCAGCGTCGCCATGGTGACTATGTCGGTCGCTGACCTGGGAACCTTGAGAGAAAGCGCGCAGCGACGTAGGAAACGAGGTCACACGGGCCTTCCCGCACCCTTTCGTGGTGCGTGCTGGGTCGCGCCGCCTGGGTCAAAAGGCCTACGCCCGTCGTGTTCCGCGCCGAGCGCGTCGGACGTGTCCAGTATCGACGCACGGGCCTATGCAGGGCCGGCGCGCGGAGGCCGCACTTCCTCATCTGTCGGTCGCGCGCGAGGTGCACGACGCGTTTGTTGCGCAACGGTTGCGTAACCTCTGCAACCTTTTCACAACGATCATGCAACTGACCTGCTAGTACGCGATCAATTAAAGTGATCGCTACTCCTGCAGATGCGAAGTCCGCAGGGTCAATCTGGATGACCTTATGAGGGGAGTGGCACCGATCGGACGGTGCCAAATGAGGGAGGGGGAAACGTGGGATCGACGGATCGTCAATTTTCCACGGCAGAGGAGTGCGCGCAGCGAGGCATCGAAAGCCTCTGGTCGGAGTTCAAGAAGACCGGCGCACAAGAACTGCGGAACCAGTTGATCATCTACTACTCGCCGTTCGTCAAGTACGTCGCGGGACGGGTGTTGGCCGGGCTGCCGCGGCACTTCGACGAAGAGGACCTGATCAGCTACGGCATCATCGGGCTGATCGACGCCATCGAGCGGTTCGAGCTGGACCGCAACCTACGTTTTGAAACCTACGCCATCCCGCGGATCAAGGGCGCAATCATTGACGAGCTGCGCTCCATCGACTGGGTCCCCCGGTCGGTGCGGACCAAGGCGCGCGCCGTCGAGCAGGCGTTCACCCATCTGGAGGCGACGCTGCGGCGCACGCCGAACGAGGCCGAGGTGGCAGCCGAGCTCGAGATGAGCGTCGGCGACTTCCACAAGGCGCTGCGCAAGATCTCGACGGTCGGCGTGATGGCGCTCGACGAGGTGTTGCGCGGCGGTGACCGTTCCGAGCGCTCGACGCTGGGCGAGACCCTGCCCGATGCCTCGAGTGGGCCCGTCGACACCTTCGAGGCGAAGGAGTCCAAGGAGGCTCTGGTCGCGGCCGTCGAGGGCATGCCCGAGCGTGAGCGCACGGTGCTGATGATGTACTACTACGACGGCCTCACGCTGACCGAGATCGGGAACGTCCTTGGCGTCACCGAGAGCAGGGTGTGCCAGATCCACACCAAGGCCCTGCGTCAGCTCCGCTCGAAGCTGGCCGACCGCCCGGAGCCCGCGCGCACCACAGCATCGCGTTCGACGGATCGGCCGACGACGCGTCAGCCGGTTCCCCGGCCGCGGCTCCAGCTCCTGGCGTCCTAGCCCACCTGGGCTCGTGGTCCCGCTTCGGGCGGTGGGCCTTCGTCCGCGTCGGCCGGTACGGTACGGCCACCACCGCTGTACCGACCTGACAGGGGGCGCGCCATGCCGTTGCACAAGAGGGAGTCCGTCCGAGACGAGATTGATCGATTCGGTCTACGCGGACCGCGGCCCTGAAGGCGCCGCTGCCATCGACGCACTGTCCCAGCGCCCAGATGGAGCCGACCGACGTGATGCAGGCGATCACAGACGAGCTCATGCTCGACGGCAACGCGCGGCAGAACCTGGCCACGTTCTGTCAGACCTGGGAGGAGCCACAGGTCCATCAGTTGATGGACCTGTGCATCGACAAGAACCTCATCGACAAGGACGAGTACCCCCAGACCGCCGAGCTGGAGCGGCGCTGCGTCCGCATGCTGGCCGGCCTGTGGAACGCGCCCGAGAAGCGCGGAGCCCGTCGGCTGCTCTGCCATCGGGTCGTCCGAGGCCTGCATGCTGGGCGGCATGGCGGCGAAATGGCGCTGGCGGGCCAAGCGCCGGGCAGCCGGGAAGCCGACCGACTCGCCGAACATGGTGTGCGGGCCGGTCCAGGTCGTCTGGCACAAATTCGCCCGTTACTGGGACGTCGAGATCCGGGAGATCCCCATGTCGCCGGGGCGCTACCAAATGGACGCCGAGCAGATGCTCGAGCGGGTGGACGAGAACACCATCATGGTGGTGCCCACCTTCGGGGTCACCTACACCGGGTCCTACGAGCCGGTGCTCGAGCTCTCCCAGGCACTCGACAAGCTCCAGCAGGACACCGGCCTCGACATCGACATCCACGTCGACGGCGCCAGCGGGGCCTTCCTGGGTCCTTTCTGCGCACCCGACGTCGAGTGGGACTTCCGGGTGCCGCGCGTGAAGTCGATCAGCACCTCGGGGCACAAGTTCGGTCTGGCGCCCCTCGGCGTGGGTTGGGTGCTGTGGCGGGACGCGGCAGAGCTGCCGGACGACCTGATCTTCCACGTCACCTACCTCGGCGGGGACATGCCGGTGTTCCAGATCAACTTCTCACGGCCCGCCGGCCAGATCGTGGCGCAGTACTACAACTTCGTGCGTCTCGGCCGCGACGGCTACCGCAACATTCACGACGCGTGCTACCAGGCGGGCCAGTTCCTGGCCCGAGAGGTGCTCAAGCTCGGCCCGTTCGAGCTGCTGTGCGACTCCAATCCCTTGACCGGGATCCCTTCGGTGGCCTGGCGGATCAAGGAGGGCGAGGACCCGGGCTACACGCTCTACGACATTGCCGAC
This sequence comes from uncultured Acidimicrobiaceae bacterium, assembly GCA_963842415.1. Lineage (GTDB taxonomy): Bacteria > Actinomycetota > Acidimicrobiia > Acidimicrobiales > RAAP-2 > Bog-473. The sequence continues at coordinate 25,016 of CAWJGN010000008.1, forward strand.
CGCCTGCGCACTCGGGGCTGGCAGGTGCCCGCCTACCCCCTGACCGGGTCCGTCTCCGACGTCTCGGTCCAGCGCATCCTGGTACGCCAGGGCGTCAGCCGGGACCTGGCGGGGCTCCTCTTAGAGGACATAGAGAAGTCGATCGCGCACTTCGACCGTCACCCCGTCACGGTGCCGATGACCAAAGAGGAATCGGGCGGCTTCAGCCACCTGTAGCGGGGTCGCCGGCGACCGGTGCCGGCGCGGGCGGTGGCGTCGACCAGTCCACCGTGGAGCGGCCGGCGGCGCAGGAAGCGCGGACGGCCGACGTCGGCCGGGCGGTCAGTCGTCCAGGGCGCGGGCGAGGCCGCGGTGAGGCCGGCCAGGGCGCGGATCGACGGTTCGTAGACGGACCGGATGAGGGCGAACCGGCGCCACGACTCGTCGCGGCGGTCCGGCTGGACGGCATCCAAGGCGTCCAGTGCGGCGTCGAACTCGGCCCGCGTGACGGCGATGTCGGGGGTCGGCGTGGCGGCCTGGGCGCTCAGGTCGGGGAGCCCCTGGGAGGGCGGGAGCGGGACGTTGGCGGCGCGGGCGATGCGCACGATCAGGGGCAGGCCGTAGACGACGACCATGATGGGTCCCTTCTCGGCGTCCTGGTACACCTCATCCCCCTCGTCGTCCGTCGTCGCGACGACCAGTGCGGCGGCGTCGAGCACGGACCCGACCGTGGCGACCCAGGAGTGGTCCGTGTGGGTCTCGGGGAAGTAGGTGAGGACGGGGAATGCGGTGTGGGTCTGCTCCAGGTCGAGCAGCCAGTCGGCCTGGGCGCGCCAGAAGTCGATGGCCTCGAGCGAGCCGATCCGTTTGAGGGTCTGCAGCAGCTGAGTCGCATTGGGCGGCGCGCCGGCGATGGGCCGGAGCCGATTGATGCCCTTCTCGCGACTGTTGTACGCCGTGAAGATCGTCGGCAGGTAGCTGATGAGCAGTGCCACGAGGCCGAGGCCGATGGTCGCCTCGACGAAGGCGATCACGATCTTGCCCGTCCCGTTGGGCTCGGAGAAGCCGAGCGTCGTGAGCGACGAGGCACTGTGCTCGAAGGCCCGCTGGAAGGCCTCGTTGCCCGTGCCCCAGAACGCGAACGTGAACGCGATGACCATGAAGATCATCCAGACCAGCGGCAGGCTGACGAGCGAGACGGGCGCGTAGAGGGAGCGCAACGTGCGCGCCTCGGCCGGCGAGCCCCTCCGGTGGACGAGGAGCCTGTAGGCCCCGGCGAAGACGGCCTGCGAGATGCGCGAGAACCCCTCTTGGGGCAGGACGACGGTCTCGAGAGCCGACCCAAGGACGGCCAACGTCGACGCGACGCCGAAGACGAAGGACAAGACGTGGAGAACTGGCATGGTGTCGGCGCACCGCGGAGGCGACGGCCGCGGTCACGCTACAGGTTCAAGAGACGTCCTTCACGGCCTCCTGGACGGCGGCGTCCACGCTCTTCTTGTCGACGGAGAGCTCCTTGGCGACCTTCTTCGTCGCTTTGAGCTGTGCCTTCTCGAGCGCCGCTTCGATGGTCGTCTCGCCCACGATGACGAGCGCTGCCTCGCCGGCGTCGATCGCCTCACCGAACTCCTTGACGTCCGTGCGCGACATGCCCTTCCACAGGTGGCCGCTGACCCCGCCGATGGCCGCGCCGACGAGCGCGGTGCCGAGGATCGACGGTGGGAACAAGATCCCGATCAGCGCGCCGACCGCGGCGCCGCCCCACGCCCCGTGCCTCGTCGTGGTCTCGTCCTTGTTGACGTGGATCTTGCCCTGTCGTCCTTCGTAATGACGGCTGCGTCGTACGTCCCGACCGCACCGAGGGCGTGGAGATCCTTGACCACGTCGTAGTCCGACCGGGCGTCCACCTCGCTGGCGTACGTCCCGATGTAGATGAAGACACCATCGGCTTTCGACATCGCGCGCTCCCTTCTTCGACATCGCCGCGCCGAGCGCGACAGGTGCTCGTTCGGGCCGCGCCGGGCGGCGACCCGATGCGTAGCGTATGCCTGTCGTCGGCACAGACGGGCCGCCCGCCCGCTCCTTCTGGCATGATCGAACTCGTGCCAGTGCCCCCCGCCATCGAGATCGCGCGTCGGGCGACGCTCAAGCCCATTGGCGACGTCGCGGCGGACATGGGCATCGCATCGACGCTGCTCGAACCGTACGGCCCGTCCATCGCCAAGATCAGCCTCGACGCGGTCGAGGCCCTGGCCGACCGTCCGGCCGCCCGCTACGTCGTGGTCACCGCCGTGACGCCGACGCCGCTCGGGGAGGGAAAGACCACGACGACGGTCGGCCTCGGGCAGGCGCTCGCCTGCATCGGGAAGCAGGCGACCATCGCCATCCGTCAGGCCTCCATGGGTCCGACGTTCGGGATCAAGGGTGGCGCCGCCGGTGGCGGCTACAGCCAGGTGGTCCCCTTCGAGAACCTCAACCTGCACCTCACCGGCGACCTCCACACGGTCACCGCGGCCAACAACCTGCTGGCCGCCATGGTGGACAACCACCTCTACGGCGACAACGTGCTCGGGTTGGACCCGCACGGCATCACGTGGAAACGGGTGCTCGACGTCAACGACCGTTCGCTCCGCAGCATCGTCAGCGGGCTGGGCTCCAAACAGGACGGTGTCCCTCGCCAAACGGGCTTCGACATCACGGCTGCGTCGGAGGTCATGGCGGTGCTGGCCTTGGCACGGTCGCTGCGCGACCTGCGCGAGCGGATGGGCCGGATCGTCGTCGGCTACACCGAATCCGGGGAGCCGGTGACGGCCGAGCAGCTGAAGGCGGCCGGAGCGATGACCGTCATCATGCGTGACGCGATCAAACCGAACCTGCTGCAGACGCTCGAGAACACGCCTGTCCTTGTCCATGCGGGACCTTTCGGCAACATCGCCCACGGCAACTCCTCGGTGGTGGCCGACCTCATCGGGATCCACGCCGGCGAGTACCTCGTCACCGAGGCGGGCTTCGGCTCCGACATGGGCGCCGAGCGATTCTTCAACATCAAGTGCCGCACCTCGGGGCTGCGGCCCGACGCTGCTGTCGTGGTGACGACGGTGCGGGCCATGAAACTGCACTCGGGCCGCCACCGCGTCGTGGCGGGCCGGCCGCTACCTCCCGCCATGCTGGAGGAGGATCCCGACGAGGTGCAGCTCGGCGCAGCGAACCTCCTGGCTCACCTCGCCATCGTGCGTCGCCACGGGGTCACACCCGTCGTCGCCATCAATGCGATGGAGGGCGACTTCTCGTCCGAGCACGCCGCCATCAGGGAGATCGCGGCGTCGGCGGGCGTGCGTGCTGCGGTGTGCACGCACTTTCGCGATGGCGGCAAGGGTGCGGTCGAGCTGGCTGAGGCGGTGGTCGATGCGGCGGCAGAGCCGGGCGCATTCCGAATGCTCTATCCCGACAGCGCGACGCTCCGCGAGAAGATCGAGACGATCGCGACGGAGATCTACGGGGCAGACGGCGTCGACTACCAGCCGGCAGCCGCACGACACCTTGACAATTACGAGAAGGCCGGCTTCGGCGGGTTGCCCGTGTGCATTGCCAAGACCCATCTCTCCATCTCATCGGACCCCGCGCTGCTGGGTGCCCCGCGGGGCTGGCGACTGCCGGTGCGCGAGGCGCGGGCGAACGTCGGGGCGGGATTCGTCTATCTCGTCAGTGGCGACATGCGCACCATGCCCGGGCTCTCGCGCAGCCCGGCCGCGGAACGAATCGACATCGACGACGACGGCAACGTCGTCGGCCTCTACTGAGGGTCCGGGGAGACGCGTATGGCCATCCACATCGCGCGCAGTGCCGAGCGGATGCGGCTCGGGCTCTGAGCGATGGGCTGCATCGTCGCACTCGTGGCGGCCTTCTCGGCTCGCTTCGCGCTCTTCTTGGTCTGGCTCTTCAGCGATCGACTGAGCATCGCCTTCCACTCTGGTTGGGAGGGGTTGCTCGGGTTCGTCTTCCTGCCGTACACGACGCTCTTCTACGCGCTCGTCTATGCGCCGGGGCATGGCGTCGACGCCTTCGGCTGGTTCATCGTGGCGTTGGGGGTCGTGATCGACGTCTCCTCACACCTCTTCGGGTCCAGGGCCCGACGGCGCCGGTCGCGCCGCGCCGTCACCCGCGAGAGTTAGACGAAGCGCAGCCGCAGGTCCGGCTCGGGACCGAACGCGGTGTCGCTCGGTCCCACTGCAGCGAGCCTGTGCCACCCCGCCACCCCGATCATGGCCGCATTGTCGGTGGCCATCGACTGGGGTGGGATCAGAAGCCGCGTGCCGAATTCGTCGGCCAGCACCTGCGCGCGCGCCCGCAGGATGGGGCTGGCCGCCACCCCGCCCACGATGGCGAGCGCGGGATCGCCGAACTCCACGAGCGCGCGCCGGAGCTTCGTCACCAACACGTCCATGCAGGCGGCGACGAAGGATGCGGCCACGTCCCTCTCGGAGAAGTCCGGGTCGGCGCGCACGTGGTTGACCACCGCAGTCTTGAGTCCCGAGAACGAAAAGGTGTAACCCTCGGCCAGCATGGGCCGAGGGAAGTCGAGCACGTCGGCGCCCTCCGCGGCGAGGCGATCGAGGACCGGCCCGCCCGGGTACCCCAACCCGAGGAAGCGGGCCACCTTGTCGTAGGCCTCGCCGATGGAATCGTCCACCGTCTCGCCGAGCAGTTCGTAGCGGCCCGGCGCCACGGCGCGGGTCAACATGCAGTGGCCGCCTGACACCAACAGCGCGACCTGAGGGAAGCGGACCGCAGGATCGGCCAGATACACACTGGCCAGGTGACCTTCGAGGTGGTTGACGCCGACCACCGGCACGCCCCAGCCGAGCGCGAGGGCCTTTGCCGTCGCGATCCCGACGAGCAGCGCGCCCACGAGGCCGGGGCCCGACGTCACCGCCACCCCGGCCAGCTCGGGCCCATCGACTCCCGCCTCGGCCAGCGCGCGCTCGACGGTCGGCGTGATCGTCTCCACGTGCGCTCGGCTCGCCAGCTCGGGCACCACACCGCCGAAGGCCGCGTGCAAGTCGACCTGGCTGGCGACGACGGAGGAGCGCACCGCCAGGTCCTCGTCGACCACCGCGGCGGCTGTCTCGTCGCACGAGGTCTCGATCGCCAGCAGCAACCGCGTCATGCCGCCCCCGCCAGCGCCGCGGCCACGTCGGCGCTCGAGATCGCACCTTCTCGCTCCACCACCGCCTCGCTGGTACGCACGTTGACCAGCGTCGACGGGACGTCGCTCAGCGTCCCGTCGTCGACGACGAGGGCGACGTCCTCGCCGAGGCTTTCCGACACGTCCTGTGCGGTCAGGGGGGTCGGCGCACCATGGGGATTGGCGCTCGTCACCAGCGAGCGCCCCGGTTTCTTGCAGCACTGCGTGCAGGAACACGTGGTCGGGGACGCGCACCGCCACCTCGTCGCGGCCGGCCAGCCAAGCGGGCCTGTCTGCGTGTCGGCTCGAATCCGAAGGCCAAGGTGAGAGGGCCCGGCCACCACGCCCGTGCCAGCGCGCGTCCGCGTCCGGCGTGAAGGCGACGCCGAGGGCGCGGACCTGCGCGACCGACGCGGCCAGGACCGGCAGATGCAGCCGTTCGGGCCGTCCCTTTGGCGCCGAAGACGGCGCGCACCGCGCCGGGATCCGACGGGCCGCGCCGCGAGGCCGTAGACCGTGTCGGTCGGCAGCACGGCCACACCGCCCGAGGAAAGGACATCGACGGCGAGCCGTGCGCCGGCCGCGTCGGCCCGCACGATCCTCACCTCGCTCATGACCTCACGTCGGCGCGGGCCGGTGCGGCGGCTCAGAGCCTGAGCGGCTTGACGGTCGAACCCACCAGTGCGGGGTCGGCCCGCCAGTCCACGCCCGGGACGTCGACGTACAGCTCGATCTCGTTGCCGTCGGGGTCGAGGATGTAGACGCTGTGCGTCACCGTGTGATCCGAGGCGCCGACCACGGTCGCTCCCGCTGCCTCGCACCGCCGCCAGTGCGGCGCGCAGGTCGTCGTCGCTGTCGCCGACGTTCAGGCCGAAGTGGTACAGGCCGACCCTGCGCCCCTCCGGAATGGGTGTGGCGTCGGCCCCGACCTCAATGAGGAGGAGCTCGTGATGCGTGCGTCCCGAAGAGAAGGCGGCGGCGCCCGACTGGTTCTTGTCCCGGCTCGGGCAGGATCTGGCGCCAGCCGAGTACGTCGCGGTAGAACGCGGCCGAGCGGGTGACGTCGCTGACGTAGAGCACCAGGTGGCCGAGCTCGCGAACGGTCATGCGCTCACGCTACCGGTCGCCTCGCTCTGCACCGGCCCCGCACCCGTCGCCTGGTCCTCCCCCGCAGTGCGGATCCAGTGGGCGTTGGGCGGCATGCCCGGGCCGAGGTGGATGGGTACGTCGAAGGGCTCGGACTCGAGTCCGGCGGCCTCCATCAGCTCGGTGAGCGCGTGCGGGATGGCGGCCGCGATGTCCCACAGGCGCGGCACGGCGCGCGCGTCGGAGGCCAGTCCCCAGTAGAGGACGCCCAGGTAGCTCATGATGGTGATGTTGAGCCCCATGCCGTCCATCACCGGACCGAGCGGGAACATGCCCAGCATCTGGCTGCCGCCGAGGTAGAGCGGGAAATCGGGGCCCGGCACGTTGGAGACCACGAGGTTGGCCACGGGCCGGTGGCGGTCGGCCAGCTTCATGCCGGTGTAGAGGCGGGCGGCCGCGGCGAAGACGTTGGGCGTACGCGTGCTCGGCCCAGTTCTGCAACGTCGTCGCTCCCAGCGCCTTGTGCTCCTCCTTGGCGCCCTTGGTGCCCTCGTGGATGCAGCTGGAGCCGCTCGAGGGGATCGTCGAGGTGGCAGTCGGCAACTGGACGAACATCGCCGACATCTTGTTGGAGCCCTTCAGCTCGGCGACGTCGGGCGTGACCGAGACCGGCACGACGGAGACGAGCGGGATGTCGGGGAGCTCGTCGCCCGCCATGCAGGTAGGTGCGCAGCGCGCCGGTGCACATGGCCAGCACGACGTCGTTGACCGTCGTGCCCATGGCGTTCTTCAGTGCTCTTGACGTCGGCGAGGCTGGCCGCGGCAAAGGCGACCCGGCGGCGTGCGTGCACGGCGACGTTGATGGACGTGCGCGGCGCCGTCAGCGGGAGTGCCGCCTTGGCCGGTGAGCGCTCGTGCGGATCCGGCGCACATCCGAAGACGCCCGTCGTGGTGCGCAACAGCATGCGCCCGATCTCGAACGGCGCCACCAGGCTGGCCATCATCGACTGGGATACCAACTCGAAGCCCGACGGGATGCGCGAGTCGAGCTGGCGGGCGGTCAGTTGCGCGCGTCACGGGCGGATTGGGCTCCAGATCGAAGAGGACGCCGAGCAACTCGGCGCCCGACACCCCGTCGATCGTGCTGTGGTGCATCTTGGCGACGAGGGCGATCTTGCCGTCCTCGAGCCCCTCGACGATCCACATCTCCCACAGGGGCCGGTCGCGGTGGAGCTGGCGGCTGATGACGTCGGCCGCGAAGTCGCCCAGCTCGCGCATGCCGCCGGGCGCGGGGAGGGCGGCCCGCCGCAGGTGGTTGTCGATGTCGAACTCGGGATCGTCGACCCAGACGGGGTGGCCGAGCGCGCAACGGCACCTCGACCAGGCGGCGCTGGAAGACCGGGGCCAGCGGGATGCGGTCGTTGATCAGCTGGCGGATGCGGCGGAAGGAGTAGCCGCCGGGCACCGTCGAGGGGTCGAAGACCGCTGCCATCGCCACGTGCATGTGCAGGGTCGGTGTCTCCATGTAGAGGAAGCTGGCGTCGAGCCCGCTCAGCCGTTCGGGGGTCATCGACTCTCCTTGTTCATGGTCCCGCGCTGCATCCCGGTACCACCTCTGGTCGACGCCTCATAACCTCGCGCCAACTCGCTGGCGGGGCAACGGGAAAGCACTCCGACCAGGGCGGACCTGTGCCGCCGGCGCCGACAGGGAATGATGGTGGGCGTGCCGTACGCCTTCTTGGCCGTCACCGCCGTCGGGGCCGTCGGCCGTCGCGCTGGCCTACCGCCCGATCCGGCGCGAGCCGCTGACCGTCCTGAGTTTCACGGCGGGCTGGATCGCCGGCGAGCTGGCCTTCCAGAACATCGTGTGGCAGGTGGTCGCCACCGTGCTCTTCGTCTCCTTCGGGGCGCTCGCCGGATGGGCCGGCTGGCTCGGCCTGGCCTTCGCCGTCGTCGGATGGGTCGGGCTGGTCGGCCTCGGGCGTCGCCGGCCGCCGGCGCCGCCGGGTCACGGCGGCCGCGCTCGCCGAGGTGCGCAGCGACGCCTTCCCGGTGCCCGCCGAGCCGACGGCGCCCACCTGGGGCCGCTGGTGGCGCGTCACCCGGGCCATCCCGCTCAAGGTCGCGGGCCGTCGAGGCCACCACGAACATCGACTACTGGGGCGACGGCAGCCGACGCCACCGCCTCGACGTCTACCGCTCCCGGCTGGCCCCGCCCGGCAGGCGCGCCGGTGATGGTCTACATCCACGGGGGCGCCTGGGTGATCGGGGACAAGCGCGAGCAGGGCAAGCCGATGATGTACGAGCTGGTGGCCCGCGGCTGGGTCTGCGTCGCCATCAACTACCGGCTCAGCCCCAAGGCGACCTGGCCTGACCACATCGTCGACGTCAAGCGGGCGGTGGCCTGGGTCAAGGAGCACATCGCCGAGTACGGCGGCGACCCCGTCGTTCGTCGCCGTCAGCGGCGGGTCGGCCGGCGGCCACCTCTGTGCGCTGCTGGCGCTGAGCGCCGGCGACCCCGCCTTCCAGCCCGGGTTCGAGGAGGCGGACACGTCGGTCGAGGCCTGCGTCCCCTTCTACGGCGTCATGGACATGACCGGCTCCCACGAGGGCGTCGGCCGCTTCGGCCCCGGCCTGCTCGAGATGCTGGAGAAGCGCGTCATGAAGACCAAGGAGGCCGAGCACCCCGAGGTCTTCCGCGACGCCTCGCCGACCTACCGGGTCCGCGCCGATGCACCGCCGTTCTTCGTCCTGCACGGGCGGGAACGACACCCTGGTCCCGGTCGAGATGGCCCGCACGTTCGTCGCCGCGCCTGCGCGCGGTGTCCGCGGCGCCGGTGGCCTACGCCGAGCTGCCCGCTGGCCCAGCATGCCTTCGACGTGCTGGCCTCGCTGCGCTGCCAGGCCACGACCGGCGGCGTCGGCGACTTCCTCGAGGCGGCCCGGGCTGCCACGCAGCCGGACGTCCGGCCGCCACGGATGCGACCGCCGCCCGAAATGTTTCTGACATAGAGTCAGACACCGCGGAATCTGACCTCGCGTCAGATCGGGCCCGGCGCAGGCCGACGGATGAGCGGCATCAAGGAAGGGGTGAGCAGTGGGGCACCAGGACGACTCGGTCGGACGCGGCCATCGGCGCGGCCGGAGCCCGTATCGACCGGGAGGGATCGGAGCGATGCTGAGCTCGAGAGTCGCAGCATGCTGGCCTCCGGCCTCGCGCTGGCCGTCGGGGCCGGCGTGCTGTCGCTCGGGCGCCGGCGCCGCAGCCGCCGCCGCCACCTCGGCCGCGCCCGGGCGTGACGGCCGAACTCCATCACCGTGGGCTCGATCAGCGACATCTCGGCGCCCATCGCCGGCTTGTTCGAGGGTGCCAAGGTCGGCACCGAGGCCTACTTCGCCTATGATCAACAGCCAGGGCGGGGTCAACGGGCGCAAGCTGGTCCTCAACGGCATGGACAGCGCGTTCTCCTCGGGCACGGTGGCCAACGAGGCCAAGAGCATCGCCACCAACGACTTCGCCATTCGTCGGGCGGCTTCTCGCTGCTCGACGGCGCCGAGCAAGCCGGCCATCGACGCGGGCAAGGTGCCGATGGTCACCCAGGTGCTGAGCCCGACGCTCTACACCGACCCCAACCTCTACTCCGCCATTCCGCTGGTCAACGGCGGTGAGGCCACCGGCCCGTTCAAGTGGCTCAAGAGCAAGTACCCCCAGGACGTCAAGGCCGTCGGGGTCATCGGCTCCAACTCGGCCGCCACCGCCGTCACGGCCGAGCACACGTTCCAGAACCTGACCGACAGCCTCGGGTACAAGTGGGTCTACGACCGTGACGCCAGCTTCACCGAGACCACGCTTCCTGCCCGACATGATCAAGATGAAGAACGCCGGCGTGAAGATGGTCTTCGAGCCCACCCAGCAGGGCGCGTACATCTCCACCATGGCCCAGGAGAACAAGCAGGAGGGCCTCAACGCGCTGCTGGTCAGCGGAGCGCAACGCCTACGAGGCAGGCTTCGACCCGGGCTCGGCCGGCAACGGGACGCTCGTCAGCACCGGGTCACCGCGCTCTACATGGGCCAGGACGCCAAGGTCGGTCCCGGCCGTGGCCACCTTCGACAAGTGGGCCAAGAAGGTCGACCCGCAGACCCAGCTCGACCTCTACACGCTCTACGGGTGGATCAACGCCGAGCTGTTCGTCCAGGCGCTCAAGGGCGCCGGGAGCCGAACCCGACCCGGGCCAGCCTCGACGCGCAGCTGGACAAGATCACCTCCTTCAACGCCAGCGGCCTGATCTCGACCCAGGACCCGGCCCAGAAGATCCCCGGGCAGTGCTGGATCGTGGCCCAGTACGAGAACGGGACCTGGAAGCGCATCCCGCCCGACCCCAAGTCCGGCTTCGTCTGCAACCCCGGCGGCTTCTACCCGAGCAGCTACAAGGGCATCTCCCGCTAGGCCGGCACGCCGACTCTCGCCGTGTCGCAGGAATGACGGACGTGCAGCGGTCGTGAACGAGTTCATCAGCTTCGTGGTGGCCGGGGTGGTCACCGGGTCCATCTACGCGGTGACCGCCAGTGGGCTGGTCGTCACGTACAACGTCCACCGGGGTCTTCAACTTCGCCCACGGCGCGGTCGGCATGTTCATGGCCTACCTCTACTGGCAGCTCTGGCAGGGCTGGGGGTGGAACCCCGTGCTGTCCCTGGTCGTCGTCCTGCTGGTCATCGCGCCGTCGTTCGCGCTGGTGGTCGAGCGCGTCCTCATGCGACCGCTCTACGGCGCCGTCGCTCAACACCATGATCGTGGTGACGCTCGGGCTGTTCCTCGTGCTCTACGGGCTGGTCTCGACCATCTGGAACCAGACGATCACCCGCAACCTGCCCGAGTGGTTCGCCAGGGCGATCAGGTCGACGTGCTCGGGGTCAACCTCACCTACGAGGAGCTGATCACCGTCGGCTGCGCGGTGGTCGTGGCCGTGGCGCTGTGGGCTGCTCTTCAAGCGGACCCGGATGGGCGTGTCCATGCGGGCGGTGGTGGACGACCCGAGCCTGGCCTCGCTCACCGGCGCCCGCACCAGCCGCATCGCGGGCTTCGCCTGGATCGTCGGGTTCATGCTGGCCGGGCTGGCCGGGATCCTCGCTGGCGCCCGGGTACCGGCATGAGCATCGCGATCCTCTCCGAACTGGTGATCTTCGGCTACGCCGCCGCCATCGTCGGGCGGCTGCGCAGCCTGCCGCTGACCTTCCTCGGCGCCATGATCCTCGGGCGATCTCCGAGTCGCTGGCCGTCGGGTACGTCCCGGCCAGCTACCTCAACGACGTCACGGCGATCCTGCCCATGGGGCTGCTCATCATCGCCCTGCTCCTGCTGCCCCAGGCCAAGCTGGCCGTCGGGCGGGTGGTGCGCCTGCGGCCCCCCAAGCCGGCCAGCCTCACGCTCGACGCTGGTCGGCGGCGCCGTGCGCTGGTCGCGGCCACCGTGGTGCTGTCGGCGCCTTCGTCACCGGCAACAACCTCTACACCCTCGGGCTGGCCCTGACCATCGGGCTGGGCGCGCTCTCGCTGGTCCTGCTGTCGGGCTACGGCGGGCCAGGTATGGCTGTGCCAGTTCACCTTCATGGGCCTGGGTGCGTGGGCCATGACCAAGGTCGACGGAGGCGAGTTCGGTCCTCGGCGTGCTCGCCGCCATCGGGCTGTGCGCCGCCGCCGGCGGGATCCTGGCCCTGCCCGCGCTCCGGCTTGCGCGGCGCTCTACATGGCGCTGGCCACGCTGGCCTTCGCCGTCCTGATGGACAGCCTCTTCTTCACGAACCCGTCGATCATCCCGAACGGCTCGATGAACGTCGGGCGTCCCGACATCTTCGGCATGCGCTTCGCCACCGACCGCGCCTTCGTGGTGCTCATCGCCGTCGTGTTCGCGCTCTGCCTCATCGGCGTCGGCGCGCTGCGCCGGGGCCCGTTCGGGCGGCGCCTGGTGGCCATGAGCGACAGCCAGGCCGCCTGCGCCACGGTGGGGATGAGCATCACCCGGACCAAGCTCGCCGTCTTCGTCCTCGCCGGCGGCATGGCCGGGCTGTCGGGCGCCCTCTACGGCGGCATGTCGCGGACGGTCTCCTTCTCCCAGTTCGGCTTCGTGCAACAGCCTGGTGCTCTTCGTCGCCGTGGCCCTGGCCGGCATCACCATCCTCAGCGGCGCGGTGCAGGCGGGCATCGGGGTGGCCCTGCTGCCGCTCATCGCCACGCACATCCCCTCCGTCTCGGGCTTCACCTACATCCTGTTCGGGGTGGGCATCGTCGCGGTCGGGCGCAATCCCTACGGGATCGGCCTGCTCTACTCGTACCTCGGCGAGTGGTGGGAGGCCCGCCGGGCCCGGTGCCGCGGCGGGGGGCGGCGTGGCGGGCAGTCCGCCGACCCCGAGTCCCCGGCGCCTGTATCCCCCGAAGGTGTCCTCCGTTGGCTGACGCCGGCAGCACTCCGCCTCGCCCGCACTGTCCGTCGAGGACGTCTCGGTGCGCTTCGGCGGGCCTGCAGGCCCTCGATGCCGTCGCGCTCGACGTGGCCGCCGGGGAGGTCCACGGGCTGATCGGGCCCAACGGCGCCGGCAAGACGACGCTCTTCAACGTCATCACCGGGCCTCCAGCGCCCGACCCACGGGACGTGTGCTCCTGGGCGCGCACGACGTCACCGGGTCCAAGCCCCACGCGCGGTCGCGCCTCGGCCTGGGCCGGACCTTCCAGCGCCTCGAGCTGTTCGGCACGCTGTCGGCCCGCGAGAACGTGCAGATGGCCGCCGAGGTGCAGCAGCACAAGCTCGTCGAGCGGGCGGACCCCGGCCGAGGAGGCGGACTACCAGCTGGCACGGGTCGGGATCCTCCACGTGGCCGACGAGCCGACCGACTCCCTGCCCACCGGGCTGGCCCGCCTCGTCGAGATGGCGCGCGCCCTCGCCACCTCACCCTCGGTCCTGCTCCTCGACGAGCCGAGCTCGGGGCTCAACGCCGAGGAGACCCACGGCGTTGGGCCAGGTGCTCGCAGCAGCTGGCGTCCGAGGGGATGGGCGTCCTGCTGGTCGAGCACGACATGGCGCTGGTCATGGCGATCTGCGCCCGGGTCGACGTGCTCGACAACGGCGCAGGTCATCGCCCGCGGCGACCCGGCCACGGTGCAGGCCGACCCCGTCGTGCAGGAGGCCTATCTCGGCGGGGAGCCGACGCGATCGGCGCCGCCACGCCGGCCGAGGCGCGACCGGTCTCGCAGGCGCGCGGGCGACAACGCCGCCGTCGACGGCCGCAGCCGGCCGGGACGGACGTCGCCGCCCGCCGCCGGCCCTCGTCCGCCGTCGACGTGCGGGCCGGGTACGGCCGCATCGAGGTGCTGCACGGGATCTCCTTCGAGGTGCGGTCGGGTTCGGCGATGGCGCTGCTCGGCCCGAACGGCGCCGGCAAGACGACCCTGCTCAAGGCGATCTCGGGTCAGCTGGCCCTGACCGCCGGGACGGTCGAGGTGGCGGGCAGCCGGCTGGGGAGGAACGCCACCGAGCAACTGGCCCGGTCCGGCGTCTGCATGATCCCCGAGGGCCGATCGATCTTCCCGAACCTGACGGTCTCGGAGAACCTGCTCATGTACACGTTCCGCCGGCCCGGGCTGAAGAGTCGCCTGGGTGGAGGAGCGGCCTTCGAGCGGTTCCCCGCGCTGGCCGGCCGGCGCAAGCAGCTGGCGGGCACGCTGTCGGGCGGCGAGCAGCGCATGCTCTCCATGGCCCGGGCGCTGACGACCGATCCCGAGATCCTGCTGCTCGACGAGCTCTCCATGGGCCTGGCCCCGATCATCGTCGACGAGCTCTACGAGGTCGTCGGCCAGCTGGTCGCATCGGAGGGGCTGACCATCATCATGGTCGAGCAGTTCGTCCAGACGGCGCTGTCCATTCGCGGACGAGGCCGCCATCATGGTCAACGGCGAGTTGGTCAAGCAGCGGCAAGCCCGCCGACATCCGCTCCGACGTGGTCGGGGCCTACCTCGGCGCCGAGCGACCGGCGACCGCAGCCTCAGGCCTCGTCGGCCAGCCGCGACGTCGACCGTCGAGCGCGTCGCCCTCTCGTGACGACCAGCTCGTCCACGCCGCCGGCGTCGATGATGTCGCCCCGGGCCGCCTCGACCGCGGCGCAGCGTCGCCGGCCGGTGCCGTGCACCGTGAGCAGCGCACCCGGGCCCGCATGGAGCGCTTGTGCGTGGTCTTCGCGCGGCGCACCGCGCCGAGCACCTCGGCCGCCACGGCGAGCACCGTCGGTGTCAGCGCCGGCGTGCGTCCCGACCTCGCCGACCGTCGGGCCAGCGAGCCGCGTGCACCGAGCCGGGCTGCCACCAGCTCCACACCTCCTCGGTGACGAAAGGCAGGAACGGGCGCGAAGAGGCGGAGGAGCACCGAGAGCGCGATGGCCAGCGTGGCCCGCGCCGAGTCGGCGCCGGTCGCGTCGCCCTCGCCGTAGGCGCGGGCCTTGACCAGCTCCACGTAGTCGTCGCAGAAGGACCAGAAGAAGGTCTCGGTCAGCTCGTGCGCCCGGGCGTAGTCGAACTCCTCGTGCGCCGCCGTGGCGCTGTCGACCAGCCTGGCCAGCTGCGCCAGCAGCGCGGCGTCGAGCGGCGCCTGCACGGCGTCGACGCCGGGAGCCGGGCCCTCGCCGAGCCGGCCCAGCGCGAACTTCGAGGCGTTGAGGATCTTGATCGCCAGCCGGCGGCCGATCTTCATGACGCTCGGTGTCGAGTGCGGTGTCGGTCCCCGGCCGGCCGTTGCAGGCCCAGTAGCGCACGGCGTCGGATCCGAACTCCTCGAGAGTGGCCATGGGCGTGACGACGCGTTGCCCTTTGACTTGGAGATCTTCTTGCGGTCCGGGTCGAGGATCCAGCCGTTGATGGTGGCGTGCCGCCAGGGCAGGACGCCGTGCTCGAGGTGCGAGCGCAGCAGCGTGGAGAAGAGCCAGGTGCGGATGATCTCGGGCCCTTGCGGTCGCAGGTCCATCGGGAAGGTGGCCGCGAACAGAGCGGGGTCGTCCTCCCATCCGCAGACGATCTGGGGGGTGACCGATGAGGTGGCCCAGGTGTCCATGACGTCGGGATCGCCGACGAAGCCGCCGGGGACGCCCCGCTGTGCCTCGGTGTAGCCCTCCGGCACGTCGGTGGTCGGGTCGACGGGCAGGTCCGCCTCGTCGGGCACGATCGCGGACGCGTGGTCGGGCGTCGCCATCGGGCCCGAGGGGATACCAGACCGGGACGGGCACGCCGAAGAAGCGTTGGCGGCTGACCAGCCAGTCGCCGTTGAGCCCGCTTGACCCAGTCGTCGAAGCGAACCTGCATGTAGGGCGGGTGCCAGTCGAGCTGGCTCCCGCGCTCGAGCAGTTCGCCGCGCAGCACGTCGTCGCGTCCACCGTTGCGGATGAACCACTGGCGGCTCGTCACGATCTCGAGCGGGCGCTCGCCCCGTTCGTAGAACTTCACCGGGTGGCTGATCGGCCGGGGTTCGCCGACCAGGTCCCCCGACGCGGCCAGCAGCTCTACCATGGCTCGCTGCGCCTGCTTCACGGTCCGGCCGGCGATGGCGCGCCACGGCTCGCCGTCGGGCACACCGGGCGGCGGCGTCTCGGTGATCCGGCCTGACCGGGTGATGATGGTCCGGGTCGGCAGGTCGAGCTCGCGCCACCAGACCACGTCGGTGACGTCGCCGAAGGTGCAGATCATGGCGATGCCCGAGCCCTTGTCGGGTTCGGCCAGCTGGTGGGCCAGCACCGGCACCTCGACGCCGAAGAGCGGCGTGCGCACCGTGGTCCCGAACCGTGGCGGCGTAGCGCGCGTCGTCGGGGTGCGCCACCAGGGCCACGCAGGCGGCGACCAGCTCGGGTCGGGTCGTCTCGATCTCGATGTCGTCGAATCGCAGGCGGTGATAGGCGCCGGCCTGCTCCCGGTCCTCCATCTCCGCCTGGGCCACCGCGGTCTGGTAGTCGACGTCCCACATCGTCGGCGCCTCGGAGGAGTAGGCCTCGCCTCGGGCCAGGTTGCGCAGGAACATGCGCTGGCTGGTTCGCCGGCTGCGGTCGTCGATGGTGGCGTACGTCCTCGCCCAATCGACCGAGAGCCCGACGCGCCGCCACAGGTCCTCGAAGGCCCGCTCGTCCTCGGCCGTGAGCTGGTGGCAGAGCGCGATGAAGTTGGGCCGGCTGACCGGGATGTCGTCCTTGCCCGGCTCTCGGGCAGCGTGAAGTCGGGGTCGTAGGGAAGCGAGGGGTCGCAGGTGACCCCGAAGTACGTTCTGGACCCGTCGTTCGGTGGGCAGCCCGTTGTCGTCCCAGCCCATCGGGTAGAAGAGCGTCCACCCCTGCATGCGGCGGTAGCGGGCGATGGCGTCGGTCTGGACGTAGCCGAAGACCGATCCCATGTGCAGCGATCCCGACACCGTCGGCGGCGGCGTGTCGATGGAGAACACCTCGTCGCGGGTGGCCTCGGGGTCGAAGCGGTAGATGCCCGCCTCGTCCCATGCGGCGGCCCACCGCTCCTCGAGGCCTTCGAGCGTCGGCTTCTCGGGGACGTTCGGGCGTTGCCGTCACAGGGCTCGACATGATCGGGTTACCGTACCCGGGTGCTGCGCCTTCACGACACCGCCACGGGCACCGTGCGGCCGCTCGAGCTCCGCACCGAGGGCGAAGTGTCGATGTACGTGTGCGGTCCCACCGTCTACGACCTGCCCCACATCGGCCACGGCCGCTACAACCTGGTCTTCGACGTGCTGCGGCGCTACCTCCTCTTCTGCGGGCTCGCCGTGCACTACGTCTCGAACATCACCGACGTCGACGACAACATCATCAGGCGCGCCAACGAACAGGGCAGAACCGAGCCTGAGGTCGCCGCCGAGTTCGAGGCGCGCTGGTGGGAGGCCATGGACGCCCTTGGCGTGTTGCGACCCGACGACTCACCCCACGCCACGGCCTACATCGACGACATGGTGGAGCTCGTCGGCGACCTGTCGGCCCGGGGGGTGGCCTACGAGACCTCCGACGGGGTCTACCTCGACGTCGACCAGGTGCCGGGGTACGGCTTGCTGGCCCGCCAGAGCCTCGACTCGCTTCGGGCCGGCGCCCGCGTCGAGGAGAACGAGGAGAAGCGATCGCCCCTCGACTTCGCCCTGTGGAAGAAGGCCAAGGAAGGCGAGCCCGCGTGGGATGCGCCCTGGGGGGCGGGGCGCCCGGGCTGGCACACCGAGTGCGTCGTGATGTCGCTCGACCTCCTGGGCGACGGGTTCGACCTCCACGGCGGGGGCCAGGACCTCGCCTTTCCGCACCACGAGAACGAGCGGGCGCAGGCCGTTGCCGAGGGCCGGCCCTTCGCCCGCCACTGGGTGCACAACGGCTGGGTCGAGGTCGATGGCACGAAAATGTCGAAGTCGCTCGGCAACTTCACGTCCTTGACCGAGCTCCTCGCACGTTACTGACGGACGGGCCTACCGCATCTTGGTGCTGCGGGCGCACTACCGCTCGCCGATCGAGGTGACGGCGGGCACCATCGCCGACGCCGAGAAGGCGCTCGACCGACTCGACATCATGGCGCGCCGCTTCGGGATCGGTGACCTCTTGGCTCGGACCGACGGCGGCTACGTCGTCGAGGCGAGGGACGGCGCCGACGCTGACCCCGACGCACTGGCGATATTCCACGCCCGCATGGACGACGACATGGACACCCCGGGTGCCCTGGCGGGCATCTTCGAACTGGTGAGCGCGGCGCACTCGAGCGCCGACGCCGGGGACGAGGAGAGGGCCCTCCGCTCCGCGAGGACGGCCGCCTTGCTCGCCGCAGCACTGGGTCTGCCGCTGCGTGGAGCATCGGTCGAGGTGGACGAGGCCGCCGCCCGCCTCGTCGCGCGAGCGCGACGAGGCCCGCCGGTCCAGGGACTTCGCCCGGGCCGACGCCATCCGCGATGAGCTGGTCGCGTTGGGCTGGACGGTCGAGGACACACCCTCGGGCACCGCCATCCGCCGCTGACATCAGCCGAAATCCCTGTGCAGAGCCGGCAATTCGGCAGCTGCGATGGACCGGTTGCTCCGCCGCAGGTTACTATTGGGTAACAAAGACTAAAGGGGACGGCTCCCAAGGAGGGCAGTGATGTCCGACTACTCGCTCGAGCTGAACGAAGACCAGCTCCAGATTCAGAAGTGGGTCCACGAGTTCGCGGAGAACGTCGTCCGTCCCGCCGGCCGCGAATGGGACGAGCGCGAGGAGACGCCCTGGCCCATCATCAAGGAGGCGGCCCAGAACGGCCTCTACTCCTTCGACTTCATCGCGCAGTGCTTCTCCGACCCGACGGGTCTGCTCATGTGCTTGGTCAACGAGGAGATGAGCTGGGGTGACGCCGGCATCGCGCTTGCGATTTTCGGCTCGACGCTCGCCGTCGCCGGGATCTTCGCGAACGGCACGCCTGAGCAGATCGGCGAATGGATCCCCCAGTGCTTCGGGACTCCCGAGGACATCAAGCTCGCCGCGTTCGGCGTGTCAGAGCCCGACGCTGGTTCCGACGTCTCGTCCCTGAAGTCCCGCGCCGTCTACGACGAGGCCAAGGACGAGTGGGTGCTGAACGGGACCAAGACCTGGATCACCAACGGCGGGATCGCCAACACCCACGTCCTCGTGCTCTCGGTCGACCACGATCTCGGCAGCCGGGGCCAGGCGAGCTTCGTAGTCCCCGAGGGGACCCGCGGCATCTCGCAGGGGCAGAAGTTCAAGAAGATGGGGATCCGTGCCTCCCACACCGCTGAGGTCGTCCTCGACGACTGTCGCGTGCCGGGGCGTTGTCTCCTGGGCGGCAAGGAGAAGCTCGACGAGCGCCTTGCCCGCGCCCGCGAAGGGAAGAAGACGTCCACCCAGGCCGCCATGGCGACCTTCGAAGCGTCGCGCCCGATCGTCGGCGCGCAGGCTGTCGGCATCGCACGCGCCGCCTACGAGTACGCGCTCGACTACGCGAAGGAACGCAAGCAATTCGGCCGCGCCATCATCGAGAACCAGGCCATTGCCTTCAAGCTGGCGGACATGAAGATGCACACCGACGCGGCCCGGCTGCTCGTGCACCGGGCCGCCAACATGGCGGGCACGGGCAAGAAATTCGAGAACGGCGAGGGTTCCATGTCCAAGCTCTACGCCGGCGAGAACGCCGTGTGGGTGACCGAGCAGGCCATCCAGATCCTCGGCGGCTACGGCTACGTCCGTGAGTACCCGGTGGAGCAATGGCACCGCGACTCGAAGATCTACACCATCTTCGAGGGGACCTCGGAGGTGCAGCGGCTCGTGATCAGCCGGGCGATCTCGGGGATCCACATCAACTGATCTGCCTGGGAAAACAGGCTGTGACGGTTCGCGCTACTGGTCTTCGAGCCGGTCGGCGACACTCGACATCGCGCGTGCAAGAAGCTTGATCGCAGCGGGATCCATGTGATCGAGGAATCGCGAGCGAACACTGGCCAGGTGTACCGGCCATGCGACCCGCAACTTGGCCATACCTCGGGTGGTCAATCTGGCCACATTGCCTCGAGCATCGGTGGAGCTTGCCACTCTCGTGACCAGAGATCGTGACTGGAGGTCATCGACCAGGCGTGTCATCCGGCTCGCTGACAGACCGGTCGCACCGGCCAGGTCACTCATACGGAGCTCACGATTGGGTGCTTCAGAAAGATGCATGAGGGTGGTGTACTCGCTGGCGGTCACACCAGCACCATGCATCAGATCGGAGTCGAGATATCGAGGGAGCACCTTGACAGTGCGCATGAGGGCCCGCCACAGAGCTTCCTCCGCCGGGTTGAGCGATTTAGCCTTCGTCATCCCGCTCAGAATAACTTGCTTCTTGAAGCAACTCCGGGCGGGTCCGGAGAAAAGGTTGCTACTCCTCGGTCCGTGACCGAAAGACATCTGGGTTCGTCCTCGCGGCCGTGTTGCTCTTCAGTTGATGTGCCACAGCGGAGAGCACATCGGCAAGTTGTTTGACCGAAGAGGAGTCGACGTGGTTGATGAAGCGAGTGCGAACGCTCTCGAGGTGTATCTGCCGGGCAGACGTCAGCTTTGCCTTCCCATGTGAGGTCATTCGTGCGCTGGTGCTCCGCGCATCAGCAGAACTGGGCACCTTCGCGACCAAGCCGCGCCCCTGCAAGTCATCGACCAGGCGGCTCGTCCGGCTCGCTGATAATCCAGTTGCCTTGCAAGCTCGCCTATTCGAAGCTCGTGTCTGGGCGCTAGGGACAGGTTCATCAACGCCGAGTACTTGCTTTCCGTCAGCCCTGCTCCGCGGATCAAGTCGGTGTCGAGGTATGTGGGAAGGACGGTTGTGATGCGCATCGTTGCGCGCCAGAGGACTTCCTCAGCCGATGAAAGCCGTTCAACCGGTGACATACGGATACGGCTTACGGCGTGCTCAGTGCGATATTGCCTGGTGGTCGCCGGGCTCGTACGCCGCGGAGAAGAGATAGGACGTGGCGAGGCTCCGGAAAGGGCGCCACTTCTCGGCTATCTCGAGGACCTCCTGTTGACTTGGCAGATGGTCGAGCTGATAGGCATGCTGCACCGCCTTGCGCAAAGCAAGATCGCCGGGCAAGTACAACATCTTCCCTTCGCAGGGCGACGAACAACGCACCTTGCGCGGTCCAAGGCCCTATGCCCGGAACCGCCGTCAGTTCGGCGATGAAATCGTCGTCCGGCAGCTCGATGAGTCGTTCCGGGTCCAGTCGACCATCGGAGAGTCGTTCGCAAGATCTCGCAAGCGTGTTGACCTTTCGCCATGAAAGCCCGCCGCCCGCAAGTCAGCCGGTGCAGCCGCCAGGAGCTCCTCGGGCGAGGGTAAGTGTCCTCCGAAGAGCGATGTGACGCGCTCAATGGTCCGTCTGCGTTGCCGCAACCGAAAGTTGTTGACCGGCGACCTGAAACAGAAGGGACCCAAACAGGCCCATCGGCGGGAGGTCGTCCAGCCATGCTTGAGGATCGTAGTCGGGCTTTGCGCTCGATCAGACGTCCGATCACAGGATCCACTTGGCGGAGATGGCGCTGGGCGCCCGAAGGTGAGTCGCCCGGCGTCGGTGTGCGCCGTGCGGATTTCGTCATTGAGAACCCGTCGCTTCTTCGCCTCACCGTATCGCTACACTTACGGAGGTCGTCGCAGCGCCCAACGGGCACCACCCTGGACGATTCGTCCAAGCGCCCTGCTCTTTGGGTCATCTCCGACCCCCCTCGACAGTGAAAGAAGTATGTCATTGCGTCGGCAGCACTGCTGTTGAACGAGAATCCAGAGGGCGGCAGTCGTCCTTCGTGCGAGGGGGTCTGGCCGATTCGTGCGGAGGGCCGGTCCCCCGTCGGTCAGCCCCCGACGCGGCCTCTCGACATCCAAAGAAATTGCTTGCCAACGCAAATACTATTTGGTACGTGTCTGGGCAATCGAAGCACGAGAGCCATCGACTGGCCCAGTGTCGAATGCTCGACCGGGTGTGGACCGATGGCGTCCGACGACAAGCCCTCACGCCGCCCAGACGAGTCACCGCGTCGGGCAGCAGAGCAGAAGAGAAGAAGGAGGATGACGACCAAAGACCAGGGTGTCTGGAAGGCTGACGACTGCGCCTTGGTGCTGATCGACTACCAGAAGGAGATGTTCGAGGTCATTCGATCGGAAACGAACGCCGACTTGGTCGAGCTGCACGTCCGGCTGTTGGCCAAGACCGCCAAGGCGTTTGACATGCCGATTGTCTTGTCGACGGTCGGCGTCGGGTAGGGCTTCAACGGGCCGACGCTACCCGTCAGTCCTATCCGAACTCGACGGCATCGAGCCGATCGATCGCTCCTCGATGAACGCGTTCGAGGACCGGCATTTCGTAAGGCCGTCGAGGCGACGGGGCGGAAGAGACTGATCATCGGCGGGCTCCACACGGAGATCTGACTGACCTTCGCAACCGTGCAGGCGACTGAAGGACGGGTACGACGTGTTGTACGTCGCCGACGCCGTCGGTGGGCGGTCCGAGATCGCACATCGGACGGCCATCGACCGACTGGCGCACGCAGGCGCCGTCCCGACCACGGCACTGGCGGTCGTGACCCGAGCTCTTCCGCGACTGGGCAGGTCCGCTCGCCGCCCCAGCCCTCGAAGTGATCCATTGGTACTTCAGAGAGGTTCCGAAGCACACCGATGACGTGGGTGTCGCCGAGGCCGAGAAGCTCGCGGCGGCTCAAGGCGGACAATGAGATGTCAGGCCGCCTCGCCCAGAAGGTCTGATCACGTCGGGGTTCCATCCAAGGCCTTGGTCTGACGACGGTGGTCGCCGAGGATGCCTTGTCCAGCCAAGGACGCGGCTTGGGCACGATTGCGGACGCCCAGCTTGGCGTACAGGCTCCGCAGCTGGGTCTTGATCGTGTTCTCACTGACGTACAACTGGCTGGCGAGTTCGCGGTTGGTCATGCCGGTCGGCAGGAGCGACAGAAGCTCGCTTTCGCGCTCGGTGAGGCCCGTGCCGCGCCCAGGCCATCGCAGCGCTTCATCGATCTGAGCGTGCTGAGACCGTTGGGTCAGAACGATGCGCTCGCCTCTCGCGGCAGCCTTGATGCCATCGATGATGTGTTGACGTGATACGGCCTTGGAGACGAATCCTTGTGCACCGGCATCCATGGCACGACGCACCGCCTGAGGTCGATCGGAAAAGCTGAATACGACGATGGCGCCGTTCGTGGAGTCGGCGCGAAGAGATCGCACCCTTTCGCCGAGGGACCCGAGCTCTCCGTACGTGTCGAGCAGCGTGACATCGACCCCCCGCCTTGGTTTCTTCCGAACGTCGATTTCGATGACCTGGATCTCCGGCTCACTGAGCTTGAGGAGGGCACGAAGGCCCTCGAGGACGATCATGTAGTCGTTGACCAGCGCGACCCGGATCGATTTGGGCACCGTTTCACTCTACGAGCGAGCGCAAGCCCAAAAATCACCCGATCGGGTGATTGAAAGAGCGAGGACTGTGAACCAGGCTGATGGGGCCGTAGATCGAAGGCCGAAACATCCGGAACGAACAAGGCAGGAGGGGCAATCGAGCCGGGGTCACCAAGAGAGAGCCTCTTGAGAAGTTCATACCCTTCGCTCGCCCGCATCAGTGCGGGAAAGCTTGCGACGGAGGTCAAGGCATTGGTGGAGGCGCGTAATGGAGGACCCGTTCGGAGTGACGTCTCACGATGTCGCCGGGTGTCGCATCGTTGCCCTCAGGGGAGAGCTTGACGCATCTACCTGTCAGGAGCTGGCAGAGCGTTTGATCGGACCCCCAGGTTGGCTCGTGGTCGTTGACCTTCGCCGGCTCACCTTCATGGACTCCTCGGGGCTGGGGACCATTCACGCAGCAAGGCGAGTGGCGATCAGCGACGGAGGAAACCTCGTCGTTTCTCGTCCTAATCCGATGGTCTACCGCGTGTTGGAGATCACAGGCCTCGACACATGGGTCACGAATTGGAACCCAGAGTGGTCGAATGGTTTCGCAATCGGACGTGCGCCCGAAAGACCGGAGAGTTCGCTGCGCTGAGGCGCTCGTGCAGCCTCGAGATCCCAAGCAACCCTTCGCACCAGTCTCGGGGGACACCTACGACGATAGGGACAATAATCGGCCCCCCGAAGGGGACCGATTATTGTCCGATTGCACCGCCTGATCTCATGGAAAGGCACTACCATCGATAGAAGCGGTGGCTGCCGGCGCCTTCACCCCGGCCGATGGCGAATCCGACCAGCCATAGCACCAGAAATATGACCGCCGCTATCCACAAAAGATGCACAGCGAATCCTGCCCCAAAAAGGATCAAGACGAGGAGCAGTGCCAAAATCAATAGCATAGAACGACCTCTCTAATAATAAAGCCCGATATTTGTCT
Source organism: uncultured Acidimicrobiaceae bacterium (assembly GCA_963842415.1). GTDB lineage: Bacteria > Actinomycetota > Acidimicrobiia > Acidimicrobiales > RAAP-2 > Bog-473. The sequence continues at coordinate 49,159 of CAWJGN010000008.1, forward strand.
TCACCTCGTACGTCGAGTCAACTCGACGTACGAGGTTCCGCAGGCCATCGGCCACGATGGTCCGGGTTCGACCAGTGTTTGCTGCCACCATGACGACGATTGAGACCATGGCACTGACGACGCCGACGATCATTAGGATCCAGCCCACTTTGTTGATGTTGAAGCCATGTTCGCAGGGCTCAGTAACTGCCCCAATCATGGGAGCCATTTCATCAGTGCAATGCCTGTACCCATGGTCTGTGCGGTCAAACCATTTCGAAGGTACATGAGCGGTGACGTGGGGTTTCCTTTGTCGCAAAAGGGCATCTCGACGTTGATTTGAGATTTGCTCCGGGCCGCCGACACCGGGCCGACCAAGAGCGTCACCGGCCGTTCGACGTACGCCGACGACCCAATGGGCATGCCGCAGGGCATCGGGATCGTCGACACCATGATCGGTTTCCCACACTGAGACGTGAGGGAGGCCTACCGCTTCATCACCCGGCAGACCAAGGACACCGAGTCCAAAGAGCAGTTCGCCTTCCCGGTGGAGTACATGTACGTCCCGATGGGTCTCTCCCTCGAGCGCATCATGCGCGAGATGCCGGGGTGCATCGGGTAGTCCGGCGGTAGCGTCACCGGGTGCCCCCGGTCCCGCTGCGGCGCAACCGCAACTTCGTCCTCCTCCAGGCCGGACAGTTGCTGTCGAACGCGGGCACGCAGGTCACGTCGATCGCGTACCCGCTCCTGGTGCTGGCCTTGACGCACTCGGCCGTGAAGGCCGGCATCGTATCTTTCGCGGCGCGGCCCCCATGGCCGCCCTCGCCATCCCGGCGGGCGTCGCCGCGGACCGCTGGAGCCGTCGCGCGTTGATGATCGTGTCCGACGGCGTGCGCGCGGCCGCACTGGCTTGCATGGCGATCGGCCTGGTAGTGCTGCACCTGCCCTACTGGGTCGTTGCGGTCGTCGCGGCAGTCGAGGGGGCGGGCAGCACGATGTTCGCGGCAGCCTTGCCCGGGGCGGTCCGTGCCGTGGTGCCGACGGAGCAACTCCCCGAGGCCGCGGGCGCGCAGACGGGCCGGCAGGCAGTGGTCCTCATCGTGGGTCCGCCGGCGGGTGGCGCACTGTTCGAGCTGGGACGGGCCCTTCCCTTTCTCGTCGATGCCTGCTCGTACGCGTGCTCGACCCTGTCGCTGCTACTGATGCGCGTGCGGTTCGAGGAGGACCGGGTGCCCGACGCGTCGTCCGTCCGGGCCCGTATGCGCGAGGGGATGTCCTTCACCTGGCACCTGCCCTTTCTCCGGGTCACGGCGTTCCTCTACGGCCTCTTGAATTTCACGGCGACCGCGCTGCTCTTCTGCATCGTCGTCATCGGTAGGGGCCAGGGCCTGTCCGGCGGCGCCATCGGCCTGCTGACCGCAGGGTTCGCAGCCAGCGTTCTCCTCGGATCGCTCATCTCGCCGTCGCTGCGACGCATCCTCAGCGTCCGCGCCGTCCTGCTTTTGGAGGTCTGGGCATGGCTCGGGTGCGCGCTGTTCCTCGTCTGGCCGACGGCGCTGGCGCTCACGCTCGGTCTGGTGCCGGTCGGACTGGCCATCCCCTCGACCGATTCGGTCGTCCACGGATACAGGATCGCCATGACGCCCGACCGGCTGCTCGGTCGGGCCGAGTCCGTCCGCAGCGCGGTCGCTCTGTCTATCGGGTCCTTGGCGCCGCTGGTGGCGGGGCTCCTCCTGCAGCGCACCACGCCGCGCTGGACCGTCGCCTTCTTCACGGCATGGGCGCTCGGCCTGGCACTCTGGGGAACCCTGAGCGCAGCGTTGCGCGCCGCACCGACGCTGGAGACGCCGCAGCCGGCCGGCAAGTAGTCTCAGTGCCGTGGGGTGTTCTTCCACCCTCTTGGCGGGCGAAATGACGAGAGGGAGCCATGCGTGCTGGAGCTATCGCGCCCCGGATGCGCACCGGCACTTCCTGACCGAGTTCTTCCTGGCGGGCCATCAGGCGAACGAGCGGCTCATGTACCTCGCCAATCCCGAGCAGGTCGTCTCGGCGTGTTCGTTCCTCGCCGACGCCGGTCTCGACGTCACTGGGCTCGTGAGGAGCGGTGCGTTCTCGATTGGTGACGTCACGAGCGCGTACGTGACTGGAGGGTCCCTCCAGCCCGAGCTGCGGCTGGCCGGCCACGCCGTGCTCGTCCAACAGGCGCTCAACGACGGGTTCGACGGCTTGCGGGTGTGCTCAGAGGTCGCGCCGCTGCTGGCGCTCGATGAGGTGCGCGCCGAATGGTGCGGCTACGAACTGCGGGCCGACGTTCTCATTGCCACGCTGCCCAGCGTCGTCGTCTGTGCCTGTGACCTGCGCGAGGCGGCGCCGAGTGCCGTCGACGCGGTGCGCGAGCTGACGGCGGTGCACGGCCGGTCCGGCGGTCCGCTGTCGCCCGCCCCGTTTCGCCTGCACGCCGGGCCGGCCGGTGGGTTGGCTCTGTCGGGCGAGGTCGACTCGTCGTGGGCGGACCGGCTGGGGGATGGCTCCGCGCCGCCTGCCGAGATCTGTCCGACCCCGTCCTCGATGTGACCGACCTTGATTTCATCGACGCCTCGGGCATGTGGGCCCTGCTCGACAGCGCGCACGTGCACCCCCGCGGCCTGCGACTGCGCGGGACCTCCGCACACTTCCGGCGCGTGTGGTCCGTCTGCGGCTACGACACGATCAGCACGGTCAGCCTGCACTGATCCCGCACGATCTCGCGCGGGAGACGCACCCGCGGTGCGGCACCGGCTCGGCGACCACGAGCCGGCGGGCAATAGTCTCGGGCCCCCATGGGAGGACCCACCCGACCCGTCCCGGCCACGTTGCTCCGGCACGCCGCCGATGTCACAGCTGATTGGCTCACCGAGGCCCTTGCCGACGCCGGCGTGCTGACGCAGGGGTCTCGGGTCGTCTCGTTCGAGACCGAGGCCATCGGCACGGGGCAGATGGCTGACACGACGCGCTTCTCCCTGGGTTACGAGGAGGGCGGCACCGGTCCCGCCAGCGTCGTCGGCAAGTTCGCCTCAGCAGACGACCAGAGCCGCGCGACCGGACTGGCGTTGCGCGCCTACGAGATCGAGGTCCGCTTCTACCGCGAGGTCGCGGCCCGGGTCACGGCGCGCGTCCCCTCGCCTACGTGGCGGAGGTCGAGCCCGAGACAGGCTGGTTCACGCTCCTGCTCGAGGACATCGTGGGTGGTCGCCAAGGCGACCAGATCGAAGCCTGTTCCCCCGAGATCGCCGCCGCCGTCCTCGAGGAGATGGCGGGGCTGCACGCGCCCTGCTGGGAGGTTGGGCAGCTGGCCGGACTGGAGTGGCTGCACCGCGCCACGCCCGAGTCTGACGCCTTGCTCACCGCGTTGGTGACCACACTCCTGCCGGGCTTCCTCGAGCGCTACGAGGACACGCTGGCTCCCGCCCATCGTGACGTCTGCGTCCGCTTCGTCGAGAGCCTGCCGGCCTGGCTGCAACTCCGTTCGGGGCCGCACACCGCGAGCCACGGCGACTTCCGGCTCGACAATCTGCTCTTCCAACCGGAGAGCGCCCGTCCCGTGGTGGTCGACTGGCAGACGGCGGCCTGGGGGAGCGCGTCCATCGACGTCGCCTATTTCCTCGGTGGATGCCTCGGCGTGGAGGACCGCCGCGCGCACGAGCAGGACCTGGTGGCGCACTATCACGACGCACTGTGCCGGCGCGGCGTGCGGGGCTACGCGCTGGAACAGCTGCGCGCGGATGCCCGGCGTGACATCTTCGGCGGACTGATCATGGCGATCGTGGCGTCCATGGTCGTGCAGCGCACGGAACGAGGCGATCTGATGTTTCTGACGAGCGCGACGCCGCCATGCGCAGCACGCGCTCGACGCCGACGCGCTGGCTTTGCTCGATGCCGCTCCATGACGAGCCTGCTCGTCCTGTGCACCGGGAACGCGGCGCGCTCGGTGATGGCTGGCTTCATGCTGACGCACCTGCACCACGAGCGCGGAGGAGAGCCGCTGCACATCGTCACGGCCGGGACGCATTCGGTCGACGGGCAGCCCATGAGCATGCGCACGCGCACAGCGCTGATCCGCCTGCCTCAGCTGGCGAACGCCGACTTCCGCGGTCACCGCAGCCGTCAGGTGCACGGGATCGATCTCGTGCACGCAGACCTCGTGGTGGTCATGGAGGCCGATCACGTGCGGTTCGTGCGCCGCCAATTTCCCGACGCCGCGGACAAGACCGGCACGCTTCGGCGCGTGTGCCGCGACCTCGCCCCGCCCCCGCCCGCACTCGCCGAGCGGGTGGGTGTGCTCGACCTGGCCGAGGTCGAGGTCACCGACGACGAGGACGTCCTCGATCCGGCGGGACATGGAGGCCGACGTCTACGCCGCCTGCGCGCGACGAGCTCTGGGAGCTCTGCGAGCGACTGATCACGCTCCTCTAAGCGTTGGCAGCCGGCAGCGCGCTCAGTCCGCGTGGACCGAGCGCAGGCCCGGCCCAGGCCAGGTCCGCCATCCGCCCGGCCAGCTTCTGGGCCTCCTCGTCGAGCGCGGCGTCGGACTCGGGTCGTTGCTCGGTAAGCCGTTGTTCCATGAAGCGACGGCTCGCTCCCTCGGCCATGCCGACGATGCCGTACGCCAGCAGCCGGCGGTGGTCGGCGTCGAGTCCGGCGTCGATCAGCGGGTCGATCGCCTCGGCGATCGCGTCCTCGACGGCGCGCAGCGCACGGCCCAGCTCTTCGTCGTCCGCGTGGTCGCGCCCGTAGAGGAGGCGGAACTCGGCCTCGTGGCTGACGACCAGCCGGAAGTACGCGGCGAAGCCGAGCTCGACCTGCTGGCGCGGGCCGTCGGCTCCATCGACGGTCCGACCGATCGCTTCCAGCAGGTCCTTGGCGATGGAGTCGACCAGCTCGAGGTAGAGGGCTCGCTTCGAGGAGAAGTGTTGGTAGAGCAGAGGTTTGGTGACGCCGGCCGCGTCGGCGATGTCGTCCATCGTCGTGGCCCGGTAGCCCCGCTTGGCGAAGAGCTCGAGGGCGACGGCGAAGAGCTGGTGCCTGCCGCTGCTGCGCCGTGAGCCGCCGTGAGGCCGTCTGCATCGCCCCTGCCATCGGGCTCAGGTTACCGAAGGGTTACAGGGACGTGTGGAGGCCCGGGACCTGCGCCAGGATCCGGGCCAGGCGGCCCGGCAGGTCGGCCTGGTTGAAGTGGGTGGCGGCCACCTCGTGGTTGTGGGCGACCAGGCCCGGATCGGGATCTGCCCAGCCACGCGGCGAGGGGCGAAGGCGGGGAGGCGTCGGAGGCGTCGAACCAGCGGAAACCGAATGCGGCCAGCTCGGCCGCCACGGGATAACGGCCGATGGCCAGCGGGCGACGATGGGTCGCCGACTCGACCGAGGGGTTGCCGAAGCCCTCCCACGTCGAGGGCAGCACGACGACGTCACATGCGGCGTAGGCGTCGCCGACGGTGCAGCCCGACGTCGGGCGCGCCCAGGAGCACCGGGCAACGCGCGCCGGCCACCAGTCGTTCGAGCTCGGGGCCGTACCCGTCCTCGGCGGGGCCGAGCAGCCAGTAGGTGCCGTCCACCGCCTCGGCCAGTGCGATGGCGCCGCCGACGTTCTTGCGCGCCAGCGCCCGCGTCGGCTGCAGCAGGAGCCGGGTCGTTCTCCGACGCCCGAGCGCGTCGCGGGTCAGCGTCGCGCGCCCCCGGCGCGGGTCGGGGTCGAAGGTGTTGTAGACGGTCGTCGCAGCGATGCCCCGCGCCGCCAGCTCCGTGCGGCTGAGGTCGTTGATGGTCACGTGCGCCCAGGCCGGGTCGTCCGGCGGCGGGGGGTGGTGGGCGAGATGCGCCCGTTGCCACGGCAGGTCGTGATGGTGCAGCACGGCTGGGCGTCCCCGGCACGCGCCGGCGACCACCGCCGCGGCCGGCGGGTTGAGGGGCAGGGAGCACAGGTTCTCGACGATGACCAGGTCGGCGCCGTGCCAGCGCATCGCGCACCTCGCGTCCGGTGGGCGGTTCGGCCGCGTGCATGGCCAACCCGGGGAGGACGCGGTCGGCCGGTGCCCTCTCCGGCGAGGGTGCGGACGTCCCAACCGAGGATGCCCAGCGCAGATGCCCATTTGGCCGCCTCGACCGCAACGCCGTCACCGCCCCCCAGGCGGAAGGACACGATGCACGCCGTCGGCACGACGGCACCCTACGTGTGCAGAGGGTGCCGATCGCCCGTGGACTAGCGTTGCCCTGATGGCGAAGCGGGCACTGATCACGGGCGTCACCGGCCAGGACGGCTCGTACTTGGCGGAATTCCTGCTCGAGCAGGGCTACACGGTCATCGGCATGGTGCGCCGTTCGAGCACGGTGAACTTCGAGCGCATCGCGCACATCCAGGACCAGATCGAGCTGGTGGCGGGCGACCTGCTCGACGAGGTCTCGCTCATCAACATCCTGCGCGACCACCGGCCGAACGAGGTCTACAACCTGGCGGCTCAGTCCTTCGTCCAGACCAGCTTCTCCCAGCCCGTCCTGACCGGCGAGACCACGGCCATGGGCGTGACCCGCCTGCTCGACGCCATCCGCCTGGTCGATCCCGAGATCCGCTTCTACCAGGCCAGCTCGTCGGAGATGTTCGGCAAGGTGCTCGAGACGCCCCAGCGCGAGACCACGCCCTTCTACCCCCGCAGCCCCTACGGGGTGGCCAAGGTGTACGGCCACTGGATCACCGTGAACTACCGGGAGAGCTACGGCCTGCACGCCTCCTCGGGCATCCTCTTCAACCACGAGTCACCCCGGCGTGGCCTCGAGTTCGTGACGCGCAAGGTGACCCATGGCGTGGCGCGCATCGCGCACAACCTCGACGAGAAGCTGGCGCTGGGCAACCTCGACGCCCAGCGCGACTGGGGCTACGCCGCCGACTACGTGCGCGCCATGTGGCTCATGCTCCAGCAGGACTCGCCCGACGACTTCGTGGTCTCGACCGGGCAGACCCACAAGGTGCGCGAGCTGTGCCGGCTGGCCTTCGAAGCAGCCGGGCTCGACTGGGAGCAGCACGTCGTCATCGACGAGCGCTTCCTGCGACCCGCCGAGGTCGACCTGCTGGTCGGGGAACCCACCAAGGCGCGCCAGGTGTTGGGGTGGAGCCCCGAGGTCGACTTCCCCGACCTCGTGGCCATGATGGTCGAGGCCGACATGGACATGGTCCGCAAGAGCCTCCGGTAGTCGGGGGGGCGCCGCGCTCCTCGTTCCCGCTGCACCCGCGGCCATCTCGGCCGATCCGGCAGGGGCCCTCGTCGCCTTCGGGGCCGGGATCCTCTCCTTCGTCTCACCCTGCGTGCTGCCGCTGGTGCCCGGCTACGTCTCCATCGTCTCGGGGCTCTCGGCCAGCGAGCTCGAGGCGGAGGGCGACGGGGCCACCCCATCGGCCGCCCTGCGCCCGGTGCTGCGGGGCATCGGCCTCTTCGTCGCCGGCTTCACCGTCGTCTTCGTGGCGCTCGGCGCCACGGCCTCGAGCATCGGCCGCATCCTCAGGGCGCACGAGATCGCCCTGGCCCATGTCAGCGGGATCGTCATCGTCGTGCTCGGCGCCGTCATGCTGCTCAGCGCGGTGCCCGAACGGGTGTGGGTCAACGCCGGCTCGGGCACGCTGAGCGTGGTGTCGCGGGTCACCGGCGAGCACCGCTTCGACGTGCGGCCCTCCAAGCTCGGCGCGTGGGCCGCGCCGCTTGATGGGCATGGCCTTCGCCTTCGCCTGGACACCGTGCATCGGACCGGTGCTCGGCGTGGTCCTCGGCCTGGCCGGGCACAACGGCACCCTGGCCGGCGGCGTGGCGCTCCTGTTCGCCTACTCGCTCGGGCTCGCCGTCCCCTTCGTGCTCGTCGGGCTGGCCTTCGGCCGCATGACGAGCGCGCTCGCCCGGGCCCGCCAGTGGCTCTGGGTGGTCGAAGTCGTCGCGGGCGTCATCCTCGTCGCGTTCGGGATCCTCTTGTTGACCCACAACGTGAGCTGGGTCTCGACCCACCTCTCCAGCCTCCTCGACGACGTCGGGCTGGGCCGGCTCTCGACGAGCTGACGGGCCACACGCCATCGCGCGCATCAGCCGATCCCCCTCGGCCAGCACCTCGGCAGAAAGTCCGGGCGAAGGTGTGGACGTCGCCGGGCCAGCGCGCCGACACGTAGGACCCGTCTCGCACCACCCAGGCCGGCCGCGGGTCAGACGGCGTGTCGCGGGCGCGGCCACTCGTCTTGCGCCGGAAATCGGGCGTGCCCTTCGTCACGTCGAGGAAGTCGGACTCGTCGGCCAGCGCGCGGGTGACCTCCTGCTGCACCGACATGAAGCCCCACCGCTGTCCGCGCTCCTCGGGGTAGGTCCGGTAGTAGTCGGAGTCCCAGAAGCGCGTCCAGTGCGCCATCTCCCACGCCCGTCGCTCGAGCGCCCACGTCAGCGCGGTCGTGCGCCGGCCGTGCAGCACGGAGCGGCCGGTCTTGGGGTCGATGGCGCGCGCGGCCACCAGCACGCCGTGGCAGATGGCGCCGACCGGCTTGCCGGCGCGGAACGCGTCGATCGTGATCTGCTGCACCTCGGGGCTCTCGAGGTAGGCGTGCATGCCACGGGCGCGGTGCCCGCCGGGAAGCACGAGTGCGTCGTACGAACTGCGCCGTGCCGCGCCCCAGTGCAGCGGGGCGCGGAAAGCCTCGTCGGCGAGCAGGGCGGCGTACGCCCGCCGCGCCGCGGCGTCCGCGCGCAGGACGCGGCCGACCACCGTCACGTTGCGCAGGAGGGGATCGCGCCCCACGGATCGAGGCCTCGCCCGGTCACCATCAGGTCGTCGGCCGCCCCGACCTGGCCCGAGGGCGTGGCGAAGACGACCACGTGCCCGTCACTCCGCAGCGTCTGCCAGGTGACGGCCACCTCGGTGGGGTCGAAGTCGAGGGCCGGGATGGGCAACAAGACGGTGGCCATGGCGTGCGCGCACGCTATCGACGGGCCTGGCCTCGATGCCACGCGGAGCCGCGGTGTGCCCAGTGTGTCCGGCCCGACCCGGGGGTAGCGTCTGAGCGCATGAGCGACACCGGCACCGAAGCCGAGAGCCCCCCGGTCCCCCCGCCGATCTTCTCGCCCGAGGATCCGCTCGAGGAGCTCTGGGTGAAGGCCTACCAGGGCGAGGTGCTCGGCGAGGCCCTCTTCGGGCGCATCGCGGACAGGCTCGACGATCCCGACCACGCCGCCAAGATGCGCGTGCTCGCCACCCTCGAGCGCAAGACCAAAGAGGCCATCGCCCCGTCGCTCGAGCGGGCGGGGCTCTCCACCGAGCCCGACCCCGAGATGCTCACGTTGGCCGACGCGCTGGCGGTGGACATGCCCTGGACCGACTTCCTGGCCGCGACGGAATCGATCACCGAGCAGTACATCCCGCTCTACGTGCGCATCGGCGAGCTCGATCCATCCGAGCAGCCGGCGTCGGAACTCCTCGTCGCGCACGAGGACGCGCTGCGCGCCTTCGCCCTGCGCCGAGCTGGCCGGGGACGCGGCGACGTCGCTCGATGCCGTCAACGCGCTGGCCCACATGCGCTAGAGCCCATCGGGCTTCACATGGCTGAGTTCGCGCCGTTCGACCAGCGGCACTACGGGACCATCGGGACGCGGGAGGGATACGCCGCCTGGGCGCCCACCTACGAGGACAGCGTCGACGACGCTATGGACCTCGCATTGCTCGAGCGAATCGACTCGGTTCCTTGGCACGCGCTGCGCCGGATCGCCGACCTCGGGTGTGGCTCGGGTCGCACGGCGGCCTGGCTCCGCGCCCACAGCGTCGCCCGCCGCGACGCGTGCCGCGGCGTCCGCATCGACGGCGTCGACCTGACGCCCGAGATGCTCGATCTGGCCCGCCGGCGTGGCGTGCACGACCGGCTGGTGGAGGCCGACGTACGCGCCACGGGGCTCGACCGGGGCTCGTACGACCTCGTGGTGTGCAGCCTGGTGGACGAGCACCTGGCCGACCTCGTCCCCCTCTACGCCGAGGCGGGGCGGCTGCTGGCGCCCGGCGGCTGGTTCGTGCTCGTCGGCGTGCACCCCTTCTTCGTGATGGCGGTCGGGATGCCCACCCACTTCGACACACCGGGTGGGCCCGTCGCCATCGAGACCCATGTCCATCTCCCCGGAGCGCACGTGGCGGCGGGCGCCGCCGCGGGGCTGGTGGCCGTCGAGCTCCACGAGGGGCTGGTCGGGGAGCGACTCATCGAGCTGAAGCCCAGCTGGGAGCGCTATCGGCACTGGCCCTTCAGCGCCGTCTGGGTCTGGTCGGCGCGCTCGAACGGCCGGGGTCCGGGCGAGGGGCCCCGCTTGGAACCCCGGGACCCACCCCCCCTACCATTGGGGAGGCCATGGCCCCTGTTGTTCACCTCCGTGCCGCGGTCGCGCTCGCCGGCCGCTTCCCCGCCCTCGCCGGGGTCGATCTCACCCTCGACCAGCGGGAGGTCGTCGTCGTCATGGGCCCCAACGGCGCCGGCAAGACCAGCCTGCTTCGTGCGTGTGCTGGGCTTTTGCCCGTCACCTCGGGCGAGGCGACGGTCCTCGGGGTCGACCTCACCGCGGACCACACCGCGGTGCGGCGCTACGTCGGTCTCTTGGGACATGCCGCGCCGCTCTACGACGACCTCAACGCGGCGGAGAACGTCCGGTTCGCCGTCCGCGCCCTCGGCCTCGCCGTCTCGAGCGCCGACGACGCGCTCGAGCGGGTGGGCCTCACGGGGCGGCTGCGCACCACGCCGGTCGGCCGGCTTTCGGCCGGGCAGCGGCGCCGGGTCGCCCTGGCCGCGCTCGGTGGCGCGCCGCCCCGCGCTCTGGCTGCTCGACGAGCCGCACGCCGGTCTCGACGCCGCCTCCCGTGCCCTGCTCGGACAGCTCATCGCCGAGGCCGTCACCGACGGCGCAGCGGTGCTGCTCTCCTCGCACGAGCCGCAGCTCTCGGTCCCGCTGGCCGACCGCGTCGTGTCGATGGGCGGCGGCCGGGTGACGGGCGACGAGCCGGGCGGCCGCCGCGCCACGCTCACGGCCGTGCCGTCTGCCGCGCCCGGCGAGGCATCGAAGGCGACGGGGGCGACGCATGTGGCATGACGCCGTGCTCGTGGCGGGCAAGGACCTGCGCATCGAGGCGCGCTCGCGCGTCGGCCTGTGGCAGGTCGTCCCCTTCGCCTTCCTCGTCCTGGTGCTGCTGGCGTTCGCCATCGGCCCCGACCAGTCCTCGCTGCAGCACGCGGCACCCGGGATCTTCTGGGTCGCACTGCTCTTTTCGACGGTGCTCGCCATTCAGCGAAGCGTCGCCGTCGAGTCCGGCGAGGGGACAGCGCGACGGGCTGCGCCTTTCGGGCATCGACCCGGCGGGGATCTTCTTGGGCAAGGCGGCGGCCATCGGACTCCAGCTGCTGGCGCTGCAACTCGTGCTCTGGGCCGGCGTGACGTTCCTCTTCGACGTGCGGGTGCACGTGGTCTGGCTGGCCGTGGTCGCCAGCCTGCTGGCGACGGTCGGGCTGGCCTGTGCGGGCGTGCTCTACGGCGCGCTCTCGGCCGGGCTGCGCGTGCGCGACACCCTGCTCCCCCTCTTGGTGTTGCCGGTGCTGGCGCCGGTGCTGCTGGCCGGGTCCAAGGCGTGGCAGGCCGCGCTGAGCGGTGCCTCGTCGTCGGGCACCCAGTGGCTGAAGATCCTCGTGCCCTTCGCCGTGATCTACCTCGTCGTGGGCGTCGTCCTCTACGGACCGCTCCAGGAGGCGGCGTGAGCAAACTCGACATCGGAGGTTCCCCCGGCGTCGCCACCACTGAGCGACGGACCGAGCCGCAGGTGCCACGGCAGTGGCGCCCGCGCTGGCTGACCGTGGTCGGCGTGCTGGCCGTCGTCTCCCTCGCGTGCACGGTCTGGCTCGGGCTCTGGGTGACCCCGCCGGACGAGGTGCAGGGCAACCTGGCCCGGCTGCTCTACATCCATCCCGCCGTCGCGACCGTCGCGCTCTACTGGGTGGGCATCGTCGCGGCGGGCGGCAGCCTGCTCTACCTCTGGCCACGGACCCGCTCGCTGTTCTGGGACCGCCTCGCCGCCGCTTCCGTCGAGGTCGGCGCGGTGTTCTCGGCTCTGACGCTGGTGACCGGGTCGCTGTGGGGCCGGCCGGTGTGGGGCGTGTGGTGGACCTGGGACGCCCGGCTGACCTCGACCGCCCTGTTGCTGCTGCTCGAGATCGGCTACTTGGCGCTGCGCCGCGTCCCGGCCGACCTGCCGGTGCGGGCCCGTCGTTGCGCGGTCGCCGCACTGCTCATCGCCATCGACATCCCGATCGTGCACTTCTCGGTCGACTGGTGGAACACGCTGCACCAGGGCGGCACCATCTTGGACCCGGGCTTTCAGCTGCACGTCCACGGCTCGATGCTCTGGGCCATGCTGCTGAGCTTCGTCGCGTTCTCACTGGCCTTCGTGTGGTTGCTGGCCATGCGCTACCGGATCGAGGTGCTCGAGGACGCCGTGGGCGACCAGGAGCTCGAGGTGTCGCTGGCCGAGCGCTGGAGCGAGGACGCCGACGGGTTCAGCCAGTCCGGCGGTACAGCGTGAGCTACGTCGACGCCGGGTACGTGGCGGCCCTCGGCGGCACGTTCCTCTACGCCGTCGGCCTGGTGCTGCGCCGCCGGCGCTGGGAGCGGGCGCTACGGGCCTCGGACGCGCCGCTCGAGCCCGACACGGTCGCCGACGACGGCGAGTGGTCGTGACCGGCACCACAACCGCCGCGTCGAGCCCGCCCACACCGCCGCCGTCTGAGGCCCCCGGGGGCCCGGCCGTACCGCCGGCCAAGCGGCGCCGGACCAGCCGGCGTGTGCTCGTGGTGTTCGTGCTGCTCGGCGATCGCCCTCGTCTTCTTGCTCGTCGAGGGGGTCGGCAGCTCCCTCGACTACTTCGACACCGTCGACCAGGCGCTGGCCCACAAGACCTCGCTCGGCACGCAGACGTTCCGCCTCGAAGGCACGGTGGTCCCGGGCAGCATCCGCCCCACGGCCGCCGGTACCCAGTTCCTCATCTGCCAGGGGCCCAAGTACGTCCACGTGACAAATGCCGGGAGCCCGCCGCAGCTCTTCCAGCCCCGGATCCCCGTGGTGGTGGTCGGCCACTTCGCCTCGGCGGCCTCGACCGCGTTCGAGTCCAACACCATCATGGTCAAGCACTCCGAGACCTACACCGCCGAGTACCCGAGTCGGGTCAAGGTGAAGTCGACCGGCTCCGTCTGCTGATGGTCGACGCGCAACTCGGCACGATCGGGATCTGGCTCGCCTTCGTCGCCTGCCTCGTGGGCGCCGCGATGATGGTGGCCGGACTGGTCCGCCGAGATGCTGGCCCCATGTCCTCCCGGACGGCGGCTGACGGCCGGCTCTTCGCGCCCGTGCTGCTGGCCGGAGCGCTGCTGGCCACCGGCGCCATGGAACACACGCTGATCACCCACGACTTCGCGCTGGTCTTCGTCGCCGGGAACAACAGCACCGTCACCCCGCTGCTCTACTCCATCACGGGCATGTGGTCGGCTCTCGCCGGCTCCATCCTGCTGTGGGGCCTCATCCTCGCCGTGGTCTGCACCGTCTTCGTGTGGCGTTACCGGCGCCAGGCCTCGGACCCGGTGATCCGCTACGCGACGCTCGTCCTCTACGTGGTGTCCGCCTTCTTCTTCGGGTTGATGGTCGGGCCGGCCAATCCCTTCCTCACCGCACCGGGTGCCACCCAGGGACTGGGGCCGAACTCACTGCTCCAGGACAATCCACTCGTGGCCATCCACCCACCGCTCCTCTATGTGGGCTTCGTCTTGTTCACGGTGCCGTTCGCCTTCGCCATCGGCATGCTGGCGACGGGGCGGGTGGGTGACCGCTGGCAGATCGAGTGCCGGCGCTGGACGCTGGTGGCCTTCACCTTCCTGTCGGTTGGGATCGTCCTCGGCGCCTGGTGGTCGTACCAGGTCCTCGGCTGGGGCGGCTTCTGGGGCTGGGACCCCGTGGAGAACGCGGCGCTCTTGCCGTGGCTCTGCGGCACCGCCTACCTGCACTCTGTCCTCGTCCAGGAGCGGCGCGGCCTGATGCGGGTGTGGAACCTCTCGCTGTCCATCGCGACCTTCGCCCTCACCATCCTCGGGACCTTCCTGACGCGCTCGGGCGTGATCGTCTCGGTGCACTCGTTCTCGGAGTCCGACCTCGGCCCGCTGCTCATCGGCTTCTTCTTCGCGGTGGTCATCGTCGGCTTCGGGCTGATCGCCTGGCGCGGCGACCGTTTACGCTCGCCGGGAGGGATCGACGCGCCGCTCGGCCGCGAGGGCGCCTTCCTTCTCAACAACGTCGTCTTCGTCGGGTTCGCCTTCGTCGTCCTGCTCGGCACGGTGTACCCGCTCCTCTACGAGGCCGTGACCCAACAGCAGGTCACCGTCGGCGCGCCCTTCTTCAACACGGTCGCCATCCCGGCCGGCCTCACGCTCCTCTTCCTCATGGCCGTGGCGCCGGTGCTGAGCTGGCGCAAGATGAGCGGGGCGGTGTTGTGGCAGCGTCTCGCCGTCCCCGTGTGGGTCGGGGTCGCAACCGTCGTGCTCTGCGTGGCCTTCGGCCTGCGCGGCTTCGCCACGCTCATCGGCTTCGGCCTCGGCGCCATGGCCGCGGCGACGGCCGCCCGCGCGCTCGTGCTCTCGGTCCGCGCCGCACTGGCTCGTCGCGTGGGCTGGTGGCGGGGCCTGGTCGGTCGTGCCAACGGCGGCATGGTCGTGCACCTCGGCGTGGTGCTCTTGGCGATTGGCGTCATCGCCGCCACCTCGTACCGCCATCAGGCCGAGCTGGCGTTCCACCGGGGCCAGGTGGTCACCTACGACGGCCATCGATTCGAGTTCGAGGGGCTGCGCACCGTCACGACGCCGTCGCGCACCGCGCAAGAGGCGATCGTGAAGGTCGACGACGGGGTGTTCACCCCCGCCACGACCAGCTTCGGCAGCGGGCTGGCCGTCGTCGGGACGCCCGCCATCGACTCGGGATTCTTCGGAGACGTCTACCTGACCTTCGACGCCGTCGGCGGGCTCGGGAACACCTCGGGCAACCTGGCCATCAACAACCTGCCGAGCGGGTCGGTGGCGATCGGGGTCGTGATCGAGCCGCTCGTCGCCTGGCTCTGGGCCGGGGGACTGCTGATCGGGCTGGGCGGCCTGCTGGCCTTGGTGCCGGGCACGCGCCGCCGGGCCACCGACCCGGCCTCGGCCCCGGCCGCGATCGTCACGGAGGCCGAGCCCGGCGCGCCGCGCGAGCGTGGACCGCGCCCGAGCCGGTCGGCGCGCTCGTCGCACGCAGGGTGGAGCCGGCGTGACCGAGCGCCGTCGCCGTCCCACGACCCGCTGGGTGGCGGGTGCCGTCCTCGCCGTCCTCGTCGTCGTGGGCATCGTGCTCGCCACCCGGACGCCGCAGGCGGCGACCACCGTCTCGAGTCCGTTGATCGGGCAGGCCGCGCCCGCCTTCTCGGGCCGGGACCTCAGCACCGGCGCGCCCGTCTCGTTGGTGTCACTGCGAGGGCGCTACGTCGTGGTCAACTTCTTCGCCAGCTGGTGCACGCCGTGCCAGCAGGAGGCGCCCGACCTGTCCCGCTTCCACTACGAGCAGTCGCACCGCGCCGGCGGGGCCGACATGATCAGCATCGTCTTCCACGACTCGGACGGCAGCGCGCGCAGCTTTCTGCGTACCAACGGTGACCTGTGGCCGGCCATCGGGGACCCCGGCGGCGCGATCGCCGATCACTACGGGGTGACGGGACCGCCGACCACCGTCGTGATCGACCCGGCGGGCCGGGTCACCGCCGTGCTCCAGGGGCCGGCGACCCAACAGAACCTCGACTCGGCGCTGGCGAGTGCCCGCGTCGAGCAGGCGTCGGATGGCTGAGCGCCGTTCGTCCCTGCCGCTGTGGGTGCGGGCGGGCCTCCCGCTCGTCGTCCTCGCCGTGGCCCTGGTGATCGGCAGCGGCGTCTTCGACCGTTCTCCACCGACGGCGACACAGCGCGCCGCCTCCATCGAGGCCGGGGTGCGGTGTCCCTCGTGCACCGACCTCTCCGTCCTCCAGTCGAACGCTTCGACGGCGATCGCCGTGCGGCACCAGATCGAGAGCATGGTGGCCGAGGGCCGCTCCACCGCCGACATCGACCAGGTGCTGGTCTCCCAGTACGGTCCCGCCATCCTCCTCGTGCCGCCCGACGCCGGCGGCGTGCCCCTCATCTGGATCATCCCGCTGGTGCTCGGCGTCGCGGTGGTCGCCGGTGTCGGCGTCCTGTTCTGGCGGCGGAGCCGCGCCTTCGATTCCTTGCGCGTCGAGACCGCTCCCGGACAGACAGAGCCACGCGAGAACGAGCAGGTGTCATGACGGTGCCGGTGCGATGAAGGTGGAGGACTCGTCAGCTATCGACCGCCCGCCCTCACAAGGCGACGAGCACTGGCACCTCGCCGACCAGCGTGACTTCCTGCGCCGCTCCCTCGACGACGCCGCGCGCGAGCACGGGGCCGGCGATCTCTCCGACGAGGACCACGACCTCTTGGTGGCACGGGACTCGGCGCGGCTGGCCGAGGTGGAAGCCGAGCTCGCCGCCCTCACTTTCGACGCCGGCGGCACCGCCGCCGCTGATGCCGACAACGAGCGGCCCGTGGCCTTCCTTTTGGGGGCCGGCGGTGCACCGGTCCCGGACGAGCCGGGGAGGCGGATGCCGCTGTGGCGCCGGATCGGGATCGTGGTCGCGTGCGGCTTCATCGTGCTCGGAGCGGTCATCTTGGTGGCGCACTTCGTGCAGGCGCGCCAACCAGGGCAGGCGTCATCGGGCAGCGTCACCCAAACGCAGGCTCAACAGATCGAAGAGCAGTTGCAGCAGGCTCTTACCCTCAACAACGCGGGCAACGTCGAGGGCGCGCTGGTGCTCTACAACAAAGTGCTGAGCGAGGATCCGTCCAACCCCGCTGCGTTGGCCTACGCCGGCTATCTGGAATGGAACCAGGGCTCTCGGTCGCACGTGGCGTCGCTGGTGCGCATCGGGCGCGCCCAGATCGAGACCGCCGTGAAGGACTCGCCCACCTACTACCAGGCCCACCTCTTCTACGGGCTGGTGCTGGCGAACCAGGACCACAACGACAAGGCAGCGGTCGCCCAGTTCAACGACTTCCTGGCCGACGGTCCCCCCGAGACTGAGCTCGCACAGGTCGAGCCCCTCGTGCTCGGCGCCTACGAGTCGGCCGGTGTCCCTGTGCCAGCCGACTTCACGGGCGGGAGCACCCCGACCTCAACCCCGTAGGGAGCGCAGGTCGTCCACGACACGCGGGAAGGTGGCGGCGAACACGCGGCAGTCCTCCTCGGTGCTCGACCAGCCCACGCTGACCCGGAGCGAGTGGCTCGGGTCCACGCCCATCGCCTCGAGCACGGGCGACGGCTCGATGCTCTCCGACGAACAGGCCGACCCCGAGTGGACCGCCACGCCCGCCGCGGTCGAGACCGATCAGCACCGGTTCGGCCTCGACGCCGTGCACCCCGAGGCAGACGAGCGAGGGGAGCCGGTCTTCGCGACGAGGGGCCGACGATCTCGACCCCGTCGACGGCGAGCGCCGCGCCGAGCACGGCGTCGATGAAGCGCCGGGCGGTGGTGGCTTCGTCGTGCAAAGCGAGGAAACCATCTGCGGCCGAGGGCCGCGGCGACCCCCCCGAACGCGAGGAGCGCGGGCACCGCCTCCAGCCCGCCCCGGCGTCCGCGCTCTTGTTCGCCGCCGACGAGCAGCGGCTCGAAGCGGCTGCCCCGGCGGACCACCAGGGCGCCCGCTCCGGGCACCGCGCCCAGCTTGTGCGCGCTGACGCTGACCAGGTCGGCGTCCAATGCGCCGAGGTCGGTGATGACGTGGCCGCAGGCCGCCGCGGCGTCGACGTGGACGGTGACGCCTGCCTGCTTGCACAGCGTCGACCACCTCGTGCACCGGCTGGATGGTTCCCACCTCGTGGTTGGCCCACTGGCAGTGGACCAGGGCGGGTTGCGGCAGGGACGCCGTGCCGAGGCGCTCGCGCAGCGCGTCCAGGTCGAGGCGGCCGGTGCTGTCGACCGCGAGCACTTCGAGCGGCGCGGCGCGGGCCGAGGCGTCGCGCGCCGCCGAGTGCTCGACCGCAGCGCACAGCACCGGTGCGCCCGGCTTGGCGCGGGTCGCACCCCAGACGGCGGCGTTGATCGCCTCGGTGCCGCCCGAGGTGAACACCACCTGGCGCGCCACCACGCCGAGGAGCCCCGACGACCTGTGCGCGCGCCGTCTCGAGCGCGTCGCGCACAGTGCGCCCCTCCTCGTGGATGCGCCCGGGATCACCAGGCGGGAGGTGGGCCCAGGCCTCGAGCGCCGCGAGGGCCTCGGGCCGGGGCGGCGTGCGTGCTGGCGTGGTCGAGGTAGACGCGAGCCACGGGGGCTCAGGCAGAGGCGGTGCAGGTGTCGTCGCCGCGCGCCCGTGACGACAGGATCACCGGGAGCGCCCGCTGCGACGCCGTGCCGCACAGGCCGGCCAACAAACCCTTCACCATGCCGCGGTCGACCGCGCAGAGCACCGGGTTCGTGCTGCTGGCGTCGCCGAAGGGGCACTGCTCTGCGATCACCGCGGTGGTCTCGCCCCGGTCCTCGGCGTGGGCGGCGAACCCGTGGGCAGTCAGGGTCTCGGCCACGACGTGCATCGCCGCCCGCACGGTGCGCTGGCCCTCGGTCGGTGTCATGCGGGACGCGAGCGAACGGCCGTACTCCTCGCCGACGAGCGCGGCCATCTCCTCCGCCTCGTCAGGCCCGAGACGTCGCATGGCCTCACCCAGGAGGCGCATCAGGAGGTCGTCGCGGCGCTGCATGAGGCCGAGCGACAGCTCCTCCTCGACGCAGAAGTACCGCTTGGAGGGCCGCCCGGCACCGGCGGCATTGCGGCCGGTCTCGACGCGCAGGTAGCCCCCGTCGACCAAACGCTGGAGGTGGTGGCGCGCCACGTTCGGGTGGAGGGAGAACGTCGTCGCGACCTCCCGCGCCGTGACGCCGGGCACCGCGCGGACGTGCAAGAAGATGTCACGGCGGGTGGGGTCACCAAAGGCGGCGGCGACCGCGGCCACCGCGGCGCTGAAGCGACCGTCGTCCGCGCCGGCCGGCGCGCTCGGGCTCCGCCGTGCGCTCGGGCTTCCACCGGTGCGCTCGGGCTCCACCGTGATCGGAGCGGTGCTCACGGTGGGTAGTCTACCGAGGGAATCAGCCCCTGGAGCTGGGGCGACGCGGACGGAGCCGCCCCGATGCGGGTCGCCCGTTGCGAATCCGGCCTACGACGAGGAAGGCCATGGCAGCAGACCACGCACAGCTCGAAGCCGCCGTGAGCGCGGTCGTCAGAGCCCGAGCTCGGGCCTGTCGCTGGGTGAACTCGGCCTGCTCAAGACGGTGCGGCCGCGCCGACGCCGGGTCTACTTCGAGGTGGCCCTTCCCGTGGCGGCCTGGCCCGGGACGGACGAACTCGCCGACGAGATCCACCGCGCCGCCCTCGGCTGTCGACGGCGTCGAGGAGGTCGACCTCGAGTTCGTCGTGATGAACGAGCAGGAAAGGGCGGTGCTGCGCCAGCGCCTGCGCACCAGCATGCTCGGCGCGGGCGCTGATGCGGGCGCCGAGGCGGACGTGGAGCCCGACGAGGCAGGGCACGCCCATGGCGGCCACGGTCACGCGCACGCGGAACCGGTGCCGGCCTTTCTCGCCGCGGATGCCACGACGAGGGTCATCGGCGTGTCATCGGGCAAGGGTGGTGTCGGCAAGTCGACGGTGACGGTCAACCTGGCTATCGCGCTGGCGCAGGCCGGTCATTCGGTAGGCCTGCTCGACGCCGACGTCTACGGCTTCTCGGTTCCCAAGATGCTGGGCACGGACCACGACCCGGTGATCATCGGCGACATCGTCATCCCGACCGCCGCGCACGGCGTCCGCTGTCTGTCCATGGGGTATTTCGTCCCCGACGACCAGCCGGTCATCTGGCGGGGTCCGATGCTGCACAAGGCGATCCAGCAATTCCTGACCGACGCCTACTGGGGCGAGCCGAACTTCATCCTCGTCGACATGCCGCCCGGGACCGGAGACGTCGCACTGACACTGGCCGAGGTCATGCCCCGGGCCGAGATCGTCGTGGTGACGACGCCACAGCCCGCGGCGCAGCGCGTGGCACAGCGCTCGGCGTTCGCGGCGCGGCGCCTCAAGCTGTCGGTGCGCGGGGTGATCGAGAACATGAGCTGGTTCACCGGCGACGATGGCCGGCGCTATGAGCTCTTCGGCTCCGGCGGCGGTGCCCGGTTGGCCTCCGACCTCGGCGTCCCCTTGCTCGGGCCAGGTTCCGCTGGTCAACGCCGTGCGCCTCGGCGGCGACGAGGGCCGGCCCGTCATGGCGGTGGACCCCGAGAGCGAGACGGCCCGGTCGTTCCAGGCGATCGCCGACAAGCTGGCCGCGCTCGGGCCCGCCCGCGTCTACCGGCGCGAACTCACCCTGCGTTGAGGCGCGGGGTTCGATTGGGGTTGAGTCCCCACTTCAGGTTGGCCACGTCGCGGGCGTTGCCGCGGTAGACGACGACCTGGTCGCGGCCGTGCCGCTTGGCCTCGTACATGGCGTTGTCCGCGTCGCGCAAGAGCGCAGCCGGTGTCGCGTTGCCGTCGGCGGTGACCACGATGCCGACGCTGGCCGTGATGACGAGCTGGGCGTCACCGATGGTCACCGGCTGGCTGATGCCGGCCCGGATCCGCTCGGCCATGTCCACCGCGTCGTCATCGTGGTCGACCTCGGCGAGGGCGACGAACTCGTCGCCGCCGAAGCGGGCCACCACGTCCACGCCACGCGTCATCGCGATCAGTCGCGTCGCCATCTCGTTGAGCACCAGGTCGCCGGCGGAGTGGTCCGCCCGGTCGTTCACCAGCTTGAAGCGGTCGAGGTCGACGAACAGCACGGCCAGCGAGTTGCGACGCCGGCCGACGTGGGTCAAGCGCCTCCTCGAACTTCTCCATGAACAGCGTCCGGTTGGCCAGGCCGGTGAGCCCGTCGTGGGTGGCCTGGAAGGCCATCTGCTCGGCCATCTCGCAGCGCTCGATGGCGAGGCCCACCATGCCGGCCAGCTGGTCGAGCTTCCGGAGCTCCTCACTGCCGAAGTAGGGCATGTACGGGCTGATGCGCACGGCCAGTTCGTGCGTGGCGCCGCTGTGGGTGCGCACGGTGATGCGGTTCCTTCCCGATCGGGGGCCGTTCACCTCGTCCCAGTCGTCGAACCAGTCGTCGGTCCCACCATCGTTGGTCCAGGCCGGGTAGCGGGCCACCACCGTGCCGTCGCTCGCCAAGAGCGCCGCCTTGGACGCGCCGACCAACGCGCTGACATGCGGCAAGAGGTGCTCGGCGACGTCGCGCGAGTCACCAGCGGAGACCAGCTCACCCACGGCACGGCGGAAGGCGAGGTCCTCCTTGCGGCTGAGGAAGACCCGCACGAAGGAGGGGAACACGAGGGCGACGAGGAACAGCAGCCCCATGGCGACCGTCAGGGCCTGGGTGGCCAGCTCGACGGTCTGGCCCTGGAGCGCCAGGCGCGACCACGACCACCTGCACCTCGAGCCCCGCAACGGCGATGGCCAGCAGGCGCACCCGCATGGCGGCGATAGGCGGTTCGCCGCGGCCCGCCACAAAGAGGCTGATGACCACGTAGGTGAAGAGGAAGCCGAAGCTCACGGCGAAGGCGACCCGATAGGCGAGGTAATACGGCGGCGTCGCACCCCCGGCCACCGGCAGGTAGTCCAACCAGAAGGTGAAGGCCACGATGGCCGCGGTCACGACGACCGCGGCGTACCGGACAACGGCGCTCGGCCGGCGAAAACTCGTCGCGAAGCGGAAGAGGCAATAGGGCATCACCAAGAGCAACGCGACGAGGACCTTCGCAACGTTTTGGTTCGTGACGACGTGGGGGTCGATCTTGAGGGTCAAGGAGAGCCCACCGAGGATGGCGAAGGACAACGCCACCCACCCTGCGCCGCGGATGCGATGGCGGATCCATTGCAGCGCGGTCAGCGCAGCCAAGGCGACGAACTCGACCAGGGAGACGTTGGCCAGAGCCTGCGTCCAGTGCGTCACCGAGCTATCCCCTCCTCCGCCGCGCCACACGCGTCGCCAAGTCGACGGCGGCCGAATGCATGCGTGACTGTACTCCTCGCCGCAACGCCGAGACGGTATTTCACGGTCGTCTCAAAGCGACGGCGACCAGTGGGGCCGTGTCACGGTGCGGGGCCGTGGCCTCGCGGTCGAGAACGCCCGGGCGAGGCGGGTCACCGGCTCGGTACGCTGTGCCCCGCGAGGAGGTGCCATGGTCCAGGACTGGGCAAGGCCCGTGGTGCACTGGGAGATCGAGGCCGAGGATCCGGAGCGCCAAAAGGCGTTCTACGCCGACCTGTTCAATTGGACGATCGGCGACGGCGCCATCATGAACATTCCCGCGGGGATTGGCGGGCCGGAGCCCGGTCCGGGCGGGCACATTCGACAGAGCGGGCGCGCCGGCGTGACGCTCTACGTGCAAGTGGCCGACCTCCGGGCGTCGCTCGAGAAGTCGGTGTCGCTCGGCGCGACGATCGTGGCCGAGCCCTTCGACGTCCCCGGAGGGCCCACGATCGCCGGCATCACCGACCCCGAAGGCAACCCGCTCGTGTTGGTGCAGGCCTGAGGTGTCGATCGTCGAAATCACGACCTTCCGGCTCGCAGAGGGCGTCACCGACGGGGCGTTCCTCTCCCTCGACAAGCGGATCCAGACAGAGCTCGTCCCCAACCAGCAGGGGTTTCTTCGCCGGACGACCACGCGCCACGGCGACGACTGGCTGGTCGTGACGCTCTGGGCGAGCGATGCCGACGCGGCAGCCTTCCAGCGCAGCGTCGACGGACACCCATTGCAGGCGGAGTTCGAGCAGGCGGTCGAGGCGGGCACCTTGCACCTGACCCGGTACGCAACGCTCGACTGACGTGGAGCTCGGCGACCTCAAGGTCACACGCTACGAGGTGCACGACCGGGTGGCGACGGTAACGCTGCACCGGCCCGAACGGCTCAATTCGTGGACCGGACGGATGCACGCGGAGTACCGGACCCTTCTCGACTGGTCGGCCCGCGACCCCGAGGTCCGGGTCATCGTGGTGACCGGATCGGGCCGGGGCTTCTGCGCCGGCGCCGACTCGCGCGCGCTCGAAGGTGAGGCCGAGCGAGGCGCCTACGACCCCGGACTGGGCGACGACGTCGCCATGCCCGGCTATGGCGTCCGCCCCGAGTTCGACGCTGACTTTGCATACCACTTCGGGATCCCCAAACCGATCATCGCCGCGGTGAACGGGCCGGCTGCCGGCGTCGGGCTCGTGCTCGCCTGCTACTGCGACCTGCGCTTCGCCGCGCACGGAGCAAAGCTCACCACCGCGCACGGGCGTCTTGGGTTGCCGGCGGAGTTCGGTCTCTCGTGGCTGTTGCCACGCCTCATCGGCGTCACGCGTGCCGCCGACCTTCTCTTCTCGAGCCGGGTCGTCCTGGCCGAGGAGGCCGAGGCGCTCGGCCTGGTCAACCGGGCGCTGCCGCCGGAGGAACTCTTGCCCTTCACCTACGAGTACGCGGGACGCCTGGCGTCCGAGATCGCACCGTCCTCACTGGCCGTCACGAAACTGCAGCTCTATCGCGACCTGCACGGCGACGCGGCGTCGTCGGTGCGCAACGCCGGTCGGCATCTGAGCGAGATGATGGGTGGTCCTGACTTCGCCGAAGGAGTGGCGGCGCTCACACAGAAGCGCCGACCCTCCTTCGGTGACAGCACCCCCTGAAGAGCGCCCCGGCGATCGACGCAGATCGACGGAGTTCGACGCGACTCGGTTTGTTCAGCCGTCCACGCCGGCGGGGAGCTTGACCGGGTCCCAGCCCAAGAGTGCCACGGCCTGGCGGAAGGCGAAGCGATCGGTCATGCCGGCCACGTAGGTGACGGCGGCACGGATGGCATCGATGCTCCCGGCCACCACGTCGTCGGTGGCCGGTGCGGTCCGATCGGTGATCAGGTGGGGTCGGTCGGAGAAGTGCTCGACCAGCGCGCGCAGCACGCTGATCACCGCCTCCCCTTGACGCAAGGAGGCGTCGCGCAGATAGATGCGCTCGTAGTTGCAGGCTCGGAAGGCGGTGAGCGCCTCGGCGGCTTCCTCCTCCATCCCGACCTGTCCGGTCCGGAGCGACGCCGACACGACGCCCGCAATGAAGGCGCCGAGCTGCGCACTGCGCCGCTCGCCGCACAAGGTGCGCACGGCCGCGGGCAGCTGGTGGGGCGCCACGATGCCGGCCAGGACGGCATCCTCCCAGTCGTGGCAGACGTACGCGATCCGGTCGGCCCAGCTGACGACCTCGCCCTCGGGGGTCGAGGGCGAGGGACGCGACCAGCTGTGGTTGGCGATCCCGTCGAGGGTCTCGGCACACAAGTTGAGGGAGGCGAGCGAGACGAGGGCGCCCCAGGGCGCGTGGTCGAAGCCGCCTGGCACATAGGGATCGAGCGCGTCCTCACTGGCGTGACCGCCGGGCCCGTGCCCGCAGTCGTGGCCGAGCGCAATGGCCTCGGTCAGCGCGACGTTCAGTCGGCAGGCGCGCGCGATCGCGGTGGCGAGCTGGGCCACCTCGAGGGCGTGGGTCAAGCGTGTGCGCTGGTGATCCTGGGGGAATACGAAGACCTGCGTCTTGCCGGCCAGGCGCCGGAACGACGGGGCGTGCAAGATCCGGTCGCGGTCGCGCTCGAAGCACGTACGCCACGGATCGGGCTCCTCGGCCACCGCGCGGCGGCCCGCGGCGGCGGCGCTGGTGGCCCCTGGTGCCAGCAGCTCGTGCTCGAGCTCCTCGCGCTCCACGCGCCCGTTCGGCCCGGCGGCGATCACCCACCCCGCACCGGCCGTGGACTCCGCGGGGCCGACCCGGGCGTGGGAGTCGGCGTGGGCCAGCCGGACCGGGCCCGAGTAGCCGGCCATCGTCGCTGCCCAGCGGGCCCCGCGCGCCGTCTCGCCGGACATGGGCACTCCGCTCATGCCAAGCAGTCTGCCCCGTCCCTGTAACGTCCAGGTGGCCCGGTACAGCAAACGGGTTCGCGAGAGGAGACAGACCAGGTGGACGTGCGCATCGGCATCACCCACACCCCCAAGGAGCTCGAGGTGGAGATGCCCGACGACGCCGACCGCGACACGGTCGTCGCCGAAATCGAGAAGCTGCTGCAGACCGGCGACGGCGTCCTGTGGCTGACCGACCGTAAGGGACGGCGCGTGGGGGTGCCCGTCGTCAAGGTCGCCTACGTCGAGGTCGGGGCCCCCACGGGGGAGCGACGCGTCGGGTTCGGCGCTCCCTGAGGGGGTCCGTGACGGCGGGGTGGGCGCGGGTGCGGTGAGCGGCACACCCGGCTTGCTCGATCTGCGGCTGGTGTTCGTCACCGGCAAGGGCGGCGTCGGGAAGACGACGGTGGCGGCGGGACTGGCCCAGCTCGCGGCCGAGCACGGGAAGCGCGTCCTCGTCTGCGAGGTCGACGCCAAGGGCGACGTCCCGGCGCTCTTCGAGGCGCCGCCGGTCGACTTCACCCCGCGCGAGGTGGCGCCGGGGGTGTGGTCGATGTCGATGGACACCGAGGCATCGCTGCGCGAGTACCTCAAGTTGCACCTGCGCATCCCGGTGGTGGGCCGGATCGGCCCGCTGGCCAAGGCGTTCGACTTCGTGGCGACGGCCGCCCCTGGTGTGCGCGAGATCCTCACCGTCGGCAAGTTCTGCTGGGAGGTGCGCGAGTCGCACTATGACCTCGTGGTGGTCGATGCGCCCGCGAGTGGGCACATCATCGGCGAGCTGGCCGCACCTCAGGCCATCAACGACCTGGTCAAGGTGGGCCTGATCCGCAGCCAGACCGATTGGATGCTCGACATCCTCTCGGACCCTCGCCAGACCGGGCTGGTGGCCGTGTGCACGCCCGAGGAGATGCCGGTGAACGAGACGCTCGAACTCGTCGAGCGGGTGCGCACGGAGACGACCGTCCGCACGTCGGCTGTCGTGGTCAACCGCGTGTTGCCCGAGCTCTTCGGTCAGCGTGAGGAGGAGATCTTCGAGCAACTCCGCGAGCCCGGCAACGAAGAGATCCTCTCCGAGCGGGCCGGCGGGTCGGTCGCCCCGGTGCTCGAAGCGGCGCGGCTGGCGGTGACGGTGCGGCGCACCCGCTCGACCCATCTGCAGCGGTTGCAGGCCGGGTTGCCCGAAGGCGTCCCTGTCTTGTTGTTGCCGTACCTCTTCGTGCGTAGCTTCGGGGCGCGCACGACACGCCAGGTGGCGCACGCGCTCGCCGAGGAGCTCGGGTTGTGAGCGCGACCAGCCCGCCGGTGGTCAAGACCGTCGGCCAGCTGCTGGCGGCCAAGAACATCGTCATCGCGTGTGGGCCGGGCGGCGTGGGCAAGACGACCACGGCGGCCGCGCTCGCCGCCACCGCTGTGGTGGAAGAGGGTGGCCGTGTGCTGGTGCTCACGGTGGACCCGGCACGCCGGCTGGCCGACGCGCTCGGGCTCAAGGGCATCGGGAACGACGAGGTCCGCATCCCCGACGATGTGTTCACCGAGGCGGGGGCCCATCCGAGGGGCGAGCTGTGGGCCGCGATGCTCGACACCAAGCAGAGCTGGGACGACCTCATCCGGACCCATGCGCCCGATGCAGCGACCCGCGAGCAGATCCTCGCCAACCCGCTCTATCAGAACATCTCGGCGCGCTTCGTCCAGTCGCACGACTACATCGCGATGGAACGTCTCTACGAGATCCACAGCGAGGGGAAGTACGACCTGATCGTGGTCGACACGCCCCCCACCCGCAACGCGCTCGACTTTCTCGACGCGCCACAGCGCATGGCCGATTTCTTCTCGTCGCGCCTGCTGCGCTGGCTCATCGTGCCCTACCGGTCGCGCTTGGTGAACGTGGCGTCGCGGCCCTTCTACCAAGTGGCCGACCGCATCCTCGGCACGCAGTTCCTAGCCGACATCTCGGAGTTCTTCATTCTCTTCCAGTCGATGTACTCCGGATTCGTCCAGCGGGCCGAGGCGGTGACCCGGCTGCTCTCGGATCGGCGCACGACCTTCATGGTCGTCTCGACGCTCGAAGCCACGCCGGTGCGCGAGGCCGAGTTCTTTTCGTCCGAGCTGGCGTCGCGCAAGCTGAATCTCGGCGCGGTCGTCCTCAACAAGGTGCTGCCCGAGTATCTGCGCGACGCCAAGAGCGACAAACTGGCCCAGTCCATGCGGAGCCGGGCCGCCGAGCTCGCCGACGGGCTCACCGACGACCCGGTGGTGGCCGCCCGCGTCGTGGGCGAGGTCGCCGAGAGCTTCCTCAACTTCGGTGTCGTCGCCCGGCGGGAGGCCGAGCAGCAGGCCGAATTGCGCGGGATGCCCGAAGTTCTCGTGACGGTCCCGTTCTACGACGTGGACGTCTACGACATGGAGGGGCTCCTCCAGCTCGGCGCGCAGGTCTGGGGCTGAGAGCCGGGCAACGGCCTCTGGGACGCGGGGCCGGCGCCCGGCACGAGCGCGGCGCCTACCATCGGTCCCATGGTTCAGCTCATCAACCCCGAAGTCCTCGAGTACGCGGACGCGCACACCACGGCACCGCCCGGCTACCTCGACGCGGTCGACACGTCGACCAAGGAGGACTTTGCCGCCTGGTGGATGATGGTCGGCCGCCAAGAGGGGCGCTTCCTCGAGCTCCTCGTCTTCGCCACCCAGGCCACCCGCGTCCTCGAGATCGGCACCTTCACCGGCTACTCGTCCATCGCCATGGCGGCGGGGCTCCCCAAGGACGGCGCCATCATCTCGCTCGAGGTCGACCCCCACCACGCCCAGGTGTCGAGGGGAAACATCGCCGCGGCCGGACTCGAAAGCCACATCAGCGTCATTGAAGGCCCCGCCCTGCGTTCGCTCGAGGATCTCCAGGGTCCCTTCGACCTGGTCTTCATCGACGCCGACAAGGTCTCCTACGACGCCTACTTCGAGGCCGTCCTGCCCAAGCTGGCGGCCCACGGCCTGATCGTCGTGGACAACACGCTCCAAAGCGGCGGCGTTCTGGCCTCAGAGATGCAGCCGCACGAGGGCGCCCGGGCGCTGCGCGCCTTCAACGACAAGATCGTGAACGACCCGAGGGTGGTGTGCGTGCTCACGACGATCCGCGACGGCGTGACGCTGATCCGCCGGGCCGGGTCGTAGCGAAGTCGCCGCGGGGCCGGCTGGGAACGGACTGCGTGCTCGACTACCACCTCCACCTCTGGCCTCACTCGGAGCACGAGACGCCTCTGCACATCGAGCAGCTGGCCGACTACTGCGCCCGCGCACAGGCGGCGGGCGTCACGGAGCTCGCTGTCACCGAGCACCTGTTCCGCTTCCGCCAGGCCGACGCACTGCTCGGTGGTTTCTGGGACGAGCCGGGCGTCCCGGCGGCCCTGGCCGAGTCGATGGCGGAATACTGGAAGTTCCACGCCACCGCCGACCTGGACGCGTACGTGGAGTGCGCCCTCGAGGCGAAAGAGGCGGGCCTGCCCGTCGTCATCGGCCTCGAGGTCGACTACTACGAGGGCCGCATGGACCAGGTGGCGCAATTGCTGAGCGGCTATCCCTTCGACGTGCTTTTGGGCTCGGTGCACTGGGTGGGCGCATGGCGCTTCGACGACCTCAGCGACCCGGTGTCGATGGCGGAGTGGTCGGCCCGCGACGTCGACCTCTGCTGGGAGGCCTACACGAAGGCGATGGAGGAGCTGGCCGCGTCGGGAGCCTGCGACGTCCTCGCACATCCCGATCTGATCAAGGTGGCGGGCCACGTCCCCGACGCTCCCGCCGAGTGGTGGGACCGCATCGCCGAGGCGGCCGCGGCGTCGGCCATGGCGGCCGAGGTGTCCTCGGCGGGCTGGCGGAAGCCGGTCGCCGAGCAGTACCCCGCAGCGGGACTGCTGGAGCGGTTCGTGGCCCGCGCCGTGCCGCTCACGACAGCGTCTGACGCGCACCGGCTCGAGCACGTGGCCGATCGGGCCGACGACCTGCGCGCTGTGCTGGCGGCGGCCGGCGCGGAGACGCTTCAGGGGTACCGACGGCGGCGACCTCACGTCGTCCCGGTGACCGCGGGGTCGAGCGCGGCGGGCGACGGGGGCGAAGCCTGATGCCCACGCCGGCGGAGCTCGCGCAGAGCCACACCGACCTCAAGCCCGATGAGCTCGGGCACCTCCAGCGCCTGCTGGGGAGCTGGAGCGTGCTGGCCGACCTTTCGTTCTCCGATCTCTTGCTCCTGGTACCCGTCCACTCCGCCGGCGCGGGCGCGAGCAACGGCAGGGGCGCCGGCACGGGCGGCGTCGGCGCCGTGGACGAGGATCCCGAGCTCGTCGTGCTCGGGCAGATGCGGCCGACCAACAGGCCCACGCTGGTGGACCAGGACCTGGTCGGCCAGACGGTCAACGAGTCACAGTGGACCCTGGTCGCCCGTTGCCTGCACTCGGGCGAGATCGTGCGGGGCAGCATCCATCACCCCATCTTGGGCGAGCAGGTGCCGGTGGAGAACATCCCGGTGCGCTTCGATGGTCGCATCATCGGAGCGCTGCTGCGCGTGTCGCTGGCCCCGCTCAAGGGCCCGACGTCGATGTACGAGCGCACCTACCTCGACGTGTTCGAGCGCCTCGCGGACATGGTGGCGCAGTCCGCATTCCCCTTCCCCGACGAGGACGTCGGCACCGAGGAGGCGCCGCGCGTGGGTGACGGCGTGGTCGTCGTCGACGCCGACGGCCGTGTCGAGTTCGCGTCGCCGAACGCGCTGAACGCCTTCCACCGCATGGGCATCTACACCCAGCCCGAGGGTCGCCGCTTCGGCGATCTCGACATCGAGGAGTCCGCGGTGGAGTGGGCACTGGCCACCGGGCGGCCGGTCGTCGAGGAGGTCGAGCGCCGGCCCGACGTCATGGTGCTGGTGCACTGCATCCCGATGCTCTCCCACGGCGTGGTGACTGGCGCCATGATCCTGCTGCGCGACGTCACCGACGTGCGCCGGCTCGACCGGCTGCTCCTGTCCAAGGACGCGGCCATTCGCGAAGTCCACCACCGGGTCAAGAACAACCTGCAGACCATCTCGTCACTGCTCAGCTTGCAGGCCCGACGGGTCGGCGACCGCGCGGCCCGGGTCGCCCTCCACGAGGCGGAGCGACGGGTGCGCTCGATCGCGCTGGTCCACGAGATCCTGTCGCGGGACCCGAGCGATCAGGTCCCCTTCGCGGAGATCGTCAGCTCGCTGGTGCAGATGGCCGAGGACTCGGTCGTCTCCTCCCAGCCCATCGTGATCTCGGTCCACGGGGACCTCGGTGACGTGGCGGCGGACGTGGCGACCCCGCTCGCGGTCACCGTGGCCGAACTGCTCCAGAACGCCGTCGAGCACGCGTTCGACCCCGATGCCGCCGGGGGCAGCGACGGGGCGGCGGGACTCGAGGGTGCCGGCGGGGCGGCGGGCTTTGCGCCCGTCGGGCACGTCGACCTCACACTGTCGGGGAACGAGAGGGTGTTGGAGGTCGAGGTCCGCGACGACGGGCTCGGCTTCCCAGAGGACTTCGACATCGAGCACACGACCAGCCTCGGCCTCTCCATCGTGCGCGACCTCGTCGTCAGTCAGCTCGAGGGGACGATCTCCATGACCGGGCTGCCCGCGTCGGAGGGAGGCGGAACGAGCGTGGCGATTTCAGTGCCGGTGCGCGCCCCGCGGTGAGCCGACTCTCAGACGGCGGCGCGCTGCGAACGACGGGCTGCGAGCCACGCCTTGCGCAGCTTGCGGCGCTCCTCCTCAGACGTACCGCCCCAGACACCCGACTCCTGGTTGGTGGCCAACGCGAAGTCGAGGCAGGGCTCGATGGCTTCGCAGGAACGGCAGACACGCTTGGCCGTTTCGATCTGGTCCACGGCCGGGCCGGTCGTGCCAACGGGAAAGAAGAGGTCCGGCTCGGTGTTGCGGCAAGCGGCCATGCGCCGCCAGTCGTCCGCATCCCAATCGACGGTCCGGTTCCACATGAGAGCCATCGGAATGTGCCTCCACCAGCATTGTGATCCCTTTCACATGATCGGACCCCACAGGTGTCCGTCAGTGAAGGGCGGGTTAACGACGAAAAGGGTAATGGCCCGCCGGAGGCCTGGCAAGGAGTTTTTCGTGAAATTTCGGACGCCTCCGCGGCGAAATCGTCACATTGTTGCGGAGCGAGGATGACAGCCGTCTTCGCACATAGGGGTTGTACCGAGCAGGGTGCGAAGGAGAACACGCTGGGTGCATTCGCAGAAGCACGCCGACTGGGGGCCGATGGGGTGGAGCTCGACGTGCGCCTGACCAAGGACGGGGCCCTGGCGGTCCACCACGATGCCGAGATCCCTGGTGTGGGGGTGGTCCCCGAGCTCGGTGCGTCCGACCTGCCGCCATTCGTGCCCTTGCTGGCCGACGTCCTCGCCGTGTGCGAGGGCATGACGGTCAACGTCGAGATCAAGAACGCGCCGCAAGATCCCGGCTGGGACTCCGACGAGGCGGTGGCTGCTCTGACCGCGGCGACGATCGACAAGGCCGGCTGGACCGACCGGGTCATCGTCTCGTCCTTCCAGCCCGCCACCCTGCGAGCGGTCCAGGCGGCAGACGGGCGACTGGCGCTGGGTGCGCTCTGGGGTTTCGGCAGCGATCCCGGCCCGGTAATCGACGAGGCGGCCGCGGCCGGGTTCCGGGCGGTCCACCCCTTCGTGCTCTCGGTGACTCCCGACCTGGTGACACGGGCACACGCCGCCGGCCTGGCCGTCAACGTCTGGACCGTCAACAGCGTCGAGGATCTCGAGCACATGGTCGAACTGGGCGCGGACGCCGTGATCACTGACCGGCTGCACGACGCACTCAGGGTTGCAGACGGAGGCGGCGGGCGCGGCTGAGCACGGGGCGGTGCGCAGACTGAGCGGGGAGATCCCGGGTGGGGCGTGAAAGCGCCCTGCCACCCGGTCGAATGGCGGGGCAGGTCCCGATTCCACAAAGATGGTCCGCCATGAACGTCGTGGTATGCGTCAAGCAAATTCCCGACCCGGCAGCCCCGGGGTCCTTGAATCCGGACACGAAGACCCTGGATCGCTCGGGCAAGCTCATCATGGACGACTCCGACAATTACGGGGTCGAGATGGCCCTCCAGCTGGCGTCGGGCGAGGGTGACGAGGTCACCTTGGTGTCGATGGCCCCCGGAGGCGAGACCTCCGGACTGCGCACCGGTCTCGCCATGGGCGCCGCCCAGGCCATCTTGGTCAGTGACGACGCGCTGGCTGGGAGCGACGCGCTGGGGACGGCGAAGGTGCTGGCCGCCGCGATCCGGCGGGCCAACCCGGATCTCGTGGTGATGGCCACCGAGTCGACCGACGGGTACACCGGGACCCTGCCGGTGCAGGTCGCCGAGCTGTTGGGCCTGCCCTCGGTCACGTTCGCGAAGGCGATCTCCGTCGACGGGAGCTCGATCAGAGTCGAGCGCCAGACCGAGGCGGGCTACGACGACGTCGTCTGCCCGCTGCCCGCCGTGGTCACGGTCACCGCCGGCGTGGTCGAGCCGCGCTACCCCTCCTTCAAGGGGATCATGGCGGCCAAGTCCAAGCCGGTCGACAACTTGACCGTGGCCGATCTCGGGATCGACGCCTCGCAGGTGGGCGTGGCCGGCGCACGCGAGGAGATCACCGACGTCTCCGAGGCTGAGGCCCGCGGCTCGGGCGAGATCGTGGTGGACGAAGGCGACGGCGCGCAGCGCATCGTGGCCTTCCTCGAGCAGCTGAAGGTGGTCTGAGATGGCGATCGACAAGGTGTGGGTGCTGGCCGAGACGGCGGACGGCGGCGGCCCGACCCCGGTCACGCTCGAACTGCTGACCGAGGCGCGCACCGTTGGTTCTACCGTCGAGGCCGTGGCGTGGGGTGCCGACGCCGCCTCGCTGGCCGGACCCGTCGGTGAGTACGGCGCCACCACCCTCCATGACGTCGGTGACGTGGGTGACGCGCTGCCGGGCGTGCCCGTCGCAGCGGCGCTGGCCGCGTTGACCGAGAGTGGCAACAAGCCCGATGCGATCCTGCTGCCGGCGACCTATGACGGCCGCGACATCGCGGGCCGGTTGTCGGCCAAGCTCGACCGCCCGGTGTTGACCAACGTGACTGGATTGGTCGAGACCGACGGTGGCCTGTCGAGCCAGCACCCGCTGTTCGGTGGCAGCCACATCGTCACCGCGCACTTCACGGGTGATGGTCCCGCCATCTTCGTCATCCGGGCCAAGTCTTTTGCGGCCGAGCCCTCCGGGGGCGGCGCCGCATCGGTCGTCCCTGCTCCGGTGCCCGACGTCGCCGCCACCAACACGGCCACGGTCGTGGAGCGCCACGTCGAAGAGCGAAGCGGACCGAAGCTCGATGAGGCCGCCGTCGTGGTCTCGGGCGGCCGCGGGCTGGGCGAGGCCGCCAACTACGCCATGATCGAAGAGCTGGCCAAGATCTTGCACGGCGCCGCCGGTGCCAGCCGCGCCATCGTCGACGCGGGCTGGGTCGCCTACTCGCACCAAGTGGGCCAGACCGGCAAGACCGTGAAGCCGACCGTCTACATCGCGTGTGGGATCTCGGGCGCAACCCAGCACCTCGTCGGGATGAAGGGGTCCAAGAACATCGTCGCCATCAACA
Organism: uncultured Acidimicrobiaceae bacterium; assembly: GCA_963842415.1. Lineage (GTDB taxonomy): Bacteria > Actinomycetota > Acidimicrobiia > Acidimicrobiales > RAAP-2 > Bog-473. Next base: position 82,902 of record CAWJGN010000008.1, read on the forward strand.
AGGATTCCGAGGCGCCCATCTTCTCCGTGGCCGACCTCGGCATCGTGGGCGACGTGCACAAGGTGTTGCCGGCGCTGATCGAGGCGCTCAAGGCCAAGGTCTGAGCCGCCCGGCTCGGTCTGCGCCGGGCCCGGCCTCTTCCGCTGGGTGTGGGGGAGGGGAGCTCTTCGGCGCGGCGCGTGCACGTTCTGACGGTGCGCCCGGCTGTACATTCGGCGCAAATCGCTAGCAGGCCCGATGCTCTTCCCAACCATCGACTTCGCCATCTTCTTTGCCGTCGCCTTCACGGTGAACTGGCTCCTCAACCCCTACGCGGGCCCGTGGAAGCTGTCGATGATCGGGCTGAGCTACGTCTTCTACGGGTGGGTCGGGTGGAGCTATTGCCTGTTGCTCCTGTCGACGACGGTGGTGGCGTACACCGGTGGCCTCTGGGTGAACGCGACCCGCAACGATCGCGCGCGGCGCATTGCCATGGTGTCCACGGTCGGGGTGCTGCTCTGCATCCTCGGCTGGTTCAAGTACTACGGCTTCGTCTCGGTCAACGTCGACAACCTCACCCACGCCTTGGGGATGGGCCGCGCCGTCCCGCTGTTGCAGGTCGGCCTGCCCATTGCCATCTCCTTCTTCACCTTCATGGCGATCAGCTACGTCGTGGACATCTACCGCCGCAAGCTCGAGCCGGCCAAGCCGCTGGACTTCGCGGTGTACATCTCCTTCTTCCCCCACCTCCTGGCCGGGCCGATCGTGCGTGGTGGGGAGCTGCTGCCCCAGATCCGGCGGCGGCGCGACGCCAGCTCCATCGACTACTCCCGCGCCTTCTGGCTGATCCTGGCCGGCCTGTTCAAGAAGGTGGTCATCTCGTCGTACGTGTCGAGCGCGATCGTGACGCCGGTCTTCACGTCACCGACCCAGCACTCGGCACCCGAGGCGATCTTCGCCGCCTGGGGCTACGGGGTGCAGATCTACTGCGACTTCAGTGGCTACACCGACATTGCCATCGGGCTCGCACTGCTGCTCGGCTTCCGCTTCCCCCAGAACTTCAACGCGCCGTACACCGCGCGCAACCTGCAGGACTTCTGGCGGCGTTGGCACATGACCCTGTCACGCTGGCTGCGCGACTACCTCTACATCCCACTGGGCGGCAATGAGGGAAGTCAGGCCCAGACGGTCCGCAACATCATGATCACCATGGTGCTGGGCGGCCTCTGGCACGGCGCGGCCTGGACGTTCGTCTTCTGGGGCGCGCTGCACGGAGTGGGGCAGAGCGTCGCCCATATCCGTCGCACGAGCCGGGAGCGCCGGGGCCTCCCGCCGGTGGCCGACGGGCCGGTCCGGGTCTGGGTGCAGCGTTTCCTCACCTTCCAGTTCGTGTGTCTGGGCTGGGTGTTCTTCAACGCCACCGGCCTCTCCCAGGCGTTCGCGGTGCTCGGTCGCCTGGTGAGCGGGTGGGGTGAGGCGTCGCCTCTCATCACGCCGCTGCTGGTCTTCACCGTGCTCGGCAGCATCGCCCTCCAGTTCGTGCCTGCGCTCGATGTGGACCGGCTGCAGGCCGCCTTCTCCCGCCAGCGCGCCGCCATTCAGGTCGGCCTGCTCGGCTTCGCCCTGCTCGCCATCACGACGTTCGGCCCGGTCGGCGTCGCGCCCTTCATCTACTACCGCTTCTGATGACGGACCAGCGCACGCCGCCGCACGAGGTCGGGCCGGAATCGCCGGCCGAGGGCCGCGCCCGCGCCGAGGCCGAGCCGGCCGCGCCCGAGGACGGCCGGGTGCGCCTCCCGTGGCCGCGCGTCATGGCGCTCGGGTTGGGCGCCTTCGGTGTGTGGTTCCTCCTCTTCGCGCCCTCCCTCCAGCACAACGCGCAGGTCTCACCCGTCGGCACCCGCCGCACGGTCAGCCTCGACGTGACCGGACCGGTGGCCGCGCTCAGCCGAGCGTTGCAACTGTCGCACTTCGTGTCGATCACGGGTCGGTCGAATCGCCTGCCTGGCGGGACGATCGGAATCACCGTGTCGGGCCCACCACCGCCTCCGCCGCACCGCAAGTCGGGCAAGGGCACGGCGCCCAAGGGTGGGACCGGGCCGACCACGCCGACCACGGCGCCGCCCAACCCGAAGCTGCCCACCGCGGCGAACCCCCTGCGGGTGCTCATCGTCGGGGACTCCATCGGCCTCGACCTGGGCCAGCAGCTCCAGCCGGACCTGGCCCAGACCGGCGTGGTCAACGCCGCGCTCGACGCCCGGGAGAGCACGGGTCTGACCCGGCCCGACTACTTCAATTGGCCGGCCGAGCTGACGTCGGACCTCAAGACGGTGGACCCCCAGGTGGTCGTGATCATGATGGGGGCCAACGACGCCCAGGACTTCCTGGGCCCGCCCGACGTGCCCTACACCTCGCCCGAGTGGAACACGCTCTACTCGCAGCGGGTGGCCCAGTTCATGCAGATCGCGGCGAGCGGCGGGGCGCTGGTGCTATGGGCGGGCATGCCGCCGATGCAGAACCCCGGCCTCAACGCGCAGATGACCGATCTGAACTCCATCGTCCAGCACGACGCCGCGGCGGCCCATCCCCTCGTCGAGTACCTGAGCACGGACCACTCCCTCGGTACCGCACAGGGTGGCTACACCGCCTTCGTCACGAACGCGGCGGGTCAGGTCATCAACGTCCGCACACCCGATGGCACCCACCTGACGCCCGACGGCGGCCAGGTCGTGGCCCAGCAGGTCATGAACGAGCTGCAGACGCTCGGCTACCACCTTTGACGGCGGAGCGAAGGGCCCGAGTGGGTCGCCTGCTACGTGCGCAACGGCGCGTGGTCGGCGTGGACGTCACCGACGTGTTCGGCCGGGGTCGGCCCGACCGGCAGCGTGTCAACACCGGCCCGCCTGGGCCGCAGGTAGGCCAACCAGAACGCGCCGCCGGCGACCAGCACGATGCCGAGTGTCCAGCCCAGGGCCGTCGTGCCGACGCCCACATACTTGAGGCCCGACGCGAAGATCACGAATGTGATGGCGGGGCGGATGTAGCGGTCCGGTGCCCGAGACGAGATCAGCGAGCCGACGAGCACCGCGGGGACACTGCCGATGACGATGGAGGCCGTCAGGCCGAACTCGACGTGGCCGAAGGCCACGGCGCCCAGGGCCGCCGCGAGAGTCAGCGGCACCGCCTGGGTCAGATCGGTCCCGACCAGCTGGTTGGCGCCGAGCGCCGGGTAGAGGAATAGCAACAACACGATCATCAAGGAGCCCGAGCCAACCGAGGTCATCCCCACGACGAAGCCACCGATGGCGCCGATGGCGACGGTGGGGAGAGGGTGAACGACCACCTCGCCGATGAGGCCGTGACGGCGGTACCCCGAGCGGCGGTCGAGCCCGTAGCGCAGGACCATGGCCGCAGCCCCGACGAGAAGGGCCGCGCCGAGGACGATCTGGACCTTGTCCTCCGCTCCCGTGGAGTTGCCGAGCAAGTGGAGCACGTAGGCGCCCAAGAAGGCCGCTGGCACCGAGCCGAGCGTCATGAAGCCGACCAGCGCGTAGTTGACCGTCTTCTTGGTCATGTGCACGACCGCGCCGACGGGCCGCATGAGCACTGCCGCGACCAGGTCGCTCGAGATCGCCGTGGACGGTTTGACGCCGAACAACAAGATCAGCATCGGAGTCATCAGTGCACCGCCGCCGGCTCCCGTCATGCCGACGAGGAAACCCACGAGGGCACTGCCCAACACGATGTAGGGGTCGATCGACATGGGATGGCCCTACGGCGCGGCGCGGACGATGCGTTGTCGCCAATGACTCATAGCGAACACATAGTAACTATGTATCTACTCAGGAATCTGAAGCCGGGCTGAGCAGGAGAACCTCGGATTCTGGCTGTGGTGTGGGCCGTCAGCTAGACGAGAGGCCAGGGATAGGGCGGCCATTCCCCGTCGTCGACCAGCTCGGGCAGTGTGCGCAGGCTGAGCAACCACGCCGTCCGGTCGAGCGTCGCGGCCACCTCGGCCGGATCGAGCAGCGCGCAGAGCGCATCGGGGGCACCGTCGTGGGCCAGGCGGGTCAGATCGGCCTGCACGTCGGCGTCGAGCGCCGCGCCACCGAAGTCCCAGATGACGGTACGCAACTTGTCGTGCACGTTGAAGCACAACCCGTTGTCGATGGCCCAGAGCCGGTCCTCGGCCAGCAGGACGTGGCCGCTCTTGCGGTCCGCGTTGTTGGCCACGACGTCGAAGGCACCGAGTCGTATCAGCACCGGATGCCACCGTGGGTCGTCGCGCAGCGTGAAGTAGTGCGAGGTGCCGTCCTCGTGGACGAAGCGCTGCACCGAGCCCGGCCCGAAGGGGCCCTCCTGCGCGCGACTGTCTCGGGGACCAGCCCCCAACCGAGGCTCTCGGAGAGGACGTACGCCGCGACCTCGCGCCGGAACAGGCCACCGGGAAAGTCCCACAGGGGACGTTCGCCCTTGGACGGCTTGTAGACCGCCAGCAGCTCGTCCTCACCGAGACGGCACGTCACGAGCAGGGTGGCGTTCGAGCTCCCGGCGATGCGGCCATGGACCTCCATCTCACCTTCGCTGAGGACGCGCTCGACCGCTGCGTCGGACACCTCAATCAGGATGCCGGGGGCCGGTGCCCGTTGGTGCGCGGGCAGTCGTGGCCGGCGGGGTCCAACGGCAGCGAGCACAACGGGCACGGCGGGCGGCCCGCCTCGACCAGGCTCGTCGCGTGGATGGCGAACGCAGCCGCCTGCTCCCGCGTCATGGCCACGCGGAGCACGTGCCCGTTCTCGGCCATGCCCTCCTCGTCGTCCTCGTCGTCGACGCCCACCTCCTCGAGGACCACGATGACGCGGTCGAGCTCCTCGTCGTAGGACACGCCGATGGTGCCGACCACCCACTCGTACTCCTCGGTGCCGTAGAACTCGAGGTCCTCGGGCAGGTGTCCGGGACGACCGAGCTCCTTGACGATGCGTCCGAGGTAGCCGGCCAACACCGCCATCTGCTGCTTCTCGACCTTGACCGTCATCTCGATCAGGCCCTGGCGGCAGTAGAAGAGGAAGAGGCGGTTGCCGACCTCGCCGATGACGCCGAGGGTGCAGTGGTCGGGCGCGTCGAAGTCGAATTCTTCGCTCATCGGCGACTCCTCCTCACGACACCACCAACTCGTCGAGCGCTCCCGTCGAGTTCACGCAGAGCACGACGGGTCCGCCCGCAGTGAAGAGGATGGCGGAGATGGAGCACGGTGAGACGACCAAGCGCTGCATCAGGTCGAGCGGCATGCCGGCAGACGCGGCGACGATTGCCTTGATGTTGTCTGCGTGCGACACGGCGACGATCGTCTGTCCCGGATGCTCGACCACCAGGCCGAGCACGGTGTCCATGGCCCGGACCGACATCTCGGCGAAGGACTCGCCGCCGGGGAACCGAAAGCCGGACGGCCAGCGCTGGACCGTGGGCCATTCCTTTGTCTTGTACAGGCGCGCCAACGGCTTCTCGGTCCACTCGCCGACGTCGAGCTCGATGAGCCCGGGGGCGGTGCGCACGCGCAGTCCGAGTGCCCGGGCGATGGGCGCAGCCGTCTCGCGGGTCCGCTCGAGCGGCGAGGCGTAGACAGCGGTGGGCGCCCTGGTCAGCGCGGCGATGCGCCCGGCCGCCGCCTCGGCCTGGGCCTGGCCCTTCTCCGAGAGGTGGAGACCGCTGGCCTGGCCCGGCAGCATCTTGCCGGTGGTGGGCGTCGCCCCGTGGCGCACCAGCAGCACGGCGGTCGCCGGGGGCGGCTTGCGGCTCCGCCTGGCCGGGGTGCGTGCGGAGGCGGATCGAACCGATGGGGGCACGAACGACCATCGTAGGCTCTGCGCCGTGGCGTCCAACCGTGCGCCGAAGGACTCGGATTCCGTGGCCGCGGTGCAGCGGGAGGTGACGGCCTGCCGGCGCTGCCCACGGCTGGTCGCCTGGCGCGAGGAGGTGGCGCGCACGGGCCGGGCGTCGTACGCGGGCCAGATCTACTGGGGACGCGCCGTGCCCGGGTTCGGCGATCCGCGAGCGCGGCTCGTCATCGTCGGCCTGGCGCCGGCGGCGCACGGTGCCAACCGGACCGGGCGCATGTTCACCGGTGACCGCTCGGGTGACTGGCTCTTCGCCGCGCTGCACCGCGCCGGGTTCGCGTCGCAACCGACGAGCATCTCCCGCGATGATGGGCTGACGCTCTCGGGCGCATACATCACCGCGGCGGTGCACTGCGCGCCGCCGGCCAACAAGCCGACGCCGGCAGAGCGTGACGCCTGCGCGCCGTATCTCGCCCGCGAACTCTCGCTGCTGCGCGACGCCGTGGTCGTGGTCGCGTTGGGCCAGTTCGCCTGGCAGGCCGTAGGCGCCCACTGCGGTCTGCGGCCCCGTTCCGCGTTCGGTCATCTGGCCGAGACACCGCTGCCCGGCGGGCTGACCATGCTCGGCTCGTACCACCCGAGCCAGCAGAACACCTTCACGGGCAAGCTGACCGAGCCGATGTTCGACGCGGTCTTCACCCGGGTCCGCCGTCTCATCGCCGGCGCGGCCGCTCATGAGACGAGGTCGTAGAGGAGCCGGTAAAAGTCGATGCGGTCCGGCGCGGGCGTGACGCCGTAGCTCTCGTAGAACAGCGGCTCGAGCTCGACGCCGAAGTTCCACCCGACGCTCCACGCCCCGACGGCGACGTCCCACCAGCGGTCTGCCACGCCGAGCTCTCCGAGGTCCACGTAGCCGGTCACGCGATCGCCGTCGAGCAACACGTTGGGGGCGCAGTAGTCGCCGTGGCAGACGACCAGGTCCTCGTGGCCGGGTGCCGTGGCCTCCAGCTCGGCCACGGCGGCGACCGGGGTCAGGTGGGCGTGCTCCCGGTGCATGTCCGCCGCGCCGATGAGGCCCGATCCGAGGCGGTGTCGCACATGGTCCAGGGCGCGCGCGACGTCGAAGCGGAACGGGCACCACTCCTCTGCGACGGCCTCGTGAAAGGCACGCAGGCCGCGGCCGAGCGCGGTCACCAGGGCAGGCAGGTCGGCGCGCCAGTCCGGGTGGGTCGCGTCGCGCCCCGGGAGCGCCTCGGTGAGGAGGACGGTCGACGGGCCCACCTGCTCATACGCCACCACCTCGGGCACGGGGAGGTAGGGGGCGGCCCAGACCATGCGCTCGGATTCGGCACGCAAGGTGGGATAGCGGCCGCCTGCGGTGTCGACCTTGGCGAAGCGCACCGCGCCGTCCGGACCGCGCAGGCGCCACGTGGTGATTTGGGGCAGCTGCCGGTAGGCCAGCTCGGGGATCCAGCCCGGTGCGACCTGCGCCAGAACGTCAGTCGGTTCGCTTTCGCGTGGGCTGTGCGGCTCCGTCGAGCCGGCTGCGCCTGGCATGGGTCTCAGGGTAGAGGTCACGTCGTGGCCAACGGCTACCGTCTCGGCCACACCGCAGGGAGGAGAGTGTGCGCGAACCCGACGACGTGACACCGTGCGATGCCGCCGAGATCACGCAGTGGGAGGACACCGCCGATGTGATCGTGGTCGGCTTCGGCGCGGCGGGCTCGGCGGCCGCCTTCAGTGCCGCCGAAACAGGGGCGACGGTCCTCGTGGTCGAACGGGCCGGCGGGCCGGGCGGGGCAGCCGCGCTGGCCGAGGGGATCGTGTATCTCGGTGGGGGGACCCCCGTCCAGACCGGCTGCGGGTTCGAGGACAGCCTCGACGACATGTACCGCTACATGATGGCGGCCTGCGGACCCGATCCCGACGAGGCAAAGATCGCCCGCTACTGCGAGGAGAGCCTGGGCCACTTCGACTGGCTCGTCGCGCGCGGCGTCCCCTTCGATCCCACCTTTTGCGCCGAGACCTCCATGGCGCCGACGGGGACTGAAGGCCTCGTCTACTCGGGCGGCGAGGACGCCTACCCCTTCAACGAGATCGCCCGGCCCGCGCCGCGCGGGCACCTGGCCAAGACGGCGCGCTCGACAGGGTGGCTGCTCATGCAGCATCTCGGCGCTGCCGCAACCGACGCGGGCGCGGCCGTCTCCGCCGACACCCGGGTCGACCGCCTCGTCGTCGACGACGGGCGCGTCGTGGGGGTGCAGGCGCACCGCTTCGGCGAGTCGGTGTCGTTCCGGGCCCGTCGCGGCGTGGTCCTGACCGCGGGCGGCTTCATCTTCAACGACGACATGCTGCGCCGGCACTGCCCGCCGCTCGTCCGCGGCACCTTCAAGGTGGGCACCGAGGGTGACGACGGGCGGGCCATCCGCATGGCGCAGGCCATCGGCGCCGCGGTGCGCAACATGTACGCGGGCGAAGTCTCGCTGCCGCTCACGCCGCCGCGCACGCTGATCCACGGCATCCTGGTCAACGGTCGCGGGCAGCGCTTCATCAACGAGGACACCTACATGGGCCGCGTCGGCCAGTCCGCGCTCTACGAGCAGAACGGCGAGGTGTACCTCGTCGTCGACGAGGCCGCCTACGAAGTGAACTGGATGGGTCTCGCCGCCACCTGGGTCTGCCCGACCGCGGCACAACTCGAGGCCGAGATCGGTTTGCCCGACGGATCGCTCCAGGCGACACTCGACCTCTACAACCGCCACGCCGCGCGCGGCGAGGACCCGCTCTTCCACAAGGGCGCACCATGGGTCCGGCCGTTGGTGCCACCCATCGGCGCCGTCGACCTGCGCGTCGGGCCGGCGCCCTATGCACCCTTCACCCTCGGCGGGCTCGAGTCGACAGTCGAGGGCGCGGTGCTCGACCTCGCCGGTGCGGCCATGCCCGGCCTCTTTGCCGCCGGCCGGACCACCGCGGGAGTGTGTTCCTTCGGCTACGCCAGCGGGCTCTCCATCGGGGACTCCACGATCTTCGGCCGCCTGGCGGGAAAAAGTGCAGCCCAGTCGCCCCTTGGGCGGTGAGGAGCGACGTACTGCGGGTCACGTGACGAGCGGGCTTTCGCACCTCCATTGTTTTCCAAAGTTCGCGGTCTTGTCACCGATTCGCGCGCTCGCGTTCGTGCTCGCCGCAGTTGCGCTTGCCTGCAGCCGACGATCGCCTTATGGTGGTTTCGTTCCTCGGGGGAACGTTTTTGGCGAAACGCCCGAGAATCGATTCACCTCACATTGCGAACGTTGGTTCGCCCAAGTGAAGGGGACTAACTGCCATGATCTCGTGGAAGAGGTTCGCCGCTGCCGCGGCCATCGTGTTGGCACCGTTGGGTACGGCCGGCATCACCGTTGGCCTGTCGGCCGCGCCGGCCGGCGCGAACCCGCCGGCCTGCACCGATAACTGGCAAGGCCCAACGATGGGCACAACCAACTGGAACGCCAACTCACTGGACTGGAGCAGCGGCTTCCCCACCAGCTCGAGTGTCGTCTGTATCGGCCTCTCCGGCACGTACTCGGTTGACCTGACCGCCAGCGCCAGTATCAACACTCTCGAACTCGGGGGAGGGGCCACCGGTACCCAGACCCTCATCGTCGACGGGACCTCGACCAATGTGACTCTGACCCTTGCCTCGGGCACCTCGAGCATCGTGGAGAGCAACGGAGACCTGAGTCTCGCCCCGGCTCCGTCGGGATTCGCCATGCTCACTGGAGGAAACGGCATCACCGTCGCGTCCGGGGGCGCCCTTTCCACGACCGGCGCGTCGAACACCGCGTACCTGCGGACACCGATCACCAACCAGTCCGGAGGAACGGTGACCATCGGCGCCGCGACCACCAATCAGGACTCGACCACGCTGACCACCAACTCGGGGACATTCAGCGTGCCGAGCGGCGGTGGGTACAACCTGACCGGCAACAGCACGTTCACCGACTCCGCCGGGACGCTCACGCTGACGGGGTCTGGGTCGATGACCCAAGACGATGGCACCTTCACCCAGTCCGGCGGCTCCGAATCGGGTAACCCGGTGACAGTTGACGGAGGCGCGACGTTGGCTGACTCGGCCGGCACGGGCGCGTTCAACGTCATCGGCTCGAGCAGCCTCTCGGGCACCATCCCAGTGGGACAGAGCGTGAACGTCAACGGCTCGGGCACCAACGTGGAGCTGACCGTCGGCGCCACGGTGACCATCGACGGCACCCTCGACTTGAGCCCGTCAGCCTCCGGGTTTGCGATGGTGACAGGGGCGGGCAGCCTCACCGTCGCTTCAGGCGGCAACCTGGCCACGGTTGCAGGGTCCACCAACGAGGCATACCTGCGGGTACCGATCACCAACGACATTGGTGGAACGGTGACCATCGGTGCCCCGACCACCGATCAGGACACGACCACGCTGACCACCAGCTCGGGGACATTCACCGTGTCGAGCGGCGCCGGGTACACCCTGACCGGCAACAGCTCCTTCACCCACTCGGCCGGCACGCTCACGGTGACGGGATCGATGACCCAAGACGACGGCACCTTCACCCAGACCAGCGGCGACATCGCCGGTAACCCGGTGACGGTTGACGGCGGGGCGACGATCGCCGACTCGGCCGGCACCGGTAGGTTCGACGTCATCGGCTCGAGCAGCCTCTCGGGCAAAGTCCCAGCGGGACAGACGGTGAACGTCGACGGCTCGGGCACCAACGTGGAGCTGACCGTCGGCGCCACGGTGACCATCGACGGCACCCTCGACTTGAGCCCGTCAGCCTCCGGGTTTGCGATGGTGACAGGGGCGGGCAGCCTCACCGTCAAGTCAGGCGGCAACCTGGCCACGATTGCAGGGTCCACCAACGAGGCATACCTGCGGGTACCGATCACCAACCAGACCGGTGGAACGGTGACCATCGGCGCCCCGACCACCGATCAGGACACGGGCACGCTGACCACCAGCTCGGGGACCTTCACCGTGTCGAGCGGCGCCGGGTACACCCTGACCGGCGGCAGCTCGTTCAAAGACTCGGCCGGCACGCTCACGGTGCCGGGATCGATGACCGAAAACGGCGGCACCTTCACCCAGTCCGGCGGCGCCGAATCGGGTAATCCGGTGCAACTGGCGTCGGGTGTCACACTGGCCGACTCGGCCGGCGCCGGCGCGTTCAACGTCATCGGCTCGAGCAGCCTCACCGGCACCATCCCAGCGGGACAGACCGTGAACATCAACGGGTCGGGCACCAACGTGGACCTCGGCATCGCCGCCGCGGTGACCGTCGACGGCACCCTCGACCTGAGCCCGGCTCCCGCCGGCTACGCCATGGTGTCCGGTGGCGGCACCATCACCGTCGCGTCCGGCGGCAACCTGGCCACGGTCGGACCGTCTACCAACGATGCATACGTGCGGACACCGATCACCAACCAGTCCGGGGGAACGGTCACCATCGGTGCCCCGACCACCCAGCAGGACTCGGACACGGTCACCTCCAACTCGGGGACACTGCAGGTGCTCAACGGCGGCCAGCTCGCGCTCAGCGGGGGTTCGACTCTTGTGAACACGTCGACGGCGACCGTCGGTGTGACAGTGAACGGCACCGACGGGGGCATCTCGGGATCGGGCGTGACGAATGCCGGCACCCTGGCGGTGAGCACCGTCGGCACGCCCACGACCGGCACGATGTTCACCCCGATCAGCGGACCGAGCGCGTCAGGCACCTTCTCGGCCTTCGACTTCGAAACCGACTCCTACACCGTCACCTACCCGTCGGGCACCGTGGTGCTGACCGCTCAGCAGACGTTCACGGCGACGCCGACGGCGTTGAGTCCCAATCCCAAGGAGTACCACCAGACCGGGCCGGTCCAGGTGGCGACCATCAACAACGCCAACCTGGGCACGGGTACGTACTCGGCCACGGTCAACTGGGGCGACGGCAAGCCGACCCAGGCGGCCACGGTGAACTACGTCTCGGGGCCATCGGGGACGGTCACTGCGCCGACGCACAAGTACAAGAGCGCCGGCACGTTCACGGTCACCGTCACGGTTTCCAACACTGTTGGCTCCGCCGTGACGTACGTGACGACGACCGAATCGGTCACTGTCACCGGGCCCACCTTCACGAGCGTCAGCCCGATGTCGGGCCCGGTCGGAAAAAAGGTGACGATCGACGGCACGGACCTGGCGGGAGCGACGGTCAAGTTCGGCGGCGGCCACGTCGCGACACTCACCTCTGACACGGCGACAGAGATCGTCACGCATGTCCCGGGCGGATCCATCACCGGCAAGATCACGGTCACCGTCGCGGATGGCAAAGGAAAGACAGCGATCTTCACCGTGACCTGATCCGGTCAGTGTCCTGAGGGGGAACCGAGCGTCGGGGCCAGAGAGGATTCCGCGTGGATCCTCTCTGGCCCGAGCTCGTCACTGCGGTGGCCTTTCGCACCGTCAGTCGCGCGCGGTAGACGGAGTCACTCCCGCAGGGCGGCGTATTCGATGACGCGGGTCATGACCTCGTCGCTCGCCTTGGGAACCGACCCGCAGTCGAACGGCGGCTGCGGGTCGTACTCGACCATGAGCTGCGCCGCCTCCGCAGCGGTGCGGTCGACGAGCAACTCGACGAGACGCAGGGCCATGTCGATGCCTGCCGACACGCCGGCGGCCGTGATGATGCGGTCGTCGAGGTGCTCGACCACCCGTTGGGCGACGGGTGTCGCGCCGTGTGCCTCGAGCTGGCGGCTGCAGGACCAGTGCGTCGTGGCAGCCTTGCCGTCGAGGAGTCCGGCGGCACCGAGGACGAGCGATCCCGTGCACACCGACGTCGTGTACCGGGTGGCGGCGTGCGCGGTGCGCACCCACTCGAGCACCCGCTCGTCGCGCTCGAGCGCCCTCGTCCCGACGCCGCCGGGGAAGACGACGACGTCGGGCGCCGGTACCTCCTCGAACGTGGCGTCCGCGCTGAGCCCGAGCATGCCGTTCTCGGTGCGAACCTCGCCGCGGCGATGGCCGACGAACACGATGTCGAAGCGTCGGGATGCGCTGGAGGACCTCGTAGGGGCCCACCGCGTCGAGCGCGGTCACGACGAGGGAACAGGGGGATGGCGACCTGGAGATGGTCGGTCGTGGTGGTCATGCGGGTGTCCCTTCGATCGGGGTGGCGCGGAAGCGTCGGCGGTAGGCGTCGGGCGCAACACCCAAGGAGCGCTGGAAGACCCGGCGCAGCGTCTCCGCGCTGCCCAGCCCGCAGCGCACCGCCACCACGTCGAGCGTGTCGGCGGTCTCCTCGAGGTCACGGCGCGCCGCCTCGAGGCGCATCCGCTCGACGAAACGCCCCGGGCTCTCGCCGACCTCGGCGGTGAACACTCGGGCGAAGTGGCGCACGCTCATGCCCGCCGCGGCGGCCAGCGCCGGGAGGCGGTGGTCACCCGCGGGAGCGGCTTCGACGAGGCTCTGGACCGCCCGTACCGTCGACCGCTCGGCGCGGGGCACCCAGACGGGCGACGCGAACTGCGTCTGGCCGCCGGGACGATGGAGGAACATGACGAGCCAGCGCGCCACCGTCTGCGCGACATCCACGCCCAGGTCCTCCTGGACCAGCGCGAGGGAGAGGTCGATCCCCGCCGTGACGCCCGCGCTCGACCAGAACTTCCCGTCGCGGATGTAGATGGGGTCGCTGTCGACGATCAGCTCCGGGTGCTCGTCGCGAAGCTGGCGGGCGCGTGCCCAGTGGGTCGTGACCCGCCGGCCCGCCATCAGTCCCGTCGCGGCGACCACGAAGGCGCCCGAGCACACCGTCGCCACCCGCCGACAACGCGGGGCGACCGCCCGGATCCATCCGAGGAGGTGCTCGTCCCGGGCGGCCGCGTCGGCGCCGGAGCCGCCCGCGACGATCACCGTGTCGATGCGTGCAGCGGCGTCGGGGAGGGCGACGGTGCCGAGCTCGAGCCCGCTCTCGGCGCGCACCGTGCCCGCCGCCGCCGAGGCGAGGGTGACGCGGTAGCTCCCGCGACGGCCCAGGGCGGCGGCGGCCCGCCCGGCACCGGCGAAGACCTCGTGGGGGCCGACCACATCGAGCGGCTGCACGCCGTCGAAGGCGACGATGACGACGTGGCGCTCGGCGCATGCCTGCCACTCTGCGGGCTCGCAGGCTATGGCGTCAATGACAGCATTCCCACAGATTCGGCCAGTGGCGGTCCCTCAGCCAGGCGTGGCTCGTGGCTGGGGGTGTGTCGGCCCGGCGAAGTTGGTGTCAGGCCGTGCGGGCCCGGCGGGTGCCGCGGGCCCGTACCCAGGCCAGGAGGTCACCGGCGCGCCCGCGGCGCACGGTGCCGGTGAAGATGTCCTCGCGTTCGGTCGAGACCTCGCGCAGGACCTCGGCGTAGAGCTCGTCGCCGATGGCGGCCGACTGGAGGTACTCGACCAGGACGGAGGAGATGATGCCCGAGCTCTCCTCGTCGTTGGCCGCGGCGGCGACCGCGGCCCCGGCGACCGCGTAGAAGACCGCGCCGTGCACCGTGCCGTGCGGGTTGGCGTGGTCCTCGCCGGTGGTCAGCGTGGCGACGGTGTGCCCCGGCCCTTCGCGCCGCACCTCGATCCCCAACAGCGCCGCGAAGCGGTCCGCCTGTGGCCCGGCCATGCCGGCCCGCTCAAGAGGTGGACGCCGGGAGGCGCCCGGGCATCGGCACCGCCGTCGCCGGCCAGCGCTTGCGGCTGACCCGGCTGAGCTTGTTGAGCAGGGTCACCGCGCCGGGGTCGTCCTCGATCGGCCGGGTCTCGATCACACCGGCCGCCTCCATGTCGTCGAAGAGGGCCTCGCCCTTCTCGGTGCGCAGCAGCGTCAGCGTCCAGTCCCCGAAGGCGCCGATGCCACCGGTCGAGATGTCGGCGTGCTCGGCCGCGAAGTCGGGGCAGCTGGTGCAGCCCTCACGGGTCCAGCCGTGGGCCTCCTTCAGGGGCACCTCGTGATAGCTGCCGTCCTTCATCCAGACCTGGAACACGCCCTTGATGTTCATCTTGACGATGTCGGCACGCGCCAGCCCGTACTTGGCCTCGAAGAGCTCGGGGAAGATGGCGTCGTCGAACGTCTTCGAGCAGAGCAGCCCGATGGAGAGGGTGAAGCGCCGGGCGATCTTGCCCGCCTTGCGTGCCTGCATGACCGGGGGCGCGGAGGCCTGGCAGCCCATCCCGACCAGCGCGATGCGCTCGGCACCGGCGGCGATGGCCTCGGGGTAGGCGAGCGGGTTGGCCGAGTAGGTGTAGCGGGACCCCGCCGTAGCGAGGACGTCCTCCTTGTTCCAGGCCACCCGGGGCACCGCCTTCCAGGTCGACCCGTCACCCTCGAGGCCCGACACCAGGGCGGCGTCGATCACGTCGTGCTCGAACGCCCAGATCAAGAGCGCGGAGACGAGGCCGCCGTCCTGGCCCACTCCCTGGATGTCGGCGTCGGTGGCCCGGGCCAAGACGGTGCGCCGGGCGATGCCGGCGACCTCGTCGTCGGTGCGCGTCCGGCCGAAGAGGTGGGTCTCGATCTCGGGCTCCCAGGTGCGGAAGCGGGGGCAGGCCCTGGTGCACAGCGTGCAGCCCTTGAGCCCGTGGGTGCAATTGTCGGGACCGCCCTCGGCGTCGACGTGGAAGGGCCGGTAGACGCCATCGCTGTCGTCGTAACCCAAGACGTCGTAGGGGCACGAGATGACGCACGCCGAGCACCCGGTGCAGAGGCCCGAGGTCACGACCTCTGTGAACAGCTCGGCCCACTGTGGCTTCTCGGGTGGCATTGGCCCACCATATTCGGCCAGGCCGGGGTGGTCCGATACCGTGCGCCGGTGCCCGAGATCCTCGAAGTCGAGCTCTACCGGGTCCTGGCCGAGCAGGCCCTGGGCCGGACCGATCGCCCGGGTCTGGATGGTCGACGCCCGCTACGGCCGAGGCGGCACGACGCCGCAGCGCCTCCGGGCGGCCCTGGTCGGCCGCTCGTTCACCGCGGCGCGTCGACGGGGCAAGCTCCTCTTGCTCGACACCTCGGGCGGGCCGACGCTCGGCGTGCGCTTCGGCATGACCGGAGGGCTGGTGGTCGACGGACAGCAGGCCCTGGACCGGCTGCGCTACGGGCCGGGGGTCTTCGAGGAGAAGTGGGTGCGGGCCCGTATTACCTTCGAAGACGGCGGCGCGCTGGCGGTGCACGACCCCCGCCGCTTCGGCTCCCTCGAGTTGGTGCCCGACGAAGAGCGCCTGGGCCCCGACGCGCTCGGCGTGTCGCTGGCCGAGCTGCGCTCGGCCGTCGCCGTCCGACCGGGGCGTCACGGGGCGGCGGCACCGTTGAAGGCGCGCCTGATGGACCAGGAGCGCCTGGCCGGCGTGGGCAACCTCTTGGCTGACGAGATCCTCTGGCGGGCCGGGTTGGCCCCCGGTCGTCGCACGCCGCTCGACGACGACGAGCTCCGCGCCCTGCACAAGGCCCTGCGCTCGACCCTGCGCCAGCTGTCGCGCCGCGGCGGGTCGCACATGGGCGAGCTGATGGAGGAGCGCCACAGCGAGGGGCGCTGCCCGCTCGACGGCACCGAGCTGCGACGTGAGCAGGTCGGGGGGCGCACCACCTACTGGTGCCCGCAGCACCAGCACTGAAAGCGGCGCGCGTCGCGCCGTCAGCTGACGCGGTGCCGGACCCACCAGGCGCACACGCCGGCCAGGGCCAGGGCGAGGGCGACGAAGAGCGCGGTCTCGATCGTCTGGAACGTCCAGAACCGGTTGGCCGGCTGGTAGGTGACGACCTCGTGGTACTTCGCGCTGAGTGTGTTGAAGCACTGGCTGAGCGCCGTCTGCCCTTGGAATGGGGCCCGGCTCACGGAGGCGCGGCCACCCAGGATCCCGCCGACACTCGAACCCTCGGAGTGGATGACGGCGCCGGAGGGCGGTTGTGGGAGTCCCGACACCAGTTTCGGGCAGGCCTGCTTGATGACGGCCGAGGCGGGGGACTGCCCGACGTTGTTGACGACGCTGGCCCCCGAGACCCAGGCGTTGGGCAGGTCCGGGGGCTGTGCGGTCAACGAGGCCACGCCTGGGCCGCCCGGCGCTCCGTTGACCTGGAAGCCGGCAGTGGACGTCGACAAGGGCAGATCGAGCGTGGCTGGGCTCATGTAGTGCGGCCGCAGCCAATCGGTCACCGCCAGGCGCGCAACAATGAAGCCGGCCAGCGTGACCGCCATGGCAGGCAGGGTCCGGCGGAAGAGCAGCCCCGCCGTGGCGCCGAGGGCGAAGGCGAAGACCGCGTAGCCGCCGGGGACGAACCCGTGCAGGGCGAAGCTGCCCGGGCTGAAGCGGTTCTGGTTGACTTTGTCGAGCGGGCTGGACCACCACGTCACCATGAGACTGAGCAGCGTGGCAGCGAGCATGCTGGCACCACCCACCAGGCCGAGCTTGACCAGCAGCCAGCGCAGCCGGCTCACACTCTGTGTCCAGGCCAGGCGGAAGGTGCCCGTCTCGAGCTCGTGGGCGATGATCGGTGCGCCCCAGAACATCCCGATGAGCGCGGGGACGACCAGCACGAGGGCGATCACCGCGATCTGCAGCCCGTGGAAGGTGTTGGTCACCGGGTTGCTGCAGGCCGAGCCTGCCGTCGCGGAAGCCTTGCAGGCGGCAACCGCGTTGTCGTAGATGCTGACCAGGTGCGGCCCCGTCACCGCGAGCACGACGGCGATCGTCACGAGCGCGGCGAGGCCGACGGTCGCTTGCGCCCGGAACTGGCGCCATCCGAACGCGATCATCGGGCCGCGTCCATTTTCGTGACCCCGCTCTCGGCGTCCCTGCCCCGACGGCGCCGCGTGCCGGCGGCTGCCTGGCCCATGTAGGCGAGCACCAGGTCCTCGAGGTCGAGGTCCTCGACGGTCCACGACGGGTCGAGCACGGGCCCGTCGCAGCGCACCAGCAAGGTGCTCTGCCGCTCGGTATGGCTCTCCTCAATCACGTGCTGATCGCCCGGCAGTGCGCCCACGTCGTGACGGGGACCGATCAGGCGGTGGTGGGACGCCAGGAGCTTGTCGACCTCGCCCGCCACCTGCACCCGGGAGGCCACGAGCACGACCAGGTAGTCACACACCCGTTCGAGGTCGGCAACGAGATGCGACGAGAGCACGACGCTGACCCCGTGGTCGACGACCACCTCCATCAGGCTCTGGAGGAACTCTCGCCGGGCGAGCGGGTCGAGGCTCGCCACCGGCTCGTCGAGCACCAGGAACTCGGGACGCTTCGCCACGGCGAGCGTCAGGGCGAGCTGGGCCCGTTGGCCGCCCGACAGCGTGCCGGCTCGCTGGGCCGGGTCGAGGTCGAGGTCGTCGAGTCGCCGGCGCGCCAGCTGGTCGTCCCAGCCTGGGTTCATGTGCGCGCCAAGGGCGAGGTGGTCGGCAACGCTCAGCCGCGCGTAGGTCGGCGTGTCCTGGGCCACGAAGCCGACCCTCGCCAGCTGCTCGGGAGTATCAGATGGCGTTCTCCCCAGCACCTCGATGCTCCCGGCGCTCGGGGTGAGCAGCCCGACGGCGAGGTGCAGCAAGGTCGTCTTGCCCGCGCCGTTCGGCCCGACCAGGCCCACGACGTGGCCGGCCGGGATCTCGAGGTCGCAGTCGTTGAGGGCCCAGCGGCGGCCGTAGCGCTTGCCCAGACCGCGTGCGCTCAGGACGGAGCTCACGCTATGTCCTCCTCAGCGTCGGAGCGAAAGGAATCGCGGAACAACGCTTCGATGCTCTCGTCGTCGAGCCCGGCCCGGCGCGCCTTGGCGATCCAGCCCTGCAGCGCCCGGCGCAGCGGGCCGTGCGCTGCGAGCGACTCGCCGCCGAGGGACCCGGTCACGAACGTCCCCACTCCCGGCCGGGCACTGGCCAGCCCTTCGTGCTCGAGCTCGCGATATGCCTTCAAGACCGTGTTGGGGTTGATGGCGAGCTGTGCCACCACCTCCTTGACCGTCGGCAACTGATCACCGTCGTGCAGGAGTCCCAGGCGCATCGCCTGGCGGACCTGCTGGACGATCTGGAGGTAGGGGGAGACGCCGGAGCGGCTGTCGAGGTGGAACTCGATCACGAGGACCTCATTTATCTAGATGACTAGATAAATATGTCTCTCCGAACCCCGCTTGTCAAGGCGGGCGCCGGCCGACCCGGCCTTCAACTGGTCAGCGGCGGGAGACCCTTGGCGATCATGTCGACACCGAAGACGAGGAAGAGCACCGCCAGCACCGCCGCGTTGTGCGCGGTCAGCCAGGCCTTGGCCGCGTCGAGCGATGAGCGGGCGCGCGCCCCGCCGAAGAGGGCAGTAGAGCACAGGGCCGGCGATGGAGAGGCTCGCGACTGCGACGAAGACAGCGATGGCGACGATGGCGTCGGACGTGGAGAGGCCTAGCTGTGCGAGCCCGGCCGCCGCACCGAGGGTGAGGATCAGGTTCTTGGGGTTGACGGCGGCGAGCACGACGGCCAGACCGAACGCCTTCACCGGCGATATCGACTCCACCGTCTTGAGCCACGCAGGCATCTCGGGCTCCTGACCCGAGCCGGGACGTTTGCGCCAGTTACGCCGCGCCAAGCCAGCAACAAGACGCCGAGGGCGATCTTGCCCCACGACACCGAGTCCGCTGCCGTCCTGCTCGTCGCGACGTCCCCGTCGTGTGCGAGCACGTAGACGACCGTGCTCACGACCGCGAGGGCGACGACCCATCCGAGGAGAAACGCCGGCCCGTTGACCTTTGCCCGCTGCGAGAACAGCATCAGGATCACGGCGATGATCGGGATGGGGCTGATGGCCACCCCGATGGCGAACGTCAGAACCTCGCTGATCCCCTGTCCCATGACGGCCGCCCGTCAGCTCAGCCCTCGCTCTGGGCGATCTCCTCGAGCACCTTGGCGGCGTGGCCGTCAGCCCGGACGTGGTACCAGGCCCGCTGGACCTTGCCGTTCGGTCCCACGAGGAACGTCGAGCGGATGGTGCCGACCGTCTTCTTCCCGTACATCGTCTTCTCGCCCCAGGCGCCGTACTTCTCCATGACCTTCTTGTCGGCGTCGGTCAGCAACGGGAACTTGAGCTTGTACTTGCTGCGGAACTTGACGTGCTTCTCCGCCTTGTCGGGGGAGATCCCGAGCACCGCGACCCCCGCCTTGTCGAAGGCGCGCAAGTTGTCGTTGAATTGGCAGGCCTCCTTCGTGCAGCCGGGCGTGTCGTCGGCCGGATAGAAGTAGACGATCACGCGCTGGCCCTTGTAGTCAGAAAGCTTGACCGGCTTGCCGTCCTGGTCAGGCAGGGTGAACGCGGGGGCGGTCGAGCCCACCTCGAGTTTGGCCATCGTGCTCGCACTCCTTTGCTGAACGAGACGGCTTCCATTGAGCACGCGGCGTCCGCGCCGCAACCGTCTTGGGCTGGTACAATACGTCTGCGACCACCGGCGGGGGCCGGTGAGTCGGGGTCGATCTCACTCCTCTTGACGGCGCACGATCCCGCCGAAGACAGAGAGAGCACGAATGACAGTTGATGCCCTGGCCGGCGCGGGAGCCGGGCCGGACTCGACCGGGGACGCTGATGTCACCCGGAACGGGACGACCGACACATACGAGACGAGCCGGACCTTCGAGTCCCTCGGCGTCTCCACAGAACTCACCAAAGCGCTGGCTGATGAAGGCATCGTCAGCGCTTTTCCAATTCAGGCCCTGACGGTGGCCGACGCCTTGGCCGGCCGTGACGTCTGCGGCAAGGCCAAAACCGGGTCTGGCAAGACCCTCGCCTTCGGGGTGCCGCTCTTGCAGCGGGCGAAGGCGACCCGCGACGCGCGAGGTTCCCTGAGCGCCGCCCGGCCGGCGCGCCCGCTCGCCCTCGTGCTGCTGCCCACGCGCGAGCTCGCGGTGCAGGTGCACGACGTGCTGGCGCCGCTGGCGCAGAAGCTCGGCTTGCGGGCCGTCGCGGTGTACGGCGGCGCGGACATCGACCGCCAGGTTGCCAAGCTGCGCAAGGGCGCCGACGTCGTCATCGCCACGCCGGGTCGGCTCATCGACCTCGGGGACCGCGGCGAGGTCGCGGTCGATGGTCTCGAGACGCTCGTGCTCGACGAGGCCGATCGCATGGCGGACATGGGGTTCATGCCCCAAGTCGAGTGGGTGCTGCGCCGCCTCGACCAGGACCACCAGACGCTGCTGTTCTCCGCCACCTTGGACGGTGCCGTCGACCGGCTGGTCAAGCGGTACCTGTCCGACCCCGTCTTCCACGAGGTGGCCTCGTCCACCCAGACCGTCACACTGATGGAGCATCGCTTCCTCCAGGTCCATCAGATGGACAAGGTCAAAGTGGCGGCGGCCATCTGCCGCGGCCAGGACAAGTCGTTGCTCTTCGTGCGCACCAAGCGCGGCGCCGACCGCCTGGTCGAGAACTTGACCAAGGAGGGTGTGCGTGCCGCCGCCATCCACGGCGACCTCCGGCAGGCCAACCGCGAGCGTGCCTTGTCGGACTTCTCGAACGGCAAGCTGCCCGTCCTCGTCGCGACCGATGTCGCCGCCCGCGGCCTCCACATCGAGGGTGTCGACGCCGTGATCCACTTCGACCCGCCCGAGGATCACAAGGCCTATCTCCACCGATCGGGCCGCACGGCGCGTGCCGGCAAGGCCGGCGTTGTCGTCAGCCTTGCCCTGTGGAATCAGCTGGTGGAGATGGAGGTCATCCAACGCCGGCTGGGGCTGCGGATCCCGATCGTCGAGATGTTCTCCAACGACCCGCGTCTGGCCGACCTCGCGGCCTGGATCCCGCAGAGCGAAGAGAGCGTGCTCTGAGCGAAGCCGAGGCCACCCCGATCTGGTCGCCCGATGACGGCGTCACGCGGGTGCTGGTGGTGACCGCCCATCCCGACGACGTCGACTTCGGATCGGCCGGCACCATCGCGGCGTTCACCGCGGCCGGCGTGAGCGTGACCTATTGCATCGTCACGAACGGTGACGCCGGCGGATCGGACCGGTCGATGCCGCGCACTGAGATGGCGGCGCTGCGTCAAGACGAGCAACGGGCCGCGGCCGCAATGGTCGGCGTGGACGACGTGCGCTTCCTCGGCCATCCCGACGGGATGGTGCAGGCCACCATCGAGCTGCGCCGCGACATCAGCCGCGTCATCCGCCAGGTGCGGCCCGAGCGCGTCATCACGCAGTCGCCCGAGCGAAATTGGGACTTCATCTACGCCAGCCATCCCGACCACCTGGCCGCCGGGGAGGCGGCGGTGTGCGCGGTGTACCCCGATGCCCGGAACCCGTTCGCCCACCCCGAGCTGCTGCAGACGGAGGGACTCGAGCCCTGGACGGTGCCCGAGCTGTGGATCATGGGCCCGGGCGGACAAGGTGCGGGCGTCGCCGTGGACACAACGGCGACGCTGCAGCGCAAGGTGTCCGCGCTCATGTGCCACAAGAGCCAGATGCCCGATCCCGAAGGCGTCACCCAGCGCATCCTCGCCGCGGGGAGCGCGCTCGGTGAGCTGGCGGGGCTCCCCGAGGGCTCCAGCGCCGAGCTGTTCCGCGTCACCCGCATTCCCTGAGGGCACGGTGGCAGTCGGCAACCCCTGGGTGCTGGTGCAGCACGTCGCGTTCGAGGGCCCGGGCTCGATCGCGGCCGCGGTCCGCGAGTCGGGCGCCGAGCTGGCCATCGTGCGAATCGACCGGAACGAGCCGGTGCCGCCGCCGACGGCGGTGGGCGACATGGCGGGACTGGTGGTGATGGGCGGCCCGATGGGGGTGCACGACGCGCTCGACTGGCTCGAGCCCGAGCGCGCGTTGCTGCGCACGGCCACCGACGCCGGCCTCCCCGTCCTCGGCGTGTGCCTCGGCGCCCAGCAGCTCGCCTGCGCGCTGGGGGGCGACGTCGTGGCCGGTCCACAGCCCGAGCTGGGCGTCGGCGAGGTCCACCTGACCGCCGCCGCGATCGCCGACCCCGTGTTCGGGCCGGCGCCGACGCCACTGCCCTGCGTGCACTGGCATGGCGACACCTTCACGCTGCCCGAGGGCGCGGTGCGTCTGGCGGGCAACGACGCCTACGAGAACCAGGCCTTCCGTGTCGGTGAGCGGGCCTACGGCCTGCAATTCCACGTGGAGGTCACCGCGAGCCTCGTCGCGCACTGGGCCCCGCACCTCCCAGCCGGCGTCTTCGTGCGGGCGTCCGACGTCGCGCACGTGAGCCGCGCCGGCGAGGGCATCGTGCGGCGCTTCATCGCGCTGGCGGGGGCCGCTTGAGAGGACTGCGAGGGCGAAGAGCGAGGGCTCAGGCCTGCTGCGCCATCTGGCGCAGCACGTACTGGAGGATCCCGCCGTGGCGGTAGTACTCGGCCTCCATCGGCGTGTCGATGCGGACGATGACGCGGAACTCGGTGACGTCCTCGTCGTCGGTGGTCGCCGTCACCGTCACCTCCTTCGGCACCTCGCCCTTGTTCAGGACGTCGAGGCCGGTGATGCTGAAGCGCTCGCGACCGGTGAGCCCGAGGCTGGCTGCGGAGTCGCCCTTGTAGAACTGCAGGGGGACGACGCCCATGCCGATCAGGTTGGAGCGGTGGATGCGCTCGAGGCTCTGTGCGATGACCGCACGGACCCCGAGGAGCGCGGTGCCCTTGGCCGCCCAGTCGCGGCTGCTCCCCGTGCCGTACTCGCGGCCCGCCAGCACGACGAGCGGCACCTGGTCCGCGGCGTACTGCATCGCCGCCTCGTAGATCGAGGTCTGCACGCCGTCGGGAAGGTGGAGCGTGACCCCGCCCTCTGTCCCGGGCGCCAGCTGGTTGCGCAAGCGGACGTTGGCGAACGTGCCCCGCATCATCACCTCGTGGTTGCCGCGCCGCGCGCCCGTAAGAGTTGAAGTCCTCCCGCCCCACGCCGTGCTCGGTCAGGTACTGACCGGCCGGTGTCGTCGGGCCGATGGACCCAGCGGGGGAGATGTGGTCGGTCGTCACGCTGTCGCCCACCATCACGAGCACCCGCGCGTCCACGATGTCGGTGACGGGTACGGGCGTCATCGTCATCGACTCGAAGAAGGGCGGGTTCTTCACGTACGTGGATTCGTCCTGCCAGGCGTAGGTCTCGCCCTCGGCCACCGTCACCTCTCGCCAGTACTCGTCACCGTCGAAGACGGCGGCGTAGCGGGTGCGGAACATGTCCGAGGTCAGCGAGGCGCGGATGGTCTCGTTGACCTCGTCCATCGGCGGCCAGAGCTCCGACAGCATGACCGGGTTGCCATCGGCGTCGTTGCCGATGGGCTCGCTGGTCAGGTCGACGTCCATCGTCCCCGCCAGCGCGTAGGCCACGACGAGCGGCGGTGACGCCAGGTAGTTGAGCCGGACATCGGGGTGGATCCGGCCCTCGAAGTTGCGGTTGCCCGAGAGCACGGCCGCCACCGAGAGGTCACCCTCTTTCACGGCCTCGCTGACCCCGTCGAGCAGGGGGCCGGAGTTACCGATGCAGGTCGTGCAGCCGAACCCGACGAGGAAGAAGCCGAGCTCCTCGAGCGGACCGGTCAGGCCGGCGCGCTCGAGGTAGTCCATGACGACCCGCGAGCCGGGCGCGAGCGACGTCTTGACCCACGGCTTGGCGCGCAGCCCGCGCTCGACCGCCTTCTTGGCCAGCAGCCCGGCGCCGACGAGCACCTGCGGGTTGGACGTGTTGGTGCAGCTGGTGATCGCGGCGATGACGACGTCGCCGTCAGCCATCTGGTGGTGCGGGGCGGCCGCGGGCTCCGTGGCGGCGGTCGTCGGGTGCCCGGTCGATCGCGGCGCGGAACGAGTCGCGCGCCCTGGTCAGGGCCACCCTGTCCTGGGGCCGGGCCGGGCCGGCGAGCGACGGCTCGACATCGTCCAGGTTCAGCTCGAGGTGCTCTGAGTAGACCGGCTCGGTCGCGCCGGGATCGTGCCAGAGGCCCTGGGTCCGGGCGTACGCCTCGACCAGGGCGAGATGCTCTTCGTCGCGGCCGGTGAAGCGGAGGTAGTCGAGCGTGACCTGGTCGATCGGGAACATCGTGCACGTGGCCCCGTACTCGGGGCTCATGTTGCCGATCGTGGCACGGGTCTCGAGGGGCAGCGCCGCCACACCGGGGCCGTAGCACTCGACGAAGGCGCCCACGACGCCGTGGTCACGCAGCAGCTCGGTGACGGTGAGGACCACGTCGGTCGCAGTGATGCCGGGTCGAGTCTCACCGGAGATCCGCAGGCCGACCACCGGGGGCAGGAGCATCGACAGCGGTTGTCCCAACATTGCCGCCTCGGCCTCGATCCCGCCCACGCCCCACCCGAGCACGCCGAGCCCGTTGACCATCACCGTGTGCGAGTCGGTGCCCACGAGCGTGTCGCAGAAGGCGCGCCCGTCGTCGGTCGCGAACACGAGGCGCGAGAGGTACTCGAGGTTGACCTGGTGGCAGATGCCCGTGCCGGGCGGCACCAGACGGAAGTCCCGGAATGCGCCCTGGGCCCAGCGGAGGAGTTGGTATCGCTCGAGGTTGCGCGAATACTCGATCGAGACGTTGGCGTCGTACGACGCGGCGGTGCCCGAACGCTCGGCGATCACCGAGTGGTCGATGACCAACTCGACGGGGACGAGCGGGTTGACCCGGGTGGCGTCGCCGCCCAGGCGCGCCAGTGCGTCGCGCATCGCGGCCAGGTCGACCACGGCCGGCACGCCGGTGAAGTCCTGCATCAGGACGCGCTCGGGCGTGAAGGCGATCTCGTGTGCCGATGCGCCCGCCCCCTGCCCATGACCTTCGGGGTTGGTCCCCCAGCCCGCCACCGCCACGATGTCGTCGGCCGAGACGTGCGGGCCGTCCTCGTGGCGCAGCAGGTTCTCGAGCAGGACCTTGATGGAATAGGGAAGCCGATCGATGTCGTGCCGCTCGGCCAGCATGGGCGCCTTGATGTGGAAGATCTCGTAGGTGCGGTCGCCAACGGCAAGATCGGTGCGCGCGCCGAAGGTGTCCGGGTGCGCAGCCGCGGTGGGGGAGTTCGGGCTCATCTGCCCATTCTGCCGTGGGCCCCGACGGACCGCCCACCGAGGTGCTCGGACGCGGCCGCATACCGCCCGGACGCGACCGATGGGCCACACCCGAGTTGAACGACCGAAGTCGTAACCACTTCGTAACGGCTTCGGCCCACACGGACGCAAAGGGACGTGCAGAATCGACGGGTGCGCGGACGGGGAGGCGCGGGGGAGCCTGCCGGGACGGCCCGCAGCGGCCGCACGTGGCGCTCCACGCTGACGTCGTTGGCGGTCACCCTGGTGGTGGCAACGGTGCTCGCACCGGTCGTGGTGGCCATCAGCGCTGTGACCGCGCCCGCGCCGGCCGGCGCGGTCTACCAGGACGGCGGGATGATCGGCTTCGGCAACGTCAGCCTCACCAACCCGCAAATGCCCCAGCCGCTCAACTCGCCCGTCTTCTCGGGCGTCGCGACACCCGACGGCGGCGGGTACCTGCTGGCCAGCGCCGACGGTGGCGTGTTCGCCTTCGGCGACGCGACCTTCGAGGGGTCGGCGGGCTCGCTGCCGCTCCAAGGTCCGATCGTCGCCATGGCGGTCACGCGCGACGCCAAGGGGTACTGGCTCGGAGCGGTCGACGGCGGCGTCTTCGCGTACGGCGACGCCCAGTTCTACGGGTCGATGGGCTCTTCGCACCTCAACCAGCCCATCGTCGGCATGGCCTCGACGCCCGACGGCAAGGGTTACTGGCTCGTCGCGGCCGACGGCGGCATCTTCGCCTACGGCGACGCAGGGTTCTACGGCAGCACGGGCAGCCTGCAACTCAACGCACCCATCGTCGGCATGGCGGCGACGCACGACGGGAAGGGCTACTGGCTGGTCGGCGCCGACGGCGGCATCTTCTCCTTCGGCGACGCCGGCTTCTACGGCTCGGCCGGCAGCGCGAACCTGCCCGACTCGGTCGTGGGGATGGTGGCCTCGCCCGACGGAGGCGGCTATCTCATCGCCACGGCCAACGGCGTCGTTCTGCACTACGGCGACGCCCAGGCCTTCGGGGGACTCTCCTTGGACC
The DNA here is from genome assembly GCA_963842415.1 of uncultured Acidimicrobiaceae bacterium. Classification (GTDB taxonomy): domain Bacteria; phylum Actinomycetota; class Acidimicrobiia; order Acidimicrobiales; family RAAP-2; genus Bog-473. The sequence goes on from CAWJGN010000008.1 coordinate 109,743, forward strand.
CAACGGCGACGCAGATCTCGGCCATCATCGGCAACAACGAGGGAACGGGCTACTGGCTGCTCGATCCTCAGGCGTGGGCGTACAGCTTCACGACCGCGACGGCCGAGCCGGAGTTCCCACAGTCGGCGGCCATCGCGGACGCGGTGGCCTCCCAGATCGCACCCGACCCTGACACCGAGGGGCCTTACTGCAACCCGTACGGTCCCTGCGAGGAGTGGTGTGCGCTGTTCGCCACCTGGGCCTGGGAGCAGGCGGGCGTCCCGATCCCGCGCTACGCCTTCACAGGTGACATCTGGGGCTGGGCGGCGGCCTACGGCGCCGACCTGCCGCCGACTGCCATGACCCGCGGTGGGCGACGCGGTCCTCTACGGCACAGGGCCCTCGAGCACCGCGACCTCGGTGCACGTCGGGATCGTGACCGAGGTGTGGCCCGACGACGCCATCATGACCGTCGCCGGGGACTCAGGTCCGGGCGCCGACGGGTATCTCTCGGTGAACCTCGACGGGCCCTACCTGCCGGCCGACTCGCGCGTCCTACAACGGCTCGCCCATCTACGCCTTCGCGCAGCCGTAGGACACGCGGGCTGCAGCGCTGACTCGGTCATCGCGTAGGCTGCGGGCGGAGGTCCACCGTGCCCGTCTACGAATTTCGATGCTCGACCTGTCACGCCGTCTTCGACGAGCGCCGGCCCATGGCCGAGGCTGACGCGCTCGGCCTCCTGTCCCGACGGTCACGTGGGTGCACGAAGGATGTACCCCGTGTTCGCCACGACCGGCCTCGCCGTCGAACCGGTGGGTGCGGGTGCGTGCGGGGCTCCGGTGGCCGGCGGCTGTGGCAGCGGCTGCGCGTGCTGCTGAGCGCACCGGCACCGACATGACCCTCTCTTCCTTCGACGACTACCCGGTCCATCAGGCGTCGGAGTTCATCGCCCATCCCGCGACGAGCGACCGCAACTTCTACGACAGGTACTACTTCAACATGCACCCGTCCTCGGGTGACTGGTTCGCCATCTTCGGGTACGGCCAGTACCCGAACCTCGGCGTCGTGGACGCCTTCATCGACGTGCGTCACGGTGGTTCCCAGCACATCGTCCGTGCGTCGGCCCCCCTGGTCGACCGGGGCGACCTCTCCGTCGGTCCGATCCGCATCGAGGTGCTCGAGCCCCTGCGTCGCCTGCGCGTCGTGGTCGAGCCGACGGAGCACTCGGTCGCCATGGACGTGACGTGGGAGGGTCACATCCCCGCCGCCGCCGAGCCGCGCCAGTACATGCGCAGCAAGGGCAAGGTCGTGTTCGACACCCAACGCCTGGCCCAGACCGGGTACTGGTCGGGGACGCTCTCGGTCGGCGGCACCGACCTGTCCGTCACCCCGGACCGGTGTTGGGGGACGCGGGATCGCTCGTGGGGCGTGCGGCCGGTCGGCGAGCCCGAGACCGACGGCATCCGCCAGGGAGAGCTCGTCCTCGGCGGCATGTGGAACTACTTCCCCATGCAATTCGAGGACCACACCATCATGTACATCTGCCACGAGCGCGACGACGGCGACCGCCCGCTCGTGCAGGCCGAGCGAGTCTGGGCGGATCCCGAACGTGGCGTCGAGGACCTCGGCCGATCCGAGCACGAGCACCACCTCATCCCCGGGACGCGGGTCATCGACCGCTCCGTGGTGCGCTTCCCCGACGCCGGGATCGCCATCACCTGCAGGCCGTTGCTCGCCAACTTCGTCTCCATCGGCACGGGATACGGCATCGACGCGGACTGGCGCCACGGGATGTACCACGGCCCCGAGCCGGTGACCCAGGGCCTCGTGCTGGCAGTCGACGACGTGCAGGGGCTCGCGCAGTACGGCATCGTCGACCACGTCGCTGAGTTCTCCTACGACGGGCGCGTCGGTTACGGCCTGCTCGAGCACGGGTTCTTCGGCCCGTACCGCCGTTACGGCTTGCTCGACGGCGCCATGGGAGCGCCCGCCGACTGAGCGGCCGCGGCTGGCGCGCCGGCGGATCGACCTGCGTGCCCCACATGCGAGAATGCGGGATGCCCGACCCCTCCGGCATCCTCCTCGAGCGGCTGCAGGCTGCGTTCGACACCCTGCGCACCGGTGCCGACCCGGTCCTGCGGGCTTCCGACCGCGCCGACTTCCAGGCCAACGGCGCGCTGCCGCTGGCCAAGGAACTGGGACGTTCGGACCCCCGCGCGGTCGCCGAGGAGATTGTGGCGGCGGCGGACCTCGACGATGTCTGCGCGACGGTCGAGGTCAGCGGCCCGGGCTTCATCAACCTGACCCTGTTGGACGAGTTCGTGGCGGGACTGGTCGCCACGCTCTCGGCCGAGCCACGCCTCGGCGTCGCTCTTGCGGCCAGGCCCCAGCGTGTCGTGGTCGACTACTCGGCGCCGAATGTCGCCAAGGAGATGCACGTCGGACACCTGCGCAGCACGCTGATCGGCGACGCGCTGGTGCGGGTGCTGGAGTTCCTCGGCCACGAGGTACGGCGCGAGAACCACATCGGTGACTGGGGCACGCCCTTCGGCATGCTGATCGAGCACCTCCTCGACGTCGGCGGCGCCGAACAGGCCGAGTCATTCAGCGTGCGGGACCTGAACGAATTCTACGCGGCGGCGCGCGTGCAGTTCGACAGCGACCCGGTCTTCGCTGACCGGTGCCGGCGCCGCGTCGTGCTCCTCCAGGGCGGCGATCCCGAGACCATGCGGCTCTGGCAGATCTTTGTCGCCGAGTCGGTGCGCCACGCCCAGGAGGTGTACGACCTGCTGGGCGTCCTGCTCACGCCCGAGGACCTCGTGGGTGAGTCCTTTTACAACCCGTACCTGCCCGAGGTCGTCACCGAGCTCGACGCCAAGGGACTGCTCGTCGAGAACGACGGCGCCCTCTGCGTCTTCCCCGAGGGTTTCGAGAACCGAAACGGTGACCCGCTGCCCCTCATCGTGCGCAAGTCCGACGGCGGCTACGGGTACCCGGCGACCGACCTGGCGGCCGTACGCGACCGCGTCGGCCGGCTCGGAGCCACGCGACTCGTGTACGTGGTCGGTGCCGAGCAGACGCTGCACCTGCGGCTGGTGTTCGCGGTGGCGGTCCTGGCCGGCTACCTGCCCGATGCGTCCGCTGCCGTCCATGCCGGGTTCGGGCTCGTGCTGGGGACCGACGGCAAGAAGCTGGCCAGCCGCAGTGGTGAGTCCGAACGGCTGATCGACCTGCTCCCGAGGGCATCGACCGCGCCGGCGCAGCGTTGCGGGAGCGTCACAGCGAGCTCGAGCCCGAGCGCCAGTCCGAGGTCGCCCACGCGCTGGGCATCGGCGCGATCAAGTACGCCGATCTGTCGACCGAGCGGATGCGCGACTACGTCTTCGACTGGGACCGCATGCTGGCCACCGAGGGCAACACCGGTCCCTACCTGCAATACGCGCACGCCCGCATCCGCTCGATCTTCCGCCGCGGCCAGGTCCAGCCGACCGCGCCGGGCGCGGTTCCTCTCCTCGCTGAGCCACCCGAACGCGCCCTCGCGCTCCAGCTGCTGCGCTTCGCCGAGGCGATCGAGGAGACGGCCGAGACGCTGAGCCCGTCGAAGCTGTGCGCCTATCTCTTCGAGCTGGCGACGACGTTCACTTCGTTCTATGAGGCGTGCCGCGTCCTCGTCGAGGACGAGGCGCTGCGGAGGTCTCGCCTCGGTCTGTGCGAGCTCACCGCACGGGTACTCGAGTTGGGGCTGTCGCTGCTCGGCATGGAGGCGCCCGAGCAGATGTGACCAACCCCGCGTCGGCCCCTATCCTCTGCAGGCACGCCTGGTGGCGGGGACCGCCGAGCGGGACCGCACCTCTGAGACGGCAGGAGGAATCGCAGCGAGATGGATCTGAACGGCACATCGGCGATCGTGACGGGTGGCGCGTCGGGCCTGGGTGAGGCCACCTCGCGCCTGCTGGCCCAGCGGGGCGTGCGTGTGGTGGTGGCCGACCTCCAAGAGGACAAGGGCGCACCGCTGGCCAAGGAGATCGGTGGGCTCTACGTCCAGACCGACGTCACCAACCCCGAGCAGGTCATCGCGGCCGTCGAGGCCGCCATCGAGATGGCGCCGCTCAAGTCACTGGTCAACTGCGCCGGCATCGGATGGGCGACCCGAACGATCGGCAAGGACGGCGACTACGCGTCGGCGCACGACCTCGACCTCTACCGCCGGGTGATCGAGATCAACCTGATCGGGACCTTCAATTGCATCCGTCTGGCCGCCACCAAGATGAGCCTGAACGAGCCCGACGCCGACGGCGCGCGCGGCGCCATCGTGAACACGTCGTCGGTCGCGGCCGAGGACGGCCAGATCGGCCAGGCCGCGTACTCGTCGTCCAAGGGCGGCGTCGTCGGCCTGACCCTGCCGGTGGCGCGCGACCTCGCCGTGGTCGGCATCAGGGTCAACACGATCCTGCCCGGGCTCATCGACACGCCGATCTACGGCGCGGGTGAGGGTTCCGAGGCCTTCAAGAGCAAGCTGGCCCAGGACGTGCTGTTTCCCGCACCGCCTCGGGCGGGCCGACGAGTTCGCCTCGTTGGCGGTCGAGCTGCTGACCAACTCGTACATGAACGCCGAGTCGATCCGCATCGACGCCGGCATCCGCATGCAGCCCAAGTAGGTCGCACCGACGCAGGACCCGACAGGGGGAGGGGCACATCATGATCGACCCGGAGCTGGCCGCCTACGTCGAGGCGATGCCTGTGTTCGACCTCAACGACCCCGTCGCCGCGCGGGCCGGCTTCGAGGCCATGGTCGAGGGGATGGCCCGCGACCTGCCGCAGGCCGACACGCTCGACATCGACGACCGGATGATCCCGGGGTGGGACGGGCGATCCGGAGGCCAAGGTGCGCGTGTACCGGCCGAAGGCCGGCGCGCGGCATGCCCGTGCCCGGCATCGTGATGATCCACGGGGGCGGGTTCATCGTCGGCAGCGTCGAGACGGAGCACATCGGTGCCGTCCTGACGGCGGCGGACCTGGGTGCGGTCGTTGTCTCGGTCGACTACCGGCTGGCACCCGAGCACCCGTACCCGGCCGCGGTGCACGACTGCTACGCCGCCTTGCGCTACATCCACGCCGAGGCCGGTGCGCTCGGTGTCGACACCGGCCGCGTCGCCGCTGATGGGCGCCAGCGCCGGCGGTGGCCTCGCCGCCGCCACCGCCTTGTTGGCCCGCGACCAGGGCGGGCCGGCGCTGTGCTTCCAGATGCTGCACATCCCCGAGCTCGACGATCGCCTTCAGACGCCGTCCATGCAGGCGTTCGTGGACACGCCGATCTGGAACCGCCCGCTGGCGGAGCAGAGCTGGCGCGCCTACCTGGGCGACCTCTCGGGCTCGTCCGACGTGCCGAGCTATGCGGCGCCCGCCCGGGCGACTGACCTGCATGGGTTACCGCCCGCGTATGTGTCCACCGCCGAGAACGACCCTCTGCGCGACGAGGGCATCGCCTATGCGCTGGGCCTGCTGCGTGCCGGAGTCTCGGTGGAGCTGCACCAGTTCCCCGGAACGTTCCACGGCTCCGCGCTCGTCATGACCGCAGACGTGTCGCGGCGGTCACAACAGGAGTCAGCGTTGGTGTTGCGCCGTGCGCTCGGCGTGGCCGAGCAAGGCGCGGTACCCGCCTAGCAGCCGAGCGGTCAGGAATCAGTGGGGGCCCTCGGCGACGAGCACGGCGACGGCCGCCGCGATGGCAAGGGGCGCGCTGGCCAGTCCCAGCAGGCTCGCCCGCCTGATGTCGGGGCGCTCCCCGGCGCCGCGCGCCGAGCGGAGCCAGAGGATCCAGGCCAGGGAGCCGGTGACGAAGAGATTTGGCCCGACGTTCAACCCGACCAGCAGAGAGTAGGGGTGCGGCGGCGGGCGCGCGGAGAGCAAGGACGCCGCCGGCAGGTTGTTGACGAGCACGCTCGTCAGTGCGGCCGCGGCTGCAGTACCCCAGTCGTTCAAGTGCGCCAGCAGTCGCCGAAGGCCAGTCCCACGCGCGGCCGAGCGTTCCCAGCGCCACGGCTAATCCGAACAGTCCGACCAGCACCGGCAGGCCCAAGAACTCCAGGGCGCGGCGCGGCATCGTCGCCCCGGACGTGGACGTGGACGTGGACGTGGACGTGGACGTGGACGTGGACGCGGTTGGGGACGGGGCAAACACCCCACCTCGCCCTCGGAGCAGCTACGGCGCCGGCGCCAACCGCGGCGACGGGCAGCGCGGGCGAGCACGCAACACGACGACAAGGACGGTCACCGCGGCGACGGCAAGCAGGCCGAGGCCGAGCGTCGGGTGTTCTGGTTGGCCGATCGGCGCGATCGTCGTGCGCAGGGAGCTGTGATGCCAGACGCCGATCACGAGCGCCGTCACCACCGCCGCCGCCAGGGCGGGCAACGCCATGTGCCGACAGGAACGCGCCGCCCGAGAGGTGGAGGTGCCCGAGCACGATGAGGTTGGTCAGGTTGGATCCGGGCAGCATCAGCGATCCGGCGTTGGCGAGCAGCAGGCAGGCGTACACCAGCGGTGCCCGTCCCTCGCCCCTGCTGCGCGCCGCGTACACGAGCACCGGGGTGAGGAAGGTGACCGCGGTGTCGAGGTTGAGCAGCGTCGTGACCACGACCACGAGGATCGCAGTGCCCCCGTAGAGCGCCACGCCGTTGGGTGCGAGGCGGGCCAGCGCGTGGCCTCCCGCGGCGAACAGCCCGTCCTCCTCGGCCACCAGGCCGACCAGGAGCAACCCGGCGACGAGGACGAACGGCGGCCAGTCCTGCGCCGCGGCTGCCCGCGCCTTCTCGGGTGCCGCGAGCGACGCGGCGACCAGCGCCGCCAGGCCCAGCCCGGCCAGCCACCACGCCGCATGGGTGCGCCGACCCGCGCCGACGCCGAGGCGCACGATCGGGTCCGTACCCGTTGGCGTTCCCGAGCCGGACACCATCGAGCACTGCCCCCTCCGAGTCCGAGGTAAACCGCCGTGGCGGCCGGCGTCACACGCCTCGGGCATGATGAGGCGGTGCGTGGAGCGGCTCCAACGACGTCGTCACGAGCCAGCAGTTTCAGAGGGTGGCCCGACAGCGCCCTGCAGTTCTTCGAGGGTCTCGAGGCCGACAACTCCAAGGCCTACTGGCTGGACCACAAGGAGGTATACGAGCGCGACGTCAGGGCGCCGCTGGAGGCGTTGCTCGCCGACCTTCGTGACGACTTCGGGCCGGCACGCCTCTTCCGCCCCTATCGCGACACCCGCTTCAGCCGGGACAAGTCGCCCTACAAGACGGCCATCGCGGCCGCGATCGGGGACGGCTATGTGCAGCTGTCCGCGAACGGGCTCCTCGCCGGTGTCGGCACGTACCACATGACGACCGACCAGCTGGCTCGTTTCCGCAACGCCGTCGCCGCTGATGGCGCGGGTCGCAGGCTGCAGAAGGTGGTGGACGAGCTTCGCAAATCAAGGCTCAATGTCCATGCCATGGAGACGCTCAAGAGCGCGCCGAAGGGCTACCCCAAGGAGCATCCACGTATTGAGCTGTTGCGTCTTAAGGGCCTCGTCGCCTCGCGGTCATGGGCGCCCGCCGCCTGGTTGCACACCACACGGGCGAAGGCGCGCGTCGTCGAGGTGTTCACCGCCGGGGCGCCGCTGGTGGCGTGGCTCGATTCGCAGGTCGGCCCGCCGCGCGGCTGAATTCCTCGTTGTTCCGAGTTGCAATGGGCGGCGCCACTCAGGCTGACACGGCCCGGGCCTTCACCTCGGTGGTGTCGTCCGCGCTGCTGAGCGCCTTCCACAACGCCCAGTAGCTCGGGTAGGTGATGGCGTCGGTGACATAGCCGGCTCGCTCCAGCTCGGCGTGGTAGGCGGGCAGGTTGCGCCACGGCACGCCCATGTCGACGTGGTGGGCGAGATGCCACCCGGTGTTGTACGGCACGATCCAGAACCGCGCCAGCCACGACTGGCGCACGTTGTGCGTCGTCGCCCGGCGATCCGGACTGCGCTCCATGCCGCCGTGCTCGGCGATCGAGCGCAGGCGGTTGATGACGCGCCACTCGGTCATCCAGGGCAGGAACCACAGCAGCGGGTAGATCCACCAGCGTCCGGTGGCGGCCCACATGACCGCCCACAGGACGGCCTGGACGCTGAAGATCGAGAGGCCGATCGGCCGGAACGGCTTGTGCAGCGTGTTCTTGACGAGCGGGACGAGGTTCTTCCAGCCGCTGATGCCCACGGCATCGCGGACGAGACGCCGGTACAGGGCCCGGCGCGTGCATGGATACGGCGAGTAGAACGCCATGTCCGGCTCGTCGGGCCCGAACTCGTCCTTGTGGTGCGCGAAGTGCACGCGCCGGTACAGCTGCACCGGCGTGAAGACGGGATAGGCCACCACCCACTTGCCGATCAGGTCGTTCCAGCGCTTGTTGGTGAAGAGGAGCTTGTGCGCCGCCTCGTGCATGAGGATGGCGAAGCGGGCGTACATCGGTCCCATCAAGACGAAGGCGATCAGATAGCTCCACCACTGGTCGATGAAGACGGCACCGCCGATGAGCAGCGCCACCCAGAACCAGACGGCCATCACTGAGAGGGCGTTGCGCCCGTTGTCGATGCGGCGCAGGTCGGCCCGCAATCCAGGCATGGCCATGCCGTTGGCCAGGAGGCGCTCGCTCGGGAGCACGTCGGGCCGTTCGACGACATCGGGCACCATGGTGTGCGGCCATGGGGACATATTACGATATTTTGTCAAGTGATGCAATTACGTAATACGGGAGTTGCCCTGGACATCCAGCCACTCACTGCCCGCTCGGTGCTGGCCAGCGCGCTGCTGGGCATGGAGCCGCCCGAGCTGCCCGTGGCCCAACTCGTCCGCCTGACCGGGCTGTTCGGCATCAGCGAGAACCGGGCGCGGGTCGCCCTCAGCCGGATGGTGGCCGCCGGCGAGGCCACGAAGGACGGGTCAGGCGGCTACCGGCTGGCCGGCCACCTCGTGGCTCGCCAGGCTCGCCAGGCGGTCAGTCGCTCGGGGGCGACCGTGCCCTACGACGGCAGCTGGTGGCTGGCCGTCGTGACGACGTCGGGCAGCACCGCCGAGGTACGCGGCGCCCGCCGGCGCGCGCTCGCCTATGCCCGCCTGGCCGAGTTGCGCGAAGGGGTGTGGATGCGGCCGGCCAACGTCGCGCTCAAGCTCCCCGACTCCCTGGACGCCGACGTCGAGCTCATGGCCGCGCGTCCCGCCGACGCGCGGGACTTGGCCGCTCGGCTGTGGGACCTGGCGGCCTGGGCCGCGGCGCGCCGACGACCTGCGGCGCGCGCTCGACGCACTGGCACCTGAGCGCCCCGAGGCGCTGGCGCCGGGGTTCGAGCTCTCGGCCGCCGTCCTGCGCCATCTCCAAGGGGACCCGTTGCTCCCTGTCGAGCTGCTCCCCGCCGAGTGGCCGGGGCGCGCGCTGCGCGCGGCCTATGGCGACTGGGACACGCGCTACCGTGCCACGCTGCGTGACTGGAGCCGGGCCTAAGTCCTGAGGTGCCGACTCGGGTGCCCGGGGCGGATGTGTCTTCCCACCCCGGGCGACCCGGGCGACTGCTGCGCTGGCTCCGGCTTTGCCCGGCCGCCGCTCAGTGCAGCAAGTCGAGCGTGTTGGCGGAGCCGTTGTCGTCCACGAAGAGGACGCCGTTGCCGCCGGGTGCGATGGCCAGACCGAAGAGGTCCCCGCCGCTGTTGAAGGGGTCGATCGTGACGGTGTCGACCTGGGCCCCGAAGGGACTGACCTCGACCGCGTTGCCGTCGTTCCCGTTGACGGTGATCAAGTCCCCGTTCGGCGCCAGCGCGAGCCCGAGCGGAGCGTTCAGATTGTCACCTTCGCTCACGGTGAAGCCGCCACCGAAGACAGGGAAGAATCGGCCCGTCGCGAACGGGCACGGCGGCAATGCGACTGTGCACCGTATCGGCGACGTAGAGCGTCCCGTTGTAGCCGAGCGCGACGCCCGTCGGGCCGAGCACCAGCGCACTCGAGTTGAGTTCCTCTGCGAAGCCAGTGGCGACCGTCGTCGATGCGAAGAGTGCGGGGGGGCGGCCCGGCGGATCGAAGACGCTGAGCCGCAGCACCGTGCCTTGGTCCACCTCGTTGCCCGCTGCGGCCACCGTGCCGTTGAGCACGTTCGTCACGAACAGCTCGGCGAACGGTCCGAACACTTGCACCGAGGTCATGTCCCAGGGGCCGTTGATGCCGTTGCCGGCCCACGTCTCGACCGGCACGCCGTTGCTGTTGAGGACGATGAGGCACCCGGCCTCGGGGGTCCCGTTCCCGCGGTTGGTCACCGGCAGGCTGCCGACCACGACATAGCCGTCGTCGAGGACGCTGAGCGCCGTCGTCAGACCCACGCCGCCGGGGCACCCCGGCAAGTTCGGATTGATCCGGGCGAAGAGCGCCAACGTGTCCGCCCGGTGCGACCTGGACGATCGTGGTCCCGGTCCCTTGTAGGTTGCTGCTCGCGTTGAAGTTGCTGACCAACGTGTCGCCGCGCACCAGAGTGCCCGTGCTGAAGGGCACGTTGGCGACGCCGTAGGGGTTCTGATCACCGTTGGCCGGCACGGTGGACCCGACGACGCTCACCGAATGGAAGTGCGAGAGGAAGGGGACAGGGGCCGCGCCGGCGGGCACCGCACCCAGTGCGCCCACGGCGACTGTTGCGGCGAGCGCCGCCAGGGCGGCGACGGCGGCCGCCACGAGCCGAACTTTCCCACCCTGTTATGCGTCGAGTGCCGTGCCATGTGTGCCTGAGCCTCCTTCGTGGTCCCGGATCCGCTGGAGGTCAACGGACCGCCCCCTCCCACGGGGTACGGCCGAGCCGGCCGTCGGGATTGGCGCGGCGGTAACGTCGCTGGCCATGGACGTCGAGGTCGCCTTCACCGCGGTGCCGGTGTCGGCCTTGGCCGCTGGTCAGGACTACTTCGAACGACTATTCGGCCGCTCCTCCCGACATCGTGCCGAACGAGTACGAGGTCATGTGGCGGCTCACCGACACGGCCTGGCTCTACGTGCTCGTCGACGGGACACAGGCGGGGCACGCGACGCCACGATGTCCGTCGGGGACCTCGACGCGACCCTCGTCGAGCTGGCGGCGCGTGGGCTCGAGGCCCGTTCGTGTCGAGCGGGTCGGCCCCGCTGAGCGCAAGGCGACCTTGCGCGATGCCGACGGCAACACGGTGGCGCTCATCGAGGTGCGCTGACCGACCACCCGCCGAATGGTGACGACGGCATGGCACGAAAGCACGTCACGGCAGCGGCGGCCCGACCTTCTCCCAGACCGAGACGTGGCTGGTGCTGTGCTCGTCGAAGGTGGATCTGTCCCAGTCGTTCCAGCGTTCCCGTAAGACCATCCCGGCGAGCCGCGCCATCAGGTCCAACTCGGCCGGCCAGACATAGCGGAACGGCGCGCTGAACGTCTCGATCGCGCCGTCGTCGCCGAACCAGTAGTGGTGTGACCACGAGTGCTGTGTGGCGACGTGGAACTCGTCGATGCCGACGTGAGAAGGGGTCACCGTGAAGGGCCGGGTCGTCGTGCCCGGTGGGAGGCGCCGCAGCTCGGGCACGATCACCTCCACGACGAAGCGCCCACCGTGTGCCAGATGGTCCGCCGCGTTGGCGAAGCAGGCCACCTGTTCGTCTTGTGTGGTCAGGTTCATGATCGTGTTGCGAACGAGATAGACGAGGGTGAAGGACCCCACCGAGCCAACAACCTGCGCCGCGGCGAAGTCGCCGACGGTCACGCCGATGGCGTCGCCTCCCGCGTGGCGAGCGCAGCACCCCCACCATGTCCGGGGACAGCTCGATGCCGCAGACGTCGAGACCGCACACGCTGAGTGGCAGGGCCAGGCGGCCGGTGCCGATGCCGAACTCGAGGATCGGTCGGCCCGGCGGCCTCGGTCAGGAAGTGCACCGCCGGGTCGACCACGGCGGGCTCGAAGAGGCCGGGCCACTTGGCCTCATAGTCAGTGGCGATCGAGCCGATGAAGTAGTTCTCGGGCACTGCCGTATCGTGCCAGGGCGGGGCCGAGAAGGCGCCGGCATCTTTGCCGCAGTCCCAAGCTGATCGGGGAGAGAGATGAGCACCTGGGTCATCGTCCTCCTGGCCGTGGTGATCGCGGCGGGAGTCGTGATCGTGATCGCGGTCGTCGGTGGGCAGGCCGGGCGCGACCGCGGCTACGAGGGCATGGGGGGCGACACCATCGTCCGCTGCAGCCAGGGCCACCTCTTCACCACGGTGTGGATCGTCGGCTCATCGTTCAAGGCCGTCCGGCTCGGGTACAAGCGCTACCAGCGTTGTCCGGTCTGCAAGAAGTGGCGCATCGTGGTGCCCGTGCCCGCCGCCGAGCTCACCGACGAGGACCGGCGGGTGGCGGCGGCACGTCACGACATCAAGCTCCCTTGACGCACCGCCGCAGGCGTCAGGCCGCGTGTGACTGGGTGATCCAGGTCTCGTACATCTCGGCGTAGTGGCCGCCGAGCGCGACCAGCTCGTCGTGCGAGCCGACCTCGAGCAGCCGGCCGTCGCCGACCACGACGATGCGGTCGGCCCGCATGGCCGTCGAGAGCCGGTGGGCGATGAGGACGGCGGTCCGGCCCTGAAGCAGGACGTCGAGTGCCGCCTCCACCAGGGTCTCGGACTTGAGGTCGAGGTTCGAGGTCGCCTCGTCGAGGACGAGCACCCGCGGCTCGGCCATGAAGGCCCGGCCCAGCGCGATCAGCTGGCGCTCGCCCGAGGAGAGCGACTGGCCCCGCTCGTGGACCGGGGTGTCGAGCCCGTAGGGCAGCCGGTGGACGAGCTCGCCGAGCCCGACCTGGTGGACGGCTTCCCACACCTCGTCGTCGGGCGCCCCCGGCCGGGCGAAGGAGATGTTGTCGCGGATGGTGCCGGCGAAGAGGAACGGCTCCTGGGGCACGACACCGAGCTGGCTCCGCAGCGAGGCGAGCGTCACGTGCTTGAGGTCGTAGCCGTCAATGAGCACACGGCCTGCCGTCGGGTCGTAGAAGCGGGTGACCAGCTTGGCCATGGTCGACTTGCCCGCCCCGGTGGCGCCGACGAAGGCCACCGTCTCGCCGGGCTCGATGGTCAGGTCGACGTCGTGGAGCACCGGCACGGCAGGGTCGTAGCCGAACGAGACGTGGTCGAAGCGGATCTCGCCCCTGATCTGGGGGCAGCTCCACCGCGTCGGGCTCCTCGAGCACGGAGGGCTCGGTCTCGAGCAGGCCGCGGAGCTTGAACACCGACGCCCGGCCCTGCTGGAAGGTGTTGTACTGCTGCACCAGCAGCTGAATCGGCGAGAAGAAGCGGTTCACGTAGAGGAAGAAGGCGGTCAGCTGGCCCAGGTTGATCTCCTGGGGATGGTGCAGGTACATGGTGCCGCCGATGCCCAGGATGAGCAGCTGGCCGAAGACACTGATGAGCTGTGACCCCGGGCCGTAGACGCCGTTGATGCGGCCCGTGTAGTTGTTGGCGTCGCGGTAGGCGCCGACGATGTCGCGGTGGGTCTCGACGTTGTAGCGCTGCCGGTTGTGCGCCGTGACGATGCGCACGCCCTGGAGGCTCTCGGAGAGGTCGGCCAGCACCAGTGCGATGCCGTCGCGCACCTTGTCGTAGCCGCGCTCGGAGGCCCGCTTGAACCAGATCGACATGATGAGCAGCGGCGGCAGCACGGCGAACACGGTGATGGCGGCGAGCTTCGCGTTGGTGGCGAAGAGGATGACCGTGATCACCACCATGGTCAGGCCCTGAATGGCGAACTGGGCCAGCCCGTCCTGGAGCAGCTGCTGGAGGTTCTCGATGTCGCTCGTCATGCGGCTCATGACGACGCCCGCCTTCTCCTCGGTGAAGAAGTCGAGCGAGAGCCGCTGCAGGTGCCGGAAGACCTTGATGCGCAGGTCGTTCATGACCCACGAGGCCAGGCGGCCGGTCACGCGCGCCTGTCCCCACTGCGCGCTGCCCGAAATGACGATCGGCACCAGGTACAGCACCGCCATCGCCACGACGACGCCGAAGTCGTAGTGGGGCGGCGTCAGGCCGTGGTTGATGGCGTAGGAGACCAGGCTCGGGCCGAGCTGGGTGAACAAGGCGATCAGTCCCGACCAGCATGCGGCCAGCGCGCACATGCCCGGGTACTCCATGAGCAGGCCGAGGTGAGCGCAGCTTCTTCGACTCGTGCTCCGTCGGCAGCTGGGTGAAGACGACGTCGGACTCGCCGCGGTCGGGCTCCTCGTCGAGGAGGAGGTCGACACCGGCCTGCAGCTCCTGCGGGATGCCGCCGAAGGGCAGGCCGGCCTGGGCCGAGCCCGGGGACCCGCCGCCGCCCATGGGCGGCCCGCCTCCTCCGCCGCCGAACATCAGACCGCACCCCTCTCGGGCTCGAGGACCTCGTCGTCGGTCTCGAGGAGCCCGTCCTCCGGCGCGAGGGCGACGCCCGCGGGCTCCAACACGTCGTCGTCCAGCCCGAGGTCCTCGGCGCCGGCCGCCGCCTCGGCGGCCGCGCTGCTCTTCGCTGGCGGCCTGGGCCAGCACCTCGGAGTAGAGCGGCGTCGACGCCAGCAGCTCGGCGTGGGTGCCGTCGGCCACGATCCGGCCGCCGTCGAGCAGCACGACCCGGTCGGCCAGGCTGATGGTCGAGAGGCGGTGGGCGATGATGAGCGTGGTGCGCCCCTCCATGAGGACGCGGAGCGCCGAGTGGATGCGCTGCTCGACCTTCACGTCGATGGCGCTGGTGGCGTCGTCGAGGATCAGGATGGGCGGGTTGACCAGCAGGGCGCGGGCGATGGCGATGCGCTGGCGCTGCCCGCCTGAGAGCGTGTAGCCCCGCTCGCCGACCACGGTGTCGTACCCGTCGGCCAGCCGGTTGATGAAGCCGGCGGCGCCGGCCGCCTCGGCGGCGGCCCTGACCTCCTCCATGGGGGCGTCCGGCCGCCCGTAGGCGATGTTGTCCCGGATCGACACCGAGAAGAGGAAGGGCTCGTCGAGGACGACGCCGATGTTGGCCCGCAGGCTGGTGAGGGTGAGGTCGCGCACGTCGTGCCCGTCGACCCGCACCGTGCCGCCGGTGGCGTCGTAGAAGCGGGCCAGCACGCGGGCCACGGTGGACTTGCCGCTGCCGGTGCGCCCGACCAGGGCGATGGTCTCGCCCGGGCGCAGGTGCAGGTTGAGGTTGCGCAGGATCTCGCGTGGCCCGTCGTCGCTCGTCTTCGAGAGCAGGCTGTCGTCGGCGTAGGCGAAGCAGACGTCGTCGAACTCGACGTCGCCCTGGCAGTCGACGAGGTCGACGGCGCCGGGCCGGTCGACGATCGTCGGGCTTCTCGTCGAGGATCTCGTAGATGCGGTCGGCCGAGGCCGACGCGCGCTGGCCCATCATGATCAGCATCCCGAGCATCATGAAGGGCGCCTGCATCATGACCAGGTAGAGGTTGAACGAGATGATCGAGGCCACGGGCAGGTGGTCGTGGATGACCATCCAGCCGCCGACGAGCAGGACGAAGACGAGGCCGACCTGCGAGAGGTTCTGCAGAGCGGGGCGAAGCGGGCGCGCAGGTCCGCGTCCTTGATGTAGCCCCACTGGACCCGGTCGGCCGCCTTGGCCAGCTGGCCCAGCTGCTGCTGCTCGGCGGCGAAGCTGCGGACGACGCGCACGCCGTTGACGTTCTCGTCCACCACGGTCGCCACCTCGGCCAGCCGGGACTGGATCAGCCACGAGACCGGGAAGAGCGACTTCCGCATCCTGATGCCGACAGGTAGATGAAGGGCATGGACGCCATGGCGACGAAGGCCAGCGGCACGCTGATGGAGAGCATGAAGCCGAAGGCGACGACGGCGATGGAGCACTGCACGAGGATCATCGGCGCGAAGGTCAGGTACATCTGCACCGAGCGGATGTCCGAGTTCGCCCGCGAGATCAGCTGCCCCGACTGCACGCGGTCGTAGAAGGGGAACGACATCCGCGTGAAGTGCTCGTAGAGGATGTTGCGCAGGTCGAATTCGATCGAGTAGGCGACCTTGAAGAGGTTGGAGCGCGAGATGTAGCCGAACACACCGGTGAACAGCGCGAGCACGGCGATCAGCTCGACGTAGTTGTGCAGCGGGCGGGTGCGAGGATCAGCGCGTTGGTGATGCCGTTCTGGAGGATCTTCGGGATCCACACCTGGATGATCAGGCCGAGGAACGAGAAGATCAGCGCGCTGAACCACTGCACCTTGTGCGCCATGACGATGGGCGTCGCCCGCTTGATCCACGACTTGGTCCGGTCCGGGTCGACGGTGGCCTTCGGCGCCTCGTAGCGGCTGGTGACCCCCATGGGGACGTAGGCGGCCAGCGGCAGCCGAGCGCATGCCGTTGCTCGGTCTCCCGCTCGGTGACCGTCGTCGCTCCGGGCACGCGACCGTTGCCGGCGGCCGCCCTCGGCCGGGTCGCCGCCGGTCGAGCCGGTCTTCGGTCTTGCTCACCGGCCGCGGCCGCTCGCTCGTCCGCGTGCGTCGCCGGTCTGCGGCGCCCTCCCGCGACGCGGCCATGGCCCGTCCCCACAGCTCGAGCGAGCGCAGCGCCATGGCTTCGTCCTTGTCGGCAGGTAGCCGGCGATGGACGCCAGGTAGTCGTCGACGGCCGGTCGGCGTCGGCCAGGATGCTGCACACCCTCGTCGGTCAGGCGCAGCGCCACCCGCCGGCGGTCGCTGTCCTCCTGGCGGCGGTCGACCAGCCCCCGGGCGACCAGGCCGTCGACGATCGCGGTGATCGACGGCGCCGCACGGCCAGACGGTCGGCCAGGCCCGAGGCGGCCGCGGAGCCCTCGGCCAGGATCCCGAGCACCCGGAACTGGGGGAGCGTGAGGTCGACGGTGCCAGGGCCACCTCGACCCGCTTGGACAGCCAGGCCGCGACGCGGCCGTAGGACCCGAGCACGGGGGCGGGGTCGGTCGCTTCGACGCGGCGCTCGCCGGCCTCGCGGCTCGGAGGCGCGCAGCCAGGGGGGAGGTCACGGACACTTCGACCATCATACAGTTAGACACCCTAACTACGTGCGGGCGGCCGCCGACCCGGGGTCGATCCGGTCGGGTCCCCAGGGGATCCAGGGGTACCCCGGGACGAAGGAGCGGTCAGCCCTGGTGCGTCCTCCACTCGGGGTCGAGCTGGCGGAGGAACAGGGCGCAGCGCTGCTCCTCGTCGGTCTCGCCGATGGCGGCGGCCGCCAGCTCCAGGGAGTGGAGCGAGCGGAGGAAGCCACGGTTGGGCTCGTGGCGCCAGCGGACGTAGCCCGAGCCGCGCCAGCCGGCCGCGCGCAGCGTGTCGAGGCCGCGGTGATAGCCGACCCGGGCGTAGGCGTAGCGCTCGATGGGGTCGTCGGCCGAGCTCGGCCAGGTCCGCCCAGGCCTGCAGGCAGCGGGGATCCTGGGCCGCCACGGCCGCCACCGCATCGCGACGGCGGTCCGGCGGGAGTGACCGGGCGGCGTCGAGTGCGGCGGCCAGCTCCGGTGCGAGCGGGTCGAAGACGGTCTCGGGGGTCCCGGAGGTGAATTGGACGGAGTGCTCGGGGGTCACCGGGCCATGTTAGGAGCGCCTCGTGCGCCGCACGAGAACGGTCGGCGTCGACGGGTGCGGCGTGCTCGAATGTCGGCGGGCGACGGGCCCGGCGGTACTGTTCGCGCCGTGCTGACGCCCAGACCCCAGGCCGACGTCGTTCGAGAACCACCCCGGGCTGCGGGGCCGCGAGCCCGAGGCGCGGGAGCTGGCCGACGTCCTGCGCCGCCTGATCCGCCTGTCGGTCAGCACGGCGCCGCCGCGGCGGAGAGGACGGCTGACGGCGCAGCTGGCCGCCGTGGCGGACGAGCTCGAGACGCACCTGCCCGAGGTGCCGTTGCCGCGCTTCATGGCGCCCGACGACGACGGCCCGCCCAAGGAGGTGCCGCTCGGCGGCGCCATGCCCTACGACGTCGTCGTCGGGCGCTTCAACCCGTTGGCGCTGCCCGTCGTGCTGGACTTCGAACCGCCCAAGGCGCTGGGGCGGGCCGTCTTCGACGTCGGGTACGAGGGCGCGCCGGGCTGCGTGCACGGCGCCATACTGGCGGCCGCCTTCGACATCATCTTGACGGCGGCCAACGCCATCGAGGGCACACCGGCCCCACGGTTCGCCTCGTGCTGCGGTACCTGCGTCCGACGCTGACCGACGAGGAGGCGGTGTTCGAGGGCTGGGTCACCGAGGTGCACGGACCGGCGGATCCTCAGCAAGGGCCGCATCGTCCAGGGCGGCATCGTGACCGTGGAGGCGGACGGCGAGTTCGCCATCTTCAACAGGGACGGCGTCCACCGCATGGCCGGCGGCCGCGTCGCCTTCGGGCCGGTCTGCGCACGTCCGCGCCGAGACGGACCGGCCGCGCGGATGGCGGCGGCGCGGTCCCGATGGGGGAGTAGCGGGCGGATCGTGGCTCGCCTGTCCCTGCAGCCGTCGCGGGACCCGGCTGACTACGTGTTCGCCACCGGCTGCGCACCCGCTTCGCCGAGACCGACGCCATGGGCGTCGTCCACCACGCGGCGTACCTGCCATACCTCGAGGAGGCGCGGGTCGGAGTATCTCGCTGCGATCGGTCACCCGCTACGACGCGGGCGGTGCGCAGCGGGCACGGGCAGTGAGCGAGCGGCGGCCGCGACTTCCCGTGCTCGAGGTGGCGGTGCGGTACCGCAAGCCGCGTGCGCTTCGACGACGAGGTCGACGTCGACCTGCGCGTCGGGGCGGTCACCGGCACGACGTTCCAGATCGCCTATCTCGTGACCGTGGGCGGCGAGGTGAGGGCGACCGCGGTCACCGTGCACGGGTGCGTCGACGGGCGGGGCCGCCCGGCGCGCCTGCCGGCGTGGGTGGGCGAGACGGCGAGTAGACGGTCACGTCGTGGTGAATATGCACGGACACACTCTAGCAGTCCGAGGTTACATCGCGGCACCAAGGCGCGAGGGTCCGAGACGCCGACACCAACCGGCGAACGAATCCGCCATCGCCTGCTTGGCCCCAGCCGGGTCGTCGGCCCGCGCCACCACCATGCCGGCCTGCATGATGGCGCCAACGAGGAGGTGCGAGGCGGGTCGACGGCCGCGCGTCGATGCGGCCCATCTCCGCCGCGCGGAGAGCACGGCCTTGATGGTGCCGAACGCGTAGCGCTCGTCGATCTCGTGCCAGGCGTCCCAGCCGAGGACGGTCGGGCCGTCGAGCATCACGATGCGTTGCACCTCGGGGTTGACGCACTGGTCCAAGAACGCGTCGAAGCCCAATTCGAGGATGCGGACCGGGTCGGTCTCGCCGCCGGCGGTGGCGACGGCGAGGAGCTTCGCGGTCAGCTCTTCCTCCACCGCTTCGAAGCGGCCTGGAACAGGTCGGTCTTGCTCGGGAAGTGGTGGTACAGCGCGCCGCGGCTGACCGCGGCCTCGCTCAGGATCTCCTCGGTCGAGGTGGCGGCGAACCCTTCTCGGCGAACAGCCGTCGCGCCGTCGCGATCAGCCGGCCCCGGGTGGCCTCGGTGCGTTCTGCCTGCGTGGGCACGGCGGAGATCCTACTCCCTCTTTACAAACAGACAGTTGGTATGTAGAGTGGGAGGCATGACCCCCACCACGACGACAGACCAGACACATCCGACCCGCGACGGCGCACGACGGTGCTGCCCCGCCAGACGGTCAGCCTCAGTCTGCGGCGACGTCGCCTACGTCGACCAGGGCGAGGGGAGGGCGGCACGATGCGCCGGCGGCCCTCTTCGTGCACGGCGTCCTCGTCAACGCGGACCTGTGGCGCAACGTCATCTGGGACGTCGGCCGACGTGCGCCGCTGCATCGCGCCGGACCTGCCGGCGCACGGCGCGACGCCGATCCGCCGGGGACACCGGCGGCGCTGACCTCTCGCTCAACGGGCTGGCCGCGATGCTCGATGAGCTGTGCGCGCACCTCGGCCTCGATCAGGTCGACGTCGTCGCCAACGACACCGGCGGCGCGGTCGCGCAGGTGTTCGCCGCCCGGTTACCCGCAGCGGATCCGCACGATGACGCTGACCAACTGCGACGTGCACGACAACTTCCCGCCCGAGCTCTTCAAGCCGTTCGTCGAGCTGGCCGAGGAGGGCGAGCTCGGCCCGATGGTGACCGCCATGACGGGCGACACCGAGCTGGCGCGCTCGGAGGCCGGGTTCGGCATGGGCTACGCCAACCGGACGCAGCTACCGACGAGCTGCTGACGAGCTATATCGCGCCGTTCGCCGCCGACCAGGGCAAGGGCCTCGAGCGCTTCCTCGTGGCCCCGAAGGCGGAGGAGCTGATGGCGTCGCGCCGCAGCTGGCCGAGCTGCCGGCGCCGGTCCAGGTGGCGTGGGGCACCGGCGACATCTTCTTCGAGCCGTCGTGGGCCGAGCGCCTGGCCGCGATGATCCCCGGCGCCGAGCGCGTCACCCTGGTTCCCGACGCCAAGTTGTTCTGGCCCGACGAGCGGGCCGCCGACCTCGTCGCCCTGCTCCGGGACTTCTGGGAGGCACACGCCTGATCGCCGACGCCAGCCCGCCCCGGTGCGTCCCCCCCGCGCACCGGGGCGGTACCGTGCGCCGCGGTGAGCGTCGAGCGAACGGGTCGCACATCTACGAGCGGCGCGGGACCTGATGGATCTGCGCTTCGCCGAGCCCATCGACCTCGACCGGATGGCGGCGGAGGCGGGTTTCTCCAAGTTCCATTTCGCCCGGGCCTTCAAGGACGCGTTCGGAGAGACGCCCGGCGAACTACCTCACCCGCCGGCGGGTGGAGCGGGCGAAGGACCTCCTGCGCTCGGCCAACCTGACCGTCACCGAGGTGTGCATGCTGGTCGGCTTCTCCAGCCTGGGCTCGTTCAGCTCCCGGTTCTCCGAGCTGGTCGGCATGTCGCCGAGCACATTCCAGCGGGCGTCGGCCGCCCGGGGCGGGCCTCCGCCCATCCCGGGCTGCTTCCTCATGGACTGGGGCCGTCCGCGCCCGGAGGGCCGCAGGCGCCGGGCGCACCGGATCGGGCGCGCAAGTAGCGCAATCGCGGAGAAGCCTGAACGCTGGACGCCGTCGTACTCTGCGCACGGGTCGAGAAGGAGCCGAGCGCCATGATCAACCGGATGTCCCACACCAGCGTCTTCGTCCTGGACCAGGACTCCGCGAAGGCCTTCTACACCGAGACGCTCGGATTCGAGGAGCGCTTCGACATCTCCATGGGGGAGGAGTTCGAGGGGGCCGGGGCCGGGTTCCGCTGGCTGACCGTCGGGCCCAAGGACCAGCCCGACCTCCAGATCATCTTGTCGTCGTGCGACATGGGTCGTTCACCCGAGGCCGCGGCGCAACTCCGCGAGCTGGTGGCCAGCGGACCATGGGCATCGGCGTGATGGCAGACCGACGACTGCCAGCGGACCTACAAGGAGCTCGTGGCCAAGGGCGTCACGTTCTTGTCGGAACCAGCCGAACGTCCCTACGGAATCGAGGCGACGCTGCGCGACGACTCGGGCAACATGATGAGCCTGGTGCAGCCCTTCGCCTTCGACGGGCGGCGCGGCTGATCCCTCGTGGCACGGCGCGGCGCACCTGAGGCCCCCGAACCGGCGGCCTGCGTTACGCCGGGTGCCCGGGCTCGAGTGGCGGTGCACTGCGATAGGTGAGCAGGCCGGCGTGCCCACCGGCGACCGCGCGGACCGCCCGTACCAGGAAGGCTTCGTGGTCGCCGACGGAAAAGTGGCCCAGGACCTGTCCTTCCATGCTGACCGCCGCGTCGACCAGAACGGGGCGCCGCGTTGAGCCGAGCCGCCAGTCGACCGAGGCGAACTTGTCAACGACGTCCCCCGTCTCCTCGCCGAAGAGCCGAGCCAATGCGCTCTGGTCCGGCCCCGAGAAGATGCAGGCCCATGCCCGGCGAGTGCTCGGCGACAGCAAGGTGTGGTTCACCTTCGAGATGCACACGAGGAAGTTGGGCGGGTCGATGCTGCACTGGGTACGAACCCCGCCAGGCAGCCACTCATGTCGGCATCGGGCGACCGGACCGTGACCACGTAGTAGGGGTAGTCGACGAGATCGAAGAACGCTCGAGGTCCTTCGGTGTCACGGGTCACGTCGGTGAACCAGATCCACCGCACCGAAGCCCATTGCCGGTCCTCCACGCCTTAAACCGGGCAACATCGAGTCCATCGTCACGTCCGAGGGGTTGACCGCAGGAGCCTGGGCATCCCGCTGACCAGCCCTCGGGCGGCACCCCGTGGGGGTTCCACTACCCGCCCGCGGGTAGGCAAAACTCATGGAATGCGATCTGCTACAGGTCGCGGGCTGCGGCCCGACTCAGGCTGGGAGGGACCGCACTGCTGACCGAAGGTGGCAAGGGCGGCCCGTTGACAGGCATCGACGGGGCTCCGCCCGGGTTGGAGGTCAAGAAGGGAGGCCTCGGGTCGGCCGCGCAGGCGCTGGCCCTCGCCACCCTGTGCGCCGTCCTGTTCCTGACCTTCCTCGACAACACGATCGTCAGCGTCGGGCTGGCCAACGTCCAGTGCGACCTCCACGCCGGGGTCACCTCGCTGCAGTGGGTGGTCAACGGGTACGCCCTGACCTTCGCCGGCTTCATGCTGGCCGCGGGCATGCTCGGCGACATCCTGGGCCGCAAGAAGATCATGCTCGCCGGTGTCGCCGTCTTCTGCGCCGGGTCCGTGGTGGCCGCGGTGGCGCCCAACGTCGACTGGCTCATCGCCGGCCGGGTGATCATGGGCGTCGGCGCGGCCGCGAGCGAGCCGGGCACGCTCTCCATCATCCGGCACGTCTATCCCGACCGCGAGACCCGGGCCGACGCCCTCGGCGTCTGGGCCGCCGTCTCGGGGCTGGCCCTCGCGCTCGGGCCGGTCATCGGCGGCGCACTGGTCGGGTTCTCGAGCTGGCGGGCCATCTTCTGGTTCAACCTGGGCTTCGGCGCCGTGGCCTTCGTCCTGGCCGCGGTCTTCGTGCCCGAGACGTCGGACCGCCAGGGGCGGAGGGTGGACTTCGTGGGCTTCGTCCTGGGCGCCGCCTTCTTCGCCTGCATCTCCGTTCGCCGTGATCCAGGGTGAGCAGTCGGGCTACACGGCGAGCTGGATCGTCGCCCTGTTCGTGCTCTGCGGCGTCTCGGGCGTCGCCTTCGTCATGGTCGAGCAGCGGGTCAAGAGCCCGATGCTCGACCTGTCGCATGTTCCGGCGTGCCGCCGTTCGCCGGCTCGACCTTCGTCGCCTTCGTCGCCTACTTCGGAACGTTCTCCATCTTCTTCTTCACCGCCCTGTACCTCCAGGTCGTCGTCGAACGCCTCGGCGTACCAGACCGCGGTCGACTTCCTGCCCATGGCGGCCGGGCTGATCATCGTCTCCGCGCTGACCGGGCCCGCTGGTGGCCCGGATCGGGCCGCGCTGGCCGATGACGTCGGTTGCCTGCTGGCCGGCGGCGGGATCCTGCTCGCCAGCGCCGTGCTCGGCCCCACGTCGGGTTCGGCCACGCTCGGGCTGGGTGCTGCCCATCGCCGGCGTCGGCATCGGCATGCTGCTGGTGCCGGTGACGTCGGTGCCGCTCACCGTGGTGCCGCCGGAGCGTTCGGGCATGGCGGCGTCGGCCACGAACACCAGCCGGGAGATGGGCGCGGTCTTCGGCGTGGCCGTCCTCGGCGCCATCGTCAACGCCAAGCTGACCGGCGACCTGGCGGCCCGGCTGAAGGCGATCGGCATCCCGCCGAACTTCCAGAGCCTCGTCGATCCACGCCGTGCAGACCGGCGGCGCCGCAGCGGGGGCGCGGCCAGCAGCGCCGAGCACTCCAAGAACGCCGCGGTCGCCCGGATCGCCACCAAGGTGGTCAATGCCGCCTACGACGCCTTCGGGTCCGGCCTCCACGAGGCCCTGGTGCTCTCGGGCGGCCTGATCCTGGTCGGAGCCGTCGTGGCCTTGGTCACCATCCACCGCTCCCCGGGCAGACCTCGACGTCGTAGCGAGGTCGAAGGTCTGAGTCGCCTGCGACAGCCGGGCCGCGACGCGCTCGGCCTGCCGCACGGCGTGCGGTGTCGGCACGGAACGAGGGATGAGGCCGATCCTTTGGGTCCCATCGGGACGCCGTGCGGGAGCTACGGATTCAAGCTCCTGACCAAACGTAGGCAAGGCTGAGAATGCCGTACGTATTGCAAAGACCCATCGCATCGATCAGCACGAACGCCAAGACCACAGCCAAAACGACCGGTGCCTTCCATCGTCGACCCGACCTGACCACAGGGGGCATGTACCAGAGCGGGAGCGGAGCGCCGAGCTGCGCAAGTCCACGCCGATAGGTACGCGTCTTTGGGTATCGGCTGATCAGGATCGGCCGCCAGGGCGAGTGCGGTGACTTCATCCTCGCTGATGCCCATGTCGGGCGTGCCATCGGAAGTGTTCACACCGACAAGCCTATTCGTCCGACCAGGGCCCACGGACCCGCCCGGAAGCGGTCACTTCGCGCGACAAACTCCACACGTTCGTAATGACGGTCATAGCCGCTTCTTAAGAGAACCCTCAAGCTGTCGTTGTAGCGAAGCGGCCGGCGTCTCTTCCCCTTCCCCGGGGCGCCGGCCTTTCGCTGCCCAGGTCGATCAAGATCGGCCGACCGAGGCGGAGGAGGATCCCTCTGACGGCGGTTCAGCGGGTTCGACTCATCTGCTGGCGACCGAGTGTCACGACGAACGGCCAGATCCTCGAGGCGAAGACGTTTCCTCCGCCGAAGGTGAAGTGGATGCCGTCGGCCTGGCGGACCTGCTGCCCGTCCATGTACTCCTCGTACTGCCCTCCCGGACAGGCCATCGCGTTGAAGTTGAGGAGCGAGGTGCCCGGGGTCGATGGCGGCGACCTGCGCGGACGATGCCGTTGTAGATGGCCAACCGGGTCCGCGAGTCCTCGGGCCAGGGCTGCTCCGTCGGGTTGCTCGCCCGTGTCGTAGCAAGGGGCGGTCATCAGGACCACGGTGGCGCCGCCCGACCCGGCCACCTGGACGGCGTACTGCAGCTGGCGCTTCACATAGGCGGCGTACGTCGGATGCTCGATGTTGGTCCAGCGGCCGTCGTAGGTGCGGTTGGACACCTCCCAGCGACCGGCCAGGATCATCACCACGTTGGGCTGGTGCTTGGCGATGTCCGCTTTCCAGATCTCCGGCCACTGGGAGCGCGGCGGGCCCCCCGGCACTGGACGGCCATGGGCGCGTCCACGCCCTGCTCCTGGTACTCGGCGCCGTCGGTGATGCCGCAGCCCAGGATGCCGCCGTCGAACAGCTTGACGTCGTAGTCCTGGGGGTGACTCGCTGAGGCCGATGTCCAGGGTCAGGGCGGTCGAGTCGCCGACCACCAGCGCCCTGACCGGGGCCCGGTGTCGAGCCGCGGAGGCCGGCAGTGGCGGCGCGGGCCCTGGCCGCCAACGCTGGACCGGTGGTGGCGGCGACGAGGGCGGCCGCCGGTGCCCACGGCCGCCACCGGTGTGATCGCCCACGCCCGCCACCCCGTCAGGAGGCTGCCCTGACGGATGGGCCGTTCGACCAGGTAGAAGGAGGCCGTGGCGACCACCAGGGTGACGGCCACGCGCACGCGCGAACAGCGGGTAGCCGGTGAGGCCGGTGCGGGCGTGGTCGAGGTAGAGGAACAGCGGGAAATGCCAGAGGTACATGCCATAGGAGATCCGACCGACGTAGCGCAGCGGGGCGACCGAGAGACAGCCGCGCCAGGACGGAGCGCTGTGAGCAGACGACGCTGAACAGCACGGCCGCCGTGGCGAGGGCGGCCAGGAAGAAGCCCCCGCGGTAGGCGACGGCGTCGTTGTAGGAGACGATGGTCCACAGCACCGCGCTGCCCGCCCACGCCGGCCAGGCCGACCGCCAGCACGGCGGCCCGTCCGCGCGGCGGTCTGGACGGCCCACGCCGGATCCCCGCCGAGCGCGGCGTCGGGTCCGATCGGTTGCGGCCGGACGGCCCGGCCGGCGACGATGGTCTGCCCACAACGAGAGGGCCACCGCCAGCGCCGCGCCGACCAGCAGGGACTGGGCCCGGGTGTCGGTGCCGTAGTACAGGCGATTGACGTCGCCGGGCGAGTAGAGGAGCGCCCATCTCGATCGCCGAGGCCAGCGCGCCGACGACGCACACGACCAGGAGCACCCGCTTGCTCTTCCAGAGCTTGAAGACGCCGAGGACGATCGAGCGGCCAGACCAGATAGAACTGCTCTTCGACGGCCAGCGACCAGGTGTGGGTCAGCGGCGAGGTGAGCGCGCTCTGGTTGAAGTAGTTCGAGCCGATCGCGATGAAGTGCCAGTTGGCGTAGTAGAAGAGCGCGGAGAACGCGTCGCCTCGCAAGTCGGGTACGTGCCGGCGGGGACCACAAAGGCGGCGAAGAGGGCCACGCCGAGCAGCATGACCAACAGGGCCGGGAGGAGTCGACGGGCCGCGTCGGGCCCAGAAGCGCCCGAGGCGGATCGTCCTCGTTCGCTGCCACTCGGAGATCAGCAGCGAGGTGATGAGGAAGCCCGAGAGGGCGAAGAACGTGTCGAGGGAGTAGAAACCCCCCGACGTCAGGAAGACCCCGCCGTGGTACCCCATGATGACGATGATCGCCACGCCCCGGATGCCGTCGAGTGCGGGGATGTAGGAGATGTTCGGTCCCTCGCGGGGCGCGTCGGGATCGATGGGGCCAGAGAGGCTCGTAACGTCCCTTCCTGGTTCCTCTTCTCCTCTTGGATTTACCACGGCCTCCGCTCAGTGCTGCGACGACGTGTCGTGGGGTGGGCCGAGCTCATGGGTGCCAGTTTGTCTCCAGATCGTGCGGCGCGGTCGCAACCTGGGCAAACGATCGACTGGCGCTGACGGAGAGCCCTTCTTCCCCGGTCCGCAGCAGTAGGGCCGCCGCGGTACGGGCCCCGATATGTGTACTGGTTGGCGCGCTCACGGCGGTGCTCGGCAATTTCTGCCCGCCCATGGATTGCAAACGGGGATGGGGTTGCTCGTTGAGCTGGCTCAGGATCGTCGCCGAGCCTCTTGGGTCGGGACGATCACCACGTCCTCCCCTCATTGTGACTGCCGTCTGAGGGCGCAGCACGAGGAAGCGCCGCTGGCTTTGGCGGACGGCAATCGGACGGAGAAGATGTTCGCACTGTCGTGGATTGGAGGTATTCGATGTCGTGTCCACGGCCGTGGGTCCGCCCGTTTCTATTGTGATGGATGTGGAAGCCCCAGACGACGTCGTCGATGGTGGTTACACCGCGCTCGTGGCGCGACCTGGCGAAACCACTGTCCGGAGCGCAGTGCCTGGCATTCTGGTTGCTTGCCACCGGCATCTTCTGCGGAGTGGTCGCACTCCTCGGTGGTCCTTCGCAGCTTGACGCGGTTGAGTCCCTCTATCCGACGTGGGCCATTGCCCATGGCAGCCTCGCCTGCTCGTACCCTCCAGCAAACAACGTTACGAACTCATTCCAGCTCCTCTACCAGCCCTTCGCGGCAGCCCCGCCGCTCTGGCCTCTCATCTCGGGCGGACTTTCCACGCTGAGCGGAATTGGTCATGCGGTGCCATTCCCCACTCAGCACGCATTGGGAGCGGGGTGTGCGAATGCGTACGTAAAGATCTATCGCTGGTCGCTTGATTCCAGCGCCATGTCCCCGACGATCGATCTGGGCTACGCAAGCTGGATTGCGCTGCTCGCGGGTTTCGTTGCGTTGCTCCGCGCCACAGGTCGTGGCCGCAGCCGGTGGGAGGCATTGGGCGTCGTGTTTCTCGCCCTTGTCCCGATCGTATGGATGCCCTTGTTGTTCGAATACCATCCGCAGGACCTCGTTGCCCTCGGAGTCGGGCTCGCGGGCATCGCCTGCGCACTCCGACGCGAGTGGATCTGGGCCGGCGTGCTCGTGGGATTGGCCATTACTTCGCAGCATTCGCCTGTTGATCCTGATCCCTCTCGTGATCGTGGCTCCAGGGAGGAACCGATGGCGGTTCTTGATCTCGTCGGCCCTGCCCGTCGTCCTCGTCTCGGTTCCGTTTCTTGTTGCGACGTCGGGAAGAGCAATCCATGCCGTGTTGGTCGGGACGGGTGATTCGGGAGGTCGCGGGCGGCACGGTCCTTTGGAACCTGCTCTCCCAGCCTGCCCTCTTCGGCAGCAGGCCGACAGGAGCGCTTCTGTTCTGTGCCCGAGCGCTACCGATCGCGGTGTCCGTGGCTCTCGCGTGGTGGGCTCATCGACGCCTCGGCCCACGCGCGCTCGATCCGATCCCTCTGCTGTCATTGATCGCAACCTGCCTGAGCATGAGGCTCGTCTTCGAGGAGGGTCTTTTCGGGTACAAGTTCATGGCTCTCGCCGTGCTGCTCATTACTCTCGACATCGTCCGACGGAGAATTCGGGGGCAGCTCTTGGCTTGGCTCGCCCTCGTGACCATGGCCTTCAATCCAATTCTCGACCTCAATAGGCGGTGGTGGGCCTATGACGCAGCCATCGCGATTCCCTTGACCTGTATCGCAATCGTCGTTTTCGTCATCGTTCGAGGTGCCGTCCACCACCAGATCCGCTGGTATCTGGTTCCCTGGCTCGCCATTGCGGCATGGGCCTTCCTCCGGTGGCCACCCTGGCTGCCAAATGGGCTTCCTGCCCCACTCCCCCTGTGGTTCTGGCAGGTGGTCCTCGTGGGTTCGGGCGTGGTCATGGCCGCCAGTCCGCTCGTCAAAACGATCACTAGTGGGAGCCGATCGAGATCGCCAGCCAAGGTCGAAGTCTGAGCATTGGCAGCGGCTACTCAGTTTCTGTTGGATCGCCCTTTGGCCCTCGACTCGCGTGTTGCGTCGCATGGCGTGCGGGCGCCGCCGGATGTCGAGAGCTTGTCTCGAAGTGGGAGCGGATTCAGCGTGCCTCCAATTTGGCTGGACCGTCTCAATGAGAACGGCCTGAGTTTCTTCTGGGTGTCGGGGCCAGATGACACGGTCGGCCATGGTGGTCGAGAACACGCATGTGAGAGGCGTCCGTGTATGGCATCCGGGCGGGTAGCACCCCTCGAAGATGAAATCTTGGTAATCCCAGACGCCGGACATCTGCACGTCTTCACACATGCCCACGTTCTGTGATAGTCGCTGAGGATGGCGAGATACTCGCCGGTAACTTCACACGGCGCCACCGGTTTGTTACCGGTCGTTCACACTCCTACGAGGAAACCAATTCGGGGCACAAGGTCTTCTAAATGGATTCCGCGTTGCAATGGAGAGCAATCACGGTTAAACAAGCGGTGGGGGATTTCGGGTGGGGTTGCACCGCAAACGGATTTCTCCAGCGTCCAAGTACACACACGTACAGAGATAAAGGAGTAACAGTTGCTCAAGAATGGAATTGTTATGGGGGCTCTCGCCGGTGCTGCCGCCATCATTCCGCTCGCCGGGATGACGGCCTTCACGGTCGCCACGGCTACGTCGGCCGGGGCGAGTCCTCCGGGAATCACGTGCAAGAATTGTCCGGTACGGTGAACATGTCCGACTCGGCCACGGTCACGCTGTCCAAGTGCTCGGGGAACACCGGCGGCAAGGGCACCACAACGGACTCGGAGAGCTCGACCAAGGGCACCATCACCTGGGCCAATGGGAAAGTGACCAAGCTGAAGGGCTTGGCGAACACCGGTGGGTCGGCGACGTGCCCATCGGGTGACATCAGCGAGCTCAGCACAGGCAAGGTGAAGTCCGACACCACGGGAGACACGGCGAAGGGCGCAGCAGACACCGCGAACGTCTGCTTCGCACCGGCATCGAGCGGGCCAAACCTGGGCACGCTCAGCCTGGCGCCGGGCACGAAGTACACCATCGCCGGCTGAACAGTTAGGTAGACGTCTTCAGACTTTCAGACGTCTTCGGAATTACGAACGGGGGGCTCGCCACGCAGGCGGGTCCCCGTTCGCGGTTCTCGAGCTCGCCCGGCAGTATCCGAGCTCAGCCCTGTGATGATCGGCATCACGCTCCTCCCTCTGCCCGGTGCCTACGCTGCGACTGCCGTCCTTGTCCTTGACGATGCATTCGGCGGTGACGGAGGTCGTTGACCATGCAGAAGACGGTGCGCTCGGCGGGCCGTTTCTGTTCTGACTCAGGACCCTCGTAGCAACTTCGAGCGTGCAATGTCACTGAGCCGCGACTGCGCGGTGAGCCAATCGATCGATCTGCTCAACTGACCCTCCTGCGGCGCGTGATGCAACCCCGTGGCACTGTCCGTGCGTGCTCCGCACCGTCTGCACACGGGTATGCGGCCATTTGTTTCGGGAAGATGGTGTTGGTCGAGCTGAACGGCAACATCCGAAGACTCAGGTGAAGTCATGGTCCTCCTGTCGCCGCAATTCATCGTGACGTACGGTCGGAAGGATGGCACCGACTCCAGATGATCGGGCTTATCCCTCGCTCCACCCTATGCCATCGGCGGGAAGATGAGGCCCTGCGCCATCGACGCGTGGTGCCACTAGGACTTGAGCGGAATCGACCGGTCAAGATCGGTGGGCGCCGTCCGGGACAAAAGGGTCACCCCGACGGCCATGACGCAGAAGGCCACGCCTGCGACGGCTTTTTGAGCCGGGCTTACCGTGAATCGCTCGCCGAAGATCCAGACGCTCAAGACGATGGCGACGGCGGGATCGACGACGACGATCAGCGGTTGGGACACGCTCAACGGGCCGGTCTGCAACGCCGCCTGCTGGAGCACCGAACCGAGGACACCAAAGGCGACCAACGCGTAGATGGGCCAGTGCGCCAGCATGCCCAAGAAGCCCGACGTTGCAAGCACGTTGGTGGCCGACTTGATTGACGCCGCCATCAAGGCCCACGTGATCGAGGCCGCGGTGGCGTAGAGCGCAGCCCGACGCACTGGCGGTCCCCATCTCGCCATGACCGCCAACACGGCGACCGCACCTCCGAACACGGCCACCGCGGAAACCCAATTGGCCCCATCCGGCTGAGGATGGCCCTGATGAGGCTCGGCCGCGATCAAGAACACCGCCAGAGCCGCACAAGTGATGACGGCGGCAGTCCACGCCGTCTTGGCGATGTGCTGATGGACCCAGAACCGGCGCAGGACCAACATGAAGACCAATTCGGTGACGAGGAGAGGCTGGACGATCGAAAGTTGCCCGCTGTGCAGTGCGATCGCCTGGAAGGCAAATCCCCCTGCCGCCGCCACCCAACCGAGGAGCCAGACGGGATGGCGGAACAGAAAGGTGATGAGATCCCAGCCACGGTGCTTGTGCGACGCCCCGATACTGACCGCGTGCTGGGTCATGAGGTGCACGGCGTTCGCCAGTGCAGCGGCCAGAGCGAAGGTAATCGTGACCGTCACGTCACGGGTCCCGATCGAAGACTACGGTCCGGAACCATTGTTGGATTCTGGACCCTGTAGGAGTGCCGATCCAGATACCAGGAATTGGTCAGGCCTCCCGAAGGGGAGGAACCGCCTCTGCGCCGTCTAGTGGCCGAACACCCTCGCCCTTCTCGCCGGTTCGTCCCAGTAGTCGTGAGCTGCTCGACCGATCGGTATGGTGCGTCACTGTCTTTCCCGTTACCCCCATTCGATCTCCAGGTCGGGTTGCCAAGTGCATGTCGATAGACAGCGACGTACTCGTCGACCATGCGGTCGCTGCTGAATCGTCGGAGGGCCACGTCTCGAATTGTCCGCCGGTCGAGTTGACTCGACACGCCTGATGGCCTCGGCCGCCGATGCGACGTCAGCCACCAGGAAACCCGTCGTGCCGTCGATGATGATCTCCGACATGGAACCTCGGTCGAAGGCAATCACCGGAGTGCCACAGGCCATCGCCTCCACGACCGAGAGCCCGAACGGCTCGTCAAAGTCAATCAAGTGGAGGAGAGCCATGGCACCGCCCAGGAAGGACGAGCGATCCTCCGCCGCGACGGGCCCGATGAACTGCACACGCTCGCCGTCAAGGCGTGGCACGACTTCGCGCTCGAAGTACGCCTCGTCCTGAACGATTCCGGCTATCCGAAGCGGGATGCCCGTCTTCTCTGGCGGCGTCGATCGCGGCGACCACTCCCTTGTCCGGATGGATGCGTCCGAAGAACGCCAGGTAGGAGCCAGGCGCCGGATTGAAGGTGAAGGCTCCGGTGTCGATCCCGTGATGGATGGTGGCCGCGTAGTCCAGGGCGGGATGTCTGTCGGCATCGCTGATCGCGACGTAGAACACTCTGTGGTTGTACTTGGCGTACACCGGCACAATCTGAGGCGAAGAGAAGCCATGGATCGTCGTGACGACCGGAGTCGAGATCAGCCCGGAGTAGGTAAGCGGCAGGAAGTCGAAGCTGTTGTGGATGACATCGAACTCAGACGCCCGCTCGAAGACCTCCGAAATATGCAGGCACTCGGCAACCTTCGGGTCGATGTCTGGGTCCTCCGACCAGCCCCGGGGGACGACGCTGCGACAGCCGAGCCGACGTCTCCGAATCTCCAGTGGCGAAGAGCGTGACGTCGTGGCCTCGCGACACGAGTCCTTCGGTCAGGAGCGAGGCGAAGAGCTCCCACGGTCCGTAGTGGCGTGGTGGGACACGCCATGCAATCGGCGCAAGTACCGCAATGCGCACTGCGACCGTCAGCGCCCCGCCTCAGGCGATCAGCCTTCTTGTCTCGCTGCCTCCCGCTTCTCCTTCTTTGACCTCTCTCTTCTCCTTGAGGGACTTGCCAGGCTTCTTTCCCGATGGCTTCTGTGGTGATCTGTCGGGCACGGGGTTCTCCAGTCATTGGCGGTGATAGGTGAGTCAATCGGGGTTGGATCTCAGGGACGCGAGAAGCTCGTTCAAGGGGCACGGTCGCGACTCCGATGGCAGAGTCGCCGATTCCGTAGGGAATGACAAGGGTGCCCGCATGGAGGAGGGCGCCGCAGGAATAGACGACGTTGGGCACGTAGCCGTCCTGCTCATCGTGAGCCGGGCTGAGGAGCGGCTCGCGCAGCCGGCCGATGATCCGGGTGGGGTCTTCGAGGTCGAGCAAGATTGCCCCGATGTTGTAGGTGCGCATCGGACCGACGCCGTGGGTGAGCACCAGCCAGCCCGCTTCGGTCTCGATCGGCGACCCGCAGTTGCCGAGTTGGACGACTTCCCATGGTGCCGTCGGCGTCTGGCAGGCCGAGCCCACTTCCCAGCGGCGTGGATTGTCCGAGTACGCGATGGTGTTCGACTCTCGATCGCTTCGAGAGAGAGCGGCGAAGCGAGCCGCCGATCCGGCGGGGGAAGAGAGCGAGGCCCTTGTTGGCCGCCGCCGCTCCGACCATCGGTGAGGAGGTGAAGTGCACGAAGTCCTCGGTTTCGAGCAGCTGCTGGCCGATGTCGGTGCCGTTGTAGGCCGTATAGGAGGCGTAGTAGGTCACGCTGCCATCGTCCTCGACGAATCGCACGAACCGGGCGTCTTCCATGCCCTTGGATTCGGCACTCATCGCCGGCATGAGGACCTGCTCACTCAGCGGTGCGCCGTCCTCGAATCGGACGCTGTAGCTCCGCTCGGCGATCCTGCGCATGAGGCCGACAGTCCTCTTCGCCTGTTTCCGGGTGGCCACGTGGTCCTCGAGGATCCTGAGCCGTCCCTCCATCTCCGCTTCGGTGAACCTCGGCTCCGAGGTGGCCGAGGACATAGTCGGCGTCATCGCCGCCTCCACGGAGCCGGCGGAGCTCTGCTTTGAACACCTCGGCCTCGAACATCGCCCCGTTCCGGCTGCCCCTTCGTGGCAAAGGTCGGCGCTCGGATCGAGAGTCGACGTCACCCGATCCGGTGATCGTCCCCGTCCGGAAGCCGATGGAGGAGTTGTGGCCCTCACCGATGGCCCGGACACTCATCACGAACCGCTGACACGCCGGGGCTGACTCCGGACTGGTCAGGGTGCATCACCATGCTCGGATTGCACAGAGCGGCACCCTCAATCGGCGTATTCACTCGTGAAGGTGGCACCAAGCAGCAGGCGTCGGGTCGGGGAGAGTTGGCATTCTGGGTCGAGACGATCGGAGAGCTCGTCGGCGTGCCGGAGGAACGTGTCGGTCAAGCCATGATGGCGGCCCTCGAACCGCGCGACGACATCGTCGTAGCTTCGCTGCAACTTCGTCGTCCGTGAGCGCCAAGACGCGTTGCAAGACCGCAGAGGATCGGGACTCTTGCTGGTCGAAACCCTTCGTGCCCCGGAACGAACAGGCGAGTCACCACCCGTGACCTGTCGGCCGCAATGTGGACCGGGCTGCGACGGGCCAGGTTCGGAGCCTGCACGCTCATTGCAAGACGCTCGACCGGGGACCGCGCGTGCTGCAGGGTCGAAAGCAGGGCGAGCGTCGACTCGGTGCCCTGATTGAGATTGGCACCGCCGATCTCCAGGCCATCAAAGGCTCCGCCGGTGTTCGGGGTCCCACATGACGACCCATCCGTCATTGTCGCCGAGAAACCAATCGGCGGCGGCGGTGATCGCCGTCCGTCCACCGTCGGTTGCCGTCAACGCTCTGAGCGCGGGCACAGGCATCGGCGAGTGCCGCGACCTCAATGGGCTGTTGGTCGAATCCCGGACCATGGTCGTCGGGGCCGCTGCCTCCGACCGGGGTGACCGAGAGATGGCCCCTGTGAGGTCTCGCGATCGAGCAGCCATTCCAAGAGGTCCAACCCGCTGCTGCACGAGGAGCGGACGCTCGAGCGACTGTCCCGGCGGCGATCATCGCCTCGGGGAGGGTGGCGTTGGCGTAGGTGAGGCGCTGCTCGGGCCACGGCCATTCGGCAAACCTGCGGACTCGCGTCATCGAATCGGCGGCATCGGACAGCAAGGAGCGCGCCGATCTGTCGTCGGGATGGACGCTGAGCAATTCGGCCGCACCCAGCGCCGCGAATGCCATTGCCCTCGGCCACGGTGAGCGCGGTCTCATGGCTTGCTCGAGCCCGCGAGCGGCCCGAGTGGCGTATCACGTCGTCATCGCTGTGCGAGGCCGCGGTGCCGAGCCCCCAGATGCATCTACCCCAGCAGTCGTCGAGCGCCGGGGAATCGTCCCAGGCACCACGTCGGTTCATTCGATTTCGACACTTGCCCTGCGGGTCCAACGCTTCCAGAAGAAACCGCAGACTGAGCATCGCCAAGTGGCGCATCGCCGGCATGCCGTTTGCTTCCCGAGTGGCGACAACAAGCACGCGAGCCATGTCGTCGGTGCAATAGCCGTGCTCAGGTCTGGGCTCGCGAAGAGGGCGTGCTCGAACGTGCCTCGATCGTCGGTCATGGAGACGAGGTGGCCGAAGTCCGGCTCGGGAGGTGCCAGCTGCGAGTTCACACCAGTGCGAGTCGTTCGGCGAGCAGACCGATTGGCCACGTCCAGGTACTCGCCCGCTACCACCGACCATCCGAGGCTCGGCGCGAGCCGGGACGCTTCCGCGGCCATGCTGGCGGCCAGCTCGGGTCTGGTGAGGACCCTCTGCAGGGCGCGCGCCATTGCCTCAGGGTCATCGTGGTCGACGACGAGCCCGGCGCCGCTCGAGAGCAATTCGACCGCGTGCGGAAAGGCCGTCGCGACGACCGGTCGTCCGGCCGCAATGGCGTCAACGAGGACGCCGGACGTCACCTGGTCCTTGGAGTCATACGGCAGGACGACCACCTTGCTGGACTGGATCAATGCGGTGAGCGACGCCACATCGCGATAGTCGGCGTCGAATGACGACGGACGAGGAAATCCCGTGCCGCTCCGCTTGCTCAATCCGGTCCTCACGGTACGACTCTCCGTGGGTGGCCAGGACCTTGGGGTGGGTCTGGCCGGCCACCAGATAGCGCGGCCGCATCGGGAGGTCGTGCAGCGTTCGCATGGCCTCAATGGCCCGTTCGATCCCCTTGCCCGGCCCGATCAGCCCCCAGGTCAGTATGAGGGGACGGCCCACCCGATCTGGCACGACACGTGCAGCAGGGATGGCCGCCCCGTGCGCGATGGTGATCACTTTCGAGTCGGCCGGGATCCGTTGACCAACTCGCCGGCCACTCGCTCGCTCTCCGCAGTCTGGCCATCGGTGTCGACGACCCGCACCACGCCGACCTGCGCGTTGTGCGCTGCCAGTCCGGTCGCCAGCGCAGCGGTGAAAGTGGCCAGACCGCACGCAGTCGGAGGAAACGAGCTCAGGATCCCAAAGGAGCTGCCGCGACCACAGAGGCCTTCGATAGGCAAGTTCGAGACGCGCACAGGTGCTCCTCAATGAGGCTCGGTCGAGGCGTCGAACCTGCACGGGGCGACGTCGGCCGTCGTGGCCGTCCTGCCCAAGCGAAGCGACTCTCCCAAGGGGACGAGACGTCCAGACTACCTTGCCAAGGGGTTGTTCGTTCGTAGGGTGATTCCGTGACACACGAACGGTGGCTGTAAATGCTGGCGCAGGGCGCTCCCGGCAGTGTCGAGCACCCCAGGCAGGACTCGAACCTGCGCTACCGACTCTGGTTGAATCGATTGGATTGCCAATTTGGATTGCCAAAGTGATCCCCGGCGGCGATGCGCGGTCGAGTCGACAACCCTCTGACCGTCGCCACCTGAAGATTCCGAACTGCGAGCGAGGAGAAATGGGAATAGAGGACTCTCCAGACGAACTGGTGCTCCAGGAGCTGATGAGCCAAGGTCTGTACGACCCCACCGCCCCTGATGCAGCAGATCGGCTCCAGTTGCTTCGCTATGTCCTTTCTCGGGGCGCCACGGTGCAGCAGATCGCCCAGAGTCGGAGTCTCGGGGACCTGGCTCTCGACCTCAATCTGCGACCAGGTCCTCGCTTCGAGCTCACCGAGGTGGTTGCGACGGCCGGCCTGGAGTGGGAAGCCGCTGAGCGACTCTTGACGGCCCTAGGCCTGCCTGCCGGCCCAGAAGGCTCCATCACGTCGGGGGAGGCCGCGGCCATCCGGCTCCTCGGTGCCGCCAGCTCCGGCCTGCTCGGCCCCGATGCAACGATCCAAGTGGCCAGAGTGGCTGGCACGTCCATGGCTCGGGTTGCCGAGGTGTTGGTCGGGGCCTTCCGTCTACGCTTCGAGCTCCCCAGGCTCAGAGGCGGGACGGCCTACTCGGAAGTCGTCAAGGAGTATTCCGCTCTGACCGAGGAGCTGTTGCCGATGTTCGTGCAGACCCTCGACGTCCTCCTGCGACGTCAGCTGGTAGCAGTGGCCGATCGAGTCTGGTCGACCGACGCCGAGCAGACCGCTGTCACCCTTGCGCGCACCGTGGGCTTTGCAGACCTGGTGGGTTACACCTCCGCGTCAGCGACGATGTCGGTAGGAGAACTGGCGGCGGTGTTGGCCGAATTCGACGAGACGGTGACCGGGGTGGTCCACCGAGGCAACGGTCAGCTGGTCAAGACACTCGGCGACGAGGCCATGTTCGTCTGCGAATCGGCAGCAGACGCATGCCGGATCGCTCTTCGATTGGTCGAGGACTTCGCTGCAGGTCCGCTTCCCTCAGTACGAGTTGGCTTGTCGGCCGGCCACGTTCTGTCTGCCTTCGGGGACTTGTACGGACCTGACGTCAACCTGGCCGCTCGGCTGGTCGACTCAGCTGAGGCTTCGACGGTGGTCGTCTCGGAGGCTGTCCGCTCCCAATGCGCCAACGGCTTCCGTTTTGAAGTCATGGCTCCGTTGATCCTCAAAGGATTCGCTGCTCCGGTTGTTGCCTACCGCCTCGTTGCCTGAGCCGCGGGATAGTGAGGCTGACTTCAGAGACCCTGGAGAGCGAGATGGTCCACGTTCACGCTGCCCAGATCGTCGGCACCGTGGGCCAGGGTGACCAGATTGTCCCCACTCGCCAATTGCAAGGTGACGCCGACCTCTTGCCACGCGGTCCAGAGCGTGGTCGTGGGCACCGAAATCCGGGTTGTCGAATGCACACTCCCATCGTCGGGGTCCGCAGCTGTTGCGGTCAGCGTCGAGCGAGCGCCGGTTGCGTTCGCGACGCGACACTGCAAGCGATAGCGGCCGGGCGTCTGCACTGACACGCAGACCGACACGCCGGCACTCGGCGCGTCAAGGCCCGTGACGTAGCCGAACCCTTCGTAGCCGTCGAACAGGTTGTCAAAGCGGGCCGTGCCGGACCAGGCTGCGACCTCGGCTTGGTAGTGCGCCCGGATGGTCGGGGTGATCTTGACCAGGGACGAAGCGTAAGGTCCGAGGGCGACACGCCAACTCGTCATCTGCCCCAAGTCCTCATGGGCCCAGAGGTCACGTACCCGAGCGGCCGTCGTGACGCCGAGCTCGCCGGCGAAGTCGATGGACTTGGTCACTGGCGGTGCGGCTCCGGTCCGGTTGAAGAGCCCGACGACCCAGCTCGAATCCGGGAGCTGCCCGACCCAGCGTTCGGGATCGCGGCTCGAGGGGTCGTAGTCGAGGAGGTGGCCGTTGGCGTACACGGGCTTGCCGACCAGCCCTGCGTCGCGCAACGCCAGCACTTCGGTGTTCTGGAAGAACGAGGCGTTCGCACCGATGGTGTCGTAGCGGTCGGCGATAGCGATCGGCGCGCCCGCCATGATGAACAGGCTGATGGCGGATCGGCGTTGGTCGTCGGTCGAGAACGAACTGATGATCGTGGGGTCACCGTCGAGCACGACCTGCCCTCGCCCCGAGATGTCCGAAAATCCCGTGAAGCCCAAAAAAGGACTGTTCCACTGGGACCAGATGGGCTGCCAGGTCTGACGCCCTTCGCTGAGAGAGAACCACCCGCCCTGGGCCACGTCATTGTCGATGCGAATCATGTCCCCGTAGGCCCGCTCCACCTCACCGTGGTCGAATAGGTTCGGCAACACGAGGCTCAGCGTCATGTCGCCCGCCGCCTCGTGCATCCACCGCAACGCGTTCGTGTAGGCCTCGCGCCCGTGGTTCATGCACACAGTGCCTTCGCTTTGGTCGTAGCCGATTTCGTACCAGCCGAGGAAATCGATGCGGAGCATGGCGGCACCGAGGTGCCGGAAATAGTCCACATAGCCCTTGACGTATTCCTCTGCTCCGTCACGGTCGGCGTCGACCCAGTAGATCTGATGGGTCCCGTCGAAGGGATCGTTGCGGTTGACGATATCGGCGACACGGATGTCGGGTCGACCGACGACCGCGACGGAGGGGTTGTCGATCGCGGAACGGGTCACCCACAGCGGGTTGTAGTAGACGCCCAACTGGAGCCCTTTTTGAGCAAGGCGGTCGGCCCACCAGGCCCAGCTGTGGGCCCACGCGTCATCGTGCTTGACGATGTAACCGTGCCGGGTCACTTCCTGGGTCGAGTCGATCCAGCCGTCGGTGCACAGCATCGTGTAGCCGTAGGACTTGAAGTTCGCGTCCACCCACTCGACGTTTGCGTTCCACTCGTCCTCGGGCATGATCGTGTTGAACTCTTCCTCGTACCCGTAGGTGGTCCAATACAGAGGTCCTTTCCCGCTCTGTCGGCCGGAGTTGGTGCGAGTGGCGAGGTCCACGGGAGCGATGGCCGCACCCGCGACTCCCGACCCAAGCGCTGCCACCGTCGCAGAGGTGGCGGCAGCGCCTCCCTTGAGAACGTCCCTACGCGAAATCCTCATTGCCCACCCCGTTGCGTCGCGGAATGCCTGGCGCGCCAGGCCCAAACTTGGCCCCCGACCCGAGCAACCGTGTGCTGCGAGAGCCGTGGGCGCCTCGGGGCAACGAGCGTAGGGGAACGACTGAGGGAGCAGGGCCCCAAAGTCGACTTCACGAGCCGAGCAAACGTTCTCGTCAGACGCTCCCGAGAGGCCCAGCGGCGGAGGTGGCCCGAGCCAGCCGGCGTCCGGGGCCAGCAATTACGATGAAGACGATCGGAGTTTCGATATTGAGCAGGAGGACCACAGTGACCGTCGACGTCGATCGAGACACCGACCTCCAGGTGCGAGCCCTCACCGGACGCACCGGCGCCGAGCTCTCAGGAGTGGACTTGGCGAATCTTCGCGAGTCTGACGTGGCCGGAATTCGGCGTGCGCTGCTGGCCCACAGAGTGGTCTTCTTTCGGGACCAATCGATCGTGGCAGCCGAGCACATCGCCTTCGCCTCACGACTCGGCTCGTTGACGTTGGGTCATCCCACCCTCCCGCAGCTCACCGAGGATCCCGA
The DNA here is from genome assembly GCA_963842415.1 of uncultured Acidimicrobiaceae bacterium. Lineage (GTDB taxonomy): Bacteria > Actinomycetota > Acidimicrobiia > Acidimicrobiales > RAAP-2 > Bog-473. Next base: position 149,810 of record CAWJGN010000008.1, read on the forward strand.
AATCTTCGATCTCGACTCGATCGCCGGCGGCCGGGCCAACCATTGGCACACCGACGTCACCTTTGTCGACCGTCCGCCGATCTTTTCGGTGCTGCGAGCCGTGGTCGTTCCCGAAGTCGGCGGTGACACTCTTTGGGCCAACACGGTGTCTGGTTACCGCGACCTGCCTGACGACCTTCGGCAGCTGGCCGACGGGTTGCGGGCGGTCCACTCGAACGGGCACGACTACGGCCGCGTGGATGTGGCCGAACTGAAGGGCACGCTCCGACCCGAGCAGATGGCCCACCTCCAGGCGTTCGTCTCGGAGGTCTACGAGACTGAGCACCCAGTGGTCCGGGTCCACCCCGAAACCGGTGAGGCTGCACTTTTGCTCGGCGGCTTCGCCCACCAGCTGGTGGGGCACTCCAACAGCGAGTCCGTCGACCTGATCCGAATCTTCCAGTCGTACGTGACCCGGCCCGAGAACATCGTCCGCTGGCACTGGCAGGAGGGTGACGTGGCCGTCTGGGACAACCGGGCGACCCAGCACTACGCGATAGCCGACTACGGCAAGCAACGTCGCCGCATGCAGCGGGTCACAACCACGGGAATCCCGGCCGTGGGTCTTGACGGCCGTCACAGTCGGAGCCTGCAAGGGGACGCCAGTCGGTACTACGTCGAGGGCTGATCGCTCCCTCAAGTCTTCGGGCCGGGAAGCAAGGCGGTTCGGTTTCGGTCTCGATTTTCGGCGTCGCTGAGGACCATGATTGGTCCGGACGGACGTAGTTCGGACCACATCGGACACAACGTCGTGAGGGCCCAGGAACGGGGCGACAAGCGACCCGGCGAAGAGAAGGACGAACCGTGACTTCACGATTGGCCACTGATGCCGAGGTCAAGACCTGGCAGGAAGACGGTTGGGTGTTGCTCGAGGGTCTCGTTGGCACCGCCGACATCGACGCCGCATCCGAGGATCTCGGGCTGCTCTTTCCCAGCCCCGAGGAGTACCACGCCGATCCCGAGGGCGTGACCGAACAGTGGAAGGGGCGGCCGGTCAAACCCAAGGAGGAGTACGTCTGGCCTGACGACGGTCCTGGGTTCCGGCCGGACCAACAGCGCTGGATGGGGGCCTTCCCTTTCGCCGGTTCAGGCGCGCTCAATCGGCTCTATGTCCATGATTCCATCGTCAACTTCGCCGAGCGCGCCCTCGAGACCACCGACATACGCCTGTACCAGGCCCACGCCAGCGCCAAGTTCTCGGGGTTGACGAACTACGAGCAGCCGATGCACATCGACCGTAACCACTCCTGGCTTCCGCCTGGGCAAGAGTCACCTTGGTGGAACCTGGAGGGGTTCCTTTACCTCAGCGACGTGACCGAGGCGGCCAACCCCACCCGGCTTGTCTCGGTGCAGGAGTCGGCCCACGTCACCTCGCCCTTCGGTGTGGTCCTGCCCGAGTGGGACCCAGGCTTGTACGCCGCCGAGCGGCCGGCACCGGGTGTGCGCGGCTCCTACCTCGCCTACCGGTCCGACGTCTACCACCGGGGCGCTCCCTTCGGGGCGCCGGGAACAGCCCGGTTCTTAGCGGCCGTGGCCTTCAAGAACGCCGGGGTGGAATGGATCGGCTACGACCAGCAGCAGTCGCGCTCGACCGGGCCCGATTGGACGAGGTTCGCGGAGGGTTCGACGCCCCGCCAACTCGAGCTGTTCGGGTTCCCGCCGCCGGGACATCCGGTCTGGAACGAGACGCTCCTCGACAAGACGGCGCTCCGGTACCCCGCCCTGGACCTCGACCCCTGGAGAGCGCGGCTCACCCGATAGCGCAGCACTTGTTTTCGGCACCGGGGGGTCTCCATCGAACCCTTGACGAGTGGCCTGTGCAGGCTCACGCTTCTGGCCATGCCCATCTACGATCGCATCAACATCCCGGACTCGGTCGGCCGAGGCACCTTGGACGCCGAGCTGGAGGCTTGGTTGCCCGCCGGGCCGACACTGGGTGCCGACGTCTCGATCGCGCAAGGCCGCCGCGACCACACCCAACTCGGCGCCGGGCCATGGCCGCCGATCCGAGCCGTAAAAACCCTCGTCCTGCCAGGCCCCCACGGCTCGGTCGCCATACGGCGCCACAGACCGCACAACCCGACCAGCACACCGGCCGGAGCATTGGTCTATACCCACGGCGGCGGATTTACCTACGGGACCCTCGACGAGTTCGAGGTTCCGATGCGGTTGATCGCCGAGCGTGCCGGAATCGTCACCTACATCGTCGAATACCAACTGGCGCCCGATGCGAAGTACCCCACCCAGATCGACGAAATCGAGTACGTCGGGCACTGGCTCTTCGATCAGGCTGGAGCGCAAGGCATTGACCCGACGAAGATCGGGCTCGGCGGCGATTCCGCCGGGGGGAACATGACGTGCGTGATCGCCTTGAAGCTGCGCGATGAGAACGGGCCCCTCCTCGCACTCCAGATCCCGTTGTTCCCCGAGGCGGCGTTTCCCGCCGACACCCTTGCCGCGAGCGAAAACCGCTCAGGTCTCTACCTGGAGTCCAACGGCATCTTCGAAATGGTACGAAACCTCGTCAAGAACACCGACGACGTCCGCCACCCCTACATCACACCCCTCAACGCGGACTCGCACTCCGATCTGCCACCCGCCATCTTGGTCACGAACGGCTTCGATCCGTTGCGCGATGTTGGCCACGCCTACGCAAAGAAGCTCGCCGCCGCGGGCAACGACCTGACCTATATGCACAACCCAAACCTCACCCACGGGTTCCCGCAGTTTACGCGCTGGTCCGCTGCCTGCCATCAAGCCACCATCGAGCTCGCCGACCTCATCAAAGGCAAAATCGGCTAGGTGACGCTGCCAAGAGCAATGGCTCAGTCTGGGGCCTCGTTGCGCGCTTCAAGGGCCATGGGGTCGACGCGCTCGCCGCCAGCCTCGTCGGAACGTACGGTGGTTCGATGAGCGAGGCCATCGAGATCGTTGACAGCGTTCGTCCTTTTGAGTCCAAGTAGCCGGAGGGCCCCCGTATGCAGGATTCATACCAGCCGCCCCGTTTGACTCGTCGCGACAGCATGCGCACATGACCGCAACCGGCCGAGCCCGTGATTGGGACACCTCCTATGTGGGCTCGTCACCTCCCTGGGACATCGGCAGCCCACAGCCCGCATTTCTCCGCCTTGCCGACGCTGGCGCGCTGACCGGCGCCCTTCTCGACGCGGGCTGCGGGACCGGGGAGCACACGATCCTCGCCGCGTGCTGCGGGGCCGGTGCCCTCGGCATCGACGTCTCGCCACGCGCGATCGAGATCGCCAGGCGCAAGGCCGTTGAGCGCGGGGTCGAGACCAGATTCCAGGTCCTCGACGCGCTGCGCCTCGATGCGCTTAGCGAGTCCTTCGACACGGTCCTCGATAGCGGGCTGTTCCACGTCTTCGATGACGGCGCCCGCACCGAGTACGTGAGCGCCCTCCACGGCGCCCTCCGTCCTGGCGGACGCCTTCATCTCTTGTGCTTCAGTGACCGTCAGCCCGGTGAATTCGGCCCTCGTCGCGTCACCGAAGGCGAGCTGCACGCTTCGTTCGGCTCCGGCTGGCGCATCGACTCTCTCGTTCCTGACCACTTCGACATCAACCCCGGCCTCGGCACGCTCACAGCCGAAGCGTGGTTAGCCGACATTCTCCGGCTGGCGCCCGGGTGACGGGACCGCAGCTGTCCCTATGGGAACGGTGGTGCAGGACGGATGACCTCCTCGCCGGTCTTCTGGTCGGGCCTAAACGCTTCGCCGCTTGGGTATTGCGTGTTCGACGGGAACCCATCAGGAGATGACACCAGATGAGCCGAATGTGAAGGGAGAATCAGGATGTCTGAAAGATTGAGCGCGGCCGAGGAGGACCAATTCGCGCGACGACCAGTTCGCCTTCCCCGAACAACGGAAAGAGCCGTTGGTCGACGCAAGTCATGTCCGAAACGCTATAGCGCGCTTCGACCAGGTAGAGGGCGTGACCGATGCTGAACGCGACCGCGCGTGGGGACGCATCGCGGAGGCTGCCAAGAGGTTCGACGTGCAGATGTCGGAACAAAGCTGGCGTGACTTGCGTCACGGCGGGGAGCCTCCCCGGGGAGCGTGAAGCTTTGTGTATCGCTGGCGTCCTCCAGGGGCCCGGCGGCGCCAGGTTCTGCGTGATCGCCCGCCAGGACGATGATCGTCACCTTCGCAGCGGTCAGGAGGCGAAGCGGATGGGGAGCGCCTTGGTGTCGGCCGCGTTGGTCGAACTGGCGTCATTCACGATCACGTAGCAGCTATGCACCTCGTCACAGACCCCGTTGCCGATGGCGCCGGTGCCAACGTGGAGGACCACCGAGCCCGAGCCCGTGGGGTCCGGGTGCAGGATCGCCGCATGAGCAAAGCTGCAGCCGGCCGAGCTGGCCGCGGCGATATCCACGTGGGAACACTCGAGGATATTGACGACCTTGCCCGGCGTGTAGCCACTCCATCGAACGGTGACGGCCTGACCGTCATGCAACCCGGTGTTTGGAGCGACGGTTGCGTGTAAGTGGACCGCCGCTTGCTTGGGGAGAGGCACGGTTGCTGAGGAGCCCGAAGTCCAGGCGGTGTGCACCGCCGACAGGGAGGAGTGACCGTTGGCCGAGACGGCTTGCAGCGCCCCGTGTTCATGTTTGAGGAAGGCATTGAAGAAGGCCGTCGTCGACTTGATGACCGGACCTGACGTCGGACCGACCACGCCGGATGCAGCCATGTGAGCTGTCGAACCTGTGCTGTCGGAGGAACTGTCCCAACTCAGCGTAAGCAGCGCCTTTGGTCCCCGTGCCCCGTTGAAGACCGCAACAGCATCGGCATAGGGGACGAGCCCGTCGTGCAGATCCGAGACGACGAGGAGCGGTGGAGCCTTGGCCAACTCGTAGGAACCGCGACCGAGACCCTCGGTGGTGCCTGCCATGACGACCGCGGCATTGACCCGGGTGTCAAGGCAGCAGCTGTTGGCGACGAGGCCCAAGGTCGTGATGGCGCCGTTGGAGTGGCCGGCGGCCCCGATCTCGTTCGGATCGACGAGGCCTGACAGCGCTCCGTTCGGGGCGGCCGAGGCACTGAGCACCTGGTCGATGACGAAGCTCATGTCACCAGGCTGGTTTCCGATGTCTCCACCATCGGGACCGCCGGGCGCCTGGCTGCTCGACAGCGGGAACAGCGGGGCCGCCACCACGTAACCCGCAGCCGCCCAGGCGGTCAGCAGCTGCTCGTAGTCCTGAGGCGATCCCCCCAGGCCGTGGGCGAAGACGATGAGAGGGTATGGACCGTTGCGACCTGCAGCCACCGAGCCGGATGCCGGCGCCGGGTACCAGATGGTCGTCACGAGAGTCCGTGATGGTTTGTCCGGCATCCCGTCCCACGCCGGCGTGGAGCGAGAGGTGTCGACGAAGGTCATAGTGGTGGTCGCCACCGACGTCGTGCCGGCCGCAGCGGCAACGGACGGGGCGACGATGAGCGGAAGTCCCATGGCGCAGAGCAGAAGTCCGAGGGCAACCGCGCCCAGTGACACCATTCGACGGATCGCCCCCATTCCTTCCCACCCTCCCTGGCTGAACGAGAGGCCATCGTCTCACAACGCCGGTCCTTTGTCCGTGTAAGCGAGCGGTCGATCGGACCGTCCAGGACCTCTGTTCGAAAACGAAACTGTCACCCTTGACTCGGGGCTTTGATCTCATGTGCCAGCGGTTGGAGCCCCAACTCCAACGCCACCGGATCATCGGGGGGTAACCACGGCTGTCCGTTTGAGCCGATGTCGAAGTCGCGCCACGCCCGTGCGGTCCCGGTGTTCTGGGCAATCTCCAGAAAGTCTGCGGTGGCCTCAGGAATCCGGCCGTCGCGCCAGGCAATCGACCAGGGGTAGTGCGGCGAGACCTCCTGAGGTCTAAAGACCGGGAGACCTTCGGCCGCGTAGCGCACGGCGTAGCTGTCGAATTCGAGGGAGAACGCGGAGTGCGGTCGCGCGTTCGATCACCGCCAGACAGTGGCTGAATGCCCCTGGTGTCCCAAGCCATCGCATTGACAACCCCAAGGATCGTTCCAATGCGCTCAAGAAGTCGGCGTATGCCTCGTGCAGTCCGGAGTCCGGAGGATCTCCAAGTACCTCGATCGGCCTTTCGAACATCGATGCAGTCGATCGAGGAGAATCCCCTCGACGGCCCACCAGGCGCATCGGTTCGACTCGGAGCAGTGTGTGCGACCAGCCCTTTGGATGGTCGTGGAGCATGTGCGGCGTGACACGGAGGATGGCGACATCGAGGCGATTCTCGAGCACCGCGTCGAGCTGGGCCGCGCTGTCCATGGCGTGTTCGACGATCGTCACGTCAGGGCGCACCTTCGAATATTCATCAGCCACGTCGCGACTGGTGGCCAATTCGAAGATGTGGGCGATCCGTACGCGATTTCCGACTGATCGTTCCTGCATTCGCTCGGCGAGTCTGAGCAAGTCCCGCGCGTCGCGAAGGAAGGCTTCGCCCCGAGCCGTGAGCGCGACATGACGGCTGTCGCGGATGAAGAGGCGCGCGCCGAGCTGGTCTTCGAGCTTGCGAATCTGCTTCGAAAGAGACGGCTGGCTGACGTGCAGCCTGTTCGCCGCCCGGCCGAAGTCAAGCTCGTCGGCCACGACGACGAAGTAGCGCACCAAGCGCAGGTCGAGGTCCATGCTTACCCCTAACCTCGATCATTCGTCCGACAGCGGGCTAGCTGGCTCCAGCCCGGAAAATTGACTCGCTGGCCCGTTGATGTCGCCATGACCGCATCGGGGGCGTGAAGGATCCGGATCGCTTGGTTCGTTTCGTAGTGTCACGCCCTGCGGAATCGCTTCGGGGTCGGGCGCCGAGACCCGTTCTGTTATGGGAAGGCGGCGCGAAGGCGTGTAAAGGCGGTGGCCAGTTCGCTGGCCCAGGGCCAGGTCTCGTCGAGATGCACGATGAGGTCACGGCCGCGGTGGGCGAGGACGGCGGCCACGTGCAGGACCCGGTAGCGCATGGTCTTGGGCTCGGCCTTGGCCAGGGCGCCCTCGAAACAGGTCATCTGGCTCCAGGCCAACAGTGACCCGGCGATCAATGACACCGCCACCCAGGCTTCGTTGGCGCAGTAGCCGTCGAAGGGCAGGTTGGCCAGTCCGCATGCCTTCCAGCACCGCACCCGGTCCTCGACCCGGGCGTGGCCGCGGTGGCGCAACTCCAAGGCGGCGATGTCTGTGCTGTCGGTGTTGGTGATGAAGCAGGTGTGGCGCCACCCAGCATGGGTGTCGAAGAGCGAGAGCTGGGCGCCCGGGTGCGGGCGCTCCCGGCGACAGATCACCCGCATGTCATCGGGCCATCCTTTGAGCTCGATGATCTCGGTGAGCTCGACGACCTCGGCGCCGTCTCGGATCCCCCCGTCGAGTTCTGTGGCCCGCACCCAGTCCTCTTCTTGGGCGAGCAGCAGGGCGTCACGCACAGAACCCCTGATGGAAAAGCCAATCGAGTAGTCGAAGTTGGCATCGCTGAGCGATTGGACGAAGCGGTGCGAGGCCCCAGCCGAGTCGGCCCGGACCAAGATGGGATGGACGACCAGGGTGGGGTCGTCACCTTCTTCGTGGCCGAGTGCGTACTCAGCGGGCACCGAGCGGACCACCTGCTCGAGCAACTCGAGGTGGTCGTCGGTGTCGTTGGGTGCGGCGTTGCCCGGGTGAAGCATGGCGCCCAAGGGCTCGCGGGTGTTGTCGCACCAGGCGCCCAAGGGGTTGAACCCGAAGCCGCGCTTATACGTGGCGGCGGCGTCCTCTTTTTCCGAGGACACATCGAGCAAGGTGGAGTCGAAGTCCCAGATCATCGGACCGACCGGTGGCGCCGCCGCCCAGACCGCCGCCCGGGCTTGGGCCAGCGCGACTGGGATGGCCCGCAGTTCAAAGACGGCCGTGGCGTGCATGGCCCGCCAGGCTGTCGCCACAGAAGCCACCGGACCGAAGAGCCCCTCTTGTTCTTTGAGGGTGCCGATGTCGGCCAGGCAGTCCGCGCCGTCGGCGATCGCGATCGCCAGATGGGTGAGGACGACGCCCGGATCGTGGGTGTGCCAGTTGATCCCGCAATCCTCCATGGCCACCGACATGGCCTCGGTCAACCCGCTGCGATCAGCCAGCTCGGCCAAGAGTGCCGCACCGGCATGGCTGACCAAGTTCTTGGCGTCGGGTATCACTTTGGCGCGACGGGCCGAGCGACTACGGTGCACTTTCAAGGAGCTCTCCTCCTGGTTGGTGAACGCTGTTGTGGTGACAGTCATTCTTCCAGGAAGGAGAGCTTTTTACGCGGACGCGCGCACCACTGATTCAGTGGTCGGACGAATTATCGAGGCTAAGGCACGCCCGGTTGCAGGACCGGGGATGCGCCTCCGGATCGTAGTCGGGTAACGCCCACGCTGATCATGTCCGAATGGTTATCGATCCAGGTTGAACAGGTCTTGGACATCCGCTCGAGAAAGGCGTTCAGTTGTGGTGAGCTCAACGAAAGGACCTCTCAATGGCGAGTGCAGGCAGTGCAGATAGACCAGCCGTCTTCATCCACGGACTCTGGTTGCACGCAACGAGCTGGTCATCTTGGCTCGATCTCTTCCGTGAGGCCGGCTACGAACCCATGGCTCCGGGGTGGCCCAACGAGCCTCCGACGGTCCCAGAAGCCAGGGAGCATCCTGAGCTGGTGGCCAACGTGGGCATCGATGACATCACCACCCATATGGCCCAGATCATCGACGGCCTTGACGCCGCCCCCATCATCGTCGGCCATTCTTTCGGTGGCCTGATCGCCGAAAAGCTTCTGGGCGAAGGCTACGGCGCCGCAGCCGTGGCGATCGATCCGGCGCAGATCAAGGGCGTCCTCCCCCTTCCGCTCGCCCAATTGCGCGCCGGGTTGCCCGCTCTGGGCAATCCGGCCAACCTTCACAAGGCCGTTTCTCTGACGAGTAAGGAGTTTCGCTTCGGCTTCGGAAACGCGCTGAGCCAGGAGGAGTCCGACGCGTTGTTCGAGCGCTGGACGATCCCGTCTCCGGCCAGGCCGTTGTTCGAAGCGGCGGTCGCCAATTTTTCGCTGCATTCCCCAGCAAAGGTCGATACGAAGAACGCGGAACGTGGGCCGCTCCTGCTCATCTCGGGCACGGAGGATCACACGGTGCCCGACAAGGTCACCCGTTCTACGCTGAAGCAATACCGCGACTCCAGTGCCGTGACCGAGCTCAAGCAGTTCGAGGGGCGAGGTCACTCTCTCACGATCGATGAGGGTTGGAAGGACGTGGCCAACGCGGTCCTCGACTGGCTCAAGACCAATGGAGTCTGAAGCAGCGAGTTTCGTCTTCTAACGCGTCGAGGAGGGATCATGGATCTTGGACTCCAGGGCAAGCGTGCCCTCGTCACCGGAGCCAGCAAGGGCATCGGCCTCGCCGTGGCCCGACGGCTTGTGGCTGAGGGTGTGGTTGTGGTCGGCGGATCGCGTGAGTCTTCAGCAGAACTCGATGTCCTGCGTGAGGAGAACGGCCTCGTCCACTTCGAGGTTGATCTCTCCGAGGCTCAGGGACCAGCACAACTCGTGCAGTCGGCCCAGAGCGGAGGACCGATCGACATTCTCATCAACAACGCTGGGGCCGTGAGCCCTCGCCTCGGGGGATTTCTCTCCGTCACCGACGAGCAGTGGGCGAGCACGATGGAACTGAGCTTCATGGCTGCCGTCCGGACGACGCGCGCTGTTCTGCCGGACATGATTGCCCGTGGTAGTGGGAGCATCGTCAACAACGCCTCGGTGAATGCCACGCTCCCGGACCCCCTTGTCATCGACTACAGCGCGGCGAAGGGGGCACTCGCCAACTTCTCCAAGGCTTTGTCCAAGGAGGTCGGCCGGCACGGGATCCGGGTGAATGCCGTCAGCCCGGGCCCTGTCTCGACGCAACTGTGGCTCGGCGAGCAGGGAGTGGCCGCCTCAGTCTCGGCCGCCCAAGGCGCCAACCCGGATGATGTCGCTCATGAGGCGGTCAAGGACACTGCCACTGGGCGCTTCACGACTCCAGAGGAGGTCGCAGATTTGATCGTGTTCTTGGCCAGTACCCAGATCTCGAATGTGACGGGAGCGAACTATCTGATCGACGGGGGCCTGACTCAGAGTCTCTAAAGGCTCAGCGAAGTACAGATCCTCAAGACGAAGGAGACACGATGGCCGCAAGTGACCAGGACTTCGACACGTTCGTGGGCGTGTGCCGCGAGGCGGTGGCCCAGCAGGTCAGCGGCCGGACGGAGCAGTTCCAGTCGCTTTGGTCTCGGGACGATGACGTCGTGCTCGTAGGGGCCGCGGGGTCACACCAAAAAGGATGGCCCGACGTGAGCGAACGACTCTCCTGGGCGTCTCAGCATCTCAACTTTGGCGGATTCCACGTTGAGAACCTCTTGACAAGTGTCTCGGGAGACCTTGCCTTCACCGTCGATCTGGAGCACATGAGCCGCGACATTGACGGCAAGATTGAACAACGAACACTTCGTTCGAGCCAGGGCTACCGCTTCGAGCACGGCCTCTGGCGCGTCGTATTCCGCCACGGGGACCCGATGGCTGAGGACACCCTCCCGCCGGAACAGTCCAGCCGCTAGCCACGCGAGATCATTCGCCTCCGTTTGAGCTGGCTCAAGGGTGGAAGGCGAGTCTTCCTGAGGCTTGTCTGAGTCTCGGATCTGAAGGACCCGGAGGGGTCACTCACCGACCCCGAATACCGAGGAACATCGCCCATTGCAATCACTTCGCTGCGGCGTTACCTTGCTAACGGAGGCTCTCGATCGAGGAGCGCCTATGGGGTTCATTCAGATCATTGAGATGGAGACCACCAGACCAGACGAAGTCGAGGCTCTGGTCAGCGAGTGGCGAACGAAGACCGAGGGGACCCGGACCGCACAGCGAGGGACCTTCACCAAAGACAGAGATCGTCCGAACACGCACGTCCAAATCGTGGAGTTCACTTCGTACGAGGATGCCATGGCCAACTCCGGACTTCCGGAGACTGCGTCGTTTGCCCTGAAGGTGCGAGAGCTGTGCGATGGCCCATTGGCCTTCCGCAATCTCGACGTGCAACGCGTCGAGGAGATGTAAGGCAGGGGTCGCGAAGGGAAGGAGAGAAGTATGGGCCGAAAAATCGCTGATTGCCGGGACTTTCCTAGCGAAAACGGTTGCACCCTGACCATTTCGGGTGAAGAGGACGAGGTGGTCGACGCCGCTACCCAGCATGCAGTTTCGGTGCACGGGCACCAAGACACCGAAGAGGTGCGCACTTGGCTACGGCAGAACCTGAAGGACGAGGTTCCCGTTTAAGCGCAAAGAGGAGGAGACATCATGTCGGGATTGAGGCGAAGGAGTTTCGACAAGCCAGATGAGATCCGACCGTTCGACGGCGCGACAGGTCAGCTCGAGGTGATCAACACAGAAGGGGGCGCAGTTGGTCGAGCAACCTTTCTCCCGGGATGGCGGTGGTCCGAGCACGTCAAGCCGATCGCCAAGACTGACAGTTGTCAGGCGGCGCACACCGGCTACTTCGTGTCCGGTCGCATGAAGGTGGTCATGGACGACGGTGAAGAGATGGAGTACGGGCCTGGCGATTTCGCCATCATGATGCCGGGCCACGATGCCTGGATCGTTGGCGACGAGCCCTGTGTCGTTATCGATTGGCAGGGTTTTACCGATTACGCCAAACGCTGATCGGACCCGCGCCAAGCGGGATTCGTGGCGCCCACGCCCCCGGCACCGCCGCGCCCCCGGCAGGACTCGAACCTGCGCCACCGGCTCCGGAGGCCGGCCTGGGTTTTCCAGTCCGTGTTGCCCTTTCGCCTCGCTGCGCCTGAGCAGGCCCTCCCGTCCGGCGGGCGTACCACCGTCTTCTCAGTGCCACCCATTCGATTGCCATTTGGATTGCCAAAGTGATCACCTTGCACGGAGCTAGGCGTCATCGGTGGAATCGCCACGGCCTATGGCCAAGGAGTCTTGACATAGGGTTTGTCCGTCGCGAGCTGTCGGAGGTCCGGTCGCAAGGGAGTCGGCATGCGGGAGCGCACCAACGAAGTCGAGGTCGAGCGGGACGTCAAGGTCACGGTGTCTGATGGGACGGGGCTGCTGGCCGACGTCTATCACCCCGTGGGCATCAACGACGTTCCCACCATCTTGGAGCGCACACCGTACGGCAGGGCAAACTTCGCCTCGGCCATGGGCCCGGAGTTCGCCGCCCGCGGCTACCGCTACGTCCTGCAGGCGTGCCGCGGCACGGACGGATCGGGTGGCACGCACAGCTACTTCGCCGAAGCGCGGGACGGGCGAGACACAGCTGACTGGATCGCCTCCCAGCCTTGGTTCAACGGCCGCATGGGCACGTTCGGTGCTAGCTACATGGGCTTCACTCAGTGGGCGCTGGCCTCCACCAAGCCGCCGCACCTCAAGGCCATGGCCGTCGCTCTTTCGACTTCGATGCGGGCCTACTCGTGGTACCCGGGAGGCTCGCTGGCGCTCGAAGTGATTGTCCCCTGGGACGCGGGCGCCACCCAGTTCAACAAGCAGTCCGACGGCCTCCCCACCACCGACATCTCCCCCGAGGGCATCGAGCAGCGCATGGGCGAGCTCAAGGCGGGCTTCGACCATCTCCCTCTCGGTGAGGTGATCCACCGGCTCACCGGTGTCGACTTGCAGCTCTATCAGGACCAGCTCGCCCACGGCGATGCTGGGGATGCCTTTTGGGATCCGGTGAACTTCCGGCCCCTGCTGGCGGACTGGACGGTGCCGACCCTGCTCGTCGACGGCTGGCACGATTACCCGCTGCCCGGCGTCGTGCAGGACTACGCCGCCCTGCGCGCATCGCCCGCCCCTGTGCATCTGCGCATCGGTGCCGGCGGACACCTTGGCGGGGGCGGAGAAGGCGGCATGACCGACGCCCCACTCGACTGGTTCGACACCTGGTTGCTCGGCCGGGAGGGATTGCTCGACCCCTCCCCGGTAAAGGTCCACGTGCAGGGCGAAGGCGGATGCTGGCGCGACCTGCCGGAGTGGCCCCCTCCCGCACGGCCGACACGCTGGTACCTCCATGCCCGGGGTCGTCTCGCACCCGTGCCGCCAGAGGCGCCGTCGGAGCCGGACCGTTTTTGCTACGACCCCGCCGACCCTACGCCGTCGATGGGCGGCATCGGGATGCTTACCGGGGGCGCCGTAGACAACCGGCCTCTGGAGGCCCGTCCCGACGTTCTCGTCTACACCTCCGACGAGCTGGGCGAGCCTCTCGAGCTCGTCGGTCCGGTGGAGGCGGAGCTGCACGTGGGCTCGAGCCTGGACCACACCGACTTCTTCGTCCGGGTCTGCGACGTGTCACCCGACGGGCTGTCCGTCAACGTGTGTGACGGTCTGCGGCGCTTCGACCCTGCGTCCGTCCACCGGAACCCGGACGGGACGTTCACCGCTGCAGTGGCCCTGTGGCCGGTGGGTCACACCTTCGCCACTGGTCACCGCCTGCGGGTCCAGGTCTCGAGCGGCGCCCACCCTGTCTACGCCCGCAATCTCGGCACCGGAGAGCCGCCGGCCACGGCCACCACCCTCCGCGCCGCCGAACAGGCCGTCTACCACGAGCCGGGGGCGTCATCCTGGGTCACACTCCCGCACTTCTCGGGCTGACGTCTCTGCCACGTCGTTGGACCCCTCGTAAAACCGATGTGATCGTCGGTTGAGTTCGGTGCTCACACGGGGACGCAGGGCTTCGATCTTTTCCATAAGCCGGACGAATTCGACGGGCTTTGTGTCGTAGTCGTCGCATCCAACGGCAAGTGCTCGTTCCCGATCGCCGACCATCGAGTGGGCGGTGAGGGCGATGAGCGGGATCCGGGCAGTCTCCTCATCCGACTTGAGCTTTGTGGCGACGTCCCACCCACTCACCTCCGGCAGACTCAGATCGAGGAGGATCAAGTCCGGTGGAGTGCTTTGAGTCATTGCCAGGCACTCCGCTCCGTCGACGGCGCAGGTGACGCGGTATCCCCGCCGTTCGAGACGCCTCGAGAGCATGTCTCGATTGAACTCGTTGTCGTCGACCAACAGTATGCCTCCGAGCGCGCAGTTTCACAGTTTCGACGGAACAACAACTGCGCATCCTTTTTGGGCAGCCTGGTAGCCCTTGTCCAATCAGGATCACTGCGGAGCGAAGAAGCGCGGAAGTGCTCCAACGTGGACGCTGGCCCCACCCGTTCGTGCCTCCTGAAGATGGCCGACCTCCATCCAGTAAGGGAGGATGGCCGGTGCCAGGTAGTCGCCGCCACCCCCTGGCTGGACGTCGAAGTGGATGCCGTCCGCCTGGCGAACCGGTACGCCGTCCAGATCCTCGGCGTACTTGCCGCCTGGGCACACATCGGAATTGAGATCCTGTATGTAGACCTGGTTTGGATGCTTGGCGGCCACCTGGCGCAGTAACGAATTGTAGACAGCCTGCCGGGCGGAGCTGTCTTGTGGCCACGGATCACCGTCGGGCTGTTCGCCAGTGCTCTGGCACGGCTTGGTCATCAACACCATGTCGGCGCCTCCTGCCGTCGCAATGCGCACTGCCTTCTCCAACTGGCCCTCCACGTACGCAGCGAACGTCGGATTCAAGATGTTGGTCATGTGCCCACGGTACAGACGGTCGAGCACCTCGCCGCCTCCGGCGAGGAGCACCACTACGTTGGGCTTCAACTGACGTACCCAGTCCGCCCAGGCCGCCGTCCACGCCTGACATGGAACATTCTGTCGGGGCCCGAAGACTCCGCCAGGGGGGCACTTAGCGGTAGCCGGGTGAGGTGTGCACGGCGCACCCACGATGAATGTCGAGCCTGATTGGATCGCGGTTGTCCCCTCGGCGACCCCGCAGCCGAGGATCCCCTCGTTGAGCATACGCATCTGGTCGTATTTCGTCGGATCAGCCGTCAATGCGGCCTGCAGGCCTATTCCCAATGTGAGTGCCTCGGAGTCACCGACCAGGAGGACCCGCGTCGGTGTAGTGCGGTAGGCATCCGGGATGGTGGTTGTGATCGAGGTGGACTGGAGTTCCGCTTTGGCGGAAGCTCCGACAGGGACGATATCCGTCGCCGGCATCGTGGCCAGGAGGATGGCCACCACCACGACAGCGATCGCAGGGGCTATCAGGAGACGTGTACGGAATGGCGAGAGAAAAGTCCCGCGGCGAACAGGCCGTTCCACGAAGAAGAACGACAGCGTCGCCACTGCGACGGTCGGGATGACCCGGATGACGAACAGGGTCCAGCCGCTGAGCCCTGTCCGTTCGTGGTTGATGAAGGTGAAGAGTGGAAAATGCCATAGGTACATGCCGTAGGAGATCCGCCCGGCAAAGGTGAAGACGGGGAACGAGAGCAACCGGGCCACCGGCGAGAACTGAGCACACGAGACACTGAGCAGAACGGCGGACGCGGCGATCGCCGCCAGGAGAAACCCACCGCGATATGCGAAGGCATCGTCAGACTGGACGGCGGTGTACAAAACGGCGCTCGTGACAATGCCGACGACACCAACAGCCGTCAGCAGATGACGAGCCCAGCGTGTGCGGACTTGCCAGTCCTGCTCTGCGCCTTTCCTCCGACGCTCAGCCCACATGGCAAGGCCCACCGCGAGCGTTGCACCGACCAGCACGGATTGGGCGTGCGTGTCGGTTCCGAAGTAGAGGCGGTTTGTGTCTGCAGGGTTGTAGAGAAGCGCCATCTCGAGGGCCGAGAGAAGTGCCCCCGTGATGGTCACGACCAGTAGAGCCGCGCAGCGAGCGCCAGATCTTGCACACGCCGAGGAAGACCAACGGCCAGACCAGGTAGAACTGCTCTTCCACGGCCAGGGACCACGTGTGGATCAACGGCGAGGTGAGACCGGTCATGTGGAAGTAGTTGGAACCGGCGAAAATGAAGTGCCAGTTGGCGAAATAGAAAAGGGCGGCGAGCGCATCACCTCGGAGAGTCGGATAGGTGCCGGCGGGAACGAACAGGCCGTAGATGATGGCGACACCGATGAGCATGACGAAGAGGGCTGGAAGCAGCCGCCGAGCTCGGCGAGCCCAAAAGGACCCGAGCTTGATGGTGCCGCTCTTTCGCCACTCGACGATCAGCAACGAGGTGATGAGGAACCCGGAGAGGGCAAAGAAGCTGTCGAGGAGGAAGAAGCCGCCGGCGGTCAAGAAGACACCAGCGTGCACACCCAGAATGCAGAGCATTCCTACGCCCCTGACCCCGTCAAGTGCCGGCTGATAGGAAAGCGTTGTACCCTTCCGGGGAGCGTCTGGGGAGATGCGGGGCTCGCCGATTACGGGAGCGTAGTGTCGTCACGAGAGTCTGCCTTCGCGGGGCCTGGTTATCAGCCGATGACGAGCCGACGTTCAGTATTGGAGTGCAACTACTTGCTTTTCAAATCGCCGGACACGCTGATATCAGACGGACAAAATGGACGTCGCACCCGACCTGAGTCGGCTCTACGGATCGGCCGCAGATGTGCACCTCAACGAATCCGTTATCGGTATGCCCACCACGTCCCGAGACTTGCAAATGCCGGATAGATCCAAGCGGACTTTCGGGTGCTCCCTCTTGGGCCTGGCTTCCCGGAACTCCGGACTCGTCACCTGGTCGAGCGTGCCCCGCCGGTACCGGTGAAATCGGGCAGCTGCCCGTTGCCCCAGCGCTCCAGCTCGCGCAATGCCGGACTCAATGCTTTGCCAGTGCATTCACGCGGCACCCCCTGCAGTGCCTGAGTTCATGCCTGAGATAAGCCACACCTGCAGGTTCTAAAACTGACAGACACGGATTACACCTGATGTCCCCAACGATGGACTGGAGACCAGGTGACAGAGCAGGAGCTCGAGCGAGGAGTTCGGCGGCGGCTGGCGGTCATTCGCCATGCCCAAGAGGTGACCGGCGACGTCGCCGAGACCTGCCGCTACTACGGCATCAGCCGGGACCTCTACTACAAGTGGTTTCGGTGCTATGAGGCTGAAGGGGTGGCCGGCCTGGGGGATCGTTCCAAGCGCCCGCTGACGAGTCCCCGAGCGACCGATCTCGAGGTGGTGGGCAAGATCCTCTACCTGCGTCAGAACTACCACTTCGGTCTCCAGAAGATCTCCATGTACCTCCAGCGCTACCACGACGTCGAGATCTCGACCTCTGGGGTATGGCGGATCCTCAAACGCGTCGGCATGAACCGCCTGTCGGCTTCGCAGCGCCACAAGCGTCACGAGAAGCGCTGGAAGCGCTACGAGAAGCCGCTCCCTGGTCACCAGGTCCAAATCGACGTGAAATGCATCGAGCCTCTCAGGGGTTTGCCCGAGCGCTACTACCAGTTCACCGCCATCGACGACTGCACCAGGCTGCGCATCCTGTGCATCATTCGATCTCGTGCTGCTTGACCTCGTGATGCCCGGGCTGGACGGGCGACAGGCACTTCGACTCTTCCGCCAAGAGCGGTCTGCTTCCGAGCTGCCGGTGGTCGTGGCGACCGGGCTTACCGACAGCCAAGAGGTCGTCAACGCCCTGACCTCTGGGGCGAACGACTACGTCACGAAGCCATTCGACTTCGACATCGTTCTCGCGAGGGTGGAGGTGCAGTTGGCCCTGGGAAGGGCAACCCGCCAGATCGAAGACCTCATTCACCAGCTCGAGGTCCGGAATTCCTTCCTTCGACGGACGTTTCGACGCTACGTCTCCGACGACATTGCCGAGAGCCTGCTGGAGACCGAAGACGGGCTCGAGCTCGCTGGCGAATCTCGCAAGATCACGGTGCTGATGTCCGATCTACGAGGATTCACGCCACTCGCAGAGCGCGTCGAACCAACGGTGGTCGTGGCTGTGCTGAACGAGTACCTCACCGCGATGTCGAAGCTCATTGCCGACCACGGCGGCACTGTGAACGAGTATCTCGGTGATGGCATCCTCGCGTTTTTCGGTGCGCTCCAGCGGCGATCCGACGATACGCGTCGCGCAGTTGAGTGCGCATTGGCGATGCACGGCTCGATGCGCACTGTGAACCAACGGATCGCAACACGCGGCCCAATAGAGCTAAAAATGGGCATCGGTATCGCGACGGGCAGGGTCGTTGCGGGGAACATCGGGTCAGAGCGCCGGTCAAAGTTCACTGCGATCGGGAGCGCCGTCAATCTTGCTGCGAGGCTCGAAGGTTTCGCCGGGGCCGGGGAGACCTTGCTTTCACCCGCGACCTACGACGAGGTCAGAGATTGCGTCGGAGACGGTCAGGTTCGATTGGTTCAGCCGAAGGGCTTCAAAGATGCGATCGCCGCCTTGGTCATCTCGTCATTGTCTGATCCAAGGGGTGCTGCGTAGCGCGCCCACGTGTTCGCGGGTTCCCTGGGTGGGCAGCAATCCTTGCCCCAGGGATATCTTTCAGTCCGAATTCTCGGCTGAGCAAGCCTCGGATCGAGTGTCTAGCCTAGAGCCGTCGACTGAGGCGAGGAGGGCCCGTGCGCTCATGGACGGCGATTCTGGGAGGGGCTTTGTTCGCCGGATGCCTCGTTGGCGCAATGCTTCTTGGCGGACCACTCCTTGCAGGGGCAAGCTCTGACCGAACGACGGAAGCGACGCACGACCAGGCCGATCAGCCCGCCGTCTCCATCGTCAGTTACGCGAGTTCTTCGATCTCAAATCCAGGTGCGATCACGGCGGGATCCGACGGTGCACTCTGGTTCCTCTTCGGCGGGGGTGGACTGGGACGGATCACGACCAGCGGCGCCATCTCGACTTACCCCTCAGGGGAGGATGACAGCGACGGTAGTCTCGCGTCAGGCTCAGACGGCGCTCTTTGGTATACGACCACGGGGTATCAACCGGGGATCGAGCGCACGACGACCGCTGGTGTCGAATCCTTCTATGGGACTCCCGGTGACTACCCGAGTTCCATCATCCCGGGTCCGGATGGTGCACTGTGGTTCAGTTTTGGTACCGCCGTCGGTCGCATCAACACCAGCGGAGACATCAGCGATGTCTACGACCAACCGCAAGGGGTCCGAAGCATGGCCACGGGGCCCGATGGAGCCATCTGGTTCACGAGCGACCCGGACTCCATCGGGCGTATCACCATTTCGGGGGTCGCCTCCTACTTCACCTCGTCCGAAATCGGCGATCCCACCTCTATCACGGCAGGGCCTGACGGAGCGCTGTGGTTCACGAGCGAATCGGGCAACTACATCGGGCGGATCACGACCTCGGGCGCCGTGACCACCTACACCGATCCCACCATCGACCAGCCCACGCAGATCACGGTCGGGCCCGACGGAGCCCTCTGGTTCCTGAACATCGGAAACGACTCCATCGGGCGGATGACGACCTCGGGTGTGGTGTCCAACTTCACCTCACCGAACCTCAATCTGTCTCCCGACTACGTCGCCGCCATGACGCTCGGTCCCGACGGGAACCTGTGGTTCTCCAATGGTGGTAACTCCATCGGCGAGGTGGTGTTTCCCCAGACTGCGCCATCTATTTCCGGAACGCCTCCGACGCCCATCGGTCAGAGCGGGTTCTATTACTACCCCTTCGACCTCACAGGAGTGCCGTCCCCGACCGTGAGCCTCGAATCCGGCTCGCTCCCGCCAGGACTCAATCTCTCGACTAGCGGCGTCGTTTCGGGCGATCCCTCCGCTGTCGGCGAGTACACCGCCACCGTGCTCGCGGACAACGGCGTGTCGCCGAACAGCACCGATACCTTCACGATCGACGCCGAACCGGTCCCACCCAGCCTGAGCGGAACCCCCGGTCGGATGCACGCCGGGAACCCGTACCTGTACCAGTTCTCACTGAGCGGGCTTCCGCCGCCCACGGTGTCCGTGACAGCCGGCGAGCTACCCCCTGGGCTGACCTTGACGACCGAAGGGCAGTTGTCGGGAACGCCGACGCTTGCCGGCCGCTACAACGTCACCCTTACGGCGACGAACGGCTACACCCCCGATGCCATCGAAACCATCAAGCTAGTCGTCAAACCTTCGATGACCATCTCCCCGACTAAGGGTCCGCCCCACAAGCTCGTCGACGTGGCCGGTGCGGGGTATCAACCCGGTGAGACGGTTCTCGTGACCTGGGGTGGTACGCGGCCACCACAGATCTGCTCTGCCACGGTGCAGAACGACGGGACGTTTGCGTGTTCGGGCGAGATACCCGGCCGTAAGAAGGCGGGATCAGACGGATTCCACTGGGTGTACGCCGTCGGTCAGTCGTCGGGTGACGTGGGGTTCAATCTGTTCAACCTTCGGAGCTAGAGGTGATTGATGAGGCACGACGCGGCCGTCCTCTTTTGGGGTCGTCGAAGTCATTTACCGTACCGATAGGGTCGTCTGCATAGCTGAAAACTTCGACGGCGTTCGTCCGCGACCCCGCCACCAACACCTCTCCGAGAGCCGAATCAATGGTGATTCCCACCGAAGCCGATAGAGCGGAGAGGGACCAGGACTGGGTTGCCGGACAGCCAACCGACTCCTCGGAGGATCAGTCGAGTCAGTAGTCATGGTCACTGAGTTCCGTACATTGATGCTCACGGAGGCGATTGTCGACGCGTCATTCGATACCGTCACGAACGCGATCGCCCATGTCGTGTTGGCGACGACACTGAGAAATGTGCTCAGTAGCGCCCGGAGTAATTGCGCCTCGCGCCGCCTGGAGGTCCAGCGTCCGGTCCTGCTTTGCCCTCGTTCGGGAGTTTCGGTCGTCCATGCGTAAGCACGGAAGGATGGCCGCGACCGGAGCGGCGAACGAACCAAGCAAGCGCTGTCCCGCCCGCTCGATGGATCTAAAGACTCAACTTGACGGTTGATTGGTGTATACGCTGAGTGTATGCTCTCAGGTATGAGCGTCCCACTTACCCTTCTCGGCCTGCTCGATCGGGAGCCCAGCCACGGCTACGACTTAAAGCGCGATTACGACAGCTACTTCGGGCGCGGCAAGCCACTCCCGTTCGGCCAGGTCTACGCCACGCTCGGTCGCTTGGCGCACGACGGAAAGGTCCTTCCAGGTGAGGTGGAGTCCGGGTCCGGGCCCGAACGCAAGCGCTACGCGATCACGGAGATGGGCAGGCACGAGGTCGAATCATGGCTGAGCCAACCGATCGAGCCCGAGCCGCATCTGCAGACTGAACTCTTCGCCAAGGTCGTTCTCTCCCTCATGCTTGGTCGCTCCGCTGAGTTCTACCTCGACACCCAGCGCAGCGCCCATCTCAAGCGCATGAGGGAGCTGACCGAACTAAAACGCAAGGCTGCCGTGGTCGACACTCTCCTCGCCGACCACGGCCTGTTTCACCTCGAAGCGGATCTTCGCTGGATCGACCTCACTGCCGCTCGGCTCAGCATATTGGCGGACGAGGTCCGGTCGTGAGCACCGATCGGCTCCCCCGGGCGGTAGCAGAGGGCGGCCCCATCGTTGAGGCGAAAGGGGCCGTGCTGTCCTTCGGCGAGACGCCGGCGCTGCGCGGTGCCAACCTCACTGTCGCCCGAGGCGAAGTTCTCGCTGTCATGGGCCCGAGCGGCTCGGGCAAGACGACCTTGCTCCATTGCCTCGCTGGCATTCTCGCCCCCGACTCTGGCCAGATCTGGTTCGCCGGGACACGCATCGACACCCTGCGAGAACAAGAGCGCAGTGCGCTCCGTCGCGATCGTTTCGGCTTCGTCTTCCAGTTCGGCCAACTCGTGCCCGAACTGAGCGCCGAGGAGAACGTCGCGCTTCCGCTGCTCTTGTGCGGGATGCGCCGCGCCCAGGCCCTCAATGAGGCGCGTTCGTGGTTCGAGCGCCTCGGGCTCGGTGGTATGGAGCGGCACCGTTCAGGAGAGATGTCAGGGGGGCAGGCCCAGCGCGTGGCACTGGCCCGCGGCCTCGTCGCTCAGCCCGAGGTCCTCTTCGCCGACGAACCGACAGGGTCGCTTGACTCGCTCACAGGTGAGCTAGTGATGGAACTTCTGACAGACGCGGCACGTCAACAGGGCACAACCGTTGTCCTCGTCACCCATGAACCGCGGGTGGCCGCGTACGCCGATCGCGAGGTCATCGTCCGGGACGGGATCGTCGCCTCGCTCGATCGCGCCGTTCGATGATTCGCCTCGGATTGCGCCTCACTCTCGGCGGTGGGCGCGAAGCGGCGTTGCGCGCCCTTGTCACCGCCGCCGCGGTTGCCCTCGGGGTCGGCTTGCTCCTGATGGCGCTCGCCGGCGTCAACGGGCTTCACACCCAGACCCAGCGCGGCGCCTGGCTGGACACCTCGCCGACAACTCCACGGACGACGAGCACCTCGGCGTCGGATCCGTTGTGGTGGCTGCTCAGTGTCGACGAGTTCGGCGACCAGGCAATCGACCGGGTCGATGTCGCCGCCACAGGGCCAACCTCGCCTGTCCCGCCGGGACTCACGCATCTGCCGGGGCCTGGACAGTATTACGCCTCGCCGGCGCTCGAACGCCTGTTGGCGTCGACCCCGACAGACGAGCTAGCCGAGCGGTTTGCCGGACACCAGACCGGAACCATCGGCCCAGCCGGCCTCCCGTCTCCCAACTCGCTGATCATCGTCATCGGCCACGACTCGCACCAACTCTCGCTTGTCCCGGGGTCAGTCGAAGTCCGAGGCATCCAGCAGACGCCGTCCAGTTGCGATGCCTGCAAGAGTGGCGCCGGCAGCGCGTTCGCCCTGCAGTGGATCCTGGCCATTGGAGCGGTCGCCTTGTTGCTGCCCGTGCTGATCTTGATATCTACCGCCAGTCGGCTGTCTGCCGCCAGGCGAGAGGAGCGCTTCGCCGCCATGCGGCTCGTGGGTGCCACGCCTCGGCAGATCTCGGTGATTTCGGCCGTGGAGGCGACGGTGGCGGCCTTCGCTGGAGTGTCGCTCGGTTTCGTCCTGTTCTTTCTCCTCCGACCGCTGCTCTACCGCGTCCCCTTCACGGGCGCGCCGTTGGCCGCAGGAGATCTCTCGCTTCGCGCCATCGACATCGCGATCGTCGTGATCGGCGTTCCGATCGCGGCAATCGTGTCTGCACGTCTTGCGCTCCAGCGTGTTCGGATCTCGCCCCTCGGTGTGAGTCGACGAACAACCTCTGCCTCGCCGCGGGTCTCCCGGGTCGTCCCGCTTCTCGCCGGAATCGCGTTGCTGGCCTACTTTGACGCTGCCGGCAAGCCGAACAGCAACAGCGGCCAGCAGCTCGAGTTCCTCCTGGGCTTCGGGCTTCTTGTTGTCGGGCTGGTGTTGGCCGGGCCGTGGTTGACCACTGCGGGCGCTCGGCTCATGGCCCATCGCGCGAGCCGCCCCGCCACCCTCATCGCCGGGCGCCGACTCCTCGACAACCCCAAGACAGCCTTCCGGTTCGTCAGTGGGCTCGTAATCGCTCTCTTCATCACGAGTGCGGCTATCGGAGCATTGAGTTCGATCGCTGCTGCTAGCAGTGCAGGGCGAGGAAGCATCGGGAACGACACGCTCACCCTCCCGTTCTGTGGCTTCTCGACAAATTGTCCTGCTTCGGCGCAAGTTCCTTCGGTGACGAGTCAGACGCTTGCTGCACTCCGCGCTACGTCCGGAGTCAGCGGTGTGACCGTGGTCCGCGACAGCCCTCAAGCTCCGCTGAGGAACACGTTCGGACGGTCCCAAGGTCCACTCGTGGATTCGTTCGGAGTCGTGTCGTGCGACCAGCTGGCGGAGACGCCCGCCATCGGGAAGTGCACCCCAGGAGCGACAACGGCCAGTGTCGGCTATTTTTTGTCGAGCGTCCTCGGGCATAACTCTCACGCCTCCACGACGGTGTGGCCGAGCGCGCAACTCTCTGCAGCCCAGATCACGAGGCTCCCAGTCGACGCAGTGGTCGTCGCCACCGACGGGTCATGGGGCTCGATCGAACGAGCGCGAACGTCGCTCGAACGAGCTTTTCCCTTCGAAGGCACTCCCGTGGCCGTCGTGGCGCTCAACCCCTCTACGGCGCGGCTATTGGCGGCGATCCAGGATATGACGGCTGTAATTATCGTTGCGAGCCTGATCATCGCTGCTTGCAGTCTCGCCGTGAACGCTATGGCGGGGTTGGGAGAGCGCAAGCGTCCATTCAGTCTGCTCCGTCTCGCCGGGTTCCCCCTCGGCATCCTTCGTCGTGTGATCACGTTGGAAAGCGCACTGCCACTTTTCGTCGTTGCCGGGGTTTCGCTTGTCGTTGGTCTGGTTGCTGCAGCCCTCTACCTCAGCTCTCAAGTCGGCATATCGTTCGAAGTTCCAGGGGCTACCTATTGGGCAGCAGTCTTCGGAGGTCTCGCGGTTTCACTAGCCATAGTCGCCTCGACCTTTCCACTACTAAGCCGGATCACGGGACCCGAGTCCGCACGGAACGCGTGAACGCGGTCGACTGGATCCGAGAACCTCGGAGACCTCGAAAATGAGCTCCGGTCAGCTCCTGACAAATTCGTTGTTTCAGTAGTACCGGAAGGCGAACGACCGCCACAAGACCGCTCGTTTCGACGTTTCGACGGTGCGAACACCTGCCCGGGAGGTTCGGCGCGGCTTGTGCCGGCAAAGACTCGAACTGGGAAAATGGAGAGCGCCCCCGGCAGCGTCTGAGCGCCCCCTGGGAGGAGCGCCCCCGGCAGGAGCGCCCCCGGCAGGAGCGCCCCGGGCAGTGCGCGCCCCCGGCAGGACTCGAACCTGCGCCACCGGCTCCGGAGGCCGGTGCTCTATCCGCTGAGCTACGGGGGCGGGATGGTCGCTCGTGCGGGAACACGAGCAAGGGATGATCGTACCCGTCGGGTACCGCGCCCGGCTCCAGCCGCCACAGGTCACGAGAACGCTGCCGTATCCTGCATCTCCATGCCGACGAGCGACCACGACGTGGCGACTGCAGCGCTGGAGCGGCATCTTCTGCCGCGCACGGCGGAGATCGACGAGAAGGGGCACCTGCGCGTCGGCGGCATCGACCTGCTCGACCTGGCGCAGGAATTCGGCACGCCCCTCTTCGTCTACGACGAGGACCACCTTCGCCAGGCCTGCCGGGACGCCATGGCCGCCTGGGGCGAGGGCGTGGCCTATGCGACCAAGGCCTTCTTGTGCCGGGCCGTCGCCTGGCTGGCCTACGAGGAGGGCCTGCACCTCGACGTTGCGTCGGGGGGCGAGATGCACGTGGCGCTCGCGGCCGGCGTGCCGCCGGAGCGTCTCGTGTTCCACGGCAACAACAAGTCCACCGAGGAGCTGGCGATGGCCCTCGAGCGGGCAGTCGGTCGTATCGTCGTGGACTCCTTCGACGAGATCGCCCGGCTCGGCGGCCTCCTCGAGTCCACGCCGCCCGGCCCGGAGCGGCCCCGCGTCCTGGTGCGGGTGACGCCGGGGGTTGAGGCGCACACGCACGAGTTCGTGCGCACGGGGCAGGAGGACTCCAAGTTCGGCTTCTCGGTCTCCTCCGGCGCAGCAGCCGAGGCCGTCGCCGCGCTCGAGCTCCTGCCCGGCGTCGAGCTGGTCGGGGTCCACGCCCACATCGGGAGCCAGGTGTTCGAGGCGTCCTCCTTCGAACGGGCGGCCGAGGTGCTCGGCACGTTCTTCGCACCGCTCGGTCTGCCCGAGCTGGTCGTCGGCGGCGGGCTCGGCGTCCCCTACGTCAACGGCGAGTCGGCACCGGACCAGGCCGAGTGGGCCGCCGCCACCCGTGCCGCCTGCGCGAAGGTGGGCGTCGACCGGGGCACACGCATCTCGGCCGAGCCGGGACGATCGATCGTGGCGACGGCGGGCATGACGCTCTACACCGTGGGCACGGTCAAGCACCTGCCGGGCATCCGTACCTATGTGAGCGTTGACGGCGGCATGAGCGACAACCCGCGGCCGGTCCTCTACGGCAGCGGGTACGAGGTCTTCTTGCCCCGGGCCGCCGACGCGCCCCGGCCGCGGCCCGTGCGCGTCGTGGGCAAGCACTGCGAGAGCGGCGACCTCGTCGTGCCGGACGCGTTCGTCCCCGAGGACCTGACGGTGGGCGACGTGGTGGCCACACCGGTCACGGGAGCCTACGGCTACGCCATGGCGTCCAACTACAACAAGGTGCCACGCCCCGCCGTCGTCTTCGTCTCGGGGGGCACCGCCCGCGAGGTCGTGCGCCGGGAGACCTTCGACGATCTCGACCGACTCGATGCCTGAGCCCGCTGCGCCGCGGGTCCCGGCCGCGACAAGCCCAGCGGTTAGCGTTTGGCGGTGACTGCGGAGAGGGCCGGCGGCCGGGGGAGTGCGCACGCAGAGGCAACGGTCGGCGGCGCGCATGCAGGCGGAGCGGCACGCGCACCCCGCCCCGACGGTGCGCGTCGGTTTGCTCGGTTGCGGCAACGTCGGGAGCGCCCTCGCCGAGATCCTCCTCACCCGCGCCGACGACGTGGCCGCCCGCACGGGCATCCGCCTGGAGCTGGTGGGGATCGCGGTGGCCGACCCGGCCAAGCCCCGGGCCGACGCCATCGAGCGTGCGCTCATCAGCGGCGACGCCGCCGCGCTCGTGGCCCGTGACGACGTCGACGTGATCGTCGAGCTGATCGGGGGCCTGCACCCGGCCCACGAGCTCGTCGAGAGCGCACTGCGAGCGGGCAAGCCGGTGGTGACCGGGAACAAGGCCCTCCTCGCCACCGCGGGCGCCGAGCTGGCCGAGGTGGCCGCCGATGCCGGCGTCGACCTGCTCTACGAGGCGGCGGTGGCGGGCGCCATCCCGGTGATCCGGCCGCTGCGCGAGTCGTTGGCGGGCGAGCAGATCATCCGCGTCATGGGCATCGTCAACGGCACGACCAACTACATCTTGACCAGGATGGAGGAAGAGGGCGCCAGCTACGACGACGTGCTGCGCGAGGCGCAGGAGCTCGGGCTGGCCGAGCGCGATCCGACGGCGGACGTCGAGGGCCACGACGCCGCGGCCAAGGCGGCCATCCTCGCCTCGCTCGCGTTCGGCAGCGATGTGGTCGACGCCGATGTGCACCGCGAGGGCATCAGCGGTGTGCGGGCCGCCGACGTGGCCTACGCCAGCCGGCTGGGATACTCGGTCAAGCTCCTCGCCGTGGCCGAGCTGGTCGACGGCGGCCCCGAGGTCTCCGTGCGCGTGCACCCGGCCATGGTGCCCAAGACCCATCCGCTGGCCGCCGTGCGCGGTGCCTTCAACGCGGTGTTCGTCGAGGGCGCGGTGAGCGGCGAGCTGATGCTCTACGGGCGCGGCGCGGGGGGCGGCCCGACGGCCAGCGCCATGCTGGGCGACCTGGTGGACGCGTCGCGCAACCTGCTGGCCGGCGCGCCGGCGCCGGCACCCAAGCGCACCAGCACCACGGTGCGCTCGCAGAACGAGCTGCGCTCGGCCTTCTACTTGAGTATGGACGTGGCCGACCGTCCCGGTGTGTTGGCCGCCGTGGCCAAGATCTTCGGCGACCACGACGTCTCCATTCGGGCCATGGAGCAGGTGGGCCTGGCCGAGGAGGCCCGGCTGATCTTCTTAACCCACGTGGCCCGCGAGGGTGACCTGCTGGCCACCATCGACGCGCTGCGCAACCTCCAGGCCGTCGACCGGGTGAGCGGCGTGCTGCGCGTGATCGACGTCGAGGGCCCTGTTGGCCACGAGGGGGCGCCGTGACGGCGACGGGCTGGCGCGGCGTGATCGAGGAATATCGTCACTATCTCCCGGTTGACGAGTCGACCCCGGTGATCACCCTGCTCGAGGGGGCGACGCCGCTGGTGCCGGCGCCGCGACTCTCCGAGCGGGTGGGGGCCGCGGTCTGGCTCAAGGTCGAGGGTGCCAACCCGACGGGAAGCTTCAAGGACCGCGGCATGACCATGGCCATCTCCAAGGCGGTCGAGGAGGGGGCCAAGGCGGTCGTGTGCACGTCGACGGGAAACACGTCGGCCTCCGCGGCCGCTTACGCCTCGCGTGCGGGCCTCGCGTGCGTGGTGCTCATCCCCGAGGGGCACATCGCCCTCGGCAAGCTGGCGCAGGCCCTGATGCACGGCGCCCGTGTCCTCCAGGTGCGCGGCAATTTCGATCAGCTGCTCACCATCGTCGCGCGACCTGCCCAACCACGCGCCCATCACGGTGGTCAACTCGGTCAACCCGCACCGGATCGAAGGGCAGAAGACAGGCGCCTTCGAGATCGTCGACGTGTTGGGCGACGCGCCCGACGTCCACTGCATCCCCGTCGGCAACGCCGGGAATATCTCGGCCTACTGGCGGGGTTATCTCCAGTACAAGGAGGCGGGAAAGGCGACGAGGTTGCCACGCATGCTCGGCTTCCAGGCCGCCGGGGCCGCGCCCATCGTGCTCGGACACCCCGTGGACGAGCCCGAGACGATCGCCACGGCGATTCGCATCGGGAACCCGGCCAGTTGGTACTCGGCCACGGCCGCCGCGTCCGAGTCCGGCGGCTCCATCACGGCGGTCACCGACGACGAGATCATGGCCGCGTACACGTTCCTCGCGTCCCGAGAGTCCGTCTTTTGCGAGGCGGCGTCCTCAGCCTCGGTTGCGGGCCTGATCAAGCACGGTGTGCCCGAGGGGTCCACGGTTGTCTGTGTGTTGACGGGGCACGGGTTGAAGGACCCGGACCTGGCCATCAAGGCCATCTCGGTGCCCGAGGTGATCGATCTCGACCTCGGGACGGTGCTGGCCGAAATCTCGCTGTGAGGGACCGGACAGCGCCGACCTGACCTGCCGAAACCTGGGGTGTGTTGGCATCACCGACCGCCTCCGACTACAATGTAGGAATCCCCACTGCGCTTTCAGCGCTCTCCGCGGGTACACAGCGGTCTCGGGAGGGCATCACACAGTGGTGATCCGGGGAAGGGCATTCACACGCGAATCCCTTCTCTTCCCTGAAATTCTTTCGCCGTGCGCGGAACAACATCCGAGCCGGCAACGACCCTCGTAGATGAGGAGCCCGATGACTGCGGAACAGCAGCTCGAACGATCGGTTCTCGAAGGCAAAGAGCGAGACGAGCTCAGCGCCATCGCCCAGGCCATGTCGCTCAAGACGACGAGCCGGACGAAGAAAGCCGACATCATCGACCAGATACTCGATGCCACAGGTGTGACCTCCGGGCCCGCCGCGTCGGCCAACGGGGACGGCAACGGGGGGACGAACGGCGCCGCCAGGCCCTCTCGCCGCTCCCGGGCCAGTGCCGCCAGCTCGGGCGACGACGCCGCGGGCACGACCGCCACTGAGCACAACGGGACCGCCGGCGACGCCGGTGCCGCATCAACCCCGGTGGCTGATGCGGGTGCCGATGAGGCGCCGACAGCGGCCGAGGCCGCCCCGGTGGCCACCACGACAGCGGAGGCGGCCGGCGCCGGCAGCTCCGGACCGGCGGTCTTCGTCGAGCCGCCCGAACTGGCAGACGGGGCCGACCCCGGGCCACGCCAAAACGGCCAGAACGGACAGGGCCAGAACCAGCAGACCCAGAGCCAGCAGGGCAACCGCAATCGCAACCAGAGCCAGAACAACCAGAACAACGCGGAACCGCGGCAACCAGGACGGCGACGTCGGGAACCGGCGCAGCCGCCGCCGCCGAGGCCGTGAGCGTGGTCAGACGGGCGAGCTGCAGGGCAGCGGCCAGGAGCAGCCCTACACCGGCGAGCTCGTCGAGGTGAGGGGCCTGCTCGATCTGCGCGACGAGGGCTACGGCTTCTTGCGCTGCGACGGTTACCTGCCCTCGGCGAAGGACGTGTACGTCTCCATCAGCCAGGCGCGCAAGTTCGCGCTGCGCCGCGGTGACAACGTCGAGGGCGCCTGCAGGCCCGCCTCGAACAACGAGAAGTACCCGGCGCTGCTGCGCATCGACTCGATCTCGGGTCTCGACACCGAGGCGGCGCGCAACCGGCCCCGCTTCGAGGACCTGACCCCGCTGTTCCCCGACTCGCGGCTCAACCTCGAGATGGTGGACGAGAAGGGCGACAAGGACAACCTGACGGCGCGCATCGTCGATCTGATCTCGCCGATCGGCAAGGGGCAGCGCGGCATGATCGTCTCGCCGCCCAAGGCCGGGAAGACGACGGTCATGAAGCAGATCGCGCACTCCATCGAGGCCAACAACCCCGAGGTGCATCTCATGGTCCTGCTCGTCGACGAGCGGCCCGAAGAGGTGACCGACATGCGCCGCTCGGTCAAGGGCGAGGTCATCGCGTCGACCTTCGACCGCCCGGCCGACGAGCACACCCAGGTGGCCGAGCTGGCGATCGAGCGGGCCAAGCGCCTCGTCGAGATGGGCAAGGACGTCGTCATCGTCCTCG
This sequence comes from uncultured Acidimicrobiaceae bacterium, assembly GCA_963842415.1. GTDB lineage: Bacteria > Actinomycetota > Acidimicrobiia > Acidimicrobiales > RAAP-2 > Bog-473. The sequence continues at coordinate 180,066 of CAWJGN010000008.1, forward strand.
ACGGCATCACCCGCCTGGCCCGGGCCTACAACCTGGCTGCGCCGGCGACCGGGCGCATCATGTCCGGTGGTGTCGACTCGGGCGCGCTCTACCCGCCCAAGAAGTTCTTCGGTGCGGCGCGCAACGTGGAAGAGGGCGGCTCGCTGACGATCTTGGCCTCGGCCCTCGTCGAGACCGGCTCGAAGATGGACGAGGTGATCTTCGAGGAGTTCAAGGGCACCGGCAACATGGAGCTGCGCCTCGACCGCCGGCTCTCCGAGCGGCGCCTGTACCCGGCCATCGACGTCAACGCCAGCTCGACCCGCCACGAAGAGCTCCTCTTCGAGCGCGGCCAGCTCCAGCAGGTCTGGAAGCTGCGCCGGGTGCTCAACGCCCTGGCGAGCGACGGCAAGGACGCGGCCGGCCTCGAGCTGCTGATGGACAAGATCCGCACGACGGCCAGCAACGACGAGTTCCTGGCGGAGATCGCCAAGGGACCGGGCACCTGAGGCCGAGCCGCCGCCGGCGCACGCCCGATTTGGCCGGCGGCGCCCCTAAACTGGTACGACTACCTCGACTGGAGACACCATGAAGACCGACATCCACCCCGACTACGTAGAGGCCACGGTCAAGTGCTCGTGCGGCAACACGTTCGTCACGCACTCGACGAAGGCCGATCTCCACGTCGAGCTGTGCAACGAGTGCCACCCCTTCTTCACCGGCAAGCAGAAGCTGGTCGACTCCGGTGGCCGGGTGGAGCGCTTCCAGCGCCGCTACGGCGAGCGCAAGGGCCGGGCCAAGGCGAAGCCCGCCGCGTCGCCGGACCAGGACTGAGCCGGTAGGCGGGTGCGCCCGCCACTGCGCGCGCGCCGCCCGCCGGAGCACCACCCATGAGCACGTTCGAGGACCGCGTCGCCGCGCTCGAGGCCGAGTACGAGGCGGTCGAGAAGGACCTCTCCGATCCCGCCGCCCTCGCCGACCCCGACCGTCTGCGTGACCTGTCGCGCCGCCACAAGGAGCTGGGCGAGATCGTGCGCACCTGGCGCGACCTGACCGCCGCCCGCGAGGACGTGGCCACGGCCGCGAGATGCTCACCGAGTCCTCGGGTGACGGAGCGCGAGCTGATGCGCCAGGAGGTCGACGAGTCCGAGCCAAGGGTGCATACGCTCGAGGAGCGGCTCCAGGAGCTCCTGCTGCCGAAGGACCCCAACGAAGGACGCAACGTGATCATGGAGATCCGGGGTGCCGTCGGCGGGGACGAGGCGAACCTGTTCGCCCGGAACCTCTACGACATGTACCTGCGCTACGCCGCCATGCAGAAGTGGAAGGTGGAGGTGCTCTCCGAGGACGCCTCGGACAAGGACGGGATCAACGAGGCGGTCTTCGTCGTCAAGGGACCCGACGCCTATCTCCGGCTCGAGCACGAGGGCGGCACCCACCGGGTGCAGCGGGTGCCGGTGACCGAGGCCAAGGGCCGGATCCACACCTCGACCGCGACGGTCACCGTGTTGCCCGAGGCCGAGGAGGTCGACGTCGAGATCGACCCCAACGACCTCAAGATCGACGTGTACCGCTCGACCGGACCGGGCGGGCAGTCCGTCAACACCACGGACTCGGCGGTGCGCATCACGCACATCCCGACGGGCACGGTCGTGGCGATGCAGGACGAGAAGAGCCAGATCCAGAACCGGGCCAAGGCCATGGTCGTCCTGCGTTCGCGGCTGCTCAAGGCCGAGCAGGACCGCCAGGCCGCCGAGATGTCGGCCCAGCGCCGCGGCCAGGTCGGCTCCGGGAGCCGCACCGACAAGATCCGCACCTACAACTTCAAGGAGAACCGGGTCACCGACCACCGGATCAACCTGACCCTCTACAAGCTCGATCAGGTGCTGGCGGGCGACCTCAACGAGCTCACCGACGCGCCTGATGGCCGACAAGCGCGGCCGCCAGCTCGAGGGCGCCGAGGCGCCGACGCCGCCGGCCCGTGAGCGTCGCCGGCGGCGTGACGCGCGGTGCGCTCGTCGCCGAGCTGGCCACGCTGGTGGGTGCCCCGCACGAGGCGCGCTTCATCGTCGACGAGGCACTCGGCCTCGGACTGGCTCTCGGCCACCCCGATCCGCCGACCGGGCGCGCTCGACGACGACGTCGTGGCGGCGGCGCGGTGCGATGGCCGCCCGGCGGGCGGCGGGGGAGCCGCTGCAGTACGTCTTCGGTCACTGGCCCTTCCGCTCGCTCGACCTGCCTGGTGGACCCGCGGGTGCTGATCCCGCGCCCCGAGACCGAACAGGTCGTCGAGGTCGCGCTCGGCGAAGCCCGGCGGCTGCGCCACGCGCGTGCCGGGGGCCGGCGAGCTCGTGGTCGTCGACGCCGGGACCGGGACTCGGCGCCATCGCACTGTCGGTGGCGGCCGAGCTCGGGTCCGCGTGCCGTGCGCGAGGTCTGGGCCACCGACACGAGCGCCGGCGCGCTCGCGGTGGCGCGTCCGAACCTGGCGCCGCGTCACAGGCGGCGCACGACGGCGTGCTGCCGGGCGTCGAGCTCGTGGACGGGAACTGGCTCGAGCCGCTCCCGGCCCGGCGCCGCGGCGCGGTGGCGCTGGTCGTGTCCAACCCGCCGTACGTGAGCGAGGCCGAGTGGGGAGGCCTCGACGACGTGGTGCGAGCCGAGCCGCGCGAGGCGCTCGTCGCCGGACCGGCGAGCGACGGGACCCCGGGCCTGGCCGACGTCGAGGCGGTCCTCACCCAGAGCCGGGACGTGGCTGGGCGAGCCCGGCGCGGTGATCGTCGAGCTGGCGCCGCACCAGGCCGAGGCGGCCGTGGCGCTGGCCGGACGCCTCGGCTACACGGACGCCCAGGTCAAGGCCGACCTGGCGCGCCGGCCGCGGGCGTTGCTCGCCAGCATCTGATCGCGCGCCGCGCTCACACCCTGTTGGGATCCACGGGTGCGGCCGCCGGTGCGGCAGCCTGGTGAGGACGGCGGGAACGCGAGCGGAGATGAGTGAAGGTGAGTGGGTAGAAACAACGTGATGGCGGACAAGGAAGGACCAGAGCAGGGCGCCGAAGAGCAGGCTGCCGGCGACCCGCGATCACTCCCGGAGCCTCCCGTCGTCGTGAGCAGCGCGGCGGAGGTGGTGGGTGCGCTCGACGGCGGGCGCCATCATCGCCGTGCCCGCCGTGGGCGGGCTACTGCCTGGCCGTGCGGACGGGGTCGCACGAGCGGGAGGAGCGCCTGGCCGACCTCGCGGCCGACCCCGAGGGCCCCCACTACGCGGTGGGCCACCGCGACGACGTCCGCGACCTCGACCTCGGCCTGGAACGACGAGCTGAGCCGGCTGCTCGAGCGGTGCTGGCCGGGACCGGTCGAGGTCTTCTTGCCACGCTCGGACGCTGGTCGGCCCTACGACGTGGAGGCGGACTCGGGGGCCTGGGCCGTCACCGTGGGGATGCCCGATGGTCGCGGCGCTGCGCAGGCTCTGCCGCGAGCACGGTCCGTGGCGCACCGTGCCGCTCCGGCTGACCGAGGCGCACGAAGTGGCGCACGCGTTTGCCGCCGCGGACGTGGCGTGCGTGGTCGACGGCGGGCGGCGTGAGGGCGAGCCGCCGACGGTGGTGGACGCGACGGTGACGCCGGTGCGCGTGCTGCGCGAGGGTGCGCTGCCGGCTCGAACTTCATCGACGCCACGATGGCCATGGGCGACCGGCGGCGCCTGTTCTCCCGGCGCCCGAAGGACGACCGAGGGCCCGACCGTCGGCCCACGCAGCCGGGGCATGACGCCCGGGGCACAATGGAGCATGTTCGACCGCTCCGCAGACCTCTACGACGCGATCTACGACGCGATCGGCAAGGACTACGCGGCTGAGTCGGAGATCGTGCTGGCCCGCATCGGCGCGGCACGCGGGTCAGAGCCGGCCACGCTGCTCGACGTGGCGTGCGGGACCGGTCGGCATCTCGAGTACCTCTCGCAGCGAGCGTCGTGCGTCGGGCTCGACATCGAACCGGGCCTCCTGGCGGTCGCGTCCCGGCGTTGCCCTGAGATCGAGCTGGTGCAGGCCGACATGACCGACTTCGACCTCGGCCGGACCTTCGACGCGGTCACCTGCCTCTTCTCTTCGATCGGCTACGTGCGCACGGTCGAGGGACTCGGGGCGCTGCCCGTTGTCTCGCCGCCACGTCGACGACGGCGGCGTGGTGCTCGTGGAGCCCTGGCTGACGCCCGACGTCTGGACGGGCGGTGGGCACGTGCAGGTCGTCCAGGCGGAGGGGCCCGACTGCACGGTCGTGCGGATGATGCGGTCGTCACTCGAGGGCCGTCTCTCGGTCCTCGACGCGCACTATCTCGTCGGGGCTCCCGGCGGCGTCACCCACGTCACCGAGCGCCACGAGCTCGGTCTCTTCACCCTCGACGAGTACGCAGCGGCCTTCGCGGCGGCCGGGCTCGCCGTCTCGGTGGATCCAGAGGGGATGAGCGGGCGCGGGCTGATCACGGCCGTGCGCTGAGCGGCCGATCGCGGAGGCCGGATCCCGGAGGGCAACGGGCTCCGCAGAGACCCGCTCGACAGCCGGCAGCGTGCTCACCGAGCGCTTCGCCTCCCAGTGGCTGCGGCCGAGCGCCGCGAAGTAGGGCGGTCGGCTGCTCAGGGCGTGCGTGGCCAACCAGAGCCGCTTCAAATGGCGCTTGTACCCGGCGCGCCACGTCGTCTTCGTAGGCGGTGCGGCCGTGAAGGACGTGGTAGTTGTTGATGAACTGCATCTCGCCGGGCTGCAGGTCCATGTAGACGTTGAAGTCGGGGTCGTTCGCCATGGCCGACACCGTGGCGATCGCCTCGCGTGCCGTCTCGCTGAGCCGCGGCGCATCGGGGTGTCGTTGCGACGCCAGGATGTACTGCGGGATGAAGCGGACGAAGAGCCGCCCGTCGTGCTCGGTGAACCCGGGCACCGAGTAGAAGGCCTGGGCGCCCTCCGCCTGCTCACCCCGTGTGTCGTAGGGCATCGGCTCGTAGAGCGCTGCGGCCAGGTCGGGGTGCTCGCGGACCAGCTGGTTGTGGATCGCCACGGCGTTGGCCACACACGAGAGCCCGCCGGTGCGCGCCGTGCGCAGGCAGAGCAGGCCGACCAGGTCGGAGCCGTCGGTGTGGTAGTCGAGCGCGATGCCACCGAGCTCGTTGCCGCGGACCGTCGGGTCGTCGATCGTCTTGCCCTGGTCGGTGACGTCGCCGAGCACGTGGCCGTGCTTGTTCTGGGCCCACGGCTCGCCGAGATGCAGGCCGATGCCCCAATAGAGCAGCGTGAGGTCGTCGTCGCCATAGCGCGACGTGTCGAGCGCGGCAATGCGGGCGAAGCCCCTGCCGTCGAGCAGGACGTCGACCACGCCGGCCAGCGTCGTGGCCAGGCCGTCGAGGGGGAAGTCGTCGCGGGTCAGATCGAGGGGGTCGGTGCTCTTGCGCTTCGCCGTGGCGAGCGCGCAGGTCGAGCTCGGCGTGGTCCGACTGCGCGCAGGCGCACCGTCCACGCCTCGGGATCGGCGACGTCGGCCGCCCGCCACTCGGCTGCCGGCTCGAGCTCGTGCAGTGCTCTCGTGCCCATCTCTGCTCCTTTCGCTGTCCCAGTGTCGGTGCTCTGTGCTGCCTCAGTGCTGAGCGCTCAGCGCCCGGCCCGCACGAGGCGTCCCGGCAGCGCGCCGGTCGGCTCCCCGTCTCGATACGTGACCTCGCCCGCCACCACGGTGGCGCGGTAGCCGTGGGCACGCTGGAGGAGCCGCTTGCCGCCAGCGGGCAGGTCGTAGGCCATCTCGGGCGCGAGGCAGGTGAGGCTGTCGAAGTCGATGACGTTGAGGTCGGCTCGCATGCCCTCGGCCACCACGCCACGGTCGGTGCAGGCCGACGGCCCGCGCCGTCGAGCTGGTCAGCTGCTCGACGACCTGGCCGACGTCCATGCGCCCGTGGGTGCGGTCGCGGGCCCAGTGCGAGAGGAAGTAGGTCGGGAAGCTGGCGTCCGCGATGAGGCCGACGTGCGCGCCGCCGTCGCCGAGCCCGAAGACGGTGTCGGGATGAGCGAGCATCTCCGCGCAGGCGTCGAGGTTCCCGTCCGGCGTAGTTGGAGAACGGCGTGTAGAGGAAGCGCCGGCCGTCGTCCTCGGCGAGCAGATCAAGGGTCAGTGCGGCGGGGTCGACGCCCCGAGCGGCGGCCAGGCGTTCGACGCTGCTGCTCCGGCGCCGGCTCGTAGTCGGGGATGTCGTCGAGCGGGTAGAGGTGGGCGTAGTCGATCAGGCGCCGCCGCCCGCCGCGTCGCCCGCCACCGTCGTCGTCGGGGAGCTCGGCGAGGAGGCGGTCGCGGAACGTGGGGTCGCGGAGGGCCCGCGCCTGCTCGGCCACCGGCAGGCCGGCGATCTCACGGAAGGCAGGGAAGCGCCAAAAAGGGGTGGTAGGACGACTGGAGCCCCACCAGCACGCCGACGGCGCGCGGTGCGACCTGGGCGCGGATCGGCAGGCCCTCGGCCACCGCCGCCTCGATGCGGGCCAACAGGCCACGCCACGCCTCGGGCTGGCGGTGGCTCTGCGCGAGCGACAGTGAGAGCGGCACACCGGTGCGCGCCACCATGCCTCGCACGAGCTCGAACTCGCCGTCGGTATCGGGCCAGAAGTCGGAGATGAGCTCGACGACGCCGTGACCGGCGTCGGCCACGCCGCACGCGATGGCCTCGAGCTCGTCGGCGCGTGCCCGCAACGACGGCGTGGGGTCGCCGCTCGCCGTGCGGTGGTTCAGCGTGCGCGACGTCGAGAACCCGATGGCTCCCGCCGCGCATGGCCTCGGTCGCCAGGCTGCGCATGGCCGCCGCGTCGTCCTCCGTCGCATCCTCCAGGCGGGCGGCCCGCTCACCCATGACATAGAGGCGGAGCGCGCCGTGGGGGAGCTGCGCGCACAGGTCGATGTCATGTGGTCGCTCCTCGACGGCGTCGAGATACTCGGCGAAGCTCTCCCACGTCCAGTCGATGCCCTCGTCGAGGACTGCGCCGGGAATGTCCTCCACGCCCTCCATGAGCGAGATCAGCCGGTCGTGCGCGTCGGGGCGAACCGGCGCGAAGCCCACGCCGCAGTTGCCCATCACGGCCGTCGTGACACCGTGCCAGCTCGACGGGGCCATGCGCGAGTCCCACGTCGCCTGGCCGTCGTAGTGAGTGTGGATGTCGACGAACCCTGGCGTGACGAGCAGCCCGGACGCGTCGAGCTCCTGGCTTCCTCGTCCGGGCACCGCGCCGACGGCGGTGATGGTGCCGCCCGAGACGGCGACGTCCGCTTCGAAGGGGGCACCGCCCAGTCCGTCGGCCACCTGGCCGCCTCGGATCACCAGGTCGTGGGCCGTGCCTGCACGTGTCGCCATGCGCTGTCCTCACTTCCCAGCCGGACCCCGGAGTGTCATAGGAACGATAGACACCGCGGCGACCCCCCTGGTCCCTCGGCACCGCCAGCCTCACCGTCGTGGTGGAGCGTGAGCCGTCGGACCTCAGGAGCGCAGCTCGATAGACCTGTCTGCCTGCAGCGTCGCGGTGCAGCCGATCGGGTCCTCGGCACAGAGCAGGCGCAGCACGTCGGGGTCGACGGTCGAACCCCAGGCCCGCGCGTCGTCCTTGGTGCGGCAGGCGACGATGCCCCGCTCCGGAGTGCCCTCGCGGTCGAACGTCACGGTATAGGTCTCGACCCGAACGGGACCGGTGGCCTCCGCATCGACGGCGCGTCGGGCAGCGCGTCCACCTCGGGCTGGACGTCTCGCCAGGCGAATGGCCCGTCGTGGGCGGGTGGCCGCGAGCCGTAGACGCCGACGGAGTGCTTCGTGGCGTACCACCCCAGCCCCGTCACGAGGGCGGTGGAACCCGGCGCCGCGCGCAGGCCACGCACGGCCTGGGCGATGCCGTGCGAGGTGTAGCTGTTGCCCGGCCCGCCTCCGAACGTGAGCCCGCCGGTCAAGGTCAGCGGCCGGTCCGGGTCGTCGACGCGCAGCCCGAGCTCGCCTGCGGCCATCTGCACGACCGCCGGGAAGCAGGAATAGAGGTCGACGAGGGCGACGTCGTCGACGCCCAGCCCGGCGCCCTCGAGGGCCGCCTGGCCCGGCCAGGCGAATGGCGGGAGAGCGGTGCAGTTCGTCCCGGTTGGAGATGTACCAGTGGTCGTTGCCGTCCGCGCCCGACAGCGGGAAGACCCATCGGTCCTCGGGCACCCCGGCGGCCCGGGCCGCCTCCACGGAGCAGACGATGTAGCCCGCGCCCTGGTCCACTTGCATGTTGGCGGTGCAGAGCTTCGTGTAGGGGAGAGAGATCATGCGGTTGCGTCGGCGACGGCGTCACGATCTCCTGCGCCGTGCGCGCGGTGCGGATCCAGGCGTTCGGATTCGCCGCCGCCACCTCGCTGAAGCGCGACCAGAGGGCACCGATACGGGCGACATGCTCGTCGCGGCTCCACCCGTTCGCCGCGCGCAGCGCGTTCTCGAAGAGCGGGTAGGCGTGCACGGGGAGGAGCACGCCGCGGTTCATCTCGAGCTCGCTGGCCCCGGGCTTCTCGACCCCGAACTTCACCGGCGCCGGCGCGCCCGCCGGGAGCTCGGCCCAGGTCAGGGGCGCCGCGCCCGGGTCTCGACGGGACAACGCGCGCGTGTACATCGCTTCGGCCCCGGTCACCAGCACGACATCGTGGGCTCCGGAGCTGATGGCCGCGCACGCGTCGTGCATGAGGGCTTGTGGCGTGTTCCCGCCGACGATGGACAGCATGAGCTCGGACGGCTCGTCGCCCTCTGCGAAGCCCAGGCGCCCGGCCACCTGCAAGGCGGGGTTGGCCGAGTGCCACCCGAGAGGGACCACGACTCGCAGCGAGTCGGCGCACTGCAGGATGGCGCTGCCTGACGGCGTGGACGCCGCCCGGCGGCGCGCCGTCGCAGTCCTCGACGGCGGCACGCAGGGCCATGGTCATGAGCGCCACGGGCTCGGGCCGTTCCGACGGTGCGAGTGGCGCATCGGCCGGCGTCATGGCCTGCCCGACGCCGACCACAACCGGTGTATGCGGGCCCAGGACCATGGCCCGGGCAGCGTACCGGTTGCGCCCAAGGGCTCTGCGGGCCCGCCGGTAGACTCGGTGCGCATGCGCGCCGAAGGGATCACATGAGCAGCTACGAGACAGCGTTGTCCGCCGACGCAGAGGTCGCGGACCTGATCGGCCAGGAGCTCGACCGTCAGCAGACGACGCTGCAGCTCATTGCTTCTGAGAACTTCACCTCGCCCGCGGTGCTGGCCGCCGCCGGCTCGGTGCTGACCAACAAGTACTCGGAGGGTTACCCGGGTCGCCGGTACTACGGGGGCAACCAGATCATCGACGAGGTGGAGGACCTGGCCCGCACGCGCGCCACGGCGCTCTTCGGCGCCGAACACGCCAACGTGCAGCCCCATGCCGGGGCCAGTGCGAACCTCGCGGCGTACCAGGCGTTGCTCGAGCCCGGGGCGACCATCCTCGCCATGCGGCTCGACCACGGCGGGCATCTCAGCCACGGATCGCCCGCGTCCATCGTCTCGAAGTGGTGGCGGTTCGTCTCCTACGGGGTGACGCCCGAGTCGAGCGACCCGACGAACCCCGGCGAGGTGATCGACTTCGACCAGGTGGCGCACCTGGCCAAGACCGAGAAGCCGGCGCTGATCGTCGCGGGCTCCACCGCCTACGCCCGGATCATCGATCCCCTGCCCTTCCGCGAGATCGCCGACTCGGTGGGCGCCCTCTTCATGTTCGACGCCGCGCACCCGGCCGGCCTCATCGCCGGCGGGGCCCACCCGAGCCCGGTTGGGATCGCCGACGTCGTCACCTTCACCACCCACAAGACGCTGCGCGGCCCTCGCGGCGGTGCCATCTTGTGCGGGGCCGACCTCGCCAAGAAGATCGACAGCGCGGTGTTCCCCGGGTTACAAGGCGGACCGCTCGAACACGTCATCGCGGCCAAGGCGGTGGCCTTCAAGGAGGCGGCCACACCGGAGTTCCGAACCTACGCGGCGCAGGTCGTGGCCAACGCAGCGGCGCTGGCCGAGGCGCTGGCCCGGCACGGATTCCGGTTGGTGTCGGGCGGGACCGACAACCACATGCTGCTGGTCGACCTGCGTGCCTTCGACGAAGAGCTCACGGGCAAGGAGGCCCAGGAGGTCCTCGACCTCGCGGGCATCACCTGCAATCGCAACACGATCCCCGACGATCCCCGCTCACCCTTCCTGACGTCGGGCCTGCGCCTCGGAACGGCCGCGGAGACGACGGCGGGCATGGGTCCGAGCGAGATGCAGACGATCGCCGACCTGATCGTGCGCACCCTCAAGGCCCGCACGGACGAGGGCGAAGTCGCCGCCGTCCGCGCGGAGGTGGCCGCGCTGTGCGCCGCCTTCCCTCCGTATCCCGACCTCCTGGGATAGCGCGTGCCAGACATCGGCTGGTACGGCTTGGTGCTGGTGATCGCCGCGGGGGCGACCGCGGCACTGACCATTCCTGCCAAGCGCATCGCCATCAAAGTGGGTTACGTCTCGCACCCGGGGCCGCGCTCGGTGCACAACCGGCCCATCGCCTACGGGGGCGGGGCCGCCATGCTGATGGGGTTCTTGGTGGCCGTCCTCCTGGCGGCCGCGCTGCCGCCGTTCCGCGCCAGCCACATCTACACGGACTCGCCGGAGATGATGGGCGTCGTGTTGGCCGCGGGCGCGATGTTCGCGGTCGGCCTCATCGACGACGTCCGCGACATGTCGGCCCCGGCCAAGATGGCCGGCCAGGTGCTGGCGGCGAGCATCCTGTACTTCAGCGGCGTCACGATGTACGAGCTCAAGATCCCGCTGGCCGGGTTCTTCGTGTTGACCCCGGGCATCATCCCGCTCATCACCGCGGTCTGGGTGATCTGCCTCACCAACGCGGTCAACCTGATCGACGGCCTCGACGGCCTCGCCGCCGGTGTGGTCGCGATCGGCGGCGGTGCGCTCGCGCTCTACGGCATCCGTCTCACGGGGCTCGGCCTCCTGCCGAGCGACAACATCGGCGCGTTGGTCGCGGTGATCGCGTGCGGTATCTGCTTGGGCTTCCTGCCCTTCAACTTCAACCCCGCCCGGATCTTCATGGGAGACGCCGGCGCGCTCTTCCTCGGGCTGCTAATGGCGGCATCGACCATGGTGATCGGCGGCCGGGTGCCCACCGCCGTGCCGATCAGCGGCGTGACCTACTTCTTCTTCGCGCCCCTGTTCATCCCGATCTTCATCCTGGGTGTGCCCCTCGTCGACCTGGCCTTTGCGTTCGTCCGCCGCACCGCACGTGGGCGCGGCTTCGATACCCCCGACAAAGAGCACATCCACCACCGCCTGCTCCGCCTGGGCCACGGGCCGCGTCGCAGCGTCATCATCTTGTGGGCGTGGACGGCGATTCTCTCGAGCCTCTTGCTGTTCCCGCTTTTCGTGCACCAGGTCAACGCCTTCATCCCGATCGGGGCGGCCGCCTTGGGCGCCGGCCTCTACACGTTCTTCCACCCCGGGCTGCGACGGGGCAACGGTGACGAGGAGGACGAGCGCCCCGACCAGGGCATTCCAGCCGTCTCCCAGGGTGCCGAATCCCTCAGTGAGGTGGTGAGGTTCCCCTCGTGACCGTTTGGACGCCAAACGGGCCTGGATGCGATGATGAGGCCTGTGTACCCCGTCCACCTCGCCTCGTCCGATGCTGCCCTGGCGGCCCCGTGGACGATGGACTCTGGCGCGCCACGCACCGCATAAGGGCGCAGCAGTCGCATGCGTGGTTCCGTAGGCGTCGTCGTGCGCGCCCCCTCGGGTGAGCGAATCGGACGAAACGCCCCAGCCAGAGGGCACCAAGCCACTTCCGGGTGCCATGGCCTTCCTCTCCATGGGCCTGACGGGCGCGGTCTGCGTGGGCCTCGGTGTCGGGCTCGGGCTCTGGCTGGACAGCGAGCTGGGCACCGGCCCCGCGTTCTTGTTGGTCGGGCTGGCGCTCGGGGTGGCCCTCGCCGCCCTGAGCGTGATCAAGCAGATCCGAACGTATCTCTAGAAAGCAGGACATGACCATGCTCGACGGGCTCTCGGGCCTCGAGGGCAACGCGCTGTCCAAGGTGCTGCGCCGCACGATCGTCTCCTCGCTCATCGTCGGCGCGGCCGCAGTCCTGCTCGCCATGTTGCTCTCGGTGCCGTGGGCAGCGCTCGGTCTGATCGTCGGCCTCGCTCATGGCGGTGGTCAATCTCCGCTTCCTCGATGCCGGCGTCGCCAAGCTGCACACCGACGGCGAGGTCAGCAACAAGGTGCTGCGCCGCGCCATGGGTACCAAGAGCGTCACCCGGCTCGGGGTCATCACGCTCATTTGCATCGGACTCTTGCTGTTGAACGGCGCGCTCGGGATCGGCGCCGTGGCGGGACTCGTGATCTTCCAGCTCCTCTTCGTCCTCAACGTCGGACGTGTGGTCATGTCGCAGGGGATCCAGTGAACCCACAACACTTCGTCTTGGCCAGCGGCAACATCACCATCGGCCAGCACCACGGCGTGGTGCACGTCTTCGGGCTGACCATCTATCTCGACGTCGTCTGGACGACGCTGATCGCAGCCGCGATCCTGCTCGGTCTGGGTCTGCGCATGCGGGCCAAGGCGACGTCGGGCGTTCCCGGCAAGCTGCAGCTCTTCTGGGAGACCGTGGTCGAGCAGGTCTCCGACCTCGCCGAGTCGGCCATCGGGCCCGAGGGCCTGCCCTTCGTCGGCCTCGGCGTCACCGTCGGGCTCTTCATCCTCGTCTGCAACTGGATCGCCTTCATCCCGAGCGGCGACCCCGGCTTCCTGGCCCCGCCGACGGGCGACGTGAACCTGCCGCTGGCCCTGGCGCTGATCGTGTTCTTCACGGTCCACTACAACTCGGTCAAGACCCGCGGCATCAAGGGGTACTTCAAGCACTACGCCCAGCCCTACGCCGCGCTGACCCCGATCAACATCATTGAGGAGATCACCAAGCCGATCACGCTGACCTTCCGACTCTTCGGCAACATCTTCTCGGGCGTGCTGATGGTCGCCGTCATCGTGACGCTCATTCCGCCCTACGCCTCCTGGATCGGGCTCCTGATCTGGAAGCCCTTCGACGAGCTCTTCATCGGAGCCATTCAGGCCTTCATCTTCGCCCTGCTGACGATCATGTACCTCGGCCAGGGCATGAGCCAGGACGCCCACGAGTGATGGGCTGCAGCGCAGAACAGACCGACAACGGACAGATCTCGACAAAGGAGAGGAAACATGGCAGCAGGAACAACTGAAGGGGCGATCCGAATCGCTGGCGCGCTCGTCGGTGGTGGACTCGCACTAGGCGGTGGCGCCATCGGTGCGGCGGTCGGTGACGGCCTTGCCGGGTCGCAGACGATCGCGGCCATCGCCCGGCAGCCCGAGATCGAGGCCAAGGCCCGTCAGTACTTCTTCCTGACGGTCGGCCTGGTGGAGGCCATGTACTTCATCAACCTGCTGTTCATGGTGGTGTTCGTCTACGTCTTCGCCGCCAAGAGCATCACGGCATAGCGCCGGACCTCCCGTCTCATCTGACAGGGACAACCAGGAGACCGAGAGCATCATGACCACAGCTGGCATCTTCCTTCTGCCCAACGGGACGTTCTTCATTGAGCTGATCGTCTCGATCATCCTGATCTTCCTCATCTACAAGTACGTGCTACCTCCCATCAACAAGGCGATGGACGGAGCGCCAGGAGAAGATCAGGGCGTCGCTCGAGGCGGCGGATCAGGCCCGCGTCGGACGCCGAGGCGGCCGACGACGAGCGCCGCACCGTCCTCGAGGGGGCGCGGCAGCAGGCCCGTGAGATCGTCGCTACGGCCAACCGCACGGCCGAACAGGTGCGCACCGATGCACAGGCCAGGGGCCAGACGGAGTACGACCGCATCGTGGGCAACGCCGACGTCGAGATCTCCCTGGCTCGCCAGCGTGCCGTCGAGGAGGCGGCCGCCCGGATGGGCGAGATCGTCATGGAGGTCGTCGAGCGGGTGATCGGGCGAGAGATCGACGCCGAGGCCCACCGTGACCTCATCGACGAAGCGGTCGCCGCCCTGCGCGCCGACACGAGCGGTGGCGCGGCAGCCGGGGCCGGGGACCCGCCAGTGAACCCGACGCTTCAGGGGTACACGGTCGCGGTGGCACAGGCCGCGGACGTGGCCGCGCTCGGCGAGATCGCGGGCGACCTCGAAGCGATTGAGCAGCTCGTGCTCTCCAACACGCAGCTGCGCGCCGCGTTGAGCGACACCTCGGTGCCCGGCCCGGCGCGCCGTGCCGTGATGCTGGACCTCTTGGAGGGGAAGGTCTCGGACGGGGCGCGCCGGCTCGCCGCCTTCGCCTGCGGTGCCGTGCCGGCCCAGGAGGTGGTCTCCGCACTGAGCTGGCTGGCCAATCGGATGCGCCACCTCTCCGAGGGCCAGGACGACGAGCCGGGGTTGAGCCTGACCCAGTCCCGCCAGCGCGTCGCCGGCTTCGCCACCGCGCTGCTACGAGGACATGACGAGCGCGGATCTCGAGTCGCTCGAAGACGATCTCTTCCGCTTCGCCCGCATCGTGGCCGCCACCCCCGGGCTGCGCCGGGCGCTGACCGACCGGGACCTGGCGGTGACAGCGCGCCAGGGCGTCGTCACCCAGCTTCTCGAGGGCAAGGTGCCGGCGACGACCCTGGCGCTGGCCCGCTACGTCGTGGCCGGCGGCCGGGCGCGCGACTTCGTGGGGACGCTGGACTTCTTGGTGGAGCAGACGGCGCAGGCCAGGGGCTGGCGCATCGCCCGCGTCCGTGCCGCGGCGCCGATCGACGACGCGCAACGGAGCCGAGCTCACGGACTCGCTCGGCGCGCTCGCCGGCGGGCCGGTTGAGCTGCAGGTGGAGCTCGACGAGTCGCTGCTCAGCGGCGCACTGATCCGCATCGGCGACCTGCAGGTGGACGCGACGGCGCGGGGGCGCATCGACGCCCTGCGCGAGCACTTCATGCCGTCGTGATTGGGAGCCCTCCTCGGGGTTCGGCCGGCGGGGACAGAGTTCGACAGATCAGACAGAGGGAGCACAGTGATGGCAGAGCTCACGATCGACGCCAGTGAGATCACCCAGGCGCTCGAGCGCAACGTCGAGGAGTACACCCCGGCCGTCGGCACCGAGCAGATCGGCCGCATCGTCGAAGTCGGCGACGGCATCGCCCGTGTGTCGGGGCTGCCCGGCGCGGCCGTCAACGAGCTGCTCGAGTTCGAGGACGGCACGCTCGGCCTGGCCTTGAACCTCGACGAGGACACGATCGGCGCCGTCGTCCTGGGCGAGGTCGACAGCCTCGAAGAGGAGCAGACGGTCAAGGCGACGGGGCGGATCCAGACCGTCCCGGTCGGCGACGCGCTGTTGGGCCGCGTGGTCAACGCGCTCGGCGAGCCGATCGACGGCAAGGGCCCGATCAACACCACCGAGACCCGGCGCATGGAGGTCCAGGCTCCCGGGATCGTCGGCCGCCAGCCGGTGAGCGAGCCGATGCAGACCGGCACCAAGGCCATCGACGCGATGACGCCGATCGGGCGCGGCCAGCGCGAGCTCATCATCGGGGACCGCAAGACAGGCAAGACGACGGTCGCGGTCGACACCATCATCAACCAGGCCGGCCAGGGCGTGAAGTGCATCTACGTCGCCGTCGGACAGAAGAACTCGTCGGTCGCCCAGACAGTGGCCACGCTCGAGGACCATCAGGCGCTCGACTACACCGTCGTGGTCGTCGCCTCCGCCGGGGACCCTGCCCCCTTCAAGTACCTGGCGCCCTACGCGGGCTGCGCCATGGGCCAGCACTGGATGGAGAGCGGCGAGCACGCCCTGATCGTCTACGACGACCTCTCCAAGCAGGCGGAGGCCTACCGGTCCGTCTCGCTCCTGCTTCGGCGCCCGCCGGGTCGCGAGGCGTACCCCGGCGACGTCTTCTACCTGCACTCGCGGCTGCTCGAGCGCGCGGCCAAGCTGTCCGACGCCCGCGGCGGCGGCTCGCTCACCGCGCTGCCGATCATCGAGACGAAGGCGGGCGACATCTCGGCCTACATCCCCACCAATGTCATCTCGATCACCGATGGCCAGGTCTTCTTGGAGACCGATCTCTTCAACTCGGGCATCCGTCCCGCCATCAACGTGGGCAACTCGGTGAGCCGGGTGGGGAGCGCGGCGCAGGTCAAGGCCATGAAGCAGGTGTCAGGGACGCTCAAGCTCGACCTGGCCCAGTTCCGCGAGCTCGAGGCGTTCGCGACCTTCGGCTCCGAGCTCGACCGGGTGTCCCAGGCCCAGCTGGACCGCGGGTACCGGCTGACCGAGCTGCTCAAGCAGCCCCAGAACAAGCCGGTGCCGGTCGAGGAGCAGGTGCTGGCCATCTACGCCGGCACCAAAGGGTGGACCGACTCCGTGCCCGTCAGCGAGGTGCAGCGCTTCGAGTCCGAGCTGGTCGAGTACTTCAAGGCCAACCACCCGGCCGTCCTCGAGACCATCCGGACGACGGGAGCGATGCCCGATGGTGACGAGCTGGACAAGGGGATGACCACCTTCCTCGAGGGCTTCGACACGGGCAAGGTCGACTGAGACATGGCAGGAGGTCAAGAGCGGATCCTGCGTCGCCGGATCCGCAGCGTGCAATCGACGAGGAAGATCACCAAGGCGATGGAGCTCATCGCCGCCTCGCGGATCGTGCGCGCCCAGAACCGGATCGCAGCGAACCGCCCGTTCCGTGAGGGCATGGAGCGCGTGCTGCGCTTGACGGCGGCGGCCGATCCGCAGGCGGCCGCCAAGCTGTTGGGGACGCCCGAGACGCCGGGTCGCGTCGGCATCCTGGCCATCGTCGGGGACCGGGGCTTGGCGGGCTCCTACAACTCAGGCGTGCTGCGCGCCACCGAGCACCGGGTGGCCGAGTACCGGGCGAGCGGGACGGAGGTCACTCTCTGGTCGGTGGGCAAGAAGGCGCCTTCGTACTTCCGCTACCGGGGCATCGAGACAGCGCAGTCGTTCGTCGGCGTTGCCGACCGACCCGAGTTCGCCGACGCCCGGCACATCGCCGCCGTCGTGGCGGCGCCGTTCGTGAGCGGCGACATCGACCTGGTCGAGATGATCTCGACCAGGTTCATCTCGGCCGGCACCCAGCGGGTGGAGCGCAGGCAGATGTTGCCGCTCCCCTCCCGCTGCCGGACAGCGAGGAGGAGGCGGTCGAGCCGGGGGAGCATCCGCTCGAGGGCTACACCGAATTCGAACCGGAGCCCGCGAAGTTGCTCGTCGAGCTGGCGCCCCGGGCGCTCGAGGCGGAGATCTTCGCCGCGCTGCTCGAAGGGCACGGCCTCGTTCTTCACGGCCCAGCAGCGGGCCATGGCGGCCGCCACCGAGAACGCGGACGAGCTCGTCCGCACCCTGACGCGCGTCATGAACCGCGCCCGTCAGGACGCCATCACCACCGAGATCATGGAGATCGTCGGCGGGGCCGAGGCGCTCCGCCAAGCGAAGGGAGCTTGACCGCAATGACCACCACGGCACCACGGGACACCGCGCCGAAGGGTGCGCTGGAGGAAGGCCGCGTCGTCGCCATCGCGGGACCGGTGATCGACGTCGAGTTCCCGCCGCACGCGCTGCCCGAGATCAACCACGAGGTCGAGTTCGACGTCGAGCTGGACGGTGAGACCAACACCATCGCCGCCGAGGTGGCCCAGCAGATCGGTGAGGGCCGGGTGCGCTGCATCTGCATGCAGCAGACGGACGGCCTCGTGCGCGGGACGGCCGTGCGCAACCTGGGCCACGGGATTGAGGTGCCCGTCGGCAACGCCGTGCTCGGCCACGTCTTCAACGTGCTCGGCCAGCCGCTCGACACCGACACCATCGGCAAGCCCGACGACTACTGGGAGATCCACCGCAACGCGCCGGCGTTCGACCAGCTCGAGCCGCGGTCGCTGATGTTCGAGACGGGCATCAAGGTCATCGACCTGCTGGAGCCCTACGTGCAGGGCGGCAAGATCGGCCTGTTCGGCGGCGCGGGCGTGGGCAAGACCGTCATCATTCAAGAGATGATCCACCGGGTCGCCCAGCAGTTCGGCGGCGTCTCGGTGTTCGCCGGCGTGGGGGAGCGGACCCGCGAGGGCACCGACATGTGGCTCGAGATGCAGGAGTCCGGCGTCATCGACAAGGCGGCGCTCGTCTACGGCCAGATGGACGAGCCGCCGGGCGTCCGCCTGCGCGTCGGCCTGTCCGCCCTCACCATGGCCGAGTACTTCCGCGACGTGCAGAACCAGGACGTGCTGCTCTTCATCGACAACATCTTCCGCTTCGTCCAGGCCGGTTCCGAGGTGTCGACGCTGCTGGGTCGCATGCCCTCGGCCGTGGGCTACCAGCCGACGCTGGCCGACGAGATGGGCGAGCTCCAAGAGCGGATCACCTCGACCAAGGGCAAGTCGATCACCTCGATGCAGGCGGTGTACGTCCCGGCGGACGACTACACCGACCCGGCCCCGTTCACCACGTTCACCCACCTCGACGCCACCACCGAGCTCTCCCGCCAGATCGCCGCCCTCGGCATCTACCCGGCCGTGGACCCGCTGGCCTCGACCTCGAACATCCTGGCCCCCGAGATCGTCGGCGACCGCCACTACGCCGTGGCCCGTCGGGTCCAGGAGATCCTCCAGCGCTACAAGGAGCTGCAGGACATCATCGCCATCCTCGGCATGGACGAGCTCTCCGAGGAGGACCGGGTCACGGTGAGCCGGGCCCGCAAGGTGCAACGCTTCTTGTCACAGCCGTTCTTCGTGGCCGAGGTGTTCACCGGGGTGCCGGGGATCTTCGTGCCGATCGACGAGACGGTCGAGTCGTTCGAGGCCCTGGCCAACGGCGACCTGGACCAGATCCCCGAGCAGGCGTTCCTCAACGTCGGCGGCGTGGAGTCGGTGCTCGAGAAGGCCAAGAAGCTCGAAGCCGAGGCGGGCTAGTGGCCGACGACGTCTTCGGACTCGAGGTCGTCACGCCCGAGCAATCCCTCTTGGCGGGCGGTGCGCGCTCGGTGGTGCTGGCCACCTCCGAGGGTGCCCTCACCGTGCTCGACGGCCACACGCCGCTCGTGGGCGACGTCGTGCCCTGCGAGCTCAAGGTCGAGCAGGCCGACGGCGCGCTGGTGCGCCTGGCCGTCCACGGGGGGTTCCTGCAGGTCGACACGAGCCCCGGCGCCGCCGAGGGGTTGGCCGAGGGCGACGGACCGCTGCCCGGCCTCTCGACGCGGGTCACCATGCTCGCCGGCGTCGCCGAGCTGGCCGAGGAGATCGACGTCCCGCGGGCCGAACTGGCCAAGGAGGCGGCCACCCAGCGCGTCAACGAGCTCGGAGGCGGCCGGGGCGTCAGCCGACGAGGAGGGCGAGGAGGACGTCGCGCTGCAGCGAGGCCGAGCACGCGCTGGCGCGGGCGGAGCTTCGCCTGGCGGTGGCGTCGGGCACCGCCGCGTAGGAGTCCGGCGGTCGGCGGGCGGTGGCCCGTCCGGAATACTGCGGGACGCCGGGAGCTCAGCCGAACGAGATCGAGCTGAACTCGGCCAGCTTCTTCAGCGCGTGGCTGGCGTCGATCTTGCGCACGGTCCCCGACTTCGAGCGCATCACGAGCGACTGCGTGGTCGCGCCGAACTCGTGGTACTGCACGCCCTGGAGGAGCTCGCCGTCGGTGATCCCGGTGGCGGCGAAGAAGCAGTTGTTGCCCTGCACGAGGTCGTCGGTGCTCAGCACCGCGTCGAGCTGGTAGCCGGCCTGCGATGGCGGCCCGGCGCTCGTCCTCGTTGCGGGGGTAGAGCTTGCCCTGGATCTCGGCGCCCATGCACTTGAGCGCTGCCGCGGCGATCACGCCTTCGGGGGTGCCGCCGATGCCGAAGAGGATGTCGACGCCCGCCCCGGGCCAGCCCGTGGCGATGGCGCCGGCCACGTCGCCGTCGGTGATGAGGCGGATACGGGCCCCGGTCGCCCGCACTTCGGCGATCAGGTCCTCGTGCCGGGGCCGGTCCAGGATCACCGCGGTGAGGTCGGGCACCTGGCGCCCCAGCGCCTCGGAGAGGGCGTGGAGGTTCTCGGTCGGCGTGCGGCGGATGTCGCAGGCGCCCTTGGCCCGGGGCCCGACCGCCAGCTTCTCCATGTAGACGCAGGGACCCGGGTCGAACATGGCGCCGCGCTCGGCGACGGCGATGACCGCCAGCGCGCCGCCCCGGCCCTGCGCCGTCAGCGTCGTCCCGTCGATCGGATCCACGGCGATGTCGGTCAGCGGCGGCGTGCCGTCGCCGATCTTCTCCCCGTTGAACAGCATCGGCGCGTTGTCCTTCTCGCCCTCGCCGATCACGACGATGCCGTCCATCGGCACGCTGGAGAGCACCGTCCGCATCGCTTCCACCGCGGCGCCGTCGGCACCGATCTTGTCGCCGCGGCCCATCCAGCGGCTGGCCGCCATGGCGGCCGCCTCGGTGGTCCGCACGAGGTCCATGGCGAGGTTCCGGTCGGGGGCTTGGGGGGACGTCACCACGGCCATTGACCATAGTGGCTGACCGGGCGGGAGCCTCCCGAACGGGCCACCCGCCAGCGGCGATACTTGATGGCGTGGACGAGATCGTCGTCGAGCCCAACGGGCCGCTGCGAGGCACGGTGAGCGCAGGTGGAGCGAAGAATTCCGCGCTCAAGCTGATGGCTGGCCTGCCTGCTTGCCGAGGGTTGCACCGTGTTGTCGAACGTGCCCCGCATCAGCGACGTCGAGACCATGGCCAACGTGCTGCGCGCCATGGGCGCACGCGTCGAGCGCCACGACAACGGGGACGTGAGCGTGACGACACCGCCGGCGCACGCAGCTGGTGCCCGAAGGTCCCTACGAGCTCTTCGAGCGCATGCGGGCATCGGTCGTGGTGCTCGGCCTCCTGCTGGCGCGCTGCGGCGCCGTGCGGGTTCCCCTGCCCGGCGGCGACGACTTCGGGGCGAGGCCGATCGACTTCCACATCAACGGGCTGAGCGCCATGGGCGCCCGCTTCGAGTCGTCCCACGGCGACGTGCGCGGCACCGTGCCGGGCGGACGCCTCGTCGGGACGCGCGTGTCGTCCTCGAGTACCCCAGCCACACGGCGACCGACAACCTCTTGATGGCGGCCGTGCTGGCCAAGGGGACGACGGTGATCGAGAACGCGGCCAAGGAGCCCGAGGTGGCCGATCTGGCCGCCATGCTCTGCGACATGGGGGCTGTCGTGCGCGGCGCGGGGACCTCCCGCGATCGAGATCGAAGGGGTCGACGAACTGCGCGCCCACGCGCCATGCCGTCGTGCCCGACCGGGTGGTGGCCGCCACCTACGTGGCGGCCGTCGGCTTGGCGGGCGGCGAGGTGACCATCGCCGACGCGCGGGCGGACCACATGGAGAACCTGTTGCGCAAGGTCCAGCAGATGGGGGTCGCCACCGAGATGACCCCGCAGGGTCTGCAGGCCAGCGCGCAGGGGCGCCTGAGGGCGGCGGACGTGGCCACGCTGCCCTATCCCGGCGTGGCCACCGACTACAGCCCGCTCCTCGTCGCCATGCTCACGGTGGCCGACGGCGTGGGCATCTTGACCGAGAACCTGTTCTCGGGGCGCTTCCGCTACGTCGAAGAGTTGCGACGGATGGGCGCGGACATCCGGACCGAGGGTCATCACGCCGTCGTGCGCGGGGTCGAGCGCCTGTCGGGCGCGCCGGTGCGCGCACCCGACATCCGCGCCGGGGTGGCGCTCGTCCTGGCCGGGCTGGTGGCCGAGGGCCAGACGACGGTCAGCGGGGCGCACCACATCGGCCGGGGCTACGAGGACCTGGCCGGGGCGCTGCGCTCGCTCGGCGCCAAGGTGACGCGCCAGTGAGCGGACGCGCCCGCGCCGCCGACCCGGCGGCCCTGCTTCGTGACGCCCGGCGGCGGCGACCGGGTGGCGCTGGCGCGCCTGCTCTCCATCATCGAGCGCGGGGGCGAGGCGGCGACGGCTGGCGGCGGGCCTGGGCTACCGCGCCGACGCCGCCCTTCACGCTCGGCCTGACCGGCGCGCCGGGCGCGGGCAAGTCGACGCTGACCGACGGCCTGATCAGCGCCGCGCGTCGGGGCTGGCCCGAACCGGACGCGAAGAGCGTGGCCCAAGTCGGCGTGCTGGCGGTGGACCCGACGTCACCCTTCAGCGGCGGCGCCATCCTCGGCGACCGCGTCCGGATGGGCCGCCATGCGCTCGATCCGTCGGTCTTCATCCGCTCCATGGCCACGACGAGGCCACCTCGGCGGGCTGTCGCTCGCCGTCCCCGACGCCGTCCGCCTCCTCGGCGCGGCCGGCATGACGCGTCGTGATCGTCGAGACCGTCGGCGTCGGCCAGATGGAGGTCGAGATCGCGTCGGCCGCCGACACGACCGTCGTCGTGGTGACCCCGGGATGGGGCGACTCCATGCAGGCGAACAAGGCGGGCCTCTTGGAGGTGGCCGACGTCTTCGTCATCAACAAGGCAGACCGGCCCGGCCTGCGCGAGGCGCGCCGCGACCTCGAGCAGATGCTCGACCTCGGCGCGGCCCGGCTCCTGGCGCCCCGAAATCATCGACACCACGGCCACCACCGGCGACGGCATGGCCGAGCTGTGGGCGGCAGTCGCCCGCCACCGCGCCTACCTCATCTCGTCGGGGCAGCTGGCCGTGCGCCGCGCCGACCGGCTGGCCCAGGAGCTGCGCCGGGTGTTGGTGGCGCGCACCGAGGTACACATCGACGAGCTCGTGGCGGGGGAGGAGTTCACCACCGCGTCAAGGCGCTGGCGGCCGGCGAGCTCGATCCCTACCAGGCCGCCGACCGGCTGTTGCAGGCATGAGCGACGGCGCCTGCCCGGCTCGACTTCGGCCGCGGTCAGGTTCCGGTACGGTGCGGCGATGGCTGAGACGTTCGTCAGCCTGGAGCGCCGGCCCGACAACGTCGCGCTCATCAGGCTCGACCGGCCCAAGGCCAACGCCCTCTCCGCGGCGGTCCTCGACCAGCTCCACGACGCCGCCATAGCGCTGCAGCGACGACCCGCCCGGAGCGGTGGTGCTCTGGGGCGGGCGGCGGATCTTCGCGGCCGGGGCCGACATCGTCGAGCTCGACGGCGTCGGGTGCGCCCGGCGGTGGGCGCCAACTTCGCCCGTGCGCTCGGCGCCCTGGCGGCGATCCCCCGGGCGACCATCGCGGCCGTCAACGGGTACGCGCTCGGCGGCGGGCTGGAGTTCGCGCTGGCCTGCGACTTCCGCGTCTGCGCCGAGGACGCGCGCCTCGGGTTGCCCGAGGTGCTGCTCGGGGTGATCCCCGGCGGGGGCGGCACGCAGCGACTGCCCCGGCTCGTCGGTTCCTCGCGGGCCAAGGAGATGATCCTCACGGGTCGCCAGGTGCGGGCCGAAGAGGCACTCTCGATCGGGCTCGTGAACCGCCTCGCCGCACCCGACTACGTGCTTGGAGGCCGCGCTCGGCTGGGCCGGCGAGCTGGCGGCGGGCGCCGTCGTCGCCCACGGCCTGGCCAAGGCGGCGGTCGACCGCGGGCTGGAGGGCACGCTGGCCGACGGCCTCGCCATCGAAGCAGGAGGCGTTCGCCGCCGCCGCCCGCACCGAGGACGCCGCCACGGGGGATCGCCTCGTTCAACGAGCAGGGCCCCGGCAAGGCCACCTTCGTCGGCCGGTGAACATCGTGAGCTCGCCACCCATCCCGATCAGCTCGGGCGAGGGCGCCTTCGACCCCTCGGTCCGCTGGTTCCAGCACGCCGTCTTCTACGAGGTGCTCATCCGCGGGTACTTCGACGCTAACAACGACGGCACCGGGGACCTGCGCGGCCTGCGCGAGAAGCTCGACTACATGGAGTGGTTGGGCATCGACTGCATCTGGATGCTGCCCTTCTATCCCTCCCCGTTGCGCGACGGCGGGTACGACATCAGCGACTTCTTCAACGTCCACCCCGACTACGGGACGATCGGCGACCTGGTCGACGTTCTTGGAGGACGCCCACCGCCGCGGCATCCGCGTCGTCGCCGACCTCGTGATGAACCACACCAGCGACGAGCATCCCTGGTTCAACGAGTCGCGCTCGTCGCGCGACAACGCCAAGGCGGACTGGTACGTGTGGAACGACGACGACCAGAAGTGGCCCGACGCGCGGGTCGTGTTCACCGACGTCGAACGGTCCAACTGGACCTGGGACGACACGCGCCAGCAGTACTACTGGCACCGCTTCTACCATCACCAGCCCGACCTCAACTACGAGAATCCCGAGGTCGCCGACACGATGATCGACCTCGTGCGCTTCTGGCTGGACCTCGGCTTCGACGGGTTCCGGCTCGACGCCGTGCCCTACCTGTACCAGCGCGACGGGACCTCGGGCGAGCACCTGCCCGAGACGCACGCCTTCATCAAGCGGGTCCGCAAGCAGATCGACGCCGACTACCCCGGGCGCATCCTCCTGGCCGAGGCCAACGGGTGGCCGAGTGACGTCGCCGACTACTTCGGTGACGGTGACGAGTGCCACCTGTGCTTCCACTTCCCCCTCATGCCGCGCCTGTTCATGGCGGTCCGCCGCGAGCAGCGCTATCCGATCACCGAGATCCTGGCGCAGACCCCGGTCATCGACGACGCCTGCCAGTGGGCCATCTTCTTGCGCAACCACGACGAGCTGACGCTCGAACAGGTCAGCGAGGAGGAGCGGGACTACCTCATCGCCGAGTACGCCAAGGACCCGCGGATGAAGCGCCACATGGGCATCGGGCGCCGGCTGGCCCCCCTGCTCGACAACGACCGCCGCACCGCCGAGCTCCTATATGCCCTGATCCTGTCGCTGCCGGGCAGCCCGGTGATCTACTACGGCGACGAGCTCCTGATGGGTGACAACATCTACCTCGGTGACAGGGACTCCGTGCGCACGCCCATGCAGTGGTCGCCCGACCGCAATGGCGGCTTCTCCCAAGCGGACTTCGCGCAGCTCTACCTGCCACCCCTCATGGACCCCGTCTACGGCTTCAGCGCGCTCAACGTGGAGGCCCAGCTGCGGAACCAGGGTTCGTTCCTCCACTGGCTGCGGCGCATGCTGACAGAGCGCCGGGCGCTGCCGGTGATGGGGGTCGGCGCGATGGAGGTCCTGCCCTGCGCCAACCCCTCCGTGCTGGCGTACATGCGCTCGGGGGAGGTGGCGGACATCCTGACGACAGCGGGCTCGACCGGCCCCTCGGTCGGCCCCACCGTGGACGGCGCACTCGACTGGGGCCACGCCACCGTGCTGGCCCGGACCGTCCCGGCCGGGAACGAGAGCGAGGGCGACGAGGTGGTGCACCGTCACCAGGCCGTGCTCTGCGTGCACAACCTCAGCCGCTTCGCGCAGCCGGCGGAGCTGGCGCTGGCCAAGTGGGCGGGGAGCACGCCCTACGAGGTGCTGGGCCGGGTGCCGTTCCCCGTGATCTCCGAGGAGCCCTACACCGATCACCCTGCCGCCCTACGGGTTCTTGTGGTTCGACCTGGCGCCCGAGGAGAGACCGGCGGGGTCTGCGGCGCCTGAGCGCCCGAGACATCCGAGCGCGACCGGCGCTGCGCACCCTCGCCGAGTCGTGGCTGGGTCTGCGCCGGGTCGTGCTCCGGAGGGCGACATCACCATCGAGCGCGCCGAGGTGCTGCGTCGCGGGGCGCCCGGGTCTGCTCGACATCGTGGCCCGCGTCGGGCAACCGGCGGGCGCACGTCGTCGCGGGCCTGCGGGGCGTGGCCGACGAGCCACACTTCTTGCGCTCGGGCGAGGAGGCGGCGCTCGGCTTGCTCGACGACGAGCGCGGGCTGGCCGTGTGCACCGACGCTCTGCGCGACGCGCAGCTGGCGCCGCTGCTGCTGGCTACCCTGCGCGGCGTCCCCACCCGCCCGGGCCCGGTCGCCGTGCTGCGCGACGACGAGGACGCCACGGTGATCGACTGCGGCGACCGCGGCGACCTGACCGTCTTCCCCTGGCTCGACGACGCGCCGAGGCCCGACGTCGACGTGATGGTCGCGCTGGACGAGGTCGGCTTCAACCACGTGGCCGCGCCGCTGGTGCGCTGGGTCTGGCAGGGACGCGACCTCGGCGTGGTCCAGGAGCCCTTGGCCGACCGCTCGGGCGGCTGGGCGCTGGCGCATGACCTCGCTGCGCGACTTCTATGCCGTCGGGAGGGTCGCCCGAGGCGGCCGGAGGCGACTTCGGCGCCGAGGCCGCAGGCGCTCGGCACCATGACGGCCCGCATGCACCTCGCCCTCGACCGCGCCTTCTTGCGTCATCACGAGCCGGTGGTCGAGTGGGTGCGACGAGGCCGAGGCGGAGATCGCCGGCGGCCGACCCGAGCCTGTTCGAGGCGCCCGGCGTCGCGGAGCTGCTCAAGTGGCTGCGCGAGGCCGAGGGTCGGCTCCCGGTCATCCGGACGCACGGCGACTTCCAGCTCGACCCGAACGGCGCGCACCGACCAGGGCTGGGTGGTCAGCGACTGCGGACCGGGAGGCGTGCTCGCCGGCGGCTCGTCGCCGGGCCGGCGTACCCCGCTGGCCGACGTCGCCGACCTGCTTGTGGTCGATGCACGAGGCCAGCCGAGGAGGCCGCGGCCGAGCGGGACCCGGCCGGGCGCCTCGGGCTGGCCTCGCTCGGCGCGGCCTGGGAGAGCCAGGAACCGCCGGTGCGTTCGTGACCGGCTACCTCGGGCACCCCGGGGATCAGCGGGCTGGTCGGGCCTGACCGCGGACCTGGTGCGCCGCCTGGTCTCCTTCTTGGAGCTGGCCCGTTCGGTGCGCGCCGGCGTCGAGCGTCGGCCGGCGCGGCTGGCGGCGGGTGGGTCAGAGCGCGAGGGCGGAGACCTTGAGGGTCTCGGCGGCCTCCTCGGGGGAGACCACGTTGATGGCCACCCCGGTGCCCAACTCGAACCCGGCGGTGGTCGTCGCCTTCGGCCACACGTGGGCGTGCCAGTGGTACGGCTCGCCGACCCGGTACGGCGCCGAGTGGAAGACGACGTTGTAGGCGACGTCGCCGATCGCCTCGGCGAGCTGCTGGAGGCTGCGCCGGAGCGCTTCGCCGACGGCGATGAGGTCCTCGGTCGGACTCCGGTGCAGGTGCGGGTTGTGCTCCCGCGGCATGACCAACATCTCGTAGGGGACCGCGCTCCAGAAGGGGCAGACGACCACGACACGATCGTTGGCGTAGATCACCCGCTCCGTCGAGTCCTCCTCGGCTTCGATCGTGGTGCACAACAGGCACGACCCGACGAAGCGGGCGAAGCGGGCTTGCTCCTCCGCGAGCTCGCGGGGGATGAACGACATGCCGAGCAACTGCCCGTGCGGGTGCTCGAGTGACGCGCCCGCCTCGCGGCCCGAGTTGACGATGGCCTGGGTGTAGCGCAGGTTGGGCTGGGACGCGTGCTCCTCGAGCCGGTCGCGCAGGGCCGCCATGACGAGCTCGACCTGCTCCTGGCTCAGCTGCCCCAAGGTGGCGTCGTGCTCGGGGGAGAAGATCAGGATCTCGTGGATGCCGCCCGCGGAGGCCTGGGTGAAGACCGGGCCGCGGTTGGCCACGACGAAGGGCTCGTCGCCCTCGAAGGCGGGGTAGAGGTTCGGCACCACCCGGACGAGCCAACTCCCGGTGGGCCCGTAGGTCTCGAGGGCGGGCGGGGTGTCCTCCTCGTTGCCGGGGCAGAACGGGCACGGGCGGCCGAGCGCGTCGGGCTGGCTGCGGGGTGCGGGTCACGAAGGAGTAGGGCCGCTCGGAGCGGCCCGGGCTCACGACGACCCAGCGGCCCGACAACGGATCGAGGCGCAATTGGTTCATCGGTGCACGTCTCTCGGGCGCCGGTCGCCCCGTGTACTTCGCAAATCGATGCTCATGGTCTTCCCTCCACCTCTACGGTACAGGTTCCGCTGGCCGCAGAAGCGCCACGGGCACCGGGCCTGTCACCTGGCGTCCGCGTGCATGGGAGAACATGGCGGTCATGCACCACCAGCCGCAGGGCGCCGCCTTCGACATCGTGCTGCTGCTCCACGTCGCGTGCGTGGTCGTCGGGCTCGTCACGACGGTCACCGCGGCCGCCACCGCCGCCCGTCTCCGCCGCCTCGTCGTGGCGCGGCGGCACCCCTGCCCGAGGCGCTCCGGCGCTACTTCCGGCCGGGCGTCAACTGGGCGGGCCGCACGATCTACGGCATCCCGGTATTCGGCTTCGCCCTCCTCGCCATGAGCCAGGGTGCCTACGCGCTGCGCGACGGGTGGGTGCTGGGCGGCGTCGCCCTCTTCGCCGCCGTGGCCCTGGTGGCGGAGGGCGTCCTGTGGCCGGCCGAGCGGCGCCTGCAGTCGGCGGTGGCCGCCGTCACGAGCGGGCCCGTCCCGGCTGGGTTCGCGGGACCCCGGGCCGACCCGGGAGCCGATCTGGGCGCGATGTCGGGCGATGCCGCCGTCATGGCCCGCGCCGCAAACGTCGCGCTCGTCCTCCTCGTCGCCGGCGTCGTCCTGATGGTCGCCCAGCCCTAGGACGCGCAACAGGGCGGGACCAGACGGCCCCGCCCTGTTGGTGGAGGTCATGCCGGTGTCGGGACCGGCCGCTCCGAGGATCAGCAGCAGCTCCTGCCGCCGCCAACCGGGGGTGGCTCGCAGTAGCCGCCGCCGCACCCGCCGCCACCGCAGCCTCCGCCGCCGCCGCCACTGCCGCCTACCGCCGCAGTTGGAGACCTTGACGCTGGCCGAGCTGCTCGACGCGGCGTAGTGGTGTTCCCGGCGTAGGAGACGGTGACCGTCACCGTGCCCGCGACCTGGTTCACCGACTCGATCGTGCACGAGGCGGAGCCCGACGAGTTGGTCGTCGCCGTGCAGCTCTGCTCGGACTGCCCGGTGCCGAGCGTCAGCGTCACGGGCTGGTTGCTCAGCGCCGTCCCGTTGCTCGTGAGCGTGGCCGACAGCGTGAGCGACTGCCCGTTGGTCACCGACGTGGCGCCGGTGTAGACGATGCGTCGTCGGCGCACCGTTCACCACCACCTTGTTCGAGCCGTTGCTCGCCGAGCAGCTGCGGCGAGGTGGTCGGTGTTGCCGGCGAAGGTCCCGGTGACCGGGTAGGTGCCCGACGCCTCGGTCGGCGTGACGCTGCACGACGCCCTTGCCGTTGCTGCCGGTGGTGGCCGTGCACGTCTGGGTGCCGTTCAGCGTGAGCGTGATGGTCTGCCCGCTGATGCCCTGTCCCGTGACCGAGTTGGTCAGGGTGCCCGGTCAGCGAGACCGGTTGGCCGTAGGTGGCCGTCGTGGCGCTCACCGACAGCGTGGTGGGTGTGACCACCGTGACGGACTGTGAAGTGGTCGACGACGAGTAGTAGGTGTTGCCGCCGTAGGTCACGGTGACGGGCAGCGGGCTGGCGCTCTGGTTGTAGCGAGCAGATGTTGCAGCTCGCCTTGCCGGCGGAGTTCGTCGTCGCGGAGCAGTGCTGGGCCGCCAGTTCCCGTGCCGACCGTGAAGGTGACCGTCTGGCCCGGCAGCGGCGTGCCGCCGGACGTGGTCAGCGTGGCCGACAGGTTCGGCGGCTGGCCGGTCGTCGTCGAGGTGCTCCCGGTGTAGGTCACCGTGGTGGGCGCCTTGCTCTCCACGAACGTGCTGGAGCCGCTCGAAGAGAGGAGCACCGGCGTGGTCGAGGTGTCACCACCGAAGGTGCCGGTCGAGCGAATAGGTCCCCGGTGGCTCGGTGGCCGTGACCGTGCACGAGGCGACGCCGCTGGCGTTGGTCGTCGCGGTGCAGCGTCTGCGTGCCGTTCACCGTCAACGTCACCGGCTCGTTCGCCACGGGCTGGTTGGTGTACGGTGTTGATCAGGGTGCCCGTGAGCGTCGTCGACCCGTTGTAGGTGCCCGACCCCGGGCTGACGCGTCAGCGTCGTGCCCTCCGGGAGGTTGACCGTCGAGCTGGCGCTCGCCTGCTGGTAGTAGGCGTTCCCGCCGAAGGTGTCGGTGACCGGGATCGGGCCCTGCGGGCTGGCCGGTCACCGCAATGGTGCACGAGGCCGAGCCGGTCGAGGTCGTCGTCGCGGTGCAGGTCTGGGTCGCCGACCCGCTCCCCAGGGTGAAGGTCACCGGTTGGCCCGCCGACCGGGGTGTTGCCCTCGTCGGAGGTCAGCACACCCGAGACGGTCAGCGGCTGGCCGTTCTGGGCCGACGGTGCCGCCGGTGTAGGTCAGCTCGGTCCCCTCGAGCGTGACGACGAAGTGCGCCGTACCCGCTCGATGGCGTCAGCTGCAGCGGCAGCGTGGTGTCGCCACCGAAGCTGCCCGCCAGCGTGTAGGTGGCGGCGGCCTCGCCCGGTGTGATCGGGCACGAGGCGGTGCCGGTGGCGTCGGTGGTCGCCGTGCACGTCTCGGTGCCGTTGAGCGTGAGGGTGACCGATTCGTCGGCGATCGGCGCGTTGGTGTTGGCGTCGGTGAGCACGGCCGAGACCGTGGTGCCGTCGGAGTAGTCGCTCGTGCCCGAGTTCACCGTCAAGGCGGTCGGTTCGCGTCACCGTCGCCGGGCGTCGACACCGTCGACGGCGTGTCGTAGGTGTCCCCGGCGAAGCTCGAGGTGATGGTGACGTCCGTCTGTGGCTGGTCGAGCGAGGCGAATCGTGCAGCTGACATCGCCGTTGACATCGGTGACGGCGTTGCACGACTGCGCCGTCGAGCCCGAGCCCACGGTGAACGTCACGACCTTGGTCGGCAGCGGCGTGCCCGACGGTCGGCGTGTCCGTGGTGAGCGTGCCGGTCAGGGTGATCGGCTGCCCGTTCACGCCCGTCGTCGGCCCGGTGTAGCTCAGCGAGCTCGTGTCGGGGTTCACCGTGAACGTGCTCGAGGTGCTGACCGACCCGATCGGGTGCGGAGGTCGTGGAGTCGCCCGGGAACGACGCGGTCAGGGTATAGGTGCTCGAGGGTTCGCTCGCCGTGATGTCGCAGGTCGCGGTGCCGGTCGCTGTCGGTGTCGCCGGTACAGGTCTTCGTGCGAGTTCCCGTTGAGCGTGAAGGTGACCGGTTCGTTCACGATGGGTGCACTGGTGTCGGGGTTGGTCAGGACGGCGGACACCGGCGTCGGCGTCGAGAAGTTGCCCGTCACCGGCTGAATGGTCAGCGTGGACGGGACGGTGGTCGTCGTCTGTGGCGGCGTGGCCACCTCGAGGTTGCCGAGCACCGAGAGCCCGAACAGGAGTCCCTCGTGGGTCTGGATGGTCTGCATCAGGGCGCCGGTGGCGATGTTGATCTGGTAGATGGCACCCGAAGCCGAGTCGGCCGTCCAGAACGACGTCCCGCTGGGGTCGACGCTGAGGGCGAAGAGCTGGCCGCTGCAGTTGGGCAAGGCCGAGCACGGGTAGGTCTGGATCACGTTGCCGTTCGGGTCCAGCAGCAGGACCGCATCGGAGTCGGCGACGAGGACGTCGCCGTCGGCCAGGATCTTCAGCTCGAAGGCGTTGACCGGGAGCCCGGTCGAGGGGTCGACCGACGGGAAGGCGACCTTGTTGAAGTTCGGGCCCCTGGGTGTTCGGTGCACTTGTTGTAGGTCAGGATGTCGGTGCCCTCGGTGGTGTAGTAGAAGGTGCACTCGTCGCTGCGAGGTCGATCCAGTCGTCGCCGTAGAGCTCGGTCTGGAGCGGGCCGATGTCGGCGAGGCGGGTCCCGTCGGGGGCGAACTCCGCGATGTACGGCGTCGTCTGCTGCCCGACGTACATGTTCCCCTGGTTGTCGAACACCATGGAGATCGGGTTCGACAGACCGGTGGCGAAGGTGGGCATCGGCGGTCCCGTCGGGCGCGAACTCGCTGATGTCACCGTTCACGTCGTCGGCGACGAAGATGTCGCCCTTGCGAGTTGAAGGCGGTGTCGACCGTGTAGGGCTCGCTGGTGTTGTCGACCAAAGAGTCGAGGAGGTTGCCCGAGCTCGGGTCGTACACGTTGACGGTCGAGTTGCCGACCGAGGCGAAGACCTGCCCCGACTGGAACACCGGTGTCGGCTCCGGCCGGCTTGGCTGACCCGAGCAGGACGCCGACGGAGCCGACGAGCGAGCACGAGCGCCAGCAGGAGGGTCATGCGACGCCACCCCAACCCGTGCGTGACGATCGCTGCGCCGTCTCGGTTCTGCCTCGATACGTCGACCGTGGGGCCCAGCCCCACTCGTGTGCGCTCGAGCAATCGACAGTCGCATTACGCCCCCTCGTATATGCACGTTCCGTCCGCGCCGTGTTGGTCATGTCGTGCTTGAGACTCAATATGAGTCGCAACCCCCAGTTTCGACAGGGGTAAAAGGACTATGCGCGGCGGGGGGCCGGGACAATTTGCGACCTCGTTGTGGTGTCCGTCACGGCTCACGCAACGGAGGCCCACGGATTGGTCAACGGTGCTTCCGATGGAGGTCGGCAGTTCTTCCATCGTGTCAGCGATGGGGGAGGACTACGGCCTGCCGCCTCTTCGACGAGTGCCTGGGCGTCGTCCAACTCTCCGGCGGCGACCAAGTCCGGCAGCGGTCCTTCGAGCAGGGCGGACCAGTCCACCGAGTCGACCGGCACGCCCTGCTGGCGCAGCCGTTCCCGCGCGTCTCCGAGGAGCTGTGCCAGCGTGCCCAGTCCCTTTCCAGAGCGGGTGGCCAGGCGGCCGCGTAGCCATGAGGCGAGTGATGGGCTCAATCCGCCGGTCGACACCGAGACCGTCACGGCGCCGTCGCGGTGGATGGCAGGAAGTATGAACGACGAGTGCTCCAGGTCGTCGGCGCTGTTGATCCACACGCCCGACGACTCGGCGTCCTCGTAGACGGCGCCGTCGACCGCGCTGTCCCCGGTCGCGGTCACGACGAGCCGGTAACCCGACGCGTCGCCGGACTCGTAGGGGCGTCGCTCGATCGCGTGGAGCGACGGCGCGAGCGACTCCATCTCCTGCCCTACGTCGGTTGCGACCACCGTCACGATGGCGCCGCACTGCAGCCAGCGAGCGCGCTTTACGTGCCGCCACCGGGCCGGCGCCCACCACGAGGCAGGGGCGCCCGGAGACGTCGAGGGAGACCGGATAAAAGAGAGGACGATCGCTTCGCTCAGTCATGGAGCCGGGGAGGCCCGACCATGCCTGCGGCGATCGTGGCGAACGAGCGCTCGTCGATCAGGACGAAGCTTCCCGTGATGCGATCGGCCTCATAGGGGTCGACAGCCAGGGGGGTGGCCGTGCGCAGTGTGACCACGCCGATCTCGTTCTCCTTGAGCTCGCTGGCGTTGCTCACCTTCAGCTCGTTGACATCGAAAGTCCCGGCGATGCTCTCGACCACTGCCGGCGTCACCCGGGTCGTGTGCTTCAGCTTCAGCCGATCGCCCACCGAGAGCGGCTGGTCCTGGAACCAGCACACGGTGGCCTCGAAGGTGTCGGTCACCTCGGGTGCTCCCTCGGCGGCGGCGATCAGGTCACCGCGGGAGACGTCGAGGTGGTCGGCCAGGCGGAGCGAGACGGACAGCCCGACCTCGGCTCGTTGGAGCGGGCCGTCAGCCGTCTCGATGGCCCGGATCGAGGTCGAGGCTCCCTGGGGGAGCACCACCACGGCGTCGCCCACCCGGAACGGGCCACCATTGACCATCCCGGCGTAACTGCGCCCGCCTCCGGGCTGGCGCAGCACCCACTGCACCGGCATGCGGGCGCCCGTGCCGACGGCGCGGTCGGTGCCTGGCTGCCCGTGTTGAGAATGTTGGGCCGCCCATCCGCCGGCCTGGGCGGATTCCAAGCGCGTCGAGCACGGTCGGGCCCGTCGTACCACGGCGCGGCGTCAGACGCGTCCCGACGACGTTGTCGCCGTGGAGCGCGGAGATCGGGATCACGATGCACGAAGAGATGCCGAGGCGACGGGCCAGCGCGTCCATCTCGTCGGTGATGCGCTGATAGGCCGAGCGGTCCCACTCGACGAGGTCCATCTTGTTCGCGCAGACGACGAGCTGGTCGACACCGAGCAGGGCGGCGATGCAGACGTGCCGGCGTGACTGCTCGCGCAGGCCTGACGGTGGCGTCGACCAGTACCAGGGCCAGGTCGGCGGTGGACGCGCCGGTCGCCATGTTGCGGGTGTACTGGACATGCCCGGGGCAGTCGGCAATGACGAACTTGCGGTGCGGGGTCGCGGCGTAGCGGTAGGCGACGTCGATCGTGATGCCCTGCTCCCGCTCGGCCCGGAGGCCGTCGGTGACGAAGGAGAGGTCGACCTCGCCCAGGCCACGGCGCTCCGAGGCGGTCTCGATGGCGGTCAGCTGGTCGTCGAAGAGCTGGCGGGTGTCGAACAGCAATCGGCCGATGAGGGTGCTCTTGCCGTCGTCGACCGACCCGATCGTGGCGAATCGCAGAAGGTCCATGGTGTCCGCGCCGAGCTCGGTGCCGCCGGCCGGCGGCGAGCCGGGCAACGTGGTCATGGGTCTAGAAGTACCCCTCGCGCTTGCGGTCCTCCATGGACGGTCTCGGAGAAGCGGTCGTCGGCACGGGTCGCGCCCCGCTCGGAGATGCGCGAGGCCGAGACCTCCCGGATGATCTCCTCGACCGAGTCGGCGTCCGACCGAACCGCTCCGGTGCAGGTCGCGTCGCCGACAGTGCGGAAGCGCACCGTCTCCTTGCGCACCTGCTCGCCGTCTTCGGGCGTGACCCACTCGCTCAACGCGAGCAGCATGCCGTCCCGCTCGATGACCTCGCGCTACATGCGCGTAGTAGATGGAGGGCAACTCGATCCGCTCGCGCCGGATGTACTGCCAGATGTCGAGCTCCGTCCAGTCCGACAGTGGGAAGGCGCGCAGATGCTCGCCCGGGCCGCACGCTGCCCTGGTAGAGCTGCCAGAGCTCGGGGCGCTGCCGCTTGGGGTCCCACTGGCCGAACGAGTCGCGGAAGGAGAGGACGCGCTCCTTCGCCCTTGCCTTGTCCTCGTCGCGGCGCGCGCCCGCCGAAGGCGGCGTCGAAGCCGTTGGCATTGATGGCGTCGAGCAGCGTCGTGGTCTGCAGACGGTTGCGCGAGGCGATCGGTCCCGGGTCGGCCACGCGGCCCTGGTCGATGGAGTCCTGCACCTTGGCGACGAGCAGCCGCGCCCCCTCCGCTTCGACCTGGGCGTCGCGGTACTCGAGGACCTCTGCGAAGTTGTGGCCGGTGTCGACGTGGAGCACCGGGAAGGGGATCCGCCCCGGCTTGAAGGCCTTGGCCGCCAGGTGGAGCAGGACGGCCGAGTCCTTCCCGCCGCTGAACAGCAGGACCGGGCGCTCCGACTCGGCGGCCACCTCTCGGATGATGAAGATGGCGAGTGACTCGAGCAGGTCGAGATGTCCGAGGGGATGCTCTACCGGCCTGACCAGGGCGGTGACCGATCCGCCGGCGCCGCGTCGCAGCCGGGCTCGGGGCGGGGCGATGCTGGTTGGGAGCGAAGGGCGGCGGCGGTGTCCATGGGGCCTCTCAAATCATGACCATTTTGGTCATGTATACTAAAGCCTGCATTCGGACGGGCGTCAAGAGCCGGCGGAAGGCCCCGAGAACGGCCCGATCGCCACTGGGAAGAAGGTGAGGATCGGTGGCCGAGACCTATGTGAGCGATCAGGCCCTGACCAGCGAAGAGCTCGCCGCGCTTGAGCGCCGGCTTCGAGTCGGCACCGGCCAGCACGGTGATCCGGTGGGCAGTCGACACCTTCGGGCGACTCCCTGCGTGCTGGCCGCGTCGTTCGAGGACATCGTCCTGATCGATCTGGCGACCAAGATCGCACCCGACATCGAGGTGGTCTTCCTCGACACCGAAGCGCACTTTCCCGAGACGCTCTCC
This sequence comes from uncultured Acidimicrobiaceae bacterium, assembly GCA_963842415.1. Lineage (GTDB taxonomy): Bacteria > Actinomycetota > Acidimicrobiia > Acidimicrobiales > RAAP-2 > Bog-473. Next base: position 215,853 of record CAWJGN010000008.1, read on the forward strand.
TTCGTCGACGAGGTCAAGGACCGGTATCGGCTGAACCTCACCGTCACGAAGCCCGGACCCGAGGCGGCAGCGCACCCCTGCGGCAGCGAGCAGTGCTGCCAGTTCCGCAAGGTGGCGCCGCTGCGCCGTGCGATCGAGGGCCGGCGAGCCTGGATGACCTCGCTCAAGCGCTCCGACGGTCCGACGCGTGCGGATGCACCGATCGTGAGTTGGGATCAGGCGTTCGGGCTGGTCAAGGTGAACCCGCTGGCGACCTGGACCGACGACGACATCGCCTCGTACCTCGCCGATCATGATCTCCCGGTGCATCCGCTGGTGTCCCAGGGTTACCGCTCCATCGGGTGCGCGCCCACGACGCGCCCCGTGGCAGAAGGGGAGGACCCCCGCGCCGGGCGCTGGTCCGGTCTCGACAAGTCCGAGTGCGGTCTGCACGTCTAGTGCCGCGTGACCTCGACAATCCCTACGGAATGGAGTTCCGTGGCCGGCGCGACCGTGGGCTGAAGTTCATCCGTCCGTATCGCAACATCGGCGAGCTCAACAACGTCGAGCAATGGAAGCTGGCGCGCCACCCCTTCGAGGTGGCCCAGGCCGTCATCGACACCTATTCGAAGCAGGGCCCCGACTCCATCGCCAAGGTGCCGGGCGAGCAGGAGCGGCTGAAGTGGGTCGGGATGTACCCGCAGCGCCAGGGCGGCGACGCCTTCATGCTGCGGATCAAGGTTCCCGGCGGGGTGATGACCGCAGCCCAGGTGCGCGAGATCGGCATCGCGGCCGATGCCTTCGCCGAGGGGCCGGACGACAGCCCGGTCTTCGGCAACCGGTACGCCGACCTCACCACGCGCCAGGACATCCAGCTGCACTGGATCCGCATCGCCGACGTGCCGCGGATCTGGCAGCGGTTCTGGGAGGTCGGGCTGACCACGGTGCAGGCGTGCGGCGACTCGGCGCGCAACGTCTGCTCGTGCCCGGTGTCGGGCCTCGACGCCAAGGAAGTCGTCGAGGCGTACCCGGTCGCACAGGCCATCTCTGCCTTCTTCACCGGCAATCGCGAGTACGCCAACCTGCCCCGGAAGTGGAAGGTCGCCGTGACCGGGTGCACCGAGGATTGCGCGCGGGTCGAGATCAACGACGTCGGTCTGTGGCCGGCCGAGCAGGCGGACGGCACCGTCGGCTTCAACGTGCTGATCGGCGGCGGGCTCTCCGACGGGGAGCGGATGGCATCGGACATCGACGTCTTCATCCGTCCCGACCAGGCGGTCGAGCTCTGCCGTGGCGTGGCCCAGGTCTTCGGAGAGCTCGGGAACCGCGAGAACCGTGGCCTGGCCCGCATGCGCTATCTGGCCCAGGAGCTGGGACCCGAGGGGTTCCGGGCCGCGCTGGACGAGCGGACGAAGTTCGCCCTGGAGCCGGCCGGCCGGGAGCTGACCACCGCGTTCCGGGGTGACCACGTCGGCGTCCACCCCCAGAAGCAGCCGGGACTGTTCTACGTCGGGTGCTCGGTGCCGGTGGGCCGGATGCACGGGATCGACCTCGTCGAGCTGGCCCGGCTCGCCGAGACCTACGGCGACGGAGGCGTGCGCATCGGGACCGACCAGAACTTCATCGTCTCGGGCGTGCCCGAGGAGCGTCTCGACGATCTGCTGGCCGAACCACTGATGCAGACGTACTCGCCGTTCCCCGGTCCCTTCGAGCGCGGCGTGGTCGCCTGCACGGGTTCGGAGTTCTGCCGCTTCGCGGTCGTGGAGACCAAGGAGCGCGCCGTCAAGTGGGCCAGGGCGCTCGACGCCAAGCTGGCGGACGGCGACGGGGCGGCACCGCCGACGCCGGCGTCATCCGGATGCACTTCTCGGGATGCTCGGCGTCGTGCGCCCAGCCCCAGATCGCCGACATCGGATTCCGGGGCGACATCGCGCATGTCGAGGAGCACATCGAGGAGGCGGTCGACATCGGGCTCGGCGGCTCGTTCGGTCCCGATGCCGCGTTCATCGACTGGCTCGTCGGCGCGATGCCGGTTGACGATGTCCCCGACGCCCTTCCGCGATCGTCTCGCCGGTACCGGGACGAGCGTCGTCCCAACGAGCCCTTCTATCTGCTGGGCGCGCCGGAGCACATCCGACGACCTCCGCTCCACGCTGGAGCGGAGCGGTCGAGGCGGTGACGCCATGAAGCGGTACCGCCTGAGGGAGCAGATGAACGGGATCACCGAGCCGCCCGGGCAAGGTGTGGTTCTGGGAGCTCGAGGCAGGCGTCATCCACGCCGACCGCTGCATCCAGTGCGGGACCTGCGTTGCCGTGTGCCCCTCCAACTCCATCGGGATCGACGAGGACACCAACCTGCCCGAGCTGGTGAAGATGTGCACCGGGTGCTCTCTTTGCTGGGACTTCTGCCCCCGGGGCGGCCTGCGCTACGAGGCGCTGTGGCCGCCTTCGACACCCGTCGCAGGCGAGGACGCAGAGGTGCAGCCCGCCCAGGTGCGATCGGACTCGTCCGACACCTACTGGAAGATCAGCGGCGGGCCGCCGGCAGACGGTCTGGGGGCGGTGGCGGAGTCCTACGCGGTCCGGGCCAGCGCCCAGCTCGACGATGTGCAGGACGGCGGGGCCGTGAGCGCGCTGCTGATCGGGCTGCTGGCAGCAGGCGAGATCGACGGTGCGCTCGTCTCGAAGCCAAGCGCCGATCCCGACGAGCAGTGGAAGGGCGTGGCCACGGTCGCGACGACGGCCGACGAGATCCGTGCCGCCTCGGGCAGCTTCTACAACCAGACGATGGCGCTGGCGGAGCTCGATCTCTCCGCGTACCCCCTGCCGCCCAAGCCGCGCATCGCGGTCGTCGGCACGCCCTGTGAGATCCAGGGGCTCCGGGCCATGCAGGCGCGGCGCTGGCCGACCGGCGCACACCGAGTGGACGCCGTCGTGCTCACCATCGCACTCATGTGCACCAAGAACTTCGACTACGAGGCACTGACGCTCAAGGAACTGCGCGACAAGCGCGGCGTGGACCTGGACCGGGTCTCGAAGATGGATGTCATCCGGGGCCGGATGATCGTCGAGTACCGCGACGGCGAGCTTGCGGTGGACGAGCCGGTCAAGGACTTCCACGGCGCCGCGCTCAAGGGCTGCGACGAGTGCGCCGACTTCCTCGGCCGTTCGGCTGACATCTCCGTCGGCAGTGTCGGGTCCATGACGGGCTGGACCAGCGTGTTGGTTCGCACCGAGCGCGGCCGACTGGCGTTCCAGGCGGCGCGGGCCAAGCTCGACGTGCGCGGTCTCGACGACCCGGCGGCGCTCCTGCGCCTGGACGCACTGGACAAGAAGATCGCCAGCCGCTCCCTGCAGCGCAAGCTCGATCCCGACGCGCCGCTCTTCATCGACTTCGAGGAGCACGTGCGCGCCTACGACGGCACCGACCGCCAGCCGGTGTTCATCCGCCATTGACCGTGCTCGACCATTCCCGTGTTGCACGTGCCCGACGAGCCGACGGGCACGCGCCGAGCGTTGGCTGGCCGCGGTCCTCGACGGCCAGGCGCTCGACGACGTCCTGAGCGGTGAGGACGGCGTGGTCGAGTGGCTCTGGTCGAGGTGGCGCTCGCTCGCCGGTGTCGGGCTGAGCGAGTCCGACCTGTGCGCCATGGTGCTGGGCTACCGGCGGGAGATCTGGCTGTGGCTGGCGGGCGAGCGTACGTGGGCCCAGTGCTGCTCGGGTCTCATCGGGCGCATATCCCGGCGCATCGCCGGGCGCGACCGCGCCGGCGTGTGAGTCCGGCGAATCCCCCCGAAACCCCACCCGTCATTTCGCTCAGCGGCGTGACCGTACGGCGCGACGGCGTGCCGGTGCTGGCGGGAGTGAACTGGCGTGTCGAGCCGGGACGACCGCTGGGTCATCCTCGGACCCGAACGGGTCGGGCAAGACGACGCTGCTGCAGGTCGCGGCGGCACGGCTCTGGCCGACGGCCGGGTCCGTCGAAATCCTGGGCGCGCGGCTCGGGCGCGTCGACGTCCGCACCTTGCGGCCCCGGGTCGCGCTCGTGAGCGGCGCAGTCACCCGGCAGCTACGACCGGACGTGCTGGCGCGTGAGGTGGTGGCGAGTGGGCGGTACGGCGCGCTCGAGACCTGGTGGAACCGGTACACCGTGGACGACTGGGAGAAGGCCGACCATCTGTTGGCCCGCGGCGGCGTGGCGGACATCGCGGGACGCCCCTTCGGGGTGATCTCCGAGGGCGAACGCCAACAGGTTCTCCTCGCTCGTGCTCTCATGAGCGACCCCGAG
>CAWJGN010000009.1:0-27872 GCA_963842415.1 uncultured Acidimicrobiaceae bacterium
CAACGCCGTCGCCGCTGATGGCGCGGGTCGCAGGCTGCAGAAGGTGGTGGACCAGCTTCGCAAATCAAGGCTCAATGTCCATGCCATGGAGACGCTAAAGAGCGCTGCCGAAGGGCTACCCCAAGGAGCATCCACGTATTGAGCTGTTGCGTCTTAAGGGCCTCGTCGCCTCGCGGTCATGGGCGCCCGCCGCCTGGTTGCACACCACACGGGCGAAGGCGCGCGTCATCGAGGTGTTCACCGCCGGGGCGCCGCTGGTGGCGTGGCTCGATTCGCAGGTCGGCCCGCCGCGCGGGTGAATTCCTCGTTGTTCCGAGTTGCAATGGGCGGCGCCACTCAGGCTGACACGGCCCGGGCCTTCACCTCGGTGGTGTCGTCCGCGCGCTGAGCGCCTTCCACAACGCCCAGTAGCTCGGGTAGGTGATGGCGTCGGTGACATAGCCGGCTCGCTCGAGCTCGGCGTGGTAAGCTGGGCAGGTTGCGCCACGGCACGCCCATGTCGACGTGGTGGGCGAGATGCCACCCGGTGTTGTACGGCACGATCCAGAACCGTGCCAGCCACGACTGGCGCACGTTGTCGTCGTTGCCCGGCGATCCGGACTGCGCTCCATGCCGCCGTGCTCGGCGATCGAGCGCAGGCGGTTGATCACGCGCCACTCGGTCATCCAGGGCAGGAACCACAGCAGCGGGTAGATCCACCAGCGTCCGGTGGCGGCCCACATGACCGCCCACAGGACGGCCTGGACGCTGAAGATCGAGAGGCCGATCGGCCGGAACGGCTTGTGCAGCGTGTTCTTGACGAGCGGGACGAGGTTCTTCCAGCCGCTGATGCCCACGGCATCGCGGACGAGACGCCGGTACAGGGCCCGGCGCGTGCATGGATACGGCGAGTAGAACGCCATGTCCGGCTCGTCGGGCCCGAACTCGTCCTTGTGGTGCGCGAAGTGCACGCGCCGGTACAGCTGCACCGGCGTGAAGACGGGATAGGCCACCACCCACTTGCCGATCAGGTCGTTCCAGCGCTTGTTGGTGAAGAGCAGCTTGTGCGCCGCCTCGTGCATGAGGATGGCGAAGCGGGCGTACATCGGTCCCATCAAGACGAAGGCGATCAGATAGCTCCACCACTGGTCGATGAAGACGGCACCGCCGATGAGCAGCGCCACCCAGAACCAGACGGCCATCACTGAGAGGGCGTTGCGCCCGTTGTCGATGCGGCGCAGCTCGGCCCGCAATCCAGGCATGGCCATGCCGTTGGCCAGGAGGCGCTCGCTCGGGAGCACGTCCGGCCGTTCGACGACATCGGGCACCATGGGTGCGGCCATGGGGACATATTACGATATTTTGTCAAGTGATGCAATTACGTAATACGGGAGTTGCCCTGGACATCCAGCCGCTCACTGCCCGCTCGGTGCTGGCCAGCGCGCTGTTGGGCATGGAGCCGCCCGAGCTGCCCGTGGCCCAACTCGTCCGCCTGACCGGGCTGTTCGGCATCAGCGAGAACCGGGCGCGGGTCGCCCTCAGCCGAATGGTGGCCACCGGCGAGGCCACGACGGACGGGTCAGGCGGTTACCGGCTCGCCGGGCACCTCGTGGCTCGCCAGGCTCGTCAGGCGGTCAGTCGCTCGGGGGCGACCGTGCCCCACGACGACAGCTGGTGGCTGGCCGTCGTGACGACGTCGGGCAGCACCGCCGAGGTACGCGGCGCCCGCAGGCGAGCGCTCGCCTATGCCCGCCTGGCCGAGTTGCGCGAGGGGGTGTGGATGCGGCCGGCCAACGTCGCGCTCAAGCTCCCCGACTCCTTGGACGCCGACGTCGAGCTCATGTCCGCGCGTCCCGCCGACGCGCGGGACTTGGCCGCTCGGTTGTGGGACCTGTCGGCCTGGGCCGCGGGCGCCGACGACCTGCGATGCGCGCTCGACGCACTGGCACCTGAGCGCCCCGAGGCGTTGGCGCCGGGGTTCGAGCTCTCGGCCGCCGTGCTGCGCCATCTCCAAGGGGACCCGTTGCTCCCTGTCGAGCTGCTCCCCGCCGAGTGGCCGGGGGGAGCGCTGCGCGCCGCCTATGGCGACTGGGACACGCGCTACCGCGCCACGCTGCGTGACTGGAGCCGGGCCTAAGTCCTTAGGTGCCGACTCGGGTGCCCGGGGCGGATGTGTCTTCCCACCCCGGGCGACCCGGGCGACGGCTGCGCTGGCCCGGCTCTGCCCGGCCGCCGCTCAGTGCAGCAAGTCGAGCGTGTTGGCGGAGCCGTTGTCGTCCACGAAGAGGACGCCGTTGCCGCCGGGTGCGATGGCCAGACCGAAGAGGTCCCCGCCGCTGTTGAAGGGGTCGATCGTGACCGTGTCGACCTGGGCCCCGAAGGGACTGACCTCGACTGCGTTGCCATCGTTCCCGTTGACGGTGATCAAGTCCCCGTTCGGCGCCAGCGCGAGCCCGAGCGGAGCGTTCAGATTGTCACCTTCGCTCACGGTGAAGCCGCCACCGAAGACATGGAAGAATCGGCCCGTCGCGAACGGCACGGCGGCAATGCGACTGTGCACCGTATCGGCGACGTAGAGCGTCCCGTTGTCGCCGAGCGCGACGCCCGTCGGGCCGAGCACCAGCGCACTCGAGTTGAGTTCCTCTGCGAAGCCAGTGGCGACCGTCGTCGATGCGAAGAGTGCGGGCGGCCGGCCGGGCGGATCGAAGACGCTGAGCCGCAGCACCGTGCCTTGGTCCACCTCGTTGCCCGCTGCGGCCACCGTGCCGTTGAGCACGTTCGTCACGAACAGCTCGGCGAACGGTCCGAACACCTGCACCGAGGTCATGTCCCAGGGGCCGTTGATGCCGTTGCCGGCCCACGTCTCGACCGGCACGCCGTTGCTGTTGAGGACGATGAGGCACCCGGCCTCGGGGGTCCCGTTCCCGCTGTCGGTCACCGGCAGGCTGCCGACCACGACATAGCCGTCGTCGAGGACGCTGAGCGCCGTCGTCAGACCCACGCCGCCGGGGCACCCCGGCAAGTTCGGATTGATCCGTGCGAAGAGGCCAACGTGTCCGCCCGGTGCGACCTGGACGATCGTGGTCCCGGTCCCTTGCAGGTTGCTGCTCGCGTTGAAGTTGCTGACCAACGTGTCGCCGCGCACCAGAGTGCCCGTGCTGAAGGGCACGTTGGCGACGCCGTAGGGGTTCTGATCACCGTTGGCCGGCACGGTGGACCCGACGACGCTCACCGAGTGGAAGTGCGAGAGGAAGGGGACAGGGGCCGCGCCGGCGGGCGCCGCACCCAGTGCGCCCACGGCGACCGTTGCGGCGAGTGCCGCCACGGTGGCGACGGCAGCCGCCAGGAGCCGAACTTTCCCACCCCGTCTGTGCGTCGAGTGCCTGCCCATGTGTGCCTGACCTCCCTCTTGGTCCCGGATCCGCTGGAGGTCAACGGACCGCCCCCTCCCACGGGGTACGGCCGACCCGGCCGTCGGGATTGGCGCGGCGGTAACGTCGCTGGCCATGGACGTCGAGGTCGCCTTCATCGCGGTGCCGGTCTCGGCCTTGGCCGCTGGTCAGGACTACTTCGAACGAATATTCGGCCGTCCTCCCGACATCGTGCCGAACGAGGACGAGGTCATGTGGCGGCTCACTGACACGGCCTGGCTCTACGTGCTCGTCGACGGGACACAGGCGGGGCACGCGACCGCCACGATGTCCGTCGGGGACCTCGACGCGACCCTCGTTGAGCTGGCGGCCCGTGGGCTCAGGCCCGTTCGTGTGGAGCAGGTCGGTCCCGCTGAGCGCAAGGCGACCTTGCGCGATGCCGACGGCAACACCGTGGCGCTGATCGAGGTGCGCTGACCGACCACCCGCCGAACGGTGACGACAGCACGCACGACAGCACGGTCACGGCTGCGACGGCCCGACCTTCTCCCAGACAGAGATGTGGCTGGTGCTGTGCTCGTCGAAGGTGGATCTGTCCCAGTCGTTCCAGCGTTCCCGTAAGACCATCCCGGCGAGCCGCGCCATCAGGTCCAACTCGGCGGGCCAGACGTAGCGGAACGGCGCGCTGAACGTCTCCATCGCGCCGTCGTCGCCGAACCAGTAGTGGTGTGACCACGAGTGCTGTGTGGCGACGTCGAACTCGTCGATGCCGACGTGAGCAGGGGTCACCGTGAAGGGCCGGGTCGTCGTGCCCGGTGGGAGTCGCCGCAGCTCGGGCACGATCACCTCCACGACGAAGCGTCCACCGTGTGCCAGATGGTCCGCCGCGTTGGCGAAGCAGGCCACCTGTTCGTCCTGTGTGGTCAGGTTCATGATCGTGTTGCGAACGAGGTAGACGAGGGTGGAGGACCCGAGCGAGCCAACAACCTGCGCCGCGGCGAAGTCGCCGATGGTCACGCCGATGGCGTCGGCTCCAGCATGGGCGCGCAGCACTCCCACCATGTCCGGGGACAGCTCGATGCCGCAGACGCCGAGACCGCGCTCGCTGAGTGGCAGGGCCAGCCGGCCGGTGCCGATGCCGAATTCGAGGATTGGTCCGCGCCCGGCGGCCTCAGCCAGGAACTGCACCGCCGGGTCCACCACGGCGGGCTCGAAGAGTCCGGGCCACTTGGCCTCATAGTCAATGGCGATCGAGCCGACGAAATAGTTCTCGGGCACTGCCGTATCGTGCCAGGCCGGGGCCGAGAAGGCCGGCACCTTTGCCAGAGTCGCAAGCTGATCGGGACAGAGATGAGCACCTGGGTCATCGTCCTCCTGGCCGTGGTGATCGCGGCGGGAGTCGTGATCGTGATCGCGGTCGTCGGTGGGCAGGCCGTGCGCAACCGCGGCTACGAGGGCATGGGGGGCGACACCGTCGTTCGCTGCAGCCGGGGCCATCTCTTCACCACGGTGTGGATCGTCGGCTCATCGTTCAAGGCGGTCCGGCTCGGCTACAAGCGCTACCAGCGTTGTCCGGTCTGCAAGAAGTGGCGCATCGTGGTGCCCATGCCCACGTCCGAACTCAGTGACGAAGACCGCCGGGTCGCTGCGGAACGTCACGACATCAAGTTGCCCTGACGCAGCGCTGCGGCGTCAGGCCGCGTGTGACTGTGAGATCCAGGTCTGGTACATCTCGGCGTAGTGGCCGCCGAGCGCGACCAGCTCGTCGTGGGAGCCGACCTCGAGGAGCCGCCCGTCGCCGACCACCACGATCCGGTCGGCTCGCATGGCCGTCGAGAGCCGGTGGGCGATGAGGACCGCGGTTCGACCCTCCAAGAGGACGTCGAGTGCGGCCTCCACCAGGGTCTCGGACTTGAGGTCAAGGTTCGAGGTCGCCTCGTCGAGCACGAGCACCCGCGGCTCGGCCATGAAGGCCCGGCCGAGCGCGATCAGCTGGCGTTCGCCCGAAGACAAAGACTGGCCCCGCTCGTGCACCGGCGTGTCGAGCCCGTAGGGGAGCCGGTGGACCAGCTCGCCGAGGCCCACCTGGTGGACGGCCTCCCAGACCTCGTCGTCGGGCGCCCCCGGGCGCGCGAACGAGATGTTGTCGCGGATGGTGCCGGCGAAGAGGAATGGCTCTTGGGGAACGACACCGAGCTGGCTCCGCAGCGAGGCGAGTGTCACGTGCTTCAGGTCGAAGCCGTCAATGAGCACGCGGCCTGCCGTAGGGTCGTAGAAGCGCGTCACCAGCTTGGCCATGGTCGACTTGCCCGCCCCGGTGGCGCCCACGAAGGCCACCGTCTCGCCGGGCTCGATTGTCAGGTCGACGTCGTGCAGCACCGGCACGGCAGGGTCGTAGCCGAAGGAGACGTGGTCGAAGCGAATCTCGCCCCTGATCTGGGGTAGCACCACCGCGTCGGGCTCCTCCAGCACGGACGGCTCGGTCTCGAGCAGGCCGCGCAGCTTGAACACCGACGCCCGGCCCTGCTGGAAGGTGTTGTACTGCTGCACCAGCAGCTGAATCGGGGAGAAGAAGCGGTTGACGTAGAGGAAGAAGGCGGTCAGCTGGCCCAGGTTGATCTCCTGGGGGTGGTGCAGGTACATGGTGCCGCCGATGCCCAGGATGAGCAGCTGCCCGAAGACGCTGATGACCTGTGACCCCGGCCCGTAGACGCCGTTGATGCGCCCCGTGTAGTTGTTGGCGTCCCGGTAGGCGCCGACGATGTCGCGGTGGGTCTCGACGTTGTAGCGCTGCCGGTTGTGCGCCGTCACGATGCGCACGCCCTGCAGGCTCTCGGAGAGATCGGCCAGCACGAGCGCAATGCCGTCGCGCACCTTGTCGTAACCGCGCTCGGAAGCCCGTTTGAACCAGATCGACATGATGACCAGCGGCGGCAGCACGGCAAAGACCGTGATGGCGGCCAGCTTGGCGTTGGTGGCGAAGAGGAAGACGGTGATCACCACCATGGTCAGGCCCTGAATGGCGAACTGGGCTAGCCCGTCCTGGAGCAGCTGCTGCAGGTTCTCGATGTCGCTCGTCATGCGGCTCATGACGACGCCCGCCTTCTCCTCGGTGAAGAAGTCGAGGGAGAGCCGCTGGAGGTGACGGAAGATCTTGATGCGCAGGTCGTTCATGACCCACGAGGCCAGGCGGCCCGTTACTCGCGCCTGCCCCCACTGGGCGGTGCCCGACACCACGATCGACACCAGGTACAGCACCGCCATCAACACGATGACGCCGTAGTCGTAGTGGGGTGGCGTCAGGCCGTGATTGATGGCGTAGGAGACCAGGCTTGGACCGAGCTGGGTGAAGAGGGCGATCAGGCCGACCAGCAGTGCGGCCAGCGCGCACATGCCCGGGTACTCCAGGAGCAAACTGGTGAGCGTCAGCTTCTTCGACTCGTGCTGGGTCGGCAGCTGGGTGAAGACGACGTCGGGTTCGCCGCGGACCGGCTCCTCCTCGAGGAGCAGGTCGACACCGGCCTGCAGCTCGTGCGGGATGCCGCCAAAGGGCAGGCCGGCCTGGGCCGCGCCGGGCGGACCGCCGCCGCCGATGGGCGGACCGACTCCTCCTCCGCCGAACATCAGACGTCGCCCCTCTCGGGCTCGAGGACCTCGTCGTCGGTCTCGAGGAGCCCGTCCTCGGGTGCGAGGGCGACGCCCACCGGCTCCAGCACGTCGACGTCCAGGCCGAGGTCGTCGGCGCCGGCCGCCGCCTCGGCGGCGCGCTGCTCTTCGCTGGAGGCCTGGGCGAGCACTTCGGAGTAGAGCGGCGTCGAAGCCAGCAGCTCGGCATGTGTCCCGTCGGCCACGATCCGCCCACTGTCGAGTAGCACGACCCGGTCGGCCAGGCTGATGGTCGAGAGGCGGTGGGCGATGATCAGCGTGGTGCGCCCCTCCATCAGGACGCGGAGCGCCGAGTGGATGCGCTGCTCGACCTTCACGTCGATGGCGCTGGTGGCGTCGTCGAGGATCAGGATGGGCGGGTTGATCAGGAGGGCGCGGGCGATGGCGATGCGCTGGCGCTGTCCGCCTGAGAGCGTGTAGCCCCGTTCGCCCACCACGGTGTCGTACCCGTCGGCCAGCCGGTTGATGAAGCCGGTCGCGCCGGCCGCCTCGGCGGAGGCCATGATCTCTTCCAGAGAGGCGTCCGGTCGCCCGTAGGCGATGTTGTCCCGGATCGACACGGAGAAGAGGAAGGGCTCGTCGAGGACGACGCCGATGTTGGCCCGCAGGCTGGTGAGCGTGAGGTCGCGCACGTCGTGCCCGTCGACCCGCACGGTGCCGCCGGTGGCGTCGTAGAAGCGCGCCAGTACGCGGGCCACAGTGGACTTACCACTGCCGGTGCGCCCTACCAGGGCGATGGTCTCGCCCGGGCGCAGATGCAGGTTCAGGTTGCGCAAAATCTCGCGCGGCCCGTCGTCGCTCGTCTTCGAGAGCAGGCTGTCGTCGGCGTAGGCGAAGCTCACGTCGTCGAACTCGACGTCGCCCTGGCAGTCGACGAGGTCGACGGCGCCGGGCCGGTCGACAATGGTGGGCTTCTCGTCGATGATCTCGTAGATCCGGTCGGCCGAGGCCGAGGCACGCTGGCCCATCATGATCAGCATCCCGAGCATCATGAAGGGGGCCTGCATCATCACCAGGTAGAGGTTGAACGAGACGATCGAGGCGACCGGCAGGTGGTCGTGGATCACGAACCAGCCACCCACCAGGAGGACGAGGACGAGGCCGACCTGGGAGAGGTTCTGCACGAGCGGGGCGAAACGGGCGCGCAGGTCGGCGTCCTTGATGTACCCCCACTGGACGCGGTCGGCCGCCTTGGCCAGCTGGCCCAGCTGCTGCTGCTCGGCGGCGAAGCTGCGCACGACACGCACGCCGTTGACGTTCTCGTCCACGACGGTCGCCACTTCGGCCAGCCGGGACTGGATGAGCCACGACACCGGGAAGAGCGACTTCCGCATCTTGACACCGACGATGTAGATGAACGGCATGGACGCCATGGCGACGAAGGCCAACGGCACGCTGATGGAGAGCATGAACGCGAACGCGACCAGGGCGATCGAGCACTGCACCAGGATCATCGGCGCGAACGTCAGGTACATCTGCACCGAGCGGATATCCGAGTTGGCCCGCGAGATGAGCTGTCCCGACTGGACCCGATCGTAGAAGGGGAACGACATCCGCGTGAAGTGCTCATAGAGGATGTTGCGCAGGTCGAATTCGATCGCGTACGCGACTTTGAAGAGGTTGGTGCGCGAGATGTACCCGAAGGCTCCCGTGAACAGTGCCAGCACGGCGATCAGCTCGACGTAGTTGTGCAGCGGCTGGGTCTTGTTGATCAGCGCGTTGGTGATCCCGTTCTGGAGGATCTTGGGGATCCACACCTGAATGATCAGGCCGAGGAACGAGAAGATGAGCGCGCTGAACCACTGCAGCTTGTGCGCCATCACGATGGGCGTCGCCCGCTTGATCCAGGACTTGGAGCGGTCCGGGTCGATGGTGGCCTTGGGCGCCGAATAGCTGCTGGTCACACCCATGGGGACGTAGGAGGCCAGCGGCAGCCGTCGCATGGTGTCGTCGGTTGTCCCGCCCGGCATTGATCCGTTTGTCGCCCCCGGCCCGGTGGGCTCGCCGGTGCGGGCGCCTCCTGCGGGCTCGCGCGTGGGATCGAGGCGGTCTTCTGTCTTGCTCACCGGCCGGGCCGCTCCCTCGCGCGGTCCGCCGCGTGCGGCCCCTCGCGCGACGCGGCCAGGGCCCGTCCCCACAGATCGAGGGAGCGCAGCGCCATGGCTTCGTCCTTGCTCGGCAAGAAGGCGGCGATGGAGGCCAGGTACTCGTCGACGGCTTGGTCAGCATCGGCCAAGATCCGCGCACCCTCGTTGGTGAGGCGCAGCTCGACCCGGCGGCGGTCTGCGTCCTCCTGGCGGCGAACGACCAGCCCGCGGGCCTCCAGCCCGTCGATCAGCGCGGTGATCGACGGGCGTCGCACGGCCAGACGATCCGCCAGGCCAGAGGCAGCCGACGAGCCCTCGGCCAGGATCCCGAGCACCCTGAACTGGGGGAGCGTGAGGTCGACGGTCCCCAGCGCCACCTCGACGCGCTTGGACAGCCACGCCGCCACGCGGCCGTAGGACCCCAGCACGGCGGGATTCGCCGACGTACTGCTCGCCGCCTTCCGGCTCGAAGGCGCGCCAGTCTTGGGGGGCAAAGTCACGGACACTTCGACCATCATACAGTTAGACACCCTAACTACGTGCCGGGAGCGCTGCCGCGGGCCGATCCGCGCGGATTCCGAGGGGTCCCCGGGGGGCTGCCCCGGGGCTGGGCGGCGGTCAGCCCTGGTGCGTCGTCCCCCACTCGGGATCGAGCTGGCGGAGGAAGAGGGCGCAGCGCTGCTCCTCGTCGGTCTCGCCGATGTCGGCCGCAGCCAGCTCCAAGGCGTGGAGCGAGCGGAGGAAGCCTCGGTTGGGCTCGTGGCGCCAGCGCACGTAGCCCGAGCCGCGCCAGCCGGCCGCGCGCAGCGTGTCGAGGCCGCGGTGATATCCGACGCGGGCGTAGGCGTAGCGCTCGATCGGGTCCCGGCCGAGCTCGGCCAGGTCGGCCCATGCCTGCAGGCAGCGGGGATCCTGGGCCGCCACGGCGGCTACCGCATCGCGACGGCGGTCTGGCGGGAGTGACCGCGCGGCGTCGAGTGCGGCGGCCAACTCCGGTGCGAGTGGGTCCAAGACGGTCTCGGGCGTCCCGGAGGTGAACTGGACGGAATGCTCGGGGCTCACCTCGATCATGTTAGGGGTGCCCTCGTGCCCGCAATCGAGCAACGGACGGCCTCACGGGTGCGGCGTGCTCGAAGTGTCGGGGGCCACGGGCCCGGCAGTACTGTTCGCGCCGTGCTGAGCCGAGACCCGAGGCCGACGTCTTTCGAGAACCACCCAGGGCTGCGCGGTCGCGAGCCCGAGGCTCGCGACCTGGCCGACGTGCTGCGCCGACTCATCCGCCTCTCCGTCAGCACCGCGCCGTCACCCCAAGAGACGGTGCGTCTCACCGCACAACTGGCCGCTGTCGCCGATGAGCTCGAGTCCCACCTGCCCGAGGTCCCCTTGCCGCGCTTCATCGCGCCGGACGAGGACGGGCCCCCGAAGCAGATCCCGCTCGGGAGCGCCATGCCCTACGACGTCGTCGTCGGTCCCTTCAACCCGATCGTGGTCCCAGTTGAGCTCGATTTCGAACCGCCCAAGGCGCTCGGCCGTGCCGTCTTCGACGTCACCTATGAGGGCGCACCGGGCTGTGTGCACGGCGCCATACTGGCCGCCGCATTCGACATCATCTTGACCGCGGCCAACGCTATCGAGGGAGCGACCGGCCCCACCGTTCGCCTCGTGCTGCGCTACCTGCGTCCGACCCTGACGAACGAGGAGGCCGTCTTCGAGGGATGGGTGACCGAGGTGCGGGAACGCCGGATCCTGAGTAAGGGCCGCATCGTCCAAGGGGGCATCGTCACCGTGGAGGCGGACGGTGAGTTCGCCATCTTCAACAGGGAAGGAGTCCAGCGCATGGCCGACGCGTGGCGCGTCACCTTCGGGGCCGCGCTGCGCAAGTCCCGCGCCGAGGCCGGGGACGAGGCGGAGACCGACGGCGCGGATGGCGAGGCCGCAGCGGGCGGCACGGTCCCGATGGGGGAGTAGCCGGCGGAGCGTGGCTCGCCTGTCCCTACAGCCTTCGCGCGACCCGGCGGACTACGAGTTCAGCCACCGGCTGCGCACTCGCTTCGCCGAGACCGACGCCATGGGCGTCGTGCACCACGCCGCCTACCTTCCGTACCTCGAAGAGGCGCGGGTGGAGTACCTGCGCTCGATCGGCCATCCCTACGACGCGGTGCGAAGCGGCGGCGACGGTGACGCTCCGGGTCAATCAAGCGAGTCGGACAACGCGGCCGGCCGCGAGTTCCCCGTGCTCGAGGTATCGCTGCAGTACCGCCGGCCGCTTCGCTTCGACGACGAAGTCGACGTCGCGCTGCGCGTCGGTGCCGTCACGCGCACGACATTCCAGATTGCCTATCTGGTCTCGGCCGATTGCGAAGTGAAGGCGACCGCCGTCACGGTGCACGGGTGTATCGACGGGCGTGGCCGCCCGGCGCGTGCTGCCCGACTGGGTCGCGCGGAGCGGGCGGGGGGCCTAGAGGCTCGAGACCAGCATCGCGAACGACTCCGCCATGGCCTCTTTGGCCGTAGCCGGGTCGTCAGCGCGGGCCACCACCATCCCGGCTTGCATGACGGCGCCGAGGAGGAGGTGCGAGAGCGGATCGACGGCGGACTCGTCGATGCGTCCCGCCGCCGCCGCCGCGCCCAGCACCGCCTTCAGGGTGCCGAACGCGTAGCGCTCGTCGATCTCGTGCCAGGCGTCCCAGCCGAGGACGGTGGGACCGTCGAGCATCACGATTCGTTGCACTTCCGGTTTGACGCATTGGTCCAAGAACGCGTCGAAGCCCAATTCGAGGATCCGGATCGGATCCGTTTCTCCACCGGCGGTGGCCGTTTGGAGCACCTGCGCGGTCACCTCGTCCTCCACCGCTTCGAACGCGGCCTCGAACAGGTCGGTCTTGCTGGCGAAGTGGTGGTACAGGGCACCGCGGCTGACCTTTGCCTCCCCGAGGATCTCCTCGGTCGAGGTGGCGGCGAAACCCTGCTGCGCGAACAGCCGTCGGGCCGTGGCGATGAGCCGGCCCCGGGTGGCCTCGGTGCGTTCTGCCTGGGTGGGCACGGCGAGATCCTACTCCCCCTTTACAAACAGACAGTTGGTATGTAGACTTCGGAGGCATGACCCCCCCCACCAACACAGACCAGACACGATCCGCCCACCACGTCCAGACGGTGCTGCCGCGACAGGTGGTCAGTCTCAGTCGTGGCGACATCGCCTACGTCGACCAGGGCGACGGGAACGGCGGCCACGATGCGCCGGCGGCCCTCTTCGTACACGGCGTGCTCGTCAACGCGGACCTGTGGCGCAACGTCATCTGGGACGTCGCCGACGTGCGCCGCTGCATCGCGCCGGACCTGCCGGCGCACGGCGCGTCGGCAACATCGGAGGGGATCGACGGCGCCGCGCCGGACCTCTCGCTCAATGGGTTGGCCGCCATGCTCGATGAGCTCTGCGAGCACCTCGGTCTCAGCCAGGTCGACGTCGTCGCCAACGACACCGGAGGCGCGGTGTCCCAGGTCTTCGCCGCCCGGTTCCCCGAGCGCATCCGCACGTTGACGCTCACCAACTGCGACGTGCACGACAACTTCCCACCAGAGATCTTCAAGCCCTTCATCGCCCTCGCTGAGGCCGGCGAATTCGGTTCGATGGTCGCGGCCATGGCGGGCGACACCGAGCTCGCCCGCTCGGAGGCCGGATTCGGCATGGGCTACGCGCATCCTGACGAAGTCCCCGACGAGCTCCTGACGAGTTTTCTCGGGCCGTTCGCCGCCGACCAGGGCAAGGGCCTCGAGCGCTTCCTCACCGCCTCCTCGGCGGCGGAGCTCGTCGCCGTCGAGCCGCTGCTGGCCGACCTCCACGCGCCGGCGCAGGTGGCGTGGGGGACGGGCGACATCTTCTTCGAGCCGTCGTGGGCCGATCGCCTGGCCGACATGATCCCCGGCGTCGAGCGCGTGATCCTCGTTCCCGACGCCATGCTCTTCTGGCCCGACGAGCGGGCAGCCGACCTCGTCCCCTTGCTCCGGGACTTCTGGGAGGCACACGCCTGATCCCCCGGCCACCGCCCCGGCGCGTGTCTCCCCACGCGCCGGGGCGGTACCGTGCTCCGCAGTGAGCTCGAGCGAACGGGTCGCACACCTCCGGGCGGCGCGGGACCTGATGGATCTTCACTTCGCCGAGCCCATCGACCTCGACCGGCTCGCGGCGGAGTCCGGTTTCTCCAAGTTCCATTTCGCGCGGGCCTTCAAGGGCGCGTACGGAGAGACCCCGGCGAACTACCTCACCCGCCGGCGCGTGGAGCGGGCGAAGCACCTCCTGCGCTCGGCCAACCTGAGCGTCACCGAGGTGTGCATGCTGGTCGGCTTCGCGAGCCTGGGCTCGTTCAGCTCCCGGTTCTCAGAGATGGTCGGCATGTCGCCGAGCAGTTTCCAGCGCGCCTCGGCCGCCCGGGGCGGGGTTCCTCCCATCCCGGGCTGCTTCCTCATGGATTGGGGCCGTCCCCGCCCGGAGGCGCCGCCCCGCGGTGCGAGCGCACCATCGGGCGCGCAATTGCGCAATCGCGGAGAAGCCTGAGCGATGGGCTTCGTCGTACCCTGCTGCAGGGGTCGAGAAGGAGGGCGAACGCCATGATCAACCGGATGTCCCACACGAGCATCTTCGTCCTGGACCAGGATTCGGCGAAGGCTTTCTACACCGAGACGCTCGGCTTCGAGGAGCGCTTCGACATCTCCATGGGGGAGGAGTTCGAGGGGGCCGGCGCCGGGTTCCGCTGGCTCACCGTCGGGCCGAAGGACCAGCCCGACCTCCAGATCATCTTGTCATCGTGCGACATGGGACGTTCCCCCGAGGCCGCGGCGAAGCTGCGCGATCTGGTGGCCAGCGGCACGATGGGCATCGGGGTCATGGAGACCGACGACTGCCACCGGACCTACAAAGAGCTTGTGGCGAAGGGAGTGACTTTCTTGTCCGAGCCCGCCGAACGTCCCTACGGGATCGAGGCGACGTTGCGCGACGACTCGGGCAACATGATGAGCCTGGTCCAGCCGTTCGCCTTCGACGGCGGCGCGCCACCCTCGTGACGGTGTCGCTCCACCGCTGAGAGCCAGGGCACGTCGGCGGCCTGCGTCACGCCGGGTGCCCGGGTTCGAGCGACGGCCCGCTGCGATACGTGAGGAGGCCGTCGTGGCCTCCGGGCACCGCCCGCACCGCCCGCACCAAGAAGGCTTCGTGGTCGCCCACCGAGAAGTGGCCCAGCACCTGGCCTTCCATGCTGACGGCAGCGTCGACCAGAAGGGGAGCGCCGGTGGCGCCGAGCCGCCAGTCGACGGACGAGAACTTGTCGACGACGTCTCCCGTCTCTTCCCCGAAGAGGCGCGCCGTTGCGCTCTGGTCCGCCCCGAGAAGGTGGAGCCCCATGCCCGCCGAGTGCTCAGCGACCGCGAAGGTGTGGTTCACCTTCGAGATGCACACCAAGAAGTTTGGCGGGTCGATGCTGCACTGCGTCACGAACCCGACCAGGCAGCCGCTCATGTCGTCGTCGGGCGCCCGCACCGTCACGACGTAGTAGGGGTAGTCGACGAGGTCGAAGAACGCATCGAGCCCTTCATGGCCGTCGCTCGTCACGTGGTGAACCGGATCAGCCCCGCCGAACGCCATGACCGGTCCTCCACGCCTCACTCCGGGCAACATCGAGTTGATCGAGTCCATCGAGCACGTCCGAGGGGTCGACCGCACGAGCCCAGGCATCCCGCTGACCAGCGCTCGGACGGCACCCCGTGGCGGTTCTAGTACCCGGCCCGCGGGTAGGCAAAACTCATGGACATGATCTGTAACGTGGCGCAGGCTGCAGCCCGACTCAGGTGGGAGGGACCGCCCTGCTGACCGAAGGGGCCAAGGGCGTCTCTGTCGCCACAGGGATCGACGGGGCGCCGCCCGGGTTCGACATCAAGAAAGGTGGCCTGGGGTCGCCCGCACAGGCACTGGCTCTGGCCACGTTGTGCGCGGTCCTCTTCCTCACCTTCCTCGACAACACCATCGTCAGCGTCGGGCTGGCCAACGTCCAGAGCGACCTGCACGCCGGCGTCACATCGCTGCAGTGGGTGGTCAACGGATACGCCCTGACCTTCGCGAGCTTCATGCTCGCGGCGGGGATGCTCGGCGACATCCTCGGTCGAAAGAAGATCATGCTCGCCGGCGTCGCCATCTTCTGCGCCGGTTCGGTCGTGGCCGCGATGGCGGGCAACGTGGACTGGCTCATCGCCGGTCGCGTCATCATGGGCGTCGGAGCGGCCGCCAGCGAGCCCGGGACGCTGTCCATCATCAGGCACGTGTACCCCGATCGCGCGACCCGCGCTCGATGCCCTCGGCGTCTGGGCAGCGGTCTCGGGCCTGGCGCTGGCGCTCGGGCCCGTGATCGGTGGTGCGCTGGTGGGGTTCTCGAGCTGGCGGGCCATCTTCTGGTTCAACCTGGCCCTCGGTGCCGTGGCCTTCGTCCTCGCCGCCATCAGCGTGCCCGAGACGTCGGACCGGCAGGGTCGCAAGATCGACGTCTTGGGGTTTCTCCTCGGCGCCGCCTTCTTGGCTTGCATCTCCGTTGCCGTGATTCAGGGCGAGGAGTCCGGCTACACCACGAACTGGATCGTCGCCCTCTTCGTGCTCTGTGCTGTGTCCGGCCTCGCGTTCGTCGTGACCGAGCTCAAGGTGAAGAGTCCGATGCTCGAGTT
Source organism: uncultured Acidimicrobiaceae bacterium (assembly GCA_963842415.1). Classification (GTDB taxonomy): domain Bacteria; phylum Actinomycetota; class Acidimicrobiia; order Acidimicrobiales; family RAAP-2; genus Bog-473. The sequence continues at coordinate 15,806 of CAWJGN010000009.1, forward strand.
GAGCATGTTCCGGCGCGCACCGTTTGCCGGCTCCAACTTCGTCGCCTTCGTCGCCTACTTCGGGACGTTCTCCATCTTCTTCTTCACCGCCTTGTACCTCCAGGTCGTGGTCGGCGCGTCGGCGTATCAGACGGCGGTCGACTTCTTGCCAATGGCGGCCAGCCTGATCATCGTCTCTGCGCTCACGGGCCCACTTGTCGCGCACATCGGTCCGCGCTGGCCCATGACGATCGGGTGCCTGCTGGCCGGCGGGGGATCCTCATCGCTGCCGCCGTCCTCGGACCGCACGTGAGCTTTTCGACGCTCGGATGGGTGCTGCCCCTCACCGGCATCGGGATCGGGATGCTGCTGGTCCCCGTGACGTCCGTGCCACTGACCGTCGTGCCCCCCGAGCGATCTGGCATGGCTGCATCAGCGACCAACACCAGCAGGGAGATGGGTGCCGTGTTCGGCGTGGCCATCCTCGGCGCCATCGTCAACGCGAAGCTCACCGGCGACCTGGCGGCGCGGCTCAAGGCGATCGGCATCCCCCCGACCTTCCAGAGCCTCGTGCTCCATGCCGTACAGACCGGGGGCGCCTCGAGCGGAGGGGCCGCCACCAGCGCTGAGCACTCGAAGAACGCGGCGGTGGCCCGAATCGCGACCAAGGTTGTCTCCGCCGCCTACGACGCCTTCGGTTCTGGTCTCCACGAGGCGCTCACCCTGTCAGGTTGCCTCATCCTCGCGGGCGCCGTCGTGGCGTTCTTCACGATCCACCGCTCGCGCGGCCAGACCTTCGACGTCTAGCGCAGTACCCAGGGCGAAGAGGCCGATCCTCTACCCGTACTTGGTCGCCTGACCCTGAAGTAGAGGTCTCATGATGCTGCTGCTGGTGGGGCCGGGAGCGATGGATTCGAGCTCCTGACCAACATTCACGCGAGGCTGAGAATGCCGTACGTATTGCAAAGACCCATCGCATCGATCAGCACGAACGCCAAGACCACAGCCAACACGACCGGTGCCTTCCATCGTCGGCCCGACCTGACCACGGGGGGCATGTACCAGAGCGGGAGCGGAGCACCGAGCTGAGCGAGATGCACACCGATGGGCACCGCGTCCGTGGGTATCGGCTGATCGGGATCGGCCGCCAGGGCGAGTGCGGTCAGCTCGTCCTCGGTGATGCCCATGTCGGGCATGACATCGGGAGTGTTCACATCGACAAGCCTATTGGTCCGACGAGGGCCGACGGGATCGCCCCGAAGCGGTCAGTTCGCGCGACAAACTCCATACGTTCGTAATGAGGGCCATAACCGGTTCTTAAGAGCACCCATCAGGCTTTCGTTGTAGCGAAGCGGCCGGCGCCTCTCCCCCTTCCCCCCGGGGCGCCGGCCTTTCGCTGCCCCAGATCGGCCAAAATTGGCGGATCGAGACGGAGCAAGACCCTTACGCCGGCGGTTCAGCTGGTTCGGCTCATCTGCTGGCGTCCGAGTCTCACGACGAACGGCCAGATCCTGGGCGCGAAGACATTTCCGCCGTCAAAGGTGAAGTGGATGCCGTCGCCGAGGCGGACCTGCTGGCCGTCCATGAATTCCTCGTACTGCCCTCCAGGACACGCCATCGCGTTGAAATTGAGGAGCGAGGTGCCCGGTGTCGAGGCGGCGACGCGGCGGACAATGCCGTTGTAAATGGCCAGGCGGGTCCGCGAGTCCTCGGGCCACGGCACACCGTCGGATTGCTCGCCCGTGTCGTAGCAGGGCGCCGTCATCAAGACGACGGCTGCACCCCCCGAGCCCGCCACTTGCACTGCGTACCTCAGCTCGCGCTGGACGTACGCGGCGTAGGTCGGATTCTCGATGTTCGTCCAGCGGCCGTCGTAGGTGCGGTTCGAAACCTCCCAGCGCCCAGCCAGGATCATCACCACGTTCGGGCGGTCCTTGGCGATGTCCGCCTTCCAGAGGGCAGGCCACTGCGATCGCGGTGGCGTCCCCCGGCACTGGGCCGCCATAGGGGCGTCCACACCCTTCTCCTGGTACTCGGCGCCTTGTGTGATCCCGCAACCAAGAATCCCGCCGTTGAAGGGCTTGACGTCGTAGTCCGGGGTCGCGTACTCGTTGAGGCCGATGTCGAGGGTCAATGCGGTCGAGTCCCCCACCACGAGCGCCCTCACCGGCGGCCCGGTGTACAGCGCGGACGCCAGAGGGGGCGACGCCGGCGTCTTCGCTGCCACCGCTGGAACTGACGTCGCCGCAATGAGAGCGGCGGCCGTGCCCAAGATCGCCGCCGGTGTAACGGCCCACGTGCGCCAACCGCGCAACAAGTTTCCCTGTCGAATGGGCCGTTCGATGACATAGAAGGATCCCGTGGCGACCACCAGGGTCACGAGGACACGCAGCGCAAAGAGTGGGTAACCGGTGAGTCCGGTCCGGGCGTGGTCGAGATAGATGAACAGCGGAAAATGCCAGAGATACATCCCATAGGAGATCCGACCGACATAGCGCAGCGGGGCGACCGAGAGACAGCGTGTCAGGACGGAGCGCTGTGAGCAGACAACGCTGAATAGCACCGCAGTCGTGGCGAGGGCTGCCAGCAAGAAGCCTCCGCGGTACGCCGATGCGTCGTTGTAGGAGACCAGCGTCCAGAGCAATGCGCTGACGCCAACGCCCACTAGCCCGACCGCCAGCGCGGCGGCGCGTCCATGTGCTGTGTGCACGGCCCACGCCGGATCTCCGCCTACTCGGCGTCTGATCCGATCGGTCCCGGGCGCCACGGTGCCGGCCCGACGGCGATGGTCCGCCCAGAGCGAGAGGGACGCCGCCGGCGCCGCGCCGACGAGCAGGGATTGGGCGCGGGTATCCGTGCCGTAGTACAGGCGATTGACATCGCCGGGGGAGTAGAGGATGCCCATCTCGACGGCCGACGCCAGCGCGCCGACGACGCAGACCATCAGGAGAACGCGCACGCTCTTCCAGAGCTTGAAGACGCCCAGGACGATCAGCGGCCACACCAGATAGAACTGCTCTTCGACGGCGAGCGACCAGGTGTGGGTCAGTGGAGACGTGAGCGCACTCTGGTTGAAGTAGTTCGAGCCGTTCGCGATGAAGTGCCAGTTGGCGTAATAGAAGAGCGAGGAGAACGCGTCGCCGCGCAGTGTCGGGTACGTCCCCGCCGGGACTACGTAGGCCGCGAAGAGGGCAACCCCGAGCAGCATGACCAAGAGTGCCGGAAGGAGTCGGCGAGCGCGGCGAGCCCAGCAACGCCGGAGCCGGACCGTCGTCGTTCGCTGCCATTCGGAGATCAGCAGCGATGTGATGAGAAAGCCCGAAAGAGCGAAGAACGTGTCCAGCGAGTAGAAGCCTCCAGACGTCAGGAAAACTCCGCCGTGGTATCCCACGATCACGAGGATCGCCACCCCCCGGATACCGTCACGCTCGGGGATATAGGAGATGTTGGGTCCCTCACGAGGCGCATCGGGATCGATGGGGCCTGTGAGGCTCGTGAGGTCCCGTCCCGGTTCCTCATCTCCTCTTGGATTACCACGGGCTCGGCTCAGCGCTGCGAGGCCGTGTCGAGAGATGCCCCGAGCTCATGCGTGCAGTCTTGTCGGCAGACCGTGTGCGTCGGGGTCACGCCTGGGCAAACCATCGACTGGCGCTGACGGAGAGCCTTCGTTGTAACTGCCGCGTGAGGGCAAGCACAGGAGGCGCCGCTGGCTCTGGCGGACGGCAATCGGACGGAGGAGATATTCGCACTGCCGTCGGATTGGAAGTGGTCGATGTCGACGACGAGCCAGCGCAAATGGCGATACGCGTCGAATCGAGCCGACACAAGCCGGTGTGCCACTTCTCGGGGTACGAGAAAAGGGAGTTGGGCCAGTTGGCCCTAAGAACATGGGACACCATCGGAGGTATTCGATGTCGTGTTCACGGCCGTGGCTCCGCCCGTTTCTATTGTGGTGGAGGTGGAAGCCCCAGACGAGGTGGTTGATGCTGCTCCCCCACGCTGGTGGCGCGACCTGGCGAAGCCGTTGTCCGGAGCCCAGTGCCTGGCAAGCTGGGTGCTGGCCACCGGCATCTTCTGCGGACTGGTCGCACTCCTCGGTGGTCCTACGCAGCTTGACGCCGTTGAGTCCCTCTATCCGACGTGGGCGATTGCCCATGGCAGCCTCGCCTGTTCGTACCCTCCGGCGAACTCCATCACGAACTCATTCCAGCTCCTCTACCAGCCCTTCGCGGCGGTGCCCCCGCTCTGGCCTCTCATCTCGGGCGGACTGTCCACGCTGAGCGGAATTGGCCACACGGTGCCGTTCCCCACCCAGCACGCACTGGGAGCAGGGTGTGCCAATGGGTACGCAAAGATGTATCGCTGGTCGCTTGGCGCAAACGCCATGTCCCCGACGATCGACCTGGGCTACGCAAGCTGGATCGCGCTGCTCGCGGGATTCGTCGCGGTGCTGCGCGCCGCTGGTCGTGGCCGCAGCCGGTGGGAGGCATTGGGCGTCGTGTTTCTCGCCCTTGTCCCCATTGCATGGATGCCCTTGTTGTACGAATACCACCCCCAGGACCTTGTTGCCCTAGGACTGGGGGTGGCGGGCACTGCCTGTGCGCTTCGAGGCCGCTGGGTCTGGGCCGGCGTGCTCGTGGGATTGGCCGTTACCTCGCAGCAATTCGCGCTGTTGATCCTGATACCCCTGGTGATCGTGGCGCCGGGGAGGAACCGATGGCGGTTCTTGATCTCCTCAGCCGTGTCCGTCGTCGTGGTCTCGGTTCCGTTGCTCGTGGCGACGTCGGGAAGAGCGATCCACGCCGTGTTGGTCGGGACCGGTGATTCGGGAGGTCGCGGCGGCACGGTCCTTTGGAACTTGCTCTCCCAGCCTGCCTACTTCGGCAGCAGGCCAACCGCAGCGCTTCTGTTCTGTGCGCGAACGCTGCCGATCGCGGTGTCCGTGGCCCTCGCGTGGTGGGCCCTTCGACGCCTCGGCCCGCGCGCGCTCGATCCGATCCCCCTGCTGTCATTGATCGCAACCTGCCTGAGCATGAGGCTCGTCTTCGAGGAAGGTCTTTTCGGCTACAAGTTCATGGCTCTCGCCGTGCTGCTCATTCTTCTCGACATCGTCCGAGGGAGAATTCGGGGGCAGCTCTTGGCTTGGCTCGCCCTCGTGACCATGGCCTTTAATCCAATTCTCGACCTCAATAGGCGGTGGTGGGCCCATGACGCAGCAATCGCGATTCCCTTAACGTTGATCGCGATCGTCGTGTTCGTCATCGTTCGAGATGCCGTCCACCACAGGGTTCGCTGGTATCTGCTGCCCTGGTTCGCCATTGCCGCATGGGCTTTCCTCCGGTGGCCGCCCTGGCTGCCAAACGGGCTTCCTGCCCCACGCCCCCTGTGGTTCTGGCAGGTGGTTCTCGTGAGCTCAGGCGTGGTCATGGCCGCCAGTCCGCTCGTCAAATCGATAACGGGTAGGAGTCGATCGAGATCGCCGGCCAAGGTCGAAGTCTGAGCATCGACAGCGGCGTTTGATCGAAACCAAGAAGCTGAGTCCGGTGGGGATCGGCAGGAGTCCCCTATCGAGCGGAAGACGGCCTTAACCGACGGACATCGGTTACATCTGTGGTTGCCCGAACCGGAGGAGACCGGGCGTGACCGAGAGAGATTTCGCCCCGGGGCGGCCTACCAGCTGGCGATCTTGCGCCACGCCGAGGGGGTTTCGGGCAATGTGGCCAAGGCCCTGCCGCCACCACAGGATCACGCTGCACAGCTTCGAGTTCGCAAGAGGGGTTCGTTGGTTTCGATCCGTGGCGAAGTCATCGATCACGACCACAATTCGGGGAGCATCCACAAGCTCAGCAGCCACCCGCGCCTCGGGCAGAAGCGCCGGACCCGCGGTTTCGTAAGGCCCAGGTGCAGAGGCTTGCACTGGTGGCGCGTCGGATGGCGTGCCGGCGCCGCCGGATGTCGAGATCTTGTCCCGAAGTGGGAACCGGAATTCAGCTTGACTCCATGTGACTGGACCGTCTCCATGGGAACGCGCCCTCAGTTCCTTGGAGTCTGGGACCACTCGGCTATAGCCCTAGCCCCGGCTATTCACGGAGCCGCGTGAGCTGACCGGGCCGCGTCCGCGGAAAAGCCCTCCATGTAGGGGAAACTGTTGTTGTCTACGCAACAGAGATCCCGACCAGGAGGGCACTTCCAAAGTGAACGGTACCAGCACGCGTTCGCGTCGTTGTGGAACCCGGTGGAGCGGGGGTGGTGGCCCACGTCGGACTGCACGCTCTTGGGGCTTTTGCCGACCGGATGGGGCTCGGCGACGCGCTCTCGACACGGATCCCTCCACGTGGTGAACGCTTTCCACTGCACGACCGGGGCAAGGTCCTCGTGCAGACGGCGCTCATGCTGTCCGGCGGCGGCGAGAGCTGCGCCGACATCGAGCACCTGCGGCTCCAAGAGGACCTCTTCGGTGCGGTGCCTTCCGACACCACGGTCTTTCGCACCTTCCACGAGATAACCCCCTCGACGAGGAGCGGGATCGCAGCCGCACTGGCCGAGGTGCGCACAGAGGTCTGGCGCCGTGCCGGCGCGACGAATGGGCGCGACCCGGTGCTCTTGGACATCGACGCGTCGTTGGTCGAGATCCACTCCGAGAACAAGGTGTCGGCGGCGCCCACGTACAAGGGCGGCTATGGGTTCCATCCGATGTTCTGCTTCGCCGATGCCACCGGCGAGACGCTCTCTTCGCTCTTGCGAGCAGGCAACGCCGGGGCCAACACCGTGGCCGACCACGTCATCGTCCTCGACGACGCCGTCGTGCAGCTGCCAAGCGAGATCGCGCTCGGTCACCAGCGCGGCGACGACCCGTCCCTCGTGCAAAGAGCGGTCGTCGTGCGGGCCGACTCGGCGGGGTGCACCGAGGGCTTCCTCAGTGCCTGTCGGGAGCGCAACATCGGCTTCTTCGTCACCGTGCGCTCGAACGCCCAGCTCTCCAGGGCCATCTTCGAGGTCGTCGGGCTCGAAGACGTCTGGGAGGCGGCCATCGGTCAAGACGGCAAGCCGAGAGAGGGCGCGGCCGTGTGTGAGGTGACGTCGCTCATCTCGACGCCCAAGCTCCCAGAGGGCACCCGCTGCATCATCCGCCGTGAACCGCTGCACCCCGGAGCCCAGCGCAGTCTGTTCCCCGCCCTCGACTATCGCTACTGGGGCTTCTACACCGACCAAGATGGTGACCCGGTCGCCCTCGATGCCACCATGCGGGCCCATGCTCACGTCGAACAACACATTCAGCGCCTGAAGGACTCGGGGCTCATGCGCTTCCCCTTCGCCAGCTTCGAGGCCAACGCCAACTGGATGATGACGGTGGCCATGGCGGCCGACCTCGTGCGCTGGTTCCAGCTGCTCTGCCTCGACGGGCCCTGGGTGGGTGCCCGGCCCAAAGCACTTCGTTGGGGTCTCTTGCACGCACCGGGGCGGCTGATCCACCGCTCGCGCCAACGCGTCGTGCGCATCATCGACGGCTGGCCCGGCACCGACGCGCTGCTCGGTGCCTACCGGCGCATCGCCCTCATCACCTGAGCGAACTCGCTTCCTCGCTACGGGTCCCCACCTTGACGACGCGCGTCCCGAAGTCACTCCCCGGTCATCTTTGACCCCTCCGGTCGACCAAATCACGGCGATCTGCACTCACCAATTACGAAATGACCCTCGCGGGCTCTCACCCTGACCAGAAAATGGCGAGGGTGCCGTCCTCAGGGTTCTCGTGAATGGCTGGGGCTAGAGAAGACACATGTCACGGGCGACGCTGTGAGCTGCCTGGGTTGGTACCACCCCGCGAAGGTAAATTCTTGGTGATCTCAGATCTCTGGAGCTTGCCCACCTTCGCACGTAGCTGCAATTCCTCTCCTCCCTGGTCGCTGAAAATGACGAGATACTCACCGGTAACTTCGCGCCGCGCCACGAGTTTGTTACCCATCGTTCACACTGCGAGTTGGAAACCGACTCGCGGCACGAGGTCTCCGAAACGAACTCCGCGTTGCAATCATGAGCAATCACGGTTAGAACAAGGTGGGGGATTTCGGGTGGGGTTGAGCCGCAAACGGATTTCTCCAGCGTCCAAGTACACACACGTACAGAGATAAAGGAGTAACAACTTGCTCAAGAATCGAATTGTTATGGGGGCTCTCGCCGGTGCCGCCGCCATCATCCCGCTCGCCGGGATGACGGCCTTCACGGTCGCCACGGCTACTTCCGCCGGGGCGAGTCCTCCGGGAATCACGTGCAAGAAATTGTCCGGAACGGTGAACATGTCCGACTCGGCCACGGTTACGTTGTCCAAGTGCACGGGGAACACCGGCACCAAGGGCACGACCACCGACTCGGAGTCCTCCACCAAGGGCACCATCACTTGGGCCAACGGGAAAGTGACCAAGTTGAAGGACCTGGCGAACACCGGGGGATCGGCCGTTTGCCCCTCGGGTGACATCAGTGAGCTCAGCACCGGCAAGGTGAAGTCCGACACCACCGGAGACACGGCGAAGAAAGCAGCGGACACTGCGAACGTGTGCTTCGCACCGGCATCGAGCGGGCCGAACTTGGGCACGCTCAGCTTGGCGCCGGGCACCAAGTACACCATCGCCGGCTAACAACGAGGTAGACGTCTTCAGACTTTCAGACGTCTTCAGAATTACGAACGGGGGGCTCGCCATGGAGGCGGGTCCCCCGTTCGCGTTCTCGAGCGCTCCCGGCAGTATCTGAGCTCAGCACGGTGAGGACCGGCATCGCGCTCCTCCCTCTGGTCGGTGCATGGGCTGGGACGGCTGTCCTTGCGCTTGACGACGTATTCGCCGGTGACGGAGGTCGTTGACGATGCCGAAGGCGGCGCGCTCGGCGGGCCGTTTCCGTTCGGACTCAGGAACCTCGGAGCAACTTTGCGTGCGCAATGTCTCGGAGCCGTGACTGCGCGGTGAGCCAATCGACCGATCGACTCAGTTGATACTCCGGGGGCGCGTGATGCAACCCGGTAGCACTATCCGTGCGTGCTCCGCAACGTCTGCACACCGGTATGCGGCCATTGGTTTCGGGAAGATGGTGCTGGTCGAGCTGAGCGGCAACATCCGAAGACTCGGGTGAAGTCATGATCCTCCTGTCGGCGCAAATCGGCGAGACGTACGACCGGAAGGATGGCGCCGACTCCCAGATCATCGGGCTTATCCTTCGCTCCACCCTATGCCCATCGGAGGGTATATGTGGGCGTTCGCCTCGACGCGTGGTGACACTAGGGCTTGACCGGTATCGACCGGTCAAGGTCGGTGGGCGCCGTCCGGGACAAAAGGGTCACCCCAATGGCCATCACGCAGAAGGCCAGGCCCGCGACGGCTTTCTGAGCCGGGCTTACCGTGAACCGCTCGCCGAAGATCCAGACGCTCAAGACGATGGCGACGGCTGGATCGATCACGACGATCAGCGGTTGGGACACGCTCAACGGGCCGGTCTGCAACGCAGCCTGCTGGAGCACCGAACCGAGGACACCGAAGGCGATCAACACGTAGATGGGCCAGTCCGCGAACATGCCCAAGAAGCCCGATGTTGCCAGCACGTCAGTGGCCGCCTTAAGTGATGCCGCCATTAAGGCCCACGTGATCGAGGCCGCGGTGGCATAGAGCGCAGCCCGACGCACTGGCGGTCCCCACCGCGCCATGACTGCCAACACAGCGACCGCCCCGCCGAAGACGGCCACCGCGGAAACCCAATTGGCCCCGTTCGGCTGAGGGTGGCCGCGATGAGGCTCGGCCGCAATCAAGAACACCGCCAGAGCCGCACAAGTGATCACGGCAGCAGTCCACGCCGTCTTGGCGATGTGCTGATGGACCCAGAACCGGCGCAGGACGAGCATGAATACCAATTCGGTGACGAGGAGGGGCTGGACGATCGAGAGTTGTCCGCTGTGGAGTGCGATTGCCTGGAAGGCAAATCCTCCTGCCGCCGCCACCCAACCGAGGAGCCAGACGGGATGGCGGAACAGAAAGGTCACCAGATCCCAGCCACGGTGCTTGTGCGACGCCCCGATACTGACCGCGTGCTGGGTCATGAGGTGCACGGCGTTTGCCAGTGCAGCAGCCAGCGCAAAGATGATGGTGACCGTCACGTCAGGGGACCTGATCGAGGACGACGGTCCGGAGCCATTGTTGGATTCTGGACCCTGTAGGAGTGCCGATCCAGATACCAGGAATCGGTCAGGCCTGCCGGACGGGAGGAATTGCCTCTGCGCTGTCTAGTGCCCCATCAAGCAACGTTTGCGCGCTTTACCAGCTCACGGAGGGTTTCGTCTTGAGCATGGCGATTGCGCCAGATGATGTAGCGACGGATCATCGAGTTCTGCTCCTCGTGTGAGCGGTGATCGGTGCCGTCGAGGGTGAAGTAGCGCAGCGCCTGGAACTGCGCCTCGATCCGGTTCAGCCAGCTGGCGTTGGTGGGGACGTAGGCCAGCTCGACGTTGTTGGCCTTGGCCCACACCCCGACCCGGTCGTCTTTGTGGGTTGAGAGGTGTGGGCTGAAGTTGTCGAGCACGATGGCGATACGCACGTTCGGCGGGTAGAGGCTGCGCAGGTAGCGGCAGAACTCCAAGAAGGTGGTGCGGTCCTTCTTCGTCTTGATGTGGCCGTAGATCTTGTCCTGGTTCAGGTCGTAGGCGGCCATGAGGTGCCGCACGCCCTTGGTGCGGGTGTAGGTGGCCCGGCGGCGTCGTCGCCGTGGGCCGGCGGTACTCGACTCGCCTTTGACGATCATGGGCGCCCATTGCTTGCCGGGTCGCGGGAGCAGGTTGAGCGGCCCGAATTCGTCCATGCAGATCACGACGGTCGGATCGCCCCGCTTGGGCTTGGACTTCCCATCGGCGATGTCGTAGAGCTCGAGCACCCGGTTCTTCTTGGCCTCGAAGTCGGGGTCCTTCGATTGCTTCCAGGTCTTGATCACTTGAAAAGAGACACCCTCCTCACGGAGGAGCACGCGTAGACCCTCGTGACTGATGTCGTCGACCACCCCCTCGGCGACGAGGAACTCGGCCAGCTTGGACAAGCTCCAGGTGGAAAAGGGCAGGTCGTGGTCCATCGGACGGCTCAGCGCGATCTTCTTGATCTCCCGGCGCTCGGGCAAGGTGAACTTCGGTGGTCGGCCTCCCGAGTACTTGGGGGCCAACGAGTCGAACCCGTCGTCGTTGAAGTTGTGCAGGACCTCACGGACCCGATCGGGCGAGGTGAAGGCCACCTTGGCGATCTGGGCCACGTCCATGCCCTGGGCCGAGAGCAGCACCATCTGGGCTCGACGCCACCGCACCACCGAGCCCGAGGACCGCCGCACGATCTGGAGCAACCGTCTGCCCTCGTCGTTGGTGATCTCTCGAACGCGTATCCCTTCGCGCACTTGACCTCCTCTTTTCGCGAGAGGCCAATTCTGCGCGACCCCGACGTCAAAGTGGTGGACGCGCCCCTCCAACGTTGCCGGTCACGGCACTAGCTGCCGAGCAGTCTCGCCCGTCTCGCCCGTCTCGCCCGTCTCGCCCGTCTCGCCCGGCATTCCTGAGCTCGTCAGCGATCGGTTTGGTGCGTGGCTGTCTTTCGCGTAACTCCGATCCGATTGCCAAGACCGCGTGTCGATAGACGTCGACGTACTCATCGACCATGCGGTCGCTGTTGAACCGCTGGAGGGCAATGTCTCGAACTGTCCGCCGGTGGAGCCGACTCACGTGCGTTGTTGCCGCAACAGCCGAAGCGACGTCAGACACCACGGAACCCGTCACGCCGTCGATGATGATTTCCGGCATGGAACCGCGGTCGAAGGCAATCACCGGTGTGCCGCACGCCATGGCCTCCACGACGGAGAACCCGAACGGCTCGTCGAAGTCGATCAGGTGGAGAAGAGCCACGGCGCCGCCCAAGAAGGAGGAGCGATCCTCCGCCGCCACAGGTCCGACGAACTGGACTCGGTCACCGTCAAGGCGCGACCTGACCTCGCGCTCGAAATACGCCTCGTCCTGGATGATTCCGGCTATCCGAAGTGGGATTCCAGTCGCGTCGGCAACATCGATAGCGGCTACCACTCC
>CAWJGN010000010.1:0-7131 GCA_963842415.1 uncultured Acidimicrobiaceae bacterium
TCGCTCCCGGCCAGTCGACCTGTGCCGTGTAGCCCTCCATGAGCTGTGCCCAGTCGACGGGACGCCCGTCGATGGCGTCGGTCCACACGGGCACCTCTTCGGGATGACCGAACACCTCGATCATGTGGTGACACGGCCCACCCAGCAGCTGTTCGAGCGCGATCTTCAAGGAGTGCGTCCCCGTCCGGCCCACTCCCGCCCCGACTACCTGCAACATGATGCTCCCTCCCCTGTCGGATCCACCCTCGCCCGGGCCTGGCACGCCCCACGCGCAACTCCGCTGAGAGGGCGGCGGCGGACGAGCGTATCGGGGTTGCAGTTCTCTGCGCCCGAGACCCATGCGGGGACATAACCTCCCTGGTTGTGGCGCCCACCCTGGTCCATGTCGCCCCGCACCCCGACGACGAGGCCGTCGGCTGCCCCGCGTCGCTCCTCCACCTCCAGGACCGCGGCTGGACGATCGTCAGCGTGATCGCCAGTCTGGGCTTCGAGGAACAGTGGGAGCGCCGGCGAACCGAAGCGGAAGAGGCAGCGCGCCGAGCCGGATTCATCCCGCAGTTCGTGGACCCACCGCTCAACCTCGACTTGGACGGCGACTTGGACCTGGCCACCCGGAGGGTGGCCGAGGAGCTCCCCGCCATCGTCGAGCACCACGGCGCCTCCATCGTCGTGTCCCCCTCGCCCCACGACGTGCACCACGGGCACGAGACGGTGGGCCGCGGCGTCCAGCAAGCGCTGGCGGTGTTGCCGCCTACGCTGCGCTGGTGGATGTGGGGCGTCTGGGGCGACCTCCCGGCACCCAACGTCTTCTACGCCTTCGACCAGCACGTGCTCGACCGCGCGCTGGACATCCTCGAGGCGTATGCGGGAGAGCTCGAGCGCAACGACTATCGAGCGTTCTTGGCCGGGAGGGCGGCGGCCATCGCGGTCACGGGGTCTGAGCGCGTCTTCGGCTTCGGCTCAGCGGCGGCGAGCACCCTCCCCTACGCCGAGGTGGTGACCGAGGTGCGCCACATGCACGGCCGCTTCATGGCCTCCGAACCGCACTATCTCGATCAGGGGCCAGAACCCTCGGCCGAGTACGACTTCGACCTCACATCCTGGATCGAGGCGCCGAGCGCGCACGAGCTGGTCGGTCGCATCCGCGAGGTGCGGGAGGTGCGCGAAGTGCGCGAGGTGCGGGAGGCGCACGAGGAGCAGCGGTGATGACGGCGGTCGCCACCCTGACCCCGCAACTCGTCGACGACTTCCGCCGCGACGGTTTCGTCGTCGTGCCCGACCTGCTCGACACCGACGAGCTCGCCCGCTACGGCGCCGCCGTCGACGAGGCCGTGGCGGCGCGCAGCCGGCACGACACCCGCTCCCTGGCCGAGAAGTCGCGCTACGAGCAGAGCTTCGTCCAGTGCCAGAACCTCTGGGAGGACGCACCGGACGTGCGCCCGCTCAGCTTCCATCCCGCCCTCGGCGAGAGCGCAGCGCGCCTCCTCGGCGCCGACGCGGTACGCCTCTGGCACGACCAGGCGCTCTACAAGGAGGCGGGCGGACGCGAGACGGACCCGCACCAGGACCAGCCCTACTGGCCCATCGCCGAGACCGACACGGTCACCGCCTGGATCCCCTTCGACGGCTCGACACTATCCAGCGGCGCCATGGGCTATCTCCCCGGCAGCCACCGCCTCGGGCTGCGCGAGTTCGTCAACATCTTCACGCCGAGCGATGACGATCCACTGGCGCAGCGCGAGCTCGAGGGCCTCCACCCCGTCTTCGTCGAGGTCCCGCCCGGCTCGGTCGCCTTCCACCACGGGCTGACCTTCCACTTGGCCAAGCCCAACACGACCGGTACGGTCCGGCGGGTGCACACGGTGATCTACTTCGCCGACGGCTCGACGCGGGGCGAAGGCCGCTTCCCACACCCCTCGGTCGAGCGCGCCGGCATCGCCATGGGCGAGGTGATCGCCAGCGACGTGACCCCTGTCGCCTGGCCGCGGCCGGCGGGCGACCTGCCCGACGCGCCGGTGGAGCCCCTCGGGTGAGCCGGCTCGTGACGCAGGACCAACGGGCGTCGTGGGAGCAGCGCGGATTCTTCCGCATCGCCGGGTTTGCGCCCCCGCAGACCTGCGACGCCATGTTGGCCCGCGTGACCGAGGTCGTACGCGACCCCGCGCTGGCCGGGCAACTCGGCGTCAAGGTGCTCGAGGAGGCCAACCTGGCCAGCCAGGCGGTTGACCAACCCGAGGACGGGGTGTCCAAGGTCTTCAAGCTGCACCGCGACCCGGTCTTCGCCGAGTTCGCGCGCACGCGGCCGCGGTGGTCGACCTCGTGTCGGAGCTGATCGCGCCCGACATCGACGTCTTCTTGTCGCAATTCATCTTCAAGACGCCGGGCGCGTGGGGCCAGCCCTGGCACCAGGACTCCTTCTATTTTCCTTTCGAGCCGGGCCGGCCCGTGGTGGGCGTCTGGCTCGCGGTGACCGAGGCCACCCACGAGAACGGCTGCCTGCACGTGCTGGCGGGGTCGCAGGCCGAGCCGGTGCACACGCACGTCGCGGACCGGCGCCCCAACGCGAACTACGGCTACTTCGAGATCGTCGACCACGACATGGCGGCCTCCGAGCCCGTCCTCATGGACCCGGGCGACCTGCTCGTCTTCGACAGCCACCTCATGCACTGCTCGACGGACAACGAATCGGACGGCATCCGCGCCGCCATGGTGTACCACTACGCGGCCGCCGGGACGATCGACCACACCGAGGAGTACTTTCCCACCATCAACGACTGGGTGCCGGCCCGGCGCGATGGGCGACCGACCGTGTCGTCGGCCGCGTGACGCCGATGCGGCGACGATGACGACGCCAGCCGACGCCGGCCTGTGCTTCGACGCCATGCTGCCGGCGCAACCGCTGCGCCGGGTGGGCGAGCTCGGCCGGCGCGCCGCCGAGGCCGGTCTGTCGGGGCTGGTGGTCACCGAAGCCGGGCGCACGGCCTACCTCACCTGTGGCGCGCTGGCCGTGGCGGCGGACATCGACATCCTCACCGGCATCGCGGTGGCCTTCCCGCGCAGCCCCATGGTCACCGCGTCGACGGCGTGGGAGCTGGCCGAGGCCAGTCACGGGCGCTTCCGTCTCGGGCTCGGCGCCCAGGTGCGCGCGCACATCCTGCGCCGCTACGGCTCCGAATTCGACCCGCCCGGGCCGCGCCTGCGCGAGTACGTCCTCGCCGTGAAGGACATCTTCCGGTCCTTCCGCACCGGTGAGCCCCTCGCCGTCGACGGCGAGTTCTACGCGCTGTCCTTGCTGCCGCCGACGTGGGCGCCCGGCGCGATCGAGTGCGACGACCCACCCGTCGACGTGGCGGCCGTCAACCCCTGGATGCTCCGTATGGCCGGTGAGGTAGCCGACGGCGTGCACATCCACCCGCTCAACACCCCGACCTACCTCACCGAGACGGTCTTGCCCGAGCTGAGCGCCGGCGCGTCACGCTCGGGACGCAGCGCCGACGACCTCGAGGTGATCGTACCGGCCTTCCTGTGCGTCGGCGACACCGAGGAGGAGCGCGCCCGCTGGCGCGAGATGGCGCGGGTGCAGGTCTCCTTCTACGGTTCCACGCCGAACTACGCCTTCATCTTCGAGCAGCTCGACCGCGAGGGAACGACCGAGCGCATCCGGGAGCGCCAGCGGGCGGGCGACATCGCCGGCATGGCGAACGTCATCGACGACGACATCCTCGTGCACTTCACGACGTCGGGCACCTGGGACGACATCGCCGACGAGATCGTGGCCAAGTACGGCGGCATCGCCACCCGCGTCGTCAGCTACTTCACCGGTTCCGACGTCGTGCGCGATCCGGCGGCGTTCGAGCGCTGGGGCTCGTTGGCCAAGGCGGTCCGGGCCAAGTCGGCTGCTCTCTGACCGCCGCGCCCTCCCGCCGGACTCGTCGCGGCGTCACCGCACCTGGGTCACCCGCCCTGGGTCACCTGCCCTGCGTCACCGGGCCCGCGTCATGCGCCCGGGGCCGCGTTCTGAATGGATTCGTACTGGCTGAAGCTGACGACCTCGGAGGCGGGGGGCGTCGTCACAGAGATCGGCGTGCCGTAGTTGGTGAACACCATGGCCAGGGTCTCGGAGAAGGACGCGCCGTTGACGTCCACCGTGACCGGGACCACGATCGCCCGCACCAGGTGGCTGGAGGTGACGTAGACGGTCTCGGAGCCGTGTGATCCCACGCTCACGCCGTTTGTGGCGCCGTCGGCGGATCCGTTGAGCACCACCTTGTAACCCCGGACCGCCGTGCCCTCGTAGGTCGACGCGCCGAGCGAGGTCACCCCCAGACCCGAGGACTCGAGCTGTTGCACGCTGGCCGCGGGGTTGCCCACGACTTGGACGAAGGTGCTCGTACCCGAACCGACCGCCGACGTCGCCGAAGCGAGCTCGGTGTGGTCGGCCGAGATCCAACGCTTGCCCGGCTCCAACACGCTGACGCCCGAAAAGCTGACGTAGAAGGTCTTCCCGATGAAGAGCACCTGCTCGGTCCCCTGTGACCCGCCGCCCACAGGCGTGAGCGTCATGTTGCCCGAGTCAGAAGTGAGGTCCAGCGAGCCGCTCCCGGTGAGCGCAGATGACCCCGAAGAACCCGATGACCCGGACGTGGTCAATGGCCCCGACGAGACCGCCGTCACGCTGAAACTCACGTCCACCGAGTGCTTCTGCAGCGTGTAGTGCGCTGCATTTGTGACTTGGTTGCTGGCACCTGAGCTCGAGCTGTCGCCGAAGATGAGATAGGCGCCGGCCGCAACGACGACCAGGACCACGACCACGGCCGCGACAACCACCAACGAGCGCTGGTGCGCCGTGCGATCCCCCTTTGCTTCGGCCGCGGCCGCGACGGTCATGGTGGTGAGGGGATCCGACAGCGGGCTGACGGGGCGTGACGAAATCTTCACAGGCGGCGAGGTCTCGTCCCTCGCCGCGGGGGGTGGCGTCGGCGGGACCGAGCCGCTGACGGTCCGTCGCCCGACCGGAGCGGTCGGCGTGGGCGGGGCAGACGGTTGGGCCGACGTGGTGCCGGTCGGCGGCTCCGCGGTCGGCGCTTCGGATTGCGCGGGCACGAGGCCGGTGATCATGAGATCGTCTGCTTGCGCGGGGACGACCCCGGTGATCATGGGATCGTCGGGCGGGGCCCCGGGGATCCCCGTCGGCGGGTCGACCTTGGGATACGCGGCGGTCGCTGGGTCGGGGGAACTGGCCCGGCCAGCGGCCCTGGCGGCGGCGGTTGCGGCAGCGGCGGCGGTGCTCGCCGTGTCGGCCGGACGGTCCGCTGCGCTGGGGCTCGGAGGCGAGGTGGTCGCCGCAGGCGGCGCGCCAGGATCCGGCTCCTCGGGCTCGGGCTCGCGCACCTCATCGGCCCAGGACGTACCGTCCCAGTAGCGCTCTCGCTTATGGAAGTAAGGGTCGGTGTACCAGCCGGGTTCCCGGTTCACGTGAGCTCCTGCCACTCGGGTTGAATCAGATGCCCGTGCCCCGAAATCGTGCCACAGGTCGCCGGCGACTCTCTCGCTCTCGTCGGGTGGTCTTCTCGGCCGCGGAGCGCTACCTATGTACGTGTCGACCTGTATATGTATCCTTCGTTTATTGACCCTATTTAACGAAGCTTATCTCGATATCCTTCGTTAATTGGGGGTGGTTTCGGAAGGATACTTATACAGGCGAGATGAGATGCCGCCCGTCGGCAGACGATGGTGTGGCGATTCGGCTCGGCGTGCGCCGGAAGGCAAACTTCCTGGTCAAGAGAGGCAGGCAACGACTGACCGGTCGGCAGTCGATTTCAGGTACGCCGGCGGAACAGGCCCTTCTTCGGGGCGGGCAGCGCGTCCGGTGGCGCTGCCTCGGCGTCGCGTTCGGGCTCCTCGGCGGCCAACGCGGCGTCCAGATCGGCGAAGCCCTCGTCCACCTCTCCGAACCCGTTGAGCTGAGCGGTCCCCGCCATGTGGCCCGTACCGTTCAGCGCGAAATCCTCGGGCTCGTCGACCTCGAAGTCGAGATAGAGCTCGACGTCGAAGTCGTCCGTCGGTTGACCGCTGGCGCTGGGGCGCGAACCACTCCGTCCCGGCCCGGCGGGGCTGACCGTCCTGTGAGTCGAGCTGGTCCCGTTGGTCCCGTTGGTCCCGTTGGTCCCGTTGGTCCCGTTGGTCCCGTTGGTCCCGTTGGTCCCGTTGTTGTGGTCAGTCCGGTCGAAGAGCGTCGACAGGCGGTCCTCCACCGCATCGATGTCGGCCGTGGCCGCCGCCAGCGCACGCTGCAGCTCGGGCACGTGTTCGGGCAGGTGAAGAACGATGCCCTTGCCCGTGGGCCGGACGCGGTCGGTCCAGACGGAACCGTCCCAGTAGCGCTCCTCCGCCTCGTTCTCGGGGTCAGTCCTCCACCCCGGGGCCTGGTCCATCGCCTACCGGCCTTCCTCTCTTCTTCCGCTCTTCTTCCGCGCCGACAACCCGCGGATCCCCCTCATAAAGTCTTCCACGAGACAAACGCCCGCCATCACGCTCGTTGGCCAACTTCTGATCAACATCACACTGCGGTGACGTCGCGAACACGTTCCGGTTCCACGAACCTCGCAGCTGGCAGATCTGTACCCAGTGTGCGCCGTGACCGGGCGCGGCGGCAGAATCGGGTCCCCGCCTCCCCGACCCCGGTGGTCAGGGGCGGCGGACAGGGCGCAACGAGGGTGCCCGAGAGCGAGGAAGGACTGCGGTGGGATTGCAACTGAAGGCAGGGCTCAAGCTGCGGAGCGCGGTCGACGCCTGCGAGGTCATGGTCGTCAAGGCGCCCGCCGAGCCTGTCGACCTGCGCTGCGGGGGGCACCCGTTCCTGCTGCCGGATGCGGAGGCGGCGGCGCAGAGCATCGAGGCGGGGTTCGACGCTGGGGCCCTGCTGGGCAAGCGCTACGCCGACGAGGAGCTCGGCCTCGAGCTCCTGTGCACCAAGGCGGGCCAGGGCTCGATCTCGGTGGGCGAGACCATCCTCTCCGTCAAGGGCGCCAAGCCGCTGCCCGCCTCGGACTAATACGTATTCATCGTCGCCCGATCAGCATCGCCCCGTGAACAACGCCCGATGAACGTCGCCCCGTGAACGTCGCCCCG